>NZ_CM172749.1:0-5383141 GCF_057652795.1 Klebsiella sp. Sb-30
TTGTCGACGTGTGCCAACAATCACGATTGTTTCTTTTTTTCTTTATATCGATTTTATGTTCGAGTGGAGTCCGCCGTGTCACTTTCGCTTTGGCAGCAGTGTCTTGCCCGATTGCAGGATGAGTTACCAGCCACAGAATTCAGTATGTGGATACGCCCGTTGCAGGCGGAATTGAGCGATAACACGTTGGCACTGTATGCGCCAAACCGTTTTGTGCTCGATTGGGTAAGGGATAAATACCTCAATAATATCAATGGACTCCTCAATGATTTTTGCGGTGCTGATGCCCCACAGCTGCGATTTGAAGTCGGGACCCGCCCGGCGGTGCAGGCGCAACGCGGTGCGGTAAATACGCATGTCGCGACCGCTACACCGGCAGCGCAGGTTCAGACGGCGCGCGTCGCGCCCACGATCGTGCGTCCTGGCTGGGATAACGTCCCGGCCCCGGCGGAGCCGACCTACCGCTCTAACGTCAACGTTAAGCACACCTTCGACAACTTTGTTGAAGGTAAATCTAACCAGCTGGCTCGTGCGGCGGCGCGTCAGGTTGCCGATAACCCGGGCGGCGCATATAACCCTCTATTCCTTTATGGCGGTACCGGTCTGGGTAAAACCCACCTGTTGCACGCGGTTGGTAACGGCATTGTTGCGCGCAAACCCAACGCCAAAGTGGTCTATATGCACTCGGAGCGTTTTGTTCAGGACATGGTTAAAGCGTTACAGAACAACGCTATTGAAGAGTTTAAACGCTACTACCGCTCCGTCGATGCCCTGCTGATCGATGATATTCAGTTCTTTGCCAATAAAGAGCGTTCTCAGGAAGAGTTTTTCCACACCTTTAATGCCCTGCTGGAAGGTAATCAGCAGATCATTCTCACCTCGGATCGCTATCCGAAAGAGATCAATGGTGTTGAGGATCGTCTGAAATCCCGCTTTGGCTGGGGGCTGACGGTGGCGATCGAGCCGCCTGAGCTGGAAACCCGTGTTGCGATCCTGATGAAAAAAGCCGACGAAAATGACATTCGTCTGCCGGGAGAAGTGGCCTTCTTTATCGCCAAGCGTCTACGCTCTAACGTACGTGAGCTGGAAGGGGCGCTGAACCGCGTTATCGCCAATGCCAACTTTACCGGCCGGGCGATCACCATCGATTTCGTGCGCGAAGCGCTGCGCGATCTGCTGGCGCTGCAGGAAAAACTGGTCACCATCGACAATATTCAGAAGACGGTGGCGGAATATTACAAGATTAAGGTAGCGGATCTGTTGTCAAAACGCCGCTCCCGTTCGGTGGCGCGTCCACGCCAGATGGCGATGGCGCTGGCGAAAGAACTGACCAACCACAGTTTGCCGGAAATCGGCGATGCGTTTGGCGGTCGCGACCATACCACCGTGCTACACGCCTGTCGTAAGATTGAGCAGCTGCGTGAAGAAAGCCACGATATCAAAGAAGACTTTTCCAATTTAATCAGAACATTATCCTCGTGACGCTATGAAATTTACCGTAGAACGTGAACATTTATTAAAACCGCTGCAACAGGTGAGCGGTCCCTTAGGGGGTCGTCCGACGCTGCCAATTCTCGGTAACCTGCTGCTTCAGGTCTCGGATGGCGCGCTGTCGCTGACCGGTACGGACCTCGAAATGGAAATGGTGGCGCGCGTTGCGCTGATTCAACCCCATGAGGCGGGTGCAACGACCGTTCCGGCGCGAAAATTCTTTGATATCTGCCGCGGCCTGCCCGAAGGCGCGGAGATTGCTGTTCAGCTGGAAGGCGATCGGATGCTGGTGCGTTCCGGACGCAGCCGTTTTTCGCTGTCGACCCTGCCCGCTGCCGATTTCCCGAATCTTGATGACTGGCAGAGTGAAGTCGAATTTACCCTGCCGCAGGCGACCATGAAGCGCCTGATTGAAGCCACACAGTTTTCGATGGCGCATCAGGATGTGCGTTATTACTTAAACGGCATGCTGTTTGAAACCGAAGGTGACGAACTGCGTACCGTTGCCACCGACGGACACCGTCTGGCGGTCTGTTCAATGCCGCTGGGTGAATCGTTGCCGAATCACTCGGTGATCGTGCCGCGTAAAGGGGTGATTGAGCTGATGCGCATGCTTGATGGCGGCGATACGCCGCTGCGCGTGCAGATTGGCAGCAACAATATTCGCGCCCACGTCGGTGATTTTATCTTCACTTCGAAGCTGGTTGACGGTCGTTTCCCTGATTATCGCCGGGTATTGCCGAAGAATCCGGATAAACATCTGGATGCGGGCTGCGATATTCTTAAGCAGGCCTTTGCCCGCGCGGCGATTCTGTCGAACGAAAAATTCCGCGGCGTGCGTCTCTATGTCAGCGAAAATCAGCTGAAAATCACCGCCAATAACCCGGAACAGGAAGAAGCGGAAGAGATTCTCGACGTTTCCTACTCCGGCAGCGAGATGGAAATCGGCTTTAACGTCAGCTATGTGCTGGATGTGCTTAATGCGCTGAAGTGCGAAAATGTGCGTATTTTGCTGACCGATTCGGTATCGAGCGTGCAGATTGAGGATGCGGCGTCACAATCGGCAGCCTACGTTGTCATGCCCATGAGGTTGTAGAAAATATCGGGCTATCTTACTTGTTATTCTGGCTCCGGGCAGTGCTCGCAATCCTCACGTACTGTAGTACGCTGCGGTTGCTGCGCGCTGGCCGTAACCAGACTAACTGCGACGATAACGCCCTGGCTATGAGTTGATATGTCGCTATCCCGACTCCTGATTAAAGACTTCCGCAATATTGAAGATGCGGATCTCGCTTTATCTCCTGGCTTTAACTTTCTGGTTGGCGCCAACGGCAGCGGCAAAACCAGCGTGCTCGAGGCCATCTATACGCTCGGCCACGGTCGGGCGTTTCGCAGCCTGCAAATTGGCCGGGTGATTCGCCATGAGCAGGAGTCGTTCGTGCTACACGGGCGCCTGCAGGGCCAGGAGCGTGAAATCTCTATCGGCCTGACTAAAGATAAACAGGGCGACAGCAAGGTCCGTATTGACGGTACCGACGGTCACAAAGTGGCTGAACTGGCGCACCTGATGCCGATGCAGCTGATTACGCCGGAGGGGTTTACATTACTCAACGGCGGCCCCAAATACAGAAGAGCGTTCCTCGACTGGGGATGCTTTCATAACGAAGCCGGATTCTTTACTGCCTGGAGCAATCTGAAGCGCTTGTTGAAGCAGCGTAATGCCGCGCTGCGCCAGGTTAGCCGCTATGCGCAGATACGTCCCTGGGATCTGGAACTGATACCGCTGGCGGAACAAATCAGCCGCTGGCGTGCCGAATATAGCGCCGCTATCGTCGAAGACATGGCGGATACCTGTAAACAGTTTTTACCTGAATTCTCTCTGACCTTCTCCTTTCAGCGCGGCTGGGAGAAAGAAACGGATTATTCCGAAGTGCTGGAGAGAAACTTCGAGCGTGACCGCATGCTGACCTATACCGCCCACGGCCCGCACAAAGCGGATTTCCGCATTCGTGCCGATGGTGCGCCGGTCGAAGATACTTTGTCACGTGGGCAGCTTAAACTCCTGATGTGCGCGCTACGACTGGCGCAGGGTGAGTTTTTAACCCGTGAAAGCGGGAGACGCTGTCTGTATCTGATAGATGATTTTGCCTCGGAACTTGATGATGCGCGGCGCGGACTGCTTGCCAGCCGCTTAAAAGCCACGCAGTCACAGGTTTTCGTCAGCGCGATCGGCGCTGAACACGTAATGGACATGTCGGACAAAAATTCGAAGATGTTCACCGTGGAAAAGGGTAAAATAACGGATTAACCTAAGTTTAAATGAGCGAGAAACGTTGATGTCGAATTCTTATGACTCCTCCAGTATCAAAGTCCTGAAAGGGCTGGATGCGGTGCGTAAGCGCCCGGGTATGTATATCGGCGACACGGATGACGGCACCGGTCTGCACCACATGGTATTCGAGGTTGTGGATAACGCTATCGACGAAGCGCTCGCAGGTTACTGTAAAGACATCGTTGTCACTATCCATAGCGATAACTCTGTCTCCGTACAGGACGATGGCCGCGGTATTCCGACCGGTATTCACCCGGAAGAGGGTGTGTCGGCAGCTGAAGTCATCATGACCGTACTGCACGCAGGCGGTAAATTTGATGATAACTCCTATAAAGTCTCCGGTGGTCTGCACGGCGTGGGCGTCTCTGTCGTTAACGCCCTGTCACAGAAACTGGAGCTGGTGATTCAGCGCGATAACAAGATTCACCGTCAGATTTATGCCCACGGCGTACCGCAGGCACCGCTGGCCGTCACCGGTGATACCGAAAAAACCGGTACCATGGTGCGTTTCTGGCCGAGCTATGAAACCTTCACTAACGTCATCGAATTCGAATACGAAATCCTGGCAAAACGCCTGCGTGAGCTGTCATTCCTGAACTCAGGGGTGTCTATCCGCCTGCGCGACAAGCGTGATGGCAAAGAAGACCATTTCCACTACGAAGGCGGCATCAAGGCGTTCGTTGAGTATCTCAACAAGAACAAAACGCCGATCCACCCGAATATCTTCTACTTCTCCACCGAAAAAGACGGTATTGGCGTAGAAGTCGCGCTGCAGTGGAACGATGGTTTCCAGGAGAACATTTACTGCTTTACCAACAACATTCCACAGCGCGACGGCGGTACGCACCTGGCGGGCTTCCGTGCGGCGATGACCCGTACCCTGAACGCCTATATGGATAAAGAGGGTTACAGCAAAAAAGCGAAGGTCAGCGCCACCGGCGACGATGCGCGTGAAGGCCTGATTGCCGTGGTTTCCGTGAAGGTTCCGGATCCGAAGTTCTCCTCACAGACCAAAGACAAACTGGTCTCCTCCGAGGTGAAGACGGCGGTAGAGCAGCAGATGAACGAACTGCTGAATGAATATCTGCTGGAAAACCCGTCTGACGCCAAAATCGTGGTTGGCAAAATTATTGATGCGGCCCGTGCGCGTGAAGCCGCGCGTCGTGCGCGTGAAATGACCCGCCGTAAAGGTGCGCTGGACCTGGCTGGCCTGCCGGGCAAACTGGCAGACTGCCAGGAACGCGACCCGGCGCTCTCCGAACTGTACCTCGTGGAAGGGGACTCGGCGGGCGGTTCTGCGAAGCAGGGCCGTAACCGTAAGAACCAGGCAATCCTGCCGCTGAAGGGTAAAATCCTCAACGTCGAGAAAGCCCGCTTCGATAAAATGCTCTCTTCTCAGGAAGTGGCGACGCTGATTACCGCGCTTGGCTGCGGCATCGGTCGCGACGAGTACAACCCGGATAAACTGCGTTATCACAGCATCATCATCATGACCGATGCGGACGTCGACGGCTCGCACATTCGTACTCTGCTGTTGACCTTCTTCTATCGTCAGATGCCGGAAATTGTTGAACGTGGCCATGTCTACATTGCACAGCCGCCGCTGTACAAAGTGAAGAAAGGCAAGCAGGAACAGTACATCAAAGACGATGAAGCGATGGATCAATACCAGATCTCTATCGCCCTTGATGGCGCAACGCTGCACACCAATGCCAGCGCCCCGGCCCTGGCGGGTGAACCGCTAGAGAAACTGGTTGCCGAGTTCAATGCGACGCAGAAAATGATTGTTCGCATGGAACGTCGCTTCCCGAAAGCGCTGCTGAAAGAGCTGATTTATCAGCCGACGTTGAACGAAGCCGATCTGTCTGATGAGCAGACCGTGACCCGTTGGGTGAATTCGCTGGTGACCGACCTGAATGAGAAAGAGCAGCACGGCAGCCTGTGGAAATTCGATGTTCACGAAAATGCCGAGCTGCATCTGTTCGAACCGGTTATCCGCGTGCGTACCCACGGGGTGGACACCGACTATCCGCTGGATCACGAGTTTATCACCGGCGGTGAGTATCGTCGTATTTGCACGCTGGGTGAGAAACTGCGTGGGCTTATCGAAGACGACGCGTTTATCGAACGTGGCGAACGCCGCCAGCCGGTGGCCAGCTTCGAGCAGGCGCTGGACTGGTTGGTGAAAGAATCCCGTCGTGGTCTGTCTATCCAGCGCTATAAAGGGCTGGGCGAGATGAACCCGGATCAGCTGTGGGAAACCACCATGGATCCGGATAGCCGCCGTATGCTGCGCGTGACCGTGAAGGATGCGATTGCTGCCGATCAGCTGTTCACCACCCTGATGGGCGATGCCGTAGAACCGCGCCGCGCCTTTATCGAAGAAAACGCCCTGAAAGCGGCGAACATCGATATCTAAGCTTATCTGCTGGTCCCCGGTGGCGCGATGCCGGCCGGGGCGGCGGAATATGCTGTCCGGATAGGGTGCCTGGCGCCACTATCCGGGCGTTCCGCTGGCCTAAAAGAGGAATTCCTCGTTTCGATCCTATCCTCGTTTTCCCCTTCTTCTGTTGCTGTTTTTTGAGCGGAATCGCGTTAGCATGGCCCAGGACTCATCTTACCTGGGGATCTCATGGCTATAAAACTGATTGCAATTGATATGGACGGTACGCTGCTGCTGCCTGACCATACCATCTCTCCTGCTGTTAAAACCGCGATTGCCGCGGCGCGCGCGCGTGGCGTCAACGTTGTGCTCACCACCGGCCGTCCGTATGCCGGTGTGCATAGCTATCTGAAAGAGCTGCACATGGAACAGCCGGGAGACTACTGCATCACCTACAACGGCGCATTAGTACAGAAGGCAAGCGACGGCAGCACCGTGGCGCAAACAGCGCTGAGCTATGATGACTACCGCTATCTTGAACAGCTTTCCCGCGATGTCGGCTCCCACTTCCATGCTCTCGATCGCAATACGCTGTATACCGCGAACCGCGATGTGAGCTACTACACGGTGCATGAATCCTACGTGGCGACGATTCCGCTGGTCTTCTGCGAAGCAGAAAATATGGACCCGAATATCCAGCTGCTGAAGGTGATGATGATCGATGAGCCGGCAATCCTTGACCAGGCTATCGCCCGTCTCCCGGCGGAAGTCAAAGAGAAGTATACCGTGCTGAAAAGCGCGCCGTACTTCCTCGAAATCCTCGATAAGCGCGTCAATAAAGGAACCGGCGTGAAGTCTCTGGCCGATGCGCTGAATATCAAGCAGGAAGAGATCATGGCGATTGGCGATCAGGAAAACGACATTGCGATGATTGAGTTTGCTGGCGTCGGCGTAGCGATGGATAACGCGATTCCGACCGTGAAGGAAGCCGCTAACTTCATCACCAAATCGAACCTTGAAGATGGTGTAGCCTGGGCGATTGAGAAGTACGTTTTATCCTGACCCGATCTTCAGGCCCGATGATTTCGGGCCTGACTCCACCTTGACGATGCCTAAAATGAACCACTTCGTCATTTTTTGCCTCACTGCACGCCAGTCCGCACAGAAGTCTCCCCTTCATTATTGCAAATTCGATAAGCTTTCCTTCTTAAATTGATGAATCCGTACCGCCCTCGAAAAGTCATGCTGGATGCCAACTATACTCAAACCCGACGCGATTTCGCATTGCGGGCCGTCATCACCTTTATCCCGGAGAGAAACGTTTTTGAGCACGCTGCGTAGCGTCATTCTGTGTTGTACCGCATGCTCTTTTATCGGGCAGGCGCAGGCGCAAGCATTGAGCCGGGAACATATTGATGACTGGTTAAAAAACCTGGGCGCCAGCGACCAGTTCGATGCTTCGAAAGGGATCGACTGGGGCGTAATGCCCGGACCGTTCTACACGCCGGAGCTCGGTCTGGGAATCGGCACCGCGATTGTCGGCATGTATCGTCCCGATCCCGCCGATACCGTTAGTCAAAACTCGACGTTAACGCTCAGCGGTTACGCCAGTTCCACCGGCGCCTTTGGTATTAGCGTAAAAAACTACGCCTTTTTTGCCGACGATCTCTGGCGCATCTTCGTCGAAGGTTCGCTGGCCAATACGCCAACCTATTACTGGGGACAAGGTTTCACTGCTGCCGATAATGACGGTGGCAAAGAGAAATATACCGCGCAGGTACTGACGCTGCGGCCCACCGTGTATCGACAGCTGGTGGACAATGTGTATCTTGGCGTGGGCTGGTCACTGGCCGCCCAGAATGCCGATGAGATGGACCGCGACAATTTGCCCAAAATTGAAAGCACTCCTCAGGGGCCCTCGGTATTCAGCTCTGGCTTCAGCATCGATGTGAACTGGGACGATCGGGATTTTGTTCCGAACCCTCGTCAGGGCCAGTATGCGGACCTCCGCTATACCCACTATGCTCCGGGGCTGGGGAGCGATACCCGATTTGATGAATGGCATCTTCACTACAGCCGCTACACCGCGCTCAGCGAAAAAAGCGTCCTGGCCTGGGAGGCCGACGGAGTATTTACTCAGGGCGATGTCCCCTGGAGCATGCTGCCGCTTCTCGGCAGCGATGAACGCATGCGCGGTTATTATCAGGGGCGCTATCGCGATAAAAATGTGCTGAGCGCCCAGCTGGAGTATCGTCGCCAGCTGACCTGGCGCCATGGCATTGTTGCCTGGGTTGGCGCAGGGACGATGGGACCTTCCGTTGATTCTCTGAATGACGGCCGTTGGCTACCGACGGCGGGCGTTGGCTATCGCTTTGAATTTAAACCTCGGGTGAATATTCGCCTGGACTATGGTATCGGCAAAGGCAGCAGCGGCTTTTACTTCCAGGTTGGTGAAGCCTTCTGATCGTTTTGTACCTCGCCCTCTTATTCTGACTTCCCTTCTGACTGCGGCCTTCCGGTTCGCTTTTTTTATTTTATAAATTGTTCTTTTTGTGATCTAAATTGTAGTACAACATTGTTGTTTGGTACTACTATGTGGCACAGCAGATGGCGAAGAGCATCACGTTTGTACTGCAAAGGTGAGGTAAAAACCGGCAGTCAGGGTAAAGTAAGGCAGAGTGACTTCTTAAAGGACATGCCATGAACCTGACTAAAACCGACCGCATCATAGTGACGCTGGGTCGCCAGATTGTAGGGGGCAAGTACGTTCCCGGATCGGCACTGCCGGCTGAAGCGGAACTGTGTGAAGAGTTTGAAACCTCACGCAATATTATTCGCGAAGTGTTTCGCTCTTTGATGGCGAAGCGGCTGATTGAAATGAAGCGTTATCGTGGTGCTTTCGTCTCGCCGCGTAACCACTGGAATTACCTGGATACCGAGGTGCTGCAGTGGGTGCTTGAGCATGATTACGACCCGCGCCTTATCGGCGCTATGAGCGAAGTCCGTAACCTGGTTGAACCGGCCATCGCTCGTTGGGCTGCAGAGCGCGCAACCTCGAGCGATTTGGCACAAATTGAAGATGCGCTCAACGACATGATCGCCAATAACCAGGACCGGGACGCGTTTAACGAAGCCGACATTCGCTATCACGAAGCGGTGCTGCAGTCGGTCCATAACCCGGTGTTACAGCAGCTGAGCGTGGCAATCAGCTCGCTGCAGAGAGCGGTATTTGAACGAACCTGGATGGGGGATGAAGGCAACATGCCGAAAACCCTCCAGGAACATAAGGCGCTGTTTGATGCCATCCGGCATCAGGATAGCGAAGCGGCGGAGCAGGCGGCGCTCACCATGATCGCCAGCTCAACACGAAGGCTGAAGGAAATCACATGACATCTCGCTACATCGCAATTGACTGGGGATCGACCAATCTGCGCGCCTGGCTTTATCAGGGCGATGAATGCCTGGAGAGCAGGCAATCAGAGGCTGGCGTCACTCGCCTGAACGGCAGGTCCCCGGCGGCGGTGTTTAGCGATATAACCGAAAACTGGAGGGATGGTGCGACTCCGGTAGTGATGGCGGGAATGGTGGGCAGTAACGTGGGATGGAAAACTGCCCCTTATCTGCCGGTTCCCGTCAGTTTTTCGGACATTGGTCAGCAGTTGACGGCCGTTGGCGACAATATCTGGATTGTCCCAGGCCTGTGCGTCTCTCGTGATAATCACCATAACGTGATGCGCGGTGAAGAGACGCAGCTGCTCGGGGCGCAGACCCTTTCATCCACTTCTGTTTATGTTATGCCCGGCACCCATTGTAAATGGGTGCAGGCCGACAGCCAGCAGATCCATGATTTTCGCACCGTCATGACCGGTGAACTGCATCATCTGCTGCTGCGCCATTCTCTGGTCGGCGCAGGGTTACCGGAGCAAATATTCGCACCCGCCGCATTCCGTGCCGGGCTCGATCGCGGGCTGACGTCTCCTGACGTATTGCCACAGCTTTTCGAGGTTCGTGCGGCCCATGTGCTGGGTTCGCTTCCACGTGAGCAGGTCAGTGAGTTTTTATCCGGCCTGCTGATTGGCGCTGAAGTGGCCACGATGAGTGAACAGTTTGCCGGGTCGCAGGCGATAACGCTGGTTTCAGGATCGTCGTTGGCCTCGCGCTACGTTCAGGCATTTCATGCTCTTGGGCGCGACGTGGCGACGGTCGATGGCGATGCGGCATTTCAGGCGGGTATACGCTTCATTATTCAATCTGCCTCCTTGCTAGATCCGGGCGCGATTCGTCCCGCTCCTTATCCCTGACGCGCCCGCTGGGCGCAGTGTTCCAGTCTGTTCCTGAGCGACGGGGCTACCCGATCGCTGAATTGAGTGTACGTCTGAGGATTTTCAGGCGGGCGTCTTGACGCATTCTTAATGGCTTTGTGTAACTAAGGAGCATCGCAAATGCAGTGGCAAACAAAGATTCCACTCATCGCAATTCTGCGCGGCGTGACGCCGGAAGAGGCGCTGGCACATGTTGGCGCAGTGATTAACGCCGGATTCGACGCCGTCGAAATCCCGCTGAACTCTCCCCGTTGGCAGCAGAGCATTCCGGCGATTGTTGAGGCGTTTGGCGAACAGGCGCTGATTGGCGCAGGTACCGTGCTGCAACCGGAGCAGGTTGATGAACTGGCGAAAATGGGCTGCCGGCTTATTGTGACGCCCAACATTCAGGCAGACGTCATTCGCCGGGCGGTGGGCTACGGCATGACCGTCTGTCCGGGATGCGCTACGGCTACCGAAGCCTTTACCGCGCTTGACGCAGGCGCACAGGCGCTGAAGGTCTTTCCATCCTCTGCGTTTGGGCCGGACTATATCAAGGCGCTGAAAGCCGTATTACCGCCGGAGATTCCTGTGTTCGCCGTTGGCGGTGTAACGCCGGAGAATTTGTCGCAATGGATTGATGCCGGTTGTGCCGGTGCCGGGCTGGGCAGCGATCTTTATCGCGCCGGACAGTCCGTCGAGCGTACCGCCCAGCAGGCAACCGCATTTGTTAAAGCGTATCGGGAGGCAGTGCAATGAAAATAACCAAACTCACCACCTATCGTTTACCCCCGCGTTGGCTGTTTCTGAAAATTGAAACGGATGAAGGCGTTGTTGGCTGGGGTGAACCGGTGATTGAAGGACGTGCGCGTACCGTGGAAGCGGCCGTTCACGAGCTAGGGGAATATCTGATTGGCGCGGATCCGGCACGCATCAACGATCTGTGGCAGGTGATGTACCGGGCCGGTTTTTATCGCGGTGGCCCCATTCTGATGAGCGCCATTGCCGGTATTGACCAGGCGCTGTGGGATATCAAAGGTAAGGTGCTGAATGCGCCGGTCTGGCAGCTAATGGGAGGACTGGTACGTGACAGCATCAAAGCTTACAGCTGGGTGGGCGGCGACCGTCCTGCTGAAGTCATTGATGGTATTAAAAAGCTGCGTGAAATTGGTTTTGATACCTTTAAATTAAATGGCTGTGAAGAGATGGGCGTGATTGATAATTCACGCGCGGTGGATGCGGCGGTGAATACCGTGGCGCAAATTCGTGAAGCGTTCGGCAACGAAATTGAATTTGGTCTCGATTTTCATGGTCGCGTTAGCGCCCCGATGGCCAAAGTTTTAATTAAAGAGCTGGAACAATATCGCCCGCTGTTTATTGAGGAGCCGGTGCTGGCAGAGCAGGCGGAATATTATCCGAAGCTGGCGGCACAAACGCATATTCCTATTGCGGCCGGTGAGCGGATGTTCTCACGTTTTGAGTTTAAACGTGTGCTGGAGGCGGGGGGGCTGGCTATTCTGCAGCCGGACCTGTCACATGCCGGCGGTATTACCGAATGCTATAAAATCGCCGGGATGGCGGAAGCGTACGATGTGGCGCTGGCGCCGCATTGCCCGCTGGGACCCGTGGCGTTGGCTGCTTGCCTGCATATCGATTTTGTCTCGCGCAATGCGGTATTCCAGGAGCAAAGCATGGGGATTCATTACAACAAGGGTGCCGAGCTGCTTGATTTTGTGAAGAATAAAGAGGACTTCAATATGACCGGCGGTTTCTTTAAACCGTTAATGAAGCCGGGGCTGGGCGTAGAAATTGATGAGGCCCGGGTAATCGAACTCAGCCAAAATGCGCCGGACTGGCGTAACCCGTTGTGGCGGCATGAGGATGGCTCCGTCGCGGAATGGTAAATGCTCTTCATATTTCACGCCACAGGTGCGTTGGCTGCGATTGCGCACCCCGGTCACTTACTAATGTAAGCTCCCGGGGATTTGCAATCTTGCCGCCTTCCTGCAACGTGAACTATTTAGAGCATTCGTAAGCAAAAATATAAATTTTAAATACACCCTCTGTAAACTACAGGGCATGGTGAGCGGCTTCGCTATGCCCAAAATCTGGAGACAGATTGCTATGGATATTTCAGTAACTGCTGCAAAACCTGGGCGTCGTCGTTATCTGACGCTGGTTATGATCTTTATTACCGTCGTCATTTGCTATGTTGACCGCGCCAATCTCGCCGTAGCATCCGCCCATATTCAGGAGGAGTTTGGGATCACTAAAGCGGAAATGGGCTACGTTTTTTCTGCTTTTGCCTGGCTTTATACGCTTTGTCAGATTCCTGGCGGCTGGTTTCTGGACCGGGTTGGCTCGCGTCTGACCTACTTTATTGCGATCTTCGGCTGGTCGGTGGCCACCCTGTTTCAGGGGTTTGCCACCGGACTGATGTCATTGATTGGTCTGCGGGCGATTACCGGAATATTTGAAGCGCCGGCCTTTCCGACCAATAATCGGATGGTGACCAGCTGGTTCCCGGAACATGAACGTGCTTCCGCGGTGGGGTTTTATACTTCCGGGCAGTTTGTCGGACTGGCTTTCCTCACGCCGCTGCTGATCTGGATTCAGGAAATGCTAAGCTGGCACTGGGTATTTATCGTGACCGGCGGCATCGGTATTGTCTGGTCATTAATCTGGTTCAAGGTCTATCAGCCGCCGCGTCAGACGAAAAGCATCAGCAAAGCGGAGCTGGATTATATTCGCGACGGCGGTGGCCTGGTGGATGGCGATGCGCCCGCGAAAAAAGAGGCGCGACAGCCGCTGACCAAAGCCGACTGGAAGCTGGTCTTTCACCGTAAGCTGATAGGCGTTTATCTGGGGCAGTTTGCCGTGACGTCCACGCTCTGGTTCTTCCTGACCTGGTTCCCGAACTACCTGACGCAAGAGAAAGGTATTACCGCGCTGAAGGCCGGCTTTATGACCACGGTGCCTTTCCTCGCCGCATTCTTTGGGGTTCTGCTCTCCGGCTGGCTGGCCGATCGACTGGTGAAAAAAGGTCTCTCGCTTGGCGTGGCCCGTAAAACGCCGATTATCTGTGGTTTGCTGATTTCAACCTGCATCATGGGTGCGAACTACACCAATGACCCGGTGTGGATCATGGTACTGATGGCGGTGGCGTTTTTCGGTAACGGTTTTGCCTCTATTACCTGGTCGCTGGTCTCTTCGCTGGCACCGATGCGTCTGATTGGCCTGACGGGCGGGGTGTTTAATTTCGTGGGAGGGCTGGGAGGGATTACCGTTCCGCTGGTTATTGGTTATCTGGCTCAGGACTATGGCTTTGGCCCGGCCCTGGTCTATATCGCTGCGGTCGCCTTGATGGGCGCCCTGTCCTATATCCTGCTGGTGGGCGATGTTAAACGTGTAGGCTAATCCTGTCCGATGCTATACCCTGATGTGAACGTTGTGCATCAGGGTATCTCTATGAAACAAGTCACCTTTGCTCCCCGCCATCATCAGCTAACCAACACGCGCACCTGGACTGCGGACAGCCAGTGGCTGGTTTTTGACGTTCGTCCGTCGGGAGCCTCCTTTACCGGGAAGACGATTGAACGGGTCAATGTGCAAACCGGGGCCGTAGAGATCCTCTATGGTGCGCAACACGGGGCTCATGTCGGTGTGGTGACCGTTCATCCTGCGATGGATAAATATGTCTTTATACACGGTCCGGAACATCCGGATGAAAACTGGCAATATGATTTCCACCATCGTCGCGGCGTGGTGACGTATCAAGGCGTGACGCACAACCTTGATGCGATGGATATCACCGCACCGTATACGCCGGGTGCGCTGCGCGGCGGCACTCATGTCCATGTCTATAGCCCAAACGGGCAGTTCGTCAGCTTCACCTATAACGATCATGTCCTGCATCAACGCTCGGCCTCCCTTGACCTGCGAAACGTCGGCGTCGCGACCCCTTATGGCCCGGTCACGCCGCGCGGGCAGCATCCGCGTGAATATGGCGGCAGCCACTGGAGCGTTCTGGTCAGCCGGACAACGCCGACGCCGGTGCCGGGCAGCGATGAGATTAACCGTGCATACGAAGAAGGCTGGGTGGGGAACCACGCGCTGGCCTTTATCGGCGATACGCTGTCGATCAATGGCGCCAGAATCCCTGAGCTGTTTATTGTGACGCTACCGGAGAGCGAGCAGGACTGGAAGCAACAGGGCGATGCACCGCTGGCCGGTACGGAGACCACCATGCCTGCACCGCCGGCCGGAGTAATGCAGAGACGTTTAACCTTTACCCACCATCGACGCTATCCGGGGCTGGTCAATACGCCGCGGCACTGGGTGCGGGCCAACCCGCAGGCAACGCAGATTGCCTTCCTGATGCGCGACGAGGCGGGAGTGGTGCAGCTATGGCTGATGTCACCCCAGGGGCGCGATCTGCGGCAGCTAACCCACAATGTTAATGATATTCAATCGGCTTTTAACTGGCACCCGTCAGGGGAGTGGCTGGGATTTGTGCTGGATAACCGCATGGCTATCTGTCATGCCCGGAGCGGTGAAATTACATTTTTGACTGCCGATCATGAAAACCCACCTTCAGCGGATGCTGTGGTGTTTTCACCGGACGGGAAACATCTTGCCTGGATGCAAGATGTGAATGGCTATCGACAGCTGTGGATAACCGACGTCGAGTTTTAAATCAAGGCGCTGGCATTGCCGCTGGTGGAATCACGGCGTTGGTCGCCAGCGAGTCCTTCTCGCTTTTCTCGACGCGTGATTTTATCGAGCTGTCGGTACGGAACATATCCCACGGCAGCAGCAGCGTGTCCATCACCGCGGTGAAGGGCATATCGAGTGCGACCAGGGATTTTGTTCCCCAGTTGGCATCACTGTTACCCAGCATTTGCGCGCTGGCGCGAGTTCCCGGATAGCTTCCTTCCTTTCCGCCGGTATGTGACATCACGCTGGAGCAACCGCTCAGACCAACCATCCCGCTGAACAGGATCAGCTTTAACAGACCGCTTTTCATCATTCTTCCATCGTTGTTTCGGGCATTGAGGTAACCGTTATATCGGTTATATCGAGCCATTCCATGAATGCCTAGCGTTATTGCACCGCACTGTGGCAGGCATCGCATTTTGCCTTTTGTGCTTTCCACCCAGTCTAAGCAATCGACAGGAAACTGCAAAAAAAAATGGTTTTTGGCGCTTGAAAACGGCGGAATGAGCCACATTTTATCAATGTGACCCGATGAGGATACGCCTGCGGGGTATTCCGGGTAATAACGACCTGTCCATGATGGAAGGTCATAAATTCTCGCTGATTTCAGGAGCTTTTTATTATGCGTAATTTCGATCTTTCTCCGCTGTATCGTTCTGCTATTGGTTTTGACCGCCTTTTTAATCTGTTAGAAAACAATCAGAGCCAGAGTAATGGCGGCTACCCTCCGTATAACGTTGAGCTGGTAGATGAAAACCATTATCGCATCGCTATTGCCGTGGCCGGTTTTGCCGAGAGCGAACTGGAGATCACCGCGCAGGATAATTTGCTGGTCGTCAAAGGCGCCCATGCAACCGAGCAGAAAGAACGTACCTATCTTTATCAGGGCATTGCGGAACGCAACTTTGAGCGCAAATTCCAGTTGGCGGAAAATATCCATATCCGCGGTGCAAATCTGGTGAACGGCCTGCTGTATATCGATCTGGAACGCGTGATTCCGGAAGCAGACAAACCGCGCCGTATCGAAATTAACTAATTTTATCCGGGTCGCCGTGCGGCCCGATACTGCAAACTTGCTCGCCGTCAGGGGGCAAATGCGAATCCACAGGATTTGCAGAGATTAACTCGCTTCATAGAAGGAGAAATACATTATGCGTAACTACGATTTATCCCCACTGCTGCGTCAATGGATCGGTTTTGACAAACTGGCCAATGCACTGCAAACCACCAGCGAAAGCCAGAGCTTCCCGCCGTATAACATTGAAAAAAGCGACGATAACCACTATCGCATTACCCTTGCGCTGGCCGGTTTCCGTCAGGAAGATCTGGATATTCAGCTGGAAGGGACGCGTCTGAGCGTGAAAGGTACGCCGCAGCAGGCTGACAAAGAGACGAAATGGCTGCACCAGGGGTTAGTCAGTCAGGCCTTTAGCCTGAGCTTTACCCTGGCTGAAAATATGGAAGTCTCCGGCGCTACCTTCAATAACGGGTTGCTGCACATTGATTTAACCCGTAACGAGCCGGAAGTGGTTATCCCGCAGCGTATCGCGATTAGCGAGCGTCCGGCGCTCGACAGCTAAGTCGACACGACAGATAAAGCCCCGATCATCGGGGCTTTTTTTTGGCCGTTATAAAGGGCGTCCCGCCGTTTTTCGCCGATCCAGGCCCGCCGATTATTGTGCGCCAGGCTGCATACAGGCCCGGAGGCTTAAGCCATAATCCATGATATTGATAATGTTATTCACAGGGAACAGACGATGAGTGATATAGCATTGACCGTCAGCGTTCTGGCGCTGGTGGCGGTAGTCGGATTGTGGATCGGTAATGTCAAAATTCGCGGCGTCGGGTTTGGCATTGGCGGCGTACTGTTTGGCGGCATTATCGTTGGCCACTTTGTGGACCAGGCGGGTATCGCTCTTAGCAGCCCGATGCTGCACTTCATTCAGGAATTTGGCCTGATTCTCTTCGTGTATACCATCGGCATCCAGGTGGGGCCGGGTTTCTTCGCCTCTCTGCGCGTCTCCGGGCTACGGCTCAATCTCTTTGCCATCCTGATTGTCATCCTTGGGGGGCTGGTGACCGCAGTGCTGCATAAGCTCTTTGATATCCCGCTGCCGGTGGTGCTCGGTATTTTCTCCGGTGCAGTCACTAATACGCCAGCGCTGGGGGCCGGGCAGCAAATTCTGCGCGATCTGGGCGTACCGTTTGACGTTGTTGATCAGATGGGGATGAGCTATGCCATGGCCTATCCGTTTGGTATTTGCGGCATTTTGCTGACTATGTGGCTGGTGCGTCTGTTCTTTCGCGTTAACGTCGAAAAAGAGGCTCAGCAGTTTGATGAGAGCAGCGGAAACGGACACGCGGTTCTGCAAACGATTAACGTCCGGGTTGAAAACCCGAACCTGAACAACATGGCGATTCAGGACGTGCCGATGCTCAACAGCGATAAGCTGATTTGCTCCCGTCTTAAACGTGACGAGCTGCTGATGGTGCCGGCTCCGGGGACCTTAATTCAAACCGGCGACCTCCTGCACCTGGTCGGGCGCCCGGAGGATTTGCATAACGCGCAGCTGGTTATCGGCAAGGAAGTTTCCACCTCGCTTTCAACCCGCGGCACGGATTTGAAAGTTGAGCGGGTGGTGGTCACCAATGAGAAGGTATTAGGTAAGCGGATCCGCGACCTGCATTTTAAACAGCGCTATGACGTGGTGATTTCGCGGCTTAATCGCGCCGGGGTTGAGCTGGTAGCCAGCAGCCATGCCAGCCTGCAGTTCGGTGATATTCTTAACCTGGTTGGCCGCCCGGAAGCCATTGATGCGGTTGCCGCCGAGCTGGGTAATGCACAGCAAAAATTGCAGCAGGTTCAGATGCTGCCGGTGTTTATCGGCATTGGCCTCGGGGTTTTACTGGGGTCTGTTCCGCTGTTTGTTCCCGGCTTCCCGGTGGCGTTGAAGCTGGGGCTTGCCGGTGGACCCCTGATTATGGCGCTGATCCTCGGGCGAATCGGCAGTATCGGGAAGCTCTACTGGTTTATGCCGCCGAGCGCCAACCTCGCGCTCCGTGAGCTGGGGATTGTGCTCTTTCTGGCGGTCGTCGGGCTGAAGTCCGGCGGTGATTTTGTCGTCACGCTGACCGCAGGCGACGGGCTGAGCTGGATAGCCTACGGCATTTTTATTACCGCAATTCCGCTGCTAACGGTTGGCATTCTGGCGCGGCTGCTGATGAAGATGAACTACCTGACCCTGTGCGGCATGCTGGCCGGGTCGATGACCGATCCACCGGCGCTGGCGTTCGCCAACAACCTGCATGCCACCAGCGGAGCCGCGGCGCTCTCGTATGCCACGGTCTATCCGCTGGTGATGTTTTTGCGCATCATTACGCCGCAGCTACTGGCCGTGTTGTTCTGGGGGATGAGTTAACGGCGTCTCCAGGTGGACGCGCCGCAGATGGTAGTCCACCTGGTATTCACTGGCGTTGCGGAACATCACCGAATAGTTCAGAAACTCACCGCTGTCGCTGTAGGAAAGCGAGGTAATCCGCAGCAGCGGCGTCTGTTCCGGGACATTCATTGACCGGGCCAGCTGCTTGTCCGCCAGCACCGGCGTCAGGCTTTCATAGTTGCCGCTAATGGTTATCCCGCACTCTTTCTCAATGTAATCGAATTTTGACCCTTCCAGATGCACCAGCGACAGGTTACGGAACAGTTTGACCGGCATATAGCTGTCTTCCAGCATCAGGGGTTTGCCGTCCACGTAACGTACCCGGCGCGAGAAGTAGATCCGTTCATTGATTTGTATTCGTAGCTGGCTGGCAATTGCCGGCGGCGCCGGCATGACTTCGAATATCAGCACCTCGCTTACCACCTCTTTACCCTGCTTGCGTAACACTTCCGCCAGACCGGTGAGGTTAGTGGTCTCGTGATGCACATCTTTGCGGGCAACAAAGGTACCGGATCCGTGGCGGCGAACGACCAGTCCCCAGCTAATCAGCAGTTCGATAGCTTTACGGATTGTCATCCGCGCCACGCCGAACTCTTCCGCCAGTTTTTTCTCTCCCGGCAGCGGGCTGCCGATATTGAAATCGGAGGAATTTAACCGAAGGCGCAATCTGTCTGCGATGGATTTATAGATCACCAGTAGACCTCTGTTCCACTTTTCAAAAGGGAAGGTTAACAATGTATATTGTTAATAATGTCTTTAAATACATAAAGATATGATTTATTCATTCTGCTGTTTTAATCAGCGCAATTCATGATGTCTATTTTTAACTCAAAAAGTAGACAACATTGTGGAAATTAAAACCATGAATGCGATCACGAATCGCAACGCCATCGCATGTTGTCGGACGGGTAAATTCCTATTCTCGCTTTAGGCCGATACTCAAGACAAATAAGGCCTCTTACCCTACTGGTTGTTAAATGAGGATTTTAAAATGCTCAGTCAAATACAACGTTTTGGCGGTGCCATGTTTACCCCGGTTTTACTGTTTCCTTTCGCCGGGATCGTGGTGGGTATTGCCATTATGCTGCGCAACCCGATGTTTGTCGGCGAAGCGCTTACAGCACCTGATAGTTTATTTGCCCAGATTGTTCACATTATTGAAGAAGGCGGCTGGACGGTATTTCGTAACATGCCGCTGATTTTCGCCGTCGGCTTACCGATTGGCCTCGCGAAGCAGGCGCAGGGACGAGCTTGCCTTGCCGTGCTGGTGAGTTTCCTGACGTGGAACTACTTCATCAACGCCATGGGCATGACCTGGGGCCACTTTTTCGGCGTCGATTTTTCGGCCGACCCCACGGCCGGTAGCGGCCTGACGATGATTGCCGGCATTAAAACGCTGGATACCAGTATCATCGGCGCGATTGTGATTTCCGGGATCGTCACCGCGCTACATAACCGCTATTTTGATAAACCGCTGCCGGTGTTTCTCGGTATTTTCCAGGGCTCTTCATTTGTCGTTATCGTTGCCTTCCTGGCGATGATCCCCTGCGCCTGGCTAACGTTACTGGGGTGGCCAAAGGTGCAGATGGGCATTGAATCGCTGCAGGCTTTTTTACGCTCTGCCGGGGCGCTAGGGGTCTGGGTCTATATTTTCCTTGAGCGCATTCTGATTCCCACTGGCCTGCATCACTTTGTCTACGGACCGTTTATTTTTGGCCCGGCGGTGGTGGAAGGCGGTATCCAGGTCTACTGGGCCCAGCATCTGCAGGAGTTCAGCCAGAGTACGGAACCGCTGAAAGCCCTGTTCCCGGAAGGCGGTTTTGCCCTGCATGGCAACTCCAAGGTCTTTGGTTCGGTCGGGATTGCGCTGGCGCTCTATTTCACCGCCGCGCCGGAAAACCGCGTCAAAGTGGCCGGGTTGCTGATTCCGGCGACGCTGACCGCCATGCTGGTGGGGATTACCGAACCGCTGGAGTTCACCTTCCTGTTTATCTCCCCGCTGCTGTTTGCCGTGCACGCGGTGCTGGCGGCCACGATGGCGACGGTGATGTATATGTGCGGGGTCGTCGGCAACTTCGGCGGTGGTCTGCTTGACCAGTTCCTGCCGCAAAACTGGATCCCCATGTTTCACAACCATGCCTCGATGATGTTCATCCAGATAGGGATCGGGGTGTGCTTTACCGCTATCTACTTCGTTATCTTCCGCGCCCTGATCCTGCGTCTGAATCTGAAAACTCCGGGCCGCGAAGAGAGTGAAATCAAACTCTACAGCAAAGCGGATTATCAGGCGGCGCGCGGCAAAACCAGCGCCGCGGGTGCCACAGAGTCCAAATTAGGCCAGGCCGCAGGCTTTCTGCAGGCGCTGGGCGGCGCAAGCAATATCGAATGCGTCAACAACTGCGCCACCCGACTTCGCATCACGCTGGTCGATATGGCGAAAACACAAAGCGACGACGTCTTTAAAGCGCTGGGCGCTCACGGGGTGGTGCGTCGCGGTAACGGGATTCAGGTCATCGTGGGCCTGCATGTTCCCCAGGTTCGCGACCAGCTGGAATCCCTGATGAAAAATTCTCTACAGACCGAACAAACCACCATGACGGAGGCAGTATCATGAAAAAATTCTCAGTTGTTATCGCAGGCGGCGGCAGTACATTCACACCAGGTATCGTATTGATGTTGTTAGCAAACCAGGACCGTTTCCCGCTGCGGGCACTGAAATTTTATGACAACGACGGCGCGCGTCAGGAGACCATCGCCGAAGCGTGTAAAGTGATTCTTAAAGAGCAGGCGCCGGAAATTGAGTTCAGCTATACCACCGACCCGCAGGCGGCCTTTACCGACGTGGATTTTGTTATGGCGCATATTCGCGTTGGCAAATACCCGATGCGTGAAAAAGATGAAAAAATCCCGCTGCGCCACGGCGTGCTGGGTCAGGAAACATGCGGACCTGGCGGTATCGCCTACGGCATGCGCTCTATCGGTGGCGTGCTGGAACTGGTGGACTATATGGAAAAATACTCGCCGAACGCCTGGATGCTGAACTACTCCAACCCGGCGGCAATCGTCGCGGAAGCCACGCGCCGCCTGCGTCCGAATGCGAAAATCCTGAATATCTGCGATATGCCGATCGGCATTGAAGGGCGCATGGCGCAAATTGTCGGCCTCAAAGATCGTAAACAGATGCGGGTGCGTTACTACGGGCTGAACCACTTCGGCTGGTGGACGTCGATTGAGGATCTGCAGGGTAACGATCTGATGCCGAAACTGCGCGAACATGTGGCGAAATATGGTTATGTGCCGCCTTCTAACGATCCGCATACCGAAGCCAGCTGGAACGATACCTTTGCCAAGGCGAAAGATGTGCAGGCGCTGGATCCGGATACCATGCCAAACACCTATCTGAAGTATTACCTGTTCCCGGATTACGTCGTTGAGCACTCCAACCCGGCGCGTACCCGCGCTAACGAGGTTATGGATCACCGCGAGAAAAATGTCTTTAGCGCCTGTCGGGCAATTATTGCCGCGGGTAAATCTTCTGCCGGCGATCTGGAGATCGACGAGCACGCTTCATACATCGTGGATCTGGCGACCGCCATCGCCTTCAACACCCAGGAGCGCATGCTGCTGATCGTACCGAACAATGGCGCTATCCATAATTTTGACGCCGATGCGATGGTGGAAATTCCGTGCCTGGTCGGCCATAACGGGCCAGAGCCGCTGACGGTCGGCGATATTCCGAACTTCCAGAAAGGGATGATGAGCCAGCAGGTGGCGGTAGAGAAACTGGTGGTGGATGCCTGGGAACATCGTTCTTATCACAAGCTGTGGCAGGCGATTACGCTGTCGAAAACCGTGCCCAGCGCATCCGTCGCGAAAGCGATACTCGACGACCTGATTGAGGCCAACAAAGACTACTGGCCGGAACTGCATTAATCCTCACCTCAACCGGCATCCATCGGGTGCCGGTTCTTGCGCTGCTCCCCTGTTCGTTACAAATTACGCTATGCTGAAGCCTGCTCGCGCTACGAACAAGGAACCCTGATGAAAATTTCTCGCGTCGGCGAAGCGCCGGATTACCGCTTCTCGCTGGCCAACGAACGTACTTTTCTGGCGTGGATCCGCACGGCATTAGGTTTTCTTGCCGCCGGGGTTGGCTTAGATCAGCTGGCGCCGGATTTTGCCACGCCGCTGATTCGCGAAGTGCTGGCGCTATTGCTGTGTCTGTTTGCCGGCGGCCTGGCGATTTATGGCTACCTGCGCTGGTTGAGTAACGAAAAAGCGATGCGCCTGAAGCAGGATCTGCCCTACACCAGAACGCTGCTGGCGATCAGTCTTTTGCTGGTGATTGTGGTGGTGGTGGTGATGGGTCTGGTTATGTATGGCGGATAAGCGCCGGGCGCGGCGGGAAAGCGATCCGGGGCTGCAGCCGGAACGGACATCGCTGGCCTGGTTTCGAACGTTGCTGGGCTACGCGGCGCTGATGGCGCTGGCGATTAAACATAACTGGCATAGCGCGGGGGCGCTGTTCTGGCTATCGATTGGCGTCCTGGCGATAGTGGCTGTTGTGCTGTGGGGCTATACGCGGCGCCGTAATCTGATGGATGTTGACGAGAGTGATTTTGTTCAGCCGCAGGCGATACGTGACAAGTTTTTCATTGCCGTCGCCGTTCTTTCACTGTCGCTGATGTTTGCGGCTACGCATCTGCGGCAGATCGCGTTATTTCTGCAGAGTGTGACATAGCGGAAAGTGGGCCCAACGGCGTATCCTCCGCCGCTGAGCCCGTGGTATTAACGCCCTTTTGCCAGGTACTGCGCCATCTCTTCTTCCGGCACCATACCGCCGCCGGTCGCCCAGACCAGATGCGTAGCGTTGTCCATCTGGCGGGTCGTGAAGCCGTGCATCTGCTGATATGTCTCGCTGGCGCAAACGCGCTGCGGTCCGGCCATGCCGGCCAGCGCTGACGGCTCCAGGCGGATATTTTCAGCTTGCGCCAGCCAGCCCAGCATGTCGTACATCGTCTGGTCGCTGAGGGTATAGAAGCCATCCAGCAGACGCTCCATGGCCCTGCCGACAAACCCGGAAGCCCGACCAACGGCCAGGCCGTCGGCGGCAGTCAGGTTATCAATACCCAGATCCTGGACCGAAATCTCATCATGCAGGCCGGTATGGACGCCGAGCAACATACAAGGAGAGTGCGTGGGTTCAGCGAAGAAACAGTGTACATGGTCGCCGAAAGCCAGCTTCAGACCAAACGCAACCCCGCCAGGGCCACCGCCGACGCCGCACGGTAGATAGACAAACAGCGGATGATCGGCATCGACCACGCGTCCCTGGCGGGCAAACTGCGCTTTCAGGCGCTCGCCTGCGACGGCATAGCCGAGGAACAGCGTGCGTGAGTTCTCATCATCGATAAAGAAGCAGTTGGGGTCCGCTTCGGCGGCTTTACGCCCCTGCTCGACCGCGACGCCGTAATCCTGTTCGTATTCAACCACCGTAACGCCGTGGCTGCGCAGCTTCGCTTTTTTCCATGCCCGGGCATCGGCAGACATATGCACGGTGACGTTAAAACCGATACATGCGCTCATGATGCCAATCGACATCCCCAGGTTGCCGGTGGAACCGACGGCGATGCTGTACTGGCTAAAGAACTGCTTAAATTCCGGGGTCAGTAGCTTGCGATAGTCATCTTCGGTGGCAAGTAACCCCGCTTCCAGCGCCAGCTTTTCAGCGTGGGTCAGCACCTCGTAAATACCGCCGCGGGCCTTGATGGAGCCGGAAATCGGCAGATGACTGTCTTTTTTCAGCAGCAGGTCGCCGCTGACGGGCCGGGCAAACGCCTGCTCCAGCCGTGCTTTCATTGCCGGGATAGCGACCAGTTCGGATTCGATAATCCCACCGGTGACGGCGGTTTCCGGGAATGCCTGCGCCAGATATGGCGCAAAGCGCTCAAGGCGGGCACGGGCATCCTGGACATCGTCGGCCGTCAGGCCAACGTACGGTAAACCTTCCGCCAGCGAAGTGGTTGCCGGGTTAAACCAGGTGGTTTCTTTCAGGTCAACCAGATCCTTCAGCAGAGGGAACCGGGCAAGTAAAGTGGTCATGTCAGCGTTTTTCATATTACGTCTCTTTGCGCTCAGATGATGAAAGAAAGCAGGAACGTGCAGGCTAGTGCAAGTAAGGATGCGATAAATGTTGCCGTTGTATAGTATTTGAACGTCTCACTCAGGCTCGCACCGCAGTATTGTTTAACCAGCCAGAACAGGGAATCGGTAACGATCGTGCAGCCAATTGCGCCGGAACCAATGGCAATGGCGATGATCTCCGGACTGACGCCAGGGTAGAGCGGCAGCATCGGCGCAACGATGGCCGTGGCCCCCATCATGGCAACGGTGGCAGAACCCACCGCCGCGTGCAGAATCAGCGCCACCAGCCAGGCCAGCAGAATCGGGTGCATATGCAGACCGGAGAGAATAACCGCCAGCGAATCAGCCAGGCCGCTGGTTTTCAGGACCGCGTTGAACGCGCCGCCTGCGCCGATAATCAGCAGGATATTGGCAATAGAACCAAAGCCCTTTTCGGTATGGGTCAGCAGCGTGGCCATGCCCATATTCTGACGGATGCCGAGGACGTAGTAGGCCACGAAGACGGCGATAAACATGGCGGTAATCGGATTACCGATAAACTCCAGCAGCATATACAGCGTGCCGGTTTTGGCCATATTCAGCTCGGCGATGGTCTTCACCAGCATCAGAGCGATCGGCAGCAAAATGGTCAACAGCGTGGCGCCGAGCGACGGCAGCGTCTCTTCTTGACGAACTTCCAGATTGGCAAACTCGGCAGGAACCGCTTTGAACGGCAGGCGGTTGCCCAGCAGCTTCAGGAACAGCGGGCCGCCAACCAGCGAGGCCATCAACCCAACCAGTAAACCGTAGACAATCACGGTACCGATATCGGCACCCAGCTTATTGGCGACGAACAGCGCAGCCGGGTGCGGCGGTACGACGCAGTGTACGGCCATTAACGCGGTACACAGTGGAATCGCCAGCTTCAGCAGGGAGGTGTGGGTCTTTTTGGCAATCGAAAAGGCCAGCGGAATCAGCAGTACCACGCCAACTTCGACAAACAGCGTAATCCCGCAAATCAGGCCAACCAGCACCATGATCACATCGACCGACAGCCAGCGGCAGCGCTGAAGCGTCAGGCCGATACGTTCGGCGGCGCCTGAGATCTCCATCATTTTGCCAAGAATGGTGCCGAGGCCGATCACCGCCGCCAGGAAACCGAGGGTTCCACCGATCCCATTTTCAATGGCGTTGACCATGTCCAGCGGGCTCATCCCCATCATAGCGCCGACGAAGAAACTGGCTAACAGCAGCGCCAGAAAGGGGTGAAATTTCAGTTTTACGATAGTCAAAACAATCAACACAATGCTGATTAGTAACGTGCTCACAACCCAAATCTGAGATTCCATACCCCACCTCGCCCGTGAATAAGATGGGGTTATTGAACAGAAAAACGACACCGGCTGACAAACGATATAAATGGCGCTTCAGGTGAATTAGATTGAATCAAAATGGTGATTAAAGTCTAAAAATGGCTTTTATTTGCGTTATAAGTCACTTTTTTTCATCTTTAAACCCATACACAGCGACCATTTTTCTTACAATCAGCGGTAAAAAATCAGGGGAACCGAACGATGGATGTCGCTAAAGAGATAGGTAACCGGCTGCTCAACGGCTGGCAGCTGTCAAAGCTGTATACCTTTGAGGTCGCCGCACGGCATGAATCTTTCGCATTGGCGGCGGAAGAGCTGTCGCTGACCCCCAGCGCCGTGAGCCACCGGATGAATCAGCTGGAGGAAGAGCTGGGTATTCAGCTTTTTGTGCGCTCTCATCGGAAAGTGGAGTTAACCCATGAGGGGCGGCGGGTGTTCTGGGCGCTGAAATCCTCGCTGGACAGCCTGAACCAGGAGATTCTGGATATCAAAAACCAGGAGCTGTCAGGTACGCTGACCGTCTACTCACGCCCGTCGATCGCCCAGTGCTGGCTGGTACCGGCGCTCGGGGACTTTACTCGCCGCTATCCGTCGATATCGCTTACTGTCCTCACCGGCAACGATAACGTGAATATGCAGCGAGCGGGTATCGATCTGGCGCTCTATTTCGACGATCTGCCTTCATCGCAATTAACCCACCATTATCTGATGGATGAAGCAATCGTACCGGTTTGCACGGCGGACTATGCCCGGCAGCATCAGCTCCAGCAACATCCCGACAATCTGCAACATTGCACCCTGCTGCACGATCGTCAGGCCTGGAGCAATGATTCTGGCACCGACGAATGGTTTAGCTGGGCGCAGCACTTTGGGGTTAACTTGCCGCAATCGTCGGGTATTGGCTTCGATCGTTCAGATTTGGCGGTGATTGCTGCCATGAACCATGTTGGCGTGGCGATGGGGCGTAAGCGGCTGGTTCAAAAGCGTCTGGCGAGCGGAGAGCTGATTGCGCCCTTTGGCGAGATGACGCTGAAATGCCACCAGCACTATTATGTGACCACGTTAGCGGGGCGGCAGTGGCCGAAAATAGACGCGTTTATTCACTGGCTACAAAGCCTGGCGCAATGATTTTCCCCGGACGCGAAGCAGACGCCTGAATCAGGCGCAGGCCGCTATCCGGGGAAATTGCGGCGCTTAAACCGGCTGCTGGTGGCGGCTGAAGCGTGAAGCCAGCGGTAGCCAGCACAGTAGAATCAGCAGTCCCATTAGCATCATCAATAGCCCCAGGCTGCTTTGACCGGTCTGCGGCATCATCGCCGAGAGCCAGGCCAGGACGCCGGAGCCGATATTTTGCAGGCCGCCCACCAGCGCGCCTGCCGTCCCGGCGAGGAACGGGAAGGGTTCCATCGCGCCGCTGGTCGCCAGCGGGAATAGCATGCCGGCGCCGAAGAAAAACAGCGCCGCAGGCACCAGCAGCGTCCAGACGGTCATGATGCCCATCAGGCCAGGGATCCACATCATAATGCCCGCCAGCAGACAACAAATCACCGATTGCCACATCAGGGTCGGGAAACGTTTATGCGGGCGTCCGGCAAACCAGGCACCGAAAAAAGCCGCCGGGATGGGCAGAATAAACAGAATACTCACCGCCATGCTGCTTAAGCCCAGCACGGCGCCCATCAGCACGCCGGAACAGGCTTCGAACACGGCGATTCCGGCGAGACCGCCAATCAGCATCAGCAGATAGCAGTTGAACGCGGTATTGCCGAAAAGCGTTTTGTAACTGGTCGCCAGTCGGGAGCGCGGTGCGCCAGCAGGACGGGTTTCAGGCATCCAGCGCGCCATGCTAAAGGTCACGCCCGCGCACAAAATCAACAGGAAAGCGTAGCAGGCACGCCAGCTCCACAGCGTATTGAGGATACCGCCAATCAGCGGTGCCAGCAGCGGGCTGACCAAAATACCCATATTTAACAGGCTGTTGGCATGTCTGAGCTGGGCGCCTTCATACAGATCGCGCGGCAGCGTGCGCGCCATTACACCGCCGACGCCGGTTCCCATACCCTGGATGGCGCTGGCGATAATCAGTACCGTCAGGCTGTGAGTGGTGATAGCGACCAGCGTCGCCAGCATAAAGATAGACATCCCGATGAGGATCACCGGACGTCTTCCTACGCGGTCAGACAGCGGGCCATAAAAGAGCTGAGAGACGCCATAGGTCAGCAAATAGGCCGCCATTACGCTCTGCACGGCCCCTTCGCGGGCGTTCAGCGAGATAGCCATGTCGGCGATCGCCGGGATATAAATGGTCTGCGCCATCTGGCCAACGGCCACCAGCAGTACCAGCATCAACAACAAAGTGAAGTTCTTATGCCGTTTCATGTCGATGAATACTTCGTGAGTAGAGGTAAATGAAGAATATGTGACTGGCACATCCCTTAAATGCTGGAGGAATCTACCACATAAAAATGACAGTACAACTATATGACGATGATTGAGGAGGGATTTCAGGCAGGTTTTGTAAACAATAATCGGCAACAAATGTTGCCATTCTGCACTAGGAGAGGCGCAGCAGAATAGCGCCCGCCGCAATGCCGCAGGCGGCGACGATTCGCAGGGCGATAAGCTTCTCTTTGAGCAGCGCAAACGCGATGACGGCGCCGAATAAAATCGAGGTTTCTCGCAGCGCGGCCACCACGGCCAGCGGTGCCTGGGTCATCGCCCACAGCGCCAGGCCGTACGATCCCATGGTACTCAGGCCGCCGATGGCGCCTTTTTTCCAGTGCTGACGTAGATAGCGGCTGGCTTCCTGGCGTCGATAGACCATAGACCAGCTCAGCAGACAGCAGCCGTTCATAAAAAAGGACCATAGCGTGTAGCCTAGCGCCGTATCCGATAACCGCACGCCGGTACCATCAAGCAACGTATAGCCGGCGATAAAACAGGCGTTGATCAGTGCGAGGGTGATGCCGTAGCCGGAGCTGGCCCGGCCGTTGCAGGCCATGGCGAGGATCGCCAGACAGATTACGCCAATTCCCGTCCATGCCAGCGGCGACAGCGCGTCGCCGAGGAACGCGACGCTAATCACCGCCACCAGCAGCGGCGCGGTGCCGCGCATCAGTGGATAGGTCTGGCTCATGTCGGAGACCTGGTAGGTTTTGGCGACCAGAACGGTGTAGACCACCTGCAATGCGCTGGAAAGTACCAGATACGGCACGCTGGCCAGGGAGGGCTGCGGCGCGAAAGGCAAGGCCGCGAGGGCGATAAGCGCGGCAGAGCCGCTCACGCCAATTGCCGCGTACAGCTTATCTCCACTTGCTTTGACGATAGCATTCCAGCTGGCATGCAGCAGAGCGGCGAACAGCAGAACGCAGAAAACGGTTATCGTCATGACAGGGGGGCGGGTGAGTGGCCGGGTCCTGGAACTGTAACACGGGCGTTTTCACCCGGCCAGCCGCGCTTAAAGCGAACAGAACAGGCGATGAGTGACCCGCGGCTCATCATAAACCGGGCGAAATCCAAGCGATTCATAAAACGGCCACGCCGACGGCGGCGCATGAGTGTTGAGAAAATCAAACCAGGTGCCGGAGTGGGTGATGACGGCCACCAGCAGCTGCTGGCCAATTTTCCGCCGACGAAAGGCGTCGCTGATGTATAAATGGCGGATGCGTCCGGTTCGCAGCTGCGGGCTGAAGGGGTCAACATTCAGCCCGCAAACTCCCACCAGCTGACCGCCGACAAAGGCGCCCAGCAGTTTTTCACCTGGCGCACTGAAGCGGTTTTTCCCGCTTTGCCAGTTCTCCGCCAGGCGGCGCAGCATATTGAAATGTTGGGCGAGGCTTTCACTGCGCAAAGCAAGAAACCCGGGGTCGTCGGGCGTGGTGGCGGCAATCAACAGCGGTGGCATGATTTTCTCCAGCAAGTCAGCATAAGGTTAATGGGAACCGCCTGTAGAGGGGCGGTTTCCCGCCCCTCTCAGGTGCGACTTGAACCTGAATCAGCGCAGCTGTTTCAGGACAGCATCAAGCAGTTGCAACACGGCAACCATGAGTTTCAGGATAAGAACAACAATATCCACGGCACCCATACGCGTCTCCTCTGGTACAGGAGCACGACCGGCTGGCGTACCTTTCCGCCGCCTGTTGCCAGCCAGGGTATACGCCGTCTGCCGGGACACGTTACCGTGACCAGAAGACATTAGCGTATTTGTTGACGTAACACAGTGTGCTCTCTCGGGGTTAAGGCGCTGACGGCACCACCCGTTTCAGCCAGGACTTTATTGCGCCGGTGATACATGCGGCCCCGAATGACACAACGTGAACGTTTTCAGTATAAACAAATACTGTATATATAAACAGTATTTTCTCGACAAAATTGCGCTCGCCATCCATACTCTACTTTGGCAAAAACCGGGGTGAAAATTGCGTGAACGTCTGCGCGCGCGTATACTTTCAGCGTTGACGTAATACAGTGTACTTGCGGTTACCAGCCGTAAACATACTGAGAAAAACCTCGCTCCGGCGGGGTTTTTTGTTTTTTTCGACCGGTTAGAAATTGTGATCCTTCACACAAATCCTCGTGGATGAAAATAAATCCGTTGTTTAATGGCGGCGGCTGTGTTTGTATAAATTCAGTTAAATTTTCGACACAACAGGTCCCTAATGAACGCTTCCATTCTGACTTCGACTCTACTAAAAACCGCGCCTGCCGCGGTGGTCGTCGTGCGTGTGGTGGTCGTCGTCGGCAATGCGCCGTAGGGTCCGGAACAACACGATTCCAAACCCCGCCGGCGCAAACCGAGCGGGGTTTTTTTTCGACACTCGCCCGGTAAGTCGGCTCAAAATAAAAGGACTGGAGCATGGCAAGTTCGGGCACAACATCAGAAAAAATGCGCTTTACCGGCGCACAGTTAGTTATTCATTTACTGGAACGCCAGGGGATTACGACCGTTGCAGGCATCCCGGGCGGCTCTATCCTTCCCATCTATGACGCATTAAGCCAAAGCACGCAGATTCGCCACGTTCTGGCGCGTCACGAACAGGGCGCGGGCTTTATCGCTCAGGGGATGGCGCGTACTGAGGGCAAACCGGCGGTCTGTATGGCCTGTAGCGGCCCGGGCGCCACCAACCTGATCACCGCCATCGCCGATGCGCGTCTGGACTCGATTCCGCTGGTGTGCATTACCGGCCAGGTTCCGGCATCGATGATTGGGACCGATGCGTTCCAGGAAGTCGACACCTACGGTATCTCTATCCCCATCACCAAACATAACTACCTGGTCCGCGATATTGCTGAACTGCCGCAGGTGATGAGCGACGCCTTTCGCATCGCCCAGTCCGGCCGCCCGGGTCCGGTGTGGATAGATATTCCTAAGGATGTGCAGACGGCGACCATCGAGCTGGAGGTGTTACCGGAGCCGGGGGCGCGCACCGCACCGCCGACATTTGACAGCGCCAGCGTCCACGACGCGGCAGCCATGATCAATGCGGCTAAGCGCCCGGTACTTTATCTGGGCGGCGGCGTGATTAACGCGCCTGAGCAGGTGCGTGCGCTGGCGGAAAAAGCGAACCTGCCTACCACGATGACCCTGATGGCGCTGGGGATGCTGCCGAAGGCGCATCCGCTGTCGCTGGGCATGCTGGGCATGCACGGCGCGCGTAGCACTAACTTTATTCTGCAAGAAGCGGATTTACTGATTGTTTTAGGTGCGCGTTTTGATGACCGGGCGATTGGTAAAACCGAGCAGTTCTGCCCGAACGCGAAAATTATTCACGTCGATATCGACCGTTCCGAACTGGGTAAAATCAAGCAGCCGCACGTGGCGATTCAAGGGGATGTGGCTGACGTTCTGGCGCAGCTGACGCCGCAGGTCGCCGCCCAGCCGCGCGACGAGTGGCGCCAGCTGGTGGCGGACCTGCAGCGTGAGTTTCCTTCCCCGATTCCGCAGGAGAGCGACCCGCTCACGCATTATGGCCTGATCAACGCCGTTGCCGCCTGCGTTAACGATGAAGCGATCGTCACCACTGACGTCGGTCAACATCAGATGTGGGTTGCGCAGGCTTATCCGCTGAATCGCCCGCGCCAATGGCTGACTTCCGGTGGGCTGGGAACCATGGGATTCGGTCTGCCGGCAGCGGTCGGTGCGGCGCTGGCGAATCCACAGCGCAAAGTCATCTGCTTCTCCGGCGACGGCAGCCTGATGATGAACATTCAGGAGATGGCCACCGCGGCTGAAAACCAGCTGGATGTGAAAATCATCCTGATGAATAACGAAGCGCTGGGGCTGGTCTATCAGCAACAGAGCCTGTTCTATCAGCAGGGGGTATTTGCTGCGACCTATCCCGGAATGATTAATTTTATGCAAATTGCCGCCGGCTTTGGTCTGCAAACCTGCGATTTAAATCACGAAGCCGACCCGCAGGCAGCGCTGCAGGCGATCATCGATCGTCCCGGTCCGGCGCTGATTCATGTGCGTATTGATGCGGAAGAAAAAGTGTATCCGATGGTTCCGCCGGGAGCGGCAAATACAGAAATGGTGGGGGAATAAACCATGCAACAGCAGACTCATGACAACGTTATTCTGGAACTCACCGTCCGCAACCATCCGGGAGTGATGACCCACGTCTGTGGCCTGTTTGCCCGCCGCGCGTTCAACGTGGAAGGTATTCTCTGTTTACCGATTCAGAACAGCAACCACAGCCGCATCTGGCTCCTGGTGAATGATGACCAGCGGCTGGGGCAGATGATCAGTCAGATTGAAAAACTGGAGGACGTAGAGAAGGTGGCGCGTAACCAGTCCGATCCTTCCATGTTTAATAAAATTGCCGTCTTCTTTGAGTAAGAGCCTGGCCCGGTAGGCTATTTGATGTGCCACTCTGGCCCTGGGCAGTGCGCCAAATCATCACGTACTGCGTGTACGCTCTGGTTTTTCCGCGCTGTCCGTGTCCAGACTGGCTGCAACAATCTACGTCTGGTGGGATGGCGCTAAGTTATTCGCTTTCGGAGTCCGGCGTGATGACTTTTACCGACCCGTTCCGGCAGTGCGTGGCATAGTCTGCCGGTAACGGACGATCGCTGATCAGCACATCAAATGCCGGCAGCGGCGCAATACTGGCAGGCGCAACATCGTCGAACAGCGCGTAGCGCGCGAGCAGGATTTTTCGCAGGCCGCGATCCATCGCTTTACGTTTCGTGGCGAGGTCGTCGGGGTTAAACCAGCTGACGCCAAAATGTTCGTGAACGCCGCTGGCGGAGATAAACACTTTCCGCGGATTGAGTGAATCCAGCGCCGAGGGGTTGCCGGTATCGTAGAAGGCATCGCTCTTCGCCCGATAGGTGCCGCCGCATAAGATGGCGGTGGCGTTGGGCTTTTCATTTAAGGCCATAAACACCCGATGTGAATAGCAAATGCCGGTAAAGGTAATGTCATCGGGGATCATATTGATGACCAGCGGCATTTCGCTGCCGTTATCAAAAAAGACCAGGTCGTTTTCGCTGACCAGGCCGGCGGCGAGGATGGCAATGGGCAGATCGTCGCGATGATGGGCCGGTTTTGTCGCCAGCGCTGGCGTAACGGAAGGCGATGAGGGTTTGTTGACCATCACCACGTAGCCGCCTAGCAGCGTGAGCGGCAGCGGTTCGTCGTTTTCCTGGCTGAGATCCCGGCGAATCGTCATCACAGAGACTTCCAGCATACGCGCGGCGTCTTTAAGATGGATTCGGTCGGTTTTCTTCAGCAGTTCCATCAGACGACGTATACGTTCTTTTTGCTTGGTCTCCATTCACACTCTCCGCAATTCATTTGGCAAATGTTCCTTTGGTAACATTTTTGTCCCTGCTGAAACATTATGCATTCACATTACTATACTGCGGCCCCTTGCGAATTAAAAGTCCGTTCGATCTCGTTTTTGTCAAAATAATCTGTTTATTTTCAGTTTGTTATATTGTGTTTTTTGATTTTTATTTTTCTTCCTCTCTCGATTGCCCACATTTTTCTGGATGATAAATAAACACGTAATGATACTGCAATCGCGATCATGGTCACAAATGGTACTAAAGTAACATGATAATGTTACGATAATATCATTGTTGTGTGATTGTTTCTGAGAGGTAGTAAAATGGATATCGCGGTTATTGGCTCCAACATGGTGGATCTCATCACCTACACCAACCAGATGCCGAAAGAGGGGGAAACCCTTGAGGCGCCGGCGTTCAAAATTGGCTGCGGCGGAAAAGGGGCCAACCAGGCCGTTGCGGCCGCGAAGCTCAATTCGAAAGTGCTGATGTTGACCAAGGTAGGGGATGACATCTTTGCGGATAACACGATTCGCAATCTTGAGTCCTGGGGCATCAATACCACCTATGTTGAGAAAGTCCCCTGCACCAGCAGCGGCGTGGCGCCGATCTTTGTGAATGCCAACTCCAGCAACAGCATTCTTATTATTAAAGGCGCCAACAAGTTCCTCTCTCCTGAAGATATCGATCGCGCCGCCGAGGATTTAAAAAAATGCCAGCTGATTGTTTTACAGCTTGAGGTTCAGCTGGAAACGGTATACCACGCTATCGAATTTGGTAAAAAGCACGGCATTGAAGTGTTATTAAATCCAGCGCCGGCTCTGCGCGAATTAGATATGTCTTATGCCTGTAAATGTGATTTCTTTGTTCCCAATGAGACCGAGCTGGAAATATTAACCGGCCTGCCTGTTGATACTTACGATAATATTCGTGCCGCCGCCCGGAGCCTCGTTGAAAAAGGTCTCAATAATATTATTGTGACCATGGGTGAGAAAGGCGCGCTGTGGATGACGCGCACTCAGGAAGTGCATGTCCCGGCATTTAAAGTCAGCGCGGTAGATACCAGCGGCGCAGGCGATGCCTTTATCGGTTGCTTTGCTCACTATTACGTCCAGAGCGGAGATGTTGAATCCGCCATGAAAAAAGCCGCTCTCTTTGCCGCCTTCAGCGTCACCGGCAAAGGCACGCAATCGTCTTATCCCAGTATCGAGCAGTTTAATGAATATCTGTCGTTAAACGAATAATCACCCTGCACTGTAAAAGGTAGCACTATGAACGATAAAAACATCATTCAGATGCCTGACGGCTATCTGAACAAAACGCCTCTGTTCCAGTTTATTTTGTTATCCTGCTTATTCCCGTTATGGGGATGTGCTGCGGCCTTAAATGATATTTTAATTACGCAGTTTAAAAGCGTATTTGCATTAAGTAACTTTGCCTCCGCGTTGGTCCAGAGCGCATTTTATGGCGGTTATTTTTTAATTGCGATTCCGGCGTCGTTAGTGATTAAAAACACCAGCTATAAGGTCGCTATTCTCACGGGGCTGACGCTTTATATCGTCGGCTGTACGCTCTTTTTCCCGGCTTCGCACATGGCAACCTACACCATGTTCCTGGCCGCGATTTTCGCGATCGCCATCGGCCTGAGCTTTCTCGAGACGGCAGCGAACACCTACAGTTCGATGATCGGCCCGAAAAGCCATGCCACGCTGCGCCTGAACATCAGCCAGACCTTTTATCCGATTGGCGCGGCAGCCGGTATTTTGCTGGGTAAATATCTGGTCTTTTCCGATGGCGAAAGTCTGGAAAAACAGATGGCCGGGATGAATGCCGAGCAGATTCATAATTTTAAAGTTCTGATGCTGGAAAACACCCTTGAGCCTTACAAGTACATGATCATGGTACTGGTGGTGGTTATGGTGCTGTTCCTGCTGACGCGCTTCCCGACCTGTAAAGTTGCGCAGACGGCGAACCATAAACGCCCGTCGGCAGCCGACACGCTGCGCTACCTGGCCACCAACGCACGTTTTCGTCGCGGAATTGCCGCCCAGTTCCTGTATGTCGGTATGCAGGTCACCGTCTGGTCGTTCACCATTCGCCTTGCGCTGGAACTGGGTGATATCAACGAGCGCGATGCCTCAACGTTTATGGTCTATAGCTTTGCCTGCTTCTTTATTGGCAAGTTTATCGCCAACATTTTAATGACCCGCTTCACGCCGGAAAAAGTGCTGATTCTCTACTCGGTTATCGGCGCACTGTTCCTTGCGTACGTGGCGCTGGCGCCGAGCTTTAGCGCGGTCTACGTGGCGGTGCTGGTGAGCGTGCTGTTCGGGCCGTGCTGGGCAACCATCTATGCCGGTACGCTTGATACGGTGGATAACGAACATACTGAAATGGCCGGTGCGGTGATTGTGATGGCGATTATTGGTGCTGCCGTCGTCCCAGCGATTCAGGGCTTCGTGGCGGATATGTTCCACTCGCTGCAGGTCTCTTTCCTGGTACCGATGCTGTGCTTCATCTACGTCGGCGTCTATTTCTGGCGTGAATGCAAAGTCCGCCGTGCGCTGACTGAAGCGACGGCATCCTGAGGAGAACGATCATGACGACACGCTTACCTTTATGGCGCCAGCTCTTTAGCGAGCAACCGCGCACGCTGCTGGCGAATGATGACTTCACGGTAACGGCTTTTCGCTATGCCAGCGGCGTAGAGGGGCTGCGGGTGGAAAATGCGCGCGGCTATCTGGTGATTTTGCCTTGGCTTGGGCAAATGATCTGGGATGCCGAGTTTGACGGCCACGATCTGACCATGCGTAATATGTTCAGCGAACCGAAGCCGGCAGCGGAGGTGGTGGCCACCTATGGCTGTTTTGCTTTCCACTCAGGACTGTTGGCGAACGGCTGTCCGTCGCCGCAGGATACCCACCCGCTGCATGGTGAAATGGCCTGCGCGGCCATGGATGAAGCCTGGCTTGAACTGGAGGCCGACTGCCTGCGCGTGGCGGGGCGCTACGAATACGTGATGGGCTTTGGTCATCACTATGAGGCGCGGCCGACGGTGGCCTTACGGCGAGCCAGCGCGCTGTTTGATATCCAGATGACGGTGACCAATCTTGCCTCTGTCGCCATGCCGCTGCAGTACATGTGCCATATGAACTATGCCTACGTAGCCCAGGCGACCTTCAGCCAGAATATCCCGGATGAAGCGCTCTCGCTGCGCGAGTCGGTACCGGCCCATGTACAGCCGACGGAATCGTGGCTGGCGTTCAATCAGCGTCTCCTGCAAGGCGAGGCCTCGCTGACCACGTTATGTGAGCCGCAATATTACGATCCGGAAATCGTCTTTTTTGCCGATAAGCTGGATCGCTACACCGACAGCCCGGAATTTCGCATGATAGCGCCGGATGGCACCACGTTTGTCACGCGGTTCTCCAGCACTGAGTTCAATTATGTTACCCGCTGGATCCTCTATAACGGCGATCAGCAGGTTGCCGCCTTCGCGCTGCCCGCCACCTGTCGGCCCGAGGGATTCCTCGCGGCTCAGCGTAATGGCAGTCTGATTTCGCTGGCGCCGCAGCAAACCCGGAGCTTCACGGTGACCACCGGTATCGCCTGAGGCGGATAATCCTGCGCAAGGCTTGAACAACAACGTGCTTATCGTTAAGGTAAGCGCGTTTTTTAACCCGCCAGGACACGTCATGACCACCATTGCCCTTATCGACGATCATCTTATCGTCCGCTCCGGATTTGCGCAGCTGCTGGGGCTGGAAGCCGATTTCCAGGTGGTTGCCGAATTCGGTTCCGCCCGCGAAGCCTTGACGGGACTCCCCGGGCGCGGCGTACAGGTCTGTATTTGTGATATCTCGATGCCGGATATGTCAGGACTTGAGCTGCTCAGTCAGCTGCCGAAAGGCATGGCGACCATCATGCTCTCTGTTCACGACAGCCCGGCGCTGGTGGAACAGGCGTTGAATGCCGGCGCCCGCGGTTTTCTCTCCAAACGCTGTAGCCCGGATGAGCTGATCGCCGCGGTCAGAACGGTGGCGGCCGGCGGCTGTTACCTGACGCCGGATATCGCCATGAAGCTGGCGGCAGGCCGCCAGGATCCGCTCACCCGCCGCGAACGGCAGGTGGCGGAAAAGCTGGCGCAGGGGATGGCGGTAAAAGAGATCGCCGCCGAGCTGGCATTATCGCCAAAAACCGTACATGTGCATCGCGCGAATCTGCTGGAAAAGCTGGGCGTCAGCAACGATGTTGAGCTGGCGCGGCGTATGTTCGATAGCTGGCAATGAGACCGTTCCTCTCCCGGCTGCTTTCGGTGGCCGGCTGCTTCTGTATTTTCTCCGCCGCGTGGTTCTGCCTGTGGAGCATCAGCCTGCACCTGGTCGAACGACCGGATCTTGCCGTCCTGCTGTTCCCTTTTGGCCTGCGGCTGGGTTTGATGCTTCAGTGTCCGCGCGGCTACTGGCCGGTGTTACTGGGCGCTGAATGGCTGCTGATCTTCTGGCTGGCGCAGGAAGTGGCGCTGGCGCATCCGATAATATTGATGATCGGTAGTGTGCTGGCGCTGCTGCCGGTGGCGCTCATTTCACGCTATCGTCACCAGCGCGACTGGCTCACATTGCTGCGTCAGGGCGGGGCGCTGATTGCCGCCGCGCTGCTGCAATCGCTGCCGTGGATGAGCGAAGGGAGCGACGGACTGAACGCGCTGCTGCTGACGTTAACCGGCGGTCTGACGCTGGCCCCGACCTGCCTGGTTATCTGGCACTATCTCACCAGCACCGTCTGGCGACCGCTGGGGCCATCGCTGGTTTCACAGCCGATCAACTGGCGAGGGCGGCATCTTATCTGGTATCTGCTGCTGTTTACCGTCAGCCTCTGGCTACAGCTGGGACTGCCCGCCGAACTCTCGCGTTTCACCCCTTTCTGCCTGGCGCTGCCGATTATCGCTTTAGCCTGGCATTACGGCTGGCAGGGGGCGCTGATCGCCGCGCTAATGAACGCTATCGCGTTAATCGCCAGCCAGACCTGGCACGATCACCCGGTGGATTTGCTGCTCTCACTGCTGGCGCAGAGCCTGACCGGGCTGCTGTTGGGCGCCGGTATTCAGCGTCTGCGCGAGCTGAACCAGTCGCTGCAAAGCGAACTGGCGCGCAACCGGCGGTTGGCGGAGCGGCTGCTGGAAACGGAAGAGAGCGTGCGCCGGGACGTCGCGCGCGAACTGCATGATGACATCGGCCAGACGATCACCGCGATTCGCACCCAGGCCGGGATTGTGCAGCGTCTGGCGCCGGAAAACGGCGGCGTGAAACAGAGCGGCCAGCTTATTGAGCAGCTCTCGCTGGGGGTTTACGACTCGGTTCGTCGGCTGCTGGGTCGTCTGCGCCCGCGTCAGCTCGACGATCTGACCCTTGAACAGGCGGTACGTTCGCTGATGCGCGAAATGGAGCTGGAAGATCGCGGGATAGTCAGCCATCTCGACTGGCGCATTGATGAGGCCGCCTTAAGCGAAAACCAGCGCGTGACGCTGTTTCGCGTCTGCCAGGAAGGGCTGAATAACATCGTTAAGCATGCCAGCGCCAGCGCGGTGACGCTGCAGGGCTGGCAGCAGGGTCAGCGGTTGATGCTGGTACTTGAAGATGATGGCTGCGGGCTGCCGCCGGGTACCGGGCTGCAGGGCTTTGGCCTGACCGGCATGCGCGAACGTGTGACGGCGCTGGGCGGCACGCTCACTATCTCCTGCACGCACGGCACCCGGGTCTGCGTCAGCCTGCCGCGCCGTTATGTCTGAGGAGTTATGATGCTGAGCTTTCTGAAATCCCCGCCCGATGCGGCGCCGGTTGCCGATAAACAGGCGCTGGATGAACGCTACCGCTACTGGCGGCGTCATATTCTGATGACCATCTGGCTGGGCTATGCCCTGTTTTATTTCACGCGCAAAAGCTTTAACGCCGCGGTACCGGAAATTCTCGCCAGCAACGTCCTGACCCGCAGCGATATTGGCCTGCTGGCGACGCTGTTTTACATCACCTACGGGCTGTCGAAGTTTTTCTCCGGTATCGTCAGCGACCGTTCCAACGCCCGTTATTTTATGGGGCTGGGCCTTATCGCCACCGGCGTGGTCAATATTCTGTTTGGTTTCTCCACCTCGCTATGGGCGTTCGCTCTGCTGTGGGCGCTGAACGCCTTTTTCCAGGGCTGGGGGTCGCCGGTGTGCGCCCGTCTGCTGACGGCCTGGTATTCGCGAACCGAGCGCGGCGGCTGGTGGGCATTGTGGAATACCGCGCATAACGTCGGCGGGGCGCTGATTCCGATGGTGGTCGGCGCGGCGGCGCTACACTACGGCTGGCGTACCGGGATGATGATTGCCGGGATGCTGGCGATTCTCGCCGGGCTGTTCCTCTGCTGGCGACTGCGCGACCGGCCGCAGGTCGTGGGGCTGCCGGCGGTGGGGGACTGGCGGCATGACGAGCTGGAGATTGCCCAGCAGCAGGAAGGGGCGGGGCTGACGCGCAAAGAGATCCTCACCAAATACGTGCTGCTGAATCCCTATATCTGGCTGCTGTCGCTGTGCTACGTACTGGTATACGTGGTGCGGGCGGCGATTAACGACTGGGGCAACCTGTATATGTCGGAGACGCTGGGCGTCGACCTGGTAACCGCTAATTCGGCGGTGACGATGTTCGAGCTGGGCGGTTTTATTGGCGCGCTGGTCGCAGGCTGGGGATCGGATAAGCTGTTTAACGGCAACCGTGGACCGATGAACCTGATTTTCGCCGCCGGCATTTTGCTCTCGGTCGGCGGTTTGTGGCTGATGCCTTTTGCCAGCTATGTGATGCAGGCGGCCTGCTTCTTTACCACCGGTTTCTTTGTGTTTGGCCCTCAGATGCTGATTGGCATGGCGGCGGCGGAGTGTTCCCACAAAGAAGCGGCGGGCGCGGCAACCGGGTTTGTCGGACTGTTTGCCTATCTCGGGGCATCGCTTTCCGGCTGGCCGCTGGCGCAGGTAATGGAAATCTGGCACTGGAGCGGCTTTTTCGTGGCGATTGCTATTGCTGCCGGCATTTCTGCGCTGCTGCTGCTGCCGTTTTTAAACGCTCAGGCGCCAAGAACCGCCAGCGAAGCGTGACCTGCCTCTCCTTTTTACCCCGAGTGGGGCAAAACTAAGAAATTTTCCCGGTTCCGCCGGGACACTGTCTCAGGCCAGTCTCCGCGCGGCTTTTTACAATGCCTGCCATTCTCAGGTATAAAAATTAGCCCGGAGTGTCCTATGCTGGCCTTTCTAAACCAGGTGCGCAAGCCGACCCTGGATCTGCCGCTCGATGTGCGGCGTAAAATGTGGTTCAAACCGTTCATGCAGTCCTATCTGGTGGTCTTTATCGGCTACCTGACGATGTATCTGATCCGCAAAAACTTTAACATCGCCCAGAACGACATGATCTCCACCTACGGGTTGAGCATGACCCAGCTGGGGATGATTGGCCTGGGCTTCTCGATCACCTACGGCGTGGGTAAAACGCTGGTGTCCTACTACGCGGACGGGAAAAATACCAAGCAGTTCCTGCCGTTTATGCTGATCCTCTCCGCCATCTGTATGCTCGGCTTTAGCGCCAGTATGGGGGCCGGTTCAACCAGTCTGTTCCTGATGATCGCCTTCTATGCGCTGAGCGGTTTCTTCCAGAGCACCGGCGGTTCGTGTAGCTATTCAACCATTACCAAATGGACGCCACGTCGTAAGCGCGGCACCTTCCTCGGCTTCTGGAATATCTCTCACAACCTTGGCGGCGCGGGCGCTGCGGGCGTGGCGCTGTTCGGCGCGAACTATTTGTTCGACGGCCACGTTATCGGCATGTTCATCTTCCCGTCGATTATTGCGCTGATTGTCGGTTTTATCGGTCTGCGTTTTGGTAGCGACTCTCCGGAATCCTACGGCCTCGGCAATGCCGAAGAGCTGTTCGGCGAAGAGATCAGTGAAGAGGACAAAGAGACGGAAGAGAACGCCATGACCAAATGGCAGATTTTCGTCGAGTATGTCCTGAAAAACAAAGTCATCTGGCTGCTGTGCTTCTCCAACATCTTCCTCTATGTGGTGCGCATCGGTATCGATCAGTGGTCGACGGTCTATGCCTTCCAGGAGCTGAAGCTCTCCAAAGAGGTGGCGATTCAGGGCTTTACCCTGTTTGAAGTGGGCGCGCTGGTCGGAACGCTGCTGTGGGGCTGGCTGTCGGATCTGGCGAACGGCCGTCGTGCGCTGGTGGCCTGTATCGCGCTGGCGTTAATTATCGCAACCCTTGGCGTTTACCAGCATGCCAGCAACCAGTATGTCTATTTGATGTCGCTGTTTGCCTTAGGCTTCCTGGTCTTTGGCCCGCAGCTGCTGATCGGCGTTGCGGCGGTAGGGTTCGTCCCGAAAAAAGCTATCGGTGCGGCGGACGGTATCAAAGGCACCTTTGCTTACCTGATCGGCGACAGCTTTGCCAAACTGGGGCTGGGAATGATTGCCGACGGCACGCCGGTCTTTGGCCTGACCGGCTGGGCGGGTACCTTTGCGGCGCTGGATGCGGCAGCTATCGGCTGTATCTGCCTGATGGCTATCGTCGCGGTCTTTGAAGAACGTAAAATTCGTCGCGAGAAAAAGAAACCCGTTTTGCAGAATGCCTGAGTGATACGTATGGGTAACGTTGCCCGGCATTTATGCCGGGCTTTTTTATTACATCATCAGTGAATGACTCAAATGGGCGACGACATCGTTGAGTGAAATTTGTACCCAATCATGATTTTCTTCGTCGTAAAATGTCACTTCGGTCTCATTGCCATCAATAAGTAAAATAAAGCGCGCGCCCTGACGCTGGGCATTTTTTTGTCTGGTTGCGAGCCGTAAAGAAGAACAATCATTCAGAATGCTTAAATGTGGAAAACTGCGGCGTAAGCGCCGGCTCAGGGTCAATGCCACGCTGCGGGCTCTTTCCTGACATGGAATAATCACCAGATCAATATGCTTGCCGGGTAAGTTAACTTTTTTGGTACTGCTGAGCAGATGCATGATGGGTTCCAGCATAAAAGCAAACCCACAGGCGGACACAGGGTGGCCAATCAGCTGGCTGGCAGTATGATCATAGCGTCCTCCCCGGCATAACAATTGATGGCGATACGGGGCGTCAGAGTGCCACTCAAAAATAAGATCATTGTAGTTATTCACGGGGAAAAGTTTGCGGTCGTGAGTAAACGGGATATGCAAGGCCGTCAGGGTGTCACAGAGCCGGGTGAATCGCTGACGTGAGCGGGCTGATATCCATGACTCTAATTGAGGAGACGGTTCCGCAAGACGCTGCATTAAACTGTCTTTATCCGTTAATAAACGTTCCGGACGGGTGTTGAGCCAGTTAAGTTGTTGGGCGTTCAACAGGGCGGCGAAAGGACGGTAGTATTGTTGTAGGGCATGACGAAAATGCGCAAACTCTTCCTGATTTCCGGTAGTGTTAACTTTGAGGTCGATGAACGGTAATAACTGAAGAGATTTAAAAAAATCGTACTGCAGGGAAATAAGTTCGATTTCAATGCCAATATCGGAATAGCCGAAGGTCTCAACACCCAGCTGGTGAAACTGGCTAATATTTTGCTGATGCTGACGACGAAACATGGTCCCCTGATACCAGACTCTTGTTTCAGTTTGCAAATTTCGATGCTGTGACAGTAGCCGTAAGCACCCCATGGTGCCATCACCGCGAAGTAATGCCTGATGATTTAATAAAAGCTCGCCGGAGTCAGAACAAAAAGACTGAGTTAAATCTTCCTCAAGTTTTTCCAGCAACGGGGTTCGTATTTCGTGATAACAATACTGGCGCAACAGGTATTCTGCTTTTTTTTCTAGCCACTCCCAGGTTGCTGCGGGATTGTGGTCATGTTTCCTGGGGCGGCCTATTTTCCGCGGACGTAAATTCCGTTGGAGTTTTTCCTCAAGTGATTTAGAGTATGCGGTGGTAGCCAGCAGGCAATTTTGGGTTAATGCAGATTCAATCCGCGTTATTATTGCCGGACTCATGCTGCCGAGGCAAAACTGTTGATAAATATTGCGACGTTGTAATGCATTTTCACCCAGACGTAAATACTCGTCATGAGGTGTAATTCGTTGCTGCGGCGCATCGGCAGAGCTGTGATGGGAAAACTCATCAGTGCAGTGACATTCAATATATTTTTTAACGAGTAAAAAATACGCATTGGGTTCGACCGGGCTGCAATCATAACGGCTATCCCACAGCGTGCCATGCCGCTGATGTCGGTGGTTGAAATCATGCGCGTAACCTTTCCCAAGGTGCTGCATGAAACGTCCCAGGCTTTCTTTGTCCGGGGCAGAAAGGAGCAATGTTATTTTTTGCAACGACAATGAATATGCATGTAGTTTTATGCTGTAAATAGCTAATGCATTATCAACGCAATGATAAAGATTGCTAATGTCTTCGTCATCTTTAAATATAACCTCATCATTATGCCCTGACAGTTTTACAAGATGAGGGATGCCATCAATGAATAATCTGTTTTTTCGCGGCATAGTTAAATTACTTAATTTAGTGATTGATAATATAAGGAGGGAGGCAGGATGTTTGTTTTATTATGATTGTCTTAATGTTAATCATTCTCACTCCCATATTTGAAGATCTTACAGGAGCTACCAAAAAACGACAAGGGTAGTTTGATAGCTCACTTTTTTATTTGTGACTAATTTCTGAAATCTGTAATTTTACCTGCTCTATACTCATGGATTCTTGCTGATTATTTTGCAAATTCCACAGCCGAAGATTCTCGTCATAATTAATTGTAAGAATGTATTGGCAACCACTTTTAAGCGCATTTTGATGTTGCCGCTTTAATTTCGCGCCGCTGCAATCAGTCAATACGTTTAAACCAGGCAGGTCTCTGCGTAACTGACAAGCCAGCATCTGTGCGCGGATACCACCATCATTTAGCTCGCTGGTAATAGCAATATCAGGTGCCGATTGCCATTGTGGGTTCTGGCCGTCACAAACGGTTTGTAGCAGCAAGAGTAAGCGTTCGATACCGATGGCAAAACCACATGCGGGAAGTTTCTTGCCGCTAAACAGTTCTGCGAGGCCATCGTAGCGGCCACCACCACAAACGGTACCCTGAGACCCTAAATCATCAGTAACCCATTCGAAGACCGTCCGAGAGTAATAATCTAAGCCGCGTACCAGGCGGGGGTTAATTTGATAGGTAATTCCTGCATTATCCAAAATCGTCCGTAGGGTATCAAAATGCTGGCGAGACTCTTCACCTAAAAAATCAAGCAGACGTGGAGCATGTTCAATAACGTTCTGAAGGTCAGGATTTTTACTGTCGAGAATACGTAAGGGGTTGATGGCAAGACGTTTCACGCTATCTTCATCGAGCATAGCGGCATGCTGAGTGAACCATTTGACCAGCTCTTCGCGGTGCGCCTGCCGTTCTGCGGAGGTGCCGAGGGAGTTTATTTCAAGGCGGACGTTCTGAGTAATATTTAAATCTTCAAAGAGATCCCGAACCATAAAAATGAGCTCGGCATCCACGTCGGCGCCGGACATGCCGAATGCTTCGATGCCAAATTGTGTAAACTGGCGCAAGCGGCCTTTTTGCGGGCGCTCATAGCGAAACATCGGTCCTTGATACCACAAGCGCTGTGACTTGTTGTAACACATATTGTTTTCCAGCACGGCACGCATACAGCCGCTGGTTCCTTCAGGTCTAAGAGTGATATGTTCACCACTTTTATCTGTGAAATCATACATTTCTTTTGAAACGATATCAGTCGCCTCACCCACCGCTCGTTCGAACAGCGTCACGGGTTCGAGCAGTGGCAACCGCATCTCCTGATATCCGTAACGAAATGCCATATGGTGGAGCTTTCTTTCCAGCCACTGCCACATGGGGGTTTCATCGGGAAGAACGTCTCTCATACCTCGTATAGCCTGGATCTTGTTCATGACAACTCCTTACTTAAATTAGAAAAAGAGGGTTTTGTTGGGCGTGTTTCTGAGACGTCATTTTTTTGACGATGACGCCTGGCAATGTAGAAAAGATAAAGAGGGAGAGTGGCCAGCTGTAAAACGATTCCCCACACCACCGTTGCCGAACTTTCTGTCATAAGGGCTAATGTGATGAAACAAAGCGCAACGAAGCTGAGGCAGCAGTAGCAATAGAAGTTTGTATGTTTCTTCTGGCGATTGATGACCATCATTACCGGGAGTGAAATGGCAGCGAAAGCGTAGGGTAGAAGGCTGGCGGAGATGGCCAGGGTAATAATGGTTTTGAACTGGCTTTGTAAATCAGGTGACAGCGTTAGCAGCAGGAGCAGGGTCATCAAAGATGCAGTGAAAACGAGCCCTGCCCACGGAACACCATGACGGTTTATTCGGGCAAAAAAATCCGGTAAAAGTCCATCCTCTGCGGCGGCTCTGGGGACTTCTGTCTGGAGAATTTGCCAGCCAGGCATTGCGCCAAGACAGGCGATAACCACCATAGCGGAAATCAGAGAGCCGGCGACTTTCCCCCACATCGCGGCAGCGCTGTCGGCAAAGGGGGAGGATGAATTCACCAGAACATCATGTGGCAGTATGCCCATCATGACATTGGTGGATGTGGCATAGCATAACCCCGCAATGGCTAAGCCCAGTAAGGTCGCCAGAGGGACGGTGCGACGGGGATTTTTTACCTGCCCAAAAGAGACTGATGCCGATTCAATACCGAGGAATCCCCATAACGATATCGTGGCGGCGTTGATAATGGCCTGCAGGTCGCTATGGTTACTGACATTCCAGCTCATCTGATAACGCCCGGCATCAAAATGCCACCAGCCCAGCATACCGATGCTCAGGATGACCACCACCATGCACCCACCGGTAAACAGCTGAGCGTATCCCACCAGCTTTGCACCTCTTAATCCCCACAGGACAGAGAGCCATAACAAGATAATACAAGCGCTGGTGCCGTAGAGGGGGTTATGCAGTGCGGGGAAGAAATAGGAGAGATAGCCCACGCCGGCAAGTAGCAAGGCGCAATTGCCAATCCACGTTGAAAGCCAGTAAAACAGGGTCATTTGCAGGCCAACGAAAGGGCCAAAACTCGCCGTTATACTGGCAATAATTCCCCCATTTCGTGGAAATAACTCACTCATTTTGCAAAAGATGAGTGCCAGTGCAGTAATGGCTAAAAAAGCGACCCCCCATCCCCACGCGGAAATCGCACCGATACGTGCGAGTGTGGCGGGCAGCATAAAGACCCCGCTTCCCATCATATTTGATGCTGTCATCACGGTCAGGGCAAGCAGGCCCATCTGATTGGTTCTCGCGCAGCATTTACTCATGCCAGTCCCCATTAGGTGGATGATGAAAAACAGTCGCAGCGGAGTCTGATGTCTCCCCGGCGAATGTCTCAGGCACAATTTTGTCGTTACAACATATCGACAAAGCGGTAATCTGAATTAAGGCTCCGTAGAAACAGAGCCTGAAGGACGCACCGATATTGATTGGTCTCGGCATCGGTGACGTCTGTCCTGGAGGGCAGTGAGTGATTATCACTGCCCTTTTACTATGCGGCCTGTTTTTTCAGGTCGGCGATCACGTCATCAATCAGTGCATCAATTTTGCTGGAATCAAGGTGGTGCGCGGTGGCGATGAGGTGGGCAATATCGCCAGATGTAGCAAGACAGTGTTTCTTCCAGACGGCCTCTGATGGGCAAGGGAAGACGACGGTGATGGAGTTTTTGTTGCGCCAGGCATCAATTCCCGCGGACTGAAAACGGTCAACGGCATATTGCGCCATATTCAGGCTGCGTTCGATGCGACGCCGCCACTCCTCCCATGAATGGCTACGAATTGCCTCCCACATCATGAGTGGGGTATGACCGTTACGCGAACCTGAAATGGTTTTATCGTGAGCAGAAATATAATCAATCTCTACAGAGATCCGATCGACATTTTTCTTTTTAGCAACAACAATGCCGCAAGGAATCGGTGAGCCAATCATTTTGTGTCCGGAAACACCAATGGAATCAATGCCATCTGCGAAGTTAAACGGCTGTGGATTATCCACAAAAGGTAAGATCATTCCGCTCAGCGCCGCGTCAGCGTGAAGATAATAATCTTTGCGCTCAATGCCCAGTTCGCTAATTGATTGCTGAATGATGGCAATATTATCAATAGCTCCGCGAACGGTAGTCCCGATATTTGCAAAAATAATGGGGTGCTTTTCATTGTCGCGTTTTATTTTTTTGATTAAATCGGCATAATCCATCTCACCATTGGGCTGCGATTCAACAAGCGTCGATTTTATGCGCAACAGCTTGACGATTTTTGCCACAGAGTAATGGGTATCTTTCGAGTAGTATAGTGTACCGTTGGGGAAAATCTCCCGACCCAGATAGCAGCCAAACATATTGCCTTCGGTACCGCCATTGGTCACATACCCCCAGCTTTCTTCAAATGGGATTTTAAATAGCTGGGCGAAATACTCCATGACCTCTTTTTCAAAATCAAAGGAGTTTAATAAGTAGTTGCAGTATTCCCCCCAGTCACCACAGTTGTTGATTGAGAAGCGCATGAAACGTTCAAGGATGGTGTAATCAAAATCTGCCGATTCAGGATATCCGATATTAAAATATTGGTTTTTTACACAATATGACCAGAAAGAATCAAGTTTATTTTGATCGCTAATGGATAATGTCATTTTAAACTCCTTGGTGTTCTTATTTATATATCTGGATTTACTTGTCTAAATAGAGAGTGGTTTGGCCTTTTTTGCTTTTTCCTGCAGCCACGAAAGAAAATAAAGGAATAGTCACCATCATCATAAGTATTCCCCAGAACATGGAATCGCTACCTGACCCCAGTAAGGCGAAAATACAGTAGATCATGCCAATGACGACAAGCGTGCAGTAAAACATAAAGGTGCTGCCGCGGTTCATTTTCTTTGATACGAGAATGATCGGTAAGGAGATCAATGCATACATATACGGGAGCAAAGAAGCGAATACTGACATTAAGATAATGACTTCAAACTGCTTGGCGAGGTTTGGTGAGGCGGTAAGCAGTAATACAATGCTCATCAGAATACCGGTGAAAATAAGACTTTTCATCGGGACATCCTGTTTATTGGTGTCAGAGAAAAATTTCGGGAACAGGCCTTGCTGAGCACCTGCACGTGGCCCTTCTGACTGCAAAATGAGCCAACCCGAGATTGAGCCGAAGCAGGCAATAATACTCAAGGCGGAGGCAATGTTACCCGCCATATTACCGAACATGTAGCGCGCGGCGTCTGCGAATGGCGCAGCCGAGGTGATCAGAACATGATGCGGAACCAGGCCCATGATGACGGTGCAACTCCCGACATAACATACAGAGGCGATAAGCAGTCCCATTACCGTCGCACGAGGTACGGTACGCTCAGGATTTTCAACTTGCCCTGTTGAGACGACAGCAGATTCAATTCCTAAGAATCCCCAGAGAGCAATCGAGGATGCAGAAATAATTGCGGAGGAATTACTGCGCCCGGTCGCATTATAAACTTCGGAATACATTTCTGGGTTAAACCAGAACCAACCCACCAGGCCCACGCCTAAAATAACGACAAGGCCACAGGTTGCGGTGAAGGACTGTGCCCGACCGGCGACCCTGGCACCGAAACTCGCAAGGAATACAAATGCCCACAAAATAATAATGGCAGCGATACAGCCATAGACCGGGTTTTTTAATTCAGGGAAAAAGAAACTTAGATATCCAACGCCAGCAACCAGTAAGGCAACATTACCAACCCAGGCGCTTATCCAGTAACAGATGGTAGTTTGAAATCCGATAAATGGCCCAAAAGCATCGCTGGCATAAGCAACGATCCCTCCGGTTCGTGGTGTAATGAGACTGGTTTTAGCAAACACTAATGCGAGGGCAATAACACCGATAATGGTAAATACCCATCCCCATATTGAGATAGAACCAATGCCTGCTAAATTAGTTGGTAACATAAATACACCTGACCCCATCATATTCGATGCGGTCACTAATGTCAGGGCAATGACTCCCATTTTATGAGCAGAGCCTGAGCTAACTGTTCCCATAATGGTTTCCTATTAATTTTGAATTTTACGATAAGTGAAAGTTCGTACTGAAGTCGGGGGTATTTTTATCAACGAGAAGGTGCTGTTTTTGTGATGGGGGTCAAAAATGAGTATTAAGTAGATTATTAAACGCTGAAGATCTGGTGGTTATTTGTTCAATTGTGGCGCAATTGACTCTGTCCCCTTTTATTTAAACTATTTGTGCCGCGGTTTTATAATGCTAAGGCGCCGCTGCGACATGAACAGATAAAAGGGCTGAAGCAACGGTTGTGTTAAATAATATGCGTTCATGTGCCTGTTTGTGGTTTATTTTGTTTCTTTTTAATCTGTTTATTTACTTTTGCTGGTTAGTCCTGAACAACAGCTCCCTCAGCCACTGTTGCGCCGGGTCGCGATGGCTACGTTCATGCCAGGCCATGCTTTTGCTAAATCCGGGTATTGTCAGCGGCGGCGGGGCGATGCGCATCCCGTCGGCCATCTTCGCCAGCCGGCGCGGCACCACGGCTATCATGTCGCTGATCGCCAGAATCTCGGGCAGCACCAGAAAACTACTCACCGACAGCCCCACTCGCCGCGAACGTCCCAGCGCCGCCAGCGCCTCATCGGTTACGCCACGAAAGCTATCGCCTTGCCAGGAGACCAGCACATGTTCCAGCGAGCAGAAAAGATCGAGGGTTAACGGCGCGGCGGCCAGCGGATGGTCTGCCCGCATCAGGCACACGTACTCTTCCTGATACAGCGTCCGGCTGTGGAGATCGGGCGGCGTGGAATGAGGCGTCAGCAGTGCAATATCGACATCACCCCGCTCGGTCTGGGCAAAGAGCATCTGCGGAGAGTCCGGAATAACGCGAACGCGAATGCCCGGCGCCCGTGTTTTCAGCGCGGCGATAAACGGCACGATCGCCGCTTTGAGCGCGTAGTCGGTCGCCGCCATTGTCCAGGTAAAATCCGCCTGTAGAGGGTCGAAGGTGGCCGGATAGAGCAGCGCTTCGGCATCCGCCAGCAGCTGCTTAACCGGCGAAGCCAGCGCCTGCGCGCGCAGAGTCGGCACCATACCGTGTGGGGCGCGGATAAACAGCGGGTCGTTAAAGGCTTCCCGCAGCCGGGTAAGCATGCCGCTGACCGCCGGCTGCGTCAGGGAAAGCCGCGTCGCAGCCCGGGTAACGCTGCGTTCATCGAGCAGGGCATCCAGCGCTTTCAGCAGATTCAGATCGAGGTTTCTGATATCAGATTTCATGATGAAGGTCCGCAGCGGCGATAAGTCACATTATGGTATGCCGGGGAGTCGACAGCGCGCAAATTCCCATTATGATAGTGGGGCTGCGGTAGATTGAGAGGAAGCATGATCTGGTTAGGATTAGCCACGCTGGTGGTTGTATTTGTTGTCGGTTTTCGGGTGCTTACCTCTGATTCACGCCGTGCTATTCGCCGCCTGAGCGAACGGTTAGCCATTACCCCGGTGCCGCTGGAGTCAATGATCGATCAGCTGGGAAAAACCGCCGGAAATGAGTACCTTCATTACCTTGAGCGCCCCAATGAGGCGCATCTGCAAAACGCCGCCCAGGTCCTGTTGATCTGGCAGGTGGGAATCGTGGATAGCGGTGAACAGAACCTGCACTACTGGTATCGTCTGATGCAAAAGGCCCGCCTGGCCGCGCCAATTACCGATGCGCAGATCCGTCTGGCACAAGGATTTCTGCGCGAGCTGGACCCGGATCTGAGCGAGATTGTCGCCCTCCAGCAGCGCTATAACGCGCTGTTTTTACCCGAAGACGGCGTGCACTGGCTGCATTGATATCACGGTACGTGATAATCACCATCAATGATGGTGATTAGATTTATATCACTTCCGGACAGATGATAGATCTCGTGAAATCACATAGTTACGAGGTCTTTTATGACACAGTCAATGCAACAAAGCGCCATCGTCTGGCCGGAAGCATACCTGCCCGGTACCACCGATAACTTCGCCTCCAACGAAATCATCGTCAGCGGCCTGACGGCGGCAGATGTCTGGGCGCAGCTCAACGACACCACGCTGTGGCCAACCTATTACAGTAACGTGGCCGATATCCGTTTTCATGATGGTAGCGGACCGATGCTGAGCGCCAACGCCCGCTTCCGGTTCGCCACTTTTGGCTTCCCGATTGAAGCGCAGGTCACCGAATATGTTCCGCCGGTGGCCGGGCAGGCGGCGCGCATCGCCTGGCACGGCTGGGCAGAAGGCGATGAAACCACGCGTCTGGACGTGATTCATGCCTGGCTGTTCGAAGACTTACCCGGCAATCGCGTGCGCATTCTGACTCAGGAGTCGCAAAAAGGCGTACCGGCACGGACCCTGGCGCAGACGCTACCGAACCCGATGATCAATGGTCACCAGGAGTGGATTTGCGGCCTGGCCACGGCGGCGAGAAAAGCGCTGCGCGCTTGATGCTGCCGTCTGAGCGTTGGCGAGCCTCGTCTGACCGGCTCGCCACCTCATCAGCCACAATAATCAAGTTTGAAGTTGTCAAAACGTTAAATTAGTCACACACAAAATGTTACACTGCGCAGCTTTTCCGCCATTCAACCTTGCAGGTAACTGATGACTCCTCTGAATGAAGCCAAACAACATGCCAGCGAACACGCGCGGCCAAACTGGTCGGCGGTCTTCGCGGTGGCCTTCTGCGTGGCCTGCCTGATTACCGTTGAGTTTTTACCGGTGAGTTTGCTGACGCCGATGGCCCAGGATCTGGGGATCTCTGAAGGGCTGGCCGGCCAGTCGGTCACCACCACGGCGTTTGTGGCGATGTTCGCCAGCCTGTTTATCACCTCCATGATTCGCAGTACCGATCGCCGCTATGTGGTGATTCTCTTCTCGGTTCTGCTGACGGTATCCTGTCTGCTGGTCTCTTTCGCCAATAGCTTTGCGCTGCTGCTGGTGGGCCGAGCCTGTCTCGGGCTGGCGCTGGGCGGCTTCTGGGCGATGTCCGCCTCGCTGACGATGCGCCTTGTCCCGATGCGAGTGGTGCCAAAAGCGCTATCGGTTATCTTTGGCGCGGTGTCGATTGCGCTGGTGATTGCCGCGCCGCTGGGTAGCTTTCTGGGCGGCGTTATCGGCTGGCGTAACGTCTTTAATGCGGCGGCGGTGATGGGCGTACTCTGTACGCTTTGGGTACTGAAGGTGCTGCCCTCTTTACCCGGCGAAGCGCCGCATCAACAGCAAAATATGTTCGGCCTGCTGAAACGCCCCGGCGTGATGGCCGGGATGTGCGCCATCTTTATGGCCTTTGCCGGGCAGTTTGCCTTCTTTACCTATATTCGTCCGGTCTATATGACCCTCGCCGGTTTTGATGTTGATGGCCTGACGTTAGTCTTGCTGAGCTTCGGTATTGCCAGCTTTATCGGTACCTCGCTGTCGTCGGTCATCCTCAGGCGCTCGGTGAAGGCGGCCTTAACGGCTGCTCCGCTGGTACTGGCGACAAGTGCGACGGTGCTGGTGCTGTGGGGGGAAAGTCAGGTGGTGGCATCGGCGGTGGCGATAATCTGGGGCTTTGCTTTTGCATTGATTCCGGTTGGGTGGTCAACGTGGATCACCCGCTCGCTCTCCGACCAGGCGGAGAAGGCCGGATCGATCCAGGTGGCGGTCATTCAGCTGGCCAATACCTGCGGTGCGGCGGTAGGTGGCGTGGCGCTGGATCATCTTGGCCTGCTATCGCCGCTGGTGATTTCCGGCGCGTTGATGCTGTTGACCGGCCTGCTGGTGGCTGTCAAAGTCCGGGTGTAGTCGGGACTGCGTTTCACGGACGAGGCAACCCGGGCAGGGTGCGTATGACGCCGCCCGGGAACAGGCAGTGAAATCTATGGGCGTTCGCCTTTTGCCAGACGGGCGTTAATATCGGCAATTACTTCCGGCAGGTCGGCCAGCGTATCAACCACATAATGCGCTCCCGCGGCATACAGCTTGCTTGCTGCACTCTCGCGGCGGGTGGCGATCTCTGCCGTCGTCATTGCCTGATATTCTTCCCAGGTGGCGCCAAACTCGTTGCCGGACACCGCCAGGCCGACGCTCCACATGCCGGCGTTCAGCCCTTCGGTAATCCCTGGAGCAGCATCGTCCACCTTCACACAGTGAGCGACGGCATCAATACCCAGAGCAATGACGTTTTGCAACGCCATCCACGGGCCTGGACGGCCGCCGGCCGCGAGGTCGTCGGTGGCGACCCAGTAGTCCGGCGCATAGCCCTGGGCGGCGGCGGCGGGCACCAGCTTCTCCATCACCGGGCGCGGGTAGCCTGAACAGGAACCCACTTTCAGCCCTTCAGCACGCAGTGCGGAAATCGTCTCAACAACCCCGGCAATCGGTGCAGAAAAGTCGACAACTTTGGCGATTTGCAGCGGCATAAACGCGGCGTAAATCGCATCAATATCAGCCGCGGTCATCGCCCGGCCAAATTTCGCCTGCCAGCGGGCATCCACGGAAGGTAATTTACCCAGCGCTTCAATATGTTGCCACTTGCCGAGCCCCATCGGTACGCGGGCTTCTGCCAGGGTGATATCAACATCAAATGCCTGATGAAAGGCCTCGACGAAAATTTGCGTCGGCGCAAATGAGCCGAAATCCACGGTGGTGCCAGCCCAGTCAAGGATCAGTGCGGTAATACGGTTCATGGCGGTTCCTTAGTGAGTCCAGTACATGGCGTTGTCGATAGCGGTCAGCAGGGCGGTAATGTCGGCGGCATACACCTCGCCAATATTGCCAATACGGAAACAGTCGCTCTGCGAGACTTTGCCCGGGTAGATAACGAAGCCCTGCTCTTTCAGCTTCTGATAGAACGCGTTGAAGCGGTACTGCGGCGCGTCCGGAGAGTAAAACGCGGTAATGATCGGTGAATGCAGGCTGTCGTCCAGCAGCGGCTGGAAGCCCAGCGCACGCATCCCGGCGACCAGACGGCGCTGGTTGGCGCTATAGCGCTGGTGGCGTGCGACCACGCCGCCCTCTTCGGCCAGCTCTTTCAGCGCCTGGGCAAAAGCCAGCACGGTGTGGGTGGGGGAGGTAAAGCGCCATTTTCCATGGTTATCTTCCATGCATCGCCACTGGGCATACAGATCCAGAGACAGCGAGCGCGAGCGGCCTTTACAGGTCTCCAGTTCGCTCACGCGGGCAATGACGAAAGCGAATCCCGGCACGCCCTGAATGCATTTGTTGGCAGAGCTAATCAGGTAATCGATGTTCAGCGCGGCGATATCCAGCGGAATACCGCCGAAGCTACTCATGGCATCCACGATGTAGCGTTTACCATAGCGCTGTGCCAGAACCGCCACCTCTTCGATGGGGTTAAGCATCCCGGTCGTGGTTTCGCTATGAACCATAGCAATATGGGTGATCGCCGGGTCCGTCTGGAGGATCCGTTCGATCGCTGCGACGTCTGGACGGGCGACTTCGCCGCAGTCATACGGGTGACAGGCAACGCCCATCATTTCCGCCATTTCAATCATCCGCGCCCCGTAGGCCCCGTTGCTGATGATCAGCACTTTGCCCTGCGGGCCGATTGCGCTCCCGAGTACCGCTTCGACCGCGTAACTGCCGCTGCCCTGCAGCAGAACCGAGGTGTAGCCTTCGGCCGGGGTAGCCAGCCGTACCAACTGCTGGCGAATGGTTTGTACTACGCCGAGATTGTAATCATCATCCCAGGTACAGCTATCGAACAGCATGGCCTCTTTTACCGTACGGGAGGTGGTCAGCGGGCCGGGGGTCAGTAGCAGGTAATTGCGTGAAGTCATTTATCTCACCATTGGTCTATACCAGATTGATATTATGATGCTGATAAGAGATGCCAAAGGTCAAAGAAAAGATCGTGCTGCAACAAAAAATTCATCTCCATGGGTATAATGGCGCTATCAAATCTGTTTGCGAGTCAACATGAAATCACCCTCTGGCGAAACGCCGCAATACCTGCTGATTAAGGCGCAATTACAGGCTCGTATCGAAAACGGGGCGTTAAAAAGCGGCGATAAACTGCCCTCAGAACGCGAGCTGTGCGCTATTTTCAATACCACGCGGATTACGGTGCGCGAGAGCCTGGCGCAGCTGGAAGCCAGCGGCGTGATTTATCGTGCAGATCGCCGCGGTTGGTTTGTGACCCCCGAGCGCCTGTGGCTGGATCCGACGCAAAACACCAACTTCCATAAGCTATGCCTGGAGCAGGGGCGAGAGCCGAAAACGGTTTTGCTAAACGGTCGGTTGGCCGCGGTGCCGCTTGATGTGATGGCGCCGCTGGCGCTGCAGCCGTTCGATCAGGTTTATCTGCTGACGCGCCTGCGGTATGCCGACGGACGGGCGATTTGCTACAGCGAAAACCACTGCCTGCCGGCGCGAGTGCCGGAGCTGCTGCGCCACGATCTGAACGGCAGCCTGACCGAGATTTATCAGGCTCATTACGACCTGATATATACCAGTATGCATTTGTCATTCTATCCAACCTCCATGCCACCGCAGGCGGCGGAGGCGCTGGGGGTGATGGAAGGGCGTCCGGCACTGCTGCTGCGCCGTCTGAATTACGATCAGCACGGGCGTATCCTGGATTACGATATCGAGTACTGGCGTCACGATAGCCTGCGCATCGAAGTCGATACCCACTAATTTTGTTGTTCCTGTGAGGCGCTCCCCGGCGGCATTACGCTGACCGGGGCTCCGGTTCACCACCGTCAGGCCGGCCTGACAAGGCGCGGCCGGCGCCGCCTCCAGGGGAAATGCCTGCATCGGTTTTACCCCGTCGCTCTCCTTCCGCCTTTCATCTTTTTGACACCGCGCATTCATCGTTTTGTCATAAATCCCCGGTAGCGTGACAATCAATCTGGTATAGACCATTTAAAATCACCATCCGATGAGGCTTACACGATGAAACTTTCCCGACTTGCTCTGCTGTCCGTTTTCGCGCTGACCAGTTCCCCGGTTTGGGCCGATGGGGTGGTCACCGTTTATTCCGCTGATGGCCTGCATGACGGCGATAACAGCTGGTATCAGAACCAGTTCGACGCCTTTACCAAAGCGACGGGCATCAAAGTGCAGTATGTGGAAGGCGGCTCTGGCGCAATCGTTGAGCGGCTGGCGAAGGAGCGTACCAACCCGCAGGCCGACGTGCTGGTAACCGTTCCGCCGTTTATCCAGCGTGCCAGCAAAGAAAATCTGTTGGCTGAGTTTACGCCGCAGGGCAGCGAACACATTCCCGGCGCCAATGCCCGTTACTCGCCGCTGGTGAATAACTACCTGACTTTTATCTACAACAGCCAACTGCTGAAAACCGCCCCGGCCAGCTGGCAGGAACTGCTGGACAGTCGCTACAAAAACAAATTGCAGTACTCGACGCCGGGCCAGGCCGGTGACGGTACTGCGGTAATGCTGCAGGCCTTTCACAGCCTCGGCGGCAAAGAGGCCGGGTTTGCCTATCTCGGGAAACTGCAGGCCAATAACGTCGGCCCGTCCGCCTCTACCGGCAAGCTGACCGCGTTAGTGAATAAAGGTGAACTGTTTGTGGCGAACGGCGACCTGCAGATGAACCTGTCGCAAATTGCGCGAAACCCGAATGTGAAAATCTTCTGGCCGGCGGACGATAAGGGCGAGCGCAGCGCGCTGGCCCTGCCGTATACCATTGGTCTGGTCCAGAACGGGCCGCAGAGTGAAAACGGTAAAAAGCTGATTAACTTCCTGCTTGATAAGCAGGCGCAAAGCAGCGTCAGCGCGCTCTCCTGGGGCCTGCCGGTGCGTAGCGATGTGACGCCAACTGACAGTAACTATCGGGCGGCAAAAGCGGCGCTCGACGGCGTGACAAGCTGGGAACCGAACTGGGACGATGTTGCCGTATCGCTATCGGCGGATATTGCCCGCTGGCATAAAGTGACCGACAGCGAGTAAGCCTGATGTTGATGAAAACGACTGCCTCCCACTCCCCGTCAATGACGGGGACTTCGGGGATAACCCTCGATTCTCTGCGCGTTGCGTACCACGGGAACGTGGTACTAAAACCGCTGTCGCTGACCATTGAGCCGGGCGAAGTGCTGGCGCTGATTGGCCCCTCTGGATCCGGAAAAACCACGGTACTGCGGGCCATTGCCGGGTTTGTACAGCCGGCGGGTGGACGCATTTTGATTGGTGATACGGATGTGACCGGGCTGCCGCCTTACAAGCGCGGTCTTGCCATGGTGGTACAAAACTACGCTCTGTTTCCGCATATGAAGGTCGAGGATAACGTCGCCTTCGGTCTGCGGGCACAAAAGCAGCCGAAAGCGTCGATCGGTGAACGGGTGACCGAAGCGTTGAAAATTGTGGGCATGGCCGAGTACGCCACGCGCTACCCGCACCAGCTCTCCGGCGGCCAGCAGCAGCGCGTCGCCATTGCGCGAGCCATTGCCGTTCGCCCGCGGGTGCTGCTGCTCGATGAGCCGCTCTCGGCGCTGGATGCGCAAATTCGCCACAACATGGTGGAAGAAATAGCCCGTCTGCATCGCGAGCTACCGGAGCTAACCATTCTTTATGTCACCCACGATCAGACCGAAGCGCTGACCCTGGCGGATAAGATTGGCATTATGAAAGACGGGTCAATGATTGCGCATGGAGAAACGCATCGGCTTTACCATTATCCGCCTAACCGCTTCAGTGCCGAATTCCTCGGCCGCGCCAATATTCTGCAGGCCACGGCGCTGACGGATACCTCCGGCCCAGGGCTGGTCAGCGCCAGCTGCGGCGGCGGGTTGGTTCAGGCTTTCAGCCAGGGCGGACAGCATGGTAATAACAAGCTGCTGTGCATTCGCCCGCAACATATGAGCCTGGCGCCGCGCTCGGCGGCCAGCAACCGGCTTTATGCCACGCTGACGTCAGTACACTGGCAGGGGGATTTGACCCATCTGCTGTGCGACGTGGCCGGCGAATCGGTGCGTATCGTAATGACGCATGTTAATCCGCTGCCGCGCGCGGGCGATAAGCTGGCGCTCTACTTTGAACCCAACGATGCGGTCCTGATTGAGGTGTAATGATGTCGCAGACGTTAACGCTGTCGCGCCCGCTGCCGAACCTGCGTCCCTTCCTGTGGCTCCTGTTGCCGCTGCTGGTGCTGGCGACGCTGTTTTTCTACCCGCTGCTGCTGATCGCCGAACAGGCGTTGCGCGATACCCGCGGCCATTTGAGCCTCGGGACGTTCTGGCAGGTAATGGAGTCCCGCCGCTTTATCGGCGCCTTGCTAAATACTTTGCAAATTGCGGTTTTTGCCACGCTTGGCTGTCTGGTGCTGGGCAGCCTGATGGCGGTGATTCTGGTGTTTATCCCGTTCCCGGGTAGCCAGCTGATTAGCCGGGTGATTGATACTTTTATCGCCCTGCCGACCTTTCTTATCACCCTCGCCTTCACCTTTATTTATGGCTCGGCTGGCCTGCTGAACGGCACGCTGATGTCGCTGTTCGATTTTGCGCTGCCGCCGGTGGATTTTCTCTATTCGATTCAGGGCGTGATTCTGGCGGAAATCACCGTATTTACGCCGCTGGTCATGCGTCCGCTGATGGCCGGACTGCGGCAAATTGATAAAAGTCAGCTGGAGGCGGCGAGTATTCTCGGCGCCCACCCGTGGCGGGTCATTGCTGAGGTGATTTTCCCGGCGGCGCTGCCGGCGCTGATGGCGGGGGGCAGTCTGTGTCTGCTGTTAACGACGAACGAATTCGGCATCGTACTGTTTATCGGTGCAAAAGGGGTGAACACCCTGCCGATGATGGTCTACAGCAAGGCGATTCTTGAGTCTGATTACAGCGTGGCCTGCATGATTGCGTTGATTAATATTCTGCTGTCGCTGGGGCTGTTTATGCTCTACCGGCTGGCGGCTGCGCGTACCGGCGTGAGGAGCTAACGATGTTAATTTGGTCGCATAAAGGTCGCGCGGCGGCGGGAACGCTGGCGGTGGTGTTGTTTGCCGGGTTCTTCTTCCTGCCGCTGTCGGTGATCCTGATGTCCAGTCTGAGTCAGCAGTGGAACGGCCTGCTGCCGTCCGGATTTACCTTCGGGCATTTTGTGAATGCGTTTCGCGGAGCGGCCTGGGATTCGCTGTTCTCAAGCCTGGTGGTGGGGTTTTGCGCCAGCATGTTCGCGTTGCTGTGTGGCATGTGGGCGGCGCTGTCTCTGCGCCAGTTCAGCGCCCGGCTGCAAAAATATCTTGGTCTGGCGTTTTATCTTCCCAGCGCGATTCCTTCCGTGTCGGTGGGGTTAGGGATTCTGGTGGCTTTCAGTCAGGGACCGCTAAGGATGAATGGCACTTTCTGGATTGTACTGGCGGCCCACTTTGTCCTGATTTCGGCATTTACCTTTAGCAACGTCTCCACCGGGCTGGCGCGTATTTCGCCGGATATTGAAAATGTCGCCTCTTGCCTGGGCGCTTCGCCGTGGTATCGCCTGCGCTACGTGACGTTACCGCTGATGACGCCGTGGATGATCTCCGCGCTGGCGCTCAGTCTGTCGCTGTCGATGGGGGAGCTGGGGGCAACGGTAATGATTTATCCGCCGGGTTGGACGACGCTGCCGGTCACCATTTTCAGTCTGACCGATCGCGGGAATATTGCCGATGGCTCGGCGCTGACCATCGTGCTGGCGGGGGTGACGCTGCTGCTGATGATTAAGCTTGAGCGCATCGCTCGCCGATTGAGCCTGAGATAAGATTTCCCCGGTAGCGTGACGCTTACCGGGGGGAGGTACCTTGTCAAGCGGACTGGCGTCACACGCCGCCTCCGGGGCAAGCTATGGCATCAGAACCACGCTTCAAACATGCCGCCGACGTTCAGGGAGTCCAGCTGCTCGTCGCGGGTGCCGTTCACCTTCGCGGTATGGTTATTATCGACCTGACCGCCGGTGACGTAGAAGCGCAGCATCGGACGGAACTCCGGCCCCATCCCGATGGCGATGTTCTGCGACAGCGTCAGCTTCCAGCCGTGGTTATCCCCGCCCTGATCGTAGTCAACGCGCTGGTAGCCCGCTTCCAGCCAGGTGGAGTGCACATCGTTCCAGAAGTACATCGGACGGACGATGGCGCCGTAGTTCTTGCGGTTGTCGGTGTTGTCCTTGCTGTTGTCATAGTCATGGAAGGCCAACAGGTATTCGACCTGCGCCTGCCGGGTGAACTTATAGTTACCTTCGAAGCTGGCGTAGACGGTGGTCAACCCGTCCGTTTTGTTGTAAACGCTGTTATCGGCGTTATCGGAATAGCGCAGGATAACTTTGTTCACGCCGCTGTCGTCGCTGTTGGCGTGGCTCAACAGCAGGCCGCCCTGCCAGGCATCAATCTGCGCGTCGTTGTCCACCGCCTTGGAGTCAAAGCCGTAGTTGGCGTAGACCTCGACATCGATGGGGCCGGCCTTAATGTTGTGGGTTTTGGTGGTCAGCGCATAGTGACCGTCGTCGCCGGTGCCGGAGCCGCCGGTACAGGTGATGCGCGACGGGTTAGACTCATCGGCCATGACTTCCGGACTACAGGACTCGACCTGCGAAACCGCGGCGACATCGAACTGAACGCCGCCGATATCGAAGTTTTTCACCCCGGCCCCCTGGCCGTCGTGGTTCATCCAGAAGTAGTCGTTGATCCCCTGCTGTGGACGCTGGTGGAAGTCACGACCGGCCCAGATATAGGCGCCGGGATTGGATGCCAGCACGTTGGTGACGCCAACATAGGCCTTCTTGAGGTTAACTTCGTCGCTCCAGTGGTCGAACATCACGTTGATATCCCAGATGGCGCCCTGGCTGCTCTTAAAGGCTTTGGTAATCTGGAACTCGCCGCCGTTGCCTTCGTTACCCAGACGACCAATCGCCGAGGCGCCGTTATAGGAGCCATCGACGCCAACGAACTTCTGATCGCCGCTCTGGAACTGGGCGCCGTAGCGGGCGTAGCCGCTAAACTTCAGACCAAACGGAATCGCCATGTCCGGCGAAGCGGCGGCAGTTTGTGGGTTGGTTTCCAGATCCACCTTCCTGGCGGCGGCGGCGTCCATTTTTGCCTGGCGGTCGGCCAGCGCCTTATCGACGGCTTTCGCCACAATGGCGTCAATTTGTTCCTGAGTAAATTCTTGTGCAAGTACAGAAATTGGACACAGCGCGGCGACGACCGCCATTGCTAATGGCAGCATTTTTACAGTTTTCATAATTATCTCGCTTTTAATAATTCATATATATCCTAAATAGTTCGAGTTGCAGGAAGGCGGCAAGGGAGTGAATCCCGATGAGCTTACTTTGGTCAGTGATTCGGGTAAGCGAGCGCAGCCAACGCACATGCAGCTTGAAATATGACGGATATATTCAGATAATAGCCATCCCGCCAGGATTAGCTGGTGTATTTATTTCGGGCGCAGTTGTTAAGTATTTATATAAATTAACGCTGGTATAAATGAATTAATTCTTCTGAAAATTCACGCGCCAGCAGTGAATTCATTAAATGATCCTGAGCGTGCACCATAATTAACGTCATTGGCTGGTGCGCCTCACCGGCGTCCTGCTCGATGAGCCGGGTCTGCATCAGGTGTGCGCGGCGGGCATAGCCGTCGGCTTCATTCAGGAGTAATTTGGCTTCATTAATATTTCCGCTACGGGCGGCATGTAACGCTTCAAAACATAATGAGCGTGACTGTCCCGCATTCACGATAATTTCCATTACCGCTTCTTCTAGATCAATCATAATATTACCTGAGGTGATTAACTTTCTTATTAAAAGAATATAGCGAAAATTCCTTTTTCGCATTATTCCGGGAATGGTGATGTTTTATTATTTAAATTTTACGGAAAACAGGCCGCCAGCGGTATTTCCCCTGATTACTGGCTAACGGTTTCGGCAACCGGTACGGTATTTTTTGCTTTTTCTACTTCAGTTTTCATTAAAGAGCGTTCATAGGCGCGCAGGAACGGCAGGTAGATAACCGCTGACATCACCATGCAAATGAGGCACATGATGACCGGACTTAATGTCCAGTTAGCCGCCCATGAGGCGCCGACAGGAGCTGGCGTGGTCCATGGCGTCAGCGAGACAACCTGTGTCAGCCAGCCGAGACGGGTGGCGCCATAGGCCAGGATAGCGTTGATCATCGGGACGAAAACGAACGGGATAAACATCATCGGGTTCATAATGATCGGCGCGCCAAACAGGATCGGCTCATTAATATTGAAGAAGCTCGGCACGATGCCCATTTTGCCGATGGTCCGCAGGTGCGCCACGCGGCTACGCAGCAGCAGAAACGCCAGCGGTAAGGTCGACCCGACGCCGCCAATCAGGAGATAGTGGTCCCAGAAACCTTGCAGATAAACGTGCGGCAGGGCGGCACCGGCTGCCAGAGCCGCCTGGTTTGCCGACAGGTTTGCCATCCAGAACGGGTTCATAATGCCGGTGACAATCAGCGAGCCGTGGATCCCGGCAAACCAGAAAATCTGGCACATCAGCACGGAAAGCAGAATCGCGGGCAGGGAGTCGGAAGCGGAGACCAGCGGTGCCAGCAGGTGCATAATCGCCTGCGGCAGAATCATTCCGGTCTGGGCTTCAATAAACAGATTCAGCGGATGCAGGGTACCAATCACCACCAGTACCGGGATGAGAATTTCAAACGAACGGGCGACGCCGGTTGGCACCTCTTTCGGCAGGCGAATGGTGATGTTGTTCTGTTTCAGCCACGCGTAGACGCGGGTGGAGTAAATGGCGGTAATCAGCGCGGTGAAAATTCCCTGACCTGACAGGTACTGCGTCGAGATTTTACCGTCAGCATAAGGGGCCGCCACCAGTAAAAAGGCCATAAATGCCAGCAGGCCGGACATCACCGGGTCGAGTTGAAACTGGCGTCCCAGGCTGGCGCCAATACCGACGGAGATAAAGAAGGTCATCACCCCCATGCTCAGGTTGAACGGCAGCATCAGCTGTTCGCGGTACTGCTGCGAGAAATCCAGCCAGCCGCGGGCAAAACCGTTGGCGGTGTCCGGTGAAAAGGGGGGAAAGATAAATACCAGCATGAAAGAGCCGATGATCATAAACGGCAATGCGGCAGTGAAGCCATCGCGAATAGCGATAACGTACTTCTGCTGCCCAAGGCGTCCTGCCAGCGGAGTAATAGATTGCTCGATCACGGCAATCATGGACTGATACAGAGAGCTCATTTGCACACCTCTTATTGCGCCGGATTAATCAGCGACAGCGCATAATCCAGGACGTTATCTCCCCGTTGCATCCCGTAGTCCATGGCATTAATGGGCTGGACCGGAATATTCAGGGAGGCGGCTTTTTCTGACAACGTTTTCAACATGTATTTCACCTGCGGGCCGAGAAGCACCACCTGGTACTGCGGAAACTGCATGTCAAATTCGGAAACGCCGTAGGCGTCAATCTGCACCGGCAGGTTACGTTCTTTCGCCACGTCGACCATCTTCCTGACCAGTAAACTTGTGGACATCCCGGCAGAGCAGCACAGCATAATCTTGAACATCGACACTCATCCTCAAAATGTAAAAAGTTATTGCGTGGATGATTTGATATCAGACGGAAACCGGTTTCCATCCATAAAAAACAGAACTGTGATGACAGTCAAGATCTTCTCCTTATAGCGCTAATTAATTGGATTTTGCTCACAGATTTCGGCCGGTTTGGCGCTGTTTTTCCATGAAACGGAAAATCGGTTTCCAAATGAAAATGGAAACGGATATACTGGCGATGGTTATAATTGAAGCGATTCAGGGCCGGGGATGTACAGGGATCGGACGGGCCCTGTCAGGGGATAATGATGTCTACAATCAATGATGTATCACGTTTAGCAGGGGTGTCCAAAGCCACTGTCTCCCGGGTATTGAGCGGTTCGCGCGGAGTCAAAGAGGCCAGCCGTCAGGCGGTACTGCAGGCGGCAGAAGAACTCAATTACCGGCCCAATATGATAGCCCAGTCGCTGCTTAGCCAGAGCACCGGCTGTATCGGCGTGATTTGTGCTCAGGATAATATTAATCAAACGACCAGCTATCTGTATGCCCTGGAAAAACAGCTGAGCCTGCATCAGAAGCATCTGCTGCTCCGCTTTGCCAACACGCGCGCCGGCGTGATGAGCGCCCTCGAAGAGCTCAGCTGCGGCCTGTGTGATGATGTGTTGATTATCGGCGCGCGATTTCCATTAAATATTGACCGGCCGGATGTGGCGCTGATTGACTGCCTGGAAAGCGAAGGGGTGAACAATATTCAGTTTGACCACGCATTTGCGGCGGAAACGGCCTGTAACTACCTGATTAGCCAGGGGCGCCGACAGATTGCGTTAATTCATCCTGAAGGGAGCGGCTTTGCCGACCAGGTTTTGCTCGGCTACAAACATGCGCTGGAAAAAAATTTCCTGCCGTTTAATCGCAACCTGGTATTCCTCGACAGCACCTCGCCGTCGGTGGCGGTGCAGGAGCTGGTGAACAATGCGACAACCTTGAATTTCAATGCGTTACTGGTTGCCGATGAGCAACAGGCTCAGCACATTGTGCCGCAGCTGCTGGCGTTCAACCGGGCGGTGCCGGAAAAAGTCATGGTATTCAGCCTGGCCGGATCGTTACAGCTGCCCGGCATTCCGACCATTCCGGCGATTGAGTATTCGATGGACGCCATGGCGGCGCGCATCGTCAGCTGGCTGACGGAAAAAACCCAGATGCTCGGCGGCAGCATGTTGCGCGGTGATTTAATTATTCCGAAGCGCTGAGCGCCCTTCCTGAATCCTGCCGCGTGCGCTTTTCAGGGGGGCCGCCGCGCTGGCACCGTTCGACGGCAAAGCGTTGGCGGCAAAGCTGAGGCGATTATGTTTCCGGGCAGCTGATTTTATCGATGGCTGCCTGATAACCCTTCTGGTTATTTCGCTCTTTCGCCAGCGTGGCTTCCCGGACATATTCCTGATTTGCCTGAGAGGCGAGGATTTTATTGGCAAAATCGGTATCGCTCAGGGCCGTTTTTGGTGCGCATTTCTCTTTCACCGCTTTCAACACCAGCTGCTTTTGTTGCTCGAACTGCAGGCTCTTCAGCGGTGATTCGGCCCAGGCCGCCGTCGCGCTGAGGGTGGTAACCAGGCACAATATCCAACACGCTTTCATGGTGCTTCTCCTCAAATAGTAGCTTCAGTCAACTATATGCGCAGGATGCGAAACACGCAAATTATCAGGAAGTTAAGTTGTTTAAAATCAGATCTATGCTACCCGAACCCGGCGTCGGGAATCCACGGCGATCAGCACCACGGAGGAAAGAATCAGCAGCGTACCGAGCCAGTCCGGTAGCGTAAAGGTGATGCCCAGTAGCATGAGCGACAGCAGCGCGCTGCTCAGCGGTTCGGCGCAGCTGAGAATCCCCGCTTTCGCGCCGCCAATTTTCTGTGCCCCGTTTAAATAGAGGCTGAAGGTCAGCGAAGTGCCGATCACCACCAGATAGAAGAAAGCCAGCAGCAGACGGCCATTGACGACAAAGTGGGTACCCTGGCCACCGTAGAACGGCAGCAGCATTGCCCCTCCCAGCAGCATACTCCAGCCGACGATCGGCAGGGTGCCGTATCGGGCGATGAGCGTTGACGGCCAGGTGGTGTAAAACGCGGCGGCAAATGCTGACGCCACTCCCCAGAGCAGCGCCGACGGCGAAATGGACAACGTGGTGGGATTGCCGTGGGTTACCAGCAGGAACGTGCCTGCCAGCGATGTCCCGATGGCGGCCAGCACCAGCGGCCCCGGTCGTGTTTTGCGGGCCAGCGCAAACCAGGCGACGATAATGGTCGGCGACAGGAACTGCAGCACCGTCGCGGTCGCGGCGTTCGATTTCTCGATGGTCATCAGGAAGGTGTACTGCACGGTCAGCGCGCCACACAGCGAGAAGAACAGCAGGCTGAAGGCATCTTTGCGGTTTTGCAGGACGCGGAAAATTTTGTCGCCGTGCACAAAGGAGAGCATCAGGAGAATCAGGCCAGCGAACAGCAGACGCGTCATGGTCAGAAACGGCGATGACATCTGGCTTTGCTGCATAATGTACTGTGCGCAAACGCCGGAACTGCCCCATAGCACCGCGGCTATCAATACGTTCAGCATCCCTTTTTTGCTGGAGCCCATCTTTTCCTCGAATGAAATAGCGCAAAGGACGCATCATAGCATGAGCCAGCGAGGAGCAACGGGCAGGAAATGGTAGTCGGGCAGCAAACTGCATGGGGCTTAGTGGCAGGAGAAGTTAAATCCCGTCAAAAAGAAAATCTATTGATGCTTTAACGACTTCACGTTGGTGATTGAGATGACAAACCTCTTCCCCCAGAACGCGTTGTGGGATGCTGGCGAGTTCGTGAGTCATCACGACGTATTCTTCCCCTTCTACGGTGACAACTGGTGTTAAACGATCGGCGCGCGGACCTTTGTAATTTCTCAGCGGGAATAGTGGGATCACGACCCGGGTATTGCGCATTCCAATAATGTCACTTTGTACATCAAGGAGATAAGGATACACAGTAATTCGACCGGTATTTTTATAAACGTAATACTGTATCGTTAAAACGTCCTGTATTCGTCAGAGAGAAGTCCATTTTCCTCTGTTAAATCATTGAGGTAGTCGATTGCCCTGGCATTTTCTTTTTGCCAGCGTGCCATTTCGATGCTGTGGATTTCGCTTTTTAGAGCGCTCGTCAACGTTTGAGAAAGATTGATGCCGATCTCACGAGCCTGTTTGACCAGTATAGGATCCAGCGTCACGCTGACATTCTGCTTATTGTGTTTTACGGCTGGCATGGGGAATCTCCAGGTGTTAGTAACACGTGTAGATTATACGGAAAAAAATAAACCCGCCATGTGGCGGGTTAAATAATGTACTCCCTGATATATCCGATCCGCGCGCTAGCTCAAATCGACGTTTTTGCTGCCGAACAGCCAGGTGCAGATGAAGCCGCACAGATAGGCCACCGCCAGACCTGCGGCGTAAACCGCCATGCCGGCGTAGATCCCGCTCGCGGAGGTCATCAGCGGTAGCGCCACGAGGCCAGAAGGGCCAAAGACCGTATTCAGCCCCACCGGCAGGCCCAGCCATGCGATCAGACCGAGGAAAAAGCCGCCGCAGGCACCGCCGATACAGGCGGTGATAAACGGCTTCATGCGTGGCAGGGTTACGCCATAAATCAGCGGTTCGCCGATACCGAGAAAGCCGGGAATGATCGCCCCTTTAATCTGGGTCCGCAGCATCGAGCCGTGCTTCGCCCGCCAGTACAGCGCCAGCGCGGCACCGACCTGCCCGGCCCCTGCCATCGCCAGAATCGGGAACAGCGAGTTAAATCCTTGCGCATCGACCAGCGCAAAATAGACTGGTACGAAGCCCTGATGGACGCCGAACATCACCGCCAGCAGGAACAGACCGGCGAGCACCGCGGAGCCAAACGGGTTGCCGTTGAGATGGAGGAACAGCCACGACATCCCGGTAAACAGCCAGCCGCCGATGGGCATAATCACCGTAAAGGTCACCGCGCCCATAATCAGCAGAGTGACTGCCGAGGTCAGGATCATATCGAGGTTGGCCGGCATCACGCGGCGTACCTGCTTTTCCACCCACGCGCCGAGAATCGAGGCAATCAGCACGCCGATAATGTTGCCGCGCGGGTCGATGCCGTGACCGAAGAAGGTGGTGATGCCGGAGAAGAACCCGCTGGTGGCTTCGGGGTTATAGCCGAGGACGAACAGCGACGCGATAATGGCGCCGTTGACTCCGGAACCGCCAAACGCTTTCTGCGCGTTATAGCCAATCAGGATGCTCAGGAAGGTGAACATCCCCTTGCTGAAGACTTTCATGTAGCCGATTAGCGCTACCAGCGAGGCGCTGGGATGGGTGTTCTCCAGCACGAACATCTGTTCTGCCAGCGTCGCGAAGCCGAGCAGCAGGCCGACGGCGATAAAACCGGGAATCAGCGGGGTAAAAATAGTGGCGAATTTGGCAAGAAACTTCTGCACGCCGCTGGTTTGCTTGCTTTTCAGCGCCTGTTTTTTCTCTGCCGCCACCGCCGCCAGAGACGGCGCATCGGCCGGCGCCTCTTCCAGCAGTAGGTTCATCATTTCCGCGGCGGTTTGCGCTTTACCGGGGCCGAGCACCACCTGAAACTGCTCATCGCTGACGATAACCCCCATCACCCCTTCAATCTGGCGGATGGCGGCGCTATCGGCGAGCTGCTCGTCACGTAGGGTTAAACGCAGGCGGGTCATACAGTTCCCCGCCTGGGCGACGTTTCCGGCCCCGCCAACATGCGTAAGGATCCGCGCTATCATCTCTTTATTTATTTTTGCCATTGCACGTTACCTGGTTGTCGGCGCTTAGGTGTTGCTCAGCGCTTTGCGGATAAAACCGTTATTTTGCGCCAGCAGGGATTTTGCTTCTCCAGCGCTCAGATTCGCCAGCACCATAACAATGGCGGTTTTACAGTGGCGACCGCAGGCGTCCAGCGCGGCCTGCGCGGTGGCGCGATCGCAGTCGGTTGCTTCCATAACGATCGACACCTGACGCTCAATCAGCTTCGCGTTGGTCGCTTCAACGTCAACCATCAGGTTGCTGTAAACCTTACCAACCCGGATCATGGCGCCGGTGGAGATCATGTTCAGCACCAGCTTCTGCGCGGTTCCCGCCTTCAGACGGGTAGACCCGGTGACCACTTCCGGACCCACGACCGGGGTGATGGCCACATCGGCCAGACGGGCCATTTCACCATGCGGGTTACAGCTGACGATGGCGACAAAGGCGTTCTGGCTGTGGGCATACTCCATGGCGCCAATGACGTACGGCGTACGTCCGCTGGCGGCCAGGCCAACCAGCACATCGCGGTTGCTGAAGTTAAGATTTTGCAGGTCCAGGGCGCCCTGCGCTTTGTTGTCTTCGACGTTTTCGACGGCGCTCAGAATCGCTTTGTGGCCACCGGCAATCACCCCGACCACCTGCTCCGGACGGGTACCGAAAGTCGGTGGACATTCGCTGGCATCGAGGATCCCCAGGCGACCGGAGGTCCCGGCGCCAATGTAAATCAGGCGTCCGCCGGCTTGTATCGCCGCGGCCACTTTATCTACGACCTGAGCGATTTGCGGTAAATAGGGGGCGATCGCGTGGGCCACCTGCTGGTCTTCCTGGTTAATGACCGTCAGCATCTCGACGGTGGACAGGGTGTCTATATTGGCGCTATTGGCATTGCGGCGCTCGGTCAGCAGCGCGCTCAGGTCGATACTCATACACAAACCTCTTCAATCACAGTTAAGCCAGATTCTAAGGAATTAATTATTCCAATCATGTGAAGGTTATCACGATTAACACTCAACGGATAATAAGAGATTTGTAGGCAGGTCGGGAAGCGATGCAGTAATAGAATTGGAATATTTTATTACTGCATTCGTTCTTAATGGGTCGGGTGGTTTTTTTGCAGGCCGAAGAACAGGGCGATCAGATAGCTGATGATCATCGCGAGGCTCATTTTCAACATCGTTTCACCACCGAGCCCGGCCAGCGGCGCGGCGATGCCGCCGCAGACAAACATCAGGGTCCCCATCAGTGCCGAGGCGGTACCCGACTGCGCACGGCTGACCTCGCTCATCGCTTTTGATCCGGCAACGGTGCTGATCCCGCTCATGAACGACACGGTGAAGAACAGGCCGATTAGCGCCGGCAGCGGCAGGTGTTGCCAGGCGAGAAGCAGGGTGATGACTGCGCAGAGCACCGCCAGACTCAGTCCCCCGCGCAGCAGCGTATCGGCGCTATAGCGGCGCGAGAGGCGGGAGAAGATCTGCGCGGCGATAATCAGTCCAATGCCGTTTACGCCGAACAGCAGACTGAACTGCAGGGCCGTCATGCCGTACTCGCTCTGAATCACGAACGACGACGAGCCGATGTATGAGAACAGCCCGGCCATCATAAAGGCCTGAATCAGGCAGTAGCGCATAAAGGGACGGTTTTTCAGCACCGGGCCGTCGCTTTGCTGCTGTGTCGCGGCCGGACTTTTACCCGGCAGCGTTTCGCGCAGTACCGTCAGGCTCAGGAGCAGCAGTACGCCGCCGATAGCGGCCATCGTCCAGAACAAAATTCGCCAGTCGAACGCGGTAATGATGTAGCCGCCAATCACCGGCGACACCACCGGGGCGATGCCGTTGACGGTCATCAACAGAGCGAAAAACTGGGTCAGCTGAGTGCCCTGATATTTATCGCGAGCAATCGATCGGGAGAGCACTGAACCGCCAGCCCCGGCAAAGCCCTGCAGAAAACGCCAGCCGATCAGCATATGAATATCGTAGGTCGCGGCGCACATCGCCGACGAAAAAATAAACAGCAGCAGCGAGAGCGCCAGCGGTTTTTTGCGCCCGATGCGGTCGCTCAGTGGACCAAAAAACAGCTGACCGAGACCAAGGCCAATCAGCGCTGCGGTCAGCGAGAGCTGGGTTTGCGTGCCGCTGGCGTTCAGCTGCTGGGTTATATCCGGCAGCGCGGGCAGATAGAAATCGGTGCACAGCGGGCCGATGGCGGTTAACAGACCGAGAATTAACGCCCAGGAGAGGGAGATGCGCGGCATAAAAACTCCTTTAGCATACCGGGCGTTGCCGCCCGGTTGATATTGATTTAGCTGGCGCCGCCTCCCAGCGACTGCCAGAGCGTGATGCGGTTTTCCAAATCGGTTTGTTGCAGAGAAATTAACGTGGCCTGCGCCGACCACAGCGTGCGCTGGGCGGTCAGGACCGACAGATAATCGCCAACGCCGGTCTGATATCGCTTCAGCGCAATGTCCAGCGACGTCTGCTCGGCGGCGACATATTGCCGCTGGGCATCCAGCTGTTCGCTCAGCGTTTCCCGGCGCGCCAGCGCATCGGCCACGTCTTTGAAGGCGCTCTGAATGCTTTTCTCATAGGTGGCGATCAGTCCTTTTTTCTCCGCTTCCGCATAGCGTAGCTGGGCCAGATTGCTGCCGCCGGTAAACAGCGGCAGACTGATCGATGGGGCGAACGACCACACCTGCATTCCGTGGCTGAACAGGGAAGAGAGCGCATCGCTGCCCACGCCAGCGCTGGCGGTCAGAGAGATAGTCGGGAAGAAGTTGGCCCGTGCCGCGCCGATATCCGCATTGGCGCTCTTCAGATTATGCTCTGCCTCCTGAATATCCGGGCGGCGGAGCAGCACCGACGAGGATACGCCGGCCGGTACCAGGCGAATGCTGTGGTCGCCGAGACTTTCCAGGGTGCCGGGCAGCAGACTGTCGGGGACGGTTTCACCGGCCAGTAAATTGAGCGCATTTTTGTCCTGCGCCACCTGGGTGCGATAGCTGGCGACGCTGGCACGCGCCTGCTGGTAAACGCTTTCGGCATCGCTGAGGTCGCCCGCGGAAGCGGTGCCTACCGCCATCTGGCGGGCGACAATTTTGCGCGAGTTCTCAGCGCTGGCCAGGGTCTGCTGGGCCAGCGCCAGATTGCTGTTATCCGCTGCGAGCGTGACCCACGCGGTGGTCAGATCGGCAATCATCGTCAGGCGCGTATTCTGCGCGGTGTATTCGCTGGCAAGCCAGGTCTCCCGTGCCGCCCGCGATAAACTCTGATTCTTACCAAACAGATCCAGCTCGAAGCTGGAAACCGCACCGTCGGCCTCTGCGGATGAGGTGAGGCCGCTGGCGACGGTTTTACTGCGGGTATGGCTAAGTTCAGCATCAACGGTGGGGAACAGCGATGCGCGAGTTTCGCCATACTGCGCCCGAGCGGCCTCAATGTCGGCAATCGCTTTCTGCAGATCGCGGTTGCTGGTCAGCGCCATGCTGACCACTTTTTTCAGCCGCGCATCGTTGACAACCTGCTGCCAGCTGCCGACCACCGCAGTGGCTTCGCCGTGAGCGCCAGGGAGCGTCGCGGGAACCGGCGCCGCCGGGCGGCTATAGTCCGGATCGAGGGAAACACAGCCTGCGGTCAGGAGCGCAACAAAAACCAGGGTCAAACGAAACATAACTTACTCCTGAGTAGGGCGTTGGCGGGTGAACAGACGCTTCACCAGCACAAAGAACAGGGGAACGAAGAACACCGCCAGCAGCGTGGCGGTCAGGGTGCCGCCGATAATACCGGTCCCGATCGCCACACGGCTGTTGGCGCCGGCGCCGGTCGCTACCGCCAGCGGCAGGACCCCGGCGACAAACGCCAGCGAGGTCATCACGATGGGGCGCAGACGGGTTTGCGCAGCGCGCAGTGCGGCACGTGACAGCGAGTAGCCCTCATCCACCGCCGCTTCGGCAAATTCAACGATCAGGATGGCGTTCTTCGACGACAGGCCGATGGTGGTCAACAGTGCGACCTGGAAGTAGACATCGTTACTCAGATCGCGCATCCACGCCGCCAGCGCGGCGCCGAGCAGGCCCAGCGGGATCACCATGATCACCGAGAAGGGGACCGACCAGCTTTCATACAGCGCGGCGAGACACAGGAACACCACCAGAATCGAGATGGCATACAGGCTCATGGCCTGCCCGCTGGCCAGCTTTTCCTGAAGCGACATGCCGCTCCACGCCCAGGTGGTGCCTGCCGGCAGGCTGTTGGCCAGCGCTTCCATTTTTTCCATAGCCACGCCGGAGCTGAAGCCGGAGGCATTTTCACCCTGGATTTCGAAGGCGGCGGAGCCGTTGTAGCGCACCAGGCTTTCCGGGCCATATTGCCAATGGGTGGTGGCAAAGGCGGAGAACGGCGTCATGCTGTCATTGCTGCTGCGTACGAACCATTTACCGAGATCGGACGGCACGGCGCGGGCGTCGCTTTCTCCCTGAATGTAAACCTTCTTCACGCGTCCGCGATCGATAAAGTCGTTCACGTAGGTGCCGCCCCAGGCGCTGGAGAGCGTGTCGGTGACATCGCTCAGCGACAGTCCCAGGGAAACGGCTTTGTCATTGTCGATATCGACCTGCAGCTGCGGCATTTGCGGCAGGTCGTTGGCGCGGACCGACTGGAGTTCCGGACTTTGACTGGCGGCAGCCAGCAGCTGGCTGCGCATTTTCATCAGGCTATCGCGATCGGTACCGCCGCTGGCCATCAGCTCAAAGGTAAAGCCGTTGCTCTGCCCCAGGCCGTCCACCGACGGTGGGGTCATGGCAAACAGCGAGGCGTCGCGAATGCTGCTCAGATCCTGGGTGGCGCGCAGGGCAATCGCCTGGGCGGTGTTCTCGGCGCCTTTACGTTCGGACCAGTTTTTCAGCGACACGAAGGCCATCCCGGCGTTTTGTCCGCTGCCGCTGAAGTTAAAGCCATCGACGGTGAAAATAACGTTGGTATTGGCTTTTTCTTTGCTGAGGAACCAGTCGGTCACCTGGCGACGTACTTCGGCGGTACGCACGGCGGTGGCGCCCGCCGGGAGGGTGTACTGGACCATGATTTCGCCCTGATCCTCTACCGGCAGGAAGCTCCCCGGCAGCTTCCACATCGCCAGCGCCATGGCGCCGCAAATCAGCACAAAGGCGCCCATCATCATGGCAGAACGGCGTAGCCCGCCGAGCACGCGATGCTGGTAGCCCTGTTCGGTACGGCCCCACAGGCGGTTAAACGCCCCGAAGAATCCTGTGGTATGCGGTTTAGAGTGGGAGAGCAGCGCGCCGCACAGCGCCGGCGTTAAGGTGAGAGCCACCACCACCGACAGCATCATCGCCGAGATAATCGTCACCGAGAACTGGCGATAAATCACGCCGGTCGAGCCGCCAAAGAAGGCCATCGGTAAGAAGACTGCCGACAGCACCAGCGCAATCGCGATCAGCGCCCCGGAGATTTCTCCCATCGATTTTTCGGTGGCTTCGCGGGCGGGCAGGCCCTCGTCGCGCATAATACGCTCGACGTTTTCCACCACCACGATGGCATCATCCACCAGCAGGCCGATGGCCAGTACCATCGCAAACAGGGTCAGGGTGTTGATGGAGTAGCCGAACAGGGCCAGCACGCCAAAGGTCCCCAGCAGTACCACCGGCACCGCCACCGCCGGAATCAGCGTGGCGCGGAAGTTTTGCAGGAACAGGTACATCACGCAAACCACCAGAATGATGGCTTCAAACAGCGTTTGAATAACATCTTCAACCGAGATTTTAATGAACTCGGTGCTGTCTTTCGGATAGGCGATATCGTAGCCCTGCGGCATCTGACGCTGATATTCAGCAATTTTACTTTTCACGCGCGTGGCGGTATCCAGCGCGTTGGCGCCCGGGGCCATCATCACCGCGATACCGGCGGCCGGGTGGCCGTTGAGGTTTGACGTGGCGGTGTAATCTTCGCTGCCCATCTCAACACGAGCGACGTCGCCCAGCCGCACCACCGAGCCGTCTGACTTGCTCTTGACGATAATATTTTTGAACTGATCGACCGTTTGCAGCCGCGACTGGGCGCGGACGGTGGCGGTTAGCTGCTGCGCGCTGGATGATGGTAGCGCGCCGATTTTACCCGCGGAAATTTGCACGTTCTGCGCTTCAATCGCCGTTTGTACATCGGAAGGCATCAGCGCGTAGGAGGCCAGTTTCGTTGGATCCATCCAGATACGCATCGCGTATTCTGCGCCGAAAACGCGCAGGCTGCCGACGCCCTCAACGCGCGCCAGCGGGTCCTGCATGTTACTGACCAGCCAGTCGGAGATATCGGAGCTGGTGGCTTTGTTATTTTTATCGTACACCGCGAGGATCAGCAGGAAGTTACTTTGCGATTTCACTACCGTGACGCCGGACTGTTGCACCTCGCTCGGCAGACGCGATTCCGCCTGCTGGACCTTGTTCTGCACCTGCACCTGGGCGGTATCCGGGTCGGTCCCCTGCTCGAAGGTGACGGTAATATCTACCGAGCCGTCAGAGCTGCTGGTGGAGGTGAAATAGAGCAGGTTATCCAGCCCAGTCAGCTGTTGTTCAATGACCTGAGTGACGCTGTTTTCCAGGGTTTCCGCAGAGGCCCCGGTATAGGTGGCCGAGATTTTTACCGCCGGAGGGGCGACGTCAGGATATTGCGCCACCGGCAGCGTCCGGATGGCGAGCACCCCGGCGAGCATGATCAGAATGGCGATAACCCAGGCGAAAACCGGGCGGCGCACAAAGAAGCGGGAAAACATCAGGCGTTGCCTCCGTCATTGTTGACTTCGACGGCTTTGACCTGCTGACCCGCAGCGACTTTGCTGGTGCCTTCAACGATCAGCTTATCGCCGCTTTTCAGGCCGTTCACTACCAGCCATTTGTCGCCGTATGCGTCACCGGTTTCGACTTCCCGTTGTTCTACTTTGCTGTTGCCATCGACGACGAGCGCGGTGGCATTGCCTTTGGCATCGCGGGTGATGCCCTGCTGCGGCGCCAGGATCGCGTCGTCCATCACCCCTTCATCGACGTGGGCGCGCACGAACATTCCCGGTAACAAGACATGCTGCGGGTTCGGGAAGACTGCGCGTAGCGTGACCGAGCCGGTGGATTCGTCCACCGCCACTTCGGTCAACGCCAGATGCCCTTTTTCGCTGTAGGTGCTGCCATCTTCCAGGGTCAGGGACACGCTAAGCGTATTGTCGTTGGTCGCCAGCGCTTGTTTGCGCAGGCGCAGCAGATCGACGCTGGAGCGAGTGAGATCGACATACATGGTGTCCAGCCCGCGGATCGTCGCCAGGGCGGTATCCTGGTCGGCGGAAACCAGTGCGCCGGGGGTGACGGAAGAGATCCCGATACGTCCGGCAATTGGCGCGGTAACGGTGGTCCAGTTCAGGTTAATACGCGCGCTCTCCAGCGCCGCCTTTTTCGACTCCACGCTGGCTTTGTCCTGATTACAGGTCGACAGCGCATCGTCGGCATCCTGACGAGATACGCCGTTGTCTTTGACCAGCGCCGCGTAGCGCTGAGCTTTCTGACAGTCGGATACCACCAGAGATTGCGCCTGCTTCAGGGCGGCGGCGGCTTCGTTATAGGCCGCGCGATAGCTGGACGGGTCGATTTGATACAGCGCCTGGCCGGCTTTCACCATATCGCCCTCGGTGAACAGGCGTTTTTGAATGATGCCGCCCACCTGCGGGCGCACTTCGGCGCTGAGTGAAGCCGTGGTACGACCGGTCAGTTCGCTGATCACCGACACGGGCTGGCTTTTCAGCGTGACAACGCCCACTTCCGGCGTCACCTGTGGCGGGGCTGATGTTTGGGCATTATCGCATCCGCTCAGGATGAATAAGGCCGCTGCGATGGGGAGCATGGTATATTTCATTATATTTTTCTCAGGATGAACGACGTCCTCCCTGCTAATTAAATAGCAGGGTTCAGGCCAGCTGATGACGCATTTCCGATAAACGGAAACGACAAAAAGGGAATTTAAAATTCCCTGTTTATTAATTGCAGTTAATTATTTATCCATTAGCAACATAGCGGTTATTTCCCGATAAAGTTTCTCGAGGACTTCTGGTGCCACCGTCTGTGGAACAAGACGCCGGTAAATCGTCCCTTCCATCATCACCGCGGTGATCTCAACGCAGCAGCGGATGCGTTCGTCGCTCAGATGCGGATGCGCTTTGCGTATATGCGCACAGGCGTTGGCAAACATGCGCTTGTCGGCTTCCACCATCATGGCGGCGATTTGCGGGTTGCGGGTCGCTTCGGCGGCCATTTCCAGCATCAGCGCGTCATCATCTTCATCCAGGGTCTGTCGCCAGGCGAGCAGCCGCGGAATTTGGTCGGTCTGCGTTTTTCCGTCCATCTCGGCAATACGATAATCGATGATGCGGCGGATCATTTCCGCGATGATGGCGTCTTTATTGGCGAAGTAGCGGTAGATTTGCCCGACGCTCAGCTTCGCTTCGCTGGCGACCTGGGCCATGCTGGCTCCGTGAAAACCATGACGACGAAAGCAGTGACGTGCGGCAGCGATGATTTCATCCTGCCGGATCTTTTGCCGGGCGGCCAGTGCGTTGCTCATGGTTTTCTCCGTGGTGTCATAAAGTGAGAATGATCATTCTCATTTTTCCTTCATTATACGTTTCCAGCGGATGATGGAAAGGTTTTTTTAATTAAAAATAAGCACGGAAAATTTAGACAGGAAATAATGGAGAAAATAAGTATTTTTTGTGAAAGTAAGCGCAGAGATATCTTCATAATATTGAATTAAGGAGAATACAGATGGCATTGATTATAACTAAAAGTATTAACCCCGCGGATCAGGAAGAGTTGCTGGCAGGATTACGTGAATACAACCTGCGCTATCTGGATGCGACGCAGTTTGCTGACCTGGGCGTGTACCTCCGTGATGACGCCGGGGTCATGCTGGGCGGTTTGATTGCCAACAGAAAGGCCAACTGGCTCTGTATTAAGTATTTGTGGGTCAGCGAAGCTTCGCGCGGCAGCGGGCTGGGCGGAGAACTGATGCGCGCGGCGGAAAAGCAGGCGCGCGACGAGGGCTGTCGCCATGTTCTGGTCGATACCTTCAGCTTCCAGGCCCTGCCGTTTTATCAAAAGCAGGGCTATCAGCTGCAGATGTCGCTCCCTGATTTTCCGCACGTCGGGATGGCGCGCCACTACCTGTCAAAAGCGCTGTAGCCCCGGCGGGCAGCCGACAGCGCGTGGCTTAACCAGCAATTCCCCGGCGGATCAGCGTCAGCGCGTGGCTGACAATGGTCTGTCGGGTGACGGAGGTTAAGCGTGTGTCGCTACGCAGGCGGGAGAATGGCACCAGAACCAGGCTAATCAGGGTGGTGAACAGCAGCTCCGGCGACAGGGCCGGGTTGAGTTTGCCCTCTTCCTGCCAGCGCTTCACCGTTGTCAGCATCCGGTGATATTTATCTTCGCCAAAGCGCGCGTGCATATGCTGGCGCAGTATCGGCATTTCGCCAATCACCTCCTGCATCCACAGCGGCGCAAACCAGGTGTGCTTCTCCGCCAGCGTCCCCAGCGCCTCGATCAGCAAGGTGAAAGCGGTCACCGGATCTTGCGGATGGTCGATAAAAATCTGGCCTATCTCACTGCGCAAAGGCATGAAGCGCTCTTCCAGCAACTGGTCCACTAACGCTTCCCGCGAGCTGAAATAGTAGTGCAGCATCGCCGGCGTCACGCCTGCTTCTTTCGCAATCGCATTGAGCGAAGTATGGGCGATCCCCTGGCGGGCAAACAGCATCAGCGCAATATCCATAAGCTGCTCGCGACTGGCCGTGCCGGGCTTTTTACCCCGCGGGCGGCCCGGACGACGAGGGACATCATTGTCTTTTTGTGCGGCCATTTCTTCATCCTCTCTTGACGGGATTCATCATTTCCCTAAATATTAATTATACATTTAATTAATTTCAAGCGAGTGATGTGATGACATCTCAAGTCGCGACCCAACCGGCACCGTCGATCCGTCTGCTGTTTAGCGCGCTGATGCTGGTTATGCTGTTGTCGGCCCTGGATCAGACCATTGTGTCGACGGCGCTACCCACGATTGTTGGTGAGCTCGGCGGGCTGGATAAGCTCTCCTGGGTGGTCACCGCCTATATTCTCAGCTCGACGATTGTCGTACCGCTGTACGGTAAATTTGGCGATCTCTTCGGTCGCAAGATTGTGCTCCAGGTGGCAATCGTGCTGTTCCTGGTCGGTTCCGCGCTGTGCGGCGTCGCGCAGAATATGACTCAGCTGGTGCTGATGCGCGGGTTACAAGGGCTGGGCGGCGGCGGTCTGATGGTGATTAGTATGGCGGCGGTGGCCGATGTGATCCCCCCGGCCAACCGCGGCCGCTATCAGGGGCTGTTCGGCGGGGTATTCGGCCTGGCGACGGTGATCGGGCCGCTCATCGGCGGCTTCCTGGTGCAGCACGCCTCATGGCGCTGGATTTTCTATATCAACCTGCCGCTGGGGCTGTTTGCGCTGCTGGTGATCGGCGCGGTTTTCCACAGCAGCAATAAACGTAGCCAGCACCAGGTCGACTGGCTGGGCGCGATTTACCTGAGTATGGCGCTGCTGTGTATCATTCTCTTCACCTCTGAAGGCGGCAGCGTGCGTGCGTGGAACGACCCGCAGCTCTGGTGCATACTCGCCTTCGGCGTGGTGGGGGTTATCGGATTTATTTATGAAGAACGGATCGCCGCGGAGCCGATTATCCCGCTCTCCCTCTTTCGCAATCGCAGCTTTCTGCTGTGCAGCCTGATTGGCTTTGTCATCGGGATGTCGTTGTTTGGTTCGGTCACCTTCCTGCCGCTCTATCTGCAGGTGGTGAAGGCGGCGACGCCGACCGAAGCCGGGATGCAGCTCATTCCGTTGATGGGCGGGCTGTTGCTGACGTCGATCGTTAGCGGGCGCATTATCAGCCGCACCGGCCGGTATCGCATGTTCCCGATTCTTGGCACGCTGTCAGGGATGGTAGGGATGGTGCTGCTGACGCGCATTACCATTTACTCGCCGATGTGGCAGCTGTATCTGTTTACCTCCGTGCTGGGAATGGGTCTGGGACTGGTGATGCAGGTGCTGGTGCTGGCGGTACAGAACGCCATGCCGGCGCAGATGTACGGCGTGGCGACCTCCGGCGTGACGCTGTTCCGTTCGATCGGCGGTTCCATCGGAGTCGCGCTGTTCGGCGCGGTGTTCACCCATGTTCTGCAAAACAACCTGCAGCGTCTGCTGCCGGCAGGGACGGAGCTGCCGCGGGCGCTGAATCCGGCCGCGGTGCATAACCTGCCGTCGGAGATCCGCCTTGATTATCTCGATGCCTTTGGCTCGGCGATTCATGCCGCCTTCCTGATGGCGGCCTGCATCATGGCGGTGGCCTTTCTGCTCTCATGGCTGCTGAAAGAGGCGCCGCTGAAAAAGGTGGCGAACTAGCCGGTTGCCGCGATGCGCGTCAGCGCCTGGCGCAGCATCGGCGTGGCGAAATCGAGAAATTTCCGCAACTTAAGAGGTGCCAGCCCGCGGGCGGTATACAGCAGGTGTACCGGCGCAGGCTCCGGTTCCATCGCCTCCAGTATCAGCGTCAGTTCACCGCACGCCAGACCAGCGATGGCCTGGTAGTGCAGCAGGCGCGCTACGCCGGCCCCCAGTCGCGCGGCATCGGCGGCGCTTTCCGGAGTGGTCACGCAGAGCACCGGCTGAAGCACCACGTGCCGGTCTTCCGCCATGGCCGCCTTAAACCGCCAGCCGCGATAGGGCATCGGTGATTCAATACGAATGGCCGGCAGCGTGCTCAGCTCACGCGGGTGCTGCGGGTGTCCGTGTTTTTCCAGCAGCGTCGGGTGGGCGCAGGTGACGATACGCATCTCGCCCAGGCGGGTGGCAACCATTCCGCTATCCGGCAGCGGACCAATGCGCACCGCGAGATCGATATGCTCGTCGAGCAGATCGGCATTACGATCGCTGAGCAGTAAACGGACGCGAATTTGCGGGTAACGTGCGAGAAACGCGGTGACAACTGGCAAAACATGCTGTCGGCCAAACATCGTCGGTGCCGCGATCGTCAGCTCGCCCTTCGGCTGCTGATATTCCCCCGCCGCCTGGCGTTCGGCCAGGTCAACCTCTTCGAGAATCCGCCGTGCGGCGGCGACATAATCGATGCCGGCGTCGGTCAGCGTCAGCTTGCGGGTGGTGCGGAGCAGCAGGCGCACGCCGAGCGTGCTCTCCAGCTCGGCAATATGGCGGCTGACGGTGGTCAACGGCATATTCAGCGCCCGTGCTGCCGCCGACATGCTGCCCAGTTCAGTGACTTTTACCAGCAGCGCCATGGCGCTCAAGCGATCCATAATTATCCCGTTTTCCGGAAAGATGATTGTCAGTATCGCAGTATTATCATTTATGGCGGCAGAGTCCATGATGAGCGCAGTAACCGCGCGTTCGGAGGATCTATGCCGGGGGACTTTCTCGATATTGCCATCACGCCTGATGTGATGGACGTTCAACATGAAATGGGGAGCGATGGTCTGTGGCAGTCGCCGTATCGCCAGCGCAGGGGAGAACGTTTCGGCGCCAGTGAAGAGGAGATGATCGCCACCCGCGACAGTGTTTATCTGGCAACGCTATCGCAAACCGGCTGGCCCTATATTCAGCATCGCGGCGGGCCGCCGGGTTTTCTCCATCTGCTGGATGACGCCACGCTGGCGATGGCGGATTTTGGCGGTAACCGGCAGTACATCACCACCGGCAACCTACGCGGCAGCGACCGTGCCTGCCTGTTTTTGATGGATTACCCGCGCCGCGCCAGGCTGAAAATCTATGCCACCGTCGAGGTGCTGGCGAAGGACGAGGATCCGGGGCTGCTGGCTCGGGTCACGCCGGACAATTACCGCGCCAGGGTGGAACGCCTGTTTCGCTTTCATCTGCAGGCGTTTGACTGGAACTGTCCGCAGCACATTACGCCGCGCTACAGCGCCCGGCAGGTGGCGGAGTATAGCCAGACGCTGCAGCAGCGTATCCAGGCGCTGGAGCAGGAAAACCTACAGCTACAACAACAGTTAACGCTAAAAGGAGAGTGACCATGACCGAAGTTCGCCCGCCGCTACCGCCGTTTACACGGGAAAGCGCGCTGCAAAAAGTTCGCGCCGCCGAAGATGGCTGGAACAGCCGCGACCCACAAAAAGTGGCGCTGGCCTATACGGCCGACAGCCAGTGGCGCAATCGCAGTGAGTTTGTCCATGGACGCGCGGAAATCATCGGCTTCCTGACGCGAAAATGGCAAAAGGAGCAGCAGTACCGGCTGATTAAGGAGCTGTGGGCATGGAACGATAACCGTATTGCGGTGCGTTTCGCCTATGAATGGTGTGACGACAGCGGCAGCTGGTTCCGCTCATATGGCAATGAAAACTGGGAGTTTGATGAGCATGGCCTGATGCATACCCGCTACGCCTGCATTAACGATCTGCCAATTGAAGCGCAGGATCGCCTGTTCCATTGGCCCCAGGGGCGCCGCTCCGATGACCATCCGGGACTGAGCGAGCTGGGGCTATAAACAGGCGATGTTACGGGTTAATCGGCTTTCGGGAAGTCGACGACCGTATCATTCACCCGGTTCACCATATTGGTGAACAGAATGGCGCTCACCGCGCTGATAATCTCAATCACCTGCTGGTCGCCGAAGCCGGTGTTACGCAGTGCGCTGACGTCGGCTTCCGGGAGCGTGCCGCGAGTGCGCACCAGGGTCTGGACAAACTTGACCAGCGCGTCGAGACGGGCATCTTCAGCAAACTCGCCGCGGCGTAGGGCATGGATTTGCTCGCCGCTGTAACCCGCTTTTTTGGCCATTAACGTATGCGCCGCCAGGCAGTAATCACAGCCGGTGGCTTCGCTCACGGCGAGGTTAATCGCTTCCAGCTCTTTGGCATTCAGGCTGCTTTTACTCAACATCGCGTTATGCGCCAGCGCTTGCTGCAATGCTGCCGGTGAATGACCGCCGATGGTCAAATAGGCATTGGGCACTTTACCCATCGCTTTTTTGATCGCCCCGAAAATTTCTGCGGCTTTACCGGTGACGTCTTGTTCACGAATATCAGCTAAACGGCTCATGGTGTGCTCCTGTGTCTGTGAGGATGTGATGTGGCAATGGCGACATCTTAGGGATATGCGGCGTGCTAGACTGAGGCTCTTCGTCTCATTTTTTAGTCTTATCGTCTCAGGAGTGGCATGGACAGTCTCAGTCATCTGTTGGCGCTGCTGGCGCCGCGCTGCGAAGTGAATCTGCACTGCCGGTTTGGCGGTCGCTGGCAGGCCGGGCATGAGCAGATGCGCAGCGGCGTGGTACCCTGGCATTTTGTGTTGCGTGGCGAGGGGCGACTGATGGTCGGCAAACAGACCCGGCAGATGCGGGCGGGCGATGTCATCTTGCTCCCGCACGGCTCGCCGCACCTGATGGAAAGCCTGGTGGAGTGGGGGCAGATCCTGCCTGTCGCCCACCGCTTTAACGGGACCCTGACCGAGGTCCGAACCGGTACCGACCAGGATGCGCTGGAGATGCTGTGCGGCGAATTTTACTTCGGCCCGCACGTCAGCTGGTTGTTTGCAGAACCGGCGGACTTGATTCATCTGCACACCGACGAGCGGGCGGAGTGCCCGGAACTGGAGCTGCTGCTTAACGTGCTGGTACGGGAGAGCCTGATGGCGCGCCCCGGCGGCGGGGCTATCGTGCGTAGCCTCGGCGACACGCTGCTGGTTTTGCTGCTGCGCACGCTACTGGGTAGCGAAGCGCCGCCGGCAGGGCTACTGCGACTGATGAGCGATGAACGGCTGATGCCCGCTGTTTTCGCGGTGCTGGAAACGCCAGAGCAGCCCTGGACGCTGGAGAGTATGGCCGCCCGCGCTTTTTTGTCGCGCGCCACCTTCGCCCGGCATTTTGCCCGCGCGTATCACCTTACGCCGCAGGCCTGGCTTTCACAGCTGCGGATGGCAATGGCTGCGCGTCTGCTGCGCGTGGAGCGGCAGACCAACCTTGATGTGATTGCCGGGCGCTGTGGGTTCCAGTCGCAGGCCTCGTTCTCGAAGGCGTTTAAAAAACTGTATGGCGTGACGCCCGGCGAGTGGCGGCGTCGGTAAGCGGCTTGTCGCCGATGATCGTCGTGGCGGCCGGTGCCGCCAGAGGCGTAAACAAAAAATAGTCGTCCGGTTTTCGATTGTGACGCCCGGCACGCGCGGGCCAGAATCCGCCGTATCACCAGCGGACCGGAGGACTGATGGATTTCGCACAACAACAGCAACAGGCGACGCCTGTGCTGCTGGCGCATGAAGCCAACCACCGGTAGATGATTTTATTTCCGGTTGCTGTTTTTGCAGTTTAAAACCTGACCATAAAGTCGTTATAGTTTTGGACGAAAAATAATAACGACTTCTATGGACTGACAGGGTAAAAATGATGAAATTGCGTTTACGGACAGCCGCCGCCGTGGTGCTGGCGGGTCTGCTGCTGGCAGGCTGCGACCAGCAAGGTAGCGATGCGAAACACATTAAAGTCGGCGTCATCAACGGCGCGGAACAGGATGTCGCGGAAGTGGCTAAAAAGGTCGCCAAAGAGAAATATGGCCTGGATGTCGAGCTGGTGGGCTTCAGCGGTTCGCTTCTGCCTAACGAAGCGACGAACGCCGGCGATCTGGATGCTAACGTCTTCCAGCACCGGCCGTTCCTGGAGCAGGATAACAAAGCGCACGGCTACCATCTGGTGGCGGTCGGCAACACCTTCGTGTTCCCGATGGCGGGCTATTCACGCAAAATAAAATCGGTGGCCGATCTGCAAGACGGGGCGACTATCGCCATTCCGAACGATCCCACCAACCTGGGCCGCGCGTTGCTGCTGTTGCAAAAAGAGCAGCTGATTACCCTGAAGGCGGGGACTGGCCTGCTGCCTACGGCGGTCGATATCACCGCCAACCCGCGTCACCTGAACATTATGGAGCTGGAAGGGGCGCAGCTGCCGCGCGTGCTGGACGACCCGAAAGTGGATGTGGCGATTATCAGCACCACCTATCTTCAGCAAACCGGTCTCTCGCCGGTGCATGACGGGATTTTTATTGAAGATAAAAACTCGCCGTACGTGAATATCATCGTGGCCCGCGAAGAGAATAAAGACGCGGAAAACGTGAAGGAATTTATGCAGTCCTATCAGTCGCCGGAAGTCGCCAGGGCGGCAGAGACTATCTTTAACGGTGGTGCGGTTCCCGGCTGGTAATCGTCAACACAAGGAGAGGTGAATATGGTCCGGCAGCGTCAGGCGGATTTACTGCTGGTAGCCGCTACGGTTATCGCCGCATGTGGGTGGATATTTTCTCGCGAAGCCATCGCGGGGATGCCGGTTTTCGCCTTCCTTGGGCTGCGTTTCTTTTTTGCGGCGCTGCTGCTGCTGCCGTTTTGTCGCGGCTTCCACGTGGAGAGGCGACACTGGCGGCAGATGACGATCGGCGGGCTGTGGTTTGCGCTGAACCTGTGTCTGTGGATCTACTCGGTCTCGACCACCGCCTCGCTGGGCGAGGGGGCGTTCATCATGAGCCTGTCGATGCTGTTTGTGCCGCTCACCGCATGGGTGATGATGAAAACACGCCCGGCCCGGGCATACTGGGAGTGCCTGCCGGTCGCGATCGTCGGCCTCGGGCTGCTGAGTCTGCATATGCCGATTGCCTTCCACCCCAGCCAGGGCTGGTTTCTGCTGACCGCGCTGGTGCAGTCGATCTGGTTTTGCTACACCAGCCGCTGCGCCCGCGATGTGCCCCTGATCCCGCTGACCACCGTGCAGCTGGCGATTACCGGACTCGTCGGGCTGGGGATCTCCGCCGCCGTCGAAACCTGGGACCAGCCGTTTACGCTACCCACTTTCGGCTGGCTGCTGGCCAGTATTGTTATCGCCACCAGTCTGCGCTTCGGCCTGCAAATGAAGGGGCAGAAGTACGCGGCGGTGGCAAGCGCGGCGATTATCATGGTGCTGGAGCCGCTGTTGACGGTTATTGCCGCCGCGCTGTGGTACGGCGAACAGCTGCCGTTGCAAAAGATTATTGGCGGTATGTTAATCCTGGTGGCCCAGCTGTGGTTTCGCTGGCGGATGCTCAGGCCGTTACGCTAAACCGTGATGCTGCTGCGCCATCAGATGCAGCAGCGGCACCAGCGACAGCCCGTCAGGCATCTCGCCGCGGGCGATCAGCTGGCTAATTTCGGCGAAGGTAAACCAGCCTGTTTCCATCACCTCATCCTGATCCTCATCCATTCCGACATACGTCAGATCGCGGGCAAGCCAGGTGATAAACAGCTGGTCGCTGCTGCCATAGGAGGGGTTGTAGCGGATAATTTCTTCGGCCTGTTTCGCCTGATAGCCGGTCTCTTCCCGTAGCTCGCGCAGGGCCGCCGCGCGCGGCTCTTCCCCTTCATCAATACCGCCGGACGGAATAGCCCATACCACCTTATCGATCAGATACCGATAGTGGCGGATCAGCAGTACTTTGTCCTGCTGCATGGCGACAATCCCTACCGCCGGGCGCGGATAATGGACAGAGTAAAAATCGCGGCGCTCGGCGTCGGTGACGTCGATGGCCACCTTACGCATGCTGAACCACGGAGTGTGCGCAATCACTTCGGCGTCGTGCATATCGGCGACGGTCAGTCTCTTTTTCATCGTAGCCACTTCCTCAGAAAACGAGCGTTCAGGACATCATAGCCAGAGGCGGATGGCAACCGCAGAAAGTTGGCCCAATCTCATCGATCATTGCCCAAATGCCCATATTGCGCCAGGCTGGTGGGACGTACGATGTTCGCCAGATAACCGCGAAGAGGAGTGAACATCATGAAAATGACCCATATCCGTAACTCAACTCAGATTATTGAATATGCAGGAAAAAAGTTCCTGATTGACCCGATGCTGGCGGAGCGTGGCGCCTGGCCGGGATTCCCGGGCACCGCCCGCGCAGAGCTGCGTAACCCGTTGGTCGGGCTGCCTTTTTCCCTTGAAACTATTATTGATGTCGATGCGGCGATCGTCACCCATACGCATGATGATCATTGGGATGAGGCGGCGATCGCCGCGATCCCGAAGACGCTGCCGGTTTTTGTCCAGCATGACGGTGATGCCGGACTGCTGCGTGGACAGGGATTTCAGGATGTCCGCCTGCTGTCGGAAGAGAGTGAGTTTGCCGGCATCCGCTTACAGAAAACTACTTCCGGGCAGCATGGCAGCGACCGCACCTATGCCGTGCCGGCTATGGCGGAGCGCCTGGGCGAAGCCTGCGGCGTGGTGTTTCGCCATCCGCAGGAGAAGACGCTGTGGCTGGTGGGCGATACCATCTGGCGCCCTGAAATTGAGGCCGATATGCTACGGCTGCGTCCCGATGTGGTGGTGCTGAATGCCGGCTACGCGCACGTGATTGGATTCGGGCCGATTATCATGGGCAAAGAAGATGTGCTGAAAGCCCATTTTACCCTGCCAGAGGCGAAAATTGTCGCTATCCATCTTGAAGCGGTCAATCACTGCCTGCTGAGCCGCGAGGAGCTGCGCGAATACGTGGCGGACAATCAGATTGCCGATTCTGTCAGCATCCCGCAGGATGGGGAAAGTATGATCTTTTAAGCCCGCCGCGGGGAACGGAGAGGATGATGAAATTAACCGATGTCGCAATTGTTGCCGTGGACGGGTTCAGCCCTTTTCACTACTCGGTTCCCTGCATGTTGTTTGGCGATAGCGTCTCGGAAACGAAACGTTTTAAGCTGCAGATTTGCGCCGAACGGCCGGGATTGTTGACCGCGCCCGACGGCTTTGCGCTCAACGCCAGCGCGGATTTCACCGCCCTTGAGCAAGCTGATATCGTGGTGGTGCCTTACTGGGGAGCGGTGCATCAGCGTCCGCCCCAGTCGTTGCTGGATAGCCTGGTGCGGGCAAGGGAGAACGGCGCTGAAATCGTCGGGCTATGCCTCGGCGCCTTTGTTCTCGGCTATGCCGGGCTGCTGGATGGCAAACGGGCGGCGACCCACTGGGAGTTTGAGCAGGCGTTTCAGCGGCAGTTTCCCGAGGTGCGGCTGGATATCAATGCGCTGTACGTCGATGACCAGCGGATCATCACTTCAGCGGGCACCGCGGCGGCGCTCGACTGCTGCCTGTATATCATTCGCCAGCGTTTCGGCAGCCTCGCGGCGAATCAGATCGCCCGGCGTATGATCGTGCCGCCCCATCGTGAAGGGGGCCAGGCGCAGTTTATCGCCCAGCCGGTACCGAAAAATACCCGCGACGCGCGGATTAACGGCCTGCTGGAGTATCTCCAGCAGCATATCGCCGAACCGCACAACCTCGACTCGCTGGCGCAGGTGGTAGCAATGAGCCGGCGCACGCTGACTCGTCACTTCACCAGGGCTACCGGCATGAGCATTGCCGACTGGCTGACCATTGAACGTCTGCGGCGCAGTCAGCTCTTGCTCGAAACGGGGAATATGCCCGTCGAGCAGGTGGCGGAAAGCGTTGGATTCCGCTCCGCCGTGACCTGGCGCCAGCAGTTTAAATCCCGCTTTGGCGTCAGCCCGGCGGAGTGGCGGCGCACCTTTCGCCGCGGGACTTAACCGGCGAGCGTCGCGCTGTCGATCACGAAGCGATATTTGACATCGCCTTTGACCATACGCTCCCAGGCTTCGTTGATCTGATCGGCGCGAATCAGCTCAATATCGGCGACGATGCTGTGTTCGGCGCAGAAATCGAGCATCTCCTGAGTTTCCGGGATCCCGCCTATCATCGAGCCCGCAATCGCACGACGGCGAAATATCAGATTAAACACTTCCGGCGAAGGATGCGGGCTGGCCGGCGCGCCGACCAGGGTCAGAGTGCCATCGCGTTTGAGTAACGTGGTGAAGGCATCGAGATTGTGCGGCGCCGCTACGGTGTTGAGGATGAAATCGAAGCTTTTCACGTGGGCGGCCATTTCATCCTCGTTGCGTGAGACAACCACCTCATCCGCGCCCAGCGCTTTTGCTGCTTCCCGCTTCGATTCTGAGGTGGTAAAGGCCACCACGTGGGCGCCCATGGCATGGGCCAACTTAATTCCCATATGTCCCAACCCGCCAATACCCACAATGCCGACTTTTTTCCCCGGCCCGACGTTCCAGTGACGCAGCGGAGAGTAGGTGGTAATCCCCGCGCAGAGCAGCGGCGCCACGGCGGCGAGTTGTTCCTTCGGATGGCGAATATGCAGCACGTAGCGCTCGTGTACCACAATCTGCTGCGAATAGCCGCCGAGGGTGTGTCCAGGCGCGTCTGCCGTGGGGCCGTTGTAGGTGAGAATCATATGGTCGCAGTAGTTTTCCAGTCCTGCTTCGCACTCTTCACACTGTTTACAGCTGTCGACCATACAGCCGACGCCGACCAGGTCGCCAACGTTGAACCCCGAGACCTGATTGCCGATGGCGGTCACCTGGCCGACGATTTCATGCCCCGGCACGCAAGGATAGAGCGTACCGGCCCATTCAGATCGTGCCTGATGAAGGTCGGAGTGGCAGACGCCGCAGTAATCGATGGCGATCTGCACATCGTGGGGGCCCGGGTCGCGGCGGGAGATAGCCATCGATTTCAGCGGTTGGGTGGCGGAGTACGTACCAATAGCATTGATCTGCATAGCGAAACCTCTTTCTGAATGAACGTGCTGGATGATTCGGAGGGGATGACCTGCTTTTTGGCGGCAACGGTAAGCGTAGCCTGGCCAGCGCGGGGCGTGGGGCGATTAGCTCAGAGTGTTAAACAGAAAAGGGAAAAAGAGACGGGGTAAAAAAGACGGGATAAAAAAGGAAGGGGGTAAAAGAGGCGGGATCCCTGCCTGACAGGGAACCCGCAGCGTTGAGGCGATTATTCAACCGGTGTCAGATAATCCAGGCGCAGCGGTTCAGCCAGCAGGCTGTCCATTTGCGCGATAAAGGCCTGAAAGTGCGGCAGGGCGATGTGCGCCTCCAGCGCGGACGGGTCACGCCACGACTCGCGCATGTAGAAGGTGTCCGGCGCATCGCGCAGCTGAAACAGGGCGTAATCCAGATTACCCGCTTCCTGACGGGTCGGCTGTAACAGCGCTTTCAGCGCCTGCCGCAGATCGGCCGTTTTTCCCGGTTTGGCTTTCAGAACCGCAATGGCAGATACCGTGTCGCTCGTCATCTTAAAACCCTTCCAGCACGATTTTGCCGACCGCGCGCCCGGTTTCCAGCTGGGTGTGCGCTCTCTGCAGGTTACTGGCGTTGATTGGACCGTAATGCTCGCCCAGGGTCGTTTTGATGGTCTTATCGTCAATCAGGGCCGCCACCCGGGTCAGCAGCTGATGCTGGGCCAGCATATCCGGTGTTTCAAACATCGAACGAGTGAACATAAACTCCCAGTGCAGCGAAATGCTTTTGGCCTTCAGCGGGCGGGCATCGAGGGTTTCCGGATCGTCAATCAACGCCAGCTTGCCCTGTGGGGCGAGGGCCGCAATCAGCTGCGCGTAATGTTGTTCAGTACTGTTGAGGCTGGCGACGTGCGTCACGGCGTTTACCCCAATCCGCGCCAGTTCTTCGCTGAGCGGCTTGCTGTGATCGATAACATGGTGTGCTCCGGCATCAAGTACCCATTTTTGGCTTTCCGGGCGCGAAGCGGTGCCGATGATCGTCATACGCGTCAGTTTGCGCGCCAGCTGCGTGAGAATGGAGCCGACGCCGCCCGCCGCGCCGACAATCAGCAGCACATCCCCGGCGTTGCCGCCTTCCTGCACGCCAAGACGGTCGAACAACAATTCCCATGCGGTGATGGCGGTCAGCGGCAGGGCGGCGGCAGAGGCGTTATCCAGCGAGCGCGGCTTCAGGGCGACGATCCGTTCGTCGACGAGCTGAAACTCGCTATTACTTCCCGCGCGCCCCAGCGCACCGGCATACCAGACTTCATCGCCCGGCGCGAACAGCGTGACCGCCTCGCCAACCGATTTTACGACGCCAACCGCATCCCAGCCCAGCACGCGCGGGGTATCGCCGGTAAATCCGGCGCGGACTTTGGTATCCACCGGATTCACGGAAATCGCCTTCACTTCAATGAGCAGGTCATGCCCTGCAGCAACCGGAATCGGCAGCTCGATGGCGCTTAAAAATGGGACGTTACTGCCTGCGGTAGCGGCGCGGGTAATGGCAATCGCTTTCATATACTCTCCGGTTTTAAATGGGATTTCTGTGGGAATCCATTAATGGTAGACCCCTGATGGGAAGGGAAAAACGGGGCCTGGGCGATAAGAGTTATATTGAAAAGCTGAAAATCGGTTTGGGGATAGATTTTTCGCCATTCCTGATTAACCGTGGCGCGGTCAGCCTGCTCTGCGCGGATACACTGACTTAGCCGTTGGGACGGCGCCAGCCAGGAGACTCCCGGGAGGAATATCGCGAAATGCTCGCGCCGGGAAATGTGGTTTGTACTTCGCAAGTTATGTTTCATATTTGAGAATATTTTGTGCCGGCACCACAAATATGAATATCTTGCGCAGTGAATAATAATATTGCGCTATCGCTCAAGGTTTCTGCCTTGACTCCTGGCACTCTGCGTGCGATTTTCCCTCTATCAAATAATAAACAGGGTTTCATATTTGAAACAAAAATATAAACATCTTGCTATTTAATTGAGAGTTTCACTGTTGAAACAAAGAATAAATAAAAAACGCCGATATTAAGCGGCGAGATCTTTTATCGCTTATATAAAATATAAAGTGAGGGATGTGCAATGCGTAAATTAACTCTTTCGCTGCTGCTGGCCGCCAGCGTCAACGGGATGGTGCAAGCAGACGACGGCAAGCCGTTTCCGCATATCGGCTGGCGCAGTGCGGACAATCTCGCCGGGCTGGATTTCGGCGGTGCGCTGCGGGCCAATTATCGCTATGAAGACTGGAAGGGCAGTAATTATCGCAACCCGCCGCATCTGCGTTTTGATACGTTTCGTATCGACAGCAGCGGCTTTTATAATAACTATTTCTTTGATGCCGGATTCTGGTTCCAGGATCACCGTAAATATGCCGTCGACAGGGCCTATGTGGGGTATCGTTTAAATGATAATAACAATATTACGCTCGGTATCCCCGGGAAACCTTTTGGCCTTGAGCCCTATCCGCAATTTGGCTGGTCGTACGGCATACCATTTTATTTAGGCTTTGGCGTCAGCGCCGGCAGCGGCGTCAACTATCAATATCACGACAATAACTGGTCGCTGGATGTGGCTTATTTTCCGTGGATGGAGCCGGAGAATTTACGCTACGCGCCGGATGTCGGCGATTACGATCGTCTGAAAAACACGATCTACCCTACCCAGCATCAGCAGCATAATGAAAAGCGCGATCAGGTTAACGTGCGTATCGCGCGTGATTTCCACGGCGGCGGCTGGAGCAACGAACTGGGCGGCTCGCTGGCGCTGGCGCGCCTGCACAACCGTGAAACTGACGACGACGGTACCTTCTGGGCGGCGGGAGTACACGGGATACTGCATAACGGGCCGTGGCAGCTCACCTCGCAGCTGATTCGCTACCAGTACGATCCGAAGAACCCGGCGGGTGTCAGCAACGATACGATTCTGATGGGTGGCAACGGCCTGACGCCGGCCTACCTGATCCCGGCTAAAGCTACCACCGCATCGCTCAACCTTGCCCGCGACGTCGATGTGAAGTGGGGGAGCGTCTCGAAGCTGCGCTTCTACAATGACTACAGCGTACTGTGGAAAGACAAAAGCGGCTGGCAGGATTCGCAGATGAACACCCTCGGCGTGCAGGTCTTTGCGCTGCCGGTGATGTTCTGGGTCGATCTCAGCTGGGCGAAGAACGTCAATCCGTGGGGCGGCGCGCTGAACTCCACCGGCTGGACCAGTACCGAATCCGAAGGCAGCGGCAAATGGTATTTCCGCACTAACGTCAATATTGGCTATTACTTCTGACAGGGGAATATGGTGTACAGGTTGCTGGCGAACTATCCGGATTTTCCGGATAGTTGTCTTTTGACCCGGTTGGCCTGTAGAAAAATACTGATGTTAATGGTTCTAACTGAAGGTTTTCAGGTGTCAGGCAAGATGGAGCGTACTATTGACGCTTTTGAGTGAATCATGCGCTTTCCCGTCCTGTCACTCCCTTCGCAGGCCCGTCCCGGTGCGGCCTGAGCCCCTCGATGCACCTGCATGAAAACCGACCCTCGAAGCGGGCAGGAGTGGCGTGGATGGCATTGCGCGCTGATTGTTGAAACGATCTTCGCTTGCAAAGAGGCGTGATTGAAAAGTTGAGAACAGAAAGAATTGCTTAAAAGTAAAGCTTATTATCAGTTTTAATAAAAATGCGCTATACATAACAAAAATATGATTAGATTGTAGATTTATCAAGAAATAATAATTATAGAATAATTCTGGGTCCTGGGTTCAGTAATGAGGAACAAAAATGAAAATTAATAAGATATCAGAGTTGCCAAAGGATTCCGCAACTATCCTTGAAGGGGGGACTGAAAAGAGGACTACAAGACCACTAGATGAATTGGTTATTGGTCTTGTAAGTTCAGTAGGAACAAATCTTGAGTCCATCACAATAAAAATAAAAGAGAGGCTCGCGTTATATAGATTTAGAAGTTCAGAAGTAAGGATTTCAAAAGATGTAATCGTACCATTAACTGATGAGCGTGATTACTTGTCAGATTATCAAAGAATAGATGATCTGATGACTAAAGGGAATGGGTTAAGAAAGGATAGTGATTGCAATCATATATTAGCACTTGGGGCTATAGCAAAAATAAATGAAATTAGGAGCGACATGCAATACTCCTCGTCAAATATAAAAGGAGTGGCATATATAATAAATTCGATAAAACACCCCGAAGAAGTACATAAACTAAGGGAGGTGTATGGGGCCGGTTTTTTACTTTTTGGTGTGTTTTCAGATGAGCAGCGTAGATTTGATAATTTGCATAAAAATAAAGGCATTCCTGAGGGAGATGCAAGAAAGCTAATTTTACGAGATGAGGATGAAGGGGCTGGGCATGGACAGCATACGCGAGATAGTTTTCATTTGGCTGACTTCTTTTTAAGTCAGGATGGCCGCGATGATAAAATTAATAACGATATTAAAAGGGCTTTTGATCTTCTTTTCGGAAACCCATTTATAACCCCTACTTTTGATGAGTTTGCTATGTATATGGCCTTTTCATCAGCTTTGAGATCAGCTGACTTGTCAAGGCAAGTGGGTGCTGTATTAGCAAAGAATTATGCAATAATGTCTACAGGAGCGAATGATGTTCCGAAGTTTGGTGGTGGGTTATATTGGCCTGAGTTTAATGATACTAAAGGTGCATACGAAGATTTTCCAGATGGAAGAGATTATGTTCGAGGACATGATTCCAATGCTAAACAAAAGAAACAAATAATAGAAGATATACTTGGAAAACTACCTAAAAATTCTCAAGGTAAAGTTAGGGAAGTTCTTCAAGATAGTCTGATTCAAGATATTACTGAGTATGGGCGAGTCGTGCATGCGGAAATGGAGGCTATTTTGGCTTGTGCTAGAACACAAACAAGCACACAGGATGCAAATATTTACTGCACTACTTTTCCTTGTCATAACTGCGCAAAGCACATAATTGCTGCAGGAATAAAACGAGTTGTCTATATTGAGCCTTATCCCAAAAGTAAAGCTTATGAATTCCATTCTGAGTCTATAAGTAGTGATTGCAGTGACTCTGAAAAAGTATTATTTGAGCCTTTTATCGGTATTGGGCCTAGGGTTTATTTTAATTTATTCTCTCTTGTTAATGGGAGTGGAAGTAAAATAAAAAGAAAAGACAACAATGGTGATGTATTAGAGTGGAATGAAGAAAATGCAAACTTAAGAAGTACGCTTCTTCCGATTTCCTACTTGGAAAGAGAAAAGATTTCTGTTAACTTATTCGCAAACATTATAGGGGTTTGATTATGAATAATGAAAATAAGTTTATTAAACATATAGTTGAAACCAAGAAGAGTGTGAATGATTGGCCTGAATGGAAGCGAAATTTACTTGGTGGCGATGAAATATCGTCTAAATCTTTCAGGACTCTAGCTAATTCAGAATCAATGACAGAAAAGCTAAAGGGTAACAAGAAATAAAAATCCCTGTACTGGTTTTTTTATTTAAGGTCAGTGCTCACTTAATATTCAGGGGATTAAGTGATCACTATACCATTGCATCATAGTTCTTGTTTTTTATAAATACTGAGCATGGTTATATATCCCACGGATACTATTTCTATCTAGGAACGACCAGCACTATAGCCGAATCAGGTGCAGGCTTATATTCAGCACGACTCGTTATGATTGCGTAGCGAAACACCTCACCACAGCTCTGACACACTTTGCGTGTTTTTTCCAGCGCTCCACATTTTTCAATGCATCGTAGCACCCCAAGCAACTCTAGTAGCTTAATCTCACCTATAGGCCGTTTACCAATAAAAAGGAAAACACTCAGGTCAAATGTTTTGATGATTTCCACATAGTAAGCAACTGTCCAACGATTGGCTTTAGTTGAATGCCACTCTCGGTTTACTGATTCGAAAGAGTTTTTTAGACTTTCTCGGATGGGTATGGAAGAGATTGGCGGAAGATCACAGGAGTTGAACCTGCCCGGGACCGCTGGCGGCCCCAACTGGATTTGAAGTCCAGCCACCTCACCGGAGATGACGATCTTCCGCGCCTCGATTGCTACATGGAGGCGGGGCGCATTATAGCTACTTTCAGGCATTTACCACATACCTGAACGCATTTTTTTACTGTTAAAACTGGACTTTACAGAACAGTCTGACACAAACCCTCGTAAAATCCGCGGGTTACACTTTTATATTTTTTCTGCGAGGGCGATCTGGCAGGAAAAAACGACGCTGGAGAGATACGCAGCCGCCACCTTACGTCTCAGCCAGCAGGGCGCATGCATGCCATGTCGCTATTCGCCCTTTCCTGCCAGTGAGTTCCCCCACAGACACTCTTGCCGTTTGGTGGTAGCGTAATCTGCCGCTGAGAGGAGCCCGCCATGGACTTAGAAAATATCTTTCGTGACGTCAAGCTGAGCAAAACGGAAATGACCGTGCTGCGTTTTATCCAGAATGACCCTGAGCAGTGTGTGCGGGAAGGCATCCGCAGCGTCGCTGAGCGCTGCTATAGCAACCCCTCCTCGCTGGTGCGGCTGGCGAAGAAACTGAAGTTCAGCGGCTGGCTGGAGCTGGTCTATTTTATTAAATTCAATATCACCATGCCGAAACTCGATGTCACCAACGACATCGACTACATGAGTATTCAGCCGACAGAGCGGCTGGCGCCGCTGCTGGAAAGCCTGCAGCAGCACCGCATCCTGGTTCACGGCAGCGGCTTCTCGCAGCTGATTGCGCAATATATTTATAATAAGTTTCTGGTGACCGGCGTAAACGCCAGCCTCGCGCTGTGGCCGGATTATGAAATTCTCGAGCAAAAAAACGCCGCCAAATTTGACTCCATCTGGATCGTCTCAAAATCCGGGCGCAGCAGCTCGGCTCTGAACTGGGTTAAGGCGCTGGAAGGGAAAGAGATTAATCTGGTCTGCTTTACCGGCGATTATCAAAGCCCGTTGGCGCAGGCGGCGGATACCGCATTTATTATTCATGACCCGCAGAAGTTCGACGATGATATTTACTGGAGCAACCCGTTTTTTGGCTACTGCATATTAGGTTTTGAACGATTGCTGAAGATGTGGTTCATCGAAATGCGAAAAGAGACGCTGACTCCCCCGGTATGACTGGCCATTGATTCAGGCGCCCCGCTGAGAGAAAGCGGGGAAAGCCCGGGAGCCGATGTTCCCGGGCAAGTGCAGGTTTTCTTCGTTACCGACTATTGCCAGTCGGCGAACTGCGCCTCGTCGAGATAGGCCTCGACAAGGGCTTTGGCCAGCGAAAAAGAGCCGATCAGCGGGTGCGCCATTAATGCGCGTATCGCCAGGGATTTATCGCGCTGCAAAATGGCCGCCACTGCCAGCCGCTCATACTCTTTCACGCTGGCAATCATGTTCTTCTGCGCTGTCGGTACGTGCGCTGGCGTCACCGGTTTTAAGCCGTCTCTGCTCAGATCGCAGCTGATCTCAATCACATCGTCAGGACGCAAGAAATCGAGAGTGCCATTATTGGGCATAGAGACCACGATTCGTTTGGTGGTGCGGCTGTTGACCGCCTCCAGAATATCCAGCGCTACCCCGGCGTAGCCGCCGGTATCCGGCTCCTCGATAAACTGGCGCAGGGTTAACGGTTCGCGGGTATGGAATTTCTCCTGCTGTGACTCGTTCTGCATGTAGCTATTTTCCCGGCGCAGGTAGTGCGTCATCCACAGAGAAAACGCCGCCTGCGGATCGGCTTTCACATCAATGCCGCGCAGCGCGTCCCGCATATCGCGATTGATACGGGCAATCTGCTCGCCGCGTGTTTCGTCCGCGTCCTGAATCGCTTTTAACGCCACTTCGCGATAATAGTAATAATAGAGGTACTCGTTGAGTAATTGCTTATCACACAGCTGAACCAGCTCCGGCGAGAAATACTGCATCGCCGTTTTACGGTATAAATCCGGGTTGGCGATCAGGCGTTCGGTCACCTCTTCCCCACGCACGGTAATGTGGGTAAACCAGGAAAAATGGTTCAGCCCGTAGCACTCGACGCTGAGATCGCGCTCGTCGCAGCCGAGAATCTCGGGCAGTTCGCGAATCAGCTCCGACGGCGCATCGCAAATACCGTACACGCGGCGCTTAAAGCCGGACTTGATGATCGCCTCGGTGACCAGCCCCGATGGGTTGGTAAAGTTAAACAGGATCGCATCCTCGGCGGCATGCTCTTCGATCAGGCGACAGTAGTTGAGGATCGCCGGGATCGAACGCATCGCCATGGCAAAGCCGCCCGCGCCGGTAGTCTCCTGGCCTAAGGTATTATGCTCAAGCGCAATACGCTCATCGCGAATACGACTCTCATCGCCGCCAACCCGCAGGGTGGTAATCACATAATTTGTGCCTTTCAGCGCAGCGACCGGATCGGTGGTCGTACTGAACGCAATATCCGGACGAATCGTATTAAACACGTAACGGGCAATTTCACCAAACAGGGCCAGATTATCTTCCGAGCTGTCCAGAAATACGACTTCCGTTAAACCTATGCGGTGGGCATTATAAGCCAGAGATTTCGCCAGAAATGCAGAGCGAACGCCGCCCCCGCCTAATACGGTTAATTTCATACATCACTCCCAATTAATTTTCTGCCAGCCAGCTATCAACTCGGGAACGAACCTGTCCCACTTTGACGCCATAAATAACCTGAACTTCATTACGATTTCGTACAACGCCATTAGCACCGGTGCTTTTCAATATGAGATCATCAACCAAATCCATATTTTTAATTACCACGCGCAGGCGAGTGAAACAGTTGTCGACCGAAATAATATTTTCTTTGCCGCCGAGGCCACTAATAATCTCATCGGTCACCGACTGCGGATTACCGACCTTTTTACGATAATCTGCTTTGCTGTAGAGCTTCACGTTATCGTCGTCTTCACGGCCCGGTGTTTTTAAATTCAGCTTCACCACCAGGGTGCGGAAAATAACGTAATAAACGGCGAACTGACCGATACCGATAAGTACATACCCAGGCCAGCGCGTTAATGAGACCGGCAGCGGCAGGTTGTAAATCAGGAATTCGATAAGCCCGGATGCGCCCCACGGCCGAACGGTAAAGATGTCACAAACCGCTTGTGACGCGGCGGTCAGGGTGGCGTGAATCACCCAGAGCAGCGGCGACACGAACAGGAAGGTGAACTCAATCGGCTCCGTAATACCGGTGAGCATTGAGGTAATAATGGCGGGCAGCAGAATCGCCTTAGCCATCATTTTTTTCTCCGGTTTCGCCGTGTGATAAAAGGCCAGCGATGCGCCAGCGAGGCCGAAAATCGTGGTCATCCCCTGCTGCGAGAAACGTAGCGCATCGTTCATGACCGGGGTCAGATCCGGGTGGCGCATATAGGCGAGGAAAATCGCCTGGGTACCGGAAACGACCTGCCCGTCAACGTTTAGCGTACCGCCGATTTGCGTGAGCTGGAACGGTGACCAGACAAAATGGTGCAGGCCGGTGGGGATGAGGAATTTTTCAAAGAAGCCATAAACGAAAACCCCCGCCACGCCGGCATTTTTCATAAATCCGGTTAACGCTCCAATACCGTGGGTCATAAACGGCCAGATCCAGGTGAAGGCGATGGCATAGAAAATCACCACCGGAGTCATGGCGACCAGGGTCAGCTTGGCGCCGCCGTACATTGACAGCGCGCCGGGTAGTTCGATGTTCGAAACTTTGTTATGCACCCAGGCGATGGTACAGCCGAGGATAATGCCGAGGAACACCCCCATATCGACGACCACAAAACCGAGCAGTTGCGTCTGACCGGTGCCGTAATATTCGCCATTAATTTTTTCGGCGATGCCGTGGGTATGTTCCAGCCACGAATGGTTGGCGCCCAGAAACATAATAAAACACATCACTGAAACCAGTGCGACTTCTGTTTTTTTATCTTTCGCCAGTCCATAACTAATACCGACGCAAAAAAGTAATCCAAGATTGCCAAACAGCGGCCAGAACGTATCACCGAGTAATTGTCCTAGCTGATGTAAAAAACTGGTTTCAGAAATTAATGTCGGGTTGGTTAAGACAGAACTGAGTGCCAGAATCAGGCCAATGACGGGCAAGAACAAGACTGCACCGATCATTGCTCTGGAGAATTTTTGCATATTCTCCAGAATACGTTGACGTATTGCGGACATAGTCGTTCCTTTATTTTTATATTTACATAGGGTTTTTAATTGTTATCTCTACTTCCAGTATTTTGTTTATAGCAACTCCGATCTTTGAAAGAAACAGGTTGCGGGAAATAGGTACAGATAGCCGCAAAATGCACACAGGTTTCGCAGAGAGAAAGGAGTGCCTGAGGGGCCGATGGACGAAGAGCAGAGCGAGGCCCTCTCTCCGGCGAAGAGAGGGCGGAGGGCGATTACGGTGCTGGCGGGGGAGCGATCGGCTGAGCCGGCTCGCTGTTTAGCTGGCCGTTGCGCATTACTTGCGCAACCTGCTGTTTCTCCATATTCACCGCGCTGAGCTGGCCGTTAACCGTCGGTTTCAGCGGTGCATCGGCCTGCACGCTGCCGCTGGCGGTCAGCTGGAAATTACCGTCGCCGGAAACCGGCAGGGCGGGCCAGCCCCAGGCCTGCAGAATGTTCAGCGGTACGCCGCGGCCGTTCAGGCTCAGCGTGACCTGGCGCTGGGGAAGCTGCGACACCGCGGCGGTGGCCTGCAGAATACCGCGCTCGGTAAAGGCGCTAAGCTCGGTAATGTTGACCGTTGAGGCGTTGGCGCTGAGCTTGAGCGACGGGCGCCGGACGTCAACGCGATTAAACGTGGCGGCGGCGGCGTTCAGCGTTGCGCTGCCGCTCCATACGCCCCAGCGTCGATCCTTCACCAGCTGCAGCTCGCCGCCGTAACCGTCAAGGGCGGTGATCTGCCACGGGAACGTGGGGTCGATATCGATAACCAGGTTGCGGCTGGCGCTGAATTTCTTCAGCGTCAGGCTTTCCAGCCACGTGGGCAGCGACTCCATCCACAGCTGTTTCCAGTTTTCCGGCAGGGTATATTCCAGTCCGGCAAAGGCGGTGTCATCCAACACCAGCGCGTTACCCGCGCGCAGCCAGTTGCCAGAAGTCCGTACCATTCCGCCTTCCCAACGTGAGGTGAACTGGCGCAGCGCGATGCCCTGTGGGGAAAATTCGGCATTGGCGATGGGATCAAGCAGATGCAGCGATCCGGTAATAAATTCGCTGGCGTTCATCGACAGCGTGCCGTCATCGCTTTGCCATCCGCCCTGGCTCAGGGTCAGGTTGCGCAGATTAAGGTCGAGATCCGTCACCGCCCAGTCCGGCCCCTGCAAACGGGCGTCGGTCACGTCGAGGCGGCCAATTTGCAGTGAAGGGACGCTGGTCAGCGGGGTAAAGAATTCTGTCAGCGATTTATCGCTCTGCAGGCGAATTTCGTTGAGCTGCAGATTATCAACCCGCCAGCTGCCGTCGGCGCTGCGTTTGGCGTTGCCGGTGAGCGTTCCGCGGGCAATATCGGCGCCCAGCGTGGATAACGTCACTTCACCATTATCAAGGCTTCCCTGGATCAGCACGTTACTGGCATCCACGCCGTTCAGGGTCAGCGAGCCTGCGCTCATCTGAATCTGCGCTTTTTTCCCCAGTACGTTGCCTGCTTCCGGCGCCCACGGGCTGACGCCGCCGGTTACCCGCTGCGCGCTCAGGTCCCAGCCGGTTTCCGGGCTGTTAAACGCCATATTGCGCAACTGCAGACGATCGGCGGCAAAGGGTAAAGAAGCGGAGGACGGCGAGAGATTTAACGTCCCGTCGCTCAGCACAATCTCGTCGGCGTGCAGCGGATCGCTGAACTGGCGGGTACTGAAGCCAATATCCACCGTTTTAGCGACCAGCGTCGGCGGTTTGCCGTCGCGCCCGAAAGTGACATTTTGCAGTTGCAGGTGGAGAGGTGAAGAGAAACTGTGATCCATCGCGTCGAAGGAGACCTGCCAGCCGGTGCCCTCGCTCAGCCAGGCGCTGGCCTGACGCGAGCCCCAGTGGGTCTGTAGCAGGAACCAGGCGGCAACGATGACGACCAGCAGGGCGGTCAGCAGCCAGAGAATCAACTTTCCAGGAAATTTCATGGTCTTACATCCTGAGCGAGGCACATAAGGCTGTTATGCCCGAATTATGCGCAATCCTCAAGACAGGAATTGTGTAATCAGATGATGTGAGGGGCCAGGAGGGTCAGGCTTCAGGCTGCCCCGGCCGCGCGCGACCGGGGAGCGGGGGAGAATCAGCTTTTCTCTGGCGGGAAGACCAGATTCAGCACAATCGCCGTAATACCGCCGGCGGCAATCCCTGAGGAGAGCAGGTTCTTCAGCCAGTCGGGGGCAAACTGCAGGATCAGCGGCTGCTGGGAGACGCCGAGGCCCACAGCCAGCGACAGGGCGATAATCAGAATCGCACGGCGGTTCAGCGGTTCGCGGGAGACGATACGTACCCCGGATGCGGCGATAGTACCGAACATTACCAGCGTTGCGCCGCCGAGCACCGGTTCCGGAATATGCTGGACAAAGCCGCTGACCGCCGGGAACAGGCCCAGCACGATCAGCATCAGCGCCACCACGAAGCCGACATAGCGGCTGGCGACACCGGTCAACTGAATCACGCCGTTATTCTGGCCGAAGCAGGAGTTCGGGAAGGTATTAAAGACGGCGGAGACAAAGGAGTTCAGGCCGTTAGCCAGCACGCCGCCTTTCAGGCGCTTCATATACAGCGGACCGGAGACCGGCTGTTCCGACACGTCAGACGTGGCGGTGATATCGCCGATGGTTTCCAGCGAGGTGATCATAAAGACCAGCATCAGCGGCAGCAGCAGGCTCCAGTCGATGCCCAGACCGTAATAGAGCGGGGTGGGCACGGTAATCAGACTGTCGTTCGCCGGTGCGCTGTTGGCCGGCAGCATATCGAGCAGCCAGGCCGCCAGATAACCTGCCGCCATGGCGATCACCAGCGACGCGATACGCAGATACGGGTTGCGCTGGCGGTTAAGAATAATGATTAGCGCCAGAACGATACCCGCCAGCAGCAGGTTTTTCGGCGCGCCGAAGGTATGGTCGGCCATGGCCGAGTAGCCACCGCCAATGGAGGTCAGCCCGACCTGAATCAGCGACAGGCCGATAATCATCACCACGACCCCGGAGACCAGCGGGGTAATAACCCGTCGGGCCAGGTGCAGGACGCGCGAGATGACCATTTCCGTGCAGCTTGCCAGCATCAGGGTGCCGAACAGCGCGGCCATCATCGTCGGCACGTCGGCGCCACCGGTTTTCAGCGCGGTACCGCCCATAATAAGCGGGGCGACGAAGTTAAAGCTGGTGCCCTGAATCGAGAGCAGCCCGGAACCGACCGGTCCCCAGGCTTTAATCTGAATGATGGATGCCACACCGGAGGCGAACAGCGACATACTGATGATGTGCTGAGTGTCCTGAGCCGGAAGGCCCAGCGCCTGACAGATTAACAGCGCCGGCGTGATGACCGCGACAAACATCGCCAGCAGATGCTGAAAGGCGGCGAACAGGGTTTGCGGCAGCGGCGGGCGGTCTTCGAGGCGGTAGATTAATTCGCTGGTTGTTTTATGCGCAACCGGTTGCGCAGCTTCTGACTCGGCGGTGTTAACGGACATCACAAACAATCCCAAGGTGGCAAAGCGGGAATTTTATCGGACTGTAGTACAAAAGCAAACGTTTGCCAGCGTTTGCTGAGAAATATTTATACAACTAACCGGGGGGGGACATTAATTAACATTTTGTATGCTTGATCGCATCAATATCAAAACAAAATATCTTTTCCTGTCATTTTTTGCGCGGTTCTGCTTAAAATCCCCGTCCGATTCCTCAAGATGAGAAGTAATCGACACCGGGAATACCGACGCGTGTGAATGGATCATGCGCCTTTAAGGAGCTCTTTTTATGTTTCATCTCGATACCTTATCGACGCTCGTTGCCGCAACATTGGTGCTGCTGTTGGGCAGACAACTCGTGCAGAATGTCCCCTTCCTGAAAAAATACACCATCCCTGAACCCGTTGCGGGCGGCCTGCTGGTGGCGCTGGCGCTGCTGGTGCTGAAAAAAAGCATGGGTTGGGAAATCGACTTTGATATGAGTCTGAAAGACCCGCTGATGATGGCGTTCTTTGCGACCATCGGTCTGAACGCAAATCTCTCCAGCCTGCGGGCCGGCGGCAAAGTGGTGGGTACCTTCCTGATTGTGGTGGTGGGACTGCTGCTGCTGCAAAACGCCCTCGGCATCGGGATGGCGAAGCTGTTAGGACTGGACCCGCTGATGGGGCTGCTGGCTGGCTCCATTACCCTGTCTGGCGGCCATGGCACCGGCGCCGCGTGGAGTAAGCTGTTTGTTGAACGCTACGGCTTTGCCAACGCCACCGAAGTCGCAATGGCGTGCGCCACCTTTGGTCTGGTGCTGGGTGGGTTGATTGGCGGCCCGGTGGCGCGCTATCTGGTTAAACACTCTTCTTCACCGGACGGAACGCCGGATGATCAGCTGGCGCCAACCGCCTTCGAAAAACCGGATATGGGCCGCATGATCACCTCGCTGGTGCTGATTGAGAGCATCGCCTTAATCGCCATCTGCCTGACGGTAGGGAGGGTGGTTGCGCAACTGCTGACGGGCACCGTCTTTGAACTGCCCACTTTTGTCTGCGTACTGTTTATCGGGGTGATCCTCAGCAACGGTCTGGCGCTGTTAGGTTTCTATCGCGTGTTTGAGCGTGCGGTATCGGTGCTGGGCAACGTTAGCCTGTCGCTGTTCCTCGCCATGGCTCTGATGAGCCTGAAGCTGTGGGAGCTGGCTTCGCTGGCGCTGCCGATGCTGGCGATCCTCGCGGTCCAGACGGTGGCGATGGCGCTGTATGCCATCTTCGTAACCTATCGCATGATGGGGAAAAACTATGATGCCGCGGTACTGGCTGCCGGGCACTGTGGTTTTGGTCTCGGGGCGACGCCGACGGCGATTGCCAATATGCAGGCCATCACCGACCGCTTTGGCCCGTCTCATATGGCGTTTCTGGTGGTGCCGATGGTCGGCGCGTTCTTTATTGATATCGTGAATGCGCTGGTGATTAAGCTGTATCTGCTGTTGCCGATATTCGGCTGAATCCCCGCCGTCTTTCAGGCCACAGGTGCGTTGACTGCGTTTGCTTGCCCCGGTCACATCGTTATCTATGTGACCGGGGATGCATGCACTTGTCGCCTTCCAGTGACCCGAAATCCATTGGGGATTGCCGGATAAAGGTCTGTCGCCCGGTCAACGTTGCGCCACCGGGCAGTCCTGTGGTCGCGGTTACTCGTGTTCTTCCCACGCCAGCGCGCGTTTCACCGCTTTTTTCCAGCCGTTGTAGCGGTAGTTACGCTCGGTAGTTTCGATACCCGGGCGGAACTCGCGCTCAATCACCGCTTTCTCCTGCAGCTCATCCAGATTTTGCCAGAAGCCAACGGCCAGACCTGCGAGGTAAGCGGCGCCCAGCGCCGTCACTTCACGCACTTCCGGACGTTCTACGCGGGTGCCGAGAATATCGGACTGGAACTGCATCAGGAAGTTGTTGGCCACGGCACCGCCGTCGACGCGCAGGGCGTGCAGACGAATCCCTGAATCTGCCTGCATAGCTTCCAGTACATCGCGTGTCTGATAGGCAATAGACTCCAGCGTGGCGCGAATAATATGGTTGGCGTTCACCCCGCGGGTCAGGCCAAAGATGGCGCCGCGCGCATACGGGTCCCAGTAAGGCGCACCGAGACCGGTAAAGGCCGGAACCACATACACGCCGTTGGTATCTTTCACTTTAGTGGCAAAATATTCGGAATCGAAGGCGTCGTTGATCAGCTTCATTTCATCGCGCAGCCACTGAATCGAGGCGCCGGCCATGAATACTGCGCCTTCCAGCGCATAGTTCACTTCCCCACGTGGGCCGCAGCCGATAGTGGTCAGCAGGCCATGCGTTGAGGTTACCGCTTTTTCCCCGGTATTCATCAGCATAAAGCAGCCGGTGCCGTAGGTGTTTTTTGCCATCCCTTCTTTGACGCACAGCTGGCCAAACAGCGCCGCCTGCTGGTCACCGGCGATACCGGCGATAGGAATACGCGTGCCGCCTTTACCACCGATGTTGGTTTGACCGTATACCTCGGAAGACTTGCGCACTTCCGGCAGCATCGCGCGCGGAATATCCAGCGCCTCCAGCATTTTGTCGTCCCAGTCCAGCTCGTGGATGTTGAACAACATGGTACGCGAGGCGTTGGTGTAGTCGGTCACGTGGACGCGGCCCTGGGTCATTTTCCATACCAGCCAGGTATCCACGGTTCCGAACAGCAGTTCGCCGCGTTTTGCCCGCTCGCGGGCGCCTTCCACGTGATCGAGAATCCATTTTACTTTGGTACCGGAGAAGTACGGGTCAACCACCAGGCCGGTGGCCTTGCGAATGTACTCTTCCATGCCGTCACGTTTGAGCTGTTCACAGATCTCTGCGGTACGACGGCACTGCCAGACGATAGCGTTATAGATCGGTTTACCGGTTTCCCGCTCCCACACAATGGCGGTTTCACGTTGGTTGGTGATCCCGATTGCGGCGATCTCGTCGGAGCTAATATCGGCTTTTGCCAGCACTTCAACCAGCGTGGAGCTTTGCGACGCCCAGATCTCCATCGGGTCATGCTCAACCCAGCCTGGATGCGGATAAATTTGTTCAAATTCTCGCTGAGAAACGCTGACGATATTGGCATCGTGATCCATCACAACGGCCCGGGAGCTGGTGGTGCCCTGGTCGAGCGCAACGATATATTTTTTGTCGGTCATAGTATGAGTCCCGTAGTCAGATTACAGCGAAGCGTTGTGTTGCGTAGTCGAGGTGCTTTCTTTCTCTTCCTCGACACAGGTGTCGCAAGGCAGATGGCGGCCGATCAACTTACGATAGCTGAACGCGCCCAGCGCGGCGCCCACCACCGGTGCGCACAGCGGCACCAGGAAATAAGGAATATCTTTACCGCCGGTGAAGGCGACGTCACCCCAGCCGGCAAGCCAGGCGAACGTTTTTGGTCCAAGGTCGCGAGCCGGGTTCATGGCAAATCCGGTCAGCGGTCCCATAGATGCGCCGATAACCGCAATTAACAGGCCGATCAGGAGCGGCGCCAGCGGGCCACGCGGAATCCCATTACCGTCATCAGTCAGTGCCAGGATAACGCCCATCAGGATAGCGGTAATCACCATTTCTACCGCGAAAGCCTGCACAAAATTGATATGTGGGTTCGGGTAAGTGGAGAAAATACCGGCCAGCTCAAGACTTTCGACGCTGCCGCGCACCATATTGTGGCTGTGTTCGAAATCGAAGAAAAGATTGTAGTAAAGCCCGTAAACTAACGCCGCTGCGCAAAAGGCGCCTGCGAATTGAGAAATGATAAAAGGAACAACTTTACGCCCGTCGAAGCAGGCAAACAGCCACAATGCGATAGTGACCGCCGGGTTAAGGTGTGCACCGGATACGCCCGCAGTCAGGTAGATAGCCATGGCCACCCCCAGACCCCAGATGATGCTGATTTCCCACTGACCGAAGCTGGCTCCCGCAACTTTGAGCGCCGCGACGCACCCAACGCCGAAAAAGATCAACAACCCGGTACCTAGGAACTCTGCGATGCACTGGCCTTTTAATGTTGATGTTTGGCTCATATCGAATCCTGAAGCGAAGTGGTGATTATTGTATGTATGAAGGTCGTAGACGACCACGCTGCCTTGTAGGCATAGTGTTAATTTATCGTTAACGAACAAAAACGAGAAATATCGAAATATAAATGTGTGTGCTGCGTCAAGAAAATGAGCGTTTTCGCGCCATGAACGCGTGTTGTGACACATTTGCCCCGCATTTCCGGCGGATTTTGTTAACCCATTGATTAACAATTGCCGGATAACTTCCACAGAAACGCGCCGAATGCGCCAGGTAAAGACTGAAAAGTGTTGCAAACCGCAATCTGCGCGGGTTGTCGCTGGACAGGGAAGGCGGGGATTCATACAATCGACTGCATGACCACTGTAGTGCGCTTATTTTCGTTAAGGCGTCACCGCGTAGGTACACAACATCATTCGGGATGTGTCAAAACGGCAAGCGAATGAATCCTCGCCGCTTACTTCGGTAAGTGTTCGGGAAGAACCCGCTAACGCAGAAGCAGCTTGAAGGACGACGTGTACGGGATAGTACTCTATCAACGCCTTGCAAGTTCAGGAGAGGTATGACGATGTCATTAGAAGTGTTTGAGAAATTAGAATCAAAAGTACAGCAGGCGATTGATACCATCACTCTGTTGCAGATGGAAATCGAAGAGCTGAAAGAGAAGAACAACACGCTGGCGCAGGAAGTTCAGGGCGCACAGCACGGTCGTGAAGAGCTGGAGCGTGAAAACGGTCAGCTGAGAGAACAGCTGCAGGGCTGGCAGGATCGTCTGCAGGCGCTGCTGGGTCGCATGGAAGAAGTGTAACCCTCTCGCCCTCACCCTCTCCTCTCCTGGAGAGGGTAAGCATTCCCCTCCGGTTTACATATACTCGCAAGTTATAGCCAATCTTTTTTTATTCTTTAATCATTGTTTCGCTTTCTGGCACGCTTAACTCATCACAACACGACATAAAGAGAGCGGTGCGATGAACAAGTGGGGCGTTGGGTTAACTCTGTTGCTGGCATCCGCCAGCGTTCTGGCCAAAGACATTCAGTTATTAAACGTATCTTATGATCCAACGCGCGAGCTGTACGAACAGTACAACAAGGCATTCAGCGCGCACTGGAAACAAGAAACCGGCGACAATGTGGTGATTCGTCAGTCGCATGGCGGCTCCGGCAAACAGGCGACGTCGGTGATCAACGGTATCGAAGCTGATGTCGTGACGCTGGCGCTGGCCTACGATGTTGATGCGATCGCGGAACGCGGCCGTATCGATAAAAACTGGCTGAAACGTCTGCCGGATAACTCCGCGCCGTATACCTCCACCATCGTGTTCCTTGTACGTAAAGGCAACCCAAAACAGATTCATGACTGGAACGACCTGATTAAACCGGGTGTGTCGGTGATTACGCCAAACCCGAAAAGCTCCGGCGGCGCACGCTGGAACTACCTGGCCGCCTGGGGCTATGCCCTGCACCAGAATCACGGCGACCAGGCAAAAGCCCAGGAGTTTGTGAAGGCGCTGTATAAAAACGTCGAAGTGCTGGACTCCGGCGCGCGCGGTTCGACCAATACCTTTGTTGAACGCGGGATCGGCGATGTGCTGATTGCGTGGGAGAACGAAGCGCTGCTGGCGGCCAACGAGCTGGGCAAAGATAAGTTTGAAATTGTGACTCCGAGCGAATCGATTCTTGCTGAACCGACCGTCTCCGTGGTTGATAAAGTGGTCGATAAAAAAGGCACCCGCCAGGTAGCTGAAGCTTACCTGAAGTATCTCTACTCGCCGGAAGGCCAGGAGATTGCGGCGAAGAACTTCTACCGCCCACGTGACCCGGCAGTCGCGAAGAAATATGCCGATGAGTTCCCGAAACTGAAGCTGTTCACCATCGACCAGGAGTTTGGTGGCTGGACGAAGGCGCAGAAAGAGCACTTCTCAAACGGCGGTACTTTCGACCAAATCAGTCAGCGTTAATCGTTCCGAACGCCCGGTTAAATAACCGGGCGTTTTTATTTAGTCATCAAACTACGCTACTCTTCCGTTTCTGGCTGGACAGGAAAAGATGATGAGAAGAGTACGATACCTTTTATGGCTGCTGCTGGTGCTTGTACTGGCAGCGGCGGCCGGCGGCTGGTACTGGCTGCATTCCGGTAACCCTGACGCGCTGCGACAGATTGTTTTGCAGCAATGCGTTCCTAATCAACAGCAGCACCAAACTCCCTCGCCGTGTGCCGACGTCAATCTGCAGGGCGGCTACGTGCTGTTTAAAGATCGCAACGGGCCCTTGCAGTATCTGCTGATGCCGACCTATCGAATTAACGGTACCGAGAGCCCGCTGCTGCTCGACCCGTTAACGCCGAACTTCTTCTGGCAGGCATGGCAGGGGCGCGACATCATGAGCGAACGCCGCGGTTCAGCGGTACCGGATAACGCCGTATCATTAGCCATTAACTCCCGCAGCGGACGCACGCAAAACCATTTCCATATTCATATCTCCTGCTTACGCGAAGATGTGCGCGCCCGGCTGGATAACGATGCCGCCGCTATCAGCAGCCGATGGCTGCCGCTTCCCGGTGGTTTGCTCGGCCATGAATATCTCGCGCGGCGAGTCACTGAGTCCGAGCTGGCGCAGCGTAGCCCGTTTCTGATGCTGGCGGAAGAGGTACCGGAGGCGCGTGAACATATGGGGCGCTTTGCGCTGGCGATGGCGAAGCAGAGCGATGGCTCGCTGGTGCTGCTGGCAACCGAGCGCAACCTGCTGACCCTGAATCGCGCCTCTGCTGAAGAGATCCAGGACCATCGCTGCTTGATTCTGAAATAACCTTTATTGCTGAGCCATGCAGGTTCCTGCATGGCTGGCTATTTTTTGATAGGTTTACCTGCCTCGCCCCCGATCGTATTCTTGCTGAAAAAACGACAGGAGACAGGCATGTCGCTCTGGTTTTCTCACCCTCTGTTTCTTCCCTCGCTGATTATCGCGATAACCATTGTGCTGTGGGCGACCTCGCTGTTGCCGGAGTTTATGACCGCGCTGCTGTTTTTCGCGGCGGCGATGATCGCCAAAATTGCGCCGCCGGAAGCGATCTTTGGCGGGTTTGCCTCGTCGGCATTCTGGCTGGTATTCAGCGGCTTCGTTCTCGGGATTGCGATTCGTAAAACCGGGCTGGCGGACAGAGCGGCACAGGCGCTATCGGCGCGACTGACGGACTCCTGGCCGTTGATGGTGGGTAGCGTCGTGCTACTCAGCTATGCGCTGGCCTTCGTGATGCCGTCGAATATGGGACGCATCGCGCTGCTGATGCCCATCGTGGCGGCGATGGCGAAACGGGCCGGTATCGCAGACGGTTCGCGGGCCTGGTATGGCCTGGCGCTGGCGGTGGGTTTTGGGACCTTTCAGCTGTCGGCGACCATTCTGCCCGCCAACGTCCCGAACCTGGTGATGAGCGGCGCGGCCGAAGGTTCTTACGGGATCCACCTTAACTACCTGCCGTATCTGCTGCTGCACACGCCGGTGCTGGGCTGGCTAAAGGGGGGAGTATTAATTGCCCTGATCTGCTGGCTGTTTCCTGGCAAACCGCATCCGCCGCGCGAACTGATCCCGCTTCCGCCGATGAGTCGGGACGAGAAGCGCCTGGCCTGGCTGCTGGCCGTGGTGCTGGTGCTGTGGGTGAGCGAGAGCTGGCACGGTATCGGGCCCGCCTGGACGGGGCTGGCAGCGGCAGTCGTCACGCTGCTGCCGCGGGTTGGCTTTATCAGCGGCGAGGAGTTTTCCAGCGGGGTGAATATTCGTACCTGCATTTACGTCGCCGGGATCCTCGGACTGGCGATTACCGTGACCCAAACCGGCATCGGTGAGGTGGTCGGCAATGCGCTGCTGCACGTGATGCCGCTCGACAAAGAGAGTCCGTTCACCAGCTTCCTGGCATTAACCGGCATGACCAGCGCCCTGAACTTTATTATGACCGCCAACGGCGTACCCGCGCTATACACCACGTTTGCCCAGAGCTTTTCCGATGCCACCGGTTTCCCGCTGCTAAGCGTGATTATGATTCAGGTATTGGGCTATTCCACGCCGCTGCTGCCGTATCAGGCGTCGCCGATTGTCGTGGCGATGGGGTTAGGGAAAGTGCCGGCACGGGCGGGAATGCTGCTGTGTATCGCCCTGGCGGCGGTGAGCTATTTGATTCTGCTGCCGCTGGACTATCTGTGGTATCAAGCGTTGGGGAAATTGTAGCGGCATAAAAAAGCCCGGATGCGGCGCCTGCGCGCGTTGTCCGGGCTCCTCGTATTGCGTTATTCCTTCGCCCCGGTAAGCGGTACGCCGCCGGGGCCGGACTTAGCGCAGGTTACGCTTTTTTCGCTGCTTCAGCAGCTTTCACGATCACCGCGAAAGCGTCTGCTTTCAGGGAGGCGCCGCCAACCAGCGCGCCATCGATGTCCGGCTGGGTGAACAGTTCTGCTGCGTTAGATGCGTTAACGGAACCGCCGTACTGGATGATGACCTGCTCAGCCACTTTCGCGTCTGCTTTCGCAATGTGATCGCGAATGAATTTATGCACCGCCTGAGCCTGTGCCGGAGTCGCTGATTTGCCGGTGCCGATTGCCCAGACCGGTTCGTAAGCGATAACCACGCCTTCGAATGCCGCAGCGCCCTGAGTTTTCAGAACGGCGTCAATCTGACGTGCGCACACTTCTTCCGTTTTGCCCGCTTCGTTTTCTGCTTCAGTTTCGCCGATGCACAGAACCGGAATCAGACCCTGTTCTTTCAGAACCGCGAATTTCTTAGCGATGAACTCGTCAGACTCGTTGTGGTAAGTACGACGCTCAGAGTGACCGATGATGATGTATTCAGCACCGACATCTTTCAGCATTTGAGCAGAGGTTTCACCGGTGAATGCGCCGGACAGGTTCAGGTCAACGTTCTGCGCGCCCAGGTGAATGTGGCTACCTTCTGCCGCATGCTTAGCCAGATCGATGTACATTTCTGGCGGAGCGATTGCAACGGCACAGCCAGAAACGCCAGCCAGTTCGGTACGCAGGTTAGCAACCAGTTCGTTTACCATATGGCGGCTGCCGTTCAGTTTCCAGTTACCCATCACTAAAGGATGTCGCATTTTAATTCTCCACGCTACGTTAAGCGAATTAAGGAATATAGCCACCCGTCAGGGCAGCATGGTCTGTCAAACAGTATAGAGATTCATCGTTGGAAAGGCTTTGCTTTTTGTCATTTATTATTGCTCTCCAGCGTTTCAGATAGCGCCAGCTTAATCGGTTCAACAGCGAAGGTCAGCCCTTTTTCACCGTTGTCTGCGACAACATAACGTATCGCGCCTTCCGTTTCAGAGAAGTAACGTTTTCCCTTGCCGGCGGCGAGCATTTTCTGCAGTTTTTGCTGGCTCTGAGCCACGCTTAAGGTGGGCGCGAACATGCGTAACACGGCGCTCATATACTCCTGCGCTTTGGCCTTCGCCGCTTTCTGCTCGGGCCCCTGAATAGGGAGCCAGGTCACCTGCATCGATTTTATTTTCAGGGTGCCGCGCTCCAGCGCCGTGGAGGCGTAAAGATTTTCATTAATTTTGCTCGCCGCACGCGTCAGATTTTCTCTGTCGCGGCTGGAGGCAATGGCGCGAAATTCATTCAGCTGAAGCTTCGGATTCGCCGCGTTGAATTTTTCCCGAAAGTCGCTGATAGACATATCAAAGGTAGGGGCGCCCGCCAGCAGATAAGGGGCCGTGGCGGAGGATTCGGGCACCGCGGACAACGCCTTCGGGCCGACGGATAAGGCCGTCAGCCCAATAAAACATACAGTCATCCACGTCTTCATGCCGGTCTTTCCTTTTTTTGCCTGCAGACGATTAAAACGGGAACCGTCGCGCTTGTCAAAAAGTGACGGCTTCAGGGTAAACTACGCGAATGATGATGATAAGGAATAAAACATGACCCTACAGCAGTGGATGTTCTCAATTAAGGGGCGTATCGGGCGCCGTGACTTCTGGATCTGGATGACCATCTGGGTTCTTGCCATGAGCGTGCTCTTTACTCTGGCCGGCACCAATTTGCTCAATGTGCAGACCGCTGCGTTTATCCTGGTGTGCCTGCTGTGGCCGACGGCGGCGGTGACGATCAAACGCCTGCACGATCGCGGTAAATCGGGGATCTGGGCGCTGCTGATGATTCTGGCGTGGATGCTGCTGGCGGGGAACTGGTCGGTGCTGCCTGGCGTCTGGCAATGGGTTGTCGGGCGGTTTGTGCCGACGCTGATTATCGTCATGATGTTCATCGACCTGGGCGCGTTTGTCGGTACCCAGGGCGAGAATAAATTTGGTAAAGATACGCAGGATGTTCGCTGGAAGGCGGAGCCATGATTACCAGTATTGCTCGGCGGTCATGTGGCCCGGCCGGCGGCGTAAATGTTTCGTCATCTGCCGGGTTTCTTTCAACAGCTGCTGGGTATCACGCACCATCTGCGGGTTTCCACACAGCATCACGTGGCTATTATCGGCGTTCATCGGCAGGCCAACGGCCTCTTCCAGGGCGCCGGTGTCGATAAGAAACGGAATCCGTCCGGTCAGCGAACCGGCGGCGGTTTCACGGCTCACGACGGTCTGAATCCGCAGCTTGCCGCCATAGCGCTGCGCTAATTCGCGCATCAGCGGCAGGTAGCTTAAATCGGCCTCATAGCGCACGGCGTGGACCAGCACCAGATTTTTGAAGCGCTCAAGGTCTTTACCTTCCTGCAGAATTGACAGATACGGGCCGAGCGCGGTGCCGGTCGCCAGCATCCATAAGGTCTCGCAGTCAGGTACCTCTTCCAGAACGAAGAATCCCGCGGCCTCGCTGACCAGCTGAACGTCATCGCCCGGTTTGAGCGCCGCAAGGCGTGGGCTGAGCTTACCGTCCGGGACGGTGACCAGATAGAACTCCAGATCGGGATTGCCCGGTGCGTTAACGTAGGAATAGGCGCGCTGAACGCGTTCCCCGTCAATTTCCAGCCCGAGCTTGGTAAATTGCCCGGCGGTAAACGGGTGAACCGGCGCGTGGACGTACAAACTGAACAGCGTATCGGTCCAGAACTCTATTTTTTTTACTTTACCGTTAACCCAGTCCGCCATCATCTTCTCCCGTTGCGCAAAGCGTTGCCTTATCTTCGTTGCACGCGGCAAAGATTTCCAGCCTGACGGCGCCGAAAAGCTCTATTGATCAAATATTCTCGTCATACTTCAATTGCCTGTGCGTTGGCGGCAGCCGTTTTCGGCCCGTCCCTGGGCCTGGCGCCAGCGTGCAATCCGCACGCGCGATCGGAGGCTTACAGAATATGCAGCTGAATATCCGGGTCTTTACGGTCGAGATAATGAATGGTCTGAATGCGGCGAATCGTACGGGATTTACCGCGGATCAGCAGCGTTTCGGTGGTGGCCATATTGCCCTTACGGGTAATGCCATCCAGCAGATCGCCTTTGGTGATCCCGGTTGCGGAGAACACCACATTATCGCTGCGGGCCATTTCGTCCAGGCGCAGCACTTTGCCTGCTTCGATGCCCATCTCTTTGCAGCGCGCCAGTTCGTTCTCGCCGATACGACGGTTTTCTGCGGTATCGCCTTTTACATCGTGACGAGCCAGCAGGCGACCCTGCATGTCGCCGTCCAGAGCGCGGATCACTGCGGCAGAAACTACCCCTTCCGGCGCGCCGCCGATGCCGTACAGGACGTCTACTTCGCTGTCCGGCATGCAGGTCAGAATCGACGCCGCTACGTCGCCATCCGGAATGGCGAAGACGCGAACGCCCGACTGCTGGAGTTCGGCAATCACCGCGTCGTGACGCGGTTTGGCCAGAATGGTGACGGTCAGCTCGGCCAGCGGTTTATTCAGCGCCGCGGCGACATTACGCAGGTTCTCCGCCAGCGGCAGATTGAGGTCAATCGCCCCTTTTGCCCCTGGGCCGACAATCAGTTTTTCCATGTACATATCCGGCGCGTTCAGGAAGCAGCCTTTATCGCCGACCGCCATCACCGCCAGCGCATTGGCCTGGCCCATGGCCGTCATGCGCGTCCCTTCGATAGGGTCAACGGCGATATCCACCGCATCGCCGTTGCCGGTGCCGACCTTCTCACCGATATACAGCATCGGCGCTTCATCGATTTCACCTTCGCCAATGACGATGGTACCGTCGATATTAATCAGGTTGAGCATAATGCGCATGGCATTGACGGCGGCGCCGTCGGCGGTATTTTTATCGCCGCGGCCCAGCCATTTATAGCCCGCCAGCGCGGCAGCCTCGGTGACACGCGAAAATTCGATGGCCAGTTCTCGTTTCATAATCCACTCGTTGTGAAGATAAATTGCGCGAAGCGTCCTGGTCTGGCCCTGCGGGACAGAGTCGACGCTAGGCGTTGGAATAGCGTTCGGTTTCCGGCATCCAGCGTTCAATAAGCGCCTGGGCCTGCTGAGAATAACGTTCGTGAATATGGCGAGCAATGCGCTGAACGTCAGGGATCATGGCCTGATCGCGCAGCAGATCGGCGACTTTAAACTCGGCGGTGCCGGTTTGTCGGGTGCCGAGCAGCTCGCCGGGGCCGCGGATTTCCAGGTCTTTCTGGGCAATAACGAAACCGTCGTTGCTGTCGCGCAGAACCTGCAGGCGTTTCTGCGCCGTTTTTGACAGCGGTGATTTATAGAGTAGCACGCAGTGGGAGGCGACCGCGCCGCGCCCGACGCGTCCTCTGAGCTGATGCAGCTGCGCCAGCCCCAGACGTTCCGGGTTTTCGATAATCATCAGGCTGGCATTCGGTACGTCGACCCCAACCTCAATAACCGTGGTGGCGATCAGCAGGTGCAGTTCGCCCTGCTTGAAGGCCTGCATAACCGCCTGTTTATCTGCCGGTTTCATCCGGCCATGTACGAGGCCGATATTCAGCTCCGGCAGCGCGAGCTTAAGCTCTTCCCATGTCGCCTCTGCCGCCTGCGCTTCCAGCAGATCGGACTCTTCAATCAGGGTGCAGACCCAGTAGGCCTGACGCCCTTCCTGAGTACAGGCGTTGCGAACCCTATCAATAATATCGTGGCGACGAGTATCGGGGATGGCGACCGTGGTGACCGGCGTCCGGCCCGGCGGCAGTTCGTCGATAACCGAGGTATCAAGATCGGCATAAGCCGTCATCGCCAGGGTTCGTGGAATCGGGGTCGCGGTCATGATCAGCTGATGGGGATGGAAGCCCTGCTGCTGGCCTTTTTCCCACAGCGCCAGACGCTGGTGAACGCCGAAGCGGTGCTGCTCATCAATAATGACCAGCGCCAGACCGTTGAACTGCACCTGTTCCTGAAAAATGGCGTGAGTGCCGACGATCATCTGTACCTGGCCACTGGCGATGGCCTCCTGCTGCGCCTGGCGGGCTTTCCCTTTCTGTTTGCCGGCCAGCCAGCCTACTTCGATGCCCAGCGGCGCGAACCACTGGCGGAAGTTATTGGCGTGTTGTTCCGCCAGCAGTTCGGTCGGCGCCATCAGCGCTACCTGCTTGCCGTGAGCGATCGCCCGCAGCGCTGCGAGGGCGGCAACCAGCGTTTTACCGGAGCCGACGTCGCCCTGTACCAGACGCATCATCGGCACATCAAGCGCCATATCGCGTTCAATTTCGGCGGTGACTCGCTGTTGTGCGCCGGTTGGCTTAAAGGGCAGGGAGGCCAGCAGCTGGTTTTTGAATATGTCGTTCGCACCGAGTGCCAGGGCATGATAACGCTGGGCGCCGGCGCGTAGCGCCAGCATGCTCAGGTTATGCGCCAGCAGTTCTTCCAGAATTAAGCGCTGTTGCGCCGGATGCTTACCGCTTTCCAGGTCACTGAGCTGCAGCGACGGCGGCGGACGGTGTAATGTGCGTAGCGCCTCCGGCAGGCTCATCATTCCCTGCGCCAGTTCGGGCGGCAACAGCTCGGCGATGGCACAGGTATCCAGTAATTCCAGCGCCTGATCGGTGAGCTTGCGCAACGTCGCCTGCTTGATGCCTTCGGTGGTGGGATAAACCGGCGTCAGCGTTTCCTGGAGATCGGGGGTGCTCATGTCACCCTGCACGCGGTATTCCGGGTGAATCATCTCCGCCCCGTATTTCCCCCGTTTGGCTTCTCCATAGGCCAGCACGCGCCGGCCGGTCGCCAGGCTGTTTTTCATGGCGGCGTTGAAGTTGAAAAAGCGCATGGTGAGAATACCGGAACCGTCGCTGATCTGGCAGGTCATCATTCGGCGGCCGCCGAAGGTGATGTTGCTGCTGAGAACTTCACCTTCAACGGTGGCGTAAACGCCCGGTAGCAGCTCGCCTATCTGATAAAGATGGGTGCGGTCTTCATAGCGTAGCGGCAGGTGCAGAAGGAGATCCTGCACGGTATGCAGGCCGATTTTCGCCAGTTTGTTGCTTTGCGCCGCTCCAACGCCGGTGAGCGAATTGAGCGGGACGGCATCTAACAGGCGACCGGCCATTTACCCTTCATCCTTCAGACTGCATCTTGTCTGGCCTGCTTCGGCACGATTGTCGCGCCTGCTACCGTGAGCGGTACCGGAAGCCTGCATGGTTGCCCACCACGCGTCATCGGCTTCGACTTCGCCCTGCGCATTCACGTAGGGGTAAGGCAGACCTTTTTGTTTTGCCACTCTGGCCAGTACCGGATACCCGCCTTCAAACAGCAGGCGCTGCTGTTCTTCTTCCGGCAGCATGCTGTTCTCACGCTTATACATCCCCGCATTTTGCCGCTGGCGCTGGGCTTCATACAGAATCAGAGCCGAGGCGACGGAGACATTCAGCGACTGCACCATGCCAGTCATCGGAATGATGATGTCCCGATCGGCCAGCGCCAGAGCTTGCCGGGTAATGCCGGTTTTTTCCTGCCCCATCAGGATGCAGGTAGGACGGGTATAATCGATTTCACGGAAATCGACGGCTTTGTCAGAGAGGTGAGTGGCCAGGATCTGCATGCCCTGGCCCTTTAAATGGCTGACGGCATCGTCAATTGAGCGGTGGGTTTTAACCTGCACCCAGCTATTGCTGCCGGCGGCGGCTGAGGCCATCGTGCGCATGCGGCTGCTGGGCCAGATGGCGTGGACTTCATGTACGCCAACGGCGTCTGCGGTACGAATCACCGCAGAGACGTTATGAGGTTTATGGACCTGCTCCATGCAGACCGTCAGGTCAGGCTGGCGCCTGGCGAGCATCTCGCAGATACGCGCATAACGCTGTGGATTCATAAACACTTCATCCTTCAAATTGCCTCGGCGTTAGCCGTACTCATTAACCCCGGTTACGTACTCCTGTACGGGACGGGTAATTCATTCGCTCGCCGCGCGATCCGGCTGACCGCCCGGCCCTTCGGGGTCGGTACCCGTGCGGTGCAAAACGCGAATGATTTTGTGCGCAAGGCTAGTTTCGGTTACGGGTGACTTTTATTACATCCGGCATAACGCGAATTTTGCGCATAATATTCGCCAGATGTACGCGATCGCGCGCCGTCAGGCGGATAAACGCGCTGTACACGCGACCATCTTTTTCTTCGGTATTCAGACTCTGAATATTAGAAGAGGCGGTATTAATGGCCGCGGTGAGGTTCGCCAGTGCACCCTGGTGGTTAAACATATCCACCTTAATTTCGGTGATAAATTCCTGCGCGGTCTCTTTATCCCACTCGACGGCCATAAACTTCTCTGGCTCTTTCTGATAGCCACGAATGTTACGGCAGGACTCATGGTGAATGACCAGGCCTTTGCCAGGGCTGACATGGGCGATAATCGGGTCGCCGGGAATCGGACGGCAGCACTTCGCAAAGGTAATCAGAACGCCGTCAGCGCCTTTAATCGGCAGATGACCATGGCCTGAAGAGGCGCCTTGCGCCGGTGCGGTGACGGTCTCGCCCTGTTGCAGGTTTTTGGCTACCACCACGCTCATCGCGTTGCCGAGGCCAATTTCCGCCAGCAGATCGTCAAGGCTGGCCAGCTTCATGCGTTCCAGTTCACGCTGAATGCTCTCCTGCGGGATTTCAGCCAGTTTACGGCTACCGCCGAGGGCGTGGTTGAGCAGACGGCGACCCAGGCTGACGGAGTCATCGCGCTTAAGGTTTTTCAACAGCTGGCGAATTTTGGCGCGCGCTTTTGAGCTGACGACAAAGTTCAGCCACGCGGCATTCGGACGTGCGCCCGGTGCGGTGATGATTTCCACCGTCTGGCCGCTGGAAAGCGACTGGGACAATGGATACGGCTGGCGGTCGACGCGTGCGCCAACGCAGGCATGGCCGATATCGGTATGTACCGCGTAGGCGAAGTCCACCGGCGTGGCGCCAGCGGGGAGTTCGACAATGCGCCCTTCCGGGGTGAAAACGTAAATCTCATCCGGGAACAGATCGGATTTGACGCTCTCGATAAATTCAAACGAGCTGCCTGCGCTTTGCTGCAGCTCCAGCAGGCTCTGCATCCAGCGCTGGGCGCGGATTTGTGCGGTGGTGCTGCTTTCGCCGCCGTGCTCTTTATAGGCCCAGTGCGCCGCAACCCCCATTTCTGCCATCTGGTCCATGTCTTCGGTACGAATTTGTACTTCAACCGGGACGCCGTGAGGGCCGATCATCGAGGTGTGCAAAGATTGATAGCCGTTCGCCTTGGGAATGGCGATGTAATCTTTCATCCTGCCAGGACGAGGCTTGTAAAGGCTATGCATCTGGCCAAGCACGCGGTAGCAGGTGTCAGCATCATGCACAATCACGCGGAAGGCGTAGATATCCATAATCGAGTGAAAACGCTGCTCTTTCAGCACCATTTTGCAGTAGATGGAGTACAGATGCTTCTCGCGACCGCTGACGCGACAGGGGATTCCCGCTTCCTGTAAACGCCCTTCGATTTCAGAGAGGATCTTTTGAATCATCTCTTTACGGTTGCCGCGCGCTGCTTTGACGACTTCTTTGATGACGCGATAGCGGTTGGGATACAGCGCTTCAAAGCCCAGCTCTTCGAGCTCGGTTTTGATGTGGTGGATACCTAAACGGTGGGCCAGCGGGCTGTAGATCTCCAGCGTTTCGCGGGCAATGCGGCGGCGTTTATCCGGGCGGAGTGAGCCCAGGGTGCGCATGTTGTGCGTGCGGTCGGCAAGTTTGATCAGGATGACGCGGATATCCTGCACCATCGCCATAATCATTTTGCGAAAGTTTTCGGCCTGCGCCTCTTTCTTATCGCGGAACTTGAGTTTATCAAGTTTCGATACCCCCTCTACCAGCTCAGCAACGCTTTTGCCAAAGAGCTGCTCCATATCCTGGTAGGTGGCAGGGGTATCTTCAATCACGTCATGCAGTAGCGCAGCCATCAGCGTTTCATGGTCGAGTTTCATCTCGGCCAGAATGCAGGCTACCGCTACCGGGTGCGTGATATAAGGTTCACCGCTTGAACGTGTCTGGCCCTCGTGAGCGTCACGTGCAACGAGATATGCCTGCCGAAGACGCTTGATTTGCTCTTCCGGCAGGTAATTTTGAATCAGCTGATTCAGGCTTTCAAACAGATACAAGGGCTACCCACTGCGTGATTAACGACGGCCTTCGGCAATAGCGGTAACGGCTTGTAATTCAGCGGCTTCCTGCTCTTGCTGCTCTTGACGATCGCGGACGTCGAGGATCTGATTGTTGATCAGACCTTCTTCGATTTCGCGCAGTGCAATAACGGTAGTTTTATCGTTTTCTTCCGGTACCAGCGGATCTTTTCCGCCAACCTGCATCTGACGAGCGCGACGCGCGGCGACCAGTACCAGGTCAAAACGGTTACCAATTTTCTCTACAGCGTCCTGAACAGTTACGCGTGCCATACTTAAAATGCTCCACAGATGAAGAAATGACTGGGCATGATACTGAATGTGGGTTCAGTCTGCCAACAGTTTGGTGATTAAAGCGCCATGTCGCTGCTTTTGGCGGCTCATGCGCAGACGTTCGGCGCGAATAATGTTTTTCAGATCGCTCAGGGCGGTATCAAAATCATCATTCACAATAAGGTAATCATATTCCGCGTAATGACTCATTTCTGCAACAGCCTGAGCCATACGTTTTGCGATCACCTCTTCGCTGTCCTGGCCGCGGCCACGCAGGCGACGGTCAAGCTCATCTTTTGACGGCGGCAGAATAAAGATGCTGCGCGCGCCAGCCATTTTTTGACGGATTTGCTGAGCGCCCTGCCAGTCGATATCCAGGAAGACGTCGACGCCGGTTGCCAGTACCTGCTCGATGGTTTCGCGCGAGGTGCCGTAATAGTTGCCAAAAACTTCCGCGTGCTCAAGAAATGCGTCTCTGCTAATCATCGCCCTGAAATCGTCGTGATTAACGAAGAAATAGTGTTCGCCGTGCACTTCACCCGGACGCGGCGCGCGCGTGGTATGTGAAACAGAGACCTGGGTGTCGTACAGCGGTTGGGTTTTCAATAAAGCCTGAATCAGGCTGGATTTACCCGCGCCACTTGGGGCGGAAACAATATAAAGCGTGCCTTGAGCCATGAGAGTCTTTTGTATGTGATTGTCGAAAGAGATACTACATACGAGCCTATTATACACGGCGCCGCACCGTGACGCAGTCCCTGTCACACTTTTTGCTTCTGTTTCTTTCATTTTGCCAGCCGTTTCCCTGATTTCGCCGTGTATTGCGCAGCAGGCAAACAAAGTCTGGATGTCCGATCGCAGCGTGATAAATCCCTCGTCGCCGAATAAAACCGCTCTCCTGCAGAATGTTTGCGGGTAAACAGGAGGTGGAGTCATGCATAAATGGATCTGGATGATTGGCGCGTGGGCGGTGGCTGGATACGGACAGGCTACCTGTCCTGAATGGCCGCAGGCACAGGCCCGGCAGGAGGTACATCGTCTCAATCAACAGGTGACGGCCTGGAACAATGCGTACTGGCGACAGGGAAGCAGTGGGGTCAGTGATGAAGTATACGACCAGCTTTCGGCGCGACTTATGCAGTGGCGGCGCTGTTTTTCGCTGCTATCGCCTGCGGATAACGATGATGTGCCGCCCGCTACCGGAGAGGTCAGGCATCCGGTTGCCCATACCGGCGTGCGTAAACTGGCCGATAAATCGGATATTGCGCGGTGGATGCGCGATAAAACGGATCTCTGGGTGCAGCCGAAAGTGGACGGTGTCGCCGTGACGCTGGTGTATCGCCACGGGCGGCTGGCACAGGCCATTAGCCGTGGCGATGGTCGAGCCGGGGAGGATTGGACCGCCAGGGTGAGGCTGATTCCGGCCGTGCCGAAGATGACGGAGGGCGAGCTGGCGAACAGCGTGCTGCAGGGAGAGATTTTTCTGCAGCGCGACGGGCATGTGCAGAAGCAAATGGGGGGAATGAATGCCCGGGCGAAAGTGGCCGGTACTCTGATGCGCCTCGATACCCCGGCGCAGCTTGCGGAACTGGGGATCTTTATCTGGGCATGGCCAGATGGCCCTCAGGACATGCGCCAGCGTCTGGCTCTGTTGCGCAAGAGTGGATTTCTCCACAGCGCCTCTTTTACGCAGCCCGTTACGGATGCGCGGCAGGTGGCACGGTGGCGAGAGCGCTGGTTAACCTCGCCTCTGCCTTTTACTACCGACGGCGTGGTCGTGCGCCGCGGCCACGAACCCGGCGGGCGATTGTGGTCGCCAGGACAGGGTGAGTGGGTCGTTGCGTGGAAATATCCGCCGGCATCGCGGTTAATGGAAGTGCGCGGCATTCGCTTTCGGGTCGGGCGCAGCGGCAAAATTTCCGTCGTCGCTCTGCTGGAGCCGCAGCGCCTTGACGACAAACGGGTTAAGCAAGTCAGTATTGGCTCGCTTTCTCGCTGGAAGCGCCTGGATATTGGCCTCGGCGATCAGCTGCAAATCAGTCTGGCGGGCCAGGGCATTCCGCGCCTCGACAGCGTAGTATGGCGATCGGCGCAGCGTACGAAACCGCAGCCTCCCCCGGAACGGTTTACCCCGTTGACCTGCTATTTCACCACGCCGGGGTGTGATGCGCAGTTTCTCTCAAGGCTTATCTGGTTATCGTCAAAACCGGTTCTGAATCTTGATGGCGTGGGTGAATCAGTATGGCGCACGGTGCAACATGCGCGCCCGCTGGCGCATCTGTTCTCGTGGCTGGCATTGACGCCAGCGCAGCTGCAGGGGATTCCGGGGATAACCTCCGGGCGCGGGCAGCGGCTTTGGCACCAGTTTAACCTGGCGCGCGAGCAGCCCTTTCTGCGCTGGGTCCAGGCGATTGGCGTACCGATTCCCCGGGCGGCGCTTGCCGGTCTGGCGAGGGAAAACTGGCAGCAGCTACGAGAACGTTCTGAAGAACAGTGGCAGCGTCTGCCGGGCATGGGGGCAGGGAGAGCGAGGCAGCTGGTTGCCTTTCTCCAGCACCCGGATGTTGCCGCGCTGGCGCAGTGGCTCAGCGGGCAACATATACCCGGGTTTTGAGAGGATCAGTGGGCGTTATGGTTGTAGTGGAAGACGGGCAGCCCCAGCTTCCAGCGCAGCGCCAGCATGCGAGCGGTGAAGCCAAACAGCAAGGTGGAGATCACCACCACGTCGTGGCTGCTGACGTAATGCTGCAGGGCAATATAGAGAATTGCGGCCGCAAACGAGATGCCGGCATACAGCTCCTTCTGGAAAACCAGCGGAATGCGCTTGCAGAACATATCCCGCAGTACGCCGCCAAATACGCCGGTAATCACGGCGGCGATAGAGGCGATCACCGGTCCTTCTCCCATATCCAGCGCGATTTGCGCGCCGATAATTGAGAACACCACCAGCCCCAGGGCATCCAGAACCAGAAACAGACGGCGTAGATGGGGCATGACCGGCGCAGCAATAGTCGTTAACACTGCCGCGACGGCGACGATAATGACGTATTCCGGATGTTTTACCCACCCCAGCGGGTAGTGGCCCAGCAGAATATCCCGGACTGAGCCGCCGCCCAGCGCGGTGGCGGTAGCAATGATGATGACTCCAAAAGTGTCCATCCGGCGGCGACCGGCCGCCAGAGCGCCGGTCATCGCTTCCGCAGTAATACCGATTAAATACAGAATATGAAGCAGCATAAATCCCCCACAATGATGTCGGGCAGATTAGCGATTTGTGCGTAAGATCACGATTGAGATTTTCTAAGGTGAATCATTTTCCCCAGGAAAAACTAATGTGAGAGGTGTTTTATGAGCAGTAGTGCAGGGAGATGTTGATCGACGGATGATAAAAACAGATAAGTAAAAGTAATGCTGGCTCACAACAAGAGGAGCCAGCAAAAGAGATTACTCGATGTTCTGGATCTGCTCGCGCATTTGCTCGATCAGGACTTTCAGTTCGATGGCGGAATTGGTCACTTCGGCATTAATGGATTTCGATGCCAGCGTGTTCGACTCGCGGTTAAATTCCTGCATCATAAAGTCAAGACGGCGGCCAACGGCTTCTTTCTTCTTCAGGATGTTCCAGGTCTCTTTTACGTGCGCTTCCAGACGATCCAGCTCTTCGGCGACGTCGATACGCTGCGCCATCAGCACCAGCTCTTGTTCGAGACGGTTGTTTTCCAGCTGCACTTCCGCATCTTCCAGTCGGGAAACCAGGCGCTCGCGCTGCCACTGTAAGATTTCCGGCATATGGGCGCGCACTTTGGCGACTTCGGCGGTGACGCCTTCCAGACGCTGCTCAATAAGCGCTTTCAGCGCCTGACCTTCGGTCTCGCGGGCAACGATAAAATCATCCAGCGCACCGTTCAGGGCCGACAGAATATCGGCGGCAATCGCATCGAGATCCTGTTCCTGAGCAGCCATTACGCCAGGCCAGCGCAGAATATCAACCGGGTTGATTTCGCCTTCGTCGCTCTGCATCTTGACCCAGTTGGCGGCATTGACCAGCTGTTTTGCAAGGCTTTCGTTCAGAATCAGCTCGCCCTGGGCGCTGGGATCCTGATCAAAACGTAAGGTACATTCAACTTTGCCACGGGTCAGGCGAGAACGGATGCGCTCGCGCACGACAGGCTCCAGGCTACGGAACTGCTCCGGCAGACGGAAATAAGTTTCCAGATATCGTTGGTTTACCGAGCGCAGTTCCCATGCGGCGCTGCCCCATTCACCCTTGATTTCACGCCGGGCATAGGCGGTCATACTGCGGATCATAGACGTTCCTGTTTTTAAAGGAGAGTGAGGTGGATTATAGCTTTCAGGGCCTTATCAGGATAGGAATAAGCGAGCATTATCCGTATATACACGTTATCCTTCTGGCAGCCCCTCTGTTGGCGGCATCGCTCAGCCCTGAGCGCCAGTTATCTACGCCGTCAGAGGCGCGTCACCTCATGCATCCCGCATGATTTTGTGTATAATGCGCGCCACATTCGTTTCAAGCCGGAGAGATCATTATGCGTCCAGCAGGTCGTAGCGCTAATCAGGTGCGTCCCGTCACCCTGACCCGTAACTATACAATACACGCAGAAGGCTCCGTGCTGGTCGAATTTGGTGACACTAAAGTGTTGTGCACCGCATCGATCGATGAAGGCGTGCCGCGCTTCCTGAAAGGCCAGGGCCAGGGTTGGATCACGGCAGAATATGGCATGCTGCCGCGCGCAACGCATACCCGTAACGCGCGTGAAGCCGCGAAAGGGAAACAGGGCGGCCGTACTATGGAAATCCAGCGTCTGATTGCCCGTGCGCTGCGTGCGGCGGTCGATCTGAAAGCGTTGGGCGAATTCACCATTACTCTCGATTGTGATGTTTTGCAGGCTGACGGTGGCACCCGTACCGCATCCATTACCGGGGCCTGCGTGGCGCTGGCCGATGCGCTGAATAAGCTGGTGGCGGCCGGCAAGCTGAAAAGCAATCCAATGAAAGGGATGGTCGCCGCGGTTTCCGTTGGTATCGTCAATGGCGAAGCGCTGTGCGATCTGGAATATGTCGAGGATTCAGCGGCGGAAACCGATATGAACGTGGTGATGACCGAAGATGGTCGCATCATTGAGGTACAGGGCACCGCGGAAGGCGAGCCGTTTACCCACGAAGAGCTACTCACCTTGCTGGCGCTGGCCCGCGGGGGTATCGAATCCATTGTCGCGACGCAGAAAGCGGCATTAGAAAATTAATTTTAAGGGCGGCTGATGAGTCGCCCTTTTTTTTACGTTTTATTCTTCATGCGGTCTTTCTCGGCTGCCGCACGCGACCGGCTCACAGCGTTATCGACGTATCTGTGCCGCCTGATGACGCGTGAAGAATTTGGCGTAAACCTAAATGATGAAAAGTAAGATAAGGAGCGAATCCATGAAACCGTATCAGCGCCAGTTTATTGAGTTTGCGCTTAACAAGCAGGTACTTAAGTTTGGCGAATTTACGCTGAAATCCGGGCGTAAGAGCCCCTATTTCTTCAACGCCGGCCTGTTTAATACCGGGCGCGATCTGGCACTGTTAGGCCGTTTCTACGCCGAAGCGCTGGTCGATTCCGGAATTGATTTCGATCTGCTGTTTGGGCCGGCTTATAAAGGGATTCCTATCGCGACGACTACCGCGGTTGCGCTGGCGGAGCACCATGACCTGGATTTGCCTTACTGCTTTAACCGCAAAGAAGCAAAAACCCACGGTGAGGGGGGCAATCTGGTCGGCAGCCCGCTGCAGGGGCGCGTCATGCTGGTTGATGATGTCATTACCGCAGGTACCGCGATTCGCGAGTCGATGGAAATTATCCAGGCGCACGGCGCGGAACTGGCCGGCGTGCTGATCTCTCTGGACCGTCAGGAGCGCGGCCGCGGCGAAATCTCGGCGATTCAGGAGGTCGAGCGTGACTACGGCTGCAAAGTGATTTCTATCGTGACGCTGAAAGACCTGATTGCCTATCTGGAAGAGAAGCCGGAGATGGCTGAACATCTGGCGACGGTACGTGCTTACCGCGAAGAGTTTGGTGTATAAGTCGAAAGCCCCGGAGGCGATATGCCTCCGGGATTTCCGCTACTGCAGCTGAGCGGCGACCAGCGGCCAGCGGGCGTCAAAATCATCCGTCGGACGATATTTAAACTCGCTGCGAACAAAACGCGACAGCATGCCTTCGCAAAATGCCAGCAGCTGGCTGGCCAGCAGCGCCTCATCGATGGTGTAACCTTCACCTTCCCGCATTTTCTTCTCACGCATGACCTGGCGCAGCTGAACCTCGATACGCTCAAACAGCTGGTTAATCCGCCCCTGGAGACGATCCTGTTCGAACATCAGCGCATGGCCGGTCAGAATTCGCGTCAGCCCAGGATTACGCTCACCAAACCCAAGAATCAGCAGCACAATCAGGCGCAGGCGCGCCGACGTGTCTTTTTCATCTTTTAAAATCAAATTGATGCGCGTAATCAGACTGTCTTCGATAAACTCGATCAGGCTATCGAACATGCGGGTTTTACTGGGGAAATGGCGGTACAACGCCGCTTCGGATACCCCGACAGACGCCGCCAGTTTCGCTGTGGTAATGCGCTGACTTCCATCGCTGGATTCAAGCATCAGGGCCAGAGACTGAAGTATTTCTTCGCGACGATTCCTTTTCGCAGTTTGTTTTTCTGCCATGTTTTAAAATACCCCTGAAAATAAGCACTTGTCAGGCAGACATCCACAAAGTGACCGCAAACGGTCGTTTGCGGCGATGTTATTGCATTAGTGCACTTTGGGATGCGGATTCGATGTGGTCGGGCTTATGCGCGCCCTGAGTGACCAAAGCCACCTTCGCCACGTTCGGTGGCGTCAAAATCTTCCACCAGGTTAAATTCCGCCTGTACGACGGGTACAAAGACCATTTGAGCGATGCGCTCGCCAGGTTCAATCGTAAAGCTCTGCTGGCCGCGGTTCCAGACGGAAACCATCAGCTGCCCCTGATAGTCGGAGTCGATAAGACCAACCAGGTTGCCCAGAACCACGCCGTGCTTATGGCCCAGCCCGGAGCGCGGCAAAATCACCGCCGCCAGAGAGGGATCGGCGATATGAATAGCCAGACCGGTCGGCAACAGCGTGGTTGCACCCGGCGCCAGCTCTACGGCGTCGTCGAGACAGGCTCGCAGGTCAAGTCCGGCGGAGCCGGAGGTGGCATAGGTCGGCAGCGGAAATTGCTGGCCAACGCGCGGGTCCAGAATCTTAACGTCGATTTTTTTCATCATAACGGGTCACGATCTCGTCGAGTAATAATTGGCCAAGGAGTTCTTTACGCTCAAGTGGCAAGCGCTTATCTCCATCCTGCCAGAAAAGGTGTAATGCGTTGCTGTCGCTGTTAAAGCCTTGATCAGGCTGCGAAACATCGTTAGCGCAAATCAGGTCGAGATTTTTGCGCGCGCGTTTTTGCTTCGCGTATTCTTCCACATTATTCGTTTCGGCGGCAAACCCTACGACAAAAGGCCGATTAGCCGCGAGTGCTGCCACCCCGGCAACAATATCCGGATTTTTGACCATTTTGAGGGTGAGTTCATCACCTTGCTTTTTAATTTTTTCTTCAGCGATGGCGACGGCACGATAGTCGGCTACGGCGGCACAACCAATAAAAATCTGCTGCTGCTGGGCGTTTTGCTGGACCGCAGCTTCCATTTCCAGTGCGGTCGTTACATCGATTCGCTGTACTAACGGCGGCGTCGGCAATGCAACCGGCCCGCTCACCAGCGTGACGTTTGCCCCGCGGCTTGCGGCCGCGGCGGCAATGGCAAACCCCATCTTGCCGGAGCTGTGGTTAGTAATATAACGCACCGGATCCAGAGGTTCACGCGTGGGGCCCGCGGTAATCATGATGTTGAGATGTTGCAAATCTTTGACAGGCGAAAAATGCGCAGCGGCTAAATCAACAATCGTCATCGGATCCAGCATGCGGCCAGGGCCAATGTCGCCACAGGCCTGGCTACCGCTGTCCGGCCCCCAGAGCAGCAGGCCGCGTGAGGCGAGTACCTCGAGGTTATGCTGCGTGGCCGCTGCGCGGTACATTTGCTGATTCATCGCCGGGACAACGGCAACCGGAGAGGGGGTCGCGAGGCAGATAGTAGAAACCAGATCGTTGGCCATACCGGCCGCAACGCGGGCAATCAGATCGGCGGTTGCCGGGGCGAGGATAACCAGGTCCGCCCATTTGCCCAGCTCTATGTGACCCATCGCCGCTTCCGCTGCCGGATCGAGCAGACTATCGGAGACCGGATAGCCAGACACCGCCTGCAGGCTCAGTGGCGTAATGAAGGCTTTGGCGGCTTCCGTCATGGCAACACGCACATCCGCGCCACGGTCACGCAGGCGGCGCACCAGTTCCGGCGTTTTATAAGCAGCAATGCCGCCGCTCACGCCAAGAACGATCTTTTTACCAGCCAGACTCATCATGATTCTTTCCTGTTGCAGTACACCAGAATCCGCGCATATTACCACAATCCCGTCGCCGTCGCGTGACTGCCAGGCATTCACTTTGCGAGGCGCTACGCAACAGGTAGATACGGCAGTCGGCAGCACCGTCGGGCTGTGCCAGGATAGGGGCACGAGAAAGGAGAGGCCCTATGGATGCACCGGAACCCCTGATGCCACGGGAAAAAATGTGGCTTTACGGCATTGAAACGTTGTCGGACGTTGAGCTGCTGGCGCTGTTTTTACGCACCGGGACGCGGGACAAAGATGTCATGGCGTACTCGCATGACCTGTTACAGCGTTTTGGTTCGCTGTATGGCCTGCTGTCAGCGAATAAAGCACAGTTTGAGACGGTCGACGGGATTGGCCTGGCGAAATATGCTCAGCTAAAAGGAGTGGCTGAGCTGGCGCGGCGCTATTTTAGCCTGCGGCTGGTTGAAGAGCCCTCTCTGGTCACGCCGATGATGACGCTGGAGTTTTTGCAAAGCCATCTCTCCGATGAAGAGCGGGAGATCTTCATCGTGATCTTTTTAGATAATCAGAACCGGGTATTGAAACATAGCCGGCTTTTTTCTGGTACTCTTAGCCACGTAGAGGTGCATCCGCGAGAAATTGTACGCGAAGCCATCAAAGTGAACGCCGCTGCGGTGATCCTTGCACATAATCATCCGTCCGGTAGTCCCGAGCCGAGTAAGGCCGACAGACTGATGACCGAACGTGTGGTAAAGTGTTGTGGTTTCATGGATATACGAGTACTCGATCATCTTGTAATCGGCCGCGGTGCGTACGTATCTTTTGCCGAACGCGGCTGGATTTAGCCCCGATCACGCGATCCAGCGGGATCTTTGTCTGTTCGGGACTTGAGCACATCGCCGAGTCAGCGTATACTACGCCACCTTTGAGAATCTCGGGTTTGGCATTTGGGCCTGGCAATCGATGGTTCACTTAGAACTGCGATGACCGGGCTGTAAAGCCTGACGAGGCGCCGATACCCCATACGAAGCTCGAGCTAATTTGATTTTTGGAGAATAGACATGTCCCGAGTCTGCCAAGTTACTGGCAAGCGTCCGGTGACCGGTAACAACCGTTCCCACGCACTGAACGCGACCAAACGCCGTTTCCTGCCGAACCTGCACTCTCACCGTTTCTGGGTTGAGAGCGAAAAGCGTTTTGTCACCCTGCGTGTATCTGCTAAAGGTATGCGTGTTATTGATAAGAAAGGCATCGATACAGTTCTGTCTGAACTGCGTGCCCGTGGCGAAAAGTACTAAGTACTAAGAGGAAATAAATCATGGCTAAAGGTATTCGTGAGAAAATCAAGCTGGTTTCTTCTGCTGGTACTGGTCACTTCTATACCACCACGAAGAACAAACGTACTAAGCCGGAAAAACTGGAACTGAAAAAATTCGATCCAGTTGTCCGTCAGCACGTTTTATACAAAGAAGCTAAAATCAAATAATTTTAGTTTCCTTGTAAAGAAAACCCCGCTCCGGCGGGGTTTTTTGTTTTTTGTCCGGCAGACCCCGTCGGATAAACCCTGCCGGGAATTTGCTTCCCTGTCGTCTGTTGCTGCAGCACAATACTCTGGGTTAACGGAGGAAAACGAATGCCTGAATTACCTGAGGTAGAAACCAGCCGGCGTGGCATCGAACCATACCTGGTGGGCGCAACCATTCTGCACGCCGTTATTCGCAACGGGCGTCTGCGCTGGCCGGTCAGTGAAGAAATCTATCGTTTGAGCGACATACCGGTGCTGAGCGTGCAGCGCCGTGCCAAATATCTGCTGCTTGAGCTGCCCGGCGGCTGGATTATCGTCCACCTTGGGATGTCGGGAAGTCTGCGAATTCTGAGTGAAGAGCTGCCTGCAGAAAAGCACGATCATGTTGACCTCGTGATGAGTAATGGCAAGGTCCTGCGCTACACCGACCCACGCCGCTTTGGCGCCTGGCTGTGGACCCGCTCGCTGGAAGGGCATCCTGCGCTGGCACATCTTGGCCCAGAGCCCTTGAGCGATGATTTTAATGCCGACTATTTGCAGCAGAAGTGCGCGAAAAAGAAAACCGCTATTAAGCCCTGGCTGATGGATAACAAACTGGTGGTCGGGGTCGGCAATATCTACGCCAGCGAATCGCTGTTTTCGGCCGGGATCCATCCCGATCGGCTGGCGTCTTCGCTTTCACGCGAAGAGTGTGAACGGCTGGTAAAAGTGATTAAAGCGGTGCTGCTACGCTCGATTGAGCAGGGGGGCACGACGCTGAAGGATTTCCTGCAAAGTGATGGCAAACCGGGCTACTTCGCCCAGGAGCTGCAGGTTTATGGCCGCAAGGGCGAACTTTGTCGCGTTTGCGGCACGCCGATTACAGCCAGCAAACATGCTCAGCGGGCAACATTTTATTGCCGCCAGTGTCAGAAGTAAGGTGCTGATGTCGCCACGATCCCGGTGACGCCTCGCCAGCCGGGTACGGGTTCACGCGATTGCTGGCGGGTAGCCCGGACGGGTCTCCGGGCGGCGCAAGATTACAGCTTTTTCAGCAGCGCCTGGTGTACGTTGGCCGGCAGGAAGTGGGAAACATCGCCCTGGTGGCGCGCCACTTCCTTCACCAGCGATGAAGAGATAAACGACCACTCTTTGCAGGGCATCAGGAAGACGCTTTCCAGGGTTGGCATCAGGTGGCGGTTCATATGTGCCAGCTGCATCTCATATTCGAAGTCCGCCACCGCACGTAAACCGCGAATGAGGATATTCGCCTGCTGCGCGCGGGCAAAATTCGCCATCAGATCGCTGAAACCAACCACCTCGACGTTGACCAGATGCGCCGTTGCCTGCTCCGCCAGCGCAATACGCTCGTCGAGCGTGAACATCGGTTTTTTGCTCGGGCTGGCGGCAATGGCCAGCAGCACCTTGTCAAACATGCTGGCGGCACGCGTGACGATATCGATATGCCCGTTGGTAATGGGGTCGAAGGTGCCCGGATAGATCGCTTTTGTGCTCATAATTACACTTTCTCTGAGTAGCCGCGGCTCAGCGCCCACAGCTCGGTGTATTTATTAAACGTATACTGCGCGTTGACCACGGCAAGTAGCCAGCCCTGTTTACCATCCAGCACGCCGCCGCGTAGCAGCAGCGTTTTCACAAAAGCCCCCAGCGTATGGCCGAAAATGCTCGCCAGAGAGGTCTTCTTCCCCTTCTGGTGGCGCTCCCGTGCCCAGGCAGAGGCATAGGCCAGCTGCTTTTGCTGGAAGCCGGAGAAGTCGCGGCAGGTCAGATGCAGTAAATCGCCCGACAGTTCGATAACCTGCGCGCCTTTGGCATCGAGCGATTCGTGCACCAGATTATTGTTATAGCGGAAACGGCTGCGTTCGTACAAACGCATGACGCGGTCGGGATACCAGCCGCTATGGCGCATAAAGCGGCCAAGGAAATAGTTACGCCGGGCGATGCTGTAGACGGCACCTTTTTGGGGCGCCTCCAGTACACGGCGAAGTGAGCAGGCCAGCTCCGGCGTCACGCGTTCATCGGTATCAATCATCAACACATAGTCGCCGGTCGCGTAGTCCTGGGCGCGCTGGCGCTGAATACCGTAGCCTTGCCAGTCGCTGTTGATGTAGACCGTTGCACCGAGGCGACGGGCCAGTTCGACGGTGTTATCGCTACTGCCGGAGTCCAGCAGCACGATTTCATCGGCCCACGCTACCGAGGCCAGGCAATCAGCCAGCAGATCCGCCGCATTTTTGGCGATCATTACGACGGACAGTCGGGTCGACATTAGTGGCTCCGCTGCGGCAGATAGGGTTGCAGTAAATGTAGCAGACGCGAGAGCGCGCCCTGGTTTTGATGCAACACTTCCACCGCGTGGCGGCCGTACCACAGACGATAGTCTTCATCGGTGAGCAGATTGGAGACCTGGGTGACCAGCGAACTGACGTCGGTGACCGTAATCAGGCCATCGTCCTGCTGCAACTTGGCGCAAATATCTTTGAAGTTGAACGTGTGCGGGCCCATCAGTACCGGGATGGCGTGTGCCGCCGGCTCCAGCGGGTTGTGACCGCCGCGTTCGACCAGGCTGCCGCCGACGAAGGCGAGGTCGGCAATGCCGTACAGCAGCATCAGCTCGCCCATGGTATCGCCGATCACCACCTGGGTACTGTTCGACGGGATTTCGCCGGTGCTGCGTAGCGTGAAGCTCATCCCCGCTTTCTGCACCATTTCTCGTGCATCGGCGAAGCGCTCCGGGTGACGAGGGACGAGAATCAACAGCAGATCCGGGAAAGTATCGAGCAGCTTCCTGTGCGCCTGCAGGATAATTTGTTCTTCACCGTCGTGGGTGCTGGTGGCGATCCAGACTTTGCGGTGCGGCGCCCACTGGCGGCGGAGGGTAATTGCGCGCGCGGCCAGCTCTGGCGTCACGGAAATATCAAATTTGAGGCTGCCGGTGACCGCCAGCTGGTTGCGCTTCAGGCCCAGAGCCAGAAAGCGATTGCCGTCTTCTTCATTCTGCGCCGCAATCAGCGTGATGCGACTGAGCAGCCGACGCATAAATTTCCCCAGTTTCGCGTAGCCTTTGGCGGAACGCTCCGACAGACGGGCGTTGGCGATGACCAAGGGGATTTTACGTTTGTGCAGCGCGGCGACCATATTTGGCCACAGCTCGGTTTCCATCACGATAACCAGCTTCGGTTGCACCGTGTTGAGGAAGCGGTTCATTGCGCAGGGCAAATCGTAAGGCAGATAGACATGATGAACATCTTTGCCGAAGGCGGACATGGCGCGTTCTGAGCCGGTCGGCGTCATGGTGGTGACGGTGATAGGCAGCGAGGGGTAGCGGTGGCGCAGCGCGCGCACGAGCGGGATAGCAGCAAGCGTCTCACCCACGGAAACGGAATGCAGCAGAATCCCATCCGGCGCTACCTTGTTCTGACAGAAGCCATAACGTTCAGCCCAGCGCTTTCGGTAGGCAGGGGCCTTACGGCTGCGCAGCAGCAGTCGCAGCCATACCAGCGGCTGAATAAGATAGAGTAGGGTGGTATAAAGCAATTCCAAGCGATTTATCCGATTTATGTTTTAGCGGGCAAATTCTAAGCATTTAGCCCGCGTAAAGCTATCTCTTTGGCGGAAACAACGGGATTCAGAGTCAGGTCGCGTCGCGATAGCGTTTAATGCGCAAATAGCGTCGGCCAAGGCGCCAGCGTAAACGGAAGGTACGCGCATTTTTCCAGATCAGACGCCAGATGCCGCGGTCAAAGAATTCTTTAATGATAATATGCTTTTTTGACTCATCTTTCATGCTATCAAAGGTATGAATAATTCCCAGCCCCTCTTTGGCAATTTGCCAGCGGCAGGCGGAAATATGACGCACCTTATCAGGATAGCGTTGGTTGATGGCCTCCAGCATCTCCAGAATTTTCATGTAGTGGCGCGCCGAGCGCATCAACGTATCGTCATTGTCCGGTTTGTGCGACACCGATTCCGAGTGAATATAGTAATCGTAGAACTGTTCGCTGGTGTACTGCACGCGTTCAGCCGCCAGCAGCGCTTCGGTGGTCCACGGAATGTCCTGATGACGTAATCCGGGCTCGAAGTGGAACTTGTGCTGCATGATAAATTCGCGGCGATAGATATTCAGCCAGGTCACGTGCAGGAACTTGCGCGAATCCAGCGCCTGTTTAAGCCAGACGTGGCCTGGCAGGATGCCGGTCGACGGCAGACGGTCCGGTGGAAGAATAGGGTGGATATCTTTGCGGGTTTCGTAAACGTAGCGGCCGTTACAGGTGGCGACATCAAGGCGGCCCTTTTCGGCCATCTCCAGCAGCGTACGGTACATCCCGGGATAAAGCTTATCGTCAATATCCGGGAAGGCCAGGTACTTGCCGGTTGCCACCGCCAGGCCGGTATTACGCGCGACCGAGACGCCCTGGTTTTCCTGTTCCAGCACGATAATATGGGGTAAGCGCGCTTTCCATTCGTCGATAACCGCCAGGCTACCGTCCGTCGAACCGTCGTTGACCAGGATCAGCTCATAGCTTTCCAGCTGCTGTTGTTCAATGCACTCAAAGAATTGCGCAAGGAATTTTTCGCCGTTATAAACGGCAGCCACAATGCTCAGTAAAGGCGTTTGACTCATAAATCATTCGATCCTGGTTAAATAGCGGCGTCAGCCGCGACGCAGCTGACGGTACTGCTGACAAATCGTATCCACGCTGAATTTTTCCAGTGCGGAAGGTTCGATAGCTGGTGGGTTATGGTAAATGCTTTGCATCGTCCGGGCCAGCGCCGGGCTGTTCAGATCGGCCAGGCCGCTGGCTAATTCGCCGGTGAGAATTTCCGTCACCCCGCCAGGACAGCGGGTGCTGGCCACCGGGGTATTTAGCAGCAGCGCCTCAACCACCACGTTACCAAAGCCTTCGCTGTCGGAGCTGAGCACCAGCATCCGCGCATGCTTAATCCACGGCAGCGGGTTTTTCTGAAAGCCTTTAAACAGAACACGATCGGCAACCTGTAGCTGCTGCGCCAGCTGGCGCAGGCGCTGTTCCTGCTCCGGTTTACCCTGACCCAGCAGCACCAGCGGCGCGGTGATTCCGCTTTGCGCATAGGCTTCGATCAGGCGATCGTGACGTTTCCCCGGGTGGAACCGACCGACGTGAATAATATAATCCCCCGCGGGCTGCTCGCCAGGCGCATCGGCGGCGGCGCGCAGAGCGGGAATATCGAACGGGTTATAAATGGTTTTTAACTGTGCCGGGCGGATGGCGAACTGTTCGACCAGATCCTGACCTACCGCATCGGAGACGGTAATGACGTTGCGTCCCTGATAGACACGCTTAATCTTCTGCTGTTTCATCCAGCGATCAAATCCGGTGCGATGGCCCAGATATGATGTGGAAAAGACGCCATGCAGGCAGAACCAGACGTTCCGGTTTTTCAGCGACCGGCTGCGGGCGACAATGCGATCGGTTTTATGCAGGTTGGAGAGCACCAGATCGAATTCACCCTGCTGTTCGGCTGTGACGATGGCGGCATCCAGCTGGCGGGCGCGGCGCGAAAGTTCGGTGATTTTGCGCCAGGGTGTCCGGCTGCGGTCACTCACAACCTGATAATCCAGCCCTTCCGGCAGCGCATAATCGCAGACGTCGCGCAGGGAAAACAGTGAGACCCGTTCGCCCTGGCGCAGAAAATGCTCAGCCAGGGTCAGCACGACCTTCTCCGCCCCGCCGCCGGGCAGGCCGTCGATCACAAACAGTATACGCATCGTTATTTCACCAGATCCTGATAGAGGGAGAGCAGCTGCGTCGAGAGTCGTTCGCTGGTGCAGGACATGATGCGCTCGCGGGCGCGTTCCCCTTCCGCAGAGCCTAACGCCCGGGCGGGCAGGGCGCTAACCGACTCCTGCAGGGCCGGGATATCCAGCGCATCGCAAACGTAGCCATTGCTGCCCTGAACGATAAACTCCGCGCCGCCGCAGCCGGTGGTGGTAATGACCGGCAGGCCGCAGGCCATCGCTTCGAGAATAACGTTGGGGAACGGATCGTACAGCGTCGGCAGCAGCAGGCCGTCGGCCATCTGATAGAACGGCAGGGTTTCCGACTGCATGCCGAAAAAGCGGACCCGCTCCTCGCAGTTGAGGGTTTTCGCCAGCGACTGATAGCGATTCTGATCTTTGTCTTTACCGACGACCAGCAGATAGCGATCGGTGGGGGCGATGGCGCGGATCGCCGCATCCAGCCCCTTGCGCTCAAAGCCGGAGCCGACGTAGATCAGGCAGGTCGCCTGCAGCGGCAGATTCCATTGGTGACGTAGCGCAACAAAGGCCGCTTCCGTAGGCGGCAGAAAACGCTGGTTATCAATGGCGTTATAGATAACGTGGATTTTCTCCGCCGGCAGGCCGAAGTCTTCAATAATCTCGCGTTTTATCATCTCCGCGTTGCAGATGACGCCGCGCAGGTGCGAGTCCTGGTACATTTCGCGCTCAGCCTGCATGACATAGCGATGGTAGCGGTCGGCAAACAGCAGGCGGCTTTTCCAGCCGGGCAAAATGCGCGAGCGCTGCTGTAGCCAGCGGCGGTGCACGCCGTCCCCGGCGCGGTACAGGTCGCAGCCGGGAATGCGTTCGTGGCTCTGCACCAGATCGAAATGTTCGCTCTGCCACAGCCGGCGGGCGGCGTCGGCGAAACCACGTTCGCGGCTGATCCGCCCCCACTTACGCGGGTTGCAGATATGAATATTCCAGTCGGGTTTCACCGGCCCTTGCCATTCGCGAGTAATGACGTTCAGTTCAAGATTGCTGCTATCAAGGGCTTCCAGCGCGCGGGAGACAAAGCGCTCCGCGCCGCCGTCCGGGCGATATTTCTGTCGCACCAGGGCCAGCCTGAATTTGCTCATGCCAGTACCTTTTTCGCCGCCGCGATAACCGCGTCGGTGGGAATTAAATCGAGATAACGTTCGTCTGTGCCGGTGTCGATATCATCCGGGTCGGGAATAGCGCCGAAATCACCTGCCCAGATCTCCTCACCTTTAGCCTGCCATGGACGCCAGAAGGTGAGTTTGGAGGGGCCGAACAGCGCCACCAGCGGCGTACCCAGCGCGGCGGCCATATGCATCGGTACGGAGTCGACGCCGATAAACAGGCGGCCATGATCGATGACGGATGCCAGCTGGCGCAGAGTCAGCTGACCGGCGAGGGAGTGCAAACGAGCATTGGGGCAGCCCGCCATAATGGTGTCGATCATCTGCTTCTCTTTGGCATCGGGACCGGAGGTCAGCACGACCGGGTAGCCTGCGTCAGAGAGGGCGTTAATCAGGGCGCTCATTCGCTCTTCGCGCCAGCACTTAAAGAACCAGCGGGAGGTCGGTTGAATGACGATATAGTTGTCCTGAAATCCTTCCGGCAGCAGCGCGCGGCTGACGTGCCAGTCCTGCTCGCTGTAGCCCATTTTCGCCGGCGCGTCATTCATCTCCAGCCCAAGCGGCGCCAGAATCGACAGATTCTGCTGCACGGTGTGCTGCTGGTTATGCTGCTGTGTTGAGGCGAGAGCGGTATGACAAAAACGCCATGCCGGGTGACGACGCTTCGGGAAGTCAAAGCCGATGCGGATTGGCGCGCCGGTCAGTTTCGTGATAATTGCGCTTGGCCACTGATCGGCAAGATTGAGCACCATATCGTAGCGCTGCTGGCGCAGCGCACGAATCAGCTGCCACTCCATCTTGAGCTGGTGGCCGGTGCCCTGTTTTTTCCAGCGCCGATCAATGGCGAAAATCTGATTGATATCAGGATTGGCGGCGAGCATATCCCGGGTTTCTTCATACAGCAGGACATCAACGCTGGCCGCGGGATATTGCTGTTTGAGGGCGTGAATGAGCGGCGTGATCAGCAGCATATCGCCATGATGGCGCAGCTTAATAACCAGGATTCGCGTCGGGGTCACAGGGCCGGAAGAGCGGGTTTCAGGCGTCATTCTCTGTTCTTCATTCAATATCAGGTTTCCGATTCTAGGGGATCAGACTGATTGAGAGAAGCGTTGTATTGCTCTACCATGACCCGATACGTATGCTCTGAGGACGTTTTCGTGCACAATCCCGCATTTCTCATCACGATTGATACAGAGGGCGATAACCTCTGGCAAAAACATGACAGCATTACCACCGAGAATGCGCGCTATTTACCGCGTTTTCAGCAGCTTTGCGAAAAGTATGGTTTTAAACCGGTCTATTTGACCAACTATGAAATGGCGATCGATCCCTTTTATATCGAATTCGCCAAAGATGTGATTGCCCGCGGGACGGCGGAAATCGGCATGCACCTCCATGCCTGGAACAGCCCGCCGACGGACCCGTTGACCGATGACGACTGGCGTCATAAACCCTATCTGATTGAATATTCCGATGCGGCGATGCGCGAAAAAGTCGCTTACATGACGCATCTGCTGGAAGACACTTTCCAGACGAAAATGGTCAGCCATCGCGCCGGACGCTGGGCGTTTGATGAGCGCTACGCCCGCCTGCTGGTGGAGCATGGCTATCTGGTTGACTGCTCGGTCACGCCGCGGGTCAACTGGAAGACGGCGAAAGGCGCCCCGCAGGGGGACGGTGGTACCGATTACCGTCGTTTCCCGCAGCATGCCTATTTCCTTGACGAGAACGATATCAGTCGCGAAGGCGGCTCTTCGCTGCTGGAAGTGCCGATGAGCATTCAATATAAGCACTCCGGCTGGATGAACAGCGTGAAGCAGGGCTACGATCGCTTGCGCGGCAAAGTGCGTTCGCCTTCCGTTCACTGGCTGCGCCCGATGGGGGGAAATGTCGACACCATGAAGAAAGTGGTGCAGCAGACATTGACTCAGGGTAATGATTACGTCGAATATATGCTGCACTCTTCTGAGTATATGCCTGGCGGCAGCCCAACATTTAAAAATAAACAGGATATCGAGCAGTTATATGTCGACCTGGAAGCATTTTTTAACTGGCTGGCGCCGCAGGTGAAGGGGATGACGTTGGCAGAATATTACCAGCGGAAACACACACAGCGATAAAAGGCACCCTAAGGTACCGTATGCGTATCCTTAAACAACTGACGCGGAAGAAAAATGCTTTTTTCCGCGACATTAAATTTAATTTAATTAATTTTCGTTATAGAAATAAAGCTGAGCGCCAGCCGTTCAATCCCGCTCAGGTGAAGCGCATTTTATTACTGCGTCTGGATGATAAAGTCGGCGACATGGTGGTAACCACCGGCTGTGCCAGACTTCTCGCCGAGCACGGCTATAAAGTTTCTGTCCTCACCGGTCCTGTATGCATGCAAATATTAGCAGGCTCAATATTTCTTGAGAATGTATATTTGTATAAACCGCGCATGTCACTCGCGGCGTTACGCGCACTTAATTTTGATGCGGTTATAGATTTTGATGACGTGAAAACCTATGAACGGTTTAAGTTTCTCTCTGATTTACGCGCGCCCTGCGTCATTGGTTTTAATAAAGAGAAATATAAGCTGTATGACCAGTCAATCACCTTTTATGATAGCAAAAGCCATATTTCCGCCCGTTATAAACAGGTGGTTAAGCTTTTTGGCGTGAGAGATGAGCACTATCATTATCACGTTCCCGGCGATATACGCGAGCGCCAGCGAGTGGAAAAGTTACTGGCGACAGAAAGTGACAGACAGCTATGCGTGGCCATCAATCCTTTTACCGCCTCAACAGATAAGGATTTCTGCCGTCATCAGGTCGCCGCGCTCATTGAACGGCTCCGTCAGCTCCCCTATAAAGTGAGCGTGGTGATGGTCGGTCGCAGCGAGAAAATCCGTCAGCTTGGGCTGGATATGGCCCTGTATCTGGCTGACAGCAATATCAACTCGGCGGTAGAAGTTATCCGCTGCTGCGATCTGGTGATTACCGCTGACACTTCCATTGTGCATATTGCCAGGGTGTTTGATAAGCCGATGGTGGCGGTCTATAACAAGCGCAAGCTCAAGGATACTGGCCTGCCGGGTTATACCATTTGGGCTCCGGGTTATGCTAAGGCCAGGCAGATTGTCTGCGAGGAAGAGAACGTGGCGGATGTCCCGATTGACGCCATATGGCCGATGATCCAGGAGCAGGCTGATAGTCTGGTTGCCACGCGTTTGCGGTAATAAAAAAGGGCCCGGACGGGCCCTTTTCGGTTACGCTTTCACGACGGCCTTACGGCCGTTTCGCCGTCAGGCTGTTGCTCAACGCAATCCCGAGCGGTAGCCAGAACAGCACCCAGGTTTCTCGCGGGTTGCTGACGATAAACATCCCCTGCGACGCCATAAAAATCAATGCATACATGAAAATCGCCAGGCTGTATCGGCTGTCGCCGCGGCGTTTGCACCATGCCCGCCATAATCCGCTGGCGATGACCGCCAGCAGCAGCAGCAGGCCAATGATGCCGCCTTTCAGCAGCGAGCCGAGATAGACGCTGTGGGTGGTGGTGATGTGTTCACCGCTGTAGTTAATGAATTCGAGTCCATAATCGAACCCCCGACCCAGCCAGGGATGGTCCGCGATTTCCGCCAGCGTATGGCGCCAGATACTGAAACGTAGACCACTCTGTGTCCCCATCTCCTCAAAGCGGGCTAACAGCAGGTCGCCAACCGGCGTCAGGAAGAAGACCAGCCCGAGCACCACCGCCAGCGTGGCGACGATCGCTAAATTACGGCGCGTAAACACCTGCAGATGCAGCGTGCAGCAGAAGGCCAGCGCCAGGGCGATAATCGGCCCGCGACTCTGGGTAAAGACCATCATCACCAGCAGGATAGCGATCGGCACATAGAGATAATGGCTGGCTTTCTCTTGCAACAGCAGGCAGCAAATTAAGATGGCGATGCCACAGTATCCTGCCAGGTCGATAACGTTGGTCGGGCCTGGGTTTTCCGCTGAGACTTCGCGTAAGGTCAGAACCAGCGTATGGTCTATCGCCAGCGTCCAGACAGACAGCACGGTGACTCCGGCAACCACGCTGAGCAGCGCCAGATGCCGGGTGCGGGGATGGTCCATCAGGGTAGTGAGCAGCAGCAGGTAGAAGATGAGGTAGGTGCCGTGAGTCAGCGGCGAGTCAATATGTTGCGGCGTATGCCCCCAGAGATTGCTGAGCGCATAGTAGACAAAGAAGACCACCAGCAGCGCATAGGTCAGCCATTGCTGGCGGGTGCTCTCCGCCAGCGCCTGGCGATGGTCTTTGTTCAGTAAAGACAGCAGGAACAGCAGAATCGACAGGTGGAGCAGGTTATTCGTCCGGGTGGAGATGCAAAAAATAGCGCTGAAAAATAAAAATAAGGGAAAGAAAATGGAGTAACCCTGAATGGCATAGTTACTTATTTTTAAAGTACGCATCAAAAGAAACCTTTGCAAAAATCGATTCCGGCACCGCGCTCTCCTGAGAGAAATTGATGACCCGAATATGGTTTTGTTGTAGCACACAAGCGGCGTGCGAAAAGGACGGCATGACCAGGTCATCCACTTTGTTTGCCAGGTAGGAAGGCAGTTTATTCTGTTGTGTTTCGTAGAACCGCGGTTCGTGGAAATTATTCATGTCCAGCCCGCTGATAAGAATAGTGTCGAACCCCAGCCAGGCGAGGATCTGTAAGGACCAGTAGACCACGGTGCCGGCATCAAAGACCCCGTGGCGGATATCGGTGCTAAAGCAGATATCCTGGCGCTCAGGGTGGAAGCGCAGCGCTTCGATATGCTGATAGGTTTGCCGCATCATGCTGCTGGCGACTTTAGGCTGGTAAATTTTATAGCAGCCGTCTTCAATCAGCGCCAGGCGGCAGCGCAGATCGGCCGGATAGCGATCGTAGATTTTGGCGATCCCGTGCATGGTGGTAAACAGCACAAGATCGGGCTGGCCGATCACCGAGCGAATAATGTCGGGTTGCTTGTCGTAAAACTCCATATCGACAATGGTGTAGAACGAAAACCTGAGCGTATCAGAGAGAAACCAGGCGCCGTTGACACCCATCACCGGCACGCTCTCCGGCAGCCGTGAAAAATCAATACGGCGGGTGGAGGGGCCGGTCGCCGTCAACAAAACCTCGCCATGCGCGCTGTTTTTTAACGCGCTCAGGCTGACCAGCGGAACGTGTTGACCTTTGTACTGCAGCGTGCGGATTTCACCGCTTTCGGCACGGGTGATTTTGGTATACGGCCAGAGATTTTCGTTATGGCGAAAAGCCCGCGGACGCGTGTAGCGGTAAATTTGCTTGTACAGTGAACCCATTAAATCAGCCCCTGAGATTGCAGCAGCTGCGCGATGCGGGCGGCGGAAATATCCTCGGTACTGTTGCCGCTTTCCGGACGTACGACATACTGATTTTTACCGTAACCGCCAATCAACCCCGGGTCGGTGGGACCATATAACGTAAAATTGGCTTTATCGAGCGCGGCGGTCAGATGGCTCAGGCCGGTATCAACGGAAACCACGCCTCTGGCGCCCGCCAGAACCTGAGCGACCTGCTCCAGACTCATGCGCGGCAGTACTTCGACAAAGTCGTGGCCATCCGCCAGCCGTTTGGCCCGCGCTTCTTCATGCGGGGCGCCCCACGGCAACTTAATCTGCAGGCCGCTGTCGGCCAGCAGAGCGATAAGCGCCTGCCAGTGGCTTTCTGGCCAGTGTTTGTCATCGCGGGTCGTGGCATGGAGGAAGACGAGATACGGCACCGCAGAGGCGGCATCCTGGCGGGTAAAGTGGCGGGCGATGGCATAATCTCCCTGACTCTCCGGCCGGGTGTAGCCCAGGCTTTTGGCGAACAGTTCGCGGGTGCGCTCAACGGCATGCTGCTGCTTCGCGATATGGTGACGGCGATTGTAGAACAAGCTGGCCAGCGGCTCGCGGGCGGTTTGCCAGTCCATACCGTGCTTCACGCCGTGCGCCAGCCGGGTGACCAGCGCGGCGCTTTTGACCAGACCCTGAGCATCGATAATCGCGTCATATTTCTGTGCCCGTACGGCATCGCGAAAGGCCTGGCGTTCGCCCCTGATGGGGGCAGAAAACCAGGCTTTACGCCAGCGACGAATGGCGACGGGAATCACCCGATCGACCGCTTCATGCCAGGACGGGATCTGTGCGAACCCCTCCTCGACGACCCAGTCAAAGCGAATGCCGGGAAAAGCTTGCACAGCATCGGTCAGCGCGGGCAGCGTATGCAGGACGTCGCCCATGGACGAGGTTTTTACGATCAATACCCGCATCCGCTACGCTTCCTCTTTATCGGTTTTTTCCTGCAGGAGCGCGTTTAGCTCTTCCTGTACGCGCTGTGGCGTAATATCGATCAGGCTCTGATGATAACCTTCCGCGGCATCGCCCTTACGGACTTTGTGGTAGCCGCTAATCAGGCGAATCACCCGCGCTTTGTGGGACAGCGGCGGGGTGAAGTCGGGGCTGCTTGGGCCATACAGCGCCACCAGCGGGCGGTTCAATGCCGCGGCAACATGCATCAGACCGGAATCGTTACTGACGACGGCCGTACAGGCGGCAATCAGGACGACCGCCTGTTCAAGCTGGGTTTCTCCGGCCAGATTGCGACACCATGCCTGCTGCCGGGTATTCAGCGCGGCAAGGATATCGTTGCCGGCGTCATGGTCTTTGGCCGAACCGAACAGAACCACCTGATACCCCTCGTCGATAAGCTGCTTTGCCAGCTCGGCGTAGTGGTAGTGCGGCCAGCGTTTTGCCGGGCCAAACTCCGCTCCGGGGCAGAAGCCGATGATCGGACGGTCGGCAGAGATGTTGAATGCGTTGCAGACCTGCGATTTTTCCCCGTCAAAAACCTGCAGCTGCGGCCACAGCAGCGGCTGCGGCAGGTCTTTGGCGCTGAGCATGACCCCTTTGTCATAGGCCAGCGCGACATAGCGTTCAACCATCAGCGGCCAGGCGTCTTTATCCAGCACCCGCGCGTCGTTCAGCAGACCGTAGCGCATCTCACCGCGCCAGCCGGTGCGGTGCGGGATGTTGGCGAAGAAGGGAACCAGCGCCGATTTAAATGAGTTCGGCAGCACGTAGGCGCGGTCGTAGCGTCGTTCGCGCAGACTGTGTCCGAGCTTACGGCGCTCGCCTATCGCCAGCGCGCCATGGCCGAGCGGCATCGGGATGGCTTCGTTGACTTCCGGCATTCGTGACAGCAACGGACGGCACCATGCGGGTGCCATCACGTCGATGATTGCCTGGGGATAGCGCGCTCTGAGCGTGCGATAGAGACTTTGCGACATCATCATGTCGCCCACCCATGACGGGCCAACCACCAATATTTTCATTCACTTCATCCTTCAAGCCATCTCTGCGTTGGCTGCCTGCGTTCAGCCCGGTCACTGACTTTAGTAAGCCCCCGGAGATTTACTTCGTTGCCGCCTTGCTATCGCTTGAATGATTTTGTGAACCGGCGTCAGTTTCGCGATTGAGCCAGGCCATATATTCCGTTACGCCTTCGGCAACGGTCTTGAACGGCTTGTCGTAGCCCGCAGCGCGCAGGTTGGTCAGATCCGCCTGGGTAAATGCCTGGTAGCGGCCTTTCAGCTTTTCCGGGAACGGGATGTATTCGATGCTGCCTTTCTTATGGTATGCCAGCGTGGCATCGGCTACCGCCTGGAAAGATTCCGCACGGCCTGTGCCGAGGTTGAAAATGCCGGATACGCCGTTTTCCCAGAACCACAGGTTTACCGCGGCCACGTCGCCTACGTAGACGAAATCGCGTTTGAAGCCATCGCTGCCTTCGAACAGTTTCGGGCTTTCGCCGTTATTCAACTGGGTGTTGAGGTGGAAAGCCACGCTCGCCATGCTGCCTTTGTGCCCTTCGCGCGGCCCGTAGACGTTGAAATAGCGGAAGCCAACGATCTGCGAGTCGGCTTCCGGCAGGATCTGGCGGACGTATTCGTCGAACAGGAATTTGGAGTAGCCATAAACGTTCAGCGGCTGCTCATATTCACGGGATTCGATAAAGTCGCTGGTGCGGCCGCCGTAGGTTGCCGCCGACGAGGCGTACAGGAACGGAATCTGACGCTCCAGGCAGTAATGCAGCACCTCTTTGGAGTACTGATAGTTGTTATCCATCATGTACTTGCCGTCCCACTCCGTGGTGGAGGAGCAGGCGCCTTCGTGGAATATGGCTTCAATTTCGCCGAACTCTTCCCCGGCCATCACCTGAATCAGGAAGTCTTCTTTATCCATGTAATCAGCGATATCCAGGTCTACCAGGTTAGCAAACTTGGTGCCGTCTTTCAGATTATCTACGACCAAAATGTCGGTAATGCCTTTGTCATTCAGGGCCTTAACGATGTTGCTGCCGATAAACCCTGCGCCGCCGGTAACGATGATCATAACTGTAACCTTTGAAGTATGGAGTCCAGAGACAATCCGGACATGAATACTCATATCATATCACCACATGGAGCAGGCTTCAGCCATTCGCCGAAAAGCGGTTGGCGAGCGTGATTTATGCTGCAAATAATTCATCCAGGCATGCATCATCTCGTATCAGCGTATAGCTTTGGGTAATATGTGCCAAATTTTGCCAAATCTGGAGAGTTGCAATGCGTGGTGATTTTTACGAACAGTTGACCAATAGCCTCGAGACCGCTCGCGCGGAAGGGTTATTTAAAGAAGAACGCATTATTACGTCGGCGCAGCAGGCGGATATTACCGTCGGCGGCAGCAACGTGATTAACTTCTGCGCCAATAACTATCTGGGTCTGGCTAACCATCCGGAGCTGATTGCCGCCGCGAAAGCGGGGATGGACAGCCACGGTTTTGGTATGGCTTCCGTGCGCTTTATTTGCGGTACGCAGGATAGCCACAAAGCGCTTGAGAAGAAGCTGGCTGAGTTCCTCGGCATGGAAGATGCGATTCTCTACTCCTCCTGTTTCGATGCCAACGGCGGCCTGTTTGAAACCTTGTTGGGCCCGGAAGATGCCATTATTTCTGATGCCCTGAACCACGCTTCCATCATTGATGGCGTGCGTTTGTGCAAAGCAAAACGCTACCGTTATGCCAACAACGATATGCAGGAGCTGGAAGCACGTCTGAAAGAGGCCCGTGAAGCCGGCGCACGCCACGTGCTGATCGCCACCGACGGCGTATTCTCCATGGACGGCGTGATCGCCAACCTGAAAGGCGTCTGCGATCTGGCGGATCAGTTCGATGCGCTGGTGATGGTCGACGATTCCCACGCCGTCGGCTTTGTCGGTGAAAACGGCCGCGGCTCTCATGAATACTGCGATGTGATGGGCCGTGTCGATATCATCACCGGGACATTAGGTAAAGCGCTGGGCGGCGCATCCGGCGGCTATACCGCTGCACGTAAAGAGGTCGTTGAATGGCTGCGTCAGCGTTCGCGTCCGTATCTGTTCTCCAACTCGCTGGCCCCGGCGATTGTTGCTGCCTCTATCAAAGTGCTGGAGATGGTGGAGTCCGGTGCTGAACTGCGCGATCGCCTGTGGTCCAACGCGCGCCTGTTCCGCGAAAAAATGACCGCCGCGGGCTTTACGTTGGCCGGTGCCGACCACGCGATTATCCCGGTTATGCTGGGCGAAGCCGTGATTGCGCAAAACTTTGCGCGCGAGCTGCAAAAAGAAGGGATTTACGTCACCGGGTTCTTCTATCCGGTGGTACCAAAAGGCCAGGCGCGTATTCGCACCCAGATGTCTGCGGCGCATACCCCTGAACAAATTGAACGTGCGGTAGAAGCCTTTACCCGCATCGGTAAACAACTGGGCGTGATTGCCTGAGGGCGTGAGATGAAAGCGTTATCCAAACTGAAAGCGGAAGAAGGCATCTGGATGACCGACGTACCGGAACCGGAAGTCGGCCATAACGATCTGCTGATCAAAATCCGCAAGACCGCGATTTGCGGTACCGACGTACACATTTATAACTGGGATGAGTGGTCGCAAAAAACCATCCCGGTGCCGATGGTAGTAGGGCATGAGTACGTGGGTGAAGTCGTGGGTATCGGCCAGGAAGTACGCGGCTTTAAGATTGGCGATCGCGTTTCCGGCGAAGGGCATATTACCTGCGGCCACTGCCGCAACTGCCGTGCTGGCCGTACACATCTGTGTCGTAACACGATCGGCGTAGGCGTGAACCGTCCGGGCTGTTTCGCGGAATATCTGGTCATTCCGGCTTTCAATGCCTTCAAAATCCCGGACAATATTTCTGACGATCTGGCGTCGATTTTTGACCCGTTTGGCAACGCGGTCCACACGGCGCTCTCGTTCGATCTGGTTGGCGAAGATGTACTGGTATCCGGCGCAGGCCCGATTGGGATCATGGCGGCTGCGGTCGCGAAACACGTCGGCGCACGTAATGTGGTTATTACTGACGTGAACGAATATCGACTGGGTCTGGCGCGTAAAATGGGCGTGACGCGTGCTGTGAATGTTGCGCAAGAGAGCCTGACCGATGTGATGGCCGAACTGGGGATGACCGAAGGGTTCGACGTGGGCCTGGAAATGTCCGGCGCGCCGCCGGCATTCCGCACCATGCTGGATACCATGAACCACGGCGGTCGTATTGCGATGCTCGGTATTCCGCCGTCGGATATGTCCATCGACTGGACAAAAGTTATTTTCAAGGGGCTGTTTATCAAAGGGATTTATGGCCGGGAAATGTTCGAGACCTGGTACAAGATGGCCGCACTGATCCAGTCCGGGCTGGATTTGTCACCGATCATTACCCACCGTTTTGGCATCGATGAGTTCCAGCAGGGCTTTGATGCGATGCGCTCCGGCCAGTCCGGAAAAGTGGTGCTGAGCTGGGATTAAATCTGATAAAACGGCAGCCCGGCTGCGGCCGGGTTTTATGCTGAGATACGCTGAGCGCCTGCGGGCGCTTTTTTTTATTTAGATTTGGATAACATTTCACAGATCCTTCATCGTGAACGCACTTTTTCTAAATCGATTTTTGGCCTATTCGTTTATACAGTTCGTTTAACTACCGTTTAATTTTATAAACACCATGCTTAAACTCTCTGTATGCTTACTGACCTGTAATTCTGCCCGCCTGCTAGGCCAGGTTTTACCTCCGCTCCTGAAGGTGGCGGATGAGTGCATTGTTGTGGATTCAGGCAGCACCGATGCGACGCTGGATATCTGTCGCCAGTTTGGGCTGACGGTACATCATCACCCCTATACCGCTCACGGGGCGCAGATGAACTACGCGACGACGCTGGCCAGCCATGACTGGGTGCTGTGCATGGATAGCGATGAAATTCTCGATAATGAGGTTGTCGCTGAGATTCTGAGGCTTAAAGCCGGCGAGGATCTCGACCCCGCCTGTGCCTGGCGCCTGCCGCGCTACTGGTATGTGCTTGGCGAACCCGTCAGGACTATTTATCCCGTCTCATCGCCGGATTATCCGGTTCGCTTATTCAATCGTACTACGGCGGCCTTTAACAACCGCGCGGTTGACGATCAGGTGGTTGGTCACGCCCGATCCCTCAAACTCCCGGGTCGGGTGCGTCACGATACCTTTTATTCGCTGCACGAAGTCTTTAGTAAGCTCAATAGTTATACCACCCGGCTGGTGAAACATCAGAAGATCAGGCCCTCTCTGGGCCGCGGGATCATCAGCGCGATTGGCGCCTTTTTTAAGTGGTATCTGTTTAGCGGGGCATGGCGGAATGGGAAGGTGGGGGCCGTGACCGGGCTATATGCAACCCTGTACAGTTTTATGAAGTATTTTAAAGCCTGGTATGCCTTTGAAGATAAACGGGAATCTGCCGCTGAAAAACGAACAGATTCCCGATCCGCTTAGTTCGTTGGGTTGTCCCAGCCCTGCCATTTCAGCTGGTAGTACTGCACCAGAGGGCTCTGGCGGATACTTTCGCTCAGGATGCTGAAGAAGCGGCTGGCGTATACCTGCTCCGGCGGATGCTTCGGTTTACAGAACTTCACGCCGCGGAACGGGTTACGCGGCGATGTTGGCGGCGTCGTTTTCGACGGCGGTAGCCCGCTGTCGGGCCTTGAGGTATCGACCTGCGGCTCGTTCAGCAGGTTGCTCGGACGCACCAGGGTGATATCCGGCGGCAGGTTATAGACCATTTGCTGCAGGACGCGCACCGTGGTGGGGTGCGGATGACCAATAGCAATGGCGGAACCGTTGCGGCGCGCCAGCGCGATGGCACGGTTGAACTGCACGCGAATATCGGCCTCATTCTGCGTGTCATCGAGGAACACCTTACGCTTGATCACCTTCACCCCGGTACCCTGCGCCGCGCGCATGGCCTGGGTGTTGCCGATAGTAACGCTGTCGAGGAAATAGAGATTGTAGCGCTCCAGCGCCTGCATCACCTTTTGCATTCCGAACAGGCTGGAGGTCATCGCGCTGCCCATATGATTGTTCAGGCCCACGGCGTACGGCACTTTGCCATAGGCGTCGCGGATGATGCGCTCGATCTCGTCGCTGCTCATATCCGGGCGCAGCGTATCTTTTTCCAGCGGTTGCTTGCTGAGCGGCGCCATCGGCAGGTGAATAAGCACCTCGTGGCCGAGATTGTGCGCTTTAGTCGCCATTTCACGGGCGTGTGGCGCGTTGGGTAAGACGGCGACGGAGATGGTCGCTGGCAGCGCCAGTACCTGATTTTCAGTCTGTGGACGATAGCCAAAGTCGTCAATAACAATGGAGAGTTTACCGGCAAATGCCGGCGATGCCATAGCCAGCGTACCGGCTACCGCGAATGCAATTCTGCGAAATTGAAGCAAAACTTATCTTCCCAACCACGGCTGTGGATTGACCGCCTGACCCTGGCGACGAATTTCGAAATAGAGCGACGGACGGCCCTGACCGCCGCTGCTGCCTACGAGAGCAATCGGCTGGCCCGCCCGGACCTGAGTGCCGACGCTGACCAGCGCGCTTTGGTTATAGCCGTAAAGGCTCATATCGCCTTTACCGTGTTCAACGACCACAACCAGGCCGTAGCCCTGTAGCCAGTCGGCGAGAATCACCCGGCCATCGGCAATTGCCTTGACCTCGGTACCTTCAGACGCAGCGATAACCATCCCTTTCCAACGTAGTTCACCTTGCAGCTGTTCGCCATAACGATGAAGCAACGTTCCGCGAACCGGCCAGTAGGCCTGACCGCGCGGAGAGCCCAGACCGCCGGTGCGGGACATCAGCGAACGCTCGCTTTCGGTCGGTTTGTAGGTGGTACCTTTACGGGATGCATCCTGCTGACGATCGCGCACGGCCTGAGCCTCGCGAGCTTCTCGCTCTGCGCGGGCCTTCGCTGCGGCTTCTGCTTGCGCGATCCGACCGCGCAGGCGCGATTCGTTGGCCCGCATTTCGCCCAGCTGCTGCTGACCTTGCTGAATAGACGATTCAAGGCCTGAAAGGGTTTTCTTACGTTCGTTCCGCGCCTGTTCCAGTTTTGCCTGCTGTGCGCGCTGCTCGTAAACCAGCGTCTGCTGTTGGCTCTGCTTTTCTTCCAGCTCCGCCTTTTGCGCGGCGACCTCTTCACGCGTCTGTTTCAGCTGGGCGATGGTCTCCTGGCGGGCCTGGTTAAGATAACCGTAGTAAACCTGCATGCGCTGGTTACGCTGACCCTCTTCACCGCTGAGGATCATTTGCATCCCGGTATGCGGCCCCTGACGGAACGCGGCATCAAGCTGCGCCGACAGGTTACGCTCCTGAGTGGCGCGCTGACGTTCCAGCTTTGCGATTGAAGCGTTCATTTCGTCAATCTGCTTATTCAGCTGGTTCAGGGTATCCTGGGTTTCACGCAGTTTGCGGGCGGCGGCAGAGATGGCCTCTTCCTGTGCTTTGAGCTGGGCAAGCAGGGAGGCGCGTTGCTGTTGCTGTTGCTTGATCGCCCGCTGCTTTGCGGCGATATCGGCCTGAATAGATTTGAGCTGGTCGCGGTCATCCGCCTGAGCAGGTGCGGCGCACAGCAATACGCCAGCGCTGAGTGCGCTGGCGTAAAGGACGGATCGAACAGCCGTTGCGATCCATGTATTTGAATAAGTCGCCTTTCCCCTCATGGGGAAGGATTATTCCACGATGAACAGCGGCTTGCCAGTCATCTCTTGCGGGATTTCCATTCCCATCAGCGACAACATGGTTGGCGCGATATCGGAAAGCTTGCCACCTTCGGCGACTTTCACGGCTTTATCGCCAACGTAGATCAGCGGTACCGGCAGGTTGGTATGGGCCGTGTGGGCCTGGCCGGTTGCCGGATCGCGCATCTGTTCAGCGTTACCGTGATCGGCGGTAATCAGCAGCTGGCCGCCGACGGATTCTACCGCTTTGGCAACCTGATCGATGCAGTTGTCCAGCGTTTCAACGGCTTTAATTGCCGCTTCCATGACGCCGGTATGACCGACCATATCGCCGTTCGGATAGTTACAGATGATGGTGTCGTACTGACCGCCCTTGATAGCAGCAACCAGTTTTTCGGTCAGCTCGGCGGAGCTCATTTCCGGCTGCAGGTCGTAGGTTGCGACTTTCGGCGAGTTAATCAGAATACGATCTTCGCCTTTGAACGGCTCTTCAACGCCGCCGTTAAAGAAGAAGGTCACGTGCGCGTATTTCTCGGTTTCGGAGATGCGCAGCTGAGTCTTGTCGTTCTTTGCCATCCACTCGCCGAAGGTATTGGCCAGGGACGCCGGCGGGTATGCGCAGGCGACTTTAATGTCGGCGGCATATTCGGTCAGCATCACGAAGTCGAGTTTGACCTCTTTCTTACGGGCGAAACCGTCGAAATCGGCGTTGACGAAGGCGCGGGTGATTTCACGGGCGCGGTCAGCACGGAAGTTCATGAAAATCAGCGCGTCGCCGTCTTCCATCGCGGCATCGGCCTGGCCTTCGGCACGGATCACGGTCGCCTTCACGAATTCATCGTTTTCATCGCGAGCGTAAGCGGCCTGCAGACCGGCAACGGCGGTGTCGGCCTGGAACTCGCCCTTCGCCAGGGTCATCAGATCATATGCCTGCTCAACGCGGTCCCAGCGATTGTCGCGGTCCATGGCGTAGTAGCGGCCAATAATGGAAGCCACGCGGCCTTTACCGAGAGCGGCAAATTTTTCTTCAAATTTCGCCAGTGAGTTTTCAGCGCTGCGCGGCGGCGTGTCGCGGCCATCGAGGAAAGCGTGCAGGTAGATTTTTTCTGCTCCGCGCTCGGCGGCCAGCTCTACCATCGCCATAATGTGGTCTTCGTGGCTGTGAACGCCGCCAGGGGACATCAGGCCCATAATGTGCACGGCTTTACCCGCAGCAACGGCTTTGTCGACCGCGGCGGTCAGCACCGGGTTTGCAAAGAACGTGCGTTCTTTGATTTCGACATCAAGACGGGTCAGATCCTGGTAAACGATACGACCGGCGCCGAGGTTAACGTGACCCACTTCAGAGTTGCCCATCTGGCGATCCGGCAGACCAACCTCCAGGCCAGAAGCATCAATCAGCGTATGGGGACGTTTCGCCCACAATGCGTCCATGACTGGCGTTTTCGCGCTATAAATCGCGTTATCCTGCTGGTCTTCACGATAGCCATAGCCATCCAGAATGACCAGTACCATCGGCTTTTTAGAATTCGACATTGCGACAACCTCATGCTCAAAGACAGAAAATTTGCGTAATTTTACTACAGCTGAATCGTTCAAAGCACCGTAAAAGATCAAAGAAAGAGAGCGTCGGGCCCGCACGAAAGTCGTCGGAAGGGGATTTTTTCGTGACGGGCCGCAGAAAATACATTACATCGCGCTCACTGGCTGTATTTGCCGCAATGCACAGGTATACTCCTTCCCTGGTTTTTTTATCACTTAGTCGGGAGTTGTAACCCCCCATGCAAGAAATTATGCAATTCGTCGGCCGTCACCCCGTCCTGAGCATCGCGTGGATCGCGCTGCTGGTGGCGGTGCTGTTCACCACCTTTAAGGGGCTGATGTCGAAAGTTAAAGTCATTACCCGTGGTGAAGCGACGCGTCTGATCAACAAAGAAGATGCCGTGGTTGTCGACCTGCGTCAGCGTGACGACTTCCGTAAAGGCCATATCGCGGGCTCCATCAACCTGCTGCCGACCGAAATCAAGGCAAATAACGTTGGTGAGTTGGAAAAACACAAAGCACAACCCATTATAGTGGTAGACGGTTCCGGTATGCAGGCGCAAGAGCCTGCCAGCGCGCTGAATAAAGCCGGATTCGAAAAGGTCTTTGTACTGAAAGAAGGCATCGCTGGCTGGAGCGGCGAAAACCTTCCGCTGGTACGCGGCAAATAAATTTACCCACGTCTTTATGACGTAGTCAGGTTTCCCCCGCTGCGGCGATCCGTTGGGGGCAGCCTTGTCTGCGGCGTAACATCCTGCGGGTAAAAACAGGAGTGAAGTCATGGCCAATATTGATATCTACACCAAAGCGACCTGTCCGTTCTGTATCCGTGCGAAAGCACTGCTGAACAGCAAAGGCGTAACGTTCAATGAACTGCCGATTGATGGCAATGCCGCGAAGCGTGAAGAGATGATTCAACGCAGCGGTCGCACGACGGTTCCGCAGATTTTTATTGATGAGCAGCACATTGGCGGCTGTGACGACTTGTATGCGCTTGATTCACGTGGTGGACTTGATCCCCTGCTGCGCTAATTTTGCGTCCACCCAGGCCGGGTAGGCGTATTTAAGGACAACACGAAAGGGTTTTACTATGTCAGAACAAAACAGCACCGAAATGACTTTCCAGATCCAGCGTATCTATACCAAGGATATTTCCTTTGAAGCGCCAAATGCGCCGCAAGTTTTCCAGAAAGACTGGCAGCCGGAAGTTAAACTTGATCTGGACACCGCTTCCAGCCAGCTGGCTGAAGGCGTCTACGAAGTGGTGCTGCGCGTAACCGTAACCGCTGCGCTGGGCGAAGAAACCGCGTTCCTGTGTGAAGTACAGCAGGGCGGCATCTTCTCTATCGACGGCATTGACGGCAACCAGATGGCGCATTGCCTCGGCGCATACTGCCCGAACATTCTGTTCCCGTATGCTCGTGAGTGCATTACCAGCCTGGTGTCTCGCGGTACCTTCCCGCAACTGAACCTTGCGCCAGTGAACTTCGATGCGCTGTTCATGAACTATCTGCAGCAGCAAGCTGGCGAAGGTGCCGAACAACATCAGGATGCCTGATGAACGCACTTAATGCTGCAATGACTGTGATCGGTGCCGGCTCATACGGCACCGCTCTTGCCATCACGCTGGCAAGAAATGGCCACGATGTTGTGCTCTGGGGCCATGACCCGAAACATATCGCGACGCTGCAACATGACCGCTGCAATGCCGCTTTCCTTCCTGACGTCCCTTTCCCTGACACGCTGCATCTTGAAAGCGATCTGTCTGCCGCGCTGGCTGCCAGCCGCGACATTCTGGTTGTGGTGCCAAGCCACGTCTTTGGTGAGGTTCTGCGACAGATTAAACCGCTGATGCGTCCGGATGCGCGCCTGGTCTGGGCGACGAAAGGCCTTGAGGCTGAAACCGGTCGCCTGCTGCAGGATGTCGCGCGCGAAGCGCTGGGCGACACGATCCCGCTGGCGGTTATTTCCGGCCCGACCTTCGCCAAAGAGCTGGCGGCAGGGCTGCCGACGGCCATTTCGCTGGCATCCACGGAGCCGCAATTTGCCGACGACCTGCAGCGCTTGCTGCACTGCGGTAAAAGCTTCCGCGTCTATATCAACCCTGATTTTATCGGCGTGCAGCTTGGCGGGGCGGTGAAAAACGTCATCGCCATTGGCGCCGGGATGTCTGACGGCATCGGCTTTGGCGCCAATGCGCGTACGGCCCTGATAACCCGTGGTCTGGTTGAAATGTCGCGTCTCGGTACCGCGCTGGGCGCCGATCCGGAAACCTTTATGGGGATGGCGGGGCTGGGCGATCTGGTGCTGACCTGTACCGATAACCAATCGCGTAACCGCCGTTTTGGCATGATGCTCGGCCAGGGTATGGATGTGCAAAGCGCGCAGGATAAGATTGGACAGGTGGTTGAAGGCTATCGCAATACCAAGGAAGTTCGCGTTCTGGCACAGCGTTTAGGTGTCGAAATGCCAATAACCGAGGAAATTTATCAGGTATTGTATTGCGGAAAAATTGCGCGCGAGGCAGCATTGACTTTATTAGGCCGCGCACGCAAGGACGAGCGCAGCAATTAAGCTTAAAGGAACCTTTGTCACCTCGATGACCCGGTCAGCGTAGAACTGGCCGGTCATTCTGCTATCGCCTGGAGTCAGCAATGCCGTGTGAAGAACTGGATATCGTCTGGAACAATATTAAAGCCGAAGCCCGGGCTCTGGCCGACTGTGAGCCTATGCTCGCCAGTTTTTACCACGCAACGCTCCTCAAGCACGAAAATCTGGGCAGCGCCCTGAGCTATATGCTGGCGAATAAGCTGGCGTCGCCGATTATGCCCGCCATCGCCATTCGTGAGGTGGTGGAAGAGGCCTATGCCGCCGATCCGGAGATGATCGCCTCCGCCGCCTGCGATATTCAGGCCGTGCGCACCCGCGACCCGGCGGTCGATAAGTACTCCACGCCGCTGCTGTACCTGAAAGGTTTCCACGCGCTGCAGGCCTATCGCATTGGCCACTGGCTGTGGAATCAGGGGCGCCGGGCGCTGGCGATTTTCCTGCAAAATCAGGTTTCCGTTTCTTTCCAGGTGGATATCCATCCGGCGGCGAAAATTGGCCGTGGGATTATGCTCGATCACGCTACCGGTATTGTGGTTGGCGAAACGGCGGTGATTGAGGACGACGTGTCGATTCTGCAGTCCGTGACCCTCGGCGGTACCGGTAAAACCAGCGGCGATCGTCACCCGAAAATCCGTGAAGGCGTGATGATTGGCGCCGGCGCGAAGATCCTCGGCAATATCGAAGTGGGTCGGGGGGCGAAAATTGGCGCCGGTTCCGTGGTGCTACAGCCCGTACCGCCGCACACCACCGCTGCCGGCGTACCGGCGCGTATCGTCGGTAAACCAGAGAGCGACAAGCCGGCGATGGATATGGATCAGCACTTTAATGGTATTCACCATACCTTTGAGTACGGCGATGGTATCTAGAAGCGGGCTATCCCGATAACGCGCTGCCTGCGTAGCGAGGATCGGACGCCTGCGCCGCTATCGCGGAATCCGCTGCCCTACTGCTTTCCCCCGGCTGGCGCTTAGCCGGGCTACGGACCCGTGACATCGGGTCGCCCGGATAAGGCGCAGCGCGCCGCAATCCGGGAATGACTCAGGCTAACTGCGCAATAGCGCGCCCGGATACCCCAGCTGGCGCCAGGCCTCGTACACCACCACCGACACCGCATTTGACAGGTTCATACTGCGGCTGTCCGGCATCATCGGAATACGGATTTTCTGCTGTGCCGGCAGGGCATCAAGAATGCTGGCCGGCAGGCCGCGCGTTTCCGGGCCAAACATCAAAAAATCGCCATCCTGATAGCTGACCGCGCTGTGAGCCGGTGTGCCTTTCGTGGTCAGGGCGAACAGGCGCTGCGGCCTGGCGCTTTCCACGAAGGCAGCATAATCACGATGGCGCTGAACGGCGGTAAATTCATGGTAATCCAGCCCGGCGCGACGCAGGCGTTTATCGTCCCAGGTGAAACCCATCGGCTCAATAATATGCAGATTGAAGCCGGTGTTGGCGCACAGGCGGATGATGTTCCCGGTATTTGGCGGGATCTCAGGTTCGAATAGTACAATGTTCAGCATGCTGCCCTGTCTCATTAGGCTCTTAATCGCGCGGGCAGAATAGCAGATATTTGCCCGGCCCTCATCCCTGTGGGTGAGCGCCGGGCGGGGGGATTACGCAGCGTTACCCTGCTTAATCGCATTGAAGGTTTGCAGCGCGTCGGCGTTCTGAACCAGAGAGTCGCGGCTGATTTCACCAATGGTTTTGGTTCCGGTCAGGGTCATCGCCACCTTCATCTCTTTCTCGATCAGATTCAGCAGGTTGGCTACGCCCTGCTTACCGTGGGTAGCCAGCGCGTACAGATAGGCGCGGCCCAGCAGCACGCTATCGGCGCCCAACGCGATCATGCGCACCACATCGAGACCGTTACGAATACCACTGTCGGCGAGGATGGTGATATCGCCTTTTACCGCATCGGCGATGGCCGGCAGCGCACGGGCTGAGGAGAGAACGCCGTCAAGCTGGCGGCCGCCGTGGTTGGAGACCACGATCCCGTCGGCGCCGAAGCGCACCGCATCCCGCGCATCCTGCGGATCGAGGATCCCCTTGATCACCATCGGGCCGTCCCAGAATTCGCGGATCCACTCAAGGTCTTTCCAGGAAATGGACGGATCGAAGTTGTTGGCCAGCCAGCCAATGTAGTCCTCAAGTCCGGTCGGCTTACCCAGATAGGCGGAAATATTGCCGAGGTCATGCGGGCGGCCGTTTAAGCCAACGTCCCATGCCCACTGCGGGTGGGTCATCGCCTGCCAGTAGCGGCGCATCGCCGCATTCGGGCCGCTCATGCCGGAATGGGCATCGCGATAGCGGGCGCCCGGCGTCGGCATATCAACGGTGAAGACCAGAGTTGAACAGCCCGCAGCCTTGGCGCGCTCCAGCGCATTGCGCATAAAGCCGCGATCGCGCAGGACATACAGCTGGAACCACATCGGGCGCTTGATGGTCGGAGCGACCTCTTCAATCGGGCACACGGAAACGGTGGAGAGGGTAAACGGAATGCCTTTATCATCCGCGGCGCCTGCCGCCTGTACTTCACCGCGGCGAGCGTACATCCCGCATAGCCCGACCGGTGCCAGCGCCACCGGCATGGAGAGCTTTTCTTTGAACAGCGTCGTCTCCAGGCTCAGGTCCGACATATTCTTCAGCACCCGCTGGCGGAGCGCCACATCAGACAGGTCTTCAACGTTGCGGCGCAGCGTGTGCTCGGCATAGGCGCCGCCGTCGATATAGTGGAACAGGAACGGTGGCAGGATTCGCTGTGCGGCTGCGCGATAGTCGCTGGCGGCTGAAATAATCATCACGGGTTCTCCCTGGCATTTTCATTGTGGTCACCGGGCAGGCGGGTAATTCGCGCCTGGCGGGCCTGGTCTTCATCAAAGTGTTTAATCGTGGCGTGGACAAAGCCTAAATGCGCCATCATCGCCTGACGCGCGCCTTCGGCGTCACCGGCGAAAATGGCTTCCATCACGGCCTGGTGCTGCTCAGTCAGACGGGCGAATACCGGCGGGACAAGGTACATCCGCTGGCGGCTCTGTTTGACCGAGGATTGCAGGAGATCGAAAAAGCCGCGCATGGTTTGTAGCAGCACCACATTATGCGAGGCTTCGGCAATCGCCAGATGAAAGCGAACATCAGCCTGCGAGGCCAGGTCCGGGTCTTCGCTCTGGGTCGCTTCAAAGCACAGGCGAATGCGCTCTTTTTCGGCGTCGGTGGCGCGCATCGCCGCATGCCAGGCCGTGCTGGCTTCGATGGCGTGGCGGGCTTCCAGAATATCAAAGCTGTAATCGGGATCGTCGGCAAGCAGCGTTTTTAGCGGCTGAACGATATTCTGTTCCGACCACGCTTCGTGCTGCCAGCGCACGAAAGTCCCGCCGCCGCGGCGGCTGACCAGCAGGCCTTCGTTCACCAGCATCGCCAGCGCTTCGCGCAGCGAGTTGCGCGATACGCCAAGCAGGGCGGCCAGCTGGCGCTCGGCGGGCAGTCGCATGCCCGCCTCCAGCTTCTGTTCTTCAATCAGCGCCCGCACACGACGGGCTACATCGTCTGCAAGGCGCCGGGGCATCACTATCATGGGATCATCCAGGTTAAGACATAGGCCTGTAGCGTGGTAATAACGCCAACCATGCAGGTAAAGATCAGGCTGTGTTTTACGGTAAAGCGGAACAGGTCCGACTCTTTCCCCACCAGGCCTACCGCCGCACAGGCGATGGCAATGGACTGCGGCGAAATCATTTTGCCGGTGACGCCGCCGGTGGTGTTGGCCGCGACCAGCAGAATATCGGAGACGCCGATCTGCTGTGCCGCGGTTGCCTGCAGCGCGGCGAACAGCGCGTTAGACGAAGTGTCTGAACCGGTCAGGAACACCCCCAGCCAGCCGAGGAACGGCGAGAAGAAGGTAAACGCGTGGCCGGTGTGCGCCAGCGCGAGGGCCAGCGTCGACGATAGCCCGGAATAGTTTGAGATAAAGGCGAACGCCAGCACCATGCCGATGGAGTAAATCGGCAGAGCCAGTTCTTTTAACGTGCTGCCAAAGGTGACCAGCGCATCTTTTGGCTTCATACGCAGCCAGACGATGGAAAGTATAGCCGCAAACAGGATGGCGGTGCCGGTGGCAGACAGCCAGTCGAACTTATACACCGCAGCGTAAGGGGTGGCTGCGCTGACAACCGGCGGCATGCGGGCCACCATTTTATCGAGGAATGGCACGGAGATATTGATGACGAAGTCATACATCGCCCCGCCGGGAGCAAACAGGGCCTTAAACGGCGGGATGCTCCACAAAGTCACGGTGGCGGTCAGGAACAGGAACGGCGACCAGGCGCGGACGACCTGCCCGGCGCTGTAATGGGTGCGCGCCAGCGTTTGATCGACCTGGGCGGCGCCCATATCGCCGAAGCGGAAGATACGGACCGGCTGCCAGCGTTTGAGGAACAGGGTCAGGCAAACCAGCGACACCAGAGAGGAGATGATGTCCGGCAGTTCCGGGCCAAGGAAGTTAGAGCTGAGGTACTGCGCGATGGCGAACGAGCCACCGGCGACCATGACCGCCGGCCAGGTCTCTTTGATACCGCGCCAGCCGTCCATAATCGCCATAATCCAGAACAGGACGATGATGGTCAGGAACGGCAGTTGACGACCGACCATCTGGCCGATGGCAAAGCTGTCGATACCGGTGACCTGGCCGGCGACCAGAATCGGAATGCCCATCGCACCAAAGGCCACCGGCGCGGTGTTGACAATCAGACACAGCCCCGCCGCATACAGCGGGTTAAAGCCCAGGCCGACCAGCAGCGCGGCGGTAATCGCCACCGGAGCGCCAAAGCCGGCCGCACCTTCGAGGAAAGCCCCGAAGGAGAAGCCGACAATCAGCATCTGCAGGCGCTGGTCAGGGGTAATCGAGAGAATCGACGAGCGAATAATGTCGAACTGTCCGGTCTTGACCGAAATTTTATAGACGAAAACCGCGGCGATAATAATCCATGCGATGGGCCACAGGCCGTAAAAGAAGCCGTAGACCACGGAAGTCAGCGCGCGGTCAACGGGCATCTTATAGAACAGCAGCGCGACCGACAGCGCAATGGCTACGGTCCATGTCGCCGCCAGGTACCCTTTGAGCTTGAGCTTTATCAGGGCAAAAAAGAAAAACAGAATCGGTAACGAGGCGATAAGACTTGAGAGCCAGATATTACCGGCCGGATCGTAATTTTGTTGCCAGAGGTTCATGCAGGTCTCCATCGGGCCGCAAAGATGTGGTGCTGAGTCTGCGCTCCTTGCAGATCACATCTTTTGTAAAACTGGCCCAGCCAAAATTGAGTTGTAGGGTTAACGACAACGAATGGTTAACCAAATGTTATTGGCAGGCAATATATCTGTGACTAAAAATGATGGATATGTGAACCGTTGAGTGGTTTAAGAAATAATTGGTAGGGCCAATAGGACAGGGAGAAAGATCATGGATGTGAATGACAGGTGAATCAGCGCCTGTCCGGCCAGCGACTGGCAGCGAATGTGTTTCCGTAGCCCCGGTGAGCGTAGCACTACACGGGAGGGAGGGGGGATTCCCGGACATGGCGCCTGATACGCCTGTCCGGCCAGCGGCTGGCAGCGAATGTATTCCCGTAGCCCCGGTTAGCGTAGCACTACACGGGAGGGAGGGGGATTCCCGGACACGGCGCCTGATACGCCTGTCCGGCCAGCGACTGGCAGCGAATGTATTCCCGTAGCCCCGGTTAGCGTAGCACTACACGGGAGGGAGGGGGATTCCCGGACACGGCGCCTGATACGCCTGTCCGGCCAGCGACTGGCAGCGAATGTGTTTCCGTAGCCCCGGTGAGCGTAGCACTACACGGGAGGGAGGGGGATTCCCGGACACGGCGCCTGATACGCCTGTCCGGCCAGCGACTGGCAGCGAATGTGTTTCCGTAGCCCCGGTCAGCGCAGCGCCACCGGGGAGGCCTCGGGACTAAAAGATTAGAACTCGGTTTTAGCGAAGCCGGTCATTTCTTTGAGGTTCATCTCGCGACCGAGGGCGGTCATCGGATGAACAATCACCAGTCCGCGAACGCTTTTCTTCAGCTTGCCCATATCGGCCTGCTCTTTTTTCGTAATCGCGCGGCGATGCGGCAGGCTCATCAGCTTCTGCGCTTCTTTGCTCAGTTTCTGGCCCTGAACTTCGCGCAGGCGAATAATTTCGGCTTCGAGGGTCGTTTTTTCTTTTTCCAGCTCGGCGTATTTGTCCGCAGCTTCCACCAGAGACAGGTCTGCCTGCTGGTGGCGGATGGCGTCGAGGCGGTCGCTCAAACGCTTGATTTCATTCTTTTCGACTTCTTTCATGATGACTTGATCTATTAATAAAGGGATTTCGACAACATATAGTATGTGCTGTGACTTCTGTTGTGGGTAGTCATTTATCCACAATCCGGCGTTTTTTCCGCGGAAGTCTCAGAGGTAATGATTTCTAATTATATGAATGTTAATAATATTATGACTAAGAGTGGCCTGTTTTTCATCTCTGTGAAGTCTGTCGTCTATACCGCACGTTTTCCTCAACCCTGACCTCGCTTGTCGCTAATCCTTTACAGGATGATCCCTGAAAACTGGAGGGCGAGATGGCAAAAATCGGTGACGGCGTACCGCGTATTATCGACAAGACAGTTGATTTTATGGCTTCAAGCCAGGCTTTTATGGAGTATCTGAAAAAATCCCCGCGTTTGCAGAACGTGCCGCGGGAAATTCCGCAGAACAAAGAGGCGCTGTATCTGAGTCGTCTGGAGTATTACAGGCAGCTTTACCGGCCGGCTTGTGACCAGGTGGAATCCGGGTCAGAGCGTTGATTTCTGAAAGGCTTTTTTCAAGCTGATTCGGGAAATCAGCTCGGTCAGAGACAGCATCATTGTTGAACGTACAACCTGCTGGTAGCGCAGCTTCTGCATTGCCAGCAGTTCTTCGTCGCTGTCATCAAACAGCGGCGTCGGCGGCAGGGCGGTCACACAATGCAGTTCGCCAAAAGGCCCAAGAATCTCATCATCGGTAAAACTGTACTCATTTCCGTCGTGATTCAACTCTTCACGCAGGGCCATCAGCAGCTCGGCGTCTTCGTATTCGGCGCGGCTAATCACCCCAAGGCCGTAAATCAGCTTCAGGCGTACAGAAAGGTCCCCCAGCGGCCCATCGCCATCCAGCAATGGCTCCACTGCGTATTTCACCGCGTAGTCGTCTTTACGGAACACCTGAAGCACCAGAATATTGACCGCTTCCGTGAGTAGCTCGACGGTGGCGATCAGGAAGCTTCGTACGGTTTTGCCAGCATTCAGACGCTCAAGCACGCGGTTTTCAAATGCCTGTGTTTCTTCCATTATTGCCTGCATATCTGACAGGAGTAGTAATGGGCGCGGTTCGTACCGCGCCAGGTCTTGCCTCATTTGGTGGCGTTGTAGTCGTTAACGGCCTCGGTCACCACGGCACTTGCTGCATCCAGACCAGAAATCTGTGCCAGCGCAGCCTGGGGGCCCTTCTCGTTAATCAAGGCTGCCAGCTCCTGCGCCTGCGGGTCTTCTTCGCTGCGGAAGTGCATTGCCGCAGCGATCCCTTTGACCAGATTGACGTGCGGCAGAGCATATTCCAGCGTACCAAGCAGCGGCTTAATCAGACGATCGCCCGCGCTCAGTTTACGCAGCGGCTGACGACCTACGCGCTCAACGTCATCTTTCAGGTACGGATTCTCGAAACGGCCGAGGATTTTCTGGATGTAGGCGGCGTGCTTCTGTGCATCAAAGCTGTAGCGTTTGATCAGTACCGCGCCGCTCTCTTCCATCGCCCCTTTCACCACGGCGCGAATGTTCTCATCGAGAATCGCGTCGCGGATCGTCTGGTGCCCGGCCAGTTTTCCGAGGTAGGCGGTTATAGCATGTCCGGTGTTTAAGGTGAATAGCTTACGTTCGACAAATGCCATCAGGTTGTCGGTTAATTCCATGCCAGGGATCGCCGGCAAAGTGCCTTTAAACTGAGTTTTATCGACGATCCACTCGCTGAAGGTTTCCACGGTCACTTCCAGCGGGTCATGCGTCGCAGAGGCGGACGGGGGAACAATACGGTCAACGGCGGAATCGACAAAGCCGACGTTGGCTTCTACCCAGGCTTTGTCTTCTTCCGCCAGAGCGTTAAACACGTGGCCTTTAAGCTGTGTGGTTCCGCGCACCATGTTTTCACAGGCAATGATGTTTAGCGGGGCGGTGATTCCCTGCGCTTTACGCTTCGCCAGCCCCTGCGCTATAGCCGGCGCAATGCGCTCCAGCACAACCGGGCCGACGGCGGTGGTGATCAGGTCAACGCGGGCAATCAAGTCAATCACTTCATCGCCGATGCTGCTGACGGCATTGACGCCGGAAACGGTATCGACCTGCTCGTTTTCACCGACGACGTGAACCTGATAGCTATGACGGGCATTCAGGGCGTCAAGTACCACCTGATTCACATCGGCGAATGTTAACGCGATCCCCGCGTCAGCCAGCAATTTGCCGATGAAGCCACGTCCGATATTACCTGCGCCAAAATGTAATGCATTCATAGTATTAACCTTCATTAATGTTTTTACCTGAGAGGGTTCGGGTGAGGCTTGCCCCTCACCCGAACCCTCTCTCTCCAGTCAGAGAGAGAGGGTGATTCGTCTCCCGGCGTGGCCGGAACCGTTTACGCTTTGGTGCCTTTCAGCAGCGCCAGCACTTCTTCAACACTGGTGGTGCGGGTCAGGCGTTCAATCACCGACTCATCATCCAGCGCGTTAGTCAGGCTGGTAATCACGTGAATGTGCTCGTTATTGCGTGCCGCGATACCGATAACCAGACGGGCTACGTCATCTTCGTCTTCGCCAAAGCGAACCCCTTCCGGATACTGGCAGAACACCACGCCGGTCTTCAGGACGCGATCTTTAGCTTCAATCGTGCCGTGTGGTACCGCGATGGACTCGCCCAGATAGGTGGAGGTCAGTTTTTCACGATCCAGCATCGCCTGGACATATTCAGGCTCAACGTAGCCGCCTTTCACCAGCTGCTCGCCCGCGAAGCGGATCGCCTCTTCTTTGGTCGCCGCTTTGCGACCGAGGAAGATATTCTCTGCGCCAAGCTTAAACAGATTTGTGTCGGCGGCCTCGAAGCTGTCTTTCAGACTGCCGCGGACTTTCTCTTCGTTGTCAGTATGGCGCTGCGCCGCAACCAGACGCTCGGTCAGGCTGGTGTACAGGCCGCTGTCGAGGAAGTTGGTCAGCGAAATGTGCTGGGCCTGCGGCACCTGGCGCATCGCCCGCTCGGTCAGATCGCGGTGGGTAATCACCAGGTCGACATCCGGCGGCAGGTTGTTAATGGCGCAGTTGGTGACGGAGATATTGCCCAGCCCCGCATCCTGCACTTTTTTACGCAGCACCCCGGCACCCATGGCGCTGGAACCCATGCCGGCATCGCAGGCCACGATGATTTTGCGCACGTGGCTCAGATCGTTAGCCACGGCACCTGCAGACAGCGGAGTAGCCGCGCCTTTGGATTCAGCTTTCATATCCTGCATGCGACGGGTCGCAGCATCGATATCATCTTCTTCTTTCACTTTGCTGGTTTTCAGCAGAATGGCGGAGACCACAAAGGAGACGGCCATTGCGGCAATAATGGCCGCGATGTTAGCGAAGTACGCCCCTTTCGGCGTCATCGCCAGCACCGCAAGGATAGAACCTGGGGAAGCAGGAGAAACCAGACCGCCGTTGAGGATAGTCAGGGTGAACACGCCGGTCATACCGCCGAGAATAACGGCAAGGATCAGACGCGGGTTCATCAGTACGTACGGGAAGTAGATTTCGTGGATACCGCCCAGGAAGTGGATGATTGCCGCACCGCCTGCAGACTGCTTCGCGTTACCGCGACCAAAGAACATGTATGCCAGCAGTACGCCCATCCCCGGGCCCGGGTTGGCTTCAATCAGGAAGAAGATTGATTTGCCCAGCTCATGAGACTGCTGAATACCCAGCGGCGAGAAGATGCCGTGGTTGATAGCATTGTTCAGGAACAGGATTTTCGCCGGTTCAACGAAGATAGATGCCAGCGGCAGCATGTCATGGACAACCATGAAGTTAACGCCCGCCGCCAGAATTTTGGACAGGACTTCAACCGCCGGGCCAATGCCGAGGAATGCCAGAATGGCGAGGATCATCCCGATAATACCGGCGGAGAAGTTGTTCACCAGCATCTCGAAACCGGACTTAATCTTACCGTCTACCCAGCTATCAAAATGTTTAATCGCCCAGCCGCCCAGTGGACCTGCGATCATGGCGCCGAGGAACATCGGCATGTCCGCGCCGACGATGACGCCCATGGTGGTAATGGCACCGACGACGCCGCCACGCTCACCGCCAATTAACTTACCGCCGGTATAGCCGATAAGCAGCGGCAGCAGGTAGGTGATCATCGGGCCGACTAACTTCGCCAGCGTCTCATTCGGTAACCACCCTGTCGGTATGAATAATGCGGTGATGATACCCCACGCGATAAACGCGCCGATGTTTGGCATCACCATATTGCTGAGGAAACGACCAAAGCTTTGCACCTTGATCTTGATATCGGATGACATAAAACACCCCTTCTTCTGTTTTGCTTATCGCGTAGGCTAAAAGCCCGAGGCTTGTTGTGAATATGGCGGCAGAGGTCGCCGGACCCTGATTGATAAAGCGAATCTGGCACTGAATCGTTAAACTGTCCAGTCGGTGGGTTTTAGTGTGATTCTGATCACATGAATATAGGTATCTGGCAGGTATTTGTAGTGACGTGCATCACAAAATGGGTGTGCAAAAAAAAGACAATGGGTCAAAATTCGCCTGATTAGGCTAATTAATGTGAATTACATCACATAATATTGTTTTCAGTTTGTCTCGATATTGTGACTTTGTTCACAAAAAATAATTCGCTGAATTTTGCGGATGTGATCGCCGGCAAACTCTGCTCGCTCGCACTGCGGCCGGCGTCGGTAAACAGGCTGCAGAATGAAAAAACATCATCGGCGTACCGTATGGAAAAAAGTCAGAATGTGGCTTAAGCTCAACATGTAAAGATAAGTCTATAGTTCTTCAGGATATATTTTGTCACGCTTAAAAACTTGCAAGGAGAATAACTAAAAACAATACTCCCCGGCCTTAAATTATAAGTGCATTTTCCTTTTACTTAAATTTCATTAATTAATTTGGTTGCTTACCATTTTATATCATTGATGAGCTGACGTCGTGTTTAGTGAGGCACATATGTTTCTCAACTATTTTGCGCTGGGTGTATTGATCTTCGTTTTTCTGGTTCTCTTTTATGGAATTATCGCGATTCATGATATTCCCTATTTAATGGCTAAAAAACGTAATCATCCCCACGCTGATGCCATCCATACCGCCGGGTGGGTGAGCCTGTTTACGCTGCATGTTATCTGGCCATTCCTGTGGATCTGGGCCACTCTCTACCAGCCTGAGCGCGGGTGGGGAATGAAATCTCATATTCCTCCATCTGAACGCGATCCCGATATCGATCGGCTTTCACAACGTGTTGCCGAGCTGGAAAAAAGACTGGGTGCGGTGCCCTCATCCGCAGATAAAGAGACCCCGGAGCGCTAATCATGGATCTGTTAATTGTATTGACCTATGTGGCGATTGCATGGGCGGTTTTTAAGATATTTCGCATTCCGGTTAACCAGTGGACTCTCGCCACGGCGGCATTAGGCGGTATATTTCTCGTCAGCGCCCTTATTTTATTAATGAACTATAACCATCCTTATACATTTACTGCACAAAAGGCGGTTATTTCGATTCCCATTACGCCACAGGTGACCGGTATCGTCAGTACCGTGACGGATAAAACGAATCAACGTGTTAATAAGGGTGATGTCCTGTTTACGATTGATCCCGTGCGCTATCAGGCCCGGGTAGATAGACTGCAGGCCGATCTGGTGACCGCGCTGCACAGCATCAACACTCTGAAGGCGCAGCTTTCAGAAGCGCAGGCAAACACGGTGCGTGTTTCCGCCGAGCGCGATCGGCTCTACAAAGACTACCAACGCTACCTGAAAGGCAGCCAGGCGCGGGTCAACCCGTTCTCTGAAAGCGATATCGATAATGCCCGGCAAAACTATCTGGCGCAGGATGCGTTAGTAAAAGCATCGGTTGCCGAGCAGGCACAGATTCAGAGTCAACTGGACAGCATGGTGGGCGGTGAGCAGTCGCAGGTTGTCAGTCTGCGCGCGCAGTTAGCGGAGGCGAAATATAACCTCGACCAGACCGTTATTCGCGCGCCAAGCAACGGCTATGTTACCCAGGTGCTGATCCGTCCCGGCACCTATGCGGCAGCGCTGCCGCTGCGCCCGGTGATGGTCTTTATCCCGGAACAAAAACGGCAGATTGTTGCTCAGTTCCGCCAAAACTCGCTGCTGCGACTGAAGCCAGGCGATGATGCCGAAGTGGTCTTTAACGCGCTGCCGGGCCAGGTATTCCATGGCAAGCTGACCAATATTCTTCCGGTGGTCCCGGGTGGATCTTACCAGGCTCAAGGGGCATTACAGTCGCTGACGGTCTTACCGGGAACCGATGGCGTACTGGCGACAATTGAGCTGGATCCCAACGCGGATGTCGACTCGCTGCCGGACGGTATTTATGCTCAGGTGGCGGTCTATTCCGACCACTTCAGCCATGTATCGGTCATGAGAAAGGTCCTGCTGCGCATGACCAGCTGGATGCACTACCTCTACCTGGATCATTAATTGCGATGAAGGCAGGCTGACGTTAAGTCTGACCTGCCTTTTGCCTGCGCCTGAACCATACTTATACCCGTCATACTTCAAGTTGCATGGTCGTTGGCAATACTCGGCCCATCCCTGGGCCTTGCCCTACGGGCGCTGCGAACAGCGTTCAAATTCGTTCCTGACGAATTTGTCCTCGTTCACCCCAGTCACTTACTTGAGTAAGTGACTGGGGATTCTCTGCGTCGCCGCGTTACTCGGCCTTCGGCCTCGCCCCTGTGGGGGCAGCGTAAACGCTGTTCAACAACGTCGAAAGCGTTGTGGTCCTGCAACTCGAATTATTTTGGCTATAGAGCCTGTCCCATCAGGCTTCTACTTTTTTGTTGGCGAAAGGAGCAGGTAATGAAACTGATCGGCAGCTACACCAGTCCCTTTGTGCGTAAAATCTCCGTCATTCTGCTGGAGAAAAACCTCCCCTTCGAATTCGTCAATGAATTTCCCTACCAGGACGTGAACGGCGTCGGGAAATACAATCCCTTGGGTAAGGTGCCGGTGCTGGTCACGGACGGCGGCGAATGCTGGTATGACTCCCCCATTATCGCGCAATACCTTGATCAGCTCGGCGCTGCGCCGGCAATGGTGCCAGCGGACCCGAAAGCGGCGTTGAAAATGCGTCAGCTGGAGGCGCTGGCCGACGGCGTAATGGAGGCGGCGCAGGCGCTGGTGCGCGAAAAGAGCCGTCCGGCTGCGCAGCAGTCAGAAAGCGAGCTGCTGCGCCAGCGGGAGAAAGTGACCCGGGGACTCGATGCGCTGGAAGCCTATGTCGCCGATGGCAGTCTGCGTATCGACGAGGTCAATCTGGCCACGATTTCAGCGGCGTGCGCGATTGCCTATCTCAACTTTCGGCGGGTTGCGCCCGGCTGGTGCGCGACGCGGCATCAGCTGATTAAGCTGGTCGATGCGCTTTTCCAGCGCGCCAGTTTTGCCCGTACCGAACCGCCAAGGACTTGACCCAGGCAGGTAACAGTTTCCTCCCGGAGACGTTACAATCACCGCTGATTTGTTGACTCCCTCTCCCGTCGGGAGGGGGGTAAATAACTTACCGCCAGGTCCATTCATGACTACCGATATTCGTGCGCTTTACACCCGGCTGCCGGCCACCGACCGTTTGCTTCGCGATCCCGCTTTTTCTGCTGTGCTGGCCCGCTATGGCCATGCTCAGGTGGTGGCGCTGCTGCGCCAGATGCTGGAGGAGGCGCGGGAATATATTCGTCAGCAGCAGGCGCTGCCGGCCTGGTGCGATGACTGGCCGCAGGAAACCGGGCGACGGCTGGCGCAAACGCTGCAAAGCGCGCTGCGCCCGGTGTTCAATCTCACCGGCACGGTGCTGCATACCAACCTGGGGCGCGCAATTCAGGCAGAAGCGGCGGTTGATGCAGTTGCACAGGCGATGCGTGCGCCGGTCACGCTGGAGTACAGCCTGGATGATGCCGGGCGCGGCCACCGCGATCGGGCGCTGGCGGAGCTGCTGTGCCGCATAACCGGCGCGGAAGATGCCTGCATCGTCAACAATAACGCTGCGGCGGTGCTGCTGATGCTGGCGGCCACCGCCGGCGGTAAAGAAGTGGTGCTCTCGCGCGGCGAGCTGGTGGAGATCGGCGGTGCATTCCGTATTCCCGATGTGATGCGCCAGGCGGGTTGTATCCTGCATGAAGTCGGCACCACCAACCGCACCCATGCGAAAGATTATCGTCAGGCCGTGAATGAGAATACCGGGCTGTTGATGAAAGTCCATACCAGCAATTACAGCATCGAGGGCTTCACGACGGCCGTCGATGAGGCCGGACTGGCGGCGATTGGCCGCGAAACGGGGATTCCGGTGGTGGCTGATTTGGGCAGTGGTTCGCTGGTTGACCTGAGCCAGTATGGTCTGCCGAAAGAGCCGATGCCGCAGGAGATGATCGCGGCGGGAGTCAGTCTGGTGAGCTTCTCCGGCGATAAGCTGCTGGGTGGTCCGCAGGCGGGGATTATCGTTGGTGAGAAGGCGATGATTGCCCGTCTGCAGCAGCACCCGCTTAAGCGCGCGCTGCGAGCGGATAAAATGACCCTTGCCGCGCTGGAAGCCACTCTGCGGCTCTATCTGCATCCGGAAACGCTGGCCGATCGGCTGCCCACCCTGCGCCTGCTGACCCGCACGGCGGAGGCGATTCAGGCGCAGGCGTTGCGCCTGCAGCCGTTGCTGGCCGTGCACTACACGCAGTTTGAGGTGCGGGTGGAGCCATGTCAGTCGCAAATTGGCAGCGGTTCGCTACCGGTAGACCGTCTGCCTGGGGCGGCGCTGACCTTTACGCCGCGCGATGGTCGTGGTAGTCAGCTGGAGGCGCTGGCGGCCCGTTGGCGCGGGCTGACGATCCCGGTTATCGGACGGATTTACGATGGGCGTCTGTGGCTGGACTTGCGCTGTCTTGAAGATGAACCCCGGTTTATGGAGATGCTATTACAATGATTATTGCCACCGCCGGACATGTTGACCACGGTAAAACAACGCTGCTGCAGGCGATTACCGGCGTTAATGCTGACCGCCTGCCGGAAGAGAAATCACGCGGGATGACGATCGATCTGGGGTACGCCTACTGGCCACAGCCCGACGGTCGCGTGCTGGGGTTTATCGATGTGCCTGGCCACGAAAAGTTTTTGTCTAACATGTTGGCGGGCGTGGGTGGCATTGACCACGCGCTGCTGGTGGTGGCCTGCGATGATGGCGTGATGGCGCAGACCCGCGAGCATCTGGCCATCCTGCAGCTGACGGGAAAGCCGTCGCTGACGGTGGCGTTGACCAAAGCGGACCGCGTCGAGGCGCAGCGCGTTGAAGAGGTGCGTGGCGACGTGACGGCGGTGCTGGCAGAATTTGGTTTTACCGACGCCACGTTGTTTGCCACCGCGGCTACTGAAAACCAGGGGATCGCCGAACTGCGCGAGCATTTACTGCAGCTGTCCGCCCGTGCGCACCCGCAGCACCAGCGTTTTCGCCTGGCGATCGACCGGGCCTTTACGGTTAAAGGTGCCGGGCTGGTGGTGACCGGAACGGCGCTGTCGGGCGAGGTCAATGTGGGTGATACGCTGTGGCTGACCGGGGTCGATAAACCGATGCGCGTGCGCGGTCTGCACGCCCAGAACCAGGCCGTCGGGCAGGCCTGGGCAGGCCAGCGTATCGCCCTGAATATTGTTGGCGATGCGCAAAAAGAGGCGCTGAATCGCGGCGACTGGCTGCTCTCGGTGCGGCCGCCGGAGGCTTCTGAACGGGTGATCGTTGAGTTGCAGTGCCACACGCCGTTGACGCAATGGCAATCTTTGCATATCCATCATGCCGCCAGCCATATTACCGGACGCGTATCGCTGCTGGAGGGGGATCTCGCCGAACTGGTACTCGATACTCCGCTGTGGCTGGCAGATAACGACCGCCTGGTGCTGCGCGATATCTCCGCTCGCGTTACCCTGGCGGGTGCCCGCGTGGTGACGCTAAATCCGCCGCGGCGCGGTAAGCGTAAGCCTGAATATTTACAATGGCTGGCGGCGTTAGCCGCGTCGCAGGGGGATGATGCTCAGGCGCTGGATATTCATCTGCAACGCGATGCCGTCCGTCTCGATGATTTTGCCTGGGCGCGCCAGCTCAGCGATGAAGGCCTGAACGTGTTGATTAACCGCCCGGATTACCTGCAGGCGGGCAACAGTCTGCTCAGCGCCCCGCTGGCCGCGCGCTGGCAGCGCAAGCTGCTTGATGCCCTGGCGCGCTATCACGATCAGCATCGCGATGAGCCGGGTCCGGGCCGCGAGCGTTTGCGACGTATTGCGCTGCCGATGGAGGACGAAGCGCTGGTACTGCTGCTGATTGAGCAGATGCGCGCCAGCGGGACTATCGATAGCCATCACGGATGGTTACATCTGCCGGAACACAAAGCGGGCTTTACCGAAGAACAGCAGAGCATCTGGCTGCGGGTTGCCGACCTGTTTGCCGACGAGCCCTGGTGGGTACGTGACCTGGCGAAAGAGGCGGGCGTTGAAGAGGCGCTGATGCGCGCGGTGCTGCGTCAGGCGGCGCAGCAGGGGATGATTACCGCGATCGTCAAAGATCGTTATTACCGCAACGATCGGATCGTGGCCTTTGCCAGAATGATCCGCGATTTGGATCAGCGGCGCGGTTCAACCTGCGCCGCAGACTTCCGCGACACGCTGAATGTCGGGCGCAAGCTGGCGATTCAGATTCTTGAATATTTCGACCGGATTGGCTTTACCCGCCGACGTGGCAACGACCATATCCTGCGTGATAAGGCACTGTTCCTGTAGCCAGGGAAATCCCGGAGGCGGTGCTTGACCCGCCTGTCCGGGCTACCAGACCGACCCGGTAGCCCGCTCAGCGCAGCGCTACCGGGAAATCTGAATCCGCCAGTGGTTCAGCGACAACCTTCGCGCTTATTCCTCTGCTTCTTTTACCCAAATGCGCATCTCGCCTTCGCCACGGTTGGCCCAGCTAAACCACGGAATAAAGGTCAGGGTCTGCGGCTGGCGGGTTGTCGGCGCACGATCATAATGCCATAGCGCCTGCTGGCCGGCGTCTTCCGCTGTCTGCTTATAACCTGGCGCCTGCAGGATCACCTTGTGGGCAAAAATCCCTTTCCCTTCAAAGGCGCTGAACCCGGCGTTGCGTGGCAGCTGCAGGTTATGCAATTGCTCGCCGTTATCCGCCTGCTCCAGGCAGTACACTAGCGGACCGCGCTGGACAGCGACCTGGCCGGCCTGATGACGCACCAGCGGATTACCGTAAAGGCGGCGCACCGGCATCGGCAGCGTTAACAGAAGCGTGTCGCCTTCCTGCCAGCGATGGCTAATATGCAGATACCCCTTGCGTACATCCTGGGCCACTGGCTTGCCGTTGAGCGTCACCTGCGGGTTATCGCACCAGTCCGGCAGGCGCAGCGCCAGGGTGTGATTGATCGGCGTCGGTGAGTCGACAGCTATCTTCACCTGCTCCTGCCACGGATAGTTACCGCTGATCCGCAGGCGCAGGGTTTCATCACCCACCGGGATCTCCGCGCTGTTACCCACGTACAGGTTGATGTACAGCGCATCCTGATGCGGCGTGTAGATATAGTGCCCCAGCGAGGTCAGTACGCGGGCTATGTTTGGCGGGCAGCAGGCGCAGCCAAACCAGCGTTGACGCACCGGCTTCACGTGGTCATAGATATGGTTGAATTTTAACGATGTCGGGTGCACTTCCAGCGGGTTAACGTAAAAGAAGTGTTTACCATCCAGCGCCATCCCGCCCAGCACGGTGTTATACAGCGCACGCTCCATCACATCGGCATACTGGCTGTCGGCTTCCATCTCCAGCATCCGACGGGCAAACATCATCAGTCCGATAGACGCGCAGCTTTCCGCGTAGACCGTGTCGTTTGGTAGGTCATAGTCGCTGCTGAAGGCTTCGCCGCTGCTCTGCGAACCAATGCCGCCGGTAATATACAGCTGGCGCTGAGCCATATTGTTCCACAGGCGCAGGCAGTCCTGACGTTTGCCCTCGTCCTGACTTAAGCGGGCGAGATGGGCGACGCCGGTCATCATGTAGACAAAACGTACCGCATGGCCGATGGCGACAGGCTGTTCGGAAATCGGCTGGTGCGCCTGGCTGTAGGGCTTATCCATCACCATCCAGGCCGGGCCGTAGGTATTCCAGTAGGAGGTTTTGCCACGCTTTTCATATTCGATATCGTAAAAGTGCGGCTGCGTGCCGCGCTCTTCAACGAAATAGTTCACCAGCGCCAGATAACGCGGCTCCTGGGTAATGTCGTACAGGCGCATTAACGCCAGCTCGATCTCCGGGTGGCCAGGGTAGCCGTGCAGCTGGTTGTCGCCGGGGCCGAACACGTTGTCGATATGATCGGCAAGACGGCAAACGACCTCCAGAAGGCGGCGTTTGCCGGTGGCCTGGAAGAAGGCGACGCCCGCTTCAATCATGTGGCCCGCGCAGTACAGCTCATGACATTCTGCAAGGTTAGTCCAGCGTTCCGCCGGGGCTTTGACCGTGAAGTAGGTGTTCAGGTAGCCATCTTCGCACTGGGCGGCCGCCACCAGTTCAATCACCTCGTCAGCGGTTTTTTCCAGTTCGGCGTCCGGCTTCTGACATAGCGACCAGGCAACGGCTTCCAGCCATTTAGCCACGTCGCTGTCCTGAAAGACCATACCGTAAAATTCTCCTTCCTGCTGCCCTGCGGCAATCCGGAAGTTTTCGATTGCATGGCTCGGATCCGCCTCGGCAATACGGTCGTTTAGCGCATCCCATTGATACGGGATCACCACATCGCGCACCAGCTGCTGGTACTGGCCGAGGAACGGGTCGTTGATTTTCAGTTTGTGCAGATCGACTTCCATAACAGACATAACGGACTCCTTAAGACTGGACGTGACGCGTACGCAGGTCGCTGGCAATGCGCGCCATCATAGGATTATTAAGCTTGCAGGCGCGAATGGTGAAGGCCAGCAGCAGGTGGAACAGGGCCGGCAACAGGGTCTCCATGCTGGAGATGCCGGCCAGCGATGATGCCGTTTGGTTTTCCGCGCCCGGCTGATAGGCCACATAGATAAACACCAGGCTGATAATGCCGGCGCTGGAGGCCCATGCCAGCTTGATGAAGAACAGGTTAAAGGCGAAGTTCATGCCGGAAGAGCGCACGCCGGTTTTCCATTCACCGTAATCGTCGGAGAAGGCCATCAGCGAGAAGTGCAGCGGCAGGGTGAAGCCGAGAATGATGCCGTTACTGAGGATCACCACCAGCCATAAGGTCTGGTACGCCGGGCCGGTCGGTAAAAACCACATCGCGAAGGCGATCGCGGCTAACACCAGGTTGGTGTAGTAATAGAGTTTGACGGTATCAAAGCGGCGCGACAGCAGGTTGATAATCACCGAGCCGCCAATCGAGGCGAAGGTCACCATGGTGAAGAACAGCGAGGTATAGCCGGTCGAGCCGCCCAACACGTAGGTGATGAAGTACATGTAGCCGCCGCCGCGGATATTAAAGACGTTGATCAGCAGGAACGACATCACCAGCATCAGCAGCAGCTGGTCATTCTGGCGCAGTCCGGCGATATGTTCGCGCAGGGTGAATTTCCCCATCATGTCCAACGAGACGCGTTCGCGAACCCAGAAGAAGCAGCACAGGAACATCACCACCGCAATGGCGCAGAGTACGCCGACGCCATACTGATAGCCCTGTGCGGTGTTGCCCTGACCGAGCGCCTTCACCAGCCACGGCAGCCCAACGGATACCAGGAATCCTGCCACGCCGCACAAGACAAAACGCCACGCCTGACACGAGATCACTTCGCTGTGGCGCGTGGTCATAGTGTTAATCAGCGCGCAGTAGGGCACGTTAATCGCGGTATAGCTCACCGACAGCAGCAGATACGTGCCGAAAGCCCAGGCGATTTTTACGCCCATACTGGCATCCGGCACGGTAAAGGTCAGTACGCCGATAATGCCGATGGGCAACGCTATCCATAGCTGCCACGGGCGAAAGCGTCCCCAGCGGCTTTGGGTGCGGTCGGCCAGCACGCCCATGATCGGGTCGGAGATGGCGTCAAACACGCGCAGCGCCAGGAATAGCGTCCCGACCAGCGCCGGCGTCAGTCCAAACACGTCGGTATAGAAGAAAGTTAAAAAGTTCATGATCAGGCAGGTAATGACCGTCCCGCCCGCATCGCCCAGGCCGTAACCGATTTTTTCACGGAGCGTGAGGGAATCGTCCTGAGTGCGTTGTGCTAAATCACTTGTGGTAATCGGAGCCGAAGTCATAAATAACTCCCGGAGATGATGTGCGGAATAATATCCCGCTGAAGTGCGGGCTTTTATTTGTCATTTGCAAAGTATGTTATTTATTCTGCACTAAATACCTGGGCTAACAAGGGAAGGGAAAAGTATAAAAAGGTGACGATTCCGACTTCATGATAAAAGTGTGATTGCGATCCTGAATCATGCTGTTTTATCGTGAATAATCAAAGGTAAAGCGAATATCTGGTGATGCAAATAGCGGGGATTTTCATATCTATGCTTGAATTATCCATGTCTTTACCGATTAAAGTCCAAAATGGCGGGTTATTTATTTCTCGCGGTATTGGTAGCCATCCGGCACGACAGCTTCGTTCCTGGGAAATCATCTTCGTTGAAAAAGGGACATTAACGATTCGCGAAGATAACGAGGTATTTAGCGTGAATGCCGGGGAAAGTTTGCTGCTGTGGCCAGAGCGCTTGCATGTCGGGGTAGGGCAATTTCCGGCGGATTTAAAATTCTACTGGCTGCATTTCGAAGTGGTAGCAGACGAGGCCGCCTCGCCGCCCGAAGCGCTACTGGCGGTGCCCCAGCACACGCGGGTGAGTGAGCCGCAATATATTATCTCCCTGTTCAGGCAATTCTTGCACGAACAGGAAAATATTCATCGTAGCGTCGCGCTGGAGCTGATCCTGCTGCTGATTTTGCAGCAGATTGCGGCGGCGGCCAGCGAACAGCCTGCCGATAGTCCCGGCACCGCGCTGGCCTGGAAAGCGCAGCAAATCATCCTCACCCGGTTTCATCTGCCCATTTCTGCCTCCACGCTGGCGAAGGAGCTGCACTGCAACGCGGACTACCTCGGGCGCGTCTATCGCCATGCTTTCAGGCTGACGCTAACCGAAGCGCTGCATCGCCAGCGGGTGAGGGCGGCGGAAAAGCTGCTGATCAGCGATTCGCTGTCATTGACCGACGTGGCGTCGAAATGCGGGTTTAATGATGTGGGCTATTTCCGCAAAATTTTCCGCAAGCACACCGGTCTGACCCCGGCGGCATGGAAGCGTCGCTACTGTAAGGAGCACGTGAATTCGGCGTAGGAACGGCCTCCTCCGGGCGGAGAAGGCGCGGTGGTAGGGTGGTCAGTTTTGCCCGTAATAGGCATTGGCGCCGTGTTTACGCAAATAGTGTTTATCGAGCAGTTCAGACTGCATATCAGGCAGTTGCGGGGCCAGCTGGCGCGAGAACAGCCCCATGTAAGCGCACTCCTCCAGCACCACCGCGTTATGCACGGCATCGGCGGCATCTTTGCCCCAGGCAAACGGGCCGTGTGAGTGGACGAGGACCGCCGGAATTTGCGCCGGATCCAGCCCGCGCTCTTCAAAGGTTTTAATGATCACTTCGCCGGTCTGATATTCGTATTCGCCGTTAATTTCGTCCACGGTCATCAGACGGGTACAGGGAATGGCGCCGTAGAAATAGTCGGCATGGGTGGTGCCCCATGCCGGCAGGTCAATGCCCGCCTGCGACCAGATCGTCGCGTGGCGGGAATGGGTGTGCACGATCCCGCCGATCTGCGGATAGCGGCGATAGAGCGCCAGATGGGTCGGGGTATCGGACGACGGTTTTTTGCTGCCTTCAACGACCTTGCCGCTGGCTAACTCCACCACCACCATATCGTCGGCGGTCATTACCGTATATTCGACACCGGAAGGTTTGATGACCATCAGCGTGCGCGTGTCATCGACCGCGCTGACGTTGCCCCAGGTAAACGTCACCAGCTGGTGGGCCGGCAGCGCCAGGTTGGCAGCCAGGACCTCGGCTTTGAGTTGTTCTAACATGTAAATCCTCCTTCCTGCATCCGCGATTCAATCCAGCGACGTGCCTGGATAATTTCCAGCACCGGTTCGCTGGCTTTCTCCGTCCACATTTCAATCAGAAACGATCCGCGATAGTTCAGTTCGTGCAGGGTTTTGAAAATGCCAACAAAATCGACACAACCTTCGCCAAACGGCACGTCACGAAACTGTCCGGGACTGTGCGCGGTGACCGGCTGGGTATCTTTCAGGTGGATGGCGGCGATGCGATCGATACCCAGTTTGAGTTCGGCGGCCACGTCGTTGCCCCAGGCGCTGAGGTTGCCGACGTCCGGATAAACGGTGAACCATGGGGAAGAGAGCATCTCATCCCACGCTTTCCACTTGCTGATGGAGTTCATAAAGGCGGTATCCATGATCTCCACCGCCAGCATCACCTGCGCAGCTGCGGCCTGTTCCACCGCCCACGCCAGCCCTTCGGCAAAGCGCTGGCGGGTGCCTTCATCGTGCTCCTCGTAGTAGACGTCATAGCCCGCCAGTTGAATGGTGCGGATGCCCAGATCGCGCGCCAGACGGATGGCTTTGGTCATGATCTCCCGCGCCCGCTGGCGGATGGACTCATCGCGGCTGCCAAAGGGGAAGCGGCGGTGGGCGGAGAGGCACATCGACGGAATGGCTACTCCGGTCTCCAGCATGGCGGTCACCAGCGAGGCGCGCTGAGCGGGGCTCCAGTCGAGGCGTGACAGGCGTTCGTCAGTCTCATCTACCGACATTTCGACAAAATCAAACCCGCAGCTTTTTGCCAGCACCAGCCGCTCCGGCCAACTGAGATCTTTGGCCAGCGCTTTCTCATAGATACCTAACGGATGATTACGCATGCTGTTCTCCCCAGATGGCGTCAATCTGTGCGTGGAATTCGGCGGCAACCTGTGCCGGGTGGGCGGCGCCTGATAATGCACGTCCGGCAATAAACGCTTTAACGTTAATATCACGGAACAGCGCCAGGTCAGCGGGGGTGATCCCGCCGGTAATCGACAGTTCGAGGCCAATATCCGACAGCGCCTTCATGCGCGTCAGATCGGCGTCACCCCACTGTTGCCCGCTGGCCTGGGCGTCGCGTCCGCGGTGGTAGATCGCCTGACGAACCCCGGTGCGATACCAGCCACGGGCATCCTCCAGCGTCCAGTTGCCGAACAGCTCCATCTGAATTTCTCCGCCGCAGGCCTGCGCCACGGCGTGGCCTTTCTCTACCGTGGCGAGCGGGGCGGCGCAGATGATAGTCATCCAGTTGGCGCCGGCGTTAAACGCCTGCTGTGCGAGGGTTTCGCCGGCATCGGCCACCTTCCAGTCGGCGACGATAATTTTGTCCGGACACTGGGCGCGCAGGGCGGTCACCGCGCGCAGCCCTTCGGCAAGGCACAGGATCGTGCCGGCTTCGACGATATCGACGTGGTCCTGTAACAGGGCGACATCGTGCTGTGCCGCCTGAAGATGGGTATGGTCGAGCGCCAGTTGCAGTAATGGACGGCTCATAGTGCGTGCTCCTTAATGCGGGCGTGATAGCCCTGCAGTGCCTGAATCAAATGTTGGTATTGCTGGTATTTGTGCTGGTAACGCGCGTGCGCGGCCATGTCGGGCTGCAGCGTGCGTACCGGATGTTGTAAATCGTGCTGGGCGTCTTGGAAGGTGCGGTAGACGCCGGTCCCGACGCGGGCGGCAAGCGCCGCGCCGAAGCACCCGGTCTCCTCGACCTGCGGCAATTCGATACACAGACCGCTGACGTCGGCCAGCATCTGCATCCAGACGTCAGAGTGCGCCGGGCCGCCGGTGACGCGCAGGGCGTGAACATCGGTAAAGCGTTCACGCATGCGGTTCAGGTGGGTCATATGGCTGAAGACCACTCCTTCGTAGACCGCCTGCAGCAGATGGGCGCGGGTGTGCAGCGCCTGCAGGCCGTAAAACCCGCAGGTCATCTCCAGCCCGGCGTTGCTGCCATAGAGAAACGGCAGGAAAAAGAGCTGGCCGTCGGCTTTCGGCAGCCCGGCGACGGCCCGGTTGATCTCATCGAAAGAGAGGTCGCCCCATTGGGCCGTGAACCATTCAAGATTGCCGGAAGAGGTTGGGCTGGCTTCATGAACGATGTACTGCCCGTCATTGACGTAGCGACCGTAGACGTAAGGGTGGGCCTCGTGATTGCGCAGGCCGTGGGTTATTCCACTGGTCACCGCCCAGGTCCCCATTACCGCATTGAGGGTAAACTCATCTTCGATACCCGCGCAGAGTGCGGTGGAAACCACATCAAACAGACCGCCGACGACGGGAGTTCCCGCCGCCAGACCGGTGATAGCGGCTGCCTGAGCGGTGATTTCCCCGCATATTTCTGCTGAACCGACGATGGGCGGTAAGGCGTTATCGATTTCACTGATGCCCAGCCAGCGGGTCAGCTGTGGGTCGTACTGGCCGGTTGCCATGTTGTAGAGGTTGGACTCGGAGATGTTGCTCTCCTCGCAGCCTTTAACGCCGGTTAAGCACCAGCGCAGGTAGTCGTGGCCCATCATGACGCTGCCGATTTGCGCGTAACGCTGAGGTTCATGCTCTTTTACCCAGCGCAGCAGCGAGGCCGGATGCCCGGTCCACAACGTCTGGCGGGTGACCGGATACAGCTGCTCAGGGATGCCGTCCTGCTGCCAGCGCTGGACGATATCCAGCGCCCGGCGATCGGAGGAGAGCATGGCATTGCCCAGTGGCCGATCCTGTTTATCCAGGAGAAACAGCCCCTTGCCCTGCGCCGAAATACCGATCCCGGTAATCTGTTCGCCCACGACGCCGGTGCGTTGTAGTAGCCCGGCAATGGTCGCCACGCACTGTTGCCAGAGCTGGTGCATGTCGCGTTCGGCATAGCCCGGCAGGGGCGACGCCGTCTGCAGCGATTGCCGATGAATGCCATGCTCATGACCTTTGGCGTCATATAAACCGGCTTTCAGATAGGTACCACCGCAGTCGATACCGAGCCAGAAGGTCTTTTTCTCACTCATCTTTGCATTCTCTTTGTTGCCGGGAGGCGCAGACCCCCCGGCAGGGGTTACGCCGCGTGTTTACGTGGGCTCATCGTCTTTAGCGGGGCTGCGCCGGTATCGCATTTCGACGGCAGCAGAAGGGCCATCAGCGCAGCCAGCGCCAGGGAGATCGCCAGGCAGTAAACGCCGGCGTCTTTGCTGTAAAGGGTGATCAGTACGCCCACCGCGTAGGGACCGCAGAAGCCACCGAGGTTGCCGAGGGCGTTGATGACGCCACGGGCGCCGCCGGCCATTTCAGCGCTGAACAAGCGGGCCGGAATGGTCCAGAACACCCCCGCCGCGGACTGCAGGAAGAAGCCACAACCCACCAGCGCGGCATAGGCCAGCCAGACGTTGTTTTTCAACGCCACCGACAGGAACATGCACAGGGCAAAGCCAACCAGCGGCAGGCAGACGAACAGTTTGCGTTTTCCGGTACGGTCAGAGAGGGAAGAGAACAGGAACATCCCGGCAATCGCCCCGACGTACGGCAGGATAGCGAGCATCCCAACCTGCCCCATGCTGCTGTGCGTCAGCTCTTTGAGAATGGTGGGGAGCCACAGGGTGTAGCCGTAAATACCGGTCTGATAGAAGAAATTCAGGGCGATCAGTTGCCACATGGTTCTGTCGGCCAGTACAGCGCTGAGAGACGCATTTTTGACGGTGGTTCCGGCGATGGCGCGTTGTTCGGCGGCGAGGGTATCGACCAGGTAGCGCTTTTCGGCTTCAGAAATCCACCGGGCTTCCTGCGGACGGTCGTAGACGGTATAGGCCCACAGGGCTAATACCACCACTGAGAGCAAGCCTTCAATAATGAACAGCCAGCGCCAGTCGAGGATGGTAATGATCCATCCGGAGAGCGGGGCGGTGATAATGCCGGCAATCGGGACAAACATAATCACAATCGCGTTGGCGCGGCCACGTTCAGCATCCGGGAACCAGTTGCTGATCATCGTCAGCACCACGGGCAGCATGCCTCCTTCGGCGACACCCAGTAAGAAACGCAGGACCAGCAGCTGATACTGGTTGGTGATTAACCCGGTCAGGACCGAAATGACCGCCCAGGCGACCAGCGACCAACCAATAAACTTCTTGCCGCTGCCGTGGACCGCGATTTTCCCGCCCGGCACCTGTAAAAACAGATAGCCGATAAAGAATATCCCGCCCGCAAGCCCTGCCATGGTGGCGGAAATACCGAGTTCGGCATCCATCCCGCCGGGCATAGCAAAGGCAATGTTGACCCGGTCCATATAGGAAATAATACACGCGATAAGAATAGGGGGAATAATTCTTAACCAGCGTTGGCGCGGAATATCCGTGGTTGTAGCGTAAGAGGAAGTGTTCATATTAATCTCGTGTTTAAAGTAACTGACGTTGCGATTAAATTGACGCTTTATATTTATTGTTGGGCTATGTTTAACGCGTTAATGCCATCGCGTAATATGGCTATGCGATGATTCGCATCAGCATTCTCATCAATTTCCAGTAACTTAATACCGGCAAACTGTAATTTTGCTGAATCAGCCACATTAAATAATTCTTTGGCGTGCGCCGCCGTTAACAGGCTGTGCGGGCAGAACGGGGCGAACGGTGTGTGCAGGTCAGTCCATTCGCCATACGGCCCTTCGGTCGCGGTGCCAGAGAACATCAGCGCCCCCAGTTTTCCTGCGGCATGTACCGCCTGAGCGTGCGTCAGCGGCAGGGCGGCGTTACGCCCTTCAATCGCCGACCGCGCCCAGTTGATACAGATATCAATGCGGTAACCTGCCAGGACCTCCAGCACGTTTTCCAGCGGCAAAAAGCCTTTGCGTGGCGCCGGCTGGTTCATGGCATCACAATGTTCCAGTACGAGTGAGCATGACCAGTCCCAGGCCGCAATCTCTTTGATTGAGCGGGCGAAAGCATCGGTTGCCTGCTCTACGTTCGCATTGCCTGCAAGCGGCGCTGCCTGCAGTTCCAGGGCGATCACCTTGCCAGCAAAACGTTTGTTTAGCGCATTGATTTTGTTGTGTAAATGACGATGGAATTCGATGCATGCCAGGCGCTGTTCTTCATCGCTGGAGGCCAGGCCGAAAGCCGTGTTGCCGCCGCCACGGCGACGCATGGTTTCCGGGATGGCAGTCACCACCATCTGCCACTCCTGCGGCGTATGCTGGAGCAACCACTCATCGCCATAGGGGTGAAAGTTCTCATGACATGGCTGCTCGAGCCCACGGATGTGGGGCGTGTCCGCGAGTAAGCGCCAGAATTCCGTCTCTTCTTGTTCGCTCTTTTGGTGAAATGAGGGCGCACAAGGGTATGCGCCGATGATATAACCGGCGTCATTTCTTTCCATTTTTCACTCCTTTTATTTATCGTCGTGCGACAAATAAATTACGGATTAATCTAAAGCGGAAATAGCAACTTTAACCACTATTTTCCTGATTGCCGTTGCCCGGTGTTTATTACAGGCTGGTCGGTGAACATCCTGCGGGAAAAATATGGCGTAGTTCCCCGGCCTCATTTCTATTAACGATTCATTTTCGCTGTGGTGATAGAAAATAATATCCCGCTGCTCAAGTAATTCTTCACTGACGACATTATTGCCGGTATCGATAGCAACACCGATCTGCTCTTCACCGGAATATAAAAACTGGATATCCAGGTAGCGGCGGTGTACTTCCGGGCGCAATTCATCGTGCGGGCGGGTGGTCAGGTCGAGGATCTGCGCGAAGATCGTGCGCCCCTCGATTTCGACCACCCCGGTCTCCAGCTTGCTGAAGTCCGTGGTGCGCAAAAAATCCAGTGCTTTTTCAATCGCCGCCGGGTACCGGCAGGCGTTGGGTTGGGAAATATGTCCATAAATCATGATGATATTCCTTACAGCGCTTTGATTTTTGCCCACACGCTGTCATCAACGGTGATGCCGTTGCGGCGGTTCTCTTCCAGCAGACGGGAAAACTCATGACCGGGCAGACGGACCGGCACGTTTTCGTCGGCACGTTCGGCGCTGGTGATGTAATCCATGATGCGTTGCAGCTTGGCGTCGCGAGTGGCTCCGTCGATCAGCTTGTCCACTTCGATAGCGATAAAGACTTGCGAAATGTTGAATTCGTCACTGTTGTCTTCAGTTACTGCAGCAACGGAAGCGCCATCGGAGAGCAGGGTGGCGATCATGTCCAGCACAATGGAGAGGCCTGAACCTTTCCAGTAGCCCATCGGCAGAATACGGCGGTTTTTCTCGATGGGTGCCGGGTCTTTGGTCAGGTTGCCTTCGTCATCGAAGCCGCCGTCAACCGGCAGCTGGCGGCCCGCCAGACGGTTCACTTCCAGCATGCCGTAGGAGAACATCGACATTGACATGTCCACCATGGTGATCGGCGTCGACGGAATAGCGACGATCAGTGGGTTCGTCCCGATGCGGCACTCTTTGGCGCCCCACGGCGGCATCACGGCAATGGAGTTGGTCCAGCAGATACCGATGTAGCCTTTTTCCGCCGCCTGCCAGCCGTAGCTGCCGCCGCGCATCCAGTGGTTGGCGTTGCGTACCGCAACCAGACCAATACCGTGGTCAGAAGCCAGTTCAATAGCCCGATCCATCATTTTTTTCGCCGTCAGGTTACCGATTGAACGCTGGGCATCCCACTGCTCAATTGCCCCCAATGAAGCGGTACGTTTTGGCAGGGCCTCCGGGATGATATCGCCGTTTTCCAACTGCTGAATAAAGCGCGGGAAACGGTTTACGCCGTGTGAATAGACCCCTGACTCGGTGGTGCGAGCGAACATTTCTGCACAGGCATCGGCAGTTTCAGCCGCCACGCCGCGTGCCAGCAGGACACGGGTAAACTCATTTTTAAGGTCAGAAAAACTCAATAACATACGTTTTCTCCATTACATCTTATGTTTCACATAGTGGAATGTGATTCCACTAAATAGTGTCGGGTTGCAAAAACACGCCGGCAGGACCGGTGCGTGTCGGTGTGATTCTGGTTTATCCCTGAAGGCGGGACGGGGTGAAGGTCACCCGGTACAGCGATGTCGTCGCCGTAATAAAAAGCGCATTCCCGTCGGGGCCACCAAAGGTGCAGTTAGAGACGCGCTCGGGGACCGCAATGGTGTCCAGTAATTCGCCTGCGGCGGAGAAAATCAAAATCCCCGTTTCGCAGCTGCAGTAAATATTCCCGTCCTGGTCGACGCAAAATCCGTCCGGAATACCCGGTTTGACCTGGGTTACAACGTGGGAAAATAGCGCGTTATCGCCTTCAAGACGGTAAGCACGAATTTCCCGGCGACCCTGGCTCGGAAAATCAATAACCGACATATCTGCCACGTATAGCCATTTATCATCTGGCGAAAAGGCCAGCCCGTTGGGGCGCTGGGTATCGCTGATGGCAATAGCGACCTGGTGACGCGCTTCATCAAAGCGATAGACGTAGCAGCCAATGACCTGACTTGCGGCGCGATAGCCCTCTTCGTCACCGACGATGCCGTAGGGCGGATCGGTAAACCAAATCGACCCGTCCTGGCGCACCGCGATATCGTTGGGGGAGTTAAAACGCAGCCCATCGACTTTATCCACCAGCAGGGTGTGATTGCCTGCGGCGTCGGTACGGCTGATCCCGCGCCGACCGTGCTCGCAGGTTAACAAGCGCCCTTGTAAGTCCCGCGCGTTGCCGTTGGCAAAGTGGGATTCGGCACGAAACACGCTGACGCCATTTTGCGCATCCCAACGGAACATTCTGTTGCCTTTCACATCGCTGAAAATCAGGCACTGCTGGTCTGCCAGCCACACCGGGCCTTCCGCCCAGATCGCCGGTGAGCACAGGCGTTCAATACTTCCCGTGACGGCTAACATTTCACTTCACGCCCCAGATGGCTTTGTAGCGATCGCGATAATGGTTGTCCGGGTCGAATTCGTTGTTCTGGCCGCCGTCGGCGGCGATGTTCTCTTTGGTTACCAGATGCGCCGGGGTGACATAACCAGACGGCGCTTTGCCCGCGAAGGCGCGGTTAAATTCATCCAGCAGCTGCCAGCCGTGCAGTTTCAACGGTTCTGGTACGGTTGCGATCTGCGCTTTGCCTTCACGTACGCGCTGGTAGGCGGTGACGGAACCGTCGCCAGCGGAGATGTTGTACGGTGGTTTATCTCCGCTGCCTTTGCCCGCGGTTTGCAGGGCAGGGGCCATAAAGTCGAAGTACAGGTCGTTAATCGCCAGCGAGTATTCGAATTTATCGCCATATTTTTGGATCAGGCTGTAGGTCATGCCCGGCATGCGGTTGGAGGTATCGGCCAGCGGGGTATCGATAAACTCCACCACCTGGCAACCGCTGCATTGCTCAATCACCTTCTTCATCGCGTTGGCTTTATCCAGCGCGATTTGGTACAGCGAGTCGGTGAAAATCAGCACCTTGGCGGTGCCGTTGGATTTCGCCACCGCATACAGCGCCGCCATGCGCGAGACTTCGTTCGAGTCGGAGGTCACGTTGTAGAAAATGTTGTAAGCCGGAACCGGGCCAGGCGCGGGAACCGCGTGCCATGCGGTCAGCACGATGCCCTCTTTCACGGCTTTTTTCAGCGGAATTTTGGCGACGTTCGGGTTCCAGCCGCCAATGACGATACCGTCCGGTTTACGGGCGATTGCCTGGTTTAGCGCCGCCAGTTGATCTTTCACCGAACCTGCACCATCCAGTACATCCAGCTGCCAGCCTGCGGCTTTCACCGCTTCCTCCAGTCCCTCTTTAACGCCCAGCACGCCGCCGTTTTTCATGTCCGAGGCGATGAAAATGATCTTCTTATTCGGCTGCAGCGCCGGACCCTGGGTTGGGCCGTCCCATGTGGTGACTGGTGCGGTCGCTTTGGCAATCGCCGTTTTCGCTTGCTGAACAAAGGCATCGTCGGCGAGGCTGAAACCACTTGCCATCATCAACCCGGCAGCCAGACAGCATTGAACTATTTTTTTATTCATTTTCAGTTCCTTACGCGAGAGTCATTGGGTAACGGAGGAGCCTGATGCTGGCGATTGTGCCCGCTGCACCAGTTTTTTATTTAATGCCCGACGGCGTTGGGCGTAGCCTGCCAGGGTAATCGACAGCAGCAGCGTCGCGCCGTTAAACAGTGGTTCGACCCAAAACGCGCCGCCGAACTGCTGGATACCCGCAATACCTATCGCCAGCACCGCAATACCGACCACCGTGCCCCAGACGTTCACCCGGCCAGGACGAATGGTAGTGCTGCCAAGGAAGGCGCCCACCAGAGCCGGGAGCAGATAATCCATCCCGACGCTGGCCTGGCCCACACCCTGCTCGGCGGCGATGATCACCCCGGTAAAGCCGGTTAAGGTGCTGGAAGTCATAAATGCCCCGATGATGTAACGATTAACGGAAATGCCGTTGAGCGCTGCGGCGACGGGGTTGCCGCCCACCGCATACATGCAGCGACCAATCGGGGTATGTTCGGTGATGATCCACAACACCACGGCGGCAAAAAGGACGTAGAAGGCCACCACCGGAATGCCGAACAGGTCGGAGTGATGCAGGGCGATAAAGGCGTCCGGTAAGTCCCCGACGATCTGCCGACCGCCAGAGTGCCAGAGCGCGATGGCGTACAGCACCGTACCGGAACCCAGGGTCGCAACAAAGCTGTCGATATCCGCCAGCGCCACCAGAATACCGTTCAGCAAACCGTAGAGCGCAGAGAGCACCAGCACGATCGCCACAGCGACGGGCCAGGAGAAACCATATTCAACCTGCAAAGTAATGGCGAGGATGTGCCAGAGCACGATGCCGAAGCCGACGTTCAGGTCGATTTTGCCAACAATCATCGGGATGGTTGCTGCTAGCGCCAGCAGGGCAATTTTCGATTTGCTATCGAGAATGGCCTGCAGCGTCAACAGGGAAGCAAACGAAGGCGTTGTCAGTGAAAAAACGATAACCAGCACCACGCAGATCGCGGGTAAACCGTAACGCGTGGTCAATTGTCCAAGCCAGGTAGCCGCACCGTGTTCATGAAGTGATACGCGTGATTCCAGGGCCGTCGATTTCATTGATGTTTTAGCCATAACGCACTCCGACTTAATGTATGGTGCCGCTGCCTGATGCCAGCTCAAGCAATCTGGCAAAGGTGACATCCTGGTTGAGAAGTTCGCCGACGATCTGCCCGCGGTTAAACACCAATGCCCGGTTACAGATGTGCGCTACCTCTTCCAGGTCGTTGGAGATGACCAGAATGGCAACGCCGTTTTGCAGCGCCTGATTGAGTAAATCGTAAATTTCTGCGCGTGCGCCTACATCAACGCCAGCAGAAGGATCTTCCAGGATGAGCAGCGGGGCATTGAGCGAGAGCCAGCGTGCCATGACTACTTTTTGCTGGTTGCCGCCCGACAGCGCACTGATTTCAATATTTATCTGCGCAGGGCGCACGTCGAACTGGCGGATTTTCTCCCGGCTCAGCGGCGCTTCGCTTTTTTCGTTATAGCGGGAAAACAGCGCATGGCCGTGTTTACAAGGGTTCATAAACAGGTTTTCACGCACCATCATGCCCGGAATCAGGCTTTCATGAAGACGGTCGCCGGCGACAAAAGAGATGCCTGCGGACATCGCTTCCCCTGGTGTTGTCGCCGTAAACGGCACGCCACTTAACGTGATTTGTCCACTCTCCTGCGGCCTGCAGGCAAACAGTAAACGTCCAATCTCTTCCTGACCGGCACCCCGCAGACCGGCGAGTGCCACCATCTCACCGGCACGCAGCTCAAAGGAGACCGGCCCGGTATCGCCCACTTTGACGTTGTCCATTTTCAACAGCACCGGCGCGCTGGCATCGGGTAAGGCCTGACGCCGATCGCCGCCGAGGCTTTCGCCCACAATCAGCTCGACCAGACCACGCAAGCTATAGCGAGCGATATCGCCGCCCCCGGCGTAGCAGCCGTCGCGCATCGCGCAAACGGTATCCGCCATCTCCATCACCTCATCCAGGCGGTGGGTGATGTAAATCATGCCAACCTGCTTCTCGCGCAGGATGTTCATCACGCGGAACAGGTGGCGGACATCGTCGGCAGGCAGTGAGGCTGTCGGTTCATCGAGCACCAGCACCGAGGCGTCAACTGCCACCGCGCGGGCAATCGCCAGCAGGGATTTTTCGGTGCGGGAAAGGTCAAACACGCGGTCATCCGGGTCGAGCTGAATGCCGATATCTTCCAGCGCTTTTTGCGCCTGGCGTTTGGTGGCCGCCCAGTCAATCAGGCCGAAGCGACGGGGGAAACCCATCACCAGCGCCATGTTTTCGGCGACGGTCATCCACTCTACCAGGCCTAAATCCTGATGAATAAAGGCGATAGGCTGTTCGTTACCCTGACGTAACGCGGCGGCGGAATCCACCGGCTGACCGCGAAACAGGATCTCGCCACCATCGCGGGAATAGACGCCCGCCAGCACCTTAATCAGCGTCGATTTACCGGCACCGTTTTCTCCCAGCAGTGCCACAACCTGGCCCGGATAAATATCCAGACTGACGTTATTGACCGCCACATTTCCACCAAAGCGCTTGATAATGTGGCGCATGGATAACAACGGAGACAACACTGCTGCTTCTGCCATTTAAGGTGACCTCCCGCCGTGTGGGAAAGAACGTTTTGCACGCTATAAATTTCACTATGCGAAATCTGATTTCAAATATATCGATCATGATTTCACAAAGCAATCGAAGAGGTTGTTTTTGAAATTCAATAAAATCAGTCAATTACAAAATTTCTGTTCAGATCGTGAAGTGAAACACACTTTGCGCTACCATCAGTGCGGGTCGAAAAGGGGAGCTGACGCGATGGACACAAAAGAGAGAGAAATGACGCAAGACAAAGAAAGGCCTGCGGGAAGCCAGAGCCTGTTCCGCGGGTTGATGCTGATTGAAATCCTCAGTAACTATCCGAACGGTTGCCCGCTGGCGCACCTTTCGGAGCTGGCGGGCCTGAACAAAAGCACCGTCCATCGCCTGTTGCAGGGGCTACAATCCTGCGGCTATGTGACGCCCGCACCCGCAGCCGGTAGCTATCGGCTGACCACCAAGTTCATTGCGGTGGGGCAAAAAGCGCTCTCCTCGCTGAATATCATCCACGTTGCCGCGCCGCATCTCGAGACGTTGAACCTGGTTACCGGCGAAACGGTGAACTTCTCCAGTCGGGAAGATGACCACGCCATTCTGATTTACAAGCTGGAACCCACCACCGGGATGCTGCGCACGCGGGCCTATATCGGCCAGCATATGCCGCTGTACTGCTCGGCGATGGGCAAGATCTACATGGCCTTTGGGCACCCTGACTATGTCGAGAACTACTGGGAAACTCACCAGGATATTATTCAGCCACTGACCCGGAATACCATCACCGGGCTGCCCGCAATGCATGATGAGCTGGCGCAGATCCGCGAGCGCAATATGGCGATGGACCGGGAAGAGAACGAACTAGGCGTCTCCTGTCTGGCGGTCCCGGTGTTTGATATCCATCGTCGGGTGCCTTATGCAATTTCTATCTCCCTGTCGACCTCGCGCCTGAAGCAGGTGGGCGAAAAGAACTTGCTGAAACCGCTGCGCGATACCGCAGAGGCGATTTCACGTGAGCTGGGTTTTGCCGTACGGGAAAGCTAAGGCAGATGACCAAATTCCGCTGACGTAACGGAAAAAAAACCGCTGACTCCATTCAGGATCAAGGCGCGCAGGAGGATATTTCTGGCACGCTGCCGTTTTATCCCCAATGGAGCAGTGGATGAACCGTTTTATCATCGCGGATGCCCAGAAGTGTATTGGCTGCCGTACCTGTGAAGTGGCCTGCGTGGTCTCCCATCAGCACGACCAAAGTTGTTCGACGGTTTCTGCGACTCAGTTTGCGCCCCGTATCCGGGTGGTGAAAAGCGATGCGCTGTCTACGGCCACCCTGTGCCGGCAATGTGAAGACGCACCCTGCGCCAATGTCTGTCCGGTTGAGGCTATCCAGCGCGACCGTGGGGTCTGGCGCGTCGACCAGCGGCGCTGTATCGGCTGTAAAAGCTGTATGGTGGCCTGCCCGTACGGGGCGATGAGCGTGATGATGACCGGGGAAGGGGTGCAGGCGCTGAAATGCGATTTATGCAGCCACACCGACGAAGGCCCGGCCTGCGTGGCGGCCTGTCCGACCCAGGCGCTGCGCTGCATGGAACCGAGCGAGCTGGAAAGACTTAGCGCCGAGCGTCGCCAGCGCATGGCGCTGGCGATGTAGCGATGATGCTTGCGGCGTGTTCCCCGGAAGCGGCGCTGGTGCGCCTGTCCGGGCTACGGGTTGGCCGATGGCGATGAGCCGGTTACGCGGCGCCCTGTTCACTCCAGGCCCGCTCAATCTCTTCGGCGAGGATTTGCACGCCCGCTTCGATTTTTTGCGGATCCGGTACGTAGTTCATACGCATGCACTGATGCGTGTGCGGCCAGGGTTTATCCAGCCCCGGGAAGAAGTAGTCGCCCGGAACCATCAATACACCGCGTTTTTTCAGCCGCTGGTACAGCAGTTCGGTGGAGATCGGCAGATCTTTAAACCACAGCCAGAGGAAAATCGCCCCTTCAGGTTTATGAATCAGGCAGCGATCTTCCGGCAGATAGCGACGGATAATGGCGATAGTTTCCTGTACGCGCTGATAGTAGAACGGCTTGATGACCGTTTCCGACAGGCGCAGCAGGTCATGACGTTTGATCATTTCGCACATCATCGCCGGCCCCATTCCGCCCGGCGCAAGGCTGATAATCCCGTTCATGTTGCTGATAGCGGTAATGATTTTCTCATTGGCTATGATGATCCCGCAGCGGCTGCCCGGCAGGCCCAGCTTGGACAGGCTCATACACAGCACAATATTCGGGTTCCAGAGCGGCCTGGCGTCGCTGAAAATAATTCCCGGGAAAGGCACGCCATACGCGTTATCAATCACCAGCGGGACGCCGTGTTGGTGGGCCAGCGCATCCAGTTTGATCAGCTCTTCGTCGGTAATCACGTTACCGGTCGGGTTGGTCGGGCGAGAGACACAAATCATCCCCGTCTCTTCGGTGACCTGCAGATGCTCGAAATCGACGTGGTATTTAAACTGGCCTTCTGGCAGCAGCTCGATATTCGGGCGGGTGGCGACAAACAGATCCTCTTCGAGGCCCGAGTCGGCGTAGCCGATATATTCCGGCGTCAGCGGGAACAGGACTTTGCGGGTAGTGCCATCCGCACGGCGCCCGGCAAAGAGGTTAAATAAGTAGAAAAACGCACTCTGACTGCCATTTGTTAGCGCAATATTCTGTGGTTCGATCTCCCAGCCCAGCTCTTCACGCAGCATCTGCGCCAGCACGGTCAGCAGCTCGCTTTTTCCCTGCGGACCGTCGTAATTACAAAGCGCATCAAGGGCTTTGCCGTTGGCGAGCATGTCAGCCAGCAGGTTCTGGAAGTATTCGTTCATTTCCGGGATCTGCGCGGGATTACCGCCGCCCAGCATGATTGCGCCCGGCGTGCGCAGGCCGTCATTGAGGTCTTCCATCAAGCGGGTGATGCCTGAATGACGGGTAAATTTGTCGCCGAAAAGTGAAAATGTCATTGCGGATAATCTATCGGTCTTCCTGGAAAGTGGATAACCATAACGCCAGCCTCGACGCGGTGCAAATCGGCAGGAAAGTCGAAGATTTCATTTTTATGCTGGATTATCGATGGGGATTAGTTTTTTATTCTGAAAAGACTCCCCAAAGAGATCGGGGAGCCATCAGAAGCGGGGCTATCGTTGGCCTGCCCATACCACCATGACTTTGTCATCGACGTTTTCACGGACGAAACCGTAACCTTGCGGCATAGAGAGCGTGGTTTGTTTACCCATCCCGATTGCCGGGTGGCGGGCGCGGAACTGGCCGAGTTTCTGCCAGTGGGTGACGCTGAGCGCGGCTTTACCCTCGACGTCCTGCCAGTTCATATCCGAACGTGTCCCCTGCAACGGATCTGAGCCGGTAGGTCCGAATGGCCGCGCGGACTCATCGCCATAGAAGAGCTGTACCGCGCCTGGTGCGAGCAGCAGCAGTTCTGCCGCAGTGCTGCCGCCTTCGCGGAACAGGCGCGTGTCGTGGGAGGAGAGGTAGCTCAGAACGTTAAACGTCTGCAGTTTATCCGCCATCTGCTGCCAGGTCAGGTCAATACTGGAGAGACAGCCTGACGCTTTCGCCGCCTGATCCTGGTAGTCGAAGTTAATCATCGCATCAAAACCGTGGCGGTAGTAATCGCTCTGCATTACCCCATGACCCCAGGCTTCACCGGTCATCCAGAAAGGCGCGTTATCCAGCGCTTTATCCGGATTGGCCTTTTTCCATTCCGCCAGCGCCGCAGTGGCCTGGGTTTTCAACTGCTGCCAGGCAGCCTGCTCGACGTGTTTGGCGGTATCGACGCGGAAGCCGTCAATGCCGTAATCACGTACCCACTGACTCAACCAGTGGGTCAGATAATCGCGCGGCGTATAGCCTGGAATCACTTTTGCCGCCGTATCAGGCTTTTGTTGATAGAAATTCGGCAGCCCGGAAGGGGCGGTTGATTCGGTTTTCAGATCCGGCAGAAAAGCCAGGGACATGGTCAGATCGTCAAAGCCTGGGTTGTCGTAGTCGCCGATATCGGTACGAATCCATTTTTTCCCCCACCATTTTTCCCAGCCGGCTTTATCGCTGAAGTTGATGTAGTCGTTGAAGCTGTGCCAGGTCTGTCCCGGGCCGGGTTTCCAGTTGGTCCAGTGTTCCCCGAGCGTTTTTTTCAGTTCGTCGCCCTGCAGATACAGCGAGCCGAATTTGAACGTCTGCATATCGGCGAGGGTGGCGTAGCCGGTGTGGTTCATCACCACATCGAACAGGATGCGAATACCGCGCTTGTGCGCCTCATCGACAAGGCGACGCAAATCCTCCTCAGTACCCATATTGGCATCCAGCTTTGTCCAGTCCTGGGCGTAGTAGCCGTGGTAGGCGTAATGCGGGAAATCGCCCTTGGTTCCGCCGCCGACCCAGCCGTGAATTTGTTCCAGCGGCGAGCTTATCCACAGTGCGTTAACGCCCAACGCTTTCAGGTAGTCGAGTTTGCTGGTCAGCCCTTGCAGGTCGCCGCCGTGGAAGGTGCCGATTTCCTGCATACCGTCTTTGTGGCGTCCATAGCTGTTGTCGTTGGCCGGGTTACCGTTGACGAAACGGTCGGTCAGCACGAAATAGACGGTGGCGTTATGCCAGTTGAAAGGCGCGTCGGCGGTGGTTTCCGCACTTTCAAGCAGCAATAAACCATTGCTGTTGGGGGCCGGCTGCAGCGTAATTTTCCCGGCGCTGACCGTGGCGACATTGCCGCTGTAGAAATCACGGACTTTGCTGCCCTCGGCAAAGGTCTTGCTGACATCCAGCGTCAGCGGCTTACCATCCCATTTTGGACACTGACGCAGCTGCGGCGCGGAAGCTGTCGCCGCCTCTTTTTCCTCCAGAGAAAGCATCAGCGTCGGCGTACCGGAGCGAGTATCGACTTCAAGGGTGTAGCGACCTTCGCGGAAGACCCGCCACTGTGCAGGGGTGCCGCGGCAGGGTTCCATGGAGAGCATCTGGTTGAGTTTGATGGCGCCGACGGGCTGCCAGCACTGTTGGTCAAAATTAATTTGTAGCGGACGTGTACCCTTCGCCACCTCGTTTTGACTGATAAACCTGCCGGTGCCCTCTTCGGTAAAGGCCGGAAAATCGGCGGTGGTCCAGGCGGCGAAGGCCATTCCTGGCAACAAGAGCGACGCTAGCGCAGCGAGTTTCATTCTGGAGTCCTGTGAGCGGTTTTTTGTTCAGTTTGCCCGGCAAAGCGGGTAATGAACTCATCCCATCTGCGCTTTTGCAGGGATGACAAAAAGGGGTGAGTGACAGCGGTCAAAAAACAGGCAAAAAATGAGACGACGCTAGCATTTTTGCCCCATGATGACGGCGCGGAAACCGATTTCAGATGACAGCTTTTAGGAATTGGACTATTTCTGTTAGTGCTCTCACTGGGTATTTTTGATACTATTCGCGACTCAATTAACGTTTTTTTGCGTAAAACAAGGTGTTGGAATGATTAAATCCGACCAGGAGACCTAATGATATCGATTCCCATGCGACGATATGGGGCTGCGATACTCATGTTACTTACCTGCATATTTTCAGGTAGTGTGTTGGCAACAACCCACACAGCAACAACGAGTCATAAAGCCTCACAAGTAAAGAAAAGTAGTCAAGTTAAGGTAAGCAGTAAACAAGAGTATTCTCGCAATAGTGTAAAGAGTAGTTCACTTCCTGATTTGCGAAAATACCCTTCCGGAACCCCAAGGAAAAAAGCGTTTCTCCGGACAGTAATGCCTTATATTACTAAACAGAATCAGGTGATTACCGCCGATCGTAACTGGCTTGTTGCCAAGCAATACGACTCGCGCTGGTCACCGACAGAGCGTACGCGTCTGAAGGATATTACGGCACGCTATAAGGTGAAATGGTCTGGTAATACGCGCCATATTCCCTGGAACACGCTGATGGAACGCGTTGACATCATTCCGAACAGTATGGTGGCGACCATGGCGGCGGCGGAAAGCGGCTGGGGGACGTCCAAACTGGCGCGGATGAACAACAATCTGTTTGGTATGAAATGCGGCGGCGGAAACTGCCGCGGTGCGATGAAAGGCTACTCCCAGTTTGATTCCGTGGAGGAGTCTGTACAGGCTTATGTGACGAACCTGAACACGCATCCGGCATACAAGTCCTTCCGTAAATCCCGTGCGCAGCTGCGTAAAACGGATCAGGAAGTGACGGCCAGCACCATGATTCATAAGCTGAAGGGCTATTCGACGAAAGGTTCGAGCTACAACAACTATCTCTTCGCGATGTATCAGGACAACCAGCGGCTGATCGCTGCCCATATGTAATAGCGAATGCCCGGAGCATAAGCCCCGGGCATTTTCTTTTCGATCTCATCGGCCCTACATCATCACTTCACTGTGCCGATCCCGGTACTCCTTCGGCGTCACGTCGTACTCTTTCTTAAATACCGAATAGAAATATTGCAGCGACGGATAGCCGCACATTTGCGAAATTTCATTAATCGATAGCGTGGTAGAGACCAGCAGGCTGCGGGCCTTTTCGAGTTTCTCTCTGTGAATGATGGAGTGAATGGTGTCGCCGACCTCCTCCTTGAAGCGCTTCTCGAGGTTAGAGCGGGAGATGCCGACGGCATCCAGCACCTGCTCGACCTTGATGCCCTTGCAGGCGTTATTGCGGATGTAGTGCATCGCCTGAATCACCGACGGGTCGGTGAGCGAACGATAGTCCGTAGAGCGTCGTTCAACGACGCGCATCGGCGGCACCAGCCGGCGCTGCAGCGGCAGCGGCTCTTTATCCAGCAGTCGATGCAGCAGCTTGGCCGCCTGGTAACCCATCTGCCGGGTTCCCTGCGCGACGGAGGAGAGCGCCACGCGCGACAGGTAGCGGGTCAGCTCTTCATTATCAATACCGATGACGCACAGCTTTTCCGGCACCGGAATATGCAGCAGCTCGCAGGCCTGAAGCACGTGGCGAGCGCGGGCATCGGTCACGGCGATGATTCCGGTTTGCGGGGGGAGCGTTTGCAGCCAGTCCGCGAGACGGTTCTGCGCGTGTTGCCAGTTTTCCGGCGCGGTCTCCAGCCCCTGGTAAACCACGCCGCGATATTTCTCCTTCGCGACCAGCTGGCAAAACGCGTGTTCGCGCTCGACAGCCCAGCGTTTTCCGCTGGAAGTGGGCAGCCCGTAAAAGGCGAAGCGCTGGACGCCCTTTTCTTTCAGATGCAGGAAGGCGCTTTCGACCAGCGCGGCGTTATCCGTCGCAATATAGTGCACCGGGGGATAGCATTCGGGGCGATGGTAGGAGCCGCCGACGCCGACAATCGGGACCTCGACGTCGGCCAGCAGTCTTTCGATTTCCGGGTCGTCATAATCAGCAATCACGCCGTCGCCCAGCCACTCCCTGATATTCTCGATACGCGCCCGAAAATCCTCTTCGATGAAGATATCCCATTCCTGTTGCGATGCCTGTAAATATTCTCCTACCCCCTCGACCACCTGTCGGTCGTAGGCTTTGTTGGCATTGAATAGCAGCGTAATACGGTGGCGCTTTGCAAACATAGTCTCTTTTCCTGGTCTCTCTTTCTGGCCATACAATACCGGCCAATGCCCGAATCATGACAAGCGTCTTATGCATAAATCTGGTGGTAGCGCATAGAATTCGGGCATTCTTCCATTAAGCGGGCTTACGTTCTGCGCTTTGTCGCCGAATCCATCCATACCGCCAGCAGTAAAATGGCACCTTTGACGATGTACTGCCAGAAGGTGGCGACGTCCATCATGCTCATACCATTATCCAGCGCCGACATGATAAATGCCCCCATGACGGCGCCGGCGACGCTGCCTACCCCGCCGGCGAGGCTGGTGCCGCCGATAACGCAGGCGGCGATAGCATCCAGCTCGGCGATGTTACCGGCTGAAGGCGAACCGGCACCGAGACGCGAACTGAGGATCAGACCGGCGATGGCCACCATCAGACCATTGATGGCGAAAACGGCCAGCTTGGTTCGTTCAACGCTAATCCCCGACAGGCGTGCCGCTTCCAGGTTACCGCCAATGGCATAAATTCGCCGGCCAAAGGCCGTTCGGGTGGCCATAAACATCCCCGCCAGCAGCAGAGCTGCCAGGATGAGAACCGGCGTCGGGACGCCGCGATAATCGTTTAATAGCCAGATGGCGCCGAGCACGATAACCGCGGTAATGCTCTGGCGTGCCACCGTCGAGGTTGGCGCTGATGTGGTTAATCCCAGGGATTGACGACGCAGGCGACCGCGCCATTGCCAGACAATAAAGGCCGCCATACCAATGACGCCGATGCCGAAACCCAGGCCGTCGGGCAGATAGCTTTGTCCAATTTGCGACATGGCCGGGCTGGTGGGGGAGACGGTGGTGCCGTTGGTTATCCCGATCAGAATACCGCGGAACGCCAGCATTCCGGCGAGGGTGACGATAAACGACGGGACTTTACGGTAGGCGACCCACCAGCCGTTCCAGGCGCCGAGTACCAGCCCCATCACCAGGGTGACCGCAATGGTCAGCGGCAGCGGCCAGCCGAGCCAGACGTCAAAAATTGCCGCCGCGCCGCCGAGCAACCCCATCATCGAGCCCACGGAAAGATCGATTTCGGCGGAAATAATGACGAACACCATCCCGACCGCCAGGATGCCGGTGATCGCCGTCTGCCGCAGCAGGTTAGAAATGTTTCGCGCGCTTAAATAGGCGCCTTCGGTGGCCCAGGTGAAGAACAGCATAATCACCACAATCGCGGCGATCATCACAAAAACCTGAAGGTTCAGCCCTTTGAATCCAGACAGACCGGCAGGGGCGGGCGGGATGATTTTTATCTCAGACGACGTGTTTTTCGACATGGTGTTCGCTCCTCAACGCGGCTTCCATCACCTGCTCCTGGGTCAGATGATGATTGACTAAATTGGCTTTCAGCTTGCCTTCATGCATGACCAGCACCCGATCGCTTAACCCGAGAACTTCCGGCAGCTCTGATGAGATGACGATGACGGCGATCCCCTGCTGCACCAGCTGATTAATCAATTTGTAGATTTCGTATTTCGCACCGATATCGATGCCGCGAGTGGGTTCATCGAGAATCAGGATGCGCGGATTCAGCAACAGGCAGCGGGCCAGAATCGCTTTCTGTTGATTGCCGCCGCTCAGGCGGCCAATGGCCAGCTCTGGCGATGACGTTTTGATTTTCAGCCGCTGGATAGATTGCTGGATACAGTGCTGCTCCCCGGCGTCATCCAGGCTGCTCAGCGGGCCGGTAAACTGACTTAACGCCGCCAGAGTGATGTTCTTACCTACCGCCATCACCGGCACGATCCCGTCTTTCTTGCGGTCCTCAGGGACCATGGCAATACCGTGGGCGATAGCCTGCTGGCAGTGGTGGATAGCCACCGGTTGACCGTCAATAAACACTTTCCCTTCCCAGCGTCCCGGCCAGACGCCAAACAGGCACTGTACGGCCTCGGTACGCCCGGCGCCGACCAGTCCGGCAATGCCGAGGATTTCACCGCGACGCAGTGAAAAAGAGATATCGTTGACCCGCTTAATGTGCCGGTTGACCGGATGCCAGGCGGTCAAATGCTCGACGCGTAGAATTTCGTCGCCGCAGTCGTGCGGCTCGTTCGGGTAGAGGGCGGTGAGTTCGCGGCCAACCATCATGGTTATCACATCATCTTCATTCATGTCGCTGGCGTCGCGGGTGCCGATATGCTGGCCGTCGCGAATGACGCAGATGGTGTCTGAGATGGCTTTCACCTCATTCAACTTGTGGGAAATATAAATACAGGCGATGCCGTGGGCCTGCAGATCGCGAATGATATCCAGCAGAATGGCCGTTTCCTGCTCGGTTAATGAGGCGGTGGGTTCATCAAGTATTAATAAACGCACCTGCTTATTGAGCGCTTTGGCAATTTCAACCAGCTGTTGCTGCCCCAGCCCGAGATCGCCGACGCGGGTATCGGGTGAAATCGTTAAATTCACCTGCGCCAGCAGCTTCTGACAGCGCAGGGTCATGGTTTCATAATCAAGGAGACCATAGCGGGAGATTTCCGCGCCAAGAAAAATATTCTCCAGAACGCTCAGGTGCTTAACCAGCGCGAGCTCCTGGTGAATAATGGCGATACCTTTGCGTTCGGTGTCGCGAATATGATTGGGCTTAAGCGTTTCACCGGCGAAAATAATTTCACCGTCATAGCTGCCGTGCGGATAAATTCCGCACAGGACTTTCATGAGCGTGGATTTACCAGAACCGTTTTCGCCGCAAAGTGAGACAACTTCTCCGGCGTTAAGCCGCAGGCTGATATTGTCTACCGCCTTCACGGTCCCGAAGGTTTTGGTGATATTTTTCATTTCTAGTAACCAGGACATAGATGCTCCGCATAAGCGATATCCGGCTGGACGAGAATGACGCCCCGGCGAGGGGCGTCAGGAATTATAATTCGCTCTTTTTGTGGAAACCGTCTTTGATGACCGTCTGTTCAATATTGTCTTTATTCACTTCGATCGGGGTGAGCAGGCGGGACGGGACATCTTTAAGTCCGTTATTCAACGAGGTATCAGCATGCGGCGCTTTATCATTGCCGAGCTCGACGGCAATTTCAGCGGCGGTGGTGGCAAGGGTGGTAATCGGTTTATAGACGGTCATGGTCTGCGTGCCGGAAATAATGCGCTTCACGCCAGCAAGGTCGGCATCCTGGCCGGAAATGGCAACTTTCCCCGCCAGACCCTGCGCGCTTAATGCCTGAATCGCGCCGCCGGCGGTAGCATCGTTGGAAGCGACAACCGCATCGATTTTGTTATTGTTAGCGGTGAGGGCGTTCTCCATAATTTTTAATGCATTTTCCGGCAGCCAGCCGTCAACCCACTGGTCGCCAACGATCTTAATTTTACCTTCGTCAATATAAGGCTTGAGGACTTTCATTTGTCCGGCACGGAACAGCTTGGCGTTATTATCCACCGGAGAACCACCCATCAGAAAGTAATTTCCCTGAGGGGTTTTATCCACCAGGCTTTGAGCCTGCATTTCGCCCACTTTTTCATTATCAAAGGAAATATAGAAATCAATATCTGCGTTGTTTATCATACGGTCGTAGGCCAGAACTTTAATGCCTTCCTGTTTCGCTTCTTTAATCACATTGCTTAAGACCTGACCGTTGTAGGGAATAATAACCAGAACATCAACGCCGCGGTTTATCATATTTTCAATTTGCGACATTTGTGTTTCTTCATTACCATTGGCGGACTGAACAAATACTTTCGCGCCTAATGATTCGGCTTTGTTGACAAATATATCGCGGTCTTTCTGCCAGCGCTCAAGGCGGAGATCGTCAATGGCCATACCAATCTTAACTTCTTTCGCAATCCCCGCCATACTGGTCAGCAGGAGCGAAGCACAGAGCGTGAGGCAAAGGTTCTTTATCTTCATAATAATCAGCCTTTTTTGTAAAGTGCAGGATAAGACGAACGGGGTAAAGAAACGGCCTGATACGTAGTAGATTCTTAACAGTGAACGGAGGACTGGCAATTATCTGTGCTTATTTTGGGATTACGAAATTTAGTTTGTTTTCTGATTTATGACCGCGATCTGGTTTTTAAAAATAAATAAAACAGCTATATCGTTGATATGTCATTGAAAGGATGGTGGAGAGGGCGTTGATAATATTCAGTTGTGCGATCTGGCGCACGTTTGTGGATTCTCTCAATCGCGGTGTGAAATAACGTAATTGAGGAAAGTAAAACATGAATTCTATATTGGCTTATGACTTGTTACCCGCCGCATTCCCTGAATATGGAGTTCATTATGCAAACCTATTTCGATCAACTCGATCGCGTTCGTTATGAAGGCCCAAAAACCACCAACCCGCTCGCGTTCCGTCACTATAACCCGGACGAGATGGTGCTGGGCAAGCGCATGGAAGAGCATCTGCGGTTTGCCGCCTGCTACTGGCATACCTTCTGCTGGAACGGGGCAGATATGTTTGGCGTGGGCTCCTTCAATCGTCCGTGGCAGCAGCCGGGCGAGGCGCTGGAAATGGCGAAACGTAAAGCCGACGTCGCCTTTGAGTTTTTCCATAAGCTTAATGTGCCGTACTACTGCTTCCATGATGTGGATGTCTCTCCGGAAGGGGCGTCGTTGAAGGAGTATCTGGACAATTTTGCCCGGATGGTCGATGTCCTGGCGGCGAAGCAAGAACAGAGCGGCGTGAAGCTGCTGTGGGGGACGGCAAACTGCTTTACCAACCCGCGTTACGGCGCTGGAGCGGCAACCAACCCGGATCCAGAGGTTTTCAGCTGGGCGGCGACTCAGGTGGTGACCGCCATGAATGCCACACACAAACTGGGCGGGGAAAACTATGTTCTGTGGGGCGGCCGCGAAGGCTACGAAACCCTGCTCAATACCGATCTGCGCCAGGAGCGCGAGCAAATTGGTCGCTTTATGCAGCTGGTGGTGGAACACAAACATAAAATCGGCTTCCAGGGCACGCTGCTGATTGAGCCAAAACCGCAGGAACCGACCAAACATCAGTACGATTATGATGCCTCTACCGTCTACGGTTTCCTCAAGCAGTTTGGCCTCGAAAAAGAGATCAAACTGAATATCGAAGCGAACCATGCGACCCTGGCCGGACACTCCTTCCACCATGAGATTGCGACCGCTATTGCGCTGGGTCTGTTCGGCTCCGTGGATGCCAACCGCGGCGATCCGCAGCTGGGCTGGGATACCGATCAGTTCCCGAACAGCGTGGAAGAGAATGCCCTGGTGATGTATGAAATTCTTAAAGCCGGTGGCTTTACCACCGGCGGCCTGAATTTTGATGCCAAAGTTCGTCGTCAGAGCACCGATAAATACGATCTGTTCTATGGTCATATTGGGGCGATGGATACGATGGCGCTGTCTCTGAAAGTGGCGGCCCGTATGATCGAAGAGGGCGAGCTGGATAAGCGGGTCGCGAAACGCTATGCCGGCTGGAATGGCGACCTGGGTCAGCAAATCCTGAAAGGGCAGATGACGCTGACGGAGATTGCGCAGTACGCGGCGCAGCATAATCTGGCTCCCCAGCATCAGAGCGGCCATCAGGAGCAGCTGGAAAACCTGGTTAACCATTATCTCTTTGATAAGTAATAAGGATACCCGGCGTTGCCGGGTATGAGTGAGAGCACGCTTTCTTGCGCCACGGTTAGCCGTGGCGCACTGTTAAGGAGAGACCGTATGTACATCGGGATTGATTTGGGCACCTCGGGCGTCAAGGCCATTTTGCTCAATGAGCAAGGTGAGGTGCTGGCTTCGCACACTGCGCCCCTCACCGTATCGCGCCCACACCCGCTATGGTCCGAGCAAGACCCGGAGCACTGGTGGCAGGCGACGGACCGCGCAATGAAAGCGTTGGGTGAACAGCACGCTCTGCGCGATGTAAAAGCGGTAGGGATCGCCGGGCAGATGCACGGTGCAACGCTGCTGGATAAACATCAGCGGGTGCTGCGCCCGGCTATTTTGTGGAATGACGGCCGCAGCGGCGACGAGTGTGTCCAGCTGGAAAAAGCGGTAAGCCGCTCGCGGCAAATTGCCGGTAACCTGATGATGCCGGGGTTTACGGCGCCAAAATTACTTTGGGTGCAGCACCATGAACCCGATATCTTCCGCCAGGTGGATAAGGTGCTGTTGCCGAAAGATTATCTCCGCCTGCGCATGACCGGTGAGTTTGCCAGCGATATGTCGGACGCCGCCGGGACGATGTGGCTGGATGTGGCCAAACGCGACTGGAGCGATGAGCTGCTCGCCGCCTGCGGCCTGAGCCGCGATAATATGCCGGCGTTATTTGAAGGCTGTGAAGTGACGGGAACACTGCGCCCCGCTATCGCCCAGGCGTGGAATATGCCGCAGGCGCTGGTGGTCGCTGGCGGCGGCGATAATGCTGCCGGTGCGGTAGGCGTCGGCATGGCGGATGCCGGACAGGCGATGTTGTCCCTGGGAACCTCCGGGGTCTATTTTGCCGTCAGCAATGGTTTCCTCAGCAAACCTGAAAGCGCCGTACACAGCTTTTGCCACGCCCTGCCGGGACGCTGGCATTTGATGTCGGTGATGTTGAGCGCCGCTTCCTGCCTCGACTGGGCGGCAAAACTGACCGGTCTCGGTACGGTGCCTGCGCTGCTGGCGGCGGCGGAATCGGCGAGTGAAAACGCCGATCCCATCTGGTTTTTGCCCTATCTTTCCGGCGAGCGCACGCCGCATAACAACCCTCATGCTAAAGGCGTGTTTTTTGGCCTGACGCATCAGCACGGCCCGGCAGAACTGGCGCGTGCGGTACTGGAAGGGGTGGGTTACGCATTAGCCGATGGGATGGATGTGGTGCATGCCTGCGGCGTGACCCCGCAGAGCATCACTCTGATTGGCGGCGGCGCCCGCAGCGCCTGGTGGCGGCAGATGCTGGCTGATATCAGCGGCCAGCAGCTGGATTACCGTACCGGCGGCGACGTTGGACCTGCGCTTGGGGCCGCCCGGTTAGCGCAGCTGGCGCAGCACAAAGAGGCGGCTTTTTCAGATCTGCTGCCGCAGCTGCCGCTGGAACAGGCTCATCGACCGGATGCCGGGCGTGTTGCTCGCTATGCGCCGCGCCGCGAAACGTTCCGGCAGATTTATCAGCAGCTGCTGCCTCTGATGTCGTCATAAACGTCCGCCCCGGATGGGGCGGGTTAACGTTTACGCCGCGCTAGCTGACCAGGCGTCGGCTATCCAGGCGCTGTACCAGCATCGACAGCAGCAGGCTGCCCCCCAACGCTGCGCCGAAAATCCAGAAGATATCCAGCAGCGGCCAGCGCGTCAGCTCCAGCCCGCTGGCGCGTAACGCATGAATAATCAGGGCATGAAATCCGTAGATCCCCAGCGAATGGCGCGCAATCAGCGCCAGGGCAGGAAGCGGACGTGTATTAAGGGTATTCTTCACCAGCGTGAGCAGGGTTATCGCGCAGACAAAAACCGCCGGCCCGCAATACAAGTACCAGGTATCGCCGAAGTCGCCGCGCCACTTCAGCTCATGCAGTGTCCCGCGGGAAATGACCCACACCGCGGTAGCGAAAAGCGCGGCGCACAGCAGCGTGAGCCACTTTTTATCGGTATCTATCATGCCGATCGCCCGCCCCAGCACGCCATACAGAACATAGTAAAACGTATCGCCGTTGATATAGAGATTGAGCGGTAGCCATTCGATGCCGCCAGCCTTAACCGACACCATGTTGGGGTTTGCCAGAAGACCAATTACCAGCATCAGAATCAGCAGCATCTTGCCGCTGACCTGCTTAACCTGCAGCAACGGTGAGAGCAGGTAAATGACGATAATCGCGAAGAAAAACCACAGATGGTAGAACACCGGCTTTTGCAGCAAATGCTTCAGCGACAGCACCACGTTGATATGGGTGAACAGCGTGATGTAGAGCAGGGACAGGGCGCTGTAAAACACCACGCACAGTACGATCCGCAGAAAATGTCGCGGTTGGGCGCTGCGCTCACCGAAAAACAGATAGCCGGAGATCATGAAAAACAGCGGAACGCTGACGCGGGAAGCCGAATTAAGCAGGTTGGCGATATCCCAGTTCAGCAAGCTGATGGCATGAGGGTGAGTGATATACCAGGTTGTGCTGTGAATCATCACCACCATCAGGCATGCGATGCCGCGCAAACTTGTTATCCAGTTTATTTTTTCCTGCATCGGTACCTCAGTTGCTCCTTCTTAAAGAGGGTCTGACTCCTCCAGGCCGGCCACGTCGCAATGGAAAATTCCGAGTTTGCCGCGACGCTCTTGTAGAGATGCGGAGAGATTCGCACAATGCCCCGGTAATTTCACGTAACCTGCACGATAACAATTTGCTAACAAGGCGGTTGAGGAAAATAGTGATGAAATATTTCTTTTCTGGACTGTTATTGCTCCTGCTGGCGGGCTGCAGCCAACAGCCGCCTCAGCCGGTGCAGAAAGCGCAACGTGCGCGGATTACGCCGCAACTTACCCTGAACATGGAGCAACTTTGCAAGGATCAGGCGGCAAAACGCTACAGCACGGGGCCCCGCATGGTCGACGTTAGCCGCTTCGAGCAGTTCCAGGGGAGCTACGAGCTGTCGGGCCTGACATCGCAGAATGAGCACTTTATCTGTTCTTTCGATCCAGACGGGCAGTTTTTACATCTTTCTATGCGCTAAATCGGCCCCTGATGCCGCGTGATGGCGTTAATTTCCGCAATTTTATTTAAACAGCGCCGTTTCGTACTGTATATCTCGCAGCCAGCGGGTATACTGATCCCTTCCTTTAAATCCACACGTATCCAGCACGAAATAATATGCAAAAGTTTGATACCAGGACCTTCCAGGGCCTGATCCTGACCTTACAGGATTACTGGGCTCGTCAGGGCTGCACCATTGTTCAACCACTGGACATGGAAGTTGGCGCCGGCACCTCTCATCCAATGACCTGTCTGCGTGCGCTGGGGCCAGAGCCGATGGCGACTGCCTATGTGCAGCCTTCCCGTCGCCCGACCGACGGCCGCTACGGCGAAAACCCGAACCGCTTACAGCACTACTATCAGTTCCAGGTGGTCATTAAGCCCTCGCCGGACAACATTCAGGAGCTGTACCTCGGGTCTTTGAAAGAGCTGGGTATGGATCCGACCATTCACGACATCCGCTTCGTGGAAGACAACTGGGAAAACCCGACGCTGGGTGCCTGGGGTCTCGGCTGGGAAGTGTGGCTGAACGGGATGGAAGTGACGCAGTTCACCTACTTCCAGCAGGTCGGTGGCCTGGAGTGTAAGCCGGTGACCGGCGAGATCACCTACGGTCTGGAACGTCTGGCGATGTACATTCAGGGCGTTGACAGCGTTTACGACCTGGTCTGGAGCGACGGTCCGCTGGGTAAAACCACCTACGGCGACGTGTTCCATCAGAACGAAGTGGAGCAGTCCACCTACAACTTTGAATACGCAGACGTCGACTTCCTGTTCTCCTGCTTCGAGCAGTATGAGAAAGAAGCGCAGCAGCTGCTGGCGCTGGAAAACCCGCTGCCGCTGCCTGCCTACGAGCGCATTCTGAAAGCCGCCCACAGCTTCAACCTGCTGGACGCGCGTAAAGCCATCTCCGTCACCGAGCGTCAGCGCTATATTCTGCGCATTCGCACCCTGACTAAAGCCGTGGCAGAAGCGTATTACGCTTCCCGTGAAGCCCTGGGCTTCCCGATGTGCAACAAGAATAAATAAGAGGCGGCCATGTCTGAAAAAACTTTCCTGGTGGAAATCGGCACCGAAGAGCTGCCACCAAAAGCCCTGCGCAGCCTGGCGGAATCTTTTGCTGCGAACTTTACCGCGGAGCTGGATAACGCTGGCCTCGCTCACGGCAACGTCGAGTGGTTCGCTGCTCCTCGCCGTCTGGCGCTGAAAGTCGCTGGCCTGGCGGCGGCTCAGCCCGATCGCGAAGTCGAAAAACGTGGCCCGGCGGTTTCTGCTGCGTTCGACGCGGAAGGCAAACCGAGCAAAGCTGCCGAAGGCTGGGCGCGTGGCTGCGGTATCACCGTTGACCAGGCCGAGCGCATGGTCACCGACAAAGGTGAATGGCTGCTGTATCGTGCGCATGTGAAGGGCGAAAGCGCGGAAGCGCTGCTGCCGAACATGGTGGCGACGTCGCTGGCAAAACTGCCGATCCCGAAACTGATGCGCTGGGGCGCGTCCGACGTGCAGTTCGTGCGTCCGGTTCACACCGTGACCCTGCTGCTGGGCGACAAAGTCGTTCCGGCAACCATTCTGGGCATTGCCTCCGATCGCGTGATTCGCGGCCATCGCTTTATGGGCGAACCGGAATTCACCATCGACAATGCCGATCAATACCCGCAAATTCTGGTTGAGCGCGGCAAAGTCATTGCTGACTACGAGCAGCGTAAAGCCAAAATTAAGGCCGATGCCGAAGAAGCGGCGCGCAAAATTGGCGGCAACGCCGATCTGAGCGAAAGCCTGCTGGAAGAAGTGGCCTCTCTGGTGGAATGGCCGGTGGTGCTGACCGCGAAATTCGAAGAGAAATTCCTCGCGGTACCGGCAGAAGCGCTGGTTTACACCATGAAAGGCGACCAGAAGTACTTCCCGGTTTATGGCAATGACGGCAAACTGCTGCCGAACTTTATTTTCGTCACCAACATCGAGTCGAAAGATCCGCTGCAGATTATCTCCGGGAACGAAAAAGTGGTTCGTCCGCGTCTGGCGGATGCCGAGTTCTTCTTCAACACCGACCGTAAAAAGCGTCTGGAAGATCATCTGCCGCGTCTGCAAACCGTGCTGTTCCAACAGCAGCTGGGTACGCTGCGCGACAAGACTGACCGCATTCAGGCCCTGGCGGGCTGGATTGCGGGCCAAATTGGCGCAGACGTGAACCACGCCACGCGTGCGGGCCTGCTCTCCAAGTGTGACCTGATGACCAACATGGTGTTCGAGTTTACCGACACCCAGGGCATCATGGGCATGCACTACGCGCGTCACGATGGTGAAGCCGAAGATGTGGCGGTGGCGCTGAACGAGCAGTATCAGCCGCGCTTTGCCGGTGATGACCTGCCGTCTAACCCTGTCGCCTGCGCCGTGGCGATCGCCGATAAAATGGATACCCTCGCGGGCATCTTCGGCATCGGCCAGCATCCGAAGGGCGATAAAGACCCGTTTGCGCTGCGTCGTGCCGCGCTCGGCGTGCTGCGTATCATCGTTGAGAAGAACCTGAACCTGGACCTGCAAACGCTGACCGAAGAAGCGGCGCGTCTGTACGGTGATAAGCTGACGAACGCCAACGTAGTCGATGACGTCATTGACTTCATGCTGGGTCGTTTCCGCGCCTGGTACCAGGATGAAGGCTACACGGTCGACACCATCCAGGCGGTACTGGCACGTCGTCCGACTCGTCCGGCTGATTTCGACGCGCGCATGAAAGCGGTGTCTCACTTCCGTACGCTGGAAGAAGCGGCCGCGCTGGCAGCAGCCAACAAGCGCGTGTCCAACATCCTTGCGAAATCCGAAGAGACGCTGAACGACGCCGTCCACGCTTCCGTGCTGAAAGAAGCCGCAGAGATCAAGCTGGCGACCCATCTGGTGGTACTGCGCGACAAACTGCAGCCGTTCTTCGCCGAAGGCCGTTATCAGGAAGCGCTGATCGAACTGGCTTCCCTGCGTGAACCGGTAGATGAGTTCTTCGAAAACGTGATGGTTAATGCGGAAGACAAAGAGGTCCGTATCAACCGTCTGACGCTGCTGTCGAAACTGCGTGACCTGTTCCTGCAGGTGGCGGATATTTCCCTGCTGCAATAATCGCCTGTTTTGCATAACAAAAAACCTGCCCTGGGGCAGGTTTTTTTATGCCGGTAAGCGACTCTCTCGCCCACCCGGACGCCTTTCGGCGGCCAGATTTACTGCAAATTCCCCGCGGTCAGACTCTCTTTATCAAAAGCGTGGCTGACGTTAATACGGTTCTGATGCACTGAGTTATCCATGTTGGACCCGGCTTCCGGCTGCGCGGGGCGATGCTCTGCGGCGATGGCACCGGATGACAATGAAGCGGCCAGAAACAGGGCAGCGATCGCGCTGAGATTTTTCATTTTATCTTCCTTTTCATCGTGCTGTCGTTGTCGCCTGTCTGGTTAACCTTCGGCGGCCCGGCAGAGCAGATTGCGTTATTTGGTCAGTTCTGCGGTCATGTGCACGCGGTTATTGAACTGGGCGCTGGTAATTTTATAAGAGGCACCTTGTTCTGCGGCCTGGGCGGCAATTTTTGCTTCAGCGCGATCCAGCGTGGAGGCGGTGGAGCTGACGCTCTGTGCGAAAGCACCGAAAGACATCAGAGAAAGAGCAGAAACTGCAACGAAAGTTTTGATGGATTTCATGGTCGTATTCCTTAAGTGATTTTGTTTGATATAGAGCGCTGTTGCTCTGATGTGATAAATAATAGAACGATTATCGATCGATTAAAATTGGAACAATTTGCGCATCTCATTCAAAAAAATAGAATGAAAAGTAAGCGTGTAAAACGGGGTGATTTCGAGGTCGTTTGACGTTCCTGCTGCGGGAGAACCGCTCAGCCCGAACGCGTTTGCTGAAAAATTCATCTTGAAATGAAGGGGCGAGTATGGCTATCCTGTGCCCCGACGAACCCCTCGTCTCACAGAGAGCACACTGAAAATGGATAAACACACCTGCTGAATTCGGTCCTTGCTGGCGCACTGCGTCTGTAGGGGAAGTATGAATTTCATTCAGGAGTGCTTATGGCCCATTGTGCCCAATCCCCCTCTTTTATTTTGCATCAGGTCACCTGTCAGTTTGCGACGGGAGAAACGCTTTTTGGCCCGTTGAATGTCTCGCTGGAAAATTCCCTCTGTGGCCTGGTCGGGCGTAATGGCGTCGGGAAAACCCGCCTTCTGCGCCTGCTGGCCGGTATCGATACGCCTTCTGGCGGACATATTGAACGGCCCGTTTCTCTGGCCTGTGTTGCTCAGCAGCACACGATAACCCCGCAGACCACGTTAGCCGCACTGCTGGGCTACGGACCACACTTTGCTGCCTTGCAGCGCCTCGGGCGCGGTGAGGCCCTGGCTGACGATGTCGATTGCCTCGAAGGTTTCTGGGATCTCCCGGATCGCCTGAGTGCAGGTTTCCGCCAGGCCGGTTTAGCGGATTTCGATCCTGACCGACCCGCATCATCATTGAGCGGCGGGGAGCGGGTGAAAGCTCTGCTGTGCGGCGCCTTTCTCTCCGCGGCCGATTACCTGCTGCTGGATGAGCCAACCAATCACCTGGACAGGCAGGGGCGCGACTGGCTGTATTACCAGCTTGAATGCTGGCCTGGCGGGGCGTTGATAGCCAGTCACGATCGCGCGCTGTTGGCCCGCATGTCGCGCATACTCGAACTGACGCCCGGTGCGTTGCGAAGCTACGGCGGTAACTATGCCGATTATCAACTGCAGCGCGATGCGGAGCAGCAGGCGGCGCGCGCGGCGCTAGACCATGCCGCCACCGAGCGTCGTCGCACGCGCGCGCGGATGCAAAAAGAACACGATGCCAGCCAGAGGCGTTCTGCTCAGACGCTGCGCGTGGTGGATACACTGAATATCGCCTCTTTTGAACGGGTAAAATATAAAGGGGCGGCGAAGGAGCGGCCTGGCACACTGCATCGCCAGCACCGGGAGCAAAATAGCGCGCTGAATGCCGCGGTTGTCCAGGCCCGTGAGCGGGTGGAGGAGGACGCCGCGGTGATGTTCACTCTGCCGGGAAGCCAGGTTGCCGCTGGCAAACAGGTGTTGGTCCTGGAAGCTTTGCAGCTGGCATTCTCTGCCATGCCGCCACTCGACTGGCGTCTTGACGGGCCGCTGCGCGTGGCGTTACGTGGCCCCAATGGCTGCGGGAAAACCACGCTGCTGAAAACGTTGGTCGGTCTGGAATCACCGCTATCCGGCGAGTGCCGGGTGTCGGTGCAGGCGGCCTGGCTGGATCAGCATCTCACGCAGCTGGACCTGTCGCTGTCGGTAATGGCGCACCTTAATCTTGATGACACACCGCTGGAGGCGGGTGTATTACGCAGCCGCCTTGCCCGGCTGCAGCTGGGCGCGGATAAAATTAATCTGCCGCTGTCGGCTTTAAGCGGCGGCGAACGGCTCAAAGCCGCGCTGGCCTGCGTGCTGTGGCGGCGTGAAGCGGCGCAGCTTCTGCTGCTGGATGAGCCGACAAACCATCTTGATTTGGCTTCCGTTCGGGCTATTGAGTCGGCTTTAGCCACCTTTCCTGGCGCGATGATTGTCGTCTCTCATGATGAGGATTTTTTGCGCGGCCTGCGGCTGACCCACTCTCTGGCGTGGCAGGAGGATGGCTGGCATTTCTCAGCGCTTTAAAGACAAAAAACCGCCCTCTGATGAGCGGCGGTTTTTTATTAGCAGATAAAAAAAAATCCCCGCCGCGAGGCAGGGATCTTAAATTCTGAGCTTAATTTAAGCTTACAGGCTGGTTACGTTACCAGCTGCCGGGCCTTTAGCGCCGCTTTCGATGGTGAAGGAAACTTTCTGACCTTCATCCAGAGATTTGTAGCCATCGTTCATGATAGCGGAGAAGTGTACGAATACATCTTTAGAACCGTCATCAGGAGTGATGAAGCCGAAGCCTTTGTCAGCGTTGAACCATTTTACGATACCAGTCATTTTACCGGACATAGCGAAATACCTTTAAATAATAAATGAACCTTTCGGCGATACGGTCTGGACTACAGATTTGAAGCTATAAAGGGAAAGTTCACTACCGGGGTATCTATGATAACCGCTCAAGGACTACTCTATACTAATGCTCTGTGGTCTGTACATCAAACCTGCGAGCATTAACTCATTTTTGCGGTGCGATAGCAAACCTTTTTTCACAGAAATAAAAACGGTCCCGATATAAGGACCGTAACCAGACCTGATTCTTATTATAGAACTTTAGTCAATAAGCTGCCTTGAAAGCTGCGGGTTTGCCTGAATCAGGCGCATTAATTTGAGTTCCGTGGGTGAGGGCTTCACCCGTCTTGACTCCCACTCTTGTACCATCGCCACGCTGACGCCCATGGCATTGGCAAAATCATCAATTTTCAGGCCAGTGCCTTTGCGAAGCTGTTCAAACTCGCTACATGCGGTCTGCTTACGAGGCTGGGCGATCGTTTGCGAAATATCTTTAAAAACAATTTGTTCCAGGCTGCTAAGCAGTTCAAACACGGGATCTTTATATTCCATTGAGAACTCCTTCTGTCACACAGCAAAAGAGATATTTAGTGAAGCCTATTAAGAATAGTCAGAAAAAACGCAAAAAATAGTCACGGGGGTGATTATGTGCAGACAGCCTATCGTCTGAACGGGTATTCGGGGATGAAAACGGCAGATAAGGTGATGATTAATCATCAGACGTGTCGCAAGAGAAAATTTTTGTAAACAGAGACGAAATCTGCAAGGCCAGCGGTTGCCCGCTGGCCTGAGGGTCAGGCTTTTTGCATATTGTCGGCTTTCGCCTGCGCAGATATCGGCTGGCTCTTGCTGGTCTTATATTTCACCAGCAGCGCGATGGCGGATAAAAACGCCGGAATCGACAGCAAGGTAAAGATGGTCACGAAGGAGAGCTGCGCCTGCATCAGGAAGGCGCCGCTGAAGGCACCAAGGATCCCGCCAAACCGGCCGATGCCCAGCATCCAGGCGACGCCGGTCGCCCGGCCCTGGGTGGGATAAAATCCGGCGGCCAGGGCCGGCATTGATGATTGCGCGCCGTTCATAATGCTGCCGGCAATAAAGACCATCACGCCCATTAGCACCAGACTGTTGGTTGAGAAGCCGACCAGAAAGACGAAAACGCCGGTCAGCAGCCAGCCTACGGCGACCACTTTATTGGGGTTAATCTTGTCCATCAGGGCGCCGAGGATCAGCACCCCGATGCCGCCGCCCAGCGGGAACAGCGCGGTGATAATCGAAGCCTGGCTCATTGACGCGCCGGTTTCGCGAATCAGCAGCGGAAGCCAGCTGGTCAATAAATAGAAAATCAGCAGCCCCAAAAAGTAGGTCATGCACAGCATCAGGGTACCGACGAGATAACGGGGGGAGAAAATAACCGCAAGGGCCGATTTGTCTTTCACCTGGCCGGCTTCGCGCAGCTCGAATTCAACCTGTTCAGGCAGCGGGGCAATACGGCGCAGAATGGCGGCAATGCGCTGCGATGGCTGGCGCTTGACCACCAGATAGCGCGCCGATTCCGGCAGTAAGAACACCAGCGCGACGGCAAGCAGCAGAGGCATCACGCCGCCCAGTATCAGCACGCTTTGCCAGCCGTAATGCGGAATCATCCAGGCCGAGAGGAATCCACCCAGCGAAGATCCCATCGGGAACCCGACGAACATCAGATTGACCAGCAACGCGCGACGGCGTTCCGGCGCATACTCGCTCATCAGCGTTGCCGCGTTTGGCATGGCGGCACCCAGCCCGAGGCCGGTCAGAAAGCGCAACAGCGTCAGTTGATTCAGGCTGGTGGCGAAGGCAGTTAACAGACTAAAGCTACCGAAAACCACAATCGACATAAGCAGCACTTTTTTTCGGCCAATGCGGTCGGCCAAGGGGCCTGCGGTCAGCGCGCCCACCGCCAGACCGACGAGCGCAGCGCTCATCACCGGGCCTAACGCGGATTTTTCCACGCCCCATTCCTGCACGAGGTCAGAGGCAATAAAACCGATGATGGCGGTATCAAACCCGTCCATCGCGACGGTGATAAAACACAGGGCCAGAATCATCCACTGGTACTTCGTAAACGGATGTTCGTTGATAAAAGCCTGAATATCGATGGTTGTTTTATGCATACAGCATTCCTGGCAGCCAGAGCGGGGGACGGAGCCGGGCGATTATCGCCTCCCTCGCTGTCGTTAATGTGATGTGTGCGATAATCGAACGTATCGCCGTTAATCGCTCATTTATCAAATCACTGAACCTGGCTTCAGGCAACGCAGTCGGCCCAGGAAGCGTGCGATTATCGTTCGCTTTCACGGGTTAGGTCCGCAATAATGATTTTATTTATAATGAAATCAATTTGTTGCTGGTCATTTTTCTCGGGCGAGTTATGGCGTTAATTGTGATGGGCTTAACAGACGCCCGCGTTCACCCGTCAAACGCCGCGAACGGTACTTTTCCTGCGTAAGATTGTCAGGAAAGAGTATCCTGCAAGGCCGACCTGGACTATCCTTGTCAGCGTCTGGCACGTGTGTGTCTGTGTGCGCTTTTTTTGGCTGAAAGGAGTAAAAAAATGGCGACAGGAAAGTCCTGCTCTCGCTGGTTTGCGGCTATTGCGGCCTTATTAATGGTGGTTAGCCTGAGTGGGTGTTTTGATAAAGAAGGCGATCAGCGCAAAGCGTTTATCGACTTCCTGCAAAATACGGCAATGCGTAGCGGCGAACGTCTGCCGACGCTGACAGCCGATCAGAAAAAACAGTTCGGTCCTTTTGTTTCCGATTACGCGGTGATTTACGGCTACTCACAGCAGGTAAGTCAGGCGATGGATGCGGGTCTGCGTCCGGTCGTAGACAGCGTGAATGCGATTCGCGTTCCGCAGGATTATGTGACTCAGCGTGAACCGCTGCGCCAGGCAAACGGCGCGCTGGGCGTGCTGAGCCAGCAGCTGGAAAATGCGAAAATGCAGGCCGATGGCGCACATAGCGCGCTGAAGCAGAGTGACGATCTGAAACCGGTCTTTGACCAGGTTTACAATAAAGTCGTGACCGCACCGGCAAACGCGCTGCAGCCGCTGATTCCAGCCGCGCAGGTCTTTACTCAGCAGCTGGTGCAGGTGGGTGATTTTATCGCTCAGCAAAATACTCAGGTGAGCTTCGTGGCAAACGGGATTCAGTTCCCGACCTCGCAGCAGGCCAGCCAGTATAACGCTCTGATTGGCCCGCTGGCTGCTCAGCATCAGGCTTTCAACCAGGCGTGGACGGCGGCAGTTAACGCAACGCGTTAACCGGTTCGTCAACCCGGGTCAGGTATTGACCTCGACCCGGGTGACTTCAGCTTACCTTCACTTCACCTGCGGATTGACGCAGTTCTTCTCGACCTGACCATTCAGCGCATCAATCAAATTATCGACCGCACACGCCGCCATATTGTAGCGGGTCTCATGAGTGGCCGAACCGATATGCGGCAGCGCGACGACGTTCGGTAGCGTGAGCAGCGGCGACTCTTTCGCCAGTGGCTCCTGCTCGAAAACGTCCAGACCGGCCGCGTGGATTTGGCCCTTTTGCAAGGCCGAGATCAGCGCCTTTTCGTCGACAACCGGGCCGCGGCCCGCATTAATAAAGATGGCGGAGGGCTTCATTTTCGCGAATTTTTCCGCGTTGAACAGGTGATGAGTCTCGGCGGTCAGCGGCAGGATCAGACAGACAAAGTCGGCTTCCTGCAGCAGCGTATCCAGATCGCAGTAACGCGCGTTAAAGCGCTCTTCCGCCTGCGGGTGACGGCTGCGGGCGTTATACAGAATCGGCATGCCAAAACCGGCGTGCGCGCGCTGCGCCAGGGCCATCCCGATACGGCCCATGCCCACGATCCCCAGCGTTTTATGGTGCACATCGCTGCCGAACCAGTCCGGGCCGATGCTTTTCGTCCACTCCCCGGCTTTCACCCGGTTGGCGACCTCCACCACCCGACGGGATGTGCTGAGCACCAGCGCCATCACCGTATCGGCTACGGTTTCAGTCAGCACGGTCGGCGTATGCATCAGCAGCACTTTGCGTGCATTCAGCGCCTCTATATCGAAGTTGTCATAGCCGACGGAAATCGTGGAGGTCGCACGAAGCCTGGGCATTTTCTCCAGTAACGCGGCATCAACTTTTTCGCTCGACCCCAGCAGACCTTCCGCCTGGGCAAAGGCTTCCGCGTGCTGCTGGACGGTGTCAGGGCTCAGGTTTTTCACCTGAGTGACGGTAAAGTGTTTTTCCAGACGTTGCTGCAGGTCGTCGGGAAGCGTTTTATAGAGAATAACGGACGGCTTCATGCGGATCTCCGTAAGTTGTAAAAGTCAGGCGTGACGAGCGCCGATGGGGAGCTTTTGATTGTTAGCAGGCTTAACAATTAAAGTAAGCCATACCGAGGCGAAAAGCGCCACTCCCATGAAAATGTATGAGGCTGAAGGGCTGCCGGTGGTGCCGTTCAGGTAGCCCACGAACCACGAACCAAAGAATGACCCTAATGCCCCCATGCTGTTGATGAGCGCCATTGCGCCGCCGGCGACGTTACGCGGCAGCATTTCCGGAATAATGGCGAAGAACGGGCCGTAAGGGGCATACATTGCCGCTCCGGCAATCACCAGCAGGGTATAAGAGGCCCAGAAATGGTTAGCGCCGACGGCCCAGGAGCCAATAAAAGCCAGTCCGCCAATCAGCAGCAGCGGCCAGACGAACAGTTTACGGTTCTGCATTTTATCGGAAGCCCAGGAGACGACGATCATCGCAATAGTCGCGGCCAGATAAGGCACCGAAGAGAGCCAGCCGACTTCCACCATCCCCATATTGACGCCGCCGCTGCGGATAATGGACGGCAGCCACAGAACAAAACCGTACACGCCGATGCTCCAGGCAAAATATTGCATGCACAGCAGAATGACGTTGCGTGAGCGGAAGGCTTCGCCGTAGTTACGCACGGCTTTAATACCCTGCTGCTCGCTCTCCAGCTGCGCCTGCAGCGCGGCTTTTTCGTTTTCCGACAGCCAGTTCACCTGCGACGGTTTATCTTTGACCAGCACCCACCAGCAGAAAGCCCAGAGGACGGCCGGCACGCCTTCAATAATAAACATTTCACGCCAGCCGAAGGACTGAATCAGGTAGCCGGAGACCACCGACATCCACAGTACCGTGACCGGGTTACCGAGGATTAAGAAGGTGTTGGCGCGTGAACGTTCTGATTTGGTAAACCAGTTACTGATGTAAATCAGCATTGCTGGCATAACGGCCGCTTCAACGACGCCGAGAATAAAACGGATCGCCGCCAGCGCGGGGATATTGTGCACCATCCCGGTCAGCGAGGCGCAGGCGCCCCACAGGATCAGGCAGATGAAAATCAACTTACGTACACTACGGCGTTCAGCATAAATCGCCCCCGGGATCTGGAAGAAGAAATAGCCGAGGAAGAAAAGGGCGCCAAGGAGCGACGAGATGCCTTTGGTAATGCCTAAATCTTCCGTAATGCCCGCTGCCGAAGCAAAGCTGAAGTTTGCGCGGTCGAGATACGCCAGGCTATACGTGATAAACACGATAGGCATGATGTACCACCAGCGTTTCGTTGCATTGGTAGAGCTGTTCATAGGCTTGCCTCTAAAGTTGAGGTTCATGACGCCGCCGCCGTATGTAGGGTACAGAGGAGGCCGTTATTATGACGCGGGTCCAGGCTATTCGCCCAGCGCCTCGCGTGTGGGTAATCCTTCGCTGTCGCCCTGGACCTGAATGGCCAGCGAACCAATTTTATTGCCGCGCCGTATCGCCTGCTGCAGCGTTCTGCCCTCGAGCAGAGCGCTAATCACGCCGACGGCAAAACCATCGCCGGCGCCCACGGTATCCACGACGTTATCGACTTTGATGGCTGCGACTGCGCCCTGTTCGCCCGCGGCGGTTTTGTACCAGGCGCCGTCGCAGCCGGTTTTAATGATCACGGCCTGAACGCCGCGCGTGAGATAGAAATCGGCAATCCCCTCCGGGGTCCGTTGGCCGGTGAGGATCATGCCCTCTTTGATACCCGGCAGAACCCAGTCGGCCTGAAACGCCAGCTGATTAAGTTTTTCCACCATCTCGGCTTCGCTTTTCCACAGCACCGGGCGCAGATTCGGATCGAACGAGATGGTCTTCCCCTGGGCCTTCATCGTGGTGGCCGCCTGCTCCAGCAGGGCGTATGAACTCTCCGACAGCGCAGCGGCCACGCCGCTAAGGTGCAGGTGGCGAGCGCTGGCGAAGTATTCGGCGCGAAAGTCTTCGGGCGACAGATGGCTGGCGGCAGAACCTTTGCGGAAGTATTCCACAATGGGATCGGTTCCATTTTCAACTTTAGATTTCATCTGGAAGCCGGTTGCATAGCGGCTGTCTTCGCTGACGCCGCGCGCATCAATCCCTTCTTTGGCCAGCGAATGAAGCACAAAACGGCCGAAGCTGTCTTTACCCACGCGGCTAACCCAGCCGACTTTCAGCCCCAGACGAGCCAGGCCGGTGGCGACATTCAGCTCTGCGCCGGCTACGCGTTTCATAAAGTGTTCTACTGCGGCCAGATCGCCGGTTTCCGTCGCGACAAACATCGCCATCGCTTCTCCGATGGTGATGACATCTAATGCGTTTTCCATGGCTTACTCCTCGCGTAACAAATTCACATAGCGACGGGTTACGGCCGTCAGATCGTGACCCACCAGCGGAAATTCGATACCGCGCGGGGCATCGGCGGGCAGGTTGTCGAGCAGCGCCAGCCAGCGTGCCGGAGCTTCATCGGGCGGGACGGCGCGAAAGTGCGCATGATGCGGCTCTGCGGCTTTGACATGGATATAGCTGACGGCGGGGGCCAGATGCCGTGCGGCCTCTTCCGGCGAATCGCCGACCCACAGCCAGTTACCCATATCGAAAGTTAAGGTAACCGGCAGCTGATTCACCCGACAGGAGGCTTTAAAGCGCTGCATCGGCGCCAGCTGGCCGCAGTCGGTCTGGTCGTTTTCCACCACCAGCGCCATGCCGCTCTCCTGCAGGATGCGACGCAGCGATTCGAGTTCGTTGTTATGGATAAAATGGCCGAGCGACAGTTTTAACCACAGGGCGTTGAGGGTCTGCGCTTCGCGCAACAGCGCCGGCAGGCGCGGGTTAAGGGCGCCATCCGCTTCAAACAGGGCTTCCGGCGCAGAGTAGCAGGCCAGCAGGTTGTGGCGCTCGATGGTGGCGGCCAGCGCCGGCAGCTGGTTGAGCTCGTCAGCGCTGAATAACTCACGGCGGATTTCCACGCCGTCGGCGCCGGAGCCGGCGATAAACGGCAGTACGGCGGACTGCCCGCCAAGTTCTTTAATGCAATCATGACCATAGGCGGCGGTCACGACAATAATTTTTCTGGCCATCTGACAAACTCCCGGTAGCGCTGTAGCAAATCACTCTATTACGCTAGATGGTACCGGTTCCAAAGGAAAGGAGAGGATGTCTGATTTATGATCACCATCACGAAGGAGAGTTATCGGGAGGTCGATCCGCGCACGATCAGTTCACCGGAGAAGACCCGCTCGCAGATGGGGTCGTTAGTGCCTTCAATTCGGCGCACCACCTGCTCAACCGCGGCATAGCCAATCTGCCACGTGGGCTGTTTGAGCGTAGTAATCCCCACGCCCGCCAGCTCCGCCCACTCCAGTTCGTCGAAGCCGAGCAGGCCGATGTCGCTGCCCCAAACCAGGTCGATTCGCTTGAGCGCGCGCGCAACCTGTAGCGTCAGGGCGCCGTTGGCGGAAATCAGCGCCTTGCGCATGCCGCGGTGGCGGGAGTGAAACTGGCGCAGCACCGTATCGAGCATAGCGCCGTCGTTAAGCGGAACTTCCGCGTTTTCCGCGACGATGCCGGCGTAGCGCTGGAGGGTGGCGCGAAACGCGCTCAGACGTTCGCGACGGGTGTTCACCGAACCGAGCGGCTCGCTGAGGAACAGCAGGGCTTCAAACCCTTTCTCCACCAGATGTTCTGTGGCGGTCGTCGCGGCCTGGGTGTTGTCCAGACCGACGACATCGCAGGCGAAGTCCGGAATCTTGCGGTCAATGAGCACCATCGGCAGCGCCGACTGCTGCAGGCGATTCAGCCCCTCTTCGCGCATCCCGACGGCGTTGACCACGATCCCCTCAACCTGGTAGCTGCGCAGCAGGTCGAGATAGTGCAGCTCCTGGTCGAGCTCGTTATTGGTATTACACACCAGCAGAGTAAAGCCCTTTTCGCGACAGGCCGCTTCGATGCCGCTGAGGACATTGACTGAGTAGGGGTTGGTGATATCGGCGATGATCAGGCCAATCAGCCGGGTACGGCCATGTTTCAGGCCACGGGCCATCAGGCTGGGGCGGTAGTTAAGTTCGGCAATCGCTTTTTCAATGCGCGCCAGCAGGTCGTCGGAAAGCAGGTGCTTTTCGCCATTGAGGTAGCGTGAAATGCTGGTTTTTCCGGTCTTTGCGGCTTTCGCCACATCGCTAATGGTTGCTCGCGCCGCTTTCGCCATGATGGCTTCCTTTGCTGAAATCTGGAGAACACCTTAGCGCGAAAATCTGCTATATCAAGCATTTTGCCCGGCAAGCGGCGCTTACCGGGCGAAGGATGCGGTGGTCGGGGTCGACCGCCGGACTTACTGGAGCGGGCTCAGGGTGATCTCTACGCGACGGTTTTGCGCTTTCCCTTCCGCCGTGGTGTTGCTGGCGATAGGGTTCGCCGGGCCCATGCCGCTGGTGCGAATACGGTTTGCCGCCACGCCCTGGGTGATGAGGGCGCTGGCAACGCTGTCGGCGCGCTGCTGCGACAGGCGCATATTCAGATCCTGACCGCCGGTGCTGTCGGTGTAACCCACGACATTAACCGCGGTTTTCTCATACTCTTTCAGCACCATGGCCACGCCGGTCAGGGTGTTCGCCCCGGCCGGTTTCAGGTTGGCGCTGCTGCTGTCAAAGGTGACGTTATTTGGCATGTTCAGCACGATGTTATCGCCATTTCGCGTCACGCTGACGCCCGTTCCCTGCATTTTCTCGCGCAGTTTTGCTTCCTGCACATCCATGTAATAACCGATGCCGCCGCCCAGCGCCGCCCCGGCCGCTGCGCCAATCAGCGCGCCTTTGCCGCGATCTTTTTTCGACGAGGAGAGTGCGCCGACGCCCGCGCCGACCAGCGAGCCGATCCCGGCGCCGATGCCGGATTTCCCCGCTTCGCGTTCGCCGGTATACGGATTGGTGGTACAGCCAGAAATCGCTAGGGTGCCGCTAACCACAGCCGCAATCATGAGTACGCGTTTTTTCATGTTATTTCCTTAATCCTTTTTATTCTTTGTCACAGCGCGCGTGACGGTTGATTATGACGCCCAATTACGTAGAAAATTCCCCGGACCGGCTCTCTTTTTGTAAATAACATTGAACGGTCAGTGTCACTGACCGTCACAACACCTGCATTCGCTGACCAGGAGCTCGCTTTGCCAACCTCATCTGCAACCAAAACCATCTTAACCGCGGCTCACTGGGGGCCTATGCTGGTTGAAACGGATGGTGAAAATGTCCTCTCTTCCCGCGGTGCGCTGGAGACCTCTTTCGCCAACTCCTTGCAAACCGCGGTGCGCGAGCAGGTACACAGCAAAACCCGCGTCCGCTATCCGATGGTACGTAAAGGTTTCCTTGCTTCGCCGGATAGTCCGCAGGGCGTGCGTGGCCAGGACGAGTTTGTGCGGGTGAGCTGGCAGGAGGCATTGGATCTTATCCACGCACAGCATCGGCGGATTCGGGAAAGCTACGGCCCGGCATCGATTTTTGCCGGCTCCTACGGCTGGCGTTCTAACGGCGTACTCCACAAGGCGGCGACGTTGCTGCAGCGCTACATGAGCCTGGCTGGCGGATATACCGGACATCTGGGGGATTATTCCACCGGCGCGGCACAGGCGATCATGCCCTATGTGGTTGGCGGCAATGAGGTTTATCAGCAGCAGACCAGCTGGCCGATGGTACTGGAACATAGCGATGTGGTGGTACTCTGGAGCGCCAACCCGCTGAATACGCTAAAAATTGCCTGGAACGCTTCCGATGAGCAGGGGATCCCATGGTTCGATCGGTTGCGCAAAAGCGGGAAGCGGGTGATCTGCATCGATCCGATGCGATCGGAAACGGCGGAATTCTTTGGCGAGGCGGGCGAATGGATCGCTCCGCATATGGGTACGGATGTCGCGATGATGCTCGGCATTGCCCATACGCTGGTGGAAAACGGCTGGCAGGATGAGGCGTTTCTCGCCCGCTGTACCAGCGGCTATGACGTTTTTGCCCGCTATCTGACCGGTGAAAGCGATGGCACGCCGAAAACCGCAGAGTGGGCGGCGGAGATTTGCGGCGTCAGCGCGGATAAGCTCCGCGAGCTGGCAGCGCTATTCCATGACAATACCACCATGCTGATGTCTGGTTGGGGGATGCAGCGCCAGCAGTTTGGCGAGCAGAAGCACTGGATGCTGGTGACCCTTGCCGCGATGCTGGGGCAGATTGGTACCCCCGGCGGCGGTTTTGGCCTTTCCTACCACTTCGCCAACGGCGGCAACCCGACCCGCCGGGCGGCGGTGCTGGCTTCGATGCAAGGCTGCGTGGCGGGCGGTACCGAGGCGGTCGAAAAAATACCGGTGGCGCGTATTGTGGAAGCGCTGGAAAACCCCGGCGCGCCGTATCAACACAACGGAATGGACCGGCATTTTCCGGATATTCGCTTCGTCTGGTGGTGCGGCGGCGCGAACTTTACCCACCATCAGGATACTAACCGCTTGATTCGGGCCTGGCAGAAGCCGGAGCTTATCGTCATTTCGGAGTGCTTCTGGACCGCCGCCGCCCGCCATGCCGATATTGTCCTGCCGGCGACAACCTCGTTTGAACGTCACGATATGACCATGACCGGCGATTACAGTAACCAGCACCTGGTGCCGATGAAGCGCGTGGTCGCGCCGCGCGATGAAGCCCGGGATGATTTTGACGTTTTTGCCGATCTCAGCGAGCGCTGGGAAGAGGGAGGGCGCGCGCGTTTTACCGAAGGGAAAACCGATCTACAGTGGCTGGAGACCTTCTATCAGATTGCCGCGCAACGCGGGGCGAGCCAGCAGGTGACGCTACCGCCATTTGACCAGTTCTGGCAGGCTAACCAGCTGATAGAAATGCCGGAAAATCCGGAAAATGCTCGTTTTGCCCGTTTCGCGGCATTTCGTGCCGATCCGCAGGCCAGTCCGCTGAAAACCGCGAGCGGCAAAATTGAAATTCACTCTCCAACGATTGCCGGCTTTGCCTACCCGGACTGTCCACCGCATCCAATGTGGCTGGAACCGGACGAGTGGCACGGCAATGCTCAGCCCGGCCAGCTGCAGGTGCTGTCCGCTCATCCGGCGCATCGTCTGCACAGCCAGCTGAACCATACGTCGCTGCGAGAAAAGTACGCAGTTGCCGGTCGTGAGCCATTAACCCTTCATCCGCTGGACGCACAGGCGCGCAATATTGCTGACGGCGATGTCGTGCGGGTGTGGAATGCCCGCGGCCAGGTGCTGGCCGGTGCCGTGGTGACGGAAGGTATTCGTCCAGGGGTTATCTGTTTACACGAAGGGGCCTGGCCTGATATCGACCCGCAGGCCGGTATCTGCAAAAACGGCGCGGTGAATGTTCTGACCAAAGATATTCCGACTTCGCGGCTGGGCAACGGCTGCGCCGGGAATACGGCGCTGGCGTGGCTGGAAAAATATGACGGCCCTGCGCTGACGCTTACGGCGTTTGATCCGCCGGCCAATGCATAATCCAGGTCGGCTGTAGCGTATCGTCCTGCCATGCGCAGTCTTCTATCCGGAAGCCTTGCGCATGGTAGAAATTCACCGCCTGAACGTTTTTCTGGTAAACCTCGAGACTGAGCCAGCGGTAATGCTGTTTGACCTCGTCCAGCAGCGCGCTGCCGATGCCGCGGCGAATTGCGTCCGGCGCGACAAACAGCGCACCGATAAAGCGGGACTCCATCACGCTGACAAAACCTTTTATCGTCGCGTTCTCTTCCCACACCCAGGTGCTGGCTGCAGGCAGGTAGACATCGCGTACAACGGCGACACTCTCGTGCCAGTACGTTTCGTTGATAAAGGGATGGGCATGAATCGTGCTTTCCAGCCACAGCGTGAGCAGCGGCCGGGTCTCTTTAGCGTCCCACTTGCGGATCATCATCGCCTCCCGGGTGACAGAAGCAGCTCGTCAGGTGATCGTTGACCAGCCCGCAGGCCTGCATAAAGGAGTAGCAGATGGTGGAACCAACAAACTTAAAACCGCGCTTTTTCAGCGCCTTTGAGAGGGCGTCGGAGGCCGGTGTGGTGGTGGGTATCTCCGCCAGGGTGGCGGCATGGGAGATCTGTGGCTGATTCTCGACGAAAGACCAGACAAAGTCGCTAAACGATTCGCCGCTCTCTTCCATGGTCAGGAAGGCGCGGGCGTTGCCAATAATGGCCTGAATTTTCCCGCGATGGCGAATAATTCCCGCGTCCTGGAGCAGGCGCTCGATATCTGCCTCATTCATGGCGGCGACGCGAACCGGATCGAACTGATGAAAGGCCTGGCGATAATTTTCACGCTTTTTCAACACCGTAATCCACGACAGACCGGCCTGCTGGCCCTCAAGGCAGATCATTTCGAACAGTTTGCGGGCATCTCTTTGCGCAACGCCCCACTCGTTATCATGGTACTGGATGTAAAGCGGGTCCTGGCTTACCCAACCGCAGCGCTGCATGTCTCTCTCCCTTTAGCAATAAAACTTACGCGTTCGCCTTGACGGCTGAAAGATAAAGATAATAGTTAATACAGGGATACCACTCTCAAATATACCCGCCATTATTCAGGTTGCATGTGCATTGGCTGCATTCGTTCGCCCAATCACATAATTCAGGGTATTCAGGGAAGCCCGTCCCATAAAAACACAGCAATAATGCCGGTTTGGCTCTTTTCTGGAGTCGCATTAATGATAATAAAGAAATGCAATGGCCTTCGGGGGATTATGCTCCCGGCGTGCGCAGTTGTCTGGGTCTCGTTTATCAGTGGCGCGAATGCCTGGCAACAGGAATATATCGCTATCGATACCAAAAGTAATACCCCTGAACGCTATACGTGGGATAGCGATCACCAACCCCGCTATGAAGATATTCTGGCGGAGCGGATGAATGCGTCCGGCGATCTTCCCGGTATTGCGCTGAATCAGGCGGTGGCTCCGCCGGATAGCGGCCGCGGGATGAGCGTGGGATGGAATTTTACCCTGGCCAACGGCGTCACTTCCGGCCCGGTGGCGAGTTTGCGTAGCGAGGTGATATCGACCGCACCCGCGCGCCGCGCGCCAGACAACCCCTACGTGAATACGCTTGGCTGGCGTATGGATTATCAGGCGCTATGGGGCGTCCATCCGTGGGCGCAGGTGAGCTACAACCAGCCGCTCTCTTCGGATCTGATTGGCCCTAATCGCGGTCAGGATGGCGCCTGGCGCGATGTCACCTTCGGGGCGGATATGGCCCTCAATTCACACCTTGCGGCCTGGGCGGCATTATCGCAGGCGGAGAATACGACAACGGGCGCCAACTATCTCTATGTGATGGGGGTGAGCGCTAACTTTTAGCCTTTATTTAGCATGCGTGAAACGTTCTTGTTACCTAAAAAACACAGTAATGGCGCATTGTTGTAAGATAGTGGTCACTAACTTATTTCTGCTGCGGTCATGCGCCTGCCTTTTTCAATGTCATTCATTCCGGCTCACATGCATTTCATTCCTTGCTGATGGCATTTCATGCCTTTTTTACCCTGGCGTTCAGGTGACTTCGCTATTGTGGCGGCAGTTAATTATTCAGGATATCTGCTATGAACGCTGCAAACAGTCAATATACCCGCTGGCTTACGCTTGCCGGCACGATCGTCACACAATTCGCGCTGGGATCGGTTTATACATGGAGTTTGTTCAACAGTTCCCTTTCCGCAAAACTGGACGAACCGGTAAGCCAGGTGGCTTTCTCCTTCGGTCTGTTAAGCCTCGGTCTGGCGCTATCCTCTTCTGTCGCCGGTAAACTGCAGGAACGCTTTGGCGTCAGACGCGTCACGATGGCATCCGGTGTTCTGCTGGGGCTCGGCTTTTTCCTGACCGCTCACGCCAACAGCCTGATGATGCTCTGGCTCAGCGCAGGCCTGTTGGTGGGCCTGGCGGACGGCGCGGGCTATCTACTGACGCTCTCCAACTGCGTGAAGTGGTTCCCGGAGCGTAAAGGGCTGATTTCCGCCTTTTCCATCGGTTCCTATGGCCTCGGTAGCCTCGGGTTCAAATTTATCGATAGCCACCTGCTGGCCACCGTCGGGCTGGAGAAAACCTTTATTATCTGGGGCGCCATTGTCCTGGTGATGATTGTCTTCGGCGCCACCTTAATGAAAGATGCGCCGAATCATACCGCCGCCTCGCATAATGGCGTGGTGGAGAATGACTTCACGCTGGCCGAGTCGATGCGTAAACCGCAGTACTGGATGCTCGCCGTGATGTTCCTGACGGCCTGCATGAGCGGTCTGTATGTTATTGGCGTCGCGAAAGATATCGCGCAAGGGATGGTGCATCTGGATGTCGCGACGGCGGCGAATGCGGTCACCGTTATCTCTATCGCCAACCTGAGCGGACGTCTGGTTCTGGGGATTCTGTCGGATAAAATTTCCCGTATCCGCGTCATTACTATCGGTCAGGTGGTTTCCCTGGTCGGCATGGCTGCGCTGCTGTTCGCGCCGCTGAACGCCACAACCTTCTTTGCCGCGATTGCCTGCGTCGCCTTTAACTTCGGTGGAACGATTACCGTGTTCCCGTCGCTGGTCAGTGAATTTTTCGGTCTGAATAATCTGGCAAAAAACTACGGCGTCATCTATCTGGGCTTTGGTATCGGCAGCATCTGCGGATCGCTGATTGCCTCGCTGTTCGGTGGGTTCTACGTGACCTTCTGCGTTATCTTTGCCCTGCTGATTCTCTCCCTGGCGCTCTCGACGACGATTCGCCAGCCGAAAGGTGAAGTTTACAGCGAAGCCCACGCCTGATACGCCCTCTTTGCGGCGTCATACCGATATTCCTGAGCTATTTGTGCCTGTCCAACCAAATGTTTTGTAAATGTTTGGTTGGATCACACTCCCACCTGGTACTTTTTCCTTTCTCTGTGGTCTACTTAGCGCGCTTTGTAGAGGTTTCTTATACTCTCCGTCCTTCAAACTGCCTTATTGTTGACTGCGCTCGTTCGCCTCAGTCACTTACTTGAGTAAGCTCCAGAGGATTCACGAGCCCGTCGCCTCAAGGCATCTCGAATGGGTTTGAGTAGTTAATCAACCTGAACGCACCCTATTAACCTGCCCGCTTATATCGCGTAAGTCAGGTGGTTTTATCTCTTCTTTTTCCAGGTTTCATGCATGAATTATATTAGAACGATGACACAGCAGAAAGTCAGCCTTTGGCTGGCGCTGTACATCGGCTGGTTTATGAACGTTGCTGTGCTTTTCCGTCGCCTTGATGGTTATGCGCAGGAATTTACCCTCTGGAAAGGGCTTTCCGGGATTGTGGAACTGGTTGCCACCGTGCTGGTGACGTTTTTCCTGCTACGTGTTCTGTCGCTGCTGGGGCGGCGCGTCTGGCGAATACTCGCCACGCTGGTGGTGATTTTCTCCGCTGCCGCCAGCTATTACATGACCTTCCTGAACGTGGTGATTGGCTACGGCATCATTGCGTCGGTGATGACCACGGATATCGACCTCTCTCAGGAGGTGGTGGGTTGGTATTTGATTCTGTGGCTGGCGCTGGTCAGCGCTCCGCCGCTGCTGCTTATCTGGAGTAACCGCTGCCAGCATACTCTGCTGCGGCAAATTCGGACGCCGGGCCAGCGGGTAAAAAATATCGCCATCGTTGCTCTCGCCGGGTTAATGGTCTGGGGACCGATTCGCCTGCTCGAACTGCGGCAGAAGGATGTTGAGCGTAGCTCTGAAGTCGATATGCCGAGCTACGGCGGGGTGATTGCCAACTCGTATCTGCCATCGAACTGGCTTTCCGCGCTGGGGCTGTACGCCTGGGCGCAGGTGGATGAGTCCTCAGATAACAAGTCGTTGATAAACCCTGCCAAAAAATTCACCTATGTCGAGCCGCAGGGCCTGGATGATACCTACGTGGTGTTCATTATCGGTGAAACCACCCGCTGGGACCATATGGGGATCCTGGGTTATAACCGCAATACCACGCCGAAGCTGGCTCAGGAGAAAAACCTGGTGGCCTTCCGCGGCTACTCCTGCGATACCGCGACCAAACTCTCTCTGCGCTGCATGTTTGTGCGTGAGGGTGGGGCGGAAGACAACCCGCAGCGAACGCTGAAAGAGCAAAACGTCTTTGCTGTCTTGCACCAGCTCGGCTTTACCGGCGACCTGTATGCGATGCAGAGCGAGATGTGGTTCTACAGCAATACCATGGCGAACAGCATTGCCTATCGTGAGCAGATTGGCGCTGAACCGCGTAACCGCGGCAAAAGCGTGGACGACATGCTGCTGGTGGATGAGGTTAAGCGCTCTTTGATGAAGAATGACCATGGTAAACACCTGATTATTCTCCATACCAAAGGTTCGCACTTTAACTATACCCAGCGTTACCCGCGCAGCTTTGCGCAGTGGCAGCCGGAGTGTGTGGGCGTGGACAGCAAATGCTCGAAAGCGGAGCTGATCAACTCTTACGATAATAGCGTGACCTATGTCGATCACTTTATCGTGAGCGTGCTGGACCAGCTGCGTGATAAGAAGGCGATTGTGTTCTATGCCGCCGATCACGGGGAGTCAATCAACGAGCATGAACACCTGCACGGTACGCCACGTAAGATGGCGCCGCCGGAACAGTTCCGTGTGCCGATGATGGTGTGGATGTCGGATAAATATCTGGCCGCGCCGGATCATGCTGCTTCGTTTGCCCGCCTCAAAGAGCAGGCGGCGATGAAAGTCCCGCGTCGTCATGTTGAGCTGTATGACACCATCATGGGTTGTCTGGGCTACACCTCGCCGGACGGTGGAATTAATGAGCATAACAACTGGTGCCGCGTTGCCGATGCGGGGAAAACCGTGGCGAAATAGCGGGAGTGGCGAGTTTCTCGCCGCTTGAGCTATTTTTTCCAAATAAGGCATTGACGGGTGTGAGTCTCAGCAGTAAGATGCGCCCGCATTCGGTGATTGGCGCAGCCTGGTAGCGCACTTCGTTCGGGACGAAGGGGTCGGAGGTTCGAATCCTCTATCACCGACCAAATTTAAAAGCCTGCTCAATGAGCAGGCTTTTTTGCATCTGAAGCTGGTGAGGATGAGAAGCTCCGGGGGCAGAGGTTCGACCCGAGCGTAGCGAGGGAACGTTGCTTAAGCAACGGCCCGCAGGGCGAGCCACGCAGTGGTGAGTCATCCTCTATCACCGACCAAATTTAAAAGCCTGCTCAACGAGCAGGCTTTTTTGCATCTGAAGCCGGTGCGGATGAGAACCTCCGGGGGCAGAGGTTCGACCCGAGCGTAGCGAGGGAACGTTGCTTAAGCAACGGCCCGCAGGGCGAGCCACGCAGTGGTGAGTCATCCTCTATCACCGACCAAATTTAAAAGCCTGCTCAATGAGCAGGCTTTTTTGCATCTGAAGCCGGTGAGGATGAGAACCTCCGGGGGCAGAGGTTCGACGATGCCTGCGGCCCTGACCGGTCATGTGTACCTCAGCAATTTTTAGCTGGCTTAACGCCCCTCAGGCCTATTTGCCGGTCTCCCTCTGCCGGCAGGAAAAACAGACCTCTGCCCAAACCACCGTAAAAATGAGATCCCTTCCATCAATGGCGTTGAGCAGCGCGCCGGGCGCCACGATGTCGGAGTGTGATAGTTAACCAAAGTCACAAAAAAAGCACGAATCCTTGTTTCATGTTGTCTGTTAACTATTTTGTGACATCTTCCATTGTATTTTTTTATATATCTAAGGTTCTTTTTTCGCGAAGCTTATGGATAACTGCAGCATTTTCCGCTGTGCGTTTTAACGTTCGCGCTATTAATCGCTCACATATTGGCCACATCGTAATAAATTTTCACCATTTACCAGAATTGCTTATCACTAGCTGTTAAGAAGTATTAAGACATTTATGCTGCCTGCTCGCCGCTAGCATAAATTTCTCTGCTGAAAATAGCGTCTTGAAGTTTTTTTAATCTTTGCCTGCTGATTCTCACCCCGGATGTAAAACCCGGTTGGCTGTATTGACGTTTACGCATTCTGTTGACAGATTGTAGGGCATGAGGGGCATTTCATGGAGAATCCGCACTGCAACTCAGGCGTTTTTGTGAAAGGAATCCCCATCTCTCATCCAGGCCTTCGGGCACCACCGACCAGACCGGGTAAAAAATAAATAAAGGCCTGGCGGATATATGCAAACAACATCACATTTGGAGCAGAATAATGAGTATTTCCTTGAAAAAGTCAGGGATGCTGAAGCTTGGTCTGAGCCTGGTCGCCCTGACCGTTGCAGCAAGCGTTCAGGCTAAGACCCTGGTTTATTGTTCTGAAGGTTCGCCGGAAGGCTTTAACCCACAGCTATTCACTTCTGGTACAACCTATGACGCCAGCTCGGTGCCCATCTATAACCGCCTGGTTGAATTCAAAACCGGTACTACGGAAGTTATTCCGGGGCTGGCGGAAAAATGGGAAGTGAGCGAGGACGGCAAAACCTATACATTCCACCTGCGTCAGGGCGTGAAGTGGCAGGATAATAAAGACTTTAAACCCACTCGCGACCTGAATGCCGACGACGTTGTATTCTCGTTCGATCGCCAGAAAAACGCGCAAAACCCGTACCATAAAGTGTCCGGCGGCAGCTATGAATACTTCGAAGGGATGGGCCTCCCTGACCTGATTAGCGAAGTGAAGAAAGTCGACGATAAAACCGTCCAGTTTGTGCTGACCCGCCCGGAAGCGCCGTTCCTCGCTGACCTGGCTATGGACTTCGCCTCTATTCTGTCCAAAGAGTATGCCGACAATATGCTGAAAGCCGGTTCGCCGGAAAAAGTGGACCTGAACCCAATCGGTACCGGGCCGTTCCAGCTGCTGCAATACCAGAAAGACTCCCGTATTCTCTATAAAGCCTTCCCGGGCTACTGGGGCACCAAGCCGAAGATCGATCGCCTGGTCTTCTCCATTACCCCTGATGCTTCCGTGCGCTATGCCAAACTGCAGAAGAATGAGTGCCAGGTGATGCCGTACCCGAACCCGGCCGACATCGCGCGCATGAAAGAAGATAAGAACATTAACCTGCTGGAACAGCCGGGCCTGAACGTCGGCTATCTCTCCTTCAACACCGAGAAGAAACCGCTGGATAACGTGAAAGTCCGCCAGGCGCTGACCTATGCGGTAAATAAAGAAGCGATTATCAAAGCCGTTTACCAGGGCGCTGGCCAGTCCGCGAAAAACCTGATTCCGCCGACCATGTGGGGCTATAACGACGACGTTAAAGACTACACTTACGATCCGGAAAAAGCGAAAGCGCTGCTGAAAGAAGCCGGCATGGAAAAAGGCTTCTCCATCGATCTGTGGGCAATGCCGGTACAGCGTCCGTACAACCCGAACGCGCGCCGTATGGCTGAGATGATCCAGGCTGACTGGGCCAAAATTGGCGTCCAGGCCAAGATCGTCACCTACGAATGGGGCGAGTATCTGAAGCGTGCGAAAGCAGGCGAGCACCAGACCGTGATGATGGGCTGGACCGGCGACAACGGGGATCCGGATAACTTCTTCGCTACCCTGTTCAGCTGCGCAGCAGCAAAAGACGGCTCGAACTACTCTCGCTGGTGCTACAAGCCGTTTGAAGATCTGATTCAGCCGGCACGTGCCACCGATGACCACAACAAACGTATCGAGCTTTATAAGCAGGCTCAGGTTGTGATGCATGACCAGGCTCCGGCGCTGATCGTCGCTCACTCCACCGTTTATGAGCCGGTGCGTAAAGAAGTCAAAGGCTACGTGGTTGACCCGTTAGGCAAGCACCACTTCGAAAACGTCTCTGTCGAATAATAAACAGTATGTTTCCCCTCTCCCTTAACGGGGAGGGGGGATTTCATTTGTGAGCAATACAGACGTCCTGTCACCAGGCGGGGCGTCACTATAGAGAATCCGGGTTATGTTGCAGTTCATCCTCCGACGTTTGGGACTTGTCATCCCGACATTTATCGGTATTACCCTTCTCACCTTTGCCTTTGTGCATATGATTCCCGGTGACCCGGTGATGATTATGGCGGGCGAACGTGGTATTTCCCCTGAACGTCACGCTCAGCTGCTGGCTGAAATGGGCCTTGATAAGCCGATGTGGCAACAGTATGCCCACTATATCTGGGGTGTCTTGCATGGGGATTTAGGCATCTCGCTGAAAAGCCGTATTCCCGTGTGGCAGGAGTTCGTGCCGCGCTTTAAAGCCACGATGGAACTGGGCGTGTGCGCGATGATTTTCGCCGTTATCGTCGGTATTCCGGTGGGCGTACTGGCGGCGGTCAAACGCGGCTCTATCTTCGATCACACCTCCGTCGGCCTCGCGCTGACCGGTTATTCCATGCCGATCTTCTGGTGGGGAATGATGCTGATCATGCTGGTTTCAGTCCAGCTCAACCTGACGCCAGTCTCCGGACGTATCAGCGATACCGTGTTCCTTGACGATACCCTGCCGCTGACCGGTTTTATGCTCATCGATACCGCTATCTGGGGCGAGCCGGGCGATTTTATTGATGCCTTAATGCACATGATTCTGCCAGCCGTGGTGCTGGGCACCATTCCGCTGGCCGTTATCGTGCGTATGACCCGCTCCTCGATGCTGGAAGTGCTGGGCGAAGATTATATTCGCACCGCGCGCGCCAAGGGGCTGACCCGGATGCGCGTCATCGTGGTCCACGCGCTGCGTAACGCTATGCTGCCGGTGGTCACGGTGATTGGGCTACAGGTAGGGACGCTGCTGGCGGGCGCCATTCTGACCGAAACCATCTTCTCCTGGCCTGGTTTAGGGCGCTGGCTGATCGATGCGCTGCAACGCCGTGATTACCCGGTGGTTCAGGGTGGGGTACTGCTGGTCGCGACGATGATTATCCTCGTCAACCTGCTGGTCGATCTGCTGTACGGCGTGGTGAACCCGCGTATTCGGCATAAGAAGTAAGGGGCCATCATGTCACAAATTACTGAAAATAAAGTTGTCGCCGCACCGGTGCCAATGACCCCTTTGCAGGAGTTCTGGCACTATTTTAAACGCAACAAAGGGGCGGTTGTCGGCCTGGTCTACGTCGCGATTATGATTATTATCGCCGTGTTCGCTAACTTCCTCGCCCCTTATAACCCGGCGGATCAGTTCCGCGACGTGCTGCTGGCGCCGCCGGCCTGGCAGGAGGGGGGAAGCTTTGCGCATCTTCTGGGGACCGATGACGTGGGCCGCGATATTCTGTCGCGACTGATGTACGGCGCGCGCTTGTCGCTGCTGGTTGGCTGTCTGGTCGTGGTGCTGTCGCTGATTCTCGGCGTGGTGCTGGGCCTGATTGCCGGCTACTTCGGCGGGGTGATCGACTCCATCATCATGCGTGTTGTCGATATCATGCTGGCATTGCCGAGCCTGCTGCTGGCGCTGGTGCTGGTGGCTATCTTCGGCCCCTCGATCGTGAACGCTTCGCTGGCGCTCACCTTTGTCGCCCTGCCGCACTACGTGCGATTGACTCGTGCGGCGGTGCTGGTGGAAGTGAACCGCGACTACGTCACCGCTTCACGGGTGGCAGGCGCGGGGGCAATCCGTCAGATGTTCATCAACATTCTTCCTAACTGCCTTGCTCCGCTGATTGTTCAGGCGTCGCTGGGCTTCTCTAACGCCATTCTCGATATGGCCGCTCTTGGCTTCCTTGGCATGGGTGCGCAGCCGCCGACACCGGAGTGGGGCACGATGCTCTCCGACGTGTTGCAGTTCGCGCAGAGTGCCTGGTGGGTCGTCACCTTCCCGGGTGTCGCGATTCTGCTGACGGTGCTGGCATTTAACCTGATGGGTGACGGTCTGCGTGACGCGCTCGATCCCAAACTGAAGCAGTAAGAGGTTCGAGATGGCGTTATTGAATGTGGATAAATTATCGGTGCACTTCGGCGACGAAGGGACACCGTTTCGCGCGGTAGACCGCGTGAGTTACAGCGTGAACCAGGGTGAAGTGGTTGGCATTGTCGGCGAGTCCGGCTCAGGTAAATCGGTCAGCTCACTGGCGATCATGGGGCTGATTGATTATCCCGGCCGCGTGATGGCGGATAAGCTGGAATTTAATGGCCGCGATCTGAAGCGTATCTCAGAAAAAGAGCGCCGCCAGCTGGTGGGGGCGGAAGTGGCGATGATCTTCCAGGACCCGATGACCAGCCTGAATCCGTGTTACACCGTCGGCTATCAGATTATGGAAGCCATTAAAGTACATCAGGGCGGAAATAAGAAAACCCGTATCCAGCGGGCGATCGATCTGCTGACGCTGGTTGGCATCCCTGACCCGGCATCGCGTCTTGATGTCTATCCGCACCAGCTTTCCGGCGGGATGAGCCAGCGCGTGATGATCGCCATGGCGATTGCCTGCCGGCCCAAGCTGCTGATTGCGGATGAACCGACCACCGCGCTGGATGTGACCATCCAGGCGCAGATCATTGAGCTGCTGCTGGAGCTGCAGCAAAAAGAGAACATGGCGCTGGTCCTGATCACCCACGATCTGGCGCTGGTGGCTGAGGCGGCACACAAAATTATTGTGATGTACGCCGGTCAGGTTGTGGAGACGGGCGATGCGAAGGATATCTTCCGCGCACCGCGCCATCCTTATACTCAGGCGCTGCTGCGCGCGCTGCCGGAGTTTGCCCAGGATAAAGCGCGGCTGGCGTCGCTGCCGGGCGTCGTGCCAGGGAAATATGACCGCCCCAACGGCTGTCTGTTAAACCCGCGCTGCCCCTATGCCACGGATAAGTGCCGCAGCGAGGAGCCTGAGCTGAACCGCGTCGACGGCGCCCGTCAGTCGAAATGCCACTACCCACTGGATGATGCCGGGAGGCCTACGCTATGAGTACCCATGAGGCCACCACGCAACAGTTCTTGTTGCAGGCCATTGATCTGAAAAAATATTACCCGGTGAAGAAGGGGCTGTTTGCGCCGGAAAGGCTGGTTAAGGCGCTGGACGGGGTCTCCTTTACCCTCGAACGCGGGAAAACGCTGGCGGTGGTTGGCGAGTCCGGCTGTGGAAAATCGACGCTGGGCCGTCTGCTGACGATGATTGAGATCCCGACCGGCGGCGAGCTTTACTATCAGGGTCAGGACTTATTAAAGCCAGACGCCACGGCGCAAAAGCTGCGTCGGCAGAAAATCCAGATTGTGTTCCAGAACCCCTACGGCTCGCTGAATCCGCGTAAGAAAGTGGGTCAGATTCTGGAAGAACCGTTGCAGATCAATACGTCGCTGAGCAAAGAACAGCGCCGTGAAAAAGCGCTGGCGATGATGGCGAAGGTCGGGCTGAAAACGGAGCATTACGATCGCTATCCGCACATGTTCTCCGGCGGTCAGCGGCAGCGCATCGCGATTGCCCGTGGTCTGATGCTGGACCCGGATGTGGTGATTGCCGATGAACCTGTCTCCGCGCTGGATGTGTCGGTCCGCGCGCAGGTGCTGAACCTGATGATGGATCTGCAGCAGGATATGGGGCTGTCGTATGTGTTCATCTCCCATGACCTGTCGGTCGTGGAGCACATTGCGGATGAAGTGATGGTGATGTATCTCGGCCGCTGCGTGGAGAAAGGGTCCAAGGATCAGATCTTCAACAATCCGCAGCATCCGTATACTCAGGCCCTGCTGTCGGCCACGCCACGCCTGAATCCGGACGATCGCCGCGAACGTATTAAGCTGACCGGCGAACTGCCGAGCCCGTTGAATCCGCCGCCGGGCTGTGCGTTTAACGCCCGCTGCCGCCGTCGTTTCGGCCCGTGTACCCAGCTGCAGCCGCAGTTGAAAGATTACCGGGGTCAGCTGGTCGCCTGTTTTGCCGTTGACCAGGATGAAAATCAGCAAAAACAGCTCGCCTGATGTTCCCTGCTGCTGTCGAAGGCGTCAAAACTTTCGGCAGCAGCCGCTTATTATGCCCGGAGAAGAGTCAGGCTTGAGAAAGTACCTGACTGCTGTTTTTCGACTTAAATAATTAATTTGACCTATTTATACAACGATATAAAAAGTCTAAAATATATTCCATCACGCATCATAGTTATTTTGTTCTGCGCATTATCTAAAGATCAATTAGAGAAAAACCTGGTTATTTTAAGGGGGCGCTGAGCTCAGGTTTGGTGGGATCACAGGACCTCCTAAAAAATGGAGCTATCATTTCTTATAAGAAATGATAGGGTAACCGCAAAATTATCAGTGATTTACGCCACCTTGAACGATACTCCTCTACAACGTCATTGTATTGTTGGTCATTCTGACCAACTTAAGTTGATGAAAAACAATAAAATAAACTATGCTCTAAAGGCGTAGTATCAAAATAAAAACAGCTAAAATATTATTTATTAGAATCATGAGGTTATCCATGAACCATTATGATGATTTGCAGCGCTTCAAGGAAAAGACTCGTACGCAAAGTCTGGATTTCAAGGACCTTTCATCACACGCAGCCGCCAGAGAACAGGGAGATTGGGTTATTCTCAATCAGCTCTCTCCTGGGGAAGAAAAAGAATCCTCGCTGGCCATGGGAGGATCGGTATCGTTACCGATACCGCAGCCGGTGCCGACGGATATGTTTCATTGGGTCGAGGCAGAATCCGCGCACACGCCGCAACCAACGTCACCTACAGCCCCGGCTCCGGTCATGCCACCCCCTGTCTCCGTTTCAGCGCCACATGACCCCCTTTCGGTTGCAGAACATACGTGGGCAGCAGAATCTGTGCCGGCAATGGCCGTACCCCATACGCCTGCTCCCGCTCCAGCCGCTGCGCCCGCTCCAGCCGCTGCGCCCGCTCCAGCCGTTGCGCCTGCTCCAGCCGTTGCGCCCGCACCAGCCGTTGCGCCTGCACCACCGGTAGCGGTTCGCCCGGTCGTGCCGTCTGCACAGGCGGCGGAAGGCTATGCTCATTTATTTGCGGCAAAAGCCGTTGAACCGGTGGCGAAAAATAAAGATCAGCCGCTGAAATCACTTTTAGAAAGGATTGCGACATGCCGTTGATCTGCGTGTGTTCTCCCAAAGGCGGCGTAGGAAAAACGACCCTCGCGGCAAATCTGGCCTATTCATTAGCTCGCGCAGGCAGCAAAGTCCTGGCGATCGATTTTGACGTGCAAAATGCGCTGCGTCTGCATTTTGGCGTCCCTCTTAGCGATGAGCGCGGCTATGTTGCGAAAGCGCTGGAGCTTCATGACTGGAGCCAGTGCGTACTGAGCGCGGGCAGCAATATTTTTGTCCTGCCGTATGGCGACGTCAGCGAGGCGCAGCATCAGGCTTTTGATGAACACCTTGCCACGGACGCCCATTTCCTCACCCGCGGGCTGGCGGCATTATTGAATTATCCCGGATTAATTATCATAGCCGACCTGCCACCCGGCCCTTCACCGGCGCTGACGGCCTTAACGCCGCTGGCCGATCTGCACCTGGTGCCGCTGCTGGCGGACACCGCCTCGATGTCGACCCTGTCGCACGTCGAAAAGCAGCGTTTAACCGGCGGTAAGCTAAACCACAAACTTGGGCACTTTTTCGTGCTGAATCAGAGTGATAACCGCCGTCAGGTCAGCCGTGACGTCACCGCTCTGATGGAGGATAAACTGGGCGATCGTCTGTTGGGTATTATCCATCGTGATGAGAGCGTCGTTGAAGCGAATGCTTCCCAGAAGTCGATTCTCGACTTTAGCTCTTCCTCTGCAGCCGCCTTTGATATTGAAATTATGGCAAAAAAAATCTCTGCGCTGTTGGGTATTAAAATTGGCGACGGCACGGTGCACAGCCAGCCTCGTATGTCAGGGCTTTAACTTATTGCAGGGCTGCTGAATGAAAAAGTCTCTTTTCTGGTTGCTGGCACTGGTGCTGTCGCCGATTGCCGTTCTGGTCATTATTACGCCGATGGACAGCCAAAAGCAGTATCTTTTTGGTCTGTTAAGTATCGGTATTCTGTTCTTAATGGGATTTAGCAAAAAGCGCAGTATTTCGGTCATTATGGTCGTGACTTCGCTGCTGATGTCTACCCGTTATATGTATTTTCGCCTGACGCAGACCCTGCATTTTAACTCCACCATTGAGACGGTGCTGGGGATGGGGCTGTTTCTGGCGGAAGTCTATATCTGGGTAATGCTGCTGCTGAACTACCTGCAAACGGTCTGGCCGCTGAAGCGAGAAATCGTCCCGCTGCCCGATGATATGAGCACGTGGCCGACGGTCGATATTTATATTCCCAGCTATAACGAACCGCTGGAAGTCGTGCGCGATACCGTGTTGGCTGCGCAGTGTATCGATTACCCGGCGGATAAAATGAAAATCTATCTGCTGGACGACGGGAAACGTAGCGAATTTGCGGTGTTCGCCGCCGATGTCGGCGTCGGCTATATCACCCGTAATGATAATAAACACGCCAAAGCGGGTAACCTGAACCACGCGATGACCCTGACTCAGGGAGAGCTGATTTGCGTCTTCGACTGTGACCACGTGGCGACCCGCGTGTTCCTGCAGGCGACGGTTGGCGGCTTCCTCAAAGACCCGATGCTGGCGCTGGTGCAGACCCCGCACTATTTCTATTCGCCGGACCCGTTTGAACGCAACCTCTCCGTCGGCCGCAACATCCCCAATGAAGGGATGCTGTTCTATGGCCCGATTCAGCAGGGCAACGATAACTGGAATGCGACCTTCTTCTGCGGCTCCTGCGCCGTGATTCGCCGTAAAGCGCTGGATGATATCGGTGGTTTTGCGGTGGAAACCGTGACCGAAGATGCGCACACCGCGCTTAAATTTCAGCGCCTGGGCTGGAAATCGTCGTTTCTCGATATTCCGCTGGCAGCGGGTTTAGCCACCGAACGTTTAGTCGTGCACGTCATTCAGCGGACCCGCTGGGCGCGTGGGATGACGCAAATCTTCCGCCTCGATAACCCGCTCCTGGGCCGCGGGCTGACCTTCCAGCAGCGCCTGTGTTACCTCAGCGCCATGCTCTACTATCAGTTCGCCCTGCCACGGGTCGTGTTTGTCACCGCACCGTTAGCTTATCTGTTGTTTAACCTGAATATTATCTACTCCTCAGCGAGCCTGATTGTCTCGTATGCGCTCCCGCATCTGTTCCTTGCGATTTATGTCGGCTCGCGGATGAACGGCCGCTATCGCTACAGCTTCTGGGGGGAAATCTATGACATCGTGCTGGCATTCCATCTGGTGCTGCCGACGCTGGTGACGATGATTTTCCCCAAACGCGGTAAATTCAACGTGACCGACAAAGGGGGGCTGCTGGATGTGGGCTACTTCGACTTTACCGTCGTCAGGCCGCATCTGGTGGTGGCGTGTTTGCTCGCGGTTGGCGTGATTGTCGGTATTGTCAGGGCCATTGGCCATGACTATTTCGGCTCGGATCCTAACGTTATCGCGCTGAACGTTGGCTGGGGACTGTACAGCCTGATCTTCCTGCTGGCGGCGATTGCCGTCGCGCGGGAAACCCGCCAGGTGCGGAAAACGATCCGTATCGACGTCAATATTCCGGTGTTGATTCACTACGCCAGCGGCATCGTGTCGCGTAGCCACACCGCAGACCTGTCGATGGGCGGATGCCGCATCGCGGTCCCGGACGATCGCCATCTGCAGGATGATATCGAAGAGATTGAGCTGATCCTGCAATCTGGTGCGATTTGTATTCCCGCCGAACAGGTGACCGCGGATGAAAACTTTATTCGCCTCAAGTTTGATGAAAATATTCCCCTCTCGCTGCGCCGTGAACTGGTGCGAGTGGTGCTGGCGCGCGCCGATGCATGGATTAACCCGCCGCGTCCGCAGGACAACCCGTTCCGGTCATTTTTCACCATCTTACGCTGCGTGTTTGAACTGTTCTGGCTGAGCTGGAAAACACGACGCGGCCGTCGCCAGCAGAAACCTGTCGCCAGTACCGCGCAGGAGGATGGCCAATTATGAAGCGATTAACCACGCTTGCGCTGCTGGCCGGCATGTTTTCCATACCGGCGCTGCACGGTGAAGAGGCGCCGGCCGATCGTTCTGCGCCGCTGAATTTCCCGTTACCGGGCGCGACCACGGGCGGCCTTCCCGCCGATGAGTCGGCGTCGACCGCCGCAGCGGAGTCGTCGGCCGCAGCGGAGGTTCCGGTGAACTCAGAACCCGCTGTCGCGTCCGAGTCGTCGACCGCATCGACACCCACGACAGCAGAACCCGCGGCGGCGGATCCGGCCGCCTCGCTCCCCGTCATGCCACCGCCGACTCATACGGCAATGCCGGATGTGGCGCCGTTAACGCCGGTGGTCGGGGGCAGTCTTAATCTGGCTCAAATGGGGATGCCGGATGGCATTATCCTCAGCGGCGGCCAACAGCAGGGCGGCGCGGGGTTTACGCTGCCTTCAGACCAGGTGGTGACCCATGCCGAGCTGATGCTGGATGTTCAGGTCTCGCCGGATATGGCCACCCGCAACGCCACGCTGCAATTGATGCTCAACGGCCAGCCTTTAGGCACGGTGCCGCTGGGCACCGACGGGGCGGACGTTTCTCACTATCAGCTGGATATTCCGGCGGCGCTAATGGTCTCCAGCAACAACCTGAGCTTTAAGGTGAATGATGGCGACAACATGCAGTGCCAGCTCAACATGCATGACACGTCGGGCGTCACGGTTTTACCGGCTTCGCGTTTTAACTGGGAAAGCCAGCCGCTGAATCTCAGCAACGATTTGAGTCACTTCCCGCGTCCATTCTTCGACAGCATGCAGATGACCCCGGCGGACATCGCGGTGGCCTACCCGGAGAAATCGGGAGCGGATATCTTCAGCGCCGCAGCGCTGCTCTCGTCGTGGCTGGGTATTCAGGCGGATTATCGCGGGATTGCTTTTAGCGCGCTGCGCGACCGTTTACCGGAGCGTCACGGTATTATTATCGGCCATCCGGGTGACCAGGTCGGCGGGCTGACGCTGCCGCAAACCGATAAACCGCTGCTGCAGATTGTCGATAACCCGGGTAACCCCACCTACAAACTGCTGCTGATCGTCGGGCAGAATGATGCGGCGCTGCGTGCGGCAGCCTGGCGGCTGACCCGCGGTAATATTGCCGCGCAGACCGCGAGCCTGAGCGTGGATCCGCAGGCGATCCCGATCGGCAAGCCGTATGATGCCCCGCGCTGGATCCCAACCGATCGGCCGGTAAAAATCAGCGAGCTGCTGCGTAAAGATCAGAGTATGACCGTAAACGGCGTCTGGCATGAACCGCTGCGCGTGGCTTTCCGCGCGGCGCCGGACCTCTATCTGTGGGACGGGGAAACCATTCCCTTGCAGATTGGCTACCGTTTCCCGTCGGAAAACTGGATTAATGAGGAGCAGTCGTTATTAAGCGTGACGCTCAATAACACTTTCCTGCACAACCTGCCGCTGAACAAGCAGGGGCCGCTGGAGAAATTATGGCGTCATCTGGGCGGCGACGTGCGTCAGGAGCGGTTTACCATTCCGCTGGCGCCGTATCTGATTTACGGGGATAACCAGCTGTCGCTCTATTTCAACGTGGTGCCGAAACAAAACGCCCCCTGTTCGGTGGTGCTTAATAACAATATCAAGAGCCGGATTACCGATGATTCGTGGATTGATTTGAGCAATACGCGACACTTCTCGCTGCTGCCGAATCTCTCCTATTTCGTCGGCGCTTCGTTCCCGTTCTCGCGGCTGGCGGACTATTCACAAACCACGCTGCTGCTGGCGGAAAAACCGTCGGAAACGCAGGTCGCTACGCTGTTAAACCTCGCCGCCCGATCGGGTAATGCCACCGGCACGGCGCTGGCGAACAACCGCGTTGTTTTAGGCATCCCCAGCGGTGGCGCCGGCCTTCAGTACCTGCACAATCGCGATGTGCTGGCGGTCAGCGCCCTCGATCAGAAAACGTTTAACCAGCGCTTGTTAGAAGATTCTCCTTATTATCAGGCGGATAATCAGCTGGGCGTACGCGAGTCGGGACTGAGTTCAAAAGTACAGCGGTGGCTGGCCGGCGACTGGACATCCGCCAGCCTGGATGCCGATCGCTATCTCTCTTCCAGCAGCGCCTGGCGCGGCTTTATCAGCTACCGTTCACCGTGGAATCCACAGCGCACGGTGGTGGTGGCGATGGCCAGCAACGATGATCAGCTGACGAAGCTGAAAAGCGACCTTGATTCACCGCGAATCAACGCCGGTATCCGCGGCGATACGGCGGTTATCACCAGCGATAATGGGGTTCGCAGCTTCCAGGTGAGTACGCCATTCCCGAGCGGGCAGATGCCGTGGTACATGATGGCCGTTTGGTATGCCAACCAGCACTCCGGTCTGCTTGCGCTGCTGGGACTGCTTGCGACAACGATCATCGGCCTGGCGCTTACCGCCATGTTTAAACGCCATGCACGCAAGCGCCTGAGTTCGGGGGATAGCCAATGAAACGAGCCATTAAAATGAACAGCAGGGCGACCCGCAGATTATCCACGTTTTGCCTGTCCGGCGCGCTGACCCTCGGCACCCTCGGTGATGCCATGGCTGCGGGGAATGATGCCGCATTGCAGGCGCTGTTTGCCCAGGCGAACTACTGGCACGAAAAATCGCACGATGAGCTGGCGATGGAATCGCTGCAGAAAGTTCTGTTGGTTGATGCCAATAACACGCAGGCCATGTATCTGATGGCGCTGTGGGCGCAGCAGGGCGGCGACCTTCAGGCGGCGGCCCAGTGGCGGGCGCGGTTGGCGAAAGTGTCGCCAGAGAGCCCAAACCTGCAGGAGCTGGATAATGCCAAAAAAATGGCGCAGGTGCCGCAGGGGCAGCTGAGTCTGGCCAGACAGCAGGCGCGCAGCGGCAATATTCCGGCTGCGCTGACGACCTGGCGCAGCATGTTCAACGGCAACACCCCGCCACCGGGGCTGGCCGGTGAGTACTACATGACCATGGCCAGCGACAAAGCGCTCTATCCCCAGGCGGTCAGCGAACTGCGTCAGTACGTGGCGCGGTATCCGCAGGAGAACGCCCCGCGCGTGGCTTTAGGCAAGGCGTTGACCTGGCGGGAAGATACCCGGCGGGAAGGGATTTCAATCCTGGAATCGATGGCCAGCGGCAGTAAAGATGCCGACAGCGGTCTACGCCAGGCGCTGCTGTGGCTGGGGCCGCAGGAGGGCGATCGGGCGTTTTACGATACCTGGATGCAGCGTCACCCGCAGGATACCGAAGTACAGAATTACTATCGTCAGCGGATAAGCGGCCAGGCGCGCGGTCAGGGGTTCGTTAACCTGAATAGCGGCAATACCGCGGTGGCGAAGCAGCAGTTTGAACAAGTGCTGCAAACCAACCCGCAGGATGCGGACGCGCTGGCCGGGATGGGATATATCGCCCAGCGCAACGGTGACTTCCAGGCCGCATCGCAATATTTAAGCCGGGCGGCGGATCTCGGCGGTAATGATTCAGCGGCGCGCCGTCAGCAGGCGGCGGACGCGCTATTCTATGGGCAGCTGGCCCAGGCTCAGCAGGCGTACAAGCAGGGCAATATTAGCCAGGCGCTGGCGCTCTCTGCTCCGCTGGCCCAGCAGAGCGGGACGCGCGGCACATCGGCCAAACTGTTCCGTGCCGATGTATTGCGTCATAACAAAGATCTCCCTCAGGCCGAACAAACGCTGCGCTCGCTGCTCAGCGAGCAGCCGCAAAATGGCCCGGCGCGCGAGAACCTTTACTACATCCTGCGCGAGCAAAATAAAACGGCGGAAGCGCAGGCGATGTTACGCACGCTGCCGGAGAGTTTGCAGCAAAAACTGCAGCCGCGCATCGTGACCGGTATGCCGGGAGATTCGCTTCGTCGCCAGGCGCAGGAGCAGGCCAACAGCGGCAACGTCAGCGGCGCTATCGCGACATTGCGCCAGGGGGTCTCCCGCTATCCGGATGACGCCTGGATGCGCCTCGACTTAGCCCGGCTACTGCAAAAATCCGGCAATGACAGCGAGGCCGCGTCAACGATGGCCGCCGCCTATCGTCCCGGCGCCAGCAGTAACGCCCTCTATGCCGCCGCGCTGTTTGCCAGTGAGAACGGCGGCTGGCAGCAGGCGCAGACGCTGCTGGGGAGGATTCCCGCCGCCAGCCAGACCAGCCAGATGCGCGACCTGCGTCAGCGGGTAAACTACAACCTGCAGCTGACCACCGCGCAAGATTATCTCGCCCAGGGCAATACGGTGGCGGCGTCCAATACCCTGAAAGCGATGTCGGCCACGCCGCCAAAATCACCGGCTGACGTGGGGAAACTGGCGCGATTGCTGGCGCAGAGCGGCGATGTTTCCACGGCGGTAACGCTGGTGCGCAACAATATCAGCGGCGGAATCACGGGGAACGCCGGCGACTATGCCGATCAGGTGGCGGTCCTCAACCAGGCGGGGCTGACCAATGAAGCGCAGACGCTGCTGTCGAACCCGCAGCTGCAGGCCGGCAGCACGCCAACGCAGCTGGCGAGTATCCGCAACGGCTATGTGATCAACGAAGCCGATCGACTGCGGGAGCAGGGCAACTACGCCGCGGCGTATGACAAGCTGATGGGGGCGATGCAAAGCGATCCGCAGAATACAGATCTGATGTTCGCGATGGCGCGCCTCTACCAGAGCGGCAAAATGAACAAAGAAGCCGGGGTGGTCTATGACTACCTGATGACCCGCGATACGCCGGATCAGGCGGCGCGATCCGGCGCTATCGATGTTGCGCTGTCGTCCGGCGATAACGACCGGGCGGAACAGCTGGCCGGCGGATTGCGTCAGGACAATACACCGGATCGCCTGCTGCTGCTGGCGCGCGTCGCGGAAGCGCAGGGACACCATCAGCAGGCGATGACGTATCTGCGCAGCGCGCGCGGCAAACTGCTGGGGCTGCAGAGCAGCAACAGCGCACAAACGCCCACCGTTGGCGGCGTGCTGGCGGCGGATAACCCCTTTGTGGGCGTCTCCCGCACGCCGTCCACGACGCGAACGGCATCGGCTTACGGCCAGTATATGCCATGGCAGGTTGCCCAGGTGTCAACTGGCAGCGGAACCACGCTGCCCGGCATCCAACGTCCCGATCTTCCGGTGGAGACCGCGCAAACCCGCATGCTGCGTCAGGTCGATACCATGATGGAGTCGTTGCAGGAGAAAACCGGCACCTGGCTCCAGGGGGGAATGGAGGTGCGTGGGCGCGACGGTGAATCCGGGACCAGTAAGCTGACCGAGATGAAAACGCCGCTGACCTGGTCTTCATCGCCGTTTGGCGACTCGCGTTTTGACTTTACCGTGACGCCGATTTCGCTGAATGCCGGCACCGCCAGCGGCGACGCCTGGCGGCGCTACGGCGCGAATCCGCTCTCCAATGCGGTGTCCAACATGATTTCCACTGCCACCAGCGAACAGGCGGCGATTGCGGCGATGACGGATACGGAGCGCACGGCGTACTTTGCCAGCAATCCGGGGGCCGAAGCCTTAAGTTCGCTGGGGACGCTGAATGCGGCAGACTTTAACGCCACGACCAGCAGCGGGATGGAGAATCTGGCGAAACTTGGCGCCTATGACTCCGGACAGGTCGCCAGCTATCTGGCCTCTTCCAGCCTGAAACCGAATGTCGATCAGACCAGCGGTTCGACGGATTCGCAGAAGGCGAATGGCGTCGAATTAGCCCTGGCGCTGAGCGGCGATGATTATCGCGTGGATATCGGCAGCACGCCGTTGGGCCAGGATCTCAACACCGTGGTCGGGGGGGTGAAATGGTCGCCGAAACTCACCAACTACCTGTCATTGATCTTCACCGGTGAGCGCCGTTCGTTGACCGACAGCCTGCTCTCTTACGTGGGGCTGAAAGATAGCTACTCCGGGAAAACCTGGGGGCAGGTGACGAAAAACGGCGGCACCCTGCAGCTCAGCTACGATGATGGCGACGCCGGTTTCTACGTCGGCGGCGGGGGCTACAGCTACATTGGCAGCGACGTGGCCAGCAACACCAGTGTCAACGCCAATGCCGGGGTCTATCTGCGGCCTTATCATGATGAATATCGCCAGCTGCAGGCCGGTTTGAGTATGAGCTACATGGATTACTCGAAGAACCTGAGCTACTTCACCTATGGTCAGGGGGGCTACTTCAGCCCGCAAAACTACGTAAGCGTTTCGCTGCCGGTTAACCTGACCGAGAAGTATGACAACTGGACCATGAAGCTCGGTGGCTCGGTGGGGTATCAATCCTATAGTCAGGATAAGAGCGCCTACTTCCCGACCAATTCCGAATGGCAGCAGACCCTGGAGACCGCGGTAGCCAACGGTTTTGCCAAAGAGGCGTACTATTCAGCGACCTCGAAGAGCGGCATCGGCTACACGCTGCGCGCCGGGGCGGATTACAAGGTGAACAAACAGATGACGCTGGGCGGCCAGATTGGCTACGACACCTTCGGTGATTACAACGAGAGTACCGCCGGTCTCTATATCCGCTATATGTTGGGAGATAACTGATCATGACGGACAAAAACAACGCGGAAGTCATGGCCTGGTTTCAACAGCAGCAAACCCCCGCGGGATGGTTTGATCTGCTGCTCATTATGATTGACGGGATGCTGAACAATGCCGGCGAGCTGGAGAGCCAGCCATTTTTACGTCAGATGGGTGAAGCCCTGGCCGATCGCTACCCGCTGCCCGAGTCAGAAACCGTCGGTCAGCTGGAGGCCAATATCAACCAGCTGCTCAGCCGCTTTCAGTGGGGCGTCGTCAGCGTGGATGTGGGCGATGACGGCCTGCGCTTACGTCATCGCGCGCTGCCGGTGAGTCGTGACGATGCGCGCCGCGTGCGCTGGTGCAATGCATTTTGTGCCATACTCGAGGGGCTTTATTCTCGCTGGCTACAGGGACAAGGGGGCGGTGCACATGTGGTGTTACAGCGTGAGCGGTTGTTCTCGGTGTCTGATGTTCAGTTCCTCTACTTCCATCCATAACGGGTGAACATATGTCTTTGCGTGTTGTAATCGCAGTCATGGTGACGATGGTGCTGCTGCCCCGCGCGTGGGCAGACACCGCCTGGGAAAGCTATAAATCGCGTTTTATGATGGCTGACGGGCGCATTGTGGATACGGGCAACGGTAACGTTTCGCATACCGAGGGGCAGGGATTCGCGATGCTGCTGGCGGTGGCGAAAAACGATCGGCCGGCCTTCGACAAGCTATGGCAATGGACCGATAAAACGCTACGCAATAAAGACAACGGGCTCTTTTACTGGCGCTATAACCCTGTGGCGCCGGACCCTATTGCCGATAAGAACGATGCCACCGACGGCGATACCCTGATTGCATGGGCGCTGCTGCGCGCACAGCAGCAGTGGGGGGACAAATCCTACGGTAACGCGTCTGATGCCATTACCGCATCGCTGCTGAAAAATACGGTGGTGACCTTTGCCGGCTATCAGGTCATGTTGCCTGGCGCCAAAGGCTTCAACCGCAACGACCATCTCAATCTTAACCCCTCCTACTTTATCTTCCCGGCATGGCAGGCGTTTGCCGCGCGCACGCATCTGATCGCCTGGCGTAAGCTGCAAAGCGACGCTCAGGCTCTGCTGGGCAAAATGGCATGGGGCAAAACCCAGCTCCCTACCGACTGGGTTGCGCTGAAAGCTGACGGTAAGATGGAGCCGGCGAAAGGGTGGCCGCCGCGGATGAGCTATGACGCGATTCGTATCCCGCTGTATCTCACCTGGGCCAATCCACAGAGCCCGCTGCTGACGCCGTGGAAAAACTGGTTCCAGAGCTATCCGCGGCTGCAAACGCCGGCGTGGATTAACGTCAGCACCAATAACGTCTCGCCGTGGTTTATGACCGGCGGCCTGCTGGCGGTGCGCGATCTGACCATGGGCGAGACGCCGGAGGATCCGCAAATTACCGCCCAGGATGATTACTACTCCGCCAGCCTGAAACTGCTGGTCTGGCTGGCAGGGCGCGATCGGTAATTTTAGTGCCTTCGCCAGGCGCTATGGCTTGCTGAAGGCGATATCGACAGCGGAACGGCTCAGAACGGGATAATTTCGTCCTGGCGTAGCGTCAGGACTTCTACGCCGTCGGCGGTAACGGCGACGGTGTGTTCCCACTGCGCCGAGAGCTTCTTATCGCGGGTCACTACGGTCCAGCCATCCTTCTTGATTTTTGTCCGGCTATCGCCCTGATTGACCATCGGTTCGATGGTAAAAACCATCCCCTCTCGCAGCACGGCGCCTTCACCCGGCTTGCCGTAGTGCAGCACCTGGGGCTCTTCGTGCATCTCCTGCCCGACACCGTGACCGCAATACTCCCGCACGACGCTGTAGCCGTTGCTTTCGACATAGCTCTGAATCGCATGGCCGATATCACCCAGCGTGGCGCCGGGCCTGACCACCTTGATACCTTTCCACATCGCTTCGTACGTTTTCTTCACCAGTCTACGGGCCAGCGGCGAAACGTCGCCGATTAAGTACATTTTGCTGGAGTCCGCAATCAGGCCATCTTTTTCCAGCGTAATGTCGACGTTGACGATCGCGCCTGACTTCAGATGCTCCGTTTCTTTTGGCATGCCGTGGCACACCACTTCATTCACCGACGTATTTAAGACGAAAGGATAATCATATTGCCCTTTGCTGGCCGGTCGGGAATGGAGCTGGTTGACGATAAAATCTTCCGCCAGGTTGTTGATTTCCATGGTGGTTATGCCGGGCTGAATATGTTTATCCAGCATGTCGAACACCGAGGCCAGCAGCGCGCCTGCCCGGCGCTGTCGGGCTAATTCGTCCGCCGTTTTAATGGGAATTGATGGCATTGATCACCTCCAGTAAACGATCGGATCCCGATTTAAGCATCATCATCTTGATTTGCTGGTGGTTAAGCTCCGGGTAGAGTTCGCTCATCATCCCCAGCCGAATCCAGTATTCCGCCTGAGCATTCACTGAGCGTGACATGGCCTTGCTGGCGTCGCGGATGTCGTCATGCAGCAGGTCGGAGATTTTTACGATTCCCATATATATGTTCCGTAATGATTCATATATATATCGTATATCCCCGGGCGGACGCTGTCACGGCGTTTTTGCCGGCGGCGGTCGTCCGGAGTGCGCCATCAGAGATAGCGACCCTGGGTGGTGATTGGAGTTTTCAGCGGGGAATTCGCGAGGGGCAGTTGACCTGCTGGCGTATCATAGCCGCAGGGAACGCCCCTGCGGCCATTGGCGGGATTACTGCGGGTACGGTACCCAGCTTCCGCCGTTCAGCTGAACGTAAGGTTTCCCCTGGTACTGCACAACGATGGCGTTGGCGTTTTCCGATACCGCGGCGCTTTGCGGCAGGTTGGCGGTGTACTGCTGCCAGTCCACGTTATCTTCGGTAAACATCTTGCCGTCCAGCGCGCGAACCACCAGCTCCGACACGGCCAGGTAACTGGTCGGCTGGTCGATAATCAGCGGGGCCCCCTGATGCGGTGCCTTCATCCCGAAGAATTTCACCGCCGTCGGCACGTCGGTAATGGACGGGCTCGGGATATCGCGCAGGCCAGAAACCTGCATTTTGTCGCCCTTCAGCGCGCCGCCGTGCTCCGGTACGACCACGACCATCACTTTACGGCCCGATTTTTCCAGCTCGGTAAAGAAGTTATCCAGCTCGTCGAAGAGTTTCTGCGCGCGAACTTTATAATCCGCCGTTTTGCTCTGGCCCGGGAAGTGGTTGCCGTCGTGCAGCGGCAGGATGTTGTAGAAGGTGGCGTTGCGGGCGTTACCCTGTTTATTTTCGGTTTCCAGCCAGCGGTTGAGGGTCGCTAAGTCGTCATAGACCGGCGAGCCATCAAAAGCCTGCAGGCTGACCGGCAGCCCCGTTTGATCCATCAGCGGACTTTGCATCCCGCCTAAGCTACGCAGCTCTTTCAGGAAGTCGCCGAACTGACCGTTATGGCCGAGCATCAGCTGTTGGGTAAAGCCGAGTTTGGCCAGATTTTCGAACAGGTAACAGTCGTTGCCCGACGGTTGATAGAGGTTCGAATGCGACAGCTGGCCGCAGCTTGCGCGCAGCAGCCGTACCGCCGCCGGGCCGCTGTAGGAGGTCGCCGAGTTAAAGTTTTTGAACACAATATCAAAATGCTTCCACAGCGGATGATCCATCAGCCCGGCGGCTTCGATATCGGACCACGACAGCGAGCAAATGTTGATAACCAGCAGGTCAAACGGCTGGGCATCGGCCGGAAGCCGATCCGGGAACGGCGTTTTGCGCTTCTGCTCTGCGGCGTAAAACGCGTTCAGCCAGTTGGTCAAATTCGCCGAGGTGGGCGGTTCGGTCTGTGCCGGAATATCGCCGCTGGCGGCAGAGGTGCCCGCCGGGGCCGCCGTCGTGGTCGTGGTCTTCACGGTGGTCGCCGCTGCCGTCGGCTGGCCCGCAGGCCATAACGTAAAGGCCGGAAGCAGTGGGCTGACCGCCAGCCACACCATAATGGCGGAGACCACTACCGTGACGCGCAGCCACTGGCTGATGAACATCCACAGAACCAGCAGCAGGAAGAAGGCGCCGACCATATTCCAGTTAATAAAGCGGGTGACCAGGTCCCAGATATAAGTGGCGCTGAAGCCAGCAAGCTGCGAACCCTGGCTGAAAATACTTTCCGGCCCCGGTAGCCAGGTATCATGCCAGAACAATCCGATGCCGATCGGAATAGCAATCCAGTGCCGCAGACGGTGCAGTTTATATTTCGGCAGCGGGACCAGTAAAAACGCGAGAAAGACCAGGTTGAGCATGGGATGAAAATTAAGATATCCCGCCCAAAGCAGCGCAAACTTCACCAGGAAGTAAAAATTCCAACCGGCCAGGCCACGCCAGTATTGCCAAAGCGGCAGCGGCGTCGCATTTGTTTTTGGATTCGTCATTTATTCAGTTTGCCTTGCTGAGTTGTTGCTTCCCGGCGTAATACGCCAGCCGGTTTGACATAACGAGGTTTAAAGAACATTAAGCGTAAGGTGGTGCGAATTCGACGCTGATAATGGCGCGTCAGGTATCCCAGCGGAAAAAACAGCAGGGCACAGAGTACGATCAGCTGAAGAATATCACTGATGGACATCATGACGTTTTCTCCCTGTCGGTAGACAAACGATGCGGCTGCGGAATGCGTCGCCAGCTGCGTCCGTCATGGGCCGCGTTAATGGGGTTGTTTTTCTCCATCGTAATAGGCAGCGGCGTGTTCCACTGTGCCGGCGAAATACCCCGCATCAGCCCAATTTCCGCCGTGATTTGTTTATCTTCAAACCAGACCATGCGGTTGGAAAAAATATCGCCGGTGGGCAACGGGAAAATATGGTTTAGCGCGGTGTCCAGGTCATTGACGCGACAAAACGACAGGAACAGTACTAATCGGTTGTTACCGATCGTCATGATATCGCCCATACGGTTCGGCCGGCACAGGGTCAGTGCTTGCTCGACGCGCAGCCCCGGAGCCGGGCGCAGCGCCACCATCACGCCCTTGCTGTCCGCAGGCAGCATGGTGTTGGCCATAATGTTATGTACCGCGGCGCAGAAATCCCCCCACTTTTGGTAGCCGCGTAGTTTGAGCGGCTGACTCCAGGTCAGCAGGGTGGCGAACTCTTCCGGAATATGGCGGGTGAACTTTTGTTTTTGCACGCTTTCCACTAGCGTCAGGCAGCGGGAAAGCGGTGCGCTGAAGGGGATCACCATATTCGCGCCGCTGCTGAGCAGCAGTCGCTCATCGGTGGTACGCAGGCTGGGGAGCTGTTCGCGCACCACAATTTTCAACGCGCTGCCGCGTTGCCGGCGCAGGGTGTGAATATAGCGACCCAGCTGCTCAATCTGTTCGTTCTGGGTCACGGAAAATAACAACGTTGCCGCCTGCGCGGTGCGGGCGGCATTAAACACGCCGTCATTGGTATCAAACAGCGTCCAGTATTCAGACAGGGCAGGCGCGCCTTCGAGGACTCGCAGGTTACTCAGGATAACCTTCTCATCGCTGCGCGGCTGCACCGTGGCTTCTTCTTCTTCTGCCAGTCGCCAGCCGTCGTCATCCTGGATTACCGTCAGCTGCTGCTGTGCGCTCATTCCTTTTTCGCTGCCCCACCAGGCAATATCAAACAGAAAACTATCGCCCTGATAACGAATGCTCGCCAGCCCGGAAAGGGCGCGGTACTCGTGTAATAATGGCGAAAGCTGCTTGTCTATATCATTATCGGAATTAAGAATTAATAACGAACACTTATGATATTTAGCCCATTGGTGAGATTTTTCAACCCATGCGCTTATTTTCTCACTTTTTATGTTTTTCCATGCATTTTCGGCACATAGCAAAATAAAAAAGTAATTGGCCGGATCGACCGAGCAGAGTAAATCACGATGCATTTCTTCCAGCCCTGCCGTCAGGTCAGGCATGCTGAATAATGCCACTTTTTCCGGGCCGCAATCTTTTTTTAATGATATGATTTTATTTGGTTTCTCACCCATGACGATGGCGGCGACTTTGCACTCTTTATCCTGGGCCGCCAGGGTTTGATTGAGCAGGCTTACCGCGTCAGGATAGCGATCGACGTTAAGCCACCACACGCCCCCGACGGGCATATGACAGACCTCGTCCCATAATGATGAAATACCTAAAGTATAAACGATATTCACGTCGTTCCTCGTCAGCCCTGATTCATACTGGATCAGTTTACTAGCGAAAGCGTCAGAGTAAACCTAACATTGAATTTAAAGGGTATCAGTTTTAGCATATATAGGTGAGTTAAGACTGAGCCTATTATACATCGGGTTTTATTTATGTGTTTTTTTGAATGGACAGCGAAATGCCGGGAAAAGAGCCTTCAGTACCCTCAGATGCAACGCTGGGTTATACCTTTCAAAATGATTTCCTGGCGTTAAGCCGGGCATTTTCCCTGCCCGAAATTGATTACCACGACATTTCCCGGCGCGAGCAGTTAGCCGCGGCGCTGAAACGCTGGCCACTATTGGCGGAACTCGCAGAGAAAAAGTAAGGACGCCGTCGATGGCTATTCTTGGATTACAGGGTATCCGCGGTGGCGTGGGCACCACGTCGATTACCGCCGCGCTCGCCTGGGCATTACAGCTCCTCGGGGAAACGGTTCTGGCGATCGACGCCAGCCCGGATAATATGCTGCGCTATTTTTTCAACGTTGATGCGACGCATCGCGACGGTTGGGCACGTTCGTTAATTGACGGAGGCGACTGGCGCGACGCCGGCATCCGTTATACCTCGCATATTGATATTTTGCCTTTTGGTCTGCTTTCGCCCGGTGAAAGAGAGAACGTTGATAAGCTCTATCCGATGCTGGAATCTTTTGTCGGCATGGTGGAGAAGCTGGAGCAGCAGGGTGATCATCGCTGGCTGCTGCTGGATTTACCGGAAGGTTATTCCCCGCTGACGCGTTCACTGCTTAGCGTCTGCGATCGCACGCTGGTGGTGGTGCATCCGGACGGCAACAGCCATATTCGCCTGCATCAACAGGCGCTGCCGGCAAAAGGCGATATTCTGATTAACGATCTGCGCGTCGGCAGCCAGCTACAGGAAGATTTATACCAGCTGTGGCTGGAGAGCCAGCGCCGTATTTTGCCGGTCACGGTCCATCGTGATGAGGCGATGGCGGAGTGTCTGGCGGCGAAGCAGCCGCTCGGGGAATATCGTTCTGATTCGCTGGCCGCCGAAGAGATCCTGACCCTCGCCAACTGGTGTTTGCTGCACTATTCCGGCAAGGGGGCGCAATGATGCGCCTGAGTACCCTGCTACTGGCGCCGCCGGTCGCGGAACGTCTGAGCGAACGCTACAGCGATTATCGCCGCCACGGCGCATCGTGGCTGTCTGCATCGCTGGGCTGCCTGTGGGCGTCATTGGTCTGGGCGCTGATGCCGCTGGAAACACCGCGCTGGCAGGCGATTCTGAACAACCATCATGACTACTTCCCGCATATTAATCCCCATCGCCCGCGGCTGCTGGATCCGCTGCGCTATCTGCTGCAGTCCCTGTGGCTGCTGGTGACGCATGTACCCGGGGCGGATAAAAAGGCGAACTGGCGTTCGTTTGCCGCCATCAAAGGGGTTCACGGGCGCTATACCCAGTGGCTGGATACGCTTCCCGAACGGACGAACAGCCGCACAGCCCATCTGAATAAACACAAAGAGCTGGCGCACGTCAGTCCGAAACTGCGCAAGGCGATTCTTGGCGTGGTCGTCACTTTCTCGCTGGTGCTGTCGCTGCTGTGTATTACCCAGCCCTTTAACCCGCTTTCACAGTTTATTTTCCTGATGTTGCTGTGGGGCGTGGCGCTGCTGGTACGCCGTATTCCCGGCCGTTTTTCGGCCCTGATGCTGATTGTCCTCTCGCTGACCGTCTCCTGCCGCTACATCTGGTGGCGCTATACCTCGACGCTGAACTGGGACGATCCTGTCAGCCTGGTGTGCGGCATTGTGCTGCTGTTTGCTGAAACCTATGCCTGGCTGGTGCTGGTGCTGGGCTATTTCCAGGTGATATGGCCATTGAATCGCCAGCCGGTTCCGTTACCTAAAGATATGGCCGAGTGGCCGACGGTGGATATTTTCGTTCCCACCTACAACGAAGATCTTAACGTGGTGAAAAACACCATTTATGCCTCGCAAGGTATCGACTGGCCGAAAGATAAGCTCAATATCTGGATCCTCGATGACGGCGGGCGCGAAGAGTTTCGTCAGTTCGCCAAAGACGTCGGCGTGCATTACATCGCCCGCACCACCCACGAGCATGCCAAAGCCGGGAATATCAACAACGCGCTGAAGTACGCCAAAGGCGAATTTGTGTCGATCTTCGACTGCGACCACGTGCCGACACGCTCCTTCCTGCAGATGACCATGGGGTGGTTCCTGAAAGAGAAAGAGCTGGCGATGATGCAGACGCCGCACCATTTCTTCTCGCCCGACCCGTTTGAACGCAACCTGGGACGTTTCAGGAAAACGCCGAACGAGGGGACCCTGTTTTACGGTCTGGTGCAGGATGGTAACGATATGTGGGACGCCACCTTCTTCTGCGGATCCTGCGCGGTCATTCGTCGTGCCCCGCTGGATGAGATTGGCGGTATCGCTGTGGAAACGGTGACCGAGGATGCCCACACCTCCCTGCGTCTGCACCGTCGCGGCTACACGTCCGCCTATATGCGTATTCCACAGGCCGCGGGCCTGGCGACCGAAAGCCTTTCGGCGCATATTGGCCAGCGTATTCGCTGGGCGCGTGGCATGGTGCAGATATTCCGCCTCGATAACCCCTTGTTTGGTAAAGGGCTTAAGTTTGCGCAGCGGCTCTGTTACGTCAATGCGATGATGCACTTTTTATCCGGCATTCCCCGGCTGATTTTCCTCGTCGCGCCGTTGGCATTTTTACTGCTGCACGCCTATATCATCTATGCGCCGGCGCTGATGATCGCGCTCTTCGTCTTGCCGCATATGATTCATGCGAGCCTGACGAACTCGAAGATTCAGGGCAAATATCGCCACTCTTTCTGGAGCGAAATCTACGAAACGACGCTGGCCTGGTATATCGCGCCACCGACCTTTGTCGCGCTGATTAACCCGCATAAAGGGAAGTTCAACGTGACGGCGAAAGGGGGACTGGTGGAAGACGAATATGTCGACTGGGTCATTTCCCGTCCCTATATCTATCTGGTGCTGCTGAACCTGGTGGGCGTGGCGGCGGGGATCTGGCGTCACCTCTACGGCCCGGAAAATGAGATCCTGACCGTTTGGGTCAGCATCGTCTGGGTGTTCTATAACCTGATTATCCTTGGCGGCGCGGTGGCGGTGTCGGTGGAAAGTAAACAGGTCCGTCGCTCGCATCGCGTCGAAATGAGCATGCCGGCGGCAATTGCGCGCGAAGATGGCCACCTGTTCTCCTGTACCGTACATGACTATTCCGATGGCGGGCTGGGGATAAAAATTCACGGTAAGGCGCAGGTGCTGGAAGGGCAAAAGGTGAATCTGCTGCTCAAACGCGGACAGCAGGAATATGCCTTCCCGGTCCGGGTTGCGCGCGTGAATGGCAGCGAAGTCGGTTTACAGCTGATGCCGTTGACCAATCAACAACATATTGATTTTGTACAGTGTACGTTTGCCCGTGCTGATACGTGGGCGCTTTGGCAGGATAGCTTCCCGGAAGATAAACCGATGGAAAGCCTGCTGGATATCCTGAAGCTGGGGTTCCGTGGATATCGTCACCTGGCGGAGTTCTCGCCGCCGTCGGTGAAGGTTATTTTCCGCTCGCTCACCATGCTGGTTGCCTGGATAGTCTCGTTTGTTCCCCGTCGGCCTGAACGTGCCGCGGCGATACTCTCTTCAGAACCAGAAATGGCTCAACAATGATGATAATGCGATGAAAAGAAAACTCTCCTTGATTTGTGCAGTGGCAGTGGGAATGGCTGGTTGGTCATCCTTCGCCTCTTTTGCGGCGCCGGCGACAGCCGTGGCTGCGGCGCCAGCGCCTGCGGCGACGGACCCGCTAGCCGGGGGCCTGACGGCTCCGGCCCCGGTCATTGCCGACAGCCAGCCGACGGCAACCCTTGCCGCGCCGCCGGCGCCTGCGGTGGTCATGGAGAATGTTCCGTCCCGCGACGTGAAGCTCTCTTTCGCCAGTATCGCCCCGGCTCCGGGCAGTATGATACTGCGCGGGGCGCATCCCGACGGCTCGGTAGAGTTTGGTATGCGCAGCGATGAGGTCGTGACGAAAGCCCTGCTGAATCTCGACTATACGCCGTCCCCTTCGCTGCTGCCGGTGCAGTCGCAGCTGAAGGTGTACCTCAATGATGAGCTGATGGGCGTCCTGCCGGTTACCAAAGAGCAGCTGGGTAAAAAAGTCAGCGCGCAGATCCCTATCGATCCCCTGTATATCACCGACTTTAACCGCGTGCGTCTGGTGTTCGTCGGCCATTATCGCGATGTGTGTGAGAACCCGGCCAGCAGTACGTTATGGCTGGACGTCGGGCGTGACAGTAACCTGGACCTGACCTATCAGGCGCTGGCGGTGCGTAACGATCTGTCCCATTTCCCGGTGCCGTTCTACGATCCCCGGGACAACCGTTCGCTGACGCTGCCGATGGTTTTCGCCTCCTCACCGGATGCGCAGCAGCAGCAGGCGGCGGCGATTGTGGCCTCCTGGTTCGGCAGCAAAGCCGGCTGGCGCGGCCAGGCGTTCCCGGTACTGTTTAACAAACTGCCGGATCGCAACGCCATCGTGTTTGCGACCAACGATAAGCGCCCGGACTTCCTGCGTGAACATCCGCCGGTGAAGGCGCCGACCATCGAAATGATTAACCATCCGGACAACCCTTACGTCAAGCTGCTGGTGGTCTTTGGGCGCGATGACAAAGACCTGCTGCTGGCCGCGAGGGGGATTGCGCAGGGCAATATTCTGTTCCGCGGCAGCAGCGTCGTGGTCGACGATGTCAAAGAGCTGCAGGCGCGCAAACCGTATGACGCGCCGAACTGGGTGCGTACCGATCGTGAAGTCACCTTCGGCGAATTGAAAACCTACGAACAGCAGCTGCAGTCCAGCGGTCTGGTGCCGGATTCCATTAACGTGGCGCTGAGTCTGCCGCCGGATCTCTATTTGCTGCGTGCCAACGGCATCGACATGAGGCTGAACTATCGCTACACCATGCCGCCGATCAAAGACAGTTCGCGCATGGATATCAGCCTCAACGACCAGTTCCTGCAATCCTTCAGCCTGAACAGCTCTCAGGACGTGAATAAATTGATATTGCGTCTGCCGGTGCTGCAGGGGCTGCTGGATGGTAAGACGAACGTCAGTATCCCGGCGCTGCGCCTCGGGGCGATGAACCAGCTGCGTTTTGATTTCCAGTACATGAACCCGATGCCGGGCGGCTCTATCGATAACTGTATTACCTTCCAGCCGGTACAGAACCACGTGGTGATTGGTGACGATTCAACCATCGACTTCTCGAAGTATTACCACTTTATTGCCATGCCGGATCTGCGCGTGTTTGCCAATGCGGGCTTCCCGTATAGCCGGATGGCCGATCTTGCTGACACGCTGATTGTGGTGCCACCCGCACCGACTGAGGGTCAGGTGGCGACGCTGCTGGAATCCGTTGGCGGTATCGGCGCGCAGACTGGTCTGGCGGCTATCAATGTGCAGCTCACCGATGATGGCAGCAAAATTAAGGATAAAGACGCCGACCTGCTGTTGATTGGCGCGATTCCGCCAGCGCTGAAAGATGAGACCAAAATTAGCCTGCTGGTCGATGCGACAAAGAGCTGGGTGAAGATGCCGATGCGCCATTACGATCTGCCGAGCATCTATCCGGATGATGAGGCCAGAACGCCCAATACGCGCACGGATATCACCTCCTCCGGGCCAATGGCGGCCATTATCAGCTTCCAGTCGCCGTATTACGATCAACGCAGCGTCGTGGCGCTGCTGGCGGACAGCCCACGCGGTAACGAGCTGTTGAACGGTGCGCTGAACGACAGCGGCAAGCGGGCGGCGATGTTTGGTTCCGCTGCGGTGATTCGTGAATCCGGCGTGAACAGCCTGCGGGTGGGCGACGTCTATTATGTCGGACACCTGCCGTGGTTTGAACGAATCTGGTTTGCGCTGTCCAGCCACCCGGTGCTGCTGGCCATTCTGGCTGCGGTGAGCATTGTGCTTCTGGCCTGGGTGCTGTGGCGCATGCTGCGTATTGTCAGCCGTCGTCGTCTCCACCTTGATGATGAGTAAGCGATGATGAACCCGATTCGCGGAGTCATCCTGTCGGTTCTGATGCTGGCGGCGGCACAGGTAAGCGCCGCCTGCCAGTGGCCGGCCTGGGAGCAATTTAAAAAAGAGTATGTGAGTACCGAAGGGCGGGTGGTTGATCCCGCCGATTCGCGAAAAATCACCACCTCCGAAGGGCAAAGCTACGCCTTGTTCTTCGCGCTGGCGGCAAACGATCGCGACGCTTTCGGCAAGCTGTTCCAGTGGACCCAGAACAACCTGGCGGCGGGCGATCTGCGTGCGCACCTGCCGGGCTGGCTGTGGGGCAAAAAGAGCGATGAGGAGTGGACGCTGCTGGACAGCAACTCCGCGTCCGACTCCGATTTATGGATAGCCTGGTCGCTGCTGGAAGCCGGGCGGTTGTGGCAGATGCCGCAGTACACCGAGGTGGGCAAGGCGCTCTTGTCACGTATCGCCGATGAAGAAGTGACGGATGTGCCGGGTTTCGGACCGATGGTGCTCCCCGGTAAAGTTGGCTTTGTCGACGATAAAGGCTGGCGCTTTAACCCCAGCTACCTTCCGCCACAGCTTGCCAGCTACTTCAGCCGGTTTGGCGCCCCGTGGCCGAAACTGCGCGACAGCAACCTGCGTTTTCTGCTGGAGACGGCGCCCAAAGGTTTTTCTCCTGACTGGGTGCGTTACGAAAAAGGACAAGGCTGGCAGCTGAATGCGGACAAACCGATAATCGGCAGCTACGACGCGATTCGCGTCTATCTGTGGGTCGGGATGCTGGATGATGGGGATAAACAGAAAGCGCGACTGCTGGCGCGTTTTAAACCGATGGAAGCGCAGACGATTCGCCAGGGCGTACCGCCGGAAAAAGCGAATATCGCAACCGGGAAAACGACCGGCAACGGCCCGGTCGGATTTTCAGCGTCGATGCTGCCGTTTTTACAAAATGACGACGCCCGGGCGATACAGCGCCAGCGCGTCGCAGACCACTATCCGGGCGCCGATGCCTACTATAGTGCGGTCCTGACGCTTTTTGGCCAGGGATGGGATCAACATCGTTTTCGTTTCACTGCGGGTGGCGAATTACGACCTGACTGGGACCAGGAATGCGTAAGTTCAGATTAAGTATTATCACCTTGTCTCTCGGGATCGCCCTGCTGCCGCTGGCGCAGGCGGCGACAACCCCTGCCCAGGAGCATCTGCTGGAGCAGGTCCGGCTGGGCGAAGCGAGCCATCGTGAAGATCTGGTTAAGCAATCCCTCTATCGCCTGGAGCTGATTGACCCGAATAATCCGCAATTAATTGCCGCGCGAATGCGTTACCTGCTGCGCCAGGGCGACACCGACGGCGCCAAAAAACAGCTCGACAGGCTGGCAAAACTGGCCCCCGATTCCGCAGAACTGAAATCCTCCCGTAGCGAAATGAACCTCAACACCGGCGACGGGAGGCAGGAGCTGCAGCAGGCGCGCTTGCTGGGAGTGTCGGGACGTGTAGAAGAGGGGGTGGCCGCCTTTGAAAAATTGTTCGGCGGCGTGCCGCCCGATCAGACCCTCGCGATTGAATACTGGGCGCTGGTGGCGCGCCTCCCGGCGCGACATAAAGAAGCCGTTGCTCAGCTGAAGAAGCTGGATGCCAGCTCCCCGGGCAATGCCGACCTGCAGGCGGCGTTGGCCAAACAGATGTTTGCTGACGATAAACCGGCGGAAGGGTTTGCCTATTTAGAACAAATGTCGCGTTCGGCCGCCGGTCGCGGCGCTGCGGCCGATATGTGGCTTAGCGAAATCAAAGATATGCCGGTCAGCCGGGCCAGCGTGCAGCAACTGCAGCGTTTTCTGGTCCTGTTCACCACCGGTGAATCGGCAGCGAATGCCCGCGTGTTGCTGGCTCAGCAGCAGGCGCAACTTCAGGATCCGGCATTTCGCGTGCGTTCCGAAGGACTGGCGGCGGTCAAAAATGACAACCCCGCCCAGGCCGTGGCCAATTTACAGCAGGCCGTGCGGGCCGATGCCAGGGACAGCGACGCCGTGGGCGCGCTGGGCCAGGCCTATTCGCAGCGTGGCGACAGAGCCCGTGCCGTCGCACAGCTGAACAAAGCGATCGCGATGGATCCGAAAAGCCCGAATCGCGATAAATGGGACAGCCTGCTACAGACGAACCGCTACTGGTTGTTGATCAAGCAGGGCGATAATGCGCTGAAGGCCGGCGAGCTGGATCGGGCACAAAACTATTATGCGCAGGCTCAGCGGGTCGACAGTAGCGATAGCTATGCGGTGCTTGGGCTGGGGGATGTGGCGGCAGCGCGCAAAGATAATGCGGCAGCGGAGCGCTATTATCAGCGTACCCTGCGGATGGATCGCGGCAACAACCTGGCGGTTCGCGGGTTGGCTAATCTTTATCGTGCGCAATCGCCGGAAAAAGCCAGCGCCTATATCGCCAGTCTGTCGCCTGCCCAGCGGCGCAGCATTGATGATATCGAGCGCAGCCTGACCAATGAACGACTGGAAAAACAGGCCGAAGCGCTGGAGAGCCAAAGCAACTGGGCGCAGGCGGCGGAGGTCCAGCGTCGGCGCCTGGCGCTTGACCCGGATAGCGTGTGGATTACCTATCGTTTATCCCGTGATTTAGTCAGCGCAGGCGAACAGGCGGAGGCCGATACGCTGATGCGTAATATGGTCAGCCGTAAGCCGGGGGATGCCGAGCGGGTTTATGCCTGGGGTCTCTATTTATCCGGCAATAATCAGGACGATCTGGCGCTGGCGCAGCTCGCTACTCTGCCGCGCGGCCAGTGGACGGATAACATTCGTGAGCTGGATGCGCGCTTACAGAGCGATAAGGTGATACGCCAGGCTAACCAGCTGCGCGACAGCGGCCGGGAAACACAGGCTATCGCCCTCATTCAACAGCAGCCGCCGTTGGTTCGCTACCAGCTTACGCTTGCGGACTGGGCGCAGCAGCGCGGCGATAGCCAGACGGCGATTGCGCAGTACAACGCGGTGCTGAGTCAGGAGGCCGACAACGGTGATGCCCGTCTGGGACTGGCGGAAGTCTATCTTGCCGAAGGCGATAAAAATGCCGCGCGCGCGCAGGTCAGCCAGCTGAAAGGCGGAGAGACCGATTCCATCAATATGCAGCGGCGGGTGGCCCTGGCGAATGCGGGGTTTGGCGATACAGCCCAGGCGCAGCAGATTTTTAACCGTATTATCCCGCAGGCGAAAGCGCAGCCTCCGTCAATGGAAAGTGCGCTGGTGCTGCGCGATGCGGCCCGGTTCCAGACCCAGAACGGCCAGCCGCAGATGGCGCTGGAGAGTTATAAAGATGCCATGGTGGCTTCTGGCGTGACCCCGGTCCGCCCGCAGGATAACGATGCCTTTACCCGCCTGACCCGCAATGACAGCAGCGATGACTGGCTGAAGCGCGGGATCCGCAGCGACGCCGCGGATCTCTATCGCCAGCAGGATCTTAACGTCACCCTGGAGCATGATTTCTGGGGATCCAGCGGCACCGGCGGTTATTCCGATCTCAAAGCGCACACCACGATGCTGCATGTGGATGCGCCGCTCGCCGACGGACGCATGTTCTTCCGTACCGACCTGGTCAATATGGATGCCGGCAGCTTCTCAACGAACAGCGACGGTAGCTATTCGCCAAACTGGGGGACCTGCGGTGAAATTGCCTGCACCAGCGGTAGCAAAAACCAGACCGACGGTGGCGCCAGCGTTGCGGTGGGCTGGAAGAACGAGACCTGGAGCGCGGATATCGGTACCACTCCGATGGGCTTTAACGTGGTGGATGTGGTAGGCGGCCTGAGCTACAGCAACGATCTCGGGCCGATCGGCTACACCCTCAATATGCATCGCCGGCCGATTTCCAGCTCGCTGCTTGCCTTTGGCGGACAGAAAGACAGCAGCAGCCATACCGGGACAACCTGGGGCGGCGTCCGGGCTGACGGCGGCGGCGTGAGCATGAGCTACGATAAGGGCGAGGCCAACGGCGTCTGGTCTTCGTTGGGCGTCGATCAACTCACGGGAAAAAACGTGGCCGACAACTGGCGCGTGCGCTGGATGACCGGTTACTACTATAAAGTCATCAATGAAGATAACCGCCGCGTCACGGTGGGCCTGAACAATATGCTCTGGCACTATGACAAAGATCTGAGCGGCTATACCCTCGGCCAGGGCGGCTACTATAGCCCGCAGGAGTATATCTCGTTCGCGGTACCGGTCACCTGGCGGCAGCGGACGGAAAACTGGTCATGGGAACTGGGGGGATCCGTCTCCTGGTCGCACTCGCGTACCAAAACCATGCCGCGCTACCCGCTGCTGAATTTGATTCCCTCAGACTATCGGGCCGATGCCAGTCAGTTGACGGAACAAGGCAGCAGCAGTCAGGGCTTTGGTTACACCGCCCGGGCGCTGGTTGAGCGACGAGTTACCGGCAACTGGTTCGTGGGGGCGGCGGTGGATATTCAACAGGCGAAGGATTATACCCCGAGCCATGCGCTGCTCTACGTGCGCTATTCGGCCGCCGGCTGGCAGGGTGATATGGATATGCCGCCACAGCCGCTGGTACCCTACGCGGACTGGTAGCAGAATAGCCTGAATTACGCGATCGGGCGTCACTCCAGCCGCCGGTTCGCGTATACTCGTCAAACTTCGCCCGTCTTTGTTCATTCTGGCCGTCTTTCCCTCGGTGGCGCTACGCTTACCGGGGAGAGAGACCCATGCTGTCGCCTGGCTCCGGTAAGGGGGCAGCGGCAATCCGGGAAAATAACCCGCAGACGTCACGTCACCCCTTGCGGACGTGGGCGAAGGATTTAAGTATATAATCAGCCTGAAAACGACCGGTTTTGATGGAATGAAACCGGGTAGGTGTTAAGTATCAGTGGAGAACCCAGTTGCGCGTCAGCCGCTCACTTACAATTAAACAGATGGCGATGGTCGCGGGCGTGTCCATGGCGTTTGTATTGGTATTTTGTTCTATTTTGCTGTTTCACTTTGTGCAACAGAGTCGCTTCATTACGGCCACGCAATTAGAAAGTATCGCTCGTTCCGTTCGCGAACCCCTGTCGGCGGCTATCCTGAAAGCGGATATCCCCGAGGCGGAAGCCATTCTGGGGCGTATCCAGCCTGCTGGTATTGTCAGCCGGGCGGATGTGGTGTTGCCCAATCAATTTCAGGCGCTGCGGATGCGGTTTATCCCGGAGCGTCCGGTACCGGTGATGGTGACCCGCGTTTTCGAACTCCCGGTACAGATCTCCCTGCCGATTTACTCCCTGGAGAGGCCAGCCAACCCGCAGCCGATAGCCTATCTGGTGCTGCAGGCCGACTCCTGGCAGACCTACAAATTCGTCATGAGCGTACTTTCTACGTTAGTGACTGCTTACTTCTTGCTGGTGCTTATTCTGACGGTGGCTATCACATGGTGTATCAACCGTCTGATCGTCCGTCCGCTGCGTAAGCTGGCTCGTGAGCTCAATGATGTTGCGCCGCAGGACCGGCTCGGGCACCAGCTGACGCTGCCGCGTCTGCACCATGATGATGAAATCGGCCTGCTGGTGCGCAGCTATAACCGAAACCAGCAGACCCTGCTGCGTCAGCACGATGAGCTGACCTTACAGTCCACCCGCTTCCCGGTATCCGAGCTGCCGAATAAGGCCTTTTTGATGGCCCTGCTGGAGCAGACCGTCGCCCGGCCGCAAAGCTCAGCTTTGCTGGTTATCGCCTGTGAAACATTGCAGGACACCGCGGGAGTACTGAAAGAGACCCAGCGCGAGATCCTGCTGCTGACGCTGGTGGAGAAGCTGCGGGGGATCATCCCGCCGCGGATGGTGCTGGCTCAGATTAGCGGCTATGACTTCGCCATTCTGGCCCACGGAATGAGCGAGCCGTGGCACGCGGTGACATTAAGTAAGCAAGTGCTCACTGTTATAAATGAACGGCTGCCGCTGCAGGGTATTCAACTGCGCCCCTGCGCCAGCGTGGGTATTGCGATGTTTAACGGCGAACTGAGCGCGGAACAGCTCTATCGTCGGGCATTTTCTGCCGCCATCGCCGCGCGGCATAAAGGTAAAAACCAGATTGAATTCTTCGATCCGGCCCAGATGGAAAAAGCCCAGCGTCGGCTGATGGAAGAACACGATATCCTTACCGCGCTGGATAATCATCAGTTCGCTATCTGGCTCCAGCCACAGGTTGATGCCGCCAGCGGTGAGGTCTGCGGAGCGGAAGTGCTGCTGCGACAACGCCAGCCCGACGGAAGCTGGTCGCTCCCTACGGATCTGATTGAACGCATTGAAGCCTGTGGGCTGATGGTGCCGGTGGGTTACTGGGTGATGGAAGAAGCCTGCCGCCAGCTGGCCGCATGGCAAAGCCTGGGCATCATGTTGCCGCTGTCGGTGAACGTTTCGCTGCTGCAGCTACTGCACCACGATCGCGGTACCGAGATGCTGACATTACTGGATCGCTATCGCATCGCGCCTGGGACGCTGGTGCTGGAGATTACGGAAAGCCGTCATCTGGACGACCCGCAGACGGTGGTGTCGCTGCTGCGTCCGTTGCGTGAGGCGGGCGTGCGGATTGCGCTGGATGATTTCGGGATGGGCTACGCCGGGCTGCGTCAGCTCCAGCATATGAAATCGCTGCCGGTCGATATCCTGAAAATCGATAAAGCCTTTATCGATATGCTGCCCGAGGATACCAGCATGGTTCCGGCGATTATCCAGCTGGCACGCGGCCTTAATCTGCGCATCGTGGCGGAAGGAGTGGAAAAAGAAGCGCAGTATCACTGGTTGCAGGCGGCCGGTGTGGATGTTGTTCAGGGGTTCCTGTTTGGTTGCGCTTTGTCGCAGGAGGCCTTTATGACGCAGTTCTTGCGCGGCAAGAATGAAGGGGGTGCAAGCTTGTAACGCGGGTGGTGAACTTGTGCGTGTCAGCTCAAAGTTTTTAACAATTCCGTTGCATTTTTGCGGTTAGTTATTTCTGAAATGTTTCCCTGGTGTTACTTTTAAGCCACAGACAGCCTATACCCCTTCAAGGTCTGTGGTTTTACCCAAAGGACACCCTATGAAAACCTCTCTCTTCAAAAGCCTCTATGTGCAGGTTTTGTCGGCCATTGCGATCGGTATTCTGCTGGGCCATTTCTACCCGGAACTGGGCGCGCAGATGAAACCTCTCGGCGATGCCTTCGTTAAACTGATAAAAATGGTTATCGCGCCGGTTATTTTCTGTACGGTTGTGACCGGCATTGCCGGGATGGAAAGTATGAAAGCCGTCGGCCGTACCGGTGCGGTGGCGCTACTCTATTTCGAAGTGGTCAGTACCGCTGCGCTGATTATCGGCCTGATTATTGTTAACGTGGTGCAACCCGGCGCCGGAATGAACGTCGACCCGGCGACCCTGGATGCCCATGCGGTAGCGGTCTACGCCGAGCAGGCGAAAGAACAGGGCATTGTCGCCTTCCTGCTGGATATTATCCCCGGCAGCGTCATCGGCGCCTTTGCCAGCGGCAATATCCTTCAGGTACTGATGTTTGCCGTGCTGTTTGGCTTTGCGCTGCATCGTCTCGGGAGCAAAGGCCAGCTCATTTTTAACGTCATCGAAAGTTTCTCGCAGGTGATCTTCGGCATCATCAATATGATTATGCGCCTTGCGCCAATCGGTGCTTTCGGGGCCATGGCCTTCACCATCGGGAAATACGGTGTCGGCACCCTGGTGCAACTGGGCCAGCTGATCGTCTGTTTCTATATCACCTGTATCCTGTTCGTGGTGGTGGTACTGGGTTCGATTGCCCGCGTGACCGGGTTTAGCATTTTCAAGTTCATCCGCTACATCCGTGAAGAGCTGCTGATTGTCCTTGGGACCTCTTCGTCCGAATCGGCGCTGCCGCGTATGCTGGACAAGATGGAGAAGCTGGGCTGTCGTAAATCGGTCGTGGGGCTGGTGATTCCAACCGGCTACTCTTTTAACCTCGACGGGACCTCGATCTATCTGACGATGGCGGCGGTGTTTATTGCCCAGGCGACGAACAGCCATATGGATATTTTCCACCAGATTACCCTGCTGGTCGTGCTGTTGCTCTCCTCAAAAGGAGCGGCGGGGGTGACCGGGAGCGGCTTTATCGTTCTGGCGGCAACGATTTCTGCGGTCGGGCATTTACCGGTCGCCGGTCTGGCGCTAATCCTCGGGATTGACCGCTTTATGTCTGAAGCACGCGCGTTGACCAACCTGGTGGGCAACGGTGTGGCGACTATCGTGGTGGCAAAATGGGTGAAAGAACTGGACAGCAAGCAGCTGGATGATGTCCTGAATAATCGCGAGCCGACCAACAAATCGCACGAATTATCCTCTTAAATCCTTCTGTTAGGCCCGTTGTCCTTGCTGGACTCCGGGCTCCTGCGCATAATTAGGTATCATTCCCCGCCGCAGGGGAATGATACGAAATGATTATTTTACGTCTCCGTGCGACATTTTCATCTCCGCGTGGTCTAACCGACGTACTTCGTTCACCATATTTTTTGGCAGCCCGTGCGCGGGTTGCTTTTGTAACCAGGAATGTTCATCAGGGGTTCACATGCAGGGCACAAAAATTCGACTGTTAACGGGTGGTTTGCTGATGATGGCAGCAGCCGGTTATGTGCAAGCAGAAGCGCTCCAGCCGGACCCGGCCTGGCAACAGGGGACTCTCGCTAATGGACTTCAGTGGCAGGTTTTAGCCACGCCGCAGCGCCCTAGCGATCGTATTGAAGTCCGTCTGTTCGTAAATATTGGCTCGCTGAGCGAAAGCACTCAGCAGAGCGGCTTTAGCCACTTTATTCCTCGTCTGGCGCTGACGCAGAGCGGCAGTCTGCCGACAATGCAGGCGCGTTCGCTATGGCAGCAAAGCATTGACCCCAATCGTCCGATGCCGCCCGCGCTTGTCTCGTATAACTACACCATGTTTAATCTCAGCCTGCCGAATAACCGCAACGATCTGCTGAAAGAGGCGTTGAGCTGGCTGTCGGATGCCAGCGGAAAGCTGGTCGTGACGCCAGAGTCGGTGAATCATGCCCTGCAGGGAGATGACATGGTGGCGACCTGGCCGCTGGACACGAAAGATGGCTGGTGGCGCTATCGTCTGAAAGGTTCCACGATGCTGGGACATGATCCAGGCGCCCCGCTGAAAAAACCGGTCGATATTGCCCAGCTGAAGGCGTTCTATCAGAAATGGTATACCCCGGATGCCATGACGCTGATCGTGGTGGGGAACGTCGATAGCCGCAGCGTGGCGGAGCAGATCAACAAGACCTTTGGCGAGCTGAAGGGCAAACGCGAAACGCCGGCGGCGGTGCCGACGCTGGCGCCGCTCCCGACGACACCGGTGAGCATCATGACCAGGACGGTGCGTCAGGATAAGCTGTCGATCATGTGGGATTCCCCGTGGCAGCCGATTCGCGACTCGGTGGCTCTGCAGCGCTACTGGCGTGACGATCTGGCGCGTGAGGCGCTGTTCTGGCATGTGCAACAGAGCCTGAGCAGGAGCAACGCGAAAGACGTTAACCTCGGCTTTGACTGCCGGGTGCTGTATCAGCGTGCTCAGTGCGCCATTAATATTGAATCACCGGGCAACAAACTCAACGCAAACCTGACCGCCGTCTCCCGCGAACTGGCGAAGGTACGCGATAACGGCTTGCCGGAAGAAGAGTTTGATGCGCTGATTGCGCAGAAAAATCTGGAGCTGCAAAAGCTGTTCGCCACCTACGCGCGCACCGATACCGATATTCTGATTAGCCAGCGTATTCGTTCATTGCAAAACCAGGTGGTGGACATCGCGCCGGAGCAGTATCAGAAGCTGCGTCAGGAGTTTCTGGACTCTCTGACCGTGGATATGCTGAACCAGTATCTGCGCCAGCAGCTGTCGCAGGATATGGCGCTGGTACTGCAGCAACCGCAGGGTGAGCCGGAATACAATATGAAGGATCTGAAGGCGACATGGGAAAGGCTGATGATGCCAGCCCCGGCTGCGGCAACCAGCGGCGGCGCAGCTGACGTGCATAACGATGCCTCGGATATCCCCTCAGCGCAGTAATGCAGCCACAGCCCGGGAGTTCCCGGGCTGAAGCGTAACGCTCTTTCCGGGATTACTGCGGCATCGCGTCGCGCGGGATAATCGCCCCACGATACTGAATGACCGTGCTGGCCGTCAGGTGGCCGCGTCTGGCGGCAGACTCCGCATCACCGCCGGTCAGACGCACCGCCAGATAGCCGGCGCTAAACGAATCGCCTGCCGCGGTGGTATCCACTACGCACTCTTTTGCCAGTTTCACGGCCGGTACGTCCAGCAGCGGCTGGCCGGCGATCGCCACCAGGCATGAATCCGCGCCGCGCTTCACCACCACCTCTTGCACGCCTGCGGCATGAGTACGGGCAATCACTTCATCGACCGGCTTTTCACCCCACAGCGCATCTTCGTCATCCAGCGTCAGGAAGGCGATATCGGTGCAGGCCAGCATTTGTTGATAGACCTCGCGAGTCTCTTCCTGGCTGCCCCACAGGCGCGGGCGGTAGTTATTATCAAAAATGACCTTCCCGCCGTTAGCGCGGCATTCGCGCAGCAGCGTCAGCAGCTTGTCGCGGCTGGTCGGGCTGAGGATGGCCAGGCTGATTCCGCTGAGATAGAGATAGTCAAAGGTGGCCAGCTCTTCGCAAATTGCGGCTGCCTGCTCGCTCTCCAGCCAGAATTTTGCCGCCGCCTCGTTACGCCAGTAATAAAAGGTGCGCTCGCCGGTATCGTCGGTTTCGATGTAGTACAGCCCGGGTAAGCGGTCGGCCATACGCTGAATCAGGTTGGTGTGGACATTCTCCTGCTGCCAGGCATCCAGCATCTGCTGACTGAATCCATCCGTACCGAGCGCGGTAACGTAGTGGACGGCAAGTGCGCTGGCATCGGTCTGGCGCGCAATATAGACGGAAGTGTTTAAGGTATCGCCGCCAAATCCGCGGTTTACCGCCGCGTTTTTCTCTGACAGCTCAATCATACATTCGCCAATGACGGCAATTTTTTTAGACATAATCATGACCTGAGATGGAATCGAATGCGCGCTAGTGTGCGCCGCGCCGTTTTTATGGTCAATTATATTAAAACAATGTTCCATTATTTTTTTGACCTGACGCGTGGAATGTGACGAAAAGCGCATTTGTCAGAGAAAGATGTGCTTTTCAACTATATTCAGGACTGACGAGACGCAAAAGGAGCGGAGAGGGGATGACCAGAACCCATAAAACGATTGCCATTATCTCGGGAACGATACTCGTAGCGATCGTTCTGTTTTTCATCGTGCTGGCGACCTTTGACTGGAATCGCCTGAAACCGACGATCAACCAGAAGGTCTCAGCCGAGCTGAATCGTCCGTTTGCGATTCGCGGCGACCTCGGCGTTGTCTGGGAGCGCCAGCCTGGCGAACGCGGCTGGCGGCGCTGGATCCCCTGGCCGCACGTCCATGCCGAAGATATTGTTCTCGGCAACCCGCCGGCGATCCCTCAGGTCACTATGGTGCATCTGCCGCGAGTTGAAGCCACCCTGGCGCCGCTGGCGCTGCTTACCAGAACCGTTTATCTGCCGTGGATTAAGCTGGAACAGCCCGATGCCCGCCTGATTCGGCTGTCGGAAAAAAATAATAACTGGACCTTTACGCTGGCCTCCGACGCCGCGTCTACCGAGCACTCCGCCTCTTCCGGCTGGTCTTTCCGCCTGGATAATATTCTGTTCGATCGCGGACGGATCGCCATTGATGACAAGGTGACGCGCGCGGATATCACGATCCTGGTCGATCCCCTCGGCAAGCCGCTGCCCTTCAGCGAGGTGAGCGGCGAGAAGGGCAAAGAGGGGGCGGAAAAAGCCGGAGACTATATTTTTGGTCTGCAGGCGAAGGGGACCTATAACGGGCAGCCGCTGCAGGGCAGCGGTAAAATCGGCGGCATGCTGGCGCTGCGCAGCGAGGGGGAGCCGTTCCCGCTGCAGGGGGACTTTCGCTCCGGAAATACCCGGGTCGCCTTTAGCGGCACGGTCAGCGATCCCCTCAATCTCGGGGGCGTGGATCTGCGCCTGAAGTTCTCCGGGGCGTCGTTGCGGGACCTGTACGACCTGACCGGCGTCGTGCTCCCGGATACGCCGGCCTTCTCGACCGACGGCCATCTGCGGGCCACTTTTCAGGATCCGCAAGGCGCACGTTTCGCCTATCGTGATTTTAACGGGCGGATTGGCGAGAGTGATATCCACGGTTCCTTGACCTACAGCACCGGCAAACCGCGGCCGAAGCTGGAGGGCTATGTTGCTTCACGACAGCTACGGCTGGCGGATCTCGGCCCGCTCATTGGCGTGAATGCGAGCACAAAAGCCGCCGGAGGCGAGCAACGTAAAGGCACGGCCTCAGCGCAGCCTGCCGGGAAAGTGCTGCCCTACGATCGCTTTGACACCGATAAATGGCAGCTGATGGACGCCGATGTGCGCTTTAAAGGCGGGCGGATTGAGCACGGCGGCAGCTTGCCGATTAGCGACCTTTCTACCCATGTGATCCTGCAACGAGGTGACCTGCGTCTGCAGCCGCTGCGCTTTGGTCTGGCGAACGGCACCATTGCCGGCAGCCTCCATCTGCAGGGCAATAAGAAACCGCTGCAGGGGGAAGCCAACCTGCAGGCGCGGCGTCTGAAGCTGAAGGCCCTGATGCCGAAAGTCGAGATGATGCAGAAGACGCTCGGGGAGATGAATGGCGACGTACAGCTACGCGGGAGCGGTAATTCGGTGGCGGCGCTGTTGGGCAACAGCAACGGGAATCTCAAGCTGCTGATGAACGACGGTCTGATTAGCCGCAACCTGATGGAAATCCTCGGCCTGAACGTGGGTAACTACGTTATCGGGCAGATATTTGGTGATGATGAGGTCCGGGTGAACTGCGCGGCGGCAAACATCAATGTAACTAACGGTGTGGCGCGGCCGCAGATTTTTGCCTTTGATACCGAAAATGCGCTGATTAACGTGACCGGTACCGCCAGCTTTGCTTCGGAACAGCTCGATCTGACCATTGATCCGGAGAGTAAGGGGCTGCGTATTATTACCCTACGTTCTCCGCTGTACGTGCGCGGGACCTTTCAATCGCCGAATGCCGGGGTGAAGGCGGGGCCGTTGATTGCGCGCGGCGCGGTAGCGGCGGCGCTGGCGACATTAGTCACGCCGGCGGCGGCCCTGCTGGCGTTGGTATCGCCTGCGGAAGGGGATGCCAATCAGTGCCGGGCGATTTTATCGCAGATGAAAAAGTAAGCGGACGGAGGACGCGTGCCCGGCGCGGTGCGCCGGGCAGTAAGGGATTACAGCGACTGATGGCGCGTTTCGTGGGTCAACAGCAGCGCAATCAGCGTCAGCCCGGCCATGGCCGCGAGGTAGAGGCCGACCGCCATCAGACCATAGTTGCCCTGTAGCCAGGCGGCAATATACGGTGCGACGGAGGCGCCGAGAATCGACGAAACGTTATATGAGAACGAGGCGCCGGTGTAGCGAACTTCCGTCGGAAACAGCTCCGGCAGCAGCGCCCCCATCGGGCCGAAGGTCAGCCCCATCAGGCTCAGGCCCAACAGCAGGAAGGCAAAGACGAGCACCGGCTGACCGGAGCCCAGCAGTGGTTTGAAAGCAAACAGCGCGAAGAGGATGATCATCGAGGTAATCACGATCATGCTCTTACGACGACCAAACGCGTCGGCCAGCAGGCCCGCCACCGGCACCATCACGCCGAAGCCAATCACCGCCATCATCAGCATCCACAGCACTTCGTTCCGCGGCAGGCCGAGACCCACCGGCGCGGCGCCGGTACTGAACGTCATGGAGTAGACGGTCATGATATAGAACAGGGTATAGGTCGCCAGCATGATAAAGGTGCCCAGAACGGTGACGCGTACATGCCTGGTCAGCAGAGTTCCCAGCGGAATTTTAACCTGTTTCTTCGCGGCGGCGATTTTGGCGAACACCGGCGTCTCGTGCAGCGACACACGCACATACAGCCCGATAATCACCAGCACAGCGGAGAAGATAAACGGTACGCGCCAGCCCCATGCCATAAACTGCTGGTCGGTCAGCAGCCAGGAGAGCAGCAGGAAGGTGCCGTTGGCGAAGAAGAAGCCGATAGGCGCACCGAGCTGCGGGAAAGAGCCGTACAGCGCGCGTTTGCGCGGAGGGGCGTTTTCAGTCGCCAGCAGCGCCGCACCGCCCCATTCGCCGCCCAGTCCCAGACCCTGGCCGAAGCGCGCCAGCGCCAGCAGCATCGGTGCAAGAATACCAATGCTCTCGTAGCCGGGCAGCAGGCCGATAACCACCGTGGAGATCCCCATGGTCAGCAGCGAAGCGACCAGCGTGACCTTACGGCCAACGCGATCGCCGAAGTGGCCAAATAGCGCAGAGCCAATCGGGCGGGCGATAAAGGCAATGGCAAACGTCGCCAGCGACTGTAGCGTAGCTGCGGCCGGGTCACCTTGCGGGAAGAAAATATGCGGGAAGACGATCACCGCGGCGGTGGCATAGATATAAAAGTCGAAGAACTCAATGGCGGTGCCGATGAGGGAGGCGACGACGACTTTATTGCGCGAGTTAACCGGAGCGGTTTCCTGCGGCTTGTCGAGTGTGGTGGCTGTGGCTTGCATAGATCTTTCTTATTTTTTAGCGAACGAAAGGTCATATAGCCACAGCAAAAGGGACATTTCAATCTGTAACAGAGGGCGCTGTCGGTGAAAAAATGGCCAAAAAGCGGATAATTTGTGTGCCGGAAAAATAACTTCTATGAAATGCTTCACATAAATAAAACAATAGTAGATAAAACCAGTTTTGAGTTAAATAAAAGTTACACGTTGGATTTATCTGCTGAAATGATGATTCGGGCTGAATTTTGTACCTCTCTTCAGCCCGAAACGGCGTCAATCGTGGGCTTTGCCCGGCATCCGACGGTCATCCTTGTAGTCGGCCGTGGCGATCCACGCCGCGCAGAACAGCGTCAGGCGGGCGAAGAAATAGAAGAAGGCCATCAGGCCTAATACGGAGCCAAAGGCGGCACCGGAAGGCGATTTCACCAGCGCGGGCAGCGTCCAGGTCATGATCATTTTTATGATTTCAAAACCGATAGCCGCAATCAGGGTGCCGCGAATCAGCGCCTTGCGCCGCGGGCGGTGGCGCGGCAGACGCCAGAAGATCCAGAAAAACAGCAAATAGTTGGCGAAGATGGAGATAGCAAGGCCGATCAGCCGCCAGGCCGGTTTTAACCACTCAATATTATCGAGATAGAGCGCGGAGATGATCATCTGCTGCGCGGAACCGGCGACGGAGGTTATCGATAACGTCACCACCAGCGCCACCAGCAGGCCGATCAACGAGATAAAATCGCGGAAGTATTTCATCCAGATCTTTTCCTGGTCCTGCGGCGCTCGCTCCCAGACGTCGCGCGACTGGGCGCGAATCGCCTCCCGCAGGTTGCCCATCCAGTTAATACCGGAATAGAGCGCGACCAGCAGACCGACCAGGCCAACGGCGGTGCGTTGCTGGATGGCGGTATTAATGGTGTTTTTCAGCGTGGCGGCCAGCGTGGGGTCGCTGACATTCAGCAGGATTTTATCGAAAATATCCTGCAGCAGCGTCGGGTGCCAGGCCAGCACAAAACCGGCGGCGGCGAAGGAGACCATCAGAATCGGGATCATCGACAGAAACGAGAAGTAGGTGATGGCGGCGCCGAACTGGTTTCCCATTCTGTCGTTAAAACGTTCGGTTGCGCGCAGCAGGTGCGCAATAATTGGGTTTCTCTGAACTTTTTCTGCTGTTCCGGTGACGGTTTTTAACGCCTGATTCGCCTTCTGCGCCACGGCAGAGTCGTTGATGGCGGCCAGCGGGCTTTTACTTTTTTCCGGCGGCTGGCCCGGATCCTGGGTCGGGCGTTTCGCGTCGTTTTCCGATGTCATGAGTGATTTCTTCCTTTATTTACAGCGAGATTCTTCAAAATTATATACGTAAAATCCTTCATCGACCTGTGAAGCGTCCGCACGACAGCCTGGGACCCGGCGGATAAAGGGCGGCGTCGCCTAATCGACGTACTCTTTCATCACGCTCCCCAGCCACTCCATAAACAGATGTACCCGGCGGGAAAGGTTGCGTCGGTGCGGATAGATTAACGATACCGGCAGCGGTTCCGCGCGATACTGCGGCAGGATGTCAATCAGCTCGCCGGTGCGCAGCGCTTCGCGGACGCCGGTACGTGGAACCTGGATAATCCCCAGTCCGGCCAGGCAGGCGGCTTGATAGGTTTCCGTACTGTTGACGGTAAGCGTGCCGCCGGTTTTCACCCACTGGACGACGCCATCGCTCATCACCTCAAACCCCAGCGGCCGGGCGCCGGGGGTGCTGGCATAGTGGATCAGGGCATGACCGGCCAGATCGTCGAGCGTGGTCGGGTAGCCGAAGCGTGATAAATACTGCGGGCTGGCACAGTTAATTTGCGTCAGCTTACCCAGCGGACGGGCGATCAGGCCGGAGTCTTTCAGCGTGCCGACGCGCACCACGCAGTCAAATCCCTCGCGAATCACATCCACCAGCCGGTCGCTACTGCTCAGTTCCAGTTCAATCCCCGGGTACTGCTGTAAAAAAGCCGGCAGGCGCGGAATGATCAGTTTCCTGGCCAGCCCGACCGGCATATCCACCCGCAGGCGGCCGCTGATGGTGGCCGGATCGTGCTGAAACATGCCGTCCAGCTCATCGAGATTGCTGAGCAGATCTCTGGCGCGTTCGTAATAGACCATCCCGTCCTGGGTGAGCTGAACCCGGCGCGTGGTGCGGTGCAGCAGGCGCACCCCCAGATGGTTTTCCAGCGCCTGAATCTGGCGCGAGACGCTCCCTTTAGGCAGGCTTAAGGTTTCGGCGGCGCGGGAAAAACTCTCCAGCTCAGCGACGCGGATGAACAGCTGCATTGCGTGAATTTTATCCATACCGAAACCCTATTGTTGTTAATGCTGGAACAGTAAAACGTAATTTAGCGCATTTATTGTTTCGCTGGCAGCTAATAAGCTCTTTCACCAGACAAACGCAACTGAGAAGGGGTTTCTGATGACACAACGTATCGCTTTAGTGACCGGCGGCAGCCGTGGACTGGGAAAAAATGCAGCGCTGAAGCTGGCAGAGAAGGGAACCGATATTATTCTCACCTGGCATAGCAACCCGCAGGCTGCCCAGGACGTCGTGGATGAAATTGAGCAAAAAGGGGTGAAAGCCGCGGCATTGGCATTGAACGTCGGTGATACGGCGAGCTTTGACACTTTCGCTCAGAATGTGGCTCAGCTGCTGCAACAGCGCTGGCAGCGCGATACCTTTGATTATTTATTAAACAATGCCGGCATCGGTTTAAACGTCCCCTTTGCAGAGACCAGCGAAGCACAATTTGATGAGCTGATGAATATCCAGTTTAAAGGACCGTTCTTCCTGACCCAGCGCCTGCTGCCGCTGCTGGCGGATAAGGGACGTATCCTCAACGTGTCGAGCGGGCTGGCCCGCTTCGCGCTGCCGGGCTATGCCGCCTATGCGGCGATGAAAGGGGCGATGGAGGTGCTGACGCGCTACCAGGCCAAGGAGCTGGGAGGGCGCGGGATTTCCGTTAATATTATCGCGCCAGGAGCGATAGAAACCGATTTTGGTGGTGGAGTGGTACGGGATAATGCTCAGGTTAATCAGCATATTGCGGCGCAAACGGCGCTGGGTCGGGTAGGGTTGCCAGATGACATCGGCGATGCGATCGCGGCATTGTTGAGCGATGACCTGAGATGGATGAACGCGCAGCGCGTGGAAGTTTCCGGCGGCATGTTCCTGTAATCGTAATCGCCTCTCCGTCTGCGGAGAGGCACCGCGTTCAGCTTATATCTTCAGCGTGTGATAATCGCGACGCAGCAGGCCAAACAGCCAGTCATTATGCCAGCGTCCGTTCAGCCAGTAGCATTCGCGCAGCTCACCCTCCTGCAGGAAACCGGTTTTCTGCAGCAGATTTCGCGAGGCTATATTTCCGGCGGTGACCGTGGCGGTCAGCCGACGTACGCCTCCGGCGCTGAAGGCAAAATCACAGAGCGCACGCAGGGACTCATAACCATAGCCGCGCCCCTGCGCGGCCGGGGTAAATAAAAAGCCCACTTCGGCGCAGCCGCCTTCATGGTGCAGGTAGCCGGTCAGACCCAGCGGTATGCGGGTTTCCCTGTCGCGCACGACCAGGCACAGCCACTGTTTTGCCCCTGGCGACCACGGCGAAATACGCGAATCGAAGGCCTCGCGTATTTCAGACAGCGGACGTGAATCGGCTATATAAAGCATCACCTGCGGATCTCTCTGCAGAGCGAGAAAAAAAGACCAGTCCTCCTGCTTCAGCTGTGAACAGTGCAGCCGTGGCGTAAGCAATTCGGTCATGAAAACAATTCCTGCGGAATGAGATGCTATGACCATAGCAGGACATGAATTGTCGGAACAGCACCTGGTTATAAGGGTTCGCCGTACAGCCCTATCAGCCGGCGCACCACGCCGTTGGTCCAGCCGAAGCCATCCTGTAACGGGTATTCACCGCCACCGCCTTCGTGGGCAACACCGCCGGCGATGTGGTACTTCTCAATCAGCTTATGGTGCTGCTTGTAGAAATGGTTCACCGTTTGCAGCCAGCTGTGGGCAATTTCGTCGCCGAGCGGATCCTGGCCGTACAGTTTAAAGCCCTGGATCGCCATCCACTGTAGCGGCGCCCAGCCGTTGGGCTTATCCCATTGTTCGCCGCTGTCATATTCGGTGGCCATGATGCCGCCGGGGGTCAGCAGACGAGCGCGTACCGCATCGGCGAGCCGTTCTGCCTGTTGGTGTGTGGCCATGCCGACATACAGCGCTACGATGCTGGCGGCGGAGAAGAGCGCCTGCTGTTCGCGTCGCCAGTCGTAATCACGAAAACAGCCGCCCTCTTCATCCCATAAATAGCGGTTTACCGCTGATCGGCGATCGCTGGCCTTCTGGCGAAAAGCCGCTTCCGTTTCCCGGTCGCCTTTCAGGCCGGAAAGATTGGCGATGGTGTTTTCCAGTTTGAATAAAAAGGCGTTTAAATCGATCGGAATAAACTGGGTGGTACGGATGCTCGCCAGCCGGGTGATATCACGCAGCCAGCGGCTGGAATAGTCCCAGCCGGAGGCCGCACCGGCGCGCAGGTCCCGGTAGACTTCGTTGGCCGGGCGGCCCGAGTGTCTTGCCGTTTCCACATCTTCCCGCCACGATTCATCCCGCGGCGTATCGCGGTCGTCCCAGTAGCGATTGAGTAACGACCCGTCCGGCATACGTACCGTGTGGCGATAGGCCTGATTGGGAATTAATGAATCCGCGCCGTCCATCCAGAACTGGTACTCCAGCTTCAGATGATCGAGGTAGCGCCGCGCGCCGCGCACGCCATCCTCTTCAAACAGTTCTACCATCAGGGCAAACACCGGCGGCTGCGAGCGGCTGAGATAGTAGGTGCGGTTACCGTTAGGAATATGGCCGTAGGTCTCAATCATCCACGCGAAGTTGTCCGCCATACATTTCAGCAGGTCTTCGCGGCCACTTTCCGCCAGCCCCAGCATAGTAAAGTAGGAGTCCCAGTAGTAGGTTTCGCTAAAGCGCCCGCCGGGCACGATATACGACTGCGGCAGCGCCAGCAGCGATGACCAGGGAATATGATCCTGCGGCTCGCGGGTGAGAACCGGCCAGAGGTGATCGATATGCTCTTTCAGCGATCGCCGGGGATCTGACACGTAGTCGTCAGTGCGGTTGTCCGGCATCCAGAAGTGCTCTTCAACAAACTGGCGCAGGTCGAATCCAGGCTGGTGCTTCACCCGCCGATAGTGGATCAAGATATCCAGCGGGTCTTGCTTTGGCGCGCAGTCGGGGAAGGTTTTGCTGTCGGCAAAGATGCGTGATTTCTGCACATGCGTAAAGAGTTCCAGATAGCGGTCGGCGGGCGTCAGGGCATCAGAGGCCGGCAGGCCTTCGATGATCTCCGGCTCCGGTTCGGCATCGAACATTTCATCCAGTTTTAACTCATACGGATCGGCTTCATAGCACAGATCGCGCTCGATCTTCGGTTCATCGCCATTATCGTTGCGTAGTGTCTGGCTGGACATAGTGATACGGACCTCCGGTTCGCGTCAGTTCAGGGCGCCGGGCCTCTCCCGGCCTGACTATTAAGCTTAGTCATTCGCTTCGGTGTCCGGAAGAAAACTGTGCGTCAGATCACGATTTTTAGCGATGTACTGACGCAGGGGTGTTGTTAATTTATTGATTTTTTAAATTAAATTTCCACGAGTTGAAAACGGAAATTCGGAGCAATCGATTTGCAACAAAATCTAATTATGCCGGATAAGACCTGACCTCACTCCCACGCCGCTTCCAGCATCTCCAGCAACTGCTCGCTATCCAGCTGCACCGGATTCGCTTTCATTGATGAGGAGCTGCTGGCTGCCAGCGCCGCAGACTCCAGGGCCTCGTGCGGTACGCCCAGTTCGCGTAGATTCCCCAGTCCGGCGCCGCGGCTCCATTCGCGCAGGCTATCCCAGGCCGTCTCCGGCTCGACGTCCAGCCCGTCGGCCAGCCACTGGCGGACCTGGTCAAAGCGCCCGCGGATAGCCCTGTTGCTGATCTGCGACTCATTGAGCGCCAGGCCGTAAGGCAGCAGGCTGCCGCAGAGTGCGCCGTGGGAAGCATTGCTCAGTCCCCCCAGCGGGCCGGCAAGTCCATGAATGACGCCAAGACCGGCATTGGCCAGCGCCAGTCCGCCGCACAGGCTAACCCAGGCCATCTCATCGCGGCTGTCCGGGCACTCTTTTTCCATCAACGTGCGGAGCGCTTTGATTCCGCGCGGAATAGCAGCCAGGCAAAGTGCATCGCTAAAAGGATTGGCGCGGGTACAAAGCCAGGGCTCAATGAGTTGAGTAATCGCGTCAAGGCCGGAGCCGAGCGTTACCGCGCGCGGGGCGTTATCGGTCAGCGCCGGGTCGACGATGGCCAGGTCCGGCAGCATACGATCGTCGCGCAGGCTGACTTTTCGCTGCTGCTGCGTGACGTTAATCACCGCATTTTTCGTGACCTCAGCGCCGGTACCGGCGGTAGTCGGGATAGCGACAAACGGCAGCGGAGGCCCTTCTAATAGCCGCCCGTTGCCCACGACTTCCAGATATTCCATCACCGGACCCGAGGCCGGCACCAGCGCGGCAATCGCTTTTCCAGCGTCGATAACCGCGCCGCCGCCGAGGCTGACCACCGCCCCGATGCCGTGTTCCCGCGCCAGATGCACTCCCTGTTCGATATCTTCCAGGCAGGGCTCATGGGCAACGGATAGCGTAGTCACGTCAAGATGATGGGCGTGCAGCCCGGCGAGTAAAAAACCGGCCCGCTGCGGGCTGGCGCCGTGGACCAGCAGCACCTTCGCGGTACGCTGGGCCAGCCAGGGGGCAGCGCTCCCGGCAAGACCTCGGCCAAAACGAATATTGCCCGGAGTGAAAACAGTAAACGGAGTCAGCATGGCGGGTTCCCTGTGTCAGCAAAAAAGGCTGAAATCAACTATACACATTATCCGGCAGGCTGCCTCTTTGTCGCCGGATAGAGTAGGGTGGAAGTCACGTTCCTTCGCTTAAGGATGTCACGATGCTAAAAATACTGGGCAAACGCTCATCAATTAACGTTCGTAAAGTGCTATGGACCTGCGATGAAGTCGGTCTGACTTATCAGCAGGAGGATTACGGCAGCGGTTTCCAGCCGGTCGATACCGCCGAATTTCGCGCCCTGAACCCAAACGGCCTGGTGCCGGTGCTGCTTGATGATGATTTTGTGCTGTGGGAGTCAAACAGCATCTGTCGCTATTTGACGCGCAAAACCGGGCGTGAAGATTTGCTACCGGTTACGCCTCAGGGCGCAGCGGATGTCGAGCGCTGGATGGACTGGCAGGCCACGGAGTTTAACAATGCCTGGCGCTATGCCTTTATGGGGCTGGTGCGTAAAGACCCGCGTTTTCAGGATCCGGTGGCGATAAAGGAGAGCATTGCGGCCTGGACCCGCTGCGTGCAGATCGTGGAATCACAGCTGCAGCGCACCGGCGCATGGATCGCCGGCCCTCAGTTTACGCTGGCGGACATCGTACTGGGTCTGTCGGTACACCGCTGGAAAATGACGCCTTTTGCCCATCCGGAGCTGCCGGCGGTAGAGCGCTGGTATATGACGCTTAATCAGCGACCGGCGTTTATGCGCCATGGCAATAATGGTACCGCCTGAGGACACAGGAAAAGACGGCCAGGCTGGCATCATTGCGCCGATCATTTCAGCCTGTTCGCTTTGCAATGATCGTTGACAGTCGCTACGATCCCGGCGTCTTTAATTCCCCTCATTGGTTTCAGCACGGCAGGAAGGTATGGTTTGAACAGGCAGTTGAGCCCTGTGCTATTGGCGTCACTGCTGCTTGTAGGATGCTCCGGAACGCTCTCGCAAATGAGCGCCCCCTCTGAGGCAACCGCGCTGGTCGGGCAAAATGGCCGTGCGTTGCCCATCGATACCCTTGTCGGCCGTTATATGCAGCAGAAACAGGTCAGCGGCGTGGTGGTGGCGATCATCCAGCGTAATGGCCCGGCGGAGTTTCACTGCTACGGTGTGACCGATGCCAAAAACCGCTACCCCATCACCCCGGATACGCTCTTTGCGCTGGGTTCCCTGAGCAAAGGAACCACCGCTGAAGCGATCGCGTTACTGGTCAACGAAGGGCGGCTGCACTGGGACGACACGCTACTCACGCTGCTTCCGCCGGGGACACCGCTTAGCGACGATGCAAAGAAAATCACGCTGTTGCAACTGGTGACGCACACGTCGGGTCTGCCGCGTCAGCCGATGAACCTGCTGTCGCTTGAACATTTGCTGGTCTATCTGAGCGATGGTGAAAACTTCTATCACGAGCTCGATAGCGACAACGTGCTGGGCTACCTGAGCACCTTTGACGCGCCGCTCACCCGCGAGCCGAAATACTCCAATCTTGGCTACGCGATTCTGGGTTACCTCCTCACCTATCAGACCGGGGAGTCGATAGAAAGCCTGGCGTGGCGAAAGATTTTTCAGCCGCTGGCGATGCAAAGTACCAGCTATCGGCCGCAAACGCTGCGCGGTTTTTCCCGGCGGGCGCTCGGCCATGCGGGCGATCAGCCCAGGTTTAAACCTCGCGGCGCGCTGACTCCTGACTGGCAGTTCAGCAACAACATGGTGGGCGCGGCAAGTCTGTACAGTAACGCCCGCGACCTGATTGAATATGCCCGCGCTCATTTTTCTCCGACCCATCATGCCGCGCTGGATAAGGCTTTTGCCGACGTCAGCGTTGATTACTATCCACGGGAAAAAGAGGCGGCCAATATCGCCTGGGTGACCGATACGCTCGGCGGGCAAAGAATCACCTATCAGGTGGGCTATATCGGCGGCTATTCCAGCTATATCGGTTTTGATAAGGCTAATCAGAATGCGGTGGTGGTGCTGCAAAACAGCTTTAACTGGAGTAACTACATCGGGCAGGCGATTTTGCAAAATCAGGTCGCAAAATCGTCCTATACGGCAGGCGATGAGCGCATAAAAAAAGCCCCGTGAGAACACGGGGCTGAAGAGATTAACGCATGGTCACGAACTCTTCCGCGGCGGTCGGGTGAATCGCCACGGTATTGTCGAAGTCCTTCTTGGTTGCGCCCATTTTCAGCGCCACTGCAAATCCCTGCAGCATTTCATCCATGCCGAAGCCGATACCGTGAATGCCGACAATCTTCTCTTCCGGGCCGACGCATACCAGCTTCATGCGACACGGCTGGCGGTGCGAAGTCACGGCGGTATACATCGCGGTAAAGGACGATTTATAGACCTTCACGGCGTCATCGCCATACTGCTCTCGCGCCTGCGGCTCGGTTAAACCGACGGTGCCGATCGGCGGATGGCTGAAGACCACGGTCGGGATATTGCTGTAATCCAGATGCTCTTCCGGCTTGTTGTTGAACAGGCGTTCGGACAGGCGACGGCCCGCGGCTACCGCGACCGGCGTCAGCTCCACCGCCCCGGTGTTATCACCCACGGCATAGATCCCCGGCACGTTGGTGTTCTGGAATTTATCCACCACGATATAGCCTTTGTCGTTGGTTTTTACGCCAGCGGCTGCGAGGTTGAAATTATCGGTCTCCGGCTCACGACCAATGGCCCATATCAGGCAATCCACGGTCTGACTCCGGCCATCTTCCAGCTGAAGCGTCAGGCTGCCGTCCGCGTTTTTCACTACCGCTTGCGGAATGGCGTGAGTGTGCAGCTGCGGCCCTTCGGTGTTCATCACTTCGACCAGGGTATCAACGATCAGCGGATCGAAGCTGCGCAGCGGTGCATGTTTACGCACGAACAGGTGCGTTTCGGCGCCGAGGCCGTTAATGACGCCAGCCAGCTCAACGGCAATATAGCCTGCGCCCACCACGGCGACGCGCTTCGGCAGGGCCGGCAGCTCGAAGAAGCCGTTAGAGTCGATGCCATACTCAACGCCCGGAATAGACGGATGGCTCGGACGGCCGCCGGTGGCGATCAGGATATGATCGGCGGTGATCGTTTCGCCATTCACTTCCACGGTTTTGGCATCCACAAAACGGGCGAAGCCTTTGATGACGTCCACCTTATTTTTGCCTAACACGTTGTCATAGGAGGTGTGGATACGGTCGATATATGCGCTGCGGCTGGCTACCAGTTTGTCCCAGTCGAAGTGATTAATCGTGGTATCGAAACCGTAGTCCGGGCCATACAGATGAATCGCTTCGCGAATCTGCGCCGCATGCCACATGATTTTCTTCGGTACGCAGCCGACGTTGACGCAGGTGCCGCCCAGATCTTTAGCTTCAATCAGCGCGCACTTCTGGCCATACATTGCCGCACGGTTGATGGAGGCGATGCCGCCGCTGCCGCCGCCGATAGCGATGTAATCATAATGTTTGCTCATAGCCTGTATCCTTAGAAGACCTATCCTGGTAGGCCCTTAATCGTTGAATGACCGCGATTGTAGCGCGAGGCGTAAAAGGTTCCACCGATGGCTGTGATTACTCCGGTACGATCCAGCCGACGGTGGCATGTCCGATGCCGGTCGGCGAGAGCTTCTTATGCAGCCACGGCAGGACGTTGTTCATCTGCTGTTCCAGCTTCCACGGTGGGTTAATGACGATCATCCCGGAAGCGGTCATGCCGCGCTGATCGCTGTCCGGACGCACGGCAAGTTCAATCTGCATGATTTTGCGAATGCCGGTCGCTTCCAGATCTCTGATCATGCGCTTAATCTGCGCGCGCAGTACCACCGGATACCACAGCGCATAGGTGCCGGTCGCGAAGCGCTTGTAGCCTTCGTGGATACCGGCCACGACCGCCTGGTAGTCGCTTTTAATCTCGTACGGCGGATCGATAAGAATCAGGCCGCGACGGGATACCGGCGGCAGCTTCGCTTTCAGCTGCAGGTAGCCATCGGCTTTTTCCACGCGGGCACGGGCATCTTTTTGAAATTCCGAACGCAGCAGCGGAAAATCGCTCGGGTGCAGTTCGGTCATGTGCAGGCTGTCCTGCTCGCGCAGCAGCTGGCGAGCGATCAGCGGAGAACCCGGGTAGTAGCGCAGTTGGCCGCTACGGTTGAAATGCTGGATGACGGAAATGTAGGCTTCCATCTCGGCCGGCAGGTCGTCCTGCTGCCAGATACGGGAAATGCCTTCCAGGTATTCACCCGTACGTTCGGCGTGCTCGCCGCTCAGCTGATAGCGGCCCGCGCCGGCGTGAGTGTCCAGATAGAGAAACGGTTTTTCTTTCTCTTTCAGCGATTCAATGATCAAACTCTGAACGGTGTGTTTAAGGACGTCGGCGTGGTTGCCTGCGTGAAAGCTGTGGCGATAACTGAGCATGGATGCAGAGATTCCGGGAATTAAACAAGATGACCGATAGTTTACCGCAGATCCGTACAGATTACCGCTGTAGCACCGCGCTGTTTCAATGAGGTCAAAAGCGTTGCAAAACATGACCGCGTCATAAAAACGTCAAATATCAGCGCTAGCGTCGCGTGAAGGCAAGGTAATTGTTTGAATAAAAGGAAAAATAATGAAATTGCAAATCACACTCCTGACCTCAGCGTTAATCCTGGCGCTGCCGGCTCTGGCGAAAGAGGTTCCGCTGAACCAGGCGGCGGCGATCGCCGGTAGCGTGACGCCAGCGGCGGCCAGCCCGGCGTTTGGCGGTCTCGAAGGTCAGGCGCTGACGCAGCTGCGCGCTGCGCTGAAGGGCGATGCCGCCACGCTCAGCCGCGGCCAGCTCGCGCACGCAAAACAGAGTAAAACCCAGGCGGATAAAGCCTGGCTGAAGGCCAGCGGCTACGATTTTGAGGAGAAAGCGAATCAGCAGGCGGGTATCGCGCTGCTGGCCGCCTTCAGCAAGCTCCCGGATTCGGTGGTGAAGGATAACCTGGCGACGGTGACCGCGATCAACCGCGATGCAACGCAGGCTACCCGCCATCAGGCGCTGGCGGATGCGGAAGGGATTAGCTATCTCTATTTCCTCAGCGATGCGCTGGGCCCGCGGCTCGGCAAAGCCTTCCTCACGGCCTACGACAAAGGCGAGCTGGGTAAAGCCGCGGCGCTGATTAAGGCCAGTGAAGTCAGTACGGGGGCGGCGAAAAAGCATTATAACAACCCGCGACCGTTCCTGATTCAGGGCAATACCATTCATCTGGTGCCGGACGATGTGGTGATAAAGGACAACCAGCCTTACACCGCTGACGGAGGTTCCTTCCCCAGCGGACACACCAACACCGGTTACACCGATGCGCTGCTGATGGCTGAAATGATCCCGGAGCGCTTTGATGCGCTGGTGACCCGCGGCGCGCGCTACGGCTATTCCCGCATTGTGCTTGGCGTCCATTACCCGCTGGATGTGATGGGGTCGCGGATGGTGGCGCAGCGTAACGTCGCGCATTACCTCAACGACGCGAAGTATCGTGCGCTGTTCAATGAAGCGCGCGATCAGCTGCGAACGGCGCTGGAAAAAGAGTGCGCGACTTCACTGGCCGAGTGCGCGAAGCCGGCCGGAAAAGACGACCCGTACCGCGACCCGGCGATGAACGCATTTTACGCGTTCACCATGACCTACAACCTGCCGCAGCAGAAGGGGGCAAAATCAGCGCTGACGGTGCCGGAAGGCGCAGAGGTTCTGCTGGAAACCGCGCTACCTCATCTGTCCGCCGCCCAGCGCCGGGCGCTGATGGTGAAAACCGCGCTTCCGGCGGGCTATCCGCTGTCGGGCGAGACTGCCGACCAGCAGTTCTGGCAGCGGGTGAATCTGCCGGCGGCATATCAGATGGCGCTGAAAGCACATTAATCCACCCCGTCCGGTTTGTCGGATGACCATGTCCCCGGCCCACATAACCGGGGAAAACCGGCGCCAGTCAGGCAACCACTGAGGAACTGTCTTATTAGCACTCTTGTGCTTGTCAGTTTGAAGCCGGGCGGTGCTCATAACGATATATCTTTGAACGCCCTTCAGGGTGACCCGAAGGGTGAGTGAAGCGAATCAAATCCTCATGTACCAGGCGTAAGCTCCGGTTTCTCCGTGCTGTGCGGATTCAAACTGCCTGCGCCAATAACGCCCACTTATTGCAGCAATACCCGGCGTCTGGCACGGTGTGACATTGAAATTCCCGTCACGATCCCCCATTCTAGATCTCATGCTAAAGCGCCGGAACGCGCGCTTCATTCACCCTTTTCAACAGGACTGCGCATATGACCAATCCATTATTGACGCCTTTTTCATTGCCGCCTTTTTCTGCGATCAAGCCGGAACACGTCGTCCCTGCGGTTACCAAAGCGCTGGACGACTGTCGGGCCGCGGTAGAAAGCGTGGTCGCGCAAGGCGCGCCGTACAGCTGGGAAACGCTCTGCCAGCCGCTGGCTGAAGTGGATGATGTGCTGGGACGCATCTTCTCGCCGGTCAGTCATCTGAACTCGGTCAAGAACAGCCCCGAGCTGCGCGAAGCCTATGAACAAACGCTGCCGCTGTTGTCGGAATACAGCACCTGGGTCGGTCAACATGAAGGGTTGTATCAAGCCTATCGCGATCTGCGCGACGGTGACCATTACGCCACGCTGAACACCGCGCAGAAAAAAGCGGTGGATAACGCGCTGCGCGATTTTGAACTGTCGGGGATTGGCCTGGCGAAAGAGCAGCAGAAACGCTACGGCGAGATTGCCGCACGCCTGTCTGAGCTCGGCAACCAGTACAGCAACAACGTGCTCGACGCCACCATGGGCTGGAGCAAGCTGGTCACTGACGTCGCTGAGCTGTCCGGGATGCCGGAAAGCGCGCTGGCGGCAGCCCAGGCTCAGGCCCAGGCGAAAGAGCAGGAAGGCTATCTGCTGACGCTGGATATTCCGAGCTATCTGCCGGTGATGACCTACTGCGACAACCAGGGGCTGCGTGAAGAGCTGTATCGCGCCTACTCCACCCGCGCGTCGGACCAGGGGCCGAATGCCGGCAAATGGGACAACAGCCCGGTGATGGCAGAAATTCTCGCGCTGCGCCACGAGCTGGCCCAGCTGCTGGGCTTTGACAGCTATGCCTCCAAATCGCTGTCGACCAAAATGGCGGAGAACCCGCAGCAGGTGCTCGACTTCCTGACCGACCTGGCGAAACGCGCTCGTCCGCAGGGCGAGAAAGAGCTGGCTCAGCTGCGCGCCTTCGCAAAAGCGGAGTTCGGCGTCGACGAGCTGCAGCCGTGGGATATCGCGTACTACAGTGAAAAACAGAAGCAGCATCTCTACAGCATCAGCGATGAGCAGCTGCGCCCCTATTTCCCGGAAAACAAAGCCGTTAACGGCCTGTTTGAAGTGGTGAACCGCATTTACGGGATTAGCGCCAAAGAGCGTACCGATGTGGATGTCTGGCACCCGGAAGTGCGTTTCTTCGAGCTGTATGATGAGAACAACGAACTGCGCGGCAGCTTCTATCTCGATCTGTATGCTCGCGAGCACAAACGCGGCGGGGCGTGGATGGATGACTGCGTCGGGCAGATGCGCAAACTCGACGGCTCGTTGCAAAAGCCGGTGGCCTACCTGACCTGCAACTTTAACCGCCCGGTGAACGGCAAACCGGCGCTGTTTACTCACGATGAAGTGATCACGCTGTTCCACGAGTTTGGTCACGGTCTGCACCATATGCTGACCCGTATCGATACCGCCGGCGTCTCCGGCATCAGCGGGGTGCCGTGGGATGCGGTCGAGCTGCCGAGCCAGTTTATGGAAAACTGGTGCTGGGAGCCGGAAGCGCTGGCATTTATCTCCGGCCACTATGAAACCGGTGAACCGCTGCCGCAGGCGCTGCTGGAAAAAATGCTGGCGGCGAAAAACTATCAGGCCGCGCTGTTCATTCTGCGTCAGCTGGAGTTCGGCCTGTTCGACTTCCGTCTGCATGCGGAGTACCAGCCGGAGCAAGGGGCGAAAATCCTCGAAACGCTGGCGGAAATCAAAAAGCAGGTCGCCGTGGTGCCAGGGCCGTCCTGGGGTCGTTTCCCACATGCCTTCAGCCATATTTTTGCCGGGGGCTATGCGGCAGGCTATTACAGCTATCTGTGGGCCGATGTCCTGGCGGCGGATGCTTTCTCGCGCTTTGAAGAAGAGGGGATTTTCAACCGTGAAACCGGCCAGTCGTTCCTCGATAACATCCTGAGCCGCGGCGGTTCCGAAGAGCCGATGGTGCTGTTCAAACGCTTCCGTGGACGCGAACCGCAGCTCGACGCGATGCTGGAGCATTACGGGATTAAGGGCTAATTTCCCCGTCATTCCTCAGGCTGCCTCTTTGGCAACGGCACTCACTCGCCCTGGCCGCATACTCTGTGCGTGGCCAGGGATTCGTTCTTTTGTTGTCTTGATGCAACGCGCATTCTTTAGGGTAAAGTGGACGTGAAAATCTGCTTAATTGATGAAACGGGCGCCGGAGACGGCGCCTTATCTGTTCTTGCCGCTCGCTGGGGCCTGACGCAGGATGATGACAACCTGATGGCGCTGGTTATGACCCGCGAACATCTGGAGCTGCGTAAACGCGATGAGCCAAAGCTCGGCGGGATCTTCGTTGATTTCGTCGGCGGGGCGATGGCCCACCGACGTAAATTTGGCGGCGGTCGCGGCGAGGCGGTAGCGAAAGCGGTGGGCGTTAAAGGCGACTATTTGCCGGATGTGGTGGATGCGACGGCAGGACTGGGTCGCGATGCCTTCGTGCTGGCCTCGGTGGGCTGCCGGGTGCGCATGCTGGAACGTAACCCGGTAGTGGCGGCCCTGCTTGATGACGGGCTGGCTCGTGGCTACGCTGACCCGGAAATCGGCCCGTGGCTTCGGGAGCGTTTACAGCTGATTCACGCCTCCAGCCTGACGGCGCTGACGGACATTACGCCACGCCCGCAGGTGGTCTATCTTGACCCGATGTTCCCGCATAAGCAGAAAAGCGCGCTGGTGAAGAAAGAGATGCGCGTATTTCAGTCGCTGGTGGGGCCGGATCTGGATGCTGACGGACTGCTGGAGCCAGCGCGTCAGCTGGCGACCAAACGGGTGGTGGTGAAACGTCCGGATTACGCCCCGCCGCTGGCGGATGTCGCCACGCCGAACGCGGTGGTCACCAAAGGCCACCGCTTCGATATTTACGCCGGGACGCCCGAGTAACGCTTCAGCCGCCATCGTTCCCCCGGATGGCGGCATACCTGCCTTATATCCGGGCGACCGTTCATCGCTCCGGTAAGCGCAGCGCAACCGGGGCGTTTCCTGGGTTCAGACAAACGGCGCCAGCGGGTCAGCAATCTCAAAGGCTACCGCTTTCTCAGCCTTCGGCGGATAGATAAGCTCGCTGACGATCGACACCTTCAGCTTTTTCGCTTCCTCCCGGGTCAGCTTCACCTGCTGATCCCACCCTTCGGTATAGACTGCACCCCAGGCGCCGAGATCGAGGCAGGTGACGTAGTTTTCCTGGCGATACGGCAACGGCGCGACATCCAGCAGACTTGCCGCTGCGTTGTTACCGGCAAATTTACCCAGCAAAATAGCGTGCTGACAGGTCATTAACGCATGGTTTCCCTTGTCATCGGTCGCCGCGTAGGCCACGTCGCCGGTGGCATAGATATCGTCATAGCCGACCACCTGAAGCGCCGTGTTCACATGCAGACGACCCAGGCGATCGCGAGGCGCTTCAATTTGTGCCGTCAGGCCGTTTGCCTGCACGCCAACCGTCCAGATAACGGTGCGGGATGCGATCTTCTGCCCGTCTTTAAGCATGACGCCATCGGCATCAATCCGCTCAACTTCAGTATTGACCCGCCATTCAACACCGAGCTCTGCGGAGGCCTGGACGATAACGTCGCGTAGCGCTTCGCTGTAACGCGATCCCGGCAGCGGACCGCGTTCAACTACGACTACTCTGGTCTTAGCATTCTCACCCAGAATCTCGCGCAGCCTGCCGGGTAACTCCATGGCCATCTCAATGCCGGTGAAGCCACCGCCGCAGACAACAACGGTATTGCGTGGCTCGCTATCGGCTTCGTGAGCCAGTGATTGCAGGTGCTGTTCCAGAACGCTGGCGCTCTCCAGCTGGTCGAGATCGAAGGCATAAGCATCGGCGCCGGCCACTAACGAACGGTTCACATGGCTGCCGCTGGCCAGGATTAACCGGTCGTAGCGCTTCTGCTGTGTTTCACCGTTGGTATCCGTCCAGACGACGGCTTTGCTGGCCGGAAGGAGCTGTGAAACGGTGCCGCGCAGGAAGTGCACGCCGGTAGCATCAAACAAAGGTTGCAGCGGCGCAATCAGCGTTGGTACCGCTTTCTCATAGAAGCGTGGACGCACGCGCAGCTCTGGCTGCGGCGCAATGACGGTGATATCCACGGCCTGATGTTGATATTGATCGGCCAGGCGGGCGGCGCTAAGCGCAGCCCACATTCCCGAAAAGCCGGCACCGACAACCAGAATTTGTTTACGCATGATGGTTTCACTCATTGTTAACGACGATATTTTTACTCGGATTTTATTTGTCGTAGTATGAGTTTGCAATGTGATTTGTGCTGCGGTCTGGGTTTTATCCCTTGATTTGCATTCATCGCGTTGATAAAAAACAAGTTTAAATTTTTCATCTTAACTTGTTATTTTATCCTTCTGGCACGGTTGGGGCGAAAAAGCTACAATAACTCAGATTCTTTTTGGCTGAGATTAGAGCATGGCATTTTACAGTTCCGGAGTTGAATACGGCATCCATAGCCTGATGTGTATGGTGGATAGCAAAGGTGATGCCCGCGAGATGAGCGTGCGGGAAATTGCCGATCTGCAAAGCGTGCCCTACGACTATCTGGCCAAAATCTTCACCCGCCTGTCTAAAGCCGGTCTGGTACGCAGCATTGAGGGTAAGGGCGGCGGATTTCAGCTGGCAAAACCCGCCGAACAGATAACGGTCCTGGATGTGGTCAACGCCATCGATGGTGATAAGCGTATCTTTGAATGTCGTGAAATTCGCCAGCGGCTGGCGGTGTTTGACGCACAGCCGCCGGAATGGGCCTGCGAAGGGATCTGCGGCGTGCGCTCGGTGATGGATATGGCGCAGCAGCGGATGGAAGAGGCGCTAGGGCAACATACTATTCTGGACCTGGCGCGTAAGATGTATCGCAAAGCGCCGGACGAGTTTGTCATAGAAGTGCGGGACTGGATTGCCGCGCGGAAAGGGTAACCTCAGCGACACCCGCCGCTGAGGTTAAGCAGGTTATTATTTGTCGCTCGACGGCGTATTAATCATCCGGTTGAGCCACGGTACCAGCATCGCCATCACCAGGGTCACACCCAGCGTCACCAGACCAATCTTGCTAAACACGCCGGTATAAACCGGCAGGGTTTGCAGCGGGTCGGTGATATTGTCCGGTACGGCGGTGAAGGTGGCGACGTATCCCCCCATCAGGAAGGCGGCTGCCTGAGTCAGAAACCACATGCCCAGAATAAAGCCCATCAAATGCTGCGGCACCAGCGCGGCGACCATTGCCAGCCCCAGCGCGCTGATCAGCAGCTCTCCCAGACTCTGGAACAGATAAACCAGCACGATAAACCACGGCGACGTCAGCCCCTGAGCATCGGCAAACCAGATTCCCGCGGCGGCGGCGGTCAGGAAGCCCAGCGAACATAAAAACATGCCGAGGGTAAATTTCATCGGCATGGTGAGGTCTTTGCCTTTGTTGCCAAGGCGGGTATAAATCGCCGCCAGCACCGGACTGGCCACCACCACCCAGAACGGGTTCAGGGCCTGGAAGCTGACCGGGTTAATGGTCATGCCGAGGATCTCGTGGTGAACGTTATTGATGGCGAAGAAGTTTAGCGATGTCGGCATCTGCGCGTACAGAATGTAGAACAGCACCGCTTCCAGCATCAGGATAAAGGCGACAAACATTTTGTTGCGCCCGGTTTTATCCAGTCTGAAGGCTTCGCGGAAGAAGAAAATAATCACGATGACAGAGAGGACAATCAGCACCAGGTTAGCGATTTTGACGTTATGCATCAGCCAGGCGCAAAGGAACACCATTGCCACCGTGCCGACCAGCACGTACAGCAGATTGCGCACAACAAGCGGCCGATGATCCGGCTCTGAACCGATATCTTTCACCATTCCACGGCAGGCGAAATAGACCAGCAGGGCGATAATCAGCCCCACGCCGCACAGGTTATAGGTTACGGCATAGCCAAATTTTTCCGCGATCACCGGCGCCAGAGAGAGCGACAGCAGCGAGCCGATATTAATCGACATATAAAACAGGGTGAATGCGCCGTCGAGACGGGCATCTTTGGGTGGATAGCACTTTGACAGCAGGCTGGCGGGATTGGCTTTAAATAGCCCGTTACCGACGGCAATCGTCCCGAGGGCGATAAAAATCAGGTCGGGTTTAAGTAGCGACAGCCCGGTCATGAAGTAGCCCAGCGCCAGCACCACGGCCCCAAGAACCAGCGTGCGTTTGGTGCCGAGCAGGTGGTCGCCAACATAGCCGCCGATGGAGATCAGCCCATAAACCAGCGCGGCAAAGGCGCCAAAGGTAATAAACGCTTGTTCCTGAGAAAATCCAAGTTGTTTAACAAAAAAGACCGCCAGGATCCCCTGGACGCCGTAATAACCAAATCGCTCCCATAATTCCACAAAAAAAATCATGAAGAACGGACGAGGTTGCTGCAACAGCCCCGTAGGTGCAGTAGTTTTCATATTCCTTCGCCTTGTAGTGCAATCCCAAAAAAGTATGAACGCGTATGCCAGAACGCGCTGAAAAAGTATGATGAAGCGCAATGATGCGGCTATTGGCTTTGGGAGTAGATTATTATATAGATTATTTTTCTAATAATTGGTTGATCACACTAATCGTTAATAAATATTCGGTTTGATATCCTGGAGGTAAAGGCGGGTTAGTTATATTTGCATCGGCCAATGGACGCAGGCAATGGGCGCTGGCAAATAGGCCCTTCGTAAAAAACAACAACGCCCGCAAAGGCGGGCGCTGGCATTCTGATGGTTAACCGCGCGAACGGTTATTCGTCTTCTTCATCGCGCAGCGGCACAATCAGCATATCGACGTGAACGGTGTTGATGAGCTGACGTGCGGAAGACATCAGCTTGCTCCAGAAATCCTGATGGTGACCGCAGACCACCAGGTCCATATCGTATTTTTTAATTGCATCAACCAGCACCTGGCCGAGATCGCCGCTGCCGCTCAGGGTTTCGGTAATCGGATAGCCCGCATTGGTAGACAGCTCGCTCAGCGCGTGGTGCGTCTCTTCGGAAATCCGTTTCTGCATGTCGCCCAGGTTGACATCGATCAGACCGGTGTACAGGTCAGAGTAATTAACATCCACGTGAATCAGAGAGACTTTGGCATTATAAGGACGCGCCATAGAAACGGCTTTCTCTACCAGAACCTTGCTTTCCGGGGAGAGGTCTACTGCAATAAGAATATGTTTGTAAGCCATAGTGTTACTCCTTCCATAAGTTGTCGATGACCATTGGACCAGACAGCTGGTGCTGCCGCTTCGCCCGCGTCCTGCGTGCTAATCCGCGGGGGTTCAGCCCTTTAAGGACTTAATTGTAGAAGATATTTCTACCTTATAGCGCCCCTCGCGCTCCGTCAATGCACCTGGTTCACCAAAAGTTAAACAAATATATTCATCTTACGTATTGATAACGATTAACCTTGTGGTAAAAAAATTGACTGATCTCCTACACTATTTAATGAGCCGATCGGATAAATAAACGTGATCGGAATCGCACTCTCATATTGTATGTTGGGTTGGGTATTGGGAAGCGCTAGCTCCGGAGATGTCTCCGAGGGCGGGTCGCCGGGGAGGACGTATGATCAGCACTATTGCGCTGTTTTGGGCCCTGTGTATCGTTTGTGTGGTGAATATGGCACGCTACTTCTCATCATTGCGTGCATTATTGGTTGTGCTACGTGGTTGCGATCCCTTGCTTTATCAATATGTTGATGGCGGAGGTTTTTTTACTTCGCATGGGCAGCCGGGCAAACAGGTGCGCCTGGTCTGGTACATTTATGCCCAACGTTATCGCGATCATCACGATGATGAGTTTATTCGTCGCTGCGAGCGGGTACGGCGGCAGTTTATTCTGACCAGCGCCCTGTGTGGTCTGGTGGTGGTGAGTCTGATCGCATTGATGATTTGGCACTGAGCATAAGAAAGGCGAGGCGAGTCTCGCCTTCTTTGCATCGGGGTCAGGGCTTAACTGAGAATCTGAGGTCTGAGATATTGTCCTGGAGTGAGATAACCTTCCCGCTGTAAGAGAGGTTCACTTCCCCGTTTTTATCTATGCCGGCACTCGTAAGACTCCCTGTCCCCTCAATCACCGGGCTCTTCTGCGTAAGCTGCTGGATAATTTCTGTATTGTCCCCTGCTATCTCATGCGACAGATAGTAACGATAGATTGTAGGCACCGTTGCGCCACCTCGGTTGTTAACGGTCATATAGAGCCAAACGCCGTCAGACAATTTATAAACACGCTGGAGCTCATCGCTCTTTCGCGGATCGGGATGGTGGTTGAGCCACACAAATCCGACGATCAGGGCCAGAAGTGCCAGCGTAACAAGCCGATGGATCCATCTAATAGCCGTTCTGAATGGCATAATCTATCCCTTCTCTGATATTGCGCTGATCCGTAGGGTCATCTCCATAGGGAGGTTTTTCATACCATTTCCCCCATTCGGGTTTTGAGGTTCCCGCACGATCCTGCGCCCAACCTGCGCCCATAAGAAGGATGTTTGCAGGAATACCTGCGGCGGTGCCGGTAGCCCCAAAATTGAAATTACCGAACGCGGCGAAATACGGGTCGAATTTTTTATCATCCCACGGGCCGCCATTTCTGACTTTTTGATAAAACCAGTAGTACGTTGATGGGGTAGCCATATTACGTGACATTCCTTGACGGCGTGCTTCACGCATATTGCCCGCTATAACGATTGAACCAGGTCCTGGGATGGGGACAGAAGCCATACATTCTCCACGTGAGGTATTTTATCCTGGCCGGGATGATATTTTTTTTCCTCCATGTTTTTTGAACAAAAAATGTTCAGATTTTCCTCATGCCAGAAAAAGATTAAGTAAAACAACGGACATAAAAAAAGCGGGTCAGTTTCCTGACCCGCTTTTTTGTCGCTTTCAGCTTCTTAGATAATCTTCAGCGCTATCCAGTACAGCCCGCCGGACAGCAGAATCGCCGCCGGGAGAGTAAGCACCCACGCCATCAGAATACTGGTGACGGTCTTTCTCTGCAGGCCGCCGCCATCGACGAGCATCGTCCCCGCTACGGAGGAGGAGAGCACGTGGGTGGTGGAAACCGGCATACCGGTGTAACTCGCCAGACCAATCGAAACCGCCGCGGTCATCTGGGCAGACATACCTTGTGCGTAGGTCATACCTTTCTTACCGATCTTCTCACCGATAGTGGTCGCCACGCGACGCCAGCCGATCATCGTGCCGATACCCAGCGCCAGCGCCACGGCCATAATGATCCAGATTGGCGCGTACTCGATGGTGCTCAGCATATCGGTTTTCAGTTTCTTCAGCAGGCGCTGATCGTCAGCATTCACTTCCGGTAACTTCGCGACTTTATCGGTGGTGTCGGAAATGCACAGCATGATGCGACGCAGCTGACTACGCTGATCAATGGAGAGCGAGTCGTAGCTTTCAATACCGGTCAGCGCCGTCTTCACGCGATTCAGCGCGTTGATGGTATTCGCCGGATGGCAATGGAACTCACCGCCGCTGGCGGCCGTCCCGGCCTCCGGAGACGGAATCAGCTGGTCAACGCCGGTGGCCTTTTTCAACAGCTCAGGGCGCTGTTCGAAGAAGGTTTCCACGTTGTTCACCGCATCGCGGGTCCGGGTTATTTCATAGCCGGAGGCATTCATGTTAACCACGAAACCAGCCGGCGCCACGCCGATCAGCACCAGCATGACCAGACCAATGCCTTTCTGGCCGTCGTTAGCACCGTGCGAGAACGATACGCCAATGGCGGACAGAATCAGGGCAATACGGGTCCAGAACGGCGGCTTTTTCTTACCGTCTTTCTTTTCACGTTCTGCAGGCGTCAGGTGAATACGGGCGCGTTTTTTGGTACCGCTCCAGTAACGACGCAAAATGAAAATCAGGCCGCCAGCGACCACCAGACCAACAATCGGTGAGATGATAAGTGAGCCAAAAATACCGATGACTTTCGGGATATTCAACGCGTCGACCACGGACGTGCCGGTCATCAGCGCATTGGTTAAACCAATACCGATGATAGCGCCGATCAGCGTGTGCGAGCTGGAGGCCGGAAGGCCAAAATACCAGGTACCGAGGTTCCAGATAATCGCTGCCAGCAGCATAGAGAACACCATGGCGAGGCCATGTGCGGAACCCATGTTAAGCAGCAGGTCGGTCGGCAGCATATGCACGATGGCATAAGCGACGCTGAGACCACCCAACAGAACGCCGAAGAAGTTGAAGAGGGCCGCCATCGCAACCGCAAGTTGTGACCGCATTGCGCGTGTGTAAATCACAGTAGCAACAGCGTTTGCGGTATCATGAAAACCGTTAATCGCTTCGTAAAACAGCACGAAAGCTAAAGCAAGCAATAGTAATAGCCCGGTATGTAAATCCAGACCGGCAAATAAATGTAGCATAGGACGTTACGCCATTTTGAGGACATGAACGCGGCGCATTATCAGTGACTTTAACGGCGCGGGCAAAGTGAAATATAGACTTTTTTTGATTTTCTTCCTGTCTGGATTTTACCTGCTTGAGAGTAATCCTATATCTTTCAATGATGTACATGAATACATCGATTTTCGTGCTGGTGCGACCAGCGTGAAAAATTTACAATTCCCGACAATCGGGATATGAGGAAAGTTGTGTGGAAAGGTTTGATGCCATTGTAATTGGCGCCGGAGCGGCGGGAATGTTTTGTGCAGCGCAGGCGGGCCAGGCGGGGCTGCGCGTGCTGTTGCTGGATAATGGCAAAAAGCCAGGCCGTAAAATCCTGATGTCCGGCGGCGGTCGCTGCAACTTTACCAATATGTATATTGAGCCGGCCGCTTATCTCAGCCTGAACCCGCATTTTTGCAAATCTGCGCTGGCGCGTTATACCCAGTGGGATTTTATCGAACTGGTGGGCAAACACGGTATTGCCTGGCATGAGAAGACCCTCGGCCAGCTGTTTTGTGATGATTCCGCAGAGCAAATCGTCAACCTGCTGCTGGCGGAATGTGACAAGGGCGGCGTGCAAATTCGCCTGCGTAGCGAAATTATCAGCGTAGAACGCGACGATGAAGGCTACAGACTGCAACTTAATGGCGACGAGGTGGCGGCGAAAAAACTGGTGGTCGCCTCCGGCGGCCTGTCGATGCCCGGACTGGGGGCATCGCCGTTCGGCTATAAACTTGCCGAGCAGTTTGGTCTCAAGGTGCTGCCGACCCGTGCGGGGCTGGTGCCCTTTACTCTGCATAAACCGCTGCTTGAGCAGCTGCAGGTGCTCTCGGGCGTTTCGGTGCCATCAACCATTACCGCACAGGACGGTACGGTGTTCCGCGAGAATCTGCTGTTTACCCACCGCGGGCTCTCCGGGCCGGCGGTACTGCAGATTTCCAGCTACTGGCAGCCGGGCGAGTTTGTCACCATCAACCTGCTGCCTGATTGCCATCTTGATGATTTCCTTAACGAGCAGCGGAGCGAACATCCGAATCAAAGCCTGAAAAACACCCTCGCTATGCAGCTGCCGAAGCGGCTGGTGGAGTGCCTGCAGCAGCTGGGGCAAATTCCGGACGTCACGCTAAAACAGCTCAACGTGCGCGAGCAGGAAATGCTGGTGGAGACGCTGACCGCCTGGCGCGTGCAGCCCAACGGCACCGAAGGCTACCGTACGGCGGAGGTGACCCTCGGTGGCGTAGATACGCACGAACTGTCGTCGCGAACCATGGAAGCACGCAAGGTGCCGGGGCTCTATTTTATCGGTGAAGTGATGGATGTGACCGGCTGGCTGGGAGGGTACAACTTCCAGTGGGCATGGTCTTCTGCCTGGGCCTGCGCCCAGGCGCTGGTAGAAGCGTAAGACAGGGGCAGCTTCTCTGCTACGGGAAGCTGCCCTCGGTTTATCAGTTCAGACCAAGAAAGTGCTGGGCGATTTTGAAGTAGATAATCAGCCCGGTGCCATCAATCAGCGTGGCGATAAACGGCGCGGAAACGACCGCCGGGTCGATGCCTACGCGTTTAAGCGTCAGAGGGATCACTGACGAGACCACCGCGCTCCACAGCGTAATGCAGACCAGCGTCAGGCTGACAATCAGAGTGATCTCCATGCCGATGCCCATCATCCAGGCGCGCAGGCAGCCCGCCAGACCGAGAGTGAGGGCAATCAGCAGCGACGTCGTCATCTCTTTACGAATCACCCGGCCCATATCGCGCAGGCGTACTTCCCCGAGCGCCATGGAACGGACCAGCGTGGAGGTGATCTGCGTACCGCTGTTACCGCCGGTGCCGATCAGCAACGGAATAAAGAAGGCCAGCGCAATGGCGGATTCCAGCGCCTCTTCAAAATGTTGAATGACGCTGCTGGTGTAGGCTTCTGCCACGAACAGCAGCAATAACCACACCGAACGTTTCTTCCACAGCGTCCACGGGCTGATCTCCAGATAGGGCTTCTCCAGCGGGAGCGTTGCGCCCTGGCGATGCACATCTTCGGTGACATCGTCTTCCAGCAGATGGGCAATCTCTTTCTCCATCAGGCAGCCAACCAGCTCACCTTTTTCAACCACCGGCACCAGGTCGAGTCCGCGTTCGCTCAGTTCGGCGACCACCTCCTGACGCTCATCATCGGGTTTCACGCGGAACAGGCAGCTGTCCATCAGATAGCGAATGGATTGCGCCGTATCGCTCTCCTGAAGCAGCTTTTTAATGGATAAACTGCCGCGCAGCTTCTTTCCGGCCACCACAAAGACCTGGCCCGGAATATCATCGCTGGTGAGTTGCGAGACAAAGAGCTCCCGCGCTTCATAGACGCTGAGGTGCTCGGGCAGAGTGATAAAATCGGTACGCATGTACTGGGCGATCGCATCGCCGTCGAAGGCGGAAGTGGCCAGGTGCGCGGCGCAGTGTTGCATTGAAGACATGGTGTAATTCCCTATAAAAAAATCACTCATAGGGGCGAACAAGACAGGATGAGCACAGGCAGATCCCTACGTCCTGGTTTTAGCACTGCACAACGTATCTGTCCGGCATGAACGCCGTCAGAAGTTACCTTGGCAACACCTTGATTCGATGGATGCCTGTATTTCCCTGAGTGGTCTCTCTCGATACCAGCAGGGCGGTAACTTGTATTTGTGCAGGAGCCTCGCCATAACGAGATCGTTAAATGAGCGGCCATTATAGGAAGGTAGACAAGTTGTGAAAGCGTATAATTTACGTGGTTTATCAACGGTTGATAAACCACGTAAAATTGGTCGGTTTTCCGGGCGATGCGTCGAATGGCATTGCCGCCATTATCGGCGGGTCAGTCGTGCGAACCCTCGTCTTGCGCGGTTAAGCAGTGCAGATGCCCGTGACGTACGCCGCGCTGGGCAATCACCTCATCGGCAAAATGCCGCACCTCGCCCATTTCACCTTTAAGGACGGCAATCTCCAGACAGTCATCATGGCTGATATGCACGTGCAGCGTCGCAACGGACAGATCGTGATGGTGATGCTGCGTGGCGATCAGTCGGCTTGCCAGCTCGCGTTTTTCATGTTCATAGACATAGGAAAGCACCGCGTAACCGCGCTGTTCGGGCTGTTGCGCATGCTCATGCATCAACGAATTGCGCAAGATATCGCGCACCGCCTCCGAACGGTTGTGGTACCCGCGCTGGGCGCTCAGCGCGTCCAGGGTCGCCAGAAGATCGTCATCAAGAGTCAGGGTTACGCGCTGCATGGTCGTTTCTCTATGGCAAGGGAAGGTGGAAAAGCGGGAAGGACCGCACGCTGGAGTGTCCGGCCCGCCATTGACTGAAGACGCAGCGGTGTGTTGACCGCCGTGGTTTCCAGAATCTGCCCGCTCTCCATCACCATCACCCGCTGACAAAAGCGCTCGACCAGCCGCAGATCGTGGGTGATAAACAGGCAGGCGGTAGAAAACTGTACCTGCAGACGCTTCAGCAGCGCAACGATCTCCGCCTGCAAAACGAGATCAAGATTCGAAACGGCCTCATCGAGGATCAGTAAGGGGGGACGCACAACCAGCGCCCGGGCCAGGCAGACCCGCTGCAGCTGCCCGCCGCTGAGCTGGTGCGGGCGTTTGTCGAGCAGGTGTGGAGAAAGGTCCACCGCCTGCATCATCGCTTCGACCCGCGCCTGGCGCTCATCGCGCGCGAAGCGGAACAGATGGCGCAGCGGCTCGCTGATGATCTCATTCACCGTTTTGCGCGGGTTCACCGCGCTTTGTGCATCCTGGAAAACCAGCTGGATATCGCGACGAAATGCCCGCTGCGCGTCGCCTTTTAACGTCTGAATCGGCGTTCCGCGCCAGGTTATCTCGCCGTGATCCGGTGTTTCAAGGCCGACCAGCATCCTCGCCAGGGTGCTTTTACCGCAGCCGCTGCGTCCGAGCAGCGCCACCGTTTCACCCGCCTGGATACTCAGGCTGACGTCGCGCAGCACGCCCGGATGGTGCGGGTAATCGTGGCTGACGTCGGTCACGTTCAGTAGGTTCATCCTGCAAACTCCATTCCGTACAGCGCCAGGTGTGCCGCCAGCAGCCGTTGACTGACCGGATGCTGCGGCGCGCTAAACAGGGTGTTGACGTCGCAACGCTCGACGATGCGCCCGTGGTCCATCACCGCGACCTCATGCGCCAGCCGCGCCACCACGCCCATGTCGTGAGTGACCAGCAGCAGGCCCTGGCCGCGGCTGGAGACAATCTCTTCCAGCAGATCCAGAATGCGCCCCTGCGCCACGGCATCGAGGTCGGTGGTAGGTTCATCGGCGAAGATAAAGGGGGCTTTACTCAGCAGGGCGAGGGCGATCATCATTCGCTGCAACATCCCGCCGCTCATCTCGAAGGGATAGCGTTTCAGGAGCTGAGACGGGCTTTCCAGACCGACGGCGGTCATGGCGGCAATAAGCGCCGCCTCATCCGCGGGCTGGCCGGTGGCGCGGCAGGTTTCCCGCGCGTGAGTTGCCATCGTATACAGCGGATTAAAGGCGCTGCGCGGATTCTGCATAATCGTGGCGACGGTACCGCCCCGCAGCTGTTCGCCGTGCACCGGAATGCCGTCCAGCAGCAGACGCCCGGCGGTTTGCCGGACACCGGGAGGCAGAACGCCAAGCGCTGCGGCGCAGGTCAGCGATTTTCCGCAACCGCTGCTACCCAGCAGGGCCAGCACCTGCCCGCGACGCAGGGTCAGCGACAGCTCCGTCACCAGCGGGCGGCCGGCGCACAGCGTCAATTGTTCTAACTGGATCTTTTGCGGCATCAGTGGCTGTGCTCCGCGATTAGGTGAGGATCGAGACGATCGCGCAGCGCGTCGCCCACCAGGTTAAAGGCCATCACGCTGATAAACAGCGCCAGGCCGGGCCACAGCATCTGTAGCGGCTGGGTCCAGATAAACTGCCGCGCATCGTTAATCATTACCCCCCATTCCGCCGTGGGGGCGCTGACGCCAAGACCGAGGAACGACATCCCGGCGACGTGCAGCATCATATGACCGATATCGAGGGTGGCGAGAACCAGCAGCGAGGGCACCACCGCGCCGGCCAGGTGATCGAGGAAAAGCCGCCAGCGATTTGCGCCGCTCAGCCGCGCGGCGAGAATAAACTCGCGCTGGCGCAGGGATACCACCAGGCTACGAACCATGCGCGCGTACCAGGCCCAGTGAGACAGGGCGATAGCGATAATCACGTTGGTCAACCCGGTCCCCAGCACGCCGACCATAAAAAACGACAGAATAGAGGTAGGAAAGGTCATAAACATATCGGCCACCCGCATGGTGAGCTGATCGACGCGCCCGCCCATGAGTCCGGCACAGCCGCCAACGAGAAGCCCCAGCGCCAGAACCAGCAGTAAACAGGCCATCACCGCCCCCAGTGACACCCGGGTCGCCGCCAGCAGACGGGAGAAAATATCGCGGCCAAGATGGTCGGTCCCCAGCCAGTGCTGGCCGTCAGGTGGCAGCAGACGGGAAGGTAAATCAATGGCCTGCGGATCGTACGGTAGCCACCACTGGCTGGTGAGCGCCACCAGCATCAGCAGAACGATAATGACCAGCGCCGCGCGCACCGAACCGCGCGCTGAGAAGAAAAAGCTCATGAGTGCGCTCCTTCATGACGACGAATACGCGGGTCCAGCGCGGCATTGACCAGATCGACCGCCAGATTGCACAGGGCGAATACCACCACCATGATAAGCGTAAAGCATTGAATCACAGGATAATCACGGTTAAAAATGGCCGAAACGGCATAGCGCCCGACGCCCGGCCAGGCAAAGATATTTTCGATGATCATCGTCCCGCCGATCAGTTCGCCAATGTGCATTCCTACGGCGGTAATCATCGGTAGCGAGGCGTTGCGCAGAATGTGACGACGTTCGATTTGCCTGGCATTCAGGCCGCGCAGGCGAGCCCAGGTGACATGGCGCTGTCCGGCGACTTCCAGCATGCTGGCGCGCAGAAGGCGGGCGTTAATCGCCAGCGACATAAACGCAATCGACACGGCCGGCAGGACGATATGCTGCCAGCTGCCGTAGCCCAGAGCTGGCAGCCACTGTAAATAGACCGAGAAGAACAGCACCAGCAAAAAGGCGAGCCAGAAGTTAGGCATCGACACGCCAAGAAAGGCGATGAGCCGCACTATGAAATCCGGCAAATGCTCGCGGTGACGCGCGGCCCAGATACCCAGCGGTACGGAGGTCAGCAGGATCAGCACCAGCGCCGCGCCCGCCAGCTGCAGCGTTGCGGGCAGGAAGCGCAGCACATCGTCAAGCACCGGACGCTGGGTGGCAAATGATACGCCAAAATCGAGATGTAGCGCCCGCCAGAGCCAGCGGCCGTACTGGACGACGAGCGGCTGATCCAATCCGAGCATCGTCCGCGTAGAGGCAACCATATCCGGCGTGGGCGGCAGGTTTGAAAGCCGCAGATAGTCGAGCGCCGGGTCACCGGTGCCGAGGCGAAGCATCAGGAAGATAATCACCGAGGCGGCAAAAATCATCGGAACCATCAGCAGTATGCGTCGCAGCAGATAACGTTGCATCAGGGATTCACCGGCTGGATCTGTTCGAACGGAATTTCAGCGGTAACCGCTGCGTAAGGAATCGCTCCCAGCTCGGGTTTCGCCACCACCATCATTGAGATATAGCTGACGGGCAGATAGACCGCGTCGTTGTGCAGACGGGTGAGAATATCGCGATACAGCGCCTGGCGTTGCGCATCGTCGCTGGTGGTCAGAACCTGGCCAATCTCTTTATCAATCAGCTGCTTGTCCGCTAGCCCTTGCTGCGCCTGGTAATCGGCATGCGAGGGGACGCGCATTGAGCTCATAAAAGCGTGCGGGTCGTACGGCGCGCCCCAGGTACGGTTAAAAATCATGCCAAAGCGGCCGTCGCGCTGGCGGGCGTAAATGCTGCTCTCCTCTTCGCCAACCAGCGCCACATCCACCCCGACCTGGCGCATATCCGCCTGGATTATCTCCGCCATCGACTTACTCAGGGCATCGGTACCGATAAACGACAGTTCGATGTGCAGCGGCTGGCCATTCTTCTCGCGAATCGCTTTGCCCGCGGGCCTGACCCAACCGGCCTTTTCCAGCATGGCGTTGGCCTGCTGTGGGTCGTAGTGGCGCGGTTTCAGGCCAATATTGGCGTATGGCACGGAAGGGGCGAAAAGCGTGTCGGCCACCTGCTGCGTACCGTACAGCGCATTGTCGATCAGCGATTTTTTGTTCACCGCGTAATTCAGCGCTTCACGCACCGCCAGTTCGTTCGTGGGAGCTCTGGCGGAGTTCAGGGCCAGCATCACCGTTTCGACAGGCTGAGAGAGCTGGGTACGCCAGGCCGGGTTATGGCTGAAACGAGCGAAGGTATCCAGCGGCAGCAGGCCTTCGTTGCCGTAAAGCAGATCGATATCGCCGGTTTCAAAAGCGACGGCGCGGGTCATCGGGTCCGGAATCACTTTCACGGTCACCTGGCGGATCGCCGGTTTGTCACCCCAGTAGCGGTCGTTACGTACCAGCACATCATACTGGTTGAGCTGCGAGGTTTTCAGCACCCAGGGGCCGGTGCCGATCGGCGCTTTGATACCGTGCTGTGTTCCCCCTTCAACAAATTGCGAAGGGGCGATAAAACGGAACGGGCGCGGCAGCGCCAGCTCCTGCAAGAAAGGGTAGTAGGCGCTTTTGAGCGTAATCTGCAGCTGCGTATCGCTGAGCGCCCGTACGTCGGTAATCTGGTTGGTCAGCTCCAGCCAGGCATGGCGCTGCCGGTTAGCCAGCACCGCCTGGAAGTTGGCGACCGCGGCCTGCGCATTGAACGGCTCGCCGTTAGAAAACTGCACATCGTTACGCAGGGTAAAGAGCCACACTTTCCCGTCCGCAGAGTGGCTCCAGCTGCTCGCCAGCCACGGCTTGACCGAACCATCCTGCTGATATTTGACCAGCGGCTCGTAGACCATGCTTTGGGCAAACATTTGGTTGGGGGTATACAGATGCGGATTCAGCGGACCCACGTTCACCGGCCAGGCGGTGGTGATGTCGTATGAAGCGGCGGCGGTCAGCAGAGGTGCGCAGGCGAGAAGCGCCAGCAGCGTGGTGCGGAAAATAGACAAGGTCTTTATCTCAACAGGAAGGAAAGTATGATGATTTTAATAATTCATCATACTTCAGGCCTAACCTGGATCAATCTCAGGACGGAAAGTATAAGAATTTCATATACCCACTTCGTCCGTCAGGTTGTCTGCCGGTCAGCCAGGTCGAGACAACGTAAAGGACTCGTGGCCCGAAGGCCCGCGCAAGCGGGCGATTCAGGGCGCCCGGAACAGCGCCAGCAGCGTGGCGAGCTGCTCATCAATGGGCGCCAGATCGCGTTTGACGATCAGATGCAGCGGCGTGGCGCGTCGGGCGCCGTGGCTGAGCGGCAATATTTTCAACAGACCCTGATCCAACCGGGAGCGGATGCGCTCTTCCGGGAGCCAGCCGAAGCCAACCTGATAGAGCACCGCATCGATAGCGGCATCAATGGTGGAAAATGTCCACGCATCGCGCCCTGTCTGCGGGTCGTCGCTGCGATCGGCGATACGCACCAGCGGCCAGGAGGCCAGCGCACTGTCGTCGAGGGGGCCGCTCAGTCTGGCAAGCGGATGGTCCCGGTGGGCAACGGCAACAAAATCAATGTTCATCAGCCATTCGCCGCGTCCGGTAATATCCTGGCGGCGGGTGAGTACCATCACGTCGGCTTCGCTGCGGGCCTCCTGCTCATCTTTCATGTTTTCGAGGACTTCGGTCAGCCTCACCTGAGTCTGCGGATGGCGTTGCTGAAACTGGCGCAGAATGGCGAACAGCCGTTCGCGAGGGAAAATACTGTCCACAACCAGGTCCAGACGGGTTCGTGCGCCGTTGTGCAGGGTCGCCGCGCGGGTTTCAACGTATGAAAATGCCTGCAGGAGCGGTTTTACCTGGCTTAGCAACAGCTCCCCGGCCGGAGTGAGTACCGCGCGGCGGCCAGAGGGGTGCAGCAGCGCGACACCCAGTCTTTCCTGCAGCAGGGCGAGGTTATAGCTCACCGAGGACTGGCTGCGATGAGTCTCTTCTGCTGCTTTTGCGAAGCTACCCAGCTCGATGACTTTTTCCAGCAAGGCCCACTGTTCCAGCGTTGTTTTGTGCATGATTTATCGAAAAAGTGAATGAATTTCATCAAAACATAGCGTTATTCATCCATTTTTTAAAGCAGTATGCTTGTTCTCAACACATAGAGGAGAACAGATTATGAGCTCATTTGACCAACATGACCTGAGCGGTTTTATCGGCAAACATCTGGTTTATACCTACGATAACGGCTGGAATTACGAAATTTACGTGAAAAACGCCCACACCCTGGATTACCGCATTCACAGCGGTATCGTCGCGAATCGTTGGGTGAAAGATCAGCAGGCTTACATCGTTCGCGTCGGCGAAAGCATCTACAAAATTTCCTGGACCGAACCGACCGGCACTGATGTGAGTCTGATCGTAAACCTCGGCGACAAACTGTTTCACGGCACCATCTTCTTCCCGCGCTGGGTGATGAATAATCCGGAAAAAACCGTCTGCTTCCAGAACGATCATATCCCGCTGATGGTTTCTTACCGTGAAGCCGGACCGGCTTACCCGACGGAAGTGATTGACGAGTTCGCCACCATCACCTTTATACGTGATTGCGGCGCGGATAATAACAGCGTCATTAATTGCCCGGCTAATCAATTACCGGCTGACTTTCCTGCAAATTTGTCATCTACCGGAAATGATTTTGTGAGCTAAGATGTGTTTTTGAAATTCAGATTGCAGAATAAAATTCTATTTATTGTTTAACTGTTTAATGTCTGTTTACTTTACTACATCGTGCTCCTGTTTTGCCCATAAACGGGAGCCGGTTTCCCACTCTTCCCCCGCGTTGTCATTTGTAAATTCCATTTAAAAACAATTGATTATTGTCTATTCGGCAAATTATATTAATTTCTTAATATTATCCTAAGCAACCCCGTCTAAATTTAATAACGTCAAATACCCTGGAATGAAAAGTGGCATTGAAGAGATTCCATTTTCATTTTGTTTAAGTCCGCTGGCGCAGGATATTTTTTCTATCGACCCGCAACCCTGAAAGGGTCATATACAGAACAGGAAAATGATGAGCGAATTTTTGCCGTTTTCGCGCCCGTCGATGGGCGACGCAGAGCTGGCTGCGCTGCGTGAAGTTTTGCAATCGGGCTGGATTACTACCGGACCGAAAAACCAGGCGTTGGAAGAGGCATTCTGCACGCTGACCGGCAACCGTCACGCCGTGGCGGTGAGTTCGGCGACCGGTGGCATGCACGTCACGCTGATGGCGTTGGGCATTGGCCCGGGCGATGAAGTCATCACGCCATCCCAGACCTGGGTTTCCACGCTGAACATGATCTGTCTGCTGGGCGCGACACCGGTGATGATCGATGTCGATCGCGACAATCTGATGATTACCGCCGAGGCGGTTGAAGCGGCGATTACCCCCAACACCAAAGCGATTATTCCCGTGCACTACGCAGGCGCGCCTGCGGATATCGACGCGATTCGCGCCGTGGCAGAACGTCACGGTATCCCGGTGATTGAAGATGCCGCGCACGCGGCGGGAACGTATTACAAGGGCAAACATGTGGGCGGTCGCGGCTGCGCGATCTTCTCATTTCACGCCATTAAAAATATGACCTGCGCCGAAGGCGGACTGATCGTGACCGATGACGATGCGCTGGCATCGCGCATTCGTAGCCTGAAATTCCACGGTCTTGGCGTCGATGCCTATGACCGTCAGACGCATGGTCGGGCGCCGCAGGCGGAGGTGATTTCGCCGGGCTTCAAATACAATCTGGCCGATATCAACGCCGCGCTGGCGCTGGTACAGCTGGATAAACTGGCCCATGCCAACCAGCGTCGTAGCGAGATTGCCCAACGCTATCTGCGCGAGCTGGCGGATACGCCGTTTAAGCCGCTGGCGATACCGGAATGGGAACACCAGCACGCCTGGCACCTGTTTATTATTCGCGTGGATGAAGCGACCTGCGGAATCAGCCGCGATGCGTTGATGGAAAAACTGAAAGCCATGGGCATCGGCACCGGCCTGCACTTCCGTGCGGCCCACACGCAAAAATATTACCGCGAGCGTTTCCCGACGCTTTCCTTACCGAATACGGAATGGAACAGCGCGCGTATCTGTTCACTCCCTTTGTTCCCGGATATGACCGACGATGACGTCACTCGGGTCATTTCCGCGCTGCACCAGCTGTCAGGATGTTGATATGTTTACTTACCCACCCGTGAAAAAAGTCTCGGTCGTTATTCCGGTTTATAACGAACAGGAGAGCCTGCCTGAGCTGATTCGCCGTACGGATGCCGCCTGCGCGACGCTGGGCCGCCAGTATGAGATTCTGCTGGTCGACGATGGCAGCAGCGATGATTCTGCCCGCATGCTGACCGAGGCTGCTGAAGCCGAAGGCAGCCATGTGGTCGCGGTGTTGCTTAACCGCAACTATGGCCAGCACTCGGCCATTATGGCGGGATTCAGCCATGTGACCGGCGATCTGATTATTACCCTTGATGCCGACCTGCAAAACCCACCGGAAGAGATCCCGCGCCTGGTGGCGAAGGCGGACGAAGGTTACGACGTGGTCGGTACCGTTCGGCAGAACCGCCAGGACACCTTCTTCCGTAAAAGCGCGTCGAAGATGATCAACCGCCTGATTCAGCGCACCACCGGTAAAGCGATGGGGGACTACGGCTGCATGCTGCGCGCCTATCGCCGCCACATTATCGACGCGATGCTCAATTGCCATGAACGCAGTACGTTTATCCCGATTCTGGCAAATACCTTCGCGCGCCGGGCGGTCGAAATCCCGGTGATGCACGCGGAGCGTGAATTTGGCGATTCCAAATACAGCTTTATGCGCCTGATTAATCTGATGTACGACCTGGTGACCTGTTTGACCACCACGCCGCTGCGTCTGCTGAGCGTCTTTGGCAGCGTGATTGCCCTGCTGGGCTTCGCTTTCGCCTTCCTGCTGGTGTTCCTGCGACTGGTATTTGGCCCGCAGTGGGCGGCGGAAGGGGTGTTCATGCTGTTTGCCGTACTGTTCATGTTCATCGGTGCCCAGTTTGTCGGCATGGGGCTGCTCGGGGAGTATATCGGACGCATCTATAACGATGTCCGCGCCCGTCCCCGCTACTTTATTCAACGTGTTGTTCGTCAGCCGGAAACGGCGTCTCAAGAGGAAGATCGTTCATGAAAGCTGTAGTCTTCGCTTATCACGATATGGGTTGTGCTGGCATTCAGTCTCTGCTGGATTCCGGGTATGAAATCGCCGCTATTTTCACCCATCCGGATAACCCTGGCGAAAACCATTTCTTTGGCTCGGTTGCGCGTATTGCTGCTGAACAAGGTATCCCGGTGTGGGCACCTGAAGATGTTAACCACCCGCTGTGGATTGAACGCATTCGCGACATGAAGCCGGACGTCCTGTTCTCTTTCTACTATCGCAACATGCTGGGCGACGATATCCTCAGCCTTGCACCAAAAGGCGGCTTTAACCTGCACGGTTCTCTGCTGCCGCAATATCGCGGCCGCGCGCCGCTGAACTGGGTGCTGGTTAACGGTGAAACGGAAACCGGCGTGACTCTGCATCGCATGGTCAGCCGTGCGGATGCCGGCGCTATCGTGGCGCAGCAGACGGTTGCTATCGGCGCGGATGATGTCGCGCTGACCCTGCATCGCAAGCTGTGCGCCGCGGCGTCAGAGCTGCTGAACCAGGCCCTGCCGGCGATTCGTGAAGATAAAATCCAGGATCGTGCGCAGGATGAAAGCCAGGCCACCTACGTTGGTCGCCGTACGCCGGAAGATGGCCGTCTCGACTGGGACAAACCTGCGCTGACGCTGCATAACCTGGTCCGCGCCGTTTCCGATCCGTGGCCGGGCGCGTTTGGCTATGTTGGTGCGAATAAATTTATCGTCTGGAAATCCCGCGTGCGCCAGGACCTGGCCGCGGCGAAGCCTGGAACGGTGATGTCGACCTCTCCGCTGGTGATCGCTTGCCAGGATGGCGCGCTGGAGATCGTAACCGGTCAAACCGAGCGCGGCGTTTACATGCAGGGTACGCAGCTGGCGCAGGCGCTGGGGCTGGTATCCGGTGCGGTACTGAGCAGCAAGCCGGTTGTGGCGATTAAACGCCGTACCCGCGTGCTGATCCTTGGCGTGAACGGTTTTATCGGTAACCACCTGACCGAGCGTCTGCTCGCCGACGACAACTATGAAATCTATGGTCTGGACATCGGGTCGGACGCGATCGGTCGTTTCCTGGGCAACCCGCGCTTCCACTTCGTTGAAGGCGATATCAGCATTCACTCCGAGTGGATCGAATACCACATTAAGAAATGCGACGTGGTACTGCCGCTGGTGGCCATCGCGACGCCAATTGAATATACCCGCAACCCGCTGCGCGTGTTCGAGCTGGACTTCGAAGAGAACCTGAAGATCATCCGCGACTGTGTGAAATACGATAAGCGCATTATCTTCCCGTCGACCTCCGAAGTGTACGGCATGTGCACCGACAAAAACTTCGACGAAGACACCTCAAACCTGGTGGTGGGCCCGATCAACAAACAGCGCTGGATTTACTCGGTATCGAAGCAGCTGCTCGACCGCGTTATCTGGGCCTATGGCGACAAGTCCGGCCTGCGCTTCACCCTGTTCCGTCCGTTTAACTGGATGGGACCGCGTCTGGATAACCTGAATGCCGCACGTATCGGCAGCTCTCGTGCGATTACTCAGCTGATCCTGAACCTGGTTGAAGGTTCGCCGATCAAGCTTATCGAAGGTGGTAAACAAAAACGCTGCTTCACCGATATTAGCGATGGTATTGAAGCGCTGTTCCGCATTATCGAGAACAAAGACGGCCGCTGCGACGGGCAGATTATCAACATCGGTAACCCGGAAAACGAAGCCAGTATTAAAGAGCTGGCGGAGATGCTGCTGGCGTGCTTCGAGCGTCATCCGCTGCGCAATAACTTCCCGCCGTTCGCCGGTTTCCGCGACGTCGAGAGCAGCGATTACTACGGTAAAGGCTATCAGGACGTGGAGCATCGTAAGCCGAGCATTCGTAACGCGAAGCGCTGTCTGAACTGGACGCCGACGGTTCCGATGGAAGAAACCGTGGAGCATACGCTCGACTTCTTCCTGCGTACGGTTGAGCTGGTGGACGACAAGACATCATGAAACAGGTCGGCTTACGCATAGATGTCGATACCTTTCGCGGTACCCGGGACGGGGTACCGCGTCTGCTGAGCCTGTTGGGCCAGCACGGGGTTCAGGCAAGCTTCTTCTTCAGCGTTGGGCCGGACAATATGGGGCGCCATTTATGGCGCCTGATAAAACCGAAGTTTCTGTGGAAGATGCTGCGCTCAAACGCCGCTTCGCTGTACGGCTGGGATATTTTGCTGGCCGGCACCGCATGGCCTGGGCGACGGATTGGCGCGGGTAATGAAGAGGTTATCCGTGCGACGGCGCAGGCGCATGAAGTGGGTCTGCATGCCTGGGATCATTACAGCTGGCAGGCATGGAGCGGCGTCTGGCCACAGGAACGGCTGGCGCTGGAGGTCGAACGCGGCCTGCTCGAGCTGGAGCGGATCATCGGCCGGTCGGTCACCTGTTCCGCCGTGGCGGGCTGGCGCGCGGATCAGCGGGTGATTAAAGCCAAAGAGTCCTTCAATTTCCTCTACAACAGCGACTGCCGGGGCTCGCGCCCCTTCCTGCCGTTGCTGGGCGACAAGGTGACAGGTACGGTGCAGATCCCCGTTACGCTGCCTACCTGGGATGAAGTGGTCGGCAGTCGCGTCGATGCCGGGGGCTTCAATCGCTATCTGCTGGATTGTATTCACCGGGATAGCGGTACGCCGGTCTACACCATTCATGCTGAAGTGGAAGGCATTGCCTTCGCGCAGCAGTTTGATGAACTGCTGACGATGGCCGCACAGGAAGAAATCCAGTTTTGCCCGCTGAGCCAACTGCTGCCCGCAGATTTTAGCGAGCTGCCGCTGGGTAAAGTGGTTCGCGGTGAATTGGCCGGCCGGGAAGGCTGGCTTGGGCGTGAACAATTATTGAGTCAGGACGTATGAAAAGCATTCGTTATAGCGTCTCTTTAGTGGTGTTATTTGCGCTGTATTATCTACTTCCGTTGAATTTCCGACTGCTCTGGCAGCCTGATGAAACGCGCTATGCGGAGATCAGCCGCGAGATGCTGGCGTCCGGTGACTGGGTGGTGCCGCATTTTCTCGGGCTGCGCTATTTTGAAAAACCGATTGCCGGATACTGGATTAACAGCATCGGGCAGTGGTTGTTTGGCCACAATAACTTTGCCGTGCGCTTTGGCTCGGTCTTCTCCATTAGCGTCACCGCGCTGCTGATTGCGTGGCTGGCATGGCGAATCTGGCAGGACAAACGGGTGGCGATTCTGTCCGCCGTGATCTTCCTGACCGCACTGCTGGTCTACGGTATTGGCACCTATGCGGTGCTGGACCCGATGATCACCCTGTGGATGGCGCTGGCGATGTGCAGTTTCTGGGGCGCCGCTCAGGCGCAGACCCGAAACGGTAAAATCATCGGCTACGCGCTGCTGGGGGCGGCCTGTGGAATGGGGGTAATGACCAAAGGCTTCCTGGCGCTGGCGGTGCCGGTTGTCGGGGTTCTGCCGTGGGTGATTGCCCAGAAGCGCTGGCGTGAAGTGCTGACCTACGGCTGGCTGGCGGTGGGGGTCTGTATCCTGACGGTGCTGCCCTGGGGCCTGGCTATCGCCAAACGCGAACCGGACTTCTGGCGCTATTTCTTCTGGGTGGAGCATATTCAACGCTTTGCCGAGAAAGATGCCCAGCACAAGGCGCCGTTCTGGTATTACATCCCGTTCCTGTTCGCCGGAAGTCTGCCGTGGCTGGCGCTGCTGCCCGGGGCGCTGAAGCGCGGCTGGAGCGAGCGCGATGACGTGCGCGGCGCGCTGTATCTGCTTGGCTGGGTGGCGATGCCGTTCCTGTTTTTCAGTATCGCCAAAGGAAAACTGCCGACCTACATTCTGCCGTGCTTCGGGCCGCTGTCGATTCTGATGGCTCGCTATGGGCTGGATGCGGCGAAGGCGGGAGCGAAGGCGCTGCGCATTAACGGCCTCATCAACCTGATCTTTGGCCTGGTGGGTCTGATTGCCGTGCTGGTGGTGTCGCCGTGGGGCGTGATGCATAAACCGGTCTGGACGCAGATTGAGCTGTATAAATGTCTGCTGGCGGCGATTGCGTTTGCCGTCTGGGCGCTGATGGGCTGGCTGGCGATGAAAGATAACGGCCGTCGCTGGACATTAGCCGCCTGCTGTCCTCTGGGGCTGGCGCTGCTGATTGGCTTTGCCATTCCTGACCGGGTGATTGATAGTAAGCAACCGCAGTTCATGGTCGATATCATTGGTGAATCGCTGGCGCCAAGCCGCTATGTGCTGAGCAACAACGTCGGCATTGCCGCCGGTCTGGCGTGGGAACTCAAGCGTAACGATATCATCATGTATGACAAGCAGGGCGAACTGAAGTACGGTTTAGACTGGCCGGATGCGAAGAATGGCTTTGTGAGCCAGAGTGAGTTTGCCAGCTGGCTGGCAGCGCATCGCCAGGAAGGACCGGTATCGCTGGTGCTGCTGATGGACAAAGGAGAAAACATGGCCGATTTACCTCTACCGAAACCTGACAACACCTACGTGTTGGAGCGGGTTGTGTTTCTCCAGTATCTGCCGCAATGAGTACCTGGATCTGCCTGGCGCTGGCGAGCCTGTTAAGCTGCGCCGGGCAGCTGTGCCAGAAGCAGGCGACGCGCCCGTCTAAATCACGGCGGCGCGGCCGCCATATTCTCGGCTGGCTGGGCCTTGCGCTGCTGGCGCTCGGCGGCGGTATGCTGCTGTGGCTGAGCGTGCTGCAATCCATTCCGGTGAGCGTGGCCTATCCCATGCTGAGCCTCAATTTTGTCTGGGTGACGTTAGCGGCCTGGGGGATCTGGCGAGAGCCGGTAGCCCGGCGGCACTGGGTCGGCGTCGGGCTGATTGTGGTCGGCATCGTGGTGCTCGGGAGTAGCGTCTGATGGGCTTAATCTGGGCGTTATTCAGCGTCGGGCTGGTCAGCGCCGCACAGCTTCTGCTGCGCGGGGCGATGGTTGAACTGCCGCCGCTGAGTGACCTGTTCGCGTTTCTCAATCATCTTTTCCATCTGCGTGCCGGAACTATCGGCCTGGGGCTGGGACTGAGCGGCTACCTGCTGTCGATGGTCTGCTGGTACTTTGCGCTGCATCAGCTGCCGCTGGCCAAAGCCTACGCGCTACTCAGTCTGAGCTATATTCTGGTCTGGGCCGCCGCTATCTGGCTGCCCGGCTGGCATGAACCTTTCCACTGGCGCTCCCTGCTGGGGGTGCTGATTATCATCGCCGGCGTGCTGACAATCTTCTGGCCGGCGAAGCGCAAAACCTGAGTCAGCGGATCCTGTCGGCCTTCAACGCAAACGGCGTTGGTGTGCAGACCGCCAGACTCAGATTGGCAAGCTGGATCTGACTGACCGGGAACGCCGCGCCGCGCGTGCTGTCGACGCTGGCAATCTGCCAGGCGCTGCCGCCGCGCTGCTTAACCATCGCTTCTTTGCGCGTCCAGATACGCCAGAAGGCGTCGAGCTGCCGCTCCGGATGCTCCGCTTCTACTTCCGCATGCTCCCCAGGACTGAAAATGGCGTTAGCCAGCCTGCGCCAGTTCGGGCGAGGGCGAATCACTTCGATATCGCAGCCGACCTCGCCTTCATCGCTGAACAGCAGGGCGATATCATCGCCGCTGTGGCTGAGGTTAAACCAGAGTCCCGTCTCGCCGGAGAACCCCGGTTTACCGTGTTCAGCGTAAATAATCTCAGGCAGCGGCGACACCGCCTGCGCCAACAGGACCCGGCCCGCCAGCCAGCTTGCGCGACGACTGCCCTGCGGCGCCTGAGCCGCGAGCTTATGCGGCAGAGGCCGGGTGCTTAACGTCGAGATTTTTCCCAGGAAAAGTCGATACATATCAGGGCCAGCGCTGAATAATGATGGACGTATTGATCCCGCCGAAGGCGAAGTTATTACTCTGGATAAATTCGCAATCAATCCGGCGGCTCTCGCCCATAATGTAATCCAGCTCGCCGCACTGCGGGTCCGGCCGGCGCAGGTTGAGCGTAGGGGCAAACCAGCCCTCCCGCATCATTTGCAGGCTCATCCAGGCTTCCAGCGCCCCGCAGGCGCCCAGGGTATGGCCAAAATAGCTTTTTAGCGAAGAGATCGGAACGCGGTCGCCAAACACGGCGGCGCTGGCCTGGCTCTCGGCAATATCACCGCGATCGGTCGCCGTGCCGTGCGCCGAAATATAGCCAATATCCTGGGCGCTTAAACCGGCCATTCTGAGCGATTGCTCCATGCAAATTTGCATGGTTTCCCGCTGCGGCTGGGTAATATGCGCCGCGTCGCAGTTGGTGGCGAAGCCAATGATTTCACCGTAAATCGTCGCTCCCCGGGCTTTGGCATGTTCCAGCTCTTCCAGCACAAAGGTGCCGGCGCCTTCGCCAATCACCAGACCGTCACGGGCTTCATCGAACGGCGATGGTGTGGTTTTCGGCTCATCGTTGCGCTGGCTGGTCGCGAACAACGTATCGAAAATAGCCGCTTCCGACGGACACAGCTCTTCAGCGCCGCCGGCCACCATGATGGTCTGATAGCCGTGACGAATCGCCTCCCAGGCATAGCCAATCGCCTGGCTGCCGGAGGTGCAGGCGCTGGAGGTGGGAATGACCCGCCCGCGCAGGCCGAAGAACAGGCCGGTGTTCACTGCGGTTGTGTGCGGCATCATCTGGACGTAGGTCGTGCCGGTGATGTTATTGGTATGCTTTTCCGTCAGCATGGTCGCGAATTCGCTGACCGGACCGGTGCTACCGGTAGAGGAGCCGTAGGCAATACCGGTTTCGCCATTGGTGAGAACCGCCTCGCCAGTCAGTCCGGCCTGCTCCAGCGCCAGCTCGCTGGCGCGGGTGGACATCAGCGAGACGCGGCCCATGGCGCGAATGCGCTTGCGCGTATAGTGCTCCGGCAGGGTGAAATCGTCGATGGGGGCGCCGAGTAGCGTATGCAGACCATCATAGATTTGCCACTCGGGCATTGTGCGCACGGCGTTCTCGTAGGCCTGTAGCCTGGCGGATACCGCCTGCCAGCTTTCGCCGAAGGCGGTGACGCCGCCCATACCGGTAATGACGACGCGACGAGTCATAGCATACCTCCATTGATGGAAATCACCTGACGCGTCACATAGCCTGCAATATCCGACATCAAATAGCTGGCGAGTCCGGCGACTTCTTCGGCCTGACCCATGCGTTTCATCGGAACGAGCGACATCGCCTCTTTGAGGGCGGCCTCTTCCATGGCGATCATCCCGGTATCAATCAGCCCTGGGGCAATGCAGTTGACGGTGATCTTGCGTTTTGCCAGCTCAATGGCCAGCGCTTTGGTCGCGCCGATAATGCCTGCTTTGGCGGCACTGTAGTTAACCTGCCCGCGGTTGCCCATGACGCCTGACACCGAAGAGAGCGTGATAATCCGTCCGCCCTGGCGGGCGCCGATCATCGGCATGATGCATGGCTGAATGACGTTATAAAAACTGTCGAGATTGGTGTGGATCACCGCATCCCAGTCGCTGTCGCTGAGTGCCGGGAAGGCGCCATCCCGGGTAATGCCGGCATTGCTCACCACACCGTACCACGGCCCATGAGTCGCGATATCCTGCTCCAGCACCTCGCGGCACTGCTCACGGTTGGCGACATCAAAACCCAATGTCCGGCCCGTTCCCCCGGCGGCGCGGATGCTCTTCAGCGTCTCCTGCGCACCCTCTGCGTCACGATGATAATGGACGCCGACAATAAAGCCATCGGCCGCCAGCTGGCAGGCGATGGCACGCCCGATACCCTTGCTGGCACCGGTCACTAATACGGAACGACTCATGGTTTCTCTCCCTGATTAAAAAGCGTCGTTAACTCTTCCTGGGTGGGCTGGAAGGTGTTGATGCGGCCCGTTGCCAGCGTGTCATTCCCGCAGCAGATCGTGCAGTCGAAGCTACCGAAACGTTCATCCTGCATTAATAAGCTGACCGCGATGGTCAGCGTTTGCCCGGCGGGCAGAACGCCGGCGGCGCACACCAGTTCTCTGGCTCCCAGCACCATACCGAGGGCGATGTTGTCCAGGTTTTTCTGATGACGATGCCAGCCGGACCAGACGCCAATGGTCTGCGCCATCAGCTCCAGCGCAAACCAGCCCGGCAGATCGCCGTTGGCATCAAGAAACGGCGTCAGTACGCCCCCGGAGGCGACGGTCACGCGACAGGTGGCCGTTTCCTCGGACACCTCCAGCACCTCTTCGAGCAGCAGCATCGGGGCATCGTGCGGCAGATAGGCGCCGGGCGCCAGGTAATGGCTCATGAAAGTCTCCCGAGTAAAATGCTGGCGTTGTTGCCGCCAAAAGCAAATGAGTTGGACAAAATCAGCGGGCGTTCCAGAAGCTGCGACGTCGCGATGATACCGCACTCCGCCAGCGCCGGGTCGTGCGGCGAGAGGCTGAAATCCTGCGCCGGCAGTGGCAAATGACGCTGCAAAATCAGCATACCGATTGCTGCTTCGGTGATCCCGGCGGCGCCGAGAGTATGTCCGGTGAGGTGTTTGGTTGAGCTGCACGGCACGGTGTCGCCAAACAGCTGCTGCACGACCTGCGACTCCACCCGATCGTTAAGCGGCGTGGCGGTGCCGTGCAGGTTGATATAGCCCACCGCCCCGGCGGTGATGCCGGCATCGTCAAGCGCCTGGGTAATGGCGCGGATGGCGCCTTCGCCCTGCGGATGCGGGGCCGAAATATGGTGCGCATCGCTTGATTCGCCGACGCCCAGCAGCGCGATCGGCTGCGGCTCGCGCGTCAGCAGCATCAGCGCCGCCCCTTCACCGATGGTGATCCCGCAGCGGTCGCGGGCAAAGGGCTGGCATCGCGTCACCGAAAGGGACTCCAGACTATGAAAACCGTTCACCGGCATCCGGCTCAGCGTATCGGCGCCGCCGACAATAGCCACGTCGGCGAGGTCGGCTTCAATCAGCCGTCGCCCGCTGATAATGGCCCTGGCGCTGGAGGAGCAGGCGGTGGAGAGGGTGAACGCCGGGCCGTCCAGCGCCAGCCAGTGGCTCAGAAAGCGCGACGGATCGCCCAGCTCCTGCTGCGGATATTGCCAGCCGGCGCTGGTCCCGCCGTTCAGCGTGGCAGCCACGTGAATATCGCCCTCGTCGAGGCCGGAGGTGCTGGTGCCGAGCACCACCGCGACGCGGTCGCTTCCGAAGCGCGCGATGGCCTCGTCGACCTGGGGACGGATCTGGGTTAGCGCCGCCAGCAGCAGCTGGTTATTACGCGATCGGTGGGCCGCAAAATCATCGGCAATGGCAGGCAGGACGGCATCCACGCCGCCGAGTACCGCTGCGGGCTGTCCCTCTAGCCAGCCCGGACGCGGGCGCATACCGGGGGCAATGCCGCGCGTCAGATTCGCGGCGATTTCATCGCAGTTGTCACCCAGCGCATTGATCATGCCGACAGCAGAAATGTAGATCATCTCAGTCACCCAGATATTGAATGGTGATGTGGTATTTAAAGGCCCGCTGCTCAATGCCGATCGGCTCGCGCTTACCCTGCCGGTTGAGGTAGGCGATCGCCGTCACCAGCTGCCCGCGGGCGTTGCGTAGCTCGCGGCGGTCGCCGGTGTCGATCAGGGTCCAGCCCTCCGGCAGCTGCGGTTGCCAGGCGGCGACAGGCCAGTGGCTGAGCATCACATCGGCCAGCACCTGACTTGCCGGCGGCAGCTGCGGAGCGACGATAGACTGCTCGGTGTGCAGCCCCTTTTCATCATAGGTCACAAGAAACAGGCGGATCCCCATCGATGAGAGACCGGCGAGAGTGATTTTTTGCTCATCCGCGTTGAGCATCACCAGCAGCGACTGAGTCTGGCCGTGAAAACGCCCGGTAAGCAGCTGCTGGGCATTCAGCGGCGGGGTGATGCCTGGCGCCGGTAACGTCACGCGGGTTCCCGGCTCCAGCCATGCCTGCGGTCGCCCTTGCCCGGGGCTGGACGAGTGGCTGCACCCGGCGAGGATGAAGGTGGCGGCCAGCGCCGCGGCGCACCAGAGTCTGTGTTTGATCATCGTCTTTTTTTCTCTTTTTTACCGGGCATCGCCAGCGGGGAGAGCAGGAAAGCGGTGAAAATACCGCTGACCAGCACAATGCCAAAACTGCTGATGGCCTGGGTGGCGCTGAAGACCAGCATGCCGAGGGTCAACAGGGTGGTCATCATGGCGAGGATGATGGCCAGCAGCGACGTCAGCGGCGTTCCGCGCGGGTTGCTGAAAAACAGGGTGTAGTTGATACCAATCCCCAGCACCAGCACCAGCGCCAGCAGTGAAAACAGGTTCACCGGGTGGCCGCTGAAGGCGAGGGCTGCCAGCCCGCAGCCTAACGACAGCACGGAGGGCACCAGGCCGATCGACCCTTTGCGCCAGCCGAGACGCAATATGGCGCCACAGGCGATGACCGCCAGCGCAACGACCAGCAGGCCCGTCAAAATATGGCGATAGAGAGTAAACAGTTCGTCAAAGGCACTTTTTCTGTCTACCCACGCGACGCCGGGCTGCTTTTCACTCAGGGCCCGTAGCGCCGCGCTTGTTTTCACACCGTCAACCGGAACCAGCACGCCGCTCTCGCCCGCTGGCAGCGTCAGCCACAGCAGGCGCCAGCCTTCGCTGGCCGGGCTGGCAAGCCAGTCATCGACCGTGACCGGCATGGCCGACAGATCCGCATCGACCGTTTTGAGCCCGGCGTTTTGCAGCGCGGCGGTGACCGCCGGTGCTGCCGCGTTGAGCAGCGCCAGATCCTGGCGTTGACGGGCCAGCGAATTGAGCGGAAGCGTGCGATAACCGCTGAGCATCCCCTGACGTTTCGCCTCGGCAAGGGCTGGTGCAAAGGCCTCCAGCCGCTCCAGCGTCTGCTGCGGCGTCGCACCATAGACCACGAACCATTTCTGATCAACGCTCTGGCCGGTCAGGGCGACGATCGCTTTTTCTTCGGCCAGAAGATGCTGCGGCAGCGCCTGGAGCTGTGAAATATCGTCATCGACCCGCAGGGTGGCGATACCGGCCAGCGAGAAGAGCGCCAGCGTCAGCGGCAGGCCAATATACAGTTTTTTGTTGCGTCGCCATGCCGCCAGCCAGCGAAGCATGAGCCCCATCGCCGGCACCGGGCGAACCGGCAGACCGCGGGACAGCAGCGGATGCCAGAAAATCACCGTCAGGCAGGAGGCGCTCAGTCCGACGGCGGCGAACACCGACATCTGGCGAATACCGGGGAAGGGGGCGAGCATCATGATGAGATAGGCCACCACGGCCGTCAGCAGCGCCAGCAGCAACGTGCGGCGGACTTTGGCAAGGCTTTGCCACGGCGTGGCATCATGCCCGTGGACCATACGTTCCGTGAGATAGTACAGCGTATAGTCGGCGGAGATACCGATAATGCTCATGCTCATCACCAGCGTCATCAGATGCAGTTCGCCAAACAGCAGCAGCGTGGCGACGGTGCCCGCCAGCCCGCCAATGCCGACGGAAATCACGCACAGCAGCAGCGGCCGAAGCGAACGGAAGGTCACGACGATAAGCAGGATCACCCCAAGCAGTGTGGCGATGCCGAGGGTGGAGATATCCTGCTTCGCCTGCTGGCTGGCGTAGTCGCTGTAAAACACCGTCCCGCGGGTGAGCACCTGTGCCTGCGGGTAGCGCGCTTTTAATTGCTCTTCCAGCTCCGCGAGGGTCGTCACGACGCGGTGCGTCTGCTGCATATCGAATGAGGAACCCGCCAGCTCGCCGTGGATCAGATACCAGTCATTTCCCTGCTTATCCTGGGTTACCAGCCAGCCGTCTTTGAGCTGCAAACGCTGGCCGTTTTGCGCCATCGCCAGCTGCGAGCCGCGCATCAGCATCAGCGGATCGTTTTGCAGCTCTTTGCCGCTGACGCCGGAAAAGGCGGAGTAGAGCTGGGAGAGGACCCACTGCGCCTGCGCCGCGCCGCCGTTTTGCAGGCGAGCGCGGGTGGCATCATCGATAAGCCCGTTGCGGTGCTGCCAGAAAAAGGTTCCCCACGCCTGCTGGCTGGCGGCATCCATTGGGCCTTTCACGTCCGCGAGAGCGTTCGATTGCTGAAGGAGAGTGAGCCATTCGCCTGCCGCCTGAGGACCGGCCTGCTTGCCGGGGCTCACCAGCCAGACTATCTGCCGGTCCAGCCGCTGCATAAAGCCATCGTTCAGGGCCGGGGGAATAGCGCCAAGGGTCTGCTTCGGCAACATCGCCAGCACGCTGCTGTTGACCCGCGATTGCGGCAGCAGCGTCAGCAGAACGCCCAGCATCAGCAGGCAGACGCAGCCCCACAGCAGCGCGATGCTCCGGCGGTTACGGTGCAGCAAATCGTTGTCGTTCGTCATCGGTCAGTTGCGCGGGCGTCAGTTGATGTTGAGAGAGGACGATATCGGTACGATCGCCTTGTTTATCATTGAGTTGAATATTTTCCAGGTTGCGCTGGCCCGCCAGGTCGATGGTGGCGAAGATTTTATCCAGCGGTGTGGTTTTCGGCGTCAGGCGCAGGGTCCATCGCCCTTCGCCGGTATCGGCAAACTCGACGCGGAAGTTCTGCTCCAGCACCTGACGGTCGGCCTGAAACAGCGCGCGCAGCAAATGGTTGAACTGGAACATCTGCGGGTTGTTCTCGGCGGTGATCGTCTGCGGCGGCTGGCCGCCGATCGCCTGTACCATCCGTTTATCATCCAGCAGGAGCTGCATCGGGAACGGGGCGGTCTGATCCCACAGCAGCCCCTGGTCGCGGGCGATCAGCATCTGGCCCTGGGATCGCAGCGGCTGCGGCAGATCCTTAATGGTACGGGTTTGATCGAAGTGGGCGCGGATCACCGGCTGTTCGGTCAAGCGCTGCTGCAGATCGTCAAGCGTCAGGGCGCTGAGCAACGGGCTAATCAGCAGCGCCAGCAGGGGCCACCATCTCATGGCTTCACCCCCATGCGCTCAAACAGGATGTCCGGGCTGATGAAGCTCATCTCACGGCTTTTCTCCTCCACGGCGACCTGGATGGTATAGCCGGTGGTGGTGCGTTTTCCGCTGTCGGCGGCGAAAATTTCATAGCCGATGCGCAGCCGGTTTTCGTACTCTTCTATCCGGGCGCGCACGCGAAAACGTTGTTCAAAGGTCAGCACGTCGCGATATTTCACCCGGGTATCCACCACCGGCCACAGATAGCCGGATTCTTTCATCTGGCGGTAGCCATAGTTGAACTGATTGAGCAGCGCCTCGCGGGCAATCTCAAAGTAGCGAAAGTAGTTGCCATGCCACACCACGCCCATCATATCGACGTCGTGAAACGGTACGGTCAGCTCTACCTCGGCAGTAAAACGGGGATCGTTAAGCACCCTTTACTCCTTCTCTTTGGCATCCGGCAGCTGCCAGAAATCGAAAAAATTGAACCAGTCCAGCGGCGACTGCAGCGCGTAGTGCTCAAGGCGCTGTGCATAGCGGTCAATGGCATGCTGTAACGCCGCCTGGCGTTCTGCGCGAGGCAGCGTCAGCGGGTCGGCGAAGGGTTCGCAATGAATATGCAGTTTGCCCTGCTGGCGCAGCGCAAAAATCAGCTGCACCGGACAGCGCAGAATCGACGCCAGAATAAACGGCCCCTGCGGGAAAGGCGCGGGTTGTCCCATGAACTCACTCCAGCAGACGCGCCATTCGCCGCCGCGCTGGGGCGTCACGGCGATGCGGTCGCCGACGATAGCCACCCATTCGTTCCGCTCCAGCTTCTCTTTGAGCAGCATCGCGGTCTCCGGGCCGATATCGGTCACCGGCATCAGGTTGATCCCGGCCTGCGGCGCCATCTCCTCCATGATCTGTTTAAAGCGGCGGGCGTTATCGCTAAACACCAGTGCGTTAATGACCTGACCGCCCTGCAATTGCGCCAGCGCCCGGCAGGCCTCGACATCGCCGAGATGGGAGGCCAGCAATAGCTTGCCGCCGGGAGTCCTGTTGCTGAGCGCTTCTTCCGCTCCGGGAGCGAAAACCACATCGCGTCCGAAGCGTAATTCGCCGCGCCAGCCGGCGATTTTGTCGAGCATCGCCTCGCCAAAGCGCAGAAAATGGCGATAGCTGTTGAGGTGCGCGGGCAGCGGCTGCTGACGGGCGGTAAGCTGCACGCGCACGCGCGACAGCCAGTTTTGCGAGGCCTGACGGGCGCGGTGCGCGATCAGCCAATAGACGGCCACCACCGGGTAGAGCAGCCACGAAAACGCCCTACGCCCCAGCAGTCGCCAGACCAGCAGCATCAGACGCATTCCCCACAGCCCTTTGACCTCCTGCTGCTGCGCCCAGTGGATTGTCCGACGGCGAAACAGCAGGGAAGGGATACGCGGCAGCATGCCGAGGAACAGGCGAGTGTGCATCCACGAGATGCGACAGTTGTCCTTAAGCGCATCAAAATGAGACAGCCCGTCCGCGGGATAGGTCACGCGGGTCGCAACAAAATGGCTGTCATTACCCTGCCAGTAGAGACGCACCATAACTTCGGTATCGAAATCCATCCGTTTACCCAGCGCCACGCGCTGCGCCAGCTGTAGCGTTGGCGCAATCGGGTAGACGCGAAAGCCGCACATGCTGTCTTTCAACTGGAGCGAGAGCGTTTCTATCCACACCCAGATGTGGGTAATCCAGCGGCCATAGAGGCGCGAGCGGGGGATCGTGTTGTCGTAAACGGGACGCCCGGAGATCAGCGCGGTCGGGTGCGCTTGCGCGAGGGTCAGCAGTTGTGGAATATCCTCAATGGCGTGCTGCCCGTCGGCATCCACCTGCACGGCGTGGCTGAAACCCGCCGCGGCTGCGGCCTGCAGACCGCGGATCACCGCCGCGCCTTTGCCGGCATTTTCCGTCAGGCGAATCAGCGTCAACCCGGGATCCTGCGCCGCCAGTTGTTCCAGCACCTGGCGCGTCGGCGCGTCGCTGCCATCGTCGACCACAATGCACGGCAGATTGCAGGGCCGTAAACGGGCCAGTACCCGGGGCATCATCGCGCCGTGGTTGTAGCAAGGGATCACCACACAGGGCGCGAAGGTTACTGACATAGACGGATTTTCCCGCTGCTGGCGGTATGCCGCGCTTCGCCATCGTGGCGCTGATAGTTGAAGGTGAGTATCTGGCGCGCTTCCTGCCAGTGCAGGGTGAGCGTGACGGTCGCATCCGGCAGGAGCGGCGCCTGGAATTTGACGTTCTGAATGCTGTGGAACCGCCAGCCTGGCGCCAGCAGCGTGGTGGCGTAATGCATGACCCAGTCCAGCTGGGCAACGCCGGGCAGCAGCGGCTGTACGGCAAAATGGCCGCTAAACCAGAAAAGGCCAGGATCGAGGTACAAGACAATCTCAACCTGCTGCTGATGCGCCTGATTCCCTTCAATTTCATGGGGTTTCATGAAATAACTCCTGTAATTGCGCATATACGCGCTTGTTCATGCTGTTCACCGGGATCTCGTCGATAATGCGCCAGTAGCGGGGAATGGCGACCGACTCAAGCCTTGGCCGAAGCGCTCGTCGCCACGCCTGCTCAAGGGGTTTATTGGCGGATTGCCACTTCTGACGGGTATGGCCATTGAGCACCAGCAGGACACCGATGGCCTGGCGGCCACCGCGGCTGACGGGTAAAGCCACCGCGTCCTGAATTCCCTCCAGTTCCAGCAGGCGCTGTTCAATTTCGCTGAGTGAAATCCGCTTTTCTTCAATTTTAACCACCCGTCCCCGGCGTCCGGCCAGACGAAACTGTCCGTCATCGGTGAATTGCAGGGTATCGTCGAGTAGCAGGCCATCTTGATGGGCAATCAGCGGCGAAAATACGCGAAACGCTTCGCCTTCGGGGAGAAAGCTGACCCCGGGGAAAGGCCGCCAGTCGCCTTGCTCCTGCTCGCGGCAGCGCCAGGCAAGGATGCCGGTTTCGGTACTGCCGTAAATCTCATCCGGCCTGCATTTAAGCCAGTCGTTCGCCCCGGTCACCTGCTCCCAGGGCAGTACTCCGCCGGCAGAGAACAAGATCGCCACCGGCGGCGGATTCAGTCTGGGGTCAAGGCGCTTCAAAAAGGCCGGACTGCTGATAAACGCATAGCGATGCCGGGGATCCAGCGCGCTGAGTTGCTCGGCATAATTCAGCATTGCCGCGTCTAGCGGCAGGCCGAGCGCCATGGGCAGGAAAATGCGAAAGGTCAGGCCGTAAAGATGCTGGGGTGCTACCGACGCGACAATACGACAGCCGGCCAGCCGGTCGGCAAAGTGCGTGGCCAGCAGTTCAGCCTCGTGGTCGAGAACGGCCAGCGATTTGATAATTCGCTTCGGTTGCCCCGTCGAACCTGAGGTGAACAGCTCAATGGCGGCGTCATCAGCCAGCGGGTGAAAGGTGACCGTCTGCGTGGGAGAGCGTCGGGAACGGCTGATGACCCATGTCGGGCCGCTCCAGCCAAGGGGCTTTTCACTGAGCACGCCATCGAACAGCGCGCGTTGCTCTTCCAGCTGAGAGAGGCGGCTGTGCCCCGGGATCACCGGCGTTTTGTGGGCATGCAGCGTGGCCAGCAGCGCGACCAGAAACAGATAGCTGTCGTCAAAACAGAGCGCCCAGCGTTGACCCTGGTGCTGCTGCAGCCGCTCCACGCAGCGCGCAACGTCATTGCGCAGATGGCCCAATGTCCAGAACTGGTCTCCCCGCCAGGCCACGAGGGTGTCGGCCGAACGCGGGGCACTCAGCCAGCGGATCACAGAAAGAGGCGGCATCATAAGGATTCTCGCTTCATCACCCGACGGCGTACCAGCCACTCTCCGGCCATCAGGGCGCCGATCAGCAGATAGGCGATCATGCCGTTCCACGCGGTCCAGAGCGCCATATCACCGTACAGCGCCGTCAAGAGGGCGATACTGCCATTGACGATAAAAAACAGGCACCAGATCTGCGTGACCCGACGGGTATAGCGCACGGCGGCGGCGGGGAGGTGAGGCTCTCGTATGCGGGCCAGGCGTTCCACCAGCGGCATGGTTGTCCACAGCGAACCGCCGAACGCAGCCAGCATCACGGCGTTGACCACCAGCGGGTAAAACAGCAGCAGCTGGTGCGTTTTCAGCAGTGTGCTGGCCACGCAGAGGGCGATCCCCGCCAGCGCGACCACCTGGGTGACGATGCGCAGCGGACCCGCCTGGCGCCGGGTCTGGCGCAGGCGTAAATAGAGCAGCAGCGCCATTAAAGGGAGCAGCCAGCGCAGGCTGTTATGCGCGAGGCCCAGCCAGATGACGCCAGGCCAGGCCAGCAGGAGCAGGCTTGTCAGCAGCAGAATACCCTTGCGTGGAAGTGCCCCCGACATGCGGATCAGGCTTCCCGGGACAGGCGTTCGAGGGCATCAACCACATCCTGCACGGTACGCACGGCTTTAAATTCTTCTGCTTTGATTTTCTTGCTGGTTTTTTTCTGCAGGTGGACGATCATATCGACCGCGTCGATGCTATCCAGCTCCAGGTCTTCGTACAGCCGCGCTTCCGGTTTGATGTCTTCAGGATCGATCTCGAACAGCTTAACCAGCAGTGCCGAGACGTCGGCATAAATATCATGTGATTCAGTCATGGGGCGAGCCTCAGGTACGTTGAGCGTCGATAAACGCGGCCAGGGTGGCAACGGAGAAGAAATGCTGGCGCATCTCGTCGCTTTCGGCGGAGAGCACCACGCCGTAGCGGTTTTTTACCGCCAGCCCCAGCTCCAGGGCGTCGATGGAATCCAGACCCAGGCCATCGCCAAAGAGTGCCGCATCGGTGTCAATGTCGTCAGCCGACAGTTCTTCCAGATTCAACGTAGTAATTATGAGATTTTTAATTTCAAGATAGAGCGCTTGCATCATTAATTCCTGAAGTAGGCGTAGTACCTGATTGTAATTGAAGCAAAAGATGCCGATTCAGCTGCCGTGCCGCCAGCGATGGCGTCTGTGAGCTGGCATCGAAAAACTGGTTGATACGTATCCGCTCCCGCACCTCAATCGTAAACAGAGGTTTGGTGGGCGGCGCATCGTACCATTTGCACTGCTTGCCAAGCATGTGCTCGCTGCAGCGGATTGTCACGACCCGTAAATCGCTGGCGCAGCGCACGGCAATATTGGCCGCGCCGCGCTGTAACGTCATCTGTTCACCGGGGCGCGTCCGCGTGCCTTCGGGGAAAATCAAAATGGTATCCCCCTGCTGAAGGCGGCTCAGACTGGCGGGCAGCAGCGAATCCGCCTGGTCATTAAGCAGATAATCCGCTGCGCGAATCACGCCGCTGACGAACGGGTTCTTCAGCAGGCTGCTTTTTACCATGCAGTCGGTTTCCGGCATGATCGAAGCCAGCATCACGTAGTCGATCAAGCTGGGATGGTTGGCCACCACCAGACAGCCTCGCTCCTGGCGTAGAATATCACCGCCTTCAATGCGGTAATCCAGCACGCCGACGGCTCTGACCACCGCCAAAAAGAGGCGGAAACTGGCTGCAATGCTGCGCCGCGCCAGGCGACGGCGACGGGGTTTGTTCCTGATAACGATCAGCAGCAGGTTGAACCAGATGAGGGACAGCAGCAGTCCACCAAGACCGAACAAGGCGAAACAGACGCCGGTCATGGCTCCCCGCCAGACCCGGTTCAGACGTGCCAGGATAGGGTTCATGCGCGGCTCCATTGCCACTGCACGCGCTCGCCGGGCAGGGTAAAGGTGGGGCTGTCCTGCAAATAGTGTTGTAAAAATAACAGGCTTTGCGGTAGCGCGGTCTCTGCGGACGTTTCGCCGCGACGGGTGACACAGCGCAGCGCCGTCCCGGCTTCAATCACCAGCGCCAGCGCATAGGGCCAGGTCGGCATTTCTGGCGATAGCTGCGGATGATAAAACTCGGGCAGGTAGCCGTCGAAATCTACCATTAATACCCGCTGATAGCCTGCCTGCAGCAGGCACATGACTTCGCATAGCCCTTGCTGGAAGGTATCCCGCCCGGCCGACAGAGAGGAGGAAACGATCGGCCGCTGTGCGGCAATCGTCAGATTGCCCACCGCCGAATTATGGACGGAGAGGGCAAAGTCGGTCGGGGAGATGGCCTGCTGCGTCGCCAGGGCGTGGAGAATACGATAATTGCGTTCAAGTTCGCCGTGGCGACTGGTGTACAGTATGGCGTCGATTTGATGACGGCGCAGCATTGCCAGCCCGCACTCAACGGCGAGTTTACTGCCGGAGCTAAGACGTCTGGCGGTCATCATCGGTAATTCGGTTAATTTTGCCTGCGGGGCTGAGGGATCGAAGGCGTGCGGATGCCGTGACCATTGCTGCCACTGTGTCGCTTCGCTCATTCCCGGGGCTCTGCCCTGCCAGTCAACTATGTTTAGTGCAAATTTCATCAACGCGTATCCGCGATAAATCGGTGATCTTAGTGCCATTTTTAACGGCACTTTTTATTTTTGTTGTGGCACGCGTATACAGTATGGCTAACGCCTGGACCAACGATGTATTACCGGCCTGGATTGTTTACCGTTCCGCTTTTGGCCGACCGGATATCCGGCCTCAGAATGCGACTGAGGACATATCGGCAAGCGTATTCACCGTATGGCAATTTATGCGGCGAAGTCAGGGCGTATTTTCGATATTTTCACATGCCAGCGCAATTTATTATGGTAACTATTCGCGCCTGAGAGAGATATTCTGTTATTCCATCAACAGGTCTGTGACCTGACTCTGACATTTCCGCCACATATTCTACCGGGTGGCAAACGAATACATAGGATAATGCCGAAACCGGTCTCGCATCAGAATAGTCTCTGATCCTGTTCCTCTTCAGGAGTCAGCATTTGCGCGCTGACTCCTGAATCAATGATGGGCTGAGATGACGTGGACAATCACAGGCTCGAACCAGCGGCTAAATTTACCTGAATATCTTTATCCAGATTGTGGACCCAGCGGTTATAGTTTTTATGGATTTTCCCACCGGAGGCCATCATATTGCTGCTGCTGACGTAGTGAATAGAATAACCGCTGGCGGAGTAATTAATACGGACCTCAACGACATGGTCGCGCGCCTGCTGACGCGCGGCGATCGCGCCAGGCGCGGTTTGCGACATGATCCACTGGCGCTGCACGCCGGCCCGCAGAATGGCCTGTTTCACCTGATCCTCAGTATGACCGGCGCTCACGGCGGTCTGGATTTGCTCCACCGGCGCGGTGCGCGCGCAGCCGGCCAACGCGCCTGCAACCGCAATAGCGGCGAACCACTGCACATACTTTTTCATGAACACTCCCTGTCAAATTACCGGTAATACAATGAAATGGCTGACGTTAAAAATGAATGTCAGTCGCCATATAGTTCCGGATAAATATCCGGTATGGATTTCCGTGTTGTCTTAAGATGAGACGGTTTTCATCATAAAGGATAGCGAGCGAGGCCACCAGCAGTTATGAGTGATAATGAATGGTTTGATGAGGTTGAATTTTAACGGCATGGCGGGAATTCCCGAAGCTTATACCCTTGACATTATTATTCGCCAGACCGTTAATTCGCGGGGGATATTCAGGTATATCGCTGACGGTATTTAAATAAATATGTCGTAGATTGCCAGTGGCATGTGTGTTGGCGACGTCCGTTCACTCCGCTGACCGGGTTATCGGTGTTCCCGGGCGAGTCTTGCTCCTCACCCGACGCCGCCTTCGGCTATTCACATTTGCTCCTGACGAATGGGGCTCTCTTACCGGCCTGTTCCGGCTAGCGACAAAAACATTCATCCCGTGGCGGAGCGAAAATGACCGTCAGTTATCCTCTGGCAGCACTTGCTGGCAGACGCTGTACTCGATGCTGAGATTGACCGTGCGGCCCGTCGAGCGCGAATTTCTGCGCCGCGGGCTGCTTTTGAGCAGACGACGTGGTAATAGTGAAACATTGTTGTAAAAGTCTGGTGGACCCAATGCCCGAACCCGTTGACGAACCGGCGCTCAATGGAGTGCGCCTTAATCTGCGGATTGTCTCCGTGGTGATGTTTAATTTTGCCAGCTACCTGACAATTGGCCTGCCGTTGGCCGTTCTGCCGGGCTATGTCCATGATGTGATGGGATTTAGCGCGTTCTGGGCCGGCCTGGTCATTAGCCTGCAATATTTTGCCACTCTCCTCAGCCGCCCTCATGCCGGACGCTACGCCGATCTCCTTGGGCCGAAAAAGATCGTGATCTTCGGGCTATGCGGCTGTTTTCTCAGCGGTTTAAGCTATCTGCTGGCGGCCGTCGGCAGCGGCTGGCCGATCCTTAGCCTGGCTCTGCTGTGCCTCGGCCGGGTGATTCTCGGTATCGGGCAAAGCTTTGCCGGTACTGGTTCAACGCTATGGGGAGTGGGGGTGGTGGGCTCGCTGCATATCGGGCGGGTGATTTCGTGGAACGGAATCGTGACTTACGGGGCGATGGCGATGGGGGCGCCGCTCGGCGTGCTCTGTTACTCCCTTGTCGGGCTGCCGGGGCTGGCGTGGGCGATTATGGCCGTGGCGCTGGTCGCTATTCTGTGCGCGCTGCCGAGGGCGGCGGTCAGAGCGACGAAGGGCAAAGCGATGACGTTTCGCGCCGTGCTGGGCCGGGTCTGGCCGTATGGGATGGCGCTGGCATTGGCTTCCGCCGGGTTTGGCACGATCGCGACGTTTATTACCCTGTTTTACGACGCCAAAGGCTGGGACGGCGCGGCGTTTGCGCTGACGCTATTTAGCTGCGCGTTTGTTGGCACGCGTCTGCTGTTCCCCAATGGCATTAATCGTCTGGGGGGACTGAACGTCGCGATGCTGTGCTTTAGCGTTGAGATTGTCGGACTTCTGCTGGTGGGGTTGGCTGAGACTTCATCGATCGCCAAAGTCGGGACCTTCTTTGCTGGCGCCGGTTTTTCACTGGTCTTCCCTGCGCTGGGGGTGGTGGCGGTGAAGGCGGTGCCGCAGCAGAATCAGGGCTCGGCGCTGGCGACCTATACGGTATTTATGGATCTGTCTTTAGGCATTACCGGGCCGCTGGCCGGGCTGCTGATGGCATGGGCCGGGATTTCCACCATTTATCTGGCGGCGGCGGGGCTGGTGACGGTGGCGCTGTTGCTGAGCTGGCGGTTAAAAAAACGGCCCCCGGCGGTGTCACCGGAGGCCGCTACGTCAGGCCAGTAGTTACTGGATGACGAGGGTATTGATGATGTTTTCAGCTGCGCTTTGCGCCTGCTGCTGATTGTCTGCCGGCAGCGTGATCTGCAGGGTCAGCAGCTTATCGTCAACCTTGCCGAGAATGACGGAAGACCAGGCGGTCTGGCCTTTGGCGGAGATGATGCTGTCCAGCTGCTGCAGCGTGTGGCCTTTGATATCAATCGATTTATTGGTGACAACCTGCAGCTGTGGATCGCGGCTGCGCTGCTGATCTTCCAGGCGTTGAGCCAGCACGCTCAATTCTTCATTGGTGCTGTCACCAACAATCACGATCACCGCTTTCTGTCCGGTGGCGTCAGAATAGACGTGCATGTTATTGGCCTGGGTACCCAGCTTGCCGCTCTGATCGGTCATTCCTGCTGGCAGGGAAAAACTCAGCTTGCCATCCAGCAGGCTGATATTTTGTCCGCTGGCGTTGCTTTCCGCAGCAGCCCCGGCAGTCGGCGTTTTTGTGTCGCTGTTATCACAGGCCGCAAGCCCCATAACCAGCAGGCCAATACCGACATATTTAACCAAATTGCGCATTGACATCTTCCTTTCGATAAACGGCCATTAACGGCTCATTCGCTTATCTTATCACATCAACCTGCGAGTACTCTTAACCTGGCTGCAATGCGGATAAATCAGATTTATCTGCCAGTTTTTTCAGCAGCATATTCAACAACATGCCATACATCGGCAGGAAGAAAACAATGCTAATCAGTACCTTGAAGCTGTAGTCGACAATCGCGATTTCTCCCCAGTTCGCCGCCATAAACGGGTCCGGACTACGCCAGAAAGCGATGAAGAAAAAGGCCAGGGTATCGCTGACGTTGCCGAACAGGGTCGAGGCGGTCGGCGCCAGCCACCAGCGGCGGTTTTGACGCAGGCGGTTAAAGACGTGGACATCGAGGATCTGGCCCAGCGCGTAGGCCATGAAACTGGCGGCGGCGATACGGGCGACGAACAGGTTAAAGTGGGTCAGCGCGGCAAAGCCTTGCCATTCGCCCATATAAAACAGGGACGAGATGCCATAGGAGATCAGCAGCGCCGGGACCATCACCGCCAGGATAATGCGTCGTGCCAGCGGCGCGCCGAAAATCCGCACCGTCAGATCGGTGGCGAGGAAGATAAACGGAAAGCTGAACGCGCCCCAGGTGGTATGAAAACCAAAAATGGAGATCGGGAGCTGCACCAGATAGTTGCTGGAGGTGATAACCAGCAAATGAAAAAGAGAAAGCCAGACCAGCGCTTTTTGACGCTGTGACGTTGTAAATGGACTCATATTGTGACCTTTTTAGTGATTGGGGTGAGGGAACCCAATAAATCAATACTCGTGCTGTGTTTTGCCAACCCACGAGTACCAGTTTGAAGCGGCAGAATGATACTGCGTTGAGCGGGTATTGCAATGGTTGTTTTTCGCGCAAACGTTAACCTGACTTGCGTAGCGGAAAAGTGGGGGTAAACTAGGGCCGTTTTGTTGATGTGAGATGAAAATGACCGAACTTTTCTCCAGCCCTGACCACACTCTGGATGCTCAGGGCCTGCGTTGCCCGGAGCCGGTAATGATGGTGCGTAAGACCGTACGTACAATGCCGGTGGGCGAAACGCTGCTGATTATCGCCGACGATCCGGCGACAACCCGTGATATTCCGGGTTTTTGCCGCTTTATGGAGCATGAGCTGCTGGCGCAAGAAACCGCGGCGCTGCCCTATCGCTATCTGATTCGTAAAAGCCATTAAGCACGGGTTTACGTGCCTCTCCCGGAGGCGGGGCAATGCCCCTGTCCGGGCTACAAAATCCAAAGACCGCACGCTTCCGTAGCCCCGGTAAGCAGCGCGCCACCGGGGTCTTTCCGCTTACTTCTTACGTAACAGTCGCAGGGCGTTAGCGGTCACCAGCACCGTTGCCCCCGTATCGGCCAGCACCGCCAGCCACAGCCCGGTCAGTCCGAGCAGCGTAGTGATAAGAAAAATTCCCTTTAAGCCAAGCGCAATCGCAATGTTCTGCCGAATATTGGCGTGGGTGGCGCGGGCCAGGGAAATCATCTGTGCCAGACCGGTTAAGCGGTTATGCGTCAGGGCGGCATCGGCGGTTTCCAGCGCCACGTCGGTTCCGCTGCCCATGGCGATACCAATGGTGGCGGCCTTCATTGCCGGCGCGTCATTAATCCCGTCACCGACCATCGCCAGCGGCGCAGCGGCATTGAGCGCCGTGACCGCCTCCACTTTATCGGCCGGCAGCAGCCCGGCACGGAATTCCAGCCCCAGTTCCCCGGCAATGGCGGCAGCCGCCCGCGGGTTATCGCCGGTCAGAATTACGCCCTGCACCCCCAGACGATGCAGATCGTCGACCGCCTGACGGGCGTCGTCTCGCAGCGTATCCTGCAGCGCCAGAATGCCGAGCAGAGACTGTTCGCGCAGTACCAGCACAACCGTCTGACCCGCGCTCTCCAGCTGCTGAATCTGCGCCTCATGCTCTGCGGCGGCGTCGTTGCCTGCCGCGCAAATCAGTATCTGATGACCGTCGACCTCGGCTTCAATGCCCGAACCCGCCAATGCGCGCTGACCGCGGGCAGACGGAATCGTCAGCTGGCGCTGCTGGGCTTCGCGCACGATGGCCTGCGCCAGCGGGTGGCTGGAGCCTTGTTCCACTGCCGCCGCCAGCGCCAGCAGGTCATTTTCATCCACGTCATTCAGGGCGATGGCGGCGGTGACGCGCGGTTGGCCGACGGTTAGCGTCCCGGTCTTATCAAAAGCCACCTGACGTATGCGACCCAGTTGCTCAAGCGCTGCGCCGCCTTTAATCAGGGCACCGCGACGCGACGCCACCGCCAGCCCGGAAGTAATGGCCGCCGGAGTGGAAATGACCAGCGCACAAGGACAGCCGATCAGCAGCAGCGTCAGACCTTTGTAGATCCACGGTAGCCAGGCGGCGGCAAAGAACAGCGGCGGTACGATGGCGACCAGCAGGGCGACGACCATAATGGCCGGTGTGTAAATCCGGCTGAAACGATCGATAAAGCGTTCAATCGGCGCCCGACGTTCCTCCGCTTCTTCAATCAGCTTCAGAATGCGGTCAATGGCGCTGTCGCCCGGCTCAGAAATCACCGTCAGTTGCACCAGGCGGTCGACGCTGGTGGCGCCTGCCGCCACGCGTTCTCCGGAGCGGCGCTCGACCGGCACCGACTCACCGGTTAAGGCACTTTCATCGAAGCTGGCGAACGGTGTGCGCAGCTGACCATCGGCGGGCAGGCGACCACCTGCTGCGACTTCAATTACGTCTCCAGGGCGGAGATCGCGCTGGGCGACGGTTTCCCGCACGCCGTCACGCAGGCGAGTGGCGGTATCGGGTTTTAACGCCATCAGCGCGCTTACCCCCTGGCGGGCACGGCTGGCCGCCCAGCCTTCAAGGCGCTCGCCAACCATAAACAGCAGCAGCACCATCGCGGCTTCGGCCGTTGCGCCGATAAACAGTGCCCCGATGGCGGCGACGCTCATCAGTGTTTCAATGGCAAACCAGCTACCGCTGCGGATCAGGCGCAAAGCCTGACGAGCGACGGGCCACAGACCCACAAGCGTGGTGGCAATGAATGCCAGCTCGCCGAAGGGGTGGTTGAGCTGCTCCAGACCCCAGCTCAGCGCCATCAGTAGTACCAGCGTTATCAGCGGCAGGTTCTCGCGCAGAGGTGAGGTTTCCGGCGGCGGGGCGCTTTCATCGCGCAGCGTATAGCCCGCGGCACGTACCGCGCTTTCGACGGCAGTGCGAATATCGGCATCGGCGTTGACCAGCAGTTTTTCGGTGGCAAACAGAACCTGCACCTGGTTGACGCCGGGTACCTGGCGCACCGCCGTTTCGACTTTACGGGCGCAGGCGGCGCAGTCCATGCCTTCAACCAGCCAGCGATAGCGCGCCTCGTTTAACCCCTCGCTGTCGGCGGCGTTATCGGCGGCACAGCCAGATTCCGTGCAGCAGCTGTCAGCCTGGGCGACAACCGGCTTTAATTTGAATGACGAGAACTGTGGGACTTTTTTATCCTGCGTTTCTGGAGTCGACATGGGACCCTCCCGGTAATGATAATTTTCTCATTACCAGAAGGATACACTCTGGAGTCGACTCCAGAGTCAAGCGCAAAATTACAGATACAGCGCGCGGACGATCAGAAAGTGGCCGGCAAAGTAGAAGGCGGCGGCGATGGCGTTATCGGCGCGGAAGCGACGGCGATAGTGGCTGATCAGCCAGACAATATTACTCAACAGCAGGAATGTCGCACCGGCGAAGCCTGAGAATGCGGTATCCGTCGGGCGGAAGAACCACAGCTCACCGGCCAGCCAGACCATCACCAGGGTCATGCCGATAAAGGTGAAAACCGGCATGCGCAGATCTTCCAGCCGGCTCCAGATGACCGCAAGCAGCAGCGCGCCGATAACCAGCAGCACCAGCGGCAGCGGCCAGAAAAACGACATCGTCATCTGGCTGGCAAACCAGATCGTGTACAGCAGATGCGACAGGAAAAAGGCCCCCACCGCATACATCACCCGCTGGCGCGGCAGCAGCGTTAATGCATCGCCCAGCAGCGAAGCGCACAGCCCGGCGAGTACCAGGTAGCTGATAGCGTTGAACATTGGCGCCTGCCAGGCCAGCAGCAGCAGCAGGATCAGCGTGACGGGTTTAAAAACCCAGCGCTGCCACGTGGGGCCGCGATAGGACGCATCGACGAAAAGCCATGCGGAGAAACAGACAGCAATAAACGACCAAAGCATAGTAAGTCCTTGTATCTGTTATTATTAAGTGAGTGGTGTATTGGCAGTACTGAAACTTAGTGTAGTGGTTCGGGCGGGCAGATGACAACGTTAATCAAGGCGCGGTATGCTTATTCCTGAGAATTCTTATGGGTGAGATGAATGAGCAAGGTTCCCCTGTTTTTTATTATCGTCGTCGCCATTATTGTGGTGGCCGCATCGGTCCGCTATGTACAGCAACGACGGGAAAATATGGCTAACGACGCCGCGCCGCTGCTACAAAAGCGGGTGGTGGTGAGTAACAAACGGGAGAAGGTGCTCAACGATCGCCGGTCGCGCCAGCAAACCGTAGCCCCCGCCGGCAGCGATATGCGCTATGACGTGAGCTTCAGGCCGGAAACCGGTGGCCTGGAAGTCAGTTTTCGGCTTGAGGCGGCGCAATATCATGCGCTCAGCGTCGGTGACCGGGGAACGCTGAGCTACAAAGGCTCAAGGTTTGTCGCGTTTACGCCAGAACCTTGAGCCCACGAGGTTACTTCTTACGCAGCGTGGCCTTGAGTTTTTTCTGCCAGGCCACCAGTTCAAACACGCCAAAGATAAAAATACGGACCTGTTCAAAACGGCCCAGCGGCGGGGCATCTTTCGGCTGAGTGGCCTTCAGCAGCGTCAGCTGCAGACCGTGCATCAGGATCATAAAGATCAGAGCAACGTTAACGAAGATGTTCAGCGGCTTCGGGAAAGGCTGAAACAGGTTTAATAATAAAAATGCCCAGACGCACAGCATCAACACGCGGCCAAAATTAATCAGCATGATTTTCTCCTTTTGCCTCACGTTGATAGAGACGGTAGGCGACCTGTCCGGCCACTTTCTCACGATACAGATGCCAGCATGCCGGCACCGGCGGTAAACCATTTTCGACTTCGCTCTCAACGTAGATGAGCGCTTCATCGGCGAGCCAGCCGTTATTTTCCAGCAGACGCAGCGTCTCTTCCAGCAGACCTTTGCGGAAAGGCGGATCGACAAACACGATATGGTGCGGCGTGCCTGGCTGATTAAGGTAGCTGAGCGTATTGGTATTGACCACCTTGCCATGGCTGGCTTTCAGGGTCGCCAGGTTTTTTTGCAACTGTTGAGCGACGCCGCGCTCCATTTCCAGCAGCGTGGTGCTGCCCGCATAGCGCGACAGCGCTTCCAGCCCGAGGGCGCCGCTGCCGGCAAAGCAATCGAGGCAGTGCGCATCGACCATGACAGGCGCCAGCCAGTTAAAAAGGGTTTCACGGACCCGGTCGGTAGTCGGGCGCAGGCCCGGGCTCTCGGGCACCGGTAATTTCCGCCCCCGCCATTGCCCACCAATAATACGGATCTGGCCGCTGCCCGTGTGGTTTGGTTTCTTCATCTCGTTGCTCAGGTCTCCACTTTCAGCCCGCTATTCTAGCGATCGAACGCGGATGACGAAACCTTAATCCGGGGGCGGTGATGCGAGTTAAGTTAAGTGATAGACTATCCGACTAATTTCATCATTTTTCAGCTTCCGCTATTGTTATGCCGAAGCTGTGCCATGAATAAACAGCGGGAGTGTCGTCGCAAATGGCAAAAGAGAAAAAACGTGGCTTCTTTTCCTGGCTGGGCTTTGGACAAAAAGAACAGGCGCAGGAAACCGAGACCGAACAGAAAGTAGAAGGGCAAACCGACGTTGCCGAACAGCATTCGGCTACAGCGTTGCCTGCTGAGACGGTGGCGGCACCAGAAGCGGATACGGTAAGCGCTTCTACGGTGGAGAAAGAGGACGCGGAAGCTTTTGCGGCCGATGTCGTTGAGGTGACTGAACAGGTTGTTGAGAGCGAATTACCGCACTCTGAGCCGGTGACGCCTGCGGTCGAAGCCCCGGCCGAAGTCGAAGCGATCCCTCAGCCGCACGCTGCTATTGACGAAGCGCCAGCCGCCAGTACGTGGGTCGAAGAGGCTGCCGTTGAACAGGTTGTGGCTGAGACCGCTGCTGAAGAGACGGTTGCTGAAAAGCTGCCGGCGGAAGACCTCGCTGCTCCGGAGTCGCTGGTCGAAGATGCGATCGCTCAGCCGGTTGTCGCGGAAGCGGTAGCAGGGCAGACGCCGGAAGCGGTGACGGATGAGCCGCAAGTCGCTGCCGTGGACGACGCGGTGAGTGATGAGCCGCGCGGTGAGGAGCAGCCTGAATCTGCTCTGTCTGATGAAGAGCTTGAAGCTCTGGCGCTCTCCACTCAACCTATTGATGATAAAGAGGTTGTTGAAGCGGAAGAACAGAGTCAGCCGGATGATTCCGCTCAGCAGGAGCAGGAAAAACCGACGAAAGAGGGCTTTTTCGCCCGTCTGAAACGCAGCCTGATTAAAACCAAACAGAACCTCGGTTCCGGATTTATCAGTCTGTTCCGCGGCAAAAAAATCGACGATGATCTGTTTGAAGAGCTGGAAGAGCAGCTGCTGATTGCTGACGTCGGCGTGGAAACGACCCGTAAGATCATTACCAATCTTACCGAAGGCGCCAGCCGTAAGCAGCTACGTGATGCGGAAGCGCTGTATGGCCTGCTGAAAGAAGAGATGGGCGATATCCTTGCGAAAGTGGATGAGCCGCTGAATGTTGAAGGGAAAACGCCATTTGTTATTCTGATGGTGGGCGTGAACGGCGTGGGTAAAACCACCACTATCGGTAAGCTGGCGCGTCAGTTCGAACAGCAGGGTAAATCGGTGATGCTGGCGGCCGGGGACACCTTCCGTGCCGCGGCGGTAGAACAGCTGCAGGTCTGGGGTCAGCGCAACAACATTCCGGTGATTGCTCAGCATACCGGCGCGGACTCGGCATCAGTGATCTTCGATGCTATTCAGGCCGCGAAGGCGCGAAATGTTGACGTGCTGATCGCCGATACCGCGGGTCGTCTGCAGAATAAATCGCACCTGATGGAAGAGCTGAAGAAAATTGTCCGGGTGATGAAAAAACTGGATGAAGATGCGCCGCATGAGGTCATGCTGACCATCGATGCCAGCACCGGGCAAAACGCGATTAGCCAGGCCAAACTGTTCCATGAAGCCGTTGGCTTGACCGGCATCACGTTGACTAAGCTGGACGGTACCGCGAAAGGTGGGGTTATCTTCTCGGTCGCCGACCAGTTCGGTATTCCGATTCGCTACATTGGCGTCGGTGAACGTATTGAGGATCTGCGTCCGTTTAATGCGGGCGACTTTATTGAGGCACTTTTTGCCCGAGAGGATTAATCATGATTCGCTTTGAACAAGTCAGCAAAGCCTATCTCGGTGGGAGACAAGCGCTGCAGGGGGTGAATTTCCACCTGCAGTCGGGCGAGATGGCATTTCTGACCGGCCACTCCGGCGCGGGGAAAAGTACCCTGCTTAAGCTTATCTGCGGTATTGAACGGCCGAGCGCCGGGAAAATCTTATTCGGCGGCCACGATATTAGCCGCCTGAAAAGCCGTGAGGTGCCGTTTTTGCGCCGTCAGATCGGCATGATTTTCCAGGACCACCACCTGCTGATGGACCGTACGGTGTTTGATAATGTCGCTATTCCGCTGATTATTGCCGGCGCCAGCGGCGATGATATTCGTCGCCGTGTGTCGGCGGCGCTGGACAAGGTCGGGCTGCTGGACAAAGCGAAAAACCTCCCTATTCAACTCTCCGGCGGCGAACAGCAGCGCGTGGGGATTGCCCGCGCGGTGGTCAATAAGCCTGCGGTGTTGTTGGCGGATGAACCTACCGGTAACCTCGACGAGGCGCTCTCGGAAGGGATTTTACGCCTGTTTGAGGAGTTTAACCGCGTAGGCGTAACGGTTCTGATGGCGACGCACGACCTGGGGCTGATTTCCAGCCGCTCGTATCGCATGCTGACCCTGAGCGACGGTCATATGCATGGAGGCCATTGGGGTGAATAAGCGCGACGCAATAAACCAGATTCGCCAGTTCGGTAGCAGGCTCGATCGCCTCCGCAATGGCGCAGGCGCGGGCGGCGGCGGTGGGCGTAATGCGCCGAAGCGGCCAAAAGCAGCGCCGGGCCCGGCTTCCCGTAAGAGCAATGTCTTTAACGAACAGGTTCGCTATGCCTGGCATGGTGCGGTCCAGGATTTAAAAAGTACGCCGCTGGCTACCTTCCTGACCATTATGGTTATCGCCATTTCGCTGACGCTGCCAAGCGTGTGCTACATGGTGTACAAGAACGTCAACAGCGCGGCGGCGCAGTACTACCCGTCGCCGCAGATCACCGTTTATCTTGAGAAAACGCTGGACGATGACGCGGCGGCGCGAGTGGTTGGCCAGCTCCAGGCAGAACAAGGCGTAGAGAAGGTGAACTATCTGTCGCGGGATGAAGCGCTTGGCGAGTTCCGCAACTGGTCTGGCTTTGGTGGCGCGCTGGATATGCTGGAAGAGAACCCCCTTCCGGCCGTCGCGATTGTCGTGCCGAAGCTGGATTTCCAGAGCACCAATGCGCTGAATACGCTGCGCGATCGCGTGACGCACATTCAGGGCGTGGACGAAGTGCGTATGGATGACAGCTGGTTTGCCCGCCTCTCCTCGTTGACCGGGCTGGTGGGCCGGGTGTCGGCGCTGATTGGCGTGCTGATGGTGGCGGCTGTGTTCCTCGTTATCGGCAACAGCGTACGCCTGAGCATTTTTGCTCGTCGCGATACCATTAACGTGCAAAAACTGATTGGCGCGACCGACGGCTTCATCCTGCGTCCGTTCCTGTATGGCGGTGCGCTGCTGGGCTTCTGCGGTGCCTTTTTATCGCTGATTTTGTCGGAAATTATGGTGATGCGCCTGTCGTCCGCGGTGACGGAAGTCGCGCAGGTGTTTGGAACCAAGTTTGAACTCAGCGGGTTAGGCTTCGACGAGTGTCTGCTGATGCTGATTGTCTGCTCGATGATTGGCTGGGTGGCGGCCTGGCTGGCTACCGTGCAACATTTACGTCACTTTACCCCCGATTAAAAAAAGTCTGATATAATCTTTCCCTGCACTGATGAATGTCTCTCTGCAGGGAAAGAGTCCCTGTTGTCTCTTCCCTACGTTTCATTTCCATGTCACATTTTGTGCGTAATCTATTCACATCGTTGCATGGAACTTGTGGATAAAATCACTGTCTGATACTAATGTGGGTGATATTCTCGTTGCTCATAAACGCTGGCATGTTTGTTGCTCATCTCATGGGAACCATCACGTCAGACGATATCGATTGAGAGGATTTGAATGACCAAAGATATGCAAACTTTAGCTTTAGCCCCCGTTGGTAACCTGGAATCGTATATCCGGGCTGCGAACAGCTGGCCGATGTTATCGGCTGATGAAGAGCGGGAGCTTGCTGAAAAGCTGCATTACCAGGGCGATCTGGAAGCAGCGAAAAGGCTGATCCTGTCTCACCTGCGCTTTGTTGTTCATATTGCTCGTAATTACTCGGGCTATGGCCTGCCGCAGGCGGATCTGATTCAGGAAGGCAACATTGGCCTGATGAAAGCCGTGCGTCGTTTCAACCCGGAAGTGGGCGTGCGTCTGGTTTCCTTCGCCGTACACTGGATTAAGGCTGAAATTCACGAATACGTTCTGCGTAACTGGCGTATTGTGAAAGTCGCGACCACCAAAGCGCAGCGTAAGCTGTTCTTTAACCTGCGTAAAACTAAGCAGCGTCTGGGCTGGTTTAACCAGGATGAAGTCGAGATGGTGGCCCGTGAGCTGGGCGTGTCGAGCAAAGACGTACGTGAAATGGAATCCCGTATGGCGGCGCAGGACATGACCTTCGACATGTCGTCGGACGACGAGTCCGATAGCCAGCCGATGGCACCGGTGCTCTACCTGCAGGATAAAACGTCTAACTTTGCCGATGGCATTGAAGATGATAACTGGGAAGAGCAGGCGGCCAACAAGCTGACCGACGCGATGCAAGGTCTGGACGAGCGTAGCCAGGACATTATCCGCGCCCGCTGGCTGGACGAAGACAATAAGTCGACGCTGCAGGAACTGGCGGATCGCTATGGCGTGTCGGCTGAGCGCGTGCGCCAGCTGGAAAAGAACGCGATGAAGAAACTGCGTACTGCCATCGAAGCATAACGCAACAGCGAACATACTCGCCTCTGTGCAGGCACCCGATAACGCCCCACATTACGTTGGGGCGTTTTGTTTTTCTGCGTCTGCTTTTTCGGCCAGCACCTGCGGGCATAGCGTCTGCAGACATGCCAGCAGGATACGGAAGGCTGGCTCCATTTGCGCCTCTGCCAGGCTGGCAAAGCCCATCAATAGCCCCTTCTTACGTTCTTCCGTCAGATAGTAGCGCGAGAGCGGACGCACCAGAATATTGTGGGCATTGGCCTGTCTGGCGATCGCGACATCGTCCGCGTCGTCTGGCAAGTTGAGGATCAGATGCAGACCGGCGTTATCGCTGAAATCTGACAGCGCCTGCGGGCTGCAATAGCGCTGAATCAGCTCGGTCAGGCAGGCGCGACGGCGGCTGTACAGCAGGCGCATTCTTCGGATATGGGCGGAGTAATGGCCCGCGTTAATGAATTCCGCCAGCGCCATCTGAATCAGCGAGTGGCCGCCGCGATAGAGTTCGGCATGGGCGCTTTTCAGATCGCCAATCAGCGGACGCGGCAGCACGACATACCCCAACCGCAGCCCCGGGTAGAGAGTCTTACTGAATGTTCCGATATAGACGACCGGCGCGTCGGCAATCAGTCCCTGCAGCGCCGGAATCGGCTGGCCGGAAAAGCGAAATTCGCTGTCGTAATCATCCTCGACGATCCAGCTGCCGTGCTGGCGCGCCAGAGCCAACAGGCGCTGACGGCGCTCCAGGCTCATCACCGCCCCCAGCGGATACTGATGCGATGGGGTGACAAAAATCAGGTGCGGCACCGCCTCAACTGTCTCCGGCGGGCACAGGCCGTTGGCATCGACGGTAATGGGATTGACCCGCACATCATTCATCGCCAGCACGTGACGGATCCCCCAGTAGGAGGGCTCCTCGACCCACGCCAGATCGCCACTATCGCAGAGCATACGCGTCACCAGATCGATTGCCTGATGGATCCCTTCCGTAATAAGAATTTGATCTGCCTGGCAGTGAACGCCTCGGGACACGCGCAGGTAATCCACTAACGCCTGCTGCAGTTCCGGCGTACCGCCGTTACAGCTGTAGCTCAGTCGCTCGGGTTTCGGGCGGCGGCTGATACGGGCCTGAATCTTGCTAAATAGCGGGTGGGGGAAAGCATTGACGTCCGGTACGCCAGGGATAAACGCTCCCCACTGGCGCGGGCTGGCGCTGACGTGGCTGAGCAGCTGTTGCCCGCGGCGCGACAAAAAGGGGGTTGCCGTCAAGTCGCTGCTGTTTTCGGCGATGCTGCCAGTAGAAAGAGAAATATCCGGCCCGGTTTTCGCGACGAATGTGCCGCTTCCGCGGCGGGAAACCACATATCCTTCCGCCTGCAATTGTTCATAAGTTGTTAATATGGTGTTTCTTGAAACGCCGAGCTCCCCGGCCAGATCTCGCGAGGGGGGCAGGCGGCTATGGGGCGCTAAAGAACCGTCCAGAATCGAGCGACGAACCGCGTTGTATAAGCGTTTATGCAGCAGCGGGTCTGTCTCCTCCTGCAATCTGACCAGCACAAGGTCACCGACGAGTGAGCGCAATTGGATCCCTCAGATAATCTAAATTGGTACTCGATTATAGGGCCAACTCCTGTGTAAATAAACGACATAGTTTCGAGATTGTTGCGATAACGTGACACACATGACAGGAGATTCGAGGGTGAAAAGTTCAGAACTGAATCAACGTCGCCAGCAGGCGACGCCGCGCGGCGTAGGCGTAATGTGCAATTACTTTGTTGAGAAGGCGGAGAATGCCACGCTGTGGGATGTGGAAGGTAACGAGGTGATTGATTTTGCTGCGGGAATCGCCGTGCTCAATACCGGCCATCGCCACCCGAAAATTGTTGCCGCCGTCGCGCAGCAGCTGGAGGCCTTTACCCATACGGCGTATCAGATTGTCCCTTACGAAAGCTATGTTTCGCTGGCGGAGCGCATTAACGCGCTGGCGCCGGTCGATGGCCCGGCCAAAACCGCTTTCTTCACCACCGGTGCGGAAGCCGTAGAAAATGCGGTGAAGATTGCCCGCGCTTATACCGGCCGTCCGGGGCTGATTACTTTTGGCGGCGGCTTTCACGGGCGTACCTTTATGACCATGGCGCTGACCGGTAAAGTCGCGCCTTACAAAATCGGTTTTGGACCGTTCCCTGGTTCGGTTTATCACGGGGTATACCCGAATGCTGCCCACGGCATCACCACCGATGAGGCGATGAAAAGCCTTGAGCGTATCTTTAAAGCCGATATTGCCCCGGACCAGGTGGCGGCAATTATCCTCGAGCCGATTCAGGGCGAAGGCGGTTTTAACGTCGCGCCAGCGGAGTTTATGCAGGCGCTGCGTACGCTGTGCGATACCCACGGCATCCTGCTGATTGCCGATGAAGTGCAGACCGGTTTTGCCCGCACCGGCAAGCTGTTTGCTATGCAGCATTACGATGTGAAGCCGGACCTGATGACGATGGCGAAAAGCCTTGCCGGCGGTTTCCCGCTGTCAGGCGTAGTGGGGCGCGCCGAGGTGATGGATGCGCCGGCGCCGGGCGGACTGGGCGGCACCTATGCCGGTAACCCGCTGGCGGTCGCCGCGGCTCATGCGGTCCTTGACGTCATTGAAGAAGAGCAGCTGTGTCAACGTGCGGAACAGCTTGGCAGCCACCTGAAAGAGGTGCTGAATCAGGCGCGCGAGTATTGTCCGGCGATTGTTGATGTTCGCGGCCAGGGCTCAATGGTTGCCGTGGAATTTAACGATCCGCAGACCGGCGCGCCGTCACCGGAGTTCACCCGCCACATTCAGCAAAAGGCGCAGGAAAATGGTCTGCTGCTGCTGAGCTGCGGCGTCTATGGCAACGTTATCCGTTTCCTGTATCCGTTAACTATCCCCGATGCGCAGTTTACAAAAGCGCTGGATATTCTGGCGCGCGTCCTGAAGGGATGATGTGCCCGACTCCTGTGCGGCGGCAGGGAAGCCAGATAAAACAGGATGCCGCACACGAGTTTTCATACTCAGCGTGAGTGGTTTATCACCCTGATATCACCTTTTTTCCGGCGGCGCCTGTCGCCGGAATAAAACGGAAAATATTATGTCTGAACATTCCACCTTTTCCTCGGTTCTCACCAGCCGGGAGCGTACCGCTGTACCTGCAAAATCCCTTAGCTTCGTGGAAGGGGTCTCGATGATCGTCGGCACCAATATCGGTGCCGGGGTTCTGTCTATCGCCTATGCGTCCAGCAAGGCCGGCTTTTTACCGCTGTTGTTCTGGCTGGTGGTGGTCGGCAGCCTGACGACGGTCACCATGCTGTATGTCGCAGAATCGACGCTGCGCACCCGTAAGCATTTACAGCTGAGCGGGCTGTCGCATCGCTATGTCGGGCGCTTCGGGGCGCTGATGATGTTCCTGTCGGTTTGCGTGAACAGCATCGGCGCGCTGACGGCCTATATGACCGGAAGCGGTAAGCTGCTGCATTCGCTGTTCGGTATCTCTCCGGCGCTGGGGAGCGCGCTCTTTTTTATCCCGGCGGCAGGCGTGCTTTATCTCGGGCTGAAGGCCATCGGGCGAGGTGAAAAATTCATCAGTATCGGCATGGTGGTCATGATCGCCGTGCTGGTGGCGGCGACGCTGCTCAAAGAGACGACCCAGGTCCGCTATCTGCTCGACGGCAACTGGCTGTATATGGTGCCGGTGTTCAACGTGGTCGCATTCTGTTTCTCGGCGCAGTATATCGTTCCGGAAATGGCCCGCGGGTTTGCGGATAAGCCGGAGAAATTGCCGAAAGCCATTATGGTGGGAATGGGGCTGACTTTCTGCCTGCTGGCGCTGGTCCCGCTGTCGGTGATCGCCCTGAGCGGGCTGGATAATATTTCCGACGTGGCGACGATCTCCTGGGGCAGGGCGCTCGGTGAGTGGGCCTTTTTCTCCGCTAACCTGTTTGCCCTGTGTGCGATGCTGACTTCTTACTGGGGTCTGGGGGGAAGTTTCCTGACGAATATTTTCGATCAGTTCCGCCTCGGCAACGATGAGCAACCGCGCAAGCGCCTGATGGTGCTGACTATCGTGGCCATCCCGCCATTTATTCTGGCATACAGCGGCATGGTGTCGTTTGTGAATGCACTCTATTTTGCCGGCGTCTTTAGCGGCGTGATTTTATCCATCATGCCGATTCTGATGCTCAAAGGCGCCCGGCAGCGCGGTGATATCACGCCAGGCTGGAGCTGTCCGCCGCTGATAACCCATCCGCTGATCCAGACCTTCATTGTGTTGCTTTACCTGTGTAGCGCCGTTTACGCGATAGCTTCCGCATTGGGCTACCTGCCCGCCGGTTGGTAATCTGGCGCCTGACTCCACCGCGTCCGGTTCATCCTGACGCGGTTTTTTATTTGTCACTTATCTGTTACATAACCCGCAATTTTGTCATTTCAAATTCTCCTGAATGGCGGTATGTTTAGCATAGTGTGCTGCAAAAGCGCAGGCGGCAGACCTAAAAGTAGACGTCATATGCTTTATTTATGACTTAAATTAGAATAATGCGCTAACAAACAACATCACAACAAATGCAAAAAACCATAATAATGGGGAGCCTCAGGATGAACATGAAGGGTAAAGCGCTACTGGCAGGATGTATCGCCTTAATTATGAGCAATGCCGCGCTGGCGGAAGATATCAAAATTGCCGTGGTTGGCGCGATGTCTGGCCCGGTGGCACAGTACGGTGACCAGGAGTTTACCGGTGCTGAGCAGGCGGTTGCCGATATTAACGCGAAGGGTGGGATCAAAGGCAATAAGCTGCAGATCGTGAAATATGATGATGCCTGCGACCCGAAACAGGCGGTGGCCGTCGCCAACAAGGTGGTTAACGATGGCATTAAGTACGTTATCGGCCATTTGTGCTCGTCCTCTACCCAGCCGGCGTCCGATATCTATGAAGACGAAGGCATTCTGATGATCACCCCGGCTGCGACAGCGCCGGAGCTGACCGCCCGCGGCTATAAAATGATTCTGCGTACCACCGGTCTCGATTCTGACCAGGGGCCGACGGCGGCGAAATACATTATTGAGAAGGTTAAACCTCAGCGCATCGCTATCGTGCATGACAAACAGCAATATGGTGAAGGTCTGGCGCGTGCGGTGCAGGATGGTCTGAAGAAGGGCGGCGCTAACGTGGTGTTCTTTGACGGCATCACCGCCGGGGAGAAAGATTTCTCTACCCTGGTTGCGCGCCTGAAGAAAGAAAACATCGACTTCGTCTATTACGGCGGCTACCACCCGGAAATGGGGCAGATTCTGCGTCAGTCCCGCGCGGCAGGTCTGAAAACGCAGTTTATGGGACCGGAGGGCGTCGCCAACGTCTCCCTGTCTAACATTGCCGGTCAGTCTGCGGAAGGCATGCTGGTCACGAAACCGAAGAACTATGACCAGGTCCCGGCGAACAAACCGATTGTTGACGCGATCAAAGCGAAGAAACAGGATCCGAGCGGCGCCTTCGTCTGGACAACCTACGCGGCAATTCAGTCGCTGCAGGCGGGCCTGAATCAGTCCGAAGATCCGGCGGCGATCGCGAAATACCTGAAGGCCAACTCTGTCGATACCGTTATGGGGCCGCTCTCCTGGGATCAGAAAGGCGACCTGAAAGGCTTCGAGTTCGGCGTGTTTACCTGGCATGCCGATGGCACGGCGACCGACGCCAAATAATTTAACCTTCGCCTTTCACGCTACAGGTGCGTTGGCTACGCTCCTCAACCCCGGTCGCTTACTCATGTAAGCTCCCGGGGATTTCACAGCTTGCCGCCTGCCTGTAGCGCGAAATTCTCGGTTAAATCAATGGCTGCTTTGTTGCCATGAAACGCGGGGATTCCCGGTTAAATCAATGGCAGCTTAGTTGCCATGAAACGCGGGGATTCCCGGTTAAATCAATGGCAGCTTAGTTGCCATGCAAAACGGAGATCCCCGGTTAAATCAATGGCCGCTTTGTTGCCATGCAAAACGGAGATCCCCGGTTAAATCAATGGCCGCTTAGTTGCCATGCAAAACGGAGATCCTCGGTTAAATCAATGGCCGCTTTGTTGCCATGCAAAACGGAGATCCCCGGTTAAATCAATGACCGCTTTGTTTTTAATGCTTTTCCCAACCGCCGTCCCGGGCGCTGAAGCCTAGCGCTTGCATAAACGCCGACATGACGCGGTGGTCTTCAATTCCGGTATCGGCCATCCGCCAGCGACCGATTTCTGGATTTCTTTGCAGCACTTCTTCCACCAGATATTGCCCGACGCCGCGCCGACGAGTGACTTCGCGTACGCACAGCGCGCTGAGCTCGCCTTCATTGCCACGTAGCGTGACGCGCACGGCACCCAGCAGACGCTCGTTAAAGCGGGCGGCGTAAATTCGGTGACGATCGTCCAGAGGGATATCGTCGGGATCCTGCGACGGCCAGATTTTCCCTAAGTCGATGCGATCCTGATCGCTGAAAAGTGGTAATCGAATAATGGTCAGTTTCATGCGCGACAAGTCCAGTCAAAACGGATGGGGCAGTGTACCCAAATTTGCTGTCGGAAGGGGCGCTGTTTTTTATCCATTCATTAGGGGATTCGTTCTTCTGGTGAGTGCAGATTAGAGCAATCCGTCATGGATCGAAAAATAAGCAGAATTTTAACCTAATGTGCAGCGTTTTATTCCGCCTTATGTATCGTTATTTTATGCTGTGAAGGGGACTTTTTTTTGTTTATCTTCGCTTTAATACAGAATATTATCTTTGCTTAATCGCCTGAAAAATAGAGATTTTAATCTCAATTCAGGCAAAAAACATCGCTAAACCATTAAAGATAATGGTAAAAGTAGCGTTGTTTAATAAAAGCACAGAATGCTTTTTAACCATAAAAATACAAAATATTTACACCACATCACGAACGGGGTTCTGAAGCATGAAAAGGAACGCAAAAACCATTATTGCGGGATTCGTTGCACTGACGATGTCTCACGCGGTCATGGCTAAGGATATTAAAGTTGCCGTGGTCGGTGCGATGTCCGGCCCGGTAGCTCAGTGGGGCGACATGGAGTTCAACGGCGCGCGGCAGGCCATTAAAGACATTAACGCGCAGGGCGGAATTAAAGGCGATAAGCTGGTTGGCGTTGAGTTCGACGATGCCTGCGACCCGAAACAGGCCGTGGCGGTAGCGAACAAAATTGTTAATGAAGGCATCAAGTACGTTATCGGCCATCTGTGTTCCTCTTCTACCCAGCCGGCGTCCGATATCTATGAAGATGAAGGTATTCTGATGATTTCTCCGGGCGCGACGAACCCGGAACTGACCCAACGCGGCTATCAGTACATCATGCGTACCGCTGGCCTGGACTCCGCACAAGGGCCGACCGCCGCCAAATACATCCTGGAAAAAGTGAAACCGCAGCGTATCGCCATCATCCATGACAAACAGCAGTATGGCGAAGGTCTGGCGCGATCCGTCCAGGAGAGCCTGAAGAAAGGCAAGGCGAATATCGTCTTCTTTGATGGCATCACCGCCGGAGAGAAAGATTTCTCCGCGCTGCTGGCACGCCTGAAAAAAGAAAATATCGACTTCGTTTATTACGGCGGCTACTACCCTGAAATGGGGCAAATGCTGCGTCAGGCTCGCTCCGTGGGGCTGAAAACCGTCTTTATGGGACCCGAAGGTGTCGGCAACGCGTCGCTGTCAAATATTGCCGGCGCAGCCGCGGAAGGCATGCTGGTAACAATGCCGAAACGCTATGACCAGGATCCGGCGAACAGCGCTATCGTTGAGGCGCTGAAAACAGAGAAGAAAGATCCGAGCGGTCCGTATGTCTGGATCACCTATGCTGCCGTGCAGTCATTGGCGCAGGCGATGGACAGGAGCAGCAGCCAGGAGCCGCTGGACTTAATCAAAGATCTGAAAGCTCACGGGGCGAAAACCGTGATTGGGCCGCTGAATTGGGACGAAAAAGGCGATTTGAAGGGATTTGAGTTTGGTGTCTTCCAGTGGCATGCGGATGGATCATCCTCTGTCGCAAAATAAGATGCGTTATCCCACCGCCCGTGTGAAGCGGGCGGCATGAAAAAGGTTACCTTATGTCCGAGCAGTTTCTCTACTTTCTGCAGCAGATGTTTAACGGCGTCACGCTGGGCAGTACCTATGCGCTGATCGCCATCGGCTATACGATGGTGTACGGCATTATCGGCATGATTAACTTCGCCCATGGCGAGGTATACATGATTGGCAGCTACGTCTCCTTCATGATCATCGCCGCCCTCATGATGATGGGGATTGATACCAGCTGGCTGCTGGTGGCCGCCGGGTTTATCGGGGCGATTATTATCGCCAGCGCCTACGGCTGGAGCATTGAACGCGTGGCCTACCGACCGGTGCGCAGTTCCAAGCGCCTGATTGCGCTGATTTCCGCCATCGGGATGTCGATCTTCCTGCAAAACTACGTCAGCCTGACGGAAGGTTCGCGCGATATCGCGCTGCCGAGCCTGTTTAACGGCCAGTGGATTATCGGGAGCAGCGAAAACTTCGCCGCCACCGTCACCACGATGCAGCTGGTGATTTGGGTCGTGACTTTTGTTGCGATGCTGGCACTGACGCTGTTTATCCGCTATTCACGCATGGGCCGCGCCTGCCGCGCCTGTGCAGAAGACCTCAAAATGGCGAGCCTGCTCGGTATCAATACCGACCGGGTGATTGCGTTGACGTTTGTTATCGGCGCGGCAATGGCGGCGGTCGCGGGCGTACTGCTGGGCCAGTTCTACGGCGTTATCAACCCGTATATCGGCTTTATGGCCGGGATGAAAGCCTTTACCGCTGCGGTACTGGGCGGCATCGGCAGCATTCCTGGCGCGATGATCGGTGGCCTGATTCTGGGCATCGCCGAAGCGCTCTCGTCTGCCTACCTCAGTACGGAATATAAAGACGTCGTCTCCTTTGCCCTGTTGATTCTGGTGCTGTTGGTGATGCCTACCGGCATTCTGGGTCGTCCGGAGGTCGAGAAAGTATGAAACCGATGCATATTGCTATGTCGCTGCTGTCCGCGGCGATGTTCTTTGTCCTCGCCGGCGTGTTTATGGGTGTGCAGCTGGAGCTGGACGGCACCAAACTGGTGGTGGATACCGCAGCCGATATCCGTTGGCAGTGGATCTTCATCGGCACCGCGGTGGTCTTCTTCTTCCAGCTGATGCGTCCGCTGTTCCAGAAAACCCTGAAAAACGTCTCCGGGCCGAAGTTTATTATGCCGGCCATCGACGGTTCGACGGTCAAGCAGAAGCTGTTCCTGCTCGCACTGCTGGTTATCGCCGTGGCGTGGCCGTTTATGGTGTCGCGCGGGACGGTGGATATCGCCACGCTGACCATGATCTATATCATTCTCGGTCTCGGGCTTAACGTGGTGGTGGGGCTGTCCGGTCTGCTGGTGCTGGGTTATGGCGGTTTCTATGCCATCGGTGCCTACACCTTTGCGCTGCTGAACCACTATTACGGTCTTGGCTTCTGGACCTGTCTGCCGCTGGCAGGGCTGGTATCCGCAGCCGCGGGCTTCCTGCTGGGGTTCCCGGTACTGCGTCTGCGCGGCGACTATCTGGCGATCGTCACGCTTGGCTTCGGCGAAATCGTCCGTATTTTGCTGCTTAATAACACCGAAATCACCGGTGGCCCCAACGGCATCAGCCAGATTCCAAAACCGACGCTGTTTGGCCTTGAGTTTAGCCGCAGCGCCCGCGAAGGCGGCTGGGATACTTTCAGTAACTTCTTTGGCCTGAAGTACGACCCGGGCGATCGGGTGATTTTCCTCTACCTGGTGGCGCTGCTGCTGGTCGTGCTGTCGCTGTTTGTGATCAACCGCCTGCTGCGTATGCCGCTGGGACGCGCATGGGAAGCGTTGCGTGAAGACGAAATTGCCTGCCGCTCGCTGGGCCTTAGCCCTACGCGCATCAAGCTGACCGCCTTTACCATCAGCGCCGCGTTTGCCGGCTTTGCCGGTACGCTCTTCGCCGCGCGCCAGGGCTTTGTCAGTCCGGAATCCTTCACCTTTGCCGAGTCGGCTTTCGTGCTGGCGATTGTGGTTCTGGGTGGAATGGGCTCGCAGTTTGCGGTGATTCTCGCCGCGGTGCTGCTGGTGGTATCACGCGAGCTGATGCGTGATTTCAACGAATACAGCATGCTGATGCTGGGTGGGTTGATGGTACTGATGATGATCTGGCGTCCGCAGGGTCTGCTGCCGATGACGCGTCCGCAGCTGAAGCTGAAAAAAGGTCAGGCGAAAGGAGAGCAGGCATGAGTCAGCCATTATTATCCGTCAGCGGCCTGATGATGCGCTTTGGCGGCCTGCTGGCGGTCAACAACGTGTCGCTGGAGCTGCACCCACAGGAGATCGTGTCGCTGATCGGTCCTAACGGCGCCGGGAAAACCACGGTCTTCAACTGCCTGACCGGTTTTTATAAGCCGACCGGCGGGACCATCATGTTGCGCGATCAGCACCTGGAAGGGTTGCCGGGTCAGCAAATCGCCCGGATGGGCGTTGTTCGTACCTTCCAGCACGTGCGTCTGTTCCGCGAAATGACGGTGATTGAAAACCTGCTGGTGGCGCAACATCAGCAGCTGAAAACCGGGGTCTTCTCCGGGTTGTTGAAAACCCCGGCCTTTCGTCGCGCGCAGAGCGAAGCCCTGGATCGTGCCGCTACCTGGCTTGAGCGTATCGGCCTGCTGGAACATGCGAACCGTCAGGCGAGCAATCTGGCCTACGGTGACCAACGGCGTCTGGAGATTGCCCGCTGCATGGTCACCCAGCCGGAAATCCTGATGCTGGATGAACCCGCTGCGGGTCTGAACCCGAAAGAGACCAAAGAGCTGGACGAGCTGATCGCCGAGCTGCGCAGTCATCACAACACCACCATCCTGCTGATTGAGCACGATATGAAGCTGGTGATGGGCATTTCCGATCGTATTTATGTGGTAAACCAGGGCACGCCGCTGGCTAACGGTACGCCGGAAGAGATCCGCAATAACCCGGACGTGATCCGCGCATACCTTGGTGAGGCATAAGTATGGAAAAAGTGATGTTATCTTTTGACAACGTAAGCGCCCACTACGGCAAGATTCAGGCGCTGCATAACGTCAGTCTGCATATTAATCAGGGGGAAATCGTGACCCTGATTGGCGCCAACGGCGCGGGGAAAACCACGCTGCTGGGTACCCTGTGCGGCGACCCGCGCGCCAGCAGCGGGAAGGTGGTGTTTGACGGTAAGGATATTACCGACTGGCAGACCGCGAAAATCATGCGCGAAGCGGTGGCGATTGTCCCGGAAGGGCGGCGCGTCTTCTCGCGTATGACCGTTGAGGAGAATCTGGCGATGGGCGGTTTTTTTGCCGACCGTGACCAGTTCCAGACCCGCATCAAATGGGTCTATGAACTGTTCCCGCGCCTGCTTGAGCGCCGTATTCAACGTGCGGGCACCATGTCCGGCGGCGAGCAGCAGATGCTGGCGATTGGTCGGGCGCTGATGAGCCAGCCGCGCCTGCTGCTGCTTGATGAGCCCTCTCTGGGACTGGCGCCGATCATCATCCAGCAGATTTTCAACACCATCGAACAGCTGCGCGAGCAGGGGATGACCATCTTCCTTGTCGAGCAGAACGCCAACCAGGCGCTGAAACTGGCTGACCGCGGCTATGTGCTGGAAAACGGCCACGTCGTGCTGGAAGACACCGGCGATGCGCTGTTGGCTAACGAGGCGGTGCGTAGCGCCTATCTGGGCGGCTAATCTCCTCGCTCTTATTCCCGGCCGCCCGGCCGGGATATTCCTTAGCCAGAACGGAGCGCTGACGCCGCTGGCCGGGAATTATCCGCTTGACGTGTCGCAGCTCCCACTTTCCAGTCTCTAATCCTTCATCGTCTTGCCATCTCTCTGACGCGTTACTATCTTTTTTTTGTAATAAAAAAGTTATTTTTCTGTCATTCGAGCATGTCATGTTACCCCCGCGAACATAAAACGCGTGAAATCGCGCATCTGGAACAACAAGAGAGATAACCGATGATATCGTTACGACATACAGCTTTAGGACTGGCGCTCAGCCTGGCATGTGCCGGTCAGGCGCTGGCAGTGACCAATATTCCGTTCTGGCATTCCATGGAAGGGGAGTTGGGTAAAGAAGTTGATTCTCTGGCGCAACGTTTCAACGCGGCCAATCCGGATTATAAAATTACACCGGTGTACAAAGGTAACTATGAACAGAGCCTGAGTGCCGGCATTGCGGCATTCCGTACCGGTAATGCGCCGGCGATCCTTCAGGTTTATGAAGTGGGTACTGCGACGATGATGGCTTCGAAGGCCATTAAGCCGGTATATCAGGTGTTCAGCGATGCGGGTATTAAGTTTGATGAATCGCAGTTCGTCCCGACCGTTTCCGGTTACTACACCGATTCCAAAAGCGGCCATCTGCTCTCCCAGCCGTTTAACAGCTCCACACCGGTGCTGTACTACAACAAAGACGCCTTCAAAAAAGCCGGTTTAGACCCGGAGCAGCCGCCGAAAACCTGGCAGGAGCTGGCAGCCTATACCGATAAGCTGAAAGCCGCCGGGATGAAGTGCGGTTACGCCAGCGGCTGGCAGGGCTGGATTCAGATTGAAAACTTCAGCGCCTGGCATGGCCTGCCGGTGGCGACCAAAAACAACGGCTTTGACGGTACCGATGCGGTTCTGGAGTTCAACAAGCCGGAGCAGGTCAAGCATATCGCCATGCTGGAAGCGATGAACAAGAAGGGCGATTTCAGCTACTTCGGGCGTAAAGATGAGTCCACCGAGAAGTTCTATAACGGGGACTGCGCGATAACCACCGCCTCTTCCGGTTCGCTGGCCGATATTCGCCAGTACGCGAAGTTCAACTACGGCGTGGGGATGATGCCGTACGACGCCGACGTGAAGGGCGCGCCGCAGAACGCCATTATCGGCGGGGCCAGCCTGTGGGTGATGCAGGGTAAAGATAAAGAGACTTACACCGGGGTGGCGAAATTCCTGGAATTCCTCGCTAAACCGGAAATCGCTGCGGAATGGCATCAGAAAACCGGCTACCTGCCGATTACCACCGCCGCTTATGACCTGACCCGCCAGCAGGGCTTCTACGATAAGAATCCAGGCGCGGATATTGCCACTCGTCAGATGTTGAACAAGCCACCGTTGCCGTTCACCAAAGGGCTGCGTCTGGGCAACATGCCGCAGATCCGCACCATTGTGGATGAGGAGCTGGAAAGCGTGTGGACCGGGAAGAAAACGCCACAACAGGCGCTGGATTCAGCGGTACAACGTGGTAACCAGCTGCTGCGCCGCTTCGAGCAAGCAACCAAATCGTAATCTGTAACTTGCCCGGTGGCGCTGCGCTTACCGGGCCTACGATGTGCCCTATGTAGGCCGGGTAAGGCGTAGCCGCCACCCGGCATTGTTCAGGAACCCAATCTCAATGTCATCATCCCGTCCGGTATTCCGCTCGCGCTGGCTGCCTTATGTGCTGGTCGCGCCGCAGCTGATTATCACCATTATTTTCTTTATCTGGCCCGCGGGCGAAGCGCTGTGGTACTCACTCCAGAGCGTCGATCCGTTTGGTCTTTCCAGCCAGTTCGTTGGCCTGGACAACTTCGTGACCCTGTTCCACGACCCGTACTATCTGGACTCGTTCTGGACCACCATTAAGTTCAGTAGCCTGGTGACCTTCAGCGGGCTGATGATTTCTCTGTTCTTTGCTGCGCTGGTGGATTATGTCGTGCGCGGCAGCCGCTTTTATCAAACCCTGATGCTGCTGCCCTATGCCGTGGCGCCAGCGGTGGCGGCGGTATTATGGATTTTCCTCTTTAACCCCGGCCGTGGACTGATAACCCATTTCCTCGGCGAGATGGGCTATGACTGGAACCATGCGCAGAACAGCGGCCAGGCAATGTTCCTGGTGGTCTTTGCCTCGGTATGGAAGCAGATCAGCTATAACTTTTTGTTTTTCTTCGCTGCATTGCAGTCGATCCCGCGCTCGCTGGTTGAGGCTGCCGCCATTGACGGCGCCGGGCCGATTCGCCGCTTCTTTAAACTGGCGCTGCCGTTGATTGCGCCGGTCAGCTTTTTCCTGCTGGTGGTCAACCTGGTCTACGCCTTCTTCGATACCTTCCCGGTGATCGATGCTGCCACCGCCGGCGGCCCGGTACAGGCGACCACTACGTTGATTTATAAGATCTATCGCGAAGGTTTCGCCGGGCTCGACCTGTCGGCGTCCGCCGCCCAGTCGGTGGTTCTGATGTTCCTGGTGATTGTGCTGACGGTCGTTCAGTTCCGCTACGTTGAAAGTAAGGTGCGCTACCAATGATTGAGAACCGTCGCGGGCTGACGATTTTCAGCCACACCATGCTGATTGCGGGGATCGCCGTCATCCTGTTCCCGCTGTATGTCGCGTTTGTTGCCGCGACGCTGGATAACAAAGCCGTTTTTGAGACGCCGATGACGCTGATTCCCGGCGGACATCTGCTGGAAAATATGGCGACCATCTGGACCCAGGGCGTTGGCGTGAACAGCGCGCCATTCTGGCTGATGATGCTCAACAGCTTCATCATGGCCTTCGGTATCACGGTCGGGAAAATCGTGGTCTCAATGCTCTCCGCGTTCGCCATCGTCTGGTTCCGCTTTCCGCTGCGTAACCTCTTCTTCTGGATGATTTTTATTACCCTGATGCTGCCGGTTGAGGTACGTATCTTTCCCACCGTGGAAGTGATCGCCAATCTGAAGATGCTCGACAGCTATGCCGGGTTGACGCTGCCGCTGATGGCCTCCGCGACCGCCACCTTCCTGTTCCGCCAGTTCTTTATGACCCTGCCGGACGAGCTGATCGAAGCGGCGCGTATCGACGGCGCCTCGCCGATGCGCTTTTTCCGCGACATCGTGCTGCCGCTCTCGAAAACCAATCTCGCGGCCCTGTTTGTTATCACCTTTATCTACGGCTGGAACCAGTATCTGTGGCCGCTGTTGATTATTCAGGACGTGAATCTTGGCACCGCAGTGGCGGGTATCAAAGGCATGATCGCCACCGGAGAAGGCACCACCCAGTGGAACCAGGTGATGGCCGCGATGCTGCTGACGCTGATTCCCCCGGTTGTTATCGTTTTAGCCATGCAGCGTGCGTTTGTGCGTGGTTTAGTGGACAGTGAGAAGTAGGTTGTATCCCTTGATTGTTCGTGGCGTCGACGCTGAGCCGAAACCGCGTAATCAAGGCGGAGGATGATGGACATAGTGGGCCTATGTCCAAATCCGACAACGCAGAGTACGCGGTTTCGGCACGCGTCCCGAAGGGCTGGGGCCATTTTTGCCCGATTCCGCGTTACTCGCGTCTTATTTGGGCCCACCAAACTGCGACGCTTGCGTCTTGCCCCGAGCAAAAATAGCCGCCAGCGACGTTCATGAACAATCAAGGGATACAACCTTTTATGGCAGGTTTAAAACTACAGGCAGTAACCAAAAGCTGGGATGGCAAAACCCAGGTCATTCAACCGCTGACGCTGGACGTCGCGGACGGGGAATTTATCGTTATGGTCGGACCGTCCGGCTGCGGGAAATCAACGCTGCTGCGCATGGTTGCCGGGCTTGAACGCGTGACCAGCGGCGACATCTGGATTAACCGCCAGCGCGTGACCGAGATGGAACCGAAGGATCGCGGGATCGCGATGGTGTTTCAGAACTACGCGCTTTATCCGCACATGAGCGTGGAAGAGAACATGGCCTGGGGGCTAAAAATACGCGGTATGGGCAAAGGCCTGATCGCCGAGCGGGTGCAGGAAGCGGCGCGTATTCTGGAGCTGGATGGCCTGCTCAAGCGCCGCCCGCGCGAGCTCTCCGGCGGCCAGCGCCAGCGCGTGGCGATGGGCCGCGCCATCGTGCGCGACCCGGCGGTATTTCTGTTTGATGAACCGCTATCGAATCTCGATGCCAAGCTGCGCGTCCAGATGCGTCTTGAACTTCAGCAGTTGCATCGTCGTCTGAAAACCACCTCGTTGTACGTCACGCATGACCAGGTGGAGGCGATGACGCTTGCCCAGCGGGTGATGGTGATGAACAAAGGCATTGCCGAACAAATTGGCACCCCCGTCGAGGTGTACGAGAAGCCGGCCAGCCGCTTTGTAGCGAGCTTTATTGGCAGCCCGGCGATGAACCTGCTAGACGGGCGCGTCAGCGAAGATGGTCATCGTTTTGAGCTGGAAGGCGGTCTGCGTTTACCGATGAATGGCGAGCATCGCCGCCATGCCGGGCGTAAGATGACGTTAGGTATCCGCCCGGAGCATTTTGCATTAAGCTCCCAGGCGGAAGGTGGCGTACCGCTGGTGATGGATACGCTGGAAATTTTAGGTGCCGATAACCTTGCCCACGGTCGCTGGGGCGAGCAGAAACTGGTGGTCAGGCTGCCGCATCAGCAGCGTCCGTCAGCAGGCAGCACGCTGTGGCTGCATCTGCCCGAGGATCATCTGCACCTCTTTGATGGTGAAACAGGACAACGCGCATGAGTCACTGGCCTTATCCTCACATCGTCGCCCATCGTGGCGGCGGGAAACTGGCGCCGGAAAACACCCTGGCGGCCATCGACGTCGGCGCCCGTTTCGGGCATACGATGATCGAGTTTGACGCCAAGCTGTCGAAAGACGGACAGATTTTTTTGCTGCATGATGACAATCTCGAGCGCACCAGCAACGGCTGGGGCGTCGCCGGCGAGCTGGCCTGGAGCGAACTGCTGAAAGCCGATGCCGGCAGCTGGTATAGCCATGAATTCAAAGGCGAGCCGCTGCCGCTGCTGGCCGAGGTTGCCGAACGCTGTCGTCAGCACGGCATGATGGCGAATATCGAGATTAAACCCACAACCGGCACCGGACCGCTCACCGGGAAAGCGGTGGCGCTGGCGGCCCGTGAGCTGTGGCAAGGTATGACGCCGCCGCTGCTCTCATCGTTCGACATTGACGCGCTGGAGGCGGCGCAGCAGGCGGTGCCTGAGCTGCCGCGCGGGCTGCTGCTGGATGAGTGGCGCGAGGACTGGCGCGAGCTGACCACGCGCCTGGCGTGCGTTTCGATCCACCTTAACCATCAACTGCTGGATGAGTCGCGAGTGGCCAGCCTGAAAGCCGCGGGTCTGCACATCCTCGTCTATACCGTCAACAAACCCCAGCGGGCGGCTGAGCTGTTGCGCTGGGGCGTGGACTGCATTTGTACCGATGCCATTGATGTCATCGGTCCTGACTTCCACGCCTGATCCTTCGGCAGACGGCCGTTATGGTGTCGTCTGCCGCTGCAACATCCCTCCGTTATTATTCGGCAACATCTGCTGGGACGAATTCAAATTACCGCTCTGGATGACCCGCTGCTGGTTGTTGTTGAGCTGCGTCTGGAGATGCTGCTGCTGGGCGCGCGTCTGGCTCTGCATATCCTGCTTCAGCATGCTCTGGTGCTGCTGCTGTTGCACCTGCATCTGATTTTGCATCCGCTGCTGGCTGGGGATGACGTACCCCGGCTGATTGGGATTATTGGTGGTGTTGAGTGGCTGCGCCAGGACGCTCAGCGGCAGCAGCGCCGCCAGAAATAATAGTGCTTTCATGGTTCTCTCCTCCCGTGCGTGGGATCACTTAAGTGTACCTCCTTTTCAGCATAACAATGATTTTTTAGGACTTATCAACCAGGCTTAAGCGGGGAAAAAAACACTTCAGGAGTAAGACAATGATAAACACGCGTTCCTGGCGTCAGGTGGTCATCGCTGCTTTGCTGGCCGGCGGAAGTTTTGCCGTCAGCGCAAATCCCACCCCGCCGCCCGTTTCTTATGGTGTCGAAGAAGATGTCTTTCACCCGGTTCGTGCCCGGGAGGGGATGGTGGCCTCGGTAGATGCGACGGCGACCCGCGTCGGGGTGGATATTCTGCGTCAGGGGGGCAACGCCGTCGATGCCGCGGTGGCCGTGGGCTATGCGCTGGCGGTTACGCATCCACAGGCCGGTAATATTGGCGGCGGCGGGTTTATGATGCTGCGTACCAAAGACGGTAAAACGACGGCGATTGATTTTCGCGAAATGGCGCCTGAGCAGGCCACCCGGGATATGTTCCTTGATGATCAGGGCAACCCGGATAGCAAAAAATCGCTCACTTCACATCTGGCTTCTGGTACGCCGGGCACCGTGGCAGGCTTCTCATTAGCGTTGGAAAAATACGGCACCATGCCGCTGAACAAGGTGATCCGTCCGGCGATTAAGCTGGCGGAAGAGGGCTTCACGGTGAACGATGCGTTGGCCGACGATCTGAAGACCTACGGGAGTGAAGTCATCCCCAGTCACCCGAACAGTAAAGCCATCTTCTGGAAAAACGGCGAGCCGTTGAAGAAAGGTGACAAGCTGGTGCAAAAACAGCTGGGCAAAAGCCTTGAGCTGATCGCGGAGCATGGCCCGGATGCGTTTTATAAAGGGGCGATTGCCGATCAGATTGCCGACGAAATGCACAAAAACGGCGGCCTGATCACCAAAGCCGACCTTGCCGGCTACAAGGCGGTCGAGCGTACGCCGATAAGCGGCGAATATCGCGGTTATCAGGTGTTTTCGATGCCACCGCCTTCGTCCGGGGGGATCCACATCGTACAGATCCTCAATATCCTCGAAAACTTCGACATGCATAAATATGGCTTCGGCAGTGCAGACGCCATGCAGGTGATGGCGGAAGCCGAAAAACATGCCTATGCTGACCGTTCGGAGTATCTCGGCGATCCGGACTTCGTCAAAGTGCCGTGGCAGGCGCTAACCAACAAAGCCTACGCCAAATCGATTGCTGAACAGATTGATATCAACAAAGCCAAACCTTCGAGCCAGATTCGTCCGGGCAAGCTGGCACCGTATGAAAGTAACCAGACCACCCATTTCTCGGTGGTGGATAAAGAGGGTAACGCGGTGGCGGTCACCTATACGCTGAATACTACCTTCGGGACCGGTATTGTGGCGGGTAGCTCCGGGATACTGATGAACAACCAGATGGATGACTTCTCGGCGAAACCGGGCGTTCCGAATGTCTACGGGCTGGTGGGCGGTGATGCCAACGCCGTCGGGCCGAAAAAGCGTCCGCTGTCGTCGATGTCGCCGACTATCGTGGTGAAGGAGGGGAAAACCTGGCTGGTGACCGGCAGTCCGGGCGGTAGCCGCATCATTACCACCGTACTGCAGATGGTGGTCAACACCATCGATTTCGGTATGAACGTGGCGGAAGCCACCAACGCGCCGCGCTTCCATCATCAGTGGCTGCCGGATGAGCTGCGGGTGGAGAAGGGGTTTAGCCCGGATACGCTGAAGCTGCTGGAGCAGAAAGGGCAGAAAGTAGCGCTGAAAGAGGCGATGGGAAGTACCCAGAGCATTATGGTCGGCCCGGACGGGACGCTGTATGGCGCGTCCGATCCGCGCTCGCCCGGTGATTTGACGGCGGGATACTGATTGATGTGCCGGGTAGCGGTTGACGCCTTACCCGGCCTACAGATGATGCAGAATCACGGGCCCGGCTGGCGTGGCGCCACCGGGCCATATTTAGCGGTTACTTGAGGCGCGCCATGAAATGCGCATCCACATACTCGCCGTTACGCAGGGCAAACTTCCGCGCGGTCCCTTCGACGACAAAACCGTGTTTGCGATAGACGGCAACGGCGGCGGCGTTATCGGCAAATACCGTCAATTCGATGCGCTCGACCCGCAGCCAGTTATCGCACAGGTTAATCATTTCGCGCATCAGCGCGCTGCCCACGCCACGCCCGTGGAACGCTGCGTCAACGCTCATTCCGAAGGTGGCAACGTGGCTCCGGCGAGGTCGCGGCTCGACGCTGAGCATCAGGTGACCGACGACGCCATTGTCAAGAGTGGCGACCAGATGGTGGCTGTGTGGCCTGGGCTGTAGACGTTCTTGCCACATTTCCATCGAGGGATGAGGAAGTTGTAGTGTGTCGTGATAGACCTCCGGGTGGGCCGTCAGCTGGCGTAAAGGTTCTGCATCGCGCGGTTCAGCGTGGCGTATCACTATGTCACTCATTTCTCTTCTCCTGTGCCGCGGCATCGCGGTCTTGATCCCCTTTATTGGCCTTTTAAACATCCCTGACTTTAAAAAATGCGTCAACGGCTAATTTTTGCAAAAAGAGGTAGACAAGTGCGAATGAGAATGATTATTATTGTCCTGCATTCAGGGAGACCCTTGCGGAAAGCCTGAAAGCACGACATTGCTCACATTGCTTCCAGTATTACTTTAGCCAGCCAGGTGCTGGCTTTTTTTTTGGCTTTTTTGCCGGACATTTCCACCATCCTGAATAGGTTAAGAGTTAAGTTCGTCGCCGGGGTGCGCTATGGTTAGCAGCAGAAACCTCAACAAAGGACGGCTTTATGACTCTGCACTGCGCGTTTATTGGGTTTGGCAAAAGCACCACCCGCTACCATCTTCCTTATGTTCTGCACCGCAAAGATCGCTGGCACGTCGCGCATATCTATCGCCGCAGCGCGAAGCCGCAGGAGCAGGCGCCGCAGTATTCTCATATTCATTTCACCAGCGATCTCGACGACGTGCTCAACGACCCGCAGGTAAAACTGGTGATTGTCTGTACTCATGCGGACAGCCATTTCGAATATGCAAAGCGGGCGCTGGAGGCCGGTAAAAATGTGCTGGTAGAAAAACCGTTTACCTCCACGCTAGCCGAGGCAAAGTCGCTCTTTGCGCTGGCGAAGAGCCGGGGGTTGACGGTGACGCCATACCAGAACCGCCGCTTTGATTCCTGTTTCCTGACGATGAAAAAGGTGATTGAGAGCGGCAAACTGGGCGAGATCGTGGAGGTTGAGAGCCATTTTGACCTCTATCGCCCGGTGGCAGAAACACAGCCCGGAGTGCCGCAGGATGGAACATTTTACGGTCTTGGTGTGCATACGCTGGATCAGCTCATCTCGCTGTTTGGCCGCCCGGACCACGTGGCTTATGACATCCGCAGCCTGCGCAACAAAGCCAATCCGGATGACACCTTTGAAGCCCAGCTGTTCTACGGCGACCTGAAGGCCATTGCCAAAACCAGCCACCTGGTGAAGCTGGCGTACCCGAGGTTTACCGTCCACGGGCATAAAGGCTCCTTTATCAAATATGGTATCGATCGGCAGGAAACCAGCCTGAAAGCCAATATTATGCCGGGTGAGCCAGGATTCGGCGCGGACGATACGTTTGGCCTGCTGGAGTACGTCAATGAGGCGGGTGAAACCGTGCGGGAAGAGATCCCAATTGAAACCGGCGACTATGGGCGGGTCTATGATGCGCTGTATGAAACCCTCGTTAACGGTCAGCCAAATTACGTCAAGGAATCTGACGTTCTCACGAATATGGAGATCCTCGGGCGCGGGTTTGAACAGCCCTCTCCGGCCACGATAACCTTAGATAAATAAGCCTTCCTGGCTCCTTTGTAGTCATTCATATTTTTTGAACAGAGGAGTCAATTTTCACCCTCTATGATCGTGAGCAGATTGAGTCCACACTGACTCTATCGAAAACATACGGGGGTGCAACATGATCTACTTACGCAAAGCTAATGAACGCGGTCACGCTAACCACGGCTGGCTGGATTCCTGGCATACTTTCTCTTTCGCTAACTATTATGACCCGAACTTTATGGGCTTCTCGGCGCTGCGGGTTATCAATGATGACGTGATTGATGCCGGTCAGGGCTTCGGTACCCATCCGCACAAAGATATGGAAATCCTGACCTACGTGCTGGAAGGGGCGGTTGAACACCAGGACAGCATGGGTAACAAAGAGCAGGTTCCGGCGGGCGAGTTCCAGATCATGAGCGCAGGTACCGGGGTTCGTCACTCCGAGTACAACCCAAGCGATACAGAAAAACTGCATCTGTACCAGATCTGGATTATGCCAGAAGAAAACGGCATCACTCCGCGCTACGAACAGCGTCGCTTTGATGCTCTGCAGGGCAAACAGCTGGTTCTGTCGCCGGATGCCCGTGACGGTTCACTGAAAGTGCACCAGGATATGGAACTGTACCGCTGGGCGCTGCTGAAAGATGAACAGTCGGTGCATCAGATTGCCGCGGAACGCCGCGTGTGGATCCAGGTGGTGAAAGGCGAGGTGACGATTAACGGTACCAAAGCGACCACCAGCGATGGCCTGGCGATTTGGGACGAGCAGGCGATTTCCGTACACGCTGACAGCGATAGCGAGATCCTGCTGTTCGATCTGCCGCCGGTCTGATTCAGTTCTGAAGATGTTTAAATAAATTGCGCAGCCTTCCCGGATGTTTGGGAAGGTTGCGCTTTGTCCGTGATAAACTGGGAAAATGTCTCCCCGTTATCACAGTCAGGACGATGAAAAAGAAAAGACCCGTACTGCAGGATGTAGCCGATCTTGTCGGCGTGACCAAAATGACGGTCAGTCGCTTTTTACGTAACCCGGAACAGGTTTCCGAGGCCCTGCGTGGCAAGATTGCCGCTGCTCTCGATGAACTGGGTTATATTCCCAATCGTGCGCCTGATATCCTCTCTAATGCCACCAGCCGCGCCATTGGTGTGCTGCTGCCCTCGTTGACCAACCAGGTCTTCTCGGAAGTGCTGCGTGGGATTGAAAGCGTCACCGATGCCTTCGGCTACCAGACGATGCTCGCGCACTACGGCTATAAGCCGGAAATGGAAGAAAAGCGTCTCGAATCCATGCTCTCATGGAACATTGATGGCCTGATTCTCACCGAACGTACCCATACCCCTCGCACGCTGAAAATGATCGAAGTTGCCGGTATCCCGGTGGTTGAGCTGATGGACAGTCAGTCGCCGTGCCTCGATATCGCCGTCGGTTTTGATAACTTTGATGCCGCACGCCAGATGACCGCCGCAATTATTGCCCGCGGCCATCGCCACGTGGCCTATCTGGGGGCGCGCCTTGATGAACGTACTATCATCAAGCAAAAGGGCTACGAACAGGCGATGCGCGATGCCGGCATGACGCCGTATAGCGTGATGGTTGAACAATCTTCGTCCTATTCGTCAGGGATAGAGCTGATGCGCCAGGCGCGTCGCGAATATCCGCAGCTCGATGGCATCTTCTGTACCAACGATGACCTTGCGGTCGGTGCCGCCTTTGAGTGTCAGCGCCTGGGATTGAAAATTCCGGACGATATGGCGATCGCCGGTTTCCACGGCCATGATATTGGTCAGGTGATGGAGCCCCGGCTGGCCAGCGTGCTGACCCCGCGTGAGCGAATGGGACGCATTGGTGCCGAACGGCTGCTGGCCCGTATTCGGGGTGAAGTCGTGACGCCGAAGATGTTAGATTTAGGTTTCACATTGTCACCGGGCGGATCAATTTAGACTGACAAGTTTGAAGTAGATCACACATATTCATTCCTGGCACGAATGGTGATTGCTTATCGCTAAGTCCGGCATGACAATGTTACCGATAACAGTTACCCGTAACAATTAATCTGTATACGAGTCTTCACGCTGTATTCTTGCAGCCAGTACGGCTTCGTATATGTGTCCAGTGGGAGGAAGCTTTGAGCACGACTAACCATGATCACCACGTCTATGTCCTGATGGGCGTTTCCGGCAGTGGTAAATCCGCTGTCGCCAGCGAAGTGGCGCATCAGCTGCATGCCGCGTTTCTCGATGGTGACTTTCTGCATCCGCGTAGCAACATCAACAAGATGGCCTCCGGCGAGCCGTTAAACGACGATGATCGTACGCCGTGGCTGCAGGCGCTGAACGACGCCGCTTTTGCCATGCAGCGTACAAATAAAGTTTCGCTGATCGTCTGTTCCGCTCTGAAAAAGAGCTATCGCGATATTCTCCGCAAGGGCAACCCGAATCTCTCTTTCGTCTACCTGAAAGGCGATTTCGACCTGATTGAAAGCCGTCTGAAAGCGCGTAAAGGCCATTTCTTTAAAACCCAGATGCTGGTGACCCAGTTTGAAACGCTGCAGGAACCTGGCGCAGACGAAGGCGATGTCTTAATCGTCGATATTGATCAATCGCTGGAAGGCGTGGTCGCGAGCACCATTGAGGTGATCAACAAAGGCAGTAACTAGTGAGTACATTAACGCTTGTTTTAACAGCAGTAGGCTCCGTTTTGCTGCTGCTGTTTTTAGTCATGAAGGCGCGTATGCATGCTTTCGTGGCTTTGATGGTGGTTTCTATTGGTGCCGGTCTCTTTTCCGGCATGCCGCTGGATAAAATTGCGGCGACGATGGAAAAAGGGATGGGCGGGACGCTGGGCTTCCTGGCGATCGTCGTGGCACTTGGGGCGATGTTTGGCAAGATTCTTCATGAAACCGGCGCTGTCGATCAGATTGCCGTGAAGATGTTGAAATCTTTCGGCCACAGCCGCGCTCATTACGCGATTGGCCTCGCCGGTCTTATCTGCGCGCTGCCGCTGTTTTTCGAAGTGGCGATCGTGCTGCTGATCAGCGTGGCCTTCTCCATGGCGCGCCATACCGGCACCAACCTGGTGAAACTGGTTATCCCGCTGTTTGCTGGCGTGGCGGCCGCGGCGGCGTTCCTGCTGCCCGGGCCGGCGCCGATGCTGCTGGCATCGCAAATGCATGCTGACTTTGGCTGGATGATCCTGATTGGTCTGTGCGCGGCGATTCCGGGAATGATTATCGCCGGGCCGCTGTGGGGCAACTTCATCAGCCGTTACGTTGAGCTGCATATTCCTGACGATATTAGCGAACCAAGCCTGGGTGAAGGCAAGATGCCGTCCTTTGCCTTTAGCCTGTCGCTGATTCTCCTGCCGCTGGTGCTGGTGGGGCTGAAAACAATCGCCGCGCGCTTTGTGCCGGTTGGCTCCAGCGCTTACGAATGGTTTGAGTTTATCGGCCATCCGTTCACCGCGATTCTGGTCGCGTGTCTGGTGGCTATCTATGGTCTGGCGGTACGTCAGGGGATGGCGAAAGATCGGGTGATGGAGATCTGCGGTCATGCGCTGCAGCCTGCGGGGATTATCCTGCTGGTTATCGGTGCCGGCGGCGTCTTCAAACAGGTGCTGGTTGACTCCGGCGTGGGCCCGGCGCTCGGTGAAGCGCTGACGGGCATGGGGCTGCCTATCGCCATTACCTGCTTCGTGCTGGCGGCCGCGGTGCGTATTATCCAGGGTTCTGCGACCGTCGCCTGTTTAACGGCGGTGGGGCTGGTCATGCCGGTCATCGAGCAGCTGAACTACAGCGGTGCGCAGATGGCGGCGCTCTCCATCTGTATCGCGGGTGGATCCATCGTGGTGAGCCACGTGAACGACGCCGGTTTCTGGCTGTTCGGGAAATTTACCGGCGCTACCGAAGCGCAGACGCTGAAAACCTGGACGATGATGGAAACTATCCTCGGCACCACCGGTGCCATCGTCGGTATGATCGCGTTTACGTTGTTAAGCTAAACGCCGCTGAGCGTGTCCGGCCGAGCGACGCGAGGCCGGGCAAATCGCCCATCCAATCCCGCAAAAAAACCTCTCTGCTGAGCGATGAGACGAAAGGATTACCTCTCGTAAGGCCGCATCAGACCTGGTTTTCTCCGCTTTCCCCACCGGCGCGATAGCGCTAGATTTCTGCGCAGATCCATAATCCAGATCAATAAAAAAGCGGCGGAAAATATTCCCTTCCTGCGGTTATTTCCCCGATAATCTTTGCGGTTTTTCTGGGTACCGATGTCGGCAGAAGCTGCGTTCAATAAGTTGCTTTTCTGATTGCTGCGCAATCATTGATTAATTTCACTTGCGACTTTAGCAGCATTTTGTAATGTGAGGGATGATCCAGCAGGAAACTGGCTAGGCACAAACAGCACACATCTCCCAGGAAATACGTTATGAAAAATGTTGGTTTTATCGGCTGGCGCGGAATGGTCGGCTCTGTACTCATGCAACGCATGGTTGAAGAGCGCGACTTCGACGCCATTCGCCCTGTTTTTTTCTCCACCTCTCAGCTGGGGCAGCCTGCTCCATCCTTTGGTGGTAGCACCGGCGGTACGCTGCAGGACGCGTTTGATCTGGACGCGCTGAAGGCGTTGGACATTATTGTGACCTGCCAGGGCGGGGATTATACCAACGACGTGTATCCGAAGCTGCGTGAGAGCGGCTGGCAGGGTTACTGGATTGACGCCGCCTCTTCGCTGCGCATGAAAGACGACGCCATCATTATTCTTGATCCGGTAAACCAGGATGTGATTACCGCCGGTCTGAATAATGGCGTGAAAACGTTTGTTGGCGGCAACTGTACCGTCAGCCTGATGCTGATGTCCCTCGGCGGCCTGTTTGCCCAGGATCTCGTGGAGTGGGTGAGCGTGGCCACTTACCAGGCGGCATCCGGTGGCGGGGCGCGTCACATGCGCGAACTGCTGACCCAGATGGGCCAGCTGCATAGCCACGTGGCGACAGAGCTGGCGAATCCGGCGTCCGCCATTCTGGATATCGAACGCAAAGTGACGGCGCTGACCCGCAGCGGCGACCTGGCGGTTGATAACTTTGGCGTGCCGCTGGCAGGCAGTTTGATCCCATGGATCGACAAACAGCTGGATAACGGCCAGAGCCGTGAAGAGTGGAAAGGACAGGCTGAGACCAACAAAATTCTCGCCACCTCGTCAGTGATTCCGGTTGATGGCCTGTGTGTACGCGTTGGCGCGCTGCGTTGCCACAGCCAGGCGTTTACCATCAAGCTGAAAAAAGATGTCTCTATCCCGACCGTTGAAGAACTGTTGGCCGCACACAACCCGTGGGCCAAAGTCGTACCGAACGATCGTGATATTACAATGCGTGAGCTGACCCCGGCTGCCGTCACCGGCACCCTGACCACGCCGGTGGGTCGTTTGCGTAAGCTGAATATGGGGCCGGAATATCTGTCGGCTTTCACCGTCGGTGACCAGCTCCTGTGGGGCGCTGCCGAGCCGCTGCGACGCATGCTGCGCCAGCTGGCTTGATAACGGGATGAACCAAAAGGGGGTGTTTTACACCTCCTTTTTTTTGCGTAATACAAGGAGTAAACGCGGATGTTAGATTTTTTCCAACGGAGGTAAGACAGCCTTGGCTATGCTTTAAGTAAGGAACGACAACGTTGCCTTACCTGAAGGTGGGACGGAGCAGAAGGATGCACAGTGTGCTGCACCGTTCAGGTCAAAAAAAGTCGCCAGATACAGGAAAGGGCGACACTTACAACAGGATGAAACCATGTCTAATCGTATCGATAGAGACGTGATTAATGCGCTTATTTCTGGCCATTTTGCGGATCCCTTTTCCGTACTTGGAATGCATCAAACCGATGCCGGTCTGGAAGTGCGCGCATTATTACCCGATGCCACCGATGTATGGGTTATTGAACCGAAAACCGGGCGCAAAGTCGGCAAACTCGAATGCCTCGACTCACGCGGATTCTTTAGCGGCGTACTGCCGCGCCGAAAAAATCCTTTTCGTTACCAGCTGGCCGTCACCTGGCACGGTCAGCAAAACCTGATTGACGACCCCTATCGCTTTGGTCCGCTGCTGCAGGATCTTGATGTCTGGCTGCTGTCAGAAGGCACTCATCTACGGCCTTATGAAACGCTGGGGGCACACGCCGACACGATGGACGGCGTCACCGGCACGCGCTTTTCCGTCTGGGCGCCGAACGCCCGTCGGGTTTCCGTTGTCGGACAGTTCAACTACTGGGATGGCCGCCGTCATCCGATGCGCCTGCGCAAAGAGTCCGGCATCTGGGAGCTGTTTGTGCCCGGCGCGCATAATGGCCAGCTGTATAAATTTGAACTGATTGACGCCCACGGCCATCTGCGCGTGAAGTCCGACCCTTATGCCTTTGAAGCGCAAATGCGCCCGGAAAGCGCGTCGCTTATCTGCGGCCTGCCGGAAAAGGTCGAACAGCCGCAGTCCCGTAAGCAGGCCAACCAGTTTGATGCGCCGATTTCGATCTATGAAGTCCATTTGGGCTCCTGGCGTCGCCATACCGATAACAACTTCTGGCTGAGCTACCGTGAACTGGCCGATCAGCTGGTGCCCTACGCGAAGTGGATGGGCTTCACCCATCTGGAGCTGCTGCCGGTAAACGAACATCCGTTCGACGGCAGCTGGGGCTATCAGCCGACCGGGCTGTACGCGCCGACCCGCCGTTTTGGTACCCGTGAAGACTTCCGCTACTTCCTGAATGCTGCCCATGCCGCGGGTCTGAACGTGATCCTCGACTGGGTGCCGGGCCACTTCCCGTCGGATGACTTTGCGCTGGCATCGTTCGACGGCACCGCGTTGTATGAACACAGCGACCCGCGAGAAGGTTATCACCAGGACTGGAATACGCTGATCTACAACTACGGTCGTCGGGAAGTCAGCAACTTCCTGGTCGGGAACGCGCTGTACTGGATTGAACGCTTCGGGATCGACGCCCTGCGCGTGGATGCGGTTGCATCAATGATCTACCGCGACTACAGCCGCAAAGAGGGGGAGTGGGTGCCCAATGAGTACGGCGGCCGGGAAAACCTCGAAGCGATTGAATTTCTGCGCAATACCAACCGTGTGCTCGGTGAACAGACGCCGGGAGCGGTCACGATGGCGGAGGAGTCTACCGACTTCGCCGGGGTTTCACGACCGTCTTCGACGGGCGGTCTTGGCTTCTGGTTCAAATGGAACCTCGGCTGGATGCATGACACCCTCGACTACATGAAGCTCGATCCCATCTATCGTCGTCATCATCACGACAAGATGACCTTCGGGATGCTCTACAACTACACCGAAAACTTCGTGCTGCCGCTGTCACACGATGAAGTGGTTCACGGCAAAAAATCGATTCTTGACCGGATGCCCGGCGATGCCTGGCAGAAGTTTGCCAACCTGCGCGCCTACTATGGCTGGATGTTTGCCTTCCCGGGGAAAAAACTGCTGTTTATGGGCAATGAATTTGCCCAGGGGCGGGAGTGGAACCACGACGGTAGCCTTGACTGGCATCTGCTGGAAGGCGGCGATAACTGGCATCACGGCGTCCAGCGCCTGGTACGCGATCTGAACCATACCTATCGCCACCATAAAGCGCTGCACGAGCTGGATTTTGACCCCTACGGCTTTGAATGGCTGGTGGTGGATGATCACGAACGTTCTGTCTTTATCTTTGTGCGCCGTGATAAAGCCGGCAATGAGATTATCGTTGCCAGCAACTTCACGCCGGTGCCGCGCTACGGCTATCGTTTCGGGATTAACCAGCCGGGGCGCTGGCGTGAAGAACTGAATACCGACTCGATGCACTACCACGGTAGCAACACCGGTAACGGCGGCATCGTGGAAAGCGAAGCCATCGCCAGCCACGGGCGTGAGCATTCTCTCTCGATTACGCTACCGCCGCTGGCGACCGTCTGGCTGGTACGGGAGGCAGAATGACGACACTGGCGGCCGGAAAACCTTCGCCGTTGGGTGCAAGCTATGACGGAAAGGGGGTGAATTTCACCCTCTTTTCCGCCCATGCCGAGCGGGTTGAACTCTGCGTATTTGATGCCCAGGGCAATGAGCAGCGGTTCGATTTACCCGCGCGCACGGGCAATATCTGGCACGGCTGGCTTGCTGCCGCCGGGCCGGGTCTGCTCTACGGCTACCGTGTGCATGGGCCGTGGGATCCGGCGCAGGGGCACCGCTTTAATCCGGCCAAGCTGCTGCTCGACCCGTGCTGTCATCGGGTTGAGGGCGTACTGCCCGATGATGAGCGTCTCCACGGCGGCGATCTTTCTCCCGATCGTCGTGACAGCGCGGCGATTGCGCCAAAGTCGCAGGTTGTGGATCTGCGTTACAACTGGCAGAACGATGCGCCGCCGGGAACCCCCTGGGGTGAAACGGTTATCTATGAGGCCCATGTTAAAGGGCTGACCTGGCTGCATCCCGGGCTGCCGGAGTCGATTCGCGGCACCTATAAAGCGCTGGGTCATCCGGTGATGATCGATTACTTCAGGACCCTCGGCATTACGGCGCTGGAGCTGATGCCGGTGGCGCAGTTCGCCAGCGAACCGCGCCTGCAGAGAATGGGATTAAGCAACTACTGGGGCTATAACCCAATGGCGATGTACGCGCTCGATCCGCGCTATGCCAGCGAGCCTGCGCGTGCGCTGGATGAGTTTCGCGATGCGGTAAAGGCGCTGCATGCGGCGGGGATCGAAGTGATCCTCGACGTGGTGCTGAACCACAGTGCTGAAATTGATCTGGAAGGACCGACCTTCTCTTTGCGCGGAATCGATAACCGTAACTATTATTGGATCAGAGAAGACGGGGATTACTACAACTGGACCGGCTGCGGAAATACGCTCAATCTCAGCCAGCCGGACGTGGTGGAGTATGCCCGCCAGTGTCTGCGGTTTTGGGTCGATGAGTGCCACGTCGATGGCTTTCGCTTTGATTTAGCCTCGGTGATGGGACGCACGCCGGAATTTCGCCAGGATGCGCCGCTGTTTGAAGCGATCCGTAACGATCCGCAGCTGGCGGCCGTGAAGCTGATTGCCGAACCCTGGGATATTGGCGCCGGCGGCTACCAGGTGGGAAACTTCCCGCCGCTTTTTGCCGAATGGAATGACCATTTTCGCGATGTCGCCAGGCGCTTCTGGTTACAACAAAGCATCTCATTGGGCGAGTTTGCCCGGCGTTTTGCCGCGTCCAGCGATCTCTTTCAGCGTAACGGTCGCCAGCCCGCGGCGGCGGTGAATCTGATCACCGCCCACGATGGCTTCACCCTGCGCGACTGCGTTTGTTTCAATCAGAAACATAATGAGGCGAATGGTGAAGAGAATCGCGATGGGACTAACAATAACTACAGCAGCAATCATGGTATAGAGGGAACAGGGGGCAGTCTTGATGTGCTTGAGCGGCGCCGGGACAGCGTTCATGCCCTGCTCTCGACGCTGCTGCTGGCACAGGGCACGCCGATGCTGCTGGCGGGTGACGAGCATGGTCATAGCCAGCACGGCAACAATAACGCGTATTGTCAGGACAACGCATTGACCTGGCTTGACTGGAACCAGGCAAATAGCGGGCTGACGGCATTTACCGCCGCGCTCATTCACCTGCGTCGATGCATACCGGCATTAACCAGTAACCGCTGGTGGCAGGAAGGGGACGGCAACGTTGTTTGGCTAAACCAGTATGCGCAACCGTTAACTGCCGATGAATGGCAGCACGGCACCGCGCGTCTGCAAATTTTGCTGTCTGGCCGTTGGTTAATGACGGTGAATGCCACCCCAGAGGTGGCGCATATGGAGTTACCTGAGGGGGAGTGGCACGCCGTTCCTCCTTTCGCCGGAGAGGATAATCCGGTCGTCATGGCTGTCTGGCATGGGCCCGCGCACGGAGTGTGCGTATTTCAAAGGTCGTAAGCCCTGAAGCTTCCGGTTGCACTCGCGGCCGCTACGCGGTGAGAGGGACAGGAAGGCTGGGATGTAAAAAGGAGTTAATCATGGTTAGGCTAGAAAAGAACGATCCGTTGATGCTGGCGCGTCAGCTCCCCATCAAAACCGTGGCGTTGATTCTTGCGGGTGGACGCGGTACCCGGCTTAAGGACTTAACTATTAAGCGTGCAAAACCGGCTGTCCATTTTGGCGGTAAGTTTCGCATAATTGATTTCGCATTATCTAACTGCATTAACTCAGGTATTCGCCGCATCGGCGTCATCACCCAGTATCAATCGCACACTCTGGTTCAACATATCCAACGCGGCTGGTCATTTTTTAGTGAAGAAATGAACGAGTTCGTGGATTTACTGCCCGCGCAACAGCGTGTGCATGGCGAAAACTGGTATCGCGGCACGGCTGATGCGGTGACGCAGAACCTCGATATCATTCGTCGCTACAAAGCGGAATATGTGGTGATCCTCGCCGGCGATCATATTTACAAGCAAGACTACTCGCGCATGTTGATCGATCACGTCGAAAAAGGGGCTCGCTGCACCGTGGCCTGTATGCCGGTGCCCATCGAAGAGGCATCCGCCTTTGGCGTGATGGCGGTTGATGAGAGCGACAAGATCATTGAGTTTGTCGAAAAGCCCGCCGTACCGCCCGCAATGCCGAGCGATGAGACCAAATCGCTGGCCAGCATGGGGATCTATGTCTTTGATGCGGATTATCTTTATGAACTGCTGACTGAAGATGATAACGACGAAAACTCCAGCCACGATTTCGGCAAAGATATTATTCCGAAGATCACTGAAGCTGGCATGGCTTATGCACATCCTTTCCCGCTCTCCTGCGTGCAGTCTGACCCGGATGCGGAACCGTACTGGCGCGATGTGGGTACGCTTGAAGCCTACTGGAAAGCGAACCTTGACCTGGCTTCGGTGACGCCGGAGCTGGATATGTACGATCAGAACTGGCCGATTCGCACCCATATGGAGTCTCTGCCGCCCGCGAAGTTCGTTCAGGACCGCTCTGGTAGTCACGGTATGACGTTGAACTCGCTGGTTTCCGGCGGCTGTATTATCTCCGGCTCCGTGGTGGTGCAATCGGTGCTGTTCCCGCGCGTGCGCGTGAATTCATTCTGTAATATTGATTCGGCAGTCTTATTGCCAGAAGTGTGGGTGGGGCGCTCATGCCGCCTGCGCCGCTGCGTAATCGATCGTGCCTGCGTGATTCCTGAGGGCATGGTGATCGGCGAACACGCGGAAGAAGATGCGCGTCGGTTCTACCGTTCAGAGGAAGGTATCGTGCTGGTGACGCGTGATATGTTGCGGAAGTTGGGGCATAAACAGGAGCGATAATGCAGGTCTTACATGTATGTTCAGAGATGTTCCCGCTGTTAAAAACCGGCGGTCTGGCGGATGTAATCGGCGCGCTGCCTGCGGCGCAAATCGCTGAGGGTATCGATACGCGCGTGCTGCTGCCGGCGTTCCCGGACATTCGCCGTGGCGTCACCGATGCGCAGGTGGTGACGCGCCGGGATACTTTTGCCGGACGCATGACGCTGCTGTTTGGTCACTATAACGGCGTGGGGATCTATTTGATTGATGCCCCGCATCTCTACGACCGCCCAGGGAGCCCTTACCACGACACCAACCAACATGCTTACACCGACAACGTGCTGCGTTTTGCGCTGCTGGGGTGGGTAGGCAGCGAGATGGCCTGCGGACTGGACCCTTTCTGGCGTCCTGATGTCGTGCATGCTCACGACTGGCATGCAGGCCTGACTCCTGCCTATCTGGCCGCGCGTGGACGACCGGCGAAATCGGTCTTTACGGTACACAATCTGGCCTATCAGGGGATGTTCTACTCCTGGCACATGAATGAGATCGAACTGCCGTGGTCGTTCTATAACATGCATGGTCTGGAGTTCAACGGCCAGATCTCGTTCCTCAAGTCCGGGCTCTATTACGCCGATCATATTACGGCGGTCAGCCCGACCTACGCGCGTGAAATAACCGAACCGCAATTTGCCTACGGCATGGAAGGGCTGCTGCGTCAGCGCCAGCACGAGGGGCGACTATCGGGGATCCTGAACGGTGTGGATGCGGGTATCTGGAACCCGGAGAGCGACCTGCTGCTGGCGTCGCGTTATGACCGCGATCGCCTTGAAGACAAAGCGGAGAACAAGCGCCAGCTGCAAATTGCGATGGGGCTGAAAGTCGACGACAAAGCCCCGCTGTTCGCCGTGGTCAGCCGTCTGACCAGCCAGAAAGGGCTGGATTTAGTTCTCGAAGCGCTGCCGGGCCTGCTTGAGCAGGGTGGGCAGCTGGCGCTGCTGGGCGCAGGGGACCCGGTACTGCAGGAAGGTTTTCTGGCTGCGGCCGCCGAGCACCCGGGCAAAGTTGGCGTGCAGATTGGTTATCACGAGGCTTTTTCACACCGCATTATGGGGGGCGCCGACGTGATTCTGGTTCCCAGCCGTTTCGAGCCCTGTGGCTTAACCCAGTTGTATGGCCTGAAGTACGGCACGCTGCCGCTGGTGCGGCGTACCGGTGGTCTGGCGGATACCGTGACCGACAGTTCGCTGGAAAATCTGGCCGATGGCGTAGCCAGCGGTTTTGTCTTTGAAGACAGCAATGCACTATCGCTGCTGCGGGCAATTCGGCGCGCGTTCGTGCTGTGGTCGCGCCCGTCGCTCTGGCGTTACGTTCAGCGTCAGGCGATGAATATGGATTTTAGCTGGCAGGTCGCGGCGCACTCTTATCGCGAACTTTATCAACGCTTGCTGTAACCACAGGAGTCATTGCGATGAATGTACCCTTTAGCTATGCATCACCCACGCTGAGCGTTGAGGCGTTAAAGCACTCTATTGCCTATAAGCTGATGTTTATCATTGGTAAAGATCCGGCTATCGCCAATAAGCATGAGTGGCTCAACGCCACGCTGTTTGCCGTCCGCGACCGTATGGTGGAGCGCTGGCTGCGCTCTAATCGTGCTCAGCTTTCTCAGGAAGTACGCCAGGTTTATTACCTGTCGATGGAGTTTCTGATTGGCCGTACGCTTTCTAACGCCTTGCTGTCGTTGGGCATCTACGAAGATGTGAACAGCGCGCTGGAAGAGATGGGGCTGAACCTTGAAGAGCTGATTGACGAAGAGAATGACCCGGGGCTGGGTAATGGCGGTCTTGGGCGCCTGGCCGCCTGTTTCCTCGATTCGCTGGCGGCCCTGGGCCTGCCTGGCCGTGGTTACGGTATCCGCTATGACTACGGGATGTTTAAGCAAAACATCGTTGACGGCCGGCAGAAAGAGTCGCCGGATTACTGGCTCGAGTACGGCAACCCGTGGGAATTTGAACGGCATAATACGCGTTACAAAGTGCGCTTCGGCGGACGCATTCAGCAGGAAGGTAAACAGTCGCGCTGGGTTGAAACCGAAGAGATCCTGGCGGAAGCCTACGATCAGATTATCCCGGGTTTTGATACCGATGCGACCAACACGCTCCGTCTGTGGAGCGCCCAGGCCAGCAGCGAGATTAACCTCGGTAAATTTAATCAGGGTGATTACTTCGCGGCGGTGGAAGATAAAAACCATTCCGAAAACGTCTCCCGGGTACTGTATCCGGACGACTCGACCTACTCCGGGCGCGAGCTGCGCCTGCGTCAGGAATATTTCCTCGTCTCCGCGACGGTACAGGATATTCTCAACCGCCATTATCAGCTGCATAAAACCTTTGCTAACCTGGCAGACAAAATTGCGATTCACCTTAACGACACCCATCCGGTGCTGTCGATTCCGGAGCTGATGCGCCTGCTGATTGATGAGCATAAGTTCGGTTGGGATGAGGCGTTTGAAGTCACCTGCCAGGTGTTCTCCTACACCAACCATACGTTGATGAGTGAAGCGCTCGAGACCTGGCCTGTCGATATGCTGGGGAAAATTCTGCCGCGCCATTTGCAGATTATTTTCGAGATCAATGACTACTTCCTGAAGACGCTGCAGGAGCAGTATCCCAATGATACGGCGCTGCTAAGTCGCACGTCGATTATTGACGAATCCAACGGCCGCCGGGTGCGCATGGCGTGGCTGGCGGTGGTGATTAGTCATAAGGTGAACGGCGTTTCCGAACTGCACTCCCGGCTGATGGTGGAGTCGTTGTTTGCCGACTTCGCGAAGATTTTCCCGATGCGCTTTATTAACGTCACCAACGGCGTGACGCCGCGTCGCTGGCTGGCGCTGGCGAATCCGCCGTTGTCGAAGGTGCTGGACGAGAACATCGGTCGTACCTGGCGTACCGACCTCAGCCAACTGCAGGAGCTGGAGCAGCATATTGACTATCCGACGGTCAATCAGGCCGTACGTCAGGCGAAGCTGGAGAACAAGCAGCGTCTGGCAAACGTGATTGCTCATCAGCTGAATGTGGTGGTGAACCCGAAAGCGCTGTTCGACGTGCAAATCAAACGTATCCACGAGTACAAGCGTCAGCTGATGAATGTCCTGCACGTGATTACCCGCTACAACCGTATTAAGGCCGATCCTGACGCCGTATGGGTACCGCGCGTGAATATCTTTGCCGGGAAAGCCGCCTCGGCTTATTACATGGCCAAGCACATTATTCATCTCATTAACGATGTGGCGGCGGTGGTGAACAACGATCCGCAGATTGGCGATAAGCTAAAAGTGGTGTTTGTCCCGAACTACAGCGTTAGCCTTGCGCAGCTGATTATTCCGGCGGCGGATCTTTCAGAGCAGATCTCGCTGGCGGGTACGGAAGCTTCCGGAACCAGTAATATGAAATTTGCGCTTAACGGCGCTTTGACCATCGGTACCCTGGACGGCGCGAACGTCGAAATGCTGGAGCACGTGGGCGAGGATAATATTTTTATCTTCGGCAATACCGCAGAACAGGTGGAGGCGCTACGTCGTAACGGCTATAAGCCGCGGGAATTTTACGAACAGGATCCGGAGCTGCATCAGGCGCTGACGCAAATCGGTACCGGGCTGTTCAGCCCGTCGGAGCCGGGTCGCTATCGCGATCTGCTGGATTCGCTGATCAACTTTGGTGACCATTATCAGGTGCTGGCGGATTACCGTAGCTATGTGGATTGCCAGGATAAGGTGGATGAGCTGTATCGTCATCCGGAAGAGTGGGCGATGAAAGCGATGCATAATATCGCCAACATGGGCTATTTCTCTTCTGACCGTACGATTCAGGAATACGCCGACCATATCTGGCATATCGACCCGGTACGGCTGTAGCCGGTTACGCAGTGAAAACGGGGCCGCTGGCCCCGTTTTTTATGCACTATCCCGACAAACTCCGCGCCAGCGCGGGTCGTTCGGGCTTAAGAAGCCAGCGAAAGCTCAGACTTTCCCACGTGCTGCGCCAGCCATTCGCCGATCCGCGCCTGCTGCGAGTCATTCAGCCACATTCCCTGTTTCGTCCGGCGCCAGATGGCATCCTCAAGCGTGCGTACCCACTCATGCTCCACCAGGTATTTGAGCTCGGCTTCATAGAACTCATGGCCAAAATCCTCACCCAGATCCGCTATCGATGCCGCCTCTGCGAGGATCAGCTCGCTGTTGCTGCCGTAGGTGCGGGCATAGTGACGCGCCATCGATTCGCTGATAAATGAGAACCGGCGGCGCAGCCTGGCCGCGTAATCGTCGCGGTCGCCGTCGATATCCCCGCCGGGCAGCACGGCCGTTTTGGTCCAGGCCGGGCCGATGCCTTTGTAGTAGGGAGTCAGTTTTTCCAGCGCGTGCTCGGCCAGCTTGCGATAGGTTGTCAGCTTGCCGCCAAATACCGACAGCAGCGGCGCCTGGCCCTGTTCGTCATGGATATCCAGGGTGTAGTCGCGGGTAATCGCCTGCGGCGAGTCCGATTCATCGTCGCACAGCGGACGGACGCCGGAGTAGGTCCAGACGATATCGTCGCGGGACAGCGTCTTTTTGAAGTGCGCGTTATAGGCGTTCAGCAAATAGTTGATCTCGTTGTCATCGATCGCCACTTTCTGCGGGTCGCCATTGTACTCAACGTCGGTGGTACCGATTATCGAGAACTCATCCATCCACGGGATCACGAACACAATCCGTTTGTCTTCGTTTTGCAGAATGTAGGCCTGTTTCTGGGTGTGCACACGCGGCACCACAATGTGGCTGCCTTTAATCAGGCGAATGCCGTACGGTGAGCGCAGATGCATCCCTTCGTCAAAGAAGTGTTTGACCCACGGGCCGGTCGCATTGACCAGGCCACGGGCCTGCCAGGTGAATTTCTCGCCGGTATCGATATCTTCCGCCTCGACAATCCACAGGCCGTTTTCGCGTTTTGCCGAAATTGCCCGGGTACGAGTCCGGACCTCGCCACCTTTGCGTACCACCATCTGCGCGTTAGCCAGTACCAGACGCGCATCGTCTACCCAACAGTCGGAATATTCGAAACCGCGCACGATTTCAGGTTTTAATACCGATTCTGCGCCAAATCGCAAGCCGGTCGAACCGGGTAAGCTGGTGCGTTTCCCGAGGTGATCGTACATAAACAGACCGATACGGATCATCCAGGCCGGGCGCAGGTGCGGGCGATGCGGCAGGCGAAAGCGCATGGGAAAAGCGAGATGCGGCGCCATTTTTAACAGCACTTCGCGTTCGGCCAGCGCTTCGCTGACCAGGCGGAATTCATAGTGTTCAAGGTAGCGCAGCCCGCCGTGAATCAGCTTCGAACTGGCGCTGGAAGTGGCGCAGGCGAGATCGCGCGCTTCCAGCATCAGTACGGATAAACCACGCCCGGCGGCGTCTGCCGCGATACCGGCACCGTTGATGCCTCCCCCTATCACAATCAGATCTTTGGTTTCCACGTTCGCTACCTCTGGCACTTTCGTTTAAGCTCAAAAATGTTCGTTATCGCTCAATATAGCAAACAAACGCGCCATTGGTAACATCAAAAAAACATTTCAGAGTGATGCGTGTAACATATTGGCGTTTATTTCCCGTCTGACGGTAAACTAGGCAGTAGAATCATGGCCGGCTATCTGCCAGCAATATTATTCCGCTATATAGAGAAAGAGCACATGGACCACTTTGAATGTATCAATGTTGAAGAAGCGCACCAGAAACTGCATCAGGCAAAGGCGGTGCTGGTGGATATCCGCGATCCGCAGAGTTTTGCGATGGGGCATACGCCGGGTGCGTTTCATCTGACCAACGATACGCTGGGCGCGTTTATGCGCGATAATGACGTTGATACCGCGGTGATGGTGATGTGCTACCACGGCAATAGCAGTAAAGGCGCCGCGCAGTATCTGCTACAGCAGGGCTATGACAAGGTTTACAGCGTGGATGGTGGGTTCGATGCGTGGCATCGTCATTTCCCGGCGGAAGTGGAACATGGCGCGCTTTAAACGTTAGCACGCCATTCCGTTATTCCCGTCCTGTTTCAGATGGCATGGCTGCGGATGCGTTGTTCAGGGACGCCCAGGGCGCGCCACTCCTGCAACTCGTATATACTAGCCCCCTTTGTGTGGAATAAGCGATCCGCCGTATGTTAATGATTACCTCTTTTGCTAACCCGCGTGTGGCCCAGGCGTTTGTCGACTACATGGCTACGCAGGGCATTATCCTGACCATTCAGCAGCATGATCAGAGCGATGTCTGGCTGGCCGATGAGAGTCAGGCCGGGCGGGTGCAGGCCGAACTGGCTCGCTTCCTGGAAAACCCCGCCGATCCACGCTATCTGGCGGCCAGCTGGCAATCCGGACAGACCAACAGCGGTTTGCGCTACCAGCGTTTCCCTTTCTTTGCCACTCTGCGTCACAACGCCGGGCCGTTTACCTGGGCCATTTTGCTTGTCTGCATCCTGGTCTTTGTGCTGCAAAACATCATCGGCGATCGGCCGATCATGCTGCTGCTGGCCTGGCCTTATGACCCGTCGCTGAAATTTGAAGTCTGGCGCTACTTTAGCCATGCTTTCATGCACTTCTCGCTGATGCATATCCTGTTTAACCTGCTATGGTGGTGGTACCTCGGCGGTGCGGTGGAAAAACGCATCGGCACCGGCAAACTGGTGGTCATTACCGTTATTAGCGCCTTGTTAAGCGGGTTTATTCAGCACCAGTTTAGCGGCCCCTGGTTTGGTGGGCTATCCGGCGTCGTCTATGCGCTGATGGGCTATGTCTGGCTGCGTGGAGAGCGGGATCCGCAAAGCGGCGTCTATTTGCAGCGTGGCTTGATACTCTTCTCTTTAGTGTGGTTAATTGCTGGATGGTTTGATGTTTTTGGCATGTCGATTGCGAACGGTGCGCATGTGGCAGGTCTCCTGACCGGGCTGGCGATGGCGTTGGTCGATACGCAACATGTGCGAAAGCGAACATAGGGCCGCCGACTTACCCGGCTCTCTGCAACGACAGCGCCTTTATGCGAGTCTTATAATCCCAGGGATATTTCATGAAACAAACACAACGTCATGACGCCATTATCGAGCTGGTAAAAAAACAGGGATATGTCAGTACGGAAGAGCTGGTTGAGCAGTTTGCCGTCAGCCCACAGACCATTCGTCGTGACCTGAACGACCTTGCCGAACAAAAGATGATCCTGCGCCACCACGGTGGCGCAGCGCTGCCTTCCAGTTCGGTAAATACCTCCTGGCACGACAGGAAGGCCACCCAGACGCAGGAAAAAGAGCGTATTGCCCGCAAGGTGGCCAGCCAAATCCCCGATGGCGCGACGTTGTTCATCGATATCGGCACCACGCCGGAAGCGGTGGCGCATGCGCTGCTGGAGCATAACGATCTGCGCATCGTCACCAACAACCTTAATGTGGCCACCACGCTGATGGTGAAAGAGGATTTCCGCATTATTCTGGCGGGCGGCGAGCTGCGCAGTCGGGATGGCGGCATTATCGGCGAAGCGACGCTGGACTTTATCTCCCAGTTTCGCCTTGATTTCGGCATTCTCGGTATCAGCGGCGTAGACAGCGACGGTTCGCTGCTGGAGTTTGATTACCATGAAGTGCGCACCAAACGCGCGATCATTGAAAACTCTCGCCACGTGATGCTGGTGGTGGATCACTCGAAATTTGGGCGCAATGCGATGGTGAATATGGGCAGCATCAGCATGGTCGATGCGGTCTACACCGATGTGATGCCGCCGGCAGGGGTACTGAAAGTTATTACGGACAACAACCTTCAGCTGGAACTGTGCTAAACGGCGTTAAACGCCGTAGCCCATCATTTTAAGCAACCGCTGGGCGTGCTGTACCGCATCCTGGCGGTGTGCGACTCCCAGCTTCTGATACAGATTACGAATGTGGGTTTTAATGGTCGTGGCCGCCACGTCCAGCTCACCGGCAATCTGTTCGTTGCTGTAGCCGGAATAGATCAGCCCCAGTACCTGCCATTCACGCTGGGTCAGCGGGCTGGTGCGAATCAGTTCCGGGACTTCCGGGTGACTCAGCAGCCGTTCGACAAAGCCCTCATCAAAGTGGGCAAACTTATGGCGATGGTGCTGGTTGATATCGCGCAGGATGCGCTGGGCACGGTGCTGTTCCAGCTCCGGCAGCGTATTGAGCTGAATCAGCTGGCGCAGCTGCTGCGCCATGGCTTCGCCTTCAATCACAAAGTGGTTGATAAACCCGGTGCGGTTGGCGAGCGCGAGCGCCTCCAGCAGGACTTTCTGCGCCTCGCTTTTCCGTCCTGCCTGCCAGTAAAGCTGGTTGAGCAATAGCAGGTTGCGGTTAATATCGCTCATCAGACGCAGCGAGCGGGCATTGTCGTTTAGCTCTTCCAGCACCATTTCCGCCGAGTCAAAATCACCCAGCAGAATTTGCGCCCTGGCGATGTTGCGCCACTGGCTTTGCAGGAAGTGGTTATTGGCGAATTCGGGTTTCGGCGTCTGGCGCAGCCAGTTGGCGGCCGCGGCTTTATCACCGACCATCTGCCAGTAGATCACCCGGACTTTATCGGCATTCGAAACCCAGTCGCTATGATAGTGACCGTTGCCGAGCAGGTTTTCCAGGCGGTTGAGGTGGCTGCGGGCGTTATCCAGATCGCCGCGTGCCAGCGAGCACTGCACCATCAGAGCCAGACACTGCAGCTGCTGCTGCGGTTGATAGCTTGACAGGACATCCATGCCATTACGTGCGGACGCTTCCGCCTCATCCAGCCGCGCCCAGGCCCACAGCAGCTGTGAGCGAATACGCAGCAGGAATTCATGCATCGGCAGCTGCTCGAGATGCTGCTCGCGGATAAGCTGGAAAGCTTTCTCCTGCACTTCCCAGGCGGCCTGCAGGAAGCCCTGGGCAAAGAGAATCTCGCTTTGCTGGATCATGCTCCACAGCGCGTAATGCCAGATGTCGTGGCGGCGGGCCATCTGCTCCGTCTGTTGCATCACCGCCAGAGATTTACTTAACTGGCCTTTACAATGCAGCACTTCGCCATGCACCGATGTAGCCACAATTCGGCTGTAGTAGCTGGCCAACGGCAGCTCTTCTAACGCGACCATGGACAGACGCTCGGCCTCTTCCTGATCGCCGGCATTAATGGCCACCTGTGCACGCAGGGCGTTGAAATCGCCATGCATCGCGGTATCCATTTTCATGTCCATCTCCTGCTCGGCGCGCGCCAGCAGGGTGTTGACTTCGCTGTAACGGTGCTGGCTTTGCATCAGCCAGGCCTGCAGCAGGAGCAGACGCGGATTTTCCAGCAGGTTTGACCATGGCAGCGCCGCCAGCGACTGTTCGAGCAGTCCCAGTTCGCTGTGGTTGAACATGCCCCAGGCGTGATTCAGTAAAATATCGCGCAGCATTTTCGCATCGCCGGCCGCCAGCGCATGATGAATGGCTTCGCTGGGGAAGCCCAGCGCCATCCAGCCTTCGGCGGCAGAGCGGTGAATTTCAGGTAATTCGGTTGCCAGCTCCCACTGGCAGCGCTGGCGCAGGAAATTGCCAAACAGGGGGTGATAGCGGAACCATTCGCCGGAGTCGTCCATCCGCTGCATGAACAGGCCCTGACGCTCAATCTCTTCCAGCTGCATTTGCCCGTTTTCTTCCCCGGTCACGCGAACGATGAGCGCATCGTTCATTGAACGCAGCAGCGAGCTTTTCAGCAAAACATTACGCGTTCGCGCGTCGACATTATCCAGTACCTCATCCACCAGATAATCGGAGAGATGGCTGGCATTTATACCGGCAAGACGACGGGCGGAGTGGTGGGCGGAAGAGTTATTCTGGCGGGCGGAAAGAGCAATAAGCTGAAGCGCCGTGGCCCAGCCGGCGACGTCGTCGCACAGCCTGCTGCTGTCTTCAGCCTCAATCGGCGAAGCCAGACGACAGTCGAAAAAGAGTTTTGCTTCCTGATGGGTAAACGCCAGCTGCTGGCTGCCGATTTCCAGCAGTTGATCGCGCACGCGCAGGTTGGCAATACCGAGCTGCGGCAGGTTGCGCGAGAGCACCACCAGGGTCATATTCTCCGGCTGATGGCGGAGGAAGAAGCGCATCGCATCGTGAATCACCGGATTGTTGATCAGATGATAATCATCAATCACCAGATACAGCGGGCGCTGCCAGTCGGCAAGCTCAATAAACAGCTGCGCAAAAAGCGAGGGCAGGCTGGCATACTGGCGTTTCTGCACCATGTTTTCGCTGGCCACGCAGTGGCCGCCGGTAGCCTGCTGAACAGAGGCGATCAGATAACTGGCAAAACGCTCCTGTTGGTTATCGCCTTCATCCAGCGAAAACCAGCCAAGTTCATTTTTCCCCGCCGCCCATTGAGAGATGAGCGTTGTCTTGCCGTACCCAGCGGGGCTGGTGACCAACACGAGACGGTAATTGTTCGCGCCGGAAAGTTTAGCCAGCAATCGCTCGCGAACCACGGTGTGTTCAAGGCGGACTGGGCGACTTAATTTAGACGGAATCAACATAGTTAATCATTTCGCTGTGCAAGAGAGGATTTGCGATTTTTTTTGCGCTTCGTAATTAATGACTATTAAGGTCGGCGATAATGAAAATTATTGCAAGTTATGTCCGAATTTTATGCTCTTGAATTTGCACCAGGTCACAAATTCCCAATTAAAACCCTGCGGTTGTAAAACCGGTACCAGCGTGCGTGATTACTGGGTTTTCCCTTGTTCACTGGTCTAAAAAATGGCTTTCACTCCATTTTTTTGTAGTTGTATGTTTTTATTAAGTTAATTTCAGGACAATCTTATAAATAATCGTTTTGGCGTATTTGTGTCATGAGGCAGAGTTATTTTTACACAATGCTTATTTTTATTTCGTGATAATTGCGGAATGGTGTTTTATCCAACGCTTTGTCTCGGCCTGTAACAAATATTCTTCTGATGGTGATGAACAATATAGTGTTTCTGGGTGGTGAATTTTCCAGCATGTTTCTGGCGGAGAGCTACCGTTATAGTGGCCACGATCACACTTTTCGCTCATCCCTGCTGCTCCTCCCTGTCTAATCCCCATCGGGATGAGGACGTTGCTTCAGGAGGTCGGCACACTAACGCCAACGTTTTAGTAAAGGACCCGGATTTCTTATGTCACAGACTTCTTTTAATAAAGATCAGTTTCAGGCTGCACTGACCCGTCAGTGGCAGCATTTTGGCTTACAGTCCGCTTCTGAGATGACCCAGCGTCAGTGGTGGCACGCCGTAAGCGGTGCGCTTGCCGAGCTGTTGGCCGCTCAACCGGTGGCGAAACCCGCCAAAGGGCAGCGTCACGTCAACTATATCTCTATGGAGTTTTTGATCGGTCGTCTGACCGGCAACAACCTGTTGAATCTGGGTTGGTATCAAGGGGTGAGCGATGAGCTGAAGGCTCATGACATTCACCTGACCGATCTGCTGGAAGAAGAGATTGATCCGGGCCTCGGCAACGGCGGTCTGGGCCGTCTGGCGGCATGTTTCCTCGACTCCATGGCGACCGTTGGCCAGTCGGCAACCGGCTATGGCCTGAATTATCAGTATGGTCTGTTCCGTCAGTCTTTCGCAGATGGCCAGCAGGTTGAAGCGCCGGATGACTGGGGGCGTAGCCGCTACCCGTGGTTCCGTCATAACGAACAGCTGGATGTGCAGGTTGGGATCGGCGGTAAGGTCAGCAAAAGCGGCGCCTGGGAACCGGCGTTCGTGATTACCGGCCAGGCCTGGGATCTGCCGGTGCTGGGGTATCGTAATAACGTCGCGCAGCCGCTGCGTCTGTGGCAGGCGACCCATGCTCATCCATTTAATCTGACCAAATTTAACGATGGCGATTTCCTGCGCGCAGAGCAGCAGGGTATCGACGCGGAAAAACTGACTAAAGTGCTTTACCCGAACGATAACCATCAGGCAGGGAAAAAGCTGCGCTTAATGCAGCAATACTTCCAGTGCGCCTGTTCGGTTGCCGATATTCTGCGTCGCCACCATCTGGCGGGTCGTAAGCTGGCAGAACTGGCGGATTACGAAGTGATCCAGCTCAACGATACCCACCCGACCATCGCCATTCCTGAACTGTTGCGCGTGCTGATCGATGAGCACCAGCTGAGCTGGGATGACGCCTGGGCCATTACCAGCAAAACCTTCGCCTACACCAACCATACGCTGATGCCTGAAGCGCTGGAGTGCTGGGACGAGAAGCTGGTTAAAGCCCTGCTGCCGCGTCATATGCAGATCATCAAAGAGATTAACGACAGATTTAAGAAGCTGGTCGAGAAAACCTGGCCTGGCGATAAGCAGGTGTGGGCAAAACTGGCGGTGGTGCATGATAAACAGGTTCGCATGGCGAACATGTGTGTGGTCAGCGGCTTTGCGGTCAACGGCGTTGCCGCGTTGCACTCCGACCTGGTGGTGAAAGATCTGTTCCCGGAATATCACCAGCTGTGGCCGAATAAGTTCCACAACGTGACCAACGGCATTACGCCGCGTCGCTGGATTAAACAGTGCAACCCGGAACTGGCTGCGCTGCTGGATAAGACGCTGAAGAAAGAGTGGGCTAACGATCTCGACCAGCTGATCCATCTGGAGAAATATGCTGACGATGCGGCGTTCCGCCAGACCTACCGTGAGATTAAGCTGGCTAACAAAGTTCGCCTGGCTGAGTTTGTTAAGACGCGTACCGGTATCGAGATCAACCCGCAGGCGATTTTCGATATCCAGATTAAGCGTCTGCACGAGTACAAGCGTCAGCATCTCAATCTGCTGAACATTCTGGCGCAGTACAAAGAGATTCGCGAAAACCCGCAGGCGGACCGCGTACCGCGCGTGTTCCTGTTCGGGGCGAAAGCCGCACCGGGCTACTACCTGGCGAAGAATATTATTTTTGCTATCAACAAGGTGGCGCAGGCGGTGAATAACGATCCGCTGGTGGGCGACAAGCTGAAAGTGGTCTTCCTGCCGGATTACTGCGTCTCTGCGGCGGAAATGCTGATTCCAGCGGCGGATGTCTCTGAACAGATCTCCACGGCGGGGAAAGAAGCCTCCGGTACCGGCAACATGAAGCTGGCGCTGAACGGCGCATTGACCGTCGGGACCCTGGACGGTGCGAACGTTGAAATCGCCGAACAGGTCGGCGAAGAGAATATCTTTATCTTCGGTAATACCGTTGAAGAAGTTAAGGCGCTGAAAGCGAAAGGTTATGACCCGCTGAAATGGCGTAAAAAGGACAAGCTGCTGGATGCGGTCCTGAAAGAGCTGGAAAGCGGCAAGTATAGCGATGGCGACAAGCATGCTTTCGACCAGATGCTGCACAGCCTGCTGAAAGGCGGCGACCCGTACCTGGTGCTGGCTGACTTCGAAGCGTATGTTGCTGCGCAGAAGCAGGTGGATGAGTTGTACCGCGATCAGGAAGCCTGGACTCGTGCGACGATTCTGAATACCGCGCGCTGCGGCATGTTCAGCTCCGACCGCTCAATTCGCGACTATCAACAACGTATCTGGCAGGCAAAACGCTAAGGACAGGCCTATGGAGACTAAACGCCTTGATAACGCCGCGCTGGCGGCGGGAATAAGTCCCGACTACATCAATGCGCACGGTAAGCCGCAGTCGATTGCTGCGGCGACTAAACAACGTCTGCTGGATGCGATGCATCGTACAACAACCGCCACGAAAGTGGCGGTTGACCCGCTGCCGCCGGTGCAGGTTTTCACACACGGCAAGAAAATGTCGCTGCCGGTAGCCGGCCGTGGGGAATTCCAGTGGATCCTCACCACCGAAGAGGGGAAACAGTATCAAGGCAAAGTGCGTGGAGGAGAGCCCCTCCCGCTGCCGGCCAAACTGCCGGAAGGCTATCATTCGCTGACCCTGACTCAGGATGGCGAACGCTGGCATTGTCGGGCGATTGTGACGCCGGTGCGTTGCTATGAACCACAGGCCCTGAAAGAGGGGCAAAAACTGTGGGGCGCCTGCGTACAGCTTTATACGCTGCGCTCGGAGAAAAACTGGGGAATCGGCGATTTTGGTGATTTACGCGCGATGCTGCCGGAGATTTCCCGGCGCGGCGGCGCGTTTATTGGTCTTAACCCGATTCATGCGCTCTATCCGGCAAACCCGGAGAGCGCCAGTCCCTACAGCCCATCCTCACGCCGCTGGCTGAACGTTATCTATATTGACGTTAACGCGGTCGATGATTTTCGTCTGAGCAAAGAGGCGCAGGCCTGGTGGCAATCACCGGAGACGCAGCGGGCATTACAAGCCGCGCGTCAAACCGAGGATGTGGATTATACCGCGGTGACCGCGTTGAAAATGACCGCGCTGCGCATGGCCTGGAAGCGATTTTCCACCCGTCACGATGAGGCGATGGCGGAGTTCCGTCAGTTCGTGCTTCGTGAAGGCGAAAGCCTGTACTGGCAGGCGGCGTATGATGCCCTGCACGCCTGGCACGTACAGCAAGATCCGCTCCGCTGGGGCTGGCCTGCCTGGCCAAAAGCGTATCAGGATATCAGCAGCCCGGAAGTGAAAGCATTCTGCACCGAGCAGGCCGACGAGGTGAGTTTCTACCTCTGGCTGCAGTGGCTGGCGTATTGCCAGTTCGCCGAATGCTGGCACACCAGCCAGCACGACGCGATGCCGATTGGTCTGTACCGCGATCTGGCGGTGGGCGTGGCGGAAGGCGGTTCGGAAACCTGGTGCGACCGCGAGCTGTATTGTCTGAAAGCCTCCGTCGGGGCGCCGCCGGACATTCTTGGCCCGCTGGGGCAAAACTGGGGTCTGCCGCCGATGGATCCGCATATCATCGTCGCCCGTGCCTATGAGCCGTTTATCGAGCTGCTGCGTGCCAACATGCAAAACTGCGGTGCATTGCGCATCGACCATGTGATGTCGGTTCTGCGTCTGTGGTGGATTCCGTATGGTGAAACCGCTGACCACGGCGCCTATGTGCAGTACCCGGTCGACGATCTGCTGTCGATTATGGCGCTGGAGAGTCAGCGTCATCGCTGTATGGTGATTGGCGAAGATCTGGGTACCGTCCCGGTGGAGATTGTCGGCAAGCTGCGTAAGAGCGGCGTCTATTCCTACAAAGTGCTCTATTTCGAAAATGACCATGAGAAGACGTTCCGCGCGCCGCAGACGTATCCGGAACAATCAATGGCGGTGGCGACAACGCATGACCTGCCAACGCTGCGCGGTTACTGGGAAAGCGGAGACCTGACGCTGGGTAAATCGTTAGGTCTGTATCCTGATGAAGTGGTTCTGCGTGGCCTGTATCAGGATCGTGAACGGGCGAAACAGGGGCTGCTGGATGCGCTGCATCAATATGGCTGCCTGCCAAAACGCGCCGGGCATAATGCCTCGCTGATGGCGATGACGTCGACCCTCAATCGCGGGATGCAGCGTTACATTGCGGACAGCAACAGCGCATTGTTGGGGTTACAGCCGGAAGACTGGCTGGAAATGGCGACCCCGGTCAATATCCCGGGCACCAGCAGCGAATATCCGAACTGGCGGCGTAAGCTCTCCACGACCCTTGAGCAGATGTTTGCCGATGAGCGGGTGAATAAGCTGATTAAGGATCTGGATAAGCGGCGCAAAGCGGTCGCTAAGAAGAAATAGTGTCGCCGTTTCCCCGGTGACGCCGGGGAAACGCTGTGAAAAAAGCCAATAAAAAGGCCGGGTCGCGTATGCGGACCCGGCCTTTTTTATGCTGACGCCTGGCTTACACCACCATCCCCAGCAGCAGACAGCCAACCAGGCCGCAGACTGAGATAATGGTTTCCAGCACCGACCACGACCGGATGGTCTCGCCGATGGTGAGGTTGAAGTATTCCTTAAACAGCCAGAATCCCGGATCGTTCACGTGAGAGAAGATAACGCTGCCGGAACCAACCGCAATGACCATCAGTTCCGGGCTGACGCCGGTGGTGGCAATCAGCGGTGCGGCAATCCCGCCGGCGGTGATGGCGGCAACGGTCGCAGAACCGAGCGCAATACGCAGTACCGCCGCGATAGACCAGGCCATAAACAGCGGGGACATGTTGGATTCATGCATGATAGAGGCGATGTATTTATCCATGCCGCTATCCACCAGCACCTGTTTGAAGGCGCCACCGCCGCCGATGATCAACAGCATCATAGCGATAATTTTGATCGAAGAGGTCAGCGTGTCGTTGATCTGCTCCATGGAACGTCCACGGTTCAGGCCGAAGGTGAACAGGGCGATGAGAACCGCAATCAGGGTCGCCATTACCGGGTCGCCGAAGAACTCGGCAACCGGCAGGAAGGCGTGGCCTTTCGGCAGGATCATCTCGGCAACGGCGCGCATCGCCATCAGGATCACCGGTACCAGTGAGGTCCAGACGCTGACGCCAAAGCCCGGCATCTCTTCTTCGGTGAAGGTTTTCGGGTTGTGCAGACCTTCCGGAATCGGTTTATCGATGCCTTTCAGGAAGCGAGCGAAAACCGGACCGGCAAGGATAACCGTCGGAATAGCCAGAATCGTACCGTACAGCAGGGTCTTACCCATATCAGCATGGAAGATTGTGGCAATCGCCGTTGGGCCCGGGTGCGGAGGCAGGAAACCGTGAGTCACGGAGAGCGCGGCCGCCATCGGAACGCCGACGTACAGCAGCGGGATGCGGGCAGACGCGGCAATGGTGAACACCAGCGGCAGCATCAGGACGAAGCCCACTTCGTAGAACAGCGCGAAGCCGACGGTAAAACCGGTCAGCACGACGGCCCACTGGATGTGCTTTTTACCGAACTTAGCGATTAAGGTTGTGGCAATGCGCTGAGCGCCGCCGCAATCCGCCAGCAGCTTACCGAGCATAGCGCCAAAGCCCATGATCAGCGCGAGGCTGCCGAGGGTTCCCCCAACGCCGTTTTTAATGGATACGATGACTTTATCCAGAGGCATGCCTTGCATAAGTCCGACGGCGAGTGCCACCAGAACCAGAGCGATGAAGCCGTTCATTTTGAAACGGATCATCAGCAGTAACAGCAGGGCAACCCCGATAGCAACGATGACTAATGGCATAATTTACCTGGCCTTACATTTGTTATGGGTAACGTCAAATTTCAATCTTTTTCGTTTGCTCTGCCTGAGCCGGCAAACGGTATGGCGCCATAAAATCGACTATCACTCCTGTAGGAAAGGATAGCTGGCTATTTTTATAGCAGCGGTGCCTGAAAGAGATGATACGGGTAACATAGGCGGGTTGAGAATCACCCGCCGGGGTAAAATTTTAAATATGAGACTTAAGTCATACTCTTTCCCGGGTTTTTACCGGGTGGCTCAGGGGGAAATGTTGTGCGGTAACATTGACAGGGGCGGCCCGGCCGGGCAAATGCCGCCGGGCTTAACATCGGGAAGAGGGGCGTACTTAGTAGTAAGAGTGCTCGCCGCGCTGGTGTTCGGTCAGATCGCGCACGCCTTTCAGCTCAGGGAATTCGTTTAGCAGCTGTTTCTCGATCCCTTCTTTCAGGGTCACATCGACCATTGAACAGCCGTTACAACCGCCGCCGAACTGCAGGATGGCCAGACCGTCTTCGGTGATTTCCATCAGCGTGACGCGTCCACCGTGGCCGGCCAGCTGTGGGTTAATCTGGGATTGCAGCATGTATTCAACGCGTTCCATCAGCGGAGCATCGTCGGAAACTTTGCGCATTTTGGCATTCGGTGCTTTCAGCGTCAGCTGAGAGCCAAGCTGATCGGTGACGAAGTCAATTTCAGCGTCTTCCAGATACGGCGCGCTGAGTTCGTCGACATACGCAGTCAGTTGCTCAAACTTCAGCGCCGTGTCGGTGTCTTCCACCGCATCCGGTGGGCAGTAGGATACGCCGCACTCAGCGTTTGGGGTGCCGGGATTAATCACAAATACGCGAATTTGTGTCCCTTCTTCCTGATTTACCAGCAATTTGGCAAAGTGCGCTTGTGCAGCATCGGAAATACGGATCATAGCGTTGGCCTAATAGTTGACTATTTTACTTGGTTATAATACGCCCATCAGCAGGGGTCTACAAGGTACGGCATATACACCATACCTGAACCGTCGCGGCGCCGTTTTGCAAAAGCAGGCGGGATATTTCAGCGACGGTGCTTCCGGTTGTGACGACATCATCCACAATGGCGATATGGAGGCCGCGCACCGATATTTCAAGCTGAAAGGCATTTTTCAGGTTCTGTTTACGCAAGCGTGCGGAGAGATGGTGCTGGGTCGCAGTGCGTCGGTTGCGCCGCAAAGCGTCATGGTGCCAGGCGCACTGCAGCCAGTGCGCCAACGGTCGGCATAGCAGGTCGCTTTGATTGAAGCCTCGCCGCCATTGACGTCGCTGCCACAGCGGGACGCTGACGAGACGGTCTGGCCGGGGAAATCCTTCCCTCTGGCGAACGCGTAACAGCAGCAGACGGGCCAGCGCTGGCGCCAGCTCCGGTCGGCGGGAAAACTTAAGCTGATGTATCAAACCGCTCAGCGGTGGCCGGTAATCATTGACCGTCACCAGCCGTTGCCACGGCGGAGGATCCCGCAGGCAGCGGCCGCAGGAGACTCTGCTGACCGCTGCAGGCAGCCCGCACCGTGGGCAAAGCGAATGGGCAAACGCCAGAGAGGTGGCGCAGCGGGAGCAGATTCCCCAGCGGGCGATCGCCACCGGCATTTGGCATAGCCAGCATAAGCTGTGTGCTGTTAGCATATTTCACCTCGTAATGGTGGAAAGAGAACAGTAACTGATGAACGACATCTGGTGGCAAACCGTGGGGGAAGGAAATTGTCATCTTGTGCTCCTGCACGGATGGGGGCTGAATGCCAGGGTATGGGATTGCGTGACGCCGGAACTGGCCTCGCACTTTACCCTGCATCTGGTTGACCTGCCGGGCTATGGTCGTAGCAGCGGCTTTGGCGCCCTGTCGCTGGAGGAGATGGCGCAGCAGGTACTGAGCCAGGCCCCGGAGCAGGCTATCTGGTTGGGCTGGAGCCTGGGTGGGTTGGTGGCCAGTCAGATTGCCGTGCAACATCCCGGGCGCGTACAGGCGCTGGTCACCGTGGCCTCTTCGCCCTGTTTTGGCGCCGATGGCGACTGGCCCGGGATCAAAGCGGAGGTGCTGAGTGGGTTTCAGCAGCAGCTGAGCCAAGATTTCCAGCGCACCGTGGAGCGGTTTCTGGCGCTGCAAACGATGGGGACGGAAAGCGCTCGTCAGGATGCCCGGGCGTTGAAAAGTACCGTGCTGTCGTTGCCGATGCCATCCTCAGAAGCGTTGAACGGCGGGCTGGAGATCCTTAAAACGGCCGATTTACGCCAGCCGCTGGCCGCATTCACACAGCCATTCCTGCGGCTGTATGGCCGACTGGATGGCCTGGTGCCGCGCAAAATTGTTCCGGTTCTGGATGCATTATGGCCGCAGAGTGAATCCATGGTCTTTGAAAAAGCGGCCCATGCCCCGTTCATCTCGCACCCGCAGGCGTTCTGTGAGCCACTGGTGGCGTTGAAAAATCGCCTGCGCAATTATTTTTAGCAGGCTGTGGCAAAAATCCCGACCATAGCAATACTTAGGTTGTCACGGGGAGCATGCGTTTCTGTCGCCGCCGTGGCCTATAAAAACAACCTTATGGAGAGTTGAGGCTATGAAACTTATTACGGGTATTGTTGCATCTCTGGTGATTGGGTCCCTGTCTTTTGGCGCGTTTGCAGCGAAAGAGATTCAAAAAGATGAAGTGGCGTCAATGAAGCTGACGAAAATCGGCAGCATTACGACCTCAAAAACAACGTCACCGATGGATGCAAAGCGCGATCTGTCGAAGAAGGCGGATGAGCTGGGCGGCAAGTACTTTGTGGTGATTGCCGGTTCGAAAAACGAGAAAACCGTTCACGCAAACGCCGACGTCTACAAATAAGCAAAAGCGGGTCTCAGGACCCGCTTTGGTTTTATTGCTCATAGGCTTATTGCCCAGCGGTATCAGCGCAGCGCCCACCACTCTTGCAAGCAGGCTTTTCCCTCAGGGCAACTTTTGCAGCTGCCGGACAAACAGCCGTTCGCGTCTTCCGTTATGCGCACGGCTTTCCCCATGGCTTCCAGACGACTCAGCATGGCATCGACCAGCGGCTGCGGAGCATGCAGGCGAGCGCTGAGCTGTGTCGCCTGCATACGCCCCTGCAGGGCCAGCATATCGCGTACTTCAATCAACGACGCCATGATAACTCCTTAGTGACAATCACCTGCCGGACTCTGGCAGCAGGATGACGGCGTTTTACGCGTCGCCAGCAGGGAGACATCAACCCGACTGCGTGCCCGGCGTAACAGAGCAAAGACCATGATGTTAAACAGCACCACCGCCAGGATACACACCAGACTGTAGCGCGGATGCTGGCTGAAACTCACGGTCTGGTAGTACAGCGTAGAGAGCGAGTAGGCGATGTTCAGTCCCCATAAGATGGAGAATGACATCCAGCCGCGGCTGGATTCGCGAGCGATAGCCCCCATCACCGAGATGCACGGAATATAGAGCAGAACGAAAATCAGGTAGCTGTAGGCGGCCGCCGCGCTGCCGAATTTGCTGCCCATGACCCCCATGGCGCCGGTTTCCATTTCACCATCGCCTTTGCTGGCTTCGATAGGGTTAGCCAGAACGCTCAGGCTGAAGGTATCTTTCAGGCTCTGCCAGGTTTCGTCCAGCGCGGCCAGCAGTTCGTCGCCGAGGTGGAACTCCTGCGGATTAAACGCTTCATTCTGAATATCTTCGGCGGTGTAGAGCGTGTTCAGCGTCCCGACGACCACCTCTTTCGCCATTGCGCCGGTAAATAGTCCGACGGTGGCCTGCCAGTTATCTTCATGCACGCCAATAGGTTTAAAAATCGGCGTGATAATACGACTGACGGAGGCCAGCGCCGAATCGTTAATGTTGTCCACCAGCTTACCGTTAAGCGAGAAGCTGTTCAGGGCGCTAAGGAAGATACTGACGATGACGATAACTTTACCCGCGCGCAGCACAAAGCCTTTCAGCCGTTGCCAGGTCTGGATGACCAGACTTTTGATATGCGGGACGTGGTAGACCGGTAGCTCCATTACGAACGGCGATGCTTCGCCGCGCATAATGGTGTGTTTGAGCATCAGGCCGGTCAGGATAGCCATCACGATCCCGAGCAGATACAGCGAGAAGACCGCCAGCGCGCCATTCTGACCAAAGAACGCGGCGGCGAACACGGCGAAGATCGCCAGGCGCGCGCCGCAGGACATAAACGGCGCCATCATGATGGTCATCAGGCGTTCGCGCGGTGCATCCAGCGTGCGCGCCCCCATCACCGACGGCACGTTGCAGCCGAAGCCGACAATCAGCGGCACGAAGGATTTCCCCGGTAGCCCCAGCGCCTGCATCAAGCGGTCCATGACGAATGCCGCTCGCGCCATATAGCCGGAATCCTCAAGGAAGGAGAGGAACAGATACATCATGCCGATTTGCGGCACCAGCGGCAGCACGGTGTTGATACCGCCGCCCAGCCCCTGGGCAAGGAAAACGGTTAGCCAGTCCGGGAAATGCAGGGTATAGCCCAGCCACTGAATGCCGTGAATAAAGATAGCCACGGACCCGGCGTCAAAGATGGGTTGTAACGCGCCGCCGATGTTGATCGCCAGCAGGAACATCAGGTACATGACAAATAAGAAGATGGGCAGCCCCAGCACGCGGCTGAGGATGATTTTGTCCATCGCGGTGGTGAAACGACTCGGTTCAGCGGTGAGCGTGTTGCTGACGGCGTCGCAGATGGCGGCAATGCTCTGATAGCGAGCATCCGCGATGTGCAGCGCCGGATCGGCAATTTCCGCACTCAGATTCGCCAGGGCATCGTCGAGCTTATGCGCAGCGTTTCCGGCGTACTCGCGGCTGTAAATATCGCCTTCCAGCATCTGCAGACCCAGCCAGCAACGCTGACGTTGCGGAATTTCTGGCGCCATCTCCTGAGCCAGCTTTTCGGCTTCACGCAGCAGCGGCTGCGGGTAGTGCACCAGCTCAAGCGACGTATTTTGCTGGTGGCGGTCGACGGCCATTTTTAAGGCTTCGATACCGCGTCCGCGAGTCGAGACCAGCGGGATCACCGGGCAACCCAGGCGGGCTGCCAGCGCGTCAACGTCGATCCGGATTTTTTGCTTTTCGGCAATATCCAGCATATTCAACGCAACGATGCAGGGGATGCCCAGCTCCAGCAGCTGCAGCGTCAGATAGAGGTTGCGTTCCAGGTTTGAGGCGTCGACCACGTTAATCAGCATGTCGGCATCGCCGCTGAGGATATAGTGACAGGCGATCTGCTCATCTAAAGAGGTCTGTGAAGAGATCGTCGTCAGCGAATAGGTGCCGGGCAAGTCTACCAGCGTGACCTGGTGGTCAGTGGTGGTAAAGGCTCCTTCTTTGCGTTCGACGGTGACCCCGGCCCAGTTGCCGACGCGCTGACGAGCGCCGGTAAGCTGATTAAATAATGTTGTTTTGCCGGAGTTCGGATTACCAATTAAACCAAGAGTTAACTTTTTCATATTTCAGACTCTGAGTACCGGGTCAGGTGTTATTGTGCAACCGCTTCCAGTTCTATTAAATCGAGATCTTTTTTGCGTAATACCAGACTTACACGTCGGGTTTCGATATGCACGGGATCGCCGAGCGGCGCGACGCGGACCACATTAAAAGAGGAACCTGGCAGCATGCCAAGAGACAATAGTTTCTGACGATAAGCCGGACTAATATCACGAGAGAAACCCGTGATTTTCCACGCACTATCAGGAGTGAATTGCATAGGGCCTACCTGTAATCGCTAACTGAACGAGAGTTTACCGTGTGCGGTCATCGCACAGTACCGGGGAGCATAGTCAACGGAGAAGAAGATATATTTACTATGAATGATGATAATGATAATGGTTTTTATCATCAATACATAAATGGTTTAATAATCGACATTTGCCGGAAATATGCTGTTTTTTTGATATGACGCAAGGTCTGCACTGTAGCGCTAAATAAGGGTAATATTTATTTTGTCATTTAATGTTTAATTAAGGTTTCATTGGTTAACAAAATGAAACCTTAATAAATGACTTATTTACTCGCCTTTATTAGCCGGAGCTAATCGGTTTCCGGAGTATACCAACCTGGGGTCAGAGAATAAGGCGGAGAAAGCGGCCCCTGCAATGAGGGGCCGGAAAAGGGTTAGCGTTTTTTACCCATGGCTGCTGCCAGCGCGTCCATCATGGCGCTGTTGCCAGCGGACTGCACCTCACGGCCGCGCGGTTTCGCCGCTTTTGCCGCCGGGCGGTTGCCCTGCGTACGATCGCTCCCGCCGCCGCGCCGGGCGTTGCTCTCGCCCGGCTGCTCGTCAAGACGCATGGTCAGTGCGATGCGTTTACGCTGCAGGTCGACCTCCATCACTTTAACCTGCACGATATCGCCAGCTTTGACGACGGTATGCGGATCGTCGACGAATTTATTCGACAGCGACGAAATATGCACCAGGCCATCCTGGTGAACGCCGATATCGACAAAGGCGCCAAAGTTGGTGACGTTGGTAACCGCACCTTCCAGTACCATGCCCGGCAGCAGGTCGTTCATGGTTTCCACGCCATCGGCGAACTTCGCAGTTTTAAACTCCGGACGCGGGTCGCGGCCGGGTTTTTCCAGCTCTTTGATAATGTCGGTGACGGTTGGCACACCGAATTTCTCATCGGTGAAGTCGGCCGCTTTCAGATTGCGTAATTCGCTGCTGTTGCCCATCAGATCGCTTAACGCCTGCCGGGTGGCGGCCAGAATGCGCTCGACGATAGGATATGCTTCCGGGTGAACGGTGGAGGCATCCAGCGGGTTGTCGCCGTGGTTGATGCGCAGGAACCCGGCGCACTGCTCGAAGGCTTTGGGACCGAGGCGGCTGACTTTCAGCAGCTGCTGACGGTTCTGGAACTGGCCGTTTTCATCACGCCAGGCGACGATGTTCTGCGCCATCATCCGCGTCAGGCCCGCCACGCGGGTAAGCAGCGGCACGGAAGCGGTGTTCAGATCCACGCCGACGGCGTTAACACAATCTTCGACCACCGCATCCAGCTTGCGCGCCAGCTGTGACTGGCTGACGTCGTGCTGGTACTGGCCCACGCCGATGGACTTCGGATCGATTTTAACCAGCTCGGCCAGCGGATCCTGCAGACGACGGGCGATTGAAACGGCGCCGCGCAGAGAAACATCGAGGTCCGGGAACTCCAGGGCCGCCAGTTCGGAAGCTGAGTAGACGGAAGCCCCGGCTTCGCTGACAATCACTTTCTGCGCGGTGACTTTCGGGAACTGTTGCTGCACATCGAGGAAGAAGCGCTCGGTTTCGCGGGAGGCGGTGCCGTTGCCGATAGCGACCAGTTCAACGTTGTGCTTTTCACACAGCGCGGCGACGACAGATGCCGCTTTGGCGGCCTGTCCGGTGTGCGGATAGATGGTGTCTGTGGCGACCAGTTTACCGGTGCCATCTACCACGGCGACTTTCACGCCTGTACGCAGGCCTGGGTCGAGGCCCATGGTGGCGCGCAACCCGGCGGGGGCGGCCATCAGCAGATCGTGCAGGTTACGGGCAAACACGTTGATGGCTTCATCTTCCGCGCGTTCGCGCACGGTGCCCATCAGCTCGGTTTCCAGGTGCATCAGCACCTTAATGCGCCATGTCCAGCTGACAACCCCTTTGCGCCAGCTGTCGGCTGCGGCATTGTTCAAGCGTAAACCGAGATGGTCGATAATAATCTGTTCGCAGTGGCTCTCTTTCGGCGGCTCGTCAAACTGCGGGTCGGCATTCAGGGCCAGCTGCAGAATGCCTTCATTACGGCCGCGGAACATCGCCAGCGCGCGGTGCGAAGGGACGGTAGCGATAGGCTCATGGTGATCGAAGTAGTCGCGGAATTTTGCCCCTTCCTCTTCTTTGCCGCCCACTACCGTGGCAACCAGGTGCGCATTCTTCCACAGGTAGTCACGCACCTTCGCCAGCAGCGCGGCGTCTTCAGCAAAGCGCTCCATCAGGATATAACGCGCGCCATCCAGTGCGGCTTTGGTATCGGCGACGCCTTTATCGGCATCGACAAACTTCGCCGCTTCTGTTTCCGGATCGTGGGACGGTTCGTTCCATAGCAGATCCGCCAGCGGCTCCAGCCCGGCTTCAATGGCGATTTGCCCGCGGGTGCGGCGTTTCGGTTTATATGGCAGGTAAAGGTCTTCGAGCTCGGTTTTGCTCAGCGTGGTGGTAATCGCCTTTTCCAGCGCATCGGTCAGCTTACCCTGTTCGCCGATCGATTTGAGGATCGATTGACGACGGTCTTCCAGTTCACGCAGATAACCAAGGCGGGTTTCCAGATTACGCAGCTGCGTGTCATCCAGACCGCCGGTGACTTCTTTACGATAGCGTGCGATAAACGGCACGGTGTTCCCTTCATCAAGCAGGCGAACGGCAGCTTCTACCTGTTCAGACCTGGCCTGAAGTTCACCCGCAATAATGCGGCAGAGCGAATCATTCATCATGTCTATTTCATCTTGTGGATCGAAAATCAGGGGGATAGTTATACGGACTGGCACGGCAAAATGCCAGTCGTGGCACGAGGCTCTCAGATTGTTCCGGACGCGCTATTTCACATATTCGATATTGTTGACGTACCAGCTGGCTTCGCCGGCGGGCGTGTTGACCACCGCCAGGTCGCCGACCTCTTTTTTCAGCAGCGCGCGAGCCATCGGCGAGTCGATAGAGATGTAGTCTTTACGTCCGAAAATCTCATCGTAACCGACGATGCGAAAGCGCTTGGTGTCGCCATCATCGTTTTCGATTTCAACCCACGCGCCGAAAAACACCTTGCCCTCCTGCTGCGGGGAGTAATCGACGATTTTCAGATTTTCCAGACATTTGGTGAGATAGCGTACCCGGCGGTCGATTTCACGCAGCCGTTTTTTGTTGTACTGGTAATCGGCATTTTCGCTACGATCGCCAAGGCTGGCCGCCCAGGTCACTTTTTTGGTGACCTCAGGACGTTCTTCACGCCACAAATAGTCCATTTCTTTTTTAAGTTTTTCATACCCTTCACGGGTGATCAGCGGCGTTTTCATTTATCGTTCTACCTTCTGATTGTCGGACACTGTACGCGGCGGTGTGCGGTTGCGCACAATTCGTAGTGCGTAATAATACCGACAGGATAAATAATGTGTCTTATGATTAAATGTATACTTAAGCTGCTGTTAAATATGCTTTGTAACAATTTAGCCTGGAATATATACCAGATTTAGCTGGTCGGCGACCCGGGCTTTTTTGAGAATACGCACTGACAATTGCAGTGAACCTTTGGGAGTATAAACAATGCAAGAGAATTATAAGATTCTGGTTGTCGACGACGACATGCGCCTGCGTGCGCTGCTCGAACGTTATCTGACCGAGCAAGGCTTCCAGGTTCGAAGCGTCGCCAACGCTGAACAAATGGATCGTCTGTTGACTCGTGAGTCCTTCCACCTGATGGTGCTGGATTTGATGCTGCCGGGCGAAGATGGTCTCTCCATTTGTCGTCGTCTGCGTAGCCAAAGCAACCCGATGCCGATCATTATGGTTACGGCGAAAGGGGAAGAGGTTGACCGTATTGTGGGCCTCGAAATTGGTGCGGACGACTATATTCCAAAACCGTTCAACCCGCGTGAGCTGCTGGCCCGTATCCGCGCCGTGCTGCGTCGCCAGGCGAATGAGCTGCCGGGTGCGCCGTCACAGGAAGAGGCGGTCATCGCCTTTGGTAAATTCAAGCTGAATCTCGGCACCCGCGAGATGTTCCGTGAAGATGAACCGATGCCGCTGACCAGCGGTGAATTTGCGGTACTGAAAGCGCTGGTTAGCCATCCGCGTGAGCCGCTCTCCCGCGATAAACTGATGAACCTTGCTCGCGGTCGCGAATATTCCGCGATGGAGCGTTCCATCGATGTACAAATTTCCCGTCTGCGCCGCATGGTCGAAGAGGATCCGGCCCATCCGCGTTACATCCAGACCGTGTGGGGGCTAGGCTACGTCTTCGTACCGGACGGCTCTAAGGCATGAAACGCGTGCGTTTTTCGCCGCGAAGCTCGTTTGCTCGCACCCTGTTATTGATAGTCACCTTGCTGTTTGTCAGCCTGGTGACGACCTATCTGGTGGTGCTGAATTTTGCGATTCTACCGAGCCTCCAGCAGTTTAATAAGGTGCTGGCATACGAAGTGCGTATGCTGATGACCGATAAACTGCAGCTGGAGGATGGCACCCAGCTGGTGGTGCCGCCGGCGTTTCGTCGCGAAATTTATCGCGAACTGGGCATTTCGCTCTATTCCAATGAAGCGGCGGAAGACGCAGGCCTGCGCTGGGCGCAGCACTATGAGTTTTTAAGTCAGCAGATGGCGCACCAGCTCGGTGGGCCAACCGAAGTGCGGGTCGAGGTCAACAAAAGCTCCCCCGTGGTGTGGTTGAAAACCTGGCTGTCGCCGAATATCTGGGTGCGCGTACCGCTGACGGAAATCCACCAGGGCGACTTCTCGCCGCTGTTCCGCTATACCCTGGCGATTATGCTGCTGGCGATTGGCGGCGCCTGGCTGTTTATCCGTATTCAAAACCGGCCGCTGGTCGATCTTGAGCATGCGGCGCTGCAGGTCGGGCGAGGCATCATTCCGCCGCCGCTGCGGGAGTACGGTGCATCCGAAGTGCGTTCGGTCACCCGGGCCTTTAACCACATGGCCGCAGGCGTAAAACAGCTGGCAGACGATCGTACGCTGTTAATGGCCGGCGTCAGCCACGATCTGCGTACGCCGCTGACGCGTATTCGCCTGGCGACGGAGATGATGGGGGAAGAAGACGGTTACCTTGCCGAGTCGATCAACAAAGACATTGAAGAGTGTAACGCCATCATCGAGCAGTTTATTGATTACCTGCGCACGGGCCAGGAGATGCCGATGGAGCTGGCGGATCTTAACTCGGTGCTCGGTGAAGTTATCGCGGCGGAAAGCGGTTACGAACGTGAAATCGCGACGGACCTGCAGGCCGGCGAGATCCCGCTGCGCATTCATCCGCTCTCTATCAAGCGCGCGCTGGCCAATATGGTGGTTAACGCCGCGCGTTATGGCAACGGCTGGATTAAGGTCAGCAGCGGTAGCGAAGCCAGCAGCGCCTGGTTCCAGGTCGAGGATGATGGCCCGGGGATTAAGCCAGAACAACGCGAGCATCTGTTCCAGCCGTTTGTGCGTGGCGATAGCGCCCGCAGCACCAGCGGTACCGGGCTGGGGCTGGCGATTGTGCAGCGTATTATCGATAACCATAACGGTCGTCTGGAGATTGGCTCCAGCGAGCGGGGCGGGCTGTTGATTCGCGCCTGGCTGCCGGTTCCGGTTCAACGTGCGCTAACGCCGACGAAACAGAGCAAAGAGAGTTAAGCGGCCGCTCGCGGCAGTCTGAATCGCGCGGGTCGGCGCGAGAGCATAAAAAAGCCGGGCATTGCCCGGCTTATTCTTTATAAATACACGGTTAGCGCTTCGGACCGGCAGCGACCAGCGCGGCGCCCGCTGGCGTATCGGTGTACTTCTCGAAGTTCTCTACGAACAGCTTCGCCAGCTGCTCGGCTTTCTCCTGCCACTGCTCTGGCGAACCGTAGGTGTTACGCGGGTCGAGGATGTGCGTATCGACACCTGGCAGCGAGGTTGGGATCTGCAAATCGAACATCGGCAGCGTGAAGGTTTCCGCATTGTCCAGCGACCCGTCGAGAATGGCATCGATAATGGCGCGGGTATCTTTAATCGAGATACGTTTGCCGGTGCCGTTCCAGCCGGTGTTGACCAGATAAGCCTGCGCACCGGATGCCTGCATGCGCTTCACCAGAACCTCAGCATACTGCGTCGGGTGCAGCGACAGGAACGCGGCACCGAAGCAGGCGGAGAAGGTTGGCGTCGGTTCAGTGACGCCACGTTCGGTACCGGCCAGCTTAGCGGTAAAGCCAGAGAGGAAGTGATACTGGGTCTGGTCTGCCGTCAGGCGCGATACCGGCGGCAGTACGCCGAATGCATCCGCCGTCAGGAAGATAACTTTGGTGGCATGGCCCGCTTTCGAGATCGGCTTAACGATGTTCTCGATATGATCGATCGGGTAGGAGACACGGGTGTTCTCGGTTTTCGACCCATCGTCGAAATCAATCGTGCCGTCCGCGCGAACCACCACGTTTTCCAGCAGCGCATCACGACGAATCGCGTGATAGATATCTGGCTCTGCGGCTTCGGAGAGTTTGATGGTCTTGGCATAGCAGCCGCCTTCGAAGTTGAAGACGCCATCGTCATCCCAGCCGTGCTCGTCATCGCCGATCAGACGGCGTTTCGGATCGGTGGAAAGGGTGGTTTTGCCGGTGCCGGAGAGGCCAAAGAAGACCGCCACGTCGCCTTTCTCGCCCACGTTAGCGGAACAGTGCATTGATGCGATCCCCTGCAGCGGCAGCAGGTAGTTCATGATAGAGAACATCCCTTTCTTCATTTCGCCGCCGTACCAGGTACCACCAATCAGCTGGATCCGCTCGGTCAGGTTGAAGGCAACGAAGTTTTCAGAGTTGAGTCCCTGCTCCTTCCACTGCGGGTTGGTGCATTTGGCGCCGTTCATCACGATGAAATCCGGCTTAAAGTTGGCCAGTTCTTCATCGGATGGGCGAATAAACATGTTCTTGACGAAGTGTGCCTGCCAGGCCACTTCGGTAATGAAGCGTACGCTCAGACGCGTGTCGGCATTGGCGCCGCAGAACGCATCAACGATGAACAGACGCTTGCCGGAAAGCTGATGAGTGACCAGATCTTTCAGGTGCTGCCAGGTTTCCTGCGAGAGCGGTTTGTTGTCGTTTTTACCGTTGCCTTTATCAGACCACCACACGGTATCGCGGGTTGTATCGTCACGAACGATATATTTATCTTTCGGCGAACGACCGGTAAAGATACCGGTATCGACGGCGATCGCGCCCAGATTGGTGAGTACGCCGCGCTCATACCCTTCCAGAGTGGGATCGAGTTCTTCTTGATACAACGTATCGTAACTAGGGTTGTGGACGATATCCTGGACGTCATTGATACCATAAGCCTTGAGATCCTGCGGGGTTAAACCATTATTAACGCGCATGTCACTGCTCCTTAGCCAATAATATATACTGCTTTAAATTGTAGGGGTTCTTTCGGGGTATAGACCGCGACCAGGCTCATAGATTTACGTATCTCGACAAACGCCTTACTTACGAAAAACACGGTGACTCCTGTCACGAAACATGCGTGATTATCTCAGGAAATTGGCCGTTGGTGGGGATAGATGTTTCTTATTGGTTAAAAAGTAATTAAAAAAACTGCTGAATTGTGAATGTAATCGCTTTCTTGAAAGAAAATTACGTAACTCTTTCAGTGAAAATCGATTCATCACGCGAGGAAATAGTTGACGGCAGGCGCGGCGAAGGCAGAAAACCTCCGCCGCGAGCTCTGGTGGGCAGGATTATCAGTGAACCTGCGGGTCGGCCGGAGAGGCATTATTGCGAATCTCGGCAATATCCATGGCGTTGAACAGGTAATGATTGCCGCAGTAATCGCAGTGCATATCAATTTCACCTTCGTCAGCGAGAATGCTGTCGATCTCTTCATCCGGCAGCGTTTTCAGCGCCCCGGCGCAGCGTTCGCGGGAACAGGTACACTTAAATTCCACATTCTGCGGATCGTACACGGTCACTTCTTCTTCGTGATACAGACGCCACAGGACGTCAGTCGCTGAGAGGGTGAACAGTTCCTCGGCTTTGATGGTCTCAGTGAGCGTAGCCAGATGGTCGAAATCATTGGCCTGGGTCTCTTGTGCCGGCATCACCTGAAGCAGCATGCCGCCCGCCATCGGTTTCCCTTCATGTTCGCCGGTGCGAATGATAAGGCGCGTCGGCAACTGTTCTGAGCGCTGGAAATAATCTTCCAGGCAAGCCGCCAGGGTGTCGCCTTCCAGACCGACCACGCCCTGATAGCGCTCGCCTTCATCCGGAGAGATGGTGATGACCAGATACCCGTTACCGACCAGCGTTTTCAGGTCTGCATCTTCCGGAATGTCGCCCTGAGTCCGCGCGACGCCGCGCAGCTGCTGCTGATTCGTCCCGTTGATTACCGCCAGAGACAGAGGACCATCGCCCTGCAGCTGCACGGTGATATCGCCGGCAAACTTCAGCGTCGCGGTCAGCAGGCTGGTGGCAACGAGCAGCTCTGCCAGCACGGTTTTGACCGGCTGCGGGTAGCTGTGGTTCGCCAGAATCTGTTCCAGGGTTTCCGAAACGGTAACCAGTTCACCGCGTACGGCATAGTTTTCAAACAGATAACGATGTAATTGATCGTGTTGAGTCATAATGGTCTCTCTTGCTGGCAACAGCGGTGCCTACAGGTATAGGCGGTTACTCACTGTCGCCGTGTTTAAATCTCATCAGGTCGCGGCGTTCTTTCTTGTCCGGACGTCTGTCGGGATGCGGCATGGTCAGCGCGTTCATTTTGCGCGCCAGCGCCATTTTCTCGCGTTTTTCGATGCTCTCTGCCGTCTCTTCATACAAGGCGACGGCTTCACTGGCAGGTCGGCGCTGTTCGGTTATCCCTTTGACCAGCAGAATACGTTCGTCGTTGCCCTGGCGTAGCGTCAGAGTGGCGCCCGGCTCAACGATTTTACCCGGCTTGCTGCGCTGTCCGTTGTAATGCACCTTGCCGCCTTCAATCATCTCGCGCGCCAGCGCACGGGTTTTATAAATGCGGGCTGCCCAAAGCCATTTGTCCAGCCTGACGGCTTCGACGGGCTTCTCTTTCATGGCCTCTCCTTTGGAGTCAGCGAAGGGATCAGGCGCCGGTAGTCGTTCAATCCCGGATGTCGGGCATAGCTTTTTTCCGCCAGTCCGGAATCCGGATTCGTGACGCCCAGGCAGTAGCGAACACCAAACTGAGCCGCGGCATCGAGAATCGCCTCGCTATCGTCAACAAAGAGCGTTTTGCGCGCATCGAAGCCGGTTTCTTCCGCCACCGCACGCCACAGACGCTGATCTTCTTTCGGATAACCAAATGTGTGGGTAGAAAGCAATAAATCAAGGTGTGCGTCGAGACCGGTATGTTCAAGCTTTACCGCCAGATTATGCGGATGGGCGTTGGTCAGCAGGATGCGCCGCTTGCCGCTGGCCTTGAGCGCATCAAGGAACGGGACGGTATCTTCACGCAGGGCTGCTCTTGGCCCCTGCTCGCTGGTCATCGCACGAATATCCAAATTCAGGCGCTCGCTCCAGTAGTCCAGACAGTACCAGTTTAGCGTATGCTGCACCGCGTGATACTCCTGGTGCATCGCCTCTTTGGCCTCCTGCAGGTTGAGCCCGCGTGCCGCTCCCCAGGTTTCCGGCACCAGCTTTTGCCAAAAATAGTTGTCGAAGGCGAGGTCGAGCAGCGTGCCATCCATATCCAGCAGAACGGTATCAACCTCCTGCCAGGCGATATCAAAATGCATGGTGAGTCTCCAGCGAGGGGAAATGCGCGACAGGGTATCACACCCCGCCGCGCAGGGAATTACTCTTGATGTTCCGGCGAGGGGATGAGTACCGGATTCAGGCAGCTTTCGTAGTATTTCTGAATATCTTCCATTCGCTGGCGATGACGCTGGTAGCGACGAATCGTCAGGATCCCGTGCCACGACATGCAGCCCAGCATGGTCAGCAGAAGCAGCGTCGTCCCCAGATAGCGCCACAGACCTGAACGGTCTGGAATACGATGCAGGTTGATGTGCTGCGTGCCATTGGCATCGGTATAGAGATTGGTCACAATCCCCTCGGCGTGGAACGGCGTATGCATCAGCATTCTGGCCAGACGCTGCAGTTCGCCCCACTGTTCATGCGCCGGATAGTCATACAAGCTGGTGGTCGGCCACGGCTGATTGACCAGATCGCTGCCTTCATCACTGACAATCAGGAAACCGCCGGGAGCCGGACTGTTAAGGGCCTGCGCTGCGCGTGAGGTTTCGCGAATGACAAACGGTGCCGTTGAGGTGGTGACCAGATTTTCCAGCGACTCGGCGCTAACCGGGCGCAGCAGAACGTTGACGCCATCCAGCTTGCCCGAGTTGGCGCGTTTGGTGAGCGCTTCCCAGTTACGCGTATTGCCCAGGTTAACCAGCGCGTTTTTCAAACGGGTACAGTCATCTTTTGCCGCACACAGGTTGTTGGTTTTTATGACGATATCGCCAAAATCATCCAGCAGCACCATGCCTGATTTCTGAATCGCCGAGCGCAGCGCGGGGCTGACGTGCGAGTCATCGTCCGGATCGGGATGTAGCTGGCGCTGCACGGATTGCATCAGCGCCGTGGCTTTGCCGACGACGTCGGACTCAGGAAGCGGTAGGGGAGGCGCGTCATTCCAGATGATCTGCGAGCAATCAAACGGCATAAACGGCGAGTTCTCTTTCGCCGTCCAGCTATCCGGCGAGTGGATATTGCAGGTTCCGGTACCTTTCAATCGCAGCGTATCGCCGAGGCGAACCTGCGACTTCTCCAGCTGGGCAACGGTAGTCGCTTCAATGGTTTGCGCCCCTTTCAGCCATGAAAGCGTAAACTTAAACGGCATATTCAGCGGGACGCTGGCCCACAGCATCACCACCACCAGCAGTGCGCCGATAGCGATAATGGCGCTACGCAGCCAGTACTGAAGCGGGAAGTTTTTCACTTCATCGTGCAACGACAGGAAGCGCCCCTGACGCACGACGTGACGGCTGAGATAGATATCGATATCCGTCTGCTGGCCGAGATCCTGGGCAATCCAGGGCTGCCAGTGGCGCGGATAGATCAGATCGATAATACCCAGGGAGATATTATTGATATGCTCCTGGTCATTTTCGCCAAACAGACCCCAGCGTTTGGGCATCCCGCGCAGGCAGTGGATCTCCCGGAGCGCCGCTTTACGCGGCGGCGCGTAGATACCCCACAGGCCCGCAGCCAGGAACAGTAGTCCACCGAGCAGTAGCCACGGGGTAAAAACATAGGGGCTTATCAGGCTGAAGTAAAACAGCAGGAACGAGGTGACGATAAAGATCGCTTCACGCAGCCCATCCGGCCGACTCAGCGCGTATTCCTCTGCCGTTTCCTGGCGAATGCTCAACAGCTCGATCTGCTCGCTCTCTTCCCCGCGGATTGACGCCTGGGTTGACGACGCCCGTTCGAGGGCATAACTGCGGCTCTCCTGCGGGTAGTCGCTGAGCGCATGGCCATTGAGGGCAATGACCAGCGGCAGGCTGTCGGTGGGTATCAGCTCAACGCTATTTTCGTCATTGATATACTGCTCCCAGAAAGGCGGCAGATGCACCTCCACCGAGTCGAGGAAGTAGCGCCATTTGTTCGGGTCATCGGTGGTAATGCCATAGCGCGTAATGGCACGGGTCACCGTGAAAACAGTATCGCTCTGTTGGGTGAGAGACAGTACGGCAGGGGCAACGCTTGCCCCCGATGCCGGCATTTGTCGGGCGTGGTTGAGACCTTCAAGGTACTTTTCCACCGCGCGGCGTTCTTGCTCAGAAAGCTTGCGGGTGACGGCATCGCTAAAGGCATGCAGGAGAGGGAGGCGGCGACGTCTGGCATGCGATCGATACCACCACCCGATAAGCAATGCGCAGATTAGCAGAGCTGTGAAAGAAATCAGAAAGGTGCCCATGCCCATCCCATCGTAGTTATTCTTTTCTTACAGGTGTCTTTAGTTGCTTAACACTTTGCGTGAACCTGCAGTGTGCTCTCGGCAGATATCGTATGTATACGGGAAAATTTATTGTGCGATACAGCAGCATACAAGCTTATCAAAATCGTTAAAATCCAGGAATCAGTAAATTCTCAAAAACATTTCAACCTATTGACTTTTTTATCTTTCTGATTCTCTCGTTTTGCGAGTGCAGGTTGCAACTATGTAAATAAGTGGCGAATTGAATTGCCGAAACCGTGCTGCGTATCGCACAATGACTTCTGGAATCACAGCATAGATCGATAACAATGAGCAAATCATTACAAAAACCCACCATTCTCAATGTTGAAACAGTAGCGCGCTCGCGTCTTTTTAACGTTGAAAGCGTGGACCTGGAATTCAGCAACGGCGTGCGTCGCGTTTATGAACGCATGCGCCCTTCGACGCGTGAAGCCGTGATGATTGTACCGATTGTCGATGACCATCTCATTCTGATTCGTGAATATGCCGTTGGCACCGAATCTTATGAGCTTGGTTTTTCTAAAGGGCTGATTGATCCGGGTGAAACCGTCATGGAAGCCGCTAACCGTGAACTGAAAGAAGAGGTCGGTTTCGGCGCCAATAAGCTGACGTTCCTGAAAAAACTGAGCATGGCACCCTCTTATTTCTCCAGCAAGATGAATATCCTGGTGGCTGAAGATCTGTACCCGGAATCGCTGCCTGGCGATGAGCCGGAACCTTTACCGCAGGTGCGCTGGCCGCTGTCGCAGCTAATGGCGCTGTTGGATGATGAAGATTTTAACGAAGCGCGCAACGTCAGCGCCCTGTTTTTGGTCCGCGAGTGGCTGAAGGCTCAGGGACGCCTGTAGACCGCCCGGCGCTTTGCCAAACATCCGGCCTGTCACCATGGCCTGCAGAGAGAAGCAGAAAAAAAGCGCCCGCAGGCGCTTTTTTTGTCAGAACAGTTCGTGGGTTTCACCGCCACCATCGGTGATCGTGGTCCCCACTTCATGCACCGCCTGATGGGTCGGCTGTGTGCCATCAATGAAGTATTCGGCGCGGCTGTTACCGCCGCTCGCCAACTGACCGGTGCTGCGGTCGATATTGACCGTTACCACGCCAGGCGGCGGGGTTAATGGCTCTTCAGGTACGCCTTCCAGCACGCGTTTCATAAAGTCATCCCAGGCTGGCTGGGCGCTTTTGGCTCCCCCCTCATAGCCGGAAATCTGATCTTTAATCGCGCCGGATGCGGTAGTCCGCCCCAGATCGCGGCGGTGATCGTCAAAACCAATCCATACCGACGTCACGACACCCGGGCCGTAGCCGGAGAACCACGCATCTTTTGAGCTGTTGGTGGTCCCCGTTTTACCGCCGATATCGTGGCGCTGCAGATCGCGCCCGGCGCGCCAGCCGGTACCCATCCAGCCCGGTTCGCCGAAGATGTTACTGTTCAGGGCGCTTTTAATCAGGAATGACAATGGCGTGCTGATCACATGCGGCGCGTATTCCTGGGCGCCGGATTGGGCAACCAGCGCCTGGTTGACCTGTTCAAGCTCTGGCTGCGGCGGCACCGCGGAGTTCTGCGGTGTTGTCGAGGTCGCGACATCTTCGACATCCTTATTTTCCAGCACGTCGGATTTCGGCGTATCGCCGTAAATGACCGGCAGGTTGCACTGCGGACAGGCAACTTTAGGCCGCTCCTCAAAGATCACGCCGCCCTGATCGGTCTCGATTTTGCTGATAAAGAATGGCGTAACCAGGAAGCCGCCGTTGGCCATCACCGAATAACCGCGCGCAACCTGCAGCGGCGTAAAGGATGCGGACCCCAGCGCCAGCGACTCGGTATGCACGATATTCCCCGCCGGGAAACCGAAACGCTGTAGATACTCCGCCGCGTAATCCACGCCCATGGCACGCATGGCGCGAACCATCACGACGTTCTTCGACTGCCCCAGTCCCTGACGCAAGCGAATCGGGCCGGCGTACTGCGGCGGGGAGTTTTTCGGCTGCCAGTCGGAACCGGCACCGGCGTCCCAACGGGAAATCGGCACATCGTTAAGCATACTGGCCAGCGTCAGGCCTTTATCCATCGCCGCGGTGTAGAGGAACGGCTTAATGTTCGAGCCTACCTGGCGTAGGGCCTGGGTCGCGCGGTTGAATTTACTTTGATTGAAGTCGAACCCGCCGACCAGGGCGATAATGGCGCCGTTCTGCGGGTTAATGGAAACCAGCGCCGAGTTCACATCCGGTACCTGCGACAACCACCAGCTGTCGCCGACCTGACGGACCCAAATTTGCTGCCCGGACTGCAGGACATCGGTGACCTTGCGCGGAGTCGCTCCTTGCTGGGTATCGGAGATAAAGCGACGCGCCCAGCGGACGCCCTCCATGTTCAGCGTGACCGACGTTCCATTACTTAATAGCGCGACCGCTTCCTGGGAATTTGCCGAGGTAATCACCGCTGGAGCAAGCGGCCCGTAGCCGGGCAGGCTTTTCAGCGATGCGATGATTTTCGCCTGATCCCAGGGCGTTTCGCCCACTTTCCACAGCACGTTGGCCGGGCCGCGGTAGCCATGGCGCATATCGTAATCGAGCACGTTATTGCGGACGGCTTGCTGAGCGGACTGCTGGTTTTTGCGCGTGATAGTGGTGTAAACGCGGTAGCCATCTTCATATGCCTGCTCGCCATAGCGGTTGACCATCTCCTGGCGGACCATTTCACTGAGATAAGGCGCCGAGAAAGCGATTTCCGGTGCGTGGTAGCGGGCGTCAATGGCTTCGTTGCGCGCCTGATCGTATTGCGTCTGCGTGATATAGCCTTCGCTCAGCATACGTGCCAGAACAACGTTACGACGCGCGGTCGCGCGGTCCATGGAATAGAGCGGGTTAAATGTCGATGGTGCTTTAGGCAGGCCGGCGATAACGGCCATTTCGCTCAGGCTAAGCTGGTCGATAGATTTACCAAAGTAAACCTGCGCCGCCGCGCCGACGCCATAGGCGCGGTAGCCGAGATAGATTTTATTCAGGTACAGCTCAAGGATTTCGTCTTTATTCAGCAACTGCTCGATGCGAATCGCCAGAAAGGCCTCTTTGATCTTACGCATCAGCGTCTTCTCCGGGCTCAGGAAGAAGTTACGCGCTAACTGCTGGGTGATGGTACTGGCGCCCTGTGAGGCATGGCCTGAGAACATGGCGACGCTGGCTGCACGGAAAATACCGACCGGATCGACGCCGTGATGTTCATAGAAACGACTATCTTCGGTGGCAATAAACGCTTTGATCAGCTCGGGCGGCATTTGCTGCAGCGTGACGGGAATACGGCGTTTCTCGCCATACTGCGCAATAAGCTCGCCATCCGCGCTATAGACCTGCATCGGGATCTGCAAACGCACATCCTTCAGGGTCGCGACGTCAGGGAGTTGCGGCTCAATATATTTATAGAGGCCAAAAACCGAGCCTGCTCCCAGCAGTACGCAACAGACTGCAAGGATCAATAGATACTTTACGAACTTCACCGGAGATTTCCCATTAAGTTTAATTTGGGCAGTTTATAAACAAACGCGCGGTAGTATAAAGGCAAGCCTGGTGCATTGATAGAGTCGAGCCGTAATGGCGGACAAGGAGATCGTAAGCATGGCTTTCAGCAACTGGCGAATCGGGATGCATATTCAACAGGACGCAATAGTGCTGGTCGCACTGCGCTACGCGCGTTCCCGCTGGGCGTTATGCCGCTGGTGGGATATCGAACTGGCGCCCGGCATCGTGCGCCATGGCATGGTGGTTGACGTGGCTGCGCTGGCTGAACGGTTGCAGAACTGGCGGCGGGAACTGCCTTTGCAACATCAGGTCAGCATTGCGTTTCCGGCCAGCCGAACGTTACAAAAGCAGCTGCCGCGTCCGCAGCTGTCTCTGCGCGATAAGGAGCGGGCAACCTGGATAGCCAGCGTGATGGCGCAACAGCTGGAGATGCCGGCCGCCTCGCTATGTGTCGATTATTCCGCCGCGCCGGCAAAGAACGAATGGCGGGTGACGGCTGCACAACGCCTGGATATCGACGTTCTGCGTCAGCTCGCCGCCCGCCTGAAGCTGAGCATCGCAGGCATTGTACCGGATGCCTGCGCGCTGGCAGCATTCCTCCCCTGGCTGCCGTCTGGCTCGCAAGGCCTCGCGTGGCGCAACGATCCTCATTGGCTGTGGGCAACGCGGGAAGGCTGGGGCAGTTTGCCGTGCGCTGAAGTCTCTTCGTTTTCACAGCTCTCCCGGTTGATCGATGCCAAATCACTCCAGCGCTGCGCCACGCGTTCTGGCGATGAGACCTCTTTTGACCCCTGGCGCGTGATTTATCGCCTGCAGCCACCGCTGCCGGACTGTGGAGAGCGCTATGCCGTGGCGATTGGGCTGGCGTTAGGAGGGCGGCAACGATGACGGCGGTGGTGAATTTTTTGCCCTGGCGTGAAGCGCGTCGCCGCCAGCGGCTGCGTATCGTGCTGCTGTACGCGGTGGGGTTTCTACTGATCTTGCTGATGATTGCTCAGGTTAAGCGGGCTGAGCGTCACGCGGTTGAGGCGCTGACTGCGGTGAGAGCCGCGGCTGAAAACCAGCTCTGGTCCGCACTCCGGCAGCGCGAAAGCATGATGCTGGAGCGACAGCAGCAAGGACAGCGGCTGCGCCTGAGACAGCAAAAAAGGGCATTAACCGAGGCCTGGCAGTCCCGGTTATGGGCAATCGCCGCGCAGCTACCGGAGCAAGCCTGGTTAACCCGGCTGGAGTATCAGCGCGATACCCTGATGTTGAGCGGTCTGGCGCTGAATCTTAAGGCCGTGGCGGGGATGGAAAAAGCGCTGAGCGCGGTTGCCGGGTTCAAACCGGCCAGAGCCGATGAAACGCGCCGCGGTGAGCAGGGGCGCTGGCAGTTTCGCTTTTCCCTGAGCGGAGAGCACGCTGATGCAGGCACTCATTGAACGTGGAATGACGGCATTTTTTTCTCTGCGCGGCGGGCGGCTCGCGCTGCCGATTGTTCTGGGGCTGATCGCGGTGATTTTTTTCCGGCTCTCAGCTTCGCCTCCACCGGCAGAAACCGACGGACATCTCCGTCTGCGCCAGCAGTGGCTTCGGTTAATACCGCTGCAGACTACCTTGCAAAATGCCTTCCTGGATGAACAAAAGCGTGCGCTGTTCTCCCCGATTACGCTGCCGGTATCAGGCGCCATGCTGGTGAGCTGGCGCCCGTCGGGGCGCGGCGGCGAGCTGCTGCTGGAGGTCCGCTGGCAGGCGGTCCCGCCGCTGTTTTCCTGGCTGGCGGAGTGCGGAATGCGTGTAACGGGCTTTTCACTGCGTCCGGAAAAAAAGACGCTCCTGATGACGCTACAGCTGGAGGCCGAAGATGTGGGGTAAGGGTTGGCGTTTTCTGTGGCTGCTTCCGCTGCCGCTATCCTTGCTGGCCGGCGATCGCGATCCGTTTCTGCCTCCGGAGGATCGCTGCCAGACGGCACAGCTGGCGCAATGGCGCTATGGCGGCGCGGTCGGTCATCGGCACTATTGGGTGGGTTATTTACTGGATCATCGTAACCAATGGCGCCGGGTGCGAAAAGAGGACGCTTTGCCGGGAGGCTGGCGAATCCATTTGCTGACGGCGGAGCGAGTTGCAATAACAACAGGGCCTGGATGCGAACCTGCGCATTGGGAATGGCTGCGGGAAAAAGGAACAAAATATGATGCGATGGATAAGCCTGCTGTTTCTGCTGTTGCCAGCAATAGCGACGGCAAAAAATGAGAAACTCGTGTCGCTGGTGGTGGACGATGTGCCGGTTGCCCAGGTACTGCAAACGCTGGCCGAGATGCAGCAAAAAAATCTGGTTGTGGCGCCTGACGTCAGCGGTACGGTGTCGCTTCATCTGAAGAACGTTCCCTGGCAGCAGGCATTGCGCGCGGTGATTGATAGCGCCGGGCTGATGTATAACCAACAGGGCACGGTACTGCATGTGCATACGCTGGTCTGGCAAAATGCGCGGCAGGCGCAACAAGAGGCGGCGCGCGCGAAGCAATTGCAGAACCTGCCTTTGCAAAGGCATAGCGTGATGCTGCAGCATGCTGATGCGAGCGAGCTGGCGAAGTCCGGGGATAAATTGCTCAGCGCCCGGGGTAGCCTGACGGTGGATAAACGCACCAATCGACTGTTCATTCACGACGATGCCGCGCATCTGTCGGCATTGACCGCGTGGGCCCAGGAGATGGATCTGCCGGTCGGTCAGGTCGAGCTGGCGGCACATATTGTCTCGATGAGCGAAACCAGCCTGCGTGAACTGGGGGTGAAATGGAGCATGGCCGAAGCCAGCAGCATGCCGGGTTCCGGTAAGCTGACGACCTTAAGCAGCCATCAGGCGGTGAACAATGCCAGCAATCGCGTGGGGTTTAATATCGGCCGCCTGAGCGGGCGCTTGCTGGAGCTGGAGCTTTCGGCGCTGGAGCAAAAACAGCAGGTGGAAATCATCGCCAGCCCGCGTTTGCTGGCTTCTCATATGCAGTCTGCCAGCATTAAGCAGGGGAGTGAAATTCCCTATCAGGTCTCGCGCGGGGAAAGCGGTGCAACATCGATTGAGTTCAAAGAGGCGGTACTGGGAATGGAGGTCACGCCAACGGTTCTGCAACAGAATCGTGTGCGCCTGAAACTACGCATTACGGAGAATACGCCAGGTCAGGTTCTGAAGCAGGAAAATGGCGAAGCGTTGGCTATCGATAAACAGGAAATTGAGACCCAGGTTGAAGTGAAAAGCGGCGAAACGCTGGCTCTGGGCGGAATCTTTTCGCAAAAAAAGAAATCTGCCCGCGACAGTATTCCGCTACTGGGCGACATTCCGCTGCTCGGCCAGCTGTTTCGTCGCGACGGCAAAGATAACGAACGGCGTGAACTGGTTGTCTTCATTACCCCACGAATTCTGGCAGTGCATTAAGCGGTTTTTCTTGCTAAACACGTTTCAGGTGTTTGACGTGAGGACGGATTTAGCATACAAGGGGTACCGATTTGAGAGTCGGGTTCGGCATCAATCCTCCCTTTTTGTCCGGTGATTTATCCACAAGATCATTCAGGATGCGTCGAGGCGGTAAGCTGGTTTACCCCCAGAAACATAGATAACTATGCACCTGGAGGCGGATGAGTGCAGCCGACGGCGAGGTAGTTTGAATAATGACGAGTATATTCAGTTGCCAAACCTGCCTGAGTATTGAGATAATTTTTAGTCTGACTCTCGCTCTATTGCATATGAGGTTTCAGTTCATGTCCTGCTGCGCTGGGTATTCGCGAAGCGGGTTTACCATTAACGAATAGTCTTAGTAGTACCGAAAAAATGGCAGAGAAACGCAATATCTTTCTGGTTGGGCCTATGGGTGCCGGCAAAAGCACTATTGGGCGCCAGTTAGCCCAACAGCTCAATATGGAATTTTACGATTCTGATCAAGAGATTGAGAAACGCACTGGCGCAGATGTGGGCTGGGTTTTCGATGTCGAAGGTGAAGACGGCTTCCGCGACCGTGAAGAAAAGATCATCAATGAGTTGACGGAAAAACAGGGAATTGTGCTGGCGACTGGCGGCGGCTCTGTGAAATCCCGTGAAACGCGTAACCGTCTCTCCGCCCGCGGCGTGGTGGTGTACCTGGAAACAACGATCGAAAAGCAGCTTGCCCGTACGCAGCGCGATAAAAAGCGTCCTCTCTTACAAGTTGAAGCGCCGCCTCGCGAAGTTCTTGAAGCGTTGGCCGACGAACGCAACCCACTGTATGAAGAGATTGCTGACGTCACTATCCGTACCGACGATCAGAGCGCAAAAGTAGTGGCAAACCAGATTATTCATATGCTGGAAAGCAATTGATTCTGGCTTAATAAAGAGCGTCAGAGTAAAAAGCAACTGAGGTGGACGTCGCGTTATGGAGAGGCTTACTGTAACCCTCGGGGAACGTAGTTACCCGATTACCATCGCGGCTGGTTTGTTTAACGATCCAGCTTCCTTCCAGCCACTGAAATCAGGCGACCAGGTTATGCTGGTCACCAATGAAACGCTGGCGCCGCTTTATCTGGATAACGTTCGCTCTGTACTGGAGCAGGCGGGGGTTAACGTAGATAGCGTCATTCTACCCGACGGCGAGCAGTACAAAAGCCTGACGGTGATGGACTCGGTCTTTACCGCTTTACTGCAAAAACCGCACGGCCGTGACACCACTCTGGTGGCGCTCGGCGGCGGCGTGGTCGGTGATTTAACCGGCTTTGCCGCGGCTAGCTATCAGCGCGGCGTGCGTTTTATCCAGGTTCCAACCACCCTGCTGTCGCAGGTGGACTCTTCGGTCGGCGGCAAGACGGCCGTCAATCACCCTCTTGGTAAAAACATGATTGGTGCCTTCTGGCAGCCGGTTTCCGTGGTCGTCGATCTCAACTGTCTTAAGACGTTGCCGGCCCGTGAACTCTCTTCCGGACTGGCCGAAGTGATCAAATACGGCATTATCCTCGACGGTGAATTCTTCAGCTGGCTGGAAAGCAATATCGATGCGCTGATGGCGCTTGATGAGAAGGCGATGGCGTACTGTATTCGTCGTTGCTGTGAGCTGAAAGCCGAAGTTGTTGCGGCCGACGAGCGCGAAACCGGGTTACGTGCTTTACTCAATCTTGGACATACTTTTGGTCATGCTATCGAAGCCGAAATGGGCTACGGTAACTGGCTACACGGTGAAGCCGTTGCTGCCGGTATGGTGATGGCCGCGCATACGTCCGAGCGATTAGGGCAGTTCAGCGCACAGGATACACAGCGTATCGTGACGCTGCTGCAGCGTGCGGGCTTGCCGGTACGTGGGCCGCAGGAGATGACTGCGCAGGCGTATCTGCCCCACATGATGCGTGATAAAAAGGTGCTGGCAGGCGAAATGCGGCTGGTGCTACCGCTGGCAATAGGGAAAAGCGAAGTTCGCGGCGGAGTGTCGCATGATGTTGTTCTTGGCGCGATTGCTGATACTCAGCTAGCGCAACAATAAGAAGGTCTAGCCGCGTCCGCGCGGCGTTATCATTTCAGGTGACATGCAATAGTCGTGAGCATAAGCCTTTTAGTGGGGTGTTAAATGGATGAATTAAAACCAGAAGATGATCTGAAAGCCGATCGCAGCGATCGTCGTACTGGTCGTTCCCGTCAATCTTCCGAGCGCGATAGCGATCCGCAGATCAATTTTGATGATGTCGATCTTGATGCGGACGACAGCCGTCCGACGCGCGCCAGCAAAGCACGCCGTGAGCGCGATGAAGAAGAGTATGAAGCGGACGTAGAGTCTGAAGAAGACGAAGAGTCGGAAGAGCAGCAGGTTGAGCGTCGTCCGCGCAAGCGTAAGAAAGCGCCCGCGAAGCCAGCCTCCCGCCAGTATATTATGATGGGGGTGGGGATTCTCGTGCTGCTGCTGCTGATCGTTGGCATTGGCTCTGCACTGAAATCGCCATCCTCTTCCAGTGAACAAACCGCGTCAGGCGAAAAGAGCATTAACCTGTCAGGCGATCAGTCTGACAATGGACAGTCTGGCAATGGCCAGCCTGTCGCTCAGGACCAGACCACGGCAAACAACCCGCAGCAGGATGTTTCTCTGCCGCCGATCGCCTCTAATCCGACTCAGGGTCAGACTAGCGCTGAGCCGCAGGGACAGCAGCGTGTTGAGGTGCAGGGCGACCTGAATAATGCCTTGACTCAGCAGCAGGGCCAGATTGACAGCGCCGTAGCGAACTCTACGCTGCCGACTGAACCGGCGACCGTTGCTCCTGTCCGTAATGGCGCCGCCCCGCGTCAGGCAACAACTGAACGTCAGACTGCCGCCGCTCCGCGTCCGGTAGAGCGTAAGCATACGGTGATTGAGCCGAAACCAGTGGCGAAAGCGCCGGTTGAAGCGAAACCTGTTCAGCCGAAGCGTGTTGAAAGCACCGCTGCGGCTGCGCCGGTGAAAGCGCCTGTCGCTCAGCCGAGCAAACCTGTTGCCACCGCACAGACGACGAAGCCGGCTCCGACGACAACGACAACCGCGACCGCACCAGCGGCTACCGCTGCGGCGACGGCGGCTCCGGCTGCAACTGCCGGGGGTAAAACAGCGGGTGATGTCAGCTCGATGAAAGCGGCGCCGTCGGGTAACTACACTCTGCAACTCAGCAGCTCCTCCAACTACAACAACCTGAATAGCTGGGCGAAGAAAGAGAAGCTGGATAAATATGTCGTCTACGAGACCACGCGTAACGGTCAGCCATGGTATGTACTGGTCAGCGGTATCTACGCTTCGAAAGATGAAGCGAAGCGTGCTGTAGCCACTCTGCCAGCGGATGTGCAGGCGAAAAACCCGTGGGCGAAACCGCTGCATCAGGTTCAGGCCGATCTGAAGTAAGTGCGGTGTAGTCTTAAGCGCAGGGTGCTGTCGGAGCTTTCTCCACAGCCGGAGAATGTGGTAATTAGTTAGGCAGCATGAAAAAGAATCGCGCTTTTCTGAAATGGGCAGGGGGTAAATACCCCCTGCTTGACGATATAAAGAAACACTTGCCGCAAGGCGATTGTCTGATTGAGCCCTTTGTTGGCGCAGGGTCGGTATTTCTTAATACCGACTTTTCTCGTTATATTCTGGCGGACATCAACAGCGACCTGATCGGTCTTTACAACATCGTTAAATTGCGGACGGATGAGTACGTTGCGGCGGCGCGTGAAATGTTTACGCCCGAGAATAACGCGGCAGAGCAGTACTATCAGTTCCGTACTGAATTCAACCAAAGTCAGGATCCGCTGCGTCGTGCGGTGCTGTTCCTGTATCTGAATCGCCATGGCTACAATGGCCTGTGTCGCTATAATCTGCGCGGCGAATTTAACGTACCGTTCGGCCGTTATAAGAAGCCCTACTTCCCGGAAGCTGAGCTGTATCATTTTGCCCAGAAGGCGCAGAATGCGTACTTCTACTGTGAGTCGTATGCCGACAGTATGGCGCGCGCGGACGGTTCTTCGGTGGTCTATTGCGATCCGCCGTATGCGCCATTATCGTCTACCGCCAATTTTACGGCCTATCATACGAACAGCTTTAACGCCGAGCAGCAGGCCCATCTGGCGCAGCTGGCGGAGAACCTGCTGGAGCAGCGGGTTCCGGTTCTGATTTCCAACCACGATACGGCGCTCACGCGCGAATGGTATCGTCAGGCTAAACTGCATGTCGTCAAAGTTCGACGCAGTATCAGCAGCAACGGTGGTACACGAAAGAAGGTGGACGAGCTTCTGGCTCTTTACCGTCCGCCCAAGACTAAATAATTTCAAGGAGATGCGGATGAAGCAGTATTTGATTGCCCCTTCGATTCTGTCGGCTGATTTTGCCCGCCTGGGCGAGGATACCGCCAAAGCGCTGGCTGCAGGTGCGGACGTTGTGCACTTTGACGTGATGGACAACCACTACGTGCCGAATCTGACCATCGGCCCTATGGTGTTGAAAGCGCTACGCAACTATGGCATCACCGCCCCGATCGACGTGCACCTGATGGTGAAACCGGTCGACCGCATCATTCCTGATTTCGCCGCGGCGGGCGCCAGCATCATCACCTTCCACCCGGAAGCCTCTGAGCACGTCGATCGCAGCCTGCAGCTGATCAAAGAACATGGCTGTAAAGCCGGTCTGGTGTTTAACCCGGCCACGCCGCTGAGCTACCTTGATTATGTGATGGATAAGCTGGACGTTATTCTGCTGATGTCCGTTAACCCGGGGTTCGGCGGTCAGTCCTTCATCCCCCAGACTCTGGATAAACTGCGCGAAGTGCGTCAGCGCATCGATGCGTCGGGTTATGATATTCGTCTGGAAGTCGACGGCGGCGTGAAGGTCAGTAATATTGCGGATATTGCGGCGGCAGGCGCAGATATGTTTGTTGCCGGTTCGGCGATTTTCGATCGTCCGGACTACAAGGAGGTTATCGATCAAATGCGTAGTGAATTAGCAAAGGTTAGTCATGGATAAATTACACTCTGTTCGCGGTGTCGCCTTTGACCTTGACGGCACGCTGGTCGATAGCGCGCCGGGTTTGACAGCGGCGGTTGATAGCGCGCTCTATGCGCTGGAGCTACCGATGGCCGGCGAGGCGCGCGTCGTAACCTGGATCGGCAACGGTGCGGATGTTCTGATGGAGCGGGCCCTGAGCTGGGCGCGTCAGGAACGCGCAACCCAGCGTGCTGCGATGGGGAAACCCTCCGTCGATCATGACGATATTCCACAGGCAGAGCAGCTGATGGTGCTGCGTAAGCTGTTCGATCGCTACTATGCTGAAGCGGCGGAAGAAGGCAGTTTTCTGTTCCCGGCGGTGGCTGATACGCTTGGCGCACTGCATGCGAAAGGCCTGCCGCTGGCGCTGGTGACCAACAAGCCGACGCCGTTCGTTGCGCCAATTCTGGACGCGTTGGATATCGCGAAGTATTTTACGGTCGTCATCGGCGGCGATGATGTGAAGAATAAAAAACCCCATCCGGATCCCCTGCTGCTTGTGGCGCAGAAGCTGGGCCTGGCGCCTGCTGAGCTGCTGTTCGTTGGTGATTCACGTAATGATATCCAGGCGGCTAAAGCCGCGGGCTGCCGCTCCATCGGGCTGACCTACGGATATAACTACGGCGAGTCGATCGCGCTCAGCGAACCGGACTATATCTTTGACCAGTTTAATGAACTCTTGCCCGCTCTTGGGCTACCGTATAGTGAAACTCAGGAATTGAAAAATGACTAAGCCCATCGTTTTTAGTGGCGCACAGCCCTCAGGTGAATTGACCATTGGCAACTATATGGGTGCGCTGCGTCAATGGGTGAGCATGCAGGATGATTATCACTGCATCTACTGCATCGTAGATTTGCATGCCATCACCGCGCGTCAGGATCCTGAGAAACTGCGTAAAGCGACGCTGGATACTCTGGCGCTTTACCTGGCATGCGGTATCGACCCGGAGAAAAGCACCATCTTCGTTCAGTCGCACGTGCCGGAGCACGCGCAGCTGGGCTGGGCGCTGAACTGCTACACCTATTTCGGTGAACTGAGCCGTATGACCCAGTTCAAAGACAAATCCGCGCGCTATTCGGAAAACATTAACGCCGGTCTGTTTGACTATCCGGTGCTGATGGCGGCGGACATTCTGCTGTATCAGACCAACCAGGTTCCGGTTGGCGAAGATCAGAAACAGCACCTGGAGCTGAGCCGCGATATCGCGCAGCGCTTCAACGCCCTTTACGGCGAGGTGTTTAAAGTGCCTGAGCCGTTTATTCCTGCCTCCGGCGCTCGCGTGATGTCCCTGCTTGAACCGACAAAGAAAATGTCCAAGTCAGACGACAACCGCAATAACGTGATCGGCCTGCTGGAAGACCCGAAATCGGTGGTGAAGAAGATTAAGCGTGCAATGACCGACGGTGACGAGCCGCCTGTTGTTCGCTATGACCAGCAGAATAAAGCCGGTGTTTCCAACCTGCTGGATATCCTCTCGGGCGTCACCGGGCAGAGTATTCCGCAGCTGGAGCAACATTTCGAAGGCAAAATGTATGGTCACCTGAAAGGCGAAGTGGCTGATGCGGTGTCCGGTATGCTGCTGGAACTGCAGGAGCGCTATAACCGCTTCCGTAACGACGAAGCGTTCCTCAATCAGGTGATGAGAGACGGGGCGGAAAAAGCCAGCGCTCGCGCGTCGCAAACGCTGAAAGCGGTCTATGAAGCCATTGGTTTTGTGGCTAAGCCGTAAGCGATAGCCGGGCGAGAAACAGAAAAGGGCGGGTCAATCCCGCCCTTTTGTATTTTCAGCATATGCGACGTTTGCCGGTCAGTTTCTCGGGGTCCGCGAGCCGAACCCGAAACGTCAGTATCAGTGATGGGAGAACCAGTTCAGCTTGTCGCGCAGGCTGACCACGCGGCCCACGATAATCAGCGCCGGGCTGGCCATCTGCTGCGCCAGAACATCCAGCCGATCTAAGGTGCCGGCGACGACTCTTTGGCTGACCGCCGTGCCGTTCTCAACGATAGCCGCGGGCATATCCGCCGCCATGCCGTGAGCAATCAGGTTCTCCCGGATAGCAGAGGCCTGGTTCAGCCCCATATAAAACACCAGCGTCTGCTTCTCTACCGCCAGGTTTTCCCAATCCAGCTCGCCGCCTGTCTTCAGATGGCCGGTGATCAGGCGGACGCCCTGGGCGAAATCGCGATGGGTTAACGGGATACCTGAATAGGCGGAACAGCCTGAAGCCGCGGTAATTCCTGGTACCACCGAGAAGGGGATCCCGGCGTTGCACAGGGTTTCCAGCTCTTCGCCGCCGCGGCCAAAAATAAAGGGATCGCCACCTTTCAGGCGCACCACGCGACGTCCGTTCTGCGCCTCGCGCAGCAGGATTTGGTTAATCTCTTCCTGCGGCACGCAGTGATAGCCCGCGCGTTTACCGACGAAAATCCGATCGGCGTCGCGACGTACCAGATTCATAATGTCGTCAGAGACCAGGCGGTCATACACCACGACGTCCGCCTGCTGGATCTGCTGGAGCCCTTTGAGAGTCAGCAGCCCGGCATCGCCGGGACCGGCGCCGACCAACACCACTTCGCCACGGTGATCCAGCGGCTCCGTTAACAGTTGCTCGGTAGTATCGGCAACGGCCTGGCGGTCTTCATTGGCCAGCGATTGCGCCAGACGGTCGTTGATGAACAGCTTTTCCCAGAAACGTCGACGTTCGCCGACCGTCGCAAACTGTTTTTTCACCCGCGACCGCAGCTGGCCGGCATAGTGGGCCAGCTGGCCTAAGTGGAGCGGCAGAATCGACTCCAGCTTTTCCCGCAGCAGCCGCGCCAGCACCGGTGAGGTACCGCCAGAGGAGACCGCGACCATCAGCGGCGAGCGGTCAATGATCGACGGCATAATAAAGCTGGCCTGCTGCGGCGCATCGACCACGTTACAGAATATCCGCCGTGCCTCTGCCGCGTCGCTGACCTGCTGATTGACATCCTCATCGTCGGTGGCGGCGATGGCCAGCCAGCAGGTGTCGAGAAGCGTCGGGGTGAACGGCGCTTGCACCAGGGTCAGCATCTGTGAATCGGCCCACACATGGAACTGCGGCGAGAACCCCAGCGCGTTGACCGTGACTCTGGCGCCGGCATCGAGCAGCAGGCGCGCCTTGCGTTCGGCAACATCACCGCCGCCGACCAGTAAGCAGTCGCGGCCGCGCAGCTGACAAAAAATAGGTAAGTGATCCACGGAACATCCTCGCAGCAAGCAGTGGGAGAGGGATAAGCGGTCGTAGCATAGCAGCAGAGGGTTGGCACAATATACGATTTTTCGGGCGCCTACCGCTTAGTTGGCATAAGAAGAAAATATGGTTCCCGCCGGAGCGCGGCGGGAACCTCAGGGCATCATGCCTTCAGCTGAACGTTGCCGTCTTTCACGCGCGCATCGAAATGCGCAATGGAGTGGCTTGCATCTTCCATGCACAGGCCGTCGCGCAGACGGAAGCGCTGTTTCTTCAATGGGCTGGCGACCCACAGCTCACCCTCATGCTCGGCAATGATGCCTCGCGACAGCACGCTGGCATTGAAGAACGGGTCGATATTGCTGATCGCATAGACCCGATCGTCATGGTAAGGCCGGAACAGGGCGACCTGCTGCTGACCCAGCAGCGCACAGACGCCGGTTGCAGGCAGAATATCGTCAATCTTGCAGATGTTTACCCACTGGCTCATGCGTTCTCCTCCACCAGAGCGACCGGGATACGCTCATACGGCGTCGCCGGACGGTGCTGCTCGCGTTCCGGTACGACCTGGACATTCGGGTCGCGCTGGTTGCTGTTGATAAAGTGTTTGAAGCGGGTTTGTGCCGCCGGATTGTTGACCGTCTCGGTCCACTCACAGGCGACAGCGGCACGCAGACGCGCCAGCTCTTCTTCCAGGTGGGCGTTCAGGCCCAGCTTGTCGTCGATAATGACGCTACGCAGGTAGTCGATGCCGCCTTCCATGTTGTCTAACCACGGCGCGGTACGCGTCAGCTTATCGGCGGTACGGATATAGAACATCATAAAGCGATCGAGATAGCTGAGCAGCGTTTCGCGGTCGAGATCGGCAGCCAGCAGGTCGGCGTGACGCGGCTTCATCCCGCCGTTGCCGCAGACATATAAATTCCAGCCCTTCTCGGTGGCGATAATCCCCACATCCTTACCCTGCGCCTCCGCACATTCACGGGTACAGCCGGAGACGCCAAACTTCATTTTATGCGGCGTACGGATGCCTTTGTAGCGATTTTCCAGCTCGACGCCGAAGCCCACGCTGTCGCCGACGCCGTAGCGGCACCAGGTGCTGCCGACGCAGGTTTTCGCCATACGCAGCGCTTTGGCATACGCGTGGCCGGTTTCGAAGCCCGCTTCAATCAGCTGACGCCAGATTTCAGGCAGGTCGTCTTTTTGCGCGCCGAACAGGCCGATACGCTGGGAACCGGTGATTTTGGTGTAGAGATTATATTCGCGCGCGATGCGCCCTACGGCCACCAGACCTTCCGGCGTAATTTCGCCGCCGGCGGAGCGCGGGATAACCGAATAGGTCCCGTCTTTCTGGATATTGGCGAGGAAGTTATCGTTCGTATCCTGCAGCGGCGTATGCTGAGGCTTGAGAATGTACTCATTCCAGCAGGAGGCCAACAGAGAGCCAACGGTCGGCTTACACACTTCGCAGCCGTAGCCTTTTCCGTGTTTCGCCAGCAGCTCTTCGAAGGTTTTAATCCCTTCTACGCGAATCAGGTGGAACAGCTCCTGGCGGGAGTAGGCAAAGTGTTCGCACAGATTGTGGTTCACTTCGATCCCCTGTTTCGCCAGCTCCGCGTTCAGCACCTGGGTCACCAGCGGAATACAGCCGCCGCAGCCGGTACCGGCTTTGGTTTCTGCTTTCAGCGCGGCGACGGTATGGCAGCCTTTGTTGATGGCGGAAATCAGCATCCCTTTAGTCACGTCGAAGCAGGAGCAGATTTGCGCGCTGTCCGGCAGTTTATCGACGCCGATTGACGGCTTACCGCTGCCGGCGTGTGCCGGCAGAATCAGCGAGTCCGGGTTTTCCGGCAGTTCAATACCGTTGAGCACCAGCTGCAGCAGATTGCCGTAATCGCTGGTGTCTCCGACCAGCACCGCGCCAAGCAGGGTTTTATTGTCTTCGCTGACGATCAGTCGTTTATAGACTTCTTTGCTTTCATCAAGATAGACGTAGCTGCGGGCGCCAGGCGTGCGGCCATGCGCATCGCCGATGCCGCCCACGTCAACGCCAAGCAGCTTCAGTTTGGCGCTGAGATCGGCCCCGATAAAGCGGTTGTCGTTGCCGAGGAGATGGTCGACGGTCACCTGGGCCATTTTATAACCCGGCGCCACCAGACCGTAGACGCGGTTGTTCCAGCTGGCGCATTCGCCGATAGCATAGATATCCGGATCGGAGGTCTGGCAGGTGTCATTGACCACGATACCGCCACGCTGCGCCACGGCCAGACCGCATTGGGTCGCCAGCTTATCGCGTGGACGAATACCGGTTGAGAAGACGATAAAATCAACCTGCAGCTCGCTGCCATCGGCGAACTGCATGGTTTTTCTGGCCTCGCTGCCCTGCTGGACAATCTCTTTGGTGTTTTTGCTGGTATGGACCTTCACGCCCATACTTTCGATTTTACGCTTCAGCTGCTCGCCGCCCATATTATCCAGCTGTTCGGCCATCAGCATGGGGGCAAATTCGATGACGTGGGTTTCCACGCCGAGGTTTTTCAGCGCGCCGGCGGCTTCGAGGCCCAGCAGGCCGCCGCCGACGACGGCGCCGCGTTTGCTGCGACGTGCGCAGGATTCAATCGCGTTCAGATCTTCAATGGTGCGGTACACAAAGCAGTCCTGAGTGTCCGCGCCTTTGATTGGCGGGATCCACGGATAGGAACCCGTCGCCATCACCAGCTTGTCGTAAAATACGGTGCGTCCCGCGCTGGAGTGAATCACTTTCTCCTGGCGGTTAATGGTAATAGCGCGTTCACCGATCAGGACTTTAACGCCATGTTTCTCGTAAAAACCTTCACGGACCAGCGAGAGCTCTTCGGCGGTGTGATGGGAGAAGTAAGACGACAGGTGGACGCGGTCGTAAGCGATACGGGGTTCTTCACAGAACACGGTAATGTCGAACTGTCCGGCAGGCGCCTTATCAAGAAGCTCTTCGATAAAGCGATGGCCAACCATGCCGTTACCGATAATAGCGATTCTGACTTTGCTCATTTTTGCCTCGATTTCTTTTCTATTACCGCCTACCTTAACGATTCAGCCAGTACACTTATTGATACAAATCAAGATCGCCCGCGCCTACCACTTAATGGGTATGCTTATGATTTTCCTGGATTTTTATAAGTTATGGAAAACTCAGGCTTTTCCTTGTTGTTGCTTTTGTGTACAAAATGGATGCGGGGGAATGTTTATGGGTTGGGCGAAAAAACGGCATATTCACGGGAGTCATCAAGATGACAGCAGTTCCGCTTTGGTTGATTGAGAACGTACGTTTGCCCGATCGCGAAGGGCTATGGCAGATCGCGATAGATAAAGGCTGTTTTGGCGATATCACCCCGATGGGCGATGCGCGCAGCGAAAGTTATGAAGTGCTCAATGCCCGCGGTGGGCTCGCGATCCCGCCATTTATTGAACCGCATATTCATCTCGATACCACCCAAACTGCCGGCGAGCCAAACTGGAACCAGTCCGGGACGCTGTTTGAGGGGATTGAGCGCTGGGCAGAACGTAAGGCGCTATTGAGTCACGAAGATGTGAAGGCCCGGGCGTGGAAGACGCTGAAATGGCAAATCGCCAACGGGATTCAGTTTGTCCGCACGCACGTTGACGTGTCTGACCCGACGTTGACGGCATTAAAGGCGATGCTGGAGGTGAAACAGGAGGTAGCGCCATGGGTAGATTTGCAGATAGTCGCCTTCCCCCAGGAGGGGATCTTATCCTACCCCAATGGTGAGGCCTTGCTGGAGGAGGCCCTGCGGCTCGGGGCCGATGTGGTCGGCGCCATTCCGCACTTTGAGTTTACCCGCGAGTATGGCGTGGAATCGCTGCATATCGCGTTCCGTCTGGCGCAGCAGTATCAACGCCCGCTGGATATTCACTGCGATGAAATTGACGACGAGCAGTCGCGGTTTGTCGAAACGGTGGCGGCTCTGGCGTTGAAAGAGGGCATTGGCCCACGGGTTACGGCCAGCCATACCACCGCGATGCACTCCTATAACGGCGCCTATACTTCGCGGTTGTTTCGGTTACTAAAGCTCTCGGGAATCAACTTTGTTGCTAACCCGCTGGTCAATATTCATCTCCAGGGGCGTTTCGACGATTATCCAAAGCGCCGTGGTATCACCCGGGTGAAGGAGCTGATGGCGGCGGGTATTAACGTTTGTTTCGGTCACGATGATGTTTTCGACCCGTGGTACCCGCTGGGCACCGGCAATATGCTGCAGGTGCTGCATATGGGGTTACATGTCTGTCAACTGATGGGCTATCAGCAGATTAACGATGGGCTGAAGCTGATTACCGACAACAGCGCCCGCACCTTTGGTCTGCACGATTACGGTATTGTGCCGGGCTATCCCGCGAATCTGGTTATTCTGCCGGCGGAGAATGGCTTTGAAGCGGTTCGCTGTCAGGTACCGGTTCGCTGGTCGATTCGTCAGGGACGGGTGATTGCCACAACGCAACTGGCGCAGACCTGGATCCAGACCGACAGAGGAGGAGAGGAGCTGTTCTTTAGTCGAAACAGCCCCTTCACTGACGCAAAGGGGCCAACAAAGGCTTAGTGGGAGGCCGCAGCCGCGTTGTGCTGGCGGTGGCGGGAGACGAAGCCAAGGATTAAGCACATCACAAAGACCACGGCGTAGAGGCCGTTAGCGGTGTGCAGCGCTGCCAGCGGGCCGCTGGCAGCCACAATCGGACCGGTCACCACGAAGGTCAGCATTGTGCCGATGGTGCCGCAGGTAAGTACAAAGTTCACCAGTTTCGGCGACGCGACTTTGGTTTGTAGCGAACCCAGCGTAATAAGCGAGGTGTAAATCGCGCTGGAGAAGAAGCCGAGGGTCAGAATAAACCACGGCATATGCTCCGGTGAACCGTTGATGAACAGGTACATCAGCACGGTGGCGAGACCAGCCAGTACGGTCAGGATGCGCTGCAGGTCGAAGAAGCGCAGGATGAAGCTGAACGACCACATACCAATCATGTACGACATCCAGAAATCACTCACCAGCTTACCGCCATCGGCCAGGCTCATGCCCAGGGTCTTGGCATACTCCGGTACCCAGGAGATAAAGCCCAGCTGACCGAGGATGTAGCACAGCGCCGCAATTGCGAGGAACAGCACGCCGATGCCCCATTTTTCTTTCACGACCGGCTGGTTATCCTGCTGTGCTTTTTTGCCAAGAACCGGGAACTCACAGCCGAAGGTCAGAATAAAAATGGCAACGTAGACCAGCCCAATGCAGGCATAAACCCAGTACCACTCGATACTGCGGGCCAACAGGAATGCGGCGACCATCGGGAAGATCATCCCCGCCATGCTGAAGAAGGAGTCGGTAAACAGCAAACGCGCGCCACGCTGGCGGCCTTCATACATGTGGGTGATCAGGAAGGTCCCGATCGACATGGTGATCCCGCTGACCAGCCCCAGAACGAACATGGATGCGGAGAACAGAGCCAGGCTGTGGCTAAACATCAGCCCGGCAACGGCCAGGACCATCAGAATGAAGCCAAAACGCAGCTGGGTTTTCAGCGGCACAATTTCCATCAGCCAGGCGTTCAGGAAGATAGAGATCAGGATACCGGCGTTGAGGAAAGTAAAGGTGTTGCTCATACTCGAGACGGGCAAATGGAAATAATCGGCGATATTTCCCATCACCATTCCGGTGACGATCACCAGCGCGCCGGTGAGGGCGTAGGAAAAGAAGCTGATCCATGTGAGCTTGATACGATTGCTGTTAGTCATGACTGGCCTGTGAATAGAAATGTAAAGCGCATTGACTGCGCCAGGGCGGACAGATTTTATTCATTCGAGTGATGTAAGCAAACGTTTATTATGCAATGAAATGCTTTTTGCATGGATTAGTGTGATTTGGATCGCCTTTATTTATCGCGCTGGTCAATGCGTGCGCCGTAACAACTATTTCAGCTACGTAAAATTAGGTAAAAGGCTGGCCCAGGATGCAAAGGCTCTTTAGAATCAAAGCACTTGCTTTTTATTCTGCTCCGTTAAGGAATTCCCATGCTCAAATCAACTCTGGCGGCGGTGGTTGCCGTTTTCGCCATTTCAGCTTTCTCTCCGGCAATGGCAGCGAAGGGCGATCCTCATGTACTGCTGACGACGTCTGCGGGCAATATTGAGCTGGAGTTAAATAGCCAGAAAGCACCGATTTCCGTGGATAACTTCCTGAAGTACGTGAACAGCGGCTTCTATAACAATACGACCTTCCATCGCGTGATTCCGGGCTTCATGGTGCAGGGCGGCGGCTTTAACGAACAGATGCAGCAGAAGCAGCCGAACCCGCCGATTAAAAACGAAGCCGATAACGGTCTGCGCAATACCCGCGGTACTATCGCAATGGCGCGTACCGCCGAACAGGACAGCGCTACCAGCCAGTTCTTCATTAACATTGCGGACAACGCCTTCCTTGACCACGGGCAGCGTGATTTTGGCTATGCGGTCTTCGGCAAAGTGGTGAAAGGCATGGACGTGGCGGATAAGATTTCCCAGGTTCAGACGCACAACGTCGGACCGTACCAGAATGTACCGTCCAAACCTGTCGTTATCCTCTCAGCAAAAGTCCTGCCGTAAGCCTTTCTGTGCGCGGGTAACATTGCCCGCGCCTCGTCGGCCTCTCTGCGTAACCTGAAATTGCTGCTTATACTTGTGGCAAACAGGGGACGATAAGGGAGGCGAGCATGCGTTCACTCACCGATAAGCAAAAATCCCAGCTCTGGGAACAGACCCGCAATGTGAATTTTCAGGCCAGCCGTCGCCTGGAGGGGGCAGCGATCCCGCTGGTGACGCTGACTGCCGAGCAAGCGCTGGCGCGTCTTGCCGAGATCAGGAGGCGCCATGAGCAGTAAATATGGCGACGATCGCGACCCTTACCTCTACCCTGCGCTCAATGTGATGCGTAACCGTCTCGGTATTCGTCAGGCGCAGCGGCTGGAGCAAACGGCCTGGGAAATCACCTCCCTGCGTGCGGCGACGCTGCCGCTGGGACCGCGCGGCCGCGGGCTACCCTACCTCTGTTTCATTCATCATCAGCTCTATCAGGATATCTTCGACTGGGCGGGGCAATTCAGAGAAGTCGATATCTATCAGGGGGATACTCCTTTCTGCCATTTTGCGTGGATTGAGAAAGAGGGCAATGCGCTGATGCGGGCGCTGGAGGAAGAGGGCTACCTCAGCGGAATCAGCCGCGCGACGTTCGTCACGCGTCTGAGTTGGTACTACGGGGAAATCAACGTCCTGCACCCGTTTCGCGTCGGTAGCGGCCTGGTTCAGCGAATTTTCTTTGAACAGTTGGCTCTTCACGCCGGGTTTGTGCTCGACTGGCGGGATATCGACCCCGATAGCTGGAGCCAGGCTAACCAGCTGGGGGCGATGGGCGATCCCGAACCCCTTGAGCGGATCTTTCGCAAAGTGGTAAGCGAAGCGTGAGAATCTGAGTAGAATAGCCCGGTTTTATTCTTTCCGGAGCCGCTATGATCCTGCTTATCGACAACTATGATTCTTTCACCTGGAACTTGTACCAGTACTTCTGTGAACTGGGGGCGGAAGTGCTGGTCAGGCGCAATGATGAGCTGACGCTTGAGGAGATCGCGGCGTTGATGCCGGAGAAAATCGTGATCTCTCCCGGGCCCTGTACGCCAAATGAGTCAGGCATTTCGCTGGCGGTGATTGCTCGTTATGCCGGTCAGGTTCCGCTGCTGGGCGTTTGTCTTGGCCATCAGGCCATCGCCCAGGTCTTTGGGGCCACTATCGTGCGAGCGGCGAAAGTGATGCACGGCAAAACTTCTCCCATCTATCATAACGGGCAGGGGGTCTTTCAGGGGCTGAATAATCCGCTGACCGTTACTCGCTACCACTCTCTGCTGATTGATCCCGCGACGCTTCCTGAATGCTTTGAGGTGACGGCCCGCAGTGAAAGCGGAGAGATTATGGCGATTCGCCATCGGGAGTGGGATCTCGAAGGGGTACAGTTCCACCCGGAAAGTATTCTCAGCGAGCAGGGACATCAACTGCTGGCAAACTTCCTCAATCGATGATTTGTAGTTGCCATTGACTGATTTTTTATGCATATTTTGTGATTAGATTATCACAATAATGACCGCATAACGAAGAAGGATGGCATGACATGGCAACTGAGCAACCGGTAATTACCCGCGCCACATTCGATGAAGTTATTCTGCCGATTTATGCACCGGCAGAATTCATCCCGGTCAAAGGTAAAGGTAGCCGCGTATGGGATCAGCAGGGCAAAGAGTACGTTGATTTCGCGGGCGGGATTGCGGTGACGGCGTTAGGTCATTGTCATCCGGCTCTGGTCGCGGCGCTGCATGAGCAGGGCGAAACCTTGTGGCATACCAGCAATGTCTTTACCAACGAGCCGGCGCTGCGTCTGGGTCGTAAGCTGGTGGAGGCCACCTTCGCCGAACGCGTGGTGTTCATGAACTCTGGCACCGAAGCGAACGAAACGGCGTTCAAGCTGGCGCGCCACTACACCATTACCCGTCACAGCCCGTATAAGACCAAAATCATCGCCTTCCATAATGCTTTCCACGGCCGTTCGCTGTTCACGGTATCGGTGGGCGGGCAGCCAAAATATTCTGATGGCTTCGGCCCGAAACCGGCGGACATTATCCACGTGCCGTTTAACGATCTGCATGCGGTTAAGGCCGTTATGGACGATCATACCTGCGCGGTGGTTGTGGAGCCGATTCAAGGAGAAGGCGGCGTGATGGCGGCGACGCCGGCGTTCCTGAAAGGACTGCGCGAACTCTGCGATGAGCATCAGGCGCTGCTGGTGTTTGATGAAGTTCAGTGCGGCATGGGGCGTACCGGTTCGCTGTTTGCATATATGCACTATGGCGTGACGCCGGACATTCTTACCAGCGCCAAAGCGCTGGGCGGTGGCTTCCCGATCAGCGCCGTACTGACCACCAACGATATTGCCAGCGCATTCCACGCCGGTTCCCACGGTTCGACTTACGGCGGTAACCCGCTGGCCTGCGCCGTGGCCGGGGCGGCATTTGACCTGATTAATACCCCGGAGGTGCTGGAGGGCGTGAAGGCGAAGCGCGAGCTGTTTGTGCAGCATCTCCAGCAAATTGACGCGCAGTTTGACCTGTTCAGCGATATCCGCGGTATGGGGCTGTTGATTGGCGCGGAGCTTAAGCCGCAGTATAAGGGCCGGGCTCGTGATTTTCTCTATGCCGCGGCAGATGCCGGCGTGATGGTGCTGAATGCCGGGCCGGATGTGATGCGCTTTGTCCCTTCGCTGGTCATCGACGAGCAGGATATTGCCGAAGGCATGGCCCGCTTTGCCCAGGCGGTAAAGCAGGTTCTTAACGCTTAATCGCGCGTAGCCAGATGCCGTGATGCGGGCGCTGACGCCATGCCACCGAGGAGATGGTGTGCATGGTGTTCAGATGGTCGAGGATCCGCTGCAGATGTTGCTCCATCGTACTTAACGGCCCCCGGCTCACCTCCACATCCTGCGACTCCATAATATTGACATCGCCAGCGCTGCCGGGACCATCGGAATCCAGCCGCTGCTGGCAACGCTGGAGCGCAATCTCACAAGATTCCAGATAGCGTCGGGCCAGCTCCGGCGTCAGCATCGTATGCTCGCGGGCCAGGGTGGTCATCGCGTTGATATGCTCAACAATAAACTGGCTGTGGGTGACCCACAGTTTCATGTCGTCAAGATAGTGTGTGTTAAAACCGGGTTCCTGCATGGCCTGATTCAGCGAGTTATACAGCGAGTTATGCGCCTGATTGACGCGCATCCGGCGATAGGCCAGCGCCGGAGCCTGATGATCGTCGCTAAGAATCAGCCTGATCGCTTCCTGATCGGCTTCCAGCGCGTCGTGAGCGTTCTTACGCAGTAGCCCGCTTTGCCATTGCGGCCATAGCCAGACCATGCCGCCAAAGGCGATAAGGCAGCCGATAAGCGTATCGATAAGCCTGGCGACAATATACTGCTCGCCGTTGAGCGTCAGAAGCTGCAGGGTATACACCGCCGTCACGGTAAAGCCAACCATCGCCCAGCCATAATGCTTGCGGATAATCAGGTAGCTCAGCAGCGTGACGAGCAGCATCGCGGAGAGCGTATAACCCTCCGGGACATGGAAGTGCAACGCCAGTCCGGCGATGGCCAGACCGGCAAGCGTACCTGCCGCCCGATGGACGATACGTACCCGCGTCGCGCCGTAGCCGTTTTGGGTTACAAAAAGCACCGTCATCAGGATCCAGTAAGGCTTGGGAAGGTTCAGGGCACTTCCCATCAGGCTCGCGGCCGTTAACATCACGCAGATACGCGCAGCGTTACGTAACGCCGGTGATTTTAACGAGAGATAGTTTTTTAGCGCGGGCAGCAGCGGCAGACGGCGCTCTTTATCCGCCATCAGGTTGCGAGCGTACAGCGGGCGCTGGGTACGCAGCACCCGGGCTATTCGGCTGAAGTGCCAGGCGCAGAACTGCCCTACCGGGTTGTCCGGATGCTGCCAGGCAATTTTCTCCAGCGCGCCGATCTGCTTATCCATGTTAAAGCGCCGCGGATAGCGGTGGTACAGGATGTCATCGGCCAGCACCCGCAGGCGAGCGGCAACGGTTTGCGCGTTCCAGCGGATCACCGCCTCGGCATGGCTGCGTTCTACCAGTTTTTGTACTTCTTCGGGTTGGTGCAGGCTGACGGAGATATGTTCCTGCAAATCCAGCGCCATCTGAAACGCCCGCAGCAGGCGCTTGTGGTCATTGCGCTGGTTCGCCGCCAGCATATGCATCTGCTGGTAGCATTGGGTGATCAGGTCCACCACCTTCTGCTGGCGCGTGAGCAGCGGCGGCAGTGAAGTGGTGGGATCGATATGCTGGGTCAGCAGGCTGTATTTGGCTTCGCAGTAGTTAGCCAGCTCGCGATAGAGCAGGCTCAGCGATTCGCGCAGCGGCTGCTCGCGCCATAGCCAAAACCAGAACCAGTTAAACAGACCGTACCACAGCGTCCCGAGGGCGTAGATCAGCAGTGGCTCCCAGACGGGCATGTTTCCGGCAAGGCTCAGGGTAAAGATCGCGGCAATCAACGAAGCGGGCAGAAGCCTGGCGTGCAGAGAGCTGATCTCCGCCGTCACGCCGAGCAGCAGCGCCAGGCCGCTGAGAATCAAAGGTAGCGGGATCGCCTGCTGAAGCAGAAGCTGGACGACCAGACTGCAGCCGGCGAACAGCGAACCGCCAATAATCAAGCGTTTAAAAAAACGTTTGTGCGGCGTATCCAGACCGGCGACGTTACAGCAGGCGGGCACCAGCGAGAACAGCAGACCTTGCTGTAAATGACCGAGGAGGAGGCCGATTGCGACAGGCAAACACAACACCAGCGTTTGCCGCAGTGCATAGTTGACTTCCGGGTGGTAAATCAGCCTGCGCCACATAGAGGGAAAACAAAAACGGCGTATTGCGCAAGCAATACGCCGTTTTATCGACTTAACGCGTACCGTATACGACGATAGTTTTACCGTGTGCGGAGATCAGGTTCTGATCTTCCAGCATCTTCAGGATACGGCCAACGGTTTCGCGGGAACAGCCAACAATCTGACCAATTTCCTGACGGGTAATTTTAATTTGCATACCATCAGGGTGGGTCATCGCATCCGGCTGTTTTGCCAGGTTCAACAGCGTCTGAGCGATGCGCCCGGTGACGTCGAGGAAGGCAAGGTTACCCACTTTTTCTGAGGTCACCTGCAGACGGCGAGCCATCTGCGACGACAAGCGCATCAGGATATCCGGGTTAACCTGAATGAGCTGACGGAATTTTTTGTAGGAGATTTCGGCCACTTCACATGCGGTTTTCGCACGTACCCAGGCGCTACGCTCCTGGCCTTCTTCAAACAAGCCTAATTCACCGATGAAATCGCCCTGGTTGAGGTAAGAGAGGATCATCTCTTTACCTTCTTCATCCTTGATGAGCACAGCCACAGAGCCTTTGACGATGTAGTACAACGTTTCTGCTTTTTCACCCTGGTGGATCAGCGTGCTTTTAGATGGGTACTTATGAATGTGGCAATGAGACAAGAACCATTCGAGGGTAGGGTCTGTTTGCGGTTTGCCAAGCACCATGCGCGGTTATCCTCTGTTATAAGCTATCTCCGGGTGCCGACACTACACGGCATCCGGGCATGCAATCGTATTGTTTCCCTATGCCTGGGAAACGGGCTGGTGATTTTTCTTCAGCCTGTAATGTGAACTCCTCTGCATACATGCAGTACATCAATGTAATACTGTAGCATCCCGACTGTTTTAGCATAGCTTTTGCCGCATGTCTCCTGGTGTCTCGCTTCAGCATGATGCAGGTCGCCTTCCGTTGCGAGAATTGTTATGTACGCGTAATCTGTCAGGAAAATTGCAACCTTGGAGTTAAATTTTATGCAAGCTCGTGTGAAATGGGTTGAAGGGTTAACCTTCATCGGAGAGTCGGCGTCAGGTCACCAGATTCTGATGGACGGCAACTCCGGAGATAAAGCGCCAAGCCCAATGGAGATGGTGCTGATGGCGGCGGGCGGATGCAGCGCGATCGATGTCGTGTCTATTTTGCAGAAAGGTCGTCACAACGTGACTAACTGTGAAGTCAAGCTGACGTCTGAACGTCGGGAAGAGGCGCCGCGTCTGTTTACCCATATCAACATGCATTTTATTGTCACCGGCAAGGAGCTGAAAGATGCGGCCGTCTCCCGTGCGGTGGATCTGTCGGCGGAGAAATACTGCTCGGTGGCGCTGATGCTGCAAAAAGCGGTGAACATCACCCATTCGTTTGAGGTGGTAGAGGCGTAATGCCAGATACCCGGTGGCGCGATGCTTACCGGGTTGACACCGTCTTGCAGGCCGGCGCAAGCGTAGCGCCGGCCGCGAATTTAAATTGCTTTACCTTCCATCAAACGCTCCACCAGCGGCGTCATGATGAGCTCCATCGCCAGCCCCATTTTCCCGCCAGGCACCACCAGCGTATTGATATGCGAGATAAACGAGCCCTGTAGCATCGCCAGCAGCCAGGGAAAATCGATATCCGGTAGGTTGCGGAAGTGGATCACTACAAAGCTTTCATCCAATGACGGAATGCCCTTCGCCGCAAACGGGTTGGAGGTGTCGACAGTGGGGACGCGCTGGAAGTTGATATGGGTGCGCGAAAACTGCGGTGTGATGAAGTTGATATAGTCTTCCATTGAACGGACCACGGAATCCATCACCGCTTCACGGGAGTGACCTCGTTCACTGGTATCGCGGATGAGCTTCTGAATCCATTCCAGGTTGACGATAGGCACCACGCCAACCAGCAGGTCGACATTCTGCGCGACGTTATACTGCGGCGTGACAACCCCGCCGTGCAGCCCTTCATAAAACAGGACATCGGTCGGTTCCGGTAGCGGTTGCCACGGTGTGAATGTGCCCGGTACCTGATTCCACGGCACCGCCTCATCATAGGTATGCAAATACTTGCGCGACTGGCCGCTACCGTTACGCCCGTACTCAAGGAAGGTGTTTTCCAGCAGGCCGAAGTCGTTGGCTTCCGGGCCGAAGTAGCTGATGTGTTTCCCCTGATCGCGCGCTTTGCGGATCGCCATGTCCATTTCCGGGCGGGTATAGCGATGGAAGCTGTCGCCTTCTACCTCCGCGGCACGCAGATTTAGCTGGGCGAAAATTTTACGAAAGGCGAGGCTGGTGGTCGTGGTTCCCGCGCCGCTGGAGCCCGTGACGGCAATCACCGGATGTTTGGCAGACATAACAACTCCCAGATTAAACGATGTGTGGCGCCGCCTTAGCCGTGAAACTGCTTGCGGGGCATGATGTTGACCGTCTCGTGCAGTTCTGACCACACCAGCACGGCTTCTCCGCTTTTCAATTGCTGTTTGACGTCGGCGACTTTATCCGCCAGCGAGCGTTCATGTTCACCATAATCGGTGCCTTCACGCAACACAAAGCTTTCGATCAGGTTATCCAGCGTTTCGGGATCCAGATCGTGCCAGGGAATAATCATTTTTGTGCTCCCAACCAACGGGTTAACCAGTCCGGGATACGCTTTTCCAGCCACATTTCCGGTTTGCGCAGCGTGCCGCCGACGAATCCGACGTGTCCGCCATTTTCGGTCAGCTGATACTCGACGTTTACCGGGAGCTGCTCTTGCGGCGGAATGGAGTGGTGGTCCATAAAAGGATCGTCCTTCGCATGAATGATCAGCGTCGGTTTCGTAATGTCGCTGAGGCGCGGCATGGCGCTGCACTGGCGATAGTAGTCCAGCGCATCGGCGAATCCGTGAATCCTGGCGGTGATCATATCGTCAAACTCGCGGATGCGGCGCATACCTTTGAGCTGGCGGAGATCAACCGGTAGCGAGCCGGGATAGGCTTTCAGCTTACGCGCGGCGTTGGCCTTTAACAGATTGAGCAGATAACGCTGATAGACCCGGGAAAAGCCCTTGTCCATATGATAGCTGCAGGCTTCGAGCATGAACGGGGCTGAGACAATAACCGCGGCATCAAGCGGGACATTATCGCCTTCTTCGGCCAGCAGGCAGCCCAGCATATTCCCGCCCAGCGAATAGCCGACGGCAGCGGTCGGCACCGCACCCCATTCGCGTTGTAGCCAGTGCAGGAACCAGCGGCCATCTTCGGTTTCACCCGAATGATAGATGCGGTTATTGCGGTTGGGTTCGCCGCTACAGCCGCGGAAATGCATCACCACGCCCAGCCAGCCGCGCTGCATGGCTGCATGGATAAGGCCATGAGCATAGGGGCTGTGCAGGCTACCCTCCAGCCCGTGGAACACCACCAGTCGCGGTTTGTGTTGCGCCCCGGCGGGGTCTTCGCTCCACGCCAGATCGACAAAATCACCGTCCGGGAGCTCAAGTCGCTGCCAGTGCGGCGTGAATCCCAGCTTACGGCGAATCAGGCGCGGCAGCATGGTCTGCAGATGACGATTGCCCACGCCGCGCATAGGGTGAAACTCACGCGAGTCGTTTTCGGGGGGCGTCATTTCTGTGGGGGTGATTTCAACCATAGCACCAGAGCAGTTAATCATCTTATAAAACAGTATACCGCGCATGAAGTGCGCAGGTTATCCAATATGTGGTCTTGCGGCCTGTGCTATAGGTTACACGAAATTGAAGCCGGATGAGGACTGCTCTTGCGGGATAAAGATGGCACGCTGCCCGGGAAGGCTGGAAGGGGAAACAGCCACCGCCAGGAGCGAATGGCTGTGGGGCTGGCTTAAAACATGCTGTTGCCGCTGGCGGTTTTTTCCGGAACCGTCTGAATAACATCCCAGTGCTCAACGATCTTGTTCTGCGCATCGAGGCGGAAAATATCGATAATCGCCCGGGTGACGCCCGGCTCGCGGCCGGTGGACGCAACGTGCAGAACGACATAGTCGCCGTCGACAATCACGCGTTTAATCTCGCTGTGAGAGTCGGGGAATTTCTCTTTCAGAAAGGCGATGAATTGACGAAAGCCTTCGGGCCCATCCTTCGCACCAGGATTATGCTGGATATACTCGTTTCCGAGGTAGGTTTTTGCGGCATCAAAGTCTTTATCGTTCAACGCTTTATTATAAAAAGCGATGACGTTTTCTTTGTTTTTCAATTCGCTCGCGCTGTAGGCGGCAAAAGCGGAGTGGGTCAGGGCACAAAGCAGTGAGAGGGAGATAAGCGTTTTTTTTACCATGGCAATGCCTCTTCGCAGATGAGTGTTGCGGTTTATAGCAGGGGCATATAACGGCGCGTTCCCATAACTCAGCGCCACTGCGTTTATACTCCCTGCCCTATCATAACCCGTTTTAACCTTCCTGTAGCATCTGTTCCAGCTGCTCTTGTGCATCCAGCCAGGCCATTTCACACTCTTCGAGACCGGATTTGGCACTGGCCTGTTGCTGCAGACAGCTGGTCAGCTCTGCTTTGCGGGAGGCATCATACAGCCCGCTGTCGCCGAGCTTCTCTTCCGCCTGGGCGAGCTGCGCGTTGAGCTTATCCATCTCTTTTTCGAGGCGGCTAATCTCTTTACGCAGCGGCTGAGTGAGCGTCCGTAATTCCGCTTCCCGACGTTTCTGGTCTTTGCGGGCCTGTGCGCTGTTACCGCTCTCTTTCGCAACGTCAGACGACGAGCTCTCCTGTTTCTGCGAGTCGCTGAGCCACTGCTGATAATCTTCCAGGTCGCCATCGAACTGCTCGACTTTACCGTCATGCACCAGATAGAGATCGTCGGTGGTGGAACGGATCAGGTGGCGATCGTGCGAGACCACCACCAACGCGCCTTCGAAATCAATCAGCGCTTCGGTCAAGGCCTGACGCATATCGAGATCGAGGTGGTTCGTCGGTTCATCGAGCAGCAGAAGGTTAGGTCGCTGCCAGACGATCAACGCCAGCACCAGGCGGGCTTTTTCACCACCGGAGAAACGCTGCGTCTCTTCGTTGACCTTATCGCTCTGGAAACCAAATCCGCCGAGATAGTCGCGCAGTTTCTGCTCTGTCTCCTGAGGCGCCAGGCGTGCCAGATGCTGTAACGGGGATTCGTCAGCGCGCAGAAACTCCAGCTGATGCTGAGCGAAGTAGCCGAGCTTAATGCCTTTAGCGAGGCCAATCTCGCCATGCAGCGGCTGGAGTTCGCCGGCCAGCAGCTTGATCAGCGTCGACTTGCCGGCGCCGTTTCGCCCTAACAGGCCAATGCGTGAACCGGGCACCAGGTTTAGTTTGATAGAGTCCAGAATCACCCGTTCGCCGTAGCCGGCGCTGACTTTTTCCATTTTCAGCAGCGGGTTTGGCAGGCTTTCCGGCGCGCGGAAACTAAAGTGGAACGGGTTATCGACGTGAGCCGGTGCGATAAGCTCCATGCGTTCCAGCATTTTAATGCGGCTCTGGGCCTGCTTGGCCTTGGTGGCCTTGGCGCGAAAGCGGTCGATATAGCTTTGCAGATGGGCGACGCGCAGCTGCTGGCTTTCATACATCGACTGCTGCTGTGACAGGCGGGTTGCGCGCTGCACTTCAAACGAGCTGTAGTTGCCGGTGTATTCGAACATCGTTTGCTGTTCGATATGAATAATTTTATCGACGATCGGATCCAGGAAGTCACGATCGTGAGAAATCAGAATCAGCGTGCCGGTGTAGCCTTTCAGCCATTTTTCCAGCCAGATGACTGCATCGAGATCGAGGTGGTTAGTCGGTTCATCGAGCAGCAGCAGATCGGAACGACAAATCAGCGCCTGCGCGAGGTTCAGGCGCATACGCCAACCGCCGGAAAAGTCGCTGACCGGGCTTTCAAGCTGCTCATTACTGAATCCCAGCCCGTGCAGCAGACTGGCGGCGCGCGAACGGATGGTCCAGGCATCGATGGCATCCAGTTTGCCGTGCACCGTCGCGATGGCGTGGCCGTCATTGCGCTCGTTGGCCAGTTTTAAATCGGCTTCGAGCTGGCGATATTCGCGATCGCCATCAATAACATAATCAATGGCTGGCTGCGGCAGCGCAGGGGTTTCCTGATTAACCCACGCCAGCTGCCAGTTACCCGGAAAGGTCATACTGCCGCCGTCGGCGCTAATCTCGTTTTTCAAAAGCGACAGCAGCGTGGATTTGCCGCAGCCGTTTTTGCCCACCAGGCCGACCTTCTGGCCAGGATTGATGGTGGCGGTGGCGTTGTCCAGGAGGACCCGTACGCCGCGACGAATTTGTAACGAGGAGAAAACAATCATAAGGCGCCGTATGTTCTGACTATGTTAGTTTGTCATTATGATAATGTAATGTGGTAGCAAATTGCTCCACCGGGCCGCAATGGTAGCCCAAAACGAAGACGATACACAAAGTCATTCTGGTTGCGTCGGGACGCAGCCGTTGTGCAGGCCACCAGAAGACGTTCGGGAGGGGAATGATGTCTCAGACAGCGAAGGTTTTGCTGCTGTATGCCCACCCAGAATCCCAGGATTCCGTGGCCAACCGGGTTTTACTTGAACCGGCTTTACAGTTGCCAAATGTCACCGTGCACGATCTCTATGCACACTACCCAGATTTTTTTATCGATATTACCCACGAGCAGGAGCTGTTGCGCCAGCATGAGGTGATTGTTTTCCAGCATCCGCTCTATACGTGGAGCTGCCCGGCATTGCTGAAGGAGTGGCTGGACAGAGTGCTGACCCGCGGCTTTGCCAGCGGCGCCGGAGGGAACCAGCTTGCGGGAAAGTACTGGCGTAGCGTGATTACCACCGGTGAGCCCGAGAGCGCCTACCGACGCGATGCCAATCGCTATCCCATGAACGACATCCTGCGCCCATTTGAACTGACTGCCGGCATGTGCCGGATGCACTGGATGAGCCCGATTATTGTCTACTGGGCTCGCCGACAATCGCCTGCCGATCTGAAAAATCACGCGCGTGCTTATCGCGACTGGCTGGCTAATCCCATCGCGGCAGGAGGCATAAATGGAGGGCGCTGATCTGCTTTTAGCGGGAGTCCTGTTTCTGTTTTCTGCCGTGGTGGCGGTGCCGTTGGCCGCCCGGCTCGGCATCGGCGCGGTATTAGGCTATCTGCTGGCCGGCATTGCGATTGGCCCCTGGGGGCTGGGTTTTATTAGCGATGTTGATGAGATTTTGCACTTCTCCGAACTGGGCGTCGTGTTCCTGATGTTCATCATCGGGCTGGAGTTGAATCCGTCTAAGCTCTGGCGCCTGCGCAGCTCCATTTTTGGCGTCGGGGCGGCGCAGGTTGTGCTCAGCGCGGGTATTCTTGGCGGATTACTCATTGTGACCGGGTTTTCCTGGCAGGCGGCGGTGGTCGGCGGTATTGGTCTGGCGATGTCGTCTACGGCAATGGCGCTGCAGTTGATGCGTGAGAAAGGAATGAGTCGCAGCGAGTCCGGACAGCTGGGGTTTTCGGTGCTGCTGTTTCAGGATCTGGCGGTGATCCCCGCGCTGGCTCTGGTACCGCTGCTGGCCGGTTCCGGTGATGACCATCTTAACTGGGTGACCGTCGGGCTGAAGGTTCTGGCCTTCGCCGGGATGCTTATTGGCGGCCGTTTTCTGCTGCGACCTGTTTTTCGGTTTATCGCCGGCTCCGGGGTGCGAGAAGTATTTACCGCCGCAACGCTGCTGCTGGTACTGGGTTCGGCCCTGTTTATGGATGCGCTCGGTCTGTCTATGGCGCTCGGTACTTTTATCGCCGGCGTTCTGCTGGCTGAAAGCGAGTATCGCCATGAGCTGGAGATCGCCATCGAGCCGTTTAAAGGGCTCTTGCTTGGGTTGTTCTTTATTTCCGTCGGCATGGCATTGAATCTGGGCGTGCTCTATACCCACTTACTGTGGGTGGCGGCAAGCGTTGCCGTGCTGGTGGCGGTAAAAAGTCTCGTGTTGTACGGCCTGGCGCGGGTATACGGGGTGCGTAGCTCGGAACGGATGCAGTTTGCGGGAGTGCTGAGCCAGGGGGGCGAGTTTGCGTTTGTGCTGTTCTCACTGCCGGCCTCGCTGCGACTGTTCGAAAACGATCAGATGGCGCTGCTGCTGGTCACGGTCACGCTATCGATGATGACAACGCCGCTGTTGATGACGCTTATCGATCAAATTCTCTCCCGGCGCTTTAACCAACCGGAAGAAGAGGATGAAGCGCCGTGGGTTGAGGACGATAAACCGCAGGTGATTATTGTCGGCTTTGGCCGCTTCGGGCAGGTTATTGGTCGTTTGCTGATGGCCAATAAAATGCGGATTACCGTGCTGGAGCGCGATATCAGTGCGGTTAACCTGATGCGTAAATATGGCTATAAAGTCTATTTTGGCGATGCGACGCAGCTGGAGCTTCTGCGCTCGGCGGGGGCGGAGGATGCGCAGTCGATTGTTATCACTTGTAACGAGCCGGAAGATACCATGAAGCTGGTGGAGATGTGTCAGCAACACTTTCCGCATCTGAATATTCTGGCGCGCGCCCGGGGGCGTGTTGAGGCGCATGAATTGCTGCAGGCCGGCGTGAAGCAGTTCTCGCGTGAAACGTTTTCCAGCGCGCTGGAGTTGGGGCGCAAAGCATTGATTACCTTGGGCATGCACCCGCATCAGGCGCAGCGCGCGCAGCTGCACTTCCGTCGTCTGGATATGCGAATGCTGCGTGAGTTAATGCCCGTGAATACTGATACGCTGCAGATATCACGCGTGCGGGAGGCTCGCCGGGAGCTGGAAGAGATTTTCCAGCGCGAGATGCAGAAAGAGAGCAGGCAGCTTGACGGTTGGGATGAGTTTGAATAAGGGTCAAATAATGATGGCAGTGCGTAAACGTTTTATTGCCGGCGCAAAATGTCCGGCGTGTCAGGCGCAGGATTCTCTGGCAATGTGGCGTGAGAATAATGTCGATATTGTTGAGTGTGTTAAGTGTGGCCACCAGATGCGTGAGGCGGATAAAGAGGCGCAGGAGCACGTCCGTAAAGATGAACAAGTGATTGGCATTTTTCATCCGGACTAGCGTTATCTGTCGCCTTTTTTTAAGCTAGAGGGTACACGGCTGCAGAATTCCGCTACAATCTGCGCCACTATTCTTCCCATGCTCAGGAGATATCATGAAAGTAGCAAAAGACCTGGTGGTCAGCCTGGCCTATCAGGTACGTACAGAAGACGGTGTGTTGGTTGATGAGTCTCCGGTAAGCGCGCCGCTGGACTACCTGCATGGTCACGGCTCCCTGATTTCCGGCCTGGAAAATGCGCTGGATGGCCATGAAGTGGGCGACAAATTTGACGTAGAAGTCGGCGCGAACGATGCGTACGGCCAGTACGACGAAAATTTGGTTCAGCGTGTTCCTAAAGACGTCTTCATGGGCGTTGATGAACTGCAGGTTGGCATGCGTTTCCTGGCGGAAACCGACCAGGGTCCAGTGCCGGTTGAAATCACCGAAGTGGACGACGAGCACGTCGTGGTTGATGGTAACCACATGCTGGCTGGCCAGAATCTGAAGTTCAACGTTGAAGTTGTTGCGATTCGCGAAGCGACTGCAGAAGAGCTGGAGCACGGTCACGTGCACGGTGCCCACGGCCACGATCATGACCACGATCATGAAGGTTGCTGCGGCGGCCACGGCCACGATCACGACCACGGTCATGAACATGGCAAAGGTGGTTGTGGTAACGGCGGCTGCGGTTGCCACTAATACCCATCGTCTTTCAGGCCGCAGGCGCGTTGGCCTGGCTTTCAAACCCCGGTGACATCGTTCTCTATGCTGCCGGGAGTTCTCAAGCCTGCCGCCATTCTGCGACTCGACATTCTTAGGGTATTCAATCCGGTAGACATAGTGCTGCCGGAGATAGTCAAGCGGGGAAACCCGCTTTTTTTACGCCTCAATAATGTGGCGGGGGCGTTTCTTCTGCCTGTGATGCGATGTGCGATGATTGGGTCGCTTTCAGTTTTTCAACCATCAAGCGCATATGTTCACGCATCTTCGCCATTTCGATCTCATGGGCGGTGACGGTCTTGTTGAGGTCTTCAATGGTGATTTCCTGAAACGCCAGCCGGCTTTCCAGCTCCGCCAGGCGAGTCTCCAGTGTACTGTCGTGCATGAGTAACCTCTTCTGTCTTATCTCGCGAGCGGATTCTACTCAACTTTCACCCTTCGCGCAGCAACCTCGCGTAAGACAGGAAACTTATTTATACAAAAATAGTCTCAAAACTGGCGATATTCAGGAAGGTCTGTATGTAGATTTGCTCTGCAACGTTCTATAGTACCTTTTTTGCTTTTTACGATAACCCTGGGGTGAGATGCCCCGGCCCTGGAGAAATGGATGAAATCACTGTTTAAAGTAACGCTGCTGGCGACCACGATGGCTGTCGCCCTGAATGCACCGCTGACCTTTGCGGCTGATACTGCCGCGAAGACGGCACCTGCAACGGATAGCAAAGCGGCATTTAAAAATGACGATCAAAAATCTGCTTATGCGCTGGGTGCTTCACTGGGACGTTACATGGAAAACTCCCTGAAAGAACAAGAAAAACTGGGTATCAAGCTGGATAAAGATCAGCTGATCGCCGGTGTTCAGGATGCGTTTGCGAATAAAAGCAAACTGTCCGATCAAGAAATCGAGCAGACTCTGCAAACCTTCGAAACCCGCGTAAAAACTGCTGCTCAGCAGAAAATGGAAAAAGACGCGACTGAAAACGACGCTAAAGGCAAAGCCTATCGCGACACCTTCGCAAAAGAGAAGGGCGTAAAAACCTCTAAATCTGGCCTGCTGTACAAAGTTGAGAAAGAAGGGACCGGCGACGCACCGAAAGACAGTGACACTGTTGTCGTGAACTACAAAGGTACGCTGATTGACGGTAAAGAGTTCGATAACTCCTACACCCGCGGTGAGCCGCTCTCCTTCCGTCTGGACGGCGTTATCCCGGGCTGGACCGAAGGCCTGAAAAATATCAAGAAAGGCGGCAAAATCAAGCTGGTCATCCCACCGGATCTGGCTTACGGCAAAACTGGCGTCCCGGGTATTCCGGCTAACTCCACGCTGGTCTTCGACGTAGAACTGCTGGATATCAAACCGGCACCGAAAGCCGATGCCAAGCCTGAAGCGGCGGCGGATGCCAAAGCTGACGCACAAAGCGCAGACGCGAAGAAGTAATCTGGTCTAAGCCGCCGCCGTTAAAGGCGGCGGCTTTTTTATTTGGGGCAGATATAATTAAAACTGGAAAGTGCCTCAAGCGCTGTATTACTTTAGTTAGCTTAATAATGATGATGAGCCTGCCCTGACAAGCTACACCTCATCTTTCAAGCTGCCTCTGCATTGGCTGCATCCGCTTATTCCGGTTACGCACTGGAGTCAGCCCTGAGACGTGATAAGAGACATGTTTGCCTCTTACCTCGCCAGCTTACGGCTGGTCAAATTCGTTGTGACGAATGTCTCGGACGTGCACCCCTCAGCGCACCTTGAACGGTTTTGTGTAAAAAATGACAGGCTCCTGAAAAGGAGTGCTTTTTTTCATGTCCAGGTCGCTTTTAACCAACGAAACCAGTGAGCTTGACCTGCTGGATCAACGTCCTTTCGACCAGACCGACTTCGATATCCTCAAATCCTATGAAGCGGTTGTGGACGGGTTAGCGATGCTCATTGGTTCCCATTGTGAGATCGTGCTGCATTCTTTACAGGATCTGAAATGCTCCGCCATCCGCATCGCCAACGGTGAGCATACCGGGCGCCAAATCGGCTCGCCGATAACCGATCTTGCGCTGCGCATGCTGCATGATATGACGGGGGCCGATAGCAGCGTATCCAAGTGCTACTTTACGCGGGCTAAGAGCGGAGTCCTGATGAAGTCCGTCACGATCGCCATTCGCAACCGTGAGCATCGGGTCATCGGTCTGCTGTGCATCAACATGAACCTTGATGTGCCGTTCTCACAGATAATGAGCACCTTTATTCCGCCGGAAACGCCGGAGGTGAACTCTCAGGTTAACTTTGCCTCGTCAGTCGATGATTTGGTCGCTCAAACTCTTGAGTTCACTATCGAAGAAGTGAATGCCGATCGTAATGTTTCCAACAATGCTAAAAATCGCCAGATTGTCCTGAATCTCTACGAGAAAGGGATCTTTGATATCAAAGATGCCATCAACCAGGTTGCCGATCGGCTGAATATTTCCAAACATACGGTCTATCTCTATATTCGTCAGTTCAAGAGCGGCGATTTCCAGGGGCTGGATAAGTAATGCGTTTTGCCATTACGGTAACGGGGCCAGCCTACGGTACGCAGCAGGCCAGCAGCGCCTGGCAGTTTGCCCAGGCCGTTTTGCAAGAGGGTCATGATCTGGTCTGTGTCTTCTTCTATCGTGAAGGTGTCTACAACGCAAACCAGCTGACGGCGCCCGCCAGCGATGAATTTGATCTGGTACGCGCGTGGCAGCGGCTGCATGACGATCATGCTGTCGCGCTGCACATCTGCGTGGCGGCAGCCCTGCGTCGCGGTGTCACCGATGAACAAGAAGCTCAGCAGCTGGGGTTACCGGGTCATAATCTGCAGCCCGGATTTACGCTGAGCGGCCTGGGCGCGCTGGCGGAAGCCTCATTAACCTGCGATCGGATGGTGCAGTTCTGATGAAACGCGTTGCTTTTGTTTTTTCTTCTGCCCCGCATGGTTCTGCTTCGGGTCGGGAAGGTCTGGATGCGCTGCTGGCGACCTCCGCGCTGAGCGATGAGATCGGCGTATTCTTTGTCGGCGACGGCGTCTTTCAGCTGCTGCCCGGGCAACAACCGTCGGCGGTACTTGCCCGCGATTACATCGCGACCTTTAAACTCTTGCCGCTGTACGATATTGACGCGTGCTGGATATGTGCAGCGTCTGCCCGCGAACGCGGCCTGAATGCCGGGACGGCGTGGGTGGTGGATGCCGAGTGGCTTGAGCCCGAAGCGCTGCGCGCCCGACTCGATGATTTCAACGTGATTTTACGTTTCTGAGGCCCGAATGCTCCACACACTCAGCTCGTCCCCGTGGCACACCGATCTCCGCGCGATGCTACGCCTGGTAAAGGATGGCGACGATCTCCTGCTGCTTTCTGATGGCGTGATTGCGGCCATCGCCGGCGGACCTTTCCTTGAAATCCTGCGCTCTGCCCCCATAACCATTCATGCTCTGCAAGACGATATCGATGCCCGCGGGCTGGCTGGTCAAATTGCGGACAGTGTCGTCAGGGTTGGCTATACTGATTTCGTCAGAATGTCGGTCAAACATCCTGGACAGTTGTCCTGGTAATGGCGGGATCGTTGTATATTTCTTGACACCTTTTCGGCACCGCCCTAAAATTCTGCGTCCTCATATTATATGAGGCGATTTATTACGTGTTTACGAAGCAAAAGCTAAAACCAGGAGCTATTTAATGGCAACAATTAACCAGCTGGTACGCAAACCACGCGCACGCAAAGTTGCAAAGAGCAACGTGCCTGCACTGGAAGCCTGCCCGCAGAAACGTGGCGTATGTACTCGCGTATATACTACCACTCCTAAAAAACCGAACTCCGCACTGCGTAAAGTTTGCCGTGTTCGTCTGACTAACGGTTTCGAAGTCACCTCCTACATCGGCGGTGAAGGTCACAACCTGCAGGAACACTCCGTGATCCTGATCCGTGGCGGTCGTGTTAAAGACCTTCCGGGTGTTCGTTACCACACCGTTCGTGGTGCGCTTGACTGCTCCGGCGTTAAAGACCGTAAGCAAGCTCGCTCCAAGTATGGCGTGAAGCGTCCTAAGGCTTAATGGTTCTCCGTTAAGTAAGGCCAAACGTTTTATATTAATGTCAAACTAAACTCTTTGAGTTTTGGACAATCCTGAATTAACAACGGAGTATTTCCATGCCACGTCGTCGCGTCATTGGTCAGCGTAAAATCCTTCCAGATCCTAAGTTCGGATCAGAACTGCTGGCAAAATTTGTAAACATCCTGATGGTAGATGGTAAAAAATCTACTGCAGAAGCTATCGTATACAGCGCGCTGGAGACCCTGGCTCAGCGCTCTGGTAAAAATGAACTGGAAGCTTTCGAAGTCGCTCTGGACAACGTCCGTCCGACCGTCGAAGTTAAGTCCCGCCGCGTAGGTGGTTCTACTTACCAGGTTCCAGTTGAAGTCCGTCCGGTTCGTCGTAATGCCCTGGCAATGCGTTGGATCGTAGAAGCTGCTCGTAAACGTGGTGATAAATCCATGGCTCTGCGTCTGGCGAACGAACTTTCTGACGCTGCAGACAACAAAGGTACTGCAGTTAAGAAACGTGAAGACGTTCACCGCATGGCAGAAGCCAACAAGGCGTTCGCTCACTACCGTTGGTAATCCCTTCGGAGTCATAGTCACCAGGCGGGCGCTTCAGGTAAGTCGCCCGTGCTGGATAACTTAACTGAACGCCTAAAGAAATAAACGAGGAATCAAATGGCTCGTACAACACCCATCGCACGCTACCGTAACATCGGTATCAGTGCGCACATCGACGCCGGTAAAACCACTACTACCGAACGTATTCTGTTCTACACCGGTGTAAACCACAAAATCGGTGAAGTTCATGACGGCGCAGCAACCATGGACTGGATGGAGCAGGAGCAGGAGCGTGGTATCACTATCACCTCCGCAGCGACTACTGCATTCTGGTCTGGTATGGCTAAGCAGTATGAACCGCATCGCGTTAACATCATCGACACCCCGGGGCACGTTGACTTCACTATCGAAGTAGAACGTTCCATGCGTGTGCTTGATGGTGCGGTAATGGTTTACTGCGCAGTTGGTGGTGTTCAGCCGCAGTCTGAAACCGTATGGCGTCAGGCAAACAAATATAAAGTTCCGCGCATTGCGTTCGTTAACAAAATGGACCGCATGGGTGCGAACTTCCTGAAAGTTGTTGGTCAGATCAAAACCCGTCTGGGCGCGAACCCGGTTCCGCTGCAGCTGGCAATTGGTGCTGAAGAAGGTTTCACCGGTGTTGTTGACCTGGTGAAAATGAAAGCCATCAACTGGAACGAAGAAGACGCAGGCGTAACCTTCACCTATGAAGATATCCCGGCTGACATGCAGGATCTGGCTGAAGAATGGCACCAGAACCTGATCGAGTCCGCTGCAGAAGCTTCAGAAGAGCTGATGGAGAAATACCTGGGTGGTGAAGAACTGACTGAAGAAGAGATCAAAAAAGCTCTGCGTCAGCGTGTTCTGAACAACGAAATCATCCTGGTAACCTGTGGTTCTGCGTTCAAGAACAAAGGTGTTCAGGCGATGCTGGATGCGGTAATTGATTACCTGCCATCCCCGGTTGATGTACCTGCGATCAACGGTATTCTGGACGACGGTAAAGATACCCCGGCTGAGCGTCACGCTAGCGATGAAGAGCCGTTTGCTGCTCTGGCATTTAAAATCGCTACCGACCCGTTCGTGGGTAACCTGACCTTCTTCCGCGTTTACTCCGGTGTGGTTAACTCTGGTGATACCATCCTGAACTCCGTGAAATCTGCACGTGAGCGTTTCGGTCGTATCGTACAGATGCACGCTAACAAACGTGAAGAGATCAAAGAAGTTCGCGCGGGCGACATCGCTGCTGCTATCGGTCTGAAAGACGTGACTACTGGTGACACCCTGTGTAACCCGGATCACCCGATCATTCTGGAGCGTATGGAATTCCCTGAGCCGGTAATCTCCATCGCTGTTGAACCGAAAACCAAAGCTGACCAGGAAAAAATGGGTCTGGCTCTGGGTCGTCTGGCGAAAGAAGACCCGTCATTCCGCGTATGGACTGACGAAGAATCTAACCAGACCATTATCGCCGGTATGGGTGAGCTGCACCTCGACATCATCGTTGACCGTATGAAGCGTGAATTCAACGTTGAAGCGAACGTCGGTAAACCTCAGGTTGCTTACCGCGAAGCGATTCGTGCGAAAGTTACCGATATCGAAGGTAAACATGCCAAGCAGTCTGGTGGTCGCGGTCAGTATGGTCATGTTGTTATCGACATGTACCCGCTGGAGCCGGGCTCAAATCCGAAAGGATACGAGTTCATCAACGACATCAAAGGTGGTGTAATTCCTGGCGAATACATCCCGGCCGTTGATAAAGGCATCCAGGAACAGCTGAAAGCTGGTCCGCTGGCAGGTTACCCGGTAGTTGATCTCGGCGTGCGTCTGCACTTCGGTTCTTACCATGACGTTGACTCCTCTGAACTGGCGTTTAAACTGGCCGCTTCTATTGCCTTCAAAGATGGCTTTAAGAAAGCGAAACCAGTTCTGCTTGAGCCGATCATGAAGGTTGAAGTAGAAACTCCGGAAGAGAACACTGGTGACGTCATCGGTGACCTTAGCCGTCGTCGTGGTATGCTGCGTGGTCAAGAATCCAACGTTACTGGCGTTGTGATTCACGCTGAAGTTCCGCTGTCTGAAATGTTCGGATATGCAACTCAGCTGCGTTCTCTGACCAAAGGTCGTGCTTCTTACTCCATGGAGTTCCTGAAGTATGATGACGCGCCGAACAACGTTGCTCAGGCCGTAATTGAAGCCCGTGGTAAATAAGCCGTAGGGTTAAAACCAAAATCCCGTGCTCTCTCCTGAAGGGGAGAGCGCTATAGTAAGGAATATAGCCGTGTCTAAAGAAAAATTTGAACGTACAAAACCGCACGTCAACGTCGGTACTATCGGCCACGTTGACCATGGTAAAACTACTCTGACCGCTGCAATCACTACCGTTCTGGCTAAAACCTACGGTGGTTCTGCTCGTGCATTCGACCAGATCGATAACGCGCCGGAAGAAAAAGCTCGTGGTATCACCATCAACACTTCTCACGTTGAATATGACACCCCGACTCGCCACTACGCACACGTAGACTGCCCGGGCCACGCCGACTATGTTAAAAACATGATCACCGGTGCTGCTCAGATGGATGGCGCGATCCTGGTTGTTGCTGCGACTGACGGCCCGATGCCGCAGACTCGTGAGCACATCCTGCTGGGTCGTCAGGTAGGCGTTCCGTACATCATCGTGTTCCTGAACAAATGCGACATGGTTGATGACGAAGAGCTGCTGGAACTGGTTGAAATGGAAGTCCGTGAGCTGCTGTCTCAGTACGACTTCCCGGGCGACGACACGCCGATCGTTCGTGGTTCCGCTCTGAAAGCGCTGGAAGGCGAAGCAGACTGGGAAGCGAAAATCATCGAACTGGCTGGCTACCTGGATTCTTACATCCCGGAACCAGAGCGTGCGATTGACAAGCCGTTCCTGCTGCCGATCGAAGACGTATTCTCCATCTCCGGTCGTGGTACCGTTGTTACCGGTCGTGTAGAGCGCGGTATCATCAAAGTGGGCGAAGAAGTTGAAATCGTTGGTATCAAAGAGACTGCGAAGTCTACCTGTACTGGCGTTGAAATGTTCCGCAAACTGCTGGACGAAGGCCGTGCTGGTGAGAACGTTGGTGTTCTGCTGCGTGGTATCAAACGTGAAGAAATCGAACGTGGTCAGGTACTGGCTAAGCCGGGCTCTATCAAGCCGCACACCAAGTTCGAATCTGAAGTGTACATTCTGTCCAAAGACGAAGGCGGCCGTCATACTCCGTTCTTCAAAGGCTACCGTCCGCAGTTCTACTTCCGTACAACTGACGTGACTGGCACCATCGAACTGCCGGAAGGCGTAGAGATGGTCATGCCGGGCGACAACATCAAAATGGTTGTTACCCTGATTCACCCGATCGCGATGGACGACGGTCTGCGTTTCGCAATCCGTGAAGGCGGCCGTACCGTTGGCGCGGGCGTTGTAGCTAAAGTTCTGGGCTAATTATTAGTTCTGAATGAAAAAGGGCGCTTCGGCGCCCTTTTTGCTGCTCGTCATCTGGCGTCGAGCAAAATCATGTTTGTATGAAAAAAGAACATCTCTTTGAGTATTTAATCAACGCACTATTGTAATTATAACTATTCTCATTTACACTTTTGAGCATAAATTGAACGGGAGTCGGTATGTACGTTTGTTTGTGTAATGGTGTAAACGATAAAAAAATTCGTCAGGCCGTTCGTCAATTTCATCCACAGTCTTTTCAGCAATTGCGCAAATTCATTCCTGTTGGAAATCAATGCGGTAAATGTGTCCGTGCCGCCCGTGAGATTATGGAAGATGAATTAACCCGCATGCCGGAATACCAGGAGAGCGCTTAAGAGCTCAGGCTTTTCTTTGACATCTTTATAGCCCGAACTACGCTTCAATAAGTGGAAGCGGAGGGACTATATAATGAAAGGTGATGTCAAAATCATAAGTTATCTCAATAAATTGTTGGGAAATGAGCTTGTCGCAATAAATCAGTACTTTCTTCACGCCAGAATGTTCAAGAACTGGGGCCTGATGCGCCTCAATGATGTTGAATATCATGAATCCATCGATGAAATGAAACACGCCGATAAGTACATCGAGCGCATTCTATTCCTTGAAGGTATCCCCAATCTGCAGGATCTTGGCAAGCTGGGCATCGGTGAAGATGTCGAAGAGATGCTGCAATCTGATTTACGACTGGAACTCGAAGGCGCAAAAGATCTACGTGAGGCGATCGCTTATGCCGACAGCGTCCATGACTATGTCAGTCGCGACATGCTTATTGAAATCCTGACAGACGAAGAAGGCCATATTGACTGGCTGGAAACGGAGCTGGATCTGATTGGTAAATTAGGACTGCAAAACTATCTCCAGTCACAAATCAAAGTGGCTGACTGACTAGCGTTTGCCACCCGCACCAAAAACCCGCTGCAGCCAAAAAAGGGCCAAAAGGCAGCGGGTTGTTCAATGAGCGCTGTACTTTCCCGAGAATCATCAATAGCAGCATGACTCCACCGGCGAAGACCGTCGCCATAAAAACCAGCAGCGGCAGCATTTGCCAACCGTGCCACGCGCCAAGTGCGGCCAGAAATTTGACATCGCCATAGCCAAGCCCTTCATAACCGCGAACCCCCCGATAGAGCCAATAGAGGCACGTGAAAGCCAGATAGCCGCCGATGGCGCCGCCAACGGCATACTCCAGCTGTAGCGGAGCGTAGTAAAGATAATAGAACAGCCCGCTCCAGAGCAGGGGGCAGGTCAGGCGATCGGGAAGCAGGCCGTAGCGCAGATCGTACCAGCAGAGGGCGAGCGACAGACCGCTATAGAGAAGTAATAAGAGGGGCATCATCGATAAGGTTCCCTGGCGATGGGGATATGCGCGGAGTCTGGTCGAAAAAGAGAGGGATAGCAAAGGCCCGTATTCATTATCGCGAGGCGCCATCCGCGGTATTAACTCAGTTTTCACTACTTTCTATGCCCGCTCGCCGCGGCACGCAAAAATGATTGCTGATTTTGTATGCAGCACTTGCGTCGAGCCCGAATTTGCGTATAATGCGCGGGCCTGTCAAAATTGGCAGGCTGGTTCGATATGAACCCTGATAGAGCTTTTAGCTATCAAACAATGTTCCCAATTGGGGAACTATGTAAGAACGGTTACACTCTCCCATCAATCGTAATGGGTATGAGGAGTAACCATTTCGTCTATAAATAATTGGAGCTCTGGTCTCATGCAGAACCAAAGAATCCGTATCCGTCTTAAAGCGTTTGATCATCGTCTGATCGATCAATCAACCGCGGAAATCGTCGAGACTGCCAAGCGCACTGGTGCGCAGGTCCGTGGTCCGATCCCGCTGCCGACCCGCAAAGAGCGCTTTACCGTTCTGATTTCTCCGCACGTCAACAAAGATGCGCGCGATCAGTACGAAATCCGCACTCACAAGCGTCTGGTTGACATCGTTGAGCCAACTGAGAAAACCGTTGATGCTCTGATGCGTCTGGATCTGGCTGCCGGTGTAGACGTGCAGATCAGCCTGGGTTAATCAGGTCATCGAGCGATTGAGAGGTTGAAACAATGATTGGTTTAGTCGGTAAAAAAGTGGGCATGACCCGCATCTTCACTGAAGATGGCGTATCTATCCCAGTAACCGTAATCGAAGTTGAAGCAAACCGTGTTGCTCAGGTCAAAGACCTGGCTAACGATGGTTACCGCGCAATTCAGGTTACCACCGGTGCTAAAAAAGCTAACCGTGTAACCAAGCCGGAAGCTGGTCACTTCGCTAAAGCTGGCGTAGAAGCTGGCCGTGGTCTGTGGGAATTCCGTCTTGCTGACGGCGAAGAATTCACCGTAGGTCAGAGCATTAGCGTTGAACTGTTTGCTGACGTTAAAAAAGTTGACGTAACCGGTACCTCTAAAGGTAAAGGTTTTGCTGGTACCGTTAAGCGCTGGAACTTCCGTACCCAGGACGCTACTCACGGTAACTCCTTGTCCCACCGCGTTCCGGGTTCTATCGGTCAGAACCAGACTCCGGGCAAAGTGTTCAAAGGCAAGAAAATGGCAGGTCAGCTGGGTAATGAGCGTGTCACCGTTCAGAGCCTGGACGTAGTACGTGTTGACGCTGAGCGCAACCTGCTGCTGGTTAAAGGTGCGGTCCCGGGTGCAACCGGTAGCGACCTGATCGTTAAACCAGCTGTGAAGGCGTAAGGGGATAGCAATGGAATTAGTATTGAAAGACGCGCAGAGCGCGCTGACTGTTTCCGAAACTACCTTCGGTCGTGATTTCAACGAAGCGCTGGTTCACCAGGTTGTAGTTGCTTATGCAGCTGGTGCTCGTCAGGGTACTCGTGCTCAGAAGACTCGTGCTGAAGTAACTGGTTCAGGCAAAAAGCCGTGGCGCCAGAAAGGTACCGGCCGTGCGCGTTCAGGTTCTATCAAGAGCCCGATCTGGCGTTCCGGTGGCGTAACCTTCGCTGCTCGTCCGCAGGACCACAGTCAAAAAGTTAACAAAAAGATGTACCGCGGCGCGCTGAAAAGCATTTTGTCCGAACTGGTACGTCAGGATCGTCTGATCGTTGTCGAGAAGTTCTCTGTTGAAGCGCCTAAAACTAAGCTGCTGGCACAGAAACTGAAAGACATGGCTCTGGAAGATGTGCTGATCATCACCGGTGAGCTGGACGAGAACCTGTTCCTGGCTGCGCGCAACCTGCACAAGGTTGACGTACGCGATGCAACTGGTATCGACCCGGTTAGCCTGATCGCCTTCGACAAAGTCGTAATGACTGCTGATGCTGTTAAGCAAGTTGAGGAGATGCTGGCATGATTCGTGAAGAACGTCTGCTGAAGGTGCTGCGTGCACCGCACGTTTCTGAAAAAGCGTCTGCTGCGATGGAAAAAACAAACACCATCGTTCTCAAAGTTGCTAAAGACGCGACCAAAGCAGAAATCAAAGCTGCTGTGCAGAAACTGTTTGAAGTCGAAGTCGAAGTCGTTAACACCCTGGTAGTTAAAGGGAAAGTTAAACGTCACGGACAGCGTATCGGTCGTCGTAGCGACTGGAAAAAAGCTTACGTCACCCTGAAAGAAGGCCAGAATCTGGACTTCGTTGGCGGCGCTGAGTAAGTCGGAGGAGTAATACAATGGCAGTTGTTAAATGTAAACCGACATCTCCGGGTCGTCGCCACGTTGTTAAAGTGGTTAACCCTGAGCTGCACAAGGGCAAACCTTTTGCTCCGTTGCTGGAAAAAAACAGCAAATCCGGTGGTCGTAACAACAATGGCCGTATCACCACCCGTCATATCGGTGGTGGCCACAAGCAGGCTTACCGTATTGTTGACTTCAAACGCAACAAAGATGGTATCCCGGCAGTTGTTGAGCGTCTTGAGTACGATCCGAACCGTTCCGCGAACATCGCGCTGGTTCTGTACAAAGATGGCGAACGCCGTTACATCCTGGCCCCTAAAGGCCTGAAAGCTGGCGACCAGATTCAGTCTGGCGTTGATGCTGCAATCAAAGCAGGCAACACCCTGCCGATGCGCAATATCCCGGTTGGTTCTACCGTTCATAACGTAGAAATGAAACCAGGTAAAGGCGGTCAGCTGGCTCGTTCCGCTGGTACTTACGTTCAGATCGTTGCTCGCGACGGTGCTTATGTCACCCTGCGTCTGCGTTCTGGTGAAATGCGTAAAGTCGAAGCAGACTGCCGCGCTACTCTGGGCGAAGTTGGCAATGCTGAGCATATGCTGCGCGTACTGGGTAAAGCAGGTGCTGCACGCTGGCGTGGTGTTCGTCCTACCGTTCGCGGTACTGCGATGAACCCAGTCGACCACCCACATGGTGGTGGTGAAGGTCGTAACTTTGGTAAGCACCCGGTATCCCCGTGGGGCCTGCAGACCAAAGGTAAGAAGACCCGCAGCAACAAGCGTACTGATAAATTCATCGTACGTCGCCGTAGCAAATAATTTTAGAGGATAAGCCATGCCACGTTCTCTCAAGAAAGGTCCTTTTATTGACCTGCACTTGCTGAAGAAGGTAGAGAAAGCGGTGGAAAGCGGAGACAAGAAGCCCCTGCGCACTTGGTCCCGTCGTTCAACGATCTTTCCTAACATGATCGGTTTGACCATCGCTGTCCATAATGGTCGTCAGCACGTTCCAGTTTTTGTTTCCGACGAAATGGTTGGTCACAAACTGGGTGAATTCGCACCGACTCGTACTTATCGCGGCCACGCTGCTGATAAAAAAGCGAAGAAGAAATAAGGTAGGAGGAAGAGATGGAAACTTTAGCTCAACATCGCCATGCTCGTTCTTCTGCTCAGAAGGTTCGCCTTGTAGCTGACCTGATTCGCGGTAAGAAAGTGTCGCAGGCCCTGGATATTCTGACCTACACCAACAAGAAAGCTGCTGTACTGGTCAAGAAGGTACTGGAATCTGCCATTGCTAACGCTGAACACAACGATGGCGCTGACATTGACGATCTGAAAGTTGCGAAAATTTTCGTAGACGAAGGCCCGAGCATGAAGCGCATTATGCCGCGTGCGAAAGGTCGTGCAGATCGCATCCTGAAGCGCACCAGCCACATCACTGTGGTTGTGTCCGATCGCTGAGACTCTGGAGACTAGCAATGGGTCAGAAAGTACATCCTAATGGTATTCGCCTGGGTATTGTCAAACCATGGAACTCTACCTGGTTCGCGAACACCAAAGAATTCGCTGACAACCTGGACAGCGATTTTAAAGTACGTCAGTTCCTGACTAAAGAACTGGCTAAAGCGTCCGTATCTCGTATCGTTATCGAGCGTCCGGCTAAGAGCATCCGTGTGACTATTCACACTGCTCGCCCGGGCATCGTGATCGGTAAGAAAGGCGAAGACGTAGAAAAACTGCGCAAGGTCGTAGCGGATATCGCTGGCGTTCCTGCACAGATCAATATCGCCGAAGTTCGTAAGCCAGAACTGGACGCTAAATTGGTTGCTGACAGCATCACTTCTCAGCTGGAACGTCGCGTTATGTTCCGTCGTGCGATGAAGCGTGCTGTACAGAACGCAATGCGTCTGGGCGCTAAAGGTATCAAAGTTGAAGTTAGCGGCCGTCTGGGCGGCGCGGAAATCGCACGTACCGAATGGTACCGTGAAGGTCGCGTACCGCTGCACACTCTGCGTGCTGACATCGACTACAACACCTCTGAAGCGCACACCACTTACGGTGTAATCGGCGTTAAGGTATGGATCTTCAAAGGCGAGATCCTGGGTGGTATGGCTGCTGTTGAACAACCGGAACCGGCTGCTCAACCTAAAAAGCAGCAGCGTAAAGGCCGTAAATAAGGAGCGTCGCTGATGTTACAACCAAAGCGTACAAAATTCCGTAAAGTGCACAAAGGCCGCAACCGTGGTCTGGCGCAGGGTACGGATGTTAGCTTCGGCACTTTCGGTCTGAAAGCTGTTGGCCGTGGTCGTCTGACTGCACGTCAGATCGAAGCAGCACGTCGTGCTATGACCCGTGCAGTTAAGCGTCAAGGTAAGATCTGGATCCGTGTATTCCCGGACAAACCGATCACCGAGAAGCCGCTGGAAGTTCGTATGGGTAAAGGTAAAGGTAACGTGGAGTACTGGGTTGCCTTGATTCAGCCGGGTAAAGTCCTTTATGAAATGGACGGCGTACCGGAAGAGCTGGCCCGTGAAGCCTTCGGCCTGGCAGCAGCGAAACTGCCTATCAAAACCACCTTTGTAACTAAGACGGTGATGTAATGAAAGCAAAAGAGCTGCGTGAAAAAAGCGTTGAAGAGCTGAACGCTGAGCTGCTGAACCTGCTGCGTGAGCAGTTCAACCTGCGTATGCAGGCTGCAAGTGGCCAGCTGCAACAGACTCATCTGCTGAAGCAAGTGCGTCGTGATGTTGCACGCGTTAAGACTTTACTGACTGAGAAGGCGGGTGCGTAATGACCGATAAAATCCGTACTCTGCAAGGTCGCGTAGTTAGCAATAAAATGGAGAAATCCATCGTTGTTGCTATCGAACGTTTTGTGAAACACCCGATCTACGGTAAATTCATCAAGCGTACGACCAAACTGCACGTACATGACGAGAACAACGAATGCGGTATCGGCGACGTGGTCGAAATCCACGAATGCCGTCCGCTGTCCAAGACTAAGTCCTGGACGCTGGTTCGCGTTGTAGAGAAAGCAGTTCTGTAATAGAGCCTGCATTCTCAACGGATAAACGGCTCAGCGATGAGCCGTTTATTTTTTCTACCCATATCCGATTTCCGGTGTTATAATGCCGCGCCCTCGATATGGGGATTTTTAACGGCCCGACTTTGGGTCTCAGTAGTAGTTGACATTAGCGGAGCACTAAAATGATCCAAGAACAGACTATGCTGAACGTCGCCGACAACTCCGGTGCACGTCGCGTAATGTGTATCAAGGTTCTGGGTGGCTCGCACCGTCGCTACGCAGGCGTAGGCGACATCATCAAGATCACCATCAAGGAAGCAATTCCGCGTGGTAAGGTCAAGAAAGGTGATGTGCTGAAGGCGGTAGTGGTGCGCACCAAGAAGGGTGTTCGTCGCCCGGACGGTTCTGTCATTCGCTTCGATGGTAATGCATGCGTTATTCTGAACAATAACAGCGAGCAGCCCATCGGTACGCGTATTTTTGGGCCGGTAACTCGTGAGCTTCGTACCGAGAAGTTCATGAAAATTATCTCTCTGGCACCAGAAGTACTCTAAGGAGCGAATCATGGCAGCGAAAATCCGTCGTGATGACGAAGTTATCGTGTTAACCGGTAAAGATAAAGGTAAACGCGGTAAAGTTAAGAATGTCTTGTCTTCCGGCAAGCTCATTGTTGAAGGTATCAACCTGGTTAAGAAACACCAGAAGCCGGTTCCGGCTCTGAACCAACCAGGCGGCATCGTTGAAAAAGAAGCTGCTATTCAGGTTTCTAACGTTGCAATCTTCAATGCGGCAACCGGCAAGGCTGACCGTGTAGGCTTTAGATTCGAAGACGGCAAAAAAGTCCGTTTCTTCAAGTCTAACAGCGAAACTATCAAGTAATTTGGAGTAGTACGATGGCGAAACTGCATGATTACTACAAAGACGAAGTAGTTAATAAACTCATGACTGAGTTTAACTACAATTCTGTCATGCAAGTCCCTCGGGTCGAGAAGATCACCCTGAACATGGGTGTTGGTGAAGCGATCGCTGACAAGAAACTGCTGGATAACGCAGCAGCTGATCTGACAGCAATCTCCGGTCAAAAGCCGTTGATCACCAAAGCACGCAAATCAGTTGCAGGCTTCAAAATCCGTCAGGGCTATCCGATCGGCTGTAAAGTAACTCTGCGTGGCGAACGCATGTGGGAGTTCTTTGAGCGCCTGATCACTATTGCTGTACCGCGTATCCGTGACTTCCGTGGCTTGTCCGCTAAGTCTTTCGACGGTCGTGGTAACTACAGCATGGGTGTCCGTGAGCAGATCATCTTCCCAGAAATCGACTACGATAAAGTCGACCGCGTTCGTGGTTTGGATATTACCATTACCACTACTGCGAAATCTGATGAAGAAGGCCGCGCTCTGCTGGCTGCCTTTGACTTCCCGTTCCGCAAGTAAGGTAGGGTTACTTAATGGCTAAGCAATCAATGAAAGCACGCGAAGTAAAGCGCGTGGCTTTAGCTGATAAATTCTTCGCTAAACGCGCTGAACTGAAAGCTATCATCTCTGATGTGAACGCAACCGACGAAGATCGTTGGAATGCCGTTCTCAAGCTGCAGACTCTGCCGCGTGATTCCAGCCCGTCTCGTCAGCGTAACCGCTGCCGTCAAACAGGTCGTCCGCATGGTTTCCTGCGGAAGTTCGGGTTGAGCCGTATCAAGGTCCGTGAAGCCGCAATGCGCGGTGAAATCCCGGGTCTGAAAAAGGCTAGCTGGTAATTGTCACCAATTGAATCACGGGAGTAAAGACAGATGAGCATGCAAGATCCGATCGCGGATATGCTGACCCGTATCCGTAACGGTCAGGCCGCGAATAAAGCTGCGGTCACCATGCCTTCCTCCAAGCTGAAAGTGGCAATTGCCAACGTGCTGAAGGAAGAAGGCTTTATTGAAGATTTTAAAGTTGAAGGCGACATCAAGCCGGAACTGGAACTGACTCTTAAGTATTTCCAGGGTAAAGCTGTTGTAGAAAGCATTCAGCGTGTCAGCCGCCCAGGTCTGCGCATCTATAAGCGTAAAGATGAGCTGCCAAAAGTTATGGCGGGTCTGGGTATCGCAGTTATTTCTACCTCTAAAGGTGTTATGACTGATCGTGCAGCGCGCCAAGCTGGTCTTGGTGGCGAAATTATCTGCTACGTAGCCTAATCGGAGGAAAAAATGTCTCGTGTTGCTAAAGCACCGGTCGTTATTCCTGCCGGCGTTGACGTAAAAATCAACGGTCAGGTTATTACGATCAAAGGTAAGAATGGCGAGCTGACTCGTACTCTCAACGATGCTGTTGAAGTTAAACATGCAGATAATGCACTGACCTTCGGTCCGCGTGATGGTTTCGCAGACGGTTGGGCTCAGGCTGGTACCGCGCGTGCCCTGCTTAACTCAGTAGTTATCGGTGTTACCGAAGGCTTCACTAAAAAGCTTCAGCTGGTTGGTGTAGGTTATCGTGCAGCGGTTAAAGGGGATGTAGTAAACCTGGCTTTAGGTTTCTCTCATCCTGTTGAACACAAACTGCCGGCCGGTATCACTGCAGAATGCCCGACTCAAACTGAAATCGTGCTGAAAGGCGCTGATAAGCAGGTGATCGGTCAGGTTGCAGCAGATCTGCGCGCCTACCGTCGTCCTGAGCCTTATAAAGGCAAGGGTGTTCGTTACGCCGACGAAGTCGTGCGTACCAAAGAGGCTAAGAAGAAGTAAGGTAACACTATGGATAAGAAATCTGCTCGTATCCGTCGTGCGACCCGCGCACGCCGCAAGCTCCAGGAGCTGGGTGCAACTCGCCTGGTGGTACATCGTACCCCGCGTCATATTTACGCACAGGTAATTGCACCGAACGGTTCTGAAGTTCTGGTAGCTGCTTCTACTGTAGAAAAAGCTATCGCTGAACAACTGAAGTACACCGGTAACAAAGACGCGGCTGCAGCTGTGGGTAAAGCTGTTGCTGAACGCGCTCTGGAAAAAGGCATCAAAGATGTTTCCTTTGACCGTTCCGGGTTCCAATATCATGGTCGTGTCCAGGCACTGGCAGATGCTGCCCGTGAAGCTGGCCTTCAGTTCTAAGGTAGAGGTGTAAGATGGCTCACATCGAAAAACAAGCTGGCGAACTGCAGGAAAAGCTGATCGCGGTTAACCGCGTATCTAAAACCGTTAAAGGTGGTCGTATTTTCTCCTTCACAGCTCTGACTGTAGTTGGTGATGGTAATGGCCGCGTAGGTTTTGGTTACGGTAAAGCGCGTGAAGTTCCAGCAGCGATCCAGAAAGCGATGGAAAAAGCCCGTCGCAATATGATTAACGTCGCGCTGAACCACGGCACCCTGCAACACCCGGTTAAAGGTGTTCACACGGGTTCTCGTGTATTCATGCAGCCAGCTTCCGAAGGTACCGGTATCATCGCCGGTGGTGCAATGCGCGCCGTTCTGGAAGTTGCTGGAGTTCATAACGTTCTGGCTAAAGCATATGGTTCCACCAACCCGATCAACGTGGTTCGTGCAACTATTGATGGCCTGGAAAATATGAATTCTCCAGAAATGGTCGCTGCCAAGCGTGGTAAATCCGTTGAAGAAATTCTGGGGAAATAAACCATGGCAAAGACTATTAAAATTACTCAAACCCGCAGTGCAATCGGTCGTCTGCCGAAACACAAGGCAACGCTGCTTGGCCTGGGTCTGCGTCGTATTGGTCACACCGTAGAACGCGAGGATACTCCTGCTGTTCGTGGTATGGTCAACGCGGTTTCCTTTATGGTTAAAGTTGAGGAGTAAGAGATGCGTTTAAATACTCTGTCTCCGGCCGAAGGCTCCAAAAAGGCGGGTAAACGCCTTGGTCGTGGTATCGGTTCTGGCCTCGGTAAAACCGGTGGTCGTGGTCACAAAGGTCAGAACTCTCGTTCTGGCGGTGGCGTACGTCGCGGTTTCGAGGGTGGTCAGATGCCTCTGTACCGTCGTCTGCCGAAATTCGGCTTCACTTCTCGTAAAGCGATGATCACTGCAGAAGTTCGTCTGTCTGATCTGGCTCACGTAGAAGGCGATGTAGTCGACCTGAACACGCTGAAAGCAGCTAACATTATCGGTATTCAGATTGAGTTCGCGAAAGTGATCCTGTCTGGTGAGGTAGCTCGTCCGGTAACTGTTCGTGGCCTGCGTGTGACTAAAGGTGCTCGTGCTGCTATCGAAGCTGCTGGCGGTAAAATTGAGGAATAAGTAGCAGATGGCTAAGCAACCGGGATTAGATTTTCAAAGTGCCAAAGGTGGACTTGGCGAACTGAAACGCAGACTTTTGTTTGTTATCGGTGCGCTGATTGTGTTCCGTATTGGTTCTTTTATTCCGATCCCTGGTATTGATGCCGCTGTACTTGCCAAACTGCTTGAGCAACAGCGAGGCACCATCATTGAAATGTTCAACATGTTCTCTGGTGGTGCTCTCAGCCGTGCTTCTATCTTTGCTTTGGGTATCATGCCGTATATTTCGGCATCGATTATTGTCCAACTGTTGACGGTTGTTTATCAGCCGCTGGCAGAAATAAAGAAAGAAGGGGAGTCTGGTCGTCGTAAGATCAGCCAGTACACCCGCTACGGTACTCTGGTGCTGGCGATATTCCAGTCGATCGGTATTGCTACCGGTCTGCCGAATATGCCTGGTATGCAGGGCCTGGTGATGAATCCAGGCTTTGCATTCTATTTCACCGCTGTTGTAAGTCTGGTCACAGGGACGATGTTCCTGATGTGGCTCGGCGAACAGATTACTGAACGTGGTATCGGTAACGGTATTTCGATCATTATCTTCGCTGGTATTGTTGCGGGTCTCCCGCCAGCCATCGCCCATACTATCGAGCAAGCGCGTCAAGGCGACCTGCACTTCCTCCTGTTGCTGTTGGTTGCAGTATTAGTATTTGCCGTGACCTTCTTTGTTGTATTCGTAGAACGTGGTCAACGCCGCATTGTGGTGAACTACGCGAAGCGTCAACAAGGTCGTCGTGTCTATGCTGCACAGAGCACACATTTACCGCTGAAAGTGAATATGGCAGGGGTTATCCCGGCAATCTTCGCTTCCAGTATTATTCTGTTCCCTGCGACCATCGCGTCATGGTTCGGGGGCGGAACCGGTTGGAACTGGCTGACAACAATTTCGCTGTATTTGCAGCCTGGGCAACCGCTTTATGTGTTACTCTATGCGTCTGCAATCATATTCTTCTGTTTCTTCTACACGGCGTTGGTTTTCAACCCGCGTGAAACAGCAGATAACCTGAAGAAGTCCGGTGCATTTGTACCAGGAATTCGTCCGGGAGAGCAAACGGCGAAGTATATTGATAAAGTGATGACTCGCCTGACCTTGGTTGGTGCGTTATACATTACCTTTATCTGCCTGATCCCGGAGTTCATGCGTGATGCAATGAAAGTGCCGTTCTACTTCGGTGGAACCTCGCTGCTTATTGTTGTCGTTGTGATTATGGACTTTATGGCTCAAGTGCAAACTCTGATGATGTCAAGTCAGTACGAGTCTGCATTGAAGAAGGCGAACCTGAAAGGCTACGGCCGCTAACAGGGCGCCCGAGAAGTTACGGAGAGTAAAAATGAAAGTTCGTGCTTCCGTCAAGAAATTATGCCGTAACTGCAAAATCGTTAAGCGTGATGGCGTCATCCGCGTGATTTGCAGTGCCGAGCCAAAGCATAAACAGCGCCAAGGCTGATTTTTTCGCATATTTTTCTTGCAAAGTTGGATTGAGCTGGCTAGATTAGCCAGCCAATCTTTTGTATGTCTGTGCGTTTCCATTTGAGTATCCTGAAAACGGGCTTTTCAGCATGGTGCGTACATATTAAATAGTAGGAGTGCATAGTGGCCCGTATAGCAGGCATTAACATTCCTGATCAGAAACATACCGTAATCGCATTAACTGCTATTTTCGGTATCGGCAAGACCCGCTCTAAAGCCATCTGTGCTGACACGGGTATCGCTGAAAATGTTAAGATCAGTGAGCTGTCTGAAGAACAAATTGAATCCCTGCGTGAAGCAGTAGGTAAATTTGTCGTTGAAGGTGATCTGCGCCGTGAAATCACCCTGAGCATCAAGCGTCTGATGGACCTTGGTTGCTATCGTGGTTTACGCCATCGTCGTGGTCTTCCGGTTCGCGGTCAGCGTACTAAGACCAACGCACGTACCCGTAAGGGTCCGCGTAAACCGATCAAGAAATAATCGGGGTGATTGAATAATGGCAAAGGCACCAGTTCGTGCACGTAAGCGTGTAAGAAAACAAGTCTCTGATGGCGTGGCTCATGTCCATGCTTCTTTTAACAACACCATCGTTACCATTACCGATCGTCAGGGTAACGCACTGGGTTGGGCAACAGCCGGTGGTTCCGGTTTCCGTGGTTCTCGCAAATCCACTCCGTTTGCAGCTCAGGTTGCAGCAGAGCGTTGCGCTGAAGCCGTAAAAGAATACGGCATCAAGAATCTGGAAGTTATGGTCAAAGGTCCGGGTCCGGGTCGCGAATCTACCATTCGTGCACTGAACGCCGCTGGTTTCCGCATCACTAATATTACTGATGTGACTCCGATCCCTCATAACGGTTGTCGTCCGCCGAAAAAACGTCGCGTATAACGCGCTCGTTTCTAGGATTGTTGGAGAAAGAAAATGGCAAGATATTTGGGTCCTAAGCTCAAGCTGAGCCGTCGTGAGGGCACCGACTTATTCCTTAAGTCTGGCGTTCGCGCGATCGATACCAAGTGTAAAATTGAACAAGCTCCTGGCCAGCACGGTGCGCGTAAGCCGCGTCTGTCTGACTATGGTGTGCAGTTGCGTGAAAAGCAAAAAGTTCGCCGTATGTACGGTGTGCTGGAGCGTCAGTTCCGTAACTACTATAAAGAAGCAGCACGTCTGAAAGGCAACACCGGTGAAAACCTGTTAGCTCTGCTGGAAGGTCGTCTGGACAACGTTGTATACCGTATGGGCTTCGGCGCGACTCGTGCTGAATCACGTCAGCTGGTTAGCCACAAAGCTATCATGGTAAACGGTCGTGTTGTTAACATTGCTTCTTATCAGGTTAAAGCGAACGACGTTGTTAGCATTCGTGAGAAAGCGAAAAAGCAATCTCGCGTGAAAGCCGCTCTGGAGCTGGCTGAGCAGCGTGAAAAGCCAACCTGGCTGGAAGTTGATGCTGGCAAGATGGAAGGTACGTTCAAGCGTCAGCCGGAACGTTCTGATCTGTCTGCGGACATTAACGAACACCTGATCGTCGAGCTTTACTCCAAGTAAAGCTTAGTACCAAAGAGAGGACACAATGCAGGGTTCTGTGACAGAGTTTCTAAAACCGCGCCTGGTCGATATCGAGCAAGTGAGTTCGACGCACGCCAAGGTGACCCTTGAGCCTTTAGAGCGTGGCTTTGGCCATACTCTGGGTAACGCACTGCGCCGTATTCTGCTCTCATCGATGCCGGGTTGCGCGGTGACCGAGGTTGAGATTGATGGTGTACTGCACGAGTACAGCACCAAAGAAGGCGTTCAGGAAGATATCCTTGAAATCCTGCTCAACCTGAAAGGGCTTGCGGTGAGAGTTCAGGGTAAAGATGAAGTCATCCTTACTTTGAATAAATCTGGCATTGGCCCTGTGACCGCAGCCGACATTACCCATGACGGTGATGTCGAAATCGTCAAGCCGCAACATGTGATCTGCCACCTGACCGATGAGAACGCTGCTATTAGCATGCGTATCAAAGTTCAGCGCGGTCGCGGTTATGTGCCGGCTTCTGCCCGAATTCATTCGGAAGAAGATGAGCGCCCAATCGGCCGTCTGCTGGTCGACGCATGCTACAGCCCGGTAGAGCGTATTGCCTACAATGTTGAAGCAGCGCGTGTAGAACAGCGTACCGACCTGGACAAGCTGGTCATCGAAATGGAAACCAACGGCACAATCGATCCTGAAGAGGCGATTCGTCGTGCGGCAACCATCCTGGCAGAACAACTGGAAGCTTTCGTTGACTTACGTGATGTACGTCAGCCGGAAGTGAAAGAAGAGAAACCAGAATTCGATCCGATCCTGCTGCGCCCTGTTGACGATCTCGAATTGACTGTCCGCTCTGCTAACTGCCTCAAGGCAGAAGCTATCCACTATATCGGTGATCTGGTACAGCGTACCGAGGTTGAGTTGCTGAAAACGCCGAACCTGGGTAAAAAATCTCTTACCGAGATTAAAGACGTGCTGGCTTCACGTGGTCTGTCTCTGGGCATGCGCCTGGAAAACTGGCCACCGGCAAGCATTGCTGACGAGTAACCGGATCACAGGTTAAGGTTTTACTGAGAAGGATAAGGTCATGCGCCATCGTAAGAGTGGTCGTCAACTGAACCGCAACAGCAGCCATCGCCAGGCTATGTTCCGTAACATGGCTGGTTCGCTGGTTCGTCATGAAATCATCAAGACGACCCTGCCGAAAGCGAAAGAACTGCGTCGCGTAGTTGAGCCGCTGATTACTCTTGCCAAGACTGATAGCGTTGCTAATCGTCGTCTGGCATTCGCCCGTACTCGTGATAACGAGATCGTGGCAAAACTGTTTAACGAGCTGGGCCCGCGTTTCGCGAGCCGCGCCGGTGGTTACACTCGCATTCTGAAGTGTGGCTTCCGTGCAGGCGACAACGCGCCGATGGCATACATCGAGCTGGTTGATCGTGCTGAGCTGAAAGCAGAAGCTGCTGCAGAGTAATCTGTAGTAACGTAAAAAAACCCGCCTCGGCGGGTTTTTTTATATCCTCGCTACGGCTGCTTCACTACAATATCTGTATTCTTTTTGTTCATCCCCGGAGCCGAATGATGTGGTTGCTGGATCAGTGGGCAGAACGCCATATCCTTGACGCACAAACCAAAGGCGAGTTTGATGATCTTCCTGGTCGTGGAGAGCCACTGACTTTGGACGATGACCTGCATGTGCCACCTGAACTACGCGCGGGCTACCGCTTACTCAAAAATGCCGGCTGTCTGCCTCCTGAACTTGAGCAACGACGAGAAGCCGTTGCGCTGGTCGATTTATTAAAAGCGGCCCGTCCGGACGATCCGCACTATGCAGAGCTCAGCCGCCGACTTGCGTTACTGGAACTGAAGTTACGCCAGGCAGGATTGAATACCGATTTTTTACGCGGTGAATATGCTGACAGGCTTCAGAATAAAATTGATGAGGAGTAGGTATGTACCGTATTGGTGAACTCGCAAAGCTGGCTGATGTCACACCCGATACCATTCGCTATTATGAAAAACAGCAGATGATGGCTCACGATGTACGTACAGAAGGTGGATTTCGCCTCTATACCGAGAACGACCTTCAGCGCCTGCGTTTCATCCGCTATGCCCGTCAGCTCGGGTTTACCCTTGAAGCGATCCGCGAATTATTGTCGATCCGTGTCGATCCGGAGCATCATACCTGTCAGGAGTCAAAAGGCATTGTTCAGGCACGCCTGAGCGAAGTCGACGCACGAATTAAAGAGCTACAAACAATGCGCCGTTCATTGCAACGACTCAATGAGGCCTGCTGCGGCACAGCTCATAGCAGCGTGTACTGTTCTATTCTCGAGGCCCTTGAGCAAGGAGCCAGTAGTGCTACGGTGGAACGTTGATTTTTTCATCGCGCGGATCTACACTCGCGCCGATCTCATTCACATTCAGGAGCTATTATGAGTCGCTATCAACATACGAAAGGGCAAATAAAAGACAATGCCATTGAGGCGTTGCTACATGACCCGTTATTCAGACAGAGAGTAGAAAAAAACCGGAAGGGGAAAGGCAGCTACCAACGTAAAGATAAACATGTGGGGCGGAATGACCGGGAGGCCAGTGGCAAAAGAGTGAATCACTTTTTTACCACTGGCCTTCTGCTTTCTGTTGCCTGATTACGAACGGTTATTCTGTTCTTTCAGCAGATCGCGAATCTCACTCAACAAGACTTCTTCTTTCGTTGGTGCCGGTGGCGCAGCAGGAGCTTCTGCCTTTTTGCGATTCAGGTTATTCATCAGCTTGATTGCCATAAAAATGGCAAAGGCCACGATCACGAAATCAAACACGTTCTGGATAAACACCCCATAATGCATTACAACAGCCGGGACATCGCCCTGTGCATCGCGTAACGTGACGGCGAACGATTTAAAATCAATTCCACCAATCAGCAGGCCAAGTGGCGGCATAATAATATCGGCAACCAGTGACGATACAATTTTACCAAATGCCGCACCAATGATGACACCCACTGCTAAATCAACAACATTCCCGCGCATCGCGAAGTCGCGAAACTCTTTTAAAATACTCATTTTATTCTCCATAAACCCGCTAACAGAAGTAAGTTTATCAAATGTATTTCCATTTGCCATTGCTGTTGAATAATTGCTAAAAAATATTATCCCCTGATATATAAAGGATAATCAAAAAGGGCGCCATACAGGCGCCCGTGCAATTAGAGGAAGAAAGGACTGGGTTGGAAAAGACGCTCGACGTCGGATATAAATTTTTTGTCGGTCAGAAACATAATGACGTGATCGCCCTGTTCAATACGCAGGTTATTATTCGCGATCATTACGTCATTGCCACGGACGACAGCACCGATGATCGTGCCCGGCGGTAGCTTGATCTCATCGATCGCGCGACCTACTACACGGGAGGTACTTTCATCGCCGTGAGCCACAGCTTCAATGGCCTCCGCGACACCGCGGCGCAGTGAGGAGACGCCAACAATATCAGCCTTACGGACATGGCTCAGCAGGGCGGAGATCGTGGCTTGCTGCGGCGATATAGCAATATCGATCACGCTACCCTGCACCAGATCGACGTAGGCTTTCCGCTGGATCAACACCATGACTTTTTTAGCGCCCATCCGTTTGGCCAGCATTGCGGACATGATATTAGCTTCATCGTCGTTGGTGACGGCAATAAAGAGATCCACTTGATCGATGTGTTCTTCCGCCAGCAGCTCCTGATCCGAGGCATCGCCATAGAAGACGATCGTATTCTGTAGTTTCTCCGCAAGCTCGGCGGCGCGTTGCTGATCGCGTTCGATCAGCTTAACGCTGTAATCTTTCTCAAGACGACGAGCAAGACCTGCGCCGATATTCCCCCCGCCAACCAGCATGATGCGCTTATAGGGTTTTTCCAGGCGCTGTAGCTCACTCATGACGGCACGAATATGCTGCGATGCGGCAATGAAGAATACTTCATCGCCGGCTTCAACGATTGTCGAACCCTGCGGGCGAATGGGCCTGTCGTGGCGGAAAATGGCCGCTACGCGAGTATCGATATGCGGCATATGTTCGCGCATTGTCGAGAGCGCATTCCCCACCAGTGGACCGCCGTAGTAGGCTTTTACCACCGCGAGGCTGACTTTACCTTCGGCAAAGTTTACGACCTGCAGTGCTCCCGGGTATTCAATAAGTCGGTAGATGTTGTCGATAACTAACTGTTCAGGGGCGATCAGATGATCGATAGGCACCGCTTCCGAGTGGAACAGTTTTTCGGCATCCCGTACATAATCCGGAGAACGGATACGCGCAATACGATTAGGCGTATTGAACAGTGAATAGGCAACCTGGCAGGCGACCATATTGGTTTCATCTGAACTGGTTACGGCAACCAGCATGTCGGCATCATCGGCGCCTGCTTCACGCAGCACGCGTGGATGGGAACCGTGCCCCTGAACAACGCGAAGGTCGAATTTATCCTGCAGGCTGCGCAGGCGGTCACCATTGGTGTCGACCAGGGTGATATCGTTGTTCTCTCCCACGAGGTTTTCCGCGAGAGTTCCGCCTACCTGACCGGCGCCCAGAATAATAATCTTCATCAGCAGTGATCCATTATTTCCGATGTTTGATCAGCTTAGCGTAAAAGAACCCGTCACCCTCTTCTGCGCCGGGCAAATTTTGCACGCCCGGCTGCTCAGGCGTGCCGGTGAGGCTGAGCTCTGCATCTGGCGTACGCTTCAGGAATGCAGCAATTTGCTGGCTATTCTCTTCCGGAAGAATTGAGCAGGTCGCGTAGACCAGTGTTCCGCCAGGTTTCAGGTGAGGCCAGATGGCGTCAAGAATCTCCGCCTGCAGCTGGGCCAGCTCGGCAATGTCGCGATCGCGGCGTAGCCATTTAATATCCGGATGACGACGAATGACGCCGGTTGCTGAACAGGGGGCATCGAGCAGAATGCGATCGAACTGTTCGTCTTCGCACCACTGAGCGGGATAGCGGCCATCACCCTGCTTCACCTGCGCTTTCATGCCGAGTCGCTTCAGGTTGTCATAGACACGCGACAGGCGCTGCTCATCAATATCAACCGCCAGGACGCTGGCCTGCGGCGCAACTTCCAGAATATGCGTCGTTTTACCGCCGGGGGCAGCACACAGGTCGAGGATTCTCTCGCCGTTTTCCGGGGTCAGGTAGCGCATACAGCCCTGGGCTGAAGCATCCTGGACGGTAACCCAGCCCTGGTCGAATCCTGGTAATGCCTGAACGGGGGCCGGCGTGGCCAGACGCACCGCATCCGGATAATCAGGGTGGGTAAACCCGTGCAGTCCGGCCTCTTCCAGCAGCGCAAGCCACTCATCGCGTGAATGATGACTGCGGTTTACGCGCAGCCACATGGGCGGGCGTTGGTTGTTTGCATCGACAATAGCCTGCCATTGCTGCGGCCATGATTTTTGCAGACGCTTGAGCAGCCATGCCGGATGAAGAAAACGACTCTCACTTTGGGCAAATTCGGCCAACAAAGCTTCCTGCTGGCGCTGAAACTGGCGTAAAACGCCGTTGATAAGTCCCTTCAACTGCAGGCGTTTGATGGCTACCGCGCCTTCCACCGTTTCTGCCAGCGCAGCATGGGCCGGAATGCGGGTATAGAGCAGCTGATAAAACCCCACCATAATTAAATAGTGAACGGTTCGCTGTTTGCCCGTCATCGGGCGAGCCATCAGTTTGTTAACCAGCCAGTCCAGCTGGCTGAGGGTGCGCAGGACACCAAAGCACAGTTCTTGCAGCAGCGCTTTGTCCTTTTCCCCGACCTTTTGCTGTAATGGCGGCAGAACGTTACTTAATGACTGACCTTGCTCGACAACCTGCTCAACGGCTTTCGCCGCCAGACTGCGTAAATTTAGATTTTTTTTCATAACCGCAAAATAAAAATGCCCGGTAAACCCGGGCCTTAGAAATGACTACCGTCAGGAGAGACGGTTACCGGGGATAAACCATTCCCGGCGAGAATTTAGCAAGTCCTGGGCGCTCATTGCTTTTTTACCTGCCGGCTGCAATGACTCGAGGTTCAGGATGCCATTGCCGGTTGCCACCTGAATGCCTTGCTTGCCAGCGGCCACGATCGTACCAGGTTCAGCACCGCTGGTTTCAGCAATGACGGATGCCTGCCACACTTTCACCGGTTGCTCATCAATTTCCAGCCAGCTCATGGGCCACGGGTTGAAGGCGCGAATACAACGTTCGAGCTGCGCAGCGGAAAGAGACCAGTCAATGCGCGCTTCTTCTTTACTGAGCTTCTCAGCGTAGGTCACCAATGCCTCATCCTGGACTTCCGGCTGAGTCGAGCCGTCTGCGAGCTGAGTTAACGTTTCCAGTAACCCTTGTGGGCCGAGCTCTGCCAGCTTGTCATACAGACTGGCGCTGGTATCTTGCGCAGCGATCGGGCAGGAGAGTTTATGCAGCATGTCTCCTGTATCCAGACCGACATCCATCTGCATGATGGTCACACCGGTTTCGGCATCACCCGCCCAGAGTGAGCGCTGTATAGGCGCCGCTCCGCGCCAGCGCGGCAGAAGAGAACCGTGGACGTTAATACAGCCAAGGCGCGGCATATCCAGAACCGCTTTTGGCAGAATCAGTCCATACGCGACGACGACCATGACATCGGCATTAAGCGAGGAGACCAGCTGCTGGTTTTCCTGTGGACGCAGGGATGCCGGCTGGAATACCGGCAAATTGTTAGCTTCAGCCAGCACTTTTACCGGGCTCGGCATGAGCTTTTTACCGCGGCCAGCGGGGCGATCGGGCTGGGTAAATACGCCAACGATCTGGTGCCCAGACGACAGCAGCGCATCGAGATGACGCGCTGCAAAATCGGGGGTTCCCGCAAAGATAATACGTAGTGATTGTGACACGTTAGTCCTTGTCCTCAGGCACGCGTACGCAAACGGTCCAGTTTTTCAACTTTCTGGCGAATACGCTGTTGTTTTAGCGGCGACAGATAATCGATAAACAGTTTGCCTACCAGGTGATCCATTTCATGCTGGATACAGATAGCCAGCAGGCCGTCAGCATTCAGTTCAAACGGCTTGCCTTCGCGATCCAATGCACGAATCTTCACGGTTTCGGCACGTGGCACCAGTGCACGCTGTTCCGGGATAGACAAGCAACCTTCTTCGATGCCCGTTTCACCGTCTTTTTCCAACAGCTCCGGGTTGATTAACACCAGCTGCTCTTCACGGTTTTCTGAGACATCGATAACGATAATGCGCTGATGAATATCCACCTGGGTAGCGGCCAGACCAATACCTTCTTCCGCGTACATCGTCTCGAACATATCATCGACGATACGTTGAATTTCCGCATTAACTTCTTTTACCGGTTCAGCGACTTTGCGAAGGCGCTCGTCCGGGATGTGTAACACTTGCAAAACTGCCATAAAGATCCAGAGTCGTATTCAGGAGTTGATAAGATTATTAGCTCTATTCTAGACAAAACCCCCTGTAATTGACAGTCTCGCTGTCCAATCGCAAAGATTGTTAAAGCCACTTATGGCAGGGGACAGGGATGGCACCTACGGAGATCTGGCTGCGTCTGATGAAGGTGAACGGCCTTTATGGTGACGGGATGGTGATGGCTGCCAGAATACTGCATGCAGCCCCGGTGCCAGATAGCGAAGTATTGTACGTCTGCGGGCTTAGCGCAGCGCAAGCGAAGCAATTTCTATCCGTTAGCCAACGAGAGCTTGAGTCTACCCTATTGTGGCTGGAGCAACCCGGGCGCCACCTGCTGCTGGCCGATAGTCCTTATTATCCACCCCGACTGCGCGCCATCGCTGACTATCCCGGCGCGCTTTTCGTTTGTGGGGATTTAGCCGTGTTAAGCAGTTTACAGCTGGCCGTTGTCGGCAGCCGCTCCCACTCCTGGTACGGTGCCCGGTGGGGGAAACAGTTCAGTGAAGACCTGGCGCATCTTGGTATCACCATTACCAGCGGCCTGGCGATCGGCATTGACGGCGTCGCTCACCGCGGCGCACTTGAGGCGCGCGGGAAGACTATCGGCGTACTTGGCAATGGGTTAGGCGCAATCTACCCACGTCGTCATCATGCATTAGCCGGAAAGATAGTGGAAAGCGGAGGAGCATTGCTGTCTGAGTTTCCCCTTTCAACCTCCCCGTGGCCGGGAAATTTCCCTCGTCGGAATCGAATTATCAGCGGACTCAGTATTGGCGTGCTGGTGATTGAGGCCGCTCTGAAAAGCGGCTCGCTGGTGACGGTTCGCTGTGCGCTGGAACAAGGAAGAGAGGTTTTTGCATTACCCGGGCCGGTAGGTAATCCGGGTTCCGAAGGCCCACACTGGCTGATTAAACAAGGCGCCATCCCCGTGACATCAGCGCAAGATATCATCGACCATTGCCAGCAGGAGCTGCGATGGCTCCAGGATGTGCCTGACAAGATAAATAATTGCATGGATCCGCCTCCCGTAGCATTGCCATTTCCAGAGCTCCTGGCTAACGTAGGAGATGAGGTAACACCTGTTGACGTTGTCGCTGAACGTGCCGGCCAATCTGTGCCAGTGACCGTAGCTCAGCTACTTGAACTGGAGTTAGCAGGCTGGATCGCAGCTGTACCCGGCGGCTATGTCCGATTAAGGAGGGCAAGCCATGTTCGACGTACTCATGTATTTGTTTGAGACTTACATCCAAAACGAAGCAGAAATGCGCGTGGACCAGGATAAACTGACCCGGGATCTCACCGATGCAGGATTCGATCGGGAAGATATCTACAACGCGTTGATGTGGCTCGAGAAACTGGCTGACTATCAGGAGGGGCTCGTTGCTCCCATGCAGCTTGCTTCTGACCCGCTCTCTTTGCGGATTTATACCGAAGAAGAGTGTCTGCGTCTGGATGCCAGTTGCCGGGGATTTTTATTATTCCTCGAGCAAATTCAGGTGTTGAACCTCGAAACGCGGGAAATGGTGATAGAGCGTGTGCTGGCTCTGGATACAGCAGAATTTGATCTGGAAGACCTGAAATGGGTGATCCTGATGGTACTGTTTAATATTCCGGGCTGCGAAAATGCCTATCAACAAATGGAAGAATTACTCTTCGAAGTAAATGAAGGTATGCTGCACTAATCTTATTGCGGCAACATCGAGTTGTTATGACCAAATCAGCACTGTTTTCGGTGCGTAAAAATGAGCCCTGCCCACAGTGCGGGGCTGAACTGGTAATCCGCTCCGGGAAACACGGGCCGTTTCTCGGCTGCTCGCACTATCCGGACTGTGACTATGTCCGTCCGCTGAAAAATCAGGCGGACGGACATATCGTAAAGGTACTGGAGGGGCAGGAGTGTCCGTCTTGCGGTGCCGTTATGGTGTTGCGCCAGGGGCGCTTCGGTATGTTTATTGGTTGCAGCCGTTATCCGGAATGTGAGCATACTGAAACTATTGATAAGCCTGACGAAACAGCAATTTCCTGCCCGCAGTGTGGGCAAGGGCAGCTGGTTCAGCGCCGTTCTCGTTTCGGCAAAACCTTTCATTCCTGCGATCGTTACCCCGATTGCCAGTTCGTTATCAACTTCAAACCGGTAGCGGGTGAATGCCCTGAATGCCACTATCCGCTATTAATCGAAAAGAAAACGGCGCAGGGCGTCAGACGCTTTTGTGCCAGTAAACAATGTGGAAAGCCGATCCCGGCGGAACAAATCAGTGAATAAGAACCTGCACTTAGAAACCGTCGCCCATGCCGTGACGGTACTGCATAACGAACATGTCATCGCCTATCCAACAGAAGCCGTTTTTGGCGTAGGTTGCGATCCTGACAGCGAAGCGGCGGTCATGCGCCTGCTGGCGCTTAAACAACGCCCCGTTGAGAAGGGGCTCATCCTGATCGCGGCCAGCTACGAACAGCTGATACCTTATATTGATGATTCGCAGCTTAATGATACACAGCGAGCGGCGATCTTCTCCTGCTGGCCGGGGCCGGTCACTTTTGTCTTTCCGGCTCGTGCCACAACGCCACGCTGGCTGACCGGGCGCTTCGATTCCCTGGCGGTACGCGTCAGCGATCATCCGCTGGTGGTCGAATTGTGTGAGGCCTATGGCAAACCGCTGGTTTCAACCAGCGCGAATTTATCCGGTCAGCCGCCTTGCCGCACCACGGCTGAAGTTCTGGCTCAGTTTGGCGCCAGTTTCCCGGTTGTCGATGGTGCAACGGGGGGGCGTCAGAATCCGTCTGAAATTCGCGATGCCCTGACGGGCGAACTCTTTCGCCAGGGGTAATTTATGCAAACCTACGCTGTCTTCGGAAATCCGATCGCCCACAGTAAGTCCCCCTCTATTCACCAGCGCTTTGCGCAACAGCTGCAGATTGCACATCCGTATGGGCGGGTTCTGGCGCCGCTGGACGATTTTATCCATACCCTGGATACCTTCTTCGCCGAAGGGGGAAAGGGCGCTAACGTTACCGTTCCATTCAAGGAAGAAGCGTTTGCCCGAGCGGATGAACTGACTGAGCGCGCGGCTCTGGCGGGGGCGGTGAATACCCTAAAGAGGCTGGATGATGGGCGTTTGTTGGGGGACAACACCGACGGGATTGGACTGCTGAGCGATCTGGAGCGGCTGGAGTTCATTAAACCGGGCTATCGGGTATTGCTTATTGGGGCCGGCGGCGCATCGCGGGGTGTCTTGTTACCCCTGCTATCACTGGATTGCGCTGTCACTATCGTCAACCGGACTTATTCCCGCGCGCAGGAGCTGGCGACGCTCTTTGCGCATACCGGTAGTGTATGCGCGCTTGAGATGGAATCGCTGGCTGGGCATGAGTTCGATCTCATTATTAATGCAACTTCCAGCGGTATCAGCGGTGATGTGCCGGCAGTTCCCGCGTCCTTAATCGATACGCACGTCTATTGTTATGACATGTTTTATCAGAAGGGCTGCACACCGTTTTTACACTGGTGCCAGAGTCATGGTGCGAAAATGTGTGCCGATGGGCTGGGTATGCTGGTGGCGCAGGCCGCCCACGCATTTCTGCTCTGGCATGGAGTCCTGCCAGAGATTACGCCGGTTATTCAGGCTTTGCATAAGGAACTGAATACGTGAATCAGGCGATTCAGTTTCCTGACAGAGAAGAGTGGGAGACCGACCGGCAGTGTGTCACCTTTCCCGCGCTGGTTAATGGTATGCAGCTCACCTGTGCAATCAGAGGCGCAACGTTACAGCAGCGCTTCGGCGGTGATACTCCTGAGCAGTGGCTGGCCGCGTTTTGTCTCCATCGCTGGGATCTGGAAGAAGAAGCTGAAGCATTGATCCGCGACCAGCAGGAAGATGATCAGGGCTGGGTGTGGGTCTTCTGATCCAGATAATCGTTTTTCCATTTCACATAGTTGTTTGCTGAATAGAGCAGACCTGCCCGCTCCGCCTCCGTCAGGGGGCGGATTTGTTTCACCGGGTTGCCAAAATAGAGATAGCCGCTTTCCAGCCGTTTGTTTTGCGGGACCAGGCTACCGGCGCCAATCATCACATCGTCTTCTACCACAACGCCATCCAGTAAAATCGAACCCATGCCAACCAGCACCCGATTGCCAATAGTACAACCGTGCAGCATGACCTTGTGACCGACGGTGACCTCTTCGCCAATGATCAGCGGATTCCCCTCAGGGTTAGAGGAGGATTTGTGGGTGACATGCAGCACGCTACCGTCCTGAATGTTAGTACGGGCACCGATTGCCACGTAGTTAACATCTCCGCGAATAGCGACCAGCGGCCAGATGCTGACATCATCGGCCATTCGGACATCGCCGATCGCTACGCTGGTGGCATCGATCATCACTCGCTGGCCGGTTTGTGGGAATAAATCTTTATAAGGACGTAAATTAGCGGACATGGTTACCTCAATAAACCTGGGTTGTACGAAGACTTTGGTGGCTTTTGCTGCCACCTGCAACCCCTTATTGTGGTGAAAATTGAGCAATCTGAACAATAACGCCGCGAAAAGGGCGAAAAAACATCACTTGGAAAAAAAGATCGATAAAAGACTTGTGCAATAAAATGGGATCCCTATAATGCGCTCCCACTGACACGGCACATGTGAACGAGTTCACAGAGTAAGCCGGGTCGGCAGAGAAAAAATTCTGAAATTCAGGGTTGACTCTGAAAGAGGAAAGCGTAATATACGCCACCTCGCGACAGAGCGCTCAGCGCCGTCGCACTGCTCTTTAACAATTTATCAGACAATCTGTGTGGGCACTCAAAGTGACATGGATTCTTAACGTCCTCGGACGAAAAATGAATACCAAGTCTCTGAGTGAACACGTAATTCATTACGAAGTTTAATTCACGAGCATCAAACTTAAATTGAAGAGTTTGATCATGGCTCAGATTGAACGCTGGCGGCAGGCCTAACACATGCAAGTCGAGCGGTAGCACAGAGAGCTTGCTCTCGGGTGACGAGCGGCGGACGGGTGAGTAATGTCTGGGAAACTGCCTGATGGAGGGGGATAACTACTGGAAACGGTAGCTAATACCGCATAACGTCGCAAGACCAAAGTGGGGGACCTTCGGGCCTCATGCCATCAGATGTGCCCAGATGGGATTAGCTAGTAGGTGGGGTAATGGCTCACCTAGGCGACGATCCCTAGCTGGTCTGAGAGGATGACCAGCCACACTGGAACTGAGACACGGTCCAGACTCCTACGGGAGGCAGCAGTGGGGAATATTGCACAATGGGCGCAAGCCTGATGCAGCCATGCCGCGTGTATGAAGAAGGCCTTCGGGTTGTAAAGTACTTTCAGCGAGGAGGAAGGCATTAAGGTTAATAACCTTAGTGATTGACGTTACTCGCAGAAGAAGCACCGGCTAACTCCGTGCCAGCAGCCGCGGTAATACGGAGGGTGCAAGCGTTAATCGGAATTACTGGGCGTAAAGCGCACGCAGGCGGTCTGTTAAGTCAGATGTGAAATCCCCGGGCTCAACCTGGGAACTGCATTTGAAACTGGCAGGCTTGAGTCTTGTAGAGGGGGGTAGAATTCCAGGTGTAGCGGTGAAATGCGTAGAGATCTGGAGGAATACCGGTGGCGAAGGCGGCCCCCTGGACAAAGACTGACGCTCAGGTGCGAAAGCGTGGGGAGCAAACAGGATTAGATACCCTGGTAGTCCACGCTGTAAACGATGTCGACTTGGAGGTTGTTCCCTTGAGGAGTGGCTTCCGGAGCTAACGCGTTAAGTCGACCGCCTGGGGAGTACGGCCGCAAGGTTAAAACTCAAATGAATTGACGGGGGCCCGCACAAGCGGTGGAGCATGTGGTTTAATTCGATGCAACGCGAAGAACCTTACCTACTCTTGACATCCAGAGAACTTAGCAGAGATGCTTTGGTGCCTTCGGGAACTCTGAGACAGGTGCTGCATGGCTGTCGTCAGCTCGTGTTGTGAAATGTTGGGTTAAGTCCCGCAACGAGCGCAACCCTTATCCTTTGTTGCCAGCGGTTCGGCCGGGAACTCAAAGGAGACTGCCAGTGATAAACTGGAGGAAGGTGGGGATGACGTCAAGTCATCATGGCCCTTACGAGTAGGGCTACACACGTGCTACAATGGCATATACAAAGAGAAGCGACCTCGCGAGAGCAAGCGGACCTCATAAAGTATGTCGTAGTCCGGATTGGAGTCTGCAACTCGACTCCATGAAGTCGGAATCGCTAGTAATCGTAGATCAGAATGCTACGGTGAATACGTTCCCGGGCCTTGTACACACCGCCCGTCACACCATGGGAGTGGGTTGCAAAAGAAGTAGGTAGCTTAACCTTCGGGAGGGCGCTTACCACTTTGTGATTCATGACTGGGGTGAAGTCGTAACAAGGTAACCGTAGGGGAACCTGCGGTTGGATCACCTCCTTACCTGAAAGAACCTGCCTTTGTAGTGTCCACACAGATTGTCTGATGAATGATAAATTTCAAAATGTACTGAGAAGTGCATTGTGAAATTTTGCTCTTTAAAAATCTGGATCAAGCTGAAAATTGAAACGACACACTGTTTCCTTTCTCCGTAATAAGAGAGGAAAAGCGGTGTGTTCGAGTCTCTCAAATTTTCGCAACGCGGACTGTTTTACGAAACAGTTTCGGGTTGTGAGGTTAAGCGACTAAGCGTACACGGTGGATGCCCTGGCAGTCAGAGGCGATGAAGGACGTGCTAATCTGCGATAAGCGTCGGTAAGGTGATATGAACCGTTATAACCGGCGATTTCCGAATGGGGAAACCCAGTGCAATTCGTTGCACTATCGTTAAGTGAATACATAGCTTAACGAAGCGAACCGGGGGAACTGAAACATCTAAGTACCCCGAGGAAAAGAAATCAACCGAGATTCCCCCAGTAGCGGCGAGCGAACGGGGAGCAGCCCAGAGTCTGAATCAGCGCGTGTGTTAGTGGAACGGTCTGGAAAGTCCGGCGGTACAGGGTGATAGCCCCGTACACTAAAATGCACACGTTGTGAACTCGAAGAGTAGGGCGGGACACGTGGTATCCTGTCTGAATATGGGGGGACCATCCTCCAAGGCTAAATACTCCTGACTGACCGATAGTGAACCAGTACCGTGAGGGAAAGGCGAAAAGAACCCCGGCGAGGGGAGTGAAAAAGAACCTGAAACCGTGTACGTACAAGCAGTGGGAGCCTACTTGTTAGGTGACTGCGTACCTTTTGTATAATGGGTCAGCGACTTATATTCTGTAGCAAGGTTAACCGTATAGGGGAGCCGCAGGGAAACCGAGTCTTAACTGGGCGTTAAGTTGCAGGGTATAGACCCGAAACCCGGTGATCTAGCCATGGGCAGGTTGAAGGTTGGGTAACACTAACTGGAGGACCGAACCGACTAATGTTGAAAAATTAGCGGATGACTTGTGGCTGGGGGTGAAAGGCCAATCAAACCGGGAGATAGCTGGTTCTCCCCGAAAGCTATTTAGGTAGCGCCTCGTGAACTCATCTTCGGGGGTAGAGCACTGTTTCGGCTAGGGGGGCATCCCGACTTACCAACCCGATGCAAACTACGAATACCGAAGAATGTTATCACGGGAGACACACGGCGGGTGCTAACGTCCGTCGTGAAGAGGGAAACAACCCAGACCGCCAGCTAAGGTCCCAAAGTCATGGTTAAGTGGGAAACGATGTGGGAAGGCACAGACAGCCAGGATGTTGGCTTAGAAGCAGCCATCATTTAAAGAAAGCGTAATAGCTCACTGGTCGAGTCGGCCTGCGCGGAAGATGTAACGGGGCTAAACCATGCACCGAAGCTGCGGCAGCGACACTATGTGTTGTTGGGTAGGGGAGCGTTCTGTAAGCCGTTGAAGGTGGCCTGTGAGGGTTGCTGGAGGTATCAGAAGTGCGAATGCTGACATAAGTAACGATAAAGCGGGTGAAAAGCCCGCTCGCCGGAAGACCAAGGGTTCCTGTCCAACGTTAATCGGGGCAGGGTGAGTCGACCCCTAAGGCGAGGCCGAAAGGCGTAGTCGATGGGAAACAGGTTAATATTCCTGTACTCGGTGTTACTGCGAAGGGGGGACGGAGAAGGCTATGTTAGCCGGGCGACGGTTGTCCCGGTTTAAGCATGTAGGCGGAACGATTAGGTAAATCCGGTCGTTTATTCAACGCTGAGGTGTGATGACGAGGCACTACGGTGCTGAAGTAACAAATGCCCTGCTTCCAGGAAAAGCCTCTAAGCATCAGGTAACAACGAATCGTACCCCAAACCGACACAGGTGGTCAGGTAGAGAATACCAAGGCGCTTGAGAGAACTCGGGTGAAGGAACTAGGCAAAATGGTGCCGTAACTTCGGGAGAAGGCACGCTGATGGTAGGTGAAGCGACTTGCTCGTGGAGCTGAAATCAGTCGAAGATACCAGCTGGCTGCAACTGTTTATTAAAAACACAGCACTGTGCAAACACGAAAGTGGACGTATACGGTGTGACGCCTGCCCGGTGCCGGAAGGTTAATTGATGGGGTTATCCGTAAGGAGAAGCTCTTGATCGAAGCCCCGGTAAACGGCGGCCGTAACTATAACGGTCCTAAGGTAGCGAAATTCCTTGTCGGGTAAGTTCCGACCTGCACGAATGGCGTAATGATGGCCAGGCTGTCTCCACCCGAGACTCAGTGAAATTGAACTCGCTGTGAAGATGCAGTGTACCCGCGGCAAGACGGAAAGACCCCGTGAACCTTTACTATAGCTTGACACTGAACATTGAGCCTTGATGTGTAGGATAGGTGGGAGGCTTTGAAGTGTGGACGCCAGTCTGCATGGAGCCAACCTTGAAATACCACCCTTTAATGTTTGATGTTCTAACGTAGACCCGTGATCCGGGTTGCGGACAGTGTCTGGTGGGTAGTTTGACTGGGGCGGTCTCCTCCCAAAGAGTAACGGAGGAGCACGAAGGTTAGCTAATCCTGGTCGGACATCAGGAGGTTAGTGCAATGGCATAAGCTAGCTTGACTGCGAGCGTGACGGCGCGAGCAGGTGCGAAAGCAGGTCATAGTGATCCGGTGGTTCTGAATGGAAGGGCCATCGCTCAACGGATAAAAGGTACTCCGGGGATAACAGGCTGATACCGCCCAAGAGTTCATATCGACGGCGGTGTTTGGCACCTCGATGTCGGCTCATCACATCCTGGGGCTGAAGTAGGTCCCAAGGGTATGGCTGTTCGCCATTTAAAGTGGTACGCGAGCTGGGTTTAGAACGTCGTGAGACAGTTCGGTCCCTATCTGCCGTGGGCGCTGGAGAATTGAGGGGGGCTGCTCCTAGTACGAGAGGACCGGAGTGGACGCATCACTGGTGTTCGGGTTGTCATGCCAATGGCATTGCCCGGTAGCTAAATGCGGAAAAGATAAGTGCTGAAAGCATCTAAGCACGAAACTTGCCCCGAGATGAGTTCTCCCTGACTCCTTGAGAGTCCTGAAGGAACGTTGAAGACGACGACGTTGATAGGTCGGGTGTGTAAGCGTAGCGATACGTTGAGCTAACCGATACTAATGAACCGTGAGGCTTAACCTTACAACGCCGAAGCTGTTTTGGCGAAGAGACGCAATGTTCAGCTTGATTACAGATTCATCATCGCGCAGGAATGCGGGGTGAAACAGAATTTGCCTGGCGGCGATAGCGCGGTGGTCCCACCTGACCCCATGCCGAACTCAGAAGTGAAACGCCGTAGCGCCGATGGTAGTGTGGGGTCTCCCCATGTGAGAGTAGGGAACTGCCAGGCATCAAATTTAGCGTGCTGATATGGCTCAGTTGGTAGAGCGCACCCTTGGTAAGGGTGAGGTCCCCAGTTCGACTCTGGGTATCAGCACCAGTTATTAGGTTAAAGTTTGGCACTTAGAAAGAATTTGCCTGGCGACGAGAGCGCGGTGGTCCCACCTGACCCCATGCCGAACTCAGAAGTGAAACGCCGTAGCGCCGATGGTAGTGTGGGGTCTCCCCATGTGAGAGTAGGGAATTGCCAGGCATCAAATAAAGCAAAAGGCTCAGTCGAAAGACTGGGCCTTTTTGCTTTTCTGATTTTCAGCACCGTGCGTACACCCTGTAAAGCAGCCGGATATCTCCCGGCCAGGCCCGTATGGTCGCCACAAATATTCTGATAAACGAACGATTATTAAACTAAAAAGGGCCCAGTCGAAGACTGAGCCCTTTGTTTTAGCTGCCGTTTATTGTGCAGCATGCTGCTAAGATGAAAATTTAGCGGGTCAGGGCCACAATACCCAGCGTCAGGCCTGCAACGGCTGCAGCACCGCCTGCAATGGCGCCTGCTGTCTCCCAGTTATCCTGAGTGGTCCCTTTCATACAGGTATTAGTATGGACTAATCGCCCCTGAGAATCATAGACCGGTACGCAGGGAGAGTCATGGGCACAGCCGGCGAGCAGTGTCGTCAGCAGCGTCACTAAAATAAATTTTTTCATGGTAGGCCTCTGAATAATCCGTCGGGTTGTACCGGTGTCGATATATGACGGAATAGCCTATTTTACCATCGGTAATATCAAGTCCAGCGGCCGAAATAATATCAATTTATGTTCAGCGTAAATATCGTGGAGATCGCGATGGAATGATGAGGAAAATATGCAGAATAAAATAACGAAAGAGAAGTGAGAGCCATATTATTCGTCGGCCGAGAATATAACAAATTGATTTTTAACATATCCATCTATTTGCCGCCTGGCGAAAAAAGTGTGAAGCGACCGCTGCGCGTGAACGGAGTGCTTACTTATGCTGGCGATATTTTCTACCCCGCTTGCTGGCCGTGACTTAACATCAGGGCCAAATGCCGCCCCCCTGGAATACAGCCACAGAAGCCACCACAACAGGATGCCAGAACCAACCTGAATCTCCTTTAACGGCAGGCCATCAGCGCGCTCCTGGTGCATCAGAGAGGGTTTTGTCGCAACCTGAGGAGCCAGTCTGTTCCAGGTGCATATCGCACCGGAGATGCGACGTGCCCTCAAGCCCGTTTGGTGGTATGCGTACTGGCGGGTCCGGATATTGATACCGGGACGTGGATTGTCGGCACGGTGTCAGTGCGCGATGAGTCGGGTTACCCGATCGATAAGCGCAAAGTTAAAACTGGTAGCCCTGGCGGGTTCAATAATGATCAGCAGGCAGGAACAGGAGTCTCATTCTCCCGGCTGATATATTGAGTTGTGATAGCGCTTAATGCTCAACAGGCGAGAGATGTGCAGCGGCTTCTGCTTTCGCTTCATCGACTATTATGTTCGGGTATACGGTCTGGCAGGTGTGATTTGATAAAACGGCTGCCCGGATTTGATATCACGCTCTTCGACAAAGTGGCATTGCAGAGTCAGGCTGCTGATCAGTGGTCTGCACTTCAGCGATGCGAAATACCGATGTCCGCCTGGCAGCCGGAGAAATTCAATACGTCAGATAATAAAAAGGCGCTTCCCCATGCCGAAGAGCGCCTTTTATAACAAGCAATTAACTGATTAGTATCAGTTCATGCCGTATTTTTTCAGTTTCTTACGCAGAGTACCGCGGTTGATGCCCATCATCAGGGCCGCACGGGTCTGGTTACCACGGGTGTATTGCATCACCATGTCCAACAGGGGCTGTTCAACTTCAGCCAGTACTAGCTCATACAGGTCATTCACATCCTGACCATTCAGTTGAGCAAAATAGTTCTTCAGTGCCTGTTTAACCGAGTCACGCAGGGGTTTTTGAGTTACCTGATCCTGAGAGTTAACGGTAGAAACGGTCAGTACGTCAGAATTTACGCGTTGTTCGAACATAGTTCTGTCAGCTCTTTATTTCTGTTTACGCAAAATTTTCGAAGTATGCCTCCAACGCCTCCAGCTGATCGCTGGCATCCTCTATGGCGTTGAATGTGCGCCGAAACTGGTCATTTGGGGCGTGCTCCTGTAGATACCAGGAGACGTGTTTACGTGCAATTCGGTACCCTTTTGCCTGGCCATAAAAGTCATGCAATTCCCGAACATGCGCGCAAAGCAAACGCTTAACCTCTGCCAATGGCAGCGGGGGCAGCAGCTCCCCAGTGTCCAGATAATGCTGGATTTCCCGAAAGATCCAGGGTCTTCCCTGAGCTGCGCGGCCTATCATAAGGGCATCAGCCCCCGTATAGTCGAGCACAGCTCTGGCTTTAAGCGGGTCAGTAATGTCACCATTCGCGATAATCGGAATGGAAACTTTCTGCTTAACTGCCCGAATACTGTCGTATTCAGCGTCTCCGTTAAACAAACAGGCGCGGGTGCGTCCGTGAATAGTCAGAGCCTGAATGCCACACTCTTCAGCCAGTTGGGCAATTTCTACACAGTTACGGTGTTCCGGCTCCCAACCGGTGCGAATCTTGAGTGTCACGGGAACGTCCACTGCCTTGACGACCGCCGTCAGGATTAACTTCACCTGATCGGGATACTGCAAGAGGGCTGAACCTGCGAGCTTGCGATTCACCTTTTTCGCCGGGCACCCCATATTAATATCAATAATCTGGGCACCGCTTTCCACGTTAATACGGGCGGCTGCGGCCATCTCTTCCGGTACGCTACCGGCGATTTGCACGGTACGAATACCGGGCTCATCCACGTGCACCATCCGTAAACGGGATTTGTCGCTCTCCCAAACCTGCGGGTTGGAGGACATCATCTCGGAAACGGTTAAACCTGCTCCCATCTCGTAGCACAGCGTCCTGAATGGTCTGTCAGTAATGCCAGCCATAGGCGCTGCGATCAGGCGATTTCTGAGCTGATAGTGTCCGATGCGCATGAGTTAAGAAATGACCATACTGTGACTGCAAGGCGGCGTATATTACGCATTTTTTGCACGAGATGAAAGGCCAAACTTTGAGCAATCCTCTGTCACAGATCAATGAATCCCACATCGGGAGAAAAGGGATGGATAAATTATCCTATTAATCATCATCTTAATCGATGGTGGATAATTTGTGTCCATTTATAAAATCGCAAAACTTCTCGATTTTTCTTAGAAAAATGGGACTGTTAACGGCATAAAACGCTGTTTTTGTAGTCAAAAAAGCGCATCGTAATGCGATCTGGCTCCCATTTCTTGACGTCATTCAGCGGTTACTGGAAACAAAAAAGCGGCCCGCAGGCCGCTTTCCAGAGTTACTTTCTGCGGCCGGTGATTCGGCACCACTCTTCTTTCTCCACCACCGGGTCGAGGGCAAAGCGTTCGGTATAGGCTTCGCAGACGCTTTCCGCCTGGCTGGCGAGAATACCAGAAAGGCCCATCAAACCGCCTGAAACGGGCAGCACGCTGATTAACGGGGCCAGCTCACGTAATGGCCCTGCCAGGATGTTGGCGACCACCACATCGGCGCTGAGCGCTTCTGGCTGGTCCTGCGGTAAATAGAGCTCCAGACGATCGGAGACACCGTTACGCTCGGCGTTATCACGGCTGGCCTGAATTGCCTGTGGGTCGATATCAATACCGATCGCTTTTGCGGCACCCAGCTTCAGCGCCGCAATCGCCAGAATGCCCGAACCACAGCCAAAATCGATAATCGTTTTGCCCGTCAGATCCAGTCCGTCCAGCCATTGCAGGCAGAGCGAGGTGGTCGGGTGCGTGCCGGTACCAAACGCCAGGCCCGGGTCGAGCATCACGTTGACCGCGTTTGCATCCGGTACTTCACGCCAGCTTGGGCAAATCCACAGCCGCTCGCCGAAACGCATTGGGTGGAAATTATCCATCCATTCACGTTCCCAGTCTTTATCTTCCAGCTGCTCGATTTTATGTGTGAAACCGGCGCCCAGCAGCGGATGCTGCTCGAGGATAGCCACCACGTCATGCATATCGCTTTCAGCGTCGAACAGGCCGATAACGTCGGTGTCTCCCCACAGGCGAGTTTCACCCGGCAGCGGCTCGAATACCGGCGTATCGTGGGTATCCTGGAAGGTGATGGAGACCGCACCGGCCTCCATTAGCGCGTCGCTGAGGTCTTCAGCATGTGCGCCGGTGGTATTCAGTTTCAGTTGGATCCATGGCATAGCAAAACTCTTTATTTGTCAGTAGTCATAACAGGGGCGGGTGGAACGGGCTGACCAAAACGGTTGCCCACCACAAAAGCCAGCAAACTTAGCAGTAGCGAGGGCACGATAGGATGAAAGCCCAGGTACTGAATTTTCAGGGTGGCGAGCACGGCATACAGCACGCCGCCGACGATCATCGCGCTCAGGGCTCCTGCCGCGTTGGCACGCTCCCAGTACAGGCCCAGAACCAGTGGCCACAGGAAGACCGCTTCCAGCCCGCCAAACGCGAGCAGGTTCAGCCAGATGATCATCTCAGGCGGACGCCATGCGGCCAGCAACAGCAGCGCGCCGAGGATCAGCGTGATCATCGCCGACATCCGCTTCAGGCGTTTCTCGTTATTCAGCTGTTCCGGGTGCAGGTTCAGGTATAAATCCTTAATGATCGTAGCGGAACTCTGCAATAACTGCGCGTTGATCGTCGACATGATCGCCGCCATTGGCGCGGCAAGGAAGATCCCGGCGGCAAACGGCGGCAGTACTTTCACCATCAACGTAGGGATGACCAGATCCGGGATGGTCAGATCCGGGATCACCGCGCGACCCAGCGCACCGGCGAGATGCATGCCAAACATCAGGATAGCGACCACGATGGTGCCGAGAATAATCCCGCGGTGCACCGCCTTGCTGTCTTTATAGGAGATACAGCGCACTGCCGTGTGCGGCAGGCCGATAACGCCAAAGCAGACCAGAACCCAGAAAGAGGTCATAAACGTCGGTGACAGAATATCGTCCGCTCCCTGGGGAGACACCAGCTTTGGATCGATATGTTCCAGGGTCTGCACTGCCATGCTCAGACCACCCGCAGCATGAACGATACCGACGAGCAGTACGATGGTGCCTATCAGCATCACCAGACCCTGCATCGCATCATTCAATACGCTGGCACGGAAGCCGCCGAAAGCGGTGTAGAGCGCGATACTGATACCGAAAATCAGCAAACCGGTTTCGTAAGGAATGCCTGCGGCGGTTTCCAGCAGCCGTGCGCCGCCGATAAACTGCACGGTCATCGCACCGATAAACGCAACCAACAGACTGAGGCTCGCCAGCCATACCAGCAGACGGCTCTGATAGCGGGCGAACAGCATATCGTTGAGCGTTACCGCGTTATACCGGCGGGCCAGAATAGCGAATTTTTTCCCCAGTACCCCGAGCGACAGCCACACGGCAGGCAGCTGGATCATCGCCAGCAGCACCCATCCGAGCCCGTATTTATATGCCGCGCCCGGGCCGCCAATGAACGAACTGGCGCTGATATAGGTGGCCGTCAGGGTCATGGCCAACACGAAGCCGCCCATCGAACGGCTGCCGAGAAAATACTCGTTGAGGAATGCCCCGGTCGAACGCTTGCGCATCGCATAAATCGACAGGCCAAACACCACCAGCAGGTAGGCAATAAGCGGCAGGATCACTTCAGGCTGCATCATCATCCTCCAGCGGAATATCGCGGTAGATAAACTTCACCATCGCCCAGCACAGCAGAATGAAAATCAGGGGGATCAGCAGACAAGCCATTTCAAACCAGCGCGGCAGGCCGGTAAAGCCCTGCTGAGAACCTGGAATGTAAGCACTTGCTAACCATGCTGCAAGATAGAGGAGGGTAAGCCACAACGCCCAGCGGGCTTCTTTGTGGGCCTGAACAAAACGCGCGTCCATAAGGCTCCCGGGGTCAATTTAAAGCGGGGATTGTACCTTAAGGGGCTGGCAAGAGGAGAGAAAAAGAAAAAAGGCCGGATAATCCGGCCTTTTGCTGCGAATACAGGATTATTTTTCCTGTAAGCCGAGTTTTTTCTCCAGATAGTGGATGTTGGTTCCACCATGCTGGAAATGCTCGTCATTCATAATGCGAATCTGCAGATCGACGTTGGTTTTGATGCCGTCGATGATCAGCTCCTGCAGCGCATTTTTCATGCGTGAAATCGCGACATCACGGTTTTCACCGTAACAAATCAGCTTACCAATCATTGAGTCATAGTACGGAGGTACGGTGTAGCCTGCGTAGATATGAGACTCCCAACGTACGCCGAAACCGCCTGGCGCGTGGAAGCGGGTAATTTTACCCGGGCTCGGCAGGAAGGTGTTCGGGTCTTCGGCGTTGATACGGCATTCCACCGCATGGCCACGAACCTGGACTTCTTCTTGCTTGATGGACAGCGGCTGGCCAGCCGCGATACGCAGCTGTTCTTTGATCAGGTCAACGCCGGTAATCATTTCGGTGACCGGATGTTCAACCTGAATACGGGTGTTCATTTCAATGAAGTAGAACTCACCGTTTTCAAACAGGAACTCAAAGGTGCCTGCGCCGCGATAGCCGATGTCGACACACGCTTTAGAGCAGCGTTCGCCGATGTAGCGACGCAGTTCCGGGGTAATGCCCGGCGCCGGCGCTTCTTCGACCACTTTCTGGTGACGACGCTGCATGGAGCAGTCGCGTTCCGCCAGATAGATAGCGTTGCCCTGGCCGTCAGCCAGTACCTGGATCTCGATGTGACGCGGATTTTCCAGGTATTTTTCCATATATACCATGTCGTTGCTGAATGCAGCTTTTGCTTCAGCTTTGGTCATGGAGATGGACTGGGCCAGTTCAGCATCGCTGCGTACAACGCGCATACCGCGTCCGCCGCCGCCGCCGGAGGCTTTGATGATAACCGGATAGCCGATGCGTTTTGCATGAGCGCGGTTCGCATCCATATCGTCGCCCAGCGGGCCGTCAGACCCCGGAACGGTCGGTACGCCCGCTTTCTTCATCGCGGTGATCGCAGACACTTTATCGCCCATCAGACGAATGGTGTCGGCTTTCGGGCCGATGAAGATGAAGCCTGAACGTTCAACCTGCTCAGCAAAGTTGGCGTTTTCGGACAGGAAGCCATAACCCGGATGGATGGCCACCGCGCCGGTAATTTCCGCTGCGCTGATGATTGCCGGGATATTCAGATAGCTTTTTACGGACGGAGCCGGGCCAATACAGACCGTCTCATCCGCTAACAGTACGTGTTTTAGATCGCGATCCGCAGTGGAGTGCACAGCGACGGTCTTGATGCCCAGTTCTTTACAGGCACGCAGGATACGCAGTGCAATCTCGCCTCGGTTAGCGATAACAATTTTATCCAGCATGTTCGCCTCGTTACTCGATGACTACCAGCGGCTCATCAAATTCTACCGGTTGGCCGCTTTCGATCAGAATGGCTTTCACCACGCCGGATTTATCGGCTTCGATCTGGTTCATCATTTTCATCGCTTCTACGATGCACAGGGTGTCGCCCACGTTAACTTTCTGACCGACTTCCACGAACGCTTTTGCGTCCGGGCTCGGGGTGCGGTAGAAAGTACCGACCATCGGGGAACGTACGATGTGACCGCTGATTTCTGCTTTCGCCGGCGCGTCTGCCTGAGCGGCGGCGGCCGGTGCTGCTGCAACCGGTGCCTGAGCCTGCATCATCGGCGCGGCATAAGCCTGCTGCATGACCGGGTAGCCCGCATTTGGCGCGGCACGGCTGATGCGTACAGACTCTTCGCCTTCAGAAATTTCCAGTTCGGAGATGCCTGATTCTTCAACCAGCTCGATCAGCTTTTTAATCTTACGAATATCCATGAGTGGGTTCCGTACTCTTTGTTTAGTGTGATTGTGACAGGCGTTTTACCGCCGTCTGTAAAGCGTATGAATAGCCGTCCGCACCGAGTCCGCAGATGACGCCCGAGGCGATATCCGACAGATAGGAGTGGTGACGGAACGGTTCGCGTGCATGTACGTTGCTCAGGTGAATCTCGATAAACGGGATACTGACCGCAAGCAATGCATCGCGGATAGCCACGCTGGTGTGCGTAAACGCGGCCGGATTAATCAGGATATAGTCCACAGTGTCTTTAGCCTGATGAATTCGGTCGATTAGCGCGAACTCCGCATTGGACTGCAGGTGATCCAGCGCCACGTTCAGAGCCGAAGCTTCTGATTCCAGACGGTTAACAATCTCAGAAAGCTTAAGGGTGCCATACTTCTCAGGCTCACGGGTGCCGAGCATGTTAAGGTTGGGTCCGTTTAAAAGCAAAATGCGAAACTTGTCAGCCATTGTGTGGCTATCTCCTGCCATTCTCGGGTAAAAAACAAAATATACCTTCGAAGCGCGCTTGTCACCTTTTCAGGGCTCGAAAACCCCGTCAGGAAAACCAAAGTCGCACATTATAACGATTTCGTAGCATTTGGCAGCTAAATACTGGTCTTATCAGGGAAGATTATCAACCGCTATCGTTCAAAGCATCGCGGTTGATAAAAGATCTGCGGGAAACTGCACATATCCGATGATTATCGCCACCACTGACGGAACTTCTTGTAACGCCATGCTAAAAGCAACGCGGCCAGCACGGCATAAATCACCGGCTGCGGGGATAAAATCTTCACCGACCACAGGTAGTGAATGGGAGCAAGGATTGCCACCAGATAGACGAAGTTGTGCAAAGTTTGCCATCGGCGACCCAGTTTTCTCTGCAGCGCTTGTGTTGAAGTGGCGGCCAGCGCCAGCAAAATCAACCAGCTGATAAAACCCAAAGTCAGGTAAGGTCTGCTGACTAACTCCGAACCCAGCAGCGCCAGATTGTTGATACCTAACTCCAGCAGCGTGTAGCTGGTGAGATGCAGCGTTGCCCAGGCAAAGCACCACAACCCGAGTAAACGCCGGGTACGAATCAACAAAGGTTGTTTAGCGTAGCGCGCGAGCGGTGAGACGAGCAAGGTCGCAAGCAAAAATTTAAGAGCCATCCTACCGGTAAAATGCTGGATATCTTTTGCCGGATCGGCGCTAAAGTAGCCCTGTTGTCCGGCCCAGAAGAGCCAGATAAAGGGCAAGAGACCGGCCAGATGGAGGACCACCTTCAGCCAGGTAATCTGTTTTACGCTCAGACGCACTAGTAATACTCCCGCAGATTCAGTCCCCGATAGAGCGATGCCACCTCGTCAGCATAGCCGTTAAACAACATCGTCGGCTGGCGCTTAACATCAAGTACGCCGCCAGAGCCGATAACACGCTCTGTAGCCTGCGACCAGCGCGGATGATCGACGTGCGGGTTGACGTTAGCGTAGAAGCCATATTCTTGCGGCCCGGCGAGATTCCAGGTGGTGGGGGGCTGCTCGCGCGTCAGCTCGATACTGACGATGGATTTAATACCTTTAAAACCGTATTTCCATGGGACGGTCAGCCGGACAGGGGCGCCATTTTGCGGCGGCAGCGCTTTACCGTAAACGCCGACGCTCAGCAGCGTCAGAGGGTGCATGGCTTCATCCAGCCGCAGACCTTCTACATAAGGATAAGCCAGTCCCCCGCCGATAAAGCGATCTTTTTGCCCCGGCATTTGATCCGGTGCATAGAGGGTTTTAAATGCGACAAAACGGGCGTTGCTGGTGGGTTCAACCAACGCCAGCAGTTTATGTAGCGGGAAGCCGACCCAGGGCACCACCATTGACCAGGCTTCCACGCAGCGCATCCGGTAAATACGCTCTTCTAGCGGAAAGCGCCGGGTCAGATCGTCATGATCAAGCGTCAGCGGTTTGGCCACCTCTCCGCCAATCGTGAGGGTCCAGGGATCGGTACGCAGGCTGCCGGCATTGGCCGCGGGGTCTGCTTTATCAAGACCAAATTCATAGAAGTTGTTATAGCCGGTGACTTTATCTTCCGGCGTCAGCGTGAGCGAGCTTTGCCACTCCGCGGGTTTATTGAACGTCAGGGCTTTACCTGCCGGGGCCGGCGGGCGGTCGTGACCTTTAAACCAGTCCAGGAGATCGGCCCGCGCCGTGGGGGAAAGAGAAAGGGCCGTTGCGGTGATCCCGAGTGACTTCAGCACCTGGCGGCGCTGCAGCATAAATACGGATTCTGCCGTGACATCGGCTTCCGTGAGTTTTTTAGGTTTCATGACATCCTCCGACATGCTTTTTTCTAAGCATGACGGAGGCGGCGATTTATCGCGAATATGTCACGAAAAATTGCAGATTAGGCGATCTTCACCAGCGTCCGCCCCTGGATCTGATTGTTCATGATCTTAGCGGCAAATGCCGGGGCCTCTGCGAGGGTAATTTCCGTGGCGCTCGCTGAATAGAAGGATTCCGGCAGGTCACGCACCAGACGTTGCCAGGCTTCAGCGCGACGCGCGGGCGGCGTCATGACGGAATCGACGCCCTGCAGGCGAACATTGCGCAGAATAAACGGCATTACCGTCGTCGGCAGCGCAAAGCCTCCGGCCAGACCACAGGCGGCGACGCAGCCGCCATAGTTCATCTGCGCCAGCACTTTCGCCAGCACCTTGTCCCCGACGGTATCGATCGCGCCAGCCCACAGCTGTTTTTCCAGCGGACGGGTTTCGGCAAACTCTTCGCGACCGAGAATGCGCTGCGCGCCGAGGCTTTTCAGATATTCATGGGTGCTTTCGCGGCCAGAGACTGCGACGACCGAATAGCCGAGCTGATGCAGCAGCGCAATGGCGGTACTGCCGACGCCGCCGCTGGCGCCGGTGACAATGATTTCACCATCCTGCGGACGGATACCGGCATCTTCCAACGCCATGACGCACAGCATTGCGGTGAAGCCGGCGGTACCGATCGCCATCGCTTTACGGCCATCAAGACCTTCCGGCATTGCGACCAGCCAGTCGCCTTTCACGCGCGCACGCTCGGCCAGACCACCCCAGTGGTTTTCACCGACGCCCCAGCCGGTCAGCAGCACTTTCTGGCCGCTGTGGAAGCGCGGATCTTCGCTTGAGTGAACGCTACCGGCGAAATCGATGCCAGGAATCATCGGAAAGTTGCGGATGATTTTTCCCTTGCCGGTGATCGCCAGCGCATCTTTATAGTTAAGGCTCGACCAGTGAATATCGACGGTGACATCGCCCGGCGGCAGCTGGTCGGCGTCGATGGTTTGCACCGAAGAGATTGTTTTACCATCCTGCTGTTCTAATATTAAAGCCTGCATATGCGGGTCCTTATTTGTACAAAGATTGGAAAAATTTTTCTGCAGACTATACTCGCTATCGACATTATTACGCCGATATAACGCAATAAATTGCCAGAAACGCCAGCTTTGATAGTATGCCTCGCGCTTTAGAAAGTTAGTGCTTACTTTAGGTAAAGCGCCAGTACACGAGCCTGAAAATCTATCGGGCGGTCATTCACTCGCGGAGTTAACACAGGGATGCGATTAACGACGAAGTTCTCAGCATTTGTCACGCTGCTTACCAGCCTGACCATCTTTGTCACGCTCATCGGTGCTTCGCTGAGTTTTTATAACGGTATCCAGCTGAAGATGGAGAATCGCGTCCAGGCCGTGGCGACGATGCTGGATAACCGCCTGATCTCATCCTCGTTCGATAAGCTCGAACCGCAAATGGATGAGTTGATGACGCCGGTGGAGATTGTGCAGGTCGATTTTCTGCTTAACGGCAAGCCGGTGTACGGTCACTCGCGTAGCGACAGCTATCGTCCGCCGGGGAGTAAGAATCAGTATCGTGAAATAACGGTACCGTCGTTAAAACATCCCGGTATGACGATTCACGTGGTCTACCTCGACCCGATGGTGAATTATTTCCGCTCGCTGCACATCACCGGGCCCTTATCGATAGCTATCGGTCTGATGGTTCTGGTTATCTTTTTCTCCGTACGCTGGATTCGCCGTCAGCTTGCAGGCCAGGAGCTGCTGGAGGTGCGCGCTGCGCGAATCCTCAACGGCGAACGCGGGCCGCAGGTTCGAGGGTCGGTACATGAGTGGCCGGCCAGCACCAGCAGCGCGCTGGATATGCTGCTTTCCGAACTGCAGTTTGCCAGCGATCAGCGTAGTCGTATGGATACGCTGATTCGTTCTTATGCTGCACAAGACTCGAAAACCGGGCTGAATAATCGTCTGTTCTTTGATAATCAGCTGGCAACTCTGCTGGAAGATCAGGAAAAAGTGGGTTCGCACGGTATCGTGATGATGATTCGCCTGCCGGAGTTCGATCTGCTACGTGATAACTGGGGACGAGCCGCTGCCGAAGAACACTACTTCACGCTCATCAACCTGCTGTCGACTTTTATTATGCGCTATCCCGGGGCGCTGCTGGCGCGCTACCACCGCAGTGATTTTGCCGTACTCCTTCCTCACCGTACCTTAAAAGAGGCCGATAGCATCGCCGGGTTGCTGTTAAAAGCGGTGGATGCGCTGCCGCCGACGCGGATTCTTGACCGCGATGACATGATGCACATCGGTCTTTGCGCTTTCCGCAGCGGGCAGACAACGGCCCAGGTGATGGAACGCGCCGAGGCCGCGACGCGCAATGCGGTGCTACAGGGCAGCAATAGCTGGGCCGTCTACGATGACTCGTTACCGGAGAAAGGGCGCGGTAACGTCCGCTGGCGTACGCTGATTGAACAAATGCTCAGCCGCGGCGGGCCGCGACTGTACCAGAAGCCGGCCGTTACCCGCGATGGACGCGTCCATCATCGTGAACTGATGTCGCGGCTGTATGACGGAAAGGAAGAGGTGATCGCGGCAGAATATATGCCAATGGTGCAACAGTTTGGTCTGGCGGAAGAGTACGACCGCCTGCAGATCACGCGGTTACTGCCATTTTTAAGTTTTTGGCCGGAGGAAAACCTCGCGCTGCAGGTGACGGTGGAGTCATTGATCCGGCCGAGATTTCAGCGCTGGCTGCGTGATACCTTGATGCAGAGTGAAAAATCGCAACGTCGACGGATTATTTTTGAACTTGCAGAGGCAGATGTTTGTCAATATATCGGCCGCTTACAACCGGTAATGCGCCTGGTCAATGCTCTGGGTATTCGTGTCGCCGTCGTGCAGGCCGGATTAACGCTGGTTGGAACCAGTTGGATCAAGCAGTTGGATGTCGAAGTGATTAAGCTGCACCAGGGGCTGTCGCGCAATATCGAAAAGCGCAGTGAGAACCAGCTGCTGGTTCAGAGCCTGGTGGAGGCCTGTAAGGGCATGCCGGTCCAGGTTTTTGCAACCGGCGTTCGCAGTCGCAGTGAGTGGCAGGTGCTGTCTCAGTGCGGTGTCACGGGTGGTCAGGGGGAATTTTTTGCCGCCTCACAGCCACTTGACACAAATGTGAAAAAATATTCGCAAAGATACTCGGTTTGATCTGCCGTTTGGCGTGATTTCACGTAGAATAACGCGCGCCATAGTGAAGGGGGTGTGCTTGTCTACCTGCCGGATTATCGCAATGTAAATGCCAGTAAATGACCTTTGACGGGTTACAGATTCAGGCGCGGAGCGCTGTTGATGATTTCGCCACTGAATGGACCCGGTAAATTTGTAACGAAGGAAATGCGCTGCACTAATTTTCACCGTAGCAGATGATTTTTGCGCCTTGTCGCTGCTGCGTGTGGTTGGTAAAGTAAGCGGATTTTGTTTTCCGCCCCAGCTTTCAGGATTATCCCTTAGTATGTTAAAAAAATTTCGTGGCATGTTTTCCAATGACCTGTCCATTGACCTGGGTACTGCGAATACCCTGATTTATGTAAAAGGACAAGGCATCGTATTGAATGAGCCTTCCGTTGTGGCCATTCGTCAGGATCGTGCCGGCTCGCCGAAAAGCGTCGCTGCAGTTGGTCATGAAGCGAAGCAGATGCTCGGGCGTACACCGGGCAACATCGCGGCGATTCGCCCGATGAAAGACGGCGTTATCGCCGATTTCTTCGTCACCGAAAAAATGCTCCAACACTTTATCAAACAGGTGCATAGCAATAGCTTCATGCGTCCAAGCCCGCGTGTTCTGGTGTGCGTACCGGTCGGTGCAACCCAGGTTGAGCGTCGTGCGATTCGTGAATCTGCTCAGGGCGCTGGCGCTCGTGAAGTCTTCCTGATTGAAGAGCCGATGGCGGCTGCGATTGGCGCGGGCTTACCGGTTTCTGAAGCGACCGGTTCTATGGTGGTGGATATTGGTGGCGGTACCACAGAAGTGGCGGTTATCTCCCTGAACGGCGTGGTTTACTCCTCTTCCGTTCGTATCGGTGGTGACCGTTTCGATGAAGCCGTGATTAATTATGTGCGTCGTAACTACGGATCTCTGATCGGTGAAGCGACGGCTGAACGTATCAAGCATGAAATCGGTTCGGCGTATCCGGGCGATGAAGTGCGTGAAATCGAAGTTCGCGGCCGTAACCTGGCAGAAGGCGTGCCGCGCGGCTTTACCCTGAACTCGAACGAAATTCTCGAAGCGCTGCAGGAACCGCTGACCGGTATCGTCAGCGCGGTCATGGTCGCGCTGGAACAGTGTCCGCCGGAGCTGGCTTCCGATATCTCCGAGCGTGGTATGGTTCTGACTGGCGGTGGCGCCCTGCTGCGCAACCTCGACCGTCTGTTGATGGAAGAGACAGGTATTCCTGTCGTAGTTGCAGAAGATCCACTGACTTGCGTCGCACGTGGCGGCGGTAAAGCGCTGGAAATGATCGACATGCACGGCGGCGACTTGTTCAGCGAAGAGTAGTCAGCCGAAGGTCCAGGGTAGCCTCAAAAGCTACCCTTGGTCTTAACTGACACGAGAATACGCATAGCCTATGAAGCCAATTTTTAGCCGTGGCCCGTCGCTACAGATTCGCCTTATCCTGGCGGTTTTGGTGGCGCTTGGCGTGATTATCGCCGACAGCCGCCTGGGTACGTTCAGTCAGATTAGAACGTACATGGACACTGCCGTCAGCCCTTTCTACTTTATCTCAAATGGTCCCCGGGAATTGCTGGATAGCGTATCGCAAACGCTGGCAACCCGCGATCAGCTCGAACTGGAAAACCGCGCGCTGCGTCAGGAACTGCTGCTGAAGAACAGCGATTTGCTGATGCTGGGTCAGTACAAACAGGAGAACGCGCGTCTACGCGAGCTGCTGGGCTCGCCGCTGCGCCAGGATGAGCAAAAAATGGTGACTCAGGTCATCTCTACGGTTAACGATCCTTATAGCGATCAGGTTGTCATCGATAAGGGCAGCGTTAACGGCGTTTACGAAGGCCAGCCGGTGATCAGCGACAAAGGCGTTGTGGGTCAGGTCGTCGCGGTGGCGAAGTTAACCAGCCGCGTGCTGCTCATCTGCGACGCGACGCATGCGTTGCCGATTCAGGTTCTGCGCAATGATATTCGCGTGATTGCGGCGGGTAACGGATGCACTGACGATTTGCAGCTGGAGCACCTGCCGGCGAACACCGATATTCGCGTCGGCGATGTGCTGGTGACCTCCGGTCTCGGTGGCCGCTTCCCTGAGGGCTATCCGGTTGGCGTGGTCTCCTCGGTGAAGCTCGACACGCAGCGTGCGTATACGGTCATTCAGGCGCGCCCAACGGCGGGTCTGCAGCGTCTGCGCTATCTCCTGCTGCTGTGGGGAGCCGATCGTAACGGGGCCAACCCGATGACGCCGGAAGAGGTGCACCGCGTCGCCAATGAGCGTCTGATGCAGATGATGCCGCAGGTTCTGCCGGCACCGGATGCCATGGGGCCGCAAATGCCTGCGCCGGCAACCGGCATAACGCCGCCTTCGCAACCTCTGCCTGCAGGGGGACAATAGTGGCAAGTTATCGAAGCCAGGGACGCTGGGTTATCTGGCTCTCGTTTCTTATCGCACTATTGCTGCAGGTCATGCCCTGGCCGGCGGATTTGACCGTCTTCCGGCCAAACTGGGTGTTCCTGATCCTGCTTTACTGGATCCTCGCCTTACCGCATCGGGTGAACGTAGGCACCGGTTTCGTCATGGGGGCTATCCTCGATCTTATCAGTGGGTCGACACTGGGCGTTCGCGCGCTATCGTTAAGTATCATCGCTTATCTGGTGGCGCTGAAATATCAGCTGTTTCGCAACCTGGCGCTCTGGCAGCAGGCGCTGGTGGTGATGATGCTATCCCTTGCTGTGGATATCGTTGTTTTCTGGGCAGAGTTTTTAGTGATCAACGTCTCTTTCCGTCCGGAAGTGTTCTGGAGTAGTGTAGTAAACGGCGTGCTCTGGCCATGGTTATTCCTGCTGATGCGGAAAGTCCGTCAGCAATTTGCGGTGCAATAAGGTTGATATGACGACTCTGTATCTCGCTTCAGGCTCTCCGCGTCGGCAGGAACTGCTGACGCAGCTGGGGCTATCTTTTGAACGTCTGGTTCCCGGTATTGAAGAACGACGCTTGCCGCAGGAGAGCGCCGGGCACTATGTTGCGCGTCTGGCGCGTGAAAAAGCGCAGGCGGGGGTCGCACTGGCGTCGCGCGATCTGCCGGTGCTGGGGGCGGATACCATTGTTATCCTGAACGGCGAAGTGCTGGAAAAACCGCGCGATGCCGCTCACGCCGCCGAGATGCTGCGCATGCTCTCCGGTAAGACGCATCAGGTCATGACGGCCGTGGCGCTGGCGGATAAGCAGCTGACGCTGGATTGCCTGGTGGTGACGGAAGTCACCTTCCGCCTGCTCTCAGAACAGGATATTGCCAGCTATGTGGCCAGCGGAGAACCTCTGGACAAAGCAGGTGCATACGGTATTCAAGGGTTGGGTGGCTGTTTCGTCAGGAAGATTAATGGCAGCTATCACGCCGTGGTCGGCTTACCGCTGGTAGAAACGTATGAGTTGCTGAGTAACTTTAACTCACTGCGTGAAGAAAAGGGATAAAGATGACGGCAGAATTATTAGTTAACGTAACGCCATCGGAGACGCGCGTTGCGTACATTGATGGCGGTATTCTTCAGGAAATTCATATTGAGCGTGAAGCGCGGCGCGGAATCGTAGGCAATATCTACAAAGGTCGTGTCAGTCGTGTACTGCCGGGGATGCAGGCGGCTTTTGTAGATATTGGTCTGGACAAGGCCGCATTTCTGCATGCGTCAGATATTATGCCGCATACCGAATGCGTCGCCGGGGAAGAACAAAAGCAGTTTACGGTGCGCGATATTTCCGAACTGGTTCGTCAGGGCCAGGACCTGATGGTTCAGGTGGTGAAAGATCCGCTCGGCACGAAAGGCGCCCGCCTGACGACGGACATTACGCTGCCTTCCCGCTATCTGGTCTTTATGCCGGGAGCTTCTCACGTCGGCGTGTCACAGCGTATCGAGAGTGAAGCTGAACGCGAGCGGTTAAAGAAGGTGGTGGCCGAGTACTGCGATGAGCAGGGCGGTTTTATCATCCGTACCGCCGCGGAAGGGGTGCATGAACAGGAGTTAGCCGCCGATGCGGCTTACCTCAAGCGCGTATGGACTAAGGTCATGGAGCGCAAAAAACGGCAGCAGACCCGTTATCAGCTGTACGGTGAACTGGCGCTGGCTCAGCGCGTGCTGCGCGATTTTGCCGATGAGCATCTGGACCGTATTCGCGTCGACTCCCGCCTGACGTATGAATCGCTGGTGGAGTTTACCGCCGAATATATGCCGGAAATGACCAGCAAGCTGGAGCATTACAGCGGCCGTCAGCCGATTTTCGATCTCTTTGACGTGGAGAACGAAATTCAGCGCGCGCTGGAGCGTAAGGTGGAGCTGAAATCCGGCGGCTATCTGGTTATCGATCAAACCGAAGCGATGACCACCGTGGATATCAATACCGGGGCATTTGTCGGTCATCGCAATCTCGACGATACGATTTTTAATACCAATATTGAGGCGACTCAGGCGATTGCCCGCCAGCTGCGTCTGCGCAATCTGGGGGGGATTATCATTATTGATTTCATTGATATGAATAATGAAGATCACCGCCGCCGGGTGTTGCATTCACTGGAACAGGCGTTGAGTAAAGACCGGGTCAAAACCAGTATTAACGGCTTCTCCCAGCTTGGTCTGGTAGAAATGACCCGTAAGCGGACTCGTGAAAGCGTTGAGCACGTGCTGTGTAAGGATTGCCCTACCTGCCACGGACGCGGTACGGTGAAATCGGTGGAAACGGTGTGCTATGAAATCATGCGTGAGATTGTACGTGTGCATCATGCCTACGATTCCGATCGTTTCCTGGTCTATGCTTCTCCTGCGGTTGCGGAAACCCTGAAAGGGGAAGAGTCGCACGCGCTGGCGGAAGTCGAAATCTTTGTCGGCAAACAGGTCAAAGTGCAAATTGAACCGCTCTATAATCAAGAGCAGTTCGATGTCGTTATGATGTAATCATCTGGTTTGCCTCTGTTCTGGCGCCCGGGAGCATGGCTAAACGACGCCTTATCCCGGAAGTCAACGCCGCCGACGCGGAGGCAAAGAGACGGATGACGTGTAAAAGTCTGACAAGGAGAGAGGCGTGAGGCGACTGCCCGGGATATTACTGCTCACCGCGGCAACATTGACAGTTGTCGTCGCACTGCTGGTGAGCGGCCTGCGTCTCGTTCTGCCGCAGCTGGACGCATGGCGCCCGCAGCTGCTGGAAAAAATCTCTGCGATTTCAGGCTCGCCGGTCAATGCTTCACAGCTTACGGCCCGCTGGGAAAATTTTGGTCCGACGCTTGACGTGCGCGATGTCTCCGCGGGTCTGAAAGACGGCGGTCAGCTCTCTGTTAAACGGGTCACTCTGGCGCTGGATGTCTGGCAAAGTCTGCTGCACATGCGCTGGCAGTTCCGCGACCTCACCTTCTGGCAGTTGAAAATCCATACCAATTCGCCCATCCAGACCAATGATGGCGGCGATAGCCTGAAAACCGACCATATCGGCGATCTTTTCCTGCGCCAGTTCGACCACTTTATTCTCCGCGATAGCCATTTGAGTTTCGTGACCATTTCCGGGCAACGCGCGGAATTAGCTGTTCCGCAGCTCACCTGGCTGAACACCAATAACCGCCATCGTGCAGAAGGGCAACTGAGTCTCTCCAGTCTGAACGGCCAGCATGGGGTGATGCAGGTACGCATGGATCTGCGTGATGAAAATGGCCTGCTGAATAAAGGGCGCGTATGGCTGCAGGCGGACGATATTGACGTGAAGCCGTGGCTGGGGCGCTGGATGCAGGACAATATTGCATTGCAAAATGCGCGCTTTAGCCTCGAAGGCTGGATGACCATCGACAAAGGCGATATCGCCAGCGGCGACGTCTGGTTGAAGAAGGGCGGCGCCAGCTGGCAGGGGGACGGTCAGCCTCATCGATTGACGGTGGATAATCTGACGGCCCATATCTTCCGCGAGAAGCAGGGCTGGGGCTTCGACATCCCGGATACCCGTATCTCGATCGATGGCAAAGCCTGGCCGCGCGGCGCGCTGGCGATGGCGTGGATCCCGGCCCAGGATGTTGGCGGCGATAACCACGCGCGCAGCGATGAGCTGCGTGTCCGCGCCAGTAATCTCGATCTCACAGGCCTGACCGGGCTGCAACCGATCGCCGATAAGCTGGCTCCTGAGCTGGGCGAGGTCTGGCGCACCACGCAACCTGCCGGCAAAATCGATCTGCTGGCGCTGGATATCCCGCTGCAGGCGGCGGAGAAGTCCCGTTTTCAGGCAAGCTGGAGCGACCTCTCCTGGAAGCAGTGGAAGCTGCTGCCAGGGGCCGAGCATTTCTCCGGTAGCGTTGCCGGAAGCGTGGAGAACGGCTCACTGCAAGCCAGTATGAGCGAGGCTAAAATGCCTTATGCCACGGTCTTCCGCGCCCCGCTGGAAATCGCCAAAGGCGATGCCACCCTTAGCTGGGTGAAGAATGACAAAGGATTTATGCTCGACGGACGCAACATTGACGTGCAGGCGACCGGTGTACGTGCGCGAGGAGGATTCCGCTATTTACAGCCGCAGGATGATGAGCCGTGGCTGGGAATTCTGGCGGGGATCAGCACCAATGACGGCGGTCAGGCATGGCGCTATTTCCCGGAAAACCTGATGGGCAAAGAGCTGGTGGATTATCTCAGCGGCGCGATAAAAGGCGGGCAGTCAACCAACGCGACCCTGGTTTACGGCGGTAATCCGCACCTGTTCCCCTATCTGCATAACGAAGGCCAGTTCCAGGTTTCTGTGCCATTAACCAACGCCACTTTTGCCTTTCAACCGGACTGGCCGGCATTAACCGGGCTGGATATCAACCTCGACTTTATCAATAACGGTTTGTGGATGAAGGCTGATAAGGTCATGCTGGGTAACGTCACCGCCAGCAACCTTGATGCGGTTATCCCTGATTATTCGCGGGAAAAACTGCTTATTGATGCCGATATCAACGGTCCGGGGAAAGATGTCGGCCCCTATTTTAAAGAGACGCCGCTGAAAGAGACGCTGGGTTCGGCACTGGATGAGCTCCAGCTGGATGGGAATGTGAGCGCTCGCTTACATCTTGATATTCCGCTGGATGGCGAGCTGACCACCGCCAAAGGCGATGTCAATCTGGTGAATAACAGCCTGTTTATCAAACCGATTGATACGACGCTGAAGGATCTGACCGGTAAGTTCAGCTTTACAAATGGCGATCTGAAAAGCGAGACCCTGAAAGCCAGCTGGTTTAATCAGCCGCTGAATCTCGATTTTTCCACCACCGAGGGAGCTAAGGCCTTCCTGGTCAACGTTGGAATGAACGCCAGCTGGCAGCCGTCGCATACCGGTCTGCTGCCAAAAGCGGTCAATGATGCCGTGAGCGGTAGCGTGCCGTGGGACGGTAAGGTGGCCATTGAGCTGCCGTACCATGGGAATGCGAGCTATAAGGTTGATATCAACGGCGATCTGAAAAACGTAAGCAGCGACTTACCTTCTCCGGTCGATAAAAAAGCGGGTGAGCCGCTGCCGGTGAAAATTAATGTTGCTGGCGGGTTAAACAGCTTCGAGCTGACCGGCGCGATTGGTGCGAAAAATCATTTCAACAGCCGCTGGTTGCTGAGCCGTAAGCTGACGCTGGATCGGGCGATTTTAACCTCTGATAGCAAAGCCATTTCTCCACTGCCGGATCAGGCCGGCGTTGAGCTGAATATGCCGCCGATGGATGGCGCGGAGTGGCTGGCGCTTTTCCAGGGCGGCGCAGTCAATGAGGTCAGCAGCAATGTTCTCTTCCCGGAACGTATAACGTTGCGTACGCCGTCGCTGACATTTGCTGGCCAAAGCTGGAACAACGTGAGCCTGGTGAGCCAACCGGATGCCGGTGGCTCGAAGGTTGAAGCCCAGGGGCGCGAAATTAACGCCTCTTTGACAATGCGGCAAAATGCTCCCTGGCAGGCCGCTATTCGCTACCTGTATTACAACCCGGCCGCCGCTCAGAAGAGCGGTGAGACGTCCGACGGGGCGAGCCCGCTTGCCAGTAAGCGCCTTGATTTTCGCGGCTGGCCGGATCTTCAGCTGCGCTGCGCAGAGTGCTGGCTATGGGGGCAAAAATACGGGCGCATCGACGGTGATTTCTCAATTAAAGGCGATACCCTGACGCTGGCTAACGGGCTGGTGGATACCGGTTTTGGCCGTCTGACTTCCGACGGCGTATGGGTCAACGCCCCGGGCGGCGTGCGGACGTCGCTGAAAGGCAAACTCCATGGGAATAAAACGGATGCCTTTGCCAGCTTCTTCGGTATTTCAACGCCGGTGAAAGGGTCGTCGTTCGATGTCGATTACGATTTGCACTGGCGCGCACCGCCGTGGCAGCCGGATGTGGCATCGCTCAATGGGGTGCTGAAAAGCCATCTCGGGAAAGGCGAATTTACCGACATCAGCACCGGTCATGCCGGGCAGCTGTTGCGTCTGCTGAGCGTCGATGCGCTGTTGCGGAAGCTGCGTTTCGACTTTAGCGATACCTTCAGCGAAGGCTTCTATTTTGATTCGATCAACAGCACGGCATGGATTAAAGATGGTGTGCTGAATACGGATGATACGCTGGTGGATGGCCTCGAGGCGGATATCGCTATGAAAGGCTCGGTCGATCTGGTACGCCGCCGACTGGATATGCAGGCCGTCGTGGCCCCGGAAATTTCGGCCACCGTCGGTGTTGCGACAGCGTTTGTGATTAACCCGATAGTCGGCGCCGCGGTATTTGCCGCCAGTAAAGTGCTGGGGCCGCTGTGGAACAAAGTATCTATCCTGCGCTATCGCATCACTGGCCCTATCGATCAGCCGCAGATCAATGAAGTTCTGCGCCAGGCGCGCAGCGACAAAAAGCAATGATTTGACGATTGCGGGGAATTACCGCACTCTCAATGGATAGCGTTTTTTATTTCCGCCTGACCGGCGGCAACAAACGAGTAGCATAACGATGAGTCTGAACCTGGTAAGTGAACAATTACTGTCAGCAAATGGCCTGAATCATCAGGATCTTTTTGCCATTCTTGGCCAGTTGGCCGAGCGCCGTCTGGATTACGGCGATCTCTATTTTCAGTCGAGCTATCACGAATCCTGGGTTCTGGAAGACAGCATCATTAAAGATGGTTCGTACAACATTGACCAGGGCGTCGGCGTTCGTGCGGTCAGCGGCGAGAAAACGGGTTTTGCTTATGCCGATCAAATCAGCCGGCTGGCGCTGGAACAGAGCGCGCAGGCGGCGCGTACCATCGTGCGCGACAGCGGCGACGGCAAAGTGCGTACCCTGGAGGCGGTAGAATACAGCGCGCTGTATACCAGTATCGATCCGCTGCAAAGTATGAGCCGCGAAGAGAAACTGGATATCCTGCGCCGCGTCGATAAAGCGGCTCGCGCCGCTGATAAACGCGTGCAGGAAGTGTCCGCCAGCCTGAGCGGCGTATATGAATTGATTCTGGTCGCGGCGACCGATGGGACCTTAGCGGCGGACGTTCGTCCGCTGGTGCGTCTGTCGGTCAGCGTACTGGTGGAAGACGACGGTAAACGTGAACGCGGCTCCAGCGGCGGCGGCGGTCGTTTTGGCTATGACTATTTCCTGGCTGCCGAAGACGGTGAAGTTCGTGCCGATGCCTGGGCGAAAGAAGCGGTGCGGATGGCGCTGGTGAATTTATCTGCCGTTGCCGCCCCGGCGGGCATGCTGCCGGTGGTGCTGGGTGCCGGCTGGCCTGGCGTGTTGCTGCATGAAGCGGTAGGACACGGTCTGGAAGGCGATTTCAATCGTCGCGGTACTTCGGTGTTCAGCGGCCATATGGGTGAACTGGTGGCTTCCGAACTGTGCACCGTGGTGGATGATGGTACCATTGCCAATCGCCGCGGCTCGTTGGCCGTTGATGACGAAGGGACGCCGGGCCAATACAACGTGCTGATTGAGAACGGTATCCTGAAAGGCTATATGCAGGACAAACTCAACGCGCGTTTGATGGGCGTTGCGCCGACCGGTAACGGCCGCCGCGAGTCATACGCCCATCTGCCCATGCCGCGGATGACCAACACCTACATGCTGGCAGGTAAATCGACGCCGCAGGAAATTATTGAATCGGTTGATTACGGTATCTATGCCCCGAACTTTGGCGGCGGTCAGGTCGATATCACCTCAGGTAAGTTTGTGTTCTCCACTTCAGAAGCCTACCTGATCGAAAAAGGGAAGGTCACGAAAGCAGTGAAGGGGGCGACCCTGATTGGTTCCGGGATTGAAGCGATGCAGCAGATTTCCATGGTCGGTAACGATCTGAAGCTGGATAGCGGTGTCGGCGTGTGCGGTAAAGAGGGCCAGAGCGTGCCGGTAGGCGTGGGTCAACCGACGCTGAAAGTCGATAATCTTACCGTTGGCGGAACCGCCTGAGTATTCTGAATGCGCTTCCGCATCTTGCGGAGGCGCACCTTGCACCGGCCATCGTTGCTGTGTGTGTCGTGTCGCTAGCGAGCAATTCCCCGGCCGTGCATCCCCTGGTAAATTTTTGCCACCTCGACGAAATACTCCGTCAGTGAATTAATACAGACCTGAACCTTCAGCGGTAGCTTGTCTTTCTCGGTATACACCGCATACACCGGACGAGGATCGGACTGGTAGCTTGGCAGCAGGATCTCCAGCTCTCCGCGGTTGATCTCTTCGATCGCCCACATCAGCGGAACGTAAGCCACGCCGACGCCTGCGGTCAACCAGCGTACCAGCGTCATGGGGTCGTTGGTGACAAAGCGGCCCTGCGGAATCAGTTTGGTTGAGATCCCTTCCGGGGCGATAATTTCAAATTCATTATCAGGGCGCACGCTGTACTCAAGCCACGAATGGCTGGCGAGATCGGCCGGTTTTTCCGGGATCCCCGCCTGCTGCAGGTAGCTTTTCGCTGCGCAGAGCACCATCGGCATCGAGCCAAGCCGGCGGGAGAAGAGACTGGAATCCTGCAATGCCCCGACACGGATCACCACATCGAGCCCGTCAGCAATCAGGTCCGGCGCCGGAATTCCGGTAACCAGGTTGACGGATAAACCCGGGTACTCTTTCAGCATTCCAGCGGTAATGTGGGCCAGGACATTCTGTGCCATAGTTGAAGAGCAGCCGACGCGCAGCGTACCGATGGGCGTATTGTTAAACGCGTACAGTTGCTCATGGACGTCCTGCGCTTCGAACAGCATTCGTCGGCAGCCCTGGTAATAGATCTTGCCGGCCTCTGTTAAGCCAAGGCTGCGGGTGCTGCGGTTGAGCAGCTTCACCTGGAGTTCATCTTCCAGTCTGGAGACAGTCTGGCTGATGGATGAAACGCTCATCTGGAGCTGGTGTGCCGTGGCGGTAAATGAACCAAGTTCAACCACTTTGGCAAAAACGGACATGCGTTTTAATCGTTCCATTGTTCACTCTGACTTAAAAGTGATTTAGATCACATAATATAGATCATGCTGCAATTGTTACGTTACTATATTGTTAGCTACATAATAAACGCTTCACGCATATCACCTGTACGCTTCTTATCAAGGTCATCATGAGTCTGTTTCCTGTCATCGTGATTTTCGGCTTATCGTTTCCGCCGATCTTCTTTGAGCTGCTAATATCGCTGGCCATTTTCTGGCTGGTACACCGGCTGCTGGTTCCCACCGGCATCTATGATTTTGTCTGGCACCCTGCACTGTTTAATACCGCGTTATATTGCTGCCTTTTTTATCTGATATCGCGTTTGTTCGTTTGAGGTCGATGTGAAAACACTAACAAGAAATATCTTCCGTACCGCAATCACTGTGATACTGGTTATCCTGGCATTTGTCGCGATTTTTCGCGCCTGGGTCTATTACACCGCGTCTCCCTGGACGCGCGACGCGCGATTCAGCGCCGACATCGTGGCTATCGCACCCGATGTATCCGGGCTGATTTCCCAGGTAAATATCAAGGATAACCAGCTGGTTAAGAAAGACCAGGTTTTGTTTGTGATTGACCAGCCGCGTTATCAGAAAGCCCTCGAAGAAGCTCAGGCCGACGTTTCCTATTACCAGACTCTGGCGCAGGAAAAACGTGTTGAAGCCGGCCGCCGTAACAGGCTGGGCGTACAGGCGATGTCTCGTGAAGAGATAGACCAGGCCAATAACGTCTTACAAACGGTAGAGCATCAGCTGGCGAAAGCCGTGGCCAGCCGGGATCTGGCAAAGCTCGATCTTGAACGCACGGTTGTCCGCGCGCCGGCCGATGGTTGGGTGACCAACCTCAACGTTTACAACGGTGAATTTATTACCCGTGGCTCGACAGCCGTGGCGCTGGTTAAGCAAAACACCTTTTACGTGGTGGCCTACCTTGAAGAGACCAAACTGGAAGGGGTACGTCAGGGATACCGTGCGGAAATTACCCCGCTGGGAAGCAGCCGCTCGATTAAAGGTACGGTGGATAGCATCGCCGCCGGGGTGACCAACGCCAGCAGCAGCAGCGACGCCAAAGGGATGGCTTCCGTGGATTCTAACCTTGAATGGGTTCGTCTGGCGCAGCGTGTGCCGGTCCGCATTCGACTCGACAAGCAGCAGGGCAATCTGTGGCCAGCGGGGACAACCGCGACGGTGGTGATTACCGGTAAAGAAGACCGCGATACAACCCAGGTGAACTTCTTCCAGAAACTGGCGATGCGCCTGCGTGAGTTTGGTTAATCGCCATGGGGATCTTCACCATTTCTCCCCGGCACCTGCGCTTCGCGATTAAATTAGCGTGTGCGGTGGTGCTGGCACTCTTTGTCGGCTTCCATTTTCAACTGGAAACGCCGCGCTGGGCGGTACTCACGGCGGCCATTGTCACCGCGGGTCCCGCGTTTGCCGCCGGCGGAGAACCTTATTCTGGCGCGATCCGCTATCGCGGGATGCTGCGTATTGTCGGGACGTTTATCGGCTGTATTGCCGCGCTGGCGATAATCATTCTGATGATTCGCGCGCCGCTGCTGATGATGCTGGTGTGCTGTCTGTGGGCGGGTTTCTGCACCTGGATCTCCTCGCTGGTTCGCGTCGAAAACTCCTATGCCTGGGGGCTGGCAGGCTATACCGCGCTGATCATTATTATCACCATTCATACCGATCCGATGCTGGCGCCGCAGTTTGCCGTTGAGCGTTGCAGCGAGATTGTGGTGGGGATTGTCAGCGCCATTATGGCGGACCTGTTATTTTCCCCGCGCTCGATTAAGAAAGAGATCGATCTTGAGCTGGATAACCTGCTGATCGAACAGTACCGCCTGATGCAACTTTGTGTGGCGCATGGCGACAGCGAAGTGGTTGATAAAGCATGGGGTTCGCTGGTGCGTCGGACCAGTGCGCTGGAAGGAATGCGCAGCAACCTGATTATGGAGTCCTCGCGCTGGGCCAGGGTCAATCAGCGCCTGAAGGCCATTAATACTCTTTCTTTAACGCTGATTACTCAGGCCTGCGAAACGTACCTGATCCAGAATTCGCGCCCGGAAATCGTGACCAATGATTACCGCGAGCTGTTTGCCGAGCCGGTTGAAACCGTACAGGACGTCCATCGACAGCTGAAAAGAATGCGCCGTTTTCTGACCTGGAAGGGGGAGCACAATACGCCGGTCACTATTTACAGCTGGGTTGGCGCCGCGACACGCTATCTGCTGTTGAAGCGCGGCGTGGTCGGCAATACCAGGATCAGCCGGGTTGAAGATGAAGTGCTGCAGGGTGAGGTGGTGATAAAGGCAGGGTCCGCCGAGCGTCATCATGCGATGGTCAACTTCTGGCGCACCTCCATTTCCTGCATTCTTGGGACGCTGTTCTGGCTGTGGACCGGCTGGACGTCCGGTAGCGGGGCGATGGTGATGATTGCGGTGGTGACGTCGCTCGCCATGCGCCTGCCCAACCCACGAATGGTGGCAATAGATTTTCTCTACGGTACGCTGGCGGCCTTACCGCTGGGGGCGCTGTTCTTCCTGGTGATTATGCCCGCTACGCAGCAGAGTATGCTGCTGCTGTGTATCAGCCTGGCGGCGATGGCGTTCTTTATTGGTATTGAGGTACAAAAACGGCGACTGGGTTCGCTGGGGGCGCTGGCGAGTACCATCAACATTCTGGTACTGGATAACCCTATGCAGTTTCAGTTCAGCCAGTTTCTTGATAGCGCGCTGGGCCAGATCGTCGGCTGTTTTCTGGCGCTGATGGTGATTCTGCTGGTGCGGGATAATTCACAAGCGCGTACCGGACGTGTGCTGCTGAATCAGTTTGTTTCGGCCGCGGTGTCATCCCTGACGACCAATACCTCTCGCCGTAAAGAGAACCATTTGCCGGCGCTTTATCAGCAGCTGTTCCTCTTGCTGAATAAGTTCCCCGGCGATATCGCCCGTTTCCGCCTGGCGCTGACCCTGATTATTGCCCATCAGCGTCTGCGGGATGCGCCTGTGCCGGTGAACGACGATCTGTCGGCATTTCACCGCCAGCTGCGCCGCACTGCGGACCATGTGATTTCCGCAGGCAGCGATGATAAACGACGTCGCTATTTTGCTCGTTTGTTAGAAGAGCTGGACGTTTATCAGGAAAAACTGCAGGTCTGGGAGGCGTCACCGCAGGTGACGGAACCGGTCCGACGGCTGGTGGATATGTTGCGTAAGTACCAGCATGTATTGACCAATAGCTAACTACCTGAACCGACGCTGAAGCGTCGGTTTTTTTATCACTATACTTAATCGTCGGGGATATTCGCGTTTCGTTCAGGGAAGCTGGGAGAGAAAACCCGGCGCGTGGAGGCATAGGCAGTATTGGCAGGTGGCAATAGCGCGATGTTGACAGGGTGTGGGCGATGACTATCTATACATTTGATTTTGATGATATAGCCGATCAGCAGGATTTCTATCGTGAATTTTCGCGGAGCTTCTCGCTCAACCGCGAGCAGGTGAACAATCTGGACTCATTGTGGGAAGCCGTCACCAGCGGTCTGCTGCCGCTGCCGCTGGAGATTGAGTTTATTCACTTAAGCGATAAGCAGCGTCGGCGCTTTGGCGCCTTGATATTGCTGTTTGATGAAGCGGAAGAAGAGCTGGAAGGGGAGCTACGGTTTAACGCCAGGCAGGCATAAAAAAGCCCCCGACAAGCGGGGGCAAGTCGTCGGATAAGACGACGAGGGTTTATTTGTACAACTCAGCTGTAGCGTGCCAGCTATCGCCGGTACGGGCTTCAATAATACGGTAGCTGCTTGCGCCTTCTTTTTCGGCTTTAGCCGCCAGTTCATGGCGCATATCCATCGGGGCGCTGCCTACCTGAGAAACAGAGATGGTGCCCATCGACTGCAGGTTTTGAGCTTGTTCCGCGTTGACCTGATGTACGGCGGCGCTAGCGCCGAAGGAGAGAACGGAAGCCAGGCCCAGGGATGCGATGATCATTGAACGTTTCATAATCTTTACTCCAACCATTTGTTGCAGCGGCGGGAGGCTTTATATGGGCCTGGGCCGCTGTGAATTATTCGTATTTAGTTCGTAACCGACAATCATTACGTCTTATTTATAAAGCTCTGCCGTAGCGTGCCAGTGGTCACCGGTACGGGCTTCGATGATGCGATAAGAAGACGCACCTTCTTCCTGAGCTTTTTTGTTCAGCATCTCATGCATATCCATCGGGGAAGAACTCACCGCGCCGACGGAAATGGTACCGATTGACTGACGGCCTTGCGCCTGATCGCTGTTGATAGAGTCAGCGGCGAAAGCGCCAAAGGACAGAACAGACAGGATGCTTAGTGCAGCTACAGTTGTTTTGATTTTCATGATGTTCACCTCGTCGAATCTTATTATTGAGGGCTCTTCGTTTCGTGACCCTCATCACAAAATCAAGTATACACTAATCACCAAAAATATTAATACCACGCTAATGGTTGTATGAGTAAATAATTACAAAGAATTGTCGTTTTTATAACGTATAAGAATTAGAAATGTCATTTACTCGCCATAGAAGTCTGATATAGCGATTAAAATCATATAGATAGGGTATTTTGATATTTTGTGCGCTTCTGGCCCGTTCATTCGGTAAAAGTATGTATAGAGGCCGAAAACCACACTAAATGTTAAAGAAATGCAATATTTTTGAAAAGACCCTCTGGTGGGAACCAGAGGGGAGGCTCTCAGAGTTCCTGTTCAAACAGGACGAGAATGGCGTCGTACAGATCTTTGACGGTGAAGCCTCTGGCCGGGGTCGTAAAGATAGTGTCATCGCCGGCAATGCTGCCGAGAATCCCTTCCGCCTTCCCGAGAGAGTCCAGCAGGCGAGCAATCAGCTGCGCAGCGCCCGGGCTGGTATGGATAACCACGACCGCATCGTTATAGTCGATATCCAACACGAGGTTTTTCAGCGGGCTGGAGGTCGTAGGAACGCCAAGTTCGGCAGGCAGGCAATAGACCATCTCCATTTTGGCGTTACGGGTACGAACCGCGCCAAATTTTGTCAACATGCGGGAGACTTTCGATTGGTTGATATTATCGAAACCTTCTTCCTGCAGCGCCTGGACGATTTCACCTTGAGAGCTGAACTTTTCTTCTTTAAGCAGCAGTTTAAACGCTTTAACCAGTTCTTCTTGTTTTGCCGAACTTCGCATAAGTCACCCAAATTATGGTGGTAAAAACAACATCATTATGCATAGTAATGAATTTTTATGCAAATAATCCGCAGGGGGATAAAGTAAATAATGTTATGAAGGGGGCATATTTTAGCAAATAACCCTGCTAAGGAACATGCCTTCATCACAGCGCGTAAATCGCTGTAAAAGTAAACTAAATGTTATGAGAATGATGTTGTTTTGCCGAGTGAGCTGGGTGTATTGTAACCAATAGTCGATCCGGTACTACGTTTTGCTGGATGGTCAGTCTCAGGGATGAAAATGCGAAGCGGATGCATCGCTGCGCACCAGAACGCATTCTTCAACCATACTTATTGTAATTGTTCATCTTGTGAATTAAGGTCCAGGCGACGGAGTAACGAAAGACTATATTAACCATAATAAGGAGTTTAGGATGAAAGTTGCAGTCCTCGGCGCCGCTGGTGGAATCGGCCAGGCGCTTGCCCTACTACTTAAGACCCAACTGCCTTCAGGTTCAGAACTCTCGTTGTACGATATTGCTCCGGTCACGCCGGGCGTGGCGGTTGATCTTAGCCATATTCCTACCGATGTAAAAATCAAAGGTTTCTCCGGTGAAGACGCAACTCCGGCGCTTGTTGGGGCTGATGTGGTGCTGATTTCCGCCGGTGTAGCCCGTAAACCAGGCATGGATCGCTCCGATTTATTTAACGTTAACGCTGGTATCGTGAAGAACCTGGTACAGCAGATAGCGAAAACCTGCCCGCAGGCCTGCATCGGTATCATTACTAACCCGGTGAACACCACGGTGGCCATCGCGGCAGAGGTGCTGAAAAAAGCCGGCGTTTACGATAAGAACAAACTGTTTGGCGTGACCACGCTGGACATCATCCGTTCAAATACCTTTGTGGCTGAGCTGAAAGGTAAATCCGCATCCGACGTTGAAGTGCCGGTTATTGGCGGCCACTCCGGCGTGACCATCCTGCCGCTATTGTCACAGATTGCTGGCGTGAGCTTCAGCGAGCAAGAAGTTGCCGATCTGACAAAACGCATCCAGAACGCCGGCACCGAAGTTGTTGAAGCGAAAGCCGGTGGCGGTTCTGCCACGCTTTCTATGGGGCAGGCGGCCGCCCGCTTTGGTCTTTCCTTAGTGCGTGCGATGCAGGGCGAGAAAGGCGTGGTCGAATGCGCTTATGTTGAAGGTGATGGCCAGTACGCGCGTTTCTTCTCGCAACCGTTACTGCTGGGCAAAAACGGCATCGAAGAGCGTCAGTCGTTCGGTAAGCTGAGCGCATTTGAGCAACAGGCGCTGGAAGGCATGCTCGATACGCTGAAGAAAGATATCGCCCTGGGCGAAGATTTTGTTAACAAGTAATTGTTCTGATTTGCCAATGATATAAACGAGCGGGCAGCCTTGCCCGCTCGCTGTTTTTAACGCCCCTGCCGCTTCCCGCGCTGTTGATTGTTATCAAAATGTGATCGCCTCTGCAACTTCGGCAATCCCTTCCTGATTCTTGATTTTTTGGTCACGCTACGACCGAATTTCCACCCGGCTCTTAAGGCGGGGCTGGTTTTGACTGGCTTATATTGATTTCACCTTGCCGCCATCACCGGGAAAAAAATGACCTCCTTAATGCTTAAGCGCAGTGATTACTTCACGAGTGCCGCCCATCCGGTGGCGGTGGAGCACCGCTGCCCGCAGGATATCTTCCCCCTGCATCGCCATGATTTTGACGAAATCGTTATTGTCTGGCGCGGCAACGGATTACACATCTGGAACGGGCTGCCGTACCGCATTACCTACGGTGACGTGCTGTATGTGACCCAGCAGGATAGCCATTACTACCAGTCGGTCGATAACCTCGAGCTGGGCAACATCCTGTTTTGCCGCGACCGCCTGCGCCTGGGCACCGACTGGCACAATCTGCTGCCCGGCACGGAAACCCACCAGCAAAGCCGTAGCTGGCGATTAACCCGGGAGTCGCTGGCAGTGATCCGCCAGCACGTCGAGCGCCTGGCCGGCGAGTGCGGCAGGCGGGACCCCGTTTCTTTACGCCTGAGCGAGTCGATATTTCTCGAACTGGTGCTTCTGCTGATGCGCCACCGCTACGCGCCGGACAAGCTGGCCTCTCACGCCCGTCAGGATATCGATCTGGTCATCGCCAGCCTCGGCTCGCGGCTGAATGAGAGATTTGAGCTGGAATCCCTCTGCGCGCAGCACCAGCTTTCTCCGCGTTCGGTACGCGACGCTTTCAAACAGATAACCGGTATGACCATCAGCCGCTACCAGATGCAGCGCCGCCTGTGCCGCGCCATCACGCTGCTCGGCACCAGCGACCTCTCCATTGCAGAAGTGGCGGAGGTAAGCGGTTTTAGCGACAGCAACTATTTCTCGGTCATCTTTCAGAAAAGCTTTAACCAGTCTCCCAGCCATTGTCGACGAGCGCTTCAGGCGCGGGGTCTGGGACGTGGACATTTTCCTTTCTCAGACGATTTATCCTCATCAGGAGACAACCTATGAATATACCCGCCACGCTTAATACCGCGCTATTTGGTATCGGGCTCAATACCTACTGGCCGCAGTTCAGCGGCCTCGAACAGCGCCTGCTGGGCTACCTGCAGGAGATTGAAGAGCAGCTCTCTGCGCCATCGCTCACGGTGCTGAACGGTGGGCTGGTGGATTCGCTGGAGAAAAGCGATGCGCTGGCCCTGCGTCTCAGGCAGTTTTCCCCGGACGTTATTGTGATAGCCATCAGCACCTATGCCCTGAGCTCCACCGTGCTGCCGCTGGTGCAGCAGTTTAGCGTGCCGGTGCTGATCCTGGCCCTCCAGCCGGAGCGGACGTTGCCGTACAGCGTGATTCGCGATCTGCCCGATCGCGGGGCGCGCACCGGCGAGTGGCTGGCGCATTGCCAGGCGTGCAGCGCGCCGGAACTGGCGAACGTCTTTAATCGCGCCGGGATCCACTGGGAAATGATCGTCGGAGCATTGCACAACGATCCCCACGTCTGGCGGGAAACCTGCGCCTGGCTGACGGCGCTGACGCTGAAAAAGCAGCTGGCGCAGACGCAGATTGGCGTGCTCGGCCACTACTACAACGGCATGTACGACGTCTATTCCAACATGACGAACCTCTCAGCGAAGCTGGGCGTTCGCTTCCAGCCGCTGGAGATGTGCGAGCTGCTGAGCTGGCGCGAGCAGGTTTCCGACAGGCAAATAGAAGAGAAACGGCGGGAAATAAGGGAAAAGCTGGTCATCGATGACAGCTGCGATGAGCGGGAGTTGCTGCGGGCAACGCATACCGCCGTCGCTCTCGACGACCTGGTCCGGGAAAACAAACTGCACGCGCTGGCGTACTACTACGAAGGCACGCCGGGCAGCGCCAATGAAAATATCGTCACCTCGCTGATTCTGGGCAACACGCTGCTTACCGGGCGGGATATTCCGGTTGCCGGGGAGTACGAAGTTAAAAACGTTATCGCGATGAAAATTCTCTCTTTACTCGGGGCCGGAGGCTCGTTTGCCGAACCTTACGGCATTGATTTCGATGATGATGTCGTGCTGTGGGGGCATGACGGCCCGGCTCATCCGGCGATGGCTGAAGGTGAAGTGCGCCTGGTGCCTTTGCCGGTTTATCACGGTAAGCCCGGCAAAGGGATCTCGATCCAGATGAGTGTACGCAACGGGCCGGTCACCTTCCTGTCGGTGGTGGAGGACGTCAACAACCGGGTGATTTTGCAGTACGCCGAAGGAGAATCGCTGGCGGGAGAAATACTGGATATCGGCAACACCAACAGCCGCTACCGCTTCGCCTGTGGCGCCCGGGCCTTCACCGAAAGCTGGTCGCGCGGCGGGGCGGCTCATCACTGCGCCATCGGTATCGGGCACCACGGTACGACGCTTGAAAAGCTCGCCAGTCTGCTCGGCGTGACGGCTACCCGCATTGTATAACCGCAAAGGAGAACCTTTATGAGTGCAAAAATTGGTATTTTCGCCATCGGTCTTGAAGCGTACTGGCCGCAGTTTTCGGGCATGAAAGAGCGACTGATGGAGCATCATCAGCGGCTGCTGGAGAAATTCTCGCCGCGCGACGTCGTTGCCGCAGGCATGGTGGACAATCCGGCAAGAGCGCGGGAGGCGGGGCTGCGCTTTCAGGCGGAAGATGTGGATATTATTTTCTGCCACCTGACAACCTACGCCTCGTCCGAGGCCCTGTTGCCGGTAGTGCGCGCGCTGGGCAACGTGACGCTGGTGCTGCTGAACGTCCAGTCGGTTCCCGCGTTGGATCTGGATAGAACCCTGACTATCGACGACTGGCTGGGCAAAGGTTGTACCTGCGCCGGGCTGCCCGAAATGACCGCCGTGCTGCGCCGTTTCGAGCATCCTTTTGCGGTGGTTTCCGGCTACCTTGAAGGAGATACGATCCTTGATGAGAAGATTAGCCAGTGGTGCGACGCGGCCAACGCCTGCCGTCGCCTGAAGTCAGGGAACATCGGCATTCTTGGCCGTCCGTATCCGGGGATGATGGATCTCAACGTCGATGAGACGCAGATTTTCCGCACCTTCGGCAGCTACGTGAAGCATCTGAACTGGGAGGATATCGCGGCCAATATTGCCCACGGCTTTAACCAGGACGACATCGAGCGGGCGGGTCGGGAGGTGAAAGAGGTTTTCCGCCTGCCGGAGGATCTGGATGAGCAGCATCTGACCTCAATGATTGAGGTCTATCTGGCCACCCGCAGGTTGGTGGATGAGCACCGGCTGATTGCGCTGTCGAACCACTTCGAGGTGCAGCCCAGCGGCTATATGCACCAGATTATCTCCGCATCGAATCCGGTCTTCTCCATGCTGACCCGGCAAGGGATCGCCTGCCCGGTTGAGGCCGACGTCAAAACGGCGATCGCGCTGACGCTGATGAAATCCCTGGCCGGCAGCGCAACGCTGACCGAGCTGTATTCGATGGATTTCAATCAGGATCTTTGCATCGTCGGGCACAGCGGGGCGGGCGATCCGGACATCGCCGATGAAAAATCCCTGCTCAAAATGAGCGCCGTCTTCCACGGTAAACCAGGCAGCGGTTTTCTGACCCAGTTCACTCCGGCCACCGGGCCGGTAACCCTGGCTTCCGTTACTCAGGGGGCCGACGGTCAGTACATGCTGGTGCTGGCCGAGGGCGAGCTGGTGGAAGGCAGAACGCTGCAGCTTGGGGATACGAACGCCCTGTTCCGTTTCCGCAAAGGGCTGCGCGCTTTTGTGGATGACTGGTCCGCCTGCGGCCCGACCCATCACTGCGCGATGGGACGGGGATACCACGCCCAGGCGTTTCATAAACTTGGGCAGCTGTTGAAGATCCCTGTCCACGAGGTGTGATCTTCAGGCGCACGATCGTCCTGATCCAATTGCTGTCGCGCGCCGTACGACCTGTGGGAAGCCCGCTTTCTCCCATTTAATCCTTACTTTTTTGTGATACCCGCTATCGCCTGGCCTCCCTTTGCCGAAATTTGGCCCGGGGAGCCTGACTATTCTCTTGTGAGGTTAATATGAACACGTTATCGACCCCTCCCACGGCCGTCGCCCACGGCAGACGCTACAGCTTTCTGGTCGCCATCGGGGCAAGCATCGGCGGCCTGCTGTATGGCTACGACACGGGCATTATTGCCAGCGCCTTGCTCTTTCTGCGCGAGGATTTCGCCATCGCGGACAACGCCTTTATGCAGTCGGTGGTCACCTCCGCCACGCTTCTCGGCGCGATATTTGGCGCGCTGCTGACCGGCCCGCTCTCGGATCGTCTGGGGCGGCGCAGAACCGTCATCGTCATCTCAATACTGTTTGCTTTATTCGCTCTCGGCTGCGCTTTAGCGACCTCCCTCAATATGCTGATTGTCATGCGTTTCCTGCTTGGCCTGGGCGTCGGAGGCTCCTCGCAAATTGTTCCGATGTATATCGCCGAGCTGGCGCCTGCCCATCGGCGCGGCGCTCAGGGCGTGCTGTTCCAGATGATGATCTGCGTCGGCACGCTGCTGGCCTACGCCGTAGGCTATCTGCTTGGGCCGTCCGGCGCCTGGGAGTGGATGCTCGGGCTGGCGGTTATCCCGGCGGTGATTTTTATCGTGATGATGCTGTATCTGCCGGAAAGCCCGCGCTGGCTGGTGGGCAAGCAGCAGCCTAAACGGGCGGAGGAAATCCTCGTCCGCGTAGGGCGCACCGGGCACGAAGCCGCTCAGGAAGTCAAGGAGATAGGGCGGCTGCATCAGGACCAGCAGTCGAGCTGGAGAGAGCTGTTCCAGCCCTGGGTGCGGCCCGCGCTGGTCGCCGGTCTGGGCATCGCTATTTTCTCTCAGGCTACCGGCATCAGCGCCATCATCTATTACGCCCCTTCCTTGCTGGTGATGGCGCAGTTTGGCAAGTCGGTGGCGATCCTCGGCTCCGTCGGGATCGGTGTGGTGCTCACGGTATTCACCCTGTTAGGCATTTGGCTGCTGGACGTGCTCGGGCGGCGGCGCCTGATGCTGATTGGCCTGCCCGGCGCGGTGGTGGTGCTGGCGGTGATGTCGATGCTGTTGCCATGGTCCGCCCACGCGCAGGAACTGCTGAGTGACGGCCATAAAATTATCGTGCTGGCCTGCCTGCTGGGATATTTCGCCTTCAACGGCGGCAGCCTGTCGGTTGTGACCTGGCTGTACTGCGCCGAAATCTTCCCCCTTGGCGTGCGGGGCAAAGGCACGGCTTTGTGCTCGTTTGCGCTGTGGGTGGTCAACTTCCTCGTCACCCTGCTGCTCTATTTCACGGCCGATGCGCTTGGCATCGGCCTGGTGTTCGGCGCGCTGGCCGCGGTCAACGCGCTCGCCTGGGTCTTCGTGTGGCGCTACGCCCCGGAGACGCGGGGGAGAACGCTGGAGGATATCGAACAGAGCCTGCTTAACGGGCAGTTCAACGCGCGCAATGCCGTTTCTTCGGGCGTTTTGCTCAATAAAATCAACTCAGACTGAGAGGTCGTTATGGCATTTGAAACAGATATTCCGGACAGCCAGCGTGCGCTGTTCCTGATGGCGAAAGAAACCCTTGAGCTACAGACTACCGCCGTGCCGCAGCCGCAGGCCGGGGAAGTGCTGCTGAAAATCGGCTCGGTCGGCGTGTGCGGTTCGGATAAGCATTTTTACTTCGACGGCCGCTGCGGCAGCGAAATGATTACCGCGCCGATGATTATGGGACACGAGTTTGGCGGGGCGATTGTGGCGGTGGGGCAGGGAATTTCGCCGCACCGCGTCGGGCAGCGCGTATCGGTGGATCCGCTGGTACCCTGCGGCCGCTGCCGGCACTGTGTGCAGGGCAATTATAATATCTGTCCGACGCAGAAGTTTTTCGGCGTACCGGGTACCTATGGCGCCATGCAGCAGTATCTGTGCGTCCCGTCAGGCAACGCGCACGCTATCAGCGACGCCATTAGCGACGGCGCGGCGGCGATGGTTGAAACGATTTCAGTCGCTCTGGCAGGGGCGCAAAAAGGACGGATTGGTCTGGGGTCCCGCGTGTTAATCACCGGCGGCGGCCCGGTGGGGTTATTCGCCGTTCAGGTCGCTAAAACGCTGGGCGCCACGGAAGTGGTACTGGTTGAGCCTCAGGAGGGGCGGCGCAAAATTGCCCATGAGCTGGGGGCTGAAACGCTGAGTACTCTGGCCGATAACGACCGGCAGTATGACGTGCTGCTTGAATGCACGGGCGTACAGTCCGTGCGCCACGACGCCTGTCTGAGCGTACTTTCCGGCGGGCGGGCAATCATGATCGGCGTGGGTGAACAGGTGGGCGGCTTTCCCATGTCAGCGGTGATAGAACGCGAAGTCACCATTCACGGGGTGATGCGCTATAAGTTCACCTGGCCTGCGGTTATCGCGGCGCTGGAGGAGCAGAGGCTGAACGCCGATATTTTGATCAGCCGACGTTTGCCGCTGGCGCGCGCCCAGGAAGCATGGACGCTCCCGATGACGAATGAAATTAAGACGATGATCGACGTTAACGCCTGATTGACGTTAACGTCACTGTCAAAAGCTAAAGCCCGGTCTCGGGCTTTAGTTGGTTGCCGGATATTCCTGAACGGCGATATGCAGCGTGATTTTTTTGTCATCGCGCATGATAACCACCGGAATTTCTGAGCCTGGGCGGATTTCCGCGACCTGGTCCATGGTTTCGAGAGCAGAAACCGCCGGTTTGTCATTCACCGAAATGATCACGTCGTTGGCGCGGATACCGGCCTGGGCCGCCGGACCATCCGGAGCAACGTCATTAACCACAATCCCCTGCAGCTGATCGATGCCGCCGCCCTGAGCATGCAGCGGCGCGATCTCGCGGCCGCTGATACCGATATAACCGCGGATCACGCGGCCATCGCGGATCAGCTTATCCATAATCTTGGTTGCCAGCTGGAAGGGAATCGCAAAGCCGATCCCTTCCGGCGTTTCGCCATCGTTGCTTTTATCAAATGACAGCGTGTTGATGCCCATCAGTTCGCCCAGCGAGTTCACCAGCGCACCGCCGGAGTTGCCGTGGTTGATTGAGGCGTCGGTTTGCAGGAAATTTTGCCGTCCGGTCGGGTTCAGGCCGATACGACCGGTAGCGCTGATAATCCCTTGCGTAATCGTCTGACCGAGGTTGTAAGGGTTACCAATCGCGAGGACAACATCGCCGATATGCGGCACCCGTTTCGGGTTGATAGGAATGACCGGCAGGCCGGCATTGGCGTTAATTTTTAATACCGCCAGGTCAGTCAGGGTATCAGAACCAACCAACAACGCTTCAAAAACGCGACCATCCTGCAGGGCGACAATAATCTGATCCGCGTCATTGATGACGTGTTTGTTGGTCAGAATGTAGCCACGCTGGTCCATGATAACGCCGGAGCCCAGAGTCAGCTGATTATGGCTGGTACCGTTCAGCGCGCGGTTATAGACGTTGACCACCGCAGGGGCAGCGCGGCGAACGGCAGAATTATAGCTGGCGGGCGACTCGTCCGCGCTATCGTACTGGGTCGTCGTCGACAGTTGCCATTGACGCAGCGAAGGCATTACGGCCAGAAGCAGGCCTCCGACGATCAAACCAATGAGTACAGAACGTAAAAACTTTCCAGGCATGATACCGGTATCGTTGATGGATGGACATGCGCAGCATAGCACGAGTTATCCGGACATCGTACTGCGGGCGATGTCCGGAAAGGCGTGTTATCGCAGCAGCAGATAGATGCTTTCGTTACCGCGAATGACGTTCAGGGCTATGACAGCCGGCTTGCTCTCCAGCACTTTACGTAGTTCGGCAATAGAGCGCACGCGCTCGCGGTTAAGGCCGATAATAATATCGTCCTTATGCAGGCCAACCTGCGCCGCCGGGCTTCCTTTATCGACGTTGTCGACGGCGACGCCTTTGGTGCCGTCTTTCAACTGACCGTCGCTCAGCGATGCCCCCTGAAGCGCAGGGATGATGAGATCGGCGCTGGCGGTAGACGAGGTGCTCTTATCCAGAGTGACTTCGACATCCAGCGGTTTCCCGTCGCGCAGCAGGCCCAGCTTCACTTTGGTGCCCGGCTCGGTCGTGGCAATTCGCGAACGCAGCTCGGCAAAGCTGCTCAGCGGTTTACCGTTCATGCTGACAATCACGTCGCCGGACTTAATCCCGGCTTTCGCTGAACCTGAATTTGGTAAGACTTCGCTGACGAAGGCCCCGCGCTGAGCGTCGATATTCATCGCTTTAGCAATATCCGCGCTCATTTCCATGCCTTTAATTCCCAGCAGGCCGCGTTTGATTTCACCAAACTGGATCAGTTGTTGAGCGAGGGTTTTCGCCATATTACTCGGAATGGCAAAGCCTATGCCGACGCTGCCACCGCCTGGCGCCAGAATCGCGGTGTTGATACCAATCAGCTCGCCGTTCAGGTTCAGCAGCGCGCCGCCGGAGTTACCCCGGTTGATAGAGGCATCGGTCTGGATAAAGTTCTCCAGTCCTTCAAGGTTGAGACCGCTGCGACCGAGTGCGGAAATAATGCCGGATGTGGCGGTCTGCCCGAGGCCAAACGGATTACCGACGGCCACGGCGAAATCGCCAACGCGAAGTTTATCGGAATCGGCGATCGCGATTTGCGTCAGATGGCTGGGGTTTTGTAATTGCAGCAGGGCGATATCGCTCTGATCGTCGCTGCCGACCAGCTTCGCATCAAATTCGCGGCCATCGTTAAGCTGAACGCTGATTTTCTGTGCCTGGCTGATCACGTGATTATTGGTTAAGACATAGCCTTTGGCGGCATCGATGATGACCCCGGAGCCCAGACCTTCAAAAGGCTGAGCCTGCTCCTGCGGCGCATTGTCGCCAAAGAACTTTTTCAACTCTTCCGGCATGTTTTGCGCCGGGGCGGCGGTCCCTTCAACCTGTACGCTCACGACCGCGGGCAGCACTTTTTCCAGCATCGGCGCAAGGCTTGGCAAAGCTCCCTGGCCGGGTACCTGCGTGGGTAACGATGCCGTCGCCGTAGGTAAAACCGACAACGATAACCCGATGCTTAACGCTAACGCACTCAACAGCAAAGTCTGTTTCTTCATTAGATGCTGGCTCTCGTAACCTGAGGTGTATGGAAAAACGTCCCGAATGGCCTGATGTTATTGAATTTTCAACCGGCTAACAATGCGGTCAATGATTAAATAATAGCTGGGATGTGGGGTTGAGGCGGGCGCAGAGAGTGCGCCCGGATAATATTTTGCTGGCAGGGATAAATCAGTCGCGTTTTGCGCCACCGCGCAGCAGGCCGGATGCGCCTTCAGAATAATCGCGCGGCATCTGGACCGGAGCCTGATCGTTACCAGCTTCTGATTCTGCCAGGCGATTGCGGAACGGGTTTGCATCCGCCATGGTATCCGGCAGCAGACTGCTGGAGCTTTTAGCCATGTGCTGATACAGCTGGCGGTAATCATCGGCCATGTTATCCAGCAGTTCAGCGCTGCGGGCAAAATGACTGACCAGCTCTTCACGATACTCTTCAAGCTCTGTTTTATTCTTTTCCAGTTCGAACTGCAGCGCCTGCTGTTGACGTAATTTGCGGTTGCCAAAACGCATGGCGACGGCACCGATGATGATACCGACAACTAGCCCAATTAGCGCATATTCCCAGGTCATGTACATCTCCCGTTGTTTTGTGGTTCCGTAGGGTGGCTGTAAGGCTCTCCGCCTGCGCCCGATAGTGCCACTATAACCGCTAATTCCACAGAAGTGGAATCCTGGCGTATCATCGCGTAGTGTAGAACGGCCTTTTTTTCGTCAATCGTGAGCTTCAGCATTACGGTTTTCAAGGAATAACAATTAGATCATGCAAAGCCTGTCCCCAACATCGCGTTACCTTTTAGCTCTCAAAGAGGGCAGCCATCAACCTGACGACGTCCAGCAGGAAGCGGTAAGCCGCCTCGATACTATCTATCATGAACTGCAGAATAAACCCGTTCCGGCGCCGCAAAGCGGCGGCCTGCGGGCAAAATTCGGCAAACTGCTGGGTAAGCGTGAACCTACCGTCGAGACGGCTGCCGTACGTGGCCTCTATATGTGGGGGGGCGTCGGGCGAGGGAAAACCTGGCTGATGGACCTGTTTTATCATAGCCTGCCCGGCGATCGTAAGCAGCGCCTGCACTTCCATCGCTTTATGCTGCGCGTCCATGAAGAGCTGGTGGCCCTGCAGGGACACAGCGACCCGCTGGAAATCCTCGCCGATCGCTTCAAGGCGGAAACCGACGTTCTCTGTTTTGATGAGTTTTTTGTCTCCGATATTACTGATGCCATGCTGTTGGGCGGTCTGATGAAAGCCCTGTTTGCGCGTGGCATCACGCTGGTGGCTACCTCGAACATCCCGCCAGATGAGCTCTATCGCAACGGCCTGCAGCGCGCCCGTTTCCTGCCCGCGATCGAGGCGATTAAACAGCATTGCGACATTATGAATGTGGACGCGGGTATTGATTACCGCCTGCGCACGCTGACGCAGGCCCATCTTTGGCTGTCGCCGCTCGATGCGCAGACGCAGCAGCAGATGGATAAACTGTGGCTGGCCTTAGCGGGGGCGAAACGCGAGCAGACGCCGACGCTGGAAATTAACCATCGACCGCTCCCGACATTAGGCGTCGAAAACCAGACGCTGGCGGCCTCGTTTGCTACCCTATGCGTGGACGCGCGCAGTCAGCACGATTACATCGCGCTTTCGCGCCTGTTCCATACCGTCATGTTGTTTGATGTACCGGTGATGACGACGCAGCTGGAGAGTGAAGCCCGGCGGTTTATCGCCCTGGTGGATGAGTTCTACGAGCGGCACGTTAAGCTGGTTGTCAGCGCCGCGGTGCCGCTGTATGACATTTATCAGGGAGAGCGGCTGAAGTTTGAGTTTCAGCGCTGCTTATCGCGCCTGCAGGAAATGCAAAGCGAAGAGTATTTGAAACGCCCGCATATGCCTTAACTGGCGGGCGTTCCCCCGCGCATCGTGTTGCCATGACATAAGGATATCGCGCGGCAACGCGCCGCCGAAAAAAGCAGGTTCAAATCACATAAAGGGGTCGATCTTTGGCCCCGACTTCTCTATAATCTTGCGACCCCACGTTACAAGAAGGTTTTTTTCCCAAAACTTTCTATAGTGCCGGCATAGGCTATTCGAAGGGGTAGGTTTGCTGGACAATGTCGTGTGAACCTCAACTGACTAAACGTTTGGGTGTTCACCAACGTGTAACTTATTATTTGGGTAAGCTTTTAATGAAAACTTTTACAGCTAAACCAGAAACCGTAAAGCGCGACTGGTATGTTGTTGACGCGACCGGTAAAACTCTGGGCCGTCTGGCTTCTGAACTGGCTCGTCGCCTGCGCGGTAAGCATAAAGCGGAATACACTCCGCACGTCGATACTGGTGATTACATCATCGTTCTGAACGCAGAAAAAGTTGCTGTAACCGGCAACAAGCGCGAAGACAAAATGTACTACCATCACACCGGCCACATCGGTGGTATCAAAGAAGCGACCTTTGAAGAGATGATTGCTCGCCGTCCTGAGCGTGTGATTGAAATCGCGGTTAAAGGCATGTTGCCAAAAGGCCCGCTGGGTCGTGCTATGTACCGTAAACTGAAAGTTTACGCGGGTAACGAGCACAACCACGCGGCACAGCAACCGCAAGTTCTTGACATCTAATCGGGATTATAGGCAATGGCTGAAAATCAATATTACGGCACTGGTCGCCGCAAAAGTTCCGCAGCTCGCGTTTTCATCAAACCAGGCAGCGGCAAAATCGTTATCAACCAGCGTTCTCTGGAACAGTACTTCGGTCGTGAAACTGCCCGCATGGTAGTTCGTCAGCCGCTGGAACTGGTCGACATGGTTGAGAAACTGGATCTGTACATCACCGTTAAAGGTGGTGGTATCTCTGGTCAGGCTGGTGCGATCCGTCACGGTATCACCCGCGCTCTGATGGAGTATGATGAGTCCCTGCGTGGCGAACTGCGTAAAGCTGGCTTCGTTACCCGTGATGCTCGTCAGGTTGAACGTAAGAAAGTCGGTCTGCGTAAAGCACGTCGTCGTCCTCAGTTCTCCAAACGTTAATTGTTTTCTGCTTACGCAGAACAATTTGCGAAAAAACCCGCTTCGGCGGGTTTTTTTATGCATAAACCTGCGGTTATCCACAAGCAAATCGCCTGTTCTTACCACTTTTTCAGCATTTCCAGAATCCCCTCACCACAATGCCTTCAAGATCTGGTAAACTATCATCCAATTTTCTGCCCAAATGCTGGTGATTGTTCGTTTTTTGTTTTTTTCGCATAAACAATAATGACTTCACGCGAATGGGGTTTTTACATCTGGCTGGCCACGCGTGGCTGGTAGCAGTACAAAAATTCTGAATATACCTGGAGGTTTTCATGGCTGTCGCTGCCAACAAACGTTCGGTAATGACGCTGTTTTCTGGTCCTACTGACATCTATAGCCACCAAGTCCGCATCGTGCTGGCAGAAAAAGGTGTTAGTTTTGAGATAGAGCACGTGGAGAAGGACAACCCACCTCAGGATCTGATTGACCTCAACCCGAATCAAAGCGTACCTACGCTGGTGGATCGTGAGCTCACTCTGTGGGAATCCCGCATCATTATGGAATATCTGGATGAGCGTTTCCCGCATCCACCGTTAATGCCGGTCTATCCGGTCGCGCGTGGAGAAAGTCGTCTGTACATGCAGCGTATCGAGAAAGACTGGTATTCGTTGATGAACACCATTCAGACCGGTACCGCAGCGCAAGCGGATACCGCACGTAAACAGCTGCGTGAAGAGCTGCAGGCGATTGCGCCTGTCTTCACTCAGAAACCTTACTTCCTGAGCGATGAGTTCAGCCTCGTTGATTGCTATCTGGCGCCGCTGCTGTGGCGTTTGCCGGTTCTCGGTGTTGAAGTTATTGGTGCCGGCGCGAAAGAGCTCAAGGGCTATATGACTCGCGTCTTTGAACGTGATTCCTTCCTCGCTTCTTTAACTGAAGCCGAGCGTGAAATGCGTCTCGGTCGGGGCTAACCGATGGATGTATCGCAGCTAACGCCGCGTCGCCCGTACCTGCTGCGGGCGTTCTATGAGTGGCTGCTGGATAACCAGCTGACTCCACACCTGGTTGTGGATGTGACACTGCCAAACGTACAGGTGCCGATGGAGTATGCGCGCGACGGACAAATCGTTCTGAATATTGCTCCCCGCGCCGTGGGTAATCTGGAACTGGCTAATGACGAAGTCCGCTTCAACGCGCGCTTCGGCGGTGTCCCGCGTAATGTTTCCGTGCCTATGGCTGCCGTTCTGGCTATCTATGCTCGTGAAAACGGTGCGGGTACCATGTTCGAACCTGAAGCGGCTTATGATGAAGACGTCACCACCCTGAATGATGACGATGCATCGGTAAGCAATGAAAGCGAGACGGTCATGTCGGTGATCGACGGTGATAAGCCGGATCGCCATGATGATGACCCGGATGATACGCCTCCGCCGCCGCGCGGTGGGCGTCCGGCGCTGCGCGTCGTGAAGTAATCCAGCAGGTCGTGGATTTCAGATTGCAGGCCCTTCGGGGCCTGTTCTGTTATCTACGCCGCCAGCATGGCATTCTTGTGTTAAGATGGTCCGGTCGTCACTTGCTGTCACACATCACACATGGTCCCTATGAGCGCATTTGATCCCCAGACAGAAGAAGCATCCACCCCAATCGGTAACAGCCTGCACCGCCGTCCTCTGGCGCGCAAAAAGCTGTCGGAAATGGTGGAAGAAGAGCTTGAGAATATGATTCGCCGCCGTGAATTTGCCGAAGGCGAGCAGCTACCTTCTGAACGTGAGCTGATGACGTTTTTCAACGTCGGACGACCTTCTGTGCGCGAAGCTCTGGCCGCCTTAAAGCGTAAAGGACTGGTGCAGATTAACAACGGTGAACGCGCCCGCGTCTCACGGCCTTCTGCCGACACCATCATTGGCGAACTTTCGGGGATGGCGAAGGATTTTCTCTCTCACCCCGGCGGGATTGCGCATTTTGAACAGCTGCGTCTGTTTTTCGAGTCCAGCCTGGTTCGCTATGCTGCGGAACACGCCAGCGACGAGCAGGTTGCAAAGCTGGAGCAGGCGCTGAAGATCAACAGCCAGTCGCTTGATGATAACGCGCTGTTTATCCGTTCAGACGTTGAATTTCACCGCGTACTGGCGGAAATTCCCGGGAATCCTATCTTCCTGGCTATCCATGTCGCCCTGCTGGACTGGCTCATCGCCGCACGCCCTACCGTCCCGGAGCACGAGCTTCACGAACATAATAACGTGAGCTATCAACAACATATCGACATCGTCGATGCGATCCGCCGCCATGACCCTGACGAGGCCGATCGCGCCTTGCAGACCCACCTCAATAGCGTTTCCGCCACCTGGCACGCCTTCGGCCAGAAAAAACAATCACGTAAGTAACAAGAGCGATCGTCTGGATCCTCGTTTAGTGAAGCCGATCGCATAATAAGCGTTCCCTATGAGGCCGTCGCTTAATTCATCTGGTATAACAGGTATAAAGGTACATAGTTAATCATAACAACTAGCATACGAGGTGAGATATGGCGGTTAATTTACGTGGAGTCATGGCAGCGCTGCTTACGCCGTTTGACGGGCAACAAAAGCTGGATAAAGAGAGCCTGCGTCGGCTGGTGCGTTTCAATTTGAGCCAGGGAATCGACGGGTTGTACGTTGGCGGTTCGACCGGGGAAGCTTTTGTGCAAAGCAGCGCAGAACGCCAGCAAGTGCTGGAGATCGTCGCTGAAGAAGCGAAGGGAAAAATGACGCTGATTGCCCATGTTGGCTGCGTCAGTACGCTGGAGAGCCAGCAACTTGCCGAAGCTGCGCACAGCTATGGCTACGATGCGGTGTCCGCCGTCACGCCGTTCTACTATCCCTTCAGCTTTGAAGAGCACTGCGCTCACTACCAGGCCATTATTGATTCAGCTAATGGCTTACCGATGGTGGTCTACAACATCCCGGCGCTGAGCGGCGTGAAACTCTCCCTGGATCAGATCAATACGCTGGTGACGCTGCCGGGCGTGGGGGCATTGAAGCAGACATCAGGCGATCTTTTCCAGATGGAGCAGATCCGCCGGGCGCATCCGGATCTGGTGCTTTACAACGGCTATGACGAGATTTTTGCTTCTGGCTTGCTGGCCGGTGCCGATGGCGGGATCGGTAGTACCTATAACATTATGGGCTGGCGCTATCAGGGGATCGTGAAAGCGCTGCGGTCGGGCGATATAGCGGAAGCGCAGAGGCTGCAGTGTGAATGCAACAAGGCAATCGATCTGCTGATCAAAACCGGCGTATTCCGGGGGCTGAAAACCGTGCTGCACTACATGGACGTGGTCGCTGAGCCGCTATGTCGCAAACCGTTCGCTCCGGTTGCTGAGCAGTTCCTGCCGGAGCTGAAAGCGCTGGCGCAGCAGCTGCAGCAGGAGAAAGCGCAGCTGGGTTGAGGCTAACGGCTTCCCCGCCGCGTGTGCGAGCGGGGCATTCCCGGATGGAGGCGCTATGCGCCCGGTCCGGGTCATAACACGAGCTATATCGGATGCAGTGATAGCGACATCTGGTATGGCAAACCAAGCGTGGGTCTGACCCATCGCGGGAGAGTAAAATGATCGCAACGACCCAGAACATCCCGTGGTATCGCCATCTCAACCGGGCGCAGTGGCGGGCTTTCTCCGCTGCCTGGCTGGGATATTTGCTTGATGGTTTTGATTTTGTCCTGATTGCCCTGGTGTTGACAGAAATCCAGGCAGACTTTGGTTTGACGACCGTAGAGGCAGCGAGTCTGATCTCAGCCGCCTTCATTTCTCGCTGGTTTGGCGGCCTGATGTTGGGCGCAATGGGCGATCGTTACGGACGGCGGCTGGCGATGGTCACCAGTATTATTCTGTTTTCCCTCGGAACGCTGGCCTGCGGCTTTGCTCCCGGTTTTACCACCATGTTTATCGCGCGTCTGGTGATTGGCATGGGGATGGCGGGGGAGTATGGATCCAGTGCGACCTATGTTATTGAAAGCTGGCCAAAGCAGCTGCGCAATAAGGCCAGTGGTTTTCTGATTTCCGGCTTTTCCGTCGGGGCGGTGATTGCCGCGCAAATCTATAGTCTGGTGGTACCGGTCTGGGGATGGCGTGCGCTCTTTTTCATTGGCATCGTGCCGATTATTTTTGCGCTGTGGCTGCGGAAAAACATCCCGGAAGCCGAAGACTGGAAAGAGAAACATCAGGGTAAAGCGCCGGTGCGGACCATGGTGGATATCCTCTATTGTGGCAAACACCGGGCGATCAATATTTTCCTGACCATTGTGGCGGCGACGGCGCTGTGGTTCTGTTTCGCCGGCGAGCTCAACAATGCCGGAATCGTGGTCGCACTGGGGCTGCTTTGTGCCACGATCTTTATCAGCTTTATGGTGCAAAGCAGCGGTAAGCGCTGGCCAACCGGCGTGACGCTGATGGTTGTCGTCCTGTTCGCCTTTCTCTATTCATGGCCTATCCAGGCGCTTTTGCCCACCTATCTTAAAACGGAGCTCGCTTACGATCATACGACCGTGGCCAGGGTGCTGTTCTTCAGCGGTTTTGGTGCTGCGGTCGGCTGTTGCGTCGGCGGTTTTCTCGGCGACTGGCTGGGAACGCGCAAAGCCTATGTTTGTAGCCTGCTGGCCTCCCAGCTGTTGATTATTCCCGTCTTTGCTATCGGCGGCACCAACGTGTGGGTGCTGGGGCTGTTACTGTTCTTCCAGCAGATGCTGGGGCAGGGGATCTCCGGGATCTTACCTAAATTGATCGGCGGCTATTTCGATACCGATCAGCGTGCTGCGGGTCTGGGTTTTACCTATAACGTCGGTGCCTTAGGTGGGGCGATCGCGCCGGTGCTCGGTGCGCTGATCGCGCAGCGGATGGATCTGGGCACGACGCTGGGATCGCTCTCTTTCGGCCTGACCTTTGTGGTGATCCTGCTTATCGGACTGGATATGCCCTCGCGTGTTCAGCGCTGGATCCGCCCGGAAGCGGTGCGAACGCACGATGCGATTGATGGCAGGCCCCTGAGCGGGGCGGTGATGCCCGGCGCCAGCAAACGTGGATTAGTGAAAACCAGGTAACCCGTGCCCGGCGCTGGCGCCGGGCAACGAGATAAATCAGGGAGTTATTATGTCTTTGCTTGAACAACTGGGTCGTCGCATCAGCGCCCACGGCGGATTAATTGTCTCATGTCAGCCGGTCCCCGGTAGCCCGCTGGATACGCCGGCGATTGTCGCAGCGATGGCGCTGGCAGCCGAACAGGCTGGCGCGGTGGCATTGCGTATCGAAGGTGTTGAGAATCTGCGGGCGACCCGCGCCCGGGTGACAGTACCCATTATCGGTATTCTCAAACGTGACCTCGATGATTCACCGGTACGCATTACCCCATTTTTAGAGGATGTTGATGCTCTGGCGCAGGCGGGGGCGGATATTATTGCTTTCGATGGTACCCGTCGGACGCGCCCGGTGGCGGTGGAGGCACTGCTGGCCCGTATCCATCAGCAGCACAAGCTGGCAATGGCCGACTGTTCATCCGTTGAAGATGGCATCTTCTGTCAGCAGCTCGGTACGGAAATTATCGGCACCACGCTGTCGGGTTATACCACGGCGCACACGCCGGAAGAGCCTGATTTGGCGCTGGTACAGGCGCTACACGCAGCGGGATGTCGGGTGATTGCCGAAGGGCGCTACAACACGCCAGCGCAGGCGGCAGAGGCCATGCGTCATGGCGCCTGGGCGGTGACCGTAGGCTCCGCCATTACGCGGCTGGAACACATTTGCGAGTGGTACAACACGGCGCTGAAAAAGGCGGTGCAATGACGACGCTGGCGATTGATATTGGCGGCACCAAGCTAGCCGCCGCACTGATAGACAGCCGATTGACCCTCCTGGAGCGGCGTGAAGTCCCCACGCCAGCCAGTCAGACGCCGGCGGCATTAGCTGCCGCGCTGGCGGCGCTGGTGGCCCCCCTCTCGGCGCGCGCGGATCGTTTTGCTATCGCCTCCACCGGCATCATTCAGGACGGCATTCTGACCGCCATCAATCCAGCGAACCTGGGCGGACTGGCACATTTTCCCCTGCAGGCGTGTTTATCCGACCTCACGGCGTTGCCCGGTATTGCCCTCAATGATGCTCAGGCAGCGGCGTGGGCGGAATATCATGCGCTGCCGGAGAAAGTCAGCGAGATGCTCTTTTTGACCGTTTCAACCGGCGTTGGCGGGGGGATCGTCAGCCAGGGCAGGCTGCAGACCGGTCGCGGAGGCCTGGCCGGCCATTGCGGTCATACGCTGGCGGATCCTGCCGGGCCGCTCTGCGGCTGCGGTCGGAAAGGCTGTGTCGAAGCTATCGCTTCCGGGCGCGGTATCGCGGCGGCGGCCGGCGGTGAGCTTTGCGGGCTGGATGCAAAAGCGATATTTGCTCTGGCGAGGGAGGGACACCCGCAGGCGCAGATATTAATTCAGCGATCGGCACGCACGCTGGCGCGACTGATTGCCGACCTGAAGGCCGTGACGGACTGCGCCTGCGTTGTGATCGGCGGCAGTATCGGTCTTGCAGACGGCTACCTGAAGCTGGTTGAGACGTACTTGTCACAAGAACCCGCGCTTTATCATGTTCCGCTGCGGGAAGCTTACTATCGGCATGATGCGGGCCTGTCAGGAGCGGCATTATGGGCACAGGGAGGAAAGATATGATTCTGGGTCATCTACAGCAGCCTTCGCATGCCGGTCTTCCGGCGGTTCTGGTCCGGGCTATCGCCCTGGCGCAGGCCCACGATTTACACACTATCGCTCCCGGAAGCTATGAGCTTCAGGGCGACAATGTATTGATGAACGTCATGGCGTTTCATACCGGTGTGCCGGAAGAGAAAAAAGCCGAACTGCATAGCCAGTTTATTGATATCCAGATTTTACTGGCGGGGGAAGAGCGGATCTTTTATGGCGTCGCCGGGTCGGCCTGTGAGTGCGAAGAAGCGCATCCTGACGAGGATTATCAGCTTTGCCGTCGGATACGCGGGGAACAGGTACTGACATTGCATCCGGATATGTTTGCGGTTTTCATGCCCGATGAACCGCACAAACCCGGTTGCCAGGTCGGGGACAGCGCCGGGATTAAAAAAGTGGTCATTAAGGTCCGCGCCGCCCTGCTGGCATGATAAAAAAAGCCCGCGGGCTTGCGCCAGCGGGCTCTGTCAGAGACCCGGACAGACAGTTTGTCCGGGTTTGTTGATTACACTTCCAGGTAGTTCAGGATCCCGTCAGCCGCTTTACGACCTTCGGCAATCGCCGTCACCACCAGATCGGAACCGCGCACGATATCGCCGCCGGCAAAGATTTTCGGGTTACTGGTCTGGAACGCGTTTTCATGGCCTTCCGGCGCAATAATACGGCCCTGAGAATCCAGCTCAACATCGTGCTTCGCCAGCCATTCCATGCTGTGCGGGCGGAAACCAAACGCCATCACCACCGCATCTGCCGGGACCACGTGCTCGGAGCCTGCGACGATCTCCGCACGACGACGCCCTTTGGCATCAGGCTGGCCCATCTCGGTACGCGCCATTTTCACGCCGCACACTTTGCCGTTAGCATTCACTTCTACGCCCAGAGGCTGAACGTTGAACTGGAACTCGACGCCCTCTTCACGCGCGTTTTTCACTTCGCGTTTGGAGCCCGGCATGTTTTCTTCGTCACGGCGGTAGGCGCAAATAACGTGAGTCGCGCCCTGACGTACGGAAGTACGCACGCAGTCCATCGCGGTGTCGCCACCGCCGAGAACCACCACCCGTTTGCCTTCCATATTGACGTAAGGCTCGCTGGCGGTTTCGCCAAAGCCCATGGTCTGTTTGGTGTTGGCAATCAGGAACGGCAGCGCATCAAAGACACCATTTGCGTCTTCGTTTTCCAGTCCGCCGCGCATGGACTGATAGGTCCCCACGCCGAGGAACACGGCATCATACTCTTTCAGTAACGCGTCGAGCTGAACATCACGGCCCACTTCGGTATTGAGTTTGAACTCAATACCCATGCCGGTGAAAATTTCACGGCGACGGGTCATTATCTCTTTTTCCAGCTTAAAGGCGGGGATGCCGAAGGTCAGCAGGCCACCGATTTCCGGATGGCGATCGAACACTACCGCTTTGACGCCGTTGCGGGTCAGGACATCTGCGCAGGCCAGTCCTGCCGGACCGGCACCGACGATCGCCACCGTTTTACCGGTGGGCTTCACGCCGGAGAGATCCGGGCGCCAGCCCATCTCGAACGCTTTATCGTTGATGTAGCGTTCGATGTTACCGATAGTCACCGCGCCAAACTCGTCGTTCAGCGTACAGGAGCCTTCGCACAGACGGTCCTGCGGGCAGACGCGCCCGCAGACTTCCGGCAGGGTGTTGGTCTGATGCGACAGCTCTGCCGCTTCAAAAATACGCCCCTCATTGGCGAGCTTCAGCCAGTTCGGGATGTAGTTATGGACCGGACATTTCCATTCGCAGTACGGGTTGCCGCAGGACAGGCAGCGATCTGCCTGGGCTTTGGCCTGGCCTTCTGAAAACGGCTCATAAATTTCAACAAATTCAATTTTACGGATCTTCAGCGGTTTCTTTGGCGGATCAACGCGCTGTAAGTCGATAAACTGGTATACGTTCTGGCTCATCTGAATTCCTTACTGCGCCTGCACACGCAGCTCTGCTGCGCTACGACTACGGTGACCCAACAGTGCCTTAACATCGCTGGACTTTGGTTTAACCAGCGCGAATTTCGCGGCAAAAGCCGGCCAGTTGGCCAGGATCTCTTCGCCTCGAGACGAACCGGTAAGCTGCACGTGTTCGGTAATCAGACCACGCAGGTGCTCTTCATGGATAGCGAGAGAGTCAACGCCCAACACTTCCACCAGTTCCGGGTTCACACGTTTACGGAAATCACCGTCTTCATCCAGGACGTAAGCAAAGCCGCCGGTCATCCCTGCGCCAAAGTTGACGCCGGTTTTACCCAGTACGCAGACGATGCCGCCGGTCATGTATTCGCAGCCGTTATCGCCGATGCCTTCTACCACGGTGATGGCACCGGAGTTACGCACCGCAAAGCGTTCGCCTGCACGGCCCGCAGCGTACAGACGACCGCCGGTCGCGCCATACAGACAGGTATTACCGATGATGCTCGCTTCGTGACTGCGGAAGGCGGAGCCCACCGGAGGACGGATTGACAGCAGACCGCCTGCCATCCCTTTACCCACGTAGTCGTTCGCGTCACCGGTCAGATGCAGTTCCACGCCGCCGGCGTTCCACACGCCGAAGCTCTGGCCTGCGGTACCGCTGAAGTGCGCGGTAATCGGATCTGCTGCCAGCCCCTGATCGCCATGGGTCTGGGCGATATAGCCAGACAACGACGCGCCAACGGAGCGATCGGTATTACGGATATCGAACCAGAAGGTTTTGCTCTGCTTGCTGTCCACGAACGGTTTAGCCTGCTGTAGCAGCTGCGCGTTCAGCACGCCGTTATCAAACGGCGGGTTGCTTTCGGTGCAGTACAGCGCTTTACCCGGATGCGGCTCGGCGGTTTCCAGCAGTTTGCTGAGATCCAGCTTCTGCTGCTTCGCGGTAAAGCCATCCAGCACTTTCAGCAGGTCGGTACGGCCAATCAGGTCCACCAGACGCTTCACGCCAAGCTCAGCCATCAGCTCGCGGGTTTCGCGGGCGATGAATTCAAAGTAGTTGGTCACTTTGAACGGCAGGCCGTGATAGTGATTCTTACGCAGTTTGTCATCCTGAGTTGCTACGCCGGTTGCGCAGTTGTTCAGGTGGCAGATACGCAGATATTTACAGCCGAGCGCGACCATCGGGCCAGTGCCGAAGCCGAAGCTTTCTGCGCCAAGAATTGCCGCCTTGATGATATCGAGGCCGGTTTTCAGGCCGCCATCCACCTGCAGACGGATCTTGTGACGCAGACCGTTCGCCACCAGCGCCTGTTGGGTTTCCACCAGACCCAGCTCCCACGGACAACCCGCGTATTTCACGGAGGAGAGCGGGCTGGCACCCGTACCACCGTCGTAACCGGCGATGGTGATAAGATCGGCATAGGCTTTGGCCACGCCGGTGGCGATGGTGCCGACGCCCGGTTCGGAAACCAGCTTCACAGAAATCATCGCTTTCGGGTTGACCTGTTTCAGGTCGAAAATCAGCTGCGCCAGATCCTCGATAGAGTAAATATCGTGGTGCGGCGGCGGTGAAATCAGGGTTACACCCGGGACCGAATAGCGCAGTTTGGCAATGTACGGGGTGACTTTGTCACCCGGCAGCTGCCCGCCTTCGCCCGGCTTCGCGCCCTGAGCGACTTTAATCTGAATAACGTCGGCGTTGACCAGGTAAGCCGGTGTGACGCCGAAGCGGCCAGAAGCGACCTGTTTAATACGCGACACTTTGTTGGTGCCATAGCGCGCCGGATCTTCGCCGCCTTCGCCGGAGTTAGAGAAGCCGCCGATGCTGTTCATGGCTTCCGCCAGCGACTCATGAGCTTCCGGGCTTAACGCACCGATAGACATGGCGGCGGTATCGAAGCGTTTGAACAGCTCTTTGGCCGATTCGACGTGGTCGATGCTGATGGCGTCATCGCCAGGGTTCAGCGCCAGCAGATCGCGCAGCGTGGCGGCCGGGCGTTCATTCACCAGGTTCGCATACTGCTGATAGTCGTGGTATTCACCGCTCTGAACCGCTTGCTGCAGCGTGCGGACGACGTCCGGGTTGTAGGCGTGATATTCACCGCCGTGAACGTATTTCAGCAGACCACCCTGATCCAGCGGCTTACGGACCAGCCAGGCGCGTTTGGACAGATTCAGCAGATCCTGCTGGAAGTCATCGAAGCCCGCGCCGCCGATGCGGCTGACAACGCCGAGGAAGCACAGATCGGAAACCTCACGATGCAGGCCAACCGCTTCGAACAGCTTCGAGCAGCGGTAGGAGGCGATGGTCGAAATGCCCATCTTAGACATGATCTTGTACAGGCCTTTGTTGATGCCGTTACGGTAGTTCAGCATCACGGTACGATAATCTTTCTCAATGGCCTTGTTATCAACCAGTTTCGCCAGCGTCTCATAGGCCAGGTACGGATAGATAGCCGTGGCGCCGAAGCCCAGCAGCACCGCGAAATGGTGCGGGTCACGGGCGCTGGCGGTCTCAACGATAATGTTGGCATCGCAGCGCAGGCTCTTATCCACCAGGCGGGTTTGAATCGCGCCTACCGCCATCGGTGCCGGAACCGGCAGACGATCTTTGGCGATATTACGATCGGAGAGCACCAGCAGAACGGTACCGTTACGGACCATCTGTTCAGCTTTATCGCACAGCGCCTTCACCGTTTCGGCCAGCGAGGTTTCCGCGGCGTTAAAGGTGATATCCAGGGTATCGGCGCGATAGTGCTCCTCTTCCATGGTGGTGAGCTGTTTGAAATCGGAGTACAGCAGGATCGGTGATTTGAAGCTCAGGCGGTGAGCCTGGCCTTCCGCTTCGCAGAAGACGTTCATTTCACGGCCGATGCTGGTGGCCAGCGACATCACGTGAGCTTCACGCAGCGGGTCGATCGGCGGGTTAGTCACCTGCGCGAACTGCTGACGGAAATAGTCGTAAATGATACGCGGCTGGCTGGAGAGCACGGCAAACGGGGTATCGTCGCCCATTGAACCGACCGCTTCCTGGCCGTTTTCACCCAGTACACGCAGGACGGAGTCCAGCTCTTCTGCGCTGTAGTTAAACTGTTTCTGGAAGCTGGCGAGCGTGTCGTCATCCAGCTGGCGGCTGCCGACGTCTTCGTCCGGTAGATCTTCAAACGGCACCAGGCGGCGGACGTTTTTCTCCATCCACTCTTTGTAAGGGTGGCGACTTTTCAGGTCATCATCGGTTTCCGCGGAGTGCAGAATACGTCCGCCGCGGGTATCGATAACCATCAGTTCGCCCGGGCCTACGCGGCCTTTTTCGACCACTTCGTCAGGCTGGTAATCCCAAATCCCGACTTCTGAAGCGCAGGTAATCAGTTTGTCTTTGGTGATGACGTAGCGCGCCGGGCGCAGACCGTTACGATCGAGGTTACAGGCGGCGTAGCGACCGTCGGACATCACGATGCCCGCCGGGCCATCCCATGGCTCCATATGCATGGAGTTAAAATCAAAGAAGGCGCGCAGCTCCGGATCCATATCCGGGTTGTTCTGCCAGGCTGGCGGTACGAGCAGACGCATGGCGCGCACGATATCCATCCCGCCGGCCAGCAGCAGCTCAAGCATGTTATCCATCGAGCTGGAGTCGGAGCCGGTTTCGTTCACGAACGGCGCCGCATCGTGCAGGTCCGGAATTAACGGCGTCTGGAACTTGTAGGTACGCGCGCGCGCCCACTGGCGGTTGCCGGTGATGGTGTTGATTTCGCCGTTGTGCGCCAGGTAGCGGAACGGCTGTGCCAGCGGCCAGCGCGGCACGGTGTTGGTGGAGAAGCGCTGGTGGAACAGGCAGATTGCCGACTCCAGACGCAGGTCCGCGAGGTCCAGATAGAAGCGCGGCAGGTCAGCCGGCATACACAGACCTTTGTAAATGTTCACCAGATTCGACAGGCTGCAAACGTAGAAATCTTTATCTTCCTGCAGACGCTTTTCAATGCGGCGACGGGCGATGAACAAACGACGTTCCATATCGCGCGGGCGCCAGCCTGCCGGGGCGTTAACAAAAATTTGTTCAATACGAGGCAGCGAGGAGAGGGCGATTTCACCGAGAACCCCTTCGTTGGTCGGCACTTCGCGCCAGCCGACGATAGACAGGGTTTCACGTTGTAGTTCTTCTTCAACGATGCGGCGTGCCGTAGCCGCCAGTTCAGGATCTTTATTAAGGAATAACATCCCGACGGCGTAATTTTTGGCTAAACGCCAGCCGCGCTCTTCCGCAACGATACGGAAGAAACGGTCAGGTTTTTGCAGCAGCAAGCCACAACCGTCGCCGGTTTTACCATCGGCAAGGATCGCGCCGCGGTGCTGCATTCGGGCCAGTGCGTGTATAGCGGTACGCACTACCTTGTGGCTAGGTTCGCCTTCTATGTGGGCGATCAGGCCGAAACCACAGTTATCCCTCTCAAGGGATTTATCGTACAACATATCAGTGAACCTCCCCAGGCTCTACGGGACACCCTCCGATACCGATTGCGCACGGGCACAGAAAGAGCATGGCGACGGGGTTTGCACCTCGCATTCGCCCTCTTTAAATCCTTTTCGCATCGGTACGCAAGTTTGAGGACTTGCTGTAAGAGGGAATCTCAATTACTGCATAAATATGATGAGCAGAGTGCTCATCCAGAAAGCTTCCAGCGGATTCCCAACTTATCGGGAATCGGCACTTACGTCAAATGGCAATCTTATTTATACAAAAATGTGCTATACATGGTTTAACATTATGATAAATAAGATAATAACTGTGTTTTAAGCGGCGCTGAAACGTAGCGGAAAGCATAATCTAGTGTGATCTGTCTCACTATATCGATAGCGTAACATTATCGATCTGTGCTGAACTGCCTATTTATCGCAGAGTATTTATCTGCCTGTTACCTCTAGCGCGGTAAATAACACTGTTTTTTGCCCTGATGAAGATAATGGCAAACCTGAGGTTAAGTATAAGGAAAAGTCATCACAGAGTGAGTGAATGAAATTGCAGTTATCTTGAGTGTTTATGCAATGAGGTGAGCGGCCGCGCTGACGATTGATCCAGGTCATCGCCGTCGGTGGCTAAAAATGGCAGGCTTGGCCCCTTTCTTCAGGCCGGTCTATCAGATTATGCAGTTACAAAAATTAGTCAATATGTTTGGTGGGGATCTTTCGCGGCGCTATGGCGAAAAGGTTCATAAACTGACGCTGCATGGCGGGTTTAGCTGCCCGAATCGCGATGGCACTATTGGCCGCGGAGGCTGCACGTTCTGCAACGTCGCCTCTTTTGCTGACGAAGAGCAGCAGCACCACTCTATTGCTGAACAGCTGGCACATCAGGCGCAGCGGGTTAATCGCGCCAGGCGCTATCTCGCTTATTTTCAGGCTTACACCAGCACCTTTGCCGAAGTTCAGGTACTGCGCTCGATGTATCAGCAGGCGGTGAGTCAGGCCAATATCGTCGGGCTGTGCGTGGGTACTCGTCCTGACTGCGTCCCGGAGGCGGTGCTGGATCTGCTCGGCGGCTATCGGGAACAGGGCTACGAAGTATGGCTGGAACTCGGCTTACAGACGGTGCATGACAAAACGCTGCAGCGGATTAATCGTGGGCATGATTTTGCCTGTTATCAGCGTACGACCCGGCTGGCGCGCGAGCGCGGGCTGAAGGTCTGCGCGCATTTGATCGTCGGGCTACCGGGCGAGGCGCAGAGCCATTGCCTGCAAACGCTGGAGCAGGTTGTGGATACCGGCGTGGATGGCATCAAACTGCATCCGCTGCATATCGTCACCGGCAGTACGATGGCCAAAGCCTGGCAGGCGGGACGGTTGCAGGCGATTGCGCTGGATGAATATACGATCACTGCCGGGGAGATGATTCGCCACACGCCACCCGAGGTGATCTATCACCGCATTTCCGCCAGCGCCCGGCGGCCGACGCTGCTGGCGCCCCTGTGGTGTGAGAACCGCTGGACCGGGATGGTTGAACTTGACCGCTATCTCAACCAACACGGCGTGCAGGGCTCGGCGCTGGGACGAGCCTGGGTGCCGCGCGCAGCTTTAGAGTAAGGGCGCCCGCATTTTTTGCACAACTTACAGCGTATTGCTCAGAATTGGGTATTATTGTGCGGAGTTGTCGCGAAGGAATCCCTTATGAAGCAAATCCGTATGCTGGCGCAGTACTATGTCGACCTGATGATGAAGCTGGGTCTGGTGCGTTTTTCCATGCTGTTGGCCCTCGCCCTGGTGGTGCTGGCGATTGTGGTACAGATGGCCGTCACGATGGTTCTGCATGGCCAGGTTGAGAGCATCGACGTTATCCGCTCTATCTTCTTTGGTCTGCTGATCACCCCCTGGGCAGTTTATTTTTTGTCGGTGGTGGTGGAGCAACTGGAAGAGTCGCGGCAGCGTCTCTCCCGGCTGGTGGAAAAACTGGAGGAGATGCGCGAGCGCGACCTGCAGCTTAACGTGCAGCTCAAAGATAATATCGCGCAGCTCAATCAGGAGATTGGCGAGCGTGAAAAGGCGGAAGCCGAGCGCGAGACGACGCTGGAACAGCTGAAGATTGAGATGAAAGAGCGCGAAGAGACGCAAATTCAGCTGGAACAGCAATCCTCCTTCCTCCGTTCTTTCCTTGATGCCTCGCCGGACCTGGTATTCTATCGCAATGAAGACAAAGAGTTTTCTGGCTGTAACCGGGCGATGGAGCTCCTGACCGGGAAAAGCGAAAAGCAGCTTATCCACCTGAAACCTCAGGATGTCTATAACGAAGAAGCGGCGGTTAAAGTGCTGGAGACTGACGAAAAGGTCTTCCGCCATAATGTGTCGCTGACCTACGAGCAGTGGCTGGATTATCCGGACGGGCGTAAAGCCTGCTTTGAAATCCGCAAGGTCCCTTACTATGACCGCGTCGGCAAGCGCCGTGGACTGATGGGCTTTGGCCGCGATATTACCGAACGTAAGCGCTACCAGGATGCGCTGGAGCGCGCCAGCCGCGATAAGACCACCTTTATCTCAACCATCAGCCACGAGCTGCGTACGCCGCTCAACGGCATCGTCGGGCTGAGCCGTATCCTGCTGGATACCGAGCTGACCGGTGAGCAGGAAAAATACCTCAAAACCATCCATGTCTCTGCCGTTACGCTGGGGAATATTTTCAACGATATTATCGACATGGATAAAATGGAGCGGCGCAAAGTCCAGCTGGATAATCAGCAGGTCGACTTCACCGGTTTCCTGGCCGATCTGGAAAACCTCTCCGGCCTGCAGGCGCAACAGAAAGGGCTGCGCTTCGTCCTGGAACCGACGCTGCCGCTGCCGCATAAAGTGGTGACCGACGGGACGCGTCTGCGGCAGATTCTGTGGAACCTCATCAGTAACGCCGTGAAATTCACCCCGCAAGGTGGAAACGTCACCGTTCGCGTTCGCTACGATGAAGGCGATATCCTGCATTTTGAAGTGGAAGACTCCGGCATCGGCATTCCCGAAGCCGAGCAGGATAAGATCTTCGCGATGTATTATCAGGTGAAAGACAGCCACGGCGGCAAGCCTGCGACGGGCACCGGGATCGGTCTTGCCGTATCGCGTCGTCTGGCTCGCAATATGGGCGGCGACATTAACGTCTCCAGCCAGCCGGGCCAGGGGGCCACATTTACGCTGACCGTGCATGCGCCGGCGGTGGCGGAAGAAGTGGAAGATATGCTGACGGAAGATGAGATGCCCCTGCCGGCGCTGAACGTGCTGCTGGTCGAGGATATCGAGCTCAACGTGATTGTGGCGCGCTCGGTGCTGGAGAAGCTGGGTAACAGCGTCGATGTGGCGATGACCGGTAAGGCCGCGCTGGAGATGTTTGAACCGGGCGAGTACGACCTGGTGCTGCTGGATATCCAGCTGCCGGATATGACGGGCCTGGATATTTCTCGTCATCTTAAGCAGCACTTTGCCGCCGACGAGCTACCGCCGCTGGTTGCCCTGACCGCCAACGTCCTGAAGAATAAAAAAGAGTATCTTGATGCCGGAATGGACGACGTCCTGAGTAAACCGCTATCGGTGCCGGCGCTGACGGCAATGATTAAAAAATTCTGGGATTCGCCGGAAGAGGATGAGTGCGAAATGCCGACCGTGGATGTGAGTAAATCGGCATCCGTACTGGATATTCCGATGCTTGAGCAGTATATCGAGCTGGTGGGGCCAAAGCTTATCAACGATGGTCTTGCGGTTTTTGAGAAGATGATGCCGGGCTATATGGCGGTACTGGAGTCTAATCTGACCGCTCGCGACCAGAAAGGGATCGTCGATGAAGGGCATAAAATTAAAGGCGCGGCGGGCTCGATTGGCCTGCGGCATATCCAACAGCTGGGACAGCAGATTCAGACTCCGGACCTGCCGGCGTGGTCGGATAACGTTGGTGAATGGGTTGAAGAGATGAAATCCGAGTGGCAGAACGATGTAGCGGTGCTGAAAGCATGGGTTGCGGCGGCACATAAAAAATGACCCCGGATAAACCGGGGTGCGCGAATACTGCGCCAACACCAGGGAACTGGTCGTTGCGCCAGAATTTTTAGAGATATTTTTACGTAGCGCAACCTGAGGATTTGGTTTGCTCGCTCATTAAGATAGCAAACCTTAAATTATTTGTTACGTGAATCAGTAAAATATGTGAAGCAATGCGTGTAAATCAAAATTTTTGACTGGTTTCAGCAAGTTGCACTAAGGAGCTGGCAGTATGAAAAAGATTGGCGTGGTATTGAGCGGCTGTGGCGTCTATGACGGAACGGAGATCCATGAAGCGGTCATTACCCTGTTGGCGATCGCCCGTAGCGGCGCACAGGCCATCTGTTTCGCCGCGGATAAAACGCAAACGGACGTGATCAACCACCTGACCGGTGAGCCGATGGCCGAAAGCCGCAACGTTCTGGTGGAGGCCGCGCGTATTGCCCGTGGCGATATCCAGCCTCTGGCTGCGGCCCGGGCTGAAGATCTGGATGCGCTGATTGTCCCTGGCGGGTTTGGCGCGGCGAAGAACCTCAGCAATTTTGCCTCGCAAGGGGCTGAATGCCTGGTCGATAGCGACCTGAAAGCGTTGACGCTGGCGATGCACGAGGCGGGTAAACCGCTGGGCTTTATGTGTATCGCCCCGGCGCTGCTGCCAAAAATTTTCCCGATCCCGCTGCGGATAACCATCGGCACCGATCTTGATACCGCTGAGGTGGTGGAAGAGATGGGCGCAGAACACGTTCCTTGCCCGGTCGATGATATCGTCGTCGATGAAGAACATAAGGTGGTGACGACCCCGGCCTGGATGCTGGCGCAGAACATTGCGGAAGCGGCAAGCGGGATTGAGAAGCTGGTGGCTCGCGTGCTGGCTCTGACTGCATGAGCGTGCGTTCGGCCCCGTTGCGAATGATTAAACGCCTTTTATTGCGCATTCTGCTGATTGCGGCAGCCTTTTGGGGAGGCGGCATCGCGCTCTTTAGCATACTGCCGGTGCCGTTTTCAGCCGTTATGCTCGAGCGACAAATCGGCGCATGGCTGAGCGGTGATTTTCATTATGTCGCCCACTCCGACTGGGTCGGGATGGACGAGATCTCACCGTGGATGGGGCTGGCGGCAATCGCTGCGGAGGATCAAAAATTCCCTGAACACTGGGGTTTTGATGTCTCAGCGATAGAGAAAGCGCTGGCACACAATGAACGTCAGGAAAACCGCGTGCGCGGCGCCTCCACGCTTTCGCAGCAAACGGCTAAGAACCTGTTCTTGTGGGATGGCCGTAGCTGGTTGCGCAAAGGGCTGGAGGCAGGGTTAACGGTAGGGATTGAGACGGTGTGGAGTAAAAAACGGATTCTGACCGTCTACCTGAATATCGCTGAATTTGGGGAAGGAACGTTCGGCGTCGAAGCGGCGTCCCGGCGCTACTTTCACAAGCCTGCGAGCAAGTTAACGGCTTCTGAAGCGGCGCTCCTGGCTGCGGTATTGCCCAACCCGATTCGCTTTCGCGCCGATGCGCCGTCCGGCTATGTTCGCAGTCGGCAGGCGTGGATCCTGCGTCAGATGCGTCAGCTAGGCGGAGAAGGATTTATGCAGGCGAATAAGCTGAAGTGAGGTCGCGGCAGAAACAATAGCCCCGGTCAGCGTCGTGCAGCCGGGGAAGAGGCGGGAATGTTTAGTCTTCGTCAAAACCGGCGTTGAACAGCGCGATAACCGCTGCCAGCGCCTCGACTTCCTGCGGACCGTTGGCTTCAATCTCGATTTGCCGACCTTTGGCCGAGTCGAGCATCAGCAGGGCAATTACGCTATTGGCCTCCGCTTCCGTCCCCTCGTCGTTGCGCAGCAGGACTTCCGCATCATAATTCTGCATCAGCTCAAACAGCTTCATCGCCGGGCGGGCATGCATCCCCAGTTTATTGGTGATTTCAACGATCTGTTTTACGGTCATGATTTGCGTTTTTCCAGCGTCCGATGACGAGACTGCACGTTCTTACCGCGTGAGCGGAAGTAATCAGCCAGCTGTTCGGCAATGTAGACCGAACGGTGTTTACCGCCGGTACAACCAATCGCCACCGTCAGATAGCTGCGATTATTGGTCTCCAGCATCGGTAACCATAGCTCAAGATAGCTGCGGGTCTGGTAAATAAAATTGTGAACTTCCGTGTGCCGGTCAAGGAAGGCGGCCACCGGCTTATCCAGACCGGTCATTGGACGCAGTTTCGGATCCCAGTGTGGGTTTGGCAGGAAGCGTACGTCAAAGACGTAATCGGCATCAATCGGGATACCGTGCTTAAAGCCAAAGGATTCAAAGACCATGGTCAGCTCACGTTCGCGCTTGCCGAGCAGACGGGTACGTAGCATTTCCGCCAGCTCGTGTACCGACATCTCTGAAGTGTCGACGATCAGGTCGGCGCGGGAACGCAGCGGCTCCAGCAGCGCGCTCTCTTCGTCAATCGCGCTTTCCAGCGACAGATTTTTGCTCGATAGCGGATGCAGACGACGGGTGTCGCTGTAGCGGCGGATCAGCGTATTGCGGTCAGCATCAAGGAACAGCAGCTGAGGGGAAAATGCCTCAGGCAGGTTTTTCATCGCCTGTTCAAAGATCTCTGGCGATTCCGGCATGTTACGCACGTCAATGCTGACGGCGGCAGAGATGTTTCTGTCGGCCAGCGATCTCGCCAGCTCAGGCAACAGCACTACCGGCAGGTTATCTACGCAGTAGAAGCCCATATCTTCCAGCGCCCGCAGAGCGACGGATTTCCCCGAGCCTGAGCGGCCGCTGACGATCATCAGTACCATGTACCGTTTCTCCTCAGTACGATAAAGGGTAGGGGGCGACGGCCGTTATACGTCATCGTTGCTTCCTGCTTCGGTGATGATCTCATACAGCTCTTCATCGCTTTGCGCTGCGCGCAGGCGACGGCAAATCGTTTTATCCGCCAGTCGTTTTGCAACCAGAGACAGCGTATGCAGATGGGTTTTGGTCTGGTCAGCCGGGACCAGAAGCGCAAACAGCAGATCGACCGGCTGATTGTCGATGGCATCAAATGCGATCGGAGTCTCCAGCTGGACAAACACGCCAACGGCGCGCAGCGTATCCTCTTCAAGTTTACCGTGCGGAATGGCAATCCCGTTGCCAATCCCGGTACTGCCCATTTTCTCGCGGGTAAGGATCGCCTCAAACACCACCTGCGGCGGCAAACCTAACTGTTTTGCTGCCAGTTCACTGATGATTTCCAGCGCGCGCTTTTTGCTCTGGCAGTGAACCTGGCTACGGGTACATTCCTGGTTAAGGACGTTGCTCAGTTGTAGAGCCGAATCGTTGTTCATCATAATTTCACCTGAGCGCGCCCCTTGCCTGCTACCGATGAAGGCTGGCAGCAGGCAAGGGCGGCGCCCGGACAATTAGTGTTGTTTTAGTTTATCTTTATGTTTTGTTAACTGTCTTGCCAGCTTATCGATGAGTCCATCGATAGCGGCATACATATCCTGCCCTTCCGCACTGGCATGGATTTCGCCACCGTTGACATGCAGATTGGCATCCGCAATTTGCGTCACCTTCTCTACTTTTAACACAATATAGACCTGATTGATCCTGTCGAAAAACTGCTCCAGCTTGCTGAACTTCGCATTAACGAATTCGCGCAGTGCAGGGGTGATCTCGACGTTGTGTCCTGTAATGTTGAGCTGCATAGTGTCTTCCTTATCGGTTGTATCAAACCAGTTGTTTACGCTGGTTAGATGGCGGAATGGATAAAGACTCTCGGTACTTAGCGACGGTACGACGTGCCACCATGATACCCTGTTCGGACAGGATGGTGGTCAGCTTACTGTCACTCAACGGCTTCGCGGGATTCTCCGCGGCGATTAACTTCTTCACCAGCGCACGAATGGCCGTCGACGATGCCTCGCCGCCGCCTTCCGTATTCACGTGGCTGGAAAAGAAATATTTCAGCTCAAAAATACCGCGCGGACTGTGCAGATATTTTTGGGTGGTAACGCGTGAAATGGTGGATTCATGCATTTCGACGGCCTGAGCAATATCCGCCAGCACCATCGGTTTCATGAACTCTTCACCCTGATCGAAGAAGGCCTGCTGCTGTTCGACGATGCAGCGGCTGACGCGCAACAGCGTATCATTGCGGCTTTCCAGACTCTTGATCAGCCAGCGAGCTTCCTGCAGGTTGCTGCGGATAAACTGGCTGTCTGCATCATTGCGCGCGCTATTGCCCATGGCCGCGTAATGCTGATTAATCTTCAGACGTGGGATGCTGTCGGAGTTAAGCTCCACGACCCAGCGGCCGCTGACCTTACGTACCAGCACGTCGGGAATGACGTATTCCGGCTCGCTGGTCTGAATCGACTGACCGGGGCGCGGATCGAGGGACTGGATGAGATTAACGGCTTCTTTCAGCACCTCTTCTTTCAGTCGGGTGACGCGCATCAGGGAGCGGAAATCATGGTTGGCGAGCAGATCGAGATGATCGCTGATGATCAGCCGGGCTTCTTCCAGCCACGGCGTCTCTTTAGCATATTGGGAAAGCTGAACCAGCAGACAGTCGCGCAGATCTTTTGCCGCGACGCCGACCGGGTCAAAGCGCTGGATACGCTTTAGCACCGCTTCCACTTCTTCGAGACCAATGTCGTCATCGTCGATACTCTCGACAATATCTTCCAGCCGAATAGTGAGATAGCCGGTGTCATCAACGGCATCGACAATCGAGGTGGCAATGGCGCGGTCGGTGTCGGTAAACGGCGTCAGTTCAACCTGCCACATCAGGTAATCCTGCAGGCTTTGGGTCGTTTCGCCTTGATAGACAGGCAGCTCGTCGTCCTGGTAATCAACGCCGTTTCCGGACGGGGTGCCGGCGGTGTAGATTTCATCCCAGCTGGCGTCGAGCGGCAGCTCTTCCGGCATATCTTTTTGTTCAAGAGCGTCGACGGTGTCCAGCGATTCGCGGTCCTCGACCTCTTTGGTTTCTACCTCATCGTGAAGATCGGTTTGCTCAAGCAGCGGATTACTCTCCAGCGCCTGCTGGAGTTCTTGCTGGAGTTCTAACGTGGACAGCTGCAGCAGGCGAATAGCCTGTTGCAGTTGTGGCGTCATGGCAAGCTGTTGGCTTAGCCTTAATTGCAAACCTTGCTTCATATTCAGGGCTAATATCTCCGGCTAAAACGTCTGTAACCTCTACCCTATCAGAGTCTGAAGTCTTCCCCAAGATACACGCGCTTAACCTGCTCGTCTTCAAGGATTTGCTGCGGGGTGCCGTGGGCGATCAGGTGGCCCTGGCTGACGATATAGGCGCGTTCGCAGACGGCCAGCGTCTCCCTGACGTTATGGTCGGTGATCAGCACGCCAAGACCGCTGTCGCGCAGATGTTCGATGATGCGTTTGATATCAATAACGGAAATGGGGTCAACGCCGGCAAAAGGCTCATCCAGCAGAATGAATTTCGGATTAGCGGCCAGCGCGCGGGCGATTTCAACGCGGCGGCGTTCACCGCCGGAAAGCGCCTGTCCCAGGCTGTCGCGCAGATGCTCGATGTGAAATTCTTCCATCAGCTCTTTCGCGCGGTCTTCACGCTGCTCGCTGCTGAGATCGTCGCGAATCTGCAAAACCGCCATTAAATTATCGTACACGCTCAGGCGGCGGAAAATGGAAGCTTCCTGCGGCAGATAGCCGATCCCCCGACGCGCGCGGGCATGCAGCGGCAGCAGGCTGATATCTTCATCGTCGATAATAATGTTGCCAGCGTCGCGCGGCACAATGCCGACCACCATGTAGAAGGTCGTGGTTTTACCGGCGCCGTTTGGCCCGAGGAGGCCAACGATCTCGCCAGAGTTCACGGTCAGACTGACATCTTCCACCACGCGGCGGCCTTTATACGCCTTGGCGAGATTCTTTGCGGTTAATGTTGCCATAACGAATTAGTTACCCTTCTTTTGCTGGTTGGTGCTTTTGTCTTGCAGCTGCGAAGGAACCAGAACCGTCGTCACGCGTCCGCCTTTATTGCTGAACGCCTGCATTTTCTGCTCTTTCACCAGATAGGTAATTTTGTCGCCCTGGATGTTGCTATCGATCTGTTCCAGATGCGCATTACCGGTCAGGACGACGAAATCATTCTGCAATTCATAGTGCATTTTTTGCGCGCGGCCTTTCACCGGCTTGCCGTTGTCCTGCATCTGGAAGAAGGTTGCCGGATTACCGTAACCGTCGATCACTTCTTTACCTTTTTCACCGCCAGGACGGGTCACCACCACCTTATCGGCGTTGATTTTAATGGTCCCCTGGGTGACGACGACATTACCGGTGAAGGTGACGACATTGCCCTGCATATCCAGTGACTGCTGATCGGATTCGATGTGAATCGGTTGATCGGTATCGCCGGTTTTTGCCAGTGCCGGCAGGCTGGCGGCCAGTAAGGCGCTGGCGAGCGCAATCTTAAGGCTGAGTTTGTTTGTTCTGAATTTCATAAGAGGTTCTAACCTTTTCAATCAGCTCGGCAGTTTTGCTGCGTAAATTTCCGCGCATTTTCAGGCCGCTGGAATTAAATGTCGTCCCGTACAACGTCACCATGTCATCAGAGGTAACATCTTGCGTCACCAGGTTTATCTGGGCGTTATCCGTCGTAATTTTGCGCAATTGAGAGTCCGCGCTCAGCGCGTCCACCTCTACGTTTCCGTAAAGATACAGCATGCGGTCTTTAGTCAGTTTGGCTTTATCCGCTTTGATAGACCAGGTGGGTACCTTGTTGGTATCAAATGTGGTCATCACCGGTTTGGTGAACCACGAGACTTCCTGGGCGGAAAAATACTCCACGTGCTCAGCGATTAAGCGGTAGTTAAGCGCCCCTTCCGGGCTGTAAACAACGGTGTCGGTATGTTCACTGGTATAGGTCGGGTCATCAGGATTGATCTCTTGCTGAGTGGTATCGTCCGTACCCGCCAGATTCAGGCCGATCAGAATAAGCGCGACCAGCGATAGTAAAATGATAACCCAACGTCTGGTTTTACTCATATTGATTGCCCTTTGGCCTCATCCAGCTTGCCCTGCGCCAATAGTAACAAATCGCAGACTTCGCGTACCGCTCCGCGTCCACCGTTGATGCGGGTAACATAATCTGCGCGCGGTAGCAGCAGCGGGTGCGCATCCGCCACTGCCACGCTTAAACCGACCTCGGCCATCACCGGCCAGTCGATCAGATCATCGCCGATGTAGGCAACTTCGTCCGGGCGAACGGCCAGCTTGCGCAATAATTCGCGAAATGCCAGCAGTTTATCGGACTGCCCCTGATACAGGTGCGTAATACCCAGCGTCTGACAACGATCTTCTACCAGTTTAGCTTTTCGTCCGGTAATAATCGCGACTTCAATACCTGAGGTCAGCGCGCAGCGAATTCCGTAACCGTCGCGAACGTTAAACGCCTTCAGCTCTTCACCGCTGTTGCCCATGTAGATCAGGCCATCGGACAGCACGCCGTCTACGTCGAGGATCAATAAACGGATCTTCGCCGCCCGATCGATAAATTCAGGGCTTACTGGCCCGTAGCAGGTTTCCTGCAGAGCATCAGCATTATTCATTATTTTATCCTTACTTACACTACGCCTGCGCGCAGGAGATCGTGCATATGTACCACACCCAACAGGCGGTCGCCATCGGCAACTAACACACAGGTGATATGGCGAGATTGCATCAGGTTCAGCGCATCGACGGCAAGAATACCGGGGCGAATGCGAATGCCGCCCGGTGTCATGACATCGGCAATACTGGCATTACGCATATCGACCCCGGTATCAAACACCCGGCGCAGGTCGCCATCGGTGAAAATACCGATGATGTTCATGTCATCATCACAGACAGCCGTCATGCCTAAATTTTTACGTGTGATTTCCAGCAGCGCATCGCGCAAGGTGGCCTGCACATTGACGTGCGGGATTTCATCACCCGTATGCATAATATCATTGACCCGCAACAGCAGCTTACGACCCAGTGCGCCGCCAGGATGCGACAGCGCAAAATCTTCAGCGGTAAAGCCGCGCGCTTCCAGCAGGGCAACCGCCAGCGCATCGCCCATAACCAGCGCGGCGGTGGTGCTGGAGGTCGGGGCCAGCCCTAACGGACAGGCTTCTTTCAGTACCTTCACGCAAAGATGGATGTCCGCGGCGCGCGCCATGCTGCTTTCCGGACGGCTGGTCATGCAGATAAGAGGCACCTGCAGGCGTTTAAGTACCGGAATCAGCGCCAGGATCTCGTTCGACTCGCCGGAATTCGAGAGCGCGATAACCACATCCTTCGGCGTCACCATGCCTAAATCGCCGTGGGCCGCTTCGCCGGGGTGCACAAAAAACGACGGCGTACCGGTGCTGGCAAACGTTGCCGCCATTTTACGCCCGATATGACCGGATTTGCCCATCCCCATCACCACGACTTTGCCCGCGCAGCGGAAGATCTTCTCGCAGGCATGGGTGAAATCTTCATTAATGTACTGATCGAGTTGAGCCAGACCTTCACGTTCAATTTCCAGAACTTCACGTCCTACCCGTTGAAAGTCAAAATCCGTTGGCAAATCTATTTGCGACATAGTGTTATCCCGATTCATTCAACGAAGAGCGGTGCTGCCCAGTACAGCATCGCCAACCAAACCACAAAACCGCCGACCAGCAGCGCACCCACCAGGCGACCGGGTTGCCATTTGCGACGCCAGCATAGCAGGACGAATATCACGCTGACGAACAGCATCACGGCATAGTCGCGCGTAAAGGCCTCCGGTGCGAATGCTCCCGGGGCGATCAGTGCCGGTAATCCGAGAACCAGGGCGATATTCAGGATATTCGCGCCGATAATATTCCCGATAGCGATATCGTCTTCCCCTTTTCGCGCCCCGGCAATCGTCGTTGCCAGTTCCGGCAGGCTGGTGCCGATCGCCACCACCGTTAAGCCGACGGTGAGCTCGCTGATAGCGAAGTAGTTTGCCAGCACGGTAGCATTATCCACGACCATTCGGGTTGCCATGGGCATCACAATCATGGCTACACCCAGCCAGAGCAGGGCCACGGGAAGCGAACCTTCCCGCGGAAGCTCCGCCATCTGTTCCCGGGTCAGGCTATCGCTGCCCTGACGTTCCGCCAGCCGGGCGATTTTAATCGTAAACAGCAGCCACAGCAGGGCGAGCGCCAGTAAGAAAAGACCGTCCATACGGGACAGTTGCCCATCGTACAGCACAAAGCTTGCCAGCAAACTGACCAGCAACATTAGCGGTAACTCGCGGCGCAGGATATCAGAATGCACGGTAAATGGACGCAACAAGGCAGCGAGGCCGAGTATTAATAATATATTGGTAATATTGGATCCGAGCGCCGTGCCGATCGCCAGATCGGTCTGTCCGTGCAGAGACGCAGCGGCGGAAACGATGATCTCCGGCAGGCTGGTGCCGATACTTACCACCGTCATCCCGATAATGAGCGGGGGGATCCCTATCATGCGGCAAAGTATTGAAGCGGCGTAGACCAGACGATCGGCGCTGTAGACTACCAGCAGTAAACCAATTATTAACAGAGCCGTCGCTAAGAGCATCTAAAGTCCTTTCTTCAGGTATAATCGTTGATTCGCTGTAGCGGTCCATCTGCAGCGTAACGAATTCTTAATTTTGACTTTATGTTTGTCAAAAGTAAAACAAATGCCAGCTTTCGCTAACCCAGGCAGGTAAGATTCTGTAAAAATGTTGGGTTTGTGGCGAAGGTACGCGCCATGCTTAGCCCGAGGGATGTTTAGTAAGGATGATTTTATGAGCCAAACTCTGGCGAATTTGGTCGAAGTACGCGGTATCCGCTTCTCTCGCGGCGATCGCGTCATCTTTGACGATATCTCGCTGTCAGTGCCGCGCGGTAAGATCACGGCGATTATGGGACCATCGGGGATCGGTAAAACGACGCTGCTGCGCCTGATCGGTGGGCAGATCCCGCCGGATAAAGGTGAGATCCTGTTCGATGGTGAAAACGTGCCGCAGATGTCACGCTCGCGCCTGTATACCGTGCGTAAGCGCATGAGCATGCTGTTCCAGTCCGGAGCACTGTTCACCGATATGAACGTGTTCAATAACGTAGCCTACCCGCTACGTGAACATACGCGTTTGCCGGAGGCGTTACTGCATACGACCGTCATGATGAAGCTTGAAGCGGTCGGGCTGCGCGGAGCGGCGAAATTAATGCCTTCTGAACTCTCAGGCGGGATGGCGCGCCGCGCCGCCCTGGCCAGGGCTATTGCGCTGGAGCCGGACCTGATTATGTTCGACGAACCGTTTGTCGGACAGGATCCCATCACCATGGGCGTGCTGGTTAAGCTGATCTCAGAACTCAACAGCACGCTGGGCGTGACCTGTATCGTGGTGTCACATGACGTGCCAGAAGTGCTGAGCATTGCTGATTACGCGTATATCGTGGCGGACAAAAAAATCGTGGCTCACGGCAGCGCGCAGTCGCTGCGTGAAAACGGCGACCCGCGGGTTCGCCAGTTCATTGATGGTATTGCCGATGGTCCGGTACCGTTCCGCTATCCGGCCGGGGACTATCAGCATGATTTATTAGGCAAGGGAGCGAGCAACTGATGCTGCTAAATGTGCTGGCATCACTCGGACACCGGGGAATTAAAACGACCGCGGCTTTCGGGCGTGCCGGATTAATGCTTTTCAATGCGGTAGTGGGCAAGCCGGAATTTCGTAAGCATGCGCCGCTGTTGGTCCGTCAGCTCTACAACGTTGGCGTGCTATCGATGCTGATTATCATCGTGTCGGGGCTGTTTATCGGCATGGTGCTGGGGCTGCAGGGCTATCTGGTGCTCACCACCTATAGTGCGGAAACCAGTTTAGGCATGCTGGTGGCGTTATCCCTGCTGCGCGAACTGGGGCCGGTGGTTGCTGCGCTGCTGTTTGCCGGGCGTGCGGGTTCCGCGCTGACCGCGGAAATTGGCCTGATGCGTGCGACCGAACAGCTCTCCAGCATGGAAATGATGGCGGTCGATCCGCTGCGGCGCGTGATTTCCCCTCGCTTCTGGGCAGGGGTTATCTCGCTGCCGCTGTTGACCATTATTTTTGTCGCCGTGGGCATCTGGGGCGGCTCGCTGGTGGGCGTAAGCTGGAAGGGGATCGACAGTGGCTTCTTCTGGTCTGCGATGCAAAATGCCGTTGACTGGCGAATGGACCTGGTTAACTGCCTGATTAAGAGTCTGGTGTTTGCCATTACGGTGACATGGGTTGCGTTATTTAATGGTTATGACGCTATCCCCACTTCCGCCGGGATTAGCCGGGCAACGACGCGTACCGTGGTGCATTCGTCGCTGGCGGTTCTGGGGCTGGATTTTGTGCTGACTGCGCTGATGTTTGGGAATTGAGTTCATGCAAACGAAAAAAAGTGAAATCTGGGTAGGTGTGTTCTTACTGGTTGCGTTGCTGGCTGCGCTGTTTGTCTGTCTCAAAGCCGCCAACGTGACCTCTTTACGTACCGAACCGACGTACCGTATCTATGCGACCTTTGACAATATTGGTGGGCTGAAGGCGCGTTCTCCGGTCCGCATTGGCGGTGTGGTCGTGGGCCGGGTTGCGGATATTACGCTTGACCCGAAAACCTACCTGCCGCGCGTTGCGCTCGATATTGATGAGAGCTACAACCATATTCCTGATTCCAGCTCGCTGGCTATTCGTACCTCAGGCCTGCTGGGAGAACAGTACCTGGCGCTGAATATCGGTTTCGACGATCCGGAACTGGGGACGTCTATCCTTAAAGATGGCAGCACTATTCAGGACACCAAGTCAGCCATGGTTCTGGAAGACCTGATTGGTCAGTTCCTTTATAGCAGTAAGGGCAGTGACAATAAGAATTCTGGCGATGATTCGGCAGCGACAGAGAGTCATACTGACGCCACGCCACCGGCCGCCACGACGCATTAATTTCAGGAGAGACACCCTATGTTTAAACGTTTATTGATGATCGCCATGCTGGTGATTGCTCCCTTGACGGCTGCTACGGCGGCGGATCAGTCCAACCCCTATAAGCTGATGAACGAAGCGGCGCAGAAGACCTTCGATCGTCTGAAAAATGAACAGTCGAAGATTCAGGCTAACCCGAACTATCTGCGTGATATCGTTGACCAGGAGCTGATGCCGTATGTCCAGGTGAAGTATGCCGGCGCGCTGGTTCTGGGCCGGTATTATAAAGATGCGACCCCGGCGCAGCGCGAAGCCTACTTTGTCGCCTTCCGTGAATACCTGAAGCAGGCCTACGGCCAGGCGCTGGCTATGTACCATGGTCAAACCTACCAGATTGCTCCGGAACAACCGCTGGGCGATGCAACGATCGTCCCTATTCGCGTGACGATCGTCGATCCCAATGGCCGCCCTCCGGTACGCCTGGATTTCCAGTGGCGTAAAAACACCCAGACCGGTAACTGGCAGGCTTACGATATGATTGCCGAAGGGGTGAGCATGATCACCACCAAACAAAACGAGTGGAGCGATCTGCTGCGCACCAAAGGCGTTGATGGCCTGACCGCGCAACTGAAGGCGATCTCCGCGCAGCCGATCACTCTGGAACAGAAAAAATAATGACCGGGCAGCTGAGCTGGACTCGCGACGGCGAGCGACTGGCGCTGCACGGGGAGCTGGACCAGGATCTGCTGGTCCCGCTCTGGGAAGCCCGTGCGCAGGCGACCGATGGCGTGTCGACTATCGACCTGAGCGCACTAACCCGGGTGGATACCGCCGGCCTGGCGCTGCTGATGCACTTTGTGGCGTTAATTCGTCACCAGGGCCGGGAGGCGAAACTGATTGGTAAGAGCGACAACCTGCAAACTTTAGCCAGTCTTTACAACCTTCCCGCCGATATGATCCCATAGTTTTTCAGTGCGTTACTGCTGAGGTTATCCTGAAAGCCCCATCAATATCTTCGATGGGGCTTTTTGCTTATTTAAGACCGCGCCACTTTCCTCTAAGATGTTGGGCTATTTTCACTACCAGATAAAATTTGAACCCATGGAAAATCATGAAATTCAGACCGTGCTGATGAACGCACTCTCCCTTCAGGAAGTCCACGTCTCTGGCGATGGCAGTCACTTTCAGGTTATTGCTGTGGGTGAGATGTTTGACGGCATGAGCCGGGTAAAGAAACAGCAGGCTGTCTACGCTCCGCTGATGGAATACATTGCCGACAACCGCATTCATGCTCTGTCGATCAAAGCATTTACCCCGCAAGAATGGGCCCGGGACCGCAAACTCAACGGCTTTTAAGCTGCAGGGATGTTCCCCGCAGCGTATGTGAATTCTTAACAGAGAACAGAATCAATGGATAAATTCCGTGTTCAGGGGCCGACACGCCTCCAGGGGGAAGTCACCATCTCCGGTGCGAAAAATGCCGCCCTGCCGATCCTCTTTGCCGCCCTGCTGGCAGATGAGCCGATTGAGATCCAGAACGTACCAAAACTGAAAGACATCGATACCACGATGAAACTGCTGAGCCAGCTCGGCGCCAAAGTGAAGCGCAATGGGTCAGTCTGGATCGATGCGGGTCCGGTCGACGTCTTCTGCGCGCCGTACGATCTGGTCAAAACGATGCGTGCTTCTATCTGGGCGCTGGGCCCGCTGGTGGCGCGCTTTGGTCAGGGACAGGTTTCACTGCCGGGCGGTTGTGCTATCGGTGCGCGTCCGGTCGATCTGCATATTATTGGCCTTGAGCAGCTGGGCGCAGAGATCAAACTGGAAGAAGGCTATGTGAAGGCGTCGGTTAACGGACGTCTTAAAGGCGCGCATATTGTGATGGATAAGGTCAGCGTCGGCGCGACCGTGACCATTATGAGTGCCGCGACGCTGGCGGAAGGCACCACCGTGATTGAAAACGCCGCTCGCGAGCCGGAAATCGTCGATACGGCGAACTTCCTCAACGCGCTGGGCGCGAAAATTAAAGGTCAGGGGACTGACCGCATCACCATCGAAGGCGTAGAACGTCTGGGTGGCGGCGTATATCGCGTTCTGCCTGACCGTATCGAAACCGGTACTTTCCTGGTCGCTGCGGCAATCTCCGGCGGTAAAATTGTTTGCCGCAACGCACAGCCTGATACCCTGGATGCCGTACTGGCCAAGCTGCGCGATGCGGGCGCCGATATCGAAACCGGCGAAGACTGGATTAGCCTGGATATGCACGGCAACCGCCCGAAAGCCGTCAATGTGCGTACCGCGCCACACCCGGGTTTCCCGACCGACATGCAGGCGCAGTTCACGCTGTTGAACCTGGTTGCGGAAGGGACCGGCGTGATTACCGAAACGATCTTTGAAAACCGTTTCATGCATATTCCGGAACTGATCCGTATGGGTGCACACGCGGAGATCGAAAGCAATACGGCGATATGCCACGGCGTGGCGCAGCTCTCCGGTGCGCAGGTGATGGCAACCGACCTGCGTGCGTCAGCAAGCCTGGTCCTGGCCGGCTGTATCGCGGAAGGCACCACGATTGTCGATCGCATCTACCACATCGATCGTGGATACGAGCGCATCGAAGATAAACTGCAGGCGCTGGGCGCGAATATCGAACGCGTGAAAGGCGAGTAACTCTGTCGTGATAACAGCCCCTTGACGTGTGTCAGGGGGCTGTTTTTTTATTCCGTTCTGTTGACTCAGCGAACCGCTTTCATTGGCTCTCTTTCTTCTGACGTATCATTTGCGTTCTGTCGATAAACTGATGCGTCACCGGGTCATGATAGCGCGAGGGCCAGATAATCCACGGTTTGGTATCCAGCGCATGAGCAATAATCAGCTCACCTTTTGGCCACGGCCGGGTCAATGCATTCGCCAGCGTTGAAGAACTCAAGCCGTTACGCCGCGACTCCGCTGCCAGCGACGTCCCTTTTTTGCGCAATCCAGCAATGATATCTGCCGGATGCCAGTCGATGAACTTTTCCATAAATTCTCCTGGTGGTGATGATCCCAATTGCCTGATATATGAGCAACGGAATGACTATACTCCCAGGTTTAATTAAGTTCTAACAAGTTCTTGTAAGGTGTCTTTATATTCGGAATATACCAGGAGGCAAGGCGATATATGGATTTTGCTGGAACTTTGTGGGGCGTTCCCGCGACAGGCGCGGGAACGGGGCAGGGGGAGATCAGTGATCGCGTTGAACCGCAATATGGGCAAGACCGATAAGCGCTTCACGCCACGGGGAATCCGGTAAGACCTGAAGCACGGCAATGGCTTTGTCCGCTTCTTCTTCCGCGCGTTTACGGGTCCATTCCAGTGAGCCGCAGGCCGCCATCGTCTCGAGAACCGCGTCGAGAAGGTGACGCCCGTTGCCTTGTTCAATCGCTCCGCGAATCATCGCTGACTGCTCTGGAGTGCCATGACGCATGGCATGCAATAACGGTAAAGTCGGTTTGCCTTCGTTCAGGTCATCACCCACGTTTTTGCCGAGACGTTCGCCATCAGAGCTGTAGTCCAGTAAATCGTCGATCAGCTGGAATGCCGTGCCGAGATAACGACCATAGTCCTGAAGCGCTTGCTCCTGTTCGGCGGTACAACCGGCCAGGATGCCTGAGCACTGTGCGGCGGCTTCAAACAGACGGGCTGTTTTGCTGTAGATGACCCGCATATAGTTTTCTTCAGTGATATCCGGGTCGTTGACGTTCATCAGCTGCAGCACTTCGCCTTCGGCAATGACGTTAACGGCTTTAGACATCACTTCCAGCACTTTTAACGAGCCGAGGCTGGTCATCATCTGGAAAGAGCGGGTATAGATAAAATCACCAACCAGCACGCTGGCTGCGTTGCCAAAAGCGGCGTTTGCCGTCGCCTTGCCGCGGCGCATATCGGATTCATCAACGACATCATCATGCAGCAAGGTGGCGGTATGAATAAATTCGATCAGTGCGGCAATAGTGACGTGCGCGTCGCCCTGGTAACCCACTGCCCGGGCGGCAAGAACCGCAATCATCGGACGAATACGTTTACCGCCTCCGCTAACGATGTAATAGCCTAATTGATTGATAAGCTGAACATCTGAGTCAAGTTGCTCAAGGATTGTCGCATTGACACCCGCCATATCCTGCGCGGTTAACTCATTGATTTTTTCTAAATTCATCGCAAAAGCCGGGCCACATGTCCTGTTACCGCGAATCCAGGTGGGTTCACAGAAGGATTAAGATAGAATTAAACGAAGCTATGATTGTACTGAAAAATTGCCATAGATAAACGTTAGCGTGAAAGTTGTGTTTTTTTTCTGCGTTGATCGCTAATCGCTCTTGTCAAAGGCTCGCGTTTTGCGTAATATTCGCGCCCTATTGTGAATATTTATAGCGCACTCTGAATCACACAAAGAGGTGCGCGGAAGCGGAGTTTTATATGTACGCGGTTTTCCAAAGTGGTGGTAAACAACACCGAGTAAGCGAAGGTCAGACCATTCGCCTGGAAAAGCTGGACATCGCAACTGGCGAAGCTGTTGAGTTCGCTGAAGTGCTGATGATCGCAAACGGTGAAGAAATCAAGATCGGCGTTCCTTTCGTTGAGGGCGGCGTAATCAAAGCTGAAGTTGTTGCTCACGGTCGTGGCGAGAAAGTTAAAATCGTTAAGTTTCGTCGTCGTAAACACTACCGTAAGCAGCAGGGCCATCGTCAGTGGTTCACTGATGTGAAAATTACTGGCATCAGCGCCTAAGACCTGAGGAGAGATTTAAATGGCACATAAAAAGGCTGGCGGCTCAACTCGTAACGGTCGCGACTCAGAAGCTAAACGCCTGGGCGTTAAGCGTTTCGGTGGCGAATCCGTTCTGGCGGGTAGCATCATCGTTCGTCAGCGTGGCACCAAATTCCACGCAGGCACCAACGTAGGTTGCGGTCGTGACCACACTCTGTTTGCTAAAGCAGACGGTAAAGTGAAATTTGAAGTTAAAGGCCCGAATAACCGTAAATACATCAGCATCGTTGCTGAGTAAGTTTTTCGTGGTCCGGTAACGGATTAAAGCCCCGCAACGTGTTGCGGGGCTTTTTACATTAGAATCCCGGATATTTTTCTGCAGGGAAAACGGGTATGAAGCAGCAGGCCGGCATTGGCATTCTTTTGGCCCTCACCACCGCGATGTGCTGGGGTGCGTTGCCAATTGCAATGAAGCAGGTTCTTGAAGTGATGGCGCCGCCGACGGTGGTGTTTTATCGCTTTTTGATGGCAAGTATCGGCCTTGGCACAATCCTCGCTATCAGAGGTAAACTGCCGCCGCTGCGCCTCTTTCGCAAACCGCGCTGGCTGGTACTACTGGCCATTGCGACGGGCGGCCTGTTTGGTAACTTCATTCTGTTCAGCTCTTCCCTGCAATATCTTAGCCCCACGGCTTCTCAGGTGATCGGACAGCTATCTCCGGTCGGCATGATGGTGGCCAGCGTATTCATCCTTAAGGAGAAAATGCGCGGTACCCAGGTTGTGGGGGCGCTGATGTTGATTTGCGGGCTGGTGATGTTCTTTAACACCAGCCTGATTGAGATTTTTACCCGCCTGACGGATTACACGTGGGGGGTAATTTTTGGCGTTGCAGCGGCTGCGGTTTGGGTCAGCTACGGCGTCGCGCAAAAGGTGTTATTACGCCGCCTGGCGTCACAGCAGATCCTCTTTTTGCTGTACACTTTATGTACGATAGCGTTGCTGCCGTTGGCGACGCTCTCACAAGTTCTGGCGTTAAGCAACTGGCAACTGGCGTGCCTGATTTTCTGCGGGTTAAATACCCTGGTAGGCTACGGTGCGCTGGCGGAAGCCATGGCGCGCTGGCAGGCAGCTCAGGTGAGCGCGTTGATTACCTTAACGCCATTGTTTACGCTGCTTTTTTCAGATTTATTATCACTGGCCTGGCCCGATGTTTTCGCCAGACCGATGTTAAACCTGTTAGGTTATCTCGGTGCGTTTGTCGTGGTTGCGGGCGCGATGTATTCCGCCATAGGCCACCGTCTTTGGGGTGGCTTACGTAAGCGTGAAGCGGTTGTACCGCTGCCCCGCTCAGGCGAATGATTTTCGGAGAGTAAAATGAAGTTTGTTGATGAAGCAACAATCCTGGTCGTAGCAGGTGATGGCGGCAATGGTTGCGTTAGCTTCCGCCGTGAAAAATATATCCCGAGAGGCGGCCCGGACGGCGGCGACGGTGGTGATGGTGGTGATGTCTGGCTGGAAGCGGACGAAAACCTGAACACCCTGATCGATTACCGTTTTGAAAAATCCTTCCGCGCTGAGCGTGGACAGAATGGCCAGAGTCGCGACTGTACCGGTAAACGTGGTAAAGACGTGTCGATCAAAGTGCCTGTAGGGACCCGTGTTATCGATCAAGGCACCGGCGAAGTCATGGGCGATATGACTAAGCATGGTCAGCGTCTGATGGTCGCTAAAGGCGGCTGGCACGGTCTGGGCAACACCCGTTTCAAATCGTCCGTCAACCGTACTCCGCGTCAGAAAACGATGGGGACGCCGGGTGACAAGCGCGATCTGCAGCTGGAGCTGATGCTGCTGGCAGACGTCGGGATGCTGGGTATGCCGAATGCCGGTAAATCTACCTTCATTCGCGCCGTTTCTGCGGCGAAGCCGAAAGTGGCTGATTATCCGTTTACCACGCTGGTGCCGAGCCTTGGCGTTGTGCGTATGGATAACGAGAAGAGCTTCGTTGTTGCGGATATTCCTGGGCTTATCGAAGGCGCAGCGGAAGGCGCAGGCCTCGGTATTCGCTTCCTGAAGCACCTTGAACGCTGTCGCGTGCTGCTGCACCTCATCGATATCGAACCGATCGACGGTTCCGATCCGGTTGAGAACGCGCGCATTATCATCGGTGAGCTGGAAAAATACAGCGAGAAGCTGGCTGAAAAACCACGCTGGTTGGTCTTCAATAAGATTGACCTGATGGATAAAGCGGAAGCTGAAGCGAAGGCGAAAGCCATTGCCGATGCGCTGGGCTGGGAAGAGAAGTTCTACCTGATCTCCGCGGCAAGTCAGCAGGGCGTGAAAGATCTGTGCTGGGACGTGATGACCTTTATCATCGAAAACCCAATCGTTCATGCACAGGAAGAGAAAGCGCCTGAAAAAGTCGAGTTTATGTGGGACGACTACCACCGTCAGCAGCTTGAAGAAGCCGAAGTTGAAGTCGAAGACGACGAAGACTGGGATGACGACTGGGACGAAGACGACGAAGAAGGCGTTGAGTTCATCTATAAGCGTTAAGCTGCTGGAGTGCCCCGGTACATTGCCGATCGGGGCGACGGCGGGACTGCTGCCCGGATATGCCGGGAAGCGGTTCAGAGCGCACTAAAAAGGGCCGCATTTGATGCGGCCCTTTCGTATTAGTTGTTCTGGTACAAATCCTTATACAAGCGACTCTCGAAGCGTACCAGCGGGATCCGGCGGTTGCGCTGATCCGCAGGCGGTACCGCATAGCCTGATAAGTATTGTACGAAGGCGATTTTTTGCCCGCTGGCGGCAGTGATGAAACCTGCGAGGTTGTAAACGCCCTGCAGAGAACCGGTTTTGGCCGACACTTTTCCATCGACCCCAGCCTGATTCAGGCCTGCACGATACTGCAGCGAGCCATCGTGGCCAGCCAGCGGCAGCATGGAGATGAAGTTGAGTTCATTATCGTGCTGGGCGATATATTGCAGCACCTGCATCATGGTCGCCGGAGCAATCAGGTTATGCCGCGACAGACCGGAACCGTCGGCAATAATCGTATTGCCTAGATCAATGCCGGCCTGTTGACGCAGGATCTGGCGCACCGCATCCGAACCGGCACGCCAGGTCCCTGGAACGCCAAGACGAGCGTGACCAATGGTGCGAAAGACGGTGTCCGCAATCATGTTGTCTGATTTTTTTAACATGATTCGCAGGAGATCGTGCAGCGGAGCTGATTGCGTCGTAGCCAGCACGGTTCCCGGATCGTTCGCCAGAGTCTGGCGCAGCAGCGTCCCGCTATAGGTAATCCCTGCCTGGGTCAGTTCGGACTTCAGGATAACCCCCGCATAGCTTGCGCCGTCCTGAATGGCGAAAGCCAGCGGTAAGGGCTCACTACGCTGTGGCAGGCAACCCGTCAGGGTGTAGCGGTTCAGGTCGCCGGTCACCACGTCGAGTTCGCAATACTGGGCCTCCGCGGAGCCGCGGGCCAGCGTTCTTACCTGGCTAAACATCGTCACCGGGTAGTACGATGCGACGCGAATAAAGGCCAGGTCGCCAGGTTTCTGCGCGCTATAAAGTGAGATAGAAAAACAGTTACGATCGACGATAGCAGCCGCCGGCGGGGCGCTAAAGCATTGCGTCATGTCGTTCCACGGCCAGCCTGGGGCCTTGTCATGACTGGCGAAGACCGAGGTATCAATCAACACGTTCCCCTCGATCCGCTGGACGCCCGCTTTTTTTAGCGTCGCCACCATATTGCGAATATCCTGACGTTTCAGCGTGGGATCGCCGCCAAAACGGGCAATCAGGTCGCCTTTTAGCACGCCGCCATCAAGGCTGCCTTTGGTTTCCAGCGTGGTGGTAAAACGAAAGTTCGGCCCGAGCTGCAGCAGAGCAGCCAGCGCAGTGATCACCTTCTGGGTACTGGCGGGGAGCGCCATCTGCTGACTGTGGAAATCTATCTCCGGCGTCGGGGAGCCAACCTTCTGCGCCATGAAGGCGAGGTTGGCACCCGCAGGCAGCTGGGTGATATATTCGTCAATGTTCGCCGCCTGAGCGCTAAACGCTATACCGGCGGTCAATCCGATGATAAATCTGGGAAATCGCATAATCTCGCGCTAACAACCTGAAACCAGGCCGTCATACTACGGTGCAACACCCTGTAAAGTAAACGATGACCCATAGTGAACTTCAGGGTAAAATACGTATCAAATTGAAAATTGCTGCTGACCTGGGGAATGTTTTCCGGGTCGGTTTTCTTTTTGCTCCTGTCCTGCTGAAGGCCTGACTGGTGGCGGAACGGCGGCGTCCGTTCTATGAAGGAATGATAAAGAGGTATAACAAATGCAAGCTATTCCGATGACCTTACGTGGTGCTGAAAAACTTCGCGAAGAACTGGATTTTCTGAAGTCCGTTCGTCGTCCTGAAATCATCGCTGCTATTGCCGATGCGCGCGAACATGGCGATCTGAAAGAGAACGCTGAGTACCACGCAGCCCGCGAGCAGCAAGGTTTCTGCGAAGGCCGTATTAAGGATATTGAAGCTAAGCTGTCCAATGCACAGGTTATCGATATCACCAAAATGCCGAACAACGGGCGGGTGATTTTTGGTGCAACGGTAAAGGTCCTGAACCTCGATACCGATGAAGAACAGACTTACCGCATCGTGGGTGATGATGAAGCTGATTTTAAGCAAAATCTGATCTCTGTGAATTCACCGATTGCCCGTGGTTTGATCGGTAAAGAACAGGACGATGTAGTGACAATCCGCACACCAGGCGGCGAAGTAGAATACGAAATTATCAAGGTCGAGTACCTTTAATCCGTATTTCCCGCTACCATGTTGATGGATTGTAAAGAAAGGAAAAAGGCCGCATAGCGGCCTTTTATCAACGTCCGGAGCATGGCATTTTGCTCGTCTACCCGTAGAAATCCCTCGTTTTACACAAAGTTGTGTCGAGATTCAGGATATTCTTAGCGTGGCAGCGAGATTTTACGCTCTTTAGTTGGGCGATACAGGACCAGCGTTTTACCGATGACCTGTACGTTACAGGCGCCGGTTTCGCGCACGATAGCTTCCACGATCAAGGTTTTAGTTTCGCGGTCTTCCGATGCGATTTTCACCTTGATGAGCTCATGGTGCTCTAACGCTTGTTCGATCTCGGCCAGTACCCCTTCGGTCAAACCATTGTTGCCAAGCATAACTACCGGCTTGAGCGGATGTGCCAGACCTTTCAGGTGCTGTTTTTGTTTAGTACTCAGATTCATCGTATTTTTTTGCTTACGTTGGGATTGAAAACGGTTCATTCTACCGCCATCTCCCATATATCGCCAAACTACCGTGTCGATTTTTACGTCGCAAAGTATGATGAACCCGAAACGGGAATGTTAAATGACAGGTAAAAAGCGTTCTGCCAGCTCAAGCCGCTGGCTTCAGGAACACTTTAGCGATAAATATGTTCAACAGGCACAGAAAAAGGGGTTACGTTCCCGTGCCTGGTTTAAACTTGATGAAATACAGCAAAGTGACAAGATTTTTAAACCGGGGATGACCATTGTTGACCTCGGCGCTGCACCCGGTGGCTGGTCGCAATATGCGGTTACGCAGATCGGAAACAGCGGCCGCATCATCGCTTGCGATCTTTTACCTATGGATCCAATCGTTGGTGTGGACTTCCTTCAGGGCGACTTTCGTGATGAATTAGTTCTGAAAGCGTTACTTGAACGCGTAGGTGACAGTAAAGTGCAGGTTGTCATGTCCGATATGGCACCAAACATGTGTGGAACACCGGCGGTGGATATTCCCCGGGCCATGTATTTGGTGGAGCTGGCGCTTGGAATGGCTCGTGATGTATTAGCGCCGGGTGGTAGTTTTGTAGTGAAGGTGTTCCAGGGCGAAGGTTTCGATGAGTATCTAAGAGAAATTCGCTCCCTGTTTACGAAGGTCAAAGTTCGTAAGCCGGACTCTTCTCGCGCACGTTCGCGTGAAGTGTACATTGTAGCGACCGGGCGTAAACCATAACCGGTAGATTTCAAACGAAAGTTTGAAAGACGCTGGATATAGAGTATCCTGACGCTGTTTTTAACACAGTTGTAATAAGAGGTTAATCCCTTGAGTGACATGGCGAAAAACCTAATACTCTGGCTGGTCATTGCCGTTGTGCTGATGTCAGTATTCCAGAGCTTTGGGCCCAGCGAGTCTAATGGCCGTAAGGTGGATTATTCAACCTTCCTGCAAGAGGTCAACCAGGACCAGGTTCGCGAAGCGCGTATCAACGGACGTGAGATCAACGTTACCAAGAAAGATAGTAACCGTTACACGACTTACATTCCGGTCAACGATCCGAAGCTGCTCGATAACCTGTTGACGAAAAACGTCAAAGTGGTTGGCGAACCGCCGGAAGAACCGAGCCTGCTGGCTTCCATCTTTATTTCCTGGTTCCCGATGCTGTTGCTGATCGGCGTCTGGATCTTCTTCATGCGGCAAATGCAGGGCGGCGGCGGAAAGGGCGCGATGTCCTTCGGCAAAAGCAAAGCCCGTATGCTGACGGAAGACCAGATCAAAACCACTTTTGCCGATGTCGCCGGTTGCGACGAAGCGAAAGAGGAAGTCGGTGAACTGGTTGAATACCTGCGTGAACCGAGCCGCTTCCAGAAACTGGGCGGTAAAATCCCGAAAGGCGTCCTGATGGTCGGCCCTCCGGGTACCGGTAAAACGCTGCTGGCGAAAGCTATCGCCGGTGAGGCGAAAGTACCATTCTTCACCATTTCTGGTTCTGACTTCGTTGAAATGTTCGTCGGTGTGGGCGCATCTCGTGTGCGTGACATGTTCGAACAGGCCAAGAAAGCGGCACCGTGCATTATCTTCATCGATGAAATCGACGCCGTCGGTCGCCAGCGTGGCGCTGGTCTTGGCGGTGGTCACGATGAACGTGAACAGACGCTTAACCAGATGCTGGTTGAGATGGATGGCTTCGAAGGTAACGAAGGCATTATCGTTATCGCGGCGACCAACCGTCCTGACGTACTTGACCCGGCGCTGCTGCGTCCAGGCCGTTTTGACCGTCAGGTTGTTGTAGGGCTGCCGGATGTCCGCGGTCGTGAACAGATTCTGAAAGTTCACATGCGTCGCGTACCGTTGTCGCCTGATATCGACGCGGCAATCATTGCGCGCGGTACCCCGGGCTTCTCGGGTGCTGACCTGGCGAACCTGGTCAACGAAGCCGCTCTGTTTGCTGCCCGTGGCAACAAACGCGTGGTATCGATGGTCGAGTTCGAAAAAGCGAAAGACAAAATCATGATGGGTGCGGAACGTCGCTCCATGGTGATGACGGAAGCGCAGAAAGAATCCACCGCATACCACGAAGCGGGCCATGCGATTATCGGCCGCCTGGTACCGGAACACGATCCGGTGCACAAAGTGACGATTATTCCGCGCGGTCGTGCGCTGGGTGTGACCTTCTTCCTGCCGGAAGGCGATGCTATCAGCGCCAGCCGTCAGAAGCTGGAAAGCCAGATTTCGACCCTGTACGGCGGTCGCCTGGCGGAAGAGATTATCTACGGTGTGGAACATGTTTCTACCGGTGCGTCGAACGACATTAAAGTCGCGACGAACCTGGCACGTAACATGGTGACGCAGTGGGGCTTCTCCGACAAACTCGGTCCGCTGCTGTATGCGGAAGAAGAGGGCGAAGTTTTCCTGGGTCGTAGCGTTGCGAAAGCGAAACATATGTCCGATGAGACTGCACGTATCATCGACCAGGAAGTGAAATCGCTGGTTGAACGCAACTACAACCGTGCTCGTCAGATTCTGAATGACAACATGGACATCCTGCATTCGATGAAAGATGCGCTCATGAAATATGAGACCATCGACGCACCGCAGATTGATGACCTGATGGCTCGCCGCGAAGTTCGCCCACCTGCGGGCTGGGAAGATCCGAACGGCACCAATAACTCTGGCAACAATGGCACCCCGAGTGCGCCGCGTCCGGTCGATGAACCGCGTACGCCAAACCCGGGTAACACCATGTCAGAGCAACTGGGCGACAAATAAGTTAGCCGCTATTGATGTTGTTATGTCTATCGAAACCCCGGGGCGCCTGCCGCTCCGGGGTTTTTCTTTTTATTAACCTTCCGGATTCATGGATTTCGCGATGAAACTCGTAGCCCAGGGCTCAACCCTCGATCTCTCCCATCCTCACGTAATGGGTATCCTTAACGTGACGCCAGATTCATTCTCCGATGGCGGCACACATAACTCGCTCGTGGAGGCGGTTAAGCATGCCAATCTGATGATAAATGCGGGAGCGACTATCATTGATATCGGCGGCGAATCGACCCGTCCGGGAGCGTTGGATGTGAGCGTCGAAGAGGAGCTGGCGCGCGTGATCCCGGTGGTAGAAGCCGTTGCTCAGCGTTTTGAAGTCTGGATCTCGGTAGACACGTCGAAGCCAGAAGTGATCCGTGAGTCCGCTCGGGCAGGCGCGCATATTATTAACGATATCCGTTCGCTGACCGAGCCTGGGGCGCTGGAAGCCGCGGCACAAACCGGGCTACCGGTGTGTCTGATGCATATGCAGGGGCAGCCAAAAACGATGCAGGAAGCACCGAAGTACGATGATGTCTTTGCCGATGTCGCCCGCTTCTTCACCGAGCATATCGTGCGCTGTGAACAGGCGGGTATCGCAAAAGAGAAATTGTTGCTCGACCCGGGATTCGGTTTCGGTAAAAATCTTGCCCATAATTATGAGCTACTTGCCCGACTCGGCGAGTTCCATCAGTTCGGTCTCCCGCTGCTGGTTGGCATGTCGCGCAAGTCGATGGTCGGCCAACTGCTTAACGTCGGGCCGACGGAACGCCTCAGCGGCAGCCTGGCGTGTGCAGTGATTGCAGCGATGCAGGGCGCGCAGATTATTCGCGTCCATGACGTCAAAGAAACGGTAGAAGCGCTACGCGTGGTGGAAGCCACCCTGAGCACAAAGGAAAATAAACGTTATGAGTAACCGCAAATATTTTGGCACCGATGGTATCCGTGGCCGCGTGGGTGATGCGCCAATTACCCCGGAATTCGTGCTCAAGCTAGGCTGGGCTGCGGGCAAGGTGCTGGCGCGCCACGGTTCACGCAAAATCATTATTGGTAAAGATACCCGTATCTCTGGCTATATGCTGGAATCGGCGCTGGAGGCAGGGCTGGCTGCGGCGGGGCTCTCCGCTTCTTTCACCGGTCCAATGCCTACTCCGGCGGTGGCTTACCTGACGCGAGCCTTCCGTGCTGAAGCCGGAATTGTCATTTCAGCTTCGCATAACCCGTTCTATGACAACGGGATCAAATTCTTCTCTATTGAAGGCACAAAGCTGCCGGATAACGTAGAAGAGGCGATTGAAGCGGAAATGGAAAAAGAGCTCACCTGCGTTGATTCGGCCGAATTGGGCAAAGCCAGCCGTATCGTGGATGCCGCCGGCCGTTATATTGAATTCTGCAAAGGTACCTTCCCGAACGAACTGAGCCTGAATGCGCTCAAAGTGGTTGTCGACTGCGCCCATGGCGCGACCTATCACATTGCGCCGAATGTGTTCCGCGAGTTGGGTGCTCAGGTGATCGCGATGGGTTGTGAGCCGAACGGGCTCAATATCAACGAAGAGGTCGGGGCAACCGACGTACGCGCCCTGCAGGCTCGCGTACTGGCCGAAAAAGCCGATCTGGGTATCGCCTATGATGGCGATGGCGACCGCGTCATCATGGTCGACCATGAAGGTAACAAGGTCGATGGCGATCAGATTCTGTATATCATCGCCCGGGAAGGTCTGCGGCAGGGCCAGCTGCGCGGCGGCGCGGTGGGAACGTTAATGAGTAATATGGGGCTGGAGCTGGCGCTCAAACAGCTGGGCATTCCGTTTGTCCGGGCTAAAGTGGGTGACCGCTATGTCCTCGAGAAGCTGCAGGAGAAAGGCTGGCGTATCGGCGCGGAAAACTCCGGCCACGTTATCCTGCTGGATAAAACCACCACCGGTGACGGTATCGTCGCGAGTCTGCAGGTTGTGGCGGCGATGGTGCGTAACCACATGAGTCTGCATGACCTGTGTAGCGGCATGAAAATGTTCCCGCAAATCCTGGTCAACGTCCGTTTCACCGAAGGCAGTGGCAACCCGCTGGAACATGAAAACGTGAAAGCGGTGATGGCGGAAGTGGAAGCGGCAGTGGGCAACCGTGGTCGTGTGCTGCTGCGCAAATCGGGTACCGAGCCGCTCATTCGCGTCATGGTCGAAGGCGAGCACGAAGAGCAGGTGCATGAGTTCGCGCATCGTATCGCCGAGGCGGTGAAAAACGCCTGATTAAGCCGGTGATTTATTTTCTCGTCTGCGCAGTGGTGCCGTCGGCGCCAGACAACGTGAAATAATTATGCGGACTGACAGGGTGCTAAGTGTTTAAAAAGGCGGCGCTTGCCGCCTTTTTCTTCGCCAAAAAATCGTTTTTTGCTGTTTTTTTCCGCAGTTGATACAATGCACCGAAATTGCCCTTGCGAAGGTCATTCGCTTTGGTTAGTATTCACACCCGCTTCAGTGGGAAACATTAAAACCTCCCGCTTTATTGGTTGAAGCAATTGGTATGCGGCGAATCCGCAAGGAACAGGTTGATTATGCAAGAAGCTCTTTTAGTTGTTTTCCTTATTGTAGCGATTGGCCTCGTTGGTCTGATCATGCTGCAGCAAGGTAAAGGCGCTGATATGGGAGCCTCCTTCGGAGCAGGCGCTTCCGGCACGTTGTTTGGATCCAGCGGTTCTGGTAACTTCATGACCCGCATGACTGGTATTCTGGCAGCGTTGTTCTTCATCATCAGTCTGGTGCTGGGCAATATCAACAGCAACAAGACCAATAAAGGAAGTGAGTGGGATAATCTGAGCGCGCCGAAAACCGAGCAGACTCAGCCAACAGCGCCGGCACAGCCGAGCAGCGATATCCCGCACTAATAGTTATATCCGTGCCGAGGTGGTGGAATTGGTAGACACGCTACCTTGAGGTGGTAGTGCCCGATTGGGCTTACGGGTTCAAGTCCCGTCCTCGGTACCAATATTCCGAAAAAAAGACGCTGAAAAGCGTCTTTTTTTTTGCCTTCGACAGGCGCTTATTTATTTATAAATAACTCTTCACTGGTCTTGAACCCACCGCAATCGCTAAAGTCGCGCTCATCTATTCAGAAGAGGTGAAGTGACGCCATGAAAAAAATCAGGTCGTTTATCATTGCCGGCGCCCTGTGTTTGTCCGGATGCAGTACTACGCCGTCGGCGGATACCGTGGACACTATTAACACTTTAACGGTGCCGGTATTGCATAGTGACGCGCAGCTTTCAGGGCAGAGTGCTCAGGCGGTGGTCAGTTGTTTCCAGGATAATAGCGCAATTATCGGCAGCCTGAGCCGGTCGTTAAAAGATAACTACCTGCAGGATGCTTCTAAAAAAGACATCTTTGATAAAGACAGCGAGGCGTTCCACGTCTACAGCGCTCTGACGAAACTGGAACAGATGTCAGCGATGAACGAGGTTTATCGTAAAGAGAACAACATTGCCGGACTGCAGGTGATTAACCGCCTGCTGAAAGCCGTTCCTGTGGCGGCATAGGCGAATGAGGGATTGCCGTCGGCAATCCCTTTTTGCATCAGAAACGGAAGTTGAAACCTGCATAAGCGCCATCAGCCAACGTGTTGTCATGATGAGCGTCTTTCCCCGCCATATCGATATAGCGATATCCGGCTTCAATATTCAGCGATTTAATCACGTTAATCCGCACGCCGGCATTGGCTTCCACGTAGTCATCGACGCCGCTGGACATGGAGTCCGGAGAATAATAGGTTTCACCGAAAAGCGTAAAGTATTGGCCCAGCGGAAGCTGTGCACCGCCGCCCAGTGCGACGGCGTAGCCTTCATCGCTGTCTTGCGGATTCAGATAGAGCGCTTTGCCACCCAGAGTCAGGAGAAACGGACCGAGGTTAAAGTTATAGCCCATGCCTAACCCGGCGACATCGCCGTCATTATCGCTGTGCGCCCAGTTGCCGTTAAAGGTCATACCCGGTTCTTCGGCACCGAAGCTGGCGGAAAGGTTAGTGAATTCTTCCCCCGCCTCTCCGTGTAAGTTTACCGATGCGCAGGCGGCGCTGCTGGCGCCGAGAGCGGCAACTAACAGAACTGATTTCGGAGTGATCATGCTCATTGTTGAATTCCTTCAGGTAAAAAAATGCCCGATACGGGCGTTCGGGCAAAAATTTAACGGGTTTTTGGGTTTAATCGTTATTTACTGAAGCGCGATACCTTTGTCACGATTGCGCCAGGGGTATCGACACTTACGCTTTGCTGATTATTGGCAGCGTCGCTGGCGCGCTAAAAGATCGCGCGACCAGCCCAGTCTGGTATGACATCCGGATAGCGCGCCATCTGCTGACGGACCATCCATCAGGCGTTTTCAGGGACAGCTGAAGCACCTGATTTCTCCACCCATCCTCGCGCCTGAAGGGACATAAATGCCTGCAGCAGCCGGATGAGGGTTAATCCTCACATCAGACAACTCTTCCCAACGCATCGCCCACCTGGTCGATGAGGTACGGTCGAAGAAGATCGTCATAGTGCCAGCTGCAGAAACCGGTGTTGTCGTATCGTGCACCGGGACAGAAGGATATTAACCTTCGCACGGTACAGGGATTGACTGTGAATGGTATAAGGAGAACCATCTTCATTCCTGAGCTTGTTGTTCAGTTTTCAACACACAATCAGTGTGATAAATACATGAGCCCAGAATAAAATTATTTATCGCTTGTCGTTATCATTTGTTTGTTTAAATTTAAATTCTTCAGTCGACCCGGCGCCGACAACAATAGATAAGCGATAAATAGCCGATGGATGATTAGAATTTTTCAGGAAGCGAGCTTACGCTTTGTAAATAACCACCGCGGGCGAACTCAATATATCCTCCTTTTTTTAACGCCGACAGGACATTGAGAATACTGCTGCGTGAAAGATGGGTGCGGTCCTGAATATATTCGAGGATAGAGACCCGTAGCCGCGTCTCTTCCGGCAACAGCAGCATCTCCAGCAGATGATTGCGAATCACCGAGTAGGTACGTTGCTGCAGCACCAGATCGTCCCGGTACACCAGATAGGAAGTATGGTATGCCAGCAGACGGGTCACCTCTTCCCACAGGTTATGCTCACGGAACAGTTTGATGGCTTGCTCGCTGTCGATACGCAGAACTTCGGAGGCGACCTCAGCACGCAGAGCGTGGCTATGGCTCGGCTGCAGTATCTCGGCGACGCCAAACAGATGAGGTTCATAGACGGTCACGATCAATAATTTATCAGATGAACGAATGACGGACAGCTCACCTTTTTTTAAAAGGTAGAGCTGCGCTTTACCTTTATAGTTCGGCGTCAGCCTTTTTCTGGCAACGACATTCATAGGTGTAGCATACGGTTCGAGCGTTTCCAGCAGACGGTTGATCGCCTGGTTTGGCCTGACCGGGGGATTAATATTCATCGCGATCCTCGTGGGGTCAAGGATAAATGTATTCGGGTGATTATAGACAATAATTATAAAAAATTGCGACAGGTAAAAATTACCAGACTAAGACTTTTCTGATGTCGTGTGTTGAGCAGATAAAAAAGCCGACGGATTAACGTCGGCTGAGAGCATAGTTGAAAACAGATTATTTGTCTCTGTTTTCCAGGTTTTCTACCTGCGGCAGGCCGGTGGCCGAAGAGGCGCTCAGCAGGCCCGATTGCGCGTAACCAAACAGCTTGTCACGGGTATCGGTAATATCCAGATTACGCATCGTCAGTTGACCAATACGGTCTTCCGCCGAGAACATGGAGTCGCCTTTTTCCATCGTCAGACGTTCGGCTTTGTAGGTCAGATTATCGGAGACGGTATTCAGGATGGAGTAGTCGTTTCCGCGACGCAGCTCCAGCGTCACCTCGCCGGTAATGGCGCTGGCCACCCAACGCTGCAGCGCATCGCGCAGCATCAGGGCCTGGGAATCGAACCAACGGCCCTGATACAGCAGGCGGCCCAGCTGACGACCATGGGCATGGTACTGCTCGATGGTATCTTCGTTATGGATACCGGTCAGCAGGCGCTCATAAGCAATATGCAGCAGTGCCATCCCCGGGGCTTCATAAATACCGCGGCTCTTCGCTTCGATGATGCGGTTCTCGATCTGATCGCTCATGCCCAGACCGTGGCGACCGCCGATGCGGTTCGCTTCCAGCATCAGCTCAACGTCATCGCTGAAGGTTTTACCGTTCAACGCCACCGGATGACCCTGTTCAAAACGGACAGTCACTTCCTCGGCCGGGATTTTGACGCTTTCGTCCCAGAACTTGACGCCCATGATCGGGTTAACGATTTTCACGCTGGAGTTGAGGAATTCCAGATCTTTCGCTTCGTGCGTTGCGCCCAGCATATTGGAGTCGGTGGAGTAGGCTTTTTCAACGGACATTTTGTAGTCAAAGCCGCAGGAAATCATGAACTCAGACATTTCCTGGCGACCGCCCAGCTCATCGATAAAGTCGCTATCCAGCCACGGTTTGTAAATTTTCAGCTCGGCATTGGTCAGCAGACCATAGCGATAGAAACGCTCGATATCGTTGCCTTTGTAAGTGCTGCCGTCACCCCAGATATTGACGCCATCTTCTTTCATCGCGGCAACCAGCATTGTGCCGGTTACCGCGCGGCCCAGCGGGGTGGTGTTAAAGTAGGTCAGACCGCCAGTGGTATTGTGGAAAGCACCGCACTGAATCGCGGCGATCCCTTCGGCGACCAGCTGCTTACGGCAGTCGATCAGACGAGCGCCTTCTGCACCGTACTCTTTGGCGCGACGAGGGATTGCATCGTAATCTTCTTCGTCAGGCTGGCCCAGGTTTGCGGTATAGGCATAAGGAACTGCACCTTTTTTGCGCATCCACAGCAGTGCGGCGCTGGTATCCAGACCACCAGAGAAAGCGATACCAATACGTTGACCAACCGGGAGATGCTTAAGAATCGTCGTCATAAAATAAAACCCTGCTAGATAGACTGTTGTGAGTTCGGTTTATCAAGTCGTAGAACCTGTCCCATTTGACTATTCTGCCTGCCGTTTTTTCTCCGGACAAAGTGCATAATCTTCACGAGCATTGACGCTGCGCTGGTGACTGCGCGCTTCCGTACCCAAAGAGGCGGTAGCAATGGCGTCAAATGGAACAAGTTCTTATTGCATGTTTATGCATTAATTATGAGTTTTCATTTAATCATCTTTTGCGGATGACAGGAAGTGCTTCATTGCTTTTTTGCTAAAAAAGAGCGAGATGGCAGCACAAACGCGAACAGGGAGAGATGAAATACATGTTGACAAAATATAGAGTTTATCAATAAACTTTACCACGATTTTATGTCCCGTCCTCGGTACCAAATCCCAGCAGTATTTGCGTCTTTTGCTCAATAAGAGTAAAATATGCCACGTTTCAGGCGCGGGGTGGAGCAGCCTGGTAGCTCGTCGGGCTCATAACCCGAAGGTCGTCGGTTCAAATCCGGCCCCCGCAACCACTTTCCCATTGAGTACTTTTTCAAATATACTGTGAGGACCTGGTCCTTCGTATCCGAATTTGAAAGAATTCTCCTGGAAGGTGTTCCAGATCGCAGTTGCGATCGCAGGGTTCAGTTATCTAAAACCCCGATTTATCGGGGTTTTTTGTTATCTGACTTCAGAATAACTGGGCTATACGCCCTTTTTTTATGTCTTGGGGGTGGGTTTGTCCACATTAGAGCAAAAATTAACAGAGATGCTCACGGCGCCGGTTGAAGCGCTTGGCTTTGAGCTGGTCGGCATCGAATTCATTCGCGGTCGCACATCCACACTGCGCATCTATATTGATAGTGATGATGGCATCAATGTTGATGATTGTGCTGATGTGAGCCACCAGGTCAGCGCTGTCATGGATGTCGAAGATCCAATCACCGTAGCTTACAACCTGGAAGTGTCTTCACCTGGTCTCGATCGCCCGATGTTTACCGCCGAACACTATGAGCGTTTTTCCGGTGAGGAAGTCGCGCTGGTATTGCGTATGGCGGTACAGAACCGTCGCAAATGGCAGGGCATTATCAAAGCGGTAGACGGTGAAATGATCACGGTAACCGTCGAAGGCAAAGATGAAGTGTTCGCGCTGAGTAACATCCAGAAGGCGAACCTGGTTCCCCACTTTTAACAGTCTGGATTGAGGTGAAAGGCCCCGATGAACAAAGAAATTTTGGCTGTTGTTGAAGCCGTTTCCAACGAAAAGGCGCTGCCGCGCGAAAAGATTTTCGAAGCGCTGGAAAGTGCTCTGGCAACGGCAACCAAGAAAAAATACGAACAAGAGATCGATGTGCGTGTAAGCATCGATCGTCGTAGCGGCGATTTTGATACCTTCCGTCGCTGGCTGGTCGTTGAAGAAGTGACTCAGCCGACGCGCGAAATTACGCTTGAAGCGGCGCGCTACGAAGACGAGAGCATGAATCCTGGTGACTACGTTGAGGACCAGATTGAATCCGTCACCTTCGACCGTATCACTACGCAGACCGCGAAACAGGTTATCGTACAGAAAGTCCGTGAAGCTGAACGCGCCATGGTTGTCGATCAGTTCCGCGAGCACGAAGGTGAAATCATCACCGGCGTAGTGAAGAAAGTAAACCGCGACAACATCACTCTGGATCTGGGCAGCAATGCTGAAGCCGTGATCCTGCGTGAAGATATGCTGCCGCGTGAGAACTTCCGTCCAGGTGACCGTATTCGCGGTGTCCTGTATGCGGTTCGTCCGGAAGCGCGCGGCGCTCAGCTGTTCGTAACCCGTTCTAAGCCGGAAATGCTGGTTGAACTGTTCCGTATTGAAGTACCGGAAATCGGCGAAGAAGTTCTCGAAATCAAAGCCGCCGCTCGCGATCCGGGCTCCCGTGCCAAGATTGCGGTGAAAACCAACGATAAGCGTATCGACCCGGTTGGCGCTTGCGTAGGTATGCGTGGCGCACGCGTTCAGGCGGTTTCAACCGAACTGGGCGGCGAGCGTATCGATATCGTCCTGTGGGATGATAACCCGGCGCAATTCGTGATTAACGCGATGGCACCGGCTGACGTCGCATCTATCGTGGTGGATGAAGATAAACACACCATGGATATTGCGGTTGAAGCGGGCAATCTGGCGCAGGCGATTGGCCGTAACGGTCAAAACGTGCGTCTGGCCTCACAGCTGAGCGGCTGGGAACTCAACGTGATGACCGTTGACGACCTGCAGGCGAAGCATCAGGCCGAAGCCCACGCGGCTATCGATACCTTCACGAAATATCTTGATATTGATGAAGATTTCGCCACGCTGCTGGTTGAAGAAGGTTTCGCGACGCTGGAAGAACTGGCCTATGTGCCGGTGAAAGAACTGCTGGAAATCGACGGTCTGGATGAAGCCACCGTTGAAGCACTTCGCGAGCGTGCGAAAAACGCGCTGACCACGTTGGCGCTGGCTCAGGAAGAAAGCCTGGGAGATACTAAACCTGCCGATGATTTATTAAATCTGGAAGGTTTAGAACGTTTGATGGCTTTCAAACTGGCTGCCCGTGGTGTTTGTACGCTGGAAGATCTCGCCGAGCAGGGCATTGATGATCTGGCTGATATCGAAGGGTTGACCGACGAAAAAGCCGGAGAGCTCATCATGGCCGCCCGTAATATTTGTTGGTTCGGCGACGAAGCGTAATAAACTGTAGCAGGAAGGAACAGCATGACAGATGTGACCATTAAAGCGCTGGCCTCAGAGATTCAGACCTCTGTGGATCGCCTGATACAGCAATTTGCTGATGCAGGGATTCGCAAATCGGCTGATGATTCTGTGACGGCGCAAGAGAAGCAGACCTTGTTGACGCACCTGAACCGTGAACACGGTTCGGCGCCCGACAAGCTGACGCTGCAGCGCAAAACGCGCAGCACGTTAAATATTCCAGGTACCGGTGGTAAAAGTAAATCGGTACAAATCGAAGTCCGCAAGAAGCGCACCTTTGTGAAACGCGACCCGCAAGAGGCAGAACGCCTTGCCGCGGAAGAGCAGGCGCAGCGTGAAGCGGAAGAGCAAGCCCATCGCGAGGCAGAAGAAGCTGCCAAGCGAGAGGCGCAATTAAAAGCTGAACGTGAGGCCGCAGAACAAGCTAAACGTGAAGTCGCTGAGAAAGCGAAACGTGAAGCTGCGGAAAAAGACAAAGTGAGCAATCAACAAACCGACGACATGACAAAAAGCGCCCAGGCTGAAAAGATCCGCCGTGAAAACGAAGCAGCAGAGCTGAAACGTAAAGCGGAAGAAGAAGCACGTCGCAAGCTTGAAGAAGAAGCGCGCCGCGTAGCGGACGAAGCACGCCGTATGGCTGCAGAAAACGAAAAGAACTGGACCGAAACGCCAGAAGCTCCAGAAGAAACCAGCGATTATCACGTGACGACGTCTCAGCACGCTCGTCAGGCTGAAGATGATAACGATCGCGAAGTAGAAGGCGGCCGTGGCCGCGGTCGCAACAGCAAAGCTGCGCGTCCGAAGAAAGGCAACAAGCACGCCGAATCAAAAGCCGATCGTGAAGAAGCCCGTGCAGCCGTTCGTGGCGGCAAAGGCGGCAAGCGTAAAGGTTCTTCTCTGCAACAGGGATTCCAGAAGCCTGCGCAGGCTGTAAACCGTGACGTTATCATCGGTGAAACCATCACCGTTGGCGAGCTGGCTAACAAGATGGCGGTCAAAGGCTCTCAGGTCATCAAAGCGATGATGAAGCTGGGCGCGATGGCAACCATCAACCAGGTCATCGACCAGGAAACCGCACAGCTGGTTGCCGAAGAGATGGGCCACAAAGTTATCCTGCGTCGTGAGAACGAGCTGGAAGAAGCGGTAATGAGCGACCGTGATACCGGCGCGGCGGCAGAAGCCCGTGCACCGGTTGTGACCATCATGGGTCACGTTGACCACGGTAAAACCTCTCTGCTGGACTACATTCGTTCAACCAAAGTGGCATCCGGCGAAGCGGGTGGTATTACCCAGCACATCGGTGCATACCACGTTGAAACCGAAAACGGGATGATCACCTTCCTGGATACTCCGGGTCACGCTGCGTTTACCTCAATGCGTGCTCGTGGTGCGCAGGCAACGGATATCGTTGTTCTGGTTGTTGCTGCCGACGATGGCGTGATGCCACAGACTATCGAAGCTATCCAGCACGCAAAAGCGGCTCAGGTGCCGGTAGTGGTTGCGGTCAACAAGATCGACAAACCTGAAGCGGATATGGATCGCGTTAAAAACGAACTGTCTCAGTACGGCGTTATGCCGGAAGAGTGGGGCGGCGAATCTCAGTTCATCCCTGTTTCTGCGAAAGCGGGTACCGGTATTGATGATCTGTTGAATGCTATCCTGCTGCAGGCTGAAGTTCTGGAGCTGAAAGCTGTACGTAACGGTATGGCCAGCGGCGCGGTTATCGAATCCTTCCTGGATAAAGGTCGTGGTCCGGTAGCAACCGTTCTGGTTCGCGAAGGTACTCTGCACAAGGGCGACATCGTTCTGTGCGGCTTCGAATACGGTCGCGTTCGTGCGATGCGTAACGAACTGGGTCAGGAAGTTCTGGAAGCGGGTCCGTCCATTCCGGTGGAAATCCTCGGTCTGTCCGGTGTTCCGGCTGCGGGTGATGAAGTGACCGTTGTTCGTGACGAGAAGAAAGCGCGTGAAGTTGCGCTGTATCGTCAGGGCAAATTCCGTGAAGTTAAACTGGCGCGCCAGCAGAAATCTAAACTCGAGAACATGTTCGCTAACATGACTGAAGGCGAAGTTCACGAAGTGAACGTCGTACTGAAGGCGGACGTTCAGGGTTCTGTCGAAGCGATCTCCGACTCTTTACTGAAACTGTCTACCGACGAAGTCAAAGTGAAGATCATCGGTTCTGGCGTAGGTGGTATCACCGAAACCGACGCGACCCTGGCTGCGGCATCCAACGCCATCCTGGTCGGCTTCAACGTACGTGCCGATGCATCTGCACGTAAAGTTATCGAAGCGGAAAGCCTGGATCTGCGCTACTACTCCGTCATCTATAACCTGATCGACGAAGTGAAAGCGGCGATGAGCGGTATGCTCTCTCCGGAACTGAAACAGCAGATCATCGGTCTGGCTGAAGTCCGTGATGTCTTTAAATCGCCGAAATTTGGCGCTATCGCGGGCTGTATGGTTACCGAAGGGACGATCAAACGTCATAACCCAATCCGCGTTCTGCGCGACAACGTGGTTATCTATGAAGGCGAGCTGGAATCCCTGCGCCGCTTCAAAGATGACGTTAACGAAGTCCGTAACGGTATGGAATGTGGTATCGGCGTGAAGAACTACAACGACGTTCGCGTTGGCGATATGATCGAAGTGTTCGAAATCATCGAGATCCAGCGTACCATCGCCTAATCTTCGTCGGTTTTTGGGCCGCCACGCGTTGGCTGCGCTCGCTCGCCCCGGTCGCATCGTTATCTATGCTCCCGGGGATTGATGAGAGACCTCTGTCTCTCTCACCGGAGGCCAGCCTTCGGTTGTTCAAATTCGTCCCCGATGAATTTGTCACGAGCCTGCCGCCTTGTTGCCACCCAACATCCTTAGACGATTGACTAGCGTAGGCCGGGTTAGCATAGCGCCACCCGGCAATAATTCTAAAAAGGGGCTTATGGCCCCTTTTTTGTCTTTATCTGGAGAATTTATTATGGCGAAAGAATTTGGTCGCCCGCAGCGCGTGGCTCAGGAGATGCAAAAAGAGATTGCTATCATCCTGCAGCGCGAAATTAAAGACCCGCGTCTGGGCATGATGACCACCGTTTCTGGTGTTGAAATGTCTCGCGATCTGGCTTATGCCAAAGTCTTCGTAACCTTTCTGAACGACAAAGACGAAGCCGCGGTGAAAGCCGGTATCAAAGCATTGCAGGAAGCATCCGGCTTTATCCGTTCCCTGCTGGGGAAAGCGATGCGACTGCGTATCGTGCCGGAACTGACCTTCTTCTACGACAACTCGTTGGTTGAAGGGATGCGTATGTCTAACCTGGTGACCAGCGTGGTGAAGCATGACGATGAGCGTCGTGTGAACCCGGACGACAGCAAGGAGGACTGATGAGTCGTCCTCGTCGTCGCGGTCGCGATGTGCATGGCGTGCTGTTGCTGGATAAACCTCAGGGCGCGTCCAGCAACGATGTACTGCAGAAAGTCAAACGTATCTATAACGCGAATCGCGCAGGGCACACCGGTGCGCTGGATCCGCTGGCAACCGGCATGCTGCCGATTTGTCTCGGGGAAGCCACGAAGTTTTCCCAGTATCTGCTGGATTCCGATAAGCGCTATCGTGTGATTGCGAAGCTCGGACAGCGTACCGACACCTCTGATGCCGATGGCCTGGTGGTGGAAGAGCGCCCGCTGACTTTCAGCGACGAACAGCTGGCGGCGGCGCTGGACAGTTTCCGCGGCGAAACCCAACAGGTACCGTCGATGTATTCGGCGCTGAAATACCAGGGGAAAAAGCTCTACGAATATGCCCGTCAGGGGATTGACGTCCCGCGTGAAGCCCGGCCGATTAACGTCTATGAGCTGCTGTTTATCCGCCACGAAGGGGATGAGCTGGAGCTGGAAATTCACTGCTCCAAAGGCACCTATATCCGGACGATTATTGACGATCTGGGTGAGAAACTGGGCTGTGGCGCACACGTTATTTATCTGCGTCGTCTGGCCGTCAGCAAATATCCGGTTGAGCGGATGGTGACGCTGGAGCAGCTGCAGGCGCTGGTTGAACAGGCCATGGCGCAGGATATTCCTGCCGCGCAGCTGCTCGATCCGCTGCTGATGCCGATGGACAGCCCGGCGTCGGACTATCCTCTGGTTAACATTCCCGAAACATCGGCTGTTTACTTTAAGAATGGCAACCCGGTCCGTACAGCAGGCGCCCCGTTACAGGGCCTGGTGCGGGTCACTGAAGGTGAAGAGGGTAAGTTTCTCGGTATGGGTGAGATTGACGATGAAGGCCGCGTGGCGCCGCGTCGTCTGGTTGTCGAATACCCAGCTTGAGGGCTGTTCTTGCGATAAAAGCCGGCTGCGGGTAGAATATCGCCGCTTAACGTCCGCAAAAGTGTTTTAACATTTTCGGGCGTTGCATCAGGGGTCGCTGAATTAGAGATCGGCACCCTTTCTTTCTTTTAAATCTGGAGTTTTAAAATGTCTCTAAGCGTTGAAGCTAAAGCAAAAATCGTTTCTGAGTTTGGTCGTGGCGAAAACGACAGCGGTTCTACCGAAGTTCAGGTTGCACTGCTGACTGCACAGATTAACCATCTGCAGGGTCACTTCTCCGAGCATAAAAAAGATCACCACAGCCGTCGTGGTCTGCTGCGCATGGTTTCCCAGCGTCGTAAACTGCTCGACTACCTGAAACGTAAAGATGTTGCACGTTACTCTTCGCTGATCGAGCGTCTGGGTCTGCGTCGCTAATTCTGCGAGTTTCAGAAAAAGGGGCCTCAGGGCCCCTTTTTTCGACCAGGCGGCAGCAATTCACTAAAAACTCATGTATTGTTGCTATTAATGATCTTCGTGCAGAGGTTCGCGCGGCTAATGAGAGGCTTGATCCGCAGGTGCGGGTAAAGGTTGTCATTAGTCGCGAGGATGCAGGAGATCGGGTCAACTGACGCTATGTCGTGGATATCGCGTCACCTATTGATATAAAGGATAGAATTTTGCTAAATCCGATCGTTCGTAAATTCCAGTACGGCCAACATACCGTAACGCTGGAAACCGGCATGATGGCTCGTCAGGCCACTGCTGCTGTCATGGTTAGCATGGATGACACTGCGGTATTCGTTACCGTTGTTGGTCAGAAAAAAGCGAAGCCAGGTCAGGACTTCTTCCCGCTGACTGTTAACTATCAAGAGCGTACTTACGCAGCAGGTAAAATCCCGGGTGGTTTCTTCCGTCGTGAAGGCCGTCCAAGCGAAGGCGAAACCCTGATCGCGCGTCTGATTGACCGCCCGGTTCGTCCGCTGTTCCCGGAAGGCTTCGTCAACGAAGTTCAGGTTATCGCTACCGTTGTTTCCGTTAACCCGCAGGTTAACCCGGATATCGTGGCGATGATTGGTGCTTCCGCAGCGCTGTCTCTGTCAGGTATTCCGTTCAACGGTCCTATCGGTTCTGCTCGCGTTGGTTATATCAACGACCAGTACGTTCTGAACCCGACTCAGGATGAGCTGAAAGAAAGTAAGCTGGACCTGGTGGTTGCCGGTACCGAAGCGGCCGTGCTGATGGTTGAATCTGAAGCTGAACTGCTGAGCGAAGACCAGATGCTGGGTGCGGTGGTCTTTGGCCACGAGCAGCAGCAGATTGTCATTCAGAACATCAACGACCTGGTTAAAGAAGCGGGTAAACCGCGCTGGGACTGGCAGCCTGAAGCCGTCAACGAAGCGCTGAATGCGCGCGTTGCTGCCCTGGCCGAAGCGCGTCTGAGCGATGCTTACCGTATCACTGATAAACAAGAGCGTTACGCTCAGATTGACGTGATCAAAGCGGAAACTATCGCGACTCTGATTGCTGAAGACGAAACCCTGGATGCTAACGAACTGGGTGAAATCCTGCACGCTATCGAGAAAAATGCCGTACGTAGCCGCGTACTGGCAGGCGAGCCGCGTATCGATGGCCGTGAAAAAGATATGATTCGTGGTCTGGATGTTCGTACTGGCGTACTGCCGCGTACTCACGGTTCCGCACTGTTCACCCGTGGCGAAACTCAGGCGCTGGTGACTGCGACCCTGGGTACCGCACGTGATGCGCAGAACATTGACGAACTGATGGGCGAGCGTACTGACTCCTTCCTGTTCCACTACAACTTCCCTCCGTACTCTGTCGGTGAGACTGGCATGGTGGGTTCACCGAAGCGTCGTGAAATCGGTCACGGTCGTCTGGCTAAGCGCGGCGTACTGGCCGTGATGCCGACCACCGAAGAATTCCCGTACACCGTTCGCGTGGTATCTGAAATCACCGAATCTAACGGTTCTTCCTCCATGGCTTCCGTGTGCGGTGCTTCTCTGGCGCTGATGGATGCTGGTGTGCCGGTGAAGGCTGCCGTTGCGGGTATCGCGATGGGTCTGGTGAAAGAAGGCGACAACTACGTCGTTCTGTCTGACATTCTGGGTGACGAAGACCACCTCGGTGATATGGACTTCAAAGTGGCGGGTTCCCGCGACGGTATCTCTGCGCTGCAGATGGATATCAAAATTGAAGGCATCACCAAAGAGATCATGCAGGTTGCACTGAACCAGGCGAAAGGTGCACGTCTGCACATCCTGGGCGTAATGGAGCAGGCGATTAACGCGCCGCGCGGCGATATCTCTGAATTCGCACCGCGTATCCACACCATCAAGATCAGCCCGGACAAGATCAAAGACGTGATCGGTAAAGGCGGCTCTGTGATTCGTGCGCTGACTGAAGAGACCGGTACTACCATCGAAATCGAAGATGACGGTACCGTGAAGATCGCAGCAACCGATGGCGATAAAGCGCAGCACGCTATCCGTCGTATCGAAGAGATCACGGCTGAGATCGAAGTTGGCCGCGTTTACAATGGTAAAGTGACCCGTATCGTTGACTTTGGCGCATTTGTTGCCATCGGCGGCGGTAAAGAAGGTCTGGTCCACATCTCTCAGATCGCTGACAAGCGCGTAGAGAAAGTGACCGATTACCTGCAGATGGGTCAGGAAGTGCCGGTTAAAGTTCTGGAAGTTGACCGTCAGGGCCGCGTTCGTCTGAGCATTAAAGAAGCAGCTGAACAGACTCAGCCTGCCGCTGCACCGGAAGCTCCGGTTGCTGAGCAAGGCGAGTAAGGTTGCCGTTTGCCCTCCGCGTTGGCGGAGGGCGTATTACGGGCAGGACGCCCTGTTTGCAGCCGGGGAACTGGACGTTCATCCAATCGTTGTCTTCGGGAGTGGGAAATGAAGCCTTTTTTGCGCTGGTGTTTCGTGGCGACAGCTCTCACGCTGGCAGGATGCAGCAACTCTGCCTGGCGTAAGGACGCAGTCCTCGCGGTGCCATTGCAACCGACTTTGCAGCAAGAAGTGATTCTGGCGCGCATGGAACAAATTCTTGCCAGTCGGGCTTTAACCGATGACGAACGCGCACAGCTTTTATATGAGCGCGGAGTGTTGTATGATAGTCTCGGTCTGAGGGCATTAGCGCGAAATGATTTTTCACAAGCGTTGGCAATCCGACCTGATATGCCTGAAGTATTCAATTACTTAGGCATTTATTTAACGCAGGCAGGCAATTTTGATGCTGCCTATGAAGCGTTTGATTCTGTACTTGAGCTTGATCCAACTTACAACTACGCGCACTTAAATCGCGGTATCGCCCTTTATTACGGCGGTCGCGCTAAGTTAGCGCAAGATGATCTGCTGGCGTTTTATCAAGACGATCCCAATGATCCTTTCCGTAGCCTGTGGCTTTACCTCGCTGAGCGTAAACTCGACGAGAAGCAGGCGCTTGAAGCACTGAAACAGCGCTTCGACAAATCGGATAAAGAACAATGGGGATGGAACATTGTCGAGTTCTACCTTAGCGACATCAACGAAAAAACGTTGATGGACCGTTTGAAGGCAGACGCAACGGATAACACCTCGCTCGCTGAGCATCTCAGTGAAACCAACTTCTATTTAGGTAAGTACTACCTAAGTCTGGGGGACAAGGACAGCGCTACGGCACTGTTCAAACTGGCGGTCGCAAACAACGTTCACAACTACGTTGAGCACCGATACGCATTGTTGGAATTATCGCTCTTGGGCCAGGAGCAAGATGACCTGGCAGAATCGGACCAGCAATAGCTGACGAACACATCAGCCCATTTTTTTGTTTGCCATCACCTTAACGGGTGAGGGCGTTGTTGTTCGTTAATACACCTACTTTGAGCCGGTTCACACTTTTCAATGAAAATTACTCTAAATTTTCACGTTGAGTTATGTAGACTGGCCGCCATTAATTTTGAGGCACACGTACTACATGGCTGAATTCGAAACCACTTTTGCAGATCTGGGCCTGAAGGCTCCCATCCTTGAAGCGCTTAACGATCTGGGTTACGAAAAACCATCTCCGATCCAGGCTGAGTGCATTCCGCATCTTCTGGGCGGCCGCGACGTTCTGGGTATGGCCCAGACGGGTAGCGGTAAAACCGCAGCGTTCTCTTTACCGCTGCTGAACAATCTTGATCCTGAGCTGAAAGCACCGCAAATTCTGGTGCTGGCGCCGACCCGCGAACTGGCGGTACAGGTCGCTGAAGCAATGACGGACTTCTCTAAACATATGCGCGGCGTAAACGTGGTAGCCCTTTACGGCGGCCAGCGTTATGACGTGCAGCTGCGTGCTCTGCGCCAGGGACCACAAATCGTTGTGGGTACCCCGGGTCGTCTGCTGGACCACCTGAAGCGCGGTACTCTTGATCTCTCTAAACTGAGCGGTCTGGTACTGGATGAAGCTGACGAAATGTTGCGTATGGGCTTCATCGAAGACGTAGAAACGATTATGGCGCAGATCCCGGAAGGTCATCAGACCGCTCTGTTCTCTGCCACCATGCCGGAAGCGATCCGTCGCATTACCCGCCGCTTTATGAAAGAGCCGCAGGAAGTGCGCATCCAGTCCAGCGTCACGACTCGCCCGGACATCAGCCAGAGCTACTGGACTGCTTACGGTATGCGTAAAAATGAAGCGCTGGTGCGTTTCCTGGAAGCGGAAGATTTTGATGCGGCGATTATCTTCGTTCGTACCAAAAACGCGACCCTGGAAGTGGCTGAAGCGCTGGAGCGTAGCGGCTACAACAGCGCCGCGCTGAACGGTGACATGAACCAGGCGCTGCGTGAGCAGACTCTGGAGCGTCTGAAAGATGGTCGTCTGGATATCCTGATTGCGACCGACGTTGCGGCTCGTGGCCTCGACGTTGAGCGTATCAGCCTGGTTGTTAACTATGATATCCCGATGGACTCCGAGTCTTACGTTCACCGTATCGGCCGTACCGGTCGTGCGGGTCGTGCTGGCCGCGCGCTGCTGTTCGTTGAGAACCGTGAACGCCGCCTGCTGCGTAACATCGAACGCACCATGAAGCTGACGATTCCGGAAGTAGAACTGCCGAACGCAGAACTGCTGGGCAAACGCCGCCTGGAAAAATTTGCCGCTAAAGTTCAGCAGCAGCTGGAAAGCAGCGATCTGGATCAGTACCGTGCGCTGCTGGCGAAAATCCAGCCGTCTGCTGAAGGTGAAGAGCTGGATATCGAAACTCTGGCCGCAGCTCTGCTGAAAATGGCTCAGGGCGAACGTCCGCTGATTCTGCCGCCGGATGCGCCGATGCGTCCTAAGCGTGAATTCCGCGACCGTGACGATCGTTTCGAGCGCCGTGGCGACCGCAACGACCGTGGCCCGCGTGGCGACCGTCCGGAGCGTAGCGGTGAAGATCGTCCTAAGCGCGAACGTCGTGACGTGGGCGATATGGAACTGTATCGCATTGAAGTGGGCCGCGATGATGGCGTTGAAGTTCGTCATATTGTTGGCGCTATCGCTAACGAAGGCGACATCAGCAGCCGTTACATCGGTAACATCAAGCTGTTCGGTACCCACTCCACGATCGAACTGCCGAAAGGCATGCCGGGCGAAGTTCTGCAGCACTTCACTCGTACTCGCATCCTGAACAAGCCGATGAACATGCAGCTGCTGGGCGATGCTCAGCCGCGTCCGGACCGTGGCGGCGAACGTCGTGGCGGTGGTGAGCGCCGTGAAGGCGGTCGCGCATTCGGTGGCGAACGTCGTGAAGGCGGCCGCAACTTCGGTGGTGGTGAGCGTCGCGAAGGCGGCCGTGGTGATGGTCGTCGTTTCAGCGGCGAACGTCGTGACGGTGCTCGTGCTCCGCGTCGTGATGATGCCGCTGCGGCTCCGCGCCGTGATGATTCCGCTGGCCGTCGTCGTTTCGGTGGCGATGCGTAATTAGCGCACTCCGCTAGCGTAAAGTAAATAATACAGCCCCGATCGTAATGATTGGGGCTTTTTTTATTTCTTTTGTACTCGTGTACTGGTACAGTGCTGCGCGTTAACAACGAAAAGCATGAATGACTGGAGATTTCGGCAAATGGCGACACTTACCACTACGGCAACCCGACCGTCCTTGTTTGGCGGCGTGGTGATAATCGGCGGGACCATCATTGGCGCAGGCATGTTTTCGCTGCCGGTGGTCATGTCCGGTGCGTGGTTCTTCTGGTCGCTGGCTGCGCTGATCTTTACCTGGTTTTGCATGCTCCATTCCGGACTGATGATTCTGGAAGCGAACCTGAACTACCGCATTGGCTCCAGCTTCGACACCATCACGAAAGATCTGCTGGGTAAAGGCTGGAATCTGGTCAACGGCCTGTCGATCGCTTTTGTGCTCTATATCCTGACCTACGCCTATATCTCGGCCAGCGGCTCCATACTGCACCATACCTTCGCGGAGCTTTCATTGAATGTGCCGGCGCGGGCTGCGGGCTTTGGCTTTGCGCTGCTGGTGGCTTTTATCGTCTGGTTGAGTACCAAAGCGGTGAGCCGAATGACGGCAATCGTACTGGGAGCGAAGGTTATTACCTTCTTCCTGACCTTTGGAAGTCTGCTGGGGCACGTTGAGCCGACGACACTGTTTAACGTCGCCGAAAAGAATGCATCCTACACGCCGTACCTGTTGATGACGCTGCCGTTTTGCCTGGCTTCCTTTGGCTATCACGGTAACGTACCGAGCCTGATGAAGTATTATGGCAAAGATCCCCGGACCATTATCCGCTGCCTGGTGTACGGTACGCTGCTGGCCCTCGGGCTGTATGTCGTCTGGTTACTGGTGACGATGGGCAACATTCCACGCCCTGAGTTTATCGGCATCGCGCAGAAGGGCGGTAACATAGATGTGCTGGTACAGGCATTGAGCGGGGTGCTCAACAGCCGTAGTCTGGACCTGCTGCTGGTGGTGTTCTCGAACTTCGCCGTTGCCAGCTCTTTCCTTGGGGTCACCCTGGGACTGTTTGACTACCTGGCGGACCTGTTTGGGTTTGATGATTCTGCTCTCGGCCGTTTTAAGACCGCGCTTCTGACCTTTGTTCCACCGATCATTGGCGGTCTGCTGCAGCCCAATGGTTTCCTGTATGCCATCGGCTATGCCGGTCTGGCCGCAACCGTCTGGGCGGCGATTGTCCCGGCGCTGCTGGCCCGCGCATCGCGCAAGCGCTTCGGTAGCCCACAGTTTCGTGTCTGGGGCGGAACGCCGATGATTGTGCTGATTCTGCTGTTTGGTGCCGGTAACATCATCGTGCATTTCCTGTCGAGCTTTAATCTGTTGCCTGTTTACCAGTAAACAGAACGCCCGGTGGCGCGACGCTGACCGGGCCTACCGAAGCGAGCAGGCCGGATAAGACGCCGTCGCCATCCGGCAAAAAACTACCCCAGCAACTCCTCTTTCACCTGCATCGCTAAATCAAACGAATGCAGGCGCGCCTGATGATCGAAGATCTGGCCGTTCACCATCAGCTCATCGGCCTGGGTTTCCCGCAAAATGGACTCCAGCCCGTGGCGGATTTTGGCTTTATCCCCTACCAGCGACATGCTGAGCGCCTGCTGTACTCCATACTGTTCTGAGGCGGACCACAGTTGATGCATATTTTCCACCGGCGGCGGGAGCTGACCGGTTTCGCCGCGACGCAGCTTCACGAATGCCTGTTGCATCGAGGTGAACAGGAATTCGGCATCACGGTTGCTATCGGCGGCGATGATATTAATACATACCATGGCGTACGGTTTCGCTAAGCGCTCGGACGGTTTGAACTGGGTGCGGTAGAGATGCAGCGCCTGGAATAACATATCCGGCGCAAAGTGCGACGCGAAGGCAAAGGGCAACCCAAGCTGTGCCGCCAGCTGTGCGCTGTACAGACTGGAGCCTAACAGCCACACCGGGATCTGCTCTCCGTAGCCGGGAACCGGGCGCACGTGCGGATTGGGATCGCGGGCATCAAACCAGTCCACCAGTTCGGCGACATCGCGCGGGAAGTTATCAACATCCCCGCCCATATGGCGGCGGAGCGCCATCATCGTCCGCTGGTCGCTGCCCGGCGCACGGCCAAGCCCCAGGTCAATACGTCCTGGATACAAGGTATTGAGCGTACCGAACTGTTCGGCGATCACCAGCGGTGAATGGTTGGGTAACATCACGCCACCGGATCCCAGATGCAGCGTCGTGGTATTCGCCGCCAGATAGCCGATAAGCACCGATGTTGCGGCGCTGGCAATGCCAACCATGTTGTGATGTTCCGCCAGCCAATAGCGATGATAGCCGCGTTTTTCAGCCAGGCGAGCGAGATCCAGAGAGTGTGAGAAGGCCGTTTTGGCGCAAGAACCCTCGGGGATCGGTGCCAGATCGAGCACCGAGAACGGAATAGATTTGTCAGTCATAAAGGCTCACTTTGTTACAGCATCGTCATCAGATTGAAGGTCTTCTTCCAGCCTGGCGCATTCAGCGAGCGCCAGCCAGAAAAGCTGCAGCTTTCATACTGCATGAAAAGACGAAGCATGCTGTTAACAAAGCGAGCTATTTTCAGGACTGCAGTTCCAGCCCGGCCAGTCGTTTCCAGTAACCGTTGCAGTCACTGTTGGCGATCAGCGGCAGCGGCGAGGCGCCGTTTTCATTGGCGCGGAAGACATCGAGCATAGCAAAGGTATCGTTACCCAGCGGTGACAGGCGCACCATATCGACCAGCCCCTGCATCGACGCCAGTTCGTTGCCGAGGTTATAGACATAGCCGCTCATGGTCTGAATACCGTTCAGGACAAACACCTGCTGATTTTCCTGGGACAGCACGCTGCGCCCGTTCGGGTACTTGATGCAGCAGGTCTCACATTCATCTTTCGGGCGATCTTCGGAACGTGCGGTAAAGCAGCGAGCGGAATAGGCCAACGGCAGGTGGCCGTAGCTCAGGACTTCCACTTCGAACTGGTCGCGGAGACCGAGCTCTTCGCACTGGGCGAGCAGGTTCACCAGCCAGTCGCGAGACAGCTCAACCGGCATGCACCAGCGTATCATTCCTTGTTTACGCAGCAGACGCAGGGTGACGGCGTTATAGCAGTTGAGCGCATGTCCGGCGACGAAAGGCAGTTTGCGCTCTGCGCACATATTGACGACGCCAAGGTCGCTGGCTTCGATCAGAAATTCACCGTTATCGACATAGCGCTTCAGCTCGTTGAGTTCGGAAGAGGCCTGCACCAGCGCAAGCGTGGAGAGCACCACCTGCTTACCGCTGCCCGCCAGCGCTTTCGCCATCTCCAGCCAGTCGCCCACTTTGGTGGCGCGGCGTTTGCTGCATACGGCTTCGCCCAGATAGATCGTATCAGCACTGGATCGTGCGGCCTGCTGGTAAAAATCTTCCAGCGTCTCTTTCGGCCAGTAGTAAAGCACCGGCCCTAATGAATATTTCATTACTTTTCTCACTGCCATTTACGGTGGTAGGCGCCAAGGGTGGTTTGTGTCCCTTCGGACATGGCACCGAGCGTCTCCATCCATGCGGATTGCGGAATAAAGTTTTGCGGATCGGCTTTGCAGCGATCGATCGCCTGGCGCCATACTTTCGCCACCTGGGTGACGTAGGCGGGGCTGCGCTGGCGACCTTCAATTTTCACCGACGCAATATTTGCCGCCATCAGTTCCGGCAGGAGCTCCAGCGTATTCAGGCTGGTTGGCTCTTCCAGCGCATGATAGCGCTCGCCATCTACCAGATAGCGACCCTTGCACAGCGTCGGGTAACCCGCATTTTCACCATCCTGATAGCGATCGATCAGCACTTCGTTGAGGCGTGACTCGAGACCCTGCGGCGTTTGTTGCCAGCGGACAAAGCGCGCAGGTGAACAGGCGCCGACGGTATTCGGCGATTCGCCGGTCAGGTAAGAAGAGAGGTAGCAGCGGCCTTCTGCCATGATGCACAGGCTGCCGAAGGCGAAGACCTCCAGCGGAACCGGCGTCGTGCGGGCGAGCTGTTTTACCTGATGAATCGACAGCACGCGCGGTAGCACAACGCGGGCGACATCGAAATTGCGATGATAGAAACGCACCGCCTCTTCGTTGGTTGCCGACGCCTGTACCGAAACGTGGCGTTCAATATGCGGATAACGCTCTGCGGCGTATTCCAGCATGGCGATATCGGCAAGGATTAAGGCATCCGCGCCCAGCTGTGCCGCCATGTCTACCGCACGCTGCCAGCGGGCATAACCGTCAGGATGTGCAAAGGTGTTGATCGCTATATGCAGCTTACGACGGTGCTGATGCACAAAGCTAACGGCCTCCTGCAGTTTCTTTTCGGTGAAATTAAGGCCGGCAAAGTGGCGGGCGTTGGTGTCATCTTTCAGCCCGATATAGACGGCGTCGGCACCGTTTTCGATGGCCGCCTTAAGTGCCGGAAGGTTGCCGGCTGGGCAGAGCAGCTCCATAATTTTTCCTGAAAAATGCGGCCCGTAGGGACGCTGATAGGGTTAATGAGCAGGGATTTTAGTTAACCTTCTGGTGACAATTTTTGATTTGAGGCAGTTAAAAGCGTATTGGCGGCGCCAATAATTGGTACCCGTTGTGGTGATTTTGTTGATTTACGCCGCTATGTCGTTTATTTGATATGGCACAATAGCGGAACTATTGCTTTCATGGAGTAAGGCTTGTGTTGGATAAATTGCGTTCCCGGCTGGTCCACTTTGGCCCGTCTTTGATGAGCGTGCCGGTTAAGCTGGCGCCTTTTGCCCTCAAGCGCCAGGTGCTGGAGCAGGTATTAAGCTGGCAGTTTCGTCAGGCTCTGGAAGAGGGCGAACTGGATTTTCTCGAAGGCCGCTGGTTAAGTATTAATGTGCGTGATATCGGTTTGCTGTGGTATACCTCGGTGAGCGAAGGGCGTCTGGTGGTCAGCGCTACGGCCGAAGCGGATGTGAGCTTCAGCGCCGATGCCAGCGATCTGCTGATGATCGCCGCGCGTAAACAGGATCCGGATACATTGTTCTTCCAGCGTCGGCTGGTCATCGAAGGTGATACTGAGCTGGGGCTGTATGTAAAAAACCTGATGGATGCCATTGAGCTGGAGCAGATGCCAAAAGCGCTGCGCGTGATGCTGCTGCAGCTGGCTGACTTTGTTGAAGCGGGGCTGAACGGCCCGCGGAAACCTGAACAGACATCGGTAGGTGAGGCATGCTGATTCGAGTTGAAATTGGGATTGATGCACCGGGAATCGACGCGTTACTGCGCCGTACGTTTGGCAGCGATGCCGAGGCGCAGCTGGTGCACGATTTACGTGAAGACGGCCTGATCACGCTGGGCGTGGTGGCGACAGATGATGAAGGGCAGGTTATTGGCTATGTCGCCTTCAGCCCGGTCTCCGTTGAAGGCGAAGAGCTGCAGTGGGTCGGACTGGCGCCGCTGGCGGTAGATGAAAACTATCGCGGCCAGGGAATCGGCAGCCAGCTGGTCTACGAAGGGCTGGATTCATTGAATGAGTTTAGCTATGCCGCAGTGGTGACGCTGGGCGAGCCGGCCTTCTACGGCCGCCTCGGCTTTGAGCCGGCTGCCCGCTTCGATCTGCGTTGCCGCTGGCCGGATACCGGCGAGGCGTTCCAGGTGCGCCCGTTGGCCGATGACGCGCTGGAAGGGGTGCATGGGCTGGTAGAGTACTGCGATCGCTTTAACCGCCTCTGAGGCTCTCCAGCAGAGTCTCAAAAGAACCATCTCCGGCAACGAGGCGCTCTTTCTGGCGCTTCGTTAGCTGCTTGATGCGATACTCCAGTCGTAGCGCAAGTGAGTGTTCACCAACTTCCTGGCTGAACGCCAGCTGCAGTTCGCCTTTTCCGCGCAATGCTTTTGCTCCCTTGCCATCCTGATGCTGACAAAAACGGCGTGCAACATCGGTAGTGATCCCGGTGTAAAGGCGATTATCGGCGGTACGTATCAGATAGAGAAACCAGCGCACGGTAGAAAGATCGGTATGTTAAGGTAGTTGCACCATAACATACCGGAGAGTAAAGATGGATACACTTGCTGCTATCAGCCGCTGGCTTGGCAAACAGCATGTGATTAGCTGGTGCGTTGCCAGCGACGGAGAGCTGTGGTGCGCCAATGCGTTCTATGTGTATGACTCGCAAAACGTCGCCTTCTATCTCCTGAGTGATGACAGTACCCGCCACGGGCAGATGACCGGCCTGCGCGCAAAGGTCGCCGGCACCGTCAATGGCCAGCCGAAAACCGTTGCCCGTATTCGCGGCGTCCAGTTCAAAGGTGAAATTCGTCGTCTTTCAGGTCACGAGGAAGAGACGATGCGCGCGCGGTACGTCAGCCGCTTTCCGATCGCCAGGATGCTGCGTGCGCCGGTCTGGGAAATCCGCCCGGATGAGCTCAAATTCACCGATAACACGCTGGGGTTTGGCACCAAGTTACACTGGCTACGTCACCCGGATAGCGAGTGAAAGCCCGCACGGGCGTGCAGAGTCTCACATTTCCCGCATACTCTTGTTACCGCGGCATCCGCCGCTGAAGGGCTGATTTTTCAGGGGGCATAATGAGTCAGGTGCTAATAACAGGGGCTACCGGATTAGTTGGTGGGCACTTACTTCGAATGCTGATCGAGGCGCCGGACATTGCGGCGATAACCGCAGCGACCCGCCGCCCGCTGGCGGACGCAGAGGGGGTGCTAAATCCCCACGCGCCTGAGCTGAGCGATGCGCTGGCGCAGGTTGTTGACCCTGTTGATATCGTGTTTTGCTGTCTCGGGACCACGCTGCGAGACGCGGGCAGCAAAGCCGCCTTCATTCAGGCTGACTACCAGCTGGTGGTGGATACGGCGCTCACCGGGCTCCGGCTGGGCGCGAAGCACATGCTGGTGGTCAGCGCGATGGGGGCCAATCCGCATTCGATGTTCTTCTACAACCGCGTTAAAGGCGAAATGGAAGAGGCGCTGCGTGCGCAGCCGTGGACGCGTCTGACGATTTTGCGCCCGTCGATGCTGCTGGGCGATCGAGAGCAAAAAAGGGCAAATGAAGCGGTGCTGGCGCCATTATTCCGATTGCTGCCGGGAAACTGGAAATCTATCCATGCCCATGAGGTGGCGCAAGCGATGCTGAGCGAAGCGCTGACCCCTGGCCGGGAAGGCGTGACGATTCTGCCATCGGCAAAACTGCGTGAAATTGCGGCCAGCGAAGCGTAGTATTCTGCGCTTCACATCATATCACCACATCTTTCCTGGGGAATGCTATGGCTGGTCAGTCTTCATCTCAGGCGGCGTCACCGTTTCAATGGTGGAAGCCCGCACTCTTTTTTCTCGTTGTTATCGTTGGCCTGTGGTTCGTCAAATGGCAGCCTTACTATGGCAAGGCGTTTACGGCCGCAGAAACGCACAGTATCGGTAAATCGATCCTGGCCCAGGCCGACGCCAACCCGCTAAAAGCGGCATGGGACTACGCGGTGGTCTACTTCCTGGCGGTGTGGAAAGCGGCGGTGCTGGGCGTCCTGCTCGGTTCGCTGATTCAGGTGCTGATCCCGCGCGACTGGCTGCTGCGTACGCTGGGCCAATCGCGATTTCGCGGTACGCTCTCAGGGGTGCTGTTTTCTCTGCCTGGTATGATGTGTACTTGCTGCGCCGCACCGGTTGCGGCGGGGATGCGTAAGCAGCAGGTATCGATGGGCGGCGCGCTGGCGTTCTGGATGGGCAACCCGCTGCTGAATCCGGCAACGCTGGTGTTTATGGGCTTTGTGCTGGGCTGGCAGTTTGCGTTGATTCGCCTGGCTGCCGGGCTGGCAACGGTGTTGATCGTGGCGACGCTGGTGCAAAAATGGGTCAAAGAGGCGGCAACGCAACCGTCAGATCTTCCGGCTGTCGATGGTACCGCACAGGGGCCTTTTTTCACCCGCTGGCTGAGCGCACTCTGGACCCTGTTCTGGAATACTATCCCGGTCTATATTCTGGCGGTCCTGGTGCTGGGGGCGGCACGTGTCTGGCTGTTCCCGCATGCCGATGGCGTGGTGGGGAATACCCTGTTCTGGGTGGTGGCGATGGCGATAGCCGGCTGTCTGTTTGTCATCCCTACCGCGGCGGAGATCCCTATCGTCCAAACCATGATGCTGGCGGGAATGGGGTTTGCCCCGGCGCTGGCGCTGCTCATCACGCTGCCTGCGGTCAGCGTGCCGTCGTTGATTATGTTGCGTAAGGCTTTTCCGGCGAAAGCGCTGTGGCTGACCGGTGGGCTGGTGGCCCTATGCGGCGCGGTGGTTGGCGGACTGGCGTTACTCTGAGGAAATCCCGGGCTGCGGCTAACGCCTTGCCCGGTTCGTCACCCGGCTCAGCATTGCGCGAGCCGGGACTATTTGGGGGACTTACTTGATATAGGTAAAGGCGGTGGTCACACGCGATACGCCGCTTACCCGACTGGCGATATCTGCCGCCGCACGACCTTCACGCTCCGTGACCAGACCCATCAGGAACACTTCGCCATTCTCGGTCGTTACTTTAACGTTTGACGATTTGACCTGATCGGTGCCCAGCAGCTGAGAGCGCACTTTGGTCGTAATCCAGGTATCGGAAGAGGCGGTACCTAAACCAATCGGCTGGCCCTGACGCACTTCGTTAAAGACTTCCGTTGTGCCTTCGACGCCCATGGCGATTTGTTTCGCGCGCGCGGAGAGATCCGCCACCGGAGACTGACCGGTCAGCAGGACTTTGCCCTGATAGGCGGTAACGTTAATCCGCGCCTGTTTCTTAATTTGCTCGTCTTTCGACAGCGCGCTGTTGACGCGCAGTTCCAGCGTACTGTCATCAACCTGAGTACCGACCGTACGCGGGTCCGTGGCGGCTTTGGTGCCGACAGCTGCCGTTCCGACTACCGCTGCGGCAACGCATCCTTGTAGCAGTAGCGCAGAAAGAATGATGGCGAGGGGCGAGAGAGCCTTCATGTGTTCTCCTTAATCGTCCTGGTGTGGAAAAAGCGTGTTATCAATCAAATCGCACAGGCAGTTAACGGTGAGCATATGCATTTCCTGAATTCGCGCGCTGCGATGAGACGGAATGCGGATTTCGACATCCTGCTGGCCCAGCAGACCAGCCAGCTCACCGCCGTCGTAGCCGGTGAGTGCGACGATGGTCATATCGCGGGTGACGGCAGCTTCAACGGCTTTCACGATGTCCCGACTATTGCCGCGCGTGGAAATGGCCAGCAGAACATCACCTGCGTGGCCTAACGCGCGAACCTGCTTGGCGTAGATTTCGTCATGCAGGCGATCGTTGGCAATTGCGGTTAAGACCACATTATCGGTATTTAGTGCAATGGCGGGTAAACCAGGACGCTCTGTTTCAAAACGATTAATCATGCTGGCAGCAAAATGCTGTGCGTTGGCGGCAGAGGTGCCATTGCCACAACAGAGGATTTTGTTGCCATTGAGCAGCGACTGTACCAGGGTCAAGGCCGCACGGGAGATGGCATCCGGGAGAGCTTCCGCTGCTGCAATTTGGGTTTGAATGCTTTCAGTAAAGCAGGCTTTAATTCTATCGAGCACGGGATCCCTTAATTCATTTACGCTATTCGCCAAAGGCGTTTCTCAGCCATTGGATGTCGTTTCCGGTGAAGGCTACCACATCGAAACGGCAATCCACAGTGTCAAAGCTCCCATTCTGCCGGGAGAGCCACAGGCGAGCAGCCTGGAGGAGTCTTTGTTGTTTTTTTTGCGTGACGCTGGAGGCGGCATCCCCGTAGCTTGCGCTGCGCCGATAGCGCACTTCCACAAAAACGGTTACCGCGCCATCGCGCATGATGAGGTCAATCTCACCGCCCCGCTCGCGGGCGTTGGCGGCGATAAAATGCAGCCCCCGGCTTTCCAGCCACCGGCGAGCCTGGTTTTCCCAGGCATCTCCGGTCTGTTTGGTTAGTTGGCTGCGACGATCTGTCCGTGTTGGTACTTGAGCCATGACAATTTCCTGTTGATCACGCAGTCCTGCGTGGCCGTCAGATCGCCGGTGTTACCGTTCAGCTCGAAGCCCGGCGTCTGGCGCATCTGGGCGAAATGGTTAGCCAGAGACCAGGCATCCGCGCCCATTGCATACAGGCGAGCCAGTGAGTAATCGTTGCGCACGGCGGAGAGCGCCTGCTGCATCAGCGCCGGGTTGCTGCCGGCCAGCATCGGGATCTCACTATACTGCAAACCTTCCATCTCCAGGCGGAAATCCGGACCGGCAGTGCCCTGGGCGCTACGAGAGCTGGCGTACAGGGTGACATTGCTCTGGCTGCCGTTGCGCAGGGCGATCATCGGTTTGATATAGGCAATCTGTTCCGGCGTCGCCAGGATCCAGGCGGCGTCGACGCCACCGCTACTGCTGACCGGGACATCTTCCGGGTTGCCGAGGCTGCTGTCAGACGCTGACGGCAGCGTAGAAACGGGCGTACCGCTCAGAGAGATACCGCTGTTGACGCTGGATTTCAGCTCAGAAGCGGAACCGAAGCGCTGCTGCAGGACGGTTCCGCCACCCAGTTTTAACCACTCGTTGGCGAAGGCGTTCACCACGCGATCGCCGAGCGCGCCGCGAGGCGCCAGCAGCAGCGGCGTTTGTTTGCCCTGATCGTGAATATGGCGCGCCGCGTCACGGGCCTCATCTTCCGGGGAGAGGGCGAAATAGCAAATATTGGCGCGATTTTCGACTTTCTCCGGCTGATTCAGCGCCAGTACGTTGAGCGAGGTATTGCTCTTGATGACATCCTCGACGTTATCTTTGAGCAGCGGGCCGACGACGAGGGTGGCGCCATCCTGCTGTACCTGCGCGAGCAGCTGACTCATTGGTTGCGTGGTGGTGTCGTAAATTTTCAGTTCAGCCGAAGGGTTGGCCGGGGTGGTGGCAACCGGCTGGGTCTGCGGTGCGCTGACCGCAGGTTGCGCGGTTGTGGCGGTGGCGTCGCTGGTGGCTGACTGCTCCGGCACCGCGGCAGCCTGAGTGGCGGTCGGCGCAGTGACCGGAGCCGGCGCCCGATCGGCCTCTGGCGCCTGTACAGGGACCGGCGCGGTATTGGTTGAGGTCAGGTCACCCACTTCGGCCTGTGAAGGGCTCACGACGTCGCTGCTGGCGACACTGGCGGCCTGCGCAACCTGGGCAGGAACGGCGTTTCCGGTGACGGTCGGCGCGCCATTTTTCGCCGCTTCAAAACCCTGCTGGATGGTACGACCGAAGACGGCGGCCTGGCCGTTGAGCGGCAGCAGGAGGGCGATCTTATTGGTTGAGGCCGGTTTATAATTTTGCATATTCACCAGCGCCGTTGGCAGCATTTTCGCGCCAGGGTTCTGCGGATAGCGGGTTTGCCAGTCTTTCACGCCGGCTTTGAGCAGGGTGGGATCGTTACGGTTGTCAAACCACATGCGTTGCAGATCCAGCCATCCCTGCAGGACGTTTTCATCGGCATTGATGATCAGCGCGTTAGCCTGATCCTGGGTCATTGAGGTGAGCGCTTTCCAGGTCGCGTCGATATTCTGCTGCTGTTGTTTCGGCTGACTCAGCAGCGGCTGCTGGGCGATCAGGGCACGTAGCAGCGTAATTGACGGACGGCCCTGGCTGGCATCAATCTGCGCCTGCCAGTATCGCGGCTGCTGATTCGTCTCGAAGCTTGCCGGATCGAGCTTGCTCAGCAGCGCCTGAGCGCCCTGGAAATCGTTCTGTGCCAGCTTCACTTCGACGGCCAGCAGAGATTGCTCGCGGGCCTGGGTACCGTTGAGATTAGAGGGCAGCTGGTTGAACAGGTCGATGGCCTGCTGCTTTTTGCCTTCCTGTAACAGTGCACGAATGGCGAGTAATTGCCAGTTGGTCTTGCTATCATTCGAGCTTTGCTGCATTTGCTGTAGGTAGTAACTGGAATCTGCCTGTGCCGTACCCTGTAAAAACGCCGTGCTTTGATCCGGGGTATGGGTGCCGCAGCCAGCGAAGATCAAAGCAGCCAGCAGTACGGGCAGACAACGCGCGGGTTTAGAACGAAGAAATGTTGACGGTACCATATGTATCCAGTGATATTTTTTTGGCTCAATGCTCAATATTAATTCGGCAATACGGACGAGACAATGAAACAACACGAATCAGCAGATAATTCTCAGGGGCAGCTCTATATTGTGCCCACTCCGATCGGAAATCTGTCTGATATCACGCAGCGTGCCCTGGAAGTATTACAAGCCGTTGATTTAGTTGCCGCGGAAGATACCCGCCACACCGGTTTGCTGCTCCAGCATTTTGCGATTAACGCCCGTTTATTTGCGCTGCACGACCATAATGAACAGCAAAAAGCTGAAACACTTCTGGCGAAATTAAAAGACGGGCAGAACATTGCGCTGGTGTCTGACGCCGGGACTCCGCTGATCAACGATCCGGGCTATCACCTGGTACGGGCTTGTCGCGAGGCCAATATCCGCGTGGTGCCGCTTCCGGGCCCCTGTGCCGCCATTGCTGCGCTCAGCGCGGCAGGCCTGCCTTCCGATCGTTTCTGCTACGAAGGATTCCTGCCGGCAAAATCAAAAGGACGTCGCGATACGCTGAAGGCGCTGGAAGAAGAGCCGCGTACGCTGATCTTTTACGAATCAACTCACCGTTTACTGGAAAGCCTGGAAGATATCTGCACGGTGCTGGGAGAGTCCCGCTACGTGGTGCTGGCGCGTGAGCTGACCAAAACCTGGGAATCCATTCACGGCGCGCCAATTGGCGAACTGCTGGCGTGGGTGAAAGAGGATGAGAACCGGCGTAAAGGCGAGATGGTACTGATCGTCGAAGGGTTTAAAGCGCAGGAAGAAGCCCTGCCCGCAGACGCGCTGCGTACGCTGGCTCTGCTGCAGGCGGAGCTACCGCTGAAAAAAGCCGCTGCGCTGGCCGCGGAAATTCACGGCGTGAAGAAAAATGCGCTGTATAAATATGCGCTGGAGCAGCAGGGATAAGAGACAGGCCCGGGAACCCCGGGCCATTTATCTTATTTGATCGGCGTGGCTTCAAAAACCAGCGTTTGTAGCGGCTGTAGCGTAATAACCACGGCGTCCTGATAATGCTCCGGAACCGTTGGGTTATTGCCGTAGCGAGCGGTCAGAGTAAACCGGGTTGCTTCGCCCTGAGGAATTTCAAACTCTTTTTTCAGATTCAGGTAGTAACTTTGCGGTTTATCGGAAGGGTTACGCAGTCCCAGTATCGCCTTGTCTTTGCTCCAGGAGGCCCAGCCATACACCTCAAGCGCCGTCGGATCGCCGCCGACCCAGTGTGTATCCACCAGCACGTGGGCATTTTCACGCGACCATTTTGCGGCCTCTGCCAGAACGTCCCACTTGGCTTTGTTCAACATGGACGGCGTGATGTACAGCTCCTGTAGCTGGGTCCCCGTCGCGAAATAGCTCCACACCTGATCGGCAAAATCGCCGTCGCTCTGCACTTTCTCCAGTCCATAATAGGCATTCTCTGCACTGACAATACCATGATACATCAAGGAATTAAGTGGGAATAATGGCCCCTTTCTTACGATTGAGCGCCAGGTTTCCGCGTCGCGATAGGTCATCCACTGCTGTACCGGCGTTCCGGGACCGTACAGATTGATATCATCGCCCTGACGCCAGATCGAATCAGCGTAGAACAGCCATGACGGGCTGGCATCGGTGCCGGTCGTCAGGTTGATAAACAGGTTCGGGTTTGCGCTACGCATGTTGTGTAGCAGGGCGATAGAGGCATCAAAATCGGAAGCAAACGGGCTACCCTCAATATGTGAGTTGGCATTGCCCATGCCGTCCAGTTTGAAGGAGGTGATGTGTTCGTTCTTAATCAGGCTGGCGATCTGTTCATTGAAGTTCTTGAAATAACGAGGCCCTGAGAGCGCAAATTTACCGTCGACCGTTTCAAAACCATACTCTTTGGCATGAGAGACGCGAATATCGCGCGGTTTATTGTAGCCGCCCCACGGTGAGAGCCATAAACCGACGGAACTATGCAGGCTGTCCGCTTTCTCCCTGACCTTGCCGAAACCCTGACTGAATGCCGGGCCAAATAACCATCTGCCGGTACGATCGTCCCAGCCATCATCCAGCAGGAAAGCATCGAGAGGTACGCCGCGGCCGGTAATAAACGCCTTATTCCATTCATCCATACGCCCCAGCACGTCCTGCTCGGTGTAGGTGGTAAAGAAGCCGATGTCCATCCAGCTATTGTAGTGGAGGTAGGGTTTATAAGGGCGCGGGCGAACGGCATCGATAAACTGGTTAACACTGCGGCGCAGCTGGCTGGTTTCCGCCACGGTGCCAAACCAGGTGGTATAGCTCACCGGTGTTTCTGGCTGGACGGGCGTTTTCAGTTCGACGTTGAGATTGGTGGTGCCTTCATAGGCATAAGTATTGACGACAGGCTTATTCGGCAACATGAAAAACGTGTCGGCAATAATCGGCGAACTGTTAATTGCGCCATCGACATAAGGGGCCTGCGCCTGTTTTTTGGTCGGGAAGAAGGTGATTTTCGCGACATTCTGCGCTTTGCCAACGGCGGCAATGGTGTAATCGATACTGGCGTACTTGCCTTTCAGCAGGTTCAGCGTCATGGTCACGTTGAAATCGGGATGGACGTACTCCACCACCAGCGTATTCTCTTTTTTCTCAACGTGGCTGATTTTAAAATCAGCCGTATGGATAACGGTCTCATCCGGTAGCGTCAGAAAGAATGGTTCCTGGGGCGACAGCTGATGGCCGGAATGCGTATCTTTAACCACCACAGCCGAACTGGCATCATCGAATGAGAAAGCCATATTGTCGTTATTCAGTGCATAGTTCGCCGCAAAGGCACTTTGTGAAATAAACAGGGCGAGCAACGAAACATTGAGCGCTTTTTTCATGGGGCAGAGGTCCTTTGTTTTCGTTTTATCAGCGTTATCCTGTCGTGAATAACGCTGTGGGACAGAGGCGTATCATGACCGCCTGCGAAAGCGATCAGGCTTCAGCGGGGAGCAGTAGACGGCTGGCTGAGCCGCAGACGGTGATTTTGTGTCTGACCACCTCTTTCATGGCATCCATACCGACGCGCATGTAGTAGCGAGGATCGTTACCCTGCGGATTTTCGGCGAACCATTTTTTGACCGCCGCGGCGAAGGCGATTTTTAGCTCGGTGGCGACGTTGACTTTACATACCCCCAGTTCGATGGTGCGGCGAACGTAATCGTCAGGTACGTCGCTTGCGCCGTGCAGCACCAGCGGTACGTCCACGACCTCGCGGATTTCCGCCAGACGCTGGAAGTCAATTTTTGGCGTTTTGCTGTAGAGCCCGTGGGCGGTGCCGATTGCTACCGCAAGACTGTCGACTCCGGTCAATTCAACAAAACGCTTTGCCTCCTGCGGATCGGTCAGAAAAGCGCTTTCAGCATCAACGCTCATATCATCTTCCACGCCGCCCAGGCGTCCGAGTTCTGCTTCGACGCTGCAATCACGGGCATGGCAAAAATCCACGACCGATTTCACCAGCCGGACATTCTCTGCAAACGGGAAATGGCTACCATCGATCATGGCGCTACGAACGCCGGCATTTACTTTACGGGTAATATCTTCCAGCGATTCGTGATGATCGAGATGCAGCGCCAGCGGCATGTCGTAGGTAGTGGAGTAAGCGCTGCATAGCGCATAGATCTCCTCCAGCGCGATGTGCTTAAACGTGCCCGGCGTTCCTGCGAGGATCACCGGCGATCGCATTTCACTGCAGACTTCAAGGATCGCCTGGATCGTCTCGGCGTTATGAATGTTGAATGCCGGTACCGCATAGCCTTTTGCCTGGGCATCCAGCAGGAGATATTTCGTCGAAATAATACTCATGATGCGTTCCTCTCAAGCATTCCAGGGGTGAATGACAACACCTTGCACCACGCGGTTAACCGTACCGCTGGCGGAAGGGGTATCCGGGGTATTACCAACGCGGATAGATTGTGCGAGCGCAAACGTCTGGGCATACATCAGGAAGCAGAACGCCTGCTCGACATCGCTAAAGGTGCGGGAAGAAGACGGTAACAGGATGTGTGGGCCGGCTTCGACGGCGGCGTCGCTTTCGGCCGCTATTGCTACCACGCGCATGGCCTGGTTGTCGCGACGCAGCTCGGCCAGTAGATCGAGATCGTACTGGCGGGTATAGGGATGGCTGGACACCATCACCACCACCAGCGTTTCATTATCCACCAGCGATTTAGGTCCGTGGCGAAAGCCGACTGGGGAGTCATAAAACGCCGCCAGCTTACCGGCGGTCAGCTCCAGGACCTTGAGGGCCGATTCACGAGCCGCGCCCTGTAATCCGCCGCTGCCAAGATAGACGATCCGTTTCCACGGCTCATAACCAAACACCCCATCGCTAAAATCACCCAGCGACGTGAGGATCGTTTGGCAACGATCCGCTACGTCACGGAAGGTTTTGCTGTTGATCGTCTCCGGCGCGAATACCGCAAGGCAGCTTGCCATCATGGTGGTGATACTGCTGGTCATTGCGAAGCCGCGGTCATGTGTTTCTGCCGGCATCAATAGCGCAAAGGCGTTATCGCGGTTCACCGCATTTTGGTACAGGCTGCCGGCTTCATTACAGGTAATCGACAGGTGGTAGCATTCCGGTACGAACTGATTGGCCAGCTCAACGGCGGCGACGCTCTCCGGGCTATTGCCGGAGCGGGCAAAGGAGACCAGCAGCAGCGGATGTGCGGCGTTAAAATAGTCCATGGGGTTGGTGACCAGGTCCGTCGTTGGGATCGCGCTGATATTTTTTCCGCTCTGGCGCGACAGCCAGGGCGCGATGATCTCGCCGATAAAGGCGGAGGTGCCAGCACCAGTCAGGACAATCCGCAGATCGTTTTTGCGCAGCAGCGGGGCGAGGAAGCTGTCGATCGTTGCACGATTATTGTCGATGTTGTTGAGTGAGCGAAGCCAGCAGGAGGGCTGTTGACGAATCTCTGCTTCAGTCCAGGTGCCAGTCGAGGCAAAGGCGGCGGTATAGGTTTCAGGCATAACTCAGTCCTTAGTCGTGTGAATTCCACATCAGACGCTGGCAAAAATGTCGCTATCTTTCGTTTCGTTTCACTTATTCATGTAATCAGTTAGATAAAATCTATATGAAAGAAATCGAAAGTTCAATGGAAGAAATTAGAAATAAAACGAAAACTGTGATCTTTGAAGTTATGATGTTTTTATGTGACTGATAAACAATAAATTACGTGTTTTTATTGTCAGACTGGCGTTATTTCAGAAAGAAAGGAAAAGGCCTTTCGGTACAACGCCGAAGGCCAATGTGATACATAACGAAAGGATTAAAGGGAGAGAGCCTGTCCCTGAATCCAGATTTTTTGCAGCTGCAGGCTGTCATCCAGCGCAATAACGTTGGCGTATTTTCCCGCCCGCAGCGATCCCAGCCGATCGTCGATACCCAACAGACGAGCAGGGTGGAGCGATGCCATATGAATGGCCTGTTCTGGCGTGGCCCCTGCTTGTTCAACCATGTTGCGAACGGCGGCATCAAGAGAGAGCGTGCTGCCCGCGAGGCCACCGGAAGCGGTACGTACGATGCCCTTACGCATTTCTACCTCTTCGCCGCACAACGAATAGTGGCCATCCGGCATGCCGGCTGCCTGCATCGCATCGGTGATCAGGACCAGCCTCTCTCTGGCACAGCTGCAACACAGCTGCATGGCGGCAGGATGGACATGATGACCATCGGCGATAAGTTCCAGCCATGTATGCCGGGTGGTTAACCCGGCACCGACCATGCCAGGCTCCCGATGATGTAATCCGCTCATGCCGTTGTAGCAATGCACCAGCCCGTCAGCGCCTGCGGTAAACGCCGCTCGGGTCTGTGCATAGGTGGCAGCGCTATGGCCCAGCATGACGCGGATACCCTGCTGTTTAAGATGGCGAATAGCCCGTATGGCATCCGGTTTTTCCGGTGCCAGGGCCACGACCCGCAGCGTTTGCCGGGAGCGAGTAATCAACGTATCCAGCTCGGCGATATCCAGTTCACGGAACAACTCGGGTGGATGGGCGCCTTTATTTTCTGGCGTAAAGTAGGGGCCTTCAAGATAGCTCCCCAATACCAGGGCGCCGGGGCCGCCGGAAAGCGTGCGCCGGGCGATACGTTCCAGCGCATCGTGGATGGCCTGCAACGGCGCGGTGACGGTAGTCGGGAGCCAGGCCCCCACTCCCTCGCGAGTTTTATACATCGCCAGCCTGTCGAGTGCTTCCGGTGCCTCGTCCATCACATCAATACCCGCGCCGCCGTGGACATGCGTATCGATGTAGGCCGGGCAAAGCAGATCGGCATCGCGCGCGGTGACGCCAACCGGAACGGGCTCGATGGCGGTGATAACGCCCGCTTCCATCCGAAGCTGATGATCGGCAAGCCAGCCCTGCTCGGTTAGCAAGCGTCTGGCACGCAGAATTTGCGTCATATTCCTTCCTCAACCGGTTTTTCTTCGCGACAGCGCGCCAGTTCATCGACCAGGCTGGTTAACCCGCGATGCCCGCATTCCAGCGCCTGCAGGCGAAACGCCTCGCTGTTCAGCCCCTCGCGTTCCAGCACCATTTCAAGCAGTAGCTGCAAATTCGTGCCGGTAATCACCTCGCGCCCGGTTTTTTGCATTGCCAGCGTCGAGGCTACGCGAAAGGGGGTTCCCCCCAGGAGATCGGTCAGAAAAACGATATCGTCCTGAGCATCCAGTGCGTTGACTGCCTGCTCAAGCTGCGCAGTCAGCAGGGCCGTGGTTGAGGTTTCTGGAAAGTCGATGGCAATAAACTGCGATTGTTCACCCAGAATTTGTTTCATCGCCATTTCCATACCGCTGGCAAAGCCGCCATGCCCCGTCAAAATAATGCCTAACATCGAATACCTCTTTGTTTTTACAGGAAGTGGCAGAATTTACCCACAACGCCCAGCACAACGGTGAGCGCGATGAGGCGCAGCGGACTCCAGCCGCGACGCACCAGCCAGAACATGGTCAGGGTATAAACCAGTGGAAGAAACGCCGGCATCAGTTTATCGATGACATCGGTTTGCAGTTTCACCACCGCATCACCCGCGGTGATCTCCAGCGTAGTGCTGAGACGGACATAGGTGGCCACCAGCGCGCCAATGACCGTCATGCCAACAATAGACGCCGCGTGTCCGACTTTTTTGGTATTGGCTTTAATCAAAGGGATCGCCGCCACGCCCATACGATACGCGTAGTGTGCAAGACCAAAGCGCAATCCGAGATGTACCACGTTAAACAGCACAATAAACACCACCGCGCCGAGGATAGAGCCTTGTAGCGCGAGGCTGGCCCCAATCCCGCCGCAAATGGGCAGTAGCGTCAGCCAGAACATTGCATCGCCAATCCCGCCGAGCGGGGCACCCACGGCAATTTTGGTGCTCTGAATGCTGTTGACATCCTGCTTGGAACGTTCCATGGCGAGAATGATGCCGATAACAAAAGTCACCAGAAAAGGATGGGTGTTGAAGAACCCCATATGCCCTTTCATGGCTCGTGCCAGGTCGCGTTGGTTGGTATGGATCTTTTTCAACGCGGGCAGCAGACCGTACAGCCAGCCTGAAGCCTGCATACGTTCATAGTTGAAGGAGGCCTGTAAAAGCATGGACCGCCAGGCGACGCGGTTAATGTCTTTTTTCGTCAGCTCCGCACCGAGACTCTGGTCTTCGTAGACGTTTTCATTCACGCCGGAAAGCAACGTCTCTTCAGGAGCGGAGACGCCTGGCAGAGTGGTTTGATTAGATGCCATCTTCGAATTCCTCTTTCTGTGCCGCAGAAGCAGTCGGTTCAGGAGATTTACGCAGCAGGTCTATTAACGCCATTGCCAGCGCCGCGGCGGCAATGGCCAGCACCGGTAGCTTCAGCCAGGCAGCGGCGACAAAACCGATGATAAAATAGGGGATATAGACGTTTTTCATCATGATTTTCAGCAGAACAGCGAAGCCGATAGCAGGCATAATGCCGCCAGCCACGCCGAGACCGTCAATCAGGCGCTCAGGCAGAACATCAATGGCCGTTTTCGCATGTTCCGCGCCGAAATAGATCGGCAGAAAAGCACAGAGAAAATAGAAAATCCCCAGCGCCAGCAGCGCCAGATAGTTAACCCGTTCAATACCGCGGGTATCAGCATTCGCTGCCATACGGTCGCAGCGAGACATCACCCCTGACATCACCGAGAACAGGAAGGTGATCCCCATTTGTACTGCGACGGCGAAGGGCACGGCGACACCGACGGCAACGTCAGGTTTCACGCCGGTAGTAATGGCAAAGGTGGTGCCGACGATGGTACCGATAATCACGTTTGGCGGCTGAGCGCCGGCCAGCGGTGCCAGCCCCATCCAGACCAGTTCCAGCGTACCGCCGGTTAAAATGCCGGTATGCAGATCGCCCAGAATCAGGCCAACCAGCGGGCCGAGCACCACCGGACGGTGCATATGTGTCAAACCATTGAACATATCCAGGCCCGCAATAAAGGCCAGAATGCCCAACGCAAATGCCTGCAACAGACTGATTTCCATTATGAATCCCTCAGAGTAGTTTAAAGAGATCCAAAGCGGGTTCTGTCGGAACGCCCTGAACAAAGCATTCCACCCCGGCGGCCTTCAGGCCGTTAAACGCCGCAATATCGTCAGCGTCTACAGAAACCGTTTTGGCAATGTGTTGTTTGCCATTGGCGTAGTGCATATTGCCTACGTTGATACGTGTGACGGGAACGCCGCCTTCGACCAGGCGTAAGAAATCTGCTGGCGTTTTGCAGACCAGTAGAATCTTTTGTCGATCGGCGGCGCGGTGGATATTGTCGATAACCTTTTGCAGTGACCAGAAGCGTACGGCGATCCCTTCTGCCAGGACCATTTCCATCAGGTTTTGCTGCACCGGGTCTTCAGCAACCTCATCATTGGCCACCAGTACCAGGTTTGCTCCCGCAAATCCGACCCACTGGACACCTACCTGACCGTGGATCAAACGTTCATCAATACGGCTTAAGACAATGTTTGGCATCGCGTTTTCCTCTTCGTTGTTATGCGTTATGGGACGTAACGCCCACACAGGCGGCGTGGTACTGCTGCAGTATGTCCTGAATGTGATCGAGGATGAGTTCTCGCGGCTCCGCCTTGAGATCGCCCTCGCGAACTTTGATGTACTGCAGCGGCATATACTGACTGAGGAGCGGCAGCGGGAGCGGCCAGTCCGCGAGATTACGCACCAGGCGGGCAAACGCCTCATCGATTTGCCGATCCGGCCAGTAGTAGCGCACGCGGTCTGAATAGCTATAGCCTCGCGCCAGACGTCGCGCATGACCATCGCCGTGATAGTGGTTTTGCCAGTATTCCGGGCGATCGAGCATCACGTTTTCCAGCACCTGACGCAGCCCGGAGCAGGCCTTCGCAGGCAGCAGCTCCTCCTCTATTGCCGCCAGTGAGAACAGCGCTTCACGCAGGGCGAAGGTGAGCGCCGGGCCAACCTTCAAAATAGCAAAGTGATCTTTAACCAGCTGCCGCAGCGCCTGCGGCGTCTGGTAATCGGTCGAGTGGGCTTCAAAGACCAGCGCGTCATAGTCTTCAACCATGGCGCTAAGCGCTTCGGCTTGCTGGGGTTGATAGTCGATAATATGCGTGTGATCGAATTCGACGCCAGGCTGGACCACTAATCCGATGATACGTGGCCAGATGTGGGTCAGCCCGCGTAGCTCAAAGGCATGTCGATGTGCTTCCAGCGTCGCACGCGCGGCATCAGGCGTCGTAACCTGTAGCTCGGTCAGGGTTTCATGAGCCCCGCCTGGGACGGGGACTTCGGTGCCGATGACGTAGACCAGGTCAGATTCACCGAAACGTTCACGGCAGGTCTCTTCCGCCACCGCGGCCAGGCGCGCGGCGCGTTCAGCGACGATGTCATCGGTTAACGGCAGCGGATCACCTTCGCAGGACATACTGCAATCGAGGTGGATCTTCTTAAAACCGGCGGCGACGTAGCTTTTTATTAAATCATCGGCATTCGCCATCGCCTGGGCGGCAGGCAGGGTTTGCCAGCGGTTGGGCCCAAGGTGATCGCCGCCGAGGATCAGCTGTGATTGGGGAAAATCGAGCGAGTCGGCGAGCTGGTGGACAAAACCGCGGAAATCGGCCGGCGTCATGCCGGTATAACCGCCGAACTGATCGACCTGATTGGATGTGGCTTCAATCAGTAACGGGGTTTGCTGCGCCCGGGCGTAACGAATGGCGGCCTCAAGTACCAGTGGATGGGCGGAACAGACGGCATAAATACCGTTGCCTCTACCTTGTTTATGCTGCGCCACCATTTTTGTCAGATGTTTCACTTTCCTCTCCATTTCGGATGGTAATGAGATTAATCTTTCGTTTTGTTTCATTTAATACTGCATCATGGTGATGTAAAAATAAAACGAAAGATAATAGTTTTCCGATCTGTTTCACAAAAGAAACATAATGAAAGGTTTCAGCGAGGGGCGTTGCGCTGCTCTCTGCCTTTATGGGGCTTGCATTCCGTTAAAAGAAAGGTGTTAATAGACCAAACGAAATGAAACGAAAGATTTGATGAAAGGAATACTTATGAGCGGTACCGACTCTTCTGCAGATAAGCGCATCAGCGGCACCAGTGAAAGGCGTGAGCAGATTATCCAGCGCTTACGGCAGCAGGGAAGCGTGCAGGTGAACGATCTTTCTCTTTTATACGGTGTCTCGACGGTGACGATTCGCAACGATCTGGCCTTCCTTGAAAAACAAGGTATTGCGGTTCGCGCTTACGGCGGCGCGCTGATCTGCGACGGGACAATGCCGGCTCCCGAACCGTCGGTGGAAGATAAAAGTTCGCTCAATACCGCGGTGAAGCGCAGCATCGCGCGGGCGGCGGTAGAACTGATTCAACCGGGGCATCGTATTATTCTCGATTCCGGGACCACCACCTATGAAATCGCCCGTCTGTTGCATCAACATACGGACATTATTGCGATGACCAATGGGATGAATGTGGCGAATGCGCTGCTGGATGCTGAAGGGGTGGAACTGTTAATGACCGGGGGACATCTGCGCCGTCAGTCGCAGTCGTTTTATGGCGATCAGGCCGAGCAGTCTTTACTGAATTACCACTTCGATATGCTTTTTCTCGGCGTCGACGCCATCGACCTCGATCGCGGTGTGAGTACCCACAATGAAGATGAAGCCCGCCTGAACCGGCGGATGTGTGAAGTGGCGGAACGCATTATCGTCGTCACCGATTCCACCAAATTTAATCGTTCGAGTCTGCATAAGATCATCGATACGCAACGCATTGATATGATTATTGTCGATGAAGGCATTCCGACGGAAAGTCTGGAAGGGCTGCGCAAGAGCGGGATTGATGTGCGACTGGTGAAGCGCCAGGACGCGGCATAGACCCCCTTCCCGAGGGGGAGAGGGTCTGCGGTCAGGCGGCTGGCACCGTGCCGCCCGAGGGGCAATCAGGTCACCGGCGCCGGGTTAAAGACCGCCAGCTGATTATACAGGCCCCACCGATCGGAGAAGGTTTTCTTACGGCCGCTGGCGACATCAAGAATAAACCCGAACAGCTTCTGGCCAACCTCTTCAATCGTCTCTTCGCCGGTGGCGATAGTCCCGGCGTTGATATCCATTAAGTCATACCAGCGGTTTGCCAGCTCGGTGCGGGTTGCCATCTTGATGACCGGCACGGCGACCAGACCATACGGCGTGCCGCGCCCGGTTGTAAACACCTGAACCGTAATCCCCGAAGCAACCTGCTGAGTGCCGCAGACAAAGTCGCTGGCCGGGGTAGCCGCAAAGATCAGGCCGCGTTTGGTTGGGCGCTGGCCTGGTGAGAGGACCTCGGCAATCGCGCTCTTGCCGGATTTGGCGATCGAACCCAGCGCCTTTTCCACTACGTTCGCCAGGCCGCCCTTCTTATTACCGGGGGAGGGATTGGCGCTGCGATCGGTTTGACCTGAATCGAGGTAGTTATCGTACCAGGCCATCTCTTCGAGCAGACGCTTACCCACTTCTTCGTTGATCGCCCGCGGCGTCAGCAGATGGATAGCATCGCGAACCTCAGTGACCTCAGAGAACATGACGGTGGCGCCGCAGCGGACCAGCAGATCGGAAGCGTAGCCCACCGCCGGATTGGCGGTCACGCCGGAAAAGGCATCGCTGCCGCCGCACTGCATGCCCACCACCAGCTCTGAGGCCGGACAGGTTTCACGCTGGCGGGCATTCAGTTTTGTCAGATGCCGTTCCGCTACCTGCAAAATATCGTCAACCATTGACTGGAACCCGACATGCTGTTCATCCTGCAGGCGGATGATACTGGCGCTGTCGACGGCGATGGGCTGAACATCTTCGGTGCCCTGGAGCAGGCGTTCCGGCTGGAGCTTTTCACAGCCGAGCCCAACCACCATGACTTCACCGCCGAAATTGGGGTTTAGCGCCAGATTATGGATCGTGCGAATAGGGATCACGGCGGCCGGGGCGTTGATCGCCACGCCGCAGCCATACAGGTGGTTGAGACCGACCACACCGTCGACATTCGGGTATTTCGGCAGCAGGTCTCGTTCAATAATTTTCACCACATAGTCGACGACTCCCGCGACGCAGTGCACGCTGGTAGTGATACCGAGCAGGTTTCTGGTGCCGACGCTGCCATCGGCGTTGCGATACCCTTCAAAGGTGTAACCGGTCAGCGCAGGCAGAGGCTCCGGAACTTTGTTTGCCAGCGGTAGCGTGTTCAGCGGCGGCGCTTTCGGCAGTTCAACCAGCGATTCGTCAATCCAGCTACCCTGCGGGATGTCGCGCACCGCGTAGCCAATGACTTCGCCATAGCGGATGATTTCACCGCGTACAGGAATATCAATCAATGCTACTTTGTGACCTTGCGGGATATGTTCGATGAGCGTCAGTCCGTCAGGGAAACGCGTTCCGGCTTTTAAACCTCGATCGTTAACAATAATCGCTACATTATCCGTTTGGTGTACTTTTATATAAAACGCCGTCGGCGATTCCTGTCTGATTTCAATGTCGGCCATTGTCCAGTATTCTCCAGCAAGGTGCGAATAATAAAATAAAACGGCTATTCAGTTTCTGATGAACGAATTTCTTCGGCAAAGAATGTCAGGTGTTTTGATTTGGATGTGTGATCCCAGTCACTCATTGTCGCGGGAGCAAAACCGCTGCCAAGGGAAAACACTGGAACTGTGCATCAGCGCCCACTGATTATGGCGTATGCACAATTATAATGATTATTTATTCTATTTTATGGGTTTTTTGCACGGTGTTCTATGACCGCCAGCTGATTATACTGAGTCATGCTTGCTATGCGCCAGATGAGTAAATCGAGTGCTTCTGATATCGGTTTATAAACAATTAAGAGGCACACCAAAAATAAATAAATGAAGTGCAATGCGCTTATTCAACGCAGCGCTAATCTTCATTGAATGTTCGGCCTGATAGCAATGATTGGCTATCCGTTTATTGTCGACCACATTCAATATGTGTAACTGCAGAAATAATTAACGGTTGAGTGACAAGGTATAAGTGATGAATAACGATATCTTCCCGAACAAATTTAAGGCGGCCCTGGCGGCGCATCAGATTCAAATTGGTTGCTGGTCCGCCCTGGCCAGCCCCATCACGACAGAAGTATTAGGCCTGGCCGGTTTCGACTGGCTGGTGCTGGACGGCGAACATGCGCCGAACGATATCTCCACCTTTATCCCCCAGTTGATGGCGCTGAAAGGCAGCGTCAGCGCGCCGGTTGTGCGCGTACCGACTAACGAGCCGGTGATCATTAAGCGCCTGCTGGATATTGGTTTCTATAACTTTTTGATCCCGTTTGTGGAAAGCGAAAAGGAAGCGCTCGACGCTGTCGCCGCCACGCGCTATCCGCCAGAAGGAATTCGCGGCGTTTCCGTGTCGCACCGCGCCAACATGTTTGGCACGGTGCCGGATTACTTCGCGCAGTCGAACCAAAACATCACCCTCCTGGTACAAATTGAAAGCCAGCAGGGGGTGGATAATGTCGATGCGATTGCCGCGACTGCGGGCGTTGACGGTATTTTTGTCGGCCCAAGCGACCTGGCCGCCGCGCTGGGACATCTGGGCAACGCCTCTCACCCGCAGGTCCAGCAGGCTATCCAGCACATCTTTGCGAGCGCGAAAAAGCACGGCAAGCCGAGCGGTATTCTGGCGCCGGTAGAAGCGGATGCGCGTCGTTATCTGGAATGGGGCGCGACCTTTGTCGCCGTCGGCAGCGATCTGGGCGTATTCCGCTCCGCCACGCAGAAACTGGCTGATTCCTTTAAGAAATAACCGCCACCGGAACAAGAGAGATAAAGACATGACAATGAAAGTTGGTTTTATTGGCCTTGGCATCATGGGTAAACCCATGAGTAAAAACCTCCTCAAAGCGGGTTACTCGCTGGTGGTTGCCGATCGTAATCCGGAAGCCATCGCAGAAGTGATTGCCGCAGGCGCTGAAACCGCCGCTTCGGCGAAAGCGATAGCTGAACAGTGTGAGGTGATCATCACCATGCTGCCGAACTCTCCGCATGTGAAAGAGGTGGCGCTGGGCGAAGGCGGCATTATTGAAGGGGCGAAGCCGGGCACCGTGCTGATTGATATGAGCTCCATTGCTCCGCTGGCGAGCCGCGAAATCAGCGATGCGCTAAAGGCGAAAGGCGTAAATATGCTGGATGCGCCGGTCAGCGGCGGCGAGCCGAAGGCCATTGACGGTACTTTGTCGGTCATGGTTGGCGGTGATAAAGCGATTTTTGACCAATATTATGACCTGCTGAAAGCGATGGCGGGTTCTGTCGTGCATACCGGCGATATCGGTGCGGGCAACGTGACCAAGCTGGCCAACCAGGTGATCGTGGCGCTGAATATTGCGGCCATGTCTGAAGCATTGACCCTGGCGACCAAAGCAGGTGTGAACCCGGATCTGGTGTATCAGGCAATCCGCGGCGGTCTGGCCGGCAGCACCGTACTGGATGCCAAAGCGCCGATGGTGATGGATCGCAACTTTAAACCGGGCTTCCGTATCGATTTGCATATCAAAGATCTGGCGAATGCGCTGGATACGTCCCACGGCGTGGGGGCGCAGCTGCCGCTGACCGCGGCGGTGATGGAGATGATGCAGGCGCTGCGCGCTGACGGTCTGGGTACCGCCGACCACAGCGCGCTTGCGTGCTACTACGAAAAACTGGCGAAAGTGGAAGTCACTCGCTAACAAGAAGGGCGCGGATAGCGCCCTGTAATTCTTGCCTTGCGCGGCACTGTCAGGCTAATAACTATGAAAATCGTAATCGCCCCAGACTCATATAAAGAAAGCCTCTCGGCCACTGAGGTTGCACAGGCTATAGAAAAAGGTTTTCGGGAGATTTTCCCCGATGCGCTCTATGTGAAGGTCCCTCTCGCCGATGGCGGAGAAGGGACCGTTGAGGCGATGATCGCCGCGACACAGGGAACCAAAATGAGCGCTTGTGTGACGGGGCCGCTGGGTGTGCCGGTTGATGCCTGCTGGGGGCTTTCCGGGGATGGTCAAACCGCGTTTATTGAAATGGCGGCGGCCAGCGGGCTGGGGCTGGTGCCTCCCGCGCAGCGCAATCCGCTGTTGACGACCTCGCGTGGTACCGGTGAGCTGATTTTGCAGGCGCTGGAGCATGGGGCGAGAAAGATCATTATTGGTATTGGCGGCAGTGCAACCAACGACGGTGGCGCAGGGATGGTGCAGGCGCTGGGCGCGCGGCTTCGCGACGCGAACGGCGTTGATATTGGTGACGGCGGTGGCAGCCTTGCCTGCCTGAATTCGATTGACCTGTCCGCACTGGATGTTCGGTTGCAGGAGTGTTCAATTCACGTGGCCTGCGATGTCTCTAACCCACTGACTGGCGAGACGGGCGCTTCGTGGATTTTCGGCCCGCAAAAAGGGGCGACGGAAGCGATGATCCTCGAGCTGGATCGTAATCTTGAGCACTATGCGGATGTGATTAAGCGAACTCTGCGTGTCGATGTCAAAGAGGTCGCCGGAGCCGGTGCCGCAGGTGGCATGGGGGCGGCGCTGATGGCATTTCTGAATGCTGAATTACGTAGCGGTATCGAGATTGTGACCCAGGCGCTGAATCTGGAAGAGCATATTCTTGACTGTTCGCTGGTGGTGACCGGTGAAGGAAGGCTCGACAGTCAAAGCATTAGCGGTAAGGTCCCGGTCGGCGTCGCGAGCGTGGCGAAAAAATACCGTAAGCCGGTGATTGGTATTGCCGGCAGCCTGGCCCGCGATGTCGGCGTGGTACATCAGTATGGTATCGACGCGGTGTTCAGCGTGCTGACCACTATCACGAGCCTGGAGGAGGCCTTCCGCGGTGCTTCGGACAATATTTATCGCGCTTCACGGAATGTTGCCGCGACTTTGCAGGTCGGGATTGTGATGGAAGGATGACAACCGACGGTAAACCTTTTATACTTCGCGCCGAAGCTGACCAGACAGTCGCCGCTTCGTCGTCGTCCTCTTCGGGGGAGACGGGCGGAGGGGAGGAAAGTCCGGGCTCCATAGGGCAGGGTGCCAGGTAACGCCTGGGGGGGAAACCCACGACCAGTGCAACAGAGAGCAAACCGCCGATGGCCCGCGCAAGCGGGATCAGGTAAGGGTGAAAGGGTGCGGTAAGAGCGCACCGCGCGACTGGTAACAGTTCGTGGCACGGTAAACTCCACCCGGAGCAAGGCCAAATAGGGGTTCACAAGGTACGGCCCGTACTGAACCCGGGTAGGCTGCTTGAGCCAGTGAGCGATTGCTGGCCTAGATGAATGACTGTCCACGACAGAACCCGGCTTATCGGTCAGCTTCAACTCATTCAAAAACGCCCATACAGCGCAATCTGTATGGGCGTTTTGCGATATGGGGCAGAAGACGATGAATGACTGTCCACTCCGCTCTCAATGAAAAGAAAGCGGCTTATCGGTCAGCGTCAACTCATTCAAAAACGCCCATACAGCGCAATCTGTATGGGCGTTTTGCGATATGCGGCAGAAGACGATGAATGACTGTCCACTCCGCTCTCAATGAAAAGAAAGCGGCTTATCGGTCAGCATCAACTCATTCAAAAACGCCCATACAGCGCAATCTGTATGGGCGTTTTGCGATATGCGGCAGAAGACGATGAATGACAGTCCACTCCGCTCTCAATGACAAGAAAGCGGCTTATCGGTCAGCGTCAATCATGCAAAAACGCCCTGCGCAGGATAAGCTAAGCAGGGCGTTTTGCTATTTCCGAAGGTGGCCGTTCAGGCGGTGTTTTCTTCGTCCTGAATCCGAATTTCGGCTTCTGAAACAATTGCTTCCAGTTCGCTTAGCATCTCTTCATAGCCAAAACTTACGGCCTTCGTTGGCTCCGTTAACAGCGGCTCGGGCGACGATACGGCTTTCTTTGCTTTCTTCTTATGCTTACTCACTGACAGACTCCATGACTCCCGTTATTACACCGGTAAATCTATCAGTAAAGCGCGCAATGGCGTGTCGGCAACAAGGGTAATGTTAGCTTCGTCACGAATAAATGCCCCGTCACCGCAGGTCAGGGCCTGTTTTGCTTCTTCATGGGCGACGGCATGCACCGTTCCATGAATCGATTGCAGGTAGGCGCGCGGCCCGTGTAGCTGGACATCAACCCGCTCGCCTTTGGCGAGATCGAGATGGTGGATCCAGACCTGCTGACGCAGCTGTAAACTGTTGTGCGCGCCGTCAGGTGAAGCGAGCAGCTGTTGCCCGCTACCAGCGATAGCCATTTTCTGCAGCAGCGGATTTTCCCGCTGCGGACAGGCATCCAGCCACAGCTGCATCCGCGTCAGCGAACCGTCTTTACTCAAATTGTGCTCGCTGTAACTCACCCCTGGTTGAGTGGATATCAGCAGCGCTTCGCCGGCCTTTGCCTGCACATGGTTGCCATCACTGTCACGATATTCCGCTTCCCCTTCCAGAATCAGGTTCAGGATATCGACTTTCGGGTAGGTACGCGGTTGAAACGACGCGCCGGGTGCCAGAACTTCCTGGTTGAGCACGCGCAAAGAGGCGTAGCCTAACAGTTTAGGGTCAAAGTAGTGTCCAAAGGAAAAGGTGTAGCGGGCCTGCAGCCAGCCGAAATCTGCTTGTCCGCATTGTTTGGCTGTTCGGGTAGTAATCATTTTCTTGACCTCTCTTTACACTAAATCAATGGTAAAGGTATGGACGCTGTATTGTTAGCCAGATATTCTGCCCGGTATATTCAAATTTCCTGAATGAGAGTGCTATGGCTAAAGAGAGAGCATTGACGCTGGAAGCGTTACGCGTAATGGACGCTATCGACAGGCGTGGGAGCTTTGCTGCTGCGGCCGACGAACTCGGACGGGTGCCCTCAGCCCTCAGCTACACCATGCAAAAGCTGGAAGAGGAACTGGATGTAGTGCTGTTTGACCGCTCAGGTCATCGGACAAAATTCACCAACGTTGGGCGGATGCTGCTGGAGCGCGGGCGCGTGCTGCTGGAAGCGGCCGATAAGCTCACCACCGATGCCGAAGCGCTTTCGCGCGGCTGGGAAACGCATCTGACCATCGTGACCGAAGCCCTGGTACCAACCCAGGACTTCTTTCCGCTGATTGAGAAGCTGGCGACCAAATCGAATACCCAGCTGTCGGTGCTTACCGAAGTGCTGGCCGGCGCGTGGGAGCGGCTGGAGCAGGGACGTGCGGATATCGTTGTCGCCCCTGATATGCATTTTCGTTCCTCATCGGAGATTAACTCCCGCAAACTCTATTCGGTGCTGAACGTCTATGTTGCTGCGCCGGATCACCCCATTCACCAGGAGCCGGAGCCGCTTTCCGAAGTGACGCGGGTAAAATATCGCGGCGTGGCGGTGGCAGATACCGCCCGCGAGCGTCCGGTTCTGACGGTACAGCTGCTCGACAAACAGCCGCGCTTAACGGTCAGTACTATTGAAGATAAACGTCAGGCTCTGCTGGCGGGACTGGGGGTGGCGACGATGCCCTATCCGCTGGTCGAGAAAGACATCGCCGAAGGGCGCTTACGGGTTGTCAGCCCGGAATATACCAATGAAATTGACATCATTATGGCGTGGCGCCGCGACAGTATGGGCGAAGCGAAATCATGGTGTCTGCGGGAGATCCCTAAGCTGTTTGCCGGGAAGTAAATCCGCTATGCGCTCCTTCCGCGGGAGGAGCGCATCATTCACGATGACAGGGATTTGGGATCCGGCCCGAAACGGTTGTTCCCAGGCGTGCCGTTCTGGCAATTGAAGAGCAGAATGATCAGCCAGCCAATAACCGGAATCAGCATCAGCAACAGCCACCACGCCGAGCGATCCGTATCGTGTAAACGGCGAAACTGCACCGCCCACCACGGCAAAAAGACCAACACGCCATAAATCGTCGTCAGGATGCCTTCACCTCCTGCGCGCTGCCATCCCAGCATTTTATCGATGATGCTCAGTACGCCGGTCAGGATGATGTTGACCAGAATAAACATCCAGTACTCTTTGCGGCGTGCGCGGCCGCCAAATCCAATGTAGTTTCTCAGTACTTTTAAATACCAGTCCATTTTTACGCCTCGATTAACGGTCAATCACTTGTTTTTAAAGCGATCGCAATAAGAATAGACGCGAATAGCAGACGGGTAAATATGCCGGATCTGAAAATATCGGGCGCCGGGAAGGGCGCCCGGCAGGTTAGCGGAACAGAAGGTCCCGGCCGTGCGGCTCGGTGAGATCCTGCTGAGGACCGACGGAGATAATCCCGGTTGGGTTAATCGTTTTATGGCTGCGATAGTAGTGGTGGCGGATGTGGGCAAAATTCACCGTCTCCGCAATACCCGGCATCTGGTAGATATCGCGCAGGAAACCATACAGATTGGGGTAGTCGCTGATACGGCGTTTGTCGCACTTAAAGTGGGTCACGTAGACCGGGTCGAAACGCACGAGGGTTGTCCACAGACGAATATCGGCCTCGGTCAGCTGGCTACCCGTCAGATAGCGATGCTGGCCCAGAATTTGTTCCAGGCGCTCCAGCGAGGTGAACACCGCATCGACAGCCTCATCATAGGCCTGCTGGCTGGTGGCGAACCCGGCTTTATAGACGCCGTTATTGACGTTGTCGTAGATCCAACCGTTCAGCGCATCGATATTTTCGCGCAGCGCGGGCGGGTAGTAATCGCCGGCGGTGGCGCCCAGTCCGTCAAAGGCGGTATTGAACATGCGGATGATTTCAGCCGACTCATTACTGACGATCGTATGCTGCTTTTTATCCCACAGAACCGGCACCGTGACGCGTCCGGTGTAGTGCGGATCGGCGTGCAGGTAGAGCTGATAGAGAAATTCATGTTGATACAGCGTATCGCCGGTCGCCTCGGGAAAATCGTCGTCGAAAGTCCAGCCGTTTTCCAGCATCAGGGGGTGAACCACCGAGACGGAAAGAAAAGGATCCAGACCTTTGAGCTTGCGCAGAATTAACGTGCGGTGCGCCCACGGGCAGGCGAGGGATACGTACAGATGATAGCGATCTTTTTCTGCAGCAAAGCCGCCGTCGCCGGAGGGGCCCGGTGCGCCATCGGCGGTCAGCCAGTTGCGGAAGGCTGAAACGGAACGCTTGAAACGCCCTCCGGTGGATTTGGTGTCATACCAGGTATCGTGCCAGACGCCGTCGATTAATTGTCCCATTTTTTCCTCCTTCAGACTTCAGATAGCAAAAGCGAGGAGATATCTCCTCGCTTTGTTCTTCACTCAGTATAGTGTGCTTACCACTTTTTATTCAGCACGCGGTCGATGCTGAATGCGCCCGGACCGGTGATGGCCAGCAGCAGGAAACCGCCTGCGATGGTCAGGTTTTTCATGAACATCAGCGAGTTCACGCCTTCAGCAAAGTTGCTGTGGAACAGGAACGCGGTCAGCAGGGTGAAGCCTGCGGTGAACAGCGCGGTAGTACGTGTCAGGAAACCGAACAGAATCGCCAGACCGCCGCCGAACTCCAGCAGAATGGTTAACGGCAGTAATGCGCCCGGTACGCCCATGGCTTCCATATATTGTTGAGTACCCGCATAACCGGTGATTTTTCCCCAACCTGCAGTGATAAACAGGATTGGCATCAGAATGCGTGCTACCAGTACACCAACATCTTCTAATTTTTTCATTTCTTACTCCAGAAAACCCAAAGGGCGGCGATTTTGTTTTTTGGTGCAATCCTGCGTAGTTACGCGGGGTTGCTGTCGATGGAGAGAATATTAGCGAGGCTCGAAAGGAATTGTTAGCAAGGAAAACTGTAGATCTTCATCAAAGATTCTGAGTGATCGCGATCGGTAAACGCGACCTGACAAGGGCCACGAGCAGAGCTCAACGCCGCCGTCGGCGGCTGGAGTGGTGACGAAGAGCGGCGCCAGTTACGAGGCGTTTACGCCCCGGAACAAGGAAAACAGGGATGGCGGAGGTGTGACGGGCAGGGTGTTTAGAGGGAGGATGTCTGGCGCAGCAGGCGTTTTGCCATGCGCCAGGCGCTCCAGAGACCGAAGCCGCGTTTAGTCCAGCGCAGTAAAAAGCGCGGGTGACGAACGGACCATACTGCCATGATACCGCTGCCGACCACCGCCCAGGAGCGAAGATGCTGGAGGGTCAGCCAGCCGCGGTCGAACGGGGCGGTCGCTTCGAGCCAGTCGCGACGGCTGGCGATTAAATCCAGCCGCTGCTGTTGGATCTGGCGCAGCAGCAGCGCTTTCCGCTGCTCGCGTTGCTGTTTGCTGTTCATAGGCGTTCGTCCTCCAGCAGAGCGCGGTCTTCAGCCAGCTCTTTGCGCGTCAAGCGCAGGAAAGTCGAACGGCGGGCTTTGCGCAGCGTCCAGATACCGCCGATTAACGAGCTGAGCAGCAGCACAGCGGTGGTCGCAATCATTACGTACAGCCGATACTGGGGATCGATGGCCCAGATAATCAGAACCAGCAGGCTCATCAGGCCAAAGGCGGCAAACAGCAGCGTCAGCCCCAGCATCAAAAACAGCTGGAAGAGGTTCGCCTTCTCTTCTTCCAGCTCCACGACCACCAGGCGCAGGCGCGTTTCGACCATTTCAACCAGCAGCGTAATGATCCGCTGGCCGATACCGAAAACGCTCTTTCCCGGCCCCTGCGTGTGTTGAGAATCCGCCATAATTAACGACGCGTCAGCAGGACACCCAGCACCAGCCCGACGGCTGCGCCAATACCTACACCGGTCCACGGATTTTCACGGACGTACTCGTCGGCGCGGGCGGCGGTTTCACGCGTTTGTCTGACGATGGCATCGCTGGTTTCACCGAGCCGGACGCGGCTCTCTTTCAGTGCGCTCTCTGCTTTGCTACGCAGTTTGCCAATCTCTTCTTTTGACTTATCCGTGGAGGAGTTAAGCACTTCTTCCAGGGTATCAGCCAGCGTCTTCAGTTCTGCACGCAGATCGTCTGCAACGTTGTCTTTAGGCATCTTTCTCTCCTGTAGAGTGGGTCCATGTAAAGTGTGGCTTATTAGTAATCACGCGACTCAAGCGTTTTCAGCTCGTGCTGCGCTTCATCAAGCTTGCGTTGGCGCTTGCTGATTTTATCGGCATCGCCTTTCTGCTCAGCTTCCTTCAAATCGCGCTGACGCTCGGTAATTTCCTCGCGTTGTTTTGCGATTTTTTGCTGATGTTCGGCTTTGAGCTTACCGTCGCTGCAGTTCGCTCTGACTTCACGAAGCGCTTTGTTCAAACCATCAATCCGGTTCTGGTTGTGATGTTTTTCGGCGTAGCTAATCTCCCGCTGGATATCCTGCTCTTTTTCCTGACAGGGGGAGATGGCAAAGGCGCTGGAGCTCAGCGAAGTCAAAACCAGAATCAAAGCGATGCGGTATTTCATGGATGCTACCTTCCATTGTGTGAGGGCATACCCGGGAGATATGCCCGATCCAGTCGATAAACGTCAGCCCGGTGGCTCCCGCAGTCTTAAGCATAGTCAGGAAAACGGGAAACCACCAAACTGCGTGAAAATATTCAGAATTTTGGCTAGTTATCCCAACCTGTGTGGCGCATCGCGCAGACGGGAGAGCCATGCTGTCGGCGTATTTTCTTCCTCCAGCAAAGCAATAATATAACCATGTGGCAGGGCGCGGCCCAGCACTTCTTTCGCGGCGATACCCTGGGCGCTGGAATCAAATTTGATTAACAGGCCGTCTTTTTGCGGGGTGATACTTTTAAAACGAATGCCGTTTGCGTCGAGATGATGCCAGACGGAAAAACCGTCAGGCATGCCAACGCCCTGGGAGACAGGATGGATAGTCAGGGTTGATTCCTGTTGCTGCACCGCCAGCCATAGCCAGAACAGCGCGCACAAAAAAACAGAACCGCCCAGCAGCCAGCTAATCCGGCGTCGGGAGAGGCTTTTTATGGCCATTATCAGCTCCGGCTTCTGTATTTTTTCTTCCACAGGACAACTAACGAGCCGATTAAGCCAAACACCAGCAGCACAACCGGCAGCAGCATCAGGCAGGACATCAGCTGATCCTCATATTTGAGGAATACCGGGGTTTTACCCAGCAGGTAACCCAGGGAAGTCAGAATCAAAACCCACAGCAGGCCGCTCATCCAGTTAAAGAACTGGAAGCGGGCATTGTTCAGACCCGAAAGTCCGGCAATGGTCGGCAGCAGCGTACGAACGAAGGCAATAAAGCGGCCCATCAACAAGGCGGAGAGCCCGTGCTTATGAAACAGGTGATGTGCGCGCTGGTGGTAGTGGGAGGGCAAATGTGAAAGCCAGTTTTGCACAATTCGCGTATTGCCGAGCCAGCGGCCCTGAATGTAGCTGAGCCAGCAACCCAGGCTGGCTGCCGTCGTCAGCAGAAGCAGGGTTTCGGGAAAACCCATCGCCCCTTTGGCTATCAGAACGCCGACCAGCACCAGCAGGCTGTCGCCGGGTAAAAAGGCGGCGGGAAGCAGGCCGTTTTCAAGGAACAAAATCATAAATAAGACAAAGTAAAGCATGCCAATCATGGAGGGATTCGCGAGGGTCTCGTAATCCTGGCTCCATAAAGCATTCAACAATTGGGTTAATAGTTCCATTCACGATTCCTGGTACATCGGTTAACGGTATGTCTGAACGCAGCGTGTATTGCGACATAGATTCTTATGAGATTATGGTCGCTGTTGGTGCGTTCTGAACGGTTCCCTGTTAAAAGTGAAATCAACGCAAGCCTACTTCAGAACGTCAAAATGCATCTAATTGTAACAAAATCGCTGAGTTTACGTCAGAAAAATTGCAGTCGGTTGCTCGTTGATTTTGCTGATTGCGGTGGCGGGAGGCGAGTCTCTTTACACAGGCTGACACTATAGATGTTTGCTTACCCTGGCGGGTTTGCGGGCAGGCGCTGACAGCCTGCCTGAAATGAAGATAACCGCTTATTTTGCGCCATTGGCCGCGGTATCGAGGTGAACGACCGGATTTTCTGCAAACAGATAGCGGTCGGCATTGAATTCAAAATCGTCGCTGGTCTCGTTGAACAACATCAGCTTAGTGTTCTCCAGATGCTGCCACATGGCCAGTTTCGCCGCGTGCGGATCTTTGCGAATCAGCGCTTTCAGAATTTGGTCATGATCGTCACACCAGTTATCCACGGTGCGCAGGTCGATATGGTCATGGAGCTTTTTCCAGTACGGGTTATGCACGCGCTGGGTCCACATTTTTTCAACAATAGCGGCTAACGCCGTATTTTGCGTCGCCAGAGCTACCTGGACATGAAACTGAAGATCCCATTCCGAATCGCGGAAGCATTTCTCTTTACGCGCCTTCTCCTGGATCTCCATCAGCTTCATGATGTCCTGCTTGGTCACCTGGGTGGCGGCGAACTCGGCAATATTGCTTTCAATAAGCTGACGCGCCTGCAGCAGTTCAAAGGGGCCGTAGCTGGCGAACTCCAGCGTTTCATCAACCACCTGCTGATACTTCGGATGGTTGGAGATGACGTGGATGCCAGAGCCTTTACGCACTTCCACATAGCCTTCCACTTCCAGCATGATAATGGCTTCGCGAACCACGGTGCGGCTGACGCTCTTTTCATCGGCGATAAACCGCTCTGCAGGCAGCTTATCGCCCACAAGGTAAACACCTTGCTCAATACGCGCCTTCAGCTCGGCAGCAAGCTGCTGATACAAACGACGCGGTTCTGTGATTTCCATATTCGCTCCCGGAAGATGGCGACAATATTGGATTTGTTATACCACTTTTACGCGCATCTCACCACCGTCAGACATGAAAAAGCCGCCTTCAATGAGGCGGCTTTGTAAACAGATCTCACCGTATCAGGACTAGCTTTGCGTCACCGGCTTAGTCGTTTTGAGCGGCGGGGCGTCGTCATCGGCTGACTTGTTCTTCAGTACGGTCCAGATGACAAGGGCGCCCAGCAGATCGAAGACCGCCAGTACGGCGAACAGCGGGCTGAAACCAATGGTATCCGCCAGAGCGCCGACCACCAGGGCGAACATGGTACTCGCCATCCAGGCCGCCATACCGGTCAGGCCGTTTGCCGTAGCCACTTCGTTACGGCCAAATACGTCGGAAGAGAGCGTAATCAGCGCACCGGACAGTGCCTGGTGGGCAAAGCCGCCGACGCACAGCAGGGCGATAGCCACAAACGGGCTGGTAAACAGGCCGATCATCCCCGGGCCAATCATCAGCAGTGCGCCCATGGTCACGACCATTTTACGCGACACAATCAGGTTAACCCCGAACCAGCGCTGGAACAGCGGCGGCAGATAGCCCCCGATGATGCAGCCCAGGTCAGCAAACAGCATTGGCATCCATGCAAACATCGCGATTTCTTTCAGGTTAAAGCCATAGACTTTAAACATGAACAGCGGGATCCAGGCATTGAAGGTCCCCCATGCTGGCTCGGCAAGGAAGCGCGGCAGCGCGATGCCCCAGAACTGACGGTTGCGCAGGATCTGCCACGGAGACATTTTCTTGCTGTTGTTGGTCTGGTGATGCGATTCCTGACCGCCGATGATGTAGTCGCGTTCTTCAGTGGTTAATTTTTTCTGGTCACGAGGGTGTTTATAGAAGACCAGCCACGCCATGGCCCAGATAAAACTCAGGACACCGGAGATAATGAACGCCATCTGCCAGCTGTGCATCACAATCGCCCAGACGACCAGCGGCGGGGCGATCATCGCGCCGATTGAGGAGCCCACGTTGAAGTAACCGACGGCAATAGAGCGTTCTTTTGCCGGGAACCATTCGGAGCTGGCCTTCAGGCCTGCCGGGATCATCGCCGCTTCCGCCGCGCCGACCGCGCCACGAGCCAGCGCTAATCCGCCCCAGCTGCCCGCCAGCGCCGTTGAACCACAGAAAACGGCCCAGGCGATCGCGAAGAAGGCATAACCGATCTTCGTCCCCAGCACGTCAAGGACGTAGCCTGCCACCGGCTGCATGACGGTATAAGCAGCTGAATAGGCTGCGATGATATAGGAATACTGTTGGGTGGAGATGTGTAACTCTTCCATCAGAGTCGGCGCAGCCGCAGCCACAGTGTTACGTGTCAGGTAACCCAGCACGGTGCCCATTGTCACCAGTGCGATCATATACCAACGTAACCCTTTAATTTTACGCATGTAAAACCTCATCGTTTGTTATATCTCCGCAGCGAGTGCGGCCATCTTCAAACCCTGTACAGGGGTTGAGAAGGAGAAACGGAGGGCTCAGGAGGGAAAACCCATATGGCCCGAACCTTGCCATCAATTGTTTTGCTTAATTCGGTATCCGTACCGGTCAATGCGATGTATTGAATCATCGCGAATACATTCCAACGGTTTATATGTTGCGACGGCAGAAAGATAACTTGTCATACAACTTTAAAAGTTGAGTACTGTCACAAAAGTGGGAAAGTTTATGGGGGTATTATTTCTTGCGAGCAAAGCCAGTGCTGGCGCGGCTTGCACGAGGGTTTACTCCAGAAAGGGTACTTTTTTTGTCAGCGTTTATTGATCTATCTCACGAAAAAGATTTCGGCCTGTAGAAATTGGTGTGATAACTTTGTCAGCATGATAGTCAATCATCTGAAGGGCTCCTCAATGGGGCGAAGAGGAAATGAAAATGACACCGTTTATGACCGAAGATTTTCTGCTTGATACCGAGTTTGCCCGCCGTTTGTACCACGACTACGCCAAAGACCAGCCGATTTTCGACTATCACTGCCACCTTCCGCCGCAGCAGATTGCCGAAAATTATCGTTTTAAAAACCTGTATGACATCTGGCTGAAAGGTGACCACTACAAATGGCGCGCAATGCGCACCAATGGCGTGGCTGAACGCCTGTGTACCGGCGATGCTTCGGACCGCGAGAAGTTTGACGCATGGGCAGCTACCGTACCGCATACGATCGGCAATCCGCTCTATCACTGGACCCATCTGGAGCTGCGCCGCCCGTTTGGGATTACGGGTAAGCTGCTGTCTCCGTCCACCGCGGATGAGATCTGGAATCAGTGCAACGATCTGCTGGCCCAGGAGCGCTTCTCCGCCCGCGGTATCATGACGCAGATGAACGTGAAAATGGTCGGCACCACCGACGATCCGATCGATTCGCTGGAACATCATGCGGCGGTGGCGAAAGACGCGACCTTCACGACCAAAGTGCTGCCAAGCTGGCGTCCGGATAAAGCGTTCAACATTGAGCAGGCGACGTTTAACGACTACATGGCGAAGCTGGGTGAAGTTTCAGATACCGACATCCGCCGCTTTGCCGATCTGCAGGCTGCGCTGGTCAAACGTCTGGATCACTTCGCCGCGCACGGCTGTAAAGTCTCCGACCATGCGCTGGATGTGGTGCTGTTTGCTGAAGCCAGCGAAGCGGAACTCGATAGCATCCTTGCCCGCCGTCTGGCCGGTTCCATCCTGTGCGAACATGAAGTGGCGCAGTTTAAAACGGCTGTGCTGGTCTTCCTGGGAGCAGAATACGCTCGCCGTGGCTGGGTCCAGCAGTATCACATTGGCGCGCTGCGTAACAATAATCAGCGTCAGTTCAAGCTGTTAGGGCCGGATGTTGGCTTTGATTCCATCAACGATCGCCCGATGGCGGAAGAGCTGTCCCGACTGCTGAGCAAGCAGAATGAAGAAAACCTGCTGCCGAAAACCATTCTTTACTGCCTGAACCCGCGCGATAACGAAGTGCTGGGCACGATGATCGGTAACTTCCAGGGCGAAGGGATGCCGGGCAAGATGCAGTTCGGTTCCGGCTGGTGGTTCAACGATCAGAAAGACGGCATGGAACGTCAGATGACCCAGCTGGCGCAGCTTGGTCTGCTCAGTCGTTTCGTCGGCATGCTGACCGACAGCCGCAGCTTCTTGTCCTACACCCGCCATGAGTATTTCCGTCGCATCCTGTGCCAGATGATCGGCCGCTGGGTTGCCGCGGGTGAAGCGCCGGCGGATATTCAGCTGCTGGGCGAGATGGTGAAAAATATCTGCTTTAACAATGCGCGTGATTACTTCGCGATTGAACTGAATTAAGACCAGAGGTCGGTTGCTATGCAATACATTAAAATCCATTCGCAGGATAACGTTGCTGTCGCGTTAGCAGATATGGCGACGGGTACCCAGGTCACCATTGATGATGCTGCGGTCACCTTAAGCCAGGACGTTGTCCGTGGTCATAAGTTCGCATTACGCGCGATTGCGAAGGGAGAAAACGTCATCAAGTATGGTCTGCCCATTGGTCATGCGCTGGCGGATATTGCGCCAGGGGAACATATTCATGCCCATAATACGCGTACCAACCTGAGCGACCTTGACGAGTATCGCTATCAACCGGATCTTGCCGAGCCGTCGGCGCAGCCGGCCGACCGCGACGTGCAGCTCTATCGTCGTGCGAACGGGGAGGTCGGGGTGCGCAATGAACTGTGGATCCTGCCGACCGTCGGCTGTGTCAACGGTATCGCCCGTCAGATTCAGAACCGGTTTCTGAAAGAGACCAACGAAGCGGAAGGCACCGATGGCGTCTTTCTCTTCAGTCACACTTACGGCTGTTCGCAGCTGGGTGATGATCACATCAATACCCGCACCATGTTGCAAAACATGGTGCGTCACCCGAACGCCGGGGCGGTGCTGGTGATTGGCCTGGGCTGTGAGAACAACCAGGTCGACGCGTTCCGTGAAACCCTCGGTGAGTTCGATCCTCAGCGCGTACACTTTATGATCTGCCAGAAGCAGGATGATGAGGTGGAAGCGGGACTGGAGCATCTGCATCAGCTTTATGAGGTGATGCGCCACGACAAACGTGAGCCAGGCAAACTGAGCGAGCTGAAGTTTGGCCTCGAGTGCGGCGGATCGGACGGCCTTTCGGGGATTACCGCGAACCCGATGCTGGGACGCTTCTCGGATTACCTGATCGCCAACGGCGGCACCACCGTGTTGACGGAGGTGCCGGAAATGTTCGGCGCTGAGCAGCTGCTGATGAGCCACTGCCGCGATGAACAAACCTTCGACAAGCTGGTGACGATGGTGAATGACTTTAAACAGTACTTCATTGCGCATAACCAGCCCATTTACGAGAACCCGTCGCCGGGTAACAAAGCGGGCGGGATCACGACGCTGGAAGATAAATCGCTGGGCTGCACGCAGAAAGCGGGCTCCAGCGAAGTGGTGGACGTCCTGCGCTATGGCGAACGTTTAAAAGTGCATGGCCTCAATCTGCTGAGCGCGCCGGGCAACGATGCGGTGGCAACCAGCGCGCTGGCCGGTGCGGGGTGTCATATGGTGCTGTTTAGTACCGGTCGCGGCACGCCGTACGGTGGTTTTGTGCCGACGGTCAAAATCGCCACTAACAGCGAACTGGCGGCGAAAAAGAAACACTGGATCGATTTTGACGCCGGTCAGCTGATTCACGGTAAAGCGATGCCTCAGCTGCTGGAAGAGTTTATCGATACCCTCGTTGATATCGTCAATGGCAAACCGACCTGCAATGAGCGCAATGATTTCCGTGAACTGGCGATCTTCAAAAGCGGCGTCACGTTGTAATGAAGCGCATCCGTTCCGTTTAAAATGGAAACGCGAGAGAGGGAAGAAGGCCCCTCCGCAGATGAGCGGAGGGGAAGGTCGGGATTAATCGCGCAGCGCGTTTTTCGCCAGCTGCTCGTCTTCCGCCATACAGGCGGCGGCGGTAAACAGCACGTCGGTGGAGGAGTTCAACGCGGTCTCACAGGAGTCCTGCAGCACGCCGATGATAAAGCCGACGGCAACCACTTGCATGGCGATATCATTGGGGATCCCGAACATGTTGCAGGCCAGCGGGATCAGCAGCAGGGAGCCGCCCGCCACGCCGGAAGCACCGCAGGCGCACAGCGACGCCACGACGCTCAACAGCAGCGCGGTAGGCAGATCCACCGGAATCCCCAGGGTATGTACAGCAGCCAGCGTCAGCACCGTAATGGTGATGGCGGCCCCGGCCATGTTGATGGTGGCGCCCAGCGGGATCGATACCGAATAGGTATCGCGATCGAGATTCAGCTTTTCACTCAGCGCCATATTGACCGGAATATTGGCGGCGGAGCTGCGGGTAAAGAAAGCATACACGCCGCTTTCGCGCAGGCAGGTCAGCACCAGCGGATAGGGGTTGCGGCGGATTTTCCAGAACACCAGCAGCGGGTTAATCACCAGCGCCACCAGCAGCATACAGCCCACCAGCACCATCAGCAGCTGCGCGTAGCCCCACAGGGTTTCAAACCCGGTGGTCGCCAGGGTTGAGGAGACCAGGCCGAAAATACCCAGCGGCGCAAACCGAATAACCAGTTTCACAATAAAGGTCACCGCGTGGGAGACATCGTTGATCAGGTTTTTTGTCGTCTCATTGCCGTGACGCAGCGCAAAGCCCAGACCCACGGCCCACACCAGAATCCCGATATAGTTGGCATTGAGCAGGGCGTCGACCGGGTTTGAAACCATGCTCATCAGCAGCCCGCGCAGTACTTCAACAATCCCCGACGGCGGCGTAATATCGCCGGCCGCGGAGGTCAGGTGCAGCGTGGAAGGGAAGACAAAGCTGAACAGCACGGCGGTGAGTGCGGCGCTGAACGTCCCCAGCAGATACAGGAACAGAATCGGACGGATGCTGGTTTTTTGCCCCTGCTGGTGGTTAGCGATGGAGGCCATCACCAGCATCAGCACCAGCACCGGCGCTACGGCTTTCAGCGCGCCGACAAACAGCGTACCGAGCAGGCCAACGGCGATCGCCGCAGGTTTTGAAACCAGCGCCAGCAGCACGCCAAGCACCAGACCGATTAAAATTTGTTTGACCAGGCTGCCCTGAGCCAGGCGCTGTAGCAGGCCCGATGGGGGAGTTTGTGTCGTCATGATTATCCCTTGTTGTGATGTTGCTACCGGTCCCATGTACGTATTATTTGTTACGTTTATGTCCGGATGTAAATAAATGTTTGCCTGGTCGAGTATACGGAAAGTGCGCCATCCTGGAAGCGTAAAATGCTGCTTATTTAGCTGAGATCTTATTTTTTAACTATGTATTAACGTTTTTGTGACATGGCGAGAAATAATACGCGGCGGGCGTTGCTGACCGGGTGAAAGTGGTTTTCACCCGGCCATTTAGGGCTTAGTGCTGTAATTTCTTCTTGTCGTGTTGCTTATTGACCCAGGCGTTAATCAGCAGCGTCAGCGCCAGAATACCGCCAACGACGCCGAGCGAGGCGCCAATCGGGATATGGTAGAAGTCGACGATCAGCATCTTGATACCGATAAAGACCAGAATGATCGACAGACCATATTTCAGCATGGAGAAGCGCTCCGCGACGCCGGCCAGCAGGAAGTACATGGCGCGCAGGCCGAGAATCGCGAACAGGTTCGACGTCAGCACGATAAACGGATCGGTGGTTACGGCGAAGATTGCCGGGATACTATCGACCGCAAAAATCACGTCGCTCAGCTCGACCAGGATCAGCACCAGCAGCAGCGGCGTGGCGAACAGGACGCCGTTTTGCCGCGTAAAGAAACGCTCGCCTTCAATCTTATCGGTCATCCGCAGATGGCCGCGGATCCAGCGTACCAGCGGTTTGTCGCCGATGCCGGAAGCATCCTCTTTCGCCAGCGCCATCTTCACACCGGTAAACAGCAGGAAAGCACCGAAGAGATAGAGCAGCCACTCGAACTGGGAGATCAGCCAGCTTCCGGTAAAGATCATCACCGTACGCAGCACGATCGCCCCCAGCACGCCGTAAACCAGCACCCGGCGCTGCAGCGCAGGCGGGATGGAGAAGTAGCTGAACAGCATCAGCCAGACAAAGACATTGTCCACGGCCAGCGATTTTTCAATCAGATAGCCGGTAAGGAAAGCCAGCGCCTGCGGATCGGCAACGGCACGGCCCTGGGTTTGTGTCAGGTACCACCAGAAGACGGCGTTAAAGAGAAGGGAGAGCGTTACCCAGAGAATAGACCAACCCGCGGCCTGTTTCATGGTCATGCCATGCGCACCACGCCGTCCCTGAAGAAGCAGATCGATGGCTAGCATGATCACCACGACCACGGCGAATCCGCCCCATAACAACGGTGTGCCGACAGTATTCATTACTTAATTCCTTACATAAAAACAAAACGGCTGACGTCGGAAGACGGCAGCCGCTGCGTGTTTATGCATAGACCTCGCCTTCCGGCAAGGTCTCACTTACAACAATAAAAGAACCGCGCGATGACGGCAGGACCTTTTATTATTGCCCGGCGACCGGATGCGGTTTTGCACGCATCGTAATGACGATCCACCGGCAAGGAAGTTACTCCCCTTTGCGCGTAACAAAATATGACAAGTCATAAAGGGCGTCAATGGTTGCTGACGGCCTCTTTACACTCTTTTACGCCCCCTGCGGACCATCGGCCGGGAATACGACGCCGGTCTGACGACGAATTTCGCTCAGCAGTCTGGCCGTAATACGGCTGACTTCCAGCCCCGGGTGAACAACCTGGTTGTTCTCCACCAGATGCGCAAACGCCTCCGCCTCGTACAGCATAGTATTGATATGCTGTGGCTGCGTCAGATCCTGAGCCTTCCCACCGCGTGGGATGAAAGAGAGCTTCTGGCACTCGGAGATTTTTTCGATCACCAGCGCGCCGGCTTCACCCTGAATTTCGCTTGGTAGCGTGGAGTCGCTCACTTTAGAGTGGTGCAGGGTGACGTCAAAACCGGCGTAGCTGAGGATCACGGTACCCTGGGCATCAACGCCGCTGTCCAGCAGGCTGGCGCTGGCGTGAACCGCGCGCGGTTCGCCCCACAGCGCCACCGCCGAGGCCAGACAATAGAAGCCGATATCCATAATCGAGCCGTTGGAGAAGGCCGGGTTAAAGGTGTTCGGGTTCTCACCGTCGAGATAGCGCTGATAGCGGGAGGAGTACTGGCAGTAGTTGAAAAACGCTTTGTGCAGTTTGCCTGCCTTACCGAGCGACTGCTGCAGCAGCAGAAAATTTGGCAGGCTGGCGGTTTTGAAGGCTTCGAACAGCACCACCTGGTTTTCGTGAGCGATCCGAATGGCGTCTTCGACTTCCCGCAGGTTTGAGGCCAGCGGTTTTTCACAAATCACGTGCTTTTTATGTTTGAGGAACAGCTGCGTTTGCGGGAAGTGCAGGGAGTTCGGGCTGGCAATGTAAACCGCGTCGACAGCATCGCTTTGCGCCAGATCGTCCAGCGACGTAAACAGCTGGTCGACGGGATAATCGCTCGCAAAGGCCTGCGCCTGTTCAAGGCTGCGAGAGTAAATCGCGGTGAGTTTATACTTGCCCGTTTCATGGGCGGCATCGACAAACTGTTTTGTTATCCAGTTTGTGCCAACAACTGCGAAACGTATCATAAACGTTGACGAACTCCGTTAAAGGGAACCTTTGGTCACTCTAACATGCCACCATGACAAAACCAGTGCGCGACTACGCAGAACGATTTAACGAAAGATGCGTTAGCCACAGACGGGTATCGAACTCCAGCTGGTGGTACTGCGGCTCCATATAGCAACAGAGTTGATAGAAGGCTTTGTTATGCTCCTTCTCCTTAAGGTGCGCCAGCTCATGCACCACAATCATACGTAAAAACGCCTCCGGCGCTTCGCGGAACACCGTGGCCACTCTGATTTCGGCTTTTGCTTTCAGCTTACCGCCCTGGACCCGCGAAATCGCGGTATGCAGGCCGAGCGCATTATTCAAGACGTGGATCTTGCTGTCGTACATCACCTTGTTGATCGGCGCCGCGCCGCGTAAATAGCGGGTTTTCAGATCCTGCGTGTACTGATACAGCGCCTTATCGTTATTGACGTCGTGACCTTCCGGATAGCGCTTCTGCAGAACCGCCCCCAGGCGCTGCTCGGCAATCAATGTGCGGACCTGAGAAAGTAAATTCTCCGGATAGCCCTGCAGGTAAGTGAGTTGACTCATGACAGCTCCAGATAAAAGATCTTCACATCCTCCTTCAGGCTGCATCGGCGCATCTTGAATGATTTTGTGTATAAAAAGGGTATACTCACGCACCCTTTCAGGGATAACGCCGAAATTTTACCATTCAGGAGGGCCGATGAGCCACTTAGACAACGGTTTCCGTTCACTGACACTAAAACGTTTTCCGGAAACGGATGACGTTAACCCGCTACTGGCGTGGGAAGCGGCGGATGAATATCTGCTGCAGCAGTTGGATGACACGGAGATTAACGGCCCGGTCCTGATTTTCAACGATACCTTTGGCGCACTGAGCTGCGCGCTGGCGGAGCATACGCCGTTTAGCATCGGTGACTCTTACCTCACCGAGCTCGCGACGCGTGAGAATTTACGCCATAACGATATCGCGGAATCCAGCGTCAAGTTTCTCGACAGCACCGCGGAGTATCCGTCGGCGCCAGGCGTTGTTCTGATTAAAGTTCCGAAAACGCTGGCCTTGCTCGAGCAGCAGCTGCGCGCGCTGCGCCAGGTCGTGACGCCGCAAACCCGTATCATCGCCGGCGCAAAGGCGCGTGATATCCATACTTCTACGCTGGAGCTGTTTGAGAAAGTGCTGGGGCCGACCACCACCACCCTGGCCTGGAAGAAAGCCCGCCTGATCAACTGTACGTTCAGCGAACCGGCGCTTGCCGATGCGCCGCAGACGCTGAGCTGGAAGCTGGAAGGGACCGACTGGACTATTCACAACCACGCGAACGTGTTCTCCCGCACCGGGCTGGATATTGGCGCGCGTTTCTTTATCGAACACCTGCCGTCGGATCTTGAAGGCGAGATTGTCGATCTGGGCTGTGGTAACGGAGTGATTGGCCTGACGCTGCTGGAGAAGAACCCGCAGGCTAACGTGGTGTTCGTCGATGAGTCGCCGATGGCCGTCGCCTCCAGTCGTCTGAACGTGGAAACCAACATGCCCGAGGCGCTGGATCGCTGCGAGTTTATGATTAACAACGCGCTGTCCGGCGTTGAGCCTTTCCGCTTCAACGCTGTGTTGTGCAACCCGCCTTTCCACCAGAAACACGCGTTAACCGATAATATCGCCTGGGAGATGTTCCACCACGCGCGCCGCTGCCTGAAGATCAACGGTGAGCTGTATATCGTGGCCAACCGTCATCTGGATTACTTCCACAAGCTGAAGAAAATTTTCGGTAACTGCGCCACCGTCGCCACCAACAATAAATTTGTGGTGTTGAAGGCGGTGAAGGTACGCAAGATCCGCTGATCGCATTTGTCGGGCGACAGGCTGCGCGATAGCAATCGTCGTCGCCTGTCGCCTGTCGCCCGGGCCAGCGGGTCATTCAGGCCGCGCCGTTAAATGGTCAGCCCGAGCCGCGTTCCCTGGGCGATGGCGCGGCGAGCATCCAGCTCCATCGCGACATCGCACCCGCCAATCTGATGCACGACTTTTCCGGCCGCGCGTAGCGGATCCGCCAGTTCGCGCTTCGGCTCCTGACCGGCGCAGATAATCACCTGATCAACCGGCAATATCCGGATCTCGCCGCCGATCGTGACATGTAATCCCTCATCGTCGATCTTCTGATAGCTGACTCCCGGGATCATGTTGACGCCGCGGGCCAGCAGCGTAGCCCGGTGGATCCAGCCGGTGGTCTTGCCTAACCCATCTCCGGGTTTGCCGGCCTTGCGCTGGAGCATCACAATGCGCCGCGGGCTTTTCTCCCGCAGCGGCCCTTCCGGACGCAGTCCGCCTGCGCTCTGCAAAGTCGTATCAATACCCCATTCCTCGCAGAACGCGTCGATGTTCTGGCTGGTGGCAACGCCAGGCTGGCTGAGGTACATCGCGGTATCAAAGCCGATCCCACCGCAGCCGATAATCGCGACGCTCTGACCCACCGGCGCCTTGTCGCGCAGCACGTCGAGGTAGCTCATCACCTTCGGATGGGTTATTCCGGCGATCTCCGGCATTCGCGGGGCGATCCCGGTGGCGAGGATCGTTTCGTCAAAGTCCAGCAAACGATCCGCCGTGACCTGCTGGCCCAGCTGCAGGTTAACGCCGTGCAGATCCAGCATGCGCCGGTAGTAGCGCAGCGTTTCGTAAAACTCCTCTTTGCCGGGGATCTGTTTGGCGATATTAAACTGCCCGCCAATCTCCTGCTGGGCATCAAACAGGGTGACCGAGTGGCCGCGCGCGGCGGCATTTACGGCAAAGGCCAGGCCGGCAGGGCCTGCGCCCACAACGGCCAGGCGCTTTGGCCCGACAGCAGGCGTAACCGGCATCAGAGTTTCGTGGCAGGCCCGCGGATTGACCAGACAAGAGGTCACTTTACCGGCAAAGATCTGATCCAGGCAGGCCTGGTTACAGCCGATACAGGTATTGATCTCATCGGCGCGCCCGCTTTGAGCTTTGGAAAGGAACTCGCCGTCGGCCAGAAACGGCCGGGCCATTGACACCATATCGGCGTCGCCGCGGGCGAGGATCGCATCCGCGACGTCAGGATCGTTGATACGGTTAGTGGTGACCAGGGGGATCGACACCGCACCTTTCAGTTTCCGGGTGACCCAGCTGAAGGCGCCGCGCGGTACCGGTGTCGCAATGGTCGGAATACGCGCTTCGTGCCAGCCGATACCGGTGTTGATGAGGGTCGCGCCTGCCGCCTCGATGGCCTGCGCCAGCTCAATCACTTCCGGCAGCGTACTGCCGTCGTTGACCAGGTCGAGCATCGACAGGCGGTAGATAATAATGAAATCGTGGCCAGCCCGTTCGCGTACCGCACGCACGACTTCTACGGCAAAGCGCATGCGCCGGGCGTAATCGCCGCCCCACTGGTCGTCACGCTGGTTGGTGCGCGCGGCGAGGAATTCGTTGATTAAATAGCCCTCTGACCCCATCACTTCGACGCCATCATAGCCGGCCTCCCGGGCCAGCTGCGCGCAGTGGGCAAAATCGGCGATCAGCTGCAGGATCTCATCATGGCTTAGCGCATGCGGGGTAAAGCGGTTAATCGGCGCCTGCAATGCCGACGGAGCCACCGGCCGCGGCTGATAGCTGTAGCGGCCGGTATGCAAAATTTGCAGGGCGATTTTGCCCCCTTCGCGATGAACCGCATCGGTAATATGCCGATGGTGCGCCAGATGGCGGGCATCATCGAGCACCGCGCCGCCGGCCATCGTGACGCCGGAATCCACTGGCGCAATCCCGCCGGTGACAATCAGCGCCACGCCGTGACGCGCGCGTTCGGCGTAAAAGGCCGCCAGCCGTTGCGCGCCGTCGGCATGTTCTTCCAACCCGGTGTGCATGGAACCCATCAGCACGCGGTTTTTCAACTGGGTGAACCCCAGGTCGAGCGGGGCGAATAACGACGGGTAGTGGCTCATAATGGCTTCCAGTCTCTTATATGTAACATTATTGTTATGTGGTCGGATGAGTTACTAATTTAGCCGTCGTCAGCGAAAAGTGAAAAAGGGCGTGCGGTGATTGTGATGGGATTCAAATAACGGTGACGGGAAGTTCCCCTCCTCGAAGGGAAGAGGGGATTTTGCACCTGGGACAGACGTTCCGTGGAGGGTCAGGGGGCCGGAACGACAGGTGGGCGCCGCTCAAGGCCTGGCGCCTGCCACATCGAGGTGGTCAGCCCGCTGTCGACCAGCCCGAGCTGGTCGGCATAGACCGATTGCCATTTCTCCATCATCCCCTGGTACAGTTCGCGGTGCGCCGGATTGGGGGTAAACACCCGATGCCAGCTCACCAGCTTCTCACCCGTGCTGGCCATATCGCTGTACAGGCCGGCGCCGGTTCCGGCGGCGATCGCGCAGCCCAGCGCCGTGGCTTCGCGCACAGCCGGGACCCGCACCGGCAAGCCGGTGACATCGCTGAGAATCTGGCTCCATAATGCTCCTTTCGAGCCGCCTCCGGCGAACACCAGGCTGTCGAACGTCACGCCGGAGAAGCGGGAGATTTGCGCCAGGTTACAGGCAGAGACAATCGCTGCGTTCTCCTCCAGGGCGCGGAACAGAGTGGCCTTGTTGCATTTTTCCGCATCGATGGAGAGGTTAATAAACGACGGCGCGGCGTGATACCACTGCTTAAAGTGCATGGCATCGGAGAAAATCGGCATCACGCCGTGGGAACCTGCCGGTACGCGGCTGGCCATCTCTTCGAGGAGAGCATACGCATCCACCCCCAGGCGTTCGGCAACCAGCTTCTCTTCGGCGCAAAAAGCATCGCGGAACCAGCGCATGGTCAGGCCGGTAAAGAAGCTGATCGACTCGGCCTGCGCCATGCCGGGTATGACGTGCGGGTTGATGCGGATATTCATCTGTGGATCGGTGCGGACCTCCGGCAGGTTCACCACCTGTTGCCAGAAGGTTCCCCCCAGCACCGCGCTTTGGCCGGCGCGTACCACCCCCAGACCCAGGCAGCCAAGCTGTACATCGCCGCCGCCCATGATCACCGGCGTGCCGGCACGGAGTCCGCACTGCTGCGCTGCCGTATCGGTCACCGCGCCGAGCGGAGTGCCGGTCTCTTTGACCGGCGAGAGCAGATCCGCACGCAGCCCGGCCATATCGAGCAGCGCCGGGCGCCAGTCTCGGCTGAACAGGTCGAGCATTCCGGTGGTACCGGCATTGGATGGGTCAACGGCCAGCTCGCCGGAGAGTTTTGCCGCCAGCCAGTCGCTAATCATCGTAATAGTGGCAGCCTGACGGTAAATATCCGGGCGATGGTGAGCCAGCCACAGCAGGCGCGGCATGGCGCTTAGTGCCAGCGTCTGGCCCGAGACATCATAGACTTCCGATTCAAACTGATAATCATGGATCTCTTTAAGCTCCGAGACTTCGCGGCTGGCGCGGGCATCGACGTTGGCGCAGGCCCAGATAGCCTCGCCGTTGCGGTCGTACAGGACGATGCCTTCACGCATGGAACAGCAGGCGATGGACTGAATATCGGCCGCCTGAAGGTGCGCGGCGGCCAGCGCCTGGCGGATACACTGGCAGGCCAGCAGCCAGTTGGTGGTGAGGTCAAACTCCATTGAGCCGGGAACATTTTCCACGCTCAGGTGCTTCCATTCCGCCTGACCGACCGCGACCTGGTGGCCGCTGAGATCGAAAATCACCGCCCGAATACTGCCGGTCCCGGCATCTAACGCTAACAGGTAACTCATGACATGCGCCTCGCGGTTGTTGCGCGGCGCAGGGCCATCAGGAGGCCAGCGTGAGCACCGCGCGTGCTGTTGTCTCTTCCGTTACCAGGCCATTGATGCGTTTGCCCGTCAGGGCGGCATAAATCGCCTGCGCTTTTTCCGTGCCACCGGCAACGCCGACGATGGTCGGCAGCTGCGCCAGCTCGTCGAGGGTGACGCCGAGTAATTCCCGGTGAATCTCCAGATCCTCAACCCGCCTGCCGTCGGCCTGCAGGAAATAACCTAAAATGTCGCCCACCGCGCCTTTACGCGCATACATCAACTGTTCGCCTTCGCTGATGTAGCCGGAGCGCAGGATGGTTGCGTCGCGGCGCTGGTCGATGGCGCCGATCCCCACGACCGCAGCATCCGCCGCGGTGGCCGCCAGAATCACATCCCGGACGCTCGACTCCCGACGCAGAATGTCAGCCACGTCGGCCGAAGAGACCCGCAGCGGCGCCGGAATGATGCTGACGCGACAGGCGGCGTCCAGCTGACCGATACCGGTCATATAGGGGCCCACGCCGCCGGAAAGCGTCACCAGCCGCACCTGCTGCGAACTGATAAATCCGCTCAGGTGCTGCAGACAGCTCATGGTAGCTTCACCAAACCCCACCGCCAGCAGCTGCCCAGGTTCCAGTACCCCCATCAGCGATTGCGCCGCGCCGATCCCCAGCCGCGTATTCATCGGTGGCGTATTGAGCGCCGGCAGCACGCGGGCAATCTTCAGGTCAAAACGCTGTTGCAGCTCGGTTTCCAGCGCCAGACACCCTTCATAGCGGGAGTTGATCTGCACGCGGATCACCCCGGACTGGCGGCCTTTCTCCAGCAGGCGGGAGATCTTTAACCGCGGCAGCCCCAGGCGCTCGCCGATATCGTTCTGCGTCAATCCGTCGTGGTAGTAACACCAGGCTACCCGCGCCACCAGCTCCTCTTCGGCTAGCGCCAGGCCCGCGTAGCGGCTCTCTTCCGTAATGCGTTTTTCGCTCATAAAGTGAACTCTTATAAAAATTTAGATCATATGTTCGTTATTGCGCGGTCGGAAAGTGTGAGCCGCCCGGCAAAACCGATCTTTCATTGTTTGCAGGTTTTTTCCAACGATCTAAAGCATGAAACTGTGATCTTTGCACGGTTGTAAATATAGTTCACCGTCTACGCTTTTGAACATTATTAAATTAAAAAATCATTTGTTCATACGAGGCGCGATGATGAAGCCACTGCTTGAAGCCCGTCAGATTCGCAAACAGTTCTCCGGCATCGCCGTATTAAAGGGCATTGATTTCACGCTCTTTTCCGGCCAGGTGCATGCGCTGATGGGCGGTAATGGCGCGGGAAAATCGACGCTGATGAAGATTATCGCCGGGGTGGAAACGCCCGACGAGGGTGAACTCATTCTTGGCGGCCGCGCTTTTGCGCGTCTCAACCCGGCGCTGGCTCATCAACTGGGCGTTTACCTTGTTCCCCAGGAACCGATGCTGTTTCCTAATCTGACGGTTCGGGAAAACATTCTTTTCCGCCTGCCCGGACGGCCCGATAACAACGGGCGGCTGCAGGAGACGCTGCGGCAGTTGAACTGCCAGCTCAATCTGGAGGCGGTGGCCGGGACGCTGGAAGTGGCGGATCAGCAAATGGTGGAGATCCTGCGCGGTCTGATGCGCGATGCGCAGATCCTGATCCTCGATGAACCCACCGCCTCGTTAACGCCCGGGGAGACGGATCGGTTGTTTCGTCAGATCCGCGCTCTGCAGGATCTCGGCGTCGGTATCGTGTTTATCTCGCACAAGCTGCCGGAGATCCGTCAGATCGCCAGCCATATCTCGGTCATGCGCGACGGCGCGGTGGTGCTGAACGGCGACACGGCGAGCTACAGCGACGCGCAGCTGATCGATGCAATGACCCCCGCCGCTCGCGGACACGATCTTAGCGATACCCAGAAGCTATGGCTGGCGCTGCCGGGGAATCGCCGCACCCAGCCGCAGGATTTCCCGGTGCTGCGGGTGGACGATCTGACCGGTGAAGGCTTTATCGATCTCAGTCTGGAGATCCATGCCGGGGAGATCGTTGGCCTCGCCGGGCTGGTGGGATCCGGGCGCACCGAATTTGCCGAGACGCTCTACGGCCTGCGCCCGTCGCGGGCCGGCCGGATATGGCTGGAAAACCGCGATATCAGTCGCGACAGCACGCGCGCGCGGCTCGCCAGCGGGCTGGTTTATCTGCCGGAAGATCGGCAGGTCTCCGGGCTGTTTCTCGATGCCCCGGTGCGCTGGAACACGGTGATGTTTAACCAGCCATCGTGGTGGCAGCAGCGCCAGCGCGAAGCGGCGGTGGTGGAGCGTTACCACCGGGCGCTGGGCATCAAACTTAATCACAGCGATCAGACCGTGCGCACGCTCTCCGGCGGCAATCAGCAAAAGGTGCTGCTGGCCCGCTGTCTGGAGGCCAATCCGCTGCTGCTGATTGTCGATGAACCGACGCGCGGCGTGGATGTTTCCGCCCGGGCCGATATCTATCAACTGCTGAAAAGCGTCGCCGCGCAAAACGTGGCGGTGCTGATGATATCAAGCGATCTGGATGAGTTTGTCGGGCTGGCCGACCGGGTGGTGGTTATGCACCAGGGCCGGCAGAGCGGGGAACTGCTGCGACAGGCGGTCACCGTCGATCGCATGATGACCCTGGCCTTTGGAGGGCAGTCATGAAAACGTTACTCCGAAACCGCGAGCTGAGCGCGTTGCTGGCGATTCTGGCGCTCTTTGCGCTGCTGATTGCGCTCAACCCGGCCTGGTTCAACCTGCAAATTCTGGCGATGATTTTTGCCAGTTCGCAAATCCTCTGTCTGCTGGCGCTGGGGGCGACGCTGGTCATGCTGACCCGCAATATTGACGTCTCCGTCGGCTCGACCGTCGGCCTGAGCGCGATTGCGGTCGGTGCCGCGCTCAACGGTGGCTATGGCCTGACGGCGGCGATTGTCTTTGCGCTGGCGATTGGCGCACTGGCGGGGGTCTTCAACGGCCTGCTGGTGGTTGGCCTGCGCATTCCGGCGATTGTCGCGACGCTCGGCACCCTGGGGTTGTATCGCGGAATGATGCTGCTGTGGACCGGAGGCAAGTGGATCGAGGGGCTGCCCGATAGTCTGAAGTCGCTCTCTGAACCGTTCTTTATCGGCGTATCGCCGCTGGGTTGGCTGGTGCTGGCGCTGCTGCTGAGCGGGACCTGGCTGCTGGCACGCACCGCCTTTGGTCGCGATTTTTACGCCGTGGGCGATAACCTGGCCGCCGCGCGTCAGCTGGGCGTCGCGGTCAACCGCACGCGGATGCTGGCCTTTACGCTTAACGGCATGCTGGCGGCCTGCGCCGGGATCGTCTTTGCCGCGCAGATTGGCTTTGTCCCCAACCAGACCGGTAGCGGACTGGAGATGAAAGCGATCGCCGCCTGCGTGCTGGGCGGGATCTCGCTGCTCGGCGGGACCGGAACCCTCGTCGGCGCTTTTCTCGGCGCCTTTTTCCTCACTCAAATCGATACCGTACTGGTGCTGCTGCGGCTGCCGGCATGGTGGAACGACTTTATCGCCGGCCTCGTTCTGCTGGGCGTACTGGTGCTCGACGGACGGCTGCGCCAGGCGCTGGCGCGGCATCAGCGGGCGCTGAAGTACAGCCGTTTTCAGCCCGGCAACAAAGGGGGAAAGCACGTCACCCCGTTCGAAAAACGTAAAAACAAAGAGGTGGCGTAGATGAAACTTAACTGGGAAAGCGCGCTGCTGGCATTACTGGTGCTGGAGATTCTGCTGTTTGGGGCGATCAATCCGCGCATGCTGGATATCAACATGCTGCTGTTTAGTACCAGCGACTTTATCTGTATTGGTATTGTCGCACTGCCGCTGACCCTGGTGATCATCAGCGGCGGTATTGATATTTCCCTCGGCTCCACCATTGGCCTGTGCGCCATCGCGCTGGGGGTAATGATGCAGGCGGGCTGGCCGCTGGGGCTGGCGATTCCGCTCACCCTTGCCATTGGGCTGCTGTGCGGCCTGGTGAATGCTGCGCTGATTCACTACACCGGCATCAGTCCGCTGGTGATTACTCTCGGCACGCTGTATCTCTACGGCGGCGGGGCGCTGCTGCTTTCGGGAATGGCCGGGGCGACGGGCTATGAAGGGATTGGCGGCTTTCCCGATAGCTTTACTGCTTTTGCCAACCTGACGCTATTTGGCCTACCGCTGCCGCTGGTGATGTTTGCCATCATCACCTTTTTTTTCTGGCTGTTGACCCATCGCGGGCGGTTTGGCCGCCACCTCTTTTTACTTGGACAAAATCCCAGAGCAGCACGCTATGCCGCGCTGTCGGTCAACGGTATGCCCTACGTGCTGTATGGCCTGGTGGGCGTGGCGTCGGCAATCGCCGCGTTGATTCTGGTCTCCTATTTCGGTTCGGCGCGTTCGGATTTAGGCCGCGATCTGCTGATGCCGGCGCTGACCGCTGCCGTGCTCGGCGGAGCGAATATTTATGGCGGGTCGGGTTCGATACTCGGTACGGCGCTGGCGGCACTGCTGGTGGGGTACCTGCAACAGGGTTTACAGATGGTCGGCATCCCCAACCAGGTGTCGAGCGCGCTGTCAGGGGCGCTGTTGGTTGTGGTGGTGATGGGGCGTTCGCTGAGCCTGCACCGCGAATGGGTGCGGATGACCTGGCGGCGTCTTCTCTCGCGTAAAACAATCGGAGCATAACAAGATGAAAGCAAAACATATCCTGCAAATCAGTGCCCTGGCGCTGGCCATGAGTGTCGCGGTGGCTCAGGCGGCTGACCGCATCGCTTTTATTCCTAAGCTGGTCGGCGTGGGCTTCTTTACCAGCGGCGGCAACGGCGCGAAAGAGGCCGGCAAAGCGTTGGCGGTGGACGTGACCTACGACGGTCCGACCGAACCCAGCGTGTCCGGCCAGGTGCAGCTAATCAACAACTTCGTCAATCAGGGCTACAACGCGATTATCGTCTCGGCGGTGTCGCCGGATGGCCTGTGTCCGGCGCTGAAGCGGGCGATGCAGCGCGGCGTGAAGGTTCTGACCTGGGACTCCGATACCAAACCCGAGTGCCGCAGCATCTACATCAACCAGGGGACTCCGCAGCAGCTCGGCGGCCTGCTGGTTGAGATGGCGGAAAAACAGGTGACGAAGCCCGCCGCTAAAGTGGCATTTTTCTACTCCAGCCCGACGGTGACCGACCAGAACCAGTGGGTGAAAGAGGCGAAAGCCAAAATCGAAAAAGAGCATCCGCAGTGGGAGGTGGTGACCACCCAGTTCGGCTATAACGACGCCACTAAATCGCTGCAAACCGCCGAGGGAATCTTAAAAGCGTATCCGGATCTCGACGCCATTATCGCCCCTGACGCCAACGCGCTGCCGGCCGCCGCGCAGGCGGCAGAGAACCTCAAGCGCCAGGGCGTGGCGATTGTCGGCTTCAGCACGCCGAATGTGATGCGCCCCTACGTCGAGCGCGGCACGGTAAAAGCCTTCGGCCTGTGGGATGTGGTACAGCAGGGAAAAATTGCGGTGAACGTCGCCGATCGGCTGCTGAAAAAAGGCGATCTTAACGTTGGTGATAGCGTGGACATCAAAGATATCGGCACGCTGAAGGTCGAGCCAAACAGCGTGCAGGGCTACCAGTATGAAGCGAAAGGCAACGGTATCGTACTGCTGCCGGAGCGCGTGGTGTTCACCAAAGAGAACATCAATAACTACGACTTCTGATGGAGGACGAGATGGCAGATTTAGACGATATCAAAGAGGGGAAAGACTTCGGCTTTGACCGGCCGCAGAAGAATACGCTCTATACGTTGAAAGGCTGTGGTTCACTGGAGTGGGGGATGCAGTCCCGGCTGGCGCGTATCTTTAATCCGCAGAGCAACCGCACGGTCATGCTGGCTTTCGATCATGGCTACTTCCAGGGGCCGACCACCGGGCTTGAACGTATCGATCTCTCTATTGCTCCGCTGTTTGAGGAGACCGACGTGCTGATGTGTACCCGCGGCGTGCTACGCAGCCAGGTGCCGGCGGCGACCAACAAACCGGTGGTGCTGCGCGCCTCCGGCGGTAATTCTATTCTTAGCGAGCTCTCCAACGAGTGCGTTGCCGTGGCGATGGAGGATGCTCTGCGCCTCAACGTCTGCGCGGTGGCGGCGCAGGTCTATATCGGCAGCGAGTACGAACACCAGTCGATCAATAACATCATTAAGCTGGTGGATGCGGGCAACCGCTACGGTATGCCGGTGCTGGCGGTGACCGGCGTGGGGAAAGAGATGACCCGCGACGCCCGCTACTTCTCGCTTGCCAGCCGCATTGCTGCTGAGATGGGGGCGCAGTTTGTCAAAACCTATTTTGTCGACGAGGGGTTTGAAAAAGTCACCGCCAGCTGCCCGGTGCCGATTGTGATCGCCGGAGGCAAAAAACTGCCGGAACATGAAGCGCTGGAGATGTGCTGGCGGGCGCTTGACCAGGGGGCATCCGGCGTCGATATGGGGCGCAATATCTTCCAGTCCAGCGCGCCGCGGGCGATGTTAAAGGCGGTGAAAAAAGTGGTCCATGAGAATATGAGCGCCCGCGAGGCGTATCAGTTCTGGCAGGAAGAGAAACAGGGAGAGAAAAAATGAACGTGACGCTGGTGGAGATTAATATCAGGCCAGAGCGGGTGGCGGAGTTTCTTGACGTCTTTCGGGCTAACCATGAAGGGGCGCTGAAAGAGCCGGGCAACCTGCGATTTGACGTGCTGCAGGACCCGGAGGTGAAGACCCGTTTTTTTATCTATGAAGCCTATAAAGATGATGAGGCGGTGCTGGCGCATAAGAAAACCCCGCACTACCTGACCTGCGTGGAAAAGCTCGACGAGATGATGTCGGAACCGCGTAAGAAACGCAGTTTCGTGGGGTTGCTGCCGGAGGTGTAGACATTACCGTGCCTACGAGTCAAATCCCGTAGGCCCGGTAAGCGTAGCGCCACCGGGCATTAATGGACTACGGTTTCCTGAAAAAATCGTTATACAACATATACAAATGCGCGGCGCTCCAGGAGAAGTTGGGCGCGCCTTGCTGGGCGCCGGTCAGCGGGTTGTAGTTCTCCTGAATCGGGCCGTCGGAGGTGAGTCCTTTGGCGTGCTTAAAGAAGGTATCCGCCAGCTTGAGTGCTTCTTCACGATGACCGTAGCGTGCCATGCCTTTGAGGCCAAACCAGAACTGATCCACCCACACGCGGCCGCGCCAGTAAATATCCGGGCCAAATGCCGGGTTGGTTAATGCGGCGGTACCCAGCGGTACGAAGGTATTGAACTCTTTGGCATCGAGCATCACGCTGATCACCCCATCGGCGTGCTGCTGGGTTGCCGCGCCGTTAAACAGCGGCGACCAGCCTTCCGGGCCTTTGCCGCGTTCGACAATCGGCTTCCCGGCGCAGCCGTTGGCCAGCGGCTTTTCTTCGATCCGAATGTCGTAATAGAACGAGGTCTGCGGGTCGAACATACAGGTGTTGATATAGTCCGCCAGCTTCTGTGCCAGCGCCCGGTAGCGTTTCGCCTCATCGGGTTTACCTAGAAGGGTCGCCATCTCCGCCAGATAGTGGTTGTCGCTGTACATATAGCTGGCCTGATCAACCGACTCCTGTAACAGTGAATAGCCCAGCAGATGTCCTTGTTTATCGCGGTTTTCGGCAAAGTTGACCGTCCAGTCACTGCGCTTGCCGCCGTTGGCCACATACTTATCCAGCTGATCTTTATCGATAAAGCCGAACACCGCCGCATCATCGCGCCCTGACTCCCAGGACGCGGCGACCTGCGCCGGGATCTCCAGGCTGTCATAATCCCCCTTGCGGGTGACGGCTTCATAGGTTTTCAGGCCAGAAAGTGTCTCCTCGTTGTCGCCTTTTTTGAGCGTAAACAGCATCGCGCCGTTGGCGGTATTATGGGCTTTATCGCGAGTGGCACCGTACTCTGGCACGCCGTTGCCGTTATGATCGCGATTGCGTAGCCACCAGTCGTGATAGGCCACCAGCTTCGGATACATCTCCTGTAGCCACGCTTTATCTTTGGTGACGCGATAGACCTCCATCACCGACCAGGCGGCCAGGCTTGGCTTGGTATTGCGCTCATTCCAGTTAGTACCATCGCCGCCGCGCTCTGGGCTCAGGTTCCAGGCGATGAGGTCCGGGACGAAGCCGACGTCCTGCGGGCGTACCTTGTCGTTGGCCTGAATCTGCCAGGAGAAGACCGCGCGAATATTCTCTTTGGCGATCTCGGGGTTAAAGTGCGCCATGGCGTAAGCCTGTTTCCAGGTATCCCAGGGCCAGGTCTGATTGCCGGAGAACCAGCGCCCGGTGACCGATGGAGTGACAGTATTGTGCTGCACTGCGCCGCCCGGCGCGCGCCAGTTACCGTTAAGCGTTTCGATAGCCTTAACCGCCACCCGGGTCTGTTCGGCGGTCGCATCCGGGTTAGTCAGCCCTTTTTGCAGATAGCCGTCCCAGCGCTGCTGCGACGCGTTCAGGTAGAACGCCGGGCGAGCGAGGATATCGCGGATCTGTGCTTTCTCCGTTCGCACCTGCTCCGCGGTCAGCAGATGTGAATAGGTTGTGTAAATCGTCGTGGAGCCGCTGATTTTGGCCGTGCTGGTAAAGCGGTGGCCGTCGATTTTGGTCTCGGCTGGCAGGGACTTATGGATCTGATACTGCGACTCACCGGAGGTCATCAGGTCAGAAGCGGCGCGTACCTTGCCGAAGCTCACCGTCAGTCCGTCGTGGGTTGCCGTCAGGCGGCGCTGATAATCCGGGAATGCGCCGTCGATGGTCTTATCCGAGAGTGGTTTTCCCTCTTTGGCTTCCAGTTTTTCCAGCAGCGCGCCGTCCCATACCAGGGTGAGCGGCGTATTGCTGGTGATTTTGGTCTCCAGCAGCGAGGTGTGCGGGCTGGCAAAGCGCAGGGTCATGACTACGCGTACGCCGGGGGCGGTTAGCGTCTGTACCAGCGCGCCGGGCAGACTCCAGGCCTGAAGGGTGAAGGCCACTTTTTGACCGTTCTGATAGACCGTCAGTCGGTCGAAGCTGGTGGCCATAAAGTTGATGTACTCTTCCGTCAGCAGCGCCGGGCCGGGGAAGCCGCCCATGGTTGCCGGGCCATCCGGAAGCAGATGTCCGTGCCACGCACCGAGATCGAAAAACGGGTTAAAACGCTGGTGGTCATCGTGGTCAAAATCATGCATGTACTGTGGCGAACCGGTCCGGTTGATGACGTTTTTAAACGCATCGGCGGTGACCGCGTGGGCGGAAAAACTCAGTAGCAGCGCACAGGCCAGCGGCGTGAAACGGGTGGTGATATTCATGGTATTTATATCCCTTCTTACCAGTAGAAATATTGCATCAGGAAGACCTGATCGGCCGGATCGCCAGAAGCATTTTTCATATAAAAACGGCTGTCGGCGGCGGTAGCAAAACGGCCGCCGCCATATTCGTACCAGATACCGAATTGCATAAACGAGGTGGTCTCTTCGGCGGCACGATCCGGGCGGTGTCTGGCGTAGCTGTATGCGGTTGAAAGGTAAAAGCCTTTTAATGCTTCATACATTGCGCTGGCCATAAACCCGGTTTCGCTTCCGGGGACGTTCAGGCCTTTAGCGCGGCCGGTATGGTGCCAGGCGCGGGCGGCGAGGTTGGGTGAGAGAATACCGGTTAAAAATAGCTGCCCGGTGCCGTCGGTCACTTCCAGGCCGTTCATCCAGGTGACCTCTTTGGTCAGGTCGTACTGGATATAGCCGTTGACCATTGCCGGATAGGTATATTTATCGTCGTAGCGGTCATATTTGCCAAAGTGCAGCCAGGCTTTGCTCTCGTCATGATGTCCGGCCGGCGTAGCGGTGATGCTGTAGCGCAATTCTCCGGCCAGGTTTTGCACCTTGAGGGCGTACATGATGTCGCGGGTATTGGGGATAACGTACCCCAGGTCCGGCGTAAAATCGGCCCACCACTGCAGGTCATCCAGCGACGAGTCCTGGCGCAGGCTGAGCATGATCTCGGTGCTATCATCAGTTTTATAGCCGCCATAAAACCGGTTTATCCCGCCTTCAAACCCGCCCCAGCTGTGGCCGGGCTCCCAGGCGTTGCCCTGGCTGTCCGCCTGTACCGTCCAGCCTTCGCCGTAAATTAAACCGAACCAGTGGCCGTGCTTTATTTCCAGACCCCCTTCAATATAGGTCCCGTCGCTATACTTATGTTTATTTTCACCTTCTAAATCCATATATCCGCCGAGGCCCATCTCGCCATAAAAACGGAATGACGGAGAGGTCATTTCTGGCGTTTTTGTATCATCATGCTCCGCCGGATGGGCGATTTCAGCGGCAATAGCCGGGCAGCAAAAAGCGAGGGCAGCGAGTGCCCCGTACAGCGAATTATTATTTTTCATAACGTTTTCAGATGTATTGTTGTTTATATTTTTAGAATGATTTTTAGGTGTCTTAAGAAATATTTGAGGCTGGCGCAGCTTCCGTTTCCCGCTCTTTCTGGGTTAATCCTTTGACGTATTTGCTGTATTTCCACCATGCAAATCCAAGGAAAATGACGATTCCGCCGACGTTATAGAAAATAATCGTCATGATATTGCCGCCGGTCGGGAAGGTAGAGGCGATAAAGCCGATAGTGAAAATAACAATCAGCATTGAGACGACAACGATACCGGTCGTTCGTGAGCCCATTTTGAAATCGCGCGGCAGGTGATCCAGTTTACGGCGCAGGTTAAGGTACGCCAGCATAATAAACAGCGGTGGCAGCATGGAGGCGGCAGCGGTCATATTAATGATGGTATTCATTAATTCCTGAACGGTGTTGGAACCCAGCATCGGAATAATCATTAACGGGATGACGATCAGGAACTGAATCCATGCTGCGCGAGCCGGTACGCCATTTTTGTTCAGCTCAACGGTCTTCTTGCCGAAAATGCCTTCGGGGATTTCGGAGAAGAAGATCTTCACCGGCGTCGCGGTCCACATCAGCAGCGAGCCGAACATGGCGGTAAAGGAGACGAGGCCGACGAAGCGGTTCATCATGATTTCAGGCAGGCCAAAGTACGCTGCCAGGCCGTGGAACACCTGCACTGAACCGCCGGTAAATTTCAGCTCTTTGCTGCTGACGAAAACGTTAATCAGTACTGAAGAGACAGAATACAGTACGCCAATCACAATCCCGGCAAGGATTATCACTTTGACAAAGGATTTCGAACCGCCTTTGACGTCATTTACGTAGACCGCAACGGACTCTGCCCCGCCGGCCGCCATAAAGATCCAGGTGGTTATCCCAAGGAACGCCCAGTTAAAATTCGGGATCATCGCTTCGACGGTAATTGGGTCCGCCGGCTGTATGCCGCCGACCAGCGCGGTTCCCGCCAGTAAAATATAGGAGAGCGTCAGCAGCAGCATCAATGATGAGGTTACGGAAGTTATCGGCCCCAGCATTTTCGCGCCGTTGGTAGAAACCCATGTGGAGAAGGCGAACAGCGCCATGCTTAGCACCGTTGTTGCCACAGGGGTCAGAATGTACTCGTAGCCTAAAAAGGCGTACGAGGCGTAGGCAATAACGCGTGGCAGCAGGGAAGTAAAAAAGAACAGGTTCACGAACCAGTAGGTATAGGCGGTAATAAACGCCCAACGGCCGCCCAGCGAGCTTTTGACCCAAGCATAGACCCCCGCTTCAGAGGTTTTATTCAGTGACACGAATTCCGCAATGATCAGGCAAAACGGGATGAAGTAGAACAAGGTGGCGAGGAAAAACATCGGCGCCGATGCCAGTCCTAATTCGATATTGTTATTGATAACGTTATTAAAACTGTAAACGGCGGCGAAGGTCAGCGACAGCAGGCCGAACTTACCGATGGTATTACGTTTGGTATCAGACATAACACATCTCCACACATTGTCCTTCAGAGGATGCCGAAGGGGGTTGTGTTGTTTGTAAGACAGAGGTAGTTAAGTAGTGAAGTTAATTTTAGTAAAAGTTTTAGTAAATAACAGAAATAAAACCCGGTTGCTTTAACTCGATCACGAAAAAGCTGAGCGTTACGTAATGACAGGTAGAAAAAATCCCGCCAGCGGGACAAGCGCTGGCGGGAGAACGCGACACGTTATCTGGAGATACCCGGTGCCGTCGCAGCCGACGCTTTCTGGCGCTGCTGCTGTTTTTTCTCAAAGCGGGTGATCCACCACCAGGCAAGGCCTGAGAAGACGGCGGTCATAAAGACGTTGATAAAGAAGGCGTTAACCAGGTCGACACCCGCCGGGAAGGCGGAAGCCGTCATGCTGACCACAAAGATAACAATCAGCATAGAGACGATGCCCATGCCGACCTTGCGCGAGCCCATGCGGAAGTCGCGCGGGGTATCATCGTGTTTCCAGCGTAGAACAAAGTAGGCCACCATAATAAACAGCGGCGGCAGCATTGCAGTGCCGGCGGTCAGATTAATGGCCGTATTCATCATCTGCTGCACGCTGGCGGAGCCGAAGCCGTTAACGATAAGCATCAGGAAGACGAACAGGAACTGCCACCATGCGGCGCGTACCGGTACGCCATGCGCATTCAGTTCGGTGGTTTTCTCGCCGTAGATGCCGGCCGGAATTTCAGAGAAGTGGATTTTTACCGGTGCCGCGGTCCACATCATCATGCTACCGAAGATGGCGATAAACAAAATAACCCCGACAAAGCGGCCCATCAGCAGCTCAGGAATATGGAAGTAAGCTCCCAGTCCGGTAAAGATTTCCACCATCCCACCGGCGTAGGTCAAATCTTCACGTGCGACGAACACGTTGACCAGCAGCGAGCCCAGCGCATACATGCCGCCAATCAATACGCCAGCGGAGATAATGACTTTGATAAACGATTTCTGGCCGCCCTTGGTATCGTTCAGATAGGCTGCCACGGTTTCTGCGCCGCCTGCGGCCTGGAAAATCCAGCACATGATGCCCAGCGTGGCCCAGTTGATGGTCGGCTCCATGGCGGAGAGCGTAATCGGCTGTGCCGGGACGTGGCCAGAACTTAATGCGGTAAAGGCGCCGACGACGTAGATAGCAAACAGCGCGAAGACGCCGTAGGCCACGCACTCGGAAATTCTCCCCAGCCACGTCGCCCCTTTAGTCGAGATGTGGGTTGCCATGGCGAACAGCACGATGGAGATCATTGAGGTGACCATCGGGGAGAAGGGAATGGCGTACCCCATCACGGCGTATGAGGCATAGGCCACGACGTTGGGCAGTAGCGAAATGAAAAAGAACAGGTTCACGAACCAGTACAGGAACGAGCCGAGATAGGCCGCCCGTGACCCTAACGGCTGTTTCAGCCAGGCATACATGCCCGATTCGGAATGCTTATTGGCCGAGACAAATTCGGCGATGATAAAGACAAAGGGGATGAAATAGACCACCGTGGCAAACAGGAAGATCGGGGCGGAACTCAACCCTAGCTCAATGTTGTTATTGATGATGTTCCGCACGTTAAACACGGCGGTGAAGGCCATCGACAGCAGGGCGAATTTGCCTATTTTGGCGCGAACTGATTCGGACATAAGTCCTCCGGGAAATCATGTAGCCCGTATTCTGGGCTGGAAACGGTCAGGTCAGCGGGTATCCCGCTGACCTTGGGTATTGCTGAGGACTGCACTACTTATTCAGGAAATAGCCGTCTTCAATCGTTACTTTGAGCACCACTTTTTTGACCGGCGTTTCGCTGATAAAACGGTAGGCCTCATCGTTATCACAAATCACCATCTGTCCTTCATGCACCTGGACGGTCTCACCGAGGCCTTTCAGGTATTCGCGATCCGTCTCATCCCGGTAGCAGGCTACGGTTTGCAGCTGTGCTTTCGCGGCAAACTCGATCTTTTGCTGTCCCTGCAGGTAGTAATGCACCTCGAAGTAGCGGCGATGGCCGGCAAACAGCGCATCGGTGGTGCTGTCATTTTCCACGCGATAGGAGAGTGAGTCCCCGATCGAATGGGCCACGCCAGGGCGAATGTTTTCGATGTTATTAATGGCTTCCACGCAGCGCTGCCATTTACGTCCGCTGTGATAGATCTGCTTAAATTGTTCTAAATTATCAAGAATTCTCATTTTTCAGCCTCGCTGTGTGAAACGGGGGAAAAGAAACCGGCGCCGAAGTCATGGTTCGCCAGCACCTGCGAGGAGCCGCATCCGCCTTCCAGCGGCAGCAGCGTAAAGCCATAGTTGAAGGGGGTGAGCCAGACGCGCCAGCTATCCAGAACTTCGCTGCCCCAGGAGTTGGAGCCAAGGCCGAGCAACCGGGCGTCGATGTTCAGCGTGATGTCGTCGCTGCGCTGGAGTTCGTTGCAGTGCTGGGCTGCGTGCAGATTTTCTGCCGTGTAGTGCCAGGCGCTGACGTTCAACGGCGCACGCGGAACCACCAGCAAACCGCTGCCGTGGCGGTTGGTAAATGACGCCCAGCGTACGTGCTGACGGTTGCCGTTATTCTGTGGGAACGGGTAGTTCTCAAACATGTCGTCAACGCTGGTACGCCAGACATCGATAATATTGCTCTGCTGGCTATCGGCGTAGTTCTCTCCTGGCCCGCGACCGTAATAATTGACCTGCTCAAACTGACCGTTAATCCCCATCATAAAGCCGATGCACGGAACGATATGCGGGTAGTCGCCGTAGCGCTCGCCTTGCAGTTCAACGTTGATATGGCCCTGTGGCGTGATCTGCCAGCGATAGGTACAGCGCATCCCGAAATCAAAAACCGGCGGCGCGATAATCGTCCGCGTAGTGACGATAACGGTCTCGCCCTGCTGTTCAACGCTGAACTCCCGCAGATGCTCCTGCATGATGTGCAGATGGTTCGGCTGCCACAGCCCCTCATATTCCTGTTTATGGTTATCAATCATCGGTTTGAAGAAGTTAATCTTCGGCTCACGGGTCACCTGCTCGCAGCCATTAATCAGCCAGCGGGTCAGTTTGCCGCTGAGTTTAGAGAATTCGACGCGGAAATTATGCCCGGTCAGGGTGTAGCTCAGACGTTCGTCAGCAATCTGCAGCGGCGTTGCGCTGGCATTGGCGAGCGTCGTTTTTGCCGCTGTCTGCGCCTTTAGCAGGAACTGATACACGGCAATATCGTGGTTGGCTTCGCTATACAAGGTCCGGGAATCTTTGGTGACGATGACGTTGACGAATGTTTCACGCGCATCCAGTTCGGGCAGCGCAATCGTGATATCACGACCGCTGTTCGGCGGCAGATCGCGAACTTTTATCGTCTGAGTCGACAGCGTTTCCCCTTCGGCGCGCACTTCAATGCGCAGGGTGTAATCGTCGAGGGTGGAGAACCACAGTTTGTTCTCGATGCGCAGTTCGCCGCGATGGATATCCGTCGCCTGCACCTTGACCGGCGCAATAACCTGCTTGTACTCCCTTAAACCCGGTCCAGGGGTTTGATCGGAGAAGATCAGGCCGTCGAGGCAGAAGTTATAGTTGTTCGGGTAGTCGCCATAGTCGCCGCCGAATTTGTACCATACTGCACCGTTCTCATCGGTGGCCTGAATACCGTGATCGCACCACTCCCACACGTAGTGGCCCTGAATGCTGTCGTGCTGGTAAAAAACGTTCTGGTATTCGGTCAGCCCGCCCGGGCCGTTACCCATGGCGTGGGCATATTCGCAGATAATGCGCGGCTTCTCGTGCGGGTGCTCGCCGAACTCATTCATCAGCGGTACGCGGGTATACATGGTCGAGATGATATCGACGACTTCGGCGTCGCGGTCCTCTTCGTAGTGCACCAGGCGGGTATCATCCAGCGCTTTGGTGGCGTGATACATCGCGCGAATGTTACAGCCGTAGCCGGATTCATTCCCCAGAGACCAGATGATGATTGACGGGTGGTTTTTCTGCGCGTGTACGTGTCGCACGATGCGCTCAACGTATACGTGCTCCCAGCCTGGGTCATCGGTAATGCGGCTCAGGTTGCCGACGTTGGCGAAACCATGGGACTCCACGTCGGTTTCCGCCATCACAAACAGGCCGTAAATATCGCACAGCTCATAAAAGCGCGGATCGTTTGGATAGTGGGCGGTGCGCACCGAGTTGATATTGTGCTGCTTCATTAACAGCAGATCTTTTTCGACGCGATCCATCCCGACGGCGCGGCCTTTCAGATGGTCGTTGTCGTGACGGTTGACGCCATGGAGCATCACGTAATGGTTGTTGATATAGAACAGGCCATTGCGCACCTTAATGTCGCGAAAACCGACGCGCTGCGGGATGATTTCGAGCACTTCACCGGCGGCGTTTTTCACCGTCATCACCAGATGATAGAGCCAGGGATTCTCCGCCGACCACTGCTGCGGGGCGGTGACATCAATGGTGAAACCGCTCTCCAGCGATTGCCCGACCGTCAGGCGACCGGTGGTACCCTGATACAGCGCGCTGTCGCCATCAAACAGAGTATATTCCACGCTGACATCGGCAGGCCGGCCGCTCAGATTTTCCAGCACCAGCTGGCAGGAGAGGGTGGCGTCGCGGTAATCGTCATTAAAATCAGTACGTACGGTAAAGTCCTGCACGTGAAGTGGATTTTTACCCACCAGGTAGACATCGCGGAAGATCCCCGCCATCCACCACATATCCTGGTCTTCAATATAGGTGGAGTCTGCCCACTGCATTACCCGCACGCACAGCAGGTTATCACCGGTTTTCACCGCCGCGCTGATATCAAACTCGGCGGTCAGACGACTGCCTTTGCTGAAGCCAATATACTGGCCGTTGACGTAGACTTCGAAGTAGGTCTCGACGCCGTCGAACTTAATCAGGGTCTGCTTACCCTTCCAGCCGTCGCCGAGGGTGAAGATGCGCTGATAGGCGCCGGTTGGGTTGTCAGTTGGTACGTACGGCACGTCAATCGGGAAGGGAAAACCTTCATCGGTATACTGAAGCTGCCCGTGGCCTTCCATCTGCCACATTCCCGGCACGGTGATCGGACCCCAGCCCGCGATATATTCGCGGGTGAACGCCTCCGGAACCAGCAGCGGGTGCGTGAAGAAGCGGAAGTTCCATTGCCCGCTAAGCGATAAAAAGCGGCTGCTGGTTTCGCGGACAAAGGTGCGCGCCTGCGCCAGCGTATCGTAAGAGAAGAAATACGCTCGCGGCGGCAGCCTGTTTTCATGAGTCAGTTGAAGATTTTCCCAGCGATTCATATCGCCTCCCTGTACGGATCTGATGTAATACGTCTATTTTAGTAAAACTTTTACTAAATAAAATGGGCGGGGATGATTTACTTTAACTCGATCACAAAATGAGCGTTGTCAGAGGGGGGCGAACGTGCAAATCAGAAAATACCGGGGAGCGGAATTTTACCGCATTTACGCCGGGATGGACGTAGAGGAAGTCTCCCCGGCCGGCCTGGTGCCGCCGGGGAAGTTTCGCGCGAAGAGGGTGTTATCGGGTGGTGCCGCGCAGCTTCAGGACGCTGGGGACAAAGACGTTCAGCGGTAACGCCCGGCCATCGCGAGCTTTTTCGTACAGCAGGTTCACCCCCTGGCTTCCCATCATTTCTGAGTGGATGCGCACGGTCGACAGTGGCGGGAAGGTGAAACGCGCGGTCGGAATATCATTCACGCTGATTAACGAGATATCTTCAGGTATCGACAGGCCGCGTTCGTGAATGGCGCGCAGGACGCCGATGGCAATCGAGTCCGAGGCGACAAATAGCGCCATCGGGTAGTCTTCCTGAGCCAGCATTGTTTTCGCCAGCTCATAGCCCGACGAGCTGGAGAAACCGCCGCGCCAGATATCACCCTGTGAGACCACGCTTTTTAGCTGTCCGTACTCAACGAATGCCATTTCGCGGATATCGGCTTTGCCGGGTTCATCCTGGCCACCGATAAAGCCAATACGTGAAGCCCCCTGGGCGATAAAGAAGTCGATCACCTCTTTGGCGATGCGCACCAGATCGATATCCACCGCATCGTAACTGCTGTCTGGCTCATGAAAATCGATAAAGCAGATATTGTCGGTCAGCGCGGTGGCGGCTTCGCGAATGGCGCGGGAAGGCTTGCCGACGATCAGTACGCCGGTGGCTTTTTTCAGTTCGGGTAGCGCGCTGTTGAGGTAGCAGTTGGTCAGCTCGATCCCCAGTTTTTCGCACTGGGTTTCAATCCCGTGGCGGATTGCCAGATAGTAAGGATCGTTAATCTCCAGATCCTGCTGGTAGCTGTAGAGCGCCAGAATATGGTGATGGCCCACGGCATGAACCTGCGCCTTACGCGAACTGCTGCTTTTATATTCCAGCTTCTCCGCAATCTCCAGGATACGGTGCTTGGTCTCTTCTTTCACGTTCAGGGTCGGATCGTCGTTTAATACCCGTGAAACCGTCGCCAGTGAGACACCCGCTTCGGTTGCGATATCTTTGAGTGTTGCCATCTTATTCCTTATCTGACGTTGCCCCATCTGCGCCCGCCCATTGTAAAGCAAGCTTGGGTTCCTGCATCTGTTTTCAGTAAATATTGCTGGTTTTATTCGCAGCGAACGGGGTCTTTTTTCCGCCATAAAGAGTGACGGAAGTAACATTCCTGTCAGCGGGATGCTGAACAAATAATTAAACTTGCTATATTTTACTAAAATTTTACTGGAGGTAAACGATGGATACTGTTGCTTACGATGATTTTGCCAGACTGGAAATGCGTACCGGGAAGATTGTTGAGGTTAAACGGCATGAGAATGCCGATAAGCTGTATATCGCGAAGATTGATATTGGTGAGCGTATCTTGCAAACGGTGACAAGCCTGGTGCCTTACTACAGCGAACAGGAGCTGTTGGGAAAAACGGTGGTGGTGCTGTGCAATCTGGCGAAGGCCAAAATGCGGGGTGAAACGTCGGAGTGCATGCTGCTGTGCGCAGAGACTGAGGATGGCAGCGAAAGCGTGCTGCTGACGCCGGAGCGTCTGATGCCACCTGGCGTACGGGTGGTTTAAGCTTCGTTTCTCTGCGTTAGGATATCGGCGATACCGCAGGAAAAGCGCCTCTCCCCGATGGGGAGAGGACAGCGAAGAGTAGAGAGCATCAGGCCTCTTCTACGGCAACCCGCAGTGCAGCCAGCGCCTGACGCGCCGCGCTGAGCACCAGTTCGCACTGCTCAATCGTCAGCGTCAGCGGCGGCTCTATACGAATGGTTTTGGCGTTATTTAACGTGCCAGCTACCAGTACCCGCTGGCGGAACATCTCGCTGGCGAAGTTATAGCCGATCTCGTTATCCACGAACTCAATCGCCATCAGCATCCCTTTACCGCGAACTTCATTTACCAGATCCGGATACTCACGGGACAGTTGATGGAAGCCGTTTAACAGCAGCTCACCTTTCTGTTCCGCCTGGGCCGGCAGATTCTGCGTCAGCAGGACGTTGATCGTGGCCAGCGCTGCGGCACAGGCCAGCGGATTACCGCCGAAGGTGGTGGTGTGCAGGAACGGGTTGTCGAACAGCACCGAGAACACCTCTTCGGTGGCAATCGTCGCCCCAATGGGCATAACGCCGCCGCCGAGCGCTTTGGCAAGACACAGAATGTCCGGCTGAACGTTTTCGTGCTCGCAGGCAAACATTTTGCCGGTACGCCCCATGCCGGTTTGCACTTCGTCGAGGATCAGCAGCGCGCCAAATTCATCGCACAGCTTACGCACCGCGGGCAGGTAGCCCTGCGGCGGCAGAATCACGCCCCCTTCGCCCTGTATCGGCTCAAGGATCACCGCCGCGACATCATCACCGGTTTTTTTACACTCGCTCAGCAGCGTACGCATCGCGTTGATATCGCCAAACGGCACGTGACGGAACCCTGGAAGTAGCGGCATAAAAGGCTTACGGAATGTCGATTTCGCGGTGGCCGATAGCGCGCCCAGCGACTTACCATGAAAAGCGCCGCTGGTGGCCACAAACGTAAATTTACCGCGCGGCGACTGGTAGGCTTTAGCGAGTTTCAGCGCCGCTTCGACCGACTCTGTGCCGCTGTTACAGAAGAAGCTGTATTTCAGCTTGCCGGGGGTTAACGCCGCCAGCGTTTTTGCCAGCATGGCCCGCAGCGGGTCAAGCAGTTCCTGGCTATGAAGAGGTTGTTTCGCGAGCTGATGCTCGACGGCGGAAATGACAACTGGATTACGGTGCCCTACATTAAAAATTCCAAAGCCACCCAGGCAATCGACAAACTCTTGTCCCTGAGTGTCGACAAGCGTATTTAACCCTCCCGCTTGCCACTCTACGGCTCCGTAATCCCCGCCAGCAGTAACCGATTTTCGGTACTCTAAAAAACCGGGATTCACATGCTCTTTAAAATATTCCCTGACCTCCTGGTTAAGTGCTTTCATCTCCTCATGATCAAGCGTTCGCTTCTCAATGAGATTCAGTGCGTGTGCGCTGCAGGCCAGAGCCGATGCGCTGGAAGGTAACCTGTTCAAAGTGAGCTCCTGGGACGGGCGTATCACATGATACTGAATTAAGTATTGCAGGGATTACGCCACTTCGGCACGGGAGCTGAAAATCGGGATAAACGCAGCGCGAAAGCGCATTTGCGCGAAATTTAATCTCACGGCGATATTTTTGGCATGTTTTACTCCTGAACGGGGGACGTTACCCGCCGGGAGGGAGCCCCGTGCGTGCTGCCTGGTGGTGCAGATTGCCCAATATGGGGGCAGGAGGGGGGACTGGCATCCCCCCGGAGGGGTTAATCGAGCTGGGAAATCTCCATTGCCGCGCGGTCAATGACGGCGACAATCTGTTTCAGCTGAGTCTCGCTGATGGCCTGTTGATTTACCTTTAAATCCAGTACGGCTTTAAAGTTCTCCAGCGCCCGCTTCATTTGCGGGTTTTTGCGCAGTTCACAGCCGACCATACGGGCCTGCAAACGTTCCTGGATATGGCCGAGCTGTTCCTGATTCTCGGCATGCAGGAGGCTGCCCTCTGCGGTTATGGCGATTTTTTTGCGGCCATTTTCCTCTTCGACGCTGATAAGACCCTGATCCTGAAGGAGATCAAGAGTTGGATAGATCACACCCGGACTCGGGCTGTAGTTGCCCTGGGTCAGGTTTTCTATCTCTTTAATCAATTCGTAGCCGTGGCTGGCGTTGCGGGTGAGGATGTCGAGGATCACCAGACGCAGTTCGCCATGGCCGAAGAAACGCTGACGGCGTCCGCCGCCGCCACCACCCCGGCGACCGTGTTCGCCATGTTCGCCGCCCCGGCGGCCATGCTCCCCGCGTTCGCTGTGTTCACCGTGGTGGCCACGTGGCCCTCGACCTTCTTCATGATGATGTCGCATAGTTTGCTCCTGTATGTTTTGATATATCTAATCTATATCTAAAAATTAATACTTAGCAAGCATGAATCTGAATATTTTAATAAGCATTTGATTTAAAATGATTTTATTTTGTTCGTTGTACTTTATTGCTTTTTGCTACGTCTATATCAAAAAAAACTTGCATTCTTTTTTAATGGCAATCATTATCATTTGGGTAAAGTTTAGATATATCTATAAATCTCACGAAGGCGAATGACGATGATAAAAACGAAAGAACCTCAGTACCCGAAACGCGTTCGCAATGAGCTGCGTTTTCGCGAGTTAACCGTGCTGCGCGTTGAGCGCGTCGGCGCCGCCTTCCAGCGCATTGTGCTGGGCGGAGAGGCGCTGGAAGGTTTTGTCTCCCAGGGTTTTGACGACCATACCAAACTCTTTTTCCCGCAAGCCGGTACTGCGTTTACACCGCCGCAGGTGACGGAAGAGGGCATTAACTGGGGGGAAGGCGTCCGTCCGGCAACTCGCGACTACACGCCGCTGTATGATGCCGAACGTCATGAACTGGCCTATGACTTCTTCATCCATGACGGCGGTATTGCCAGCAGCTGGGCGCTGGCGGCAAACGTCGGCGATAAGCTGGTGATTGGTGGGCCACGCGGTTCGCTGGTGGTGCCAGAGGATTATGCCTGGCAGCTGTATGTCTGCGATGAATCCGGTATGCCTGCGCTGCGCCGCCGTCTGCTGGGCCTTAGCCGCCTGCCCGTGCGCCCGCAGGTTACGGCGCTGGTGACGATCGGCGAGGCATCGTATCAAGATTATCTGGCGGATCTGCAGGGCTTTAATATTGAGTGGATCGTCGGCCATCATTCGTCCGTGGTGGCTGAACGTCTGGCGCAGGTGAGCGTGCCTGCGGAAGATTATTTTATCTGGGTGACCGGTGAAGGCGCGGTGGTGAAATCACTGCTCGGTCGGTTTGAAAATGATGAAATTGACCCGCAGCTGGTGCGTTCCCAGGCCTACTGGCACAGTAAATAGCCTGATGCCCGGGCTACGGCGTCAGCGCGTTGCCCGGGATAGCGGCTATTCTGTTCTGTCGTCCGGCTCAGCGTCGCGTCGCCGGGATATTCCGCTGCGGAGGACGCCGCCTTAGCGTTGTTCCGCCAGCGTTTTGAAGACCTGCGCGACCGCGTGGGCGCCCGGATCCATATTGCCCAGCAGGCTGTCGCTGTTAAGGTACGATGCGCGCCCGGCGTTGGCTTTACTGGCGTGGCAGGTGCGCTCGGCGCCCGCTTCCGCAGCGGCAAACGCCGCCTGTAAATCCGTCGGTGCGACAAGCAGCGACGCCAGCGCCGGCTGCAGCGCATCGATCATCGTGCGATCGCCCTCATCCGCACCGCCGTAAAACTTCATTTGCGCCAGACCGGCGTTTAACGCTTCCGCGACGCCGGCGCCTTGCTCCAGCTTCTGCCCGGCGGCGGTAAAGAAGATCGACATCAGCACGCCGCTGGAACCGCCCATCACCACGGTCAGACGTTCGCCGATCAGGGCCAACAGGGTCGCGAGATCGCCCAACGGCAACTGCTGGCGTTGCAGCAGGTCGGCAATATCGCGCGCGCCAGCGGCAAAGGTGGAGCCGGTATCGCCATCGCCGACTTTGGCATCCAGCGCATTCAGGTGCGCCTCCAGGTCAGACAAGGTACCGGTTATCCGCTTGACATAGCCCGCCACGACGTGATTGTCCGAAGGCTGGAACGCCACGCGGGTGCTGCGCAGCGAAGAGGGCATCACCTCAATGGTTCGTGGCTGCACCGGCGCCTGCCAGCTGGCCGTTTCCACAGCGGAAAGCAGCGCTTTTTCAATGCTCTCCTCCAGTACGATGGCGGTTATCGAGAAACCTTTCATATCCAGCGCCGTCACCAGCGACGCCGGGCCAATCAGCCAGTCGATCCGCTGATGGAGCGACGTGTCGGCCAGCTCACGCGTCAGAATCGCCATTTCCGCAACCGACACGCCGCCGAGGTTGTTCAGCATCACCGCCAGACGGCCGGTTTGTGGCAGGGCGGCGGTCAGTTTCTCCACCATCAGGCGGACAATCTGCGCGCTGTTCTGGGTGGCGATGACCGAGGCGCCGGGTTCGCCATGGATGCCCATGCCCAGCTCTGCCCGATCGGGATGGTGGCGCGGTGCCGTTTCAGCCTCCTGCGGCAGATGGCAACTGGAGAGCGCGAGGCCCAGCGTGCGGGTCTTGTCTGCCGCATATCGGGCCTCGCGCAGCACGGTAGCAAGATTGTAGCCACGTTCGGCAAAATAACCGGCCACTTTATGCACCAGGATGGTGCCGGCAATCCCGCGCGGATGCTTGTTATCCGGTAGCGAAATATCGTCGCCGACAATCAGCATTTCGACGTTGTAACCCAGGCGACGGGCTTTCTCGGCGGCGAGGCCAAAGTTAAGGCGATCGCCGGTATAGTTTTTGACGATCAGCAGACAGCCCGCTTCGCCGGTCACCGCCTGAATGGCGGTCAGCACCGCATCAACGCTCGGGGAGGCAAAAATATCGCCGCACACCGCGGCGGTGAGCATCCCTTTACCGATAAACCCAACGTGGGCCGGCTCATGGCCGGAGCCGCCGCCGGAGATGATGGCGACGTTGCTTTTGTTGAGATCGCGACGAACGACCACGCGAATCGCCGGATCGCTCTCCAGACGCGCCAGGTTGTTCCACGGGCTGGCAACGATCGTTCCTTCAATAACATCGTCGACGAGGCGGGTGCGCTGATTAAAAAAGAATTGAGACATAACGGTTCCTGGTGGTTGAGCGAAACACAATCCCCGGAGGCGGAGCCTCCGGCGTGAAGAATGGAGTACAGAGAGTGACGAATGGACAGCTATGTGCGGAGAACGCGTTTTCCGGCGACATCCAGCGTAAGGGATTCACCATCGCCTATCTGCTTCAGGGCCTCTCCCTGCCGACACAGGCAGACGATCCCGGCCTGACGGGCGATGATCGCGCCGTGGGATGCCTCGCTCCCTTCCCGCAGACAAATCCCCTTGACCAGATGAGGATCCAGCTGCAAGACGGTGGAAGGAAAGAGATCGTCGGCGATGATAATCGTCGGCTCATGCACCGCCAGCGGCATTTCGCTGCGGCCTTGCAGATGACGCAAAGTCCGGTGGAGCAGATCGTCGATATCAATATAGCGCGCCTGCAGATAGGCATCGTTCAGCTGGCGGTACTGCTGGCTGAGGTCGGCCAGCACCTGATACCACGCCCACTCCGCATTGCATTGTTCCTGGCGCAGGATATCGCAGGCGGCTTCATAGAGATCCGGGTCGTCGAGCAGCGTGTGATGGCCGGAGAAAATGGCCGCGATATCGGCAGAATAGCGCTCTTCCGCCAGGGAGGTCAGCGCATTGAGATCGTCCAGCGTCTGGCCGATCGCCTGTTGCAGGCGCCGCTGTTCGTTGGCGATGTCGGCGCCGGTTTGCCGGACTGGCCGGAGGGCAGGCAGCGGATAGTGGAGCGCTTTGCCCTGAACACGCGCGGCGACGGGGGCAAAAACCGCTGGCGCGGCGTCCGGCTGCTCGCCAAAGTTCTCCGCTGCCAGCGCCTGAAATGCCGCCAGCGCCGCTTCGGCATCTGGCCCGCGGGCCAGCAGCCTTAATGTATCGTTGCAGCGTACCTGCAACAGGGCAATCTGGTTAATGCTGTCCGGTGAGACGCATTTGCCGCCTTTCTCCAGCACCAGATCGGCATTGAATCCGGATAACGCGGCTACCAGCCGCGATGCCGGACGAACGTGTAAGCCGTTATGGTTTTTAATGACCACCGAGACGGACTCGCCGCTGAGATCGTCGGCCATTGGCGTGGCCTCGGGGCCGTTCTGTGCGAGCGATGGTAACCCCAGCTGTACGCGCTTAGCTTCCAGGGCGTTCATGGCGTCGGCGATCACTTTATCGATACCCGATCCGGTGGCGGCGCTGACCGTTGCCGCCAGCGTGCCTTCGACCAGCGGCGCGGCGCACAGGCGAACCTTCGCCGCGATCGCCGGATCGAGGAGATCCAGCGCGGTTTCCGCGCTGAGCAGGGCGCTGCCGATATCCATCATCACCAGCACGTGGTCGGTATCGGCAACGGATTCAATGGCCTCCATCACCTTAATCGGATCGGTGCCGATCGGGTTTTCAGGATCGTCAATGCCGGCGGCGATCGCCAGCTTGCAGCCGTCGCCAGTTAACATCTGCCGGGCCAGTTCTCCGACACCTTCGCCCAGTCGGGCGCTATGAGAAACAATCACCAGGTTTACCATCGCGTTATCCTTACTCTTTGGCTGAAGCAGCCAGCGCCTGAATCATGAACATCACCGAGGTTGCGCCCGGATCCTGATGCCCGATGCTGCGTTCGCCGAGGTAGCTGGCGCGGCCTTTGCGGGCCTGCATGGTGATGGTAGAACGGGCGGCTTCCTCTGCCTGTATCGCGGCGGCATCCAGCGCATGCTGAACCGACAGGTGCTGTTCGCTGGACTGGCGCAGTGACTCGACGACCGGCAGCCAGACGTCGCACATGGTTTTATCACCGGGTTCCGCTTTCCCCCGGTTGACCACGCCGTCGGCCCCTTCGCGCATCATCTGATACAGCTCGTCGAGGGTCAGACTCTGGTGGGCCTGCGTCACCTGGGCGGCGCGAATAAAGAAGGTGCCGAACAGCGGGCCGCTGGCGCCGCCGACGTTGGAGAGCAGCGTCATTCCGGTGTTCTTAAGAATAAAACCGATGTCTTTATCGGCAATGGACGGCAGTTTTTCCACCACCTTGCTGAAGCCGCGATACATGTTCAGACCGTGGTCGGCATCGCCAATCTCTTTATCCAGGCCGGTCAGAAAATCTTTCTCTTTGGTAAAAATGTCGCCGCAGCGATAGAGCCAGTTAACGATTTGCGTTCTGTTCAGTGACATGTCGTGCTCCTTAATGGCCCCAGTTCAGTGCCGGGGTATGAACGGGGGCGTCCCATAATGCCAGCGTGTCGTCATCGACTTTCAGCAGAGTGAGGGAGAAGCCCACCATATCCAGCGAGGTACAGTAGCTGCCGATGAGGTTGCGTTCGATCGTGATGCCGTTCTCCTCGCAGCGGGTGGCCAGTCGGTTGTATACGCCGTACAGCTCCGACAGCGGGGTGGCGCCAAGGTTATTGACCAGCGCGATGACGCGGTCGCCTTGCTGCAGCGCCTGTTTGCTTTGCGTGACGTCCTGCCAGCGCCCTTTGACGGTGTCCCACTGACGCAGCGTGCGGCTGTAGGTGCCGTTCTCCAGCAAGGTGTCGAACATCTCATCAACGGTGCGGTCGAGAGAGCTGAAGGGGCGACGGTCGATACCCGGCTCGCCGTGGATACCGACGCCGAACTCCATCTCATTATCCTGTAATTCGAATGACGGCTGTCCGGCGGCCGGCACGGTGCAGGCGCCCAGCGCCACACCGATGGAGTGGCCGAGGTTGTTAAGCTTGCGGCCCAGTTCAGCGCAGGCTTCCAGCGAATCGCCGCGTTCGGCCGCCGCGCCGACCAGCTTCTCAACCAGCACGGTGTTGGCGACGCCGCGGCGTCCGGCGGTGTAGAGGCTGTCTTTGACCGCCACGTCGTCATCGATCACCACGGTGGTCACCTTGACGCCGCTTTCGTGCAGCAGCTCGGTGGCGGTTTCGAAATTAAGGATATCCCCGGTGTAGTTTTTGATGATCAGCAGCACGCCTTCGCCGCCGTCGATATTCATCGCGCACTCGAACATTTTATCCGGGGTCGGGGAGGTGAAAATCTCGCCCGGACAGGCGCCGGCAAGCATACCTTTGCCAATATAGCCGCAGTGCATCGGCTCGTGTCCGCTGCCGCCGCCGGAGAGCAGCGCCACTTTCCCTGCCACCGGCGCATCGGCGCGGGTGACATACACCGGGTCCTGATGCAGCGTTAATTCAGGATGGGCTCTGGCGAGGCCAAGCAGTTGTTCACTCAGTACATCTTCGACACGGTTAATCAATTTTTTCATTATTTATGCTCCGTCGGAGTGATGCGATGCGGCCTCTCTACCCACGGAGGCGGTCATCGTGTAGGGGTATCGTCTGGCGTGAAGAACTACCCGGCGACGTTATGATTCTGGCTGAGTTAACGGAAAAAAAAATGTCGCGAAAACGAGTTTCATAACGGAACGTGGTTATTTATTTTTGTTCCGTTATGAAACGTTATCGCCGATGAAAAGAGAAAAATGCGAGCTAAGGCGGTTTTTTCGCCCTGCGTTCCCCCGCTGTCTACGGGGGAGGCGGATCCTTTTTTTATCTGTTTTCTGCTGTCGAGGGGATCAACGTTGGCAGATTAGCCGTTTTTTTTTGTCGCAGGACGGCGAATGGCCGGATCGGGATCGCAATCCCGGCGTTTTCCGGCAATTGATGTTCCAATATGGAACGGTAAAAAATATTCTCTGTTTCATATCAGAACAAAAACGGGAAAAATTTTTTTGTTCACCGCTCGCCCTACAGTGTTTGCATCGCTCCGGTCACGATCCCGTTTCCGCCATGAACCGCAGGCTGAACAGGATGACGCCAGGGCTCATCATGTAAAACATGCACTTATTTGAGGGTGAAAGGAATGCTAAAAGTTATTCAATCTCCGGCCAAATATCTTCAGGGTCCTGACGCATCCACGCTTTTTGGTCAGTATGCCAAAAATCTGGCGGACAGCTTTTTTGTGATTGCCGATGACTTCGTGATGAAGCTGGCGGGGGACAAAGTACTCAATGGCCTGCATAACCACGGTTTAAGCTGCCACGCGGCCCGTTTTAACGGTGAATGCAGCCACGCGGAGATCAACCGCCTGATTGCCATTCTGCAGCAGCACGGCTGCCGCGGCGTGGTAGGGATTGGCGGCGGGAAGACGCTCGATACCGCTAAAGCCATTGGCTTCTACCAGAAGCTGCCGGTGGTGGTGATCCCGACGATTGCCTCTACCGATGCGCCAACCAGCGCGCTGTCGGTTATCTACACCGAAGCCGGTGAGTTTGAAGAGTATCTGATCTATCCGAAAAACCCGGATATGGTGGTCATGGATACGGCAATTATTGCCAAAGCGCCGGTGCGCCTGCTGGTGGCCGGGATGGGCGATGCGCTCTCGACCTGGTTTGAAGCGAAGGCCTGTTTTGATGCCAGAGCGACCAGTATGGCCGGCGGACAGTCCACGGCGGCGGCGTTGAGTCTGGCTCGCCTGTGCTATGATACGCTGCTGGCCGAAGGCGAAAAAGCGCGCCTGGCAGCGCAGGCTGGCGTGGTGACGGATGCGCTGGAGCGCATTGTCGAAGCCAATACCTACCTCAGCGGAATTGGGTTTGAAAGCAGCGGGCTGGCCGCGGCGCACGCCATTCATAACGGCTTCACTATTCTGGAAGAGTGCCATCATCTGTACCACGGCGAAAAAGTGGCGTTTGGCACTCTGGCGCAGCTGGTGCTGCAAAACAGCCCGATGGAAGAGATTGAAACGGTGCTGGGCTTCTGCCAGAAAGTCGGTCTGCCGGTGACCCTGGCGCAAATGGGCGTCAAAGAGGGCATTGAAGGTAAAATTCAGGCGGTCGCGAAAGCGACCTGCGCGGAAGGCGAAACGATCCATAACATGCCATTCCCGGTGACGGCAGACAGCGTTTACGCCGCGATCCTGACGGCCGATTTGCTCGGTCAGCAGTGGCTGGCGCGTTAACGTCTCGCTGACCTGCTTTTTGCAGGGTGAAGCGTATTCTCCCCTCCGACAGTCTCTGCCGGAGGGGTTATCTATTTTAAACAGCGGAAAAGGAAATGGCGGCGCAGACTCAGGACTCCGGAAAAACAGTATCTTCCGTTATCAGCCAGTCGTGGCAGCGTTGCAGCCGGTTTATGCCGAGGGAGACCTGGCAGGCGCCGCATCAGGCGCAGGGGCTGACCTTCGAATCGATCTGCCGGCGTAAAACCGCGCTGCTGACCATCGGCCAGGCGGCGCTGGAAGATGCCTGGGAGTTTATGGATAGCCGACCCTGCGCGTTGTTTATCCTCGATGAATCCGCCTGTATCCTCAGCCGCTGCGGCGAACCGCAGACGCTGGCGCAGCTCGCGGAACTCGGTTTTCTTGACGGCAGCTACTGCGCGGAAAGCATTATCGGCAGCTGCGCGCTCTCGCTGGCCTCGATGCTGGGGCAACCGGTGAAAACCATCGGCGAGCAACACTTTAAACAGGCGCTGCACGGGTGGTCATTTAGCTCCACGCCGGTGTTTGATAACCACGGTCGCCTGTTTGGCTCCATCTCGCTGTGCTGTTTGATCGAACAGCAGGCCTCCTCTGATTTGTCTCTGACGCTGGCTATCGCCCGGGAAGTGGGCAACTCGCTGTTGACCGACAGCCTGCTGGCCGAATCTAACCGTCATCTCAACCAGATGTATGGCCTGCTGGAGAGCATGGATGATGGCGTGATGGCGTGGAATGAGCAGGGGGTATTGCAGTTTCTTAATGTCCAGGCCGCGACGCTCCTGCATCTTGATGCCCAGACCAGCCAGGGGAAAAATATTAACGAACTGGTGACGCTGCCGGCGCTGCTGCGCCGGGCCATTAAGCACGCGCGCGCGCTGAACCATGCGGAAGTGACGTTTGAGAGCCAGCATCAGTTTATCGATGCCGTCATTACCCTCAAGCCCATCGTCGAAGAGCAGGGCAATAGCTTTATTTTACTGCTGCACCCGGTGGAACAGATGCGCCAGCTGATGACCAGCCAGTTAGGCAAAGTGAGCCACACTTTTGCGCAGATGTCCTCGGACGATCCGGAAACGCGACGGCTGATTCATTTTGGCCGTCAGGCGGCGCGGGGCGGTTTTCCGGTCCTGCTCTGTGGGGAAGAAGGGGTGGGTAAGGAGCTGGTCGCCCAGGCCATTCATAATGAAAGCGAACGGGCGGGCGGGCCTTATATTGCCGTCAACTGTCAGCTGTATGCCGACAGCGCGCTGGGCCAGGATTTTATGGGTAGCGCGCCTACCGATGACGAAAACGGGCGCCTGAGCCGCCTGGAACTGGCCAGCGGCGGCACCCTGTTTCTGGAAAAAATAGAGTACCTGGCGCCGGAGCTGCAGTCCGCGCTGCTGCAGGTGATTAAACAGGGGGTATTAACCCGCCTCGATGCCCGGCGCCTGATTCCGGTGGACGTTAAGGTGATTGCCACCACCACCGTTGATCTGGCTAATCTGGTGGAGCAGAACCGCTTTAGTCGCCAGCTCTATTACGCGCTGCATTCGTTTGAGATCGTCATTCCGCCGCTGAGGTCACGGCGCAACAGCATTCCCTCGCTGGTACACAACCGCCTGCGTAGCCTGGAGAAACGCTTTTCATCGCGCCTGAAAGTGGACGACGATGCCCTGGCGCAGCTGGTGAACTACTCCTGGCCGGGTAATGATTTTGAGTTAAACAGCATTATTGAAAATATCGCCATCAGCAGCGATAACGGCCATATCCGCCTGAGCAACCTGCCGGAATATCTCTTCTCCGAGCGGCCGGGCAGCGATACCGTCTCGCCCCTGCTACCTGCCAGCCTGACCTTCAGCGCTATTGAAAAAGAGGCCATTATCCATGCCGCCCGCGTCACCAGTGGCCGGGTGCAGGAGATGTCCCATCTGCTCAACATCGGGCGCACGACGCTGTGGCGCAAAATGAAGCAGTACGATATCGACGCCAGCCAGTTTAAGCACAAAAATCACGACTAGTTGTCTGCACTCTCCGCGATTTGGGGGCGCAATTGCTGTTTTTCGCGATCTAAGCGGCGATTTGCTGTCGGTCGCGGATGACGGGGCGGTTTATACGGGCTGCACCGGACTTATCGGGCAGAAAAACGCCATGCAAACGTTTGACTGAGGTCTGAATCAAAGAAAGGCAACGATCTCTTTGATATCCCCGCAGACTTGGGTCCATATTATAAACATGTTCATCACGTGGTTAATTTTAAGGATAAGAGCATGCCAACAGCGATAGATAAAGCGTTAGATTTTATTGGTGGAATGAACACATCGGCGTCGGCTCCGCATTCAATGGATGAAAGTACGGCTAAGGGCATTTTAAAATATCTCCATGAGTTAGGCGTTCCGGCTAGCGCCGAAGACGTGATCGTGCGAGGAGAGCGGGAGGGATGGAATTCCGGGTTCACCCATAAAGTGGCCGGATGGGCGGAGAAAATCGCCGCTGGCAACCGTATCGTGATTAAAAATCCAGAGTACTTCTCCTCCTATATGCGGGAGCAGCTCCGGGAGCTGGTGTAAGCGGCTCGTTTTTAAAAAATGATTCTGAAGATGGTATCCTGCAGGATGGTATAAAAAAGGAGCAACGTTGCTAACGTCGCTCCTTATATTTTTCCGCTAATGAATATTCAGGATAATTTGAAATTTCCGCGCTAAGCAATGTATTTTCCGCTGGCTGAATAAGAGACTGGCGCTCTGGCGTATTTAGCATGGCAGGAAATTCTGAACCTGTCTGGCGCTCAATAACACTATCTTGTTTATCGTCCCTTATCGGTTCTTTTCCTTTCCTTCCCGACTGAACATGCTGCTGCCTTTTTCACTTTGTACTGAGTGCCCCGTGAGCGCCTCAGCATTCTGACTGTTTTAGCAACTCAGCGATGAGACTTTTTTAACGCTTCGATTCAACGCTGATTTTCATCAGCTTCAGGTTTATCGGTGGCGATTCAGTTTTTCCTGATTAGCGAGCGAGCCCGACGGCTTTCGCCTGTGCCTGGAAGCGTTTGAGTTGCTGCTCGATTTCTTCCACAGAAATACCCGTTTCAATCGCGGGAGAACTGGCAACGGTGCGGAAAAGCTGCGTTTTCGTGATCTTAGGGGAGGATGTTTTTTGCGTCGTGATCATTATCTCGTTAGTTATGCCGTGATTCTAGTTCTATTGAGCGATGCCAGCAAGGCTGCGGCAATTTTCTCTGGGCTTTCAGTTTGTGGGCAAATGCTATAAATAGACAAGTGTCTGACTCAAAAATGCGTCCGTCGTGTATTTCACATCCGGTGAAAGTGGACATTGTGATAAAAGCCAGTCACGGCAGTTTTGGGTTAGCATACCAGGTGAATTGCTGGAGCAACTGATGGCTATCTGAAACGAAAGTGTTCTGATGAACCTTCAGGGTAAAAACCGAGATTGAAGTCTGAAGCTAAAACGGGACCTGGTCCAAATGCAATGCAAACAAAAAGGACTTAGATAATTTCTTATCTAAGTCCTTGTTTTATCTGGTGGCCCCTGCTGGACTTGAACCAGCGACCAAGCGATTATGAGTCGCCTGCTCTAACCACTGAGCTAAGGGGCCGTGGCGAGGGATTATAAAGTAACTGGCAGACGCAATCCAGCGCAAAACGCACGGCTGCTGTTTTTATAAACAATGCATTTTCAATCCTTTATAATCGCCTTTTAGGTATTGAGCGGGTGGAAAGATGATTAACGATATTCTGGCGCCGGACCTGCGGGTGGTCTTCTGCGGCATCAATCCGGGGAAGTCCTCTGCCCATACTGGTTTTCATTTCGCGCATCCGGGTAATCGCTTCTGGAAGGTGATTTACCAGGCCGGTTTTACCGACCGTCTGCTGAAGCCTGAAGAGGAGCTGCAGCTGCTCGATACGCGCTGCGGGATCACTATGCTGGTGGAACGCCCGACGGTTCAGGCCAGCGAAGTCGCCCTGCAGGAGCTACGCAGCGGCGGCCGGGAGCTGGTGCTGAAAATTGAACAGTATCAGCCGCGGGCGCTGGCGATTCTCGGTAAACAGGCCTTTGAGAAAGCGTTTCAGGTACGCGGTGCGCGTTGGGGCAAGCAGCAGGTGACCATCGGCGATACGGAAGTGTGGGTGCTGCCCAACCCCAGCGGACTGAACCGGGCGACGCTGGATAAGCTAGTGGAGGCGTATCGTGAACTGGATGATGCGCTGGCATCGCGAGGTCGATAGCCTGCGGCGGGGACCGGCGTTGGCTCTCTCTGACGGCAACAGAGTGAATGGAAGACAAAAAAAAGCTCCCCGCAGGGAGCTTTTTTATTTCCGACAACGATTAATCGTCGAGGAAGCTACGCAGCACTTCAGAACGGCTCGGGTGACGCAGCTTGCGCAGCGCCTTCGCTTCGATCTGACGGATACGTTCGCGGGTAACGTCGAACTGTTTACCGACTTCTTCCAGCGTGTGGTCAGTATTCATATCGATACCGAAACGCATACGCAGGACCTTCGCTTCACGAGCGGTCAGGCCTGCCAGCACGTCGTGAGTGGCGGCACGCAGGCTTTCCGTGGTCGCGGAGTCCAGCGGCAGCTCGAGGGTGGTATCCTCGATGAAATCACCCAGATGCGAATCTTCATCATCGCCGATCGGCGTTTCCATGGAGATTGGCTCTTTGGCAATTTTCAGCACTTTACGAATTTTATCTTCCGGCATCAGCATACGTTCAGCCAGCTCTTCCGGCGTCGGCTCGCGACCCATTTCCTGCAGCATCTGGCGGGAGATACGGTTGAGCTTGTTGATGGTCTCAATCATATGCACCGGAATACGGATGGTGCGCGCCTGATCCGCGATGGAGCGGGTGATGGCCTGACGGATCCACCAGGTTGCATAGGTGGAGAACTTGTAGCCGCGACGATATTCGAACTTATCAACCGCTTTCATCAGACCAATGTTACCTTCCTGAATCAGATCCAGGAACTGCAGGCCACGGTTGGTGTATTTCTTGGCGATAGAGATAACCAGACGTAAGTTCGCTTCAACCATCTCTTTCTTCGCACGGCGGGCTTTCGCTTCACCGATGGACATACGACGGTTGATATCTTTAACCTGCTCGATGGTCAGGCCGGTCTCTTCTTCAATCTGCTGCAGCTTCTGCAGGCCGCGCTGAACGTCTTCTTTGACGTCGTGCAGTTTTTCAGACCACGGCTTGTTCATGGCGATCGCAGCGTTGAACCAGGTCTCGCTGGTTTCATTGCCGGTGAACAGGGTGATGAAGTTCTTCTTCGGCATTTTGCACTGTTCGACGCACAGTTTCATGATGATACGTTCCTGAGTACGGACGCGATCCATCATGCTACGCATGCTGCCGACCAGGTAATCGAACTGTTTCGGTACCAGGCGGAACTGTTTGAACACCTCAGACAGCTTGAGAATTTCTTCCTGGGCTGCGGCGTGGCTACGACCTTTCGCTTTGATGGTATCGCGGGTCAGCTCGTACTGCGTGCGCAGTTCAGCGAATTTCTCGCGCGCCAGCTCAGGATCGATGCTGTTGTCGTCATCGCTGCTGTCGTCGTCGTCGTCTTCATCTTCGTCTTCGTCGTCATCCATCTCTTCCTGAGAGAGTTCAGAACCGACGTGTGTCGCGGTTGGCGCCAGGTCTTCTTCGGCGTTAGGATCGACGAAACCGGTGATCAGGTCAGACAGGCGCGCTTCTTCAGCTTCGACGCGGTCGTACTGCTCCAGCAGATAGGTAATGGCTTCCGGATATTCAGCAACGGAGCACTGAACCTGGTTGATCCCATCTTCAATACGTTTGGCGATGTCGATTTCGCCTTCACGCGTCAGCAGTTCTACGGTACCCATTTCGCGCATGTACATGCGCACCGGATCGGTTGTACGTCCGATTTCAGATTCAACACTGGACAACACCTGTGCAGCAGCTTCTTCTGCATCTTCGTCGGTGTTGTTGCTGTTTTCAGCCAGCAGCAGATCATCGGCATCCGGTGCTTCTTCCATCACCTGAATGCCCATGTCATTGATCATTTGGATGATGTCTTCGATCTGATCGGAGTCGACGATATCTTCCGGCAGATGGTCATTGACCTCGGCATAGGTCAGATAGCCTTGCTCCTTACCACGTTGGACAAGAAGCTTCAGCTGTGACTGCGGGTTTTGCTCCATAAGACGGTATCCACACTTAATTCGTTTGATTGGTGTCGACAGACAAACTGCCAACATTTAAAGCGAGGGCGTACTTATATTATTGCCGCTGCGCCTCAGCGCGGCTGTCGGGGGCTTCCCGAACGATATTCGGCACTTAAGCCGTGCAATTCATTTTTTTGCCAGCTCCTGACTGATGGTCCAGAGTTCCCGGCGTTCTTCACTGCTTAAACCGTGCGTGCGGTCGCGAGCTATCAACTCTTCTTGCCGCAGTTCCAGCAGTGAATCAAACATATGGTTGAGCGCGTCGGTGAAGGTTTTTTCCGCGATATCTTTATCTGCTATATCGTCCCACATCGACAGTTTTTCAAGGGTTGCGGCCTCATTTGTACCGCGATACTGCTCTAAAAGTTGCCCGGTGGTCAGACCTGGCTGAGACAAACAGGTTTTGACCAGTTCGCTGAACAGGCCAAGCCCGGGCATTTTGCGCTGATCCAGGCCCTCTAAAGGCGGAACCAGCGGCGCCAAATCCGGGTTTTGCACCAGCAGTCCTATCAGTATACGCATGGTCGTGCGTTTTAGCTGTGGCGCGGGGCGTGGCGCTCCACTTTCTGTCTGTTTTGGCATTAAACGTTCAAGCTGAGCGTCATCTAAAATCCCCAGCTTGTTGCCCAGCTCCTGACGCAAATAAATGCGCAGCGTTTCACCCGGTACCTGGGTGATGAGCGGCAGCGCTAAGGTACTGAGCTGCGCGCGCCCGTCCGGGGTGCTCAAGTCGACCTGCGGCAGCAGGCTGTTGAACAAAAACGTGGAGAGCGGCTGAGCCTGCTCCATCCGCGCTTCAAACGCCGCTTTACCCTCTTTACGCACCAGCGTATCCGGGTCTTCGCCGTCGGGCAGAAACATAAAGCGTAGCTGACGACCATCGGTCATGTACGGCAGCGCCGTTTCCAGCGCCCGCCAGGCGGCATCGCGGCCAGCCCGGTCGCCGTCGTAACAGCAGATGACCTGGTTGGTCGCCCGAAACAAAAGCTGAATATGGTCGGCGGTGGTCGAGGTCCCCAGCGACGCGACGGCGTAGTTTATGTCGTACTGCGCCAGTGCCACGACGTCCATATAGCCTTCGACAACCAGCAAACGCGGTGGTTCGGCGTTATCCTGCTGCGCTTCATACAGGCCGTACAGCTGACGACCTTTATGGAAAATATCGGTTTCCGGAGAGTTAAGGTATTTCGGCAGGGCATCGCCCAGCACGCGACCACCAAAACCAATCACCCGGCCTCGCTTATCGCGGATAGGGAACATCACCCGTTCGCGGAAGCGGTCGTAACTGCGCCCCTTATCGTTCGTCACCAGCATGCCGGCATCGATAAGCGACTGGCGGTTTTCTTGATTGCCGCCAAAACGTTTTAAGACGTTATCCCAACCGGGTGGGGCGTAGCCAATCGCGAAGCGCGCAATGACCTCGCTGCTTAAGCCACGTTTTGCCAGATACTGGCGCGCAGGGTCGGCGGCGGGTTGCATCAGAGACTGTTGATAAAACGCATTCAGACCGTCCATCAATTGATAGAGACTTTGCCGCTGATGGCGCTCTATTTGACTCGGTCCGTTGCCTGCTTCATATGGCACTTCGAGGTTGTGCATGGCGGCCAGCTCTTCGACCGTCTCCACGAACTCGAGTTTGTCGTAGTTCATCAGGAAGTCGACAGCGTTGCCGTGCGCACCGCAACCAAAGCAGTGATAAAACTGTTTTTCACCGTTGACGGTAAAAGAGGGGGTTTTTTCGTTATGGAATGGACAGCACGCGTGGTAGTTCTTGCCCTGCTTTTTGAGCTTTACCCGCGCGTCGATCAGATCGACGATGTCGGTGCGCGCCAGCAGATCATTGATAAATACGCGTGGGATTCGTCCAGCCATAGGCCCCGTAAACTATACACACGATCACCAGACGGCCTCAGCGTGGGCTGAACACGTTCTTTCATGATGCGGTGTATCTGCTAATGCATAAACGAAAATAAGCCGCGCATTCCTTCCGGAAGCACGGCCTTACAACAACAACTCAGTCTGAATTGAGGGCTTTGGCCCTCAACAGATTAGTACAGACGAGTGCGGCGTGCGTTTTCGCGAGCCAGTTTCTTCGCGTGACGTTTCACTGCAGAAGCTTTAGCGCGCTTACGTTCGGTAGTCGGTTTTTCATAGAACTCACGACGACGAACTTCCGCCAGAACACCTGCTTTCTCACAGGAACGCTTGAAGCGACGCAGAGCTACGTCGAACGGCTCGTTTTCACGTACTTTAATTACCGGCATGTGCCTCTCACCTTTGATTAATTCGGTTTGCTGCTGGCATCAACGCCAGCTTATTTCAAAATGGTGCGGAATTTTACTGCAATTGCTGCTGCTTTGTAAAGCACCGCTGCCTTTTTTGAAAGGACTTTTATAAGGGTGAGGAGTATACACGAGGGTTGTTCCTGGGGCGAACAAAGTTTTATCTTCGCCGCCTGCAGGCCTTTCTGACGCTGCATGGCGGGCAACGTGCCGCCGGGCGGGTTTTCGCGCCGCGCCGGTTGCCTCGCTGCGCCAACCAGGCACGCTGAGGGTATACATCAACCCGCATTGGTCCTAAACTGCGCGGTATTAGAGCGAGGTAAAACAAGACATGCGTGTACTGGGTATTGAAACATCCTGCGATGAAACCGGCATCGCCATTTATGACGACGAAAAAGGCCTGCTAGCCAATCAATTGTATAGTCAGGTGAAATTACATGCTGACTACGGCGGCGTGGTGCCCGAGCTGGCTTCGCGCGACCACGTGCGTAAAACCGTACCGCTGATTCAGGCGGCGTTGAAAGAGGCCGGGCTGACGGCAAAAGAGATCGATGCTGTAGCCTATACCGCAGGTCCCGGCCTGGTTGGCGCGCTGCTGGTCGGCGCAACGGTAGGGCGTTCGCTGGCCTTTGCCTGGAACGTGCCGGCGGTTCCGGTGCACCATATGGAAGGGCATCTGCTGGCGCCGATGCTGGAAGATAATCCCCCCGCATTCCCGTTTGTGGCGCTGCTGGTCTCTGGCGGCCATACCCAGCTGATTAGCGTAACCGGTATTGGTCAGTACGAGCTGCTCGGCGAGTCTATCGATGATGCGGCCGGGGAGGCGTTCGATAAAACCGCTAAGCTGCTGGGGCTCGATTATCCCGGCGGCCCGATGCTGTCTAAGATGGCGGCTCAGGGCAAAGAAGGGCGGTTTGTTTTCCCCCGTCCGATGACTGACCGTCCCGGTATGGATTTCAGCTTCTCCGGCCTGAAAACCTTTGCGGCTAACACTATTCGCAATAACGATGACGACGAGCAGACCCGTGCAGATATCGCCCGTGCGTTTGAAGATGCGGTGGTGGATACGCTGATGATTAAGTGTCGTCGCGCGCTGGAGCAGACCGGCTTTAAACGTCTGGTGATGGCCGGCGGCGTGAGCGCCAACCGCACGCTGCGCGCGAAGCTGGCGGAGATGATGGCAAAGCGCGGCGGCGAAGTGTTCTATGCGCGCCCGGAGTTCTGCACCGATAACGGCGCGATGATCGCCTATGCCGGGATGGTTCGCCTGCGTACCGGTGCTAAACCGGATCTCGGCGTGACCGTCCGTCCGCGCTGGCCGCTTGCTGAACTGCCGGCGGCGTAATCTGCATCACAGGCCGACATTCCGTCGGCCTGCCTTTCTGCTTTACTCCATACTTTTACACAGCGAGCAAATCGCGCCCTGATGTTTGTGCGAGTGCATGACGTCCGGACGTTCGTACTCTTCTTCGCAGCTGACGCACTGGTAAACGGTGATGGACGCATTGCCCTGCGCGTCGTAGCGCGGCTCGCTAATCCCGTCATCATACTGCTTGATGTAGTAGCGCCCGCCGGTGAGGATACCCATCAGCGGCGTCATCACCAGCGCCACGACCAGCGCAATCAGCGGCGAGAATGGCGCCAGCGTGGCACCGAGCAGGCCGAAGAAGGCGCAGATCGACAGGCCGGCCGCCAGAGCAAACGAAACCACCCCCACCGGGTTAACGTTGTAGATCATCCCGCGACGATATTCTGGCTGCGCCGGAGCGAGCCTGAGCAGACCTTTGTTGACGGTGATATCGGTGGCAACCACCACGACCCAGGCAATGGCAAAGTTAGAATAGAAACCAAGAATCCACGACAGCGCGCTGAACATATCGCCCTCCATCAGCGCCAGCGCGATGGCGAGGTTGACGATGACGAAGATAATCCGCCCCGGATAGCGTTTGGTGGTGCGCGTCCAGGCGCTGGTCCACGCCAGCGAGCCAGAATAGGCGTTGGTGACGTTGATTTTAATCTGTGAAATGACCACCAGCACCACGGCCAGGGTTAACGCCAGCCAGCCGGGTACCAGGTTATCAAAGACGCTGACGAACTGCTGTACCGGCTCGGTGTTGTGCACTGCCGGGAAGCGGGTCAGCAGATAAAAGCCGAGGAAGGCGCCGATGATCTGTTTTATCGCGCCTAATACCACCCAGCCAGGGCCTGCGGAAAAGACCGCCAGCCACCAGCTTTTGCTATTTTCCGCCGTTTTGGGCGGCATAAAGCGCAGGTAATCGATCTGCTCGCCGATCTGCATAATCAGCGACAGACAGACGCCGGCGCCGAGCATAATGGCAGTTAAATCGACCTGCGCCGCGTTATTCTTGCCGGCGAAGTTCATAAAGCCGTCCACCAGCGCCGGGTCTTTGGCAATCAGCCAGGCCACCGGCACCACCATCAGCACCAGCCACAGCGGCGTGGTCCACACCTGCAGGCGGGTCAGGGCTTTCATACCGTAAACGACCAGCGGCAGCACCATCAGGGTGGCGATGAGATAGCCCATCCACAGCGGGATCCCTAATCCAACCAGCAGCCCCTGGGCCATAATCGAGCCTTCAAGGGCGAAGAAGATAAAGGTGAAGCCTGCGAAGATAATGCTGGTGATGACCGAGCCAAAATAGCCGAATCCGGCGCTGCGGGTGATTAAGTCGAGATCGATGTTATAGCGGGCGGCGGTAATCGCCAGCGGGATCCCGGTGAGGAAGATCACCAGCGCCGCCAGCAGGATGGCGTAAATCGCGTTGGTGGTGCCCCATGCCATGCCGATGCTGGCGCCGATGGAGAAGTCCGCCAGATAGGCGATGCCGCCCAGCGCGGTCACGGCGACGACGCCAGGCCCCCAGCGGCGGAAGCTCAGCGGAGCATAGCGGAGTGTATAGTCTTCCAGGGTTTCTCTGGAGCCTGATGGCCCGGTCTGGGCAGGTAACTCAGTTTTGATATCCAGTGATGACATAGTCATTCCTTAATGGTCAGGTATGACTGTAATTAGCAAACCTTATGCCACTTCGTAGAGCAGGCGCCGCAGGGGGCTGTGGGGGAGGGGGGGATAAAAAGAGGGCGTCGAATGCACCATCCGGGCGCGGGCGCGTCCGGATGGTGCAGGAACGTTTTAGCGCAGCATACCTTTGTCGACAAGGAAGGCGATGATGTTGTTCAGGCCATCGCCGCTTTTCAGGTTGGTAAAGGTCCACGGGCGCTCGCCGCGCATACGCATCGTATCGCGCTCCATCACCTCCAGCGACGCGCCCACATACGGTGCAAGGTCGGTTTTGTTGATCACCAGGAAGTCCGACTTCGTGATCCCCGGCCCGCCTTTGCGCGGGATCTTTTCCCCTTCCGCAACGTCAATGACGTAGATGGTCAGATCCGCCAGCTCCGGACTGAAGGTGGCGCTCAGGTTATCGCCGCCGCTTTCCACAAAGATCAGATCGAGGTTGCCGAATTTTTCGCTCAGCGCTTCTACCGCCGCCAGGTTCATCGACGCGTCTTCGCGGATCGCGGTATGCGGACATCCGCCGGTTTCGACGCCGACGATGCGCTCCGGCGCCAGCGCGCCCGCTTCGGTGAGAATACGCTGATCTTCTTTGGTGTAGATGTCGTTGGTGACGACGGCTAACTGCCAGCTGTCACGCATGGCTTTACACAGCGCTTCCAGCAGGGCCGTTTTCCCGGAACCGACCGGGCCGCCGACGCCGACGCGCAGCGGGTGTTTGTAGTTATGCATACTCTCTCCTAGGAACGGAATAATCGGGAATACTGGGTTTCATGCCGGGCGGAAGCAATGGCGGCCAGCGGCGTGGAGGAACCTATCGCGCTATCCGGCGCCGCAAGGGCGCAGGCCATATCCGCCGCGTAGCGATCGCACAGGCGTAAAATCAGCTGCTGGGCCGCCTGCTGGCCGAAGGGAACCAGCTTAACGCCCGCCATGACCGCGCTTTCGATCCAGCTGTAGCCAAGGCTCAGCGCCAGGTCGGGAAGTGCGATTTGCCAACGCACGCCGAGCCACGCCATGCCGGCGAGCTGGCTTTGCCGGCACAAAACGCGCCACGCCGGCGGGCAATCCGGCTGCCAGTCGGCCAGCAGGCGGGCAAATGCCGCGCCGCGATTACGCTCTTCTTCACGCAGTTCGCGGGTCTCACGGCAGGCGAGCAGCCAGGCGGTCCAGCGCTGTGCTGACGGCAGATCGTCGTTTTCGCATGCCCGATACAGCCGGGCGAACAGAGGAAGATCGACGGTAAAAAAGCTCTGTTCCATCTGCTGCTGCTGCCAGCGTTCAAAAGCGGCGGCATCGGGTACCCAGCCTGCTTCGACTGCCCATTCCAGACCTTGCGACCAGCTATAGCCGCCGACCGGCAGGTTGCTGCTGGCCAGCTGCATCAACCGCAGGCGTTTTTCCGGCGTTGGCATTTAGTGACTGTGCTCGTGATGATGATGATCGTGGCCATGATCGTGACTATGACCGTGGCTGTGGCCGTGGCTTTCGCTGGCGTAGGCGCCGGCTTCCGGTTCAAACGGCAGATGCGCGAAAGTGACCTCCAGGCCGAACTGGCGCAGCATATCGTCCAGCACATGATCGTGGTGATAGCGCAGCTCTCCGGGCATGATTTGCAGCGGAACGTGGCGGTTGCCGAGGTGATAGCAGGCTTTCGCCAGGGTGAACGGATCGTCGCAATGCACCACGGACACGCCTTCATCTGCGGCGATAATTTGCACAAACTCGCTGCCGTCTTCATTGCTGAGCACATCCCCGCCGCGTAGCAGCAGGCCGCGCGGCAACAACAAACCGGCTTCGCGACCGTCGTTGAGGGTGACTTTGATACGACTTTTCACCCGCACATCGATCGGCAGCGTAAGGCTGGCGGTCAGTTTGCCAGGTGAATCCACTCGTTGGGTCAGATAGAGCATCCGGACTCCTTAAAACAGAAAATAACGTTGCGCCATCGGCAGGACATCTGCCGGTTCGCTGGTGATCAGTTCGCCATCGATGCGCACTTCATAGGTTTGCGCGTCGACGGTGATATTGGGCTGCAGGCCGTTATGGATCATGTCGGTCTTTTGTACCGTCCGGCAGCCTTTCACCACCGCCGTGGCGCTCTGCAGATTCAGACGCTGCGCCACGCCACTGTCGACCGCCGCCTGCGGCAGGAAGGTGAGGCGACAGTGATGGCGAGCGCTGCCCAGCGCGCCGAACATCGGGCGGTAGTGCACCGGCTGTGGCGTCGGAATCGAGGCGTTGATGTCGCCCATCGGGGCAATGGCGATCATACCGCCCTTGATCACCGTGGCCGGCTTAACGCCGAAAAACGCCGGGGACCACAGCACGAGATCCGCCAGTTTGCCCACTTCAATCGAGCCGACTTCATGGGCGATACCGTGGGTCAGCGCCGGGTTAATGGTGTACTTGGCGATATAGCGCTTCACGCGGAAGTTGTCGTTATCGCCGCGTTCTTCCGCCAGCGGCCCGCGCTGCACCTTCATCCGATGCGCCACCTGCCAGGTACGCAGAACGACTTCGCCCACGCGCCCCATCGCCTGCGAATCGGAAGAGGTCAGAGAGAAGGCGCCGAGGTCGTGCAGAACATCTTCTGCCGCAATGGTTTCCCGGCGGATGCGGGATTCGGCAAACGCCACGTCTTCCGCAATATCCGGATCGAGATGGTGGCAGACCATCAGCATATCGAGATGTTCGTCAATGGTATTGACGGTGTAGGGCAGCGTCGGGTTGGTGGAGGAGGGCAAAATATTGGGGTGTGCGCAGGCGGTAATAATATCCGGCGCATGGCCGCCGCCGGCACCTTCGGTATGGAAAGTGTGGATCGTCCGTCCGGCAATCGCCGCCAGCGTATCTTCAACAAAACCCGATTCATTCAGGGTGTCGCTGTGCAGCGCCACCTGAATATCCATTTCGTCGGCGACCGTCAGCGCGCAGTTGATGGCGGCCGGCGTGGCGCCCCAGTCTTCATGAATTTTCAGGCCGATAACGCCTGCCGCAACCTGTTCGCGTAGCGCGTCCGGGTTTGAGCCGTTGCCTTTGCCCAGCAGACCAATATTCACCGGCAGACTGTCCGCGGCCTGTAGCATCCGCGAGATGTACCACGGCCCCGGTGTACAGGTGGTGGCGTGTGTCCCCGCGGCGGGGCCCGTTCCGCCGCCGACCATGGTGGTGACGCCGGAGACCAGCGCCTCTTCCGCCTGCTGCGGGCAGATCCAGTGGATGTGGGTATCGACGCCGCCGGCGGTGACTATCTTACCTTCGGCGGCAATAACCTCCGTCGCCGCGCCAATGGGGATAGTGACGTCAGGCTGGATATCGGGATTACCCGCTTTGCCGATTGCGACAATACGCCCCTCTTTGACACCAATGTCGGCTTTGACGATCCCCCAGTGATCGACGATCAGCGCATTGGTCAGCACCAGATCGACACAGTCGTCAGCGAGCATTTGTCCCTGGCCCATACCGTCACGGATGACCTTCCCGCCGCCGAACTTGACCTCTTCGCCGTAGGTGGTCAGATCGTCTTCGACCTCGATCCACAGTTCGGTGTCCGCCAGGCGCACTTTATCGCCGGTGGTGGGGCCAAACATGTCGGCATAGGCCTGACGTGAAATATCACTCATTGTTTGCCTCCAGATTTCCCATCACGTCGCCGCGAAAGCCGTATACCGCGCGACGACCGGCGAGCGCCACCAACTCTACTTCACGTTTTTGCCCTGGCTCAAAGCGGACCGCGGTGCCGGCGGCGATGTTCAGGCGATAGCCGGTGGCCTGCGCCCGATCAAATTTCAGCGCCGGGTTGACCTCGGCAAAATGGTAATGCGATCCAACCTGAATCGGCCGGTCGCCATGATTCTCAACGATAATGCTGCGGGTGGCGCGGCCAACGTTCAGAGCTATCTGTCCGGGCTGCACCTTATATTCACCTGGGATCATCGCGAAACCTCAGATAATCGGGTTGTGGACGGTGACCAGCTTCGAGCCATCCGGGAAGGTGGCCTCGACCTGGATGTCGGGGATCATTTCGGGTACGCCCTCCATGACCTGTTCGCGGCTTAACACGTGGCGGCCTTCTTCCATCAGCGCCGCGACGCTTTTACCGTCGCGGGCGCCTTCCATAATAAAGGCGCTGATTAAGGCCACGGCTTCCGGGTAGTTCAGCTTCAGGCCGCGGGCCAGGCGACGTTCCGCCACCAGTGCGGCGGTAAACAACAGCAGCTTGTCTTTCTCTCTGGGGGTCAGTTCCATAGCGTTCTCTCAGGTCAACCAGATTCGGGGAAGGACCGGGGACTTTCCGGTCAGATGCGGGCGCATAAACTGCCAGATATCACGCATCGCCCGCTGGCAAAGTAAGTTATCGTCACTTAAAAAGCGCACCGTCAGCAGGCCGTCAGTCAGCGTGGCGCCAGCATAATTGCCCAGCGTCGTGAGTCGTTCCCGCACGCCGTCAAGCAGGGCTTCACTGGCGGGATAGAACAGCAGAGTACCGACCCACGGGTACTGCGCCACGCTGGCCAGACGTCCGTCGGCCAGATGCAGGCGTTCAATGAGCAGCGGGGCATCATCCATCCATACTTCAAGACGATTGCTGAGGGCGCCATGGCTAAAGCTTTCACCGATGACCGGGCGGCCCAGGCACAGCAGATCCCAGGCCAGCAGCGTGCTGGAAGGGCAAAGATGAAAGGCGGTATGCAGACGGGCGCGGGCGCCGGGAAAGAAAATCGCGTCCTGCGGCAGCCACTCCAGCGTCGAGCGTTCCGCCAGCGTCAGGCGCTGATGTAAATGAGCCTGCGCGCCGCTGCTGCGGTAAAACTTACTGGCACCGGGCATGGTGATTAACGTGTGGCAGCCGCTATCGAGAGCGGCGCGAATCGTTAGCTCGTCACCACCGACAATCCCGCCCGGCGGGTGGAGTAAGTAGAGATGACAGGTATCGTCTTCAGGATAAAAGGGACGCTGGACGGTGAGCGGACCGACATGACGGGCGGAGGTGAGTACCGTTTTGCCGCCGCGATGTTGAAAATGAAGGTCCAGCGTAGCCTGCCAGCCTTTTTTATTCTCTGGTAACACGGTGCTGTGCAATGTTGTTACGCCCCTGCAAAATCAAGATAAAACAGCAGCGATGAGTATTGATCGGCGCGAAAGTATCTCGATCATATGAAAAGCTTATGAATTAAAAACAAGAAAACAGCCGCCTGTGCGGCGGCCGTTTAGCGAAAAGATTATTACGCCTGATAATCTTCGGCGTCAATGTCATAACCCGACGGTTCCCAGCGAATCGCGAGCAGCGACAGCAGGCCAATCAGCGGCGCGGCGGCGATAATCCAAAAGACCTGGGTATCCAGGGCCGCAACCAGCAGCGGGAAGAGGAACAGCGACAGGGTTGAGCTGCTGCGCATCAGAGTCTGGTTCAGGCCGACACCGACACCGCGCAGCGAAGTTGGATAGCTCAGCGAAGCAAAGGTCATGGTGTGGGCGCCGGGGCCAAACCCCTGGCCGAACAGGAACAGCGCCAGCATCGCCACGGCCGCGATGCCTTCGCCCGCGCCGTGCGGGCGGCCGATCAGCGCCAGTCCCAGCAGCGCCGCCAGCTGGCAACTGTAGCCCGCCAGCGACATCTTCCATGCCCCTAAGCGCGGCACCAGCCGCACTGCCAGCAGGCCGCCGACGAAAGCAAAGAGCAGGTTCAGCGCCAGGGAGATCACAATCGTGGTCAGCATCGACTGAACAAAGAAGCTGGAGATAATCACCGGCAGGCCGAAGGCGACGGCGTTATAGGCAAAGGAAGAGACGACCGACAGCAGCGTAGCGAGGGTGGTCCGCCGCAGATAGACGCCCTGGAACAGACGGAAATAGTTGCTCCACTGCGCTTTTTTCACCACCGGCGTCGGGTTATCCAGCGCGTCCTGCGCCACGTGGGCGTTGATGTTATAGGCCTTGCGCAGAATGGCGGCCGCTTCACGCAGGTTGCCCTGATTGGCGGCCCACACCGGCGACTCGCTCATATAGCGGCTGCGAATGGCGATAATCACCAGCGCAGGAACCGCGCCGAAGCCCAGAATCAGCCGCCACAGCCAGTCGCTGTGGCTTTCCGGCAGTACGGCATAGAACAAGAGCACCAGCAGATATGAAATACTGATAGCGGCGTACCACGTCGGGCACCACATGGCGACGCTGGCCGCTTTGTTGCCCGGCCCCTTAAGCTTTGAGAACTCACTCAGGAAGGCCATCGCCACCGGCAGATCGATACCGACGCCGAGGCCCATGACAAAACGGGCGCCGGTCAGCACGTATTCGTTGGGGGCCAGCGCGCAGGCGATCGCAGCCACCACAAAAAACAGCATATCGGCCATGAAGACGCGGTAGCGGCCGATTTTATCCGTCAGGTAGCCGCCCAGCAGCGCGCCGACGATGGCGCCGAAGGTGATGGCTGAGGCCACCATGCCGGTGCCGGCGGGCGTCAGGTTGAATTCACGGGTAATGTCTTTCAGGCCAAAGGCCAGGGAGCCAAGATCGTAGGCATCGAGAAAGATACCGCCGAGGGCGATACCCATAACAATCCGCGCATTGGTACGCCCGCTGCTGCCCTCATTGATTAAACGCGATACGTCAGCGGCGCCGCGTATCCACTGTACTTCCCCGCCAGGCGACCCCGCCGCTGCGACCGGAGCCGCGTTGATTACGTCTGTCATGATGTTGTTCTGTGCTGTCTTATAAAGGATTCAGAGTAAACATCGCGGCAGGCAGGGATAAATTATTTTTGGTTATAAGACATAGCTAAGTGATTGTTGTGAAATGATTATCTTTTTCTGGCCGGTGAGTTCAGGAGGATTGGCTGCCAAAAAGGGTAATTCAGAGAGAATGTCGGGATAAAGGGGGCCCGGCGCGCGCCACCGGGCGCCAGATTATTTCTGCTCAGGCGTTTTTTTGTTCTTTTTCAGCCGGGCCCAGATTTTGGTTTCCTGGCGCCGCCACAGACGCTGAATATTGTCGTGATGGCGCAGCAGAATCAGGCAGGAGAGCATAGAAACCGGGAAGGTATACTGCGGTTTGAACCACCAGACGTAGAAAGGGGCAATCAGCGCGCTGACAATAGCCCCGAGCGAGGAATAGCCGCTGAGCAGGATGGTCAGCAGCCAGGTACCCGCCATGACGCCGGTCAAATCCCAGCCGATGGGCGCGATTGCGCCGAAAGCGGTCGCCACGCCCTTACCACCGCGGAAGTTAAAGAATACCGGCCAGATATGGCCTACGCAGGCCGCAATGGCGACCAGACCCAGCCAGAAAGGCGTCAGGCCGAGCGCCCAGGCACCCCAGACGGGCAGCATGCCTTTGAGCACATCAAAAATAAGAACCGTTACGGCTGCTCCCTTGCCGCCAATTCGTAGTACGTTTGTCGCCCCAGGATTGCCGGAACCGCTATCGCGAGGATCGGGCAGGCCAGCGAGACGACACACCAGAATGGCGCTGGAAATTGAGCCGCAGAGGTAGGCAAGGATAACCAGTCCAGGCGCGATTGCACTCATCAGCTGTTCCATTTTGAAAATGTCGTTTTGTCCCCGCTATCCTTCGCGTCGCTGATGCGCTGGCGCACTTCTTTCGTGCCGTCATCGGAGCGTGCATGGAGCCAGAACGCTTGCTGCGCCGCTGCTTTCCTGCAATGCGAATTATTTAGGGGATGTCTTTGCATCTGTGGATAATACGCATAATTCGCCGGAAGTGGTATCCGGTTTAGCCAAAAAGCAGGCAGGTCGTGATGGATATTGTATTTATAGAGCAACTTTCGGTAATCACCACTATCGGTGTTTACGACTGGGAACAAACCATTGAACAGAAGCTGGTGTTCGATATCGAAATGGCGTGGGACAACCGCAAAGCGGCGAGCAGCGATGATGTCAATGATTGCCTCAGCTATGCTGATATCAGCGAGCTGGTGATTGGTCACGTTGAAGGCGGACGTTTTGCGCTGGTGGAACGTGTCGCGGAAGAGATTGCCGATCTGCTGCTGGAAAAATTCCCCTCGCCGTGGGTGCGGATTAAAGTCAGCAAACCGGGCGCCGTTGCCCGGGCGGCAAACGTGGGCGTGATTATCGAGCGCAGTCGGACGTAGCCTTAATCTGAAACAAAACTTTTCAGGTCATACTCGTTAAACAAATTGCGTTTATACCGGTCACAGGATCCGGCTATCGGGATATTTAATTGCCGCTCAGGGTCAGGACAGCACTCGAAATTTACGCGTACTCCGTGTACGCTCCGATTTCCTGCGCCGTCCGTCTCCAGACTGGCCGCATCAATATCACCTGATGGAATGGTTCAGCGTATCTGGTTTTTTCATTTTACTTTTAAAGGGTTTATTGGATGAGCGATATACACTCGCTGCTGGTGGCGGCAATATTGGGTGTGGTTGAAGGGTTAACGGAATTTTTACCTGTTTCCAGTACTGGCCATATGATTATTGTCGGCCATCTGCTGGGCTTTGAAGGCGAGACGGCAAATACTTTTGAGGTGGTCATTCAGTTAGGTTCTATTCTTGCCGTTGTCGTCATGTTCTGGCGTCGTCTGTTTGGTCTGATCGGTATTCATTTCGGTAAACCACCGGAACATGAAGGTCAGGGAAGCGGCCGTTTATCGCTGATTCATATTTTATTAGGGATGGTTCCGGCGGTGGTGCTGGGTCTGTTGTTCCACGATACCATCAAATCGTTGTTCAACCCGGTCAACGTCATGTATGCGCTGATCGTGGGTGGCCTGCTGCTGATCGCGGCGGAAGTGCTGAAGCCAAAACAGCCGCGTGCCGTCGGTATTGATGATATGACCTATCGCCAGGCATTTATCATCGGCTGCTTCCAGTGCCTGGCGCTGTGGCCCGGTTTCTCTCGCTCCGGTGCGACCATTTCCGGTGGGATGCTGATGGGCGTAAGCCGCTATGCGGCGTCAGAGTTCTCCTTCCTGCTGGCGGTGCCGATGATGATGGGGGCGACCGTGCTGGATGTGTATAAGAGCATCGGTTTCCTCAACGCCAGCGATATTCCGATGTTTGCCGTCGGCTTTATTATGGCGTTCATCGTGGCGCTGATCGCGATTAAAACCTTCCTGCAGCTGATTAAACGTATTTCGTTTATCCCGTTTGCTATCTACCGTTTTGTCGTCGCGGCAGTGGTTTACGTTATCTTCTTCTGAGTTTTCAGCGCCGGTAAAACCGGGCCCTCAGTCGCAAGGCTGAGGGCAGCGCTCTTCCTTCCACTTCGCGACCGCCAGTATGCGGCGCCGCGTCAGCTCCTCACGAATCTCCGGCCCTTTAAAGCCCTGAGCAACCACCTCTTTCGTAGAGACCGATTGGGCGACCTCCCAGGCTTCAAGCAGCAGGCGTCCCTGCGGATAATCGCGGGCTTCGAATCCGGTACGTCCGCGCACATCGGCTTCGCTGGTTAAGGCGATTTGCATGACCCGCTGCGGCTTACGCCAGGCGTCGATATTATCAAACAGTTTGACCAGCGTTTTGGGCTGCAGTATTGGCAGGGTATGAATCAGGTCGTGGAATTCGGCGACCAGCTTCGCCAGATCGCGAATGTCGTTCGGTACGCGCAGACGGGCGCAGAGCTGCTCGACCAGCCTGACGCCTGCCGGACCGTGGCCGTGATGGCGCGGCCAGAGCGCTTTTGGCGTCAGCCCTTTGCCGAGATCGTGACATAGCGTTGCAAAGCGAACGTCAATCTCCGGCGACAGCATTGCCGCCATCGTCAGAGTCATCAGCGTATGTACACCGGTGTCGATTTCCGGGTGCCATTTAGCCGGTGCCGGAACGCCGTACAGCGCGTCAATTTCCGGGAACAGCACGCCGAGCGCGTGGCAGTCGCGTAAGGTCTGGAAAAAGACCTGGGGATTACGGGTGCCAAGGGCGTTTTCCGTCTCCTTCCAGACCCGTTCTGGCGTCAGATGCGCCAGTTCGCCGGCGTCGGCCATGGCGCGCATCAGCGCCATTGTTTCGTCGGCAATACGGAAGCCCAGGTGGGCATAGCGGGCGGCGAAGCGCGCCACGCGCAGAACGCGCAGCGGGTCTTCGCTGAAGGCGGGTGAGACGTGGCGCAGCAGGCGCAGACGCAAATCGGCCTGGCCGCCGTAGGGATCGATAATCAGGCCATCGGCATCCTGAGCCAGCGCATTAACCGTCAGATCGCGGCGCAGCAGATCCTGTTCCAGCGTGACGTCCGGGGCGGCATAGCAGGTAAAACCGGTGTAGCCGGAGCCTGATTTACGCTCGGTACGTGCCAGAGCATACTCTTCCCGGCTTTTCGGGTGCAGAAATACGGGGAAATCGCGGCCTACCTGCTGGTAGCCCGCCTCAAGCAACTGCTCAGGCGTGGCGCCAACCACGACCCAATCTCTGTCTTTGACCGGTAGCCCTAATAACGCATCCCGAACTGCACCACCGACCAGATAAATCTTCACGCCTGACTCTCCCGTATCCACTTTGCTCAAGATGATACGTAAGTCTGGCAGAGAAGACGAATTAGTTCATCCACCGGTCTTTACGTTTACGGCTCGGGACCAGATGCGGCAGCACCAGACCGAGCAGCAGTCCGACGCCAAGCACGCCGCCGCCGTACATAAACCACTGCATGATAATAGTGCGCTGCTTATCATCCAGCTGCAGATTCGCGGCATTCACCTTCTTCTGGGCGACAACCAGCTCATTTTTCAGCTTTTGGTTTTCATCTTTCAGCGCGTTGATGACGGTATCGCTGCCGGCGACCTTTTTCTGCATGTCGGCGGTGCGCTGATTCCAGGTGGTGTCGATGTTATTGAGTTTGTCGGTCAGGTTTTTTACCTGATTTTCCAGATCCGGCACGCGGGTGCGCAGGCTGGGCTCGGTGCTCAGCTCTTTCAGCGGAATCCACGCGGTACGGCCGTTGCCGTCGCGGATCTGGGCATAACCGGTGCTGTCATTGGTCTGCAGCAGAGAAACTTCTTCCCCGGCGTTAATGGTGCCCTGAAGACGATAATTATCGCCCGGCCCCGTGCGAACCCAGGTGTTCAGTTCATCAGAAACATAGCGTTTTTCTTCTGCATGAACCGCCGTGGCGGCGCTGAGCGCCAGCAAAGTAAAAGTGATAAGGCGTAATTTTGGCATCAGGTCATCGTTTGATCATAAAAAGTTGAACGATAGTAGTGGCATCGCCATAGCGACGCAAAGTTTTCTGCCACAATCGGAAACATCCGGGAGGTGGCCCGGCAAAATGCGCATTGCATGGAGAATCGCCGCAAAATACTATCTACTGACAAAAAATATCGGCGATAGTTCGCCGTATTTTCCCGGCAGCGCAAAGAAGCGGAAGAATTCAGTCATGGCTCAAGAAATCGAATTAAAATTTATCGTCTCCGACAGCGGCGTGGAAACACTGCGCCAGCACCTTAACGCGCTTAATGCCCAGCACACGCCTGCGGGTCAATTGCTCAATATTTACTATGAAACGGCGGATAACTGGCTGCGCCGTCACGATATGGGACTGCGCATCCGTGGCGATCGCGGTCAGTATGAAATGACCCTGAAAATCGCCGGGCGCGTGGTGGGCGGATTGCATCAGCGTCCGGAATTCAACATCCCGCTGGCAAGCCCGGAACTGGCGCTGGAACGCCTGCCTGCCGAAGTCTGGCCGCAGGGCGAACTGCCCGCGGATCTGGCGCAAAACGTACAGCCGCTGTTCAGTACCGATTTTGAACGTGAAAAATGGGTGGTCAGCGAAGGGGAGAGCCAGATTGAAATTGCGCTCGATCGCGGGGAGGTGAAAACCCCCGAGCATCAGGAGGCGATTTGCGAGCTGGAGCTGGAACTGCTCTCTGGTAAGACGGAGGATGTGCTGGTGCTCGCCCGTCGTCTGCTGGAAACCGGCGTGCTGCGCCAGGGAAGTCTCAGCAAAGCGGCGCGCGGCTACCATCTTGCCCAGGGGAACGATGCGCGCCCGGTGCAGCCATTCGGCGTTCTGCAGGTGGCGCCAAAAGCCAGCGTAGAGCAGGGTCTGGAGGCGTCGCTGGAAAACGCGCTGGCGCACTGGCTCTATCATGACGAGGTCTGGAGCCGCGGTAATCCGATGGCAAAAGGGGAAATCCTTCGCGCCATCGCCCGGATACGTCATGCGCTGGTGCTGTTTGGCGGTATCGTGCCGCGTAAGGCCACCGCGCAGCTGCGCGAACAGCTTGGGGAAGCGGAAGCTGCCCTGACGGAGGCTGGAAAGGATCCGGCGGCGCTGTTCAGCATTGCCGCAGTCAGCGCGAAGCTCGCGTTGACCGAATGGCTGGTGAGCCGTAGCTGGCGCGCCTTTTTAAATGAGAACGCGCAGAAGAAGATCGCCGGCTCTTTTAAACGTTTCGCCGATATCCAGCTTTCGCGGGCGGCGGCGGAGTTAAAAAATGCGTTCCAGCAGACGCTGGGGGACGATTACGACGGCCAGCTGCCGCGTCTGGCCCGCGACATAGACTGCATTCAGCTGCTCGCCGGCGCCTATGCCGATGCTGCGGCCTCCTGGCTGGAGAACTGGCTGGAAGTCCGTCGCGCTATTGAGCACAAAGATCGCAGCGTCATTGAATATTTCCGCCGCCAGGCGCTGGCCGCGGAGCCATTCTGGCTGCATAGTGGAAAACGATAATTTCAGGCCAGGGAGACCCCTATAATGCCGCTTTCTTCACAGTTACAGCAGCACTGGCAGACGGTTGTAGACCGACTGCCGGCGGATTTTCCATTATCCACGTTAAGTCCGCAGGCGCAGTCGGTGATGGCGTTCAGCGATTTCGTCCAGCAGAGTCTGGTGGCGCAGCCGCAGTGGCTGACCGAGCTTGAAAACTCGCCCCCCGAGGCGCAGGAGTGGCGTCACTATGCCGACTGGCTACAGGCCGCCCTGGCCGGTGTCAACGACGAAGCGACGCTGATGCGTGAGCTGCGCCTGTTTCGCCGCCGGATCATGGTGCGCATCGCCTGGGCACAAGCGCTGTCGCTGGTCAGTGAAGAGAGCAGTTTGCAGCAGCTAAGCGCGCTGGCGGAGACGCTGATTGTCGCCGCCCGCGACTGGCTTTACACTGCCTGCTGTAACGAATGGGGAACCCCTACCAGTGCCGAAGGTAAAGCGCAGCCGCTGCTGATCCTCGGGATGGGGAAACTGGGCGGAGGCGAACTCAATTTCTCGTCGGACATCGATCTGATTTTTGCCTGGCCTGAACATGGCGCAACCCGCGGCGGACGCCGCGAGCTGGATAACGGGCAGTTCTTTACCCGCCTCGGGCAGCGGCTGATTAAAGTCCTCGACCAGCCGACGCAGGATGGCTTTGTTTATCGCGTTGATATGCGCCTGCGCCCCTTCGGCGACAGCGGGCCGCTGGTGCTGAGCTTTGCCGCGCTGGAAGATTACTATCAGGAACAAGGGCGCGATTGGGAGCGCTACGCGATGGTCAAAGCGCGGATCATGGGCGATAACGAAGGCACCTATGCCAACGAACTGCGCGCCATGCTGCGGCCCTTCGTCTTCCGTCGCTACATCGACTTCAGCGTGATCCAGTCGCTGCGTAATATGAAGGGGATGATTGCCCGTGAAGTTCGTCGTCGCGGGCTGAAGGACAATATCAAGCTCGGTGCGGGCGGTATCCGCGAAATCGAATTTATCGTACAGGTCTTCCAGCTGATCCGCGGAGGACGCGAACCGGCGCTCCAGCTGCGGGCGCTGCTTCCGACGCTGGCGGCGATCGATGAGCTGCACCTGCTGCCGGAAGGCGATGCTGCCCGGTTGCGTGATGCCTACCTGTTCTTACGTCGCCTGGAAAACCTGCTGCAAAGCATCAATGACGAGCAGACGCAAACTTTACCGCAGGATGCGCTTAATCGCGCTCGCCTGGCGTGGGGGATGCATGTTGATGACTGGGAAACGCTGACCGCGCAGCTGGAAGAGAAAATGGCCAGCGTACGGCGAGTGTTCAACGACCTGATTGGCGATGATGAAGCGCAATCACCGGATGAGCAGCTGGAGGAGTACTGGCGTGAGTTGTGGCAGGATGCGCTGGAAGAGGATGACGCCAGCCCGGCGCTGGCCCATCTTGCGGATGACGACCGTCGCAGTGTGCTGGCGCTGATTGCCGATTTTCGTAAAGAGCTGGATAAACGCACTATCGGCCCGCGCGGGCGCCAGGTGCTGGATCAGCTGATGCCGCATCTGCTCAGCGAAGTGTGTTCGCGGGCCGATGCGCCGGTGCCGTTGGCGCGGATTACGCCGCTGTTGACCGGTATCGTCACCCGAACCACCTACCTGGAATTGCTCAGCGAGTTTCCCGGTGCGTTGAAACATCTGATTAGCCTCTGCGCCGCTTCGCCGATGGTTGCCAGTCAGCTGGCGCGCCATCCGCTGCTGCTGGATGAACTGCTGGATCCTAATACGCTGTATCAACCGACGGCGACCGATGCCTATCGCGATGAGCTACGTCAGTATCTGCTGCGGGTGCCGGAAGAGGACGAAGAGCAGCAGCTGGAGGCGCTGCGCCAGTTTAAGCAGGCGCAGCTGCTGCATATTGCCGCCGCCGATATTGCCGGTACGCTGCCGGTAATGAAAGTGAGCGATCACTTAACCTGGCTGGCCGAAGCGATGATTGATGCGGTGGTCCAGCAGGCGTGGATGCAGATGGTGGCGCGTTATGGCCAGCCGACGCACCTGCATGACCGCCAGGGGCGTGGTTTTGCGGTCGTCGGTTACGGGAAACTGGGGGGCTGGGAGCTGGGCTACAGTTCTGACCTTGACCTGGTGTTCCTGCATGATTGTCCGATGGAGGTGATGACCGACGGGGAGCGCGAAATCGACGGTCGCCAGTTCTATCTGCGCCTGGCCCAGCGCATTATGCACCTCTTCAGCACCCGCACCTCTTCAGGGATTCTCTACGAAGTGGATGCTCGCTTACGTCCGTCTGGTGCGGCGGGTATGCTGGTCACCACTGCCGATGCGTTTGCCGACTACCAGAAGAATGAGGCCTGGACCTGGGAACATCAGGCCCTGGTGCGTGCCCGCGTAGTCTATGGCGATCCGGCGCTGCAGGAGCGTTTTGATACCATCCGACGCGATATCCTCAGCACGCCGCGTGAAGGGGCGACGCTGCAGACCGAAGTGCGGGAAATGCGGGAGAAAATGCGCGCCCATCTCGGCAATAAGCATCGGGATCGCTTTGATATTAAAGCCGATGCCGGGGGCATTACCGACATTGAATTTATTACCCAGTATCTGGTCCTACGCTATGCGCACGATAAACCGAAGCTGACGCGCTGGTCTGATAACGTGCGCATTCTGGAACTGCTGGCGCAAAACGACATTATGGATGATGAAGAAGCGCAGGCGTTGACCCATGCGTACACCACGCTGCGCGATGCGCTGCATCATCTGGCGTTGCAGGAACAGCCGGGGAACGTCGCCCCGGACGCCTTTACCCATGAACGTCAGCAGGTGAGCGCCAGCTGGCAGAAGTGGTTGATGGCTTAACTAAAAAACCGGGTGTGCTATTATCGCGCGCAAAGTTTGTATCTCGCAGGAGAGAGTCATGAAAGTAACGCTGCCGGAGTTTGAACGTGCAGGAGTGTTGGTGGTTGGCGATGTCATGCTGGACCGCTACTGGTATGGTCCCACCAGCCGTATTTCCCCCGAAGCCCCGGTACCGGTGGTCAAGGTGGAAAATATCGAAGAGCGTCCCGGCGGTGCGGCAAACGTGGCGATGAACATCGCCTCTCTCGGTGCGACCTCTCGCCTGGTTGGCCTGACCGGGATTGATGATGCAGCGCGTGCGCTCAGTAAGGCGCTGGCGGATGTCAACGTGAAGTGCGATTTTGTCTCCGTGCCGACTCACCCGACTATCACCAAGCTGCGCGTGCTGTCGCGCAACCAGCAGCTGATCCGCCTGGATTTCGAAGAGGGATTCTCCGGCGTCGATCCGCAGCCCATGCACGACCGCATTCAGCAGGCGCTGGGTACCATCGGGGCGCTGGTATTGTCCGATTATGCAAAAGGCGCGCTGGCCAGCGTGCAGACCATGATTAAGCTGGCGCGCGATGCCGGCGTACCGGTGCTGATCGATCCGAAAGGCACCGATTTTGAACGCTATCGCGGCGCCACGCTGCTGACGCCGAACCTCTCCGAATTTGAAGCCGTAGCGGGCAAGTGCAAAGACGAAGCGGATATTGTCGAACGCGGCCTGAAAATTATTGCGGATTTCGAACTCTCTGCGCTGCTGGTGACTCGTTCCGAGCAGGGGATGACGCTGTTGCAGCCGGGCCGTCCGCCGTTGCATATGCCGACTCAGGCGCAAGAAGTGTATGACGTCACCGGTGCCGGCGATACGGTCATTGGCGTGCTGGCGGCGACGCTGGCCTCCGGCAACACTCTGGAAGAGGCGTGCTACTTTGCCAACGCGGCGGCCGGCGTCGTGGTCGGCAAGCTGGGGACATCCACCGTTTCACCTATCGAGCTGGAAAACGCCGTGCGCGGGCGCGCGGAGACCGGGTTCGGCGTGATGAACGAAGATGAACTGAAACAGGCCGTTGCGGCGGCGCGTAAGCGCGGCGAGAAAGTGGTGATGACCAACGGCGTGTTTGACATTCTGCACGCGGGCCACGTCTCTTATCTGGCTAATGCGCGCAAGCTCGGCGATCGCCTGATCGTTGCGGTCAACAGCGATGCGTCGACCAAACGTCTGAAAGGCGAGTCTCGTCCGGTTAACCCGCTGGAGCAGCGTATGATCGTGCTCGGCGCGCTGGAAGCCGTCGACTGGGTCGTCTCATTTGAAGAGGATACGCCGCAGCGCCTGATTGCCGGCATTCTGCCGGACCTGCTGGTCAAAGGCGGCGACTATAAGCCGGAAGATATCGCGGGTAGCGAGGAAGTCTGGGCGAACGGCGGCGACGTTCTGGTGCTGAACTTTGAAGATGGTTGCTCTACGACCAACATCATTAAGAAGATCCAGAAAGACAGCGGTAAGTAATTTGTCGCGCCGGGCGGGCGTCCTGGGGGAGCGGGTTGCGTATCGCGAGGCCGAAGAAACCCGGATAACGTCCGACAAAAATAGCCGACGATCGTCAGATCGCCGGCTTTTTTTTATTTATTGATGACAGAGATGATTCAGCGCAATAAACAGGCGATTTGAGCGCATTTTTCGTACAGAAAGCGTTAGCGTAAGTATAAATACTGAAGTCAGTAGAAAGCATATGACCAATCAGAACACACACGGCTGAAGGAGTATGCGGATGAATCATCACGAACTGTATTCAATGAAGAACTTTGATTTTCTGGCCCTGAGTTTCGCCAGAATGCATGCACAAGGACACTCCGTTGATCTCCAGGCTATAGTCGGCAATATGGATGAAGATCATCGTGAATGGTTTTGCCAACGGTATGAGCTCTACTGCCGTCAGGTGAGTGAAGAGGCAGCGTCGGAACCAGAGCTAGAACACTGAAACAACAACGGGCCTGAGGGCCCGTTATTTTTTACTGCTTCTCTTCGACGGTCGGGGCGGCCGCGCGGCTTTCCAGATCGCTGATTCGCTGCTCCAGCAGCGCCAGTTTTTCGCGGGTGCGCAGCAGCACCTGCGTCTGCACATCAAACTCTTCGCGACTGACCAAATCCAGGCGGGTCAGCTGTGACTGGAGTACCTGACGGATCTTTTTCTCGACATCTTCCCCAAGATCGCGAAGGCCTTTCGGCATCGATTCATGGACCTGGCGGGCGATTTGTTCAATTTTTTTCGGGTCAATCATGGTGGTTTCCTGCTCTGGTCGATTTATCGCTCATTGTAGTGCGATCGACGCTGCCTATAAACCAGAAATGTTTGAAGCTTATGCATTGCCGATGATAATCAATAGCGTTATAGTGATCTCGCTTATTCTCAGGGCGGGGCGAAATTCCCCACCGGCGGTAAATCAACCATGGCGTTGAAAGCCCGCGAGCGCTTTCTGCAACAGCAGAAAGGTCAGCAGATCCGGTGTAATTCCGGGGCCGACGGTTAAAGTCCGGATGGGAGAGAGTAACGGCTCAGTCGGGTTTCGATCCGCTTGCGTTGACTTTTGCCGCTAAACCGGCGCTCCTAAGACTGCCCTGATTCTGGTAACCATAATTTTAATGAGGTTTATTTACCATGAATCAGACGCTCCTTTCCTCTTTTGGTACCGCTTTTGAACGTGTGGAACACGCTTTAAATGCACTGCGCGAAGGCCGCGGTGTGATGGTGCTTGATGATGAAGACCGTGAAAACGAAGGCGACATGATTTTCGCCGCCGAAACCATGACCGTTGAGCAGATGGCGCTGACCATTCGCCACGGCAGCGGCATTGTCTGCCTGTGCCTGACCGATGAACGCCGTAAGCAGCTTGACCTGCCGATGATGGTGGAAAACAACACCAGCGCATACGGCACCGGTTTTACCGTGACCATCGAAGCTGCAGCAGGCGTCACCACCGGCGTTTCCGCCGCTGACCGCGTGACCACCGTGCGCGCGGCCATTGCCGACGGCGCTAAACCTTCCGATCTCAACCGTCCAGGCCATGTCTTCCCGCTGCGTGCGCAGCCGGGCGGCGTGTTGACCCGCGGTGGTCATACTGAAGCGACCATCGATCTGGTGACGCTGGCGGGCTTTAAGCCGGCTGGCGTGCTGTGTGAACTGACGAACGACGATGGCACTATGGCGCGGGCGCCAGAGTGCATTGCGTTCGCACAGAAGCAGAATATGGCCGTGGTCACCATTGAAGATCTGGTGGCCTATCGCCGCGCACATGAGCGCAAAGCCAGCTGATTCTGGCCCCGCCTCAAGACAAAGCCCACCTCAGCGTGGGCTTTGTTGTTTTTGCCATCAGCCAATGCCCATTGCCTGCAGCGCAACCAGACTTAATCCCATCACCGACATGCCGCACAGTACGCCATAGCTTGGGTTGCTCTGCGGATCGATCTCTTTTGCCAGCGGCATCAGCTCATCGACCGACAGCGCCACCATGATCCCGGCAACGGCGGCCATAATGGCGCCCATCATGACCGGTGACACCAGGCTTCCGAGGATCAGCCAGGCCAGCAGGCCGCCGAGAATTTCCGCCATACCGGAAAGCCCTGCCCAGAGTACCGCCTTATACCGTGAACCGGTGGCGGCATAAACCGGCCCGGCCACCGCCAGCCCCTCGGGAATATTGTGTAAAGCGACCGCCAGCGCGACGCCCATGCCCAGCTCGAGGTTATTACTGGCCGTTACAAAGGTGGCGATCCCTTCCGGAAAGTTGTGCAGGCTGATGCCCAGAGTCAACAACATGGCGGTTCGGCGGAGGTTACGCGGACGCGGCATACCCGGCGACATTAGATCCTGCGGATGCGCGTGGGGCAGCATGCGGTCAAGCGCAAAGTAGCCCAGCAGGCCGATGACAAACATGCCGTAACCGAGCAGCGGCGACATGCCCTCCGCGTTCAGCGCGGCGGGCAGCATCTCCATCAGCGAGATAAGCAGCATGATACCCGCGGCAAAGCCCAGGGAAAATCCCAGCAGCCGGTTGGATGGCTTCTGACCCAGGACGCCAAAAATAGCCCCGATGAATGTGGCGCTACCCGCCAGCAGCGTCAATATTAAGGGTGACGACATTATTCATTTCCTTTGATAATGATTATCATTAATGATATCCAGATTATCAGCTCACGACGAGAGGGCGATGCGACCCTTTACAGCGAATTACATTCAAATTTTCTGACGATCATCATCATGCTTATCTGAGTTTATCCTGATGCAAAAAAGCGTAATGTTGAGGCATCACAATTCCTCTGTTTAAGGATATCACCATGTCCCGTACCCGAATGCCAGCGTTGTTTTTAGGCCACGGCAGCCCGATGAACGTGCTGGAAGATAACGTCTATACCCGCGCCTGGCGGCAGCTGGGCGAAACATTGCCGCGGCCAAAAGCTATCGTTGTAGTCTCTGCGCACTGGTTTACTCGCGGTACCGGCGTCACGGCTATGGAAACGCCGAAGACGATCCACGATTTTGGCGGCTTCCCGCAGGCGCTGTACGATACGCATTACCCGGCTCCCGGTTCTCCTGAACTGGCGCAGCGTCTGGTTGAGCTGCTGGCGCCGGTGCCCGTGACCCTGGATAAAGAAGCCTGGGGCTTCGATCATGGCTCATGGGGCGTGCTGATAAAAATGTACCCCGATGCGGATATCCCGATGGTGCAGCTGAGCATCGACAGCACCAAACCGGCAGCCTGGCATATGGAAATGGGACGTAAGCTGGCGGCGCTACGCGATGAAGGTATCATGCTGGTGGCGAGCGGTAACGTGGTGCATAACCTGAGAACGGCACGCTGGCATGGCGAGAGCACGCCTTACCCGTGGGCGGAATCATTTAATGACTACGTCAAGACCAACCTGAGCTGGAAGGGACCGGTTGCAGAGCATCCGCTGGTGAACTATCTGGCGCATGAGGGCGGATCGCTTTCTAATCCGACGGCGGATCACTTCCTGCCGCTGCTCTACGTTCTGGGTACCTGGGACGGCGAAGAGCCGATAACTATTCCGGTGGAAGGGATGGAGATGGGATCGCTGAGCATGCTGTCGGTGCTGATTGGGGCGTAGAAGGTAGCGGAAAAACCCCGGCAGGCGTTAGCGCGGCCGGGGCAGATCTTATTCGACGAAAATGTGCGGGTAGAAACGCGACAGATCCTGGGTGATCAGCGCCCGATCCTCGCGTACGCCAATCCCGGCGGGCATATCGTTGATGAGCCAGCTGCCGATCAGCGTGTAGCTGTCACCAAACTTCGGCAGCGGATAGAACTCCTGCACGATAGTGCCTTCTTCTCCGTATGGACCCTCTACCGCTTCCAGTACTTTGCCGTTTTCCACGATCGACACGTTGGCCCCTTCACGGGAGAAGATCGGCTTAATGACGTACTTCTCCATCTCCGGATGCGCATCTTCGCTGAAGTAAGCCGCCAGCAGATTAGGGTGGTTCGGAAACATCTCCCACAGCAGCGGAAGCAGAGCTTTGTTCGAGATGATGCTCTTCCACGCCGGTTCGAGCCAGCGTACGCCCGCGTCTTCCAGTTTGGTAGAGAACATCTCGCGCAGCATATACTCCCACGGGTAGAGCTTGAACAGGTTGCCAATCACCTGATCCTGCAGGTCGGTAAACTGACCTTTTTCACCCAGGCCGATATCTTCGATATACAGAAACTCGGTCGCCACACCCGCTTCTGCGGCACAGTCCTGCAGATACTGCACGGTACCGCGATCTTCTTCGGTATCGCGGCAGCAGGCCATATGCAGCAGCTGGAAGCCAAACTGTTCGCGCAGCTCGGAAAAACGCTCGATCAGCTTTTCCTGCAGGCTGTTGAACTGGTCGCTGCCTGCTGGCAGCTGGCCGGCGTTGATCTGATCTTCCAGCCAAATCCACTGGAAGAAGGCGGCTTCATACAGCGAGGTTGGGGTATCGGCGTTGTTCTCCAGCAGCTTCGGTTCGCCCACGCCGTCCCATGCCAGATCGAGACGCGAGTAGAGCGACGGCTGGTTGGTTTTCCACGACTGGCGCACGAAGCCCCAGGTATGTTTCGGAATGCGGAACTTCGCCATCAGCTCATCGCTGGCGACGACTTTTTCCACTGCCTGCAGGCACATCTGGTGTAGCCCGGCGGTGACCTCTTCAAGCTTTTCAACCTGGGCCAGCGTCAGTTTGTAATAGGCCTCTTCGCTCCAGTACGGCTCGCCATACATGGTATGAAAGTTGAAGCCGTATTCGGTCGCCTTCTCACGCCAGTCCGGGCGTTCCGTGATGCTGATTCTTTCCATGTGATTTAGCCGCCCATTGAGCGTTTAGTCGAACTGGTGCCTGCAGCGCTGCGCTGCATAGCAGATTGCTTCGCGACCGACTCACCAAACCCGCCGCGAGTGACGGTGCTGGTGGTAGCGGGTTTTGGTGCCATCGCTGTTTTCGGTACATTCATCGTCCGGCCCGGCTGTGCGGCGCCGTAGCTCTTACCGCCGGCATCGGTGTACTGACCATAGGCTGGGCTGGCCGGGTTTTTCGAGCTGAACAGCGGCTGCTGTGCGCCCATGCCGCCACCCATCATACGGCCCATCATGTAGCCTGCCATCAACGGCATCCAGAAGCTGCCGCTGCTTTGTGCCTGCGCCTGGTTTTCTGGCGCGACGCCTGCCTGAGCCGGCGTTTGCTGGCACTGGCCTTCGCCGAATTCAGCGACGCAATCTTCGCGCGTGGCGTATTTCGGCGCGGTACGCACCGCTTCCTTCTGCGCGTTGTTGAAAGCGGTGGTGCATTCTGCGCTTTTGCCCGGGTTGGCTGCAGAGCAGTCATCGGCGTTTTGGTACAGAGAAACCGTCTCGTCGGTTTTTTCACAACCGGCAAGCATAAATACGGCCGTAACGGCAAGGGCGACCGGCGTCAGATGGCGCGCGCTCCAGCTTTTACGGAACGAGGCATGATTGATATTTTTTGTCCGTTTCATATTTGTCTTCCAGGACCCAGTGGTATTGCGGTTTGTTAACGCTCAGGATAGAGGATGAGTGGTGGAAAATGAAGCGAAGAGGGAGGGAAAGGAGGGGATCTTTACGTTGCCTTACGTTTAGCGCTTCGCTTAGCGGAATTCGTTAAGCGAAGCGCCATGACGCAACGACGATTACTGGCGGAAAGGATTCGCGCCGCTGGTTTTCGTGGTGCGGGTCGAAGCCGGTGTTGCCGCCGGGGCTGCATTGCTGCTGTAGCCATCAGCGTTAGCATCCTGCTGCGGGGTTTCCGGTGCGACGCTATCTGGTGATGTCGAGACCGGTTTGCCCAGCGTGTTGTTCAGCGCCAGCAGATCCTGCTCGTTCAGAGTACCGAGCGCAGATTTAATGTTCAGCTGGTTAATCAGGTAGTTATAACGTGCGCTGGAGAGCTGCTGCTTCGCGTTGTACAGAGTGGTGGTGGCATCCAGGACGTCGACGATGGTACGCGTCCCCACGGAATAGCCGGCTTCCATCGCATCAAGGGAGCTCTGCGCAGAGACCACCGCCTGTTTGTAGGCGTTGATGCTGCTGATAGAGGCGTTGATGTTATTAAAGGAAGAACGAACGGTCTGAACTACGCTGCGATGTGAGCTTTCCAGCTGTTCGCTGGCGCCAACGAAGTTGTACTGCGCCTGTTTCACCTGCGAGTTCACCATCCCGCCCTGATACAGCGGCAGCGAGAAGCTCAGGCCAATTTTGTTCTGCCCGGCATCAGTGTCGCCATAGCGCGTTGGATCGTTGGTTTTTGAACCGTTGTAGGTGGTGTTTGAGATCCCGGTCGAGGCGGTTAAATCCAGGGTCGGCAGATGGCCGTCCTGCGCCTGGCGAATCTGTTCGCGGGCGAGGTCCTGGTTCAGACGCGCCTGCAGCAGCGACAGGTTGCGGTTTTCCGCTTCCTTCAGCAGCGCATTTACCGTCTGCGGTTTGTTGGTTTTAAAGCCGTCTACGTTCAGCGATGCCAGCTCCGGATAGTAGTTGCCGGTTACCTGGCGCAGCGCTTCTACCGCGTTGTCGAGGTTGTTGCGTGCGGTCACTTCGTTTGCCAGTACTGAATCGTACTGTGAACGGGCGTTCTGCACGTCGGTGATCGCCACAAGGCCTACGTTAAAGCGCTGTGTGGTCTGATCCAACTGGCGGTAAATTGCCTGCTTCTGCGCTTCGGTATAGGAAAGCGTATCAATCGCGCTGAGGACGTTAAAGTAAGCCGTCGCGGTGTTCAGAATCAGCGTTTGCTGGTCAGTCTGATAGGTGACATCCTGAATACCGGCCGCTTTTTCCTGCAGCGTCAGGGCGCGCCACTTCGACATATCAAACAGGGTCTGCGTTAACTGCAGCGAGCCGCTGGTGACGTTCGAGTTCACGCCGTTGCTGTCGCGATAGCCATTGGTGTAAGTATAATCTGCGCCCAGACCAAGCTGAGGCAGTAACGGGCTACGTGCTTCATTGATCTTCTCGAATGCAGCATCACGATCGGCTGCTGATTTACGCAGGTCAGGGTTGCTGACGCGCGCCTGCTGATAAACCTGCATCAGGTTTTCTGCCTGGCTCATGGCGCTGAAGCCAGTCAGGCCCAGACCGATGAGGATGGGGAAAAGTTTCTTCATTTGCATTCCTTGTTGTGAAGCATAAAGCGCTGCCCAAATTCTAAATATATTTGCTGATTGTATCGAGTCTGCCGCGGTAAAAAGTTGGCGTTACGTGCCATCCGGCGGTAATTTGCACCAATCTAACATACAGGCTGTAAAACGATAGCCAAACGGCTTATAAATCCTTACTTTCGGATGCGCAGGACAGAGACAATGAGCAAGCCCAATCAGCAAGGAATCACCTTCTCTAAAAACGATGTAGAAATTATTGCACGCGAAACGCTTTATCGTGGTTTTTTTTCGCTGGATTTATACCGTTTTCGCCATCGCCTGTTTAACGGTGGAATGAGCGGCGAGGTGACGCGCGAAATTTTTGAGCGCGGGCATGCCGCAGTCTTGCTACCCTTTGACCCGGTACGTGATGAAGTGGTGCTGGTCGAGCAAATCCGCATCGCCGCGTATGATACCAGCGAGAGCCCGTGGCTGCTTGAAATGGTCGCCGGTATGATTGAGGACGGTGAGACCCCCGAGGACGTTGCCCGCCGCGAAGCGGTAGAAGAAGCCGGGCTGGTCGTCGGGCGGACAAAACCGGTCTTGAGCTACCTGGCCAGCCCAGGCGGCACCAGCGAAAGACTGTCGATTCTGGTCGGTGAAGTCGATGCCACAACGGCAAAAGGGATTCACGGTCTGGCGGATGAAAATGAAGACATCCGGGTGCATGTGGTAAGCCGGGAGCAGGCTTATCAGTGGGTTGAAGAGGGGAAAATCGACAACGCGGCCTCTGTCATCGCCTTGCAATGGCTGCAATTGCATTATCACAATTTACGTAATGAGTGGACAAAATGAAGCGTTATACACCTGACTTCCCGGAAATGATGCGCCTGTGTGAAACCAATTTTGCTCAGTTGCGCCGCTTGTTGCCTCGAACCGATGCAGCCGGCGATGTCGCGGGCTATCAGGTGGGCAATGCGCAATATCGATTAACTATCGTCGAGTCGACCCGCTACACTACATTAGTGTCAATTGAGCAGACGGTTCCGGCGGTAAGTTACTGGAGTTTACCGTCAATGACGGTACGTCTGTATCATGACGCGATGGTCGCTGAAGTGTGTTCGACTCAGCAGATCTTTCGCTTCAAAGCAAAGTATGATTATCCTAATAAAAAGTTGCATCAACGCGACGAAAAGCATCAAATTAATCAGTTCCTGGCGGACTGGCTGAGATACTGTTTAGCACATGGAGCGATGGCGATTCCGGTTTGTTAGCGTCGTGAAACCTAAGGACACCATTTGGAAAGCCTGTTGAATCTGCCTCTGGCTGGTGAGACCAGAGTCAGGATATTACAAATTACTGATACTCACCTGTTTGCTGAAAAACATGAAACGCTGTTAGGTATCAATACCTGGGAAAGCTACCAGGCCGTGCTGGATGCCATCCATGCCTCACAGCGTCCATGCGATCTTATAGTAGCAACAGGCGATCTGGCGCAGGACCATTCAGCCGCGGCCTATCAGCACTTTGCTGAAGGTATCGCGAGTTTTGCCGCGCCCTGCGTCTGGTTGCCGGGCAATCATGACTTCCAGCCGGCGATGTACAGCACGCTGCAGGAATCAGGTATTTCCCCGGCCAAAAGGGTCTTGCTGGGCGATCGTTGGCAAATATTGCTGTTGGACAGCCAGGTGTTTGGCGTTCCCCACGGCGAGCTGAGCGACTTTCAGCTTGAGTGGCTGGAGCAGAAGCTGGCGGAAGAGCCTGAGCGTTATACGCTGCTGCTGTTGCATCATCATCCGCTCCCTTCGGGTTGTAGCTGGTTGGATCAACACAGCCTGCGGAACGCCGGGGCTCTGGATCGTGCGCTGGCCGCTTTCCCGCGCGTAAAACATTTACTCTGCGGCCATATTCACCAGGAACTGGACCTCAACTGGAACGGGCGGCGGATGATGGCCACTCCCTCGACCTGCGTACAGTTTAAGCCGCATTGCGCCAATTTTACCCTGGATACCATTTCTCCCGGCTGGCGCTGGCTGGAACTGCACGCCGACGGTACCTTGACCACGGAAGTTTGCCGCCTTAACGGCGTGAAGTTTCACCCGGATATTGCTTCAGAAGGATACTGATGGCTACGCTCCTTTATCTGCATGGTTTTAACAGTTCACCGCGGTCGGCAAAAGCGACGGCGTTGAAGGACTGGCTGACGCAGACCTTTCCCGAGATTACGATGGTGGTGCCTGAGCTACCCGCCTACCCGGCAGAAGCGGCGGAGATGCTGGAAGCCATTGTGCTGGAACGCGGCGGGGAACCGCTGGGGGTGGTGGGGTCTTCGCTGGGAGGCTACTATGCCACCTGGCTATCGCAGTGTTTTATGCTGCCGACGGTGGTGGTTAACCCGGCGGTACGCCCGTTTGAACTGCTGAACAATTTCCTTGGCCCCAATGAGAATCCGTACACGGGGCAGCAATATGTGCTAGAGTCACGCCATATTTACGATCTCAAAGTCATGCAAATCGACCCGCTGGAAGCGCCTGATTTAATCTGGCTGCTGCAGCAAACGGGCGATGAAGTGCTTGATTACCGCCAGGCCGTTGCTTACTACGCCTCATGCCGGCAGACGGTAGAGGAGGGCGGCAATCACGCATTTGTCGGCTTTGAAGATCATTTCACTCAGATTATCGATTTTCTGGGTCTGCGTTAAGCGGCCCTGGATGACCTACGAATACACACCATGACGCAATCTTCATATAACGCTGATGCCATTGAGGTACTCACCGGGCTAGAGCCGGTTCGCCGCCGTCCGGGGATGTACACTGACACAACACGTCCTAACCATCTCGGCCAGGAAGTTATTGATAACAGTGTGGATGAAGCACTGGCTGGCCATGCGAAACGCGTGGAGGTCATTCTTCATGCCGATCAATCGCTGGAAGTGATCGACGATGGACGCGGGATGCCGGTTGATATCCACCCGGAAGAAGGGGTTCCGGCGGTTGAGCTGATCCTGTGCCGGCTGCATGCGGGCGGCAAATTCTCCAGCAAGAACTACCAGTTCTCGGGTGGCCTGCACGGGGTGGGTATTTCGGTGGTCAACGCCCTGTCGAAGCGTGTGGAAGTGAACGTCCGCCGCGATGGCCAGATCTACAGCATCGCCTTCGAGAACGGCGATAAAGTTGAAGATCTTCATGTCACCGGTACCTGCGGTAAACGCAATACCGGAACCAGCGTGCATTTCTGGCCGGATGAGAGCTTCTTTGACAGTCCGCGTTTTTCCGTCTCGCGTCTGACGCATGTACTCAAAGCTAAAGCCGTGCTTTGCCCCGGGGTCGAGATTGTCTTCCGTGACCAGGTAAACAACAGCGAACAGCGCTGGTGTTACCAGGACGGCCTGACTGATTACCTGTGCGAAGCGGTGAACGGCCTGCCGCTGCTGCCGGAAAAACCGTTCGTCGGCAACTTCTCCGGCGAAACCGAAGCGGTCGACTGGGCGCTGCTGTGGCTACCGGAAGGCGGGGAGCTGCTGACCGAAAGCTACGTTAACCTGATCCCGACCATGCAGGGCGGTACCCATGTTAACGGCCTGCGCCAGGGGCTGCTCGAAGCGATGCGCGAGTTCTGTGAATATCGCAATATCCTGCCGCGCGGCGTGAAGCTGTCTGCGGAAGATATCTGGGATCGCTGTGCCTACGTGCTGTCGGTGAAAATGCAGGATCCGCAGTTTGCCGGTCAGACCAAAGAGCGCCTCTCTTCGCGTCAGTGCGCGGCGTTTGTCTCCGGGGTGGTGAAAGATGCCTTCAGCCTGTGGCTGAACCAGAACGTTCAGGCCGCGGAGCTGCTTGCCGAGATGGCCATCTCCAGCGCTCAGCGCCGGATGCGCGCTGCCAAAAAGGTGGTTCGTAAAAAGCTGACCAGCGGCCCCGCGCTGCCGGGCAAGCTGGCGGACTGTACCGCCCAGGATCTGAACCGTACCGAGCTGTTTCTGGTGGAAGGGGACTCGGCAGGCGGTTCTGCCAAGCAGGCGCGCGACCGGGAATATCAGGCGATTATGCCGCTGAAGGGTAAAATCCTTAATACCTGGGAAGTCTCATCTGATGAAGTGCTGGCCTCGCAAGAGGTGCACGACATTTCGGTGGCGATCGGTATCGATCCGGACAGCGACGACTTAAGTCAGCTCCGCTACGGCAAGATTTGTATTCTCGCGGATGCGGACTCCGATGGCCTGCACATTGCCACGCTGCTGTGTGCGCTGTTTGTGAAGCACTTCCGCACGCTGGTGAAGCACGGGCACGTCCACGTTGCGCTGCCGCCTTTGTACCGTATCGATCTCGGCAAAGAGGTTTACTACGCGCTGACGGAAGAAGAGAAAGCCGGCGTGCTGGAGCAGCTCAAACGTAAGAAGGGCAAACCGAACGTACAGCGCTTTAAAGGGCTGGGTGAGATGAACCCGATGCAGCTGCGTGAAACCACGCTTGACCCGAATACCCGCCGCCTGGTTCAGCTGATTATCAGTGATGAGGATGAGCAGCAGACTACCGCGATGATGGATATGCTGTTAGCCAAGAAACGTTCGGAAGACCGACGTAACTGGCTGCAGGAGAAAGGGGATATGGCGGATCTGGAAGCCTGACCTGCTGTTTAAGCAGAACTGGCGCTCCGCCAGTTCTGACTCACTTCTGGTTTTTTCTTTGTGCGCAGGGTGCGCAGGCTTAAATGCCGGACTGCAGGATACGGATACTGGTCTCCAGCACGTCGCCTTTCACCGCTTCAGCGTATGCTTTCATATGCGGAGTTTGCAGATGCGCTTCAAGATGGGCAACGCTTTCCCACTGTTCAACCATGACGATCGAATCCGGAGAGGTGCTCTGGAAACTCACGCCGGCAGCGTGGTCCACCAGCGGCGCATAGCCGTGGCAGCCCTCTTCCTGTAAAACCACCGGAACAAGTTTTGCAAACTGATCAAGTACCGCCTGGCGATGATGTTGGCCCGGGCGTGTACGAATTTCTGCGATCACTGTCAACATGATTAACTCAACTCCTTCTGTATGTAGACCTTTAGTTAACCAAAAATCTGCGCCAGATGCTTGCGATATTCTGCTATGTCACGCGGAACATCCGGCATTTTAATGACGTCGTTGGCGATAAAGGTCGGCAGAGGGGTCATGCCGAGGAACTGGTTGGCTTTATGGAACGGCAGATAAACGCCGTCAACGCCCACGCCGTGGAAGAACTGATCCTTATCGGTGAAGGCATCCATCGGTGCGTTCCAGGTCAGGGAGAGCATGTATTGCTTGCCCTGAATCAAGCCGCCGGAACCATATTTCTTGCTGGCGTCGGAGCGGGTGCGTCCGTCGCTGGCATACAGCGAGCCATGCCCTTCGGTGAAGACGTCATCAATATATTTCTTCACGGTCCACGGCGCGCCCATCCACCAGCCCGGCATTTGCCAGATAACCACGTCGGCCCAGAGGAAATTCTGTACTTCTTGCCGGACGTCGTAATCGCTTTCCGCACGAACGATTTTAACATCATGCCCGGCGTCGCGCAGATAACCATCCGCGACCTCGGTCAGGGTGTCATTCAACTGGCCGTTTGAATGGGCGAATTTCTTCGCGCCGTTGATAATCAGGATGTTGCTCATTTTTTACCCTTCAGGTTTCGAGTTTGTCACTGATTTTACCCCGCGAGGCGGGGCGGTAAAATGAGCAAAATGTGCAAAGTCTTTTGCGTTAATTGCAATAATTGCTACCAGCGCACGCGCGCCGCGAAACCGCCTTCGGGCGCGTTGCTGAAGTCTACCGTCATCCGGTGCAGCGCGGCAATGCGGCGGACGATAGATAATCCCAGCCCGCTACCGGGCTCATCCTGGCCGGGAGGGCGATAGAAGCGCTCGCCGATACGCGCCAGCGCCTCGGGGCAGACGCCCGGGCCATTATCGCGAACGGAAAACTCACGGGCATCAAGAGTGATATCGACCTGGCTGCCGCGCGGGCTGTAACGTACGGCGTTATCCAGCAGATTGCGCACCAGCAGACTCAGCAGCAGCGGCTGGCCCGGCTGCATGACCTGAGTTGCGTTCAGGTGCAGGCGAAGCTCAATGCCCGCCTGCTGCGCAGAGTGGTACATCTCCATGACCGACGATTGCAGCAGCTCATCGATGGCTATCGTATGCACATCATCAAGCTGCGCCAGAGAATCGAGGCGCGACAACGTTAAAAGCTGGTCTACCAGCCGGGTTGCGCGGTCAATTCCTTCATGCAGCTGCGCCAGCGCTTTCTCCCGCCCCTGCGGGTCGTCCATTGATAGCTGAGCGACTTCAGTCTGCACTTTCAGGGCTGCAAGCGGGCTGCGCAGCTCGTGTGCGGCATCGGAGGTAAACCGGCGCTCGCGTATCATGGTGTCATGCGTACGAGCAAACAGCTGATTCAGGGCATCGACCAGCGGCCGGACTTCACTGGGCACCTTGTCGACGTTAAGCGATTCCGCCGAGTCCGGCGCGCGCAGGCGCAGCGTTCTGGCCAGCTGTTTTAACGGCGCCAGCTCCCGGCTCAATAGCACAATCAGCAGCAGGAACATCAGCGGCAGCGCCACCAGCCAGGGAGTCAGCTGGGAGGTGACGATATCCAGCGCCATTTCCCGCCGGTAGTCCCACTCCTGACCCACGACAATACGGTAGCGGCCATCGCCGGTGGTTAGCTGCAGGAAGCGCCATTCATCATCATCGTTATTCAGATAGCCATCGCTGAAGCCTTCCCGACGATTTTGCCACGGGATGTCCTGACCATTCTCGCCGTCGTGAAGCAGGCGCTTGCCGTCGGCCGTGAATATCGCGAACGCCAGCGCGTCGTCATCGAGGTGGCCGTGCTTGATCTTCTTTTTTGTCCGCACCGGCGCCGTGAGCGTATGCAGCTCGTCGAAATTCATGGCGCTCAGTCGGCGGGCAAACAGCAGCTGTTGGGTATCAAAGAGCTTATCCAGTTTTTCCGTGGTTTGTTGCCAGGCAAAAAAGCAGGCGATGCCCCAGGCCGCGCTGGTCAACAGGAAAAACAGGAGCGTCAGGCGGACGCGCAGGCTAAGTCGTTTCATGCATCACCGAGGGTATAGCCGATACCGTGAACGGTACGAATAAATTCACTGCCGAGCTTGCGGCGCAGGTGATGAACGTGCACCTCGACCGCATTGCTGGAGACATCGTCATCCCAGGTATAGAGTTTCTCTTCAATGAGCTTGCGCGGCAGCACACGTCCGGCATTGCGCATCAGCAGCTCCAGCAAGGCGAACTCTTTTGGCTTCAGCGCCAGGTTGTCGCCGTTCACCGTTACGGTCAGGCCAATGGGATCGAGCGCAACGTGGCCATGGCGCAGCTCGCTGCTGCTCTGGCCGTGGGTGCGACGAATCAGGGCCTCCAGACGGGCGGCAACTTCAATCAGCGCGAAAGGTTTACACAGATAGTCATCGGCGCCGAGGCGCAGCCCTTCAACCCGCTGGCTGAGCGCATCGCGGGCCGTGAGGATCAGTACCGGCTCGTGGCGGCCCTGATTACGCCATTCGCGCAGGATATCCAGCCCGTCGATGCCGGGCAGCGTCAGGTCGAGGATCGCCGCGTCATAGGGCGCCGTATAGAGCGCGGTTTTGCCCTCTTCGCCGCGGGTAAACCAGTCGATGCTGAAGCCCATTTTTGTCAGCCCGACTTTAATGCCATCGCCGATGAGCTTGTCGTCTTCCACCAGTAAAATGCGCATTGGCCGCTCCTGTGGCTGTCATGAGTACGCGCAGTAAACCGCGTTGCGGCAGGCGCTGTACAGTAATAAAATTTCTTTTTTCTGCTTAAGAAGTCGTTAAGTTTTGCCTGATGTAATCATGGTCATATAACCAGACAAGGAGAACATCTTATGAAGAAAATGGCTGCAATGACCGCGATCGTCGCTTTAATTTCGATGCCGGTGCTGGCTGCTGAACAAGGTGGTTTTAACGGACCGGGTGCGACGCAAACCAGCCAGACGTCTACGCAAAAAGGCGGTTTTATTGGCCCGAGCGGGAGCGTAACGACGGTGGAAAACGCCAAATCCTTGCGGGATGACACCTGGGTGACCCTGCGCGGTAAAATCGTGCAGCGGATTTCCGACGATCTGTATAAATTCCAGGATGCTTCCGGGACGGTGAATGTGGATATTGACCATAAACGCTGGAACGGCCTGACCGTCACACCGCAGGACACCGTTGAGATCCAGGGGGAGGTCGACAAAGACTGGAACTCGGTCGAAATCGATGTGAAGCAGATTACTAAAGTCACCCCGTAAGCGCGACATCGCGCAAGATCGGTCAGGAATCGCTATCCTCGCGCTGCCAGAGTATGTCCGGAGGAGGAGACGATGAACGAGACCAGAACCAGCCCGGCGTACGCCGGGCGTTTTCAGCGCGTGTGTTTATACATTGAGCGTCATCTGGATAAACCCCTGTCGCTGGAGACGCTGAGCGCGATCGCGCACAGCTCGCCGTATCACTTTCACCGGCAATTCACTGCCTGTAGTGGCGTACCGCTATATCGCTATATCCAGTGGCTGCGTCTGCGCCGCGCCTGCTGGCGTCTGGCGTTCAGGCCGCAGGATAAAATCATCGATATTGCCCTTGATGCCGGGTTTCAGAATCCGGAATCGTTCAGTCGTGCCTTCCGTGCCGCGTTCGCTCAAAGCCCCAGCCAGTTCCGTCAACAGCCGGACTGGCAGGAGTGGCATCGACGCGTTCCGAAACATACGTTACAGGAGCAACATCCGATGGTGGTTAAAATAGTCCAGTTCCCTGAGACGCAGGTGGCGATGTTGCGCCACCGCGGCAGTCCTGATTTGGTCAATGCTACGGCGGCGCAGTTTATCGCCTGGCGCAAGGCGAGCGGGTTATCGCCGGTCGCCACCAGCGCGACCTGGGGCGTGTCGTGGGACGATCCCGCGGCCACCCCCGCTGACGATTTCCGTTTTGATATCTGCGGGTCGGTCAGCGAACCGATCGCGGAAAACGCCTTTGGCGTGGTGAATGGCACCATTCCGGGCGGGCGATGCGCAGTGGCGCGCCATCACGGCTCGCTGGATACGCTCGCGCAAAGTATCTGGTCTCTCTACCGCGACTGGCTACCGACGTCGGGCGAAACGCCACGCGATTTTCCGCTGTTTTTTCGTTACCTCAACTTCGTGCATGAAGTCGGCGAACACGAGCTACAGACCGATATTTATCTGCCGTTACGCTGATTAGCGCCAGCGGAATCCTCAGCCGATCTCACGGCCTGTGACTCAGGGCGTGAGATCGGGTATTATCGCGGGTAGTTTTGCCGCCCGCACGGTCGGTACGCAGATTGAGGATTCACGATTAATGAGCGATATGGCAGAGCGCCTTGCGCTGCATGAATTTACGGAAAATGCTTACCTGAACTATTCCATGTACGTCATCATGGACAGGGCGTTGCCGTTTATTGGCGATGGTCTGAAGCCGGTCCAGCGTCGCATCGTTTACGCGATGTCTGAGCTGGGGCTGAACGCCAGCGCGAAGTTCAAAAAGTCCGCCCGCACCGTGGGTGATGTGCTGGGTAAATATCACCCGCACGGCGATAGCGCATGCTATGAAGCTATGGTGCTGATGGCGCAGCCATTCTCCTACCGCTACCCGCTGGTGGATGGGCAGGGGAACTGGGGGGCGCCGGACGATCCTAAATCCTTCGCCGCGATGCGTTATACCGAATCCCGTTTGTCGAAGTATGCGGAACTGCTGCTGGGCGAACTGGGGCAGGGAACCGTCGACTGGGTGCCGAACTTCGACGGGACGATGCAGGAGCCGAAAATGCTGCCTGCGCGTCTGCCGAATATCCTGCTGAACGGCACTACCGGCATCGCCGTCGGTATGGCAACCGATATTCCTCCGCACAACCTGCGTGAAGTGGCGCAGGCTGCCATTACGCTGATCGAAAAACCGCAGACCTCGCTCGACGAACTGCTGGATATCGTTCACGGGCCAGACTACCCGACCGAAGCCGAAATCATTACTCCACGCGCGGAGATCCGCAAAATCTACCAGAACGGTCGCGGTTCGGTGCGGATGCGTGCGGTATGGAAAAAAGAGGACGGCGCGGTAGTGATTACGGCGTTGCCGCATCAGGTTTCCGGCGCCCGCGTGCTGGAACAGATTGCCGCTCAGATGCGCAACAAAAAGCTGCCGATGGTTGACGATCTGCGCGATGAGTCGGACCACGAAAACCCGACGCGCCTGGTGATCGTCCCGCGTTCGAATCGCGTGGATATGGAACAGGTGATGAATCATCTGTTTGCGACCACCGATCTTGAAAAAAGCTATCGCATCAACCTGAACATGATCGGCCTCGACAATCGTCCGGCGGTAAAAAACCTGCTGGAGATCCTCGCGGAATGGCTGACCTTCCGCCGCGATACCGTGCGTCGTCGTCTGAACTACCGGCTGGAGAAAGTGCTCAAGCGTCTGCACATCCTCGAAGGTTTGCTGGTCGCGTTCCTCAACATTGATGAAGTGATTGAAATTATCCGCCACGAGGATGAACCGAAGCCGGCCCTGATGTCGCGTTTTGGCATCAGCGAAACCCAGGCGGAAGCGATCCTTGAGCTGAAACTGCGTCACCTCGCCCGACTGGAAGAGATGAAGATCCGCGGCGAGCAGAGCGATCTGGAAAAAGAGCGCGATCAGCTGCAGGCGATTCTGGCCTCTGAACGGAAGATGAACAACCTGCTGAAGAAAGAGCTGCAGGCCGACGCCGAAACCTTCGGCGACGATCGTCGTTCACCGCTGCGCGAGCGCGAAGAAGCAAAAGCGATGAGCGAGCATGACATGCTGCCGTCTGAACCGGTGACCATCGTGCTGTCGCAAATGGGCTGGGTGCGGAGCGCCAAAGGCCACGATATTGACGCGCAGGGCCTGAGTTATAAAGCCGGCGATAGCTGGAAGGCGTCGTCGAAAGGCAAGAGCAACCAGCCGGTGGTGTTTATTGATACCACCGGGCGTAGCTACGCCATCGATCCCATTACGCTGCCGTCGGCACGCGGTCAGGGTGAGCCGATTACCGGCAAACTGACGCTACCGCCGGGCGCCAGCATTGAACATATGCTGATGGAAAGCGACGATCGCAAGCTGCTGATGGCCTCCGACGCCGGCTACGGTTTCGTCTGTACCTTCAACGATCTGGTGGCGCGCAACCGCGCAGGCAAGGCGCTGATTACGTTGCCGGATAACGCGCGCGTCATGGCGCCGCTGGTGATTGAGGATGATTCAGACATGCTGCTGGCGATCACCGCTGCCGGACGCATGCTGATGTTCCCGGTCAGCGACTTACCGCAGCTGTCGAAAGGTAAGGGGAATAAGATTATCAATATTCCGTCGGCGGAAGCGGCTTCCGGTCAGGATGGCCTGGCGCACCTGTTCGTGCTGCCGCCGCAGAGCACGCTGACTATCCACGTCGGGAAACGCAAAATTAAACTGCGTCCCGAAGAGCTGCAAAAAGTCACCGGTGAACGCGGTCGTCGCGGCTCGCTGATGCGCGGACTGCAGAAAATCGATCGTGTGGAAATCGATTCGCCGCGTCGGGCATCGTCGGCGGGCGATAGCGAAGAGTAAGATGAGCCTCCCCTGCTATCCGGTAGGGGAGGCTAAAATTTGCCGCAAAATCGTTGTTTATTCAGGTGTTGCGATTAACAATAGGCGCAAAATCATTCAAGATACGTCGGGGCGGCCAGCAAATGACACCCGACGCCTGCAATCTGCTAAACAGCGAGTCAGTACCCTTTACACGTGAGTTGCGCTGAAATGCAACGACGAGCGTGTCAGGCGTGTCGTGCACGTGCGGTCACGATGTACCGGGCGATATCGCCGTTCGCGCGCATACGAGCTGAAGTTTAACGGGTATCATTCTAAGCGGTTTGGGTTTTAGAGGTAGCTATGCTATTTATTTTTCGACTAATTGTTGTTGTTATTTATTGTCTCTTTGTGTGCATATTTGGCTGTATTTACTGCTTGTTCAGCCCGCGTAATCCTAAACACGTGGCCACCTTCGGGCATCTGTTTGGCCGGCTCTCTCCGCTGTTCGGCCTGAAGGTCGAAACGCGTAAGCCTGCTGATGCAGAGAGCTATGGCAATGCGATCTACATCGCTAACCATCAGAACAACTATGATATGGTGACGGCATCAAATATCGTACAGCCGCCGACCGTGACCGTGGGTAAAAAGAGCCTGGTGTGGATCCCGTTTTTTGGTCTGCTCTACTGGTTGACGGGGAACCTGCTGATTGACCGTAATAATCGGGCGAAAGCGCATGGCACTATCTCGCAGGTCGTCAATACGTTTAAAAAACGCAAAATCTCTTTCTGGATGTTCCCGGAAGGTACGCGCAGCCGCGGTCGCGGTTTGCTCCCCTTTAAAACCGGCGCTTTCCACGCGGCGATTGCCGCTGGCGTACCGATTATTCCGGTGTGCGTTTCCAATACTTCGAATAAAATTAACCTCAATCGCCTGAACAATGGTCTGGTGATTGTCGAAATGCTGCCGCCGGTCGATACCAGCCAGTTTGGTAAAGAGGGCGTACGTGCGCTGGCAACGCACTGCCGCGAGCTGATGGCGGCGAAGATTGAAGAGCTGGATCGCGAGGTTGCTGAACGCGAAGCGGCGGCAAAGAAATAAACCAGGAACTGCCGCAATAATGCGAGCACAGGGCTAGCGGGAAACGAATTCCCTTTTTGATGAGTTAGTATTCCATGGAGTTAATATGTCACTCAGTCGGCGTCAGTTTATTAAGGCTTCAGGCGTAGCGCTGTGCGCGGGAGCCGTGCCGCTGAACGCACATGCCGCCGGCCAGCAGCCAGCCTTGCCGGTTCCACCGCTGCTGGAATCCCGCCGCGGCCAGCCGCTGTTTTTAACTCTGCAGCGGGCGCACTGGTCATTTACCCCGGGAACGCGCGCCTCGGTATGGGGCGTGAACGGTCGCTATCTCGGGCCGACGATCCGCGTGTGGAATGGCGATGATGTTAAGCTCATTTACAGCAACCGCCTGACGGAAAACGTCGCCATGACCATTCGGGGCCTGCAGGTTCCCGGTCCGCTGATTGGCGGCGCGGCGCGAATGATGTCGCCGAACGCCGACTGGGCGCCGGTGCTGCCGATTCGCCAGAGTGCCGCCACGCTGTGGTATCAGGCGAATACCCCGAACCATATGGCCAGACAGGTCTATAACGGTCTGGCGGGCATGTGGCTGGTGGAAGATGAAATCAGCAAAAATCTCCCGGTACCTAATCACTATGGCGTGGATGACTTCCCGGTGATTATTCAGGACAAGCGGCTGGATAATTTCGGTACCCCGGAATACAGCGAACCCGGCAGCGGCGGTTTTGTCGGCGATACGTTGCTGGTGAACGGCGTACAGAGTCCGTATGTCGAAGTGTCGCGCGGCTGGGTGCGCCTGCGTCTGCTGAACGCCTCTAACTCCCGCCGCTATCAGCTGCAGATGAGCGATGGCCGGCTGATACACGTTATCTCCGGCGATCAGGGCTTTTTACCTGCGCCGGTGTCACTGAAACAGCTGTCGTTGGCCCCCGGCGAACGGCGAGAAATTCTGGTGGATATGACCAACGGCGATGAGGTGTCGATTACCTGCGGCGAAGCGGCGAGCATCGTTGATCGTATCCGTGGCTTCTTCGAACCGTCGAGCATCCTGATTTCTACGCTGCTATTAACGTTGCGTCCGACGGGCCTGCTGCCGCTGGTTACCGATAGTCTGCCGGTGCGTTTGCTGCCGACGGAGTTCCTGTCCGGTACGCCGCTTCGCTCACGGGATATCTCTCTGGGCGACGATCCGGGCATTAACGGTAATCTGTGGGATCCGCAGCGCATTGATATCACCGCCCAGCAGGGCACCTGGGAGCGCTGGACCGTGCGCGCCGATCGGCCGCAGTCGTTCCATATAGAAGGGGTGATGTTCCAGGTGCGTAATGTGAACGGGTCCGCGCCGTTCCCGGAGGATCGCGGCTGGAAAGATACCGTCTGGGTCGACGGGCAGGTGGAGCTGCTGGTGTACTACGCGCAGCCTTCCTGGCCGCATTTCCCGTTCCAGTTCCTGAGCCAGACGCTGGAGCTTGCCGACCGTGGTTCCATTGGCCAGATGCTGGTCAATCCCGCACCGTAATGCCTTATACCCTGACCGGATCGCGGTCAGGGTATAAGAAAATCTCCCTTCATTTCCATCATCGATCCGGCTTATAATCGCCGCCCTTTGATTATTTTTTTATCATTTTTTCCGGAAGCAATATGAGCGCAATATCCCTGATCCAACCGGATCGTGACCTTTTTTCCTGGCCGCAGTATTGGGCCGCCTGCTTTGGCCCGGCGCCATTTTTACCAATGTCACGCGAAGAGATGGATCAACTTGGCTGGGATAGCTGCGACATTATCCTGGTCACCGGCGATGCGTATGTCGACCATCCGAGCTTCGGAATGGCGATCTGCGGACGCATGCTGGAAGCGCAGGGATTCCGCGTCGGGATTATTTCCCAGCCTGACTGGAACAATAAAAATGACTTTATGCGCCTCGGCAAACCGAACCTGTTCTTCGGGGTCACCGCCGGCAATATGGACTCGATGATCAACCGCTACACCGCTGACCGTAAGCTGCGCCACGATGATGCTTATACCGCGGGCAATGTTGCCGGTAAACGTCCTGACCGCGCCACGCTGGTCTATACCCAGCGCTGTAAAGAAGCGTGGAAGGATGTCCCGGTTATCCTCGGGGGAATCGAGGCCAGCCTGCGTCGTACCGCGCATTATGATTACTGGTCTGATACCGTGCGCCGTTCGGTGCTGGTGGACTCGAAAGCCGATATGCTGATGTTCGGCAACGGCGAGCGTCCGCTGGTGGAAGTGGCGCATCGTCTGGCTGCCGGTGAGCCGATTGGCCAAATTCGCGACGTGCGTAATACCGCCATTATGGTCAAAGAGGCGCTGCCGGGCTGGAGCGGTGTGGACTCTACCCGTCTGGATACGCCGGGTAAAATTGACCCGATCCCGCACCCGTATGGCGAAGACCTGCCGTGCGCGGATAACAAAACCGTCGCGCCGCCAAAACAAGAAGCCAAACGTGTTACCGTTCAACCGCCGCGTCCGAAGCCGTGGGAAAAAACCTACGTCCTGCTGCCTTCCTTTGAGAAGGTGAAAGGGGACAAGGTGCTGTACGCGCACGCGTCACGTATTCTGCATCATGAGACCAACCCGGGCTGCGCGCGCGCGTTAATGCAAAAGCACGGCGAGCGTTATATCTGGGTTAACCCACCGGCAATCCCGCTGTCGACGGAAGAGATGGACAGCGTGTTTGCGCTGCCGTATAAGCGCGTCCCGCACCCGGCATATGGCGACAGCCGTATTCCGGCTTACGAGATGATTCGTTTCTCGATAAACATTATGCGCGGCTGTTTCGGCGGCTGTTCTTTCTGCTCCATCACCGAGCATGAAGGGCGCATCATTCAGAGCCGTTCCGAAGATTCGATCATCAACGAGATCGAAGCGATTCGCGACACGGTTCCCGGCTTTACCGGTGTTATCTCCGATCTTGGCGGCCCGACAGCTAACATGTATATGCTGCGCTGCAAGTCGCCGCGTGCGGAACAAACCTGTCGCCGTTTATCCTGCGTCTATCCGGATATCTGTCCGCACATGGATACCAACCATGAGCCAACGATCAATCTGTATCGTCGCGCCCGCGATCTGAAAGGGATTAAAAAAATCCTCATCGCCTCTGGCGTGCGCTATGACATCGCCGTCGAGGATCCGCGCTACATCAAAGAGCTGGCGACTCACCACGTTGGCGGCTATCTGAAGATTGCCCCGGAACATACGGAAGAAGGCCCGCTGTCAAAAATGATGAAGCCGGGTATGGGAAGCTATGACCGCTTTAAAGAGCTGTTCGATACCTATTCGAAGCAGGCGGGCAAAGAGCAGTACCTGATCCCATACTTTATCTCTGCGCACCCGGGGACTCGTGATGAAGATATGGTGAACCTGGCCCTGTGGCTGAAAAAACACCGTTTCCGTCTCGACCAGGTCCAGAACTTCTATCCGTCGCCGCTGGCCAACTCGACCACCATGTATTACACCGGCAAGAACCCGCTGGGTAAGATTGGCTATAAGAGTGAAGACGTTGTGGTGCCGAGAGGCGACAAACAGCGCCGTCTGCATAAAGCGCTGTTGCGTTACCACGATCCGGCGAACTGGCCGCTGATTCGTCAGGCGCTGGAGAGCATGGGCAAGAAGCATCTGATTGGATCGCGCCGCGACTGTCTGGTTCCTGCACCAACGCTGGATGAGATGCGTGAGGCGCGTCGTCAGAACCGCAATACCCGCCCGGCGTTAACCAAACATACGCCCATTGTGCATCAGCGTTCGAACGGTGGGGAGACGGCGAAGAAGCCCGTAAAACGCGGCAAGGTCGCCAGCCGTTAAGTCTGTTGTATGGCCCGGTGGCGCTGCGCTTTCCGGGCCGGTAAACGGTGAATCACAGGCCGGATCGGCGTCAGCGCCATCCGGCCTGTTTGCGCTCTATCCGCCGAACTGATCCGGATCCGGGCCCAGACGTTTGTTCTGGTCCAGTTTTGCCATCTCACCCAGCTCGTCTTTATCGAGACGGAAATCCCAGACGTTGAAGTTCTCCGCAATACGCGCCGGCGTTACGGATTTCGGAATCACCACCAGCCCATTGTCCAGGTGCCAGCGGATAACAATCTGCGCGGGCGTTTTACCGTATTTATCCGCGAGATGGTGAACAATTTTCCGATCGAAAACGCCTTCTCCCCCCTGCGCCAGCGGGCTCCAGGATTCCGTCTGAATTTTATGCGTGGCGTTCCAGGCATGAAGCTGACGTTGCTGTAGCAAAGGGTGAAGCTCTACCTGGTTTATCACCGGCACGATGCCGGTTTCATCGAGCAGCCGCTGGAGATGGTGTACCTGGAAGTTACAAACGCCGATGCTTTTGACCAGCCCCTCTTTTTGCAGCTCAACCATGCCTTTCCAGGCGTCAACATAGTGGTCAATCGCCGGAACCGGCCAGTGCATAAGATAGAGATCGACATAATCGAGCTGCAGCTTGCTCAGGCTCTCTTGCAGCGCTTCACGAGGCCGTTTTTGGTCGTCGTTCCACAGTTTCGTGGTGATAAACAGCTCATCGCGGGGGACGCCTGCGCTGCGCAACGCATTGCCGACACCGGTCTCATTTTGGTATGCGGCGGCGGTGTCAAAAGAGCGATAACCGACTTCCAGCGCCTTATGAATGGCGGAGACGACTTCCTCGTTGCCTGCTTTCCACACGCCGAGACCCAGTTGTGGCATCAGGTTGCCGTCGTGCAGTTTTATAACGGTTGGATGTGTCATGCCTTCCTCCTGTTAATGAAACTCAGCGGTATACATTCCGCTAAGGGGTAGCATTAAGTCTGGACGAAATAGCTAAAAACGGTAGTAAAACTCTTCTCCTTCCCACAAGTTCACGGGAAGGAGAGGAGGGGGAGAAAGGGAAAACTTAGCGTGCAGCCTCGTAAATCCGGCGGCTGACCTCAAGGGTGATATCCTGATTTTCACCCAGCGCCGTCATGCCGTGTTCTTCCAGTTTAGCCAGTAATGCCGGGATGGAGCTACCGTCCAGACCGTAGTCGGAAAGACGGGTCGGTACGCCAAGCTGTTCGAAGAAGTTACGCGTCGCGGCGATAGCGGCATCGATACGTTCGTCTTCAGAGCCCTCGGTAATATTCCAGACGCGAGCGGCATACTGCAGCAGCTTCGCGCGTTTAGTCTCGCGTTTTTCATTCCACAATACTGGCAGCACGATGGCCAGCGTCTGGGCATGATCGAGGCCATGCATCGCGGTCAGCTCATGACCCAGCATGTGCGTTGCCCAGTCCTGGGGAACGCCGGCGCCGATCAGGCCGTTTAGCGCCTGGGTCGCGGCCCACATAATATTGGCGCGAACGTCGTAATTTTCCGGCTCCTTCAGCGCTTTCGGACCCTCTTCAATCAGGGTCAGCAGAATGCCTTCGGCGAAGCGATCCTGAATTTTGCCATCAACCGGGTAGGTAACGTACTGCTCAACGGTATGGACAAATGCGTCAACCACGCCGTTGGCCACCTGACGCGGTGGCAGGGTATAGGTATAAACCGGATCGAGGATCGCAAACACCGGCTGCACATGAGAAGACATGAAGGCGCGTTTGTCGCCGGTCGTTTTACGTGAAACCACGGCACCTTTATTGGATTCGGAACCGGTTGCCGGCAGCGTCAGCACGGAGCCCATCGGGATCGCACTTTTCACGTGGCTGCCGTAGGTTTCGAGAATTTCCCACGGATCGACGTTTTCGTCATAGTGCGCCGCCGCGGCGATGAATTTGGTGCCATCCAGTACCGAACCACCGCCGACGGCGAGCAGGAAGGTGACGTTTTGTTCACGGGCGATTTTCACCGCGTTCATCAGCGTTTCGTAAGAGGGGTTTGGTTCAATCCCGCCAAACTCCAGAACGTCGAAGCCGTTCAGGGCGTTGAGGACCTGATCGAGCACGCCGGTTTTTTTCACGCTGCCGCCGCCGTAGGTCACCAGAATCCGGGCATCCGCCGGGATTTGGTCGCGCAGGTTAGCGATGGCGCCTTTACCAAACAGGATGCGGGTTGGGGTATGTAGATCGAAATTGTTCATTATTCGTGCCCTCAAAAAAAGAAAACTGCCGACTGAGAGGATGCCTCGGCCAGATGACGGTCATTGTGGTCCTGTCGCCGGTTCCTCTCAATGCACATTCCTGCCGTTGTCTTGCCCATTTCTCCACCGGGCTGGAGAAAAGGCAGAAATATGCGCACAATGCAGAGGTGAGAAAACGTCTGGAGAAGCACCGAAAATGAACCGCGCCGAGATATGCCAGCTGTTGACGGAAAAGGTTAATGCACTGAAAGATAACGAAGAAAACCTCAGCTTGCTGCTGCCAGATATTCGTCTGTTGTACGGCACGCAGCCGGGGACTCGCACGCCGGTGATGTACCAGCCAGGCATTGTTTTTCTCTTTTCAGGTCATAAAATTGGCTACATCAATGAGCGGACTTTTCGCTATGACACCAATGAATACCTGCTGTTGACGGTCCCCCTGCCGTTTGAGTGCGAGACCTTTGCAACGCCAGAGGTGCCGCTTGCGGGATTGCGCCTGAATGTGGATATTCTTCAGCTGCAGGAGCTGCTGATGGACATTGGCGAGGACGCGCTGTTTCAGCCCTCGATGGCCTCCAGCGGCATCAACTCGGCGGCGTTATCGGACGAGATCCTGTGTGCCGCGGAGAGGCTGCTGGATGTGATGGAGCGGCCGCTGGATGCGCGTATCCTTGGCAAACAGATCATCCGCGAGATCCTCTATCACGTGCTTACCGGGCCATGCGGCGGGGCGCTGCTGGCGCTGGTCAGCCGACAAACCCACTTCAGCCTGATTAGCCGTGTTCTGAAGCGCATTGAAAGCCAGTACACCGAAAACCTCAGCGTCGATCAGCTGGCGGCGGAAGCCAATATGAGCGTCTCGGCGTTTCATCATAATTTCAAATCGGTGACCAGCACCTCGCCGCTGCAGTATCTCAAAAGCTATCGCTTACATAAGGCGCGGATGCTGATGATTCATGACGGGATGAAAGCCAGCGCCGCGGCGATGCGCGTCGGTTACGAGAGCGCGTCGCAGTTCAGCCGTGAGTTTAAACGCTACTTTGGCATGACGCCGGGAGAAGATGCGGCGCGAGTGCGCAGCATGCAGGGGGCCTGATTTGGTTGCCGCGGGCGCGAAGCCGGTTCCGGCAGCGGCTGGTTTTATTTGTTTCCTGCCGCCGGCGAGGCAAATTTCGTCCTTTTTTTAACGCCTGCGCTCTTTTTTTAACCTCTCTTTTGATTTTGGCCAACTCCCTTATCGATATATACCTGATTATATAGCGAATGATTTTTGCCCAGCCGACCGTCCCAGCCGGGGAATATCATCGGCAGGCGCTTCGTCGCCGTATTGCGCCAGCGTTTGGCGGATAACGCCATGCAATCGTTACTCAATTAACGCTATCAATACGCAGGGAAAATGGGATATGAAAATAATAAAGTGGATCGTTATCGCCCTGGCGGCGCTCGGTAGCCCGCTCGCTTTTGCCGCTGAGCTGCATCTGTACGCGGGTGCCGGACTGCGTGTCCCGGTCGATCAAATTGTCGCCAGGTATGAAAAAGAGAGCGGCAACACGGTGATCGTCGAGTATGGCGGCTCCGGCCAGATCCTGACGCGTTATCAGCTTACGCAGCAGGGCGATCTTTTCCTCCCCGGTTCGGCCGATTACGTCGAAAAACTCCGGCAGCAGGGGAAAGTGGCGGCCGCCTTCCCCCTCGTGCACCACACCCCGGTAATGGCCGTGCGTAAAGATAAGGCGGCGGGTATCGACTCCTATGCCGCGCTGGCCGATAGCTCGCTGAAAATTGGCATGGGCGATCCCCAAAGCATCGCGTTAGGCAAAAGCGGTGAGAAGCTGCTGGAGGCCACGGGATATGGCGAAGCGCTGCGTCAAAAGGTGGTGGTTCGCACCGCGACGATCAAACAGCTGGTGCTCTATTTGCTGAACGGCGACGTTGACGCCGCGGTGATCGGCCGAACGGATGCGGTAAAAAACCGGCAGCAGCTGGTTCTGCTGCCGGTGCCGGCGAATACGCCGGATGAGGTGGCAACGCTTGCGGTGCTGCGGACCAGTCAGCACCCCGAGGAGGCCCGTCAGCTGGCGAACGCTTTTACCTCCGCGCAGGGGATAAAAACGTTTACCGACCTCGGCTATCTGCCGCTGGAAAAGTAAACCCAGATGGCTAATCGTCAGGCAAATTCTCTGGTCGGGCTGATGTTTGCGCCGCTCTGTCTGCTGCTGATGCTGGTTGTCGGCTCGCTGCTGTCGCTGGTATTCGAACTGGACTTGGCCACCCTCATGCAGGTCTTGCAGGAGCCGGAGCTGCACTTTGCCATCGCGATGTCGGTGGGCACCGCCTTGCTGTCGCTTCTGCTGGCGCTGCTGATCGGGATACCCGCCGCGTGGGTGATGGCGAGAACCGCCTTCCGCGGGAAAGGTATTATCGACGCGCTGCTGGATATTCCGCTGGTGACGCCGCCGCTGATCGTCGGCATTGGGCTACTGCTGTTGCTGGGTCAGCGCGGGCCGCTGAACGGTATCTTTCCGCAGCTCTCCGCGCTGCTCTTCTCTCCGCTGGGCGTGATTATCGCCCAGACCTACGTTGCCAGCGCGATAGTGGTCCGGGCGGCGAGCGCCGCATTCTCATCGCTCGACCCGGCATTTATCGCCACGGCGCATAACCTTGGGCTGACGCCAGTCCGCACGCTGCTGCTGGTTGAAATCCCGCTGTGCTGGCCCTCCCTGCTGAGCGGCGGCGTGCTGGCGCTGGCCAGGGCACTGGGGGAGTTTGGTGCGACCCTCATGCTGGCAGGGGCGATCCGCTTTAAAACGGAAACCCTGCCCATGGCGGTGTACCTGAATATTGCCAGCGGCGATTTTTCACTGGCGATAGGCTGCTCGCTGCTGCTGATTGCGCTGGCAGGGCTGCTGCTGGTGATTCTGCACTGGATCCAACGACTCTATAAAGCGAGAGAGTATGTTGCGCGTTGAAAATGTCACCACGCGGATTTTGCAGGGGATAAGCTTCCGCGTGCCGGAGGGACGCTGTGTGGCGATCGCCGGGCCGTCCGGGAGCGGCAAGACCACCATGCTGAACGCGATTGCCGGAGCGCTTCCTTATCAGGGAACGATTTATCTTGCCGGACAGCGCCTTGACGACCTGCCGCCATGGCAAAGGCCGTGCCGCTATCTCAACCAGCGTCTTTACCTTTTTCCTTACCTGACGGTTCGCGGCAACCTCGCGCTGGCGCAGTACGCGGCGGGCCTTCCACGGGTCAAGAAGGAGCAGATGGATCTGCTGGAAGAGATGGGCATCGCTCACCTGGCGGAGCGCTATCCGCGGCAGATTTCCGGCGGGGAGCAGCAGCGGGCGGCGCTCTCCAGGGCGCTGATCTCCCGCCCCAGGCTGCTGCTGCTGGACGAGCCTTTCTCAAGCCTCGATCGCGGGACCCGTGTCCGGCTATGGGAAGCGGTGCGTTCTCTGCGACGCCATGCGGTGACGGTGGTGCTGGTGACGCACGAACCGGAAGAAGCGGCGGCGCTGGCTGACAGGCGGCTGGTGTTACTCAACGGCAGGCTGGTTAGCGAGGGGGGAGAATAAGGGAGGGCCCCTCCCTTATTTATGCTTTATTACGCGCTGCAGAACTTTTTCTTAATGACCACTACCAGGGTACCCACCAGCCCGGCCACCAGCAGCGCGATTGGCAGAATCATCAGGCAGGTCATGACCTGGTCTTCATGTCGCTTCACAAACGGGATCATGCTGAGCGCATAGCCCAGACCGGTAACCACGCCGACCCACAGCAGCGCGCTGAGCCAGTTGAAGAACTGAAAGCGGCGGTTGGAGAGCCCGGAAATGCCGGCCATCGTTGGCAGCAGGGTGCGCACGAAGGCGAGGAAACGACCGGCCAGCAGCGCCAGAAGACCATGTTTATCAAACATACAGGTCGCACGTTGATGGTACTTCTGCGGCAGATGGGCGAGCCAGCCTTTAACGGTTTCGGTATTGCCAAGCCAGCGTCCCTGCAGATAGCTCAGCCAGCAGCCGAGGCTGGCAGCGGCGGTAAGGATGGCAAGAGTCGGCACAAAGTCCATGACGCCTTTGGCTATGAGCGCACCGGCGAGCAGCAGCAGGCTGTCCCCGGGTAAAAATGACGCGGGCAGCAGACCGTTTTCCAGAAACAATGTCATGAACATGACCAGATATACAACGCCCACGACCTGGGGGTTTGCCAGCGCGGCAAAATCATGTTGCCACAGGGCGGCGACAATCTCTTGAATGACAACCATGGACTTTCCTAAGTGGTACCGTATTTTTGACTAGTGTACTCCTGAAGAGCCCCGAACACCTTGATCTCGGGCGCAACAAAAGCGGCCGCCTTACGCAGAACGTCCGCTATTGTTGCCACTCGCTGCCACTTTACACGATACGGGAGAAGCCTGCCGCTAAATCCGCCAGCAGATCGTCAACATTTTCTAAACCGATATGGACGCGAATCAGCGTGCCGCTGAAATCGACTTCAGCTTCCGGACGAATTGAGGCGATTTGTTCCGGCTGGTTAGCCAGAATCAGCGATTCAAAACCGCCCCAGGAGTAGGCCATGCTGAACAAGCTGAAGTTGTCGAGGTATGCAGCAAGCTCGGCGTCGGTCAGACGTTTATTGAGGACAAAAGAGAACAGGCCGCTGCTGCCGGTAAAATCGCGCTGCCAGAACTCGTGGCCTTTGCTGCCCGGTAGCGCAGGGTGATTGACGCGCGCGACCTGCGGATGTTGCGCCAGCCATTCGGCGATACGCAGGCTGCTTTCATGATGCTGACGCAGGCGCACGCCAAGGGTGCGCAGGCCGCGGCTGGTCATATAGGCGGTATCCGCATCGACCATTTGCCCCATCAGGTAGGCGTTTTCCCGCAGCTGATCCCAACAGCGTGCGTTGGATACCGCGGTGCCGACCATCGCATCAGAGTGGCCTATCAGGTATTTCGTCCCGGCCTGGATGGAGATATCGACGCCAAAATCCAGCGCTTTAAACAGCACGCCGGCAGCCCAGGTGTTGTCGATCATGATAATCGCCTGTGGGGCAACGCGGCGTACGGCGGCAACGATTGCCGGAACGTCGTGAACTTCCATGGTGATAGAGCCGGGAGACTCGAGGAACACCACCCGGGTGTTTGGCTGAATCTGGCGGGCGATATCGGCGCCAATCAGCGGATCGAACCAGCTGGTGGTGACGCCGAGCTTCGCGAGGATTTTAGTGCAAAAGTCCTGGCTGGGCTCATACGCGGTGTTGGTCATCAGGACATGGTCGCCCTGTTCAACGAAGGCCAGAATAGTATTGGCAACGGCTGCGGCGCCGCAGGGAAACAGCGCGCACCCGGCGCCACCTTCCAGTTCACACATGGCTTCCTGTAACGAAAAGTGGGTCAATGTCCCGCGACGGCCGTAAAACAGCTCGCCTTTTGCCCGGTTGCGGGTGGCGTGCTTTTTGGCTTCGACAGTCTCGAACACCAGCGATGAAGCACGCTGAATCACGCTGTTGACCGAGCCCTGAGTATATTTTTTACTGCGCCCGGCATTGACCAGCGCGGTATCAAGATGTTTATCAGCCATGTTTTTTTACCTGGTTTTATACGTCTGGACGTCTAAACTAACATGAATGGCCCAACCTGTACCGGGGAATGGCCGATACGGGCAAAAATTTTGCGAAATCCGCGGTCGGCCACTTTTTTACTGCGTAAGCGCAAGGAATCTAAACGTGATTTGCTGCACAGTGTAAATACTAATGAGAACCACTATCAATTCGATGCTTTTTTGATATTATTGTGCTCAGATTTTGTGATTGACGTCCTGGAGATTCAGCGTGGGTAATAATTTGATGCAGGCGGACCTGTCCGTTTGGGGTATGTATCATCATGCCGATATTGTCGTTAAGGTCGTGATGATTGGCCTGATTTTGGCGTCGATAGTCACTTGGGCTATCTTTTTCGGCAAAGGTGCTGAAATGCTCTCCAGTAAGCGCCGTCTCAAGCGCGAACAGCAGTTGCTCGGCGAGGCTCGTTCTCTCGATCAGGCCAGCGATATCGCCAGCAGTTTCCACCCGAAAAGCTTAAGCACCCAGCTTATCAACGAAGCACAGAACGAGCTGGCGCTCTCTGAAGGCGTCGAAGATAACGAAGGGATTAAAGAGCGTACCGGTTTCCGCCTTGAGCGTCGCGTGGCGTTCGTCGGCCGTTACATGGGCCGCGGCAACGGTTATCTGGCGACCATCGGGGCGATTTCCCCGTTCGTCGGCCTGTTTGGTACCGTCTGGGGTATCATGAACAGCTTCATCGGCATTGCGCAGACGCAGACTACCAACCTTGCAGTCGTTGCACCGGGCATCGCTGAAGCGCTGCTGGCAACGGCTATCGGCCTGTTTGCGGCGATTCCTGCCGTGGTTATCTATAACATTTTTGCCCGCATGATCGGTAGCTACAAAGCGTCGCTCGGCGATGTTGCCGCGCAGGTGCTGCTGCTGCAAAGCCGTGACCTGGATCTGAGCGCCAGCGGCGTAAAACCGGTCCGTACCGCGCAAAAATTACGAGTAGGTTAATGCTTTATGGCAATGCATTTTAACGAAAACCTCGATGATAACGGCGAAATGCATGACATCAACGTCACGCCGTTTATCGACGTCATGCTGGTGCTGTTGATCATCTTTATGGTGGCGGCACCGCTGGCGACCGTGGATGTGAAGGTCAACCTTCCGGCCTCCTCAAGTCAGCCGCAGCCGCGTCCGGAAAAGCCGATTTATCTGTCGGTGAAAGCGGATAAAACGATGTTCCTCGGCAACGATCCCATTACCGAAGAGAGCATGATCGGCGCGCTGGATTCGCTGACTGAAGGGAAGAAAGATACCACCGTCTTCTTCCGCGCGGACAAAACCGTGGATTATGAGACGATGATGAAGGTCATGGATACCCTGCACCAGGCGGGTTATCTGAAGATTGGTCTGGTGGGTGAAGAAACCGTAAAAGCGAAATAACCCCCCCGACGACGCTTCTCAGGCTGGCCATGCGCCAGCCTTTTTTTATGCCTGACGCTCAGCGGCGGGAGGTTGCAATCGCCACGGCGGGTTGCGATATAATGCCGAACGTTTTTTTGTTAACTCACAGGATCTTATGGAACGCTTTCTGGAAAATGCTATGTATGCCTCACGCTGGTTGTTGGCGCCGGTTTATTTTGGTCTTTCGCTCGGGCTGATTGCGCTGTCGATCAAATTTTTTCAGGAGATTTTCCACATACTGCCGCACATCTTCAGCGTGGGCGAGTCGGAGCTGATTCTGACGCTGCTGTCGCTGGTCGATATGACGCTGGTAGGCGGTCTGCTGGTGATGGTGATGTTCTCCGGCTACGAAAATTTTGTCTCCCAGCTGGATATCAATGAAGGTAAAGAAAAGCTCAGCTGGCTGGGCAAAATGGATGCCACCTCCCTGAAAAATAAAGTGGCGGCGTCGATTGTTGCAATCTCCTCTATCCATCTGCTGCGGGTGTTTATGGACGCGAAAAACGTACCGGACAACAAGCTGATGTGGTACGTCATTATCCACCTGACCTTTGTGCTGTCGGCGTTTGTGATGGGCTATCTCGATCGTCTGACCAAGGGCAAGCACTAATACACTAGCCCGCCGGCGCAGAGCCGCCGGGCAGGTGACTTATTTATCCGACGAGGTTTGCCATAAATTGAGCTGACCATCCGCGACGTGCTGGTCAATCTGCGACAGCTCTTCTGCGCTAAACGTCAGATTTTTTAGCGCCTGTACGTTCTCCTCCAGCTGCTGTGGGCGGCTGGCGCCAATCAGCACCGACGTGACCCGACGATCCTTCAGCAGCCAGCTCAGCGCCATTTGCGCCATACTCTGCCCGCGGCTGTGGGCCATCTCCTGCAGTAAGCGCAGGCTGTTCAGATTTGACTCACTGAGCATATTTTCCGTCAGCCCGCGCGCTCTTTTCCCTTCGTAGAACATCCGCGAACCCTCCGGGATCTGCTGTAGATATTTACCGGTCAGCAGGCCCTGCGCCAGCGGCGTAAAGGCGATACAGCCGACGCCGTTCTCCTCCAGCGTATCCAGCAGTCCGCTGGTATCGACCCAGCGGTTGAGCAGGTTATAAGACGGCTGGTGAATAAGCAGCGGGATCTTCCAGTCGCGCAAAAGTGCGGCCATTTGCTGCGTTCGTTCCGGCGAATAGGAGGAGATACCGACATACAAGGCTTTACCGCTCTGTACCGCCTGCGCCAGGGCTGCGGCAGTCTCTTCCATCGGCGTATTTTCATCGACGCGATGCGAATAGAAAATATCGACGTAATCCAGTCCCATCCGCTGCAGGCTCTGGTCGAGGCTGGCGAGCAGATATTTTCGCGAACTACCGTTGCCATAGGGGCCTGGCCACATGGAATAGCCTGCTTTCGTCGCCACAATCAGCTCGTCGCGGTAGGCGGCAAAATCCTCGCGCAGCAGGCGGCCAAAGTTTTCCTCCGCGCTGCCGGGCGGCGGCCCGTAGTTATTCGCCAGATCGAAATGGGTAATGCCCAGGTCAAAGGCCTTGCGTAGCAGGGCGCGTTGGTCATCCAGCGCGTGACCGTGACTAAAGTTGTGCCACAGTCCCAACGACAAAAGGGGCAACTGCAGGCCGCTTTTACCGCAGTAGCGGTACTGCATGCAATCGTAGCGGGTGGCGTCAGCTAACCAGGACATGTTCTCTCCTTATAAATTAAAACGTCGTTTCCATTTTAACTGGTATGGCACGCCGGCAGCGTTTGCTGGATCACAATGCGTAAGATTGCTGGCGTCACCGCGCGCTTATGCTTTGCTTAAAGGGGGTTAATTTCCGGAGAAGAGATGATGACGCGACTGACGGCGAAAGATTTTCCGCAAGAGCTGCTGGAGTACTACGACTATTACGCGCACGGCAAAATCAGCAAGAGGGAGTTTTTACAACTGGCCGGGAAGTACGCCGTCGGTGGCATGACCGCCCTGGCGCTGTTTAATCTGCTGAAACCCAACTATGCGCTTGCCGGGCAGGTCTCGTTTACCGACCCGGATATTCATGCGGAATATATTCGCTATCCTTCTCCCGAGGGGCACGGAGAGGTGCGCGGGTATCTGGTGGCGCCGACGAAATCAAGCGTAAAACCGGCGTCGGTGATCGTCGTGCATGAGAATCGCGGGCTGAATCCCTATATCGAAGATGTCGCCCGGCGAGTGGCCAAAGCCGGTTACATCGCGCTGGCACCGGATGGCCTGAGTTCGGTGGGCGGCTATCCCGGCAATGACGACGAAGGGAGAGAGCTTCAGCAGAAAGTCGATCCGCAGAAGCTGATGAACGACTTTTTTGCCGCCGTCGCCTTTATGGAAAAACATCCGCAGGCGAGCGGCAAAGTGGGAATAACCGGTTTTTGTTACGGCGGCGGTGTGTGTAATGCTGCCGCCGTGGCGATCCCGGAACTGGCCTGCGCAGTGCCGTTTTATGGCCGCCAGCCGCCGATCGCGGATGTCGATAAAATCCATGCGCCGCTGCTGCTGCACTATGCGGAGCTGGATAAGCCCATCACGGACGGCTGGCCCGCCTATGAACAGGCGCTGAAGGCGCAGCATAAAGTGTTCGAGGCCTATATCTATCCTCAGGTGAACCACGGTTTTCACAACGACTCCACGCCGCGTTATGACCGCGCCGCCGCTGAGCTCGCCTGGCAGCGAACGCTGGCGTGGTTTGCCAAATATCTCGGCTAAAAAGGGCGGAAATAGCGCTGGCACTCGCTCAAAAAATCGCTATATAATTTTGTATATAACGATTGAGGGGGGAAAGCGATGGATAACCATTTTGGCAAAGGTTTAATGGCGGGACTGAAGGCTTCTCAGGCTGAAAGCGCCAGCAACGCAGCCGGTTTTTGCGCGGATTATAAACGTGGGTTTGTCCTCGGTTATTCTCAGCGTATGTTTGAAAAAACCGGCGATCGTCAGCTTAGCGCCTGGGAGGCCGGGATCCTCACCCGCCGCTATGGCCTGGACAGAAACATGGTCATGGATTTCTTCAGGGAAGGGCATTCCTGTACCGCCATGCGTTACTTTATGGCGGGATACCGGCTGGAAAGTTAACTACCGAAGGCCGAAGCCTCCGGTAGAGGAGGCGTTATGCCTGGCGTTTGTCTTCGGTCAGGGTATCGAAGTCGCTGGCGCTGTGGCGTTCATGCAGCTGCTCGTTAAGCGGGCCGTTGGTCCGGTTGACGATACGCCCGCGTTTGACTGCCGGACGATTGGCGATGTCCTGCGCCCAGCGCAGGACGTTTTTATAGCTGCCGGCGTCAAGGAATTCCGCGGCGTTATACACCCCACCGAGCACCACATTGCCGTACCACGGCCAGATAGCCATATCGGCGATAGTGTACTCTTCCCCGGAAACATAGCGATTGCGGGCGAGCTGTTTATCCAGCACGTCGAGCTGACGTTTGGCCTCCATCGTGAAGCGGTCAATCGCATACTCGATTTTCACCGGCGCATAGTTAAAGAAGTGGCCAAAACCGCCGCCGAGGAACGGGGCTGCGCCCTGTAACCAGAACAGCCAGTTAAGGGTTTCGGTCCGCCCGGCGGGATCTTTAGGCAGGAAGAAACCAAACTTCTCAGCGAGGTACAGCAGGATGCTGCCGGACTCAAATACGCGCGTCGGCGGGGTGGTGGAGTGGTCGCTCAGTGCGGGAATTTTTGAGTTGGGGTTTACCTCAACAAAACCGCTGGAGAACTGATCGCCTTCACCAATGCGAATCAGCCAGGCATCGTATTCCGCGCCGCTCACGCCGAGCGCCAGCAGCTCTTCCAGCAGGATGGTCACCTTCTGGCCGTTGGGCGTGCCCAGGGAGTAGAGCTGCAGCGGATGTGAGCCGACCGGTAGCGTTTTTTCATGGGTTGCGCCGGAGACGGGACGGTTGATGTTGGCGAACGCGCCGCCGTTGTTTTGCTTCCACTCCCACACTTTAGGTGGTTGGTAGTTATTCTCTGACATGAGGACCTGCCTTTTTAGTGAGCCGTTGAGGGAGTGTAGCAGGAGATACTAAGCAGGTTTAACAGTGTGAGGCTTATTGGCCCCGGCCAGCGTCGCGCAACCGGGGCGAGGAGGACTCAGGCCATAATCCGCGCGGCCCATACGCTGATATCGTCGCTGCTGCCAAGGTCCGGCTGCACCAGACCGTTGACCATAAAGGTAGGCGAGACATGAATACCGTTCTGTCGCGCGTATTTGCAATGCCATTTAATTTCAGCCTGCAGCTCAGGGCGGGCGAAGGCCGTCGAGAGCAGAACCTGGCTATAGCGCTCAATGCGCTGGATTATCTGCTGCGGCGTGGTCTCCATATTCGGCCCGCTGCAATGGTCGGTAAATTCAAACTCTTCGCGATGGTCGGCGACGGCTTTTAACACCCTGTGCGCCTGCTCTCTGCCGTGCGGGAGCGTCGAGGCGGCAAGAATGCAGCGCACGATGACGCCGGAGAAAAGATGCCACGGCTGCGACTGCAGGCGAATCTTGATGGTCACATTATCCGCGCCGACTTCGTCCAGTAGCTCGTCGAGCTTATTGAACGCCCGGACGGAAAACGGGCAGGTTGGCTCAAGGAACACCTCAAAAGTGCGTGGGCCGTGGCCCCAGACCAGCGGTTGAGCCTGCAGATGCGGTTGTGCGCTCATAATCAACTCCTGACGTTGTCTCATTCTTCGTTATGATTCCCTGAATCACCCGGCTGTTGTCGACGGCAAAGCAACCTGAACTATTTCGGGGAGATATTACAAATAACGATATCACTTTTACCCAAAGGCGCCGGGTTATTTTCCTGCCGGGCACGATCGCTGAATCCAATGAGTGGTATCATCATTTCACCTCTGTCTGGTAAGTGCCTGTGGCAGGATAAGAAGAGGGAGTTTTGTTCCGCCAACTGCCCGGGCTGCATTAATTTGAGGTCAGGCTAATGAGCAAAGGATCGACAAGTAGTGATGCCCCTTTTGGTACATTGTTGGGCTACGCGCCGGGGGGCGTAGCAATTTATTCATCGAATTACAGCAGTTTAAATCCGCGCGACTATCCGGATGACGCGACGTTCCGCAGTTATATCGGCAATGAGTATATGGGGCACAAATGGCAGTGCGTTGAATTTGCGCGCCGCTTTTTGTTTCTCACCTACGGCTTTGTCTTTACCGATGTCGGCATGGCCTATGAAATCTTCTCCCTGCGTTTTCTGCGTGAAGTGGTCAATGACAATATTCTGCCGCTGCAGGCTTTCGCAAACGGCGCCCGCCGTCCGCCGATGGCCGGCTCGCTGCTGATATGGCAGAAAGGTGGTGAGTTCAAGCATACCGGCCATGTTGCGGTGATTACGCAGCTGGTAGGCAATAAGGTTCGCATCGCCGAGCAAAACGTGATTCACGCTCCGCTGCCGCAGGGCCAGCAATGGACTCGCGAATTAACGCTGGAAGTGAAAGACGGTTTCTACACCATCAAAGATACCTTTGCCGATACGGAAATATTAGGCTGGATGATTCAGACCGCCGATACCGAGCACAGCCTGCCGCAGCCGGTGCTGCCGGGTGAAGCGATGGCGATTCAGGGCGCGAGATTGCCGAATAAAGGTCAGTTCCGCGGTAACTGGCTGAACGAGAAAGATTCGCTGCAGAAAGCCTACGTGGCCGCCAACGGTCACTTCATCAATCAAGATCCCTATCAATACTTCACCATTACCGAAAGCGCCGAGCAGGAGCTGATCAAAGCGACCAACGAGCTGCATTTGATGTACCTGCACGCCACCGATAAGGTGATGAAAGATGACAATCTGCTGGCGCTGTTTGATATCCCTAAAATTCTCTGGCCGCGCCTGCGCCTGTCGTGGCAGCGACGCCGTCATCATATGATTACCGGCCGCATGGATTTCTGTATGGATGAGCGCGGGCTGAAGGTCTATGAATACAACGCCGACTCCGCCTCTTGTCATACCGAAGGCGGGCTGATCCTCGAACAGTGGTTGAAACAGGGCTACTACGGCAGCGGACACAACCCGGCGGAGAATCTGCTTGATGAGCTGGCGGGTGCCTGGAAACACAGCCGCGCCCGTCCTTTCGTGCATATCATGCAGGACAAGGATCTGGAGGAGAACTACCACGCGCTGTTCATCCAGCGCTCGCTCACGCAGGCGGGATTTGAAAGTAAGATCCTCTTTGGCCTTGATGAATTGCACTGGGATGCCGCCGGGCAGCTGATCGACGGCGACGGGCGTCTGGTGAACTGCGTCTGGAAAACCTGGGCCTGGGAAACCGCCATCGAGCAGGTGCGTGAAGTCAGCGCCGATGAGTACGCCGCCGTGCCGATCCGTACCGGACATCCACAAAACGAGGTGCGGCTGATCGACGTACTGCTGCGTCCGGAAGTGCTGGTCTTCGAACCGCTGTGGACGGTGATCCCCGGTAACAAGGCCATTCTGCCGGTACTGTGGTCGCTGTTCCCGAACCACCGCTATTTGCTGGATACCGATTTTGTGGTCAACGAGGAGCTGGCGAAAACCGGTTACGCGGTGAAACCTATCTCTGGCCGCTGCGGCAACAACATCGATTTGATTGGTCCGAAAGACGAAGTGCTGGATAAAACCAGCGGGCAGTTTGTCGATCGTAAAAATATTTACCAGCAGCTCTGGTGCCTGCCGAAAGTGGATGGTAAATACATTCAGGTATGTACGTTTACCGTCGGCGGCAACTACGGCGGTACTTGTCTGCGCGGCGATGATTCGCTGGTGGTCAAAAAAGAGAGTGATATCGAACCGTTAATTGTGCTGAAAGACAGCGACGGCCGGTAGCCGGCAGCCCGGGCAGCGCCGTAAACGGCCTGTCCGGGCAACAAATCCTGCAAACACGATAAGTCACAAAGACAACAACAAGACAGAAAAGGAAAATAATATGCACGACAGGCGACTCGCCGTCCGCGCGGGTGAACTTAAGCCCTCCGCCGTCCGCGAACTTCTGAAGCACAGTAAACTGCCCGGCGTTATCTCTCTGGGCGGCGGGATCCCGGCTCCGGAGCTGTTTGATACCGAAGGTCTGAATCTGGCTGTGCAACAGGTGATGAGCGGGCGCTTCAACGATGCATTTCAGTATGGCTTGACCGAAGGCTACCCGCCGCTGCGTCAGGCCGTGAGCGAACTGTGTCAGGCGCGCGGCGTTGACTGCCAGGCCAGCCATGTTTATATCACCTCCGGTTCTCAGCAATCGTTAGATATTGTAGCCCGTACGCTGCTCGATCCGGGCGATGCGATTGTGGTTGAGCGCCCGACCTACCTGGCGGCGCTGCAGGTATTCCAGTTGGCGCAGGCCAATATTCTCAGCGTGGATACCGACGATAACGGGATGCTGGTCGAACAGCTGGCCGACCTGCTGGAAACGACCCGCGTCAAAGCGGTTTATCTGGTGCCCACCTTCGGCAACCCCGGCGGAAAAACCCTGAGCGAAGATCGCCGTCGCCGCCTGGTGGCGCTGGCGAAACAGCATGATTTTGTCATCATCGAAGATGACCCCTATGGCGAAATCAGCTTTACCGATGAAGTTCGCCGTCCGCTGTATCAGCACGCGGTTGAGCTGGGCTGTGAAGATCAGGTGGTCTACACCTCCACCTTCTCCAAAATTCTTGCGCCGGGGATGCGTATCGGCTGGATTGTGATGCCGGACTGGCTGGCGCAGCAGACGGTGATCGTTAAGCAGGCGGCGGATCTGCATACCAACATGCTGTCGCAGGTGATCACGGCGGAATATCTGGCGATGAATCGCCTGGATAGCCAGATCGCGCTGATCCGTGAGGATTATCGTAAGAAGTGTGTGGCGCTGGCGGATGCGCTGGAGTCGCGACTCGGGGAGCACATTGCATTCAGCCGACCAAAAGGCGGGATGTTCCTGTGGGCTCACTTCCGCTATTCGTTCGATACCATGGAATGGATGAAGAAAACGCTGGCAAACGGCGTGGTGTTTGTCCCTGGCGAAGCGTTCTATCACGATAATCCGGATACCCGTACGCTGCGTCTGTCCTACTCTACGGTCTCGGAAGAGGGGCTGATGACGGCCGTGGAGCGTCTGGCGAAATCGCTGTAGCGATATAAATAACTCCGCGCCGCCGGGCGGCACGGAGTGTTAATCTGGTTTAGTCGCTTTCGGCGATGCGGTCATCGAGCCAAATCAGCATCAGTGAGGAGAGAAATGCAACGCCGAGTGTGCCAATAAATAGCCACATAAAGAATACCTCAGAGGTTTTTTATTATTTTTCTGCTTTGACCGGTGAGTGCTTGTTTCTGTTGATCATCGTGACTTTAGTCGCGGACTGGGAGGTGGCGAGCGTGAAGAAATCATCAGCATCAATATCAAAATTCAGCACGATTTCCCTGTATTTCCCGCAGTGAATTAACTCTTTCGCTTCTTGCATACTACTTGCTGTTATTGTCGGCATCGTCTTATCTCGTGTGAAAACTGGTTAGCAAAGTAAGAGCTTGTGCATATCAGATCAACTCTTTTTTATCGCCGCCGGTAAGATCTGTTTTCCTTATTTTTAAAAGGGAAAAGCGCGGGCAGAATACCATTGCGGGACAGGGCCTCGCCATTGCCGTGCGGCCGGTGAATTCAAAAGAAGCGTTAACGCTGTTTTTCGCTCATCAGCTGGCGGCAGCGCTGCTGATCCTGAGCAATGCTCTCTTGTTCTTGTTGGCTGAGCTGCAGCCAGGTCTGACGCATACGTTCGCCAAGCGCCGGGATATAGTGGTTTTTGTGCAGCGCGTAATCGGCATTGCCGCCTTCGACAATATTTTCCATATCGCGCAGAAACGCCTGGCTATCCCGGTGGTCGATGACACAGAAAACCGAACGGTACCAGGCAATCTCTTCTTCGGAGTAGCGGGGCGTGAACCACCAGACAAGCAGCGCAATGAGCGCCAGCAGCGGAATGACAAAAGGTAATTTCTTCAGCATGGCGTGGTCAGGGAGAGGAAACAGGGGCGTAGTGTACCTGCTGCACAAACGGAATGTCATCCCGGAGGTTATTTTTACCTCCGGGCGAGCGGGTCAGGTGCCGTTAGCGCGGTTATTCGCTAACGGCAAAAGAGCTACAGCAGACCCACCTCTTTTGCGGTCCGATCGATAGCGCGTTTGGTCTTCTCGACCAGTTCATCCAGTTCGCTGTGGCTGGCAATCAGCGCGGGAGCCATAATCATACGCCCCAGGGTTGAGCGGATAATGACCCCCTCTTCAAAGCCGATAGTCCGGCAGCGCCAGGCCAGATCGTTTTCATTGGCAAAGCGTTTGCGGGTCGACTTATCTTCGGCGAACTGCAGAGCGGCCACTAGGCCTGCGCCCTGGATTTCACCAATCATCGGGTGGTGGCTAAACACCTCACGCAGCGTTTTTTGCAGATATGGGCCGGTGTCGTCACGTACGGTGGTGACCCGGTTTTCATCGCGCAGCGCTTTCAGGTTAGCAATGGCAACGGCCGCAGCGACGGGGTGGCCGGAATAGGTCAAACCGTGGGCAAATACGCCGCCTTTCTCAACCAGCACCTCGGCCATCCGTTTGCTCAGCACCAGGCCGCCCATCGGAACATAGCCGGAGGTCAGCCCTTTAGCGATGGAGAGCGTATCCGGTTCAAAGCCAAAATACTGGTGCGCAAACCATTCGCCGGTTCTGCCAAAGCCGCCAATCACCTCATCGGCGCACAGCAGCACGTCGTATTGGCGACAAATACGCTGAATCTCCGGCCAGTAGCTCTCCGGCGGGAAGATCATCCCGCCGGCGCCCTGGAACGGTTCGGCGATAAAGCCCGCGACGTTCTCCGCGCCGAGCTCGAGGATCTTCTCTTCCAGCTGGCGGGCGCAGCGCAGGCCAAACTCCTGCGGCGTCAGGTTGCCGCCGTGCATATACCAGTAGGGCTCATCAATATGCGCCACGTCGGGGATCATCCCCCCCATGGCGTGCATAGCTTTCATGCCCCCGAGCGCGCTGGCGGCGAGGGTAGAGCCGTGGTAGCCGTTCCAGCGGCCAATCATCACCTTTTTCAGCGGTTTACCGAGTATCTGCCAGTAGCGACGCACGGTGCGGATCAGCACTTCATTCGATTCAGAACCGGAGTTGGTGTAAATGGCGTGGCTGTAGTGCCCGGGCAGCAGGCTGAAAAGCAGTTCGGACAGCTCAATCACCGTCGGGTGCGTGGTGTGGAAGAACATATTGTAATAGGGCAGCTTCGCGAACTGCGCTGCCGCGGCATCGGCCAGATCCTGGCGGCTGTAGCCCAGCTGGGTACACCACAGTCCCGACATACCGTCCAGATACTTGTTGCCGTCATTGTCCCAGAGGTACAGGCCTTCGCCGCGTACCATGACGCGCGGTCCTTCAGCGTTCAGCGCTTTCTGGTCGAGAAACGCGTGGATATGGTGTGCGGCATCCCCGCTTTGATACTCGGTGGTGGATCGCGTCGGGTGAATAGGGTAAGTCATGTTATCTCTCCTGTAAGCGGAATCAGTGCAAGGCGAGGCCGCTGCCTGCTAGCGAAACTGGAACCAGGTCGTTTTAAGGGTGGTGAATTTGTCGAAGGCATGCAGCGACAAATCCCGACCAAAACCAGACTGTTTATTGCCGCCAAACGGCACGGTGACGTCCAGCGCATCCACGGTATTGACCGACACCGTGCCGGCGTTAAGCCGTCCGGCAACGCGGTGCGCGCGGTGCAGGTCGTCTGTCCAGATCGACGCGGCGAGGGCATAAATATGGTTATTAGCCAGCTGGATGGCCTGCTGTTCATCATCAAAGGGGATAGCGGCAAGCACCGGGCCGAAAATTTCATCTTTCCACAGCGACATCTCTTCGTTCACCCCATCCAGCAGCGTGGGCTGAACGTAGTTGGCGATCCCTTCAATCTCGACCTCACGGCCGCCGGTCAGCACGCGTGCACCTTCCTGTTGGGCCGAACGGATCGCGCGTATGACCTTTTGCGCATGCGCTGCGCTGACCATCGCGCCCATTTTGGCCGTCGGATCAAAGGGGTGAGACGGTGCCCAGGCTTCCATTTTGGCCTGTACCCGGGTGATAAAGTCGGCATAAATCGCGCGTTCTACCAGCAGCCGTGAGTTGGCGGAGCACACTTCGCCCTGGTTAAAACAGATACCGAAAGCGGCTTTCTCCGCCGCCAGGTCGAGATCCTGGCAGTCAGCAAAGACGATGTTGGCGCTTTTACCGCCGCACTCCAGCCAGACCTGTTTCAGGTTTGACTGCGCGGAGTAGGTCATGAAGGCCTTGCCGACCGCGGTCGAACCGGTAAAGGTGATGACATCAATATCGTTATGCAGCCCAAGCGCGGCGCCCGTTTCTGTGCCGAGACCGGTGACGACGTTCAGTACGCCTGGCGGGAGACCCGCCTCGAGCGCCAGTTCACCCAGACGCAGCGCCGAAAAAGGCGAATTTTCTGAGGGTTTGAGGATCACGCTGTTCCCGGCGGCCAGCGCCGGCCCGAGTTTCCAGCAGGCGAGATCGAGCGGAAAGTTCCACGGTACGATTGCCGCCACCACGCCGACCGCTTCACGAGTGAGGGTGGCGAGCGACCCTTTACGCGTGGGGGCGACCTCGGCGTAAATTTTATCGACGCTTTCGGCGTACCAGGCCATGACGTGCGCCGCGCCGGGAATATCCATATTCAGCGCATCGTTGACCGGTTTCCCCATGCTCGCACTTTCAAGCAGCGCCAGCTCTTCACGGTGTTCGAGAATCAGCGCGGAGAGCCTGAGCAGCACGGTTTTACGTTCCTGCGGCGGCAGACCGGACCAGACGCCGGAGGCGAAGCTGGCGCGGGATGATTTTACTGCAATATCAATATCGTCAGCTTGCAGCGCCGTCACCGCGGCGAGCACGCTATTGGTCGCCGGGTTGATGGCCGGGAAGACTTTACGGCTGATGGCGAGGTAGGGACGACCATCGACGATCGCGTGGCTGATAAAGCGTTGCTCCCGCAGTTTGTCCTGCCAGAAATTTCTATCACACATACCAGACATGCGCCTCTCCCTTGATATGTTGCTTGTTTGTTATTGATTTGTTGCTATTGATTCATGATGCAGGAGGAGGCAGCGACGAGAAAGGACTAAAAATCTAGGTAACCTCTATAAAAAACGTAGCTAGTCCCGGGGAGGGGATAATTCTCAGGGGCGCGCGGGGCGGTTATTTCTGTGACGGCATTCATAAAAATCACGCGGGTTATTTTTTAATGGTTTGTATTTAAAAGGATATTATTTTTATGCTTCGGTTTTTTGAGCACAGCTGCTGCTGTCTTTTAAATATATTAAATATTGTTTGATTTAATAACAGGTAATGAAAAAAAGATGAATGACCCTTATTCCTTGCGATCTGAGGCCGCGGGCCTGTCGTTGGCTCGCAGCTTTCCTGCGCTTTGTCTGTTAATTTTCTGTAAAAATACGACCCGCGTCGGATTGTTGATCTTTTTCCGCTGGCGGGGTTGCGGGCGACGGGGAGCATCGTTTAAAGCTATTTAGCTTATCTCTCTGAGAATAAAAAATAAGGTGTCCCATGCCCCATTTCACCCTGAAGCAGCTCAAATACTTTGTTGCCGTTGTCGAAGCAGAGAGTATTGCGGAAGCCTCCAGACAGTTACATATCGCCCAGCCGTCAATTTCCATTGCGGTGAAAACCCTGGAAGATATGTTTGAACAGCAGTTTTTTATTCGCCACCACGCGCAAGGGGTGTCGATGACCCCCAGCGGGCAACGCTTTTATGAAAAGGCGAAGGAGCTGCTGCGGCTTTCGTATCAGTTTGAGCAAAATTCAAAAGCGGATAATGAACTGGTCTCCGGCATTATTTCACTAGGCTGTTTTGAAACGGCGGCGCCGCTCTATTTACCTTCGCTGATTGCCGGATTTAAAAAGATCTATCCCGATATCACCCTCAAAATTTGCGATGGTGAGCAGCATGAAATTACGCACGGTCTGCACCGCGGGCGTTTCGATCTGGCGTTTCTCTACGATCTTGAGCTGGATACCGCGATTCACACCGAAAGCCTCAATGCACCGCAGAAGCCTTATGCTCTGCTGCCGGCACATCATCCGCTGGCGCAGCGAGCGACAGTGAAACTCTCCGAGCTCAATAACCTGCCGATGGTCCTGTTGGACGTGGTGCCAAGTCGAAACTATTTCATCAGTATTTTCAAAGATAAAGGGTATAACCCTCAGGTTGCCTACAGCTCGCCGTCTATTGAGATGGTGCGCTGCATGGTCGGCCAGGGGCTGGGTTTTTCCGTGCTGGTAACCCGCCCGGTTTCCGACATGACCTACGATGGCCAGCAGGTGCGCTGCGTGGAAATTCAGGACGAGATGGCGAACTCCACGCTGGTGATGGCGCACCTGCGCAGTAGCGAGCCGACCAAACCGACTAAACTGTTTATGGAATATTGTCGCCATGCGGTACTCAGCCCGGCGGACATTGATGCGCGGGTGGCGTAAATTCAGCGAAGAATAAGAGACGGCTCGTACTATTGCGGGCCGGGTCACTCTCTGACGGTGATATTAAATATAAAAAAACGAGTCTCTGAATATATTTTTTATAGGCTTGATGGCTTGCGATTTCTTTTTTATGAATAATTGGCTGCTCGCCGGATTATCTTTTACCGTTAATCTCCCGCAAATAATACTTTTATTCATTAGATTCAAGATGCTGCGCTCTGCATCACTATTTTATTCTCAGGTTCTAAATTTATAATAATTTACCTGCTTGTTACGGTTTATTAACCTCGGTCCTGCGCAGTGGTTTATTCCTGGCGATTGAACACCATTCGAAGGACACATTTATGACCGTAGAAAAAACGAACATTGATACGTTGATTGTTGGCGGGGGTCAGGCCGGTATTGCCATGAGTGAGCATCTGACGAAGCTGGGGATCTCACATCTGGTTATCGAGAAAAACCGCATCGCTGAAGCCTGGCGAAGCGGGCGTTGGGACTCGCTGGTGGCGAATGGTCCGGCGTGGCACGACCGTTTCCCGGGGATGGAATTTAAAGGGGGGAATCCCGATAGCTTCATTCCCAAAGACGATGTGGCGGAATACTTTGAAGATTACGTCAGGGCCTTCAATCTGCCGGTGCGTACCGGCGTTGAAGTTAAAAGCGCGGTTCGCAACAGCGGACGACCGGGGTTTACCATTGAGACCACGGAGGGCGTTATTGAAGCCCAGCGTATTGTTGCCGCGACCGGGCCGTTTCAAAAACCGGTTATTCCACCGATTGCGCCAAAAGAGAGCAGCCTTCATCAAATCCACTCCGCCCGATACTACAACCCGCAGCAGCTTCCTGAGGGCGCCGTGCTGGTCGTTGGCGCGGGCTCTTCCGGCGTGCAAATTGCCGACGAGCTTCAGCGTGCCGGCCGCCGGGTCTATTTATCCGTCGGCGCGCATGACCGCCCGCCGCGCGCATATCGCAACCGGGACTTCTGCTGGTGGCTGGGGGTGCTGGGCATGTGGGACGCCCCCGCCAGCGCGCCGGGCAAAGAGCATGTCACTATCGCAGTCAGCGGCGCCCATGGCGGGCACACCGTGGACTTCCGCGAGTTGGCGCATCGCGGCATCACCCTGGTCGGGTTGACGAAAGCCTTTGAATCCGGGATGGCGACCTTCCAGCCGGATCTGTGCGACAACATTCGTCGCGGGGATGAGAACTACCTGGCGCTGCTGGATGCCGCAGATGCCTACATCGCGGCCAATGGCCTGGATCTACCGGAAGAACCTGCCGCCCGCGAGTTTTTACCTGATCCGCCGTGCATGACTTCGCCGATCCTCTCCCTGAATCTCGCGGAGGCGGGGATCGCCACCATTATCTGGGCGACCGGCTACGCGGTGGATTACAGCTGGCTCAACGTGAATGCTTTTAATGAGCAACGCCGTCCGCAGCATCAACGCGGCGTCTCCAGCGAACCCGGGGTCTATTTTCTCGGATTGCCGTGGCTGTCGCGCCGGGGGTCAACCTTCATCTGGGGCGTCTGGCATGACGCAAAACACATTGCTGACCATATTGCCACTCAGCGTAAGTACAGCCAGTACCAGGCCGCCGATCGGCGCTGAACGTTCGCCCACTAGACAGGATAAACAAGATGCCAACGCATACCCGTATTCGCATGTTTAATACCAAAGAGACTTACCCTAATCAGAGCCTGGATAACGATTTATGCCAGGCGGTTCGCGCCGGGAATACCGTCTACGTGCGCGGTCAGGTGGGAACCGATTTTGCCGGTAACCTGGTCGGATTGGGCGACCCGCAGGCTCAGGCCGAGCAGGCGATGAAAAACGTCAAACAGCTGCTGGAAGAGGCCGGAAGCGACCTGTCGCACATCGTGAAAACCACGACCTATATCATTGACCCGCGTTATCGTGAGCCGGTGTATCAGGAGGTGGGTAAATGGCTGAAGGGGGTGTTCCCGATCTCCACGGGGCTGGTGATTTCAGCGCTGGCGCAGCCGCAATGGCTGATGGAGATCGATGTGATTGCCGTCATTCCCGATGATTTCGTGAAGTAAGGAGCGACGATGACCTTTTCTATCGCAGCATATTGCCCGGAAAGCGGGCAGTTTGGTATTGCGCTCAGCTCCTCCAGCATTGCCGTCGGCGCCCGCTGTCCCTGGCTACAGGCCGGGGTGGGGGCGGTATCCAGTCAGAACATCACGTTACCGGCGCTGGGTCAGCTGGCGTTAGCGCAACTGGAACAGGGATTCGCGCCGGACATCGCGTTGCGCAGGGCGCTGGCGGAGGACGATTTTAGCCGCTACCGGCAGATCATCGCCATCGACGCCAACGGACAAACCGCCGCCTTCAGCGGCGATAAAACCCTTGGTATTTATCATGTTGCCGAAGGAGAAAACTGCATTGCCGCTGGAAATATGCTGGCCAGCACGGCGGTTATTGAGGCAATGGTGACGGGTTTTCAGCAGAGCGAAGGCGAAATGGCGCTGCGCCTGATGGCCGCGCTACAGGCCGGTCTGGCCTGCGGCGGTGAGGCCGGCCCGGTTCACTCTGCGGCGGTGAAGGTTGTGGATGACTATTCGTGGCCGCTGGTGGATTTGCGTATTGACTGGAGCGAGGAGGATCCCATTGGCGAGCTGGCCGCGCTCTGGCAGGCCTATGAGCCGCAGATGCAGGCCTATATCACGCGCGCGCTCGACCCGCGGGAGGCCCCCAGTTACGGAGTACCGGGCGATGAATAATGAGGTGAAGTCGATACTGGCAACGCTGCTGGCTTTTGATACCACCAGTCGCGAATCCAATCTCGAGATGATCGATTACATAAACCGCTTTCTGAGCGGTTTTGGCATTGAATGCCGGCTGTTCTACGATGACGACGGCAAAAAAGCCAATCTTTACGCCCGCCTGGGGCCACCGGGGCCGGGGGGCGTAATGCTCTCCGGCCATACCGATGTGGTTCCGGTTGACGGCCAGCGCTGGACGGTTCCTCCTTTTGCACTCACCCTCCGCGATGGCCTGTGCTACGGGCGCGGCAGCACCGACATGAAGGGCTTTATCGCCTGCGTGCTGGCCTCTGTTCCCGCCTTCCTCGCACAGCCGTTAAGCATGCCTCTGCACCTGGCCTTTTCCTATGATGAGGAGGTGGGATGTCTCGGCGTCCGCAGTCTGGTGAACCATCTTAAAGCCTCAAAGGATAAGCCCGCCCTGTGCATTATCGGTGAGCCGACGGAGATGCGCCCGGTCTACGGCCATAAAGGCAAACTAGCCATGCGCTGCCATATTCACGGTAAGGCCTGCCATTCGGCCTATGCCCCCGATGGCGTGAATGCCATTGAGTATGCGGCGAAGCTGATTACCCGCTTAGGCGTACTGGGTGAAAAGCTGGCGCTCAGGCAGGATGCGCGTTTCGACCCGCCGTACAGTACCGTTCAGGTGGGGCTGATTACGGGCGGCGCGGCGCTCAATATTGTGCCTGAGCGCTGCCAGTTCGATTTTGAAATCCGCCATTTGCCGGATGTGTCGCTCGACGAGACGCTCACCGGGCTGCAGGCGTATGCCAACGATGAACTGGTGCAGGCGATGCGCGCGGTGGCGGCGGAGGCAACGATCCGCTTTCAGCCGCTCAGCCAGTATCCCGGTCTGCTGAGCGATCCGCAGTCGGCCTTTGCCGGTTGGCTGGCGCAATGGGCGGGAAATGATACCTTCTCCACCGTCGCCTTTGGCACGGAAGGTGGGCTGTTTGACGAAGCGGGCGTGGCAACGCTGATTTGTGGGCCGGGAAGTATGGAGCAGGGACACAAGCCGGATGAATTTATTGCTCTGAGCCAGCTGGATCAATGTCTGGCGATGCTGGATAACCTGCGCCACTGGATGGCGGCCTCCTGAATCTTTTGCGCCCGGACCCGGGCGCATTTCCACAATCCTCTTTTCCCGCATTTTTTCCGTTATCTCTTTTCGCTGCGGCCGTTCTTTATTTCGCCACGGTCTTTTTCTGCTGCCCGCGGCGGAATAAAAAAAGCTCCGGAACCTGTCCGGAGCTAAATGATGACTGAGGGAATATATTGCTTTAAATTTTCTCTTTCGCAAAGGCCATCTTTTTGACCGTCTTCGCTCTGGAGAGGTAATAATAGACAGGAGAAACGACCAGCAAACCAATAATCCATGATAAATCTGCCCCGCCAAATGACAGCGCAACAGGTCCGGTATAGATCGCCGTCGACATAAACGGCACTTCCACGGCGATTCCCAGTAAATAGCAGAAAATAGCCGTGGCATTAAAATAACCGTAGATTCCGCCATCGCGTTTAAAGAAGGACTCAACCTCATATTCGCCATGGGCGACCAGGTAGTAATCCACCAGATTAATCGCCGTCCACGGCACCAGCACATATAACAGCACGGTAATAAAGTTGGTGTAGATTAATAAAAAGTTTTCCTGACCATAGATCGCCAGCGATATTTCGAGAATCATCGTGAGGATGGCGGTGATTATTCTGGCGCGGGCCATCGGCGACCAGCCATCAATAAAAGTCTGGCCCAGGGTCAAGGTGCAGAGAACTCCGCAGTACAACATCATGGAGTTTGTGGCGGCGATCCCCAGCGCCAGTACCACAATGACTACGGCGCCCATTCCGCCGGTTAGATCGATAATGCCCTGAATAATATCATCATTACTAATACAGACAGCCACCAGCACGCCGAGGACCATCGGCAGGTAGGAGCCTAAAATGCAGCCAAAATAGCTGGCATAAAAAACGCTTTTATCGTTGGTGCTGTAGGGCATATAGCGTGAATAGTCAGAGACATAGGGGGCATAGGCCAGCTGCCACAGCGCCGCAATGGATACCGCGCCGAGGAAGCCAACCTTGTTGAAGCCGCCGCGATCGAGGAAATCGACCGGCAGGCCGTGCACAAACACGATCCACAGAAATGTGGCAGCCAGCACAATACCGGAAATCCACGACATAATTCTGGCGTAGGAGTGGATGATTTTATAGCCAAAGATGGTGGCGAATAAACTGAGTGCCCCGACGACAATAATCCCGACGTCGGAGTTCATCGGCTTATAGATAGCGTGCATTGACTGCCCGCCTAATACCAGGCTGGAGGCAGTAAATCCGATATACATTAATACCACGATCGATACCACCAGTACCGAGCCGTAGGAGCCAAACTGCCCCTTAGTTTGCACCATTTGCGGCACGCCGAGCCTCGGGCCCTGCGCCGAATGCAATGCCATAAAAAGACCGCCAACCAGGCTGCCGATAAGCAGGGCAATAACGGACCAGAAAAAAGAAAGGTGGAAAATGGTCACCGACATGGCACCGGTGATCACGGTTAATAACATGATATTCGAGCCGAACCAAATGGTAAAAAGATCGCCGGGTTTACCGTGCCGCATATTAAGAGGAATAGGTCTTATAGTATTACTTTCGAGGTTTTCAACGTGAACGGATTGAGGTTTAGTCATGGTGCTCTCTCATCACTGTAGGGCTAAATCAGCGTTAGATGGATATTCCAATGAGGAGTACAGCTAATCTACTCATCATAACATTTCGTTTACTATTGTCACAATCTCGTATCATTTTGGAAATTATTAAAAATGTCGAACGTCGATATAAAAAAAATGCTTTACCTGCATCCGCCATCCTGAATCAACGCGCTGAATAAACCGTCAAATCTATTTTTTAGCGATTTATGCTGCTTTAATTGGGATTTAATAATTAACCCGCTGGAAGGCTATTTTCAGGCAGATAAAACTCCGTGGCGGTGGCCATTGCCTGGAATGATTGGTTGTACCGTCGAATGAGAAAGGCCTGATAAATATGTGGAAAATCGATCGCGCCAATATTAAGCAATGATATTTATACGGGAATACCACTTACACCCTGGAAATCAGTCTGTTACACCATGGTGTGCGATGATTGAGGTGTTGAAAGGATGGCGAAACGGAATATATTGCGCGCAGCACTGCACCATGAAGTGCATTTATCGGGAGTGTGCAGTAGATCAATATTTACAACACGGAGTGTTCTCTTTTCTCTTTATCTTGTCGTGAATGTCGCTGCTGAAAACGGCCGTCATCCCCGGTGTAATAGCCGGGGATGACGGCCTCTGCCCGGGCAGAGGCTGACGGTGCTCTCGCGGTCAGTAGCCGACGGTGTACACCCGGCCGCTCTGTATCCCTTCCACGCTGCGGCGATAGGCCTGGGCAACGGCGGCGGCAGGGACGCTGGCGAAGCCGGGGAAGAAACCGTCATACGCGGCGAGCGACTCCGTTAATACGGTGGGGCTTATCAGGTTGATACGGATCCCGCGCGGCAGTTCGCAGGCGGCGGCGCGGACAAAGCCCTCCAGCCCGGCATTCACCGTTGTGGCGTTGACGCCCTGGGCAATCGGTTCATGGGCCACAATGCCGCTGATAAGTGTAATCGAACCGCCTTCATTGAGATAATGCTGCCCGGTTAGCGCCAGGCGGATTTGCCCCAGCAGTTTGTCCTGCAGGCCCTGGTTGAAATCCCGGTCCGTCATGGACGCCAGCGGGCCAAAGAACAGATTGCCGGTGGCCGAGACAATCGCATCGACCCGGCCGACAGTTTCAAACAGGGCTTCGACGCTCGGCTGAGAGGTTATATCCACCTGAAGATCGCCCTGAGTGCGACCTACGCGAATGACTTGATGTTGACGGCTCAGTTCTTCGGCGACGGCGCGCCCGACGGTACCGCTGGCACCAATAACGACGATTTTCATGGCTGACTCCTGATCGGTTGTGAGCCTCTATTCTTTAATGAAACAGTTATCGGATAAACTGGCTAAAAGTTAGATGATTACTAACCAGAGGTTTGTAATATGGATAAGCTACGCGGAATGGAGACATTTATTGCCGTGGTGGAGTGCGGCAGTTTTACCGACGCGGCATCGCGGCTGGAGATGTCGGCGGTGATGGTCGGCAAATATATCGCCCTGACGGAGCGAGAGCTGGGCACCCGACTGCTTGAGCGCAACACCCGGCGCCAGAGTCTGACCGATGCCGGGCGCGTCTATTATGAAGAGGCCAAACGGGTACTTGAACAGGTTGCGATTGCCGAAAGCTCGGTCGAACGATTGCGACTGGCGCCGGCCGGGACGCTGCGCATCAGCGCGCCGACCTCTTTTGGCGCCTGCGTGATTGCGCCGCTGACCGCCTCCTTTTTACAGGCGTGGCCGGATGTTCGCATCGAACTGGATCTGACTAACCGGATGGTCGATCTCGTCGATGAGGGCTTCGATCTGGCGATCCGTATTGGTGATATTCACCACACCGATCTGGTGGCGAAATATCTCTGTCCATATCGGATGGTGATTTGCGCCGCGCCCGCTTACCTGGCTCGTCACGGCACGCCAGTCGTACCGGCGGATTTAGTCGATCACCTTTGCCTGTCCCATACGGTGTGGACGGCGCGTAATGAGTGGACATTGCCGGGGGCGCAAGACGCGGTGCGCTGGAAGCGCGATGCGATTCTGCGCTGCAATGATGGTTACGGCCTGCGCATGGCGGCGATAGCCGGCGCCGGGCTGCTGCTCCAGCCTGAGGTCTTACTGAGCGAGGCGCTGGCCAGCGGCAAACTGGTGCGCGTGCTGGAGGCCTATACCCCGCATCCGCGCCCGGTACATTTACTCTGGCGGCAGGATCTTCGCCCGCTGCCGAAGCTGACCCGCTTCGTAGAGCATGTGCTGAAAGAGGGAAAAGGCTATTTATGAACGACGGTTAGCGGGCCGGCTATTTTAAGGTCGTTCGGGCGAACGCTGGCGCACCCGCGTGCGGCCTGTCAGGATTCCGTAGACCCGCGCCACAAAACGTTCCTTCTCCTAAACCACCGTTGACAGACATCGGCATACATCAGGCAAATCCACACTACGCCATGAAAATCTGCTGGCCTGCCGTGACCAGCATGATTCCGGCGGCGGATTTCTTGTTCAGTCACGTAATGCGTGCTGCCAGTCGGCGATCAGATCCTGCGGATCTTCAATCCCGACGGAGAGACGGATCAACTGAGGCGTGATGCCATTGGCCAGCCGTTGTTCCAGCGGAATTGAAGCATGGGTCATGCTGAACGGTTGGCTGACCAGGCTCTCCACGCCCCCCAGACTCTCTGCCAGAGTAAACAGCTTCAACCTGCTGATGACCTGCTGCGCATAGATATCATCGCCTTTCACCACCACTGAAATCATCCCGCCCGGCAGCGCCATCTGCCGGCGCGCCAGCTGATGATGGGGATGCGATGCCAGCCACGGGAACCAGACTTTTTCCACCTGCGGCTGCTGTTCAAGCCATTCGGCGAGGGCCAGCGCATTGCTGCTGTGACGTTCCATACGCAGCGCGAGAGTCCGGATACCGCGAAGCGTCAGGAAGCTGCTGAACGGGTCAAGTACGCCGCCCAGCGCATTTTGCAGATAGCCCAGCTTCTCCGCCAGTTCGCGATTGTCACCGACGACCGCCAGCCCGGCGACAACGTCGGAGTGGCCGTTCAGGTATTTGGTCGCCGAATGGACCACGATATCGAAGCCCAGCTCGAGGGGGCGGTGGATGACCGGCGAAGCAAAGGTGTTATCGGTGACGCTGATAATATTGTGCCGACGGGCAATCGCCGCGATAGCGCTGAGATCCGCCAGCTTCAGCAGCGGGTTGGTCGGGGTTTCAACCCAGATCATGCGTGTATCCGGCTGGATAGCGGCTTCAAGAGCGACCAGATCGTCGGGTTTGACCCAGCTTACCCGCAGCCCCGCGCTGTGACGGCGGACGTTCTCAAGCAGGCGCCAGGTCCCGCCGTAGACATCATCGACGGCCACCAGATGGCTGTCTTTATCCAGCAGCTCAAGGACGGTGGAAATCGCCGCCAGCCCTGAAGCAAACGCGTAGCCGCGGCTGCCGCTCTCCAGCTCGGCAATCGCCGTCTCCAGCGCGTGGCGGGTCGGGTTGCCGCTGCGTGAATACTCATAGCCGGTATGCTGCCCCGGCGCGGGTTGGGCAAAGGTGGAGGTGGCGTAAATCGGCGGCATAACGGCGCCGTGCCCATCGTTAAAGACGCCGCTGTGTACGCTCAATGTATGTAAATTTTTCATCTTTCATCCTTAGTGTTCAAGTCGGTTGCGCCAGGTCGTCAGCACATCGCTGCGGGTGATGAGACCCAAAAAGCGTTCGTTGTCAGCGATAACGGCCACCAGGCCGCGATCGAAAATGGCTTTCAGTGCGCTTTCCGGCGCGTGTCTATCCAGCGTTTCTACGTTGCGGGTCATCGCCTCGCCAACGGGCAGTGAAAAGCGTCGGCTGTCGCCCTTGACGTGGCTGATCAGATCCCACTCATCGACGATGCCGACGACGCGGCCGTTTTCCAGCACCGGCAGCTGCGAAATGTCATACAGACGCATGCGCGCGAGAATGGCGGCGAGGGTGTCGTCCGGAGCGGCGGTAACGGTAGCCCCTTCATCGTGGCGTAGGGCGATAAAATCGGTTAAATCGCCGCGGGTCGGCCGGCTCAGTAGGCCCTGCTGACGCATCCAGTCGTCGTTAAACATTTTGGAGAGGTATTTGTTGCCGCTGTCGCAGGCGAAGGTGACCACGCGTTTAGCACTGGTCTGCGCCCGGCAATAGCGCAGCGCGGCGCTCAGTAAGGTGCCCGTTGACGAACCGGCAAGCACCCCCTCGGTTTGTAAAAGCTGTCTGGCGGTGGCGAACGCTTCGCCATCGCTGATGCGATAGGCCGTTCGGACGCCATCCAGATGGGCCAACGGCGGGATAAAATCTTCGCCAATCCCTTCGACCAGCCAGGAGCCTGTTTCACCGTAGCGCCCGGTTTCAACCTGGTCGGCAAGGATCGAGCCCGCCGGGTCAGCAAGAATAAATTGGGTTTTTGGTGAATGTCTGGCAAACCAGGCCTGCAGGCCGCCGAGGGTTCCCCCGGAGCCGACGCCGACGACGATGGCGTCGATATCGCCGTCCAGCTGATCGTATATTTCGGGCGCGGTAGTGGTGGCGTGCGCCAGCGGGTTGGCTTCGTTATTGAACTGGTCAATATAGAACGCGCCCGGGGTTTCCTCCGCCAGGCGGCGCGCATAATCCTGATAATAGGCGGGGTGGCCCTTATTCACATCCGAGCGGGTGAGGAGCACTTTGGCTCCCAGGGCGCGGAGATGGAAAATTTTCTCCCGGCTCATTTTGTCGGGAACCACCAGCGTCAGGGCGTAATTTTTTTGTGCGGCGATAAGCGCCAGTCCCAGACCGGTGTTACCCGCCGTCGCTTCAATAATGGTACCGCCGGGTTTTAATTTACCCAGCCGTTCCGCCTCGTTGATCATCGACAGAGCGACGCGGTCTTTGATCGACCCGCCGGGGTTCTGGTTTTCCAGCTTTAAAAACAGGCTGCAGGGGCCGGTATCCAGCTTATGCAGTTGAAGCAGGGGAGTGTGCCCAATAAGGTCGCTAATGGAGTGAAAGACTGACATAACTATTTGCCCATTCGTATCGAGATATTTGAATGGTAGGTCTGCAAAATTGGTATTTTAAAGAATATTTGTCCGGCATTAAGAGCGAAATGGAATATAAGATGCTTTTTAGCCGTCCGGAGGGAAAGCCTGTTAGCCGCCTGGGCGTGTTGATTTCCAGATAAGGCCTTTTTTGCCGTGTTTTTCACCGAATTATCGCTTTTCCGGCGGCGCTTATCTTTATTTCGGCAAAGGGTTGTCGAAAATATTCCATAGGCTGACAGGCATTGTTATGGCTGGTTAATATTATTTTCGCCAGCTGCGCTAATTCACCGGCAGCATCAGCGACGTGCCGCAGGTGCGGCAGCAAGAAGTCGCGGTCGGGCCGCGCAAAGCACAAAGTCGGCTATTTAATGCCGGTATTGATACATGCTGAGGCGATGTTCTGCATGATAAGCTCTTTTAATAAGCTGCTCCCCGGAAAGGGCAGTAATAAAAAGTGCTGGTTTGCAAAAAGGTGATATGTGCCGGAATTTATTTCATTAGCAATAAGCTCGTTTTGGCCGATGCTCTATGCCGGGCTGGTTTTTACTATCCCCATTACGTTAATTTCATTTTCCCTCGGTCTGCTGCTGGGGTTTATCGTCGCGTTGATTCGTTTATATGGCCCGGCGCCGTTGAAAAGCGTGGTGCGTTTTTATGTCTGGATTATCCGCGGCACGCCTTTGCTGGTGCAGCTGTTTCTGATTTTTTACGCCCTGCCCAGCGTCGGGATCACCCTTGATGCCTTTCCGGCCGCGGTTATCGGCTTTACCCTGAACGTCGGCGCCTTTACCTCGGAGGTGATCAGGGCGACGCTGCTGTCGGTCGCCAAAGGGCAGTGGGAGGCCGCGCATTCTATTGGCATGAGCTGGGGGCAATCGCTGCGTTATATTATTCTGCCGCAGGCGGCGAGAGTGGCGGTGCCGCCGCTGTCGAACACCTTTATTTCCTTAGTTAAGGATACCTCGCTGGCCTCGGTAATTACCGTGCCGGAGCTGTTTTTAGCCGCCCAGCGTATTGCCGCCGTCACCTATCAGCCGCTGATTCTGTATAGCGAAGCGGCTCTGCTCTATTTATTAATTAGTTCGGTCTTATCATATTTACAGTCCCGGCTGGAATTACGTTTAGAAAGAAATACGCTGGTAAAGGAAGAACATCATGATAACGCTGTCCGGACTTGAAAAGAGTTTCTCCCGCCAGAAGGTGCTGCATGATATTTCACTAACGATTCCTGAGGGCAGCGTGACGGCGCTGATTGGCCCATCGGGCAGCGGCAAAAGTACATTATTACGCTGCATTAATTTACTGGAAATCGCGCAGGCCGGGAAATTAACGATTGGTAATGAGGAGATTATTTTTTCTCCCGCCGCGGCGCCAAAAAGAAAAGACGTTCGGCGTATTTGCCAGCAAACCGGCATGGTCTTTCAGAACTTCCAGTTATTTCCGCATCTGTCGGTGCTGGAAAATATTATGCAGGGGCTGGTGGTGGTGCAGAAATGGCCCCGTGAGCGGGCGAGGGCGCGGGCGGAAGCGCTGCTGGCCAAAGTCGGGCTGGCGCACAAACGCCATGCCTGGCCGGCGATGCTCTCCGGCGGCCAGCAGCAGCGGGTCGCCATTGCCCGGGCGATGGCCCCCTCGCCGAAAGTGCTGCTTTGCGATGAACCGACCTCGGCGCTGGATCCTGAGCTATCCCAGGAAGTGATTGCCGTTTTGCGCCAGCTGGCGCAGGAGGGAACGACGATGCTGATGGCGACCCACGATCTTCGGCTGGCGGCAAATATTGCCAGCCAGGTGGTGTTCCTCGAATCCGGCCAGATTGTGGAGAGCGGGACTTCGCGGGACATTTTTACCCGGGCAAAGAAAACGCGTACGCAGCTTTTTATTTCCACGCTGACCGAGACGTTTCCCGATTCCTGGGAAATTTAAAAAAATAATCCGGCAATTCAGATAAAGGAGTGAATGATGAAAGTATTGATGAGCGCATTGCTGGCTACCGCCATTCAGCTGAGCGTGACGCACGCGGCCTGTGCCGGGGAAAACCTGGCGCAGATAAAATCAGCGGGGGTATTTAAAGTGGGTACCGAAGGGACCTTCCCGCCTTTTACCTATCATGATACCTCCGGCAAGCTGGTGGGGTTTGATGTCGACATCGCGCGTGAAATTGCCCGCCGGATTGGCGTGAAAGCGGAGTTTGTCGAGGGCAAGTGGGACGGTCTGGTGGCCGGGCTGGACGCTCACCGCTACGACGCAGTGATTAATCAGGTCTCGATCACCCCGGAGCGTCAGGCGAAATATGATTTTTCGGTCCCCTATATCACCCCGAAAGCGGTACTCATCGTGAATAACAATAATCAGGATATTCACACCTTTGCAGATTTGAAGGGCAAAAAGTCCGCCCATACGTTAACCAGCAACTACGCGCAAATTGCCCGTGAAAATGGCGCGGAGGTCGTGGGAACGGATGGCTTTGATCAGTCAATCGCCCTGGTGTCACAGGGGCGCGCGGATGCGACTATCAACAGCAATCTCTCGTTCCTCGATTTCAAGAAACACAAGCCCGACGCGCCGGTGAAAATCGTGGCGGAAAGAACCGATGCCGAACAGGAGGCGGTGCTGATCCGCAAAGGGGAACCGGAGTTGCGCCAGGCGATCGATGCCGCCATCGCCGATATTCGCGCCGACGGCAGCTACCAGCGAATTTCCAGCCAGTATTTCGGCGCGGACGTCTCGAAGTAGCCCCGCGGGCTACGTGAGCACGCTGTTTCTGGCCAGACTCGCCTTGCGGTACTGCAGCGGCGTCTGGCCCATCATCTTCCTGAAGCAGGTAATAAAGTAGGTGACTTCGCTAAACCCGACTTCGGCCGCAATCTCATCAATACTGACGGTGGTGTTACGCAGGAGATCGCAACTGCGCTTTATTCGGCGCGTCAGCAGATACTCGTGGATGCTGCCGCCCGTTTGCTGGCGGAATATGCGCGAGGTGTAGCTGCGCGACAGGCCCAGCGCCTGGGCGAGTTCATCGAGCGAAAATTTGTGGGCGTAGTGAGCCTCCACCCAGCTCATAATCCGCGACGCGACCGTCTGCTGCCGGGGAATACATGGCTCGGGCAGCGCGGGGAGAAAACCCATTATCTGCATCACCAGAAAGGCAACCTCGCTGGTGGCGATCTGCCCGCCGTGATACAGCCCGTCAAATTGCGTCAGAATTCTCTCCATGAAAGGGCCGTGTTCGCTGAGGTCGTAAATTTGTGCCGGCGCATTGCTGGCGGCAAGCGCGGCAAACTGGGCCTGATGGCGCGCAAACCCCCGCATAATGCTTTCAACCACCGACTGTTCAATATGCATCGTGGTGCGGTGGTAGGGATTTTTCTCGCTGTGGTCGACCTGGACTTTGTGCAGGCGAAACGGTGGAAAAATAAACATGCGTCCCGGGCGAGCGGTGTAGTGCTGGTTATCTACCACCACAATGCCATAGCCGCTGGAGATATAGAGGAATTCCACGCACTGGTGCCAGTGATAGTAAGACGCGCTGGTTGAGCGCAAGCGGTTAAAAGAGATCGCCCGGCTATCGAGTGTGATGCGTTCCAGTCGCTGCGGTTCACTCATTTTCCCTCCAGGACAATAGATTTAAATTTTTACGCCATCATTTGCAATTTATCCCCCCGTCTGCGTGAAATATCCAGCAAAAATGAAATGGCGGTTTAATTTTGTGATTGTGCTCACTTAGCCGCACAAATAAAAGCGACTATTCTTCCTCCTGTTGACGTATAAACAATTTTATAAAATCGAAATAACAATAACTTATTTAATTCTCGTGTCATGACGGGAGGACCTTTTGCAACCTGAAAATATTCATCTGACCAACCCTTTAAGAACCCGCAACGAGCTCCGGCAACTGGTTAATGAGCTGCTGAATGCCGTGTCGCCCAATTTTAAAAATGATGCCAGCCGTGTCGATCTGGCGAATTTCACCGCCCATTACGGGCAACAGGTGGCGAGTATGGAAACCTTCTCGCGTCTGCTGTGGGGCGTCACGCCGCTGCTGGCCGGCGGCAGCGAGCCGTCACAGTTTTCTTTCTACCTGCAGGCCATTAAAAACGGCACCAACCCGCAGCATGCCGATTACTGGGGAGAAGTGAACCCCTACGATCAGCGCATCGTGGAGATGGCCGCCTATGGTCTGCTGTTAGCGCTGGCGGGCGATCGCGTGCTGGCGCATTTCAACGAGCAGGAGAAAACCTATCTCTGGCGCTGGTTAAAACAGAGTGAAACGCAGGCGATCCCGGACAATAACTGGCACTTCTTTCCCATTCTGGTACAGGTCGGTTTTCATCACGCCGGGATGCCGACTAATCCTCAGGTGCGGGAAGCGCATTTTAGCGCCATAGAGGGCTACTACCTGGGCGACGGCTGGTATTCCGATGGCCCGGACAGGCCGCGGGACTATTACATTTCGATGGGCTTTCACTTCTACGGGCTGATTTACGCGAAGCTGATGGCCGATATCGACCCGCTACGCTGCGCTGAACTGCGTCATCGGGCGCTGCTGTTTTCCGCAGACTTTATCCATTTTTTTGCCGACGACGGGGCGGCCGTGCCGTTTGGTCGCAGCCTGACCTATCGCTTTGCTCAGGCGGCTTTCTGGAGCGCGGCGGCTTTTGCCGGGCTGGAGGCGTTCTCCCCGGGAGTGATCAAGGGCATCGTCCTGCGCCATCTTCGCTGGTGGCTGAAGCAACCTCTGTTCGATCGTGATGGCGTGCTGAGCGTGGGCTATAGCTACCCGAATCTGATCATGGCGGAGGATTACAATGCGCCGGGTTCTCCCTACTGGGCCCTGAAAACCATGCTGGTTCTGGCGATGGGTGAGGATGATCCCTTCTGGCTGGAGCCGGAGCTGCCGCTGCCAACGATCGCCGCGCAGCACAGCATTAAGCATGCCGACCAGGTGCTGGTGCATCAGACCGATCACCTGTGGATGCTGACCTCCGGCCAGCTTGAGCTGAATAACTTCGTCAATACCGAAGCGAAATACTGCAAGTTTGCCTACTCCACGCGCTACGGATTCACCATTGAGCGCGGGCGCTATGGGTTAAGTCACGCTGCGCCTGACTCCATGCTGCTGCTGTGTGAGAAAGATGATTACTGGCGCGGGCGGCGCGACTGTGACGCGGTGACGACTGCCGATGGCATGATTTATAGCCGCTGGCGGCCGTGGCGCGATGTGGTGATTGCAACCTGGCTTATCGCGATGGGCGACTGGCAGCTGCGCGTACATCGAATCCACACTGCCCGCGCGCTTGATACGGCCGAAGGGGGATTCAGCGTGCCGAACCGCCCCCTGCCTCAGGTGCTGGACGGGGAGGGCGGGTGCCGGATCATCACCCCTGCCGACACGTCGGCCATTCTCTGCCTGAGCCCGCAAAGGCGCTGCGGCGAGGCGATACTGACGCCGCCCAACAGCAATCTGCTGTTTGCCGAACGCGCGGCGGTTCCGGTGTTACGCGGTGATTTAGCACCAGGAACTCATCTGTTGTTAAGCGCGGTCTGGGCGGGGAATCCCGACACCTTTGCACCGCAGGGTTGTCCGCAGGCCTTCATTGGCGATGATGCTGTACGCTTCGTGACGGCACAGGAAGAAAAACATCTCACGCTGTCCCCGGAGAACGTCCTATGACCCCTTCATCCTCTGTGCGTGGCGCACAGTACAAAATGAGCGCCTTTATCTTTCTCTACTTTTTTACCTGGTCCTCCAGCTTTGGCCTCTACGCGCTGTGGCTGAGCCAGAAAGTCGGCCTCGATAGCATCACCATCGGCAGCGTATTCGCCATCAACGGCGTGTTCGCGGTGATCCTGAAGCCGGTCTACGGCTACATCATGGATAAGATCGGTATGAGCAAATGGCTGCTCTATTTTGTCTGTGCCGTGTCGGCCCTGATGGCGCCGTTCTTTGTCTTCGTCTATCAACCCCTGCTGCAAAGCCACACGACGATCGGCATCACCCTTGGCGCGCTCTATTTAAGTCTTGGCTGGTATGCGGGCGTCGCGGCATCGGAATCCTATGCCGATCGTTTTAGCCGGCTGTACGGCCTGGAGTTCGGCCGTATTCGTATGTGGGGATCGCTTGGCTGGGCGATGGCCGCCTCCGTTTCCGGGCTGCTGTTCAACTTCTCGCCGCTGGCTAACTTTCTGCTGAGCAGCAGTACATCGCTCCTGATGCTGCTGGTGTTAATCAGCCTGAAAATTGGCGATGAGCAGCTGCGTAATAACAGCGTGATTTCAGCGAACAAAATCGTTTTTAGCGACGTGATGCAGTTACTGAAAAGCCGCAAATTCTGGATGTTCAGCCTGTATGTCGCCGGTGTCGCATGGATGATGTTTATTGCTGAGCAGCAGTTTCCACGCTACTTCGTCTCCTTTTTTGCCACCAAAGAGCAGGGGAATGCCTGGTATGGCTACCTGAGTACCGTGCAGTCCGGGATGGAGTTCGTGATGATGATGTTCATTCCGCTGTTGGTGAATCACTACGGCGCAAAACGGGGGCTGCTGTTCTGCGGCTGCGTTGTCGGGGCCAGGCTGATCGCTTCGGGCCTGACCAGCGATCCGCTGATCATCTCGATTATTAAACCGTTTTATGGCGTCGAAATCGCGCTGTTGCTGATTTCGGTCTTTAAATACATTGCCGAGCACTTTGATCGCCGAGTCAACGCCACGATGTACCTGCTGGGTTATCAGGCGATGATCTACGTGGGTTCAATTGTGGTGGCGCCGCCGGCGGGCTACCTCTACGACAAAATCGGTTTTGAGCATACCTATCTGCTGATGGGCAGCTGCGCCCTGCTGTTTACCCTTATCTCCGCTTTTACGCTTTCGCGCTGCCGCTCTACATGGGACGCATCGCGACTTTTTTCCCCGGCGCTGGACACCAACCCGGTTGAACCGGCCAAACATTAATTCAGGAGTTGTTATGACCAAAAAGGTGATTACCGAAGCCCTCCGTCCCGTCGAACTGTATCAGGTCGACCGGCTGGCGCTGCGCCAGAAGCTCGACGATGCGCTGGCCAGAGTGACCCGCAAGCTCGATAGAAATATTGTCGCATTTGGCGATAAATTCCCGGGCGAGGCCTGTGAGAACGGGATCTGGCCACGCTCTGAAAACGTCGAGTGGACGACCAGCTTCTGGCCGGGCCAGCTGTGGCTGGCGTGGGAAATGAGCGGTAATCCCGCCTATCGCGAGGCTGCCGAGCGCTACTTGCCCTCTTTTGCCCGGCGCATCGAGGAGCGTATCGATACGGCGACGCACGATCTGGGGTTTCTCTATACCCTCTCCTGCGTCAGCGCATGGCGACTCACCGGCAACGAAGCCGCCCGCCAGAGCGCGCTGCTGGCCGCGGAAACGCTGATGGAGCGCTATAACCCGACGGCCAGAATCATTCAGGCCTGGGGGGATCTGAACGACCCCGAACAGCAGGGGCGGATGATCATCGACTGCAATATGAATTTACCGCTGCTCTACTGGGCCAGCGAGCAGACCGGGGACCCGCGCTATGCGCAGGCGGCCACGGCTCATGCGCAACAGGCGGCGCGCTATATCGTGCGTGAAGACGCCTCGACTTACCACACCTACTACATTGACGTGAACACCGGCGAGCCGCGTTTTGGCAACACCCATCAGGGCTATAGCGATACCTCCTGCTGGTCCCGCGGCCAGGCATGGGGCATCTACGGCTTCCTGCTCAGCTATCGCTATACCGGTGATAAAAATATGGTGGAGCTGTCGCGCAGTCTGGCCCACTACTTCCTGAACCGCCTGCCGGAAGATGATGTGTGCCACTGGGATCTGGCCTTGCTCGGTACCGACGCGGTACGCGACAGCTCGGCGGCGGCAATTACCGCCTGTGGCCTGCTGGAGCTGGTCAACGCGCTGCCGGCGCTCGATGAGCATCGCGCGCATTACGAGGAGATGGCGTTGCGTATCGTCCAGTCGCTGACCGATAACTATCTGGCGACCGACGATGACCCGACCGAAGGGCTGCTCAAGCACTCGGTTTATCATATGGGCAGTGGAAAAGGGGTGGATCAGTGCTGCAGCTGGGGTGACTACTTCTATCTTGAAGCACTGGTACGCCTGCGCCAGACCTGGTACTCGTGGTGGTAAGGGCGGAATGGAGAGAGAGAACATGAAAACGGTAGCCGTTTTGTTGGCCCCGGGCTTCGAAGAAGGGGAAGCGATTGTCGCAATCGATGTTTTACGGCGCTTGAATATCCACGTAAAGACGATCGCCTGCGCGCAGACGCGGGAAGTCGTCAGCTACCACGCTATTCCGATGATAGCGGACAGTACGCTGGCGGAAAGCACAGACCAGACTTTTGACGCGGTGATCCTGCCGGGCGGGCCAGAAGGGAGCGTCTCTCTGGCCCAAAACGAGCAGGTTATCGCCTTTGTGCGCCGCCACGATGAACTGGGCAAATATCTCTGCCCGATTTGTTCCGCCGCGGCGCGCGTGCTGGGGGGCAACGGCCTGCTGAAAGGCCGCCGCTATGTCTGTTCCGGCGAGCTCTGGCGGCAGGTGACCGACGGCGTCTATGTTGACGCGGATGTGGTGGAGGACGGCAATCTGATTAGCGGCCGGGGGCTCGGGAAGGTGTTTGATTTTTCCCTGACGGTGGCGGCGCGTCTGCAGGGCGATGAGGCGGCGGCCCGTGAGCATGCGGAGCATATCTATTACCGCTGGTAGCGTAGGGCAGGGAGCGTGCCGGTTGTCAGGCGCGCTGAGGTGAGCAAAAACGGGCCCGGGCGATGTCCCGGACCTTTGCGTTCACGCTTATCGTTTTACTCACCACGCAGAGTGGGCGGACCGCTCACTGGTAGGAAAAGGTAATACTCGCCAGGGCATTGGCGGAGCCTGGTACCAGAGGACCGGTACGAACGTAGCGCGCCTGAAAGGGCAAAGAGAGCGCCTGCACTGCCGTGGTGGTCTCGATAAAGAACTGATTGGTGGTGCCCGACGCTGAGCTGTCTGGCCCCATCATCAGCGGACCGCTGCCGTTGTAAAAGAACTGAACCCCCACCCCGGAGGCGGTGGAGTCGCCGGTCAGGGTCACGGTGGAGGAGGTGTTTGATGGCGTCGTCTGATCCGTCATTACCGCATAGAGCGCCACCTGTTCGTCGCAGGTGAGGCTGACGTTAAATGCGCCTGACGGCGAGGTATCGCCCACGTCGGGCAGCGTACGTACATCAAGGGTACCCAGTTCGACACTGGCGCTGTCTGTGCCGACCGTACAGCCGCTGGCCGTCACCGTCACGGTGGTCGGGTCAATGATCACCTGAGCGGTTTTGGTTTCGTTGTTATACGCCGTCAGGATGGCGGCATTAATGGTTGGGATGGCGTAGACGCCCGTTTTCAGCGCACTATCGGTTTTGATGTAGGTCAGCTTCGCCGACCAGCCTAAATCAAACGCCATGCCGCTGGTGCCCTCGGCGGGATAACTTTGGGTCACCCCGTTCTGTAGCGGTATGTAGGTCGAGCCGTTGAAATCTTTCAGGCCAAGAATATAGCCGATTCCGGGAACCCCGGTTGCAAAAACGGTGTAGTTTGCGCCATCAACGTTGACCGAGAGTCCGGCGAGAACCGCGCTGCTGCTCGGTTCGAGCGTGCCTTTGCTACAGGTAAAAATATATCCGCACCAGAACACCTGTTGCACGCTGACCGTGGCGATCCACGTCGAGCCGATGATGTTGCCAGGGACGACGGAATCGGCAGGGCCGGTATAGGTCATCGGCTGCGGAGAGAGCGTAATATCGGATTTCCAGTTCAGAGCAAAAACGTGTGTACTGGCGCACAGCCAGCCGATAAGCAGTAAAAAACGCATCATTGATACTCCGTAGTCCAGGTGGCGAAGGCTGACACTTCTCCGGTATTGACGGCGGCCCCCGTGGCCACCAGTCGCGCATAAAAGGTCATCTGTACGCTTTCATCTCCCGAGATACCGTAGGCCGTGGTTTGGCTTTCCAGCGGCACCTGAATGCCGTCTTTATCGAGGATTTGTACCGCGACTCCGGTTGCGCCGCCGTCTGCGACCTTAATCAGCTGCGGGTTGAGTTCGTCCGGCGTGCCGCTAAAGCGGATCTTCGCTCCGGTAAAGGTGGGGCCGCACTCTTCCAGTTTTAATGTGAAGGCGCTTTTGATATTGCTCACCGCACCCGCTTCGCGAAACTGCTTAATACCGATGGTGCCCAGCGGAACGCTCTGTTCTTTGGAATCCGCGGAGACGATGCAGGTATTGCCGATTAAATGACCGCTCACCGAGACCAGAACGTCATAGCCGTAAGCGGGGACAGTCAGGACAACAAACAGCGCGATAGCGGGCAGGCGGGTTGTTACTGGCATATCACCTCCTGTGAATAGAGGCCGGTGCGGGGGTTATAGTCCTGCTGACGCAGACGATATTTAACGCTGCAGCTTTTGCCGCTTTCCTGTCCCCAGACGGCGTGCAGCGTGCCTTCAAGAGGCAAGCCCGGCAGATACAGGCTGCCGGCATCGCCAACGATACTGCTGGTTTGCTCATCGGCAAGCGATACCACGGCGCCAAACGGTAGCACCTCATGGTGGCGACGAATGACGAACAGGGCTTTAGCCCCCTGGCGCGTGACCATAGTGGCCCGCACCAACGCGCCATCGGTCGGCGTTTTGCTGACGATGGCGTTCTCCAGCTCAACGTCATTTCCGGCGGTAGTGACATCCAGCGCCACCTGATTGACGCGATACGGCGTGGCATAGGGGATCACCGCATAGCCTCGGCTATCGGTTTTGATGCCTTTATGGTTGAGCACCGACACGTTGCCGGCCCCCGGCGCTTTGATCAGAATATTGGTGTTTCCCAGCGGCTGGCTCAGCGTCAGACCATCTTCATGAAGAACCGCGCCGCCGCTCATGCCGTAGCTCAGGTTGCGCGAGTCGCGGGAGTAGCTATAGCCCATGTTGTAGTCTCCCCATGGACCTGCGTACTGTAAGGCGGTATCGGCGCCGTACTGTTGCTGCGCGCTGTAACGCTGATTGACGCTATAGAACACATTCTCCATACCGGGCAGGTAGCCGCTGAGGCCAGCGCTATTGCTCGCTCCCGTTGAGCCGGCATGCGTGGTGGTGAAGCGTGCGCGGGTCGCCAGCTGTGGCGTGCCAAAAGGGACGGAGAGCGACAGGGCGAAGATATTTTCATTCTGGTTAGCGAACAGGTTGCCGCTGCGTTGAAAACTGACGCCAACGGCGACATGACGGAACATTGCATTCCACGCCAACTGTATGCTTTGCGTCTTGTCAGGGGTATGCCAGTAGGTTTGCTGATCCCATGACAGCGAGAGCGAGCCGAATCCGCCTATCGGCTGCGACAGCAGCAGCTGGTTTTTCGCTTTGCGCAACAGATGCAGGTTATAAAGATTCTCATAACGGGTAGTGACGCTACCGTCAGCCTCGACCACCTGTTTTGCTACGCCGCCCTTCATCCCTTTGTAGGCCGTATCGCTGAGGGTATAGAACCCCTGAGTAGAATAGCGCAGCGAATAGAAATTAAAGCGCGTGCCAAAGTCGTTGAGCCGTTTGCCGTATCGCAGGCGCAGGGAATCTCCGCTGTAGCGACGCTCGTTCGCCAGCCTGCTGTTCGCGTGAGTGACATCCAGCGAGTAGGCGCCAAAGCGCCCGAGATTTTGCCCTACGCCGAGCGCCAGCCCGCGATAGTTTGCAGACAGCTGCGCGCCGCCGTAAAAAGTGAGGCCGTGCTGCCAGCCGTAAAATAGTTCGCTTTGGGCGAACGACGGGGAGTCCTGATTGCCGACGGGACGAAACTTCCCGGCATTGAAGGCATATTTCAGCTGCCCGGAACGTACCAGGTTCGGTACGCTGGCAAACGGAACGGTGTACTGGGTTTTGCTGCCGTCGCTCTCCTGAATGGTCACGGATAAATCGCCGCCCGATGAAGTGGGGTAGAGATCTTTCAGGATGAAGGCCCCGGCGGGGACGTTTGTCTGATAAATAATGTTACCGTTCTGCCGTACGGTTACGGTGGCATTACTCCGTGCGATACCGCGAACTTCCGGCGCGTACCCACTCAGGCTGGCGGGCAGCATATTGTCATCTGTTTTCAGCGTTACGCCGCGCAGGCCTACGGCATCAAAAAGTTGTGCGGAAGTGTAGGTCTCTCCGACGTAGGCCTGAGCGCTCAGAGCGGGGATATCCCGTTGGAGCCAGGTTTGCACGTGGGTAAGCTTATTGCTCTGTTTAGTCCACGTGGTGTAATCGCGCAGCCGCCACGCCCCGAGGTTCACGCCGCTGTTCAGGCTGGCGAAGAGCTGGCGATCGCGGATCCGCGTGTCGCCGCGAAACTCATTCCTGGAACCGTTGACGATATAGTTCATCCACGCGGCGTGGATACCGTACTCCCAGCTTTCCTGGCTGACATAGCCCCTTGGCAGATTACGCATAACGCTCTGCGGCAGGCTGAAACTGAGGGCGAGCGTTTTCTGGTCGAAATCAAAGCGGGCGCCCGGGAAGAGCGCGTCTAAAAAATAGCATGGCCGGGCCAGCGGCAGCGCTTCGTCTTTGGCCTGACGGCTATCGATACCCAGCGCAGCTATTTGCGCTGGCGTGACGCAGGGCAGGGCTTCGTCTTGCCCCTTGCTCCGGTTGATGCTGAACTTCACGTTGCCGGTGAAAGCGTAATTGTTATTAATATAAACATTAATATTGTACTCGCCGGGCGGTAACGCATTTCGCGCATTAACCCATGAGAGATCGGCGATGTTCTCGTTCTCACCGCTGAGGAAAGCAGGATTAAACTGCAAATCGCTCTCTGCGGCGGCGACATGCTGTATGACCACGGCATGGACCATGGCCATGGCGCAAACGGTTTTTGCTTTCACACGGTCATACCTTTATTTTTGAGTTAGCGACACGCTGTTGATGGGCGTCCAGGCTCCATAATCATTGATGGTCTGGTAGCTTGCTGTACTTGCCCGAGCGAACGACTCCGCCAGGGTTACGCTTGCCTTTGGCGGCACCATTACCGGTTGAACAGGCTTGCCGTCGATTTTTAAATTGATGGTGGTGAGGTAATACGGCGTTGTGTTATTGAGCGTGACTTTTCCGGCGCGATAGTGGGCGGTTATTTTTTTCCACGCCTCGTTAACATCGCCGATGAGGCCTGCCGGGCGGTAAAAGACTTTTATACGGTTTGCCGAAGCAAATTGCAGAGAGTTGCCGGACGTATTGTGACTCTGCTGCGGAATCGCTTTGACCGTCATCCAGTACAGCGTTTCCCGGTCCTGCGGCAGCGATTTGCCGTTGAACATCATTTTCACCGCGCTTTCGGACGCGGGTTTTAAAACATACAGCGGAGGCGTGATGATAAAATCATTCGAGCGGCTCCCTTGTTCATTCTCGATCCACGACTGGATAAGGAAGGACGAATCGGGGTGGGTATTCCTGATTTGCAGCATCGACTGGGTGGTGGCGCCTGAGTAAACCATTCGCGTTGCGCCCAACCCCACTCCGCCTGCATGCGCTGCCGATGAACACAGCGCGGCGGCCAGACAAATCCATGTTAATGAGCGCATAGTGCCTCTCCTGATAGTGAGTCGGGCCTGGCCTTCTGACCAGGCCAGAAGATTACGAATAGGTCACGGTATAGGTCGCAACGGCGCTGGCATCGCCCGCAGTGGCATTACCCTGCGGCGAATAGTATTTCGCGCTGAAGTTCAGGGTGTTTGAGCCACTACGCAAGACGACAGGCGCTGCGGCTTCACCCAGTCTCACGACGTTCCCCTGTTCGTCATACAGACGAATGGCGACATTTTGCGCGGATGCGCTGCTGCCGTTAGAACCGACGGCCAGGCTATCGGCATCGGCGTTGTCCGGCGTGCCGGTAAAGGTCACTGCAACGGTGGTGGCCGGGATAGGGTTCTCTTCCGTTGAGGCGGAGGTATCGGCGATTTCGCAATCCTCAAGAACGATGGAGAAGGCTTTTGCCGTGCTGGCTTCGCTACCGGCAGCGGCGAGCGTAGCGGTACGGACTTCCCCCAGATTGACGTCAATATTGGCACTGTTGGCGCTGATGGCGCAGGCAGAAGTGACGACGCTGCCGTTGAAGTTGACGGTGCCCCCGCTGGTGCCTGCTGCCAGCGCTGAGCCGAATGGCAGCAAAGCTGCAACGCCTAATGTCAGCAACATTTTATTATTTACACGAGTCTTCATTATCTTGATTCCATAGTTTGCTATTAAGGGACGGTATCTGAAATGACGGGGTTAGCTGGTTAAAAAGACCAGCAGGTCCGTCTTATTTCTGAGACCTAGTTTTCTTATCGCTGAGTTTTTTAAGGCGCTGACACGGCGATATGAAAGCTTCTCGAGTTCGGCGATGTAACGTATATCCAGGCCATTGCGAATTTTTTTTAATACTCGCCATTCGCCTGGTGTCAGTGATAACGCCACGGGTTTGGTTTTCGGTCGATAGCGGCTATCCACCATTTTTAATAAGTTGGCTCGCCAGTGATAAATCGGATCCTGTAGCGAGATATAGGCGTCAATTTCACCATGTACCCACAGCAAAGAGTTCGCCGGGGTAGAATACATACAGACAAATACCTCCGGATAATTCGCCTTGATTTTTTTGATGTAGCTCAGGCAATCAAATCCGGCATGATATTTTTCAGCGCCGGAGACAAAGAGAATATCTATCGAGGTCGTTGTTAAGAGGTTATCAAGTAGCGAATAATCACTATCGGACGTTTCTATCCGAATATCAGGAGTAATACCTTGTAATAATGTGACGATGCCACAACGGGCAAAGCGGTCACCTCCTATTAAGGCAATGTTATAATTGCTTTTTAATTCAAGTTTATTCGCCATGTTGTTCCTTAACTGATCATCATGAGGTGCCGTTGTATCGGTATGGCTGATATCACCTTCGTCGTGGCTTTATGATTTCGTTTAACTGTCACTATACCCGGAGGGAAAGTAAGGTAATCTGAATTAATCTTAATTTATTTTAATTATGAATGAGTCTTGATCTATCAATGTGCTCTATGGAACGCGTCCGTCTCACTTTTTAGCTGTCACGACAATGATACTGTGCTGCGGAACGTGTGACGTTGAACGGTGTTGGGCTGGAGTAAAGTTAGTCTGCGGCAGTCCGAAAGTCTGGTTTCTGATGCCGGACGCCCGCTGACATCGGCACTTATGACGGTTTTCACCGGGCGGTATTGAAAAGAGTATGAAATCAATTTATTGATTTAATTTGTTTTATATTGTTCTGACGGGCATTTGCGATGTGCGGACCTGAAGGCGTGGACTGACTGACTAGTGTGGCTGTTTTTTGTACGATCTGAATCTACTTAAGAAGCGACTTAAGAAAAAATAAGAACAAAAAGGCCTGCGTCAGTCTGGCGCAGGGCATCTTTATGCGCCAATTTTAAAATAACCAGACGTCGGTGTTAGACTGCTCCGGGTATTTAAACCGATTGCGAAATTCACCGTCACTGCATATCACCCGCTATGTTATGTCAGCACGAATTATCAGGTATTTGTTGTTTGTCAACCCTCTCTGCCCTTTCATTGTCTTCTCCGCATATTTCAGGTATCGCCGTGTCGATATTGTTTTCTCTGACCTGATCCCGACTTGATGTTCTGTCAGACGATAACAACCGGGCAGCATCATTGATAAACGGAGAGAAACCTGTCGTTAACCCATTTATTCCTGTGCTCGCCACTGTTTCTGAATATGGCTGGCCTGTCCCTGTTTGTTTTACCGATGAGCCCATCATCTGATGCTGAAAAAAGAAGCGAACTGATACCGTAATAGAGCGTGTTTAGTGTCTGAACAGGAGGTTTTTTATGTTGAGGCGGTGCTAATAATATTGATTGTTAGTATAAAAACCTTAAAAATATAAATTTTAAAGTATATAAATCTAACCAAGTGTAATTGATGGTTTTTAGTTCTAATAAAGTTGATATTTTTAGAGATGGTATTTCATTTTAAATGTGCTGTTTTTTTAGGCTTCCAATTTCAGATGATTGAACGATAATTTCAATCGTCAGCGAAGTGAGAGCCTGGGTTTGTATTTTAACCCTGGGTCAGATTCTCGACTGGTGATGTGATTTTAGATGTAGTGTCTTATTAGTAAATCGGGATCAGTGGTTTTTGGTTTGTTCGAATCTTTCGGGTATTTATTTGCATGCATATTTTGCGGGCAGGGAGCCGTATGTCTGAAATACTGACAGGGAGTGTTTTCTGACAATTGAATGTGAATAAAGTGAGAGGTTTCTGGCGATTTATTAATAGCAATTAAGTCTTTCGTTCAATTAAAAGGATTGTTTTATGAAACTGAATAACGTTTTTTCTGCTCTGGTACTGGCGTCGGGTCTGGCTACTTTTGGTGCGCAGGCCGACCAGGGGAGTGGTGTAGTGACATTCACCGGTTCGGTGATTGATGCGCCTTGCTCAATCGCGGCAGGTGACGAAGACCAGACCATCAGCCTGGGTCAGGTTTCCAGCTCAGCTGTTGCTAACGGCGGGACGTCTACTCCGGTTCCGTTCTATATCCACCTGGAAAACTGCTCTGTTGATACGGCTAACACCGTAACCACAACCTTCAGCGGCGCAGATTCCAGCGTTGACGGCGCGGTACTGGGTGTGACCGGTTCTGCAACTGATGTCGGTATCGTGATGACCGATGGCTCAAGCAACACCATTACTTTAGGTGAAGCGACCGCTGGCCAGACCATCACTAACGGCGATAACACGCTCGCTTACTCTGCTTACATCATCGGTGGCGCTGCGCCAACCGAAGGTGATTTCACCGGCGTAACCAACTGGACCCTGGCGTACGAATAAACCCTGACATTATTTCGTTAATCCGTTCAGACGGCCGTAACAGGCCGTCTGATATTCGATGCCGACTGAATAAGTGAAAAGGGTTTGCTATGCGTTTTATCTTTTCAAGAACAATAAAAATAGTGAAAACATTCCCTTTTCTCCTGTCCGGTTATTGCCTGCCATTAATTGCCGCACCTCAGGGGGAGGGCGCCGTCTTTATCAGAGGCGAAGTGCTTTATACCCCTTGCGCCATTGATCTGGATAGCCGCGATCAAACGATTGAAATGGGTGATACCCCCGTCTCGGATATTGCAACCAAAGGCTATGGCCCGACCCGCACATTCACCATTCGCTTAATTAATTGTCTGATGCTGCCGGCACCAGGGAACAGCAAATATGACTCCGAGTACTACCAGATAACGTTTGAGCCTATGACTGGCACAGCGCGATTCGCCATTCGCGGTGAGGCTCAGGGTATTGAACTGGCTATCCGTGATACGGACGGCAACATGGCCCAACCCGGGGTGGCCTTTCCTGCCAGGGAGGTGACGGCAGGAAGCATGAATTTGAATTATTCACTGCAGCTCGTCAGCAATGGTCAGCCGCTTAAAGCCGGGGATTACCAGTCTCTGATTCGCTTCAGAATGGATTACTACTGAGATGAAAAAGACAACACGGCTGTTCCGACGTTCACCGCTCAGCGTGCTGATTCTGGGGCTGATGCTATCAGCTACCAGAACATGGGCTGACGATGAGATTCAGTTTAATACCGACGTACTGGATACCCAGGATAAGAGCAACATCGATCTCAGCCATTTCTCGCGTCGGGGCTACGTCATGCCCGGTGAATACACCTTTAGCATTATGGTGAACAAGGACATCCTCCGTGAAGAGCAGATCGTAGTCTACCCCGACGGTGAAAACGGGCAGGACAGCCTGATTTGTCTGACGCCGGAGCAGATTTCTCGCTTTAACCTGAAGACCAGCGTCATCGACGATCTGCGCTGGTTACGTGCCGGGGAGTGTCTGGATAAAACCAGCCTCGAAGGGCTGGAGATGCGCGTCGATCTGGCGAAAGACACGCTCTATCTGTCTATCCCTCAGGCATGGCTGGAGTTCACCGCGCCGAACTGGGATCCGCCTTCACGCTGGGATGACGGTATTGCGGGGATGGTCGCGGATTACAACCTCAATATGCAGACTCAGCATTCCCAGAACGGAGTGGACAGCCAGAGTTTCAGCGGGACGGGCGTTTTGGGGGCCAACCTGGGAGCGTGGCGCGCTCGTGCGGACTGGCAGGCCAACTGGAACAAACGGGGGAGTTACACGGACAAGGATTTTTCCTTTAGCCGTTACTACCTCTATCGCGCGATTCCTTCCCTGAAGGCCAGGCTGACGGTGGGCGAGGATTATCTCAGTTCCGATATTTTCGACACCTTCCGGTTTAGCGGCGTGAGCCTCAACTCCGATCTCAGCATGTTGCCGCCGAGCTTGCGTGGCTACGCGCCGGAAGTGACGGGGATCTCCCGTTCCGGCGGCAAGGTGACAATCAGCCAGCAGGGACGTGTGCTGTATGAAACTCAGGTAGCGGCGGGGCCGTTCCGCATTCAGGAGCTCAATGATGCCGTATCCGGTACCCTGGACGTACGGGTAGAAGAGCTGGACGGTAGCGTACAGGTCTTCCAGGTCACTACCGCCTCTGTACCTTATCTGACGCGTCCCGGCGCGCTGCGCTACAAACTGGCGGCCGGAAAACCCTCCGAGTGGGAGCACCGCATGACCGGGCCGATTTTCAGCTCCGGTGAGCTCTCCTGGGGGGTGGCTAACGGCTGGACGCTGTATGGCGGGATGGTTTTCGGCGGTGACTATAACGCGCTGTCGATAGGAAGCGGACGAGACCTCTATCTGCTTGGCGCGCTGGCGTTTGACATCACCCAGTCGCGCGCCGCGTTGCCTGCAGAAGGCACCTTATCCGGTACGTCATACCGGGTGAGCTACTCGAAAACTTTCGATGAGTACGACAGTCAGGTGACCTTCGCCGGCTATCGCTTCTCCGAACGCGACTTTATGAGCATGTCGGAATATCTCGACGCGCGCTACGGTAACGGCACCTCGCATAGTCCGAAAGAGAAATACACGGTGTCGTTCAATAAACGGTTTCGCGATCTCGGGCTGAGTACCTATATCAACTATAGCCACCAGACCTACTGGAACAGCGCCGATAACGACCGATTGAGCCTGTCCCTGTCCCGCTATCTCGACATCGGGCCGTTTAAGAACATGAGCATGTCGCTCTCCGTTTACCGCAGCGAGTACTACTCCTTTAAGGACGACGGCGCCTATGTGTCGTTGTCGCTGCCAATCGGTAACGGCACCTCGCTTAGCTATGGCGCGACCGTCAACCGCAGTGATAACACTCACCGGGTGAGTTATTACGGGCGCGTGGACGAACACAATAGCTTCCAGGTCAGCAGCGGCATCTCGCGCAGCGGTCCGACTGCATACGGCTATTACACATGGCTGGGTGATAGCGCACAGGTACAGGCTAATGCCAGCTATCACTCCGGTAGCTATAGCGCGCTGGGTATGAACGTCACCGGAGGCCTGACGATGACTCCGGAAGGCGGAGCGGCTCACCGTTCCAACGCCCGCGGCGGTAGTCGCGTGCTGGTGGATACCGCCGGCGTCAGCGGCGTACCGGTGAAGGGGTTTGGTGCCTCGGTGAAAACCAACGCCTTCGGGAAGGCGGTGATTGCCGATGTCAACAGCTACTACCGTAACCCCATTCGTATCGATGTGGACAAGCTGGATGACAACGCTGACATCACGCGTTCCGTCTCCCAGGCCACGCTTACTGAGGGCGCCATCGGCTACCGTCAGTTCGACGTTATTTCCGGGGGGAAAGCGATGGCCTTTATCCGCAAAGCTGACGGCAGCTTCCCTCCGTTTGGTGCCTCCGTCATGAACGAGAAAAATCAGGAAACCGGCGTAGTCAATGACGAAGGAAGCGTCTGGCTGAGCGGGATTCAGCCAAACGGCAAAATGACCGTGAAATGGGATGGTAAAGCGCGCTGCGTGGTGCATCTGCCCGCTGCGTTACCTGAAGTGTTGGAAAACCTGCTTTTAACCTGTGCGCCGGAATCAGCCGGCCTGACTAACAAGAGTTAACCGAGATGATGATACGTTTTTCCGCCCTGGTGGGCATACCACTGATGATCTCCTGTATGGTGCAGCAAGCGAGCGCTGCCGTATCGCTGGACAGAACCAGGGTCATTTTTGACGGCGCGGCAAAGTCGGTCAGCTTGCGTCTCACTAACGAGAACAAGACGCTGCCGTATCTGGCCCAAGGATGGGTGGAAGATCCGCAGGGGAAAAAGATAACGGACCCATTGGTGCTGCTGCCGCCAGTACAACGAATCGAGCCGGGGGAACAAAGCCAGATCAAAGTGCAATCTACCGCCTCGATTCAGCGTTTGCCGCAGGATCGGGAGTCGCTGTTCTATTTCAACCTGCGCGAGATCCCGCCCAAAAGCAGCAAACCCAATACCCTGCAGCTGGCGTTACAGACCCGCATCAAGCTCTTCTATCGTCCGCCGGCTATCGAGGTGAAACGCGCGGATTACGCTACGCCATTTCAGGAACAGCTGACTCTGACACGTGAGGGCGACAAGTATCGGGTTAATAACCCGACACCGTATTATATCTCGCTGGTCAACGCCTCCTCAACGCTCGCCGGCAAAGCGGCTGCCGGGTTCAAGCCCATTATGGTGGAGCCGAAAGGGCAACTGACGCTCGTGCCGACCGCTTCGGCGTTGGGTAGCGTGCCGGTACTGACCTATGTCAACGACTTTGGCGGGCGCGCGAAGCTGGTCTTCAGCTGCGGCGGCAGTCAGTGCAAGGCCGTCCCGCAGGAAAAGAAAAAGTAAACGTCGGGAGAGCAATATGAAGATGGTTTGCTTAAAAAAAGGAGGCTGGCTCGCCCTGATGCTGGCAGCCGGACCGCTTAATGCCGCGGACGACCCGGTGGATGGCAGCGATGGTCTACTGCACGTTCACGGAACGTTAACGGAAAGCGCCTGTCGTCTGGCCATGGAGTCGGCCTGGCAGGAGGTCGACATGGGAAACACGGCGACAGGGATGCTCAAGCGGCCCGGCGACCGGGGCACGCCGGTGCGAGTGGCGATTCGGCTGGAAGATTGTCTGCCAGCACCGTCCTCAGTCCGCGATGCCTGGAGCGGAGATTTGCTCTGGAGCCGTGATATGCCCTCGATCACCGTGAGCTTTGTGGCGCAGGGGGAACGGCTTGCTCCCGAGCTGGTTAGCGTATCCGGGACCCATGGATTAGCGCTCCGGCTGAGCGACCGCCAGCATCGCAACGTGCGTCTGAACAGTGAGGGTCACCCGCTGCTGCTCGACCCGGGCGGCAATACGCTTTTTTACTATATTGCACCGGAACGCACCGCCGCCCCGCTGGTGGCAGGCGCGTGGCAGGCGCTGATCCATTTCAGGCTAAATTATGACTAATCCACGGTATCGACTGCTGACAGTCCTGATAGCGCTGACCCTGGCTCCTGCATCATGGTCTTCTTTAACGGTGAACGTAACCGGCGTGGTGGTGGAAGGGGTTTGTGAAATCAATAACGGCGAAACCATCCACGTGGATTTTGGTAATAACCTGCAGCCACGTCTGATTGACGGCGAGAACTTTATGAAAGCGATTGAATACTCGCTGACGTGTGAGGATCTGACCTCGAACGATCTGGAGATGGAGTTTGAGGGGATAGCAACTTCTTTTAGCGAGGATTACCTGGCCACCGATCGTGAAGGGCTGGGGATCAAGCTGTATATGAATGGTGAATCGATGCCACTCAATACCTGGATGCCTTTTACCTGGCCGGAAGTGCCGGTGTTGCAGGCAGCACCGGTTAAAAGCGAGGCGACTGAAGTGGAAACCGGCGTGTTTAGCGCATCCGCTACCCTGAAAATTCAGTATCAGTAAGGGAAAGCTCTTATGATTCGATTGTTATATGCCCTGATTTTACTGGCGGGAATGGCCTTCAGTCCGACCGTTTCCGCATCCATCTGGAGTTGGATTGATACTCTGAGCGCCTGCTCAGCGACGCAGACCTATTGCTACGACTACAACTTCACCATTGCCGACTGGGATGAAGATGATTCAACGCCCAACCCGTGCTATTCGCTTTCGGCCTGCACTATCTTCATTGGCCACAGACACAACGCGGCGGGTACCTCAGGTAGCGGGATCGTCCGCTCATGGGGAGCGGGGGCCTATCCTTTTATCATTGAGTCTGAAACGGTCGGTGATTTAGCAAAACAGTTCAAAGCGATTTTCTCGCTCCCCTTTTCCAGCACTACCAACCATAAAGCGAACACCGTCGCCACAGAAGAGTGCGTTGGCCTGTTCTACGCCGCCGGGAAAAACCTCGGAAGTAATAATTCAGCGGTGAACCAAACGGTTTTTGAAGGACATCCCATTATGCCCGGTAGCATCTGCGGATCTGCGCCGGCGCCAAGCGGTTCATGCGATTTTGATCAGGATGTGCTCACGCTGGATCACGGCACCTTAACTCGCCAGGAGCTGGAAGGGCATGAAGTCAGTGAAAACGTCAGCATCAGCTGTACGACTTCGCAAACGCTCAAACTGTACATTTACTCTTCTGACCATGTGCCATTACGTGATGATGGAAGCCTGTACTCAGAACTCTATATGAACGACAACATTTTGGGCTCGGCGGGTTTCACGCTGGATGTGGCTGAGCAGGAGAATGTGACGGTGAAATCAATTCTACATACCAACGGCAACATTGACGCCGGGGAGTTTTCTGGCTCAACGGTGATGCTGATCACTGTGGAGTAATCAACGATAAAACGTCGCCATGAAACCGCGTAAAACACGATTGTGTATAAATGACGGGGGACACATTTAGCATAATTTTCTGGCGATGATGAAAGTGGCATCAGGCGTACTATTCATCGTGTATGACTGCGTGCCACGTAATAACTTCCGGGTTAATAATCTCTGTTTTCAGGCTGCTTTAGTAAAAATAATTAAGCTTAAATGACGTTGGGAGAGTTTAATTCTCTCGTAATAATAAAATGATAGTATCGATGATGGAAATGAACTTATGTTATCAAAGGTTTTAATAGCCAGTACGCTGATGCTCTTTTCTGCAAATATTATGGCGGCAATCTGGAGTTGGATTGATTCGGTGGTCGATACTTCCGGTCCAATATATAATAACTATGCGTATACATACCGAATTGACGCCTGGGATGATGATGATGATACGCCAAATCCCTGCTATGGCCTGAACGCGTGCACGTTATTTATTTCGCATCGTCATAATGAAGATGGCACGTCGAGTTACTCGGTTAAGAATTATTATGGTACGGGTGGAACTGGATATTATGCCTTTTTATTAACGGCGAAAACCATTGGGGAGTTAGGCACATTAATGAAACCTACGCTCAACCTGCCAATAACCGGAACTATAAACCACTCATCAGATAAAACTATTCCCGATGAGTGCGTCGGGATTTTTTATGCTGCAGGGAGTAATTTTGGGACCGGAACTTCTTCGTCTGACAACCAGTTTAATGGTCATCCGCTGTTGCCCAGTTCAGTATGTGGCGTGGCACCTACGCCCAGTTCAACCTGCAACTTCGATAATGATGTGATTAATCTGGACCACGGAGTGCTGCCATCCGCTGAAGTGAATGGTCATGCTGTTTCTGAGGCAATCAATATCACCTGCTCAAAAGTCGCTGAGATGAAGCTGTATATGTATCCCGATTCGAAGATACAACTCTCTGATAATGGAGATTTTTATAGTGATTTGTATGTGGATGATGCGCTGATTCCATCGACGGGAGTCAGTTATGACGTTGACTATACCCGCACGCTCAACATCAAGTCTGTTCTTCGAAGTAGCGGAATCCTTCAGCCAGGTACTTTTTCTGGCTCCGCGATTATCGTCATGGAACTGAACTAAAGGGTCCTTTGGTTTTGTCACGATAATCATCACCGAAATGATCATGCTCATTGACCTTGAATGAGCATGATCTCATGTTTGAGACGCGTTTGATGTCCGATTTAGAGTTTTATAGACGTAAATTTTGCAGGGCGATGAGTCATGATGAAATATTTCCTTATTATCAACCTGTTATTAATGTAGATTCGGGCACCGTTTATGGTCTGGAAGTACTGGCGCGCTGGCAGGGAAAGAACGGAGTGGTCTATTCGCCAGCCATTTTTTTCTCTCATCTGGAAAAGTATGGGCTGGAACAAAAACTTTCTGAGTTCCTTATGCAGTGCGTGGCGAACGATATAACAAAGTTGTGTGCGTTGCTACCTCATGGAATACATCTGACGATGAATTTTAGCGTGGCTACTTTACAAACTCCTGGGTTTATTAATACATATTTATCGTTTATATCCAGATTTCCAACGGGAAGATATGTATTTGTTGTGGAATTAACTGAAGCTCAGGCCTTAAATAAGGCAGCGATATCAACTCTACAAAGACTGAAGCTTGCTAACGTCAAAATTTTCCTTGATGATTTTGGAATTCGGCATTCTAATCTTAATTATCTACTGCTGCTTGATATCGACGGGCTAAAGTTAGATAAATGCTTTGCTGAAAACTATCTTTCAGTGAAAGGCAACAAGGTGATCGAGGGCATACTTACGCTTGCGCGTTCATTGAACGTCGAGGTGGTAGTTGAAGGTGTAGAGGTAAAAAGCCAAAGTGAATACTTCTATGCCCGGGGTGTTTTTCATCAGCAAGGTTTTTTACACGCTAAACCAATGAGTTGTGAGAATCTTAAAGTATATATGGAGTCTTCTTTTATTAAAAAGACACAGTGAAATTGTGTCTTTATTTGGCCGTCAGGTACAGGTACTATAAATTAATATAGTAGATAGCCAAAGGTTTTCGGGTAATAGTCTTAAAGTCAATTGGAATGCTTGGTGATGAGGTAGATGAAATATATAATTAATGGCACGGTACAGTTTCTTGTTGCTGAACGAAAATTAACCGGTAATGGTGGTGTGGAAGTCATTCTTTCTAATCCAGCATGTCGGTTATTAATCGTATTTCTTGAACATAATCATCAACAGGTCAGTCGAGAAATTTTGCTGGAAAAAGTTTGGGAAGATTTTGGGTTGGTTTCATCAGAAAGCAGCCTAAATAATAGCATCAGTAGCCTGCGGCGCGGACTCCGTGATGTCGGGATAGATAATACGATTGAGACAGTGCCGAAAAAAGGGTTTGAGTTTCATGTCGATGATCTGTTGTTAGAGAATATCACCGCTGATTTTCTCATCAATAATATGGAGAGCGAAGCGGTTGTTGGCAGTGGTGTAAAGACTAAACCAAAGAGCTTACTGAAAAATCACGGGCAGATCATTTTTTCAGCGCTCTTTGTTTTATTTATACTTTTCTCTGTTTTATTATTTTATAAAGAAAAAAACCAGGAGTACAAACTTTTCGGTCATGTTGGAAAATGTAATATTTATTTCTTTAATGGCATTAAAAGTAATGTGAAGAAGTATTTCTTCAGCGCCAGAGGGAAAGAATTATTGTCCCAGTGTAACCAGCCTGCCGTTGTGTATTATGATGAAACCAGCAGGGGCAAGAAGGGTGGAATACCTGAAAGTATTGCTTCTATATGCAGCATTGGAGTAGATGGAAAAATAAATGCGTGTAAAAACTATGTCGATATTATTCATAATTAGTAGCATTGTGATACTGACGATCGTTTTCGTCATTATACGTAATGAATCGGCGGTGGAAGAGTTAAATTGTTCCGGAAATGTTGATATTTTAATGAGCTCATCAGGCGTTCAGACTTTAGATGGTGATATCCAAATTACTGCCCATCTTGTTCCCTCCGTTGGACGCAGGAGCTACGTTGCTGAATATGGTAAGGTTGTCTATGGCGGCAAGAGCTACGTTATTGACCGTAATGTCAGACTCTTATTTAAGGAAACTAAGAGCAATGGTTTCTCCGAAGTGCACAGGGAGGGCGTGGATAAAAATCAATCTGATACGCTTCCTGATCACATTGCGCAGGCGCTATTATCTTCACAATCGATTTTCTTTTATCGGTTGGACAAAATACAAAATGGTATCTGGCGACTGAGTGATTTGAGACGAACCATTTTTATTTGCAAAGTCATATCATGATCTTATCCGGGAACGGATGACGGATTGAACATGGACTGGGTCGGGTACGAACGTGCCCGGACTCGGACTCACGCCGCAGGCGTTGAACAGCGCGCTTGTCGCGCTGGCCCCGAAGGGGTGAGCGGCGTGCCGCGAATAATCGAACGAAGTTCGATGGAGAGTCCGTATTGCAGAAAGCAAAAAACCAGCCCTCAGGCTGGTTTCTTTAAATAAGTGGTGCCCGGACTCGGACTAACGCCGCAGGCGTTGAACAGCGCGCTTGTCGCGCTGGCCCCGAAGGGGTGAGCGGCGTGCCGCGAATAATCGAACGAAGTTCGATGGAGAGTCCGTATTGCAGAAAGCAAAAAACCAGCCCTCAGGCTGGTTTCTTTAAATAAGTGGTGCCCGGACTCGGAATCGAACCAAGGACACGGGGATTTTCAATCCCCTGCTCTACCGACTGAGCTATCCGGGCAACGGGGCGCATTAAAACCGATTCGCCTCGCTTCGTCAACGAAATTTATTTAAATCGATGCAGACTGCACAATCTATCACCAGTTTGAATTAAAAGCACCCGTTTTCAGGTGAAAAAAAACGTCCAGGCCGCTGAAATCGGCATCGCCAGAAGCAGGGCTGGTAGCATGTTAACCACCGCAAACATCTTAATTCCGCAGATGCGCAGCCCGGTCGCCAGCAGCAGCATGCCGCCGACGGCGCTGAAGTCGGCCATCATCATCGGCGTGGTGAGCGGCATGATCAGCGATGCGCAGGCCGCCAGCGTGAGCTGGATCAGCAGCATCGGTACGCAGATAGCTGAAACGGCAAATCCCAGCGTGCAGGCGAAAATCGTGGCGGTGAAAAAGTCGAGAAAGGCTTTGGCGATCAGTATGCTGGCATCGCCGGTCATCCCTTCACGCATGGCGCCGAAAATCCCGGTGCCGCTGGCGCAGAACAGAACAATAATGGCGACATAGCTCTGAATAAACGACGTATTCAACTGCGCCTTTTTTTTGCCCGCTGGCGTGAGCCACTGCTGAAGCTTACTGACCAGAGTATTGGTGCCTTTTTCCATATTGCAGGCTTCGCCAAGCAGCGTGCCGACCAGCGTGGAGAGTACCATCACCGGCAGGTTGGCGCATTTCACGACCAGCAGGATACCAATCCCCAATGAGGCCAGACCAAAAATAGAGGTCATCGATGTCCGAATCCGCTCCGGCAATCGTTGGCTTAACAGCGCGCCCAGTACGCCGCCTAAAAGGACCGCGCCGGCATTAATAAAAGGTCCTGTCACCATTAGCAGTGCTCCTGTTCATTATCCCTGACAACGGCATCATTATGACCCGAAAGCAGGGTAAAGGCCTGCAAATCCGTCGCCTGTTTGCATACCGATTTCATCTTGCGCAGCTATGTCAAAGGTGACATTATTGCGCGAATTTTCTTCTCTTCAACGATGAGGCCGCCGATGATCACCCCATCCGTACATCAGCATTGCCGCTGCGCGCAGATGCGTAAGCCGTCTCATCTTGCTACTCTGCATTCTGATTCCCTGCCCCCCATGCGGTGAAGGCAGCGCATGCTCACTGCAGGACAACAGTAAGATCGGACCCGGTCTGCTTTTACTGATGTCTGGCGGTCGGAGCTGGAATCCAGTCGGACCCTGACATTTCGTTGGGCAAGGCATCAGCGCCTTGCCTGAAGCCTTTTACTCTCCGGAAACGGGTATTCGCGCTAATGAAATCAATGCACATTGCCGCCAGCCACGCGCTGGTCTCTCATCTCTCTACCCACCGTCGCGTGGTGGCGCTGGACAGTACTGATTTTACCGATGTGGCGGCAGTCGTCATTACCGCAGCGGACAGCCGCAGCGGCATCCTCTCTCTGCTTAAACGCAGCGGCTTTAACCTGCCGGTCTATCTGCTGACCGATAGCGACATGGCAAAGCCAGACGGCGTGACGGCGATCATCGGCGGGAAGGAGCAGGAGTGGCTCGAACTGGAAGCCGCTGCCTGCAGCTATGAAGAGAACCTGCTCCCGCCGTTCTTCAATACCCTGACGCAGTACGTCGAGATGGACAACAGCACCTTTGCCTGTCCGGGGCATCAGCACGGTGCTTTCTTTAAAAAACACCCGGCGGGCCGCCAGTTTTTTGACTTCTTTGGCGAGAACGTTTTCCGCGCCGATATGTGCAATGCCGATGTGAAGCTTGGGGACCTGCTGATCCACGAAGGCTCGGCGAAACATGCGCAGAAGTTCGCGGCGAAGGTTTTCAATGCCGACAAAACCTATTTTGTCCTCAACGGCACCTCGGCGGCGAATAAAGTGGTCAGCAACGCGCTGCTGACGCGCGGCGACCTGGTGTTGTTCGACCGCAACAACCATAAATCTAACCACCACGGCGCGCTGATTCAGGCGGGGGCCACGCCGGTCTATCTCGAAGCATCGCGAAATCCGTTTGGCTTTATCGGCGGTATCGATGACCACTGCTTTGATGAACACTACCTGCGTAATCTGATTCGGGAAGTGGCGCCGGAAAAAGCCGATGCGCCACGGCCGTTCCGCCTGGCGGTCATTCAGCTGGGCACCTACGACGGGACGGTCTACAACGCCCGTCAGGTGGTGGATAAAATTGGCGGCCTGTGCGACTACATTCTGTTTGATTCCGCGTGGGTCGGCTATGAACAGTTTATTCCGATGATGGCCGACTGCTCGCCGCTGCTGCTGGATCTGAATGAAAACGATCCGGGCATTTTTGTTACCCAGTCGGTGCATAAGCAGCAGGCGGGGTTCTCGCAAACGTCGCAGATCCACAAAAAAGATAACCACCTGCGCGGGCAGGCGCGATTCTGCCCGCATAAGCGGCTGAATAATGCCTTTATGCTACACGCTTCCACCAGCCCGTTTTACCCGCTGTTTGCGGCGCTGGACGTGAACGCCAAAATCCACGAAGGAGAGAGCGGCCGCCGGCTGTGGGCGGAGTGCGTGGTGCAGGGGATTGAAGCGCGCAAGGCGATTATCGCCAGTTGCAAAATGATTCAGCCGTTTATTCCGCCGGTTGTGGCGGGTCGCCCGTGGCAGGATTATCCTACCGAGACGATTGCCCGCGAGCGGCGTTTCTTCAGCTTTGAACCGGGCGCCCGCTGGCACGGTTTTGACGGTTATGCCAGCGAGCAGTACTTTGTCGATCCGTGTAAATTGCTGCTGACTACCCCGGGCATTGATGCCGAAAGCGGCGAATATACCGGGTTTGGTATCCCGGCGACCATTCTGGCGCACTACCTGCGTGAGAACGGCATTGTGCCGGAGAAATGCGACCTGAATTCGATCCTGTTCCTGCTCACCCCGGCCGAGAGTGCGGAAAAAATGGCCCGCCTGGTGGCGATGCTGGCGCAGTTTGAACAGCATATCGAAGCCGACACGCCGCTGGCCGACGTACTGCCGACTATCTATAACAAATATCCGGTTCGCTATCGCGATTACACCCTCCGCGAGCTGTGCCAGGAGATGCATGACCTGTATGTCAGCTTTGACGTGAAGGATCTGCAAAAAGAGATGTTTCGTAAGCACAGCTTCCCGCGCGTGGTGATGAACCCCCAGGATGCCAACCGCGAGTTTATTCGCGGCAACGTTGAGCTGGTGCGGTTAAGCGAGGCCGAAGGCCGGGTCGCCGCTGAAGGGGCGCTGCCGTATCCGCCGGGCGTGCTGTGCGTGGTCCCGGGAGAAGTCTGGGGCGGGGCGGTGCTGCGCTATTTCCTGGCGCTGGAAGAGGGCGTCAACATGCTGCCCGGTTTTTCACCCGAGCTGCAGGGAGTATATAGCGAGACGGATTCTGACGGCATCAAGCGGCTGTACGGCTATGTCCTGAACCAGGCGGCTATGCGCCTTTCTTAATACCGGACCCTCTCCCGCAGTGTGTCGGGAGAGGGAATGCGGTGGCTCAGCCCGCGCTATGTCTGTACATTCTGCGCGGATGGCCAATTTTACCGTATTGCATCTCCACGCTGAGAAAACCGCTCTCCACGCAGTGTTCCAGATAGCGGCGGGCGGTGGTTTTACTCAGTCCCGTCGCGCTCGCGACTTCGTCCACCGAAAAGCAGTGCAGCGTATGGTGGCTAAAGAGATTTTGTACCCGCGCCAGCGTATTCCCCTCTATGCCTTTGCTGCCGTTATCCTGACGGTAGTTTTTCGCCTGCAGTTGATACAGGGAGTCCACGTTTTGCTGATCGACAATCTTCCACACCCGCTGTTGTTCAGCGAACTGCATAAAGCGCTCAAGTGACTGGTTAAGACGCTTCCACGATACCGGCTTGAGAATGTAGTCGAACGCGCCGTTGCGGATCGCCAGGCTACAGGTATCCATATCGCTGGCGGCGGTGATAAAGATGACCGAACAGTGGGTACCTGCCAGCATCGCATTGCCGATAAGCGTAATCCCTTTCCCGTCCGGCAGGTAATTATCCAGCAGCACCAGCTGCGGTCGCTTACTCTCAATTTGCGTCTGCGCGTCAGCCAGAGATGACGCAATGCCCACCAGCCGCAGGCCCGGATGTTTGCCAATCAGCTCCGCATGCAGCAGCGCCAACGCGTGCTCGTCTTCCACGATCAGTACATCGATAAGTTCATGTTGCATAGTCGGTCTCTTCCAGTTCCAGTTCCTGTTCCGGGCGCCAGGCGCTTCCCGTGGCGGGAATAAACAGTGAAAAAATCGCGCCGCGGGGTATATTGTCGGCGACCTCGATCGTCCCGCCAGCCTGGCTGACATAGCTGTCGATCAGGTACAGTCCGATGCCGTGGTCGCCGCAGGTTTTGGTGGTGATGCCGCGCTCAAATATCCGCTCGCGCAAGGCCGGCGTAATGCCAACCCCCCGATCGGCCACTTCGACGATCAGCTCTTGCGCATTCAGCTTGATCAGCACCTCTACCGGCTCGTGCGGCAGCGGCGCGCGCTGCGTCGCTTCAATGGCGTTATCCAGCAGGTTGCCGATAATCGAAATCAGCTCTGCTTCGGCAAGCGGTGCGAAGGGGCTCGCCATCCGGCAGGCCGGATCGAAGCTCAGTTGCACCCCTTTTTCGCGGGCGCGGGAGGCCTTGCCTAACAGCAGACCGCACAGCGTTGGCGAATGAAAGCGCGACGAGATAAAGTCCAGCAGCTCCTGGGCGTGTTCTGACTGGGCCTGAATATAGTGAATGGCTTCCTCATAGCGCCCCATATGCAGCAGGCCGGAGAGCGTGGTCATGCGGTTGAGCTGCTCATGGCGCATGATGCGCAGATTGTCGACGTAGCGTTTCACCTGGCTGAGCTGAGCGCTGAGGGTGTCTATCTCATTGCGATCGCGGAAAGTTATCACCCAGCCCTGCAGCGAGTCCTCCAGCATGATCCGTACGCGGCTGGCGATCACCGTCAGATCGTTGAACCGACAGATCTCATCATGCGTGTCCCGTTGCAGCATCGTTTGCGGTGAGAAGAAGGGGACGGGGGCGATCACCTGGCCGATCGGCTGTCCGCGCAGCTGTCGGGCGGGCTGATTCAGGCCCAGCAGCTTCCGCGCCGCCTGGTTGATCACCTCGATCCGCAGATGGTCATCGATAGCGATCACCCCTTCGTAGATCGACTCCATCATCGCCTTTTGCTGGCGCACCAGCAGACCGATTTCACGCGGCTCCAGCGAGAAAATCTGCTTCTTAATGCTGCGGGTAAAAAACCATGAAAACACGAACAGGGCCACGAGCAGCAAAACGGCAGCGAGCAGAATATTGACGGCTTTACTGACGGTAATGGTGTCGAGATAGCTGGTGAGATAGCCCACGGAGACAATACCCACCACCTGGCCGTCCTCGCTGAATATCGGGGCTTTGCTGCGCAGCGAAATTCCCAGACCTCCCTGGCGAATGGTGGTGGTGGTTTTGCCCTTCAGCACCTCCTCGTTATCACCACCCACGAGCAGAGTGCCGACCCGGTCGGCGAACGCCGAATGAAACAAATGACGACCTTGATTATCGCCGACGACAATAAAACTGGCGTCACTGCGTGCCGCTATTTTATGCATGAAATGAGTGATTGCGCTAATATCCTTTCTGGCGACATTTTCCCGTAATACAGGGATGATGGCGATCTCTTCTGCTTGTATTTTTGCCCGCGTACTCATTTCCATATACAGCTGTTTTTCGACATCAATATAATAATAGCCTCCCAACAGCACGAAGAGTACTGAGAAAAAGGCCGTCAGTGAAATGAACAGCTTTATTTGAAATGACACTTTCATCGCTATCACGCTGGGTATCAATGGAAGTGGCTAATATATCATCTTTTTTCCGGCTGGCATCTGCTTTGCCGGAAACTTGTGATCCTTTGCACAAGCGCTCTGCATAAGGAAAATATTGCTGCCGCAGCAGATCTTAATTTTACGTTAATAAATGTTATTTGTTTGTTCGTTTTAGAAAATAAACCATAAAAACCACGCCAATAAATAAACTATGAATCACATTAAATAAAAGAAACCATTAAAACCATAGCATCCATTAAAGTTTCGGTTTTAATATGCTGATCCTCACATTAAGTCTGCTTTTGGCACATTAAGCTGCCTGCACAAAATAACCAAGGGGCTTAATAATGAGCACAACTGACGATTCTTTCTCTGTTACCCAGGACCCAATTGATATTCACAAACCTTCGCTCAAAGAGCGCTGGTGGCATATTATGGATAGCTGGAAAGTAGGGATTATTCCTTTACCGCTGTTTGTTCTTGCCGGACTGCTGATTGCCGTCGATTGTCTGGGGGGGAAGTTACCGAGTGATATCGTGGTGATGGTTGCCACGCTGGCGTTTTTTGGTTTTGCCTGCGGCGAATTCGGCAAACGTCTGCCGATCGTCGGCAAACTTGGTGCGGCGGCGATTTGCGCGACGTTCATCCCTTCGGCGCTAGTCTACTACGGCCTGCTGCCGGATGTGGTGGTGGAGTCCACCACCAAATTCTACAAATCCACCAATATTCTCTATCTCTACATCTGCTGCATTATTGTCGGCAGTATCATGAGTATGAACCGCACCGTGCTGATCCAGGGCTTCCTGCGCATCTTCTTCCCGATGCTGTGCGGTGAAATTGTCGGCATGATCGTCGGTATGAGCGTGGGCCTGGCGCTCGGTCTTGAACCGTTCCAGATCTTCTTCTTTATCATACTGCCGATCATGGCGGGCGGCGTGGGCGAAGGCGCGATCCCGCTGTCGATCGGCTATGCGACGTTGCTGCATATGGATCAGGGCGTGGCGCTGGGACGCGTCCTGCCGATGGTGATGCTGGGCGGCCTCACCGCCATTATCATCTCCGGCTGTCTGAACCAACTCGGCAAACGCTATCCGCACCTGACCGGTGAAGGCCAGCTGATGCCAAACCGCGCGAATACCGATGAAACGGCCTCCCAGCCGGCCTTCTCCGGAAAAGTCGACGTTACTACCATCGCTTCCGGCGCGCTGCTGGCGGTACTGCTGTATATGCTGGGGATGCTGGGCCACAAGCTGATTGGTCTGCCTGCACCGGTCGGCATGCTGTTCATGGCGGTGCTGGTGAAACTGTTTAACGGCGTCTCCCCGCGCATCCTTGAAGGTTCTCAGGTGGTCTACAAATTCTTCCAGACTTCTGTGACCTATCCCATCCTGTTTGCCGTTGGCGTCGCGATCACCCCGTGGCACGAACTGGTCGCTGCTTTCACCGTCAGCAACCTGCTGGTGATTATCAGCACCGTCTCTGCGCTGGTGGCGACCGGTTTCTTCGTCGGCAAAAAGATTGGCATGCATCCGATTGATGTCGCCATCGTCTCCTGCTGCCAGAGCGGACAGGGCGGCACCGGCGATGTGGCGATTCTGACCGCCGGCAATCGTATGAGCCTGATGCCATTCGCCCAGATTGCCACTCGTATCGGCGGCGCAATTAATGTCTCGGTCTCGCTGCTGATTCTCGGCAACTTCCTTGTTTAAGTTTTCAGGAAACAACAATGAAACTCGCAAGCTTTATCTATCAGGACATTCGCAGCTTCGGCATCGTCAAAGCAGAAGGGATGATTGATTTAGGTCGTCGTCTTGGCGATCGCTACGGCGACCTCAAGGCGCTGCTGCAGGGTAACGGCCTGGCTGAAGCCAGCCGCTATCTCGACGACGCGGTGGATGTGCCCATGGCGGGCGTGACCTTTTTGCCGGTGATTGAACAGCCGGAAAAGATCCTCTGCGTGGGTATGAACTATGCCGAAAAGCGCAAAGAGTTCGATCAGCACAATCCGGCGCCGACGCTGTTTGTCCGCTTTGCCGATTCTCAGACGGCGCACAACGCGCCGGTGTTGAAACCGCGCCATTCCCGCGAATTTGACTACGAAGGCGAACTGGCGGTGATTATCGGCAAAGGCGGCGAAAACATCCGTCGCGAGGAGGCGCTGCGCCACGTTGCTGGCTACAGCTGCTACATGGATGGATCCGCACGCGACTGGCAGCACAGCTGGTTTACCGCGGGGAAAAACTGGCGGCAGACCGGCGCATTCGGCCCGTGGATGGCGACCGCGGATGAGATCCCGGATCCGCATCAGCTGACGATCCGCACCTGGCTGAACGGCCGGATGGTTCAGGATGACAACACCAGCAGCATGATCCACAAGGTGGCGGAGCTGATCGAGTACATCAGCACCTTCACCCGCTTAAGCCCGGGCGATGTGATCATCACCGGATCGCCGGGTGGAGTGGGGAAAAAGCGGAACCCGCCGCTGTTTATGCAGGAGGGCGATCGCATTGAGGTTGAGATTGAGCATATTGGCCATCTCAGCAATGTGATCATGGAAGCGCCAGCCAGCACGCTGACGACGGCACATTGAGTAAGGCGTGATGATGGACTCGCAACCCGCTATCGACTTTCGCTTCACGGAAGTGGCCCAACACCCGGAACGTCTGAGCCGGATTCGTTACCTGCTGACGGACAGCGGTCTGGGGATGGACAACGATATCACGCTGTTCGTTGAGGCCTGGTCCGGAGAGCAGCTGGTGGGCTGCGCGGGGCTGGCCGCCAACGTTATCAAATGCGTGGCGGTCGATGAGCAGCTGCGCGGTGTGAATCTCAGCGCGCGGCTGCTGGCGGAAGTGGAAAACGTCGCCCTCGCGCGCGGCCATTTTCATCTCTTCCTCTGCACCCGGCCCTGTAACGAGGAGCGCTTTTCCCGCAGCGGCTTCTGGCCTGTCGCCCGCAGTGGCAATAACGCGGTATTGATGGAGAACACGCCGCAGGGCATTACGCGCTACTGCCGTTCGCTGCGCGGTGAGCGCCGGCCCGGCAAGGATATCGGGGCGATTGTCATGAATGCGAATCCGTTCACGCTTGGCCACCGCCATCTGGTGGAACACGCGGCGGCACGCTGCGACTGGCTGCATCTGTTTGTGGTACGTGAAGACGCCTCATTCTTTCCGTTCGCCGCGCGTCTGGAGATGGTACGGGCCGGAGTGGCGCATCTGGCGAATGTCTCCGTGCACGAGGGCTCGCAGTACATCATCTCGCGCGCCACTTTTCCGGCCTACTTCCTGAAAGAGAGCGGAAAAGTGCAGCAGGCGTGGAGTGAAATCGACGTGCTGATCTTTCGCGACTACATCGCGCCGTCTCTCGGCATTACCCATCGTTTTATCGGCTCCGAGCCGTTTTGCGATATCACCCGTCAGTACAACCTGACGCTGCACGAACTGCTGGCGGGTCGTATCAACGTTGAGGAGATGACCCGTATTAAGGTCGGGGGAAGCGCCATTTCGGCCTCGGAAGTCCGCCGTTTACTTAAGACAGAACAGTATTCTCGTATTCGGGACATTGTCCCGGAATCCACTTTCGCGCATCTCGAAGCGCACTACAGCGCGGAAGTCGCTTAATTATCAGGAAACGATCATGAAAATTGTAAGGGAGGCGCTGGCCGGTACGCAGGAGTCCAGCGACCTGATGGTGAAAATCGCCCCCGCCGACGGCGAGCTGGAGATTGTCATCCACAGTGAAGTGATAAAGCAGTTTGGCGAGCAGATTCGTCAGGTGGTTGAGGAAACGCTGCACGCGATGGCGGTGCGGCAGGGGTTGATTATCATCGAAGACAAAGGCGCGCTGGATTGCGTCATTCGCGCGCGCCTGCAAAGCGCGGTGCTGCGCGCTGCCGATGAACCGCATATCGACTGGAGGACGCTGTGATGAACAGGCTCCGTCGTAGCATGTTATTCCTGCCGGGCGCTAACGCAGCGATGCTCTCTACCGCCTTTATCTACCGTCCCGATTCGATCATGTTCGATCTTGAGGACGCGGTGGCGCTGCGCGAGAAAGACAGCGCGCGCCTGCTGGTCTGGCATGCGCTCCAGCACCCGATGTATCAGGATATCGAAACCGTGGTGCGCATTAACCCGCTGAGCACGCCGTTTGGCTTGCTGGATCTGGAAGCCGCCGTGCGAGCTGGCGTGGACGTGATCCGATTGCCGAAAACCGATACTCCGGAAGATATCGACGAACTGGAAAGCCACCTGGTGCGCATCGAGCGCGACTGCGGGCGTGAAGTGGGGTCCACCCGCATCATGGCGGCGATTGAGTCGGCCGTTGGCGTCATTAACGCCGTGGCTATTGCTCGCCGTTCCCCGCGGCTGATTGGTATTGCGCTGGCGGCCTTTGATTATGTGATGGATATGCAGACCGAGCGCAGCGATGGTACCGAACTGTTCTACGCCCGCTGTGCGGTACTGCATGCCGCGCGGGCAGCCGGCATCGATGCCTTCGACGTGGTGTGGTCAGACGTGAACGACGAAGCCGGATTCCTGCGCGAAGTCGAGTTGATTCGCAAAATGGGCTTTAACGGCAAATCGTTGATTAACCCGCGTCAGATTGACCTGCTGCACAATGCGTATGCGCCAACCCGACAGGAGGTTGAACACGCGCAGTTAGTGATTGAGGCCGCGCAGGAGGGGGAACGCAATGGCCTGGGCGTGGTCTCGCTCAACGGCAAAATGGTCGACGCCCCGATTATTAACCACGCACAGAGAGTGCTGGAACGCGCGGCCGCCTCCGGCGTACGCCGTTAAGGATAAAACAATGAACCAGACAGAACTTCTCCATGCGACCTTCCCCCATCTGCGGGATCTAAAACCGTTTGATTCTGCCCTCAGCGCGACGCCCTGGCTGGCCGACGTAGAGGAAAAGCATCGCCGTAAGCTGTGTGAATCCCTCGAGGAGGCGGTGGTGCGCAGCGGCCTGCAGGACGGAATGACTATCTCCTTTCACCATGCCTTCCGTGAAGGCGATCGGGTGATTAACAGCGTGGTGGCGAAGCTGGCGCAAATGGGTTTTAAAGGCCTGACGTTGGCTTCCAGCTCCTTGATGACCTGCAACGATGCTCTTATCGAACATATCCAGAGCGGGGTGATTCGTCGCATTTATACCTCAGGGATGCGCGGGAAACTGGCGGAGGCTATCTCCCACGGAGTGATGGATGAGCCGGTACAGATCCATTCCCACGGCGGGCGAGTGAAATTATTACAGGATGGCGAGCTGAACATTGACGTCGCGTTTCTCGGTGTGCCGTGCAGCGATGAGTTCGGCAATGCCAACGGCACCCACGGGCGCTCCTGCTGCGGTTCGCTCGGCTATGCGATGGTCGATGCGCACTTTGCCCGACGGGTGGTGCTGCTGACTGAAGAACTGGTGCCTTTCCCCAATATGCCCGCGAGCCTGATGCAGGATCAGGTGGATTACATCGTGCAGGTGGATAGCGTGGGCGACCCGGCGAAGATCAGCGTCGGCGCGGCGCGCGTCACCAGTAACCCGCGTGAACTGATGATCGCCCGCTATGCGGCAGATGTGATTGAGCACTCCGGGTACTTCAGGGACGGTTTTTCGATGCAGACCGGTTCCGGTGCGGCGGCCACCGCCTGCACCCGCTTTATGGAAGAGAAGATGGAGCGTAGCGGCGTGAAAGCCCGTTTTGCGCTGGGGGGGATTACCGGCAGTCTGGTGGATCTGCATGAGAAAGGACTGATTGAAAAGCTGCTCGATACGCAGTGCTTCGACGGTCAGGCGGCCGCTTCGCTGGCGCGCAACCCTCATCATGTGGAGATCTCCACCAACGTCTATGCCAACCCGGGCAGCAAGGCGGCGAGCTGTGACCAGCTCGACGTGGCTATTCTCAGCGCGCTGGAAATCGACGTCGATTTCAACGTTAACGTGATTACCGGTTCCGACGGCGTCATGCGCGGGGCGTCCGGCGGTCACTGTGATGTGGCGGCAGCGGCAAACCTGACTATTGTCGTCGCCCCGCTGCTGCGTAGCCGCATTCCCACGGTAGTGAAGCGGGTGACGACGCGACTGACGCCGGGAGAAAGCATCGATGTCCTGGTCACTGACCACGGCATTGCGGTGAATCCGGCACGACCGGAGATCCGCGCGCGCCTGATTGCCGCCGGGATGAACATCGTCGATATCGACGCGCTGTACGCGCGGGCTATCTCGCTCTGCGGGGTCCCCAGACCCATTGAATTCACGGACAAAATCGTCGGCGTCATTCGCTACCGCGACGGGCGGGTGATTGATACTGTGCGCCAGGTTAAGGAGTAGCAACATGACCACTGTGACACCCGTGGAGGCGGGTGTCAGCCTGGAGGCGTGGCTGGCGGCGAAAGAGTGCCGCGCGGCGCGCCAGGCTGACTGGCTAAGACGTTATCAACAGCCGATTATTTCGCTGACCCTGGTGACGCCGGGGACGGTAAAAAATAGTCTCCGCTACCGCAATACGATGGGCGTGGCGCTCCAGATGTGCGACCAGCTGCTGTGGGAGAACCGCTGGCCGGTGCGGGATCGCCAGGTGCTGTGGCTCCCGACGGGGCCTGAGGCGATGTGGTCTGTGGCGCATAATGCGCCGGAGATCAAGGCCCACTGCGTGGCGCTGGAGCAGAGTCATCCGCTCGGTAGGCTGTGGGATCTGGATGTGATCTGCCCGCAGGATGGCCACGTTGGCCGTCTGTCGCTGGGGCTGCACATGCGCCGCTGCCTGGTGTGCGATGAGCCGGCGCATGTCTGCTCTCGCTCGCGCAAGCATCCGGTCGGACAGGTGGTGGGAGGCGTGGAGAAGATTATCAATGACTGGTTTGCCCGCGACTAAATTTTGCGCCATTGAGGTCCCTCGTCTGGCGGAAGAGGCCCTGTGGCAGGAGCTGGAGCTGACCCCCAAGCCGGGGCTGGTGGACCGACTCAACAACGGGGCTCATCATGATATGGACCACGCTCTGTTTGTCCGCAGTATTACTGCGATTACGCCGTGGCTCTCCCGCTTTACCGAGCTGGGGAGTGACTACGCAGACCAACCGGCAGGCGAGCAGCTGCGTCTGCTACGCCCGATGGGCATTGCCTGCGAGCAGGCAATGTATGCCGCAACCGGCGGCGTGAATACTCATAAAGGGGGGATATTTTCTCTCGGGCTGCTCTGTTTTGCCGCCGGAAGAGTGCGGGAGGTGACCGCGTCAAGCCTCTGTAGCGAAGTGAGGATTCTGTGCCGGGGGCTGGTGGCGCGTGAGCTGGCTGGCCGCAGTGCGGCAGTAACCGCAGGCGAACGTCAGTTTCAGCAGCTGGGTTTAACCGGCGCACGCGGTGAGGCGGAAAGTGGTTTTGCGACGGTACGTCGCGTCTTGCCCCTGTGGAACGGCCGCCAGCTGCATGATTTGCTCCTGCGCCTGATGGCGGTGAATCCGGACAGTAATCTGGTGTCGCGCGGCGGTATTCACGGGCTGCGATATGTGCAGAGCTATGCGCGGGAATTACTAGCTAATGGCTGGGATCGCGAGACGTTGCTTAAGATGGATAAGGCATTGATTGAACACAATCTGAGCCCGGGCGGCAGTGCGGATTTGCTGTCGGTGGGGTGGGTGCTCTCTGCAATAAAATAGCCGGGTGGCGCTAACGCTTACCCGGCCTACGGTTTGCGGTTTGTAGGCCCGGTAAGGCGTAGCCGCCACCGGGCACAACACATCAAGGATCAATGCGCAATCGGCTGCGCACCGTTCGGCACGCGAACGTGCTTGTACTTGAACAGCGCGATGAAGGCGATGGCCAGAACCAGCGAGTAGGCGGCAAAGATCAGCCAGACAGGCTGCCAGTCGGTGATGCCGTTGGTGGTATACATCTCCACCACTTTCCCGCTCACCACGCCGCCGAGGATACAGCCGAAGCCGTTGGTCATCATCAGGAACATCCCCTGGGCGCTGGCGCGGATTTCAGGTCTCACCTCTTTCTCAACAAACACCGAGCCGGAGATGTTGAAGAAGTCGAAGGCGCAGCCGTAAACAATCATCGACAGAACCAGCAGCACGGTGCCGAACGGGGTCGGATCGCCATAGGCGAAGAGACCGAAGCGCAGCATCCAGGCGAAGATACTGATAATCATCACGTTCTTGATGCCATAGCGGCTCAGGAAGAACGGAATGGTCAGAATGAACAGGGTTTCGGAGATCTGGGAAATCGACATCATCACCGACGCGTGCTCAACGATAAAGCTCCCGGAGAACAGCGGGTTATTATCGAAGCTGTGCAGGAAGGTATTCCCGAACATGTTGGTGATTTGCAGCTCTGCGCCTAACAGCATGGAGAAAATAAAGAAAATCGCCATCCGCTTGTTTTTAAACAGGGCAAAGGCGTCGAGGCCAAGCATGCTGCTCCAGCTCTGGTTTTTCTGCTGATTGGAGACCGGAACGTGCGGCAGCGTCAGGGTGAACAGCGCGAGGACAACGGAAAGCACCGCACCGATGTAGAGCTGCATGTGGCTCAGTTCGAAGCCCGCGAAGCTGACGCCCCACATTGCCATGATAAAGCCGATGGTGCCCCAGATACGAATCGGTGGGAAATCCGTCACAATATCCAGACCGGCGGATTTCAGTCGGTAGTAGGAAATCGTGTTGATTAAGCCCAACGTTGGCATATAGGCCAGCGAGTTAAGCAGAATCACAAAGAACATCTCCCCTGGCGTGGTGACCTGGGCCGCCATAAACAGCGTACCCGCCCCCACCAGATGGCACAGCGCGTAAACCCACTTCGCGCTGATCCACTTATCCGCCACGATACCCAGCAGCGTTGGCATCAGAACCGCCGCAATGCCGAGCGAGCTGTAAACGGCGCCGATAGACGCACCGTCGAACTTGAGCGTCACAAACATATAGGAGCCAAGTGTAGTCAGCCAACTACCCCACAGGCAGAACTGCAGAAACGACAATATTTTAAGCTGCAGCTTAAGGTTCATGTTATTTTCCTCACGAGTAAGCGGGGGATGTGTTGTGATAATTACATTCAGGGTTTCAATTTGATGAAATTCTATCAGTTAACGCCGCGATGTTTTGTTACCTTCCGCAAAAAAATGCAATCCCCATTAATTTGCAGATTAGATTGTGATGCAAATAACATTTTCCTATGGGAAAGGCGAGGTGAAGCGGGAAAAACCGCCCCTCTCACGTCAGGAAAGGGGCGGGTGAGGAGATAACCTTATTTCCGGCGGTAGGACTTCTGCGCCGTATTCACCTTATAAAGATAGCGGCGCGATTCCGCCGACGGGTGACGGTTGGTGAGGGTGGAATAGACATCCCCCGGCGTCATGCTGTTGATAATATTGGCCGCCTGGACCTTATCGCTGGAGAAGACGCGCAATACGCTGCCGGCACCGCCGTTATATGCGGTGATCACGGCATAGCGGCGCGAGGTCGGGTTATCGATACCTGACAGGTACACATTATTCAGCATCGCCAGATAGGCGGTGCCGGTATCAATGTTATTCGCCGGATCGAACAGATAGCTGCGGCTTGGCAGTCCCGATTTCCCCTGCGCCCGGAAGACATCTTTCCCGGCGCTGTGCTGCACAACCTGCATCAGACCCAGCGCATCAGCATGGCTCACGGCGTACGGGTTGAAAGAGGATTCGGTCTGCATAATCGCCAGAATCAGCGACTCATCGACGCCATACTTCCGCGCCGACTGGCGAACGTACCCGATGTACTTATGCGCACGTTTGTCGAGGTGGTTCGGCACCAGATTAATGGTGATGCTGTAGATCATCCGCAGGCCGTTGCTGCGGCTTTTCAGCCGCGTTTGCAGCAGATAATCGGCATAGCGCGAGGCTCGCCACTCCCAGCGAATCGGATCGCCGTGGTTATCCACCACCTGGCCGTACAGGAACGGCTCTTTCGAGATCTGGATATCATCGGCATCGGAATAGAGGTCGATTGACCCCGGATCGTCGCCCATCAGTAGCGTCTTAATGATGGTCTGACGTAAACGGCCGGTCGGATCGGTACCGGCGATGGTCTCGACGGTGATGGTGCCCTCATCAAAGTTGATGTGGCTACGGGTCTGATACTGATCGGTGTACTTAACGTAGTCTTTCGGCCCGGCGAGCAGAACTTCGTTATAACCCCAAATATTTTCGATGTTATGGGCGAACTGACCCATCAGAATATCGAAGCCGTTGGTGTCCTTAACCCAGGCTTCGTTATACCCATCGCCCTTTTTATTTGAGCTGGAACACGAAACGAGCAAAGGCGCAATGAGCGCTAGCGCTAAATATTTTTTCATCATTCCGGGAGTGTGCGTTGTGTTTGTTGTGCTTAAGAGTCAGAGGACTCTTACTTTTTTTCAGGCGGCGTGTAGCCTTCAATGTGCACATCTTTCCCTTCAAACAGGAACTGGATCATCTCCTGTTCCAGCAGCTTGCGATGCTCCACGTTCATCATGTTGAGCTTTTGCTCGTTGATTAACATGGTTTGCTTATGCTGCCACTGGGCCCACGCCTCTTTCGAAATCTCGTTATAGATGCGTTTGCCTAACTCACCCGGATACAGCTGGAAATCCTGGCCATCCGCTTCACGCTGCAGGAAAGTACAAAAAATCGTTCTGCTCATTAGTCATCCTCTTTATTCGCCAGAAAGCTATGCAAGAGCCCCGGCCTTCAACTGTTGCAACAAGCGCTCCACGGGAGCCGCCAGTCCAACCGACGGCGGCTGCGCTAAGTTATACCAGAGTGTGCTGCCTTCATCCATGCATGCGCCAGATGAATCTATGCTAAGCCACATCGGCACAATATCCAGATGGAAATGGCTGAAAGTGTGGCGGAACGCGGTCAGCTGCGTCAGATTATCATCCTTTATCCCACGCTCAGCCAGCCATTCGCGGAGCGCGGCCTCCTCTTCAAACTGCGGAAAACAGAATAATCCGCCCCATAAGCCGACCGGCGGACGCTGGGAAAGTAACACCGCGTTGCCATGCTGCATCAGCAGGAAATAGCCCGTCCGCTCCGGAATGGTCTGCTTCGGTTTTTTGCCAGGATATTGTGCCCATGAATGGTTTGCGTAAGCGATGCAGCCGTTACTTAACGGACAGATCTCGCATTTGGGTTTTGTACGGGTGCAGACTATCGCCCCGAGATCCATCATCGCCTGGTTAAAGCGCTCGACCCCTTTTGCCGGGGTGACCTCTTCGCTGATCTGCCATAATCGTTTCTCAACCTCTTTTTTCCCCGGCCAGCCGTTGACCGCATAGCAGCGGGCCAGCACGCGCTTCACGTTGCCATCGAGAATGGGGTAATGCTTGCCAAGGGAGAGGGATAAAATCGCGCCGGCCGTGGAGCGTCCGACGCCGGGTAGCGCCGCCACTTCGTCAAAGGTTTGCGGGAATTCGCCGCCGTGCAGGCTCGCCACCTGCTGCGCCGCCTTATGTAAATTACGCGCGCGGGCGTAATAGCCCAGGCCGGTCCACAGATGCAGCACTTCATCCAGCGGCGCCTCGGCCAGATCGATAACCGTCGGGAAGCGCGCCATAAAGCGTTCAAAATAGGGAATAACCGTGGCGACCTGCGTTTGTTGCAACATCACCTCGGAGAGCCATACTTTGTAAGGCGTTTTACCCATTTGCCATGGCAGGGTTTTACGCCCGTATTTGTCGTACCAGTCCAGCACCTGGGCTGAAAATTGCGCGGCGAGAAAAGTCAAAGCTACAGCTCCGGAATCGCGATATCAGGGTGGCAGATTGCAGCATAAGGGCGACAGGCTGTAAACCCTTGCATCCGTCGGGTAACTTTGGATAATGCCCGTTTTCCGCACACTCTCACAAGCAGACCTAACTTTTATGAAAAACGACGTCATATCTCCGGAATTCGATGAAAACGGCCGCCCGCTGCGCCGTATTCGTAGCTTCGTCCGCCGCCAGGGCCGCCTGACCAAAGGGCAGCAGCATGCGCTGGATAACATTTGGCCGGTGATGGGCGTTGAGTTCAACGATGCGCCGCTCGATTTTGCCGCGCTGTTTGGCCGCAACGCGCCGACGACGCTGGAGATCGGATTCGGCATGGGCGCTTCGCTGGTGGCGATGGCGAAAGCGAAGCCTGAGCAGAATTTCCTCGGTATCGAAGTTCACTCACCGGGCGTCGGTGCCTGCCTGGCCTCCGCCGAAGAAGAGGGTGTACACAACCTGCGCGTGATGTGTCACGATGCGGTCGAGGTGCTCCACACCATGATTCCGGATAATTCCCTCAATATGGTGCAGCTGTTTTTCCCTGACCCGTGGCATAAAGCGCGTCATAATAAACGCCGTATCGTACAGGCGCCTTTTGCTGAGCTGGTGAAAAGCAAGCTTAAACTGGGCGGCGTCTTCCACATGGCGACCGACTGGGAGCCGTATGCCGAGCATATGCTGGAAGTGATGTCATCGCTGGAAGGGTATCGTAACCTGTCAGAAAGCAACGATTATGTACCGCGCCCGGAATCGCGTCCGGTAACCAAATTTGAACAGCGTGGCCATCGTCTTGGCCACGGCGTATGGGACTTAATGTTCGAGAGGGTGAAATAATGGCAAAGAATCGTAGCCGTCGTCTGCGTAAAAAAATGCATATCGACGAGTTTCAGGAAATCGGTTTTTCCGTCGCATGGCGTTTTCCGGAAGGGAGCACCGAAGAGCATATCGATCGCACCGTGAATGACCTGATTGAGGAAGTGATCGAGCCGAACAAACTGGCGTTTGACGGCAGCGGTTACCTCTCCTGGGAAGGGCTGATCTGTCTGCAGGAAATCGGGAAATGTACCGAAGAGCATCAGGCCATTGTCCGCAAGTGGCTGGAAGAACGCGGGCTTGCCGATGTGCGCACCAGCGAACTTTTTGACGTCTGGTGGGACTAAGTTTGACAAGGGTCGGCAATTGCCGACCCGTTTTGTCTTAAGGGAGTTTTATGATGCGCAAAACGCTGCTGGCGGTGGCGCTGTCCGTTACCGCTCTGTCCGCGCACGCGGACTACCAATGTAGCGTCACGCCGCGTGACGACGTGATCCTCAGCCCGCATCAGGTGCAGGTAACAGGGGAGAACGGCGATCTGGTGATTAAACCGGACGGCAATCTGACCTATAACGGAAAACAGTATTCTCTGACTGCGGCCCAGCGTGAGCAGGCCCAGGATTATCAGGCCGGCTTGCGCAGCAGCCTGCCATGGATTGATGACGGCGCGCGTACGCGAGTCGAAAAAGGGCGTCAGGCGCTGGATAAAATCATTACCGAGCAGGTTGGCGCCAGCAGCAGTATGCATGGTCGTCTGACCAAACTTGACGCGCAGCTGAAAACCCAGATGAACCGCATTATTGAACGTCGCAGCGACGGCCTGACTTTCCATTACAAAGCGATCGATCAGGTGCGCGCCGACGGCCAGCAGCTGGTTAATCAGGCGATGGGCGGCATTCTGCAGGACAGTATCAACGAGATGGGCGCGAAGGCGGTCCTGAAAGGCGGTGGCAATCCGCTGCAGGGGATCCTCGGCAGCCTCGGCGGCCTGCAAACCGCGATTCAGGAAGAGTGGAAAAACCAGGAAGCGGATTTCCAGAAATTTGGTAAAGACGTTTGTAGCCGGGTCGTCTCCCTTGAAGACAGCCGCAAAGCGCTGGTGAGTTCCCTGAAATAACGCTCTCTGCGGTGTGCCGCGGCCTTCACCGGGGCACACCGCGTTCAACCTTCTCAGGCACGTCCGTGCGAAACGCGGGAACGGCGGGCCAGCGAGTCAATAATCACCGCAATCGCCAGCACGCAGCCGGTAATGATGTAGCGTAGCGATGACGGCAAATTCAACAGCGTCAAACCATTCGAAATCGACTGAATCACGATGATCCCCAGCAGAGCGGACCAGGCGCTTCCGCGCCCGCCGAACAGACTGGTACCGCCGATGACCGCCGCCGCAATGGCGTTCAGGTTCACGTCACCGGTCCCGGCCTGCTGGCTCGCCGAGGCCAGTCGGGAAGCGGCCAGAATGCCGCCAAAGGTGGCGAGCGTGCTGCAGAGTACAAAAGCGCTGACGTAAATAGCCCGTACGTTGATCCCTGAACGACGTGCGGCTTCGCGGTTGCCGCCGACGGCAAACATAGATCGCCCCCATTGAGTCCGCTTGAGCGCATAGTTGAGCATCATCACGAAGGCGACGAACAGGCCGAAAATCCACGGTACGCCGCGCCCGAGATTAAGATAGAACACGGCGGCTTCAAAGATGACCGTAAGCAGAATCGCGCGCAACAACAGTGAGCTGACGGCTTCCGCCGACAGGTTCGCTGCCAGGCGGCGCGTACGCGTTTTGAGGCCAAATATCAGAATCGCCAGCCCGGGCAGCAGCGCCATAAGATGAGAGAACCAGCCCGGCATCACTAGCAGCTGGCCAAAGCGCACCAGCGGAGAGGCGTAGGGCAGGTTAATGCTGCCGCTGGGCCCGAGGATATACAGCTGCAGCCCGAGCAGGGCCAGCAGGCCGGCGAGCGTCGCGACGAAGCTTGGCATGCCGACGCGGTTATACAGCAGAGCGTAAAGCAGCCCGACGGCGATACCGCACAGCAGCGCAACGGCAATCGCTGCGGCAACCGGCCAGCCGGCATTAACCCACAGCACGCCAACAATCGCCGAAGAGAGTCCGCTCATTGAGCCCACCGAAAGATCGATTTCGCCGAGCATCAGTACGCAGACGATCCCCAGTGAGATAAACCCAACGGTAGCACAGTCAAAAAGCAGGTTAACCAGGTTATTGGGTGCGATATAGACCGGGTTGAGCCAGGTGAAAACCAGGGAGATCACGATCAGCCCGGCGATGACCGGCGCGGTCCCCAGATCGCCGGTTTTGATACGATTGAACTGCGCACGTACCACGCCGAACAGGCCGTCGTTGTGCTGGACGCGCTCATCGCTGCGATCCAGAGCGGGGCGGGATGCTGTCTTGCTGTTCATAAAATTAAATCACTCCGGAAGCGCTAGACTGTGATTTTCGTTCGACGCGACGTGAAACGGCGTTCTCTGTTGCGCCGGTAATGGCCGCCACCAGATCCTGATTTGAGGCGTCGGGGGTAAAGATGCCTTTATTGCGCCCGAGCCGCAGCACCACGATGCGATCGGCCACCGCACGGACGTCTTCCATATTGTGGCTGATGATAATGACGCCGAGGCCGCGCTCGCGAACGCGCTCAATCAAATTGAGCACTTCCGCCGTCTGGGCCACGCCGAGCGCGGCGGTGGGCTCATCAAGCATGATGATTTTGGGGGTCATCAGCAGCGAACGCGCGATCGCCACCGTCTGGCGCTGGCCGCCGGAAAGCGAGGCAATCGGCTCGCGCACCGACGGGATTCTGGCCGCCAGCTCCTGCAATAGCGTCCAGGCCCGCACCTCCATCGCCACTTCGTCCAGCTGCAGCGGCGAAATTTCGTGGCCTAAAAACAGGTTCGCGACGACGTCGAGATTTTCGCACAGCGCTAAATCCTGAAAGACCGTGGCGATACCGTACTCCAGCGCCTTGCCCGGACTGTCGAGAGTGATGGCTTTACCGTCAAACTCAATAGTGCCGGTCGTGGGCTGGTGTACGCCGGCGAGAATTTTCACCAGCGTGGATTTTCCCGCGCCGTTATCGCCCACCAGGGCGACCACTTCGCCGGCATGAACCTCCAGCTCGATATCCGTCAGGGCGGAGACCGCGCCGAAGTGTTTGGAGACATGACTCAGTTTTAAAATTGGTTGCCTGGTGTTGGCGACGATGTCTTGTTGTTGCGACATAAAAAAGACCTCAATGATGGCGAAACTACGCCCGTCGGCGACGACGGACGCAGGGGCAGCATTACTTCTCAATACCTAATTTCTGGCAGGCTGCGGTGTAATCACCGGTACACACCTGAGCGTAGGTCTGGATCTTTTTATCGAAAATTTCCGCTTTGATGTTTTTGGCGGTGATGACTGCCGGGGTAAACAGCTGAGAAGGCGTGTTGTACAGCGTGGTGCTCGCCTGCGGTTTCTTACCCTGAATGAGTTCTACGGCCACTTTCGCCGCGGCCGCGGCAACGATTTCTGACGGTTTGGAGATGGTGTTGTACTGGTCGCCAGCGATGATGAGCTGCAGCGCGGCAATCGTCGCGTCGTTCCCGGTGACCGGCGGAACCGGCTGTACGCCGGCGGCTTTAAAAGCGGCAATGGCGCCGCCGCCGGTGCCGTCATTGGCCGCGACGACGCCTTTAATTTTGTCCCCGAAGCGGGTGATCTGCCCGGCGGCCCACTCCTGCGCTTTTGGCGGCGCCCATTCCGGAGTATCAAACTCCGCGAGGGTGGTGTAACCCGACGCTTTCAGCCCACGATGAATACCATCGCGGATAAGCCCTGCGGCGGCATCGGTCGGCGAGCCATTAATCTGCAGGACGCCGGCCCCTTTTGGCACGCCGCTCTCTTGCAGATGATTAACCAGCGATTGTGAAATCGCATAGCCGATACCTTCGTTATCAAACGAGACGTAAAAATCGGCAGGCTTGTCGGGGATCGGGCGATCGTAAGCGATCACTTTAACATCCTGAGCCTGGGCATTTTCGACCAGGGCGGCGGCCGCGGAGGAGTCAACCGGATCGAGAACGATAATCTTCGCTCCCTGGGCAATGACCGAATTGAACTGCTGCTGTTGCAGCGTCGCGCTGGCGTTAGCGTTTTGATAAATGACCTTACACTCTGCGCACAGTTTGCTCATTTCCGCTTTGAAACCGGGGAAATCATGCTGCTCATAACGCGTGGAGGCCTGGTCGGGCATGAGAAATGCCACGGTGGCGGATTCGGCCGCTTGTGCCGACGCGGAAATACCGCCGGATATTGTTGCGAGTGCGATAAAAATATTACGGTAATTCATTATATTACCCTCTTTTTTATGTGCTTGAGCCCGCCAGCCTGAGCCGACGTCATAAAGACTTTTTTAATAAGAGTTACCAATAATTCACATGTAGGATACTTCGGTTTTACATTTGCTCAACCGATGAAGCAGGATTACCACCGCACTAAAACGGAGTCAAGAAATGGAAAAAAGTCGATGCGGATTTGTGATTGGCTGCAAAGAATTGCATAAAAAGTGATCGGGTAATTTGACCGACTCGGGAACAAAAAACGGACGGAGAAGTGAGGGAGAAAAGAACAACAACGGGCGGTCAAGGACCGCCCGGGGGGATTACTCTTCGCTGAGAAACAGCTCCAGCAGCGAGTTTAAAAACAGCTTACCGTGCTCGGTTATCTGCCAGCAGTGCTCATCTTCAGCCAGGTAGCCCTGGGCGATGGCGGCATCAATTTGCGGCCGGATCACGCGTTCTTCCAGACCGGTGTAGCGGCTGAATTCACTGCGCGGTGCCGCCTCCAGCAGACGGAAGCGGTTCATAAAGAACTCGAAGGGTTTGTCGGCGGCTGCCACGTCATGCTGGCGTTCGAGGTAGCGGCCTTCCATGTAGCCCCGCGGATGGCGCGTTTTTGCCGTACGCAGAATGCGCCCGTCCGGGAAGGTGATTTTCCCGTGCGCGCCGCAGCCGATGCCAAGGTAGTCGCCAAAGCGCCAGTAGTTCAGGTTGTGCTGACACTGATAACCCGGTTTGGCATAGGCCGAGGTCTCATACTGCTGATAACCTGCCGCCGTGAGCAGACGATGTCCCTGCTCAAAGATATCCCACAGGGCGTCGTCATCCGGCAGCACCGGCGGACGGGAGCCAAACAGGGTATTTGGCTCAATGGTCAGTTGATACCAGGAGAGATGCGGCGGATTAAGGTCGATGGCCTGACGCAGATCGTCCAGCGCCTCTTCCAGCGACTGATCCGGCAGGCCGTGCATCAGGTCAAGATTGAAGCTGCGTAGCCCGAGACCGCTGGCCAGGTGCGCCGCCCGTTTCGCCTCTGCGGGGCCGTGAATACGGCCCAGGCGCTGCAGTTTAGGTTCGCTAAAGCTTTGCACGCCGATGGAGATACGGTTCACGCCTGCACGCTGGTACTCCACGAAGCGATCGGCTTCCACGGTGCCTGGGTTGGCTTCCATGGTGATCTCCGCACCCGCGGCCAGCGGCAGGCAGTCGCGCACGCCGTCGAGCAGAGTTTGCATGGCCGGCCCGGAGAGCAGGCTCGGCGTCCCCCCGCCAATGAAAATCGTGCCGATTTCACGTCCCTGGGCATAGGCTGCATCGGCCCGCAGGTCGGTCAGCAGATGCTGCACATAATCATCGTGCGGCACCTCGCCCTTTAGCGCATGCGAGTTGAAGTCGCAGTACGGACATTTCTGCACACACCATGGGATATGAATATACAGGCTCAGAGGCGGCAAATTAGCCATTACGTAACGCTTCCAGTAACAGTTTCAACGCGCGCCCGCGATGGGAAATCGCGCTTTTTTCTTCACGGCTGAGTTCCGCCGCGGTCTTGCCCTCGGTCGGAACAAAGAAGATCGGGTCATAGCCGAAGCCACCGCTGCCCGCCGCCTGCCGGGTAATGACCCCAGGCCAGCTGCCGTGACAAACAACCGGCGTCGGGTCGGCCGCATGTCGCAGATAGACCAGCACGCAGTGGAATTGTGCCTGACGCTGGTCGTCCGGGACGTCCTTCAGGGCAGCGAGCAGTTTTTCCAGGTTCTGCTGGTCGGTAGCGTCTTCTCCGGAGTAACGCGCTGAATAGATTCCCGGCGCGCCGCCCAGCGCGTCTACCGCAATACCGGAATCGTCGGCAATCGCCGGTAAGCCGGTTATCTGTGCGGCATGGCGGGCTTTCAGAATCGCATTTTCGATAAAGGTCAGTCCGGTTTCCTCGGCGGAATCTACGCCCAGCTCGGTTTGAGCAACGATATCCAGTCCAAAATCTTCCAGCAGCGAGGCCAGCTCGCGAACCTTCCCGGCGTTACCGGTGGCGAGAACAACTTTTTGCATCATTAATCCTGTCTATTTTGTCAGTGCCGCGACCGCAGTCGGGATCTGTTGCGGGTTGATGATTTTTATCTGTTTGTGGCGACCAAGCTCCCCTTTTTCAAGCAGAACCTGGCTTTTCGCGACACGAAACTGTTTGGCGAGGAATTTAACCAGATGGGCGTTAGCCTGGCCATCTACGGGGGGAGCGGTAATGGCGACTTTCAGTTCGTCGCCATGTAAACCAACGATGCTATCACGGCTGGCCTTGGGCTGAATATACAGCCGCAACACCAGCCCGTCAGCGCAGACTTCGACGGCACTCATAGCGCCATCCACAGCCCCGGAAGCAGAACGTTACCCGTCGCCTGCAGCAGTTCGGCGATGCCCATATTGACCACGTACAGCAGCAGCACCAGCACCATCGGCGAAAAGTCGATACCGCCCATTGACGGCAGCATTTTGCGGATAGGGCGCAGCAGCGGGTCGGCCAGCTGCATCAGAACGAACTCCACCGGACTACGGCCCTGGCTTACCCAGCTCATGATCGCCATCAGCAGCAGTACCCAGAATATCAGCAGGCCGACGGTCTTAATCAGAATCAGCAGCGCGGAGATCCAGATAATTGGCTGGAAGGTGACCACCATAAACAGCACGATGGCTTTCACAACGCAGAGAATAAAGGCGATCAGCAGCGAGGAGCTGTCGATGGGGCCCATGGCCGGGATAATGCGTCGCAGCGGCCCGACGACAGGCTGGGTGACCTTAACGACAAACTGCGAAAACGGGTTGTAAAAATCGCAGCGTGCCCACTGCATCCAGACGCGTAGCAACATGATCATGGTGTAGAGTTCAATGACCGTTGCCAGCAGGAAAGTCAACGTCTTCATGGCGTTCCTCAGATTCCTTAATTTTTGCTGTAGTCGCGCGCACCGAAAATTGCGGTACCGATGCGCACCATCGTGCTTCCCGCCGCGATTGCGGCTTCCATATCATCCGACATGCCCAAAGACAACGTATCGACCGTAGGGTATTGCGTTTTCAATCGCGCAAATGCTACCGCCATTTGTTGGGCCACGGCAAACTGCCTTACATATTCTGACTCAGGTGCCGGAATTGCCATTAACCCGCGTAGACGCAGGTTGGGCAGGGCGGCAATCTCCGCTGCCAGTCCATCCAGCGCATCAAGCAGAATGCCCGACTTGCTCTGTTCGTCACTAATGTTTATTTGAATCAAGACATTAAGCGGCGGAAGGTGCGAAGGGCGCTGCTCGCTAAGCCGCGTGGCGATTTTCAGACGATCGACGGTGTGGCACCAGTCAAAGTGTTCCGCCACCAGACGACTTTTGTTGGACTGCAGCGGCCCGATAAAGTGCCACTGCAGCGAAGAGGCGCCTGCTTCCTGGAAGTAGCGGATTTTTTCCACCCCTTCCTGGACGTAGTTTTCGCCAAAGGCCACCTGGCCTGCGGCTATCGCTTCTTCAATGGCACTCGCAGGTTTAGTTTTACTCACTGCAAGCAATGTAATTTCTTCTGGAGCGCGGCCGCAGCGTGCGGCAGCGTCTGAGATTTTGTCCCGGACCTGTGCCAGGTTATGCGCAATATCGTTCATATTCCGAGGATGTGTTATGGAGCTGGAAGAAATCGTGGCCCTTAGTGTAAAGCATAATGTCTCCGATCTACACCTGTGCAATACCTCGGCAGCGCGCTGGCGTCGGCAGGGAAAGCTTGAGCCGGCGCCATTTCACACGCCGGATATTGTGAAATGGCTTGACAGGTGGCTCGATGAGAAACAGCGCGCGCACTGGCGGGCCAACGGACAGGTGGATTTTGCTTTAGCCCCCGTCGGCGTCCCGCGCCTTCGCGCCAGCGCATTTTCTCACGCCCGGGGTATTTCATTAGCGCTACGTCTGTTGCCGGAAAGCTGCCCCCGGATTGAGGCGCTGCGTGTACCGGCGGCGCTGACGGAACTGCTGAATGAAGAAAGCGGTTTGATTCTGGTGACCGGCGCCACCGGCAGCGGTAAGTCGACCACCCTCGCGGCGATGGTCAACCATCTCAACCAGCAGCGTGAAGGGCATATTCTGACGCTGGAAGATCCGGTGGAGTTTGTCCATCACAGCGAGCGATGCCTGATTCAACAACGTGAAATCGGACGTGACTGCCCCTCTTTTTCCTCGGCGCTGAAGGGGGCGCTGCGCCAGGATCCCGATGTGATTCTGTTGGGTGAGCTGCGCGACAACGAAACGATCCGCCTGGCGCTGACCGCCGCGGAGACCGGACATCTGGTGATGGCCACGCTGCATACCCGAGGTGCGGCACAGGCGATTGAGCGTCTGGTGGATGTCTTCCCCGCGCAGGAAAAAGAACAAATACGCAGCCAGCTAGCGGGAAGTTTATGTGCGGTGCTGGCACAAAAATTATTGCCGACAGCGTCAGAGGGAAGAGTTGCGCTATATGAGCTTTTGGTGAATACCCCAGCGGTAGCGAATTTGATCCGCGAGGGGAAAACTCATCAATTGCCGGGGATTATGCAAACCGGTCAACAAGCCGGAATGCTGACTTTTACGCAAAGTTTTCAACAACGTGTGGCAGCGGGCCTGTTATAAGCGCTGTTTTAATATTCAGTTGTCATGCCAGTGTGTTGTTATCGTAATGTTTTATTAATGTTTGTGGTTATTATGGCTGAATATAATTCAGTCATAAATGACTACGTCAAATTAACGACCTCAGTGAAATAGCGAATGGCATTTTACTCGCAGAACAAAGAAAAAAATAAGATTATCTTTTGACACTTTTCGCATGTTCGACTTATGCTGTTCATGGAAATAGGATGTTTCCTGTGAAATAGTGTTTTAAAATGTAAATTTATTAATTTTTTGTAATTTTAGGTTTAATTCATTTAACCACCATGATGGTGGGTGTTTGCTAAGGAGAGTTTTAAGTGATTAATTTTTCAGATAATTTATCTTTTTCTCGTCAGGTTGTTTTTATTACTCACCCGTCAATTCAGAGTAAGGCGTTTGCCACTTACCTGACCGATACATTGTCGGTTATGGTGACACTTCATAATATTAACAAACCGCTAACTCAGCATCTTCCGAAAGAATCGGTAATATTATTCGATATCGCCGTATCGAATAAAAAGCTCAACGGGGTATGGCGAGATGTTATTCAATCTTATGCGGAAAATCCGCGGCTGCTGATTATCAACAGCGCCCAAAAATATGAGCTTTATGAAATGGCGCAGTGGCCTGCGCTGTATGGCGTTTTCCGCCATGACGATGATGAATCGCGCTTAATTGAGGGCGTTAAGGCCGTACTTAATGGCGAACAGACGGCTGAATTGAGCGTGATGCACCCGGCGATGTATGCCGCGGATCATACATCGATCCCGGCGGAGAGTTCGCCGCTCACCGAGCGTGAATGTGAAATTCTCAATGAATTACGCTGCGGCGCAACCAACATGGATATTGCTCGCGCGCTGTTTATCAGTGAAAACACGGTACGTACACATCTGTACAATGTTTTCCGTAAGCTGAGCGTAAAAAACCGCACCCAGGCAGTCAGCTGGGCGAATGAACATTTACGCCACTAGGCATTAAGACAGGCGAAAGAACAATGGCGCCACTTTGCAGAAGAGGGCGCCATCATTATGGCTTCGGGATCAGAAGCCCTGCTCGAAGTAGCTTTCCAGAATAATCACCGCGGAGGCAGAATCAATGCTGCCTTTGTTCAGGGCGCGGAATCCACCGTGCTCAAATAGTCCGGCACGAGCTTCTACCGTGCTCAAACGCTCGTCGTGCAGAGTGATTTTCACCCCAAAGCGGCCGTGAATTTTATTGGCGAAGTTACGTGCGCGCGCGGTGAGCGGTTGCTCAGTTCCGTCCATATTCAGCGGCAGGCCGACGATGACCGCCTCTGGTTGCCACTCTTTAAGCAGTTTTTCGATAACGTTCCAGTCCGGTTTACCATCCTGTGCCTTCAGCGCAGGAAGCGGGCGTGCGGTACCGGTGATGCGTTGACCGACCGCAACGCCGATACTTTTGGTACCGAAATCAAAACCCAGCAGCGTTCCGCTCATTATGCATGCCCCGCTATGCCGGGCATCGTCACAATGTCGATACCGATCAGTTTCGCCGCCTCGCGCCAACGATCGGCAATAGGCGTTTTAAACAAAATATTCTGATCCGCCGGGGCCGTCAGCCAGGCGTTATCAAGGATTTCCTGCTCCAGCTGACCCTTTTCCCAGGAGGAATAGCCCAGCGCGACCAGGACGTTAGCCGGCTGCTTGTCCGTGCCGAGCGTTTCGAGTACGTCGCGGGAAGTGGTGATCACCGTGTTATCGGAGATGCGAATGCTGGAGGAAAAATCAGAAGGCGGTGAGTGCAGAATAAAACCGCGATCTTCCGCCAGCGGCCCGCCGAGCATCACCGGCTTATCCAGACGAATCTCCGGATTGCGCGGTTCAGCGACAATGTTTAACTTTTCCAGAATTCCGTCAATCTGCAAGTTTTCCAGCGGCTTATTGATGATAATGCCCATGGCGCCATCGTCGTTGTATTCGCAGATATAGACCACGGAGCGGCGGAATATCGGATCCTGAAGAGCAGGCATGGCAATCAGAAAGTGATGCTGTAAATTCATTGTCAGAGGTTCTGTTCCTGGTTCAAAAAGCAGCACCCAGTATGCGGGTAAAGCAAGGACCTGTCGATTCAACTTTATCTTTCAGGCGACAGGGGCGTTGATTTCCTCGCTCAACCCGGTCACATAGTGGACTATGCTCCCGGGTACTCGCTGCGTCATCGCCTGCCTGTAGCCCGAAATCTTTCGTTGAATCTCGCGGCGTATCTTTCAGGTGACAGGGGCGTTGATTTCCTCGCTCAACCCGGTCACATAGTGGATTATGCTCCCGGGTACTCGCTGCGTCATCGCCTGCCTGTAGCCCGAAATCTTTCGTTGAATCTCGCGGCGTATCTTTCAGGCGACAGGGGCGTTGATTTCCTCGCTCAACCCGGTCACAGAGTGGACTATGCTCCCGGGCACTCGCTGCGTCATCGCCTGCCTGTAGCCCGAAATATTTCGTTGCATCAGCAGATCTTGCAGACTAACAATACGGGGCTGTTAGCCTGAGAGATCCTATTTTCCGAGGCGCTTCTCGATAGCATCCATCAGCATACCGGTGATGGAGATCGGGAACGCGGCTTCAATTTCACGCACGCAGGTTGGGCTGGTGACGTTAATTTCCGTCAGACGATCGCCGATGATATCCAGACCGACAAAGATCAGCCCTTTGGCTTTCAGCGTTGGCCCGACGCGCCGCGCAATGGCCCAGTCGCTATCGCTCAGCGGACGGGCTTCGCCGCGGCCACCGGCAGCAAGATTACCGCGGGTTTCGCCACCCTGTGGGATACGCGCCAGGCAATAAGGCACCGGCTCACCGTCGACAACCAGCACGCGCTTATCGCCATCTTTAATGGCCGGCAGGTAGTTCTGCGCCATGCAGTAACGGCTGCCCAGCTCGGTCAGGGTTTCCGCAATTACCGGCAGGTTCGGATCGCCCTCTTTCACGCGAAAAATAGAGGTACCGCCCATGCCGTCCAGCGGTTTCAGAATAATGTCGCCGTGTTTTTCCCAGAAGGCTTTCAGCTGGGCCTTATTGCGGGTCACCAGCGTTTCCGGAGTCAGGTCGGCAAACCAGGCGGTAAACAGCTTCTCGTTACAGTCGCGCAGGCTCTGCGGCTTATTGACGATCAGCGTGCCTTTATCTTCAGCACGTTCAAGAATATAGGTCGCGTAAATAAACTCGGTATCGAACGGCGGATCTTTACGCATCAGAATGACGTCGAGATCCGCCAGCGGCAGATCCTGCTCAGCGGTAAACTCATACCACTTATCGTAATTCTGCTCCACGCTGAGCTTGCGCGTGCGGGCGCGGGCTTCCCCGTTGATTAAGTACAGGTCGTTCATCTCCATATAATGGAGTTCATAGCCGCGACGCTGCGCTTCCAGCAACATAGCGAAGCTGGTGTCTTTCTTGATGTTGATGGTTGCGATGGGGTCCATCACGATGCCGAGCTTGATCATTGTTATTCTCCGTTAACGCTTCAACCTAAGTCGCCAAAACGCACCTGCAGCGCGGTAATGGCAGTGAGCGCAGTTGTCTCTGTACGCAGAACGCGCGGTCCCAACAGAATATCAGTAAACTGGTAGCGAGCGGTCATCGCTATCTCTTCCGCTGACAGGCCGCCTTCCGGGCCAATCAGCAAACGAACGCGTTCAACCGGCAACGGCAGCGTGTTGATACTGGCGCTGGCGCGCGGGTGCAGATTGAGCTTCAGGCCATTATCCTGCTCAGCGCACCAGGCCTCCAGCTGCATCGCCGGGCGAATCTCCGGCACCACGTTGCGGCCGCTCTGCTCGCAGGCAGCGATGGCGATTTTTTGCCACTGCTGGATCTTTTTCTGCAAACGTTCGGCATCCAGTTTAACGCCGCAGCGCTCGGAAAACAGTGGCGTTATGAGGCTTACACCAAGTTCAATCGATTTCTGGATGGTGAATTCCATCTTTTCGCCGCGCGACATCACCTGGCCCAGGTGAATATGCAGAGGGGATTCGCGATCGTCTGTTTCGCTGCCAATCACGTCAACTAACACGTTTTTCTTTCCGGCTTCGGCGATCACCGCCTCGAAAACCTGATTACTGCCGTCAAAAAGCTGGATTGCCTGGCCTTTGCCCATACGTAATACGCGGCCAACGTGATTGGCGGCATCGTCAGAGAGGGCGATTTGACTGCCCACGGTAACAGGTTCCGGGTGGTGGATGCGAGGGATGCGCATGCTGGGTATTCCGTTCTTCGCGCAGGTGCCGTTTTTCCCTGGCGGGGAAGCGGCGCCTGCAAATTAACAATTGCCGCTAGTGTAGGTTAGCTCTTTTGCGCCTGGCAAGCTTGCTGGACGTACGGATTGTGGTTGCCCTGTACTTTAGCGATACGCTCGTCGCGTTCGCACTCCCAGGAGGTGACCGGATACATCTTATCCCAGGCAGTAAAAAGCTGGGTTTGCTGGCGGGAGAGGGTCAGCTGATAAGTATCGCGCATATAGAAGTAGGTACGGGCGATAGAACCGCGGGCGCGGGCGGGCGGCTCGGCAACCTTATCCTTAAAATCGACCTTCATGGCGCATTGGCCGTACTGGCCTTCGCCGCCGTTCCACTGGCTATACATAAAGTTGGCGCGGTCGCCGTTAACTTCGCCCACGGCCGGCTGCAGGTTGTGCATATCGCTTTCCATCTTGCGATAGACCGGATCTTTGGCGCAGTTTTTCCGCCCGCCGTCCTGCCAGCACTGGCGCTGGTGGCCAAACTGCCAGGCCGGAACGACGTGCTCCCACTCGACCCGACTGGCGCGGTTTTCATTTTTACGCACTTTATAACCGCAGGACTCCAGATCGATAACCCCTTTTTTCCCCTGCCAGTCAATTTTACAGCCGCAGTAGAAATCGCCGGGGACATCGGCATTGACCTTAACCCCGGCGGCTTTCGCCTGGGAGAAACTGTTGATTCCTTCGGCCGCGACCTGGCCGCTACAGGCGGCAGTCAGAAACGCCGCGGCAAAAACATAAATACGGGACATCGTGAACTCCGTGTCAAAACGAGCCCGCAACGTAGCGAATGCGATTGTCAGATGCAATCAGTCAGATCAGAAAATTTCCAGTTGTAGCCGATATTTACTCTTCAGCGACCAGCAGATCGCCGCAGCGAATGCAGCGGTAGGTGGCTTCTCCCCGAACCACGCGGTTGTGGCGACGGACGGTAAGCTGATGTTGCTGGCACTGGCAGCGGTAGGGGAAGGTGTTCTGGCGAACGGAGTCGAGTTCAAAACGATGGGTGCGGCGGGCGGCGACACCGAGCACGCTTTCCATCATCCATTTCCACTCTTTGCCGTGCGGCGCCACGCGGCCGAAGTGTTTCCAGACCAGCAGATGCGCCAGTTCATGCGGGACGACCTCATCGATAAAGGCCTGCTGGTTTTCCAGCAGCAGTACCGGGTTGAGGCGAATTTCGTTCTTTTCCAGCCAGGCGGTACCGGCAGAGGTGCCGCGCTGCTGATAGACCAGACTTGGTTCCGGGTACTGACGGCCAAGCTTGAGGTTTGCCTGGGCGAGCTTTTCCCGCAGGCTGCGCATAACGGCCTGCTGAATGGCGATGGGAATTCGGGGCGTTTTCATAGCGCCAGAGGATAGTGCGCCGTGAAGGGGAGAGCAAGAGGCAGACGCTTCCTCCCGCCGGGGGAGGAAGCGTTAACGGTCAGTCGCGAGCGCCGATTTCGCGCAGCGGGCGGCCTTTCATCAGGTTACGTTCGATGTGTTCCAGAGAAACGTTTTTGGTTTCCGGGATAAGCCACAGCGTCAGCAGAATGAACAGGACGTTCAGACCGCCGTAGACCCAGAAGGTGTTCGCGCTGCCCAGCGAGTTAAGCATGGTCAGGAAGGTGGCGCCGACGATCATATTGGCAATCCAGTTGGTTGCCGTAGAGCAGGTGATGCCGAAATCGCGGCCTTTGAGCGGCTGAATTTCGGAGCACAGGACCCAGATCAGCGGGCCGGCGCTCATGGCGAAGCCAACGATAAACATCAGCAGCATCAGCACAGCGAAGTACTGGGCGGCGGCTGAGTGAATACCCATGTGCATCATGGCGCCCAGCACGCCCATACCGGCGGCCATGACGATAAAGCCGAGGATTAGCGTCGGTTTACGGCCCCAACGGTCAACCAGGCCGATAGCGATGAAGGTCGCCAGCACGTTGGTCAGACCGACGATGACGGTCCCCCACATCTGTTCGGTGGTGTTGGTATAACCCGCCAGTTCAAAAATCTTCGGCGCGTAATACATGATGACGTTCATCCCGGTGAACTGTTGCATCACCTGCAGCAGGATGCCGAGGAATACGGCACGGCGGAAGTTGCTGTTCTCTTTAAACAGCTCCCAGCCAGACTGCTTGATCTTCAGGCTTTCACGGATTTCATCCAGCTCGCGTTTGGCTTCGGCGCTGGTATCACGCAGGCGCATCAGCACGCGTTCCGCATCAACAAAGCGGCGTTTGGCTGCAAACCAGCGCGGGCTGTCCGGCAGAAAGATAACGCCAATCAGCAGCAGAATCGCCGGGATGATAATCACGCCCAGCATCCAGCGCCATGCGCCGCTGTAGCTGAAGGCGGTGTCCGACAGATAGGCGCCGAGGATCCCGATGGTGATCATCAGCTGGTACATGGAGATCATACTGCCGCGGATTTTTTCTGGCGCAATTTCCGACAGGTACAGCGGGGCAGTATACGAGGCGACGCCAACGGCCAGGCCGAGCAGCACGCGGGAGACGAGCAGCACTTCAACGTTCGGGGCGGCAGCGGAGAACAGTGAACCGGCGACGAACAGGATCGCGCCGATCATCAGGCTCTTTTTCCGCCCGAGACGGAAGGAGAGCCAGCCGCTGCCGACGGCGCCGACCGCAGCGCCGAACATCATGGAGCTTACCACCCACTCCTGAGTGTGAGCGCTAATCTGGAACTCGTTGGCAATAAAGGGTAAGGCACCCGCAATAACACCGATATCAAGGCCGAAAAGCAGGCCTGCCAGCGCGGCGAGGAAACAGACAAAGAACGTCATCGTTTTGTTCGAGCGCCCTTGTTTTTTGTTGTCAGGCATAACGCCCTCCAGTTGAGTTATTGATTCTGTCGATGCTTAGGGTAGGGGAGTCTATCGCAAAAAAACGTGATATCAGTCACGGCTGTGTAATCGGTTACACCAAAGTAAAGAAACGTAATCTATTAAAATTCATTAATTTCAAATAGATAAATGATTATAAATTTACCTGAGGAAAGCGATAATCAGATAAGCCTGAAACATAATGCAACATGGTGAAAAACTGTTTCACTAACGCATCATCATGCATGATTTGTGGCTATGGCTCTAATGTAATCGCTTTCATTAATTGTTGAAAAGGCTCGGCGGCAATGCGGCAGTGCGGGGGCGTCAGGGGAGAAGTGTCGAAGGGGGGAAAACAAAAAGGCCAGCGCGAAGCTGGCCTTTGAAACGGTAAAGCGCGCGCTTATTTCAGGCCGGCAGCTTCACGCAGCAGAGCGGCTTTGTCGGTTTTTTCCCACGGGAAATGTTCACGACCAAAGTGACCGTATGCCGCCGTCTCTTTGTAGATCGGGTGCAGCAGATCCAGCATCTGGATCAGGCCGTAAGGACGCAGGTCGAAGAATTCACGCACCAGCAGAGTCAGCTGCTCGGACGGCACTTTTTCGGTACCGAAGGTTTCCACCATAATAGAGGTCGGTTCTGCCACGCCGATAGCGTAGGAGACCTGAATCTCACAACGGTCAGCCAGGCCAGCCGCCACGATGTTTTTCGCGACATAGCGTGCGGCATAGGCCGCAGAACGGTCAACTTTAGACGGATCTTTACCGGAGAACGCGCCGCCGCCGTGGCGAGCCATGCCGCCGTAGGTATCCACGATGATTTTACGGCCGGTCAGACCGCAGTCGCCCATCGGGCCGCCGATAACAAAACGACCGGTCGGGTTGATGAAGAATTTGGTCGCGCTGTTCAGCCATTCAGTCGGCAGAACCGGCTTGATGATCTCTTCCATCACTGCTTCCTGCAGGGATTTCTGATCGATGTCTTCCGCGTGCTGAGTGGACAGAACCACGGCATCGATACCGACGATTTTGCCGTCGTCATACTGGAAGGTCACCTGGCTTTTCGCATCCGGACGCAGCCACGGCAGCGTGCCGTTTTTGCGCACTTCAGCCTGACGCTGCACCAGACGGTGAGCATAGGTGATCGGTGCCGGCATCAGAACGTCGGTTTCGTTGGTAGCATAGCCAAACATCAGGCCCTGGTCGCCCGCCCCTTGTTCCAGCGGATCGGCGCGGTCAACGCCCTGATTGATATCCGGGGACTGTTTGCCGATGGCGCTCAGTACGGCACAGGAGTTGGCATCAAAGCCCATATCGGAATGCACGTAGCCAATTTCACGAACCGTGTTACGGGTAATCTCTTCGATATCAACCCATGCGCTGGTGGTGATTTCACCGCCGACCAGCACCATGCCAGTTTTGACATAAGTTTCACACGCGACACGCGCTTTCGGATCCTGTTCAAGGATCGCATCCAGCACGGCGTCGGAGATTTGGTCAGCAATTTTGTCTGGATGCCCTTCTGATACGGACTCGGACGTAAAGAGGTGTTTTGCCATGTTTTATTTTACCTGTGGAGTATTCGTGTAGCTCATACTGTTGTGTGGATTAGCTGTGGTAGATGATTCTACCAAAACTTGCAGGTAGTGACACGAGCAGTCTGAGTGTTAATCAGTATAGACGGATTAACTTCTGGATGGCTATTTTAGGTCAAATCTTAATCCCATTTCCAGCCTTTTTTGATGCAGGTCGCATTGATGAAAAAAAGAGGGTGGCAATTTTTCCTGCCATTCGCGGCAACTCGCCCATTTTTATTTTGCATTTTAGCCGGCTTATCGGTATAAAACGCCGCGCGCGGCTCATTAAAAAAGCGCACGAAGCACATCTCGTGACGCCACTTCCAGCCGGGTTAAGCAGTCTGTTTTTACAGAAATCCGCCGCGGTGTTTTGGCACCTGCTGTGGTATGTCTAGCTTTGGCTTATCGCTGGCCCGTATCGGGGCAGTGTGGAGGTGATATCAGATAATGAACCCACGTTTTTCATCCGACTCGTCGCGTCGTTCCGTCGCGCGTCGCTATCCCGCAATCTGCATCTCTTTCATGCAAATCAGCCGATGTTCTACCCGTCTCGGCGCTTCTCAGGATTCCAGGGCCGGCAGGCTATCTGAAAACTGAACAAGGGCGCTCTTGCTGTCGCAAGGGTTTTCTCGTGGTTTCTCCGGACTGTCATACTACGTTCGGGTATGTGTTTTACTATGATATGAATAAGAAACCGGTCGCGCAGTCGCAAAGCCAGCACTATCTGCTGGGGTTTAGGACTGTTCATGGGTTGTTATCGCGTCTTCGGACTGCGATAGTAGTCAATATTACAATTTGAGGTTCGCTATGTCTGACGACATTTCTTCAGTTTCGCCTTCGTCAGCAGGCGAACACGGCGTACTACGTTCCATGCAGGAGGTTGCGATGAGCTCCCAGGAAGCCAGCAAAATGCTACGTACTTACAATATTGCCTGGTGGGGTAATAACTACTACGACGTTAACGAACTGGGCCATATCAGCGTTTGCCCGGATCCTGACGTCCCGGAAGCGCGCGTTGACCTTGCAGAATTAGTGAAAGCACGCGAAGCGCAGGGGCAGCGCCTGCCGGCACTGTTCTGCTTCCCGCAGATCCTGCAACACCGACTGCGTTCGATTAACGCCGCGTTTAAACGCGCGCGTGAGTCCTACGGCTATAACGGCGACTACTTCCTGGTTTACCCGATCAAGGTTAACCAGCATCGCCGCGTGATTGAGTCGTTGATCCATTCCGGTGAACCGCTGGGTCTGGAAGCTGGCTCCAAGGCGGAGCTGATGGCGGTACTGGCGCACGCCGGTATGACCCGCAGCGTGATCGTCTGTAACGGCTACAAAGACCGCGAGTATATCCGTCTGGCGCTGGTCGGCGAAAAGATGGGCCACAAGGTCTATCTGGTCATCGAAAAGATGTCGGAAATCGCCATCGTGCTGGAAGAGGCCGAGCGCCTGAATGTCGTTCCGCGCCTTGGCGTGCGTGCGCGTCTGGCCTCGCAGGGCTCCGGTAAATGGCAGTCCTCCGGCGGTGAAAAATCGAAGTTCGGCCTGGCGGCAACACAGGTTCTGCAGTTGGTTGAGATTCTGCGCGCGGCAGGGCATCTGGAAAGCCTGCAGCTGCTGCACTTCCACCTCGGCTCGCAGATGGCCAACATTCGCGATATCGCCACCGGCGTGCGTGAATCGTCACGCTTCTATGTTGAGCTGCATAAGCTCGGCGTTAATATTCAGTGCTTCGATGTTGGCGGCGGTCTGGGCGTGGACTATGAAGGTACCCGTTCACAGTCCGACTGTTCGGTGAACTACGGCCTGAATGAGTACGCCAACAACATTATCTGGGCGATTGGCGATGCCTGTGAAGAGAACGGCCTGCCGCACCCGACGGTGATTACCGAATCCGGGCGCGCGGTTACCGCACACCACACCGTGCTGGTCTCCAACATCATCGGCGTTGAGCGCAACGAATACACCGAAGCGACCCCGCCTGCGCAAGACGCAGCGCGTCCGCTGCAGAGCATGTGGGAAACCTGGCAGGAGATGCACGAGACCGGCAATCGCCGCTCGCTGCGCGAATGGCTGCACGACAGCCAGATGGATCTCCACGATATTCATATCGGCTACTCGTCCGGTACCTTCAATCTCCAGGAGCGCGCCTGGGCAGAACAGCTGTATCTGAACATGTGCCATGAAGTCCAGAAACAGCTCGACCCGAGCAACCGCGCGCATCGTCCGATTATCGACGAACTGCAGGAGCGGATGGCGGATAAGATTTACGTCAACTTCTCGCTGTTCCAGTCGATGCCGGACGCGTGGGGTATCGATCAGCTGTTCCCGGTGATGCCGCTGGAAGGGCTGAACATGGTACCTGAACGCCGCGCGGTGCTGCTGGATATTACCTGCGACTCCGATGGCGCGATTGACCACTACGTGGATGGCGACGGGATTGCCACCACCATGCCGATGCCGGAATACGATCCTGAAAACCCGCCGATGCTGGGCTTCTTTATGGTTGGCGCCTATCAGGAGATCCTCGGGAACATGCACAACCTGTTCGGCGATACTGAAGCGGTGGACGTCTTCGTCTTCCCTGACGGCAGCGTTGAGGTTGAGCTCTCCGACGAAGGGGATACCGTGGCGGATATGCTGCAATATGTGCAGCTCGATCCGAACACGCTGCTGACCCAGTTCCGCGATCAGGTGAAAAACTCCGGCCTCGACGAAGCGCTGCAGCAGCAGTTCCTCGAAGAGTTCGAAGCGGGGCTGTACGGATACACTTATCTGGAAGACGAGTAACCGTTGTTGCCCGGTGGCGCTGTGCTTACCGGGCCTACGGACGCTGGGCGGATAAGACCAGGCCGGCAGCAACAAGCTACGGGGCGGTATTTGCTATACTCTCTTGAACCCGTACGTATTAACGGCGATAATTCGCCCAACAAGCAGTCACCCTATTCAAACCCTTCCTCGTCGGGCCTAACGACGCGGAGGGGTTTTTTTATGTGCATTTTTAACTATATCGCCTGTAAAAAGAGGTCACACCCATGAGCACTTTAGGTCATCAATACGATAATTCCCTGGTCTCTAACGCGTTTGGTTTTTTGCGTCTGCCGCTGAACTTCCAGCCGTATGACAGCGACGCCGACTGGGTGATCACCGGCGTTCCTTTTGATGCGGCAACCTCCGGTCGCGCGGGCGGGCGCCACGGCCCGGCGGCGATTCGTCAGGTTTCCACCAACCTGGCCTGGGAAGGCAACCGCTTCCCGTGGAACTTCGATATGCGCGAGCGGCTGAACGTTGTCGACTGCGGCGACCTGGTTTACGCCTTTGGCGACGCGCGCGAAATGAGCGAAAAACTGCAGGCGCATGCGGAAAGACTGCTGGCGGCCGGGAAGCGTATGCTCTCCTTCGGCGGCGACCACTTCGTCACTCTGCCGCTGTTGCGCGCTCATGCGAAGCACTTTGGCAAAATGGCGCTGGTGCACTTTGATGCCCATACCGATACCTACGCCAACGGCTGCGAATTTGACCACGGCACCATGTTCTTCACTGCGCCGAAAGAAGGTCTGATCGATCCGAATCACTCTGTGCAGATCGGTATTCGTACGGAGTTCGACAAAGACAACGGGTTTACCGTACTGGATGCCTGCCAGGTGAACGATCGTTCCGTGGATGACATCATCGCTCAGGTGAAACAGATCGTCGGCGATATGCCGGTGTATCTGACCTTCGATATCGATGCGCTGGATCCGGCGTTTGCACCGGGAACCGGTACGCCGGTGATCGGCGGACTGACCTCCGATCGCGCGATCAAGCTGGTGCGCGGCCTGAAGGATCTGAACATCGTCGGCATGGACGTGGTGGAAGTGGCGCCGGCCTACGATCAGTCCGAGATCACCGCCCTGGCGGCGGCGACCCTGGCACTGGAAATGCTCTACATCCAGGCGGCGAAAAAAGGCGAATAAACCTTACGCGCTCACTGCTGCTGCGCGACGCATGCGCAGCAGCAGCATTCCTCCGGCCAGCAGCGTGATCGCCTGCGAGGCCACCAGTACTGAAAATCCTGAACTCACCGATCCCGCCGACCTCATCACCATTCCCATCAGCAGCGGAATAAATGCCGCACAGATGTTACCCACGCCGTTAATAATACCGTAGGCGCTGCCCACCGCCTGGCGCGGCGCATGATGCTGCACCACCGCCGGTATCGCCGCGCCCTGCAGTCCCCAGAAGATATTGGCTGACAGCATAAACAGCGCCAGCAGGGCCGGCTGCTGGCTAAGCATCAGCGCTATAACCGAACAGGCGGTCAGCAATCCGCCGACGATAAACAGCAGCGGCGCCTGCTCCGGGCGCAGCTTATCGAGCAGCACGCCGCCGAGAAATTTCGAACCGAGGCTGAGCAGGAAAGGGATCGCAGCCAGCAAACCGGTGGCCTGCAGCGAAAAGTGGTGCTCATCACGTAGCCAGGCCGGCAGCCAGGCGCTGCTGCCCCACAGATAGCTGAGAGTGGCAATCTCAACCAGCAGGATCCAGCCGAGAAGCGGCGTATGCCAGGCCAGCAGAAAGGTCTGGCGGAAGCCGGGACGGGCGCTGTTCATCGGGGCTGCCGGCGCCGGTAAGAAGCGCCAGATCGCTCCGCCGCCGAGGACCAGGTTGAGCCCCGCCAGGCTGTAAAACGATCCCATCCACCCCTGGTGCTCGACTAAAAAAGTGACCAGCGGAAAGCCCACCGCCAGCCCCAAAGAGACCCCCAGGGCGGTGACGGCATTGGGCTTGCCGATCTCTTCGGCAGAGAAGTTATCGCTAATAAAGCGCGTTTTAAGGGAAAACAGCGGACCTTCCGCGATCCCGAGGATAATCCGCGCCAGCAGCATCCCCATCAGCGAGCCCAGCAGCGGCGAGATGGCGCAGATCAGCGCCCATATCACCACGCTGCTTAACAATCCCTGTCGATAATGCAGCTTACTTTCTATAACTGGTGTTAATAATAATGCCGAGAATCCATAACCCAGAAGAAAACAGGTCATCAGCATTCCCTGTAACATTCTGTTTTCATTTAAATGAAAGTGGCTGGCAAAATCGGGGTTAAGAATCATCACCGAAATATTCACCCGGTCAATGTAAGAAATAATTATAAGTAGCAATAATGCGATTGTTCCCTGCCATTTTGCGGTCATCGTTATTCTTCTTCCTCACTCATTGATGGATCGTTATTATTATTTTTAAATAGCAGTGATAATCACGCATGTAAAATGGTTCATCAGTGAAACTCATTGTTTTAAATGATTAATTTAAACTTGTGTTTCATGGGTGAAACTTGATTACGCACTGCTTTTATCATTTTTAATGACTATTTAGAAAGAAAGTCAATAGCTATTCACGAGGTTTTTAGCGAGCGCTTAATTTAATTCCATATCACTCTTTAAATATCACAATTTCATATTGCCACTTTTTTTCGTGATCAATTGCACACTTAGATAATTAAACCGCGCTTGGTTAACAAATTCTTCACATTGCCGCTTGACGAAAGATTGAACGCTTTTATATTGACCGTATTAAATAAGAAACAGAGTTTCATATATGAAACAAAAGCCTGGAGGATCGTGATGAGCTGGATAGGCGTATGTGACGCAGAGCAAGTACAGGAAGATTTCCCTTATAGCGGCAACATCGACGGTAAAGAAATCGGTATTTATCTGATTGATGGCGAGTACTACGCGCTGGAAGACGTGTGTCCACATGCCTATGCGCTGTTAAGCCAGGGATTTGTCGAAGACGGCAAAGTGGAATGTCCGCTGCACGAAGCGGTATTCGACGTTAAAACCGGCCAGTGTCTGCATGGCCCCGGCGGGCGCAACCTTAATCGTTATCCGGTGCGGGTATACGACAATCAGATCCAGATTACCTTTATCGAGGAGAACGTGGCATGAGTGAATCCCTGGATTTTAACCCGGCGCTGCCGGAAAGCCGCCAGTTTACGCCGCCTGCTGAAGGCGGGAACGGCAACATCCATAAGCCTGGCGATTATCACAACCTTATCTGGCAAACCCGCAGTCGCGTTGCGGAAAGCTGGGAGCTGGAACTTATCGCGACCCTTGAAACGCTTTTCGAACAGGGGGCGGAGAGCCTGACGCAGCTGGTGGACGGGCTGAATGCCCTGAAGATGCACGATCGGCAAGGCGATGCCTGGAGCGAAGAGAGCTTTCGGGTGTTTTTGCAGGTAAACGGATACTGAGGGCACGGCGATGACGACAACGGTACAAAACTATCTCGATAAAGGTTTACGTGGCCTGTGGTATCCGGTTCTGGCGAGCTGGGAAGTGCAGTCCGCTCCGGTGGGTATTACCCGTCTCGGCGAACAAATTGTGGTGTGGCGTAACAAAGACGGAGAGCTGCAGGCGCTGGAAGACCGCTGCCCGCACCGCGGTGCCCGTCTGTCGATGGGCTGGAATCTCGGCGATCGTATCGCCTGCTGGTATCACGGCGTGGAAGTGGCCGGGAATGGCGAAGTTAAAGATGTTCCGGCGGTCGACAAATGTCCGCTGGTGGGCCAGCAGTGCGTGCGCAGCTACCACGTCCAGGAAGCGCATGGCGCGATATTCCTGTGGTTTGCGGCCACCCCCGACCAGCAGCCCGAGCCGCTCACCTTCCCGGAAGAGCTGGCCGATAGCGACAAATACAGCAACTTCCTCTGCACCGCCGCGTGGAAATGCAACTATCAGTACGCGCTGGAAAACGTGATGGACCCGATGCACGGCACCTACCTGCACTCCTCTTCGCACTCAATGGCGGAAGGCGACCGTAAAGCTGACATGGTGCTGCAGCCAACGAAAACCGGCTTTATCTTTGAGAAGAAAGGCCAGAGCGGCGTCAACTTCGACTGGGTCGAACTGGGCAACAGCGGCGCTTACTGGATGCGCTTGTCAATCCCGTACAAAAAGCGTTTTGGGCCGGGCGGCCACTTCTGGATCGTCGGCATGGTGGTGCCGGAAGATAACGACAACTGCCGGGTCTTCTTCTGGCGTATTCGCGGCGTGCAGGGCTGGCAGCGCGATCTGTGGCGCTTTATGTATCGCAACCGTCTGGAAAAACTGCACTGGGAAGTGCTGGAGCAAGATCGCGTGGTGCTCGAAAGCCTGGCGCCGAACGCCCGCGATCACGAATACCTGTATCAGCATGACGTCGGCCTTTCCCGTCTGCGGCGGATGATGCAAAAAGCGGCGAAAGAGCAGCTGGCCGCGCGCGAAGAGCAGCAGGGAGCGGCCTGATGAACGGGCTGTTAACCGGCAAACGTATCGTGATTACCGGCGCGGCGCGCGGTCTGGGCTTTCATTTTGCCAAAGCCTGCGCGGAGCAGGGCGCTGACGTCGTGATGTGCGACATCCTGCAGGGCGAACTGGCGGAGAGCGCTCATCGTCTATGCGAGCAGGGTTATCGCATTGAATCACAGGCGATCGATCTGGCCGATGCTTCATCCATCGAGGGGGCGTTCCTCGCGATCGGCGAACGAGGAAAGATCGACGGCCTGGTCAATAACGCGGCGATGGCCACCGGCGTCGGCGGTAAAGACATGATCGACTACGATCCGGATCTGTGGGATCGGGTGATGTCGGTAAACGTCAAAGGCACCTGGCTGGTGACCCGGGCGGCGGTACCGCTGCTGCGCGAAGGGGCCGGGATCGTCAACGTCGCCTCCGACACCGCGCTATGGGGCGCCCCCCGGCTGATGGCCTACGTTGCCAGCAAAGGGGCGGTGATCGCCATGACGCGCTCGATGGCCCGCGAACTGGGCGAGAAGCGCATACGTATTAACGCCATCGCGCCGGGGCTAACCCGCGTGGAGGCAACGGAATATGTCCCTGCCGAGCGCCATCAGCTGTACGAAAACGGGCGCGCGCTGAGCGGCGCCCAGCAGCCGGAAGATGTGACCGGCAGCGTGGTGTGGCTGTTAAGCGACCTGTCGCGGTTTATCACCGGACAGCTGATCCCGGTCAACGGCGGATTTGTTTTTAACTAAAGAGGCGAGGCGGTATGGCAAACGTTCAGGAAGTGAAATACCTGGTGCCGGGGCTGGAGCGGGGACTGCAGCTGCTGCTGGCATTTGGCGAGCAACATCGCGATCTGACCTTTGCCGAGCTGCATCGGCTGGTGGATATGCCGAAAGCGACCGCCTATCGCGTGGTGCAAACGCTGGAGTATATGGGGTTTCTCGAGCGCAACGCGCGTACTAATACCTTCTCGCTGGGGATGAATGTCCTGCGTCTGGGTTTTGAATATATTGCTTCACTGGATGTGGCGCAGGTCGGCCAGCCGGTGATAGAGCAGCTGCGTGATACCAGTCAGTGCAGCAGTCATCTGGCGATCCGCGACGGTCGGGACATTATTTACATCGCCCGCGTCAGCGCCGCCGGCTCACGGATCAATCAGGTCAGTATCGGTACCCGCCTGCCGGTTCACTGCACCTCGCTGGGCCGCATGCTGCTGACCGATGTCTCGCGCGGCGAGTTTGAGCAGCTGTTTCCCGATGAGCGGCTGCCGGGCAATACGCCGGGGCAACTTCACGATCGCGAAGCGCTATGGCAGATGGTGCAGCAGGATAAAGCGCGTGGCTATGTGATTGGCGAATCTTTCTACCGCCACGGCATCTCCTCTATTGTTTACCCGGTCTACGATCGCAGCGGTCGGGTAGCGGCGGTGGTCAGTATTCTGGTGCCGTCGGATGAGATCCCGCAAAGCGATCGGGAACGGCTGCAAAGCGACGTCAGCCTGGCGGCGGACAAAATTTCTGGCTTTTTAGGCTACCTGTCACAAGCCAGTTAAATCAATAAGTTAACATCAGGCGCTTGAGTGCGTCGGGGATGTTTTACGCCCAAATCAGGGCGACAGAACGGTAAAGAGGCTACGAACGATGAGTGTAACCGGAATTGAAAAGCTGGAATTTGGCGTCGACGACCTGACTCATTGCGCCAGGTTTATGCGTGATTTTGGCCTGGCGGGCGACGCCAGCGGCCAGCGTTTTACTACCTTAAGCGGCGCGCGGGTGGAACTGAACCCGATCCATAGCCCGGATCTGCCGCCGGCCTTTGAAGCGGGTAACACCCTCCGCCGTATGACCTGGGGCGTGGCGGATCGGGCGGCGCTGGATGCTCTGCGGCCCAAACTGTCCCGCCAGCCCGCTTTTCGTGAGATTGACGGTGCCCTGGAGTGCCAGGATCCGAACGGCATGACGCTGCGCGTACAGGTCACGCAGCAAGTCGCGGTGACGCTGAACGTTGAGCCGATTAACCAGTGGGGCGATGTGCGCCGGATTGATACGCCCAGCCCGGTATATGACGGCGCGCAGCCGATCAACGTAGGCCACGTGGTGTTCTTCGTCGAAGAGCTGGCGGCGGTCGAGGCCTTCTATCGTGACGTGCTCGGTTTCCAGGTTTCCGATCGCTATATCAATCGTGCGGTATTCCTGCGCTGCGGCGTACGCGGCGGCCACCACAACCTCTTTTTATTGCAGCTCCCCAACCGCAAGCGCGGCCTGAACCACGTGGCCTTTACCGTCCGCGATATCCATGAAGTGATTGGCGGCGGCATCGCGATGAATAAGAACGCGTGGAGCACCTTTATTGGCCCCGGTCGTCACCCGGTCTCTTCCGCCTATTTCTGGTACGTCAACAGCCCGACCGGCGGCGCTTTTGAGTACTACACCAACGATGATTTCCTGACCGAGAACTGGCGCCCGCGCGAGCTGGAACACTCGCTGGTCTCCTTTACCGAGTGGGCGGTGGAAGGTGGGATCGACCACGATACCCGCCGCCAGCAGAAAAAGCCGGAGGCGGTATGACGGCGCGGATAGTCATTATCGGCGGCGGCCAGGCGGGGGGCTGGGCGGCAAAAACCCTGCGTGACGAAGGCTACGACGGTGAGATTTGCGTGGTGGCGGAAGAAGAGTGGGATTTTTACGAGCGTCCGCCGCTGTCAAAAGCGACGCTGCTGGAAGCCGATGCGCCGCTGCCGCGTCTGTTCAGCGAAGAGGTTCAGCAGGCGTTAAACCTTCGCTGGTTCCGCCCGCTGCGCGCTGAGGCCATCGATCGCCAGAGCAAAAGCGTTCATCTGAGCAACGGCGAACAGCTCGGCTATGACCAGCTGCTGATCGCCACCGGCGGTCGTGCCCGCCTGCCCGGCGAAGCCTGGGCGAAACAGCCTCAGGTTTACACGCTTCGCCACTGGCAGGATGCGCAGCGCCTGAAGCAACGGCTGGCGACCACCGCGCGGCTGGCGATTGTCGGCGGCGGCTGGATTGGTCTTGAGATTGCCGCCTCGGCGCGAAAAAGCGGCGTCGCGGTCACCTTATTTGAACAGCAACCGCTGCTGTGTATGCGTTCGGTAAGCGCGGAAGTGTCGCAGGAACTTGAACGGATCCATCGCGATCGGGGCGTCGATATTCGCTGCGGCTGCGGCGCGCTGGAGCTGGAGGATGATGGCGGTCGGCCGGTAATTCACTGCGATGGTCAGCGGGAAATCTTTGATGCGGTGGTGGTAGGGATCGGCGTCGATCTCAATCTCGAACTGGCGCGGGACGCGGGACTGGCGGTCGAGCGCGGGATCGTTGTCAACGCCCTGGGGCAGACCAGCGATTCGGCGATCTTCGCGGTCGGAGATGTGGCGCAGCATCACCAGTATGGTCTGTGCATCCAGTCCTGGGCCTTTGCCCAGAATCAGGCGGTGGCGACGGCGAAAGCGATGCGGAACCCGCAGGCGGCCGGCTATGCCGACGCGCCGTGGCTGTGGTCGGATCAATATGCCGACAATATTCAGATCCTCGGCATTCCGCAGCCGGGAACCCGGACGGTGGTTCGCCGCGATCCCAAAGGGCCGCTGTTTTTCTCGATCGATGCTGACGGTCGCCTGACTCAGCTGGTGGCGTTTAACGACGCCCGCACCGTCAAGCTGGCGAAACGCTGGATGGCTACGGGGAGAGATCTTTCCGCCGTACCGCTCGATGACCTGGCCTTTTCGCTGATGTCATTGCGATAAGACCCGCGCACCCTTAAGGGGGAGAGATGACCACATTAGAGACAAACACCGCGCCGCTTGAGGCAGGCGGTGAGGGCGTCCACACGCCTGAAAAAGCGGTCCGCTGGGCGATTCCACTGTCGCTGCTGGCCTGCGTACTGCTGGCGTTCTTCGACAAAATCAGTATTGCCGCGCTGTTTTCCGATAGCCATTTCCAGCAGGCGATGGGGATGGATTTTGACACCACGCGGCTGGGGATTCTGATGAGCGCCTTCCTGCTGAGCTACGGGTTTTCCTCGGTGCTGCTCAGCGGGCTGGGCGACCGTATCGCGCCGCTGCGCCTGCTCACCGGGATGATGGTGGTGTGGTGCATTTTAATGGTGATGATGGGCTTCACCCATAACTACACCGTGATGGTCACCCTGCGCATTCTGCTCGGCATTGCCGAAGGACCGCTGTTTCCGCTGGCGTTCGCCATCGTCCGCCACACCTTTCCGCAGCGGCTTCAGGCGCGGGCCACCATGCTGTGGCTGCTCGGGACACCGGTCGGCGCAGCGATTGGTTTTCCGCTGTCGATTTGGTTGCTCAATACCTTTGGCTGGCAGAGCACCTTCTTTGTGATGGCGATGCTGACGGTGCCGGTGCTAATTTTCGTGCGCATCGGCCTGAGCGGGGTGCTGCTGGAGAGCAAAGCGTCCGGCGAAAAGGTCTCCCAGGAGGCGCGCCGCGCGGCGCGACGGGAGCTGTTCGTCAGCCCGCATTTCTGGATGATTTGCGTGTTTAACATCGCCTTTCTGGCCTATCTGTGGGGCATCAACGGCTGGCTGCCGGGCTATCTGATTAAAGGCAAAGGTATCCATCTGGAGCATGCCGGTTGGCTGTCGTCAATGCCGTTTATCGCCATGCTGCTGGGAGAAGTGATCGGCGCCTGGCTCTCCGATCGTCTTGATAAACGCGCGGCTGCCTGCTTTATCTCGCTGGCCGGGGCGGCGGTTGGCCTGGCGGCGGTGATGCACTTCGCCACCCCGCTGACGGTCATTGCGGCGATGAGTTTTAGCACCTTTATGTGGGGCACCGGCGCACCCAATATTTTCGCTCTGCTGGCCAAGGCGACCCATCCCCGGGTCAGCGCCACGGCGGGGGGCATTTTCAACGGGCTAGGGAACTTTGCGGGCGCCCTGTCGCCGGCGGTGATGGGGGCGCTGATCGCCTTCACCCACAGCATGGATTCCGGGCTGATTTTTCTGGCGGTGATGGCGGCGGTGGGCTGCGTCCTGTTACTGCCGCTGCTGAGACGTTACTGAGGATAAAACGATGACTGATTCAACCGTAACTGCAAAACAGGGTATCAAACCGGAACATCTGACGATGGAAGAGTGGGTAGAGTCGCGTATCGCGCGCTTTGAGGGACGGAAATATGACTGGAACGCGCTGAAATTCCAGGCCGATTTCGACCCGAAATATCGTCGCGCCCAGATGCGCTATATCGGCACCGGCGCCACCGGCGTGGCGAGCGATACCAATACCGTCGCGGCGGAAAACTTCACCTTCTCCACCATGGTGCTGCCGGCGAAATGTGAAGGGCCGCTGCACCTGCATGATGATGTGGAGGAGGTGTTCTTCATGCTCAAAGGGCAGATAACGCTGATGATTCAGGATGGCGACAGCTATACCGAAACCGTGCTGCGCGAGCGCGATCTGATCTCCGTCCCGGCGGGTATCTACCGCGGGCTGTTTAACCACGGTGAGGAAGAGGCGCTGATGTGCGTGATGCTGGGCACCCGCAAGCCGAATATCCCGACCTATCCGGAAGATCACCCCCTGTCGAAAGTAAAACGGAATTAAGGAGGCGGTATGACGGGTTTTCGTGAACAAGGGCACGGCACGCCGCTGGTGCTGTTACACGGCATCAGCTCCGGCGCGGCTTCCTGGCATAAACAGATGGCGCTGTCCGGCTATCGCGTGCTGGCCTGGGATATGCCCGGTTATGGCGAAAGCCCGATGCTGCCGGTTGAGCAGGCGAATGCGGGCGATTATGCCGATGCGCTGGCGCGCCTGCTGGACCACGCCGGCGTTGAGCGGGCGGTAGTGGTGGGGCATTCGCTCGGTGCGCTGGTGGCCAGCGCCTTTGCGGCGAAGTATCCCCGCCGCGTGCGCTATCTGGTGTTAGCCGATGTCGCACAGGGGTACGGCCAGGCGGAGCCGGAACAGCGGGAAAAAGTCTGGCAGAGTCGCCAGCAGCTGATTGCGTCAGGCGCAGAACGGCTGGCGCAAAACCGGGCGGCGAAGCTGTTGCATCCCTGTGCGGCGGAGGCCGATGTCGCCACCGTTGCCGCCGGAATGCGCAAGCTGCGTCGTGAGGGCTATCTGGCCGCGGCGTGGATGCTGGCGCACGACGATATTCACCGCTGGCTTGGCGATTATCACGGCCGGTTTGAGGTGTGGTGCGGTGAGCAGGACGCTATCACGCAGCCGGAGCTGGTGCGTGGTCTGGCGCTACGCTACGGCATGGGTTACACGGCGATTCCGCACGCGGGGCACGCCAGCTATCTCGATAATGAAACCTTTTTTAATCAACAGCTTTTACGGGTAGGGGAAGAGGTGCGCGATGAATGCACAAATTGAAGGCCGTGTAGCGGTAGTCACCGGAGGATCGTCAGGGATCGGCTTTGAAACGCTGCGTCTGCTGCTGGGCGAAGGGGCGAAAGTCGCCTTTTGCGGCCGCAATCCCGACCGGCTCGCCAGCGCGCATGCCGCGTTGCAGAACGAGTATCCCGGAGCGGAGGTTTTCTCTTACCGCTGCGACGTCCTGAAAGAAGACGAGGTGCAGGCCTTTGCCGATGCGGTAGCGGACCGTTTTGGCGGCGCGGACATGTTGATCAACAACGCCGGGCAGGGCTACGTGGCGCATTTTGCCGATACCCCGCGCGAGGCGTGGTTGCATGAGGCGGAGCTGAAGCTGTTCGGGGTGATTAACCCGGTAAAAGCCTTTCAGGCGCAGCTGGAGCGCTCGGATATCGCCTCGATTACCTGCGTGAACTCGCTGCTGGCGCTGCAGCCGGAAGAACACATGATCGCCACCTCCGCCGCCCGCGCGGCGCTGCTTAACATGACGCTGACGCTGTCGAAGGAGCTGATTAGCAAAGGCATTCGCGTGAACTCCATTCTGCTCGGCATGGTGGAGTCCGGGCAGTGGCAGCGACGCTTTGAAAACCGCGCGGACAAGCGCCAGAGCTGGCCCGAGTGGACGGCGGATATCGCCCGTAAACGCGGGATCCCAATGGCGCGGCTCGGTAAGCCGCAGGAGCCTGCGCAGGCGCTGCTGTTTTTGGCCTCGCCGCTGGCATCGTTTACCACCGGCGCCGCGCTGGATGTCTCCGGCGGTTTTTGCCGTCACCTGTAAGGAGCCATCATGAAAAAAATTATGCTTATCGGCTATGGCGCCATGGCGCAAGCGGTGATTGAACGGCTGCCCCCGCAGGTCACGTTAGGCTGGATTGTCGCCCGGGAGGCTCACCATGCGGCGATTCGCGCCCGCTTTGGCGATGCGGTGACGGTACTTGACGATCCGCAATCCTGTACGGAAGCCCCGGATCTGGTACTGGAGTGCGCCAGCCAACAGGCGGTCGCGCAATATGGCGAAGCGATTCTCGCGCGCGGCTGGCATCTGGCGGTGATCTCCACCGGCGCGCTGGCCGATAGCGCGCTCGAACAGCGTTTATATCAGGCGGGCGGCAGGCTGACGCTGCTCGCTGGCGCGGTGGCCGGCATTGACGGACTGGCGGCGGCAAAAGAGGGCGGTCTTGAGCGCGTGACCTATCAGTCGCGCAAAAGCCCGGCCAGCTGGCGCGGAAGCTACGCGGAAATGCTCATCGACCTCAATGCGGTCAGCGAAGCGAAAATCTTTTTTGAGGGCAGCGCCCGCGAAGCGGCACGCCTGTTTCCGGCGAATGCCAACGTGGCGGCAACCGTGGCGCTGGGCGGTATCGGCATGGACGACACGCGGGTGCAGCTGATGGTCGATCCGGCCACGCGGCGTAACACCCACACGTTACATGTTGAAGGCGCGTTCGGGGAGTTTCGCCTCGAGCTGAGCGGTCTGCCGCTGGCCGACAATCCTAAAACATCGACCCTGGCGGCACTGAGCGCGGTACGCGCCTGCCGTGAACTGGCGCAACGCTAAGAGGCGGCAATGGACGAATTAACGATTTTTATCGGCGGTCGCTGGCGCCACGGCGGCGGCAATCTGATGCACAGTTACTTTCCGGCGGACGGTTCGGTGAACGCGACGCTGCGGGCGGCCAGTCTCGACGATCTGCAGGACGCGATGACCTGCGCCGAGCGTGCCTGGCGGGAACCAACGTGGCGCAACATGCTGCCCCATCTGCGGGCAAAGATCCTGCATAAAGTGGCGGATATTATCGAATCCCGTCTTGATGAGTTGGCGCGGATGCAAAGCCGCGACAACGGCAAGCCGCTGGCGGAAGCGCGAGGCCTGGTGATGAGCGCGGCGGGCAGCGCCCGCTACTTCGCCGCCGCCTGCGAGCTGCTGGAAGGAGAGCTGCCGACGCCGCGTCAGGCAGACCTGCTGACCCTGAGCCGCTACGAGCCGCTGGGCGTGGTGGCGGCGATCACCCCGTGGAACTCGCCGATCGCCAGCGAAATGCAAAAAGTGGCGCCGGCGATCGCCGCCGGCAATGCGGTGATCCTCAAACCCGCGGAAGCGACGCCGCTGATGGCGCTGGAGCTGGCGCGGATCTTCGAGCAAGCCGGTTTGCCTGCGGGGCTGCTGAGCGTGCTGCCGGGGAAAGGATCGGTGATTGGCGATGCGCTGGCGCGTCATCCGCTGGTGCGCAAAATTTCGTTTACCGGCGGCACCAGCACCGGACGTCATCTGGCGCACGTCGCGGCGGAAAAGCTGATCCCGGCGTCGCTGGAGCTCGGCGGAAAATCGCCGACCATCGTGCTGGAAGATGCCGATATCGAACAGGCGGCGCGGGGGATCTGCTACGGCATTTTCAGCTCAGGCGGCCAGGCGTGCATCGCCGGTTCGCGGCTGTTTGTGCATGAAAAAGTTTACCCGCAGCTGATGGCGCGGCTGCTGGAGCTGACGCGCGGACTGCGTATTGGCCATCCGTTCAGCGACGATACCCACATCGGGCCGCTGATTAATGAACAGCACCGTGACGGCGTGCTCGCCTACGTCGAACTGGCGAAACGCGAAGGCGGGCGGGTGCTGTGCGGAGGGGAGATTCCGGCCGATCCGGCGCTGGCGGCGGGCAGCTACTTCCAGCCGACGATCGTCGAAGGGCTGACGAATCAGGCGCGGGTCTGTCAGGAAGAGATCTTCGGCCCGGTGCTGGTGGCGATACCCTTCAGCGATGAGGAGACGCTGATCCGCGAAGCCAATGACTCGGTCTATGGTCTGGCGGCGGGGATCTGGACGCGGGATAGCGGGCGCGCCCTGCGCTTAAGCGAACGTCTGGAAGCCGGGACGGTGTGGATCAACACCTATAAGGTTTTCTCTATTTCGACCCCGTTCGGGGGCTTTAAAGAGAGCGGTCTGGGCCGCGAAAAAGGGATTCAGGGGCTGAAAGCCTGGATGCAACAAAAGAGCATTTATCTGGCGACGGGTAATAGCGTGAATCACTGGTGCGATTGAGAGAAGGGTGAGCAATGAGCGAAATGATAACCGTCGGCGAAGCCATCGCCAGAACGCTGGAGCAGTACAACGTTGAGGCTATTTACGGCGTCATCTCTATTCATAACCTGCCGGTTGCCGATGCCATTGGCCAGCGCGGCAATATCCGCTTTGTTCCGGCGCGTGGCGAGGCCGGTTCGGTGACCATGGCCGATGCCCACGGTCGCTTTTCCGGCCTTGGCGTCGCGCTAACCAGCACCGGCGCCGGGGCGGGGAACGCAGTCGGGGCGCTGGTGGAGGCGATGAATGCCGGTACGCCGCTGCTGCATCTGACCGGTCAGGTAGAGAAAACCTGGCTGGATGCGGATACCGGGTTTATTCACGAAACCCGCGATCAGCTGACCTTCCTGAAAGCCAGTTCGAAACGTGCGTATCGCATCAGCAACGCCAACCAGGCGATCGCCATTTTGCACAAGGCGATTCAGGAAGCGCGGACGCCGCCGTGCGGGCCGGTATCGGTGGAGATCCCGATTGATATTCAGGGAGCCAGTATTCCCCTGGCGCTGGTCACCGCCCCGCTGCACATCGCGCCGGCGCCGCCGGTTGCTCAGACAACGGTGGATACCCTGTGGGCGCAGCTCAGGCAGGCGAAACAGCCGCTGCTGTGGCTGGGCGGCGGAGCTATCGGTAGCGAAGCGGCGGTGAAAAAACTGGCGGATGCGGGGATCACCGTGATCTCCAGTACTCACGGGCGCGGCGTGCTGCCGGACAGCCATCGCGCCAGCCTGCGCGCCTTCCATAATTCGCCTTCCGTTGAGGCGCTGATGGCGCAATGTGATTTCACCCTGGTCGCGGGCTCGCGTTTGCGCAGTAACGAAACACGTTCCTGGACGCTGGAACTGCCGTCACCCCGCGTACAGATTGATATCGATCCGGCGGCGGCCAGCCGTAACTATCTGATGGACAATACGCTGATCGCCGATTGTCCGGCTTTACTGGCGGCGCTGGCGGCAAAAGCGCAGGGGCGTGAATGGGGCAATGGTCACTGGGACGCACAGGTAAAAGAGGCGGTGACGCTGGCTGAGCATGGGCTACGTGAACAGTGCGGCGCCTATGCCCGGCTGAATGATGCTATCGAACAGGCGCTGCCTGATGACGGCATTCTGGTCCGCGATATCACCGTCTCCGGCAGCCTGTGGGGCAGTCGCTTGTTCCGTGCAAATGGCCCGCTGATGAACGTGCATTCGCTGGCGGGGGCGATTGGAATGGGGCTGCCGATGGCGATCGGCACGGCGATTGCCAACCCGCAGCGTAAGATAGTCGGCCTGGTCGGCGACGGCGGTCTGAGCCTGAACCTCGGAGAGCTGGCGACGCTGGCGCAGGAAAAAGCTAACGTCACGCTGATTATCATGAACGATGGCGGCTATGGCGTTATGCGCGGTATTCAGGATAAGTATTTCGGCGGTCGCCAGTATTACAACGAACTGCACACGCCGGATTTCACGCTGCTGGCACAGGCTATCGGTCTGCAGGCGTGGAGCGTGGAGCGAGCGGAGGATTTCACCTCGGTGATGACCGAAGCGCTGGCGACGCCGGGGCCGTCGGTGGTAGAGGTCAGGATGGGGCAGATTGGCGCGCTGCGTTTTGCCGGACCGCCGCAGAAGACGCTGTACTAAGCTCTCTTCCCCTCTCTGCGGCGCAGAGAGGGGAAGGGGAGATTATTTAATACCGTCTGCCTTCATGCGATCGCGGATATGCTGAGCACGTTCTTCGGAGGCCGGGTGATCGTCAAACATTGAACTTTGACGCCCGGCTTCCAGTTTAGCCAGCTTCTCGAAGCTGGTGGCCAGTCCGCCCGGATTAATCCCGCGTTTACGCAGCAGGTCGTAGGAGTAGTCGTCCGCTTCGGACTCCTGGCGCTGGGAGAACTGCGAGTTCACCAGCTTTTCGCCCAGATCGCCAAGTTGAGATTGCGACAAGCTGCCGACGATACCGCCCGCCGAGGCGGCGGCGGCGCGAACGGCGTTGGTGCCGAGCGCAACCTGCATACCTTTCTTCACGTGGCCGAGGGCGACGTGGCCCATCTCATGGCCGATTACCGCTTCAACTTCGTTATCGTTCATGATGTCCATCAGGCCGCTATAGACGCGGATGCAGCCATTAGCCATCGCGAATGCGTTGACGTCCTTGGTTTCATACACTTTGTAATTCACCGGCTGACCGTTGATATTGTCGCCCAGCGCGGCGGCGATTTTATTCAGACGCTTGCTGTATTCGCTGCTGGCCGGCGACAGGGTGGCTTTGCTATCCATCTCTTTGCAAGCCTGGTCGCTTAAGCTTTTAACCTGAGCATCGCTCAGGGAATAGGCCTGAAAAGCTTCGGCGCCCGAACTGAGAAGGGCGTTGGAGTCCATGTTCTGACATCCGGTGAGGGTTGCTGCGATCCCAAGGGCAAGAATAGTTGAGCGAATTTTCATTTTTATCTTCCACACTCGTTCGATGATCTGACTGAAAAAGGCAACAATAAGGCTGTCGCATCCTGTACAAATTATAAAGACTATTGCGCGGCGCGGGCGAGAGGATTCCGGGGCAGCACAACGTGTTCCGGAGATTTCTTAAACCACAAAAGGATGCTCCATGTACATGCTTTCGCGCTTGGGTTACATTGTTGACACTTTTTTCTGGCGTAGCCCAAAACGCGCTCTCGTCAAGTCGTTAAGGGTATGGCCTTCAACAGTCCGAACTGGAGTCAAAATGTCCTCACGTAAAGAGCTTGCTAACGCTATTCGTGCGCTGAGCATGGATGCTGTACAGAAAGCCAAATCCGGCCACCCGGGTGCCCCGATGGGTATGGCTGACATTGCCGAAGTCCTGTGGCGTGATTTCATGAACCATAACCCGCAGAACCCGGCCTGGGCCGACCGCGACCGCTTTGTGCTGTCCAACGGCCACGGCTCCATGCTGATTTACAGCCTGCTGCACCTCACCGGTTATGATCTGCCGATCGAAGAGCTGAAAAACTTCCGTCAGCTGCACTCTAAGACGCCGGGCCACCCGGAAGTGGGCTACACCGCTGGCGTAGAAACCACCACCGGCCCGCTGGGTCAGGGGATTGCTAACGCCGTGGGCATGGCTATCGCGGAAAAAACGCTGGCCGCGCAGTTCAACCGTCCGGGCCACGATATCGTTGACCACTTCACCTACGCCTTCATGGGCGACGGCTGCATGATGGAAGGGATCTCTCATGAGGTCTGCTCCCTGGCCGGTACCCTGAAACTGGGTAAACTGGTGGCGTTCTATGATGACAACGGTATCTCCATCGACGGTCATGTGGAAGGCTGGTTCACCGACGACACCGCTAAACGTTTCGAAGCCTACGGCTGGCACGTGGTGCGCGGCGTTGACGGTCACGACGCAGACGCCATCAAACGTGCGGTAGAAGAAGCGCGTGCGGTCACCGACAAACCGTCCCTGCTGATGTGCAAAACCATCATCGGTTTCGGTTCGCCGAACAAAGCCGGTACCCACGATTCCCACGGCGCGCCGCTGGGCGATGCAGAGATTGCGCTGACCCGCGAACAGCTGGGCTGGAAATTCGCGCCGTTCGAAATCCCGTCTGAAATCTACGCACAGTGGGATGCCAAAGAAGCCGGTCAGGCGAAAGAAGCGGCCTGGAACGAGAAGTTCGCTGCTTATGCGAAAGCCTTCCCTCAGGAAGCCGCTGAATTCACCCGTCGTATGAAGGGCGAAATGCCGGCTGACTTCGACGCCAAAGCCAGTGAATTTATCGCTAAGCTGCAGGCTAACCCGGCGAAAATTGCCAGCCGTAAAGCGTCGCAGAATGCGATTGAAGCGTTTGGCCCGCTGCTGCCGGAATTCCTCGGCGGCTCTGCTGACCTGGCGCCGTCCAACCTGACTCTGTGGTCTGGTTCGAAAGCGATTAACGAAGACACCGCCGGTAACTATATCCATTACGGCGTGCGTGAATTCGGCATGACCGCGATCGCCAACGGGATCGCTCTGCACGGTGGTTTCCTGCCGTACACCTCCACCTTCCTGATGTTCGTGGAATATGCCCGTAACGCGGTGCGTATGGCGGCGCTGATGAAACAGCGTCAGGTGATGGTCTACACCCACGACTCCATCGGTCTGGGCGAAGATGGCCCGACGCACCAGCCGGTAGAGCAGGTGGCGTCCCTGCGCGTGACCCCGAACATGTCCACATGGCGTCCGTGTGACCAGGTGGAATCGGCGGTGGCGTGGAAATATGGCGTTGAACGTCACGACGGCCCGACCGCGCTGATCCTCTCCCGTCAGAACCTGGCGCAGCAGGATCGTACTGCAGAGCAGCTGGCGAACATCGCTCGCGGTGGCTACGTGCTGAAAGAGTGCGCCGGTCAGCCGGAGCTGATCTTCATTGCCACCGGCTCTGAAGTGGAGCTGGCGGTGGCCGCGTGGGACAAACTGACTGCCGAAGGGGTGAAAGCGCGCGTGGTCTCCATGCCGTCTACCGACGCGTTCGACAAGCAGGATGCGGCGTACCGTGAATCAGTGCTGCCGAAAGCGGTCTCTGCTCGCGTGGCCATTGAAGCCGGCATCGCCGACTACTGGTTCAAATATGTCGGCCTGAATGGCGCTATCGTTGGCATGACCACCTTCGGTGAGTCTGCGCCGGCAGAGCAGCTGTTCGAAGAGTTCGGCTTCACCGTCGACAACGTGGTCGCGAAAGCGAAAGCGCTGCTGTAGTCGTTATCTGCCCGCTTATCCGGGCGATAACAGCAGAAAAAGCCGGGCTAAACGCCCGGCTTTTTTTTGACACCGTTATTCCCGATAGCCGCCGACAGATTGCGTATTATTCCATCCAAAATGTGATGTACGTCAGATAACTCACTTCTTCCGCTGGACAGACATTCCTTTTATTCCTCGTTTCGCTTATTCTAGCTGAAGCGTTTCAGTCGTTTAAATGTTCGACAATTAATCAATCAGTCGCAGTTTGCGACGGGTAAGGTTTCCCTTCGGGCGTTGCTGGATTACTCTGTCAGCCATCTCAAATCAGGGACAACCTTGCAGGAGACCTATGACCATACGCATCGCGATTAATGGCTTCGGTCGCATAGGACGCAACGTGGTTCGCGCTTTATATGAATCCGGGCGTCGTGCGGAAATTACCGTGGTGGCAATCAACGAGCTGGCGGATGCCGCGGGCATCGCGCATTTGTTGAAATATGACACCAGCCATGGGCGCTTTGCCTGGGATGTTCGCCAGGAGAGAGAGCAGCTGTATGTCGGCGATGATGCCATACGTCTGCTGCATGAACCTTCGATTGAGGCGCTGCCCTGGCAGGAGCTGGCGGTTGATATTGTTCTCGATTGTACCGGTATTTACGGCAGCCGTGAGCATGGCGAAGCCCATATTCGGGCAGGGGCAAAGAAAGTGCTCTTTTCCCATCCCGGCAGCAGCGATCTTGACGCGACCGTTGTATTTGGCGTGAACCATGATGAGTTGCGTACGGAGCATCGTATTGTTTCCAACGCCTCCTGCACGACCAACTGCATTATCCCGGTCATAAAACTGTTAGATGATGCCTACGGCATTGAGTCAGGAACGGTAACGACAATCCACTCCGCCATGCACGATCAACAGGTGATCGACGCTTATCATCCGGATCTGCGCCGTACGCGCGCGGCCAGCCAGTCGATTATTCCGGTCGATACCAAACTCTCTGCGGGGATCACGCGAATTTTCCCGCAGTTTAACGACCGTTTCGAGGCAATTGCGGTCCGCGTACCGACGATTAATGTGACGGCGATTGACCTTAGCGTGACGGTGAAAAAACCTGTAAAGGCTAATGAAGTCAACCAGTTGCTGCAAAAAGCAGCACAAGGTGCATTTCATGGTATAGTTGACTATACGGAATTGCCGTTGGTCTCGATAGATTTCAACCACGACCCACACAGCGCCATCGTTGATGGCACCCAAACCCGGGTCAGTGGTGCTCATCTGATCAAAACATTGGTCTGGTGTGATAATGAATGGGGCTTTGCTAACCGGATGCTCGACACGACGTTAGCGATGGCCGTTATTGGTTTCAGGTGAGACATCCCTGCGCAACATTGTTCGTGATGGAGCGTATGGCGTCTGCAAAACTTTAAGAATCATTGAGAGGATTCACCATGTCTGTAATTAAGATGACCGATCTGGATCTGGCTGGTAAACGCGTTTTTATCCGTGCCGATCTGAACGTACCAGTCAAAGACGGGAAAGTAACCAGCGACGCGCGTATCCGTGCTTCTCTGCCGACCATTGAGCTGGCGCTGAAACAGGGTGCTAAAGTGATGGTCACTTCTCACCTGGGTCGTCCGACCGAAGGCGAGTACAACGAAGAATTCTCTCTGCTGCCGGTTGTTAATTACCTGAAAGACAAACTGTCTAACCCGGTTCGCCTGGTTAAAGATTACCTGGATGGCGTTGAAGTTGCCGCCGGTGAACTGGTCGTTCTGGAAAACGTTCGCTTTAACAAAGGCGAGAAGAAAGACGACGAAGCGCTGTCCAAAAAATACGCGGCGCTGTGCGACGTGTTCGTTATGGACGCCTTCGGTACTGCACACCGTGCGCAGGCCTCTACCCACGGTATCGGTAAATTCGCCGATGTTGCATGTGCTGGCCCGCTGCTGGCCGCTGAACTGGACGCGCTGGGTAAAGCGCTGAAAGAGCCGGCTCGCCCGATGGTTGCCATCGTGGGTGGTTCTAAAGTTTCCACCAAACTGACCGTTCTGGATTCCCTGTCTAAAATCGCTGACCAGCTGATCGTCGGTGGCGGCATCGCCAACACCTTCGTTGCCGCTCAGGGCCACAACGTGGGTAAATCCCTGTACGAAGCTGACCTGGTTGACGAAGCGAAACGCCTGCTGACCACCTGCGATATCCCGGTTCCGACCGACGTTCGCGTGGCAACTGAGTTCTCCGAAACGGCGACCGCGACGCTGAAATCTGTTAACGACATCAAAGATGACGAGCAGATCCTGGACCTGGGCGATGTTTCTGCACAGAAACTGGCTGATATCCTGAAAAACGCTAAAACTATTCTGTGGAATGGTCCGGTTGGCGTATTCGAATTCCCGAACTTCCGTAAAGGGACTGAAATCGTGGCTAACGCCATCGCTGATAGCGAAGGTTTCTCCATCGCCGGCGGTGGTGACACCCTGGCAGCGATTGACCTGTTCGGCATTTCGGACAAAATTTCCTACATCTCCACTGGCGGCGGCGCATTCCTCGAATTCGTGGAAGGTAAAGTCCTGCCAGCAGTAGCTATGCTTGAAGAGCGCGCTAAGAAGTAAGTTTGATCAGGCGGGGAAATCCCGCCTGTTTTGCAAATAAAATTCAATTTGTTGCTCTAAATAATTCGTGTTGCCGGAAGGTGGCGACAGCGCGAACGCCAGGTTCTTACGTAACCGGGGTAAGCGAGGTAAGCCAGAGGACTGCCGCACGAATGATGGCGAGCATAAACGGCCGAAGATACAGGACTACGTAACATGTCTAAAATTTTTGATTTCGTAAAACCTGGCGTGATCACTGGTGATGACGTTCAGAAAGTGTTCCAGGTAGCTAAAGAAAATAACTTTGCTCTGCCAGCGGTTAACTGTGTGGGTACTGACTCCATCAACGCCGTTCTGGAAGCTGCTGCAAAAGTTCGTTCTCCGGTTATCGTTCAGTTCTCCAACGGCGGCGCTGCGTTTATCGCGGGCAAAGGCGTGAAAACTGACGTTCCTCAGGGCGCAGCAATCCTGGGTGCTATCTCTGGCGCACATCACGTTCACCAGATGGCTGCACACTACGGCGTGCCGGTTATTCTGCACACCGACCACTGCGCGAAGAAACTGCTGCCGTGGATCGACGGCCTGCTGGACGCGGGTGAGAAACACTTCGCTGCTACCGGCAAACCGCTGTTCTCTTCTCACATGATCGACCTGTCTGAAGAGTCTCTGCACGAAAACATCGAAATCTGCTCTAAATATCTGGCGCGCATGGCCAAAATGGACATGACTCTGGAAATCGAACTGGGTTGCACCGGTGGCGAAGAAGACGGCGTGGACAACAGCCACATGGACGCTTCTGCCCTGTACACTCAGCCGGAAGACGTTGATTACGCGTACACTGAACTGAGCAAAATCAGCCCGCGTTTCACCATCGCCGCTTCCTTCGGTAACGTACACGGCGTGTACAAGCCGGGTAACGTCGTGCTGACTCCGACCATCCTGCGCGATTCTCAGGAATATGTTTCTAAGAAACACAACCTGCCGCACAACAGCCTGAACTTCGTCTTCCACGGCGGTTCCGGTTCTTCCGCTCAGGAAATCAAAGACTCCGTAAGCTACGGCGTTATCAAAATGAACATCGATACCGATACCCAATGGGCAACCTGGGACGGTATCCTGCAGTACTACAAAACCAACGAAGCTTACCTGCAGGGCCAGCTGGGCAACCCGAAAGGCGAAGACCAGCCGAACAAGAAATACTACGATCCGCGCGTATGGCTGCGTGCTGCACAGACGTCCATGGTGACTCGTCTGGAGCAGGCATTTAAAGAGCTGAACGCGATCGACGTTCTGTAAGAAAAATCTGTTTCTTGCGCGAAAGCCCGCTGAATAGCGGGCTTTTTTTATGGCTGAACAACACGATATTTCGCCGAGAATTGTGATCAACTTGGCAAAACATGTGCATATTGTTTAACCTTAGTTAACCTGTCGCTGTACAGGTTTGGTTTTTTATTCCCCCTACGGGTATTCATAAGGAAGATTAAATGGAAGAGTTGAACGTTGGCGATAGCCTACACAACGCCAGTTCCTGGCTGGTGCGCAATCAAGAATTACTGCTGAGCTATGCCGTCAATATCGTTGCCGCTATCGCGATTATCATCATCGGTATGATTGTGGCACGGGTCATCTCTAATACGGTGAACCGACTGATGCTGGCGCGTAAGATTGATGCGACCGTTGCCGATTTTCTGTCCGCCCTGGTGCGCTATGCCGTTGTCGCCTTCACCCTGATTGCGGCATTAGGTCGCGTAGGCGTGCAGACGGCATCGGTGATCGCCGTCCTCGGTGCCGCCGGTTTAGCCGTAGGTCTGGCGCTGCAAGGATCGCTGTCTAACCTGGCCGCTGGCGTACTGCTGGTGATGTTCCGCCCGTTCCGCGCAGGTGAGTATGTCGATCTCGGTGGCGTCGCCGGTACGGTACTGAGCGTGCAGATTTTCTCTACGACCATGCGTACGGCCGACGGTAAAATTGTGGTGGTTCCGAACGGTAAAATTATCGCCGGCAATATCATTAACTTTTCCCGTGAGCCGGCGCGACGCAACGAATTTATTATCGGCGTCTCCTACGATGCCGATATCGATAAGGTCAAGCAGCTGCTCACCCGTATTATCGAATCGGAAGATCGTATCCTCAAAGATCGCGAAATGACCGTACGTCTGCATGAACTGGGGGCGTCGTCGGTGAACTATGTGGTGCGCGTCTGGAGTCTGAGCAGCGATCTGCAAAGCGTATACTGGGATGTGCTGGAGCGTATTAAACGCGAGTTTGACGCCAACGGCATCAGCTTCCCGTACCCGCAGATGGATGTTCATATGGTTCGTCCGCAGGAGAAAGTGGAGTAAGACAGCCGCCGATCCGGAGGCCAGCGATGCTGGCCTTTATTGCCACTGCTGTATTAGCTACTCTTATTAATGATTAAAATTATCAATTTCCTCTAATGATTTTATCGCGCTATATTCCTCTGCATTAACGACCTACCGGAAAAAACACCATGTTATCGTATTACTTTCAGGGGCTTGCCCTGGGAGCGGCTATGATTTTGCCGCTCGGGCCGCAAAATGCGTTTGTGATGAATCAGGGGATTCGCCGACAGTATCATTTGATGATCGCGTTCCTGTGCGCGTTGAGCGATCTGTTGCTGATTTGCGCCGGTATTTTTGGCGGTAGCGCATTGCTGATGCAGTCGCCGTGGCTGCTGGCGCTGGTCACCTGGGGGGGCGTGGCCTTTCTGCTCTGGTACGGTTTCGGCGCCTTGAGAACGGCGCTGAGCAGCAATCTGGAACTGGCCAGTGCGGAAGTCATGAAGCAGGGGCGCTGGAAAATTATCGTCACCATGCTGGCGGTCACCTGGCTTAACCCGCATGTCTATCTCGACACTTTCGTCGTGCTGGGCAGCCTGGGAGGTCAGCTGGCCGTGGAGCCTAAGCGCTGGTTTGCCTTAGGCACCATTAGCGCATCATTCCTGTGGTTCTTTGGCCTGGCCCTGCTGGCGGCGTGGCTGGCACCACGCTTACGTACCGCGCGAGCGCAGCGGATGATTAACGTGCTGGTTGGCCTGGTGATGTGGTTTATTGCGCTGCAGCTGGCGAAAGACGGTTTCCAGCATGTCCAGGCTCTGTTTTACCAGGCTTAGTCCGATGGACTTTCTCCGCGGACGCGTTAAGCTTGCAGACATGCGTCCGTAGACGGGCGACCCAATGTAAGATGGAGAAACGACAGTGAAGTTAAAACTCATGGCCCTGGCGGCAGCAATTGGATTGAGTGCGATGGCAGTACAGGCAAATGAATTGCCGAATGGCCCGCATATTGTGACTTCGGGTACCGCCAGCGTAGCCGCTGTGCCGGATATCGCCACCCTGGCGATTGAAGTGAACGTTGCAGCGAAAGACGCCGCGTCGGCGAAAAAGCAGGCCGACGATCGCGTGGCGCAGTATCTCTCTTTCCTCGAAAAGAACGGCATCGCCAAAAAAGATATTAACTCAGCCAACCTGCGTACCCAGCCTGATTACGACTATCAGAATGGCAAAAGCATCCTGAAAGGCTACCGCGCGGTGCGCACCGTCGAAGTGACGTTGCGTCAGCTGGACAAGCTGAACGGTCTGCTGGATGGCGCGCTGAAAGCGGGGCTGAATGAAGTTCGTTCTGTTTCGCTGGGCGTTGCGCAACCGGATGCCTATAAAGACAAAGCGCGTAAAGCGGCCATTGATGACGCGGTGCATCAGGCGCAAGAGCTGGCGTCAGGTTTCCATAGCAAGCTGGGACCGGTTTATAGCGTTCGCTACCATGTTTCGAACTACCAGCCGAGCCCGATGGTACGCATGATGAAGGCTGCCGATGCGGCCCCGGTTTCGGCGCAGGAAACCTACGAGCAGGCGACCATTCAGTTTGACGATCAGGTCGATGTTGTTTTTGAACTGCAGCCTGCTCAGCCAGCCCCGGCCCCCGCTGTGCCGGCTAAGCAGCCTGATGCGGCACAGTAAGCCATAAAATAAAAAGCCACTTCATCTGAAGTGGCTTTTTTTATCGCCAGCGCTTAGTCCTGACGCAGCACCTTGTGGCCGTAATCGATCAGTGCGTCGGTGACCCGGCGCATCATCCGGCTTTCCGGCGCGAAGCGATGCCAGTAGAGCATCCGACGCTGAAACAGTCCCGGCGTGAGGTCGATAAGCTCGCCGCTGTTGAGCTCTTTTTCAATCTGCAGATGCGGGATCATGCAGCAGGTCGTGCCCTGGCGCGCCAGCTGTACAAAGGCTTCCGAAGAGTTAACGATATGGCACGGGACGCTGCCCGGCGGCAAATCGAAGTTCTGCTGTAAAAACGCCTGATGCATATCATCCAGATGATCGAACGCGACAACCGGCGCTTTCAGTAGCGCCGAGCGGGTTACGCCATTAGGGAAATAGCGTTGCGCAAACTCTTTCGAGGCGACGAACAGATAGTCCAGCGCCCCGAGTTGATCCACCAGGCAGCTCGGCAACGCCTGCGGCTGGATACTCACTGCACCGACCACTTCACCGCGGCGTAAGCGTTCCTGAGTACGCGTTTCATCTTCCACCTGCAGATTGAGGCGGATAGGGGAGTCGGAAAGGACGTTAGACAGCGCGGGCAGCAGCCAGGTGGCCAGACTGTCGGCGTTGACCGCCAGCGACAGCAGCAGCGGCGTCGATCCGGTCTGTTCATCGCCCAGCCACTCCTCTTCCAGCAGCTCAACCTGACGCAGCAGGGCCAGCAGTTTCTGTCCTTGTTCGGTCGGACGCGGCGGCACGGTACGGACCAGCAGCGGTTGGCCGAACATATTTTCCAGCTGTTTAATACGCTGAGAGACGGCGGACTGTGTAATGCAGAGCTTCTGCGCGGCGCGCTCAAACCCACGTTCTCTTATTACCGCATCCAGCGCCTGTAGTGTTCTGTAGTCCGGTCGTTTCATTATTCTGGCGTACCCCTATCACTTTTCATTAACTCGCACTATGACATAAATTCGTTTTTGATGAAGATGAAAAATGGTCTGTTCAGTTGTGTGACCCTGCCGCAGGGACAATTCCCCCCCCGGTGTTCTATAATGCGCCACAGGTATTCACATCTCGGACCATAATCATGACGCAAGATGAACTGAAAAAAGCAGTAGGCTGGGCGGCATTGCAGTATGTACAACCGGGCACCATTGTTGGTGTCGGTACGGGTTCCACGGCCGCGCATTTTATCGATGCGCTGGGCACCATGAAAGGGCAGATTGAAGGCGCTGTTTCCAGCTCTGATGCCTCCACCGAAAAACTGAAAAGCCTCGGCATTCCGGTTTTCGATCTGAACAGCGTGGACCGCCTGGGGATCTATGTTGATGGCGCCGACGAGATTAACGGCCATATGCAGATGATCAAAGGCGGTGGGGCGGCGTTAACACGTGAAAAGATTATCGCCTCGGTAGCAGACAAGTTTATCTGCATCGCCGATGCCTCCAAGCAGGTGGATATTCTGGGCAAATTCCCGCTGCCGGTTGAAGTCATTCCGATGGCGCGTAGCGCCGTCGCGCGCGAGCTGGTGAAGCTGGGCGGCCGTCCGGAGTATCGCCAGGGGGTGGTGACCGATAACGGTAACGTGATTCTTGACGTGTTCGGCCTGGAAATTCTTGATGCCATCGCGCTGGAAAACAAAATTAACGGTATTCCTGGCGTCGTCACCGTCGGCCTGTTTGCCAACCGCGGCGCGGATGTGGCACTGATTGGAACCGCCGATGGCGTAAAAACCATCGTAAAATAATATTATCGGGGGAGCGAATGGCTCCCTCGCAAATATTTTTTCTCCAGGCCAAATTTGGTGACTTCTGTCACATTTATGCGGTCAGCCTTAGTAACAATCTACCTTTTCTTTTCTTTCTGGTGTTTTGTCCTGCCATTTCCCTCTGTGTGATATTTCTTCAGGTCGTCGACGCAAACGTTCATATTGCCGCGATAGTTTTTTTTGATATGTTGCTGAGAAGAACTTTCGTTCGGCACGACATCAGATAAGACAAAACAGGACGGGGAAATGGCTAAGGTATCACTGGAAAAAGACAAAATTAAGTTTCTGCTGGTTGAAGGTGTGCATCAAAAAGCGGTGGAGAATCTTCGCGCGGCAGGTTACACCAACATCGAATTTCATAAAGGCGCGCTGGACAGCGAAGAGCTGAAAGCGTCGATCCGTGATGCCCATTTCATTGGCCTGCGTTCCCGTACTCATCTGACTGAAGAGATCTTCGCCGCTGCGGAAAAACTGGTGGCGGTCGGCTGTTTCTGTATCGGCACCAACCAGGTTGATTTAGACGCGGCAGCGAAACGCGGGATTCCCGTTTTCAACGCGCCATTCTCAAATACCCGTTCCGTTGCCGAGCTGGTCATTGGCGAACTGCTGCTGATGCTGCGCGGCGTACCGGAAGCCAACGCGAAAGCGCACCGCGGCGTGTGGAACAAGCTGGCGGTCGGCAGTTTTGAAGCGCGTGGTAAAAAACTGGGGATTATCGGCTACGGGCACATCGGCACGCAGCTGGGTATTCTGGCTGAATCTCTGGGGATGCACGTCTATTTCTATGATATCGAAAGCAAACTGCCGCTGGGCAATGCTACTCAGGTCCAGCACCTCTCTGACCTGCTGAATATGAGCGATGTGGTCAGTCTGCATGTGCCGGAAAACGCCTCCACCAAAAATATGATGGGCGTAGAAGAGCTGGCGCTGATGAAGCCAGGCGCGCTGCTGATCAACGCCTCGCGCGGTACGGTCGTGGATATCCCGGCGCTGTGCGATGCGCTGGCGCGTAAGCACCTGGCGGGGGCCGCGATTGACGTCTTCCCGACCGAACCAGCGACCAACAGCGATCCGTTCAGCTCGCCGCTGTGTGAGTTTGACAACGTGATCCTGACGCCGCACATCGGCGGTTCCACTCAGGAAGCGCAGGAGAATATCGGTCTGGAAGTGGCCGGTAAGCTGGCGAAGTATTCCGATAACGGTTCGACCCTCTCTGCGGTGAACTTCCCGGAAGTGTCGCTGCCGCTGCACGGCGGTCGTCGTTTGCTGCACATCCACGAAAACCGCCCGGGCGTGCTGACCGCTATCAACCAGATCTTTGCCGCACAGAGCATCAACATTGCTGCACAGTATCTGCAAACCACGCCGCAGATGGGCTACGTGGTTATTGATATTGAGGCCGAAGAAGATGTGGCTCAGCAGGCGCTGCAGGCCATGAAGGCGATCCCGGGCACCATCCGCGCTCGTCTGCTGTTCTGATTGACGAAAGGATCCCTGCGGGGATCCCTTTAAATGATGAGCACATCGCTACAGAATACCGGTGTCTTCCTGCTGCTGCTGATCCTGGCATGGACGGGGTTGGGCACCCACGATAGCCTCACCTGGCTGATGGAAGTGACGCCGGTCATTATCATCGTTCCGCTGCTGCTTGTGACGCGTTCACGCTACCCGCTCACGCCGCTTCTCTACACGCTTATCTTCTTCCACGCCATTATTTTGATGGTCGGGGGGATGTATACGTATGCGAAAGTACCGATTGGATTTGATGTGCAGGCGTGGCTGAATTTAAGTCGTAACCCGTACGATAAGCTTGGCCACTTTTTCCAGGGGTTGGTTCCGGCGCTGGCGGCGCGGGAAATTCTACTGCGCGGCGGCTATGTGCGCGGGCGCAAGATGCTTTCGTTTCTGGTGTGCTGCATTGCGCTGGCGATCAGCGCCACCTACGAGCTTATCGAATGGTGGGCGGCACTGGCGATGGGGCAAGGGGCGGATGATTTTCTCGGCACCCAGGGCGATCCGTGGGACACGCAGTCGGATATGTTCTGCGCGCTGCTGGGGGCGCTGACGACGATCTTGTTACTGAGCGGATGGCATAACCGGCAACTGAAGAAGCTCGGGACGCCTTAGCTTACGGCCACTGCCACAGCGCCGAGGGAGTAATCACCGCGGGCAGCGGAATATCCCAGTGCTCGGTTGGCAGCGCGTCGACCTGCTGGCAATCGTGGGCATAGCCAACAGGCTGCAGGGAATAATCCTGCCAGTTCTGCAATGTTCTGTCGTAGAAGCCGCCTCCCATTCCCAGCCGCTGTCCGGCGACATCAAAGGCAACCAGCGGGACTATCAGTACATCGAGCTGGCTTAGCGGCAGGACGTCGCGTACATCGAGCTTCGGCTCGTCGATTTTCAGCCGGTTGGTCACCAGTTCACTACGCGGGTGATAGTGCAAAAACAGCAGATTTCCCGGGCTGAACGGGTGGAGTACGGGCAGATAAACCTGCTTGCCGGCCTGCCACAGCCGATCGATCAGCGGTCGGGTATCGAGTTCGCCATCAAATGACAGAAACAGAGCGACGGTTTGCGCCTGTGCGACGGGCGGGTATGCCATCACGCGATCGGCACCCTGTCGGGCGAACTGCGCCTGCTGTTCTGCCGTCAGCGCGCGGCGTTGCTGGCGAATCTGTTGACGAATCCGCTGTCGGGTAGTTTGCGTGTCAGAAAGTTGAGTCATGACGGGTCGCCTGATTTAGCATGAGCACGGTAATACGTGGGTCAGTTGCATGTTGGCGTAGTGTAATACACAAGGTGATAAAAACCGAAAAGGAAGCCACGAGGGATGGAACTGAAAAGAAGGGAATCTCCGAGATGCCGCCGCAGGCTGTAACCCTTGAACCCTTGGTTCAAGGTGAATGCGTCGTCACAGTTTTAAGGCTTCTCGGACGGACCGAGCATGCTCACCAACCATGGAGCGCCACATTCTTGTGGTATGAAATATCGGCTCAGGGGACTGGCCCGCTTGCAAACATCTCAGAGAAATTTTGTTCTTGCGCTTACTCTAACACAGTTAATTGCAAAGTGTTATTCAAACTTCGGCCCGGTTCTTTCGCTTATGCGACCTTGCTCAAGCAACGCTTGTTCGATGGTCTGCTGAAGCATCCGAATACGCTGTTCCATGCTGGAGGCGTAATCGCGGGTTTTCGCTTTTTCCTGAGTCAACTCATAGCTGATGTTCAACGCGGCGATGAAGACCAGCTGCTCAGTATTTGTGACTCTAGTGCGTTCTTTTAAATCTTGCAACCGCTGATTCAGGTCATCAGCTGCCTGATTCAAGGCATCCCTTTGTTCAGGCGGGCAATTCACGCGGAGTGAACGGCCAAAAATTTGGAGATCGACGGGTTGTGCAGACATGCCACCTTCCTGCTGATTGACTGCGCGGCCTTCACGCCCGAATCCGGGACTGCAAAGGGGCGACACTATAGCTACCCTGGTGCGAAGGTACAAGCCCTATTCTGGTTCACCAGGGTCCAAAGTGGTAGCATACCATGAATATTCCTCCCAACGATGACGAATGCGCATGTCTATACAGAACGAAATGCCTGGTTACAACGCCGTAGACCAGTTACTGAACCAACAGGGCGTGGGCTTAACCCCGGCCGAAATGCACGGTTTGATCAGTGGGATCCTGTGCGGCGGCAATAAAGACAGCAGCTGGCAACCGCTGGTGCACGACCTGACTAACGAAGGCCTCGCATTTGGTCACGAGCTGGCCGAGTCTCTGCGCACCATACATTCCGTGACCAGCGACTCGCTGGAAGACGACGGTTTCTTGTTTCAGCTCTATTTACCGGAAGGTGACGCGGTAAGCGTGTTTGAACGCGCCGACGCGCTGGCCGGTTGGGTTAACCATTTCCTGCTCGGTCTGGGCGTCACGCAGCCTAAACTGGATAAAATCAAAGACGAAACCGGCGAAGCTATCGACGACCTGCGTAACATTGCGCAACTGGGGTACGACGAAGACGAAGATCAGGAAGAGCTGGAGATGTCGTTGGAAGAGATTATCGAGTACGTGCGCGTCGCTGCGCTGCTGTGCCACGAAACCTTTTCTCGCCAGCAGCCAACCGCGCCGGAAGTTCGCAAGCCAACATTACACTAATGATAATTTGTTGAGGGGGCGTCATGACACAGCAGGAATTTCTTTCTCGTCGCCAGGCATTGCTGGCGCAGATGCAGCCAGGCAGCGCCGCGCTGATTTTCGCCGCACCGGAAGCGGTCCGCAGCGCAGATTCAGAATACCCCTACCGGCAGAACAGCGATTTTTGGTACTTCACGGGATTTAATGAGCCGGAAGCCCTGCTGGTGTTGATTAAAAGCGACGACACCCACAACCATAGCGTGCTGTTTAACCGCGTCCGCGATCTGACCGCAGAGATCTGGTTCGGCCGTCGTCTGGGGCAGGAGGCCGCGCCATCGAAGCTGGGCGTCGACCGCGCTCTGGCGTTCAGCGAAATTAACCAGCAGCTGTTCCAGCTGCTTAACGGCCTCGATGCGATCTATTTTGCCCAGGGCGAATATGCCTACGCTGACAAAATCGTCTTCAACGCGCTGGAAAAACTGCGTAAAGGCGGGCGCCAGAATCTGCAGGCGCCCGGCTCTGTGATTGACTGGCGGCCGATGGTGCATGAGATGCGCCTGTTTAAATCGCCGGAAGAGCTGGAGGTGATGCGCCGCGCTGGTGAAATTTCCGCGCTGGCTCATACCCGCGCAATGCAGAAATGCCGTCCGGGCATGTTCGAATACCAGCTGGAAGGGGAAATTCTGCATGAATTCAACCGCCACGGCGCCCGTTTCCCCTCCTATAACACCATCGTGGGCGGCGGGGAAAACGGCTGTATTCTCCATTACACGGAAAACGAATCCGAGCTGCGCGATGGCGATTTGGTGCTGATTGACGCCGGCTGTGAATACCGCGGCTATGCGGGCGATATCACCCGCACCTTCCCGGTAAACGGGAAATTCAGCCCGGCGCAGCGCGAGATTTACGATATTGTCCTCGCGTCGCTGGAAACCGCGCTGGAGCTTTACCGTCCTGGCACCTCCATTCAGCAGGTTAACCAGCAGGTGGTGCGCATTATGATCACCGGTCTGGTGCGCCTCGGCATCCTGAAAGGGGATGTTGACGAGCTGATGGAGAACAACGCCCACCGTCCATACTTTATGCATGGTCTGAGCCACTGGCTGGGACTCGATGTCCATGATGTTGGCCGCTACGATGTCGATCGCTCGCGTCTCCTTGAGCCGGGCATGGTATTGACCGTTGAACCGGGTCTCTATATTGCCGCCGACGCCGACGTGCCGCCACAGTATCGCGGCATCGGCGTGCGTATTGAAGACGATATCGTCATTACCGAAGACGGCAACGAAAACCTCACCGCCGGCGTGGTGAAAAAAGCCGACGATATTGAGGCGCTGATGGCGGCGGCGCGGCGGTCATGAGCATCCTGATCGTTGGCGGGGGGATGACCGGGGCAACCCTGGCGTTAGCAATCTCGCGCTTAACCCACGGCGCGCTGCCGGTACATCTGGTCGAGGCGGCGCAGCCGGATTCGTCGCAGCATCCGGGGTTTGATGCCCGCGCGATTGCGCTGGCGGCGGGGACCTGCCAGCAGCTGGCGCGTACCGGCATCTGGCAAGGCATTGCCGATTGCGCGACGCCGATTCAGCGTGTTCACGTCAGCGACCGCGGACATGCGGGATTCGTGACCCTTGATGCGCAGGATTACGGCCTGGCGGCGCTTGGCCAGGTGGTGGAATTGCACGATATCGGCCAGCGATTGTTTGCGCAACTGCGCGAAGCGCCGGGCATTACCTTACACTGCCCGGCGAAAGTCGAAGACGTCACCCGGTGGCAGGAGGGAGTCAGCATCACCCTGGATAGCGGCGAGACGATCGAAGGCCGGCTGCTGGTTGCCGCCGATGGTTCGCGCTCCACGCTGGGCGCCCGCTGCGGCATGAGCTGGCAGCAGCAGCCTTACGAGCAGCTGGCGATTATTGCCAACGTCAGCACGGCGTTGCCCCATGAAGGGCGTGCCTTTGAACGCTTCACCGAACATGGTCCGCTGGCCATGCTGCCGATGTCACACGGACGCTGTTCGTTGGTATGGTGTCACCCGCAGTCGCGGCGCGATGAGGTCCTGGGTTGGTCCGATGCGCAATTTTGCGAGCAGCTGCAGCAGGCATTTGGCTGGCGGCTGGGGCGCATCACGCATGCCGGGAAGCGCAGCGTTTATCCCTTGACGTTGACCACCGCTATGCGCCCGGTTTCCCATCGCCTGGCGCTGGTCGGTAATGCGGCGCAGACGCTGCATCCCATCGCCGGGCAGGGCTTTAATCTCGGTCTGCGGGATGTGATGAGCCTGGCGGAAACGCTGGCGCAGGCCTGCGCTAACGGGCAGGACCCCGGCGATTACTCACTTCTTTGTCACTATCAGGCGCGGCGAGCGGATGATAAGGCCGCGACTATCGGCGTGACCGATGGGCTGGTGTATCTGTTTGCTAATCGTTGGGCGCCGCTGGTGGCGGGGCGTAACGTGGGTCTGATGGCGATGGAATTATTTACCCCGGCGCGTGACGCGCTGGCGCAGCGTACCCTTGGTTGGGTTCCTCGTTAAGGAGTTGAACGTGCAAAGTGTTGATGTTGCCATTGTTGGCGGTGGCATGGTGGGCCTGGCGGTAGCCTGCGGTTTGCAGGGGAGCGGGCTGCGGGTTGCGGTGCTGGAACAAGCCGAGCCGCAGCCGTTAAACGCCGATGCGCCGCCGGCGCTGCGGGTATCAGCCATTAACGCCGCCAGCGAAAAACTGCTGACCCGGCTGGATGTCTGGCCGGAGATTATCGCCCGGCGCGCCAGCTGTTATCACGGTATGGAAGTGTGGGATAAGGACAGCTTTGGCCACATTAGCTTTGATGACCAGAGTATGGGCTTCAGCCACCTTGGCCATATTATTGAAAATGCGATCGTTCATCATGCGCTGTGGCAAAAGGCGCAGCGTTGCGCCGACGTCACGCTGCTGGCCCCGGCTCAGCTGCAGCAGGTGGCGTGGGGAGAAAACGAAGCATTTCTCAGCTTGCAGGATGGCAAGATGCTGACCGCCAGGCTGGTGGTCGGCGCCGACGGAGCAAACTCCTGGTTGCGCAACAAAGCGGATATACCGCTGACGTTCTGGGACTACCGCCATCATGCGCTGGTTGCCACTATCCGAACCGAAGAACCGCATCAGGCGATTGCCCGTCAGGCGTTTCACGGCGATGGCATTCTGGCGTTTCTGCCGCTGAACGATCCGCATCTGTGTTCGATCGTCTGGTCGCTGTCGCCGCAGGAAGCACAGCGGATGCAGCTGGCCGACGAGGCGGTGTTTAATCAGGCGCTGAATATTGCCTTCGATAACCGGCTTGGCCTGTGCCAGCTTGCAAGCGAGCGTCAGACTTTCCCGTTGACCGGTCGCTACGCGCGCCAGTTCGCCGCGCATCGTCTGGCGCTGGTTGGCGATGCCGCGCACACTATCCACCCGCTGGCCGGCCAGGGGGTAAATCTGGGCTTTATGGATGCAGCGGAACTGATCGATGAACTCCGTCGTCTGCATGCGCAGGGCAAGGATATTGGTCAGTACCTGTATCTACGTCGCTATGAACGTAGCCGTAAGCACAGCGCCGCGCTGATGCTGGCGGGGATGCAGGGCTTCCGCGAAATGTTCTCTGGCAGCCACCCGGCGAAGAAACTGCTGCGCGATATTGGCCTCAAACTGGCGGATACGCTACCGGGCGTCAAACCGCAGTTGATTCGCCAGGCCATGGGCTTAAACGATCTTCCTGCCTGGTTACGTTAAGCGCGTCACACTTCTCTCTCCCGGCCCCGGCGCCGGGTTTTCTCCTCTCATTTGAAATAATCTAATCTCACCCATTTTTTCGCATTAGTTTTATTAATGCCTCTCTTTTTTTGCAACAGAAAACAGGCCTCTTTTTTCGCATAAAATACCATCATGCTCGGTAATATCAGGCCATGATGTTAATTTTATGTGGCATAAATCGCTTTTTTCCAGTCAATAACTCTGTAGTCTTTTTGGCGACTTTTAGTCATAAGCTAATGTGATGTCCTGATTTAGCTTATGGTTTAGCGCCGGGTTCGGTGGTAAGTTCAGGCAAAAGAGAACGTTTGCGTCGGTGCCCGGACATGGCGCCGACGGCGGATTTCGTGGTGCGAAATCGCCCCAATGACATCGCCCAACCCAGTAGCGGGTTCCGTTTTATTCGATGAGGAAAAGATGGCTCAACAGACTCCGTTGTATGAACAACACACGCTGTGCGGCGCTCGCATGGTGGACTTCCATGGCTGGATGATGCCGCTACATTACGGTTCCCAGATTGATGAGCACCACGCGGTGCGGGGCGACGCCGGTATGTTCGATGTCTCGCACATGACCATCGTCGACTTCCACGGCAGCCGCATCCGGGAGTTTCTGCGCTATCTGCTGGCTAACGATGTCGCGAAGCTGACGGTACCCGGCAAAGCGCTGTATACCGGTATGCTTACCGCATCAGCCGGCGTCATCGATGACCTGATTGTCTATTTCCTTACCGAAGATTATTTCCGCCTCGTTGTTAACTCCGCCACCCGTGAAAAAGACCTCGCCTGGATTACTCAACAGGCTGAACCCTATGGTCTTGAAATGACCGTCCGTGACGATCTTTCGCTGATTGCCGTACAGGGACCACAGGCGAAAGCGAAAGCGGCAACCCTGTTCACCGACGCACAGCGTCAGGCCGTAGAAGGGATGAAACCGTTCTTTGGCGTGCAGGCCGGCGATCTGTTTATTGCGACCACCGGTTATACCGGTGAAGCCGGGTACGAAATCGCCATGCCGAATGAGCAGGCTGCTGATTTCTGGCGTGGCCTGCTGGACGCAGGCGTGAAGCCGTGCGGTCTGGGCGCTCGCGATACCTTGCGTCTGGAAGCGGGGATGAACCTGTATGGCCAGGAGATGGATGAAAGCATCTCTCCGCTGGCTGCAAATATGGGCTGGACCATTGCCTGGGAACCGGCAGATCGCGCGTTCATCGGCCGCGAAGCGCTGGAGCTGCAGCGTGAAAAAGGTACCGAGCAGCTGGTGGGTCTGGTGATGACCGAGAAAGGCGTCCTGCGCGGCGGTTTGCCGGTGCGCTTTAGCGATGCAGACGGTAATCAGAAAGAAGGTATTATCACCAGCGGCACCTTCTCCCCGACGCTGGGCTACAGTATCGCGCTGGCGCGCGTACCGGCCGGTATCGGCGAGACGGCCATTGTGCAGATTCGCAACCGCGAAATGCCGGTAAAAGTGACTAAACCTGTTTTTGTACGCAACGGCAAAGCCGTGGTGTGATTCCCCCTTTTTGGAGATTAATTGATGAGCAACGTACCAGCAGAACTGAAATACAGTAAAGAACACGAATGGCTGCGCAAAGAAGCTGACGGCACCTACACCGTCGGGATCACCGAACATGCCCAGGAACTGCTTGGCGATATGGTTTTCGTCGATCTGCCGGACGTTGGCGCAACCGTTGAAGCGGGTGACGACTGCGCGGTTGCCGAGTCGGTGAAAGCTGCTTCGGATATTTATGCCCCGATTAGCGGCGAGATTGTGGCGGTGAACGAAGAGCTCAACGACTCTCCGGAGCTGGTGAACAGCGACCCGTACGCGGACGGCTGGATCTTTAAAATTAAGGCCAGCGATGAAGCGCAGGTTGCGGCTCTGCTTGACGCGGACGCCTATGCGGCGCTGCTGGAAAACGAGTAAATATCTTGCCCCTTCACGCTGCGGGCATCTGCTGCCGGCAGCGTGAATGATTTTTGCCTGTTCAGGTAAGTAAAGACACATACGATTCACTGCACGTTTCAGGAACCATCGCTCATGACTCAGACTTTAGGTCAGCTTGAAAACCGCGGCGCCTTTATTGAACGTCACATCGGTCCGGATGCTCAGCAACAGCAGGAGATGCTGAACACCGTCGGCGCCGATTCGCTTAACGCCCTGATTGGCCAGATTGTGCCGCAGGATATTCAGCTGGCGACACCCCCGCAGGTGGGTGACGCGACTACCGAATTCGCCGCGCTGGCGGAACTGAAGGCGATCGCCGGTCGCAACAAGCGCTTCAAGTCTTACATCGGCATGGGTTACACCGCCGTGCAGCTGCCGCCGGTTATTCAGCGCAATATGCTGGAAAATCCGGGTTGGTATACCGCTTACACCCCTTACCAGCCGGAAGTTTCCCAGGGCCGCCTGGAATCACTGCTGAATTTCCAGCAGGTGACCCTCGATCTGACCGGGCTGGATATCGCTTCCGCGTCACTGCTGGATGAGGCGACCGCCGGCGCTGAAGCGATGGCGATGGCCAAACGCGTCAGCAAACTGAAGAATGCGAACCGCTTCTTCGTTGCCGCCGATGTACATCCGCAGACCCTGGATGTGGTGCGCACCCGCGCCGCAACCTTTGGCTTTGACGTCATCGTTGATGAGGCGGAAAAAGCGCTCGACCATCAGGACGTTTTCGGCGTGCTGCTGCAGCAGGTGGGTACCACCGGCGAAATTCATGACTACAGCAAGCTGATCGCCGATCTGAAAGCACGCAAAGTCGTGGTCAGCGTCGCCGCGGACTTCATGACGCTGGTTCTGTTGACCGCACCGGGCAAACAGGGGGCTGATATCGTCTTCGGCTCCGCCCAGCGTTTTGGCGTGCCGATGGGCTACGGCGGTCCGCATGCGGCCTTCTTTGCTGCAAAAGATGAATTTAAACGCTCGATGCCGGGCCGTATTATCGGCGTATCAAAAGATGCCGCCGGTAACACCGCGCTGCGTATGGCGATGCAGACCCGCGAACAGCATATCCGTCGCGAGAAAGCGAACTCCAATATTTGTACTTCCCAGGTACTGCTGGCAAATATCGCCAGCCTGTACGCGGTGTTCCACGGGCCAGAGGGCCTGAAGCGCATCGCCAGCCGCATCCACCGACTGACCGATATTCTGGCCGACGGGCTGCAGAAAAAAGGGCTCAAGCTGCGCCACGCTCACTACTTCGACACCCTGTGTGTGGACGTGGTCGACAAAGCGGCGGTGCTGGCACGCGCCGAAGCGCTGGAAATTAACCTGCGCAGCGACATCCATAACGCCGTTGGCATCACTCTTGATGAAGCGACAACCCGCGAAGATGTGCTGAACCTGTTCCGCGCTATTATTGGCGACGACCACGGCCTGGATATCGATGCCCTGGATAAAGACGTGGCCCTCGACAGCCGCTCGATCCCGGAAAGCATGCTGCGTAACGATGCGATCCTGACGCACCCGGTGTTCAATCGCTACCACAGCGAAACCGAGATGATGCGCTACATGCACTCGCTGGAGCGTAAAGATCTGGCGCTGAATCAGGCGATGATCCCGCTGGGATCCTGCACCATGAAGCTCAACGCCGCGGCGGAAATGATCCCGATCACCTGGCCTGAGTTTGCCGAGCTGCACCCGTTCTGCCCGGCAGAGCAGGCGGAAGGTTATCATCAGATGATCGCCCAGCTCTCCGACTGGCTGGTAAAACTGACCGGTTACGACGCCGTCTGCATGCAGCCAAACTCCGGCGCACAGGGCGAGTACGCGGGCCTGCTGGCTATTCGCCATTACCACGAAAGCCGCAATGAAGGCCATCGTGATATCTGCCTGATCCCAAGTTCTGCGCACGGCACCAACCCGGCGTCGGCACAGATGGCCGGCATGCAGGTGGTGGTCGTGGCCTGTGATAAAAACGGCAACATCGATCTCGCGGATCTGCGTCTCAAGGCGGAGCAGGCGGGTGAGAACCTCTCCTGCATCATGGTGACCTACCCGTCAACGCACGGCGTGTATGAAGAGACGATCCGCGAAGTGTGCGAAATCGTGCATCAGTTCGGCGGTCAGGTTTACCTCGACGGCGCTAACATGAACGCCCAGGTTGGTATTACTTCTCCGGGCTTTATCGGCGCGGACGTCTCGCACCTTAACCTGCACAAAACCTTCTGCATCCCGCACGGCGGCGGCGGTCCGGGTATGGGGCCGATCGGCGTCAAAGCGCATCTGGCGCCGTTTGTTCCGGGCCATAGCGTGGTACAGATCGAAGGGATGTTGACCCGTCAGGGCGCGATTTCTGCCGCACCGTTCGGCAGCGCTTCCATTCTGCCAATCAGCTGGATGTATATCCGCATGATGGGCGCCGAAGGGCTGAAACAGGCGAGCCAGGTGGCCATCCTCAATGCCAACTACATCGCTACTCGTCTGAAAGAGGCGTTCCCGGTGCTTTACACCGGTCGCGACGGTCGCGTGGCGCACGAATGTATTCTGGATATTCGTCCTCTGAAAGAAGAGACCGGCATCAGCGAGCTGGATATTGCCAAGCGTCTGATCGACTTCGGCTTCCACGCACCGACGATGTCCTTCCCGGTGGCCGGTACGCTGATGGTTGAGCCGACGGAATCAGAAAGCAAAGTCGAGCTGGACCGCTTCATCGACGCGATGCTGGCGATTCGTGGGGAAATCGACCGCGTGAAAGCGGGCGAGTGGCCGCTGGAAGATAACCCGCTGGTGAACGCCCCGCATACCCAGGGAGAGCTGGTGGCGGAATGGCATCATCCGTATACCCGTGAGCTGGCGGTATTCCCGGCCGGTCTGGCGAATAAATACTGGCCGACGGTGAAGCGTCTGGACGATGTCTACGGTGACCGTAATCTGTTCTGCTCCTGCGTACCGATGAGCGAATACCAGTAATTCACTGACTGGACTATCTTTTAAAGGCGCTTCGGCGCCTTTATTTTTTGGGGGAGAGGATGGCGATAGCACTGATTACCGGCGCCAGCCGCGGAATAGGTAAGGCGACGGCGCTGCTGCTGGCACAGGAAGGGTATACCGTGGTGGTTAACTATCATCACAACATTAGCGCGGCGATGGCGGTGGTCAACGAGATTGTCGTCCTCGGCGGCAAAGCCGTTGCGCTGGGGGCCGATATCAGCGACGAGGCGCAGGTCATGGCGATGTTTGATGGGATCGACCGTCTTGAGGAGCCGCTGACCGCGTTGGTTAACAACGCCGGTATCCTGTTTGCGCAAAGCACCGTGGAAAACCTGACCGCCGGGCGGATTAATCAGGTGCTGAGTACTAATGTCACCGGCTATTTCCTCTGTTGCCGGGAGGCGGTGAAGCGGATGTCATATCGGCACGGCGGAAAAGGCGGGGCGATCGTCAATGTTTCATCGGCGGCATCGCGTCTGGGGGCGCCGGGGGAATATGTGGATTATGCCGCCTCGAAAGGGGCCGTGGATACGCTGACCACCGGACTGTCGCTGGAAGTGGCGGCGCAGGGGATTCGCGTTAACGGCGTGCGTCCCGGCTTTATCTATACTGAGATGCACGCCTCCGGCGGCGAGCCTGGGCGCGTGGATCGGGTAAAAGCGGGGCTGCCGATGCAACGCGGCGGGCAGCCGGAGGAGGTCGCACAGGCCATCGCCTGGCTACTGAGCGAGAAAGCCTCCTATGTGACCGGAAGCTTTCTCGAACTGGCCGGTGGGAAATAGTCCGCTGCCGGAGAGTCCCGGGCGGCGACGTGCGCCCTTCCCGGTCAGCCGTTTTGCGAGCTGATGTTATGACGCCAGCCACAGCCGCAGGCGCATTCCCCAACCGCTGGTCCAGCCGGTGGTGATCGACTTAACCTCGCCGCGAGAGATGACGATAAGCGTTGGCGTGACCTGAACGCCCCACTGGCGAGAAAGTCCGCCGTCGGGGTCGTTAACCGTGGGCAGCGCCATTTTCTTATGCGCCAGCCAGTTGGACAGCATGGCATCATCCCCGGAACGGAGCGCGACGGTCATGACATTGCCGCCGTTGCTCGCCAGCGCCGCTACGGATGGCGTCGTGTAACGGCACACTCCGCACCAGGTCGCCCAGACGTAGATCAGCAGCGGGCGCTGCTGGCTCATGGCGTGCAGATCGACCACGTTACCCTCCAGCGTCTGCAGCGGTGTAGTCGTCAGATTCGGCGGCAGCGCAGGCCGACGCAGATAATCCATCCCCACGATGAGCGCGCCGGCCAGCAGCAGCAGGATCATCAGCTCGCGCAGCCAGCGGCGTAATTTACTGACCATCGGCTTTTGCCAGCTGTTCTTTCACCAGCCCCTCCAGCTCCTGATAAGGAATCGCGCCGGCGACCATTTGATCGCCGATAATCGTCGCCGGGGTGCCCTGAATATTCAGCACCTGAGACAAAATCAGGTTCATCTTCAGCGAGTCCATTGTTTTATCATCGGTTTTCACCCCATCGGTCGCGGTTTTTTGCTGCGCGGCGAGAATACTCGCATTGTCGTGGTAGCCCTTTTTGGCCATCAGCCGCTGATGCAGCGCCCAGAATTTATCCGGCTGCTGGCGCCATGTGGAGAGCGCGGCTTTGGCGGCGTTAACCGAACTTTGCCCCTTAAACGGCAGCAGTTTTACAATCAGCAGGACATCAGGGTTATCGTGAACGATCTTCTCCAGCATCGGATCGAACTGCTTACAATACGGGCAGTTGTAATCGGTAAACGAGACGATAGTCAGGCGCGGCGCTCTGGCGCCCAGCCGCGGGCTGTCGGGATCGTTAAACAGCAGCTTTGCTAGCTGGTCGTTGGCGGAGGCATCCGCGGGTTCTGCCGGGGCGGCAAGGCTGAAGGTTGAAACGCACAGCAGAAGGAGTGCAGCGATGATTCTCATGATTATTGACCTTTTGCATCGGACAGAGTGGCGAGGAGTTCGTCGCGGCTGAGCAGCGGAGACAGCACGCGGCCCTGGGCTAATCCCGGTCCGTAAATTTGATTGAAGGGAACGGCGGCGCTGCCGCGAGTGGTCAGAAAGCGGCCGATCGCCGCCGACGGGCGACTCCAGTCGCCGCGCAGGGCCACCACGTCTGGTTCAGAGAGGGCGTTCTGAACGTCATCGCGCAACAATACGTTGTATTTATTGGCTTTGCAGGTGACGCACCAGTCGGCGGTGACGTCAATAAACAGTCGCTTATTGCTTGCCAGCGCATCGCTAATCGCCTGTTCGCTGAGCGGCTGCCAGTTCACGCGGTCGCGTCGCGATGTCTGGCCGTCAGGCGGTGACAGAAAAGCGACGACCCCGGTGACAGCTAACGTCAGCACGCCAGCCTTCAGCGTCGTGCGCCAGCGATAGCGCCAGAGCGTCGCCAGCAGCAGCGCGAGGGCCAGCAGCGCCGTCAGGGCGATAACCGGTATCCGACCGATATGCGCCGTCAGCAGGCTGAGCAGCCATACGGATGATCCCAGCATCATCAATCCGAGTATCACGCGCAGGACGTTCATCCAGCGTCCGGGGCGCGGCAGATGCCGGGCGAGACCTGGCCAGGCGGCAACCAGCAGCCACGGCAGACTCATGCCGACCCCCATGGCGAGGAAAATGCCCCACAGCAGCGGCAGCTGCGCGACCAGCGCGACCGAGATAGCGGTACCGAGAAACGGCGCCGTGCACGGCGTGGCCAGTAGCGTTGCGAAAGCGCCCTGGCAGAAATGGCCCATCAGACCCTTGCCGCCGCGGGTCGCCAGAAATGTACTGGTGCCGGAGGAGAGGCGAATCTCAAACAGCCCCAGCAGGCTGGCGCTGAACAGCACCATCACCAGCGCCATCGCGCCGATAAACCATGGGTTCTGAAACTGAATGCCCCAGCCCAGCGCCTGATTCCCCAGGCGAAGCAGAGTCATCATCAACGCCAGCGCCAGAAAGGACGCGACGATGCCGCAAACCGAGGCCAGAAACTGCCGGCGTACGGTTGCGCGCTCGCGCGTCCCGGTCTGCACCAGCGAACCGAGTTTCATGGCCAGTACCGGCAGGACGCAGGGCATAACATTCAGAATCAGCCCGCCGGCAAGGGCCATCAGCAAGACCCACCATAAAGCCGGCGCCTGCGCCGGGAGGCCTTCGCTAACGATCGACGTGCTCTCCTGCGCCAGACCGCTGTCGGCAAGGACCAGCGACAGACGTTTGCCGCTGAGGTCAGGTGCCGCCTCACCCCAGCTGTCGGTGACCGGGATCTGCGCGACCAGCGTCTCGCCGTTCAGTGAGAAGGTGGGTTTGCCGAAATCGACATTCTCCATGCTGTCGATAAACAGCGACGGCTGCCGCCAGCCGGCTTCGCGAACGGCGGTAACCGTGAGCTTTCCGCCGCCATAGGCCGAGGTCAGCCGGGACGTCAGGCCGTCCGGGCGCGGGAGCGTGCCCAGTGCGCGGGTAAAATCATAGCCAAAGCCATCTCCCGCAGCGGTGGTCATATCCAGCGCAAAGGGATAGTCGGTCAGAATGCAGACATTGCTACAGGTGGAAAGTGTCAGCACGCCGCTTAAGATCTGCGGCACCGGTCCGTGGATTTCCAGCGGAAAGCTGACGTTACCGTGGTAGCCCTGGGTGGTGATTCCCGCGACGTCAAATCGCTGCGGCGTTGGCCAGTGCCAGGTGACATCCAGCGGCGTTTTCCAGGCGATAGCGGGCGCAATGCCGCCTTCCCCCGGGGAGCGCCAGTAGGTTTTCCAGCCTTTTTCCAGCGCCACATCAAGCAGCAGGCGCGTTGTGCCGCTATCGTCGTTTTGTGCGCGCAGCCGGACGCTGGCGTGTTGATTCTCAGCGGCGCGCAGCCAGCCGCTGTCGGCGGCCTGGCTGACGGGCAGCCATAGCCAAAGCAGGCAGACCAGCAGTCGCCTGAATACCATAAGCATAAATTTTCTCCGTAAATGATTGATTAACCTGAACTGTCAGGGAAATCCTCATTCACGGAAGACGCACAATCGCAAATGCACCCGTAGCCGGGGAGGGGAAATAACGCGGGGAGGCCAGAGGCGGACAATGCGCGGCGGTATTGCCGCCAGCAGCGTGAGCAGTAGCGCGACGGCAAACAGCGCGCCTTCAAACAGCACCGGCGGGGCGGCGAGCAGTGATTTCGCACTCAGCTCGCAGGGAGTTACCGGCGCTTCGGCCGTATCCTCACCCTGCTGGATCGATTGCGTCACGGCGGTAGCATTCATGACCAGCGCGTGCAGCCCGGCCATACGCTGCGCGGTGCATACCAGCACCACCAGACAGGCAAGGGCTACAAGAAGAATGGCTTTCCGCTGTCGCTTAATCATTTTCGCCTCTGTGATTCACGAGGCTTATCTTATCGGGCGAACGCGTTTTAGCAATGTTAAAGCTGTAAAGAAGTGTCTGTAAGACCGGCAAGCGCCCTCTCCTCTGGCGAGGCGAGGGCGCGACTGAGAGGGAATCAGAGATTTTCGCCGTTGCTGGCAATGACCTCTTTATACCAGTTGAAACTTTTCTTACGCGAGCGGGACATGTCGCCGGTGCCATCGTCATGTTTGTTCACGTAGATAAAGCCGTAGCGTTTGCTGTACTGGCCGGTGGTAAAGGAGACGCAGTCGATACAGCCCCACGGGGTATAGCCCATCAGTTCGACGCCATCGTAAGTCACCGCTTTGATCATCTCTTCCACATGCGCACGCAGGTAGTCGATACGGTAGTCGTCGTTGATGCTGCCGTCTTCTTCAACTTTGTCGTAGGCGCCGAAGCCGTTTTCAACGATAAACAGCGGTTTCTGATAGCGTTCGTACAGTTCGCACAGCGAGTAGCGCAGGCCCACCGGGTCAATCTGCCAGCCCCAGTCGGAGGCTTTGACATGCGGGTTCGGCACGCTGCCTTCGAAGCCGGAGATGGCATCGCCGCTGCCGCCTTCCGCTTTGACCGCGTTGGTCATGTAGTAGCTGAAACCGAGGTAATCGCAGGTGCCTTCACGCAGGATCTGTTCATCGCCCGCTTCCATCACGATGTTAAAACCGCGGCGCTCCCACTCGTTGAGAACATAGGTCGGGTAGTAGCCGCGCAGCTGCACGTCGGTAAAGACGTAGCGTTCACGCATCGACTCCTGGGCGAACATCACGTCTTCCGGCTTACAGGAGAACGGATAGAGCGCCACCATTGCCAGCATGCAACCAACCTGCATCTGCGGATTGATGCGTCGCGCCGCTTTCACCGCCAGCGCGCTGGCAACGAACTGGTGATGCAGCACCTGGTACATGGTCTCTTCCGGGTTTTCGTAGTCGGTATAGACCACGCCGGAACAGCAGTAGCCGAACAGCGGGGCGCGCCAGTTGCGCTGGTTATTGATCTCGTTGAAGGTCATCCAGTATTTTACTTTGTGCTTATAGCGCTCGAAGACCACTTCGGCGAAGCGCACAAAGAAATCCACCACTTTGCGGTTGGTCCAGCCACCGTACTGCTGCACCAGATGCAGCGGCATTTCGAAGTGGGAGAGGGTGATCACCGGCTCGATGTTGTACTTCAACAGCTCATCGAACATGTCGTCATAGAACTTCAGCCCCTCTTCGTTCGGCTGAGTTTCGTCGCCGAGCGGGAAGATGCGGGTCCAGGCGATGGAGGTGCGGAAACATTTGAAGCCCATCTCGGCGAACAGCTTGATGTCTTCTTTGTAGCGGCCGTGGAAATCAATGGCTTCGTGGTTCGGGTAATATTTACCCGGCTCTACCTGGTGGGTAATCTCGCGCGGTACGCCGTGGGCGCCGCCGGTCAGCACGTCGCAAATACTCGGGCCTTTGCCGTCTTTATTCCAGCCGCCTTCCACCTGGTGCGCCGCGACCGCACCGCCCCATAAAAAGTCTTTCGGTAAGGTGATTTTTTTCATCTTTGCTCGTCTCATCAAATAGCATCTGTTTACGAGTCTAACAAAGGGAATATAAATGTCACGATATAACAATTTCCCTCAGCTGGAATATGTTACATCGAAAAAACAGGGTGTTATTTTCAGGCGAGTTTACGTGCTAATTTACGCCCCAGGGACTCCAGAATATAAATAACCGGAATTTGGGTGGTAATATCATACACGCCGCCGATGCGCGTTTGCGGGACGTGCCAGGAGAGGTTGAAGTCTGCCAGCTTCGCCAGTCGGGAGTGTTCATGGCTGGTCACCGACATTACTTTGCAGTTGTGCAGGCTGAACTGGCTGGCGAAGCGGAGAATCTCTTCGGTCTCCCCGGAAACGGAAAGAACGATCGCCAGCGCGTTACGCGCCATGTCGTTGGTGACCGGGAAATAAGGATCGTCGATATGATTGCTGAATTTCCCGACGTTGGAGAAAAAGCGTGCGCCATATTTTGCCAACGCGCCGGAGGTACCGGCGCCGACAAATATAATACGTTCTGACGCGAGAATAATATCGACGGCACGATCGAGTAAATTATCAAATTCGTCATTGTTGACGCTTTTAAAAAAACTCATTATTTCACTGGCACCGATATTTGCCTGTTGTGGGTGGTTCTGCTCGAGATATAATTTAAAGCGGACGCGAAACTCCGAGTAGCCTTCGCACTGCAGTTTGCGACAAAAGCGCAGGACGGTGGTCGTGGAGACCCCGGCGGCTTCTGCCAGCTCGCGGATGGTCATATACATCACTTTGTCACGATTCTTAATGACGTAGTGGTAGACCATCATCTCAAGATTATTGAGACTGGCGATCGCGGCGTGGGAGAACATACTCACAGTAATAACTCACAATTCATAATGACCAGGATGGAATTATATCATGCAGCCGAATGACATAACCTTTTTTCAGCGCTTTCAGGACGACATCCTCGCCGGGCGCAAAACCATCACCATTCGTAATGCCGCCGAGTCGCATTTTAAAACCGGCGACGTGCTGCGCGTTGGCCGCTATGAAGATGACGGCTATTTTTGCACGATAAGCGTGGTGGCGACGTCCACGGTAACGCTCGATACGCTCACGGAACGTCACGCCGAACAGGAGAATATGACCCTCGCGCAGCTGCGTCAGGTCATTGCGGAGATCTATCCAGGCGAAGACCAGTTTTATGTTATTGAATTCAAAAGGCTTTGATAAAACAGCGAACGACTGTTAGTTGAAATTTTAATGTAACATTATGATTTTATAGTGTTTACAAATATTAATCTTTTTATTTTAGCTAACAGGTGTTCACTGGAATCATTCTCAGTTACCCTAGGTGAGCATTGAAAGCGTTCTTGTTTTCGGAGTCAAATATGGTTCGCAAACCATTAATCACACAGGGTTATTCTTTGGCAGAGGAAGTCGCCAACAGCATCAGTCACGGTATCGGGCTGGTATTTGGCATCGTTGGCCTCGTCCTCCTGCTGGTGCAGGCGGTCGACAGCAACGCCAGCGCAACGGCGATTACCAGCTATAGCCTGTACGGCGGCAGCATGATTATGCTGTTCCTCGCCTCTACCCTCTATCATGCAATTCCCCATCAGCGAGCCAAGCTGTGGCTGAAAAAATTCGATCACTGCGCCATCTATCTGCTGATAGCGGGAACCTATACGCCTTTTCTACTGGTAGGGCTCAATTCACCGCTTGCGCGCGGCCTGATGGTGGTCATCTGGAGCCTGGCGCTGCTGGGGATCTTGTTTAAGCTCACCATTGCGCACCGCTTTAAGGTCCTCTCACTGGTGACCTATCTGACGATGGGCTGGCTGTCGCTGATCGTGGTTTATCAGCTGGCGATCAAACTGGCGGCTGGGGGGGTAACGCTGCTGGCGGTCGGGGGCGTGGTGTATTCGCTGGGGGTTATCTTCTACGTCTGCAAGCGCATTCCTTATAACCATGCAATCTGGCACGGTTTTGTGCTGGGCGGCAGCGTATGTCACTTCCTGGCCATTTATTTGTACGTCGGTCAGGTATAAATAAGAGGCCGCATCGGCGGGGAATTTCCCGGCGGTGCGGCGCTTGCCGAAACGACAGCACCGCACAGTCCGGGATGTTGCCGCCTGAAGAGCCTGGCAGCGTTAAGGCGATCTTCGCGCTTTAACTCTCTTCCAGTGAATAGGGCAGCGGAACGATGCTTAATGTACCGGCATCATCGCGCACGCGGAAGACGCTGTCTGGTTCCATATCGTTATTCATCACGACCTGCACCAGCAGTTGACCATCATCCAGCAGCACAGCTGCCAGCACGGTGCCGGTCCGGCGCCAGTTCTCACCCATCTTCAGCTCAAGGTCTTCTCCGGCTTCCGGGACGCGGCTCGCTTTCCCGGCCAGATACCACAGGGCGCGTTTGTTCGCACCGCGGAATTTCGCCCGGGCGACCATTTCCTGACCGGTATAGCAGCCTTTCTTAAAGCTGATGCCGCCCAATGCCTGCAGGTTTGTCGCCTGCGGGATGAACTGCGCGCTGTTGGCGCTGTCTATGACCGGCAGGCCGGCTTCGATGTTGAGCGCCAGCCACTGCTGGCTGTTGTTCAACTGCGCATCGCTGCGCAACGCGTCGGTTACGCGGGTGGCGGTTGCCACATCGGTCACCAGCAGAAAGCGCTCCGCCGGATGTTCAAACCACAGCAGGCTGGTCACGCCGTCGCTGACGAGCGGTTTGTCGCTGCCCGGAAGTTCGCTGAACAGCGGCGCCAGCGCGGCGCGGGCCTGGAAACCGGCAACGCCCAGCAGGACGTGTTCATCATCGGCGGCAATGGTCACTTTAGAGAACACCGCATATTTCTTCAGTTCAGCGAGCTGGGAATCGCGCAGGCTGCGGCGTTCAATCCAGGTAAAACCACCGTCGCGGCGGAAAACCCGCAGATTGCTCCACATCTTGCCCTTGGCATCGCAGTGCGCGGCAAGCAGATGCCGATCGTCGGTTAATGCGCTGACATCGGCGGTAATCTGCCCCTGCAGATACTTCTCGCCATCCTGACCGGTAATCGTTGCCAGCGCCCAGTCATCCAGCGTCATCAGCGTTAACGGCAGACGAGAGGAAGAAGAAGGCTGACGCGGAGGAAAAGGTGTAAAAGCCATAGTCATGTCCTGAATAGCTTAACGCAGAGTGAATAGCTAATGGTAAAAGAGCTATGGTGCAATGCAAGTGCTTTTGGCAGGCCATTTGTGCCCTGAAAGCACAAACGGGGAAACAAAGGAGAAAGATAAAGCCATATTTTAAATATGGTTTTTGTGGAATGGCGTTCTCTGTTCTCGATATTGCTGTAAAGTAAGTGCAAAAAACGGGTTAAACTAACCTATCAACAACGTCTTGTCAGGCAGCGCTTCGGCGACCTGAAGGGCGCGTAAGACTCTCTTTATGCTGGAAGGACAACATGGACATTACGAATAAAGCCCGCATCCACTGGGCATGCCGCAGGGGTATGCGTGAACTTGATATCTCCATCATGCCGTTTTTCGAGTATGAGTACGATACGCTCAGCGATGAAGACAAACAGCTGTTTATCCGTCTGTTAGAAAACGACGATCCGGATCTGTTTAACTGGCTGATGAATCATGGCGAACCGGCTGATGCGCAACTGCAACGGATGGTAAAATTAATCCAGACTCGGAATCGGGAACGTGGTCCTGTGGCAATCTGATTTACGCATCTCCTGGCGCTCACAGTGGTTCTCGCTGCTGCTGCACGGCATTGTGGCGGCTATTGTGCTGCTGATGCCCTGGCCGCTGAGCTACACGCCGCTATGGCTATTGCTGCTGTCGCTGGTGGTGTTCGACAGCGTGCGCAGCCAGCGGCGGATCCACGCCTGTCGGGGGGAAATAAAGCTGATGACCGATTCGCGTTTGCGTTGGCAAAAAGCGGAATGGGAGATTGTCGGCACGCCGTGGGTGATTAATAGCGGGATGTTGCTGCGTCTGCAGGATATGCAAACGCGTCGCCGCCAGCATCTGTGGATCGCTGCAGACAGTATGGACGCCAAAGAGTGGCGAGATCTGCGCCGGTTGGTGTTACAAAAACCGGCACAGGAGTAAAAGCCTGTCAGGCGAACTGCTCAGCCATTTCGCCGAGGATTTGCTCGCACCAGTTCTGGATGCGATCGTCGCTCAGGTCATACTGGTTCGTCTCATCGAGCGCCAGGCCAACAAACAGCTGGCCATCGGCGATAATCGGTTTCTGGCTGGTGAATTCGTAACCTTCCGTCGGCCAGTAACCGATAAACTTAACGCCTTTGGCGCTCAGTTTGTCGTGCAGCATTCCCAGTGCGTCAAGGAACCATTCGCCGTAACCCAACTGGTCACCCATGCCATACAGCGCCACAATTTTATCCTGCAGATCCAGTGCGTCCAGCTGTTGCCAGACGGCTTCCCAGTCTTCCTGAATTTCGCCGAAATCCCACGTCGGGATACCGAGAATCAACACGTCATACTGTGTCATCAGGGAAGGGGAATCATCTTTCAGATTATGCAGCGTCACTAATTCCGGGCCGATGATATCGCGGATCTTCTCCGCTGCCATCTCGGTGTAGCAGGTACTGGAGCCGTAAAAAAGACCTATGTTCATGGCGTAAACATCTCAATTCATGCGGTGATTTTGCGGCTAGTTTATCAGAAAGCCGCCGTCAGCCGCATACTTAAGCTGTTCCGCCAGCCGGCCGGGAAAAAACAGCGCCGCCGTTTTTGCCAGCCGGGCCACTTATTTGGGTATACTGAAGCCGTTTTAACGAGCAAAGAGGGCGATGTGAAAGAGGATCTCGCACGAATCGAACAGTTTCTTGATGCCTTGTGGCTGGAGCGCAATCTGGCGGAAAATACGCTGAGCGCCTACCGTCGGGATCTGACGATGGTATTGGAATGGCTGCATCATCGCGAGTTATCGCTGGTTAGCGCCAGCGGCGAGGATCTTCAGGCGCTGCTGGCCGAGAGACAAACGGGCGGCTATAAAGCCACCAGTACCGCGCGGCTGTTGAGCGCCGTGCGCCGTTTCTTCCAGCACCTCTATCGGGAGAAAATTCGTCCGGATGACCCCAGCGCGCTGCTGGCGTCACCGAAACTGCCGCAGCGGCTGCCGAAAGATCTGAGTGAGGCTCAGGTCGAACGTCTGCTGCAGGCGCCGCTGGTCGAGCAGCCTCTGGAACTCCGCGATAAAGCGATGCTTGAGGTGCTGTACGCGACCGGCCTGCGCGTGTCGGAACTGGTGGGCCTGACGATGAGCGACATCAGCCTGCGTCAGGGCGTCCTGCGGGTGGTGGGTAAAGGGAACAAAGAACGGCTGGTCCCGCTTGGCGAAGAGGCGGTGCTGTGGGTTGAGAACTACCTGGAGTACGGGCGCCCCTGGCTGCTGAACGGCGTGGCATCTGATGTGCTTTTTCCAAGTCAGCGCGCGCAGCAAATGACGCGCCAGACCTTCTGGCATCGGATTAAGCACTATGCCGTGCTGGCCGGAATAGATAGCGCGAAGCTCTCCCCGCACGTTTTACGCCATGCGTTTGCCACGCATTTACTTAACCATGGCGCAGATTTACGCGTGGTACAGATGCTGTTGGGACACAGCGATCTCTCAACGACGCAGATCTACACCCATGTCGCGACCGAGCGTCTGAGACAACTTCATCAACAGCACCACCCGCGGGCGTGAGTGCTGAATAAAAGGACTGAGTATGAAAAAAGGTTTATTGATGTTTACGCTGCTGGCGGCGACGCTGTCCGGTGCGGCCCATGCGGATAACGCGGCTATCAAACAGTCGCTGGCTAAACTGGGCGTACAGAATACGGATATTCAGCCATCGCCGGTTGCCGGAATGAGCACCGTACTGACCGACAGCGGCGTGCTGTATGTGACCGATGACGGTAAACACGTCATCCAGGGGCCGATGTATGATGTCGGCGGCGCACAGCCGGTAAACGTCACCAACGCGCTGCTGGTGGGCAAGCTGAACGCGCTGGAAAAAGAGATGATTATCTATAAAGCGCCGCAGGAAAAACACGTTATCACCGTTTTCACCGACATCACCTGCGGCTACTGCCACAAGCTGCACGAAGAGATGAGCGACTATAACGCGCTGGGAATTACCGTTCGCTACCTGGCCTTCCCGCGCCAGGGCCTGCAAAGCCAGACCGAGCAGGATATGAAAGCCATCTGGTGCGCCAAAGATCGTAACAAAGCGCTGGATGACGCGATGAGCGGTAAAGGTATTCAGCCGGCGAGCTGCCAGGTCGATATCAGCAAACACTACACGCTTGGCGTGCAGTTCGGCGTTAACGGCACGCCGGCGATGGTGCTGAGCAACGGCTACGTGCTTCCGGGTTATCAGGGGCCGAAAGAGCTGAAAGCCTTCCTTGATGAGCATCAAAAACAGACAAGCGGTAAATAATTCGCGTGAAACAACAGATACAACTACGCCGCCGTGAGGTGGTTGAAGGGGCTGAGCTCCCCGCCGACCTGCCGCCGCTGCTGCAGCGGCTGTACGCCAGCCGCGGCGTCCTGCATGCCCAGGAGCTCGAACGCAGCGTCAAAGGCATGCTGCCGTGGACGCAGCTGAACGGCATCGAAAAAGCCGTTGAGATGCTCTACGACGCATTCAGGCAAGAGCGGCATATCGTCGTGGTCGGTGATTTTGACGCCGATGGCGCCACCAGTACCGCGCTGAGCGTGCTGGCGCTGCGCGCGCTGGGCTACAGCAATGTCTCCTATCTGGTGCCAAATCGTTTTGAAGATGGCTACGGGTTAAGCCCCGAAGTAGTCGATCAGGCCCACGCCCGCGGGGCGCAGATGATTATGACCGTGGATAACGGCATCTCTTCCCATGCCGGCGTCGATCGTGCCCACGCATTGGGGATCCCGGTGGTCGTGACCGATCACCATCTACCGGGTGAGACGCTGCCGGCAGCGGAAGCCATTGTGAACCCCAATCTGCGCGACTGCGATTTCCCCTCGAAATCGCTGGCCGGCGTCGGGGTAGCGTTCTATTTGATGCTGGCGCTGCGCACGTTCCTGCGCGATAAAAACTGGTTTGAAGAACGGGGCATCACGCCGCCGAATCTTGCCGAACTGCTGGATCTGGTCGCGCTCGGGACGGTGGCTGACGTTGTGCCGCTGGATGCCAATAACCGCATTCTCACCTGGCAAGGGCTGAGCCGTATCCGTGCCGGTAAGTGCCGTCCGGGGATCAAAGCGCTGCTGGAGATTGCCAACCGCGATCCGCAAAAGCTGGCCGCCAGCGACCTGGGGTTTGCCCTGGGACCGCGGCTGAATGCGGCAGGCCGGCTGGATGATATGTCGGTCGGCGTGGCGCTGCTGTTGTGTGATAACGTCGGCGAAGCGCGGATGCTGGCTAATGAACTGGATGCGCTGAACCAGACGCGCAAAGAGATTGAGCAAGGGATGCAGGCGGAGGCGCTCACGCTGTGCCAGCAGCTGGAACGCAGCGGCGACACGCTGCCCGGGGGGCTGGCGATGTATCATCCGCAGTGGCACCAGGGCGTGGTGGGGATTCTGGCGTCACGGATTAAAGAGCGTTTCCATCGCCCGGTTATCGCCTTCGCCCCAACCGGCGACGGGCTGTTAAAAGGCTCCGGGCGCTCTATCCAGGGGTTGCACATGCGCGATGCGCTTGAGCGCCTTGATACGCTGCATCCGGGGCTGATTCTCAAGTTCGGCGGCCATGCGATGGCGGCGGGGCTGTCGCTGGAAGAGGCGCGTTTTGAGGAGTTTCAGCTGCGTTTCGGCGAACTGGTCACCGAGTGGCTGGATCCGGCGCTGTTGCAGGGAGAAGTGATCTCTGACGGCCCGCTGGAAACGGCTGAGATGAGCATGGAAGTTGCGCATCTGCTTCGTGAGGCGGGACCCTGGGGACAGATGTTCCCGGAGCCGCTGTTTGACGGTCGTTTCCGCCTGTTACAGCAGCGCCTGGTGGGCGAGCGACATCTTAAAGTGATGGTCGAACCGGTTGGCGGCGGCCCGCTGCTGGACGGGATTGCCTTCAACGTTGATACTTCGATTTGGCCGGATAACGGCGTACGCGAAGTCACTCTGGCCTATAAGCTCGATATTAATGAGTTCCGAGGCAACCGCAGCCTGCAGCTTATCATTGACCATCTCTGGCCGGTCTGACGAAAAAGCCGTCAACAAACAGGCTGACGGAAAGCCGAAGTATATATAAAAGAGAGCGGGGATCCGGTACAATTCCGCTCTTATCACCGCATTTTGTCGAATCCATTAAAAGAAAATCGATCATGTTTGAAATAAATCCGGTAAAAAACCGCATTCAGGACCTCACGGAGCGCTCTGACGTTCTTAGGGGGTATCTTTGACTACGATGCTAAGAAAGAGCGTCTGGAAGAAGTAAACGCCGAGCTGGAACAGCCGGACGTGTGGAACGAACCTGAGCGCGCACAGGCGTTGGGTAAAGAGCGTTCTTCACTGGAAGCCATCGTCGAGACGTTGGATCAAATGTCCCAGGGGCTGGAAGATGTTTCCGGACTACTGGAGCTGGCTGTCGAAGCCGAAGACGAAGAGACCTTCAACGAAGCCGTTGCCGAACTTGACGTGCTGGAAGAGAAACTGGCGCAGCTTGAGTTCCGCCGCATGTTCTCCGGCGAGTATGACAGCGCCGATTGCTATCTCGATATTCAGGCCGGTTCCGGCGGTACGGAAGCCCAGGACTGGGCCAGCATGCTGACACGTATGTATCTGCGCTGGGCCGAAGCGCGCGGCTTCAAGACCGAGATTATTGAAGAGTCAGAAGGTGAAGTGGCGGGCATTAAGTCCGTGACCATCAAGATTATCGGCGATTACGCCTACGGCTGGCTGCGTACCGAAACCGGCGTTCACCGCCTGGTGCGCAAAAGCCCGTTCGATTCCGGCGGCCGTCGCCACACCTCCTTCAGCTCCGCATTTGTCTATCCGGAAGTGGATGACGATATTGATATCGAAATCAACCCGGCGGACCTGCGCATTGACGTTTACCGCGCCTCCGGTGCGGGTGGTCAGCACGTTAACCGTACGGAATCCGCGGTGCGTATCACCCACATTCCGACCGGCTTAGTGACGCAGTGCCAGAACGACCGTTCACAGCACAAGAACAAAGACCAGGCCATGAAGCAGATGAAAGCCAAGCTTTATGAGCTGGAAATGCAGAAGAAAAATGCCGAGAAGCAGGCGATGGAAGATACCAAATCCGACATCGGCTGGGGCAGCCAGATCCGTTCTTACGTGCTGGATGACTCCCGCATTAAAGATCTGCGCACCGGGGTGGAAACCCGCAATACTCAGGCCGTGCTTGACGGCAGCCTGGATCAATTTATCGAAGCAAGTTTGAAAGCAGGGTTATGAGGAACCAACATGTCTGAACAACAAGCACAGGGCGCTGACGCGGCAATTGACCTTAATAATGAACTGAAAGCCCGTCGTGAAAAGCTGGCTCAGCTTCGTGAGCAGGGTATCCCGTTCCCGAACGATTTCCGTCGTGACCATACCTCTGACCAACTGCACGCTGACTTCGATGCGAAAGAAAACGAAGAGCTGGAAGCACTGAACGTTGAAGTCTCCGTTGCTGGTCGTATGATGACCCGCCGTATTATGGGTAAAGCCTCTTTCGTCACTCTGCAGGATGTCGGCGGCCGCATTCAGCTGTACGTCGCGCGTGACGATCTGCCGGAAGGCGTCTACAACGAGCAGTTCAAAAAATGGGACCTCGGCGATATCATCGCGGCGCGCGGTAAGCTGTTTAAAACCAAAACCGGCGAGCTGTCTATCCACTGCACCGAACTGCGTCTGCTGACCAAAGCCCTGCGCCCGCTGCCGGACAAATTCCACGGCCTGCAGGATCAGGAAGCGCGCTACCGTCAGCGCTACCTGGATCTGATCTCCAATGACGAATCCCGCAAGACCTTTAAGGTTCGCTCCCAGATTCTGGCCGGTATCCGCCAGTTCATGGTCGGTCGCGGCTTTATGGAAGTCGAAACCCCGATGATGCAGGTGATCCCTGGCGGCGCGTCTGCCCGTCCGTTCATCACCCATCACAACGCGCTGGATATGGACATGTACCTGCGTATCGCGCCGGAACTGTATCTGAAGCGTCTGGTTGTGGGCGGCTTCGAACGCGTATTCGAAATCAACCGTAACTTCCGTAACGAAGGCATCTCCGTGCGTCATAACCCAGAGTTCACCATGATGGAACTCTATATGGCGTACGCGGACTATAAAGATCTGATCGAGCTGACCGAATCCCTGTTCCGTACCCTGGCGCAGGATATTCTGGGCAACACCGCGGTTCCTTATGGCGATCAGACCTTCGACTTCGGTAAGCCGTTTGAAAAACTGACCATGCGTGAAGCTATCAAGAAATACCGTCCGGAAACCGAGATGGCGGATCTGGATAACTTCGATTCCGCAAAAGCGATTGCAGAGTCTATCGGCATTCACGTTGAGAAGAGCTGGGGTCTGGGCCGTATCGTGACGGAGATCTTTGAAGAAGTGGCGGAAGCGCACCTGATTCAGCCGACCTTTATCACCGAATACCCGGCGGAAGTCTCTCCGCTGGCGCGTCGTAATGACCAGAACCCGGAAATTACCGACCGCTTTGAGTTCTTTATCGGCGGCCGTGAAATCGGTAACGGCTTCAGCGAGCTCAACGACGCGGAAGATCAGGCGCAGCGCTTCCAGGACCAGGTGAATGCGAAAGCCGCTGGTGACGATGAAGCCATGTTCTACGATGAAGACTACGTGACCGCGCTGGAACACGGCCTGCCGCCGACCGCCGGTCTGGGTATCGGTATTGACCGTATGGTGATGCTGTTTACCAACAGCCATACCATCCGCGACGTCATCCTGTTCCCGGCAATGCGCCCGGTTAAATAAGAGCGACCGTCAAAAACATAACCCCGGCTACAGGCCGGGGTTTTTTGTTTGTGCCCCGCTGCGCGAGTCGCGGGAGGATGCGGACAGGCGGCGAAAAACCGCTATCCGGCAAGACCGTTAATAGCGCAGCTGCGCGACATAGTTTCTCAACGCCTGCCGGGCATTATCGTCAGCCGCTTCGAGCACCATCCACGGACTGTAGGCCCACGGGGTGAGCGCCAGCGCTTGCAGTAAATCTTCCAGCTCACACCACTGATAGTCCATGACCTCGTCGCTATTGGCCAGCACCGGACTGATAATGCGTGCGGCGTAAACCGGGCAGACTTCGTTTTCGACAATTCCGTTTGGGGCCACCGCCCGGTAACGAAACGCCGGATGAACGGAGGCGATGTTGGCAATGTTAACGCCCAGTTCAAAACGGCTGCGCCGCGTCACGGCCTGTTCAAACGTCTCTCCGCTCTGGGGATGTCCGCAGACGGAGTTGGTCCAGACCCCGGGCCAGGCTTTTTTACCCAGTGAACGGCGCGTCACCAGCAGCTGGCCGTGGTCATTAAACAACCAGCAGGAAAAGGCGAGGTGCAAAGGGGTATTAAGGGTATGGGCGGCATATTTTTCCAGCCTGCCAACAGGCTTATCTTGCTCATCGAGCAAAATGACATGTTCCCCGGTCATGACAACTCCTGATAATAAAAATGACCCGGCATACGCTCGCCTGGTCACACACTCGGCACTAGGGTAGCCGATAACCGCTCGAAAGGCATTACCAAAACACGCTTCGGGCGCTGCAGACGGGGAAACACGAATCCGACAACGCAAGCGTATCGATTGGGGATCTGCCTGCGGGCTGGTATGATAGTTGTCCGTTGTGACGAGATGAGAGCTGTGCTGAGTGCAGGACGCCTGATGAGAAAACGCTTTTTTATCATGATGATGTTGGTCAGCAGCCTGGTGATTGCAGGATGTTCCAGTTCATCTGATTCCGGTTCCGTCTACACCGTGAAACGCGGCGATACGTTGTACCGTATTTCCCGGACAACCGGTACCAGCATTAAAGATCTGGCCCGACTGAATAATATCTCCCCACCGTATACTATTGAGGTTGGACAGCGTCTGAAGCTGAATCCGGCCTCGGGCGCCACAAAGGGCGGTTCATCCGGGAAGAGCAGCGCCGGTAAGCGCACCGCGGCCAGCAAGCCGCCGGCCACGCTGCCGCCGGTCTCCTGGCCACCGGTGGGGCAACGCTGCTGGCGCTGGCCGACCAACGGTAAAGTTATCCTGCCTTATTCATCAAATGATGGTGGTAATAAGGGGATTGATATTGCCGGCACGCGCGGCCAGCCGGTCTATGCGGCAGGGGCGGGTAAAGTGGTGTACGTCGGTAATCAGCTCCGCGGTTACGGTAATCTGATCATGATTAAACATGGTGAGGATTACATCAGCGCCTATGCCCATAATGACAAAATGATGGTCAATAACGGTCAGAACGTGAAGATTGGTCAGCAGATAGCCACGATGGGAAGTAGCGACGCCGATTCCGTGCGCCTGCATTTCCAGATTCGCTACCGGGCGACGGCTATCGATCCACAGCGCTATTTACCGCCGCAGGGCAGTAAGCCAAAGTGCTAAGAGGTTATTTTATCAGCAGTTAGCGTGATTCAGTCTTGTAAGACGGTGCGTAAGGTCTATAATGGCCCTCGCACCTCAACGCGGGCGTAGTTCAATGGTAGAACGAGAGCTTCCCAAGCTCTATACGAGGGTTCGATTCCCTTCGCCCGCTCCAGAATTTCTCCTGTGATAACATATCTTAGATAACATACTGTTTTTGAAACAAGTTTCTGAAATTGTATTGCATATCAGCCTCTCGTTTTAGCGCTCAAAAATACACCGGCAGTTGTCACGGAAAGTTACGGTTAGATGAACGTTTAACTTAACTCGGCGACGGTTCCAGATTGACGCCGCGATAGCAAAACGCAAACGAAAAAGCCTGACCGGGCATTGTCATTTCATCCCCTCCTATTAAAACAACGGCTTTTCTCGACAAATAGCCATCTGAAATCCGGGTACAGTAGGGTCGGTGTTGTCCATTCCGGAAACTTAATTTGACCCGCGGGAGCCCGTTATCATGTTCAGCCATATGCGTATTGCCAGACCCGTCACCGACCTGGCGCGCGCTTGCACCATGTACAGCCAGGGATTAGAGCTCCAACGAATTGCGGATTTTACCGACCATGCCGGCTTTAGTGGGATAATGGTGGGCCGTCCGGAGCTGGCCTGGCATATTGAGTTCACCCACTGTCACGATCATCCGCGTCAGCCTGCGCCGACCGATGAAGATCTGCTCGTGCTCTATTACCCCGATAAAGCAGCCTGGCAGCAGGCGTGCGCCAGAATGACGGCGGCGGGCTTTCGTACGATGAGGTCGTTTAATCCCTACTGGGATACCAACGGCAAAACATTTGTCGATGATGACGGTTATCGGGTGGTGCTTCAGAACCGCGACTGGCCATAGATTGAGGGCTCTCGTGGAACAGAGCGGCGGTTCAGGTGGCCCTGTCGGCGGCAGAACTCCAGGCGTTGAGTGCGGATATTTGCTATTCTGCATCACGTCAGGTTATTGAAGAGATTGAGAAATGGGGTCGTTTATCGTCGTCGTCTGTGTCATATGGCTTTTGTATCTAGGCGTGAAAATGCTGACCCGGACTCTGTATAAAACGGAACCCATAAACGCCAAACCAGAGCGCGATGTCTGGGGGCGCAGGGAAGGTGAAGGTCCGCTGTACCGTCGCGTCAATCGCGCAACGAAAGATGAAGATGACGAGGGATTGTTTCAGTCGGTCAACCGGCGGCAACAGGCCAGGACAGAGGAAAAAGACGTGAACGCCTCTGCTGCGTTCTACCAGTCCAGAGAGTGGCGCGCGCTTCGCTATCAGGCACTCAAAAAATATGGCGGTGCCTGTAGTGCCTGCGGGCGTTCGGCGGCAAAACATGGGGTGGTCATCCATGTCGATCATATTCGGCCCCGCAGTAAATACCCGCATCTGGCGCTGCGCCTGGATAACCTCCAGCTGTTATGCCACGAATGTAATCTTGCAAAAGGCAACCGCGACGAAATTAAATGGCGTTAGCAGCCGGTCTGGGTGCGCTTTTTTATCCCCTGGTTCGGAGTCAGGGCTCTGCGAATCGCAGGAAAAATACCCTAAAAATGCGCGCAAAGCGTCGTGTTTGATGCAGTCGTTGCGTCATACCGGTTTCTGTCCGGCCTGGCATCGGTTGCATATGTGAACGTCACTCTGTGACTAAATAATCAAGAGTGTGACTTATCGATACTTTCCCCTGTCGCGAAGACCAACCTCGTATTTACCCTACTTTTTATCGCGTTTTATTCGCAGCGCGCCTCAGCCTTGAGTATGAATATCTGTTTGTTCAACTTGTTGTTTATAAACATATAATTGCATTCATTGTTATCATTTGAGATGTCAATCACATTTTGTTGTCAGCCAACTTTAAATCTATAAAAGTAGACGTTTGTCGACTTTTCATCTAAAAGATGGGGTTGAGGGGCTAGACAAAACCAGAAGCTGGTTATCAAATAGTTAAAAAATATCGTGCCTCATGTAAATGATTGGCCAGTGTAAACATGGCTAACACGCTTTCCGCGGTCTCTCTGCGCTGCGGTGCATCTTATCTGGAGAAGTTATGCATTCCTCTGTGAATAAAAATGAAAGCCGGACCTTCTTTGGTCATCCATATCCGCTAGGTTCGTTGTTCTTTACCGAAATGTGGGAGCGATTCTCGTTTTACGGCATTCGCCCCTTATTGATTCTGTTTATGGCCGCCACGGTTTACGACGGCGGTATGGGGCTGGCGCGTGAAAATGCCTCGGCGATCGTCGGTATCTTCGCCGGCAGTATGTACCTTGCGGCGTTACCGGGCGGCTGGCTGGCGGATAACTGGCTGGGCCAGCAAAAGGCGGTCTGGTACGGATCGATTCTCATCGCGTTGGGTCATCTGTCGATTGCTCTGTCAGCGGTGCTGGGTGACAACCTGTTCTTTATCGGACTGATGTTTATCGTACTGGGATCGGGTCTGTTCAAAACCTGCATCTCGGTTATGGTTGGCACGCTGTACAAGAAAGGGGATGCGCGTCGTGACGGTGGATTCTCGCTGTTCTACATGGGCATCAATATGGGGTCGTTCATCGCGCCGCTGATTTCCGGCTGGTTGATTAAATCACACGGCTGGCACTGGGGCTTTGGCATCGGTGGCATCGGGATGCTGGTGGCGCTGGTGATCTTCCGGGTCTTTGCGGTACCGGCGATGAAGCGCTACGACAGCGAAGTGGGCCTCGATTCAACCTGGAATAGCCCGGTGGCGAAGAAGAACGGCGTGGGCGCCTGGCTGCTGGCGCTGGCCGTAGGTGCCGCGGTGATTATCACGCTGATTGCGCAGGGCGTGATTGTGGTTAACCCTGTTGCCGTTGCCAGTATGCTGGTATACGTGATTGCCGCTTCGGTCGTTCTCTATTTCATCTATCTGTTTGCCTTCGCCGGACTGAGCCGCAAAGAGCGCGCCCGTCTGCTGGTGTGCTTTATTCTGCTGGTTTCCGCCGCCTTCTTCTGGTCGGCATTTGAGCAGAAGCCGACCTCCTTCAACCTGTTCGCCAATGATTATACCAACCGTATGATCGGCAGCTTTGAGATCCCGGCGGTCTGGTTCCAGTCAATCAACGCGCTGTTTATTATTCTGCTGGCGCCGGTCTTTAGCTGGGCATGGCCGGCCATGGCGCGTAATGGCGTCCGTCCGAGCAGCATCACCAAATTCGTCATCGGCATTCTCTGCGCCGCTGCGGGCTTTGGCCTGATGATGCTGGCGGCACAGAATGTGCTGAACAACGGCGGGGCCGGCGTATCACCGTTCTGGCTGGTAGGCAGTATTCTGATGCTGACCCTGGGCGAGCTGTGCCTGAGCCCGATTGGCCTGGCAACCATGACGCTGCTGGCGCCGGAAAGAATGCGCGGCCAGATGATGGGGCTGTGGTTCTGCGCCAGTGCGCTGGGTAACCTGGCGGCCGGCCTGATCGGCGGCCATGTGAAAGCTGATCAGCTGGATATGCTGCCAGATCTCTTTGCACGTTGTTCGATTGCGCTGCTGATCTGCGCCGCCGTACTCTGCGTGCTGATCGTTCCGGTGCGCCGGATGCTGGAAAATACGCAGAACAAAACCGCACAAAAACCGGCTACCCACGCCTGACGGCAACGGAAACTGACAGTCGGTAAGCTGGCGCGTAAAGCGCCAGCTTTTTTTTCGTCTGAAATTTAACGGGAAATATCCGTCGGCCACACCATCGCCAGCGAGATATCCCCTTGGGTGAGTCCGCGACTTTTTCCCGGGCATATTATGAATGACCAGCGAACGGGCTGGAGGCAGTGAACGTCAGCGCCATGGCGGGGCAGGGGAAACCGTAAGAAAATGAGGCTGGCGGGATCAGCGCGGGCCGTCTGTCGGAGACGACCCGCTTCGGGTATTAACGGTAAACAATCCCGCCATCGATCAGGATCGACTGACCGGTCATATAGTCGGAATCCGGGCCGGCCAGATAGGCGACCAGGCTCGCCACATCGTCCGGCGTTTCCGCACGGCCAAGCGCAATCCCTTCTACATATTTTTTATAGGTCTCACCGACCGGCGCACCGGTAATTTCGGCAAAGCGCTTATCGATTTCGGTCCACATGCCGGTCCCGACAATCCCCGGGCAGTAGGCGTTCACGGTGATCCCGCGGCTGGCGTACTCTTTCGCTGCCGCCTGGGTCAGGGCGCGAACGGCAAATTTAGTGGCGGAATAGATCCCCAGCAGGGCAAAACCGTCGTGCCCGGCAATGGAGCAGGCGTTAATGATTTTGCCGTTTTGCTTGCGGTCGATAAATTTTTTCGCCGCGGCCTGAATGCCCCATAGCGTCCCCTGAACGTTGATACGCATGATGCGATCGACCTCTTCAGGGGTCACGTCGGCGAGCGCCTGTACCTGAGCAATCCCCGCGTTGTTCACGATGATATCAAAGCCGCCCAGCTCCTTTTCCGCCCGATCAATGGCGGCATACACCTGGTCACGTTCAGCAATATTCGCCACGAAGGTGGCGGCCTTACGGCCCAGCGCTTCAACTTCGGCGGCGACCGCCGCAATCCCTTCCGGGTTCACGTCGACAAGCATCAACGACGCACCCTCTTTGGCCAGACGTAAAGCAATACCGCGGCCGATGCCCTGACCGGCACCGGTGACTAATGCAACTTTATTTTCGATAGCCATTTCTGTACACACCTTGTACTGATTAAGAAACGATGGATGCCTGATGGAGAAAAGATTCGCTGTACGAAGGCGCAGGCCTGGCGTACTGCCCATCGGCGGCAAAGGATAAAACTACTCTATAGGTATGGATAAACGTGGCCTACCCCCCGGTTGGGGGGGATAATGGCGTATGCACGGGATAAGGAGGTTATGGCGCTATGGAATTGTTACCCCCGACGGATGACGCATTAAGCGAGTTTGTTCATCAGGAACCGTTTCGCCTTGCGCGCACCTTGCCGCTTATCGCGACGCGCTTTACGCCGCCGCGCACACCGGGGGTATTGCAGTCGCGCGATCGTCTGCTGCAGCGGCTGGACGCCGCGCTCACCAGCACGCTAACGCTGGTATGCGCCCCCGCCGGGTTCGGCAAAACCACGCTGCTGGCCCAGTGGTATCAGCATCGGCAGCAGCAGGGGAGTACGCTGGCCTGGCTGAGCATTGATGAAGATGACAACACGCCCTTCCTGTTTATGCGCTATCTGCAGGCGGCGCTGCGGCCGCTCTGGCAAGCGGCGAATGCTCTGCCGGAAAGCGCCCCCGGAGACGACTTTCGGCTGTTTCTCGCCGGGCTCGTCAACCAGCTGCACAGCTATCCGATTTCGCTGTCTCTGATCCTCGATGATTACCAGAATATTGCTCACCCGGAGATTCATGATGGTTTGAACTGGCTGCTGAACCACGCGCCGCCGTCTCTGCATCTGATTATTGCCAGTCGCAGCCAGCCGCCCCTGGCGCTGAGTCGCCTGCACATGGAGGATCGGCTGGTGGAGATCGATGATCGTGCGCTGCGGTTTAATGCTGAGGAGGCCAGAACCTATTTTGCCACGTCGATCTCCCCGGCACCGGATCCGCAGGAGATTCCGCGCCTGATTGCCCGCACGGAGGGGTGGGTTGCCGGTATGAAAATGGCGGCTTTAGCAAGCGGCAGCGCCCATTGTTGCCCGACCGACGGCAAGCTGAATACCACTTCCCGCGCCCTCTCTCGCTACCTGGAAGAGGTGATCTTTGCGCCATTGCCCGCCGGGGTGTTGGACTTTCTTCTGCGAACCGCAATACTCAACCGCCTGCATCCGTCGCTGTGCGATGCCGTGACCGGGAAAGGCAACGGAGAGGCGATGCTGGCGTGGATAGCCCGGCACAATCTGTTTCTCTCGGCCCTGGATGCGGACGGGTTCTGGTTCCGCTACCACCCGCTGATGCGCGAAGCGCTGCTGTATCGTCTGCAGCACAGTGCGCAGGTGGATATCCGCGTACTGCATGAACAGGCCAGCAACTGGTTTGCCGGACAGCAGCTGTGGGCCGAGGCGATTCGCCATGCGCTGGCCGCCGGGAAAACGGGGGCCGGACACGCGGAAGCCGGCGTGCAGTCGCTGGCGGAAGAGGGCGATATCGAGACGATGGTGCGCTGGATCCGCTATCTGCCGGCAAATCTGGACCCTTCCCGCATCGAGCTGCAAACGAACCTCGCCTGGGCGCTCGCACACCGTTTTCGTTTCCACGATGCCCGCCAGCTGCTGGACGCCATTGAGTCGCTGGCGGTCGCCAACCGCAGCGCGATGGCCCACAGTTCGTGGGTGAAGCTCCGCGTGGTTCGGGCGATCTGCGAAGCTTTCGCCGACAATATTGCCCAGAGTATTGCTATCGTGGAACCTCTGCTGCACGAGGTGCCCTGCGGCGATATCTGGGTGGATGGCCTGGTGTGCAATATTCTCAGCTACTGCCATCTGGCGAACGCCCGGCCGCAACAGGCGCTGGATGTCCAGCAGCGGGTAGCGGGTATGCGGGTGGCGAACCGCAATCTGTTCGTCGAGGTCTACCGGGCGTTTGTGATGGCCCAGGGATACCTGCGCCAGGGCAATCTGGCCGAAGCGCAGCGGCAGGCGGGGCGGGCGCTACAGTATGCCGAACAGCAGACCGGTCCTCACTCCAGCAGCGGCGCCACCCTGGCGCCGATTCTGGCCGAAATCGCCTGGGAGCAGGGGGAGGTACAGCGCATCCCCACTCTGCTGACGCTCCGTCTTGAGATGATCGATGACTTTTGCCCGCCGGATGGGTTTAGCCGCTGCTATATCGTGCTGGCGAAGCTGGCGCAACGTGATGGCCGGACGGATGAGATGACATCGCTGCTGCTGCATGCCGAAGGCCTGGCGGTTCAGCGTGGATGGCTGCGGGCGCAGGCGCCGCTGCTGGCTGAGCGTATTGCCAATGCGCTCCACGCCGGCGATCGCGCGGCGGCTGACAGTTTGCTTCGTCGCCTTCAGGGACTGTCTCTCGGCGCGGAGAAAAATGATGTGGTGAGCGCCTGTTTAACCCTCAGTCAGAGCCGGATGCTGATGGCCGACGGACAACCGCTGGCGGCGGCGCGGCAGCTCGATACGCTGGCCGCTGAGCAGGAGCGCGGCGGCGAGTGGCTGTTTGCCGTACGCCTGCGGCTTATTCAGGCCGTCGCCCTGTGGCGCGCCGGGGAACGGGAGCGGGCGATAACTGTGGGGATCCCGACGCTGCATCGCGCCTTTCAGCAGAAACTGTGGCGCAGCCTGCTTGATGGCGGAGAAGAGATGGCCTCATTACTGGCGGCTACCCGGCAGCGTGGGGGGCACGACGAGGTCTTCAGCGATGCGCTGACGCAGCACCTCGCCAGATTCAACGCTGCCGGGATCTTGCCGACCGTCAGCCGTCGGGCGCCCGCGCAGCTTCGCCTGACCGAGCGGGAACAGCAGACGCTGGAGCTGATCGCCGAAGGCTACTCCAACAAAGAGATCGCGCGGGCCCTGGGAATTACGGCCGAAACCGTGAAGTGGCATCTCAAGCAGCTGTACGACAAGCTGCAGGTCAATGGTCGGATTCAGGCGGTGAATCAGGCGCGCGAGTGGCAGCTATTCCGCTGACGCCCGCTCGCCGGCACGCAAGGGGCGCCTCAGCGCGCCTGTTTGCCCAGATTCTCCAGCGCCGGGCCGCGGTAATCTCCGCCTAATGCCTTAATCAGCGTAATGTCGCTGCTCAACCGCTGCGCCTCGATATCCAGCAGGAGCAATTGCTGGGCGATGACGGGACGACGCGCTTCCTGAGCCGCATAGTAGCTGACCAGCCCCCGCTGATAGTGGGCGCTGGCGCTGCGGGAGGTGGCCATGGCGGCCGTCACCTTCAGCTTCTGCAGCACCACCTGCTGATTAAGATCGTTCAGCTCGCTGGAGCCGATCGCCACATCGCGCACGGCATCCAGTACCGCCTGGTTGTACTGTTTGATCAGAATATTGCTGGCGGTGCGGACCGATTGCAGATTGGCATTCAGCCGGCCGCCGTCGAAGATCGGCAGATACAGCCCCGGCAGCAGGTTGATCTGCTGGAAGGACGATTTAAACAGATCCCCGACGCTCAGGGCGTTGTATCCCCAGAAGGCCTTGATATCAAAGTGCGGGTAAAACGCCGCCTTCGCCGCATCGACCTGGCTTAATGACGCCGTGACGTAGCCGCGCAGCGCCTGGAGATCCGGGCGGCGGGCCAGCAGTTCAAAGGAGAGCGAGTCGGGCAGCGTTTCCTGTAGCGTCGGCAGGGGGACCGGATGGATCTCCGGCATGCTGCGCGCATCGGCGCCGATCAGCGCCCGCAATGTTTCCCGGTACTGCGTCAGCGTCCCGTTTGCCGTAATGATCTGCTGCTGCGCCGCCAGCAGCTCGGCCTGGGCATTGGCGATATCCACGCTATCCTCAACGCCGCGCTGGGTACGGTGCTCATGCGCCTGCACCGAGAGACGGGCAATCTCTTCCAGCTGATGCAACAACGTCATCTTCTGGAAGGTGGCCTGCATGGCAAAGTACAGCTGCGCCACGCTGCTGGCGAGATCCAGCTCGATTCCCGCCGTTTCCGCCTGACGCGCATTTTTCTCGCCAATGGCGGCGGCAACGCGGGCGCGATCGGCTCCCCATAAATCAATATTCAGCGTGGCACCGACGCCGACGGTATTCAGGGTGTACCACGGACCATTTTTATCGACCGGCAGCGAGTAAGAGTAGGGCCAGGTGAACTGTTTGTTGGTAACCCGCAGCCGGTTCTGAGCCGCCACCGCGGTGGCCTGGACGCCCATTGCCGACTGCGCCAGCTCTACGGTGGACTGCGATTGCGCAATCCGCAGCCGGGCGGCCTGCATGGTCGGGGAGTTTTGCAGCGCGCGGTTGACCAGCATATTAAGCTGGGCATCGTGATAGCCCTCCCACCATCTGGCCGCTGGCCAGCCGCTGTTGGCAAGGTGAATCACCTGCGCGAGTTCAGCCTGCTGCGGGTTCACGATGGTGACCTGGCCCGGATCGTCCTGAATTAACGCGCAGCCGGTGACCAGCGTCAGAAGGAAGGCGAGCGGTGAGTAGCGCAGGAAGCGGGCTGCGGTGTCCATTTTTCTCATGACTTATCTGCCTGTCGCGAAAGCGGTAAAGGTGCGGACGACCAGCTCGGTAATGTCGTCAGCAGAGTGATCAGCGGGCGGCCAAAAGGATTACCGGGGTCGGGCCGAAGCTCGCCGAACGGCACGGGCGCCTGCTGCCGGTCGATATCATCGGCATAGGCCTCGAGCGACCCGGCGCAGTGGCGCAGAAAGGTATCTCCCGGCGCGGCGTACAGCCGGTACCCTTCGCTGAAGCGTACGATTTCGAGGGCCTGCGTCCAGGTGGCCTTCACCGGCCAGGTTTTTGCCTCGGGATGCGGGTGAGCATAAGCATTCAGCGGTTCAGCCGCCACCCGATGCATCAGCGTTTCGGCGCTGTTGAGGGCATGAAACAGCGGCACTAACTGCTCCTCATCGCGACTGGCGCGCAGGTCATCGGCAATCCGCCGGTAGAGATCGGCCAGCCGCGATTTGAGCTGCGGGGCCTCGCTATCCGGCCACAGGTAGAGGTGGACAATCGAAGAGACCAGCACGCCGAGCAAAATACCGATGACGCGATCGCGCAGCTCGGTCAAATTGGTCAGCGGGCCAAACCAGCTGAGAAACGCCAGTGAGAAGGTAAAGCCGATCTGAATCCCGGCGTAGGCGATGCGTTCAGACCCCGCTGCTATCCAGGCCGACAGCGCCATCACCGGCAGGGTCATCGCCAGCAGGCCGACGATAGATTCGGTATGCGGCTGAATAAAGACGATCATTAACAGCGCCAGCAGGGTCGCGAGCAGGGCACCGCCTGTTCGCAGCCAGGTTTTCTGCAGCGTCGCGCCGAGCCCCGGCTGGGCGACAATGACACAGCTGAGCATAATCGTATGGATACCCTGCCAGTCGGCGGCGGTATAAAAAACGTAGCACAGCAGCGTTGCCAGCAGCGTTTTAAGCGCGAAGTGCAGATACGCGGGGTTCGACCAGGCGTCAGGCAGCAGCAGGGGCGCTTTTTCCTCTTCGCCAGCCGGCAGCGGCACCGGTTCGCCGCGCGCCAGCTGGCTCAGCGTCGTGGCCATCTCTTGCAAAATGACGCCGTTCGCCGTATCCCGCGCGCTGGCCTCCGGCAGGGTTGCCGGAAGCGTGCTGAGGTCCAGATTGTGCGCCAGCGTCGAGAGCGCGGCGGCAAGCTGCAGACGCCCGGCGGAAGGGGACTCTTCCGGCTGAAGCAGCGCGGCCAGATGATAGCAGTGAAGGGTGGCGGCCATCAGGGATTGCCACGCCTGCGGGTTATCGGCTATCTCTGGGCTGGAGCGGGTCGCCTGCTGATACAGAGACTGAAGCTGGGCGAACTGTTCGGCAATTTCTTTGAAAGTTGGCGGAGAACCGGCGTCCGGCCCGGCGAGAAGCGCCGCCACCCGGCGGAGCAAGAACACCATTCTCGCTTTGAACTGGTAGCCGGGAAAAGCCTGCTGAAAACCGGCGTTGACCAGCAGCGTGACCACGATGGCGAGGTTGATGACGACCCATAGCCAGAGCAGCAGACGCACCAGAATCTCACTCTGGCTGGTCATCGAGGGGAAAGTCTGCGCGTAGATAACGACCAGCGCGACGACGAAAAAGGCCAGCCCCAGCTTGCCCAGCACCCGCATCAGATAGATGGCGCCGAAAAACAGCGCTACCGAGGCGACCAGGCGGATCAGCGGATAGTCATAAGTCCATTTGATGATCAGCAGCACACAGCCCAGCGCCACGCTGACGGTGAGGAAAAAGACCACGCTCACCAGCTTTATCATCAGCACGTTAGGCTGGCTGACGTAAAACACCACGATCAGCGCCACGGCCAAAAAAGGGATCTGCAGGGTCATAAACAGGACGATCAGCACCGCGCAGCTCAGGGTCAGGCGCAGGGTGTAGTTTGCCCTCCCCGGCGCGTCGCGGAGTTCCCGGTGCAGAAATGACCAGACGTTCTGCATAGCGCCTCCTTACTGAGGCTGAAGAACGGCGCTGGCAGAGGCGCCCATACGGAAGAGTTCGGGGTCAGGATCTTTCACCGCGATCTTCACCGGGAAACGCTGCGAAACATGAACCCAGTTGATGCTCTTCTGAATAATCGGCAGACCTTCAATCACGCTCCCGCCTTCAGGCAGCACGCCGGAGCCGACGGAATCGACCACGCCGGCGAACGATTTATCATGATTGGTCATGATGGTGACTCTGGCCGCTACGCCGGGGCGGACGTTTTTAAGATCGGTTTCGCGGAAGTTGGCGATGACATACCAGCGGTCGTCATCCATTAAGGTAAATACCGGTTTTAACGCCGAGGCGTACTGGCCGACGGTGGTTTTCAGCGCCACCACCACGCCGTTAAAAGGCGCCCGGACTTCGGTAAATTCCAGGTGCAGTTCCGCCAGCGCGATCTGCGCCAGAATCCCCGCCCGCTGGGCGACCATGGCGTCAACGCCGGTCACAGCGGCCGAAGCCTGTTTCGCTTGCAGCAGCGTGGCGTCGAGTTCTGCGCGTGCGGCTTTTTCGGCGGTTCGCGCCTGGTCGAGATCCTCTTGTGAAGCAAAGCCCTGCGGGACTAATGGTTCAAGACGCGTGCGTGACGAAGTGGTCTGTTTTACCAGCGCCTTCGCCCGTTCTACCGCGGCGGCAACGGACTGGGCGTTGTACTCCTGGGCCTTAATTGTGCGCCGGGTCAGCATGATTTGCGCATCCAGCGTGGTCAGCCTGGCCCGGGCGTCATCGAGCATCGCCTGATAGGGGCGCGGATCGAGACGAAACAGCAGATCGCCTTTTTTCACCCGCTGGTTGTCGCGGATGGGCATCTCCACGATCCGGCCGCTCACTTCCGGCACCACGTCGATGGTATCGGTATAGACGTAAGCATCATTGGTTTCCGGCGAGGTCTGAAGCTGCCAGATAACCAGGATAAGCGCCACGATCGCGGCGAGGACGAGGGCCAGCAGAGGCCACTTTTTCCGTAATACGCTTGGGCTGGAGTTTGTCATAGGGGCTTAGTAAACAAAGAAAAGGAACCACAGGAGCGTGGCGAACAGGAACATCAGAGCCAGGTAGCTGAATACCAGCGGAGAAAAACGTGATTGCCAGCCTTTGCGGACGATCAGGATATGACAGGGAATGAGTAACAGCACGCCGCCCAATAAACAGAAAAACCAGCCAGGAAATGCGGCGCCTAATACCGGAATCGCTGGTGATAATGAACAACCAGAGAGAAATAAGAACATGAATAATAGCGCCGGACGTGCCAGCTTCACTCGATAATTCAAAGGATAGTTCCTGAGCGCTCATACCATTGTGGAGTGAGTTTAATCGCCCTCACGGGGAAATAAAAGCAAAGGGAAGAGACGGGCTGTCTATTTTATGGGGGGCGTCAGCGCCGCTCCTGCAGGAAAAGTGAATATAAAAGCGTTTATTTCGCATTAATGCGATAAATCTTATGACATATATGAAGGTGATTTTTGATTTCACCATAGCTGGCGTTCCGCGGCGGGGCTATGCTTAGCTCCTGAACAAGAAAAATAATTGAGGCAATGTCATGGATAAGGAATTACTGGAGGCGGGCTACCGGGTATATACCGGCGAGAAGATTGATGTCTACTTCAACACGGACATCTGCCAGCACTCGGGGAACTGCGTTCGCGGTAGCGCAAAACTCTTCAACCTGAAGCGTAAGCCGTGGATCATCCCGGATGAAGTGGATGTCGCCACCGTCGTGCGTGTGATCGACACCTGCCCGAGCGGCGCCCTGAAGTATCGCCAGAAATAAGTGAGGAAATGATGGAAATACTGGAAGGCCATAACAAGTTTTACGTCAACGATGCGGCAGGGAATCAGGTCGCGGAAATTGTTTTTGTTCCCACCGGCGAACATCTCAGCATTATTGAACATACCGATGTCGACGAGAGCCTGAAAGGGCAGGGGGTAGGCAAACAGCTGGTGGCGAAAGTGGTGGAAAAGATGCGCGGAGAACAGCGTAAAATTATCCCGCTATGTCCCTTTGCGAAACATGAGTTTGATAATACCCGCGAGTACGATGATATCCGGGCCTGAAATAAAAGCACCGGTCTCAGCCGGTGCTCAGTTTTAGATGATGAAGGGCTTTTGCATCCGGGATGCCTGTTATTGGCGATGATGGCGAATAATATTCTGGCGCCAGCATGGTTCCGGCCTGTCGCCTGACTTCCGGCGTAGCGACCGGGAAGCGCTTCTGTCGTCAGCCCGGGCCCTCGTTTTCCAGCTTCTGCCTTTTGCGCAGGTGCGGGAAAATGGTCATCCATATCGCGACCACCACCAGCGTGCCAATCCCGCCAAGCGCCGCGGCCGGTACGGCACCCATCCACGCTGCCAGCAGGCCAGACTCAAACTCCCCAAGCTGGTTTGAGGTATTAATGAAGATAGCGTTCACCGCATTGACCCGGCCGCGCATATCATCCGGCGTATCCAGCTGTACCAGCGCGCCGCGAATCACCATGCTCACCATATCAAACCCACCCAGCGCGGCTAACGCCAGCAGGGAAAGCCACAGCTGAGCAGAAAGTGCAAACACCAGCGTCGCCAGGCCAAAGCCGGCCACCGAGGCGAACATGATCAGACCCACGTTTTTCTCCAGCTTGTGGCGACTGAGCCAGACGCCCACCAGCAGCGCGCCAACCGAAGGGGCGCCGCGCAGCATCCCCAGCCCCCATGGGCCGGTATGGAGAATATCCTGGGCGAAGATCGGTAATAGCGCCGTCGCGCCTCCGAGGAGGACGGCAAACAGATCGAGCGAAATCACGCCCAGCACATCTTTTCGCTCGCGGATAAAATGCACCCCGGCAAACAGGTTTTTGAGGTTCATCGGCAGACGGGTTTGCGGCGGCCGCTCGTAGCGCAGTCGGCTTACCAGTACAAGAGAGAACAGATAGAACAGCGCCGATACGCCGTACACCACTTCCGGACCCGCCACGTACAGCAGACCGCCAAGCGTTGGGCCGATAATGACCGCCGCCTGTCCTCCGACGGAACTGGCCGCCATCGCGCGCGCGAGGATCGGCGGCGGTACCAGCGCCGGCAGCATAGAGGTGATTGCCGGCCACTCCAGCGCTTTTGCCACCGAGATTAAAAAGACCAGCCCCCAAATCTCAATCTTGTCCGCCCAATGCAGCAGCGTCAGCGCAACCAGCCCGAGTAACGCTATCCATTCAATGAACTGGCCAAGCAGTACAATCCGTCGCCGATCGAACTGATCCGCAAGGTGTCCCGCAGGGAGCGCCAGCAGGACCGAGGGTAAGAATTGCATCAGGCCGATCATCCCGAGCGCCATCGCGCTATGGGTGATGGCATAAATTTGCCAGCTAACGGCAACCGAAAACATTTGAAAACCGAATGATGAGCAGGTGCGCGCCAGCCAAAAGGTGACGAACGACCTGTGCCGCAGCAGTGAATCTTCCGCTGCGGATACCTGTGAACCCATAGTCTTATCCCATTTAAAGCCAATATTCCGGCCAGCATCGTCGTACCGGCCTGGTGCGAAGTCCGTCAGGGACTTTTATTATTTTTTACCACCTGACAAGGTGCGATATCTTGTGAGTTCGGGCAGTGGCAAGGCGTGCGCTTTGCTACCTGGTGCTTAGCGTCAATGGGGTTGATTATATGCATCCCCCTGGTCACAGGCGCGTTATTTGAGGGACGGCGGTGATGCGCCGCCGGCCGTGGCAGAGGGTAAGAGGCCGGCAATGAGAACCGCAGGCTATCTCGCCGATGTGCGGCTGCGACCCGGAAAATGACCGTATGCTATAGTTTTATGCTTCTTTGGGGAGGAAATCGCGTGTTCTCCATCCCGCTACGACAGGAAATCTCATTTGTCTCAGCGCCAGCAACAGACCAGGCGTCGGACGGCATTTTTGGCAGATACCGTCGCGCTGATCCTCTTTTTCACGACCACCGGCATCATTAATGAACGCATGATTGCCGGTATGACGTGGGAGCAAATTTTCCACGCCCGTCTTTTAGGGGCGGTCCTGATGGTTCCGGTAGCAAGACCCTACGGCATATGGCGGGACTGGTTGATGAAGCGAGCCGGAGAGAGTCAGGTATCCAGGCTGTTATGGGATAGCATTGCTCTCGTCAGCTTTCAGGTCCCCCTCTATGCATCGATCATTGCTTTCAGCGGTGCCTCGGGAGGCGGCCTGGTCCGAGGCACGCTCGGCGCCGCCTTGATGATGCTTTTTCTGGGCCGCCCCTATGGCGCGTTTCTTAACCGGGTGCGTAAATTATTCGGCCTGCCGCCGGGGGGCAGTAAGCCAATGTCGTTGGGGGAGTGAGTGGCTGGTTTGTGTCAGGCGGGGACGTTGCCCGTGAATCACCTTTGACCCAATGAGGATAAGGTCAGCCGCTTTTACTTAGAGCGTTTCATTGCATCCTGCTTCCCGGGATTGCATTGCTGTTTTGTACCGGGAAGATAAAATTTTCCCGAACGGTCTGGATTGGTTCCGCCCGGACAACCCGCGCGGCCCGGAGTAGAGACAGTATTACTACCGTCTGAACCGTTTCCTCCATCAGAAAAATTCCCTCCATCACCACCATTACCGCCATCAGCAGCATTTACCGCAAATGCGCATAACATAAAAAAAAATGCAAAAACACACCTGGCCATAAAAACTCCGTTGTTTAACAATCAAATGTTCAATCAATCATCCCGGCATGCATCCATTGTTGGGAATGTCAAAAGATCGGGTACGCCGCTTGCTCACAGGGGACCTTCAGCCCAGTCAGCTCGTCCGCTTCGTGCCAGGAGTGGATTGCAGGTCCGATTAATACAATCAGCGCAATTCTTTTGAGAAACAGACGGCTTCTGTCCTACCTATGTAGGGGCCGTAATTCTCGATGCGTATATATCCATATTTCTCGTAGAAATTTACAGCCCGTTGGTTGATGTGTCGAGTTCCCAGTCTAAGTTCGCTATATCCCATCTCTTTTGCAGATGTTTCCAGAAAAGTAAGTAAAGCTCTCCCAACTCCTGGCACACTTCGGTCTGAGAACATTCTTTTAAGCTCGGCTATATTTGGCGTTAACGGCCGAATAGCTCCGCATCCTATTGCATCGCCATGAGCATTCTTTGCCAATGCCCATAAGGCTTTGTCCTCATACATTGCTTCAACGGTGAAATTGCTTTTGCCGTTATCACCCGTAATAGCGGCAAGTTCTGCCGACAGCATTTCGATTAAGCGATGGGATTCTGAAGAAAATGGATCTGACTTCTCTACGGTTATCATGTTCATATCCTGCAAAATGAATGTGACCAGCATAAAGTATGCTGCCAGGTAAAACATCAGCCTGAAACGGTTGACGGGACAACGCCATTCCCACACTATCCCGAAGATGTTACGCCCGCTTCTCGCTCAACCCAACCCTCAGATTCATCCTCTCTACCGTCAAATGCCTCTTTGAGATGTGCCGCCGATCTCACCAGCTGAACGGCCTGACAGGTAACCAGACTGGGAAATGGAGACGGCTGAGCAGTCCAGCCCGCTGCCAACGGCCCGCTGCTGCTCATCGAGAGCCGGTGGATTACGCCCGTTAGTCCCGCCGCGAAGCCGAACCCGGAGCCAGGGGTTTTACCCCTGACGCCATAGCCATGTGAATTGATATCAGGGCTGAAGTTTAATGGAGAATCCCGACCCGGATGGTCGGGTTTTTCATGCTGGACGGAGCTGAAAATGGATGGGATTTACCCGGCAATGCTGGTGGGATAGCGTCCCGGCGAAAAACGCTGAATAAGATCCTCCAGATTATCGCCAGTGACCGGCGGTGAGATCAGATAGCCCTGAAAGCGATCGATGCCCAACGCCTTCAGCATATTAAATTTTTCCAGGCTATCGACCCCTTCGGCAATGCAGCGGCTACCGGAAAGCTGGCAGTAATAGATCAGGCTTTTGATCAGCGCCAGGGCGTGGGGATCCCGCTGCAGATCGTTGACGATACTGATATCCAGCTTGTACTCATTAAAGCGCACGGTGCGGACCGGAAACAGGACGCTGCTGCGCGAAAAGCAGTCGTCAAGCATGATGCGAAAGCCCTGCTGCTGTAAGCGGGCGATCGTATCGCCCGTTTTACTGTGACGATTGAGATCGACAGTTTCGGCAAATTCCAGTACCAGCCTCTCACCCTGCTGCGGTTCCTGCAGCTGCTGACGGGCCGCCTCCATCATCCGGATAATGTTGCTGTTGTTGGCGATGACCGGCGGGATGTTAACCGCGAAATAATAGTCGCCCGGGTATTGATTGATATTCTGCACGGCCTCCTGCAGGACGAATGCCGTGAGCAGCAGCCAGGCATATTCCGAGCGTATCTGCGGCAGAAACTCGGCTGGCAACAGTACATCGCCATTGCGTCGCCAGCGCGACAGCATTTCGATGCCCTGCAACATCAGGCGGCCATCGGTGATGGGCTGAAACACAGGAAACACTTGCCGGCAGTGAATGGCATGGATGAACTCGCGTTCAAAAGCGGAGAGCGCGGTAACCGCGCTCGTTTTCTGTCCTTTGGTCTGGCTACCGGGAAAACGGTTGGCCAGATGGGGATGATGTTCAACCATCTTTTTCAGTCCTGAGCTTCTCTGGGTGTAGAGGGTTTTGTGACTAAGCCCCCGACGTTGTGCCTGATGATTGATGCTGAATCCCCGCAGCCAGTCCAGCGCGGTGCTCAGTTCCGGTTTGGTCACGCCGGCGGCCGGTTTAGCGCAGATAATCATCTCCTGAGACGCCAGCTGCGCCAGCAGGGGATAGCGTTGTCCGCCGTCGGGTCTGAGCAGCGCCGCCAGCTGTCGACAGGGTAAATCAGAGGCGACGGCCCGTACCCTGGCCAGATGGCGCGGCTTGCCGACCTGATGTAACAGCGTCTGCCACAGCCAGTTGGCCGGGCTGCGGCTGAGGATCAGCATCGGCAGCGGAACGGCGCTGTGTTTCAGCAGCAGCCCCGCCTGCCGCAGAGTGAGCAGCAGCCAGAACGGATCGTCGGGTAAAAAAACCACGATACGCCTGACGGTCACAATATCGGGGATTAACAGCGCCTCGTGAAGCTGAGGGAACAGGCGCCTGGGCCGCAGCAGGCCGCCGTCGTCCATCAGGGAAGACAGCCCCTCGGCGGCTATCGCGCAGGGCGAAAGAATATAGTCCACCGGCGGGGAGGCCTGCGTCGCGCAGCCCTTACTGGTAGACAAACGTCACCCCAATAATGGACTGCACATTACCTGCCGTCACCTGACCCGTGGTTCGCGCATAGGTCGCGGTGAGCCCCAGATTGACCGGCGAAGTGCCGACCGTACCCAGCGACACCGTGCTGTTGGCGGGCACGATGCTGCCGTTACGCGTCATCTGTACGCCAATCCCCTGCGCCGCCGACGTCGAAGCGGTATTGCTGAAGATCGAATTGGCGGTATCGGCGGTGGTGCCGGAAAGGTAGTAGCCGAGATTCTGGTTTTGCGCACAATGAACCGTCACCGGAACGGCCATTGAGCCAGGATAATCCGGAAGCGTTACCGTCACATCGCGAGCGGAGACATCGCAGCCGCCGGTCGGCACCACCACATCATTGTTGGCGTAAATGTTCCAGACAAACTGATAGGAGTCGCTGTTATAGTTGTTGGTCTGGTGAAGAATGAGCACCGCGATCAGGGAACCGGAGGTGATCGCCACCCCGCCAGCGGTGCTGACCGGCGTCAGATAGAGCACGGTAGGCCACGGTTTATCGGTGGTTGAATCATAGATGACCCGCGCGGTTTCCGTGGTGGTGGGGAAGGGATAGGAGGTACCGTTGTACTTTACGGTGCCGGAAAAACTCGACAGCACCCCGCCATAGGCGGAGCCTCGTTGCAGGGTCACGTAGTCGGTAATGGTTTGCGGATAGTCGTTATGGCAGAAGATTTGCGTGGAGAGATCGACCACCAGGTTTTGCCCGACGTTCACCGCCGGCGTCAGGTTGACGTAGACGTTCGCGCTGCCGCCGCCGATGGGGATCGTCGCCCCGGTAGCGGTTTTGCAGGCAAAGGACCAGGCATTAACCGACCAGCCCAACAGCAGCAGCGTGGTCAACAGGGTCATCATTTTTTTCATCAACTTACTCTCCTGATTCAGGCGTAGGTGTAGGTGACGCTAATCACCGCCTGAATGGTTCCCTGGGTGGCGCCGCCGTTAACCGTCAATGCTCTGACCTGCAGCGGGAAACGGGCGGACTGCGTTGAGTCATCGACCTGGACTGCTTTAGTGGCGCCGTTGTTCAACGTGGTTCCGCCGTCATCCTGCAGCTCCAGCTGGATATTGCCGGCGGTACCCTGGTTTTTGTAATACCCGGTGGCGTCCGCGGTACCGCTAAAGCTGGCGGTGACGCGCGAGGTGCCGATGGGGCAGTTGCTCAGATCGAGCGACACGCCGTGCCAGGCCGAAGCGGCGCCTGCCGAGACCAGACTGAAGGTATACAGGTCGCCGAGCTCGACGGTGGCATTCGTGGTCGAGACCGTACAGGGTTTGGCGACCACTTTGCCGTTAACGGTGATCGTGATATCGGCCGCCTGTAGGGGAGAGCAGGCCAGTGCCAGCGCGCCCGCCAGAAGCCATTCTCGGGGAATGCATTTCATCTCAACCTCCGGTTACTGAAATTCCAGCGTGAATGTCGCTGTCGCGTTGACGTGCCCGGCGGTAACCGGCACCTGGGTGGCCATCAACCGCGCATAAAAGTTCAGGGTATTGGTCTGCCCGGGCGTCAGCGTCGTCCAGGCGATCGCCGTTGAGGGGGCGTTCAGCGGCAGCATCGTCTGCTGACCATTGAGAATCTGCACCCCCATGCCCGCCGCGGCCGACGCGCCGCTGTCCAGCTTCAGTAAGCTGGTGTTGTCGTTATCCGCCACGCCGATGAAGCCCACTTTGACCGCGGTCACCGAGCTGCCGCAGGGCGACAGCACGATGCGAAACGGCACCACCGGCGTTGTCGCGCCGATGGTGTTGAACTGTTTAGCGGCGTTATCCATCAGGTCGACGGTAAAGTCTTTTGACTCACCCGCCACCGCGCAGGCGTTATCCCGGACATATCCGCTGATGGTAATGGTACTGTCGGCCGCGAAAGCGTTGGCGATGGCCAGCGACAGCACGGCTCCCAGCAGATACAGCGATTTGGTCATCATCATTTCTTCCTTAGCGACAGACGGCAGACAGCTGGCTCAACGCCTGCTGCTGGCTCTCTTGCGGCAGCTGATACTCGGCCACGCAGCTGGCATCGGGGCCTTCACCCCATGTCACCTGCACTTTGCCGGCCAGCGGCATACCGCTCAGATAAACCTGCCCGTTATCGGCCACGATACTGCCGCTCTGGTTATTGGCTGAGGTCACCATGGCGCCAAACGGAACCGGCTTGCCATTACGGGTTAGCGTCATCAGCAGCTTCATGCCGACGTGCGCTTTGAAATCTGCGCGCACGATGGCGCCGTGCGTGGGCACCACGCTGACCACCGCATCATCCAGGTCGACGTTGTCAGCCAGCGTGTTGGTGTCCAGCGCCACGCGGTTTTCACGATATTCGGTGGCGTACGGCAACACCGCATAGCCACGCCAGTCGGTACGCACCCCGGTCTGGTTTTCCACTTTCACGTTGTCGGCCCCCGGAGCCTTAACCAGCACCACCGTATCGTTCAACGGCTGGCTCAAGGTGACGCCGTTGCCGTGGGCAAGCACGCCGCCGCTTACGCCGTAGTACAGCTGTTTCAGGCCATCGCTTCGGCTGTAGCCGACGTTGGCGTTACCGTAGCCGCCGCGATAGTTCAGCGCCGCGTATCCGGTACCGCCGCTCCCGCCGTTGCCGCCGCCGGCATAGCCGGTCTGCACGCTGTAGCTCAGGTTATTGTCCTCCAGCAGCGTGCCGTACAGCCCGGCGAGGTTGGTCATCCGGCCATCGAGGTCGTGCGACATGCTGTAGCTGGCGCTGGCATGGCGCCATACTGATTTGCTGTCCGAGCGCAGCCAGTGGCTGAACGGAATGTTGACGTTGACCGCCAGCATCTGGTCGCGCCCCTGCTGCCAGGCGTTTTTGGTCAGGCTGTAGCTCAGCGTCCAGTTGATGTCGTCAACCGCAGTGTTCAGTCCGGCCTGCAGCTGCTGGTCCGCTTTGCCGGTTGACCAGTAGGTCTGATGGCTGCCGCTCAGGTAGAGCGTGGCGGTGCGTCCCAGCTGCTGGGTGACGCTGACCTGCACCTTGCCGCGTTTGCTGTAGGCGAGGTTGTAGTAGTCGGTGAATTTAGGCTTCACCTGGATAACGCCATCCTGGGTCTCGACGTCGTAGCCGCTCATCCGGCTATAGGTGGTATCGGCAAAGCTGTAATAGCCCCGCGTGGAGTAGCGGTAGCCGACCAGCTGAATATTGGTGCCGACTTCGTTAAGCGATTTGTTATAGAGAAAACGCAGCGACTGCCCCTGATGCTTGCTGTCATCAGGTAGCGTGGCGTTGGCCTGGGTCACGTCCAGCGATACGGCGCCGAACTCGCCCATGTTTTTGCCGACGCCGAGGTTAAAGGCACGGTAGCGGTCGGCAAGCTGGGAGCCGCCGTACAGCGTCCAGCCCGCCGCCAGGCCGTGCAGCAATGTCCCCTGGAAGAATTTCGGCTTCTCCTGCTGGTCGTTACCGCTGCGATATTCCCCCGCCGTCAGAGCGAAGCGCGAATGGCCCTCACGCTGCAGCACCGGCACCGTTGACCACGGCACGGTAAAGACCTGGCGGGTACCGTCGGTCTCTTTGATGGTGACCTGCAGATCGCCGCCGTTCCCGGCGGCATAGAGGTCGTCGATCGTAAACGGTCCCGGCGGCACCGTGCTCTGATAGATCTCATAGCCGTTTTGCCTGATCGAGACCTGTGCCGTCCCGCGGGCAATCCCGTGAATGACCGGGGCGAAACCTTTCTGGCTGTCCGGCAGCATATTGTCGTCAGAGGCCAGCTGGGCGCCGCGGAAGTTGATGCCATCGAACACGTCGCCGTTGGTATAGCTGTCGCCGAGCGTCAGGCGTGAGCGTAGGGGAACAATATCCCTCTCCAGCCAGCTGTTGACGTGCTGCCACTTATTCTCGTTGCTCGATGAACTGCCGCCGCTGCTGTAGCTCCAGGTGGTGTTATCGCGCAGGCGCCAGGCGCCGAGGTTGAGGCCACTTTGCAGATTCAAATAGGCATAGTTGCTGCTGCCGCCGATATCGTTATGGACATTGTTGCCGGTAAAGTTGTAGTTCAGCAGCCCGGCGGTGATGCCGTCATCCCACAGTTCGGGCGGGATATATCCGCGCGCACGATTGCCCATAAAAGCCTGTGGCACGGTCAGATACAGGCGCTGTTGGCCCACGTCAAAACGGCTGGTCGACTCTTTGATCATCTCCGCCATCGGCACGCAGGCATCGGCCGCGAGGGCATTCATACCGGACACGGCGGCGGTGTTGACGCCCATGCTGGCCAACTGGCCGCGGGTCAGGCAGGGAGCCAGACCGTGGTGGTTCTCTCCGCTCTTAAAGGTGACATCGCGAGTCGTCATAAAGCCGTTATTCAGATAGATATCGACGCGATAGGTGCCCGGTGGCACCTCTTGACCCTTTTCGAAATTCGACAGATCCGCCACTGCGGCAGGATCATCGGCGAGGAAACGCGGGTTAAAGTAAAGTTCCGCCTGCGCGGAAAAGGCCTGCATGGCAAGCAAAAGGGCAAAAGGGAACCGGGCAAAGACGCGAGCCGATCCCGACGCGCGGCGCCGCGCACCCAGGCGGTCCGATCCATATTTCAGATGTGACATAGTCCCTCCGGTCCGAAGTCGCCCGGCTGTCAGTTCTTTTTATATTTCAGGGGAGAACGCTATTTCCCCGTGGTTATTGCAGTGCGCCCTTCATCCGTGGGGTCAGTGCGCCGTAGTCGTTAATCGTCCGGTAGGTGATGTCGCGTCCGGCGTCGGACGGGATTTTTACCGAGGCTTCCCCCATCGGCGGAACCAGCGCATTTTCCAGCACCCGGGTGCCGGCATTGAGTTCGGTCACCGTCAGGTAGTAGGGCGTGGGATTGATCAGCGTCAACGTGTTGGCGCTACGGCGAAACGTCAGCTTCTCTGCCGCCTGATCCGGCGACAGCGCGAGTTTCCCCGGGCGGTAATAGAGCTTGATGCGGCTGATAATCGCCAGCTGCAGCGTGTTATCGCTAAGCTTTGATTTATCCATGGAGGGGATGGCTTTCACGTTCATCCAGAACAAACTTTCCCGATCCTGCGGCAGCTTGTCGTTGGTCGCATCGATTATGCGCAGCGTATTCTCTTTTTTGCCCTGCATAGCGAACAGCGGTGGGGTGATCACAAAGCGCCCGTCTTTTTGTCCGTCGGCGTTTTCGACCCACGACTGAATCAGATAGGTGCTGTTGTCGTCATTGTTGGTCACCGCCAGCTGAACCTGCTTTTGTCCGGCGGGATAAATAACGCGGGTGGCTCCCAGCGCCACGCCCGCTTCGGCACGCGCAGCGAAACCGGCGGTCGTTATCATCAATAAGCCCGCCAGTAAGCAGCGTGTCATCCCCAGTGTTTTTCTCACGTTTTCCCCTTTTATACTCGCCGTTATGTCCTGCATCCGGTATGCCTGCTGGTTAATTACTGATAGGTCAGAGAGAACCAGGCCTGAGCATTTGCGGCTCCGCCGGTAACCTGATGTCCGGTCGCCCGATATTTAGCGACAAAATGGAGCGTGGTGGGGCCGGTATACAGTCGTGACCAGGCGCCCGGTGGGCTGTTGAGCGGAATCAGGCGATCTTCTTTGTCGAACAGCGCGACGCCGATACCGGTTGCGATGCCGGGGCCTTCGCCAACCGAGAGCACGTCCGGATTTTTGCCATCAGCGACGCCATGAAAGGCGACACCAACCCGTTGACTGACGGCGGTGCTGCAATCCTGGAGATGAATATCGAAAGGAACAGGGTCAGTATCTTCCCCTGGCGAATGAAACCGATTGCTGCTGATCTGTCCCATGTTGACCGTCAACTGCTGGTCTCCTGCTTCAACGCGGCAGGATTCGGCAATAATGACGCCCTGAAAGCGCATATTTCCGCCGGGTAACGTCACATTCCACTGGTTTCCGGCCAGCGCGAGCGGCGACAGTAAAAAAAACAGCAGGCCAGATTTCATTCCTTGCATCGTTATCACCCCAGTCCTGTTGTGGATAACGGGCCATCCTGGCCCGAGCAGCGTCCTTGCGTGATGAGTGAATTATTCGTACTGCACTTTGAAGGTTGCGTCGGCGTTAGCAGTACCTGCGGTTGCCGCGCCAGTCGCGTAGTAGCGAGCCTGGAAAGGAATGATGTTGGTGCCGTCGTTCAGCGTGGTTGCTGCACCGAAGGTTGCGCCGTCCAGCGCCAGCGGAGTACCGGTGCTGTCGAGGATCTGTACGCCAACGTTCGTCGCGCCACCGGCTGCAGAGTTCTGCAGTGCCAGAACGGTGGTGTTGCTGCTGTCTACGGCAGTACCGGAGAATGCAACGGAAGCTTTGGTTGCGACGGTAGTATCGCAATCATCCAGCTGGATGTTAAAACCGACCGCAGAGCTGGTGCTGCCTGCAGTAGCGAGTTTGGCTGAACGAACCTGGCCCAGTTGAACGGTCTGATCGATAGAGCCAGCATCAACGGCACAGGCCGCGTTGACCACTTCCCCTTTAAAATGCACTGTGCCGCCATTAACCGTGGTGGTGTCAGCCAGGGCCGCCGCGGAACTCAGAGACAGGGCTGACAGAACAACGATAGCCAGTGTTTTGATTTTCATGCTGTTTTCCTTTAAACAATGTCGATATTACGAACCGAAATTGGCAGTCGTCGTGCCTTCCAGGCATTCCATGTATCAGCCGAATGGTTCGACTGCCGGCTCTGCGCAGTTTTCGCCCAACTGATGAGTCAATTGGGGCCATTTTGACTCATTGAGATAAACACCTGGTTTTTTGGTTTTTTTAGATTGTTGTTAGGTTATTATTCTTTTTATTTATTGTTTGTTGGTTTTATTTTCTGTTTTTTTGTTTTGAAGAAGGTCGGTCATCGGGCGAGGTCAGGGCGGATGAGATGACGGGTAAGCGGAAAGGATGAAGAGATAAGTAAAGTTTCTTAAGGGTAAAATATGATAGTAATCAATCGGATGAATTTAATTCGTGAGAATATATGTACTTGCCAGTTGCAAAAGATTGCAAAACATTTTTATGATATAAACAGTTTGGCCCCAATTGACTTGTTCATTTTTAAATTTATCCTTATTTATCAAATGAATAAATCATTTCTTCGAACCATGAGAATTTTCTTCAAGCAGATTATTTCTTTCCCATAATCCTGCGAAACGCGCGGCATTGCTGGCGGTATAACGCACTGTATGTCGAATATTGCGATGACCCAGATAATCCTGAATTAAACGGGTATCTGTCCCTCTTTCCGCAAGTTCATAGCCGCAGGCATGGCGCAGCATATGCGGGTGAGTGTGGGTAGCGGTTCCGGCCTCTTCGCCGGCGCTACGAATAATCCGATAGGCCTGCTGGCGGGAAAGCTGAGTGCCGCGGCGGGAAATAAAAATCGCATTGGTTTTTTGTGCCGCTTTCCAGCCGGCGCGAACCTGGGTCCAGCGCGCAATGGCTTCCAGCTCGTCGAATCGCAGCGGGTGGATGGTCGAAAATCCATTCTTCAACCGACGGACGTTGATGCGGCCCTCATTGAGGTCAAGATCGCGATAGTGCAGATCGAGCAGTTCGCTGATGCGCATCCCGTGACGAAAGGCCAGCAGGATAAGGCAATAATCCCGCTCTCCGGTTGGACCCTGCCGTGCCGCCTGCATCATTGCCTGAACTTCTTTGGCGGTAAGAAAACGACGTCGATTCACAATACAATGCTCCTGAAATTAATTTGCACGAAGACAGCGTCCTGAAGCAATTATCAGGACGGTTAAAAAATAATCCGCAGTGTTAAAGGCGTATTATATAAAGGTACATATACAGTTCATTCTTCACGTTGCCATGATGTTGAAGCTGTAAAAATAGATGGTCACATTACATTCACACATCGTTAAAATATAGCTACACGACAATTCTTATTTTTATAGATTTTATGGCATATCACAATAGTGACAGCAAGGCTTCTTGCCAGGTACATCAAATTACGAGGAAAAAAAGTGAATGAGAAGCTGGCTTTGGACGGAAAATATAATGCTGAATGGTTTAACCTGACAATAAATAACGAATTGAAATCCTGAGTATTTACAAGGGTTTCAGCAGGAACCGTATTATGTATGAAATAAGAACTTGCGGGAACAATAATCGTAATTAACGCATGGTTAATATTTATTAATGTTTTCAGCGATCGTTGTTCATTTTAACGCCATCAAGAGTATCAGGCGTCAACTCCTTTTGACGCCCGGACCGTCATTGCAAAATGCTGTTACGCTGCTTCTCTTTTACATTGTCCCAGATGCCGTAAAAACGCCCGGCGTTGCTCGCGGTGTACCAGACGGTATGGCGGATATTTCGGTGGCCAAGGTAGTCCTGAATAAGGCGGGTATCGATACCCATATTCGCCAGCGCAAATCCGCATGAATGGCGAAGCATATGGGGATGAATTTCAATCGTTAATCCGGCGGTGCCTCCGGAGGAGGATATTATCTGGTAAAACTGCTGGCGGGAAAGCGGATTGCCTTTACGCGATAAAAACAGCCATTCACTGTCGGCATGCGGATAGGTTTTTCGAATATCCAGCCAGTTTTTCAGTGCCTGAATTTCTTTATTGAGTAAAGGATGGGTAGTGGAAAATCCTTTTTTAAGACGATGGATATAAATACACTTAGAGCGCAAGTCAATATCAGATATTTGCAGGCGGCAAATTTCACTGGCGCGAAACCCATGAATAAAACAGAGTAATGTCAGGCAATAGTTTCGGGCAGCATGTGCTCCGGTGTTCGCCGCTTTAAGAAGCGATTCAATCTCATTCTGAGTAAGGAAGTTCCTTTTTTTGATATCGGCATTATTCTTCATTATATTCCCTTTTAATTGCAGGCGTATATTACGAACTATTCGTTGTCGTCAGGCCAGCTTTGTTGTCCGATTGAACATTTTTTCGCTTATATTTCGCCATCGCGCCAGGCACTTTTAAAACGTGTCACGTACTCCAGCTTGTATCAAGCTGAACCGGGTCATCAGAAGGCGGGTATTTAGTTGAATCATGAAGTATCTCCATGCTTTGGAACGAATGACTTCATGGAATACAATGGATTAAATCTTTTTGGGTTAAACAATGACGCTGTTCCTGGGGGGGAGCATGTCCCGATCATCCTTCATTCCTCCTGGTTGCACACGCCGGTGATACAGGGGCGCAGGGCATCGCTCTGGCGCTAGCCCAACGAATATCGACATCCTGATACATGCCGCTCTGCCATGAGATATCACGACTGGCGGATCTCTTAGCGGACGGGGATGGATAAATCATCTCCGGGTTCTCCCTTGTCGCCTCGGCGCAGGTTGAAGGATTTTTGTGTCTGGTCTGCTAATAATTAAATGCCCGTTAACCTGCCGCCATTCCTTACAAAAGTGAATCCGGCTCTGGCCTGGTGAATATTCCACGAAGCGCTTCGCAGAACGCGAAGAACGATATACTCGCCTGGGTAGCATTCACTGCATCACTACAACAATGATTAAACCATACTGCAAAATTATGTTCGAGAATAGTAATAATAAGCCCGGCGGCACAAGCCTCCTCTCAGCGCGGGACTTAATTTCGGCTAAGGGCCGGAGGGCGATTTCGTATGCGTAGCGCGCGAAAATGGTGGCGGTCAGGGGGGGTACTGGAGTTATTTGACGCTTTTCGCTTGAGGGTTCTGGCTATCCTGTTGTTTGTTAAGATGCAGTTTTGGAATTTTATGAAGATTACTGGAGTTATCTGGAGTCTTTCCCCGGTATCACAGAGAAAGGGGGTTTTTCACGGCGAATAGATTCAAACCCTTGCCGCGAAATATGCAGACAGGGCGATGGCCCCCTGTCGAGAGGGCACAAATAACTTAAACCGGTGTGAATCTATTTTGTTCATCCCGCGTCTGCAGCGTTATTTCAGCTGGCTGTAGAATAGCAGGATGGCTATCGCCACCATCATCGCTCCGGAGGTCATGCTGACTCTTCTTGCCACCTCCGGCCGGTGGGTTAATAGCCTTTTTGACCCGTAGCCAACCAGAAAATAGATCAGCGTGCAGGTCAACAGATGAATGCTTCCCAGGGCCGACATTTGCAGTGCAACCGGCCAGCGTCCTTCAGGATCGGTAAATTGTGGCAGCAGGGCGAGGAATAAGAGAAAGACTTTTGGATTCAGCCCGCTAATACATAACCCTTTTAGCGCCCAACGGTTCCAGCTTCCGGCCTGCTGCGTTGCGGCGTCAGGCGTGGTGGGGTGACGCAAAATCGCGATCCCTAGCCACAGCAGATAGGCTGCGCCCAGCAGCGTGATCAGCGATAGCACCAGCGGGTGACCGGTAACGGCCACACCGATCCCGGCGATCACGATAATGGCCGCCAGCAGATGCCCGGACATCAGTCCGATCACCGCGGGAAGCACCCGTTGTCCGTGGATGCCGGCGCTAATGGTATAGGCCCAGTCGGCACCGGGTGTGATGATCAGCAGGAAAGAGACAACCCAGAACCCGGCGATAAAACTCATCTCCATGACCGGCTCTCTCCACCGTGTTTCAAGGTATTGCGCATAACGATCCCCCGTCGGTATCCGTATTCTGTAGAGGAAAAGAATATCGGGATTTACGGGAAATAAGTTTTCAATGTTATGCTGAAAACCCCCTGTTTAAGAGAAAATCTTCCAAATGGATAGCATAGATCGAAAAATTATTGCTGAGCTGCAATCCGATGGTCGTCTGTCGATTACCGAGCTGGCTGAACGGGTCAATTTGAGCCTCTCTCCCTGTCATCGACGGCTGCGGGCTTTAGAGCAGGAAGGGGTTATCACCGGCTATCGGGCCAACCTCGATCCTCTGAAAATGGGCTTTAATTTCCTGGCCATCGTGTTTGCGACCTTAAAAGAGGGTGATAAAAAAGCGGTGAGCGCGTTTGAAGAGGCGGTTGAAGAGATCCCTCAGATCGTGCTGGCCCAGCGGCTGTTTGGCGATCCGGACTACCTGATGCACGTGGTCACCCGGGATCTCCCGGCGTTTCAAAAACTCTATGATGACAAACTCTCGGCGATGCCCGGGGTGCAGCATTTGCGCTCGACGCTGGTGATGAAAACCGTGGTGCAGGATCGTCCCTTTCCGTTGGAAAGCTTAAACCTGACGCGCTGATTCGCCCCGAGTCAGGCCGGCATTTCTGATAACAGGGGAGGCGTTGTGCTGAATCTCAAGGCGCGGGGGAAGGCGGGCGCGGTAGCCACGCCTGCCCGTGCGCGCTTAACTTACCATTTTTCGTCGCGCGCATCCTGGCGGCCATCGCGACGGTTATCGCGTTTATCCTGGCGGCAGCTGGCGTTGCTTTGATTATTGTCTCTGACGCACTGCTGTTTGGCATCGCGTCCGCCCTGGCGTGAATCCTGGCGGGTATCGCGTGCGTCCTGGCGGTTATCACTGCGGTAAGTCGCGTTAGCCGAGAGGCTCGGCAGCAACAGCGCTGCGGTAACCAGAGCGAGAAGGAGTTTTTTCATAAATATTGCCTTTCTGATAAACCAAACATACTGATATATGAATAATAATTAAGCGTTATTGTGGCGTGGAAATATTTTTTATTTCTCGGCAATAAGTGCCTGTTTATTCATTGTTTTGTTTAAAATTAAATTTATCAGAGCGGCGGCAGGCAATCGCCTCAGCCGGTGGTTCTGGTTGCCGGAGCGGCGCGCATCCCTGCGGACCGATCCGAAGGGATTTACAGCGCCGGCTGCTGCTGGCGCGGCGTCGCGGGATGACGAATGCTGAACAGCGCCACCAGGGCCAGCAGTGCAAAGGCCAGCAGCATCAGCGCCACCGGGACGTAGCTGTCCCATTTCATTAAAAATGCGACCGCCAGCATCGGGCTTATCCCGCCGGAGATAACGGCGCCAATCTCGTGGCCCAGCGCCAGACCGGTATAGCGCACTTCAACTGGAAACAGCTCCACCATCATGCACGGCTGGGCGGCGATCATCGCCCCGTGACATACCGGCAGCGCCAGCAGCATCGCCAGCAGAATCGCCGGGAAGCTATGCATTTGTAGCAGCCAGAAGAACGGGAAGGCGACCAGCGCCATGCCGGTCACGCCAATATAGTAGAGCGTTTTCCTGCCGATACGGTCCGACAGCCAGCCCCAGCCGAGAATCGTGGCGATCTCCACCGTCATGGCAAGGGTCACGGCGGCAATCACCTGGCTGGTCTCAATGCCGATATGTTTGCAATAGACTACGGAAAAGGTGAAAAAGATGTAGACCGCGCCGTTTTCCGCCAGCCGCAGACCAATGGCCTGCAAGATCGCTTTCGGGTGATGTTTAAAGGCGCTGAGCACCGGCAGCTGCACCTCCCTCTCCCCGGAGGCATGTTTTCGGGCGACAAACTCGGCATTTTCCTCAATGTTGCGCCGGATATAGACGCCGACCAGAAAGATAAACAGGCTCAGCAGGAAAGGGATGCGCCACGCCCAGGCCAGCACATCTTCCTGCGGCAGCAGCTGCACCAGATAAAAAGCCAGCGAAGAGAGTACAAATCCGCCGGAGACCCCCACCTGGCTCCAGGCGGTGTAGTAGCCTTTTTGTTGCGCCGGGGCATTCTCACTCAGCATCAGGACGCCGCCGCCCCATTCGCCGCCGGAGGCGACGCCCTGGATAAAACGCAGGGTTATCAGGGCGACTGGCGCCAGAATACCGATGTGTTCATAGGTTGGCAGCAGACCAATCAGAAAGGTACTGGCGCCCATTAACGTCAGGGTGATAATCAGGGTCATTTTACGGCTGTATTTATCCCCGAGATGACCAAAGGCAATGCCGCCCAGCGGCCTGGCGATAAAGCCGATGGCAAAACCGGAAAAGGCCAGAAAGGCCCCGAGCAGCGGATCATCGGTTGCCGGAAAGAACAGGGGGCCGAAGACCAGCGCCGCCGCCGTACCGTAAAGAAAAAAGTCATACCATTCCAGGGAGTTACCCAGAAAAGAGCCGATAATCAATTTGCGCATTGATTGGGGAGTGCTAACCGGCGTATCGCTTGCAGTTCCAGACATCACATCTACTCCAGTACAGGTGAAAAGAGGGCGCCGAAGAGCTGACGCCATGATGCAACCCGAAGCGTATGAGGGCGGCATTATGCGATAGGGTATTTTTCGTTAGGGTGAACCTTAGCGGTACGGCTGCGCGCTAAGGGTATGGAACTGGCGGTTGAACCACACCAGCCCGTCGCCGGCCTGGTGATGACGAATCTGTCTGACCTCGCAATAAAACACGCTGTGACTGCCCACTTCATGGCTGGTAGAAATGGTGCAGTCGACGTTGGCGACGGCCGTCGCCAGCACCGGTGAGCCGGTTTCCAGCGTCAGCCACTGGTCGTGTAAAAAACGCTCTTCCGAACGCAGCTGGCTATTGGCAAAGATGGCGGACAGGTTTTGATGCTGACCGGAGAGCACGTTCACGCACAGCACGCCGTTCTCTTTAAATTTGCCATGGGCGAAAGAAGAACGGTTCATACAGACCAGCAGCGTGGGGGGCGAATCGGTGACGCTGCATACGGCGGAGGCGGTAAAGCCAAAGCGGCCTGCCGGACCATCGGTGGTGATGATCGTGATAGCGCTGCCCAGTTGTGCCATGGCGTTACGGAAATCAGATGTCAGGTTCATAGCGGTATCCGTTATTTCAGTTTGACGTATTCGAAGCTTTCGATAACCAACCGGGGCGTTTTGGCCCGCGAACAGCACAGCAGGATCTGGTCGTTATCTTCGCGTTCTTCATCGGTTAAATACTCATCGCGGTGATCCGGCACGCCGCTGCACACATTGGCGAGGCAGGTTCCGCAGACCCCCTGTTCGCAGGAGACTTTGACCTTGATCCCCGCATTTTTCAGCGCGGCGACAATGGTTTCGTTCTCCCCGACGGCAACGGTGAGGCCCAGCTCGGGGACCTCGACGGTAAAGCTGGCGCCGCCGGTTTCCACTTCCCGGTTAAAAAACTCCTGATGCAGTTGTTCGGGCGGATAACCGCAGCCGCGCGCCGCATCGGCGATCCCGTCCATAAACCCTTCCGGGCCGCAGACGTAGACGTGAGCGGCGGCGCGGTGCGGGGCCAGCACTTCGTGAGGGCGGATTTTTTCTCCTTCCTCGCTGATGTGCAGATGGACGCGGTCGCTAAAAGGGCAATCCGCCAGCTCGTGCAAAAAGGCCATCCCGTCGCGGCGGCGCCCGCAATAATGGATAGCGAAAGATTTTCCGGCGCGGAACAGCGTATCCGCCATCGCCAGCATCGGCGTAATCCCGATCCCGCCGCCAATCAGCAGGCTGTGGCTGGCATCCATCTCAAGCGCAAACAGATTGCGCGGCGTGCCGATCGTCACCGTGGCGCCGACCTGGAGCCGATGCGCCGCCAGCGATCCTCCGCGCGATGTCCGATCCTTGAGAATGCCCAGGCGATACTGCTGCGGATGATGAGGGCTGCCGCACAGTGAATACTGGCGAACGATCCCCTCCTCGAGATAGAGATCGATATGCGCCCCGGCGCTAAACGGCGGCAGGGGAGCGCCGTCCAGCGAAGCCAGGGTCAGGACCACCACATCGGCGCCCTGGATTTCGCGTTCTGCGACGCGTACGGTCAGTGTTTCAGCCATCTTTCTTCTCCACCCTGACAGGGCTTAACGCATATAGATGCCGCCGTTGATATCCCAGGTCGCCCCGGTGATAAAGGTGGCGGACGGGTCGGCCAGCAGCTCTACCGCGCGGGCGACCAGCAGCGGATCGCCCAGGCGTTTCATCGGGATCATCTCCAGCAGCGCCGGCATTTTTTCTTCCGCTACCGCCGCATGAACGGACGGTAAATCGAGCGGGCCGGGGGCTATGGCGTTGACGCTGACTCCGGCGGCGCTCAACGCGCGGGCAAACACTTTCGTCAGCGTCAGAATGCCGCCTTTCGAGGCTGCATAATGGGCGCCGGAGGCGGTGCCGCCGTTTTGTCCCGCCAGCGAGGCGAGATTGATAATGTTGCCCTGTCGGCGTTGACTAAAATAACGGCCAACAATCTGACAGCCGAGAAAGGTGCCCCGCAGGTTGGTGCTGGTGACGCGATCGAACTCCTCAACGGAGATCTCCATGATCGGCGTGGTCAGCGTGAGCGCCGCGTTGTTCACCAGCACATCCAGCCCGCCAAATCGTTCGTCGATCTGCGCCAGCGCAGCGTGAAAGTGTTCGGGTTCGCGGATATCCAGCGCCAGGGGCAGCAGCCGCCGTCGATCGGCATCGATCTGCCGGGCCCCCTCGCACGCGATGTCGATGGCGATATCCGCCATCGCCACCTGATAACCCAGCTGCCACAGATGGCGGCTAATCGTCAGCCCGAGGCCGCTGCCGGCGCCGGTTACGAGTACGGTTCTTGTCATTGCAGCCTCACAGGATGTAGCCAATGCTATGCAGATAATCGTCGGCGTTAATCAGCCGGACGACCTTCTGCGCGATAAGAAAGCGCTCGCCCTGCGGCACCAGGGTGTAGCTCAGGTCGGCGACGTAATGGTGTTCTTTGCCTTTGCGGTACTCATACAGAAACTGGGCGCAGCGGATCTCGACACACTGGTCGCTGGCCTCGATCAGGCGGTGGCGGCCGATCATGCGGATGGTGCGTGCGCGCGGCGTCGTCGAGATCGACTCGCCGCTGTACAGACGATGGACGCGCTTCTCGCGCATGGCCTGGTTGTCATAGGCGTAATTCAGCGCGTTGGCGAAATCGGTCGTCTGCCGATCGACAGGAATGATGTACATCCCCTGCGGCTGCCACAGCGTCAGCCATTCGTGGAATTCGCCCTGGTCGAGCAGGTCCGCCTCTTGATTAATAAAGTGAATGGCGGCGGTTAAAGTCTGTTGTGCGCTCATTTTTGCCCCCGGTTTTCTGCGGTCATGTACTTTTTCCACTGCTGATAGGCGGCACGCATGCCGGTTTCGGCGCTGACGTCGCTGCGCAGTCCATCGGCGGTGCGCGTCTCTCCCGGCAGGCCGCGATTGAGCATGATCCACAGATCGTTGCCCGCGCCGCCGCCGCGCTGGACGCGCTCCCAGGCTTCAGAATCATCCGGCGTGCCAAAGCCCATCGGGCCCTGGAAGTGTTCATGCATCCGCAGACGCGCCTGGTTGGCAATCGCCGGGCCATCTTTCATCGTCAGCACCACGTGGTGGATTTCGGTCTCCTGCACTGAGACGGGTTGCAGCACGCGGAAGAACGCCATCGAGCAGGCAACGTTGGGGAACAGGTTCAGGTTGAAGCCGCTGCCGCCCACGGCGCGGACGATGCGGCGCACCTGCTGCTCTTCGTGGCCCTCTTCTCGCAGCGCCTGAGCCAGTTCAAGGAAGCGATCCGGCACCGGCGCATCGAGATTCTCTTCAAGGTCAATCAGTTCCGGGATCATCACCATCACGCTGTGGCCGTTTCCGAGATCTTCGACAAAACCTTTGCCGTCAACGAAGTTGAGCATCTCTTCCGTTTGCTTATCGACGGAGCTCAGAAAGGACTTATGTACGATGGGAAAGTGATAGCCATCGGTGGTATTTTCCAGCTGAATCTTCCAGTTGCCGGGGAAGCGGAAGCGGTGGGCGGTGGTCGCCTGCAGCGGGTAGCCCGCCCCCTGTTTCATAAACAGATCCATCCATTTCATGGCCGGTCCGAGGAAGTCGGTCAGCGGTTCCATCTGCTGGTTGAAGGTGGCGAAAATCATTCCCGCGTAGCTTTCGCTGCGCAGACGCACCATGCCGAGCTGCGCTTTATCCAGGGTATCGCCGTAGCTTTCCGGATGCGGTACGCCGCGCAGGGCGCCGTCGAGGCCGTAACCCCAGCCGTGATAGGGGCAGACAAAGCTGTTGGTTTTGCCGCTGCGGTGTTCGCAAACGGTGGCGGCGCGGTGGCGACAGCGGTTCAGCAGGACGTTGATGTTGCCTTTGCGATCGCGTACCACGATGACCGGCTGCGTTCCGACCATAGAGGACTTAAAGCTGCCCGCGTCCGGGACTTCACTTTCGTGTCCGACCCAGACCCAGGTCTGGTTAAAAATCTTCTCGATCTCAAGGGCGAAAATGTCGCCGGAGGTGTACAGCGAGGTATGAACCCGGTCGGACTGTACCAGGGCGCCCAGCGTGGCGGCGTCGTAGCCGCTCTCAATATTTTTTACCGGAATACATTCAGACATTGCTTAATCTCCTGAGTCTCGGTGATGTTTCTGCGGGCAGAGGCATCGGCTGCCCGCGGAATCATTCCGGGGACCGCGTAGTGTCGGGTACGGGTAAATCCACCGGCGAGTGCCAGTAATCCACCGGACGACTCAATAAGTTACGGGTGGTGAAATGGTCTATGAGCCAGCGCTCGCCTGCTTTTTTAAAGCGAATCACCAGTTCTGCGCTGTTGAGATGCGACCCTCCGGCGCGAAAGGTGGAAACCTGTAACATTTTCCAGCGCCCGATAGCCTCATTCTCTGCGCCAATATCAATATATTCGGACGTTAAATAATGAACGTTGATGGCAAAGTGTGCGGGCTCGCTAATATAACGGGCCATCATTTGGGCAATGTTCTTTCGCCCGGAATAACGTCCCAGTTTGTTTTGGTATAAACTGCCGAGGCCTTCCCAGATAGCATCTTCACAAAATAAGTCAGCAATTTCCTGCGCGATATCCGGATAAGATAAATCGTCACATAAATGCATATATTTACTCATCAGGTTGCGAATCTGATTGGCCGCTTCGAGTTTATCCAGACGCTGCAGACACTTTTCCAGATTCATAAGTTACGCCTGAATAATTAATTCGCGCCCGGTACGAGCTTCAACTTTGCAATATTTCCACAGCCGGTCTGGTCCCGGGCCGACCTGAATGCTGCGGAACAGATTGCAGGCGGCGGTGACGGCGTCAAAATCATGCGCATCGGCGAGGACGTAGGTGGTCCACGGCCAGCCGGTAGAAGGCCCGACCATCACCCGATCGTCATCCATATTGCCGATAACCTGAATGCCGTCAGTGTGTTCGATACCTTTCATCATCTCGCCAAACGCGGCCCAGACCTGTTTGCCGACCTCCGGGGGGGCATCGAAAAAGTTTTGATTTACGCCAATACAAAACAGAACGCGGATCATCGTCATACTCCTTAAAGGGTTATAAATAGCCGGGCAGCGGCGGGTGGCCGAAGAACATATTTCCGGCGTTGATATAGGTCAGCTCGCCCATAAAGGCGTGCTGAGTGATGACCATCGTGTCGCGGGCGTAGCGCTGGAGCGGGCTGCGCATGGTAATACCGGGCATTCCGGCCAGCCTGAGCGCGCGGGTGGTCACCGATGAAGAGACGCGGGTAACGTGCGTCGATGACAGACGCAGGGCGTTGATCATCCCGGCATCGGGTTCATCGCCGCGTAAAATGACCTGCCAGACATCGTCGATGGCATCGTAAAACCAGCAGCGGGCCGAGCGCAGCTCCGCTTCACAATGGGCAATATCCATCTGCGCAAACTGGCGATCGGCCAGACAGGGGGCGCCGGTGACCGAACTCTGGCGTTCGGCGATGGCATAGATTTCGGCCAGCGCGGCGCGGGCGATGCCCAGCGCCACCACTGAGAGCACCTGCGTCGCCAGCGACAGCACCGGGTAGCGGTAGAGCGCGCCCTCGAGACTGAGTTCGCCGCCGCGGATAAAGGTCCACTCCTGGGGGACAAACGCCTCCTTGAGCACCACGTCATGACTGCCGGTCCCCGCCAGACCCACGGTATTCCACACCGGATCGATGGTGAAGCGATCGGCGGGGAGCACCGCGATACGCGGCAGCGGACGAGCGGAGCCGTCGTCCGGCAGAATACCGACGCCAATCAGTTCGGCTCCGGTACAGCCGCTGGCGAAGCTCCAGCGCCCGCTGACCTGAAAACCGCCGTCCTGAGCGATGGCTTTCTGCGGGGGAAAAATACCGCCGGCAAACACCACGTCCGGGCCGTGGCGATAGATCTCATCCAGCGTACTGAGCGGCAGGCCGCCGAGGTAGAAGGGATTCATGCCAAAGCTGGCGACCCATCCGGCGGAACCGTCGGCGGTGGCGATGGTCTCAATCAGCTGACAGAATTCGGCTGGCGAGATTTCATCGCCGCCATATTGCGTGGGCACCAGCGCACGATAAACACCAGCCTGTTTAAAACGCGAAATAATATCGTCAGAGATATAGCGTTGTTGTTCGAACTCCTCGCTGCGCTTTTTTAATTCGTCGAGCAATTCGCTGAATTCACTATTACTGGCGTACGGGGTCTTTTCCGCACGCAGCGATGCAGATGGGTTTAACATACGACTAAGCCTCTTCCAGTTAAATAGAATAAATATTTATGTCCGTCATGTTTCTGATTATCGGTGCGCTGGCGATATTTATTTCGCTTAGCCACTGAGTGGCCGCGGCACGGTAAAGCAGATTATTCAGGATGTATTATTTTATTTGCTCTGCGAGTCTGACGGGTATTGCAGTTTTGCCATTAGCGATTCAGCAAAACAGAGTAATTCATAGTCTTTATTTTTCCCCGCAACAATTTGCAGGGCGACCGGCCGCTGGTTTATCTCGCCAACGGGAAGCGTCAGCGCCGGATGACCGCTTAAATTGAACGGGCGCACCAGCCGGGTCAGGTTCACCACATTGAGTGGATTCGCCGCCTCTTCCAGCGTCGGCGGGCAGGCCGGCAGCGTCGGCAGTAAAATAAACGGCGCGCGGGCGAGTTGCGCATCGACAGCCTCGGTAAAGGTCTGGCGAATGCGCTCTGCCGCCTGGCGCTGGTGCGGGCTGATTTCCGCGCCGGCGCGCAGGCGCACGGCGACATCCTCGGCCAGTTCAGGCTCCTCCGCGAGAGATTGAAACGCCTGCCAGTTCTCCTGGGAGATGACCGTCAGCCCTGCCTGATGCGCCTCGGCAAATGCCGGCAGCGTCGCGTCTGCGGGAAACATTCCCGCCTGCGCCAGACGGGCGCGAATCAGCTGTTCAATGTCCGTCGTGGCATGGCCGAAGAGAAAGGCCGTGGCCGCCTGGTGGGCGCTGACGGCTGGGGCGATTTCGCCTGGGAGTCGCGCCAACACCTGACGTAACGTGGCGACATCGCGACTGAAAAATCCCACGCAGTCCAGCGAACTGTCGGCCGGCATCACCCCTTGACGGCTCACCCGCCCCCAGGTCGGCTTCAGGCCGACGATGCCACAGCAGGCGGCAGGCATCCGCACGGAACCCCCGGTATCGGTGCCAATCGCAAAATCGACCTCTCCGGCGGCCACCACGGTTGCCGAACCGCTCGACGAACCGCCGGGAATCAGCGTCGGGTAGCGCGGGTTGAGCGGCGTTCCGCTCCAGGCATTGATCCCGGTCACGCCAAAGGCCAGCTCATGAAGCGTCGTTTTCCCCTGCAGCTGACAACCACCGCTATCGAGCAGCTGTTGAATCACCGTCGCATGCGCTGTCGCCTCCGGGGCATTTTGTAACACCGGGCTGCCGGCACGAGTGGGATAACCGGCGATATCGAGAGTATCTTTGGCGGCAAACGTCAGCGCGCCGGTACCCAGCGTAAAGCGCGAGATAAACCCGGAATGGGCGGATGTCATGCCTGTACGATGTTCATTAGCCATGGTTCACTTTTCCGTTTAACGATAACGAGTGAAGGACGAATGTATAAAAAACAGACTGAATTGAATCTGAGATAATCTTGTCATTAAAACTTGAAACTTCAAGTAATTTGTAACGTATTTTTCACATCATCCTGGGCTATAAGAACATTTTATAAACAAATAAAAATTTTTAATTAATTGATTTGTATGTTTATTTTTTGATAGTTATATTTTAATCTCTTGAGGGAGCTCACAAAATAAACCGCAAAATATAAGTTAAAAAAATGATAAAAAAGCGTGCGAAAAACGAAGGGTAGGGCGAGAAAACGACAATAGCCTTTTCTTTATAAAGGTTATTGTCGCGACTGTGGAAGAGGGAGATCAATCATTGAGGTTGTGCAGCAGCAGGGACAGCACGTGGTTCATTTTCTTCTCTTGGGCAGGGGTAATGCCCTTAAATGCCCGGGCGAACACTTTTTGACTCAGTACTTTGGCCTCGGCGACCTTTGCCTGGCCTGCGGGGGTGAGTTCCGCTTCGGTGACCCGACCATCGCTGGCGCTGACGTGGGTAGTCAGCAGCCCGTCGTCACGCAGGCGCCCTACGATTTTGGTGACGGTGGGCATTTTACTGACGGCGTATTCGGTGATGCGGGAGATACTGGCTCTGTGGTACTGATGGACCAGCATCAATACCCGGAAGCGGGAAAGGTCGATGTCGATTTTTTTTAATTCGATTTCCATCAGCTGCGTATACTTTGCATAAACGTTGACCACCCAGAAGAAGGGAAACTCTTCTTTATGAAAGCGGCTCTCGTGGCTGTCCGGTTGCGCTGATGCGTTATTATGTTCCACAAGCCTCTCCTTGCCCGACGACGGTAGAATGGGCAGATGGTATGCGTATTTGACGGGCATTGCAAAATGCAATCTACAGGCAATATCGCGGGCTGGCGGCGACGCTCACCGCTACCGCCGGGCGGATATTCAGATTCACGTAATGGTAAAAATGATGACAACTCGCATGCTAACCCGTGACTGGCGTCTGCTGTCGCTGGGGTTACCACTCCTGGCGCTGCTGTGGGCCGGGCTGACGCTGTATGCGCACTGGGGGGCTTTTTTACAGTGGTGTCTGGCAACGCAAATTATGCTCCATCGCTACCTGGTGATGTATCTTTTGCAGCTCAATAACCATCAGTATAGCGGCGGGATGTGGCTGCTGGGCGGCGCATTCCTTTACGGTGTGCTGCATGCCGTTGGCCCCGGACACGGTAAATTTATCGTCACCACCTATCTCAGCACCAACAAAGAGAGCCTGCTGGCGGCGCGGGTAGTGCCGTTTCTTGGCAGCCTGATGCAGGGGGTGAGCGCTATCCTGTTTGTATTTATTCTGGCCGTAGGGCTGAACCTTGCGTCCGGCGATCTCAGTACCAGCCGCTGGTTCGTAGAGAAAATCAGCGCCCTGATGGTGGGGGCGTTTGGCGCATATGTGATATATCAAGCGCTCAAAAGCCTGCGGCCGCGAAAAATGACGATCGCGACCTTGACTCCGCTGCATGAACATAGCGAAACGTGCGGCTGCGGAGCTCACGGCGTTGGCCGCGGGCTGGGAGCTGACTGGCAAACCCGGCTTGGCGTGGTCCTGGCTATCGGCGCCAGGCCCTGCAGCGGGGCGATAATGATCCTGCTGTTTTCCAATGCGCTGGGGATCGTCAGCTGGGGAATTGCCGCGGTCATGACGATGTCACTGGGGACGGCAATATCAATTCTCGGCCTCTCGCTGGCGGTACGCTACGCGCGTGAACGGGCGATCGGCCTGTTTGCCTGGGATGACGGTCGCCTGAAATGGCTGCTGCCGGCGGTAAAAATTGCCGGCGGCGTCCTTCTGATTCTCTTTGCCTGCGTGCTGTTTCTGACCGTGATCCCGATGAGCGCCAACGGCGATTATATTGCTGCCGGTTGCTAGGGCTCTTCCAGCAGGCGCATAAAGACCTTCAGCGCCCGATCCAGCTGCTGGCGCTGCTCCGTGGAGAGTCCGGCCAGCAGCTGGCGTTCGTTTTCTACGTGGCTTTCCACAGCCTCATCGATCCGCTCGCGCCCCGCCTCGGTCAGGGCGACCAGCAGACTCCGCGCATCGTCAGGATCCGGCAAACGGGTAATAAAACCCCGTTTTTCCAGCGCCTTAAGCCGATGCGTCATGGTGCCAGAGGTGATCATCAGCGTAGAGAAAAGCTGAGTCGGGGAGAGGATAAACGGCGAGCCTGCCCGACGAAGGGTGGCCAGCATGTCAAACTCCCAGCGCACCAGATCGTGGCGGATAAAGGCGGACTCTACGCGCGGCTCCAGCAGCAGAGCGCAGCGCTTCAGGCGCCCGATGGGGCCCATCGGGCTGCAATCCAGATCCGGGCGCTCCCGTTTCCACTGTTCAAGAATGCGATCTACGGCGTCAGCCTGAGATGATTTGTCCAATTGTGCCTACTTATCTTGATATCAAGATATCTGTCGATACATACTTTAACGACTAATTTACCTTGATGTGAAGATAAAATCATGACCTTTTTCTCACGCTCTCCCGTTATTGATTTGCTGTTGACCGCCCTGGCTCCGGCCATCTGGGGGACGACCTACATTGTCACCTCCCAGTTTTTACCCCCGGACAGACCTTTTATTGCGGCGCTGCTGCGGGTGCTGCCCGCAGGGATTGCGCTGCTTATCTGGTGCCGCCGTTTTCCTCTGCGCAATGAGTGGTGGAAGCTTATTGTTACCGGGATCCTCAATATCGGCGCTTTTCAGGCGCTGCTGTTTATTGCCGCTTACCGGTTACCCGGCGGGCTGGCTGCAGTGATTGGGGCAATTCAGCCGCTGCTGGTCATGATGCTGGCGTGGGGTGTCGACAGGCAGCGCTCGCCGTGGGTGGCGGTGCTCTCGGCAGTGACTGGCATTATCGGCATGGCGCTGCTGCTGCTGTCGCCGCATACGGTGCTGGATCCGCTGGGGATCATGGCGGCATTTTCAGGTGCGGTCAGCATGGCGCTGGGGACCTGGCTGTCTCGCCGCTGGGCGATTTCGCTACCGGTGGTGGCGCTGACCGGCTGGCAATTGTTGATTGGCGGCGTGGTACTGGCTCCCGTTGCATGGCTGGTGGATCCGCCGCTGCAGGGGGTGACGTGGACCCAGGCGGCCGGCTATCTGTGGCTCTGCGTGGCCGGCGCGATGCTGGCCTATGGGCTGTGGTTCCGCGGGATTAGCCGTCTCCCATCGGTCGCTGTCTCAGCACTCAGTCTGCTGAGTCCGGTGACGGCAGTGCTTCTGGGCTGGATCTGTCTTGGACAGAAGATTGAAGGGGTGGCGCTGGTGGGGCTAATCGTGGTGTTGCTGAGCGTGCTGTCGATACAGCGCGCATTAACAAAAAAAGCCCCATAAAGGGGCCCGACATTGCTGCGTGGTTATCGTGAAGCGGGAGCGAAACGAGCCGCCGTAAGGCGGCCTGTCCGGCAGCTCCCTCTGCAACCATTCTCTTATTTGGACAGCTCAGCGGTCATATGAACCTGGTTACCGGTATAGGCTTCGGTAATGTGGTAAGACGCGCCTTGATCTTTAGCGATGGTCGCAATTTTAGCTTCTGCGCTATCCAGGGTATCAGCCGTTACGCTGACCGGGTGCTGAGCGAAGCTGGCGAAAGAAACCAGAGAGAGCATACCGGCAGCGGCAAGTAATTTTACGTTTTTCATGGTGTTTTTCCTTTTAACTTTTCAGGTGGAAAGCGTTGTGCTTTCGATGGGTTTATAATAAGCCTGCTAACTATAACCAGCGTTGCAAAAAGTGCGATTTAGATCACACTTTCATGTCGGTAAGATGACGGGAATTTGAAAGTGTTTTTATTTTTTAATTAAAAAACAATGCATTGAACGCGACTCCCGCTACCCTTATGCATTAAAAAAATATTGCTATCACCATGTGTTTTTTTGAAAACCGCCGCCATGGATGGCCTGAGTGGATGCGCGGGTGGGATTTTCCCGTGTTTTTGGGCAGGGCATACTTCGTCTGGCGGCGAAGTATCGGGCTTTATGGATACGATAAAGTGGCGTCACTGTTGATTGAGGAAGGACGACACGATGATTGCGGTACTCTTTGAAGCCGATGTCACCCCGGCAAAACAGGCCCGTTACCTGGCGCTGGCGGCGGAGCTCAGGCCGTTGCTTGATACGCTTGACGGCTTTATTAGCATTGAACGTTTTCAAAGTCTGACCACGCCGGGCAAGATCCTGTCTCTGTCCTGGTGGCGCGATGAAGAGGCGGTGCGGGCCTGGAAAAACAATCTCTGCCATCAGGCGGCCCAGGAGGAGGGCAAAGCGACTATTTTTGCCTCTTACCAGATTCGCATTGTGCAGGTCATTCGCGGCTGGGGTTCAGAAATGCAGGAGGGGCGCGGCGATGTATGATATTCATGTCATTCTGCCAAATCGTCCTGGTCAGCTGGCGCTGTTAGGCCAAACGCTGGGGAAACATGGCGTGGGGCTTGAAGGTGGCGGGGTTTTCACCGTCGACAATCAATGCCACGCCCATTTTCTGGTCGCAGAAGGGGAGCGGGCCAGAACGGTGCTGGAGCAGGCGGGGATCCCGGTAGCGGGCGTCTACCTGCCGCTTATTCGCAGATTAAAACAGGAACAGCCCGGCGAGCTGGGCGCGATAGCTCACGCGCTGGCCGAACACGGGGTGAATATCCTGACCCAGTACAGCGATCATGCGAACCGCCTGATTCTGGTGACCGATAACTTTCCACTGGCACAGGAAGTCACGCGTTCCTGGGCCACCACCTTGTGAGGCGTTATGCTAAAACCAGCCCATGTTATTGAAGATGATGAGTCGTTGGCCGTGGCCATCACCGCGCTGGCGTCCGCCATGGCCGATGCTTCACGCGTGAAAATGCTCTGTGCATTAATGGATGGGCGCGCGTGGACCGCGACGGAGCTGGCGACGGTGGCCGAAGTCTCGGCCTCAACCGCCAGCGCCCATCTCAGCCGTCTGGTCAGCACCCATTTGCTGGTTTGTCTGGCGCAGGGACGGCATCGCTATTACCGGCTGGCGAGTGCCGATGTCGCCGGACTGCTGGAGAATATGATGGCGATGGCCGGGAAAAGTGCCATTGTGCTGACCACCCGGACCCCGGTGAATCTGCGTACGGCGCGAACCTGCTACGATCATCTTGCTGGTGAAGTGGCGGTGGCGATTTATGATTTTCTCTTGCGCGAGGCGTGGATTGTGCCGGACGGGAGCGCGCTGACGCCGGTCGGCGAGGCGCAGTTTGCCCGTTCAGGCATCACTTTGCCGGCCGGGAACCGGCGCAGGGTATGCTGCGCATGTCTGGACTGGAGCGAGCGGCGTTTCCATCCCGGTGGCGCCGTCGGGGCTGCATTGTTGCAGCATGGTCAGCGAAAAGGCTGGTTCACCCTGACGCCGGGATTTCGCGAAGTGAGTATCACCCCGACAGGCAGGCTCGCGCTGAGCCAGCACTTCCATCTGCCGCTGTAGCGGGCAGCTAAACGCCAGGTTGCAGGAGGTGAATATTTTTTTTTAACCGTTTTTATGCTATTTCAGCAAGCCACCTCTCAGTATTATTCAGAATGTTCGCTATAGTCATGGGATCGTATTATTTGCCATGATAATCCCTCTGCGAAATATATCACCCGCGCCTTATTCCCTCTGATGTAAATAACTTTGTATTTGTTTTTGTCTATTGTTTTTCGATTATCAATAGCTGAAATCTATCTCTAACCCGATGTAACAAGTTTTAAGCAAATGTATATTTGTTGGCGAAAAATAGCATTCTTTGACGCCGACAGCATTAACGAATTCTTTAAACGGAGTTCGCGTCCTGACGCCTTAAATATTGCGGCTTCCGGTCAGTCGAAGTTTCTATTCACAGTTGCACAAGTGAGCATCGCATAACGCTTCTGACTTTTGTGCAGGTTTACTGTTGGTTTATTGATATAAAACTCACTCTGACAAGGAAATGGCAATGAAAAAGGTTCTTCTCTCTGCAGCTATGGCAACAGCATTTTTCGGTATGACTGCAGCGAACGCAGCTGATACGAATGTTGGCGGTGGCCAGGTTAATTTCTTCGGTAAAGTTACCGATGTCTCCTGTACTGTTTCCGTTAACGGCCAGGGCAGCGATGCTAACGTTTACCTGTCACCGGTTACCCTGACCGAAGTTAAAGCAGCGGCGGCTAATACCTACCTGAAGCCTAAATCTTTCACCATTGACGTCTCTGATTGCCAGGCTGCTAACGGCGACAAACAAGACGACGTGAGCAAACTGGGTGTGAACTGGACCGGCGGTAACCTGCTGGCTGGCGCAACGACTGAGCAGCAGGGCTACCTGGCAAACACCGAAGCCTCTGGCGCGAAAGATATTCAGCTGGTTCTGTCCACCGATAGCGCGACTGCGCTGACCAACAAAATCATCCCGGGCGTGAGCACTCAGCCGAAAGCGAAAGGCGACGCAACCGCCGTTCAGGATGGCGCACGCTTCACTTACTACGTTGGTTATGCAACCAACACCCCGGCTTCTGTTACCACCGGTGTGGTTAACAGCTACGCGACCTACGAAATTACTTACCAGTAATTATCGCCAGAAAATAAAACCGCCTTTCTCGAGGCGGTTTAAAACAATGATAAAGCGGCAGTTGCTGCCGCTTATTTTTTTATTCTGAGGTCAGCATGAAGCATATTGCCCTTTTTTTCTGTTTCATTTTTAGTGTTGCGGCCAATGCCAACAATATTATCGTCAACGGCACCCGCTTTATTTATCCTGGAAATGAAAAAGAAATAACGGTACAGCTTTCTAATACCGCAGACCGTCCGGCGCTGGCGCAAGCCTGGCTGGATAACGGCAATGCCGATGCTACGCCGGATACCATTACCACGCCGTTTATTATTACGCCCCCGATTTCGCGCGTTGATGCAAAGAGCGGACAGACTTTACGTATTAAATTGGGTAGCGCCGCCGGACTGGCACAAAATAAAGAGACGCTGTGGTGGCTGAATCTTCTGGAAATCCCGCCGGTGGTGGCCAACCAGAAAAATGAAGGGCAAAACGTCCTCCAGCTGGCGATCCGTTCGCGCTTTAAGTTTATTTACCGTCCTGTCGGACTGGGTAACCGCGACGCGGCGCCGGAGAAATTAGCGCTTTCAGCCAGCGGTAGCAGCCTGTCTATCAGCAACCCTACGCCATTTTATCTCACCGTCAGCCGTATTTCCCGCGATGGCGGTAAAGCCCTGAACAGCAAAACGGTGATGCTGGCTCCGCAGTCCAGTCAGACCGTGGCCCTCTCTTCTTCTGTGAGCCGAGGCGAGACCCTGACGATTAATAATATCAATGACTATGGCGCAGATGTGGCAGTGAAAGTAGCCGTTAAATAAGGGACACGATCATGAAGCAGAGGTCTATCTGCCCGGGAAGATTAAGTACAGCGATCGCGATGGCGCTGTTCTGTTTTCCGCCAGTTTCCAGCGGACAGGAAAGCCCGGGAACGGTATACCAGTTTAATGATGGTTTTATCGTTGGCAGCCGGGAAAAGGTCGATCTGTCTCGCTTCTCCGCCAGTGCTATCACGGAAGGGACCTATTCGCTCGATGTGTATACCAACAATGAGTGGAAAGGGCGCTATGAACTGAACGTCACCCGCGATAAAGACGGCAACATGGGGATCTGCTACACCCGTGAAATGCTTGAGCGCTACGGGATTGCGGCAGAAAAACTCAATCCTCAGCTGAGTCAGCAGGCAGGTTACTGTGGACGGCTGAAGGAGTGGCGTAACGAAGAAAACGTTAAAGATAACCTGATACAGTCCTCGCTGCGGCTGGAAGTTTCTGTACCGCAAATCTACGAAGATCAGCGCCTGAAAAATTTTGTCAGCCCGGAATTCTGGGATAAAGGCATTGCGGCGCTGAATCTTGGCTGGATGGCGAACACCTGGACCAGCCATACCTCTGCCGCCAACGGCTCCGACAACAGCAGCGCCTATCTCGGCGTTAACGCCGGCTTCTCCTGGGACGGTTGGCTACTCAAGCACATCGGTAACCTGAACTGGCAGCAGCAGCAGGGGAAGGCGCACTGGAACAGTAACCAGACCTATCTTCAGCGGCCGATCCCGCAAATCAACTCGATTGTCAGCGGCGGGCAGATATTTACCAACGGCGAATTCTTCGACACCATCGGTCTGCGTGGGGTCAACCTGGCGACCGACGACAATATGTTCCCGGACGGAATGCGCTCCTACGCGCCGGAAATTCGCGGCGTGGCGCAGAGCAATGCTCTGGTGACGGTGCGTCAGGGCAACAATATTATTTATCAGACCTCGGTACCGCCGGGGCCGTTTACTTTGCAGGATGTTTACCCGTCCGGGTACGGTAACGACCTTGAGGTGTCGGTAAAAGAGGCCGATGGATCGGTGCAGGTCTTCAGCGTGCCGTATGCGTCGGTGGCACAGCTGCTGCGTCCGGGTATGACTCGCTATGCGCTGTCGGCCGGTAAAGTCGATGATAATTCGCTGCGCAATAAGCCCATGCTCTACCAGGCTACCTGGCAGCGTGGCCTGAGCAACATGTTTACCGGCTATACCGGCGTGACCGGTTTTGATGATTATCAGGCGTTTCTGCTGGGGGCCGGGATGAATACCGGTATTGGCGCGCTGTCATTTGACATTACCCAGTCGCGACTGAAGAGCGATACCCTGGATGAAAAAGGGCAGAGCTATCGCGCCACCTTTAACCGGATGTTTACCGATACCCAGACCAGCATCGTGCTGGCGGCGTATCGCTACTCCACGAAAGGCTACTATAACCTGAACGATGCGCTGTACGCCGTCGATCAGGAGAAGAACCGCAATAACAACTATACGCTGTGGCGACAGAAAAACGGCATGACCTTCACCGTTAACCAGAACCTGCCGGACGGCTGGGGCGGTTTTTATCTGAGTGGCCAGATTTCAGATTACTGGAACCGTTCGGGTACCGAGAAGCAATACCAGCTTAGCTACAACAATATGTTCGGCCGTCTCTCATGGTCAGCCAGCGCGCAGCGCGTGTATACGCCGGATAACTCCGGCCATCGTCGTGACGATCGCATCTCGCTGAATTTCAGCTATCCGCTGTGGTTTGGTGAGAACCGTACCGCCAACCTGACGTCGAACACCACCTTCAACAATTCGCATTTCGGCAGCTCGCAGATTGGGGTTAACGGTTCGCTGGATAGCGAGAACAACCTCAACTACGGCATTTCAACGACCGCAGCGACCGGTGGTCAGCATGATGTCGCCTTAAACGGCAGCTACCGTACGCCGTGGACCACGCTTAACGGCAGCTATAGCCAGGGTGAAGGTTACCGGCAGAGCGGGCTGGGTGCCAGCGGGACGCTGATCGCCCATCGTCATGGCGTGGTGTTCTCACCGGAGAGCGGCAATACCCTGGCGCTGATTGAAGCCAAAGATGCGGCGGGCGCCATGTTGCCGGGTTCACCTGGGACGCGCGTCGACAGTAACGGCTATGCCATCCTGCCCTATCTGCGACCTTACCGGATCAACGCCGTCGAGATCGATCCGAAAGGCAGCCAGGAGGATATCGCCTTTGAGCGTACGGTGGCTCAGGTCGTTCCGTGGGAAGGCAGCGTGGTGAAAGTCTCGTTTGATACCACGGTACAGAATACCCTCACGCTTCAGGCGCGCCAGGCCAATGGCCAACCGCTGCCGTTTGCCGCCACCATTCTGGATCCGTCCGGTAAGGATATTGGGGTTGTTGGTCAGGGCAGCATGATGTTTATCAGCGACGCCGGGGTTAAGCAGGCGATCGTCAAGTGGAGCAGCGGACAATGTACGGTGGATCTGGGCCAGGCAAAATTAAAGGAAACGGTATGTCGCTGAGTAAACAACTGACGCTTTTTATTGGCTTAATGGCGCTGGGGACCACCTCCGCCTGGGCTGCCTGTACGCGCCTTTCGCAGCCTACGGTGAACCTGGATATGGTCGTTGGCAGGGTTGTGGTTCCCCCCGATCTGCCGGTGGGCTCGGTGATTGTCTCCCGGGACTGGACGATGAATGCGCCGGGCGGGGCCAGCTACAGCTGTACCGCCGGTACCAACCGCTTTGCGGCGAAGATTGTTTCTACAGGCTCCACCGATCTGGGGAATAAGATCTACTCCACCAACGTGCCCGGTATCGGCATGCGCTTTAGTCGCGGCGGCGCGACGGTGAACATCATCTATCCCGACGTTTTCTCCTCCACCATCAACCGGACCACCAACTACTCGCTGGAAGGTTCCCGCTTTACGCTGGAGATTATTAAAACGTCGTCGACGACCGGCAGCGGTACGCTGGCGGCGGGGAAATATACCTCCTATGACTGGGAAAGGGGGAATAACCCGATTCTGGAAACCTACCTGAGCGCCAATGCGATCACCATTGTCTCACCTTCCTGTACGGTCCTGAGCGGGAAGAATATGAACGTTGATGTGGGCACCATTAAGCGTAGCGATCTGAAAGGGGTCGGCACAACGGCGGGCGGTCGGGATTTTAATATCGAGCTGCAGTGCAGCGGCGGGTTAAGCGAGTCGGGATATGCCAATATCCAGACCTCTTTTTCCGGAACTCTGGCAACCAGCACCACGCTCAAACAAGGGGCGTTGCTCAATGAAAAAACCGGGAGTTCCGCCGCCAAAGGGGTCGGGATTCAGGTACTGAAGGATGGCGTACCGCTGGAATTTAACAAGAAGTACAGCGTAGGCACGTTGCGTTCTCAGGAGACGCGTTACTTTACGCAACCTTATCATGCGCGATTTTACCAATACCTGCCGACAACCAGTACCGGCGAGGTGGAATCGCACATGATCTTTAACCTGACGTACGATTAATTCAGGAGGCGGGCATGAAGCAATATGGATGTGGCACATATGGCCGACAATGCATCAGGCTGGCCGTCGCTGGCGCGATGCTTGCCGCCTCGTCGGCCTACGGTTTTATGACCAATTACGATAACGGACGCGTTGATTTTGTCGGCCGGGTGACGGATATCTCCTGTAGCGTGGCGCTTAACGGCGCGAATAATGCCGGCAGCGGCAATGTCTGGCTGGCGCCGGTGAGCCTGGCGGAAGTCCACGGCCGCGGGGCCGGCGCATTTATGAAGCCGCAGCCTTTCACTCTTGAGTTGTCGAATTGTCAGCTCCGCCATGATGGCGGCGCGGCGGATAAAAATGAGATTCGTGCGGTGAATGTGCGCTGGATTGATGGATTTATGGTCGATGCCGTCGCGAATGAAAATGCGGGCTATCTGGCGAACACGTTAGCGGATGGGGCGCGCAATATCTATCTGGCGCTGTCCACCAATGATAATAATACGCTGGATAAGAGTAATAAAATTGTCCCCGCCGACCCGCAGCAAAATCGGGTGCCGATTGTTGAAAAATCGGTTAATGGCGGTGTATTTACTTATTATATCGGCTATGTCACACCGTCCCCGGAAAAAGCGACAACCGGTCCATTGACCAGCTGGGCAACCTGGGAACTTGTGTATAATTAAGCGTGTGATATTTAGCGCATAAAAATACCGCAATCATGCGGTATTTTTATGCGCTAACTCTTTCCTGAACCAGTTGTTCAATACTGACTTCTTTCCAGTAATGGCCCTGAATAGCAAACCACTCCATTCCCTTAAGCCAGTTTTTATGTGCTTCGCTCTCGACACCTTCAATAATGACATTGTGGTTATTACGTGACAGGAATGTCACCAGCGCATCCATCAGCGGTCGCCCGGACTCTTTCTGCATGAGATGCCAGAAAAAATCTTTGTCAATTTTGACATAATCAAAATGGTATCCGCGAATAGCATTAATGCCGGCATAACCAGAACCAAAATCATCGAGCCACAGTGTGGACGTCTGGGGACTTTTCCAGCTGGCTAATGCATTATTCAGCAGGCTATTGGCATTTTCCGTAACCTCAAAATGTACACACTTCAGATGGTTAATGTAGGTTTCGATTTGCGGCTGGCGCAAAATTCCGAGAATATGATCGTCAACATTGATTGTGGCTGAAATACCATTGTCAATAAACCATGTCCGGTGCTTTTCAATCAATGCCAGTTGCTCCATGAAAATACTTTCACGGAGTGCCGCATTAGCATGGCGAAAGAAAAATTCCGGGGCCACAGGAATAGAATCGAAGCGGCTTAAACACTCCACGGCCACGAGAGTGTCCTGCGGTGAGAACATTTTTTGAAAAACATAACGAACAGAGATATCGCCACGGGATAAGTTATAATCGGAAAATATGTTAGCGTTCATTTTCTCGTGTCAGGCACTTTACAAAACATCGCTGCAGGGTGAAATTATTATAAGTGACCTTTCTGCAGTTTGGAATGTTTATTAAAAGTAACTTTTCAATTAATTATCTGGTTTTGATTGGGGAGACGGTTTTTTTCTAGCATTGATACATGTCGACAATTTTATTGTGCATCGCCCGCGAGTTATGCATGCCAAGTTTTTGCATGATATGAATCCTGTGACTGTGTACGGTTTTATGGTCAATATTCAGCAGAGTGGCAATTCTTTTGTTGTTGTGACAGGTCATGGTCAGCTCCAGCACCTGGCGCTCTCTGGCAGAAAGCTTCTTCGGTACGGAAAACTCGCTGCCGACTGCGGGAGTACTGACGGCGCGATAAAAATCATGCAATGGTGTTTTTTCTGTAAGAATCATGGTGTTATCTATGTTTATTAGTTCCCTGAACAGGTTGGCAATATCGCTTCTGACCACCAGGATTAGCCGGGTACAGTGCAGAAGACACCAGCGCATATCGTTGAGCAATAACATCGTGTCGGCAGCAGAAAAGTCCTTATGAATAACGTTGAAAATAACGATCCCAGACAGGGGGGCGATTGCCCCCTGAGTGATATCCTGATAACGGAAGGTGGTGACATTTTTATTGTTATCAACCATATACCAATGAATTGATTGACCGATTAAATTATCATCGGTATACAGAAATATCCTGTCCAAGGGGTCAGACTCTCTTTTTTCGCTTAGCTTCCAGAATCAAATCGAGCAGCATTTTCTCTATTCTGGTCTTATCTTCGCGGTGGCGGAATTTAAACTGACAGGAAACCTGGTGATAGCTTTCACTGTCTTCATCAAGTGTCACTTCAACAACATTTTTTATCGCTAAATCAATGGTGATTTCACCATACTCAGCCAGCGACAGAACTGAATTCTTGAGGATTGAACTATGCGTGAGAAATTTCAGGTTCGGACTTTTCGCGATCAGCGCACAGCCGCCATCTGAAATGTCTTTAATATCGAAAAGATAGTTTTCGCCATTTCTGTGTCGACCGCGACAAAAAAAATCATACCGGTGATGCAAACGAAAGCGGGGGTCGCGACGTCGTTGTACCACATGAATGCATTCGGGTAAGGCAAATGAGACTTTATTACCGCGTTCGGCATCGCTGTTATAACTTTTCTTTAACGATGAACAGAACTCAATCTTTCCTGAATCACTATGCAAAATGAATTTGTATTTATGCCCTGGGGGGATTTTGCTCTGGGTGACGATATGGAACTCAGCAAAGTCTACCCGGGTAAGTTGGGTCATGATGTTTTTGTTATTAAAGAAAACTTCTATCTCGGAGTGTTTCCTGAGTTCCTCCCTGAAAATAGCAATGATTTCATACCGGCTGGTCTTTATTGTTCCCTCTGTCATGTAAAGTCCTTGTTGATTTTTTATTGTGTTAGTTAAATTTTTCTTATGGCAATGCCAACATTCTGATTGCATTAACCAGATGTTTTTATGAGCGTTTGATGTTATTAGCTATCTTTGTCGCTAAATTGATTTGTATAAACGTCGAATCAGATGTTGTTTTTCCTGTAATCAAGAGTTGTAAAAATTTTTGGGGAAGGCAAAAACGACAGAAGTCCCCAATAAGGAGACTTGTCAAAATAGTATAAATCAATGCTGTATATAGGGTTGTTTAGCGCAGGTTAGTGCAAGCATATACCCATTTGTAGGATATATAGTGCCAGCAGCGTTGGGCTAATTCCAGCCAAATAATAGGAGGGAAAATGGCGCCCGGCAAGGACCTGTGCGGAAGGACACGCACAGGTGTGGCGAAGGCCGTTAGTTCTGCAGTGCCGCTAATGTTGCGATGGCTTCCGGCGGCAGGGTTAACGCGCCAGCGGCCAGGTTTTCCTGCAGGTGCTGGAGCGAAGAGGTTCCCGGAATCAGCAGAATATTAGGCGAACGCTGTAGTAGCCAGGCCAGCGCAACCTGCATCGGTGTCGCCTCCAGCGCGGCGGCAACATCGTTAAGTTCCTGTGCCTGTAGCGGAGTAAACCCCCCAAGCGGGAAGAAAGGGACGTAGGCAATATTTTGTGCGGCAAGCTCATCAATCAGCGCATCGTCTCCTCGATTGGCAACGTTGTACTGGTTTTGCACGCAAACAACGGGCGTCAGCTTTTGCGCATCGGCCACCTGCTTCGCCGTGACGTTACTGAGGCCGATGTGGCGAATAAGCCCACGCTCTTTAAGCTCAAGCAGCGTGGTCAGCGGCGCTTCCAGTGAGCCTTCTACCGGGCCGTGGGTGCCGAGCATGCTGCGCAGATTCACGATCTCCAGGACATCGAGCCCCAGATTACGCAGATTGTCTTCCACCGCCTGCGTGAGCTCTTCGGGCGACATCGCCGGCAGCCAGTTGCCCTTTTCATCACGGCGAGCGCTGACTTTCGTCACGATGCAGAGATCGTCTGCGTAAGGATGGAGCGCTTTGCGAATCAGCTGGTTAGTAATATGCGGGCCGTAAAAATCAGAGGTATCAATATGATTGACTCCCGCCGCTACCGCCGCGCGCAGGACACGAATAGCGGCGTCCGGATCGGCAGGCGGACCAAATACGCCGGGGCCGGCTAACTGCATAGCGCCGTAACCCAGACGATAAACCTGGCGATGACCTAATGTTCCGCTTCCGGATAGTTTTACGCTGGACATGGCGATTCCCCACTGGTGTGCAAACCCTAAGTGTAAACCTGGCGAGGAAGTCCGGATGGCAGAAATATTGGCAGAACGTGCGGCGGCGGTGATAACCGCCGCCGCAGAGGGGAGGATTAGCTAAAGAACATGACCGAAACGCACAGCAGGCCGACCACCAGGGTGATGAAATTACCCACTGAACGGTAGGGTTTGAGTGCGGGAATGATGTAGGTCGACAGCGTCGGCATGATGAACAGGATCATGGCGATCAGCGGGCCGCTGATGGCGTAGATCATGGAAATGGCGTTCGGATTGATGAAGCAAACTATGAACGTCAGCGTCGAGACCAGCAGAATCGACATCGCGCGGTTAAAGGCGCGGCTTTTGCGAATCCCGACCTGATTCAGCGACGTTTTCACGATTTCGCTGGCGCCTTCAATCACGCCAAAATAGGTGCCGAGGAATGACTTCGACATGGCCACTACGGCGACCACGATGCCTGTTACCGCCAGCCACGCCGGAGAACCAGGCATCATCGACAGCGCGGAGAGAATGGTCACTCCTTCGTTGCGGGCGTTTTCAATATAGGAGACCGGTATCGCCAGCAGGCAGCTGAAGACAAAAAACAGCACGCTGGCGCAGATGATGGTATAGGCCACCTTCATGATTTTTTTGCATTTACCCATAGCCAGATCACCATATTTCTCCTGCTGATCGATAGCAAAAGTTGAAATGATGGGCGTATGGCTAAAAGCGAAAACCATCACAGGGATTGAGATCCAGACCTGGTGGAACGTATGAGAAGTCAGCTGCAGCTGGCTGGTGAGGTGCTCAGGCTGCCAGTCGCCGATTAAATAGATCGACAAGAACAGGAAGCAGGCAATCAGCGGGAACACCAAAAAACCCATCACCTTAATCGTGATATGGCGGCCCATTAAAAAGATCAGGTTCAACACCATGACCACGGCCAGACTCAGCATGGCGCGAACGGCGGGTGTAATCGGCATATGCCTTGCCAGCTGCTCGGCGAGTGAGTTGGTGATTGCCACGGCGTAAATCAGGACGACCACGAAAAAGGCGAGGAAATAGAGGGCGGTGATCAGATTCCCCACTTTCTTGCCGTAGTAATGGTTAACCGCCCCGGTGATCCCGACGCCGGGCGCAACTTTCGCGGAGAGAATGAACTGACTCAGTGCTTTGTGCGGCCAGTAGGTTAACGGCCAGGCGACTAGCGCGGTGATGAACAGAACAATGGCGCCAGCAGACCCCAGCTGGATCGGCAAAAACAGAGTGCCGGCGCCTACGGCAGTGCCATATAAGGCAAAACTCCAAAGAGTTTCTTCTTTAGACCAAATTTTAGACATTGTGTGAATTTATCAACCGTAAGACCAAAAAAAAGGAGTGTAATTTACCACAACAACGAATGAGCCGTTGCGATACTTTCGGATGACAAACAGGGCAAGGGATCGCCGGGCATCCCCCGGCGATGAAGAGCAGTTAGCTGCGTGCCAGGATCCGCTGCTGGCGATATTTCAGTACGCGTTCGCGCAGAGTATCCCATATCCAGTTAAACAGCATGGTGTAGGGCAGAAAGAACAGCATAAAGCCGATTTCCAGCATAAACGCCTGGATCAACGAGACCCCGAGAATCAGTGCCACGGCGGTGACCCCGATAAGAATAAACCCGGATTCAAAGCCGATAGCGTGCAGCGCGCGGACTTTGAGAGTTCGCACCACGCGAGATACCGGCCAGAGGCGGTCAAAAGCGGCGTTATAAATCAGGTTCCATACCATGGCCAGCGTCGCGAGCAGCACGCTCAGCCCCCCCATTTCAAGAACCGAACGCTGCATCAGCCAGGCGGCGGTCGGGGCGAGAATTAACGTGGCGAGTCCTTCAAAACTGACCGCATGGATAACGCGCTCCGTCAGCGTTTTACGCTGAAATGTGTTCTGTTGCATGGCTTGCTACCTCCGAAAAGCCGTGGTTCTGACCGGTTCCTCTGCAGTTAAGGAAGGAACAGATTCTGAGAAATTACTCCGCATTTTATGGATAAATATGATAAACAAAAGATAGATTCCATCGATAAAGTAGATAGTTCATGCGCTATTCTCCCGAAGCTCTGACTGCATTTGTTGAAGCCGTGGCCTGCGGGTCGTTTTCTGCCGCCGCCCGTCGGCTGCGCAAAAGCCAGTCCACCATCAGCACCGCCATTTCAAACCTTGAAGCCGATCTGGGCGTCGCACTGTTTGACCGCGCGACTCGCCATCCCACGCTGACGCCACAGGGGGAACAGGTGCTGAGCTACGTCAAAGCGATTCTGGCGGCCAGCAATCGGCTGGATGAGCTGGCTATTTCACTGTCTGATGAAACGGAAGCGCGCCTCACGTTTGTACTCTCCGACACGCTGCATCCGGATGTGCTGGAGGATCTGCTGCAGCAGTTCGATCGTCGTTTTCCCCACACCGAGTTTGAGTGCCTGATAGGGGAAGATGAGGATGTTATTGACCTGCTGCAGAAGGAGCGCGCGCAGGTGGGGCTGATTGAGGCCAGGGATAGCTATCCGACGGAGATTGGCAGTACCCGGCTGCCGTTACAAACGGCGATGGCCATTTACGTCGCTCCCGCGCATCCGCTGGCGGCGCAGGGACGGGTCACCTGGGATGAGCTGCATAGCTGGCGAGAACTGCGCCTGAGCACTTTTCTGGCCAGCTCGCTGGAGCCTGCGAAAGGACAGGTCTGGTCGGCGCCGAACTATTTACTGCTGCTCAGCATGACGGTGCAGGGGCTGGGATGGTGCATTTTACCTTGTGCGCTGGTTGACGAGTTTGCCGGGTCAGGCACGCTGGTGGCGCTGAACATTCCCGGCTGGCCGCGGGCGATTTCCGTTGATTTATTGTGGAATAAGAAGGCGCCGCCGGGGAAAGCCGGGAGCTGGCTGCGTCAGCATTTACAGCGCCAGGAACCCGCAACGCGGGGCTAATCTTTGTGATTCGCCTCACTTTTTTTAAACAATTGCGAAATTTTTTGATAACAATTCTCTACTATGTTGCTGTTTCTTTGCGCAGAGGCAGGGCAGAGGTAGAGGATGAAAGATGTCGTGATCGTGGGTGCGTTGCGCACTCCGATAGGGTGTTTTCAGGGAACGTTGTCGCGTCACTCCGCGGTAGAGTTGGGGAGTCTTGTGGTCAAGGCTCTGGTGGAGCGTACCGGTATCGACCCGCAAAGTGTTGATGAGGTGATCCTCGGGCAGGTTCTGACTGCGGGGACCGGGCAAAATCCGGCCCGTCAATCGGCGATCCGCGGCGGCCTGCCGAATACCGTTTCTGCCATTACGATTAACGACGTGTGTGGCTCCGGACTGAAGGCGCTGCATCTGGCGACGCAGGCAATCCAGTGCGGAGAAGCTGACGTGGTGATTGCCGGCGGTCAGGAAAATATGAGCCGGGCGCCGCACGTTCTCACCGATAGCCGCACCGGCGCTCAGCTGGGCAACAGCCAGCTGATTGACAGCCTGGTCCACGATGGTTTGTGGGATGCCTTCAACGACTATCACATGGGAGTTACGGCGGAAAACCTGGCGCGTGAATATGGTATCAGCCGGGAGCTGCAGGATGCCTGGGCGCTGAGTTCGCAGCAAAAGGCCCGGCGGGCGATTGATTCAGGGCGCTTTCGTGATGAGATTGTGCCGGTAACCACCGAGCTGAACGGGGCGCCGCGCACCGTTGACACCGATGAGCAGCCGCGGGTCGATGCCAGCGCCGAAGGGCTGGCCAGCCTGCTACCCACCTTCGATCGGCTGGGTTCAGTGACCGCGGGCAACGCTTCCAGCATCAATGACGGCGCGGCGGCGGTAATGATGATGAGCGAATCGAAAGCGCAGGAGCTCGGTCTGCCGATCCTGGCGCGGATCCGCGCTTTTGCCAGCGTCGGCGTCGATCCGGCCCTGATGGGGATCGCGCCGGTACACGCGACGCGCCGCTGTCTGGAAAGAGCGGGCTGGCGGCTGGATGAGGTCGATCTTATCGAGGCCAATGAGGCATTTGCCGCCCAGGCGATTTCTGTCGGCAGAGTGCTGGAATGGGATGAGCGGCGGGTCAATGTTAACGGCGGGGCGATTGCGCTGGGCCACCCCATTGGGGCATCAGGCTGTCGTATTCTGGTTTCTCTGGTGCACGAGATGATTAAACGCGATGCCCGTAAAGGGTTGGCTACGCTTTGTATCGGCGGCGGTCAGGGCGTTGCGCTGGCGGTAGAACGCGCATAGTCCCGCTTTACTTTACCTGCTTCTCAAGCCTCCTTGCGGAGGCTTTTTTATTGGGTTTTCTTCCCGCAGATCCCGGAAAAATTCAGCGAAAAGGGGGCGATAAAGCCCTTTTTTGTTGAGCTTTGTCACGTCCTGCTGTGCCATGTTTTTTGAAACAAATAATTACGATCTCGATCACTAAAACATGCGTCCTTAAAAAATAAAATACAGTTTCATAAAATAGAAACATAATTTTAATTTTGAGGGGTACCCTATGTTTGCAAGATCTCTGGCCCTTGCTACTCTCTGCGCCGCAGCGTTTTCCGCTTCCGCTGTCACGGTTGATTTGCGTCATGAATTCATTGATGGAGGTAAGACAGATAAAACCAATGCCGACCGTGTCTCGATCTCCCATCGCTTTGCCAACGGATTCGGCTTCTCCGTAGAGGCAAAGTGGAAGTCAGGCGGCGATAATACCTCCCAACCGTATTCAGATTTTGTCGGCAACGGCCACGAAGAGACCATTAGCTGGCAGTGGAAGGCGAATCAGAATTTCTCCGTGACGCCGGGGTTTAATATTGAGAGCAACGATAGCCGCTCAATTTACAAACCCAATCTGCGCGTGCAATACAGCTTCGATAATGGTTTCTACGTGGCCGCCCGCTATCGCTACGACTATACCCGCTACCCGGCGAGCGCCGGCAAAGAAGACGATAAAGTGAACCGCGGCGATGCGTGGGCCGGTTTTGTGATGGGCAACTGGCGTACCGAGCTGAACTATGTTTATGCCCGCAGCTCCGAGGGAGTAAACCGCAACGACAACAAGCCTTACTCCCAGGAGTACAACGTGAAGCTGGCCTATAAACTCGACAAAAACTGGGCGCCGTATGGTGAAGTGGGCAACGTGGGTGTGAATGACCGCAGCGATCGCCAGACCCGTTTCCGCGTCGGGGTTGCTTACAGCTTCTGATAAAACCCTCTTCCGTCATGACCCCGGAGCCGTCAGCCGGGGTTTTCTGTTTCTGTCGTCCGGATGCGGTTCCCGTTAGCGCTGATTGTGGCGCAAGCAGACTTGGCCGCTCGCGCAGTCGAAAGGGGCTGCGGAAGGTTTCACCAGCACGGGTTCAACAGAAGGTGAGGAGAAACGGCCTGTGCCTGCCTCAACGACTCCGCCGGGCGGTAATGAAACAAAAAAGCCCTCCGCGAAGGAGGGCAAGGCCAGTTACAGAAACACACTCAAAAACAATACGGATATTACGCCTGCAGCATCTCCGGATGCGCCGGCAGTTTCGCGATGTAGATAGCCGGTTTCCCGTCTTTGTCCGAGCTGAACAAAATCGCCCGATCGTCGGGGGTAAACGAAGGATGCGGATGGGTGACCTGACGGCTATTGGCGACCGTCGCCCAGGAGGTATCATGCCGGGCAACGCGGAAGTAAGCCTGTTTCGCGACATCAAAGACGTAGAGATAAGGATCGTTATCAATGGTGTAACCGCTGGTATCTTTCACATCCACCGGCGTACCAGAGCCATCCCCAACCAACAGCGTGCCGTCGAAGTTGCTCATCAGATGCGAGCAGGCGGGCATCTGCATCAGCGCGGTATTGATGCCAGTATCCGGATCGAAGCGATAAATCGTCCGTCCCTGCTGACCTTTCAGATAAGAGACATAAATCAGCGCGGAACCGTTCGGGACCCAGAATTCGTGCGTACAGCTTTCGCCCTCGGCATGCTCTTTGACTTTCCGCACGTGACTGCCGTCTTCGTTGACCATCCACATCCGGGCATCGACCAGATCGTGCGGCCCTTCATGGCAGAAGGCGACGGTGTTGTCGTCGAACGGACGGTAGATGGGATGACCCAGCCATTTTTTCTCTTCATGAATAACGCGGCTCTCCCCGCTTTGCAGGTCGACGCGCAGCAGACGGCAGTGCGGACCTTTATGGAAGAAGTCGTGGAAAATCTGCCAGTCGTTGAGCGGTGTCCAGTCGCTTTTCGCAATCTCAATGCCGACCAGTTTGCTGCAGTCGCTGTTGGCGACCCAGGTACCGTATCCGACCCACTCATCCGGGACGCGGTAGACCTGACGCTCCTGGAGGGTTGAAAGATTGACTTCCAGTAGCGTGCGGTCATTTTTAACGTAATAGAGCGCGGAATCATCCGGTGAGAGAAAGCCGCCGAAGGTATTATCGCCGGCGCCTTCGGTCAGCTGAACGGCCTCGGCTGTCGCGATATTTAGCAGATAGTAGTTCCAGTGGCCGTCAAATTCACCGGCGAACAGCAGGTGGCTGCCATCATTAAAAAAACACTTCTGATAGAAATAGTTACGATGACAGGTTACTTCCGGAGGGGTTAAGCGGGTGATCTCCGCGCCGGTATCCGGATCGCGACTGACTTCATAATTCAATTTTACCCGCATGCCTTTAGCCATGATGTACTCCTTTTCCTTCCCGCGATGTCGCCTGTCTGCAGGGGACGTGTAGCCAGGTGAGGTTGATTTAAAAGATGGGTGTTAATTTATCAAAACATTGTTTCATTATTTGTGATGGTGAGCGCAATTCACTATAAAATGTTGCGCTGGATCGCGGTTTTTCTGCTCTTTCAGCTGGCGTCTCGGGGCGATCTTTGTTTTCATGCCCGCTTTTTACGTTTTACTGTCATTTTTCAAAGTTGAATTAACTCATTGTATTTTATTGTTTTTATATCTTTTTGTTTGCATCGCTTCGTGATCGGTTCTGCATTTCTGATAAATAGAACGCAAAAATATGAAACATCGTTTTAATAAAAATTGAAAACAGATTTCCTCAGGGGTAAGATGTCGATACTAGTAAAACGAAACTGTGTTTTATTTTTAAGGTGGGTAATACCCAGAGCGTTTTCCCTGGCGTAAGCAACCGTGAGGGATGCGGATCGGACAAATAGAACCTTGCCTGTGTTGTACGGGCTCTGAAAGACTAAGGAACAAAGTATGATACTCGATGCATTCTCTTTACAGGGTAAAGTGGCTGTTGTCACCGGCTGTGATACCGGGCTGGGTCAGGGTATGGCGCTCGGTCTGGCCGAAGCGGGCTGCGATATTGTCGGCATTAATATTGTTGAGCCGGTGGAAACGATTGAGCGTGTTACCGCGCTGGGACGTCGTTTCCTGAGCCTGACCGCCGATTTGCGCCAGATTGACGGTATTCCTCAACTGCTTGAGCGTGCGGTTGCCGAATTCGGTCATATCGATATTCTGGTCAACAACGCCGGTTTGATTCGTCGTCAGGATGCCCTTGAATTCAGCGAGAAAGACTGGGATGACGTGATGGATCTGAACATCAAGACCGTGTTCTTTATGTCCCAGGCGGCGGCGAAGCATTTTATTGCCCAGGGTAACGGCGGCAAGATTATCAACATCGCGTCGATGCTCTCTTTCCAGGGCGGTATTCGCGTACCGTCCTACACCGCATCAAAAAGTGGTGTGATGGGGGTGACCCGTCTGCTGGCGAACGAGTGGGCGAAGTACAACATCAACGTCAACGCGATTGCGCCGGGCTATATGGCGACCAACAACACCCAGCAGCTGCGTTCCGATGAACAGCGCAGCGCGGAAATTCTTGACCGCATTCCTGCCGGACGCTGGGGCTTACCGGACGATCTGAAAGGGCCGGTGGTCTTCCTCTCCTCCAGCGCATCGGATTACATTAACGGCTACACCGTGGCGGTCGATGGCGGCTGGCTGGCGCGCTAAGCTCGCGTGGCGACAGGCGATAAACCCTGCTTTGATGGCAGGGTTTTTTTTTGCCTGGCGGTAGACCATGTCACTTCACCATCCGGCAATCGGCGCAACAGTGATGAAAGATGAACATTAATTATCCATATTGATATGGCGCTGAATTTGAAGATCGTCCATATCATTTCGTCGCGATTTCCCGCTGTTAGCCAATGAATAAAAGGAATGAATAAAAGGAGATTGATGAAACGGCAATAATAGAAAGTTGAATGTCCATCACAAAACAAGTCCTGCCAGCAATTTAATCCATATCTTTGACGTCTCCTCCCTGACACTTTATCGCGCCGATCGCGTACTTTCACTGCACGTTTTACTTTGCTCAGGCAGGAAAAAAATGACCTCAATCAGTGACGGCACGACGGTCCTGGCGCGTAGCCAGCGTGATACCCGACGCATGAACCAGTTTGTCTCTATTGCCGCTGCGGTGGCTGGATTGCTTTTTGGCCTCGATATTGGGGTGATTGCCGGGGCGCTGCCCTTTATTACCGACCACTTTGTCTTATCCAGCCGGCTGCAGGAGTGGGTGGTCAGCAGCATGATGCTGGGGGCGGCGGTTGGCGCGCTGTTCAACGGCTGGCTCTCCTTCCGACTGGGACGTAAATACAGTCTGATGGTGGGGGCGGTATTGTTTGTGGCCGGATCGGTCGGATCGGCGTTTGCCGCGAGCGTCGAAATGCTGCTGGCGGCAAGGATCATTCTCGGTATCGCCGTGGGGATCGCCTCGTATACCGCGCCGCTGTATCTTTCTGAAATGGCGAGTGAAAACGTGCGCGGCAAGATGATCAGTATGTATCAGCTGATGGTGACGCTGGGGATCGTCATGGCGTTCCTGTCCGATACCGCGTTCAGCTACAGCGGCAACTGGCGGGCGATGCTGGGCGTGCTGGCGCTGCCGGCGCTCCTGCTGATCGTTCTGGTGATTTTCCTGCCAAACAGCCCGCGCTGGTTGGCTGAAAAGGGGCGCCACGTTGAAGCGGAAGAGGTGCTGCGTATGCTGCGCGATACCTCGGAAAAAGCCCGTGATGAGCTCAATGAAATCCGCGAAAGCCTGAAGCTTAAGCAAGGCGGCTGGGCGCTGTTTAAGATCAATCGTAACGTCCGCCGCGCGGTATTCCTTGGCATGCTGTTGCAGGCGATGCAGCAATTTACCGGGATGAATATCATCATGTACTACGCGCCGCGTATTTTTAAAATGGCCGGTTTCACCACCACCGAGCAGCAGATGATTGCTACGCTGGTGGTCGGCCTGACCTTTATGTTTGCGACCTTTATCGCGGTCTTTACCGTCGATAAAGCGGGGCGTAAACCGGCGCTGAAAATCGGCTTTAGCGTGATGGCTATCGGAACGCTGGTGCTGGGCTACTGCCTGATGCAGTTTGATAACGGCACCGCCTCCAGCGGCCTGTCCTGGCTTTCCGTCGGCATGACCATGATGTGCATTGCAGGCTATGCGATGAGCGCCGCGCCGGTGGTGTGGATCTTGTGTTCGGAAATTCAGCCGCTGAAATGCCGCGACTTTGGCATCACCTGTTCAACCACCACCAACTGGGTGTCCAACATGATTATCGGCGCCACCTTCCTGACGCTGCTGGATACGATTGGCGCGGCGGGGACCTTCTGGCTCTATACCGCGCTGAACGTGGCGTTTATCGGCGTGACGTTCTGGCTGATTCCGGAAACCAAAAACGTCACGCTCGAACACATCGAGCGCCGACTGATGTCCGGCGAAAAGCTGCGCAATATCGGTAATTAATCACAGGGATGCCCTTGGCAGCCACGGACTGGCTACGCGTACCGTTTCCCGATGGCTATCGCCGTGAATAATATGCAGGGCGCTCAGGCGCCCGATATCATAGTGCGGCAGCTGCACCGTCGACAGCGGCGGTAAAAACAGATCGCCAATGCCGACCATATTATCGTACCCCACCACCGCAACGTCCTGCGGAATCCGCAATCCCTGCGCCAGCAGCGTCTGATAGACCATAAAGGCGATACGATCGTTGCCGCAGATAACCGAATCGAACGACGGTTTTCCCTGACGGAGATGGGCCTGCACCACGGCGGGAATATCATGGTAGTGCTTATCGCCGTAGGCCATATAGCTGTGCACCAACGTATCCGGGTCGATATCGGCTTCGCGGCAGGCGCGCTCCAGCCCCTGGCGGCGGCGTACGGTGGCGAGATGGTTGGCCGGGAGATGCAAACAGAGCGGGTTACGATAGCCTGCGGCGAGCAGCGCTTTGACCGCAGCGTACTGACCCTGCTCATCATCAGGAATATAGCTGGCGACCGGGTCGTTAAGACTTTCGCAGTTGGCAAGGACGCAGGGTAGCGTCAGCAGCTTGGCGGGAACGGGTACCTGGCGCAGCCCCATGGTGGTGTAGATGATACCGTCAGGACGGTGGGAAAGCAGCAGGTCGACGATGGTTTCCGGGCTATCATCGGAAAACATATTCACCACGAAGCTGTTCCAGCCGTGCGCGCGGGCGGTCTCTTCAATAGACAACGCGATCTCAACCGAAAACGGCGTGGTGACGGTATCCAGCGCCAGTACGCCAATGGTATTCGGCGTGGCGCGCGCGCCGCGTATTTTCTTGGCAGACAGGTCAGGGACGTAGTTGGTCTGCTCAATCGCAGACTGAACGCGAGCCAGCGTTTCGGGTTTCAGACGTTCCGGGTTGTTCAGCGCCCGTGAAACCGTCATCAGAGATACGTTTGCCAGTTTTGCCACATCTTTCAAAGATGCCATATTTCACACTCCACCGTTGCCGCCATGCAACAGGCTATACAACTAAGTTGCTGATGTAAAAGGATCATACGATATTCTATCGTATGCCGTGTTGTCTCAGTGGGCCGGATTATTTGATCGCGATCTCACCCTCGTTATGTTAACGTTAACTTTTGTGATTAACATCATGTATCTCGGCAAAACGGCATGATTTATGTTTTTTGTTAACGTTACCATTGCGTGCATTACCCCTACACGAGAATGTCATGATGAAAGCCCATCACTCTCACAGCTATCCGTTACTCAGCGCCTTACTGTTTTTCTTTTTTGTCACCTGGTCCTCTTCCGGCTCATTGCTCTCTATCTGGTTGCACCAGGAAGTCGGGCTCAAGGCGGGGGATACCGGGATCATCTACGCCGTGCTTTCCGTATCAGCGCTGTTTGCCCAGGTGTGCTACGGCTTTATTCAGGACAAGCTTGGGCTGCGTAAAAACCTGCTCTGGTATATCACCGTGCTACTGATTCTCTCCGGGCCGGCCTACCTGCTGTTTGGCTATTTGCTGAAAATAAACGTACTGCTCGGCAGTATCTTTGGCGGGATCTATATCGGCTTAACCTTTAACGGCGGCATCGGAGTACTCGAATCCTATACCGAACGCGTCGCGCGCCAGAGCCAGTTTGAGTTTGGTCGGGCGCGTATGTGGGGATCGCTGGGTTGGGCGGTAGCGACCTTTTTTGCCGGACTGCTGTTTAACATCAATCCGAAACTTAACTTTGCGGTCGCCAGCTGTTCCGGCCTGGTGTTCTTTGTTCTGCTGGCGCGACTGCGGGTCTCCTCCGCACCGCAGGCTATGCAGGAGGCCATCTCCGGCGGCAAAGTGACGCTGGAGGATGCGCTGCGTCTGCTGACCCTGCCGCGCTTCTGGGCGCTGGTCTTTTTTGTCGTCGGGACCTGCATTTACGGCGTCTACGACCAACAGTTCCCGGTCTACTTTTCCTCGCAGTTCGCCACCCTGCAGGAAGGGAACGCGATGTACGGCTACCTGAATTCTTTCCAGGTGTTCCTCGAAGCGGCCGGGATGTTCTGCGCGCCGTGGCTGGTTAACCGTATTGGCGCGAAAAACGGCCTGATTTTCGCCGGGATGGTCATGGCATTACGTATGGTGGCCTCCGGGCTGGTGGAAGGGCCGCTGCTGATTTCCATCACCAAACTGCTCCATGCGGTGGAGCTGCCGGTACTGCTGGTCGCCATCTTTAAATACAACAGCCTGAACTTTGATAAACGTCTCTCTTCCACGCTGTACCTGGTGGGCTTTGCCTGCACCAGCTCGGTGATTGCCACGGTGCTGTCGCCGCTGGCGGGCTACAGCTACGAGAAATACGGCTTCGCCCAGTCCTATCTGATTATGGGACTGCTGGTGTTCTGCACCACCTTTATCTCCATTTTCTTGTTGCGATCCAGTCGCTCATCTTCGGATCCGATGATGTCGCAACCCTCCGCTATCTGAATGAAAAGAGTGAAGAATATGATGTACACCGTTGCTAACGCTGAACAGGAACTGCAGGCGAAACGCGAGACGTTAAACCTGCGCTGGTACCCACGCTACCATCTCGCCGCTCGTGCGGGCTGGATCAACGATCCCAATGGTCTGGTCTGGTTTGACGGCTGGTATCACGCCTTTTATCAGCACCATCCTTACTCCACGCAGTGGGGGCCGATGCACTGGGGTCATGCGCGCAGCAAGGATTTAGTCCATTGGGAACACCTGCCGGTGGCGCTGGCGCCGGAAGGGCCGGAGGATAAAGATGGCTGCTTCTCCGGCTCGGCCGTGGTGGACGGCGATACGCTGGCACTGATCTATACCGGGCATAAATTCCACGGCGATCCCAGCGACGAAGAGAACCTCTATCAGGTGCAGTGTCTGGCCACCAGTCGCGACGGCATTCATTTTGAACGCCAGGGCATGGTGCTGGATACCCCGCCGGGCCTGCACCACTTCCGCGACCCGAAAGTGTGGCGCGAAGGGGATAGCTGGTACATGATCGTCGGTGCCCGCGTCGGTAATACCGGCCAGGTGCGGCTGTATCGTTCCGCCGATCTGCGCCAGTGGCATGACGAAGGGATCCTTGATGAAGCCGAAGATAAGATGGGCTACATGTGGGAATGCCCCGACTTCTTCACGCTCGGCGGCAAGCGAGTACTGATGTTTTCACCGCAGGGGATGGCGGCACAGGGCTATCAGAACCGCAATTTATTCCAGAGCGGCTATCTGCTCGGCGACTGGCAGCCCGGGCAGCCGTTTGTCCGGGAAGGTGAATTTGTTGAGATGGACCATGGCCATGATTTTTATGCCCCGCAGAGTTTCCTGACGCCCGACGGTCGCCGCATCGTTATCGGCTGGCTGGACATGTGGGAGTCACCGCTGCCGGAACAGCAGGACGGCTGGGCTGGCATGCTCTCTCTGCCGCGTGAGCTGACGCTGAGCGCCGATAATCGTCTGCAGATGCGTCCGGCGAAAGAGGTGGAGTGCCTGCGCAGAGCCTGGTTCCCGTGGCCGGTCAGCACGCTGAAAAACCAACGGTCGCTGATGGCGGAAAACGGTGAGGCGATGGAGGTGATCCTGCACTGGGACTGCGCAGGCAGTACGGCAGAACAGTATGGACTGAGCTTCGGCGAGGGGCTGCGGGTCTACGTTGATGCGCAGATGCAACGCCTGGTGCTGGAGCGGAACTACCCGCAGTACGGTCTGTGCGGCACGCGCAGCGTACCGTTGCACGAGGGGGCCGATCTGAAACTGCGGGTATTCTTCGATAGCTCTTCCGTTGAAGTGTTTGTTAATGACGGAGAGGCCTGTCTTAGTAGCCGTATATATCCGGATGCCGCTCGCCGTGAATTATCTTTATTTGCCTGGAACGGTTTGGCGTCTTTAACTGAAGCAGGAGCCTGGCAGCTGGAATAAATTTTATTGCATGGTCGTTAATAACCCGTCTTCGACGATGGGCGGGTTATTATTGTCATTATCGTCGTGCTTTGCCCATAAATAAAAATACCCGTCATACTTCAAGTTACATGTGCGTTGGCTTTCCTCGCGCCCCCGTCACTTACGCGAGTAAGCGCCAGGGGACTCACTGCATCGCCGCCTGCCTGTCACTCGAATTATTGAGGGTAAAAACTTCATTTTAATAAAGGGTTTTCCGATGAATAAAATCTGGGTCGGGTGTGTTCTGACGTCTTTATTTACCCCTCTGGCTAATGCACAGGCGCCGTTATCCCTTGAGGAACGGCTGGCGCAAATGGAGCAACGACTAAAGGCGACCGAACAGCGGGCGGCCAGCGCGGAGGCGGAAATCCGGGCGCTGAAAGGCCAGGAAACGCCAGCGACGGTGGTCAGCGCCGCACCGGCTAAACCGACTTTTCAGCTTAATGATTATGGCGAATTAAAATTCTATGGCGACGTTGAGTTTAATATGGACGGTGCCAGCCGTACCGGTAGCCTGACGTCGGTGAAAACCAGCGCGAATAAAAACTGGGCGCCGGGAGATAAAGAACGCTGGGATATTAACGGGCGCATTCTTCTGGGCTTTGATGGATTACGTAAGGGGGCTAACGGAAAATATGCCGGGTTCAGCGTGCAGCCGCTGGCGGATATGAATGGAAAAATGAATCTCGATGATGCGGCCTTTTTCTTTGGACAGGAGCATGACTGGAAAATTAAAATCGGCCGCTTTGAGGCCTACGATATGTTCCCGCTGAATCAGGATACCTTTATTGAATATTCCGGTAATACGGCCAACGATCTGTATAGCGACGGCTACGGCTATATCTATATGATGAAAGAGGGACGCGGGCGCAGCAGCAGCGGCGGCAGCTTCCTGCTCAGTAAAAATATCGATAACTGGTATTTTGAGGTGAATACGCTGGTGGAGGACGGCAGCTCGCTGTTTGTCGATCGGAACTATCACGGCAACGCGCTGGATAACCGTAAAAACGTGGTGTACGTGCGTCCGGTCGCGGCCTGGCAGTCCGGCGCCTGGTCGGTGGCGGCGGCAATGGAGAGCAACCTCGTTAATAACGCTTACGGCTATGAAAAAACGGGGGGAGGCTGGGTCGACCAGTCAAATCGTACCGGTTACGGGATGACCATGAGCTGGAACACGCTGAAAACCGATGCCGAAAATGGGGCCGCGGTGAATCTGAGTACCGCCTATCTTGATGCGGCGGATGAGAAAGATTTCAGCGCCGGTATCAACGCATTATGGCATCGTGTAGAGCTGGGCTATATCTATGCGCATAACAAAATCGACAAGTTCAATATGTCCGGCGTGAGCGCGGAGTGCGATGGCGACTGCGCGATTCTGACGCCGGGTCGCTATGATATCCACACCATTCATACGTCATGGCAACTGCCGAATATTATGGATATGCCGAACTTTAATATTTATCTCGGCGCGTATGCGTCATGGCTGGATTCATCGGCGGCGAAAAGCGGCAATACCGATGAACGCTACGGCGCGCGGGTACGGTTTAAATATTTCTTCTGACAGGTTTCCCCGGGGGGGCGCAAACGCCTTCCCCGGGGCTACCGGACCGCAGACGGCTGTGAACCTGGCGCCCGGCCAGGCACCGCGCGAGCCGGGGGGGTGCCGAATGACTACACCTCCGCCAGGTACAGCGCCGGCATCCCTTCTTTATCGGAGGTAAACAGCACCCAGCGATCATCCGGCGAAAATGACGGATGCGGGTGGGTGACCTGACGATCGCCGTCGAGCACTTTCCAGCTGGAGTCGTGGCGACAAATGGCCCGCTGCGTACCGGACTGCACGTCAAATACCCAGATAAACGGATCGTTCAGCTGAATATCGCCGGTATGATGCGGTGCGCCATCGCCGACGACCAGCGAACCATCGTAGTTACTCATCAGGTGCGAGCAGGGAGGAATGGTCAGCAGCTGACGATTATCCAGGGTGGTGGGGTCGGCACGGTAGAGATAGCGATGCGGATCGTTTTCCCGGTGGGCGACGTAATAGAGCGCAGAGCCATCCGGCACCCAGAACTCATGGGTGAAGCTCTCTCCCGGTTGGTGCTGGCGAACGTTGCGCATATTGCTGCCGTCAGCGTTGATAAGCCACATCCTGGCGTCGATAGCATCGCGCGGTCCTTCGTGGCAGAACGCGATGGTCTGGTCATCAAACGGCCGGTAAATCGGATGGCCCAGCCAGCGTTTCTCCTGCAGGACAACGCGGCGCTCGCCGCTATGCAGGTCGATATTGATCAGGCGGCATTCGGGTTGGGTAAAATAAAAGGCGCGGAATTTACTCCAGTCGGTCAGCGGCCGCCAGTCGCTTTTTTTTATCTCGATGCCGACCAGTTTGCTGCAATCGCTGTTTGCCACCCAGGTACCATAGGCGACCCAGTCGTCATCCACTGTGTAAACCACCTGCTCTTCCCGCGTCGCCAGATCCACGCGGCGCAGCTGCCGATTGTTTTTCACATACCACAGCGTGCGGTCGTCGTCGGATAGAAAACCGCCGAAGGTATTATCGCCCGGCCCGTCGGTCAGCTGTATGGCCTGCTGCGCGGCCAGATCGAGTAAATAGTAGTTCCAGTGGCCCTCGAATCCGCCGCCGAAAATAAGTTTGCTGCCATCCCGGGTAAAGCACTTTTGATAGAAGTAGTTACGGTGGCAGATAACGTGCGGGGGCGTCATCCGGATCACCTGGCGGCCGGTTACGCTGTCTTCCGTGGTACGGAAATTCAGCGGGATGATTTTGCCTTTCATGACTCGCTCCTGACGAAAAAATGCCCCGCAGCCGAGGCTGCAGGGCAGAGAGAATGATCGACCGTTAGCGCATGGCGCGTTTCAGAATACGATCGGACTGGCGCTGGAAGTCGGCGGCCGTCTCTTCTACGCTTTTCTGTCCGTAGTCGATGTACTGCAGCGACGTGCCAAACTGGGCAACAATCTGCGGGTCATCAAAGTAAGGCGATACCGAGAGTTTTGTCGGCAGCGACTGCGCCAGCTTCAGCCCGGATACGGCCGGATCGTCGGTTTTGATCGTGCCGTCTTCGGTCAGGTATTTCACCGCCACTTTGCTTAACGGCACGCCGCGCTCAAGGCCCAGCGTATCCACGCCCTCTTTGCTGTTCAGCAGGAAGTTAATCACTTTCGCCGCCGCTTCCGGATTTTTCGTCGATTTGCCGATGGAGAGCATCTGCGCCGGTTTAAAGAACAGGCCGGCATCGGTGGCGCCCGGTAGCATCGGGTAGTCGCCCAGCGCCAGCTTCGCCGGCGGCTTCAGGTTGTCGGAGTATTTGTTGATGGTGGAGTTCCACATATATGTCCCCGCCCATTCGCCCTGAATCCACGGCTTCATCTCATACATGTTGCTCTTGCCGAACGAGGCATAGTATTTGGTGTCCGGCATCACGTGGCTGTCGATGAGCTTTTTGTACATCTGGAAGAATTCGACCCACTGTTCTTTGCTGTAGGAGAATTTCTTCGTTTTCTCGTCGATAGCCGGCTGGTTGTACTTCTGAATCATGTAAGAGTTCAGCAGCGCCAGGGTGTCCTGATGCTCCAGCACCACCGGGTAATACTGCTTACCCAGCTTGCTCTCAAAGGTTTTGCCCGCCGCCATCAGCTCATCCCAGGTTTTCGGGAAGGTGACGCCGGCTTTTTTCCAGGTTTCGTCGTTAAAGTAGAACACCCTGGCGGTAACGGAAATCGGGATACCGTTGAGTTTGCCATTGACCGTGGTGGACTGCAGCTCTTTGGCATCGAACTGGCTGAGGTCGATGACATCCTTCATTTTGTTCAGATCGTAGAAACCCTCACCGTTCTTCGAGAAGATCGGCAGCCAGTTCCAGTTTGTCTGCATCACGTCCGGCTCGGTTCCCCCGGCGATTTGGGTGGTCAGGCGCGAAAGATGGCCGTCCCAGCCGGTATATTCGGCTTTAACGTTGATGTCCGGATTCTGTTTATGAAACTCCTCCAGCGCTTTCAGGGTGACCTGATGGCGGCCGTTGCCGCCCCACCATGACATACGCAGATCGACATCCTTTGCCAGAGACGGTAACGCGGTAAGGCCCAGAGTGGCGGAGATTGCGGCGCTTAAAAGCACTTTTTTCATTTTAATACTCCAGTGATTACAGAGAGATATTCTGTTCGGTGGCGGCATCAAAGAGATGGCACTTATTCATGTCGAATTTGAACCACACCTTGCGATGCAACCCTTTTTCAATCATCGGCTTCGCTTCGTCAGAAGGGACGCGGGCGGTCAGTTCATAGTCGGCGACTTTCAGGTAGACGAAAAACTCGTGCCCCATGTTCTCGACCCGCACCATTTCGCCCGAGCAGCCGCCTTCGGCGAACGGTTCATCGGCGATGGCGACAAACTCCGGGCGGACGCCGTAGAACAGCGGCTGGTTTTTATGGCTGGCGACTTTATCCTGCAGGGCTGCGCTTAACGGCAGCAGCTCATCGCCGATAGTCAGGTGCAGGCGCCCGGCCTGTTCAACCAGTTTGCTGGGGCGAATATTCATCTCCGGGGCGCCGATAAAGCCGGCCACGAACATGTTTTTCGGTTTGTGATACAGGTTGTCCGGAGTATCGACCTGCATGATATGCCCGAGCTTCATGACGCAGATCCGATCGCCCATGGTCATCGCTTCGGTCTGGTCGTGGGTGACGTATACGGTGGTCGCCGGCTTGCCGGATTTCTTCAGCTGCTTGTGCAGATCGGAAATACGGATACGCATCGAGGCGCGCAGCTTGGCATCAAGGTTAGAGAGTGGTTCATCAAACAGGAACACATCCGGTTTTTTGACAATCGCGCGGCCAACCGCCACGCGCTGGGCCTGGCCGCCGGAAAGCTGGCGCGGCAGACGGTCGAGCAGCTCTTCCAGCTCGAGGATTTTGGCCGCTTCGTTAACCTGGGCATCAATCTGATCTTTCGGCAGCTTGCTCAGCTTGAGACCAAAAGCCAGATTCTCACGCACCGTCATGTGTGGGTAGAGCGCATAGTTCTGGAACACCATCGCAATACCGCGTGATTTTGGCGCGAGGTTGTTGACGATCTTCTCGCCGATACGCACTTCGCCGCCGCTGATGGTTTCCAGTCCCGCCAGCATACGCAGGGTGGTGGATTTCGCACAGCCGGATGGCCCGACGATCACCATAAACTCCCCGTCCGCGATTTTCAGGTCGATAGCATGTACCGCTTTGAAGCCGTTGGAGTAAACTTTTTCCAGTTTGTTGAAAATAACTTCAGCCATGATATTTCCCTCTTAACCTTTGATTCCGCTGCTGGTCACGCCCTGTACGAAGTAGCGTTGTGCCAGGAAGAACACGATGATGGATGGCAGAATGGAGATACTCGCCATTGCCAGAATTTCGTTCCACGGAGCGCCTTCCGTGACGTCGATGGACATTTTCAGCGCCAGTGCGATCGGATATTTATCCACGCTGTAGACGTAAATCAGCGGGCCGATAAAGTCGTTCATTGACCACATAAACTGGAACAGCGCCACCGAGATAATCGCCGGTTTCAGGATCGGCACCACCACGTACCACAGCACCTGAATAGAGTTACAGCCGTCGATCTGCGCCGCCTCTTCCATATCGCGCGGTACGCCGCGCAGGAACTGGATCAGCATGAAGACGAAGAATCCCTGGGTGGCGAAAGCCAGCGGCAGATACAGCGGCAGATAGCTGTTCAGCATGCCCATTTCACGGAACATCAGGTACTGCGGGATAAGCAGGACGGTGCTCGGCAGCAGCATGGTGGTGATGAGCGTGGCGAACCAGAATTTCTTCCACGGGATTTCGAAGCGGGCAAAGCCGTAGGCCACGATAGTGGAGGAGATAATGGTCAGCAGGACTTTCGGGATCACATACTTAAAGGTGTTCAGCATGTAGTGCCCGAAGTTGTACTCGGTGCCGGTTTTCCAGCCGTTAATAAAGCCGTCCCAGGTCGCGTGGGCCGGCCACAGGCTCAGGGTGGTGAAAATCTCATGGTTCGGTTTGAACGACGCCGAGAACATCCACACCAGCGGGTAAAGCATCAGCAGGCCGACGAACAGCAGGATGACATAACGGATTGTCCGGCTGACTTTTTCGCGGCGCAGGGTGCGGGCAACTTCGCGCTCCGCAATTTCCATTGCCGGGGTGATTTGTTGAATATCAGCCATTTTTGCCTCCTTTATCGGCGGAGTAGAACACCCAATATTTCGATGACTTAAAGGCGATGGCGGCAAAGACCGCAACCACCAGGAACAGCACCCACGCCAGCGCCGCGCCGTACCCCATATCGAAGTACTTAAAGGCGGTGTCGTAGATATAGAGCGAGAACAGATAGGTGGAGTAGGTTGGGCCGCCGCCGGTGATGACGTACGGACCGGTAAACTCCTGGAACGCCTGGGTGGTCTGCATAATAAAGTTGAAGAAGATGACCGGCGTAATCAGCGGCACGGTGACCTTCATAAACATCTGCCACTTCGAGGCGCCGTCGATCATCGCCGCTTCATACTGTGACTGCGGGACGTTTTGCAACGCGGCGAGGAAGATGACCATCGCCGAACCAAACTGCCAGACGCGCAGCAGAGTGACGGACATCAGCGCCAGCGACGGCTCGCCGAGCCAGTTCACCGGGTCGAATCCCAGCACGCCGATAAAGCTGTTCAGCAGGCCGTCGATAGCAAACAGCGCGCGCCACAGGACGGCAATCGCGACCGAGCTACCGAGAATCGACGGAATGTAATAAGCGGTGCGGAAAAAGCCGATACCGCGCAGCTTAAAGTTGAGGACAAATGCAATACCCAGTGCGAAAGCCAGTTTTAACGGAATCGTTAAAAAGACGTAGGCAAAGGTCACGCCCATGGATTTCCAGAAGAGGCCATCTTCGGTCAACATGTAGCGATAGTTTTCAATGCCGTTAAACACCGGCGGGCTCATCAAATCGTACTCAGTGAAACTGAGAAAGAAAGATGAAACAAAGGGAAAAGCGGTAAAGACTATCAGCCCGATGATATAGGGCGATATCCATGCCAATCCCAACATCTTGTTTTCATTCATACATACCTACCTGGCTTACGAGTTTGTAAAACGGATTCGGTGTCGTGGTTTTCTGCGCCCGGTCGCGGCCAGAAAGTGAATCGGTATCGGGTGTATCAGCTGGCGTTGGCTTCCTTTTTTAACTTTGTGTTTGTTATGGGCTTTTGCTCGCAGCGTCCCTGCTGAGCCTGAATGTTTCGGTTTTTACTTGTCCGGTGATTCAGTTTTATAAAACGCCGTTTTAATTTTATTTTATTGCGATTTATTACAGAGTCATTCGATTCATAGCGGAAGTGTGATCGAAGTCGAAACGATGTTTCAAAAAATGATATGGCGAGCGTTCTCCAGAGCTGACAGGTGTCTGGAGATAGTGCCGAACAAGGGATCTTGTGCAGGGATGAGCAAGATAAGTGGCAGGCTAATCATTTTGCTGTTACATATTTTTTAACAAATTATTCTGGCGGAAAGGAAGGGTGGGGAAAGGGGGCATCACGAATATGCCCCTGGGAAGCGTGGTTTACAGGAAATCCTCACGAACGGGAGTAAAGGTATCCAGCAGGGTGCCAGGCTTCAGACAGATGCAGCCGTGCATAATATGCGGTTTTTTGTAGAGCGTATCTCCGGCGCGCACCACGCGTTTCTCTTCTCCGATGGTGAACTCAAATTCGCCGGATAGCACATAGGTCAACTGTTCGTGAGGGTGATTATGCATTGGACCGATGGCTCCGGCGTCGAAATTGACCTCTACGGCCATCATGTTGCCACCGTGCGCAAGAATACGACGGGTCACGCCATTGCCCAGATCTTCAAGGGTGGTCTCGTTATGAAAAATAAACATCCGGCAGTCCTGTAGTTAAGTGAAACAATGTTTCATTTAATTTATCGCAGAATCGTCGGGAAAGAAACGATCGACAAGAGAAGTGGAAAGTTGATCACAAGTTTGTTTCACTGGAGCAAAGCATAACCAGGAGCGGATGATGAAAACGATTGGCCTGTTGGGCGGCATGAGCTGGGAATCCACCATTCCCTATTACCGTTTGATCAACGAAGGTATCAAAGCACATTTAGGCGGCCTGCATTCGGCGAGTCTGCTGCTGCACAGCGTCGATTTCCATGAGATCGAAGCCTGCCAGTCCGCAGGAGACTGGGATCGCGCCGGCGAGATGCTGGCGCAGGCGGCAGTTGGCCTGCAGCAGGCGGGGGCGGAAGGGATTGTTCTGTGTACCAACACGATGCATAAAGTGGCGCAGGCCATCGAAACGCGCTGTGAGGTGCCGTTCCTGCATATCGCCGATGCCACCGGGCGGGCGATTACCGCCAAAGGCCAAAAGCGGGTTGCCCTGCTTGGAACGCGCTATACCATGGAGCAGGATTTTTATCGTGGGCGCCTGCAGGCGCAGTTTGCTATTGAGACGCTGATTCCGGAAGCTGACGATCGCGAACGCATTAACCGGATTATTTTTGATGAGCTGTGCCTGGGCGCGTTTAATGACGACTCCCGCGATTATTACCTGCAGGTGATTGACGCGCTGGCGGAGCAGGGCGCAGAAGGGGTCATTTTCGGCTGTACCGAGATTGGCCTGCTGGTGCCGGTGGAGAGCAGCCCGCTGCCGGTGTTCGATACCGCCGCGATTCACGCCGCGGACGCGGTGACGTTTATGCTCTCTTAAGCATCGCGTCCAGCGGACCCTGAATCCGCGGCAGGCTCCCCTGCAGGTGCTGAATAAATGTCTCGACCAGCGCCGAGCCCGGGCGGTGCAGCGGGCGGATCAGGCTGACGGTGAACGGTACGTCGACGCTAAAGCGGCGCACCGCCACGCCGCTTTCGCCATAGTCGAGGGCGGTCAGCGGGTTGACGACTGAGATCCCGACGCCTGCCCGCACCATCGCACAAACAGAGGCCGCGCTGTGGGTCTCCACCACCATCCGGCGCTTCACCTGATGCTCGGCAAACAGGGCATCAAGCAGCTGACGATAGCTGTCGGTGCGCGACAGGCTGATATAGTTTTCACCGTGGAAATCGGCCGGAGTCAGCTCCTGCTTGCTGGCAAGCGGGTGGCTCTGCGGCAGCACGCAGACCTCGTTGAGCGTTAACAGCGGCGTGCGTTCGGTCCCGGCGGGCGTGTGCAGTGTTTCCGTCAGGCCGAGATCGTGACGTTGGGCGGAGAGCCACTCCTCCAGCAGGGGGGACTCTTGCGGCACAATCTGCAGGCTGACCTCGGGATAGCGCGCCAGAAAGGGCTGCAGCAGCAGCGGCAAAAACGACTGAGAAAACACCGGCAGGCAGGCGACAGACAGTTCGCCCTGACGGAACTCTCGCAGGCTCTCGGCGGCGCTGACGATACGGTCCAGTCCGTACCAGGAGCGCTGAACCTCTTCAAACAGCCGCAACCCCTGCACCGTCGGCTGCAAACGCCCGCGGGTGCGTTCAAACAGCTTCAGCCCGATCACCTTTTCAAAGCGCGCCAGCTCGCGACTGACGGTCGGCTGAGAGGTATTCAGCAGACGAGCCGCCTCGGTGAGGTTGCCGGTGGTCATCACCGCATGGAAGATTTCAATATGGCGTAAATTGACGGCAGGCATGGCGGCTCTCGGCGGATGGACGGTATCCATATCATTTTTGCATAGAGTTACGATAAAACGATATTTTTTATTCTCTTCAGGCTATGGCGTAATCATAAAAAAACGCGCACAACACAATAACGCCGGAGTTCACTATGCCACGCTCGCTTTACGCTACCGATACCGACCTGACTGCCGAGAACCTGCTCCGTCTGCCCGCCGAGTTTGGCTGCCCGGTGTGGGTCTATGACGCGCAGATTATCCGCCGCCAGATAGCCCAGCTCAGCCAGTTCGACGTGGTGCGTTTTGCCCAGAAGGCCTGCTCCAATATCCATATTTTGCGTCTGATGCGTGAGCAGGGCGTTAAGGTGGACTCCGTCTCCCTCGGGGAGATTGAACGTGCGCTGGCGGCGGGGTATGACCCGCAGCAGCACCCGGAAGATATCGTTTTTACCGCCGACCTGATTGACGAGGCGACGCTGGAGCGCGTCAAGGCCCTGCAGATTCCGGTTAATGCCGGTTCAGTCGATATGCTGAGCCAGCTGGGGGAAGTCTCTCCAGGCCATCGCGTCTGGCTGCGCGTCAACCCGGGATTTGGTCACGGCCACAGCCAAAAAACCAACACCGGCGGCGAAAACAGCAAACACGGGATCTGGTACAGCCATCTGCCGGCGGCGCTGGAAGTGATGCGTCGCTATCAGCTCCAGCTGGTGGGGATCCACATGCATATTGGCTCCGGGGTTGATTATGGCCACCTGGAACAGGTTTGCGGCGCGATGGTGCGTCAGGTGGTTGAGTTTGGGCAGGATCTGCAGGCGATCTCCGCCGGCGGCGGACTGTCGATCCCTTATCACGAAGGTGAAGAGGCGATCGATACCGATCACTACTACGGCTTGTGGAACGCCGCGCGCGAGCAGATCGCCCGACATCTCGGCCATCCGGTGAAGCTGGAAATCGAACCGGGTCGCTTCCTGGTGGCCGAATCCGGGGTGCTGGTCTCTCAGGTACGTAGCGTCAAAGAGATGGGAAGCCGCCACTTTGTCCTGATTGATGCCGGTTTTAACGATCTGATGCGTCCGTCAATGTATGGCAGCTATCACCATATTACCGCTCTGGCGGCGGATGGCCGCAACCTGAGCGCCGCACCGCTTATCGACACCGTCGTGGCCGGGCCGCTGTGCGAATCGGGCGACGTCTTTACTCAGCAGGAAGGGGGCAAGGTGGAGACGCGTTTGCTGCCTGAAGTCGCGCCGGGAGATTATCTGGTGCTGCATGATACGGGGGCTTATGGCGCGTCAATGTCCTCAAACTACAATAGCCGTCCGCTGCTGCCGGAAGTGCTGTTCGACAACGGCAGCGCACGGCTGATCCGTCGTCGGCAGACGATTCAGGAGCTGCTGGCCTTAGAGCTGTTCTAAAAATATGGCCCCGTCGTTACCGACTCACGCAATACCAGCGTACCGGTGAACGGCGGGATCGTTTCGATCGGCTGGTCGTTGGCGAGCTTGATCGCCTGATCGATCGCGGTGGTGATCATATTATCGATCGGCAGATAGACCGTCGACAGGCCGGGTTCCAGCCATTTTGCGCTCGGGGCATCGTCGAAGCCGAACAGCGAAACGTCCTGCGGGATCCGCAGCCCCGCCTGATGCAGCGCTTTTGAGGCGCCCAGCGCCATATCATCGTTACATGAAAACAGCGCGCTGAACGTTGTTTTCTCATCAAGCAGCTCGCGGCACAGCTCATAGCCGCGGGTCATCGTCGAATCACCGTATTTAACTTTCGCCGGATCCCACGCGATACCATGCTTTTTCAGGGCCTTGCGGTATCCCTGCAGACGGGCTTTGCCCGTGGGGGTATGCATCGGCACGGTCATGCAGGCGATATCCCGGTGCCCTTGCGTAATCAGATAATTGACCGCCTGAAAGGCCGCATCTTCCTGCTCGAAGAACACGCAGCGTTCCCGCGCCAGGCTGACGTCGCGGTTAATCACCACCAGCGGCATATCGATGGATTCGATCAGCGACATGATCTTCTTTTCGCTCATGTGGCGGGTATAGAGAATGATTGCGTCGCACTGGCGGTCGGCGAGCATCTGCACCGCTTCTTCTTCGCGTTCCGGAGCATCGTGGCCGTCGGTGACGATTAGCTGTTTTCCCCAGGCTTCCGTCTGGCGTGAAGCCTGTTGTAGCAGGCGGCCAAAATAGAAACCATCGAAGGTAGAAACCACCAGTCCGATACTGTTGCTGGTGCGGTTCGCCAACGAACGGGCGAGAAAGTTTGGCCGGTATCCCAGCTCTTCCATCGCTTTGAATACCTGTTGGCGGGTGCTCTCTTTTACCTGACCTGTGCCGTTCAACACGCGGGAAACCGTCGCTTTAGAGACGCCTGCGCGAATTGAGACATCCAGCATTGTAGCCATTCATCGATTCCTGATTTCACGTGATAAGCCGCAGTTTATCACAGACATTCAGAGGGATATGCGCTCAACCGGGCGCAAAGAACTATCGCGATCACGCTTTTTGCAGGAAGTGTCCGCAAAATGGCGCTTCCACGCGTTGAGGTCCTCGCCATCGGTCGCTGCGGGCGCGGTATACTGGCAGCCAGAGGATTTTTCAGCAGGGGATCGGTTATGCATATTCAGCCCTTATACGCCGCGCCGCAGCACGCCGAACAGGTGGCGATGTGGCTCTGGCAGGCCTTTGGCGGCGAAACGCTGCCGCTGCCTTTTTTTGCGACTCTCGTTGCCCACAGCCAGACGCCGGAGGCGCTGCCGCTCACCTTTATCGCCGTCGAAGGGGAGACGCTTGTAGGGACGGTGGGGCTGTGGCGCTGCGACTTAATCAGCCGTCAGGATCTGTTCCCGTGGATGGCGGCGCTGTACGTCGCCCCGGATGTGCGCGGACGGGGAATCGCGGGACAGCTGCAACAGCATGTGATCGACTATGCCCGCCGGCTTGGGCACCCGCAGCTGTATCTCTACTCCGCCTGCCGCGATTTTTATGAGCGTTTTGGCTGGCAGTATATTGGTGAAGGGCTGGATTACCCGGCCACCGCCGTCAGCCTGTATCGTTACGACTTATCGCTTTCCGATGGCGCCATTACCGAGTGACGGCGAACCAGCGTCGGGCTGAATAAATGGGTGATTTCAGGCGCCGGGCGCTGATCCGCCAGCGCCAGCGCCAGTTCGGCGGCCTGGGTTGCCATGGTGACGATGGGATAACGCACCGTCGTCAGGCGCGGGCGAACGTAGCGAGAGATCAGCACATCATCGAAGCCAATCAGCGAAATCTCGCGCGGGACGTCGATACCATTATCATTCAGCACCCCCATCGCACCGGCGGCCATCGAGTCGTTATAGCAGGCGACAGCGGTAAAATTCCTGCCGCGTCCCAGGAGTTCGGTGATGGCCTGTTCGCCGCCGCTTTCATCAGGTTCGGCAAAGGTCACCAGCCGATCGTTACAGGGCAGACCGCTCTCCGTTAACGCTGCGTAATAGCCTTGCAGGCGATCTTCAGCATCAGAAATCGCGTGGTTGGAACAGAGGTAGCCGATACGGGTATGCCCCTGTTGGATCAGATGACGGGTCGCCAGCCAGGCGCCGTAGCGGTCGTCCAGGGCGACACAACGCTGTTCAAAACCCGCCAGAATACGGTTGATCAGCACCATGCCGGGGATCTGTTTCATCAACCCGGCGAGCTCGTCGTCAGGGATCATTTTCGCGTGCACCACCAGCGCAGCGCAGCGATGGCGGATAAGCTGCTCAATTGCCTGGCGCTCTTTTTTAATGCTGTGATACCCGTTGCCGATCAGCAAAAAGTTACCGGTGTTGTAGGCCACCTGCTCGACGGCTTTGACCATAGCGCCGAAGAAAGGATCGGACACGTCGCCCACCACCAGACCGACGGTTTCCGTCGACTGCTGCGCCAGCGCGCGCGCATTTGCATTGGGATGATAATTGAGCGTTTCCATCGCCGCAGTCACCGACTGGCGCGAGGTTTCACTGGCTTTGGGGGAGTTGTTGATCACGCGGGATACGGTAGCGACGGACACTCCAGCGAGTCGGGCTACATCCTTAATTGTCGCCATACCAGACCTTTTATAGGGTAAGCGTTTACATACCGGTTATGTTACGGGAAAGTGCGGCAGATTCAAGGCTGGAGGCGCCTGGCTTCGCGCAAATGTGATGCAGATTTGCCTTCATGGTGAAAAAGTTACACCGCGACAAGCGCAGGGACGCAGACGAATGAAACGGCGGCGGGAACATTCACACCTTTGCTTACACTTTGCGATTAGCTGTTGCGAATGTTCGCTGGTTTATCCGTTCATTGCATTGATATTCTGGCTATCCCAGAGGTATTGATAGGTGGAGCTAACGTTACGTTGGCCACTCTAATTACACCAGCCTGCGCAGATGCGCAGGTTTTTTTTTGCCCGCAGGCGGAAGATGTCGCGTTCCGCTCCCGTGAAACGCTCTCGCCCCCCGCAGCAGATCCCCCTCTTCCTGTCCACCGCTCGCCGCTGTTACAGATAGCGAAAATGGCAATAACTGGTTGCACTTAGGTTTATTCCCTTGCGTTTTATCGCTGGTGCGGCAGGGGCAAAAAACCTGACAATCAGGGTCCCAGAGGTATTGATAGGTGAGTTTTTAAGTACGCGTTTCGTACTGATTATCTTGCACCGGCCTGCGCAGATGCGCAGGTTTTTTTTCTGCCAAACATTCTTCCTCGCACTGCTTTCAACCGCCTTCTCGTGTAACCTGCAATGACTTAATAACCGGTCACATGGAGTTGTTATGCTGTTGGCATTTTTCAGGCTATTGTTCAAAGGGTTGTATCGGGTCAGAGTGACCGGCGACACGCAGTCCTTGCAACAACAAAAGGTGTTGATCACCCCGAATCACGTCTCTTTCCTCGATGGGATCTTGCTAGCCTTATTCCTGCCCGTCCGACCGGTCTTTGCGGTGTACAGTTCTATCAGCCAGCGCTGGTTTATGCGCGTGCTGACGCCGCTGATCGATTTTGTCCCGCTCGACCCGACGAAACCGATGTCGATAAAACACCTGGTGCGGTTGATTGAACAGGGGCGTCCGGTGGTTATTTTCCCGGAAGGGCGTATCTCGGTCAGCGGTTCGCTGATGAAAATCTATGACGGGGCGGCGTTTGTGGCTGCAAAGTCGCAGGCCACCATTATCCCACTGCGTATCGAAGGCGCGGAGCTGACCCCGTTTAGTCGTCTCAAGGGGCTGGTCAAACGTCGTCTGTTCCCTCGGATCCAGCTGCATTTGCTGCCGCCAACTCGCATTGAAATGCCTCAGGCTCCCCGCGCCCGCGATCGCCGCAAAATTGCCGGGGAAATGCTGCACCAGATCATGATGGAAGCGCGCATGGCGGTGCGTCCACGGGAAACGCTGTATGAATCGCTGCTGGCGGCGCAGGATCGGTTCGGCGCACGAAAACCCTGTGTGGAAGACATTAACTTTCAACCCGATACCTATCGCAAACTGCTGACCAAAACCCTCTTTGTGGCGCGCATCCTCGAAAAATACAGCGCTCAGGGTGAAAAAATCGGCCTGATGTTACCCAACGCCGGCATCAGCGCGGCGGTCATTTTTGGCGCTATTGCCCGCGGGCGTATTCCGGCGATGATGAACTACACCGCCGGGGTTAAAGGGCTGAGTAGCGCGATTAGCGCCGCGGAAATCAAGACGATTTTTACCTCCCGTACCTTCCTTGATAAAGGCAAACTCTGGCATCTGCCGGAGCAGCTTACTCAGGTGCGTTGGGTCTTTCTTGAAGACCTGAAAGGCGACGTTACGACCGGCGATAAGCTGTGGATCTTCGGCCATCTGCTGGCGCCGAAACTGGCGCAGGTCAAACAGCAGCCGGAAGATGCGGCGATTATCCTCTTCACCTCCGGTTCCGAAGGCAACCCGAAAGGGGTCGTGCATAGTCATAAAAGTCTTCTGGCCAACGTCGAGCAGATTAAAACCATTGCCGACTTTACAGCCAACGACCGTTTTATGTCGGCGCTGCCGCTGTTCCACTCCTTTGGGCTGACGGTCGGCCTGTTGACCCCGCTGTTTACCGGTGCAGAAGTGTTCCTCTATCCCAGCCCGCTGCATTACCGCGTGGTGCCGGAACTGGTTTACGACCGCAACTGTACGGTGCTGTTTGGGACCTCGACCTTCCTCGCGAACTACGCGCACTTTGCCAACCCGTACGATTTCTATCGGCTTCGCTACGTGGTCGCCGGGGCGGAAAAGCTTCAGGAGAGCACAAAGCAACTGTGGCAGGATAAGTTTGGCCTGCGCATTCTCGAAGGCTATGGCGTCACCGAATGTGCGCCGGTGGTATCGATTAACGTTCCGATGGCGGCGAAGGTGGGCACCGTCGGGCGTATTCTGCCGGGGATGGATGCGCGCCTGCTGGCGATGCCGGGTATTGAAGAGGGCGGCCGCCTGCAGTTAAAAGGGCCGAACATCATGAACGGCTATCTGCGGGTGGAGAACCCGGGCGTGCTGGAAGCGCCGACGGCGGAAAATCAGCATGGCGAAATGGAAAGCGGCTGGTACGACACCGGGGATATCGTCACCTTTGACGAGCAGGGCTACGTGCGCATTCAGGGACGTGCTAAGCGCTTCGCGAAAATCGCCGGTGAAATGGTGTCACTGGAAATGGTTGAGCAGGTTGCTCTGGGCGTCTCACCTGACAAGATGCATGCCACGGCGATTAAACAAGATGCCGGTAAAGGCGAGGCGCTGGTGCTGTTTACCACCGATAATGAACTGAACCGTGAAAAACTGCTGCGCTACGCCCGTGAACATGGTGTACCGGAGCTGGCGGTACCGCGCGACATTCGCTGGCTGAAGCAGCTGCCGGTTCTCGGCAGCGGCAAGCCGGACTTTGTCACCCTTAAAAGTATGGTTGAGCAGATGGAAGATTCTGATGAGTGAGTCAGTACATACTAACACCTCGCTGTACTCAAAAGGAATGATGGCGGTCATCTGCGCCCAGTTCCTCTCGGCATTTGGCGATAATGCCCTGCTGTTTGCCACGCTGGCGCTGATGAAGCAGCAGTTCTATCCGGACTGGAGCCAGCCGGTGATGCAGATGTTGTTTGTAGGTGCTTACATACTATTTGCGCCGTTTGTCGGCCAGTTTGCCGACAGCTTTGCCAAAGGGCGAGTGATGATGGTCGCCAACGGCATGAAGCTGGTTGGCGCAGGCTGCATCTGTTTTGGTCTGAACCCGTTTATCGGCTATACCCTGGTGGGGATGGGGGCGGCGGCCTATTCGCCGGCCAAATACGGCATTCTTGGCGAGCTGACCACCGGAGATAAGTTAGTGAAAGCTAACGGCTTGATGGAGTCGTCGACCATTGCGGCGATTTTGCTGGGATCGATGGCCGGCGGCATTCTGGCCGACTGGCATGTGCTGGCCGCGCTGGCCATCTGCGCGCTGGTGTACGGCGGGGCGGTGATCGCCAACCTGTGGATCCCGAAGCTGCCGGCGGCGCGTCCCGGTCAGTCATGGCGTTTTACGCCGATGACCCACAGCTTTTTTAGCGCTTGTAAGACACTCTGGCGGAATGGCGAAACACGTTTCTCCCTGATGGGAACCAGCCTGTTCTGGGGCGCCGGCGTGACGCTGCGTTTCCTGCTGGTGCTGTGGGTTCCGGCGGCGCTTGGCATCACCAGTAACGCCATGCCGACCTATCTCAATGCGATGGTCGCCGTCGGGATCGTGTTGGGCGCCGGCGCGGCGGCCAGGCTGGTCACCCTACAAACCGTCTCTCGCTGTATGCCTGCCGGGATTTTAATCGGCGTCGCGGTGATCCTCTTCGCCGTACAGCACGCTCTGTTACCGGCATTTGCTCTGCTGCTGCTGCTCGGTATCTTTGGCGGCTTCTTTATTGTGCCGCTCAATGCGCTGCTGCAGGAGCGCGGGAAGCATACCGTTGGCGCAGGTAATGCGATTGCAGTGCAGAATCTCGGCGAAAACGTGGCCATGCTGCTGATGCTGGGGCTCTATTCGCTGGCGGTGAGAATCGGTATTCCGGTAGTTGGCGTCGGGATTGGCTTTGGCGCGGTGTTTGCACTGGCGATCGCCGCGCTGTGGCTGTGGGGCCGACGTCAGTCGTAGCTCGCGTCGGCCGTTTACGGCGTCACCTGCGGATCCCCGGCTCGCATCAGGCCAGCCGGGCGATGGCTTAGTCTCTGTGGTAACCCGGATAAGGCGTCAGCCGCTATCCGGGCGAGTTCGACGCTTACGGTGCCGGGTAGGTATAGACCTGATGCACCGCTTCAATTTCCGCTAATACCGCTTCACTCAGCTCAAGATGCAGGCTCTCCACGTTGGTTTTAAGCTGCTCCAGCGTGGTGGCGCCCAGCAGGGTGCTGGCGACGAACGGCTGACGACGGACAAAGGCCAGCGCCATCTGCGCCGGGTCGAGGTTATGACGTCTGGCGATATCGACATAGGCCGCTACCGCTTTCTGCGACTGCTCGCTGCTATAGCGCGTGAAGCGGCTAAAGAGCGTATTACGCGCGCCGGCCGGTTTTGCGCCGTTAAGGTACTTGCCGGTCAGGGTGCCAAATGCCAGACAGGAGTAGGCCAGCAGCTCAACGCCTTCATACTGGCTGACTTCCGCCAGACCCACTTCGTAGCTGCGGTTCAGCAGGCTGTAGGGATTCTGGATGGTGACGATGCGCGGCAGGTCGTGTTTATCCGCCAGGTGAAGATAACGCATAACGCCAAAGGCCGTTTCGTTGGAGACGCCGATATAGCGGATTTTACCGGCCCGCTGGAATTCGGTGAGCGCTTCAAGCGTATCCAGCAGGGTGACAACCGGCGTGGAGTCGGTCCAGCTATAGCCTAGTTTGCCAAAGCAGTTGGTCGGGCGCTGCGGCCAGTGAACCTGGTAGAGATCGAGATAATCGGTTTGCAGGCGCTTCAGGCTGTCGTGCAGCGCGTCACGGATGTTTTTACGATCCAGCGCATGGTTCGGACGAATGCTGCTGTCGTTGTTACGCGCAGGGCCGCTGACTTTAGAGGCGATAATCAGCTTTTCGCGATTGCCGCGTTTCGCCAGCCAGTTGCCGACGTAGGTTTCCGTCAGCCCCTGGGTCTCCGGGCGCGGCGGTACGGGATACATTTCAGCGACATCAATCAGGTTAATGCCCTGGCTGACAGCGTAGTCGAGCTGTTCGTGCGCGTCGGCCTCGCTATTCTGCTCACCAAAAGTCATAGTGCCCAGCCCGAGCGTGCTGATTTCAAGAGAACTGTGTGGGATACGGTGATACTGCATAGCCGGCTTCCTTTTTTATTAACAAGGTCAGGAGTTCCCCCGACAAAGGAGTATCAAAATGGCAGAGGGGGAGAAAAAGAGGAAGTAAAAAATCAAAAAAGCCGGGGTTTCATAATCCGAAGACGCGATGCCGCGGAGGTTTCAGAGGATCCCGACTCTTTAATAAGAGGGTTCGCTGTCGGAGAAGGCGGCCTCGCCAGGCAAGTGCTGGCAGGCGGCTGGCCGACGAAAAGTCTTAACGTTTAATAATCTGCGAGACATCGTCGCGGTTGATCTGCATTTTATTGCCCTGCTGATCTTCGTAACTGATGAGGCCGGTATCATCATCAACGGCTGGCTTACCATCGGTCAGGATCATGCGTCCGTCTTTTGTCGCCATCACGTAATCGCTGCTGCAACCGGAAACCGAGAACGCCAGTCCTACGGCGGAAATCAATACTGCCCATTTTTTCATCGTCATTACCTCTTGAATGGTCGCACCTCACACCAGTGTATTAATAGCCTGATTTGTGAGACATAAAAAGCAGTAAAGTCTTAAAAAAGTTTGCAGCCCAGGTTTGGGCTGCATTTTTGTGGGTTACAGCGGATTTTTTTTATTACGCAGCAGGTTAAGACTTTCGACGGCAATCGAAAAGAACATCGCGAAGTAGATGTAGCCTTTCGGAATATGTATCTCAAAGCTTTCCAGCATCAGGGTAAAGCCGACCAGAATCAGAAACGACAGGGCCAGCATTTTTACCGATGGATGACGGTCAACAAAGTCGCCAATCGGTCGGGCGGCGAACATCATTACGCCGACGGCAATGACCACCGCAGCCATCATGATGAACAGATGATCCGACAGCCCAACGGCGGTAATGACCGAGTCGAGGCTGAAAATGATATCCAGCACCATGATCTGTACGATGGCGCCCATAAATGAATGGACGTTGGTTTTCAGCCCTTCCTCTTCGCCCTCGATCGACTCGTGGATCTCTTTACTCGCCTTCCAGATCAGGAACAGACCGCCGAGCAGTAAGATCAAATCGCGAAACGAGATCGCATGGTCGAAAACGGTAAACAGCGGATTGGTCAGCTTCACGACCCAGGCGATAGAGGCCAGCAGCCCCAGACGCATCAGCATCGCGCCCATCAACCCGATACGTCTTGCGTGAGCACGCTGGGCGGTGGGCAGTTTGGCAACAACCAGAGAGAGAAAAATAATATTATCGATCCCCAGCACGATCTCCAGCAGCGTCAGCGTACCGAGCGCCAGCCAGGCGTTGGGATCGGTTATCCATGCAAATAACATTGTTCAAAGTCCTGCAAAAAAGAAAGTCGCAATTATATGCAACCTGGCAGGCAGAACAAAAAATTAATCGTGGCTGAGGAGAAAATGACGGGCCAGCAGGGCGGCGGTGAAATTCTTCTTCAGGTAGAAGCCGCGCGGCAGCGTGAGAATCGGCTCACCGCGGGCGCCAATCGCCTCGGTTAACGCTTTGCTGTTGGCGGCTTTCGGGCGCAGCTGCAGCACCTCGCCATGACGGGCGGTGATGCGTTCCACCTGGCCGAGCACGATCAGATCCATCAGCTCCTCCCAGTCCATTCGCAGCTGGCGATCCTCTTCTTCATTGGGGCTCCACAGCAGCGGGGCGCCGACGCGGCGTTCCGCCAGCGGAATGGCGCGATCCCCTTCCACCGGCACCCACAGGACGCGTTTGAGCTTATGGCGCACGTGACTGCTCTCCCAGGTCACGCCGCTGTTACCCGTGAGTGGGGCGACGCAAACAAAGGTGGTTTCCAGCGGACGGCCCTGGCTATCGACAGGAATGGTCTTCAGCTCGACGCCCAGCGCGGCGAAATCCTGCTCGGGTTTACTTCCGGCGCTGGCGCCCAGCCAAATCTCCAGCAGAATACCGATCCATCCTTTATCGCGTTTTAAATCGCGAGGAATGGGAATCCCCGCCAGCGCCGCCAGCTCGCCCAGCGAGTAGCCTGCCAGCCCCTGCGCCTGGGCCAGGAGCTGCTGCTGGGTTTGCGGTGGGGACGTTAACGGCGCGATGGCGGGCATACGGTAAAACCTCTGGTTAAAAAATGAACGGTAATTCAGTGCGTTGTGGATAGAGTTTACCTTTTCCTGGGTAACTATGACAATTTGATGATTCGTATGGGTTTTTTTTCATTTTTTTGTCGTTATGAAAAGAGTGATACCGGGTTTTCCAGAACTGGTCACTGGCAATGAACAGGATCTTACACCATGTTATCCACAGAAAAATGGGATAACTGGGGAAAAGCGGCACTACTGTTTCCATTTACAGCCTTGACGTGCGACGAAAATCGAATTTTTAGACAAAATGTGCCCAGTGGACTCGGATAATCTGTGGATAAAATCGACATTGTTCGATCTTTCATCAGTTCCAGGATCGCATATGTGATGATCATCACGTTTAACTGTAATTATTGAAAGATATATGTGCTAACATCATGAATATAATGCCATTATCAAATTATGTTATTCGTAAGCACTTCGGACTACTCTGGGTTTTCCCGGGGTAATTCCATACTTCTTCACAACTCTATCCACAGAAAAAGTGAATAAAATGGGGGCTCGATCGCTTTCGTTGTTTATAACTCTGCTGATTACTGTGAGTTATTCAAATGTTATTCGATCGCACAGTGACAACAGAGTGGTTTACCGTTTACAGCGAGTGTGAAACAATCATTCACATTGAAGATTATTTTGAGGTAGTCCGGTGATTGATGACGATGGCTACCGCCCAAATGTCGGTATTGTAATCTGTAATCGCCAGGGCCAGGTTATGTGGGCCAGGCGCTATGGTCAGCACTCGTGGCAGTTCCCGCAAGGGGGCATTAATCCAGGGGAATCAGCCGAGCAGGCAATGTATCGGGAATTGTTCGAAGAGGTTGGGTTAAGTCGTAAAGATGTGCGAATCCTGGCCTCAACCCGTAACTGGCTGCGTTACAAGTTGCCTAAACGTTTGGTGCGTTGGGACACAAAGCCGGTTTGTATCGGCCAGAAACAGAAGTGGTTTCTCCTGCAGTTGATCGGCAGCGATGCGGAAATCAATATGCAAACCAGTAGTACACCTGAGTTTGATGGTTGGCGCTGGGTAAGTTACTGGTACCCGGTTCGTCAGGTGGTGTCGTTTAAGCGCGACGTGTACCGCCGGGTGATGAAAGAGTTTGCCAGCGTGACCATGTCGCTGGCGGAAAGTGCACCTAAACCGCAAAGCGCGCCTGCTTATCGACGTAAAAGAGGTTAAGCCACGCATATTATGCTCACTCGGTTACGAGAAATCGTCGAGAAGGTCGCGAGTGCGCCGCGTTTAAACGAGGCGCTGGATATCCTGGTCACCGATATCTGCAAAGCGATGGAAACGGAAGTTTGTTCGGTTTACCTGGCCGATCACGACCGACGATGTTATTACCTTATGGCCACTCGCGGGCTGAAAAAACCTCGCGGGCGTACCGTCGCGCTCGCGTTTGACGAAGGCCTCGTTGGCCTGGTCGGGCGCCTTGCGGAGCCTATCAACCTTGCCGATGCGCAAAAACACCCCAGCTTTAAATATATTCCTGCCGTCAAAGAGGATCGCTTCCGCGCCTTTCTTGGCGTCCCGATTATCCAGCGGCGTCAGCTGCTTGGTGTGCTGGTGGTGCAGCAGCGTGAGCTGCGTCAGTTTGATGAAAGCGAAGAGTCGTTTCTCGTCACCCTGGCGACGCAAATGGCCGCTATTCTTTCCCAGTCTCAGCTGACCGCGCTGTTTGGCCAGTATCGACAGACGCGTATTCGCGCGCTGCCCGCCTCCTCCGGGGTGGCCATTGCCGAAGGCTGGATGGACATCAGTCTGCCGCTCATGGAGCAGGTGTATGAGGCATCAACGCTTGATACCGCTTCCGAACGCGAACGATTGACCGGTGCGCTGGAAGAGGCGGCGAACGAGTTTCGACGCTACAGCAAGCGCTATGCCGCCGGGGCGCAAAAAGAGACCTCGGCGATCTTCGATCTCTATTCACACCTCTTGTCCGACGCGCGTCTGCGTCGCGAGCTGTTTGCCGAAGTCGACAAAGGCGCGGTGGCAGAATGGGCGGTGAAAAAGATCATCGAGAAGTTCGCCGAACAGTTTGCCGCGTTAAGCGACGGGTACCTGAAAGAACGGGCCGGCGATTTGCGTACGCTGGGTCAGCGTCTGCTTTTCCATCTCGATGATACGATTCAGGGGCCTAACACCTGGCCGGCGCGTATTGTGCTGGTGGCCGACGAGCTGTCAGCGACGACGCTGGCAGAAGTTCCGCAGGACAGGCTGGCGGGGGTTGTCGTCCGCGATGGCGCAGCGAACTCCCATGCCGCCATTATGGTGCGGGCGCTGGGGATCCCGACGGTTATGGGGGCCGATATTCAGCCTTCGCTGCTCCACGGCCACATGCTGGTGGTGGATGGCTACCGCGGCGAACTGCTGGTCGACCCGGAACCGGCGCTGCTGCAAGAATATCAGCGTCTGGTCAGCGAAGAGAACGAACTCAGCCGGCTGGCGGAAGACGATCTGGAACACACTTCCGAGCTGAAAAGCGGCGAGCGGGTGAAGGTCATGCTGAACGCTGGCCTGAGCCTGGAACATGAAGAAAAACTCGGCAACTTTATCGACGGCATCGGCCTGTACCGCACGGAAATCCCGTTTATGCTGCAAAGCGGTTTCCCGTCGGAAGAGGAGCAGGTCGCCCAGTATCAGGGCATGCTGCAGATGTTTAATGAAAAGCCCGTGACCCTGCGTACGCTGGATATCGGCGCCGATAAACAGCTGCCGTATATGCCGATCAGCGAAGAGAACCCGTGCCTCGGCTGGCGCGGTATCCGCATTACTCTCGATCAGCCGGAAATATTTCTCATCCAGGTGCGCGCCATGCTGCGTGCCAATGCCGCCACCGGCAATCTGAGTATTTTACTGCCGATGGTGACCAGTCTTGATGAGGTCGATGAGGCGCGTCGCCTGATCGATCGCGCCAGCCGTGAAGTCGAAGAGATGATTGGCTACGCTATTCCTCGCCCGCGTCTTGGCGTGATGCTGGAAGTGCCTTCGATGGTCTTTATGCTGCCGAATCTCGCCAGTCGCGTCGATTTTATCTCGGTAGGGACCAATGACCTGACTCAGTATATCCTCGCCGTCGATCGCAACAACACCCGGGTTGCCAGCATGTATGACAGCCTGCATCCCGCGGTGCTGCGGGCGCTGGCGATGATTGCGCATGATGCCGAACGTTTCGGTATTGATCTGCGGCTGTGCGGTGAAATGGCGGGCGATCCGATGTGCGTGACGATCCTGATTGGTCTTGGCTATCGCCATCTGTCCATGAACGGTCGTTCGGTGGCGAGGGTCAAATACCTGCTGCGACGGATCGATATTGCCGAAGCTCAGGAACTGTCGCGTCGCAGCCTTGAAGCGCAGATGGCCACCGAGGTTCGTCATCAGGTGGCGGCCTTCATGGAGCGACGCGGTCTGGGCGGCTTGATCCGCGGCGGCCGCTAGTGCATCTGCCCGGGTAAGGCTTTGAGGCCGTACCCCGGGCGTCGCGATTAACCTGCCGCGCGACGGCCGTTAGCATCCGTATACATATCTTTTACAACAACGGCACGGCCAGCGAATTAACCTTATGCTATTATTCGCCCCCTTGGAGCACCCGTATAGGTCGGGCGTGTATGATCACCGCTGTCCACTTTCGGCGGAATAACAAGTCTTTATGGTGACAGATGAATAGTGGCTACCTGCATTTTCCGGATTTTGATCCGGTCATATTTTCCGTTGGGCCGGTCTCCCTCCACTGGTACGGGATGATGTATCTGGTCGGGTTTGTTTTTGCGATGTGGCTAGCCACCCGTCGGGCCAACCGTCCGGGCAGCGGCTGGACCAAAAACGAAGTCGAAAACCTGCTGTATGCCGGGTTCCTTGGCGTTTTCCTCGGTGGCCGCATCGGCTACGTCCTGTTCTATAATCTGCCGGTTTTCCTGCAGGACCCGCTGTATCTGTTCCGCGTCTGGGACGGCGGCATGTCGTTCCACGGCGGCCTGATTGGCGTCATCCTCGTGATGATCATTTTTGCCAGACGCACCAAACGCACTTTCTTCCAGGTCTCCGATTTTATCGCCCCGCTGATCCCCTTTGGCCTCGGGGCGGGGCGTCTGGGCAACTTTATCAACGGTGAACTGTGGGGACGCGTCGATCCGAGCTTCCATTATTCGATGATTTTCCCCGGCTCGCGCGCGGAAGATCTGGCGCTGCTGCCGTCTCATCCGGAATGGCAATCGCTGTTTGATACCTACGGCGCACTGCCGCGTCACGCTTCGCAGCTATACGAACTGGCGCTGGAAGGGGTCGTCCTGTTCCTGATTCTGAACCTGTTTATCCGCAAACCGCGCCCGACCGGGTCGGTATCCGGTCTGTTCCTGATTGGCTACGGCCTGTTCCGTATTATCGTGGAATTCTTCCGCCAGCCAGACCAGCAGTTCACCGGCGAATGGGTACAGTACATCAGCATGGGGCAGATTCTTTCGATCCCAATGGTGCTTGCGGGTATCATTATGATGGTCTGGGCGTACCGTCGTCGTCCGCAGCAACAAACTTCTTGAGGAACCATGAAACAGTATCTTGATTTGATGCAGAAAGTGCTCGCCGAGGGCACGCAAAAAAATGACCGCACCGGTACCGGCACTCTCTCCATCTTCGGCCATCAGATGCGTTTTAACCTGCAGGAAGGCTTCCCGCTGGTGACGACCAAGCGCTGTCATTTACGCTCCATCATCCATGAACTGCTGTGGTTCCTCCAGGGTGACACCAACATCGCGTATCTGCATGAAAACAATGTCACTATCTGGGACGAGTGGGCAGATGAAAATGGCGATCTGGGGCCGGTTTACGGCAAACAGTGGCGTTCCTGGCCTGCGCCGGACGGCCGCCATATCGACCAGATCAGCACCGTGATGGAACAGCTGAAAAACGACCCGGATTCACGTCGCATCATCGTTTCGGCGTGGAATGTGGGCGAGCTGGATAAAATGGCGCTGGCGCCGTGTCACGCGTTTTTCCAGTTCTACGTCGCAGATGGCAAACTCTCCTGCCAGCTGTATCAGCGTTCCTGCGATGTGTTCCTCGGCCTGCCGTTTAACATCGCCAGCTATGCGCTGCTGGTGCACATGGTCGCTCAGCAGTGCGATCTGGTAGTCGGTGATTTTGTCTGGACCGGTGGGGATACTCACCTCTACAGCAACCACCTTGAACAGACGAATCTGCAGCTGAGCCGTGAACCGCGTCCATTGCCGAAGCTGGTCATCAAACGCAAACCGGCGTCGATTTTCGACTACCGTTTTGAAGATTTCGACATCGAAGGGTATGACCCGCATCCGGGCATTAAAGCGCCGGTGGCGATTTAATTCGCCCGGTACAGGATGTCGTAGAGAGATAAAAACCGGTGCCTGAGGCGCTAATGCTGGTCACTTAAAGGTGACCAGCATTTTTTTTGCTTTATCGCAGGCAGGGCGATGCCGGTAAACGGTGGTTGGCGCGATGACCCCTTGCGTGCAAACCAGCGTAAAAACGACATCCCCGGCTTAACAACAATCTCCAGGACAGGCTCGCCTGCAGAAGTGTTGAAAACCTGACAGCGCCGGATAAAAATCGGCAATCTCTTTGAGATGACGGATTCTTACACCTTTGCCGGATCGGTCAGCCGCCCCTCAAACGATCGGCATTCGTACCTGAGGCGCCGGTTTTTTTGCCTGCGCAAACACGCTCCCTGATTTTCTGCAATCGTCTGCAAACCTGATGTCTGGCTTCGACACGCTTCGTGAAAGGCTATTTTGCCCGTCGTCTCCGCGCCGTTTTTTCCCCATACTCGCGGGATGAACAGACAACGTGGCTACACCCTGATTGAAACCCTGATAACGCTGACGCTGGTACTTATCCTCAGCGCAGGGGGGCTGTATGGCTGGCAGAGCTGGCAGCAGCAACAGCGCTTATGGCAAACCGCCAGCCAGGTACGCGACTATCTGGTGCTGCTACGCGACGACGCCAACTGGCATAACCGCAACCGGCTGGTGAGCGTGGGGCAAAGCGGCGGCGGCTGGTGTCTGAGCGCCGAGGATGCGCTGGCTGAGTGTGCGACAGCAACGCCGTTTACGCTGCGGCCGCGCTGGCCGGAAGTGGCGCTCAGCCACATCACGCCGGGGTTAGGTTTTTACGGGTTGCGTAACAGCGCCTGGGCCGGGCATATCCGGCTGCAAAGCGCGGAGGGGAGCTGGAATATTATCGTATCTGGCTGGGGGCGAATTCGCCTGTGCCGCAACGAGGAGAACGCATCGTGCCTCTGATTCCCCGGGGTTTTTCGCTGGCCGAGACGCTTATCTCAATGGCCATCGGCGCGATTTTACTGATGGGCGCAGCGCGTTTTCTGCCTGCCCTGCAACGGCAGGCGCTGCGGCAGACGCAGCAGCAGTCGCTGGATAACGAACTCTGGCAGCGCGTATATACGGTAGCAAAACATCTCCAGCGGGCGGGCTATTGCGCCGGGCAGTGCGAAGGACAACCGTTGCTGATTGCCAGCGGGGGGCGCTGTGCGATCGTCCGTTGGGATAGTAATAGCAACGGCGCGTGGGATGCCATGCCGGAAGCGATATCTGATGCGACAGGATTTCGTTTGAACAACGGGGCGCTGGAAACGCGGCGCGGTGCGACCAGCTGCAGCGACGGAGGCTGGGAAAAAATGACGAATCCCGGCGCACTCAACGTGACCCATTTTCAGGTTTCCCGCCAGGATATCGCCGGATTTGCTCCGGAGCTCAGCGTCACGCTGGCGGCGCACGCGGTTGCGGATCGCCATATTTCGGCCCAGGCGGAATATCGCGTGACCGGGTATAACTTATGAACCGCCAACGGGGAGCCTCCTCCTTGCTGATGGTGCTTTTGCTGCTGGCGCTTGGCAGTATGTTATTGCAAGGGCTGAACCAGCAGCAGCGCTCTCTGCTGGCGCAAACCGCGGGTGAAACTCAGGCGATCCGCGAAACGGCTGGAGCGCACTCCGCGCTACAGTGGGGAAAAACTCTGGTGTGGACGGTACACGATGCCAACGCCTGCCGTGATTCTGCTGCCGAGGGCTGGCGCGTCTGCCTGCGCATTTTTGACGATGCCTCCGTCCTGTTAATCGCCAGCGGCGGTCGCATTTTGCTGTGGCAATCTGGTCGTATTGAAGAGGACGTGGTGCGCTTTTCTCCCCACGGCTGGAGCGACTTTTGTCCACTAACGGAGGCGAATCTGTGTCGGATGCCGTGAACCATGAAAAAGGTTTTAGCCTGCCGGAAACGCTGCTGGCGATGACGTTACTGGTTATGGTGGTGACCGCCCTTGGCGGCTACCAGCGTGGGCTGGCCAATGGTTTTATCCAGTTAAATCAATATCGCCAGCTGTGGCGCGACGCGTGGCGCTATGGCCAGATGAACCCTCCGGAGATTCCACCCGGCGGGTCCGTTACCCGCTTGCAGACATCGGCGGCCAGATGTGTCAGCATCACGGTAACGATCACCATGCCCGTTGATAAACGGGTGCAGATGACCCGGCTGCATTGCCCGGTCAGTCAGTAGTCAGGAGCGAATATGTTAAGGGTGTACCACTCAAACCGTCTGGATGTTCTTGAAGCGTTGATGGAATTTATCGTCGAGCGCCAGCGGCTGGATGACCCTTTCAAACCGGAAATGGTGCTGGTGCAAAGTACCGGGATGGCGCAGTGGCTACAGATGACGCTGGCAAAACGGTTTGGCATTGCCGCCAATATCGACTTCCCGCTCCCGGCGAGCTTTATCTGGGATATGTTTGTCCGCGTATTGTCGGATATCCCCGGGGAAAGCGCCTTCAGTAAGCAGAGCATGAGCTGGAAACTGATGACCCTCCTGCCGCAGCGTCTTGACGATGAGGCTTTTACGCTGCTACGCCACTATCTCAGCGACGATAGCGACAAGCGCAAACTGTTTCAGCTGGCAGCCCGGGTCGCCGACCTCTATGACCAGTATCTGGTCTATCGCCCGGAGTGGCTGATGCGCTGGGAGGCAGATGAACGCGTCGATGGCCTCGGCGACGCCCAGCAGTGGCAGGCGCCGTTATGGAAGGCGCTGGTCGAACATACCGCTGCGCTGGGGCAGCCGCTCTGGCACCGCGCCAATCTGTACCAGCGCTTTATCAGCACGCTGGAAGCGGCGGATGAACCTCCGGCCGGGTTGCCTTCGCGAGTTTTTATTTGCGGGATTTCGGCGCTGCCGCCGGTTTATCTGCAGGCGCTGCAGGCGCTGGGCAAGCACGTCGATGTGTATGTGCTGTTCACCAACCCCTGTCGTTACTACTGGGGCGATATAAAAGACCCGGCCTTTCTGGCGAAACTGATGTCACGCCAGCGCCGTCATCATCGTGAACCGCGCGAACTCCCGCTGTTTCGCGATAGCGGGCAGGCGCCGGGATTGTTTAACGATGCAGGGGAACAGGACGTCGGTAATCCGCTGCTCGCCTCCTGGGGGAAGCTGGGGCGTGACTATATCTATCTGCTGGCCGGGCTGGAACATTATGAAGAGCTGGACGCTTTTGTCGATATAACGCCGGATAATCTGCTGCATAATTTACAGGCGGATATCCTCGAACTGCGCAATGCCGCAGTGGCCGGGCGAAGCGCCGAAGAGTTTGCCCACAGCCACAGCAAACGCCCGCTTGCTCTGGACGATCGTAGCCTGACCCTCCACGTCTGCCATAGTCCGCAGCGTGAGGTCGAGGTGCTGCATGACCGGCTGCTGGCGATGCTGGAGGAGAATCCTGAACTGACGCCGCGCGATATTATCGTGATGGTGGCGGATATCGACAGCTACAGCCCTTACATTCAGGCGGTATTCGGCAGCGCCAGCGGCGAACGCTGGCTACCGTGGGCGATTTCCGACCGGCGCGCCACCGAATCGCATCCGGCTCTGCAGGCGTTTATTACGCTGCTTTCTCTGCCCGACAGCCGCTTTGCCAGCGAAGATGTCCTGGCTCTGCTTGATGTTCCGGTGCTCGCCGCGCGCTTTAACATTGACGAAGAGGGGCTGCGCTATCTGCGTCAGTGGGTTAATGAATCCGGCGTGCGCTGGGGAATGGATGACGATAATGTGCGCGAACTGGATCTCCCCGCCACCGGGCAACACACCTGGCGCTTTGGCCTCACGCGCATGCTGCTGGGCTATGCGATGGACAGCAGCCAGGGTGAGTGGCAGTCGGTCCTGCCCTATGATGAATCCAGCGGGCTGATCGCTGAGCTGGTTGGTAATCTGGCTTCGCTGCTGATGCAGCTTAACCTCTGGCGCCGGAAGCTGGTGCAGGAGCGTCCGCTGGCGGAATGGCTGCCGCTTTGTCGCGAACTGCTAAATGACTTTTTCCTGCCCGACGGCGACACCGAAGCGGCGCTGGCGCTGATTGAACAGCAATGGCAGGCGGTGATTGGCGAAGGAGCCCAGGCACAATATGAGCACTCCGTTCCTCTGTCTTTATTGCGCGATGAGCTGGCGCAGCGGCTGGACCAGCAGCGCATCAGCCAGCGCTTCCTCGCCGGACCGATCAACATCTGTACCCTGATGCCAATGCGCTCTATACCGTTCAAGGTGGTGTGCCTGCTGGGGATGAACGACGGCGTTTATCCGCGGACGCTGGCGCCGCTGGGCTTCGATTTAATGAGTCAGAAACCGCAGCGCGGCGACCGCAGCCGTCGCGATGATGACCGCTATCTGTTCTTGGAAGCGCTGATGTCCGCCGAACAGACATTGTATATCAGCTACATCGGGCGCTCGATTCAGGATAATAGCGAACGTTACCCTTCGGTGCTGGTGCAAGAACTGGCGGACTATATTGGCCAGAGCCACTGCCTGGCCGGGGATGAGGCGCTGGATTGTGACGCCAGTGAGCGACGGGTCAAAACACATATCACGCATCTGCATACGCGAATGCCCTTTGATGCGGCCAACTTCCGTGATGACGAATATCAGAGCTACGCCCGGGAGTGGCTGGCGGCTGCCAGCCAGCAGGGAGAGGCGCATAGCGACTTTATCCAGCCGCTGCCGGCGCCGGCTATCGAAACGCTGCCGTTTGAACAGCTGCTGCGATTCTGGCAACACCCGGTACGCGCCTTTTTTCAGCAGCGCCTGCGGGTCAACTTCCGTTCTGAAGAGAGTGACATCCCCGATGATGAGCCGTTCACCCTCGAAGGACTTAGCCGTTATCAACTGAACCAGCAGCTGCTGAATACGCTGATTGAACAACAGGATGCGTCGACGATGTACCGTCGCTTTCGCGCCGCGGGAGAGCTGCCCTTTGGTGCTTTTGGCGAGCTGGCCTGGGAGACGCAGCGTCAGGAGATGCAGAACCTTGCGGAGCGGGTCATTGCCAGCCGCCAGCCGGGGCAGAGTATGGAAATCGATCTGCAATGTAACGGAGTCAACATTACGGGGTGGCTACAGCAGGTACAATCTGACGGCCTGCTGCGCTGGCGACCGTCGCTGCTGAGCGTCGCACAGGGGATGCAACTTTGGCTGGAACACCTTGTCTACTGTGCTAGCGGCGGAACCGGTGAAAGCCGGCTGCTGGTGCGCAAAGAGGGCGAATGGCGTTTCCCGCCGCTGGCGCAGGAACAGGCCAAAGCGTACCTTGATCAGCTGGTAGAGGGTTACCTGCAAGGCATGTCCAGACCGCTGCTGTTACTGCCAGAAAGCGGCGGTGCATGGCTAAAAGTCTGTTATGACGCTGAAAAGGATGTCATGTTAACGGACGAAGAGACGCAACAAAAAGCGCGTAGCAAATTTCTTCAGGTCTATGAAGGTAATATGGTGGTCAGTGGCGAAGGGACGGATGTGTGGTATCAACGCCTCTGGCGCACGCTTGAACCGGCTTACTATGAAGAAATTATTACGCAAACACAGCGCTACCTGTTGCCGATATTTCGTTTCCATCAGCCCGAATAAATTTGTAATAGTATAAAAATTGCGCAGAATAAGGTGTTCAATTATCATGCGCAACCAATCACGGACTGATGTGCATAACGCTGACGCAGTCAGCGCAAAGTTTGTTAATGATGAGGTTCGTGAATGCCCCGCAGTGTATGGTTCAAGGTTATTTTAGTACTGGCTGCCCTTTGGGCGCCGTTAAGTCAGGCAGATACCGGATGGCAACCGATTCAGGAAACCATTCGTAAAAGCGAAAAAGATCCCCGACAGTATCAGGCCATTCGCCTGGATAATGACATGGTGGTTCTGCTGGTTTCCGATCCGCAGGCGGTGAAATCACTGTCTGCGCTGGTGGTGCCCGTGGGGTCGCTGCAGGATCCCGCCGATCATCAGGGGTTGGCGCATTTTCTGGAGCACATGACGCTGATGGGCTCGCAAAATTATCCGCAGCCGGACAGCCTCGCCGAATTTCTGAAAATGCACGGCGGCAGCCATAATGCCAGTACCGCGCCTTATCGCACCGCCTTCTATCTTGAAGTCGAAAACGATGCCCTTGACGGCGCGGTCGATCGTCTGGCGGATGCCATTGCTGCTCCGCTGCTGGATAAAAAATATGCCGATCGCGAGCGTAATGCGGTCAACGCCGAGCTGACCATGGCGCGCACCCGTGACGGGATGCGCATGGCGCAGGTGAGTGCAGAAACCATTAACCCGGCGCACCCGGCATCGCATTTTTCCGGCGGTAACCTCGAGACGCTTAGCGACAAGCCCGGTAAACCGGTGCTCGACGCTCTGCATACTTTCCGCGACAGCTGGTACTCGGCGAACCTGATGAAGGCGGTCATTTACAGCAACAAACCGCTGCCGGAACTGGCGAGCATCGCGGCGAAAACCTATGGTCGGGTGCCAAACCACAATATCAATAAACCGGAAATCACCGTTCCGGTCGTGACCGATGCGCAAAAGGGCATCATCATTCACTATGTCCCGGCAATGCCGCGCAAAGTGCTGCGCGTTGAATTCCGTATTGATAACAACAGCGAGCAATTCCGCAGCAAAACCGACGAGCTGGTGACCTACATGATCGGTAACCGCAGCCCGGGAACCTTATCTGACTGGCTGCAGCAGCAAGGTCTGGTCGAGGGTATTCGAGCGGATTCCGATCCGGCGGTCAACGGCAACAGCGGCGTGCTGGCGATTTCGGCGACCCTGACCGACAAAGGTCTGGCGCACCGTGATGAAGTGGCGGCGGCGATCTTCAGCTACCTTAACCTATTGCGTAGCCAGGGCATCGACAAACGCTATTTCGATGAGCTGTCCCACGTTCTGGCGCTTGATTTCCGCTATCCATCGATCAACCGCGATATGGATTATGTGGAATGGCTGGCGGATACCATGATTCGCGTACCGGTGGAACATGCGCTGGACGTGGTCAACATAGCCGATCGCTACGACCCGCAGGCGATTAAAGAGCGGCTGGCGATGATGACGCCGCAAAATGCCCGCGTCTGGTATATCAGCCCGCAGGAACCGCATAACAAGAGCGCTTACTTTGTGAATGCGCCGTATCAGGTCGACAAGATCAGCGCGCAGACCTTTAGCGACTGGCAGCAGAAGGCGAGCGCTATCGACCTGAAGCTGCCGGTGTTGAACCCGTATATTCCTGACGATTTTACGCTGATTAAAAGCGATAAAGCCTACCCGCATCCGCAGCTGATCGTTGATGAGCCGACGCTGCGGGTGGTCTATGCGCCCAGTCAGTTCTTCGCCAGCGAGCCAAAGGCTGACGTTTCGCTGGTGCTGCGTAATCCGCAGGCCATGGACAGCGCCCGTAGCCAGGTCATGTTCGCGCTGAATGACTATCTGGCAGGCATCGCTCTCGATCAGCTCAGCAACCAGGCGGCGGTGGGCGGCATCTCTTTCTCAACCGGCGCCAATAACGGGTTAATGGTCAATGCCAATGGCTACACCCAGCGGCTGCCTCAGCTGTTTACCGCGTTACTGGACGGCTATTTCAGCTATACGCCGACCGAAGAGCAGCTGGAGCAGGCTAAATCCTGGTATGCGCAGATGATGGATTCGGCGGACAAAGGCAAAGCCTACGACCAGGCGATCATGCCGGTTCAGATGTTGTCCCAGGTGCCCTATTTCCAGCGCGAGGAGCGGCGGGCGCTGCTGCCGTCAATTAGCCTGAAAGAGGTGCTGGCCTATCGTGACAACCTGAAAGCGAAAGGGCGCCCGGAGCTGCTGGTGATTGGCAACCTCACCGCCGAACAGTCCACCGCCATGGCGCGTCAGATCCAGCAGCAGCTGGGATCTGATGGCAATGAGTGGTGTCGCAACAAAGACGTCCTGATCAACAGTCAGCAGCTGGCGATTTTTGAAAAACCGGGTAACAGCACCGATTCGGCGCTGGCCGCCGTCTTCGCCCCGCCGAACGTGGATGAATACAGCAGCTCCGCCGCCAGCTCCCTGCTCGGGCAGATTATTCAGCCGTGGTTCTATAACCAGCTGCGTACCGAAGAGCAGCTTGGCTACGCGGTGTTTGCTTTCCCGATGAACATCGGGCGCCAGTGGGGGATGGGCTTCCTGCTGCAAAGCAGCGATAAACAGCCTGCTTTCCTCTGGCAGCGCTTCCAGGCCTTCTTCCCGACCGCGGAAGCTAAACTGCGGGCGATGAGCCCGGCAGAGTTTGCGCAGATCCAGCAGGCGGTGATAAGTCAGATGACCCAGGCGCCGCAAACGCTGGGCGGCGAAGCCTCGCAGCTGAGCAAAGATTTCGATCGCGGTAATATGCGCTTCGATTCACGTGATAAAGTAGTGGCTCAGATTAAACTGCTGACGCCGCAAAAACTTGCCGATTTCTTCCATCAGACGGTGGTGGTTCCGCAAGGCATGGCGATATTGTCCCAGATTTCCGGCAGCCAGAATGGCAAGACCGATTACGTCCACCCTGAAGGTGGCAAAGTCTGGGAAAGCGTCAGCGCGTTGCAGAAATCCTTACCCCTGATGCGAGAGAACGAATGACCGAAACCGCCGAGTCTCTGGATCCCCTGCGCTTGCCCTTGACGGGCGAGCGCCTGATAGAAGCCTCTGCGGGCACCGGAAAAACCTTTACCATCGCCGCACTGTACCTGCGGCTACTGCTGGGACTTGGCGGGGAATCCGCCTTTCCTCGTGCGGTCAGCGTGGAAGAGCTGCTGGTGGTGACCTTCACCGAAGCGGCCACCGAAGAACTGCGCGGCCGTATTCGCAGCAATATCCACGAGCTGCGTATTGCCTGCCTGCGCGACAGCGCGACCGATCCCCTCTATAGCGCTCTGCTGGCTGAAATTCCGGATAAGAACCAGGCGGCGAATACCCTGCTGCTGGCGGAACGACAGATGGACGAAGCGGCGGTATTTACCATTCACGGCTTTTGTCAGCGAATGCTGAGCCTCAATGCCTTTGAGTCCGGGATGCTCTTTGAGCAGCAGCTGATCGAAGATGAATCCCGGCTGCGTTACCAGGCCTGCGCCGACTTCTGGCGTCGACATTGCTATCCGCTGCCGCGGGAGATCGCCGCCGTCATTCATGAAGCGTGGAAAGGTCCGCGCGATCTGTTGAAATCCCTCGATCGCTGGTTGCAGGGCGAAGCCCCGCAGCTCAAATCCCCGCCGGCGGCAGAAGAGACGCTGGCCGAACGCCATCAGCAAATCATTGCGCGAATTAACGCCATGAAAACACAGTGGCGGGAACAGGTTGCAGAGATTGAGGCGGTGCTGGAGAACTCCGGTCTCGACCGCCGCAAATTCAATCGCGGCAATCAGGGAAAGTGGATAGAGAAAATCAACGCCTGGGCGCAGGAAGAGACGCTCGGCTACCAGCTTCCTGACGCGCTGGAGAAATTCTCGCAGCCCTTCTTACATGAACGAACCAAAGCAGGCGGTGAACCGCCGGTGCATCCACTGTTCAGTGCGGTTGAAGAGCTGCTGGCTTCTCCGCTGACGCTGACGGATCTGGTTATCGCCAGGGCGATGGTGGAGATCCGCGAAGCGGTCGCCCGGGAAAAGCGTCGGCGCGGCGAACTCGGTTTTGATGACATGCTCAGCCGGCTGGATGATGCGCTGCGCGGCGAGAGCGGAGAAGCGCTGGCTAGCGCCATTCGTCAGCGTTTCCCGGTGGCGATGATTGATGAATTTCAGGACACCGACCCGCAGCAGTACCGAATTTTCCGCCGTATCTGGCGGCAGCAGCCGGAGACGGCGCTGCTGTTAATCGGCGACCCCAAGCAGGCCATCTATGCCTTCCGCGGCGCGGATATTTTCACCTATATGAAAGCGCGTGGCGATGTGGCGGCTCACTATACGCTGGATACCAACTGGCGTTCTGCTCCCGGGATGGTTGAAAGCGTTAACCGCCTGTTCAGCCTGAGCGATAACCCCTTTATGTTCCGGGAGATCCCTTTCTTGCCGGTCAGGCCGGCCGGGAAAAACCACGGGCTGCGCTTTACCGTAGATAACGACGCGGTTCCGGCCATGAACATCTGGCTGATGCCGGGCGAGGCGGTGGGATCCGGTGATTATCAGACGTTTATGGCGCAGCTATGCGCGGCGCAAATTCGCGACTGGCTAAGCGCCGGTCAACAGGGGCGCGCGTTGCTCTGGCGTAACGACAACGCCGCCCGGCCGGTTCAGGCCTCCGATATCACGGTTCTGGTACGTAACCGTCAGGAAGCCTCGCTGATCCGGGAGGCCTTACGGGCGCTGGCGATCCCGTCGGTGTATCTCTCTAACCGCGATAGCGTTTTTGACACGCCGGAAGCGCAGGAGATTTTATGGCTTCTGCAGGCGGTGCTGGCTCCCGAACGAGAAAATACGCTACGCAGTGCGCTGGCAACATCGATATTCGGCTTGAATGCGCTGGATATTGAACGCCTCAACCAGGATGAACGAGCGTGGGACGCGCTGGTTGAAGAGTTCAGCGGCTACCGGCAAATCTGGCGCCAGCGCGGGGTGATGCCGATGCTGCGGGCGCTAATGAGCGCGCGGCAGATTGCGGAAAACCTGCTGGTGACGGTCGGCGGTGAACGCCGTTTAACCGACATCCTGCATATCAGCGAACTGCTGCAGGAGGCGGCCAGCCAGCTGGAAAGCGAACATGCGCTGGTGCGCTGGCTGACGCAGCATATCGCCGAACCGGACAGCAATGCGTCCAGTCAGCAGATGCGCCTGGAAAGCGATAAGCATCTGGTGCAAATCGTCACCGTCCACAAATCAAAGGGGCTGGAATACCCGCTGGTCTGGCTGCCGTTTATTGCTCGTTTCCGCAAACAGGATCAGGCGTTTTATCACGATCGCGACTCGTTTGCCGCGGTGCTCGATCTTGGTCAGGATGAGGGCAGTCTGGAGCTGGCGGAGGCGGAGCGCCTGGCGGAAGATTTACGTCTGCTGTACGTCGCGCTGACCCGCGCGGTCTGGCACTGCAGTCTCGGCGTGGCTCCGTTGAGCACCCGACGCAGCGACAAACCCGGCGCCAGCGATTTTCATCAGAGCGCGCTCGGGCGCCTGCTACAAGGCGCCGAAGCCATGGATGCCGCCGGGCTGGCTGCGTGTTTGCAAGCCTTCTGCGGCGAAGATATCGCGCTGCAAATGGCCACTGTCCCGGATGCTACGCCCTGGCAGGCGCCGCAGGAGACGCTGCCGCCGCTGTCCGCCAGGAGCCTTGAGCGTCAGGTTAGCGATGACTGGCGGGTGACCAGCTATTCCGGATTACAGCAGCATGGTCAGAGCGCGGCTCAGGATCTGTTGCCGCGTCTTGACGTTGATGCCGCCGGCGTCGGTGACGTCGCCGCAGAACCGCAGCTTACGCCGCATCAGTTTCCGCGCGGCGCATCGCCGGGGACATTCCTGCACAGCCTGTTTGAAGATCTCGATTTTACCCAACCAGTGCCTGCTGACTGGATGGCGGAAAAGCTGCAGTCCGGCGGCTTCGGTGAGCAGTGGACGCCGGTGCTGACGCAGTGGCTGGATGACGTGCTCCGGACTCCGTTACCGGGGGCCGGGATTGCGCTGAACCAACTTTCCGCGATGGATAAGCAGGTCGAAATGGCCTTCTATTTGCCGATCGAACGCCCGCTGGAACCGCTGCGTCTGGACGCGCTGATTCGCCGCTACGATCCGCTCTCCGTAGATTGCCCGCTGCTCGACTTCCGCCAGGTCCGCGGGATGTTAAAAGGCTTTATCGACCTCGTTTTCCGCCATAACGGCCGATATTACCTGCTGGATTATAAATCGAACTGGCTGGGAGAGGACCGCGAGGCCTACACCCGTCAGGCGATGGAACAGGCGATGCGGGCGCATCGCTACGATCTGCAGTACCAGCTTTATAGTCTGGCGCTGCACCGCTACCTGCGACACCGCATTGCGGACTACGACTACGAACGCCATTTTGGCGGCGTTATTTATCTCTTTTTACGCGGCATGGACGGGCAGGGGGGCGAGCAGGGCATTTTCACCACCCGTCCCGCGCAGCCGCTGATTGACGGTCTCGATGCGCTGTTTGCCGGAGACGTTCAGGAGGTTCTGTCATGACGATGGATGAACTGCTGCTGGAAGCGGCCAGTCAGCGCCTGCTGCGCCCGTTAGATGTGCAGTTTGCCCTGATGGTGGCGCAAGAGGCGCATCCGGCGGTGAAGCTGGCGGCGGCGGTGCTTAGCCGTGATGCCGGCGAAGGGCACGTTTGTCTGCCGATAGCGCGTCTGCGGACGGACGAGTTTCTGAGCGGTAAAACCAACGAACTGCGTGAACAGCTGCTGGCCCAGGCGGGCGTCCCCGATGACTGGTCCGCGCTGCTGCTTGCTTCGGAGGCGGTCAGCGGTGGCGAACGTCCAACGCCGATCGTCCTGTGCGGCGACCGACTCTATCTCAACCGGATGTGGCGTAATGAGCTGACCGTCGCCCGCTTCTTCAACGAAGCTAACCAGGTTGTGGACGTTGACGAGGCCCTGTTGGCCCGAACGCTGGACGCGCTGTTCCCCGCCAGCGATGAGATCGACTGGCAAAAAGTTGCCGCCGCAGTGGCGTTGACCCGCCGTATTTCGGTGATTTCCGGCGGTCCCGGCACCGGAAAAACCACCACCGTCGCCAGACTGCTGGCGGCGTTGATTCAGACAACCCGGCAACCGCGCTGCCGTATCCGACTGGCGGCGCCGACCGGGAAAGCGGCGGCACGATTGACGGAATCGTTGGGGGAGGCGCTGCGTCGCCTGCCGCTAACCGATGAGCAGAAGGCGCTGTTACCTACCGAAGCCAGCACGTTGCATCGTCTGCTGGGCGCTCAGCCCGGTAGCCAACGGATGCGCTACCACGCCGGTAATCCGCTGCACCTCGATGTGCTGGTGGTGGATGAAGCTTCAATGATTGACCTGCCGATGATGGCGCGGCTGATTGATGCCCTGCCGGAGCACGGGCGGGTTATTTTCCTCGGCGACCGCGATCAGCTGGCGTCGGTGGAGGCCGGAGCGGTGCTCGGGGATATTTGTGCCTGGGTCAATGCCGGCTATACCGCCGGACGTGCGGCGCAGCTGGAGAGGCTGACCGGCCACCCGGTGCCGGCGGGAGAAAGTGATGTCGCCGGCGCGCTGCGCGACAGCCTGTGCCTGCTGCAAAAAAGCTATCGTTTTGGCAGCCATTCCGGCATCGGTAGCCTGGCTCGCGCCGTGAACAACGGCGATCGTCACGGCGTCAGAGCGACGTTACGCCAGGCCTTCGAGGATATTGTGCTGCATCCGCTGAGTACGACTGAAGAGTATGAAGTCATGCTAAAGCAGTCGCAGGAAGGATACGGTCGCTATTTGCAGCTGCTTCGCGAGCGGGCCGAGCCGGAGGCACTGATCGCCGCCTTTGGTGAATTTCAGCTACTGTGCGCCCTGCGCGACGGCCCTTACGGCGTCAGCGGGGTGAATGAACAGCTGGAGCAGATGCTTAACCGTCGGCGGGCGATAACGCTGCCGAGGCATTCACGCTGGTATGAAGGGCGTCCGGTGATGATTTCCCGCAACGACAGCGCGCTGGGGCTGTTTAATGGCGATATCGGTATTGCGCTGGAACGAGGGGAGGGGCTGCGGGTCTGGTTCCCGATGCCGGATGGCAGCATTAAATCGGTGCAGCCAAGTCGTTTGCCGGAGCACGACACCGCCTGGGCGATGACGGTGCATAAATCGCAGGGGTCGGAGTTTGACCATGCGGCGTTGATTCTGCCCGCCAAAATCGTACCGCTGGTCACCCGCGAGCTGGTCTATACCGCGATCACGCGGGCAAAACAGCGGCTCTCGATTTATGCCGATGAACAGGTGCTAACCCAGTCTATCGTCGCCCGTACCGAGCGGCGCAGCGGGCTGGCGGACATTTTTGCCAGCGGCGTGTAACTTTAACCTTCAGCCGCTAGCCGGGGATCGCCGGCTCAACCGCCAGCGGTTTCCCCGGCTGGCGCAGCGCTTAGCCGGGGAAAATGTGAGATGAGCTGGCTCCGGGGGGCGGAGGAGAGGTCGCCCGGATAAGGCGTTTACGCCGCGATCCGCGGCGGTGACATCAGCCGAGATCGGCCATCATGACTTTGGAGCGACGCTGGTAGTTGTACATCTCTTTCTTACTTTCCGGCAGCAGATCGATATCGACCGGCGTAAAGCCGCGCTCCTGGAACCAGTGAATACTGCGGGTAGTAAGGACAAACAATTTGCTCAATCCCATCTGCTTCGCCTGGGTGGCAATGCGGTTCAGCAGCACTTCCCCGCGCGATGAGCTGCGATAGTCCGGATGCACCGCGACGCAGGCCATTTCGCCGATTTTCTCTTCCGGGAACGGATAGAGCGCAGCGCAGGCAATCGTGGTGTTATCGCGCTGAATAATCGTGAATTTATCGATTTCCATCTCCAGCTGTTCGCGGGAGCGGCGCACCAGAATGCCCTGTTGCTCCAGCGGGCTAATCAGCTCAAGAATACCGCCGATATCGTTAATGGTGGCGCGGCGAATCTGCTCGGCGCTTTCCATGACGATCTGGGTGCCGATACCGTCGCGTGAGAACAGCTCCTGCAGCAGCGCCCCGTCTTCCTGATAGCTGATCAGGTGACAACGCCGCACGCCGCTGCGGCAGGCCTTAACCGCACCGCGCAGAAAACGCACCGTGCCGGAGTTGTAATCCTCTTCCGCCTCCAGCTCTTCCACACGCGCCTGAGCTTCGTTGGGGAACAGTTCGGAAACAATCACTCCATCCTGGTTGTAAACCCCCTGCGACGAGCAGAAACCGATCATCTTTTCCGCCTTCAGCTTAACGGCCAGCTGGGTGGCAATTTCTTCCGAGGTCAGATTGAAGCTTTCGCCGGTGACGGAAACGGCAACCGGGCCCATCAGCACGATAGCGCCGTTATCCAGCTGGCGATGGATCGCCTCTTCATCAATACGGCGGATGCGCCCGCTATGGCAATAATCCACGCCGTCGTCGACGCCCAGCGGCTGAGCGATAATAAAGTTTCCGCTCACCACGTTGATATGGGCGCCCTGCAGCGGGGTATTATTCAGGCTCATTGACAGACGCGCGGTAATTTCCAGCTGCAGCATGCCCGCAGCCTGTTTCACCAGTTCGAGGGTTTTGGCGTCGGTGACGCGGGTCTGTTTATGGTAGACCGGTTCGTGGTGATGCTCTGCCAGATTGGCATCAATCTGCGGGCGTGCGCCATAGACCACCACCAGGCGGATGCCCAGGCTATGCAAAAGGCCAATGTCATTGACAATACTGGAGAAATTCTCATGCTCGATTGCTTCGCCGCCGAGCATGATGACAAACGTTTTTCCCCGATGAGCGTTAATATAGGGGACAGAATGGCGGAATCCTTCTACCAGTTCAGTGCGACGCTCCTTCACCATGACCCAACCCTCAATGCATGATTATTCGTAATTAGTGTATTTTTATTCTGTTTTGGCGTTAAACGCAAGTCTAAATTTGCGACGAAACTGATAAAAATCTGTGATCAAATGCGTACTGCCTAAGATTGTTTACCCTTTTATTGATGACAGGTTATGCAGCTTTCGTTAAAGTTTCCGGTCAATCTGTCTGTTTTGAGTACGAATACGTTTTATTGCTTGGGAGTGGCATGCCGGGATACAAGTCAGGATTAAGCCGCCGTCGTTTTTTACAGGGGGCGGGCGCAATGTGGTTAATGAGCGTCAGCCCGCTGGGTTTAGCGGCCGCCGCGCAGGTCGTCGCCGTACGCGTCTGGCCGTCGTCAACCTATACGCGCGTTACGGTAGAATCCAGTCATGTGCTGAAATATCGGCAGTTTGCGTTGAGCAATCCGGAACGGCTGGTGGTGGATCTGGAAGGCGTCAATCTTAACTCCGTGCTAAAAGGCATGGGGGCGAGTATTCGCGATGATGACCCTTATATTAAGTCCGCGCGCGTCGGCCAGTTTGATCCGCAAACCGTGCGCATGGTCTTTGAACTCAAACAGAACATCAAGCCGCAGCTCTTTGCCCTGGCACCGGTGGCCGGCTTTAAAGAACGTCTGGTGATGGATCTCTATCCTGCGACCGCCACCGATGTTCAGGATCCGCTGCTGGCGTTACTGGAAGATTACAACAAAGGCGATCTCGACCGTCAGGTCCCGCCGGCAGAAAGCGGGCCGAAGCCGGGTAAAGCCGGGCGCGACCGACCTATTGTGATCATGCTTGACCCGGGCCACGGCGGCGAAGACACCGGCGCGATCGGCAAATACCATACCCGTGAGAAAGATGTGGTGCTGCAGATTGCCCGTCGGCTACGGGCGCTGATCGAAAAAGAGGGCAACATGCGCGCCTACATGACCCGCAATGAAGATGTCTTCATTCCGCTGAAGGTTCGCGTGGCCAAAGCACAAAAGCAGCGCGCCGATCTGTTCGTTTCGATTCACGCCGATGCCTTTACCAGCCGACAGCCGCGAGGCTCATCGGTATTTGCCCTGTCGACCAAAGGGGCCACCAGTACCGCCGCGAAATTCCTCGCGCAGACCCAGAACGCCTCTGACCTGATCGGGGGGGTCAGCAAGAGCGGCGATCGCTATGTCGACCATACGATGTTCGATATGGTGCAGTCGCTGACCATCGCCGATAGCCTGAAGTTTGGTAAGGCGGTGCTGCAAAAAATGGGAAAAATCAATAATTTGCATAAAAACCAGGTCGAACAGGCGGGCTTCGCGGTGCTGAAAGCGCCGGATATTCCGTCGATCCTGGTGGAGACGGCGTTTATCAGTAACGTAGAAGAAGAGCGTAAGCTGAAAACGGCGACTTTCCAGCAGCAGGTGGCTGAGTCGATACTGGCGGGGATTAAAGCCTACTTCGCCGATGGCGCCACGCTGGCAAGGCGCGGATAATACGGGAGCGGGAGATGGCGCTACTGAAGAGCGTGCACGGCGGTAATACCCGAGAAGCCGCTGCGCTGCTGGGCATTGAGGCGCAGCAGCTGCGGGATTTCAGCGCCAATATTAATCCTCTTGGCATGCCCGAGAGCGTCAGACGGGCGCTTATCGATAATCTTGCCCTGGCGGAGCGCTACCCTGACGTTGAATACCAGCAGCTGCACCTTGCGCTGGCGGAGCACCACCGTATTCCCGCATCGTGGGTCCTGGCAGGCAATGGCGAAACCGAATCCATTTTTACGCTCGTTCACGGGCTGAAGCCGCGCACGGCGATGGTGGTGAAACCTGGTTTTGCAGAATATCGCCGCGCGCTGCAGACGGTCGATTGCACTCTCCTCGAGTTCGCGCTGCGTGAAGAGGATGGCTGGCAGTTGACCGACGCGATTCTCGATGTGCTGACGCCAGAGCTGGACTGTTTGTTCCTCTGTACGCCCAATAATCCGACCGGCCTGCTGCCGGCACGCCCGCTGCTTGACGCGATTGCCGCCCGCTGCCGGGACGCCGGCATCGCGCTTATTCTTGATGAAGCGTTTATTGATTTCATTCCTGACCAGCCGGGATTTATCCCCTTTCTACAGCATAATCCGCATATCTGGGTGCTCCGCTCACTCACCAAATTCTACGCCATTCCCGGCCTGCGTCTGGGCTATCTGGTTAACAGCGATGAACGGGCGGTAGCCCGCCTGCGCGAAAAACAAATGCCGTGGTCGATCAACGCGTTTGCCGCTCTGGCAGGGGAAATAGCGCTCAAGGATAGCGCCTATCAGCAGGCCACCTGGCGATGGCTGGCGCAGGAGGGAAGTCGATTTTATCAGGCTCTCCGTCAGCTTCCTGGCCTGACCGTGTATCCGGGGCGGGCGAACTATCTTTTTTTACGTTGCCATCTCCCGGAGCCCGATCTGCAGCAGGCGTTGCTGCAGCAGCATATCTTGATTCGCAGCTGCGCTAACTATCCGGGACTGGGAAACGGTTATTACCGCGTGGCGATTCGCAGCCCTGAGGAGAATCAACGGCTGCTTACGGCGCTCAGCGCCATCCTTTCCGCCCCCCTCTGACTGCAAGCGACCGGCTCATCCGTATGGCATAATAGCCCGCCTGTTGCTTCAGACACCCGGTCTGACGAGAGTCCGGATGCAGCAGCAGGGTAACCAACAGGTGCAAGGGAAGGGGGTGAAACGCCTCCGCAGCCCCCGCTGCTGTGATGCTGACAACCCCGTAAATACCACCGGCCGCGAATCCGGGAAGGGCGGGCGAGGATGACGCTAAGCCAGAAAACCTGCCTGTCGGTCATTACCAACAACTTCGGTGGGAAGTGGGTTGCTCAGATGCGTGCCGTCGCAAGACGGCGTCAGGCGCACCTTTACACCCCGACCACTCTGAACAGGAACAGGGTATGGCGGTACGACTCCATTCATCCATTGCCGCCCGCTGGCGGGCGGCAACGAGGCCCGGGCGATGACGTTACTTGCCTGGTGCGTGGCCTGGATGCTCGATTTTATCATCGGCGACCCGCCGCGCTGGCCGCATCCGGTGCGCTGGATCGGCAATCTCATCACCTTGACTCAACGTATCGTGCGCCGCTATTGCCATCGCGACCGCGCGCTGCGCATCGGCGGCGCGCTGATGTGGCTGACGGTGGTCGGTCTGACCTGGCTCCTCTCCTGGAGCGTACTGAAACTGGCGGCAAGTCTCCATCCCTGGCTAGGCTGGGGCGTTGAAGTGTGGATGATCTTTACGGTCCTGGCCGGCCGCTGCCTTGCGGATTCCGCCCGGGAAGTCGAACGCCCGCTGCGCGCGGGCGATGTGGCGCTAAGCCGGGAAAAGCTCTCATGGATTGTCGGGCGCGAGACCTCACAGCTCCAGCCTGAACAGATAAATCGCGCGGTGGTGGAGACGGTTGCAGAAAACACTGTCGATGGCATTATTGCGCCGCTGTTTTTCCTGCTGCTGGGCGGCGCGCCGCTGGCGATGGCCTATAAAGCGGTCAACACCCTCGACTCCATGGTGGGGTATAAACATGAAAAATATCGCGCTATTGGTATGGTCAGCGCCCGCCTTGACGATGTTGCGAACTGTATTCCCGCGCGTTTGAGCTGGCTGCTGTTCAGCCTCGCGGCGTGGTTATGTCGCTATGATGGCGCGGGCGCCCTGCGTATTGGCTGGCGCGATCGCTATCAACACAGCAGCCCCAACTGCGCGTGGTCGGAAGCCAGCGTCGCCGGCGCGTTAGGCGTCCGACTCGGCGGCCCGAATGACTATTTTGGCCAGCGGGTGGACAAACCCTGGATTGGCGACGCCGTACGCGATATTTCGGTCGAGGATATTCCCCGTGCCCTGCGTCTGATGTGGGTCGCCTCGACGCTGGCGCTGGTGATGTTTATGGCCGCGCGGTATCTATGGACAGGGATGGCCTGAAAAGAGATCCGCATGGCCTTCTGGCAGCGGGGCAGTAGCAGCATAAAACAGAGCAGGATGGGAGAATAATGCGAGAAAACGCGAACGAGGAGGCCTCATGACGCAGGCAATCATGTTGCAGGGAACGGCATCCGATGTAGGTAAAAGCGTGCTGGTGGCCGGTTTATGCCGCATTTTTTATCAGGATGGCCGGCGTACGGCGCCGTTTAAATCGCAGAATATGGCGCTTAATTCGGGGATCACGGCAGACGGTAAAGAGATGGGCCGGGCGCAGATCTTTCAGGCCGAAGCCGCCGGTATCGAACCCGACGTGCGGATGAATCCTGTCTTGCTGAAACCCACCAGCGACCTGAAAGCTCAGGTGGTGCTGATGGGCAAAGTGGCGACCGATATGGATGCGGTGAGCTACCACGAGTATAAACCGCGCCTGCGCGAACAGATCCTCTCGGTCTACCGCAGCCTGGCGCAGGAGTATGATGTGCTGGTGCTGGAAGGGGCCGGTAGCCCGGCGGAGATCAACCTGCGCGATCGCGATATCGTCAATATGGGGATGGCGGAGATGGCGCAGTGCCCGGTGATCCTGGTTGCCGATATCGACAGAGGGGGCGTCTTTGCCGCGATCTACGGGACGCTGGCGCTGCTTGAGGAGCAGGAGCGCGCCAGGGTGAAAGGGGTGATCATCAATAAATTCCGCGGCGACATCGCGCTACTCTATTCCGGAATCGAACAGATCGAAGCATTAACCGGCGTCCCCGTACTGGGAGTGCTGCCGTGGCTGGAGGTCGATCTGGAGGATGAAGATAGCGTGGCGCTGCAGAAAGGGAAGTATCTGAGCACCGCGAAGCGCGAGATCGACATCGCGGTCGTGCAGCTTCCCCATACCTCAAACTTCACCGATTTCAACGCGCTGGCGGCGCAGCCGGATGTCCGCGTGCGCTACGTGAGACGCCCGCAGGAGCTGGCGCAGGCCGATTTGGTTATCCTGCCCGGCAGTAAAAATACGCTGGGCGATCTGCAGTGGCTGCACGACTGTGGGATGGCGGCGGGTGTCTTGCAGGCGCATCAGCAGGGGATTCCGCTGCTGGGGATCTGCGGCGGCTATCAAATGCTGGGCGAGACAATTGTCGATGAGGTGGAATCCGGCCTCGGGACGCAGCCCGGCCTCGGTCTGCTCAATACCGTGACGCAGTTTGCCCGACATAAAACCACCACTCAGGTCGAGGCGACAATGGCGAACGCGCTGCCGGACTGGCTGGCCGGAGCGTCTGCTCTGCGGGTGCGAGGTTACGAAATTCATATGGGGAAAACGACTCTTAACGGGAGCTGTCGTCCGTTGATGCAGCTGGAGAAACAGGGTGAGCTGGTGGCGGATGGCGCAATGACGGATGACGGACTCGTATTCGGCACTTATCTGCACGGCCTGTTCGACAGCGATGATTTCACCCGCGCGCTGGTCAACGGCCTGCGTCGGCGCAAAGGGCTGGAGGCGCTGAATGCCACTCTTCACTATGCGCAATACAAATCGCAACAGTTCGATATCCTGGCCGACGCCATGCGCCAGCATATTGATATCGAAAAGATTTACCACATCATGCAGCAGCATCAGGAGCCATCATGCTGATTCTGGTTACCGGCGGCGCCCGCAGCGGGAAAAGCCGCCACGCCGAGGCGCTCATCGCCGATTCACCGCAGGTTTTGTATCTCGCGACCTCGCAGATCGTGGATGACGAAATGGCGCAGCGGATCCAGCACCACCGCGATAGCCGCCCGGCGCACTGGCGCACCGTCGAACGCTGGCACCATCTCGATGAGGTCATTACGCCGCGTAACGATCCGCAAGAAGCCGTGCTGCTGGAGTGTATGACGACCATGGTGACCAACATGTTGTTTGCTCAGGGGGGCGAGAGCTCCCCGGACGACTGGGATTATGCAGCAATGGAGCGGATCATAGACGAGGAGATCCACTCGCTGATTGCCGCGTGCCAGCGCTGCCCGGCAAAAGTGGTGTTGGTCACCAATGAAGTGGGGATGGGGATTGTCCCGGAAAACCGCCTTGCGCGGCATTTTCGCGATATTGCCGGCCGGGTTAACCAGCGCCTGGCTGCGGCAGCGGATGAGGTCTGGCTGGTGGTATCAGGTATTGGAGTCAAAATTAAATGATCAAATTATTCTGGGCTACGCTCTCTTTTCTCAGTCGCTTACCGGTGCCGGATCGCTGGTCGCAGGGGCTGGAGATCGATCGGTATGTCCGGGGAATCGTCACTTTCCCGCTGGTCGGGGCGCTGCTGGGAGGGTTGAGCGGGCTGGTATTTCTTGCCGTTCAATCCTGGTGTGGTCTTCCGCTTGCGGCGCTGTTTAGCATTTTAGCGCTGGCGCTGCTGACCGGTGGTTTTCACCTCGATGGCCTCGCCGATACCTGCGACGGCGTTTTTTCCGCCCGGCGTCGGGAACGGATGCTGGAGATTATGCGCGACAGCCGACTGGGGACCCACGGCGGGCTGGCGCTCATTTTTGTATTACTGGCAAAAGTGCTGGTTGTCAGCGAGCTGGCGCTGCGTGGAACGTCGGTGCTGGCCGCGCTGGCGGCCGCTTGTGCCGCCGGACGTGGCGTCGCCGTGCTGCTGATGTATCGCCATCGTTACGCCCGCGAAGAAGGTCTGGGTAACGTATTTATCGGCAAAGTAAGCGGGCGACAAACCTGCGTGACGCTAGGCGTAGCGGCAATTCTGGCCGCCATGCTGCTACCCGGCATGCACGGCGTGGCGGCGTTGGGGATCGCCGTGGTGGCCATTTTTGTTCTTGGGCAATTGCTGAAACGCACCCTGGGCGGGCAAACCGGCGACACGCTGGGGGCGGCGATTGAGCTGGGCGAGCTGATTTTCCTGCTGGCGCTGCTGTAAGTCCGGCTATTTGCCATGTTTAGCATCGTGCGCCATTTCCGCTCCGTAAGGGGAGGCGATGGCGCATCTGACATCATCGTGGTAAGAAAAGGTCAGTATTAACGTGACGGGTATCCATCGCGCCTGACTGGCGGCGGGGAAGAAGAGTAGAGAGTATTGCTGGCGTGACCGTGACCGGTACGTAGAAACAAAAAAACACCCGTCAGGGTGTTCATTGTGTTGGTTGCGGGGGCCGGATTTGAACCGACGACCTTCGGGTTATGAGCCCGACGAGCTACCAGGCTGCTCCACCCCGCGTCCGTCTTTACTCTTCATCGAGTAAATTATGCATCAGATTTTAAATTGGTTGCGGGGGCCGGATTTGAACCGACGACCTTCGGGTTATGAGCCCGACGAGCTACCAGGCTGCTCCACCCCGCGTCCGTCTTTACTCTTCCATCGAGTAAAGCTTACTGCTATCTGATTTTAATTGGTTGCGGGGGCCGGATTTGAACCGACGACCTTCGGGTTATGAGCCCGACGAGCTACCAGGCTGCTCCACCCCGCGTCCGTGGAAGCGCACTATACTCCGCTCGCGTTTTGATGCAACCCTTTTTCAGTAAAATCATCAAATTTGTAATAAATGGTGTATAAAGAACCACTTTCGGCTTGTTTTTTGAGCAAGATTGTATTTGTGGTGCTTTCGCGCATTTCAATAGCCCTGGGGGTTTGTTATCTTCCCTCATCACGAACCGCGACTAAGCAGCATAAAGAAGAGATACCATGAAAGGATGTTGGGCAAAGTATATAGCGACGGGAGCAATGCTGGCGATGCTCGCCGCCTGTTCCTCAAAACCGACCGATCGCGGTCAGCAGTATAATGAAGGGAAGTTTACCCAGCCGTTCTCTTTGGTTAACCAGCCTGATGCGGTCGGTTCGCCGATTAACGCCGGGGACTTCTCCGAGCAGGTCCGTCAGATTCGCAGCGCCTCACCGCGCCTTTATAATAGCCAGAGCAACGTCTATAACGCGCTGCAGGAGTGGCTGCGCGCCGGTGGCGATACCCGCACCCTGAGCCAGTTCGGCATTGATGCCTGGCAGATGCAGGGGGCCGATAGCTATGGCAACGTTCAGTTCACCGGTTACTACACTCCGGTGGTGCAGGCGCGCCATACTCGCCAGGGCGAATTCCAGTACCCGATTTATCGCATGCCGCCGAAGCGCGGTAAGCTGCCGTCCCGCGCCAGCATTTATGCCGGCGCCCTGAGCGACGACTATATTCTGGCCTACAGCAATTCGCTGATGGACAACTTTATTATGGACGTGCAGGGCAGCGGCTATATCGATTTTGGCGACGGCTCTCCGCTGAACTTCTTTAGCTATGCCGGGAAAAATGGCTGGTCGTATCGCAGCATTGGTAAGGTCCTGATCGATCGCGGTGAAGTGAAGAAAGAAGATATGTCGATGCAGGCGATCCGTGAATGGGGCGAGAAACATAGTGAAGCCGAAGTTCGCGAGCTGCTTGAACAGAACCCGTCGTTCGTCTTCTTTAAACCGCAGTCCTTTGCCCCGGTAAAAGGCGCCAGCGCGGTGCCACTGATTGGTCGCGCCTCGGTGGCTTCTGACCGCAGCATTATTCCGCCGGGAACGACCTTGCTGGCGGAAGTGCCTCTGCTGGATAATAACGGCAAGTTTAACGGGCAGTACGAGCTGCGTCTGATGGTTGCGCTGGATGTGGGTGGGGCGATTAAAGGCCAGCACTTCGATATCTACCAGGGGATCGGCGCAGATGCCGGTCACCGTGCCGGTTGGTATAACCACTATGGTCGCGTCTGGGTGCTGAAAAATGCCCCGGGCGCCGGCAACGTCTTTAGCGGTTAACGCGCTACCGTCTGATATTTTGTCGCCCGGACCGGCGCAACGCGCCGTCTCCGGGAGCGCCTGGCGGTCGCATTGATCTTTTATTCGCACGATGGGGCTTGCGCTGGCAGGCCCTGATGCATTCTGAGGTTTTATGTCTGTTGTAATCAGCGATGCCTGGCGTCAACGCTTTGGCGGCACGGCGCGTTTATATGGTGAAAAAGCGCTGCAATGTTTTGCCGACGCGCATGTTTGCGTGGTCGGTATCGGCGGCGTGGGCTCCTGGGCGGCGGAAGCGCTGGCAAGAACCGGGATTGGCGCGATTACCCTGATTGATATGGATGATGTCTGCGTCACTAACACTAACCGACAGGTTCATGCCCTGGGGGGCAACGTCGGGCTGGCGAAAGCCGAGGTGATGGCCGAGCGTATTCGTCTGATTAACCCCGAGTGTCGGGTGACGGTCGTGGACGATTTTGTCACGCCGGAAAACGTCGCGGAGTATCTCGGCGTCGGCTTCAGCTATGTGATCGATGCGATTGACAGCGTACGGCCCAAGGCGGCGTTAATCGCCTACTGTCGCCGTTATAAGGTGCCGCTGGTGACCACCGGCGGCGCGGGCGGGCAAATCGACCCGACGCAGATTCAGGTAGCCGATCTGGCGAAAACTATTCAGGATCCGCTGGCGGCAAAGCTGCGCGAGCGGTTGAAGAGTCAGTTCGGGGTGGTCAAGAACAGCAAAGGTAAGCTTGGCGTGGATTGCGTTTTTTCCACCGAAGCGCTGGTCTATCCGCAGGCCGACGGCAGCGTTTGCGCGATGAAGAGCACCGCCGATGGCCCGAAACGAATGGATTGCGCCTCCGGATTTGGCGCAGCGACGATGGTCACCGCGACCTTCGGTTTTGTCGCCGTGTCCCATGCGCTGAAGAAAATGCTGGCGAAGGCGGAGCGTGAGGCGGCTTCTGCCGGGTAACTCTCCCGGGCAGCGGGGTCAATCCTTGCCCGGGCGACGGTATGGCGCCGACTGTAGCCTGTAGCCCCGGTCAGCGCAGCGCCACCGGGGGGTGCAGGTCTTGAGCTGGGTTTCCCGGAGGTGGTGCAGCGCAGCTGTCCTGGCTTGCCGGTTGCTTCGAACTTGTAGCCCCGGTCAGCGCAGCGCCACCGGGGGTTGCAGGTCTTGAACTGGGTTTCCCGAAGGTGGTGCAGCGCAGCTGTCCTGGCTTGCCGGTTGCTTCGAACTTGTAGCCCCGGTCAGCGCAGCGCCACCGGGGGTTGCAGGTCTTGAACTGGGTTTCCCGAAGGTGGTGCAGCGCAGCTGTCCGGGCTTGCCGGTTGCATCGAACTTGTAGCCCCGGTCAGCGTAGCGCCACCGGGGGAGGTTAAAAGAGAAATTACCCCTCGCGGGCGGCGGCGAGCACCGCTGCGCTCAGCGCGCTCAGCCCCTGACTGCGCGAGGCGCTCAGCTGACCGCGTAGCCCCAGCTCATCAAACAGCGTCAGCGGATCCTGTGCCAGCAGCGCACTGGCGCTTTTCCCTTCAACGGCAGTCAACAGCACCGCCAGCATACCGCGCACAATCCGGCCTTCGCTATCGCCGAAGAAGTGCAGCTTACCGTCAGCATCAACGCTATAGCCCAGCCAGACGCGGTTTTCACAGCCGGCAATCTCCTTCGCCCGTTCTTTCAGGTCATCCGACAGCGCAGGCAGCTGCTTACCCAATAAAATCAGCTGGCGGTATTTATCTTCCCACTGGCTGAGCGGGATAAACGTCTGGCGTAAGGTCTCTGCGGTGATGCGGGTACCAAAAGGGTGAGAAGTCGTCATTAATCCACCAGTATTTCCAGGGCGCGGTCAACGGCATGAACCAGCGCGAAAACATCATCCTGAGTATTATAGGGGGCAAACGAGGCGCGCAAGGTACCGCTAACGCCCAGGGCCGCCAGCAGCGGTTGGGCGCAGTGCTGTCCGGCACGCAGCGCAATACCCGACTCCGCCAACAGGGTTACCATATCGCTGTGATGTACGCCGGCGAAGTCAAACGCCAGCAGGCTGGACTCCTGACAGCGGAAGGAGCGAAAGCCTGGCCGCTTCGCCAGCTCATCTTCCGCCAGCGTCGCCAGGCTACGGCTCCAGCTTTCGGCCTGGGCGATATCGGTCTCTTCCAGCCACTCCAGCGCCGCGCTCAGGCCAATGACGCCGGCAATGTTTGGCGTCCCGGCCTCCAGGCGATAGGGTACGGTCTGGGTTTTAAAACCTTCGAACGTGACTTCAGTAATCATTTTGCCGCCGCCGAGCCACGGCGACATGGCATCCAGCAGGGTGCTTTTGCCGTACAGCGCGCCAATTCCCGTGGGCCCGTACAGCTTATGGCCGGAAAACGCATAAAAATCGATATCCAGCCGCTGAACGTCGGCGGGAAAATGCACCGCCCCCTGAGCACCGTCAACCATCACCACCATTCCGGCGTCGTGTGCGTGGCGGATTGCCGTCGCCAGGTCCGGACAGCCGCCGGTCACGTTGGACATCTGGCCGATGGCCAGCAGCCGACTGCGCGGCGTAATAAGAGAAGGCAGGAGGGCGACGTCGGGCAGGCGATCGGCTCCGATGGGCAGCTTCACGATCCGGGCACCGGTTTGCTCTGCGACCATCAGCCAGGGAACCAGGTTGGCATGGTGCTCCGCTTCGCTGACGATGATTTCATCGCCGGGCCGCAGGCGCGGGCGAAGATAGCTCTGCGCCACCATATTGATGGCTTCGGTGGTGCCGCACGTCCAGACGATATCTTTCGCGGACGGGGCATTCAGCAGCGCCGCCACGCGCTCACGGGCATTTTCATAGCGTTCAGTCAGGCGCTGCGCGGCGGCAAACTGGCTACGATGAACGTTGCCCGCGCTAAGGCGGTAAAACTGGTCGCTGGCGTCGATCGTGGCGAGCGGCTTCAGCGCCGTCGCCGCGCTATCAAGGTAAACGCCGGCATCGGCCAGCGCAGGAAACTGGGCGCGAAAGTGAGCAGGATTGAATGCGTTCATGGAGTTCCTCGTTGCAATACGACGATCGTCGCGCAATTTAGTCATCAGGGCAAGGCTGGCGAAAGGAAGAGAGGAGGAGATTCTGGTCAGCGCGGCGGCAGACAGGCAAAAAAAAGCACCGCTTGTTGCGGTGCTACATTAAATCACTATGGACAGACAGGGTAAATGTACAGGAAGTGAAAAGGGTAGCTTAACTACCATGGTCTGCAAACACAGACCAATTGCAAACACAACAACACAACATCACAACCGTAAGCCAAAAGCTTGTTGGAACACGCATTCCAAAAAAAGCTCTTCGTTCCGGCTCAGGAAGTGCCGCCACTATAGGTATTTGCTGGTAGAACCTCAACGGACAAATTATAATGGCTCAGATAAAAAAAACTAATAGGTTAACTGTTGTTTCCTGTTTGTTAAAACGCCTTAACATCTAAGCCAGAATAACCATGTCAAAGCGATTACCGCCCCTGAATGCATTACGTGTTTTTGATGCAGCCGCACGTCATTTAAGCTTCACTCGCGCAGCAGATGAGCTTTTTGTGACGCAGGCCGCAGTAAGTCACCAAATCAAGTCACTAGAGGATTTTCTAGGGCTGAAGCTGTTTCGCCGCCGCAATCGATCGCTGCTGCTGACGGAAGAAGGCCAGAGCTATTTTCAGGATATTAAAGAGATTTTTTCGCAGCTGACCGAGGCGACGCGTAAACTGCAGGCGCGAAGCGCGAAAGGGGCCTTAACGGTGAGTTTATTGCCCAGTTTTGCGATCCAGTGGCTGGTGCCGCGACTCTCAAGCTTTAACTCAGCTTATCCGGGGATTGATGTCAGAATCCAGGCCGTGGACCGTCAGGAAGACAAACTGGCGGATGACGTCGACGTGGCGATTTTCTATGGCCGCGGCAACTGGCCAGGTCTGCGCGTCGAAAAATTGTACGCCGAATATCTGCTGCCCGTCTGTTCACCGGCGCTGCTGACCGGTGACAAAGCATTGAAAACACCTGCGGATCTGGCGCAACATACGCTGTTGCACGATGCTTCCCGCCGCGACTGGCAAACTTATACCCGTCAGCTTGGTCTAAGCCATATTAATGTGCAGCAGGGGCCTATTTTCAGCCACAGCGCGATGGTGCTGCAGGCGGCTATTCACGGGCAAGGGGTCGCACTGGCCAATAATGTGATGTCCCAGTCCGAAATCGAGGCCGGCCGGTTGGTCTGCCCGTTTAATGACGTTCTGGTCAGTAAGAATGCGTTTTATCTCGTTTGTCATGACAGTCAGGCTGAACTGGGTAAAATAGCCGCCTTCCGACAATGGATACTGGCGAAAGCGGCGAGCGAACAAGAAAAATTTCGTTTTCGTTACGAACAATAAATGATTGTAGGGTAAAAACATGACCAGCCGATTTATGCTGATATTTGCCGCGATAAGCGGTTTCGTCTTTGTTGCTCTGGGCGCCTTTGGCGCGCACGTTTTAAGCCGGACGTTAGGCGCGGCGGAAATGGCCTGGATTCATACCGGGCTTGAATACCAGGCCTTCCATACGCTGGCTATTTTTGGTCTGGCGGTGGCGATGCAGCGCCGTATCAGTATCTGGTTCTACTGGAGCAGCGTCTTTATGGCGCTCGGTACCGTTTTGTTCAGCGGCAGTCTCTATTGCCTGGCGCTGTCGCATTTACGCCTGTGGGCGTTCGTAACGCCGGTAGGAGGCGTGAGCTTCCTCGCCGGTTGGGTTTTAATGTTAATTGGTGCAATTCGTCTGAAACGTAAGGGCGTTGTTCATGAATAAGGTTGTCCTCTATTGTCGCCCCGGGTTTGAGAAGGAGTGCGCAGCAGAAATTACCGATAAGGCCTCCCGCCTTGAGGTGTTTGGTTTTGCCCGAGTGAAAGAAGACTCTGGCTATGTCATTTTTGAATGCTATCAGATGGAAGATGGCGACAAACTGGTGCGTGAACTGCCGTTCAGCTCGCTGGTTTTCGCCCGTCAGATGTTTGTGGCCGGTGAACTGCTGCGCGACCTGCCGCCGGAAGATCGCATCACGCCGATTGTCGGGATGCTGCAGGGCGTGGTCGAGAAGGGCGGCGATCTGCGGGTGGAAGTGGCCGATACCAATGAAAGCAAAGAGCTGATGAAGTTCTGCCGTAAACTGACGGTTCCGCTGCGCGCTGCGCTGCGTGAAGCGGGCGTGCTCACCAACTATGAAACGCCGAAGCGCCCGGTAGTGCATGTGTTCTTTATTGCCCCCGGCTGCTGCTATACCGGTTACTCGTACACCACCAACAACTCGCCGTTCTATATGGGGATCCCGCGTCTGAAGTTCCCGTCTGATGCGCCGAGCCGTTCTACGCTGAAGCTGGAAGAGGCGTTTCACGTCTTTATCCCGGCAGATGAGTGGGACGAGCGTCTGGGCAACGGGATGTATGCGGTGGATCTGGGGGCCTGCCCCGGCGGCTGGACCTATCAACTGGTGAAGCGCAACATGTGGGTCTCCTCCGTGGATAACGGCCCGATGGCGCAGAGTCTGATGGATACCGGGCAGGTGACCTGGCTGCGTGAAGATGGCTTCAAGTATCGCCCAACGCGCAACAACATCTCGTGGATGGTGTGCGATATGGTGGAGAAACCGGCGAAAGTGGCGGCGCTGATGGCGCAATGGCTGGTGAACGGCTGGTGCCGGGAAACCATCTTTAACCTTAAGCTGCCGATGAAAAAGCGCTATGAAGAGCTGTCGCGCAACCTCGCCTATATCCAGGAGCAGCTGGATGAACACGGGATTAATGCCCAGATCCAGGCGCGCCAGCTGTATCACGATCGTGAAGAGGTGACCGTTCACGTCCGTCGCCTGTGGGCGGCCGTTGGCGGTCGTCGCGACGAACGCTAAGCCCGCGTCGCGTCCCGGATAACGGCTTCGTTATCCGGGCTCTCTTCTCTCTTGCCTCGCCGGCTATTTTGCCGCTATCTGCGCATCCGAAAGAATGTGTGTCACATCATCCAGGTGACCAATACTGGCCTCCCCCGAACGATTAAACTTACTTTTGTCGATCAGCAGTAGCGATTGCGCCGCGCGTTTGAGCAGCAGCGATTTAAAATCGGCGTTCACCGTATTTGAATCCCACAGCGCGCCGTGGCTATCGATGCCTTCGCAGGAAAAAATAAACAGATCGATCTCCAGCGATTTGAGCTGAGAGATCAGCGAAGGGCTGACGTAGCAGCCATATTTGCGCTGGAGCGTGCCGCCGGAACAGGTGAGCTGAATGTTTTCGCGTTTGCTCAGCTCCTGGCAAATCGGCTGGCTGTTGGTAAAGACGTGCAGGTTGATATCCGGCAGCTGGCGGGCCAGATACCAGCAGGTGGAGCTGGCGTCGAGGGCAATCACCATTCCTTCGTCAATCCAGGCCAGGGCGCCGCGGGCGATATCCGCTTTATGGGCATAGTGGCTTTTGAGGCGAATATGGAAAGGATCGCCGCTGTCCTGGCTTTCCCGATGAATGATTTTGACCCGACCGTGGTTACGCAGCACTTTTCCCCGCGATTGTAGCTCGCTCAGATCGCGACGAATCGTCTCTTTACTGACGTTGAGCTGTAGCGATAAGGCTTCCGTCGTCAGGCTGCTATGGTTGATCAGCAGGTCTATTATCGCTTGCTGGCGTGCCGCTTTCATGTTCTCACCCTGTCATTCGATGAGCGTCCGCATCAGGCGGACGCTCCGGCATGAGATTACGGCGTTACCCCTTTTTTTAAAAGAATATTCCCGTACTTAGCGCGTTCGCCTGTGATAACGATCGCAAAGGCTTTTTGCGCCCGCTCATAGAAGGCAAAGCGGTCGATACGGACGATATCCGGACAGGGACCCTGTGGTGAGAGCGCGTCGCGATAGCGCATTTCCACCTGCGGGTCGAGCGTATCGCCTTCGACTGCCGCCATCATGACCAGCGGCGGTGCATAGCTGTCGAGCTCAAACAGCGGAATGACCGCGCGTAAGAGATCGCTAACCTGCAGGCCATCGGCGCGCAGCACCTGAGGCCCGATGCTGTGGGCCGGGAAGTGCGCATCAGAAAAAATAATCTCATCCCCGTGGCCCATCTCGGCCAGGACCTTGAGGAGTTGAGGGGAAATGAGCGGAGAGATCGTTTTTAACATTTCATACTCCCTCTGACAGTTCGGGTTCGGTTTGCGGGTAGAAGTAGCGGTACTGATAGTGGACCTGTGAGCGGGCCTGCCCGGCGCTGGCAAACTCGCCGGCGCCTGACCAGGCGTACATCGCAGCCCCTGACACGGTGGTTTCGGCGTCATCCAGCACCTTAATCGGTATCTCGAGCATGTCGGCTTTGATTTGATTCCACAGCACGTTGCGACTGCCGCCGCCGACCAGCAGCAGTTCTCTGGCCTTAAAGTGGCCGATATTTTCCAGGGTGCGCAGGTTATTTTTCAGCTGGCGGGTTAACCCCTCCAGCGCCGCGCGATAAAAATGGCCGCGGGTCGTATTGAGCGTGACGCCTTGCCAGCCCGCATTCTGGCAGGCCAGCAGATCGCACTGCATCTTCACGCCTTCTGCGCCGGCGGGAATCAGCCGCGCCTCATCAATCAGCGTTTGCCAGGGCGTCTGGGGCGTCCACAGCAGCTGACGAACCCACTCCAGCACCCCGGAGGCCAGCCACTGCATCCCGGGATTTGTCAGCCCGGCCCGGCTGTCCAGCTCGCAGGTTGAGCCGGGATACTGACTAAGCAAGGCGGTGTTGACCTCGCCAGTACGTACCATCAGGATTTCCCAGGTTCCGGAGGAGAGCACCGGTTCATCCTGCTGGGCACCGGCGCCAAACAGCGCAAACTGCGTGTCGTGACCGGCGGAGAACACCGGGAGGCCGGCGGGGAGTCCCAGCCGCGCGGCGGCATCGTAGCGGAGCGAACCTATCCTGTCTCCCGCTTCGACCAGCGTAGGGAACAGACGACGCGGTATCCCGGTAGCCTCCAGAATCTCGGGGCTGAAATCCCGCTGATGAATATCCAGCATCTGGCTGGTGCCTGCCATAGTGATATCGGTAGTGAAGGCCCCGGTTAAACGGTGATTGATCAACGAGGAGATAAACAGCCAGGCGTGCGCCTTTGCCAGTAGCTGCGGGTGATGTTCCTTCAGCCACACCAGTTTATACAGGGTATTGAAGCTGAATGCCCCGACGCCGGCGATCTCCTGCAGGCGCTGCGGGGCAATCAGCCGTCCGATGTTCTCCATCACCGCGAGCGTGCGCGGGCATTTCCAGCTGATCGTCGGGTAGAGCAGTGCGCCGTGCTCATCGACCAGCGCGCCGTCAACGCCGAAGGTGGTCACCGTGATGCCGCGAATCCGGCACGCGGCCAGTTCGGCCGAGAGGCGCTGACAGCAGTCGGCGAAGCGTTGCAGAATAGCCTCCAGCGACCACTGGTGCCACGCGGGGTTCTCCGCGGCGCGCTCGCTGGCGTTGGCGGTTGAGGCCCGGGCGACAATTTTCCCCTGACGGTCAACGGCAATAACCCGCACGTTAGTGGCGCCGCAGTCGAGGACGAGGATGACTTCATTTTTCATAATAACTCCATAAACGTCGCCGGATGGCGCTGCGCTTATCCGGCCTACGGCTGATGTGCCCGTAGGCCCGGTAAGCTTGCGCCACTGGGCAAAGCCGCATTAACGTTTATACAGCGGGCCGTAGTTCTGACAGGCGCGATAATCCTGGCCTTCCGTATCCATGCCGTGGGCGGCCCAGCTGGATGGCCGGTAGATTTTGCCCTCTTCCACGTTATGCATGCAGACCGGGATCCGCAGCATGGCCGCGAGGGTAATAAAGTCAGCGCCGACGTGGCCGATAGTCAGCACGCCATGGTTAGCCCCCCAGTTGGCCATCACCGAATAGACGTCGGCAAACGGGCCTTTGCCGGTGAGGCGCGGGGCAAACCAGGTGGTGGGCCACGTGGAGTTGGTGCGGGCATCCAGCTGGTCGTGCATCGCTTTTGGCAGCTCGACGCTCCAGCCTTCGGCAATTTGCAGCACCGGCCCCAGACCTTTGATGAGGTTGACGCGGGTCATGGTAAACGGCACGCCGCCTTCGGTCAGGAAGCGCGAAGAGTAGCCGCCGCCGCGGAAGTATTCATGAATCGCCGGACACCATTCGGTTGCCGCCAGGCAGGCATCCGCCTCTTTCTGCGAAATCTCCCAGTGCGGTTTCATCGTTGGTTTACCTTCTTCATCCCGCTGTTGGCAGGAGCCGTCCAGCGCGGCGGAGCCCGAGTTAATCAGGTGAATAATGCCATGTTCCGCCAGCCCGGTGAGCGGCTGACCGGTCACCCGCTCAACCGCATCCGGCGACCAGTAGGTGCGCACGTCGGCAAACACCTGCGCGGTACCGGTCAACTGGTGGCCCATCAGCATCGCTACCCCGTTGAGGCTGTCGTTCTCGGTGGCGACGACAAAAGGCTCACGCACGCCGTTCCAGTCGAAGGAGCTGTTGAGCAGCGCCTCGGCGGTGTCACCGTTCGGGTATTGATCGGTCCAGTGGCGCTGGCCCTGGAAGCCGGCGGCGATGGCGTTGTAGCCCAGCGACTCCTCGACCAGCCCTTTTTCTGCCAGTTTCTCGTTGCCCTGCATCATGTCGCGAATACACATCGCCATCAGCAGGCTCTCTTTCAGCACCGCGCGGCTCTGTTCTTCATCGCGCTTATAGTGCTGCGCGTTCTGGTCCTCGCCGTAGCGGAAGTTTTTGTCCGCCCAGGCCAGCGCCATTTCCAGCTCAACTTCATCATAGATTTTCTGGTCGATGCGGCGGCGCAGTTCGGTCATATCAACCGCCTGGACCTTCATCCCCAGCCAGGATTCAAAGAAGTTATGGTCGACGATGGAGCCAGCGATGCCCATCGAAACGCCCCCCACGGAGAGATAGCTTTTCCCTTTCATACTGGCAACGGCAAGCCCGGCGCGGGCAAAACGCAGCAGCTTTTCCTCAACGTCGGCAGGGATGGTGGTGTCGTCGGCATCCTGGACATCATGGCCGTAGATCGAGAACGCCGGGATCCCTTTCTGACTGTGGGCGGCCAGCGCGGCGGCCAGATAGACGGCGCCGGGGCGCTCCGTGCCGTTAAATCCCCAGATGGCCTTCGGGCGCAGCGGATCCATGTCGATGGTTTCGCTGCCGTAGCACCAGCAAGGGGTGACGGTGATCGTCACGCCGACGTTCTGGCGGCTGAACTTCTCCTCACAGGCGGCGGATTCCGCCATACCGGCGATGCAGGTGTCGGCAATCACGCACTCGATCTGCGCGCCGCAGGCATGACGGAGCTTCTCGCTAATCAGCGCGGCGGTGGCTTTTGCCATATTCATGGTCTGCGCTTCCAGCGACTCGCGTACACCCATCCGACGTCCGTCAATCACCGGGCGAATACCAATTTTTGGTAAGCTGATTCTTTTCATTACAGACTCCTCACGTTATTCGGAAAATGTTCAGTTCGTTGCCGCTTGTGAACGGAAACGGGCAAAAATAAAGATGATGGCAAAGCACAGGGCCGGAACCAGTTCAGCGGTGGGGATGTTGCCGGCGGCATCGCTGACAAAGCCCATCACCGGCGTGACGATCCCGCCGCCAATAATGGTCATGACGATAAACGACGATCCGTATTTGGTGTCCTGTCCCAGGTTCTTGATCCCCAACGAGAAAATGGTCGGGTACTGAATGGACATGAACGCGCTGCACAGCGTCAGAGCCAGCAGGCCGATATGCCCGCCGCTCAGGGCGGAGATCAGGCACAGCACCATCGACAGCAGGGCGTAGGCGGCAAGGACTTTATGCGGGGCAAAGCGGCTGATAAGCCAGGTCCCGCTAAAGCGGCCAATAAAGAAGCACACCATCGTGCCGGTCAGGTAGTTGGCGGCGAAACCTGGGGTCATGCCGGGAATCTCTTCAATGGCATAGCGGATCAGATAGCTCCAGCAGGCGGTTTGCGCGCCGACGTAGCAGAACTGCGCCAGGACCGCCCAGCGCCAGTGGCGAATGCGGGCGAGGCGGCTGAATGAGGCCACGAAGGAGCTGGGTTCGCTTTCATTGTGGTCGTCGCTTTGCAGCGCCGGAAATTTTGTCAGCATAATCAGCAGAGCGACCAGCAGCACCACGGCGACGATAATCATGTACGGGGTCTGGACCGACAAGACCAGGCTGTGTTTATAGGCGCTGAGCTGCTCGGGCGCCATTTTATCGAGCACCTCCGGCGATTGATGTGGCACATGAGACAAAATAAGACTTTGCCCAAATACAACGGCAATAATGGCGCCGAAAGAGTTAAAGGTTTGCGCCAGATTGAGACGGAAGTGGCCACCGCTTTCCGGGCCTAATACCGTGACGAAAGGGTTTGCTGCCGTTTCAAGACACCCGAGACCGGCGGCAATAATAAAAAGTCCGATGAGAAATAAAGTATAATTCATAATTTCTGCGGCGGGCCAGAATAACGCGGCGCCGAACGCATACAAAAACAACCCGGTAATTATTCCGGCTTTATAACTGAGTTTTTTCATCAATATTCCGGCGGGGATCGGAATGACAAAGTAACCAAAATAAAATGCCGACTGAATCAGACCCGCCTGGAAGTTAGTTAATGTAAAGGCCTGTTGAAACTGGGGTAGCAAAATATCATTGAGATTGTTGGCGACAGCCCAAAGAAAAAATAATGAGCACAGCAAGGCGAATGGAATAATGTAGCGCTGACGTTGACCGACATCCACCGCGCGAAAACTCTGCGTTTGTATTGTTGTATTTCCCATAGCATCCTCATCAGTTCAGAAGCGTGTTCAGCATTTCAGGCGTGCGGTTGGCATGACTCACCAGACCGTCAACCGGGTGAGTTCCTGTGCCGACGTCCTCGTTATTCTCAGCCCGCCGCAACAGCGTCTCTTGAATAATTAGGGGTGTGTGAATGAACTCATGAGGTCATTTTCAAATAAAAAAGGTCTTTTAATATGATAACGGTCACACTTCGCCCAATAACGGTGGTTTTATGTGATTGCTATCACTTTAATTTCTGTAAAACAATGACCGTTTGAGTGAAATTAATTTAAAAGCCACAGCGACGTTGCCCGATTTAATTTATTGTGGTGAAAACGGTCAGTTGTTAAATGACAAGTTAAATTGCCCGTTTAGAGCAAGAAAAATAATTACGGGCATTTTTCACGACGGAAAAAGATTGCGACCTGATTAAACCAGGGTAATTAATTGATGGCGGTCACAGAATACGCGAATGTAAATTCCCTTCTGATTATTCAATATGATGATAGCCAGTAAATATAAAACTGACTCAACACGGCCGGAAAGCAACGCGAAAGCGGTTCTGTTGGCCCGGGGTTGAATTGCTGAGAGAGGTAAATAAATGGAACGGAACAGACTGGCGCGGCAGATTATTGATACCTGCCTGGAAATGACCCGGCTGGGGCTGAATCAGGGCACCGCCGGGAACGTAAGCGTGCGTTATGACGGGGGAATGCTGATTACGCCGACGGGTATTCCTTATGAAAAACTTACTGAATCTCACATCGTGTGGATCGATGCCAACGGTCAGCACGAGCAGGGGAAACTGCCGTCGAGCGAGTGGCGTTTTCATATGGCCGCCTACCAGACCCGGCCCGATGCACAGGCCGTGGTGCATAATCACGCGGTGCACTGCACGGCGGTATCGATCCTCAATCGCCCGATCCCGGCGATCCACTACATGATTGCTGCTGCCGGGGGGAACTCCATTCCCTGTGCGCCATACGCCACCTTTGGGACCCGCGAGCTGTCAGAGTTTGTCGCCGTGGCGTTAAAAAACCGCAAAGCGACGCTGCTGCAGCACCATGGCCTGATTGCCTGCGAAGAGAATCTGGAAAAAGCGCTGTGGCTGGCGCATGAGGTCGAGGTTCTGGCGCAGCTCTATCTCAGTACCCTGGCGATCGTCGATCCTGTTCCGGTGCTGGACGACGAGGCCATTGCCATCGTACTGGAAAAATTCAAAACCTACGGGTTACGTATCGAAGAGTGATTCGCAAAGCGAGCGGGAGGCGACGATGGCGAACAGAATGATTTTAAACGAGACGGCATGGTTCGGCCGGGGAGCGGTGGCGGCGTTAGCCGATGAAGTGATTCGTCGGGGGTATCACAAAGCGCTGATAGTCACGGATAAGAATCTGGCGCAGTGCGGCGTGGTCGACAAGGTGACGCGCAGGATGGATGACGCGGGCCTGGCCTGGGAGATGTTTTCCGGCGCGATCCCTAATCCGACGATTGCCGTGGTGCAGGAGGGGCTCGGGGTGTTTCAACGCAGCGGCGCCGACTACCTGATTGCGATTGGCGGTGGTTCGCCGCAGGATACCTGCAAGGCGATCGGCATTATCCACGCTAACCCGGAGTTTGCCGACGTACGTAGCCTGGAAGGGCTATCGCCGACCCGCAATCCGGGGGTACCGATCATGGCCATTCCGACCACCGCAGGAACCGCGGCGGAAGTGACCATTAACTATGTGATAACCGATGAAGCGCAGCGGCGTAAATTCGTCTGCGTCGATCCGCATGATATCCCTCAGGTGGCCTTTATCGATGCCGATATGATGGACGGTATGCCGCCGGCGTTAAAAGCCGCGACCGGCGTGGATGCGTTGACCCATGCGATTGAAGGCTATATCACGCGGGCGGCATGGGCGCTGACCGATGCGCTACATATTAAAGCCATTGAGGTGATTGCCGGCGCGCTGCGAGATTCGGTAGCCGGCGATAGTCAGGCAGGGGAAGCGATGGCGCTGGGGCAGTACATTGCCGGCATGGGATTTTCCAACGTCGGGCTGGGGCTGGTGCACGGTATGGCGCATCCTTTAGGGGCGTTTTACAACACGCCGCACGGCGTGGCGAATGCCATTTTGTTACCCCACGTGATGCGCTACAACGCCGACTTCAGCGGCGAGAAGTTCCGCGATATCGCTCGCGCGATGGGGGAGAAGGTGGATGGCGTGAGTCTGGAGCAGGCGCGCCAGTCCGCCGTTGATGCCGTCTTCCGTCTTAACCGCGATGTCGGTATTCCCCCGCATCTGCGTGACGTCGGGGTCCGTAAAGAGGATATTCCGGCGCTGGCGCAGGCGGCTTTTGCTGATGTCTGTACCGGGGGGAATCCACGGGAGGCCAGCCTGGAGGAGATTATTACCCTCTATCACACCGCGTGGTAGTGCCTCAGGCGGTCACTGCACAGGGCGATGCCGGCATCGCCCTGTCAGTTTGTTTATGCCTGGGGGGCCAGCCGCAGCTGCTGTAAATTGCCGTCGAGCTGTAAATCGGTCTGCAGGCGGGCTATCTCGCGGCAGGTAAAGGCCATCTCTTTATGCTCTTCCAGTTTTTTGCGCCATTTTTCAGGCACCTTCGCCAACTGAGCATAGATGCCCTCCAGATCCTGATACTCCGTTAACAGCTGTGCCGCGCTCTTTGGGCCAATCCCCGCCACGCCCGGGACTTTAGAACTGCCGATCCCCGCCAGCCCCCAGTAATCAGGCAGCTGCTCCGGCGTGACGCCAAACTCTTTGGCGATGAAAGGGGCATCCAGCCAGCGTTTCTGAAAGTAGTCGCGGATCAGAATCGTCGGCGACAGCAGCTGGCAATAGCCTTTATCGGTAGAGACGATCGTCGCCTGATGTCCGGCATGGGCGACTTTGATTGCCAGCGTGGCGGCGAGGTCATCCGCTTCGTTGCCTGCTAAAGCCCAGCAGCGGATCCCGCGCTGCTCAAAGGCCGCGCGCAGGGCGGGCATTTCGGCTTCGAGGGTTTCCGGCATGGGCGCGCGTCCGGCTTTGTATTCCGGCAGGCGCTGGTGTCGCCAGCCGTGTGCGCGATCTTCGTCATCAAAAACCGCCACGGCATGGGTTGGCTGGCTATGAACGATGAGCTGCTCCAGCGCGTGCAGGCAGGTGTCAACGCAGGGGGATCCCTGCACCGCATGAATACGGCGGATCAGATTGAGTGCGTCGACAATTAACAGATGAACGGCCACAGATACCTCCAGGCGAGCCTGTCGAAACCGGCCCTTATTCACAGAACCTTAAGGGTATCATTGCCGTGGCGGAGAGGCTATCGGCACGGGGGCATTCGGGAAGATGCGCCGCAAAGAGGCTTAATCAGCGTGCAGCAGCAGGCCCGGTTCGCTGTTGGTGGCCTCGCCGTACCAGACCGCTTCGCGGACCGAAACCGGCTTGCCGATCAGGCCCAGCGCATAAAAACGGTCGGCAATGGTTTGCTGCGCGCGGATCACTTTGAGATCCATCATCCGCGGGCGATGGCTGCGGCGGGCCAACGCCAGCGAGAGCGATGCGACGTTAATCCCCAGCTCCGCCGCCAGCAGTCCGGCGGCTTCATCCCGCCGTCGATCGATAAACTGTCCGGTTTGCGTCAGCTCGTGCAGCAGGCGTTGCATGATATCGCCGTGACGCGTTACGTAGTCGCGGCGCGACAGGTAGAACTGATGGTTTTGCACCCGACCTTCGCCGTTGGCCACCACCCGTAACTCCCCGGTGTGTTCGGCGTCGCTTAACAGCGGATCCCACATCATCCAGGCATCCACCGCCAGATAGTCGCTGGCGGTCAGCGGGTATTTGGGCGGGGTGTAGACAATCCTGACGTCATTTAAGCCCAGCCCCGCCTCCTCGAGAATCTGCAGCAGCAGCCAGTGCACGTTTGACCCTTTGTTCAACGCAATACGTTTTCCGCGCAAGTCGGCAATCGTGCGGATCGCGCTATGTTGCGGGACAACCATCGCTACGCTCTGCGGCGCGGGCGGTTCCCACGCCACGTACACCAGTTCGCTGTTCGCGGACTGGGCAAAGACCGGCGGCGCTTCGCCGGTGGTGCCAAAATCGATTTCGTGGCAGGCGAGGGCGTGCAGCAGCTGTGGCCCGGCCGGGAATTCGCTCCACAGCACGCTGACGCCGAGATGGGCGAAGGCGCTTTCCAGGCTCTGTCGGGCCTTTAAAATGCCCAGGTTGCCAAAACGCTGATAGCCAATACGTAGCTCGCGGTCGGCGGAAACGGTGCCGGACAGCGGGCGCGGCGTGGTTTCTACCCGCCGACGGCTTTTAATCAGTCCAATGTTGGCCAGCTGTGTGCGTAAAGTATGGCGACTGATGCCCAGCAGCGCCGCCGCCTGGCTTTGATTGTCATCGCAGTGGGCCATCGCTCCGCGGATCAGCGCCCCGGTGATGCGCTCCCACAGCGCCTCGCCTGGTTGGTTAATTTGCTGATAGATAAAGCTATCCAGTTCATTATCCGTAGCTGTCGCCGGCGTATCGTGCAACGTGCTCAGCCGCAGCTGCGCGGGCGTAATCTCCTCCTCTTTGCTGAGCAGAACCGCGTTATGTAACGTATTTTCCAGTTCGCGAATATTGCCGGGCCACGGATAGTCCATCAGTCTCGCCAGCGTTTCCGGCGCCAGGCGGCGGGTCGGACGACCCAGCCGGCGGGCATACAGCGTTAAAAAGTGATTGGCCAGCTGAGGAATATCCTGGCGGCGCTGGCGCAGCGGCGGCAGCGGCACGATGGCGATATTCAAACGGTAATAGAGGTCTTCGCGGAAGCGGCGTTCGCGGATTGCCTGGGCTAAGTCGACATGGGTGGCGGCGATGACCCGCACATTCACTTTGATGGCCTTGCGCGAACCGACGCGGGTAATTTCCCGCTCCTGCAGCACGCGCAGCAGCTTGACCTGCAGCGGCAGGCTCAGTTCGCCGATCTCATCGAGCAGCAGGGTCCCGCCCTCGGCGGCTTCAAACCAGCCGGGGTGGCTCTGCACCGCGCCGGTAAAGGCGCCTTTTTCATGGCCGAAGAGTTCAGCTTCCGCCAGGCTTTCGGTCAGCGCGCCGCAGTTAACGGCGAGAAACGGCTGGTGGCGACGCGTGCTGTGATGATGAAGATAGCGGGCAACCACCTCTTTACCGGTGCCGGTTTCGCCGACGATCAGGACGGTGGCTTCCGTTGGCGCCAGCTTGTCCAGCAGGCTCTGAAACGCTTTCGACGCCGGGTCGATGAGCACGGGCGTATCGGACAGGGATTCAGGATTGAGCATGGTGGACCTCCGTTAAATGACGCCTTGAACTTATCCTCTGCCGGCGACAGACACCAGAGGGGGACGCCGCCGGTTTGTTGCAAATGCGTCAGTGTCCACGCAGGCGCTGACGCATTTGCAACAGCATGGATGTCGGCTGTGTTTTTTAATTATTTGATTTTATTTGATTTATTTTTATCTCGTCGTTGGCACGATAATCGCTAACACTCATATAACCAAATTAAAACATCTCTTCGATAAATATCGAATATGGTTATATAGGAAATGGATAATGACGCAGAAAGCGAGCGAGAAGATCAATGTGTTCTGGTTTTTGCCCACCCACGGCGATGGCCGTTATCTGGGTACTACCGAAGGCGGCCGCCCGGTGGATTTGCCTTATCTCCAGCAGGTGGCGCTGGCCGCCGATAGCCTCGGCTACTACGGCGTGCTGATTCCGACCGGGAAAAGCTGCGAGGACTCCTGGCTGGTGGCGTCGGCGCTGGCGCCGTTGACCCGTCGCCTGCGCTATCTGGTGGCGGTGCGCCCCGGGCTACAGCCGCCAACGCTGGCGGCGCGAATGGCGGCCACCCTCGATCGTCTGTCGGAGGGACGGCTGCTGATCAACGTGGTGACCGGCGGCGATCCGGTGGAGAACAAAGGCGATGGGATCTTCCTCAACCACAGTGAACGCTACCAGGTGACCCGCGAATTTCTCGACGTGTACTCCCGTTTGCTAAAAGGCGAAAAGGTGGACTATCGCGGGGAGCATATTCATGTCGAAGGGGCGGAAGTGCTGTTTCCGCCGGTGCAGGAAGATGGCCCGCCGCTGTACTTTGGCGGCTCGTCGGAGGAGGCCATTGACGTCGCCGCTGAGCAAATCGATAGCTATCTGACCTGGGGGGAGCCGCCGGCGCTGGTGGCGGAAAAGCTGGCTATCGTCCGTGAACGCGCCGCCGCCCGCGGACGTACCCTGCAATACGGTATTCGCCTGCATGTGATTGTCCGTGAAACGGAAGAGGAGGCCTGGGCCGCCGCCGACCGGCTGATTGCCCACCTGGATGATGACACCATTGCCCAGGCGCAGAAGATCTTCGCGCGTATGGATTCCGCAGGTCAGGCGCGGATGAGCGCCCTGCACAACGGCTCCCGCGACAATCTGCGTATTGCGCCAAATCTGTGGGCGGGCGTCGGGCTGGTGCGCGGCGGGGCGGGGACGGCACTGGTGGGTAATCCGCAGCAGGTGGCGGAGCGCATCCGTGAATATCAGGCGCTGGGGATCACTAACTTTATCTTCTCCGGCTATCCGCATCTGGAAGAGGCGCACCGCTTTGCCGATTTGGTGATGCCGCTGCTGCCGCTGGCCAGCAACGCCCAGCCAAAAGCGCGCGGCGTTAATACCGGGCCGTTCGGTGAAACCATCGGCGGCGATAAGCGCCCGGTAAAACAGGTCAGCGCCAGCTGAGCGGAGGTCGCTATGTTTCGCTTCTTCTTTTATAAGGCGGTGACCTATGCCAGCTGAACCTCATATCACGATCGTCGGCGGCGGCTTTAGCGGCGCGGCGGTGGCGATTCATCTGCTTGGTCTGATGCCGGAAGGGCTACGGGTAACGCTGCTGGAGCCGCGTACCGTTCCCGGGGCGGGCGTCGCCTATTCCACCGCTGAACCCAGCCACCGAATCAACGTGCCCGCCTCGCGGATGCAGTTGGCCGGTGAGGAAGAGGGCGCTTTTGACCGCTGGTACCGTAGTCAGCCTGCTTTTGCTGACGATCCGCAGGCGCGGCGTGAAGACGGCTCGCTGTACCCCCAGCGCGGCCAGTTCGGGCGCTACGTCAGCCAGCGTTTTGCCGAGGCGGTACGGACGAGCGGCGGGCGACTGGTTCACCTGCGTGAACAGGCGCTGGATTTTGACGAGAGCGCTATCACCACCGATACCGGTCGTCGGCTGCAAAGCGATCTGCTGATTCTGGCGGTGAGTCATCCGCCGCCGGCGCTGCCGCGGCTGGCGGTGCCTTTTCACGACCACCCGGCGCTGATTGCCAACCCGTGGCGTGCGGACACTCTCACCCCGATCGCCGCGGATGCGCGGGTGGCGGTGATGGGAACCGGGCTGACGATGGCGGATTGCATCGCCACGCTATCCCGGCTCGGCCACCGCGGGCCGATTACCGCCTTTTCGCGCCGCGGTCTGTTATCCCGGGGCAACACCGGCAGCGCTGCGGCGCCCTGGCCGGGTGAGTACGATCAGGGCTCGCTCCGTCAGCGGCTGCGGCTGGTGCGCGCCGATGTGCTCCGCGCGGCAGAGCAGGGGCTTCCCTGGCAGGTGGTGCTGGACGCGGTACGTCAGCAGGGACAGCGCATCTGGCAGACCCTGACGTTTGCCGACCGTCAGCGCTTCCTGCGTCATCTGCGGCGTTACTGGGATGTGCATCGTTATCGCATTGCGCCGCAGGTCGCCGAGGTGATTGAGCAACGTCAGCGCGAGGGGAGCCTGAAGGTGCTGGCCGCACGGCTGACGGCGCTGGAGAGCGAGGCCCGTTCCCTGACGCTTACCCTGACCTTGCGAGAGGGCGAGCGCATTGCCCTGACGGTCGATCGCCTGATTCTGACTACCGGCCCGGCCCACGGCGGGCTGATCGACAGCCAGCCGCTGCTGCGCGAACTGGCCCGGCGCGGTCTGATTCGCGCCGATAAGCTGGGTCTTGGGCTGGACGTTGATGCTCACTCCCGGGCGATTGGCCGGGAGGGGCGCGCGATACCCAATCTGCTGATCTCTGGCCCGGCGGCTCGCGGCTATTTTGGCGAACTGATGGGGCTGCCGCAGGTTGCCGATCATGCTGCCGCCGTCGCCGCTGAGGCTTTACAGGCGCTGGGGATTGGGCAATCCGCCCGATGTCCCACGATTTAACCCCCCATTCCCCTTATTCCTTGATGTGTTAAGCGTGCGTTCCGTTGACGGAATGCACCGTGGAGAGCGCTATGTCATCACAACGTGAAATTCGCCTGAATGCTTTTGATATGAACTGCGTCGGTCATCAGTCGCCGGGGCTGTGGACCCATCCGCGCGACCGCTCGTGGCAGTATAAGGACCTTGATTACTGGGTTGACCTGGCGCGTCTGCTGGAACGCGGTAAGTTCGACGGCCTGTTTATTGCCGACGTGCTGGGCATCTACGATGTGCTGAACGGCAACGGCGATGCCGCCATTCGCCAGGCGACGCAGGTGCCGGTGAACGATCCGCTGGCGCTGATTACCCCGATGGCGCTGGTGACGGAGCATCTCGGCTTTGGCCTGACCGCCTCGCTGTCGTTTGAGCACCCGTACCCGTTTGCCCGCCGTCTCTCGACCCTTGACCACCTGACCAAGGGCCGGGTGGGCTGGAACATCGTCACCTCGTATCTGGAAAGCGGGGCGCGCAATATTGGTCATCAGGCGCAGACCGATCACGATGCGCGCTATGACTACGCCGATGAGTATCTCGACGTGGTTTATAAGCTGCTGGAAGGGAGCTGGGAAGATGGCGCGGTACTGCGCGATCGCGAGCGCGGGATCTTCAGCGATCCGCAAAAAATTCATCCGATCAACCACCAGGGCAACTTCTTCACCGTGCCGGGGATCCACCTCTGCGAACCGTCGCCGCAGCGCACGCCGGTGCTCTATCAGGCCGGGGCGTCGAGCCGCGGGAAGCAGTTTGCCGCCGGGCACGCCGAGTGCGTGTTTGTCGCCGCGCCGTCGAAAGTGCTGCTCAAAAAGACGGTAGCGGATATTCGCCGTCGCGCCGCCGAAGCCGGGCGCGACCCGCGCAGCATTCTGATTTTCAACCTGCAAACGGCGATCGTCGGTGAAACCGACCGCGAGGCGCAGGCCAAATGGCAGGAGTATAAATCCTACGTCAGCTATGAAGGGGCGCTGGCGCTGATCTCCGGCTGGACCGGGATCGACTTCGGCCAGTATCAGCCGGATCAGGTACTGAAATACCTGCATACCAACGCCATTCAGTCGGCGGTTGAAGCCTTTTCCACCGCCGATCCCGATCGTCAGTGGACGGTACAGGCGCTGGCCGACTGGGTGGGGATCGGCGGCTTCGGCCCGCTGATTGTCGGCAGTGCGCAAACCGTCGCCGACGAGCTGCAATCGTGGGTTGAGGAGACCGATGTTGACGGTTTCAACCTGGCGTATGCCGTCACCCATGAAACCTTCCGCGATGTGGTGGAGCTGCTCATTCCCGAACTGCAAAAACGCGGCGTCTTTAAGCAGGAGTATCGCGAAGGCACCCTGCGCGAAAAATTGTTTGGCGCCGGGCCGCGACTGGTGGCGCCGCATCCGGGCGCCGGATACCGGCGTGGTACCCGCATCGATGTCGGGGCAGAGGAGAAGGTGACATGATCGAAATAGACAACCTGCATAAGCGCTATCGTACGGCAGACGGGCGGTTCAGCGAGGTGCTGAAAGGGCTGTCGCTGCGGGTACCGACCCGCTCCATCACCGCGGTGGTGGGGCCGAGCGGCGCGGGAAAATCGACCCTCGCGCGCCTTATCAGCCTGCTGGAGCGTCCCGACAGCGGCAGCATCCGGGTTAACGGCAACGACCTGTCGTTGCTCAGCGGCGAGGCGCTGCGTCGCGAGCGGCGCACGATCGGTACCGTTTTTCAGTCCTCCGCGCTGCTCAGTCGTAAAACGGCCTGGCAAAATATCGCCCTGCCGCTGGAATACCTCGGGGTGGTCGAGCGCGATATTAAAGCCCGGGTCGGCGAACTGCTGGAAAGCGTTGGGCTGAGTCATAAGGCGGACGCCTGGCCGGCGCAGCTTTCCGGCGGCCAGCGTCAGCGGATTGGTATTGCGCGTGCGCTGGCGCTGCGCCCGTCGGTGCTGCTGGCGGACGAGGCCACCTCCGGGCTGGACCCGCAGGCCACCGCCGCGGTGCTCAATTTGCTTAAACGCCTGCGCGATGAGTATCGCCTGGCGATCGTGCTGATTACCCACGAGATGGACGCGGTACGGGCGGCGGCGGATGCGGTGGCGGAAATTCGTGATGGCGCAATTGTGCAGTTTGGTCAGGTGAAAGAGCTGCTGGCGCGCCCGGATTCGCTACTGGGTCAGCAGCTGCTGCCGCTCTCTCCGGTGGCGGCCCATAGCGATCTGCTGTTGCGGTTGAGCTATCGCTGGGATGTGCCGGTGGCCACCGACTGGATCAGCCGCCTGAGCCAGCAGTTTGCGCTGCAGATCGACCTGCTCGGCGGCCACGTTGAGACGATCAACGGCCGGCTGGCGGGAAGGTTACAGGTGGGGGTGCGCTTTCAGGGCGAGCGTCTGCCGGCGGCGCGGGTGCTGGCGCTGCTGGCGCAGCTCGGTATCGCGGCGGAGGTGCTTGACGGCGCGCCCGAACTACAGGAGGCGGTATGAAACCTTCGGTAATCAGCCAGGATACCCCCTGGAGCGAGATCCATACGCTGCTGCTGCCCGCCTACGGCGAAACCTGGCTGATGGTGGCCATTGTGATGCTGTTTGTGGTGACCCTCGGCGGCGTGGTCGGGGTGGTGCTATTCAATGCCTCGCCGCGCGGATTATTCCCGCATGCCGCGCTGTACCGGGTGTTGAACTGGGTAGTGAATATGGGGCGCTCTCTGCCGTTTCTGGTGCTGATGGCGGCGATTATTCCTTTCACCTTCTGGCTCACCGGGACGACGATTGGCATTCCGGCCGCCGTGGTGCCGATGATTGCCGCCGGGGTGCCATTTTTTGGCCGGCTGGTGGAAAACGCGCTGCGCGAACTGCCGGCGGAGGTCACCGCCGTGGGGATCGTCTGCGGCGGCTCGCGCTGGCAGATTATCCGCAGCGCCCAGCTGAGTGAAGCCCTGCCCGCGCTGGTGGCGGCGGTGACGCTCAACCTGGTGTCGATGATCGAATACTCCGCCATTGCCGGCACCATCGGCGCGGGAGGCATCGGCTATCTGGCGGTGGTGTACGGCTACCAGCGCTTCGACAATCACATCATGATCGCCACCATTATCGCGCTGATCGCCACTATCCAGCTGATTCAATTTTTCGGTGACCGTCTGGTCAACAAACTTCGCCACACGCAGGGGATCGCTTCATGACAACAGAACAGTTTGAGTTACGTAAGGCCCGACGCTGGCCGTGGCTGGCGGCGCTGGTAGTGATTGTGGCGCTGGCCGTCGCCTTCTGGTGGTGGCGAGGGCAGGCCCAGTCGCAGCAGGTGGTGTTCGGCACCACCCTGAAAATTCACTATGAGCCGGCGATGGCCGGTGAACAGCGAATTATTGAGTACATCGGCCAGCATATTGCGCCGGATTACGGCCTCAAGCTGGAGGCGGTGGGGGTGCAGGATCCGGTGCAGGCGGATCGCGCGGTGGCGCAAGGGGAATATGCGGGAACCATCTATCAGCATCAGTGGTGGCTGAAGCAGGTGGTGGATGCCAACGGCTTCGCGCTTTCCACCACGGTACCGGTGTTCCAGTGGGCCTTTGGGATTTACTCCGATCGCTATAAATCGGTTAAGGATCTGCCGAACGGGGCGACGATCGTGGTGCCGGATGATGGCGCCAACCAGGGACAGGCGCTGTGGCTGCTGCAGCGCATCGGCCTGATTACGCTCGACCCGGCGGTAGAGCCGCGCACGGCGAAGCTGAAAAATATCGTCGGCAACCCGCATCAGTTTAATTTCAAAGAGCTGGACCTGTTAACCATGCCGCGGGCGCTCAATTCGGTGGACGCGGCAATCGGCTATGTCTCGCAGTTTGATGCCGGGAAAGTATCGCGCGATAAGGGCATCTTATTCCCGCCTGCGCCGCGGACTTTTGCGTCGCAGCTGGTTATCGGGACGCCTTATCTGTCGCAGGAGAATATTGTCAAATTGCAGCAGGCGTTTTCCGACCCGCGCATTCAGAGCTGGCTGAAAACCACCGATGACCCGCTGGTTAAGGATGTGCTGGTGCCCGTTTCCGCAGAATAAGTTTGCCAATCGATGACCTTGCAGGACGGGCGGAAGCACGTCCTGTTTTTGTTGTTTTATTTAATTAACTTATTGAATATATTGATTTTTATATGCATTTTTATTGGTTGGGTTTTATCGGCTGACGGCCTATAACTGCGATCACCTGCACAACATAACAAGGTGAAAACATGAGTACGCTGTCTGTTGATAATCCCGGCGTGGCCTCCGCACCGGTGAGTAGCGTCGGGGATGTGGCGCGGCTGATCAATTCGGGCAAGGATCAGGCTAAATATGCGCGGATGATTGTCTTCCTCGCTCTCGGCGGCGTCTTTCTCGACGCCTATGATTTAACCACGCTCTCCTACGGCATCGACGACGTGGTACGTGAATTCCAGCTCTCGCCGCTGCTGACCGGCCTGGTCACCTCATCCATTATGGTTGGTACCATTATCGGCAACTTAATCGGCGGTTGGTTGACGGATAAATATGGCCGCTATTCGGTGTTTATGGCCGACATGCTGTTTTTCGTCGTCTCGGCCATCGCCGCAGGTCTGGCGCCCAACGTCTGGGTGCTGATCGGCGCGCGTTTCCTGATGGGCATCGGCGTGGGCATCGATCTGCCGGTCGCCATGTCCTACCTCGCTGAATTCTCCCGTTTTACCGGCAAAGGTAACAAGGCCGCGCGCCTCGCCGCCTGGTGCCCGATGTGGTACGCCGCTTCAACGGTATGCTTTCTGATTATCTTCGGCCTCTATTTCCTGCTGCCGCAGGAGCACCTCGACTGGCTGTGGCGCGCCTCGCTGCTGTTTGGCGCCGTCCCGGCGCTGCTGATTATCGCCGTGCGCAGTAAATTTATGAATGAGTCACCGCTGTGGGCGGCAAACCAGGGAGACCTGGCTTCGGCGGTGCGTATTCTGCGCGACTCTTACGGCATTGCCGCCCATGAAGCGCCGGCTGAACGCCCCGCGCCGCCGCCGAAAGTGAGCTTCCGTGTACTGTTTGAAAAGCCGTACCGCGAGCGCACCATCGTCGCCGGGGTGATGAATATCTGTATCTCCTTTGAGTACACCGCCATCGCCTTTTTCCTGCCGTCGATCCTCGCCCAGTTTCTCGGTGCCGGGGTGTTTGAAACCATCTCCGCGTCATTGGGGCTGAACGCGCTGTTTGCCTTTACCGGCGGGCTGCTGGGGATGCATCTGGCGTGGAAATATCCGTCGCGCCACGTGGCGATTGCCGGCTTCGCGCTGCAGTTTATCGCCCTGATTGTCCTTGCTCTGGTCGGCCAGCCGCAGGCCACCGTCGGGGTGGTGCTGGCAATTGCGATGCTTGGGCTGTGGCTGTTTGCCGAGGGTTTCGGCCCCGGCGCGCAGCTGATGATCTATCCGGCGCTCTCCTATCCCACCGCGATTCGCGCCACCGGCGTCGGCTTCAGCCGGGCGCTCTCCGGGATCGGCAGCGCGCTGGCGCTGTTCGTGCTGCCGTTGCTGCAGGCCTCCCTCGGCACGCAGATGTTCTGGGTGGTGTCGCTGGCCGCCATTATTCCGATCTTCTTCCTGCTTGCGGTTCGCCACGAGCCGACGCGTCACGATATTGACGATAGCCACCATTAAGGAACAGATGATGACATTACTCTCTACCGGTACCGATTATGAACAGCTGGCCGCGGCCTTCCGGCCGATTTTTTCCCGCATTGCGCAGGGGGCGGCGAACCGTGAACAGCACCGTATTTTACCCGACGAGCAGATTCGCTGGCTGAAGGAGGCGGGCTTTGGCACGGTGCGTATTCCGCGGGAAAAGGGCGGCTGGGGCGCGTCGCTGCCGCAGCTGATTGCCCTGTTGATTGAGCTCGCCGAGGCTGACTCGAACCTGCCGCAGGCGCTGCGCGCCCATTTTGCCTTTGTTGAAGATCGCCTGAATCAACCGGACTCCGCGCAGCGCGATCGCTGGTTTCAACGTTTTCTCGACGGGGAGCTGGTGGGCAGCGGCTGGACCGAAACGGGGGCGGTGAAGCTTGGGGAGGTGAATACTCAGGTGACGCCGGATGACCGCGGATGGCGCTTAAGCGGCGAGAAGTTTTACAGCACCGGGACGCTGTACGCCGACTGGATTGACGTCTTTGCCCGCCGCAGCGACAACCACGGCGATGTCATCGCACTGGTCAGCACCCGGCAGAGCGCGGTGGAACGCGATGACGACTGGGATGGCTTTGGTCAGCGTCTGACCGGCAGCGGCACCACCCGCTTTAAGCAGGCGCAGGTTGAGCAGGAACATGTCTACGATTTTGCCGAGCGCTTTCGCTACCAGACCGCCTTCTATCAGCATATCTTACTGGCGACGCTGGCGGGAATCGGCCTGGCGGTAGAACGCGATGCCGCCGAAGGGGTGAAAAAACGCTCCCGTATGTACAGCCACGGCAATGCCGCCGTGCCGCGCGACGATCCTCAGGTGCTGCAGGTGGTGGGGCAAATCAGCAGCTGGGCGTGGGCGACCCGCGCGGCGGTGCTGCAGGCGGCGGAGTCTTTACAGCAGGCCTATATTGTTCATGCCAGCGGCGACGAGGCGCTGATTGAACAGCGTAATCGGCTGGCGGAGGTCGAAGCGGCGCAGGCGCAGGTGGTTGCCAGCGAATGGGTGCCGCGTGCGGCGACCGAGCTGTTTAACGCTCTCGGCGCGTCGGACACCCGGGTGGGTAAAGCGCTCGATCGCCACTGGCGCAACGCGCGTACCGTGGCCTCGCATAACCCGGTTATCTACAAAGCGCGCAATATCGGCAACTGGCTGGTCAACGGCGAGGCGCCGACCTTTATCTGGCAGATTGGCGACGGCGAAAAGGCGCAGGGTTAGCAAGAGGGAAGGCGACGGGGAGGCCCGTCGCCGGCAAGGGTTATTTATCCTGCGACCAGGTGGCGCTGCGCACGTCCACTTTCACCGGCAGCAGGCCGATACGCGTGAAGGTATCCGCCAGCGCCTGCTGCTCGTTATAGACCCCGGGCGTCATGCGTTCGGCGCCGTAGGGCAGGCGGGCGAGCGCTTTCAGCCAGATAGCCTTATCCAGCCCGGTGGAGGTTGACAGAATTCCGGCGGCGTCGTCCTGATGGGCGTTCGCCCAGTCGCTGAGCTGGCGTAACTCATCCACCACCTGTTTGGCGGTATCCGGGTGGTTTTCGGCAAATTTGCGGCTGGCGAGATAGAAGGTGTAGTGCGGTACCAGCCCTTCAGCGTTGCGGATCTGTCGCGCCTTAGCGTTGGTTTCAACTTCGGCAAGGTACGGGTCCCAGATAACCCAGGCATCAATCGCCCCACGCTGGAAGGCGGCGCGGGCATCGGCCGGAGGCAGGTAAACCGGGGTGATATCTTTATAGCTCAGCCCGGCTTTTTCCAGCGCGGCCACCAGCAGGTAGTTGACATCAGAACCTTTATTCAGCCCCACGCGCTTACCTTTCAGGTCGGCCACGTTGTGAATCGGCGAGTTTTCCGGTACCACGATAGCTTCGGTTTTGGGGTTTGCCGGCGAGTGCGCGAGGTAGACCAGATCCGCCTGAGCGGCCTGGGCAAAGGCCGGCGGCGCATCGCCGGTGGCCGCGAGGTCAATACTGCCGACATTCAGCCCTTCCAGCATCTGCGGGCCAGCCGGGAATTCCACCCAGCGTACGGCGATGCCCTGTTTTTTAAACGTCTCATCGAGGGTGCCACGATACTTAAGCAGGGCGAAGATATTGGCCTTCTGATAGCCAATGTTCACGGTTTCCGGCGCCTGAGCCAGCGCGGACGCAGACAGCCCGAGCAGCAGCGGCAGCGCGGCCAGATGCAACCTTTTGGACATGATATGTTCTCCTTTGGCGGTTTGCCGTAAGGTAACAAATTGTCTTTATAACCAATAAATAACTAAATTGTAATTTATATAACTGAAATGCCTGGTGGGGGAGACGATGTTGCGGGGAAGCTGCCCGGCAGAATCGGCTGCCGGGCATGTATCGTTAATCGCAGGCGACGATTTTCATTGCCAGGCCGCCGCGAGAGGTTTCGCGGTACTTGGCGTTCATATCTTTGCCCGTTTCATACATGGTTTCGATCACTTTATCGAGACAAACGCGCGGTTCGCTGGTGCGGCGTAGCGCCATGCGCGCGGCGTTGACCGCTTTGACGGCAGCGATAGCGTTACGTTCGATGCAGGGAACCTGTACCTGGCCGGCAACCGGATCGCAGGTCAGACCCAGGTTATGTTCCATGCCGATCTCCGCCGCGATGCACACCTGGCCCGGGCTACCGCCCAGCAGCTCCGTCAGACCGGCTGCCGCCATTGAGCAGGCCACGCCGACCTCGCCCTGGCAACCGACTTCGGCACCGGAAATTGAGGCGTTCATCTTATACAGCGAGCCGATAGCGCTGGTTACCAGCAGATAACGCGCCAGCGAATTGGCATTCACCTTGCGGATAAACTTGTCGTAATAGGCCAGTACCGCCGGCACGATGCCGCAGGCGCCGTTGGTCGGCGCGGTCACTACGCGTCCACCGGCGGCATTCTCTTCGTTGACCGCCAGGGCAAACATGTTGATCCAGTCAACCACCGCCATCGGGTCGCTGTTGGTATTGTCCTGGCTAACCAGCATCCGGCGCAGGGCGGCGGCACGACGCGGAACCCGCAGCTTGCCCGGCAGAACCCCTTCGGTGGTAATGCCGCGCTCGATACCGCCGCTCATCACTTCCCAGACGGCGGCAAAGTGCTGCTCAAGCTCTTCTTTGGTGTGCAGCGCCAGCTCGTTTTGCATCATCAGGCCGGAAAGCGAGAGCCCGCTTTCGCGGCAGTGTCTTTGCAGGTCGGCCGCATTTTTGTACGGATAAGGCACCACGGGCGGCGCTTCATTGCTCAGGCCGAAATGTTCTTCATCGACAATAAACCCGCCGCCGATGGAGTAGTAAGTCTGGGTGTAGAGCACCTTGTCGCCACCCAGGGCGGTAATGCGCATACCGTTCTCATGCAGCGACAGGTTGTCGGCATGGAAATTCATGCACTGGTCGACCGGGAATTCAACTTCCTGCTGGCCGTTTGCCAGCATCAGGCGGCCGTGGGTGTTGACGTCCTGAATGAACGCCGGGATGGCGTCGATATCAACGCTGTCAGGCAGGTTGCCCGCAAGACCCATAATAATGGCGATGTCGGTATGGTGGCCTTTACCGGTGAGGGAAAGGGAGCCGTAAACGTCGACAACGACTTTGGTGACGTTGGCAAGCAGCCCGCGCGCGATAAGATCGTCCGTGAATTGCTTGCCCGCTTTCATTGGTCCAACGGTATGGGAGCTGGAAGGGCCAATGCCGATTTTAAAAATATCGAATACGCTGATCATGTTGCATCCAGTACTGTCGGGGAGCGCGCCGCCTGCTGGCGGCGCGGGGGAGAGATTAGCTGAACAGAGAGTAGAAAATCGCGGAGATAGCAATCAGGCCCATAATCACAACGAAGACGTTGCTGATGTGGCCGCTGTATTTGCGCATGGCCGGGACTTTCTGGATGGCATACATCGGCATCAGGAACAGAATCATCGCGATAATCGGGCCGCCGAGGGTTTCGATCATGCCGAGAATGCTTGGGTTCAGCGTGGCCACAATCCAGGTGGTCACCAGCATGAACAGCGCCGTGATTTTGTTCAGTTTATTGATTTCGATGGATTTGCCTTTACCGCGCAGGGATTTAATCACCATGCCGTTAAAGCCTTCACGTGCGCCCAGGTAGTGGCCGAGGAAGGATTTGGTGATGGCAATCATCGCGATGATCGGCGCCATCCAGGCAATAACCGGTGCGTTAAAGTGGTTCGCCAGGTAAGACAGAATCGAGATGTTCTGCGCTTTTGCTTCTGCCAGATCGGCCGGAGACAGGCTCAGTACGCAGCTGAAGACGAAGAACATCACGGTCAATACCATCATGATATGAGCGCGAGCCAGGATGCTGGAGCACTTCTTCTCTGCGCCCTGACCGTACTCTTCACGCTTCGCCACGGCGAAGGAGGAGATGATCGGCGAGTGGTTAAAGGAGAACACCATCACCGGAATCGCCAGCCAGAGAGTCATCCACAGACCATTACCGGTAAAGGTCGAGCTGTTCAGGGAGAGGGTTTCCAGCGCCGCGCCGTTCCACTGAGGAATCAGGTACAGTGCGAGGATCATCAGAGCGATAACGAACGGGAACACCAGAATACTCATCGCTTTAACAATCATCTGCTCGCCGAAACGCACGATGGTCATCATGCCCACAATCAGAATCAGCGACAGGATCGCCCGCGGCGGCGCGGTCATCTGCAGCTGGTGGGTCATAAAGCTTTCGACGGTATTGGTGATAGCCACGCTATAAACCAGCAGAATCGGGTAGATGGCGAAGAAGTAGAGCAGGGTAATCAGCTTACCTGCGCCGACACCGAAGTGCTCTTCTACCACTTCCGTGATGTCTTCACCCGGATTTTTACCGGAGAGGACAAAACGGGTCATTCCGCGGTGGGCGAAAAAGGTCATCGGGAAAGCAAGAATTGCCATGATGATCAGGGGGATCATACCGCCGACGCCGGCATTAATCGGCAGGAACAATACGCCCGCGCCGATTGCCGTACCGTACAGTCCCAGCATCCACATGGTATCTGTTTTGCGCCATCCGCTACGGGTTTCACCCGTTACGATAGTGCTGGTTTGAGTGGTTTCCATCTGTATCTCCTGGAGGAAGCGACCAAATATAATGATTAAAATCAATTAAGTAATATGAAATGCGTTTGATTACGGTTTTTTAATGATTTTCTCCGTAACAAGTGGGGCGGAAAGATACATTTATCTGGTAAATGCATCAGTGATCGCGATCCCAATTGCAATAATCCACTTTCGATGTGGGTATTTTTAGTTCAACAGTCTGTTTCTGGTGATCAGCCAGGTATTTGTGGCGCGAAGGCTACCATTTACAGGATATGAGATAAAAGAAGGGAGGCTTAATAACGATGTTTTTACTGTAAAAATGAGATACTGACGATGTTTTCGCGCTTAAATGCCTTTTTATCAGTGATATTTATTGCTTCTTATGGAAACGCAAACGATTGGCTTTGTGAAAAAAGTTACAAAGCATTCTTAAAATAAATGAATCATTGGGAAAGCGGGCCTGAGCCGTTAAAGGAGGTTAAACGTGGTCAGAGGAGGTAAAGGGGGCAAGGGAGTAAAGGGAGTAAAGGGAGTAAAGGGAGTAAAGGGAGTTTAATACGGGAGGAGGGAGAACCGGATTACGGCAGCATGCGCCGTAACCCGAGATGACAGATTAGCTATCAGGAACAGATTTCGTAGCAAGGAATATACGCAGTGCCGCCCGGAAGCTTCATGCGGTGCTGGGCGACGAAGCCCTGCAGCAGGTCATCCATCCGACGCATCATCTGCGGATCGCCGTGTAGCTTGTAAGGGCCGAATTTTTCAATCGCCTGGATACCCACCTCTTTGACGTTGCCGGCCACGATACCGGAGAACGCGCGCCGCAGGTCTGCCGCCAGCATCTCAACCGGCTGATCCGGATAAAGCTTGAGGTTGGCCATGTTTTCGTGCGTCGGGTCGAAGGGCATTTGCAGATCCGGGGTGATACGAATCGACCAGTTAAAACTGTAGGCATCGTCGGTTTCGCGGCGACTCTCTTTCACCAGCGGCATCGCTTTCTTCATCTGGCGCGCCACTTCGCTGGCGTCGTCGATAATGATGCGATAGTGGCGACGTGCCGATTCGCCCAGCGTGTGTACGATGAACTCATCCAGCACGCGGAAATAGTCGGCGCTCTCTTTCGGACCGGTGAGGATCAGCGGCAGGACCTGCGATGTGTTGGCCGGGTGCATTAAAATCCCCAGCAGATAAAGCAGCTCTTCCGCGGTGCCGACGCCGCCCGGGAAGATAATAATGCCGTGGGCGATACGGACAAACGCCTCAAGACGTTTTTCGATATCCGGCATGATCAGCAGCTCGTTAACCAGCGGGTTAGGCGGTTCGGCGGCAATAATTGATGGCTCGGTCATGCCGATAAAGCGGCTGTCTTTGTAACGCTGCTGGGCGTGACCGACCGCGGCGCCTTTCATCGGTGCTTCCATCGCGCCCGGACCGCAGCCGGTGCAGATATTCAGTTCGCGCAGACCCAGCTGGGTCCCGACGCGACGGGCGTACAGATATTCGTTTTCATTAATCGAGTGGCCGCCCCAGCAGACAATCATATTCGGTGCTTCGCCGACGTGCAGCGCACGGGCGTTACGCAGAATAGAGAACACCAGGTTGGTGATATGCACCGAGCTTTCAAGATCGAGATTCGGGAAGCGTACGGTGTTGTGAATCTGTCCGTAAACGAACAGGATATCGCGCAGTACGGCAAACAGGTTGGCCTGCAGGGAACGGATAATACGCCCGTCAACGAAGGCCTCTTCCGGGGGATTGATCAGTTCCAGCTTCACGCCGCGTTCACGGCGCAGCACGTTGATATCGAAGTTTTCAAAACGAGACAGCAGCTCCTTGCTGTTATCGGTCAGGCTCCCCGAGTTGAGTACAGCAAGCGAGCAGTTACGAAAGAGTTGATAGAGGTCACTGCTGGCGGTGCGTTTAAGCATATCCACTTCCAGCTGTGACAGCATATCCATTGAACCAAGCGGGCTAACATGTGTAATCAAGTGAACTCCTTACAGGACGATTATCGTCTTCCTGTGATTACAATAGCCTTGCTGGTGGCGTTTTCACAACCTTGCGCGCGGGTTAACGCACGCAAATTGTGAAAATGTTGACTATTGACGAGCGAGGCGACCGATGGCCGGAACAAAATCGGTGTTGCTGCGCCACGGGTTGATGTCCAGACCGCCGCGTCGCGTGTAGCGCGCATAAACGGAAAGGGCTTCCGGCTGACAGAAACGCAGAATATCGTTGAAGATGCGCTCTACGCACTGCTCGTGAAATTCGTTGTGGTGACGGAAGGACACCAGGTAGCGCAGCAGCTTTTCGCGATCGATTTTGGCGCCGCGATACTGAATTTGCACCGAACCCCAGTCCGGCTGATGGGTGATCAGGCAGTTGGACTTCAGCAGATGGCTGACCAGCGTCTCCTCGACGACTTTGCCGCTTGCGGCATCCTGCAGATAGTCGGCGCTGAACTGGTAGTTATCGATTTCAATATCCTGATCGTCGATGCAGGCGCCGTGCAGATGTGCGACCGGCTGGCCTTCGAGTTCATCGAGACGATACAATGACACTTGCACTTCCCCCTCCGCGCAGGCGCTGAGATCGCGCGTCAGCGTCGCCTCGACCTCCTGCCAGTCGGCGAAGCGGGTCTGATTAAAGCTATTGAGATAGAGCTTAAAGCTCTTCGACTCTACCAGGTTCACGGTGGTGTCATTGAGTTCAACATGGCCCACGGCGACCTGCGGTAGCCCTTTAGCGTTAAGCCAGGAGAGTTCGTACAGCGTCCAGATATCACCGCCGTGAAAAGGCAGATTGTCCGCGTGCAGGCCCAGCGGATCGCGGTTCAGGCTGCGCGGCACGCCCTGAAGCAGCGAGGCATCGTAAGTATCGCGGTAATCGGTTGATTTACCGAGCGTCAGGCCGGCAAGCGCCTGATGATTATCGTAAGAAGACATGTTTCACCATAGTAAAGCGGGTACACTATACGCCAAGTGTATCCTGTCTGACGTGAAGAGAGAAACCGGTGGACTATCAAACCGCAGAAGCGCTGCAAGCCTTCACCCAACGTTATTGCGCTGCCTGGCAGCAGCGCGCCAGCCTGCCGCGTAGCGAAGAGCTTTATGGCGTACCGTCACCCTGCATCAGCGCGACGGATGACGACGCCGTTTACTGGCAGCCGCAGCCCTTTACCGCAGAACAAAATATCAGCGCGGTTGAACGGGCGCTGGATATTGTGATACAACAGCCGATTCATAGTTATTATACCACTCAGTTCGCCGGCGATATGGCCGCGCGCTTTGCCGGTGAGACGATGCTGCTGCTGCAAACCTGGAGTCCGGATGACTTCCGGCGCGTGCAGGAGAATTTAATCGGCCACCTGGTGGTACAAAAACGGCTGAAGCTGTCGCCAACGCTTTTTATCGCCACGCTCGAGAGCGAGCTGGAGGTCATTTCGGTGTGCAACCTGAGCGGCGAAGTGCTCAAAGAGACGCTCGGCACGCGCAAACGGATAATTCTTTCGCCTTCTCTGGCGAGCTTCCTTGACCAGCTTGAGCCGGTGCTGTAATCCATTTTCCCCACCCGTTTGTGAGAGATCTCTTACAAGACCTGTAAGAGATCGTCATCATTTAAGCCAATTTTTCGCGGCTTTATTTCTGTTAAATCAATATAATTCAGTGAGTTATTCTTTGTTTCGCCTTTTTAGCCAGGGATTAACCTTAAGAGATTCTCTTAAGAAGGCTTGTAAGACGAAGCGGAATCAGTGATCCTATGTGTGTCGACAGGGAGTCGCAAAATGAAGTGAACATCAGGATGATGACTCTTCATGCAGGACCCGCCGGGAAGGCGTTGCAAGGACAGGCTTCAGGATGAAGCACAGGATAACGCAGGAACGCGTAAAGGACACCTCCAGGATGGAGAACGTGAGCCGCTCATGATGAACGGTGGATCAGGAAGATCGGGACAGACTTAAGGATAAGTGATTTCGCATCGGGGTGGTGTGGAAGCAGGATGCACAAGTTTATGGATGAACATGGTCAGGAGACCTCAGGAAAAGTTTTCATGGACGAGCAGGGAGCACCAATGTAGCTGGATTGCTGCGAAACGAACCGGGAGCACTGTTTATACAGTGCTCCCTTTTTTTATGCCTGTTTTTAGCGCATCACCTTTGGCGGTGGCCGTTGGCGAAAGGCGAATTGTCTGGGCGATGCTTCAGGTCAGGCTGGCGCAACCTGTCTGGCCCATGCCGCTCTGACGCATGGCCGCGCACGCATTGTCCTGACTGGACGGGCGACGGCGCCATGATTTTGAGTAGTTTTCGCTGCTGTATTTGCTATCCTGCGTCCGGTTTACAACTCATCGAGGTTTCCCATGACTCTTCACCTTAGCGTGCGCGAGCGTTTGCACGCCCTTGAAGCGCTGCTGCGCGAAACGGACCACTGGCAAGACAATGCGCCGGAAAGCCGCGCTTTTGCCAGCGATCAGCCTTTCTGTATGGACACGCTTGAACCGCTGGAGTGGCTGCAGTGGGTCCTGATTCCTCGTATGCACCACTTACTCGATAGCGAGCAGCCCTTGCCGCAGAATTTCGCCGTCGCCCCCTATTATGAGATGGCTCTCGATGCCGCCCATCCGCTGCGCGAGCGGGTGCTGGCGGAGCTGCTGCTGCTGGATACGCTGTTTGCCGGTGATGACGCCTGATGCTGGAGATTATCTATCAGGATGAATGGCTGGTGGCGGTGAACAAACCCTCCGGCTGGCTGGTTCATCGCAGCTGGCTGGACCGCGATGAAAAAGTGGTGGTGATGCAAACCGTGCGCGACCAGATTGGTCAGCACGTGTTTACCGCCCATCGCCTTGACCGCCCGACATCGGGTGTCCTGCTGATGGGGCTGTCGAGTGAAGCGGGAAGGCGCCTGTCTCAGCAGTTTGAGCAGCATCAGATGCAAAAGCGCTACCACGCGGTGGTGCGCGGCTGGTTGACCGACGAAGCGGTACTGGATTACCCGTTGGTAGAAGAGCTGGATAAGATCGCCGATAAATTTGCTCGTGACGATAAAGAGCCCCAGCCGGCGGTCACGCACTATCGCGGAATGGCGACCGTCGAAATGCCGGTGGCGACCGGACGTTATCCGACAACGCGCTATAGCCTGGTTGAGCTGGAGCCCAAAACCGGGCGTAAACACCAGCTGCGTCGCCACCTTTCTCATTTACGTCACCCGATTATCGGCGACAGTAAACATGGCGATCTCCGACAAAACCGCAGCGCCGCAGAGCATTTTTCCGTTGACCGCTTGATGCTTCACGCCAGCCAGCTATCGTTAACGCATCCCTTTACCGGCGAGCCGTTGACGATCCGTGCGGGCCTTGACGACGTCTGGATGCGGGCGCTGTCGCAGTTTGGCTGGCGCGGTCTTCTGCCGCTAAATGAAAGGGTTGAGTTTGCTGACGACAGCGGTCAGGATGAAGAGATTGAGGTCAATTCAGGGAGATAATCATGGCAGATATCGGTATTTTTGTAGGCACGATGTATGGAAACGCGCTGCTGGTGGCCGAAGAGGCTGAAGCCATTCTGAGCGGTCTGGGGCATAAAGCAAAGGTGTTCGAAGACCCGGAAATTCAGGACTGGGAACCGTATAGCGGCAAATATGTGCTGGTAGTCACGTCCACCACCGGTCAGGGCGATCTGCCGGACAGCATCGTTCCGCTGTATGAAGGGATGAAAGACATGTATCAACCGCACCTGCGTTACGGGATTATCGCGCTTGGCGATAGCACCTACGCTAATTTTTGCGGCGGCGGTAAGACGTTCGATGCATTGCTGCAGGAGCAGGGCGCCAGACGTATCGGCGACATGCTTATGATCGATGCCAGCGAAGACCCTGAACCCGAGAGCGTGTCTAACCCATGGGTTGAACAGTGGGCGAGTCTGCTCGAATAAACCCATCCATCAACGGATAAAAGTTGCGCCCTCTCCCTACATAGAGGGCGTCACTTCCTGATGCCAGTGCCAGATAAACGGTCAATAAAATGTTAACTCTTTTACCTGTCCCGGGCATCGGGCATTTGCACGACAAGCGGTTCACGCGGGCGGTTTTTTCCGGGAGTTTCCACCGGGTCAAGTGAAGCATTTCACACTCCTGTCGTTTGTCCTGCGATTTCCGCTGTTCCTTGCGCCCGCTTTTCATTTCCGTGAACTATCCCCCATCCAGTCAGGCATAAGCCATAAATCTATTTCTAAATCTCCGCTAAAGCTGTGTGTATGCACGGTGAGCCGGTCAGGTCCTCTTTTTATACTTTCCCTGCCAGTTAAAAAGGCAGCACGCCAGATATAACGAAAACAATGAAAAACTCAAACGCGTCATTCTGACTACCCTACAGGTTGTGCCATTCAGAATGAACGTAGCTAACGGCTATGATTCAGGAGTGCAACAATGAGTACATTAAGTCAGGCGGCTAGCGGCGCGGAAAAACGCACCAATGCCCGCTACTGGATAGTGGTGATGTTGTTTATCGTCACCTCTTTCAACTACGGTGACCGCGCAACGCTGTCGATAGCCGGTTCGGAAATGGCCAAGGATATTGGCCTGGACGCGGTGGGTATGGGCTACGTTTTTTCCGCGTTCTCATGGGCCTACGTTATCGGTCAGATCCCCGGCGGATGGTTGCTGGACCGCTTCGGTTCAAAACGGGTCTATTTTTGGTCTATCTTCATCTGGTCGATGTTTACCCTGTTGCAGGGCTTCGTCGATATCTTTAGCGGCTTCGGTATTATTATCGCGCTGTTTACCCTGCGATTTCTGGTCGGGCTGGCGGAAGCGCCCTCGTTCCCAGGCAACAGCCGAATCGTCGCGGCCTGGTTCCCGGCGCAGGAAAGAGGAACCGCGGTGGCGATATTCAACTCCGCGCAATACTTTGCCACCGTGATCTTCGCGCCCATCATGGGCTGGTTAACCCATGAAGTGGGCTGGTCGCATGTCTTCTTCTTTATGGGAGGGCTGGGGATTGTCATCAGTTTTGTATGGCTGAAAGTCATCCATGAACCGAACCAGCATCCCGGCGTAAACAAAAAAGAGCTGGAGTACATTGCCGAAGGCGGCGCGCTGATCAACATGGATCAGAAGAAAAATAGCCGAAAAGTCCCGCTTAGCGAAAAATGGGGGCAGATCAAACAGCTGATTGGCTCCCGGATGATGGTCGGGATCTATATCGGTCAGTACTGCATCAACGCGTTGACCTACTTCTTTATCACCTGGTTCCCGGTCTACCTGGTGCAGGCGCGCGGCATGTCGATTCTGAAGGCCGGATTTGTCGCCTCGGTGCCGGCAATCTGCGGTTTTGCTGGCGGTGTGCTGGGCGGAATTATCTCCGACTGGTTAATGCGTCGCACCGGCTCGCTCAATATTGCCCGTAAAACCCCGATTGTGGCAGGCATGCTGATGTCGATGGTTATGGTGTTCTGTAACTACGTTAACGTGGAGTGGATGATTATCGGCTTTATGGCGCTGGCCTTCTTCGGCAAAGGGATTGGCGCCCTCGGCTGGGCGGTGATGGCCGATACCGCGCCGAAAGAGATCAGCGGTCTGTCGGGCGGCTTGTTCAATATGTTCGGCAATATCTCCGGCATCGTGACGCCAATTGCGATTGGTTACATCGTCGGAACGACGGGCTCATTCAACGGCGCGCTGATTTACGTCGGGGTGCATGCGCTGGTGGCGGTACTGAGCTATCTGGTGCTGGTGGGCGATATCAAACGCATTGAGCTTAAACCGGTCGCGGAGCGCTAATGATGAACACTCAATCCAGTCCGACGATTGTCGATATGAAAGTCATTCCGGTGGCCGGTCACGACAGCATGCTGCTGAACATCGGCGGGGCGCATAGTGCCTGGTTTACCCGTAATATCGTGGTACTGACCGACAATGCGGGGAATACTGGCGTCGGCGAGGCGCCCGGCGGTGACGTTATTTATCAGACGCTGGTGGACGCTATTCCGCTGGTGCTGGGAAAAGAGGTCGCCCGTCTGAATAACGTGGTTCAGCAGGTACATAAAGGCAACCAGGCGGCGGATTTTGACACCTTTGGCAAGGGGGCCTGGACCTTTGAGCTGCGGGTCAACGCGGTCGCGGCGCTGGAGGCCGCGCTGCTGGATCTGCTAGGTAAAGCGCTTAATGTCCCGGTTTGCGAACTGCTGGGACCAGGTAAACAGCGTGATGCGGTCACCGTGCTGGGCTATCTCTTTTATATCGGCGATCGAAATAAAACGGATCTCCCTTATCTGGACGCTACCCCTGGACATCATGAGTGGTACCACCTGCGCCATCAGGAAGCGATGAACAGCGCTGCGCTGGTGCGACTTGCCGAGGCCGCGCAAGATCGCTACGGCTTTAAAGATTTCAAACTTAAGGGCGGTGTTTTGCCCGGCGAGCAGGAAATAGAGAGCGCACGCGCGCTGAAAAAACGCTTCCCGGATGCGCGTATTACGGTCGACCCGAACGGCGCCTGGCTGCTGGATGAGGCGATTGAACTGTGCAAGGGCCTGCAGGATGTGTTGACCTATGCGGAAGATCCGTGCGGCGCCGAGCAGGGCTTCTCCGGGCGGGAGGTGATGGCGGAATTTCGTCGTGCCACCGGGCTACCGGTCGCCACCAATATGATTGCCACCAACTGGCGGGAAATGGGGCACGCGGTGATGCTCAACGCGGTAGACATTCCCTTAGCCGATCCGCACTTCTGGACGCTCTCCGGCGCGGTGCGAGTCGCCCAGCTGTGTGATGACTGGGGGCTGATATGGGGTTGTCACTCGAACAACCACTTTGACATTTCACTGGCGATGTTTACTCACGTAGGCGCCGCCGCGCCGGGCAACCCGACGGCAATTGATACTCACTGGATCTGGCAGGAAGGCGACTGTCGCCTGACCAAAAATCCGCTGCAGATTGAGAACGGCAAGATTGCCGTACCGGATGCGCCAGGCCTTGGTATCGAGCTGGACTGGGCGCAGGTGCAAAAAGCCCATCAAGCCTATCAGGCGCTGCCGGGAGGCGCGCGTAATGACGCGGTGCCGATGCAGTATCTGATCCCCGGCTGGAAATTTGACCGCAAGCGTCCCGTGTTCGGCCGCACCGCTGTCGCCAATCAATAACAAAAGGATTTCATCATGACCACGCAGTTTTCTACCCCCGTCGTCACCGCGATGCAGGTTATTCCGGTTGCCGGCCACGACAGTATGCTGATGAATCTTAGCGGAGCCCATGCCCCGTATTTCACCCGCAATATTGTGATTATCAAAGATAACTCAGGCCATACCGGCGTAGGGGAAATCCCCGGCGGAGAGAAAATCCGCCAGACGCTGGAAGAGGCCGCTGAGCTGGTCGTCGGGAAAGCGCTCGGCGAGTATAAAAACGTCCTCGGGGCGGTACGCGGCCGCTTTGCCGACCGCGACGCCGGCGGCCGCGGGTTGCAAACTTTTGATCTGCGTACCACCATTCACGTTGTCACCGGGATTGAGGCCGCGCTGCTGGATCTGCTGGGGCAGCATCTGGGCGTCAACGTCGCCTCTCTGCTGGGCGATGGCCAACAGCGTAGCGAAGTCGAAATGCTGGGCTACCTGTTCTTCGTCGGTAACCGTCATGCCACGCCGCTGGCCTATCAAAGTCAGAGCGATGAGAAGTGCGACTGGTACCGGCTTCGTCATGAAGAGGCTATGACGCCGGACGCCGTCGTGCGTCTGGCGGAGGCGGCCTACGAAAAATATGGCTTCAACGATTTCAAACTCAAAGGCGGCGTGCTGGCGGGTGAAGAAGAGGCGGAGTCGATTGTGGCGCTGGCTAAACGTTTCCCGCAGGCGCGCGTGACGCTCGATCCCAACGGCGCCTGGCGCCTGGATGAAGCCATCAAAATTGGCAAACAGCTGAAAGGCGTGCTGGCCTATGCGGAAGATCCCTGCGGCGCTGAACAGGGCTTCTCGGGCCGCGAAGTGATGGCGGAGTTCCGCCGTGCCACCGGCCTGCCGACGGCCACCAATATGATTGCCACCGACTGGCGTCAGATGGGACATACGTTGTCTCTGCAATCGGTGGACATTCCGCTGGCGGATCCGCACTTCTGGACCATGCAGGGATCGGTTCGCGTGGCGCAGATGTGCCATGAATTTGGTTTGACCTGGGGCTCGCACTCCAACAACCATTTCGATATCTCGCTGGCGATGTTCACCCACGTTGCGGCGGCGGCGCCAGGCAACATTACCGCCATCGATACCCACTGGATCTGGCAGGAAGGGAATCAACGATTGACCCGACAACCTTTTGAGATCAAAGGTGGTATGGTGCAGGTGCCCACCGCTCCGGGCCTCGGCGTTGAGCTGGATATGGACCGCGTGATGCAGGCGAATGAGCTATATAAAAAGCACGGGCTGGGCGCGCGTGACGATGCGATGGCAATGCAGTATCTGATCCCGAACTGGACGTTTGATAATAAGCGTCCGTGTATGGTGCGCTAAGGAAAATCCGGTTCCTGCGGGAACCGGAATGGTTTTGCTACCGGGTGTTTGTTCATATTAAGGACAGCGGATGAAAATAGTGATTGCACCGGATTCATACAAGGAGAGCCTGAGTGCCCTGGATGTTGCGACGGCGATAGAAGCGGGCTTTCAGGAGATTTATCCTGATGCGGAGTATGTCAAGTTGCCTGTTGCCGATGGCGGCGAAGGGACCGTCGAAGCGATGGTTGCCGCCACTCAGGGGCGTCTGGTGCAGGTTACGGTTACCGGTCCGTTGAATAAACCGGTAGACGCTTTTTACGGCCTTTCCGGCGATGAGCGCTGTGCTTTTATTGAAATGGCGGCGGCCAGCGGACTGGAAAGCGTCCCGCCGGCGTGCCGTAACCCATTGTTAACGACCACCTGGGGAACCGGGGAGCTGATTCGCCACGCGCTGGATGCCGGCGTACAGCAGATTATTATCGGTATCGGCGGTAGCGCGACGAATGACGGCGGCGCCGGAATGGTGCAGGCGCTGGGCGGAAAGTTACTGACGGCGGATAATCAGCAGATTGCCTCCGGCGGCGGAGCGCTGGAACAGCTGGCGCGAATTGATCTGAGCGAACTGGATAGCCGTCTGGCCGATTGCCGCATCGATGTGGCCTGCGATGTGACCAATCCGCTAACGGGTCCGGAAGGCGCTACGGCGGTATTTGGGCCGCAAAAAGGGGCGACGGCAGAGATGATTGTCCGTCTCGACCGCGCGCTGGCGCACTATGCGCGCATCATTCAACGCGATTTAGCCGTCGACGTACTTCATCTTGAGGGCGGTGGCGCGGCAGGCGGTATGGGCGCCGCCCTGTATGCTTTCTGTGGCGCGCGGCTGCGTCCGGGGATTGAGATTGTGACCGATGCGCTGCACCTGGCGGAGCTGGTGGCGGACGCAGACCTGGTGATTACCGGTGAAGGGCGCATTGACAGCCAGACGATCCATGGCAAGGTGCCGGTGGGGGTAGCAAAGGTTGCGCAGCGCTATAACGTACCGGTTATTGCTATTGCCGGCAGCCTGACCGCGGACGTGGGGATTGTTCACCGGCACGGGCTGGATGCGGTATTCAGCGTGATTTATTCGGTCTGTACGCTGGAGGAGGCGCTGGAGAACGCGGCAGATAACGTGCGCATGACGGCGAGGAATGTTGCCGCGGTGCTGAACATGGGACGCAAGCGGTAAGACGGTTTTCCCGGTCGCGTGATGCCTGCCGGGGCGATGCCGTTTACATGGCCGCCCGGACAGGCACCGCGCTATCCGGAGAAGGGGATTTATATGCCCAGCATTTTGCACGCTTCCCGCGTGACATTATCCATTTCATCCAGCAATTCCAGCAGCTCCGGCTCCAGATCTTCGGCGGCGGTTCCGGCGCGCAGCTGGCTTTCAAGGGTCTGACACAGCTTTTTCAGCCGCGGCACCCCGCTATAGCTGCAGCTTCCGTGAAGCTTATGAATCAAATCCAGCAGCCCCTCCGGCTCTTCGCCAACCAGCTGCTCTTCCACTTTATTACGCACTTCTGGCATAAAGGCGATCAGCATTTGCAGCATCTCCCGCGCCAGGTCCGGTTTCATGGCGGCCTGGCGTAGCGCCAGCTGCCAGTTGAGCGTCACGTTGTAGTCGATGGGCGGTTCGACAGGCTCCGCTGCCTGCAGCGGCGCGGTATGCCTTCCCGGCTGATAGCGCAGCAGCAGGTTGTGCAGCTTATCCTCTTCGATGGGCTTTGCCAGATAGTCGTTCATCCCGGCCTTCATCAGCTTCTCTTTTTGCCCGTCAAACGCGTGGGCGGTGACGGCGATCACCGGCGTTTGTTGCTGATGAGGAAGGTGGCGAATCAGCTCGCAGGCGCGAATGCCGTCCATATCCGGCATCTGGATATCCATCAGAATCAGATCCAGCTGCATCTCCTTGGCCTGCTCTACGGCGCGCTGGCCGCTATCACACAGCGTGACGTGCTGGACCAGATCGTCCAGCAGCACGCCGATAAGCTTCAGGTTCGCCGGATTATCGTCCACCGCCATCACCGTCATCGGCAGCTTGCTACTGTCAGAATGGGGCAGGACGATCGGGGTCCTGGCCCGGCAGGAGGCGGTGAGCGCCGGGATTAACCGCGTGGCGGTCAGCGGTTTGAGCAGGCAGGCGGCAACGCCGTCTTGCTTCAGGGTTTCGGCATTAATCTGCGCATGGCAGGGGAGCGCCAGCAGTAAGTGGTCGGCCATGGCGCAGGCTTTCGCCAGGTTATCCTTTTGCTGGCTCAGGTCACGCATCGATACCGGAAGACCGGCCAGCAGGATATCGTAGTGGGCTTCCGGCAGCGCGGAGAATGTCGGGCTGTACACCACCTCCAGCGGCAGGGTCGTCAGCAGCTCCATGGTGCACTGCGCCGCCGCCGCATTGGCCTCGATGTAGGCCAGCGTTTTACCCGCCAGACAGTGGGTTAACGGGCTCTCCTGAACCGCGTTGGGATTGAGGTCGAGGTTGATATGGAACCAGAACGTGGAGCCGCGATTCGGCTGACTGTGGAATGAGATATCGCCGCCCATCTCTTTGACCAGCCGCTGGGTTATCACCAGCCCGAGCCCGGTGCCACCGTGGCGGCGGGAAATACTGGCATCGGCCTGGCGGAACGCCTGGAACAGACGGGACTGATCGCGCTCCGGGATCCCGATCCCGGTATCGTGGATTTGAATTTCGATTTGTACGCTGGTGTTGCTCAGCGCGCGCTGCTCGACCAGCACATCAATATTGCCATGTTCGGTAAACTTGATGGCATTGCCCACCAGATTGGTGATGATCTGCTGCAGGCGCAGAGGATCGCCGATAATATTGTCCGGAACATCATTTTTGATGTTCAGCGTCAGCTCCAGCCCCTTATCGTGGGCGGAGTGCGCCAGCAGAGTCACGACCTCATCCAGCGCATTACGCAGCAGGAACGGGATGCTCTCGAGAATCAGTTTACCCGCTTCCAGCTTCGAGAAGTCCAGCACGTCGTTAATGATAGCGAGCAGGTTGTTCGCCGAGCGCTCGATAGTGGTGAGGTGGTCGCGCTGAGTGGTATTTAAATCGGTCTTCAGGGTCAGACGGGTAAAGCCAATGACGCCATTGAGCGGCGTTCGTAGCTCGTGAGACATATTGGCGAGGAATTCTGATTTGATGCGGGCCGCTTCCTGGGCGCGCTTCTTCGCCAGATCCAGCTCAACGTTCTGAATCTCCATCTGCTCGAGGGTTTCGCGCAGATCGGAGGTCGCCTGATCGATATTGTGCTGCATCTCTTCGTGGTAGGCCGCCAGCGACATGGCCATGGAGTTGATGCCGTTTTTCAGCATATCCAGTTCGCCGAGCATAAACCCTTCGACGCGACTGTCGAGCTGGCCGCGACGAATACGATCGACGGTATTCACCATATTGCGGATCGGCCCGGTGACGTCGCGCATCAGGCGCCAGCCGAAGATCAGCGCGATGCCGATACAGAACAGCATCATAACGCTGGAGATGAAAATCTCTTTGTACTGCTGCAGTCGCACCGATTTGAGATCCAGTTCGAGGGCGACATAGCCCAGCATGTTGCCGGGCATTTTGGCATCGGTCATCGGCGATTCATCGGGTGAATAGCTTTCCGAGACGATAGGCGTACGCAAAATCATGACGTCGCCCTTGCGCACCGCGCTCAGCTGGCGAGGAAATTTTTCCCCATTTTCCAGACGTAGCTCGCTGGGATTGAGCTGAAAATTGGAGGTGACGAACAGCTTGTTTTGCGAATCGTAAATGGAAATAGCGCGTACGATATCGGAATGACGGCGATGCAGCACGCTAATCAGCTGGCCGATAGACTCGCGGTTTTGCAGATTCATGCCATATTCACTGGAGACTGCCAGGGGTTCAATAATACTGGCCCCGGCGTCCTCCAGCTGACGCTGCAGGTCGTGATAGCGATGCGCGACGAAGAAAATACTGAGCAACAAACCGATCAGTACGGTTGGCGCCAGGATAAGAATCATCATGCGAGCACGTAGGCTGTAGTTGGTCATGCGGTTCCGTTATGGGAGAATATACTCTTCATCCATCAAGTGCCTTTGCGTTGGCGGTTTCGGCGACGGGCCGATCTTCGCCGCCGGGAACGCTTACCGGCTGCCCTGACGCACCTTGAATGGACTCGTGTATAGAGTCAGTTTATTTGATTGAGACAAATCTCTACGATGGCGCAATTCTACTCTGCAAAACGGCGTGTGACGACGCGCCAGATCATAACCGTAACAGTCAATGACCTCGACCCCTTTGGTCAGGGCGTTGCTCGTCACCATGGTAAAGCGCTATTTGTTAATGGCTTATTGCCCCAGGAACAGGCTGAAGTTGTCGTGGTTGAAGACAAAAAACAGTACTCCCGGGCGCAGGTAAAACGCCGTCTTAATGACAGCCCGCAGCGCCAGACGCCGCGCTGCCCGCATTTCGGTACCTGCGGCGGCTGCCAGCAACAGCATGCCAGCGTTGAGCTCCAGCAGCAAAGTAAACGCGCAGCGCTTGCCCGGCTGATGAAGCGGGATGTCGACGACATTATAGCCGCTTCGCCGTGGGGATATCGCCGGCGCGCACGTCTGAGCTTGAATTATCAGCCAAAGACCCAACAATTACAGATGGGCTTTCGCCAGGCTGGCTCCAGCGACATTATCAATGTGGTGCAGTGCCCCATTTTGGTGCCCGATCTTGAGGCATTGCTGCCAGCGGTGCGCGAGTGTTTGTCCGGCCTGAAATCAACGCGTCAGCTCGGGCATGTCGAGCTGGTGCTGGCGGACAATGGCCCGCTGATGGTCCTGCGCCACACGGCAGCATTACCGGCCGGCGATAAAGAAAAACTGGAACGATTTTCGCAATCTCACGGTCTCGCTCTGTACCTGGCGCCGCAAAGCGAGATACTGGAACATATTAGTGGGGAAGCCCCATGGTATACCTCAGACGGGCTACGCTTAATGTTTAGTCCGCGCGACTTCATCCAGGTGAACGATGGCGTCAATCAGCTGATGGTGCAAACGGCGCTGGCGTGGCTGGATATTCAGCCTCAGGATCGGGTGCTCGATCTGTTCTGCGGGATGGGGAATTTTACCCTGCCGCTGGCTACGCGTGCGGCCAATGTCGTGGGCGTTGAAGGCGTCCCGGCGCTGGTTGCGAAAGGGCGGGAAAACGCCGCGCTCAATCAGCTGCACAACGTGACATTCTTTCATGAAAATCTGGAAGAAGATGTGACCCGCCAGGCCTGGGCGCAGCATGGTTTTGATAAAATATTACTCGACCCGGCGCGAGCCGGAGCGCCGGGCGTGATGTCACACATTATAAAACTTGCCCCGCGTCGCGTCGTCTATGTCTCCTGTAATCCGGCGACCCTGGCGCGCGATAGCGACCTGCTGCTGCAGGCGGGGTATCAGATTCAACGCCTGGCAATGCTGGACATGTTCCCGCATACCGGACATCTGGAATCAATGGTGTTGTTTGAGCACAGAGATACATAGAATCGTTCGGATCAGGCCGAGGCAGCCAACCCCCCGGCGTACTGAAGGATGAAGTGTCAACGTTGAGGCTTGCCGACTTCGGCAGGCCAGGTCCCTTAAGGAGAGGACAATGGTTGCGGTAAGAAGTGCACATTTAAATAAAGCTGGTGAATTTGACCCGAAGAAATGGATCGCGAGTCTGGGAATTTCCAGCCAGCAGTCGTGTGAACGCTTAGCCGAAACCTGGGACTATTGTCGCGAGAAAACGCAGGGACATCCTCGAGCGGATCTGCTGTTATGGCGCGGTGTCGAGATGGTGGAAATCCTTTCTACACTGAGCATGGATATCGATACGCTGCGGGCCGCGATGCTGTTTCCGCTGGCGGATGGCAATGTCGTCACCGAAGAGGTGATGCAGGAGAGCGTCGGTAAGTCCGTCGTGACATTGATTCACGGCGTGCGCGATATGGCGGCGATTCGCCAGCTTAAAGCCACCCATACCGATTCGGTCTCATCCGAGCAGGTCGATAATATTCGCCGCATGCTGCTCGCGATGGTCGACGACTTCCGCTGCGTGGTCATCAAGCTGGCCGAACGTATCGCCCACCTGCGGGAAGTCAAAGATGAGCCCGAAGACGAACGCGTGCTGGCGGCAAAAGAGTGCACCAATATCTACGCCCCGCTGGCCAACCGTTTAGGCATTGGTCAACTGAAATGGGAGCTGGAAGATTATTGCTTCCGCTACCTGCATCCCGACGAATATAAGCGGATTGCTAAACTGCTGCACGAGCGTCGCATCGATCGTGAACACTACATTGAAGAGTTCGTCGGTCATCTGCGTTCAGAAATGAAAACCGAAGGCGTGAAGGCTGAAGTCTACGGCCGGCCGAAGCATATCTATAGTATCTGGCGCAAAATGCAGAAAAAACACCTCACCTTTGATGAGCTGTTTGATGTGCGCGCGGTACGTATTGTCGCGGAGCGCCTGCAGGACTGCTATGCCGCACTGGGGATAGTACACACTCACTATCGCCATCTGCCGGATGAGTTCGATGATTACGTTGCCAATCCCAAACCAAATGGCTATCAGTCGATTCATACCGTGGTGCTGGGGCCGGGCGGTAAAACGGTGGAGATCCAGATTCGTACCCGGCAGATGCATGAAGATGCGGAGCTGGGCGTCGCCGCGCACTGGAAGTACAAAGAAGGTGCCGGCGCGGCGGCAGGCGGCGGACGTGGCTATGAAGATCGTATTGCCTGGCTGCGTAAGCTGATCGCCTGGCAGGAAGAGATGGCCGACTCCGGCGAAATGCTCGATGAGGTGCGCAGCCAGGTCTTTGACGATCGGGTGTACGTCTTTACGCCAAAAGGCGACGTGGTCGATTTACCTGCCGGCTCCACGCCGCTCGACTTTGCCTACCATATCCATAGCGACGTCGGCCACCGCTGCATCGGCGCCAAAATCAGCGGGCGCATTGTCCCCTTTACCTATCAGCTGCAAATGGGCGATCAGATTGAAATCATTACCCAGAAACAGCCAAACCCAAGCCGCGACTGGCTGAACCCAAACCTCGGCTATGTCACGACCAGCCGCGGACGTTCCAAAATCCACGCCTGGTTCCGCAAGCAGGATCGCGACAAGAATATTCTCGCCGGGCGGCAGATTCTTGATGATGAGCTTGAGCACCTGGGGATTAGCCTCAAGGAGGCAGAGAAGCATCTGCTGCCGCGCTACAACTTCAATGAGCTGGATGAGCTGCTGGCGGCCATTGGCGGCGGAGATATCCGCCTTAACCAGATGGTCAACTTCCTGCAGGCGCAGTTTAATAAGCCGAGCGCCGAAGAGCAGGATGCGGCGGCGCTGAAACAACTGCAGCAGAAAACCTGGGCGCCGCAGAATCGCAGCAAAGACAATGGTCGCGTCGTGGTGGAGGGCGTGGGCAACCTGATGCACCACATCGCCCGCTGCTGTCAGCCGATTCCAGGCGACGAGATTGTCGGTTTCATCACCCAGGGGCGGGGGATTTCCGTTCACCGGGCGGACTGCGATCAGCTGGCTGAGCTGCAATCGCACGCCCCGGAGCGTATCGTTGACGCGGTCTGGGGAGAAAGCTACTCCGCAGGCTACTCGCTGGTCGTCCGCGTGGTGGCAAACGATCGTAGCGGCCTGCTGCGCGATATCACCACCATCCTTGCCAACGAAAAAGTGAATGTGCTTGGCGTGGCCAGTCGCAGTGACACCAAACAGCAGCTGGCTACCATCGATATGAATATTGAAATCTACAACCTGCAGGTCCTCGGCCGCGTGCTCGGGAAACTGAATCAGGTTCCGGATGTGATTGATGCCCGCCGCCTGCACGGTGGCTAACCGCTTTTCCTCCCATGCTGACCCGCTCTCCGACGGAGAGCGGGTTTTGCGCGTCTTTTATCCGCGAACCTCGCTGATTTTTCCCCGTGTTTTATCCGGGGAAGGTAAATAAAACCAATATGTTGCAAGGAAACACTATGACCCAAATCGATCGCCTGCTTGGCATTATGAAACGCCTGCGTGATCCGGAAAACGGCTGTCCGTGGGACAAAGAGCAGACCTTCGCCACCATCGCCCCGTATACCCTTGAAGAGACGTACGAAGTGCTGGATGCCATCGCCCGTGAAGATTTCGACGATCTGCGTGGCGAGCTGGGGGACCTGCTGTTTCAGGTGGTGTTCTACGCCCAGATGGCACAGGAGGAGGGCCGCTTTGCATTTGACGACATCTGTGCCGCCATCAGCGACAAACTGGAGCGCCGTCATCCGCATATCTTCGGCGATGCGACTGCCGGCAACAGCGCCGAAGTGCTGGCACGCTGGGAGCAAATCAAAAGCGCTGAGCGTGCGCAAAAGGCGCAGCATTCCGCGCTGGACGATATTCCGCACAGCCTGCCGGCGCTGATGCGCGCGCATAAAATTCAGCGTCGCTGTTCGGCGGTAGGCTTTGACTGGACGTCGCTCGGCCCGGTGCTGGATAAAGTGCATGAAGAGATCGATGAGGTCATGCACGAGGCGCAGCAGGCGGTCGTAGATGAAGCTAAACTGGAGGAGGAAATGGGCGATCTGCTGTTCGCAACGGTCAATTTATCCCGCCATTTAGGGGTAAAAGCTGAAGTCGCCTTGCAGAAAGCGAACCTGAAATTCGAACGTCGTTTCCGGGAAGTTGAACGAATTGTCGCCGCTCGCGGGCTGGAAATGACCGGCGTAGACCTCGATATCATGGAAGAAGTGTGGCAAGAGGTAAAACGCCAGGAAACTGATCTCTAACGAAATTTTGCGATCAAGCGCTATTTGTGTGATTTTTTAAATGACAAGCGCTTGATTTGCGTCAAAAACATTTACCCAAAAGGGGCTATTTTCTCACTCCTTATGTTTGTCATGACCTGGAAAGGAGACGGAGAATGAAAGTTTGTGGCGCTCGTCGTGTTCGGGTATACTACTTTCCCGTCCTGGTTATTCCATCGTTTCACCCTAACTTCTCAGGTTCAGCATGACAACGAACTATATTTTTGTGACCGGCGGGGTCGTATCCTCTCTGGGTAAAGGCATTGCCGCAGCCTCCCTGGCCGCTATTCTCGAAGCCCGTGGGCTTAACGTAACCATGATGAAACTGGATCCGTACATCAACGTCGATCCGGGCACCATGAGCCCAATCCAACACGGGGAAGTGTTCGTTACTGAAGACGGCGCTGAAACCGATCTGGACCTGGGTCACTACGAGCGCTTCATCCGTACCAAAATGAGCCGCCGCAACAACTTCACCACGGGTCGTATTTACTCCGACGTTCTGCGTAAAGAGCGCCGCGGTGACTATCTGGGCGCAACCGTACAGGTTATCCCGCACATCACTAACGCGATTAAAGAGCGCGTGCTTGCCGGTGGTGAAGGTCACGATGTGGTGCTGGTTGAAATCGGCGGTACCGTCGGTGATATCGAATCCCTGCCGTTCCTCGAAGCTATCCGTCAGATGGCGGTAGAAATCGGTCGCGAGCATGCTCTGTTTATGCATTTGACCCTGGTGCCGTATATGGCGGCAGCCGGCGAAGTCAAAACCAAACCGACCCAGCACTCCGTAAAAGAGCTGCTTTCCATCGGTATTCAGCCAGATATCCTGATCTGCCGCTCCGATCGCGCGGTACCGGCCAACGAACGTGCAAAAATTGCATTGTTCTGCAACGTTCCGGAAAAGGCTGTTATTTCTCTGAAAGATGTCGATTCCATTTATAAAATTCCAGGCCTGTTGAAATCTCAGGGGCTGGACGATTATATTTGTAAACGATTCAGCTTAAACTGTCCGGAAGCGAACCTGGCCGAATGGGAGCAGGTGATTTACGAAGAAGCTAACCCGGCAGGTGAAGTCACGATCGGTATGGTCGGCAAGTACATTGAACTGCCGGACGCGTACAAGTCCGTGATTGAAGCGCTGAAACACGGTGGTCTGAAAAACCGCGTGACCGTGAACATCAAGCTGATTGATTCGCAGGATGTGGAAACGCGCGGCGTCGAAATTCTGAAGAATCTGGACGCTATCCTGATCCCTGGCGGCTTCGGCTACCGCGGTGTTGAAGGGAAGATCGCCACTGCGCGCTATGCGCGTGAAAATAACATTCCATATCTGGGTATTTGTCTGGGTATGCAGGTTGCGCTGATTGAGTTCGCGCGCAACGTAGCGGGGATGGAAAACGCCAACTCCACAGAATTTGTGCCAGACTGTAAGTACCCGGTAGTGGCACTCATTACTGAATGGCGTGATGAAGAAGGCAACGTTGAAGTGCGCTCTGAGAAGAGCGACCTCGGCGGCACCATGCGCCTGGGCGCGCAGCAGTGCCAGCTGGACGACGCGAGCCTGGTTCGCCAGCTGTACGGCGAGCCGACCATCACTGAACGACATCGTCACCGCTATGAAGTCAACAACATGTTGTTGAAACCGATTGAAAATGCGGGCCTGCGTGTTGCGGGCCGTTCCGGGGATGATCAGTTGGTCGAGATCATCGAAGTGCCGAATCACCCGTGGTTCGTTGCTTGTCAGTTCCATCCGGAGTTTACTTCGACGCCGCGTGATGGCCATCCGCTGTTTGCAGGTTTTGTGAAAGCGGCAAGCGAGTATCAAAAGCGTCAGGCGAAGTAAAAGAGTTAGAACGGCAATGCACCCATTCGGGTGCATTGTTTGTCTGGAGTTTTAGTTTAACTTGTACTGAGGAAAACCTAATGTCCAAAATCGTTAAAGTCATCGGTCGTGAAATCATCGACTCCCGTGGTAACCCGACTGTTGAAGCCGAAGTACACCTGGAAGGTGGTTTCGTTGGTATGGCAGCAGCTCCGTCAGGTGCTTCTACTGGTTCCCGCGAAGCGCTGGAACTGCGCGATGGCGACAAATCCCGTTTCATGGGTAAAGGCGTACTGAAAGCTGTTGGCGCTGTCAACGGCCCGATCGCTCAGGCTCTCCTTGGCAAAGACGCCAAAGATCAGGCTGGCATCGATAAAATCATGATCGACCTGGACGGTACTGAAAACAAATCTAACTTCGGTGCGAACGCAATTCTGGCTGTGTCTCTGGCTAACGCCAAAGCAGCCGCTGCCTCTAAAGGCCAGCCGCTGTACGAACACATCGCTGAGCTGAACGGCACTCCGGGCAAATACTCCATGCCGGTTCCGATGATGAACATCATCAACGGTGGTGAGCACGCTGATAACAACGTCGACATCCAGGAATTCATGATTCAGCCGGTTGGCGCTAAATCCCTGAAAGAAGCCGTACGTATGGGTTCTGAAGTGTTCCACAACCTGGCTAAAGTTCTGAAAGCTAAAGGTATGAACACTGCAGTTGGTGACGAAGGTGGCTACGCGCCGAACCTGGGCTCCAACGCAGAAGCGCTGGCTGTTATCGCTGAAGCGGTTAAAGCTGCAGGTTACGAGCTGGGCAAAGACATCACTCTGGCGATGGACTGCGCAGCGTCTGAATTCTACAAAGACGGTAAATACGTTCTGGCCGGCGAAGGCAACAAAGCGTTCACCTCTGAAGAGTTCACTCACTTCCTGGAAGAGCTGACCAAACAGTACCCGATCGTCTCTATCGAAGACGGTCTGGACGAATCTGACTGGGATGGCTTCGCATACCAGACTAAAGTCCTGGGCGACAAAATCCAGCTGGTTGGTGACGATCTGTTCGTAACCAACACCAAGATCCTGAAAGAAGGTATCGAGAAAGGCATCGTTAACTCCATCCTGATCAAATTCAACCAGATCGGTTCTCTGACCGAAACTCTGGCTGCGATCAAAATGGCGAAAGACGCTGGCTACACTGCCGTTATCTCTCACCGTTCTGGCGAAACTGAAGACGCTACCATTGCTGACCTGGCTGTGGGTACCGCTGCAGGCCAGATCAAAACTGGTTCTATGAGCCGTTCTGACCGCGTTGCTAAATACAACCAGCTGATTCGTATCGAAGAAGCGCTGGGCGAAAAAGCACCGTACAACGGTCGTAAAGAGATCAAAGGTCAGTAAGACTGACTTTCGCTCTTAATCTAAAAAACCCGCCCTGGCGGGTTTTTTTATATCTGAAGCTAACCGATTTACAGCAGCAGCGGCAGCGTTGCGCTGGCCGTTTGCTGGTTGACGTCGCTGTAGTGCTCATCAAGTGCAATCAGCGAAGTCGTCAGCAGTTCCACCAGCAGCATTACGCCGACTTTAGCATTGAGTGCGCCTGCGCTCAGCGGCCCTTCGGGCTTTGCCGCCACCAGCTGAATATCGCTCAGCGAAGCCAGCGGGCTACGCGGGGTGTTACTGAGCGACAGCACCTGCACGCCGCGCTTGCGGGCAAGCTTCACCACGTGCAGCAGATCCCGTGTGGAGCCGGAGCTGGAAATCGCCACCACCAGCGTGTTTTTTGAAAGCGTGGTGGCATTCATTGCCGCGCGATGCATGTCGCTGAAAAGCTGCGCGGGCTTGCCGAGGCGCAGCAGCTTGTAATGCAGATACTCGCCAAGAATGGCGCTGGCCGCCACGCCGTATATTTGCACCGCATCTGCCTGATGCAGCGCCTGAGCCGCCTGTTCGAGCAATGCCCTGTCGAGCAGCTTTGCGGTGTCCTGTAAGGCCTGAACGGATTCATTGACCACGTTATCAATTTCATCGCCGCTGCGCTGAGTTGGTTGACCCTGCTGAATATCCAGCGCCAGCGCCATCTTAAATTCGTTGTAGCCCTTGCAGCCCAGCGTGCGGCACAGGCGGGTCACGCTGGCTTCGCTGGTCTCACTCTCTCGCGCCAGTTCGGTGATCGTCAGGTAAAGCACCTTTGCCGGATCGCCCAGCACAAACTCCCCCAGCTTTTGCTGTGTCGGGCTGTAGCCGGACACGCCCTGACGCAGCCTTAACAGCAGATTTTCATTTTCAGACATGCAGGATCCTTAATGCGTTTCTCTGTGGCTAGTGTGGCGGAAAGCAGGGGATCGATGCCAGTCATTTTAAAAAAGTATGATCGTCCTCCTGGTTTGTGATGATAATTTTCACATATAAATTAAATTGTGGTAAAAATTTTCATCACTACAACAGGGGAATGAAAAAATGAATCAAATGTTCAGCGGTGCCTCCTCCGGAGCATGGTTTGAAAAGGCACAGCGCTTCGGGAAATCGTTCATGCTGCCGATCGCTGTGCTGCCTGCCGCAGGCTTACTGTTGGGAATTGGCGGCGCGCTCTCTAACCCGAACACCTTAACGGCGTATCCGTTCCTGGATGTTGCCTGGCTACAGGCAATCTTCACGATCATGAGCAGCGCAGGCTCTATTGTGTTTGCCAATCTCTCGGTGCTGTTTGCCGTCGGGGTTGCCGTTGGTTTGGCGAAAACCGACAAAGGGACCGCCGGGCTCGCGGCGCTGCTGGCGTTTCTGGTGATGAACGCCACAATTAACGCATTGCTTATCCTCAACGGCACGCTGGCGCATGAGAATCCGGGCGCGGTGGGACAGGGGATGACGCTGGGCATTCAGACGCTGGAAACGGGCGTTTTTGGCGGCGTGGTGATTGGCCTGGTGACCTGCGCCCTGCATCATCGCTTTAATAAAATTGCGCTGCCTCAGTTCCTGGGATTCTTTGGCGGCTCGCGCTTTGTCCCGATTATCAGCTCGCTGGCCGCGATTCTGGTCGGGGCCCTTATGACCGTAGTGTGGCCCCATTTCCAGAAGCTGATTTTCGGCCTGGGCGGACTGGTCGATGCGACGGGTTATCTGGGCACGCTGCTGTATGGCTTTATCCTGCGCATGCTGGGCCCATTTGGCCTGCATCACATCTTCTATTTACCGTTCTGGACGACGGCACTCGGCGGCAGCGAAATCGTTAACGGACAGCTGGTGGAAGGCACCCAGCGCATCTTCTTCGCTCAGTTGTCCGATCCGAATACGCAGCAGTTCTTTATCGGCACGTCCCGTTTCATGTCCGGGCGTTTCATCACCATGATGTTTGGCCTGATTGGCGCATGTCTGGCGATGTACCACACGGCGAAGCCGGAGAATAAGAAGCGCGTGGCGGGGCTGCTGCTTTCAGCGGCGTTGACCTCTTTCCTGACGGGGATCACCGAGCCAATTGAGTTCTCCTTCCTGTTCGTGGCGCCCGTTCTCTACGTCATCCACGCTTTCTTCGACGGGCTGGCGTTTATGATCGCCCACATTCTGCACATCACCATCGGCCAGACTTTCTCCGGCGGCTTTATCGACTTCATCCTCTTTGGCGTATTGCAGGGCGAAGCCAAAACTCACTGGATGTATGTGCCGCTGGTCGGCGTGCCGTGGTTCTGCCTCTACTACTTCACGTTCCGCTTCCTGATTAACCGTTTTGGTTTTATGACGCCTGGCCGGGAGAAAGAAGCGGCAGTCGAAAATACCATCCCACAAAGCGAACGTGCGGCGGCAGTGATTGCCGGGCTGGGCGGGCGAGATAATCTGGAAGAGGTGGATTGCTGCGCCACGCGATTGCGCGTCACGGTAAAAGACGGCGGGAAAGTCGATCAGGAAGCATTGAAGGCCACGGGCGCGCGCGGCGTGATCCTGCGAGGCAACGGCGTGCAGGTCATCTATGGCCCACACGTCACGATTATTAAAAATGAAGTGGAAGAGAGCTTAGCGTTATGAAAACTGTACTGGATAACCTGAAAGGGAAACTCATCGTCTCCTGCCAGGCGCTGGATAATGAGCCGTTGCACAGCCCGTTTATCATGTCGCGGATGGCGGTAGCGGCAGAAGAGGGCGGCGCGGAGGGGATTCGCGCCAACAGCGTGGCGGACATTGCTGCCATTAAACAGCTGGTTTCACTGCCGGTGATTGGCATCATTAAGCGTGATTATCCGGACAGCGAAGTGTTTATTACGGCGACCATGAAAGAGGTGGATGAACTGATGAGCGTCGGGCCGGAACTCATCGCGCTTGATGCCACGGCTCGCCCGCGCCCCGGTGGGCAGCGGCTGGATGCGCTGGTCGCGGAAATTCGTGCGAAGTACCCGTCGGTGCTGCTGATGGCGGATATCTCGACGGCGGAAGAAGCGCTCACGGCGCAGTCTCTCGGGTTTGATTGCGTGGGCACCACGCTTTACGGCTATACGGCAGAAACGGAGGGGCACGCACTGCCGGAAAACGACTGCGGTTTTTTACGCGATGTACTGGCTGCTGTAAATATTCCGGTGGTGGCGGAAGGGAACGTTGAAACCCCGACGCTGGCGGCCCGGTGCCTTGAACTGGGCGCGCATACCGTGGTGGTTGGCGGCGCGATTACTCGTCCTCAGCAAATTACGGCACGCTTTGCGGCGGCCATCAAAGCCTGAGGTTTTTATACTGAATAAAAAACCCGCCTCGGCGGGTTTTACAGGCTTATTTGAAATCAACGGCCATCTGCTGCGGAATCGAAAGCCCGCGGGTGGTCTGCACGCAGCGATCGATATAATCGGTAAAGCGCGGCGGCTTCGGCATTCCCATGCTGAGCAGCTTATCGTTGCTGAAGCGTACGTTGAGGGTTGCGAAGGCGCCATAAAGGCGCATTGCTTTGAGCATCAGACGTTCATTGCAGGGACCGAAGATATCCTTCAGTTCGCGACGCATCTTGACCAGCGTCTCATAGCTGACCTGCGCATACTTATCGCCGACGGGAACCTGCTCCAGCGCCGAGGCCATGGCGCGATCGATCTCAGCAAATTTGACGCTATTTTCTTCACCTGCCGAAATATGCACGACTTCCCCCTGCGCAAGCTGGTTATCAAGCAGCAGCATCAGCGCATCGGCGCAATAGTCGACGGGAATCACATCGATCCGGTCTTCCATTGAGCAGAGGAATTTTTGCAGCATTAAGCCCATGCTGAATACCCAGAAGATACTGCTGGAGGGCTGGCAGCCGTGATGAGTATGGCCCACGACAATCGAGGGGCGGGCAATCGTCAACGGAAGCGTCGGGCAGGTCTGCTGCATCAGCTGCTCGATCGTGGATTTAGAGTGGGTGTATTCGACAAGGTGTTCGGCACGTTCGCGAAACTCGGCGCTTTCCGCGACCAGAGAATCGGGCTCGGGAGAACATGACATAGCCGTACCCACATGCAGGAAGCGCTGTAGCCCGGCAACCCGGGACATACGTTGGGCAAACTGCAGGGTGCCTTCCACGTTCACCTTCCAGATGAGCGGGTTATTGCCAAAGGAGGCGACAGCCGCACAGTTGAGCACGTGAGTCACTTGTTCCAGACGTGGGTCGCAGAGAAATTCTGCGGGGTTAGCTAAATCGCCCGCGAGAATATGTTGCGTACCCAGCGTCGCCAGTTTCTCCTCAGAGACATTGAACTTGCGCATGTTTTCTTTGACCCGGGCAAGCGCCGCGTCATCATTATCGGCTCGAACTAAAAGCAGCAGATTAATCCCGTTATTTTGCTTCAGGATATTCTCTAAAACCGCTCCCCCCAGAAAACCGGTAACGCCTGTAATTAATAGTGTATTCATGAACGCCGTCTCATCATGGTTGGTCGGCTGGATTCTAGGCGGCTGAAACTAAACGGTGAGTCAATGGAAAATGGCGAGTCGGAAGGCTTTCTTAAGACCGAATTAAGGTTACGAACGGGCGTGGATAGCATTGGACATCCGCGAAGTGAAGAAGATTCTGTTTTTCATGTTTCAATTTGTACATATATGATTTTTATGATTATTGTTATATTCTCAATGGTGTTGTTATAGGTGTTTAAATGTAATTTAAAACATATTTAGTTACATCAAAAGTCGCTGTATAAAAAACGTAATACATGCAGAAATAAGTCGAGGTGATTTATTTCTTCCGTCGTTGAAGGTCTTTAAAGGCTGCGAGAAATAAAGCTGAAGGGACCGTTTAGAATTGCTCAGCAGGCTATAATCTTAGTCTGACTTCAGCCACAGCTAAGCGCCGGCAATCGCAGCTGAGGACAAGACCTCGGCCGCTAAATCTGCGATAATGCTCGTTTCGAACCTAAACAGAGATGATTATGCAGTACCCGATTAACGAGATGTTCCAGACCTTGCAAGGCGAGGGTTACTTCACCGGCGTGCCTGCCATTTTTATTCGTCTGCAGGGATGCCCGGTTGGTTGCGCCTGGTGCGATACCAAACATACCTGGGATAAGCTTGCGGATCGGGAAGTGTCGCTGTTTAGTATTCTGGCGAAAACCAAAGAGAGTGATAAATGGGGCCCGGCCAGCGGCGAAGACCTGCTGGCGATTATCGGCCGTCAGGACTGGACCGCACGTCACGTAGTCATCACCGGCGGCGAGCCCTGCATCCACGACTTAACCCCGCTGACCATGCTGCTGGAGCAGAACGGATTCAGTTGCCAGATTGAAACCAGCGGTACCCATGAAGTGCGCTGCAGCCCGCGCACCTGGGTGACGGTTTCACCGAAGGTCAATATGCGCGGTGGCTACGATGTGCTGTCGCAGGCGCTGCTGCGCGCGGATGAAATTAAGCATCCGGTTGGCCGCGTGCGCGATATCGAAGCGCTGGACGAACTGCTGGAAACGCTGAGCGACGACAAGCCGCGGATTATTGCTCTGCAGCCCATCAGCCAGAAAGAGGATGCGACGCGTCTGTGTATTGAGACCTGCATCGCCCGCAACTGGCGGCTCTCAATGCAGACGCATAAATATCTGAATATTGCCTGATAAAAAGGCCCGGTCGCAGGATGCGTACCGGGCCTTTCTGTTCTGCGCGCCAGGAAACGTCGGTTTCCGGCCAGCGCATCACTCGCCGCGATAGATGCAGCCTGCGGTACAGGTTTCTTTGATCATCACGGCGCTCAGCAGCGGCACCAGCGGTTTCATCTGCTGCCAAATCCACTTCGCCAGCACTTCGCTGGTTGGGTTTTCCAGACCGGGAATGTCGTTCAGGTAGTAGTGATCCAGGCGATCGTAGGTCGGTTTAAACGCCGCCTTGAGCTCGGCAAAATCCATGATCCAGCCCGTGTGGGGATCGACTTCACCGGTAATCTCCAGACGCACCATAAAAGAGTGGCCGTGCAGGCGACCGCACTTATGACCTTCCGGTACGTGAGGCAGGTGATGGGCGGCTTCGAAGGTGAAATCTTTAAACAGGGTGGTGGACATCTTTTACTCTCAATAAGACAAAAAAACCGCCGTAGGGTACCGGAAAGCGGTTTTTTTATCATTAACTAAAACGGTCCTGAGCGAAATATCGACGTATTTACCCACGAGTACCTTAATATTCTTTTTAATTTCATAGCGTTGGCTAATCGTTTTTGTTGTTAATAACTATAACTAAAACAGGTTAGTCCATTTGGTTATTTGTTATTTCCATCCCTTCTTTAATTGTTACTATCGGCGCCGTTAACCTTATAACTCGTCATACTTCGAGCCGCATGTGCGTTGGCAATAACTCGGCCCATCCTTGGGCCTCGCCCTAACGGGCGCAGTGAACAGCGTTCAAATTCGTTCCTGACGAATTTGTCCTCGACCACCCCGGTCACTTACTTAGATAAGCTCCCGGGGGTGAACTGCGTCGCCGCCTGCCTGCAACTCGAATTATTTAGAGTAAATACATCCTCTTCTGTTTTTGCCGCGCTGACAGGGTGCGAATAACAGCTTTGCTTACTGGAACATAACGACGCATGACGACACAGGCCCCACCTTCCAATTTGCTCCCGCTGAACCCGGAGCAACTGGCACGCCTTCAGGCGGCCACGACAGACTTCACCCCGACTCAGCTTGCCTGGGTTTCGGGCTACTTTTGGGGCGTGCTGAATCAGCACTCCGGCGCAGCCACAGCGGTTCCTGCTCAGGCTGCAGAAATGCCGGGCATTACTCTGATTTCAGCATCGCAAACCGGCAACGCACGCCGCGTGGCGGAAGCGCTGCGTGACGATCTGATCGCCGCGCAGCTGAACGTGAAACTGGTGAACGCAGGCGACTATAAATTCAAACAAATTGCCTCCGAAAAGCTGCTGGTTATCGTGACGTCGACGCAAGGTGAGGGTGAGTCGCCGGAAGAGGCCGTTGCGCTGCATAAATTCCTGTTTTCCAAAAAAGCGCCGAAGCTTGAGGGTACCGCCTTTGCGGTATTTGGCTTAGGTGATACCTCTTACGAATTCTTCTGCCAGTCCGGAAAAGATTTTGACAGCCGTCTGGCTGAGCTGGGCGCTGAACGTCTGCTGGATCGCGTTGACGCAGACGTCGAGTACCAGCCTGCGGCGGCAGAATGGCGCGCGCGGGTTGTTGAAGTCTTGAAATCTCGTGCGCCCGTCGCGGCTCCGGCCCAGGGAGCGCCGAGCGGGGCGGTGAATGACATTCACTCCAGCCCGTATACCAAAGAAGCGCCGCTGACGGCGACGCTGGCGGTGAATCAGAAAATCACCGGCCGCGATTCTGAAAAAGATGTACGTCATATTGAAATCGATCTCGCTGACTCCGGTCTGCGTTACCAGCCGGGCGATGCGCTGGGCGTCTGGTATCAGAACGATCCGGCTCTGGTGAAAGAGCTGGTTGAGCTGCTGTGGCTGAAAGGTGATGAGCCGGTCACGGTTGACGGCAAAACCCTGCCGCTGGCGGAAGCGCTGGAATGGCATTTCGAGTTAACGGTCAATACCGCTAACATCGTTGAGAATTACGCGACCTTAACCCGCAGCGAAACCCTGCTGCCGCTGGTGGGCGATAAAGCGCAGCTCCAGCACTACGCCGCGACCACGCCGATTGTCGATATGGTGCGTTTCTCTCCGGCGCAGCTGGATGCCGACGCGTTAATTGGCCTGCTGCGTCCGCTGACGCCGCGTCTCTACTCCATTGCCTCATCGCAGGCGGAAGTAGAAAGCGAAGTCCATATCACCGTGGGCGCCGTTCGCTACGATATCGAAGGCCGCGCTCGCGCTGGCGGTGCGTCCAGCTTCCTTGCCGACCGTGTCGAAGAAGATGGCGAAGTTCGCGTTTTTATTGAACACAACGACAACTTCCGCCTGCCTGCTAACCCGCAGACGCCGGTAATTATGATTGGCCCCGGTACCGGTATCGCGCCGTTCCGCGCCTTCATGCAGCAGCGTGCGGCGGACGGTGCGGAAGGCAAGAACTGGCTGTTCTTCGGCAACCCGCACTTTACGGAAGATTTCCTTTATCAGGTGGAGTGGCAACGCTACGTCAAAGAAGGCGTGCTGAGCCGTATCGACCTGGCCTGGTCCCGCGATCAACAACAAAAAGTCTATGTTCAGGACAAGCTGCGCGAGCAGGGGGCCGAACTGTGGCGCTGGATTAATGACGGCGCCCATATTTATGTCTGCGGCGATGCCAATCGTATGGCGAAAGACGTTGAGCAGACGTTGCTGGAAGTGATTGCCGAATTTGGCGCGATGGACGCCGAAGCGGCGGACGAATTTTTGAGTGAGCTGCGCGTTGAGCGCCGTTATCAGCGAGATGTCTACTAATGAGCGAAAAACATCCAGGACCTCTGGTGGTCGAAGGTAAACTGACCGACGCCGAGCGCATGAAGGTAGAGAGCAACTACCTGCGCGGCACGATCGCAGAAGACTTAAACGACCCCCTTACCGGCGGCTTTAAAGGCGACAACTTTCTGCTGATTCGCTTTCACGGCATGTATCAGCAGGATGACCGCGACATTCGCGCCGAGCGTGCGGCACAGAAGCTGGAGCCGCGTCATGCGATGCTGCTGCGCTGTCGTCTGCCTGGGGGCGTGATCACCACTACGCAGTGGCAGGCGATTGATAAATTTGCCGCCGATAACACCATTTACGGCAGTATTCGTCTGACCAACCGCCAGACCTTCCAGTTCCACGGTATTCTGAAGAAGAATGTGAAGCCGGTGCATCAGATGCTGCACTCGGTTGGCCTGGACGCGCTGGCCACCGCCAACGACATGAACCGTAACGTGCTGTGCACCTCTAACCCGCACGAGTCTCAGCTGCATGCTGAAGCCTACGAGTGGGCGAAAAAGATCTCCGAGCACCTGCTGCCGCGTACCCGCGCCTATGCGGAGATCTGGCTCGATCAGAAAAAGGTCGCCACCACCGACGAAGAACCGATCCTCGGCCAGACCTACCTGCCGCGTAAGTTCAAAACCACCGTGGTGATCCCGCCGCAGAACGATATCGATCTGCACGCCAACGACATGAACTTCGTGGCGATTGCCGAAAATGGCAAGCTGGTAGGCTTTAACCTGCTGGTGGGCGGCGGGTTGTCTATTGAGCACGGCAACAAAAAAACCTACGCCCGTACGGCGAGCGAGTTTGGCTATCTGCCGCTGGAGCACACTCTGGCGGTCGCGGAAGCGGTCGTCACTACCCAGCGCGACTGGGGTAACCGTACTGACCGTAAAAATGCGAAAACCAAATATACTCTTGAGCGCGTCGGCGTCGAAACCTTCAAAGCCGAAGTGGAGCGCCGGGCGGGGATCAAGTTTGAACCGATCCGCCCGTATGAGTTCACCGGTCGCGGCGATCGCATCGGCTGGGTCAAAGGGATCGACAAAAAATGGCACCTGACGCTGTTTATTGAAAACGGACGTATTCTTGATTATCCCGGCCGTCCGCTGAAAACCGGTCTGCTGGAGATCGCAAAGATCCATCAGGGCGAGTTCCGTATTACGGCGAACCAGAACCTGATTATTGCCGGCGTACCGGAGACGGAAAAGGCGCGGATTGAAAAGCTGGCGCGCGACCACGGGCTGATGAATGCGGTCACCCCGCAGCGTGAAAACTCGATGGCCTGCGTCTCCTTCCCGACCTGTCCGCTGGCGATGGCCGAAGCAGAACGCTTCCTGCCGTCGTTTATTGATAAGGTTGACGGGATCATGGGCAAGCACGGCGTGAGCGATGAGCATATCGTGACGCGTGTGACCGGCTGTCCGAACGGCTGCGGTCGTGCGATGCTGGCGGAAGTCGGGCTGGTGGGTAAAGCGCCGGGTCGCTACAACCTGCATCTCGGCGGTAACCGCAGCGGGACGCGTATTCCACGGATGTATCGCGAGAACATTACCGAGTCGGAGATTCTCGACTCGATCGACGAACTGGTAGGGCGCTGGGCGAAAGAGCGCGAAGCGGGTGAAGGCTTCGGCGACTTTACGGTGCGTGCGGGCATCATTCGCCCGGTGCTCGACCCAGCCCGTGATTTCTGGGAATAAGCCCGGCATCGCCCGGAAGCGCTAAGCTTATCGGGTACTGGTTTTGTAGGCCGGGCAAATGCAGTACGCCCGGCAGAACAGGCAAATGAGGTCTTTATGTCCGTACTCGATCTACACGTCCTTAACGAATTACCGAAGGTCGATCGCATTTTGCAACTGGCGGAAACCAACAGCCAGCTGGAAAAGCTGAGCGCGGAAGCGCGCGTTGCGTGGGCGCTGGAAAACCTTCCGGGCGAATACGTGCTCTCTTCAAGCTTTGGTATTCAGGCGGCGGTGAGCCTGCATCTGGTTAATCAGGTACGGCCGGATATTCCGGTCATTCTGACCGATACCGGCTATCTGTTCCCGGAAACCTATCGGTTTATCGACGAGTTAACGGATAAGCTCAAGTTGAACCTGAAGGTCTATCGGGCGAAGGAGAGCGCCGCCTGGCAGGAAGCACGCTACGGTAAGCTGTGGGAGCAGGGCGTTGAAGGCATTGAGAAATACAATGAGATCAACAAAGTCGAACCGATGAACCGGGCCCTGGAAGCGCTGAACGCGCAAACCTGGTTTGCGGGACTCCGTCGGGAACAGTCCGGTAGCCGCGCCACGCTCCCGGTGCTGGCCATTCAGCGCGGGGTCTTTAAGGTGCTGCCAATCATCGACTGGGATAACCGCACCGTCTATCAATATCTGCAGAAGCACGGCCTCACCTATCATCCGCTGTGGGAACAGGGATACCTTTCGGTAGGGGATACCCACACCACCCGCAAATGGGAACCGGGGATGGCGGAAGAAGAGACGCGTTTCTTTGGTCTGAAGCGCGAGTGTGGGCTGCACGAAGGCTAAGTCAGCGACGACCGTTTCCTGAGACAAAGCCCTCAGTCTGAACGACGAGGGCTTTTTTCATGTCGCCGGACAGCGAATTAGCTCTGCTTTTCCGCCTTTGCCAGCTCTTTTATCAGCGGCAGCATCACCTTGACGACATCGCGGCTGCGGTGTTCGATACGACCCGGCAGAGCCTTATCAATATGCTGCTGGTTATCCAGCTGTACGTCATGCCAGCTGGTTCCTCGCGGGAAGGAGGCGGATTTGTTGCGCTGTTGATAGCCATCTTTCTTACCCAGAGACCAGTTCGTGGCCTCCACGGACAGGACCGGGATCCCCGCGCTATCAAAAATGCTGGCGTCATTACAGCAGCCGGTACCCTGCGGATAATCATGATTGAGGCCAGGGTTGGTATAGGCGGCAATCCCTTTGCTGCGCGCAATAGCCAGCGCGCGGTCTCGGGTGAGTTTGCGAATCGAGGCGGGAGTGCTGCGCCCGCTATTAAAATAGAGCTTATCGCCAACCACCAGATTATCGAGATTAATCACCAGCAGCGTATTTTTCTTCTCCGCATCGCTCATTCGCTTCAGGATATTTTGCGCGCCGAGATTACCTTCCTCTTCACCGCTGGAAGCAATAAAGCGAATGCCGTAGTGAGTGGACACATTTTTCAACCGCTCGGCCAGCTCCAGTAATACGCCCACGCCGACGGCATTATCGTCGATACCCTGCAGGGTCAGGCCGCCAAGGTTGCGTTCGACGTCAGCATCGCTCATGGGCGCATAGGTGTCGAGGTGCGCCATCACAATGATCTGCTGGCGAGCCGCGCCTTCATGGGCGGCAATGACGGTGCTGCCGGTGACGTTTTGCCAGTTTTTCCGTTTATCCGTATTGCTGTAGATATAACGCGCGTGGAAGCTGCGGATGTCGCTTTGATAGCCCATTTGGGCAAACTGCTGACGCACATAGTCCGCCGACAGCATTTCAGCGGGCGAACCGGTCATTCTTCCGGGAAAAACAGTCGCGATATGACGAGCCTGGGTATTTGCGGTTTCGCCCATGGCGCTGAAAGCCGGGGCGGAGAAGACAAAACCTGCGCCAAGCGCCAGGGGAAGGAGGCGGCGGCACAACGCGGAAAACATAGCGGGGGTCCTTTCTCGAGGGAAAAATTTAACGCTCATAGTATGAAACTGTGACTGCGGTTAAACAATTTCATTTGCTCTTAAATAGCGGAAAAACCGCGCGTTAAGCACTTTTTGATATTTGCTTTTTCAGGTCGTTATTCTTTTGGGTAACTACTCATTCCATTTAGTAATTTCATTTGCTCTAAACAGCACCCTATAGTCGCTCTATGACTGATTGTAAGCGAGTTGTTGCAACGTGGACTATTTGCCCCTGTTTGCCGAATTGAAAGAAAAACCGGTGCTGGTTATTGGCGGCGGAGACATTGCGGCGCGCAAAATTATGTTCTTGCGCCGGGCAGGAGCCAACGTGCAGGTTGTGGCGGCAGCATTATCTGAAGAGGTCGCCGCGCTGGTTGAACGCCAGGAGATTCAGTGGCGGGCCCATGAGTTTGAAGAGCAACAGCTGGACGATGTCTTTTTAGCGATCGCCGCGACCGACGATGATGCGCTCAATCAGCGGGTTTCCGCTGCCGCCAACGCCCGTTACCGGTTGGTGAACGTTGTCGATAATCAGCCGCTCTGCTCGGTGGTGTTTCCCTCCATCGTGGACCGTTCTCCGCTGCTGATAGCGATATTCTCCGGCGGTTCAGCACCGGTATTGTCCCGGCTGATTCGCGAAAAAATCGAAGCGCTGCTGCCCACTAACCTGGGACGCGTCGCCGAGGCGGCCAGCTACTGGCGGCATCATATCAAAACGCATCTGACGACGACGGCAGCACGGCGGCACTTCTGGGAGCGGGTCTTCAATGGCCGTTTTGCCAGTCTGATGATTGCCGGAAATAAAGCCGCCGCCGATAAGGCGTTGGAAGAAGAACTGCATCAGCCGGAAAAACGGCTGGGTGAAATTATTCTCGTCGGCGCCGGGCCGGGCGATGCCGGGCTGCTGACGCTGCGCGGCCTGCAGGCGGTACAGAAGGCGGACGTGGTGTTTTATGACCATCTGGTGACGCCGGAGATCCGCGAACTGGTGCGCCGCGATGCCGAGATGATCTGCGTGGGTAAGCGCGCGGGCGAACACTCGGTGCCGCAGCATGAAACGAACCAGATGCTGGTCGACGCGGCGCGAGAAGGCAAAACGGTGGTGCGCCTGAAAGGCGGCGATCCGTTTATTTTCGGACGCGGCGGCGAAGAACTACAGGCCGCCGCCGCCGCAGGGATTCCGTTTCAGGTGGTCCCGGGCGTAACGGCTGCTGCCGGGGCGACGGCCTATGCCGGCATTCCGCTGACCCATCGCGATTACGCCCAGAGCGTCACCTTCGTCACCGGTCATTACAAGGCCGACAGCGCCGCGCACGACTGGTCGCTGCTGGCGCAAAGCCGACAGACGCTGGCTATCTACATGGGCACCATGAAAGCGGCGGAAATCAGCGCGCAGCTGATCGCCCACGGTCGGGATAGCAATACGCCGGTGGCGGTGATTTCTCGCGGTACTCGCGCCGATCAGCAAACGATAACGGGCACCTTACAGCAGCTCGAAGCGCTGGCGAAAGATGCCCCGATGCCCACTCTGCTGGTCGTGGGCGAAGTGGTGCAATTACACCACCAGCTCGCCTGGTTTCAACAAACAACTCAAGCAGATGCGTTTAACGCGTCTGTGGTGAATCTGGCTTAAGGAACGGTTATGGACCAAAAACGACTCACTCACCTGCGGCAACTGGAGGCTGAAAGCATCCACATTATTCGCGAGGTGGCCGCCGAATTCTCTAACCCGGTGATGATGTACTCCATCGGTAAAGATTCCAGCGTCATGCTGCATCTGGCGCGTAAAGCGTTTTATCCGGGAACCCTGCCTTTTCCGCTGCTGCACGTTGATACCGGCTGGAAATTCCGCGAAATGTATGAATTCCGCGACCGTACTGCCAAAGCCTACGGCTGCGAGCTGCTGGTGCACAAAAACCCGGAAGGGGTGGCGATGGGGATTAACCCGTTTGTTCACGGCAGCGCCAAGCACACCGACATCATGAAGACCGAAGGTCTGAAGCAGGCGCTGGACAAGTACGGCTTTGATGCCGCCTTCGGCGGCGCCCGTCGCGACGAAGAAAAATCGCGTGCCAAAGAGCGCATCTACTCTTTCCGCGACCGTTTCCACCGCTGGGATCCGAAAAACCAGCGTCCGGAGCTGTGGCACAACTACAACGGCCAGATTAACAAGGGCGAAAGCATCCGTGTCTTCCCGCTCTCCAACTGGACCGAGCTGGATATCTGGCAGTACATCTATCTGGAAAATATCGAAATCGTTCCGCTGTATCTGGCGGCCGAGCGTCCGGTGCTTGAACGCGACGGTATGCTGATGATGATTGATGACGATCGTATCGATCTGCAACCGGGCGAGATGATCAAAAAGCAGATGGTGCGCTTCCGTACTTTAGGCTGCTGGCCGCTGACCGGCGCGGTGGAATCCAACGCGCAAACGCTGCCGGAGATTATTGAAGAGATGCTGGTCTCCACAACCAGCGAGCGTCAGGGTCGTATGATTGACCGCGACCAGGCCGGCTCCATGGAGCTGAAGAAACGTCAGGGGTATTTCTAAGGAGCCGCCATGAACACGACAATTGCCCAACAAATTGCTAATGAAGGCGGCGTAGAAGCTTATCTGCACGCGCAACAGCACAAAAGCCTGCTGCGCTTCCTGACCTGCGGCAGCGTCGATGACGGGAAAAGTACCCTGATTGGCCGCCTGCTGCACGATACCCGACAGATTTACGAAGATCAGCTCTCATCGCTGCATAATGACAGTAAGCGTCACGGCACGCAGGGTGAAAAACTGGATCTGGCGCTGCTGGTGGATGGCCTGCAGGCTGAACGCGAGCAGGGCATCACCATCGATGTCGCCTATCGCTATTTCTCTACCGAGAAACGCAAATTTATTATCGCCGACACCCCGGGGCACGAGCAGTACACCCGCAATATGGCCACCGGCGCTTCCACCTGCGATCTGGCGATTCTGCTGATGGATGCGCGCAAAGGCGTGCTCGATCAGACTCGCCGTCATAGCTTTATCTCGACGCTGCTGGGAATTAAAAACCTGGTGGTGGCGGTGAATAAAATGGATCTGGTGGATTTTAGCGAAGAGACGTTTAATCGCATTCGCGAAGAGTACCTCACCTTTGCCGGGCAGCTGCCGGGTGACGTTGATATTCGCTTTGTTCCGCTTTCTGCCCTTGAAGGGGACAACGTCGCGACCCAGAGCGTCAGCATGCCGTGGTACAGCGGCCCGACGCTGCTGGAAGTGCTGGAAACCGTTGAAATCCGTCGCGTGGTGGAAAATCAACCGCTGCGTTTCCCGGTCCAGTTTGTTAACCGGCCCAACCTCGACTTCCGCGGTTTCTCCGGGACCGTGGCTTCCGGCAGCGTGAAGGTCGGACAGCGCCTGAAGGTACTGCCGTCGGGCGTTGAATCCAGCGTGGCGCGTATTGTGACGTTTGACGGCGACCTGCAGGAAGCCGGTGCCGGTGAAGCCATCACTATCGTGTTGAAAGATGAGATTGATATCAGCCGCGGCGACCTGTTGGTCGATGCGCAGGTGACGCTGCCCGCGGTGCAAAGCGCCAGCGTGGATGTAGTGTGGATGGCCGAGCAGGCGTTAGCCCCGGGCCAGAGCTATGACATTAAAATTGCCGGCAAGAAAACGCGCGCGCGTGTCGACGGGATTCGTTATCAGGTTGATATCAATAATTTGACCCAGCGCGAAGTCGAGTCGCTGCCGCTGAACGGGATTGGACTTGTCGATTTGACCTTCGACGAGCCGCTGGTGCTGGACAAATATCAGCATAACCCGGTAACCGGCGGGCTGATCTTCATCGACCGGTTGACCAACGTCACGGTAGGTGCCGGCATGGTGCGCGAACCGCTGGAACAGCGCCAGGCATCGACATCCTCCTTCAGCGCGTTTGAACTGGAACTGAATCAGCTGATCCGTAAACACTTCCCGCACTGGGACGCGCGCGACCTGCTGGGAGGCAAGTAATGGCCCGGCATGACGAAAACGTCGTCTGGCACGCCCATCCGGTCACCCGGGAGCAGCGCGAACAACACCACGGCCATCGCGGCGTGGTGCTGTGGTTTACCGGGCTGTCCGGCTCAGGTAAATCTACCGTTGCCGGCGCGCTGGAAGAGGCGCTGCATCAGCTGGGCGTCAGCACCTATCTGCTGGATGGCGATAACGTGCGGCACGGCCTGTGTAGCGATCTCGGTTTTAGCGATAGCGATCGTAAAGAGAATATTCGTCGTGTCGGGGAAGTGGCGAAGCTGATGGTTGATGCCGGGCTGGTGGTGTTGACCGCGTTTATCTCTCCACACCGCGCTGAACGGCAGATGGTGCGCGAGCGTTTAGGCGAAGGGCGCTTTATCGAAGTGTTTGTCGATACGCCGCTGGCTATCTGCGAGGCGCGGGATCCAAAAGGGTTATACAAGAAGGCGCGAGCGGGTGAATTACGCAATTTTACCGGCATAGATTCGGTGTATGAACCACCAGAAAAGGCGGAAATTCATCTGGATGGTGAACAATTGGTAACAAATTTGGTGCACCAACTATTAGACCTCCTCAGACAGAGCGATATTATCAGATCCTGAAACGGCGGCGGCATTGAGGTGCCGGTCGCCCGGTCAACAGGATTCGATATGCGCAATACCCAGAACATCAGTCTCATTCGTCCAGAACCACCCGCGGTGGCCCATGACGAGACCACCTGGTCTTTGTCAGGCGCCGCCGTGGGCTTTATCTCATGGCTGCTGGCGCTGGGTATTCCTTTCCTCATGTATGGCAGTAATACGCTTTTTTTCCTCCTCTACACCTGGCCCTTTTTTCTCGCCTTAATGCCGGTTGCCGTGGTCGTCGGGATTGCGCTGCACTCGCTGTTGAACGGTAAGCTCCTGTACAGCGCATGTGCGACCATTTTGACCGTGGGGCTGATGTTTGGTCTGCTGTTCCTCTGGTTGCTGGGATAGTCCTTTCTGCGTATGAATCAAGCCTGGGTATCGGCGACAGAAATGTGTTACAGTCCCCGCGTTACGCGGCGTCGTCCGCGCGTCGGAGTGAAATGCTCGGGCGAGTTATGGGATGATGATGCCGTTTTTCAGGGGGCAGAATGGGTAAATTAACGCTGCTACTATTGGCTTTGCTGGTCTGGCTACAGTACTCGCTGTGGTTCGGTAAAAATGGTCTGCATGACTATAGCCGGGTGAATGACGACGTCACCGCGCAGCAAGCCACTAACAGCAAATTAAAGGCGCGCAACGATCAACTCTTTGCGGAAATCGATGACCTTAACGGCGGTCAGGAAGCGATCGAAGAGCGCGCGCGCAATGAACTAAGCATGACCCGCCCGGGCGAAACATTTTATCGTCTGGTCCCGGATGCGTCTAAGCGCAACCAGGGGTCGACGCAGAACAATCGATAAACAAGCCCAGGATTACGACATGGCAGCCACTTTTCCGGGTGTTTGCGCCGTGGTACCGGCAGCCGGTTTTGGCCGCCGCATGCAAACGGAATGCCCGAAACAATATCTCTCAATCGGTAACAAAACGATTCTCGAACACGCGGTCGCCGCGCTGTTGGCGAACGCGTGCGTGCAGCGCGTGGTGATTGCCGTCAGTCCCGGCGATATCCGCTTTCGCCAGCTGCCGCTGGCCACTCATCCGCAGATTACCGTCGTCGACGGCGGGGCCGAGCGCGCTGACTCCGTCCTGGCTGGTCTGCAGGCGCTGCCTGAAGCCGAATGGGTACTGGTGCACGATGCCGCGCGCCCGTGCCTGCATCAGGATGACCTCCAGCGCCTGTTGGCGCTGCGCGAAACCAGCCGCGTGGGGGGCATTCTCGCTGCGCCGGTTCGCGATACCATGAAACGCGCGGAACCCGGCAAGGTGGCTATTGCGCACACCGTCGATCGGAATGACTTATGGCATGCGCTGACGCCGCAATTTTTCCCTCGTGAATTACTCCTCCAGTGCCTGACGCGCGCGCTCAATGAAAGCGCGACCATCACCGATGAAGCCTCGGCGCTGGAGTACTGTGGCTTCCATCCCGAACTGGTGGCCGGACGAGCTGATAATATTAAAGTGACGCGCCCGGAAGACCTGGCGCTGGCAGAATTTTACCTTACCCGTTCCCGACACCAGGAGAAGGCTTAATGCGAATTGGACACGGTTTTGACGTACACGCTTTTGGTGGTGAAGGCCCAATCATTATTGGCGGGGTGCGCATCCCTTACGAGAAAGGGCTGTTGGCCCATTCCGATGGCGACGTGGCGCTGCATGCGCTGACCGATGCCCTGCTTGGGGCGGCGGCGCTGGGGGATATCGGCAAGCTGTTCCCGGATACCGACCCGGCCTTTAAAGGCGCCGACAGCCGCGAGCTGTTGCGCGAAGCCTGGCGGCGGATTCAGGCCAAAGGTTATACCCTCGGAAACGTCGATGTCACGATCATTGCTCAGGCGCCGAAAATGCTGCCGCATATTCCGCAGATGCGTGTCTTTATCGCCGAAGACCTCGGCTGCCATATGGATGATGTCAACGTGAAAGCCACCACCACCGAGAAGCTGGGTTTCACCGGCCGCGGTGAAGGCATCGCCTGCGAAGCGGTGGCGCTGCTGCGTAAGGGGCAGCAATGATTGCCTTCAATGAACTCACCTGGCTGCACGGTAAACCGCAGGGGCAGGGGATACTGAAAGCCAACCCGGAAGATTTCGTGGTGGTCGAAGATCTCGGCTTTGCGCCGGATGGCGAAGGCGAGCATCTGTTGGTACGGATTCTGAAAACGGACTGCAATACGCGGTTTGTGGCGGATGCGCTGGCTAAGTTCCTTAAAATCCATGCGCGGGAAGTGAGTTTTGCCGGGCAGAAAGATAAACATGCCGTGACCGAGCAGTGGCTGTGCGCCCGGCTTCCGGGCAAAGAGATGCCTGACCTGAGCAAGTTTCAGCTGGAAGGTTGCCAGGTGCTGGAATACGCGCGGCATAAACGTAAGCTGCGGCTCGGCGCGCTGAAGGGCAACCAGTTTACCCTGATTCTGCGGGAAATCAGCGATCGCGACGATGTCGAGCGGCGTCTGCAGGCTGTTGCCGTACAGGGGGTGCCGAACTATTTCGGCGCCCAGCGCTTTGGTATCGGCGGCAGCAATCTGCTGGGCGCGCTGCGCTGGGCGGAGAGCGGCGCACCGCTTCGCGATCGCAATAAACGCAGTTTTTGGCTGTCGGCGGCGCGTAGCGGCTTGTTTAATCAACAGGTCAGTATTAGATTAAAAAAACCGGAATTTAATCAGGTTGTTGATGGCGATGCGCTACAATTAGCGGGGCGCGGGAGCTGGTTTGTCGCTACGCCTGAGGAACGCGCGCAGCTGCAGGAGCGGGTTGATAACCGTGAACTGATGATTACGGCGGCGTTACCGGGAAGCGGCGAGTGGGGCAGCCAACGCGAGGCGCTGGCCGCCGAGCAGGCGGCCGTTGCCGAAGAGACGCAGCTCCAGGCTCTGCTGGTGCGTGAAAAAGTAGAAGCGGCACGCCGGGCGATGCTGCTCTATCCGCAGCAGATGAGCTGGAACTGGTGGGATGACGTAACCGTTGAACTGCGTTTCTGGCTGCCAGCGGGCAGCTTCGCCACCAGCGTGGTAAGGGAACTTATCAATACAACGGGTGACTATGCGAATATTGCTGAGTAACGATGACGGGATTCATGCGCCGGGTATTCAGACCCTGGCGAAGGCCTTACGGGAGTTTGCTGAGGTCCAGGTAGTTGCACCCGATCGTAACCGCAGCGGCGCATCGAACTCCCTGACTCTCGAGTCTTCGTTACGCACTTTCACTTTCGATAACGGCGATATCGCCGTCCAGATGGGGACACCAACGGACTGTGTCTATCTCGGCGTCAACGCCCTGATGCGCCCGCGTCCGGATATCGTGGTTTCCGGCATTAACGCCGGCCCCAATCTCGGCGATGACGTTATCTACTCCGGCACTGTCGCCGCGGCAATGGAAGGCCGTCACCTCGGCTTTCCGGCGCTGGCCGTCTCCCTGAATGGTCATCAGCACTACGACACCGCGGCGGCCATCACCTGCTCTATCCTGCGTGCTTTAAGCCGCGAGCCGCTGCGTACCGGTCGCATCCTCAATATCAATGTGCCCGATCTGCCACTTGAGCAGATTAAAGGCATCCGCGTCACTCGCTGCGGCAGCCGACATCCCGCCGATCAGGTCATTCCGCAAAAAGATCCGCGCGGCAATACGCTGTACTGGATTGGCCCGCCGGGAGAGAAGCACGATGCCGGGCCGGATACCGATTTTGCGGCCGTTGACGAAGGCTATGTCTCCGTGACGCCGCTGCACGTTGATTTAACCGCCCACCAGGCTCACGGGATGGTGGCCGACTGGCTGGATCGCGTCGGAGTGGCAACACAATGGTAAGCAAACGTGTAGAAAGCCTGCTGAATCAGCTGCGTACTCAGGGCATTGTTGACGAGCGCGTGCTGGAGGCGATAACCCTGGTACCGCGTGAAAAATTCGTTGATGAAGCCTTCGAACACAAGGCGTGGGAGAACACGGCACTACCTATCGGCCAGGGGCAAACCATCTCGCAACCCTACATGGTGGCGCGGATGACGGAGCTTCTGACGCTGACGCCGGAATCGCGGGTGCTGGAGATTGGCACTGGTTCAGGCTACCAGACGGCGATCCTGGCGCATCTCGTTCATCATGTGTGTTCGGTCGAACGGATTAAGAGTTTACAGTGGCAGGCGCGTCGTCGCCTGAAACAACTTGATTTACATAATGTTTCAACCCGTCACGGCGATGGATGGCAGGGTTGGAAGGCACGCGCTCCCTTTGATGCGATTATCGTCACCGCCGCACCGCCGGAAGTGCCGCCAGCGCTGCTGGCGCAGCTGGATGAGGGAGGCGTGCTGGTATTACCGGTGGGCGAGGAGCATCAGTTCCTGAAACGGATCCGTCGTCGCGGTAATGAGTTTGTGATGGATACCGTCGAAGCCGTACGCTTTGTTCCTCTGGTGCAAGGGGAGCTGGCGTGAGACCCGGATTTATCCAGGTTTTTTTTGCCTGACTTTAGGCGTAGGGTGGACACATTTTAGTGTCCTGGCCGGGCGTTGTCCGGTAAGCAAGATATTGGCAGTTAACATATTCCTGGGGGATAAATGAGCGCGGGAAGCCCAAAATTTACCTTAAGCCGTATTGCGGCGTTATCACTGGTTTCACTCTGGCTGGCAGGTTGTACGAATACCAATAATCCGCCTGCGCCGGTTAGCTCGGCGGGTGGAGCCTCATCCTCGGGAACGAATTCCGGGATGCTGATCACTCCGCCGTCGACAACAGGATCCGCCATTGTTCCGCATACCCCTCAGGTACAGCCGGTTCAGACGCCTGCGACGCAGGTTCAGCCGATGGCTCAGCAGCCGGTGCAGACCGTGAACGGCAAGATAGTCTATAACCGTAAATATGGCGATATTCCGAAAGGCAGCTATACGGGTGGCAGCACCTATACCGTGAAACGCGGCGATACGCTGTTCTATATCGCATGGGTAACAGGTAACGATTTCCGTGACCTCGCGCAACGCAACAACATCCCTGCACCATACGGTCTGAACGTCGGTCAGACGCTGCAGGTTGGCAACTCTGCTGGCCAGCCAATCACCGGTGATAACGCCGTTGCTGCGGCAAGCGTACGGGCAAGCGGAGGTGCGACGGCGGCCTCAAATACTGCACAAAAATCGACCGCGGTGGTTGCGTCACAACCAACTATTACGTATTCTGAATCCTCAGGTGAACAGAATGCTAATAAGATGTTGCCGAACAATAAGCCAGCGACGACGACTACCGTCGCGCCAGTGACGGCTCCCGCTGTTAGCACAAACCAACCGACTGCAAGCAGTACGTCAACCAGTTCGCCTATCTCCACATGGCGCTGGCCGACTGATGGCAAGGTTATCGAGAACTTTAGTGGCGCAGAAGGCGGCAATAAAGGTATTGATATTGCAGGCAGTAAGGGACAGGCTATTGTCGCGACCGCTGACGGACGCGTCGTCTATGCCGGTAACGCGCTGCGCGGTTACGGTAATCTTATTATCATCAAACACAACGATGATTACCTGAGTGCCTACGCTCATAACGATACAATGCTGGTCCGGGAGCAACAGGAAGTTAAAGCGGGGCAGAAAATCGCTACCATGGGTAGCACCGGCACCAGCTCTACAAGATTGCATTTTGAAATTCGTTACAAGGGGAAATCCGTCAACCCGCTGCAGTATTTACCGCAGCGATAATTTGGCGAAGTACGGATAAGCGTCACATCAGTTAGCAGACGCCAGGCCGGTCGCAACAGCCCCTTCACCGGGGCAAAAAGTCTCCGTCCGGCGTCGTTGAATGATGTATAGCGAAGGTGCTTTGCTCAGGGATCACGGGTAGGAGCCATCTTTATGAGTCAGAATACGCTGAAAGTTCATGATTTAAATGAAGACGCGGAATTTGATGAGAACGGAGTCGAGGTTTTCGATGAGAAAGCCTTAGTAGAAGAGGAACCCAGTGATAGCGATCTGGCCGAGGAAGATCTTCTGTCGCAAGGCGCAACGCAACGTGTGCTTGATGCGACGCAACTCTACCTGGGTGAGATTGGTTATTCCCCACTGCTGACGGCCGAAGAAGAAGTCTATTTCGCCCGTCGCGCATTGCGTGGTGATGTGGCTTCACGCCGCCGGATGATTGAAAGTAACCTACGTCTGGTGGTGAAAATTGCTCGTCGTTATAGCAATCGTGGTCTGGCGCTGCTGGATCTGATTGAAGAGGGCAATCTGGGGCTGATCCGCGCGGTTGAGAAGTTTGACCCGGAACGTGGGTTCCGTTTTTCGACTTACGCCACCTGGTGGATTCGTCAAACGATTGAACGGGCGATCATGAACCAAACCCGTACCATCCGTTTACCTATCCATATTGTCAAAGAGCTGAACGTCTATCTGCGTACCGCACGTGAGTTGTCCCATAAGCTGGATCACGAGCCGAGTGCGGAAGAGATTGCCGAGCAGCTGGATAAGCCGGTTGATGACGTGAGCCGTATGCTGCGTCTCAATGAGCGCATTACCTCAGTGGACACGCCGCTGGGCGGCGACTCGGAAAAAGCGCTGCTGGATATTCTGGCCGATGAGAAAGACAACGGTCCGGAAGACACCACGCAGGACGATGATATGAAACAAAGCATCGTTAAATGGCTGTTCGAACTGAACGCCAAGCAGCGTGAAGTCCTGGCGCGTCGTTTTGGCCTGTTGGGCTATGAAGCCGCTACGCTTGAAGATGTTGGCCGTGAAATTGGTCTGACCCGCGAACGCGTACGTCAGATCCAGGTAGAAGGCCTGCGCCGCCTGCGGGAAATCCTGCAAGGACAAGGGCTGAACATCGAAGCGCTATTCCGCGAATAAGCAATTTTCCTCTCAAAAAGGCCCGATCGTCCGATCGGGCCTTTTTCTTTGCATGCTACGCCTGCCGGGTCTCATGTAAATGGCGCCACAAAATACGCCCTTCAGCTTTCCTGAACAGGACCGTTGACCAGCGGATAGTTTCGCCCTGCTCGGGTAAACGCTGCCTTTCCCGATAACATATCACCGCGCCATCGTGCCATTCGGCGAGCGTGGTCGCGCTATCAATGGTGATGCTCAAGCCTGGACGACTGCCGCCTGCGGCCGCAAAGAAAGCGCTGAGCGCCCGGTGGTTCATGACGTTTCCACCGATACCGACCATTGAAAAATCAGGGGAAAAGCGTGTCATTAAGGTCTCTGCCGCGCCTTGTTTCCGACTCAGCCAGTTTTCAATAGCCACATGGGCGTCGATCGTTTCCTGAATATATGGGTTCATGGGGTCTCCATTTTTTGATGCAGGCGCGTGACTATCGCCTGGTTATTAAGGCGCAGGCAGCCCAGAAGCGGGATAAGCGTCAGGCACGCGGCGATGATAAACACCCCGTGCCAGGCCTGCGTTGACGGATAATAAACCTGCAGGACCGCCAGCAATGCGGACAGCAACGCGGCCCCGGCCAAAAAGCTGAGCTGGCGGTTGATGTTCCACAGTGCGCTGGCATCCGGCATATCGCCATTGGCGATGTTGAGAAATGCACAGCTTTGGGCGGTGCTGCTGCACAGGCTGCCGCCGGCGCCCATCAGGATAAAGGCGAAAACCAGCGACGCCATTGAGCTTTGCGGCGTGACGCCGGTCAACAGCAGGATCCCGGCGGCCTGAAGCAGGCAACCGAAGAGAATAAAGGGCCGAGGGCCGAGGCGATTAAAAAAACGGCCGGTCAGAGAGATAGCCACAAAAGACGCCAGCGACCAGGGCAGCATCAGGGCGCCCGTTGCCGAAGGCGACATGCCGGTTATTGTCTGCAGGTAAAACAGGCCAACCACATTAATGCCAATAAAGACGCCGGGTACGCAGAGATAAATCAACATGGCGAAACGCAACAGCGGATCGGCCAGCAGCGGCAGATGTAAGAAACGGGAGGGCCGCGCCGGGCCGTCGTCATTTTTTAGCCATACGCTGGCTAACGCCAGAGTGACCAGCGCCACGGGCAGGCTGACCAGGAAGACCCCGCGCCAGCTGAATGTTTCAACCAGCAGTCCACCTGCTGCCGGAGAACAGGCCGGGGCCAGCAGACCTACCAGCATCACGGCGGCCGAGAGTTTCGCCCGCTCCTGCGGCTGAAACAGCTGCCAGGTCAGAGACTGTCCGACGGGGATAAGCAAGCCACCGCCCATCCCTTGCAGGGCACGCCAGAAAATCAGGTTGCCCAGCGAGTCGCTCAGTCCGCAGGCCAGCGCTGCGGCGCTGAACAGCGTGAGCGAGAGCATAACGAGCCGGCGAGCTCCGCAGCGCTGCGTCAACCAGGCGCTGAATGGCACGACCAGCGTCAGGCCGGCAATGTAGCCATTACTCACCCAGGCCAGTTCACTGACGGAGGCGTTGAGCGCCCGGCTCATACCGGGGAAGGCGACGCTGGCGATAAACATATTGATTAAATCGAGAAAGAAACCCAGTAAAAAAACGGTGGCGACCTTGCTGCGTGCTGTCATTTTTATTCCTCATCAGAAGGCCGCTACTCTAAACCGCAGGGACAGGCGGATAAACAGGACATCCGGGGATATACTGTCTGAAAATTTTTGACAATAAGTGAAGTGAATATGCTGAATCTGCAACGCATGACCATGTTTGTCGCGGTGGTGGAAAGCGGGAGTTTTACCGCGGCAGCGGCGGCCCTGGGGCAAACTAAGGCGGTGGTCAGCTTTAACGTGCGTCAGCTGGAGAGCGAACTTGGCGTCACGCTGTTGTTACGATCCACGCGACGGCTCACGCTGACTGAAGCGGGGTCGCTGTTCTATCATCGTGGCCTGGCATTACTGAAAACGGCGGAAAACCTGCAGGATGAGGTGCGGGCCAGCCATAGCGGATTGAGCGGTGAACTCCGTATCACCACGACACCGGAGTATGGCACCCAGGTGATTATTCCCGCGCTGGCCGAGTTCAGTCAGCGGCATCCGGCGCTACGGGTGCGCCACGTCTCCTCCTCGCACCATGCGGACTTAATCTCTGAGCGTTTTGATGTAGCGATCCGCCTCGGAACGCTGGCAGATTCGCGCTACCGCGCGGCGCTGATCTCCCGTTTTGCGATTGTCCCGGTTGCCGCGCCGGCATGGCTGGCGGAACATCCTCTGGAGACGATTGAGGATTTGGCCCGGGCAGCGTGGATTATTCATGAACGGTTGTCCGCGCCGCTCCATTGGCAACTCACCGGACCGCGCGATGAGAGCGTGGCTTTAGATATTAAAGCGGTGCCGCGACTGTCGGCGGATAGCGCCAGCGCGCTGCTGGCTTTCGCCCTGGCGGGATGCGGGGTTGCGCTGTTGCCCGAGTGGCTGGTAGCGCCGGCACTGGCGGAGCACAGACTGGTTCAGGTCATGCCCGGGTTTACCTTTCCCCCGCAGGGCGTGTATGCGGTTTATCCGGACGCGCAGCATGTCCCGACCCGGGTCCGGGCGTTCATTGATTTCTTACGCGAGCGCCAGGGCTAATTCTTCTTGCGTCATGAGCGTGTGGATGAAGGGCGCAAGCGGATGGTGTTATTTATCGCTCAAGCGCACCGTTTTTATATTTCGCATCATCAATGAAAACTATTTATTAATTAAAATGACGGAAAAGTGAATAGCATTTGAGTATTGGCGATCCCTCTCGCAATCGATAATAAAATCATTCCGTTTGATTTCCAGCTGATAATTTCTGCCGACCGGCGGAGTGAGAATCGCGGTGGGTGCCTGAGGCTGTCTGGCGTTGAGCATTGACAGGATCCGGCTAGACGTAAGTCCCGGCAGATAATTCTATCCACTGAGGCCGGCGTATGAGCCTTGCAGCCATTTATTTTCGAAAAGGGCAGCGCTTTACGGGCTGCCCTTTTGTCACTTCTGCGGAATAAGAAGGCGTTACACCAGGCTCTTCAGCCGGTAAATCCACTCCAGCGCCTGACGCGGGGTCAGAGAATCCGGGTCGAGATTTTCCAGCGCTTCTACCGCCGGCGAGGTCTCTTCCGGGGCGGAGAGCAGCGACATCTGCGTACCATCGACCTGCGTGGCGGCGACGCCTGGGGCAATACTCTCCAGCTCGCGTAATTTCTGCCGCGCGCGCTTAATCACCTCTTTAGGCACGCCCGCCAGTGCGGCAACCGCCAGACCGTAGCTTTTGCTGGCGGCGCCATCCTGGACGCTGTGCATGAAGGCGATGGTATCGCCATGTTCCAGCGCATCAAGATGGACGTTCGCCACGCCTTCCATTTTCTCCGGCAGCTGGGTCAGTTCGAAGTAGTGGGTGGCAAAAAGGGTCAGCGCCTTAATCTTATTGGCCAGACTTTCGGCGCAGGCCCACGCCAGCGACAGACCGTCGTAGGTGGAGGTCCCGCGGCCGATTTCATCCATCAGCACCAGGCTGTGTTCGGTGGCATTATGCAGAATATTGGCGGTTTCGGTCATTTCTACCATGAAGGTGGAACGGCCGCTTGCCAGGTCATCTGCCGCGCCGACGCGGGTAAAGATGCGATCGATAGGGCCGATTTCAACTTTCTCCGCCGGGACGTAGCTGCCGATATAGGCCAGCAGCGCAATCAGCGCGGTCTGCCGCATATAGGTACTTTTACCGCCCATATTCGGGCCGGTAATAATCAGCATCCGGCGCTGCGGCGCCAGGCTCAGCGGGTTGGCGATGAACGGCTCCTTCAGCACCTGTTCGACCACCGGGTGACGGCCTTCGCTGATGCGAATACCCGGTTTGTCGCTGAAGGTCGGGCAGCAGTAGTTCAGGGTTTCCGCGCGTTCGGCGAGGTTAACCAGTACATCCAGTTCCGCCAGCGCGCTGGCGCTTTGCTGAAGGTCGGCAAGGTGCGGCAGCAGCATATCGAACAGCTGCTCGTAGAGCTGTTTCTCCAGCGCCAGCGCTTTCCCTTTCGACGTCAGTACTTTGTCCTCATACTCCTTCAGTTCCGGAATAATGTAGCGCTCGGCGTTTTTCAGCGTCTGGCGGCGGACGTAGTGAATCGGGGCATGTTGGCTCTGGCCGCGGCTGATCTGAATGTAGTAACCGTGCACGGCATTGTAACCGACCTTCAGCGTGTCCAGCCCCAGGCGTTCGCGTTCGCGAATTTCCAGCTTATCGAGATAGTCGGTGGCGCCATCCGCCAGCGCGCGCCATTCATCGAGCTCCTCATGGTAGCCCGGGGCAATAACGCCGCCGTCGCGCACCAGCACCGGCGGCGCGTCGATAATTGCGCGTTCGAGCAGTTCGCGCAGTTCGCTGAACTCGCCCATTTTATCGCGCAGCCGCTGGACCGGCGCGCAGCTGACGTCAGCCAGCATCTCGCGCAGGATCGGCAGCTGCTGGAACGCATGACGCATGCGGGCGAGATCGCGCGGACGCGCGGTGCGCAGCGCCAGTCGCGCCAGAATACGTTCCAGATCGCCCACCTGACGTAGCACCGGCTGCAGTTCGGTATAACGCTCCTGCAGCGCGCCTATGGTTTGCTGGCGTTCGACCAGCACCGCCGTGTCGCGTACCGGCATATGCAGCCAGCGTTTGAGCATCCGGCTGCCCATCGGCGTCACGGTGCAGTCGAGCACCGACGCCAGGGTATTGTCGAAACCACCGGCCAGATTCTGGGTAATCTCAAGGTTACGGCGGGTTGCCGCGTCCATAATAATACTGTCCTGCTGGCGCTCCATGGTGATGGAGCGAATATGCGGCAGGGAGGTGCGCTGGGTATCTTTGACATATTGCAACAGGCAGCCGGCGGCACAGAGACCGCGCGGCGCATTTTCGACGCCGAAACCGACCAGGTCGCGGGTGCCAAACTGTAAATTCAGCTGCTGGCGCGCGGTGTCGATTTCAAACTCCCACAGCGGACGACGGCGCAGGCCGCGGCGGCCTTCAATCAACGCCGATTCGGCAAAATCTTCGGCATACAGCAGTTCAGCCGGGTTGGTACGCTGTAGCTCGGCGGCCATGGTTTCGCGGTCGGCCGGTTCGCTCAGGCGGAAACGACCGGAGCTGATATCCAGCGTCGCATAGCCAAAGCCTTTGCTGTCCTGCCAGATAGCGGCCAGCAGGTTATCCTGACGTTCCTGCAGCAGCGCTTCATCGCTGATAGTGCCAGGCGTGACGATACGCACCACTTTACGCTCGACTGGACCTTTGGTGGTGGCCGGGTCGCCAATCTGTTCGCAAATGGCCACCGATTCACCCTGGTTGACCAGTTTGGCGAGATAGTTTTCCACCGCATGGTGCGGGATCCCGGCCATAGGAATGGGCTCACCCGCCGAGGCGCCGCGTTTGGTCAGCGAGATATCGAGCAGCTGAGAGGCCCGTTTGGCATCATCATAAAACAGCTCATAAAAGTCGCCCATACGATAGAACAGCAGGATCTCCGGATGCTGAGCCTTCAGCTTCAGATACTGCTGCATCATGGGGGTGTGAGAGTCTAAATTTTCTATTGTACTCATCGGTTTGTGATGTCCATTTTCTTAATTTTTAATGAGTTAGTGATTTTTATTGTTATCATTAAGTTTCACGGTGTCTCATCGAATATCATGAAATCCTGCATTTATGTTCATGACTGCATAAGGTGCATGATAACGGAGTCTTTATGGCAGGAAAACAAGAGGGAAAGCCACTTTCGTTTAAAGCGGTAGAAATGATGAAGCCTGGCGACAAAGATAAGGCTGATGTAGGCGAAAATCGTGGCTTACGTGTCTCCTGTGGTGCAACTGGGGTTAAGTCTTTTTTCTACCGTTACACAAGTTCTCTGACTGGCAAGCTTGCTCAGGTTAAAATTGGCAACTTCCCCCAGACTTCTCTCGTGACCTGCCCCTAGTATTACTTAAAGGGCTTGCCCGATGAGTGAGTCTTTGACAGGGCTTGCAGTGAATTTGCGTAGAAGTTTTGGTATACTGTTTGAACGATGTCTTTCAGCCCAGATTCTGCTTTTCAGGAGTAATTATGAGCAACAACAAAAAAACTCAGGCAAGCTACGTTAAGCCATCTCGTGCTGATATCGTTCGCTCAGTAGCAACATCTACGGCTGTTGAAACAGGGCAGTCCTCCGCGAAGATCGAAGCTTCACTTGAAGCCACGCGCAAAAAATTCGCTCATTTGCGTCTTGCGGTTTAACCCCTTCTTAGTGCTTCACCGACCCAGTGTTTCATCGGCTCGTAGTCCATTGATACACCTGCATGGATAGCCGAGATATACTGGGTTTTGTTTTGCTCCCAGCTTTGATAATCCAGCGGTTTGTACCCTCCCTGAACGGCCATCACGTCGGCCAGCAGTCGCGACAGGCGCCCATTTCCCTCTCTGAATGGATGGATAAGTATTAGCTCGACATGGGTGATGGCGATAGCGGTGATGAGTTGTTCTTCATCCATGCCGCTACACGGCGTGTATTGAGCCAGATATTTGGTGTCGAATTCGCTCAACAGTTTTGGCAATTGTGCTGAAGGGGCAAACATAAAGCCGCCTTTGCTGATGTTAACCGCTCTTTCTTGCCCAGCCCACTCGTAGATGTTACCTAACCAGCGGCGATGCCAGTTTTTTAGCATGGCTACGCTGAGCAGTCCTTCCGGGAACTGTTCTTCAAAAACGGACTGATAGAGTTGTTCTAACAGGACAAGTTCAGCCTCATCCATCTCATCAGAAGTAGCGATCCCCAGCTTATTAGCCAAAACCTGCTCGCCAGAGTCTTTCTCATACTGGCCTTCACTGCTGGATACATGGTATCGGCTCATGGAGATGCCCTGCGTTTTTAGAAGGATGGGAAAACAGAGGGAGTATAACGCTGGATGAGTACAGTAAACAATATTATTAAAATCAGATAGTTACAAAAGTGTAGGTTAAAATATAGTTTTTATATTATGGTGGGAAATAATCTTTATTAATCAGTACTAACACACCAATGCATCATCGGGGTATGGGCGTCGAGATTATCGATTGTACTCATAGGATATTATCCAGGTCCCTGATTCTTAATGAATTGCGATCTTTTTGTTTTCGTTGTTATCACATTGAGGGGACATCATAACGGAGATACGTATTTCAGGGAAAGTGACGATATGAGATGTAGCGATCCGCGTTCCAGTTGCCAAAGCGGAGCGCGCGGACGGACGCGCGGCTCACGGTGGGATTAGGGCGCTTACGATTGGCATCAACACCCTGAGTCAAATGGGAATCAAGTTCGGTGGCCAGAATCGATTTTATTGATTAGCTCATTTGTGGTGAAGGTAAGCCACCGCAGCTAAGACGGTGGTGGCTTTCGCTTATCGAACGTTCAAAGCGTAGAGGGCGGCAATGCTTCCGGCTGTTTTTACCATCTCCAGTTTGACCTGTTGTGCACTGATGGCCTCGGGCAAACGATGCTCGCAAACGGAATGGCGGTTGTCGATCACTTCTGCCAGTAAGGTGTTATCGACCCATAAACGATAATGGGTCACGCAATGCGGTGCCACCGCCAGGGCATGGCCCATCTGTACCGTTTCCATGGCATTATCAAAATCGTTATCGAACACCAGCGTTAGCGCGTGCAAAGTCTGCGGCTGTTCCCAACGCCAGGTCACAGTCGGCAAACTATCGTCAGCGGCGGGTACCCATGCATTGGTGTACTGCTCCGGGCGCAAACGGCCGTTGACCAGGTTTTCTGGCGCGTAGCAACGCAGTGGTGAAGCCAGGCGAAGTGCTGGAAGAATTTGATTTGGCTGGCGGCGCGGCAACCAGAAATCAAACTCATCCACGCCATAGTTACCATCAGGGACCTGACGCGTATTCTTCGCAACCCTGGCGTTCAGGCCATTAAATACCGTCATAATTCCCGGAAGCTGCACGTCGCTTAGCGCGATATCGATGTGTTCATTGCTCTCATAAGCGATAAACAAATATTCATCGCGTGCGCTTTGATAATGGAACTGCACGCTGTATTCGCCCGCTTCAAAGACAGAAATTTCACACTCGTCCAGTGGCGTATCAGGGGTGAAATTACCCGCGCGTTCACTGCCTGACAGGCAGATTTTAAGCCGCTGTGGTGATCCTGCGCGTAAGGTGAAATTCAACTCAGGCAAGATTTCACCGGCTTTAAGCGGCAGAAGTAATGCCATGCGCTCATTCAATGCCTTCCATGTACCGTTTGCTGGCAGCTCAGTTAATTGCCATTCGCTGCTGGTGTTCACATTTGCGCCAGACGCCGGGTCGCTCAACCATTGGCGAGGGATATAACAACCGGTTTGTTGTAGATGCCGCTGTAGTGAACCGATGCGGTTTTGTGCTGATAATTGCGATGCGGTGATTTGCTGCTGGTGGCACAGCGCCGCCGCCCGGCCAACCACTTCGCCTAATAAACCACAGGTACACATCACGCGAGCACTGCCAAAAGCGACGTGTGAGGCGGAAATCAGACGCCCGGCCAGGAATAAGTTTTCCATAGAACGGCTGTATAGGCTGCGATAGGGAATGGTGTAGGTGCCTTTGCTGTGGAACTGACGGCAGCCGTCGTGCTTGCTGTAAACGCCATCAGCCGGATGAAGGTCAATTGACCAACCGCCGTAACCCACCGCGTCGTAGTGGTCACGCTGTTCAATGATATCTTGTTGGCAAAGGATATGGTCGCCTACAAAGCGGCGGCTTTCACGTTTACCTGGAATCGCGCCGACCCACTCGATGGTCATGTTTTCAGCATCCGGGAATTGCCCCGAGTTTTTAATGTAATCCCAGACACCCCAGACGATTTTCCACAGTTCCCACTTAATTTCTTCGCTGTCATGGATGGTATCAAGGCGACCTCCCCATTCCAGCCACCATAAATCACAACCGTTAAGTGTTGATGTCAGGCGTGTGTAGCGGGGAATTTCTTTGATATCTTTCAGGGCAAAAGAGGGCGGAATGAAGTTAACCGGCGCGCTGCCTTTTTTGGTGTAAAAATAGATGGAGTGCCCAAGTTTATGACCGAAGTTATCGCCTGGCGCCATTTTTTCATCAAACTCTTCCGGGTCTTCTGCGCCTACGCGATATTCAGCTCCGGCTAGATGCCCCAATACACCATCGCCGGTCGCATCGCAAAACTGGCTGGCGGCAATGTCATAAAAGGTTTCGTTGATGGCGTTGAACCCTTTGGCGCTGGTAATACGTTGACCTTTGGTGGAAACCTCGTATAACGCGGTGTTCAATAGCAGCGTCAGATGGGGTTCACTGCGGGCCATATCCAACAAAACGAGATCAAACATCACCGGATTGCCTTCTTTATTCCGATAAACGTTCTCCTCCATGATCTCACCCATGATGCCGCCTTCGCGCGACCAGCGATTATTATTCCCCATATGCGAAGTAGCCCCGTTGGCCCACAGACGGACTTCGCTCGATGCGTTGCCCCCCAGAACCGGCCTGTCCTGAACCAAAACCACTTTCAAACCATCCCGAGCGGCGGCAAGAGCTGCGCATAACCCGGCAAGACCGCCGCCGGCGACCAGCAAGTCTGTTTTTAATTGTTGCGAAGGGAATTCCCGGGCGTGGGTTTGCTGAAAAATTTGCATAAAGTTTGTTTCCTGTAAAACTGACGATAAAATCGTGGTTCTTAAATTAATTTGAAGCGCGTTATGTCATCACAACCTAATCAAAGTCTTATCGACGGTATCCGTTGTTTGCAGTATCTGGTCACCAGTGGCCGGGCAATTGGTTGCCGGGAGCTGGCGCGCCTGATGGGTATTAATGCCACCCGCGTTAATCGCCTGTTGATGACTATGGCTGCGATTGGTCTGACCCAGCAGGATGAACACCGCCGCTATTTGCCAGGGCCGGGTATTCACGCTTTGGCAGCACAGGCGATTCGTGGTTCTGCACTGTTTTCCCAGGCTTTGCCTTTGCTTGAACGCCATGCGCCGAAAGACATCGTGGTGGCGCTCGGCGTGCTGTGGGAAGACCAGGTTATCTATATCTATCACTCTGAACCGGGCAGCCAGGTTAGCCAGGCGCTGGCCGGTTTCCACACGCTTCCGGCATGGCAATCGGTTATCGGAATGGCATTGCTTGCCAGCGAAACCGACGAGGCGTTGCGAACGCGTTTCTCGCCTGAACACTGGCAGGAAATAGCCCCTAAACTTGCCCAACAGCGAGAGTCTGGCCACGTTGTCTGGCGCCATGACGATGGCGAACTTTCGATGGCTCAGCCTCTGGGGGCGCATAACGCTGCCATCGCTTTTGCCGGAATGTGGGACGCCGATGAAAAACACGTTGCCCCGCGCCTTGCTCAGCTCAATCAACTCACCGCCCAACTCGTGACTCCTGCGGCTTAACCTCTTGTGGCGTGTCCAGGTCGATGCGCCCAACCACAAACAGGTAAGAGCAAATCCCAAGCCCTGCCAGAATGGCGATGAATGCCAGCGCAGGGGCAAAGTTATGCCCATCGATTAACGCGCCAATCGCAATGGGCACCACGATGGACGACAGCGCGCCGGTAAAGTTAAACACGCCACCTGCCAGACCAATTAAATGACGCGGTGCGAGTGCCGTCACAAACACCCAGGTGATGGTGGCAAGGCCGTTACCAAAGAAGGCGATCGACATGAAAAGAATGATTAGCGTCGGGTTGTCGGTGTAATTGGCACCTAGGATAAACAGCGTTAAAGACATGCCAAGAATCACCGGGGCTTTACGCGCAAAGCTTGCGCTGACACCACGTTTGATTAAACGGTCTGAAACAAACCCTGCCAGCAATACCCCGAAGAAGGCAGCCAGATAAGGAACGGAGGCGATATAGCCAGATTTAATAAAATCCATATGGCGATATTGCACCAGATAGGTCGGGAACCAGGTCAGGAAAAACCAGAAGGTGGCGGAGATAGTGAACTGGCCAAAGTAAATGCCAATCAGTTTGCGGCTGCGAAACATCAGTGCCAGGTCGCTCCATGCAAACTTGCGTTTGGCTGCTTCCTGACGGCTTTCCAGAATTGCGCCGCCCTGGCGGATATGATCAAGCTCTGCCTTTGAAACGCTTTTATGTTCCAGCGGTTCGCGGTACAGGTAATACCACACCACTGCCCAAACCATTCCGACGACGCCGGTAATCAGAAATAAACCGCGCCAGCCATACAGTTCCTGAATATGGAACAGTAGCGGCGTCATGCAGGCCAGGCCAACAAATTGCGCAGAAGAGTAAATACCGATGGCGCTGGCGCGTTCGTTTTCCGGGAACCAGCTGGAAATCACGCGATTATTGGAAGGCATGACAGGCGCTTCAAATGCGCCGACGCCCAGGCGTAAGCCAACCAGGCCGCCAAAACTATTGGCAATCGCGTGCAGGGCGGTTATTAACGACCAGATAAACAACCCTACGCCGTAAACAATACGCGAGCCGAAGCGGTCGATAACAAATCCGCCGGGTATTTGCAGTGCGGCATAAATCCAACCAAAGGCTGAAAACACCAGCCCCATTTGTAACGGCGTGAACTGCAAATCTCCCGCCATCTGTGTGGCAGCAACGGAAAGATTGGTGCGATCCATGTAGTTAATGATGATGTTGATAAAAACTAGCCCGAGCACCAGAAATCGGACGCGTCCGGTATTTTTTACCTTTGCTGTAGAAAGCGGTTGTTCTGCCATATCAATGTTCTCTTTATTTTTGTTCTCACGGCCTGTTTTCGCAACAGAGTGGTTTTTTATTTCTCTGTGTTTCTTTTATAGAAACACATGGTGGCAGGCAAAGAGAAATCGTCTGAAATGTGATCAGAGTAAAACTTATGAGCTAACTGAGTCAGAGAAAGAAAGGAGAGGCGATAATGCAGCGGGGCAATTTTATACCCGCCCCCTGGGCGCGCGGGGAAAAATAGCGGCAGGCGATTATCCTAAAGCTAACATAGCGAAACTCGCTCACAAGTGCCCGCTGCTGTAATGGCTGTATTCCGGTAGCGGGTTATCGCTTGTTGCTATGCCGGTTGCTCAGCAGGTAATGCCGTGAATTGCACTTACAATGCCAGAAAGTGATGTAATTGATGTGGAGCGCGCGGACGGCCGCGCGGCTCACGATGGGATTATGGCGCAAGGTAAACCTGGGGAATGGCGATGTCTGGATGCTCACCCATTCTCACTTCCGCTCCGTACCAGCGGCTGATAACCGACTGGCAAATGACCTCCTGCGGCGTTCCCTCGGCCACCAGCTTTCCCTGATGGAGAAGCAGAATGTGGTCTGCCCATAGCGCGGCGAGATTGAGGTCGTGCAGCACGACGCAGACGTGCAGCTGGCCGCTGCGGGTCAGCCGTTTTAGCAGACGCAGCAGATGCTGTTGATAGTAAAGATCCAGCGCCGAGGTCGGTTCGTCGAGAAACAGCCAGCCCCGTGGAGCGTCGTTATGCCACAGCTGAGCAAGGCAGCGAGCCAGCTGCACCCGCTGCTGTTCGCCGCCGGAGAGCGAAGGATAGCGCCTGCCCGCGAGGTGGTCGCAGCCGGTTTCCACCATCACCTGCTGAATCATCTGCCGGTCCGGATTTTTACCCCATGGAGAGCGTCCCATGGCGATGACCGTTTCCACCGGCCAGTCGGCATGGAGCTGCGTACGTTGCAACATCACCGCCCGGCGGCGGGAGAGCGCTTCCGACGACCAGTGTTCCAGCGCACGTCCTTCCACATGACGTTCGCCGCTGTTCGGGGATAAGAAACCGGTTAACAGCCGCAGCAGCGTTGATTTACCGGCGCCGTTTGGGCCAATCAGCGCGGTCATCTCTCCGCCGCATAGCCGGACCGACACATCGTCAATGACCCGGCGTTTGCCCAGCAACAGAGAGAGCGACGTCGCGTGCCAGGTGCGATCGCGATTATCCATATGTCGTCCTCTGTTGGCGGAAAATTAACCACAAAAACCACGGCGCGCCGAGCATGCTGGTCAGCAGACCCACCGGCATTTCGGCCGGTGCGGCGACGGTGCGGGCAAGGGTATCGGCCAGCAGCAGTAAGATCGCCCCGGCCAGCAGCGATCCTGGCACCAGCGCGCGGTGGTCCGGCCCCAGCCACATTCGTATCAGGTGCGGCACCACGAGACCAATAAAACCAATCACTCCGCTGATCGCCACCGAAGAGGCCACCAACAGCGCGCTGCACAGTAACAGCAGACGCTGCACGGCCCGGACGTTAATCCCCAGGTAGTGGGCTTCTTCATCGCCAAGCTGTAGCAGGTTGAGGCGGGAGGCCATTAGCCAGATGACCAGCGAAGCAGGGAAGATTAAGGTGGCCGCGACCAGCAGCGTGGACCACTCTGCCTGGCCGAGACTGCCCATTCCCCACAGCGACAGCTGGCGCAGCTGGGTATCATTACTTATCCAGGCCAGCCCCCCCACCAGCGCGCCGCACAGCGCGTTGATGGCGATCCCGACCAGCAGCAGACGCGAGAGCGAACCCTCACTCGCCTGTCTGAGGATAAAAATGACCACCATGACGGCGATACTCCCGATGAACGCCGCCAGCATCGGGGCATACAGCGCCACCAGCGCCGGAACGGACAGCGGCAGAACCAGCCAGCAGGCCACCGCCAGCGCTGCACCGCTGCTGACCCCCAGCAGGCCGGGATCGGCTAACGGATTGCGAAACAGCCCTTGCATGACGCAGCCGGAGAGCGCCAGCGCGGCGCCGACCAGCAGCGCCAGCAGGACGCGCGGCAGACGAATGGTGAGCCAGATATGGCGCAACACCTCATCCCCCGGCGGCCACAGACTGGCGAGCGGCAGAGGCATCGCGCCGAGGGTCGTCGCGAACAGCGTCAGGCTCACCAGCAGCAGCGTCATTAACCACAGATGGCGAGAGAGAGTGGGGCGCATCAGGGGAGCTGCTCCGCTTTTTTTCTCAGCGCGCTAATCGCCTGCGGCGTCCGCGGTCCAAAGCCGAGCAGGGCCATATCGTCAATCACCAGCAGCTGTTTATGGCGACCGGCCGGCGTTTGCGCCAGCCCCGGCAGCTTCCATAAGCCGGCTTCACCGCCCATGCCTTTAAGCCCGTCGGCGGAGATCACTACCAGGTCCGGCAGGCTGGCGATCACGCCTTCCTGAGACATACTGCGATAATGGTCAAATCCCTGCATCGCGTTCTGCAGCCCGGCGGCCTGAATAGCACCATCCGCAGCGGTCTTTTGCCCGGCGACCATCGTATTCATTCCGCCGTGGCTGAGAATAAACAGCACCCTTTTGCCGAGCGGCTGCGTGGGGATCTGCGCGATCTGTGCGGCGACGGCGTGGCGCAGGGCGTCACCTTCAGTCTGCTTACCCAGCGCGTCGGCCACCGCGACGATTTTTTTATCAATCGCCGACAGATCGTTACCGCCCGGGATATTAACCACTTTTACCCGACTGTCCTCAACCTTTTGCAGGACCAGCGAAGGCTGGGCCTGTGCGCTTGCCAGGACGATCGTCGGGCGTAACGACAGGATCCCCTCGGCGTTCAGCTGGCGTATATAGCCGACGTCCGGCAGCGATCGCGCGGCGGCAGGCCAGGTGCTGGTACTGTCTTTAGCGACCAGCTGCTGCTGTGCTCCCAGGGCATAGACGATCTCTGTGACATCGCCGCCCAGAGAGATGATGCGTTCTGCGGCGGCATGCGCAAACAGTGGAAGAGCGGCAATGAGCATCAGCCAGCGTTTCATGCGCTCTGTCCTTCCGTCGTCAGACGGTCAACCTGGCTACGCCATGTCGCTTGCTCCGGGTGCCCTTCGCTACGCTGGCCGTACAGCTGGGCGATTTGCGTACCGTCATGGGCAAACAGCTCTACGCTGGTGACATGGCCATCCGAGGTCGGCTTACGCGTTACCCAGATTTCATCAATACTGTCTTCGCGCAGGTGCAGGGTGAAGGTGGTATTGAAGATGTTGAGCCAGCCGCGCATCGGGGCCAGCTTTTCCAGGGCGCCGGTGAAGATTTGCACGCAGCCGCGGTTGCCAACGAAAATCATGATCTCATTGCCCTCTTCGCGAATGGTTTCCAGCAGGTGCGGCAGGGCATCGTGGTCAATGCGGCAGGCCAGATCATCGCTGACCAGGCGGAAAGCCTGCTGGCGGGAGAGGTTATATTTTCGCAATAGCCCGAAGAACTGATGGACGTCGGTCATGGCGCGCCATTCATTTTCCAGCGCCGCACCGTCGGCGGAGGCGGCGTAGCGGGGGGTATCGACGGGGCGGATTGCCAGCGGCGCCGGGTCGGCCTGGGTCTGCCCGACAATCAGCGCTTCCCACGCCGTCATATCGGTTTGCGCTGTCGCATAGACTTTCAACAGCGCGTCACCGTGATGGTCGAAGAACTGAATGCTCTGGCGGCCGTTATCACTCAGGTGGAAGGCGCTGGCCCACTGGCTGAGGAACAGGCGCAGATCGAGTGCGCGCGGGTTCAGCACCAGCCCAGCGTGGCCGCTCAAGTGCTGGTGGGTAAACTGACCCACCTGCTCATGCACCGCATATTCATTCCGGCAGATGCATTTGGTCTCGCCGACGCCTTCCAGTCCGGCGATGATTGCCCGTATATCGTCCTGCAGGCGAACGGCGTCGTGGCCAACGCGAGCGGCGGTTAATTCCGCCTCACTAATGCCCATTTCAGCAGCGATATCGCGGGCATATTTAGCGGAAGCCTGCGTTTTGGCGGCCTGATAGCGCTGCCACAGTGCGTTTGCGTTGTGTTGCATGATTCATCTCCTTCTCTACGATGAATATCCCCGGCCGAGGCCGGGGAGCAGGTTTATCCCCGCTGTCTTTCAGCATGATGCGAACGGGATGGTGCAGAGCCGGTCTGAGTCTGCGTATCGCGACCCACGCTGCTGCTGCCCGTCGATATGTTGAAATCCATGGGGTTTATTATTCTCCAGGCTATCAGAAATCGACGTTGACGCCCAGTTGCCAGGTCCGGCCCGGCATCGTCGCCAGCGCTTTATCGTAGGCATCCTGATTCGTGGACGTCTCAATATTGCGGCTGCTCAGGTAATCCCAGTATTGCCGATCGGTAATGTTGTAAACGCCGCCGTTAAGACGCACGTTTTTCGCGACCTGCCACCAGGCCGTCAGGTCCAGCATGCCGTAGCCAGGCACGCGCATGTATTCGCTGGAGGAGTCGGTAATGGCAGAGCCCGTGTTGGTATAGCTTTCGCGGTTGGTGGCGCTGGCCTGCTTACCTTTCACGAAAGTGGCGGTCAACGCGGTCCCGTAGCGTTTCGCCGGATCGTCCCAGGCAACGCCTACGATCGCTTTCATCGGCGCCACGCTGTCGAGGTCGATGTACTTGTCGCCGAGATAGCTGGATTTCGATTTCCCTTCACTATAGCCGTAGGCCAGCGTCGCGCTCAGGCCGTTAACCTCTTCAAACCAGGTACCAAAGTTGAATTTGGCGCTGATTTCGCCGCCGTAGATATAGGCTTTATCGCGGTTTTCCGCCTGATAAATCGTATAGATATTCGACGGGACGTTGGTGAAGTGGTCGGGGTTACCGGAACGGGTGTAGCGGCTATAGGCGATGAAGTTCTTGTAGTTGTTATAGAACAGGGCGGTGCGCATCGTGATCCCTTCGACCACTTCGCCTTTTAAGCCCCATTCGAAGTTGTCGCTGGTTTCCGTGTTCAGATCGGTGTTACCAATCAGCGCATACTGCGCTCGTCCGGCGTAGCTGGATCCGAGGTTCCAGGAGCCGTAAAGCTGGCTGGCGTTAGGGAACTCGGCGCCGCGTTTATACTGCAGGTAGGTCATGGTACGCGGAGTGATATCGTACTGGAACGTCAGGGACGGCAGCACCTGAGTATCGGAATTTTTACCGTACAGGCTGGTGACGGAGGACTCCGTCAGCACGCTGCTGTTGGTGGTCAGATCGCCGAGATTCTCCGGTTTGGTGGATTGATGCACCACGCGCACGCCCGGGATCACCGCAAAGTTGTGGCTGTCGAGATCGAAGTTGATCTTATCCTGAACGAAGCCGCCAAGAGTGTAGCCCCGGCTGTCGGCTTCCGGCTGCATGATTTCGCTGTAGATGCTCGGGACCGGCGACTGGCTGAACGGGCGCTGGGTTTTGGTGGTGCTGGCGTTGAGCCCGGCGCTCAGGTCGTGGCGGCCAATGGATTTCGCCAGCGCGGTCTGAATACCCCAGGTGTCGGTATCGTAGTTGGAGTTGACCGTTTCCATCGATCTGGTGGTGCTGTCCGGCATCCACGTCCAGTCATGGGCCTCGGTGTGCTGGTAGTAGACTTTGGTCGACATACTGTCGAGATAGTCATTCATTGGCGTCCAGTCGTCTTTCAGGCTGATGCCCCAGCGACGAGTCTGGCTGGTCTGATTGGCATCGCCAATGATGCTGTTGCCGCTGCTATCCCAGCTGTCAAAGTGGGTGTGGTTGGTTTTATGGTAGTAGTCGAGCGTGCTGGTCAGCTTGTGTTCATCATTGGGCTGCCAGATGCCGGAGGCCAGAAACGCATCGGAGTGCCAGTTGGCCGGATAGGCGTCAATCTTATCGCTGTTATTTGCCGTTTCCTGGCCGTCGCGGCGACTGTAGACGAAAATGCCGCGTAGGGTTTCATCTCCGCCGGCCACCGTCACGCCGTTATGCCAGCTGCGGTCGGCAGAGTCGTAGCCGCTCCGGTAGCCGAAGGCGCTGGTTTTTCCCGGGCGCAGATAGTCATCGGCAGATTTCGGCTGGAAGGAGACGTTGCCGCCGATAGAGGTGTTGGCGGTTTCAGTCGAGGTGGCGCCGGACTGAATATCGATGCTGCCATACATATACGGGTCGATGTAATCGCGACCGATGCCAAACGTATTCAGGCCGGCACGGCCGACGTAGCCGCGTCCGGTCGCATCCGGCTGCGCGATGCCGTCGACATCAATCCCGACGCGGTTGCTTTCCAGCCCGCGAATGTTATAACCGGTATAGCCGCCGCGGTCGAAGCCGCTTTTGCCATTACCCGAGCCGCCGCTGGCGCCGGTCGCGCTGATTAACGGTTCGTAACGCATGACGGAACCAAAATCTTTGGCCCCTTTGTCCTGGAGCTCCTGCGCGCTGACCGAATGTTCGCTACCGGCTTTGAGCAGGGGAGCGGGTGCGGTAACGGTCATCTGCTCGGAGCTATCCGATGATGTGTCGCTGGTGGTGGTGTGTGCGGTGGTATCAGCTGCCCCGGCGGTCGTCTGATAGATTGCTGCAAGCAACGAAGTCACCAGCAGGCTTTTCTTAAACCAGGCCGGTGATTGAGTGGATTTATACATAGTAGCCACGCCTTGATAATTATTAGTATCGGCTCACGCGTTACTTCCAGATTTGCAGGTGAGTCCCGTTGCTTCCGTTAGCGGACTCTGTTTCTCCATGATTATTGATTGCGAATGGTAATGATAGGTATTATCGTTTGCAACAAAATAATCATGTATTCCTCATTTAATCTGCAATTTGTTTACAATCAGTCCTTTTAGATACAGCGAGAAAATCATGAGTCACAAAGCCGCGATTACGATCAACTACTGCTCTCAATGCAACTGGATGCTACGCGCCAGCTGGATGGCTCAGGAGCTGCTGCATACGTTCAGTACCGATATCGGCTCGGTCACGCTGGTTCCGGGCACCGGCGGTATCTTCACCATTACCGTTGACGACGTACAAATCTGGGACCGCAAGCAGGATGAGGGTTTCCCGGATGCGGCTGAACTCAAGCGTCGGGTACGGGATGTCTGCTTCCCGGAGAAGTCGCTGGGTCACCTCGATAAGTCCGCCGATCCGGCGTAAGCGATAGGGGAAAACGGCTGCGCCAGAGGCTATAAAGGTGTATTATTTTTGCATCTTTATTGATGGAGAAACGCAATGGCGGGTCAACGCATCGACCGGGAAAAAAAGACTATCCGCAGCATGATTTCGCTCTATCAGCGCCGCTGCCCGGACGCGCAGGCCGACGTGGAACATTACCAGGCGCTAAACGCCTATGCCGATAAGCGGCTGGATAAATGCGTGTTTGGCGAAGAGAAGCCGGCCTGTAAGCAGTGCCCGGTTCACTGCTACCAGCCGGCAAAACGCGAAGAAATGAAGCAAATCATGCGCTGGGCGGGGCCGCGAATGCTCTGGCGCCACCCGATTCTGACGATTCGTCACCTGATTGATGACCGGCGTCCCGTGCCAGCGCTTCCGGAAAAATACCGGCCTAAAAAGTCGCGGTGATTTCCCCGGCTAGCGCTGCGCTCAGGCGGGCTTCAACGCGTGCGGTCTGTCGTCGCCCGGGTAAGGCGTCAGCGGCGCTCCGGAGCCTCTGCGGACATCGCCTGAGTTTGATTGTCGCGAACCGACGTCCAGACAAAGGTGATAATAAACAGCGCGGTAAACAACACCACGATGGTCGGCGCCGGTGCGCTATCAAGGTAAAACGAGAGCCACACGCCGCCCAACGAACAGCTCAGCGCAATCCCCACCGCCAGCAGCAGCGCGCTGATAAAACGCCGGGTCAGCAGCAGAGCAATGGCTCCGGGGGCAATCAGCAGCGAGATTGACAAAATAATCCCCACCGCTTTGAGCGTCGCCACGATAGTCAGGGCAATCATGCACAGCAATCCGTAGTGCAGCAGGCCGCAGCGTAATCCGCTGGCTTTAGCCTGATGCGGATCGAAGGCGTGAAGCAGAAAGTCGCGCCACTTTAGTCCGATAATCAGCGCAATTACTAGTGCAATCGCCGATGTTTGCCCAATATCGCTGGCGGAAATCCCCAGCATGTCGCCAAACAGAATATGGTCGAGATGGACTTCGGACTGAATGGCGACATACAGTACCAGCCCGGCGCCAAACATCCCGGAAAAGACAATGCCCATAATGGTATCGCGCTTGATGCGACTGTTATCGTCGAGATAGCCGGTCGCGATGGCGCAGAATAGCCCGGCAACAAAGGCGCCAATGGCAAACGGGATCCCGGCGATATAGGCCACCACCACGCCGGGAAAGACCGCATGGCTCATGGCATCCCCCATCAACGCCCAGCCTTTCAGCACCAGAAAAACCGACAGCAGCGCACAGGGAATGGCGACGATGGTGGCCACCAGCATGGCGTTGACCATAAACGAAAACTGGAACGGTTCGAGGAGCGTGGTCAGCAGCATGAGCCCTCCCTGGCGCGACGGCGGTTGGCCAGCAGGCCGTGTTTAGGGGCAAAGACAAAGGTCAGCAGGAAGAGCAAAGTCTGAGCCACGACGATAATGCCGCCGGTTGCGCCATCCAGATAGTAGCTCAGCCAGGCGCCGAAAAAACTGGTCAGGCTGCCAATAGCGACGGCAATCGCCAGCAGCCGTGGAAAGCGGTCGGTCAGCAGCCAGGCGGTCGCTCCCGGAGTGACCACCAGGCAAATAACCAGAAAGGCGCCCACGGTTTGCAATGCCGCCACGGTACAGGCGGCCAGCAGGGTGAAGAACAGCAGCTTGAGCCCGGTGGTGTTCAGGCCAATGGAACGGGCGTGGCTCTCATCGAAAAAGGTGACCATCAGGTCTTTCCATTTCAGCAGCAGAATTGCCATTGAAATCGAGCCGATGGCCGCCAGCTGAATAATATCTTCCGGAGCGATCGCCAGGATATTGCCGAGAATAATGGTCTGGATATTCACCGAAGTTGGGTTGAGTGACACCATAAACAGCCCGATACCGAAGAACGACGAAAAAATCAGACCGATAATGGCATCCTCTTTGAGCTTCGAACGCTGGTTGAGAAACAGCATGCTGCCCGCCGCCAGTCCTCCGGAGAGAAAAGCGCCGACGGCGAAGGGCAGGCCGAGCATATACGCTCCCGCCACGCCCGGTACGATGGAGTGGGAGAGGGCATCGCCAATCAGCGACCAGCCTTTCAGCATCAGGTAGCAGGAGAGAAAGGCGCACACGCCGCCCACCAGCGCCGATACCCACATCGCATTCAGCATATACTGATAGCCGAACGGCTCGATTAGCCAGCTCATCCTTCACCTCCCGCCGTCCGGCGGCTGATAAACGGCCGTTCATCGTCGGTGATAATCTGCTCTTCTCCGCCGCTGAGCACCACGTGGCGCAGCGCGCCGCTGAAAGCGAGTTCGAGATTGGCGGCGGTAAAGGTCGTTTCCGTCGGTCCACTGGCCAGCACGGTACCTTTGACCATCACCGTGTAATCGCAAAACTCGCTGACCGAACCGAGATTGTGGGTCGAAACCAGCAGAGTACAGCCGTCGTCGCGCAGTTCGCGCAGCAGGGTGATGATCTGGGTTTCGGTCTGGACGTCAACGCCGGTAAACGGCTCATCCAGCAGAATGACCTTGCCCTGCTGGGCGATAGCGCGGGCAAGGAACACCCGTTTTTTCTGCCCGCCGGACAGCTCGCCGATTTGCCGGTGGCGATAGTCGCTCATCCCGACGCGGGCCAGCGCCGCATCAACCACTTCCCGGTCATGGGCTTTGGCCCGTCGCAGCCAGCCCATATGCCCGTAGCGGCCCATCATGACGACATCCTCCACCAGCACCGGGAAGGTCCAGTCAACGTCCTCTGATTGCGGGACATAGGCCACCAGGTTCTGGCGCAGCGCGCGATGAACCGGCTGGCCAAGTATGGCAATCTCGCCATGGGACAGACGAACAAAGCCCATCAGCGCTTTAAACAGCGTCGATTTTCCCGAACCGTTGATGCCCACCAGCGCGGCAATTGAGCCGCGCGGTACGCTGAAGGTGGCATCGCGCAGCGCGGTGTGGCCGTTGCGATAGGTTACGCTGACCCGGTTGACCGCGAGACCAGGCATATCGGCGTTCATGGCTGCTTCCTCATCCCATCGTTGATGCCCTGGACGATGGTTTGCGTCGTGACGCGCAGCAGATCCAGGTAGGTGGGAACCGGGCCATCAGCGGTGCTCAGGGAGTCTACATAAAGTACGCCGCCATAGTGGGCGCCGGCTTCCCGCGCTACCTGGCGCGCCGGTTTATCTGAAATGGTGCTTTCGCTAAAGATGGTCGGGATATGCTCTTTTTTCATGATATCAATGGTTTTACGCACCTGCTGCGGCGTGCCCTGCTGGTCGGCATTGATTGGCCACAGGTAGCGCTCTTTCAGCCCGTTGTCGCGGGCCAGATAGGAGAACGCGCCTTCGCTGGTGACCAGCCAACGCTTCTCTGCCGGCAGTTTCGCCAGCTCCGCCTTCAGCGGCGCCATAGTCTGGCGGATTTTCTCTTTATAGAGGGCGGCATTCTGACGATAGGTCTGCGCATTCGCAGGGTCGTATTTGATCAGCGCATCACGGATGTTATCGACGTAGATCAGCGCATTATCCGCCGACATCCACGCATGGGGATTGGGCTTACCGTTATAGGGACCTTCGCTGATCCCCATTGGCTGAATGCCCTCGCTGACGACCACTTCCGGGACCCCTTTCAGGTGCTGATAAAAGCGGGCAAACCACAGTTCGAGATTCAGGCCGTTAGTGAGGATCAGCTGTGCCCCCTGGGCGCGTTTAATATCGCCAGGCGTCGGCTGGTATTCGTGGATCTCGGCGCCGGGTTTGGTAATCGAGCTGACCTGGGCCGCCTCCCCGGCGACGTTTTGCGCCATATCGGCAATCACCGTAAAGGTGGTGATCACTTTGAATTTTTCGCTGGCCTGAGCCGGGGCGATCGCCAGCAGGCCGAGCAGAGCGGTAAAGATCAGGTGCTTCAGAGGCGGCAGGTGCAGCATAGGATCCCTCACATCAATGTGGTTAATTAATCATCTGTTATAGCCATTGCTATGTTATATAGCACAGGCTATTTATAAATGAAAATGATTATTATTTAAATTCTGGGAGGTAAGCCGTGCAAACCGGTCTGTCGCGGGGAAAATGGCCAGGTACTTCGAAGAACGCCGTTTCGTGTGAAACGGCGTTTGAGTCCGGATTACGCGCGGGTGGCGAGGAGAATGGCAGAGGCTTTGATCAGCGCAATCACCCGGCTGCCGTCGACCAGTTTCATCTCTTCCTGACTTTCATTGGTGACGACGGCGATGATCTCGAAGCCCGCGTCGGTTTTGATGTGTACCGTCGCGTTGACCGCCCCTTCAGTGATGCGGGTGACGCTCCCGGCAAACTGATTGCGCGCGGAGAACTTCAGGCCGCAATCCTCGGTGGCCAGGGTGACCCACGGCGCTTTAATCAGCGCGATGGCTTCTTTACCGGCAGCCAGACCCAGCGCCTCCTTGCTGCTATGGGTGACGATCGCCACCAGTTTTGCGCCACCGGCGAGGGTCAATTCTACTTCATCGTTGACCGCGCCGGCGGCAACTGCGCTGACCGTGCCGGTCAGCTGGTTACGTGCTGATACCGCCATAAAATCTCCTTGTGTGGCTGATTAAGTGAGTACAGGACTTATACTAGCTCATCTTTGTTAATACCCAGGCGTTTCATGCGGGATAGCAGCGTCGTACGCTTTAATCCCAGCCGCTGCGCCGCCCCTTTCGGCCCGGCAACCACCCCGTTGCTCTCTTTCAGCACGCGGACGATCAGCTGATATTCATCCTCGCCCTCTTGCGGAAGCACCTCGGCCGTCATCGTCTCCGCATCGATATTCATCTCCGGCAGCGACAGCTGCAGCACGCTACCGCGGGTTAACAGCACCGCGCGTTCAATCACGTTTTCCAGCTCACGAACGTTACCCGGCCACTCCATGTGGCTCAGCGTACGCAGGGTTTCTGCCGGAATGCTGTCGATATTACGCCCGAGGCGGCGGGCGATTTTAAAGGTAAACGCCTTGACCAGCAGCGGGATATCTTCCGGACGTTCGCGCAGCGGCGGCAGATGGATCGGAAAGACGTTCAGGCGATAGTAGAGATCGCTGCGGAATTCACGATCGGCGACCATCTGCCGGAGATCGCGGTTGGTGGCGGCGATCAGCCGGACGTCGGTGCGGATCAGCTTGTTGCTGCCGAGACGTTCAAACTCCTGCTCCTGCAGAACCCGCAGCAGCTTCGGCTGAAGCTCCAGCGGCATGTCGCCCACTTCATCAAGGAATAATGAGCTTTTATCCGCCAGTTCGAAACGGCCGATGCGCTGGGCGCTGGCTCCGGTAAACGCGCCGCGCTCATGGCCGAAGAGATCGCTTTCCAGCAGCCCGGCGGGCATCGCGGCACAGTTCATCTTCACCATTCGTCGCGCGTTACGACCGCTGAGATTATGAATGGCGCGGGCAATCAGCTCTTTGCCGGTACCGGTTTCGCCGAGGATCAGGACGGTACTGTCGCTCTGGGCGACCATCTCGACCTGTTTGAGTACGCTGTGCATGGCTTCGCTGCGGCCAATAATTTCACCAAACTCGCTCTCGACATTATTCAGCTGTTCGGTGAGCGCCAGATTTTCATCCACCAGCCGCTCTTTTAGCCGCTGAATTTCGCGGTAGGCGAGAGCATTATCAACGGCGATCGACACCCGCTCGGCAATTTGCCGCAGCAGCTTGAGGTTGGTGGTGGTGAACACCTTCTCATCGCACTGCGCCAGTTTCAGCACGCCCAGCAGCGTATCGCCGGACATCAGCGGCAGCAGGCACAGCGTTTGGATCTGGTTGCCCCACATCTCAAAAAGCATTTTCTCGTACGGGGCCAGCGAGTCGTGCTCGTGTAAATTGAGCAGCAGCATCTCTTTGCTTTTAAACACCCGTTCGGTCAGCGTACCGGCTTCATTCACCTCGCTCTGATCGTGAACCGGATGGCTGGCGTCGAGATAATGGGTCGAGTAGATATTCAGTTTGCCTTTGCGGTTGCTGCGTAGCACCACGCTGATAGCGTCGATACGAAAATAGTGGTGAATCTCTTTGGCGACTTCGCTGACCAGCTCATCGATATCCAGCCGGGAGAGCACGGCGTTAGTGATAGCAACCAGAATGCGAAAGTTGTCGCGCTCGTGGCACAACAGATCGTAATCGACGTTGTTGCTGACCCGACTCTGGATCTGTTCGGTCACCACCGCAACCAGCTGGGTAAAGGTATGCAGCCGCTGGAACTCTTTCTCGGTCCACGGTCTGGCGTCGTGGCGGATAAACTCGCAGCCGCCAAAGATGCGGCCTTCCGCAGCCAGCGGCAGCAGGCCGTAATAGCCAAACGCTGGATAGAGTCCGCTGCTGGCCAGCTGAGGCCAGGCCTCGACGAAGGTCGCCTTGTCGCAGTGCAGCGCATCGGGACGCGACAGCAGGCGACGCACCGGCCCGTGTGCCAGTACGGTCTCATCTTCATAGCTGACCGGCAGGCCCGCTTCGTCACAGCCATACCTTGCCGCACGATGGTTCCCGGCGTTCCACAGAATAATCGCCGCACGATCCGCCAGCGCAGATTGCTGAACCAGACGGGTTAGCGTTTCACTCAGCGCCGCCAGGTCAGGCTGCTGTAATAAAATACGGGTGATATCGAACAGCCCTTGCTGCCCGAAATCGCCCAATGGTGTATACGACATTACTGAAGTCCAAAACGTACCCGCAAAGCGGCACGTAAGAAAGTGGTGACACAAATAATAGTATGTTAATAAAGCGGTTGTTGCCGCCGCCAGCTCTTCCGTGGTTGTCCGCGGATTTGGGCCGGATAATGGTGCTGACTTTTCCCGGCTCGCGTTGTGCCTGGCCGAGCTACAGGTCCGTGCGTAGTCGGTAGCCCGGATAAGACGTTAGCCGCAACCCGGGGACCCGACTTCCGTTAACAAATTCGCGGCAGCGGCTCGGCATGGGGAAGGTCCAGCGTCCGCTTCACGCCATACAGGCCGATCGTGCGCACGCCGGTACGCTCAACCACGTCGCCGATAATCGCGGCGTGGCGGCCAAGCGGGTGGCTTTGAAGCTGCGCCAGCGCGGCCTCAGCCGCTTCCCGGGCGACGGCAATCACCAGTTTGCCTTCATTGGCGAAGTTAAGCGCATCCAGGCCTAACAGTTCGCACACCCCGCGCACGGTCTCGTTCACCGGCAACTTCTGTTCATGTAGCTCAATGCCGCAGCCGCTGGCGGCGGCGAACTCATGAGCTACCGCGTTTACTCCGCCGCGGGTCGCATCGCGCAGCGCTTTGATGCCGGGAAGGGCGCGCAGCGTCTGAATAAGCGGCGTCAGCACCGCACAGTCGCTGGCCAGCGCGCCGTCCAGCCCCAGCTGTTCGCGGAGGTTGAGAATGGTCGCGCCGTGGTCGCCCAGCGTGCCGCTGACCAGCAGCACGTCGCCGGGAGCGATCTGTTGCGCCCCCCAGCGAATATCCGCCGGAATGGCGCCGATCCCGGCGGTATTGATAAACAGTTTATCCGCCGCGCCGCGCGGGACGACTTTGGTATCGCCGGTGACGATGGCAATCTCAGCGGCCTGCGCGGTACGGGCCATGCTATTAACCACGCGTTCCAGGGTGGCCATCTCCAGCCCCTCTTCGAGAATAAACCCGCAGGAGAGATAGCGCGGCAGGGCGCCGCTGACCGCCACATCGTTGGCGGTGCCGCATACTGCCAGCTTGCCGATGTCGCCACCGGGGAAAAACAGCGGATCGATAACGTAGCTGTCGGTGGAGAAGGCGAGACGATCGCCCTGAGCGGTAAGCTGCGCCAGATCGAGACGCGCCTGATCTTCCTGCTCCGCCAGCCACGGGTTGGCGAAAGCCTGCATAAACAGGGAGGCGATCAGCTGTTGCATCGCCTGTCCCCCGCTACCGTGAGCTAACTGGACGCTTTTCATGCTTCATTTTCCTGACTGCGATATTGATACCAGGCGGCGCATGCGCCCTCTGATGAGACCATCAGCGCGCCAAACGCGCTTTGCGGGTTACAGACTTGCCCGAACAGCGGACACTGATGCGGCTTACAGCGGCCGGTCAGCACATCGCCACAGCGGGCGCGCGGATCGTCGCAGACGCGCTGCGGCGCCGGCTGAAAATGGGCTTCAGCGTCAAAGCGCTGATAGGCGGGCGTCAGGCGTACGCCGGAGTTGTTGATGACCCCCAGCCCGCGCCATTCGCTATCGCCCGACAGGCAGAAAACGTCGGCAATCGCCGCTTGCGCCAGCGGGTTGCCTTCATCAGGTACCACGCGGCGGTACTGGTTTTCGACCTGGCTGCGCTGCGCTATTGTCTGCTCAACCAGCATCACCGCGCCTTGCAGTAGATCAAGAGGTTCGAAACCAGCCACCACTAAAGGACGCCGGTAGTCGCTGGCGATAAACCCGTAGGCCTCGGTGCCGATGACCATACTGACATGGCCCGGGGCAAGAAAGGCATCGATGCTGTTATCAGGCTGGTCGAGCAGGCTGCGCAGGGTCGGGAGCAGGGTGATGTGCTGGCAAAAAAAGAAGAAGTTATCCACGTTGCGCTCGCGGGCCTGACGCAGCGTCAGCGCGGTCGCGGGCATGGTGGTTTCAAAACCGAGGCCAAAGAAGACCACCTCCCGCTGCGGGTTCTGCTGCGCCAGCTTCAGCGCATCCATCGGTGAATAGACGATCCGCACATCGGCGCCGCGGGATTTCGCCTGCAGCAGGGAGCCGTTTTTGCCGGGCACGCGCATGGCGTCGCCGAAGGTGCAGAAAATCACCCCCGGGCGACTGGCGATATCGATACAGGTGTCGATTCGCCCCATCGGCAGAACGCAGACCGGGCAGCCGGGGCCGTGAATAAATTCGATATTCTCCGGCAGCAACTGGTCGAGACCGAATTTAAAGATGGCGTGCGTATGGCCGCCGCACACTTCCATAATGCGCAGCGGATGCCCGGCGGTATGAGGCAGCAGATGCGCGCGCGCCTGAAGATGTTCAACCAGCTGCATCACCTGCTCCGGCGCGCGATATTCATCAACAAAACGCATTATCGCTCCTCACCGTACAGCAGCGCGCCCACGTCAGGCTCGACTTCAAACATATTTTGCAGCGCCTCAAGGGTATCGCGGGCCTCCGCTTCATTAATGATGCTCATGGCGAAGCCCACGTGGACCAGAACCCACTGGCCGAGCCGCGGCTGCCCCTGTTCATCAACGCTTCCTACCAGCGTCAGATCGACTTCGCGCTGGATACCGCACACTTCGACCTTCGCCAGATTGCCGTCAATGGCGCAGATCTGCCCCGGAATGCCTATGCACATGTCTGCGCCTCCAGCCAGCTGAGCCACTTATCCATGCCTTCGCCGCTGGTGGCGGACAGCATAATGATCTCAATATCGGGATTAACCTCCCGCGCGCAGGCGAGACATTTCTCTACATCAAAGTTGAGGTACGGCAGCAGGTCGATTTTATTCAGCACCATCAGGCTGGCGGCGGCGAACATATGTGGATACTTCAGCGGCTTATCTTCGCCTTCGGTGACCGACAGCACCGCCACCTTGTGACGTTCGCCGAGGTCGAAGCTCGCCGGACATACCAGGTTGCCGACGTTTTCAATAAACAGAATGCCGTTATCCACCAGCGGCAGACGCGGGGCGGCATCGGCAATCATCTGCGCATCCAGGTGGCAGCCCTTCCCGGTGTTGACCTGAATGGCCGGCGTGCCGGTGGCGCGAATGCGTGCCGCATCATTGACCGTCTGCTGGTCGCCTTCGATGACCGCGCACGCGGTTTTTCCTTTCAGACGCAGCAAGGTTTCACTCAGTAACGTGGTTTTGCCGGATCCCGGGCTGGAGACCAGGTTCAGCACCAGCTGGCCGCGTGCGGCAAAGCGCGCGCGGTTGCGGGCCGCCAGACGATTGTTCTTATCCAGCACGTCGATTTCGACTTCCAGCATCCGGCGCTGGCTTTGACCCGGCACATGGGTACCCGCTTCGCCGTGGCCGTAGTGCAGGTCGCCGTGCGCTGAGCGGGTGGGGGAGAAGCTATCGGTTTTGACGCCGGTAATCGTCATGGTCTGGCGCGGGGCTGGCGCGAAGGGGGCGCTGCGAAACGCCGAGTGGGGGTTATGCTCATCACCTTCGATATAAAGGTTGCCTTCCCCACAGCCGCAAGTCGTACACATAGTTTTACTCCAGGTCTGTCCCGTCATCCTCGCGTTGTCTCTTTGCCGGCTGACTCGCGGGCCGCCGTGAGATAACCCGAATTAACGGTGGATCACTTCTATTCGCTGAATCTGTAGGCCGTCGTCCGCCACAATCTGCAGCGTGTCGCTGTGGCACTGCGGACAGCGCCGCACGTGCTGCGAGATGAGTTGCACGTACTGCTGGCAGGATTCGCACCAGCATTCGGCCTGTTGTTCGGCAATATGCAGTTCGCAGCCTTCCGCCAGCGTGCCGCGGCACACCAGCTCAAAACAGAAGGTCAATGCGCTGGCTTCCACGCAGGAAAATGCGCCGACCTTCAGCCACACGCCGGTAACCCGACGCGCGCCGGCTTGCTGCGCCTGCTGTTCAATAATTTCCAGCGCCCGCTGGCTAAGAGTGATTTCGTGCATGGTCGCCTCCGTATCGCGATGGGCCATATATGCAATAACGATGCCAGGTCATATCTACTGTCGGATGAACTGTCGATGACGACAGCTGACGGATGTCATCGACATGTCAGTACGGGGCGGCTTTTTTATTAAAATCATTAAATATCAATAAATTAAAATTTGGCATGGAAAATGCTTGTACGGTGCATCTCATGCAACCGGGGAGACCGAGATGACTATTTGGGAAATAAGTGAAAAGGCGGACTACATCGCCGACCGTCACCGCCGCTATCAGGATCAGTGGCGCCAGTACTGCAATTCGCTGGTTCAGGGCATCACCCTGTCAAAAGCGCGTTTGCATCATGCGATGAGCTGCGCGCCGGACAAAGAGCTGTGCTTCGTCCTGTTTGAACATTTTCAGGTGTATGTCGCGCTGGCAGAAGGGTTCAACAACCACACCATCGAGTACTACGTCGAAACGCGTAATAGTGATGATAAACGCTTGATTGCTCAGGCAACGCTGGCATCCGACGGTACCGTTGACGGCCGGATCAGCAACCGTTCGCGCGAACAGGTGCTGGAACATTACCTGGCCATTATTGCCAGCGTCTATGACCGTCTGTATGACGCCATGGAACACGACCAGCCGGTGGATTTAAGCCATCTGGCGCTGGCCCATTAATCGTAAGGTGTCGACACGTGTCGAAAATGACATCTGAACTCCCTGATTTCGTCAAAAATGACTTTCACCCGAGGATTGCCCGGTGAACCGTTTTGTAATTGCTGACTCCACCGTCTGTATCGGCTGCCGCACCTGCGAAGCCGCCTGCTCAGAGACGCATCGCCAGTACGGCCTGCAGGCCATGCCGCGACTACAGGTCATGCGTAATGAAAAAGAATCGGCGCCGCAAATGTGCCACCACTGCGAAGACGCCCCTTGCGCCGCCGTGTGTCCGGTTAATGCGATCAATCGCGTCGATGGCGCGGTTCAGCTGAATGAAAGCCTGTGCGTGAGCTGCAAGCTGTGCGCCATTGCCTGCCCGTTCGGGGCGATTGAATTTTCCGGCAGTCGTCCGCTGGATATTCCGGCTAATGCCAATACCCCTATGGCACCCGCTGCGCCGCCGGCGCCCGCTCGCGTCAGTTCGCTGCTCGACTGGGTACCCGGCGTGCGCGCTATCGCCGTGAAATGCGACCTGTGCCATTTCGATGAGCAGGGACCCGCCTGCGTGCGTACATGTCCGACGAAAGCGCTGCTGCTGGTGGATATCCGCGATATCGCCCAGGCCAGCAAGCGCAAGCGTGAGCTGACCTTTAATACCGACCTCGGCGATTTGTCGCTGTTTCAGTCGCAACAGGAGGGCGTGAAATGAGCGCGATCTCTTTAGTCAACCAGGCGGTGCTGTGGTATGCCGCCAGCGGCGTGCTGGCATTTATCTTTACCCTGAGAAAACCGTTAAGCGGTGCGATTGCCGGGATCGGCGGCGCGGTGGCCAGCGCCATGCTGATCGTCGCCGCTATCGCGACGCTGATAACCCCGGAGCAGGTGAGCGACGGCATGCTGCAGATGCTCTCTTTACCGGCTCGGGTGAACGGCATCAATGCGCTATGGCTGCTCGCCATTGGCCTCAGCGCCCTGCCTGTCGCCCTGTTTAATATCGCCTGGCACCGTCATTCGCAGGTGAAAGCCAACGGCCTGCTGGTCAATCTGCTGCTGGCTTCAGCAACCTGCGCCGTGGTGGCAACAAACTTCGGCACGCTGGTGGTCATGGCGGAGATGATGGCCCTGTGCGGAGCATTTCTGACCGGCTGCGCGCAATCCGCAAAGCTGTGGTTTGCGTTGGGACGTCTGGGCACGCTGCTGATGGCGTGGAGCTGCTGGCTGGTGTGGTCTTTCTACGGCACTCTTGACCTGGGGCAGATTAGTCTGCTCGCCGCCCACGCTCCGCAAAATATGCTGCTGTGGTTGCCGGCGCTCGTCGGTTTCGCGCTGCTGGCGGGCGTTATCCCGCTCCACGGCTGGGCGCCGCAGGCGCACGCCGGGGCCAGCGCGCCGGCCGCCGCGCTGTTCTCCACGGTGGTGATGAAAGTCGGGCTGTTTGGCATGCTGACGGTCTCGCTTGCCGGGAGCACGCCGCCGCTGTGGTGGGGCGTCTTGCTGCTGGTCGTGGGGATGATAACCGCGTTTATCGGCGGACTGTACGCCCTGATGGAGCACAATATTCAGCGCCTGCTGGCTTATCACACCCTCGAAAATATCGGCATTATTTTGCTGGGACTTGGCGCCTTCGTCACCGGTCTGGCGCTCAACAGCAGTAGCCTGATGGTGCTGGGCTTCATCGGCGGCATGTACCACCTGATCAACCACAGTCTGTTCAAAACGACGCTGTTCCTTGGCGCCGGCGCCGTGTGGTTCCGTACCGGCCACCGCGATATCGAAAAGCTGGGCGGGCTGGGCAAAAGAATGCCGCTGATTTCGCTCGCTATGCTGATCGGCCTGATGGCGATGGCGGCGCTGCCGCCGCTCAACGGCTTTGCCGGCGAGTGGGTTATCTACCAGTCCTTCTTCAAACTGAGCACCGGCGACGCCTTTATCGGCCGTCTGCTTGGGCCGCTGCTGGCCGTTGGCCTGGCAATGACCGGCGCGCTGGCGGTGATGTGTATGGCGAAAGTCTACGGCGTGACCTTCCTCGGCGCCCCGCGGACTCCGGAAGCGGAGAACGCCACCGGCGCCCCGCTGCTGATGACGGTCAGCGTGCTACTCGCCGCGCTCTGCTGCGTGGCGGGCGGGGTCGCCGCGCCGTGGCTGTTGACGCTGGTCGGCGGGGTACTACCGGTTCAGGCGCAGATCTCAAGCGTGGTGTCGCAGCCGCTGATCGCCATTCTGCTGCTGGCCTGTCCGCTGCTGCCGTTCCTGCTGATGATCTTCTTTAAAGGCGATCGTCTGCCCGCACGCTCCCGCGGTGCGGCATGGGTCTGCGGCTACGACCATGAAAAATCGATGGTCATTACCGCTCATGGTTTTGCCATGCCGGTTAAAGAGGCCTTTGCGCCGCTGCTGAAATTGCGTCATTGGCTGAATCCGGTGCGTCTGGTTCCCGGCTGGCAGTCCGCCTCGGCGCCTGCGCTGTTCCGCGGCGTGGCGTTGCTTGAGCTGGCGGCGCTGGTGGTTATTGTCATTTCGCGAGGAGCCTGAGAATGAGCGTTTTAATTGCATTATTGCAGGCGCTGCTGCTGTTTGCCGCCGCGCCTCTGCTGTCCGGCATCACCCGCGTAGCCCGCGCCCGCTTGCATAATCGCCGCGGTCCGGGAGTGCTGCAGGAGTACCGGGATATCTTCAAGCTGCTGGGTCGCCAGAGCGTCGGGCCGGATGTTTCCGGCTGGGTTTTCCGCCTGACGCCCTTCGTGATGGTCGGCGTGATGTTGACCATTGCCAGCGCGCTGCCGGTGGTAACCGTCTCGTCGCCGCTGGCGGGACTGGGCGATCTGATCACCCTGATCTACCTGTTCGCGATTGCCCGTTTCTTCTTTGCGATTGCCGGTCTGGACACCGGTAGCCCGTTTACGGCGATCGGCGCCAGCCGCGAAGCGATGCTCGGCGTGCTGGCGGAGCCGATTCTGCTGCTGGGCCTGTGGGTTGCGGCGCAGGTTGCCGGCTCCACGCACCTCAGCCAGATCGTCGCCACCATTTATCACTGGCCCGTTGCCCGCTCGGTACCGCTGGTCCTGGCGCTGTGCGCCTGCGCGTTCGCCACCTTTATCGAAATGGGCAAGCTGCCGTTCGACCTGGCGGAAGCGGAGCAGGAGCTGCAGGAAGGGCCGCTGACCGAATACAGCGGCAGCGGATTTGCGGTGTTGAAATGGGGCATCAGCCTCAAACAGCTGGTTGTGCTGCAGATGTTTGTCGGCGTCTTTATTCCGTGGGGAGCGATGACCAGTTTTAGCCTCGGTGGCCTGCTGCTGGCGCTGGTCGCCGCCATCGCCAAGCTGGTGGCGGGCGTGCTGGTTATCGCGCTGTTTGAAAACAGCATGGCGCGTCTGCGTTTTTGTGCCACTTCCCGCGTTACCTGGGCCGGTTTTGGCTTTGCGTTTTTAGCTTTCGTCTCCTTGCTGGCGGCGTGATTAAGAGAGTTTGAGCATGTCTGAAGAAAAAATCGGTCAACACTATCTCGCCGCGCTGCATCAGGCCTTCCCGGGCGTGGTGCTCGACGAAGCCTGGCAGACCAAAGATCAGCTCACCGTGACGGTGAAGGTCAACTATCTCCCGGAAGTTGTGGAGTTTCTCTACTACCAGCAGGGCGGCTGGCTGTCGGTGCTGTTCGGTAACGACGAACGTAAGCTTAACGGCCACTATGCCGTGTATTACGTGCTGTCGATGGAGCAGGGGACCCGGTGCTGGGTAACCGTGCGCGTCGAAGTGGATGCCGACAAACCGGAATATCCGTCGGTGACGCCGCGCGTGCCTGCCGCCGTCTGGGGCGAGCGTGAAGTGCGCGATATGTACGGTCTGATACCGGTGGGGCTGCCGGATGAGCGCCGCCTGGTACTGCCGGACGACTGGCCGGATGAACTCTATCCGCTGCGTAAAGACAGCATGGATTATCGTCAGCGCCCGGCGCCGACCACCGATGCGGAAACCTACGAGTTCATCAACGAGCTGGGCAGTAAGAAAAACAACGTGGTGCCGATTGGCCCGCTGCACGTCACTTCCGATGAACCCGGTCATTTCCGCCTGTTCGTTGATGGCGAGAATATTATCGACGCCGATTACCGCCTGTTCTATGTCCACCGGGGCATGGAAAAACTGGCGGAAACCCGCATGGGTTATAACGAAGTGACCTTCCTGTCCGACCGCGTGTGCGGTATCTGCGGCTTTGCCCACAGTACGGCCTATACCACCTCCGTCGAGAATGCGATGGGGATCGTGGTACCGGAACGCGCGCAGATGATCCGCGCCATCCTGCTGGAAGTGGAACGCCTGCATTCGCACCTGCTGAACCTCGGCCTCGCCTGCCACTTCACCGGCTTTGACTCCGGGTTTATGCAGTTCTTCCGCGTGCGTGAGACCTCAATGAAGATGGCGGAGATCCTCACCGGGGCGCGTAAAACCTACGGTATGAACCTGATTGGCGGCATCCGTCGCGACCTGCTGAAAGATGACATGATCCAGACAAGAGCGCTGGCGCAGCAGATGCGCCGCGACGTGCAGGAGCTGGTCGATATGCTGCTCAGCACGCCGAATATGGCGCAGCGTACCGTGGGGATAGGCCGCCTCGACCCGCAAATCGCCCGTGATTTCAGCAACGTCGGTCCGATGGTCCGCGCCAGCGGCCACGCTCGCGACACCCGCGCCGACCATCCGTTTGTCGGCTACGGTCTGCTGCCGATGACGGTTCACAGCGAACAGGGCTGCGACGTCATTTCGCGCCTGAAGGTGCGTATCAACGAGGTCTATACCGCGCTGAATATGATCGACTTCGGCCTCGATAACCTGCCGGGCGGTCCGCTGGCGGTGGAAGGCTTTACCTATATCCCGCACCGTTTTGCGCTGGGCTTCTCGGAAGCGCCGCGCGGGGATGATATCCACTGGAGCATGACCGGCGACAACCAGAAGCTGTACCGCTGGCGCTGTCGTGCGGCCACCTACGCCAACTGGCCGACCCTGCGCTATATGCTGCGCGGCAACACCGTCTCCGACGCCCCGTTGATTATCGGCAGCCTCGATCCTTGCTACTCCTGTACCGACCGCATGACCGTGGTCGATGTGCGGAAGAAAAAAAGCAAAGTGGTGCCGTACAAAGAGCTGGAGCGCTACAGCATCGAGCGTAAAAACTCGCCGCTGAAATAAGGAATCGCCATGTTTACCTTTATCAAAAAAGTGATCAAAACCGGCAACGCGACGCACGCCTATCCGCTGGAGCCGATGCCGGTAGATAAAAACTTTCGCGGCAAACCGGAACATACGCCGCAGCAGTGTATCGGCTGCGCGGCCTGCGTGAACGCCTGCCCGTCGAACGCGCTGACGGTGGAAACGGACCTGGTGACGCGCGAGCTTGCCTGGCAGTTCAACCTCGGGCGCTGCATCTTCTGCGGTCGCTGCGAAGAGGTGTGCCCGACGGCGGCCATCAAGCTGTCGCAGGAGTATGAACTGGCGGTGTGGAAGAAAGAGGATTTCCTCCAGCAGTCGCGCTTTGCCATTTGCCATTGCCGGGTGTGCGAACGCCCGTTCGCCGTACAAAAAGAGATCGACTACGCCATCGCGCTGCTCGGGCACAACGGAGATACTCGCGCCGAGCTGCATCGCGAAAGCTTCGAGACCTGCCCGGAGTGTAAACGCCAGAAGTGCCTGGTGCCGTCCGATCGTATTGAACTGACTCGTCATATGAGAGAGGCCAGCTGATGAGCAATTTACCAGGCCCGCGCGATGAAAACGGCATTCCGCTGCCGATGACGGTGGAGGAGTCCATCGCCAGCATGAAGGCATCGCTGCTGAAGAAAATTAAGCGTTCCGCCTATGTCTATCGCGTGGACTGCGGCGGCTGCAACGGCTGCGAAATCGAGATTTTCGCCACCCTGTCACCGCTGTTTGATGCCGAACGCTTTGGGATAAAAGTGGTGCCGTCACCGCGCCATGCCGATATTCTGCTGTTTACCGGCGCGGTGACCCGCGCCATGCGTTCACCGGCGCTGCGTGCCTGGCAGTCGGCGCCGGATCCGAAAATCTGCATCTCCTACGGCGCCTGCGGCAACAGCGGCGGTATCTTCCACGACCTTTACTGCGTCTGGGGCGGAACCGACAAAATTGTCCCGGTGGACGTCTATATTCCGGGCTGTCCGCCGACGCCTGCCGCCACGCTATATGGCTTTGCGATGGCGCTGGGTCTGCTGGAACAGAAAATTCACGCCCGTCTGCCGGGCGAGCAGGATGACAAAGCGGCGGAAATTCTCCACCCCGGCATGGTGCAGCCGCTGCGGGTGCGCATCGATCGTGAAGCGCGTCGCCTGGCGGGCTATCGCTATGGCCGCCAGATTGCCGATGACTACATGCGTCTGCTGGCGCAGGGCGATAGTCAGGTGGTGCGCTGGCTGGAGGCGGAGAAAGATCCGCGTCTGACTGAGATCGTCACCCATCTGAACCAGGTGGTCGAGGGGGCGCGTATCCGATGAGCGAGACGGTGGTGTTCAGTCAGCTGAGCCGTAAATTTATTGATGAGAACGACGCGACGCCCGATCAGGCGCAACAGGTGGTCTATTACAGCCTGGCGATTGGCCACCACCTCGGCGTCATCGACTGCCTGGAGGCAGCGCTAAGCTGCCCGTGGCAGGACTATCTGGCGTGGATTGCCACTCTCGAAGAGGGCAGCACCGCACGGCGTAAAATGGAGGGCGTGCCGAAGTACGGCGAGATAGTGATCGACAGCAATCATGTCACGATGCTCGCCAACGCCTTCGATAAAGCACAGGCCCGGCAGACCGCCGAACAGCAGGCGTGGAGCAAAACGATGCTCAGCATGCTGCACGATATTCACCAGGAAAGCGCCATCTATCTGATGGTGAGGAGACTCCGTGACTGATGTTTTACTTTGTGTTGGCAACAGCATGATGGGCGATGATGGCGCAGGCCCGCTATTGGCGGAGATGTGCGCCGCCAGGCCGGTCGGTGAATGGGTGGTGATCGATGGCGGCAGCGCCCCGGAAAACGACATCGTCGCCATTCGCGAGCTACGTCCCGATCGCCTGCTGATCGTCGATGCTACCGATATGGGGCTCAACCCCGGAGAAATCCGCCTCGTTGACCCGGACGATATTGCCGAAATGTTTATGATGACCACCCACAATATGCCGCTCAACTATCTGATCGATCAGCTGCAAGAGGATGTTGGTGAGGTCATTTTTCTCGGGATTCAGCCGGATATCGTCGGCTTTTATTACCCGATGACCCAGCCAATTAAGGATGCGGTCGAGGTGGTATATCACCAGCTTAGCGGCTGGCAGGGGAACGGCGGTTTTGCACAGCTGGAGGCGGCAGACGCATAGCGTCTGGCATCCGGGCTTACGCGAATGTTTAGCCGGGTCAGGCAATACGCTTTTTCGCCTACGCCATCTCAAGGAGCTGGGGGTGACAAGGCTAACGTGGATGGGTTAATAGCGGGTTGGCTATGCCGCTCAAGCGCTGGTGCGTGGATTTGTTGGCTGTCTGCCGATGAGCGACGCGGAGTATGGCCGCAAACGCGCGCCGCGGCATCTGCGGACCATGCCCGAGCCGGATGGCGGCTAACGCCTTATCCGGCCTACAAAACGACAAAACCGTGGGCCGGTGCAGCCACAGCGCCGCCCGGCAATACGCGCTCTATTCGAATCCGGCCGACAAAACCGTGGGCCGGTGCAGCCACAGTGCCGCCCGGCAATACGCGCACTACTCGAATCCGGCCGACAAAACCGTAGGCCGGTGCAGCCACAGCGCTGCCCGGCAGTACGCGCTCTACTCGAATCCGGCCGACAAAACCGTGGGCCGGTGCAGCCACAGCGCCGCCCGGCAATACGCGCTCTACTCGAATCCGGCCGACAAAACCGTGGGCCGGTGCAGCCACAGCGCTGCCCGGCAATATATGCTCTACTCGAGGTCTTCGCCGTTGCTGGCAATCACCTTCTTGTACCACCAGAACGATTTTTTACGCTTACGCTCCAGCGTGCCGTTGCCGGCATCATCGCGATCGACATAGACAAAGCCATAGCGCTTGCTCATTTCGCCGGTTGAAGCAGAAACCAGATCGATACAGCCCCAGCTGGTGTAGCCCATCACCGGAATCCCGTCCTCAATAGCATCGCGCATCGCTTTGATATGCTCGCGCAAATAGCTGATGCGATAGTCATCGTGAATCTCGCCGTTGGCATCGATCTCGTCCCGGGCTCCGAGGCCGTTTTCGACCAGGAACAGCGGCTTCTGATAGCGGTCATACATCATATTCATGGTGATGCGCAGGCCGAGCGGATCAATGCCCCAGCCCCATTCACTGGCTTTGATGTGCGGGTTTTTCAGCGATTTAACAATGTTTGCCGCATTGGTGTTGTTGGCGTTCATGTCTGCCGACGCGCAGCGAGAGGCGTAATAGCTGAATGAGACAAAATCGACGGTGTTCTTCAGGATCTCGTCATCGGCCGGCTGCTTTTCAATGGTCACGCCTTTTTCGCGGAACACGCGCGCCGAATAAGACGGATAAGCACCGCGCGCCTGTACGTCAATAAAGAAGAGGTTTTCGCGATCTTTCTCCAGCGCCATCCACACATCTTCAGGCTTGCAGGACCAGGGATAAAAATTGCCGCCCGCCAGCATGCAGCCGACCTGGTTATGCGGGTTGACCTCGTGGGCGATTTGGGTCGCCAGCGCGCTGGCGATAAGCTCGTGGTGCGCCGCCTGGTACTTCACCTGCTCCTGGTTCTCTCCCTCTTCAAACACCAGCCCGGCGCCGGAGTAGGGGCTATGGAGCATGATGTTGATTTCATTGAAGGTTAGCCAGTATTTCACCAGCCCGTCGAAGGCTTCAAAGCAGGTGCGGGCGTAGCGGGTAAAGAACTCCACCATTTTACGATTGCGCCATGAACCGTATTCAATGACCAGATGCATCGGCACATCGAAGTGGCAAAGGGTTACCAGCGGCTCAATCCCGTACTTTTTGCACTCTTCAAACAGCGAGCGATAAAAGGCGATCCCTTCTTGATTCGGCTCCAGCTCATCGCCGTTAGGGTACAGGCGGCTCCAGGCAATTGAGGTGCGGAAGACGCTAAAGCCCATCTCCGCCATCAGGGCGATATCCTCTTTATAGCGATGATAAAAATCGATGGCCTCATGGCTCGGGTAAAATTCATCGTCACGCAGCTGAAAACGCTTCTCCAGCCCGAGCTTTACCGGCATGCGGTTCGCGCCATGGGGCAGCGTATCCACGGTGGTCAGCCCTTTGCCGCCCTCGAGATACCCCCCTTCAGACTGGTTTGCGGCCAGCGCGCCGCCCCATAAAAAGCCGTGTGGAAAAGTCGACATGCGTTACCTCGCTTACAAAAAATAGTGTTCAGACGTGTGATGGTCGGGTCGTGGTCTGGCGCGCTCTGGCATCGGCTGCGGCCTCTTCCACCGGGATATCTTCAAAGCCGAGCAGCAGCGTCAGTACGAACGAGAGCACCACCGCCAGCGCCATCACGCCGAAGACCCAGACGATAGACATCGGGTTAGCCGGGTCAAAGAACTGGACGCTGGTGAACAGGCCCGGTGCCGCCATCGAGTGGCTGGCAAGCCCGGCGATACCGGCCACCGCGCCGCAGATAAAGCCGCTGATCAGGCTGGCGATGAGCGGACGTTTGAGGCGCACCGCGACACCGTACAGCGCCGGTTCGGAGATACCGGCCAGAATGGCGGAGGCCGCGGCCGCCAGCGCAGTCTGGCGCAGCTCCGGATTTTTGGTTTTCCAGGCTACCGCCAGCGATGAGCCGCCCAGCGACAGGTTGGCGCCGATTTCTGACGGCATCACCATCCCTTCTTTACCGGTTTCCGCAATGGTCTGAATAATGGTTGGGGTGAAAACGCGGTGCATCCCGGTCATCACCAGCAGCGGCCACAGGGCGCCCATAATGGCCACCGACAGCCAGCCCAGATAGCTATGAATGGTGTACACCAGCGCGGAGATGGCGCTGCCGATCCAGATCCCGAGCGGGCCTATCAGCAGGATCGCCAGCGGAGCGGCGATCAGCACGATCAGCATCGGCTTGAGGAAGTTTTTCGTCACCGCCGGAGTAATGCGATCGACCCAGCGTTCGATATATGACAGGCACCAGGTCATCACCAGCGCCGGAATAACGGTATAGGTGTATTTCACCGCCGTCACCGGAATAAAGGCGAACTCGACGTGCTCACCCTGGGCCGCTTTGGCCATCAGCTCAATAAAGCTCGGATGGACCAGCACCCCGGCAATGGCAATCGCCAGCGACATATTGGTTTTGAATTTTACCGCCGCAGAGGCGGCGACCATCAGCGGCAGGAAGAAAAAGGCGCCGTCGCCGATGACGGTCAAAATAGTCAACGTGGGCGCACCTTTAGGCAGGACGCCGCTCATCTCAAGGATCATCGCCAGCAGTTTGACCATCGATCCGCCGATGATGGCGGGGATCAGCGGTGACATGGTGCCGATCAGGGCATCGAGGATCCCGGCGCCGATACGCTTTACCGTCAGCGGCGGTTTTCCCTGAGGTTCCGCGGGGCGCATGTTGTCCGGCAGCAGGTTGACCACTTCGCGAAACGCCTGCGATACCGTATTGCCGATGATGACCTGGCACTGATTGTCGCTGCGCACCACGCCAAGCACGCCTTTCAGGCTTTTCAGCGCGGCGCTGTCCACCCGCGCATCATCTTTGACCACAAAACGCAGGCGGGTCATACAGTGGGTGACTGCCGTGATGTTATCCGCCCCGCCTGTTGCCGTCAGAATTTGCTTTGCCAGGGCTGCGTAATTTTTAGACATCGGATTTTATCCTGTTTAATCAATAGGGTACTGGCTGGTTATCGCACCTGAGGATCGTGCGCTATCAGGGATATATAGGAAACCGGTTCCACAAAATCATGATGAGTTTCATTCGTTCTAACAAGATATAAAAAAATCATTTTTTCGTTTTGTGATTTTGATCGCTATGTAAGCCAGCTAAGAATCTGCGCTGCGCGCGAGTCAAAGCTGTAAAACGGCGAGGTGTGCAGTACACTGCGGGCATCTTTTGCAACAGGAAGAACAACATGGCAACGATGCTGGAGGTGGCGAAACGCGCGGGAGTCTCGAAAGCGACCGTTTCCCGGGTACTGTCGGGTAACGGCTATGTCAGCCAGGAAACGAAAGATCGCGTATTTCAGGCCGTGGCGGAAAGCGGCTACCGGCCCAATCTGCTGGCGCGTAATCTGGCGACCAAAAAGAGCCAGACGCTGGGGCTGGTAGTGACCAACACCCTTTATCACGGGGTCTATTTTAGCGAGTTGTTGTTTCACGTTGCGCGGATGACGGAAGACAAGGGACGGCAGCTGATTCTGGCCGACGGCAAGCACAGCGCGGAAGAAGAGCGCGAGGCGATCCAGTACCTGCTCGACCTGCGCTGCGACGCGATTATCATCTATCCGCGTTTTCTCAGCGTTGATGAAATGGACGAAATCGTGGAAAACCAGCCGCAGCCGATTATGGTGCTCAACCGCCGCCTGCGGCGCAACGCCAGCCACTGCGTCTGGTCCGATCAAAAAGCCTCGGCATTTACGGCGGTCGAAAAACTGATTGCCCGCGGCCATCGTGATATCGCGTTTATCACCGGCTCACTGGATTCGCCTACCGGGATTGAACGCCTTTCCGGCTATAAAGATGCGCTGACGAAACACGGGATTTCGCTGAATAATGAGCTGATCGTTGAGGGCAAGTGGACGCCGGAAAGCGGCGCGGCTGGCGTAGCGACGCTGCGTCAGCGCGATGCCCGTTACAGTGCGCTGGTGGCGAGCAATGACGACATGGCGATTGGCGCGATGAAGCAGCTACATCAGCAGGGCGTGCGGATTCCGGAGCAGGTCTCGGTCATCGGCTTCGATGATATCGTGCTGGCGCCGTATATGGTTCCGGCGCTCTCCAGCGTCAAAATACCGGTGACGGAGATGATCAAGGAGAGTATTAACCGACTGATCTTTATGCTCGACGGCGGCGATTTAAAATATCAGCAAACCTTCCCCGGTGAGCTGCTTGAACGTGACTCGATTGCCCCGGGACCGTTCGCCTGACGTCGTCATCTGTCATCGTCAGATGTGACGATGACAGAATCTGTTCCCCGTCTTTAGGTTATTCATTTCCTTTATTATCAGCGTGATAAAAGTTGGAACGTATTATGCATACTCCGCCGCGTAACCTTCTTACAGCTGGAGAAATGGATGAACCGTTTCATTATTGCCGACGCGAGCAAATGCATCGGCTGCCGCACCTGCGAAGTGGCCTGCGTGGTCTCTCATCAGGAAAATCAGGACTGCGCCGCGCTGACGCCAAAATCCTTCTTACCGCGTATCCATGTGATCAAAGGCGTTAACGTCTCGACGGCCACCGCCTGCCGCCAATGTGAAGACGCGCCGTGCGCCAACGTCTGTCCGAACGGCGCGATCGCCCGGGATAAAGGCTTTATTCACGTGATGCAGGAGCGCTGCATCGGCTGCAAAACCTGCGTGGTGGCCTGTCCCTACGGCGCGATGGAGGTGGTCGTGCGTCCGGTGATTCGTCATAGCGGTGCCGGGCTGAACGTGATGGCGGAAAAAGCGGAAGCCAATAAATGCGATCTTTGCCATCACCGGGAAGAGGGCCCCGCCTGTATAGAGGCCTGCCCGACGCATGCGCTGATTTGCGTGGACCGCAATAAGCTTGAGCAGATGAATAGCGAAAAACGTCGTCGTACGGCGCTGGCCTGGTAAGGCGGCGGCACGATGAACGGAGTGCAGATTCGCATTCGCGGTAAAGTGCAGGGGGTGGGCTTCCGCCCCTTTGTCTGGCAGCTGGCGCAAGAGTCAGCACGCTGCGGCGACGTATGTAACGACGGTGACGGCGTACTGGTGCGCCTGTTGGGCGATGAGGCGGCGTTTCTCGCCGCGCTGACCCGCCGCTGTCCGCCGCTGGCGCGTATCGACAGCGTGGAAACCCGGCCGTTTCACTGGCGTACGCTGCCGCAGGATTTCGCCATTCGCGAAAGCGGCGGCGGAAGTATGCGTACCCAGATTGTGCCCGATGCGGCCACCTGCCCGGCATGCCTGGCGGAGATGAACAATCCGCGGGATCGCCGCTATCGCTACCCGTTTATTAACTGCACTCACTGTGGGCCGCGTTTCACCATTATTCGCGCGATGCCCTATGACCGCCCCTTTACCTCGATGGCGCCTTTTCCACTCTGTCCGCGCTGCGAGGCCGAGTACCGCCACCCTGGCGACCGACGTTTTCATGCTCAACCGGTGGCCTGCGCCGACTGCGGCCCGCGTCTGGAGTGGCGCGCGGAAGGCGAGTCGCTGGTCGGAGAAGCGGCATTGCAGGCGGCGATTCATCAGCTACAGGCCGGGCAGATTGTCGCCATCAAGGGCGTGGGCGGTTTTCATCTGGTGTGCGATGCCGGTAATCCGCGCGCGGTGGCGGCGTTACGCACACGCAAACATCGTCCGGCAAAGCCGCTGGCGGTGATGCTGCCGGCGGCGGATAGCCTGCCGGCAGCGGCGCAGGCGTTACTGACGTCACCCGCTGCACCCATCGTATTGATAGAGAAATCGCAGGTCGATGGCCTGTGTGACGACATTGCGCCAGCGCTGAATGAAGTGGGGGTGATGCTGCCATCTAATCCGTTGCAGCATCTGGTTTTGCAGGCGCTGGCGCGCCCTCTGGTGATGACCTCCGGCAACCTGAGCGGACGGCCGCCGGCGATCGCCAACGTCGATGCGCTGCGTGATTTGGCCGGGATTGCCGATGGTTTTCTGCTGCACAACCGCGACATTGTGCAGCGGATGGACGACTCGGTGATGCGGCAAAGTGGTGAAATGCTACGTCGTTCGCGAGGCTATGTGCCTGATGCGATGCCATTACCGCCGGGGTTTCACGACGTGCCGCCGCTGCTGTGCCTCGGCGCCGATATGAAAAATACCTTTTGTCTGGCGCGCGGAGAGCAGGCGGTACTGAGTCAGCACTTCGGCGACCTCGGCGATGAGGGCGTAGAACAGCAGTGGCATCAGGCGCGGCGTCTGATGCAGGCGGTTTATGGCTTTAACCCCAGCCTGGTGGTCAGCGATACGCATCCGGGCTACCGTTCGACGCAGTGGGCGACCTCGTTGGCGCTGCCGGTTGAGCGCGTCCTGCATCACCATGCCCATGCCGCCGCCTGCCTGGCGGAACACGGCTGGCCGCTGGATGGCGGCGATGTGATTGCCGTGGTCCTCGACGGTATCGGCATGGGGGAAAACGGCGCGCTGTGGGGCGGCGAGTGTCTGCGGGTGAATTACCGGGAGTGTGAACGCCTGGGCGGATTGCCGGCGGTGGCGCTCCCCGGCGGCGACCTGGCGGCTCGTCAGCCGTGGCGTAATCTGCTGGCCCATTGCCTGGCCTACGTTGACGACTGGCAAAACGATGCGCAAACCGCGGCGTTGCGCCAGCACAACTGGCCGCTGCTGGCGCGGGCTATTGATCGGGGAATGAATGCGCCGAAGGCGTCATCCTGCGGACGCCTGTTCGATGCCGTGGCCTGCGCGCTGGGCTGCGCGCCGGACTGCCTGAGCTATGAGGGGGAGGCGGCCTGCCGGCTGGAGGCGCTGGCCACCGCTTGCGATGGCGTTGCGCATCCTGTTCGCCTGCCGTGGCAGGCGGGCGAGCTGGATCTGGCCACCTTCTGGCCGCAGTGGCTAGGATGGCGGGCGAGCCGCGAACAAAAAGCCTGGGCCTTTCATGATGCGCTGGCCTGCGGAGTGGCCGCGATGGCGCGCGATTGTGCAACGTCGCGCGGGATGACTACGTTGGCATTCAGCGGCGGCGTGTTGCATAACCGGCTGCTGGTCTCACGATTGACCTTTTATCTGGCGGATTTTACTCTGCTGTTTCCGCAGCAGCTCCCTGCCGGAGATGGGGCTATCGCGTTTGGTCAGGCGGTCGTGGCCGCAGCCCGCTGGCAGGCTCACAGGATATCATCATGATAGTGACAATTTTACGCCAGCAGCCGCGTGCCGCTGCGCTGGTGTTGGGACTGGTTGTGGCAAATCTGCTCGCCTGGGGCTGGGCCTGGCAGGCGTTTGGCGATAGCGGCGCGCTGATGGCGGCGAGTCTGCTGGCCTGGGGATACGGATTGCGCCATGCGGTCGATGCCGACCATATTGCGGCGATCGACAGCGTCACCCGCAAAATGATGCAGCAGGGGCGTCGGCCTTTTGCCGTCGGAGCCTGGTTCTCGTTTGGCCACTCGTCGATTGTGGTGCTGGCTTCGGCGGCGATTGCCGCCACCGCCACCGCTTTCGGCCAGCAGATGAGCTGGCTGCATGATACCGGCAGCGTGATTGGCACCGCGGTGTCGGCGCTGTTTTTATTGCTGATGGCGTTTATCAACCTGGTGATTTTACGCAGCGTCTGGCGCAGCTTTCGCACGTGGAAGAGAGGCGGTAAGGTGAGCGATGAGGTGGCGACCGGCGGCGGCATGATGAGCTGGTTGTTCGGTAAAACTTTTCGTCTGATTAGCCGTAGCTGGCAGATGTATCTGGTGGGCTTTCTGTTTGGCCTCGGATTTGATACCGCCACCGAAATCGGCGTGCTGGGGATTTCTGCCGCCAGCGCGTCAAGCGGAATGTCTATCTGGTCGATCATGGTCTTTCCGGCGCTGTTTGCCAGCGGGATGGCGCTGGTGGATACCCTCGATAATGTGCTGATGGTCGGCGCCTACGGCTGGGCGTTTAGCAAGCCGCAGCGCAAGCTCTATTACAATATGACCATTACCGGCACGTCGGTGGTGGTGGCGTTATTTATCGGTGGTCTGGAAGCGCTGGGGCTGCTGATGGACAAGTTTTCGTTCAGCGGCGGGCTATGGCGCTGGGTCGCCGCGCTGAACGATAATCTCGGCGACGCCGGTTTTGTGGTCATCGGGCTGTTTGTCGCCTGCTGGGTGCTGTCGGTGATTAACTATCGCTGGCGCGGATACGATAATCTGGCGCGCCAGGTTGCAGATTCCCCCGGCTCTCGCGGCGTTTAGTCGGGCTACCTGAGCCAGGCCGGTCTGCTGCCCGGCGGCGCTGTGCTTGCGCGGGCCTACGGGGTGAAGGTCGAGTTGTATGACCACAAAAGTGCACAGCGGGTGTGCCGCCCGGCGGCGCTGCGCTTGCGCGGGCCTACGGGATGAGGGTCGAGCGGTATGACCACAAAAGCACACAGCGGGTGTGCTACCCGGCGGCGCTGCGCTTGCGCGGGCCTACGGGGTGAGGGCCGAAATGTAGGCCGGGTAAGCATCGCGCCACCCGGCAAAATAACGGCGCAGAATCGGTCGCCCGGGTAGGGCGTTTACGCCGCGCCCCGGGAATAACGCCCGTTCGGGCCGCTTAACGCACCAATTGTTTGAGCAACGCAAAGGCCTCTTTCATTCGGTCCTCGCTGACCACAAAGGCGCGCAGCTGGTTGGCGGCATCCACCCCTTTCGCCACCACCCCCTCTTTGGCGGCAACCAGATTCCACGTCAGATCGTCCCGCTGTGTCTCACCGGCCAGATGCAGCGGCAGATCCGGCGTTTTAACCTTCACCAGCATCGGCGGCAGCGTCAGTTCGTTCGCCTGCGACAGCAGGTTTTTAGCGAGGCACATCGCGCTCAGTAAAATCGGCTGCAGAAACGGCAGGACGCTGCCATTGATTTCCGCGCAGTCGCCGAGGGCGTAAATTGCCGGATCGCTGGTTTGCAACCGGCTGTTCACCACCACGCCACGACGAATCATCAACCCGGCATGGCGCGCCAGCGCCGTTTCCGGGCGCAGACCGGCGGCGGCGACCACCGCATCGACGGTGACGCTGCGCTGACGGTCGAGGCTGACGCGAATGCCGTCGGCGGTTTGCTCCAGCCCTTCAAGCTGCGTTTTCAGCATCAGGTGTACGCCCATATCGGTGAGCCGATGCTGCAGACGGCTGCTGACCTCCGGCGGCATCAATGCTGAGAGCACGCTGGCGGAGTTATCGACTACCGTCACCGCCTTCCCGGCGCGGCAGAAGTCCATCGCCAGCTCGCAGCCAATCAGGCCGCCGCCGACGATCAGCACGCGTTGCGCATCGTGGAGCTGACTCTGCGCGGCGCCGTACTCGCGCTGGCTGTTGAGGGTCAGCATCAGTTCATGCCCGGGTACCGGCGGGATAAACGGTGCGGCGCCGGTGGCCAGTACCAGCTTGTCGTAGCGCCATTCGCGATCCTGACTTTTCACCACTTTCGCTGCGGCGTCGAGGTCACTGACCCAGGTGTACGGGAACAGACGCAGATGGTACTGCTCGGCGAATTCGCCCGCCGTTTGCAGGGTCAGATCGTCGGCACGTTGGCCGCGGCTGACCACATGGCTGAGGTCCGGTTTGTTGTACTCATCCATGCTGTCGGCGGCGATCAGCGTCAGCGGAATGTGGGTATCCTGCTTGCGGATATTTTTCACCAGCTGACGGGCCGCAAAGCCCGAGCCGATGATGACGATGCCATCACTCATTTTGCCTCCGTTGCCAGAACGTCAAAGACATCTTTGCCGAGAGAGCACTCAGGGCACAGGAAGTTATCCGGGACCTCGCTCCACGGCGTCCCCGGCTGGACATCCTGGTTCGGTTCGCCTTTCGCCGGATCGTAAACCCACTGGCAGACGCTGCACTGCATCGACGGGCCGAGATCGGCTGCTGCTGCCGCGGCACAGGCGCAGTTTTCTTGTTCCGGCGCGGTTTGTACTGCGGCGACCGGCAGCGGGGAGAGCGCCCACTGGCGGGCAATTTCACGGCCGTGTTCGCGGCACAGCTCCAGCGCGTCGAGGTCCGGGCGCCATTTGGCCTTCAGGCTCAGGGACATTTCAAAACCGGCATCCTGTAAGCGGGTGGACAGGCGATCGACCGCACCGCCGCTCCAGCCGTGAGAGCCGAAGGCGCTGGCGCGCTTATTGCGAAAACGCAGGCCGGTCATCTCTTCAACCAGTCCGGCGATTTTCGGCATCATCACATTATTCATGGTCGAGGTGCCGACCAGCACCCCTTTTGAGCGGAAGACGTTGGTCAGTATTTCGTTTTTATCGCTACGGGCGACGTTGAAGATTTTCACCGCCACGCGCGGGTCCACGTCGGTAATTCCCTGGGCGATAGCATCGGCCATCATGCGGGTATTGTTCGACATGGTGTCATAGAAGAGCGTGATGCGGTCTTCCTGGTAATCGGCGGCCCATTTCAGGTACAGCTCGACGATTTGGGTCGGGTTGTCGCGCCAGACCACGCCGTGGGAGGTGGCTATCATGTCGACCGGCAGGTTGAAGCCGAGAATTTCGGTGATTTTTGGCGTCACCAGGCGGCTGAACGGGGTCAGGATGTTGGCATAGTAGCGCTGGCACTGCTCGAACAGCTCGGTCTGGTCGACTTCGTCATTAAACAGGTGCTCGTCGCAATAGTGCTGGCCGAAGGCGTCGTTGCTGAACAGGACCGCATCGCCGGTCATATAGGTCATCATGCTGTCCGGCCAGTGCAGCATGGGCGTTTCGACGAAGATCAGCTGCTTGCCGTTGCCGATGTCGAGGCTGTCTCCGGTTTTCACCACCTTAAAATTCCACTCCGGGTGATGGTGATGGCCGGTTATGGAGTCAATGGCATTGGCGGTGCAGTAAATCGGCGTATCCGGGATACTGTTCATCAATTCGGTCAGCGCGCCGGCATGGTCTTCTTCCGCGTGGTTAATCACGATGTAGTCAATATCGGCAAGATCGATCTCGCTACGCAGGTTCTGCACGAACTCGCGGCTGAATTTATGATCGACGGTATCAATCAGGACATTTTTCTCTTCCCGGATGAGATAGCTGTTATAGCTGCTGCCGCGCAGCGTTTTGTATTCGGTGCCGTGAAAATCACGCACTTCCCAGTCACGTTGGCCAACCCAATGAATGTTATTTTTAACCAGAATAGACATAGCAACCTCAATTAATTCAGCGTGTTCAAATAAGATGAGTTGCTTATATCAAGTTACGTGCCAACTTTTTAATTGATTGATTTTTAATGTTTTTAATGTTTTTTGCTAAACTAATTGATGTCAAAATGACAATGGTTAAAATAGTCGTTATGACAATTAATGGTGTCAAAATGACAATGAGGCTGCAATGAGCTTTTCCCTGCAGGTTCTGGCGAAAATCGCCATTGATTTACAAAGCGATATTGGTCACGCCGACCGATTCTCGCGTCTGATCGCCACCCTACGGCAGGTGCTGGGATGCGATGCCTCGGCGCTGCTGCGCTACGACGCCCATCAGTTTGTGCCGCTGGCGATCGACGGACTGGCGCAGGATGTGCTGGGGCGACGCTTTGCGCTGGCCGGGCACCCGCGGCTGGAGGCGATTGCTCGCGCGGGGGACGTCGTGCGCTTCCCGGCGGACAGCGATCTGCCCGACCCTTATGACGGGCTGATTCCCGGCCAGGAGAGTCTCAAGGTTCACGCCTGCGTTGGGCTGCCGCTGTTTGCCGGACAAACCCTGATAGGCGCATTGACCCTGGACGGTATGGACGCCGACCGTTTCGATAGCTTTAGCGATGAGGAGCTACGGCTGATTGCCGCCCTGGTGGCAGGAGCGCTGAATAACGCGCTGCTCATTGCCCGTCTCGAAAATCAGAACGTGCTGCCGGAGGCGAGCGCGAGCTATACGCCCCCCGACCGTCAGGAGATTATCGGCCTGTCGGCGCCGATACAGCAGCTGAAAAAAGAGATTGATATCGTCGCCGCGTCGGATTTGAACGTGTTGATTAGCGGCGAAACCGGCACCGGCAAAGAACTGGTGGCGAAAGCGGTTCATCAAGGGTCGCCGCGGGCGGCCAATCCGCTGATCTATCTGAACTGTGCAGCGCTGCCGGAGAGCGTGGCGGAAAGCGAGCTGTTCGGGCATGTGAAAGGGGCGTTTACCGGGGCTATCAGCAACCGCAGCGGCAAGTTTGAAATGGCCGATAACGGGACCCTGTTTCTTGATGAGATTGGGGAGCTGTCGCTGGCGCTACAGGCTAAACTGCTGCGCGTATTGCAGTATGGCGATATCCAACGCGTGGGCGACGATCGCAGCCTGCGGGTTGATGTACGGGTACTGGCGGCCACCAACCGCGATCTGCGCCAGGAGGTGATTGCCGGCCGTTTTCGCGCCGATCTCTATCACCGCCTGAGCGTGTTTCCGCTCTCGGTGCCGGCGCTGCGCGATCGCGACGATGACGTGGTGCTGCTGGCGGGATATTTCTGCGAACAGTGCCGCCTGCGGATGGGGCTGGCGCAGGTGGTGCTGAGCGATGCCACGCGGGCAAGTCTGCGCAGCTGGCCGTGGCCTGGCAACGTGCGCGAGCTGGAACATGCGATTCATCGCGCGGTGGTGCTGGCGCGGGCGACGCAGGCTGGCGACGAGGTGCGGCTCGATCCGGCGCATTTTCAGTTTGCCGTCGACGCGCCCGGGCTGCCGGCCACGACACCGGCGCTGCCGATGCCGGCGATCAATCTGCGCGCGGCGACCGAGGCATTCCAGCGCGAGGCGATTTCCCGCGCGTTAGCGGATAACCATCGCAACTGGGCCGCTGCCGCCCGCGCGCTGGAGCTTGATGTCGCCAACCTGCACCGGCTGGCGAAGCGTCTGGGGCTTAAAGAATCCCGGCCTGATAGAAGTTCTGCAGGTTAATTGCCCCAACCAGAAGGCCGTTTTCGTCGACCACCGGGGCGGCGCTGATTTTGTGCTTCATCAGCCGTTCTTTGGCTTCGACCGCGCGGCTTTCCGCCTGCAGGGTGACGCCGTTGCGGGTCATCGCCTGGGCAACGGCATCGTTGAGCGTCCCGCCGCCGACCAGCCAGCGGCGCAGGTCGCCATCGGTGAAGACGCCCTGCACGCGGTTTTGCGCATCGCAGACCGCGACCAGACCCAGCCCGGTACGACTTAACTCCAGCATCGCGTCCATCACGCGGGTATCAAGGTCGACGCGTGGGACATCGTCATCGCGGCGCATCAGATGGTGAACCTTGTTCAGCAGCCGCGCGCCGAGGGCGCCGGCGGGGTGTGAGCGGGCGAAATCTTCTTCATTGAAACCGCGGGCCTGCATCACCGCCATTGCCAGCGCGTCGCCGAGCATCAGGGTGTTGACGGTGCTGGAGGTGGGGGTCAGATGCATCGGGCAGGCTTCGCGTTCGACGGCGATATCCAGTACCGCTTTTGCCGCCAGCGCTAGCGGGGATTGCGATTTTCCGGTCATCGCCAGCAGCGGGATCCCTTTCTCTTCCAGGCGCGGGACGATAAGATCCAGCTCTTTGGCGCTGCCGGAGTAGGAGATAAATAACATCACGTCACGACCATCAAGCATCCCGAGATCGCCGTGCAGCGCCTCCGCCGGATGGACGAAAAAGGCCGGGGTGCCGGTACTGGCGAAAGTGGCCGCCAGCTTTTTGCCGATATGGCCTGATTTACCGATACCGGAGACCACCAGTTTCCCTTCGCAGTGGATGATGGTTTCCGCCGCGCGGATGAAGTCGTCGCCCAGGCGTTCAGGCAGGCGGCTGGCCTCCTGTAGCTCCAGCATCAGGGTCTGGCGTCCGGCTTCTAACAGAAAGTTACTCATGTTCTTCTCCAGTAATAATCACTTCGATGCCTTTCTCTTCCAGCGCCCGCTGGAATGTCGGGTCAATACCGGCATCGGTAATCAGCTTATCCACGCGCTCGAGGCCGCAGACGATGTTCGGGCTCTTACGGCCAAATTTTGATGAGTCGGCCATCAGGATCACTTCTCTGGCGGCATTGCACATCGCTTTACTGACGGTATAAACCTCGTTGAAGGTCGTAACGCCGGCGTTCAGGTCGATGCCGTCGGTCCCCATAAACAGTTTGTCGAAGCTGAACTGCTCGAAGGCGTTTTCCGCTAGCTGTCCGTGGAAGGAGGCCGATTTCTTACGGAAGGTGCCGCCGGGCATCAGGATCGTTTGTTCATTATCCAGCTCGGAGAGGGCGTTGACGATATGCAGGCTGTTGGTCATGACCGTGATGTTATTGAAGCGGCTGAGCAGCGGCACCATTTGCAGCACCGTGCTGCCGGCATCGAGGATGATCGAATCGCCATCGTGGATGTAGTGCACCGCGGTTTCGGCGATCAGCGCTTTTTTATGGGTGTTAATGAGCGTCTTATGATCGATAGGCGGGTCGGGCTCATCTTTGTTGAGGACCACGCCACCGTAGGTGCGAATAACGGTGCCGGCATTTTCGAGGATCACCAGATCCTTGCGGATGGTGGTGCCGGTGGTGTCGAAGTGTTGCGCCAGCTCTTCAACCGAGCATTTACCCTGCGCTTGCAGGTGCTCAACAATGGCTGCCTGGCGCTGACGTGGTTTCATAGCGGTAATATCCTATCCTGCGTTAAGTTTCGAAGTGATAATTTCGCAAGATATTTACTTTTACAACGAAATTATACATGTTTCGGTTTAAGCGCTAATGATAGAGCATTCTGACAGAGCGGATCCTGGGGAAAGATCATATCTGGCCGCAATTCCTCACGATATTGCCCTTTTATCGCGGGGATTTTTTGCGGGAGGGCGAAGACGGTCACTCCTCGCATCAGCAGCGTATCGCTGACGCGATCGTGGTCGTCAAAGGCGATGGCGACGATCGCGCGCGGTTTGAAGCGGCCCGATGAACGCCCGACGCCGACGCGGCCCTGCTGACAGAGTTTATCGAACTCGCGGTTAAAGCGGCGGATCTGCCAGCCGCCGAAGGCGAGCTGGGCGATCCAGGCGATGGCGGCGACGGTGATTAATGCGCTAACCATAAAATCTCCTTAAGGCGTGGCGTCGGGAAGAACCCGGATCGCGACGCGACCCGGGAACCGGCGGTTAAAACATCACCTGCCCGCCGGTGACGTTGATGGATTGCCCGGTGCAGTAAGAGGCCTGCGGGCTGGCGTAAAACATCAGTACGTTGAGGACATCCTGATAGTCGCAGCCGCGTTTCAGCGGCACTTTGTCGATGTAGTACTGCTCGACTTCGTCCTCGGCAATGCCCAGCTTGCTGGCATATTGCGGCAGCAGTGACTGGAACATCGGCGATTTCAACAGGTTGCCCAGCATCAATGCGTGAACGGTAATGCCGTATTCCGCCAGATCCAACGCCAGCGACTGGGTCAGCCCGACGCCGCCAAACTTCGCTGCGCTATAGCCGGAATTGTGCTTGCTGCCGACTTTGCCGGATTTGGAATTGATCTGAATAATACGCCCCTTGATCCCATCGCGAATCATTAGCCGTGAAAATTCGCGAGCGCAGAGGAAGTAGCCCACCAGATTCACCTGCAGCGAGCGGTCAAAATCACCGAGCGCGAAATCGCTGATAAAGGCCGCTTTGGCGATCCCGGCGCTATACACCAACAGATCCACCCGCGCGAATATTTCGTCCACGCCGCGGGCGAGGGCCATCACGCTGGCCTCGCTGGTGGCATCGGCGCCAAAACCGTACGCCGTTCCTTCTCCATATTCGTCGTTGATAGCCTGCGCGACGCGCGTGGCTTTATCGCTTTGGATATCCACAACGGCAACCCGATACCCCTGTGCGGCAAGGCCCCGGCTCAGAAACTCGCCTAAGGTTTGTCCACCGCCGATGACAACAGCAACCTGATTCATAGTCTTCTCCTGACAACTCATGCAACAAATTTCAATATACAGCCGGGGGCGATCGCGTCCGGCACGGGGCCAGACACGTGGACCGTCCCCGGAAACTCCGCTTCGCTATGGCCATCAAAGCGCAGCGTGATATGGCCCAGCTCGCGCAGATTTTGCTCGGCAACATCGCCGACGGCGGTCACCGGATAGCGTTGTTCGCCAAGCTGGAGCTCCGCGCCCGGCGCCAGCGCGCCGGAAAATTCGCCGTGGTTATGAATAAAGCAATACTCTTCAATGTCCGCCGGCGCGCCTTCGCGAAAGGTAATCAACATCTGTTCTTCGAGCGCCATCGTCGCGCTGGCGCCGATGCGCGTAATCGTGGTCTGGTAAATCACGGTCATCTTCAGGAACCTCTTATTGGTAAATAAATCCGGACACAAACCAGGCGATCAGCACCGTCGGCGCACCGGTCAGAAAACGTCCTACCAGCACCGAAGGAACGCCGACGCGCACCGTGTCCTGACGGGCTTCGGCAAGCGACAGCCCAACCGGAATAAAATCGCAGGCGGCCTGGGCGTTAATGGCGAACAGCGCCGGGAGCGCAAGGTGCGGGGGAATATTGCCGAGACCAATCTGCACGCCGATCAGCACGCCAATGACCTGAGCGATAACCGCGCCAGGGCCGAGGAACGGCGACAGCAGCGGGAAGGAGCAGATCAGGGCCAGCGTGACCAGGCCAAGAGGATGGCTGGCGAGCGGGGCCAGACCGTGGGCAATCCAGTCGCCGATGCCGGAGGCCATGATGATGCCGATCAGTGCCGAGACGAAAGCCATAAACGGCAGGATCGTTTTCAGCACCGTGTCGATGGTGTCGCGTCCGGACTGGAACAGCACCGCCACCACGGAGCCCATTCCCATACCGACCTTCGCCAGCAGACCATCGCTCTGCTCGGTTATTTTTTTGCTGGTATCGTAATCCCGCGGGGCCGACTGGCCCGGCTTGGTTTCGGGCGCCGCTGCGCCATCGTGGGTCAACAGGCGAACGTTCTCCTCTTTCACCCCGGAGACGTAAATATCTTCGACGATATATTGCGCCAGCGGGCCGGATTTGCCGGTGGCGTGGATATTGACGGTCGGGATACGACGTTTTGGGTAGAGGCCGCAGCGCAAGGTACCGCCGCAGTCGATAATGGCAACGCCGATCTCCTCTTCCGGCGGCTCGCCTTCTTTGAACCCGTCGACGGCCTGCCAGCCGGTCAGACTGGCGATCTTGTCGACGATTGCCGGGCGGGTACCGGCGGTAATGTAGACGATCTTTTTACCGGCAACGGCGTCCAGCTCAAGGGGGCCGCCCCAGCCGCTGGCGCCTTTTTCAATACGAATACGGGTCATGAGGTTGCTCCGGAAAGATGGACTTTTTGCTCAAGCTGGATGCCCATTTTTTTCTCAAAAATCGAGGTGGTCAGATCGGTGACCCAACCGCGGAAGAAGTTGGTGACCAGTCCTACCAGCAGATAGCTCACCGCCAGCGGACCTAACGGCAGGCCAAGCGTGGTCAGGCCGCTGGCAATCCCGAGATAGACAAACAGCTCGCCGGGGTTGATATGGGGAAACAGGCCATTCATAGAGTGGCAGCTGTAAGAGGCTGCCGCGTAGTAGCTGGGCTTGTACTTCTCAGGCATAAAGCGCCCGAGGCTCAGGGTCATAGGGTTACAGAACACAAAGGTGCCGATGCAGGGCAGCAGCAGATAGCGTGAGATCGGATTGCCGGCGCAGCGTTGCGCCAGCTTTTCGATCCGCTGCTGACCGATAAAGTTGATCAGCGCGTTCATGATCACCAGCAGACTGATCAGAAGCGGCAGGATCCCGGTAACCATACCGGTAAATACCTCGCCCCCCTTCTGAAACAGGCCGATAAACCATTCGGCGCCGTGGGTAATGACTTCAATCATTGTTCTCTCCTTCAGAGTGTTATTTTTCTTGCTAACTGGCAGCTCATTTTAATCACTTTGAAAGGTTTAAAAGTGTTAAATTGATCGCAAAATGAAAGGTAAATATTTTATTTTGAAAGTTTGTGCGTGATGAAGGGGAATGCTAACCGAGGCAAAGGGGAGATGAACGGGTAGATAATGAACCGGAAAGGGCGGTGCTGGCGGGACTATTTTGTCCGCAAATACATTGCCGCTTCCTTGTTGACGGCCGCATGCTTTACCATAATTATCCTTTGCCAAATTTGTTAAACGGATGTCCCATGTTGAAGCGTCGCTATCTGGCTTTACTTCCCCTGTGTGTTCTCCTCGCTGCCTGTAGCAGCAAACCTAAAACCACCGCAGAACCCCAGACGGCGGGAGGCGGCGGTTTTTTGCTGGAGCCGCAGCACAATGTGATGGAGATGGGAGGCGATTTCGCTAACAACCCGGCGGCGGAGCAGTTCATCGATAAAATGGTGAGCAAGCATGGCTTCGACAGACAGCAGCTGCATGAGATCCTTTCCCAGGCGAAACGCCTGGATTACGTCCTGCGCCTGATGGACCGCCAGGCGCCGAGCGGACTGCCGCCGTCAGGGCCTAACGGCGCCTGGCTGCGTTACAAAAAACAGTTTATTACTCCGGATAACGTGCAGAACGGCGTCGTATTCTGGAACCAGTATCAGGATGCGCTGAACCGCGCCTGGCAGGTGTACGGCGTGCCGCCGGAAATTATTGTCGGCATTATTGGCGTAGAAACCCGCTGGGGTCGCGTGATGGGCAAAACCCGCATTCTCGACGCCCTGGCGACGCTGTCGTTTAGCTACCCGCGTCGCGCCGACTATTTCTCCGGTGAGCTGGAAACCTTCCTGCTGATGGCGCGCAGCGAGCAAGATGACCCGTTAAACCTGAAAGGATCTTTCGCCGGAGCAATGGGTTACGGTCAGTTTATGCCGTCTTCTTATAAACAGTATGCGGTGGACTTTAACGGCGACGGGCACATTAATCTGTGGGATCCGGTGGACGCGATTGGCAGCGTGGCGAACTATTTCAAACAGCACGGCTGGGTGAGTGGCGATCAGGTTGCGGTACAGGCGCTGGGTCAGGCGCCGGGTCTGGAGAATGGCTTCAAAACCAACTACAGCATTTCGCAGCTTACGGCGGCAGGTTTGACGCCGACGCAACCGCTAGGCAACCATCAGCAGGCCAGCCTGCTGCGTCTGGACATCGGAACCGGTTACCAGTACTGGTATGGTCTGCCGAACTTCTACACCATTACCCGCTATAACCACAGTACCCACTACGCGATGGCCGTCTGGCAGCTGGGTCTGGCCGTTTCTCAGGCCCGCGGACAGTAACCCTTCCCTGATACTCCCCTCGTCGTGAGGGGAGTTCTGTTACATTTTGCAGCATTTCCCGCCGTTGACGCTGATTTACATTTTTCCGTCAATCCAATATTGTTACGTTATAACATATTAATTGGGTGAGGCTGTGACTTCTCTTTTTATGACATCCGCAGCGGTACGCGTAGGAATTGCCTGTGTGCTGCTGGCGCTCCTGTGGCTGGCGACCTGGTGGGCGGTAACCCTGCCATGATTGAACTGGATCATCTGGTAGCCGGTTACGAAGAACTGGCTATTACGCCGGCCCTGAGCGGCGTTATTGCGGCAGGCAGCATGACGGCCATTGTCGGCCTGAACGGCTGCGGTAAATCAACGCTGTTGAAAACGCTGGCCGGCTTTATTCCTCCGGTCAGCGGCAGGCTGCGCTGGACGGTTTCGCGTCCGGTAATTGGCTGGCTGGCGCAGCGCCATGCCCTCGAATCGCAGTTTCCGCTGACGGTACAGGACGTGGTGAGTCAGGGGGCCTGGCCGCATGTCTCTTTACTGGGGGGGATCCGCAGCGAGTTCCGGCGGCGTATCGGCGCCGCGCTGGAGCGCGTGGGGCTGACATCAATGGCGAAAACGCCGATTGAGGCGCTCTCCGGCGGGCAGTTCCAGCGCATGCTGTTCGCCAGAGTTATCGTGCAGCAGGCGCCGCTGGTTATGCTGGATGAACCCTTTACCGGGATTGATGAAGCAACCAGCCGCGAGCTGATGGGGCTGATCCTTGAGATGCATCAACAGGGGCAGACGGTACTGGCGGTGCTGCATGATAACCAGCGCGTCGCTGAATATTTCCCGGAAACGCTGCTGCTGGAACCGCAGCGCGCTCGCTGGGGTAACACCGACGATGTGCTGCCCGCCTTCGGCTCTGCGAGGCTGGCATGATCTGGCATACCTTTTTTCAGCCCTTCATTGAATTCGGCTTTATGCGCCGCGCGCTGCTGGTGTGCCTCGCGCTCTCTCTGAGCACGACCATGCTTGGCGTCTTCTTACTGCTGCGACGAATGAGTCTGATGGGCGACGCGCTGTCGCACGCAATTTTACCCGGCGTGGCGGTGGGCTACCTGGTGAGCGGCATGTCGCTGCTGGCAATGACTATCGGCGGGTTTATCGCCGGAATTGCCGTGGCGCTGGTGGCGGGCTGGGTCAGCCGACGCACGCCGTTGAAAGAGGATGCCAGTTTTGCCGGGTTTTACCTCGGGTCACTGGCACTGGGAGTGACGCTGGTGTCGCTTCGCGGCTCCAGCGTTGATCTGCTGCATCTACTGTTTGGCTCGATTCTGGCGGTGGATAACGACGCTGCGCTGTTTGTCAGCGGGGTGGCCAGCCTGACGCTGCTCTGCATCGCGCTGCTTTATCGTGGACTGGTCAGCGAAGCCTTTGATAGCGCCTGGCTGCAGGTGAACCACCCGCGGCTCCCGGCGCTGCTGCACGGTCTGTTCCTGGCGCTGCTGGTGCTCAATCTGGTCGCCGGGTTCCAGGTGCTGGGGACGCTGATGGCGGTTGGCGTGATGATGCTGCCGGCGGTAGCGGCGTGCTGCTGGGCGCGAACCTTGCCCGGAACCTTGCTGCTGGCGGCGCTGATGGGCGGCTTTTGTGCCTGGATGGGGTTAAGCCTGTCGTGGACCGCGAATTTACCGGCCGGGCCGTCCATCGTACTGACCGCCAGCGGGATCTTTTTTATTTCGGTGTTTTTTGGCACGCGCAGCCGACTGGTCGTCAGCTGGCGTAAATTAATGGGGTAAGGAAATATGATGAAACGTACCGCAGTCATTCTGGCGCTGGCGTTAGGCCTCGCAACGCAGGGGGCGATGGCAAAAACGCTCAACGTGGTGAGTAGTTTTTCAGTGCTGGGCGATATGGTGCAGCAGGTGGGGGGCGAACATGTGCATGTTGATACGCTGGTGGGACCGGACGGCGATCCGCATACCTTTGAACCTTCGCCGCAGGATAGCGCTTTGCTGAGCAAAGCCGATGTGGTGGTGGTTAATGGTCTGGGACTGGAAGGCTGGGTCGACAGATTAATCAAAGCTTCGGGTTTTAAAGGTGAGCTGGTGGTGGCCTCTACCGGGGTAAAAACGCACACGCTCAATGAGGAGGGGAAAACGGTTACTGACCCTCATGCGTGGAACAGCGCCGCTAACGGCGCGATTTATGCGCAAAATATTCTCAACGGCCTGATCAAAGCCGATCCGCAGGATAAGGCTGCGCTGGAGGCATCCGGGCAGCGCTACATCGGCCAACTGACGGAGATCGACGGTTGGGCAAAAAAACAGTTTACGGCAATTCCGCTGGCAAAACGCAAAGTGCTCACCAGCCATGATGCGTTTGGCTACTTTGGCCGCGCCTATGGCGTGACCTTCCTGGCACCACAGGGGCTGTCGTCAGAAAGCGAAGCCAGCGCGGCGCAGGTGGCGGCACTGATTCAACAAATTAAGGCCGACGGCGTCCACACCTGGTTTATGGAAAACCAGCTCGATCCGCGTCTGGTGAAACAAATTGCGGCCGCGACTGGCGCACAGCCGGGCGGGGAGCTCTATCCGGAAGCGCTCTCGAAACCGGGCGGCGTGGCGGATAGCTACGTGAAAATGTTACGCCATAACGTCGAGCTGATCGCCGCCAGCATGAAGTAACGCGCGCGTTAACGGTCCCGACGCCGTCGGGGCCGCTCATTTTCGGAAGCCCCCTCGTAAATTGATGACCTCATCCCCATATCTGTGCTGAAAGTGCTATCTTTGATGGCCTCTTTATCTGGCTTAAACGGGGCGCTAATGACAGATTCTGAATTAAAGCAACTGAGTGAGCAGGTCGGGCTGGCATTAAAAGCTCGCGGTGCGACGGTGACCACGGCAGAGTCCTGTACCGGCGGTTGGGTCGCGAAAGTGCTCACCGACATCGCCGGCAGTTCAGCATGGTTTGAACGCGGGTTCGTGACCTACAGCAATGAAGCCAAATCGCAGATGATCGGCGTCAGCGAGGTTACGCTCCTCGGCCATGGCGCGGTGAGCGAGCCGGTGGTGGTTGAGATGGCCGTTGGCGCGCTGCGCGCTGCGCGCGCCACCTATGCTATTTCGGTGAGCGGCATCGCCGGACCGGATGGCGGCAGCGAGGAAAAACCTGTCGGAACGGTGTGGTTTGGCGTGGCCTGTGCGAACGGGCAGGGCGTGACCCGGCGTGAATGTTTTGCCGGAGACCGGGAGGCGGTGCGTCGTCAGGCAACGGCTTATGCGCTAAATCTCCTCTGGCAACAATTTCTACAAAATACTTGATACTGTATGACTATACAGTATAATTGCCTCAACAGAACAGAATTCACCACCCGGTTTCACCCGGCATGACAGGAGTAAAAATGGCTATCGACGAAAACAAACAGAAAGCGTTGGCGGCAGCACTAGGCCAGATTGAAAAACAGTTCGGCAAAGGCTCCATCATGCGCCTGGGTGAAGACCGTTCCATGGACGTGGAAACTATCTCCACCGGTTCGCTTTCCCTGGATATCGCCCTGGGCGCCGGCGGTTTGCCGATGGGCCGTATCGTCGAAATCTACGGGCCTGAATCGTCCGGTAAAACGACACTGACCCTGCAGGTTATCGCCGCCGCGCAGCGTGAAGGTAAAACCTGTGCATTTATCGATGCAGAGCACGCGCTGGATCCTGTTTATGCGCGTAAGCTGGGCGTCGACATCGACAACCTGCTGTGCTCTCAGCCGGACACCGGCGAGCAGGCGCTGGAAATCTGTGACGCGCTGGCGCGCTCGGGTGCCGTAGACGTTATCGTTGTCGACTCCGTGGCGGCGCTGACGCCGAAAGCGGAAATCGAAGGCGAAATCGGCGACTCTCACATGGGCCTCGCGGCGCGTATGATGAGCCAGGCGATGCGTAAGCTGGCCGGTAACCTGAAGCAGTCCAATACGCTGCTGATCTTCATTAACCAGATTCGTATGAAAATTGGCGTGATGTTCGGTAATCCGGAAACCACCACCGGCGGTAACGCGCTGAAATTCTACGCCTCTGTGCGTCTCGATATCCGTCGTATCGGTGCGGTAAAAGATGGCGATAACGTCATCGGCAGCGAAACCCGCGTCAAAGTCGTGAAAAACAAAATCGCCGCGCCGTTCAAACAGGCTGAGTTCCAGATTCTTTACGGCGAAGGTATTAACTTCTACGGCGAACTGGTTGACCTGGGCGTGAAAGAGAAGCTGATCGAGAAAGCGGGCGCATGGTACAGCTACAACGGCGATAAGATTGGCCAGGGTAAAGCAAATGCTATCTCCTGGCTGAAAGATAACCCGGCTGCGGCAAAAGAGATTGAGAAAAAAGTGCGTGAGCTGCTGCTGAATAACCAGGATTCCACACCGGACTTCGTGGTTGACGGTAACGGTGCGGGTGCAGAAGAAACCCACGAAGATTTCTGATAATCTCATCGAAAGATAACGAAGGGCTGCGAATGCGGCCCTTTTGCTTTTTGATTGTCGAGGTGCCCGTGACTGAACCTTCATCCCGCCGTTCCGGCTATGCCCGCCTGCTGGACCGCGCAATCCGTATCCTGGCGATGCGCGACCATAGCGAACAGGAGCTGCGGCGTAAACTCGCTGCTCCGGTACTGGGAAAAAATGGCCCGGAGACGCTGGACGTCACGCCGGAAGAGGTAGACACCGTTGTCGCCTGGTGCATTGAGAACCGCTACCTTGACGACGGTCGCTTTGTTCGCCAGTTTATTGGCAGCCGTAGCCGCAAAGGATATGGCCCGGCGCGTATCCGCCAGGAGCTCAATCAGAAAGGTATTCCCCGCGACGTTAGCGAAAGCGCGATGCGCGAGTGCGATATTGACTGGGCCGCGCTGGCGAAAGAGCAGGCGCAGCGAAAGTATGGCGAACCGCTCCCGACGACATTTGCCGATAAAGTCAAAATCCAGCGGTTTTTGCTGTACCGTGGCTACCTGATGGAAGATATTCAGGAAATCTGGCGAAATTTTGCAGATTGACCCATCGGGTATTTTACTTCCCAGTAAAGAAAACTTATCTTATTCCCACTTTATTCCGTCCGGTCGCTGGCTGTTAACAGGCAATCAGCGCCCACGACGATTATTCCTTATACACAAAATCATTCGCGCTGCGTCAAGGCGGCAGGAGAGTGAGTCACCTGGAGCGTACAGAGGTACGTGGTCGGGGTGAACGAGCGCAGCCCGCGTAGAGGCGGCGTGAAAGGTGAAGTGTATAGCTTGATTTCAGGATAATTATGAGCAAGAGCACTGCTGAGATCCGTCAGGCGTTTCTCGATTTTTTCCATAGCAAGGGACACCAGGTCGTTGCGAGCAGCTCCCTGGTGCCGCATAACGACCCGACCCTGCTGTTTACCAACGCCGGGATGAACCAGTTCAAGGATGTTTTCCTGGGTCTCGACAAACGCCATTATTCTCGCGCGACGACCGCGCAGCGTTGCGTTCGTGCGGGTGGTAAACACAACGATCTGGAAAACGTCGGTTACACCGCGCGTCACCACACTTTCTTTGAAATGCTGGGTAACTTCAGCTTCGGCGACTACTTCAAGCAGGATGCCATCAAATACGCATGGGAACTGCTGACCGGGGAAAACTGGTTCGCGCTGCCGAAAGATAAACTGTGGGTGACCGTTTACGAAACCGATGACGAAGCTTTCGATATCTGGGCGAATGAGGTCGGCGTTCCACGTGAGCGTATTATCCGCATTGGCGATAATAAAGGCGCGGCGTTCGCTTCTGACAACTTCTGGCAGATGGGCGATACCGGGCCGTGCGGTCCGTGTACCGAAATCTTCTTCGACCACGGTGACCACATCTGGGGCGGTCCTCCGGGAAGCCCGGAAGAAGACGGCGATCGCTACATTGAGATCTGGAACATCGTCTTCATGCAGTTTAACCGTCAGGCCGACGGCACCATGGAGCCGCTGCCGAAGCCGTCTGTCGACACCGGTATGGGCCTGGAGCGTATTGCTGCCGTTCTGCAGCACGTCAACTCCAACTATGATATCGACCTGTTCCGCACTCTGATTGAGAACGTCGCGAGAGTCACCGGCGCAACCGACCTGACGAACAAATCGCTGCGCGTTATCGCTGACCATATTCGTTCCTGCGCATTCCTGATTGCCGACGGCGTAATCCCGTCGAATGAAAACCGTGGCTACGTGCTGCGTCGTATCATTCGTCGTGCCGTGCGTCATGGCAACATGCTGGGTGCGAAGGAGACCTTCTTCTGGAAACTGGTTGCTCCGCTGATTGATGTCATGGGCGCCGCCGGTGAAGAGCTGAAGCAGCAGCAGGCTCAGGTTGAGCATGTGCTGAAAACCGAAGAAGAGCAGTTCGCTCGTACGCTGGAGCGCGGTCTGGCGCTGCTGGATGAAGAGCTGAGCAAGCTGAAGGGCGATACGCTGGATGGCGAAACCGCTTTCCGTCTGTATGACACCTATGGTTTCCCGGTTGACCTGACCGCCGACGTTTGCCGCGAGCGCAATATTAAAGTCGACGAAGCAGGCTTTGAAGCAGCAATGGAAGAGCAGCGTCGTCGTGCGCGTGAGTCCAGCGGCTTTGGCGCAGACTACAATGCGATGATTCGCGTTGACGGCGCTTCTGAATTTAAAGGCTACGACCACCTGGAGCTGAATGCGAAAGTGACCGCACTGTTCATCGATGGCAAAGCTGTTGATGCCGTGACTGCGGGCCAGGAAGCGGTTGTCATTCTGGATCAAACGCCGTTCTACGCAGAATCCGGTGGCCAGGTGGGCGATAAAGGCGAACTGAAAGGCGCCGGTTTCTCCTTCGCGGTCAGCGATACGCAGAAATACGGCCAGGCCATTGGTCATATCGGTAAACTGAGCCACGGCACGCTGAAAGTGGGCGATGCGCTGGAGGCTGATGTCGATCGGGCTCGCCGTCAGCGTATTCGTCTGAACCACTCGGCAACTCACCTGATGCATGCGGCATTACGTCAGGTTCTGGGTACGCATGTGGCGCAGAAAGGCTCGCTGGTGAATGACAAAGCGCTGCGTTTTGACTTCTCTCACTTCGAAGCCATGAAGCCGGAAGAGATTCGCGCGGTGGAAGATCTGGTCAATGCTCAGATCCGTCGCAACCTGCCGGTTGAAACCAACATCATGGATATCGATGCGGCGCGAGAGTCTGGTGCGATGGCGCTGTTCGGCGAGAAATATGACGATCGCGTTCGCGTACTGAGCATGGGCGATTTCTCCACCGAGCTGTGCGGCGGTACTCACGCTTCACGTACCGGTGATATTGGCCTGTTCCGTATTACCTCTGAATCCGGTACCGCTGCGGGCGTTCGCCGTATCGAGGCAGTGACCGGCGAAGGCGCAATTGCGTATCTGCATGCGCAGAGCGATCTGCTGGGCGATATCGCACAGTTGCTGAAGGGCGACAGCCATAACCTTGGCGACAAAGTGCGTGCCGCGCTGGAACGTACTCGCGTACTGGAAAAAGAGCTGCAGCAGCTGAAAGAGCAGGCGGCGGCACAGGAGAGCGCAAACCTCTCCAGCAAAGCAGAAGAGATTAACGGCGTCAAATTGCTGGTCAGCGAGCTGGCCGGCGTTGAGCCGAAAATGCTGCGTACCATGGTTGATGACCTGAAAAACCAACTCGGTTCTACGGTCGTTGTGTTAGCCACGGTGGCGGATGGTAAGGTTTCTCTGATTGCCGGTGTGTCTAAGGATGTGACAGATCGCGTGAAAGCAGGGGAGCTGGTTGGAATGGTCGCCCAGCAGGTGGGTGGCAAAGGGGGCGGTCGTCCGGATATGGCTCAGGCCGGCGGTACCGACGCGTCTGCTCTCCCTGCAGCGTTAGCCAGTGTGAAAGGCTGGGTCAGCGCAAAACTGTAATAACTATAAATGCATAGCTACCGTTATCCCTGGATAACGGTAGCTTGCGAGAGAAGCACTGATAACGATAAAGTCGGGTTGAAGTTGTGTATATCGGCTAAACTTAGGTTTAACAGAATGTGATGCCGTGACTGCTTACACCGTAAGGTGTTTGTCATCGCTTACTTTTTGGCGTTATATGATGGATAATGCCGGGATACGAGAGACCCGACTCTTTTAATCTTTCAAGGAGCAAAGAATGCTGATTCTGACTCGTCGAGTTGGTGAGACCCTCATGATTGGAGATGAGGTCACTGTGACAGTTTTAGGGGTTAAGGGTAACCAGGTACGTATTGGCGTTAATGCCCCTAAAGAAGTCTCCGTGCATCGTGAAGAGATCTACCAGCGTATCCAGGCTGAAAAATCCCAGCAGTCCAGTTACTAAGGTTTTCGCGCCTCGCGATTCCGTGAGGCGCATCCCCGCTCCCGTCCTTCTTTCTGACTTTTCTTCTTCTGCTCTCTCCCATTTTTGTTTATTGCCTATCGATCGCGACATTAATCTTTTGCCTGCCGCTGGCCGAAAGCCCTGAATTCCTGTTGATAAAACACTCTTTTTGCCGTTTTTGCAGGCTAATTGCGCGGTAAGTGTGCAAACGGAAAAAGGTCTCGAAAAATTGTTTGACTTATAAGTACCAGAAAGTAATATGTGCGCCATCGCAGCGACGAAGAGCAGAAACAAGTTCTTCGAAGCACTCGTAAGAGGCGTGTGGTGAGGTGGCCGAGAGGCTGAAGGCGCTCCCCTGCTAAGGGAGTATGCGGTCAAAAGCTGCATCCGGGGTTCGAATCCCCGCCTCACCGCCATTTTGCATCCGTAGCTCAGCTGGATAGAGTACTCGGCTACGAACCGAGCGGTCGGAGGTTCGAATCCTCCCGGATGCACCATATTTTTCCATTTCTTCAGCAATGAAGAGGTGGTTGGGGTAGCGGTAATAACCGCAAGCACCAGGAAGGATAACGTTGCATTAGCAACGGCCCGCAGGGCGAGGCGAAAGCCGAGTCATCCTCCCGGATGCACCATCTTACTCAGTGTGGCAAGTGTTAGATGTGACACTGACGCGTAGTAAAGTAGTTCTCCCTGATGCATCCGTAGCTCAGCTGGATAGAGTACTCGGCTACGAACCGAGCGGTCGGAGGTTCGAATCCTCCCGGATGCACCATCTTCTCCGAGATAACAACGAAAGTGTTATTTCATGGTCTGCGAGATAATCGTCAGCACCAGGGAAGTCAATGTAGTAAAGCAGTTCTCCCTGATGCATCCGTAGCTCAGCTGGATAGAGTACTCGGCTACGAACCGAGCGGTCGGAGGTTCGAATCCTCCCGGATGCACCATCTTCTCCGAGATAACAGCGAAAGTGTTATTTCACGGTCTGCGAGATAATCGCCAGTACCAGGAAAGACAGAGTAGTAAAGCAGTTCTCCCTGATGCATCCGTAGCTCAGCTGGATAGAGTACTCGGCTACGAACCGAGCGGTCGGAGGTTCGAATCCTCCCGGATGCACCATCTTCTCCAGATTCACATCAAATTTATCGCTTCATGGTCTGCGAAATCATCGCCAGCACCAGGGAGGATAACGTTGCGTGAGCAACGGCCCGTAGGGTGAGTAAAACGAGTCATCCTCCCGGATGCACCATCTTCTCCAGATTCACATTAAATTTATCGCTTCATGGTCTGCGAAATTATCGCCAGTACCAGGGAGGATAACGTTGCGTGAGCAACGGCCCGCAGGGTGAGTAAAACGAGTCATCCTCCTGGATGCACCATCTTCTTCAGTTTCTCCTTTTTCTTAAAATCCCAAACCGTTTATCCGTTCTGTGCCTGCCTTTTCTGGCAAAAGCGGCCTGGACCATTCAGGCGGCGGATCTCTTTCAACGATGCTGAGCGATCTTTTTTTATTGGCAAGTGACTCTTTCCACTATAATTTACCCGTATGTATCGACCTGATTTGGGTGAGATGAGTGCAAGGAGAGAAATCCATGAAATGGTTCAAAGCAATACCTGCGTTTTGTGCGACGCTTCTGGTAGCCGTATCGTTAGCTGGCTGTGCGGGATCGCCCACAAAGGAAAGTACCGGTGGCTATATTGACGATACCGTCGTCACCACGAAGGTTAAAACGGCGCTGTTTAACGAAAAAGATATTAAGTCTTCTGAAATTAGCGTACAGACCTTTAAAGGACGTGTTCAGTTGAGTGGTTTTGTCTCATCAGCGAAGGACGCCAGCCGCGCGGTGGAAGTCACCCGCAGAGTGCAGGGCGTTCGTTTGGTTGAGAACGATTTAAAAATCAAATAAATCATGATATGAGTCACATAAAGGCGCCCGAAGGCGCCTTTATTGCCTGAGGCGCTGGCCGCGACAACATGCGCCTTTTGCGATAAAGTAACGTTTTCTTACCCGGTTTGTGAGAACACGATGTACGAACGTTACGCAGGACTGATCTTTGATATGGATGGCACCATCCTTGATACCGAACCGACGCATCGTAAAGCGTGGCACGAGGTTCTGGGCCGTTACGGAATGCGTTTCGACGAGCAGGCGATGGTCGCGCTCAATGGTTCTCCGACCTGGCGTATAGCCCAGGCGATTATCGAACTGAATCACGCTGATTTAGATCCTCACCGTCTGGCGGAGGAAAAAACCGTGGCCGTGAAGGCCATGCTGCTGGACAGCGTGCGTCCCTTACCGTTGATAGACGTTGTGAAGGCATGGCACGGGCGTCGTCCGATGTCGGTCGGGACCGGCAGCGAAAGCGCCGTCGCTGAGGCGCTGCTGGCGCACCTCGGCCTGCGTCACTACTTTGCGGCGGTGATTGCCGCCGATCATGTCCAGAATCATAAACCCGCGCCCGATACCTTCCTGCTGTGCGCGGAGCGCATGGGCGTCGCGCCGGAAACATGCGTCGTCTTTGAAGATGCTGATTTTGGTCTGCAGGCGGCGAAGCGTGCGGGGATGGATGCCGTGGACGTTCGGTTGCTGTGAGCGACGCACTGTCGCTGATATCGCTGTTTGCCAGTAGTTTTTTGAGCGCCACATTACTTCCCGGCAATTCGGAAGTTGTGCTGGTTGCTATGCTACTTACGGGGGCAAGCCAACCGTGGGCCCTGGTATTAATAGCAACAATCGGCAATAGCCTTGGAGGGGTAACTAACGTTATTCTGGGGCGCCTGTTTCCGCTGCGCAAAACATCGCGCTGGCAGGAAAAAGCAACCGGCTGGTTAAAGCGCTACGGCGCGGTCACATTATTATTAAGCTGGGCGCCGGTCATCGGCGATTTACTGTGTCTGCTGGCGGGATGGATGCGCATCTCCTGGGGGCCGGTACTTTTTTTCTTATGCCTTGGTAAAGCGTTACGCTATATCGTCATTGCGGTGGTAACGCTTCAGGGCATGACGTGGTGGCACTAATTGTGGAACTAAGACTATCCCGACAGGCCGTGTTACCGGTTATTTTACACCTCGGCTGTGCCCGAAATCCGCACGTACTGCCAGTGCGATCCGGTTTTCGCGCGCGGAACCGGCAACAGTAACGTCTTCTGGGATAACCTGTATGGTCACCATTACAATTATGCTTATTCAAACGATTTCGACAGGCGGGAGGTCAAATTGATCCCGGATGTATCACAGGCGCTGGCCTGGCTGGAAAAAAATCCACAGGCTCTTCAGGGTATCCAACGTGGTCTTGAGCGTGAAACGCTGCGCGTCAATGCCGATGGCTCACTGGCGACGACCGGTCACCCTCAGGCCCTTGGCTCGGCGCTGACCCATAAATGGATTACTACCGACTTTGCTGAAGCGCTGCTGGAGTTTATTACGCCGGTTGATGGCGACATTCAGCATATGCTCACCTTTATGCGCGATGTTCATCGCTATACCGCTCGTCAACTGGGCGATGAGCGGATGTGGCCACTGAGCATGCCTTGCTATATTGCTCCTGGTCAGGATATCGAACTGGCGCAGTATGGCACCTCGAATATTGGCCGTCTGAAAACGCTGTACCGCGAGGGGTTGAAGAACCGCTATGGCGCGCTGATGCAAACTATCTCCGGCGTGCACTATAACTTCTCGCTGCCGATGGCTTTCTGGCAGGCGAAGTGCGGCGTTGACGATGCGGAAAGCGGCAAAGAGGCGATTTCCGCCGGCTATTTCCGTTCAATTCGTAACTATTACCGCTTCGGTTGGGTGATCCCATACCTGTTCGGCGCCTCTCCGGCCATCTGCTCTTCGTTCCTGCAGGGCAAACCGACGACGCTGCCGTTTGAGAAAGCGGAAAATGGTATGTACTACCTGCCTTATGCGACCTCGCTGCGCCTGAGCGATCTGGGTTATACCAATAAGTCGCAAAGCAATCTCGGGATTACGTTTAACGATCTCCACGAGTATGTGGCAGGATTGAAGCGGGCGATTAAAACGCCGTCGGAAGAGTATGCCCGGATTGGCCTCGAGAAAGACGGCAAGCATCTGCAAATCAACAGCAATATTCTGCAGATTGAGAACGAACTCTACGCGCCAATTCGGCCGAAGCGTGTGACCCGCAGCGGTGAGACGCCTTCCGACGCGCTGCTGCGCGGCGGTATTGAATATATCGAAGTCCGCTCGCTGGATATCAACCCGTTCTCGCCGATTGGCGTTGACGAGCAGCAGGTGCGTTTCCTCGACCTGTTTATGGTCTGGTGCGTGCTGGCCGATGCGCCGGAAATGAGCAGCGATGAGCTGCTGTGTACGCGCACCAACTGGAATCGCGTGATTCTGGAAGGCCGTAAGCCGGGGCTGACGCTGGGTATCGGCTGCGAAAGCGCGCAGTTCCCGCTGGCTCAAGTGGGTAAAGATCTGTTCCGTGATTTGCGCCGCGTGGCGCAGACGTTAGATAGCATCCACGGTGGCGAAGCCTACCAGCAGGTTTGTGATGAGCTGGTTGCCAGCTTCGACGATCCGGAATTAACTTTCTCAGCCCGCATTCTGCGTTCTATGCTTGAAGAAGGGATTGGCGGCACCGGTAGGGAGCTGGCCGATCGATATCGTACGATGCTGCGGGAAGAGCCGCTGGAAATTTTGCGTGAAGATGATTTTATCGCTGAACGTGAAGCTTCAGTGATGCGCCAGCAGAAGGTGGAAGCGGAAGATAGCGAGCCGTTTGAAGCCCTGTTAGCAAGACACGCGTAGCAAAAAGCGGTACAAAAGAAAAAGGCCACATCAATGTGGCCAAACTTTCATCTCTGATTCAGGGATGATGATGATAATAAATGCGCGTCTTTCATATACTCAGACTCGCGGGTGTAAGAAGAGTTCATTTTATTTTAAAAAAAATCACTATCGGAGGTGAAGAATGCCGTTGTTAGATAGTTTCACAGTCGACCATACCCGCATGGAAGCACCGGCGGTGCGCGTTGCGAAGAAAATGAACACGCCGCACGGCGATGAAATTACCGTTTTCGATCTGCGTTTTTGCGTACCAAACCAGGAAGTGATGCCGGAAAGAGGGATTCATACTCTTGAGCACCTGTTCGCGGGCTTTATGCGCGACCACCTGAACGGCAATGGTGTGGAAATTATCGACATCTCTCCGATGGGCTGCCGTACGGGCTTCTATATGAGCCTGATTGGTACGCCGGATGAGCAGCGTGTAGCCGACGCCTGGAAAGCGGCGATGGCCGATGTGCTGAAAGTGAAAGATCAGAAGCAGATCCCGGAACTGAACGTCTACCAGTGCGGTACCTATACCATGCACTCGCTGGAAGAAGCTCAGGAGATCGCACGCCATATCATCGAGCGCGATGTGCGCATCAACAGCAACGATGAGCTGGCCCTGCCGAAAGAAACCCTGCAAGAACTGCACATCTAGTGCTTATTGTCGGTCCGGCGATTTCCGCCGGGCCGCTATTCCTGCGCCGCTATGTCGACGACCCTCACCTTCTCGTTTCAACACCGCGCCCTGGTGCCATTTGCCCATGATTATGCTCACGGTGATAGCGAACCGTGGCATCAGCATGACTGCGCCCAGCTGCTGCATATTCTCAGCGGCGTGGTGCGGGTTGACACGCCGGTGGGCTACTGGGTTGTCCCGCCCGGACGCGGCGTCTGGCTGCCGGCAGGTACGCCCCACGCGCTGCGTGTCACCGGACAGGTCGCGGCCCGCACGCTGTTTATCGATCCGCTCGCCCGGGCCGATCTGCCGTCTTCGTGCCAGATCGTGCAGATCACTCCGCTGCTGCGTGAGCTGATCGTCACCTCGCTGGCCCTGGCGGAGCGCTATCAACCCGGCAGTCGCGATGAGCGCATTTATGAACTCATTCTCGATGAGATTCGCGGTATGGCGGTGCTGCCATTTGGCCTGCTGGAGCCCCGGAGCGAGGCGCTGCGCCGTTTATGTCACAAGGTGCGGGAAATGCCGGGGCAAGCCTGGAGTAGCCAGCAGGCGGCGAAAGAGAGCAATATGAGCGAACGTACGCTCAACCGCCATTTTCAGCAGCAGACCACGCTCACCTGGAGTGAATGGGTGCGCCGGGCGAAGCTGATGGAAGCGCTGGTTCGCCTGGCGCAGGGACAATCGGTGCTGCGGGTGGCGCTCGATCTGGGCTATGGCAGCCATAGCGCCTTCAGCGCGATGTTTCGCCGGGTGATGGGCGTCGCCCCCAGCGATTACTTCCGTCCGCCGGCTTGCGCGTCTGCGCCGACCGCATGACACAGCGCCTGCAATGAGGCGCGCGCCACGTCATTATCGATTCCAACGCCCCAGCGGCTGTCGCCATTGGGGAAAATACAGCGAATATAGGCCACTGAACGGCTGTCGCTACGTTCACCGAGAGTATGTTCGTGGTAGTCCTTAATGACGAACGCTTGCTTCAGCAGCGCGCTGAGGCCGCTGGCAGCCGCGGAGAGCAGGCCATTACCGTGACCCTGAAGGCGACGCGTCTCACCGTTGACCCGCAGCGTACCCTGCAACGCAAGCTGGCCGTCCTGTCGGCTGTCAGTTTTATACTCCAGCAGCGCCAGCGGTGGCTGAGTAACCAGCCCGTAACGGGAACGGAACAGCTGCCAGAGGGCATTCTGCGTCATCTCTTTGCCATGCGTATCGGTCTCTTGCTGAACGTGCAGGCTGAAATCTTGCTGCAGCGCACGGGGCAGCTTCAGTCCGTGATTCTGTTCGATTAACCAGGCGCTGCCGCTCTTACCGGACTGGCTGTTGACGCGGATAACCGCTTCATAGCTACAGCCGATGTCCTGCGGGTCGACGGGCAGGTAGGGCATCTCCCAACGATCGCCGGGCTGACGGGCATCGAATCCCTTCTTAATGGCATCCTGATGAGAACCGGAAAAGGCGGTGTAGGCGAGGCTGCCGGCCCACGGATGGCGAGGATGAACCGGCAGCTGATTGCAGTTCTCCACCACTTCCACAACCCGTTTCATCTCCGGGAAGCTGAGCCGCGGCGTAATCCCCTGGCTGTAGAGGTTCATGGCCAGGGTGACCAGACAGACGTTACCGGTACGCTCACCGTTGCCGAACAGACAGCCTTCTACGCGGTCGGCGCCGGCCATCACCGCCAGCTCCGCGCTGGCAACGCCGGTCCCCCGGTCATTATGCGGATGAACGCTAATGCAGACATCGGCCCGGCGGGAGAAATGGCGGCAGAAAAACTCAATCTGGTCAGCGTAAACGTTCGGGGTACTGACCTCGACGGTGGCTGGCAGGTTGATAATCATCGGTCGTTGTGCGCAGGGCTGCCAGATATCCGCTACCGCTTCGCAGATAGCCAGGGCAAATTCCGGTTCGGTAAAGCAGAAGGTTTCCGGGGAGTATTCATACTGCCAGCGGGTCTGCGGCTGCTCTTCACACTGCTGGCGAATCAGGCGAGTGGCGCGGGTTGCCAGCTCAATGACCTGCGCTTTATCCATCCCGAAAACCAGCTTGCGGAACAGCGGGGCGGTGGCGTTGTACAGATGGACGGTGGCGCGATGGGCGCCGCGCAGCGATTCAAAGGTTCGCAGGATAAGATCTTCTCGCGCCTGGGTCAGCACCTGGATGGTGACATCTTCTGGAATGCGCCGTTCCTCAATCAGCTGGCGGACGAAGTTGAAGTCGGTCTGAGATGCCGAGGGGAAGGCGACTTCAATCTCTTTAAATCCGCACTCCAGCAGCAGATCCCAGAACTGCAGCTTACGTGCGCCGTCCATCGGTTCGGCCAGCGCCTGGTTGCCATCGCGCAGGTCGGTTGAGAGCCAGCGCGGCGCGTGGGTTATCGGGTTGTCCGGCCAGCGGCGGTCGGGCAGGGAAATGGGCGGCCAGGGGCGATATTTTTCACCGGGATTTGTCAGCATAGTTCTCTCCTTGTGTCGGATCTTTATCCTGCCGAAGCGCAGAGCGGGCTGCTTTAGCAAACTGGACAGAAACTAGCGAGAACTGGACAAGGTTGGCGTAGCGCCGGCAATAAAAAAGGGATCCGCAGATCCCTTCAGGTCAAACCTTAGTGCGCACCGCCGCCGCCGCCCCCGGCGCTAAACGGCGGTCTGGCAAACCACACCAGCCCCAGCAGCAGGATAAAGATCGCCGCCGAGAACCAGAAGATTTCGTTGGCGGAGATAATCAGCCCCTGGTTAGTTATCTGCTGCGCTATCCAGCCGGACGCCTGCTGTTGAGTCATCCCTAATCCCTGCAGCTGGTCATACATCTGCTGGGCGTTGGGATTATAGGGCGTCACTGACTCGGTGAGCTGCGCATGGTGCAGCGCCTCGCGGTTAGTCCACATGGTGGTGGTAATCGAGGTGCCTATTGACCCTGCCAGCGTACGGGTGAAGTTCGACAGGCTTGATGCCGCCGCCAGCCGTTCCGGCGGCAGGCCGGACAGGGTGATGGTGGTCAGCGGCATAAAGAAGCAGGCTACCGCGAAGCCCTGGATAAACTGCGGCCACGCCGAGGCGCCGAAGTCCATGCCGGGCTCGAAAGTCCAGGCGCGCCAGTAGAAGCACACCGCGTACATGATAAAGCTGAAGGTCACCAGCCGGCGCATATCGAGCTTATGGGCAAAGCGGCCGATAATTGGCGACAGGATAACCGGGATAACCCCCACCGGTGCGGAAGCCAGACCGGCCCAGGTGGCGGTATAACCATATACCTCCTGCAGCAGCTGCGGCAGCAGCACGATAGCACCGAAGTAGAGCATGTAGGCGAGACTGATGCACAGACAGCCAATGGTGAAGTTTCGCGATTTAAAGAGCGAGAGGTCGACGATCGGGTTGTCGTCGGTCAGCTCCCAGACGATCAGGAAACTGATGGCGATCACCGCGACGATTGTCAGCACGATAATCTCGTTGGAGGCGAACCAGTCCAGCTCTTTACCGCGGTCAAGCATCACCTGCAGGCTGCCGATACCGATCACCAGCAGCGCCAGGCCGACGCCGTCAATCCGCCGCTGTTCGGTACGGGTTTCGCGACTGCGCAGGGTTTGCAGCGTCATCACCACCACCGCGATGCCAATCGGTACGTTGATGAAGAAGATCCAGCCCCAGTGGTAGTTGTCGCTGATATAGCCGCCGAGAATAGGGCCGCAAATCGGCGCGACGATCACCGTCATCGACCACAGCGCCAGCGCGATAGAACGTTTGGCGGGCGGATAGTTGCTGAGCAGCAGACTTTGCGACAGCGGAATCAACGGACCGGCGACGATCCCCTGAATCACGCGGAAGAAAATCAGCATCGTCAGGCTGTTGGACATCCCGCAGGCCCAGGAGGCGATGGCAAACGCCACCGTCGACCACAGGAACAGCTTCACTTCCCCGACGCGTTTTGCCAGCCAGCCGGTGATCGGTATAGAGATAGCATTCGCCACCCCGAAGGAGGTGATAACCCAGGTCCCCTGGCTCAACGATGAGCCAAGGTTACCGGCAATGGTCGGAATGGCCACGTTGGCGATAGTGGAGTCCAGCACCTGCATGAAGGTCGCAAGCGACAGCGCAATGGTCATGATGACCAGCTGCGTGCCTTCCAGCGGTTTTTGCGGTTGCATTACGCTCACTCCGAATTATCCCGCGTTAGCCTGGATGATACCGTCGATCAGTTTGTTCACCGGCTCAAGGGCGATTTCGCGGGCATTGCTTTCATAAACCGGGGATTTGCGCGTCTGGTTAGCCAGCATTTCGCCGTCGCGGTTGGTGGTGTTCACTTCAACTAGCGTTGAAAGACCAATACGCAGCGGATGTTCAGCCAGCTGTTTGGCATCGAGCTCAATACGTACCGGCAGACGCTGGACCACTTTGATCCAGTTACCGGTGGCGTTTTGTGCCGGCAGCAGTGAGAACGCGCTGCCGGTCCCCATGTCCAGCCCGACGACCTTGCCGGTGTACTTCACATCATCGCCGTAAATATCGCTGATGACGGTCGCTTCCTGGCCGATGCGCATATGCGCCAGCTGAGTCTCTTTAAAGTTGGCGTCGATCCACAGGTTGGTGGCCGGTACGACCGCCATCAGCGGCGTGGTGGGGCTAATCTGGGCGCCGGGCTGCACGGCACGACGGGAAACGTAGCCGCTAATCGGGCTGACGATTTGCGTACGCTGCAGCGCAAGCCAGGCGTTGCGGACATCCGTCGCCGCCTGCAGAACCGCCGGCTGTTGTTCCAGGCGGGTATTCAGCACGATAGCCTGGTTAGCGTTGAATTGCTGAATGGCGACATCCAGTTCGGCCTGGGCGCTGGCGACGGTATCGCGAGCGTGCTGCAGCTCTTCGCGGCCAATCAGGTTGGCGGCGCCCAGCGGGATACGACGATTGAGATCGGTCTGTGCCTGAGAGAGCGCCGTTTTCTTGACGTCGATATTCGCCTGCAGCTGTTTGCTGTTGATCATCTGCTGACGCGTCTGGCGAACGCTGGCGGCCAGCTGGGTTTTCGCTTTTTCAAATGCCTGCTGGGCATCGGTCTGGTCCAGGGTGACCAGCGGGTCGCCTTGCTGCACGAAATCGGTGTTGTCGGCCCAGACTTTCGTCACGCTGCCGGACACCTGCGCCATGATTTGCACCTGGTTCCCTGCCACGTAAGCGTCATCGGTCTCTTCATAATGACGCAGTACCAAAAACCAATAAACTCCGTATGCCACGGCAATAATAATAAAGAGCAATGTCAGTAGCAGAAGGGCGCCTTTGCGTTTGCCCTTCTTGCTGTCCGGTTGCTGCGGGGTTTGGCTCTCCGCATTTGCGCTCATGTTATTCTCCACGATCTTATTATTTCACATCGGCTGAGCCGACCTGTTTATCAGAAAGGCCAGCAGATGATCTGCTGGCCTGTCTGTTTTTCCTTGTCAATCCAGAAAAAGTTTTGAGCAGTTCCCGCGCTTAACGCAGCGACTCCGCCAGTACGCCATCCTCTTCCATCTGGTCAAGGCGGCTAAGCAGTTTGCGGGTGATGTGCTCGAGCTGGTCTTTCTCGCTGGTGCTCAGAGAAGACCAGAGCTGATGCAGGCAGTTGTGCTGCGGCGGTAAAACTTCGCGCAAAAACTGATGACCTTTGTCGGTGAGTTGCAGATGCAGGCAGCGGCGATCGTTGTCGCTTTCGCGACGCTCAATCCAGCCGCGTTTTTCCAGTTCATCGGCAATACGGGTTGCGTTGGTCCGTGACGATCCCAGCGCGCAGCTCAGCTCAGAAGGCTGAATACTGTGGTTTTCCTGAGACTCCAGCGTGATCAGCGCCATAAATAATGTCTCGTTAATCCCCTGCGCTTTCAGCATCTTATTGCGGTTTTCCAGTAGCTTACCTTGCATGTGCATACAGAGGCGGGTGAGCAGAATCTCCTGGAAAGGGAAATCTTCGTGACGGCTGGCGCGGAACTTGAGCATTTGCTCAATGGGAGTAAACGAACTATCCATTTGGGTATGACCTCATTAATTACAGCCGATATAATAACTATTGTGACAAATAAATCAAATCAATTATTGACTAAAATTGATACTTTAAAAGTATAAAAAAGTTGTGATTTTCCATGCTATTCCATAGGCCAACGCGCTCAGCAGCGTGGGCATAATAATGCTGCGCGTCTTCCAGAACGCCAGTCCCAACACCGTGAATCCAACCAACGTAGGCAGCAGCCGTCTGGAATCGCTGAGGATTTCCGGCACGCTGGAGACGATCAGCAGGGCGCAGATGGAGGCGATGCCGATGGTATCGAGCAGCACGCTGAGCGGACCGCGTCGCGTCGGGCGCGCGTTTCCTGCGCGCAGGCGCAGCGGCAGATAGCGAAACAGATAGTTCACGCAGCCGACCACTATCCCGATAATCAGCACGTTATTGTTCATCGGGCATCCCCTGAATGCTGGCCTGAATCAGCGCGGCCAGACAGCCGCAGACAATCCCGGCGAGAATGGCCGCTGGAATAGAAAACAGAATAATGCCGCCCAGGGCACCGGCCAGGGCGGCCGTCACGCTGAGAGACTGTTTCCGCTGGAACGAGGCCAGTAAGAAGCTCATAAACAGCGCGGGTAGCATAAAGCTCAGCGCGGCTTCCACCGCCGGAAAACCGACCAGCAGGCCGCTACCGGAGTAGGCGCCGATCAGCGTGCCGAACACCCATGATATCCAGGAGGTGAAGGCGATACCGAGCATCCAGCTTTCGCTCCAGCGGCGGTTGTCGCGAACCAGCTTTGCGGTGGCCGCCGCGAAAACTTCGTCGGTCAGGCCAAAAGCCCAGAGCGCGGTTTTTCGTTTATCCAGCGCGCGATGAATGCGGCTACGTAGCGAAGGGCCGTACAGAACGTGACGCACATCCATCGCCATCACGGTGAGGGCCGCCACCCACAGCGAGCTGCCTGCGGCGAGCATCGCGGTAATGACGAACTGGCTGGCGCCGGCGTAGATGATGCAGGAAAAGAACAGGCTTTCCAGCGGCGTGAAGCCGAGTCGGGTGGCGTTCAGGCCAAAGGCAAAGGCCACGGGAATGTAGCTAATCACAATCGGCAGGCTGTCTTTAATCCCTTCAGGCAGCGTGGCCTCACTGGCAGGGGCAGGTTTTTCCATAGCGCGTTATTTATTGATAACTCACGTGAATATCACATGATTGAACAGGTGAGATTACCTTAGCAGAGAGCGGGGCGCTTTGACACCTTGTTAAGCGGCGCTGGCGGGTGAGTGGGACCGTCTGAACGCTACCCCGGCCGGCGCCGGGGTAGCGGAGTGGCGCGCTCAGGTACCCGGACTGCGCGCTGCCTCCGGGCCTGAGGGCAGGTTACTTCTGCGCGGCCAGCGCTTCTTTCACCCAGCCGTCAAACTGCTGCTGATGGGCTTTGATCCAGCCATCAACGTGACCCTGAATATCCGCTTCTGAGGCATGACCTTCATGCATCATGGCGTTTTCGGCGTTAATGTCGGCAATCGGTAGTTTCATGATGCTAAACAGTTTTGCCGCCGCCGGGTTTTTCTCTGCCCAGGCTTTGTTGGCCACGATGTGCATCGTGCTTACCGGGAAGCCATAGTTCGCGCCGTTAGCCAGTTTGGTATCGATATTTTTCTGCACTCCCGGCAGGGAGGAGAACGGAACCTGCAGCCAGACGACATCTTTGCCCGGCTTCAGCACGTCGCTGACCCAGTACGGCGTCCATGTGTAGTAGATAACCGGCTTACCTTCTTTAAAGCGGGCAATGGTATCGGCCATCATCGCCGCATAATTCCCCTGGTTGTGCACCACCGTTTTGCTCAGGCCATAGGCATCAATCTGATGATTAATGACCGCTTCGCAGCCCCAGCCCGGCGTACAACCGGTCAGATCGGCTTTACCGTCGCCGTTGGTGTCGAACAGTTTGGCAATTTTCGGATCTTTCAGCTGATCGATGGATTTGATGTGATACTGTTCGGCGGTTTTTTTGTCAATCAGGTAGCCCTGTGCCGCGCCGTTAACAAAAACGCCTTCGCGATAGAAGCTTTTATCGCCACCGGCGGCAGCGTACATATCGTCATGCAGCGGCTGCCAGTTGACGGCGGTGAAGGTCGCGTCGCCGGAGGCAAGCGAGGTATAGCCAACGTTGTAGTCCACTTCGCTGGGCTTATCGACGGTGTAGCCCAGTTTTTCCAGCGCGCGGCTCACCAGCAGGGTCTGGAAGGTCTCTTCCGTAATGGTGCTTTGAATCGGTTTGACGGTAATGCCTTTTCCCGGTAGGTCGGCTGCCCAGGCAGCGCTGGTGGCGAGCAGAGTGGCAAACGTTGTGGCAATAATCGTGTTATGTCGCATCGTTATTCCTTATGAATGAGAAGGGAGAGCTGCGGGCCCGGCAGGTGCAGTGCCGCCGGGCGATGAGAAGACTATTTACAGAACGGGCGGGTAATCAGCCCCAGAGGACCGGTTGCGTACCAGCGACGGTTGCCGCGGCTGCGGGAATCGCGGCCGACGGCCTGGGTCAGGCGGTCGAGAATAATCGCCAGAATGACGATCCCGACGCCGCCGACGCTCGCCAGCCCCATATCGAGGCGGCCGATCCCGCGCAGCACCATCTGGCCAAGACCGCCCACGGCGATCATCGAGGCGATCACCACCATTGACAGCGCCAGCATCAGCGTCTGGTTAACCCCGGCCATGATGGTCGGCATTGCCAGCGGAAGCTGCACTTTAAAGAGCAGCTGACGCGGGCTGGCGCCGAACGAGCGCGAAGCCTCAATCAGGTCCGCGGGCACCTGGTTAATCCCGAGGATGGTCAAACGGACGATAGGCGGCAGGGCGAAGATAATAGTCACCACCACGCCTGGAACGTTACCAATCCCGAACAGCATGACAATCGGTACCAGGTAGACGAACGCCGGCGTTGTCTGCATGGCATCCAGCAGCGGGCGAATAATTTTCGCCGCTCGTGGGCTACGCGCCAGCCAGATCCCCAGCGGCAGGCCGATCAGCATACAGAACAGCAGTGCGGTCAGAACCAGCGCCAGAGTCACCATCGCCTGCGACCAGGCGCCGATGGCACCGATCGCAACCAGAGAGATCAGCGTCGCTACGCCCATCCCCACGCTGGAGATTTGCCAGGCGATAAGCGCGAACAGCACAATGGCGACCGGTGCCGGCATGCCTAATAACAGCTGCTGGAAAGCGCTGAGGATGTAGTCCACCGGCACACGGATGCCCTGGAACAGCGGGCGGAAGTGCACCACGATCCAGTCGATACCGTGCGTCACCCAGCTGTCGAGCGGGATCAGCGTTTTATGGAACGGATCCATGATGTTGAAATGTTCCGGCTGCGGCGCCGGCGCGCTGTTTAGCCAGTCGGCACCGCCGCCATCGGTCGGTGCGGATGCCGGGGTGCCCCAGGCATCGGCAGATTGTGCGGCGCTATCCGCCGCCGGTGCGGTATCCCACGGGTTAGATTGATCAGCCATTGTTTGCCCCCTCGCGATCTAAAGCCTTCAGCAGCATTCCTTTAGAAATAATGCCGATGTACTGGTGCCCTTCATCCACAACCGGAACCGCGCACGGTGCCTGGCCGACGTGGGAGAGCAGGTCGCTGAGCGACGTTTGCGCATCTACCGCCTGCGGGGATGCGAGTAACGCCGCATCAATTCCCTGACCTTCGCTCAAGGCGGATTTCAGTGAATCAATAGAGACAATACCGACAAACTTATTACCACGTTCAATCACATAACCATATTCACGGTCTTCGTCCTGCAATAATTTCAATGCTGAACGCGGACCGAAACCTGGCGTTTTACGAATTAAGCCTACCGGGCTTCGTCGGGCAATATCTTTAGCGCTGAACACCTGGCTAATATCGACACCGCGGAAGAAGGTTTTGACATAATCATTGGCGGGATTATTCAGTATTTCATCCGGGGTACCGACCTGAATGACTTCGCCATTTTGCATGATGGCGATGCGATCGCCAATGCGCATGGCTTCATCAAGATCGTGGGAAATAAATACCACGGTACGCTGATGTTTCGCCTGTAATTTTGTCAGCTCATCCTGCATTTCTGTACGAATTAATGGGTCAAGGGCCGAGAAGGCTTCGTCCATTAATAAGATATCAGGGTTGATGGCCAGCGCACGGGCGAGGCCGACGCGCTGGCGCATTCCGCCGGAGAGCTCATCCGGGTAAGCATGCGCGTAATTCTCCAGGCCGACCTGACGCAGCGCCTCCAGCGCTTTCTGCTGGCGCTCCTGGGTCGACATGCCCGCCAGCTCCATACCAAAGGCGGCATTGTCGAGCACGGTCATATGCGGCATCAGCGCAAATGACTGAAATACCATAGCGATCTTTTTTCTGCGCACCTCACGCAGCTCGGCTTCTGAGATTTTGGCGATATCGACGCCATCTATCAGCACCTGCCCGCGGGTGGGTTCAATCAGGCGATTGAGAAGGCGAACCATGGTGGATTTTCCTGAGCCGGAAAGCCCCATGATGACGAATATCTCGCCTTCTTCAATGGTCAGACTGGCGTCTTTTACGCCAAGCGAAAGTCCCGTTTTTTCCAGTAGTTGTTCTTTAGTAAATCCTTTTTCAATATATTTGAACGCTCGCTGTGGATGCTCGCCAAATATCTTATAGAGATTCTTAATTTCTAATTTAATTGCCATGCAATAGAGAGTTTCCTGTTATTTGTATTATGTCAATATAGTACCTGGTGGAGATAATTACCTTTTTACACCCTAACATACTCAGATTCTGTGACAACCCTCAATGTCCCATCGGCGGCGAAATGAGAGGGCCGCACTTCGGCGTATTCCCCATGATAGAAGGGCTGAGCGTTGATTATTGGCAGGTGATATTTTTTACAGATGATAGGGGAATAACTGGTGAACCACGCGATTCTTGCTGAATATTACGGCAATATGTCAGGAAAATATCGCGTGGTTTTTTTGTGTGATAAAAGTTAATTATGTGAAATAGATCACCAGGAAACCGGACAATATATTCCTGGTGAAAGTAAGGTTAAAAATCCCAATCGTCGTCGGCGGTTTCTTCCGTTTTGCCCATCACATACGAGGAACCGGAGCCGGAGAAAAAGTCATGATTTTCATCGGCATTTGGCGAAAGCGCCGCCAGAATCGCCGGGTTGACCGCCGCCATCTCTGCCGGAAACAGCGCCTCGTAGCCCAGGTTCATCAGCGCTTTGTTGGCGTTGTAACACAGGAAGGCGTTCACCTCCTCAATCCAGCCGCTGTCGGCGTACAGATCCCGGGTGTAGGCCAGTTCGTTATCGTATAAATCCATCAGCAGATCGAGGGCAAAATTCTTCAGCTGCTCCCGCTCGTCGGCCGCGATGTTTTCCAGCCCCTTTTGGTACTTATAGCCGATGTAATAGCCGTGCACCGCTTCATCGCGGATAATCAAGCGAATCAGGTCGGCGGTATTGGTCATTTTGCCGCGGCTTGAAAAATACATCGGCAGCCAGAATCCGGAATAGAAGAGGAAGGATTCGAGAAACACGCTGGCGATTTTCTTCTTCAGCGGATTATCCGCCTGATAATACTCCAGCATCAGCCGGGCTTTGTGCTGGAGCGGCGCATTCTCTTCGCTCCAGGCGTAGGCGGCATCGACATCTTTGGTCTGGCACAAGGTGGAGAAAATCGAACTGTAGGAGCGGGCATGCACCGCCTCCATAAAGCTGATGTTGGAGAGCACCGCCTCTTCGTGCGCGGTCAGCGCATCCGCCATCAGCGCCGGCGCGCCGATGGTGTTCTGAATCGTATCGAGCAGCGTCAGTCCGGTGAACACGCGAATAGTAAGCTGCTGTTCCACTGGCGTCAGCGTCTGCCAGGCGGGAATGTCGTTAGACAGCGGCACTTTCTCCGGCAGCCAGAAGTTGCTGGTCAGACGGTTCCAGACCTCCAGATCCTTATCGTCCTCAATGTTGTTCCAGTTAATAGCGCGAATACGCGTTAAATGGGTCATCCTGTTCTCCTTACAGCGCGCAGGACACGCAGCCTTCGATTTCGGTACCTTCCAGCGCCAGCTGGCGCAGACGGATGTAATACAGCGTTTTGATTCCCTTCTTCCACGCGTAGATTTGCGCCTTGTTGATATCGCGGGTGGTGGCGGTATCGGGGAAAAAGAGCGTCAGCGACAGCCCCTGATCGACGTGCCGCGTGGCTTCGGCATAGGTGTCGATAATTTTTTGCGGGCCGATTTCCCAGGCATCCTGATAGAGCGCCAGGTTGTCATTGGTCATAAATGGCGCGGGGTAGTAAACCCGCCCGGTTTTCCCCTCTTTGCGGATCTCTATCTTTGAGACAATCGGGTGGATACTCGAGGTCGCATGGTTGATATAGGAGATCGATCCGGTAGGCGGGATGGCCTGCAAATTACGGTTATAGATACCGTGGCGCATGACGTCATCGCGTAGCTTCAGCCACATATCGCGGTCGGGAAGGCGGATTCCGGCGCGGGCGAATAGCGCGCGCACTGTTGCCGTTTTCGGCTGCCAGTCGCCCTGCAGATAGCGTTCGAAGTATTCGCCGCTGGCATAGCGCGATTGTTCAAATCCGGCAAAATACTCACCGCGCTCGCGGGCTATCTGCATCGACGTATGCAGCGCATGCCAGGTGACGGTATAAAAATAGAAGTTGGTAAAGTCCAGCCCTTCCGGGCTGCCGTAGGCGATACCTTCCCGGGCCAGATAGCCGTGCAGGTTCATCTGGCCAAGACCGATGGCATGGGAGGCGGCATTGCCCGCCGCCACCGATGGCACCGAGCGTATATCACTCATGTCGGAAACCGCCGTCAGGCCGCGCACCGCCACGGCGATCGTGCGGGCAAAATCCGGCGAATCCATGGTATGCGCAATATTCAGCGACCCAAGGTTGCAGGAGATATCCTGGCCTACGCTGGCATAATCCAGATTTTCATCAAAGGTCGACGGGGTGTTGACCTGCAAAATTTCCGAGCACAGGTTACTCATGTTAATTCGCCCGGCAATCGGATTGGCGCGGTTGACGGTATCTTCAAACATGATGTAGGGATAGCCGGACTCGAACTGAATCTCTGCCAGCCGCTGGAACAGTTCCCGGGCGCGGATCCAACGTTTGCGGACCCGCTCGTCGGCGACCAGCTGCGTATACATCTCGCTGATGGCGATATCGCCAAACGGCTTGCCGTACAGGCGCTCGACGTCATAGGGTGAGAACAGCGCCATCTGCGCGTCGTCTTTTGCCAGCTGGAAGGTAATGTCCGGGATCACGACCCCAAGCGACAGGGTTTTGATGCGGATTTTCTCATCGGCGTTTTCCCGCTTGGTGTCCAGAAAACGCAGAATGTCCGGATGATGGGCGTGCAGGTAGACCGCCCCGGCTCCCTGGCGGGCGCCGAGCTGGTTGGCGTAGGAGAAGGCATCCTCGAGCATTTTCATCACCGGCACTACGCCGGAAGATTGATTTTCAATGCGCTTAATCGGTGCCCCGAACTCGCGCAAATTGGACAATAAAAACGCCACGCCGCCGCCGCGCTTAGACAGCTGCAGCGCCGAGTTCACCGCCCGGCCAATCGACTCCATATTGTCTTCAATGCGCAACAGGAAACAGGAAACCAGCTCGCCCCGCTGCTGTTTACCGGCGTTGAGGAAGGTGGGCGTCGCCGGCTGAAAGCGCCCGCTGAGGATCTCATCGGTCAACTGCCGGGCCAGAGTCTCATCTCCCTGCGCGAGGGTGAGGGCGACCATGCAGGTGCGATCGGCAAAATGCTCAAGGTAGCGTTTGCCGTCAAAGGTCTTCAGGGTATAGCTGGTATAGAATTTCCAGGCGCCGAGAAAGGTCCGAAAGCGGAACGGGTAGCCGTGCGCGTGGTCAAACAGCGTCAGCACAAAACGGCGATCGTAGCGTGCCAGCACGCTGGCATCGTAATAGCCTTCGGCGATCAGCCATTCCAGTTTTTCATTCTGCGTCGTGAAAGAGACGGTATGGGTCAGCACGTGCGTCGCCATAAAGGCGTCTACCGCCTGGTGGTCTTTTTCAAACGGAATACGGCCATTACTGTCATACAAATTCAGCATCGCATTGAGGGCGTGGAAATCTGCCGCCCCGGTGGTTAGACGTTCTGCGGTTGTCGTTGCCAAAATTCGTTTACTCCTTTACGCACGTTATCGACATCGGTTGGGGTGCCCATCAGCTCAAAGCGATACAGATACGGTACGCCGCACTTTTGCGCGATGACGTCGCCGGCCCGGCCATAGGCGTCGCCGAAGTTACGGTTACCGGCAGCAATCACGCCGCGTATCCGCTGGCGGTTATGCGGGTCGTTTAAAAAGCGGATCGCCTGCCGGGGCACCGCGCCAGCCGTGCCGCCGCCGCCGTAGCTGGGGACAATGAGAATGTAGGGGGCGTCTACCTGGATGCGTTCCCGCTCGTTAAGCGGAATGCGCACCGCGGGCAGCCCCAGACGCTGGACGAACCGATGCGTATTTTCGGAACTGCTGGAGAAGTAGACGATCAGGCTCATGCGTTGGCCACCGGTTCGGGGCGCAGGCGGTTAATCATATCCGGGCGAAAACCGGACCAGCGGGTTTCACCGGCTATCACGACCGGCAGCTGACGAAAGCCCTGTTCGCGCAGCATGTCAGCGGCATCCGGATGATGCTCAACATTCACCATCTCGAAGGCAAATCCGCGGCTTTCCATGGCCCGCTTAGTGGCATGGCACTGGACGCAGTCATTTTTAGTGTAAATAGTAATGCGCATGATTCGTATTTCCATTTAAGATAACAGAACGGCGCAAAAAAGTGCGACGTCCGCTATCGGTTAACTGTTCAGGAAATACTAGATGTAGTTATCTAAAAGTTCAACCACGCAATATATAGCGTTTTTAGATAAGGGGAACCCTCACGGAAGCACGCCATGAGGGCCGGACGGGTACGCCTGAAATTACAGGCGCATGCTGACCGCAAGGCGGTTAAACGCGTTCATCAGGCTGATGGCGAAGGTCAGGTCGCTGATCTGGCGTGCGCTGAAATGCTCCAGCAGCGGCAGGTAAACATCATCTTCTGCGTGGGTGCTGGCAATATGCGTCACCGATTCCGCCCACGCCAGCGCCGCCTGTTCTGCGGCGCTGAAATGCCCGCTTACCCGCCAGCCGGCCAGCGCATCCAGTTTAGTCTGCGCCACGCCGGATTTACGCAGCGCTTTACTGTGCATTTCCAGACAGAAGGCGCAGCCATTAATCTGTGATACCCGCAGGTAAACCAGTTCCAGCAGGGCGCCGTCCAGTTCGCTTTTTTCCAGCGCAATCTTGGCCTGTACCAGCGCGTTATAGACTTCCGGGCTCAGTTCGTTATAGGGCTGACGGAGTGTGCTCATGATGTTTTCCTCAATGTTGAACCGCGGGGAATGGGTTCTAAGACCGCAGCAAAATAGCACTATAATGGACTGCAAAAGATAGCCATATTTTAATGGAAAAAGCAGACCATAATGGAAATCAAAAAAGTCCCGCACTATCAGCGCATTGCCAGACAGCTCAAATCTGCGATTGAACACGGCGAACTCGCGCCGGGCAGCCGCCTGCCCGCCAGTCGGGTTTATGCGCAGGAGCTGGGCGTCTCCCGCGCAACCGTGGAGAATGCCTGGGGTGAGCTGGTGGCTCAGGGCTGGCTGGAGCGACGAGGGCAGGCGGGCACCTTTGTCAGCGAGCGTCTGAGTCCGCTGCGGGAGGAACCGGCGCGTCTGCCGTCGGGCATTGAACCGACGACGCTGCAGCCGTTTCAACTGGGTCTGCCGGCGCTGGATCTTTTCCCCCGCGGCCTGTGGGCGCGGGTGATGGGGCGGCGACTGCGAACGCAAACGCGTTTTGACCTGGCGCCCGGCGATCCGTGCGGTGAGATGATCCTGCAGCGGGCCATTGTCGATTATCTGCGGCTTTCCCGCAGTATTGAATGCCTGCCCGAACAGGTACTGGTGACCGGCAACTATGCCGCTTCCATGAGGCTGCTCCTCCGCACTCTGGCGCAGCCAGGTCAGCATATGTGGATGGAGGATCCGGGGTTTCCGCTGATTCGGCCGGTGATAACCGGGGAAGGGGTGGTCATCGATCCGGTTCCTGTCGATGAAGAGGGGATGGATGTGGCGTGGGCGCAACGCCATTACCCCGATGCGCATTTTGCGCTTCTCACTCCCGCGCACCAGAGTCCGCTGGGGGTTGCGCTGTCGCTGGCCCGACGCAGGCAGCTGCTGGCATGGGCGGCCCGGCGCGACGCCTGGATTATTGAAGATGATTACGATAGCGAATTTCGCTACCGGGGTAAGCCGCTGCCGCCGCTGAAAAGTCTTGATGCCCCGCAGCGGGTAATTTACGCCGGCACCTTCAGTAAATCGCTTTTTCCGGCATTACGCGCCGCCTGGCTGGTGGTGCCCCTTCCGCAGGTGGCCGCCTTTCGCCAGCAGGCCGAATGGATGAGCTGTAGCGTACCGACGCTGTGGCAGCAGACGCTGGCTGACTTTATCCACGAAGGTCATTTCTGGCGTCATCTGAAGAAAATGCGTACCTGCTATGCGCAGCGCCGACAGTGGCTGGAGTCCGCGCTATTGGCGCAGGGGTTCAGCGTCGTCCCTCAGTTAGGGGGGATTCAGCTGGTTATTACGGTGAACGGTGACGATCGGGCGCTGGCTCTGAAAGCCCGGCAGGTCGGCCTGTCGGTACAGGCGCTGAGCGACTGGCGGATACAAAGTCGCGGCGAAGGGGGGCTGCTGGTGAGCTTTACTAATCTGACATCGATGGCGATGGCAACGGAGGCGGTGCGTCAACTCAAAGTCGCGCTGTTTTCTGCTGATAAATAAAGTCGCTGATTGAGGATTCGGGGGATTGAGCTTCCTGAAGTAGCGATCGTGCGTTGAGGCAACAAAAAGCCCCCGGGCCAGAGGCACACAGGGGCAGACGCGTATTTGTTATCTTCATGTATCGTTTATATTATCGACGTAAATTCAATAATACGCCAATAAATAGTCCAACTGCGGCAGCGGCTCCGACGCTCTGCCACGGTTTATCCCGCACGTAGCTATCGGCACAGCCTGCGGCATCGCGAGCGGCCTGCTGCACACGGTTGTTCCCGTTCAGACGGGCTCGCGTCTCTTTCAGCAGCGCCTGGGCTTTTTTCCGTGCGGCATCAGCTTCATCTTTCGCATCGCTGCCCCATGATTTCAGCACCTCTTCTAGCGTATCCGCTAATTGGCTGACATCGTTATGAATATCTTCAGCGCTTTCATCGACATTGTTGCGGTTCAGACGGTTAGCCATCGATTTCTCCCTTAATTCCATTGAGTCATTAAGTGTAGAACAAGATTTTGAATTATGCTTTTGCAGTGCCGTTTCTGGAATTTTCCGAAAGCACTATCAATGATGAATAAGGTAAGGTAAAGGTGCGGTAAAAGATAAAGAGGAATGAGTATGTATTTAAGACCCGATGAGGTGGCGCGTGTTCTTGAAAAAGCCGGCTTCACCATGGATGTTGTGACGCAAAAAGCGTACGGCTATCGCCGTGGCGATAATTATGTTTATGTGAACCGCGAAGCGCGCATGGGGCGGACCGCTTTAATTATTCATCCGGCGTTAAAAGAGCGCAGTAATTCGCTGGCGGAACCCGCCTCGGATATCAAAACCTGCGATCATTATGAACAGTTTCCGCTGTATTTAGCCGGAGATGTACAGCAGCATTATGGTATTCCGCATGGCTTCAGTTCACGCATGGCGCTTGAGCGTTTTTTGCGGGGATTATATGGCGAAGCGCAGCCGAGCCTGTCTCATAACTAATCGTATGAAGACCCGTGCCTGGATGTGAAGTAGGGGAAAGCAGACGAGCAGGCGACTGACGGTGGTCAGTCGCAGGTTGCATCGGGACTCAGGCTTTAGCCTGCTGGTAAGCGCTGACGCGGAACAGACGGCGGCAGTAGTCAAGGAAATAGCCGTAAACCGCTCCCATCATCATCGATACCGCAATATTTGAGCTCACCGCCGCGGCAATTTGATGCCAGTCGGCACCGACGGAAAATAAGATAGCAACATACACCGGCGACTGGAATGTCACATAAGCCACAACATCGGCAATACTCTTCATCCAGGCGGAAGGGCTAATGTGACGTGCCAGGCGCATGGCGCGGTCGCGGTAAAATCCGTAAGGCACGGCAATAATAATGTTCACCGGAATCGCCACCAGGCGCGAGGATAACGACTGCTCAAAGGTCATTCCGGAGAGGAAAATTTCGATCAACATGTTCACAACGGTGCAGTAAACCACCATCGCAAAGGTGTCTGCTACCGCATGACGCAAGCGGGACTGCGCAGAGAACATCGGTGTGCTCCTCGAAAATGAAGTCTGATACGCCACAAAATGCGCTCTTTTACAGCGTTTTGGGTTGCCTGTTTTGATGTGCGTAGATTATCTCTCTGCGATGAAAGAGACAACTAGCTGTAAATTTTTATTTAATGGCTTTTTGTCGATAAAATACTCTGCGAAAGGTGGTTTTGTCTTCGCTGCGCTACTTTTGTCCTGGCTCTTAATTTTTTATTTATTTATCAATTGTTTATGTTTTTGGTGAGCAGAAAGGGAGGCTCACGCGAAGCCACGATTGTGCCGACTACCGCCTGAAGTCACGTTCCAATGTGATTTCTGTCACTTTTAGAATAATTTATGCCATAAATGCGATTTAAATAGCATTAGATTCTGTTTTTGTTCGTTGGTGTGTATTCGATTTTCATGCATGTTCATTCACTGGCAGAGCGTTGTGACCTTATCCTTCCGTCGGACATATCCCGCTAACCTGCTGACCATGCAGGTAATATACTGAGTGATGATATTTTTGCGGTTTTTTTACTCTATTCAGATTGTCGCTGAATTAATTTCGGGGATTAACTGGATAACCGCTGTGGTTATTTTAAATAAAATATGGACGTCGTGGTCTGAATATATTTATCACTCGCCATTAAAGGTGGTAATATATGGCTTCATATATTAAAGTACCCCGGTAGTATTGTCTTATATGTAATTTGGGAACGTTTAATAATTTATGTCTTTAATGTTACAGAAGTTGAATAATATCCGTTCACTGCGGGCGATGTCGCGTGAATTCTCCATTGACGTACTTGAAGAAATGCTGGAAAAACTCAGGGTCGTCACTGAAGAAAAACGGTCAGAGCAGCAGTCTGCCCTGCAACAGCAGGCGGAATACCAGGAAAAAATTAATACCTGGCTGGAATTGATGATTGCCGACGGTATTACACCTGATGAGCTGGTCACGCAGAATGCAGGCCCGTCGAAGGAGGCGAAAAAACGCCAGCCGCGTCCGGCAAAATACCGGTTTACCGATTTTTCCGGTGCGCAAAAAACCTGGACCGGCCAGGGACGTATGCCGAAGCCGATCGCTCGTGCGATTGAAGCCGGCGCGACGCTGGAAAGTTTTCTGATTTAAGCGTTAGTGAAAATGATATTCGGCAGGAGTTAAGGCTGCTGTCGGATAGCGAAAAAATAACGGTGGGGAATCCCACCGTGTGTATTAGCAAACGCCAAAATCACCTTCTTCTTTATAAGGTGTGACGTCTGCAGGCTTCAGAGTATATTTCTCACCCTGTTCATTACTGGCCTGTACGGCGACAATATGATCTTCACCGACGGCCACAATCTTGAGTTTTGGTCCGCCCATACGAGGCTGAACCAGATCACCTACTGAATACATCGTTTTTCTCCTCTGGCATGGATTAATGCCGCTGTTCGCCTTCACTTTAGCGTAGCTGAATATCAGCATACAACAGGCCTGATGCCGCAGGCGTCAGCGTCGGTTCCAGGGCATGATGGCCAACAGGCGCGCCATCCCGCAAAAACCGCTGATGCCGGCGAAGGTTAAGCCGGCGCCGACAAAAGCGCTCAGCAGGAAAAAGCCGCTACTGACGCCATAGCCCAGCGCCACGCCCAGCAGAATGAGCACTCCCGCGGCGATTTGCACCTGGCGCATTAACGGCAGCGGCTGGGTTTTATCCTCTTTGACGGGCAATCCTGCTGCTTTCCAGGCCTGAATACCGCCGGCCAGCAGTTTCACCTGTGCCGGAGCTGCCGCAGCCAGCAGACGAATGGCATTATTTTGTGTACGCGATCCCGCCTGACAATGAAAAATGACCGTTTCATCCGCGGCAGTGCGCAGCATTGCGCCGTTATTCAGGGCAGCCAGCGGCACCAGCTCGGCATCGGGGATGTGTTCGCGGGCGTATTCATCGGCATCGCGAATATCGATTAATCTGGCCCCTTGCGCGATTTGCGCCCGGGCCTCTTCAGGAGAAAGGGTGACGATAGTCATGACGGCTCCTTATGGGCAATAAATGGTCTTCAGCGTGGTAATGATTTGCTGAACCGCAGGGTGGGTGATGAAGTAGTGGATACGTTGCGCCTCGCGCTCACTGCCGATCAGGCCTTCATCGCGCATGCGTGCCAGATGCTGAGAGGTGGCCGAAGGGCTCAGGCCGGTGATCTGCGCCAGTTCGCCTGCGCTGGCGCGCGGCGTCTCGCACAGCATGCACAGAATCATCAGCCGGTTCGGATTGCTCATGGCTTTCAACAGGGCGGCGGCTTCCCCGGCGCTGGACTGCAGCTGTTCTGGTGTATTCATGTATTTTAGTCTTTTCTAAATTTAGATAAGTCTAAAATAAAAAACGGCGCGGTACCAGCGCAGAAAATGCCGTCGCGGTCAGGACGCTTGCGTCAGTCGGATAAGCTGTTCTGTGGCCTGGGCGATGCCAGCATCGCGGCCGTGAGGCTGGATATCCAGACCTTCGGCATAGATAAATGTCACTTCGCTGATGCCCATCAGACCCAGTACCGAACGGAGATAAGGGGTTACGGCATCGGTATCCTGCCCGCAATGTACGCCTCCGCGGGAGCTGATCACCACCGCGCGTACACCCTCGACCAACCCCTGAGGCCAGCTGTCGGTGTAGCGGAAGGTTTCGCGGGCCCTGGCGACCAGATCAAACCATTTTTTCAGATCGGTAGGGACGTTGAGATTATACATGGGGGCGCCGATCACCAGCAGATCGCTGGTTTTCAGCTCATCAATCAGCCTATCCGATAGCGCGACGCCCCGCTGGATCGCCGGAGTCGGATCCTGGGCGCCGCGCAGGGCGGCAAACAGCGGCCGATCGAGGGCCGGCAGCGCCATGGTCGTCAGATCGCGTTCTGTCACGCTATCCTGCTGGCCAGACGCTTTGCGCATCTGCATATAGTCATCTATTAACCGGTTGGTCAGCGATGCCTGACCGTTGATGCTGGATTTCAAAAGTAAAACCTGACTCATGGGACGTGGCCTCTGGTTATCGTGGTTACGCAAAGGCTAACACTGTCTTTTTGGCGCCAGTAGTGACATTATTTTTCTCAATTGTATCCTTTCAGGAACCAATCTTATGAACACCGACCTGAGCGGTATTCCGGTTTTTGTCGCCGTCGTGGAGTGCGGTAACTTTGCTAAGGCGGCGGAGAGGCTGCACGTGACCCGCTCGGCGGTCGGTAAAACGGTCGCTCGTCTCGAGGCGCGGTTGGGCGCGGCGCTTTTCCAGCGAACGACCCGCAGTCAGACCCTGACGGAAGAGGGGGAGCTGTTCTACCTGCAATGTCGTCAGGCGCTGGACAGTATTCGCGAGGCGGAGGATGAAATCCATCGCGGCAAAATGCGGGTGCAAGGGCGGCTGCGGATCAGCCTGCCGGTGCTGTTTGGCCAACGCTGCGTATCCCCGATTCTCTTTTCTCTCAGCCAGCGCTATCCGCAGCTAAAACTCGCGCTCTCTTTCAGCGACCGCCAGGTTAATCTTTTTGAAGAGGGATTCGATCTGGCGATTCGTATTGGCACGCTGGCAGATTCCACCTTCCTGAAAGCTCGTCACCTCGGCCACCATGGCATGGTACTTTGCGCCTCGCCCGCCTATTTACAGGCGCATCCGCAACCATCGACTCTCCCTGAACTGGCCGGACACCAGACCATCGGTTACCTGCGCGGCGGGCAGCTTCAGAAATGGCGGCTGCACGATCCACAAAGCGGTCCCGTGGCCTGGCAGCCGCAGGCGCATCTGGTGATGGATGATTTTACGGCGATAGCGGCGGCGGCGGTGAGCGGGCTGGGTATTGCCTGGATTCCGGACTGGCTGGCTGCCCAGGAGGTTGAACAGGGGCGGCTGCGCTGTATTCTGCCGCAAAGCGCCAGCGTCACCTTCGCGATCTCCGCCGTCTGGCCCGAGGCGCCGTGGGTGCCGCAGAAGATCCGGGTCACCATCGATGCGCTGCTCGCCGGATTGCCCCAGGCGATCCGCCAGACCGGAGGCCACCCATAAAATGCGTCATCTCTTCGGCGTGGGGTTAAGCGTAACTTAAGAGAGAATCGCGATAATGACAGTAATATGACTGGCATGGACCCTCGCAATGAATGTACTCGAAACGGTTAACCAAAGCGCTTTTCTGGCGCTGAATGCTCAGCCGGGAACGTCGGAGAGCCTTCTGGCGCTAGCCCGCTTCTGCGCAAGCGGAATGATCTTTATCGTTCCGGCTATTCTGCTCGGTCTGTGGTTTTTAGGCGGCCGCCAGGGGCACCGGCAGGCGCTGTTTTGCACGCTGAATATTCTGATGGCGCTTGCGTTGGGCTATCTCTGCGGCTCGCTGTGGTTCCACCCCCGGCCGTTTATGATGCCGCTGGGCCATACCTGGATCAGCCATCCGGCGGATAATGGCTTCCCGAGCGATCACGGCCTGGTGATGTTCAGCGCGGCATTTGCGCTGCTTTCGCTGCGTCTACGCAGCCTCGGGCTGTTTGTCCTGCTCGCTTCGCTGCCGGTGGCCTGGTCACGCATTTTCCTCGGGGTCCATTTTCCGCTGGATATGGCCGGCGCAGTGGCGGTGGCGGCGGTTGCCGTCTGGGTGAGCAAAGGGGTCTGGCAGGCCTTTGGGCCGGCAATGGTGCGGATTTGTGAAGCCATCAGCCAGCGCATGTTTTCCTGGCTGCCGGCCCGTTTTACGCCGTAGCTAAGGTTTAGTTTCTTGTCCGCGCGGCGCGCCGGTAGAGCGTGCTGCGCGCGACTCCCAGAGCCTGCGCCGCTTTACTGACATTACCGTTATACGTCGACAGCGTGTCGGCAATCAGCTGGGCATCGTGCTGCTGCAATCCGCGTGACGGAGCCGGAGCCGGGGCTGACCGGTACTCCGCCGGTAAATCCTCCACCTCCAGTTGTTCTCCTTCATCAGCCAGCGCCAGCAGCACCTTCAGCAGGCTTTGTAGCTGGCGCACGTTGCCCGGCCAGGGAAGGGTGGCGAGATGGGTCAGGAGCGCAGGCGAGAGCTCTACGTGTCGCGCTTCGGCACCGAGGGTTTGCCATAGCTGCTGAAGAAACGCCGGCAGCTGTGGCCACTCCCGCAGCGGCGGAATAGTGAGGGCGAATTCGCGCAGGCGATAGAGCAGGTCCTCGCGAAACGTACCGTCGGCAACATGCTGCATCAGGTTACGGTGGGTGGCGCAAATAAGCGCAAAGCTGACCGGAGCGCTCTGACTGGCGCCGAGCGGCGTAACCTCTTTTTCCTGTAGCACCCGCAGCAGCCGGGTCTGAAGCAGCATCGGCATATCGCCAATCTCATCGAGAAACAGCACGCCGCCATCCGCCTCGCGAATTTTACCGATATAGCCATTCTTACTGGCGCCGGTAAAGGCGCCAGGCTGGTAGCCAAACAGCTCCGATTCAATCAGCGATTCGGGGATCGCCGCGCAGTTGATAGCCACGAATTTACCGTGGCGCCAGCGGCTGTGCTGGTGAAGCGTGCGGCTGACAAACTCTTTGCCGCATCCGGTTTCGCCTTCAATACACAGGGCAATGCCGGCATTCAGCAGACGCACCATCTTCTCCCCCTCACGCTGACTGGCGAAAGGCAGCTCGATGGCCGGCAGCGTCGGCGCGGGGGCCGGAGCCGGTACCGCAACGTGGGTTCGGGTTGGCGCGCGCAGGCGGTAGTAATAGGTTTGTCGCTGGTGGGTCAGCGGCAGCGGAACATTCACCGCCGTTTGCGCCAGCTGAGGAAACAGCTGCTGAAAGGTGATATGGCCGAGTTGTCCGCTATCCAGGCCCAGATCGCGCATCGCCAGGCGGTTGCCGGCGGTCAGCACGTTATCGGAAAAGACCAGAAGTAGCTCTTCAACGCTGTCGAGTTTGTGGGGGTGAAGGTGCAGGCTCATCAGCCACTGCTGCGGATGGAGACTCTGTTTTACCCACAGATATTCAATCTGCTTCGCGGCCTCTTTTACCCACGCCAGCGTGTGGGGGTGCGGGAAGTGGGCCGGGCCGGAAATATCCAGCACCCCGGCAATTTTTCCGTCCGGACTCTGAACCGGCATCGCGGCGCAATAGAGATCCTGATTGCGGGTAAGGAAGTGCTGGCGACCGTCGATTTCACAGCTGTCGTCAATGGCCAGCGCGGTACCGATGGCGTTGGTACCGCGCCCGCTCTCGCTCCACAGATTTCCCGGAGCCAGCGCGAAGCTTTGTGCTTTCTGCATGGCGTGCATGTTACCGAAGGTTTGCAGCACCAGACCGCTGGCGTCAGAGAGGATTACCACCGACTGGAGATCGCTCACTTTTCGCGACAGGGTGTTCACCACCGGCTGGGTCAGCTGCTGTAAGCGGGCATGGCTGGCCAGCGCATCCGCCAGTTCGCCGGAACCCAGGCGCGGGAAATCATCCGTCGCGGGATCCAGGCCGTACTGCTGGCTACGAAACCAGGAATCGCTGAGCAACGGGCTGGTTTTTACCTCGGGATCGAGAGTAAACGAATTACCTTGCACGGAGCACCTCGGGGTCGGATGGATGATGTTGCAATATTGTAGCTTTATGGTTTCTCATGTGTTGCGATTTGCGACACATAAGCAAAATTACGTCTCCATGCGATACAGGATTACATCTTATGGTATTGAATTGTTTAGCTATTTATTCCTTCAATAAATCTGGCATAACCTCTGCATAAGCTTCTGTGCAGCAGGCAACAGCAAAAAACCAATACGCCGCTGCGCCTCAACCCTACAGAAGGAGATTGCAATGCGTTATGCACATCCTGGCACCCCGGGCGCCTTAGTTTCATTCAAGTCCGCATACGGTAACTATATTGACGGTCAATTTGTCGAACCACTCGGCGGCGAATACTTTATGAATACCTCCCCCGTGGACGGGAGTGACATTGCACAATTTCCCCGCTCCGATGCCAAAGATATCGACTTTGCTCTTGATGCCGCACACCGCGCCGCGGAAGCCTGGGGGAAAACATCGGTACAGCATCGTTCCAACCTGCTGCTTCAGGTCGCCGATCGGATTCAGGAGAACCTGGAATATCTGGCGATTGCTGAAAGCTGGGACAATGGTAAACCGGTGCGCGAAACGCTGAATGCCGATCTGCCGTTGGCGGTCGATCACTTCCGCTATTTTGCCGGCTGTCTGCGGGCACAGGAGGGGAGTACTGCGGAAATTGATGAAACCACCGTGGCCTATCACTTCCATGAACCGCTGGGCGTAGTCGGGCAAATTATTCCGTGGAACTTTCCGCTGCTGATGGCGGCCTGGAAGCTGGCGCCGGCGCTGGCGGCCGGGAACTGTGTGGTGCTCAAGCCGGCAGAGCAGACGCCGCTGAGCATCACGCTGCTGCTGGAAATTATTGGCGACCTCTTCCCGCCGGGCGTCCTGAACGTGGTGCAGGGCTTCGGTAAAGAGGCCGGTGAAGCGCTGGCAACCAGCAAGCGTATTGCCAAAATTGCCTTTACCGGCTCAACGCCCGTCGGACGGCATATTCTGGCCTGCGCGGCGGAGAACATTATTCCCGCCACCGTTGAGCTGGGCGGCAAGTCGCCAAATATCTATTTTGCCGATGTGATGGACGGAGAAGAAGAGTTTATCGAGAAGGCGGTGGAGGGGCTGGTGCTGGGCTTCTTCAACCAGGGCGAAGTATGTACCTGCCCATCGCGCGCCCTGATCCATGAATCCATCTACGAGCCGTTTATGGAGCGAGTGATGGCGAAGGTGGCCCAGATTCGCCGCGGCGATCCCTTTGATACCGACACCATGATCGGAGCACAGGCATCACGCCAGCAGTTCGATAAGATCCTGTCGTACATTAAGATTGCCCGCGAAGAGGGGGGGCAGATCCTGACCGGCGGAGAACGCGCCAGTATTACGGCTGAACTGGATAATGGTTACTACATTCAGCCAACTCTGATTAAGGGGCGCAATGATATGCGCAGCTTCCAGGAAGAGATTTTTGGCCCGGTCATCGGCGTCACGACCTTCAAAGATGAGGCAGAAGCGCTGGAAATAGCCAACCAGACTCAGTTTGGGCTCGGCGCCGGCGTCTGGACCCGCGACAGCAATCTGGCGTACCGAATGGGGCGTGGGATTAAAGCCGGTCGTGTCTGGACCAACTGTTATCACGTCTACCCGGCCCATGCCGCGTTTGGCGGCTATAAACAGTCAGGCGTCGGTCGTGAAACTCATAAAATGGCCCTTGATGCCTATCAACAGACGAAAAACCTGCTGGTGAGCTACGGTACCGCGCCGTTAGGACTGTTTTAATTGCCGGTCTGAATATCTGACCTGCTGCGGGGGGCTCAAACCCGTCACCGGTATCTGAGGTGACGGGTTTTTTTATGCCGTCGGCTGTCCCACTGGTCGGTAATCCTTGTCACGTCTTTTAAAAACGGCGATCCGCGCCTTTGCATGATGTTTATTAAATCGATAAATATGAAATTTATTCAACTTATTCTTTCATTTGAAATATGTCACCGTGAGAAAACAAGGACAGGTATTTATTAGTGTTATTATGATTTCGGGGGTGACAAAATAAATAACATGACCTCGACTAAGAATATTCCTAATTCTGGGTTTATGCCTTGCGCCTGCACAGAAAAAATCTCACCAGAATAGCGCGGTTTTTATTAAATTTGTTAATTAATAAGTGGCGTTGTTGTGCGTTATTGTTATGATGTTTGGTTTTTTGGGTTTGAGAATTAACAATTCAGGCGAAAATGATGAATTACATTTTAAATGTAAAATAAAACGTTATTTCATTAACATAACAAATTATTGTTTTTTATTTTTATCAGGAATAACATTTCTTCCAATGTTAAATGTTTTGCTATGTCCCTCCGTTTAAAAATTATTTCACGAACGTGTTGAAATAAATTAAATGGACGGTCCTGCTGTGCATTTAATATCCTGCAGAGGGAACGCGACTATTTTTAACATGGACAATCTGCAAGCAGAACCACTCAGGTCATCACCGCCCTGGGCGCGATCTGTTATAAATATATGTTAGAAATGAGATAAATAATGAAGACACAATTTCGTATTATGGCAATGATTGTCGGTGCTCTGGTGTCCGGCGTAGTATTAGCATCACCGTCACAACCCGCGCGTTCCGCATTGTCCGTTAACCCTGGCGCCAGCACAGGGACGCAAAGCACGGGCGGCCAGATCGAATTCTCCGGTTCAATTACCGATACCTCCTGCGATATTGATAGCAACAGCGCCAGCCAGGTAATCGATTTGGGCAAATGGGCAAGCAACTTCTTTACTGGCGCAGGTTCTGAGACCACGAAAACCGCCTTCCACATTAAAGTGAAAGATTGTCCAGCCTCCGTCACCAGAGTGGCGGTGCTGTTTGACGGCACCCGAGATAGTAACAACAGCAATCTGCTGGCGGTTAACGGTGGCGCCCAGGGCGTAGCCATTAAACTGTATGAGGATGACCGCGCCACGCCGATTAACCTCGGAACGGTATCACGTGACCAGACGGTACTTGCGGGTGCCGGCGGAGCCAGCACCGGGACCGCGGATCTGGAGTTTTTTGCCGATTATATCTCCACCAGCGCGGTTTCCGCCGGGGCGGCAAACGGCACGGCAAACTTCAATATGGTTTACAACTAACACATCAATGAGCAGGTTTACCTGCTCATTATTATGCATTTACTGGATAGTTTCTTTTTTATTCGTTGTTTTCCAGACGCTTATCTGATGGTTGTGATTATGAAAAACATGCTGGCCGGTATCGCGGCTGCCTTTTTATTGTTAGCCGCTGCGGCCCAGGCCGGTATTATTATGGGCGGCACCCGGGTTATATATCAGGAAGGAAAACGTGAAGCCTCTATTTCAGTGAGCAATGCGGATCCGCATTCCCCCTATCTGGTGCAGTCGTGGGTAGAAAACTATGTGGAAAAAGAGCAGGGACCAGTCCCTTTTATTGTCACGCCGCCGCTGTTTCGTCTCGACCCGGATCAAGAAAACGTATTGCGAATTAATTTCATTGGCGCCGATCTTCCTCGCGATCGCGAATCCGTTTATTGGCTGAATGTAAAAAGCATAGCCCCGACGCAAAAAGGGGATGTGAATAAACTCCAGGTCAATATTAAATCTAAATTCAAGATTTTTTATCGACCGAATAGCCTTGCCGGGGATCCGATGAAAGCCTGGCAGCAATTAACCTTTAAAGTGGAGGGTAATCGACTGGTGGCGCACAACCCAACGCCTTATTTTGTCTCCTTTTTCTCCCTCTCGGTGGGCGGTAAAGAGATAGATGAACCCGGCATGATTGGACCGTTAACCCGCAAAGAGTGGCCGGTTAACGGTGCAGGGACGATTAGGTGGCGCGCCATTAATGATTTTGGCGGTATTACGGATAGCGCGCAGCAGTAATCCTTGCGCTTTGCATTGCCAGGTCAGCGATTGTGAAAAAAAAGTCCCCTGTAATTCTTCACGGCTATTCCGTGATGGCGACCCCGTTCGGGGATTCCCGATTGATCGCAAGCCTGCCGCCGCTGCTCTGTTTATTGTGTCAGAGCGCCCGGGTATCGGCGGATGATTACTTCGATCCGGCCGCCTTAGAGTTTGCCAGCCCGCAGCAAAAAATGGCGGACTTGCACTATTTTGCTAAATCCGGTGGCCAACAGCCCGGGGTTTATTCGGTCAACATCTGGGTGAACAACCAGGACGCCGGTCAGGGGGCCATCACCTTTGTGGAGGAAAATGGGGCGCTGCAGCCGGTTTTAACCGTCGCGCAACTGGCCGAATTGGGTGTGAACGTCAGCGCCTTTACCGCATTTAACACGCTGCATGACGGTGAAACTTTCACCCGGATTGAACACTATATTCCCGATGCCAGCAGCCGCTTTGATTTCGCCAGCCAGCGTCTGAATATGCGTATTCCTCAGGCAGCGATGAACACGCAAAGCCGCGGCTATGTCGATCCGGTGCGCTGGGATGACGGGATCCCGGCGGCGTTTGTTAATTACAATTTGACCGGAGCGCAAACTCGCCAGTCTGATACCCGCATCCAGTCAAGCTATCTGAATTTACGCAGCGGGGCGAACCTGGGGCCCTGGCGCTTACGCAATATTTCGGCGATGCAGTACGATCGGCAGTATCGCTGGCATTCCCAAACCACCTGGCTGCAGCGAGATGTGAAATCACTCAACAGCCTGCTGCGGATTGGCGATACCTTCACAACCGGCGATGTATTCGATAGCGTGCCATTTCGCGGCGTACAGCTGATGTCTGACGATGAAATGCTGCCCGACAGCCAGCGGGGTTTTGCGCCGGTGATTCGCGGTATGGCGCACAGCAATGCCAAAGTAACGGTCTCGCAGCACGGCTACGTTATCTATGAAACCTTCGTCTCGCCGGGGGCCTTTGCCATCAAAGACCTCTACCCGACGGCACAAAGTGGCGATCTGGATGTGCAGGTGAAAGAGAGCGACGGGTCGGTTCGGACGTTTACCCAGCCTTATTCCGCCGTGCCGTTTATGCTCCGGGAGGGGCGAAGCAAATTCAGCCTTAGCGGCGGGCGCTATCACGCCGGTCAGCATCAGGTTCGATCGCCGGAATTTGTGCAGGGAACGTTCTTTTATGGATTACCTGCGGCGTTGACTTTATACGGCGGTACTCAGCTGGCGCAGAATTATCAGGCCTGGGCGTTGGGGGCCGGGCGGGGATTTGGTGAGCTGGGATCGCTGGGCGGCGACGTCACCTGGGCCAGCACTACCGCTCCTTCCAGCACGCGCTCCGTGGGGCAGTCGTTTCGCGTGCAGTATCAGAAAGATTTTGTCCGGACCGGCACCTCTTTTAGCCTCGCCAGCTATCGTTACTCGTCGAGCGGCTATGACGACTTTAGCGAGGCCAATGCGCTCGAAAGCCCGGACGGACAGCTTGATCACAAACGTAGCCGGGAAGAGCTCTCCGTTGCCCAGGCGGTTGGTTCTCTCAGTAGTCTGGCCATTTCTGCTTACTCGCAGCACTACTGGCACAGCAGCGGCCACGATGAAACGGTGCACCTGGGGTTCTATAGCGCCTGGAAAGGGATCGCGTGGGGAGTGGGCTATTACTACACGCAATCTGCCGATCATGATCAAGCGGACAGCGCCTGGTCATTTAACCTCAATATTCCGCTGGGTGGCCCGCTGGCGGACAGCTCCCTGAGCTACAGCACGACCTCCGATAACAATGGGCACACTTCGCAGCAGGTTTCGATGTATGGCTCGGTGCCACATCGTCCTCATCTCTATTATTCCGTTCAGCAGGGGTACGCTAATGCCGGGCAGGGGAGCAACAGTAGTGCCGCTCTGGATTACCACGGTGGATACGGCAGCGCCCAGCTGGGTTATCGCCATGACCGCGTAAGTCACCAGCTGACCTGGGGAGCCGCCGGCTCGCTCGTGGCGCATCCCTACGGCGTGACATTAGGCCAACCGGTTGGCGACAGCTTTGCTATCGTTCGGGCGCCCGGCGCGGCGAATGTGGCCATTCAGAACGGGAGCAATATCCACACCGATGGGCGGGGCTATGCCGTGGTGCCGACCTTAACGGTGTACCGAAAAAATACCCTGACCCTGGATACTGAATCGATGACCAACGACACCGATGTCGATCTACAAGGGCAAACCGTGATTCCCGGCGGCGGCGCGATAGTCCTGGCGAACTACCGGACCCATATCGGTAATCGCGTGCTGTTTACCCTCCACGACAGGAACGGGGCGATTCCGTTTGGCGCCAGCGTACATTTGCACCCCGAAGGGGACGACACCGGGGCGGCAGCGGGAGGCATGGTGGCCGATAGCGGCCAGGTGTACCTCAGTGGGATACCGGAAGAGGGTACGCTCGACGCGGACTGGGTCGATAACAACATTTCGCGGAAATGCTCGCTACATTTTCATCTTTCCGACCGTCAGCAGCAGAATGCGGTGAAAACTGCGGCGGGTCTTTGTTTGTAAACCGAGGAGAAAAGCCATGTATTACGGCTTTCGTTTAGTCGCGTTGCTGTGCCTGTTATTGTCGGCAATCTATAGTCAACCCGGATGGGCCGAGAGCTGCGGCGGTCGCGTAGGACAGATGACGATTAACGTGCCGAACATTCGCTATTTGCCGACGCTACGCGCCGATACGCAGATGACCAACGCAATGGCCGATAGCGGCGGCGGTATTCACTTCGTTTGCGATCTGCAGCTGCCCGGCGCCAGCTGGAAACGTATTGTGTACCGGCAGATCAACACGGCCGGCTCGCCGCGAATCATTAACGGCCAGCATGTTTATGCCTCCGCGCTCAGCGGGATGGGCTATTCGTTGGGCTTTCAGTGCGGCGGCGGTCCTGTTCACTATATTGACGGCAGCAATGCACCCGCTGGAAGTGAATCCGTGACGGTTTGCGAGAGTTCACAGCTGTCAACGCTGCTTGCCCAGCGGGAGGTGGTGGTGAAGGCGTATATCACCTTTTATAAAACCGGCGATGTCGCGTTGGTCAGCGGCAACCACGCCAGTGTCCCGGGGCTGCCGCAGGTAGGAAATTTATACATCGAGGAGCAGGACAGCAGCCGCACCGCCCGAACGGCCAGCGCGCCGGTGAGTATCGACCTCGCTGCGCTCAACGTGGATATCGGCGCCAGCGGTAGCTGTCAGGTGGCTCGCCCGACGATTAACGTTAATCTGGGTACGGTCAATAAAGCGGAATTCAAAGGCAAAAGCACCGCCGCCGGGGTGGCGCAGACCTTCAGCATCCCGGTCTCTTGCACCACGCCCACCGATATCCGTATTGGTTTTTTTGGCGTGACCGCCGATCCCGGCGTCAGCGATACCCTGGCGCTGGAAAAAGTCGACGGGGCTGCGAGCGGTGTAGGAATCGAGCTAAGCTATGGCAACAATCCCGCGCCGGCGCCCTCTGCGGGAACCCCGGTGAAAATCAACGAATCCAGCAACCTGCCGGTTCTTAAGCACATTGCGGGCGGGAACGCCGCCGCGGCCGAAAGCATCAACTTCACCGCCCGATACGTGCAAACGGGAGATGTCGTGACGCCCGGACGGGCTAACGGTCTGGCGACCTTCGCGCTCGAATACAACTAGAGGGCCTTCCCGGCGTTGAGCGGCTGACCGATTAGCGCTTCCGCCTGCCAGCAACGGGCCGCGGTCCCGTTATCCGACGGGCGTAGCGGCTGCGGTTTCTCGCAGCCCGCGCCGGCGAACGGACAGCGATCGCGGAAGTAGCAGCCCTCGGGCAGATGGCGATTGCCGGGTAATTCCGTGTTGCGCGGCGCTTCGCCCAGCGCTGAGCCGATACGCGGTACCGAATCCATCAATAGCCGGGTATAGGGATGGGCCGGGTTATCGAGGACCTGACGCGCCTCGCCCATCTCAACGATTTGTCCGAGATACATCACGGCGACGCGATCGCTCATATGGCGCACTACGGACACGTTATGCGAAATCAGGACATAGGTCAGGTTCTGCTGTTTTTGCAGCTCGACCAGCAGGTTGAGGATCTGCGCCTGTACCGAAATATCCAGCGCCGAGGTCGGCTCATCCAGCACGATAATATCCGGCTTTGCCGACAGCGCGCGGGCAATGGCAATGCGCTGGCGCTGGCCGCCGGAAAACTCGTGCGGCAGGCGGTCGAGATACTCCGGGCGGATACCTACCTGCAACGCCAGCTGCTCAGCCAGAAGGCGTCGGGCCTGTTCACTGGGGCGCGACTGGATCCACACCGGCTCGGTGATAGTGCGCCAGACCGGTAGCCGTGGATCCAGTGAGGAGAGCGGATCCTGAAACACCATCTGCATACGCCCGCTGCCGGACGTCGTCGCGCGCTCAAACTGGCCGTGAGAGGGCTTAAGCATGCCCATCAGCAGCTTTGCAAGGGTACTTTTCCCACAGCCGGACTCGCCGACGATACCTAAGGTTTCACCGCGATACGCCGTGATATCCAGCCCGTTTAGCGCATATACCCGTTCGACGACTTTGCCGCGCCAGTTCTTACGCGCCGGGAAGTTAAGATGAACATCGTTCAGTTTCAGCAGCATCTCAGACATGCGTTTTCTCCCGTTGAGGGTACCAGCAGGCCGCCTGCTGCCCGGTCTGTTCTATCGGGCGGAGCACCGGCGTGATGCCGCAGCCCTCGCCGGCGGCAAAGCAGCGTTCGCGAAAGGCGCAGCCGCCCGGTAATCGCGCCAGATTCGGCACCGTGCCGGGAATTGAGCGCAGCAGCGAACGCGGCTCGCCGTTATCCGGGGCGCTGTCGAGCAGGCCGACGGAGTAGGGATGCAGAGGCTGATGCAGCACCTGCTGTGTTAATCCGCTTTCAATCACCGCGCCGGCATACATGACGTACAGCCGATCGCAGATCTGTGAAACCACCGCCATATCGTGGCTGATAAACAGCACCGCGGTGCCCGTGGCCAGCGCTTTCTGTTTTAGCAGGCGCAGCACCTGGCGCTGAACGGTCACGTCCAGCGCGGTGGTCGGTTCATCGGCAATCAGCAGGTCGGGCTCGCAGGAAAAGGCGATGGCGATCATCACCCGCTGGCGCATCCCGCCGGAGAGTTCGAAGGGGTAACGCTCCATCACCCGCTGCGGATCGGCGATCTGCATATCCGCCAGCAGCGCCACCGCCCTGGCGCGCGCCTCGCGGGCAGAAAGGGGACGATGCTGACGAATAACGTCGACCATCTGCTTGCCGATTCGCCGCGTTGGATTCAGGGCGGTCATCGGCTCCTGAAAAATCATCGCCACCCGACGGCCGCGGATATCGCGCATCTCTTGCTCTGAAGCCTTGAGAATATCGTTTCCCATCAGCGTCACCTGACCGCTGTGAATCTGATAGCTTGCCGGCGGCAGCAGACGCATCGCCAGCATAGCGGTGACGGATTTGCCGGAGCCCGATTCCCCCACCACGCCGACGATTTCGCCGCGGTCAATATGCATCGAGACCGCGTTCAGTACATGTACTTCCCCCTGGTAGACGGGGAAGCTCAAACGGACGTTGTCGATTGTCAGAACCCGATTACTCATGCGTTGCGTCCTCCGGACTTCGGATCGAGTAAATCCTGGATCCCGTCCCCAAACAGATTAAAACCGACGGCGGTGATCAGGATCGCCGCTCCCGGGAAGGCGCAGTACCACCACTGATCGAGGACGTAGTTGCGACCGTTTGCCACCATCGCGCCCCACTCAGCGGTAGGCTGTTGCGCGCCGAGGCCGATAAAGCCCAGCGTTGCCGCCATCAGAATGGCGCTGCCGATATCCAGCGATGCCTGCACCACCAGCGGCGGCAGGGCGTTGCGTAAAATATGCCAGCTGATCAGGTGCCAGCGGGAGGCGCCGAAGGTTACCGAAGCTTCGACGAAGCTGTGCTGGCGCACCACCAGCGTCTGTCCCCGCGCCAGACGGACATAAAACGGAATACGCACAATAGCGATCGCCAGCATGGCGTTGAATAAGCTTGGGCCTAACGCGGCGGCCAGCGCCATCGTCAGCACCAGCGAAGGGATCGACAGCATGATATCCATCAGCCGCATGATCAGCGCATCGCTGCGTCCGCCGAGCACGCCGGAAAGGCAGCCCAGCAGCGAACCGCTGATCCCGGCGATCAGCACCACCGCCAGGCCGGCGGCGATCGATTGCTGGCTACCGATCAGCACCCGACTGAACAGATCGCGACCGACCTCGTCGGTACCGAACCAGTGGGACAGCGACGGCGCCTGCAGACGGGCGGTGAGATCGATTGCGTTGGGATCGTGCGGTACCAGCCACGGCGAGAAGATCATCAAAAACAGCATGATCAACATAATGGCGCCGCCGATCAGCGTCAGCGGGCTTTTGCGTATCAGCCACAGACGGCGCTTCCACACGGTGTTGCGGCGGGTTTTTTCGATAGCGCCGGGGCGTTCCTGGGTCATCATCACTTAGTTTTCTCCCCGACCCATGCGCGGGTCTATCCATAAATAGAGCAGGTCGACGAGCAGATTGACCAGCACGTAAGCAAAGGACACCACCACGGCAAAGCCCATCACCGCCGGGAAATCGAGCGCCTGAATAGAGGAGACGACGTAGGCGCCCATTCCGGGCCAGGCAAAGACGGTTTCGGTCAGCACCGCGCCGTACAGCAGATCGCCCAGCGCCAGCCCCAGCACCGTGACTGAGGGAATCAGCGCGTTAGGCAGCGCATAGCGCATCACGATGGTCCATTTTGGCAGGCCGCTGGCCAGCGCCGTGCGGATATAATCTTCACTCAGCTGCTCCAGCATGGCGGAGCGAATTTGCCGGGCGACAATCCCCAGGTGGACGAACGCCAGCGTGGTTGCCGGCAGAATCAGATGCTGCAGCGCGTTAAAGAACACGTCGATGTTGCCTTCCAGCAGCGAATCGATCAGATAAAAGCCGGTCACGCGGGTGGGCGGGTCAAACCAGTCGTCAAGGCGCCCGCTGCCGGGCAGCCAGTCCAGTTTGCCGTAAAACAGGACAATCACTCCCAGCCCCAGCCAGAACGCCGGGGTCGAGATTCCGGTCAGCGCCATCAGGCGAACCAGGTGATCGGTCCAGCGGTTGCGATATACCGCCGAAAGTACCCCCAGCGGAATGCCGACCACCAGCGCGATAAACAGGGCGCAGATCGCCAGTTCGAGCGTGGCCGGGAAAAAGGTCTTTAAATCTTCCAGCACCGGACGCCCGGTACGGATGGAGGTCCCCAGATCGCCGTGCAGCAGGGCGTTGACATAATGGAAAAACTGCTGCCATAACGGCAAATCCAGCCCCAGCTGCTGGCGGATATGGCGGACGATTTCGTCGCTCGCGCGATCGCCTGCCAGCAGCCGCGCCGGATCGCCGGGAATGAGGTGCGAAATAATAAAGGTGATCACGCAGACGCCGGCGACGACGAGGACCAGCCCCCAACTGCGTTGTCGAATTAAACCCCAGAAACTCATGATGACGCCCTCTGCCGGGCCCGCGACGGCCCGGCATCACAAGGTTAAGATGCGCTATTTGTGCATATCGGCAATATTGAAAATCTGCTCAAGCATCGGGTTGAAGACGAAGCCCTTGACCTCTTTATTCATCGCCACCTGGTAGTTCTTCTGGAACAGATAGACGTAGGCGGCCTCATCGATAACGGTTTTCTGCGCCGCCTGATAATCCCGGGTGCGTTCTGTCTGGTCGGTAGTGGCGACGGCCTGTTTGAGCAGCGCGTCAACCTGCGGGTTGGCATAGAACGAACGGTTGCCCGGCAGCCCTTTTTTATCTGACTCGAACCAGTAGTTCATGAACATATAGGGGTCGGCGAAATCCGGGCTCCAGTTGCCGATAGCGATATCGTAATCCCCTTTACCAATGCGCTCGCGCATGGTGGCGTTAGCCAGTTTTTCCAGCTTCACCTGGATGCCGAGGGTTTGCAGATTTGCCTGGGTGGAGAGCGCAATCGGCTCCCAGTTCGGGTCGTTATCGGAGTAGAGGAACGACAGGGTTTTTGGCTTATCGGCGACGTTGGCCAGCGCGGCTTTGGCTTTATCCATATCAAGGGAATACTGCATCGCGCTCGGGTCAAAGCCCCACATACCGTCGGGGATTGGGCCGCGCATCTGTTTGCCGTTGCCGCCGAGAATGCCGTTGACCATCCCTTGATAATCGGTGGCCCAGGAGACGGCGCGGCGTAAATCGACCTGATTCATCGGCGCTTTGCTGTTGTTGAGATACAGGTAGGTCACGCGTAGCGCCGGATAGTCATACACCGCCACGCTATCCTGCTTCTTCAGGGCAGCAAACTGGTCGACCGGCAGCGCATCGGCAATATCCAGATCGCCCTTGGTCAGCTGCAGACGGCGGGCGGCGCTTTCACCAATAATCTTCACCGTCACGCGTTTAAAGGTCGGCTTCGTGCCGCTGAAGTGCGGGTTGGGCACCAGCACCAGCTGCTGGCCTTTCTGCCAGCGCTGCAGCATATAGGCTCCCGAGCCGGCGGTGTGTTCCGCCAGCCAGGCGCGGGCGTCATCGGCGGCGTTGGCCTTCAGGACCGCCGGGTTGACGATCGACGCGCCATCATTGGCCAGGGTGTGGAGGAACGGAGCGAACGAGTCCGGCAGGATGAAGCGCACCGTGGCGGGATCCACGGCCTCAATTTTCAGCCCGCTCGGGAAGGCTTCCGAAGGACCTTGCTTAATGCGCATCAGGCGTTCGAAAGAGAGTTTTACCGCTTCGGCGGTGACCGGCGTGCCGTCGTCAAACTGCATGTTTTTGTGCAGTGAAAAGGTCCAGGTTTTACCGTCATCAGAGACCTGCCAGCTTTCGGCCAGGTCGCCCTCGACGTCCGTTGAGCCTTTCCCGTCCTGGGTTTTGTATTTGACCAGCCGCTGATAGGCCGGGTAGGTGACCGTCCAGTCGTTATTATCAATAGTGACGGCCGGGTCGAGCGTCTGCGGATCGGCGGCTTTACCGATGACCAGCATATCTTTGGGCACGGCAGCATAAGCCGGGGCGATAGCCGCTGCCAGCGCAACGGCCAACAGCAGCGGGCGAAAACCGGTAAAAGAGGTGCGACTCATATTCATGGAATGACTCCGTCAGTGTGAGCGGGGGACAGGCAGGCGAAAACATCGTCAAGGAGCGGATAACCGGCCGCATCCGGTAATTCGAAGTGCCACCATTCCGTGGAAATACCCTTAAAGCCGCCGCCAAACATAATGGCGTTCAATAGCAGGCGGTTACGTTGGGCGGCCTGGGGAACCGCCGGGTGATAAGGGTGAGAGAGATCGTCCATCTCATCGAAGGCGGTGCCCATATCCAGCGGCTGGCCGTTTTCGTCGATTAACGTCACATCAATAGCGGTACCGCGGCTGTGGTTCGAACCGAGTGCAATCGGCACCACGTAGTCCTGGTTCGGACAGGCGTTCCACAGCAACTGCTGCGCCTGCTGCGGACGATAGGCATCGAGAACCTGCAGATTCAGGCCCGCCAGCTGCGCGATGCGCAGGGATCTCTCCAGCGCCGCCGCCGCATCCGGGTGCAGCAGGCAGCGGGCTTCGGCATAGATGGGCTGGCCGGTAATGTTATCGGCGCTGGCGTACTTGAGATCGATAGCCAGCGCCGGAAAGCGCGCGCGGATATCGACCAGAGTGACTTGCTGATTCATCTGTTGTTTCCTGTCCTGGAGCCTGACGAGCAGGCGCTTATTCACGTTCAAATTGACCAAATTCCTGCTGCAGCGCCCGGTTTTCGGCCAGCCGGCGCGACAGCGTCGGGCCGAGTTGCTCGACGACCGCGGAGAGCAGCAGGTTGAAAAGACAGCTGATTGGGGCGAGGGAATCCCAAAAATGACCTGTATCGGTTTTGACCTGCAGCAGATCGACCGGATAGTCGCGGGCCCACGGACACCAGATATCGGTGACCAGCGCGGTGGCAATGCGCCGCTCGGCGGCAACCCGACAGAACTGGCGGGCGGTGCTGGAGTAGGCGCGGGTATCCGTCAGGATGATGTAAGGGTGTGCGTATTCGGAGTTCAGCGACTCCAGCCAGCTACCGGAACTGCCGTCGGCATAGGTCACGCGCGGGCGCAGGTATTCGAGATGGCTAAAAAAGCTGTTGGCGATGCCTCGCGTGGACTGGATCCCGAGCACAATCACCGTATCGGCCTGGGCGATCCGCGTGCTGACCCGGGCGAAGGTCTCTTCCTGCGCCAGCTGATAAACATAGCGGATCGCATCCAGCTCCATCTGCAGCGACAGGCTGGCGCGATCGGGCTGGGTTTGCTGCTGCGCCCAGGAGTCGAGGCGGTCGATGACGCCCCAGTGTTTATAGGGCGCCGGGGTATGATCTTTCAGACCGTTTTTGACGTCGTCGAGGTTGCGATAGCCGAGTTTGCGCAGGCAGCGGCCGACGGTGATCCCGCTGGTACCGGTCGCCAGCGCAATGCTATCGGCCGTTTCATAGGGAATATGTTCCCGATGGCTCAGTAGCCAGCTGCCGATGCGTTTTTCACTTGGCGTCAGCTGACTAAATATCGACTCGATGGTGCGAAACAGCCTGGAGTTATCGTTCATACCCGCCTCTCAATGAGATTTCTCTCTCATGAACCCGCATTGTGTTACTCAACTAACAAAGCACGATGCATGCCATCTGTTCCGGAAAACCGTTTTTTGCGGTATCACTGGGAAAATGCGCGAGGCAGGCGAACAAAGAGCGTATATTTTCGCCAGAATATGCACAAAGAAAGTGCAACGTTTCCTGGTTGTGCATCACAAAAATAAAACATACGATTAACAATGTTGTAATCTGTGCAACAAATGAGCAGAAAATAAAGCGCGCTGGAATCGTGCAAAACCTTCACAAAACCCACGTATTGATAAGGATGATGGTATGAACTTAAAGGTCTGTCTGACCTTCGTACTCGCGAGTATTGCCTGCGGTAGCCAGGCGCGGGATCTGCAGGCGATTCAACAAAGCGGTGAGTTGAAAGTGGGCGTTCCGGGCGACTATGCTCCGCTGGCGTTCCACAACGAAGCGGGCGAACTGCGTGGTTACGACGTGGATATGGCAAAGGATCTGGGGCAGAAGCTGGGGCTTAAGGTCACCTTTGTGCTGACCAGCTGGCCGACGCTTTCCAGCGATCTGAAGGCCGATAAGTTTGATATTGCGATGGGCGGTGTCACTGAAACCCCGGAACGGGCTAAAGATTTCGCCCTCAGCCATCCGGTGGTGGCAAACGGAAAAATCGCCCTGGCGAACTGTATGGCGGCCCCGGCACTCGGCAGCCTGGAAAAGATTGACCGCCCCAATGTGAAAGTGATTGTTAACCCGGGCGGCACCAATCAGAGCTACGTCGATGCTCATCTCAAACATGCGCAGATTATCAGGGTCAAAAATAACGTCGATAATCTCGAGGCGTTACGCCAGAAAACCGCCGATATGATGGTCACCGACCTGATTGAAGGCGTCTATTACGAGAACAAAGAGCCCGGTGTCTTCTGCGTCGCGACGGATAAACCCTTCCCGGGCACCGCCAGTTTTAAAGTCTATATGATGAACAAAGATAATCAGCCGCTGCTGGAGAAGGTGAACCGCTGGCTGGACAGTCAGGATAAAAATATCCTCAAACAAAAATGGAAGATTCACGAATAGGTGCCGGCGGCCGGGAGTAAGCGTCAGATTTTTCCGCCCTGCGGCCTTTAGCCTTTTCGCCCTTTCACGCGAGTGCGGACGGTATCCCGCATCGCGCGAATTAACGTCTCTTTGCTGCGCCCGCGGCGAAAGATCAGCGAAAAGGGAGCCTGGTAGCCATATTCTGTCGGCAGCAGGGCGCGCAGCTTTTGCGCTTGTACCCACGGCAGCGCATAGTGCTCCGGCAGATAGCCGATATATTTGCCGGACAAGATGAGCATCAGCTGTGCTTCCATACTTTCGGCGCTGGCTTCGCTCTGCTTAAAGCCTTTACGCCCCAAATCACTGTTGCTCCAGTAGCTGCGGGTGACCATCCGCATCGGCGAAATCAGCGCTTCCGTCAGATGTTTAACGGTAAAGAGCGGGTGCTTATCGCCGCAGTAGAGCCAGTTTTGTTCGCGATAGAGCGGATGAGAAATCACGCTGTTGGCCTGAAGTGAGAAGGTCCCGACGGCGAGATCCAGTTCGTTATTCAACACGCCCTGTAAAAGCGCGTTCGGACTTCTGACCTGCAGGTTTATCTGTACCCGCGGGAAGCGTTCGCTGAATGTCGCAATAATATCGCTCATGGGCAGCATCGGATCGGTAATCGTAGAATCGATGACGCCAAGATTAAAGATCCCGGTTTGCTCGCCCCGCAGAGTGGCCGTATTGCGTTCGAAATCCTCCAGCGAATTCAGCAAATCGATGCTTTGCTGAAGGACGGTTTCCCCTTTTTCCGTCAGCGAAAATCCGCCTCTGCCACGGCGACACAGAATGATTCCCAGCTTCTCTTCAAGCTCACTCATATAGTTGCTGATGGCCGAAACCGTCAGGTTAAGCTCCTGCTGGGCGTTGGCGTAGCCCTGATATTTTGCGACGGTGATAAAAACGTGTAACAGGCGCAGATTGGGAAATTTGCCCACTGACATAGGGGAATACTCCACTGTAAGTCCCGGGTTTTGTTTTTATTTTTCTAAACTAATTTTTTGGCTTTGACTATTTTTTCTCTGTACTACGTTCCGCAGTATCTCTTTATCGCCCCGATAAGCCATGGAGAAACTGCAATGACATCCGCAACTGAACATGAGTACCCGCAGCCGCAGGATGGTGAAATTCCGCGCTTCAGCGGATTACCGACCTTTTTCCGTCTTCCGTTTGCCCCGCAGACCAGCGAACTGGATATCAGCGTGGTGGGGGTGCCGTGGGATGGCGGAACCACTAACCGTGCCGGCACACGCCACGGGCCGCGCGAACTGCGCAATGCCTCCAGCCTGGTGCGGCGGATCCATCCGGTGACCCGCCGCTCTCCCTACGATTATGCGCGGGTAGGCGATCTGGGCGATGTGCGGATTAATCCCGTGGATATGCAGGATAGCCTGGCGCGCATTGAGGCCTGGTATCACGCCCTTAATCAGCAGCAGGTAATGCCGTTAACCGCGGGGGGCGACCATCTCACCACCTTGCCGATTTTGCGGGCGCTGGGACGGAATAAGCCGCTGGGCATGATCCATTTTGATGCCCATTCGGACACCAACGACAGCTATTTTGGCGGTGAGCGCTTTACCCACGGCACCCCGTTTCGCCGCGCCGTGGAAGAGGGGGTTCTCGACCCGAGACGCACGGTGCAAATCGGTATTCGCGGCGCGCTGTTCTCCGCGGATGAACACCGCTGGGCGGAGGAAAACGGCATCACGATTATCCGTATGGAGCAGGTCAATGAACTGGGCGTCGAGCGGGTGATGCAGCGGGCGCGGGAGATTGTCGGCGACCAGCCCACCTACATCAGCTTTGATATCGACGTGCTGGATCCGGTCTATGCCCCCGGCACCGGAACGCCGGAAATTGGCGGTATGACCACCTTGCAGGCGCAGCATTGTCTCCGCCAGCTTGCCGGGTTGAACCTGATTGGTGCCGACCTGGTGGAGGTATCGCCGCCGTTTGACCAGGGCAATCTCACCAGCCTGACCGGCGCGACCCTGATGTTCGAACTGCTTTGCCAGCTTGCCGATGCTCATCATCGGCGCATTTCTGCTTAACCGGAGCCAACTGATGAAAAAATGTCTCTCACTAGGTTATCTTGCGACCACGCTGGGACTGGCGTTGGGGCTGGCATCGGCGGCGCATGCGGCCGATGCCACTCTCTCACCGGGAAAAATAAAAATAGCTATGGAAGTGGCCTACCCGCCATTTGAATCCTGGCAGGATGACGCCATCGTGGGGTTCGATGCCGAACTGGCGGCGCTGCTCAGCCAGCAAACAGGCTTAACGCTCCAGCTGGTGGATACGAAATTCAGCAGCCTGATCCTTGGTCTGAGCGGCGGGCGCCAGGATGCGGTGATCTCGGCGCTCTATATCACCGAGGAACGTACCCGTCAGGCGGATGCTATCCCGTACGCCAACACCGGGGCCTATATTATGGTGCGCAGCGACAGTCCCGTGGCGCCGCAAACGGAATACGATCTCTGTGGGCTAACCGTCGGACTACAGCAGGGGACTTCATGGGTGAAAAAGCTGCAGGCGCTTTCGGCAGGCGATTGCCAGCAGCAGGGCAAAGGGGCTATTGAGATTAAAGAATTCCCGACCTCGCCGGAGACGCTGCAGGCGCTGCTCTCCGGAAATATTCAGGCCCAGGTGGATATCGCTGGCGTGGTCAGCCTGTTTACCCAGCGTAGTAAAGGCCGCCTGAAGGTGAGTTCCCCGCAGACGATTTACCCGCAAACGCTGGGGATTTACGTTCGCAAAGGCAACACGGCGCTGGCGCAGCAGCTGACTTCGGCATTGAAAACGCTGCGTGACAACGGGGAATATCATGCTTTGCTGCAGAAATATGCCGCCTACGGTATTACGGATAACGCGCCGCAGCCCTGAGATGAAAAGCGGAAATGTTGTGATGAACGAGCCATTTAATGAGATCTATATCACGGTTTTTGCCTGATTATCGTTCAGGTAAAACTTAATTCTCATAGTTATCAATTGATTACTGTCTTTTTACCATCCTTTGTGTATTCAGTGTGTAAAATTACACACTGATCACAATTCCTCTCCCCTCCGCATGTTTTAATTCCCCTCACCAAAACAGAGAGGAATTCATATGAAACACATGATGATTTGCTGCGGCGCTGGCGTAGCGACCAGCACCGTCGCCTTAAATAAACTGCAGGACTTCCTGAAAAAAGAAAATATCCTCGATAAGGTTCGTATTTCACAAGGTACCGTGGCGGAGGCCAAAACCCGTGACGACGTCGATTTTATCGTCTCGACGTCGCCCGTTGCGCTGTCCGTTCCGGTCATTAACGCTCTGCCGCTATTAACCGGCATGGGTACCGATAAAGTGTTCAGCAGCGTGAAAGAATTAATTCTCGCCGAGGGTTAAGCCATGTTTATTGTTGATTACATCGTGGGTTTAGGCGCATCGGTGATGATGCCGCTGATATTTATGCTCCTCGGTCTATTATTACGTCTGTCCCTCAGTAAAGCCCTGAAAGCGGGCTTAATGGTGGGGATCGGGTTTATCGGCTTAAGCATTACGGTGAACCTGATGATCGATTCTCTGACGCCCGTCAGCCACGCGCTGGTAGAGCGTTTCGGTCTGAATCTGAACGTGCTGGATGTGGGCTGGCCCGCGGCAGCGGCGGTGGCGATGGGGACGCGCGTCGGAGCGCTGGTGATTCCGGTGTGCGTGGCGATTAACGTGCTGATGCTGTACACCAAAACCACCCGGGTGTTGAACGTCGATATCTGGAACCTGTGGCATCACGCGTTTACCGGCTCACTGGTGACGATTATTACCGATAGCCTGTGGTTGGGGATATTTGCCGCCGGGATTAACTGCATTATTACGATGGTGATTGCCGACCGTACCAGCGGCGATGTTGAAAAATATTTAAATCTGCCCTCTATTTCGGTGCCACACGGTTTCTCCGCTTCATTTGTTCCGGCGGCATGGCTGGTGAATGCTATTGTCGACCGTATTCCGGTGGTGCGTGATATTAAAATTGATACGGAAGTGATTCAGCGGAGATTATCTATTCTCGGCGACCCGGCTTCCCTCGGGGCTATTATCGGCGCGCTGCTCGGCATTATTGCCGGCATTGAAGTCAAGGCTATTTTGCAAACTGCGATTACCATGGCGGCGGTGATGACCATTATTCCGCGGATGGCGAAGATGCTGATGGAAGGGGTCTATCCGATCAGTGAGCGTATTCAGGAAATTGCCCAGTCACGAGCCGGATCGTTCGGTAAAATTGCCATTGGTCTGGACTCTGCCGTCAGCGTCGGGCATCCGGTCACGCTGTCCGTTTCGATGCTGATGATTCCGGTGATGCTGGTTCTCGCGGCCATCATTCCCGGCAACCAGTTCCTGCCTTTTGCGTCATTAACCGGTTTACCCTTTGCCTTTGTTCTGGTAACGGCGGTATGCCGCGGCGATATGTTCCGCACGCTGCTGACCGGGCTGTTAACCCTGAGCCTGGCGCTGCTGATTGGTACCAACCTGGCGCCGATTGTCACCAGCACCGCGGTCAGCACCGGCTTCTCGCTGCCGCAGGGCACCACCAGTATCAGTAGCGTGGATTATGCCGGGGCCATGTTGCCGTGGGCGATTATCCAGAGCTTCCACCTCAAAGAGATTGGCGTCGGGATTCTGACCCTGTGCACCCTCGCGCTGGTGTTGTGGAATCGCCGCAAACTGGCCCAGGAAAATGAACAGCCGGCAGAAGCGGCGACGGAGGCAGGAAAATGATGTTTAGCGCTCAGCGAGTGGTGACATTTAACGAGGCCGTGAGTCGGACGGCCTTACTAACCCGCCTTGCCCAAAGTCTGCTGGCGGATGGTCTGGTAAAACCGAGTTTCACCGACGGCGTGCTCGCTCGTGAGGAGCGCTACCCGACGGGGATCTTTATGGAGACCCACAGCGTCGCCATTCCGCATACCGAGTTTGAGCATGTTAACCACACCGGGTTTGCCATCGGTATCAATCGGGCCGGCGTGGCGTTTCACCGTACCGATGAGCCGGAAGAGAGGGTGGTGCCGGAGATCGTGGTCATGATGGCCATTGATAAAACTTGCGAAAAAGTGGCAATTATTCAATCCTTATTCGCATTATTAGCCGATCGCGATCGCGTTAACGATATCGTTAAAATGACGCCAGAGGAGATTGCAAAAGTGTTCACCGATGCCGTCGTCACGCAGTAAGATAAAATGATGGGCGCCAGACGGTGAGGCCGGAAGCGGAGAGGGGAAAGATGTTACGAATCAGCGACGTCATAGAGTTAGCGATGGTCAGTCGCAAGACTATCTATAACGCGATCAACAGCGGCCGGCTGAAGTATCAGCTGGTGAATGTTGATAACCGCCAGGTTCGTATGTTCCTTGAAGAGGATGTGTTTGAAGCCTTTCCAAAAACCAGCCGCAGCACCACGCAAGAGCAGGAGATGCAGGCGCTACGGGAGGAGGTGGCTTCCCTCAAGTTTGCCCTTGCGGAACTGCAAAAGGCGGTCAACGCCATGGACCCTGAAGGTCAGTTCGAAATGACGTCGGTTAACGATCCGGCCAAAAAGCCCGGCCGCTAGTCAGCGGGCGGGCGCTAAGCGGTCAGACAATATCATCTACCACGCCGCCATCGACGCGCAGCGCCGCGCCGGAGGTGGCGGAGGCCTGAGTTGAGCAGACGTACACCACCATATTAGCCACTTCATCAACCGATGCCGCCCGCTGGATCACCGAGCTGGGGCGATGGGTCATCACAAACTCTTTGGCGAGCTGGTCCAGCGGTTTACCGGTTTTCGCTACCTCGTCTTTCATCATTTCGGCAAAGCCATCGGAAATCGTCGGGCCGGGCAACACGCTGTTCACCGTCACGCCGCTACCGGCTACAAATTTCGCCAGCCCGCGCGCCAGCGACAGCTGAGCGGTTTTGGTCACGCCATAGTGAATCATGTCCGCCGGAATGTTGCGCGCCGACTCCGAGGAGATAAACACCACCCGGCCCCAGCCTTTTTGCACCATCGCCGGCAGCAGCGCACGCGACAGCCTTACGCCGGACATAACGTTGGTCTGCCAGTAGTTTTCCCAAATGGCATCGTCGGTGTCGTAGAAGTCCAGCGGGCCATAAATCCCGGCGTTATTGACCAGAATATCGACGCCGTTTACCGCCTGCAGGAGCTGCGCGACCCCTTCGCCACCGCTGAGGTCGGCAACGGCAGCGCGCGGCCTGGCGCCGGGTACCTCGTTTTGCAGGCGAGCGATGGCCTCGTTGACGCTACGCTCGCTGCGCCCGTTGACCACCACCTCCGCGCCGCTGGCCGCCAGCCCTTTGGCGATAGCAAAGCCAATTCCGGCCGTGGATGCGGTCACCAGCGCAACTTTCCCCGAAAGATCAATCTTCATAACTCTGGCCTTATGTGTTGTCAGACAGACCATTAAGCGTAGCAGCTGATGAGGGCGCAGGCCGGGGATCGCCTGAGTAAAGGCTCAATAGCCCCGCTGTTTATCCACCAGATTGTTCAGCGGCAGCGCACGCTGCTGGCGGTGAATGTTCTCCAGCAGCTGGCGGGCAATCACCTCCGCCGGCGCGATCGAGGCCATATGTGGGGTGATGACCACCTGCGGATGCAGCCAGAGCGGGTCATCCTGCGGCAGGGGTTCAACGGGGAAGACATCCAGTACCGCGCCCGCCAGCCGGCCGCTATCCAGCGCCTGCAGAATATCGTGATTCACCATATGTTCGCCGCGCCCGCAGTTGATGAGTACCGCGCCTGCGGGAAGCCGATCGAGCAGCGGCCGGGCGAGAATACCGCGAGTCTGTTCGGTGAGCGGCAGAACGTTGATCAGCGCATCCAGCTCAGCAAAAAATTCACCGGCCTGCGCATCGCCGTGATAGCACCGGACGCCGGGGAGTTGTTTCTCGCTGCGCGCCCAGCCAGAAACGTGATACCCCAGCCCGGCGAGGCGGGTGGCGATATAACCGCCGATTTCGCCAAGTCCCATCACGCCAATGCGAAAATCGCTGGCGGCCCGCTGCGGATAGATCTTCCAGACCCTCTGGCGTTGATGCGCCAGCGCGCGGTCGAAGCTGCGCTGAAACCACAGCACGCCCCATAGCGCGTACTCGAACATCCCGTGACGGAAATCCTCATCCACCACCCGGCAGAGCGGAACAGAGCTGGCGAACAGGTTATCGGGGAGATGGTCTACCCCGGCCGATGCGGCCTGGATTAATTTTAATGCCGGCGAACGCGTCAGCAGGCTGGCATCGGGAAACCAGCAGCTGGCATATTCCGCGGTGCGGGCCGCCGGATGTTCGGGCAAGACCGCGGTTACGTCCGGGAACAGCCGCAGCGCCTCGCAAATCTCGCGGGCATAGTTCTGGTCATTGCAATCGACAACGATAGTCAGGTTTGGCATAGGCGTTAGTCTTTGTAAGAAGTGTCGAGACGGTTCAGGCGGCGCAACCACGCCTGCCAGACCAGCTGGCGCTCATGTTCCACGCCCATCAGCTGTTCGCAGGCATGCTGGCTCAGGTGGGCAGGAATGGTGTGGATGGCGCTGAGCGGAGCGAGCTGGGCGCTGGCCATTTGAATTTCGCAGGCGCGGTTGAGGTAGTACATGATGTAAAACGCGTCGGCGACGGTACGCCCGACCGACAGCAGGCCGTGGCTTTGCAGAATCATGGCGATATGATCCCCCAGCGAGCGCTGAATACGTTCGCGTTCGTCGAGGTCAAACGCCACGCCCTCATACGGGTGATAGCCGACGCGCTGATAAAACTCGGTGCTGATCTGGTTAAGCTGTAACAATCCCTGCTGGCAGGCGGCGACCGCCATACCCGGCAGCGTATGGGTATGGATGACGCAATGCGCATCTTCCCGCGCCATATGCACCGCGCTGTGGATGGTAAAGCCGGCCGAGTTGGCCGGAGCGTGGCCCTCTACGACCTTTCCCTGCATATCGACGACGATGAGATTACTGGCCGTCACCTCATCGAACATCATGCCGAACGGATTTATCAGAAACCGCGGTTCGCCGTCGCCCGGCAGGCGCACGGAAAAGTGGGTATAAAGCGTATCTTCCCAGCCAAACAGCGCCGCAAGCCGGTAGGCGGCAGCCAGATCCTGGCGTAGTTCACGTTCAGTCGTCATTTATTGCACTCCCATAAATTCACGTATGCGGCTCAGCGCCGGATCTTCCGCGCCGTTGCGGATGCGCTGTGGAGGCACATCGCTCGCCACGACGCCGTTTTCCATCATCACCACCCGGTCAGAGATGGATAAAGCGAAGTCCATCTCATGGGTGACGATCAGCATCGTCATCCCTTCACGGGCAAGAGACTGAATCACCTTCAGCACTTCCCCCACCAGTTCGGGATCCAGCGCGGAGGTGGGTTCGTCAAACAGCATGATGTCCGGTTTTAAAGCCAGCGCTCTGGCGATGGCGACGCGCTGCTGCTGGCCGCCGGAGAGCTGCCAGGGGTATTTTTCGGCATGGGCCAGCAGGCCGACGCGATCCAGCAGATAGAGGGCCTGCTCTCTGGCCACCCGCTGCTCAACCAGCTTGTGATACAGCGGGGCGAGCATGACGTTATCGAGCACCGTGCGGTGAGGGAACAGGTTGAAACTCTGGAAAACCATGCCGATACGCCGCACGCCGGCGCGCATCTGCGGCTTATCCACGATTGCCGCCCCCTTAAGGTAATCTTCGCCATAGAGCACGATCTCCCCGGCATCGATGCTTTCCAGCGCGTTAATGGTGCGGATAAGGGTGGTTTTGCCGGACCCCGACGGCCCGATGATGCTGATGACCTGACCGTTTTCGACTTTCAGATCGATACCCTTCAGGACCTGATGCTGGCCCCAGGATTTCTCGATCGCGCGCAGATCGAGCGCCGGCGGGTTACCGCTGGTGGGTTCGGCTTTCGCCGTATGCTGCGGCGCCTTCAGCGACTGACGCAGGGCGTCACACTCGGCGTCATTGAAGGTCTGCGGGCGCTTTTGCTGAATATCCAGTACATTTTCCAGCGCCCGGAACAGCCAGGTGAAGACCGTTACCACCATGACGTAGTAGACCGCGACCGCCAGCAGCGTCTCCATGACGAGGAAGTTTTGCGCATACAGGCGCTGTCCGGTGAGCAGCAGCTCCGGAAGTGAAATAACCGATAATATTGAGCTGAGCTTAATAATCGTGATGTATTCATTAATCAGGGTGGGTAACGAAATACGAAACGCCTGCGGAATAATAATTAAGCGCTGAATGCCAATAAAGCTGAAACTTAATGCGTGACCGGCTTCGCTTTGTCCTTTCGCCACTGACATTAATCCGCCGCGATGGATTTCCGCCATATACGCTGCTTCGGTAACGGTCATCGACACTAATCCGGCAATAAACGGAATACCGAGCAGCGGCTGCGTAACCGGAAAGAGCTGCGGCAGGTTATAGACAAAGACCAGCAGCACCATTAACGGCACGCTGCGAAAAAACCAAATATAGAGTTCGACGGGAACCTTTAGCCAGCGCGGACCTGAGAGCTTCGCGCAGGCTAATAAAAATCCTAATACCAGGCCAATAAACCAGGACAATGAACTGACGACGATGACGGTGATACACGCCTGCCAGAATGCCCCAACGCTAAATAATGAGAAAAAGTATCCCCAATCGAACTCCATACCGACTCCTGTTGCTCGTGTGCTTTATTGTATTTAATCGATGCGCTCTAAATTGTATTTCTTGATAATGGCGTCATATTTGCCGTTGGCTTTTAAGGTGGTTAATGTTGATTTAATGGCAGTCACCAGTTCGCTATTTCCCTTCGCAACGTAAATCCCCAGAGGCAACGGGTAGACCAGCCGCGTGGAGCTGATAGCCAGCCGTCCACGACTTTTATCGACAATGATTTGCGCCGCCGGGGCGATTTCTAACTGCGCGTTAATGTTTTTCGACAGCAGGGCCTGCGAGGCTTCCGGCGCGGTCGGGAACTCCTGGATGCTGATGGCCGGTTTACCGTTCTTCAGGCAATACTCGTCGGAGTGATTCTTCAGGCTGGTGACCCAGGTGGTGCCCTGCTGCAGGCCCACCTTGACGCCGCAGAGCTCGTCTTCCGTTTTGGGCTGAATCGCGCTGCTCTTCAGGGCGATAATCGACGCGCCGGAGAGGGCGTAAGGGATCGCATCGGCCTGTTTCAGGCGCTCAGGCGTGACGTACATCCCGGATATCACCGCGTCGTATTTCTTGCCGATGCCTAAAATCAGGCTGGTGAATTTGGTATCGATCAGCTGTGGCTTCGCGTTGAGCTGTTCGGCAATCAGCGCGGCAAACTCCGGATCGAGGCCAACGATGTTGTTGTTGCTGTCATAGGATTCAAACGGCGGATAGGTGACCTCCATGCCGACTTTAAAGACACCATCGGTCAGCAGTTCTGCGGCCTGGGTCAGCGGAGAAAAGCAAGCGGCGACGGCGATGCCCAAAGCCACACGGTGCGAGAGCGACTTAAGCGTTTTTTTCATCATGTATCCTCACGGGTTATTAACGGTTTTTTGCTGTGCTTGTTTCTTCAGGTGACCAAAGGTGTTGGTGCCGCGCGCGCGCTCCGGAAGCTGCAGCTCGCCGCGGGTGACTTTCTCACGCAGGTAGCGATAGGTTTGCAGCGCCTGGCTCCACATATGCTCGCCAATGCTTAATTCCTGGTAGTCGCTGGCTTCCCCGGCGGCTAAAAAATTGGGCAGCGGCCGAATCAGCGTGTGGTAGTCGCAGGCGAAAAACAGCGGGAAGGAGTAGCGTTCCTGCGGCACCTTGCGAACACGGTGAGCTGTAGCAACAAATGTGCCAGCGCTTAATACTTCCAGCATGTCGCCGATATTGATCACGAAAGCCTCTTCTCCGGCGGCGCTCTTCGCCGGCGGCGCATCGATCCAGACGCTTTCTTCGTTCAGGACTTCCAGGCCCGGCTGGTCGGCGAGCAGCAGGGTGAAGCACTCGTAATCGGTGTGTGCACCAATACCGGGAACATCCTCGGCGCTGGCGTCAAAGGGATAGTGGATCAGGCGCAGCTTCGACGGCGGGCAGGTCACCATCGCCTTGAAATATCCTTCCGGCAGGCCAAGGGCGAGGGCGAAGGCGTCAAACAGGCGATGGCCAAGGGCGAAAACCGCGTCATAGTAGGCCAGCACCCGGGATTGAAATTCCGCCAGTTCCGGCCACTCGTTGGCACCAATCAGCGGCGTGCCGGCCAGCACAAACGGATGGTCGTCCGCCGCCTGGAAGCCAATATCGAACGCCTCTTTATGGTCCGGTTTGCCGGAGCCGTAAATCTCTTCGCCTTCGGGGACGTAGCCTTTATGGCTGCGGGAATGGCCGATGTAGTACTGCATCTTTTGCTCCATCGGCAGGGCGAAGAGCGCTTTTGCCGCTGCGCGGATGCCGGCGATCAGTTCAGGGGCAATGCCGTGGCCGGTGATATAGAAAAAACCGACCTCCCGCGCCGCTTTGCCGATGGTGTCGGCGACGGCCTGGCGCTTTGCCAGACTGTCGCTGGCCAGATCGCTGATATCGATGGTCGGTAACTCAGTGAAAGAACTTTTTGCGACGCTCATTACGACAGATCCTTTTCGGTTAGCGATAAAAACTCGGCGAAATGCTGCTGTTGATGTTTCGCCATCCACGCATTCAGCGACCACAGGTCGGCCACCGGGACGTTGGTGAACGGCAGGTGATGCAGATAGCCGTCGGGGCCAAACTCGGGTGTCAGCGTGGTGTGCTGATACCCACGCCGGCGCTGCGAGTGCCAGATTTGCTGCCAGAAGCGCTGTTGAAACTGCAGCGCGGCCCGATATTCCGGCGCGGCCGGATGGGGCACCTGCGGCCCCTGGTCATAACCAGCGCGGGCCTGAATGTGGTGCACGCGGTCGATAAACGCGCTGAAATCATCGCAGGGGTCATCCAGCAGACGTTCACTCACCACAATCCAGTGGCTGATATCGGCGGTAAACCGCAGCTCAGGCAGCTGCTGGATAATCTCGAGAGTCAGCCACGGGCTATACAGCGAGGTGGCGCGATGGGTTTCAAAGCTGCAGGTCAGCTCATACGCCGCCGCCAGCTCGTGGGCCTGGCCAAGAAAATCCACCTGCTGCGCCAGCGGCCAGCGGTCGTTGCCGGCCAGCAGATTAACGAAGCGAGGGTTCAGCGCTTTGGCATCATCAAAACGACCTTTCAGGCGTTCAAGATGCTGCCGGGGCGTGTCGGCCTGAGCGGGGATCACGCCGCCGCCGCTGAATACGATAGCGATATATTCCAGCGCCGATTCCTGCAGGCGTCGGGCCAGCGTCTGCTGCTCTTCCGGGATCAGCGGTACGCGTGCTTCGATGCCGCCGCAGCCGACGCTTTTCAGCTCGCTGACCGTTTGCTGCCACGGGGTGGTGACCCCCCAAAGCGTACGAAAAACCGTGAGTTGCATGAGCCGAATCCTCTATGGGTATTTCACGCCGGGCAGGACGCAGAGCATTTCGTACAGCAGGTTTGCCGCCAGCTGGGAGGTGTTGCCACTCACGTCGTAGGGCGGAGAGACCTCGACCAGATCGCCGCCAATCAGGTTCAGGCCGCGGCAGCCGCGAACGATTTCCAGCGCCTGAATCGATGTCAGGCCGCCGACTTCCGGCGTGCCGGTACCGGGCGCCCAGATGGGATCGAGACTGTCGATATCGAAACTGAGATAGACCGGACCGTCGCCCATCTGCTGGCGGACTTCGGCCATCAGCGGGGCGAGGGATTTGTGCCAGCACTGCTCCGCCTGTACCAGGCGAAAGCCCTGGTCGACGCCCCACTGGAAGTCGCCGGCGGCGTAACCCTGGGCACGCTGACCAATCTGCACCACCCGTTTGAGGTCCAGCAGCCCCTCTTCAACGGCGCGGCGGAAGGTGGTGCCGTGGGCGATTTTTTCCCCAAACATTTCATCGTTGGTATCGGTATGCGCATCGACATGAATCAGGCCAACCGGGCCATGTTTTTTAGTCAGGGCGCGCAGGATTGGCAGGGTGATGGTGTGGTCACCGCCAAGGGTCAGCGGGATCAGCGGGAAACTATTTAAACCGGTGTAGTAATCCTCGATGATCTGCACCGATTTGAGCAGGCTGTAGGTATTTATCGGTACGTCGCCAATGTCGGCCACCGACAGCGATTCGAAAGGCGCCGCGCCGGTTGCCATGTTATAGGGGCGAATCATCACCGATTCGGTGCGGATATAGCGCGGCCCGTAGCGGGTGCCGGATCGCTGAGAGGTACCGATGTCTAACGGGATGCCGACGAATGCCGCATCAAGTCCCTGTAAATCTTCAATAAACGGCAGGCGCATCATCGTTGCGCGGCCGCCAAAACGTGGCATCTCGTTGCCACCCTGCGGTTGATGAAAGACGTTATCCATTTCAGCTCCTGAATCTGACACACAAATACTCGACAGGGAGATAGTGCGAAAGATGGGCTGGACTTTACATCGTCTGCCGTAAATACTTAGTTCATTTATTGGTGAACTAAGTATGCTCAACGACGGCAGTCTCAACATTCGGCAGCTGCAGGTTTTTGAGGCGGTGGCGCGCCTGGAAAGCTATAGCAGAGCCCAGCAGGAGCTGGGGATTTCCGTGTCGGCGATCAGCAACGCGATGTCTCAGCTGGAAGGGCAGCTGGGGTTCAGCCTGTGCCAGCGCGGGCGCGGAGGCTTCGCCTTGACCGAGAAAGGGCAGCAGTTTTTACAGCAGGCGATTCGGGTGCTGAGCGAGCTGAACGAGCTGGAGCGCCAGTCGGCGCTGCTAAAAGGCGAGCACAGCGGCACGATTTGTATTTCAACGCTGGACTCGATTGAAACTGAAACCGCGCTGTCGCTGCCGGTGGTGCTGCGTAGCTTCAGCGATAAGTTTCCCCATGTGCATATCAAGCTGATTATCCGCACCCCGGCGGAGCAGCTGAACGGCGTGCTGAACAACCATATCGATCTGGCGATCGGCAGCTACAACTCCCAGGTGCATAACATTATCAGCGAGCCGCTCTATCGCGAGCAGCACTGGCTCTACTGCAGCGATCTTCATCCGATGTTTTTCAGCCGCCAGCTCGATAAAGACCACATCAGCCAGTGTCCGCTGGTGACCCGTAGCTACTGGAATACCAGCGACCTGCGGCGGCGCGGTTTCAGTAAAGGCAGCGCCACCGTGGAAACCGTCGATGCGCAGCTGCTGCTGATTCTTTCAGGAAAATATATCGGCTATCTCCCTGAGCATTATGCCTGGCCGTGGATCAAGGAGAACCGGCTGCGGGTGCTGCTGCCTAACGAATTTGGCTTCCAGTCGCCGTTTTCGGCGATCTGCAAACGCGGGCGCAGCAACGAGCCCTATCTGAAAGAGTTCCGCAATTTACTGAAGAAGAATACGGTGGCCAGGCCGAAGTGGAATTATTGAGGGCGGTGACAGTCTGGCCCTCCGGAGCGCAACAAGGCAAATGTTGAGTATTGCTGTTTTTTCGGGCCTGTGGCTGAATATTGAACACCCTTAACAGGCATTATTTATCTCCAGAGGAAGGAGCTGAACGATGGCATTTGAAGAGAAGAAGAAAAAAGCGATTGCGCTGATGGAAGAGAAAAAGATGTGGCGGAGCAACTATGCGCCTCCGCTGCTGCGTCTTTTCTGGAAACTCGGCGGTAAAATGCCGCCGCCGCCGTTTGCCCCGTTCTGGCGCAATATGCTGTTCTTCGCCGCCTGGTTTGGCTGTTTATGGGGCGTTTTTATGTGGTTTAGCACCTGGCAAAGTGAAGGCTATAGCGCCCTTGACGCGCTGTTTGCCAGCGTGACCGCCGGAGGCTTATTCGGCTTTTTGATGGCACTATTTCATGCCTGGCGTAAGCGTGCCAACAAGCTGCCGGACTGGGATCGTCTTTAGCGATAAACGTGGGCGGTTAAATACCCTGGATGGCGATGTGTGTGGTGCGGAAAGTGTCTTTTACGCAACGGGTCGCGCGCAGATTGCTTCAAAAAAATGACCGTATTTGTTATATTGTTGCTCATTGCTTATTCACCTCTGCGGTGCCAAAAAGAACAAGATTCACCGCAACCCAGGAAGATAAAATGTTAGATTATCGCTTCCCGACAGCTTTGCAGATGGTTCTCAGCGTAGCGATGGCGGAGCAGTTGGGTCAACGTTCGACGAGTGCGATTCTGGCCTACGGCCTGGAAGCCAACCCGAGCTTTATCCGCAAATTAATGGTGCCGCTCACCCGTGACGGTATTATTGTCTCCACGCTGGGACGCAACGGTTCCATCCACCTTGGTCGCCCGGCGGAGAGCATCACCCTGCGCGATATCTACGTGTCGGTGATTGAAGATAAAAAGCTGTGGGCGTCGCGGCCCGATGTGCCGGCCCGCTGCGTGGTCAGCGCCAACGCCTGCTGGTACTTCAAGTCTATCGCCGACGAAGCAGAGCAGGCTTCGCTGGATGTGTTAGCTCGCCATACCGTGGCAAGCGCGCTGGAAAAGGTCAAAAAAGGCGATACCAGCGGCTGCGAGCTGCTGCCAGAACTGGATAGCCTGTATAAAAAAACGCATTAATCCTGCCGTCAGCACAAAAAATGCCTTCACTCAGAAGGCATAGGTTTTTGATAATAAACGAGCTTCCTACATTGCCCGGCGGCGCTTCGCTTGCGCGGGCCTACAGAGATTATCTCATCGTTTGATAGTGCGGGTTTTGTTGGCCAGCAGAGATTATCTCATCGTCTGATATTACGGGTTTTGTTGACCAGCAGAGATTGTCTCATCGTTTGCTAGTGCGGGTTTTGTTGGCCAACAGAGATTATCTCATCGTCTGATATTACGGGTTTCGTAGGCCGGGTCAGGCGTCAGCCGCCACCCGGCAAAACGCGCGCGCAGTGTTCAAAACAGGTTTGTCACCCGTCTCCGCCTTCATCCAGAAGGCGGTTTTTTTGTTGTGACCTATTCAGGCTGCGCTTCCAGCGCCGGTTTACCGCGTGTGACCAGCTTACGCAGCGTGACGTAGAACACCGGCGTCAGGAACAGACCAAACAGCGTCACGCCGAGCATCCCGGAGAACACCGTAATCCCGGTGACGCCGCGCACTTCTGCGCCCGCTCCGTGGCCGAGGATCAGCGGAATTGTTCCGGCAATAAAGGCGATGGAGGTCATCACGATTGGACGCAGACGCAGGCGGCAGGCTTCCAGCGCGGCTTCCATGATCCCTTTTCCCTGAATTTCCAGCTCGCGAGCAAACTCAACGATCAGGATGGCGTTTTTACAAGCCAGCCCCATCAACACCACCAGTCCAACCTGCACGAAGACGTTATTATCGCCGCCGGTGAGCCAGACGCCGAACAGGGCGGAGAGCAGAGTCATCGGAACAATGAGGATCACCGCCAGCGGCAGCGTCCAGCTTTCATACAGCGCCGCCAGCACCAGGAACGCCAGAAGTACCGCCACCGGGAAGACAATCAGCGCCGTGTTGCCCTGGGTGGCCTGCTGGAAGCTCAGATCCGTCCATTCGATGTTCATACCATTCGGCAGCAGCTGGCCGGACATCGCGGCCAGTTTGGTCATCGCCTGAGCGGAAGAGAGTACCCGAGGATCGGCGTCGCCGATCAGATCCGCCGCCGGATAGCCGTTGTAGCGGATCACCGGATCCGGCCCGTAGGTCGTGCTGATATTGACCATACTGCCGATCGGCACCATTTCACCCTGGTTATTCCGGGTGCGCAGATTGGCAATATCCTCCACGCTGTCGCGGAACGGCCCGTCGGCCTGCGCCATGACGCGCCAGGTTCGGCCGAACTGGTTAAAGTCGTTCACATAAGATGATCCCAGGTAGGTTTGCAGCGTACCGAACAGATCGGTCAGCGATACCCCCTGCGCTTTCGCCTTGTCGCGATCGACCTGCACATCCAGCTGCGGTACGTTTGCCTGGTAGGTTGAAATAGGGAAGTGCATTCCCGGCGTTTGCATGATTGCCCCGGACAGGGTATTCACCGCCGTTTGTAGCGCACCGTAGCCTAAGCCCCCTCGATCCTGAATATACAGCGAGTAACCGGACCCCTGGCCGAGGCCGAGAATCGGCGGCGGCAGGATTGAGAAGCCAAAGCCTTCCTGGATTTGCGCGATTTTGGCATTGATCTCGGCGTTAATTTCCGCCGCAGAATGTTTACGCTGATCGAACGGCTTCAGGCCAAAAAATACCGTACCGGTGTTCGGCGTATTGGTGAATTGCAGCGCGTTAAGTCCTGGAAACGCCACCGCATAATCCACGCCTTCAGTGTTCATCCCGATTTCGCTCATTTTACGGATGACCGCGTCGGTGCGGGCCAGCGAAGAACCTTCCGGCATTTTCACGCCGCCAATCAGGTAGAGCTTGTCCTGGGTGGGAATAAACCCGCCCGGCACGGCTTTAAACATCACCCCGGCGGCGCCGAGCAGCAGCAGGTAAACAATAAACACGGCGCCACGTCGTCCGAGCGTTTTGCCAACCAGCCCCTGGTAACCGTGCGAGCTGCGATGGAAAAAGCGGTTAAACGGGCGGAACAGCCAGCCGAACAGGCGATCGATAAGCCGGGTCGGGAGATCTCTTGGCGCGCCGTGCGGCTTCAGCAGCAGGGCCGCCAGCGCCGGGGAGAGGGTCAGCGAGTTGATGGCCGAGATCACCGTCGAAATCGCGATCGTCACCGCAAACTGTTTATAGAACTGCCCGGTTACGCCGGAGAGGAAGGCCATCGGTACGAACACCGCGCACAGCACCAGGGCGATGGCGATAATCGGCCCGGAAACTTCACGCATCGCCTGGTGCGCCGCCTGCAGAGGGGCGAGCCCCTCCTCGATATTGCGCTCGACGTTTTCCACCACCACAATCGCGTCGTCCACCACGATCCCAATGGCGAGAACCAGACCGAACAGGCTCAGGGTGTTAAGCGAGAAGCCAAGCAGATAGAGAATACCGAACGTCCCCACTACCGAGACCGGTACGGCAATCAATGGAATAATCGATGCGCGCCAGGTTTGCAGGAACAGGATCACCACCAGTACCACCAGCACTACCGCTTCGAGCAGGGTTTGCACCACCGCGCGAATAGAGTCGCGCACAAAAACGGTGGGGTCGTAAGGGGCGGCCCACTTCATGTCTTCCGGGAAACGCGTGGACAGTTCGTCCATTTTGGCGCGTACCGCATTCGACAAATCAATGGCGTTGGCTCCCGGCGACTGGAAGATGCCGATCCCGACCGCATCTTTATTGTTAAGCTGGGAACGTAGCGCGTAGCTGCCCGACCCCATTTCGATGCGTGCAACGTCGCGCAGACGTACCAGCGAACCATCCTGGGCCGTTTTGAGAATGATATTGCCGAACTCTTCTTCCGTGTGCAGACGCCCCTGGGCGTTAATCGAGATCAGGAAGTCGCTCTCTTTCGGCAGTGGCTCGGCGCCAAGCTGCCCGGCGGACACCTGCACGTTTTGCTCCTGCATCGCCGTCACCACATCGGAGGCGGTCAACCCACGTGCGGCCACCTTATTCGGATCCAGCCAGATTCGCATGGCGTATTCGCCGGCACCGAAAATCTGGATTTGGCCGACGCCGGGCAGGCGCGCCAGTTCGTCCTTCACTTTTAAGGTGGCGTAGTTACGCATATACAGCGAATCGTATTTTCCGTTGGGCGAAAACAGATGCACCACCAGGGTGAGCGTCGGCGACTGTTTCTGGGTGGTGATCCCCAGACGGCGTACATCTTCCGGCAGACGCGCTTCGGCCTGTGATACCCGGTTTTGTACCTGAACCTGCGCCTGATCGGGGTCAGTGCCAGGACGGAAGGTGACGGTGGTAACCAGTACGCCGTCGGAGCCGGCGACGGACTTCATGTACATCATGTTTTCGACGCCGTTGATCGCTTCTTCCAGCGGCGTCGCCACGGTCTCGGCGATCACTTTCGGGTTGGCGCCCGGATACTCCGCGCGTACCTGCACACTCGGTGGTACGACGTCAGGGTATTCGCTGACCGGCAGCAGCGGGATGGCGATGAGCCCGGTAATAAAAATCAAAATCGACAGCACCGCGGCGAAAATTGGCCTGTCGATAAAAAAGCGGGAAAAGTCCATGCGTCGGATTCTCTGGTAAGGGATCAGTTGAGGGCAGTGCGGGTGGTCATCGCCACGGTTTTCGCGTTAACCGGCATCCCGGGCATAAACACTTTTTGTAAACCCTCGACGATGACTTTATCGCCAGGATTCAGCCCCTGCTGGACGATGCGTAAACCGGCGGCCAGGCGACCTGGCTTGATATCACGGCGCTGCGCTTTACCATCTTTATCAACGATATAGACGTATTTCCGATCCTGATCGGTCAGGACCGCTTTGTCGTCGATCAGCGTGGCCTGGAATTCGGCGCTGCCCGGCAGGCGCACGCGGGCAAACAGGCCCGGTATGAACTGACGCTGGGTGTTATCCAGCAGCGCGCGCATTCGGATAGTACCGGTGCTCGGCGTTAGCTGATTATCAAGGAAATCCACTTTCCCCTGATGGGGGTAGCCGTCCTCACCGACAAGACCAATTTCAACCGGCAGCGCAAGATGATTGCTGGCCGCCCCCTGGCCGCTACGGGCGAGGTTTTGATAGTGAAGGTAGGTCGATTCGTCGACATCAAAATAGACGTAGACCGTCTTCTGCGAGACCACCGTTGTCAGCACGCTGGCGCTGTCACCTGCGGTCACGAGATTACCGCTGGTGATCAGCGCGCGGCTGGCGCGGCCATCGATAGGGGCGGTCACTTTGGTGAAGTCAAGGTTAAGCTGAGCGGCATCAACGGCTGCCTGCGCGGCCTGGATGTCGGCTTGCGCCTGGGTTGCGGCCGAACGACGCTGCTCCCACTCTTCGCGGGATACCACGTTGGTGTGGATTAATTTGTCGGTACGACTGGCCTCGCTGCGCGCCAGGCTGGCCTGTGTTTTGGCTCGTGCCAGCGTTGCCTGCGCCTGCTCGAGGGCGGCGCGATAGGTTCTGTCATCAATAGTGAATAGCACCTCGCCCTTTTTCACTTCCTGGCCGTCGGTGTAGTTCACTTTTTCAATGTAGCCGGAGACGCGTGGACGGAGCTGAACGCTTTCTACCGCTTCAATTCGACCGTTAAAGCTGTCCCACTGGCTAATGGATTTCACCACCACGTCAGCGGCGCTGACGGCAGGGGCTTGCGGGGCGGCGTTTTGCGCCGCGCTGTTATCGCAGCTGGCAAGCAGCATGGCGATGACCGCGCTCCCCAGTCCGCGCAGATAAAAGTTAACCCAGGTTTTTTGCAGGCTCATTATTTTTATTCCGGTAATTGTTGCCGCCGGACAAGACGCAGCGAAGGGCGCTGCGCGACTTCCTATGTCCGGTCTGGCTTAAGGCCATTTGTGTCGTTCATCGCCACAAAACTGTAACAGTTGCGAATACACTATCGCGGCGATTGTAGGAAGGCGCTTAACTAAGTGCAAGAATAATTGTTGCACTTTATGTGCTGTTTCCGTTGAGCGGAAAAGACTCATTTCAGGCAGGGGTTTTAATGTAACAATAAAACTTGCAATTTATGCAAAAGCAGGTCACTTTTAAATGTATTAGATAAAGATACTTTTATTAACAGCCCAGGGGAACCCGACATGAACACTGGCGCTTTTATACATGATTTACTTGACTGGATTGATAATAACCTTGAAAGCCGCCTCGATATCGACACGGTCTCCAGGCGGGCAGGCTATTCAAAATGGCATCTTCAGCGGATATTCAAAGAGCATACCGGTCATCCCATTGGCGAATACATCCGCGCCCGGAAGCTGCAAAAATCGCTTGAGCGCTTAACCCGCAGCGACGAACCGATCCTCAACGTGGCCATCGCGTTGGGTTTTGACTCCCAGCAATCCTTCAATCGCAGCTTCAAGCGCCAGTATGGCCAGGCGCCGGGGGTCTGGCGCCGCAGCATGGGAATGGCTCCATCGTGCCAGCGTCCAGGCTGATAGTGGGGCGGGATTTCATCAGGAAGTGCCGGCTTAACGGCAGGCGAGTGTGCGCTTCTTTTTCTCTGCCGGCGGCTGTCTGGTTGCCGGAGACGCGCTTTTTATGCTGACCCGGACTTTTAGACGCTCATGGCCGTGAGTGTAAGAACCAGCCCCTCACGTGCTGTACGCGTCAGCAGGCTATTCTCGCCAATCAGGAGGCCAGATTATCGATCGGCGTATTCAGTCGGGGTTTGGTTGTTTTCATCGTTTGCTCTCATTCCTCAAGAGTGAGTGATCATTTTAGCTGGTTTTATTCAGGGTGATGTTAATGCTGGCAGCGTCGCACAAGGCAGGTGAGCCCAGAAATTCACGACGCTATACACACACTCCCGCTATCTTCTGTTTCAACACGGCAATTCTAACGTGACCCAATACAATTAGCTGCCGCGATAGGTGGAGTAGCCATACTGGCTTAACAACAGCGGGATATGCAGCTTTTGGTTCTGTTTCGTTACATTAAAAATAACTGGAATGACGGGGAAGAAGGTGCTCATATTATTAATTTTAAAATACTCTCCCGTTTTAAATGTCACTTTATAGATTCCCGGCTCCATATTATCTGCCCGCGGATAGAGTGTCTTGATACGGCCATCAGCGTCCGTTTTACCGCTAGCGATATGCTGCCAACTACTGCCTTGCTGCTTATCGAGTTCAACCTGTACCCCCTGAGAAGGCAGCCCTGTCTGCTGGTTGAGAATATGTACGCTTAATGTCCCTTCTGGTGCGGCAAGCGCGCTGAAACTCAGCAATGAAATAATGGATGCGATAAGTGACTTCACGTTCGGTGACCTTAATTAGCAAGTGAATTTGTCTCAACTATAGTCAGCGTGGCGGGAAATAAAATTAAACTTTTTGTTATTAATTAGCAGGTAATATCAGCAAGGATAGGTGGCTAAATGGCTCACCATGCGCCGCTGGTTAGAGGAAAACCCGGACGATGAATTTGCGTCAGAGGTGCGGACGGAGCTGACGATTGCGGCAAAAAACTATACCACCTATACGCGAGAGTATTTTGGCTGGGGGGCTCAGATTCAGCCGTTGTGTCAAATACCCGGCATAGCAGAAGGCTATGCCGGAGGAGCTCGCTTAGTTTTGCGGGTTCTCTTTAACAAACAAAGTCAGCACAAAGAAGATCGCCACAAAAGCGATAATCAAGTTGAAGCCCAGCGAGACGCCATACATCTGGGATACCTGGCCTATCAGCCAGCCAGCAAAGGCTCCCCCCATTCCTGAGGCGACGTAAATCAATCCCATGGTCGAGCCGCTTTTATCGGTGAGCTTCGTCGCCACGGCGGAGGCCGTAGGGAACAGCACCGACATAGCGAAACCAAACACCATAAACAGGTAGACAAATTGGCTGGCAAAGTAGCGGCTGGCAATAATGGCAATCAGCGAGAACAGAGAAAACAGGATTAAGGTTTTGCGGTCGCCCAGCTTCAGGTTGATAAACCCGCCGATAAAGCGGCCGACGGTGAATAGCATGGCAAAACTGGATATGACATAGGCGGCCGTCACCATCTTGTCTTCCGCAGACGCGCCAGCAATATCCAGCGAGCTGTAGAATATCGGGAAAAAGTTCAGGAAAGCGGCTTCGGCGGCGACGTAGAACAGGATAAAGCCAATCACCAGCATCAGGCGTCTCTGGCCAAGGATATGGACAAAATCAGAGAGCTGCATGTCCATCCCCTGCGCTTTTTCCAGCTTCAGGCTGCTGAGGACCAGAATGATAATCGCAACAATAATGGCAATCCCGACATAGAACAGGCGCCATGAGACATGATGAGAGAAAAGCTGCTGTAAAATCAGCGGAGTGGCGATCATCCCCACGCCGAACATGGCGTTGGAAACGTTGAACATCATGCCGGCTTTTTCTTTGTAGAAGGTCGGGATAACGGTAATGATGGAGACCAGCATCGAGCCGATGCCCAGGCCGACAATCAAATAGAAGCCGAAAAACAGCAGCACGCTGAATGCCAGGCTGGTGCCGACCAGACCAACGGCCATCATCAGCGAGCCAATCAGCATCATGATCTTCAGCCCTTTTTTATCGGTAAAGTAGCCGGTGAGCAGACTGGCGACCAGAAAGCCTATCTGGAAGAACATGATCAGTGTGCCTATCTGACCCATGTTGAGATTGATATCGTGCTGGACCTGCTCAAGTATCAGACCTTTGGTGTTCTGTATGCCGCCAAGAAGGAACATGGTGACGAACAGCAGGAAAAATACTTTCCATTTTTGTTGGTTAGCCATTGTGAATTTCCCCTGTATTAGCAAATGGGCTTTTGGTAATGGTTGCCTGCGGCGTCGAAAAGCGACTGCTCCGCCCAGCCGTAGCAGTAATAGAGCAGATCGTCGCAGTCGCTCTGTTCTGCTGCATTAATCGCTTCCAGGAGCGCTGCCGGAGGCAGGTTCCACATCTGAATTCCGCTGTAAATGAAGGTGCCCGGCTGCGATTTTTCACGCACCAGATTGTTTTGCTGTTTTACAAATTCAATCGGGAAACCTTCTGCTTTGAACTGTTGATATGTGATGTCGTAGGGCAGGTTGAACAGGCGCATAAAGGCGCGAAAGGCGCTTTCACGCTGGGCGTCATCGTTGGCGAAATATTCAATGAGTCCCTGAACGTCCGCGCCGCCGCCGAGCTTATGGTAGGGGAAGTGTTTCAGGACCTTAGAGGAACGAGTCAGTGACTGATAGTCCTGACCTAAGATCCAGGAATAGGCTGGTGGCCAGAGATCGAGCCAAAGTTCGCTTTCCCCGGCTTCCCTGTCGCTGATTCCGGCCAGCAGGTTCTGTACAAAGCGAGAGACGCTATGCTGGCGAAACGCCATCCAGCGCTGCAGGAGCTCGTCATTTAATAAGGCATCGACCGTCGCCTCGTATTCGCCGGAGCGCATGTGAGCCGCCAGGGTTTCCAGACGTTGGCGTACCGCCTCGACATTGATGCCTGTCCGGGTCATTTCGCTCTGACAGTGCGGACAGAAACAGGTGAATAATCCTCTGGGGCTGACGCTCTTACCCGCCCAGTCGGGATAGCGGATGCGGTCAATCAGGAAAGTCGAATAACCATACTGTGCCTTGATAGCGCTGAAAGTCGCTATCCAGAGTTCAATAACGTCCGGGCCATTAGGACATAGCCAGTGTTCAACCGGGGTGCCGCGAAAATCGATCACCTGATTGTTTTCGATCTGTCCGGCAAAATCGCCGTTGAGAATATTAACCCAGGGGATCACTTTATAAGGACCGCTATCGGTTGCCTGCTTCAGATCCCGCAGAGGATCGGACCCCGCAACAATAGTGGGATCAACGCGCTGATTCAGCCGCTGTGGGGGCAAATCGAGTTTGACATGCAGCGTGGCGGTGCCTTGCACAAATTCATGTTTCGGATTGTGCGGCAGGCGGCCCGTGGGGTAAGGGTTGCGTTCAAAAATCGTGTTGACCTCAACAAAGAGGCGATCGACGCCGTTCATTTTAGTAATACGTTCAAGTATTGAGTCGACGCCTTCATCAAGAATATCGTGTGGGTGTAGATGGATCCCGGCCATTTGCGGCTCCTCATTGTTCTGGCTGCTGGTGGTATTTAGATAAGCTGTGTGTCCGGCATAAATTGAATCGATGGGTAGACCGCATGGAGCGCCAGCATAGCCATTCCGTATAGCGGTGCTTTTTCTTTTAATTCAGAAAGTTCGACGGATACACGGGTATTGGCAAACAGATGCCTGTCGAGATTGGCCTGTACTCTTGGCATGAAGAGTTCAGCGGATTGCGAGACGCCACCCGTAAGAATGACTTTCTCAAGGTTGGCTATTGTCACCATGTTGAGAATGCCGATGGTTAAGTAGTCCGCCATCTCCTCCAGCAACATAGCGGGTAGTGTTTCACCCTGGGCGGCGGCGATAAGTATTTCATGGGCGTTCATGCTTTGGCCGCTTAGCGCGGACATTCTCTCTTTGAGTCCGGAGCCGGAGCAGTAGTTTTCGAAGCAGCCCTTATTTTTCCAGTTCTGAGTCAGATGGTTGCGTTCGAAGAGCATATAGCCAATTTCACCGGCAGCATTATTGATGCCCCGGATAATTTTTCCATCCATCAGCAGCGCCGATCCCAGCCCGGTGCCAATACCAATAAGCGCGGCGCTATGAACGTGGCGACATTTTCCTTTCCACATTTCGCCGATCAGCGCTGCGCGAATATCGTTTTCCAGCACCACTCTGATATTCAGGCGCGCGTTTAATTCATCGGCAAGCGGAATGTTGTCCCACTCAGGCAGGTTAGGGGAACCTTCCAGAACCGTTCCGCTGCGATAATCAACGATGCCCGGTGTGGCGATGCCGATCACTTTCAGCTTGTCACGAGGTATATGATTCTGTTCAATAAATGATTCAATACTGGCGCTGAACAGATCGAGAAATTCCCGACGGGTTGTGACGTCATAGGTCGACTCCTGATGCTGCGCCAGCAGCTCCGCATTGAGATTAAAGAGTGAGAAGGTGATTTTAGTTCCACCTAAATCAATGCCGATACCGAGCCCATGGTTGGGATCAAAGTTAACCAGAATACCTTTGCGCCCCAGGCCGGCGTCTTCGCTGACGCCGCTCTCATAGATAATTTTCTCTTCCAGCAGATCGCTCACGATTTCAGAAATCGTTGCTTTAGTGATGCCAGTAACCTTGGCTATCTGGGCGCGAGAAAGGGGGGAGTTCTCACGGATGACGTTGAGGACTACGGAGGCATTCATCTGCCTTAAGGTGTTGGGAACATTCAGCTTCAAAGTGCCATTCCTTTAGTTTGTAAACTAAACTAATTAATCGAAAAAATGCTTATTTATCTCGTTAAAAACACATTACATCTTTTTTAAGCGGCTTATAAAGCGTTATTTTTGATCATATAGTTTGCTTTGTATATTTTATGAAAGAGATCACATAATGAGGAGGAGGCGATTGTCGGGCTGATATGAGAGTCGCGAGGTAAGTCACCGAACGAACTTTTTTTAATCAATTACCTATGGTAAGAGTAGCGGAATATCTGCGCACGGTTTCTGAAATTATCCTGTGAACCGTCATGGCTGCTAAAGCCGAAAATGATGAAAGCTCACTTAATGAAATGAGGTTTATCAGCCAGTTATTTCATTAATTTGCATGGGTAACGCATCCAGTTTTCGCATAGTCAGGCTTCTTTTAGACCATTTAGCATCCCCGTGCAGAGAAGTAATGACTCTGCGGCTCCACGTCATGGCCAGGTTTTCAGCCTGAAACCGCTCTAGTATTTGGCCGATGCATTGATGTATTCCCGCGTCAGGGTCCAGATACCGCTGAGCGTTTTTGCGCCCCGGTATGGAACGCGAAGCTTCATCAAATGCCGTTTCATCCCTGTAAACTGAACCAAGACAAAGCAAAATGTTATCATCCGCTTTATGACCCTGGCCCAAAATCAGTTCAGTGCTACATCAGAGATCCGGATCTTTTTGCAGACTCCGGATAAATTCCTCTGGTGTCTGGTTATTTTATGATGAACAGGGGCGTTGTTGGTTATATTCATGTCGCCAGCAGTCGATCCTCTCTTGAGCATCTTCGGGGACAGGAACCAGTGCACATTCAGGCATTCATCGCGAAGGCTACCATTAAATGGCTCGACCAGTTCGTTGTCTGTGGCGGTTCATACCTCAAAAACAAGAAAGCTTTATGAGGTGCCTAAAAGGTTCGGATTTAATGAGTTCTCTTCGGACTTCGCGGGACAAATTCAAGGCACAAAAAAGCCCGCAGGGCTTGCGCCGTGCGGGCTCTTAGGACTTCATCGGATGACTCTGGTAATCACCGATGGAGAATTTTGGTGCTGGCGGAGTCTGAATTGGTTGTGTAACTTGTTGTTTAATACCTGATAACCTTCAGTTCAATTTTCATTTTGGTCCCATTGTTGGTCCTAAAAGAAAAAGTCAGGTTTTTTTCCGGGGAGGGGAGGTTACAGCGGGAGTCTCTTCGTCTGTGAGATTAGCATTTTGCTTTCCTTCAGTCAGCTCTGTATTTAAGCGTTTATTTCACATTATTTTTTAGCAAGCCGGTAGAGCTCCTTGCTCGCAGAATATCCACTACGGAAATATACGGGGTTTGTTCTTGCCACGAAAATCCTTTCCGATCGATACGGACAAGCCCGTATTTTTCTACCAGAAAGTTCACTGCATCACTGAGCGATATTCCAGCATCAATATGTTCCTGGATGGTGGAGTCATTGCTGAATGGTGTGTCATTCAGCGTCAGGCCATAGTGCTGCGATAACAGATGAGTTAGCAGCAACTGCCAGATTTCAACGGGTGACAGGCAGGGCTGACTCGCCCGCGTCGGGTGTGATGATATGGTTTGCATGATGTTTACTCTGTGATGTTAAGGGAATAAGCAGGGGGTTACTGCGGCTCAGTCTGCTCAGAATAGATAGCAATGTAGACATAGCCACAGGAGCCGAGTGTGTCGGCTTCGCAGGTGAGTCCGTTGTGGTAAAGCGTGACGCAGTGCTGATAGCGGGGATTGAGCTCGCTGCTAATCAGCATCAACTCCAGTTGTTTGAGCATCAACGGAAAGGCCTGGTCGAGGCGCAATGCATCGTTGTCACTGAAAGCACCGTTAAACCCGGCGCGGTCAGCGAGAAAATGCACCCGATTGCCTTCCTGTACCAGACGAGCCCCAAAACAGGGGGTAATAGCACGTTTTAGTCCCCACAGCTGGCAGGCGGGACTCTCCGGCTTAGTACCGGATTCGGAGTGATTGTTCATTATTGTTCCTGATAAAAGGGAAGGATTAATTGAGAGTGACGCTACGAAGAATCACATAGGGACCATTGCGGTCCTGACGACGTTCAGCAAACACGGCCAGAACGCCACGTATGTCCTGAATTTCCCGGCCAGCATAATGGCAGATACTACCTGACCATTTATATTTGCCCGTACTGAAGCGAAACAGTCGGGAGCCAGGATGTTGCCGGTACAGGGTCATTGCCTGGCGTTTGCTGATGATTTTCATATCCAGCCTCGCTCTGCGAACGACACAATGCCCTCTGAACCGATGACCAGATGATCGAGCGTGTTCACATCAACCAGTGCCAGCGCTTCTTTAAGCCTGCCCGTAATGTTGCGGTCGCATTGGCTGGGCTCCGGGTCACCGGATGGATGGTTATGCGCCAGTACGACAGCTGCAGCATTGAAGCGAAGCGCTGACTTCACTACCTCACGGGGATGGACCTGGACATGGTTAATCGAACCAGCAAACAGCGTTTCGCTCTCCAATAAACAGTGCTGGTTATCGAGATAGAGCACCATAAACACTTCCCGTTCTTGTCCTGCCAGCTGTAACCGAAGCCAGTCACGGGCTGCCGTACTTGAGGTAAAGGATATGCCGGACTGACGCAGATATTTATCCAGTAGATTGATAGCGCGGCGAATGGTGCGTTGGGCATAGGGGGTTAATCCGGAGGTCGCAGGGAGCAAATAACCATGCGGGGCCATAATCGCCAGTGGAAAGGGTTCAGGCTGCGTTGACACCGGGGATAATGCGGTATTCATGTCAGGTATTCCTCAGTCGATTAGATGCATAATGGCGCTGCATTCCGGATGGTTTAGCGCGTAGTCGCGTAAGCGATAATAGTGCTCAGTCATCGCGTCACACTCGCTGCGACAGGCATGGTGGTTGTAAGCCATCAGACAGGCGACCATCCCTGCAGCTTCACTGGTAAGCTCTGCGCCATTGCCGTTCATGCTGTTGAACAATGCCCACTTCTCATCGCTCTCTGACTCTGGAGCCATAAAAGCACCTCCATTACTGAGCGTCGAAAAGCGCCAGATACCGCCGTGATAATCGACACACAGCCGGTCCATCCAGGCGAAAATGCGAGGTTCAAGGGTTATCCATTGTGGGATGGAGCCAAAGTGCTGCGGCCAGAAGCCGATGCGTAACTCGTCCGGGACCACTGAGGCAGTAATTGCGGTATGCTCTGCAAACTGATGATTTTGTGTATTCATTAAACTATCTCCTTATGCCGGAACGGTTGTTTAACGCCCGAAAAATTCGAGCATATTTTCTGCCATAACCCACAGGGCGCGATTGAGCTTCACGTCACCATCAATACCGGTAATGGCACGGGTGCGGCTGCTTTTCCCCTGAGCGGTTCGCCCTGACAGACCACCTTTCATCAGGTTCTCCTGCACGCGCTGGTAAACGGTCCACAGGTCATCGCTGTAGTCCTCCCGACGACGCGGAGTCAGCAACTGCGATACCGTGACCGGCTGGTGGTCTTCACCAAAGCGATACTTCAGCGCAGCATTCGCCAGGGCGTTACGGGCTGGTTCTGGCAGTGCCAGTAACTGCATTGCATCGCGCTTCTCCTCCACCCTGTCAAACACACCGAGCACTTCGTAAGCCCCTTCAATCACCTTCTCAACGACATTCCCTTTATGTGGTACCCGCACTTCGCCGAATGACTGACCGCAGACCAGACCATTAGTACAGACGCCACGAAACAGTCCCGGCAGCATCTGGTAGCTTGATGAGCCGTCATGGCTGTTAAGCAGAATGATTTCCGGCACCTGATGTCCGGTCAGTTGACCGGCACGACGCAGGCGAAGCATGTGTTTAGTGTGCTCCCGCTTGCTCTGGTCGCGAACCTTTGTCTGGCAGGCAAAGAACGGCTCAAAACCTTCACGCTGCAGGCTTTCGAAAATGGTAATGGTAGGGATGTAGGTGTAACGGTCTGAACGAGACTCATGCTTGTCACTCCCGAACACGCTGGGGACATGGCTCATCAGCTCTTCGTGGGTCAGAGGCCGGTCACGGCGTATCTGGTTTATACGGCCAAAGCGGCTGGCTAATCGCATGGGTAACTCCTTATGCAGTGGGTAAAAATACAAAAGGCCACACTTCCCGAGGGAGGTGTGGCCTGACTTTGTTTATATCGGTGATGTGCTGGTGGTGGTTATGCAGGGAATTTGCGGATGCCATAACGATTGATATACCGGTTCAGCCAGTAACCGGCATCCGGCTCAAAGTTCCAGGTCCGCCAGACCATGCAATGCCCATGACGGATAACCATACGGAAATGCGACCCCTGGTCATCCTCTATCGCAACGTTGGAATATTGAGACGCAACCGCCTCTGCCTGCTGGCGTGTAAACGGCCCATCAGGCAATTCAGTGAGTTCAGGCATACAGGCTCCTTAAAACAAAAAGCCCCTGTGGCATAAGCGACAGGGGCTGAATCAAATGGGTAAAGAATTGGCTAAGACGCCTTACCTCCGACAACCGTGACCTGCAGCGGTTGGTAATACTGCGGGTCGAAAACAGACAGTGGCAGGTCAATCTGGTAACCATTACGCTCTTCCGTTGCCTTCATGATTTCGACGGAGCTGACGTTTTCCACGCATTCGTTCTCCAGCGAGGCTTCCTGAGAGCGAGTGGCATCGCTGTCGCCAAATGCAGCCACCGCCATTTTCCCCATGGCCAGCGTGTTCCCCCCTTTATCTTTCAGACGCAGGGAAAGTGTCAAAGACCCGAATCCTTCACCACTTCCGCCGTTGTCCAGGCGAAACTGCCAGACGCAGACATTGCCTGGCACCCAGACCATGTCTGTGTTGCGGATACTGATGTAACGCTGTTCTTCGGCCTGAGCCGGTGACAGCAGACAAAGGCTCAGAGCGAAAACTGAGATAACGCCTTTCAGCTTCTTCATGGATTTTTCTCCTGATTCTCCGGCAGATAGAGTTTTCCCATTTCCTTGCCATCGTGCGAATACACCACCGATTTTTCACCCGTATAGCTGTCGGTTTCAATTCTGAAGCTCAGAGTGATATTGTCCGCAAGGCACAGGGCTGCCATCAGTGGCTGCACCGTTTTCTGCTGCATATCAGCAATGTAGTAATAATTGCCTGACTCACAGCCTTCCGGTGACTGGCGGGTTTTCATCACCGTATATTGCGGTGTACCGAAGGCATCCTTTTTTACCCATTCCTGGGCAATATCGGATTTATGCGAGACAACCTTGCTGAATGGTGGTGGAGTCAGGTCCTTAAACCGGGCTATCGCTTTCACGCCAGCATCTTCCTTGCTGTCGCAGCCAGAGGCACTCATTGCACCGATAACTGTCAGAACGGCAAGCACAGGTGGATACAATTTCTTCATGGTGCAGATTCCTTATTATTCGTCCGTTCCGTTGCTTCAGCAGTTGCCAGTTCGTCGGCACAACTCAGCCAGACTCTGTTGGGCTACCCACTGCTGCAATTTCTGCTCTGAGGCAGAACGCTTCGCCGCCAGGGCAGCCTGCTGCTGTTTGTTGACACAGTTTTCCGGAAATGCAGCAAGCACCTGCTTGCTGTGAGGTTCATTAACTAGCTCCAACTGATACTGGGTGTCGATGATAGTGAAGTAACACCCTTTCCCCTGGTCTTCCCCCTGATAGACCGATGTCAAGTCGGAGTAATAACCGCTGGCAGGTTTCAGATTCAGCTTGCGCACGGTATGCGTTTTTTTATCGGCGAGAAAATAAGCACCACCACCACGCTGACGCAGCAGGAATTGCCTGGTCCAGGGATAATTGCCAATCACACTGGCCTGATAGAGCGTATTGTTTAGCGTGTCGTTATCCATGCCATCGGCCGATTTCCAGCCATCCGCCTGCATGTACTGCCAGAATTTGACGGTACCCACGACAGTTTCGGCAGACGCCGGAAAGACAGCGCTAGCGCAGAGACTGACGGCCAGCGCAGTTGTGGTCAGTAATTTCTTCATCATGATTCCTTATGAGGTAAAAGACCGTCGCCGGTTCTGGCGAGCAGTGAGTGAAAAACGTGAAAATGGGGAAGAGCTCTGAGGAACTCTGGTTCGGCGAGAACGTTGCGAATCTGAAGGTCAGGCACGAACAGTTTCGGGTGCAAGGTAACCGCATGGATATCGTTCAGCGGAAACACTGCCACGCGATGATGATGCTCTCCAGTCAGATACCAATGCCCGCCACAGAGTACGAGGCGGTAGGGTGCAAGCCCTGAGCAACGACAACCTTCAGCCAGCAGCGTCACGCGACGATGCTCTGATATAGCCCTGACAAGGCGTGTAAATATGCCTGGCCTGGGCGGCGACAATGACTCCGATTCTGCCCATATGAGGCACGGAGACTCACCAGGTCCACTCAGCAGTGAGCTGATCATGTGGCTATCCATGTCAGGAAACAACGCCACCACACCTGACTGACGAGCAAAAGTCAGTACAGCCAGTTCGCGTTGATGGCTACCTGAGAGCAGACGACAGGTGCCATCGCGATATTCCAGGTCCAGGTACATCAGTCGCTCACGAAAATCCCGGCGAAGGGTGCGGACTGACACGCCAAATTCTGTGGCAAGAAGAGCCATATCCAGTGTTTCACCAGCAACAAGGCGACTGATAATGAGAGACAGCCGAACCGCCAGCCGTTCATGGCGACGCTCAGTCTGGGACATTAGATTTTCTCCATCCCGTTAACAGGCTGAAAATTAAGTGATTAGTGTAACGAAGGGGTCGGACAGGGTATGGACAGGGGAAGGCGTATTTTTTCAAAGCGTGGATTTCAGGCGTGATGCGCCGTTGTGCCTGACTGATGGATTAGCAGCTCATTAATTGAGCTACTGAAGGACAGGAAGTGTCCGTCATAAGTTGTTGTCAGAAGAAAATCCAGTCCCAGACAGCACGGGCAACTGACACCACGGCTTCCCGGACGGTCCGAATCACCGCCCTTACCGGTGCTGGCAAAAAAGATGAAGACTCCACAGTGCCAATCATTTCATCTACTGCATGACTAAAGCGCTCGCGGGCCTGTTTTTTTACTGGTTCTGTGCAGAGCCTGCCATGCAGTTGTGTCGTCAATGGGCTGGTGGCCCGGTCAGGCAGGCTACTCATCATGGTATCTACCAGGGATTCCATACCCCACCCGGTTCGGGCTGACACCACGCAAACCGGATGATGCGACAGGAACTGCTTTTGTACGGCATTTTGCTTCGCCTTAATTGTCGATATCTGAGCCGGGGAAGGTAGGTTATCGGCAACACTCCACTGATGGCAGGGCTCGGCCTTGTCAGCCTGATTTACAACAAACAGCACCCGGCGCTGATACGCCATCATCACCTTGCGATAGAAGTGTTCATCCACCGACAGAGCGCGATCATCGGCTTTGATAACCCAGAGTACCAAATCCACTTCGGGAAGGATGTGACGATAGAGTGCGGCGTATTCTTTATCTCTTTGATCGCTTTCACCCACCCCCGGCAAATCAATAATCATCAGGCTGTGATCGCCATTGCGGAGCCGAAAGCGCAGAACATCACGGGTGCAAGAGTCAACATTACTGACAGGTGTTACCTCTCCCTGAAAGAGAGCATTACAGAGTGACGACTTACCAGCCCCTGTTTTGCCCATAATACCTATCACAGGTTCGTACTGCGTAATGCTACGCAGACGTTCAAGGATGAGGTTTCGAATCTGGTGTGGCAGTGAAGCCAGAGGCTTCTCAAGGGCCTGAAGGCCGTTATATTTTTGCATACGGAGATCTCAGCGTGAAAATAACAAGCCCCGCGATCAGGTAAAAATGCGGGGGATTCACGGAGATAATATCTATGTGAAATTATTTGGATTGCTCTCTAATTGTTTGACATTGCACTTTTGGGATTTGGATGCATTCAAATCCATAAGAGTGTATAGGTTAGAAAATGCATGCGTTGAGATGGTTATTAAAAAAGTGATAAAAAAACTAGCCAAGAGTACTGTTTAAGTGTACAGTATTTTTGCTTGAAGGGATGTGTAACTTTTAATGGCGAAAAGTTGACCTGTTGGGTTTACTCCATATTGAACAAGAGGTTATACTCAAAGAAAATATTTTCTATGGACTAGGAATGTTTACTGACCCTAACAGCGACCCAAAAGCATGGGAGCAATATTTTAAGAGTATTGTCCGTTTGCATTATAAACCGGCAAATTTCTGTGACATGCCCGATTCGCAAAATGGTGATTTCGGTATTGAATGTTACACCCTGTCGGGGCATGTGTTTCAATGTTACTTACCGGAACAATCAAGTGATGTCGAAAAATTAGTAAAATCTCAACGTCGTAAAATAAATACAGATATTTTAAAGTTTACAACAAAATATAGAGAAGATCTCGAACTGCTCTTTGGCGATACAAAAATTAGTCGGTGGATCTTAGCAACACCATATAGTAAATCATCGAAATTAACACAATACTGTACTCAGAAATCTTTACGGGTACGTGCTCTTGGTTTGCCCTATGTTTCTAATGATTTTCAAATATTAGTTAAGACAGATAGCGATTATATTACAGAAAGAGCATTGCTTCGTAGAACAAATTTCCAGCTAAATTTGGAACTAGATAATTCAACAGTTGAGAATGCAGTTTCATTTATAAATGAAAATGTTGATTTTCTTGATAAATTAAATTTAAAACTTCCTAAAATTGACCCCTCAGAATCGGCACAAGAAAGTTATCGGCATTTTTTAATACAAAAATATCTTGATTATCAAAACCTTTTGGATGAATTAAAGCAGAACTGGGTTGATATTTATCAAGTTGTTTATAAATGTATACAACAAAGAGAAACGAATTTAGTCGGACTCTCTATGTTGAGCTCTTCAGGTACACAACCAGGGGAGAAAATGCTAAAACAAATGGAAGCATTAAAGAGTGATATTGAAAAAGAAATACCTACTTTTAAAGGGTCAGATTTAGAAAAGATTAACTGGGGTGTTATTTCTGACTGGTTAATTAGATGTCCTTTGGATTTTTGAAATGGTGAAAAATGAATATTAAAGTAGAAGACATCATCGGACGTCCTTTCACTTTCACGAGAAGGCCAGAGCATCTTCCATGTGAAATGAGGCCGATGTGGCGTGCTAGTTTGATTATAATTTCTTTCACGCTTGTTGCTTCCAGAACTAGTACATGCTCATTAAAAAAAATTCATGTAATTAACTGGTTGTTAAAGTCAGAAAAAAATTCTAACGATTTTGGGTTTTGGACTATAAATAAAGATGGTGTAAAGCCAGAAGTAAGGATGGATCCAACCCTTGATAGGGCTATTGAACTTTTACTGGCTGAGAAATTTATCACCCATGAAAATGGTAAATATAGTCTTACTGATAAAGGAAATCAATCATCATTAGAGTTGCTCTCTATGAATGTATTTAAAAAGGAGTCAGGTATCCTATTAAAAAATAAAAAAGGCCTGACTGAAGCTAATATTACAAAACTATTTCAGGTAGGATGATATGTCTTTTGAGTTAATATCACTTAAAATAACTGTTAATACAATTGATGGGCCATATGGAGTTCACATTCCATTCTCAAACGGACTTTTTCTTTTGCGCGTTGAGAACTCGCATGGTAAGTCAACCTGTATGAATGCTATCGCATATGCTCTTGGAATGGAAAAGGCATTAGGTTTAGGGGGGACAAAAATACCATTTCCTCCATCTTTGACTAGAGCGCTGACGAATAAAGAAGGTAAAGAAGTTAAAGTAATTAAATCATTTGTTGAGCTGACTATTAAAAACAAATGGAACAAATTTGCAACGTTGAAAAGAAATATAGCAGGTTTTGAAAGTGATAATATTATTGTCATAAAAGAGTTTGATGTCGAAGGTGAGAGCAATAATGGAACATATTTTTTACATCTTGAAGGAGATACTAAAAGGGAGTTAGGGTTTTATTTTTGGTTATCTAAATTCCTTGATTGGAGCATTCCTCAAGTACCAAACCATAATGGTAAAGATACTCCATTATACCCATCGGTACTTTTCCCTGGATGGTTTGTTGAGCAAAAAAAAGGATGGTCTTCAATACTTGCTACAATACCTTCGCAATTTGGTATAAAAGAATGTAAAAAAAGGGTGTTGGAGTTTTTACTTTCCTTAGATGTTAATGATAATCTCTTAGAGAGAAGTGCGATTAAAAATGAAATCGATAATATTTCGTTTAAATGGAAATTAATCAGGCATAATGCAGAAATTGTAGCAGCAAAAATCTCAGGTATTGTCTCAGGCATCCCTGAACAACCTGAAGTGAAATTTGATACATACAAAATTGATTTAGTATTAAAAGAGCAAGAGTCTATCATTTCTGCAATTGACTATCGCAAGAATTTAGAGTCTCAGTTGAAAGATTTTAATAATGAAACTATAAATCCTCAAGATAACGAAAAAGTACAGATAGAGTTAGTTAGAGTCATTAGCTCTAAATTAGATGAGATTAACTCCCAAGAGTTATCTTTGCAAAAGGTTAGCGATCATAAAAGTTATATAACACATCAAATATCATCTACAAAAGACAGGCTGAATAATCTTTTGGATGATAAAAGGAAATATGAAGATCTGAAGAAAATCGCAGCTTCTTCTGTATTTGAAAATACGCATTTGAATAGTAATGAGTGCCCAACATGCGGGGCGACATATAGTGATAATTTATTAGATCTTTCATCACAAGAAAATCTAATGACCTATGAGAGTAGTTTAAGTTTTATCAAAGATCAGATTAAAGCCTTTGAGTTTGTTTTGCATGATTGTGAAAAACAGTATCAATATAAAATTTCGGAGCAGAGAAAAATTGAGGAGCGTATCGCTTCTTTAAAAGTTGATATCGATAGGTTGAGAAAAAGAGATAATTCATCTGTAGCCTTACAGGAAGAAATGTTACGCAAAAAAATAAACCTAGAAAATTCAATTGAAAGTATAGATGATGCGTATGTTTCTTTGGCTGAAATTAAACTTGAATTAAATGCAATTCATTCAAATTATATTAAGCTCCTTGCGAAAAGAAAGGCGTTACCTCAAAGTGCTCTTTCCATTAAAGATCAAGATAAACTGCAATCGTTGAGAGTTGGTTTGGTCAGTAGGCTTAAGAAGTATAATTTTTCTAGTTTTGATGCGGACTTAATTAACATTTCTGAAGAAACTTATCTGCCAACGAGGGAGGGTTATGATATTGGGTTTGATACTTCTGCAAGTGATGGTATTCGTATTATTTGGGGATATTTGATTAGCTTGTTTTCTGTCGGTAAAGAGTATTCAACAAACCATCCTGGGGTAGTTGTCTTCGATGAACCTCGGCAGCAAGAGGCGAACAAGGTTAGTTTCGCTGAGTTGCTTAGAGATGCAGCTAAGTCAGCTTCAAACGGTGGACAAATAATCTTTGCAACTTCTGAAGAGGAAAATGTTCTTGTTGAAGCGTTAAGAGATCATGACTATAGAATAGTATCATTTGATAAAAATGATGGGAAATTACTAAGGAAATTAGATAGCTGAGTGTATGGTAAGAACTTACACTCGTTTACTCTGAATGGTTATCTTGACTCTGCCAGCTTTCGAGTCGTGATTAATTGATGATAATCCATAAAATAACCCCCCCCTGCTACAACTGCTACATGTAGCAGTTGTAGCAGGGGGGGGTAAGAACTTTTTGTTGCCATCTGGATGATAATATAGAATCCTTTTAACCTGTATCCTTGATCTAAAAATTTGTTTTTAACTTAATTTTATTGCAATTAAGATAGCATCCGCGATTATTTTTCTGTTATGCCTACTACCTTCTGCAAGTGCCCTGAGGCTAGAAATATTAACCAACATCTCTCCGGGAATTTTTAGGTACGGTATGATGTAATCAATATTGAGTATGAAGTTATAAAGTGTAAACTCTGGTAGGTAGCTTATAAGAGTTTTGTTGAGTTCACGAGTTGTCAGTATTTTTTCGTTGATGAATATCTCTGCTAGTTTCTCACTGCATACATTCTCTTTAATGATACTTATCCGTTTAATTATCTTCCCTAATGCATGTTCAATATCATCGAGAACTCCAGATAAAGATTGGGGGTGTACGGCATAAAAATCTAATTCGTTATAAACACTTATCCTGCGTACCAGGTCGTTATATTGTTTTATGACATGCATGATTTGTAAGTTATTTTCATATTCCGTTAGTAAAAACTTCGGACGCTCCGACTTGGTATGCCTCATAACCCCGTCGGTAAAAACACTTTGGCAAGATAACATTATATTTATATCTGCAGTTAGTTCTCCATTTTTTATATTTTTCCCTTTTGATTTTATTTTAAGTGCCAATTTTAACATGCTGCAAGCGGCAGGGAGATAACCAAAAGGTAACTTATGTGATGAAATCTCATCCAACAGAATCTCTGCTTCCTGTAAATCATCAATGCAAATGTTATAAAGAATTTTAGAAAAAATAAAATATGGTTTAAGTACCTCCGCATCCGGAGTGTGCTTAAGGTTTTTCATCAGTTCAACTAAATCTAACTCCGTAAAGATCTCACCACCATGAGAGTTAAAGACAATATCCCATATCACGTGAACATCCTGCCAGGCTTCTTTCCCAATAGTTACAGAGAAAGGCGCTATGGTTTTTTTTTGAAATTCATCAATCAAAGTACCAAGCAGCATTTCATCGAAATTCTCCGATTCATAGATATAGTTGCATAATGCTATATAATAGTTGTCAGTTTGCCCCTCATCCAGTTGGAGATATCGGTAAGAACGAGAAATGTTTTTGACCAGACCAGTTTTTCGTTCAAATGCCAACATAATAGTAAGTGATATGTACGCTGCTTTAAAATTGTTTAATTTGGCTTTGATCTTATCAAAATCAGCACTTTTTAAATTTTTCTTAAAATAACCAATGCACTCATCGATTTCGAAAAGCATCCATGATTTTTTTTGATTGCTACTATCCTTGATGCCTCTTATACGTTCGCGAATTGGTTGGAGCGTTCTTTTGTTAGTAATTTCAATTTCATCAATACGGTCTCGCAAGTAGTCTCTAACCCCAGAAAAAATATCTCTCTCGTTGTTCCCCGGAATCGAGCAATGTTCACTCAATAAAAAATGGTGTAGATGGTAGTAAAATCCGTGCTTATTATCAGGCCTGAATGTTTTATACATATCCAGAGCCACGAATGAATGCAGGGCAAACTGGAGATACCGTTCAGAAACCTGTTCCTTGTTCAGAGAACTGAACACCGGGCATGACATAAGCTGGTTATAAAACATTTCGTATTTATAGAAGAAACCGCGTCGTTTCTCCTCACTGAAAACCCGTTCTTTATCAATTGCTTCTGCTATCTCGTTGTAACGTTGATTAAAAAACTCCTGATGCAGCCAATAGCTTCCGCGTGCACGGATGTCCCGCCCTTTACCTCCTTCCCTGAATATCCCAAAAACCTGACAGGCGTCATACATCAGATTCGCAAATACATGCTTCATAGCGCTCCCTCTTTGGTTTCCATATTTCTACGCGGACAGTATCCCAAATGTCATGGCAATGTTCTAACTCAGCCAAAGACATCCTACAGGAGAACTGAAAATGTCAACGATATGTGAACTAAAAAATCAGCCACTGCGCATCCTGCGCATGCCTGAACTGACGATGATACTCGGGATATCTCGCTCGAGTATTTACGAAAAGCTGAATCCCAAATCCCGATATTACGATGCTGAATTCCCCAGACCTGTCAGGCTTGGAGCTGCATCCGTGGGCTGGCCGTCAACGGCCGTAGAAGCGTGGATTACCTCTCGTTCCGTTTGATTTTTTGATAAGGAAAGTGTTATGAAAAATGAAATTATAGAATTGAAATTAGATTTCACGAAGTTTCCTGTTTTCTTACAGACCCTCATAAAGTGGATTCAGATGAGAACAGGGGCAGCTGTTGAGATGATTTTATCGACAGCATTAGGGGTCATGGCCTTAGCTTGTCAGGACAGGTTTGATGTCAAACCTGAGGGCAGGCCAGGGCATCCAATATCACTCTTTATCTTGGTTCTCGCAGGTTCGGGAAAAGGGAAATCAACAGTATTTAGATTACTAATGCGGGCAGTTACTCGCCTGGAGACAAGGATGGGGGAAGAATATCGACTACTGCTGATACAGTACAAAAAGGATATTACCAGCTGGAAAATTGAACATAAAAATGCTGAGAAAAGGTACAGGCAAGTTTGTGATCTCTCTCCTGAGAACCCTTTACGGCTTGAGACCTTGGAAATCTTAAATGCATGTACTGGCCGTGAACCGGAAAAACCCATAAGAAAGCGTTTTACAATCAGTGATACAACAAGTGAAGCACTGAGGAAAGAACTTGGCCTCGAGTACCCGAACCTCGTGATTGCTTCTGATGAAGCAGGGGGGCAATTCGAGAGTAATTTGTATCGCCAAACACCGTGGATTAATTCCCTCTGGAGCGGAGATAGAATTGCAGCTATCAGAGCATCCAGTAAGTGTTATGCCATCGAGGATGCCCGACTGGGTATCCTGGGTATGATTCAGCCCCAATTATTCGGAAATTTTATGATGCGTCAGGGGAAAACTGCCCGACTGTCGGGATTTTTGCCACGTTGCCAGATGATGGATTTGGATCTTAATCCATATCCCTGTGATATCAGTAGATATCCGGACCCCCACAGCTCTGTACTGGATGATTTTGAAGCGATAGTCACCGAGCATTTACTGGCAGGTATCAGTCGTCGGGAAAAAAAAGAACAACGCCTATGTATTACATTTACCCCGGATGCTCAGCTGGAATGGGATAAATGTGATAGCACTATAAAAAAGCTGATGGAGCCAGGCAATATCCTCGAAATCTACAATGATGCCGCTGCAAGATTTATGGAACAGGTAACACGAACTGCAGCTGTACTGCAGATGTTCATCACACCAAACTCAGCCATCATTACGAGGGATACGCTGCTCTCGGCGATACATATAGCAAACTGGTATCTTGATCATTTCATTGCCAAGGTGGACCAATTCAGAACGCCAACGGATGCTGAAAAAATAGAGCGTTTTATGGAAAAACAGCTTATTAAAAACGAGTCTTTCACTTTTGTTCGTCGTGAAATTCGTATCAATGGGCCTGTCAGAGATTCAGAACGGCTAGAATCTGCGCTTGAGGTGCTCAGCTCACAAGGAAAGGTACAGTTGCTTAAAAAGGACAACACTAATTATGTCAGATTCATTGGCTCAAAGACGAGTCCGCAACAACTGTGTATCCGACTTAATCTTCCCACAGAATTGTGGGGAAGCGTTGTACTGAGTAAGTTACCTGAGCCTGAATAACTTCAGAGTATTTTGTCGTTAAAAGTCATGATGTTATTTTAATGTCACCCTAGGCTGGTCGTGACTTAATCCTGAACAGATGAGCCTCAATGTGCCTGCGAGTTAGCCGGTATATGTAATATACGCTGGTTTAATAAAAAACATATAACCTCAATGCATATGGCATTTAAAACAATGTGTTATGTCAATGTAAATTAAGCATCCTTACTGCGACAAAGACACCCGTTACATAACTAACGGTCTTCCCCACAATAATCTGGGTGGCTAGCTGCTACCCATTACACACTGAATAGATATTATGAAATCATCTTATGAATTAACCGAAAAAGAATTTGAGTCTTTGGTACATATAGCCGAAAAGAAATATAGATCCCGAATTGAGAATTATATACTTCGTCGCTCACTTGCAGTGGTATATGATTTCTTGGAAAAGTATAATCGTATATTCGCTTTGTTTGTTGTCCTGAGATTTGCTCAGTCTCATGCTCCCGGTGAACCTGATTTGCCACTGTGCTTTCAGAAAGATGACGAGAAAGCTATCACCCGTGCCTTAGATTCCCTGAAAAGCCAGTTGAGAGCAGAACACAAACGCTCAGGTAGGGCTGGTGAGCCTGCACGATTTGCTTATGTCTGGGCCAGAGAACGTGATACCAGTGAACATCACCACTACCATCTTGTTTTGCTGTTCGACAGAGATATCTACGGCTATCTGGGGGATTATACTAAGAGTGGTGCAGATAATATGGGAACCCGGATACAGAAAGCCTGGTGTAGTGCGATTGGGCTTGATTATTTTGACTATACTTATCTCCCGCACTTTCCGAAGAACCATAGCGCTTGGTTTTCCCGATCTGATGCCTTGGCATTACGTCCTGATTATCATAACTTTCTGCTACGATTGGCATACTTGGCAAAAGAGTATAGTAAAGATTTCCATGATGGTAATCGAAACTTCGGTACAAGCCAGCATATAGTTTAACTATTTTATAAAAAAAGTAAGGAGCTTAAAGCTCCTTACTATATCTGCACTTTAGTACATGTCCGACATGAGGCAGATGTGGCACAAAACTTCCCCTAATCAGCCGCACGGATACCTTATACACCATTGATGTGGAACCTATAGACGTTTAGCAATTAGTACATCGGAGGCACATCATTATTATGTATATCTATTATTTTCTTAATTCATTCATAGCCTATGTGAAAGATAATTTTCAACAAGACCACAATAAGCTCTCAAGTGCCCTTGAGCATTAACAATCATATATTCATCTAATAATCGTCTAATTTCAGCCTTAGTACGACGCCTTCCTGATTTGCATGAAAGTTTTGAACGTAACCACTTTATAACTTGCAATCTATTGCCTACATGCCGGGCCTTGTTAAGGTTGAGTACTGTATTTAGTTGTACCGAAAAAACTGCATCAGTTGAATATATTTTTCCTTGCCCACCGTACTGTATTATTGTGCTAATTCTATCCTGTGGGCAACTAGGGTTAAATTTCAGGGGGCTATTCCCTTTACGGCTATCGCAGGTCTGATTAACCCCTTTCTCCCCTTCATCTCCCTTGCAACAACCTAGCAAATTTGAATAGTCAAGCTGAAGTGCTGGGTTGTCGGATTGGCATGCCCAATGTTCAACTTTCATATTATCTATTGCAATTCGACTCATGCAGTAAGCGCAAAGATGCCCCTGCTCCTTCAAAAGGGATAATTTTATCGCATGCTTTACCGGGGTAAAATCATGCCCGTCGTATACTCCACCTGCTGCACGATACATGGTAAGTGAACGAGGCTCATTTCCTTTATTTATACCTCTCATTCTTCATCCCACCCCTGAATTTCTATATCGAGTTTAGCACCAATAAATTCAGGGATCTCTCCATTGAGCTCTATTTCCATTTCAGAAATATTTGATTTCGCTTCTTCAAATTTTCCATTAGCTATTAGCAAAAATATTTTATCAATTCTTTCCTGCACTTCTGGAGAGCGATCTAAATCAGTAATCCCAGTTTTCATTATTTCATTGAGAACTTGGTTTGATGTCAGACCATAGGACTGCTTAGGTGATGAACAGTTGAATTTATTATTGTCATCTCTGCCGAGTATGAATATTTTATCGTATGTAACCTCACTAATAATTTGAGGTGAGTGTGTTGATACAATAAATTGACAGTTTGGGAAAACATTGCTTAACTTACGCAATATACTTCTTTGCCATTCCGGATGAAGGTGTAGATCTATTTCATCAATCAAAATGATCCCGGAAGAAAGTAAAGGGTTTTCTGATAAAGGGTTAAGTATTATCATTCTTCTACAGATGTCAAGAACCAATGCGAGTAAAGATTTTTCACCCTGAGATAGTTGAAGCACATTGATTTTTATATCATTTTTTTCAACTGAAATATGTAATGTTGGTTTTAGCTCGATTCTTAAGTTTCTGAAATCACCCATGAAAATTGTCACTGCATCATTTATTATTTGTTGTGTCCTTTTTGCACTGCTACTTTCTTTCCCTCCTTGACGAGCCTTGGTAATTAAATCATTCAATAAATCTCGAGGATCTTCATCCGATTCTGCTAGTTTTTCAAGAGAGTCAAGCATTGAAAGATGAGCATGAGTAATGTTTTTATCTTCGTGCTTAACTAAATCATCGAGACGTTTATACCAGCGGAAGAATCCTTTAAAATCAGCTTTACCTGCAAGAGCATTAGTATAACCATCGAAACGATTAGGAATCTCTATAGAAGATGTTTCATCAAATTCCGCCACATCTTTTGAATGTATATCAGTCGCACGTGTTACACCATAGTAAGCTAAGATTGGTAGTTCGAATTGCTCATCTTTCTCACAAGCTAGTTTGTATAAATTACCTAATTTAGTAAAATCATTGTAATAACTTTTTTTATTTACAACACTTCCATCCTCAACTTCGCACAATTCGAGTTTTGAACTGTAATTTTTTCTCAGCTTAATTTCAGTAATAATTGAGCTATAACCATCATTGTTCTCAAGGGTTATATCAGACTTATCAATATCCTTACCTTTCCCACCTTTGTGTACTATCCGTTGTATAAGCCAACTAAGGCTTTGAGAGATAGCATCCAACACAGTAGTTTTACCTGCGCCGTTATTACCAACTAATACTTGGATTTTATTGCTGGTGAGGTTTAAGCTAAGGCGATCTACAATTCTAAAATTAAGAATGGATAAGTGAGATAATTCAATGTGTTGCTGTCGAAACTGCTTTAATGCCAAATCAAGATATTCATTTGCCTTATTACTATTCTTTTCCAAAAACTTTCCGCTATTATAGTTGGAATATAATTCGTAGGACGCATTGATATCTCCCTTCTGAGAGTTAGATATGAGTTTGATAAATTTTTTATTTTTTATAGGTTCCATCTTCCTTCCTCAGTTTAATTATTTCTAAGATGATTTCTTGAGAGTATTTCTTGGACATTCGGGTTCTGAACTCAGGTTCAATGTAAATGGCAAATGATAACAAGCCTTGAAGATAATAGGTCATCTCGGGTTCGAGTAAGCCTAATTTATATTTATGAATTAGAGAGGAAATAAATCTCTTACGCTCTCGCCCTACTGATAGTGTGCCTTTAGTGGTCAGTGTAATTCCTGTTATATGGCGATTATGGGCTCGAGAAGTAAATACTGTCTTACGTTCATTTAATGTTATTCTATTGTGATAGTTCTTATTGAGAAAAGTTCTTACTTCATCAGGTAAACTAAACAAAATGTTTTTATGTTGAGTGGAAAATGTAAGATCATCTGCATAACGAGAATAAATAATCTCGCGTTGCTCACAAAGGCTGCTGAATGTTTCGTCAAAGAGATACATTACGATATTAGAAATTAGTGGCGAACTAGGAGCTCCAACACTTAAAGAAAGCCTACCTGACTGGCTTTTAGCTTTATTCCAAAATAAACTTTTTGTTAGGACTCTTTCCTCGGCAATAGATAAAGTGTACCCATTCCATGCACATGCCATTAAGAGCAGATCTGGTGTGATACTGTTGAAGAAATCTGTAAAATCTAATTTGAGGATATATGGATTATTAGAATGCAAGGCTGCATTATGTTTAATTCCCCAACCTTTTTTATAGGCTACGGCGCTCTTATGGATTAAGAAATTGGATTCCAAAATATCAATCAGACTATGTTGAAAAGACTTCAGCTCACTTGATGGATGCGCGATGATTCTCTCCCCACCATTACGCTTGGGGATACTGTACACTTTATATCGGTTAGGCGCGTTAAAGAGGAAGCTATCAATTTGTCTGCGATTACGGGATTGTATTTCGGTCAGTTTCGCATAAAGGTTGAGGCGCATCCTAAGTCCTTGAATAATCATAGACACATGCAGAAAAAAATGTGGCAAACTGGATATCCAGTTTGCCACTGCCCTTTACTTAAGGATGCGGTAGTTGTTCTCCGCAGCCGCGAAGTTTACAAGCGGCTGCGGAGAACAACTACCGCAACCACGAAACTTAACAATAAGTTAGAGTCTGGCTAATCACCCGACTAGACGCAATCGTCTGAACGCTAAAGGACATCCCAAGTTTACTGTATTGGTTACTTCACATCAACGCCCCAATTTGTAGCAGGAATGAGGCCCTAGCCCTTCGTATCATCATTTGTTACTTATGCTGCTTGTAACATCCGCTTCTAACACGAACCACATTGGCAAATTCGATTGTAATTTATCTACGAAACCTGCAGAGCAGGGTTGAGTCATTGCGCTTTAACCCGGAAAAAACCAATGAAACTAGTCCTGCTGGAACCTTAACCCACAAGTTTGAACTCCTTTTTTTCGGCTTCAACAATACATCCGCTGTCGGCCTTGCTTACAAAATCAGCCCACCACTGCATCATCGGACGACGTTGCTCAAGGTAATCGCTGCGGTTGTAAGCGCGACGTACCTCATTTTTGTCCACATGAGCCAGTGCTGCTTCAATGACATCAGGCGGAAATCCTTTCTCATTGAGTGCTGTACTGGCGATAGAACGTAAGCCGTGTGAAACGAGTACGCCTCCTAAGCCAGCACGCTTCAGTGCGGCATTAACTGTTTGGCTGTTCATTGGCTGGGTTGGTTTGATGCGACTGGGAAAGATAAATTCACGGCCACCACTGAGTGACTTCATCATTTCCAGAATAGAGAGAGCCTCATTGGATAGTGGAACCGTATGGTCCCGGTTCATCTTCATTCGAGCTGCAGGAATTTTCCATTCGCTAGCATTGAAATCGATCTCATCCCATCGAGCCTCAGCAGCTTCGGCAGGGCGGGTAATGGTGAGAAGCTGCCACATGAACAAGCACCGCGTTGACACACTGATACTTGCTGTACGCATTGTTTGCATTAACTGTGGAAGCTGATCCGGACGGATACTCGGCATGTTTTTCTTTTGCGGTTTCTCGAACGCTTTTCCGATATTTACACTGGGAACTGCATCAATCAGGCCTGTGTTCTGCGCATAAATCATGACTTCGTTAATACGCTGACAAAGGCGTCGGACTGTCTCTAATGCACCTCTGGCCTGGACCGGCTGCACTGCTTTAACCAGAGTATGGGCCTTAATCTCAGTGACACTGATATCACCGATTGCTGGAAAAATATCTCTCTCAAGTGAGCGCCAGATATCGTCGGCATAGCCTTCTGTTACGCTGGCTTTCTTCACATTCCACCAACGCTGGGCAACTAGCAAGAAAGTGTTGGTTTTAGCCTCTTGAGAATTTCTTACCTGTTCTTTCTGATGTTCCTGAGGATCAATGTCTTTCGCCAACAAAACTCGAGATTCAGCTCTGAGTTTACGCGCATCAGAAAGGGATATGGCAGGGTATGCACCGAAGCTCTGTTTGGTTCGCTGCTTGGTCAGAGGCCGATAGTAACGGAACTGCCAGAGCTTACTACCACTGGACTTGATTAATAGAGTAAGCCCGTCACCATCATACAGCTGGTAATCGGTAGCTTTAGGTTTGGCGGCTTTGATTTCCGTATCGGTTAACGGCTTGGTTTTTCTTGCCATGGGGGAGTCTCCATGCGTTTAGGCCCAACGAAAACAATAGAGCTTTTCGTTGGGCCTATCAATGGGCCTAAAAGGTTCGGATTTAATTAGTTCTCTTCGGACTTCGCGGGACAAATTGAAGGCACAAAAAAGCCCGCAGGGCTTGTGCCGTGCGGGCTCTTAGGACTTCATCGGATGACTCTGGTAATCACCGATGGAGAATTTTGGTGGAGCTGGCGGGAGTTGAACCCGCGTCCGAAATTCCTACATCCTCGGCACTACATGCTTAGTCCAGTCTTTACATTCGCTGGCCAGCTGCGGACGGACACGCCACTGACAAACTAGCCTGATTAGTTTTAACGCTTCAACCCCAGGCAGGGCTTCCACGCGATCTCTTTTGGGTTTGACCTCTCTTTATTCCCCGTCTTAAGAGCGGAAGCTAGGGAGAGAGGGCTCTTAGCAGGTTATTAAGCTGCTAAAGCGTAGTTTTCGTCGTTTGCGACTATTTTTTTGCGGCTTTTTACGAGGCCAACCGCCCCTCGGCATGCACCTTGGGTTTCGCGAATCCCGTCGAATCCAGAATCAGCCCCAATGTGTTAAGGCGAGTATAACAGATTTGTGAATGGAGTTACCAGCACTCGTTCGCACGATTATGGGGGCTGGGTGGGTGAAAAAGCAGCATCAACAACGATATAGCGCATAAGGGCCAGCTGAGCCGGCCCTTAAAAAGAGGGGATTAGCGACCGGCGTGTTTCATAATACGGGCTTTATCCAGCGCCCACTCGCGATCTTTGAGATCGGTACGCTTATCGTGCTGCTTCTTACCTTTGGCGACGCCGATTTTCACTTTGCACCAGGCGTTCTTCCAGTACAGCGACAGGGCTACGACAGTGTAGCCTTCACGGTTGATTCGGCCGTACAGGGCATCCAGCTCGCGCTGATTAAGCAGCAGCTTACGGGTACGCGTCGGGTCGCAGACGTAGTGGGTCGATGCCACGGCCATCGGCGTAAAGTTGGCACCAAAGAGATAGGCTTCGCCATCTTTCAGGATGACATAGCTGTCGCTGATGTTGGCTTTGCCGGCGCGCAGAGATTTGACTTCCCACCCTTGCAGGGCAAGACCAGCCTCGTATTCATCTTCGATAAAGTATTCATGGCGGGCGCGTTTATTCAGCGCAATGGTGGCTGATCCAGGTTTGTGGGCTTTTTTCTTGGTCATAATGTCCTGAAGTCATTGCTAAACGGGAACACAGTACCTCAATCCATCCTGCGAGGTGTAATGCGCTATCTTAGCACGAGTTGCGGCACAGCGTTTTTTTTAGCGGCAGATAAATGATATTATTTGCGATGTGTATAAATGTGGAACTTGCTATGCCTCAGATTAGCCGTACTGCGCTGGTGCCCTTCAGTGTGGAACAGATGTATCAACTCGTAAATGACGTGAAGTCCTATCCTGATTTTTTGCCTGGCTGCACCGGGAGCCGTGTGCTGGAGTCTGGGCCGACGCAGATGATGGCGGCGGTTGATGTGTCCAAAGCAGGCATCAGTAAGACCTTTACGACGCGTAATACCCTTACCAGTAACCAGAGCATTTTAATGAGCCTGGTCGATGGCCCGTTTAAAAAGCTGATTGGCGGCTGGAAGTTTATCCCGCTGAGCTCGGATGCCTGCAAAATTGAGTTTCATCTCGATTTTGAATTCACCAATATGCTGATTGAGATGGCGTTTGGTCGCATCTTCAAAGAGCTGGCATTAAATATGGTCCAGGCTTTCACGGCCAGGGCCAAAGAGGTCTATCGTGTCGGCTAACATCGTGGTGGAAGTTGCCTATGCCTTGCCGGAGAAGCAGTACCTGCAAAGCGTAAAGCTTGAAGAGGGCGCAACGGTTGAACAGGCGATTATTGCCAGCGGCCTGCTGGCGCTGCGCGGCGATATCGATCTGGCGAAGAACAAGGTCGGAATCTACAGTCGCCCGGTTAAGCTGAATGATGTGGTGCATGATGGCGATCGGGTGGAAATCTACCGCCCGCTGATTGCCGATCCGAAAGAGCTGCGTCGTCAGCGCGCGGAGAAAAACGCCGGGAAATAGCGGCGAAAGGGATAAAAAAAGCGCTCAGTGAGCGCTTTTTGTCTTTTTGCAGCAAGGTGTTTACTGCATTACTCGTTGGTCAGAGCCGGTTTGTTATCAATGTTGGTTAACACGCCGCTGCTGTTGAAGGTCAGCGTTAGCGTCTGCTGGGTGATTTTTTCATGCCCAGGCTGCTGACGGAAAACATAGAACCAGGTGTTGGTACCAAACGGATCCGACATCATTGGGGTACCCAGCGCATAAGCAACCTGCTGTTGCGTCATGCCGACACGAATTTTTGCTACATCGTTGGGTGCCAGATAGTTACCCTGGTTGATATCAGGACGGTAAACCACTCGTTCCAGAGTGGAACAGCCTGCGGTCAACATGAGAAGAACCGCTGCGGCAGCAGTCAGCGTTTTACAGCGCATAGTGATTTTATTCCTTTTCGGGCCCGAGCAGTACGTGGCTCATCTGTAATATGCCGATAATAATAGACCTTTGCCCAGTTGGAAACCTTCGACTGCAGGTCTTGCGGCAATTTGCTGTTCACTATGACTCTGCGAAAATCAAAAAGTTTACGCCGCGAGCAACTCTTTCGCGTTTGCCAGCGTATTACGAGTGACTTCGCTACCGCCCAGCAGACGGGCCAGTTCCTGCAGTCGCGCCCGTTTGTCGAGCGGGTGCATATGGGTTTCCGTCATCTCGCCGTCGGTCTCTTTGCAGACGAAGAAATGATGATGGCCACAGCCGGCAACCTGCGGCAGGTGAGTGACGCACATGACCTGGGTCGATTCGCCCAGCTGACGCAGCAGTTTGCCGACGACTGCCGCCGTCGGGCCGCTGATACCGACATCTACCTCATCGAAAATCAGGGCCGGCGTTTCCATCTTCCGCGCGGTAATGACCTGAATGGCCAACGCAATACGCGACAGTTCGCCACCGGAAGCGACTTTAGCAATGGGCTGAAGCGGCTGTCCCGGGTTGGTGGTGACGCGAAACTCGATACGGTCGGCCCCTTCGGCGGTGAGATGACGCTCATCAAAGGCAACCTCGATGGCAAACACCCCGTGAGGCATGGAAAGTGAGCGCATACTCTCCGTGATTAACTGCGCCAGCTCTTGCGCACTGGTTTGACGCAGAGCGTGCAGCTGCTGAGCAGTCTCTAGCGCCAGCTGATGGTGTTCTATCACGGTCTGGCTAAGTGATTCCAGCGAGCCCGCGCTGTCGTCCAGCAGCCGCTGCTCTTCCAGCAGACCCTGATAAAATGCGGGGAGCTCTTCCGGGGTGATCTGATGCTTACGCGCCAGGGCTATCTGGCGAGAGATGCGTTGCTCGAGCTCGAACAGACGATTCGGGTCGAGATCCAGACGGTCGTTATAGTGACGCAGTTCGTCGCTGGCTTCGCTGAGCTGAATAGCCGCCTCTTCAAGCATATCCAGCACGCCCGAGAGCTTGCTGTCCATACCGACGAGCTCGGTCACCAGCTGCCTGGCAGTGTAGAGCTGGCTCTGCAGGTTGGCTTCTTCGCCATCTGCGAGCACCGTCAGCGCGTGCTGACAGGTGGTCAGCAGCTGGCCGCTGTTGGCCAGACGTTTGTACTCTTCATCGATTTGTTCGAACTCACCCGGCTGCGGATTGAACTCATTCAACTCTTTCAGCTGATATTGCAGCAGGTCGGCGCGGGCTGCGCGTTCCTGGCTCTGCTGCTGATGCTGGGCCAGCTCGCGGCAGCTTTGATGCCACTGGCGGTAGTGTTCAGCCATACGCTGAGTAAGCGCATACTCACCGGTATAACCATCGAGCAGCGTTTTTTGGTGTTCTGGCTTCGTTAATAGCTGGTGCGCGTGCTGGCCGTGGATCTGAATAAGCAGCTGACCAAGCTCGCGAAGCTGGGAGAGGGGAACGGCGGTACCGTTAATGAAGCCGCGCGAACGACCGTCGGTGCTGATGACGCGGCGAAGTAAACACTCACGTCCGCTTTCCAGCTGGTTCTCTTCCAGCCAGCGCTGCGCCGCCGGAGTATCTTTTAAGGCGAAGCGGGCGCACAGGTCTGCGCGGCTGGCGCCTCTTCGCACCATGTCTGCTTCGGCTCTTCCGCCGAGGCACAGCCCCAGCGCATCAATGGCAATAGATTTCCCTGCACCGGTTTCCCCGGTGATCGCGGTCATTCCGCTGTGAAAATCGATTTCCAGTTCACGAACGATAGCAAAGTTACTGATGGTGAGTTGCGCCAGCATAGCTGCCTTCCTGTATGAAAAACCATTACTGTGTTTTCGTACAGTATAGACTGGTTTTTTATCCAGTAAAGAGGCGGCTGCTAAAATCAGAACAATTTTTTCGACCAGCCGAGTTTAGTGCTCAATGTATTGAAATAGCTGTAATCTTTTGGATGAATGAGATTCAGATGATAATCGCAGCGGTGGATAAGGACATCTTCGCCATCCTGAATCGGCAGCGCTATCTGGCTGTCGCAGCTGATCTCCAGATCGCTGCAGCGCTGGGAAAAACGCAGGCGAATGGTGCTGTCGCCGTTAATCACCAGCGGACGCGCCGAGAGGGTATGCGGGAACATAGGGACCAGGGTAATGGCATCCAGGGAGGGTGTCAGGATGGGGCCTCCGGCGGATAATGAATAGGCGGTGGAGCCCGTCGGCGTGGAGATAATCAGGCCGTCTGAACGTTGGGAGAAGGCAAACACCTCATCGATATACACTTCGAACTCAATCATATGCGCGACTTTGCCCGGGTGCAGGACCACTTCATTAATCGCTGTGCTGATGCGCTTCTGGCAATCTTGCTGGCAGACCTGGGCTTCCAGCAAAAAACGTTTTTCCGAAATGTAGTGGCCTTCCAGGACGTCGGCGAGCTGCTGCAGAGCGTTATCCGGGTCGAGATCGGTCAGAAAACCGAGGTTGCCGCGGTTAATGCCGATGACGTTGATATCGTAACGTGCCAGCGTTCGCGCTGCGCCGAGCATATTGCCGTCGCCGCCCACCACTACCGCCAGATCCGCCTGCTGACCAATTTCCGCCAGCGTGCCCGTTTGGACGTTGCTAAGCTGGAGCTCATGGGCAATCTGTTGTTCGACCAGAACCTCGTAGCCTTTGCCGGAGAGCCAGCGCCAGAGCATTTCATGTGTGGTCAGCGCGGTTGGGTGACGAGGGTGTCCCACAATGCCTATACACTTGAAATGGTTCTTCATGTTCTGGATGTCCTTGCGTTAAATGAATGATGACAATCTGACAGCTTCCCTTGAAACCCGGAAACGGATCCCCATAATAAGCGAAGTTAGCGAGATGAATGCGAAAAAAACGCGGAGAAATTCATGAGTAGTAAAGAACAGAAAACGCCTGACGGGCAAGCCCCGGAAGAAATTATCACGGAACAGCACGAGAACGTTGAGGCGGTTGAGCCTGAAGTTTCTGCTGAGCAGGTGGATCCGCGCGATGAAAAAATTGCGAATCTGGAAGCGCAGCTGGCTGAAGCTCAGACTCGTGAACGCGATGGTGTCCTGCGCATAAAAGCGGAAATGGAAAACCTGCGTCGTCGTACCGAGCTGGACGTGGAAAAAGCGCACAAATTTGCTCTGGAGAAGTTCGTTAACGAACTGCTGCCGGTTATCGACAGCCTGGACCGCGCGCTGGAAGTGGCCGATAAAGCCAATCCGGACATGGCTTCCATGGTTGAAGGTATTGAGCTGACGCTGAAGTCGATGCTGGATGTCGTACGAAAATTCGGTGTGGAAGTGATTGCCGATACCAACGTGCCGCTGGATCCTAACGTGCACCAGGCCATCGCCATGGTTGAGTCTGACGATGTGGCGGCTGGCAACGTGCTGGGCGTGATGCAAAAGGGCTATACCCTGAACGGTCGTACCATTCGCGCAGCGATGGTAACCGTAGCGAAAGCGAAATAATTCGCCTCCAACGGCCGCCCAAGGGCGGCCGTTTTTTATTGTTTTTATCGCGTTGCGGTTTTGTTGCCCGGAAAGCAGCGGGCAAAAAAAACGGCGAACCCAGGGTCCACCGTCTCTGCGTCAGGCCTGTCGATTACTCGGCGGCGCTCTCGCGAAGGGGCTTCACCGGCTTGACCTTCACCTGCTTAATCATATTGTCCTGGACGTCGAGAATATCGATATCATATTGCTCGATGCGCACGCGCGTGCCGGGAACCGGGATCTCTTCCAGCGCCTCCAGAATAATCCCGTTAACCGTTCGGGCCTCATCTTCCGGCAGATGCCAGTTAAACGCTTTATTGATTTCACGCACGTTGGCGCTGCCATCAATGATGACGGTTCCGTCGGTTAACGGCGTGACTTCTTCAGCCAGCGTCGGCGACATTGAGGTAGTGAAGTCACCGACAATCTCTTCGAGAATATCTTCTACCGTCACCAGCCCCTGGATGTCACCGTACTCATCGACTACCAGGCCTACTTTCTTCTTATTGCGCTGGAACTTCACCAGCTGCGTGCTGAGCGGCGTTCCTTCCGGCACGAAGTAAATTTCATCGGCGGCGCGCAGCATCACCTCTTTGGTGAACTCTTTTTTCTCGGTCATCAGGCGATAGGCTTCACGTACGCGCAGCATGCTGATGGCGTCGTCCAGCGAGCCGCGATACAGCACGATGCGTCCGTGAGGAGAGTGGGTCAGCTGGCGAACGATTGATTTCCAGTCGTCGTTAATATCAATACCGATAATTTCATTGCGCGGGACCATGATGTCATTGACGCTGACCTTTTCGAGATCCAACACCGACAGCAGCATGTCCTGGTTACGGCGGGAGATTTGGGTCCGCGACTCGTTCACGATGGTGCGCAGCTCATCTTTGCTCAGCGCGCCGCTGACGATAATATCGGTTTTGATGCCCATCATGCGCATCAGGAGGCGGGTGATGGTGTTCAGCAGCCAGACCAGCGGCATCATCAGCACCTGCAGCGGCGCCAGTAAGAAGCTGCTCGGGTAGGCGACCTTTTCCGGATACAGCGCCGCGATGGTTTTAGGCAGGACCTCGGCAAAAACCAGGACCACGAAGGTCAGTACGCCGGTGGCAATGGCCACCCCGGCATCGCCATACAGACGCATACCGACAATCGTCCCCAGCGCGGAGGCGAGGATGTTGACGAGGTTATTGCCGATCAGCACCAGGCTGATTAAACGGTCGGGTTTGCGCAGCAGCTTTTCTACGCGCTTTGCCTGGCGGTTGCCTTGTTTCGCCATATGCCGCAGTCGATAGCGGTTCAGGGTCATCATCCCGGTTTCAGAACCGGAGAAATAGGCGGAGATAATCACCATGATAATCAGCGTCACGATCAGCGTGGTGGTAGATATGTGTTCCAGGGGGGACTCCTTAACGCCTGGCCCGGTAGGCTATTTTATGAGCCTGCTGGCGCTGAGCGCGCCAGTCTTCAGGCTTTCTGCAATGATGACACCTGCCGGGACAGGCGGGTGTTCGGGGTTAACTAATAAACTGTTGAAGCACGCGGCTGCCAAAGTAAGCCAGCGTCAGCAGGCCTGCGCCGGTGACGTTAAACCAGACGACCCGACGACCGCGCCATCCTTCATGATAGTGGCCCCACAACAGAACGATATAGACGAACCACGCGACGATCGACAGCACGGCTTTATCGATATTTTCCGTGCTAAACAGGTTATGCATATAAAACAGACCGGTGCACAACGTCAGCGTCAGCAGGACCACGCCGACCTGCGTAATATGAAACATTTTACGCTCGATACTCATCAGCGGCGGCATTTCATGGCTGAAGGCCAGCTTTTTGTTCTTCAACTGATAATCGATCCATGCCAGCTGGAGCGCATACAGCGCGGCAATAATCAGCGTCGCATAAGAGAAGAGCGACAGGCCGATGTGCACCAGCATTCCCGGCGTGGTTTCCAGATGGGTGATGTATTCGTTCGGCACGAAAGTGGCGAAAGCCAGGTTAATCAACGCAAATGCGTAGACGATAGGCAGCAGCAGCCAGCCGCGGTTACGCGACGCGACGATAGTCATCACCGTACAGATCATCAGACTGACCAGCGAACCGACGTTTAATAAACTGAGATTCTGTCCGCTCTCGCCGCCGGGGAAAATACGTGACTCCAGCGCAAAAGCATGACAAATCAACGCAATAGTTGCGGAAAGAATCGCCATCCGCCGCCAGCTGCTGTTTTTTTGCAACAGGCCGGGGATGATCAGCGCAAGGCTGATGGAGTAGGCGACAAGCGCGAGCAGAGCAAAAACAGGCATATGGGTGTCGACTGTTGACTAAATAAGAAAGAGAAGCAGTATAGCGTCACGCGACGTCTGCTCCAACCGTTGCATCACATCGCGCTTCATGTCGTGTTATACTGCGCCAAATCCGTGTTTTCGTGTCGCTGCTGCGACCGACAGTTTCCACCTCAGGCGAGAGACAATGTTTGATAATTTAACCGATCGTTTGTCGCGTTCGCTGCGCAACATTAGCGGCCGCGGACGCCTTACCGAAGACAATATTAAAGATACCCTGCGTGAAGTCCGCATGGCGCTGCTGGAGGCGGACGTCGCGCTGCCTGTCGTTCGTGACTTCATCAGCCGCGTCAAAGAGAGCGCGGTGGGTCATGAAGTAAACAAAAGCCTGACCCCGGGTCAGGAGTTTGTCAAAATCGTACGTAACGAGCTGGTTGCGGCGATGGGCGAAGAGAACCAGGCGCTGGATTTAGCCGCTCAGCCGCCGGCCGTCGTGCTGATGGCGGGTCTGCAGGGTGCGGGTAAAACCACCAGCGTCGCGAAGCTGGGTAAATTCCTGCGTGAGAAGCACAAGAAGAAAGTGCTGGTGGTCTCCGCGGACGTTTATCGCCCGGCGGCGATTAAACAGCTGGAAACGTTGGCTGAGCAGGTTAACGTTGATTTCTTCCCGTCCGATGTGGGCCAGAAGCCGATCGATATCGTTAACGCCGCGCTGAAAGAAGCGAAGCTGAAGTTCTACGACGTGCTGCTGGTGGATACCGCCGGTCGTCTGCACGTTGATGAAGCGATGATGGACGAAATCAAACAGGTCCACGCTTCTCTTAACCCGGTAGAAACGCTGTTCGTCGTTGATGCGATGACCGGTCAGGATGCCGCGAATACCGCCAAAGCCTTTAACGAAGCGCTGCCGCTGACCGGCGTGGTGCTGACCAAAGTCGATGGCGACGCCCGCGGCGGTGCCGCGCTGTCGATTCGCCACATCACCGGTAAACCGATTAAGTTCCTTGGCGTCGGTGAAAAGACCGAAGCGCTGGAGCCATTCCACCCGGATCGTATTGCTTCCCGTATTCTCGGCATGGGCGACGTGCTGTCGCTGATCGAAGATATCGAGAGCAAGGTTGACCGCGCGCAGGCCGAGAAGCTGGCCTCCAAGCTGAAGAAAGGCGATGGTTTCGATCTGACCGATTTCCTTGAGCAGCTGCGTCAGATGAAAAACATGGGCGGCATGGCCAGCCTGATGGGCAAACTGCCCGGCATGGGGCAGATCCCGGACAACGTGAAATCCCAGATGGATGACAAAGTGCTGGTGCGGATGGAAGCGATCATCAACTCGATGACGCTGAAAGAGCGTGCTAAGCCGGAAATCATTAAAGGTTCACGTAAGCGCCGTATCGCCGCCGGCTGCGGGATGCAGGTGCAGGATGTGAACCGTCTGCTCAAACAGTTTGATGATATGCAGCGCATGATGAAGAAGATGAAGTCGAAAGGCGGCATGATGAAGATGATGCGTGGGATGAAAGGGATGATGCCGCCAGGATTCCCAGGTCGCTAATCGGCCTGGCTTGTTTGCCATTTCGGCACCGGGGTGTGCTCGCCATCCTCACGTACTACGTGTACGCTCCGGTGGCTGCGCGCACGTCGGCACCGAACTGACCGCACCGCCGACGGCCTTTTATAGCAGACTTATCAACTGTTGATTGCAATTTCCCCAAAAATGAGTAAAATTTTCGGGCTTTTAATATGACACCCGGGCTCCGTTCCTCGATGGGGCCCGGGTGTTCTATTCACACAAGAGGATGTTATGGTAACTATTCGTTTAGCTCGTCACGGCGCTAAAAAGCGTCCGTTCTACCAGGTTGTTGTCACCGACAGCCGTAATGCACGCAACGGTCGCTTCATTGAGCGCGTTGGTTTCTTCAACCCGATCGCTTCTGCGAACGAAGAAGAAACGCGTCTGGATCTGGATCGTATCGCTCACTGGGTTGGCCAGGGCGCTACCGTTTCCGATCGCGTTGCAGCGCTGATCAAAGCAGCAAACAAAGCAGCTTAATCTGTCACGGTGGTCATGATGAGCAAGCAACACACCGCACAAGCACCTGTTGATCCGATCGTATTGGGCAAGATGGGTTCTTCCTACGGTATCCGTGGTTGGCTCAGAGTGTTTTCCTCCACCGAAGACGCCGAAAGCATTTTTGACTATCAGCCCTGGTTAATCCAGAAGGCGGGTCAGTGGCAGGTCGTTGAGCTGGAAAGCTGGCGCCACCATAATCAGGACATCGTTATTAAGCTGAAAGGCATTGACGATCGTGATGCTGCGAATCTGCTGACTAATTGCGAAATTGTCGTGGATTCCTCGCAGCTGCCGAAGCTCGAAGAGGGTGACTATTACTGGAAAGACCTGATGGGCTGCCAGGTAGTAACCACAGAAGGCTATGGCCTTGGTAAAGTCATCGACATGATGGAAACCGGGTCAAATGACGTTCTCGTCATTAAGGCAAACCTGAAAGATGCATTTGGTATCAAGGAGCGGCTGGTTCCGTTCCTCGATGGGCAGGTTATCAAGAAAGTCGATCTCGCTACTCGCACAATCGAAGTAGACTGGGATCCTGGTTTTTAAATTCTCCGGATAAACGGTAAAAGACGGCGCTATGTGGATTGGCATAATTAGCCTGTTTCCTGAAATGTTCCGCGCAATTACCGATTACGGGGTAACTGGCCGGGCAGTAAAAAATGGCCTGCTGAGCATCCAGAGCTGGAGTCCTCGTGACTTTGCTCATGACCGGCACCGTACCGTGGACGATCGTCCTTACGGCGGCGGACCGGGGATGCTAATGATGGTGCAACCCTTACGGGACGCCATTCACGCAGCAAAAGCCGCGGCAGGTGAAGGCGCAAAGGTGATTTATCTGTCACCTCAGGGACGCAAGCTTGATCAAGCGGGCGTCAGCGAACTGGCAACGAATCAGAAACTGATTCTGGTGTGCGGTCGCTATGAAGGCATAGATGAGCGCGTAATCCAGACCGAAATTGACGAAGAATGGTCAATCGGTGATTACGTCCTCAGCGGTGGTGAGTTACCAGCCATGACGCTGATTGACTCCGTTTCCCGGTTTATTCCGGGGGTTCTGGGTCATGAGGCATCGGCAACGGAAGATTCCTTTGCCGATGGATTGCTGGACTGCCCACACTATACCCGTCCTGAAGTGTTAGAAGAGATGGAAGTACCGCCAGTTTTGCTGTCGGGAAACCATGCTGAGATTCGTCGCTGGCGTTTGAAACAGTCGCTGGGCCGTACCTGGCTTAGAAGACCTGAACTTTTGGAAAACCTGGCTCTGACTGAAGAGCAAGCAAAGTTGCTGGCGGAGTTCAAAACTGAACACGCAAAACAGCAGCATAAACATGATGGGATGGCGTAAGCCCCCAATATCAGTTTACCCAGGATAAGAGATTAAATTATGAGCAACATTATTAAGCAACTTGAACAAGAACAGATGAAGCAGGACGTACCTTCCTTCCGTCCGGGTGATACCGTGGAAGTGAAAGTATGGGTTGTTGAAGGTTCCAAAAAACGTCTGCAGGCATTCGAGGGCGTGGTTATCGCTATTCGTAACCGCGGTCTGCACTCTGCATTCACTGTTCGTAAAATTTCCAACGGCGAAGGCGTTGAGCGTGTCTTCCAGACTCACTCTCCGGTAGTTGACAGCATTGCTGTTAAACGTCGTGGTGCTGTACGTAAAGCTAAACTGTACTACCTGCGTGAGCGTACCGGTAAGTCTGCTCGTATCAAAGAGCGTCTTAACTAAGATTCGCTTTCGCGACATCCTGATGAAAAGGGCTGGCCCGTTGGGCCGGCCCTTTTTTTATCTTCAATTTAACCATTCTGATGTAAATCATTTACAATATCGCTCTCATTTCGGAGGGGCGGTGGTCAGCAAACTTTCTCTACACTCAGCGTTTATACGGCGGGCCGCATGGCTGGCGCTGTTTTCGATCCTGCTGATTGTGATTGCGCCGCTGATCTCGGTCTCATTGCAAAAAGATCCGATGAGCGCTATGCCCGGCATGCATCATGCCATGATGATGGCGGATATGCCGCATGAGCAGATGATGTCCCACCCGGTGGATTCTCCTGCGCCCCAGTCGACGCACACGATGCCGCTCGACCATGCGGAGGCCTGTGGCTACTGCGTGCTGCTGGCTCACGTTCCGGGGCTGCTGTTTGCGCTGGCGCTGCTTATCTCCGTTATCCTGCGCCGCGTGCGCGTGCTTTTCCCCTGTCTGGTGCTGAAGCGCCGGCATTTCTTCCCCTGGCTGTACCCCGAAACCCGCGCGCCGCCGCATCGGTCTGCTTTTTCTGCTTTCTAAAATAACAAGGCGCACAGCGCCACGTTCTCTTTTTGCTTTCAGAAAGGAAAAGTATGACTACCTGCACCTCGCGCGCGGCATGGCTGAACCTGCTGCGACGCCTCCATTTCTATATTGGTCTGTTTATCGGGCCGTTTATCTTCGTGGCGGCCCTTACCGGGACGCTGTACGTGGCCACTCCACAGCTGGAGAACTGGCTCTATCAGGATGCCCTTCGTGGCTCGTTGAGCGGCGATCGTCAGCCGCTTAGCGCCCAGCTGGCAGTCGCGGAAGAGACGACTCAGGGGAATCTTCGTTTACAGGCGTTGCGCCCGGCGATTAAGGCCGGGGAGACCACGCGGGTGATGTTTGCCGATCCGCAGTTGGGAGAGTCTGAGTCCCGGGCGATCTTTATCGACCCGGTAACGCTGAAAGTGAAGGGCGATATGACGGTCTATGGTACCAGCGGAATTTTACCGCTGCGCCAGTGGATCGATTACGCCCATAAATCATTGCTGCTCGGGGATAGCGGCCGGCTTTATAGCGAGCTGGCTGCATCATGGATGTGGGTTGCGGCTCTCGGTGGCATTGTCCTCTGGGCGATGACTCGTCCCCGCAGGCGGATAAATAATCGTATGCAGAATAGCCGTCGTCTGCATGTTTCTCTGGGCTGGGGGCTACTGGCAGGTATGCTGCTTTTCTCCGCCACCGGGCTGACCTGGTCGCAGTGGGCCGGCGGCAATGTGGATAAAATGCGCGCGGCATTCGGCTGGCTGACCCCGCAGGTGAATACGCAGCTGCATAGTGCCATGCCGATGCCGCATGATCCGCATGCCGAACACCATATGGGGCATCGGGCAGATGCGGCGCCGGCGGCGAAAGGCGAGCAGTTTGATCGGGTGCTGACGATCGCGCGTGCGGCGGGTCTCGCTGCCAGCAAGCTGGAAATCCGCCCTCCGGCGGCGGCGGGGCGGGCGTGGACGGTCAATGAAATTGACCGAAGCTGGCCCACGCAGGTGGATGCTGTGGCGATTGATGGGGAGAACATGCAGGTTGTCGATCGCACCCGCTTTGTCGATTTCCCGTTAATGGCGAAGCTCACCCGCTGGGGCGTGGATTTCCATATGGGGATTCTGTTTGGTCTTGCCAATCAACTGCTGCTGATCGCGTTTGGGATCGCGCTGTGCGTGATGATTGTGGTGGGGTATCGCCTGTGGTGGATCCGGCGGCCGGCTCATGCGGCGTTTAACCCGGCGAATACCCTGATTCAGGCGTGGTTCAACCTGGGATGGCCCGCCCGCGCGCTCACGCTGGCGATGGCAGTGATGCTGGGGCTGGCGTTACCGTTAATGGGCGCCAGCCTCGCGGCAGGACTGGTGATTGACTATCTGCGCTGGCGGGCGGCAACGGCCGTCATGCTCGCGAAGTCGGTCGACTAAGTGCCTACGGCGTGCTGATGACCACCGTAACGCGACGGTTTTCAGCACGCCCTTTCGCCGTATCGTTGCTGGCGATAGGATATTTTTTCCCTAACCCGCGGGTCGTTAAATTGCTACGCGGGATATTGGCCCCCTTCGCCCAGTCATCCGCGACGATGTTGGCGCGTTTAAGCGACAGCATTTCGTTATAGCCGTCTTCACCGTAGTTATCGGTGTGTCCGTCTAACCGGGCGTGCGTAATCCCGGTAGAAGCCAGACGAGAGGCCATTTTCTGGATTTGCGCCTGGCTATCGCTGCGCAGATGGTAGTCATTTTTATCAAACAGGATGCTGTCGGACAAACCCAGCGACCAGTCGCCATCACTTTCTGTAAAGCCGTAGGACTTCATGGCAGCAACCTGTTCCTGAGAGAATTTCCCTTGCGGGGCCTGACAGCCGGTGAGTAAAACTGCGGCCATCAGTGCGGGAGCAAAATATTTCCTGAGCATGGTTGTTCCTTTTATTTTTGTACTTGAGGAATACGCCGGTGTTTCATCCGATACATATGTTGATCGGCGAACTCCTGCAGGTTCTCCGCTGACGCATGTTCCCAGGCCAGCGCATAGCCAATGCTGAGCGACAGGGTCGCAGTATGGCCGTTATGCAGATTAAACGGTTCAAGAAACTGGCTGGATAACGATGTGCAGAGCGTCTTGACTTCCGCCTCTGAGTGTACGTCACGCAACAAGATCGCGAATTCGTCACCGCCTAAACGCCAGGCCTGATGGCGCTTGCTGACAAAATTCATCAGCCGGCTGGCGACTTCGATGAGGACCTTGTCTCCCGTCGCATGACCCCAGTTATCATTAATCAGCTTAAAATTATCGCCATCAAGAAAGAGCAATGCCGAACTGCGTCGGGCAGCCTCATCTTTCATTAATGTACTGATAACGTTGCGAAACGCAGCGCGATTGGCCAGTCCGGTGAGGGGATCATGTAACGAGGTGCGTAACAGCTGGGCATTTTTAGCCTGCAGCTGCTGCTGCCAGTCCTCCATTTCACCCAACAGGCTATTAAAGTCCTGGGCGAACAGATGGAACTCCTCGATACGCTCTTCAGGGACCCTACGGGAGAAGTGGCGGTTTTCCCGGATGTCATGTACCACCTCGGTAATGCTTTGTAAGGCGGTGACGATACCGTGGTGCAGAGAATGCGTCAGCAATAAGGCGATAAATGAGGCCAGCAGAATACTGCCGGTCAAAACAATAATAGATATGCCGAGGAAGTGGCTTATCAGGCTGTCCAGCGCCGTCAGCCGAAGTTCGCCGACGACCTTCCCCAGATGCAAGATTGGCTGGGTTGTGGGTTCAGGAAACAACCATTTGCTGATGAGGCCGCTGAATTTCTCCTGCCGAACCAGGTCCGTATTACGCCAGACGGCGAAGTGATTTTGCTGGTTATCCAGCACCAGCGCTTCGGAAAACTGCCCCTGTCTGCCGAGCGTCGCCAGCGTCTCTTCTGCCGCAGCGCTGTCATCGAAAACCAGCGCGGCTTCAAGACTACGGCTCATCGTGGCGGCCGTCAGCGCCAGATTCTTCTGCGCATACTGTTTCAAGGTAAAGACTGACGCGGTACTCAGCAATAGCCAGACCAGGGTCATAGAGATCACTACGCTTATTACGCTGATGCGGCGTAGTGCGCGTTTAAAGGTGGGGCGCGGAGCCTGAGAGAAATCCTTATTCATGTGCGTTATTCCGGGCAAGCATCAGTACGTCTGGATTAACCCGCACACCGCTGTGTGTCAGGACATCCAGATTCACGGAGAATCTGACCCTTTTGTCATTTATGATCAGGCAAAAAGCACTGCCGATTGCACACTCGCTATTTTGTTCCGCAATGAGTAATAAGGGGCGTGATGGATATTCTGCCGTGAGCTTCGCCTGTTGAGAGGGCGACTCGCTGCCAAAATAAAATCCATCACAAACCGTATTCAACGCTTCTTCTGTATTACGCACAATGACCGGTTTGTACGGTAAAGCCTCAGGATGTTCCTGAGCCAGGCTGTAGGTATAACGCGAGGTAGAAAAAATACACAGCCTCGGTGGGCCAGATAACGCTGGCCAGCGGGTATAGGTGACAATACCCGAAACAATAGCCCGAACATTTTTAGGTGCGTCAGCGGCAAAAGCGGGGTAGCCCACGATAAATAACAAAAAAATAAAAAAAAGACGGTAGAACTCTTTCATTAACGGATCCGTCAGGTTCGTCGGGTGCATGAATTGCAGATCGCTGATGCCCGGGCGCAGGATACCATTGTTGGTGGGGAGCGTCATTAACCGCCCACTTTGCTTTGAGATAATTCTGACCAGGATTATTCGTAAACGAAGGTGGGGGAAAGGTGAGCGTCAGCAGGGGTAAATATGGTGTTGTACCAATAAGTTTACACTTATGGCGAAATAAAGGGCCATTTAATTTGCTGGTGTAAAGTAAAATTTACGGATTATGGATTGAAATCTTTACTTTGTGTGGTATCGTTACGTCACTCCTCACCGAGGAACCAACTATCGCAAACGAGCTACACAGGATCGCAATCATGCAAAAAGACGCGCTGAATAACGTACATATTACCGACGAACAGGTTCTGATCACGCCGGATCAGCTGAAAGCTGAATTCCCGCTGAGCCTCGAACAAGAAGCGCAAATCGCGCAGTCCCGTCAGACCATATCTGACATTATTGCCGGCCGCGATCCGCGTCTGCTGGTGGTGTGTGGACCTTGCTCGATCCACGATCCAGAGGCGGCAATTGAATACGCTCATCGTTTTAAAGCACTTGCCGAAGAGGTCAGCGATAGCCTCTACCTGGTCATGCGCGTCTATTTTGAAAAGCCTCGTACTACCGTGGGCTGGAAAGGGTTGATTAACGATCCGCATATGGATGGCTCGTTTGATGTTGAAGGCGGTCTGAAGATTGCGCGTCGCTTGCTGGTAGAGCTGGTTAACATGGGGTTACCGCTGGCAACGGAAGCGCTGGATCCAAACAGCCCGCAGTACCTCGGCGATCTGTTTAGCTGGTCTGCTATCGGCGCACGCACGACCGAATCCCAGACTCACCGTGAAATGGCGTCAGGTCTGTCAATGCCGGTTGGCTTTAAAAACGGTACCGACGGTAGCCTGTCGACGGCAATTAACGCGATGCGCGCCGCGGCGATGCCGCACCGTTTCGTCGGGATTAACCAGGCCGGCCAGGTTTGTCTGCTGCAAACCCAGGGCAATCCGAACGGCCACGTTATTCTGCGCGGCGGTAAAGCCCCTAACTACGGCCCGGAAGATGTCGAGAAGTGTGAAAAAGAGATGGCTCAGGCGGGACTGAAACCGTCACTGATGGTAGATTGCAGCCATGGGAATTCTAATAAAGACTACCGCCGCCAGCCTGCGGTTGCGGAATCCGTCGTCGCACAGATTAAAGATGGTAATCGTTCCATCATTGGCCTGATGATCGAAAGTAATATCCACGAAGGTAATCAGTCTTCTGAACAGCCGCGTTGTGATATGAAATACGGCGTGTCCGTCACCGATGCCTGCATCAGCTGGGAAACGACTGATGCCCTGCTGCGCGAACTGGATCAGGATCTGCGCGGTCATCTGGCGGCTCGTCTGGGGTAAGAGGATAGTATGGTTGCTGAACTGACCGCGTTACGCGATCAAATTGATGAAGTCGATAAGGCGCTGCTGGGGCTACTGGCGCGCCGCCTGGAGCTGGTTGCCGAAGTCGGAGAGGTCAAAAGCCAGTATGGGCTGCCGATTTACGTCCCGGAACGGGAAGCGGCGATGCTGGCTTCCCGACGGGAAGAGGCGTCGGCGCTGGGCGTTCCGCCCGATCTTATCGAGGACGTGCTGCGTCGCGTCATGCGCGAGTCATATTCCAGCGAGAATGATAAAGGCTTCAAAACGCTGTGTCCGAATCTGCGCCCGGTGGTGATTGTCGGCGGCGGTGGGCAGATGGGGCGTCTGTTTGAGAAAATGCTGACGCTTTCAGGCTACCAGGTACGTATCCTGGAGAAAGACGACTGGGCGCGGGCAGCGGACATTGTTGCTGATGCCGGAATGGTCATCGTTAGCGTGCCTATCCATGCGACGGTCGATACAATTGGTCAGCTGCCGCCGTTACCGGCGGACTGTATCCTGGTCGACCTGGCGTCGGTGAAAGCGGAACCTTTGCAGGCGATGCTGGCCGCGCACCGTGGTCCGGTACTGGGTCTGCACCCGATGTTCGGGCCGGACAGCGGCAGCCTGGCGAAGCAGGTGGTGGTTTACTGCGATGGTCGTCAGCCGGAGGCATATCAGTGGTTCCTTGAGCAAATTCAGGTCTGGGGCGCCCGCCTGCACCGTATCAGCGCCGTTGAACACGATCAGAATATGGCTTTTATTCAGGCGCTACGTCACTTTGCGACCTTTGCCTATGGCCTGCATCTGGCGGAAGAAAACGTTCGCCTCGAACAGCTGCTGGCGTTGTCATCCCCGATCTACCGCCTTGAGCTGGCGATGGTTGGCCGCCTGTTTGCGCAGGATCCGCAGCTGTATGCGGATATTATTATGTCATCGGAAAACAATCTGGCGCTGATTAAACGCTACTACCAGCGTTTTGGTGAAGCGATTGGCCTGCTGGAGCAGGGGGATAAACAGGCGTTTATCGACAGCTTCCGCAAAGTGGAGCACTGGTTTGGCGATTATGCCCAGCGCTTCCAGAGCGAAAGTCGGACGCTGCTGCGTCAGGCGAATGATAACCGGCAGTAACGGAAAACCGTATATAATCAAAGCCAGAGGGGAAACCCGCTGGCTTTTTTTATAGGGATGAAAACGATGGCTGAACCACAACCGCTGTTTGATTACGCAGGACATCTGCCGGAATGTCCGACCTGGAGTGACGCCGAGCAGGCGCTCTACTGGGCCGATATTCTGGAGTGCGAAATTCACCGTTACGACATCCGCAGCGGCGAACATCAGGTTCTGCAGTTTCCCGAAGAAGTGGGCTGCTTTGCCCTGCGCGAGAAAGGGGGCTTTATTGTGGCGCTACGCAGCGCTATCTGGCTTACCGATGCCCATGGTCTGTTGCGACGCAAAATTTGTGATAATCCGAGCAACCCGCAGCTGGCACGCTTTAACGATGGCGGCACCGATCGCGACGGGCGTTTTTATGCCGGTACATTCTGGGGGCCAGGAGATTATAACGGCGCGCTGCTGATGCGCATCAACCACGATCTCACTCCGCGGGTGATTCAGTGCGATATCCATGGCGCCAACGGTCTGGCCTTTAGCGCAGACAAGCGTTGGATGTACACCTCGGATACGCCAAACGCGGTTATCTACCGCACTCCGCTGGATGAACAGGGCGAGCCCGGTAAACGCGAAGTCTTTCGGCGTTTTCAGCCTGGAGAGGGGATTCCAGACGGGGCGGCCGTGGATGAAGAGGGTTGCTACTGGAGCGCAATGTTTGATGGCTGGCGTGTTGCCCGTTTTTCACCGACCGGTGAACAGCTGGAAGAGCATCGATTACCGGTGCGCTGCCCGACAATGGTCTGTTTTGGCGGAGCGGATATGCGCACGTTATACATCACGACCACGCGCGAAAATATGTCTGCCGACGAAGTCCAGCAATATCCGCTTTCCGGCGCTATCTTCACCCTGCCGGTGACGGTGGCAGGGATGAAGAAACCCGTATTTACAGAGCGTTAGATAGGATCGACCGGCACGACGTTTTCGCCTGGGTAGCAACCCAGAACTTTCATGGAACGGGTAATCTCGGCCAGCTCTTTTAGTGCCTTACGCATAGGCATTGATTCCAGGTTGGCCTGGATATCCAGATAAAACATCTCTTCCCACGGGTTGCCGTGAATCGGACGAGATTCCAGCTTGGTCATGATCAGGTTGTGATTGCGCAACACCAGCAGCGCTTCAACCAGCGCACCGGCCTGTTGTCCGGTTGCCATGAGCAGCGTGGTTTTTGCCGGTACCTGTTCGGAAACATTCACCGCTTTACGTGCCAGCACCAGGAAACGGGTGATGTTTTGTGTCTGATTGGCCTGGCAATGTTCAAGAACCTGCAGGCCGTACAGCGCGCCACCGGCTTCGCTACCCAGCGCGGCGACGCCCGGTGAGTTTGCCTGAGCCACTTTTTCCATCGCTGCAGAGGTGCTTTCCGTGTATTCAATTTTCCAGTGCGGATAACGGCTCAGATACTGGCTGCACTGCTGGAACGGCTGCGGGTGGCTATATACGGTCTGAATGTGCTGCGGATCGGTTGACGCCGAGACCAGAACGCAGTGATCGATTGGGATCGTGAGCTCACCGACGATCGACAGGCTGGTATGCTGCAGCAGATCGTAGACATCATTGATGCCACCGGAGCTGGTATTTTCGATAGGAACGACCGCGTAGTCGGCCTGGCCGGTTTCCACCTGGTTAAAGATATCGGCAAATTTTGCGCAGCCGCTCTCGATGAACTGTTCGAAATGGCGCGCCGCGTACTGGCGGGCGGCCAGATGTGAATATGACCCTTTTGGTCCCAGGAAAGCCACGCGCGCTGAATGCGGATTGATTTTATTCAGATGCTGCTGCAGCAGGGTTTGCTGGGTGAGAACGGAATCCTCGATAATCAGCTGAAACAGGCGGGTGATGTAGTGGGCATCCAGATGGTGGCTTTTCCCCAGCGTTATCAGACGCTCCAGCAGATCGCGCTCGCGGTCGATATCACGAACCGGACGGTGTGATGCCAGCTTCGCTTTACCGACCTCTACAGCCAGTCCGCGGCGTTCTGCCAGCAGCGCGAGCAGTTTTTCATCCAGTGCGCTGATCTTATCGCGCAGAGCCAGTAACGGGTTTTCCTCGGTCATATGTGTTGCCTTTCTTGTTATTGATTTATCAATAAAAAAGGCCTCCCGTTTGGGAGGCCTTGTTGTTCGTCTTCGCATTCTTTATCACACGACGAATCGCCTCCCGTTCAGGGGAAGGTAAAAAAGAATGCGAAGAAGAACGCTAGTCGTTTCACGATGAATTCCTTGGCTCAGTTGAGATTACAGTACCCGTACTGTTTTCATCCTGTCAATAAAAAACGCGCCCGAAGGCGCGTGGCGTTACACAATATTAAGTTAAGGATTACTCTTCTTCTTCCACAAAGCCTGCCTCTTTCACCGATGTTGCGGCGCGGCGGGCTTCCCCTTTGTGTTGCACTTTATTCAGCTGCCGTTCCAGCTTGTTGATCAATTCGTTGATTGCGACGTACATATCTTCGCTTCTTCCGCTGGCGACCAGATGCCCGTTTGGCGTATTAATGGTTGCATCAGCGACAAAACCCTGCGGCTCCTTAGAGAGAATGATGTGCGGGTTGATTAAGTGGGTTTGCCATTTATCCAATTTGGCGAGACGGTCTGCGACATGCTGGCGAATTGCCGGAGTAATTTCCATTTGTTTACTGGTAATGTTCATTGTCATAAATTTTACCTCTTGTCTTTCCCGTCTTGGTGAACCCAGCATACCTCTCCCAATGTCAAGATGTGTGATCTGCATCACATTTTAATGTCACTTTTTGTCAACGAATTCATTTTGTGAGGCAGGGCAGGAACAGGTGAGATTTTTCTTGTCGGAAAGGGGAAAGGGAGTCATATTTGATAGGATGACTCGGCGCTAAAACGCTTCAGCTCTGGCGCCTGAGCAATAAAAAACGGCAGCTCATGGCTGCCGTTTTGCTTATCTGAAAACGATCAGGTGTTTTTACCGTTAGCGGCGATAATTTTCGCCACCTTGTCTGCCTGAGCGTTCATTTGCATCTGGCGGTAGGCGTTTTCCATTTTCGGTAGCGCATCGCGAGTCGCCTGGGTATCCGGGTAGCTGCGCAGCATACCATCGACACGGTTCACGACGGCAACCCATGCGCCGCGGTCGGTGTAGTAATCAACCACTGACAGTTCGTACTTCGCCAGGCGATCCTTCAGGAACACCATACGTTTGTAGGCGTCGGTCGCATACTGGCTGTTCGGGTAGCCGCGTACCAGTTTGGAGAAGTCGTTGAAGGCATCGCGAGCGTGCTGTGGGTCGCGGTCGGAGCGATCGACCCCGAAGAATCCTTGCAGCGCACTGTCATCCAACGCCATATTTGTCAGACCACGCATATAAATGACGTAATCAATGTTAGGATGCGTAGGGTTCAGACGAACAAAGCGGTCGATGGCTGCCTGAGCCAGCGGCAGATCGGCATTTTTGTAATACGCATAAATCAGGTCCAGCTGTACCTGTTGGGAATAAGGACCGAACGGGTAGCGGTTATCCAACGCTTCCAGTTGCGTTATTGCCTGTTTCCAGTTACCGTCCTGCAGCTTTTGCTGGGCGGTCGCGTAGATTTCATTCGGCGGATTATCAGGCACCTCTTCCTTTGAGCCGGAGCAACCCACCAAAGCCAGGCTCAGTGTGGCCGCTGCCACCAGGTATTTCATGCGCGTCATGACGTTTTGACTTCCTCAAAATGTTTATGCGGGAGAATCTCTGTTCCTGCTCCCGATTAAGACCAGCTACAATAGCACACTATATTAAACGGCAAAGCCGTAAAACCCAACGTTAAACGAAGAAGCTGTATATGGCACAACGAGTACAACTCACCGCAACGGTGTCCGAAAATCAACTCGGTCAACGCTTAGATCAGGCTTTGGCCGAAATGTTCCCGGATTATTCGCGTTCGCGCATAAAAGAATGGATCCTCGACCAGCGAGTGCTGGTAAACGGCGCTGTCAGCGACAAGCCGAAAGAAAAAGTTTTAGGGGGAGAGAGCGTCTCCATCGATGTTGAAATCGAAGAAGACGTGCGCTTCGAGCCGCAGGATATTCCGCTCAATATCGTCTACGAAGATGATGACATCCTCGTGATCAATAAACCGCGCGATCTGGTTGTTCACCCGGGCGCGGGCAATCCCGACGGTACTGTGCTGAATGCGCTGCTGCACTATTATCCGCCGATTGCCGACGTACCGCGCGCGGGTATTGTTCACCGTCTGGATAAAGATACGACCGGTCTGATGGTCGTAGCGAAAACCATCCCGGCGCAAACGCGTCTGGTGGAGTCGCTGCAGCTGCGTGAAATCACCCGTGAGTATGAAGCGGTGGCAATTGGTCACATGACATCGGGCGGGACGGTAGAAGAACCTATCAGCCGTCACCCGACGAAACGTACGCATATGGCGGTGCACCCGATGGGGAAACCGGCGGTAACGCATTACCGTATTATGGAGCACTTCCGTATTCACACGCGTCTGCGTCTGCGTCTGGAAACCGGCCGTACTCACCAGATTCGTGTGCATATGGCTCACATCACCCATCCGCTGGTGGGCGATCAGGTCTACGGCGGCCGTCCGCGTCCGCCGAAAGGTGCATCGGAAGCGTTTATCACCGCTCTGCGCAAGTTTGATCGTCAGGCACTGCACGCGACGATGTTACGTCTGTACCACCCGATCAGCGGCATTGAGATGGAATGGCATGCGCCGATTCCTCAGGATATGGTTGAGCTGATTGAGGCAATGCGTGCAGATTATGAAGATCACAAGGACGATATTGACTGGCTATGACTAAACTGATTGTACCGCAATGGCCTGTGCCGGAAGGCGTGGCGGCCTGTAGCTCCACGCGTATTGGCGGCGTCAGTCTGCCTCCGTACGATTCGCTCAATCTGGGCGCCCATTGCGGAGACAATCTGCAGCACGTGGAAGAAAACCGTCGGCGGATGTTTGCCGCAGGCGGGCTACCGTCCTTTCCGGTCTGGCTGGAGCAGGTTCATGGTACCGCGGTGCTCACACTGGACGGCGGGCCATATGAGTCAAAACGGGCGGATGCGTCATACTGCAATACACCGGGCACGGTGTGTGCGGTGATGACGGCGGACTGCCTGCCGGTTCTTTTTTGTAATCGCGCAGGGACGGAAGTTGCCGCCGCTCATGCCGGCTGGCGCGGATTATGCGACGGTGTGCTGGAAGCTACGGTCGCATGTTTCGCCGATAAGCCGGAAAACATTCTGGCCTGGCTTGGCCCGGCGATCGGTCCCGAGGCTTTTGAAGTCGGTCCGGAAGTGCGGGATGCGTTTATAATCAAGGACGGGAAAGCGGAAGACGCTTTCCGCCCCGTCGGCGAAAAATATTTTGCTGATATCTATCGGCTGGCTCGTCAGCGCTTAGCCAATGTCGGCGTGACGCAGATCTTCGGTGGCGATCGCTGTACGCTAAGCGAAAAGGATGATTTTTTCTCTTATCGTCGCGATAAGATGACGGGTCGTATGGCGAGTTTTATCTGGTTGAGATAACCTGGCGAATCAAGACGGTCCAGAAGGCAAACTTATTTTTCGCATAGTTCAGGTCTTTAACCTTGAATAATTGAGGGATGACCTCATTTAATCTCCAGTAGCAAATTTGACCTGTTATGGGAGGAGTTATGCGTCTGGATCGTCTTACCAATAAATTCCAGCTTGCTCTTGCCGATGCCCAGTCGCTTGCACTCGGGCACGACAACCAATTCATCGAACCTCTTCATTTAATGAGCGCCTTGCTGAATCAGGAAGGGGGATCGGTACGTCCTTTATTAACTTCTGCGGGCATTAACGCCGGAGAGTTAAGCACCAGTATTACTCAGGCGCTGAGCCGTTTACCACAGGTGGAAGGCACCGGTGGTGACGTACAGCCGTCCCAGGATTTGGTGCGTATTCTGAACCTTTGCGACAAGCTGGCGCAAAAGAGGAAGGACAATTTTATTTCGTCGGAACTCTTCGTTCTGGCGGCGCTTGAATCACGCGGTACGCTGACCGACCTTTTAAAATCCGCCGGAGCAACAACCGCCAACGTGACTCAGGCGATTGAACAAATGCGCGGAGGTGAAAGCGTGAACGATCAGGGTACCGAAGACCAACGTCAGGCATTGAAGAAATTTACGGTCGATCTGACCGAACGGGCAGAACAAGGCAAACTGGATCCGGTCATTGGTCGTGACGAAGAGATTCGTCGTACGATCCAGGTTCTGCAGCGGCGGACTAAAAATAACCCGGTGCTGATTGGTGAGCCTGGCGTCGGTAAAACCGCCATTGTTGAAGGACTGGCACAGCGTATCGTCAACGGTGAAGTACCGGAAGGGCTGAAAGGTCGCCGGGTACTGGCGCTGGATATGGGGGCGCTGGTGGCCGGGGCGAAATATCGCGGCGAGTTCGAAGAGCGCCTGAAAGGGGTGCTGAACGATCTGGCGAAACAGGAAGGCAACGTCATTCTGTTTATTGACGAGCTGCACACCATGGTCGGGGCGGGGAAAGCGGACGGCGCGATGGATGCCGGTAATATGCTCAAACCTGCTTTGGCGCGCGGAGAGTTGCACTGCGTCGGCGCAACGACGCTCGATGAGTATCGTCAGTATATTGAAAAAGATGCTGCGCTGGAGCGTCGTTTCCAGAAAGTGTTTGTGGCTGAGCCAAGCGTTGAAGATACCATCGCGATCCTGCGTGGTCTGAAAGAGCGTTATGAGCTGCACCACCATGTACAGATCACTGACCCGGCGATCGTCGCAGCGGCAACCTTGTCGCATCGTTATATTGCTGACCGGCAGCTGCCGGATAAAGCTATTGACCTGATCGATGAAGCGGCATCCAGCATTCGTATGCAGATTGACTCGAAGCCGGAGGAGCTCGACCGACTCGACAGACGTATTATTCAGCTCAAGCTGGAACAGCAGGCGCTGAAGAAAGAAGCCGATGAGGCCAGTCTGAAACGTCTGGATATGTTGAATGAAGAGCTGGCAGATAAAGAACGTCAGTATTCCGTATTAGAAGAAGAGTGGAAGGCGGAGAAAGCCTCTCTTTCCGGTACGCAGACAATTAAAGCCGAACTGGAGCAGGCTAAAATTGCGATTGAGCAGGCGCGTCGCGTCGGCGATCTCGCGCGGATGTCCGAGCTACAGTACGGCAAAATCCCGGAGCTGGAAAAACAGCTGGCAGCGGCTACGCAGTCTGAAGGTAAAACGATGCGTCTGTTGCGTAATAAAGTGACGGATGCGGAAATTGCGGAAGTGCTGGCGCGCTGGACCGGTATTCCGGTCGCGCGAATGATGGAAGGCGAGCGTGAAAAACTGCTGCGTATGGAGCAGGAACTGCATAGCCGGGTGATTGGTCAGAACGAAGCGGTTGAAGCCGTATCCAATGCGATCCGTCGTAGCCGGGCCGGGCTGTCCGATCCTAACCGTCCAATCGGGTCGTTCCTGTTCCTTGGACCAACCGGTGTCGGTAAAACGGAGCTGTGCAAAACGCTGGCGAACTTTATGTTTGATAGCGATGATGCCATGGTGCGTATCGATATGTCTGAGTTTATGGAGAAACACTCCGTATCGCGTCTGGTCGGTGCGCCTCCGGGATATGTCGGTTATGAAGAGGGCGGGTACCTGACGGAAGCGGTACGTCGTCGTCCTTATTCTGTCATCCTGCTGGATGAAGTAGAAAAGGCTCATCCGGATGTGTTTAACATCCTGTTGCAGGTGCTGGATGACGGTCGTCTGACCGATGGGCAGGGGAGAACGGTCGATTTCCGTAATACGGTTGTGATTATGACCTCTAACCTTGGTTCAGATCTGATTCAGGAGCGTTTCGGCGAGCTGGATTACAGTCATATGAAAGATCTGATTCTGGGTGTGGTCAGTCAAAACTTCCGCCCGGAATTTATCAACCGTATCGATGAAGTCGTGGTCTTCCACCCGCTTGGTGAAAAACACATTGCTTCTATCGCTCAGATTCAGCTGCAGCGTCTGTACAAACGTCTGGAAGAACGTGGCTACGAAGTTCACATGTCCGATGAGGCGCTGAAATTGCTGAGTGCGAATGGTTATGATCCGGTGTATGGCGCTCGTCCGTTAAAACGCGCTATCCAGCAGCAGATCGAAAACCCGCTGGCACAGCAAATTCTTTCCGGCGAGCTGATCCCCGGTAAAGAAGTTCAGCTGGTGGTGAAAGATGACCATATAGTGGCAGTGCAGTAAATCACAAAACGACAAAAACGGGCCCTCGGGGCTCGTTTTTGTTTAAAAACCAGGCAAGAATTAAAGTCCGGATGCGGTATTGTTTAATAAGTGAGCGAACGGAACATTTATTTGAATTTAGACTTGCCACATCAGAATTACCCCCTATAATGCGCCTCCACTGACACGGAACAACGGCTTACAGGCCGCCGGGTTAGCGGGGTTCAGCGATGAACACCGACAGAGAAAAGCAAAAATAAATGCTTGACTCTGAATGAGGAAAACGTAATATACGGGACCTCGCGACAGAGCGCTCAGCGCCGTCGCACTGCTCTTTAACAATTTATCAGACAATCTGTGTGGGCACTCAAAGTGACATGGATTCTTAACGTCCTCGGACGAAAAATGAATACCAAGTCTCTGAGTGAACACGTAATTCATTACGAAGTTTAATTCACGAGCATCAAACTTAAATTGAAGAGTTTGATCATGGCTCAGATTGAACGCTGGCGGCAGGCCTAACACATGCAAGTCGAGCGGTAGCACAGAGAGCTTGCTCTCGGGTGACGAGCGGCGGACGGGTGAGTAATGTCTGGGAAACTGCCTGATGGAGGGGGATAACTACTGGAAACGGTAGCTAATACCGCATAACGTCGCAAGACCAAAGTGGGGGACCTTCGGGCCTCATGCCATCAGATGTGCCCAGATGGGATTAGCTAGTAGGTGGGGTAATGGCTCACCTAGGCGACGATCCCTAGCTGGTCTGAGAGGATGACCAGCCACACTGGAACTGAGACACGGTCCAGACTCCTACGGGAGGCAGCAGTGGGGAATATTGCACAATGGGCGCAAGCCTGATGCAGCCATGCCGCGTGTATGAAGAAGGCCTTCGGGTTGTAAAGTACTTTCAGCGAGGAGGAAGGCGTTAAGGTTAATAACCTTAGCGATTGACGTTACTCGCAGAAGAAGCACCGGCTAACTCCGTGCCAGCAGCCGCGGTAATACGGAGGGTGCAAGCGTTAATCGGAATTACTGGGCGTAAAGCGCACGCAGGCGGTCTGTTAAGTCAGATGTGAAATCCCCGGGCTCAACCTGGGAACTGCATTTGAAACTGGCAGGCTTGAGTCTTGTAGAGGGGGGTAGAATTCCAGGTGTAGCGGTGAAATGCGTAGAGATCTGGAGGAATACCGGTGGCGAAGGCGGCCCCCTGGACAAAGACTGACGCTCAGGTGCGAAAGCGTGGGGAGCAAACAGGATTAGATACCCTGGTAGTCCACGCTGTAAACGATGTCGACTTGGAGGTTGTTCCCTTGAGGAGTGGCTTCCGGAGCTAACGCGTTAAGTCGACCGCCTGGGGAGTACGGCCGCAAGGTTAAAACTCAAATGAATTGACGGGGGCCCGCACAAGCGGTGGAGCATGTGGTTTAATTCGATGCAACGCGAAGAACCTTACCTACTCTTGACATCCAGAGAACTTAGCAGAGATGCTTTGGTGCCTTCGGGAACTCTGAGACAGGTGCTGCATGGCTGTCGTCAGCTCGTGTTGTGAAATGTTGGGTTAAGTCCCGCAACGAGCGCAACCCTTATCCTTTGTTGCCAGCGATTCGGTCGGGAACTCAAAGGAGACTGCCAGTGATAAACTGGAGGAAGGTGGGGATGACGTCAAGTCATCATGGCCCTTACGAGTAGGGCTACACACGTGCTACAATGGCATATACAAAGAGAAGCGACCTCGCGAGAGCAAGCGGACCTCATAAAGTATGTCGTAGTCCGGATTGGAGTCTGCAACTCGACTCCATGAAGTCGGAATCGCTAGTAATCGTAGATCAGAATGCTACGGTGAATACGTTCCCGGGCCTTGTACACACCGCCCGTCACACCATGGGAGTGGGTTGCAAAAGAAGTAGGTAGCTTAACCTTCGGGAGGGCGCTTACCACTTTGTGATTCATGACTGGGGTGAAGTCGTAACAAGGTAACCGTAGGGGAACCTGCGGTTGGATCACCTCCTTACCTGAAAGAACCTGCCTTTGTAGTGCTCACACAGATTGTCTGATGAAAAGTAAATAGCAAGGCGTCTTGCGATTGAGACTTCAGTGTCCCCTTCGTCTAGAGGCCCAGGACACCGCCCTTTCACGGCGGTAACAGGGGTTCGAATCCCCTAGGGGACGCCACTTGCTGGTTCGTGAGTGAAAGTCACCGACCTCTATATCTCAAAACTGATTCTCAGGAATCACGTTTGAGATATTTGCTCTTTAAAAATCTGGATCAAGCTGAAAATTGAAACGACACACTGTTTCCTTTCTCCGTAATAAGAAAGGAAAAAGCGGTGTGTTCGAGTCTCTCAAATTTTCGCAACGCGGACTGTTTTACGAAACAGTTTCGGGTTGTGAGGTTAAGCGACTAAGCGTACACGGTGGATGCCCTGGCAGTCAGAGGCGATGAAGGACGTGCTAATCTGCGATAAGCGTCGGTAAGGTGATATGAACCGTTATAACCGGCGATTTCCGAATGGGGAAACCCAGTGCAATTCGTTGCACTATCGTTAAGTGAATACATAGCTTAACGAAGCGAACCGGGGGAACTGAAACATCTAAGTACCCCGAGGAAAAGAAATCAACCGAGATTCCCCCAGTAGCGGCGAGCGAACGGGGAGCAGCCCAGAGTCTGAATCAGCGCGTGTGTTAGTGGAACGGTCTGGAAAGTCCGGCGGTACAGGGTGATAGCCCCGTACACTAAAATGCACACGCTGTGAACTCGAAGAGTAGGGCGGGACACGTGGTATCCTGTCTGAATATGGGGGGACCATCCTCCAAGGCTAAATACTCCTGACTGACCGATAGTGAACCAGTACCGTGAGGGAAAGGCGAAAAGAACCCCGGCGAGGGGAGTGAAAAAGAACCTGAAACCGTGTACGTACAAGCAGTGGGAGCCTACTTGTTAGGTGACTGCGTACCTTTTGTATAATGGGTCAGCGACTTATATTCTGTAGCAAGGTTAACCGTATAGGGGAGCCGCAGGGAAACCGAGTCTTAACTGGGCGTTAAGTTGCAGGGTATAGACCCGAAACCCGGTGATCTAGCCATGGGCAGGTTGAAGGTTGGGTAACACTAACTGGAGGACCGAACCGACTAATGTTGAAAAATTAGCGGATGACTTGTGGCTGGGGGTGAAAGGCCAATCAAACCGGGAGATAGCTGGTTCTCCCCGAAAGCTATTTAGGTAGCGCCTCGTGAACTCATCTTCGGGGGTAGAGCACTGTTTCGGCTAGGGGGTCATCCCGACTTACCAACCCGATGCAAACTACGAATACCGAAGAATGTTATCACGGGAGACACACGGCGGGTGCTAACGTCCGTCGTGAAGAGGGAAACAACCCAGACCGCCAGCTAAGGTCCCAAAGTCATGGTTAAGTGGGAAACGATGTGGGAAGGCACAGACAGCCAGGATGTTGGCTTAGAAGCAGCCATCATTTAAAGAAAGCGTAATAGCTCACTGGTCGAGTCGGCCTGCGCGGAAGATGTAACGGGGCTAAACCATGCACCGAAGCTGCGGCAGCGACACTATGTGTTGTTGGGTAGGGGAGCGTTCTGTAAGCCGTTGAAGGTGGCCTGTGAGGGTTGCTGGAGGTATCAGAAGTGCGAATGCTGACATAAGTAACGATAAAGCGGGTGAAAAGCCCGCTCGCCGGAAGACCAAGGGTTCCTGTCCAACGTTAATCGGGGCAGGGTGAGTCGACCCCTAAGGCGAGGCCGAAAGGCGTAGTCGATGGGAAACAGGTTAATATTCCTGTACTCGGTGTTACTGCGAAGGGGGGACGGAGAAGGCTATGTTAGCCGGGCGACGGTTGTCCCGGTTTAAGCATGTAGGCGGGAAGTTTAGGTAAATCCGGACTTCTTTTAACGCTGAGGTGTGATGACGAGGCACTACGGTGCTGAAGTAACAAATGCCCTGCTTCCAGGAAAAGCCTCTAAGCATCAGGTAACAACGAATCGTACCCCAAACCGACACAGGTGGTCAGGTAGAGAATACCAAGGCGCTTGAGAGAACTCGGGTGAAGGAACTAGGCAAAATGGTGCCGTAACTTCGGGAGAAGGCACGCTGATGGTAGGTGAAGCGACTTGCTCGTGGAGCTGAAATCAGTCGAAGATACCAGCTGGCTGCAACTGTTTATTAAAAACACAGCACTGTGCAAACACGAAAGTGGACGTATACGGTGTGACGCCTGCCCGGTGCCGGAAGGTTAATTGATGGGGTTATCCGTAAGGAGAAGCTCTTGATCGAAGCCCCGGTAAACGGCGGCCGTAACTATAACGGTCCTAAGGTAGCGAAATTCCTTGTCGGGTAAGTTCCGACCTGCACGAATGGCGTAATGATGGCCAGGCTGTCTCCACCCGAGACTCAGTGAAATTGAACTCGCTGTGAAGATGCAGTGTACCCGCGGCAAGACGGAAAGACCCCGTGAACCTTTACTATAGCTTGACACTGAACATTGAGCCTTGATGTGTAGGATAGGTGGGAGGCTTTGAAGCGTGGACGCCAGTCTGCGTGGAGCCAACCTTGAAATACCACCCTTTAATGTTTGATGTTCTAACGTAGACCCCTAATCGGGGTTGCGGACAGTGTCTGGTGGGTAGTTTGACTGGGGCGGTCTCCTCCCAAAGAGTAACGGAGGAGCACGAAGGTTAGCTAATCCTGGTCGGACATCAGGAGGTTAGTGCAATGGCATAAGCTAGCTTGACTGCGAGCGTGACGGCGCGAGCAGGTGCGAAAGCAGGTCATAGTGATCCGGTGGTTCTGAATGGAAGGGCCATCGCTCAACGGATAAAAGGTACTCCGGGGATAACAGGCTGATACCGCCCAAGAGTTCATATCGACGGCGGTGTTTGGCACCTCGATGTCGGCTCATCACATCCTGGGGCTGAAGTAGGTCCCAAGGGTATGGCTGTTCGCCATTTAAAGTGGTACGCGAGCTGGGTTTAGAACGTCGTGAGACAGTTCGGTCCCTATCTGCCGTGGGCGCTGGAGAATTGAGGGGGGCTGCTCCTAGTACGAGAGGACCGGAGTGGACGCATCACTGGTGTTCGGGTTGTCATGCCAATGGCATTGCCCGGTAGCTAAATGCGGAAAAGATAAGTGCTGAAAGCATCTAAGCACGAAACTTGCCCCGAGATGAGTTCTCCCTGACTCCTTGAGAGTCCTGAAGGAACGTTGAAGACGACGACGTTGATAGGTCGGGTGTGTAAGCGTAGCGATACGTTGAGCTAACCGATACTAATGAACCGTGAGGCTTAACCTTACAACGCCGAAGCTGTTTTGGCGAAGAGACGAAATGTTCAGCTTGATTACAGATTAAATCATCGCGCAGGAATGCGGGGTGAAAACAGAATTTGCCTGGCGGCGATAGCGCGGTGGTCCCACCTGACCCCATGCCGAACTCAGAAGTGAAACGCCGTAGCGCCGATGGTAGTGTGGGGTCTCCCCATGTGAGAGTAGGGAACTGCCAGGCATCAAACACGCGAAGAAACCTCATGCGAAAGCATGGGGTTTTTTTGTTTGTCTGCTGTTTGCCATAAACGGCCAGGCATCAAATCAGTCAGAAGCCCGTCCTCACGGACGGGCTTTTTGCGTTTTTGTCCCGATACAAAGCGTTCGGACTGCTAAGCAGCAATCTATCTGTTTGTTCAGACAACATAAAAGCCTGCCGTAGCCCCCTCATCACCATATTTCACTTTATCCCCGTTCAGGCTTTAGCGTTAATCCCGAAAACCACGCGACGAAAAAAAATGTGAGTTTAATCACATATAAATAAATAACAATTATATAACATTTGGTTTACTAATTGATTTGTCTCAGTGACGTGGCACGCCCGATAAGACAGATTGCAGTCTTTGCTGGAGCAGGATGACAATGGCAGAAAGCAGTATTAATGAACGGGGAACGCTGGAGCAAAGCGATACCCGCCGCCGCATATGGGCGATTGTAGGCGCATCTTCGGGGAATCTGGTTGAATGGTTTGATTTTTATGTCTATTCATTCTGCTCTCTCTATTTTGCACATATCTTTTTCCCTTCCGGAAACACCACCACTCAGTTACTACAAACTGCCGGGGTTTTTGCCGCCGGGTTCCTGATGCGCCCGATTGGCGGCTGGCTGTTTGGTCGTATTGCCGATCGCCGCGGACGTAAAGCCTCTATGCTCATTTCCGTATGCATGATGTGCATGGGCTCGCTGGTGATTGCCTGTCTGCCCGGCTATGCAACGATTGGCACATGGGCACCAGCATTATTACTTCTGGCGCGCCTGTTTCAGGGGATATCCGTCGGGGGGGAGTACGGTACCAGTGCAACCTATATGAGTGAGGTTGCCGTAGAAGGCAAGAAAGGCTTCTACGCATCATTCCAGTACGTGACGCTCATCGGTGGTCAGCTTCTGGCGGTGCTTGTGGTGGTGGCCCTACAGCAAATTCTTAGCGATGAGCAGCTGCACGCCTGGGGATGGCGGATACCGTTTGCGCTTGGGGCGGTACTTGCTGTAGTGGCCCTGTGGCTACGTCGCCAGCTGGATGAAACATCTAAGCAGGAGACGCGGGCATTAAAAGAGGCCGGCTCGTTCAAGGGGTTATGGCGCAATCGGAAAGCATTTCTGATGGTCCTGGGTTTCACCGCCGCCGGGTCGTTAAGCTTTTATACCTTCACGACCTATATGCAGAAATACCTGGTCAATACGGCGGGCATGAGCGCCGGTACAGCCAGTGTGATTATGACCGCGGCACTGTTTGTCTATATGCTGGCCCAACCGTTATTTGGCGCGCTATCGGACAAAATAGGTCGCCGGACATCAATGCTCTGTTTTGGCTCATTAGCGACGCTCTTTACCGTGCCGATCCTGAGTGCGCTGCAGGGCGTAACCTCACCCTACGCCGCATTTGGATTGGTTATCTGCGCGTTGATGATCGTGAGTTTCTATACCTCGATCAGCGGTATTCTGAAGGCGGAGATGTTCCCGGCTCAGGTACGCGCCCTGGGCGTTGGCCTGTCGTATGCGGTGGCAAATGCTCTGTTTGGCGGCTCGGCTGAATATGTCGCCCTGTCGCTAAAATCGGTCGGCGTTGAGCATGTCTTTTACTGGTACGTTACCGTGATGAGCGCGATTGCGTTTCTGGTCTCTCTGATGCTGCATCGTAAGGGCAAGGGATTACGACTTTAGGTCTACTGGTGCGCCAGCTGCCACACGGCATAACCCGTCGTGGCGCCGGCCACATCCCACGCGAAATCCTTCCAGCTCCAGCCGCTTCCTGCCGGACGGCTGTCCCAGAGTTCTTTCGAAGCCCCCAGACTGACGGAAAACATCAGGCCAATGGCCGCGCTTCGATCGCGACTGTAGCCCTGATGCTGGGCATATTCGTTACCGGCCGCCGAGAGCATTGCCGAGGCCAGAAAATGCTGGGCCTTATCCTGACCGCTCCATGAATCATGTGCCATATGGCTACAGCCGGTGAGCAGCAACGGGGTCATAATGATAAAAGTGCGCATACACATTCCAGAAAAAAGCCCCGGCGATACGGGGCAGATATTCAGAGAATACGGCTGATCAAGCGGTCGATACGGATGCGCCTCAGGCGGCGAATCAGTTTGCGTACCTTGACCGGGTAATCCGCAATGCTTTGCAGATCGCGATAGTGTTTAACGACCGTCGTGTGCTGACGAATCAGATGCAGCTCTTTTTCACGCATCGCGCCGAGCTGATGCTGCGGATCGTGAATCAGAATCGCATTTTCCAGATCCAGGCGCCAGGCGCGCGGATTGAGGTTATTACCGGTGAGCAGCATCCACTCATCATCAACCCACATTCCCTTAAGGTGATAGCTGTTGTCGTCATCTTTCCACAGACGAACAATCAACTGGTCAGTATTAACATAATACTGCAGTCGGCTGAGGAAGCGGCGGAGGTTGATTTCATACAGATAGGGGAGTGCGCCGATAATCTTAAACGGCTGATCTTCAGGAATATAGAAGTCATTCGCTGTTTTATCGCCAACGATAATCTCTACCTGCTTCCCGCTACGCAGTAGCTGAATGATGTTACGCACCAGAAGAGCCGGAAGGTTGAAATAGGGCGTACAAATCGTCAGCTTACGCTCAGCGCAGGGCATCAGGTGGAAGATGGTTTTATTCAGCAGGCTCGATTTGCCCAGGCCGACCAGCGGCGTGACCGACAGCCGATCGTCATCCGCATTGCCAGAGAAATGATAGCCGCTGTCACGCAGTTCCTGGCGGTACTGGCGGATATCGTTTTTGATTTCCGGGCTTTTCGGGCGATCGGCGCTGTCGAGACGGTTTACGCCGCGGCCTTCAACCAGATTGTGTTCGACCCAATCGAACATCACATCGGCCATTTTGCCATTGCGAATACACTGATAGCGGTCGTAACGATACTTATCATGCTGATGCAGATAGACATCGTTCAGGCTTGCCCCGCTGTACAGGACGCAATCATCGATAATAAAACCTTTGAAGTGCAGCACGCCGAGGGCTTCCCGGGTATTGACCGGCACGCCATAAACCGGGACATCGACGCCGGGGTTTTCCTGCGCCATGCGACAGTACCAGTCGGCATTCGTGTTCGCTGCCGCTGCGCCAATACGTCCACGTTGGGCGCGATGCCAGTCAACCAGAACGCGAACATCTAGCTCCGGACGCTGACGCTTGGCATCGTAAAGTGCCTGCAGAATTCCTTTGCCGCCATCATCCTGCTCCAGATAGAGCGCAACAATACAAATACGCTGGGTGGCGTGGGCTATCTTTGCCAGTAACGCTTGCCGAAAATCCGCAGGAGCGTAAAAGAACTCGATATCATCAACTGACTGAGAAAGCTTAGGGAGTTGGGCAAGGTGTTGTTGATGTTTATTACGCTTAAATTTTGACAACATCACAGTGCGTTTCTTCTCTGTTTATTGAAGGGTCTTCTGTACCATGCAGACGACGTAAGCGGGCAATAATAACATTACTGTTCGCGAATGTGGTCAACAATTGCGGTCGCCAGTTTATGATTGTTGTGGTGCCAGTTGCAGGGACAAACTCACAATCCCGTCCTCCAGCTGAATATCAACCGCGAACCCCAGCTTCCTGGCAAGGCCGATCATGCCTCTGTTATTGGGCATGGTGATGCCATTTAGCCGCTGCAGACCGTGGCTTTGGGTGTAGGCAATCAGCTTTTCCAGCAGCCGCCGGCCTAAACCTAACCCCTTCAGATCGGAACGAACCAGTACGGCAAATTCCGCATCAATGTTATCAGGATCGGAGATGGCTCGCGTTACGCCAAGGATCTCATTGCCTTCGGCGCTGGTGCGTACGGCAACAAACGCCATTTCTCGATCGTAGTCGATCTGCGTCATATTGGCTAAGTCATCGTGAGTAAATTCATTGATTTCGCTGAAATAACGATAGTACAGATCTTCTTTCGTTACCTGACCGATAAAGGCCAGAAGCAGCGGCTCATCTTCCGGCAGGATCGGGCGAAACAGACAGCGCTCGCCATTTTTCATCACCACCCACTCTTCCTGCTGCTGCGGATAAGGGCGGATGGCCAGCCGGCTTTCGCTGTCGCCGCTAAACGGCGCAAGGGCCAGCGTGACGTCAAGCGCGGTGAACTCGTTACCCGAAGCGAGCAGCGGGTGAATATCCAGCCGCTGGATCTCCGGACAATCGACGATGAGATTCGATACCTGGACCAGAAGTTGGCTCAGGCCAGACACATCCAGCGGGCGCAGCGCGCTGCGGCCACGGATCTTCTTACTTTTGATCGCCTGGATCACCAGGTATCGGGCCAGATTCATATTTAACGGCGGGAGGGCGACGGCGGCCTGATCTTCCGCACGCCATTCGACGCCACCTTCGCCCAGCATAATCAGCGGGCCGAACACCGGATCGTGCTCAACGACGACCCGCAGCTCCTGCGCGCCGGCGCGGTTGGCCATACTTTGTACCAGCAGACCGTGAATACGTGCCTGGGGCCAGGCCATTTTCACGCGGTCGAAAATAGCATCCGCCGCCTGCTGCACTTCCGTGGCGGTACGCAAATAGAGCATCACGCCCTGAACTTCCGATTTGTGCGGAATATCCGGCGAGCGCAGTTTCAGCGCCACCGGGTAGCCAATTTGTTCGGCGATGTGCACCGCTTCGGCGCTGTCGGCGGCAATCCATGTCGGTAAGGTGTGGATCCCGTAAGCGTGCAATACCGGGCTCACTTCATGGGTGTCTAACGAACGGGCGCCTTCGCGAATCGCTTGCTGCAACAACATATGGGCTTCTGCGCTATTGGCGGTCACCGTATCCGACAGAACCGGCGTCTCCCGGAGCTGTTTTTGGTTACGTCGGTACTCCACCATATGCATAAAAGCGGTAATGGTTCCTTCCGGCGTGCGGTAGGTTGGCAAGCCAGCATCGCTGAACAGGCGGCGGGCTTCCTGAGAAGAGTATTCACCACACCAGTTCGTTAGTACCGTGACATATTTACCGCGCGGATGTTGTTTCAGCGCGTCGATCAGGGCGAGGGCGCTTTCGGTTCCCGGGGCGGCGGCGCTGGGGGAATGAATCACCAACAGGGCGTCGTAATCCTGGCTATCCAGCAGAACGTTCAGCGCCTTGAGATAGTGTTCGCTGCTGGCATCGTCACGGAGATCCAGCGGGTTAGCGATGCCGATACCGCCCGGCAGCGCCTGGCGTAGTTTTTCACAGGTCTCTTCGCCGAGAGTAGCAAGCTTGCCGTTTCGTAGCCACAGTTCATCCAGCGCCAGCGCCGCAGGAGCGGCACCGTTGCTGATGATCATCAGTTTCTCACCGCGCAGCGGGCGCATATGGCTGAGGGTTTCAACCGCCGAGAAGAGCTCATGAGTATCCTGCACGCGCAGTAAGCCCGCTCGCTGAATCGCGGCGTCCCAGGCCGGATCCATACCCGAATTGACGTGGAGCAGCTTTTGCGCGGCTGGACTGCGGCCGCTTTTGATCACCAGGATCGGTTTATTACGCGATGCACTGCGCGCCGCGGACACGAAGCGTCGGGCGTCACTCAGGTGTTCAAGGTAGAGCAGAATGGCGCTGGTTTTACTGTCGCGGGCAAGGAAGTCGAGGAGGTCGTCGACATCAATATCCAGGCTATCCCCAAGCGCAATAAAGTAAGAGAAGCCCATTTCGCGCTGCTGCGCCCAGTCAAGAATGGTATTGGAAACCGCTGCGGACTGGGAGATAAACGCCAGCTTGCCGCGATGAATCGGTACCGGCGAAAAGCTGGCATTCAGCCCCTGCCAGGGCGCAAGCAGGCCCAGACTGTTGGGGCCAAGCAGACGCATTTGATAGCGTGCGGCGCATTCGAGCAGCACGGGATATTGTTCCGGCGGAGAGGAGAGAATAATGCAGGTCTTGCACCCCTTTTGCCCCAGCGCGTCCAGCAGCTCGGGGTTTCGCCGGGCGTTGGTACAAAGCACGGCCAGGTCCGGGGTGAATGGCAGGCTGTCGATGGTTGGCCAGGCCAGTACGCCCAGAACGGCCTTCCAGGCCGGGGTGACGGGCAGGACCGGGCCGTTGAATCCCCCGGCCAGCAGGTTACGCATCATCAGATAACCGGCGCGCTGTGGTTTCATTGATGCGCCAATAACGGCGATCGACTTCGGCCGCAGCAGTGCTTCCAGGCCTCGTTGGCTCATACCGGTCTCCTTTGATCCCCAGTGACCGAATGATTTTAAACGCTTTCTGCCATTTGTGCTGTGATGCTGCCCTTATGCTGCGTTTTTCCCGCCAGATAGCGGGTACGGAACAGACTAAAATGATCGCCAAGTGCGCGGGCGGCTTTCCGATCGTCGGCAAGATCCAGCAGCGCAATGGCCACTTCCGCGGTGCAATACTGCCCCTCGGCATGCGCTTCTCTCAGGTGATAGGCCGAAATACGTGACAGATCGACAGAGATGACCGGCAGCGCGTCAAGATACGGGCTTTTACGAAACATTTTGCGCGCTTCCGTCCAGGTTCCGTCAAGCATGATAAACAGCGGCGGTTTCCCCGCCGGCGGGGCGCTCAGCACCTGGCGTTCCGCCCCGGCGTAAGAGGCCGGGAAGACCACCATTGGCTGGTAATCCGGGTTGGCGACCAGATCGAGTAACGCCTGCGGCGGCTCGGTTCGTGACCATTGAAAGGCTTCCGTATCCGGCAGAATGTCGGCAATAAGACGCCCGGTATTGCTTGGCTTCATCGGCTCGGTATCGAACATCACCAGGCAGAAACGACTGGCGGCCGTTGTTGGCGCCAGGGTTGCGCACAGGCACTGCTTCAGCGGTAACAGACAGCGTTGGCAGCGATGGACCCGGTTACCGCGCGCGAGAAAAGGCCGGGTCGCGCGAGCGAGACGTTCGGCGCGAAGGCGAAGGACGGCGTTATCAATCATAAAGTGTCGCTAAGAAAAAACGACATTGTCGCAGAGGTGAAAAAGGGGCACAAGCTGTGCCCCGGTAGGTTTACTGCGCGTTGGCTTCATTAAGCCAGCTGTCGAACGGCGCTTTTGGTACCGCGCCGTTAAGCATGTCGATGACTTCGCCCTTTTTAAAGATCATAATGGTCGGAATACTGCGGATGCGGAAACGCGCGCTCAGCTCGCGTTCAGCTTCGGTGTTCACTTTTACGAAGCGCATCTGGCCGCTGCGTTCTTCCGCGACGTCTTCAAAGATCGGCGCAAAATTACGGCAAGGACCGCACCATGGCGCCCAGAAATCGACTACAACGGGCAGATCGTCCTTCAGTAGTTTATCCAGCGTTGCCCCGGTCGCGTTGATGACGTCGCCGTCAAAAAGATCGTGGCCGCAGCGTCCGCATTTAGCGCCATCGGCACTACGATCGTCGGGGATGCGGTTCAGAGCCTGACAACTGGCACAAACGGTATTCATAACTAACCTCTGGTTATGGGTTGCAACGTGGCACGTGGCCGATTTGTTTCTTTAATGTTACATATTATCGATTAGCAGCGATTAAACAACAATGCGTTTTGTTCGATGAATACGATAGACCCTATCTTTTAAACGAAATCATGGCGCAGCGGTGACACATCGGGTAATCTTCGCGCTTCGCGCAGCGCAGGTGGAGAAAATTGATGAGCGACGAACTGAAAAATAAAAGCGGCAAGGTCAAAGTGATGTATGTCCGCAGTGATGATGATTCTGACAGACGCACCCATAACCCGCGTACCGGGAAAGGGGGAGGACGCCCAGGAAAATCTCGTGTTGACGGCCGTAGCCGCCCTGCCCGCGATGAACGTAACAGCCGCGGCGATGACCGCAAACGTGACGATCGTAAACGCGATGATTTCGATCGTGACAGCTCTTCTCCGTGGCGTACCGTCTCGCGAGCACCAAACGATGATGCGGCGGTGAAGCCGGATCACGGCGGGATCAGCGGTAAAAGCTTTATCGATCCGGAAGTATTACGTCGCCAGCGCGCGGAAGAGACCCGCGTTTACGGTGAGAATGCTTGTCAGGCACTGTTCCAGAGCCGTCCGGAAGCGATTGTTCGCGCCTGGTTTGTGCAGAGCGTTACCCCGCGTTTCAAAGAGGCGCTGCGCTGGATGGCGGCGAACCGCAAAGCTTATCACGTGGTTGATGAAGCTGAACTGGCAAAAGCGTCCGGTACCGAGCATCACGGCGGCGTTTGCTTCCTGATTAAGAAACGTAACGGTACCTCCGTGGCTCAGTGGGTCGCCAAAGCCGATGCCGAAGATTGCGTTCTGGCGCTGGAAGATGTCGGTAACCCGCACAACCTCGGTGCGATCATGCGTAGCTGTGCGCATTTTGGTGTCAAGGGTGTGGTGGTGCAGGATGCCGGCATGCTGGAATCTGGCGCGGCAATCCGTACCGCAGAAGGTGGTGCAGAACACGTCGAACCGATCACCGGCGACAGCTTTATCGACACTCTGGAGCAGTTCCGCAAAGCGGGCTACGCTATTGTTTCGACCTCCAGCCATAACGGTACGCCGTTACATAAGGCTGAGCTGCCGAAGAAAATGGTGCTGGCATTAGGCCAGGAGCGCGATGGCCTGTCTGATGCGGCGATCTCCAGTGCCGATCTTAACGTTGCCATTGAAGGTACCGGCAATGTTGAAAGCCTGAACGTTTCCGTAGCGACCGGCGTATTGCTGGCCGAGTGGTGGCGTCAGAATAAGGTCTGATGGCCGAGTTCAGTTGAAAAAATGCCAGCGTTACGCTGGCATTTTTGTTTCTGCAAAAGGCGGAGGTCAGGCATCTCCGGCCGGTAATACCGGCATCCAGTCAATGGGAGACTCGCCGCGCTCGGCCAGCCACTGGTTAGTCTGGACGAAGTGATTACTGCCAAAGAAGCCGCGATGGGCGGAAAGCGGCGAAGGATGCGGCGCTTTCAGCACGCAATGGCGTTGCCTGTCGATAATCGCCCCTTTTTTCTGCGCATGGGCGCCCCACAGTAAAAATACAACCCCTTGCCGATGTTCGTTGATCAATGAAATGACCTTATCGGTAAAGGTTTCCCAGCCAAGACTGGCATGCGAATGGGCCTGACCTGCCCGCACCGTCAGGACCGTATTAAGCAGCAGTACCCCTTGTCGTGCCCAGCTCTCCAGATAACCATGCGTCGGACGGCTGAATCCCGGAATCGTCCCTTCCAGTTCTTTATACATATTGAGCAGCGACGGCGGCGTCTGAATCCCCGGAAGCACGGAAAAGGCCAGGCCGTGAGCCTGTCCGGGCCCGTGATACGGATCTTGCCCAAGAATAACCACTTTGACATCGCCAAGTTCGGTATAACGAAAGGCATTGAAGACATCTTTTTGCGGCGGATAAATCGTCATACCCGACTGGCGCTCTTCGGCGACAGTTTTGAGGGTATTCACAAAATAGGGCTGCTGCTTCTCTTCCGCCAGCACGTCGTGCCAGGTCAACGGGGTGGTCATCTTGCTCTCCTGCAAAGTGTCATTGCTATAGCTTAACTGCTTCTTTCTGCATAACAAAATCCCCGGTGTCTGACTGACGGTTTGTATGCAAAAAAAAATTGAAAATTTACAAAAATATTTTGCATTGGCTCTGGCGTAACTTGATGTAAAACAATAATATCCTCCTATACCCATTTTTATTGAGTGGTTTTTGTTGATTTAAGTCAATGAATGCCGGTTGTTTGGCTGATATACATACACTCAGACAACAATGGTTTTACCAATTGGCCGGGAACGGGCCAGGAAAACGAATAAATATTGCCTAAGGGAGGCATCAAATGATTACTGGTATCCAAATTACTAAAGCTGCAAACGACGACCTGCTGAACTCTTTCTGGCTGCTGGACAGCGAAAAAGGCGAAGCCCGCTGCCTGTGCGCTAAAGGGGGTTTTGCTGAAGATGACGTGGTTGCGGTTAATAAACTGGGTGAAATCGAATACCGCGAAATTCCGCTCGATGTGAAACCGGAAGTCCGTGTAGAAGGTGGCCAGCACCTGAACGTTAACGTGCTGCGTCGTGAAACGCTGCTGGATGCGGTTGAACATCCGGAAAAATACCCGCAGCTGACGATTCGTGTCTCTGGCTACGCGGTACGTTTTAACTCCCTGACACCAGAACAGCAGCGTGACGTTATCGCTCGTACCTTTACTGAAAGCCTGTAAGTCGACGCTTAAACCTAAAAACGCCGGGATATCCCGGCGTTTTTTTGTTACTGCTGATTTTCACCAGCGCTGCCGCTTGGTTTACGGCGCTTGCCAATATTTTTGGCATCGCGGTGACGTTTTTTCACTCGCGGTTTCTCTTTATCTTTCTCTTTTTTCTGCTCGGCGCGTTTAGCCAGTACCTTTTTGGACGGCTTACCGGTCAGCTTCTCACTCGGTGCGCGGGTCGTCGGGCGCAGTTCATCAATAACGCGCGCTTTGAGCGGCTCGTCGATATAGCGACCAATTTTACCCAACAGCAGATGGTCATGAGCTTCAACCAGAGAAATGGCGACGCCTTTTTTCCCCGCGCGGCCGGTGCGTCCGATTCGATGCAGATAGGTATCCGCCGTGCGCGGCATGTCGAAGTTGAAAACGTGGCTAACGTCCGGAATATCTATCCCGCGGGCAGCAACATCGGTGGCAATCAGCACATTCATACGACCGTCGGTCATACGTTTGATTGCTTCGTTACGCTTGGCCTGCACCATTTCGCCTTCCAGCCAGCAGGTATTGATCCCCGCTTCGCGCAGCCAGGAGGCCAGTTCATGAACGCGCTCGCGCTTACGCACAAAGACGATAGAGCGGGTCGCATCCGGCTGTTTCAGCAGGTTAACCAGTAACGCGGTTTTATGCTTAATGTCATCGGCGCGATAGTACCACTGATGAATTTTCTTACGTTCGCGCGTGGAAGGACTGGCGGAAACTTCAACGGGCTCTTCCAGCAGGCGCTCGGCAAAGTCTTTAATCGCATCGCCTTCGAGAGTCGCGGAAAACAGCATGGTCTGCTTACGCCAGCGGGTTTCACCGGCAATGTGCTCGATATCCTGCGCGAAGCCCATATCCAGCATACGGTCCGCCTCATCGAGGATCAGCGTTTCGACCGCCCGGCAGTCGAAGTTTTCTTCTTTAATGTATTGCAGCAGTCGGCCGGTGGTCGCGACCACAATATCCTGGTTCTCGCTGAATACTTCCGCGTGGTTCATGTATGCGACACCGCCGGTGATGGTGGCAATGTCCAGGTGCGTGTGTGCGGCCAGCTCACGGGCATGGTCGGCAACCTGCATCGCCAGCTCACGGGTCGGCGTCAGGATAAGAATACGCGGTGGCCCCGACTTCTTACGCGGGAAATCAAGCAGGTGCTGCAACGCTGGCAGCAGATACGCCGCTGTTTTACCGGTACCTGTCGGGGCTGAACCGAGAATATCACGGCCATCAAGCGCAGGCGGAATAGCGGCGGCCTGAATGGCTGTCGGGCGTGTGAAACCTTTTTCCTGGAGGGCTTCCAGAAGGTTTTCGTCGAGTTCAAGTTCGGAAAAAGTCGTTACAGTCATGATCTACCTCTGAGTGGACCGACGATTATAGACGTTACGGGCGTAATGTTCATCTGTTTGTAAGGCTATCTGTTCTCCGGTATTGTGCATAGCTTCAGTCTCAGGAGTTTTTGTTCGCAAGGTTATTCAGGATGTCTCAGTCGAAGTTTGCGCTGCCGCGCAATGGTTTTACGTTTAAACAGTTCTTTGTTGCTCACGACCGTTGTGCGATGAAAGTGGGCACCGACGGCATTCTGCTAGGCGCGTGGGCGCCGATCGCCCAGGTAAAACACGTGCTGGATATCGGGACCGGTAGCGGTTTACTGGCTTTAATGCTGGCTCAGAGAACCGACGATCGGGTCATGCTGGATGCGGTAGAACTCGATGAAGAGGCGACGGCGCAGGCGCGCGAAAACGTGGCGACCTCCCCGTGGGGGGCGCGTATCCAGGTGCATCAGGGGGATATTCAACAGTGGCAGCCCGCGCAAACCCGACGCTATGAACTGATTGTCAGCAACCCGCCTTTTTTTGCCGAAGGTGTGCCCTGTGCAACATCGCAGCGCGAACAGGCGCGATATACGACGACGCTCGATCACGTCACGCTCTTAACCTGCGCCGCAGAGTCGATTACCGAAGAGGGCTTTTTCTGCGTGGTGCTACCGGTGGATATTGGCAATGCGTTTGTTCAACGCGCCCAAACCATGGGCTGGCATCTGCGTTTGCGCACCGATGTCGCGGAGACGGAAATGCGCCCGCCGCACCGCGTACTGCTGGCTTTCTCGCCGACCGCGGGGGAGTGTTTCAGCGATCGGCTGATTGTCCGTGGGCCTGAACAGCAATACTCCGAAGGGTTTACTGCCCTGACCCAGGACTTTTACCTCTTTATGTGAGCCAGAGGCGACAGAATTGACGGGCCGCTATCCGCAAGTTGTTCCGGGTAATCCAGGGTATAGTGCAGCCCGCGACTCTCTTTACGTTGCATTGCGCAGCGAACGATCAGTTCGGCCACCTGCACCAGATTGCGTAACTCCAGCAAATTATTCGACACGCGGAAGCGGGCGTAATATTCGTCGAGTTCCTGCTGTAACATGGTGATTCGTCGTAGCGCACGCTCCAGCCGACGGGTGGTGCGGACAATCCCCACGTAGTCCCACATCAACAGTCTCAGCTCGTGCCAGTTATGTTGAATCACCACCAGTTCATCGGGGATCTCAACCTGACTTTCATCCCAGGAAGGGAGGGCGTTAACCGCTTGAGCCAGCGGCATGCGCTGGAGAATATCCTCGGCCGCGGACCAGCCGTAAACCAGGCATTCGAGCAGCGAATTTGACGCCATGCGGTTAGCCCCGTGCAGTCCGGTGTAGCTCACTTCGCCAATCGCATACAGCCCGTCAACATCGGTACGTCCGTTGTCATCAACCATCACGCCGCCGCAGGTATAGTGGGCGGCGGGGACAATCGGTACGGGCTCTTTTGTCAGATCGATACCCAGGCCGAGCAGCTTTTCGTAGATCATCGGGAAATGCTGACGAATAAAGGCTTCAGGCTTATGGCTGATGTCGAGATACATACAATCGACGCCGAGGCGTTTCATCTCATGGTCAATCGCGCGGGCGACGATATCGCGTGGCGCCAGCTCGCCGCGTTCGTCAAAATCGGGCATGAACCGGGTACCGTCCGGACGTTTCAGGTATGCGCCTTCGCCGCGTAATGCTTCGGTTAACAGGAAATTGCGCGCCTGCGGATGGTACAACGCGGTGGGGTGAAACTGGTTGAATTCGAGGTTGGCCACGCGACAGCCGGCGCGCCAGGCCATAGCAATACCATCGCCGGAGGAGACATCCGGGTTGGTGGTGTACTGATAGACTTTCGCCGCCCCGCCGGTGGCCAGCACCACGGATTTCGCGCTGCAGGTCTCGACCTTTTCTTTATTCCGGTTCCAGATCCAGGCGCCAACCACCCGACGTGTCCCCGGCAGGCCGATTTTATCGGAAATGATCAAATCGACGGCGTTACTTCGCTCCAGAATACGAATATTCGGATGCGCGAGCGCCTTGCCAACCAGCGTCGTTTCCACCGCTTTACCGGTGGCATCGGCAGCGTGGAGGATACGGCGATGGCTATGGCCACCTTCACGGGTCAGGTGATAGCTCTGTTCGCCGTTGGCCTGGGTCTGAGTATCAAACAGCACGCCCTGGTCGATAAGCCATTGCACGCAAGGCCTGGCGTTGCTGGCGACGAAAGAGACTGCATGGCGATCGCACAGGCCGGCTCCGGCGATGAGCGTATCTTCAACGTGAGATTCCACGCTGTCGGTTTCATCAAAAACGGCGGCAATGCCGCCTTGCGCGTAGAGCGTTGAACCTTCGCTGACAGGGCCTTTGCTCAGTACGGCGACGGAGCTGTGCTCCGCCAGACGTAGCGCAAGGGATAAACCGGCAGCGCCGCTGCCGATAATCAGCACATCACAGGAGAAGTCAGGAGTCGTATTCATTGTCTTTGTTTAATTTACTAAACACATTTTTGCCACAATAGCACCAGGTCGTGATGAATCGTACATTTTTTTTACTGAACGTTGTGGAAACTAAACATAAGCGGGCGGGGCGGGGCTGTGTAAACGAAAGAAAATATTTGCGAAGCAGATCGTTAGCTTCAGATTTTATAGTGAAATAAAAGCGATGTTACGTTACCCTTCTGGCGGACCTTACGCTTTTTCTTCATCATCTTACCTGGCGTTGAGTTGCGGGACATATAATGAGAGATAACAAATCGTCCGCCGTTGCCAGACAAAAATCAAAGGCGTAACGGAACTTTATTGTTTTCAGACACTCCAATCGTCTGCTTGCTCATATTGCAGTGATTGGGTAGTGCTTTGAAGACGCATGGGAATTGGGTTTGGGGAGACATTACCTCGGATGAGCGAGCAGTTAACGGATCAGGTCCTCGTCGAACGGGTCCAGAAAGGAGATCAGAAAGCGTTTAACTTGCTGGTGGTGCGCTATCAGCATAAGGTCGCGAGCCTGGTCTCCCGCTATGTGCCACCGGGCGATATCCCTGACGTTGTTCAGGAGTCGTTCGTAAAAGCATGGCGCGCGCTGGAGTCCTTCCGGGGGGATAGTGCTTTTTATACCTGGTTATATCGCATCGCCGTAAATACGGCGAAGAATTATCTGGTAGCTCAGGGACGCCGCCCACCGTCCAGCGATGTTGACGCCAATGAGGCAGAAAACTTCGAAAGTGGTGGGGCGCTGAAAGAAATTTCGAACCCTGAGAACTTAATGTTGTCAGAAGAACTGAGACAAATAGTTTTTCGTACCATTGAATCACTCCCGGAAGATTTACGCATGGCAATTACGTTGCGGGAGCTGGATGGCCTGAGCTATGAAGAGATAGCCGCTATCATGGATTGCCCGGTAGGAACGGTACGTTCGCGCATTTTCCGGGCACGAGAAGCTATTGATAATAAAGTTCAACCGCTTATCAGGCGTTGACGATAGCGGAATACTGAAAAGGGTATCAGGCATGCAGAAAGAAAAACTTTCGGCCTTAATGGATGGTGAAACGCTGGATAACGAGCTGCTCAATGAGCTGAGCCGTTCTTCTGAAATGCAAAAGACCTGGGAGAGCTACCATCTCATCCGCGATTCGCTGCGAGGCGATACCGCTGAGATGCTCCATTTTGATATCTCAGCCCGCGTCATGGCCGCCATTGAGAACGAGCCCGTTCGTCAGGCGGTGCCGCTTATTCCTGAATCTCAGCCAGCACCACATCAGTGGCGTCAGATGCCTTTCTGGCAGAAAGTCCGCCCGTGGGCCAGTTCTCTGACTCAGATGGGGGTTGCGGCATGCGTTTCGCTTGCTGTTATCGTCGGCGTCCAGCAGTATAATGGGCATAGCGAATCTGCTCAGCAGCCCGAAGCGCCTGTTTTCAACACCATGCCGATGATGGGTAAAGCCAGCCCGGTAAGCCTTGGTGTTCCGGCTGATGCTTCCGCAGGGAGCGGCCAGCAGGCTCAGGTGCAAGAACAGCGCCGCCGTATTAATGCTATGCTGCAGGACTATGAATTGCAGCGTCGCCTGCACGCAGAACAGCTTCAGTTTGGTCAGGCCCAGACTCAGCAAGCCGCTGTTCAGGTGCCAGGCTATCAAACTTTAGGAACGCAATCGCAGTAATGAAGCAACTTTGGTGTGCCATGTCGCTCATGGCAGGCAGCCTGTTCTTCTCTGTCAACGCCTCGGCTGATACATCGTCCGGGGCGTTGTTGCAGCAAATGAACCTGGCCAGCCAGTCCCTTAACTATGAGCTGTCTTTCGTCAGCATCAACAAACAGGGCGTTGAGTCGCTGCGTTATCGTCACGCGCGGCTGAACAATCAACCTCTTGCCCAGCTTTTACAACTCGATGGCCCACGCCGGGAAGTTGTACTGCGCGGCAATGAAATCAGCTATTTTGAGCCGGGGCTCGATCCGTTCACGCTGAACGGCGACTATATCGTCGATTCGTTACCCTCGCTGGCCTACACCGATTTTAAGCGACTGGCTGCCTACTACGACTTTATCTCCGTTGGGCGAACCCGTATTGCCGACAGGCTTTGCGAAGTGATTCGCGTCGTCGCGCGGGACGGTACGCGCTATAGCTATATCGTCTGGCTGGATGCGGAAACCAAACTGCCCATGCGCGTCGATTTGCTTGACCGCGACGGGGAAACGCTGGAGCAGTTCCGGGTCGTATCCTTTAACGTTGGCGACAAGGTCAGCAGCAGCATGGAAACCTTAGCGAAAGCAAGCCTGCCGCCTCAGCTGTCGGTGCCGGAAGGGGGCGATAAAGCCAACTTTAACTGGGCGCCGACCTGGCTACCGCAGGGCGTTTCCGAAGTCTCCAGCAGCCAGCGCCGTCTGCCGACCTTTGATGGTCCGGTTGAGTCCCGCCTTTACTCTGATGGGCTGTTTAGCTTCTCGATTAACGTGAATCGCGCATCGGCAAACAGCAGCGATCAGCTGTTGCGTACCGGGCGTCGTACCGTGAGCACGACGGTACGTGATAACGCCGAGATAACCGTGGTTGGCGAGCTGCCGCCGCAGACGGCTAAACGCATCTCCGACAGCATCAAATTCAGGGCTGTGCAATGATTAAAGAGTGGGCCACGGTCGTCTCCTGGCATAATGGAATGGCGCAAGTACACTGTGATGTTAAAGCCTCGTGCAGCAGCTGCGCCTCTCGCGCCGGCTGCGGTAGCCGGGTGCTGAACAAGCTGGGGCCGCAAACCAGCCACACGATCAGCGTTCCCAGCGAACAGCCGCTGTCCGCCGGGCAAAAAGTCGAGCTGGGGATTGCCGAAAGCAGCCTGCTGGGCTCGGCGGTTTTAGTCTATATGGCGCCGCTGGTTGGGCTGTTCGCAATGGCGTCTGTTTTTCAGGTCTTGTTTGCAAATGATTTCGCTTCGCTGTGTGGTGCGCTACTCGGCGGCGTCGGTGGATTTCTGGTGGCGCGCGGGCTTTCGCCCGGATTAGCCGCTCGCCAGTCGTGGCAGCCCGTTATTATTAGCGTTGGCCTGCCGCCAGATTTGGTGCGTGTAGAGACTCCCTCTTCAGAACCAGGCCAGTGAATCCACTGGCCTTTATTTTTGATTTATTACCCCCGCCAGAACACATCATTTGCTACGGTTATGCTGCTGGTAAGAGCATTTCCTGGTTTCGCGGATGTAGTGTAGAATGCGGCGTTTTCGGATTAAAAAACGTCAGGCACAGAACAGCGGCCTCATGATACGCGTAAGGCATAATTAACTCTAAAATATGAAGAATATACGTAACTTTTCAATCATCGCTCATATCGACCACGGTAAATCGACGTTGTCTGACCGTATCATCCAGATTTGCGGTGGCCTTTCCGATCGTGAAATGGAAGCCCAGGTACTGGACTCCATGGATCTTGAACGTGAGCGTGGCATCACCATTAAGGCGCAAAGCGTCACCCTGGATTACAAGGCGACCAACGGCGAAACCTACCAGCTGAACTTCATCGATACCCCGGGGCACGTCGACTTCTCTTATGAGGTGTCACGTTCGCTCGCCGCATGTGAAGGTGCGCTGCTGGTGGTCGATGCGGGTCAGGGAGTGGAAGCTCAGACGCTGGCCAACTGCTATACCGCCATGGAAATGGATCTGGAAGTGGTGCCGGTTCTCAACAAAATCGACCTGCCTGCTGCCGATCCGGAGCGCGTAGCCGATGAAATCGAAGACATCGTCGGTATCGATGCGGCCGATGCGGTGCGCTGCTCGGCGAAAACCGGCGTCGGCGTTCCCGATGTTCTGGAACGTCTGGTGCGTGATATCCCACCGCCGGAAGGCGATGCGGATGCCCCGCTGCAGGCGCTGATCATCGACTCCTGGTTTGATAACTATCTTGGCGTTGTGTCGCTGGTGCGTATCAAGAACGGCACGATGCGCAAAGGCGACAAAATCAAAGTCATGAGCACCGGTCAGGTCTATAACGCCGATCGCCTGGGTATCTTCACGCCAAAACAGGTTGACCGTACCGAGCTGAAATGCGGCGAGGTAGGCTGGCTGGTGTGTGCCATTAAAGATATCCTCGGCGCGCCGGTTGGCGATACCCTGACGACGTCACGTAACCCGGCGGATAAGGCTCTGCCAGGCTTTAAGAAAGTGAAACCACAGGTGTACGCCGGTCTGTTCCCGGTGAGCTCCGATGATTATGAAGCCTTCCGTGATGCGCTTGGCAAACTGAGCCTGAACGATGCCTCTCTGTTCTATGAGCCGGAAAGTTCAACGGCGCTGGGCTTCGGCTTCCGCTGTGGCTTCCTCGGCCTGCTGCACATGGAGATCATCCAGGAGCGTCTGGAACGCGAATACGACCTGGATCTGATTACCACCGCGCCGACGGTTGTCTACGAAGTGGAAACCACGTCGAAAGAGGTCATCTATGTCGATAGCCCGTCCAAGCTGCCGCCGCTGAATAACATTCAGGAACTGCGTGAGCCGATCGCGGAATGTCATATGCTGCTGCCGCAAGAGTTCCTCGGCAACGTCATCACGCTGTGTATTGAGAAGCGTGGCGTGCAGACCAACATGGTTTATCACGGTAAACAAGTTGCGCTGACCTATGAAATTCCGATGGCGGAAGTGGTTCTCGATTTCTTTGACCGTCTGAAGTCCACCTCCCGTGGCTACGCGTCGCTGGATTACAACTTCAAACGCTTCCAGGCATCCAACATGGTGCGCGTGGACGTGCTGATCAACGGCGAGCGTGTTGATGCGCTGGCGCTGATCACCCACAACGATAACGCGCCGTACCGCGGTCGTGAGCTGGTGGAGAAGATGAAAGAGCTGATCCCACGCCAGCAGTTCGATATCGCGATTCAGGCGGCTATCGGCAACCACATTATTGCCCGTTCGACCGTCAAACAGCTGCGTAAAAACGTACTGGCGAAATGCTACGGCGGCGACGTCAGCCGTAAGAAAAAGCTGCTGCAGAAGCAGAAAGACGGTAAGAAACGTATGAAGCAAGTGGGTAACGTTGAGCTGCCGCAGGAAGCGTTCCTCGCCATTCTGCACGTCGGTAAAGACGGAAAATAACCATTAAGGAGTTGGCATGGCGAACATGTTTGCCCTGATCCTGGTGATTGCAACCGTGATCACGGGGCTTTTGTGGTGCCTGGATAAATTCATCTTTGCACCAAAACGTCGTGAACGTCAGGCCGCTGCTCAGGCAGCGACCGGTGATAGCCTCGACAAGCAAACGTTGAAGAAAGTCGGCCCGAAACCGGGCTGGCTGGAAACGGGAGCCTCGGTATTTCCGGTGCTGGCGATCGTCCTGGTGGTGCGCTCATTTATTTATGAGCCGTTTCAAATCCCGTCAGGTTCGATGATGCCAACGCTGCTGATCGGCGATTTTATTCTGGTCGAGAAGTTTGCCTACGGCATCAAAGATCCGATCTACCAGAAAACGCTGATCGAAACAGGTCATCCGAAACGTGGCGATATCGTGGTGTTCAAATACCCGGAAGATCCGCGTCTGGACTACATTAAGCGGGCTGTTGGCTTACCGGGCGATAAGATCACCTACGATCCGGTGGCAAAACAGGTCACTATCCAGCCGGGCTGCAGCTCCGGTCAGGCATGTGGTAATGCACTGCCGGTGACTTACTCCAACGTTGAGCCCAGCGATTTCGTCCAGACGTTCTCGCGTCAGAACGGTGGGGAAGCGACCAGCGGTTTCTGGCAGTTGCCGAAAGGCGAAAGCAAGGCTGACGGTATTCGTCTGACCGAGCGCAAAGAGACGCTGGGTGAGGTGACTCACCGCATTCTGACCGTGCCGATTGCTCAGGATCAGATTGGAATGTACTACCGCCAGTCCGGCCTGCCGTTGGCCACCTGGATTGTGCCGCCGGGCCATTACTTCATGATGGGTGACAACCGCGATAACAGCGCTGATAGCCGTTACTGGGGCTTTGTGCCAGAGGCCAATCTGGTGGGTAAAGCCACGGCGATCTGGATGAGCTTCGAAAAACAGGAAGGTGAATGGCCGACCGGCGTGCGTTTATCGCGTATCGGTAGCATTCATTAATTTCCCTGCCTTATTCACGCTGCCGCTGCAATATTGGCAGCGTGAATTATTTAATATTTAAATCTATTCAAACTAACGACATCCCTTGTCGTTGCGTATAGAATATCCCCCCGAAGTTTTGGTTGTCTCTCGTAAGAGTGACACTGCACACGAAACCGCGTTGGTTGATTTTACTCTGAATAATTTGGGTTGCAGAAAGGCGGCAGGCAAGCGCACAGGCAATCTGAATGGGGACAGGGCTGCCCAGGTCGGTTTCGTGTGCTGCATTTTTGACGCATTCATTTATTGGTAACGCATGAACCCCATCGTAATTAATCGGCTTCAACGGAAGCTGGGCTACACTTTTCATCATCAGGAGCTGTTGCAACAGGCATTAACTCACCGCAGTGCCAGCAGCAAACACAATGAGCGCCTGGAATTTTTAGGTGACTCAATTTTGAGTTTTGTGATCGCGAATGCGCTCTATCATCGTTTCCCTCGGGTGGACGAAGGCGATATGAGCCGCATGCGCGCAACGCTGGTACGAGGCAACACGCTGGCGGAGATCGCCCGCGAGTTTGAACTGGGTGAGTGTCTGCGCCTTGGCCCGGGTGAGTTGAAAAGCGGCGGCTTCCGTCGCGAGTCTATTCTGGCAGATACCGTTGAAGCGTTGATTGGCGGGGTATTCCTCGACAGCGATATCCAGAACGTTGAGCGCCTGATTCTCACCTGGTACCAAACTCGTCTGGACGAAATCAGTCCTGGCGATAAGCAAAAAGATCCAAAGACCCGTTTGCAGGAGTACCTGCAAGGTCGCCACCTGCCGCTGCCTTCCTATCTGGTAGTGCAGGTGCGCGGTGAAGCACACGATCAGGAATTTACTATCCACTGCCAGGTCAGTGGCCTGAGTGAACCGGTGGTAGGCACAGGTTCCAGCCGTCGCAAGGCGGAGCAGGCTGCCGCCGAACAGGCGCTGAAAAAGCTGGAGCTGGAATGAGCATCGATAAAAGTTATTGTGGGTTTGTCGCCATCGTTGGCCGCCCGAACGTGGGTAAATCCACGCTGTTGAACAAACTGCTTGGGCAGAAGATTTCGATCACTTCCCGTAAAGCGCAGACCACCCGTCACCGCATTGTCGGCATCCATACCGAAGGACCGTATCAGGCAATTTATGTTGATACCCCGGGCCTGCATATGGAAGAGAAACGGGCGATCAACCGCCTGATGAACAAAGCGGCGAGCAGTTCCATTGGCGACGTTGAACTGGTGATTTTCGTTGTCGAAGGCACGCGCTGGACGGCCGATGACGAAATGGTGCTGGGCAAATTACGTGATGCCAGAGCGCCGGTGATTCTGGCGGTCAATAAAGTAGATAACGTGCAGGAGAAGGCCGATCTGCTGCCGCACCTGCAGTTCCTGGCGAGCCAGATGAACTTCCTCGATATCGTGCCAATTTCTGCGGAAACAGGGATGAATGTCGATACCATCGCCGGGATCGTACGCAAACATCTGCCGGAAGCGATTCATCACTTCCCGGAAGATTATATTACCGACCGCTCACAGCGCTTTATGGCCTCTGAAATCATCCGTGAAAAGCTGATGCGTTTTCTTGGTGCCGAGCTGCCGTATTCGGTGACGGTTGAGATCGAGCGTTTCCAGACCAACGAACGCGGCGGTTATGATATTAACGGCCTGATTCTGGTTGAGCGTGAAGGTCAGAAGAAGATGGTCATTGGCAACAAAGGCGCCAAAATCAAAACCATCGGTATTGAAGCGCGTAAAGACATGCAGGATATGTTCGAAGCGCCGGTTCACCTCGAACTGTGGGTGAAGGTCAAATCCGGCTGGGCCGACGACGAGCGCGCGCTGCGCAGCCTCGGCTACGTTGACGATCTCTGAGTTTGATACACCATGGCTTTCGTGGTGCAGGCAGGCGGCAAGACCGTGAGTCCCCGGGAGCTTACTTTAGTCAGTGATTCGGCTGAAAGGGTGCGGCCAACGCACCTGCAACCTGAAAGACGACGAGTATGATGGAAGGCTGGCAGCGCGCTTTCGTTCTGCATAGTCGTCCCTGGAGCGAAACCAGCCTGATGCTGGACGTCTTCACGGAAGAGTCGGGTCGCGTGCGCCTGGTAGCAAAAGGCGCACGTTCCAGACGCTCCAACCTCAAAGGCGCCCTCCAGCCTTTTACCCCCTTACTCCTGCGCTTTGGCGGGCGTGGCGAAGTGAAAACGCTTCGCAGCGCCGAAGCCGTTTCATTGGCGCTTCCGCTCAGCGGCATCACGCTTTACAGCGGTCTGTATGTCAATGAGCTGCTTTCCCGCGTGCTCGAACATGAAACGCGCTTCTCCGAACTCTTTTTCGATTATCTGCACTGTCTGCAGGCGTTGGCTGGCGCAAGCGGTACACCAGAGCCGGCGTTGCGCCGCTTTGAACTGGCGCTGCTGGGACACCTGGGCTATGGCGTTGACTTTCTCCACTGTGCCGGCAGCGGCGAAGCGGTGGATGACACCATGACCTATCGCTACCGTGAAGAAAAAGGTTTTATTGCCAGCGTGGTTATTGATAACAACACCTTTACCGGGCACCATTTGAAGGCGCTGGCTAACCGTGAGTTCCCGGATAGCGACGCGCTACGTGCCGCAAAGCGCTTTACCCGTATCGCCCTGAAACCGTATCTTGGCGGTAAACCGCTAAAGAGCCGGGAGCTGTTTCGCCAGTTTATGCCCGCCCGCGCGGCGCGAGCAGCAGATAAAACGAATAACGATCAATGAGGATTGTCATGGCTGAATTACTGTTAGGGGTCAATATTGACCATATTGCGACACTGCGTAACGCTCGCGGCACGGCCTATCCGGATCCGGTGCAGGCGGCCTTTATCGCCGAGCAGGCTGGCGCCGACGGGATTACCGTGCACCTGCGCGAAGACCGCCGTCACATTACCGACCGCGATGTGCGTATCCTGCGCCAGACGCTGGATACCCGAATGAACCTGGAGATGGCGGTCACCGAAGAGATGCTGACCATCGCCTGTGAGACCAAACCGCACTTCTGCTGTCTGGTTCCGGAAAAACGTCAGGAAGTGACGACGGAAGGCGGTCTGGATGTGGCGGGTCAGCGCGACAAAATGCGCGATGCCTGCACGCGCCTTGCCGATGCCGGTATTCTGGTCTCGCTGTTCATCGATGCCGATGTTGAGCAAATTAAGGCTGCGGCGGACGTCGGCGCGCCGTATATCGAAATCCATACCGGTTGCTATGCGGATGCCGAAACCGACGCCCGGCAGGCCGCAGAGCTTGAGCGTATCGCCACGGCGGCCGCCTATGCCGCGAGCCTGGGCCTCAAGGTTAATGCCGGTCACGGCCTGACCTACCATAACGTGCAGGCGATCGCCCGTATTCCGGAGATGCATGAGCTGAACATTGGTCATGCGATCATCGGTCGTGCGGTGATGAGCGGCCTGAAAGAAGCGGTTGCCGAGATGAAACGCCTGATGCAGGAAGCTCGCGCGTAATGGCTATTCTGGGGCTGGGTACCGATATTGTTGAAATTGCCCGTATTGAAGCGGTGATCGCCCGCAGCGGCGATCGTCTCGCCCGGCGCGTGCTCAGCGACAACGAGTGGGCGATATGGGCACAGCACCAGCAGCCGGTTCGTTTTCTGGCAAAGCGTTTTGCGGTGAAAGAGGCGGCGGCGAAAGCCCTGGGGACCGGTATCCGTAACGGTCTGGCTTTTAATCAGTTTGAGGTTTACAACGACGAACTGGGCAAGCCTAAGCTACGGCTGTGGGGCGAAGCGAAGAATCTGGCGGAGCGTCTGGGCGTCAGAAGCATTCACGTGACGCTGGCCGATGAGCGCCATTACGCTTGTGCAACGGTTATCGTGGAGAGTTAGCGCCCGCTGTCCGCGGTATCAGATTTTGTCCGCGTGATGCATTAGCACGAACTTGTCCCACAGCTGCTCTTCATTTTCAACGTGTGCCGGGTCTTTCAGAATCGTATTCGGGATCGGGCACACTTTCTGGCAGGTGGGCGTTTCATAGTGGCCCACGCATTCCGTGCAGCGGTCGCTGTTAATTTCATAAATGCTGTCACCCATCGAAATGGCCTCGTTAGGGCATTCCGGTTCGCACATATCGCAGTTGATGCATTTTTTGGTGATTAACAGCGCCATCGGGAAATTCTCAGAAACAACACAAACAGGGCGGGCATTATACGCCCATTTTCTGTTCACACCAGTTTTTTCACCAGCGCTTCGCTGTGCCGGATACGGTCCGGCGCATGTTCAAGATCCTGTTGAACCAGCGCCATAAACAGCAGATCGGTGAGCATCATCTGCGCGCTGGTGGAGGAGATCGCCGCGCTGCGGGTCGCCTGCTCTTCGGCGATAGTATACAGGCACTGCGTGGCCTGCTGTTGCAGGGCGTTGGGGGTGAAGCCAGTGATCGCCAGGATCCGACAGCCCACGCGCAGCGCTTCTCCGGCGGCCATATTGATTTCACGACGTTCGCCAGAGTAGGAGATAGCTAACAGCAGGTCGTCTGACGACATGGCCTGTACGGTGGCGAGCAGGGCATGCATATCCTGTTCGGAAACCGCGTTAATGCCGATCTTCATTAGCTTCCAGCTAAAATTGCGCGCCACCAGGCCGGATGCGCCAATACCGGTAATAATCACCCGGCGCGCATTCCGCAGCAGCGCCACGGCTTCCAGCAGCTTCTCTTCGCTGTTCACATCCAGCGAGGCGTGCATGGCGGCCACGTTATCCTTAATCAGTTTCTCGCCGACCAGACGCAGCGGATCGTCGCCGCGGATCTGGTTATGGACCGGCACCGACTGAGGATCGGGTGCACTGGCCAGCGCTTCGCTGAGCGCCAGCTTTAGCGCCGGGAAACCCTTAAACCCCATCTTCTGCGCGAATTTCACGACGCTGGACTGGCTGACGCCTGCCTCACCTGCCAGCTGTTGCGAACTGAGGTGGCGGGTCTGGTCCGGCTGAGCCAGAATAAAGTCTGCCAGCTTCTTATCGCTTGCTGCCAGCGACGGGTAGCGCTGGCGGATGCGGATTAAACAGTTCATCGGTTTTCCTCAGGACAACTTTCGCCCTCTGCTGAAAGAATTTTGTATTCGATTATAAGAGGATTGCGGCGAATTAAAAATTCTACCGCTGAGATTTATTCACGGCGGAGGAACTGCCTCAACGCAGGCTTAACGTCAGCGGATGTTTTCTCTGTTTATGGCACAAGACTGTTAAGCTAGCGGTATCAGAGACAAAACTCGATAAAAAGAGGTCAGGTTTGAAGAGCAGCACGCAGCGAGTGGTTTTTTTTGATCTCGATGGAACGTTGCATCAACAGGATATGTTCGGCAGCTTCTTACGGTACGTCTTGCGTCACCAGCCCCTGAACCTGCTGCTGGTTGTACCGCTGTTGCCGGTGATCCTGGCAGGACTGGCGGTAAATGGCCGGGCGGCGCGCTGGCCGATGAGCCTGCTGCTGTGGGCATCGACGTTCGGACGCAGTGAGCGCGCGCTAAAGCGGCTTGAGGCCGACTTTGTCCGCTGGTTTCGCCAGCGCGTGACGGCTTTTCCGGTGGTGCAGGCCCGGCTGTCGGACTACCTGACCCGGCACGATGCTGACGTCTGGCTGATTACCGGATCGCCGCAATCGCTGGTGGAACAGGTCTACGGGGATACTGCCTGGCTGCCCAGGGTGAACATCATCGCCAGTCGGATGGAACGTCGCTGCGGAGGCTGGGGGCTGTCGCTACGCTGTCTGGGCCATGAAAAGGTGGTGCAACTGGAGCAGAAGATCGGTGCGCCGCTGCAGCTGTACAGCGGCTATAGCGATAGCGAACAGGATAATCCGCTGCTTCATTTTTGCCAGCACCGCTGGCGGGTCACCCCGCAGGGCGATCTCCACCAGTTAGAATAGTGTGCAATGTCTGTCGGCCATGTATAATGCGGCCCGCTTTTTCCGCAGGAGTGCCCGTTTTGTCTGACCATGAACTGAACGATGAATACTGGATGCGTCACGCCCTGACGCTGGCTAAACGCGCCTGGGAAGAGGGCGAAGTGCCGGTCGGCGCCGTGCTGGTGTACAACAATCAGGTTATCGGCGAAGGGTGGAACCGGCCTATCGGGCGTCACGATCCTACGGCGCATGCCGAAATTATGGCGCTGCGTCAGGGGGGACTGGTCCTGCAAAACTATCGCCTGATTGACGCGACGCTGTATGTCACGCTTGAACCCTGTGTGATGTGCGCGGGTGCGATGGTGCATAGCCGGATTTCACGGCTGGTATTTGGTGCCCGGGATGCAAAAACCGGCGCGGCCGGCTCGCTAATTGATGTTCTGCACCATCCGGGTATGAATCATCGGGTGGAGATCAGCGAGGGGATTCTGGCAGAGTCGTGCTCAGGTATGCTCAGCGACTTTTTCCGCTGGCGGCGGGAAGAGAAAAAAGCCTTAAAAAAGGCGCGTCGGGTCGAAGACGCTTAGTGTCCCAATCCGGGAATCTTCAGCCTGGCGTTGTCGACTAACGATTCCGCGCGAAACTGGAAAAAGGGGAGCGCCCGCTGTTCTTTATCCAGTTCATCCGGCATCACCGCCGGATAGTCCCCGGCCAGCGCCAGCCGCTGTTCATCCTTTCTCTCTTTCTCCGACAGGTAGCCCACCAGGCTGATGTGGTATTTGCGGATGTTCTCGACGTAGGCGTATGCCTCGTGACCGCGCGCGTAGCCATATTTCAGCCGGCTGTAATAAGGTTTCTGACTGAGCAGCGGCAGGCGCTGCTTGACGTCCGCCCAGCTGTCGGGATTGCCTTTCTGTTTTTTGGTCAGTGAGATAGCGTCCAGAATATGGGCGTATCCCATATTGTAAGCCGCCAGCGCAAACCAGATTCGTTCATCTTTGGGGACCGAGTCCGGGATTTTATTCATCATATCCTGCAAGTAGCGCATACCGCCGCTGAGGCTCTGCTCCGCATCGGTACGATCGGTTAATCCCAGGCTCTGCGCGGTATTGCGGGTCAGCATCATCATGCCGCGCACCCCGGTGGGCGAAGTAGCCTGCGGATCCCAGTGCGACTCCTGCCATGAAATGGCCGCCAGCAGGCGCCAGTCGATCTGGCGCGCGTATTTCTCAAACATCGGCTGTAGGTCCGGCAGAATATTATCGACGGCGCGCAGGAACGTCCGGGTGTCGACATAATCGAAATCGTTGCCGTGTCCAAGGTATTTTTCTTCCAGCCGCGCCAGGGTGCCGTCTTCATTCATATTGTTGAAGAAATCCAGCATCGCCGCCGAAAGCGAGTTGTCCTCGCTCCTGGCGCTAAACCAGGTCACCGGCTGTTCATCGCTGATATCCAGAGCGACCGCCAGTTCCGGATGCACGCGCTGGAACAGACTAATGGCCACCGAATCCGCAATGGTGTAATCCACTTCGCCATCGATAACCGCCTGCATCAGCGCTGTCGTCCCGCGCTTTTCATCCACGCGCCAGCCGAGATCCGGGTATTTATTTCCTTTTAGTGTCTGCAGGTCGTTAATGGCGACGTGGCCCGGGGCAATCACCAGCTGTTCCGCCGTGAGGTTGGCGAGGCTGCGTGGGCGCGTGTTGCCCACCCGGTAGACCAGCTGTTGCGACACCGAATAGTAGCCCGGCCCGGCCTGATAGTTTTTGACCCGTTCTGAGTTGTAGACCAGTCCGGCAGCTAACATATCGGCATTACCGTTATCGAGGTCATCAAACAGCTGACTGATATTCTGGCGGACGGTCACTTTCAGCTTGACGCCGAGGTAATCGGCAAACTGTTCCGCCAGCTCGTAATCCAGTCCGTAGGTTTTGTTATTGATGGTCGCGAAGGTGAGCGGCGAATTGATGGTGCTGATGCGCAGCTCGCCGCGCGCCATAATTCCGGCGACACGGTTCTCCGGCTTTCCTGACCACGGGATCGACGGCCACAGGGCGGCCGCCAGCAATAAGGTCACAATGCCGATGAGCAGATAATTAATCTTTAATTTTTTCAGAGAGTTAATCTTCTGCAGCTCTGTGTTCCTCAGCAGGCTATTAGCGGATAAAGTTAAAAGAGAGTCCTCGAATGAGCGGCATTTTGCTTAAGAATGCGTCAGTTGGCAACTTATTCGCGAGGAAGGTCACATTAATTGATAAACCAGGGGAATGATTTTATTTCCACGCAAACGGTTTCGTCGAGGCTCAGGATTCACTATAATGGCGCCCGTTTCCCCCCTGGCTCATATTGAAAGCTGCGAAGACGAGAGACTTATGATGGAAATTTTGCGTGGTTCACCTGCACTGTCGGCATTTCGTGTTAATAAACTGCTGGCACGTTTCCAGGCGGCCAACCTGCCGGTTAGCACAATATATGCAGAGTATGTTCATTTTGCCGAACTGAACGCGCCGTTAAGCGGTGATGAGCGTGAGAGGCTGGCACGACTGCTCAAGTATGGCCCAAACTTAAACAGCCATACCCCAACCGGTAAATTGCTGCTCGTCACCCCCCGCCCTGGCACCATCTCCCCCTGGTCTTCTAAAGCTACCGATATTGCCCATAACTGCGGCCTGTCGCAGGTTGTGCGTCTTGAACGCGGCGTGGCGTACTATGTGGAAGCCACTGCGCTGAGCGAAGAACAATGGGCCGCTGTCGCGAGTGAACTCCACGACCGGATGATGGAAAGCGTCTTTGACGCGCTGGAAGAGGGCGAAAAGCTGTTCGCTCAGCATCAACCGACGCCGGTGACCAGCGTCGATCTGTTGGGTCAGGGACGTCAGGCGCTGATTGACGCCAACCTCCGTCTGGGGCTGGCGCTGGCGGAAGACGAAATCGATTATCTGCAGGATGCGTTTACCAGGCTTGGCCGCAACCCGAACGACATCGAACTGTATATGTTTGCCCAGGCGAACTCCGAGCACTGCCGCCACAAGATTTTTAACGCCGACTGGGTCATCGACGGCGAACAGCAGCCGAAGTCGCTGTTTAAGATGATCAAAAATACCTTTGAGAAGACCCCGGACTACGTTCTCTCCGCCTATAAAGACAACGCCGCGGTCATGGAAGGTTCTCAGGTAGGGCGCTTCTTCGCCGATCGCGAAAAAGGCCGCTATGACTACCATCAGGAAGACGCCCATATCCTGATGAAAGTGGAAACGCACAACCACCCGACGGCCATCTCTCCGTGGCCGGGGGCGGCGACCGGATCCGGCGGTGAAATCCGCGATGAAGGGGCAACCGGTCGCGGAGCGAAACCGAAAGCCGGTCTGGTCGGTTTCTCAGTCTCTAACCTGCGGATTCCCGGCTTTGAACAGCCGTGGGAAGAAGATTTCGGCAAGCCGGATCGTATTGTGACCGCGCTGGATATCATGACCGACGGCCCGCTGGGCGGCGCCGCGTTTAACAACGAATTCGGTCGCCCGGCGTTGAACGGCTATTTCCGTACCTATGAAGAAAAAGTGACCAGCCACAACGGCGAAGAGCTGCGCGGGTACCACAAACCGATCATGCTGGCGGGCGGTATTGGTAACATTCGCGGCGAGCACGTGCAGAAAGGCGAAATTACCGTTGGGGCGAAACTGATTGTCCTTGGCGGCCCGGCGATGAATATCGGCCTGGGCGGCGGGGCAGCCTCTTCGATGGCATCCGGTCAGTCCGACGCGGATCTTGATTTTGCCTCGGTGCAGCGCGATAACCCGGAAATGGAACGCCGCTGCCAGGAAGTGATCGACCGCTGCTGGCAGCTGGGCGATGCAAACCCGATTCTGTTTATCCACGACGTCGGCGCGGGCGGTTTGTCTAATGCCATGCCGGAACTGGTCAGCGACGGCGGTCGCGGCGGTAAATTCCAGCTGCGCGATATCCTGAGCGATGAGCCGGGGATGAGCCCGCTGGAAATCTGGTGTAACGAATCCCAGGAACGCTATGTGCTGGCGGTCGCGCCGGAACAGCTGCCGCTGTTTGACGAGCTGTGCCGCCGTGAGCGCGCACCGTATGCGGTGATCGGTGAAGCCACCGAAGAACTGCATCTCAATATGAGCGATGCTCACTTCAACGACCAGCCGATCGACCTGCCGCTGGATGTGCTGCTGGGCAAAACGCCGAAAATGACCCGCGATGTGCAGACCCTGAAAGTGAAAGGCGACGCGCTGGATCGTCGGGATATCACTCTCGCCGATGCGGTGAATCGCGTGCTGCACCTGCCGGCGGTTGCAGAGAAAACGTTCCTTGTCACCATCGGCGACCGCACCGTAACCGGGATGGTGGCGCGCGATCAGATGGTCGGCCCCTGGCAGATTCCGGTAGCAAACTGCGCGGTAACCACCGCCAGCCTCGATAGCTACTACGGCGAAGCGATGGCGATTGGCGAACGTGCGCCGGTTGCGCTGCTGGACTTTGCCGCCTCTGCTCGCCTGGCCGTCGGTGAGGCGCTGACCAACGTCGCGGCAACGCAAATTGGCGCGTTAAATCGCGTGAAACTTTCCGCAAACTGGATGGCCGCAGCGGGTCATCCGGGTGAAGATGCCGGTCTGTATGAAGCGGTAAAAGCGGTTGGCGAAGAGCTGTGTCCGGCTCTGGGACTGACCATTCCGGTGGGTAAAGATTCGATGTCGATGAAAACCCGCTGGCAGGAAGGCAGCGAGCAGCGCGAGATGACTTCGCCGCTATCGCTGGTGATTTCCGCCTTTGCCCGCGTGGAAGATGTGCGCCATACCGTGACGCCGCAGCTCTCCACGGAAGATAACGCCCTGCTGCTGATTGATTTAGGCAAAGGCCGTAACGCGCTCGGCGCCACCGCGCTGGCGCAGGTTTACCGTCAGCTGGGCGATGTTCCGGCCGACGTACGCGATGTCGCGCAGCTGAAAGGCTTCTGGGATGCGATGCAGGCGCTGGTGGCCGATCGTAAGCTGCTGGCTTACCACGACCGCTCTGACGGCGGCCTGCTGGTAACCCTGGCTGAGATGGCCTTTACCGGCCACTGCGGCCTGACGGCAGATATTGCCGCGCTAGGTGACGATCGTCTGGCGGCGCTGTTTAACGAAGAGCTGGGGGCGGTTATCCAGGTCCGTGCCGCGGATCGCGAAGCGGTTGAAGCGCTGCTGGCTTCTCATGGCCTGGCAGACTGCGTCCACTACCTGGGCCAGGCGACGGAAGGTGACCGCTTTGTCATCACCGCTGAAGGGCATCCGGTGTTCAGCGAAAGCCGCACCACGCTGCGTATCTGGTGGGCAGAAACCACCTGGCAGATGCAGCGCCTGCGCGACAACCCGGAGTGCGCCGATAGCGAGCACGAAGCGAAACGTCGCGAGGACGATCCGGGCCTTAACGTGAAGCTCACCTTCGATATCAACGAAGACATTGCCGCACCGTACATCGCCACCGGCGCACGTCCGAAGGTAGCGGTACTGCGTGAGCAAGGCGTTAACTCCCACGTGGAGATGGCGGCAGCCTTCCACCGCGCGGGCTTTGATGCGATCGACGTGCACATGAGCGACCTGCTGGCGGGCCGTACCGGGCTGGCTGATTTCCAGGCGCTGGTTGCCTGCGGCGGCTTCTCCTATGGCGACGTGCTGGGGGCGGGCGAAGGCTGGGCGAAATCCATTCTGTTTAACGAGCGGGTGCGCGATGAGTTTGCCACCTTCTTCCACCGTCCGCAGACCCTGGCGCTGGGCGTGTGTAACGGTTGTCAGATGATGTCCAACCTGCGTGAGCTGATCCCGGGAAGCGACCTGTGGCCGCGCTTTGTGCGTAACTATTCCGACCGTTTTGAAGCGCGCTTCAGCCTGGTCGAAGTCACGCAAAGCCCGTCTCTGCTGCTGCAGGGCATGGCCGGTTCGATGATGCCGATTGCCGTTTCTCACGGTGAAGGGCAGGTGGAAGTGCGTGACAGCGCGCATCTGGCCCAGCTGGAGAGCAAAGGTCTGGTGGCGCTGCGCTTTGTCGATAACTTCGGTAAGGTGACGGAGAGCTATCCGGCTAACCCGAACGGCTCACCGAACGGGATCACCGCCGTGACCAGCGAAAGCGGTCGTGCGACGATCATGATGCCGCATCCTGAGCGCGTATTCCGCACGGTGGCTAACTCCTGGCACCCGGAAAACTGGGGCGAGGATAGTCCGTGGATGCGCATCTTCCGCAACGCACGTAAACAGCTGGGCTAATATCCGGCGAGCTGTACAGGATCCGCCGTGTTCGCAAAGCCTTCCCGGCTGAAGCGTAATGTATCAGGCCCCCGACGTTGAGCGGGGGCTTTTCGTTTGTGACGGCGGTCGCCTGCCGGTGTCGGGAATTGCCGACAAACGCCGGTGAGGGGTGTCGCCAATTAGAGACATTTAACTTATTGATTTATATAGAGGTGTAAAAACGCCTCACGATGTGTTGCTAAACGGCGACACTCTGGTTAAAAAGTCACCGCAGCCGAAGTGCGGGTTAAATGTTATAAATTCATTATATTTCATTGTGTTAACAATTTGTTTTGCTATGTGGCATAGTTAATGCATAATAATACGCAGTGGCTCATTCACCTTCTTATGTCAGCCCCTTCGGGACGCGCTACATAAACTTCGAATGACGCACAACAAGGTGCCTGCCGTCCAACTTCTGATAACAGCTTTGCTTTATCAACCATCGGGCGAAACGTCGAGTTAGGCACCGCCTTATTCCATAACAAAGCCAGGCCTGTGCCTGGCTTTGTTATACTCGTCGTCTTTTGTGCTACAGGTGCGTTGGCCGCATCTGTTCACCCCGGTCACTTACTTGAGTAAGCTCCCGGGGATTCTCAGCTTTGCCGCCTTCCTGTAACTCAAAATCCATAGAGTATATTGGGTATATTCAGGTAGCATCATAGTGAGCAAATGATTGAGACCCTATCCTTGAAGCGAATCTCTCTTTTCCCCCGTTCGTTGCGTCAGCTGGTCACGCTCTCGTTTGTGTTGATTTTGCTGCCGCTGCTGGTTCTGGCCTGGCAGGCGTGGCAGAGCCTGAATGCGCTGAGCGCGCAGGCCGCGCATATTAACCGCACGACGCTTGTCGATGCCCGGCGCAGTGAGGCAATGATGAACGCGTCGCTGGAAATGGAACGTAGCTACCGGCAGTACTGCGTACTGGACGATCCGACGCTGGCGAAGGTCTATCAAAATCAGCGTAAACGCTATAGCGAGATGCTTGACGCTCATGCCGGGGTGCTACCGGACGAAAAAATCTGGCAGGCGCTGAGCCAGCAGCTGAACGACCTGGCGCAGCTCAGGTGTAAAAACAGCAGTCCGGATGCGCCATCGGGAGCCAGCCTTGAAGCCTTTGCCGCCGCCAACAGCGAGATGGTTCAGGCCACCCGAACGGTGGTTTACTCGCGCGGACAACAGCTTCAGCAGGAGATTGCCGAACGCGGGCAGTTTTTTGGCTGGCAGGCGCTGGTTCTTTTTCTGCTGAGCCTGGCGCTGGTTCTGCTGTTTACCCGGATGATTATCGGCCCGGTAAAAGGGATCGAGAAAATGATTAACCGCCTGGGAGAGGGGAAATCGCTGGATAACGCGGCGCTGTTTACCGGTCCGCGCGAACTGCGTTCCGTCGGCGAGCGTATCATCTGGCTGAGCGAACGTCTGGCCTGGCTGGAGTCGCAGCGCCATCAGTTTTTACGCCACCTTTCACACGAGCTGAAAACGCCCCTCGCCAGCATGCGGGAAGGCACGGAGCTGCTGGCCGACCGCGTGGCCGGGCCGTTGACCACGGAACAGCAGGAGATCGTCGAAATTCTCGATAACAGCAGCCGCAATCTGCAAAAACTGATTGAGCAACTGCTGGACTACAATCGTAAACAGGCCGATGGCCCGGTCCCGCGTGAAATCGTTGATATTGCCGAGCTGGTTGATAACGTTGTGGCCGCTCACAGTTTGCCCGCACGCGCAAAAATGATGCATACCGCGATTCAACTGGCGGAGCGTACCTGCCTGGCAGAACCGGCATTATTGATCAGCGTGATGGATAATCTCTATTCCAATGCGGTGCACTATGGGGCTGAATCCGGTAACATTCGTATTCATAGCTACCGGCACGGCGAGCAGGTTCGTATAGACGTGATAAACAGCGGCGAACCGATCCCGCAGGTGGAAAAAAATATGATTTTTGAGCCTTTTTATCAGGGAAGCCATCAGCGTAAAGGGGCGGTAAAAGGCAGCGGTCTGGGGCTGAGTATTGCCCGGGACTGCGTCCGACAAATGCAGGGTGAGCTGAGCCTGGAAGAGAGTGAGCCCGGGCTTATCTGTTTTCGCATAACGCTACCCGCCGCTGAGCCGGGAAAAACCAACACATGAATCAACAATGGGTGAATATGTCCCACTTTTTCGTAGTGGTTCGTGCTTTCAAAGGATGGCTGTTGCCCGGCCTTTCTTGCCTGGCGCTGGCGGGGTGTTCCGCCGCTTTTTCGCCGCACACGGCAAATGACAAAGCACAACCCGATCTGCCGCAGCATCAGGTTGCGGATTTTCTCTCAGTCGACTGCGCCGATATCTGGTCGCTGAAGAGCGAAGCCAGCGATAAAAACCCGCTGTACTGGCTGCGCGGGATTGATTGTGCCGATCGTCTGGCGCCGGTTCAGGCGCGGGCGGAAGCCAGGCGGCATGATGATGACAGCTGGCAGGATGCCTTTAAGCGCGGCATTTTACTGGCGGATGCGAAGATTACGCCGGATGAACGCCGTGAACTGGTATCCCGCCTGAATACCTTCAGTCCGCAAATTGCCGTGCAGGTGCGTCCGCTGTATCAGCTCTGGCGTGATGGTCAGAACAGACAGCTTCAGCTGGTGGATGAGCGCGCCCGTTACGCGAAGTTACAGCAATCCAGCGATAGCGAGCTGGAGGCGCTGCGCCTGCAGGAACAGCAGCTGCGCAGCCAGCTGGAGCTAACTACCCGCAAGCTGGAAAATCTCACCGATATTGAACGCCAGCTTTCCAGCCGCAAGCCCGGAGGCAATTTTAATTCCGACGGCAGTCATAGCGGCGATAAGGTTCCGGAGGTCATACATGACGATCCGTAAACCTGCGCATTTGCTGCTGGTGGATGACGATCCGGGTCTGTTAAAACTGCTGGGAATGCGTTTGACCAGCGAGGGCTACAGCGTCGTGACCGCCGAAAGCGGCGCGGAGGCGCTGCGTATTCTGGCGCGCGATAAAGTCGAACTGGTGGTCAGCGATTTACGCATGGATGAGATGGACGGCCTGCAGTTGTTCAGCGAAATCCAGAAAGTTCATCCGGGGATGCCGGTGATTATCCTTACCGCTCACGGCTCGATTCCCGATGCGGTGGCGGCCACCCAGCAAGGCGTGTTTGGTTTCCTGACCAAACCGGTGGACAAAGATGCGCTGTATAAAGCCATCGATGATGCGCTGGAACACAGTGCGCCGGCGACGGATGAGCGCTGGCGTCAGGCTATCGTAACCCGCAGTCCGCTGATGCTGCGTCTGCTGGAACAGGCCGGAATGGTGGCGCAGTCGGACGTTAGCGTACTGATTAACGGTCAGAGCGGGACCGGGAAAGAGATTGTCGCGCAGGCGATTCATAATGCCAGCCCGCGCCACGCCAAACCTTTTATCGCCATTAACTGCGGCGCGCTGCCGGAACAACTGCTGGAATCCGAGCTATTTGGCCATGCGCGCGGCGCATTTACCGGCGCGGTGAGCAACCGGGAAGGGCTGTTCCAGGCCGCTGAGGGCGGGACGCTGTTTCTTGATGAGATTGGCGATATGCCGGTGGCGCTGCAGGTGAAGCTGCTGCGGGTACTGCAGGAGCGTAAAGTGCGCCCGCTGGGTAGCAACCGCGACATCGATATCGATGTACGTATCATCTCGGCCACTCACCGCGATCTGCCGAAGGCAATGGCGCGCGGCGAGTTTCGTGAAGATCTGTATTATCGCCTGAACGTGGTCAACCTGAAGATCCCGCCGCTGGCCGAGCGCGCGGAGGATATCCCGCTGCTGGCAAACCATCTGCTGCGCCAGTCTGCCGATCGGCATAAGCCGTTTGTACGGGCGTTTTCAACCGATGCGATGAAACGGCTGATGGCAGCCAAATGGCCCGGCAATGTCCGCCAGCTGGTGAACGTGATTGAGCAGTGTGTGGCGTTGACCACCTCGCCGGTGATCGGTGATGCGCTGGTGGAACAGGCGCTGGAAGGGGAAAATACCGCGCTGCCGACCTTCGTCGAAGCGCGCAATCAGTTTGAGCTCAACTATCTGCGCAAGCTGCTGCAAATCACCAAAGGCAACGTCACCCACGCAGCAAGAATGGCGGGGCGCAACCGTACTGAATTCTACAAGCTGCTGTCGCGCCACGAGCTCGACGCCAACGACTTTAAAGAGTAGCTCCGCAGCATGGCGCAAGTTATGATACGGTAAGCAACCGTTTACGCGACTAAGAGCCTATCCCAGTAGGCGTTATTGTCGCAGGCAGTTTGAACACGGACAGCGCGGAAAAAGCGGAGCGTACACGTAGTACGTGAGGATTTTGAGCGCTGCCCAGGTTCAAAATGGCAAGTAAAATAGCCTTAATGGGATAGGCTCCAAGACAGGAAAACCATGAAAAAGATTGATGCGATTATTAAACCTTTCAAACTGGATGACGTGCGCGAAGCGCTGGCCGAAGTCGGCATCACCGGGATGACGGTGACGGAAGTGAAGGGCTTTGGCCGTCAGAAAGGCCACACCGAACTGTACCGCGGGGCGGAGTACATGGTGGATTTTCTGCCGAAAGTGAAAATCGAAATTGTGGTCACTGACGATATCGTTGATACCTGCGTGGATACCATTATCCGCACGGCGCAGACCGGTAAAATCGGTGACGGTAAAATCTTCGTCTTTGACGTCGCCCGCGTGATTCGTATTCGTACCGGGGAAGAGGACGACGCGGCAATTTAAGCCGGGCCGTATTCTGACGCATTCCCCGGTCAGCTTTGCGCGACCGGGGAATATTCCCGAATGGCGGCATCTCCGCCGCCTCCGGGTTATTTCATTACAGCACCTTATGCGGGCCAAAACATTCGTAGTGAATGTTGTCGTTATTGACGCCCAGCGCCACCAGCTGTTTCGCTGCATGTTGCATAAAGGCCACCGGGCCGCACAGATAGAACTGCATTTGCGGGTCACGCAGCGTGTCCGCCAGATCCGATAACATCATCAGACCTTCGCTGTTAAAGCGTGCCGCCTGGTGGTCGGCTTCCGTCGGCGTGCGATACCAGATATGGGAGGTGAATTTCGGCAGGCTGGCGCCGAGCGTTGCCACCTCGTCGGCAAACGCATGGACATCGCCATTTTCTGCCGCGTGGAACCAGTTCACCTGGGCCGCATGCTGCGTTTTTGCCAGCGTGTCGAGCATGGCCAGCATCGGTGTTTGTCCGACGCCGCCGGAAATCAGCGTAACCGGCGTTTCCGGCTCAACGGCGAGGAAGAAGTCACCTGCCGGCGCAGCCAGATGCACAATATCTCCTTCCTGTGAGGCGTTATGCAGCCAGTTTGATACCTGACCGCCGTTTTCGCGTTTAACCGCAATTCGGTAGCCTTTGCCGTCTGGCTTGCGGGTCAGCGAATACTGACGAATTTCCTGATATTCAAACTCCTGCGGCTTCAGCCAAATCGCCAGATACTGGCCCGGCTGATAATCCGCCACCGGCTGGCCGTCTACCGGCTCGAGATCGAAGCTGGTAATCAGGGCGCTACGCGGGGTTTTCTTCACGATACGAAACGCGCGCGTGCCTTCCCAACCCCCGTTTTTGCTGGCGTTATCCCGGTAGATTTCAGATTCACGATGAATAAAGACATTGGCCAACACGCCGTAGGCTTTGCCCCATGCGTCAAGCACTTCCTGGCCCGGGCTGAACATTTCGTCGAGCGTCGCCAGCAGATGGCCGCCGACAATATTGTACTGTTCCGGTTTGATCTGGAAGCTGGTGTGTTTCTGGGCGATTTTCTCGACGGCAGGCAGTAGGGCAGGCAGGTTGTCGATATTGCTGGCGTAAGCGGCAATGGCATTAAACAACGCTTCACGCTGGTCGCCGTTACGCTGGTTGCTCATGTTGAAGATCTCTTTGAGCTCCGGGTTATGGGCAAACATGCGATCGTAAAAATGGGCGGTCAGCTTAGGACCTGTTTCGACGAGCAGGGGAATAGTGGCTTTAACCGTTGCGATGGTTTGGGCGTCGAGCATAGCAGCTTCCTTCGGTGTTATTTAAATGATGTATTTTATATGCATCTTATAAAAATAACCCTGCACTGTAAATGGTTCCTTAACACTTTTCCCCGTAGCGGTAACAACATGAAGAATTTGCATCACAAACCTGAAAAGAAATCCGTTGATAATCGTTGAGTCGTTATTGCTCAAAGCCTTGTGTAATGGGGAGCCAATCGTTTGCGTAAAATCCTTTGTCAAGACCTGTTATCACAGAACGATTCGGTTATACTGTGGGCCGTCGCCCAAAAAGGCCCCCCTTTTAGAGCTGTAATCTATTGTTAGCTGAGCAGGAGATGCGGATGTTAAAGCGTGAAATGAACATTGCCGATTATGATGCCGAACTGTGGCAGGCTATGGAGCAGGAAAAAGTACGTCAGGAAGAGCACATCGAACTGATCGCCTCCGAGAACTACACCAGTCCGCGTGTTATGCAGGCACAGGGTTCTCAGCTGACCAATAAATATGCCGAAGGTTATCCGGGCAAGCGCTACTATGGCGGTTGCGAATATGTTGATATCGTTGAACAACTGGCGATTGACCGTGCAAAAGAGCTGTTCGGCGCTGATTACGCTAACGTACAGCCGCACTCCGGCTCCCAGGCTAACTTCGCGGTCTACACCGCTCTGCTGCAACCGGGCGATACCGTTCTGGGTATGAACCTGGCGCAAGGCGGTCACCTGACTCACGGCTCTCCGGTTAACTTCTCAGGCAAACTGTACAACATCATTCCTTACGGCATCGATGAGTCCGGTAAAATCGACTATGCAGACATGGCGAAGCAGGCTCAGGAACATAAACCGAAAATGATCATCGGTGGTTTCTCTGCTTACTCCGGTATCGTTGACTGGGCAAAAATGCGTGAAATCGCTGACAGCATCGGCGCATACCTGTTCGTCGATATGGCCCACGTTGCTGGCCTGATTGCCGCGGGCGTTTACCCGAACCCGGTTCCGCATGCTCACGTTGTGACGACCACTACCCATAAAACCCTGGCGGGTCCGCGCGGCGGCCTGATCCTGGCGAAGGGCGGTAGCGAAGAGCTGTATAAAAAACTGAACTCTGCCGTATTCCCTAGCGCACAGGGCGGCCCGCTGATGCACGTTATCGCGGGTAAAGCGGTTGCGCTGAAAGAAGCGATGGAGCCAGAGTTCAAAGTCTATCAGCAGCAGGTTGCGAAAAACGCCAAAGCGATGGTTGAAGTATTCCTGAATCGCGGCTACAAAGTGGTTTCCGGCGGTACTGAAAACCACCTGTTCCTGCTGGATCTGGTCGATAAAAACCTGACCGGTAAAGAAGCTGACGCTGCGCTGGGCCGTGCTAACATCACCGTCAATAAAAACAGCGTACCAAACGATCCGAAGAGCCCGTTTGTGACCTCCGGTATCCGTATCGGTTCTCCGGCGGTAACCCGTCGCGGCTTTAAAGAAGCGGAAGTGAAAGAGCTGGCCGGCTGGATGTGCGACGTGCTGGACAACATCAATGACGAAGCGGTCATTGAGCGCGTGAAGGGTAAAGTGCTGGATATCTGTGCACGCTTCCCGGTTTATGCGTAACGTTTAACGACGCAAGCGTAAAGAAAAAGGCCGCCAGTGCGGCCTTTTTTACGTCCGGCGTTCAGAGATTAACGACGGTCGAGGGAGATAGCGCCCGGGCCAGTGATGGCCAGAAGCAGGAAGGCTCCAGCTATACTGATGTTTTTGTAGAAGTTAATCATATTGGGAAGTACGGCATCACCGCTCATATCCCAGTAATGATGGCCAATGACGGCGGTACCGAGGGTGTAAAAAATAAAGATCACCGCCAGCGGACGGGTGAAGAAACCCAGGATAATCAGGATTGCCGCCGGCACCTCCATCACAATCGCGATAATCGCCGCTAACGTCGGAAGCGGAGCGCCGGAGGAGGCCATATATTGTACCGTACCGCTAAAGCCCATCAGTTTGGGATAGCCAAATATAATAAACAGCAGTACGACGGCAATACGGGCGATCAGCAGCAGAACGGAACGGGAAGAGCCAAAGTCGAAATAGCGTAGTGTGTTCATAATCAATCCGTTGTGAAGGTGCGTGATTTAAACGTAATACACAATTTTGTGATCTGCCACATACCTTGTGCGATCAACGTAATGTCTGCAGTTGCTCTTCCACGTACAGATAGCCAATGCCGAGCAGTTGCTGTTGACGACTCAGCTGTCCGAAGCCGATTTGCGTTGCTCTGGTGCGCGGCGCGTCACGATGATCGAAAGGGTTAAAGCCTGTCTGCCTGATGATGGTATTCAACCACTCTTCGCCAAATCCGCAGCTGCGGCCGTACAATAAGATATTGTTTATATTTAAGATGTTAAGAAAGTTGTAGAGGCTGAGCCCGATGGCATTTGCGGAGTCTTCCACCCATGTATGAAGGCGAGAATCACCCTGCTGCCATTTTTCGATCAGGGCATCGATGGTCAGCGCCTCTGGATTATTGGCGAGATCGGGCTGTGTTTTAAGCCATATCCGCGCCTGTTTTTTCAATGCGCTCAGTGATGCCACCGTTTCCAGGCAGCCATAGCGTCCGCAGTCGCAGGCAACGCCATCAGGATTGATAATGGTGTGTCCAATCTGGCCGCTGCCATAAAGGCTACCGCGCCAGACCTGGTCGTTGATGACAAATGACGAACCAATGCCGTAATCGACGTTGATGACGCAGAAGTCGCGATACTGTCCCTCATTTTGCCATTTTTCCGCCAGCGCCAGCATGACGCAGTCGTTGTCGACCATTACGCGGACATTGAGTTTTTCTTCCAGCAGATATTTCATCTCCACGGGTTGCTTCCAGGGAGCCTGCGGCATGGTCTGTGATACTCCCGTTCCCGCATCAACCTGCCCATGAACCGCCAGCGCCAGATTGATTTTCTGCCTGGGCCAGTTCTTACGGTACTGATGCCAGCATTTCTCAATCGCTGCCAGCAGTGCCTGAGGCGTTGGGGCGTCAATGGCGTGGTATTCGACGTCGCCTTTCGCACTCAGACAGGCATTTCCAAGCTGGCATTCGATACTGGTGGGCGTGATGTTCATACACAGGGTCCAGTCGCCATCGGGCGCAATAAGCCAGGCGCCGCTGCTATGACCGCGGGCCAGATGCTCATCCTGTACATTGACCACGCGTCCTTCCTCTTCCAGCTCCTGGAGGATATTGCTGACCGCGGGAATTGAGATTTGCGCCAGCCGCGCGAGCGACGATTTACTGGCTCGTTTTTTGCGGTACAGATACTCCAGCAGCACACCCTTGTTGTAATGGCGGATTTGCTGATTGTTAATGCAGGCTTTCATAAACTAAACCTTGTTAACTAAATTGCGTGATTATTGTGCGTAAATGCGCTGATTCTGTCTATTAAACTGCTCTCATTATTTCACTTCAGTATGTCTTGTTAACTTTGAGGGCATTATGAGTTCAGTAAATGTTTGGCAGGAAACGGTACATATTCCAACCTATGAAACGGGGGCGCAGGATATTCACCCCATGTTCCTGGAAAATCGGGTTTATCAGGGGTCTTCCGGGGCGGTGTATCCCTATGGTGTGACGGATACGCTGAGTGAGGAAAAAACGCTAAAGGCCTGGCAGGCGGTGTGGCTGGAAAATGATTACATCAAAATTATGATCCTGCCCGAGCTGGGAGGCCGCGTGCATCGCGCGTGGGATAAGGTCAGACAGCGTGATTTCGTTTATCACAATGATGTCATCAAGCCCGCGCTGGTTGGCCTGCTTGGCCCGTGGATTTCCGGAGGAATTGAGTTTAACTGGCCGCAGCACCACCGTCCCACCACCTATATGCCGGTTGATTTTACGATTAGCGAAAATGACGATGGCTCAAAAACCGTTTGGGTTGGCGAGACGGAGCCGATGCATGGGTTGCAGGTGATGACCGGGTTTACTCTGCGTCCGCAGCGCGCGGCATTAGAGATTGGTAGCCGGGTTTACAACGGTAACGCCACCCCGCGCCATTTCTTGTGGTGGGCGAACCCTGCGGTTAAGGGGGGCGATGGACATCAAAGCGTATTCCCGCCGGATGTGACGGCGGTATTTGATCACGGCAAGCGCGCGGTTTCCGCGTTTCCGATTGCTACCGGCACCTATTACAAGGTGGACTATTCGGCCGGCGTCGACATCTCGCGCTATAAAAATGTCCCGGTACCGACCTCCTATATGGCGGAAAAGTCAGAGTACGATTTCGTCGGCGCCTGGTGCCACGATGAAGATGGTGGGCTGCTGCACGTCGCGGATCATCACATTGCGCCAGGGAAAAAACAGTGGAGCTGGGGTTACAGCGAGTTTGGTCAGGCGTGGGACAAAAATCTGACGGATGAGAATGGGCCTTACATCGAGCTAATGACCGGCATTTTTGCCGATAACCAACCGGATTTTACCTGGCTCGATCCGTTTGAAGAAAAGCGCTTTGAACAATACTTCCTGCCTTACCATTCGCTGGGCATGGTACAGAACGCTTCGCGCGATGCGGTGATCAAACTGCAACGCGAAGAGGGCAACATTATATGGGGCGTATATGCTATTTCGCCTCTGGTCGCCCACCGGCTTACGGTTCGCGAAGAGGGCAACCCGCAGCCGCTGCTTGATGAAGTGATTGAGCTGACGCCATGCGCTGCCGTTCAGGGAACGTTAGCCGGTATTGACCCATCTCGTCTGACGATGGAGCTGCTGGACAGTCATGGCAGGTGCGTTTTGCGCTATCAGGAGCATCAGCCGCAGGAGTTGCCGCTGCCGGAAGTGGCGGTTACGCCCTTACACGCCGGAGCCATAAGCAGCGTGGATGAGGCGTGGTTTATCGGCCAGCATCTGGAGCAGTATCACCACGCCAGTCGCTCACCGTTTGATTATTACCTGCGGGGAATTGAGCTGGACCCGCAGGACTACCGCTGCAATCTGGCGCTGGCGATGCTGGAATACAACCGCGCGGATTACTCGCAAACCATCGAGTATGCGAGCCGGGCATTGTCGCGCGCGCATCGGTTAAACAAAAATCCGCAGTGTGGGCAGGCAAGTTTGATTCGTGCCAGTGCGAGAGAGCGTCTACAGCAGTGGCATGATGCGCAGGAGGATTTTTGGCGTGCGGTGTGGAGCGGCAATAGCAAGGCCGGGGGATATTACGGACTTGCCCGACTGGCGACGCGCAGCGAGCGCTACGATGATGCGCTGGCATTTTGCCGGCAGAGCCTGCTGGCGTGTCCCACCAACCAGGATGTCCTGTCGCTGGAAACCCTGTTGCTGCATCTCACCGGCCGTCGCAGTCAGGCCTTACAGCAGATTGAAAAGCTGCTGGGCGACTATCCGCTGAATCCCACCCTGTGGTGGCTCAACGCAACAATATCAGAGGCTGAAGCGGATACGGCGCGCTGGTTCGCCGTATGCCAGTCGCGGGATATTAACGCACTGCTGACGGCCGGGCTGTTGTTGAGCTGGGGAATGGCGGCGCGGGCGAAAGCCGTACTGACGGCGCTGAACTGTCAAAAAACGCTGCCGCTCTATTTACAGGCCAGTCTGGCTGAAGGTAACGAGCGTATCGCGCTGATCAACCGCGCTCGCGAGGCGTTTCCTGACTTCGTGCGTTTCCCCAATCTGCTGGTGGAAGTGGCTGCGCTGGAGAAGATACCCGAGTGCTATTTTGCTCAGCATCTGCTCGCCTGTTTCCACTATAGCCGGCGTCATTATGAGAAAGCGACGCAGCTATGGCATCGTTGCGTTGAAATGGCTCCTGATTTTGCCGATGCCTGGCGAGGGCTGGCGATTCATGCATGGAATAAACAGAGTGATGCCCACCTGGCGGCAGCGTATCTGGAGAAAGCCTGCGCCCGGCAGCCGCAGGATGCGCGTCTGCTTTTTGAGCGCGACCTGCTGGATAAGCTGACCGCCGTTGAGCCGGAAAAACGCCTTGCCCGCCTGGAGGCCAATCTCGCAACCGCCTTGAAACGCGATGATTTAACGGCGGAGCTGCTCCATCTGTGGCACCTGGCGGGCAACGTTGAGCAGGCGGCAAATGTGCTTGCTTCGCGTAAATTCCACCCCTGGGAAGGCGGCGAAGGCAAGGTGACCAGCCAGTTTGTTATCAACCAGTTATTACGTGCCTGGCCGTATCTCCAGCCGCAGCCGCAGCCGCAGCAGGCGGAAACGCTGCTGCTATCGGCGCTGCGCTATCCGGAAAACCTCAGCGAAGGGCGTCTCCCGGGACAGACGGATAACGATATCTGGTTCTGGCTGGGGATTTGCGCCAGGCAGCAGGGCATGGAGGAACGCGCGCTTGAGTGTTTCCGCAAGGCGGCGTCAGGCGATCGGACGATCAATATTCATAGCTACTACAACGATCAGCCGGTGGACTATCTCTTCTGGCAAGGCGTGGCTTTGCGGATGCTCGGCGATCGTCTGAGCAGCGAGCGTCTTTTCACTGAAATGTTGCAGTGGGCTGAGCATATGGAAACGGCACAGATAGAGGCCGACTTCTTCGCGGTGTCGCAGCCTGACCTGCTGGCGCTATATGCCGATATCCAAAAACAGCATCAGGAGAAGTGTTTGCTGGTGCGAGTTCTGGCGACCGCGGGATTAGGCGGCGGTTCGAGGCATGAACAGGCGCTGTCGGCGCTGGAAGCGCTAAACCCGGCCTGGGCGAAGGCGGCATTATTCCGTAAAACGCTGCCGTTTGTACTGCACCTCATTAACTAAAGAGCGTTTACTGTAATTTTTGAGCGGTCTGACCCGCCGCGCCTCTCGAGATGTTTAGAATATGTGAAATCGTTCTGCGGCAGGCCCGAATGCCGCAGAATCCAAACAACAATAAATGCCTGACCCTACAGGAGGCACGTATGTCTAAAAGTAAGGCAGTCTCATGTTTTTTATGTTTACTGTTAACGTCGTTGAGTATTTCACTCCCCGTCTATAGCGCGACAAAGGATATCACCGTTGGTGCTATCTACCTTGATACCCAGGGCTATTACGCCGGGGTACGGCAAGGGGTTCAGGATGCAGCCAAAAGCACCGATGCGAAAATTCAGCTGATTGAAACCAACGCGCAAGGCGATATTTCTAAAGAGAGTTCATTTATCGATACGCTGGTCGCGCGTAACGTGGATGCCATCATTCTTTCCGCCGTTTCAGAAAATGGCAGTAGCCGCGCGGTGCGTCGGGCTAATGAAGCCGGTATTCCGGTGATTTGCTACAACACCTGTATTAATGAGAAAGGTGTCGACAAATATGTCTCTGCCTACCTGGTTGGCGACCCACTTGAGTTCGGTAAAAAGCTTGGCGAGGCGGCGGCAGACTATTTTATTGCCAACAATATTAGCGCACCGAAAATTGCGGTCATCAACTGTGAAGCATTTGAAGTATGCGTACAGCGGCGCAAAGGTTTTGAAGCCGCGCTGAAGGCGCGAGTTCCGGATATGCAGATTGTTGCGAATCAGGAGGGAACCGTTCTGGATAAGGCTATTTCAGTTGGTGAGAAACTGATTATCTCCTCGCCTGATCTGGACGCCATTATGGGAGAGTCTGGAGGGGCAACGCTGGGGGCGGTAAAAGCGGTCCGCAACCAAAATAAGGTCGGGAAAATCGCCGTATTTGGCTCCGATATGACCACGGAAATAGCCCAGGAGTTAAACAGCTATCAGGTACTAAAAGCGGTGGTGGATATTTCCGGCAAGAAAATGGGTAACGCCGTTTTCGCGCAAACCCTGAATGTGATTAATAAAACTCCGCCAGCCAATAAAATTATCCCTGTTGCTATCGATACCTATACCAAATCTGAAGACGGTAAGCAGTGGCTGGCTACGCATGTCGATGGCTTGCCTTAATTCCCCTGTCGAATAACTGAGGTAAAGACTCGATGACGGCAACAGAAAAAACGGCGGTGCCGGTGGCGCAGATCCTGAGGGGAAATAAGCGCTATCCCGGCGTCGTCGCCCTGGATAACGTTGATTTTACCCTGTCAAAAGGCGAAGTTCGGGCACTACTGGGGAAAAATGGCGCGGGTAAGTCCACCTTAATTCGCATGCTGACCGGAAGCGAAAGTCCCGATAGCGGCGAGGTTTGGCTGGCCGGGACCCGTCTTGAAGGGAACGATGCAACGCTAACCCGCCGGGCTGCGGAGCTGGGCGTCAGAGCCGTATACCAGGAGTTAAGCCTGGTCGAGGGGCTAACGGTGGCGGAGAACCTCTGTCTTGGTCAGTGGCCGCGTCGCAATGGCACGATCGACAAAAACGCCATGGCCCGCCAGGCCACAGAGGCTCTTGCCTCTCTTGGGGTTGATGTCCCGCCAGATGCGCTGGTCGACACGCTTAGTCCGGCACAAAAGCAGCTGGTAGAAATCGCCCGTGTGATGAAAGGTCAACCTCAGGTGGTGATTCTTGATGAGCCGACCAGTTCCCTGGCGAATGCGGAGGTCGAACTGGTGATCAACGCGGTAAAGAAAATGTCAGCTCTGGGCGTTGCCGTGATTTATGTCAGTCATCGAATGGAGGAGATACGCCGTATCGCCTCTTGCGCCACCATTATGCGCGATGGCCAGGTGGCAGGTGATGTCACTCTGGAGAGGACGACAACCCAGGAAATCGTGTCGCTGATGTTAGGAAGGGAGCACATCGATCTACCGCGGGTGAAATCTGAAATCGCCCTGACAACCCCGGTACTCCAGGTGGCCCGGCTACGCCATCCCCCTAAGCTTCAGCAGATTAATTTTACCCTGCACCGTGGCGAAGTGCTGGGTATTGCCGGGCTGCTGGGATCGGGTCGTAGTGAACTACTTAAGGCCATCATCGGCTTAGAAACGTTTGCTGAGGGGGAGATCACGCTCAATGGTGTGCGCATTTCGCGTCCACGGTATACCTCGATGCTCAAGAGTGGCGTGGGCTATACCCCGGAAAACCGTAAGGAAGCGGGCATCATTCCGCTGCTGGGCGTGGATGAAAATACGGTGATGACCAACCGGCACAAAGTTAGCCGCCGTGGCGTCCTGAACTGGCAGCGGATTCAGCAGTTAACTGCCGCGGTCATGCACCGAATGACGGTCAAGGCGGCAAATACAGAGACTGCTATCGGGACGCTATCGGGGGGGAACCAGCAAAAAGTGGTGATTGGCCGCTGGGTTTATGCCGAAAGTGACATTTTACTTCTTGATGAGCCTACGCGCGGGGTTGATATCGAAGCCAAGCAGCAGATTTATCGAATTGTGAGGGAACTCGCCGCTGAAGGAAAAAGCGTTGTATTCATTTCCAGTGAAATAGAGGAACTGCCCTTGGTCTGCGATCGTATTTTGCTGCTGCAAAACGGTGAATTTACCCGTGAGCTTTTAGCCCCCGTAAATGTCGATGAATTAATGTCGGCAATTTTATCCACGCATTAGCCATTACGTTTATTGAGGAATTAACAGATGTCTGCCTCATCATTAACGCTGCCGCAAGGCAAAAGTGCCACACCCAAGCAGTTTATCAGCCGTCATATTAATGAAATTGGCCTGCTGGTAGTGATCGCTATTTTATATCTGGTGTTTTCATTTAACGCGCCGGGATTTATTTCTTTAAACAATCAAATGAACGTGCTGCGCGATGCGGCAACGATTGGTATTGCCGCATGGGCGATGACGCTGATTATTATCTCCGGCGAGATTGATGTCAGCGTCGGTCCGATGGTGGCGTTTATCTCGGTCTGCCTCGCCTTTCTGCTGCAGTTTCAGGTTCCGCTTAGTCTTGCCTGCCTGCTGGTGTTAATCCTCGGTGCTGCGTTGGGGACTCTCGCTGGCGTGTTGCGAGGCGTATTCAACGTGCCGAGCTTTGTCGCAACCTTAGGTTTATGGAGTGCATTGCGTGGCATGGGGCTCTTCATGACCAACGCCCTACCGGTTCCCATCGATGAAAATGAGGTGCTGGACTGGCTCGGCGGGCAGCTCTTTGGCATACCCGTTTCGGCATTAATTATGCTGATTCTGTTCGTCATCTTTGTGTTTATCAGCCGCAAAACCGCCTTTGGCCGTTCCGTGTTTGCCACCGGGGGCAACGCAACGGCGGCGCAGCTCTGCGGGATTAACGTTAAGCGGGTGCGTATTTTGATTTTTACGCTTTCAGGATTGCTGGCGGCGATTACCGGTATTCTGCTGGCGGCGCGTCTTGGTTCGGGCAATGCGGGGGCTGCCAACGGCCTCGAGTTTGATGTTATCGCCGCGGTGGTGGTCGGTGGTACCGCACTGTCCGGCGGCCGCGGTTCGCTATTTGGCACCTTATTAGGTGTGCTGGTGATTACCCTTATTGGCAATGGACTGGTGCTTCTGGGTATTAACTCATTCTTCCAGCAGGTCGTTCGCGGATTAATTATCGTGGTTGCTGTTCTGGCAAATATATTACTGACCCAGCGCAACAGTAAACATAAACATTAATATTCATCAATTTGTTAGAGGGAATTATGAAAACAATGTTGGCTGCTTTTTTACCGGGCAACTCAAGCGTAGAGCTACGCGAAGTTCCCGTACCAACGCCGGGGATTAACCAGGTGTTGATTAAAATGAAGTCCTCAGGAATATGCGGCAGCGATGTCCATTATATTTATCATCAGCATCGTGGTACCGCCGCCGCGCCGGATAAGCCGTTGTATCAAGGCTTTATTAATGGCCATGAACCTTGTGGGCAAATTATAGAGACCGGGGCCGGATGCCGACACTTTAAAGCAGGGGACCGAGTGCTGGTTTACCATATTTCCGGCTGTGGTTTTTGCTCCAACTGCCGCCGTGGTTTTCCTATCTCCTGCACCGGAGAGGGCAAAGCGGCCTATGGCTGGCAGCGCGATGGCGGCCATGCAGAATATTTACTGGCGGAGGAAAAAGACCTTATTCATCTGCCGGACGCACTGAGCTATGAAGATGGCGCGTTTATTAGCTGCGGGGTAGGAACCGCCTATGAAGGCATTTTGCGCGGCGAGGTTTCCGGCAGTGACAACGTTCTGGTTGTCGGGTTAGGGCCCGTTGGCATGATGGCGATGATGCTGGCGAAAGGACGCGGTGCAAAACGCGTGATTGGCGTCGATATGTTGCCGGAGCGTCTGGCGACGGCGAAACAGCTGGGGGTGATGGATAACGGCTTCCTGGCGACAACGGAGAACCTCCCGGCGCGGATTGCCGAATTGACGCACGGCGGCGCGGATGTGGCGCTGGATTGTTCTGGTAATGCCGCAGGGCGTTTGCTGGCGTTGCAGTCTACGGCGGATTGGGGAAGAGTGGTGTACATCGGTGAAACCGGGAAGGTTGAGTTCGAGGTGAGCGCCGATCTGATGCACCACCAGCGGCGTATTATTGGCTCCTGGGTGACCAGTTTGTTCCATATGGAGAAGTGCGCCCGCGATCTGACCGACTGGAAACTGTGGCCGCATAGCGCGATTACCCATCGTTTTTCGCTTGCCCAGGCGGGGGAAGCCTACGCGCTGATGGCCAGCGGTAAATGCGGCAAAGTGGTGATTAATTTCCCCGATTAAGGAGCCATGATGACGCTTTTTACACTGGATAACGATCGGGTAAGGCTGCAGGTTGCGGAGCGCGGCGGCGCGATCGAGGGGTTATGGTGGCAGCATCAGGGGAAAACGTTCCCGCTGCTACGCCCTGGGCTGAATAGCGGGGTGGCGGTGGAGTCCTCTTGCTTTCCACTGGTGCCGTTTGGCAACCGGGTGAGTGGCAATCAGTTTTCTTCGCCGGCTGGGGAGCATCGGCTGGCGCCAAACGTCGAGTGGGATAGCCACTATCTTCACGGCGATGGCTGGTTGAATAGCTGGCGCTGTATGGATCAATCTCCCACGCACCTCACGCTAGAGTATGTTCATCGCCAGGGGCTCTATCATTACACCGCGCAGCAGCGCTTTACCCTAAGCGAAAGCGGCGTGGAGATGGAACTGCGTGTGACGAATGATGGCGACGCGCTGCCGTTTGGCCTGGGCTGGCATCCCTATCTACCGCTGTCACAGGAAACGCGGGTGCAGGCGCGGGCCACGGGCTACTGGCTGGAGAAAGAACAGTGGCTTACCGGGGAGTATCAGGAGAGTTTGCCGCAGGAACTGGATTTCAATCAGTCTGCGCCACTCCCCGGGCACTGGGTGAATAATGGGTTCTCCGGCTGGGATGGCATCGCGACGATCCGGCAACCGGAACTGGGGTACCAGCTCTCTATGACCACCGAACCGCCGGCGCCATGCTATTTTGTTTTTGTGTCCGATCCGGCGTTTGATCAAGGCTATAAATTTGATTTCTTCTGTTTTGAGCCGATGAGCCACGCGCCTGACGATCATCATCGTCCGGGATTTGGCCAGCTAACCGTGCTGGCACGCGGTGAAAGCCTGCGGCAAAAAATGGTGCTGAATGTTCGTCCGCTTTAAGCCCGACCTGCCCGGAAGCGGGCAGGTCAACTTCACCTTGCGGCATTCATGCTTTATCGCCAGACTATCGACTCCATTCGGGAGGGAATCATGGTCTTGCACTCCACGCGCTGGTTGGCGCTTAGTTACTTCACCTATTTTTTCAGCTACGGCATTTTTCTGCCATTCTGGAGCGTCTGGCTGGCGGGAACCGGTTTAACGCCGGAAACCATCGGTATGCTGTTGGGCGCGGGGCTGGTGGCTCGTTTCCTGGGGAGCCTGCTCATCGCGCCGCGGGTCAGCGATCCCGCGCGGCTGATTTCCGCTCTGCGTATCCTCGCGCTACTGGTGCTGTTGTTTGCCCTGGCCTTTTGGGCCGGAAACCACGTTGCCTGGCTGGCGGTGGTGATCGTGGGGTTCAACCTCTTTTTCTCTCCGCTGGTGCCGTTGACCGATGCGCTGGCCAACACCTGGCAAAAACAGATAACCATGGACTACGGGCGCGTGCGTCTGTGGGGGTCAGTGGCGTTTGTTATCGGCTCGGCGCTTACCGGTAAACTGGTCAGCCTGTTTGACTATCGGGCGATTCTGCTGCTGCTCAGCCTCGGCGTTGCCTCTATGCTGCTGGGGATGCTGCTGAAACCCTCGGTGATGCCGCAAGGGGAGTCTCGTCATCAGGAAGGGGCGGGAGTGGCGGCCTGGCTGTCGCTGATACGGCAAAGCTGGCGCTTTCTCGCCTGCGTCTGTCTGCTCCAGGGCGCGCACGCCGCCTACTACGGCTTCAGCGCGATTTACTGGCAGGAAGCCGGTTACTCTGCCTCTGCCGTGGGCTATTTATGGTCATTGGGCGTGGTGGCGGAAGTGGTTATCTTTGCACTGAGTAAAAAAGTATTCAGTCGCTTCAGCGCCCGGGAGCTGCTGCTGCTTTCGGCCGTGTGCGGTCTGATTCGCTGGACGCTGATGGGCGCAACCACGGCTCTTCCGTGGCTGATCGTCACCCAGATTTTGCACTGCGGCACCTTTACGGTGTGCCACCTGGCGGCGATGCGCTATATCTCCGCGCGCCAGGGCAGCGAAGTGATACGCTTGCAGGCGGTCTATTCTGCCGTGGCGATGGGCGGCAGTATTGCGGTGATGACGGTTTTCGCCGGCTTCCTCTATCAGCACCTGCATCAGGGCGTATTCTGGGTGATGGCGCTGGTGGCCCTCCCGGCGGTGGTGCTGCGGCCGAAGGCGGTTGCCTAATCCTCCAGCATTTTGCAAATATGCTGCCGCTGGTGATCGCTGAACATCTCTTCAGTGTGAAACAGCGGCGGTGAGAACAGCGGTAATGCGGTGGCGTACGGTGTGACGACCAGCGCCACGCCTTTGGGGGCGCCTTCCTTCTCAAAAGCCTGCACGCTTTGATATTTGATATTCAGCGGCAGCAGCGTCAGTTCGCGCAGCTGGAGTTCCAGCGCCTGTTCAAGAACGGGATTATCGTGGGTAAGCAGCACGACCTGCTTTTCATGCAGGTCGCTTTTTTGCATCAGCCATGCGCCGAAAATCACCGCAATCAGCCCCACCTCTTCCTGATTAAACGTAATCTCGTAGGTCGCTTCAAACTCGCGTAGCGCGGCCTGGGTCGTGCGCATCAGCCGCGGGTAGAGACGACTAATCTCTTCCGGCAGGGCGTTATCAATACCGATGGCGAACACGCTGCGATTGAGCGCCTGCGACAGATGAATATAAAGCTGATCGCTCAGTCCCTGGTCATCGCTGAACGGCCGACCCGCCAGATCCTGGAAGCGATGAATTAAGCGATCGATTGCCAGGTGTAACCGCCGGTCCTGGTGATGGCCGTCGCGGATGGGATCGGGCGTTTTCAACAACATAAAGAGCAGCGTCAGGAACAGCTGTTCGCCCGCGTGCGGCGTGCTGGCGACCCGGCGTTGCCAGTGGCGAACGATCTCCTGGGCGAGAGCGAACTCCGCCGCTTGTTGCGTCCAGCGCTGCTGCTCATGGGTAAAATCCGGGGTCAGTCCAAGATGATGCTGCAGCAGGCAATATTGCAGATACAGACGCAGGAAATGAACATCGCGACAGTCAAACTGCCGGTTGAGCATCCGCGAGCAGCGGTTGACCAGCGCCTGCAGGTTGGTGTCGTCATACAGCGTCCGCGCAATGCCCTGTAGTTTAAGCTGCGTTTTTAATGCCGGCGTAAAATGGTGGGCAATAAAATGCGGACATAAACGTAATGCCCGCCGCAGGCCGTGCAGCAGACACAGTCGTTGATCGATGACAGCACCTTCAATCCGGTAGCTGCCGTCCACCTGTGACGAAAGCGTCAGTCGGTGGTAACGCTGAATTTCGCGTGCGGTCTCTGCGATATCCTGCCGGGCCGTTGACTCATCAACCTGGTTGATGTGGCTAAGCTGTTCTGGCGTCACTGGCTGCCCGGGCAGATAAAACATCAGCAGTACCTGACTACGGCGCTGTGGACTGGAAAGCGCAGATGGTGGTTCAATGACGGTCATCATCTGGTGAGTTCCAGTTAGGGTTTTTGCTAAGAATAGCTAATGGATGAATGGAGATCAGGGCAGTTCGGCGCCTTTACGTCAGGATTGCTGGCTAAGTTCACAGAATTTTTCACGTGAGGATCGGATGAAGAGAGTGAAACAATGCACCAGTGCGGCATTTTTCATGGTTTTATCATTTAGTGTGCTAGCGCACCCGCATAGCTTCATTAGCCTGAAAACGGAAGTCGTGGCGGACAACGGGCTGCTCACCGGTTTTAACATGCGCTGGACGATGGATGAAATCACTTCGGCAGACTTGCTCTACGATGCGGGGAACGCAAAGCCAGGGGATGAGGTGTGGAAAAAACTGGCGGCAGAGGTGATGGCCAATGTGCTCGGCCAGCATTACTTCAGCGAGCTATGGCACAACGGCCAGCGGGTGAAGTTTGATAATCGACCTGATGGCTATGGCCTCGAACGCGATGGTCACCAGGCGGTGCTGACGTTTACGCTGCCGCTGGCAAAACCTCAGCCGCTGGCCGGACAGACGCTAACATTGTCGACATTCGATCCGACCTATTATGTTGATATGCACTATGACAAAGCGAGCGATGTCACCTTGCCCGCCGCGTTACGCACGACATGTAAGGTCAAGGTGGTCACGCCGGAACCGAATGAAAAAATGGCGGCTTTTGCCCAGTCTCTCGATAAAGCCGACGCGCCGCCGGAAGATATGGCGCTGGGAACCTACTTTGCCCAGAAGGTGACGCTGACATGTCCGTAATTTTCTCTCACACCGCACGCACTTCGCGTCTGCGCCAGATGTGGCCGCTGGCGCTTTTTTTGCTGCTGGCGACAGCGGCGGGGATCTGGCTGTGGCAGGCCTGGCCGCAGGTCTTGCTGCAAAGCGCCGTCTGGCAGCGGGCGTTGAATCTTGAGCTCAGCCGTCTGCTGAAAGCGGTTGCGGACAATCCCTCAGCGGCGGGATTATCGCTGCTGGCGTTCAGTTTTATCTACGGTGTGCTGCACGCCCTGGGGCCTGGTCATGGCAAGATCGTGATTACCACCTGGCTGGCCACGCATCCGGCAAAACTTAAATCCAGTATTATGCTGACCCTGGCGGCCTCGCTCCTGCAGGGCGTTGTGGCGATTGCGCTGGTCGTGGTGGTATTAACTCTCCTGCAACTGCCGGCCAGACAGCTGCATCTCAGCAGCTTCTGGCTGGAGAAAGGCAGCTATCTGCTGGTGGGGGCGCTGGGCCTGCTGTTGTGCTGGCGGGCGGTGAAAAAGCTGCGCGCGGTATTGCGACGACCGACGTTTATCGCCTTTACGCCGCACCACGTTCATCATGCTCAGTGCGGATGCGGACATCAGCATATGCCCGCGCCGGAACAGCTCCAAAGCGGCGATGACTGGCGCGCGCGGCTGGTCATTATCCTTTCGATGGGGATGCGGCCCTGTTCCGGGGCGATTATGGTCCTGCTGTTTAGTAAAGTGATTGGCGTGTTTAACTGGGGAATGGCGGCGGCGCTGGCGATGGCGGCAGGCACTTCGTTGACCATCAGCGGGCTGGCGCTGCTGGTTCATGGTTTCCGCCAGCTGGCCGTTAAGCTCAGCGGCAATAAGACGCCACCGCTGTGGCAACACGTTGGTTGGGCGACGCTGGCATTGGCGGGCGGGGTGATTTTACTGGTTGCGGCGCTGGTGATGTGGAGCAGTGCGGCGCCTGTTGGCGGGGGGTTACGACCGTTTTGAAGAATCCCCTCACCCCGCGAACGGGGTGAGGGGAGAATGATTAGCGCTTCAGCGCTTCACTCAGTTCGTCACGCATATTCGCCAGCATAGCTTTAACGACACGCGGGTTACCGGCAACGATGTTGCCGGTGTGCATGTAGTTGTGGCCGCCGGTGAAATCGCAAACCAGCGCGCCTGCTTCACGAGCGATCAGCTCACCTGCCGCAAAATCCCAGGGTTTCAGCGCGATTTCAAAATAACCGTCAACGCGGCCTGCGGCCACGTAAGCCAGATCCAGAGCAGCAGAACCGGTGCGGCGGAAATCAGCACACTCGGTAAACAGCTTACCGAGAATATTCATGTACGCCGTCGCGTGCTGTTTTGCTTTGAACGGGAAGCCGGTCGCCAGAATCGTGCCATCCAGGTCGCGAGCGTTGCTGCCGCGCAGACGGTAGCCGTTCAGCTGTGCGCCCTGACCACGGGTAGCCGTGAACAGTTCGTTACGCATTGGATCGTAAACCACCGCGACTTCTGTACGGCCTTTGATGCGTACGGCGATGGAAACGGAGAAGTGTGGCAGACGTTTGACGAAGTTGGTGGTGCCATCCAGTGGATCGATAACCCATTGAACATCCTGATCTTCACCTGCGTGTTCACCGCTTTCTTCGGTGATAATGGTGTGCTGCGGGTAAGATTTGCGAATGGTTTCAATAATCAGCGCTTCGGCTGCTTTATCGACGTTGGTCACAAAATCATTGCTGCCTTTCTGGCTCGTTTCTACGGAGTCTGGGGTTTCGTAGTGCTTGGCAATTAAATTACCCGCCTTGCGCGCTGCGCGCACGGCGATGTTCAGCATCGGATGCATCGGTCTCTCTCACTGGATGTTAAAGAACGGGAAAAAACGGCGCACATAGTAACAGTGAAATCTGCCTATGTCTCCGTTTTATGATAGCATGCGTGAATAATCTTTAGCCGAAGAACCATAATGCTACAAAATATTCGAATTGTACTGGTAGAAACATCACATACTGGAAACATGGGTTCCGTCGCCCGGGCAATGAAAACCATGGGGTTAACCAACCTGTGGCTGGTTAATCCGCTGGTTAAACCTGATTCTCAGGCTATCGCGCTGGCCGCTGGCGCCAGTGACGTGATTGGCAATGCGCAGATCGTTGATACCCTGGATGAAGCCCTGGCCGGCTGCAGCCTGGTGGTGGGGACCAGTGCCCGTTCACGCACTCTGCCGTGGCCGATGCTTGACCCGCGCGAGTGCGGTTTGAAGAGCGTGGCGGAAGGGCAGCATGCACCGGTCGCGCTGGTCTTTGGCCGCGAACGCGTTGGGCTGACCAACGATGAACTGCAGAAATGTCATTATCACGTCGCGATTGCCGCAAACCCGGAATACAGTTCGTTGAACCTGGCAATGGCGGTGCAGGTTATCGCCTACGAAGTCCGCATGGCCTGGCTGGCCACCCAGGAACAGGACGAACCGGCAGCGGCGCACGAAGAGACGCCGTATCCGCTGGTTGACGATTTAGAACGTTTCTATGGCCACCTCGAGCAAACCCTGCTCGCCACCGGTTTTATTCGCGCCAGCCATCCAGGGCAGGTGATGAACAAACTGCGTCGTCTGTTCACCCGCGCCCGCCCGGAAAGCCAGGAGCTGAATATCCTGCGCGGTATGCTGGCCTCTATCGATCAGTTAAAGAAAGAGAAGTAAGCGCCTGCATCCCTTGACGGGAGCGGCTCCGCCTTACGCGGCCTGCATCGTCACAGGCCTGCACAAGCGTAGCGCCGCCGGGCAAATACAGACCGCACGGATGGTTAAATACCTGACTAAAACAGTCAAGTAAATAGTTGACCAAATTACTCGGGAATGTCAGACTTGGCCCTGCTATGCAATACCCATATTAATAAAAAGCCCGGGCAGGGGCGAGTTTGAGGTTAAGTAAGACATGAGACTGACATCTAAAGGGCGTTATGCTGTGACCGCGATGCTGGACGTTGCGCTCAACTCTGAATCGGGCCCGGTTCCGTTGGCTGATATTTCTGAACGTCAGGGAATCTCGCTGTCCTATCTGGAACAGCTGTTTTCCCGCCTGCGTAAAAATGGTCTGGTATCCAGCGTACGTGGTCCAGGCGGCGGTTATTTGTTAGGTAAAGAAGCTGGCAGCATCGCCGTAGGCGAAGTGATCAGCGCAGTAGACGAATCGGTTGACGCGACCCGCTGTCAGGGTAAAGGCGGCTGCCAGGGCGGCGATAAATGCCTGACCCACGCGCTGTGGCGCGACCTGAGCGAACGTCTGACCGGCTTCCTGAACAACATCACCCTGGGTGAACTGGTGAATAACCAGGAAATCCTCGATGTTTCAGGTCGTCAGCATAGCCATGAATCCCAGCGCAATACCCGCACTCAGGACGCCATTGACGTCAAGCTGCGTGCATAATACTCGTCTTGTTTCAGCTTGCGGCACCGCTGCGGCAGGCTGAAATAGTCAGAGTAAAAACGATAAAAAAGAGATTTCAGAATCAGGCCGGGATGTTGCGACATCCCGTGTCCCCGGTCGTACATCAAGCCGGTTGCCTGGTTCCTTGCATTGAGTGATGTACGGAGTTAAAGAGCAATGAAATTACCGATTTACCTCGATTACTCCGCAACAACGCCGGTGGACCCGCGTGTTGCCGAGAAAATGATGCAGTTCCTGACCCTGGACGGGACCTTTGGTAACCCGGCCTCTCGTTCACACCGTTTCGGTTGGCAGGCTGAAGAGGCGGTTGATATCGCCCGTAATCAGATTGCTGAACTGGTCGGTGCCGATCCGCGTGAAATCGTCTTTACCTCCGGTGCAACGGAATCAGACAACCTGGCGATTAAAGGTGCAGCCAACTTTTATCAGAAAAAAGGCAAGCACATTATCACCAGCAAAACCGAGCATAAAGCGGTTCTGGATACCTGTCGCCAGCTGGAGCGTGAAGGTTTCGACGTTACCTACCTGGCGCCGCAGAGCAACGGGATTATCGATCTGAAAGAGCTGGAAGCCGCGATGCGTGACGACACCATCCTGGTCTCCATCATGCACGTGAACAACGAAATCGGCGTGGTGCAGGATATCGCCACCATCGGCGAACTGTGCCGCGCGCGTGGCATCATTTACCACGTTGACGCCACCCAGAGCGTGGGCAAACTGCCTATCGATCTGAGCCAGCTGAAAGTTGACCTGATGTCCTTCTCCGGTCACAAAATTTATGGTCCTAAAGGTATTGGCGCACTGTACGTTCGTCGCAAACCGCGTATCCGCATTGAAGCGCAGATGCACGGCGGCGGTCACGAGCGCGGCATGCGTTCCGGTACTCTGCCAGTCCACCAGATCGTCGGTATGGGTGAAGCTTACCGTATCGCGAAAGAAGAGATGGAAACCGAGATGGCGCGTCTGCGCGGTCTGCGTAACCGTCTGTGGGACGGCGTAAAAGATATGGAAGAGGTTTACCTTAACGGCGACCTCGAGCAGGGCGCGCCGAACATTCTCAACGTCAGCTTCAACTATGTTGAAGGCGAGTCGCTGATTATGGCGCTGAAAGACCTGGCCGTTTCCTCCGGTTCTGCTTGCACCTCCGCAAGCCTTGAGCCGTCCTATGTGCTTCGTGCACTGGGCATGACTGACGAACTGGCACACAGTTCTATCCGTTTCTCTTTAGGTCGATTCACTACCGAAGAAGAGATTGACTACACCATTGATCTGGTTCGTAAATCCATCGGCCGTCTGCGCGATCTTTCTCCGCTGTGGGATATGTTCAAACAGGGCGTGGATCTGAACAGCATCGAATGGTCACATCATTAATCGGTAGGGTATAAGGAGAATTCATCATGGCATACAGCGAAAAAGTTATCGATCATTACGAGAATCCGCGCAACGTCGGCTCTTTTGACAACAGCGACGACAGCGTCGGCAGCGGCATGGTTGGCGCACCAGCGTGCGGCGACGTGATGAAGTTGCAGATTAAAGTCAACAATGAAGGTATCATTGAAGACGCGCGCTTCAAGACCTATGGTTGCGGTTCTGCTATCGCCTCCAGCTCCCTGGTTACCGAATGGGTGAAAGGGAAATCTCTGGACGAAGCTCAGGCTATCAAGAACACCGATATCGCCGATGAGCTGGAACTGCCGCCGGTGAAAATTCACTGCTCCATCCTGGCGGAAGACGCGATTAAAGCCGCGATTGCGGATTATAAAAGCAAACGTGAAGCGAAATAATTAAGAGGTTATTGTATGTCGATTACTCTTAGCGACAGCGCAGCGTCGCGAGTTAATTCCTTCCTGGCCAACCGTGGCAAAGGCTTCGGTCTGCGCTTAGGTGTCCGCACTTCGGGCTGCTCAGGTATGGCCTACGTGCTGGAATTTGTTGACGAGCCGGCGGCAGAAGACACCGTGTTTGAAGATAAAGGCGTCAAGGTAGTGATCGACGGCAAAAGCCTGCAGTTCCTCGACGGCACTCAGCTGGACTTCGTCAAAGAAGGCCTGAACGAAGGGTTTAAATTCACAAACCCGAATGTTAAAGATGAGTGCGGTTGCGGCGAAAGCTTTAACGTATAATCCCGACACTATCCGACGTATTTCAGGCCGCATCAGGGCGGTAAATGCGTGAATCCCGGGGGCTGACAGCAGTCGGTCCTGCGGGTAAGCGACTACAGCCCACGCAGAGGCGGCCCGATGTGCACGGGTAGAGGACCCCACCGCGGTGAATCGTGAGTGGGGTTTGCTTTATCTCGTTAACCCTGAGGTTACTATGGACTATTTCACCCTCTTCGGGTTACCGGTCAGTTATACCCTTTCGCAAGAACAGCTGGCTGTCCGGTACCAGGATTTGCAGCGCCAGTATCATCCCGATAAGTTCGCCAGCGCGAGCGCGGCCGAACAGCTCGCCTCCGTGCAGCAATCCGCCACGATCAATCAGGCGTGGCAAACGCTCCGTCATCCGCTGACCCGCGCCGAATATCTCCTTTCACTCCACGGCTATGACCTGGCCTGCGAGCAGCACACCGTGCGCGATACCGCTTTTCTGATGGAACAGCTGGAGCTGCGTGAAGAGCTGGATGAGATTGAAAAATCGCAGGATGAAGAACGACTGGCGGCATTTATCAAACGCGTGAAGGGGATGTACGACGTTCGTCATCAGCAGGTTGTCGAACAATTAAATAGCGAGACGTGGGACGCGGCGGCGGATACCGTGCGTAAACTGCGTTTTCTCGATAAACTTCAGAGCGTTGCAGAACAACTCGAAGAAAAGCTGCTCGATTTTTAATTTTCGGAAGCAATTATGGCCTTATTACAAATTAGTGAGCCTGGTCTGAGTGCCGCGCCGCACCAGCGTCGTCTGGCGGCGGGTATTGACCTGGGCACCACCAATTCTCTGGTCGCTACCGTGCGTAGCGGTCAGGCCGAAACTCTGCCCGACCATCAGGGACGCTACCTGCTGCCTTCCGTGGTTAACTACCATGAATCTGGCCTGAGCGTCGGCTACGACGCCCGACACAATGCGGCCCTCGACCCGGTTAATACCATCAGCTCCGTGAAACGGATGATGGGACGCTCGCTGGCCGATATCCAGACGCGTTACCCCCATCTGCCTTACCAACTGCAGGCCAGCGAAAATGGTCTGCCGATGATTCAGACCGCCGGCGGTCTGCTCAACCCGGTTCGCGTCTCCGCCGACATCCTGAAGGCGCTGGCCGCCCGGGCAACGGAAGCCCTGTCCGGCGAACTCGACGGCGTGGTGATTACCGTCCCGGCCTATTTTGACGATGCTCAGCGTCAGGGCACCAAAGACGCCGCGCGTCTGGCCGGTCTGCACGTATTGCGCCTGTTGAACGAACCGACCGCCGCGGCCATTGCCTACGGCCTGGACTCCGGTCAGGAAGGCGTGATCGCGGTTTACGATCTCGGCGGCGGCACCTTTGATATTTCGGTGCTGCGCTTAAGCCGCGGCGTATTTGAAGTGCTGGCCACCGGCGGGGATTCCGCGCTGGGCGGCGATGACTTTGACCATCTGCTGGCGGATTATCTCCGTGAGCTGGCCGGGCTGAGCGATCGTAGCGACAATCGCCTGCAGCGCGAACTTCTGGATGCGGCCATCGCGGCGAAAATCGCCCTCAGCGATGCCGATTCGGTCAGCGTCAACGTCGGCGGCTGGCAAGGCGATATTACCCGTGAGCAGTTTAACGAGCTGATTGCGCCGCTGGTGAAACGTACGCTGTTAGCCTGCCGTCGCGCGCTGAAAGATGCGGGCGTGGCGGCGGAAGAGGTGCTGGAAGTGGTCATGGTTGGCGGTTCAACCCGCGTGCCGCTGGTGCGTGAGCGCGTCGGTGAATTCTTTGGCCGCACGCCGCTGACCACTATCGATCCAGACAAAGTGGTGGCCATTGGCGCCGCGATTCAGGCTGATATCCTGGTGGGCAACAAACCGGACAGCGAACTCCTGTTGCTCGACGTTATTCCGCTCTCTTTAGGGCTGGAGACGATGGGTGGCCTGGTGGAGAAAGTGATTCCGCGCAACACCACGATTCCGGTGGCGCGTGCGCAGGAGTTCACCACCTTTAAAGATGGTCAGACGGCAATGTCTATCCACGTTATGCAGGGCGAGCGCGAACTGGTGCAGGACTGCCGTTCGCTGGCGCGTTTTGCGCTGCGTGGTATTCCGGCGTTACCGGCGGGCGGGGCGCACATTCGCGTCACCTTCCAGGTGGACGCCGATGGCCTGCTGAGCGTGACCGCGATGGAGAAATCGACCGGCGTCGAAGCCTCCATTCAGGTCAAGCCCTCCTACGGTCTGACCGACAGCGAAATCGCCACCATGATTAAAGATTCGATGAGTCACGCCGAACAGGATATCAAGGCGCGTATGCTGGCCGAGCAAAAAGTGGAAGCCGCACGCGTTCTTGAGAGCCTGGAAAGTGCGCTGGCCGCCGATGCCGCGCTGCTAAGCGCCGCAGAACGTCAGGCTATCGATGAAGCAACGGCGCAGCTGCGTGCGGTTGCCGCAGGCGATGACGCCGACGCTATTAAAGATGCGATTAAAAATACAGACACACAAACCCAGGAATTTGCCGCACGCCGCATGGACCAGTCGGTCCGTACTGCGCTGAAAGGCCAATCCGTGGACGAGGTTTAATATGCCAAAGATTGTTTTTCTGCCCCATCAGGACCTGTGCCCGGATGGCGTAGTTGTGGAAGCTGAGATCGGTGAGACCATTCTGGATGCTGCTCTGCGTAGCGGCATTGAGATTGAACACGCTTGCGAAAAATCCTGTGCCTGCACCACCTGCCACTGTATCGTGCGTGAAGGTTTTGACTCGCTGGCCGAAAGTACCGAAGATGAAGATGATATGCTGGATAAGGCCTGGGGGCTGGAGCCCGACAGCCGTCTGAGCTGCCAGGCGCGCGTGACCCACGATGATCTGGTCGTCGAGATCCCGCGTTATACTATCAACCACGCACGCGAGCATTAATATGGGACTGAAATGGACCGATAGTCGTGAAATTGGCGAAGCGCTGTATGACGCCTTCCCGGATCTCGACCCGAAAACCGTTCGCTTCACCGATATGCATCAGTGGATTTGCGAGCTGGAAGATTTTGATGACAATCCGACCGCATCCAATGAAAAAATTCTGGAGGCGATTCTGCTAGTCTGGTTAGATGAAGCAGAATAATTTCCGCAACATGTTTCACGCTGCAGATGCGTGGGTCGTGTTTGCTCACTCCCGCCGCACAGTAATCTGTGGGCCCGGTGAATGAGCGGCTGACCGCCTTCTCCTGCAGCGTGAAACATCGGAAAAATAATATGGGCTGCCTTTTGGCGGCCCTTTTGCCAAATGCGGCTCCTTTGCCAAATAAGGATAAAGATAAAATGACCGAAGCCATGAAGATTACGCTGACGACCCAACCCGCCGACGCGCGCTGGGGAGAAAAAGCGGCTTACAGCATTAATAATGACGGCATCACCCTGCATCTGAACGGTAAAGACGACCTCGGTTTGATTCAGCGCGCGGCGCGTAAAGTCGACGGGATGGGGATCAAACATGTCGCGCTGAGCGGTGAAGGCTGGGATACCGACCGCGCGTGGGCATTCTGGGCCGGTTACAAAGGGCCGAAAGGCAGCCGCAAGGTGGAATGGCCGGCGCTGGACGACGCGCAGAAAAGCGAGCTGGACAATCGGCTGACGATTATTGACTGGGTGCGGGATACCATTAACGCGCCGGCGGAAGAGCTTGGCCCGGAACAGCTGGCTCAGCGCGCGGTCGATCTGCTGTGCAGCGTCGCCTGCGACAACGTGACATACCGCATCACGAAAGGTGAAGACCTGCGTGAGCAAGGCTATCTTGGCCTGCATACCGTTGGCCGCGGCTCCGAGCGTCCGCCGGTACTGCTGGCGCTGGATTACAACCCAACCGGCAATAAAGAGGCCCCGGTGTACGCTTGCCTGGTCGGGAAAGGTATCACCTTCGATTCCGGCGGCTACAGCATCAAACAAAGCGCGTTTATGGATTCGATGAAGTCCGATATGGGCGGCGCGGCAACGGTTACCGGCGCGCTGGCGTTCGCGATTACCCGCGGCCTGAACAAACGCGTGAAGCTGTATCTGTGCTGTGCGGACAACCTGATCAGCGGTAATGCCTTTAAACTCGGCGACATCATTCGCTATCGCAATGGCAAGACTGTGGAAATCATGAACACCGACGCTGAAGGTCGTCTGGTGCTGGCGGATGGTCTGATTGATGCCTCGACGCAGAAACCTGAGCTGATCATCGATGCCGCGACCCTGACCGGGGCGGCGAAAACCGCGCTCGGTAATGACTATCACGCGCTGTTCAGCTTTGATGACTCGCTGGCTAACCGTCTGTTGGCGAGTGCGCAGGCGGAAAACGAAGCCTTCTGGCGCCTGCCGCTGGCCGAGTTCCACCGCGGCCAGCTGCCGTCTAACTTCGCCGAGCTGAACAACACCGGCAGCGCGGCCTATCCGGCTGGCGCCAGCACTGCAGCCGGTTTCCTGTCGCATTTCGTTGAAAATTATCACCAGGGCTGGCTGCACATCGACTGCTCGGCGACCTATCGCAAAGCGGCGGTTGAGCAGTGGTCTGCCGGCGCCACCGGCCTCGGCGTGCGCACGATTGCTCATCTGTTAACCGCAGAGTAATGCTCTTGCCGGTGGCGCTGCGCTTATCCGGCCGGGGAAATTCGTAGGCCCGTGCAAGCGCAGCGCCGCCGGGCAATTTAAAGTAATGAAAATATGTCCGAAACTAAAAATGAATTAGAAACTCTGCTGGAAAAGGCGGCGACCGAGCCAGGTCACCGCCCGGCATTTTTCCGTACGCTGCTGGAATCCACCGTGTGGGTTCCGGGGGCGGCAGCGGAAGGTGAGCCGATTGTCGAAGAGAGTGCCGTCGATCTGCAGCACTGGGAGAAAGATGATGGCGCTTCGGTGATTCCGTTTTTCTCTTCTCTGGAAGCGCTGCAGCAGGCGGTGGAAGATGAACAATCGTTTGTGGTGATGCCGGCACGGACGCTGTTTGCGATGACGCTCGGCGAAACGCTGTTCCTCAATGCGAAGCTGGCAACCGGTAAAGAGTTTATGCCCAATGAGATCCGCCATCTGCTGGGGGAAGAGGGCAGCCCGCTCAGCACCCAAACCGTGCTTGAAGGCGGCGAGTCTTTGCTGTTGTCTGAAGTCGCCGAGCCACCGGCGCAGATGATTGATTCGCTGACGACGCTGTTTAAAACGATGAAGACCGTCAGACGGGCATTTCTTTGCTCAATTAAAGATAGCGCTGATGCGCCGGCAAACCTGCTGATCGGGATTGAAGCCGAAGGCGATATCGAAGAGGTGATCCAGGCGGCAGGCAGCGTGGCGACCGATACGTTACCTGGCGATGAGCCGGTTGATATTTGTCAGGTGGTTGAAGGTGAAAAGGGGATCAGCCATTTTATGATTGCCCATATCACGCCATTTTATGAAAAGCGCTGGGGCAGTTTCCTGCGCGATTTCAAACAGAATCGCATTATCTAAAGCAGCGGGGGCTTCGGCCCCCGCTGCTGTTCTCTTATTGCGCCGGTTCGATCGGCAGGTCGCTACGTGCGCCCCATTCGCTCCACGAGCCGTCATAGAGACAGACGCCGTTGACGCCCAGCGTCGTCAGCGCCAGCACCACAACCGCCGCCGTGACGCCGGAGCCGCAGCTGGCAATAATCGGCCGCTCGAAATCCACGCCCTGGCGAATGAAAATCTCATTCAGTTCATCCACGGTTTTCAGTTCGCCGTTAATCACCAGATCGCTCCACGGTACGTTGAGCGCGCCGGGAATATGACCGCGACGCAGTCCTGGACGAGGCTCATCCACCAGGCCATTAAAACGCCCGGCCGGACGCGCATCGACGATCTGCGCCGATCCCTCATGGCTAACCAGCAGTACATCGGTCAGCCGTTTGATCACTTCCGGATCGAAGCGTCCGTCAAATTCGCCTTCCGGAATATCGGGAACTCCCTGCTCAAGAGGCAATTCATCGCGCTGCCAGCCGGCCAGGCCGCCGGCGAGAATCGAGACGTTTTCGACGCCAAATGTGCGCAGCATCCACCAGGCGCGCGGGGCTGAGAAGAGATTGCCTTCATCGTAAACCACCAGATGTTTATCGCTGCTGACCCCCAGCTCGCGCATCGCAACGGCGAAGGCTTCCGCTCGCGGCATCATATGCGGCAGCGGGCTGGTGCGATCGGAAAGCGCTTCAATATCGAAAAATACGGCGTTGGGAATATGACCCGCGCGATATTCGGCGTGCAAATCGCGATCTTCCTGCCCAGGCGGCGCCATTCGCGCATCGATAATCTGAATTTCCGGGTCATCAATATGTTCCGCTAACCAGTCAGCGGCGACAAAAAACGAAGTGGACATGGCTGTCTCCGTGTCATCAACAATAGGTAGATTGTTGATGTTTTTGCCCTTACCGACAAGGCATTTTCACGTAATACATACCGTAATGTGATATGTCCCCGGCGTACACCGGGGAGAAGCGATCAGAAGCGGTCTTGATGCAGATAGCGCCAGGCGTACTGAGCGTACAGCCCGGCGCCGGTTTTCATCACTTGTTCATCGATATTGAAGCATCCGTGATGGTGGGCGTAGTCGCTCCCTTTCGCTTTATTACCGGAGCCGAGCAGGGCAAAACAACCGGGAATATCTTGCAGATAGAAGCTGAAATCCTCCCCGCCGGTCGTGGGTTTTTCGCTGAATAGCACGTCGTCACCGAAGGCTTCGCGGATCGTGGACTGCGCCAGCAATGCGCTGCGTTCTTCGTTAATCACCGGTAACGTGCCGTAGCAGTAGTCGACGTCAACGCTGGCGCCATACATCGCCGCAGTATGCTGCGCATAGCGCGTGATTGCGGCCTCCAGGCGCCGACGGGTTTCGATGCTGAAGCAACGTACTGTACCGTCCAGGAGCGCATTTTCGGCAATCACGTTGAACCGGGTGCCGACATCCATGCGACCGATAGAGACCACGGCGGAGTCCAGCGGCGAAGTTTCACGCGCCACGATAGCCTGTAAATTCATCACGAAGGCGGAGGCGACAACCGCCGCATCGATGCAGGCCTCTGGCATGGAACCGTGACCGCCGCGGCCGCGAAAGGTGACTTTGAGTAAATCTGCGGAGGCAAATGACGACCCCACGTTGCAGGATATTTTGCCGGAAGGCGAGCCGGACCAGATGTGCATGCCAAAAATGTTGTCGACATTATCCAGGGCCCCCTGGGCGATCATCGCTTTGGCGCCTTCGGCAATCTCCTCGGCGGGCTGAAAAATTAACCGTACGTTACCGGCCATCTGCTCGCGAACCTCATACAGCGCGCGGGCGGCGGTAAGCAGCATTGCGGTATGGGAATCATGCCCGCAGGCGTGCATTTTCCCGGCGGTGAGCGATTTATAGCTGAGCCGATCGTTGAGCTCATGCACCGGCAGCGCATCCATATCGGCGCGCAGTGCCACCGTTTTGCCCGGTTTACTGCCAGTAATGTCTGCAATGACGCCGGTCGGAACGGTACGGCGACAGGCGATGCCGATATTCTCCAGTTCCGCCACGACGCGATCCGTCGTTCGTCGCTCCTCCCACGGCAGCTCCGGGTGGGCGTGTAGATCGCGGCGAAAGTCGATTGTTGCCTGCTCTTCTCTGGCGATGATGGCGGTAATAACGGGGTTAATCATAAAACGGACTCCATAGGTTCGTAGAAAATGAAACGGTTCAGTCGATCACCGGCGCCAGATAACCCACCAGTATTCCGGCCAGAATGACGGAAACAATCGTCACGGAGATAAACCCGCCAACCAGCATTGGCCCCAGCATGTGCTGAGTCAGCATCTGGCGTTCTTTTTCATCCTGGGTAAGGGCGTTAATGGCTTCGTTGGTGATGATGTAATCCGCCGGGAAGCCGTACAGCGCGGTCAGGGAGATGGCGAATGACATGGCGCCGCTGACGCCGAGCGCTTTCCCCACGAGCCAGGAAACCATAAACATGCCGATAACCGCCGTGGCGATGAGCACCGCCATCGGATAAAGCAGGCGTAGCAGCATCTCCGGCGTCGCTTTGTTCAGGGTATCAAAGATAAACAGCATCAATGCCATGACGGCAAAGCCGAACCCGTTCGCTTTTTGTAGCGTGTGTTTTTCGAGAAACCCTACGGAAGTAAAGACCACGCCAAAAAAAAGACACAGCACGAACGGACTGATGCTAACGATGGGTTTTGCCAGGTCGGAGATAAACCAGGCCAGACAGCCGACCATCGCCAGGCGCAGAAATTTAAAATAGCTACTGTTGTAGCTTGCGGGGAGGCGGCTAAACAAACGCGGCATTATTTCTTCGCCGCAGGGGAGGAGGGGCTGTTCTTCAGCGTTTTCATGATGCTGTTTGTTACTGCGGTAGCGCCTGAGCCACGATTTTCCTTCGCGTTGCAGCATGATGGCGGTGAGGGGATAGCCGGCGAATCCCTGCATCACGTAAATCAGAATCGCCAGTACGGACAGATCGACCAGCCCGGCGTTGCTTGCACCTTGCGACATAATTAATGATGACACGATCCCACCGACCAGCGGCGGGATGGTCACCAGCGCGGTGTTGCGGTCAAATAGCAACAGGCTCACCGCGAAGACGGCTACCGTTATCCCGGCAATACCGGCAAGCGCGATGATCACCGTTTTCCACTGGCGCATGAGCTCCTGCAGTGACAGCAGGGTACCCATATTGGTAATCAGCAGATACATCAGCATGATGGCAACGGGCGCCGTGATCCCCGCCCGGCTAATAATATCAGGCGGAAAAAACGTCCAGTATCCGCCCAGAAACAGGACCGCACAGACAAAGACGGAAGGGATCCAGGCTTTGGTGCGGGTAGAGATAACATCGCCTGTATAAAGAATGAAAATAATAATTAACAGCGCGTTCATTTGTGACATAAATAATTCCCATATTACTTATTTAATATATCAATACGGAACGAATGACGGTTGTGCCGTTATTGAATCAGCGGCGCGGGCGGTCAGAACGACTATCCGTTTTTTTAGCCAACGTGGGCATATTGAAAGATACCGGTAATCATGCGGTTGAACGGGCTTCGGCAATGAGGTCATTTCTCCGTCTGGAGATGAAAATTGACGACTGCCAGCAGTATCAGAGGGCATGAAATATGGCGGTATAGCGTTCAGATAAGAGAAAACGGGCGTATTGTCAATTTATAAAGCGGTAGTGCATTTAATTTCGGAATTAATCAAGGAGGAAAATTATACTCTCAGGCGGTAATTAAATTGCCACATTGTCCGTTTCTGCTTTTTTTAAATGCGCGTGGTCACATATTTTATATTTATCGTGCGGGTCGGCAATTTTTAGTCCTCCGCGGACTCAAATACACTGTTGTTATTATTCTCATCGGGTACCAGATAAAGCATATTGCCGAAAGCGTATTATCGGAACATCAGACCGCCTGTGCAATGCCGATACCATAAGCAATTGGTAATTCCGCCGTTAGCGCATAATAATGTGTTCACTACAGGCATCTGGCTGTTCAGGCCAAGGGGTTAAAGGATGAAACCATTTCGTTTAGCGGCGCTGTCGCTGGCACTGTTGACGGCACTCTCTCTCAGCGGATGCGATGACAGCGGTAAACCGCAGGCCGTCGCGCCAGCCGGCTCTTCCGCTGGGCAAACGGGCACTGCAAAACCGGATAGCGCGCAGCTGGCGGCGCTGGCGGAAAAAAGCAAAGGTAAAGCGCTGACGCTGCTCGATGCCTCGGAAATCCAGCTGGACGGCGCGGCGGCGATGGTGCTCACCTTCTCTGTGCCGCTTAATCCCGATCAGGATTTCTCACGCAGCGTACATCTTGTCGATAAAAAAAGCGGCAAGGTGGATGGTGCCTGGGAGCTCTCTCCTGACCTGAAAGCGCTGCGGCTACGTCATCTTGAGCCGAAACGCGAACTGATTGTCTCCGTTGACCCGACGCTGAGTGCGCTGAACGCGGCGACCTTTGATAACCATTTTGAAAAAACCATTACCACCCGCGATATTGCTCCGAGCGTCGGTTTTGCCAGCCGCGGCTCGCTGCTGCCGGGCAAAGTGGTTGCCGGGCTGCCGGTTATGGCGCTGAACGTCGATAACGTCGACGTCAACTTTTTCCGTATCAAGCCGGAGTCGCTGTCCGCTTTTGTCAGTCAGTGGGAATATCGTAACTCATTGAGTAACTGGGAGTCTGACGAGCTGTTGAAAATGGCCGATCTGGTCTATACCGGGCGTTTCGATCTCAATCCGGCGCGCAACACGCGGGAGAAACTGCTGCTGCCGCTGGCGGATATTAAGCCGTTGCAGCAGCCGGGCGTTTACGTAGCGGTGATGAATCCGGCGGGACGCTACAGCTATAGCAACGCTGCGACGCTGTTTACGTTGAGCGATATCGGCGTATCGGCGCACCGTTATCGTAACCGGCTGGATGTCTTTACCCAGAGTCTCGAAGACGGTGCGGCGCAATCGGGTATCGATGTGCAGCTGCTGAATGCGAAAGGGCAAACTCTCGCCCAGGCGAAAAGCGACGCCCAGGGGCACGTGACCCTGCAAACCGATGATAAAGAAGCGGCGCTGTTGCTGGCGCGAAAAGACGGGCAGACCACCCTGCTGGATCTCAAACTTCCCGCACTGGATCTGGCCGAGTTCTCGATTGCCGGCGCCCCGGGATTCAGCAAGCAGTTCTTTATGTTTGGTCCGCGCGATCTTTATCGCCCGGGAGAGACGGTCATCCTCAACGCGCTGCTCCGTGACGGCGACGGCAAACCGCTGGCCGAGCAGCCGGTGAAGTTCGACGTGGTTCAGCCGGACGGTCAGGTGATCCGCTCGCTGGTCAGCAAACCGGTCAATGGTCTGTATCAGTTTACCTGGCCGCTTGATAGCGGGGCGGCGACCGGTATGTGGCATATCCGCGCCAGCACCGGCGACAATCAGCCGCGCGAGTGGGATTTCCACGTCGAAGATTTTATGCCTGAGCGTATGGCGCTGAATCTGACGCCGCAAAATACCCCGCTGGCCATGGATGCCGATGTGCACTTTAACGTTGCCGGCGCCTATCTGTATGGCGCCCCGGCCAGCGGCAATCAGCTCCAGGGAAAACTGTTCCTGCGTCCGCTGCGCGATGCGGTTGCAGCGCTGCCGGGCTTCCAGTTTGGTGATATTGCCGAAGAAAACCTCTCCCGCAGCCTGGATGAAGTCCAGACGACGCTGGATGAAAAAGGCCATGCCGACGTGACTACCGCCAGCCAGTGGCAGGATAGCCATTCGCCGCTGCAGGTGGTTTTACAGGCCAGCCTGCTGGAGTCAGGCGGCCGACCGGTTACCCGTACCGTACAGCAGCCGATCTGGCCGGCCGATACGCTGCCGGGGATCCGCCCTGAATTTGCCCTCAAAGAGGTCTACGACTATCGCACCGACAGTACGGTGAAACAGCCGGTGGTAGAAGAAAACAGCACCGCGGCGTTTGAGATTGTCTACGCCGATGCCAAAGGCGAGAAAAAAGCGGTCTCCGGGCTACAGGTACGGCTGATTCGCGAGCGCCGCGACTACTACTGGAACTGGTCTGACGGCGAAGGCTGGCAGTCGCAGTTTGATCAAAAAGATCTGCAGGAAGGCGAACAGTCTCTGGATCTGCAGGCCGGGCAAACGGCGAAAGTGAGTTTCCCGGTGGAGTGGGGATCCTACCGCCTGGAAGTGAAGGGGCCTGATGACGTGATCAGCAGCGTGCGCTTCTGGGCGGGCTACAGCTGGCAGGATAACAGCGATGGCACAGGAGCCGCGCGTCCGGATCGGGTCACCATGAAGCTGGACAAAGCGGCCTATAAACCGGGGGACACTATCAAACTGCATATCGCCGCGCCTGCGGCGGGAAAAGGTTATGCGATGGTTGAATCCAGCGAAGGGCCGCTGTGGTGGCAGGAAATTGACGTCCCGGCGGAGGGTATGGCGCTGTCGATTCCGGTCGATAAAACCTGGAACCGTCACGATCTCTACCTCAGCACCCTGGTGATTCGCCCCGGGGATAAATCCCGCTCGGCGACGCCAAAACGGGCGGTGGGTCTGCTGCACCTGCCGCTGGGCGATGAAAACCGCCGCCTGACGCTTGCGCTGGATGCACCAGAAAAAATACGCCCGAATCAGCCGCTGACGGTGAAAATCAAAGCCAGCGTGGCGCAGGGGGAGGTGCCAAAACAGGTCAATGTGCTGCTCTCCGCCGTGGACAGCGGCGTGCTGAATATCACCGATTACGCCACTCCGGATCCGTGGAAGGCTTTCTTTGGTCAGAAGCGTTACGGCGCGGATATTTATGATATCTACGGTCAGGTGATTGAAGGGCAGGGGCGTCTCGCCAGCCTGCGCTTCGGCGGTGACGGCGATGAACTCAAACGCGGCGGTAAACCGCCGGTTAACCACGTCACGATTATTGCCCAGCAGGCGCAGCCGGTGATCCTGGACGAGCGTGGCGAAGGCGCGGTGACGCTGCCGATTGGCGATTTCAACGGCGAGCTGCGGGTGATGGCGCAGGCGTGGACCGCCGATGATTTTGGCAGCAGCGACGAGAAAGTGGTGGTGGCCGCGCCGCTGATTGCCGAGCTGAATACGCCGCGCTTCCTCGCCAACGGCGACGCAACCCGGCTGGCGCTGGATCTGCGTAACCTCACCGACAGGCCGCAAACGCTGAACGTCGCGCTGAGCGCCAGCGGTTTGCTGCAGCTCGATGGCGCGGCCATTCCTCCGCTACAGCTGGCGCCCGGCGCGCGCAGTACGCTGTTTGTCCCGGTGAGCGCCCGCGATGGTTTTGGCGATGGTCAGGTGAATGCCACGATTACCGGCGTGGCTCTGCCGGGTGAGACCTTCCCTCCGATGCAGAAACAGTGGAAAATTGGCGTACGTCCGGCCTTCCCGGCGCAAACCGTGAATAGTGGCGTGGTGCTGCAACCGGGGGAACGCTGGCAGGCGCCAGTCGGGCAAACCCAGGGGTTCTCACCGGCGACGCTGCAGGGACAGCTGGTGTTCAGCGGTAAGCCGCCGTTGAATCTCGCCCGCTATATTCGCGACCTGAAAGCCTATCCCTATGGCTGCCTGGAACAGACCGCCAGCGGTCTGTTCCCGTCGCTTTACACCAACGCCGCGCAGCTCAAAGCATTGGGCATCGCCGGCGACAGTGATGAAAAGCGCCGTGCGGCGGTAGAGATCGGTATTTCCCGACTGCTGCATATGCAGCGTGACGATGGCGGATTTGCGCTGTGGGACAAAGAGGGGCCGGAAGAGTACTGGCTGACCGCCTATGCCATGGATTTCCTTGTGAGAGCAGGCGAGCAGGGCTATAGCGTACCGACTCAGGCGATGAATAACGGTAACCAGCGTCTGCTGCGCTATCTGCAGGAGCCGGGACTGATAACCGTTCGCTACAGCGATGACGCGGCGGCCAGCCGTTTCGCCGCTCAGGCCTATGCCGCCCTGGTGCTGGCCCGTCAGCAAAAAGCCCCCCTTGGTGCCCTCCGCGAAATCTGGAGTCGTCATGAGCAGGCGCGTTCTGGCCTGCCTCTGCTGCAGCTGGGGATCGCCCTTAAAGCGATGGGCGATGCGCCGCGTGCTGAGCAGGCGTTGACGCTGGCGATGAGTACGCCGCGTCAGGATACGGACCGCTGGCTGGGCGATTATGGCAGCGCCCTGCGCGATGATGCGCTGAAGCTGGCCCTGCTGGAGGAGAATCAACTGCTGCCGGATGCGCAGAACACCTTACTGAGCACCCTTGCGGAAGAGGCCTACGGTCAGCGCTGGCTTTCAACCCAGGAGACCAATGCGCTGTTCCTGGCCGGCCGGACATTACAGGGCTTACCCGGCAGCTGGCAGGCGCAAACCTCATTGCAGGCGCAGCCGCTGGCGGCGGATAAAGCGCAGACCCGCAATCTGAGCGCTGAACAGCTGGCGACCCTGCAGGTCAGCAACACCGGCGATCGTCCGCTCTGGTTGCGCCTTGATAGCAGCGGATACCCGCTCGCTGCGCCGCAGGCCACGGGGAACGTACTGGGCATTGAGCGTCAAATCTTTGATACCCGCGGTCAGCAGAAGTCGCTGACCTCGCTGCGTAGCGGCGAGCTGGTGCTGGTGAAGCTGGAGGTAACCGCCAAACGCAATGTTCCGGATGCGCTGGTGGTGGACCTGCTGCCGGCGGGACTGGAGCTGGAAAACCAGAACCTGGCGAACAGCAGCGCCAGCCTGCAGGAGAACGGCGACGCGGTGCAGAACCTGCTTAACCAGATGCAGCAGGCGGATATTCAGCATATCGAGTTTCGTGACGATCGCTTTGTCGCCGCCGTGGCAATTAACGAAGGGCAGCCGGTGACGCTGGTGTATCTGGCGCGCGCGGTCACGCCGGGAACATATCAGGTTCCGCAGCCGCAGGTAGAGTCGATGTATATTCCGCAGTGGCGGGCGACCGGCGCGGCCAGCGGCCCGCTGACTGTTACCCCGTAAATGCGGCGGCTGCGACAGATAAAACGCCGCTGGCGCTGGCTGGCGGCGTTGATCATTATGCTATGGCTGGCGGTGCTGGCGGCCGATCGTCTGTGGCCGTTGCCGCTGCATGAGGTGGCGCCGGCCCGGGTGGTGGTAGCGGAAGATGGCACGCCGCTGTGGCGTTTTGCGGATAAGCAGGGAGTCTGGCGCTATCCGGTCGCTCTCGATGATGTGTCGCCGCGCTATCTGCAGGCGCTGATCCAGTATGAAGATCGCTGGTTCTGGCGGCATCCGGGGGTGAACCCGTTTGCGGTTATTCGCGCGGCCTGGCAAGACCTGACCGCCGGGCGAGTCGTCTCCGGTGGCAGCACGTTGACTATGCAGGTCGCGAGGCTGCTCGATCCCCATCCCCGAACCTTCGGCGGCAAGCTGCGCCAGCTCTGGCGCGCGCTGCAGCTGGAGTGGCATTTATCAAAAAGCGAGATCCTGACGCTGTATCTTAACCGTGCCCCCTTTGGCGGGACGCTGCAGGGAATTGGCGCTGCCAGCTGGGCCTATCTCGGTAAACCCCCCGCGCAGCTCAGCTATGGTGAAGCGGCCCTGCTGGCCGTGCTGCCGCAGGCGCCGAGCCGCCTACGTCCGGACCGCTGGCCGCAGCGGGCTCAGGCCGCGCGGGATAAAGTACTGACGCGGATGCGCAGTCAGGGGGTCTGGCCCGATAAGGCGGTACAGGAGGCGATTGAAGAACCGGTATGGCTGTTTCCACGACAGATGCCGCAGCTGGCGCCGCTTTTTTCCCGGCGGGCACTGGCGAGCAGCCGCCGGGAGAAAGTGGTGACGACGCTGGATGCCGGGCTCCAGCGTCAGCTGGAAGATCTGGCGCTCAACTGGAAATCGCGCCTGCCGCCGCGCAGTTCGCTGGCGATGGTGGTGGTCGACCATACCAGTATGAAAGTGCGGGGCTGGGTCGGGTCGGCAGATATTTCCGACGATAGTCGCTTCGGGCATATCGATATGGTCTCGGCGATTCGTTCGCCGGGTTCAGTCTTAAAACCGTTTGTCTACGGTATGGCGTTGGATGACGGGCTTATTCATCCGGCATCTTTATTACAGGATGTGCCGCGCCGCTTTAGTGATTACCGGCCCGGAAATTTTGATAGCGGTTTCCATGGGCCGGTCAGCGCCAGCGAAGCGCTGGTGCGCTCGCTGAATCTTCCGGCGGTTCAGGTGCTTGAAGCCTATGGGCCGAAGCGCTTCGCCGCCAACTTACGCAATGCCGGTTTGCCGCTGATATTACCGGCCGGCGCGGAACCCAACCTGTCGCTGATCCTCGGCGGGACGGGAGCAAAACTGGAAGATATTGTGGCCGGATATAGCGCCTTCGCCCGCCATGGCAAGGTCGCGCGATTGCGGATGACGCCGGATGACCCGCTGGTGGAAAGACCGCTGTTGTCGCCGGGGGCGGCCTGGATAGTCCGGCGAATTTTGGCTGGCGAGGCCCAGCCGGTGCCGGACGCTTCGTTGGTGCAGGTGGTTCCGCTGGCGTGGAAAACCGGGACCAGCTACGGCTACCGCGATGCCTGGGCCATTGGCGTCAATGCCCGCTACCTGATCGGTATCTGGACCGGACGGCCGGACGGCACCCCGGTGGTGGGGCAGTTTGGTTTTGCCAGCGCGGTGCCTCTGCTGAACCAGGTCAATAATATGCTGCTGGCGAGACCGGCCATGGGACGCGGCGGTCTGCCCACCGATCCGCGTCCGCAGACGGTCAGCGCGGCAACGATCTGCTGGCCCGGCGGGCAGAGCCTGGCATCAGGCGATAGCAACTGTCGACGTCGACTGGCGACATGGCTGCTGGAAGACAGCCAGCCGCCGACGCTGCTGTTGCCGGGCCAGGAAGAGGGGCGCGGTATTCGCTTCCCCATCTGGTTAGATGAGCAGGGACGGCGGGTGGCGGCGGATTGCCCCGGCGCGGTGCGGAAAGTCGTCGATGTCTGGCCGCTGCCGCTGGAGTCCTGGCTGCCCCCTGCGGAGCGGCGGGCAGCCCGCCTGGGCGCGGTTTCACCGGACTGCCCGCCGCCGCAGGCGACGGATGTGGCGCCGTTGGTGCTGTCAGGCGTGCGCGAGGGGGCGGTGATTAAACGTTTACCGGGAACGGCGCGGGTCATGCTGGCGTTGCAGACAACCGGTGGCGAAGGGCGGCGCTGGTGGTTTCTTAATGGCGAATCCCAGACTGCCGCTGGCGCCAGCGTCACGCTGCCGCTGGAGCGACCCGACCGTTATCAACTGGTCGTCATGGACGAGAGTGGCCAGGTGGCGACGGCGAATTTTACTCTGCAATAGCGGCAGATGCCCAATTCCCCTGTTTTATGTGTTGCTAAAACTCGTCTTATTTTAACAAAATGTTACCTTCATCCATAGGCAGCGCCGGTGTTGCTCATTATAATGCGCGCCAGGCCATACGATCGTATGCGCAACAACAGAACATTTTATTAGAGGTAATCATGGCTATTGAACGTACTTTTTCCATCATCAAACCAAACGCGGTGGCAAAAAACGTTATTGGCAGCATCTTTTCTCGCTTTGAAGCTGCAGGGTTCAAAATCGTCGGCACCAAAATGCTGCACCTGACCGTTGAACAGGCTCGCGGTTTCTACGCTGAGCACGAAGGTCGCCCGTTCTTTGACGGTCTGGTTGAGTTCATGACTTCCGGCCCGATCGTGGTCTCCGTTCTGGAAGGCGAAAACGCCGTTCAGCGTCACCGTGACCTGCTGGGCGCAACCAACCCGGACAACGCGCTGGCAGGCACCCTGCGCGCAGACTACGCCGACAGCTTCACCGAGAACGGCACCCACGGTTCCGACTCCGTTGAATCTGCCGCTCGCGAAATTGCGTTCTTCTTCGCCGAAGGCGAGGTTTGCCCGCGCACTCGCTAATCTCCTGTGTCTTTCAGGCCACTGCTTTGTTGGCTTCATTCGCGCACCCGGGTCACATAGTTATCTCTGTTCCCGGGGATTTGCGAACGTGCCGTCTCGCCGTGAGCTGAAATACTTTGGCGATCCTGGTCCTCGTCTTTTCGCCAATCGAAAAGCCATAGAGGATGAAGTACGCAGCAACAGATTTTTTCATCATTGCCGCGTGCAAACGTGGTATTGATGCAGCAGAATTTGTACAATGCAGCGCCCCTGGACGAGCACTCGTTCATAGGGGCGTTTCTTTTTTCAACCCTCCTGGGGCCATAACGTGTAACAACGAGGCCGGAATAGATTATGTCTGAACATATTGTCACACCTGATACCGCCGCTCTGACGGTGCCGAACAAAGATGCCAAAATCAACCTGCTGGACCTGAACCGTCAGCAGATGCGCGAGTTTTTCAAAAACATGGGTGAAAAACCCTTCCGCGCCGATCAGGTGATGAAATGGATGTATCACTACTGCAGCGACAACTTTGATGATATGACCGATATCAACAAGGTGCTGCGCAACAAGCTGAAGGAAGTCGCGGAGATTCGCGCGCCGGAAGTCGTTGAGGAGCAGCGCTCCAGCGACGGTACCATTAAATGGGCGATTGCCGTCGGCGATCAGCGCGTGGAAACGGTCTATATTCCGGAAGACGATCGTGCGACGCTGTGCGTTTCGTCGCAGGTTGGGTGCGCTTTAGAGTGTAAATTCTGCTCGACCGCGCAGCAGGGTTTTAACCGCAATCTGCGGGTTTCAGAAATTATCGGCCAGGTATGGCGCGCGGCGAAAATCGTCGGTGCGGCCAAAATTACCGGCCAACGCCCGATCACCAACGTGGTGATGATGGGGATGGGCGAGCCGCTGCTGAACCTGACTAACGTCGTTCCGGCGATGGAAATCATGCTGGACGATTTCGGTTTTGGCCTGTCGAAACGTCGCGTGACGCTTTCTACTTCTGGCGTGGTCCCGGCGCTGGATAAGCTCGGCGATATGATCGACGTGGCGCTGGCGATCTCCCTGCACGCCCCCAACGATACGATTCGTGATGAGATCGTGCCGATCAACAAGAAATATAATATTGAGACCTTCCTGAACTCGGTTCGCGGCTATATTTCGAAATCCAACGCTAACCAGGGTCGCGTCACCATTGAGTACGTCATGCTGGATCACGTCAACGATGGTACCGAGCATGCCCATGAACTGGCGGCGCTGTTGAAAGATACGCCGTGCAAGATCAACCTGATTCCCTGGAACCCGTTCCCGGGGGCGCCGTACGGCCGTAGTTCAAACAGCCGTATCGACCGTTTCTCCAAGGTGCTGATGGAATATGGCTTTACCACTATCGTGCGTAAAACGCGCGGCGATGACATTGATGCCGCCTGTGGACAGCTGGCCGGCGATGTTATCGACCGGACCAAGCGTACGCTGCGTAAACGCATGCAGGGCGAAGCTATCGATGTGAAGACGGTCTGATAAATGACGCAGCGCACGGCATGAAGCATGCGCTGCGGATTTATGCCTAATCGCCAGGCGAAATACGCTGATTCGGGCAATAATTACGGTGCGTTTTTGTCGACTTTGAGGCAGTATGTAGCGGCACTACAACCGCTTAGCATTCAATATTGATAAGTATCTGTGATAGTGGGTCATACGGACTTATACTCTTCGTGTGACGTTTAGCAGATGTTTCGCGGCGCGGGGTTAACCGGCGCTGAACTTTAAATTCACGTACCAGTAGTTGTCGAATGAACACTGAAGCCACTCAAGACCATCAAGAAGCAAATACGACGGGCACGCGTCTACGTCATGCCCGTGAACAACTCGGACTCAGCCAGCAAGCGGTGGCGGAGCGCTTATGCCTGAAAGTTTCCACGGTTCGTGATATTGAAGACGACAAGGCGCCGGCCGACCTGGCCTCTACGTTCCTGCGCGGCTACATCCGCTCCTATGCGCGCCTTGTGCACATTCCGGAAGATGAACTGCTGCCAATGATGGCAAAACAGGCCCCGATTCGTGCCGCGAAAGTTGCGCCGATGCAGAGCTTCTCCCTGGGAAAACGCCGTAAAAAGCGTGATGGCTGGCTGATGAGCTTCACCTGGCTGGTGCTGTTTGTGGTCATTGGCCTCAGCGGCGCCTGGTGGTGGCAAGACCATAAGGCCCAGCAGGAAGAAATTACCTCAATGGCCGACCAGTCAACCGCTGAACTGAATGCGGGCGACAGCAGCCAGAGTATTCCGCTGGATACCGGTGCCGGCAGCACGGCAGCGGACAGCACTGCCAACAGCGCGCCGGTTGATACCACCCCTGCGCCGACGGCCTCTACCCAGGCACCGGTTGATAATAACGCCGTTGTGGCGCCGTCTCAGGCCAATGTGGATAGCGCACCGGCTGCCGCGGCGCCGACCTCTCCACTGCCAACCGCCCCGGCTAATGCCGCCGCTACCGCCGCTGCGGCCCAGGATTTGGTCCTGAACTTCTCTGCCGACTGCTGGCTGGAAGTGAGCGATGCAACCGGTAAAAAACTGTTCAGCGGTTTGCAACGTAAGGGCGGTAATCTGAACCTGAGCGGTCAGGCGCCTTATAAACTGAAAATTGGCGCGCCGGCAGCGGTACAGATTCAGTATCTGGGTAAACCCGTCGATTTGAGTCGTTTTATCAGAACTAACCAGGTTGCGCGTCTGACCCTTAATGCCGAAACATCACCGGCGCAGTAACAGACGGGTAACGCGGGAGATTTTTCATGCATAACCAGGCTCCGATTCAACGTAGAAAATCAAAACGTATTTACGTTGGGAATGTGCCGATTGGCGATGGTGCTCCCATCGCCGTACAGTCGATGACCAATACTCGCACCACCGATGTGGCTGCGACGGTAAACCAAATCAAAGCCTTAGAGCGCGTTGGCGCGGATATCGTCCGCGTCTCCGTTCCGACGATGGATGCAGCGGAAGCGTTCAGGCTCATCAAGCAGCAGGTCAACGTCCCGCTGGTCGCCGATATCCACTTTGACTACCGTATTGCCCTGAAAGTGGCGGAGTACGGTGTGGACTGCCTGCGTATCAACCCGGGCAACATCGGAAACGAAGAACGTATCCGCATGGTGGTTGATTGCGCCCGCGATAAAAATATTCCTATCCGTATCGGCGTCAACGCCGGTTCTCTGGAAAAAGATCTGCAGGAAAAGTACGGCGAACCAACGCCGCAGGCGCTGCTGGAATCAGCCATGCGTCATGTCGATCATCTCGATCGTCTCAACTTCGATCGCTTTAAGGTCAGCGTGAAGGCTTCCGATGTCTTCCTGGCGGTGGAATCTTATCGTCTGCTGGCGAAGCAGATCGATCAGCCGCTGCACCTTGGGATCACTGAAGCCGGCGGCGCCCGCAGCGGCGCGGTGAAGTCGGCGATCGGCCTGGGGCTGCTGCTGTCTGAAGGGATCGGCGATACCCTGCGGGTTTCCCTGGCGGCGGATCCGGTTGAAGAGATCAAGGTCGGTTTCGACATTCTGAAATCCCTGCGCATCCGCGCCCGCGGGATCAACTTCATCGCTTGCCCGACCTGTTCGCGTCAGGAGTTCGACGTTATCGGCACCGTTAACGCGCTGGAGCAACGTCTGGAAGACATTATTACGCCGATGGATATTTCGATTATCGGTTGCGTGGTGAACGGTCCGGGCGAAGCGCTGGTTTCAACGCTTGGCGTGACCGGCGGCAATAAAAAAAGCGGCCTCTATGAAGATGGCGTGCGTAAAGACAGGCTGGACAACGACGATATGATCGATCAGCTGGAAGCACGGATTCGTGCGAAAGCCTCAATGCTTGATGAAGCGCGTCGCATCAATGTTCAGCAGGTTGAAGAGAAATAATCCGGGGCGGTGTATCACTTCCCGTGTATGATTGAACCCGCAGACGCGCGGCGTCGGGGTTCATTTTTGTATATAAATAAAGAGAATAAACGTGGCAAAGAACATTCAAGCCATCCGTGGCATGAACGATTATCTGCCGGGCGAGACCGCTCTCTGGCAGCGCATTGAAGGCTCACTGAAACAGGTGCTCGGCAGCTACGGTTACAGCGAAATCCGTTTGCCGATTGTAGAGCAGACCCCGTTATTCAAACGCGCGATCGGCGAAGTGACCGACGTGGTTGAAAAAGAGATGTACACCTTTGAGGACCGCAATGGCGATAGCCTGACGCTGCGTCCGGAAGGGACGGCGGGCTGCGTACGTGCCGGCATCGAACATGGTCTCCTGTACAATCAAGAACAGCGTCTGTGGTACGTCGGACCGATGTTCCGCCACGAACGTCCGCAGAAAGGGCGCTATCGCCAGTTCCACCAGATGGGCGTTGAAGTCTTTGGCCTGCAGGGTCCGGATATCGATGCTGAGCTGATCATGCTGACCGCTCGCTGGTGGCGTGAGCTGGGCATCGCTGACCACGTTGCGCTGGAGCTGAACTCCATCGGTTCGCTGGAAGCGCGTGCAACCTATCGCGATGCGCTGGTCGCCTATCTTGAGCAGTTTAAAGATAAGCTCGACGAAGACTGCAAACGCCGCATGTATACCAACCCGCTGCGCGTCCTCGATTCCAAAAATCCGGAAGTACAGGCGCTGCTCAACGATGCGCCTGCGCTGGGCGACTACCTGGACGAAGACTCCAGAGCGCATTTCGCGGGCCTGTGTGCCCTGCTGGACGATGCTGGGATTCGCTATACCGTCAATCAGCGCCTGGTGCGCGGCCTGGATTATTATAACCGTACCGTGTTTGAGTGGGTCACCACCAGCCTCGGTTCCCAGGGAACGGTCTGTGCCGGCGGTCGTTATGATGGTCTGGTAGAGCAGCTGGGCGGGCGCGCAACGCCGGCCGTAGGCTTCGCTATGGGGCTGGAACGTCTTGTTTTACTGGTTCAGGCAGTAAATCCGGAATTTAAAGCCGATCCTGTTGTCGATATATACCTGGTGGCTTCCGGAACCGATACCCAGTCTGCAGCGATGCGTCTGGCTGAGCGGGTTCGCGATGAGCTGCCCGGCGCTAAGCTGATGACCAACCACGGCGGCGGCAACTTTAAGAAACAGTTTGCCCGCGCGGATAAATGGGGCGCTCGCGTTGCTCTGGTGGTCGGTGAATCAGAAATTGCTGACGGAAACGTGGTAGTGAAGGATTTACGCTCAGGTGAGCAAACTACCGTAACGCAGGATAGCGTTGCTGCGCATTTGCGCGCACTTCTGGGTTAATCTCCCGGGAATCATTAGTCAGGAGAAGGACTGCGTGGAAACGTATAACAACGAAAACGATCAGGTCGATGCGCTCAAGCGTTTCTTTGCCGAAAATGGCAAAGCGCTGGCCGTTGGTGTGATTTTAGGGATTGGCGCGTTGGTTGGCTGGCGCTACTGGAGTTCTCATCAGCAGGATACGGCGAGAGAATCCTCTTTAGCCTATGAAAACGCCATTTCCGCGCTCAAATCAGACAAGCCGGAAGCGATCGGTTCGGCGGAAAAGTTTGCTGCCGATAGCAAAAACAGCTATGGCGCGTTTGCTTCTCTGGAGCTGGCCCAGCGTTTTGTCGATAAGAACGATCTGCAAAATGCCGAAAAGCAGCTTCAGCAGGGCCTGGCCGCCGCGCCGGATGATAACCTGAAGTCGGTTATCAATATGCGTCTTGCGCGTGTGCAGCTGCAGCTGAAGAAACCTGATGAAGCGCTGAAAACCCTTGATGGTATTAAAGGTGAAGGCTGGGTCGCTATTGTTGCCGATCTCCGTGGTGAGATTCTGCTTAACAAAGGCGATAAGCAAGGCGCTCGCGCGGCCTGGGAAGCTGGCGTGAAAAGCGATGCTTCACCTGCGCTCAGCGAAATGATGCGTATGAAAATAAATAATCTGTCCATCTGAGAGGGACTCGATGCAATTGCGTAAATTACTTTTGCCAGGGCTGCTTTCCGTTACCTTATTAAGCGGTTGTTCGTTGTTTAACAGCGAAGAAGATGTGGTGAAAATGTCACCGCTGCCGACGGTGGAAAATCAGTTTACGCCGTCCACGTCCTGGAGCACCTCTGTTGGCGATGGTATCGGCGATTTCTATTCTAACCTGCACCCGGCTTTTGCCGACGGCGTAGTCTATGCGGCCGATCGTAAGGGCACCGTCAAAGCGCTGAACGCTGACGACGGGAAAGAGGTGTGGTCGGTGAACCTGGCTGAAAAAGACGGCTGGTTCTCTCGCACGCCTGCGCTGCTCTCTGGCGGTATCACCGTTTCCGGTGGTCATGTCTATATCGGCAGCGAAAAAGCGCAGCTGTTCGCCCTGAATACCAGCGATGGTACGGTGGCGTGGCAGGCTCGCGTTGCGGGTGAAGCGATTTCTCGCCCGGTCGTCAGCGACGGCATGGTTCTGGTTCACACCAGTAACGGTCAGCTGCAGGCGCTGAATGAAGCGGATGGGGCGGTGAAGTGGACCGTTAACCTGGATATGCCGGCGCTCTCTCTGCGCGGTGAATCTGCTCCGGCGACCGCCTATGGCGCAGCCATCGTTGGCGGCGATAACGGTCGCGTTAGCGCCGTGCTGATGCAGCAAGGGCAGATTATCTGGCAGCAGCGTATCTCCCAGGCGACCGGACCGACGGAAATCGATCGTCTGAATGACGTCGATACGACCCCGGTTATCGTCAACGGTGTGGTATACACGCTGGCGTATAATGGCAACCTGACCGCGCTGGATCTGCGCAGCGGCCAGATCATGTGGAAGCGTGAGCTGGGTTCCGTGAACGACTTTATCGTTGACGGCAACCGTATCTACCTGGTCGATCAGAATGACCGCATCCTGGCGCTCTCCACCGAAGGTGGCGTGACGCTGTGGACGCAAAGCGATCTATTGCATCGCCTGCTGACCGCGCCGGTGTTGTATAATGGCAACCTGGTGGTCGGTGATAGCGAAGGCTATATGCACTGGGTGAACCCGGAAGATGGTCACTTTGTGGCTCAGCAGAAAGTGGATAGCTCCGGCTTCCGTACCGACGCGGTGGTAGCCGATGGTCGACTGCTGATCCAGGCAACCGACGGCACGCTGTATTCTATTACGCGTTAGTCGTGGCGGCTTACCCCGCGGCTCTTGAGTTTCTTCGCGGCGGCCGGCAACGCAGCCGGCGGCGACGTTCACTGAGAGACAACGGGTATAGTGCGAATTGAGAAACGGCTCCTGGCAGACAGGGGCCGTTTTGACTTTTTTAAAAACGTCGTTAAATCGATGTTGCATAGCAATTTGTAAGAGGCATTTAACATGATACCTGTGGTCGCGCTTGTCGGGCGCCCTAATGTTGGAAAATCCACGCTTTTCAACCGTTTGACGCGCACTCGTGATGCGTTGGTCGCGGATTTCCCGGGGCTGACTCGTGACCGTAAGTACGGTCGTGCTGAAGTTGAAGGTCGTGAATTTATCTGTATCGATACCGGCGGTATCGATGGCACAGAAGATGGCGTTGAAACCCGTATGGCTGAACAGTCGCTGTTGGCGATTGAAGAGGCGGACGTCGTGCTGTTTATGGTCGATGCGCGTGCGGGCCTGATGCCTGCTGATACCGCGATCGCCAAACATCTTCGCTCGCGTGAAAAGCCGACTTTCCTGGTGGCGAACAAAACCGACGGCATTGATGCCGATCAGGCCATTGCCGACTTCTGGTCGCTGGGTCTCGGGGATATCCATCCGATCGCTGCGTCTCACGGTCGCGGCGTGACCAGCCTGCTGGAGCACGTCCTGTTGCCGTGGGCCGAAGAGATCGACCCGTCGGAAGAGGTCGATGAAGATGCGGCGTACTGGGCGCAGTTTGAAGCGGAACAGAACGGTGAAGAAGCGGAAGAGCCGGAAGACGACTTCAACCCGCAAGATCTGCCGATTAAGCTGGCGATTGTGGGTCGTCCGAACGTGGGTAAATCCACGCTGACCAACCGTATCCTGGGCGAAGACCGCGTGGTGGTCTACGACATGCCGGGAACCACGCGCGACAGTATCTACATTCCGATGCAGCGCGATGAACGTGAATACGTGCTCATCGACACCGCGGGCGTGCGTAAGCGCGGTAAAATTACCGACGTGGTCGAAAAATTCTCGGTCATCAAAACGCTGCAGGCCATTGAAGATGCCAACGTGGTGATGCTGGTTATCGATGCGCGTGAAGGGATTTCCGACCAGGATCTTTCTCTGCTCGGTTTTATCCTCAACAGCGGCCGTTCGCTGGTGATTGTGGTCAACAAGTGGGATGGCCTGAGCCAGGAAGTGAGAGAGCAGGTTAAAGAGACGCTGGACTTCCGTCTGGGCTTCATTGACTTTGCACGTATCCACTTTATCTCCGCACTGCACGGCAGCGGCGTAGGTAACCTGTTCGAATCCGTACGCGAAGCGTATGACAGCGCGACCCGTCGCGTCGGGACGGCGATGCTGACCCGTATCATGACCATGGCGGCAGAAGATCATCAGCCGCCGCTGGTGCGTGGTCGTCGCGTGAAACTGAAATATGCCCATGCCGGCGGTTATAACCCGCCGATTGTGGTCATCCACGGTAATCAGGTAAAAGATCTGCCGGACTCCTATAAGCGTTACCTGATGAACTACTTCCGCAAGTCGCTGGACGTAATGGGTACGCCAATTCGTATCCAGTTCAAAGAAGGGGAAAACCCGTTTGCCAACAAACGCAATACCCTGACGCCGAACCAGATGCGTAAGCGTAAACGCTTGATTAAACACATCAAGAAAAGCAAGTAATCCAGTAATAGAGAAACCCGCCGCTGGCGGGTTTTTTTTATCTCGTAACAACTCGCGACATTGGTGAATCCACGTTCGCCGCCCGTTCGATGTGTATAATACCCATATTATTTCCACCGACTTACTGGCAGGTCACTATGCAGACTGGATTTGTTGGGCTGGGCGCGGTGGTCGAAACCGCTTATCTTCCCGCGCTGAGGCATTTGGGGATCCTCATGAACGAATGCTGGGGTTTCGATGCGAATCCTGGCAGAAGATTACCGGGAATAACCCGCTGTGCGTCACTAGCGGCAGTGCTCGGAAAGCCGTTAGATCTGCTATTTATCACCACCGCGTCGTTGCAGCATCTTCCGGTGCTGGAGGCGGCGCTGGCATCAGCCTGTCCGCGCATTGTGGTGGAAAAACCGGTTGTTGCGACTCTTGAACAAATGACCCGTCTGCGTGAGCTGCTCAACGAGCCGCAGCATGCGCGGCGGGTACTGGCGCTCGATCACTGGATGGCGCGGGACGGTGCGCTGAAGCTGGCATTGGGTGAGCTGGACGAGCGCTGGCAGGGGGAAGATGCGGCGCAGCCCCGTCGGCCTCTGCTGTCATCAATCCAGGATATCGCCCGTATTGACGGATTTTTGCAGGAGCCCAGCGGATTTAACGACCAGGGCGAGCCCGTGGCGCTCAATTTTGCCACCGGTGAGCCGGATACGCGCCAGCTGCGTCATCCTGACGGCGTGATTCTTGATATTGGTACGCATGTGCTGGCGATGCTGCGCGAAACAATCCGCTACTGTGGTGGGACGGATGAGATGCACCTTGAAGTCCGGCAGGTCAGCGATCGCCTGGGTCATGCCATTGCCCGGGGAGATACGCAAACCGCGGAAGGCAAGGCCCATCTGCAGGGGCAACTCAGCGGCATCCCGCTCAATATCTGGCTGAACAAATATGCCGGACCGGCGGGAGGACAAAAAGGGCTGCGCATCTGGCTACGCGATGGGCGCATTATCAATCAGGACCGGCGCGATAATTGCGAAGTGGTGGAGCTGATTGCTGGCGATCGTATTGAGCGCTGGCGGCGTCCGGGCGCTATCTATGAGCATTGCCTGGGCGAGCATATTCTGGGAACAGAGAGCCTGTTTGTTCGCGCTCCTGAGGAAGTGTCCCGGTTAACGCAGCGACGGATCAACGAAGTGGCGCTCTTGCTTGAGCTACAGCAGCAATTGCGTGGGCCACACTGAACCACCGCCGTGGTAAACTGGGCGGACGAACATTCGGTAAGGAATCATCATGGAACTTGCATGCCCCATCTGTCGCGCGCCGTTGGCAGTAGAGGATCAGAATGCGCACTGTCAGCACTGTGCGAAAGCGTTTGCCCTGCAAGCCCGCTGCCCGGATTGCCACAAACCGCTGGAGGTTTTAAAAGCGTGTGGCGCAGTGGATTATTTTTGCCAGAACGGGCACGGGCTGATTTCGAAAAAACGCGTGGAGTGGGCGGCGGTAGAATAACCGTTGTTACTTTTTCTTCGCCCGGGTTTTCTTCACGGGCGTAATCGTTTTGACTTCGCTTGCGACCCAGCCGTCATTTAAACGAGTGGTCAGCATATCGCCTGCCTTCACCTGTTTGGTTTGCTTCAGCACTTTGCCGTCGCTGGCTGAGGTGACGCTATAGCCGCGGGCCAGCGTTGCCAGCGGACTCACCGCCTCCAGATGGGTCACCGCGTTGCCGAAGCGCTCGCGGCGCTCGCTTAAACGCGAACGGATGCTCTCGGCGAGGCGGTATTCGAGTTGCTGAATGCGCGACTGATGACGGTGGATGCGCGGCTGCGGGTTTTGCATGTTCAGACGCTGAATGACGCGTTGTTGACGCTGATCGGCGCGTTTCATCTGCGTCTCAAGCGCAAGGCGCATTCGCTCCCGTAGCCTTTCCAGCGCCGTTTGCTGGCGCACTAATCGTAGCTGCGGATGCTGTTGCTGAAGACGATGGAACAGCTGGGTAAAACGACGGTGACGGTTGGCGATAAAATAGTCCATCGCCATTTCCAGACGCTGCTGTCCGGATTGCAGCTGGCGCAGCAGCTCCTGCTGATTGCGGCTGACAATCTCTGCGGCCGCTGAAGGGGTTGGCGCCCGCAGGTCGGAGACAAAATCGGCGATGGTGACGTCGGTTTCATGGCCGACGGCGCTGACGACCGGGATGCGGCTGGCAAAAATCGCCCGCGCTACCCGCTCATCGTTGAAGCTCCATAAATCTTCCAGAGAACCGCCGCCGCGGCCAACGATCAGCACATCGCACTCTTCGCGAAGGTTGGCTAATTCTATGGCGCGAACGATTTGCCCTGGCGCATCGTCGCCCTGAACCGACGTGGGGTAGATAACGACCGGCAGCGACGGATCGCGTCTTTTCAGCACGTGCAGAATGTCGTGTAGCGCCGCGCCGCTTTTCGAGGTGATGACGCCCACGCAGCGCGCAGGGGAGGGGAGGGCTTGCTTATACTGCTGATCGAAAAGACCTTCCGCCGCCAGCAGCGCTTTTAGCTGTTCATACTTTTGCTGTAACAGCCCTTCGCCGGCAGGCTGCATACTCTCAACGATAATCTGATAGTCGCCGCGCGGCTCATACAGGGTGATATTGGCACGCACCAGTACCTGCTGTCCGTGCTGCGGGCGAAAAGTGACCCGTCGGTTGCTGTTGCGGAACATCGCGCAGCGCACCTGGGCGTTATCGTCTTTTAAGGTGAAGTACCAGTGGCCGGAAGAGGGCTGGCTGAAGTTGGAGATCTCGCCGCTGATCCAGACCTGACCCATTTCCTGTTCCAGCAGCAGGCGAACCGTCTGGTTTAGGCGGCTGACCGTGAAAATTGCAGGGGATTGAGATGGTAACATGTGAGCAAGATCAAATTTTAAATCAGCAGGTTATTCAGTCGATAGTAACCTGCTGATGGACGATCGCAAGTATTATTTTCAAAAAAGGGTAGATGCAATCGGTTACGCTCTGTATAATGCCACGGCAATATTTATCCACCCTGGTCGAGATATTGCCCATGCTACGTATCGCTAAAGAAGCTCTGACGTTTGACGACGTCCTCCTCGTTCCCGCTCATTCTACCGTTCTGCCGAATACTGCCGATCTCAGCACCCAGCTGACGAAAACCATTCGTCTGAATATTCCTATGCTCTCCGCAGCCATGGATACCGTAACAGAAGCGCGCCTGGCAATTGCCCTGGCACAGGAAGGCGGCATCGGCTTTATTCACAAAAACATGTCTATCGAGCGTCAGGCGGAAGAAGTTCGCCGCGTGAAGAAACATGAGTCCGGCGTGGTTTCCGATCCGCAGACCGTACTGCCTACAACCACCCTGCGTGAAGTAAAAGTGCTGACCGAGCGTAACGGCTTTGCCGGTTATCCGGTAGTGACCGAAGACAACGAACTGGTCGGTATCATCACCGGTCGCGACGTTCGCTTCGTGACCGACCTGAACCAGCCCGTCAGCGTTTACATGACGCCGAAAGAGCGTCTGGTTACCGTGCGTGAAGGCGAAAGCCGCGAAGTCGTGTTTGCCAAAATGCACGAAAAACGCGTTGAAAAAGCGCTGGTTGTTGATGCTGGCTTCCATCTGCGCGGCATGATTACCGTTAAAGATTTCCAGAAAGCGGAACGTAAGCCGAATGCGTGTAAAGATGAGCATGGTCGTCTGCGCGTCGGTGCAGCGGTTGGCGCAGGCGCGGGCAACGAAGAGCGCGTAGATGCGTTGGTTGCTGCAGGCGTTGATGTTCTGCTGATCGACTCCTCCCACGGCCATTCTGAAGGCGTTCTGCAGCGCATTCGTGAAACCCGTGCTAAATATCCTGACCTGCAAATCATCGGCGGTAACGTGGCTACCGGCGCCGGCGCGCGTGCCCTGGCTGAAGCGGGCGTGAGCGCGGTGAAAGTAGGTATCGGCCCTGGTTCTATCTGTACTACCCGTATCGTCACCGGCGTTGGTGTCCCGCAGATTACCGCCGTCTCAGACGCGGTAGAAGCGCTGGAAGGTACCGGCATTCCGGTTATCGCCGATGGCGGTATCCGTTTCTCCGGCGATATCGCCAAAGCAATCGCTGCTGGCGCTGCTGCCGTGATGGTCGGCTCCATGCTGGCGGGCACCGAAGAGTCCCCGGGTGAAATCGAGCTCTACCAGGGGCGTTCTTACAAATCTTATCGCGGTATGGGTTCTCTGGGTGCGATGTCCAAAGGCTCCTCTGACCGTTACTTCCAGAGCGACAACGCCGCGGACAAACTGGTGCCGGAAGGTATCGAAGGCCGCGTTGCTTATAAAGGTCGCCTGAAAGAGATCATTCACCAGCAGATGGGTGGCCTGCGCTCCTGTATGGGGCTGACCGGTTGTGGTACCATCGACACCCTGCGTACTAAAGCGGAATTCGTGCGTATCAGCGGTGCTGGCATCCAGGAAAGTCACGTTCACGACGTGACGATCACCAAGGAATCCCCGAACTACCGCATGGGCTCCTGATTTTCATCGCCCGGTCATGCGCCGGGCGATTTTATTTAATCGCTACTGCTCTGGAATAAACGTCAATGACGGATAACATTCATAAACATCGCATTCTAATCCTGGACTTCGGTTCTCAGTACACCCAGTTGGTTGCGCGTCGCGTACGTGAATTAGGGGTGTATTGCGAGCTGTGGGCCTGGGACGTAACGGAAGCTCAGATTCGTGAGTTCAATCCTAGCGGCATCATTCTTTCCGGTGGCCCGGAAAGCACCACTGAACATAACAGCCCGCGCGCGCCGCAGTATGTTTTCGAAGCCGGTGTACCGGTGTTTGGCGTTTGCTACGGTATGCAGACCATGGCAATGCAGCTGGGCGGCCACGTAGAAGGCTCTAATGAGCGCGAGTTCGGCTATGCGCAGGTTGAAGTTGTTACCGATAGCGCGCTGGTGCGCGGTATCGAAGACTCCCTGACCGCTGAAGGTAAACCGCTGCTCGACGTCTGGATGAGCCACGGCGACAAAGTCACCGCGATCCCGTCTGACTTCGTAACCGTTGCCAGCACTGAAAGCTGCCCGTTTGCCATCATGGCGAACGAAGAAAAACGCTTCTATGGCGTGCAGTTCCATCCGGAAGTGACCCACACCCGTCAGGGTATGCGTATGCTGGAGCGCTTCGTGCGTGACATCTGCCAGTGTGAAGCCCTGTGGACGCCGGCAAAAATCATCGACGATGCCGTTGAGCGTATCCGCCAGCAGGTTGGCGATGACAAAGTGATCCTCGGCCTCTCCGGCGGCGTGGACTCCTCCGTGACCGCCATGCTGCTGCACCGCGCTATCGGTAAAAACCTGACCTGCGTCTTCGTGGACAATGGTCTGCTGCGTCTGAACGAAGCCCAGCAGGTTATGGACATGTTCGGTGATCACTTCGGTCTGAACATCGTTCACGTGGAAGGCGAGAAGCGCTTCCTGGACGCGCTGAAAGGCGAGAACGATCCGGAAGCCAAACGTAAAATCATCGGCCGCGTGTTCGTCGAAGTGTTCGACGAAGAAGCGCTGAAGCTGGAAGATGTTAAATGGCTGGCGCAGGGAACCATCTACCCGGATGTCATCGAATCCGCAGCGTCTGCAACCGGTAAAGCACACGTCATCAAATCTCACCACAACGTGGGCGGCCTGCCGAAAGAGATGAAAATGGGGCTGGTTGAACCGCTGCGTGAGCTGTTCAAAGACGAAGTGCGTAAGATTGGTCTGGAGCTGGGCCTGCCGTACGACATGCTGTACCGTCATCCGTTCCCGGGGCCGGGTCTCGGCGTTCGCGTACTGGGCGAAGTGAAGAAAGAGTACTGCGATCTGCTGCGTCGTGCGGATGCTATCTTCATCGAAGAGCTGCATAAAGCTGACCTGTACAACAAAGTGAGCCAGGCGTTCACCGTGTTCCTGCCGGTCCGCTCTGTCGGCGTAATGGGCGATGGCCGTAAGTACGACTGGGTCGTTTCCCTGCGTGCGGTCGAAACCATCGACTTTATGACCGCCCACTGGGCGCACCTGCCATATGACTTCCTTGGCCGCGTTTCCAACCGCATTATCAACGAAGTGAATGGCATTTCCCGCGTCGTCTATGACATCAGCGGCAAGCCGCCGGCAACCATCGAGTGGGAATAACTCCCCGACGTGGTTAAACGAAGCCCTCTGTTTTATCAGGGGGCTTTTCTTTTTGACCGCCGGATTAATGCTGAGTGTTATCGCTGAACTGCGGCACTTCCGTTGAGAAACGCGCGCTGCGGGCATCGCGTTCATAACCCTGATTCTGGCTCAGAATCGCATAGAGCTCGGGGCGTCTGCCGTGAATCCAGCGTCGGCCTGTGGACATGGCCAGCAGGTTTAAATCCAGCGTGGTGCAGACCAGGGTGTCTTCAAACGCATCGGTCTCGGCAATAATGCGGCCATAGGGATCGATAATCATCGCATTTCCGGTACGCACCTCCCCGTTGTCCAGCCCGACGCCATTGCTGAATAAGATAAACATCCCATTATCATGCGCTCTTGAGGGCAGCCAGCGGAGCAACCATTCCCGACCGTTACGGCCCTGAAATGCGGCTTTCAGCGCGTCAGGATCCTGATACCTGTTCTGCCAAAGGGCAACGGGAACGGGCTTCATCCCGAACGGGCTGCGGGAGTTCGTGCCGCCGGTTTGATGGGGGGCCAGCAGAATATCCGCGCCCAGCAGCGCGGTAGCCCGGGCATTTTCCGTCAGGTTATTGTCCCAGCAGATCAGAACGCCAACTTTCACTCCCCACGGCGTATCGAAGACGGTGAAGCGATTCCCCCGGTCTATCGCCGGATGTTCAAAGGCGTGCAGCTTGCGGTGGATATGCCTCTGGCCATCCGGCATACAAACGACGTAGGTGTTATACAGGCGATCGTCACTCGCTCTTTCAATCAGCCCTACGCCAATCGCCATCTCATAACTTTGCGCCAGGCGTGCAATTCTCGCCAGGGAAGGACTGTCGTCAATGGTCTCGGCCAGCGAGCTTACCTCCTCGGCGCTGAGATCGATAACGTGCCAGTAGCCGGTAATGCACATTTCGGGAAAGGCCAGAATGCGGGTCCCTTCGCCGGCTGCCTGATGAATAAAGCGTTCCATAATGCCCAGGTTATAGGACTTATCATTAGCGCGGTGGCAGAACTGTACCGTAGCCACCTGGAGTTCGTTGTTCATAGGTCTCTTCTCGTTGCGAAAAACTGAGCTCATTACGCCAGCAGAGACACAGGATGTATAATCACGCTTTCTCCGCGTTTGATAAGGGACTGGAATGGACATCAGATTAATACGGGCGTTCGTCACTCTGGCCCAGCTGCGACGCTACCATGCGGCGGCGGAGCGGCTTTGTTTGACCCAGCCGGCGCTGACGAAACAAATCCAGACCCTGGAACATCTGACGGGCATGACTCTTTTTCAGCGGGGGCGGCAGGGAGCACAGCTGACCGCGGCGGGGGAGGCTATCTATTCTCAGGCCTGCCATTTTGTAGCGCAGCATGACCAGTTTTGTGCCTGGACGGAGCAGGTCCGGCGCGGAAACGTCGGCACGCTGGCGCTGGGGTTCGGCATCTCAACCTTCCAGCTGGCCCCGGCGCAAGTTAAAGCCTTTCGCCAGCAGTTTCCCGATATTGAGGTCTCCCTCAACGATATCGCTTCCCACGAGCAGTATCGAATGTTACTGGAGGGGCAGCTGCATGCCGGGTTCGTGCGGATGCCTGTTCCGGAGGCGCTTGAGGCCCGGGCGCTGATGGAAGAGAGCCTGGTGCTTGCCGTGCCCGCTGGCGCAACGGAGGCGCTCCCGGATATCGCCTCGGTGCTCCGACAGTTCCCGCTGCTGCAAATTAACCCACGGCGCGGCCGGGGGTTAGCAGAGCAAACGGCGCATTTCCTGCAAATCAACCGCCTGTCCGCTGACATCGTGACGGATGCTGACGATATTCACACCCTGCTGGCGCTGGTTGCCGCCGGAAATGGTGTTGCGCTGCTTCCTGCCGGCGCATGTCATCTTCTGCCGGCAGGCATAAAGCTCGTTACCGTGACGGGGGAGGGCGCGCAATGGCAGGTTGGCCTGGCCTGGAATCCTCAGGCGGCGGACGCCGTCCGCGATCGTTTTATCGCAATGGTCTGTCGGAAAAACGGGGAGATACCTCCTCGCTAAGGGGCGTGCAGATATCGCCACGAAGCTCAGGAATCAATGGCTGCCGGCATCGTCTCGGGCGGCCGACGGGACTGGCTCCGGGCAATGGCGAGCGCCAGCCCGGCGACCACCAGCGTCAGCGCAGCGGAAAAACCTAAGCTTCCCTGAACCCCGAACTGCTGAGTTAACCAGGCGTAGGCAAACGGGGAGGCGGCAGCCAGCAGCTGGGCGGGGATCAACAGGATACCGGTGCGTCTGGCGTAATCCTCGGCGGCAAAAAGCTCTAGCGGTAGCGTGGCTTTAAATACCGTCGTTAACCCATTGATGGCGCCATAGCCCAGCACAAATCCGCCGGCGGTGCCGAGGAGATAAGGCCCGCTCAGGCCAAGGGCGAAACAGACCGGCATCAGCAACGTGGTCAGCAGCGTAAGTCGAAGCGGCGTGAGCACCGAACCCGAGGCGACCTCCAGAAAGCGGGCGCCGGTCTGGCCAATGCCCCAAAGCATCCCCGCCGCCACCGGCAGACCGTAGTGGGCGATAAATTCCGGCAGGTGGGTGGAGGTTCCATTAGAAACAAATGTCACCAGCGCGATCAGCGCCGCATACAGCAGAGCAACCTGTCTCTGCTGGCGGGAAGCGGGCCGGTGCGCTTCTGGCCGTATCGCCGCGGGTCGCCTGGCGTTCGGCATTCGCCAGAGCAGCAGCGCGCTGAACAGGCCCAGCAGGGCATAAACCAGCAACGCCTCCCGCCAGCTCATCATCGTCAGCAAAAATGCGCCCAGTGGCCAGAACAGAGCGGAAGCCAGGCCGCCAGCCAGCGTCACGCGGGAAATGGTGCGTCTTGCCTGCTGACCGTAAAGATTCACCAGCGCGGCAAACAGCGTATCATACAGCGCCAGACGCATTCCGATACCGGTAAGTAGCCAGGCGCCCAGCCAACCGGAGAGAGTCGGTACGGCCGCCATGATGAAGCATCCTGCGGCGATCGCCAGCGTGCCGCTGACCACAATGTGCTGGCCGCCAAACCGGGCCAGCAGGCGGGCGACAAACGGGGAGATCGACGCCATTATCAACATGGCGATCGTCAGGCCGAGGTAGATTTGCGTCGTTGGCCAGCCGGTGTCCTGCTCGATAGCCCGGGAAAAAGTGCCCGGCATATAAAATGAGATCCCCCAGTTAATCAGCTGATTGCATCCAGCGGCAAGCGTCAGCATGCCGGACGCGGCGCGTCTGTTTTCCATATTTTTCATCGTATCTCAGTCTGTTATGCAGTTGCCGGCAGCATAACCTGCGCGCTATTGTGCAGGCAGACTCGTTGGTTTATGACCCTTATAAGAGAAACTTTGAGATGACGACGCTTAATCTGGGACATCTGGCTACTTTCCGGCTGGTGGTACAGCGGGGGAGCTTCTCGGCTGCTGCGGATGTCCTGGGGCTATCGCAGCCCGCGGTCAGCCTGCAGGTACGTCAGCTGGAACAGTTTCTGCAGACCCGGCTGATTGAGCGGACCGGACGGGGGATTAAAGCGACGGCGGCCGGTATGGCTCTGCTGGCTCACGGTGACAATATTGAACGGGCGGTCAGCGCGGCGGTACTGTCGGTGAGCGAGTTTAATCGCGAAATCAGCGGCGCGATAACGCTCGGAACGGGGGCCACGGCCTGCATACATCTTTTACCGCCGGTCTTACAGCAGCTGCGGCAGGCGCATCCGCTGCTGACGGTAGGCGTGACGACCGGAAATACGCTGGATATCGTGCGCGCCGTGGAGGAGAACCGACTCGATCTCGGACTGGTCACGCTTCCGGCCCACGGGCGCAACCTGGCAATAGATCCGCTGGTGGATGAGGAGTTTGTGTTTATTTTTGCCTGTGGACAGGATGCGCTGCCGCTGGAGCTGACGGCGGAAGTGCTGCAGGCGCTGCCGCTGATTGCCTTTGAGGCCGGGAGTGGAACCCGGGAGCTGATTGATGGCTGGTTTCGTGCCAGCGGGCGGGATATTTCGCCGGTGATGCAGCTGGGCAGCATTGAAGCCATCAAGCGAATGGTGCGTGCCGGACTGGGATACAGCATTGTTCCACGCATGGCGGTGGCGCATCATGACGATCGGCAGGGGTTACGCGTTCAATCGCTGACGCCACTACTCCACCGTCAGTTGGGGGTCGTGATGCGTCAGGATAAAATTCTCAGCAAAGGGATCGGCGAGATGCTGCGCCTGCTGCGAGAGGTGCAGTTTACCGTTTAAAGCAATGTTATGCCGTACTGGCTGGCACCGTAATGTGCTGGCTTATTCCCGCGGCGTGGTATCAACCGGGAGCGTCGATTGCTGGGACTCGATCTTGTCCTGATGATGATACCAGGCGCCAATAGAAGAGTAGACAAAGCGTCCAAAGAAGAAGATAAAGCTGATAAGCAGTACGATACGGGTCATGCGACGGTTAAATCGATGTCGTTTACGCATACTGGGTGCCTGACTCACAAAAGGTTCCTTGAGGTATACCCACAACTGGGGCGATAAGGGTATTAAGGCACAGGAATGCAGCAGGGTCAATTGATGGGGATGTAAAAATCCGCCGCTCAAACATTACTTAATGTTATGTAAGATAATTATCACATTCACATCCTTTTTCTTTCATTCGAACAGACGCATAAAAATAAGCTTTATTAATCATAGCTAAAAGATTTATTGATTTATATCAACAGTCCGCGTGTGCTGATAACTAAAATCTCTTGCCTGTTCCGCGTAGGTATTCCTTATGCGGCTAGGATGGTTAGGTTGGATGCCTACCTGAATATACCCAGCGGGAATTTGGGTTATCTGTAGAGCATCAATGAAAATAATTAAACAATACAGACTGTATCGGGATAAATGGTGGGCGCTTCCGCTGATTTTACCCCTGCTTTTACTGCCTCTGGCGCGAGGGGCAAATTCCTATGCCGTGCTGGATGGTAGTGAAGTTTCGCTTTACTATTTACCGTTGGCGTTGGTGCAGAGTCTTATGCTGTTTTTTGATGTGGCAGCGCTGCCCGGTATTATCATCGGTCTGCTGTGCACCGTGGCCCGGGGAATGAATCCGTGGGAGGCGATTGTGGTCGTTTTCCATTTTCTTATCCCGGCGGTTTTGTGCTGGGGCGGCTATCGGATTTTTGTGCCGCGCCGCCAGCATATTTACCACGGTAACGTGAGCCTGATGCCGTATCGCCTGTTCTGGCAGATGCTGCTGCCATCGCTCATTTTTCTCATACTTTCTCAGATTGCCGAGTATCTCGGCATGCATCCGCGGACGACGGGGCTGGCCGGGATCGATCCGCTAAGTTTACGCTCCCTGATTACTTTTCAAGCCTTGATGGTAGGCGGTTTAACCGGCGTTCCGCTGTGCTATTTATTGATTCGTATTCTTCGCAATCCTTTTTATCTGCGTAGTTTTATTTCACAGGCGAAGTTACAGGTTGATCCAAAAATAAAATGTGGTGAATTTGTTTTATGGTCGATAACATTGTTAATGTTATTGGGTTTGTTATTAATACCGCTGAATGGTCAGAGTACGATATTTAGCACAAACTATACATTGTCATTACTCATGCCGGTAATGTTGTGGGGCGCGATGCGCTTTGGCTATCGCTGTATCGCAATGATTTGGACGCCGGTTTTAATCATCATTATTCACTTTCATTATCGCTATTTGCCTTTCTCTCCGGGATATGCCCATCAGCTGGCCATAACCTCTTCGAGCTATCTGGTGTTCTCTTTTATTATTACTTATATGGCCATGCTGGCGACCCGGCAGCGTCTGATTCATGCCAGGGTACGGCGGATGGCTTTTCTCGATCCGGTTGTCCATATGCCCAATTTACGGGCGCTGAGTCGGTCGTTGGACAGCGCAATGTGGTCGGTGCTGTGCTTTTTACGCATTCCTGAGCTGGAGCTACTGGGGCGCCATTATGGCGTTATGCTGCGTATTCAATATAAACAAAAACTGGCTGAACATCTGGGCGACTTACTCCAGCCGAACGAGGCCGTTCACCATCTGGCCGGACACGATCTGGTGCTCCGTCTGAACAGCGGCGATCATAAGGCGCGCATTGCCGCGCTGGATGAACGTATCCAACGGTTTCGCTTTATCTGGGACGGTATACCTCTGCAGCCCGCGGTAGGGATTAGTTACTGCAGCGTGCGCTCACCGGTGAAGCACCTCTATTTGCTTTTAGGCGAGCTGAATAACATTGCTGATATGTCTCTGACCAGCGGCCAGCCAGAAAATATGCAGCGTCGCGGGGCTATACATATTCAGCACGGCTTACGGGATAAAGTGGTGATGATGAACCAGATCCAGCAGGCGCTGGAGCAGAACCATTTTTGTCTGATGGCGCAGCCGATCGTCGGTATTCGCGGTGACAACTATTATGAAGTTCTGCTGCGTATGGCGGGAGATGACGGGGAGCTTATTTACCCGGATGATTTCCTCCCGGTGGCGCATGAGTTTGGCCTGTCATCCCGTATTGACCTGTGGGTACTGGAGAATACGCTCGCCTTTATGAACCAGCAGCGGACAATTTTACCCGGTCTGCGGCTGGCGGTGAATCTTTCGCCGGTCTCCGTCAGCCGGAGCCAGTTTCCCGGCGAAGTGGAGCGGCTGCTGGCGCAGTATCATGTTGAACCGTGGCAGTTATTATTTGAGTTAACGGAAAACCACTCGCTCAGCAACCCTGAGCAGGCACGGCAAACGCTGGCGCATTTGCAGGCGCTGGGATGTCGGGTGGCGATCGATGACTTTGGTACCGGCTACGCCAGCTACGCGCGCCTGAAAACGCTGAACGTTGATCTGCTGAAGATTGACGGTAGCTTTATTCGTAATTTGCACTCCAGCAGTCTTGATTACCAGGTCGTGGCATCGATTTGCCATCTGGCGCGGATGAAGAATATGCAGGTGGTGGCGGAGTGTGTGGAAACGCCGGAGATTCGACAGGCGGCGCTGTCATTGGGGATTGATTATCTGCAGGGGTACGAGATTGGCCAGCCGGTTCCACTGGCGTCTCTGGTGACGGCGGTAACGGCTGAAGCGAGCTGATGGGGAAGAAGCGGGCCGGGTGAGAGCAACCCGGCCTCGGGACTAGTTTTTGCTTTCAGGCTCTTCTTCGGCGATTTTCAACAGCCAGTCAGGCACGCCTTCCCAGTACTGCTGCTCTTTTTCCAGATCGAGCAGCACCAGCGCATTCTGGCTGAACCAGTCATGCGGGAAGATCAGCGTCCAGTGATTGGCTTCGGTCTTCAGCCTGAGCGTGGGCGGTGTGGTGGTCGCCTGACGCTGGTTATTCAGCAAAATACCCAGGCGTAAAAGCTGAATGAGCGGCAGAAACTGCTTTTTCTTAAACAGCGTAAAGCGGGGCAAATCATCCAGTTTGATCGCTTTACGGTGATAGCGAACCAGCGTAGCCATCAGCATCTGCTGCTCCTGATTGAAGCCCGGCAAATCGCTGTTTTGCAGAATATAAGCCGAGTGGCGGTGCATTCCGCTGTGGTTAATATTCAGCCCCACTTCGTGCAGCATTACCGCCCATTTCAGCAACGCCGACAGATTCGGGTTGTCCAGTTTGGGGTTCTGTTCCTGCCACTGTTCGAATATATGGGTGGTCGTTTCCAGTACCCGACGCGCCTGCTCACGGTCAATGTTGTACTGGTTTGCCAGACTTTGCGCGGTGCGGCTGCGGATATCCTGATGGCGAAAACGTCCCTCCATCTCATACAGCACGCCTTCACGCAGCGCGCCATCGGACAAGCGCAGCTCTTTGATCGCCAGCGCATCGAAAACGCCGCAGAGGATAGCCAGCCCAGGAGCAAACACCGCTTTGCGTTCTTCCGACAGACCCGGCAGGCTGAGCGCGTCAAAGTTTTTATACTTCAACACTTCATCCACCAGCATTTCAAGGCGTTCCGGGGTGATAAAACCATCTTTCTCACCCATGGCGACCAGCACTTCCTGCGCAGCTTTAATGGTGCCGGATGCGCCCAGCGCCACATTCCAGCCCTGGATGCGGAACTGCCACGCCAGCGTTTCCAGCTTCTGCACCGCCGACAGACGCGCGCGCTGGAAATTCTCTTTGTTGATGGTGCCGCCGGGGAAATAGATCTGCGAGAAGCTGACGCAGCCCATACGACGGCTCTCAACCAGACGCGGTTCGAAATCCTCGCCAATCACCAGCTCCGTCGAACCACCGCCGATATCAATGACCAGCTTACGGCCACGTTCCGGCTGCGTATGTTCGACGCCCATAAAGATCAGGCGCGCTTCTTCGTTACCGGAGATTATCTCTATCGGATAGGGAATCACCTTTTCCGCGCGCTTGAGAAATTCCGCGGCGTTGGCGGCCTGGCGTAAGGTGTGTGTCCCGACGATGCAGACGCTGGAGGGAGAAAAACCCTGCAGGCGTTCGGCAAACAGCGACAGGCAATTAAGCCCACGGGCGATCGCCTCTTCGCTGAGCACGGAGTTTTCATCCAGTCCATCGGCCAGGTGAACCCGCTGTTTCAGGCGACCGATGATCTGCATGGCTCCGTCGACGACGCGGGCGATCACCATATGAAAACTGTTTGAACCAAGGTCGACCGCAGCGAACTCCTGCGGACGAGGGGTTTTTTCGTTTATTGGCATAGGTTAGTCGGGTTGTTCGAGTGATTTGAGATAATCGTAAATCGCCAGCTGTGCGCGCACTTTACGGCGATTGCCGCGCGGCACATAGCGATTACTCAGTTCTTTATCAAGATAGCGTGCTTTGACCGTATCGTTGAATAAGAGATCAAAAATATCCAGTACGCGCTGCTTCAACCGCGGATCCAGCAGCGGCGCGGCGACCTCAATACGGTAATCAATATTGCGCGTCATCCAGTCAGCAGAGGAAAGCCAAACCTGTTTGTCGCCGCCGTTTTCGAAAACATAGACGCGGTCGTGCTCAAGGAAACGATCGACGATACTGGTGACGCGAATATTTTCGCTGATCCCTTCCAGCCCAGGAATCAAAGAGCACATGCCGCGAATCAACAGGTTAACCGGAACCCCGGAGCTTGACGCGGCATAAAGTCGATCCACCAGTCCTTTATCAACCAGGTTATTCAGCTTCAGCGTGATGCCAGAAGGCTGACCGTTCTGGGCGTTGGCGATTTCTCTGTCGATCATTTCATACAGCAGGCGGCGCGAGTTCTGCGGCGAAACCAGCAGGTAATCGAAGCTCACCGGGCGATATGGATTTTCGATAAAGTTAAAGACGCGGCGCACTTCATTGGTGATACGTGCATCTGCCGTCAGCAACGAATAGTCGGTGTACAGACGGGCGGTTTTTTCGTTGAAGTTGCCGGTCCCGATATGCGCGTAGCGGACGACTTCCTCTCCCTCTTTACGCGAGATCAGGAACAGCTTGGCGTGAATTTTCAGCCCTGGCGCAGAGAAGATAACGTGGACGCCGGCTTCGGTCAGACGCTTCGCCCAATGGATATTGGCTTCTTCGTCGAAACGCGCCTGAAGCTCCACCACCACGGTGACTTTTTTGCCGTTATGGGCTGCGTGGATCATCGAATCGATGATCCGTGAGTCTTTGGCAACGCGATAAATGTTGATTTTGATTGCCAGCACGCTCGGATCGAATGAGGCCTGGCGCAGCAGCTCCAGCACGTGCTCAAAGGTATGATACGGGTAGTACAGCAGCACGTCGCGTTCGCGAATGGCGTCAAACCCGTTGCGGAACTTATCAAACCAGGTGTGGCGCAGGCGCGGCAGCGGCTTGTTGACCAGATTGGCCTTACCGACGTTCGGGAAGCCGATAAAGTCTTTAAAATTATGATAGCGCCCGCCTGGCAGCATTGAATCGTAGCGTGAAATGGAGAACATCTCGCGCAGCATTTCCACCATGGTGTCCGGCATATCGCGCTGATAAACAAAACGCACCGGTTCCGCCGTCAGACGCTGCTTCAGACTCGAAGACATCAGCTCCATCAGGCTCGACTCCATCTCGTGCACCAGATCGTACTCGGCGTCGCGGGTCATTTTCATCGAGTAGGCGTTCAGCGCATCGTAGTCAAAGAAGCCTTTAAAGATATCATCCAGGCAGTAACGCAGGATGTTATCAAGCAGGATCATTGGTTTGCGGCGACGCGGTGCTTCCGGCGGCAGATTGACAAACCGCGGGACTTTATCTGACGGAATCTCCAGCAGGGCGTAATTGATGGTTTCCCCGCGGATGATTTCGACCGCCAGATAGGTGTAATCATCTTTCAGGAACTGGATCAGATCCGTTTCTGGGTTAATCAGGATCGGGGTGATGTGCTGACGCAGGTACTGTTTAAAATAGTTGCGTAGCCAGGACTGCTGATTCACCGAAAGCTGGCGTTCATTGATCAAAAAGATCTGGTTACGCGCCATCTCCAGCAGCAGCTCATTATACAGGCTGTCAAATTCCTGGTCAGCCTTCAGAACGCGGGCCTGAATTTTGCCTAACAAATGGCGAGAATGGGCGGTACTCCCTTGTTCTTCGCTAATTATGATACGGCGCTTAAGTTCAGCGAAGCGCACTTTATAAAATTCATCGAGGTTGTTGGAGTAGATGCCCAAAAAGCGCATGCGCTCAATCAGTGGATTGCTTTTATCCGCCGCTTCCTGAAGTACGCGTTCGTTAAAGGACAACCAGCTGAGTTCTTTCTCGATATATAGCTTTTCCTGGCCCATTACAACTCACACTCCGGTTGATTGATGTTGCTTTTTCATTATGGCGAGCTTTGCCATTGAATGTCCAACTATGTCAAAGAAGTATGACAGTTTTCTTTCAATCTGCTGTGAACAAAAACGGTGGCGAGCAAGTGCCGATATTGTGTGCAAAACGAGGCTGTGCCTGGAGATAAACCGGGCAAAAATCATCGCTGATTTAAACAAAACAGAGGGAAAGCGGCTGAGGCTGAACCGATAAAATGCGCCTCTGGCGAGTGCCGGAGGCGCTGATGATTATTCTTCGGCCGCATGGCCCTGCGGCGGCAGAGGGGCGTTGTCAAGCCAGGCCTGATTTCCCTCCATGCGCAGACGACCGTCCATAAACCAGCTCACCACCAGCGGGTAGATGGCATGTTCCTGTGTCTGCACGCGGGCGGTAATCTCGTCTTCACTATCCCCGGCAAAAACCGGCACTTTGGCCTGCAGAATCACCGGACCACCGTCGAGCTCATCGGTGACGAAATGCACCGATGTACCGTGTTCCTCATCGCCGTTTTCCAGTACCTGGCGATGCGTATGCAGCCCCGGGTATTTTGGCAACAGCGATGGGTGGATATTCAGCAGGCGCCCCTGATAATGGGCGACAAACGCCGGGCTAAGGATCCGCATATAGCCTGCCAGCACCACCAGATCCGGCGCATAAGCATCGATCTCATGCATCAGCTCGCGATCGAAGGCTTCGCGATTGGCAAACTGGCTGGCCGATAACGCATGGGCCGGAATACCGGCCTCACGCGCGCGTTCAAGGCCGAACGCGTCGGCCTTATTGCTGAATACCGCTCTCAGGGTGCCGTTAATCTGCTTTCGGGTGCAGGCATCAATTATCGCCTGCAAATTGCTTCCGTTACCGGAAATCAGCACCACAATGTTTTTCATTCAATGACCACACGCTGTTCGGAATCAGAAGCTTTGATATAGCCGATTTTCCACGCGTTTTCACCTTTCTCGTTCAGCAGCGCGATGGCGCTGTCGGCGACTTCAGCCGGCAGGGCGATAACCATGCCGACGCCGCAGTTAAAGGTACGGTACATTTCATGGCTGCTGACGTTACCGGCCTGCTGCAACCAGTTGAAGACCTCTGGCCATTGCCAGGAGGACTCGTCGATGACCGCCTGGGTGTTATCCGGCAGAACGCGCGGAATGTTTTCCCAGAAGCCGCCGCCGGTCAGGTGGGCAATTGCGTGGACTTCAACGTTAGCAATCAGCTCCAGAACCGACTTAACGTAGATGCGAGTCGGCGCCAGCAGATGGTCGGCCAGCGGTGAACCATTCAGATCGGTCGTCTGCGGATCGACGCCGCTGACTTCGATAATTTTACGCACCAGCGAGTAGCCGTTGGAATGCGGACCGCTGGAGGCCAGCGCGACCAGCACGTCACCATCGGCAACTTTGCTACCATCGATAATTTCTGATTTTTCTACTACGCCGACGCAAAAGCCCGCGACGTCATAGTCATCGCCGTGGTACATGCCCGGCATTTCTGCCGTTTCGCCGCCAACCAGCGCACAGCCTGACTGCAGGCAGCCTTCCGCGATGCCGCTGATGACGCTGGCTGCCGTATCGACATCCAGTTTACCGGTTGCATAGTAGTCGAGGAAAAACAGGGGTTCTGCACCCTGGACCACCAGGTCATTGACGCACATCGCCACCAGGTCAATACCGATAGTATCGTGGCGCTTCAGGTCCATTGCCAGCCGCAGCTTGGTGCCGACGCCGTCAGTGCCGGAAACCAGAACCGGCTCGCGGTATTTTTGCGGCAATGCGCACAGTGCGCCGAATCCGCCCAGTCCACCCATCACTTCCGGGCGTCGGGTTTTCTTCACCACACCCTTGATACGGTCGACGAGCGCGTTGCCTGCATCAATATCTACGCCGGCATCTTTATAGCTGAGAGAGGTTTTATCGGTCACTGCGAAATCTCCACACATTTGCGGTAGCAAGAAAAATCGGCGCAATTCTAACAGGGAAAGCAAACGTTTGCGAGCCTGCTTTGCAGTCGGCGTTAATCGGCAGCGATATGAACAAATTTGAAGCGGTTCACGAAAATGAAACCGGGTACATTCTTGTGCTTGCCTCTGACATCGGGAATAGCCATCATGCCACTGAAACCGGTTTCTGTTTTTGTTCAAGAGAGCCGAAGGTAGATTCTGCGGGGATTCAGGAGGAAGAGACGGGATGAGCATTGCCGCATTTGATATCGGTGGAACGGCGTTGAAAATGGGCGTCAGCACCGCTGCAGGCGAACTGCGTGAAAAAGGCAAGCAGTCGATTATCGATAGCGATGGCGACCAGATACTGCAAGCGATGCTGGCGTGGATTGTCGCTCACCCGGCGTGTGAAGGCGTGGCGATCAGCGCGCCTGGCTATGTCAACCCGCACACCGGCTTTATCGAAATGGGCGGCGCAATCCGTAAGTTCGATAATTTCGCCATTAAGCGCTGGCTGGAGCAACAGACCGGGCTTCCCGTCGCCATCGAAAACGATGCGAACTGCGTCCTGCTCGCTGAGCGCTGGCGGGGCAAAGCCGCCGAGATGAGTGATTTTCTGGTCCTGACGATTGGCACCGGCATCGGCGGGGCGATCTTCTGTAATAACCGACTGGTGCACGGCGCCAGTTTTCGCGCCGGCGAATTCGGCTATATGCAGACCGATCGTCCGGGCACCCGCGATGTTCGCCGCTATTCAATGAATGAAAACTGCACGATGCGCGTATTGCGCCAGCGCTATGCCGACCATTTCGGCAAAACGCTGGAAGAGGTGACTGGGGAAGAGATATTCGATCGCTACGATACGGGCGACGTGACCTGCCAGCGGCTGGTGGCTGACTTTTTCAACGGTCTCGGTAGCGGTCTGTATAACCTGGTGAACATTTTTGATCCGCAGGCCATTTTCATCGGCGGCGGCATTGTGGAACGGCCGGGCTTTTTGGCGCTGCTGCGTGAACATCTGGCCTGGTTCGGTATCGCGGACTATCTCGACACCGTCAGCCACGGCAACGACGCCGGTTTGATGGGGGCGGTTTACCATTTTAATCAGCAAAACCGATCGCTTAACGGCGATCGCGCATAAGGAAGAGAACATGTCTGGATTTAAAGAAGGTTTTCTGTGGGGCGGCGCGGTGGCGGCGCATCAGCTGGAAGGTGGCTGGCAGGAAGGAGGTAAAGGCGTCAGCGTGGCTGATGTGATGACCGCCGGCGCACACGGCGTGCCGCGTGAAATCACCGATGGCGTACTGCCGGGGAAAAATTATCCCAACCATGAGGCGATTGATTTTTACCATCGTTATAAAGAAGACATTCAGCTGTTTGCTGAAATGGGATTCAAATGCTTCCGCACTTCGATTGCCTGGACACGTATCTTCCCGCTGGGCGATGAGCGGGAGCCTAACGAAGCAGGGCTCCAGTTCTATGACGACCTGTTTGATGAATGCCTGAAGTACGGCATTGAACCGGTGATCACGCTCTCTCACTTCGAGATGCCTTACCATCTGGTGACCGAGTATGGCGGCTGGCGTAACCGTAAGCTGATCGATTTCTTCGTCCGCTTTGCGAAAGTGGTGTTCGATCGCTATCAGCACAAAGTGAAGTACTGGATGACCTTTAATGAGATCAACAACCAGGCTAACTTCCACGAAGATTTTGCCCCGTTTACCAACTCAGGTCTGAAGTATCTGCCGGATGAAGATCGCGAACCGGTGATGTATCAGGCGGCGCACTATGAGCTGGTGGCCAGCGCCCTGGCGGTAAAAGCTGCCCGTGAGATAAATCCCTCGCTGCAGGTGGGTTGCATGATTGCCATGTGCCCGATTTATCCGTTCTCCTGTGCCCCGAACGATATGATGATGGCAATGAACGCCATGCATCGCCGTTACTGGTTTACCGACGTTCATGTTCGCGGTAAGTACCCGCAGCATCTGCTGAACTACTTCGCGCGCCGCGGTTTTACGCTCGATATCACCGCAGAAGATCGTCAGGCGCTGGCCGAAGGCTGCGTCGACTATATTGGCTTTAGCTACTATATGTCGTTTGCCACGAAAGCGACCGATGATAACCCGCAGCTGGATTATGACGAGACCCAAAGCCTGGTCTCTAATCCGTACGTGCAGAAGTCAGACTGGGGCTGGCAGATTGACCCGGTGGGTCTGCGCTACTCCCTGAACTGGTTCTGGGATCATTACCAGCTGCCGCTGTTTATTGTTGAGAACGGCTTCGGGGCCATCGACGTGCGCGAAGCTGACGGCACGGTGAACGATCGTTACCGTATCGATTATCTCTCCGCGCATATTGCCGAGATGAAAAAAGCGGTGGTTGAGGACGGCGTTGACCTGATGGGCTATACCCCGTGGGGATGTATCGACCTCGTTTCCGCCGGTACCGGTGAAATGAAGAAACGCTACGGATTTATCTACGTCGATAAAGATAACGAAGGCAACGGAACGCTGGACCGCAGCCGGAAGCAATCTTTCTCCTGGTATCAACAGGTTATCAGCAGCAACGGCGAAACATTGTAAAACACCCCTCAAGTCTTGTGTGACCCCGCCTGTGCGGGGTTTTTTTATTTTGTTTTATACTGGCTCAGGCAGCGCAAAGCATTTTGGTTGATCCCGGTCAAACATATCGGCTATGGCGCAAATGGAAAAAAGCGGTATAATCCCGCGATTTTTTTTGTGGCTGCCCCTCAGAGGAGAAAGAGAATGAAGATTGTGGAAGTGAAACACCCGCTCGTCAAACACAAGCTGGGCCTGATGCGTGAGCACGACATCAGCACCAAACGCTTCCGTGAACTTGCCTCAGAGGTAGGTAGCTTGCTGACTTATGAAGCCACTGCCGATCTGGAGACAGAGAAAGTCACCATCGAGGGCTGGAATGGTCCGGTAGAAATCGAGCAGATCAAAGGGAAGAAAATCACCGTTGTGCCGATTCTGCGCGCCGGTCTGGGGATGATGGAAGGGGTTCTGGAGCACGTACCGAGCGCGCGTATCAGCGTGGTAGGGATCTATCGTGACGAAGAGACGCTGGAGCCGGTTCCTTATTTCCAGAAGCTGGTGTCGAATATCGACGAACGCATGGCGCTGGTGGTTGACCCGATGCTGGCAACCGGTGGTTCGATGATCGCCACTATCGACCTGCTGAAAAAAGCGGGCTGCTCCAGCATTAAGGTGCTGGTTCTGGTGGCGGCGCCGGAAGGGATTGCCGCGCTGGAGAAAGCGCATCCGGATGTTGAGATGTATACCGCATCCATTGACCAGGGCCTCAACGAGCACGGATACATTATTCCGGGGCTCGGCGATGCCGGCGATAAGATTTTTGGTACCAAGTGATTACATAGATAATAAGAAGCCGACTTTAAGAGTCGGCTTTTTTTTGAATAAAACAAACTCACAGCAACTAATAAACGACTCTTAGAGGAAAACGCTATGACGCGCCGCGCAATCGGGGTGAGTGAAAGACCGCCGCTTTTACAGACTATCCCACTGAGTTTGCAGCATCTGTTCGCTATGTTTGGCGCAACGGTTCTGGTGCCCGTTCTGTTTCATATCAACCCGGCTACCGTCCTGCTGTTTAACGGCATTGGGACATTGCTGTATCTTTTCATCTGTAAGGGAAAAATCCCGGCCTATCTCGGATCGAGCTTCGCATTTATATCCCCGGTGTTGCTGCTGCTGCCGCTGGGGTATGAGGTGGCGCTGGGTGGCTTCATTATGTGCGGCGCTCTGTTCTGCATCGTCTCCTTTATTGTCAAAAAAGCCGGCACCGGCTGGCTGGACGTGATGTTCCCGCCGGCGGCTATGGGGGCCATTGTCGCGGTTATCGGCCTCGAACTGGCGGGCGTCGCTGCCAATATGGCTGGCCTGCTGCCGGCTGACGGGCAATCGCCGGACAGCAAAACCATCATTATTTCGATGGTGACGCTGGCGGTGACGGTCTTCGGTTCGGTGCTGTTTCGCGGTTTCATGGCCATTATCCCGATTTTGATCGGCGTGCTGGTCGGCTACGCGCTCTCTTTCGTGATGGGCGTTGTCGACACTACGCCGATCGCCGAGGCGCACTGGTTTGCCCTGCCGACGTTCTACACCCCGCGCTTTGAATGGTTTGCTATCTTCACCATCCTGCCCGCTGCGCTGGTGGTGATTGCCGAGCACGTCGGCCACCTGGTGGTGACGGCGAATATCGTTAAAAAAGATCTGATCCGCGATCCCGGGCTGCATCGTTCGATGTTTGCTAACGGCCTGTCGACGATGATCTCCGGCTTCTTTGGTTCGACGCCCAACACCACTTATGGCGAGAACATCGGCGTTATGGCGATCACCCGTGTCTACAGTACCTGGGTTATCGGCGGCGCGGCAATCTTCGCGATTCTGCTCTCCTGCGTAGGGAAACTGGCGGCTGCGATTCAGATTATCCCGCTGCCGGTGATGGGCGGCGTTTCGCTGCTGCTGTACGGGGTGATTGGCGCCTCCGGTATTCGCGTCCTGATCGAATCGAAAGTGGACTACAACAAGGCGCAGAATTTGATTCTGACCTCCGTGATTCTGATCATTGGCGTCAGCGGCGCGAAAGTGCACATTGGTGCGGCGGAGCTGAAAGGCATGGCGCTGGCGACAATTGTCGGCGTGGGTCTGAGCCTGATTTTCAAACTGATCAGCGTCCTGCGTCCGGAAGAGGTTGTGCTGGATGCCGCCGACAGTGAAGAAGTAAAACATTGATCCTGCAACCGGGCGGCGATCCCGCCCGGTTCTCTCAAGGCATACTTCGTGATAAACTCATCGCGTTTTTCTGTAAGCCTATGATGAGGTCCATCTGAACGCACCGGCACAGCTCTCTCTGCCACTGTATCTTCCCGATGATGAAACTTTCGCGAGTTTTTGGCCGGGTGATAATCCTTCTCTTCTTGCTGCCTTACAGAATGTGTTGCGGCAGGAACATAGCGGGTACATCTATATCTGGTCACGCGAAGGGGCGGGGCGCAGTCACTTGTTACATGCCGCCTGTGCGGAGCTTTCCCAGCGCGGCGATGCGGTGGGCTATGTTCCACTGGATAAGCGTACGTGGTTTGTACCGGAAGTGCTCGATGGGATGGAGCAGCTTTCGCTGGTCTGTATTGACAATATCGAGTGCGTGGCCGGCGACGAGCCGTGGGAAATGGCCATTTTCAACCTCTATAACCGGATCCTCGAATCGGGTAAAACGCGTTTGCTGATTACCGGCGATTGTCCGCCGCGCCAGCTGAATCTCGGGTTGCCGGACCTGGCGTCGCGCCTCGACTGGGGGCAAATCTACAAGCTACAGCCGCTGTCGGACGAAGATAAGCTGCAGGCGCTACAGCTGCGCGCGCGTCTGCGGGGTTTTGAGATGCCGGAAGACGTCTGTCGTTTCTTGCTCAAACGGTTAGATCGTGAAATGCGCTCGCTGTTTATGACGCTCGATCAGCTCGATCACGCTTCGATTACCGCGCAACGTAAATTGACCATTCCTTTCGTGAAAGAGATCCTCAAGCTCTAGCCGGGCCGGATCTCTGCGATCTGCCCAATCCGCGCCCTTCGTCTTTCACCCGCTGCGCCATCACGGCAAACCGCAATGGCGCATCGGCATCAGTTGACGATTTCCAGAACCTGCTCCGGCGGTCGGCCGATCCGCGCCTGGCCATGGCTGACGACAATCGGGCGCTCCATCAACTTCGGATTATCGACGATGGCCTGAATCAGCGCCTCCTCGCTAAGCTGCGGGTCGGCGAGCTCCAGGGATTTATACAGATCCTCTTTCTGGCGCATCAGTTCGCGGGCGCTGACCATTCCGAGCATTTTTAACAGCTGGCGGAGCGTGTCTGCATCCGGCGGCGTCTCCAGGTAGAGCACGACTTCAGGATCGATACCGTTAGCCTTCAACAGGCTTAAGGTGTCGCGGCTCTTGGAGCAGCGGGGATTGTGATAGATTTTTACCGCGTCAGACATGTCGTCTCCTTACATTTTTTGATAGGGGCGGAATCGTTCCTGCAGCTGGCGCAGCTGGTCGATACGCGCATCGTAGCGCGCCTGCTGCAAACTGCCCAGTTTCACCTGCGAGCTGGCGCTGCTCAGCAGAGTAATCGCCTGATCGAGCTGGCCGACCAGCGCCATACCTTCTGCGCGTGCCGCCAGCTCCTGGTCACGATTGCCGAGGCTCGCTTCAGCCTGCGCCAGCAGATCCCAGCCGTTGCCGTCATCTTTGTAGCTAAAGGTGTACCGGTTGAGGATTTTCGCCGCTTCCGCCGCTTGTCCGCCCTGTAAGTATGCGTTGGCAAGGTTCAGCTGCAGAACCGGGTTGGTACGAATTTCGCGGGCATTTTTCAGGCGGTTAATCGCATCGGCCGTTTTCTTCTGTCCGAGATCGATATCGGTTGCCAGGTCGAGATACCAGGCGTTCTGCGGATCGGCGCTCAGCAGAGGCTGCAGCGTTTTGCGCGCCAGATCGTAATTATTGCTTCCCATGGCCAGCAGCGCTCGCCCGTACTGGGAGGCGTGCTGTTCGCGGATATTGCCTTTCGCCCACGCGTTCAGCAGATCGTCGCCAAGCTTATTTTCCCCTGAGTTATACATTCCCAGGGTTCTGGCCTTGGCGAGGTAAAAATCGGCGGAAGACTGAACAACCACAGGACGCATCTGGTTGGCGCGGTTGCGGGCGTCAGACAGACGGCTTTCCGGCAAGGGGTGAGTCAGCAGCATTTCCGGCGGACGGGTAGAGTAGCGCGACTGGTCGAGCAGTTTGCCCATAAAGGCCGGCATCGCCTGCGGATCAAAACCGGAGCGCTGCAGCACCTGAATCCCGATGCGGTCAGCCTCTTCTTCGTTTTGCCGGGTAAAACTGATCATCCCCTGCTGGGTTCCCGCCAGCGTACCGGTGAGGGCCGCCATACCGGCCTGCGGGCTCGCCATCGCCAGCAGAATTGAGCCCAGCGCACCGACCCAGGTCAGCGGAGCGTTGCGCTTTTGGTCTTCCATTGCTCGCGCGAGGTGGCGCTGGGTGACGTGTGAGATTTCATGCGCCATTACCGATGCCAGCTCGCTTTCGGTATCTGAATAGCGGAACAGAGCGGAGTGCAGCACGACATTGCCACCGAAGAAAGCAAAGGCGTTTATCTGGTCGTTATTAATCAGGTAAAAGTGGAAAGGGGTGCGAACAGAGTTAGCGTGCGAGACCAGACGCATCCCTAATCCGTTAATATATTGCACCAGCAGAGGGTCGTTGATGAGCGGCGCGCTACCGCGTAGCTGGCGCACATAGTAATCCCCCATCTGCATTTCCTGGCCAATAGAGAGCGTGCTTCCCGCAGAGGTTCCCATATCGGGCAGGGTATCTGCGGAGTCAGCAAAAGCAGGCAAAATCGAACCCAGCGTCAGCGACGCTATGACGGTTGCCACCAGCGTTTTCTTTAACTGCCTGAACATAACCTCTGTCCTGTAATGTGGGTGTGCCAGTTTGACCGATTGGGCGGCGTAATGTTCCATTTCCGCGCGTCATGCGAGTTTAGCTGGCGTTGAGGCTATTGAAAATATGATATTCACGCCAGCGTCAATGTTTGTGGCTTTGCTAATAAAAGCGAAGTCTTTCAGGTGACATTTAGATACAATTCCCTCGGTTTTTTTGCCGCTACGCGCTTCAGGGAAGGGTTTTATGCTTGAGATGTTAATGCAGTGGTATCGTCGTCGGTTTAGCGATCCGGAAGCGATAGCGCTGCTGGTTATTTTGCTGGCCGGGTTCGGAATCATGTTCTTTTTCAGCGGCCTGCTGGCGCCATTGCTGGTTGCTATCGTGCTGGCTTATCTGCTGGAATGGCCAACCGTCAGGCTGGAGCGCGTAGGGCTTTCGCGAACCTGGGCAACCTCGTTCGTGCTGATTCTGTTCGTGGGCGTCTTGCTGCTGATGGCGTTTGTGGTGATGCCCGTTGCCTGGCAGCAGGGCATCTATCTGATTCGCGATATGCCGGGCATGCTCAATAAGCTGTCCGATTTTGCCGCCACGGTTCCGCGCCGTTACCCGGCGCTGATGGACGCCGGGATTATCGACGCCATGGCGGACAATATGCGTAACCGCGTGCTCACCGTCGGCGACTCGGTCGTCAAATACTCTCTGGCTTCGCTGGTCGGCTTACTGACTCTGGCGGTCTATCTGGTGCTGGTGCCGCTGATGGTGTTCTTCCTGCTAAAAGATAAAGAGCAGATGCTGAACGCCGTGCGCCGCGTGCTGCCGCGCAACCGCGGGCTGGCGGGGCAGGTATGGAAAGAGATGAACCAGCAGATTACCAACTATATCCGCGGTAAGGTGCTGGAGATGATTGTCGTCGGCGTGGCAACGTGGATTGGCTTTATCTTGTTCGATCTCAACTATTCGCTGCTGCTGGCGGTGCTGGTCGGGTTCTCGGTGCTGATTCCGTACATCGGCGCCTTCGTGGTGACCATTCCGGTCGTCGGCGTGGCGCTGTTCCAGTTTGGCGCAGGTCCGGAGTTCTGGAGCCTGTTTGCGGTATACCTGATTATTCAGGGACTGGACGGTAACCTGCTGGTACCGGTGCTGTTTTCCGAAGCGGTCAACCTGCATCCGCTGGTGATTATCCTGTCGGTGGTTATCTTCGGTGGGCTGTGGGGATTCTGGGGAGTCTTCTTTGCGATTCCGCTGGCAACCCTTATCAAAGCGGTAGTGCATGCGTGGCCGGATGGCCTGGCGGTGGAAGAAGAGAAATAGTCTGCGGCCGGAAAACGCGGGGAAGAAAACGGACGCCGGGTCAGTGAATGGTGACCCGGCGTCCTGCGTCGGGTAGAACGTTAGCCGTTTTCTTTCAACCAGTTCAGCACCACATCGTGGTGATTGCTGGTTTTAAAGTTATCAAACACGTGTTCGACTTTGCCGTTGCTATCGATCAGGAAGCTAATGCGGTGAATACCGTCGTAGGTTTTCCCCATAAACGATTTTTCGCCCCAGACGCCAAACTGCTCGCATACCTGGTGATTTTCATCAGACAGCAGCGTGAAGTTCAGCAACTCTTTTTCGGCGAAACGGGAGAGTTTTTCCGGTTTATCAGTACTGATACCCAGGACTTCAACGCCCGCTTTTTTTAACTCATCCATATTATCGCGCAGGCCGCAGGCCTGAACGGTACAACCCGGGGTCATGGCTTTCGGGTAAAAATAAACCAGAACACGCTGTCCCTGGAAGTCGGTCAAATTTACTTCCTCGCCGTCCTGGTCCGGTAAGCTAAATTTCGGTGCAAGATCACCGGCTTTCAGTGGATTCATTACTCAAACTCCATCCTGTTCATCATGTTGTGAATAATTAACGATGTTAATACTGCCTTGTGCGTTCAGTTCTGTACATAGGGCTTTGAACGCTTGTTCGATATTTGATGCATTTTGTGTTGCAGGGCTGTGTGCGGTTATCTGAATGAACAACTGCGCTGAATCGTCATCACCGCTGACCTGGGTCCGAGAAACCAGTTCGGCGATGTTCATATTCCACGCGTCAAACAGGGCAGTGAAACGCTCGATAATGTGCGGCGAGTCCGGTACCTCAACCTGGACCCAGACGGTGTTTGGCATGGCCTGAGGAGGCCGCGCGGTCGTCCGCTTCATCACGATCAGCAAATCCAGCTCAGCACCTTTCAGCGGCAGGGTCGATTCGATCAGCGTAATCGCGTTCCATGAACCTGAAAGCAGCATGATAAACGTAAACTCGTCACCAAGCATGGCCAGCCGGCTGTCTTCGATATTACAGCCGCAGCTGCTGACGTGGCGGGTGATGGTGTTCACGATGCCGGGACGGTCAGCGCCCAAAGCGGTAATAACCAGATAGTGTTGTAATGAGGCGGTCAAACCTGTTCTTCCTTTAAAAAGGTGAGGTAACATTAGGAAAGCATAAAAAAAACCGGCATACAACATCCCTGATGGCATCGGGTCTCTTGCTTTTATTACGGCACCAAACGTAACATTGAGAATCTTGTCGCACTTCAGCTCTGAGGATGGCCCATGTTCACGGGAAGTATTGTAGCGCTTGTCACGCCGATGGATGAAAACGGTAATGTCTGCCGGTCAAGCCTGAAAAAACTGATTGATTACCATGTCGCCAGCGGAACCTCGGCGATCGTTTCGGTAGGGACTACCGGAGAATCCGCGACCCTGAGCCATGAAGAACATGGCGATGTCGTGATGATGACGCTTGAACTTGCTGACGGGCGTATCCCGGTCATCGCAGGTACCGGTGCAAATGCAACCGCAGAGGCGATTAGCCTGACCAAACGTTTTAACAATAGCGGTGTTGTCGGTTGCCTGACGGTCACTCCTTATTACAATCGTCCGACCCAGGAAGGGCTGTTCCAACACTTTAAAGCCATCGCAGAACACACCGACCTGCCGCAAATTCTGTATAATGTGCCGTCCCGTACCGGTTGCGACATGCTGCCGGAAACCGTCGGTCGCCTGGCGGAAGTAAAAAATATTATTGGTATTAAGGAAGCGACGGGGAACTTAAGTCGTGTTCATCAGATCAAAGAGCTGGTTTCAGATGACTTTATTCTGTTGAGCGGCGATGATGCCACCGGAATGGACTTTATGCAGCTCGGCGGTCAGGGCGTGATTTCCGTAACGGCGAACGTTGCGGCTCGCGAAATGGCGGATATGTGCCGACTGGCTGTAGAAGGCCAATTTGCGCAAGCTCGTGCAATTAACCAACGTCTGATGCCATTGCATACAAAATTATTTGTCGAACCCAACCCGATCCCCGTGAAATGGGCATGTAAGGCGTTGGGTCTTGTGGCAACCGATACGCTGCGCCTGCCGATGACGCCGATTACCGAACAGGGTACTCAGGCCGTTACCGCAGCGCTGAAGCATGCCGGTTTGCTGTAAAGTTTAGGGAGATTTGATGGCTTACTCAGTACAGAAGTCGCGCCTGACGAAGGTTGCGGGTGTTTCATTGGTCCTGCTTCTCGCGGCCTGTAGTTCCGACTCACGCTACAAACGTCAGGTGGGAGGCGATGAGGTCTATCTGCAAGCTACGCCGCTCAGTGAACTTCACGCACCTGCTGGCATGATTCTGCCGGTTCAGGTTGGTGATTATAATATTCCGGTTGCGACCAGCAAAGGCGCAGTGGGCAAAGCTCTGGACATCCGCCCACCGGCTCAGCCTCTGGCACTGGTGAGCGGCGCTCGTACTCAGTTCAATGGCGATACCGCCACGCTGATGGTCGAGAACGGTCGTAGCGGTTCGCTGTGGGCGCAGGTAGCCAGCATCATACAGTCTAAGAACTATGTCATCACCAAACGTGACGATGCCAGCCAGACGCTGAATACCGACTGGGTTGAATGGAATCGCCTCGATGAAGACCAGCAGTATCGTGGTCGCTATCAAATCTCAGTGAAACCTCAGGGTTATCAGCAGGCGGTTATCGTGAAGCTGGTGAATCTTGAGCAGGCCGGGAAACCGGTATCCGATCCGGCTTCTCTGCAACGCTATAGCACGTCGATGCTGAACGTCATTTCCGAAGGTCTGGATATGAACGCCACCAGCGCACAGAATGCGGCGCAGAAAAATGCTGGCGCGACCTTCGATGTGCAGAGTGCTGCCGACGATACGGGTCTGCCAATGCTGGTTGTTCGCGCACCGTTCAACATGGTGTGGCAACGTCTGCCGGGCGCACTGGAAAAAGTGGGCATGAAGGTGACGGATAGCACCCGCTCGCAAGGCAGCATGGCGCTGACCTACAAGCCGCTGTCTGACAGCAGCTGGCAGGCGCTGGGCGCCAGCGATCCGCAGCTGGTTTCCGGTGACTACAAACTGCAGGTCGGCGATCTCGATAACCGCAGCAGTCTGCAGTTCATCGATCCGAAAGGCCATACGTTGACGCAGTCGCAGAATGACGCCCTGGTAGCCGTATTCCAGGCCGCATTCAGTAAGTAATAAACAGGGCTGGAGCAATCCAGCCCTTTTTCATGTATAGTGACGCAAACGTGTGCGTCGGCAGAAAAGCGCAATATTTATCGTCTATATCTTCACTGGAGTGACAAAGATGCAAAAGCAAGCTGAGTTGTATCGTGGTAAAGCGAAAACCGTTTACAGCACGGAGAATCCGGATCTGCTGGTACTCGAATTCCGTAACGATACTTCAGCAGGGGATGGCGCGCGCATTGAGCAGTTCGATCGTAAAGGCATGGTGAACAACAAATTTAACCATTTCATTATGAGCAAACTGGAAGAAGCCGGTATCCCGACTCAGATGGAAGCGTTGCTCTCCGATACCGAATGTCTGGTAAAAAAACTGGAGATGGTTCCGGTGGAGTGCGTAGTCCGTAACCGCGCCGCCGGTTCTCTGGTTAAGCGTCTGGGTATTGAAGAAGGGATTGAACTCAATCCGCCGCTGTTTGACCTGTTCCTGAAAAATGATGCGATGCACGATCCGATGGTCAACGAGTCTTACTGCGAGACTTTTGGCTGGGTAAGCAAAAAGAACCTCGCGCGCATGCAGGAACTGACTTTCAAAGCCAACGACGTATTGAAAAAGCTGTTTGATGATGCCGGCCTGATCCTGGTCGATTTCAAGCTTGAGTTTGGTCTGTTCAAGGGCGAAGTGGTGCTGGGCGATGAGTTCTCGCCAGATGGCAGCCGTCTGTGGGATAAAAATACCCTCGATAAAATGGACAAAGACCGCTTCCGCCAGAGCCTCGGTGGCCTGATTGAGGCCTACGAAGAAGTGGCCCATCGCCTTGGTGTTAAGCTCGACTAATCCTCCTCTCGCCAGAAGGTCGCTCTACCTTCTGGCGCTCTCCTTGTTGTTTCCAGTGGTAATCCTGCGCCGAACCGCCTACGATCTCTCATATTCGAGAATTTGATGGATTGAGGTGCCTATGCGCTGGCAAGGACGTCGCGAAAGCGACAATGTAGAAGATCGACGTAATGATTCCGGCTCCCCCCTGGGCGGTGGCGGCGGTTTCCGTCTTCCCAGCGGGAAGGGCGGTATCGTCCTGCTGATTATCGTGCTGGTTGCGGGCTATTACGGCGTGGATTTGACCGGCATGCTGACCGGGGAGCCCGTTTCACAGCAGCAAACCACCACCCAACGTTCTGTCAGCCCACAGGAAGAGCAGGCCGCGAAGTTTACCAGAGTGATTCTTGCGGATACCGAAGATACCTGGGGCGCTATCTTCGAAAAGATGGGCCGTCAGTACCCGCAGCCGAAGCTGGTGCTCTATCGCGGCGCGACGCGGACCGGCTGCGGTACCGGCCAGTCGGTGATGGGGCCGTTCTACTGCCCGGCCGATAGCACGGTCTACATCGATCTCTCGTTCTACGATGAGATGAAAAACAAGCTCGGCGCGGACGGCGATTTTGCACAGGCCTACGTGATTGCTCATGAAGTCGGGCATCACGTGCAGAAGCTGCTGGGTATTGAATCCAAAGTGCGTCAGCTGCAGCAGCACGCGTCGCAGGCTGAAGCGAATCGCCTGTCGGTGAAAATGGAGCTGCAGGCCGACTGCTTTGCCGGCGTGTGGGGTCACAGCATGCAGAATCAGGATGTTATGGAAACCGGCGATCTGCAGGAAGCGCTGAATGCCGCAGAGGCCATCGGCGACGATCGCCTGCAACAGCAAAGCCAGGGACGCGTGGTCCCGGACAGCTTTACCCACGGTACTTCGCAGCAGCGCTATACCTGGTTTAAGCGCGGGTTTGACAGCGGAGACCCGGCGCAGTGCAATACATTTGGTAATGCGCTCTGACTGCCGCTGTAAATGGATCAATTACTTAACCTGACGGCGCGGATGGCGCAGCAGGGCATTCGTCGTCTGCTGGTACTCAGCGGCGACGATGCGTGGAGTCTGGAGCAGGCGCTGCTGCTGCGTAAACGGCTGGCCGGCGATGGTCTGTGGGTGGGGCCGCAGCCTATGGAAGCGCCCTGTATCTCGCCGGAGGCCCTCAAATCTCTCCTCGGGCGCGAGTACCGCCACGCCTTCTTTGATGCCCGCAGCGGCTTCGACGCGGCGGCTTTTGCCGCCTTGAGCGGGACATTGAAAGCGGGAAGCTGGCTGATCCTGCTGACCCCCTCTTTCACCCGTTGGCCAACGCGGCCAGATGCGGACTCCCTGCGCTGGAGCGACGCGCCGGAGCCTATTCCCACTCCCCATTTTGTCCACCGTTTTTGTCAGCGGGTCTGCGCGAATCCTGAGGCGATCGTCTGGCGTCAGAATGAACCGCTGACGCTACCGGAGGAGGTGCCACGACCGCGCTGGCATCCGGCTGATGGCCATCCTCAGGCCGGACAGGCCGCTATTCTGGCCAGTCTGAGCACACTCCCTGCGGGCATTGCCGTGGTTACCGCCGAGCGCGGACGCGGAAAATCCGCGCTGGCGGGAATGTTGATACGTCAGCTGGCGGGCGATGCCATCGTTACCGCCCCGGCGCGCGGCGCGACCGAGGTGATGGCGGCGTTCGCCGGTGAAGGTTTTCGCTTTATAGCGCCGGATGCGTTGCTGGCTGGCGATATGCGAGCGTCATGGCTGATCGTTGATGAAGCGGCCGCCATTCCCGGGCCGCTGCTTCGCCAGCTGGTCACCCGTTTTCCTCGCACCTTACTGACCACGACCGTGCAGGGCTATGAAGGGACCGGCCGCGGTTTTCTGCTCAAGTTTTGCGCCAGCTTCCCCCATTTGCGCCAGTTTAGTCTGCTTGATCCTATCCGCTGGGCCGCAGGCTGTCCGCTGGAAGCAGTGGTCAGTGAATTACTCTTGTTTGGTGATGAAAGCTTTACGCAATCTCCAGCGGGGGAGGTGACGTTTGAGGCGGTGAGTCAGGACAGCTGGCGGCAGCAGGACGGGCTGGCCGAGGCGATGTATCAGCTCCTTTCCGGCGCGCATTACCGCACATCGCCGCTGGATTTACGGCGGATGATGGATGCGCCGGGCCAGCATTTTACCTGCGCCCGCACCAGCAACGGCGTGGCCGGTGCGCTATGGCGGGTGGCGGAGGGAGGGCTTGATCCCGCGCTCAGTCGGGCGGTATGGGCCGGTTTTCGCCGCCCGCGCGGTAATCTGGTGGCGCAGTCGCTGGCGGCTCACGGCGGAAGTCCGCTGGCGGCCACGCTATTGGGGCAGCGAATCACTCGTATCGCCGTGCACCCGACCCGCCAGCGCGAGGGGCTTGGTCAGGCTCTGGTTGCCCGGGCGGTAGCGCAAAGCCACGGCCTCGATTATCTATCGGTCAGCTTTGGCTATACGCCAGAACTAGGGCGCTTCTGGCAGCGCTGCGGTTTTACGCTGGTGCGTTTAGGTACCCATCGTGAGGCAAGTAGCGGGTGCTACACGGCGATGGCACTTTATCCGTTAACTTCGGCGGGGCACGAACTGGTTTTACGGGAGTCGCAGCGTCTGGCGCGCGATGAGTTCTGGCTGTGGGAGTGGCGGGAAGCGTTATTCCCGCGGCCGGTAGCGCCAGCAGCTATGCTTACGGATGACGACTGGCTGGATGTGGCGGGCTTTGCGTTTGCCCATCGTCCGCTGCTGGCGGTGGTTGGCAGCCTGAACCGCCTGCTGCTACACACCGGGCTGCCGCTTCCGGCGCTTCGCGCCCGCCTGCAACGCCAGGACGAAGCGGAGATTTGCACCGGGCTGCGTCTGTCCGGACGCAAAGCGCTGCTGGCCAGGCTGCGTGAAGAAGCGGGACTGGCGCTGCTGAACCTCGACGCATCGCGGGCGGAGAGGCTGCGTCAGCAGGTCGGGGAACTGCAATTTTTTTAACTAACTCATTCAGTTAAATGTCATGGTCATATTCCGCGCGCGGCGTAAACTGCCCACGTAAACTAAGGAGACAGCCATGAAACACGACCATTTTATTGTACAAAGCCCTGCGACACCTGCCCAACAGCTGCTGTTGCTGTTTCATGGCGTCGGCGATAACCCGGTTGCAATGGGGCAAATCGGCAGTCTGTTTGCGCCGCAGTTCCCGGATGCGCTGATCGTCAGCATCGGTGGCGCGGAACCTTGCGGTCCGCCGCCGGGCCGTCAGTGGTTTTCGGTTCAGGGGGTGACGGAGGAAAATCGCCAGTCGCGTATTGATGCCATTATGCCGACCTTTATTGAGACCGTTCGCTACTGGCAGAAACAGAGCGGCGTCGGTCCGCGGGCGACGGCGCTGATTGGTTTCTCGCAGGGGGCGATTATGTCTCTGGAGAGTATCAAAGCTGAGCCGGGGCTGGCATCGCGGGTGATCGCCTTTAACGGACGGTATGCGACGCTTCCGCAGTCGGCGACTACCGCGACAACCATCCATCTGATTCACGGCGGCGAGGATCGCGTTATCGACCTGGCGTGGGCGGTTTCGGCCCAGGAGGCGCTTCAGCAGGCGGGCGGCGACGTGACGCTGGATATTGTCGAGGATCTGGGGCACGCGATTGACGATCGCAGCATGCAGTTTGCCCTTGAGCGCCTGCGCTATACCGTGCCAAAGCACTATTTTGACGAAGCGTTGAGCGGCAGTACGCCGAAAGACGATGATATTATAGAACTACTCTGACAGTGCGCCCCGGTGCTGTCGTGGCATCGGGGCTCAGGCAGAGCCTTCCCTATTCCCCGGCGCTTCTTCTGCCATTGCGAAGACTTTTTGCCGAATACGAGACCAGCTTTTTAGCCATTATCAGAAGGCTCAGAAGAATCAGTATGCAGGCCAGAGGTCGGGTCAACAGCGGCGCAAGCGTACCTTCGCCCATCATCACGGTTTGCTGCATATACAGCTCAAGCTGTGGCCCCAGTACCAGGCCAATAATTAACGAAACGACAGAAAGGTTCAGTACCTGCATCCCGTAGCCAAGGAACATAAACAAAATGGCGATGACGATCGCGGTAAAACTGCTGTCCATGACGCAAATCCCGCTAAAGCACAGGAAAATGATCATCGGGAAGAGGAGTTTGCGCGGGGAAGAGAGCAGGCGAATAAAGAAAAATAATCCGATGTAACCCACAATCAAATTAAAGAGATTGCCTAGCATCATGGTGCTGTAAATGGCGTAAACGGTTTCAGTATGCTGTTCGAACATCAGCGGGCCGGGTGTGATGCCGTGCAGAATGAACGCACCAATCAACAGGGCTGAAATGAGGCTGCCGGGAATACCCAGGGTAAACAGCGGTATCAGGCTGGCGCAGATCACGGCGTTATTTGCGGCTTCCGGGGCTACCACGCCTTCGCTACGTCCTTTGCCAAAAGTATCCGGATCTTTGGCGCGTTTTTTTTCCACGCCGTAGCTTAGAAAGGCGGAAACGGTCCCTCCGATGCCCGGAACAATACCGACAATCACGCCAACCAGCGAACCGCGAATCAGCGCGGGCAGTAAGCGGAAAAACTCAACGAATCCCAACCGATCTGCCTGCATATCGCCAGGCGGTAAATTGTGGGGCTGAACCTGCGCTTTATGCCGATCGTACTCCGCCATTTGTCGGGATATCTCCGTCAGCGCCAGAATCCCGATAACGGCAGGGGCCAGCGGTATTCCGTTTTCCAACGGGTAGTAACCGAACGTCAGGCGAGGAAGAGAAGAGACAGGATCCAGTCCGATGGTGCTAAGCAGCAGGCCGAAAGCTGTCGCCAGTATGCCTTTCCAGATATTGTCGGAATCAAGATCGGCTATCAGGATCAATGTGAAGATAATCAGTGCGCAGAGCTCCGCCGGCCCGAGTTGAATCGCCAGGCTGGCAAGGGGGAGCGCGATAAGAATAAGTATCAAGGTGGAAAAAAAATCGCCAAATGCCGAGGCAAATAAAGACAGCTTGAGCGCTTTTATTCCCTTGCCCTGACAATGCATGGGATAACCATCAAAGCAGGTAGCCGCCGCATCAGGCGAGCCGGGGACGTTTAAGATAATAGCGGAAACCGAGCCGCCAAAAGCCGCCCCTTTGTTGATACCAACAAGAAAACCCATTGCGCCCACCGCGGGCATATAGTAGGTCAGCGGTACGGCAATCGCGATAGCCATTACGGCATTCAGGCCTGGGATCGCACCAATGATATTTCCCAGCGCGACACCGGCGACAATATAAAGCAGATTATCGATAGATATACTGGTGAGGAGTGCGGAAACAACGAGTTCCATTTTTGATTTCCTGTGTTTTCCATGGACCACTATGGCAGCGCCATACCCAGCAGGCGCGTGCAGGCCAACCATAAAAGTGGCGGAGGTAACAGCGAAAGTAATAACAGAATGCTCCAGCGTCGTTGCCCCATTACCCATTGTAAAATAAACAATATTCCCATACCTGCGACGATAAAACCAAAGAAGTAGAGCGCCCATGCATAGAGGAGTATTGCGATCTGGATCGGTAATATATTTCGCCACGCGTGAGGGAACTGAAATATTTTGGTTTGCCGATGTCTGGCTTGAATAAATAACGCCAGCGAAGCGAACGCCATTACGCCGCTATAGATACAGGGGAGTCGCGAGGAGGGCATGCCATACGTGTTAGCGCCCGAATCCTCCTGGAAAATAAGCATTGACAGAATGAGCAGGGATACGACAAGGCACAGGAGATATGCAACAGTTTGAATGCGATCTTTCATGTTTTCCTCGCTCTCTGTTTATACGTATGGGAAATAATTTGTTATCCCGTCCCCCTTCTGTGCGCATAGCGTTTACTGCAATGTGTCGAATAAGGTCCGCATTTTAGATTGTTGCCCGACGATGAGGCAGGAGGCATCTTTCATCAGATGAACATCAATATTCATAAAAAGCTTATCTTCAATCAGAGATCGAATATGTTCGTCGCGCATGATGTCGGCAAATGCTGAGGAGAGATGTTCTGTAATAGCCTGCGGTACGCCAGCGGGAAGTACGACGATAAAAAAGGTATTAATGGCGATATCCCACCCTTGTTCTTTTAACGTCGGCACATCAGGGGCAATAGATTGACGTTGGTCGGTGAGCGAGGCCAGGACTTTCATTTTCCCTGAACTGACATATTGCGTATGCATTGTCGCGCTGTAAGCGAAATCAACGTGGCCGCCCAGCAGTTTTGGGATCATTTCCCCGCCGCCTCGGGTTGGCAGCGCGGCAATTTTGTTGCCAGTCTGACGGGCCAGCCAGTTAATAATGAGCTGATCTACCGGGCTTTGAGAGGCGAACAGTAGCGTTTTCTGTTCGTTACGAGCCGAGTCGAGCATCTGCGACAGCGAGTTCCATGGCGTATCGGCTCTGGCAATGAGCGCGTCCGGAGAGCGATAGAGTACGGCCAGGAGAGTAAAGTCTTCGGCCCGATAATGCGTGCTTATCAGCGGCTGATAACTTAGCGTCCAGGAAGGCACCAGGGCGAGGGTATACCCATCCGGCTGTGCATTTTTTAGCGCCATCATGGCTATAGCGCCTCCCGCGCCGGCGCGATTGCTGACCAACACGGGCTGGCCCAGAAGCGGGGAGAGCCGCTCGGCGAGGGCTCTGGCGACGATATCCATACCGCCACCCGCAGCGGCACCCACTTCAATTTTCACCGGTGCCGTGGGAAAGTGTTGGGCAGAGAGTATCCGCGGAGAAAAAACACACAGTCCGATAAGCAGCAGCAGGCATTTACTCATTTCCAGCCCCCTGTTGTCCTGTAGTGATACGGAGACTGAAGTAGTCAAATGCCTCCAGCGCTGAGTTGGCATAGGTGAGTGAGAGTCCTCCGCTCATGCTGATACAAATACCGGCGACTTCGGCGATTTCTTGCCGGCTGGCGCCGCATTCTGCCAGCTTACGAGCGTGTCGAGCGATACAGGGATCGCAGTGGGTGGAAATGGCAATACCCAGCGCAATAAGCAGCCTGGATTGATGAGGAATCGCGCCTTCACCTTTGGCTGATTTCGCCATGTCCTGAAAAGGTTGCAGCACAGCAGGGAGCGCCTGTTCCAGCATCTCCGCACTATGCGCGACGCTGGCATCGAGTTGTTGATAATCCTTCATGATGTTTAAATATCCCGAGTATTTGCGGTATAGAATTGGAGCAAGAGATTGACGAAATATCCCGTGGGGACCTGGCTAATATGGCATTATTTTTTATTGGCCGATGCGGGTGAGATCATTGTTTTAATATTCCACGGCGAATGCGGTGTGCTGAGGGCGTTTATATATATGTTGTGTGAATATATTTATTCTTATTTATATTAAATTATGATTTCCCATAGATAATTTCAGCGGGTACGCAGGGGTAAATAAAATATTGCCGGATAACGAATGAGCGTCGCGGTTTTTTCATTGACGATGGGGTTGGGAATGATTCTGGCGTGCCGGGCAATCGTCGGGAATGAACGTTGCGCAAGACAGTCTAACGACGAAAGGTGAGATTTCTGAGCGCACCCTGCGGGTATATGATTTCGCGAAGTTGGTGACCCGACTAAGGCGCATCGCCTTAAGCTCGACAAATCCCCGGTAGCGTTGCGCTAACCGGGGAGCGGGAGCGAAATCTTACTTCTTCGGCTGGTCGTGCTTCGGCCAGTCGTCGTCATCGTCCCACTTATCGTTACAATCACGATGGGGCGGCAGTTCCGGCTTATTGGCGAGAAACTTTTTGTGGTCAACGCGATTAAGATCCTTAATGACGTTAATCATGACGCCCACCAAAAATACCAGCACCAGAATCCACCAGTGGTTGATTAGCCATTCCATGTGCGCTTCCTCTTTTCAGGTCGAGGTCGTCAGGCGACCAGTTGTTCCATGATGCGTTGATACATCCGCGCCAGCAGCTGCAGGTCGGCGGCGTTAACACATTCATTGATTTTGTGAATTGTCGCATTCACCGGTCCCAGCTCAACCACCTGCGCACCCATGCGAGCGATAAAGCGACCGTCAGAGGTGCCGCCGTTGGTTAGCAGCTGGGGTTTGATCTCATTATAGTGCTCAATGGCGTTCACCACCGCTTCGACCAGCTTGCCACGGCTGGTGAGGAACGGTTGGCCAGACAGCCACCAGTCAAGGGTATAGCGCAGCTGATATTTATCCAGCAGCTCGACGACGCGGGCTTTAATCATTTCGTCGGTCAGTTCAGTGCTAAAACGGAAGTTGAACTGAACATACATGTCGCCGGGGATCACGTTATTGCTCCCGGTACCCGCCTGCACGTTGGCTATCTGCATGCTGGTGGGGGGGAAGAATTCATTGCCTTTATCCCACTCGATTGCTACCAGCTCCGTCAGCATAGGGGCCGCGCGGTGCACCGGGTTATCGGCGAGATGCGGGTAAGCAACATGGCCCTGCACGCCGTGAATGGTCAGGTTGCAGGTGAGTGAGCCACGACGACCGTTTTTGACCACGTCACCGACGACTTCGGTGCTTGACGGTTCGCCGACCAGGCAGTAGTCCAGGCGCTCGTTGCGGGCCATCAGCGCTTCGACCACTTTCACCGTTCCGTTGTGCGCGCTGGCCTCTTCATCAGAGGTGATCAAAAAGGCCAGACGACCTTTATGATTCGGGTACTGGGCGACAAAGCGCTCGGCGGCAACCACCATCGCGGCCAGCGAGCCTTTCATATCTGCCGCGCCGCGGCCGAACAGCATGCCGTCGCGGATGGTGGGTTCGAAAGGCGGGTTAATCCAACGGTCAGCATCGCCGGCCGGAACAACGTCGGTATGGCCGGCAAAGGCCAGCGTTTCACCGCGCCCGCGCCAGGCCCAGAAATTTTGCGTATCGCCGAAATCCATCGGTTCCACGGTAAAGCCAATCGCACGCAGGCGTTCAATCATTAACGCCTGGCATCCCGCATCATCGGGGCTGAGGGAAGGGCGGCGAATAAGCTGCTGAGCCAGCTCAATGACCGGGCAAGACATAGACTATACCTCGTTAACAAGCTTCTTATAAGTGAGTTCACTGAAACCCAGCAGCATAGGCTGCCCGGGCGCGCAGAGCAATGGGCGTTTGATAATTGCCGGCATTTCCAGCATCAGCGCGGCGGCGGCATCGGCGTTATTGATACCGGCACGCACGGTTTCATCCAGTTTCCGCCAGGTTGTCCCGCGCGTGTTGAGCAGTGCTTCCCAGCCCAGCTCAGCGATAAATGTGTTTAATAACTCGCGATCCAGGCCATCGGCACGATAATCATGGAACTGATAGGCAATGTGATTAGCTTCCAGCCAGCGGCGGGCCTTTTTAATGGTGTCGCAGTTTTTGATTCCGTACATAGTCAGCATAATGAAACCTTTTCTTTTACGTTGATTTACGCGATTAACTCAGAAATATCCGAATACACAAGCCGGTATAAAATAATACGTGAACCGCGTGAATAAATATCCTTTTTTACCCTCTATGTATGCACTGGGCGAATATTAACCAGTCCGCTAACGATAACCTGGAAATCGTTCGCCGGCGGGGGATAAAAGAGCAGGATATCGGCAGGGGAAATTATCTGAAAACAGGCTTAATGTTGCGAAATGTTGCTATGCATCACATTAAATTTCCACTCCCAGGCTCATAGTACCAGTAAATCAGAGAGATGATGGCGTAGAAGGGGTTACCAGCAATCGCAGCGATAACCTTAGTGCACTTCCTTTCCCAAACCGATTTGCATAGAATCACCCATAATAATAAGAGAGGCTATTATGATTGAACATGAACTAGGGAACTGGAAAGATTTTATTGAAGGTATGCTTCGTAAATAAAATCCTCAATGTGAGCAGGGTAATCGTACGGCTAAAATAATAGCCCGGCGGCTGTAAGCAGATAAAAAAGGCGACTATAACAGTCGCCTTTTTGTTATTTCCCGGGTAAGAAACGGGACCCTCAGGATCCTGCCGGGTTATTGCGGGCGCTCTTTTTGCGGAAAGCGTCGACGTACCAGTACGAAGAATAGCGGAACGAAGAAGATAGCCAGGACGGTGGCGGAAATCATCCCGCCCATGACCCCGGTACCCACGGCATGCTGGCTACCGGAACCGGCGCCGGTGCTGGTCGCCATCGGCAGGACCCCAAAAATAAAGGCCAGCGAGGTCATCAGGATCGGCCGCAGACGCTGGCGACAGGCCGACAGCGTGGCGGCGAGTAAATCTTCCCCTTTCTCGTTTAGCTCATTAGCAAACTCGACGATCAGAATGGCGTTTTTCGCCGACAGGCCGATGACCGTCAGCAGGCCAACCTGGAAGTACACGTCGTTTTCAAGACCGCGCATCCAGGTGGCCAGCAGCGCCCCGATAACCCCCAGCGGCACCACCAGCATGACCGAGAAGGGGATAGACCAGCTCTCGTACAGCGCAGCCAGGCACAAGAACACGACCAGCAGCGAAATGGCGTACAGCGCCGGTGCCTGCGCGCCGGACAGCCGTTCCTGATAGGACATGGCCGTCCAGTCGAGCCCAAAGCCGTTTGGCAGCTGTCTGGTCAGATCTTCCATGATAGCCATCGCGGTACCGGTACTGATGCCAGGAGCCGCTTCGCCGATGATTTCCACCGCCGAGTAGCCGTTATAGCGCTCCAGGCGCGGGGAGCCGGTTTGCCAGCGCGAGGTGGCAAATGCCGAGAAGGGCACCATCGTGCCGCTGCTGTTGCGCACGTACCACAGATTAATATCGTCAGGCAGCATGCGGTAAGGGGCGGCGGACTGGACGTAGACTTTCTTCACGCGGCCACGATCCATAAAATCGTTCACGTAGCTTGAGCCCCAGGCGGTTTGCAACGTGTTGTTGATATCGTCAATAGCCACGCCCAGCGCCTGGGCTTTCCGCTGATCGATATCAATCTGCAGCTGTGGGCTATCGTCAAGGCCGTTATGGCGAACCCGGGTCAACCGCTCATCTTTCGCCGCCAGATCGAGCAGCGTATCGCGGGCTGCCATGAGCGCCGCGTGCCCGTTGCCGGCGTGGTCTTCAAGCTCCATATCAAAACCGGCGGAGCTGCCCAGTCCGCTGATTGCCGGCGGGTTAGTGGCGAACACCCGCGCCTCGTTAATGCTGTTAAAGGCTTTTGTCGCACGTTCAATGATCGCAAACGAGGTACCGGTTTTCGCATCGCGTTCATCCCAGTCCTTCAGGCGGATAAACATACGCGCGACGTTCTGACCGTTGCCTCCCGGGCCAGAGCCCACGGTAGCGAAAATCGAAGCAACGTTGGCCTGTTCATGATTAAAGAAATAGTCCTCAACTTTTTGCACGACTTTTAAGGTCTGCTGCTGCGTTGCGCCGCTCGGCAGCTGCACCGAGGTCAGGAACATGCCGCGGTCTTCCTGGGGCAGGAACGACGTCGGGAGGCGTAAGAACATAAAGACCATCCCCCCCAACAGCAGCGCGTAGATCGCTATCCAGCGCAGCGAGCGGTGAAGAATTTTGCCCACGGCGGTTTCGTAGCGGCTGGCGTTACGGTTGAACATACGGTTAAACCAGCCGAAGAAGCCTTTTTTACCGTGTTCTTCGCCTTTCTTCATGGGTTTCAGCAAGGTGGCGCACAGGGCCGGCGTGAGGATCATGGCCACGAGTACTGACAGCACCATCGCCGAGACGATGGTAATAGAAAACTGGCGATAAATGGCGCCGGTTGTGCCGCCGAAGAAGGCCATCGGGATAAAGACCGCCGACAGTACCATCGCGATCCCGACCAGCGCCCCCTGAATCTGGCCCATGGATTTTCGCGTCGCTTCACGCGGCGAAAGGCCCTCTTCGCTCATGATGCGCTCAACGTTTTCGACGACCACGATAGCATCGTCCACCAGCAGACCTATCGCCAGCACCATCGCGAACATCGTCAGGGTGTTGATACTGTAGCCGCAGGCAAACAGGATGGCGAAAGTCCCCATCAGAACCACCGGTACGGCAATGGTTGGGATGAGCGTTGCGCGGATGTTTTGCAGGAACAGGTACATCACCAGGAACACCAGCACGATGGCTTCCAGCAACGTTTTCACCACGTCATGGATAGAGGCCTTCACGAAGGAGGTGGTTTCGTAGGCAATTTTATATTCAAGGCCGTGAGGGAAATACTGCGACAGCTCATCCAGACGATTGAGCACCAGCTCCGCGGTCTGCATTTCGTTTGCCCCGGAGGCCAGCTGCACGCCAAGGCCGGAGGCCGGGTTGCGGTTGTAGCGGCTGAGGTAATCGTAGCTTTCCGCGCCCAGTTCAACTTTCGCCACATCGCCGAGCGTCACCAGCGAGCCGTCCGGATTCACGCGCAGCGTAATATCGCGGAACTGCTGCGGCGTTTGCAGCAGCGACTGGGCGTTAATGGTGGCATTGAGCGACTGATTATCGACCGACGGCGTACCGCCAAGCTGGCCGACCGCGATCTGCGCATTCTGTGATTCGATGGCGTCGGTGACATCTTTCGCCGTCATCTGCACGCTGGTGAGTTTGGCCGGATCAAGCCAGATGCGCATTGAGTATTGCGAGCCGTAGGCCGTAATGTCGCCAACTCCGTTCACGCGGCTGAGCGGTTCCTGAATGTTACTGGCCACGTAGTCGGCAATATCCTGCTTATCCATACTGCCGTCAGTCGAGACGAACGCGATAGTCAGAATGTTGGTATCGCCGGTTTTACGTACCGTCACCCCCTGATTTTGCACATCCTGAGGCAGTTTTTTCATTGCCGATTGCAGCTGGTTTTGTACCTGCTGCATGGCTTCGTTGGGATTGGTTCCGGCGGTAAAGGTCAGCGTAATCGTCGCCTGACCCGAAGAGCTGCTCTGGGAAGACATATACATCAGGTTATCGAGGCCGGTCATATTCTGCTCGATAACCTGGGTGACGGTATTTTCCAGCGTTTGTGCGGAGGCACCTGGATAATTGGCGGTAATGCGCACGTTAGGCGGCGCAAGATCGGGATACTGCTCGACGGGAAGTGACAAGATTGCGAGCGTTCCGGTCAGGCATAGCAGGATCGCCAGAACCCACGCGAAAATGGGGCGATCGATAAAAAAATTCGCCATCAGAATTGAGACCTCATTGTGTACATTTTTGTTACCGCACAGTCCGTGACACTTTATAGGCAACTCCACGGGCAAACGTGGAGAAATTAAGGAGATAGTGTAATTTATCGTGTGGCTTTAGCGGACACCGTAAAGAACTCTCCGACTCTCTGCGCAAACCGCCGCTTACCCCGGCGTCCGTTTGTCATCGTTAAACTGCCTTCTTCTTGCTACGTTAAATAAAACGCAATTTCATTTAAGTCAAAGAATTTGATCCAAAACGGGTTATCTCCAGAAAAATACGCTTCCGGGCAAATGAACATTGTTCCTGCCCCGTTTTGTCGGGTAATAAATAGTCATGCGAATCGAGGGGTTATTTAGCGAAGACCGAAGGATACCATGAACCACTTTATTATCAGCGATAGTCGCAAATGCATCGGCTGCAAAGCCTGCGAAGTGGCCTGCGTGATGGCACACAACGACGAACAGCACGTCCTGACCCCGCAGCGCTTCTTACCGCGCATTACCGTGATGAAGCACGAGCAAAAACGTAACGCAATAACATGTCGGCATTGTGAAAGCGCCCCCTGTGCCCGCAGCTGCCCGAATGATGCCATTCGCCAGGTAAATGATAGCGTGCAGGTTGACGAGGAAAAGTGCATCGGCTGTAAATCCTGCATGGTGGCCTGTCCGTTTGGCGTCATGGAGATCGTGCTGTTACCGGCGGCGGCGGGGAAAGTGAAAGCCACCGCGCATAAATGCGATCTGTGCAGCGGCCGTGAAGGCGGGCCCTCCTGCGTGCAAAACTGCCCGGCGCAGGCGCTGCAGCTGGCGACGGAAGCGACCCTGTCCGCGATGGCCAGACAGCGACGCCTGCGTACGGCGCGGATGGATGCGCGGCCGTGGCATGCGCATCCCGGCGACATGGCATTACCGGCAGCTGACGCAAAAGCCCGCCAGATGGCGGCAACGCCGCCGCGCAGCGAGGCCGATAAACGGGCCGCGGCGATCCGCAAGAGGGATTTTGCCGAGATCGTTCTGCCCTTTAACGCCGGGCAGGCGCAGCAGGCCTCGGAGCGTTGCCTGCAGTGCGGCGAACACAGTATCTGTGAATGGACCTGCCCGCTGCATAACCATATTCCCCAGTGGATTGAGCGGGTACAAGCGGGGGATATCGACGCCGCCGTGGCGCTGTCCCATCAAACCAACTGCCTGCCGGAGATAACCGGCCGGGTTTGCCCGCAGGATCGCCTGTGTGAAGGGGCCTGTACGCTGCGCGATGAACAGGGCGCGGTGACGATTGGCAACATCGAGCACTATATCTCCGACCAGGCGCTGGCACAGGGCTGGCGACCGGACCTCTCCCGGGTTGTCGATAGCGGGAAAAAGGTGGCCATTATCGGTGCCGGGCCGGCGGGACTGGCCTGCGCTGACCTGCTGATCCGAAACGGCGTGCAGCCGGTGGTCTTCGACCGTCATCCGGAAATCGGCGGTTTGCTGACTTTTGGCATTCCGGCCTTCAAGCTGGAAAAGTCACTGCTGGCCCGGCGACGGGAGATTTTTACTGAGATGGGTATCCGCTTTGAACTGGAGTGTGAAGTGGGCAAGGACGTGGCGTTAACCACCTTGCTGGCAGAATACGATGCGGTATTTATTGGCGCCGGAACCTACCGTTCCATGAAAGCGGGACTGCCAAATGAAGAGGCCCCGGGGGTCTATGATGCGCTGCCGTTCCTGATTGCCAATACGAAACAAGTCATGGGGCTGAGCGAGAAACCCGAAGAGCCTTACGTCAATACCCACGGGCTGAATGTCGTAGTGTTGGGGGGCGGCGACACGGCGATGGACTGCGTGCGCACCGCGCTGCGTCACGGGGCGAAAAAGGTCACCTGCGCCTATCGTCGCGATGAGGCCAATATGCCGGGGTCGAAAAAAGAGGTGAAACACGCGCGTGAAGAAGGGGCGGAGTTCGAATTCAACGTTCAGCCGGTGACGCTGGAGCTGGATAGCGACGGTCGGGTTAACGGCGTACGTTTTCTGCGCACACAACTGGGTGAACCGGACGAGCAGGGGCGCCGCAGCCCGTCGCCGCTGCCGGGCAGCGAGTTCGTGATGCCGGCCGATGCGGTGATTATGGCCTTTGGTTTCCATCCCCACGGGATGCCGTGGCTGGAGTCCGTCGGCGTAGAGCTTGATAACCGGGGGCGGATTAAGGCCAGTGTCGAGAGCCGCTACCGCTATCAGACCACGCACGACAAAATTTTTGCCGGCGGAGATGCCGTCCGCGGCGCCGATCTGGTGGTGACGGCGATGGCCGAAGGTCGCCATGCGGCGCAGGGGATCATGGATTATCTCGGCGTAAAATCGGCCCTGCTTCACTAACGACAAACCCGGCCTCGCAGCGTAGTATGACAGCGTCATTCCACGCTGCGGGGCCGTATGTCACTCAACATCAACGTTATCAAAGATAAACTCCTCTCTGAAAACTACTTTATTTTGCGCAATATGACCTACGAGCTGACGCGTAGCGACGGCAGCGTGGTCCGTCATAAGCGCGAGGTTTACGATCGCGGCAACGGCGCCACGGTGCTGTTGTATAACCGCCGTAAGCAAACCGTCGTATTGGTCCGCCAGTTTCGTGTTGCCACCTGGGTTAACGGTAACGAGGACGGGATGCTGATCGAAACCTGCGCCGGGCTGTTGGATAACGACGAGCCTGAAGCCTGCATCCGCAAAGAGGCCATCGAAGAGACCGGGTACGAAGTGGGCGATGCGCATAAGCTGTTCGAGCTGTATATGTCTCCCGGCGGGGTGACCGAAATTGTCCACTTCTTTATCGCCGAGTACAGCGACGCGCAGCGCAAAACGCGCGGCGGCGGCGTTGAAGATGAAGATATCGATGTGCTGGAGCTGCCTTTCAGCCAGGCATTGCAGATGGTTGCCAGCGGCGAGATACGCGATGGCAAGGCGGTGATCCTGCTGCAATATTTGCAAACATCGGGACTGATGGCGGGGTTATCTGATAAATCTGATTGAGTAACATGTCGCCGCTGGTGAAGATGGCTGCTGTTTTGAGCGTTCTTCTCTGGGGTTGTGCCGCGCATGCTTTATCGGGTTCTTTTTTTTCTGTTTTTCGGTTTGATACCGACGTCATGGGCGTGGGCGGCGCCGGTACAACAGCTCTTCGACGACTGGCTGGTCACCTGCAATAATCAGAATTTCTGCGTCGCTCGCAACGTTGGTCTGCATCACGGACTGGTTATGACTCTCAGCCGTAGCGCCGGCGCCGTCACGGATGCCAGCCTGCGCATTGAGCTGGGCGGTATCGGTAACCCGGTTGCCGCCCTGGCGCCAATCGCTCCTCGTCTTTTGCTTGATGGTAAACCGCTGGCGTTGACCGATAAACACTGGCAGGTTGCGGATAAGCTGCTCAAAACCGGGGATAGCGTGACGATCGATGCTTTTCTCCAGCAGGTGCAGGAGGGGCAGGCGATAACCCTGGTTAACGGGCTGCAAAGCATTTCTCTGCAAGGACTGAAAGCCGCGTTGCTGTTTATCGATAGCCATCAAAAGCGTGTCGGCAGTGAAACCGCGTGGGTAGGGAAGGGCGAAGAGCCGCCGCTTAGCGTACCGCCGGCACCTGCGCTGCGGGCGGTTGGCAAAGTCGATCTCTCGCAATCACCGCTCAGTCGGGAGGAGCTCAATGACCTGATGGATTACGGCAACGAGCGGATGAACAATAGCGCCTGTTCGCTGGACCCTTTCCGCCGCGAGATTCGGGTTACCGCGTTGACGGATGAGAAGGTGTTACTGATGGTCAGCTGCGAAGCCGGGGCGTACAACACCATCTGGCTGGCCTGGCTGGTGTCGCGCCAGCAGCCGTATGTGGCCCGCCAGGTTCGTCTGACGCTGCCCTTCCAGCCGCCGGGCAATGCGGCGCGTGATATTGAGCTGATTAATGCCAGTATTGATGAGCGACGTCACGAGCTGGTGACTCTGGATAAAGGGCGCGGCCCCGGCGATTGCGGGGTTCAGACCCGCTGGCGCTATGATGGCCAGCGGTTTAGCCTGGTTCGCTATGCGCAGCAGCCGCAGTGTGATAACTGGCAGGGGCCAGATGCCTGGCCCACGCTATGGGTTACCCGTTACATATTTCATCCGCGAGACTGACGATATGCTCGACGGTGAAGCCAAAGAACGGGAAGAGCTTATCCGCCGGCGCCGATTCACCGTAGCTTCTCATTCCCACGATGGCGCCTTTCAGCCCGACATATTTATACCAGTAGTCGGCGATACCGGCCTCAACGGCAATTCTGGCGCTGACGTTAGCCGGAAGAACCGATTCCCGGTATGCCGCATCTTGCGCATCGAAAACATCGGTTGAAGGCAGGGAGACTACCCGCACGTTAACACCTTTGGCGAGCAGCTTTTCCGCCGCCAGCACGGTTATCTCCACTTCGGAGCCGGTGGCTATCAGGATTAAATCTGGTTTGCCCCCCGCATCTTTCAGCACATAGCCGCCGCGGGCAATATCCTGTACCTGTTGCGGCGTCCGCGCCATTTGCGCCAGATTTTGCCGCGACAGTATCAGCGCGGTGGGGCCGGTTTGTCGTTCAATCGCCGCCTGCCACGCGACCGCCGTTTCGACCTGATCGCAGGGGCGCCAGGTGCTGAAGTTCGGCGTCAGTCGCAGACTGGCCAGCTGTTCGACCGCCTGATGAGTGGGGCCATCTTCCCCTAACCCAATCGAGTCATGGGTATAGACCATTATCTGTCTGGCTTTCATCAACGCCGCCATTCGCGCTGCGTTACGCGCATATTCGACAAACATCAGGAAGGTGGAGGTATAGGGGATAAAGCCGCCGTGGAGAGCAATGCCGTTGCCGATCGCCGTCATGCCGAACTCGCGTACGCCATAATGAATATAGTTACCCGCCACATCCTCTTTGATGGATGTTGACCCGGACCAGATGGTGAGGTTGCTCGGCGCCAGATCGGCCGACCCGCCCAGCAGTTCCGGCAGGAGCGGGCCATAGGCGTTCAGGGCATTTTGCGACGCTTTACGGCTGGCAATTTTCGCCGGCTCGGCCTGCAGTTGCGCGATATAATCGTGCGCCGCATCGCTCCAGTTCGCCGGCAGCGCGCCGTCCATTCTGCGTTTTAGCTCCGCCGCCAGTTCAGGATACTGCTGCTGATAAGCGGCGAACCGCTGATTCCACGTCTGTTCTGCCTGCTCGCCGCGCGGCCGGGCGTCCCATTGCTGATAAATCTCTTTGGGGATCTCAAACGGTGGATATTTCCAGCCCAGCTTCTCGCGGGTTAACGCCACCTCTTTTTCCCCCAGCGCTGCGCCGTGGGACTCTTCCGAACCGGCTTTATTCGGTGAGCCATAGCCGATCACGGTGCGGCAGATGATCAGCGAAGGTTTATCCGTGACGCTTTGCGCCTCGAGAATCGCCTGTTTCACTGCCTGCGGGTCGTGGCCGTCAATATCGCCAATCACGTGCCAGTGATAGGCCCGAAAGCGCGCGGCGGTATCGTCGGTGAACCAGCCGTCGGTTTTACCATCGATTGAGATGCCGTTATGGTCATAGAAGCCGATGAGCTTACCGAGACCCAGCGTCCCCGCCAGCGAGCTGGCTTCGTGGGAGATCCCCTCCATCAGACAGCCATCGCCCATAAACACCCAGGTATAGTGATCGACAATGTCGTGGCCGGGACGGTTAAACTGCGCCGCCAGCGTGCGCTCGGCAATCGCCATGCCGACGGCGTTGGCCAGCCCCTGGCCAAGCGGGCCGGTGGTTGTCTCGACGCCGGGAGTATAGCCGTGTTCCGGGTGGCCGGGCGTTTTCGAATGGAGCTGGCGAAAGTTTTTCAATTCGGACAGCGGCAGATCGTAGCCGGTCAGATGCAGCAGGCTATACAACAGCATCGACGCATGACCGTTAGAGAGCACAAAGCGGTCACGATCATACCAGTGCGGATTCTCCGGATTGTGTTTAAGGAAATCATTCCACAGGACTTCGGCGATATCCGCCATCCCCATCGGGGCGCCGGGGTGGCCGGAGTTGGCTTTCTGTACGGCGTCCATGCTCAGGGCGCGAATGGCGTTGGCAAGTTCTCTTCGGGACATAATGGACTCCTGAAACAAGATGTTGCATGAGTTTTTGTTGATTGTTTGTCGAGGTGTTTATCGGGTGGATAACTAAAAAGCATAGCAGACGGGACTATCATTGCTTTCGAAATCAGGTTACATAAATGTTATAAATCGATAACAAATATACCATTGCGATGGCGAGAGTTTGGCGGCGTTCAAAGTTTGAAAAGCCGTCAGGCGAGATACTATGCGCCACCTTAGGGTGGGCACCAGGATAGTCATTACGCACACCCCCTACGACCGATACGTGAAAGGAACAATAAAATGGATGAGCAGTTGAAACAAAGCGCCCTCGATTTCCATGAGTTTCCCGTTCCCGGGAAAATTCAGGTTGTCCCTACCAAGCCTCTGGCCACCCAGCGCGATCTGGCGCTGGCCTACTCGCCAGGCGTGGCGGCACCTTGTCTGGAAATCGAGAAAGATCCGCTGGCCGCCTACAAATATACCGCCCGTGGCAACCTGGTGGCCGTTGTCTCCAACGGCACCGCGGTGCTGGGACTGGGGAATATTGGTGCGCTAGCCGGTAAGCCGGTGATGGAAGGCAAGGGCGTTTTGTTTAAAAAATTCGCCGGGATTGATGTGTTCGATATCGAAGTCGATGAGCTGAATCCGGATAAATTTATCGATGTCGTGGCGGCGCTGGAGCCCACCTTCGGCGGCATCAACCTCGAAGACATCAAAGCGCCAGAGTGTTTCTACATCGAGCAAAAGCTGCGCGAGCGCATGAACATTCCTGTGTTCCATGACGATCAGCACGGCACGGCCATTATCAGCACCGCGGCGATTATTAACGGCCTGCGGGTGGTTGAGAAGAATCTTTCCGACGTTCGGATGGTGGTATCCGGCGCGGGCGCGGCGGCGATTGCCTGCATGAATTTGCTGGTGGCGCTGGGGATGCAGAAACACAATATCGTGGTCTGCGACTCCAAAGGCGTTATCTATAAAGACCGTGAGCCCCATATGGCAGAGACCAAGGCGGCCTACGCGGTAGAAGATGACGGCAAACGCACTCTGGACGATGTGATTGACGGGGCGGATATTTTCCTCGGCTGTTCAGGCCCGAAAGTGCTGACGCCGGAGATGGTGAAAAAAATGGCCCGCGCGCCGCTGATCCTCGCCCTGGCTAACCCGGAACCGGAGATTCTGCCGCCGCTGGCGAAGCAGGTCCGCGAAGATGCCATCATCTGCACCGGGCGCTCTGACTACCCGAACCAGGTCAACAACGTGCTGTGCTTCCCGTTCATTTTCCGCGGGGCGCTGGACGTTGGCGCTACGGCGATTAACGAAGAGATGAAGCTGGCTGCGGTCCACGCGATAGCTGAACTGGCGCATGCCGAGCAGAGCGAAGTGGTCGCCTCTGCCTACGGCGATCAGGATCTGAGCTTTGGTCCGGAATATATCATTCCAAAACCGTTCGATCCGCGCCTGATCGTCAAGATCGCGCCGGCGGTCGCCAAAGCGGCGATGGACTCCGGCGTCGCCACGCGTCCGATTGCCGACTTCGACGCCTATATTGAGAAGCTCAGCGAGTTTGTCTACAAAACCAACCTGTTCATGAAGCCAATTTTCTCCCAGGCGCGCAAAGAGCCTAAGCGCGTGGTGCTGGCGGAAGGCGAAGAGACGCGCGTCCTGCACGCCACACAGGAGCTGGTATCGCTGGGGCTGGCAAAACCGATTTTGATCGGTCGTCCGAGCGTGATTGAAATGCGCATTCAGAAGCTGGGGCTGCAGATCAAAGCCGGCGTGGATTTTGAGATCGTCAATAACGAATCCGATCCGCGCTTTAAAGAGTACTGGGGCGAGTATTACCAGATCATGAAACGCCGCGGCGTGACCCAGGAGCAGGCCCAGCGGGCGGTGATTGCCAATACGACGGTCATTGGCGCAATCATGGTGCACCGTGGCGAGGCGGATGCCATGATCTGCGGTACCATCGGCGACTACCATGAGCATTATGGGGTCGTTCAGCCGCTGTTTGGCTACCGTGACGGCGTCAGCACCGCGGGGGCCATGAATGCGCTGCTGCTGCCAAGCGGAAACACCTTTATCGCCGACACCTACGTCAATAACGATCCTACGCCGGAGCAGCTGGCGGAAATTACGCTGATGGCGGCGGAAAGCGTCCGTCGTTTTGGTATTGAGCCGCGCGTGGCGCTGCTGTCGCACTCCAACTTCGGTTCCTCTGACTGCCCGTCTGCAAGCAAAATGCGCGAAGCGCTGGAGCGGGTGAAAGCGCTGGCGCCGGATCTGATGATCGATGGTGAAATGCACGGCGATGCTGCGCTGGTGGAAAGTATTCGCCATGAGCGGATGCCGGACAGTCCGCTGAAAGGTTCGGCTAACATTCTGGTGATGCCGAATATGGAAGCCGCGCGCATTAGCTATAACCTGCTGCGCGTCTCCAGTTCGGAAGGGGTGACCGTCGGACCGGTGCTGATGGGAGTGGCGAAGCCGGTGCATATTCTGACGCCTATCGCTTCCGTGCGTCGCATCGTCAATATGGTCGCGCTGGCGGTGGTCGAGGCTCAGACTCAGCCGCTGTAAGGGATCTGTCGGGTGGCGCTGCGCTAACCCGACCTACGGGATAACGTAGGCCGGGCAAGCGAAGGCGCCGCCCGGCATTAAATCCATTCGCGAACCTGAATAGACTCACTTTCTGATGCTGGAGATGCATCGGCACTATGGTCGCGCTGGCGGTGGTCGAGGCTCAGACTCAGCCGCTGTAAGGGATTTGTCGGGTGGCGCTGCGCTAACCCGACCTACGGGATAGCGTAGGCCGGGCAAGCGAAGGCGTCGTCCGGCATTAAATCCATGCGTGGAACTGAATAGACTCACTTTCTGACGCTGGAGATGCATCGGCACTATGGTCGTGCTGGCGGTGGTCGAGGCTCAGACTCAGCCGCTGTAAGGGATTTGTCGGGTGGCGCTGCGCTAACCCGACCTACGGGATAGCGTAGGCCGGGCAAGCGGAGGCGCCGCCCGGCATTAAATCCATTCGCGAACCTGAATAAACTCACTCAGGGCAGCCTCAGGGCTGCCTTCTTCCGGCCGGTAGTCATACTCCCAGCGCACCAGCGGCGGCATCGACATCAGAATCGACTCCGTGCGCCCGCCGGTCTGCAGGCCAAACAGCGTCCCGCGATCCCACACCAGATTGAACTCCACGTAGCGGCCGCGACGATAGAGCTGAAACTGACGCTCCCGCTCGCCATATGGCGTGGCTTTGCGCCGCTCAACGATCGGCAGATACGCATCGGTGTAGCCATTGCCAACGGCCTGCATAAAGCTGAAGCAGTGGTCAAAGTCCGGGGTATTCAAATCGTCAAAGAACAGGCCGCCAATTCCGCGCTGCTCGTGACGATGCTTCAGATAGAAGTAGTCATCGCACCATTTTTTATAGCGCGGATAAACCTCTGCGCCGAAGGGCTGGCACAGATCGTGAGCCGTGCGATGCCAGTGAACCGCATCCTCCTCAAAGCCGTAGAAGGGCGTCAGGTCAAACCCGCCGCCGAACCACCACACCGGCTCTGCGCCGGGCTTCTCAGCAATGAAAAAACGCACGTTGGCATGGCTGGTCGGCACATAGGGATTCCACGGATGTACCACCAGAGAAACCCCCATCGCCTCAAAGCTGCGACCGGCCAGTTCCGGGCGATGCGCCGTTGCCGAAGCCGGCATGGCGTCGCCGTGAACGTGGGAGAAGTTTACGCCCGCCTGCTCAAACACGCCGCCATCGCGCAGAACCCGGCTGCGACCGCCGCCGCCGCCTTCGCGCTGCCAGCTGTCTTCGACAAATTCACCGCCGTCAATGGCGCTCAGTTTCTGGCAAATGGTCTCCTGGAGCTGGAGGAGATAGCGTTTTACCTGTTGCGCGTCGGGCTTCATTTACGTCTCTTCGAGTGGGCCTTCTGGTTATCGAACCAGTGGAAATAGCTGATGATGCCGGACGCGATCGCGCTGGCGATTTTTTGCCGGAACGCGGTGGTACCTAACAGTTTTTCTTCGCCCGGGTTGGTGATAAATGAGGTTTCAACCAGTACGGACGGGATTGACGGCGACTTCAATACCACGAAGGCGGCCTGTTCAGTGTTACGGCTATGCAGCTTATGCACCGGCTTAATATTTTTCAGGATATGCGAACCCAGCGTCAGGCTGTTTTTAATGGTATCGGTCTGCACCAGGTCAAACAGCACCTGCTGCAAAAGATGGTCCTTGGCCGTGGCTTTTTTACCGGCGACCTCATCGGCGCGGTTTTCGCGATCGGAGAGGTATTTCGCCATCGCGCTACTCGCACCGCGGTTGGAGAGGGCAAATACCGACGCGCCGGCCGCGCTGGGGTTGGTAAAGCCATCGGCGTGAATCGACATAAAAAGATCGGCGCCGTGCTGGTGGGCAATTTCCACGCGGTCGTACAGCGGGATAAAGGTATCGCCAGAACGCGTCAGGCGCGCGTCAATACCGTTATTGCGCAGAATGCTGCGTACGTTTTTGGCAATCGCCAGTACGACATGCTTCTCTTTTGAACCGTTGTGACCGATAGCGCCGGTATCAATACCGCCATGGCCCGGGTCGAGCATAACGATGCGCTTCGCGCCCGCCTTTTTCGCCGCGGGTTTACTGTGGCCGTTGGACGTCGTCAGCGGCTGTTCTTTTGCGATGACCTGCGATGAAACCCCGGAAAGGGTCATGGCAGCCAGTCCTGCTTTCAGCACCTGGCGGCGCGAAGCAAGTATTTTTAATGGTTTAAAAGTGCTCATTCGGCCTGAATTGCAAACAAGTGGTACCTGGTGTTATATCGTATCGCGTTTTCCGTTACGACCATTCAAAACAAGAATTGTTTTACTTTTCATTTCAATACATGACAGTGCGTATTATGTCATTTTTTCCACTTCATTTCGCCTGATATTGGCTATCCGCTGAAATCGCGCCATAATCGCTGTTTTTAAGCTTGAAAAATGGGGAATACTATGGAGATACGCGTTTTTCGCCAGCAAGATTTTGAAGAAGTGATTACGCTGTGGGAGCGCTGCGAGCTTCTGCGCCCGTGGAATGACCCGGAAATGGACATTGAGCGTAAAGTTAACCACGATGTCAGCCTGTTTCTCGTCGCGGAAGTAAATGGCGAGGTGGTTGGCACGGTGATGGGCGGCTATGACGGTCATCGCGGTTCCGCCTACTACCTGGGCGTGCATCCGGAATATCGCGGGCGTGGTATCGCCAATGCGCTGCTGAACCGGCTGGAAAAAAAGCTGATTGCTCGCGGCTGCCCGAAAATTAACATCATGGTTCGCGATGATAATGAGGTGGTGCAGGGGATGTATGAACGGCTTGGTTACGAATATGCCGATATCCTGAGTCTGGGTAAACGTTTGATTGAAGATGAAGAATACTGAGTTTATCCCTTCTGATTTCGATGCCCACGGCCGGCTCAGGCTACCGTTTCTGTTCTGGTGCGTACTGCTGCTGCAGGCGCGAACCTGGGTGCTGTTCATTATGGCGGGGGCCTCCCGCCAGCAGGGCGATGTGTTATTGAACCTGTTCTATCCCGATCACGATAATTTCTGGCTAGGATTATTGCCGGGTATCCCGGCGGTACTGGCGTTTATCGTCAGCGGGCAGCGGCAGCGTTTTCCCCGTCTCTGGCCGCTAATGCGCTGGCTGCTGGTGCTGTCGCAGACGCTGCTGCTGCTCTGGCAGCCGCTGTTATGGCTGAGCGGCGAGTCACCTTCGATGCTGACTATCGGCCTGCTGATCGCCGATCTCTATGCCTTCTGGTGGCTGTTAGCCAGCCGTCGACTCAAAGCTTGTTTTCAGGAAGATCGGGTTTAACGGCACTTTTTGCCGATCCTGCACTCCAACAGGCGTCAAATAAACAAGAAAGGATCGAGTCATGAAATCGCTACGTTTGCTTCTCTGCGCGTTACCGCTGGCATTAACCGGCTGCTCCACTATGAGTGCGGTTAACTGGTCAGCGGCCTACCCATGGAACTGGTTTGGTTCCTCAATGGAAGTGACCGAGCAGGGCGTGGGTAAACTAACGGCCACAACGCCGCTGAATGAACAGGCCATCAGCGATGCGCTGGGCGGGAGCTATCGTCTGCGCAGCGGCATGAAAGCGGCCAACGGTAATATCGTGCGCTACTTTGAGGCGCTGAAAGATGACAAAGTCGCGATGACCATTAACGGCGACGGCGGCACCATCAACCGTATCGAAGTGCGGGATAGCGAGATTAAAACGGACCGCGGCGTTCAGGTCGGCACTCCGTTTAGCGAGCTGTACAGCAAAGCCTTTGGTCATTGTCAAAAAGGCGCAAATGATAATGGTGCCGTGGTGGAGTGCCAGGCGGACGGTAGTCAGCATATCAGCTACGCCTTTACCGGCCACTGGAATGGTCCGGAAGAGCTGATGCCTTCCGACGACACGCTGAAAAACTGGAAGGTCAGCAAAATTATCTGGCACGGCTAATTTGATCTGAACGGACACGGCACAGGGAAAAAACGGGTACAATAGCGCGATAAAAGTGCCACAGTGTTGTGGTTGTATCATTTCAGGAGGAGCGATGTCTCAGGTTCAGAGCGGCATTTTGCCGGAACATTGCCGTGCGGCGATTTGGATTGAAGCCAATGTCAAAGGGGACGTCAACGCCCTGCGCGAAGCCAGCAAAGTCTTTATTGATAAATTAGCGACCTTTCAAACGCAATTTCCGGACGCACAGCTGGGCGCCGTGGTGGCTTTTGGCAATAACGTCTGGCGTGAGCTGAGCGGCGGTGTGGGTGCCGAAGAGCTTAAAGATTTCCCGGTATACGGCAAGGGCCTGGCGCCGTCTACCCAGTATGATGTCCTGATTCATATCCTCTCCGCGCGTCATGAGGTGAACTTCTCCGTTGCTCAGGCAGCCATGGCGGCCTTTGGCGATGTGATTGAGGTGAAAGAAGAGGTTCACGGTTTCCGCTGGATTGAAGAGCGTGACCTGAGCGGTTTCGTCGACGGCACGGAAAATCCGGCCGGTCTTGAGACCCGCCGTGAAGTGGCGATCATCAAAGATGGCGTGGATGCCGGCGGCAGCTATGTCTTCGTTCAGCGCTGGGAGCATAACCTCAAGCAGTTGAATCGCATGAGCGTTCCGGACCAGGAGATGATGATTGGCCGGACCAAAGAAGCCAATGAAGAGATTGATGGCGACGATCGTCCGGCAACCTCACACCTGAGTCGCGTCGACTTAAAAGAGGATGGCAAAGGGCTGAAGATTGTTCGTCAGAGCCTGCCTTACGGCACCGCCAGCGGCACTCATGGCCTCTATTTCTGTGCGTACTGCGCACGTATCCATAACATTGAACAGCAGCTGCTGAGCATGTTTGGCGATACCGACGGCAAACGTGATGCCATGCTGCGCTTTACCAAACCCGTGACCGGCGGCTACTACTTTGCTCCGTCACTGGATCGTCTCCAGGCGCTGTAATCTCCGGGTTGACACTGCCCCTCTTCCACTCGGGAGAGGGCAGATAACTTTCTCCCAGTCTGACGACCACGTTCGGCTTAACCCCTTGTTCTCCCTGACCTCCAGCTCCGCCCCATAGAGGGAAAATCACGCCGAAAACCCGTCTCCACAATGGTTTGTAAACGGCTTATTCTCTTTTCGACTTCCAAATCGCCAAACGGTATATAAAACCGTTACTCCTTTCATCCTCGTTATAAATATTATGGCTATAAGAAAGTCATCAAACTGATAAGGGTGCGCAATGGCGGTTAAATCACTGAACAAAGGATATCTGGCACTGGCTGCTTCGATGCTGCTGGTTGCGCAGGCGCAGGCGACTGAGCTGCTGAACAGCTCTTATGATGTCTCCCGCGAGCTGTTTGCCGCCCTTAATCCGCCGTTTGAACAGCAGTGGGCGAAAGATAATGCCGGCGATAAGCTGACGATCAAACAATCTCATGCCGGTTCGTCGAAACAGGCGCTGGCCATATTGCAGGGCTTAAAAGCCGATGTGGTGACCTATAACCAGGTGACGGATGTACAGATCCTGCATGACAAAGGCAACTTGATTCCCGCCGACTGGCAAAGCCGGCTGCCGAACAACAGCTCGCCGTTCTACTCCACCATGGCGTTTCTGGTGCGTAAGGGGAACCCGAAGAATATTCATGAGTGGAGCGATCTGGTGCGCCCGGACGTGAAGCTGATTTTCCCGAATCCGAAAACGTCCGGTAACGCGCGCTATACCTATCTGGCTGCATGGGGAGCCGCAGATAAAGCCGACGGCGGCGATAAAGCGAAAACCGAGCAGTTTATGACCCAGTTCCTGAAAAACGTCGAAGTATTTGATACCGGCGGCCGCGGCGCGACTACGACCTTCGTTGAACGTGGACTCGGCGACGTCCTGATTACCTTCGAATCGGAAGTGAACAATATTCGCAAGCAGTATGAAGACCAGGGCTTCGAAGTGGTAGTGCCGAAGGTCAATATTCTGGCGGAGTTCCCGGTCGCCTGGGTGGACAAAAACGTCAAGGCCAACGGAACCGAGAAGGCGGCGAAGGCTTACCTGAACTGGCTCTATACCCCTCAGGCGCAGACGATCATTACCGACTATTACTATCGTGTGAACAACCCGAAGGTGATGGAGACGCTGAAGGATAAATTCCCGCAGACCGAACTGTTCCGCGTCGAAGATCAGTTTGGCTCCTGGCCGCAGGTAATGAAAACCCACTTTGTCAGCGGCGGTGAGCTGGACAAACTGCTGGCGGCGGGGCGTAAGTAATGTTTGCTGCTGCATCTAAGCGCGTGCTGCCGGGCTTTACCCTGAGCCTCGGCACCAGCCTGCTGTTTGTCTGCTTGATTTTACTGCTCCCCCTGAGTGCGCTGGTGATGCAGCTGGCGCAGATGACCTGGGGTCAGTACTGGGAAGTGGTGACTAACCCGCAGGTGGTGGCGGCCTACAAAGTCACGCTGCTGTCGGCGTTTGTCGCCTCAATTTTTAATGGCGTATTTGGCCTGCTGATGGCCTGGATTCTGACGCGCTATCGCTTTCCGGGCCGGACGCTGCTCGATGCGCTGATGGACCTGCCGTTTGCTCTGCCGACGGCAGTCGCCGGCCTGACCCTCGCGTCACTGTTTTCAGTCAACGGCTTTTACGGCGAGTGGCTGGCGAAGTTTGATATCAAGGTGACCTATACCTGGCTCGGTATCGCGGTCGCCATGGCGTTTACCAGTATTCCTTTCGTGGTCCGGACGGTTCAGCCGGTACTTGAAGAGCTGGGGCCGGAATATGAAGAAGCGGCGGAAACGCTGGGCGCCACGCGCCTGCAGAGCTTCCGTAAAGTGGTGCTGCCTGAGCTCTCTCCGGCGCTGCTGGCCGGGATCGCGCTGTCATTTACGCGTAGCCTTGGCGAGTTTGGCGCGGTGATTTTCATCGCCGGCAACATCGCATGGAAAACCGAGGTCACTTCCCTGATGATTTTCGTGCGCCTGCAGGAGTTTGATTACCCGGCGGCGAGCGCGATTGCGTCGGTGATCCTGGCGGCTTCGCTGCTGCTGCTGTTTTCCATCAACACCCTGCAAAGTCGCTTTGGTCGACGTGTGGTAGGTCACTAATGGCGGAAGTTACTCAATTGAAGCGTTACGATGCTCCCCGCATCAACTGGGGGAAATGGTTTCTGATTGGCACCGGAATATTGGTTTCTGCTTTCATTCTGATCGTGCCGATGGTCTATATCTTCGTCCAGGCCTTCAGCAAAGGGCTGATGCCGGTACTGCAAAACCTGGCCAACCCGGACATGCTGCACGCAATCTGGCTGACGGTGATGATTGCGCTGATTACCGTACCGGTTAACCTGGTTTTCGGTACTCTGCTGGCATGGCTGGTAACGCGTTTTAACTTCCCTGGCCGCCAGCTGCTGCTGACGCTGCTGGATATTCCTTTTGCCGTCTCGCCGGTGGTGGCGGGGCTGGTCTATCTGTTGTTCTACGGTTCCAACGGCCCGCTCGGCGGCTGGCTGGACGCGCATAACCTGCAAATCATGTTTGCCTGGCCGGGAATGGTGCTGGCCACCATTTTTGTCACCTGTCCATTTGTGGTGCGCGAGCTGGTTCCGGTGATGATCAGTCAGGGCAGTAATGAAGATGAAGCGGCGATCCTGCTCGGCGCGTCCGGCTGGCAGATGTTCCGCCGGGTGACTCTGCCGAATATCCGTTGGGCGCTGTTATACGGCGTGGTGCTGACCAACGCTCGCGCTATCGGGGAGTTCGGCGCCGTTTCGGTGGTTTCGGGCTCGATTCGCGGTGAAACGCTGTCGCTGCCGCTGCAGATTGAATTGCTGGAGCAGGATTACAATACCGTCGGTTCCTTTACCGCCGCAGCTCTGCTGACGTTAATGGCTATTTTGACTTTGTTTTTAAAGAGTATGTTGCAATGGCGCCTGGCTAATCAGGAAAAACGCGCGCAACTGGAGGGGAATCATGAGCATTGAGATTGTCAATATTAAGAAATCTTTTGGACGCACTCAGGTGCTGAATGATATCTCTCTGGATATCCCTTCCGGACAGATGGTCGCGCTGTTGGGGCCGTCCGGCTCCGGAAAAACCACGCTGCTGCGTATTATTGCTGGTCTGGAGAATCAATCCAGCGGTCATATTCGTTTCCATGGCACCGACGTGAGCCGCGTTCACGCCCGTGACCGTAAAGTGGGCTTCGTCTTCCAGCACTATGCGCTGTTCCGCCATATGACGGTATTTGAGAATATCGCCTTCGGCCTGACGGTGTTGCCGCGTCGTGAACGTCCGAACGCCGCCGGGATCAAAGCGAAAGTCACCCGGCTGCTGGAAATGGTGCAGCTGGCGCATCTTGCCGATCGCTACCCGGCGCAGCTTTCCGGCGGGCAAAAGCAGCGCGTGGCTCTTGCGCGTGCGCTGGCCGTTGAGCCGCAGATTCTGTTGCTCGATGAACCCTTCGGTGCGCTGGACGCTCAGGTGCGCAAAGAGCTGCGCCGCTGGCTGCGTCAGCTGCATGAAGAGCTGAAGTTTACCAGCGTGTTTGTGACCCACGATCAGGAAGAGGCGATGGAAGTAGCTGACCGCGTGGTGGTCATGAGCCAGGGCAATATCGAACAGGCCGATGCACCGGAACAGGTCTGGCGTGAACCGTCCACCCGCTTCGTGCTGGAGTTTATGGGCGAAGTTAACCGCCTGAAAGGGATTGTTCGCGGTGGCCAGTTCCATGTCGGTGCGCATCGTTGGCCGTTGGGGTATACCCCGGCGTATCAAGGGCCGGTGGATCTGTTCCTCCGCCCCTGGGAAGTGGATATCAGTCGCCGTACCAGCCTCGATTCACCTCTGCCGGTTCAGGTACTGGAAGCCAGCCCGAAAGGGCACTACACCCAATTAGTTGTTCAGCCATTAGGGTGGTATGACAAACCGCTGACCGTCGTGCTGTCGGGCGATGACGCGCCGTATCGCGGTGAACGGCTGTTTGTCGGCTTACAAAATGCGCGACTCTATAACGGCAATCAGCGGATAGAGCCGCGTGAGGATATTGCTCTGGCGGAGTCAGCCTGATAGTTTATTGAATATGTTTATCGCCCGGTGACGCTGCGCTTACCGGGCCTACAGTTATCACTGCGTCTTGTAGGCCGGGTAAGCGAAGCGCCACCCGGCTTTTTTATTGAGTAAAAATCGTGAATACACTTGAACACACCATCGGTAATACCCCTCTGGTCAAGCTTCAGCGCATGGGACCGGACAATGGCAGTGAAATCTGGGTCAAACTGGAAGGCAATAACCCGGCGGGTTCAGTAAAGGACCGCGCCGCGCTTTCAATGATCGTTGAAGCCGAAAAACGCGGTGAAATAAAGCCTGGCGACGTCCTGATTGAAGCCACCAGCGGGAATACCGGTATCGCGCTGGCGATGATTGCCGCGCTGAAAGGCTATCAGATGAAGCTCCTGATGCCGGACAACATGAGCCAGGAGCGCCGGGCCGCGATGCTGGCCTACGGTGCCGAGCTGATTCTGGTCACCAAAGAGCAGGGGATGGAGGGCGCGCGCGATCTGGCGGCGGGAATGGCGCAGCGTGGCGAAGGGAAACTGCTGGATCAGTTCAATAATCCGGATAACCCCTATGCGCATTACACCACCACCGGACCGGAAATCTGGCAGCAGACCGCCGGGCGAATCAGCCATTTTGTCTCCAGTATGGGCACTACCGGCACCATCACCGGCGTATCCCGCTTTTTGCGTGAACAGGATAAGCCGGTGAGTATTGTGGGACTGCAGCCGGAAGAGGGCAGCAGCATTCCGGGTATTCGGCGCTGGCCGGCAGAGTATATGCCGGGGATTTTTAATGCTTCGCTGGTTGATGCGGTGCTGGATATTCACCAGCAGGATGCGGAAAACACCATGCGTATGCTGGCGGTACGGGAAGGTATTTTTTGCGGCGTTAGCTCCGGCGGCGCGGTGGCCGGCGCATTACGTATCGCGCGTGAAAATCCCGGCGCGGTAGTGGTGGCGATCGTCTGCGATCGCGGCGATCGCTACCTGTCTACCGGGGTTTTTGGCGAAGAGCACTTCAGCCAGGGGGCGGGGATTTAACGGGCTGGCGAGTCCAGCAGGTCGGTACCGTAGGAGTTATCTACGGTACACAGCCAGCGCTGCTCCTGCCGGCGAAAAACATAGGTGGCGCGGCGCGTGACCTGGGTGGTGCCTCCCTCCGGAGTCGGGATATCCAGCCGGGTTTCCATAATCACCAGCGCAGTGTCGCCGCCTTCCAGTATCTCCATTCTGCCTTGTGTCACCACCAGACGGTGCTGAAAATAGTCGGCAATGGCGAGAAAGGCTTTGCGGATGTTCTCCTTACCTTTCACCAGCCGTTCTGGCTGCACCACCAGCAGGGCATCCTCCGCGTAGTAGTCCATTAACGTATCGTAGTCTTCCTGCGATATTGCGCGGTCGCACGCTTCAATGACGGCTTTTAGCTGCGGGTTTACCATGAATACCCTCCGGGGTTAGTGCCGATAATGGGTCACCAGATTATCGAGAAATGTCCACAGCTTTTGGTTCATCTCGCGATAATCCCAGCTGCGCATCTCCTGTACGGAACGGATAAAACGCCGGCCTTTTGCCGCCTCAAGCTCCTCCTGCGAATGGGTGATGAGCCGTTCAATGACCTCTGCGTCAAATTCCATGTGGCACTGGAAACCATATACCCGGTCGCCATATTTCACAATTTGTCGCGGGCAACCTTCGCTTGCGGCCAGCACCGTTGCCGTCGGCGTCATGCCGGGCATATCGTTATGCCAGTGTCCCACGACCAGAGCAGGGCCAAAATGAGCGATATTCGGGTCACGTAAACCCTCTACGCTGAGGGTGACAGGGTAGTGGCCGATCTCTTTTTCCGGGCTTTGCATGACGGGGGCGCCCAGCGCTTCACCAATCAGCTGTGAGCCAAGACAGATGCCGATGACAATTCGCCCGGCGGCGATGGCCTGGGCAATAAGATTTTGTTCAGCATGTGTATCAAAATAAGCACACTCCGCCAGCGTAGTACGTGGTGACTGCGGGCCGCCGAGCACCACCAACATATCGAAGCCATCGGCGTTTGCCGGCAGCGGATCGCCGGCGTATACCCGTGACCAGCCGATGGTGTAGCCCCGATCCTGTGCCCAGTGGAGGCAGGCTCCCGGTGATTCAAAATGTTCGTGGACGATAAAATGAATTTGCATAGACGTCACTCCGGTCAGGGTTGTAGAACGAGGTGTAAATCGTCAGCCAGGCGCTCAATCTCATCATCGCTTAACGTTCCCGGCGATAGCCGAAGACCGTGCGATGGCGTGTGAATACCGAACGCTTCACCTTCGCGGACTAACCAGCCGGCGCGGGCTAAGCGCAGGGCGATTGGCTGGCTCGGCTCCGTTAGCGGCAGCCAGAAATTGAGGCCATCTCCCGGAGGGAAAGGGGGAAAACCGCGTTGGGTCAGGGCCGCGGCCAGTTTTTCATTCTGCCGATGATAATGGCGACGACTCTCCGCCAGCGAGGCAGTAAAGACGCTATCATTCAGGCAGGCAAAGGCAAAGCCCTGCAGCAGATGGCTGACCCACTGGCTGCCGGCGTTGAGCCGCAGACGTAGCGCTGCCGAGGTGGTGCTATCGCTGGCAACAAACGCCAGACGCAGGTCCGGCCCGAGCGTTTTTGACAGGGAGCGCACCAGCGCCCAGCGCTGAGTGGTGGCGGGCAGAGGGAAGTGCCAGGGCGTTGCCGATAACAATGCGAAGTGGTCATCAATAATCACCAGCACCTGCGGGTAATGAGCCAGTATCTCGCGAATAGCCGCTGCCCTGGCTTCACTGAAGCTACAGCCGGTCGGGTTGTGCGCGCGCGGGGTCAGAATGACGGCTCGCGCGCCGCTGCGTAAGGCCAGTTCCAGCTCGTCAGGCAACATCCCTTCTCCGTCAACTGCCACCGGACAGGCATGGAATCCGGCGTAGCGCAGCATATTGATACTGCTGAGGAAGCAGGGGTCTTCAACAACCACGCCGTCGCCGGGCAGAAGCAGGGCGCAAAGCAGCCGCTCCAGCGCATCGATGGCGCCACTGGTCAGGTTAATCTCAGCATGGATTCCCAGGTCCTGGTGCATCCAGCGCTGCGCCCAGGCCGCCAGCTTAGGTTCCACGGCGGCATCGCCGTACAGGTGTGGGGTCAGCGAGAGCTGACTCAGATAGCGAGCGAGATCCGGCAGGCGGCGGGGATCCGGGTTACCACCGGAGATATCTCTGAGTGGCGACGAGGGGTCTCCGCCTTCCTGCGGCAGGGGAGCATTCGCGGATTTAATGGCGGTACCGTTGCGCCCTTGACTGACGGCCAGCCCGGAGGTGACCAGCCGTTTATAGACCGCGGCGACGGTGTTGCGGTTAACCGTCAGTTCAGCAGCCAGCTCACGAACCGGAGGCAGCGTTTCTCCGGGTTTTAATACTCCGCTTTGTATCAGATGACGGATGTTATCAAAAATTTCACTGGCGGTTTTTCCAACGATCATTATTGACCTATGACAAAATGAATTTTAGCATAGGACGAATGATAATCAGAGTATGACCCGCTGTCCAGCGGGGGGAGAAGGGATGGGCCAACAAGACGAAATACAATCGGTACTCTTCAACGATAAGAGCCGGGCGCTGCAGGTCGACATCGTCGCCGTGCAATCGCAGGTCGTGTACGGCAGCGTCGGTAACAGTATCGCGGTGCCGGCCATTAAACAGCATGGACTGCGGGTGATGGCCGTGCCGACCGTGCTATTCAGTAACACGCCACACTACGATACGTTCTATGGCGGAGTGATTCCGGAAGCGTGGTTTGTGGGTTACCTGCAGGCGCTGGAGGAGCGTGACGCGCTGCGTGAACTGCGGGCGGTGACCACGGGATATATGGGCAGCGCGGTACAGATAGAACGCCTGGCGCAGTGGTTACGCCGGATCCGCGAATCTCACCCGCAGCTCTGTATTCTTGTTGATCCGGTCATTGGCGATGTCGACAGCGGGATCTACGTGAAGGCGGAGATTCCGGATGCCTATCGTACTCATCTGCTGCCGCTGGCGCAGGGGATAACGCCAAATTTGTTCGAACTGGAAACGCTGAGCGGAATGCCCTGCCGCCATCAGCAGGAGGCCATCGCTGCCGCGCGTAGTCTGTTATCCGACTCGCTGAAGTGGGTCGTGATTACCAGCGCCCCGGGAATGGACAGCGCGACGATTAACGTTCTGGTGGTAACGGCTGATTCGGTTGAGGTAGTGGTCCATCCGCGCGTTGAAACGGATCTGAAAGGTACCGGCGACCTGTTTTGCGCCGAGCTGATTAGCGGCCTGGTGTCGGGGCTGACGCTGGGAGCGGCGACGCAGGCTGCGGCGCAGCGGGTGCTGGCAGTGATGACCTGGACCGATCGGCAAGGCTGTGATGAGCTGATCCTGCCGCCGCCGGAGGTCACAGCATGAAGAGCTATCGTTTAGTTGTACGTCAGCAGGGGCGTATTGTTGGTTATTTTGAGACCGCCGGTAATGAGGCCCTGGAAGATGTCTGCGTGGCCCGGTCGCTGTTTGGCGTCACCGGTGGATACCAGTGCGATCTGTTGGTTTCAGATAGCGAACGGCGGATTCTGGAAAGTGGGCCAGAGGGGATGAAGATACTCTCCCGGGAGAAATGCTTTCGGCCGGTAAAATCCATCCTGTAAAAAAAATGGCGCCATAGGGCGCCATTTTTTCTGCGGCAAGAATTACTTCTTGATGCGAATGACCGGGGTTTCACCCACGGTAACGCTACCGGAGAGTTTGATCAGCTCTTTGATCTCGTCCATGTTGGAGATAACAACCGGAGTCAGGGTCGACTTGGCTTTCTCTTCCAGCAGCGGCAGATCGAATTCGATGACCGGGTCACCCACTTTCACACGCTGACCTTCTTCGGCAATACGTTTGAAGCCTTCGCCTTTCAGTTCAACGGTATCAATACCGAAGTGAACAAACAGCTCAATGCCGCTATCCGATTCAATAGAGAATGCATGGTTGGTTTCAAAGATTTTACCGATGGTACCGTCTACCGGCGCAACCATTTTGTTGCCGGTAGGTTTGATGGCAATGCCATCACCCACAATTTTTTCCGCAAAAACCACATCCGGCACGTCTTCGATGTTGACGATCTCGCCAGAGAGCGGAGCAACAATCTCAATAGTTCCGGAGTCTTTTTTGTCATCAGAAACCAGAGATTTCAATTTATCGAACAAACCCATGATCTTCTCCTAAGCAGTAATTTGGGCCGCGCATCTCGTGGATTAGCAGATTGTTTTTTCTTCAATGAACTTGTTAACCAGCGTCATTAACTCGTCCGTTGTCGGTTGAGCAAGAGCCTGCTCTGCTAATACTTTCGCATCTTCGAAGTTCGTGTTACGAATAATCTTCTTGATACGCGGGATGGAAATGGCGCTCATAGAGAATTCGTCCAGCCCCATACCCAGCAACAGAAGTGTAGCACGTTCATCGCCCGCAAGCTCACCACACATGCCAGTCCATTTGCCTTCGGCATGAGAAGCATCAATGACTTGCTTAATCAGCGTCAGTACAGATGGCGACATTGGCTGGTAAAGATGTGAAATCATATCATTACCACGGTCAACTGCCAGAGTATATTGCGTTAAATCATTGGTTCCGATACTAAAGAAATCGACTTCTTTCGCTAAATGACGGGCAATCGTTGCCGCGGCTGGTGTTTCAACCATCACGCCGACTTCGATTTTTTCGTCGAATGCTTTACCTTCGTCACGCAGTTCCTGCTTGTAGATCTCAATCTCTTTCTTCAGCGCACGCACTTCTTCAACAGAGATGATCATCGGGAACATGATGCGAAGCTTACCGAACGCGGAGGCGCGCAGGATGGCACGTACCTGGTCACGCAGGATCTCTTTACGATCCATCGCGATACGTACGGCACGCCAGCCCAGGAACGGGTTTTCTTCTTTCGGGAAGTTCATGTACGGCAGTTCTTTATCGCCGCCAATGTCCATGGTACGAACGATAACGGCCTGAGAACCGCACGCTTCGGCAACCGCTTTATAGGCGGCAAACTGCTCTTCTTCAGTCGGCAGCGCATCGCGGTCCATGAACAGGAATTCTGTACGGTACAGACCGACGCCTTCTGCGCCGTTGCGCTCAGCGCCATCGACGTCACGTACGGTACCGATGTTGGCGCAGACTTCAACCTGATGTCCGTCCAGCGTAATCGCCGGCAGATCTTTCAGCTTAGCCAGTTCTGCTTTCTCTTCAGCGACCTGAATCTGCAGTTTACGCAGCTCTTCGATTTGTTCGTTGGTCGGGTTAACCAGAACCTGGTTATTCACCGCATCAAGGACCAGATAATCGCCGTTTTTCACCTGGTTGGTGACGCTACCGGTGCCCACGATGGCAGGCAGTTCAAGGGAACGCGCCATGATAGAGGTGTGGGAGGTACGGCCCCCGGCGTCGGTGATGAAACCCAGCACCTTGTTCAGGTTCAGCTGTGCGGTTTCCGACGGAGTCAGATCGGCGGCAACCAGAATCACTTCTTCCTGAATCGCGCTCAGATCGATGATAGCCAGGCCGAGGATGTTGCGCAGCAGGCGCTTACCAATGTCACGTACGTCAGCCGCACGTTCTTTCAGGTATTCATCATCCAGCTCTTCCAGGGCAGTGGCCTGACCTTCGATAATCTCATTTGCTGCCGCATCGGCAGTCATCTGCTTATCTTTAATCAGGGCTATGATTTCCTGCTCAAGCTCCTCATCTTCCAGCAGCATGATGTGCCCTTCGAAGATGGCTTCTTTTTCTTCACCGAAAGTTTCACCAGCTTTGGTTTTGATGACCTCCAGCTGGGCGGAGGCCTTGGCGCGGCCGCTCAGGAAACGTTCGACTTCCTGATCAACCTTATCGGCAGAAATTTTCTTCCGGTCGATGACAATTTCGTCTTCTTTCAGCAGGAGAGCCTTACCGAAAGCGATACCCGGGGATGCTAAAATGCCTGAAATCATAACCCTACCTTACTTGTGACTGATATTAAAAAGAACCCGTGAACTTATTCGAGTTCAGCCATCAGTTTTACCAGATGCTCAACTGCTTTCTGCTCATCTTCGCCTTCAGCGGAGATAGTCACGACGGTACCCTGAGTCAGGCCCAGAGTCTGCAGTTTGAACAGGCTTTTGGCGCTGGCGCTTTTGCCGTTGGAGGTTACAGTGATCTCAGAAGTGAAGCCTTTTGCTTCTTTAACAAACTGAGCAGCAGGGCGGGTGTGCAGACCGTTCGGAGCGGTAATGGTAACTTCTTGCTGGAACATTATATTTCCCCAACTTATAGGTTTAGTGTTGTGGACCTAAAGTCTAGCCTAACGGCCAGGCTTTAGCCTGTATTGTTAGCGCCGGCATTACGTGTCTGGCTAAGGTGTCAGCAGCGTGTTCGCTGTGAAGACCATCTGGCCGTGGACGTCTGGCACGTCATTAAACATTATGCAGCGAAAGGAAGACTTGAACCAAATCATAAAATCGATTCAGCTTACGGAAATCCGATTATGAATAATTTCGCGCATCAAAATAAATGTGTTGGTTAAATACCAGACCCTACGCGGTGAATCAATGCCAGGAGGGGTAAAACTTTGACGTATGCCACAAAAAAGCACCTGAAAAGGTGCTTTTTTACACGATGCTAACGAGCTGGCATCACTGTTGCAGTTCTTTCTCGGTGAAGAGATCGGCAAACAGCGCGGTGCTTAAATAACGCTCACCTGAAGAGGGTAGGATAACCACAATATTCTTATTGGTAAAGGCCTCATCTTCCTGGAGCTTAAGCGCCGCAGCGACGGCCGCGCCGGATGAGATACCGGCCAGAATACCTTCTTCATCCATCAGACGACGTGCGGTGGAGATAGCTTCTTCGTTGGTGATAGCCACCACTTTATCAACCAGCTTCAGATCCAGGTTGCCTGGAATAAAGCCGGCACCGATGCCCTGAATTTTATGCGGACCTGGCTTCAGCTCAACGCCCGCCAGCGCCTGAGCGATAACCGGGGAGTCGGTCGGTTCAACCGCCACGGTGATCAGATCTTTTTTGCCTTTCGTGCCTTTAATATAGCGACTCACGCCGGTCAGCGTACCGCCGGTGCCGACGCCGGAGATAAAGACATCCACCTGGCCATCCGTATCTTCCCAGATTTCCGGGCCGGTGGTCTTTTCATGAATTTCCGGGTTTGCCGGGTTGCTGAATTGCTGCAGCAGCAGATATTTTTCCGGGTTGCTGGCGACAATCTCTTCTGCTTTCTGAATCGCGCCTTTCATGCCCTTCGCGCCTTCGGTCAGTACCAGATTCGCGCCGAGTGCTTTCAGCAGCTTACGACGTTCAATACTCATGGTTTCCGGCATAGTCAGCGTCAGCTTATAACCGCGCGCTGCCGCAACGTAGGCGAGAGCGATACCGGTGTTACCGCTGGTCGGTTCAACCAGCTCAACGCCTGCTTTCAGTACACCGCGTTTTTCGGCATCCCAAATCATATTGGCACCAATTCGGCATTTTACGCTAAAGCTCGGGTTGCGTGATTCAACCTTTGCCAGGATGCGCCCGTTACCGATTCGGTTCAGTCGTACTAACGGCGTGTGGCCGATAGTCAGGGAGTTGTCTTCAAAAATCTTACTCATGGCCCGTCCTTAACTGTATGAAATTTGGGATTACGGCTTCAGCATACCCGCTTAAAGAATATGCGGAAGTAAGGATTTAGCATATCTATATTCGGAAGGGAAATAATGGTAAGCCAGAAGGAATAAGGCGCGGTATATAGCCGCTGTGCTTCAGGCCACGCGTTTGCTGGCCTGAAGCACTGGGCACAAGGAGAGGGTGCTATTTCCACATGGCGTGTTTATCGCGATAGCAATCGACCCACATGGCCGTTGCGCCGCAAATGGCCACCGGCAGGATAACGAGGTTGAGGACCGGGATCATGGTGAACAGGCTGGTCAGCGCGCCAAACTGCATATTGGTGACTTTACGGGTCCGCAGCGCTTCGCGCATGGTTTTAAACGGCACTTTGTGGTTGTCGAAGGGGTAGTCGCAGTACTGAATCGCCAGCATCCACGCGCTAAACAGGAACCACAGTACCGGCGCCAGCGTCTGGCCAATTCCGGGAATAAAATAGAGTATCAGCAGTACGATTGCACGCGGCAGGTACCAGGCGAACTTTTGCCACTCACGCTTCATAATGCGCGGCACGTCTTTCATGATGCCAAAAACGCCCACGTCCGGCGGCGTGGCGCCGGTCAGACGAGCTTCGAGCTGCTCTGCGAGCAGGCCGCTAAACGGCGCGGCAATCCAGTTGGCGATGGTCGAGAAGAAGTACCCGAACACGAGCAGGATAGAGATGACCACGATGGGCCACAGCAGATAGTTCAGCCATTGTAGCCACTGCGGAACATGGTTCATTAAGGATGGGATCCAGCTATCCAGGCGGGTGAACAGCCACCAGAAGGCGCCGCCCATCAGAATGATGTTAACTAACAGAGGCAGAAAGACGTAACGACGAATCCCCGGCAGCCCGATCAGTTTCCAGCCCTGCGAAAAATAGTAGACGCCGCTACGCGGGGTAGATGCGGATGTTGAAACCATGGTCAGGCGATGCTCCTCTTTTGACATCCTAACTGAATGCCCGCTTATTTTATCGGGTTGTCAGACAATAACCAGTTAGGAAATGTTCGAAAAAACAGCAAAAAGCACGATTTAGTTCATCTTTATGTAGTGAAAGCGGTAGACACACTTGCACTCGACGTAATCGGCAAATACTCTTAGTGAGTAAATGTTTGCCGTGGTGGCAAGGTGTTAGAACAACAGAGAATATAATGATGCAGGATTTGCGTCTGATATTAATCATTGTTGGCGCGATCGCCATACTCGCTTTACTGGTACACGGTTTCTGGACCAGCCGTAAAGAACGTTCCTCGATGTTTCGCGATCGCCCACTGAAACGTATGAAGTCTCGCGATGACGAAGAGTCTGAGAACGATGACTTTGATGACGATGTTGAAGGCGTAGGTGAAGTTCGCGTTCACCGGGTTAACCACGCCCCAAATGGCGTGCATGGGGAGCAAGAAGCACCTCGTCAGGCGCCGCCGCAACACCAATACCAGCCTCCTTACGAGCGTCAGGTGCAGCAGCCTGTGCGTCCGGAAGAGCCGGTACGGCAGCAGCCCGTTCAGCATCAGGCACCGCAGCCTCATGTACCGTCGCCTCAGGTGCAACAGCCACCGCAACCTGTCGCGCCACAGCAGCCTGTGCCGCCGCAATATCAGCCTCAGCAGTCGCCTCAGCAGCCGGTAGTTCAGAGTGCGCCGCAACAGCCTGCTCAGGTACAGCAGCCAGCGCCGCAGCCTGTCGCCGCACAGCCTCAGCCGGCAGCTGAACCGCAGGTCTCCGAGCCTCAGCAGCCAGCGCCAGCGCCGCAGCCAAAAGAACGCAAAGAAACGGTTATCGTCATGAACGTTTCTGCGCACCAGGGCACGCAGATTAACGGCGAAGTGCTGATTAACAGCATCCAGCAGGCGGGCTTTAAATTTGGTGATATGAATATTTTTCATCGCCATCTCAGTCCGGACGGCAGCGGTCAGGTTCTGTTCAGCCTGGCAAATATGGTTAAACCGGGTACCTTTAATCCTGATGGTATGGCCGATATGACTACGCCTGGCGTAACGATCTTTATGCAGGTGCCGTCGTTTGGTGATGAGCTACAAAACTTTAAACTGATGCTGCAATCTGCACAGTATATTGCCGATGAAGTCGGTGGTGTGGTGCTGGACGATCAGCGTCGGATGATGACCCCGCAAAAACTGCGCGAATATCAGGACCGTATTCGTGAAGTTAAAGAGGCTAACGCCTGATTTATTCCCCGGCGTTTCGTCTACCAATCCAGAACCCCCGCCTGCCGGGGGTTTTTTATCATTGATGGTGTGATATGGAACCGATCGAACAAAAACTAACTGAACTGCGAACCACGCTTCGCCATCATGAATATCTGTACCACGTTATGGATACCCCGGAGATTCCCGATGCGGAATATGACCGGTTAATGCGCGAACTGCGCGAGCTCGAAGCTCAGCATCCGGATCTGATTACCCCTGATTCTCCAACCCAACGCGTGGGCGCGGCGCCGCTGGCGTCATTCAGCCAGGTCCGCCATGAGGTTCCGATGCTGTCGCTGGATAACGTCTTTGATGAAGAGAGCTTCCTTGCCTTCAACAAGCGCGTTCAGGATCGACTCAAGAGCAGTGATGACCTGATCTATTGCTGTGAGCTAAAGCTGGACGGGCTGGCGGTCAGCATTTTGTATGAAAACGGCGTCCTGGTTCAGGCGGCAACCCGTGGCGATGGCACCACCGGCGAAGATATCACCGCCAACGTCAGGACAATTCGCGCCATCCCGTTGAGACTGCGTGGCGACAATATTCCACAACGGCTGGAAGTTCGCGGCGAGGTCTTCTTACCGCAGGCCGGCTTCGAAAAAATTAATGAAGAGGCCCGCCGTACCGGAGGGAAAGTGTTTGCTAACCCACGAAACGCGGCGGCAGGTTCTCTGCGTCAGCTCGATCCGCGAATTACGGCGAAGCGACCGCTTACTTTCTTTTGTTACGGCGTGGGCGCGCTGACTGGCGGTGAGCTGCCGGAGAGCCATTCCGGCCGTCTGCAGCAGTTTAAGGCATGGGGGCTGCCGGTTAGCGACCGGGTAACGCTCTGCCATACCCCAGAGGAAGTGCTTACTTACTACCGTAAAGTTGAAGAAGACCGTCCGAATTTAGGTTTTGATATTGATGGTGTGGTCATCAAAGTCGATTCTCTGGCGCTTCAGGAACAGCTTGGATTTGTGGCCCGTGCGCCGCGCTGGGCGGTGGCGTTTAAGTTCCCGGCGCAGGAGCAAATGACTTTTGTGCGCGACGTCGAGTTTCAGGTAGGGCGTACCGGAGCCATCACGCCGGTGGCTCGCCTGGAGCCGGTGCATGTGGCCGGTGTTCTGGTGAGCAATGCTACTTTGCACAACGCCGATGAAATAGAGCGCCTGGGGCTGCGAATTGGCGATAAAGTGGTGATTCGCCGCGCGGGGGATGTGATTCCTCAGGTCGTCAACGTCGTACTCTCCGATCGCCCGGAGGAGACGCGAGAGATCGTCTTCCCGACCCATTGTCCGGTGTGTAATTCTGATGTTGAACGGGTCGAAGGCGAGGCGGTAACGCGCTGTACCGGCGGGTTAATTTGCGGTGCGCAGCGTAAGGAAGCGCTAAAACATTTTGTCTCCCGCCGCGCGTTAGATGTGGAGGGCATGGGGGATAAAATTATCGACCAGCTGGTTGAGAAAGAGTACGTCCACACTCCGGCAGATCTCTTCCGCTTAACCGCCGGGAAACTCACCGGTCTGGATCGAATGGGGCCTAAATCAGCACAAAACGTGGTTAATGCCCTGGAAAAATCAAAAGCAACCACCTTTGCTCGTTTCCTCTACGCATTAGGTATTCGCGAGGTCGGTGAAGCAACGGCAGCGGGGCTGGCGGCCTATTTCGCCACGATTGAAGCGCTGGAGCAGGCTACTATTGAGGAGCTGCAAAAAGTGCCGGATGTGGGAATTGTCGTGGCCACGCACGTTTTTCACTTCTTTGCTGAAGAGAACAACCGCGATGTGATCGCGCAGCTCCGCGCGGAAGGGGTCAACTGGCCTGCGCCGGTGGTGGTCAATGCCGAGGAGATTGATAGCCCGTTTGCCGGTAAAACGGTTGTCCTGACCGGCAGTCTCAGCCAGCTTTCTCGCGATGATGCGAAGGCGCGGCTGATGGCGCTGGGGGCAAAAGTCGCCGGCAGCGTCTCGAAGAAAACGGATCTGGTGATTGCCGGCGAAGCGGCGGGCTCTAAACTTGCTAAAGCGCAGGAGCTGGGCATCGCCGTCATTGATGAAGCAGAAATGCTGCGGCTGCTGGGAGAATAAGGTGGATAAGGATCAGCTCATTGAGATTGCTAATACGGACATGCCGTTTGGTAAATACAAAGGCCGTCGCCTGATTGATGTGCCGGAAGAGTATTTGCTGTGGTTTGCCCGTAAAGACCAGTTTCCTGCCGGCCATCTTGGCGAGCTGATGGCATTAACTTTGTTGATTAAAACAGAAGGGCTGACCCAGCTGGTCCAGCCCTTGAAGAAGCCTCGTTAAGCCTCAGAGGCGCGGGTTTTCTCCTGCGCCAGCCGTGCTTCAGCCTGCCGTTTATAGCGTCGTGCCAGAACGGCGCACACCATCAGCTGAATCTGATGGAAGATCATTAGCGGCAGCACCATGATCCCCAGAATCGACGTCGGGAAGAGGATGTTGGCCATCGGTATCCCGTTTGCCAGGCTCTTTTTCGAACCACAGAAAACAATCGTGATTTCATCGGCCTTATTAAAGCCGCATTTGCGTGCGACGAAGATATTAATGGCAATCACGATAGCCAGCAGAACCAGGCTGACGACCACGATGAAGAGTAACGAGCCGACGCCGACTTTATGCCAGATGCCGTTCACTACTGCCTCGCTAAATGCGGAATAGACCACCAGCAGAATCGAAGTCTGGTCGGTTTTTGAGAGCCACTTTTTATGCCGGGCAACCCAGTCGCCAATCCATGGGCGAGAGAGATGGCCAAGAACGAACGGCAGCAGAAGTTGCAGCATAATCTTACCGACCTGTTCCAGATTGCCGCCGGCGCCGTGCAGGTTCATCAGCAGACCGACCAATAGCGGCGAAATAAATATCCCCAGCAGACTTGAAGCCGATGCCGAGCAGACGGCCGCCGCGACGTTACCCCCTGCCAGCGAGGTAAAGGCAATGGCTGATTGAACGGTCGCAGGCAGAATGCAGAGATAGATAAATCCGGTATACAGCGCAGGGTCGACATTAATCGGCGCCCACCAGGCAAACAGCACGCCTAAAACAGGGAATACCACAAACGTGCTGCACATAACCCACAGGTGTAAACGCCAGTGGCTGCCGCCGGCGACGATGGCCTCGCGGGAGAGTTTCGCCCCGTGCATAAAAAACAGCAGCGCAATGGCGGCGGTGGTTAAATTTTCAAAGAAGGGAACAAAACCGCCGCGGGCCGGAAAAAAAGAGGCCAGCAGCACAACGGTGATAAGAGTCAGAGTAAAGGGATCAAGAATGCGGAAAAGTTTCATAAACGCTCCTGAAAATCGATATCGCTATTGTGCTTTTTCTATTTTGAGAAATAAAATTAATTTATTGCATCCATTCATGAATAAACAATATGAATTATTCGCTCCGTCAGTTGAAGGTCTTCGTCACCGTCGCCAGAGCAAAAAGCTTCAGCCGGGCAGGGGAGATCATTGGTCTTAGTCAGTCTGCGGTCAGTCATAGCGTAAAAGAGCTGGAACACCAGACCGGCGTTCGTTTACTCGATCGTACGACCCGGGAGGTGGTGCTGACGGAGGCGGGACAGCAGCTGGCCGGTCGACTTGAGCGGCTGCTGGATGAACTGAACAGCACGCTGCGTGATGCCGGACGGGTCGGACAGCAGTTAACCGGAACCGTACGGGTGGCCGCCAGCCAGACGATTTCAGCGCATCTGATCCCACAATGTATTGCGCATAGTAACCAACGTTATCCGGAGATCGACTTTGTGCTGCACGATCGTCCGCAGCAGTGGGTGCTGGAAAGTATCCGCCAGGGGGAGGTGGATTTCGGTATTGTTATCGATCCCGGTGCGGCGACCGATCTGCAATGTGAGACGGTGCTGGCGGAACCTTTTTTGCTTTTATGTCGGGAGGATCATCCTTTTGCCGAAAGAGTATCGGTGAACTGGCAGGAGCTTCACGGCCAGCGGCTGGTATTGCAGGATTACGCCTCCGGCAGTCGGCCGCTGATTGATGCCGCGCTGGCGCGCTTTGGCATTGATGCCAATATTGTGCAGGAGATTGGGCATCCGGCTACGCTGTTTCCGATGGTGGAGTCAGGTATTGGTATCAGCATTCTACCGGCGCTGGCGCTACCGCTGCCTCAAGGCAACCATTTGCGGGTCAAGCGACTCACTCCGGTTGTTGAGCGTCAGCTGATGCTGGCGCAGCGTAAAAATCGTTCACTCTCTACCGCCGCGCAGGCGTTATGGGAAGTCGTGCGTGAAGAGGGAAATACGCTGACCGCGGGCAGAACTGACGATCCGCTGTATCAGCGGTGAAGCGTGCTTCAGTGGCGGCGAGCGTGGCATACAGAAACTAAAGTGAGGGATAGGGCTGGTGGCTCGGGCAGGATAACGCGCTTTGCTCGCCCTTCGGGCCGTCGCCGCGAGCGACTCCGTTGTCTCGCTTTGCTCGACTCGAACCTGCACGGTTGAGCATGGTGCTCAGAAACGAAAAAAGCGCCTGAAGGCGCTTTTTTCTGAATATGGTGGGTCGTGCAGGATACCACTCGTCCCATCCTGAGACTCGCCCTACGGGTCGCCGCAGGTTCTCATCCTGCACGGTCGGGCATGATGCTCAGAAACGAAAAAAGCGCCTGAAGGCGCTTTTTTCTAAATATGGTGGGTCGTGCAGGATTCGAACCTGCGACCAATTGATTAAAAGTCAACTGCTCTACCAACTGAGCTAACGACCCGAAGTGGTGGGTGATGACGGGATCGAACCGCCGACCCCCTCCTTGTAAGGGAGGTGCTCTCCCAGCTGAGCTAATCACCCACTTCGGTACTTCACATTTTAACAAGAAATCCAGCTGGCGAGAAAGTGGTGGGTGATGACGGGATCGAACCGCCGACCCCCTCCTTGTAAGGGAGGTGCTCTCCCAGCTGAGCTAATCACCCACTTCTCAATTTCTTGCTACACGGCGGAGACTACATAAGTAGTGGTGGGTGATGACGGGTTCGAACCGCCGACCCCCTCCTTGTAAGGGAGGTGCTCTCCCAGCTGAGCTAATCACCCCCGCTGTGTGGAGTCGCATTATAGGGAGAGTTGAAAATGAGTCAACGCCTTTTCTAAATAATTTGTTTGTTCGTCGTAAAATTAGCCAAAACGATCGCAAAAGCATCCGCGGAGCATGATTTATAAACAAAAATAGCAAAGCGTGACGTTCAGACCTGAACAACATTGAGGAATCAGCCCACGGTGTTAGAATATTCACCCATAAATACCCACGGACTCTGCCGGTTGTCGGCATCTTTATTAAACGTAAGGCCATTTCATGAAAATCAAAACTCGCTTCGCGCCCAGCCCGACAGGCTATCTGCACGTTGGCGGCGCGCGTACTGCTCTCTATTCCTGGCTTTTTGCTCGTCATAACGACGGTGAGTTTGTACTGCGTATTGAAGACACCGATCTTGAACGCTCAACGCCGGAAGCAATTGAAGCCATCATGGATGGGATGAACTGGCTGAATCTGGAATGGGATGAAGGTCCGTACTTCCAGACCAAACGTTTTGACCGTTATAACGCCGTCATTGATGAAATGCTGGAAGCGGGTACCGCTTATAAATGCTATTGCTCCAAAGAACGTCTGGACGCGCTGCGTGAAGAGCAGATGGCAAACGGTGAAAAGCCGCGTTATGACGGACGCTGCCGCCACGGCCATGAACATCATGCCGATAACGAACCTTGCGTCGTACGTTTTGCTAACCCGCAGGACGGATCCGTTATTTTTGACGACCAGATCCGTGGGCCAATCGAATTCAGCAACCAGGAACTTGACGATCTGATCATCCGTCGTACCGATGGTTCTCCGACCTACAACTTCTGCGTGGTTGTGGATGACTGGGATATGGAGATCACCCACGTGATCCGCGGTGAAGATCATATCAACAACACCCCGCGTCAGATCAATATCCTGAAAGCGCTGAACGCCCCGGTCCCGGTATATGCCCACGTTTCCATGATTAATGGTGATGACGGTAAGAAACTCTCCAAACGTCACGGTGCCGTGAGCGTCATGCAGTATCGCGATGATGGCTACCTGCCGGAAGCGCTACTGAACTACCTGGTGCGTCTGGGCTGGTCCAGCGGCGATCAGGAGATCTTCAGCCGTGAAGAGATGATCAAGCTGTTCTCCCTGGGAGCGGTAAGCAAATCGGCCAGCGCATTCAACACGGATAAACTGCTGTGGCTGAACCATCACTATATTAATTCGATGGCGCCGGAATACGTAGCGACTTATCTGCAGTGGCATATTGAGCAGGAAAATATCGATACCCGTAACGGTCCGCAGCTGGCTGAACTGGTTACTCTGCTGGGTGAACGTTGCAAAACGCTGAAAGAGATGGCGGCAAGCTGCCGTTATTTCTACGAGGAGTTTGACGAGTTTGATGCGGACGCGGCGAAGAAACACCTGCGTCCGGTTGCTCGTCAGCCGCTGGAAGTCGTGCGTGATAAACTGGCCGCGATCACTGACTGGACAGCAGAAAATGTTCACCATGCTATTCAGGCGACGGCGGATGAGCTGGAAGTCGGGATGGGTAAAGTCGGGATGCCGCTGCGCGTTGCAGTGACCGGGGCAGGCCAGTCACCGGCTCTTGATGTGACTGTACATGCGATCGGTAAATCCCGCAGCGTAGAGCGTATCAATAAAGCGCTGACCTTTATTGCAGAACGCGAAAGCCAGCAATCCTGATTCAGAATTGCTCCTCGAAGCGTAACGAAGCGGCAGGGTATATCCTGCCGTTTTTTTTACCTATTTCTGACTGGCAATACCGAGACGTGACAAGAACCCACTGATTCCTTCACGGGCGAGAAGGTCCCGCAGGCGCTGCTGCTCTTCAGTCGTCATCAGATGCAGCGTTTCGGCAATCTGTCGCCAGATAGCGCCAGCATCGTTAACAAAATAGTGGCTGGACGGTTCTGCCAGCTGATGCTCGGTCAGCAGATGACGGAGTGCCGGAATATTGGCCAGAAAATCGAGGACCGGCTTATCAATAATGATCAGGCGAGCGCGGCCACCCTTTACGCCGGGAATAGTCTCGGTGCGCCATTTTTGTTCTCTGACCCAGCGGTTAATCGTTTGTCTGGCCAGACCAAGGCAATCTGCCAGCTCTGCCGGCGTCATTTTATCTTTTAGTTTCATCATTATATTACTGGTCACGAATATCCAGTCGCTGGAGCAACCCGCGAATACCTTCGCGCAACAGTAGCGACATCAGCTGTTTTTGTTCCCCGGGAGTCATCTCTTTACTGAGCGTCAGCAGCAAGGGTTCAAGGTCGTTTTCTGCCGGAGAATAAGAAGGGGAGGGTTCCGCCACGCGCTGTGCGCTGCGAATAAATTCTTTGACCTGCTCATTAACGTGTACGAGACGCGCTTTACCGCCCTGCACGCCGGGACGAGGTGATGTTTGCCATCCCTCCTTACGTACCCATTTATTGATTGTCTGCCGGCTGAACCCGGTAAGATGCGCAATTTCTTCAGGTGTCATTCGTTCCTTGAGCATACTATTTCCTGAGTAAAAATGTGGGAATTAGTTGCTCATGTTATAGCATCCTTTTACGCGAAAGAGTGACATGTTTAACGTCTACCTGCGATAAGGCTCGCAATGTCAGCGAGTTGCCTGCTTTTTCAGCGATCAAATTGCGAGGCTTCATTTTGCCGTTGACACCTGACGAAGGAATTCATATTATGCCGCCCGTCAACACGACACGTTTTACGGTTCGGGGCTATAGCTCAGCTGGGAGAGCGCTTGCATGGCATGCAAGAGGTCAGCGGTTCGATCCCGCTTAGCTCCACCAAACTCTGTTCCCATCAGGTTTGGTTCGTAAAACACTTTGTGGGGCTATAGCTCAGCTGGGAGAGCGCTTGCATGGCATGCAAGAGGTCAGCGGTTCGATCCCGCTTAGCTCCACCAAATTCAGAACCCTCGCTACGGCGGGGGTTTTTTTTTGCCATCGCGAATGTAAAGCACTTTCTGGTTAAGTCAGTAAACTTACAGCCATTAGAATTCTATGTAATTTAAGATTCTTCCTCAGGTTATTTTCTTGCCTGAATTTATTATCCCCTTTAGTATTTTATTTAATATAAAACAGCATTGCCCAGCGCCGGAGTTTTTATTAACAATAATGATTGATAACTTTAACATTAATATTAGAAAAACGTTACTTGCGTTGGTAGTTTGTTTAATTTCGATCCCAATAGCCAGATTTATTTCACCTCTGACTATTGTCGACGGAAATCAGGTTTTTCTCGCCTGGCTGCCATTAAGTATGATGTACGCTGTTATCTTTATTTTTGGCCGCTACGCAATCGCCCCATTAATTATTTCTTTTGCTATTACTAATCATATCATCCTTCCCCTGACGGTCTTACAGTCGGTGCTGCTGCTATTTTGCCAGCTATTCTCAGTGCTGGTGTCCTGCGCGATTGTCAGAATGCTGATTGGCAGAACCTGGCGCAGTGGGCTGACGGCAAAACATATGGGGACGCGGATTTTCTGGGGCGGTTTTTTTGCACCGATGTTAATGAAACTGACGATGTATCTGGTTGGTGTGTTTTTCTCATTTCCGCTGGCTATCTCTAGTTATTTCAAAGGGATGCCGGCTGTATATACCATTATTGATATACAAAGCCTGATCAGCGCTGCATTAATATTTACTACCTTCTTTTATTACCCAATGCGGATGATTATCAGTCCACGTTACGCTAAATTATTCTGGCGGCGTCATTGCCAGCCGTGGTTTACCCGTGAGCGTCGGGCATTTACTCTGTACTGGTTTATGGCGCTGGCGACTATATTACTGGTGCTTTGCGCCCCCTATGAAGCTGACTATATTGCAGGCTATTTAGTCCCACTTATTTTCATTCTCTATTTTATCGGCATTAGCCGCCTGGGCCATGTATTAATTCGTATTTCCTGGTCCGTTTCGGCGTTTTTACTCGTTGCCTATAATCGAAATTTTCTGCAGGGTGTCCAGACTGAATACTCTCTGTCATTTGTGCTTTCCGTGCTGATCTCATTTACCATCTGTTTGTTTTATATGGTAGATATTTACGGTCAGAACGAACGGATTAAACTCAGATGGCGGGATCAGGCCCAGGAAGATCCATTAACCGGGCTCCCGAATCTGCGTGCGCTGGAATGCTATCTACGCCAGGATGCTGATTTCGTCATCAGCAGCTTACGGATCGCTAACCTGGATTTTCTCAGTCGTCATTACGGCATGATGATGCGGGTGCATTGCAAACAGCAAATTGCCAGCAAGCTACGGCCGCTGCTGGGGGAAAGGGATGAACTCTTCCAGCTGCCGGGGAGCGAGTTATTACTGGTTTTAGGCGGGCCAGAGCCTTCCGCGCGGCTGGGCCATATGGTGGCGATGCTGAATCACAAGAAGTTCAGCTGGCATAATCAAACGCTGGAGCTGGAATTTGGCGCGGCGTGGGCAAGACATCGCGGTATCGAAGAAGACCTGCATCCCATGCTGGGCCAACTGAGCTGGCTGTCAGAACAGGCGGGGAACGGACGGCAGGTGCTGGCGCTGGACGCCGCGCAAGAGCAGGTTTCTGACCAAACCAGCGAGCAGGTTCGGATGTTAACCCAGGTGAAGCGGGCGCTGAATGAACGCGATATTGAGCTGTATGCTCAGCCCATCCAGAATTCGGCGGGCGAGGGGTATCATGAAATCCTGACGCGGATGCGATGCGGCCAATTGATGATGACGCCGGACCAGTTTATTCCGCTGATTGTTCAGTTCAACCTGAGCCAGCGTTTTGACATGCTGGTGCTGGAGATGCTTTTCAGCACGCTGTATCAATATCCGGGACAACATTTTTCCGTTAATTTGCTGCCTTACACGTTGATGCAAAATGATAGCGCCGCGCAGATTATCGCCTTGTTTAAACGTTATCAGCTGTCACCGGAGGCCATTACCATCGAGATTACCGAAGAGCAGGCGTTCAGCGATGCGGGAGGGAGTATGCATAACATTCAGCTGCTGCGCGATTTTGGCTGCGCTATCGCCATTGATGATTTTGGTACGGGCTATGCCAACTACGAACGCCTGAAGCGCCTGCAGGCGGATATCGTAAAGATTGACGGCTGCTTTGTTCGCGATCTCGAGAGCGACCCGCTGGATGCGATTATGATTAAATCCATTATTGAAGTGGCGAAAGTTAAAAATATGACGGTGGTGGCGGAGTACGTCGAGACGGAAGAGCAAAAAGAGAAACTGCTGGCATTAGGCGTCGACTATTTGCAGGGATATTTAATCGGCAGGCCGCGGCCGCTCAGTGAGCTGCAGACGTAAAAAAGCCGGGGCAAGCCCCGGCTTTTTTATTATCTTGTCAGCTTACAGAACCAGCGCGGCAATAGACGCCGAGAGCACGCTCACCAGAGTCGAGCCGTAAACCAGCTTCAGACCAAAGCGGGAAACCACGTTACCCTGTTCTTCGTTCAGACCTTTAATCGCCCCGGCAATAATCCCGATAGAGGAGAAGTTGGCGAAGGAGACCAGGAAGATAGAGATAATGCCTTCAGCGCGCGGAGAGAGCGTGCTGGCAATTTTCTGCAGATCCATCATCGCCACAAACTCGTTCGAAACCAGTTTGGTGGCCATAATACTGCCCACCTGCAGCGCTTCCCCTGCCGGTACGCCCATCACCCAGGCAACCGGATAGAAGATGTAGCCAAGGATCCCCTGGAAGGAGATGCTGTAGCCAAACCAGCCGGTAACGGTAGCGAACAGGGCGTTCAGCGCGGAGATCAAGGCGATGAAACCGATCAGCATGGCTGCAACGATAATGGCAACTTTAAAGCCTGCCAGAATGTATTCACCCAGCATTTCAAAGAAGCTCTGACCTTCATGCAGGTTGGACATCTGCAGGTTTTCTTCGCTTTCTTCGACGCGATACGGGTTAATCAGCGACAGGACAATAAAGGTACTGAACATGTTGAGCACCAGCGCAGCTACGACATATTTAGGCTGCAGCATCGTCATGTAGGCACCGACGATAGACATGGAGACGGTCGACATCGCGGTCGCAGCCATGGTGTACATCCGGTTGCGCGACATTTTGCCCAGAATATCTTTATAGGCGATAAAGTTTTCTGACTGGCCCAGAATCAGGGAACTGACGGCGTTGAATGATTCCAGTTTGCCCATGCCGTTAATCTTGGACAGCACGGTACCAATGGCGCGAATGACGATAGGCAGGATACGAATATGCTGCAAAATCCCGATCAGCGCAGAGATAAAGACGATAGGGCAGAGAACTTTCAGGAAGAAGAAAGCCAGGCCTTTGTCATTCATATTGCCGAAAACAAAGTTTGTCCCTTCGTTTGCAAAGCCGAGAAGTTTTTCGAACATCTCGGAGAAGCCTTTCACAAAACCCAGACCGATATCAGAGTTCAGGAAGAACCATGCCAGCAAAACTTCAATGACAAGTAATTGAATAACATAACGAATACGAATTTGTTTACGGTTATGGCTGACCAGAAGGGCCAGTATAGCCACCACTACGATCGCGAGGATAAAATGCAAGACGCGGTCCATATTTGCTCCAAATATGAGGCAGGTTAAATTTCTGTGCACATTCTATGTAACAAGACCAAAGAAAACGAGATCAAATCCACACTATTGCAATGAACTGTGACTAATCACCAAATTAGTGATCAAACATACATTTTTGTTATGTAGCGTAAAGGTTTTAAAAGTTGCTTAGATTGTACTAATCTGTGATCTGGCGAGATGCAAATTCATCAATGCCACTTTTTTCGTTGTTAGCCGCTATCGTTCCCCCCTATCAAAGCAATAATGATCATCTTCCTAAATGAACTTGATAATCATTCGCATTTTGATAACATAAAACATAGCAAAGGCTATATTTCAGAGGCAGAAAATGACTAGCAGTCGCGTTGAGAATAGCAGCGGTCGCGCAGCGCGCAAGATGAAGCTCGCTTTGATGGGGCCTGCGTTCATTGCTGCCATTGGATATATCGATCCCGGCAACTTCGCCACCAATATTCAGGCGGGCGCCAGCTTCGGCTATCAGCTGCTGTGGGTAGTGGTATGGGCAAATCTGATGGCGATGCTGATTCAGGTGCTATCGGCAAAACTCGGGATTGCTACGGGTAAGAACCTGGCGGAACAGATTCGCGATCACTATCCGCGTCCGGTGGTGTGGTTTTACTGGGTGCAGGCGGAAATTATCGCCATGGCGACCGACCTCGCCGAATTTATTGGGGCAGCCATTGGCTTTAAGCTGATTCTTGGCGTGTCGTTACTGCAGGGCGCAATATTAACCGGGATTGCCACCTTCTTAATCCTGATGCTGCAGCGTCGCGGACAAAAGCCGCTGGAAAAAGCGATCGGTGGTTTACTGCTGTTTGTTGCTGCGGCCTACATTGTGGAACTGATTTTCTCGCAACCGGCGCTGGCGCCGCTGGCGAAAGGGATGGTCGTCCCGAGTTTGCCGAACGGTGAAGCCGTGTTCCTTGCCGCCGGTGTGCTCGGCGCGACGATCATGCCACACGTCATCTATTTACACTCGTCGTTAACGCAGAATCTGCACGACGGTACGCGAAAAGAGCGTTATCACGCCACCCGCTGGGACGTTGCGATTGCGATGACCATTGCCGGGTTTGTCAACCTGGCGATGATGGCCACCGCCGCCGCCGCATTTCACTTTAACGGCCACACGGGGATTGCCGACCTGGATCAGGCCTATTTGACGCTGGAACCGCTGTTGAGCCACGCGGCCGCCACCATTTTTGGCCTCAGTCTGGTGGCCGCCGGGTTGTCATCGACGGTGGTGGGAACACTGGCAGGACAGGTCGTCATGCAGGGCTTTATTCGTTTCCATATTCCGCTGTGGTTTCGTCGTGCGGTAACGATGCTGCCTTCGTTTATTGTCATTATGATGGGACTGGACCCGACGAGAATTCTGGTGATGAGTCAGGTGCTGCTGAGCTTTGGCATCGCCCTGGCGCTGGTCCCGCTGCTGATTTTCACCAGTAATTCGCAGCTGATGGGCGATTTGGTCAATACCCTGTGGGTGAAACGGACGGGGTGGGTGATTGTCGGCGTTGTGGTGTTGCTTAATGGTTGGCTACTGGTCGGTACGATTTTCGGACTGTAATCATGTCGATAGCCATGAAAAAGGGGAGCCATCTGGCTCCCCTTTTTGATTAATGATGGCCATGACCGTGGCCGCGACCGCCGCCTGGCCCTCGTCCCCAGCCGCCGCGTCGGTCATCGCGGTCGTTCCAGCCTTCGCGATAGCCACGTTCGTAGGCTTTACGTTTATCCCAGCCGCGATGCCAGCCGTTATCGTGATGACGCCAGCGGTTATCGCGCCATTCATAGTGACGACGCCAGTAATCACGGTCGCGCCAGCCACCACCGTCCCAGTAGTTACCGTAATTATCACGATCGCCTATTTGTAATTTTACAGATGGCAGCAGGGTGATCTCTCCGGCATTTGCAACCAGTGGCGCTGTGGCCAAAAGCACCGCAGCCAGAATCAGTGACCTGAACATACTCTTCTCCTTCACGATCGGGGCCTGAGCGCCGGATGATATTGGCGCTCATTGGGCCTGTTAACGTGATAGTACGGGGCGGTAAAGCCCCGCAGCATTGGATGAACTCCTAAATCGCGGATAAGAGCACTTTTTGCTAAAGTAAAATTGAGTTTACGCCGCAAGGATGGCGTCAATTGCCGCACACTCTTCGGTGCCGAAATGGCGATTCGCCAGCATCCCCACGGCATCATCAAGCTGTGTGGTTTTGCTGGCGCCAATCAGTACTGAAGTCACTTTCTCTTCCCGTAAAACCCAGGCCAGAGCCATCTGTGAGAGCTTTTGCCCGCGGGCCGCGGCCAGCGCGTTCAGTTGACGAACCTTCTCGAGCTTCGCCTCGGTTAACTGCTCCGCTTGCAGGAAGCGGCTGCCGCTGGCGGCGCGGGAGTCTGCCGGAATACCCTGTAAATAGCGGTCGGTGAGTTGACCACCAGCCAGCGGTGAAAACGCGATGCTTCCCACCCCTTCAGTCTGCAGAAAATCAAGCAGTCCGTCCTCAACCCAGCGTTCGAGCATGGAATATTTAGGCTGATGAATCAGACACGGTGTCCCGAGGTCATTGAGGATGCGTACCGCTTCGGCAGCCTGCTCAAGCGGATAGTTGGAAAGCCCGACATACAGGGCCTTGCCCTGGCGCACGAGATGGTCCAGCGCACGCATCGTTTCCTGTAACGGTGTTTCGGGATCCGGGCGGTGATGATAGAAGATATCAACGTACTCCAGCCCCATCCGCTTCAGGCTTTGATCGAGACTGGCGACCAGGTATTTACGCGATCCCCAGTCGCCATAGGGGCCGTCCCACATGGTGTAACCGGCTTTACTGGAGATAATCAGTTCATCGCGCCAGGGTAAAAAGTCCTCCCGCAGGATGCGGCCGAAATTGCTTTCCGCCGAGCCGGGAGGCGGCCCGTAATTGTTGGCTAAATCAAAATGGGTTATGCCAAGATCAAAGGCATGTCGCAGCAGCTGACGGCTGGTTTCCACCCGCGTTTCGTCGCCAAAATTGTGCCAGAGGCCGAGTGAAATGGCCGGTAGCTTTAATCCGCTCCGGCCACAACGGCGGTATTCCATCGTTTGATATCGTGCCGCATTTGCCTGGTAAACCATACTTCCTCCGCAGATAGAACAGGTTGTGTATACGTTTACACTAAAGAATGTTCAGCGCGGAGTACACACTTCAAAGGCGTAAATTTTGCTTTCCACCCCGATTATTGACCGCTATCTGGACAGTTGGATCGCTTATTCAATACTCAGATCACCTGCAACGGGAAGAGGAGTATGGAGATGCAACCGACTTACACCATTGGCGATTATCTGCTGGATCGTCTCGTAGATTGCGGCATAGACCGCTTGTTTGGCGTACCTGGAGATTACAATTTACAATTCCTCGACCGCGTCATCGCGCACGAAGCGTTGGGATGGGTTGGCTGTGCGAATGAGCTGAATGCGGCCTATGCTGCCGACGGATATGCGCGCATTAAAGGCGCCGGGGCGCTGCTGACGACCTATGGCGTCGGCGAGCTGAGCGCCCTTAACGGCGTGGCCGGCAGCTATGCGGAACATATTCCGGTGCTACATATCGTCGGTGCGCCGGGCACCGGCGCCCAGCAGCGCGGAGAACTGCTGCACCATACGCTGGGAGATGGCGACTTCACGCACTTCGCGCGGATGAGCGAGCAGATCACCTGCACGCAGGCGACGTTGACGGCGGGGAATGCCTGCCACGAAATCGATCGCGTGCTGAGCGAGATGCTTACCCACCATCGCCCCGGTTATCTGATGTTACCTGCCGATGTGGCGAAAGCAAAAGCGACGCCGCCGGCTCGTCGTCTGGCGATCGAAGGGCCGCCTGCGGATGAGAATCAGCTGGCCGGGTTTCGTGAACATGCCGGGCAGATGCTGCGCAGCAGTCGGCAGGTATCATTGCTGGCGGATTTCCTTGCCCAGCGCTATGGCCTGCAGGATACGCTACGGATGTGGGTGGCGAAAACACCGATTGCCTGTGCCACGATGCTGATGGGAAAAGGGTTGTTTGATGAACAGCAGCCTGGTTTTGTCGGCACCTATAGCGGTATCGCCAGCGCGCCGCAAACGCGTGAGGCAATTGAAAACGCCGATACGATCATCTGCGTGGGTACCCGCTTCACCGACACCATCACTGCCGGATTTACCCAGCATTTACCCCTTGAACGCACGATTGAAATTCAGCCTTTTGCCGTCAGAGTGGGCGACCACTGGTTCAGCCGTATTCCGATGGATCAAGCCCTTAATGAGTTAATGATTCTGTCCGCCGGTCTGTCAGCAGAGTGGCGGTTGCCAGACTGCTCTGCGCCGGAGGTGGAAAGCGTGACGGGCGGTAGCCTTACGCAGGGAAGTTTCTGGAGTACCGTACAGGAGCAGCTGCGTCCCGGGGATATTATTCTTGCCGATCAGGGAACCGCGGCTTTCGGCGTTGCCGCGCTCAAGCTTCCCTCAGATGCCACCCTGCTGGTCCAGCCGCTGTGGGGATCGATAGGATTTACCTTACCGGCCGCCTACGGTGCCCAAACCGCAGCGCCGGGCAGGCGGGTTGTGCTGATAGTGGGCGATGGGGCAGCTCAGCTGACGATTCAGGAACTGGGGTCGATGCTACGCGATAAACAGAACCCGCTGATCCTGCTGCTTAATAACGAGGGGTATACGGTTGAACGAGCGATTCACGGTCCGGAGCAGCGTTACAACGATATTGCGCTGTGGGACTGGAACCGTTTGCCGGGAGCCTTCGCCCCCAATGTTCCTTCCCGATGCTGGCGCGTGACGCGGACGGAAGAGCTTGAAGAGGCGATGGCCGACAGTATTGGCTCCGATAAGCTGACGCTGGTGGAGGTTATGCTGCCCAAAATGGATATTCCTGACTTCCTGCGCGCGGTAACCCAGGCTCTGGAAGAGAGAAACAGCCGCGTCTAGTCGTTTCGTCGCCTGGCTATCATCATCGGCTTCCCGGCCAACAGCAGCCAGGCCGGGAGCATCACGATACACAGCAGCGGTAGCAGCGTCGTATCCGGTACGACGACCGCCGCCATAAACAGGCTGAGCCAGCCATCGCGGGTTACCACCAGAGTCATGCCCAGGATAGCGCAGGAGACCGTGATAGCGGCCGGAACGGCATCGACATGGGCGTGCAGCATAAAGCCGAGCGCCACGCCGACGAAGACCGCGGGGAATATTCGCCCGCCGCGAAAACCACTGGCGGCGGCGATCACCAGCGCCGCCAGCTTCACCAGCGCAATCAGTAAAAAGTCGCCGGCCGTCAGGGTCTGGCTTAAGGCGATTTGCTGCATCTCCTCCAGGCCTTTAAACAGCGTTATATGTCCGCCAGCAGCGCCGAGAATCCCCAGCAGCAGACCGCCGAGACCCAGCGTCAGCACCGGATTTTTCAGGCGGTTCATCAACGCATGTAGCCGCGGTAAGCACCAGACGGCCACCATGCCTACGGCAATGGCGATAAGCGTGACGATAGCGCCGCTTATGATATCAACGAAATGCATTTGCGGATAAACGGGGATGGGCAACGAGAAATGAGGATGGAAGAACAGATCCGTCGTCAGGGCGCCCGCCGCTGCCGCCAGCAGGGGGGCGAACAAGCGATCCCACAGCGGCACATCGTTACTGCTGTTGAGGGTTTGCGAAAAAATTAACGCGGCGGCCACCGGGGTGCCAAACAGCGCGCCGATCGTGCCGGAGGCGGCAAGAATGGTCCAGTCCAGCGAACTGACGCGGGGAAACAGACGAGAGCCGATTGCCACCGCAAGGGCGATATTCATTACCATTATGGGATGTTCCGGCCCAAGGCTGACGCCGCCCGCGAGACCTAATACGAGTGCTGCGACCAGACCCGGCAGCGCGCCGGTACTGATGGGCGCGCCAATTAATGATTCGGTGGCCGGGTCCGGCCCGGCATGTCCTGGGCTGAAACGGACCACCAGTCCCACGGCGATGCCGGTTAGCGTGAGTACGGCGATAGTCCACACCTGCCCGCTGGCCTCGATGCCTAAACTCAACGGCACGCTGGACCAGATAACATGCTGCAATATGGCCGCAATCTTCATCGTCACAATCAATACCAGGCTGGAAGCGATACCTATAATCACGGCGGGTATCGATAACAACAGCATCGTTCTGGCGCGCGGATGCAGCATGAAACATTTCCTTTTAAAGGTCGTGAAGCACGATTTTGCCCGTGCCTCTGAGGGGCGTCGATGCAAATGGTGCTGAAACGATAAACTGATGGCTATGCCTGACGATCCCGCAGTGCGTTGACAATCATTTTGCACAGATTACAACCTAAATGTGACATAGGTCGCTAAACTGTGGGCACTTATACGTTGGTCGTTGTTGTTAAGGCATCATGAATTTACAGTGTGCCAAAAGAATCATTTTGACTTTAGTGGAGCCGTAACGGAATGACAAAATTTGCTTTAGTAGGAGACGTCGGCGGAACCAATGCCCGACTGGCATTATGTGATATTGCAAGCGGGGAGATTTCCCGGGCAAAAACCTATTCCGGGCTCGATTACCCCAGTCTTGAAGCCGTTGTCCGCGTCTATCTTGACGAGCAGGGCGTTGAGGTTGAAGACGGTTGCATCGCCATCGCCTGTCCGATCACCGGTGACTGGGTGGCAATGACCAACCATACGTGGGCCTTTTCCATCGCAGAGATGAAAAAGAACCTCGGGTTCTCACATCTGGAGATCATCAACGATTTTACTGCGGTATCGATGGCGATCCCGATGCTGAAAGCTGAGCATCTGATTCAGTTTGGCGGCACGACGCCGGTAGAGGGAAAACCTATCGCCGTCTACGGCGCAGGAACCGGCCTGGGCGTTGCGCATCTGGTGCATGTCGACAAACGCTGGGTGAGTCTGCCGGGGGAAGGGGGGCACGTTGATTTTGCGCCGAACAGCGAAGAAGAGGGGATTATCCTCGAAGAGCTGCGCGCTGAGCTGGGGCATGTGTCGGCCGAGCGTGTGTTATCCGGCCCGGGGCTGGTTAATCTGTATCGGGCGATAGTGAAATCAGACGGCCGCCTGCCGGAAAACCTCCAGCCGAAAGATGTGACCGAACGCGCGCTGGCTGACACCTGTATCGATTGCCGTCGTGCGCTGTCGCTGTTCTGCGTGATTATGGGACGCTTTGGCGGCAACCTGGCGCTGACGCTGGCCACCTTCGGCGGCGTGTATATTGCTGGCGGCATCGTCCCGCGCTTCCTGGAGTTCTTTAAAGCTTCCGGTTTCCGCGGCGGGTTTGAAGACAAGGGGCGCTTTAAAGCCTTCGTCCAGGATATTCCGGTCTACCTGATCGTGCACGATAATCCGGGCCTGCTGGGTTCCGGGGCGCATCTGCGCCAGACGCTCGGACAGATTCTCTAATCTTGTCATAGCCAGCCCGTTCCGGCGCAATCGTGCGCGGGCGGGCTACTCTCTTCGGCATACCCCTGCTACAGATGCATGAGCTGGCGAAATTCTTTGACCTTGCTGCGGCTGACCGGCACCTGAAACTCCAGATCGCGTAAGCGCAGAATATAGGTGTTGTTGAACCAGGGTTCAATCTCGCGAATTTTATTCAGGTTAACGCAGTATGAGCGGTGGCAGCGGAAGAAGTGTGCGGGCGGCAGCTTGCCGCAAAACTCCGTAATGTTCATTGGCATCACGAATGATTCCCGTCGGGTGTAGACAAAGGTCATTTTTTCGTGGGCTTCCGCATAGTAAATATCGTGAATACTGGTCACGATAATTCGCTCATCTTTAATGAGATTGATCGTGTCATTTTCCCGCTGCGGATTGGCAGCCGTCCCGGTCTGGCTGCCTGTCTGCTGCTGTAGTTGCCAGGCGCTGGCCAGTTTTTGCAGCATGTTAATGATGCGTGATTCCTGATACGGCTTCAGAATGTAGTCAAATGCTTCCAGTTCAAATGCCTCTACCGCGTGCTCTTTCCACGCGGTGATAAATACAATAAACGGTTTATGCGCGAACTGGCTGATATTCTGCGCCAGCAGAACGCCGTCCAGAGAAGGGATGTTGATGTCGAGAAAAATGGCATCAACCTTGTTGTGCTGCAGGAACTTCAGCACGTCCAGCCCGTCGTCGAACGTCCCGACAATCTCCATCTGGCTGTGGGTGTTAATTAACCACGTGAGCTCCTGCTGCGCCGGGAACTCGTCTTCAACTATGATGACTTTCATTTTTTCTCCGTTCATGGCAACAGAGACACCGGAGTGGTCTGGGAAGCAAGCTTGTTAGGCACGTAGAACGCAATTTCCGTTCCCGGATTCATGCGGCGGATATGGAGTCCTTCGCCATACAGCAATTTTACCCGATGGTGGACGTTGAGCAGGCCGATCTTATTACCCGGCATTTCATCCGCCTCTACCCGCGCGACCACGGCAGGATCGATACCATTCCCGGTATCGCGAACGCTAATCCGCACCCGATTACCACACTCGTTGATGCCGAGGGTGACGACGCCTTTGCCTTTGCACGGCTGGATCCCGTGGACAATGGCATTTTCCACCAGCGGCTGAATCAGCAGGCTCGGTATCACGCAGCTGACCTCATCGTCGATGTCGTAGATGACGGTCAGCTTGTCGCCGAAGCGCGCCTGTTCGATGGCAATATAATCCTTGATTTGGTACAGCTCTCTTTTGATATCAATCTGTTCGTCGTCTTTTAATTCAATGTTATAGCGTAAATAGCGCGACAAATTAAAAATGAGCTGACGGGCGGTATCCGGATTCATGCGGATCGAGGATGAAATCGCATTGAGGGCGTTAAAGAGAAAGTGCGGGTTGATTTTGCTCTGTAGGGCGCGCAGCTCGGCCTTGTTGGCCATTTCACGCAGCTGTTCTGCCCGCGAGACCTCCAGCTGAGTAGAGATGATTTGCGACAGGCCGACGGCCATCTCCTGCAGGGACGAGGTGATGCGGTGGGCATGGCAGTAATAAATTTTCAGCGTACCGGTCACCACGCCTTTCTCCCGTAGCGGAATGACCAGCATGGAGTGAATCTCCGGCGTTCTGTAGGCCTCATCATTGTTTTTAATAATGATTTTCCCACTCTCGATAGCCTGGCGCGTGGTGGGGCTGATGTCATTATCACTATCGTGATAGTTGCTTTCGCCAAACCCGACGTAGGCCAGAACCCGATCGGTAGTGGTGATGGCCACCGCGTCGGCATTGATATCGCGGCGAATAATGTCGCACACCTGGCGCAGGGATTCGCTGTTCACATGACGGAAGAGCGGCAGCGTTTTGTTGGCGATATCCAGCGCCAGTTTTGCCTGGCGCGCGGCGCTGGCCTCCTTTTCACCCTCGACGCTCTGGACCAGTAGCACGATAAAGCCGATACAGACGCTGCCGAGGATCATCGGGATGCCGATTTTGGAGACGATATCAATGCCCAGCGAAAACGACGGTGCCCAAAAGACCACGAGGATCATGGTTAAGGTTTCGCAGAGCATCCCGGCGAGAATCCCGATCTTCCAGCGCTGAGCTTTCGGCACTTTGCGATTAATCAGCCCTGACAACAACCCGGCGACAATACTGGTGATAAAGCAGGGGATAGCGGTTACACCATCGATATCAATAAGATAGCGATGAACGCCGGCAATCACCCCAACGATAGCTCCGACCCAGGGGCCAAACAGAATTCCCCCGGACATCACCGCGATAATCCGCACGTTGACCAGAGAACCCTCTACCGGCACGCCAGACCAGGTACTGAACAGCGCAAACAGGGAAAAAATGGCGATAACCGCCAGCAGCTCTTTCGGCGTATGTGCAGATTTATGCAGTAGCTCGCGAAACAGGCGCAGACGGATAAGGAAAAAAAGGCAAATCAACATGAGTGCCGCGCGGTCAAAAACCGCCAGCAGCATTGTGAATATTTCGTGCATGGGTGCGCCGTGTCTATCGCGGGAAAGCAACATGATAAAAAACCTCGCGGCAGAAGGCCAGCCGAAGCGTCGAATAGGGAAAAGTCATACTAAAAAAAGGGGATTGATCGCCGGGCCGGTGTCAACCTGATGAGCGGAGGGTGAATGATAAAAACAGGTAAACTAATAGATATTAATATGTTGCATCTAATTTTCGTACCGGCTAAATCGAGGACCTCTGCCGCTGCATGCCATGATGCAGATGCCCGCTTTTTTCGCCGACGATTATTTTTTTCTCACCCCCTCGACAGCATCATTTTTTTCGGGTTATTTTCTAAGCTCGTCGCAAACGCGACAGCGTCGCTCGGACGGTCCGGGCGCTAACGTTACTCTGAGGAATCTATGACTGCATCCAGTCCTGAACGCCGTTTTACGCGTATCGATCGTCTGCCCCCTTACGTTTTTAATATTACTGCTGAACTGAAAATGGCTGCGCGTCGGCGCGGTGAAGATATTATTGATTTCAGCATGGGCAACCCGGACGGCGCGACGCCGCCGCATATCGTGGAAAAACTTTGCACCGTTGCCCAGCGGCCCGATACGCACGGCTACTCCACCTCCCGCGGTATTCCTCGCCTGCGCCGCGCCATTTCGCGCTGGTATCAGGATCGCTATAACGTTGAGATCGATCCGGAATCGGAAGCGATTGTTACAATTGGCTCAAAAGAGGGGCTGGCGCATCTGATGCTGGCGACGCTGGATCATGGCGACACGGTGCTGGTGCCCAATCCAAGCTACCCGATCCATATCTATGGCGCGGTTATTGCCGGGGCGCAGGTGCGTTCAGTGCCGCTGGTGGAAGGCGTTGATTTCTTCAATGAGCTGGAGCGGGCGATTCGTGAAAGCTACCCGAAACCGAAAATGATGATCCTCGGTTTCCCGTCCAATCCGACCGCGCAGTGCGTCGAACTGGAATTCTTTGAAAAAGTGGTCGCGCTGGCCAAGCGTTACGATGTGCTGGTGGTACACGATCTGGCCTATGCCGATATCGTTTATGATGGCTGGAAGGCCCCTTCGATTATGGAAGTCCCCGGCGCGCGCGATGTGGCCGTGGAGTTCTTTACCCTCTCCAAAAGCTACAACATGGCCGGCTGGCGTATCGGCTTCATGGTCGGTAATAAAACGCTGGTCAATGCCTTGGCGCGTATTAAAAGCTATCACGATTATGGCACCTTCACTCCATTGCAGGTCGCGGCAATTGCGGCGCTGGAAGGCGACCAGCAGTGCGTTCGCGATATCGCCGAGCAGTACAAGCGCCGTCGCGATGTGCTGGTTAAAGGGCTGCACGAAGCAGGCTGGATGGTCGAGTGTCCGAAGGCATCCATGTACGTTTGGGCGAAGATCCCCGAGCAGTATGCGGCGCTGGGCTCTCTGGAGTTTGCGAAAAAGCTGCTGCAGGACGCGAAAGTATGCGTTTCGCCGGGTATCGGCTTCGGCGATTACGGGGATACCCATGTGCGTTTTGCGCTTATCGAAAATCGCGATCGTATCCGCCAGGCCATTCGCGGGATCAAATCGATGTTTCGTGCCGACGGGCTGTTGCCAGCATCGGGCAAGTCAGCCGGCGAAAGCCTCGAATAACGGCGCGAAATAAAGAAACGCAGCAACAAAAAACGGGAGCCGCTGGCTCCCGTTTTTTTTGACTCTGGCTGTGCTTAAATCATCAGGGCAAAAGTACCGGCCCAAACGATGACCATAAAAGATACGCCCATAATAAAGTATTTCACGACTCATCACTCCGCGTTCTCGGCGAAACGCCTAAATGAATTTAATCTTCATTGTTGATTCTGATCCGTCGCAGCAAAACCAGAGGATTCCGGCGGCCGCGGCAGGTCGAAATTCTGTGCTGTAACTGCTCCAGATGGCGCTAATGTACGCCTAAAAAATGAGGGAAACAAGGGGCATTTTTTTATTAATTTTTAGTTACTTACGAGTGTCGTGATTCGGCGACACATTAATTTCATTCGGTAATAAATTCCATTCTGGCGACGGCTTTTCGCCGTTGCCGCCGTGATGCGATAGCTGTTTGATTTTGGGATTTATTCTCCTGGCGATGCCAACGATGCGCTGCGGGAAACGCTCTCCCGCGGCGCAACATTCGGGCTTAATCGGCGGCGCGTTCAGGCCGGTGCCAGGCCTGCGGATAGCGTGCCGGTACAAAACGCAGGGTGACGCCCATCAGAGCAGCGACGCAGACGGCATGAAACGCCCAGTCCAGCACATAATTGCCGCTCAGGCTTCGCAGCAGACCCGACAACCACGGGGAGGCGCCGGCCAGCATAAAACCGATGCCCTGCATAAAGGCCACCAGTCGGCCTGCAATCGCCGGATGGCGGGCGTGATCGAGCGCCAGGACCAGGCACAACGGGAATGCGCCGCCTAATCCTATGCCGCCGCACACGGCCCATAGCAGCGGGAGCTGTAGCGGCAGCCAGATAAACCCGCAGAAACCAATAAGCTGCAGCACCAGCGTCAATAGTAATAGTCTGCGGCGATCGTCGTGACGTGCCAGCATCGGTATCAGCAACGCGCCGGCGGTCTGGCCTACGGTCATCATGGCCAGCAGGGTTCCGCTAAACTGAGCGCTATAGCCCAACTGCATGTAATAAGGGGGCAGCCAGGCGATCAGACTGGCGTAGCCGCCGTTAATCAGACCGAAGTACAGCCCGAGCGTCCAGGCGCGGCGGCGGCGGAAAACGGACCCGCTGACCTGAGGTGCGGCCTGATGTTGCCCGGCAGGTCGCATGCGGCTGACTGACCACCAGCCGAGCAGCGCTGCGATGGCGGGAAGAGCCCACCAGGCGAGCGCGTGATGCCAAAGGGCGCTGTGCCGCGCCAGCCACGGCGTCAACGCGGCTCCCAGGCCTCCGCCGCCCATGAGCGCCGCTGACCACAGCCCCATGACCTGCGGCGTTCGCTGGGGAAACTGACGCTTTATCACTGCCGGAATCGTCGCCTGAATAATACCGATTCCGATCCCGCCGAGCAGGGCGCTACTCAGCAGCAGCCCGCTGTGCGGCGTGAATTCACGAAGCACGGCGCCTGAGGCGATCATCATCAGGCTCAGTACCATCCCGCGACTTTCGCTGATATGGCGCTGAGTCCACGGACTTGCCAGCGCCAGGAGTCCCATCGCGATAACCGGGATCGCGGTGAGTAGCGAAACGAGGGTAAATCCCATTCCGCTGGCCTGTTGTAGCTGGGGAAGAAGCGGGCCGATGGAGGTCAAAAGCGGGCGCATATTGATGCCGATCAGTACCAGCACCAGAAGCATCAGGCCGTTGCGCGACATCGGGCTCATTTTTGCTTATCCGCCCACAGCTGATAAAGCGCGAGGCCTTCGGGCTGAGGGCTATGGTGAATCGGGAGTGATTGCGTTTCCAGCGGTTGACTTAGCTGATGGTAGATAGCGGCGGTGGAGAGCCGGAAGGGCTCGCCATCCCGGTTACTGTTGGAGAAATAAACCTCGCGGATGCCGGTCAAATAGATAGCGCTCAGGCACATCGGGCAGGGCTGACCGCTGGCATAAATGATGCACTCGCTGAGCACCTGGCTGCCCAGATGCTGTGAGACGTCGCGAATGGCGTTGAGTTCGGCATGTGCGGTCGGATCGCCGTTTTGATGCAGGGTATTGACGGCCCGGGCGACAATATCACCCCTGTGGACGATGAGCGCGCCAAACGGACGCCCGCCGTTTTCAACATTGGCTGTGGCGAGGGCGATGGCGTGCTGAAGATAACTATCGTGAACTGACATAGCGGCTCCGGAGAGGAAAGGCAGATATGTTGCGGGAAGAGGAACTTTACGGCTGTACACAGGGCAGAGTACGCATTTTGTTTTATAAGTTAAAAGACTTATTTATGATTGACTCTATTGGTTTTACTTATAGGAGTGCCCATGCTGCTACGCCATCTCACCTGTTTTCTGGCGGTTGCGGAACATCGCAGTTTTACCCGAGCCGCGACGGCGCTGCATGTTTCGCAGCCGGCGCTTTCTCAACAGATCCGCCAGCTTGAAGAGCTGCTGGGCGTCCTGTTATTTGACCGCAGCGGGCGGCAGATTCGTTTGACCGATTCCGGCGAGGTCTGGCTCACTTATGCCCGCCGGGTGCTACAGGAACTGGAAGAGGGTAAACGAGCGCTGCTGGATGTAGAAGACCTGCAGCGGGGAACGCTGCGGGTGGCGATGACGCCGACGTTTACGACCTACTTTATGGGGCCGCTGGTAGCGGCTTTTTATCAGCGTTATCCGAACATCACGCTGACGATGCGTGAAATGGCCCAGCAGCGGATGGAAGCGTTATTGCTTAACGACGAGCTGGATGCCGGGATTGCTTTTGCCGATAGCGGCTCAAGGGATATTGTGGCCACGCCTTTATTCAGCGAAACGCTGGCGCTGGTGGTGGGGCGACATCATCCGCTGGCGGGTCAGCGCCGTATGAAGCTGGAGGCGCTCAATCAGCAATCGTTGATTTTATTGAGCGAGGAGTTTGCGACGCGTGGGCAAATCGACAGCTATTGCCGGCAGCACGGTATTCAGCCAACGGTGCACATGGAGGCCAACTCTATCAGCGCGGTGCTGACGGTGATTCAACATACCCAGCTTGCGACGCTGTTACCGGCCGCCATCGTACGGGACCGCGACGATCTGGTGGCGGTGACGCTCATGCCGGTGCTGCTGGAGCGAACGGCTTGCCTGCTGCAGCACAAAGAGGCCTGGCAGAGTGCCGCGGCGCGCGCGTTTAGCGCGATGGCATTACAGATCGCCGGGGAGCTTAGCGGTGGGAAAACCTTGTGATAGTGTCCGCTTACCAGGTATAGCCGACGGCCAGAATGCCATACAGTTCGCCGTTGTGCTGAACGAGGGGGCTGTCGGCGATATCTTTATCATACAGCTCGTAGTTGGCGGCGAACATGCCAACCCAGTGGGGGCTGAAACGGTAGCTGGTAATAATCGCCGCCATTGGTGAGACGGTGGTACCGGTATCCCACTGCGGGCGCTGGCTGGTGGCTTCGCTGGCCGAGACGCCGCCAAAATAGTAGTTGGCCATATTGCTACTGCGGATCATCAGTCCCATCCCCGGCATGATCAGCAGATTATCTTTGATGACGGGAAAATCTGCCCACAAAAGCAGCTCCTGGCCATTGCTGCGCCCCGTCACGTCGGAGCTGATACGGGCGCTCAGCAGCGCATAGGGCGTAATCAGCGTGGTGCCGATACCGGCTTCAAACTCGCCTTTTCGCTGCTCCATACCCTTGAACGCGCTATTATCGCTGGGATCTAAGTTGCCAAATCGCCAGCGGCCATAGCCGTAAAAAGCCACTTTGTCGTCGATATGAAAATAGTAACGGGCGCGATCGCCGAGATAGATCAACCGATCGCCGAAGTAGAGCCCGCCGGGAATAAAGTAAGTTTCATTATTTTGCTTCTCGTAGCGCGCCGTTCCGCTAATCGTTGCGGCTCCCAACACCAGCCCTTTTGGGACCGGACTGTTCGGATTCGATGCGGAGAAGATATCGATGGAACCCAGGTCAACCTCGGCGCTGGCGGGCGAACAACACAGCATCATGGAGCAGAGAGTGGCAGCAGGGTAGCGAAATGGTTTCATCCGGATTCCAAATATGGTGAGGGATTATGGCGCTAATACGCGCAGATGCTTTGCAGATAAAATATTGTCAATGTGAATATATACCAGCGCGGGTCAGTCAGTAGGCGAGTTTTTTATTTTTTCTAAATTTATAATGACCGTTTTTTATGGGCTATAAAGGTCTTAATCCGCCGCGTCCCGGCAGCGGACTGTTTTTTAACCGGCCTGGTCAGAGTGAGCGAATGTGCCCGCCGTCGCCAACCTGAGCCTGACGATACCATTCCATCAGTTCAAACGTTCCTTCTTCACCTTCCGCAGGTGCCCAGGTGACATAATCCCCGGCAGCAACCGGCTGATAGCCGCCGTGTTTGACCTCAAAAATAACGCCGCCGGCGTCCAGCGACAGAACCGCATGCCAGGTCCCGGCATCCATCTCTAGCGCCGTACACTCTTCACCTAATACGATGCGGCGAGTGACGTAACCGAGATCATCAAAAGTCAGTACCACAAAGCGCCCGCTGAGAGCTAACAGCAGTTCAAAGGTGTGTGGATGACGGTGAGGGCGAATGTAGGTGCCCGGTTCCATCGCGATCGCCAGACGTTGTACGGGATCGGTTAATTCCGGGTGAAAATTACGATGTGCACGCAAACGAGGTGAGCGCGCTGCCGCATCGCTCTGCTGTTGCATGTCGCTGAAAGTGATGTATTTCATTTAGCCGCCTGACGTGAGGTCCGAGATTGCGAATGGTTTCGCTACCGTGAATGAGCTTTGCACTGTTTTGCAGAAAGCCAGTCGCCGCATTGTATCCATTTCCCCTGAGTGGCGCGCACTGTTTTTCGGTTCATCAAGCGTCGTCTCACGTGGCAAATTCAACCCGCCACGCCATTGACCTTTTGGCGACTTCCTGGATCATGGTGGACCGTAGCTTGCTCCTTTTTATATATATGACACCTTCCATAAATTCTGATAATTATTATCTTATGTCAGCGGTGCAAAAATAAAATGTATTCATTTTATGAATTAACTATCTTACTAAGATATGGCTGGTTTTATATAACTCATCTTTTTAAAGTGAGATTTTTTCTCATTGCCTGAGGATTATTCTTATTTTAATGTCGTTGTTGTTTTAAATTTTTAGAGTAATTGAGTGATTTAATCTGGAAATCCCCGGTGAACTGCGCTATGCCATTGATGCCGAACTCAAAGGTATTGGCCTGGTGCGCTATCGCACGGAGTTTATGCCCGAAGGACGAGTGTTACTCCAACACCTTAAATACCAGCAATATCTCGACACGACCACCCGCATGTAAGGCCGGATAGCACCATGTCAGTAAAATTCGCCGTGCCTCAAAAATCCTCCATAGCTTCAGACACGTCAGATGGATATCCGGTTATGAATGACATGACTCCACATAAAATTAAAACCGGCGGCGATCCGCGTACCTTGCCAGATTATGCCGCCCTGCGTGATGAACTGAGTAAGCTGAGCCATCCGGCGCGCCCGGATGTGAACTGGCAATATGCCGAAAAGCTCTGCCTTTCATTATTTGAACAAAACAGTGTTGAACTGCAAACGGCTGCCTGGTATACGCTTGCGCGGACGCATCTGGCCGCATTGGCTGGTTTGAATGACGGACTGGCAATACTGGAGGCCCTGATAAGCCATCAGTGGGGCGCGCTCTGGCCTCACCTGTACATGCCCGCATGGAAATCCTCAGTGGTCTGAGTCAGCGTCTGCAGCAACGGATGCGCACGCTCCTGCTGAATTACAGCGACCTCAGCCAGCTATATCGGGCAGAGCAGTTGCTTACCGGTCTCTGCGTAGTGCTACAGCGCCTGGAACTTAAACACCTGAGTCAGTTTGATGCCTTGCGTACGCTGATGCACAACCATGCCGCCCGGCTGGAAAACTGTGATGACACCGCCGGTTGCGCTGGTGTGACCATTGAGCCCGGTATCGTGCTGTCTGCGACGGTAATGAATGGCAACGAGCACCCTTGCCGGTTGCCCACCTGAAGGGGAGATCGCGTCGGATAGTACAGGGAAGTGGGTGTATGTCGCGCAATCAGAACCCGAGGAGAATATCGACGTACAGGCGGCAATACCCGCGCCGGTAAAAAAAACGAAATCCTTCGCCGCCGGGCTGTGCACCATGCTGGTGGTCAGCGTCGCGACGGTATGGGGTTGGCATATCTTGCTGCGGCCTGACCCACTTCAGACTCAGCTCGTCGCCTCACTTGCGCCGTTACCTGCAGCACTCACACCTGCACAGCTGGATGTGCTGCGCCAGCGATCCTCATTATCACCTGTGGTTATCACACAAACCCAGCAGCAGCTTGCCCGACTGGACAAGCTTCCTCCTGACTGGAATATCGCCTGGAGCAGGCAGCTTCTGGAACAGGCTCAGACGCTTTGGCTGGAGCAGGCTAAATCTCTGACACAACAGTGGCAGCAGCAGCTTAGCGCTGCCTCATTGCCGGTAGAAAATCTCAATGGCTGGTATCAGGGAATGACGACGCTACAGAAACTGAGTAACAATCTGAACGGGCTTGATGAGCAAAAGGGTAAATATATGACGGTCAGTGAGCTGAAATCAGTGGTCTTTTCCGCCATGCAGTCCTTTAATCAATCCATACCCGCTGAAGAGCAACCGCGGGTATTATCACAAACACCTGTTGGCAAATCGTTACCGGTTGCGGACAGGACTCAACTGGAGATGCATCCGAAGCAATTGGCTGCCCGTTATGCTGAAATAAAACAGAAGGCATCGAAATAAAATTTTTATTATTCATTAAATTAATTCAATTTTCGTGCGAGACAATCTGCTGGGGACTGACTCTTTCCTGACATCGATTTCCTTCTATTCCGGTCTACACCGCCCGACAGTTTGCAAGTCTGTAAGTATGAGCAACAGAGAGTTCATGCGCGGGCACTTTGAGCCGTTATGTTAATCGTGAGATAGATTCCTGCGACGTCAGCGAGTTCACCGGCGTTGTCTCCAGGTTTTGCCGTCTCGACCTGACGTGCATTCAGCAGCTTCAGGGACTCACTATTTATTGAACAGGATAAACTCACATTAAGGCCCGCAAACGCGCATTGTTTTACGCTCAAACCGGTAGACATCAGTTGATGAACCATAGCCACCGTCGAAGGTTGATTCCTGAGTACGAGGGAAGGCGATGGAATCTGAAAGAGGTCAGGAGAGGTATATATGGTGTCCCCTGCAGGAATCGAACCTGCAACTAGCCCTTAGGAGGGGCTCGTTATATCCATTTAACTAAGGGGACGAAGCGGCGGGAGTATAGCGTTTTTTTCCTTGTTCGTTAAGCATCTATGGGTTGACTGCTTAAACTCTCGCCACTTAAGGGTGTTTTTTCGCCTTGAGCCGCTCCTTTTTGTCGTTGCTCATGTCGTTACGGATCTGCGCGTGGCTGAGCAGCGCAAAAATAAAAGTGCCGCCGCAAATGTTGCCAGCCAGCGTCGGCAGTGCGAAAGGCCAGATGAAGTCTTGCCAGGGCAGCGAGCCGTTGAAGACCAGGTAGAAAATCTCAACGCTGCCGACAACGATATGGGTGGTATCGGCGAGCGCAATCAGCCAGGTCATCATAATGATCACCACGATTTTGGCCGCGCCGGCGGCGGGAAACATCCATACCATGGTCGCCACCAGCCAGCCGGAAATAATCGCATTGGCAAACATTTCAGACGGCGTATTTTCCATGACCTTTAAACTGATCTCCTGGAACGCGCCGCGGGTGGCATCGTCAAAAATCGGCATCATATTAAAGGCCCAGGCCGCAATTGCCGTACCGACCAGGTTACCTATAAGCACCACGCCCCATAGACGTAGCAGGAGGCCAATATTCCCGGGCGTCGGCTTATGCATGATAGGTAATACCGCGGTGACGGTATTCTCGGTAAACAGCTGCTGGCGAGCCATGATGACAATAACAAACCCGAAGGTATAGCCCAGATTCTCCAGTAAATAACCACCGGGAAGTTCGCTCAGGTGAACATGGAAAATCCCTTTCGCCACCATCGAGGCCCCCATCGACAGGCCGGCGGCTACCGCTGACCACAGAAGAGCAAGGGCATCGCGCTCCAGCTCTTTTTCTCCCTCCTGACGGATCTCTTCATGGGTGGCCATCGCACGTGAGGGCAGGCGCTTCTCGTTGACCTCAATCGGTTCGCCATCCTGTTTTTCATCGCTTTCAACCTCCACCTCTTCGCTATGAGGACGTTCGTGAGGTTTGGGATCTGTCGTCATGGCATTTCCTCCTGCATTTTTTCGTTCTCATAAGCGTAGAGATGTTTCACCCGACCGGCCCGGGATAACCTCCTAAATTTTTCCTAATGGCAAGAATAGCAATACGGATATTGCAAAATATGTATAGAATCAGGGCGCAACAATTATGCCAAAGAAGGCTATGCTGAAAGCAGGCACCAGATTGCAATTTGCTTCGGGCGATATCGTAATGGAGGCAGCAGTCCCCGGATAACCCACAGCAATAGCCAAAATTAACAGGGAGACACCTATGAATTTTCGCCTGTCGGCGCTTGCGCTTGGCGCCACATTGCTGGTGGGATGTGCCAGTTCCAGCTCTGGCGATCTGCCGCAGGGGCGTTCAGACCCGCTTGAAGGGTTTAACCGTACGATGTTCGACTTCAACTTTAACGTGGTGGATCCGTACGTGCTGCGTCCGGTTGCCGTCGCCTGGCGTGATTATGTCCCGCAGCCGGCGCGCAACGGGCTGAGTAACTTCACCAGCAACCTTGAAGAACCGGCGGTGATGGCGAACTACTTCCTGCAGGGCGATCCCTATAAAGGTATGGTGCACTTTACCCGCTTCTTCCTTAACACCCTTCTCGGGATGGGCGGTCTGATTGATGTCGCTGGGATGGCCAACCCGAAACTGCAGCGTGTTGAACCGCACCGCTTTGGTAGTACCCTGGGTCATTATGGCGTGGGTTACGGTCCTTATGTACAACTGCCGTTCTATGGCAGCTTTACGCTGCGTGATGAAGGCGGTGACATGGCTGATGGTCTGTATCCGGTGCTTTCCTGGCTGACCTGGCCGATGTCCATCGGTAAGTGGGCGGTTGAAGGGGTTGAGACTCGCGCTCAGCTGCTGGACTCCGATGGCCTGCTGCGCCAGTCTTCCGACCCGTATATCATGGTTCGCGAAGCCTACTTCCAGCGTCATGACTTTATTGCCAACGGCGGTAAACTGACGCCGGTCGAGAACCCTAACGCTCAGGCGATTCAGGGCGATCTGAAAGATATCGACTCGCAGTAAACGCGATTAAATATGACAATAAAAAAGGGTGAACTTGCGTTCACCCTTTTTTTATACTGCCAGACCGATCAGAAGCGGTAGTTGAAGTTCGCGCCGTACAGCCAGGCTTTGCCTTCAGAACGGAAGGTGTAAGGACCTTCTTTAATTTCTACGTGCTGACCATGCATGTAGGATACGCCCACGTCAACAGAGGCATCTTTATTGAAGGCGTAGGTGGTACCCGCGCTCAGCCACAGACGGTCCTGATCCGGAATGGAGATGGATCGGTTGGAGGCCGGTACCGGGCTATCATCGAAGGCGATACCGGTACGGAAGGTCCAGTTATCGTCGTAGTAATAGGTGGTACCGAGAGCGATGCGGTAGGCATCTTTAAAGCTCTCATCTTTATAGAACAGCGTTTGGCCATCGGAACCAGTAGCTTTCAGCTCCTGGAACTGGCTCCAGCTGGTATAAGCAAGGCTATAGTGCACGGCCCATTTTGGCGCGACGCGGTTGTAACCTGACAATTCCCACATTTCTGGCAGGTTCAGCGTCAAAGAGCCCGGGATTGTCGAGCCGCCGGTTGGGTAAGGGAAGCCCGGGACAGCCGTATTCATATTGCTACGATAATCACCGTCGAAATCGATTTTAACTTCAGACCGGTAGGTTAGGCCGTAGCGGTTGTTTTTGTCCACTTCATACAGAATACCCGCGTTCCAGCCAAATCCCCACTTATCACCTTTCAAGCGAGCAATCTGTTGATCCGCTGGAATCGCTGCTAGCTGCTGCGCTTTGGCAATCGCTGCTGGCCGCGCAGCAGCTGGTAAATTAGGCACCTGCTGCATAATCTGGCCCGCAGCGAGCATACCGGCATCGCCAGCATAACGTTCAATTTTCGCCTTGGCGTAGACCGCATCAAAGCCAAGACCAAAACTCCAGTGGTCGTTAAGGCGATAAGCACCGCTCAGGTTCAGGTTGACAGTTGTCAAATCTGTTTGGCCGCCCATGGTCCCGGCAGCATAATCGTCGGCGTACTCGGTAGCCAGACCGTAGTTAGAAGTAATTGAAGCCCCCCAACCAAACTGATCGTTAATCGGGGCAACGTAATGTAAATTCGGCACCCAAGCGGTTGGGGCAATATTGTCAGCATTCAGACTTTTGCCAGATGGCGACTTGCCAGAAATATTCACATCGGGATCAATAAATATCGCACCGGCGGACATCGTTGGGCGATCGAACATCATGATCAATGCTGGGTTACGGCTGGCATTGCCCGCGTCGTCAGCAATTGCACCTTCACCGGAATAGGCGCGGCCCAGACCTGATGAAGAGAATTCATTTAACTGAAAGCCTGCTGACCAGGCCTGTGTTGAAACAAGTGCTACAGCCACTGCGAGGGCAGATTGGGTAAAGCGGGTTTTCTGGCTCATGCCCATAACCTCATTGAGTTATTTTTATTTAAACTATGTTACATGCCGTAACAGAAGCGCGAAGTGTAGGGTCTGCTTTACGACAGAGAAATCAGACCAGTGCGCTGAGTATAGGTCTGACCAGATGAGATGTTGCAAGTTTGTTTATGAGATTTTTCAGTTGTGATACGAAAAAAGCGATCCAGTTAGCAAAATTGGCCTCGTTCGTATTATCTAAACAGGGCATTTTTTGTTTTGGATCATTTTTAAGTGTGATTTCGGTCACTTAGGACTTTTGTCGCCATTAACGACTGGAGGCCGGGAGGCGCCGCGCGTAAAATAACCTCATTAATTGTCTGGCACCTTGAGTGCATATACAGAGGAAATCTACGATGAGTAAATGTAGTGCTGATGAAACCCCGGTTTGCTGCTGTATGGATGTTGGCACCATTATGGACAACACCGATTGCACCGCCTCTTACAGCCGGGTTTTTGCCAATCGCGCCGAAGCGGAACAAACTCTCGCCGCGTTGACTGAGAGAGCACGTGGCGTGGAATCTGAACCGTGCAAAATTACCCCGACCTTTACCGACGTTGAAGGCGGTGTGCAGCTGGATATCGATTTTGTCTTCTGCTGTGAAGCCGAAACGCTGATTTTCCAGCTCGCTCTGCGTTAATTTCTCCTCAACGCCCCTCTCGTCAGGGGCGTTATCTCCTCCCTTCTATGTGTTTTGGCTCCCACTTTTTCTCTTCGCCGATTGGCTTAATGTAAAAAATTAGTTAAAACTGTTATCAGGTCAGACCACTTGGTTTTATCGGTTAACAGGGGAAAGTCATGAGTCAGGCATTACCGCTTGTCACCCGTCAAGGCGATCGCATTGCCATTGTCAGCGGTTTACGTACGCCGTTTGCCCGTCAGGCCACGGTATTTCACGGTGTTCCCGCCGTTGATTTGGGAAAAATGGTTATCAGCGAAATGCTGGCTCGTAGCGATATTCCCCCGGAAATGATTGAGCAGCTGGTATTTGGCCAGGTGGTGCAGATGCCAGAAGCGCCAAATATTGCGCGCGAAATTGTGCTTGGCGCCGGCATGAGCGTACACACCGATGCCTACAGCGTAAGTCGCGCCTGCGCCACCAGTTTTCAGGCCGTCGCCAACGTCGCGGAGAGCCTGATGGCGGGAACGATCCGCGCAGGTATTGCCGGCGGGGCAGACTCTTCATCCGTTCTGCCGATCGGCGTCAGTAAAAAGCTGGCCCGTACGCTGGTGGATGCCAATAAAGCGCGCACTCTCGGACAGCGCCTGAAGCTCTTCTCCCGTTTACGCCTTCGCGATCTTTTACCGGTCCCGCCTGCGGTTGCCGAGTATTCGACCGGGCTGCGGATGGGGGATACCGCTGAGCAAATGGCAAAAACATGGGGTATTACCCGTGAACAGCAGGACGCGCTGGCACACCGCTCGCACCAGCTGGCGGCAAAAGCCTGGGAAGAGGGGAAGCTGGCTTCTGAAGTGATGACCGCGTATGCGCCGCCGTTTCGTGAACCGCTGGAAAACGACAACAATATTCGTAAAAATTCAACCCTGGCTGATTACCAAAAGTTACGTCCGGCTTTTGACCGCAAGCATGGCACGGTCACTGCGGCAAACAGTACGCCGCTAACCGACGGTGCCGCGGCGGTGATCATGATGACCGAGTCTCAGGCCAAAGCGCTGGGCTTAACCCCGCTTGGCTACCTGCGCAGCTACGCCTTTACCGCCATCGATGTCCGCCAGGATATGCTGTTAGGGCCGGCGTGGTCAACGCCGCTGGCGCTCGAAAGGGCGGGGCTGACCCTGGCTGACTTAACGCTTATCGACATGCATGAGGCCTTTGCCGCGCAGACGCTGGCGAATCTTCAGTGCCTGGCCAGCGACCGCTTTGCTCGCGACGTGCTCGGGCGCTCGCAGGCGACCGGGGAAGTCGACGAAAGTAAATTCAATGTCCTCGGTGGTTCAATTGCCTACGGGCATCCTTTTGCAGCCACCGGCGCGAGGATGATTACCCAGACGCTACATGAACTGCGGCGCAGGGGGGGCGGATTTGGCCTGGTGACCGCCTGTGCGGCGGGTGGTCTCGGCGCGGCGATGATTCTGGAGGCGGAATAATGGACATGGCATCGGCATTTACCCTCGATATTCGTCCGGACAACGTTGCCGTCATCACGATCGATTCGCCCGGTGAAAAGATGAATACCCTGAAGGCCGAATTTGGCCAGCAGGTGCGGGCGATCGTTCGCCAGATTCGTGATAATAAAACCCTCCGCGGCGTGGTGCTGATTTCCGCAAAACCGGACAATTTTATCGCCGGCGCGGATATCAATATGATTGCCCGCTGCGCCACCGCTCAGGAAGCGGAAGCGCTCGCCCGCCAGGGGCAACAAATTATGGCGGAGATCCATGGCCTGGCGATTCCGGTCATTGCCGCTATCCACGGCGCCTGCCTGGGCGGCGGCCTTGAGCTGGCGTTGGCCTGCCATGGACGGGTATGCAGCGATGACGAGAAAACGCGTCTGGGTCTGCCTGAGGTCCAGCTGGGGCTGCTGCCGGGATCCGGCGGTACTCAGAGATTACCCCGACTGATCGGTGTCAGCGGCGCCCTGGAGATGATTTTGACCGGCAAGCAGCTTCGCGCGCGCCAGGCGTTAAAAGCGGGCCTGGTGGATGAGGTGGTTCCGCAATCAATTCTGCTGCAGACGGCGGTCGAACTGGCGCTGAAAGGGCGGCCGGCGAGCCGCAGTATGCCGATCCGTGAGCGGGTGCTGGCCGGACCGCTGGGCCGTAATCTGCTGTTTCGGCTGGTGGGGAAAAAGACCCGACAGAAAACCCAGGGCAACTATCCTGCCGCCGAGCGCATTCTGCAGGTGATTGAAAATGGATTAGCTCACGGCTGTAGCAGCGGCTATGCCGAGGAAGCACGTGCCTTTGGTGAGCTGGCGATGACCTCGCAATCTCAGGCGTTGCGATCGATATTCTTTGCCAGCACGGATTTGAAAAAAGATCGTGGTGCCGATGCGCAGGCCGGGCCACTGAATCGCATCGGCATTCTCGGTGGCGGTCTGATGGGCGGCGGAATTGCGTATGTTACCGCCTGCAAAGGCGGGCTTCCGGTGCGTATCAAAGATATTCAGGCTCGGGGGATTAACCATGCGCTGAAATACAGCTGGGATCTGCTGGACAAGCAGGTGCGCCGCCGCTATCTGCGCGCCAGTGAACGGGATCGTCAGCTGGCGTTGATTTCCGGCACCACGGATTATCAGGGATTTGCCCATCGCGATGTGGTGATCGAGGCCGTCTTCGAGGATTTAGCTCTTAAACAGCGGATGGTGGCCGAGATCGAAGCACACTGTAGCCCGCAGACGATCTTTGCCTCCAATACCTCTTCGCTCCCTATCGGCGACATTGCGGCGCAGGCCAGTCGACCGGGACAGGTGATTGGCCTGCACTTCTTCAGTCCGGTCGAGAAAATGCCGCTGGTTGAAGTGATCCCCCATCAGCATACCGATCCGCAGACGATTGCGACGGTAGTCAAGCTGGCCAAAATGCAGGGGAAAACGCCGATCGTCGTGGCGGATAAAGCGGGTTTCTACGTCAACCGTATTCTGGCGCCTTACATCAACGAAGCGATGCGCTTACTCGTGGAAGGTGAGCCCCTTGATCATATCGATAAATCATTGGTGAAATTCGGTTTTCCTGTTGGGCCGATTCAACTGCTGGATGAAGTCGGAATTGATACCGGGACCAAAATTCTGCCGGTACTGGAAGCCGCGTGGGGAGAGCGTTTTAGCCCGCCGGCAAACATCATTGATGCGATCTTGAATGACGATCGCAAAGGTAGAAAAAATAGCCGCGGTTTCTATCTTTATGAGACAAAAGGGCGTACAAGCAAAAAACGACCCGATGCTACGGTCTATTCGCTGCTGGGCGTTTCTGCCCCGCAGGCGCGCTTATCCGGCCAGCAGATAGCTGAGCGTTGCGTCATGATGATGCTTAACGAAGCCGCGCGCTGCTTCGATGAGCAGGTCATCCGCGGCGCCCGCGATGGCGACATTGGCGCGGTGTTCGGTATTGGCTTCCCGCCGTTTCTTGGCGGCCCGTTCCGTTATATGGATCAACTCGGGGCGGGTGAAGTTGTTGCCATCTTGCAACGTCTGGCCGCTCAGTACGGCCCACGGTTTACCCCATGCGAGAATTTATTGCGCATGGCCGGGCAGGGGGCAACCTTTTGGCCCACTGCTGAACGGACGACCTAAGTTCTGGTCAAAGAAGATAAATCCGGCGATGAATGACGTGGTCTGTTGGCTGTTTTGTAAACAATCATTGACTATACTTACGCCATTGAGGTAAAAAACAGCGTTTCATTCGTTGGATGAATCAGGCACAATGCCCGGCCACCGGGTCGACTGCGTGCTATCCACGCAGGTAAGACTGCGGTGCTTCTGGTTAACAAAAGCGGTGCAATATGCAAGTTTTTATCATGCGTCACGGCGACGCTGCCCTCGATGCAGCCAGTGACTCGGTTCGTCCCTTAACCGTTTGTGGTTGTGATGAGTCCCGTCAGATGGCAACCTGGCTGAAAGGTCAAAAAGTGGATATTGAACGGGTTCTTGTCAGTCCTTACCTGCGTGCTGAACAGACGCTGGATGTGGTAAGAGAGTGCATGGACCTGCCTGAAAATGTCGACGTGATGCCGGAGCTCACGCCGTGTGGCGATGTTGGCATGGTCAGTGCCTGGCTTCAGACGCTGAACAATGAAGGTGTTTCAACGGTGCTGGTTGTTTCGCACCTGCCGCTGGTGGGGTACCTCGTCTCAGAGCTGTGCCCGGGAGAAACTCCCCCGATGTTCACCACTTCGGCTATTGCCTGTGTCACCCTTGATGCAGATGGCAAGGGCGAGTTCAACTGGCAGATGAGCCCCTGCAACCTGAAGATGGCGAAGGCTATCTGACTCCCCCCGGAGCGTCCGTATTACGGAAGCTCCGGCGGCTGCCACTCTTCAACTTCAATCAGCACCAGCAGTGCGGCGTCTCCGCCGTACTCTTTTGGCGCCTGATGAAAAGCCATGATGTGCGGATGTTGCGCAAGCCAGAGCGGCGTTTGCTGCTTGAGGATGTGTTTCCCGTGCCCGTGCATCACGCAGGCGCAAAAGACATGTTCGCGACGGCAGGCGGCGATCAGCGCCCCCAGCTCCTGCTTCGCCTGCTGCTGGGTCAACCCGTGCAGATCGAGAAACAGCTCCGGCGAATAATCCCCGCGGCGCAGTTTTTTCAGTTCAAAGTGGCTCACGTCCGGGCGAACATATTTGACCGCTCCTTCGGTATTCAGCAGCGGCTGAAACTCATCGGAAAAATAGTGGCTGTTATCGGCCTGCTCCTGAAGTAAGCGCTTTGGCGGTACTTCGGTGATTTTCTTGCGCAGCGGGCGGTGCACGATGGTGTCCTGCTTAATCTGACGCGTGCCGGTCATTAACTGGCGGAACAACGCCTGATCCTCGTCGCTTAGCGATGTTTTCTTTTTCATTGCCCACTCTCATCATTTCTTTTCGCTAGTGTACCCGACTCGGCCTCTGTTCAGGCAAGCAAAACGTATTTTTCCCCGTCCGCCTGACGTAAGAATGCTGATTTATCGCCGTCTTCGTGGCAAACTAGCCGCCGAATTTACAGTAGAGCGTGTCCTGGAGGATGGCGTGGATAAAATTTTTGTTGATGAAGCGGTCAATGAGCTGCATACCATTCAGGACATGCTGCGTTGGGCGGTCAGTCGTTTCAGCGCGGCGAATATCTGGTACGGACATGGCACGGACAACCCGTGGGATGAGGCGCTACAGCTGGTATTGCCCTCGCTCTACCTGCCGCTGGATATTCCGGAGGATATGCACTCCGCGCGTCTGACTTCCAGCGAAAAACACCGCATTGTTGAGCGCGTGATTCGCCGGATCAACGAACGTATTCCGGTTGCCTATTTGACCAATAAAGCCTGGTTCTGCGGCCATGAATTTTTCGTGGACGAACGTGTGCTGGTGCCGCGTTCCCCGATCGGCGAGCTTATCAATAATCACTTCGCCGGCCTGATTGACCATCAACCGCAGCACATTCTGGATATGTGCACCGGCAGCGGCTGCATTGCGATCGCCTGCGCTTACTCTTTCCCGGAAGCGGAAGTGGACGCGGTGGATATCTCTGTTGATGCGCTGGCCGTTGCCGAGCAGAACGTTGAAGCGCACGGCCTGATCCATCAGGTGACGCCGATTCGTTCCGACCTGTTCCGCGACCTGCCGAAAGTGCAGTACGACCTGATCGTCACCAACCCGCCGTACGTTGATGAAGAAGATATGTCCGATCTGCCGGGCGAATATCGTCATGAGCCGGTACTGGGTCTGGCTTCCGGCAGCGATGGTCTGAAGCTGACGCGCCGCATCCTCGGTAATGCGCCGGATTATCTCAGCGACGACGGTATTCTGATTTGTGAAGTCGGTAACAGCATGGTACATCTGATTGAGCAGTATCCGGACGTGCCGTTTACCTGGCTTGAGTTTGAAAATGGCGGGGATGGCGTCTTCATGCTGACCAAACCGCAGCTGATCGCCGCCCGCGCGCATTTCGGCATTTATAAAGACTAAAAAACAACACGCAAACATGACGGAGCCGTGATGGCAGGAAACACAATTGGACAACTCTTTCGCGTCACAACCTTCGGCGAATCGCACGGTCTGGCGCTGGGCTGCATTGTTGACGGAGTGCCGCCGGGCATTCCGCTGACTGAAGCCGATCTGCAGCACGATCTGGATCGTCGTCGTCCGGGGACCTCACGCTACACCACGCAGCGTCGTGAACCGGATCAGGTGAAGATCCTCTCCGGCGTATTCGAAGGCGTGACGACCGGGACCAGCATTGGTCTGCTGATTGAGAATACCGATCAGCGTTCTCAGGACTATGGCGCGATTAAAGACGTTTTCCGTCCAGGGCATGCTGACTATACCTACGAGCAGAAATACGGCCTGCGCGATTATCGCGGCGGCGGACGTTCCTCAGCGCGTGAAACCGCGATGCGGGTGGCGGCCGGGGCGATTGCCAAGAAATACCTCGCGGAAAAATTCGGCATTGTGATTCGCGGCTGTTTGACCCAGATGGGCGATATTCCTCTGGCGATCAAAGACTGGGAACAGGTTGAACAAAACCCGTTCTTCTGCCCGGACCCGGATAAAATTGAAGCGCTTGATGAACTGATGCGCGGTCTGAAGAAAGAGGGCGACTCCATCGGAGCAAAAGTGACCGTGGTCGCTGATGGCGTGCCACCGGGACTCGGTGAGCCGGTATTCGACCGTCTGGATGCCGACATTGCCCATGCGCTGATGAGCATCAATGCGGTGAAGGGCGTGGAAATTGGCGATGGTTTTGAGGTGGTGAAACTGCGCGGTAGCCAAAATCGCGATGAAATCACTAAAAATGGTTTCCAGAGCAACCATGCGGGCGGCATTCTTGGCGGTATCAGCAGCGGTCAGCAGATCGTCGCGAATATCGCGCTGAAGCCGACCTCCAGCATCACCGTACCGGGTCATACGATTAACCGTCACGGTGAAGAAGTCGAGATGATCACCAAAGGGCGCCACGATCCTTGCGTGGGCATCCGTGCGGTGCCGATCGCGGAAGCAATGCTGGCGATCGTGCTAATGGATCACTTTATGCGTCAACGCGCGCAAAATGGCGACGTGACGACATCAATTCCACGCTGGTAATCGATGAAAAAAACCGTTATCGCTCTGCTGGCGCTGGTCGCCAGCTCTGCCTGCCTTGCGGCGACGCCGTGGCAAAAAATCACCCAGCCGATTAACGGCAGCGCGCAGTCAATTGGCGCATTTGCCAACGGCTGTATCGTCGGCGCGCAGGCGCTGCCGCTGAGCGCGACCAGTTATCAGGTCATGCGCACCGACCAGCGCCGCTACTTCGGCCATCCGGACCTGATCCAGTTTATTCAGCGTCTGGGCAATCAGGTGCAGAGTCAGGGAATGGGGACGCTGCTGATTGGCGATATGGGGATGCCAGCGGGCGGACGTTTTAACGGCGGTCATGCCAGTCACCAGAGCGGGCTGGATGTTGATATTTTCCTTCAGCTCCCGCAGACGCGCTGGAGTTCAGCGCAGCTCCTGAAACCACAGGCGCTGGATCTGGTGGCTCGCGACGGCAAGCGCGTGGTGCCGTCGCTGTGGAGCCCGCAAATCAGCCATCTGATTAAGCTGGCGGCAGAAGATAACGACGTCACGCGCATCTTTGTTAATCCGGCAATCAAGCAGCAGCTCTGTCTGGATGCTGGCAACGATCGCGGGTGGCTGCGCAAAGTCCGGCCATGGTTCCAGCATCGTGCACATATGCACGTTCGTCTGCGCTGCCCGGCGGGCAGCCTGGAGTGCGAAGAACAGGCGCCACCGCCACCGGGCGATGGCTGCGGTGCCGAGCTACAAAGCTGGTTTGAACCCCCAAAACCCGGAACAACCTCTCCTGTGAAGAAGACGCCGCCTCCGCTGCCGCCTTCCTGCCAGGCGCTACTGGATGAGCATGTGCTGTAATGGAAAGCTTTATTGAGCTGTTTATGGTGTCGCCGACGGTACTGGTGGCGCTTTTTTTCGTGGCTGTTCTGGCGGGATTTATTGATTCCCTGGCGGGCGGCGGCGGGCTGTTGACGGTTCCGGCGCTGATGGCGGCAGGGCTGCCTCCGGCGCAGGCGCTGGCGACCAACAAGCTGCAGGCCTGCGGGGGATCGCTTTCCGCGTCGCTCTATTTTATCCGCCGCAAGGTGGTGAACCTGGCGGATCAGAAGCTCAATATCCTGATGACGTTTATCGGCTCAACCACCGGTGCGCTGCTGGTGCAGCACGTCCAGTCCGATATTCTGCGCCAGATCCTGCCGGTGCTGGTGATCGGCATTGGCCTGTACTTCCTGCTGATGCCAAAATTAGGCGAAGCAGACCGTCAGCGTCGGCTGTACGGCCTGCCGTTTGCCCTGATCGCCGGCGGCTGCGTAGGTTTTTATGATGGTTTCTTCGGTCCAGGCGCGGGCTCTTTCTATGCGTTGGCTTTCGTCACTCTTGCCGGGTTTAACCTCGCCAAATCCACCGCTCACGCCAAAGTGCTGAACGCGACCTCTAACGTCGGTGGGCTATTGCTGTTTATCATTGGCGGCAAAGTGATTTGGGCGACCGGTTTCGTGATGATGGCGGGGCAGTTTATTGGCGCCCGCGCCGGCTCACGTCTGGTTCTGAGTAAAGGACAATCGTTGATTCGTCCGATGATTGTGGTTGTCTCCGCCGTGATGAGCGCGAAACTTCTTTATGACAGCCACGGTGCTGAAATTCTTCAGTGGTTGGGAATTCATTAATGCAACAGCAACACCATTATCAGCAGCTGATCGCTATTTTTGACGGCTGCTTTGCCGATGATTTTAATACCCGTCTGATTAAAGGCGATGACGAACCGATCTATCTTCCGGCAGATAGCGACGTGCCGTATAACCGCATTGTGTTTGCCCATGGCTTTTACGCCAGCGGCCTGCATGAGATTTCCCACTGGTGCATCGCGGGCAAAGCGCGTCGCGAGCAGGTTGATTTCGGCTACTGGTACTGCCCGGATGGCCGTGATGCCATGACCCAGTGTCAGTTTGAAGATGTTGAGGTGAAACCGCAGGCGCTGGACTGGCTGTTTTGCGTGGCGGCAGGTTTTCCGTTCAACGTGAGCTGTGACAATCTGGAGGGCGACTTCGAGCCTGACCGCATTGCCTTTCAGCGGCGGGTTCATGCACAGGTTATGACCTTGCTGGAGCAAGGGATCCCTGAACGTCCGGCGCGGTTTATCCGCGCGTTACAAGAATATTATCAGACGCCGCCACTGACGGCAGAACAATTCCCGTGGCCGGAAGACCTGCAATAAAGCCACGTTTGACACTAGAAGAGGAAAGACAATGCTCGCGGAGTTTGAATCACGCATTCTGGCGTTGATTGATGAAATGGTAGACCACGCCAGTGATGATGAACTGTTTGCCAGCGGCTATCTGCGCGGCCACCTGACGCTGGCGGTAGCCGAGCTGGAAGGAGGGGACGATCACTCTGCGAAAGCCATCAACGATCGGGTGATTCGCAGCCTGGAGAAAGCGATCGGCGCAGGCGAACTGTCGCCGCCGGACCAGATTCTGGTGCAGGGAATGTGGAATAATTTGTATCAGCGGGCAAAGCAATAATCCCCTGACTGCCTGGCCTGAAAAACAGGCCAGGCCGCGTGACGCCGGGTATCGCCCTGATGTCGCGCGGCTTTTTGTCCCAACCGACGGCGATCGCCGCCGTTCGGCTTATTTCACCGCTTTTCCCTTCAGCAGCTTCCGCACCCATAATCGATTCGGATTCAGCGCCGCCAGCGTCTCTCGGTCCAGCGGCAGCGGTTCGTGGCTCATCTGCGCCGCCAGTATTTCCGCCGTCAGGGGGGCGGAGCATAGCCCGCGCGAACCCAGCGCCCCCAGCACGAACAGATTGCGGTAAACCGGTGCCGTCGGCGCCTGCGTCTGGTGTTCGGCCAGCGTCGCGTACTGCGATAACGTGGCGTCATAATCCGGTACATTGCCCACCATCGGTAGGTGATCGCGGGTGGCGCAGCGCACGCCGCAGCGGGCGTCATTTCCGCGGGTATCTACCTCCTGCACCCATGCTGCCTGCGGGAAGCAGTCGATCAGCCGTTGGCGGTTTTGCTGTTGATCATCGGCGCTAAAGGTCGCCTCCGTCTGTCCGCGGTGGTAGCTGGCCCCGATGCAGTGCTGCTGATAACGTGGGTTTTGTGGCGTCAGGTAGCCGTCGTAGCACAATACCTGGCGCAAAGCGGACAGCGCAGGCGTGGTCGGAATATGGCTCACCTGTCCTGCCACCGGATACGCCGGCAGCCGCGCAGTCTGAGGGAAGTCGGTCAGATGATGGCCGTTTGCCAGCACCACCACCTCATGACGCAGCTGCTCATTGAGCTGCCAGCCGTCATGGTCAGCAGCCAGCGTTGTGACCTTAACCTGATATCGGGTGCGCAGGCCCCGGGTTGCCGCCAGCGCAAAAAGTTCTGCCGTCAGCTGCTGCGGATAGAGCCAGCCCCCGGAGGGATAGGTGATTCCACCGCAGCCGGTTTCGACGCCGGCGATCTGCGCGACGGTTTGCGCGCTGACGGCCGCAGCAATCTCTTCCGGCAGGTCGAGTGCCAGCATCTGCGCGATTTTCTGTGCGCTCTTTTCGTCCCAGGCAAGCTGGGTGACGCCGCACCACTGATGGTCGAACATGATCGGAAGGGCGTCATACAGGCGGCGGGCGAAGGTAAATGCCGCCGGGAAGAAGCGGGCCAGAGCCGGATCGTGCTGGCTAAGCAGAGGATAGAGCGCTCCCTGGCGGTTACCGGATGCGCCTTCAGCCGGGGCGTTATCCGCGCAGTACAAGGTGACTTGCCAGCCGCGGCGGAGCAGCGCGAGCGCAAGCAGGGCGCTGGCGATACCGCCGCCGACAATCGCCGCATCGCGTTGCTGGCTACCGGTTCGTGCAAACCAGGGCGTGCGGGCGGGGATATTCAGCGTCCGGGTCATTTCACCGATCAGCATTTCGCGTTTGCGGCCGAACCCTTTATGTTTCTGCATGGTAAAGCCTGCTTCCTGCAGGCCGCGACGGACAAAACCGGCGGAGGTAAAGGTGGCCAACGTGCCGCCCGGTCTGGCCAGGCGGGCCATTGCCCCGAACAGCTCCGGTGTCCACATATCCGGATTTTTCGCCGGTGCGAAACCATCAAGAAACCAGGCGTCGACCTGCTGATTCAGCGAATCATCGAGCTCGTGGGTCAGCGTGTTGATATCCCCGAACCACAAATCCAGCGTGATGCGTCCGTCATCCAGCAGCAGACGATGGCAGCCAGCGATCGCCAGCGGCCACTGCGCCTGTAATTGTTCTGCCCACGGCGCCAGTTCCGGCCAGTGCTGATGAGCCCGTCGTAGATCGGCGGAGGTCAGCGGAAATTTTTCGAAACTGATGAAATGTAACCTTTGCAGGGTAGCTTCAGGATTATCGCGGCGAAAAACATCAAACGCCTGCCAAAGTGTCAGGAAGTTGAGACCGGTGCCGAACCCGCTCTCGGCGACCACAAACAGCGGGTGTGGATGGGCCGGGAAGCGTGCATCGAGGCGGTTGCCGCCGAGGAAAACGTAGCGCGTCTCTTCCAGACCATTGTCATTGGAAAAGTACACGTCATCGAAATCTCGGGAAACAGGTGTACCCTCAGCGTTGAATTCCAGGTTGGCAGGTTGTATGGCGTTTTGTTTCACGTAAGTTACTCGAATCTCAAGGCGTAGAACGATCTTAACGATGTGTGCCGGGGGGCGCAAATTTATACACAAAATGGCTGATCGGACTTGTTCGGCGTACAAGTGTACGCTATTGTGCGACTCGAAACTTAAAATAGTGTGACTTACAGAGGTATTGAATGAAACGTGCAGTGATTACTGGCCTGGGCATCGTTTCCAGCATCGGTAACAACCAGCAGGAAGTCCTGGAATCTCTGCGTGAAGGGCGCTCGGGGATCACTTTCTCTCAAGAATTCAAAGATTCTGGTATGCGCAGCCACGTGTGGGGTAACGTTAAACTGGACACCACAGGTCTTATCGACCGCAAAGTGGTCCGTTTCATGAACGATGCCTCTATCTATGCTTATCTCTCTATGCAGCAGGCTGTAGCCGATGCTGGACTGAAAGAAGAAGTTTATCAGAACAACCCTCGCGTAGGCCTGATTGCCGGTTCCGGCGGTTCTTCAAAATCTCAGGTGTTTGGCGCAGATGCGATGCGTAGCCCACGCGGCCTGAAAGCAGTTGGTCCTTACGTTGTGACCAAAGCGATGGCTTCTGCGGTATCCGCTTGCCTCGCCACTCCGTTCAAAATCCACGGTGTGAACTATTCTATCAGCTCCGCTTGCGCGACTTCAGCTCACTGTATCGGCAGCGCGGTTGAACAAATTCAGCTTGGCAAACAGGACATCGTTTTTGCTGGCGGCGGCGAAGAGCTGTGCTGGGAAATGGCCTGTGAATTCGACGCCATGGGCGCACTGTCCACCAAATACAACGAAACGCCGGATAAAGCATCCCGCACTTATGATGCGCACCGCGACGGTTTTGTTATCGCCGGCGGCGGCGGTATGGTTGTGGTTGAGGAGCTGGAGCATGCTCTGGCGCGCGGCGCGCACATCTATGCCGAAGTGGTCGGCTACGGCGCAACGTCTGACGGTGCGGACATGGTTGCTCCGTCTGGTGAAGGCGCAGTACGTTGTATGAAACAGGCAATGGCCGGTGTAGACACGCCGATTGACTACCTGAACTCCCACGGAACCTCGACTCCGGTCGGTGACGTGAAAGAACTGGGTGCCATTCGCGAAGTCTTCGGCGACCACAGCCCGGCTATCTCTGCGACCAAAGCGATGACCGGCCACTCTCTGGGCGCCGCGGGCGTGCAGGAAGCGATCTACTCTCTGCTGATGCTGGAACATGGCTTTATTGCGCCAAGCATTAACATCGAAGAGATGGATGAGCAGGCGGCGGGTCTGAACATCGTCACCAAACCGACTGAACAAGCGCTGACGACCGTGATGTCCAACAGCTTCGGTTTCGGCGGCACCAACGCCACGCTGGTGATGCGTAAACACACGGCATAATCGGCTGGTTATCCAACCGGTATGTCAAAAGGTAGCCTGCGGGCTAATGCGGGTCACTGAAAGGTGACCCGCATTTTTTTTGCTTATTGCAGGCCAGGGCGATGCCGGTAAACGGTGGTTGGCGCCAACGTTTGTTGTTGCCAGAACGGCGGAATATTCCGTTCACCATGAGTCCCGCGTATTTCTGTTTCCTGCGCTGCAGGTGAACGGCCCAGGGCCGGTTTCGCCGGCATTGCGACAGGAAAATCGTCGCGACGCGATACCTTCGTCTCCGCCGTCTGGCTGTTCGGGGACGGCAAGAGGTAACCTCCCTGTAAGGCGGCCAGAGGGCAGGTCGAGACAGGGGGGGGAGTCCGGCCCGGTCCGCCAGATGAAGCCGGAGTGGAGCATACCGCGCAGCGGCCGTTTTCAGCGCAATGCCGGGGGGCATGGGGGCGAGCGAAACGCCCGCCATGCCGTTCACCCGCAGCGGGTGTGAGAACAGTGGCGGATGCATCGTGCACGGAACATACCGCAAAAGTGAACGGAATATCCCACGGAACACATACTTCAGAGTACGAAACCCCTCTCGCGCAAACCAGCGTAAAAACGACATCCCTGGCTCAACCGCGGCCTAAAGGAGAGAGACTCCTGCAGAGTGTTGAAAATCTGACAGCGCCGCATCAAAAACGGTAATCTCTTTGAGATGACGGATACTTATACCTTCGCCGGATCGTTCAACCGATCCTGAAACCATCGCCATTAGCCTGCGGGCTCCCTTTTTTTGTCGGCTTGACAGAGCCGAACCTCTACAGGCAAACTGCTGCGAAACATTATCCCCCCGGTAATGCGTAAGCGTTTAACGTCAACCAACGCGCCTTAACCCTGATAATCAGGTGGAGGGGGCGTGGCTACTACCTCGCCTTACTCTGCGAACTGGAGTAAAGCATGTCCGCAGCGACTGAAACAACAAATACCTCGTCAGCGAATATTCCATTATTTCGTATTACCTTTGCCGTTTTTCTGACCTATATGACCGTCGGCCTGCCGCTACCCGTGATCCCGCTCTTTGTCCACCATGAGCTGGGCTTCGGCAATACGCTGGTCGGCGTAGCGGTGGGCATTCAGTTTCTGGCGACGGTGCTGACCCGTGGCTACGCCGGTCGTCTGGCCGATCAACATGGCGCCAAGCGTTCGGTGCTGCAGGGTATGCTTGCCTGCGCATTAGCCGGGGCGGCGTGGCTGCTGGCCGCGTTACTGCCGGTTTCCGTGCTGGTCAAATTTGCGCTGCTGGTACTGGGGCGTTTGATCCTCGGATTTGGTGAAAGCCAGCTGTTGACCGGAAACCTGAGCTGGGGACTGGGGCTGGTTGGTCCCGCGCGTTCAGGCAAGGTCATGTCCTGGAACGGGATGGCGATGTACGGCTCATTGGCCGTGGGCGCGCCGCTGGGACTGATGATCTACTCGCATTTTGGCGTTGTGGTTCTCGCCTGCGTCACGATGGGACTACCGCTGCTGGCGCTGGCAATCAATGGTACGGTCAGTAAAGTTCCGGCGCACGGCGGCGAACGGCCATCGCTATGGAGCGTCGTCGGTATGATCTGGCGTCCGGGCATCGGTCTGGGGCTGCAAGGGGTGGGGTTTGCCGTGATTGGTACCTTTGTCTCACTCTATTTCGCCAGCCGCGGCTGGGCGATGGCGGGCTTCACGCTGACCGCGTTTGGCGGCGCCTTTGTGCTGATGCGTATCCTGTTTGGCTGGATGCCGGATCGCTTTGGCGGCATAAAAGTGGCGATGGTGTCGCTGCTGATCGAGGCCATTGGCCTGACGCTGCTGTGGCTGGCGCCAGATGCCTGGGTTGCCCTGGCCGGTGCGGCGTTGACCGGTTGCGGCTGCTCGCTCATCTTCCCGTCCCTTGGCGTTGAAGTCGTCAAACGCGTACCGGCTCAGGTTCGCGGTACCGCGCTCGGCGGCTATGCGGCCTTTCAGGATATTTCATACGGTGTCACCGGCCCGCTTGCCGGGCTGCTCGCCACGTCGCTGGGCTACTCTTCTGTTTTTCTGGCGGGGGCAATATGCGCGGTTCTGGGCATTTTCATGACGCTGTTCTCCCTACGTCAATAACGTGATTCCCGGTCTTCAGCGAGGGAGACCGGGGGCTTTCCGTGGAAGGTAATACTTCACCTGAAACTCAAACATGTTGGTATAGAGAATGGAATAGTCGATCGGCTGATGCTGCTCATCAATCGCCTGAGTTTGCATTTTGATGATCGGATCTTTGGTACTGATATGCAGCAGCGTGGCCAGTTCCGGGGAGGGGAGTATCGGCACAATGGATTCGTAGCAACCGTCAATTCGTATCCCGCATTCGTTTTCTATATACGAGAACTTCGACTTTTTCATATGGGCGATGGTCAGGTCAGGAAAGCGCGTTGCCGAGAGCCAGGTTTCTTCTAATTGCATCGCAATGTTATCGATAAAACGCAATCTTTTAGCATAATATACAAGTTCACCGTGCTGTAACTGCAAACCTTTCGCGATTTCTTGCGAGGCGGTTTGCAATTCAAATTTGAGAATTTGACTAGAGGGCGTTTTGCCTTCGTTGCGGGCAATTTCGGTAAAACTGTCTAAATGCGTCACCGATGCCTGGAAATGTTTATTTCTAATCCAGGTCCCCGAACCGTGTCGCCGCTCGATTAAACCCTCCTCCTCCAGAGCCTTTAGCGCCTTACGTAGTGTATTTCGCGAAACATCATAAAGTTCTGCTAATTCTTTTTCTGATGGCAGAAGATCGCCAATGCTATAGAGCGGACTATTAATTTTGTTTTTCAGTAAATTAACTACATTTTTATAAACCACTTTTGAACCTCAATAATCCCTTTTAAAACATTGGGTTGTTGTTATGCATCGTTAAATTTACGCCAACACGTTCATTTTTTTCCTGGTTTCTGAACAACTTTTCTCTTGCTAACTGTGATCGCAACTGCGGATAAGAAAATTAACAATTATTACAGTGCTCGTCAATTGAGACTGATGAACAGGAAAGGGAAGGAAAATGAAAAATATATTGTTAGTTTGTGCTGCCGGGATGTCCACCAGTATGTTAGTGAAACGCATGCAGGAGCATGCTGCGGCGTCAGGGATTGCGGTAAATATCAATGCGCTGGCCATTTCTGAAGCCAAAGAAAAAATCAAAAAAAACGCAGTGGATGTGGTTTTATTAGGGCCGCAGGTTCGTTTCCAGAAAAGTGAAATAGAAGAGGTGGCTCACGGTAAAATGCCGGTTGCGGTTATTGATATGAAATATTACGGGCAAATGGATGGCCCGGCGGTGTTAGACAGTGCGCTTACCTTACTGGCCAATAAATAATTCTTTGTCTATTACCCCGGTTAACGCCTGAATTTCAGCGTCGTGCCGCCGGATACCTCTGCTCCAGTGCTGGGGCGCTATCGCAGATTATCGATAAAAATAAGGGTTCATCATGAGTTTTATGAATGCCTTTGAACGCGGCATGGAGAAAATCCTTGTCCCCGTGGCTATAAAACTAAATTCTCAGATTCACGTATCGGCGATTCGGGATGCATTTATTTTATCCTTCCCAATCGTGATGGCCAGTTCGCTGATTATCTTAATTAACTTTGCAATATTGTCTCCTGATGGTTTTATTGCCAGCATTTTACATTTGGGAACAATATTCCCGAATCTTGCTGATGCACAGCAAATTTTTACCCCGGTGATGAATGGCTCAGTCAATATTATGGCAATATTGATTACCTTTCTCGTCGCGCGCAATATCGCGATTAGCTTCCAGCAGGACGATCTGCTGTGCGGACTAACGGCGATTGGCGCCTTTTTTGTGGTCTATACACCTTATACCATCATCGATGGTCAGGCTTATCTGACGACAAAATATCTCGGGCCGCAGGGGCTGTTTGTAGCCATTATCGTTGCGCTGATCTCCAGCGAGGTCTTTTGCCGGCTGGCGCGTAACCCGAAAGTGACCATTACGATGCCGGCAGCGGTACCGCCGGCGGTGGCACGCTCGTTCAAGGTGCTGCTGCCGATCTTCTTTGTGATGATTTTCTTTTCCATCATGAACTACCTGCTGACCCGCATCTCGCCGAACGGCCTTAACGATCTGATCTATACGCTGATTCAGGCGCCGCTGAAGGATATGGGGACCAACATTATCACCGTTCTGATTCTGGGGCTGGTGGCAAACTTCCTGTGGGTGCTGGGGATCCACGGGCCCAATACCGTTGCGGCGATTCGGGAAACTATTTTCTCGGAAGCGAATCTGGAAAACCTCTCCTATGCGGCCTCACACGGCACCACATGGGGGGCGCCTTATCCGATAACCTGGACCGGCATCAACGATGCGTTCGCCAACTGCGGCGGCTCGGGGATGACGCTGGGGCTGCTGCTGGCCATCTTCATCGCTTCGCGGCGTAAGGATTATCGCGATCTGGCGAAAATGGCCTTCGTACCGGGTTTGTTCAATATCAACGAACCGGTGATGTTTGGTTTACCGATCGTCCTGAACCCGATTCTGGTGATTCCGTTTATCCTGGTTCCTTTCATTAACTCGTTGATTGGTTACTTCTTTATTAGCATGGAGTTTATTCCGCCGATTGCCTATGCGGTTCCGTGGACCACGCCAGGTCCGCTGATTGCCTTCTTTGGGACCGGCGGTAACTGGTTAGCGCTCTTTGTCGGCATTCTGTGCCTCGCTGTTTCAACGCTGATCTATTTACCGTTTGTGATTGCGGCGAACAAGGTGAATACCGCAGCGGCCGCTGAGTAATAAAAAACGTGGGGAAATAAATATGTTTGCTGATGAAAGCACGGTGATGGAACTGCTTATCCATGCCGGACAGGCCCGCTCGGATGCAATGGAGGCCATCGCCGCCTCGCGCCGCCGGGAATGGGAGACCGTTGAGACGCTAATGGCCAGCTCAGAAATGGCCTGCCGGGAGGCGCACAAGATACAAACGGCGCTGATTGGTCTGGATGAAGGCTGCGGGAAAATGACCGTCAATCTCATTCTGGTTCACGCGCAGGACCATTTAATGACCGCGATGCTGTGCCAGGACTTAGCCAAAGAAATTATTGCGCTGCGACAAGAAATCTCTGCCTGACTTTCCCTGCCTTCAGTCATCCGGCTGAAGGCGTATTATAAAAATATGCAAGGTACTCTATGTATTCAAGTCAATTGAAGGTTAGCTTATTGTCTCTATCGGTACTTCTGGCTATTTCGTCACCCGCTGTTTTAGCAGCGAAATTAACGATTGAACAACGTCTTGAATTGCTGGAATCAGAATTATCAGCCAATAAAAAAGAATTGCAAAAAACGCAATCACAATTATCGACATATAAAGATAAAGTGGCCGTGTTGCAAAAAAGTATAAAAGAGAATGAACAAAGAAATGTCACCGCGGGTTACCCGACGGCGACCTCTCCGGTGGCAGAAAATATCGCCAATGAAAATAATGAAATCAGCCAACGGGCGGCGCCGGCAGAAGTCAAAGCGACACAGCAGGTGGCGGTCATTAATACCGACGGCAAGAAGGCGAAAGTTGAGAGCGTGACCATGAAGGATCTCAGCAAATTCGTCAAAGAGGATATTGGCTTCAGCTATCAGGGTTATCTACGTTCCGGCTGGGGCATCTCAAATCACGGGTCGTCGCAGACCTATGCGGCGGGTTCGCTGGGCCGTTTTGGTAATGAAATGAGCGGCTGGTTTGATTTGACCTTAAATCAGCGGGTTTATAACCAGGATGGGAAAACCGCCAATGCCGTCGTGACCTACGATGGTAATGTTGGTGAGCAGTATAACGATGCCTGGTTTGGCGACACCAATAACGAAAACATTCTTCAGTTCAGCGATATCTATCTCACCACCAAAGGATTCCTGCCGTTTGCGCCGGAGGCTGATTTTTGGGTAGGTAAACACAAGCTGCCGGAGTATGAAATCCAGATGCTTGACTGGAAATCGTTGACCACCGATGTTGCAGCCGGTATCGGGATCCAGAACTGGGCGCTGGGCGTCGGGCAGCTTGACGCGTCTCTCAGCCGCAATGATGTGGATGTTTATTCGCGTGATTTCACGCAGACCACACAAATGAACACCAATTCGGTGGATCTGCGCTATCGCAACATTCCGCTGTGGAAAAACGGCTCGCTGTCGTTGATGGGCAAATATGCTTTTGCAAACAAGAATGATGAACAGGAGAAAAACGAGGAGAACAATAACTACTTTACGCTCAAGGATAGCTGGATGGCCACCGGGATCATCCGTCAGGAGCTGGCGCGTAAGGGCTTTAATGAATTTACGCTCCAGGTGGCGAATAACTCTTATGCCAGCAGTTTCTCGAACTTCTCCGGCGCCAGTAACTCCATGGCTCACGGGCGCTACTACTATGGCGATCATACTAACGGCGTCACTTTACGTTTGATTTCACAGGGCGAAATGTACCTGGCCGATCGCGTGATTATGGCCAATGCGCTGGTCTGGTCGCACGGGAACGATATCTACAGTTACGAAAGCGGCGCGCATAGCGATTTTGACAGCTTCCGCGCGGTGATTCGTCCGGCGTGGATTTGGGATACCTGGAATCAGACCGGGGTGGAGTTAGGCTGGTTTGCGCAGAAAAACAAAACGGAGCAAGGCAAGGATTTGAAAGAATCGGCGTATAAAACGACGCTCTATCATGCGCTGAAAGTCGGGCCGAGTCTGTTAGGTTCGCGACCGGAAATTCGTTTCTACGGGACCTATATCAATATTCTGGATAACGACCTGTCACAGTACCGGTTCAACGACGACAGCAAAGATGAATTGATGCTGGGCGTGCAGGCTGAGGTGTGGTGGTAATTGCCTCATCAAGACACCAACGCCCGCATCGTGCGGGCGTTTGAGTATAAAGATAACCGCCACCGATACCCTGTCTGCCGGCCAGCAACGCGGAATTACATCACCAGCCAGAGCAGAGCGATAAGCAGTATCAATACCAGAACAATCACTCCCGGCTTTTTGAGCCGCCCGACGAGCGAAGAGGGTTCCGGCGGCAGCGCGGGAATGGCCAGCGTTTCTTGCGCCCGGGCGACACGAAGCACAAAGACCTTATTCAGCAGCGTCAGAATCTGCGTTGCGCTCAACGCCGTTTGCGGCGTGACGTGCCAGTTGTGCTGGGCGAAATCGACGATCTTTTGCCACTCCTGCGCTTCCAGCGGCTGCTTCAGCGCCGCCTGCAGAGAGGTCAGGGTCGGGGCTGACTGCGCGCTGAGCGTCTGCCGCGCCTGTAGCCAGTAGGAGAGGGGAGTGAAGTGGGTTGCCGGAATCAGCTCACCGGTTTTTACACCGCACAGCTCCAGCATTGACTGCCAGATCAGTTTCCCGGGTTCGCCGGTTGCGGCGGCAAGACGACTTACCTGCTGATTAAGCGTGTTGTGCTCCGCGGGCAACAGCGGGCGCAGAGTCGGCTGGCGCTGCTGCGGCTGAGGGATCGACAGCTGGCCGTTTTGCAGGAGCTGCAGCATATTTTGCAACTGCTCCTGCGTCAGCGCATGCAGCGTCGTTTGCCCATAATGCTGGCGAATATAATCGCTCACTGCCTGACGGTTGTTCCCCTGACTCAGCAACTCGCTCAACTGCGCCAGAATCTGGCGCTGATGGTGATTTTGCTGCGCCACGGTTACGCGTTGATTCAGGTTGTTTTCGGCAGCGCTAAAGTGGCACGCCAGCAGCGGCGCATCGCCTTTGAGCCCCAGATCGTGCTTGATTCCCGCCCACACTTCCGCGTTCTGCTGCGAAGTTAACGCGACCAGGCGCGTAATCAGTCGCTCGAGAACGGTACGTTGTTGCATGGTTAGCGCGGGCTCTCCGGCGACGGAAGCGCCGGTTCCCGGGGGACGATCGGACATACCTGAAACGGGTTGTGTCATATTAATCCTTTCCGTATTGCTGTACAGAGGCCCGGTGATGATGTTCCTGGCGGCGAGATTATGGCACACTTCCCCGGTTTACTCTCGTTCTCAGACAGGTACTGAACCGTGAAAATCCTCGTTGATGAAAATATGCCCTATGCCCGCGAGCTTTTTAGTCGCCTGGGCGAAGTCGAGGCGGTCCCCGGCCGTCCCGTCCCCGTCGACGCGCTGACCGGCGCCGATGCGTTGATGGTTCGCTCGGTCACGAAAGTCAATGAAGCGCTGCTCGCCGGCAAGGCAATTAAATTCGTGGGCACCGCGACAGCCGGTACCGATCATGTCGATCAGACGTGGCTGCAGCAGGCCGGAATTGGCTTTTCTGCCGCGCCCGGTTGCAATGCGATAGCGGTCGTAGAATATGTTTTCTCGGCGCTGCTGATGCTGGCTGAGCGCGACGGTTTCGCGCTGACCGATCGTACCGTCGGCATCGTCGGCGTTGGCAACGTCGGTGGGCGCCTGCAAAAGCGTCTGGAAGCGCTGGGGATCAAAACGCTGTTGTGCGATCCGCCGCGTGCCGACCGGGGCGATGAAGGCGACTTCCGTACCCTGGATGAGCTGGTAGAGGAAGCGGACGTTCTGACGTTCCACACGCCTTTATATAAAGAAGGTCGTTACAAAACCCTGCATCTGGCGGATGAGGCGCTGATTCGCCGTCTGAAACCGGGAAGCGTACTGATCAATGCCTGCCGCGGACCGGTGGTGGATAACGGCGCGCTGCTGGCCTGTCTACAAAGCGGGCAGGCGTTGAGCGTCGTGCTTGATGTCTGGGAACCTGAGCCGGATTTGAACCTTGCGCTGCTGGATCGCGTAGATATTGGCACCGCGCACATCGCGGGCTACACCCTCGAAGGCAAAGCGCGCGGGACGACGCAGGTGTTTGAAGCCTACAGCGCCTTTATCGGCCATCCGCAACAGGTGGCGCTGGACACGTTGCTGCCCGCCCCGGAGTTTGGCCGCATTACCCTGCACGGCGCGCTCGATCAGCCAACGCTGAAACGATTGGTGCATTTGGTGTATGATGTGCGCCGCGATGATGCGCCGCTGCGAAAAGTGGCCGGCGTGCCGGGTGAGTTTGACAAGCTGCGCAAAAATTATCAGGAACGCCGCGAATGGTCATCACTGTACGTGCAGTGCAGCGATGTGCAGGCGGCGACGCTGCTGCGTCAGCTCGGTTTTAATGCCGTACATCACCCCATTCGTTAATGTCTTCTTAATGACCCTGTTGGATACTCCGGCAGGGTCGCTTTTCTCTGGAGTAAACCACCATGTCTGAAGGCTGGAATATTGCCGTACTGGGCGCAACGGGCGCCGTCGGCGAAGCCCTGCTCGACACCCTTGCTGAACGTCAGTTCCCGGTGGGTGATATCTATGCGCTGGCGCGCAATGAGAGCGCGGGAGAGCATCTGCGTTTTAGCGGTAAGTCGGTGATCGTGCAGGATGCTGCCGTATTTGACTGGACCCAGGTACAGCTGGCCTTTTTTGCCGCCGGCGTTGAAGCGACGGCGGCCTATGTTGATGAGGCGACCAATGCCGGTTGTCTGGTTATCGATCTCAGCGGTCTGTTTGCGCTGGAGCCGGACGTACCGCTGGTTGTGCCGGAAGTGAACCCGTTTGTGCTGGCCGATTATCGCAATCGCAACGTCATCGCCGTCGCCAACAGCCTGACCAGCCAGCTGCTGACGGCGCTGAAACCGCTGATCGATGAAGGCGGCCTGTCGCGTATCAGCGTGACCAGCCTGATCTCCGCTTCCGCATACGGTAAAAAAGCCGTTGATGCGCTGGCGGGGCAGAGCGCGAAGCTGCTCAACGGTATGCCAATCGATGATGAAGATTTCTTTGGCCGTCAGCTGGCGTTTAACATGCTGCCGCTGCTGCCGGATCGTGAAGGTAGCGTGCGCGAAGAGCGCCGTATTGTCGATGAAGTTCGTAAGATCCTCCAGGATGAAGGATTGATGGTTTCAGCCAGCGTCGTGCAGTCGCCGGTGTTCTACGGTCATGCGCAGATGGTGAACTTCGAAGCGATGCGTCCGCTGGCGGCAGAAGAGGCTCGCGATGCCTTCACTCGCGGCGAAGATATTGAGCTCTCCGCCGAGCGCGAATTCCCGACTCAGGTCGGCGATGCTTCAGGTACTGCGCAACTCTCCGTCGGCTGTGTACGCAATGATTACGGCATGCCGGAACAGATTCAGTTCTGGTCCGTTGCCGATAACGTCCGCTTCGGCGGCGCGCTGATGGCGGTGAAAATCGCGGAGAAACTGGTGCAGGAGTATTTGTACTGATGTCTGAGATGGAGCAGCAGCCGGTCTATAAAATCGCGCTGGGCATCGAGTACGACGGCAGCAAATATTACGGCTGGCAGCGGCAAAACGAAGTTCGCAGCGTGCAGGAGAAGCTGGAAAAGGCGCTCTCGCAGGTGGCAAATGAACCGATTAACGTATTCTGCGCCGGTCGCACCGACGCCGGTGTTCATGGCACCGGCCAGGTTGTGCATTTTGAGACCCACGCGCTGCGCAAAGACGCGGCCTGGACGCTGGGGGTCAATGCGAATTTGCCGGGCGATATCGCCGTCCGTTGGGTGAAACATGTCCCGGACGATTTTCACGCCCGCTTCAGCGCCACCGCGCGTCGCTACCGTTACGTCATCTATAATCACCGTCTGCGTCCGGCGGTGTTAAGCCAGGGCGTCACCCATTATCATCAGCCTCTGGATGCGGAGCGGATGCAGCGCGCCGCCCAGTGTTTGCTGGGTGAAAATGATTTCACCTCATTTCGCGCGGTGCAGTGTCAGTCGCGCACGCCGTGGCGAAATATTAACCATATTAGCGTCACGCGGTATGGCGCGTATGTGGTGGTGGATATCAAAGCGAATGCCTTTGTACATCATATGGTAAGGAACATTGTCGGCAGCCTGATGGAAGTAGGGGCCGGGAACCAGCCAGAGAGCTGGATAGCAGAACTTCTGGCGGCGAAAGACAGGAAGCTGGCCGCCGCGACGGCAAAAGCAGAAGGGTTGTATCTGGTGTCGGTAGATTATCCGGCCCGCTACGACCTGCCGGTGATGCCGATGGGCCCGCTGTTTCTGGCGGACTAACATTAACGCTTTATCCTTCAGGCTGCCCGCTTGTTGGCCGCATCTGAGCGTTCCGGTCGGGGAATTATTTCTGCGACCGGAAACGAGCGGTTTGTTGTCGCACGGCATCCTGGCCGATTTTGTGTCGTGTCATTAAGGACTCATACAATATGGACCTGATTCGCTTTTTAATTGATTTCATCCTGCATATTGATGTTCATCTGGCTGAGCTGGTTGCCAGTTATGGCGTCTGGGTATACGCCATTCTGTTTTTGATTCTGTTCTGTGAAACGGGTCTGGTGGTGACGCCATTCCTGCCCGGCGATTCGCTGCTGTTCGTGGCCGGCGCGCTGTCGGCGCTGCCGACGAACGATCTGAACGTGCATCTGATGGTGGCATTGATGGTCATTGCGGCCATTGTCGGCGATGCGCTGAACTACACTATCGGACGGCTGTTTGGCGAAAAGCTCTTCAGTAATCCTGATTCGAAGATTTTCCGACGTAGCTACCTGGATAAAACCCATTCGTTCTATGAGCGTCACGGCGGCAAAACGATTATTCTTGCGCGTTTTGTGCCGATCGTCAGAACCTTCGCACCGTTTGTGGCGGGAATGGGCCATATGTCCTATCGTCATTTTGCCGCGTATAACGTGGTTGGCGCGCTGCTGTGGGTTCTGCTGTTTACCTATGCAGGCTACCTGTTTGGCGATTTGCCGATCGTTCAGGAAAACCTGAAGCTGCTGATTGTCGCCATTATTGTTCTGTCGGTGCTGCCTGGGGTCATTGAAATTATTCGCCACAAGCGCGCGGCGGCGAAGCAGACGAAATAACCCTCCTGCTTTTATCTGCGTCGGGCAGCAGCCTGCTGCCCGAAGAGGGAAGTGTGAGCGGTACGACCACTTTTTTATCCCATGTTACGGGATGTTATGATTTAATGTGCAACATTCATGGTCTGTAAGGGTCAAAAATGGCATTATGCGCCCCTTACGACAAAACTGGCATCGACCAGGTTCAGGCAGAAAGGTTATCAATGAGCTGGATTGAACGAATTAAAAGCAATATCACTCCCACCCGCAAGGCAAGCATTCCTGAGGGTGTATGGACTAAGTGCGACAGCTGCGGGCAGGTTCTGTACCGCGCAGAGCTGGAGCGCAACCTGGAGGTTTGCCCTAAGTGCGATCACCACATGCGTATGTCGGCGCGTAATCGCCTGCATAGCCTGTTGGACGAAGGTTCCCTGGTGGAGCTGGGAAGCGAGCTCGAGCCGAAAGATGTGCTGAAGTTCCGCGATTCGAAAAAATACAAAGACCGTCTGGCGTCCGCTCAAAAAGAGACCGGTGAAAAAGATGCGCTGGTGGTCATGAAGGGCACTCTGCACGAGATGCCGGTTGTCGCAGCAGCATTCGAATTCTCCTTTATGGGCGGCTCGATGGGCTCGGTGGTTGGCGCTCGCTTCGTGCGCGCGGTAGAACAGGCGCTGGAAGATAATTGCCCGCTGATTTGCTTCTCCGCTTCCGGCGGCGCGCGTATGCAGGAAGCGCTGATGTCGCTGATGCAGATGGCGAAAACCTCAGCCGCGCTGGCGAAAATGCAGGAGCGCGGTTTACCGTATATCTCCGTACTGACCGACCCGACCATGGGCGGCGTATCGGCGAGCTTCGCCATGCTGGGCGATCTCAATATCGCGGAACCGAAAGCGCTGATCGGCTTTGCGGGGCCTCGCGTTATCGAGCAGACCGTACGTGAGAAACTGCCGCCGGGCTTCCAGCGCAGTGAGTTCCTGATTGAAAAAGGGGCGATCGATATGATCGTTCGTCGCCCGGAAATGCGTCTGAAGCTGGCCAGCATTCTGGCGAAGCTGATGAATCTTCCGGCACCCAGCCAGGACGTCTCTCACGAAGGTGAGGTGGTGCCACCGGCACCGGATCAGGAACCAGAGGCCTGATAATTCGGAGGGCAGGCCTGACGGCGCTGCCCTTTTTTAATTCTATGCGCCATCATTCAAACTGCGGCGCGGCGGAAAGGCTAAAGCCCCGTCAGGGCCCGGTCCAATGGACAGCGCGGGTGACGAGCGCTGCCGGCAAGAGGCAGTTTGAAGGATGAAGCGTATTTACCGTTAACACTCGCGGACATCATGGAAAAAGAACCTATTCCTCAGGCCACGTCGCCCCTGGCTACGTGGCTTTCCTATCTGGAACATCTGCACAGTAAAACCATCGATCTGGGGCTGACCCGCGTGAGCGAAGTCGCCGAACGGATGGCGGTGTTAAAGCCTGCGCCGTTCGTCTTCACGGTGGCGGGAACCAACGGTAAAGGAACCACCTGCCGCACGCTGGAGTCTGTGCTGATCGCGGCGGGCTACAAGGTTGGGGTTTACAGTTCGCCGCATCTGGTGCGCTATACCGAGCGCGTACGCGTACAGGGCGCGGAGCTGCCGGAAGCGGCGCATACCGCCTCTTTTGCTGAAATTGAAGCGGCGCGCGGTGAGATTTCCCTGAGCTATTTCGAGTTTGGCACGCTCTCTGCCCTGTGGTTGTTTAAGCAGGCGCAGCTCGACGTGGTGATCCTTGAGGTTGGTCTCGGCGGGCGTCTTGATGCCACCAACATCGTCGATGCGGATGTGGCGGTGGTAACCAGCATCGCCCTGGATCATACTGACTGGCTGGGACCGGATCGGGAAAGCATTGGCCGTGAGAAGGCCGGTATTTTCCGTGCCGGCAAACCGGCCGTCGTTGGTGAACCGGAGATGCCCCATACCATCGCCGAGGTGGCCGCCGGGAAAGGGGCAACGCTTCTGCGTCGCGACGTCGACTGGCGCTATGTCGCCGGCGAGCAGACGTGGTCATTCAGTGACAGAGAGGGGACACTGGCGGATTTACCGTTGCCTCAGATTCCGCTGCCGAATGCCGCCACGGCGCTGGCGGCGCTGCGAGCCAGCCGACTCCAGGTGAGCGATCGGGCAATTCGCGACGGTATTAAACAGGCGATGCTGCCGGGGCGTTTTCAGATAATCAGCGAAACGCCGCGCGTGATTCTCGATGTGGCGCATAACCCCCATGCGGCAGCCTGGCTCGCCGGACGTCTCAAAAGCCTGTCGAAAACGGGGCGCGTGCTGGCGGTTGTTGGTATGCTGCATGATAAGGATATTGCCGGCACGCTGGCAAACCTGACGGCGGAAGTGGATAGCTGGTACTGTGCGCCTCTGGAAGGGCCGCGTGGTGCAACGGCGCAACAGCTGCAGGAGCATTTGCAGGCAGGAAAAGCTTACGCCAACGTGGCTCAGGCCTGGCATGCGGCGATGGCCGATGCCAGACCGGAAGATACGGTGCTGGTGTGTGGTTCATTCCATACGGTGGCGCATGTAATGGAAGAAATAGAGGCGGGGAGAATCGGTGGCGAGTAAGTTTCAGAACCGTTTAGTCGGGACGATTGTGCTGGTCGCGCTGGGGGTGATTATCCTCCCGGGGCTGCTTGATGGTCAGAAAAAGCATTATCAGGACGAGTTCGCGGCAATTCCACTGGTGCCAAAACCGGGCGATCGCGATGAGCCGGATATGCTGCCGGCGGCGACTCAGGCTCTTCCGGCTCAACCGCCGGAAGGGGCGGCGGAAGAGGTCAGAGCGGGAGACGCCGCGGCGCCGTCATTGGATCCGTCGCGTATCCCGGTTAACAGCAACAGTTTCGATGATGTGCAGGAGCCGGTGGTCGCACCGAAGCCGCAGCCCAAACCGCAGCCTCAACCGAAACCGCAGCCTCAGCCGTCGAAGCCGGTGGAGAAGCCGCAGCCGCAGCAACAAACCGTTGCCCAGACGCCGCCGGCGAAACCGGCCGAGATACCTGCTCCAACCGGCAAAGCCTATGTGGTGCAGCTCGGTGCGTTGAAGAATGCGGATAAGGTCAATGAAATCGTCGGTAAGCTGCGCTCCTCCGGGTTTAAGGTCTACACGTCGCCTTCGACGCCGGTTCAAGGTAAAATTACCCGTATTCTGGTCGGTCCTGATACCTCAAAAGATAAACTGAAAGGGCAGCTTGGCGACCTGAAACAGATCTCCGGCCTGAGCGGTGTGGTCATGGGATATAGCCCCAACTAATCTTGTCCCTCGCCGCGCTGGTGAGGGGCGAAGCTCCTGTCTGACGTGCTTTCAGGAGGCGCAAGACAGCATGGCGTTGAATGTTTTTTCAGCGCCATTTTTATTTCTGTAGGGCACGGAAATCCCTACGCAAACGTTTTCTTTTTCTGTTAGAATGCGCCCCGAACCGGATGACAGGGCGTAAATCGTGGGATGTTTATGGTCTGGATTGATTACGTCATTATAGCGGTGATTGGTTTTTCCTGTCTGGTAAGCCTGATCCGCGGCTTTGTTCGTGAAGCGTTATCGCTGGTAACCTGGGGATGTGCTTTCTTTGTCGCCAGTCATTACTACACTTACCTGGCTGTCTGGTTCACGGGCTTTGAAGACGAAATGGTCCGCAATGGGATTGCTATCGCGATACTGTTTATCGCAACGCTTATCGTTGGCGCCATCGTTAACTATGTGATTGGCGCACTGGTTGAGAAAACGGGCCTGTCGGGTACCGACAGGGTGTTAGGGATCTGTTTTGGCGCCCTGCGTGGCGTGCTGATTGTCTCTGCGATTCTGTTCTTTCTCGATAGTTTTACCGGTATGGCGAAAAGCGAAGACTGGCAAAAGTCAGAGCTTATCCCGCAGTTCAGTTTCGTTATCAGATGGTTTTTTGACTATCTGCAAAGCTCGTCAAGTTTCTTGCCCAAAGCATAAGCGTTGGGATGTGGCTGAACGAGGAAAAGACGTATGTGCGGTATTGTCGGTATCGCCGGTGTTATGCCGGTAAACCAGTCGATTTATGACGCGTTAACGGTGCTTCAGCATCGTGGCCAGGATGCCGCAGGCATCATCACTATTGATGCAAATAACTGTTTCCGTTTGCGTAAGGCGAACGGACTGGTGAGCGACGTTTTTGAAGCTCGCCACATGCAGCGTATGCAGGGCAATATGGGGATTGGCCATGTTCGCTATCCTACGGCGGGCAGTTCAAGTGCCTCCGAGGCGCAGCCTTTCTACGTCAACTCACCGTATGGTATTACGTTGGCGCATAACGGCAATCTGACCAACGCGCACGAGCTGCGTAAGAAGCTGTTTGAAGAAAAACGCCGCCATATCAACACCACTTCCGATTCTGAAATCCTGCTCAACATCTTCGCCAGCGAGCTGGATAACTTCCGTCATTATCCTCTGGAAGCAGATAACATTTTTGCCGCGATCGCTGCGACGAACCGTCAAATCCGCGGTGCCTACGCCTGCGTGGCGATGATCATTGGTCACGGTATGGTTGCCTTCCGCGATCCAAACGGCATCCGCCCTCTGGTGTTGGGGAAACGTGATGTTGGCGATGGTCGTACCGAGTATATGGTGGCCTCCGAGAGCGTGGCGCTGGATACCCTGGGCTTCGAATTCCTGCGCGATGTGGCGCCGGGTGAAGCGGTCTATATTACCGAGAAGGGCCAGCTGTTTACCCGTCAGTGCGCGGAGAATCCGGTCAGCAACCCGTGCCTCTTTGAGTACGTCTATTTTGCTCGCCCGGACTCGTTTATCGACAAGATTTCCGTCTACAGCGCGCGCGTCAATATGGGCACCAAACTGGGTGAGAAGATCGCTCGTGAATGGGAAGATCTGGACATTGACGTGGTCATTCCGATTCCGGAAACTTCCTGCGATATCGCGCTGGAAATTGCCCGTATCCTCGATAAGCCTTATCGCCAGGGCTTCGTGAAAAACCGTTACGTCGGCCGAACCTTCATCATGCCGGGCCAGCAGCTGCGCCGGAAGTCGGTGCGTCGTAAGCTTAATGCCAACCGCGCGGAGTTCCGGGATAAAAACGTGCTGCTGGTGGATGACTCCATCGTGCGTGGGACCACCTCGGAACAGATTATTGAGATGGCGCGCGAAGCCGGCGCGAAAAAGGTCTATCTGGCTTCCGCAGCGCCAGAGATTCGTTTCCCGAACGTTTACGGCATTGATATGCCGACGGCAACCGAGCTTATTGCCCACGGTCGCGAAGTGGACGAAATCCGCCAGATCATTGGCGCGGATGGCCTTATCTTCCAGGATCTGAACGATCTGATTGAGGCTGTACGTGTGGAAAATCCGGATATTCAGCAGTTTGAATGTTCGGTATTTAACGGCGTGTACGTCACTAAGGATGTGGACCAGCAGTACCTCGATTATCTCGACTCCTTACGTAATGACGATGCGAAAGCGGTGCAGCGTCTGAACGAAGTGGAAAACCTGGAGATGCACAACGAAGGCTAATTAACCCGAGCGTTGTGAAAAGCCCGCCGTCATCCGACCGCGGGCTTTTGTGTTTTTGCCGCGTGGCCGTAAGGCTTGCGTCCGGTGCTATAATCCGGCAAAGTCTGCCCCATTATGCGGAAGAGGCAATCATCGTGAAACGACTTATTATTGGTATCTCCGGCGCCAGCGGCGCCATTTACGGTGTGCGACTGCTTCAGATTTTACGCGATGTGCCTGATGTCGAAACGCATCTGATCATGAGCCAGGCAGCGCGGCAGACGCTGGCGCTGGAGACCGACTATTCTCTACGGGAAGTACAGGCGCTGGCGGATGTGGTCCATGATGCGCGCGATATCGCCGCCAGTATCTCGTCGGGGTCGTTTAAGACCGCCGGTATGGCGATACTGCCTTGCTCGGTGAAAACGCTTTCCGGAATTGTTCACAGCTATACCGATGGTCTGCTGACCCGTGCGGCGGACGTGGTCCTCAAAGAGCGTCGTCCGCTGGTCCTGTGCGTGCGGGAAACGCCGTTCCATCTTGGTCATCTGCGCCTGCTGGTGCAGGCCGCAGAGATGGGCGCGGTGATTATGCCGCCGGTTCCGGCTTTCTACCATCGCCCGCAAACCCTCGACGATGTGATTAACCAGACGGTCAACCGGGTTATCGATCAGTTCGATATTACCCTTCCGCAGGATCTTTTTACCCGTTGGCAGGGACCTTTGGGCGCACTAAAGTAGTGCGTGCCGTGAACTTTTGCGCCTCCGCAGTGCAATTTTGTCGCCCCGATCAAATCCTCAACATTTAATTTGTTTTTTTGCGTTCGGCCACTGCGGTTTGTCCGTCAATGCTGTTATCTTCCCTCTTAAGACAATCCTGCAACTTTATATTAACAAATTTAACGCTGTTTCCAGCACGCACTGAGAAGATGGCATAAAACCTGCAGGATGAGTCGGCTACACATAACGAAGCAACGCACCATATAACAACATCACGACACTTAAGGGTATTGTATGAAGAAGACGATCCTGGCCCTCTCTTTAATCATGGGAATCAGCAGCGCTTCCAGCGTTTTTGCCGCGCTTCCGCAAAGCATTCGTATCGGTACCGATGCCACCTACGCGCCTTTCTCTTCGAAGGATGCGAAAGGGGATTTCGTTGGTTTTGATATCGATTTGGGCAACGAGCTGTGCTCGCGTATCAAAGTAAAATGTACCTGGGTGGGGAGCGACTTTGATTCATTGATTCCTTCGCTGAAGGCGAAGAAAATTGACGCCATTATCTCTTCCTTGTCGATTACTGAAAAACGTCAGCAGGAGATTGCCTTCTCTGACAAGCTGTATGCCGCTGACTCCCGTCTGATTGCGCCAAAAGGTTCATCAATCCAGCCGACGCTGGAATCCCTGAAGGGCAAACACGTCGGGGTACTGCAGGGTTCAACTCAGGAAGCGTACGGCAATGAACGCTGGCGTAGCCAGGGCGTGGATGTCGTTGCCTACCAGAACCAGGATCTGATCTACTCCGACCTTGCTGCCGGCCGTCTTGACGCTGCGCTGCAGGATGAAGTCGCCGCCAGCGAAGGCTTCCTCAAACAACCTGCCGGTAAAGATTTCGCCTTTGCCGGTCCCTCTGTCAAAGATAAAAAATTCTTCGGTGATGGTACCGGCATTGGCCTGCGTAAAACCGATGGCGAGCTGAAAGCCGCTTTCGACAGTGCGTTGGCTGAAATGCGTAAAGACGGGACCTACGACAAAATGGCGAAGAAATACTTCAACTTCAACGTCTACGGTGACTAAGCACGCCGCTGGCCCGGGAAACCGGGCCTGAGGACTTCGCATGTCCACGATTGCACTAAATTGGTGCAAGTTTGCCTGCGGTGTTCCGATTTGGTGCATAAAAGGCGGTTTTGTCGGGCGCTTAATGCATAGTTAAGCGTTTATGGTGCGAAATAATTGGCTTCCGGGCGCAGAATGCTTTGCCTTACCGGGGCGAATAATGGCACGATAACTGCCGTAAGTACTTCTAATAAACTCGTTAGAATGACAGTCTGTTGAGGATAGTTATGAAAAAACTGGCGTTGTCTCTTTCTTTAGCGCTGGCCCTTTCCAGCGTTAGCACGGTATTCGCAGCCATTCCGCAAAAACTACGTATCGGTACCGATCCAACTTATGCCCCGTTCGAATCGAAAAATGCGCAGGGTCAGTTGATTGGTTTTGACATCGATTTGGCAAAAGAGCTGTGTAAGCGTATCAATACGCAATGTACCTTCGTTGAAAACCCGCTGGATGCGCTGATCCCCTCTTTAAAAGCGAAGAAAATCGATGCGATTATGTCTTCGTTGTCCATTACCGAAAAACGTCAGCAGGAAATTGCTTTCACCGACAAACTTTACGCTGCAGATTCCCGTCTGGTTGTGAAAAAAGGCAGTGATATCACGCCGGATCTCGCGAAACTGAAAGGCAAGCGTATCGGTGTGCTTCAGGGGACCACCCAGGAGACCTATGGTAATGAGCACTGGGCACCGAAAGGGATTGAAATTGTCTCTTATCAGGGCCAGGACAATATCTATTCCGACCTGACCGCCGGGCGCATCGACGCGGCGTTCCAGGATGAAGTCGCCGCGAGCGAAGGCTTCCTCAAACAGCCTGTTGGTAAAGATTACCAGTTTGGCGGTCCGTCGATTAAGGATGAAAAACTGTTTGGCGTCGGTACCGGCATGGGCCTGCGTAAAGAGGACAACGAGCTGCGCGAGGCGTTAAATAAAGCCTTCGCGGATATGCGCAAAGATGGCACCTACGACAAGCTGGCAAAAAAATATTTCGATTTTAACGTGTACGGTGACTAAGCATCATACGTACCCCATCGCGCGCATATTGGCGCGTGATGGTCGATGACAGACAGGGCAGACAGCATGCTGTACGGGTTTTCACAGGTTATTTTACAGGGCGCTCTTGTCACACTGGAGCTGGCTCTTAGTTCGGTTGTGCTGGCGGTCCTCATTGGTCTGGCGGGTGCCGGAGCTAAGCTATCGAGCAATCGACCGCTGGCGCTGGTATTTGAAGGCTACACCACGCTAATTCGTGGCGTGCCCGATCTGGTGCTGATGCTGCTGATTTTCTACGGTCTGCAGATTGCGCTGAATACGCTCACCGACGCACTGGGGCTATCACAGTTTGATATTGACCCAATGGTCGCGGGGATTATTACGCTGGGCTTTATCTACGGTGCCTATTTTACTGAAACCTTCCGCGGCGCTTTCATGGCGGTTCCGAAAGGACACATCGAAGCGGCGACGGCCTTTGGCTTCAGCAACGGGCAGACCTTCCGGCGGATCCTCTTTCCGGCAATGATGCGCTATGCGTTACCGGGAATTGGCAACAACTGGCAGGTTATCCTCAAGGCAACGGCGCTGGTCTCTCTGCTGGGGCTGGAAGATGTGGTCAAAGCCACCCAGCTGGCAGGGAAAAGTACCTGGCAGCCGTTCTACTTTGCGATCGTTTGCGGTCTGGTTTATCTCGTGTTTACCACAATTTCCAATGGTGTACTGCTGCTGCTTGAACGCCGTTACTCCGTGGGCGTGAAGAGGGCTGACCTGTGATTGAGATTATTCAGGAGTACTGGAAATCGCTGCTGTGGACCGACGGCTATCGCTTTACCGGGGTGGCTATCACGCTGTGGCTGCTGATCTCCTCGGTGGTGATGGGCGGCATACTGGCAGTATTTCTCGCTATCGGTCGTGTCTCTAGCAATAAATACATTCAGTTTCCGATCTGGCTGTTTACCTATGTGTTCCGCGGTACGCCGCTGTACGTACAGCTGCTGGTGTTTTACTCCGGGATGTATACGCTGGAAATCGTCAAAGGCACCGAGCTGCTGAACGCCTTTTTCCGCAGCGGCCTCAACTGTACGGTGCTGGCCTTAACGCTCAATACCTGCGCCTATACCACGGAGATTTTTGCCGGGGCGATCCGTTCCGTCCCTCCCGGGGAAATTGAAGCGGCGCGGGCCTATGGTTTCTCATCGGTCAAAATGTATCGCTGCATTATTTTGCCGTCTGCGCTGCGTATCGCGCTGCCAGCGTACAGCAACGAAGTGATTCTGATGCTGCACTCCACCGCGCTGGCTTTTACTGCCACCGTGCCGGATCTGCTGAAAATCGCCAGGGATATTAACTCGGCGACCTATCAGCCGTTCACCGCCTTCGGGATTGCCGCGGTGCTCTATTTAATTATTTCGTATGTGCTGATTAGCTTGTTCCGCAAGGCGGAAAAGCGCTGGTTGCAGCATATAAAACCTTCTTCGACGCATTGAGACCGCCATGTCCGACAATAAATTAAATGTTATCGATCTCCATAAACGTTACGGCGAGCATGAGGTGCTGAAAGGCGTCTCGTTACGGGCGCAAGCCGGAGACGTTATCAGCATTATCGGTTCATCGGGTTCCGGTAAAAGTACCTTTTTGCGCTGCATTAACTTCCTGGAAAAGCCCAGCGAAGGCACCATCGTGGTTAACGGGCAGAATATTGGTCTGGTTCGCGACAAAGACGGCCAGCTGAAGGTCGCGGATAAAAACCAGCTGCGTCTGCTGCGTACGCGCCTGACGATGGTGTTCCAGCATTTCAATCTGTGGAGCCATATGACGGTGCTGGAAAACGTCATGGAAGCGCCGATTCAGGTTCTCGGGCTGAGCAAGCAGGAAGCGCGCGAGCGGGCGGTGAAATATCTGGCGAAAGTGGGTATCGATGAGCGCCAGCAGATCAAATACCCGGTGCATCTCTCCGGCGGTCAGCAGCAGCGCGTCTCCATTGCGCGTGCGCTGGCGATGGAGCCCGATGTGCTGCTGTTTGACGAACCGACTTCCGCGCTTGATCCTGAACTGGTCGGGGAAGTGCTGCGTATCATGCAGAAGCTGGCGGAGGAGGGCAAAACCATGGTGGTAGTGACCCATGAAATGGGCTTTGCGCGCCATGTCTCTTCGCACGTCATTTTCCTGCATCAGGGCAAGATTGAAGAAGAAGGCCATCCGGATGAGCTGTTCGGCAATCCGAAAAGCCCACGCCTGCAGCAGTTCCTGAAAGGCTCCTTGAAGTAAGCCTTGCTGTCTCTCCCGGCGAAACCGCTCGCCGGGAGCAGATTACCGCTCCAGCCGATATACCCAGTCATCGTAATCGACGCCGTTCAGGTGGTAGGCTTTTTCCAGCACCTGAATCCGCACAAAACCGTGTTTTTCCAGCAGACGCGCCGACCCGATATTGTCACCCAGTACCCAGGCGTTGATGGCATTGACGCCGAGCTGGCTAAAGCCGTAATCACATATCGCCCGCAGCGCTTCACTGGCATATCCCTGACCCTGCGCCTCCGGGATGAGGGCATATCCGACATCGGCTTCATGCGGATTTTTACTGCTGATGCGCAGGCCGATATCACCGATGGCCACACCTTTTTTATCGCGCAGCACAAACACGCCGGGATCCGCGCAGCGCGCGGCAAACAGGGTACGCAGCGCGGGTTCATCGAGCATTTCACCCATAAAGCGCATGACCTGACGATCGCGACGCAGACGGAGGAAAAAAGGCCAGTCGGATAAGCTAAACGGCGAGAGGCGCAGGCGCGGGGTAGTGAGTATTGTCATAAAGCAGTCCATAAAGGTGAATGACTCCGCCACCTTAACACCATAAAGCGCCGGAATGTTTACGCGTCTAACCGACCGTCGGCGAAGCCTGGCGCTGATTTTCGAGCCCGCGAAGGTAGCGCAGCACGGTTTTGCTCTCTGGCGTAGCCCTCAATTGTAACGCCAGGTTGAGGTTATCCAGTACTGCCGCGTGGGCGACCAGCGGTGAGTCTTCGGCAAGACGTCCCTCCATAACCAGCCATCTGACGACGGTTTTCCAGCGCCACAGCGGCGAATTGCCCTTAACGCGCTGTACCGGTCCCGGAAACTGGCCCGAACCTCTCGCGCCATCTTTCAGCAGGGCAATGGCCTGTCGCGTCAGGCCGGCGAGTTCGGCAATATCGCTTAATCCTACCAGCGCGGAATCGACGGATTCGACCCGCGCGTTCAGAGCCGGTGCGGATTCGATATCGGCAATGGCTGACAGAATGGCCCGCTCGAGAGAGTCGCTTTCGCGAGCGAACTCCAGATAGACCGCGGTTCCGTAAAAACAGACCAGCGCATCAGCGCAGCCTGCCGTATGCAGCGCATCCTCAAGCCCCTCGGTATGAACAGTGACGCCGGAGAGGGTGAGCGTAAAATTATACAGCGCCATGGTTAAATCCTTCTGGTGGTGAATTTTATTCGCTGTAGGCGGCTGGCAGCGGTCGACCATTCTGATGAGTTGCCGGGCGTGGTTAATGGGTACCGCAGGTGTACTCCAGATGCTCATCATATGCTCCGGATGATGGGCCGTACCGCATATTAATCGGCCAAAACAGTGGGCGCTTTTGCCGCCAGGGAGAAAAATCCAGACCTGCACCAGCGCGTAGTCAATGGCTGCTCTGATATGTTTATCCGGATGTTCCTTCATCGCTGGGTCCTGGTCATCCTGAATGAGGTGTTGACGATTGTCAACGGTTGGGGGTGTTGAGTTGTAGAGCGGGGGTTATGACAGAGTGAGAGGAGATTCACCGGAAGCGAATTCACAATTAAGGTGGGGCTAAACGGGCTCGTTTTACGCGCTGCGAGGTGGGTTCCACAAGATAATCGTCCAGGGAGACCGATGCGATCTCCCTGAGCGAAATGAACTAGCGCAGCATGTCGGCCAGCGCTTCTTCCAGATCGTACCAGCGGAAGCCAAAACCGGCATCCTCCAGGCGCCGGGGCAACGCCCGCTGCCCGCCGAGCACCAGTACCGACGACTCTCCCATCAGCAGGCGAATCGCCGTTGCCGGTACGCGGAAAATTGCCGGACGATTCAGCGCATGCCCGAGAGAATGGGCAAACTGTTCATTGCGGACCGGATAAGGGGAAACCATATTGAAAGGCCCGCTGAGATCGTTATCCAGCAGCCACAGAATGCCGTTGACCATATCATCGATATGAATCCAGGCCAGATACTGCCTGCCGTTACCAATAGGGCCGCCGAGTCCAAGCCTGAAGAGCGGCATCAGTTTGGCCAGGATCCCGCCCGTCGGCGCCAGCACCGCGCCGGTGCGCAGCAGGCAGACGCGGGTGCGATCGCTTTGCGCCTCGCAGGCCAGCTGCTCCCAGCGGGCGCAGAGTTTGTGGGTAAATTCATTGTGCGGCGGCTCATCTTCGGTCACCACAACTTCCCCGAGATCGCCGTAAAAGCCTACGGCAGAGCCACTGATCAGCACGGCGGGTGGCGTATCGCTGGCGTTGAACAGATTTACCAGCTTTTGAGTGATATCCCAGCGGCTGTGACACAGACGCTGCTTTTGCTCCGCCGTCCAGCGTTTGTCGGCGATAGGTTCGCCTGCCAGATTGATGACAGCATCAATCTCATTGAGGTGATGATGGCCTTCGAAGCCGCGCCACAAGGTGACGCGGGCATCCAGCCGGGTTTGCGCTTTTTCCGGGCTGCGCGTTGATACCGTTACGTGATGCCCAAGCTCCAGCAGCCGGGGGATCAGATGCCGGCCAATCAGGCCAGTACCGCCAGTAAGCAGAATCCTCATAGCGCCTCCCTAAGAAGCTTAGCGCCGCCAGCTCATGGTCATTGAGACGGAGTCGGCGTAGCGCAGTGCATAAAGTTTATCGATCTCAACTTCAGCATAAGTGACCCAGTGATGTTCGCATGCGATATCGAGCACATCCTGAGTTAATTTTTCCAGCAGCGAGAAGCGGTTATTCTCAATGTGGCTGATGATACGCTTGGTAATCGTGCGGTAATTCAGCGCATCGTTGATATCTTCACTGTTGCGTGACCGCTCCGCCGGGTAGTGAATCGCAACATTGACCACCACATCCTGGCGGTTAGCGATTTCTTCTTCTTTGATTCCGATAAAAGTACGTAAGCGTAGGTTCTTTATACGAATAATGGCGTCTGGCTGGGACATTGCAGGCTTCCTCCGTGTTGTCATTTCCGCAATCATACATGAAAGCAAGCCATGCGAGCAGGGGGGTTATTGGTGTTGTATTTTTATCAGCGCCTGCCCGGTAGCCGGACGCTGACGAATGCGTTCAAACCAGTTATGAATCGCCGGAAAATGCGCGAGATCAATACGCTGGCGAGGGTGGGCGCGAATCCACGGCCAGCAGGCAATATCGGCAATACTGTAATGTTCCCCGCCGAGCCATGGGCTGACCTCCAGACGACGGTTCAGTACGTTGTACAACCGCTGGGTCTCGACCTGATAACGCTCGATGGCATAGGGCACCGCCTGCGGCGCGCTGTGATTGAAATGGTGATTCTGCCCCAGCATAGGGCCTAATTCGCTGACCTGCCAGAACAGCCACTGTAGCGTGGTATGGCGCTCGCGCAGCTCACCGCTAAGCAGTTTTCCTGATTTTTCCGCCAGATAGAGCAGGATTTCACCTGACTCAAACAGGCCGAGCGGCGCTCCGCCGTCGACGGGGAGGTGGTCGACGATAGCGGGAATTTTATTATTCGGCGAGAGAGCGAGAAACTGCGGGCGAAACTGTTCCCCTTTATTGATATCGACCCGAATCAGGCGATAGGCCAGCTGCGCCTCTTCGAGAAAGAGAATGATTTTCTGGCCGTTAGGGGTGGGTGCGTAGTAAAGGTCGATCATGGTGACTCCCGCCGTCGTAGGTCGCACGTGTTCGAGTATAGGCGACCTGCCGCTATCCGGGAGGAGGGGCGCTAAATTTTGCCGGCAGGATCGGGACGGTCGCGTAACTCGTGCACCAGGCTGATAAAAGCCTTCAGCCCGGGCGGAACGTGGCGGCGGCCGGGATAATAGAGGCGTAGGCCGGCAAACGACGGACACCACTCATCCATCACGCTGACGAGCCTGCCGCAGGCCAGATCTTCTTTGATAAACCAGTCCGAGATAAAGGCCAGGCCGAGGCCGGCAAGTACCGCACGGTGGATGGCGCCCATTTCACTGAGGGTAATACGCGGCGGGACGTTAACCGTCAGCTTTTGTTGCTGGCGCTCCAGCTCCCAGTGATAGAGACCGCCGTGCGACATACGCATCCCGATGCTCTGATGATGCAGCAGATCTTCCGGGCTGTGCGGAATGCCGCAGCGGGCAAAGTATTCCGCCGTACCGACGATACGCATCCGCACATCGGGCGTCAGCGTAACGGCAATCATATCCTGCGGCAGCGACTCTGCCAGGCGGATGCCGGCGTCGTAACCCTCGGCGACAATATCGACCAGCCGGGACTCGGTGGTGATGTCGAGACGCATGTCCGGGTAGCGCTTGAGGAAGGCATCGAACAGCCCGAACAGCAGGGCAACGCTCTCGCGTGGCGCATTGATGCGCAGTGTACCGGTCGGCATTTCCGGTTGAGTGGCAATCTCTTCCGATGCGCGCTGAATTTCTGCCAGCGCAGGCGCCACGCGCTCGACGTAGCGTCGCCCGGCCTCCGTCAACGCAACGCTGCGGGTGGTACGGTTAAACAGACGTACGTTGAGCCGCGCCTCCAGTCCGGCGACGGCGTTGCTGATAGCGGTGGCCGACATGCCCAGCTCCCGGGCGGCCGCTCGGAAGCTCTGGCGGTGGGCTACGGCAAGGAGGACTTCCAGTTCAGTCAGACCGCTACGGTGCATAATTATCCCGATTTTCGTGACAGGCTGTGTTGATTATACCCTCTTATCGGGGCAATACGTCGACTCTATACTTCCCTTCATCAAATCAATGAGGAAGACGAATATGCTGCACATCGATAAAATTTATATCAACGGTGAATTTGTCACCCCGCACGGCAGCGAAACCTTTGCGCTGTTCAACCCGGCGACGGAAGAGGTGATTGGCCAGGCACGGCTGGCGGATGAAGAGGATGCCCGGCGCGCGATTGCCGCAGCAAAAGCAGCGTTTCCTTGCTGGTCACGGACGACGAAACAGCAGCGTCTGGATGTCCTTGAGCGGATGTACCAGGCCGTCCGGGCGAGAGAGGCGGATTTACGTGAGGCGATTGTGACCGAATATGGCGCCCCGGCTTCGCGCTCGCAATGGATGGCGGCATGGCCGGCGCAAACCATTAAACAGGCGATGGAGACGCTGGCGAGCTTCGAATTTGTTGAACCGGCGGGGCGTGCGCAGGTTGTGATGACGCCGGTCGGCGTGGCGGGGTTGATTACGCCGTGGAACAGCGATGCTGGTTTTATCTGTAGCAAGCTGGCGACGGCGATGGCGGCAGGCTGTACGACGGTGATTAAACCCAGCGAGATGAGCGCCTGGCAGACGCAGATCGTCACCGAAGCGCTGCACGCGGCGCAGATCCCCGCCGGAGTCGTTAACATCGTGACCGGACGGGGCGAAGTGGTGGGGGATATTATTAACCATCATCCCGATATTGCTAAAATTTCTTTCACCGGTTCTACCGCCGTAGGGAAACATATTATCGCCAGTGGTGCGCAAACCTTGAAACGCGTCACGCTGGAACTTGGCGGTAAATCACCGACCCTCATTCTGGATGATGCCGATATGCAGCAGGCGGTTTCGCTGGCGCTGGCGGCCGGATTTATGAATAGCGGGCAGGCCTGCATCGCCGGGACGCGAATTCTGGTGCCCGCCGGGCGTCTGGCGGAGTTTGAACAGGCTATTGTGCAGGCGATGGCGGACTATATCTCCGGCGATCCGCGCGACGCGCAGACGACAATTGGCCCGATGGTCAGCCGGAAACAGTGGCAACGGGTGCAGGATTATATTCGCCTGGGGCAGCAGGAGGGGGCAAGATTGCTTATCGGCGGTGAAGGGCGACCGCAGGGAATGGAAAAAGGCTGGTGCGTGAAACCGACCGTATTCAGCGATGTCCACAACCAGATGCGCATTGCGCGAGAAGAGATCTTTGGCCCGGTGCTGGTACTGATTCCCTATCAGGATCAGGCGCAAGCCATCGCGATAGCCAACGATACGACCTATGGCCTGAGCGCCCTGGTATTAAGCGGCGATCGGCAGCGTGGTCAGGAGGTTGCGCTGGCGATAGAGTCCGGGCGCGTGCTGGTCAATACCCTTGAACATGAACCGCAGGCGCCGTTCGGTGGCTTCAAGCAATCCGGGCTGGGACGTGAAATGGGCAAATGGGGAATGCAGGCTTATCTGGAGCCGAAAACGATGATCATCGGCTAGCCGTCAGGGGATGCAAAATCCTCATGGTGCGGTAAGTGACATCCCTTAAAAGACAGGATATGTTGACTTATCGCCCCATAATTTATTGAGGATGCCATGAGCCAGCCCGTCATTACCCTGTGGTCCGATTCGCGTTTTTTCTCGCCGTACGTGATGTCCGTCTACGTTGCCCTGCAGGAAAAAAGCCTGCCATTTGCTCTCAAAACCATCGATCTCGATAGCGGCGAAAACCAGCAGCCTGGCTGGAAAGGCTATACCGTGACCCGCCGCGTGCCGTTGTTAGAAGTGGAGGAGTTCGCGCTTAGCGAATCGTCCGCGATTAGCGAGTATCTGGATGAACGTTTCGCACCGCCGGAGTGGGAGCGGCTCTATCCCCACGATCTGCAAAAGCGGGCCCGGGCGCGGCAGGTGCAAGCCTGGCTGCGCAGCGATCTGATGCCCATTCGCGAGGAGCGATCTACCGACGTGGTATTCGCGGGGCAAAAGAAACCGGAGCTTAGCGCCGCGGGCCGTAAAAGCGCGGACAAATTATTCGAAACCGCGTCTGAACTGCTGGCCCACGGCGGCAATAATCTGTTCGGGGAGTGGTCGATTGCCGATACCGATCTTGCCCTGATGATCAACCGGCTGGTGCTTAACGGTGATGCGGTCCCGGAGCCGCTGGCGGACTATGCGACATTCCAGTGGCAGCGGGCGTCGGTTCAGCGTTTTGTCGCACTGTCAGCTAAACGCGCGGGCTGATTCGAGGCAGCGGTTCCGCTATCATAGGCGCATCGAAATGCGTGGAGACGGAAGAAATGAAGCTGATGTTTGCATCGGATATTCATGGTTCCCTGCCCGCTACTGAACGCGTTCTGGAACGGTTCGCGCAAAGTGGGGCGCAGTGGCTGATTATTCTTGGCGATGTGCTGAACCATGGGCCGCGGAATGCGTTACCCGAAGGCTATGCGCCGGCGGACGTTGCTGTGAAGCTCAACGGCGTCGCGCAACGGGTGATCGCCGTTCGCGGTAACTGCGACAGCGAAGTCGATCAGATGCTGCTGGACTTCCCCATCACTGCGCCCTGGCAGCAGGTGCTGAGCGAACGCACCCGCCTGTTTCTGACCCACGGGCATCTGTACAGCCCCGAAAAAATGCCTCCTCTCGCCGCTGGCGATGTCCTGGTTTATGGTCATACTCATATTCCGGTAGCCGAGAAGCGCGGCGATATTTTTCTCTTCAATCCCGGCTCGGTCAGCATTCCCAAAGGGGGATTTTCCGCCAGCTACGGCCTCCTGGAAGGGGACCGACTACAGGTTTTAGCACTTGATGATCATCAGGTTATTGCAGAGGTTGCAATTAACCCGTAATTTACCCCCCAACCGTAAAGACGCGCCGCGAGAGCGCTTTCAAAAGTAAGGTTTCCTGATGGCGGAACAGAACGATTTGGCAAGCACAGAATGGGTAGACATTGTTAATGAAAACAATGAGGTGATAGCGCAGTCCAGCCGCGAGCAAATGCGCGCGCAGTGCCTGCGTCATCGGGCAACCTATATTGTTGTTCATGATGGGATGGGCAAAATCCTGGTGCAACGTCGTACCGAGACCAAAGATTTCCAGCCGGGCATGCTGGATGCTACCGCCGGCGGCGTGGTGCAGGCCGATGAGCAGCTGCTGGATTCGGCTCGCCGGGAAGCGGAAGAAGAGCTGGGGATTGCCGGCGTGCCGTTCGCCGATCATGGCCAGTTCTATTACGAAGATAAGCATTGTCGCGTCTGGGGAAGCCTGTTTAGCTGTGTGTCGCACGGCCCCTTTGCCTTGCAGGAAGAGGAGGTGAGCGAAGTGTGCTGGCTGACGCCGGAAGAGATTACCGCTCGCTGCGATGAATTCACCCCGGATTCATTAAAAGCGCTGGCGCTGTGGATGACGCGCAATGCCGGGAATGACTACGCGGACTCTGACGATGAGGGTAAAGAGTAGCTTTTGCCAGGCATCGGGAAGTCGTCACCGCTCAGATGTCGATTCGGCACGGAAGTCGAGCAAAAGAAAAGGCAGCCATCGGGCTGCCTTTTTTGATCTCAGCGCTAAATTACTGCTGCTGCTGAGAAGACTGAATCGCGGTCAGGGCGATGGTGTAGACGATATCGTCTACCAGCGCGCCACGAGACAGGTCGTTTACCGGCTTACGCATACCCTGCAGCATTGGCCCGATGGAGATCAGGTCAGCAGAACGCTGTACGGCTTTGTAAGTGGTGTTACCGGTGTTCAGATCCGGGAAGATGAACACGGTCGCACGTCCGGCAACCGGCGAGTTTGGCGCTTTGGATTTCGCCACGTCAGCCATCACCGCCGCGTCATACTGCAGCGGGCCGTCGATCATCAGGTCAGGACGTTTTTCCTGTGCCAGACGGGTCGCTTCACGAACTTTTTCGACGTCGCTACCGGCACCAGAATTACCGGTGGAGTAGGAGAGCATCGCTACGCGCGGCTCAATGCCGAAAGCGATGGCGGAATCGGCGGACTGAATAGCGATTTCAGCCAGCTGTTCTGCGGTCGGATCCGGGTTGATGGCGCAGTCACCGTAAACGTAAACCTGTTCCGGCAGCAGCATGAAGAACACGGAAGAGACCAGAGAGCTGCCCGGTGCCGTTTTGATCAGCTGCAGCGGCGGACGGATGGTGTTGGCGGTAGTGTGAACTGCGCCGGAAACCAGGCCGTCGACTTCGTCTTGTTCCAGCATCAGCGTGCCGAGAACGACGTTGTCTTCCAGCTGCTCGCGGGCAACCGCTTCGGTCATCCCCTTGCTCTTACGCAGTTCGACCAGACGAGCGACGTAGCTTTCGCGAACCACATCCGGATCGACGATTTCGATACCAGCGCCCAGCTCGACGCCCTGAGCGGCAGCAACGCGGTTGATCTCATCCGGGTTACCCAGCAGGACACAGGTCGCAATACCGCGTTCTGCGCAGATTGCTGCGGCTTTAACGGTACGCGGCTCGTTACCTTCCGGCAGAACGACGCGTTTACCCGCTTTGCGCGCCAGCTCGGTCAGCTGGTAGCGGAAGGCCGGCGGAGACAGGCGGCGGCTACGTTCGGAGGTCGCGGTCAGAGACTCGATCCAGTCAGCGTTAATGTAGTTGGCAACGTATTCCTGAACTTTCTCAATGCGCTCGTGATCGTCAACCGGAACTTCGAGGTTGAAGCTCTGCAGGCTCAGGGAGGTCTGCCAGGTGTTGGTGTTCACCATAAAGACCGGCAGGCCGGTCGCGAATGCACGTTCGCACAGCTTGCTGACGCGCGCGTCCATTTCGTAAGCACCGGTCAGCAGCAGCGCGCCGATTTCAACGCCGTTCATGGCGGCGAGGCAGGCGGCGACCAGAACATCAGGACGGTCTGCGGAAGTCACCAGCAGAGAACCGGCACGGAAGTGTTCGAGCATGTGCGGGATGCTGCGCGCGCAGAAGGTGACAGACTTCACGCGGCGGGTGTTGATGTCACCTTCGTTGACGATGGTGGCATTCAGGTGGCGAGCCATATCGATCGCACGCGTTGCGATCAGATCGAAGCTCCACGGTACCGCGCCCAGAACCGGCAGCGCGCTGCCAGACTGCAGCTGAGCCGGATCGATCTTCACGACTTTCGCTTTGGAAGAGTCATCGAAGATTTCCGACAGATCGGGACGGGTACGACCCTGTTCGTCAACCGGTGCGTTCAGCTTGTTGACGATAACACCGGTAATGTTGGTGTTTTTCGCGCCGCCGAAGCTGTTGCGGGTCAGCTCGATACGTTCGTTCAGCTGTTCCTGGGTGTCGGTACCCTGAGACATCACGAAGACGATTTCCGCGTTCAGCGTTTTGGCGATTTCGAAGTTCAGAGACTGAGCAAACTGATGTTTACGGGTCGGGACCAGACCTTCAACCAGCACCACTTCTGCATCCTGAGTCGCGGCGTGATAGTTGGCGATGATCTCTTCCATCAGCACATCTTTCTGGTTGCCGGACAGCAGCGACTCGACGTGGCTCATCTTCAGCGGCTCGGCGGCCGGAAGGCTTGAATTAGCACGAACGATGGTGGTCGTCTGGTCTGGCGCATCGCCGCCAGCGCGCGGTTGGGCGATAGGTTTAAAGACGCTCAGACGAACGCCTTTGCGTTCCATTGCACGGATAACACCGAGGCTGACGCTGGTCAGGCCAACGCTGGTTCCGGTCGGGATCAGCATGATTATACGGGACACGATATATCCTCTTTCGTTACCGCCAGTATCAGGCGGGATACAAAACTGCACCACCAGCTTCCCGTTATATTTCAAGTTGCATGTGCGTTGGCTTTCCTGGTTCACCCCGGTCACGTACTACCTGTACGTGACCGGAGATTCTCTGGGACGCCGCCTTCCAGCAACTCGAATTATTTAGGGTTTCGCTGGCGGTGTGGAATCAGGCAGTCAGACGATTGGCGTCTTGCGCGATAACCAGCTCTTCGTTGGTCGGGATGACCAGAGCCGGGCGGGTGCCTTCTTTGTTGATGAAGCCAGACTTGCCGAAACGGGCAGCCAGGTTACGCTCGTGATCAACTTCGAAGCCCAGAACGCCCAGTTTGCCCAGAGACAGTTCACGAACCATTGCCGCGTTTTCACCGATACCACCGGTGAAGATAACGGCATCCAGACGACCGTCCATCAGCGCGGTGTAGGAACCGATGTACTTGGCCAGACGATGGCAGTAAACGTCCATTGCACGTTTAGCATCGGCTTTATCGGTGTAGTTGTCTTCAACATAACGGCAGTCGCTGGTGACTTCGGTCAGACCCAGCAGGCCAGACTCTTTGGTCAGCATTTTGTTGATAGCATCAACGCTCATGCCCAGGGAGTCGTGCAGGTGGAAGATGATAGCCGGGTCGATGTCGCCAGAGCGGGTACCCATGACCAGACCTTCCAGCGGGGTCAGACCCATAGAGGTGTCAACGCATTTACCGTTGCGGATAGCGGATACAGAACCACCGTTGCCCAGATGGCAGGTGATAATGTTCAGCTCTTCAACCGGCTTGTTCAGGACTTTAGCCGCTTCCTGAGTCACGTAGAAGTGGCTGGTGCCGTGCGCGCCGTAGCGACGTACGCCGTGCTCTTTGTACAGGCTGTACGGCAGAGCATACAGATAGGATTCTTCCGGCATAGTCTGATGGAACGCGGTGTCGAACACGGCAACGTTCTTCTCTTTCAGATGCGGGAATGATTTCAGCGCTTCAGCAATACCGATCAGGTGAGCCGGGTTGTGCAGCGGAGCGAAAGAGGCGGAATCTTTGATGCCCTGGATAACGGAATCATCAATGACCACGGAACTGGTGTATTTTTCACCACCGTGAACAATACGGTGGCCGATTGCGGTCAGCTGAGCAGACAGTTCTGGTTTTTGTGCCAGAATAGTGTTAACGATAAAGTTAAGCGCTTCACTGTGAGCGGCGCCAGCGCCTAAATCTGCTTCGTGTTTGCTGCCGTCCATTTTCCACTTAATACGTGCTTCAGGAAGATGGAAACATTCGGCTAAACCAGACAGATATTCGTCACCGTTTACGGCATCAAGGATAGCAAATTTCAGTGAGGAGCTACCGCAGTTCAGAACCAGTACTAACTTACTCGACATGGAAGTACCTTTTATGATACGTGGCTAAAAAAACGTCAGTGTGTCACAAAGCGTAGCGCAGGATGACAACGACATTTATGATTAACATCATGCCTTGTTCTGTTTTCGGGCACGATGGGAGAAGTACATTTGATTTTATGCCATTTTGGATAATTTTCAGCCAATGGCAGAATGTGCGATAATTTGACTAACCTGGTCAAAGGGTCTATCGCCCTTTCAGGCGGGCACAGGATACCTGATTGCCGCAGCCATTGCCAAAATGTTTTGAACGTTGTCATGCACAGTTGGTGTTTTGCACGAATTTTTTAAGTTTTATATGTAAAGTTGAGGTAAAGCCATGTCGACCCCCGATAATCGTCCCGTCAGCTTCTTTAGCTTGTTCCGCCGCGGGCAGCACTACGCAAAGACCTGGCCTTTGGACAAACGCCTCGCCCCGGTATTTATTGAAAACCGCATTATTCGCGCAACCCGTTACGCTATCCGCATCATGCCGCCGATCGCGGTCTTTTCACTGTGCTGGCAAATCGCGCTGGGTGGGCAGCTGGGTCCGGCGGTGGCGACGGCGCTGTTTGCCCTGAGTTTACCGATGCAGGGATTATGGTGGCTGGGTAAGCGTTCGGTGACGCCGCTGCCGCCGTCGGTACTGAACTGGTTTTATGAAGTGCGTGGCAAATTGCAGGACGCAGGACAGGCGCTGGCGCCGGTCGAGGGTAAGCCGGATTATCAGGCGTTAGCTGACACGCTTAAGCGCGCCTTCAAACAACTGGATAAAACTTTCCTTGATGATTTGTAATTCACTAAGGAAAACGCATATAAAAGAAGGCGCATGATTAATGCGCCTTCTTTTTTCACGCCGTAAAGTGCTACAGGAGTCAAAAAATGGAAATGACCAATGCGCAGCGTCTGATTTTATCTAATCAGTACAAGATGATGACGATGCTCGACCCGGACAACGCTGAACGTTACCGCCGTCTACAGACCATCATCGAGCGTGGATACGGATTGCAAATGCGCGAACTGGATCGCGAGTTTGGCCAACTGACGGAAGAAACCTGCCGTACCATCATCGATATTATGGAAATGTATCATGCGCTGCATGTCTCCTGGACGAACCTGAAGGACGCAAGTGAAATCGACGAACGCCGGGTCACCTTCCTCGGATTTGATGTTGCAACCGAAGCGCGCTTCCTCGGCTATGTTCGCTTTATCGTCAACGTTGAGGGGCGCTACAGCCACTTTGACGCCGGCACCCATGGCTTTAACTCACAGACGCCGATGTGGGATAAATACCAGCGCATGCTCAACGCCTGGCACGCTTGCCCGCGTCAGTACCATTTAAGCAGCAACGAAATTAATCAAATTATTAATGCCTGATGGAGGTTTCCGTGCAGTGTAAAGGTTTCCTGTTTGATCTTGACGGGACGTTAGTCGATTCATTACCCGTAGTGGAGCGCTCGTGGTGCAAATGGGCGGATCGTTTCGACATCCCGCACGATGAGGTGCTGAACTTCATTCATGGCAAGCAGGCGATAACCTCTTTACGCCATTTTCTACCGGGGCGCAGCGAAGAGGAAGTGCAGGCGGAGTTCCGCTGGCTTGAAGCGGTTGAAGCGGCGGATACCGATGGAATCACTGCCCTGCCGGGTGCGGTGGCGCTGCTGACTACTCTCGATGAAGCCGCGATCCCATGGGCTATCGTCACTTCCGGTTCGGTACCTGTTGCCCATGCGCGCCATCGCGCGGCGGGCCTGCCAAATGCCCGCGTTTTTGTGACGGCTGAGCAGGTGAAACAGGGTAAACCGGCCCCGGATGCCTATCTGCTCGGGGCGGAACGCTTAGCGCTGGCGCCGCAAGAGTGCGTCGTGGTCGAGGACGCGCCCGCCGGTTTGCTTTCCGGCCTGACGGCAGGCTGCCGGACAATCGCGGTGAACGTACCGGCAGATGCGCCGCGTCTGAACGAGGCGGATCTGGTCTTAACCTCCCTCGAAAACCTGGCTGTCGTCCGCACGTCGGACGGGAAGGTGAATGTGACGGTTAAAGACTAATCTCATGACGTAGCCCCGCATGGCCGGGGCTTTTTTATGCAAAAATTCCAGCTCCATCTTCAGACAAGGATAGGTTGTGAACGGTGAACTGATTTGGGTGTTGTCTCTTCTTGCCGTCGCGGTTGTGCTCTTTGCCAGTGGGAAAGTGCGCATGGATGCGATTGCGCTGCTGGTGATTGTCGCCTTTGTCCTCAGCGATACGCTGACGCTCAGCGAAGCGTTCTCGGGTTTTAGCGATCCGAACGTGATCCTTATTGCGGCGCTGTTTATTATCGGCGATGGTTTGGTCCGTACCGGGGTGGCGACCAAAGTCGGCAGCTGGCTGGTGAGCGTGGCCGGCAACAGCGAAACGAAAATGCTGGTCTTTCTGATGCTGACCGTCGCCGGGCTTGGCGCGTTTATGAGCTCGACCGGCGTGGTCGCTATTTTTATTCCGGTGGTTCTCAGCGTCTCCATGCGGATGAATACCTCGCCATCGCGTCTGATGATGCCGCTAAGCTTTGCTGGCCTAATCAGCGGGATGATGACGCTGGTGGCTACGCCGCCTAACCTGGTTGTGAACAGCGAGCTGTTACGTGAAGGGCTGCATGGATTCAGCTTTTTTAGCGTCACGCCGATTGGCCTGGTGGTGCTGCTGCTGGGCGTCGTCTATATGCTGGCGGTGCGCTTTATGCTCAGAGGCGGGGAGAGCGACCACGCGAGGGACGGGCGGAAAAGGAGCACCTTTCGCGATTTAATCAAAGAGTACCACCTGACCGGCCGGGCCCGCCGTCTGGCCATTCGTCCGGGGTCTCCCATGATTGGCCAGCGGCTTGATGACCTCAAGCTGCGTGAACGCTACTGCGCCAACGTGATCGGCGTAGAGCGCTGGCGCCGTTTTCGTCGGGTTATCGTCAATGTGAACGGTGTATCCGAGTTTCGTGCCCGCGACGTGCTGCTGATCGACATGTCCGCGTCAGACGTTGATTTACGCCAGTTCTGCGGCGAGCAAATGCTTGAACCGATGGTACTGCGCGGCGAATACTTTTCAGATCAGGCGCTGGATGTGGGGATGGCCGAAGTCGCGCTGATTCCGGATTCGGAACTGATCGGTAAAACGGTCCGCGAGATCGGTTTTCGCACCCGCTTTGGGCTCAATATTGTCGGCCTGAAGCGCGACGGTAAAGCCATGGATGGGTCGGTCGTCGACGAGTCTTTGCAGCTTGGCGATATTGTGCTGGTGGTCGGAAACTGGCGCCAGATAGCCCTGCTGGCGAAACGCGGTCGCGATTTCGTCGTATTGAATATGCCCGTGGAGGTGAACGATGCCTCGCCCGCGCACAGCCAGGCGCCGCACGCTATCTTTTGCCTGGTCCTGATGGTCGCCCTGATGCTCACCGACGAGATCCCCAACCCGATAGCGGCGATTATTTCCTGCCTGCTGATGGGTAAATTCCGCTGTATTAATGCTGAGAGCGCTTATAAAGCGATTCACTGGCCAAGCATTATATTAATCGTCGGGATGATGCCCTTTGCGCTGGCGTTGCAAAAAACCGGCGGCGTCGATTTGGTGGTGGAAGGGTTGATGGATGTTGCCGGCAGCAAAGGCCCTTACGTGATGCTGGGCTGTCTGTTCGTGATGTGCGCCACTATTGGTCTGTTTATTTCCAACACTGCCACGGCGGTGCTGATGGCGCCGATAGCCCTGGCGGCGGCGAAATCCATGGACGTCTCGCCTTATCCTTTTGCCATGGTGGTGGCGATGGCGGCTTCGGCTGCCTTTATGACGCCGGTCTCTTCACCGGTAAATACGCTGGTGCTGGGGCCGGGAAAATATACCTTCAGCGATTTTGTGAAGATTGGCGTGCCGTTCACCGTCCTGGTGATGGTGGTTTGCGTGCTGCTCGTTCCGATGCTGTTTCCGTTTTAACCGCTTCGGCACAGCCCCGGTCTGATGCGCATAGCGCAGACCGGGGCACGGTATAGTTACAGCGGGGAATCCTGGCTGATTTCATCCAGCGACAGCTGGAAGCTCGGGACGAAGACCTGCATAAAGTAGTCCATCTCCTCGCTGCGCCGGGATTCCAGCGTTTTCTCAAGCCGGCCCTTGGCCAGTAGAAACTCGTTGTTGCCGGCGGACAGCTCCTCCAGACATTTCAGGTAGGCGCAGAGCGCGTCGGCCTGCTTGACGATCGATTGCTCATCTTCGCTATAGCGATGCTCGTCGATCAGCGGTTCAAAGATATCGCGCAGTTCGTCAGGAACCATGTCGATAAGCTTCTGCTGGGCAATCTTCTCGATGGCTTTATATTCTTGCGCAATCTGCGAGTTGAAATATTTGACTGGAGTCGGCAGATCGCCGGTTAACACTTCCGATGCATCGTGGTACATCGCCAGCAGGGCGATTCGCTCGGCGTTAACCTTGCCACCAAACATCCGGTTTTTGATCGCGGCCAGCGCGTGGGCAACCATCGCCACCTGCAGACTGTGCTCGGAGACGTTTTCGGTCCGTACATTACGCATCAGCGGCCAGCGGTTAATTAACTTCAGGCGAGAGAGGTGGGCAAAGAAATGACTCTGACTCATAGCAACCCTTAATCAGTGACAACATCGGGTCCTATTGTGCGCAGGGATTGCCGCCGGATGCAAATACCGGCGGCCGGGCAAGGGTTATCCGAGCTGGTGATAGCCGGAGAGGAAGCGGCCAAAGCGAGAAATCGCCATTTCCAGATCGTCCTCACGCGGGAGGGTGACAATACGCACATGATCCGGCCACGGCCAGTTAAAGGCGCTTCCCTGAACCAGCAGGACTTTCTCCTGCAGCAGGAAGTCGAGCACCATCTTCTGATCGTCGTGAATGTTAAAACGCTTTGCGTCGATTTTCGGGAACATATAGAGCGCGCCTTTCGGCTTCACGCAGGAGACGCCGGGGATCTCGTTGATCAACTCCCAGGCGCGGTTGCGCTGTTCGTACAGTCTGCCGCCGGGAACGATAAACTCGCTGATGCTTTGATAGCCGCCTAATGCGGTTTGAATCGCGTGCTGTGCCGGTACGTTAGCGCACAGACGCATAGAGGCCAGCATCTCCAGGCCTTCGATATAGCCTTTCGCGTGTTTCTTCGGTCCGTTCAGTACCATCCAGCCCTGGCGAAAACCGGCAACGCGGTAGGTTTTGGACAGGCCGTTAAAAGTCACCGTCAGCAGGTCGGGAGCCAGCGCGGCGATCGAATGGTGCTGGGCTTCGTCGTAGAGGATCTTGTCGTAGATCTCATCGGCGAAGATGATCAGGTTGTGCTGGCGGGCAATCTCCACGATCTCCATCAGCAGCTCTTTCGAGTACACCGCACCGGTCGGGTTATTCGGGTTAATAATCACGATGCCGCGCGTACGCGGGGTGATTTTGGCGCGAATATCGTCGAGGTCAGGGAACCAGTCGGCAGATTCATCGCACAGATAGTGCACCGCCTTGCCGCTGGAGAGCGAGACGGCGGCAGTCCACAGCGGATAATCTGGTGCCGGAACCAGCATTTCATCGCCGCTGTTCAGCAGCGCCTGCATGGCCTGAACAATCAGTTCTGAGACGCCGTTACCGATATAAATATCTTCGACCGTCACATCGCGCATACCGCGCGCCTGATAGTGCTGCATGATAGCCTTACGCGCCGAGTACAGGCCTTTCGAGTCACAATAACCCTGGGCGGTAGGCAGATTGCGAATAACATCAACAAGGATCTCGTCGGGGGCGTCAAAGCCGAACGGCGCCGGGTTGCCGATGTTCAGTTTCAGGACTTTATTGCCTTCTTCTTCAAGGCGTTTTGCCTCTTTCAGAACCGGGCCACGGATATCGTAACAGACGTTATCTAACTTGCTGGATTTTTCGATAGGGGACATGAATCTTTGACCTTTTAGCTGTTATCGCCACTCCCTGCCGTGGAAGTCAGCACGGAACAATGTACTCTTCATCCCCGAGGTTTTGAAGGGTTAGCAGGAGAAGATTTTGCTTATGTGATTTTTTTGGTTTAATTGATTTGTCTGGTGATTGCCGTTGTCTTTTATAGAATATGCCTTTAAGTGGTGTTTTAGTGGTTAATAATTGTGTTGAATTCGCTTTTTTGTGAACATTTATATGGTTTGTCGTCCAGAGTGTAGCGCCGGAGGTTATTTTTTGCGCATGGTACGCAGGCGCGTATGAAAAGGCGTATAACGGGTAAAAGGTGGTGGCTGTAACGGTAATGTTAAATATGCTTAATAAGAATATTTAATTAATTAAAAAGCTTTTATTTTTTCGCAATCTGGAATTTTCTTTTTGTTAATTAAATTAAAGTCATGAAAAAAAGTTTAAAATTGGCTTTAATAATAATGATTAGACCTTATAAATAATTCAGTTTTCGGTTAGGATACCGGCGTTAATATCGATTAAGAACCTGTTTTTTTGCAGGTTAAGTTATTAATATATTGTTATTGCAGGCTTTTTTTGTTTGGTTTTTTCGCTTTTTACAATGGATGTGCTGGGATGCTGATGACATCATCCTTTGCCGTAGGCGCCTTTTTTTGAAGGTCGTCACAGAAATCAAAACGGTGTAATAGAAAGCGTAGAACTACGAACAATATATGACTCAGACGTTTCGCGCACTTGTCGCGGGCGAGTACTTTCACATGCAATAACGTTCATCCAGCTGCACATTCCGTTTGTGAATTGCACAAGGCTCAAGGATTAGCCGGAAACCTGGAGCACAGCATCAACAAGGCAGGTCCGCATTCGCCACCTGTAAGTGAAGAAATATGATAAATGCAAATCGTCCGATACTGAATCTCGACCTCGATCTGCTTAGAACATTCGTTGCCGTCGCCGATCTGAGTACTTTTGCCGCTGCCGCAGCAGCGGTATGCCGGACTCAGTCAGCCGTAAGTCAACAGATGCAACGTCTGGAACAGCTGGTCGGAAAAGAGCTCTTTGCCCGCCATGGGCGGAATAAATTGCTGACCGAGCAGGGTATTCAACTGCTGGGCTACGCACGCAAAATCCTGCGTTTTAATGACGAAGCCTGTATGTCGCTGATGTTCAGTAGCCTGCAAGGGATCTTAACGATTGGCGCATCTGATGAAACAGCCGAGACTATTTTACCGTTTTTGTTGAACCGGATCGGCAGTTTTTACCCGAAACTGACGCTGGAAATTAAGGTTCTTAATCATACTGAAGCGGTGGATATGCTGGCGAGCGGGGAGATTGATCTCGCGCTGACGACTCACCAGGCAACGGAGTTTGATACGCTGATCCTGCGCACCTCGCCAACGCTATGGTACTGCGCTGCCGATTATGTATTGCCGCGGGAAGAGTCGATCCCGCTGATCCTGCTTGAAGCGCCAGGCCCGTTCCGTGAGGACATCATTGCCGCGTTGAATGCCGCCAGCGCGCCGTGGCATCTGGCCCATTCCGCCTCGACGCTTGCGGGTGTCAAAGCGGCGGTAAAAGCAGGGCTTGGCGTTACCGCTCGTCCGGTAGAAATGATGAGCCCCGAGCTACGGGTTGTCGGCAAGAATGAGGGGCTTCCTGCGCTGCCGGATACGCAATATGTGCTGAGCTGTAACGCGCACAGGATAAGCGAGTCGGCGCAGGCTATTTTCCAGTCGCTGACCCAGGATTATAACCCCTGGTCGTCTGAGCCTGCGCTTACCCCGGAAGGGGGAGATAATTCCCTCATTTCCTGAGTGGAATTAGTTACACAGATCACAAAAAGCTGGTAACAAATTGTAAGTGTAAAAATGAGCCGCTAAGGTCTGAATTATACCTTGCGGTTCTTTTTTTTCTTATTTTACAGGGATTTTTAATATTTTGTCGTTTTATTGATATATTTATCAATGGTTTACATTCAATGTGGCGTTCGTTCTCTGACTTTTCCCTGCACTTTCAATACTTCATGCTAATGTTAAAAAACCGGCCGGATTGTTGCTGTTTTATAGGTTTAATTAACAAAACCGTGTCACAGATCAAAAAAATACCCCTCCTTAGGGGGAGGAATCGAGGCTAAATCCTGTCAAAATAGACGGGTAATTTTGATTTACACCAGAAACGGACACGATTCAACAACACTAAATCCGGTTTGTATGCAAGGTTATTCCGCATAAAAGGGCATTTAATGTTAATGAAAAAAACCTAATGTAAATTAATGTTGTTAAAACTTTTGTTGAAGTTGACAAAAGGTTAAAGAAAGGGGTAAAAAGCCACCGCATACAGCCTTCTACGATAAGTAGGGACGCTTTTTTGCAAGGTTATTTTTTTATTCCTCCCCGTGAAACGCTGTGGCGTTCATCTGCCAGCAAGAGCAGAGGGTTTAGCGCTACACTTTTTTGGTTAAGCAATGCGTATGTCAACATCCACTGAAGTCATCGCTCATCATTGGGCATTCGCTATATTTCTCATCATTGCCATCGGCCTGTGCTGCCTGATGCTTGTCGGGGGCTGGTACCTCGGCGGTCGCGCGCGCGCGCGTAGCAAGAACACGCCGTTTGAATCGGGGATCGACTCCGTTGGTTCGGCTCGCTTACGTCTTTCTGCGAAGTTTTATCTGGTTGCCATGTTCTTCGTTATCTTCGACGTGGAAGCTCTGTATCTCTACGCATGGTCGACTTCTATCCGCGAAAGCGGCTGGGTCGGCTTTGTGGAAGCCGCAATTTTCATTTTAGTGCTACTGGCAGGTCTGGTTTACCTCGTTCGTATCGGCGCACTGGACTGGACGCCTGCGCGTTCCCGTCGCACGCTGGTTAATTCAGAAACAGACAGTCCCACTAACCGTCATATGCAGTAAAAGCGAGGCAATAAGATGGATTATACGCTCACCCGCATAGATCCTAACGGTGAGAACGACCGTTACCCCCTGCAGAAACAGGAGATCGTAACCGACCCCCTGGAGCAAGAAGTCAATAAAAGCGTGTATATGGGGAAACTCGAACATGCGCTGCATGACATGGTGAACTGGGGCCGCAAGAACTCAATCTGGCCCTACAACTTCGGCCTGTCATGCTGCTACGTTGAAATGGTAACGTCATTCACTGCGGTGCATGACGTTGCGCGTTTTGGCGCCGAGGTACTGCGTGCTTCTCCTCGTCAGGCGGACCTGATGGTTGTCGCCGGCACCTGCTTCACCAAAATGGCGCCGGTCATTCAGCGTCTGTATGACCAGATGCTGGAGCCTAAGTGGGTTATCTCCATGGGCGCCTGTGCCAACTCCGGCGGGATGTACGATATTTATTCTGTCGTCCAGGGCGTGGACAAGTTTATTCCGGTTGATGTTTACATCCCGGGCTGTCCGCCGCGTCCGGAAGCTTATATGCAGGCGCTGATGCTGCTGCAGGAGTCCATTGGTAAAGAACGTCGCCCGCTCTCGTGGGTGGTTGGCGATCAGGGCGTGTACCGCGCCAACATGCAGTCGGAACGCGAGCGTAAACGTGGTGAACGCATTGCAGTGACCAATCTGCGGACACCGGACGAGATTTAACTTGCGCCTGCGGGCGGCGGAATAACACTTCGCAAATCAATCTACAACAGCGCGAAGCCTCGCCCGGCAGTCACCACGGACCTTTTGCAATGGTGAACAATATGACCGATTTACATGCGCATGACGCCGCACCAGCCTGGCAAACCCGCGATCACCTTGATGACCCGGTGATCGGCGAACTGCGCAATCGTTTTGGGCCGGATGCCTTTACCGTTCAACCTACCCGCACCGGCGTTCCGGTGGTCTGGGTCAAGCGCGAACAGCTACTGGAGGTGGGTGATTTCCTGAAGAAATTGCCGAAACCTTACGTTATGCTGTTCGATCTGCACGGGATGGACGAACGTCTGCGCACCCACCGTGACGGACTTCCCGCCGCGGATTTTTCCGTTTTCTATCACCTGATTTCCATTGAACGCAATCGTGACATTATGCTCAAGGTAGCATTGTCCGAAAACGATCTGCGCGTGCCGACTTTTACCAAACTGTTCCCGAACGCCAACTGGTATGAGCGCGAAACGTGGGAAATGTTCGGGATTGATATCGAAGGCCACCCGCACCTGACGCGCATCATGATGCCGCCGACCTGGGAAGGCCATCCGCTGCGCAAAGACTATCCGGCGCGCGCCACCGAATTCGATCCGTTTGAGCTGACTAAAGCCAAGCAGGATCTGGAAATGGAAGCGCTGACCTTCAAACCGGAAGAGTGGGGCATGAAGCGCGGAACCGAAAACGAGGACTTTATGTTCCTCAACCTCGGCCCGAACCACCCGTCTGCCCACGGTGCTTTCCGTATCGTTCTGCAGCTTGATGGCGAAGAGATCGTCGACTGCGTACCGGATATCGGCTACCACCACCGTGGCGCTGAGAAGATGGGCGAACGTCAGTCCTGGCACAGCTACATTCCGTATACCGACCGTATCGAATACCTCGGCGGCTGCGTCAATGAGATGCCGTACGTGCTGGCGGTCGAAAAGCTGGCGGGGATCACCGTACCGGATCGCGTGAATGTGATTCGCGTGATGCTCTCCGAGCTGTTCCGCATTAACAGCCACCTGCTGTACATTTCGACCTTTATTCAGGACGTCGGTGCGATGACGCCGGTGTTCTTTGCCTTTACCGACCGTCAGAAGATCTACGATCTGGTGGAGGCCATTACCGGTTTCCGTATGCACCCGGCGTGGTTCCGCATCGGCGGCGTAGCGCACGACCTGCCGCGCGGCTGGGATCGCCTGCTGCGCGAGTTCCTTGAGTGGATGCCAAAGCGTCTGGATTCTTACGAGAAAGCCGCGCTGCGCAACAGCATTCTGATTGGCCGTTCAAAAGGCGTTGCCGCCTATAACGCCAAAGAAGCGCTGGAGTGGGGCACGACCGGTGCGGGCCTGCGCGCAACGGGGATTGGCTTCGACGTGCGGAAATGGCGTCCATATTCTGGCTATGAAAACTTTGACTTTGAAGTGCCAACCGGTGGCGGTATCTCTGACTGCTATACCCGCGTGATGCTGAAAGTCGAAGAACTGCGCCAGAGCCTGCGCATTCTTCAGCAGTGTCTCGATAACATGCCGGAAGGCCCGTTCAAAGCGGATCACCCGCTGACGACGCCACCGCCGAAAGAGCGCACGCTGCAGCATATCGAAACCCTGATTACGCACTTCCTGCAGGTTTCCTGGGGCCCGGTCATGCCGGCCAACGAATCCTTCCAGATGATTGAAGCGACGAAGGGTATTAACAGTTACTACCTGACCAGCGACGGCAGCACCATGAGCTATCGTACCCGTATCCGCACGCCGAGCTATGCGCACCTGCAGCAGATCCCGTCGGCGATTCGCGGCAGCCTGGTATCCGACCTGATCGTTTATCTGGGTAGTATCGATTTTGTTATGTCAGACGTGGACCGCTAATTATGCACGAGAATCAACAACCACAAACCGAGGCTTTTGAGCTGAGTGCGGCAGAGCGTGAGGCCATTGAGCACGAGAAGCACCACTACGAAGACCCGCGTGCGGCGTCCATCGAAGCGCTGAAGATCGTTCAGAAACAGCGCGGCTGGGTGCCGGATGGCGCGATCTACGCGATCGCTGACGTACTGGGTATCCCGGCAAGCGATGTGGAAGGGGTCGCCACTTTCTACAGCCAGATCTTCCGCCAGCCGGTTGGCCGTCACGTGATCCGCTATTGCGATAGCGTGGTTTGCCATATCACTGGCTTCCAGGGCATTCAGTCAGCTATCGAGAAAAAGCTCGACATCAAACCGGGTCAAACCACCTTTGATGGCCGCTTTACTCTGCTGCCGACCTGCTGCCTGGGCAACTGCGACAAGGGACCGACGATGATGATTGATGAGGATACTCATAGTTATCTGACGCCGGAGGCGATTCCTGACCTGTTGGAGCGGTATAAATGAAGACAGTGATCCGCACTCCCGAAACGCATCCTTTAACCTGGCGTCTGCGTGATGACAAACAGCCGGTATGGCTGGATGAGTATCAGAGCAAAAACGGCTATGCCGGCGCGCGTAAAGCGCTGCTGGGCCTGGCGCCGGATGAGATCGTCAATCAGGTGAAAGACGCCGGTCTGAAAGGACGCGGCGGCGCGGGCTTTTCCACCGGTCTGAAGTGGAGCCTGATGCCGAAAGACGAATCCATGAACATCCGTTACCTGCTGTGTAACGCCGATGAGATGGAGCCGGGCACCTATAAAGACCGTCTGCTGATGGAGCAGCTGCCGCACCTGCTGGTGGAAGGCATGCTGATCTCCGCGTTTGCGCTGAAAGCGTACCGCGGCTACATCTTCCTGCGCGGCGAGTATATTGAAGCGGCGGTCCATTTACGCCGCGCGATTGCCGAAGCGACCGAGGCCGGTCTGCTGGGCAAAAACATTCTCGGCACCGGTTTCGATTTCGAACTGTTCGTGCACACCGGAGCAGGGCGTTATATCTGCGGCGAAGAAACCGCGTTGATTAACTCCCTCGAAGGTCGTCGCGCCAACCCGCGTTCCAAGCCGCCGTTCCCGGCGAGCTCCGGCGTGTGGGGTAAACCGACCTGCGTGAACAACGTTGAAACCCTGTGTAACGTCCCGGCGATTCTGGCCAACGGCGTTGAGTGGTATCAGAACATTTCAACCAGCAAAGATGCCGGTACCAAGCTGATGGGCTTCTCTGGCCGGGTGAAAAATCCGGGCGTCTGGGAACTGCCGTTCGGCACTACCGCGCGCGAAATTCTGGAAGATTATGCCGGCGGCATGCGTGATGGCCTGAAGTTTAAGGCCTGGCAGCCGGGCGGCGCGGGCACCGACTTCCTGACCGAAGCGCATCTTGACCTGCCGATGGAGTTCGAAAGTATTGGTAAAGCGGGGAGCCGTCTGGGTACCGCGCTGGCGATGGCCGTTGACCATGAGATTGGTATGGTGTCGCTGGTGCGCAATCTGGAAGAGTTCTTTGCCCGCGAATCCTGCGGCTGGTGTACGCCGTGCCGCGACGGTCTGCCGTGGAGCGTGAAAATTCTGCGCGCTCTGGAGCGCGGTGAAGGCCAGCCGGGAGATATCGAGACACTTGAGCAACTGTGTCGGTTCCTTGGTCCGGGCAAAACCTTCTGTGCGCATGCGCCAGGTGCGGTAGAACCGCTGCAGAGCGCCATTAAATATTTCCGCGACGAATTCGAAGCAGGCATTAAGCAGCAGTTTAGTAATACCCATGCTATCAACGGGATTCAGCCGAACCTGCTTAAGACGCGCTGGTAATGTCTCCACAAGCTCGTTCAGCCTGCGCCAACGCGGCGGCCTGAACGACAAAGTGGTAACGATTTTTTAATTTGGAAGCATGCTAATGGCTACGATTCATGTAGACGGCAAAGAATACGAGGTCAACGGAGCGGACAACCTGTTAGAGGCTTGTCTCTCTCTTGGTCTTGATATTCCATACTTTTGCTGGCATCCGGCGCTTGGGAGCGTCGGTGCTTGCCGCCAGTGTGCGGTGAAGCAATATCAAAACGCGGAAGACACGCGTGGTCGCCTGGTGATGTCCTGTATGACACCGGCATCCGACGGCACCTTTATCTCTATCGACGACGGCGAAGCGAAGCAGTTCCGCGAGAGCGTAGTGGAGTGGCTGATGACCAACCACCCGCACGACTGCCCGGTCTGTGAAGAAGGGGGCAACTGCCACCTGCAGGATATGACCGTCATGACCGGTCACAGCTTCCGTCGCTACCGTTTCACCAAGCGTACCCACCGTAACCAGGACCTGGGGCCGTTCATCTCTCATGAAATGAACCGCTGCATCGCCTGCTATCGCTGCGTGCGTTACTACAAAGATTACGCTGACGGTACCGACCTGGGCGTTTACGGTGCGCATGACAACGTCTACTTCGGTCGTCCGGAAGATGGCGTGCTGGAAAGCGAATTTTCAGGCAACCTGGTTGAGGTCTGCCCGACCGGCGTATTCACCGATAAAACGCACTCCGAGCGCTATAACCGTAAATGGGATATGCAGTTTGCACCCAGCATCTGCCAGCAGTGTTCCATCGGCTGTAACATCAGCCCGGGCGAGCGCTATGGCGAACTGCGCCGTATCGAAAACCGTTACAACGGTACCGTTAACCGCTACTTCCTCTGCGACCGCGGCCGTTTTGGCTATGGCTATGTGAACCTGAAAGACCGCCCGCGTCAGCCGGTTCAGCGCCGTGGCGACGATCTGATCACCCTTAACGCCGAGCAGGCCATGCAGGGCGCGGCGGATATTCTGCGTCAGTCGAAAAAAGTGATTGGTATCGGCTCACCGCGCGCCAGCATTGAAAGCAACTTTGCGTTGCGTGAGCTGGTGGGCGCGGAGAACTTCTATACCGGCATTGCGAAGGCTGAGCAGGAACGTCTGCAGATGATGCTGACCGTGCTGCGTGACGGCGGTATTCATACCCCGACGCTGCGCGACATTGAATCCTACGATGCGGTTCTGGTACTCGGGGAAGATATTACCCAGACCGGCGCCCGCGTTGCCCTGGCCGTGCGCCAGGCGGTGAAAGGAAAAGCGCGTGAAATGGCCGCGGCGCAGAAAGTCGCCGACTGGCAGATCGCCGCGATCCTCAACATCGGTCAGCGCGCGAAGCATCCGCTGTTTGTCACCAATATCGATGACACCCGTCTTGACGATATCGCCGCGTGGACCTATCGCGCGCCGGTCGAAGATCAGGCGCGTCTGGGCTTTGCGATTGCTCATGCGCTGGATGAAACCGCCCCGGCGGTGGACGGACTGAGCAGCGATCTGAAAGGCAAAATTGACGTGATCGTCCAGGCGCTGGCCGGGGCGAAGAAACCGCTGATTGTCTCCGGGACTAACGCCGGCAGCATTGAAATCATCCAGGCAGCGGCTAACGTCGCGAAAGCGCTGAAAGGCCGCGGTATTGACGTCGGCGTCACCATGGTCGCCCGGGCAGTGAACAGCGTTGGCCTTGGCATGATTGGCGGCGGCTCTCTGGAAGAGGCGCTGAGCGAGCTGGAAACCGGCGCTGCCGATGCGGTTGTGGTGCTGGAAAACGATCTGCATCGCCATGCTTCTGCCGCGCGCGTTGACGCCGCGCTGGCCAAAGCGCCGCTGGTGATGGTCGTTGACCATCAGCGCACCGCCATTATGGACAAAGCGCACCTCGTGCTTTCTGCGGCGAGCTTCGCCGAAAGCGACGGAACCGTGGTCAATAACGAAGGGCGCGCGCAGCGTTTCTTCCAGGTCTACGACCCGTCCTACTACGATGCGAATACCGTGATGCTGGAAAGCTGGCGCTGGCTGCACTCGCTACACAGCACCGTCGACAACCGTCAGGTTGACTGGACGCAGCTGGATCATGTGATTGATGCCGCCATTGCTAAGCTGCCGCAGCTGGCGGGTATTAAAGATGCCGCGCCGGACGCGACCTTCCGCATTCGCGGGCAGAAACTGGCTCGTGAACCGCATCGTTATAGCGGTCGTACGGCGATGCGCGCCAATATCAGCGTGCATGAACCCCGCCAGCCGCAGGATAAAGACACCATGTTTGCCTTCTCGATGGAAGGGAACAACCAGCCGTCTGCACCGCGTTCGCAAATCCCGTTCGCCTGGGCTCCAGGCTGGAACTCCCCGCAAGCGTGGAACAAGTTCCAGGATGAAGTGGGTGGCAAACTGCGCCATGGCGATCCGGGCGTACGTCTGATCGAAGCTTCCGCCAGCGGTCTTGAGTACTTTACCGCGGTGCCGGCAGGCTTCCAGGCTGAAGAAGGTCAGTGGCGTATCGCTCCGTACTACCATCTGTTCGGCAGCGATGAACTGTCGCAGCGTTCTCCGGTCTTCCAGAGCCGCATGCCGCAGCCGTACATCAAGCTGAACCCGGCCGATGCTGCGAAGCTGGGCGTCAATGAGGGGGCGATGATTTCGTTCCGCGTTGATGGCCAGACGCTCAGCCTCCCGCTGGTGATTTCTGCGGGTCTGACGGCAGGGCAGGTGGGTTTACCGATGGGCATGCCGGGTATTGCGCCGGTACTGACCGGAGCACGTATTGACACTCTGCAGGAGGCGAAAGCATGAGTTGGTTAACACCGGATCTCATCGACATTCTGTTAAGCATCCTTAAGGCAGTGGTGATTCTGCTGGTGGTGGTGACCTGCGGCGCGTTCATGAGCTTTGGCGAACGTCGTCTGCTGGGGCTGTTCCAGAACCGCTACGGACCTAACCGTGTGGGCTGGGGCGGCTCGCTGCAGCTCGTCGCCGACATGATCAAGATGTTCTTTAAAGAGGACTGGGTTCCGCGCTTTACGGACCGCGTGATCTTTACTCTGGCGCCGGTTATCGCCTTTACCTCTCTGCTGCTGGCTTTTGCTATCGTGCCGGTCAGCCCGACGTGGGTGGTCGCCGACCTGAACATCGGCATCCTGTTCTTCCTGATGATGGCCGGTCTGGCGGTTTACGCCGTGCTGTTCGCCGGCTGGTCGAGTAACAACAAATACTCGCTGCTGGGCGCAATGCGCGCCTCCGCGCAGACCCTGAGCTACGAAGTGTTCCTCGGTCTGTCGCTGATGGGCGTGGTGGCACAGGCGGGGTCGTTCAACATGAGCGATATCGTCAACAACCAGGCGCATCTGTGGAACGTGATTCCGCAGTTCTTCGGCTTCGTGACTTTCGCGATCGCCGGCGTTGCGGTTTGTCACCGTCACCCGTTTGACCAGCCGGAAGCCGAGCAGGAACTGGCCGATGGTTACCACATCGAATATTCCGGCATGAAGTTCGGTCTGTTCTTTGTCGGTGAATACATCGGGATTGTCACCGTTTCAGCGCTGATCGTCACGCTGTTCTTCGGCGGCTGGAATGGCCCATGGTTACCTCCGTTCATCTGGTTCGCGCTGAAAACCGCGTTCTTCATGATGATGTTCATTTTGATCCGCGCATCATTACCGCGTCCGCGCTATGACCAGGTAATGTCCTTTGGCTGGAAGGTATGCCTGCCGTTAACGCTGATCAACTTGTTGGTAACGGCGGCTGTCATTCTCTGGCAGGCGCAATAAGGGGTGAATTGACCATGACCTTAAAAGAATTATTGGTGGGGTTTGGCACCCAGGTCCGCAGTATCTGGATGATCGGGATGCATGCCTTCGCCAAACGTGAGACCCAGATGTATCCGGAAGAACCGGTATATCTGCCGCCGCGCTACCGTGGCCGTATCGTGCTGACGCGCGACCCGGACGGTGAGGAGCGCTGCGTTGCCTGTAACCTGTGTGCGGTAGCGTGTCCGGTAGGCTGTATCTCTTTGCAAAAAGCAGAGACCAAAGATGGCCGCTGGTACCCGGAGTTTTTCCGTATCAACTTCTCACGCTGCATTTTCTGCGGTTTGTGTGAAGAAGCGTGCCCGACCACGGCGATTCAGTTGACCCCGGACTTCGAACTGGGCGAATACAAGCGTCAGGATCTGGTGTACGAAAAAGAGGATCTGCTGATTTCCGGTCCGGGCAAATACCCGGAATATAACTTCTACCGGATGGCGGGTATGGCAATCGACGGCAAAGATAAGGGCGAAGCAGAGAACGAAGCTAAGCCTATCGACGTCAAGAGCCTGTTACCGTAAGGAGAGGGCAATGGAATTCGCTTTTTATATCTGTGGCCTCATCGCCATCCTCGCAACCCTGCGGGTGATCACCCACACCAATCCGGTGCATGCGCTGCTGTACCTGATTATTTCGCTGTTGGCGATTGCTGGGGTGTTCTTCTCGCTGGGCGCCTACTTCGCCGGGGCGCTGGAAATCATCGTCTACGCCGGGGCCATCATGGTGCTGTTCGTCTTCGTGGTGATGATGCTCAACCTGGGCGGCAGCGAAATCGAGCAGGAGCGCAAGTGGCTGCAGCCGGGGATCTGGATTGGCCCGGCTATCCTGTCCGCGGTACTGCTGGTGGTTATCGTGTATGCCATCCTCGGTCTTAACGATCAGGGCATTGAAGGCAACGCGATAAGCGCGAAAGAGGTCGGTATTACGCTGTTTGGGCCGTATGTACTGGCGGTGGAGCTGGCCTCCATGCTGCTGCTGGCCGGTCTGGTTGTTGCCTTCCACATTGGCCGCGAAGAGCGCGCCGGTGAAGTGCTGAGCAACCGTCAGGGCGATAGCGACAAAAGAAAAACGGAGGAACACGCATGATTCCCTTAACACATGGGCTGATCCTCGCCGCGATCCTGTTTGTGCTCGGCCTGACGGGTCTGGTTATCCGCCGCAATCTGCTGTTTATGCTGATTAGCCTGGAAATCATGATCAACGCCGCGGCGCTGGCTTTCGTGGTGGCAGGCAGCTACTGGGGTCAGACCGACGGTCAGATAATGTATATCCTCGCCATCAGCCTTGCGGCTGCGGAAGCGAGTATCGGCCTGGCGCTGTTGCTGCAGCTCCATCGTCGCCGCCAGAACCTGAACATCGATTCAGTAAGTGAGTTGCGTGGATGAACATGCTTGCCTTAACCATTCTTCTGCCATTGATTGGCTTTGTTCTGCTCTCGTTCTCCCGTGGCCGCTGGTCGGAAAACCTCTCCGCCACCGTGGGAATGGGGTCAGTCGGCCTGGCGGCGCTGGTGACCGCGTTTGTCGGCGTCGACTTCTTCGCTAACGGCAAACAGGCGGTCAGCGTACCGCTGTGGACCTGGATGTCGGTGGGTGATTTCAACATCGGTTTTAACCTGGTGCTGGACGGTCTCTCGCTGACCATGCTTTCCGTGGTGACCGGCGTTGGCTTCCTGATCCACATGTTCGCCTCCTGGTATATGCGCGGGGAAGAGGGATACTCCCGCTTTTTCGCCTACACCAACCTGTTTATCGCGAGCATGGTGGTGCTGGTACTGGCCGATAACCTGCTGCTGATGTACCTCGGCTGGGAAGGCGTGGGCCTGTGCTCCTATCTGCTGATCGGTTTCTACTATACCGATCCGAAGAACGGTGCCGCCGCAATGAAAGCCTTCGTGGTGACCCGTGTCGGTGACGTCTTCCTCGCGTTCGCACTGTTCATTCTCTACAACGAGCTGGGCACCCTGAACTTCCGCGAAATGGTCGAACTGGCGCCTGCGCACTTTGAAGCCGGCAACAATATGTTGTGGTGGGCAACCCTGATGCTGCTGGGCGGTGCGGTCGGTAAATCGGCACAGCTGCCGTTGCAGACCTGGCTTGCGGACGCCATGGCCGGCCCGACGCCGGTTTCTGCCCTGATCCACGCCGCCACCATGGTTACCGCGGGCGTTTACCTGATTGCCCGAACCCATGGCCTGTTCCTGATGACCCCGGAAATTCTCCATCTGGTCGGTATCGTCGGAGCGGTGACGCTGGTGCTGGCAGGCTTTGCCGCGCTGGTTCAGACGGACATCAAACGCGTACTCGCTTACTCCACTATGAGCCAGATTGGCTACATGTTCCTGGCGCTGGGCGTCCAGGCATGGGATGCGGCGATTTTCCACCTGATGACCCACGCGTTCTTTAAAGCGCTGCTGTTCCTCTCGTCCGGCTCGGTCATTCTGGCCTGCCACCACGAGCAGAACATCTTCAAAATGGGCGGCCTGCGTAAGTCGATTCCGCTGGTGTATGTCTGCTTCCTGGTGGGGGGCGCGGCGCTGTCCGCACTGCCGCTCATCACCGCAGGCTTCTTCAGTAAGGACGAAATCCTCGCCGGCGCGATGGCGAATGGTCATATCAACCTGATGGTTGCGGGTCTGGTCGGCGCATTTATGACCTCGCTCTACACCTTCCGGATGATCTTCATCGTCTTCCACGGCAAAGAGCAAATCCATGCGCACGCAGGGAAGGGGATTACCCACCACCTGCCGCTGATTGTGCTGCTGATTCTGTCGACCTTCGTTGGCGCGCTGATTGTTCCGCCGCTGCAGGGCGTACTGCCGCAGACAACCGAACTTGAGCACGGCCGTGTGATGACGCTGGAGATTGCCTCCGGGATTATCGCCATTGCCGGTATTCTGATCGCCGCCTGGCTGTGGCTGGGTAAACGCACGCTGGTGACCTCTGTCGCCAACAGCGCGCCGGGCCGTCTGCTGGGTACCTGGTGGTACAACGCATGGGGCTTCGACTGGTTGTACGACAAAGTGTTCGTGAAACCATTCCTCGGCATCGCCTGGCTGCTGAAGAGCGATCCGCTGAACGCCATGATGAACATTCCGGCCATCCTCTCCCGCTTTGCAGGTAAAGGCCTGCTGCTAAGCGAGAACGGTTATCTACGCTGGTATGTGGCGTCTATGAGCATCGGCGCGGTTGTCGTGCTGGCGTTGCTGATGGTATTGCGTTGAGTTTGTTGGCTGGGTGAGCGATTGCCTGCTTATCCGGCCGACAAACCCTAAAAGAATTTTAGAATTCGTTGAAAATCTGTTCCTGAGGTACAGGCGTCATCGGCGAAGTCAGACCGGAGACCGCCAGCGCAGAGCAACCGCAGCGTACTAAAGTACGTGAGGAGTGCGAGCACTGCCGGAATTCGGGCTGACGAGCGAGATAGCCTGAGCAGGAGTAAATATAAGGGACATACTCAGCTATGTTATTACCCTGGTTAATACTCATCCCCTTTATCGGCGGGTTTCTGTGCTGGCAGACTGAACGCTTTGGCGTGAAGATGCCGCGCTGGATTGCGCTGATTACCATGGGACTGACGCTGGTGCTCTCCCTGCAGCTGTGGCTACAGGGCGGTTATTCGCTGACGCAATCCGCGGGTATTCCGCAGTGGCAGTCAGAATTCGTGATGCCGTGGATCCCACGCTTCGGTATTAGCATTCATCTGGCTATCGACGGTCTGTCGCTGCTGATGGTGGTGCTGACCGGTCTGCTCGGCGTGCTGGCCGTGCTCTGTTCGTGGCGCGAAATCGAAAAATACCAGGGCTTCTTCCACCTCAACCTGATGTGGATCCTGGGCGGCGTTATCGGCGTGTTCCTTGCCATCGACATGTTCCTGTTCTTCTTCTTCTGGGAAATGATGCTGGTGCCGATGTACTTCCTGATCGCGCTGTGGGGCCATAAGGCTTCCGACGGTAAAACGCGTATCACGGCGGCAACCAAGTTCTTCATCTATACCCAGGCGAGCGGCCTGGTGATGCTGATTGCCATCCTGGCGCTGGCCTTCGTTCACTTTAACGCGACCGGCGTGTGGACCTTCAACTACGAAGACCTGCTGAAAACCCCGATGTCCCATGGCGTCGAATACATGCTGATGCTCGGCTTCTTCATCGCCTTTGCGGTGAAAATGCCGGTGGTTCCGCTGCACGGCTGGCTGCCGGATGCCCACTCTCAGGCACCGACCGCTGGTTCCGTTGACCTCGCCGGTATTTTGCTGAAAACGGCGGCCTACGGTCTGCTGCGTTTTGCGCTGCCGCTGTTCCCGAATGCCTCCGCCGAGTTTGCTCCCATCGCCATGTGGCTGGGCGTTATCGGTATCTTCTACGGCGCGTGGATGGCTTTCTGCCAGTACGATATCAAACGCCTGATTGCTTACACCTCCGTTTCCCACATGGGCTTCGTGCTGATTGCTATCTACACCGGCAGCCAGCTGGCGTACCAGGGGGCGGTGATTCAGATGATTGCCCACGGTCTGTCCGCGGCGGGCCTGTTCATTCTGTGCGGCCAGCTGTATGAACGCCTGCACACCCGCGATATGCGTCTGATGGGCGGTCTGTGGAGCAAAATTAAGTGGCTGCCGGCGCTGTCGATGTTCTTCGCCGTGGCAACGCTGGGGATGCCGGGTACCGGTAACTTCGTCGGCGAATTCATGATTTTGTTCGGCAGCTACAAAGTGGTGCCGGTGATTACCGTGATCTCCACCTTTGGACTGGTCTTCGCTTCCGTCTACTCGCTCTCAATGCTGCATCGCGCGTACTTCGGTAAAGCGAAGAGCGAGATCGCGGCGCAGGAGATGCGGGGAATGTCTCTGCGTGAACTGTCGATTGTTCTGCTGTTGGTGGTTCTGCTGGTGCTGCTGGGCTTCTTCCCTCAGCCGATTCTGGACACCTCACACGCTGCGATGAGCAACATTCAGCAGTGGTTTGTTAATTCCGTTTCTACTACAAGGCCGTAATTCGCCATGACAATAACTCCACAACAACTGATCGCACTGCTACCGCTGCTGATCGTCGGCTTGACGGTGGTGGTTGTGATGCTCTCCATTGCGTGGCGACGCAATCATTTCCTTAATGCCACGCTGTCGGTTCTTGGTCTGAACGCTGCGCTGATCTCACTCTGGTTCGTGGGTCAGAACGGCGCGATGGACGTGACGCCGCTGATTCGCGTTGACGGCTACGCCATGCTCTATACCGGGCTGGTGCTGCTGGCAAGCCTGGCCACCTGTACCTTCGCGTACCCGTGGCTTGAGGGATACAAGGACAACAAAGAAGAGTTCTACCTGCTGGTGCTTATCGCCGCGCTGGGTGGCATTCTGCTGGCGGGCGCCAACCATCTGGCGGCGCTGTTCCTCGGTATCGAATTGATTTCGCTGCCGCTGTTCGGCCTTATCGGTTATGCCTTCCGCCAGAAGCGTTCGCTGGAAGCGAGTATTAAATACACCATTTTGTCTGCCGCAGCCTCTTCATTCCTGCTGTTCGGTATGGCGCTGGTCTATGCGAACTCGGGCAACCTGTCCTTCCTGGCGCTGGGTAAAAGCCTGGCTGATAACACCCTGCACGAACCGCTGCTGCTGGCGGGTCTGGGCCTGATGATCGTCGGCCTCGGCTTTAAGCTGTCTCTGGTTCCGTTCCACCTGTGGACGCCGGACGTTTACCAGGGCGCGCCGGCGCCGGTATCAACCTTCCTGGCAACCGCCAGCAAGATTGCTATCTTCGGCGTGGTGATGCGTCTGTTCCTGTACATGCCGGTGGGCAACAGCGAAGCGGTACGCGTGGTGCTGGGCCTGATTGCCTTTGCCTCTATCATCTTCGGTAACCTGATGGCGCTGAGTCAGACCAATATTAAACGTCTGCTCGGCTACTCCTCCATCTCGCATCTTGGCTATCTGCTGGTGGCGCTGATTGCCCTGCAGAGCGGTGAAATGTCGATGGAAGCCGTGGGTGTCTATCTGGCCGGCTATCTGTTCAGCAGCCTCGGCGCGTTCGGCGTAGTGAGCCTGATGTCCAGCCCATACCGTGGTCCGGATGCCGACTCGCTGTACTCCTATCGCGGCCTGTTCTGGCATCGTCCGATTCTGTCGGCGGTCATGACGGTGATGATGCTGTCGCTGGCGGGTATCCCGATGACGCTGGGCTTTATCGGTAAATTCTACGTGCTGGCCGTCGGTGTACATGCGCACCTGTGGTGGCTGGTTGCCGCCGTGGTGATCGGTTCGGCGATTGGTCTGTACTACTACCTGCGCGTGGCGGTGAGTCTGTACCTGAGCGCGCCGGATAAACTGAATCGCGATGCGCCGTCGAACTGGCAGTACAGCGCCGGCGGTATCGTGGTGCTGATCTCCGCGCTGCTGGTCCTCGTGCTTGGCCTGTGGCCGCAGCCGCTGATTAGCATTGTGCAGCTGGCAACACCGCTGATGTAATCGCCAGGGCCGGGGTTAACACTACCGGTCCTGTAACTCTGCCTGCCCGTTGTGATACGGGCAGGCATTTTTTTTGCCGCCTTTCGCTGTTTTCTCCCCTCCAGATCGACTAGCTCAGGCTGTACACCATAAAGTCTTCGGCCAGCAGCGTCCGGGGAAAAACGTCCCGACACTCCGCCAGCAGGCGCAGACAGCCTTCAGCGTCATAGCGCGAACTAAAATGGGTCGCGATAAACATGCTGACGCCGGCATCGCGGGCCAGCGCCGCTGCCTGCTGACTCGACGAATGACCGCGGCTATTGGCTTTTTCCGCCATCGCCTGCTCCAGCGTCGTTTCATGAACCATCAGGTCAACGCCGCGCGCCAGCTCAAGCGCCGTCTCGCAGGGGGCGGTATCGCCAAAAATCGCCAGCGTTTTGCCGGGCGTCGCCGGGCCGAGATAGTGCCGACCATCGATCTTCCGCCCGTCTTCCAGCTCCACCGTCTCCCCCTGTTTCAGACGTTGAAACAGCGGACCCGGGCGGACGCCGTCGGCAACCAGTCGCGCAGCATCGAGAGTGCCGAGGCGGGCATGCTCTTCGATACGATAGCCGTAGCATTCAACCGGATGATTCAGCGGATAAGCGCTGACCCGATAGCCCCCTTCATCAAAGACCAGGCCGGGCCCCACTTCCACTATGGTGAGCGGATAATCGGTCCATGAGCCGCTTAAGCGCAGCGCGGTTTCAACAAACTCCCTGAGTCCCGTCGGGCCGTACAGCGTCAGCGGTAGCGAGTTGCCCTGCATGGAGCGGCTGCACAGCAGGCCGGGAAGGCCGAACAGATGATCGCCGTGGAGGTGAGTAATAAAAATCTTATTCAGTTTTCCTGGGTGGTACGGGGTATGTAAAAACTGATGCTGGGTACCTTCTCCGCAGTCGAACAACCACATCTCCGCAGCCGTCGGCTGTTGCAAATTCAGCACGATAGACGTCATATTACGTGTACGGGTCGGCACGCCTGCGGATGTCCCCAAAAATGTCAATTCCATCGTCCAGTGTCCTCAGGGCGTGGGTGAAAAAACTCAAGTATACAGGAGCAGTCAATGATTACATGGCAGGATCTTCACCACGCAGAGCTGACCGTCCCGCAGCTGTACGCTTTGCTACAGCTGCGTTGCGCGGTATTTGTCGTCGAACAAACCTGCCCCTATCAGGATGTTGACGGTGATGACCTGATCGGTGAAAACCGCCATCTGCTCGGCTGGCGAGGGGATGAACTGGTGGCCTACGCGCGCATTTTGAAAAGCGACGATGATATTGAGCCGGTGGTGATTGGACGGGTCATTGTCAGCCCGGCGGTGCGCGGCGAAAAGCTGGGTTATCAGCTGATGGAGCGAGCGCTGGCCAGCTGTCGTCGTCACTGGCCGCACAAGGCCATTTATCTCGGCGCCCAGGCGCATCTGCAGCGTTTTTACGCCAGCTTCGGTTTTCAGCCGGTGACCGACATTTACGATGAGGACGGGATTGCGCATATCGGTATGGCCCGCGAGGCGGTCACCGGTTAAGCGCCGTTAGCGTAACCGCGTCAAGGATCAATACTTTTTTCCCTCAGCCTGCTCTGGCTGGCGGCGGCCACCTGCGGAAAGTCCGCTCCCTCATTATGGGTACTGCAATTTCACGCCAGTACCCCGTATAATCTGTGGTTTTTATTCTCTGGAGGTTTGCGTGCTGTCTGTTTCCACTGCGCTGGAACGCTTACGTGACTGCCTGTCTGACGATTTCCCGCCGTCGTCCGGTACGCGAATTTTCGATATTCCTTTCCCTCTTCATGACGCTTTTGACCCTCTTCTGTGGTGCGGTCATCAAGCGCAGTGGCCACAGTTTTACTGGCTGCAGCGCAATGGCGATGAAGAGCTTGCCGCGCTCGGCGCGGTTAAAACCTTCCCGTCTTTGGCCGGGGCTCACGACTTCTTGCAGCGTCAGGGGTTGGCTGATTTACGTATTTGCGGCCTGAATGCGTTTAATCCGCAGGAAGGGAGGCTCTTTCTGCCGCGGCTGGAGTGGCGTCGGGTCGGGGGAAAAGCCACTCTGCGTCTGCTGCTGAATAGCGAGACGTCACTGCGCGAAGATGCCATTGCGGCCCGGGCGTTTCTCCAGGCGCTAACGCCTGACCAGGCGCAGCCCGCCGCTCTGCCGCCGGTGCTCAGCGAACAACACTCCCCGGACTATCCGCAATGGCATGCGCTGATTGAACAGGCAACTCAGGCGATTGCCGCAGGGGAGATGGATAAAGTGGTGCTGGCGCGGGCCACGGATGTTCAGTTTGCGGCGCCGCCGGATCCGCTGGCCATCGTGGCCGCCAGCCGGCGCAGTAATCACCGCTGTTTTCATTTCATGATGGCCTTTAACGCGCAGCGGACATTCTTTGGTTCAACGCCGGAGCGGCTTTGGCGCCGGCGTGGGACGCTGCTGCGCACCGAAGCGCTGGCCGGGACCGTTGCCAGCCATCCTGACGATCGCCAGGCGCAATTGTTGGCCGACTGGCTGATGAAAGATGATAAAAATCAGCGCGAGAATATGCTGGTGGTGGAGGATATCTGCCAGCGTATGCAGGATGAGGTCCGTTCGCTGGATGTCCTGCCGCCGCAGGTGGTGCGGCTGCGTAAAGTGCAGCATCTGCGCCGCTGCATCTGGGCTGAACTCTCTCAGCCTGACGATACCCGCTGCCTGCATCAGCTGCAGCCGACCGCCGCGGTCGCCGGATTACCGCGCCGGGCGGCGCTGGCATTTATTACCCGCCATGAACCTTTTACCCGGGAATGGTACGCCGGCTCCGCTGGCTACTTGTCGCTGGCGCAAAGCGAATTCTGCGTGGCCCTGCGTTCGGCGCAAGTCGAAAACGCCACGCTCAGGCTGTATGCCGGAGCCGGGATTGTCAGCGGCTCCGATCCTGAGCAGGAGTGGCAGGAGATAGAAAATAAGGCGGCGGGGCTGCGTTCCTTGTTATTGACAAAAACGTAGATAAACGATGCATATCAATACTCCATTGCTTTGTATTACCTATACTTAGCCTCAATATTTGATACCGGACAATTTCATGTCAGTAAGCGCATTTAACCGACGCTGGGCGGCGGTGATCCTCGAAGCATTAACTCGCCACGGCGTGCAGCATATTTGCATTGCGCCGGGTTCGCGCTCGACACCTCTTACGCTGGCAGCGGCGGAAAACCGCGCGTTTATTCCCCATACCCATTTCGATGAACGCGGTCTTGGCCATCTGGCGCTGGGGCTGGCAAAAGCCAGCCGGCAGCCGGTGGCGGTGATTGTCACGTCCGGAACGGCGACGGCTAACCTCTATCCGGCCTTAATTGAGGCGGGGCTGACCGGTGAAAAGCTGATACTGCTTACCGCCGATCGTCCCCCGGAGCTGATTGACTGCGGTGCGAACCAGGCGATCCGCCAGCCGGGCATGTTTGCTTCTCATCCCTCGCAGACGCTGTCGTTGCCGCGTCCGTCGCAGGATGTGCCCGCGCGCTGGCTGGTGTCGACGATTGACCAGGCGCTGGGCGCCCTGCATTCCGGCGGTATCCATATTAACTGTCCGTTCGCCGAGCCGCTGTACGGCGAGATGGATGACACCGGCGTGGAGTGGCAGCAGCAGCTCGGCGCGTGGTGGCAAAGCGATAAACCCTGGCTGCGTCAGTCCCTGCACCTGGAAAGCGAAAAGCAGCGCGACTGGTTTTTCTGGCGGCAAAAGCGGGGCGTGGTCGTCGCGGGCCGCATGAGCGCCGCCGAAGGTAAAAAAGTCGCCGAGTGGGCAAAAACGCTCGGCTGGCCGCTGATTGGTGACGTCCTTTCCCAGACCGGGCAGCCGCTGCCGTGCGCCGACCTGTGGCTGGCGAACGGCAAAGCGGTGAGCGAACTGCAGCAGGCGCAAATCGTTGTGCAGCTGGGCAGCAGCCTCACCGGTAAACGCGTACTGCAGTGGCAGGCCACCTGTGAACCGGAAGAGTACTGGGTCGTGGATAACCTCCCCGGCCGCCTCGACCCGGCTCATCACCGCGGTCGTCGGCTGGTCTGCCCGGTGGGACAGTGGCTGGATCTGCATCCGGCGGAAAGCCGCCAGCCGTGGGCGACGACGATCCCTGTGCTGTCGCGGCAGGCCTGGCAGGCGGCGGCCGACCGCAGCGAGGCATTTGGCGAAGCCCAGCTGGCTCACCGAATCCACCGCTATCTTCCGGATCAGGGGCAGCTGTTTGTCGGTAACAGCCTGGTGGTTCGGTTGATTGATGCCCTGGCGCAGCTTCCGGCGGGATACCCGGTTTATAGCAACCGCGGCGCCAGCGGTATTGATGGTCTGCTGGCGACGGCGGCAGGGGTTCAGCGCGCCAGCGCCCGCCCGACGCTGGCGATCGTCGGCGATCTCTCCGCGCTCTACGATCTGAACTCGCTGGCGTTGCTGCGTCAGGCCTCTGCGCCGCTGGTGCTGATCGTGGTCAACAACAACGGCGGGCAGATCTTCTCTTTGCTGCCGACGCCGCAGGATCAACGGCGCCAGTTTTATCTGATGCCGCAGGATGTCAATTTCGGCCATGCGGCGGCGATGTTTGGTCTTCATTATCACCGCCCGGACACCTGGGAGGCTCTGGAAGCGGCGCTGGCCGGGGCCTGGCGTCTTCCTGGCGCCACGCTGATTGAGCTGGTGGTGAATGAGACGGAAGGCACCCATACTCTGCAACAGCTGCTGGCGCAGGTCAGCCGGTTATGAGTCTGCACGCCCGGTGCGAAAAGGGGCAGTCGGGCTATCCCTGGCTGGTCTTTTTACACGGTTTTTCCGGCGACAGCCGGGAGTGGCAAACGGTAGGCGCCGCGTTCAGCGCTTATCCGCAGCTGTATATCAATCTGCCGGGTCACGGTGGTTCGCGCGAGGTCAGGGTCGGTGGTTTCGCCGAGGTTAGCCTGCGGCTGGAGAAAACGCTGGCGCACTATCATGTTCGGGACTACTGGCTGATTGGCTATTCGCTGGGCGGGCGTATTGCGATGTTTTTTGCCAGCCAGCCGCGGCGCGGGCTGTGCGGGCTGGTCGTAGAGGGCGGCCATCCCGGTCTCCAGGATGCGCACCAACGCCGCCAGCGTGCTTGTAGCGATGCCGCCTGGGCGGAGCGTTTTCGTCGCGAGCCGCTGGCGCAGGTTTTTGCCGACTGGTACCAGCAGCCGGTTTTCGCCGGCTTAAGTACGGCGCAGCGGGAAGCGCTTGTGGCGCTGCGCAGCCACAACTGCGGCACCAGTCTTGCCGCGATGCTGGAGGCAACTTCCCTCGCCGTACAGCCCGACCTGCGTGCGCAGCTCCGCGCCCGGCGCTACCCTTTTCATTATCTTTGCGGCGAGCGCGATGCGAAGTTTCGCGCCATTGCGCGCGACGTCGCCGCCACGACACATATTATTCATCATGCCGGGCATAACGCGCATCGGGAAAATCCCGCGGCGGTGGTGTCATGTCTGGCCCAGTTTTTAGCGAGTTAACCAAAGGACATTCTATGATCTCTCTTGATGAAGCAATGCTCTACGCCCCTGTGGAATGGCACGATTGCTCCGAAGGCTATACCGACATTCGTTACCAGAAGTCGACGGACGGGATTGCTAAAATCACCATTAACCGTCCGCAGGTGCGCAATGCGTTCCGCCCGCTGACCGTGAAAGAGATGATTCAGGCGCTGTCCGATGCCCGATATGACGATAATATCGGCGTCATTATCCTCACCGGCGAAGGCGACAAAGCATTCTGCGCCGGCGGCGACCAGAAGGTCCGCGGCGATTACGGCGGCTACCAGGATGATTCCGGCGTTCACCACCTGAACGTGCTCGATTTTCAGCGCCAGATCCGCACCTGTCCGAAGCCGATTGTGGCGATGGTGGCGGGATATTCCATCGGCGGCGGTCACGTTCTGCATATGATGTGCGATCTGACGATTGCCGCAGAAAATGCCATCTTCGGTCAGACCGGTCCGAAAGTCGGCTCATTTGACGGCGGCTGGGGCGCATCCTACATGGCGCGGATCGTCGGCCAGAAAAAAGCGCGCGAAATCTGGTTCCTGTGCCGTCAGTACGATGCGCAGCAGGCGCTGGACATGGGGCTGGTCAACACCGTCGTCCCGCTGGCGGATCTGGAAAAAGAGACCGTACGCTGGTGTCGCGAAATGCTGCAAAACAGTCCGATGGCGCTGCGCTGCCTGAAGGCGGCGCTGAATGCCGATTGCGATGGTCAGGCGGGGCTGCAGGAGCTGGCGGGGAACGCCACCATGCTGTTCTACATGACCGAAGAGGGGCAGGAAGGGCGTAACGCGTTCAACCAGAAACGTCAGCCGGACTTCAGCAAATTTAAACGGAATCCATAATGCGTCAGGCGCAGGTTTACCGCTGGCAGGTACCGATGGACGCGGGCGTGGTACTGCGTGAACGGCGGTTAAAAACTCGCGATGGGCTGTTCATCCACCTGCAGGACGGTGAACGTCAGGGATGGGGTGAAATTGCGCCTCTGCCGGGCTTTAGCGTGGAAACGCTGGAGGAGGCGCAGTCCGCGCTGGTGGCGTGGTCGCTTGCCTGGCGGCAGGGCGAGAACCCGCCCGAGCCGTCTCTGCCTTCCGTGGCCTTCGGCGTCAGCTGTGCGCTGGCGGAGCTGAACGATGAACTGCCGCTGGAGGCGGAGTATCGCGCGGTGCCGCTGTGCACCGGCGACCCGGACGAACTGTTTGCCAGGCTGGCGGCACTGCCCGGTGAAAAGGTCGCGAAGGTCAAAATCGGGCTGTATGAAGCGGTGCGTGACGGCATGGTGGTTAACCTGCTGCTGGAAGCGATTCCCGACCTGCAGCTACGTCTGGACGCCAACCGCGCCTGGACGCCGCTCAAAGCGCAGCAGTTTGCGAAATATGTCCACCCGCAGTACCGCGACCGTATTGCCTTCCTTGAAGAACCGTGTAAAACCCGCGACGACTCACGGGCTTTTGCCCGGGAAACCGGCATCGCGATTGCCTGGGATGAAAGCCTGCGTGAGGCGGATTTTCGTTTTCAGGCAGAGCCGGGTTTGCGTGCGCTGGTGATCAAGCCGACGCTCACCGGTAGCCTGCGTAAAGTGCGGGAGCAGGTTGCCACGGCTCATGCGCTGGGGCTGACGGCGGTGATCAGCTCATCGATCGAATCAAGCCTTGGACTCACGCAGCTGGCGCGGATTGCCGCCTGGCTGACGCCGCAGACCCTTCCCGGCCTGGATACGCTGGCATTGATGCGCGCGCAGCTGATTCGCCCCTGGCCTGACAGCCCGTTACCCTGCCTGCGTCGTGATGAGCTGGAGCCGCTGCTGTGACCTTTAGCGACTGGCCATGGCGCCACTGGTGCCGGCTGCGTGGCGATGCGCCGGCGGTACGTCTGAACGACGTTGTCCTGAGCTGGCGGCAGCTGTGCGCTGAGGTTAACGCGCTGGCCGCGGGATTCCGCGCTCAAGGGGTCAACGAAGGGGAGGGCGTGCTGCTGCGGGCCTATAACCAGCCGTCGGCATTGCTGGCATGGCTGGCGCTGCTTCAGTGCGGCGCCCGGGTGCTTCCTCTGAATCCTCAGCTACCGCCTTCGCTGCTGGCGGTATTGTTACCCTCCCTCGATCTGCGTTATGCGCTGGTGCTGAACGGCGATCCGCTCGCCCTCGACTTTACGCCGCTGACGCTGCAACGGGCGGCGGGGGATTCGACGTTGCCCTGGCGCGAAGAACGTCTGGCGTCGATGACGCTCACCTCCGGTTCTACGGGGCTGCCGAAGGCCGCCGTGCACAGCTGTCGGGCGCATCTTGCCAGCGCTGAAGGCGTGCTGGCGATGATTCCGCTGGCGTCGGATGACGACTGGCTGCTGTCGCTGCCGCTGTTTCATGTTTCCGGCCAGGGCATTCTCTGGCGCTGGCTGCTGGCGGGGGCTCGCCTGACGGTAGGAGAAAGACAACCGCTGGAACAGGCGCTGCGAGGCTGTACGCATGCCTCGCTGGTGCCCACTCAGCTCTGGCGATTGCTCAATAGCGAGGCTGATGTGTCGTTGAAGGCGGTGCTGCTGGGCGGCGCGGCGATTCCCGTCGCGCTGACCGAACAGGCGCGCGCCCGGGGCATTCGCTGCTGGTGTGGTTATGGCCTGACGGAGTTCGCCTCGACGGTTTGTGGTAAAGAGGCGGATGGCGCGCCGGACGTCGGCCAGCCGCTGCCGGGGCGCGCGCTGAAAATTGTTGCCGGCGAAGTCTGGCTGCGGGCCGATAGCATGGCCGCTGGCTACTGGCGCGAAGGCGGGGTGCAGCCGCTGGTCAACGAACAGGGCTGGTTTGCCACGCGCGATCGCGGCGAGATCAGGGAGGGCAAACTGACTCTGCTTGGGCGGATGGATAACCTCTTTTTCAGCGGAGGGGAAGGGATTCAGCCTGAAGAGGTGGAAAGAGTACTCCTGGCTCATCCGCAGATTCAGCAGGCGTTTATCGTGCCGTTAGACGATGCGGAGTTTGGCCAGCGTCCGGTGGCGGTGGTGGAGTGCGATGCGCAGTGCGATGTCGCCGCGCTGGCGGCCTGGGCACAGGATAAGCTGGCACGTTTTCAGCAGCCGGTACGCTGGTTGACGTTACCTGAGTCGTTGAAAACCGGCGGGATTAAAATCTCCCGCCGGGCATTACGTGACTGGGTTAATGCGTTGCCAGGCAGCCAGACCAGTTAACCTGGGTTGGCCTCGGCACGGTGCCGGGGCGCTCAGAGCAGGCCTTTCAGGGTTAATGTTTTGCGGGTCGCCACATTCAGATCGTAGCGGGGCAAATCTTCCGGTTTCACCCAGGCATACGCCTGAAACTCGTCGTTGAGGGTGATTTCGCGGTTGGCGCTAAGGCAATCAAAAATCAGGTAAATCATATAAATCTCTTCCTGACGGCCGTCAGCATAGGTTTTGACCCGAATATCATCGCTGAAGGTCCACGGCGTAATCTGCGTCAGCTGCAGCGCCTCGCCAAGCTCCTCAGCAACTTCCCGGCGTAGCGCCTCTTCAATGCGTTCGCCCGGTTCAACGCCGCCACCGGAAAGCGCCCACTGTCCGGGAAAAACGCCGCGATCGTCAGCCATTTTGCAGAGCAAATAGTGTCCCTCATTCTGAATCAGCGGGCAGACGATGGTCCTTTGGCGCATGGTGATCTCCTTGACTAAACGGTAGGGAAAAGATGTTTGAGCACCAGTTTGCGAGCCGTCTCGCTAAACCGCAAGCTGCATTGTCCGTATTTAGCCGACATTATCCGTAGCAACTGGTTACAATCACGAGAGTAAAGGTCGTTTTAGTGCATTGATTCCTCAGCGTTCGGCAGTACAATTCTGCGGTTTTTGGGACTTTTTTGATTCTTGTTTTCTGGATAGAGTAAAAATGAAAAAGAGCATTTTATTAGGTCTTGCCGGCATGATGTTCGTCTCTACGGCGGCCCATGCAATCAGCGTAACCGGGCAGGCTGGCGAGCACTACACCAACCTTGGCGTCGGTTTCGGGACTGAGTCATCTGGTCTGGCAGTGACCGGCAACTGGATGCACAGCGACAACGACGGCGACGCGGCGGGGTTAGGCCTTGGTCTGAATATTCCGCTGGGGCCGTTCCTCGCGACGGTTGGCGGCAAGGGCGTTTATACCAACCCGAAGAGCGGCGATGAAGGGTATGCGGCGGCCGTCGGCGGCGGCCTGCAGTGGAAAATTGGCGACAGCTTCCGTCTGTTCGGCGAATACTATTATTCCCCGGATTCTCTCTCCAGCGGCATTCAGAGCTATCAGGAAGCTAACGCCGGTGCGAGCTGGACGATTATGCGTCCTCTGAGCATCGAAGCCGGTTATCGCTATCTGAACCTCGAAGGGAAGGACGGCAACAAAGACAGCACGATTGCAGACGGTCCGTATCTCGGCGTCAGCGCCAGCTTCTAATCCCCCCAACGGCGCGAACGTTTCCCGCGCCGTATTCCTGTCTACTCCGCCTGCGCCTTGCGCTATAGTATTGCCACCTGGCAGGCAAGGAGTGAAGTGAATAATGATAAATGTGGAAATGCTGTCCACCGGCGATGAAGTGTTGCACGGGCAAATCGTCGATACCAATGCCGCGTGGCTGGCCGATTTCTTTTTCAATCAGGGATTACCGCTAACGCGCCGCAATACCGTGGGCGATGACCTTGACTCCCTGGTCACGGTGCTACGTGAGCGCAGTGAACAGGCGGATGTGCTGATCGTCAACGGTGGCCTGGGGCCAACCAGTGACGATCTGAGCGCGCTGGCCGCGGCGACCGCCAAGGGCGAAGGGCTGATTCTGCACGAAGAGTGGCTGGAAACGATGACCCGTTTCTTTGCCGAGCGCGGTCGCCCGATGGCGGCAAGTAACCGTAAGCAGGCGGAGATCCCCGCCAGCGCGGAGATGATCAACAATCCGGTGGGGACGGCCTGCGGTTTTGCCGTTCAGCTCAACCGCTGTCTGATGTTTTTCACCCCCGGCGTTCCATCGGAATTCAAAATCATGGTCGAGCAGGAAATTTTACCCCGCCTGCGTGAGCGTTTCCCGCTCTCTGCCCCGCCGCTGTGTCTGCGTCTGACGACGTTTGGCCGTTCGGAAAGCGATCTGGCGCAAAGCCTCGATCCGCTGGCGCTGCCGCCGGGCGTCGTCATGGGCTACCGCTCTTCAATGCCGATTATTGAGCTGAAGCTCACCGGGCCGGCGGAGCAGCGCGAAGCGATGCTGGCGATATGGCCGGAAGTGAAAAAAGTGGCGGGAGAGAGCATGATTTTCGAGGGCACCGAAGGGCTGCCCGCGCAGATCGCGCGTTGTTTACAGGAGCGCCAGCTGAGTCTGACGCTGAGTGAACAGTTTACCGGCGGTTTGCTGGCGCTTCAGCTTTCGCGGGCAAATGCGCCGCTGCTGGCAAGTGAAATTGTCCCTTGCCAGGAGGAGTCGCTGGCGCAGTCCGCCCGCTGGGCCGCAGAACGGCGGGTCAATCATTTCGCCGGTCTGGCGCTGGCGGTGAGCGGCCAGGAAGCCGATCACCTGAATTTCGTCCTCTCGACGCCGGAAGGCACCCATGCGCTGCGGGTTAAATTCAGCGCCACGCGCTACAGCCTGGCAGTGCGTCAGGAAGTCTGTGCCATGATGGCGCTGAATATGCTGCGCCGTTGGTTGCACGGTCAGCCGGTCGCCGGTGAACACGGCTGGATTAACGTCGTCGAATCGCTCTCGGTTTAAACCAACCTCTGCGTCGGGAACCTCTCCCGACGCGCAATGAGTCCAACCTGTTGTACTTGCTTTTAAATATTCTGTGCGCCATCTCGCATTTTCCTCCCTCCGAATGTCCACCCGGCTGGAATAGCGTCGTCATTTGAAGTCGCTCACAATTTACCGCCCGGACAACCGCAACACTGATTCCAGTATTCAGGATTGGAGTCCAGCATGTTGGAATCAAGCAAAGTCCCGGCGCTGACCCGCGCCATCGACATTCTCAATTTAATCGCCCGTATCGGCCCCTGCAGCGCGGCGACCATTATTGACGAACTGGGTATTCCGAAAAGTACCGCCTATCTGCTGCTGGGAGAGCTGAGAAAACAGCGCTTCCTCAGCATGGATAATCAGGATAACTACTGCCTGTGGACCAAGCTGGTTGAGCTGGCCGGGCAGGCGCTGAGCAAAATGGACCTGCGCGAACTGGCGCGGCCGCGCCTGACGCAACTGATGGATCAGTGCGGTCTACTCTGCCACCTGGGCATTATCGACAGCGGCAACGCCTACTACATTCTGAAGATTGAATCCCCGGCGACCATCAGCGTGCGTTCGCACGAGGGTAAGAGCCTGTCGCTGTATCGTTCCGGTATTGGTAAATGCCTGCTGGCCTGGCAGCCCGAGCGGGTTCAGGAGTCGATTATCAGCGAGCTGCAGTGGGAGCGGGCGACGCCAACCACCATCACCAGCGCCCAGCAGCTTCGCGATGAGCTGGGGCGTATCCGCGCCCGCGGCTGGAGCTTCGATAACGGTGAAGATTATCCCGACGTTCGCTGCGTGGCCGCGCCGGTTTTTAACGCCAACAACGAGCTGACCGCCGCCATTTCCGTGGTGGGTACCCGTCTGCAAATCAATGAAGACAATCGCGATTACCTCGCCGGTAGGGCGATTGCCTGCGCTAAAGATATTTCCCGTCTGCTGGGGTGGAAGAGCCCCTTCGAACAACAGGCCTCATAATAAGGAGAAGATCATGACCCTACCGAAAATTAAACACGTCCGCGCCTGGTTTATCGGCGGAGCTACCGCAGAGAAAGGCGCTGGCGGCGGCGATTATCATGACCAGGGGGCAAACCACTGGATTGACGATCATATCGCCACGCCGATGAGCAAATATCCACAGTATGAACAGTCCCGTCAGTCGTTTGGCATCAACGTTCTCGGCACGCTGATTGTGGAAGTCGAAGCCGAAAACGGACAGACCGGCTTTGCGGTGTCGACCGCCGGTGAGATGGGCTGCTTTATCGTCGAAAAGCACCTGAGCCGCTTTATCGAAGGCAAGTGCGTCAGCGATATCAAACTGATCCATGACCAGATGCTCAACGCCACCCTGTACTACTCCGGCTCCGGCGGCCTGGTGATGAATACCCTCTCCTGTATCGACCTGGCGCTGTGGGATCTGTTTGGCAAAGTGGTTGGACTGCCGGTTTACAAACTGCTGGGTGGCGCGGTGCGCGATGAAATTCAGTTCTACGCCACCGGGGCACGTCCGGACCTGGCGAAAGAGATGGGCTTTATTGGCGGCAAAATGCCGACCCACTGGGGGCCGCACGATGGCGATGCGGGGATCCGCAAAGATGCCGCCATGGTGGCCGATATGCGTGAAAAATGCGGCCCGGACTTCTGGCTGATGCTGGATTGCTGGATGAGCCAGGACGTTAACTACGCCACTAAACTGGCCCACGCCTGCGCGCCCTATAACCTCAAGTGGATCGAAGAGTGCCTGCCGCCGCAGCAGTATGAAGGCTATCGCGAGCTTAAACGCAATGCGCCAGCCGGAATGATGGTCACCAGCGGCGAGCACCACGGCACGCTGCAATCCTTCCGCACGTTGTCGGAAACTGGCATCGATATTATGCAGCCTGACGTGGGCTGGTGCGGCGGCCTGACCACCCTGGTGGAGATTGCGGCGATCGCCAAATCGCGCGGCCAGCTGGTGGTTCCGCACGGCTCATCGGTCTATTCGCACCATGCGGTCATTACCTTTACCAACACGCCGTTCAGCGAGTTCCTGATGACCAGCCCGGACTGCTCAACGATGCGTCCGCAGTTTGATCCGATTCTGGTTGACGAGCCGGTACCTGTGAAAGGTCGCATTCATAAAACCGTGCTGGATAAACCGGGCTTCGGCGTCGAGCTGAACCGCGACTGCAACCTGAAACGCCCTTACAGCCACTGATCCCGTCGTGCCGCACCGCGCTGATGTGCGGCCCCATGTTGAGGATATTACGATGAGCAACACCTTGCTTGAGAGCGTGGTGAAGAAAAACCGCGCCCGTTTGATCCCCTTTATGCTGGCGCTGTATGTGCTGGCGTTTCTTGACCGCTCGAATATCGGCTTTGCCAAGGAGACCTACCAGCTGGATACCGGTCTCAGCAACGAAGCCTATGCGCTGGGGGCAGGGATTTTCTTTGTGGTGTATGCCTTTCTCGGGGTGCCGGCCAACCTGCTGATGCGCAAATTCGGCGCCAGAAAATGGATTGGCTGCACCACCTTGCTGTGGGGCATTCTTTCCGCGGCGATGGCATGGGCGGATACGGAAGCGAAATTTCTGCTGGTGCGCACTCTGCTTGGCGCCGCCGAAGCGGGCTTCTTCCCGGGGATGATCTACCTGACCTCTCAGTGGTTTCCCCAGCAGAACCGCGCCAGCATTATGGGGCTGTTTTATATGGGCGCGCCGCTGGCGCTGACCCTCGGTTCACCGCTATCCGGCGCCCTGCTGGAAATGCACGGTTTTATGGGACATCCCGGCTGGTTCTGGATGTTTATCATTGAAGGGCTGCTGGCCGTCGGCGCGGGATTCTTCACCTTCTTCTGGCTCGATGATACGCCGCAAAATGCGCGTTTCCTGACTTCTGTCGAAAAGCAGGCGTTAATTAGCGAGCTGGCCAGAGAAGAGCAGAAGAAGGTCACCTCGCGGTTGTCCGATGCGCTGCGCAACGGTCGCGTCTGGCAACTGGCCATTATCTACCTGACTATTCAGGTGGCGGTTTACGGTCTGATTTTCTTTCTGCCGACCCAGGTTGCCGCGCTGCTGGGCACCAAAGTCGGGTTCGTGGCCTCGGTGGTGACCGCCATCCCGTGGGTGGCGGCGCTGTTCGGGACCTGGCTGATTCCACGGTACTCCGATCGCACCGGCGAGCGGCGTAATATTGCGGCATTCACCCTGCTGGCGGCGGCCATTGGCATCGCGGTCTCCGGGCTGGTGTCGCCGGTGCTGGCCATTATCGCGCTGTGCGTCGCCGCCGTCGGCGTCATTGCCGTGCAGCCGGTCTTCTGGACCATGCCGACGCAGCTATTGTCCGGCACGGCGCTGGCCGCGGGTATTGGTTTCGTCAACCTGTTTGGCGCCATCGGTGGGTTTCTGGCCCCCATCATTCGGGTTCAGGCCGAAACGATGTTCGGCAATAATTCTGCCGGATTGTTGACGCTCGCCTGCGTGGCGATTGTCGGGGTGGTTATTATCTTTTCACTGCGCGTGAATCGCACGGTGCCACAGGCTGGCAGCGTACAGCATTAATGTAAGGGAGAACTATGAACGCAATTTTATCGAACCCATTTAAAGCGGGATTATTGCAAGGAGAAGCGCAGATTGGCCTGTGGCTGAGCTCGACCTCTTCGTATATGGCTGAGATTGCCGCCACCTCGGGTTACGACTGGCTGCTGATTGACGGCGAACATGCGCCCAATACCATCCAGGACCTTTATCATCAGCTGCAGGCCATCGCACCCTATGCCAGCCAGCCGGTGATTCGCCCGGTGGAGGGCAATCGCAGCCTGATTAAGCAGGTGCTGGATATTGGCGCCAGAACGCTGCTGATCCCGATGGTCGATACCGCCGAACAGGCGCGGGAGATAGTCTCGGCGACCCGCTATCCGCCGCTGGGCACCCGCGGCGTCGGGGCCGGGGTGGCGCGCGCCGCACGCTGGGGACGGGTGGAAAACTATATGGCGCTGGCCAACGATGAGCTGTGCCTGCTGATTCAGGTAGAGAGCAAAACCGCTCTCGACAACCTGGATGCCATCCTCGAAGTGGAGGGTATTGACGGCGTCTTTATCGGCCCGGCTGATTTATCGGCTTCGCTGGGCTACCCGGACAACGCCGGCCATCCGGAAGTGCAGCGCATCATTGAACAGAGTATCCGCCGCATTCGCGCGGCGGGGAAAGCCGCAGGTTTCCTCGCCGTTGACCCGGAAATGGCGCACAACGCGCTGGCGTGGGGGGCAAATTTTGTCGCCGTTGGCGTCGATACCAACCTCTATACCCGGGCGCTGGATACACGGCTGGCGATGTTCAGACCGGTCGCCGAACCGGCGGAAGGAAAGGGGAGCTATTAGTTAAGACTACTGACAAAACGCGCTCTTGAGAAATTGCCCGGTGGCGGCTGCGCCTTACCGGGCCTACGGGGTCTGTATGGGTATCAGGCTGGTAGTCAGCCGGGGCAATTCCCGTTCTGAATCCGCCAGCACCAGTAGGCCGGGTCAGGCGTTAGCCGCCACCCGGCACAAACCCGGGCTCCGTATTCAAACCCGGTTTGTCATCAGCCGCATTGGTTTACTGGTTTCTGGCGCCGATGTCAGGCCAGCGCCTGCGCCAGCAGAGTGATGGGATGTTCACAGCGTTTGCTGGTGGACATCTCGATTTGCCATTTGCAGGTTTCGCAATCGGTGATCGCCAGGTCGGCGCCGCTCTCCTCAATTTGCCGGAACAGCGGTGCGCCGATGGCCTGCGAAGAGGGGTAGTTTTCCGATTTAAACCCGTAAGTACCGGCGATGCCGCAGCACTGTGAATCCAGCACTTCCAGCTGTAAACCCGGGATCAGCCGCAGCAGTTCGAGGGTATACAGCGACCAGCCCATCTTCTCCATATGACACGGCGTGTGATAAACCACCTTCAGCGGCAGCGGCCGAAGCGGCAGGGTACGCCCGGCATCAAGCTGGCGCCAGATCCAGCGAGTTGCCAGTTCAATCCGGTCGCGAAGGTCCTGATTATCGACATCCAGCAGATGCGGGTATTCGTCGCGCAGGGTAAACGTGCAGGTTGATGAGGTGGCAATGACCGGCAGCGGAGTCTCTCGCATGGCGGCGACGTTGCTCTGCGCCTGGCGGCGGGCTTTGGCAAAAAAGCCGTTGGCGATAAGCGGCACGCCGCAGCATTTTTCTTTACTTAACAGCTGTACGCCGGTGCCCATCGCATTCAGCACGCGGATAAGGTCGTGGCCAAGCTGCGGATGATTGTAGTTGACGTAACAGCCGTGAAAAAAAGCGACCTGTTCACTGAACTGCGCCTGGCGGTCCGCCTGCTGGCGGTAAGCGCGGCGAAAAGTGCCGAAACCATATTTCGGCAGCGTCCGGCGGTGGTCAATCTTTAGCGTCGCATCGAGCAGGCGGCGCACCGGTTTGAGCCCCGTTGCGGCGTTGACCAGCGGGGCAAACGGCGTGGAGAGAGTGCCCATCAGGTCGGTATGGCTGAGGATAGCATCGCGCAGCGTGGGTTTTTGCTGGCTGTACTGCGCCCGTGCCCTTTGGATAATATCGCCAATTTTTACATCAGAGGGACAGGCGACTTCACAGCGCTTGCAGTTAATACAATATTTTAAGGCTTCGTCGTACAGCGCCCCATCTTTCAGCCGCAGGCGCTCACCGTCCGGACCCGCCTGTTTCGGGCCCGGATAGCGGGGATTAACCCGGCTGACCGGGCAGCTGGTCGTACAAACGGTACATTTAATGCAGCTCTCAAAGCGGGTATCGTTCATCGCGTGCCTCCGGCAAGGTCATGAATCTGTTTCGCGACGTGCAGCGCGGTGACCGCGCAAACGCCGCCGCCGCATCCAAGCTGGATGGCATCAAAACCGCCGAGTAGCGAACCGATGGCGAACAGGTTGCCCAGCGGCTGGCCGTCGAGCAGCGGGCGCAGCATCGTATCCGTTTTCAGGCCGAAGCGTTGCCAGGGTTGCGAAGCAAAGAAATCGCGCTGATACCAGTTCTCACGCGGAGTGGTCTGCTGAAGGTCGAGGCCGAGAATGGGTTCCCGAACGCGCGCTTTATCGGCGATCAATCCATTACTGAAGAAACTGCCGCTGGCCAGAACGGCAAAACGGGGACGCAGCGGAACATCGCCGTGCTGCCGGGTCCAGACTTCGTTGACTTTCCCCTCCTGATGGCCGATCCGCGTGACTTCATCGCCAGCCAGCCAGGTACCTCCGGTCCGAATAAAACGACGCTGAAGCTGGTTATGCAGGCGTATGCCGGGAACCGAAGGCGGCAGCGTCGGCAGCAGGCGCAGCGGGCAGGGTAGCTGTTCCTGTAGCCAGCGATACAGCCCGGCGTCATTCAGACCGAAACAGGCGGGCATGATCAGCAGGTCGTGCGCCAGCGCCAGCGGACGTAACGCGGCGAGGAGCGCGGGCCAATGACACTCTTCGTCGAGCATTCTGGCGATATTCACCGCGCGAAATTCGCTCGGGTTATCCCGCAGAACATCCAGTATCGGTAAGTCTATCTCGCTGGCCGTCGCCTTCACCCCCTGCCGGGTGAGCGAGGCGGCGGCCAGATGCGGCTGGAAGTCGGCGAAGCCGCCGATACCCACCACGCCAACGCTGCGTGCGGACAGTGGCGCCACGGGAACTTCCAGCGGCGAAAGCCATGTCGGGCGCAGGGTGCCCAGCGGCGTAACGCGTTCATGCGGCTGGCTGGCCGCGCCGCGCATCGCGATCCCGTTGATAGCCAGCAGCGCCTCGGTTTGCGCGGCGTACGCCATCACCCGTTCGGCGCCCAGCATCGCGTAGGGATGTTCGGGAAGCTGTTCTGCCAGGCGGTCTATCCCGTGAGCCACATCGCTGACGCGTTCCCCGTCGGGAAGGGCGCAGAGCAGATCCAGCGAAGCGGAGGAAAAGTGCAGCGCGCTTTGACCCCGACTGACGATGACGCAGCGCAGGCCGAACTGATTAAGCGTTAGCCCGCAGAGCAGACCCGCGAGGCCACCGCCGATAATCACGCTATCAAATTTCATCCTGAGACTCCTTTTGCAGCCCGCACAGTCCGAGGTAGACCCAGCGGGTGAATTCACTTTCCCTGAGCGCATCGCCCCAGGCAATGGGCTGCACGCCTTTCCAGCGTTCGTTTAAAAAATCAGAAAGCTGGGTCAGCGACTGGGCGGGAGTGGTGATGTTAAACCGTTGCAGAAGCCCGGCCGCCCGGCAGGCGCACAGCTCTCCCTGGCAGGTGCCCATGCCGATGCGCGTGCGGCGGCGTAGATCGAGCAGGCTGTTAACCGCTAAGTTTTCCACCGCGTACTGCACTTCTCCGGCGGTCACCATCTCGCATTCACAAATCAAGCTGCGATGCTGGCGGGTATCGCCCAGCCAGGCAGGCGTGCGGTCGCCGTGGCGATAGAGGGCGGAACCGCGCAGCGGCGCGGGTAGCGAGATGATTTTTTTTACCGTGGCTTCGGGGGACTCCGTTGAGCCCGGGAGCGGAGTGTCGGCAGTAGAGCAGGGGACGCTGTTGCCCAGCTTACGGCACACCGCATCCGTGGCCCACTCTGCCATCAAACGGTAGGTCATTAGCTTGCCGCCGGTAATGGTGATAAAGCCCTCCATGCCATCGCGTTTGGCGTGGTCGAGCAGAACGATACCGCGGCTGACGCTGCGTCCGCTGGGATCATCATCGCTGGCCACCAGTGGGCGCACGCCGGAATAGGCGCGCAGCACGCGAGTACGCCCAAGTACCGGAGCCAGCTTTTCCCCCTCCCGCAGCAGCGTGTCGACTTCGGTCGTTGTGACCCGGTTGTCATCAATTTCGTCGTAAGGGATATGTTCCGACGTCGTGCCAATCAGCGAAATGGTATCGCCGGGCACCAGAATATCGGCATCGGCAGGTTTACGGCAGCGGTTGATGACCTGTCGGTTGATACGATGGTCGAGGATCAGTAGCGATCCCTTGGCCGGGAACATGGCGATGCGCAGATCGGCATATTCCGCGATCCGCTGTCCCCAGATCCCGGCAGCATTGACCACAACCCCGGCGTGTAGCGTACGTCTCTCACGATGCTGATGATCATAAAACTCGACCCCGCAAACGCGTTCTCCACGGCGGATGAGCCCGGTCATTTCGCAACCGGTCAGAATGGTCGCGCCATGCTCCCGGGCGTCGAGCATATTGGCCGCCGTCAGGCGAAACGGATCGATGGTGCCATCGGGGACCTGTACGGCGCCAAGCAGGGCTGGATTGACGGTGGGTTCAAGGCGCAGCGCCTCTGCTGGCGACAGCGGCCGGGTTTCGATCCCCGCCTGCTGACAGGCGTTGATAAAGGTTCGTTGCCAGGCCAGATCGTCCTCGGGAAGAGTAATGAAGAGTCCACCGGTCGGTTCAACGCAGTGACGGGCGATGCGGCGCAGAATCCGGTTCTCAGTGATGCACTCGCGGGCCGATTCACTATCGGTGACGGCATAGCGGGCGCCGCTGTGCAGCAGACCGTGATTACGGCCGGTTGCTCCGGTGGCAATATCGTGACGTTCCAGCAGCGTTACCTGCAGCCCGCGGAGCGCGCAGTCCCGCGCAATCCCTGCGCCGGTGGCGCCGCCGCCGATGATAATAACATCGCATTCACGGGTTTCGGCCATCTTCCTGTCCCTCTGCTTTCGTTTTACGCCATTTAGCCATACAAACAGTACGTATTGTTTGATTTCGAGCATATTCGCGCGTTATTCGAGCGGTTTATGTGATTTCATGCTCATAATGGAATGTTTTGTCATATTTTTGTAACAAAGCGTGCGATGTTTCACAGTATCCGGGGCCAGCTTTGCCTACCATCCCGCCTCATCAGAAGTGGGTGATTAGATTAGATTTTTCTTATCGCTGTCAGTAGAGAAGAGATGGCCACGGAGGCTGCTATGTTAACTATTTTTAAACCTGCGCCACACAAAGCGCGTTTGCCCGCGGCGGAAATCGATCCGCTGTACCGTCGACTGCGCTGGCAAATTTTCATCGGTATTTTCTTTGGATACGCTGCTTACTATCTGGTGCGTAAGAACTTTGCTCTGGCTATGCCCTATCTGGTGGAGCAAGGTTTTTCCCGCGGCGATCTGGGTTTCGCCCTCTCCGGTATTTCGATTGCCTATGGATTTTCGAAATTCATCATGGGGTCGGTTTCGGATCGCTCGAATCCGCGCATTTTTCTGCCCGCAGGGCTGATCCTGGCTGCGCTGGTGATGCTGGTGATGGGGTTTGTGCCCTGGGCGACCTCCAGCATTATGGTGATGTTCGTGCTGCTGTTCCTCTGCGGCTGGTTCCAGGGGATGGGCTGGCCGCCGTGCGGGCGGACGATGGTGCACTGGTGGTCGCAGAAAGAACGCGGCGGCATTGTCTCGGTGTGGAACTGCGCGCATAACGTGGGAGGCGGGATCCCACCGCTGCTGTTCCTGCTGGGGATGGCCTGGTTTAACGACTGGCACGCGGCGCTGTATATGCCGGCATTCGGCGCGATTCTGCTGGCGGTGTTTGCCTTCGCGATGATGCGCGATACGCCACAGTCCTGCGGCCTGCCGCCAATTGAAGAGTATAAAAATGACTATCCTGATGATTACAGCGAAGAGCATGAACAGGAGCTGACCGCCAGCCAGATCTTTAAGCAGTATATCCTGCCGAACAAGCTGCTGTGGTATATCGCCGTGGCGAACGTCTTTGTCTATCTGCTGCGCTACGGCATTCTCGACTGGTCGCCAACCTACCTGAAAGAAGTGAAGCACTTTGCGCTGGATAAATCCTCCTGGGCCTACTTCTTATATGAGTATGCGGGGATTCCAGGCACGCTGATTTGCGGCTGGATGTCCGATAAGGTGTTTAGGGGTAATCGGGGAGCCACCGGAGTCTTCTTTATGACGCTGGTGACGATTGCGACCGTGGTCTACTGGCTCAACCCGCCGGGTAATCCGGGTATCGATATGACCTGTATGATTGTGATTGGCTTCCTGATCTATGGCCCGGTGATGCTGATTGGCCTGCATGCCCTGGAACTGGCGCCGAAAAAAGCGGCTGGCACTGCCGCCGGTTTTACCGGTTTGTTTGGCTACCTGGGCGGTTCCGTTGCCGCCAGCGCGATCGTAGGCTATACCGTTGACTTCTTCGGTTGGGACGGCGGTTTCATGGTGATGATCGGCGGCAGCGTGCTGGCGGTTCTGCTGCTGGTGGTGGTGATGATTGGCGAAAAACGCCATCACCAACAACTGAAACAGGCTTAAGGAATGCGCATGAAAACGGTAGCCACAACGTTAATGACGGCGATTTTACTGGCCGGTTCTACTCTGAGCTTCTCCGCCTCTGCGGCGGATAAGCTGGTCATCGCCCACCGCGGCGCCAGCGGCTATCTGCCGGAGCATACGCTGCCGGCAAAAGCGATGGCCTACGCTCAGGGCGCCGATTATCTTGAGCAGGACCTGGTCATGACCAAAGACGATCGGCTGGTGGTGCTCCATGACCACTATCTCGATCGGGTGACCGACGTCGCGGAGCGTTTCCCGCAGCGCGCACGGCAGGATGGGCGCTTCTACGCCATCGACTTTACCCTCGCGGAGATAAAATCGCTGCGGTTCAGCGAAGGGTTTGAGCCGAAGGACGGCAAGAATATACAGACCTTCCCTGGCCGCTTCCCGATGGGGAAATCAGACTTCCGCATTCATACTTTTGAAGAGGAGATTGAGTTTGTTCAGGGGCTGAACCATTCAACGGGGAAAAATATCGGAATCTACCCGGAAATTAAGGCGCCGTGGTTCCACCATCAGGAAGGTAAGGATATCGCCGTCAGCGTCCTGCAGGTGCTGAAGAAATACGGGTACACCCGCAAGCAGGATAAGATCTATCTGCAGTGCTTTGATGCTAACGAGCTCAAGCGGATTAAGCATGAGCTGGAGCCGAAGATGGGGATGGACCTGAAGCTGGTGCAGCTGATCGCTTACACCGACTGGAATGAAACCCGGCAACGCCAGGCGGATGGCAAATGGGTTAACTACAGCTATGACTGGATGTTTAAGCCCGGCGCGATGACGCAGATTGCGCAATATGCCGACGGAATTGGTCCGGACTACCATATGCTGGTGGCGGCGAATGCCAGGCCGGGTCAGGTTGCGCTCAACGAGATGGTGAAAGAGGCGCATCGCCAGCGTCTGGTGGTGCACCCGTATACCGTCCGCGCTGACCAGCTACCGGATTATGTCACCGATGTGAATCAGCTGTTTGACCTGCTGTACCACCAGGCTGACGTCGACGGCTTGTTTACCGATTTCCCGGATAAAGCGGTGCAGTTTCTGAAAGCGAAGCACTAAAAAGCCGGGTGGCGCTGCGCCTTGCCCGGCCTGTGAACTGCGGTTTTGTCGGGTAAGCGCAGCGCCACCCGACAAAACTACATCTCGATTTCAATATCGCCTTTCGCCCGGCAGCAGCAGGGCAAAATCTCTCCCGGCTGGATGAACGCCAGCGGTTCGGTCAGCCAGTCAACCTGACCGGAAACCAGCCGCGTGCGGCAGGATCCGCAATAGCCGGCGCGGCACTGATACTCCACGTCGATATTATGTGATTCCAGGGCGGCCAACAGGGAAGGGTGTTCATCCTGACACTCAAGACGAGTGTCAGAGATTTTCAGAAAAATGCGTTTCATCAGAGCTGGAAGTTGCTCAGATCGTCGGCATCGACTTCGGCATCGATCTGGCCAACCAGGTAGGAGCTGACTTCCACTTCCTGCGGCGCAACCTGCACGTTATCGGACACCAGCCAGGTGTTGATCCACGGAATCGGGTTGGAGCGGGTCTGGAAGGGCAGGTCGAGACCCACCGCCTGCATGCGGATATTGGTGATGTATTCCACGTACTGGCAGAGAATATCTTTGTTCAGGCCGATCATTGAACCGTCACGGAACAGGTAGTCCGCCCACTCTTTCTCCTGCTGCGCCGCCAGCACGAACAGATCGTAGCACTCCTGCTTGCACTCTTCGGCAATTTCCGCCATTTCCGGGTCGTCGACGCCGGAGCGCAGCAGATTCAGCATGTGCTGGGTGCCGGTCAGGTGCAGCGCTTCGTCACGGGCGATCAGGCGGATGATTTTGGCGTTGCCTTCCATCAGCTTGCGCTCGGCGAAGGCGAACGAACAGGCGAAGCTGACGTAGAAGCGAATCGCTTCCAGCGCGTTGACGCTCATCAGGCACAGGTAGAGTTTCTTTTTCAGCTCGCGCAGGTTAACGGTGATGGTTTTCCCGTTGACGGTGTGCGTGCCTTCACCCAGCAGATGCCAGTAGCTGGTCAGCTCGATCAGCGTGTCGTAGTAGTGGGAGATACCTTCCGCGCGTTTCTGGATTTGCTCGTTGGTGACGATATCGTCGAAGACCATTGCCGGATCGTTCACGATATTACGGATGATATGGGTGTAGGAGCGCGAGTGAATCGTCTCTGAGAATGCCCAGGTTTCCACCCAGGTTTCCAGTTCCGGAATCGAAATCAGCGGCAGCAGGGCGACGTTCGGGCTACGGCCCTGGATAGAGTCCAGCAGCGTCTGATACTTCAGGTTGCTGATGAAGATATGTTTTTCGTGTTCCGGCAGCGCCTGGTAGTCGATACGGTCGCGGGAGACGTCAACTTCTTCCGGACGCCAGAAGAAGGAGAGTTGTTTTTCGATCAGCTTTTCGAAGATGTCATATTTTTGCTGATCGTAACGGGCGACGTTAACCGGTTGGCCAAAAAACATCGGCTCAAGCAGCTGGTTGTTTTTCGTCTGTGAAAAAGTGGTATATGCCATGAGTGGGGATCCTGTCCTGGAATTATACGCCGGGTGGCGCTTCGCAAACCCGGCCTACAATAGACCGTAGGCCCGGCAAGCAAGGCGCCGCCGGGCAATATTATCAAATCTTACATGCGCCGCTTTCGCAGCCGTCGTCCTGGATGGACGGCGCCAGATCGTCCTGGGCATCCTCCGCGCCATCACGGGTGTTGTGATAGTACAGAGTTTTTACGCCGAATTTATAGGCATTGAGCAAGTCTTTCAGCAACTGCTGCATCGGTACTTTACCCGACTGGAAACGCGTCGGGTCATAGTTGGTGTTGGCCGAAATCGACTGGTCGATAAACTTCTGCATGATACCAACCAGCTGCAGGTAGCCGTCATTGTTCGGCATTTCCCACAGCAGCTCGTAGCTGCCCTGCAGTTTTTCGTAGTCCGGTACCACCTGACGCAGAATGCCGTCTTTCGAGGCTTTAATGCTGACATGTCCGCGCGGCGGCTCAATACCGTTGGTGGCGTTGGAGATCTGCGAAGAGGTCTCTGACGGCATCAGCGCAGAGAGCGTAGAGTTACGCAGGCCGTGCTCTTTAATGGATTCGCGCAGCGCTTCCCAGTCGTAGTGCAGCGGCTCGTTGACGATGGCATCGAGATCTTTTTTATAGGTATCGATCGGCAGCACGCCCTGAGCATAGGTGGTCTCGTTGAACCACGGGCACGCGCCCTGTTCAATGGCCAGCTCGTTTGACGCTTTCAGCAGGTAGTACTGAATAGCTTCAAAGGTTTTATGCGTCAGGTTGTTGGCGCTGCCGTCAGAGTAGCGTTTACCGTGCTTCGCCAGGTAGTAGGCGAAGTTGATCACGCCAATACCCAGCGTACGACGGCCCATCGCGCCGCGTTTAGCCGCCAGAATCGGGTAGTCCTGATAATCCAGCAGCGCGTCCAGCGCACGCACCGCCAGTACCGCCAGCTCTTCCAGCTCGTCGAGGCTTTCAATGGCGCCGAGGTTAAAGGCAGACAGGGTACAGAGCGCGATTTCGCCGTTTTCGTCGTTGACGTCATCCAGCGGTTTGGTCGGCAGCGCGATTTCCAGGCACAGGTTGGACTGGCGAACCGGCGCCACCACCGGGTCAAACGGGCTGTGGGTGTTGCAGTGGTCAACGTTCTGGATGTAGATACGGCCGGTGGAGGCGCGTTCCTGCATCATCAGGGAGAACAGCTCAACCGCTTTGATGCGCTGCTTACGAATGCTGTCGTCTTTTTCGTACAGGGTGTACAGACGTTCGAATTCGTCCTGATCGGCGAAGAAGGCGTCGTACAGGCCCGGGACGTCGGACGGGCTGAACAGGGTAATGTCTTCACCTTTCAGCAGGCGGGTGTACATCAGTTTGTTGATCTGTACGCCGTAGTCCATGTGGCGAACGCGGTTGGCGTCGGTACCCCGGTTGTTTTTCAGCACCAGCAGACTTTCGACTTCCAGATGCCACATCGGGTAGAACAGCGTGGCGGCACCGCCGCGTACGCCGCCCTGCGAGCAGGACTTCACCGCGGTCTGGAAGTGCTTATAGAACGGGATACAGCCGGTGTGGAACGCTTCGCCGCCGCGGATCGGGCTGCCCAGCGCACGAATGCGACCGGCGTTAATACCGATACCTGCGCGCTGGGAAACATATTTCACGATGGCGCTGGAGGTGGCGTTGATGGAGTCGAGGCTATCGCCGCACTCGATCAGCACGCAGGAGCTGAACTGACGCGTTGGGGTACGCACGCCGGACATAATCGGCGTCGGCAGCGAGATTTTAAACGTGGAGACGGCATCATAGAAACGTTTGATGTAGTCCAGACGCGTCTCGCGCGGGTAGTTGGAGAACAGGCAGGCGGCAACCAGAATGTAGAGGAACTGGGCGCTCTCGTAAATTTCGCCGGTAACACGGTTCTGGACCAGATATTTGCCTTCCAGCTGCTTAACGGCAGCGTAGGAGAAGCTCATATCGCGATCGTGAACAATGAACGAATCCATCTGCTTGAACTCTTCTTCCGTGTAGTCTTCCAGCAGATGAGTATCGTATTTGCCTTTTTTCACCATCTTCGTGACGTGGTCATACAGCGCTGGCGGCTCAAACTGGCCGTAGGCTTTTTTACGCAGATGGAAGATAGCCAGGCGCGCGGCGAGATACTGGTAATCCGGCGCTTCGCGGGAGATCAGGTCCGCCGCTGCCTTAATGATGGTTTCGTGGATATCGGCAGTTTTGATGCCGTCGTAAAACTGAATGTGAGAGCGCAGTTCTACCTGAGAAATCGAAACGTTATTCAGTCCTTCTGCCGCCCAATCCAGTACACGATGGATTTTATCGAGATTAATGCGCTCGGTGCTACCGTCACGCTTTGTCACCAGCAGACTCTGATTCATGTGGATTATACCTGTCCGTGAGAGAAAATATCCCCCGCTTATCCACAGAACGCCGTTGTGACTAACTCTGTGGATAAATACTATATGTAGGGGGTTGTAGATAAAAGAAACGCTATATGGTGAGTATTTTAGTAAGGATTCTTTTGAGTACAAGGGTTGATTTTGGCGTTAATTTGAGGTTGCGGAAGCGTAATGATCGCTAAGTCCACGCCGCGTAAGGCCTGGCGGAGATGTCAATAAACTGGAAAATAAATATGAAAATTTGATCGAATGCTGATTTCTTCGACGGATGTAAAAATTACGCGGCTTGATGCCGCGCAATCATCAAATAATCATCATATGAAAAACTGCTGACGTTATGCGCTTTTCGCGGTTGTATGCAACATATAGTTAACATCTACCCCCGGTGCCAGCTTGAAGGTATTGGTCAGCGGATTGTAATGCAGGCCGATAATATGCTGCTCTTTCAGAGTAGTCTGATCAACCCAGCCAATCAGCTCCGCCGGCTTAATGAATTTTTTCACGTCATGAGTCCCTTTGGGCACCATTTTCATCACGTATTCAGCGCCGACTACCGCCATCAGCCACGCTTTACCATTGCGGTTAATGGTCGAGAAGAAGACCTGACCGCCGGGCTTCACCAGCCGTGCACAGGCGTGAACCACCGAGCGCGGGTCCGGAACATGCTCCAGCATCTCCATGCAGGTCACCACATCGTACTGACCGGCGTGCTTCGCCGCGTGCTCTTCTACCGTCTCCTGGACATAGTCGACCTGAACGCCGCTTTCCAGCGCGTGCAGCTTCGCCACCTGCAGCGGTTCAAAGCCCATGTCGAGCCCGGTTACCGTTGCGCCTTCACGCGCCATGCTCTCGGCAAGGATGCCGCCGCCGCAGCCAACATCGAGTACCTTTTTACCAAACAGGCCGCCAGAACGCTCCGCAATATAGCCAAGACGCAGCGGGTTGATACGATGTAAGGGCTTGAACTCGCCCTCTAAGTCCCACCAGCGCGAGGCGACGGCTTCAAATTTAGCAATTTCATGATGATCAACGTTGTGGGCCACCGGCTGTTTTTCGGCATTCATGGGCGCTTCGACTCCTTTTCTGTTCAGACCGGCGAGTATATCAGGTGACCGACATGAATAAACCGTCTATCCCCATCGCCTTTTGCCGCGACCCGATGACGCGAATCGGAGCGCCTGCGTTTACCGCCACGATGCGGCGCGAAATTCATTGGGTATAGGTTTACCCGTATCACCGTGGCTGTGTTATAATTTGCGACCTTTGAATCCGGGATACAGTAGAGGGATAGCGGTTAGATGAGCGACCTTGCGAGAGAAATTACACCGGTCAACATTGAGGAAGAGCTTAAGAGCTCGTATCTGGATTATGCGATGTCGGTCATTGTTGGCCGTGCGCTGCCGGATGTCCGAGATGGCCTGAAACCGGTACACCGTCGCGTACTTTACGCCATGAACGTATTGGGCAATGACTGGAACAAAGCCTATAAAAAATCCGCCCGTGTCGTTGGTGACGTAATCGGTAAATACCACCCTCATGGTGATACCGCCGTTTATGACACCATTGTACGTATGGCACAGCCATTCTCCTTGCGTTATATGCTGGTCGATGGCCAGGGTAACTTCGGTTCTGTCGATGGCGACTCCGCCGCAGCGATGCGTTATACGGAAATCCGTATGTCGAAAATCGCCCACGAGCTGATGGCCGACCTGGAAAAAGAGACGGTTGATTTCGTTGATAACTATGACGGTACGGAACGTATTCCTGACGTCATGCCGACGAAAATCCCTAACCTGCTGGTGAACGGTTCGTCCGGTATCGCCGTCGGGATGGCAACCAACATTCCGCCGCACAACCTGACGGAAGTGATCAACGGCTGCCTGGCCTATATCGACGATGAAAATATCTCCGTCGAAGGGCTGATGGAGCACATCCCGGGTCCGGACTTCCCGACCGCCGCCATTATTAATGGTCGTCGTGGGATTGAGGAAGCTTACCGCACCGGTCGTGGCAAAATTTATATTCGCGCCCGCGCTGAGGTGGAAACCGATGCGAAGACCGGTCGTGAAACCATCATCGTGCACGAAATTCCGTATCAGGTGAACAAAGCGCGCCTGATCGAGAAAATTGCCGAGCTGGTGAAAGACAAACGCGTTGAAGGCATCAGCGCGCTGCGTGACGAGTCTGATAAAGACGGGATGCGCATCGTGATTGAAGTGAAACGCGATGCGGTGGGCGAAGTGGTGCTTAACAACCTCTACTCCCAGACGCAGCTGCAGGTCTCCTTCGGTATTAACATGGTTGCGCTGCACCATGGTCAGCCGAAGATCATGAACCTGAAAGATATTCTTTCAGCGTTCGTGCGCCACCGCCGCGAAGTGGTGACGCGTCGTACCATTTTCGAACTGCGTAAAGCCCGCGATCGTGCGCATATCCTTGAAGCGCTGGCGATTGCGCTGGCCAACATCGACCCGATCATCGAGCTTATCCGCCGTGCGCCAACGCCTGCGGAAGCGAAAGCTGGCCTGATCGCGCGTCCATGGGATCTGGGCAACGTGGCGGCGATGCTGGAACGTGCCGGTGATGATGCCGCGCGTCCGGAGTGGCTGGAGCCAGAGTTCGGCGTGCGCGACGGTCAATACTATCTGACCGAACAGCAGGCCCAGGCGATCCTGGATCTGCGTCTGCAGAAACTGACCGGGCTTGAGCATGAAAAACTGCTCGATGAATACAAAGAGCTGCTGGAACAGATCGCTGAACTGCTGCATATCCTCGGCAGCGCCGACCGTCTGATGGAAGTGATTCGTGAAGAGCTGGAAGCCATGCGCGAACAGTTCGGCGACGCGCGTCGTACCGAAATCACCGCCAACACCGCGGATATCAACATCGAAGATCTGATCAACCAGGAAGATGTGGTGGTCACCCTGTCTCACCAGGGCTATGTGAAGTATCAGCCGCTGACCGACTATGAGGCGCAGCGTCGCGGTGGCAAAGGTAAATCGGCCGCACGTATTAAAGAAGAAGACTTTATCGACCGCCTACTGGTGGCCAATACCCATGACACGATCCTCTGCTTCTCCAGCCGTGGCCGCCTGTACTGGATGAAGGTCTATCAGCTGCCGGAAGCCAGCCGTGGTGCGCGCGGGCGTCCAATCGTCAACCTGTTGCCGCTGGAAGCTAACGAACGCATTACCGCTATTCTGCCGGTACGCGAATACGAAGAAGGCGTGAACGTCTTTATGGCGACCGCCAGCGGTACCGTGAAGAAAACCGCGCTGACTGAGTTCAGCCGTCCACGTTCTGCCGGGATCATCGCGGTGAACCTGAACGAAGGCGACGAGCTGATTGGCGTTGACCTGACCAACGGCAACGACGAAGCGATGCTGTTCTCAGCCGCCGGTAAAGTGGTGCGCTTTAAAGAGAGCGCGGTCCGTGCCATGGGCCGTACCGCTACCGGCGTTCGCGGCATCAAGCTGGCGGGTGACGATAAAGTGGTTTCGCTGATCATTCCACGCGGCGAAGGCGCTATCCTGACCGTCACGCAGAATGGTTACGGTAAACGTACGGCGGCGGCAGAGTATCCGACTAAGTCCCGTGCAACGCAGGGCGTGATCTCCATTAAGGTCACCGAGCGTAACGGTTCCGTGGTCGGCGCTGTGCAGGTCGATGATTGCGATCAGATCATGATGATCACCGATGCCGGCACCCTGGTGCGTACGCGCGTGTCGGAAGTCAGCATCGTCGGTCGTAACACGCAGGGCGTTATTCTGATCCGTACCGCGGAAGATGAAAACGTCGTAGGCCTGCAGCGCGTAGCCGAGCCGGTTGATGACGAAGAGCTGGATGCCATCGACGGCAGCGTAGCGGAAGGCGACGACGAGATCGCGCCGGAAACTGACGCTGACGCCGATGATGACGCTGTCGAAGATGAAGAATAATCTGCGCTAGTGATGCGAAAAGGGCCGGGAGAGACTCCGGCCCTTTTTATTTGTACGCTGCGCCTTTATCCGAGGCGAAATCCAGAGAGTATAACGTTGCGACGAAACGTGTTTACCGCTACCTTAACCCCATTCTGTTGAGTCCCTGACGGCCGAGTATCGCCCCATTGAAATATCTTGCCTCTTTTCATACCACGCTAAAGGTTTCACGCTACCTGTTCAGAGCGCTGGCGGTACTGCTCTGGATGCTGATCGCTTTCGTTTCCGTGTTCTATATCGTCAACGCCCTGCATGACAGAGAGTCGGAGATCCGCCAGGAATTTAACCTCAATGCCGATCAGGCGCAGCGCTATATTCAGCGAACCGCGGATGTGATTAAAGAGCTGAAATACGTGGCCGGCAACCGTCCGACCAGCGGCGACGAGGGCGGGGCGACTCCCGCTCCGGGCGGCAATATCGCCGTTCCTGATTTTGAACCGCTGTACCCTGATTCTGATTGCGGGACAATGGGCGCGACCTGGCGCAACTCCCTGCAGTCGCTGGCGTGGTTTATGCGCTACTGGCGCGATAACTTTTCCGCGGCCTATGACCTCAACCGCATCTTTCTCATTGGCAGCGATAATTTGTGTATGGCCAACTTTGGCCTGCGGGAGATGCCGCTGGAGCGCGATCAGGCGCTGAAAGTGCTGCACCAGCGTATTGAGCAGTACCGCGATGCGCCGCAAAACGAGCGCGGCAACAACCTGTTCTGGATAAGCCAGGGCGTGCGTCCGGGCGTGGGCTACTTTTACGCCCTGACGCCGGTTTATATGGCAAACCGCCTGCAGGCGTTGCTGGGTATTGAGCAGACCATTCGTATGGAGAGCTTCTTTACGCCGGGCAGTCTGCCAATGAGCGTCACGATTCTCGACGACAACGGACAGCCGCTTATTTCTCTTGCCGGGCAGGATAACAAAATCAAGAGCGAAGCCCGCTGGATGCAGGAGCGGATCTGGTTTGGCTACACCGCGGGTTTCCGCGAGCTGGCGCTGAAGAAGAGTCTGCCGCCGTCGTCGTTAAGCATCGTTTATTCCGTGTCGGTCGATCAGGTGCTCGAACGTATCCGGATGCTGATTATCAACGCGATTGTCCTGAATATCCTCACCGGGGTAATTCTGTTTGCCCTGGCGCGGATGTATGAGCGGCGGATCTTTATCCCGGCGGAGAATGATGCCCAGCGGTTGGAAGAGCATGAGCAGTTCAACCGTAAAATCGTCGCATCGGCGCCGGTGGGGATTTGTATTCTGCGCACCCTCGATGGCACCAATATTCTGAGCAACGAACTGGCGCACAACTACCTCAATATGCTGACCCATGAGGATCGGCAGCGGTTAACGCAGATTATTTGCGGCCAGCAGGTCAACTTTGTGGATGTGTTGACCAGCAACAACACCAACCTGCAGATTAGCTTCGTCCATTCGCGCTATCGCAATGAAAACGTCGCGATTTGCGTGCTGGTGGACGTCAGCGCCCGCGTCAAGATGGAGGAGTCGTTGCAGGAGATGGCGCAGGCTGCGGAGCAGGCCAGCCAGTCGAAATCGATGTTCCTCGCCACCGTCAGCCACGAGCTGCGAACGCCGCTGTACGGAATAATCGGTAACCTTGACCTGTTGCAAACCAAAGAGCTGCCGAAGGGCGTCGACAGGCTGGTCACGGCGATGAATAACTCCTCGAGCCTGCTGCTGAAAATCATCAGCGATATCCTCGACTTCTCGAAAATCGAATCCGAGCAGCTGAAAATCGAACCCGGTGAGTTTTCGCCGCGTGAGGTGATGAACCATATCTCGGCCAACTATTTACCGCTGGTGGTGCGTAAACAGCTGGGGCTCTACTGCTTTATCGAGCCTGACGTTCCGCAGCTGATGTCCGGCGACCCGATGCGTTTGCAGCAGGTCATCTCTAACCTGTTGAGCAACGCCATTAAGTTTACCGACACCGGCTGCATCGTCCTGCACGTGCAGTGCGCCGGGGATTACCTGCAAATTAGCGTGCGCGATACTGGCGAAGGGATCCCGGCAAAAGAGGTGGTGCGCCTGTTTGACCCGTTCTTCCAGGTGGGGACCGGCGTGCAGCGCAACTTCCAGGGGACCGGTCTGGGGCTGGCGATATGTGAAAAGCTCATTAGCATGATGGACGGCGATATTGCCGTCGAAACCGAACCGGGAATGGGCAGTCGCTTTACCATTCGTATTCCGCTGTACGGCGTGCAAAACCGCTCGCCGCTGGTGATTGATGGCCTGGCGGGTACGTGTTGCTGGCTGGCGATCCGCAACGCCTCCCTGGCGCTGTTTGTCGAGTCGCTGCTCACCTGTCACGGTCTTCACTGCCAAATCTATGACGGCCAACGGCCCGGCGCAGATGATATTTTGCTGACTGATGATGAGCCGGACGCGCGCTGGCAGGGGAGTGCGGCGGTGATTTTCTGTCGTCGTCATATCGGTATTCCGCTGGAACGCACGCCTGGCGAGTGGATACACAGCGTGACGACACCGCACGAACTGCTGCCGCTGCTGGGACGTATCTTGCGGATTGCGGTGACGACCACCGAACACGGCCCGGCGCTCGCCGCTCCGGAAACGCAGGTCGCCAGCAATGACGATATGATGATCCTGGTGGTGGACGATCATCCGATTAACCGCCGGCTGCTGGCCGACCAGCTTGGCTCGCTGGGCTATCAGTGCGTGACGGCAAACGATGGGGTCGATGCGCTGGGCGTGCTGAGCAAACAGCATATCGATATCGTGCTGAGCGATGTCAACATGCCGAATATGGATGGCTATCGCCTGACGCAACGTATCCGCGAGCTGGGAATGACCCTGCCGGTCATCGGGGTGACCGCCAACGCGCTGGCTGAGGAGAAACAGCGCTGCCTGGAGTCGGGTATGGATAACTGTCTGTCGAAACCGGTGACGCTCGATATTATCAAGCAGACGCTGGCGATCTACGCCGCGCGGGTGCGCAAAGAACGTCAGGAAAGGGAGTAGGGCAGGGAAGCGGTGGTGGACTTGCCCGGATAAGGCGCAGAGCCGTTATCCGGGCAGGCAGCGTTACTCTTTGTCGGTGGCGCTCAGAGAAACGGAAGACAGGTAGTTCAGCAGCGCGATATCGTTTTCCACGCCCAGCTTCATCATCGCCGATTTCTTCTGGCTGCTGATGGTTTTAATGCTGCGGTTCAGCTTTTTGGCAATCTCGGTCACGAGAAACCCTTCGGCGAACAGGCGTAGCACTTCGCTCTCTTTCGGCGACAGGCGCTTGTCGCCGTAACCGCTGGCGCTGATTTTTTCCAGCAGGCGCGAAACGCTTTCCGGGGTGAATTTTTTGCCTTTCTGCAGCGCCGCCAGCGCTTTAGGCAGATCGGTCGGGGCGCCTTGTTTCAGCACGATCCCTTCGATATCCAGATCCAGCACTGCGCTAAGGATCGCCGGGTTGTTGTTCATCGTCAGAACGATGATAGACAGATCCGGGAAATGGCGTTTGATGTATTTGATCAACGTGATCCCGTCGCCGTATTTATCGCCAGGCATCGACAGGTCGGTAATCAAAACGTGTGCGTCTAATTTAGGAAGATTATTGATAAGTGCCGTTGAATCTTCAAATTCGCCGACTACGTTGACCCATTCGATTTGCTCAAGGGATTTACGAATACCGAACAGTACGATCGGGTGGTCATCGGCAATAATTACGTTCATAGTGTTCATGTATTAGGCTACCTTGCTACAGCAAGCTCTTGACGTAAACGTCAATGTCGCTGATATATTTTTCTATGCCTTGCGCATCTTTCTCGCGAATCAGATGCTCAAGCGTTTCACATAACTGTTTGCCGGGTATCAGATTAAGCATAGCAAACGCCCCTTTGAGGCGGTGCGCTGTCTGCGCCAGCGCAGCTAAATCGCTCGTTGCCAGTTCAGTATACAGCCTCTTAACATCATCCGGAACTGTGTCGGCAAACAGTGCGTAATAGCCGCTGGCATGGAGTTCGGCGTTACTTTCGCTTCCCGCAGAGGGAGATTGCCCCTCTTCCTGCGCCAGCTGCTGTTCAATCAGTTGCAGAATCGCTTCCTGCATAGCCGTGCTGATATTAAAATTGACACGCAGCTGGCCTGGGCCAATTTTGCGTATCCCGACCTCATCATCGCTTAAAAGCAAGCCCGAAGCAGTAAGATTAGACGGATTATCCGTTAAAAAGAGATCGTATTCTTGACTTGCCAGCCTTTCATCCGGCGTGATGCAGGTTGCTCCCCAGCTTTCGAGCTGGCGCACCACAATCCGGCGGACCTCATTGGCGGTAATATCGAGCATCACCACGACATCATCCAGCAGATGTTCGCCGGAATCGCTCTCTTCTTCGCTGGCCGGCATTTTGAGATGGAGAGAATAGCGGGTTCCCAGCGACTCGCGCGCCTTGATGTTCATCTGACCGCCAAGCCTGCGCGTCAGGCGATCGCAGAGCCAGAAGGTGAGGGCGTTGGCTTTACCATACAGGTCGGACTGGGTCTCGTTCAGGAACGGGAAGTGCATATTGTCGATTTCATTGCCGGAAACGCCGTTGCCGGTATCCAGAATACGGAAGGTCAGCCGGTCGTCAGCGGACTCATCTTTACTCATTTCAAGCGTGATTTTGCCAATTTGCGTCGTGGTCACCGAGTATTGAATGAGTAACAGCAGCGTGCGGCGCAGCGCATCGCGATCGCCATAGCGTTGTTCATTGGCCGGCAGCGCATTGTTGATCAGCAGCTGCAGACCTTTGCGTTTAATGATCGGCAGCACCTCAGGCACCACTTCATCGATCAGCTCCTGAATGGAGAACAGCCCAGGATTACTTTTCCAGCTGTCGCTCTCCAGAAGATTCGCCAGCTGAATTTCATCGACCAGCTGTACCAGCTGGTCAGCATGCTGCGCAAGCTGAAGGCTTTGGGCAATCCCAATGGCAGCCGCTTCTTCGGCCAGGCTCTGCGCCGGCTGTTTTAAGGCGCTGCCGATATGCTGCATAAATGCAATGCGCCCCTGCTGGTTTTTCTCGTACAGGCGCTGGGCCTGTTTCAGTTTTTTATTGACCAGAACCTCCCGGTCCTGATCGCGAATAATGAAGATCTGCGTCCGCGGCGCGACCTGGCTGCGATACTGACGTATTTCATACAGCTCGTTATTGATTGTCGCCTGGATAACCCCCTGATGCTGATCGGCCATGTTGGTGATGTTTTGCAGATTGAGGTGCGGCAGGAGATGATCGGCAATCGGGTTACTGATAATTGTACGGTTGGCTTCCTGATCGTGAACCAGCAGCCCCAGCGGCAGCAGCGAGACGATCTCTTCGTTAATGGCGCGCAGGGTGCGCAATTCGCTATTGGCGGCGGGAGAGACGGCGGTACCGGTCTGACGGCCGCGGCCGTTGTAATGGCGAAACGTCGTAAAACCGAACAGCGTTAACGCCAGCAGGCCGATAATCAGCAGCAGCGGCAGGAGAACGTTCTGCAGTGACTCCAGCAGCAGCGACCCGAAGGGAACCACCCAGATCAGGCGCATACCGGTGGTGCTAATGCTGGTGATGATCTCAATTCGCGCCCCGTTAAAGTCGATATTAACGCTATCGGTGGCCTCTTTTTCCGGGTTGCTGACCGCGCTTTGCGCCGGGTCGGGTTCAATACGGAAATTATCCAGCGGCATGCCGGGCGGAATCAGGTCGTTAATCGGCAGGTCAAAGGCGACAACGGTTGCCAGGTGGCCCGGCTGGTTAAAGGTGGTGCGCAGGGTAAAATAGTGGCCATTCTGCCAGGAGAGGCGGCGCAGAGAGGAAAAGGTTTCCCTCTCGTCCAGGGTGTTCGCCTGCAGCAGCATTTCTGCGCGACGGGATTCAACCACGCTGGTAATCGTTGACTCTTTAAAGCTGGATGACAGATCTTTCAGCGGCAGCGTCGACACAAGGATCAGACTGTTATCCAGACCATTCAGATAGTACATCGACCAGGGGATGGTTTCCGCTCCCCACAAGATGTCGAGGTAGCTGGACATTTTCTGCGTCATCTCCAGGGTGGAGCTGTCGTGGGATCCAAAGATCAGCGCTTCGGTTTTCCGCCGCGGTTTTTCCAGGTAGTAAACATCCTGCTTCAACCGCGTTTCTTGCAGGCCATCGCTGACGGTGCTGGAAGGGGTGGCGGCGATATTGTCGTAAATCTGCCAGGTTGCGTAGCGCCAGGTATCGATGCGTTTATGCAGCGCGTGGCTGACATCAATGACCTGATAACTTTTATCTTTCAGCCAGGTATTGACCGCGCTTTGGATCATAACACCCATGGTCGCCAGCAGGACGATGACCATTAAGATGAAGAAGCGGGTGATGCTGCCTGGCATCAGGGAGAATTTTTTCTGGGTCATCGTGTGACGGAGCGACTCATCAAGGTTTGTAAGCAGGGCATCGCCCCAGGTAGCTGCTAGCAGAGTGAATACGCTAAGCAGTATAAAGGCTAATTTATCAAATCCATACTACAGATTGCGGTTCTGCAATTTTTTTTAATCGTAAGAATTATCTTAAAAAATCGCGCGCAATAAGATGTACACCAGGGCGAACCTTGTACAATTATTTACCCGTTTCTGGCAATAAATAGCACTAAATAACAAGAAATTATCTGGATAAGACTTTACTCACTTGCGAGGTGATTGATTAATAACCGTTATTTTTTTCCGTGGATATCGCCGGGTAATTAAAGTTATGTAAAGAAGGGTAAAAAAAAACCGAATGCGAGGCATCCGGTTGAAATAGGGGTAAACAGACATTCAGAACTGAATGACGGTAATAAATAAAGTTAATGATGATAGCGAGAGTTATTCTAGTCGCCGGGGTGGATTTTGTTTTGTCATTCAGTGCTATACATGAAACAACGTGTAACTGCATGAACTTCATTGAAAAAATTTATTTTCTTGATTATTGGTGCTTATTTTAGTGCTTTTTAGCGATGAAGAAAAGTTCCCCTGTGTTTACAACTTGAAACATCTTGTGCGCATTTTGAAACACCTTAGAAGTTTTCGTATCATATTCTTGTTGGATTATTCTGCATTTTACAGCACAATGAATATAGCCGACTGATTAGAAGGGTAATCAGTAAGCAGTGGCAATAATAAAAGGCATATAACAAACAGAGGGTTAATAACATGAAAGTTAAAGTACTGTCCCTCCTGGTACCGGCTCTGCTGGTAGCAGGCGCAGCGAATGCGGCTGAAATTTATAACAAAGACGGCAACAAATTAGACCTGTACGGTAAAATCGACGGTCTGCACTATTTCTCTGACGACAAGAGCGTTGACGGCGACCAGACCTACATGCGTGTAGGCGTTAAAGGCGAAACTCAGATCAATGACCAGCTGACCGGTTACGGCCAGTGGGAATACAACGTTCAGGCGAACAACACTGAAAGCTCAAGCGATCAGGCATGGACTCGTCTGGCGTTTGCTGGTCTGAAATTTGGCGACGCGGGCTCTTTCGACTACGGTCGTAACTACGGCGTTGTTTACGACGTAACTTCCTGGACCGACGTTCTGCCGGAATTCGGCGGCGACACCTACGGTTCTGACAACTTCCTGCAGTCCCGTGCTAACGGCGTTGCAACCTACCGTAACTCTGACTTCTTCGGTCTGGTTGACGGCCTGAACTTTGCTCTGCAGTACCAGGGTAAAAACGGCAGCGTTAGCGGCGAAGGCGCAACCAACAACGGTCGTGGCGCTCTGAAACAGAACGGCGACGGTTTCGGTACTTCCGTAACTTATGACATCTGGGACGGCATCAGCGCTGGTTTCGCTTACGCTAACTCCAAGCGTACCGACGATCAGAACGCACTGGTTCTGGGTGAAGGCGACCACGCTGAAACCTACACCGGCGGCCTGAAATACGACGCGAACAACGTTTACCTGGCAACTCAGTACACCCAGACCTACAACGCAACTCGCGCTGGCAACCTGGGCTTTGCTAACAAAGCACAGAACTTCGAAGTGGTTGCTCAGTACCAGTTCGACTTCGGTCTGCGTCCGTCCGTTGCTTACCTGCAGTCTAAAGGTAAGGATCTGGAAGGCTACGGCGACCAGGATATCCTGAAATATGTTGACGTAGGCGCGACCTACTACTTCAACAAAAACATGTCCACCTACGTTGACTACAAAATCAACCTGCTGGACGACAACAGCTTCACCCGTAACGCCGGTATCTCTACCGACGACGTGGTTGCTCTGGGCCTGGTTTACCAGTTCTAAGCACGCTGAAGTGACGAAAAAGGCGCCTCTGGCGCCTTTTTTTATGCCCGGTTTAACCTCGCTGGTGTAATCTTGCTGCCTTAGCAAGAGGAACCTGATTGTATGGATATCACTTTTTTCCGTAGCGCGCTGTTCAGCGTCTGCGTACTGCTTTCCGGCTGCGATTCAGCCACAACTCCCACTGCGCCAAAAAGTGCCGCGACCGTACTGGATGGTAAGACGATGGGCACATTCTGGCGGGTCAGCGTCATTGGCGTTGATGAAGCCAAAGCCGAGGCGCTGCGACAGAAGGTCCAGGCGCAGCTCGATGCCGACGATCGTCTGCTCTCCACCTGGAAGAACGATTCTGCGCTGATGCGCTTTAACCATGCCACCACGACCGAGCCGTGGCCGGTCAGCGAAGCGATGGCTGATATTGTCACTCTCTCGCTGCGCATCGGCGCCAAAACCGCGGGCGCCATGGATATTACGGTGGGGCCGCTGGTGAACCTCTGGGGGTTTGGCCCCGACAAGCAACCGGTTAAAACGCCGGATCCTCAGCAGATCGCCGCCGCGAAAGCGCGCACGGGGCTCCAGCATCTGACGGTCATTAACCACGCGGATCGGCAATATCTGCAAAAAGACATCCCGGATCTGTTTGTCGATCTCTCCACCGTTGGCGAAGGCTATGCCGCCGATCATCTGGCTCGCCTGATGGAGCAGGAGGGCATTTCCCGCTACCTGGTTTCGGTCGGCGGGGCGTTGGTCAGCCGGGGAATGAACGGCGACGGGCAGCCGTGGCGGGTGGCCATCCAGAAACCAACCGATCGCGAAAATGCCGTGCAGGCGATTGTTGATATCAACGGACATGGGATCAGCACCTCCGGCAGCTATCGCAACTACTATGAGCTGGACGGTAAACGTATTTCCCACGTTATCGATCCGCAAACCGGCCGGCCGATTGACCATAAGCTGGTCTCGGTCACGGTCATCGCCCCAACGGCGCTGGAAGCGGACGGCTGGGATACCGGCCTGATGGTGTTGGGGCCGGAAAGGGCGCAGGAAGTGGTGCGCCAGCAGGGGCTGGCGGTTTACATGATCGTCAAAGAGGGCGACGGGTTTACAACCTGGATGTCGCCGCAGTTCCGCACTTTCCTCGTCGGCGAAAAGAATTAAACAGCAAGATTTCGGGTTTTTTTCATCGGGCGCGGATTCAGACTGACGATACACTTAAAGCAGGAGCCCGTTATGAAACCGATAATTGCTGATACCGACGATCGCCGCTGGCAGGCGGTGTGCGATCGCGATGTGCGAGCCGATGGTCAGTTTGTCTTTGCCGTACTGACCACCGGTATCTGTTGCCGCCCGTCCTGCCGTTCGCGGCGAGCGCTGCGGGAGAATGTGCGCTTTTACCCCGCGGTTGAGGCGGCGATCGCCGCTGGCTTTCGTCCTTGTAAGCGCTGCCAGCCGGATAAACGCGATCCGCAGCAGCAGAAGGTGGACAAAGTCACCCGGGCCTGTCGCCTGCTGGAACAGGAATCGCCCGTGACCCTTGAGGCACTGGCGCAGGAACTGGCGGTCAGCCCCTTTCATTTTCATCGTTTATTCAAATCCGTCACCGGAATGACGCCGAAAGCCTGGCAACAGGCATGGCGTGCGCGACGTTTGCGCGAAGCGCTGGGGCAGGGGGAAAAAGTGACGCCCGCCGTGCTAGCGGCAGGCTTTCCCGGAGGCAGCAGTTATTATCGTCAGGCGGATGCCGCGCTTGGGATGACCGCCCGCCAGTTTCGCCGCGGCGGCGAGGATACCGACATTATCTATACTGTCGGCGACTGCGCGGTCGGCCGCTGCCTGGTTGCGGAAAGTGAACGGGGGGTGTGCGCCGTTTTACCAGGGGAAGAGAACGCAGCGCTGCTTGATGCGTTATCCCGTCTCTTCCCCCACGCCCGGCTTCTGCCGGGGGATGCGCATTTTTGCCAGCGGGTAGCCGAGGTTTTCGCCCATCTGGACGATCCTCGCAAGGCCGTTAATCTACCGCTGGATCTGCGCGGTACCGCGTTTCAGCTGCGCGTCTGGCAGGCGTTGCGCCAGATCCCGGCAGGAGAGACCCGCAGCTATCGTCAGGTCGCGCAGAGCATTGGCCAACCTCGTGCGGTGAGAGCCGTGGCAGGCGCCTGCGCGGCCAATAAACTCGCCATTGTTATCCCGTGCCATCGGGTGGTCCGCGAGGGCGGGGCGCTCTCAGGCTATCGCTGGGGAACGGCCCGTAAAGCGCAATTGCTGGCCCGGGAAGCGCAAACCGAGGAGAAGTGATGCTCGATTTATTCGCCGATACGCCTTCCTGGCAGGAGCCGCTGGCGCCTGGGGCCACCATTCTGCGGCGCTTCGCCCACCGGCGCGCGGCGGCGTTGCTGCAGGCGATAATGCAGGTCGCCAGCCGCTCGCCGTTTCGTCAAATGGTGACGCCGGGAGGCTATACCATGTCGGTGGCGATGACCAACTGCGGCAGAGTGGGCTGGACCACCGATATGCACGGCTACCTCTATGCTCCTGACGATCCGTTAACCGGTCAGCGCTGGCCGTCGATGCCGACGATCTTTCGTCAACTGGCTGCGGAGGCGGCGCTTGCCTGCGGCTATCCTGATTTTGCTCCCGATGCCTGTCTGATTAACCGCTATCAGCCCGGGGCAAAGCTGTCTCTGCATCAGGATAAAGATGAACGCGATCTGCGGGCGCCTATTGTGTCGGTGTCACTGGGGCTGCCCGCCGTGTTTCAGTTTGGCGGTCTGCGGCGCAGCGATCCGCTGCAGCGCGTGCTGCTGGAGCATGGCGATGTGGTGGTCTGGGGGGGAGAATCGCGCCTGTTTTACCACGGTATCCAGCCGCTGAAAGAGGGCGACCATCCGCAGACCGGCGCCTGTCGCTATAACCTCACCTTCCGTCTTGCCGGTGCGAGAGAACAAAAATAAGAATTATTCTTGATGTCATGGGCGAGCAGTTTAAACTGCTGGCTGTTTTGCTGCCCGGATTGTGAGTTATGGAACTTCTGCTGCTTGTCTGGCGCCAGTATCGCTGGCCGTTTATCTCCGTCATTGCCCTGAGTCTGCTCAGTGCGGCGCTGGGAATCGGGCTTATTGCCTTTATTAATCTGCGTCTGATGACCGTGGTCGATACCTCGCTGGCGGTGCTGCCGGAATTTCTCGGTTTGTTGCTGCTGCTGATGGTCGTGACGCTGGGTTCCCAGCTGGCCCTGACCACCCTGGGCCACCATTTTGTCTTCCGCCTGCGCGGCGAATTTATCAAACGCATCCTTGATACCCAAATCGAAAAGGTCGAGAAGATCGGTAGCGCTTCGCTGCTTGCCGGTTTAACCAGCGACATTCGCAATATCACCATCGCTTTTGTGCGCCTGCCGGAGCTGGTGCAGGGGATTATCCTGACCTTTGGTTCCGCCGCCTATCTGGCGTGGCTGTCGGGCAAAATGATGATGGTGACCGCGCTGTGGATGGCGCTGACCATCTGGGGCGGGTTTGTGCTGGTGGCTCGCGTCTACAGGCATATGGCGACGCTGCGGGAAACGGAAGACAAGCTGTACCACGACTACCAGACGGTGCTGGAGGGGCGCAAAGAGTTAACCCTTAACCGGGAACGCGCGGAATACGTGTTTAATCAGCTTTATCTGCCGGATGCCCGCGAATATCGTCACCATATTATCCGCGCCGATACGTTCCATCTCAGCGCGGTGAACTGGTCGAATATTATGATGCTGGGGGCCATCGGACTGGTGTTCTGGATGGCAAACAGCCTCGGCTGGGCGAATACCGCGGTGGCGGCGACCTACTCGCTGACTCTGCTGTTCCTGCGCACGCCGCTGCTCTCGGCGGTCGGAGCGCTGCCGACATTGCTCAGCGCTCAGGTGGCGTTCAACAAGCTGAATACCTTCTCGCTGGCACCGTATCGCGCCGACTTCCCGCAGCCGGAACCGCACCCGCACTGGCAGACTCTGGAGCTGCGCGACGTCTGCTTCCACTATCCGGATAACAGCTTTGCTGTCGGGCCGATTAACCTGACCCTGCAGCGCGGCGAGCTGGTGTTTTTAATTGGCGGCAATGGCAGCGGTAAATCGACGCTGGCGATGCTGCTGACCGGGCTGTATCAACCGGCTTCCGGGCAGATTCTGCTCGATGGCCAGCCGCTTGCGGCAGACAAGCCCGAAGATTACCGCAAGCTTTTTTCGGCGGTCTTTACCGATGTCTGGCTGTTCGATCGGCTGCTGGGGCCCGGCGGCAAAGCGGCGGACTCCGCGCTGGTTGACCAGTGGATGGCGTACCTGAAAATGACGCATAAACTGCAGCTGGATAACGGCAGGATTGTCGATTTGAAGCTGTCGAAAGGGCAGAAAAAACGCGTTGCGCTGCTGCTGGCGCTGGCGGAGGAGCGGGATATCATTCTGCTTGATGAGTGGGCGGCGGATCAGGACCCGCATTTCCGGCGCGAGTTTTACCAGCAGCTGCTGCCGCTGCTGCAGCAAATGGGGAAAACCGTTTTCGCCATTAGCCACGACGATCACTACTTCCAGCATGCCGACCGCCTGCTGGAGATGCGAAGCGGCCAGCTGACAGAACTGACGGGAGAAGAGCGCGAGCTGGCTACCCGGGATGCGGTGGCCCGCACCGCCTGATTGATCGCGTCGCCGGCTCGCCGGCGGCGCGGTTGTTGATTTTTCCGCCGCCTGAACGCGGCGACGGTTATTTTTTCTCCCTCCCCGCGCTATGCTTATGGCTCCTGGCCTGCCACATGTTCTCAAAAGGATTGCCTGACCGATGTCCGTTTCGCATAAAAAAAGTGCCAGATTACGTGATGAAGAGCGCGCCCGCCTTATCTGGCTGCTGACCACCGATAAAGCCGTCACCTCGGCGCTGCTGGGAAAACTGACGCTTGCTGAACGCTATGACGACGGCACGCTGGCAGACGATCTGGCGGAGGTCGAGGTGCTGGTCTCTCACCTGCCGCCACCGGACCTTGCCGATGCCCTCGAAGCGCTGCCGTACGACGGGCGTAATGCGCTCTGGCAGCTGGTCAGCAACGATAAACGCGGCGAGGTGCTGCTCGAGGCATCGGAAAACGTCTGGGGCGATCTCATCGATAAGATGAGCGACCACGAGCTGCTCGACGCGCTGCAAACCCTGGATATCGACGAACAGGTCTATCTGGTTCAGCACCTGCCGCGTAACCTGACCGGTCGCTTACTGGCGACGATGCCGCCGGATAAACGCGCGCGCGTCCGCCAGATTATGCGTTACGCCGACAATACCGTTGGGGCAATCATGGAGTTCGAAGTGATTGTCGTGCGTCCGGAAATGACGCTGGCGGCGGTACAGCGCTATCTGCGGCGGTTGGGCAAAATGCCGGCGAACACCGATAAGCTGTTTGTGACCACCCGCAATAAGCTTCTGCTGGGTGAGCTTCAGCTGCAAACGATTCTGCTCAATGCGGCGCAAAAACGGGTCGGCGACGTCATGGAAGGGGACCCGGTCACCTTCCAGCCGCACGAAGAGGCTGAAAAGGTGGCGCGTACCTTTGAACGTGACGACTTGATCAGCGCCGCGGTAATTGATGCGGAAGGCAAGCTGATGGGCCGTCTGACCATCGATGAGATTGTTGACGTCGTCTATGAAGAGACGGACAGCGATCTGCGCGGTATGGGCGGTCTGAGCAGCGAAGAGGATGTCTTTGCGCCGGTCAGCAAAGCGGTGAAGACCCGCTGGGCCTGGCTGGCGGTTAATCTGTGCACCGCCTTTATCGCCTCGCGGGTGATTGACGGGTTTGAACACACCATTTCACAGCTGGTGGCGCTTGCCTCGCTGATGCCGATCGTCGCCGGGATCGGCGGCAACACCGGCAATCAGACGATCACCATGATCGTGCGCGCTATGGCATTACAGCACATTCAGCCCGGCAGCTTTTCGTTTCTGATTCTGCGCGAGATGGGCGTCGCGCTGATTAACGGCCTGGTATGGGGCGGGATCATGGGGGCGATCACCTGGTGGTTGTATCAGGACCCGCAGCTGGGCGGCGTGATGACGCTGGCGATGATGCTGAATCTGCTGATGGCCGCGATGATGGGGGTGATTATTCCGATGGTGATGGTCAAGCTGGGGCGCGATCCGGCGGTCGGCTCCAGCGTGATGATCACCGCGATCACCGACACCGGCGGCTTCTTTATTTTTCTCGGTCTGGCGACGATATTTCTGATGTAAGCGTCGGCCTGCTGCGCAGCCGACGAGGAATCAGCGCCATCACTGCCAGTCCGGCCACAACGCCAATGGCCAGATTGCTGGTTCCGACCGTCGCGCCGACGGTCGCCAGCATAACCAGCGTTTCCGGCCACGGATGGCGCGCCACTTCCGCCGGCCGAATGCTGTGCCAGCTGAAGGTTTTTGCCGCCACAATCACCATCACTCCGGCCAGCACCACCATCGGAATTTTAGCCATTACTTCACTCAGCGCGGTGACCAGCAGCAGCAGTACAAGGCCTGCCGCAACGGTTGAGACGCGGCTTCGGCCCTTGCCCATTTCGACGTTAACGATGGTCTGCCCGATCATGGCGCAGCCGGCGATACCGCCGTACAATCCGGCGAGAATATTGGCGATGCCCAGCCCGGTGCTCTCGCGCGCTTTGCTGGATGGCGTGTGGGTCAGATCATCCACGAGTTTAGCCGTCAGCAGCGACTCCAGCAGGCCAACGAAGGCGATACTCAACGCGCAGGGCCAGATAATGCTCAGCGTGTACAGATCGAGCGGTACCCGCAGAGCGGTAAGTCCGGGCAGTCCACCGCTCATAGTGCCTTCATCACCGACGGTGGGCAGCAGCTGGCCGCTGGTGACGGTAAACAAGGTCAGCAGGATGATGGCGATCAGCGGCGAAGGGATGGCTTTGATATAGCGTGGCGCCCACAGCACAATCAGCAGCGTCAGCACGAACAGGCCGAGGATCAGCGGCCGTGTGCTCCAGAAATGTGGCAGCTGGGCAAAAAAGATCAGTATCCCCAGCGCATTCACAAATCCGGTCATCACCGATTGCGGAATAAATCGCATCAGTCGGGCCATACCGCACAACCCAAACAAAATTTGAATAATACCAGCCAAAATGACAGCGGGCAGGATATAGCCCACGCCGTGTTGATGCACCATAGGGCCAATGACCAGCGCCACCGACCCCGCCGCTGCGGTGACCATGGCCGGTCTGCCGCCAAGCACCGACATCGCCAGACAGAGCACGACGGACGCAATCAGGCTGACTTTCGGGTCAACCCCGGCAATCACAGAAAAGGAGATAACCTCTGGAATCAGGGCCAGCGCGGTGAGTACGCCAGCCAGCGCTTCGCGGGTCAGTAGCGACGGCGAGCGTAATACATGGCGAAGCGCGCCGTTCGAAGAGGGTGGTGCGGGGTTGGTGGCCTGATGCATAAGCGTTTCGCTGGTAGATAAAAGCCGGAACCACGAGCCGGAGCTTGTGTGCGGTCTGTCACAAAACAGGGGATGATAGCGCGTGGACGTGACATATACCAGTACAAAATATGATTTAGCGTACACATTTATTAAACATTTTTATAACAGATCTCAAAACTCAACTTAAATTTTAAACAATATTTAATTTTTTGATCTTCGGTGTTACCTTGATTCTCGATAATCGTTTCACCTGCGCTAAATCCAAAAGCGAGTAAAGTAAGGCTCAAATCCGATGAAGAAAAAGATGGCCGTACCCAGCTCACCGGCTGTTGGTTCAAATACACCTCGGACCAACACCCGCCATGAGCAAGAGACGGATGTATTGTTGATTGGCGGCGGCATCATGAGCGCCACGTTGGGAACCTGGCTTCAGGAACTTGAGCCGGACTGGTCTATTACCATGGTCGAGCAGATGTCCAGCGTGGCTGAAGAGAGCTCAAACGGCTGGAACAATGCGGGTACCGGTCATGCGGCTTTGATGGAGCTGAACTACACGCCACAAACCGCCAGTGGGATTAATATCGACAAAGCGGTCGATATCAACGAATCCTTCCACATCTCCCGGCAATTTTGGGCTCACCAGGTGACACGCGGCATACTCAGTAAGCCGAAATCGTTTATTAACAGCGTGCCGCACATGAGCTTTGTGTGGGGCGAAGACAATGTGAATTTCCTGCGCGCGCGTTACGCGGCGCTCCAGCAGAGTGAGCTGTTCCGCGGGATTCGCTATTCTGAAGATCATCAGCAGATCAAAGAGTGGGCGCCGCTGGTGATGGAAGGGCGCGATCCGCAGCAAAAAGTGGCCGCGACCCGCACCGAAGTCGGGACCGACGTCAACTACGGGGAAATCACCCGCCAGCTGATTGCCGGACTGCAGACCCATGATAACTTCTCTTTGCAGCTTGGTACCGTTGTGCGTCGCTTTAAGCGCAACGCGGACAAGAGCTGGACAGTGACCCTGGCCGATGCCGATAATCGTCGCCAGAAGCGCGTTATTAAAGCCAAATTTATCTTTATTGGCGCCGGCGGCGCCGCGCTGACGCTGCTTCAGGAAACCGGTATTCCTCAGGCGAAAGAGTACGCGGGCTTCCCGGTGGGGGGACAGTTCCTGGTGTGCGAAAACCCGGAGGTGGTGAACCATCATCTGGCGAAAGTCTATGGCCAGGCCGAAGTGGGCGCGCCGCCGATGTCGGTTCCGCATATCGATACGCGGATTATCGATGGCAAGCGGGTAGTACTGTTTGGACCGTTCGCAACTTTCTCGACCCGCTTCCTGAAAAACGGTTCGCTGTGGGATCTGCTGGCATCAACCAACACCTCGAATATTCTGCCGATGCTCAATGTCGGTCTGGATAACTTCGATCTGGTGAAATATCTGATTAGCCAGGTGATGCAGAAAGATAACGATCGTCACGAGGCGCTGCGCGAATACTATCCGGAAGCGAATAAAGAGGACTGGCGCTTGTGGCAGGCCGGCCAGCGCGTACAGATTATCAAACGCAACGGTAAGAAGGGCGTACTGCGTCTGGGCACGGAAGTGGTCAGCGATGACGAAGGTACCGTTGCAGCGCTGCTGGGAGCTTCTCCGGGAGCATCGACGGCGGCGCCTATCATGCTACAGCTGATGGAGAAGGTCTTTAAAGAGAAGGTGCAGTCGGCCGCCTGGCAGGCGAAACTGAAAGAGATCGTTCCCTCCTACGGTCTGCGTCTGGATGGTAACCCGGCGGCGATTGAACAGGCGCTGGCGTGGACCAGTGAAGTACTGCAGCTGCATTACGAGCCGGTAGCGGTGGTTGATCAGGTCCCGCTGGCGGAGCTGAAGCCGCTCTCCGGTGACAAACCTATGGCGGATATTGCGCTGTAGAACGACATCCGGCGGCTGATGCCGCCGGATAGTGACTGTTTATCGCTTCGCGTTAGCGTACAACGGCATTGCCGATGGTTTCGTCTGCTTTCCAGATTCGGTATTTTACTTCGACGTTATCTGGGGTGTAGACCACGATGGGCAGCTTGCTGTTGTAGCGCAGCATGGCATCATCACCCAAGCCTGCCAGCACAAATTTACGCTCTTTTTTGCCGTCCGGGCAGGCCATCATGGTTGAAACCGGTCCGGTCACTTTATCAAAAACGTAGTAATCGTAACCCCAGCCTTCCAGCGTTTTGCTTTCCAGTTGACCGCCGAGGCGATGGCGGTTGCAGTCAACCTCAAGGGTCTGGCCGATCATCAGCTCGACTTTAAATGCGGATTCGTCCTGCTGCTGCGGCAGCTGAATCACCTGACGCTTCATGCCTTTTTCCGCCTTCGGATAGGGGGCGACCTTTTCCAGAGGCTGTTCAGCGGCCAGCGCGCTGGTGGAAACACAGGCAACGGCCAGCAGAGAAACAGCAAGCGTAGAGATTTTCTTCACGATTCATCATCCTTTGTTATCGATCTTTAACGGCAAAAGACTAGCACTCTTTTGCGTAATGGTAAGAATAATTTACCATTATTTTCATATATTGTGGTCTGATTGACTGGCTTTATTGGCTGGTTTGCAAGTATTCACTACCCAAATTCACTCTCTGAGCGAAAGGTTCTTTGGGTATCCCTGACGGGATATTGCCGCCAACGGCAACCGGCAACCCGGCGTTAATAATCATCAGCAAGCGAAGACGTTTTCAGGTGCGATGATTCCAGTCCGACCGGCCAATACCCGCGAATAAGGGGCGCTATAACAGTAACAGAAGGGGAGACGGGGGAAGCGAAATGCTCCCCCCGATGCCTACTCATCGCGACTGACTTTTCCTTCCTCGATGAACTCTTCATCGATTTCGTCGGTGTTGCCCGCGTGCTCGCGCCCCGATAGCAGATTCCAGCAGGCAATAAACAGGGCGGCGATCAGCGGCCCGATGACAAAGCCATTAATCCCATAAATCTCCATGCCGCCGAGGGTGGCAATCAAAATCAGATAGTCCGGCATTTTGGTATCTTTGCCCACCAGCAGCGGGCGCAGAATATTATCCACCAGGCCTATCACAATCACGAAGAAGCCGACGATAAACGCCCCTTGCCATAGCTGATCGGTGGCAAACAGGAAGATGGCAGCCGGTACCCAGACTATGGCGGAACCGATCGCCGGAATCAGCGACAGAAACGCCATGATGGCGCCCCACAAAATGCTGCCGTCGAGGCCGGCGATAGAAAACGCGATGCCGCCAAGTATCCCCTGGGCGAGGGCGACGGCGGCGGTACCTTTTACGGTTGCCCGTGATACGGCGGCAAATTTAGCAAACAGATGCTGCTTAACGTAGTTAGACAGCGGCAGGGACTCAAGGATGAGCATGACCAGATAGGGGCCATCTTTGAGCAGGAAAAACAGCAGATACAGCATGATGCCGAAGCTAACGGTAAAGCCGAAAGTCCCTTTACCAATCAGGAACGCGCTGCCGGCCAGATATTGCCCGCCTTTCAGAGCGGCGTCAGAGAGCTGTTTCTGAATCTGCTCTGCGCTGTCAAGGTTATGTTCGGAGAGAAAGCTTCTGGCCCACTCAGGCAGATGGGCAAACAGATTGGCCACCACCACAGGAAACTGGGTGTCGTTATGCTGAAGCTGGGTGTAAACCAGGTTGAGCTCAATCGCCAGCGATGAAATGATGATCGCCAGCGGCGTGAAAACAATCAGGCAGATAATCACGACGGTCAACAACGAGGCCAGGCCATTGCGCTCCCCGAGGCGAGCACGCAACTTGTTCTTCACCGGGTTGAAGATGACCGACAGAATCGCGGCCCACAGTATGGCTGAATAATAGGGGGAAAGAACATTAAAAAAGGCGAGGCTGACCATCAGCAAAATCAGGATAAAAAATCCCTTCGTAAGTCCATTAACTCTCATATTAATTGTTCCGGTGTCAGGCAAGTACGACGAATAATAGAAGCTATTCTTCGATTTACAATCAGTAAGGTCGGAGTTTCTTCATCAGCAGTGCGGAAACGGGGATAGATTCGACCGCGGACCGCGACCGTGTCGGCGGGGTGATTCGGGCATTAAAAAACCCGCAGGCTCAGAGAGGATGCGGGTTCTTAAGGGGTTACCGGTTGTTAAGATAACTTACCGGTGAATGATTTGGTCGGCACGAGAGGATTTGAACCTCCGACCCCCGACACCCCATGACGGTGCGCTACCAGGCTGCGCTACGTGCCGACGTATGGAGGACAATATTACCCGTTCCCCGACCGAATGCAAGCCGGGGAACGGCTGATTGATTCATAATTAATCAATCAGTTAGCGATAAAGCGTTTTTCGTCAGTCAGGATCTGCAGCAGCAGGCTGAGCTGAGGTTTGCGGTTATCAATTTTTTTGCCGTCGCTGTTCCAGGTGCTGTAGGTACCGTTGTGGTTCAGCACCACGGTCACCTCTGGCGACGTGACCGCCAGCGTATCGCCGTTGGCCGCCGTCACCCAGGCCCTACGACGCGCGGGGCTGAACAGGTCTTCACCCTGTGAATATTCGTTGGCAGGCGTGGAGACGTGCAGCAGGCGCTGCATCAGCGTCGTCATCACATCTTTGTTGCTGGTCAGCGTCGCGATGTTCTGCGCCGGAATCCCTGGCCAGTGAATAACCAGCGGAACCTGCAGCTGCTCCCGGGACCAGTCAAACTTACCGCGCTGCGGATTCAACGGCATACCGTGCGCGGCGGTAATAATCACCACCGTATTATCCAGTTTTCCGGCATCGCTCAGGGCGCTCAGTACCCGGCTGATTTGGTTATCAACATCTCCCGCCGCACGGCTGTAGCGACGCGCGAAGTTTTGCTGCTGGCTGTTATCCAGCGTGGTGCCATTCAGCGAAATCCATGAGAACCAGCGGTTTTCATCCTGCGCATAGCGATTGAGCCAGCCAATCCACTGGTCCGCCGTTTGCTCATCGCTTTGCGTTTTCTCATTTGGCAGCGAGAAATCGGACAGCAGCGCCTGGCGATAGAGCGGACTGCTGAAACCATCGGAGGAGAACAGCCCCAGCTGATATCCCTGCTGGTTAAAGGCCGTAATCAACGCGGCCGGGATGCGGGCTGACAGGACGCCATCCATATAGCCCGGCGAAATCCCGTAGAACAGGCCAAACATCCCGCTATCGGTGGTATTGCCGGAGCTCATATGCTGGGTAAAGTTGACGTTCTCTTGCGCGAAACGGGCCAGTTCCGGCATATTTTTCTCAAACCGCGAATAGTTCAGGTTATCGACGGTAATGAGCAGAACGTTGTAGCCAGCCCCCAGATCGCGATAGCGCAGGGTGCTCAGCGGATACTCAACGGAGACGGCTTCCGGTGCCCCCTGTTCTACCAGACGACGCTGGTAATCCTGGGCGTCGAGCAGGCCATGTTTCTCAAGGAAACGGCGGGCCGTCATCGGATAGGAGAGCGGCAGATTCGCCCGTTGCATGGTGATCGGGCGATAAAAATTCGCATCCGCCCAGATATAAATCAGGTGGCTGCTGATAAAAGAGAGAAAGAAAAACCAGGCGACAGGCCGGGCGTAGTGGCGGCGACGCGTCAGGCTACGCAGCTTCTGCCAGCTCCAGGTCGCAAACAGCATTTCCAGCAGGAAGATAATCGGCACGCTGATAAACATCAGCTGCCAGTCGCGCGCCATCTCATTCTGGTCAGGGTTGATGACCAGTTCCCAGACAATAGGGTTAAGATGCAGGTGGAAACGGGTAAAGACTTCGCTATCGATCAGCAGGAGCGTCATGCCCGCGGTCGCCAGAATGACCGACAGGAAGCGCATCAATCGCTGCGATACGACGATAAAGGTCAGCGGGAAGAGAATCAGGACATAGCTGGTAAATACCAGAAAACTGAAGTGACCCACGAGGCTGACATACGAGAAAATACGTCCGCCCAGAGTTGTGGGCCAGTCGGCGACAAAAAGATAGCGGCTGCCGAGCACCATGGCCAACAACATGTTGAACAGGGCGAACCAGTGCCCCCAGCTGACCATCTGGGAGATTTTTTCTCGGTAGGGCTGACGAAGAGTCACCATATACAGTTGTTGGTTATCCTTAGTGCGCCGGATCGTCGTTGATTGAAGACTGCAGAGCCTGGGCAAAAGAACGGGCGATAGCCTGACGCTGCGCCGGCGCGACGCTACTATTGATCAGGTTAGTCACCATATTGCCTAGCACCATCAGTGAAAGGTCAACGGGGGCTTTGTGTGTTTCCAGCACGTTGGTCAGCTCGCTAAGCAGCTGTTCGACGTGTTCATCACTATAGCGGGATAATTGCGGCATAAACTCAAAATCTGTTTGTTCGTGAAAGGGCAACATATTACCGTAGCAGCAGCTTTTTTTCCGCATTTTTTCGCCACGGCGCAAAAGCGCGCACGATCGCGAGTCTCTGGTCGTCGAAGAGTCACGCGGCGGTTGCGTCGCCGTCCCGGCGGTGGTTGAATACCGGCCGGTCTAAAAGGAGAGTTTAACATGAGTCTGGATATCGACCAGATTGCCCTGCATCAGTTAATTAAACGTGATGAACAAAACCTCGAACTGGTGCTGCGCGATTCCTTACTGGAGCCGAATGCGACGGTCGTGGAAATGATGGCCGAGCTGCATCGTGTCTACAGCGCTAAAAACAAGGCCTACGGTCTGTTTAACGAAGAGAGCGAGCTGGCGCAGGCCCTTCGCCTGCAGCGCCAGGGCGAAGAAGAATTTCTCCCGTTCAGCCGGGCGGCAACCGGCCGTCTGCGTGATGAACTGGCGAAATATCCTTTCGCAGAAGGCGGTATCGTTCTGTTCTGTCAGTATCGTTATCTGGCGGTTGAGTATCTGCTGGTGGCGGTGCTGAACAACCTGAGCAGTATGCGCGTTAATGAAGATCTGGATATCAGCTCAACCCACTATCTGGATATCAATCATGCCGATATTGTGGCGCGCATTGACTTAACTGAATGGGAAACCAATCCGGAGTCGACCCGCTACCTGACCTTCCTCAAAGGCCGGGTCGGGCGTAAAGTGGCCGATTTCTTTATGGACTTCCTCGGCGCCAGCGAAGGGCTGAATGCCAAAGCGCAGAACCGCGGCCTGCTCCAGGCGGTCGATGATTTCGCCTCCGATGCTCAGCTCGATAAGTCCGAACGGCAGAACGTTCGTCAGCAGGTATATGCTTATTGCAACGAGCAGCTGCAGGCGGGAGAAGAGATTGAACTGGAATCTTTATCCAAAGAGCTGGCCGGCGTCAGCGAGAAGAGCTTCCAGCAATTTACCGCTGAACAGGGGTATGAGCTGGAAGAGAGCTTCCCGGCGGATCGCAGCACGCTGCGTCAGTTAACCAAGTTTGCCGGCAGCGGCGGCGGGTTAACGATCAACTTTGATGCCATGCTGCTGGGCGAGCGGGTGTTCTGGGATCCGGCAACGGATACGCTGACCATCAAAGGCACGCCGCCTAACCTGCGCGATCAGCTGCAGCGTCGGACTTCCGGCGGTAGCTGATTCTCCGCCAGCCCCGGTGAAGGCCGGGGCTGGCGGCCCGCGGCGTTGTTACTCAGCGTCGGCGCGGATCGTCTCGATCCCGTGCTGAGTCAGCTTCGCCTGCAGGGCCTCATCCAGCAAACCATCGATAATCAGGGTACTGGCAAGGCTTAACTCGCCGATGGCAAACGCCGATGCCGAGTTCAGTTTTTCCTGCGACGCCATCACAATGGTTTCCGCTGCCCGCGCGGCGAGTGCCCGCTTGATAGCCGCCTCTTCATAATCGCCGGTAGTGAAACCCGCGCGGTCATGCACCCCGGTAACGCCCATAAAAAACAGATCGGCATTGATCCGCGCAATACCTTCCAGCGCGCTGGCGCCGACGGTGACCACCGAATGTTTAAACAGCCGCCCGCCGATCAGAATGACCTCAATCAACGGTCGTTCCACCAGCGCGACGGCAATACCTGGGCTGTGGGTTACGACGGTACAGGCCAAATCAGCCGGCAGACAGCGGACCATTTCTTCTGTCGTGGTCCCGCCATCGATAATCACCACCTGCCCCGGCTGGATCAGCGCCGCCGCCCGGCGGGCAATGGCCTGCTTTGAAGCGATTTGCACGTTTTTTCTTGTTTCGATCGGCGCGATGGCCGCCGAAACCGGCAGCGCGCCGCCGTGGACCCGCTGCAGCTTGCCTTCCCCCGCCAGCTCGCGTAAATCCCGGCGGATAGAGTCTTCAGAGACGTTAAACCGCTGACTAAGCTCGCCGGACATCACCTGTTTTTCGACGGCGAGAATCTGCAGTATTTGCTGTTTTCGTTGGCTGGCAAACATATTCCTTCCTTCATGTTTGATCTTGTTTGTGCGTTATTTTGCATGTTATCGTGGCCGCTGTCATCTCATCAGGAGAAAAATATGTCCAGGGATACCTCCCGCGTTCGCCACGTGCGTGAAACGCTGCTGTCCGACAACTGGTATACGTTAAAAAAATACACTTTTGAATTGCTGCGCCGGGATGGCCGTTGGCAGGAACAGAGCCGTGAGGCCTACGATCGCGGCAACGGCGCGGTGATTCTGCTCTATAACCGGGTAAAGCAAACCGTTGTACTTATACGCCAGTTTCGTTTTCCGGTGTGGATTAATGGTCATGATGGTTTTTTGATCGAGGCGGCTGCCGGGCTGCTGGATAATGCGTCGCCGGAAGAGCGTATTATCGCCGAGGCGGAAGAAGAGACCGGCTTCCGCGTCACCGGCATTGAACCGGTTTTTACCGCCTACATGAGTCCGGGGTCGGTCACCGAAAAGCTCTATTTTTTCATTGCCGAATATTCGGCGGACGATCGCCGCGGCGAAGGCGGCGGGCTGGCGGCGGAAGGGGAGGATATCGAAGTGCTGGAGTGGCCACTGGCCCGGGCGTTACAAGCGATACGCGAGGGGGAAATTGTGGATGCCAAAACCATTATGCTACTGCAACACCTGGCTCTCACGATTTCGTCGCGCCTTGCCCCGGATGAAACAAGGCGCGATAACCCTTAGTGCAGTTTGCGGGCGATAGCGCTGTACATCAGCGCGGCTTCCAGCGGTTGGGCGTTAAACGAAGGTTCGGCCTGCGGCCAGGTTGACCACTGTACGATCACCAGATGTTCCGCGCGGTTGACCATAATCACCTGGCCGTAGATACCCAGCGCCCACAGCGAACCTTTCAGGCCCTGGCGGGCGCTGGGGTCGACATGCTGTGCGTTGGCCGGAATCGCGTTATTCCACCATTGATAGCCGTAAATGCCCTCCGGGTGTGCCGGGGAGACTGATTTCTGCGCCTGGGTCCAGGCGGAGGATTGGTCAAACCAGCCTTCAGGCACCAGCCGTTGGCCATCGGCCAGACGTCCATCCCGGGCGACAAACTCGCCGAAACGACCCCAGTCTTCCAGCGTGGCGTTAAAGCCGTGCGCCCCGACGTCATGCTTGCCCTGCTGATAAGCGTGCCAGACGCCGTCATGCGCCATTCCGGCGGGTTGCCACAGGGCCTGCTCCAGCCATGCGGCAAGCGGCATTCCGGTGGCCCGCTCCAGAACATCACCCAATAGCCAGGCGCCCCCTGACGAGTAGGACCACTGCTCGCCGGCGGGATGCGTGCGCTTCAGGGAGGCCACGATCTTGCGCACGCACCCGTAGGCGCCTGGATGGGCTTCACACTGAGTCAGGCGGGCGAAATGGGATTGCGGGTTGGTGTAATCTTCATTCCACTCGACGCCGGAGGTGTGCTGAATCAGCTGTTTAAGGGTGACATCGTCCCAGGCGCTGCCTTTCAGGTCGGGCTCGTAATCGGTGATCCGATCATTAAGCGAATGGATTTTACCTTGCTGAATCGCTATACCGACCAGGGTGGAGACCACCGCTTTACCTACCGAGCGGGAGGTCCACAGCGTGGTGTCGGTATTGCCTGCGCCGAGATATTTGTAGGCAATCTTACCCTCTTTGAGTACCAGAAAACCGGTGACGTTCTGGCGCTTCAGGTAATCCTGCAGGTTCCATGTCTGGCCGTTTACCGTATAGCTGACGTCGGTCAGCGGCTTATCTGACGGCAACAGCGGCGTGGCGTTACCGTGATGGAAGATATCGCCGGCATAGTTACGGTAGTCGTTGCGAAAACCGATAACCCGGGCGGACCGATCCCAGTTGAGCATATCTTTTGTTGCAGGCAGAACGGGATCAAAAGGTGTCGGGCAGACATCCAGCATGACTCCGCCGCAGGCCTGCGGTGACGGGGCCTGCGCCATGCTGACGGTAGGGCAAAGCGCGAACAGCAACGCCAGGGCCAGCGGTGTGGTTTTTTTTATCTTTGTCATCAGAGATTCCTTATTAGCCATAACAACCAGGCCTGCAGTATATAAATCGCCTTCGGCAGGCTAAAATCAGCCGATGGGGGATTTTCCCCCAAAGGAAACCACAGGATGAAAACGCTGCATTACTCATTTGCCCAGATTGAGGCTTTTGCCACCATCGCGGAAACCGGGAGTCTTTCGCGGGCGGCGATTCGGCTCGGAAAAGACCGCACCACGCTGCGCGATCTGCTGGATTACCTGGAAGATGCGCTGGGATATGCGCTGTTCCTGCGCGAAGGGCGAAGCCTGGCGTTAACCGCCGAAGGGGAACAACTTTTTCGCCAGGCGCATTTATTGCTGCGCCAGGCCCAGGCCTTTGAGTCGTTTGCGCAGACGCTACCGCGCACCGCGGGGCAGGGGCTGCGGGTGGTGTACGATCCGTTTGTACCGCGATCCTTTCTCTGCGCACTGGCAGATCGCCTTGCCCGACGTCAGCTGCGAATGAGCTGCTGGAGCGCATCGCGCCGCGAGGCGGAGCAGGCGCTGGCCGACGGGCAGGCCGATCTGGCTATTTGCCAGGCCAATAACCGGACTCTCGGTAGCGAAATGGAGTGGCGCGCGTTGGGAACCGTCGATCTGCGCTTTTATGCGGCCGAGCGACTGTTTGCGGACTGCGCGCGTCCGTTGACTCTGCTCAATTTGTCGTTGGTCCCGCAGCTGGTGATGCATCGCCGCGCAGACGAGCAAATTGCCCGCCGGGTGCAAATTTCGGGACATACGCTGTACATGAATGAAAAAGCGTTATTGCGCCATGCGCTGCAGCAGGGGCAGGGGTGGGGATTCTTACCTGACCATTTTCAGGCGGCCGGCTGGGAAGGCGTGGAGGAGATCGATACCGAAGTCGGTACCCAGGGGCTGAATGTCACGATGGTGATGCTGTGGCAGCCGGGAATGAACAAGCATCCGACGCTGGGAGAGGTGGTTGATTTTGCGCCTTTGCTATGGAAACAAGACGCATAACAAAACGCCCCGGACCTTGCGGGCCGGGGCGTTTGCCACTCAACTTGCTATCGCGATTAAGCGCGAACGAAGTCGATGTGAGTCAGTTTTGGCTTGAACGCGTGACGCTGAACAGCCTGAACTTTTACTTTTTCTTCTTTGCCATCGATAACGATGGTCAGAACTTCACCGTAGAACTCAGCTTTGCTCTGAATGTTCCACAGTTTGTCCTGGTCCAGCTCGATTGCTACCGGAGTAGCTTCACCGCCATAAATGATGGCCGGGAATTTGTTAGCTGCACGCAGGCGGCGGCTCGCACCCTTACCCTGCTCTTTACGTACTTCTGCGTTGATAGTAAACATTGATGTCTCTCTATATTTAAATCCTGCTACAGGCGACCCAGCAGCAGGCAGATGATCTGCTTTGCGAATGCAAAAGCGGGCGGCATTATATCCACCTATGGCGTTGACGGCAATGAAAACCTCAGGCGCGGCGGTGATTAACGCAGTTCATTTGCCCGGCGGAAGCGGCCTTGATAGTCGAAGACTTTTTCCCTGACCTGCCAGTACTGGCCCTTCATGCGCGCGACGACAAAGTCCGGATGCCGCAACAGCGGCTGCTGGGCAACAATGTCGGCAGGGGTTATCCAGCGCAGCGGCACGCCCGGCGTGCGGGTATGGGGACGGATAAACAGCTGCTCAAACGCGGTACGCTGGGCCGGCGTCTGCAGGCGGAAGCGCTCGCTGACATCGGCGCCGTCCTCATCGTAATAGGTGATTTTCAGCCACGGACCTTTATCGTCGCCACCGTGCTGCAGGTCCATGCCGCTGCAGCGCAGCACCAGCGCGTCTTTGAGCTTCAGCGCGGCCTTCAGCATATCGTCGGGGTCGACCAGAATTGTGTCACACTCGCGGCAGCGGCGGGCGGCAATATCATTTTCCGCATTGCACTGCGGACAGTTTTTGAAGCGAAAACGAAAATCGCACTGTTCACGATGACCGTCGTCATCTTCAAACCAGCCCTGGCAGCGGCGGCCAAAGTGTTCAATCAGCGTACCGTCGGCGGTGGTCTTTCCCCAGAAGGTATTGGCAAAGCCGCAGGCCGGGCAGAATACCTGTACGGGGACGTTATCGCTCTTGCCCTTCGGCGAACCCACCTCCGGGGCGTAGAGATCGTGAGGATTTCCGGCATAGTCGAGAATCAGGCAGTCGGTTTTCCCCGGCGCCAGGCGCAGGCCGCGGCCGACAATTTGCTGATAAAGGCTGACCGACTCCGTGGGGCGCAGGATGGCGATCAGATCGACATGCGGGGCATCAAATCCGGTGGTGAGCACCGCCACGTTCACCAGATAACGATACTGCTGCGCTTTAAATGCTTCGATGATGCGATCGCGCTGCGGGCCGGGCGTTTCACCGGTAATCAGCTCCGCCTCGCCGGCGGGCAGCAGGCCGGTAATTTCCCGCGCGTGTTCTACCGTGGAGGCGAAAATCATCACGCCCTTACGCGTGCGGGCGAATTCGACGATCTGGCTGACGATATGCGGCGTAATGCGCCGCTGCTTTTTTAGCTCAAGGTTCAGGTCCGCTTCGCTAAACAGACCGTTGCTCTGCGGCTGAAGGCGGCTGAAATCGTACTGCACGACCGGCATATCCAGCCGTTCCGGAGGCGTCAGATACCCGTGATTGATCATATAGCGCAGCGGCAGTTCGTAAATACAGTCGCGGAACAACGCCTTCTCATCACCGCGAACCATGCCGTGATAATGAAACTGGTAGATCCAGCCCTTGCCGAGGCGGAACGGCGTGGCGGTTAACCCGAGCAGGCGCAGCTGCGGGTTGACCTGCTGCAAATGGCTGATAATTTGCTGGTACTGGCTGTCATCATCGTCGCTGATGCGGTGGCATTCATCGACAATCAGCAGTGAAAACTCGGCCTGGAACTGTTCAAGGTTACGGGCTACCGATTGCACGCTGCCGAAGACCACCTTGCCGTGGCTCTCTTTACGCTTCAGCCCGGCGGCAAAAATATCCGCCTCCAGCCCAAGCGCACAATACTTGGCGTGGTTTTGCGCGACCAGCTCCTTGACGTGCGCCAGCACCAGAACGCGGCCGCGCGCCAGGCGTGCCAGCTCGGCGATGACCAGGCTTTTACCCGCGCCGGTTGGCAGGACGATTGCGGCAGGCTCATGATGGCGACGAAACCAGGCGAGCGTGGCGTCGACGGCCTCTTTTTGGTAGGGACGTAATGTAAAAGTCATGGCTATACTGGCGTTAATTAACTCGCAAATAGTATGCCACGAATCTTTTCCCTTGAGTGGCGTTAAGAGCCCGTTATACTAGCCAGCGAACTTCTTCTTTTTCGGGCGTTTGCCCGCTCCAGCATTATTACAGGCTAAAAAAATCTCATGCGACTTGATAAGTTTATCGCTCAGCAACTTGGCGTCAGTCGGGCTATTGCCGGGCGTGAAATCCGCAGCAGCCGCGTTCTCGTAGACGGCGAAATCGTCAAAGATGCGTCGTTTAAGCTCCAGCCGGAGCACGACGTGGAGTATGACGGCAATACGCTGACCCAGCAGAACGGCCCGCGCTACTTTATGCTCAACAAGCCGCAGGGGTACGTCTGCTCCACGGACGATCCGGATCATCCAACGATTCTCTATTTCCTGGATGTTCCGGTCGCGCATAAGCTGCACGCCGCAGGTCGACTGGATATCGACACCACCGGACTGGTGCTGATGACCGATGACGGGCAGTGGTCGCACCGCATCACTTCTCCGCGCCATCACTGCGAGAAAACTTATCTGGTGACTCTGGAAAACCCGGTGGATGAGCAAACGGCGGAACAGTTTGCTAAAGGAGTTCAGCTGCACAATGAAAAGGATCTGACGAAACCTGCGCGTCTGGAAGTGCTGACGCCAACGGAAGTTCGCTTAACGATAAGCGAAGGGCGCTACCATCAGGTGAAACGCATGTTCGCGGCGGTGGGTAACCACGTCGTCGGCCTGCATCGTGAACGTATTGGCGACATTATGCTGGATGAGTCTCTGGAGCCTGGCGAGTATCGCCCGCTGACGGAAGACGAGATCGCCAGCGTTGGCCTCCAGCATGCACGGAGTAAAACGTGACGGCAAAGCAGAATTCTTCACTGGGGATTGTGTTTATTCTTGGCCTGCTGGCCATGTTGATGCCACTGTCGATTGATATGTATCTCCCGGCGCTGCCGGTGATTTCGGCGCAGTTTAATGTGCCGGACGGCAGTGCGCAGATGACGCTCAGTACCTATATTCTGGGCTTTGCTTTCGGTCAGCTGCTGTATGGCCCGATGGCGGACAGCATCGGCCGTAAGCCGGTGATCCTCGGAGGAACGCTGATTTTTGCGGCGGCTGCGGTGGCCTGCGCGCTGTCGCAGACTATCGACATGCTGATTACCATGCGTTTCTTCCACGGTCTGGCGGCCGCGGCGGCGAGTGTGGTCATCAACGCCCTGATGCGCGATATCTATCCGAAAGAAGAGTTTTCGCGGATGATGTCGTTTGTCATGCTGGTCACCACTATCGCGCCGCTGGTTGCGCCGATGGTGGGGGGCGCCGTGCTGGTGTGGTTCAGCTGGCACGCGATCTTCTGGATTCTCGCGCTGGCGGCGCTGCTGGCCTCCGCGATGATCGCTTTTTTCATCAGCGAAACGCTGCCGGTTGAACGGCGGCAAAAATTTAGCCTGCGTACCACGCTGGGCAACTTTGCGACGTTGTTCCGTCATAAGCGGGTGTTGAGCTATATGCTGGCGAGCGGCTTCAGCTTTGCCGGGATGTTCTCCTTCCTGAGCGCCGGGCCGTTTGTCTACATCAATATCAACCACGTTTCGCCCCAGCACTTTGGTTACTATTTTGCGCTGAATATTGTCTTCTTGTTCATCATGACCATCATTAACAGCCGCTTTGTCCGACGGGTCGGGGCGCTGAATATGTTCCGCGCCGGGCTGTGGATTCAGTTTGTGATGGCGGTATGGATGGTGGTCTGCGCGCTGCTGGATGTCGGATTCTGGGCGCTGGTGGTCGGCGTTGCGGCGTTTGTTGGCTGCGTTTCAATGGTCTCCTCCAATGCGATGGCGGTCATTCTCGACGAGTTTCCGCATATGGCGGGCACCGCCTCATCGCTGGCGGGGACCTTCCGCTTTGGCATCGGGGCGATTATTGGCGCACTGCTCTCCATGGCCACCTTTACTACCGCCTGGCCGATGCTGATTTCGATCGCCTTTTGTGCCAGCAGCTCCATCCTTTTTTATCTCTACGCCAGCCGGCGGCGCAAAAACGCGCACTAAAATACCTTCCACAAGGGGCGATTTCCGCCCCTTTTTTGATGCACATCAACCGCGATGGGCTTCCCGGTTCTGTAATTTGTTTCTTTTATGTAAAATCAATTAGTGTAAAAAGTCGCATTGTTGCGATAAAAAAGTTGTTTTGGATCACAGAAACGGGTACATATAGCCCCGATCTGTTTCCGCAGAGAAACTATAAAGTTCTGGATTATAAGTCGTTAACCCTGGCGTGACGCGGGTGTAAACGTTTTCTATGCTGATGCAGGACTATTTGTCAACGATGTGTTAATATTGATGTAAATTTATTGTGAAGCATTTTGCTTCCGGGGAAACTAAGTGAATACACAGCAACTCTCTATCGTACACCGTCTGCCGCAGAGCTATCGCTGGCTGGCCGGTTTTGCGGGTTCAAGAGTTGAACCGATTCCGCAAAACGGCGCCGAAAGTGAAAACAGCCTCGTTGCGCTGAAGCTACTCAGCCCGGACGGGGAGAAAGCGTGGCCGGTGATGCATAAGCTCAGCCAGGCCCTCAGCGACATCGAAGTCGATTGCTCCATCGTTGAGTGTGAAGGGGAGCCGTGCCTGTTTGTCAATTTACAGGACGAGTTTGCGGCAACCTGTCGACTGAAAAATTTCGGCGTGGCGATTGCCGAACCGTTCTCAGGCCACAACCCATTCTGACCGTCAGCTCAGCGCCAGAAGCTGGCGGGTATATTCCTGCTGCGGAGCGGTAAAAACGCGTTCGCACTCTCCCTGCTCGACGACTTCTCCCTGCCGTAACACCATCACCTGATGACACAACGTCCGCACTACGCGTAAATCATGGCTGATAAAAATATAGGCCAGCCGATGTTTTTGCTGTAACGCTTTCAGCAACGCCAGAATTTGCGCCTGGACAGTCTTGTCCAGCGACGACGTGGGCTCATCCAGCACGATAAGCTGAGGCTTCACAATCAGCGCCCGGGCAATCGCAATACGTTGACGCTGGCCGCCGGAAAACTCAGCCGGATAGCGATGCCGCGTTTGCGGATCGAGCCCCACCTCTTGCATCACCTGTATCACCGCGTGTTCACGCGCGGCCGGCGTTAACCCTGGGCGGTGGACGCGCAGACCCTCTTCAATAATCTGTAGCACGTTCAACCGGGGATTCAGCGACGAGTTGGGATCCTGGAAAACTATCTGCATCTGGCGGCGCAGCGGCAGCATTTGCCGACGGCTACGTCCCTGCAGCGCTTGCCCTTCAAAGGCGATCGTCCCTTCCGAGGCAATCAGGCGCAGCAGGGCCAGCCCGGTAGTGCTTTTCCCCGATCCCGACTCGCCCACCAGGCCCAGGGTTTCCCCGGCGCGCAGCTGGAAGTTCAGCGCGTTGACCACCCGGTTATGATCCACTACCCGGCGGAGGAGCCCTTTGCGCACCGGGAAGGCGACGCTCAGATCGACGGCCTTCAGCAGCAGCGGCGCATCGGCGGCCAGCGGTACCGGACTGCCGGAGGGTTCGCTGTCCAGCAGGCGACGGGTATAAGGATGTTCGGGGGCGGCAAAAAGCGCCCGACAGGCCTTTTGTTCGACGCAGCGGCCGTTTTGCATCACCGCCACGCGGTCAGCGAGCCGGCGAACAATGCTTAAGTTATGGGTAATAAACAGCAGTCCCATATTCAGTTCATTTTTCAGCTCGCGTAACAGCTGCAGGATTTGCGCTTGTACGGTCACGTCGAGGGCGGTCGTGGGTTCGTCGGCAATCAGCAGTTCTGGACGGGTGAGCAGCGCCATGGCAATCATGATCCGCTGGCGTTCGCCGCCGGAAAACTGATGCGGGTAGTCCGCCAGTCGGCGTACGGCATGACGGATACCGACTCGTTCCAGGCAGTTAAGGATCTCGCCACGCGCGGCCTCTTTACGCATACCGCGATGCAAAGACAGGACTTCATACAGCTGTTTTTCCAGCGTATGCAGGGGATTGAGCGACACCATTGGTTCCTGAAAAATCATCGCGATACGGTTCCCGCGCACCTTACTTAGCGTGCGCTCATCGGCATGGAGCAGCGACTGACCGTGAAAGCGAATGTCTCCGCCGGGGTAGCAGACCGGCGGAGAGGGAAGCAGGCGCAGCACCGAGAGCGCGGAGACGCTTTTACCGGAACCGGATTCTCCCACCAGCGCCAGGGTTTCCCCGGCGCCAATATCCAGGGAGAGCTCGCTGACGACGGTCTGCATTTTCCCCTGCTGGCGGAAGGCGATGGAGAGGTTGTCTATCTCTAACAAAGGCTGCGTCATGTTATACCGCCTTACCGGGGTCGAAGGCGTCGCGGACGGCTTCACCAATGAAAATTAACAGCGATAACAGCACCGCGACCGACAGGAAGGCGGCGATGCCCAGCCACGGCGCCTGCAGATTGTTTTTCCCCTGCAGCAGCAGCTCCCCCAGAGAGGGCGAACCTAACGGCAGGCCGAAGCCGAGAAAATCGAGTGAAGTCAGGGTGGTGATTGAACTGCACAGAATAAACGGCAAGAAGGTCAGGGTCGCGACCATGGCGTTAGGCAGCATGTGGCGGAAAATAATATGGCGATCGCTGACCCCCAGCGCCTGCGCCGCGCGAATATAGTCATAGTTACGGGTGCGCAGGAATTCCGCCCGCACGACGCCGACCAGCGCCATCCAGCCGAACAGCACCGTAATGGCCAGCAGCCACCAGAAGCCCGGCTGGACGACACTTGAGAGCAAAATAATCAGGAACAGGGTTGGCATGCCTGACCACACCTCGATAAATCGCTGGCCCCACAGGTCAATCTTGCCACCGTAGTATCCCTGAATCGCACCCGCCAGTACCCCCAGCACGCTGGAGAAAAAGGTCAGCAGCAGGCCGAACAGAATCGATATTCGCGTGCCGTATAAAATACGAGCCAGCACATCGCCGCCGTTGGCATCGGTACCCAGCCAGTTTCTCGTCGAGGGAGGGGAAGGGAAGGGCGTCTGGGTGGCGAAGTCGATAGTGGTGGCACCAAATCGGATCGGCGCCCACAGTACCCAGCCGTTATCATCCAGCTGCTTTTGCAGCCACGGATCCTGGTAGTCGGCGGCGGTAGCAAACGGGCCGCCAAAGGTCGTCTCGCTATAATTTTTCAATGCCGGAACGTACAGGCTGCCGCGATACTGCACCAACAGCGGGCGGTCGTTGGCAATCAGCTCGGCGCCCAGGCTGCACAGGAAAAGAAGCATAAACAGCCACAGCGACAGATAGCCGCGGCGATTGTGACGAAAACGCGCCCAGCGGGCCTGATTAACGGGACTCAGGAAAGACATCAGCGGCCCTCAAAATCAATACGCGGATCGACCAGCGTGTAGCAGATATCGCTGACAATATTCAGCAGCAGGCCGATCAGCGTAAAAATATACAACGTACCGAACATCACCGGGTAATCACGGGAAACGGTCGCCTCATAGCCCAGCAGTCCCAGGCCGTTGAGGGAAAACATCACCTCAATCAGCAGGGAACCGGTGAAAAACATGCTGATAAACATCGCCGGGAAACCGGCGATCACCAGCAGCATGGCATTGCGAAAAACATGGCCCCATAAAATTTGCTTTTCGCCTACCCCTTTGGCGCGAGCGGTCACGACATACTGCTTGCGGATCTCATCAAGAAAGCTGTTCTTGGTCAGCATGGTGAGCGCCGCAAAGCCGCCGATGACCGTCGCCAGCACCGGCAGCGTAATATGCCAGAGATAGTCGAGAACCTTCTGATACCACGTCAGGCTATCGAAATTAGCGGACACCAGCCCGCGCAGCGGAAACAGATCCAGATAGCTGCCCCCCGCGAAGAGCACGATCAGGATAATGGCGAACAGAAAGGCCGGGATGGCGTAGCCAATAATGATCAGCGTACTGCTCCAGATATCAAACTGGCTGCCGTTATGGACGGCTTTGCGGATGCCGAGCGGAATCGAGACCAGATAGATAATCAGCGTACTCCACAGCCCCAGGGTGATGGAGACCGGCATGCTGTTTTTGATCAGCTGCAAGACCGACGCGCTGCGAAAAAGGCTGTCGCCAAAATCGAAGCGCAGATAGTCGCCGAGCATTTTCAGGTAGCGTTCGTGGAGCGGTTTATCAAAGCCGTAGCGGTGGGTGATTTCGGCAATCACTTCCGGATCGAGCCCGCGGCCGCCGCGATAATGACCTTCGCTGATGTTGCCGACGCCGGTCCGGGCATGGCTGGCGGCCATACCGCTTTCTCCGGCGCCCGGTAAGCCGCCGCGGTTGCCAAACTCAATGGCGGCGATGGCCTGATCGACCGGGCCACCCGGGGCTATCTGGACAATGAAAAAGTTGATCGTAATGATCGCCCACAGCGTGGGGATTATCAGCAACAGCCGGCGGATCAGGTATGCGCCCATCGTTATTCCTTACCGTTTGTCCGCGGGCAGTTTTGCCGCTTTGTTCACGTCATACCACCAGGTGTCAAACCCGGATGAATAAACGGGACGGGTCTGCGGGAAGGAGAATTTATCCCAGTACGCCGTCCTGTCCTGCGCCATATACCACATCGGCAGCATGTAATAGTTCCAGGTCAGCACCCGGTCCAGCGCGCGACCCAGGGGCAGGAGCTTTTGCTTATTACCCTGCCAGCGGATGATCTGCGCAATCAGTTTGTCTACCACCGGACTCTGAACCCCGGGCGCATTGTAGCTGGAGTGAATATATGACGAATCCCAGGAGATTTGCAGGTCGGTTCCGGGCCAGGGCGTCGCGCGCCAGACGATGGGCATCATATCGTAGTCACGACTGCGTCGGCGGTTACTGTACTGCGAATTATCGACCTGGCGAATATCCATCGTAATACCGAGGCGCTGGAGATTATGCTGAAACGGCAGCACCCAGCGATCGTTGCCCCCGGAAGGCAGCAGCAGTTCAAAGCGCAGCGGCTTACCGGTGACGGCGTTGATCCGGCGCTGGTTTTTCAGCACCCAGCCCGCCTGCTTAAGCAACGCATCGGCCTGCAGCAGATTGGTGCGATCGAACCCATCGCCGCGGGATCGCGGCGGCTGATAGACGGAGGTGAAGACCTCCGGCGGCAGATCGGCTTTCATTGGCATCAGCAGGGCGAGCTCTTCGGCATCAGGCGCCTGACGCGCCGCATACTCCGTATTCTGAAAGTAGCTGCTGGCCCGGCTGTAGGCGCCATAAAACAGCGCCTTGTTCATCCACTCGAAATCGAAGGCGAGGGTGATGGCTTCCCGGACCTGGCGGTCGTTGAACACCGGGCGCTGGATATTGAATGCCAGCCATTGGGTATCCTGTGCCGAGGTATTCGGGTACTCATCTTTAACGATATAGCCGTGGGTAAAATTGCGTCCGACATAACGGGTCGACCAGTTTTTGGCCATCGTCTCTGCTCGCCGGTCGACGGCGCCGGCCTTAAAGGCTTCAAAGGCGACATTATCATCGAGGTAGTAGTCGTAGCGTAGCGTGTCGAAGTTCCAGCGTCCGCGGTTCACCGGCAGGTCGGCCGCCCAGTAGTCCTTCACCCGGGAGTAGATGATGTACTGACCCATCCGCCAGTCGGTAATCCGATAGGGGCCGCTGGCCAGCGGCGGGGTAGAGAGCGGGTCGCTGAGCTTATGGTGACGCCAGAATGCCTCCGGCATCACCGGCAGGGAGAGCAGACTCAGCATGTTCTCCTTGCCGGGCTGCGCCAGGGTAATACGCACGGTGCGCGGCGCAATGGCCTCGACGCGGGTCCCCTTGTAGAACAAGCGGAACTGCGGCACCCCTTCGGTCATAAATTTGTGGAACGTGAAGGCGACATCGCCGGCGGTAATCGGGCTGCCATCATGAAAACGGGCGCGCGGATTGAGGGTTATCTCCATCCACGAGAAATCATCGGCGTAGCGCGTGTCCGCGGCAATGAGGGGATAATAGCTGCCCGGTTCATCATCGGACGTAGTGAACAGCGTGTCGTACAGCGCGTCGGTACGTACTCCCGGGTTGCCGCGCAGCGCATAGCGGTTGAAGTTGTCGAAGGTGCCAATGGTGGCATTGACCAGGGTTCCCCCTTTCGGGGCATGGGGATTAGCATAATCAAAATGGTCAAAGCCGGCGGCGTATTTCGGTTCGCCAATGATGGCAAAAGTGCTGCCCTCTTTTATGGTTATGGTTTGCGCCTGACTATTCAGGCTGAACAGGGTCAGTAATATCAGGCAGACACGCGCAAACATAGCCAGATTAATATCCTCTGTGGGCAGACATCATAAAGGGCCGTTACCGGGCGGCAAAATATTTAGCCGGTTCATCATGTGCCGCGATCAGCTCTTCCAGCGGCAGCGGACGGCTCAGCCAATAGCCCTGCAGGAAGTTTACGCCATGTTTGCGTAACCACTCCGCTTGCTCCGGCGTTTCGACCCCTTCCGCAACGGTCATGAGCTGCAGGCGGCGGCTTAGCGTCAGTACCGCATCCAGCACCGGGGAGGTGACGGTCTCGGTTCCGATAGCCTGCACGAAGCCGCGATCGATTTTCAGATAGTCAAATTTATAACGCTCGAGGTAGATAAGCGCACTATGCCCGGTACCAAAATCGTCAATCGCAATCTCAAATCCCTGCTCATGCAGCCAGTCAAAGATGGCCAGCGACTTGTTTTTATCGATCATCGCACGTTCGGTAATTTCGAGAACCACATTGAAGTGGTTGGCTGGCATGGAAGCAGCGAACTGCCGAAGATCATCCTGAAACTCGTCGGCGTGCAGATGGGACGGTGAAATATTCAGCCCCAGCTTGCTGCCGGCGGGCAGAACTTTTTGCAGGGCCGGCGCGTCGCGAGCGATCAGCGCTAATAAATGATGCGTGAGCGGCACAATCACTTGCTGCGTTTCAGCCAGGTTAATAAACACGTCGGGCGGAATTTCCCCGGCTACCGGATGGCGCCAGCGCATCAGTACTTCAATACCGCTAATGCGCAGGGTATCGGCTTTGACTACCGGTTGATAAACAACATAGAACTGATTGTTTTTTATCCCCAGCAGAATGGCTTTACGCGGATCGGATTTCAGCGTCAGCACGTAGTAACTCACCAGGCCTGCCAGCAGACCGCACATGACGCCGAGCAGCAGCGAGAATTGTGTATTTTCCGAGAGCCAGCTGTTGGCATAGAGATAGACCTTCAGCGGCACCCCTTTGATTTGTATCTGGCGAATGGGCTCTGCGTGCAGGCTTTGCGGGTCAATAAGGCGGTTGGTCAGGGTGGAAAGGGCGGTATCGTTGACAACCAGCGCGATGCTGCTGAAATCGTTCTGTCGGGCGGAGTAAAGAATATAGGGTGTCAGGTTGGTATTGATTGAGACGAAAACGCCATCGTTACCGCCGTGCGGGTTGCGTACCCACATCGCCAGGGCGGCATTACCAGGCATCATCGGCGTCCCCGGCAGGAGCAGCATATCGACCGCTTTATGGGTATCGAGATGTGGAATGAGCTGTACCAGAGGGGTGTTCATGGGGCCGGTGGCGGAGGAGCAAAAGGCGACGCCATCTTTCACCAGCAAAAACGCGCGCACGTTTGGGCTAAAGGCTGCCCGTGCGGTCAGGCCTGACGCAATATTTTCACATTTTTGATCGACCAGCGGCTGCAGGTCGGCCATGGTCTTCTCGAGCTGGCTAAAGTAATCGGTCAGGTAGACGTTGACGTTGTCGATGATACTGTCAAAACGTTCAGACCGGCTATGGTAAATCACCATAACCTGAATGCTACCGGCCAGCAGGGCGACGATCACTCCGATGAGTATGCTGGTCAGCCAGATATTACGCCGGGGTGACAGGTAACGGGTAAGCATAGGCTGTATAGTCGGTCCGTGTTAATGAGTTGCGCCAATGGGTTGATAGAAAACGTTTTCTCTATCGCCACTAAAAGGGATAGCTTATATTGCGGCATTCATATGTAAACAGGCAAAAAAAAACACCGCCTCAGCAGTGTTTTTTTGTTCTGAACGTCAGCCAAGGGATAACTGACGACAGAAAGGATTACGAGCGGCTCAGAACTCGTCGCGCTTCGTTATAGCGCTTCTTCCAGTACGGTTCGTTCATGCTGGAGATGGTCACACCGCTGCTGGTGGAAGCATGGACGAACTGATCGTTGCCGATATAGATACCGACGTGGCGACCGGTGGAACCCGCCCGGAACAGAACTAAATCGCCAGTACGCAGTTGAGAGCGTGAAATGGACTTGCCGGAATCCTGCTGCTCTGAAGTGGAGCGCGGCAGTTCCAGACCAAATTGTTCACGGAAAGTACGCTGCACGAAAGCAGAGCAATCAATGCCTTTCCGGGTGCTGCCGCCGAGGCGGTAACGCACGCCTTTCCAGCTGGCATACTGGTCCATCAAACGGGACTTAACGTCCAGATTGCTGACCATCTTTTCAAATTCATCCTGAGAGGCTTGCAGTGATGATAAATCGCCACTACCCACAGCATGCGTCTCAGAATGCATATTCTTTGCGGTACTACTTGTCGAACTACAGGCAGAGAGCAAAACTGCCACTGCTATCGCGGGCACTACCCGCAAGATATATCTCAAAATCGGCTGAGATTTGACCATGTGGTTTGTTTTCCCTTGTTGTCCTTAACGACAATGTCGTTATAAAAAATGCCAAACGTGTTAGAGCCTAAATACCTGCCAGCAATGAGACAATTCCTTAAACCTAAATTTGTGGGATACCGCACAAATTTATTTTTGAGCCGGATTGAGGTTACTGGAAAGGCAAAACGAGATTGAGATTACCCTATCAAACGTGGGATGGCGAGCGGTTTTGCGAGATTTCTTATAAGAATTTGTGCATCTAAAAGTGAATCGTCGGGAAAGCGCAAAATAGCGGCAATTGTGGGTAAAAAATATGCAATTGCTTCATTTGTAAGACGATTAATGTGACAGGAAGATGACGTTGGCGATAAAAACACGGGCAAATAAAAAAGGGACCGAGAACGATCCCTTATGGATATAGTTAATAATATGTAAGGAAGAGATTAATTTTTACCCACTCCGCCGGGAAGCGAACGGTTAAACCAGGCGATCAATATGTCGCTTAACGGTGTCATCAGAACCCAGGGAATGCCAATGAGGACGGCGGTCAATGAGCCAACGGCAATATCGGTAAACCAGTGGGCGCCGATCATGACCCGCGGAAAAGCGAAAACAACAAAAATAGTCAGGGCAATAGCAAACGCCCGACGGCCAAAATAGCGCCACATGAAGGTGGCGAAGATCAGCAGCATCATGCCGTGATCGCCGGGAAAACTGTCTTTCGACGCATCTTTGGTCGGGAAGGCGACAACATCACTCACTTTTACAATATCGCTGAACGCGAGCGACGGGCTGGCGCGTTTAACCGGCATCAGATGCTGCGCCAGCTGATTAATGACTACCGCGAACAGCAGCATGACCAGGCCGATAATGACGATCCGACGGCGACCGGCGCTTTGCTCCTTCAACCAGAAGCTCAGCATCAGGGCGCCCATCGCCAGCAAAGAGCAGGCGTCGAAAGCCCGGTTATTGATGATAGCCAGCAGCCAGGCATAGGCCTGACTCTTTCCCACACCCTGGTTAAAGAAGTGGAAAATGGCGGAATCCAGCGGCAACCAGAAACCATGATTCGCGGGCAAATACCACGAAAAAAAGAGGGCAAAGCCCGCAGCGTTAAGCAGCAGGATCAGGGGAATTCGGTTTTTAATCATAACAGTTGCGAGTTGTGTAAGACGGCGGGAAACATACCCGCCTTAACCTAAACGAAGTTTCAACAAAGAGGCTTGTAACGCATTCCAGTCCGCCTCGGATTCGGTAATCAGCTCAATACGGCTGTCCGGGGGCGCAACGTTTTGGGTTTCAATATGCAGATCAAGTCCCTGACGGTTAATACGTACCAGGCCTTCGGCAATACGCATCACGCCTTTGACGCGGGCAACCGGCGCCAGACGAGCCCACTCAAGCAGGCCAATCGTATCAAAGGTCGTATCGGCATCAAAGATCCAGCCGCAGGCCTGGTAGCCCTGACCGCTGTTGAGGCTCCGTCGCCAGCGTTGGTGGGCCGGCAGGCTGAGCGCGGCCAGACCTTTTTTCTGCCCGTGACTGTGCGCATGTTCGGCACTTTCCGGCAGCGGTGTCAGATTCCGGCGCGGTAAATCCAGCAGCTTCGGGTCGATATTGCCGTGGGTGGCACCAATATGCAGTCGCTCGCCCGCGTGTTCCTGCCACCAGGCGTCAAAGGCCTGTTCGCTTTCCGCCGTCATCCGGTCCGTTTTATTGCTGATAATGACATCGGCCGCCGCCAGCTGATCGCGGAAGTTGTCGTTCGCCATGACTTTACTGTCCAGCAGCTGGCGGGGATCCAGCACGCACAGGGTGGCGCGAAGATCGATCCACGGCTCGTAGACGGCGGCGGTCAGAATATCGAGAATTTGTTTGGGATGGCCGAGCCCGGTAGGCTCAATCAGCAGACGATCCGGTTTCCCCTGGCGCAGCAGGGTATTCAACCCCACCTGCATCGGCAGGCCGTTGACGCAGCACATACAGCCGCCGGGAATTTCTTTGAGCAGGGCGCCGCTATCGGCCAGCAAAGCGCCATCGATACCCACTTCGCCAAACTCATTAACCAGCACGGCCCATTTTTCATCTGCAGGCTTGTGGGCCAGCAGATGAAGAATCGAGGTCGTTTTACCGCTGCCGAGAAACCCCGTGATCAAGTTGGTTTTGGTCACATTTTCTCCAGGATACAAATGTAATGTTGTAACAGTTGAGACTATCCTGACGAAAAAAAGGGGAAAAGAGAAGGGCTACGGCGGACAGAAAAGAATTCTGTCCGCAAAAGAGCAGCAATTGTTAAATCCCGGGCACGTTGGCGATAGCCTGGCGGGCACCGACGGTACAAAGCTGATGCCAGGCGGCGGTGATGTTGTCTACAAACTGCGTATTGCCCGGCAGGTCGCGACCGAAGATTTCTTCCAGGGATAGCAGGGCGCTGACGCGTTCCTCGTTGCGGCTGCCGGCAACCAGAGCCTGAATCTTCTCGCTCAGCGGGTCGCGAATATCGATAGCCTGACCGGCATCATCTATACCGCTGACGTAGCGCATCCAGCCCGCCACGCCGAGCGCCAGCAACGGCCAGCGGCTACCGCGCTGCAGGTGAACGCGAATACCGTCAAGCATACGCTGTGGAAGCTTCTGACTGCCGTCCATCGCTATCTGCCAGGTGCGATGTTTAAGCGCTGGATTGCTGAAGCGCGCGATCAGACTGTCGGCATAGTGCGTCAGATTGACGCCTTCGATAGCCAGCGTCGGGGCCTGTTCGTCAAGCATCAGTCGGCGAGCGGCGCTGCGCAGCACCGCATCCTGCATGCAGTCACTGATATGCGCATGGCCGGCAAGGTAGCCGAGCCAGGCAAGGAAGGAGTGGCTGCCGTTGAGCATCCGCAGTTTCATCTGTTCCCACGGCAGCACGTTATCGGTCATCTGGGCGCCGGCAATTTCCCACGCCGGGCGGCCCGCCACGAAGTTATCCTCAATCACCCACTGAATAAATGGCTCACAGCTGATGGCGCATGGGTCTTCTACGCCGAGTGCGGCGCTGATTTCAGCCAGCGACTCATCGGTGGCGGCGGGCACAATACGGTCAACCATGGTGCCGGGAAAACTGACGTGTTCAGCGATCCACTGCGCCAGTTCGGGGGCGCGCTTCTCCGCCATGCCCAGAACCGCATTTTTAACCACGTGGCCGTTATCAGGAATATTATCGCAGGAGAGTACCGTAAACGGCGGCAGGCCTCGTTCGCGGCGGCGGGACAAGGCTTCGACCAGAATCCCCGGCACCGACTGCGGCAGCGTGGGATTGTCCAGATCGTGAGTAATGCGCGGCTGCGTCAGGTCCAGCGTGCCGCTGGCGGGATCGATACAGTAGCCTTTCTCTGTAATGGTGAGCGAGACGATGGCCACCTGCGGTTCGCAGAATTTTTCAATGATAGCGGGCAGAGAGTCCAGCTTTGCATTCAGACATTCGTGAACGGCGCCTACGACAATCGGCTGGTTGCCGTGCGCGCCTTTTTCCAGCACGGTGAACAGGTGGTCCTGCTGACGGAGCTGGCTCATCAGCCGGTCGCCGCTGAACAGGCTAATTTCGCAGATCCCCCAGTCTCCGCCGCTGGCGTTCAGCACCCGATCGGTAAGCAGGGCCTGATGAGCGCGATGAAACGCCCCGAAGCCAAAGTGCACAATGCGCGAGCGCAGCTGGCTGCGATCGTACTGAGGAAGCTGCACGCTTTCTGGCAGCGTAGCGGTAGCAATAGTTGTCATTCTTTACACACCTGATTAACCAATGATTAACAATGCCAGTGTAAAGTTATATGACAACAAATTAAATTGGTGAGCCGTATTTATACGCTTAGTGTGAGCTGGATCAATCAATTTAGCGGGATAAATTGATCCCCGGCGAGAAGCCTGTATGGTAGTCATCATTGATGTTGGCGTTATTGGTATAACAACTTTGAGAGGGCATAGCGATGGAACAAACCTGGCGTTGGTATGGACCGAACGATCCGGTGTCGCTTGATGATGTACGGCAGGCTGGCGCGACGGGTGTGGTCACCGCACTGCACCATATTCCTAATGGTCAAGTCTGGCCGGTTGACGAAATTAAACAGCGTCAGGCGCTGCTGGCGGAAAAAGGGTTGACGTGGTCGGTCGTGGAAAGTATCCCGGTACACGAAGAGATCAAAACCCAAAGCGGGCAGTGTGCGACCTGGATCGCCAACTACCAGCAGAGCATTCGTAACCTGGCAGCCTGCGGGATTGATACCGTCTGCTATAACTTCATGCCAATTCTCGACTGGACGCGCACTGACCTTGAGTACCAGCTGCCGGACGGTTCGAAAGCCTTGCGTTTTGACCAAATCGCGTTTGCCGCTTTTGAGTTACATATCCTTAAGCGCCCTGGCGCCGAGGCGGATTACAGTGAAGAGGAGCAGCGCCAGGCGCAGGCTCGTTTTGCGGCGATGAGCGAAGCAGATATTGAAAAGCTGACCCGCAATATTATTGCCGGTTTACCGGGCGCAGAAGAGGGCTATACCCTCGAACAGTTCCGCGCGCGGCTGGCGGAATATGACCATATCAATAAAGCGCAGCTGCGTGAGAACATGGCCGTCTTCCTGCGTGCTATCGTACCGGTATGCGAAGAGGTTGGCGTACGGTTGGCCGTACACCCGGACGATCCGCCGCGTCCGATCCTCGGTCTGCCGCGTATCGTTTCGACTATCGAAGACATGCAATGGCTGAAAGAGACCGTGGACAGCATCAACAACGGCTTTACGATGTGCACCGGTTCTTACGGCGTGCGTGCCGATAACGATCTGGTGAAAATGGTCGAAACCTTCGGCGACAGGATCCACTTCACTCATCTGCGTTCGACCTGCCGTGAAGAGAACCCCAAAACGTTCCACGAAGCGGCGCATCTGACCGGTGACGTCAATATGGTGGCGGTGGTGGATGCGATTCTGAGCGAAGAGCTGCGTCGCAAGCATGCGGGCGATCTGCGTCCGATTCCGTTCCGTCCGGACCATGGCCACCAGATGCTGGACGATCTGCGTAAGAAAACCAACCCGGGCTATTCGGCGATTGGTCGTCTGAAGGGGATGGCGGAAGTACGCGGCGTTGAGCTGGCGCTGAAGATGACGAAGTATCCGGAACTGCTGTAATTCTGGCGGCGGGAAGGTAAGAAGTAGAAAGGACAGCCTCTGGATTGATGCCGATCGTTTACGGGTCGGCTGACCGATCCGGCGGAGGTGTAAGAATCCGTCATCTCAAAGAAATTGCCGGTTTTTTATGTGGCGCTGTCAGGTTTTCAACATTTCTGCAGGCGAGCCTGTCCTGGAGATTGTTGTTAAGCCGGGGATGGCGTTTTTATGGTGGTTTGCGTGAAAGGGGGCTTCGCACTCCGAGCATGTGTTCTGTGGGATATTCCGTTCACCTGCAGCGGGTGTGAGAACAGTGTCGGATGCATCGTGAACGGAACATGCCACAAAAGTGAACGGAATACTCCACGGCACCCACGCGACAGACCCCTTTCGTACCAACCACCGTTTACCGGCATCGCCCTGACCTGAGATAAAGCAAAAAAAATGCGGGTCACCTTTAAGTGACCCGCATTAGCCTCTGGCCGTTTTTTTTGTCTTACTGCCCGGCTCATGCGGCGGGCGGTCTGGACAGGGCGTTTCCGCCCTTATCCGCCACGACGCGATATTAGTCCGCGCGACCCATATAGCGGCTTTCTTCGATATGAATACGAATTTTCTCGCCGGTGGTCAGGTATTCCGGAACCTGAATCACCAGGCCGGTGCTCAGGGTCGCCGGTTTGGTGCGAGAGCTTGCCGAGGCGCCTTTAATGCCCGGTGCGGTTTCCACGATTTCCAGATCCACGGTCTGCGGCAGCTCCAGCGCCAGCAGCTGGCCATCCCAGGTCAGAACCTGCATATCAGGCATGCCGCCTTCCGGAATGAACAGCAGCTCTTCTTCAATCTGCTCTTTGGTGAAGGTGTACGGCGTGTAATCTTCTTTATCCATAAACACGTACTCGTTGCCGTCAACATAGGAGAAGTCAACGAAACGGCGGGTCAGGGTCACGGTGTCAACGATATCGTCGCCTTTAAAGCGCTCTTCCACTTTCAGACCGGTACGTACATCAGAGAAACGCATTTTGTACAGCGTTGCTGCGCCACGGGCGCTCGGTGACTGAATATCAATATTTTTTACAATCAGCAGCTTGCCATTGTAATTCAGCACCATACCTTTTTTAATTTCATTCGCTCTTGGCATTGCAGTAATCCTGTCACTTAACGGTTCAAAAAATATCGCGTAAAACTACTCGTGCCGGGGCTTTCAGGCAAGTGGAATTCGCGAGTTTTGCTATCTCTGGACAAAACGTTTAGGCTGGGCCGTGAACCGCAACATCAAGAGAGTCATTTATGGAATGTCGTATCGATTGCGGTGCCTGCTGTATCGCCCCCTCTATTTCATCCCCGATCCCCGGAATGCCTGACGGCAAGCCTGCTAACACGCGCTGCGTCCAGCTTTCGGAACAGAATCTGTGCAACATCTTCACGTCGCCGCTCAGACCGAAAGTCTGCGCCAGCCTGCAGCCTGTCTTTGAGATGTGTTCGACAAATCGCGAAGCGGCCATGACCTATCTTATCCAGCTGGAAGCGAGCACCGCGCCTTAAACGTCTTTAATGCGCCACAGGCAAAGCAATGACACCGCGCCCATGCCGAGGGCAATCCAGAAAACAGCGTGATAGCTCCAGATTTCTGCCACCACGCCCGCCAGCGAACCGGCAATAATCCAGCCGACGCGGGTGGTATTGGTATACAGCGTGGTGGCAGCGCCGGCCTGGCCGGGCATCAGATCCTGGAAGTAGAGCATGCCAATACCGGCCAGAATACCGATGAATATCGCGTTCAGCGCCTGCAGAGCCAGCAGTAAAGCGGGCGTATGCACCAGCAGCATCCCCACGTAAAACAGTATTCCGGCCGCCGCGGCGAGGCGCATCAAAAAGCGCTTACCAAAGCGCCGGGCATAATAGCCGGCAATCAGCATCGTCGGGATTTCCAACCCGGCGGCGGTCCCCATCATCAGCCCGGCCAGCTTCTCGGATAAATGCAGCTCATTAATGATATAGAGCGGCATATTAATAATGTACAGGCTGTTAATACCCCACATTAATGTGCAAACGCTGAACAGCAGCAGCGCATCGCGACGATGGGTACGCGGCGCTTCCAGATGACCGACTGCCGCCAGTTTCTCTTTGCGCATGCTGGGCAGAAAGAACCATACCATCGCTCCGCAGACCACAAAGGCGATCGCGGCGCAGAGATACATCACGGTAAAGCCGAACCCCATGGCCAGCGCGTAGGCCAGCGGCGGGCCGATCACCCACGCCAGCGAGACCTGGGCACGCAAAATGGAGCTGAACATCACCGCTTCGCGGCCGGTTTTATCGGCATGCTCGCGCGCCAGGGCGAACATCTGCGGGTTGGCGGTGGAGCCGAAGCTGCTGAGGAAGACCCCGACGAAGAGCAGAATAAAGTAGTTGCGGTTCCAGGCGAACAGCAGGCAGGCCAGGACCCCAAGCAGGCAGCAAAAGACAATCAGCTGCTTGCGATCGCCCTGGCGGTCCGAGCGTCCGGCGAGAAACTGGCTGACCAGAATACCGATCACCGCGCTACCGGTAAAAAAGAAGCCGACCATCGCCGGGCGCACATGCACTTCGTTGGTTAAAAACAGGCTCAGGGTCGGCGTTTGCAACGCGCCGGCAATGCCCGTCAGGAAGGCAACGATCAGGAAAGCAGAAGAGGTTAAATCGAACCCGCGTCGGGGGAGGGCGGCGCTACTGTTTTGCATGGGTGGTTATCTGTAATTGTCTGAGCAGCGGAGTTTACGCCGTCACTCAGAAAATGAACAGTAGTATGGTATGTAAAATTAAAAAGCAGTTTCAAATTAGTCATTTCAGCAAAAAGCTGAAGCCTGGCTGAATGCGAACGTCGGGCTTCAGCAAAAGTGTGCTGCACCTCTAATTTCCGTTATCAGGTTGATAACAGATCTTGCGCAGTGGATAAGAAAGGTACAGACTCATTGAAACGTTTCAGCGTCATCGGGAGTTTCTCCATCAGGAAGATGACGCCTTTTTTCGCAAAATAGCTGAAACGATTCAATACAGCAGGAGAGGAGAACCATGTTCCAGTTATCTGTGCAGGATATTCATCCCGGCCAGCAGGCCGGTAATAAAGAAGAGGCGATTCGTCAGGTTGCCGCAGCGCTGGTCAGCGCGGGCAACGTGGCGGAAGGCTACGTTAACGGGATGCTGGCTCGCGAGCAGCAAACCTCCACATTCCTTGGCAATGGCATTGCCATCCCGCACGGGACTACCGACACGCGTGACCAGGTGCTGAAAACCGGCGTTCAGGTCTATCAGTTTCCGCAGGGCGTAACCTGGGGAGAAGGGCAGACCGCGTACGTGGCAATCGGTATCGCCGCCAGCTCGGATGAACATCTGGGGCTTCTGCGTCAGCTGACCCACGTCCTGAGCGATGATTCAGTCGCTGAACAACTTAAATCAGCGACCACGGCGGAAGAGCTGCGGGCCCTGTTGATGGGTGAAAAGCAGAGCGAAGCGCTGAAACTGGATAATGACACGCTGAGCCTGGATATCGCTGCCAGCGACCTGATGACATTACAGGCGCTGAACGCCGCGCGTCTGAAAGAGGCTGGCGCCGTTGACGCCTCTTTCGTCAGCCGCACCATCAATGATAAACCGCTTAATCTCGGGCAGGGCATCTGGCTGAACGACAGCGCGGAAGGCAACCTGCGCAGCGCGATTGCGGTCAGCCGTGCCGCCAGCACATTTACCGCCGATGAGCAGCCGGTCTCGCTGCTGATAACCGTCGCGATGGCAGATGAACAGCCTACCGCGGTACTGAATCGCCTGAGCAATCTGCTTATTGATAAAAAAGCTGACCGTCTGCTGAAGTCTGATGGCGCGACGTTGCTGGCGCTGCTGACCAGCGACGAGGCTATCGCCGACGACGTGCTGAGCGCCGAGTATGTGGTGCGCAATGAGCACGGGCTGCACGCCCGTCCGGGCACGATGCTGGTGAACACCATTAAACAATTTTCCAGCGACATTACCGTCACCAATCTGGACGGATCCGGCAAGCCGGCAAATGGCCGCAGCCTGATGAAAGTCGTGGCGCTGGGCGTGAAGAAAGGCCACCGTCTGCGCTTCACTGCGCAGGGTGAAGATGCGCAACAGGCTCTGGATGCGATTGGCGAAGCGATCGCCGCAGGCCTTGGGGAGGGCGCATAAATGAGCAGACGTGTAGCAACGATTACATTAAACCCGGCGTATGACCTGGTGGGTTTCACACCGGAAATTGAACGCGGGGAGGTCAACCTTGTGCGGACCACCGGTCTGCATGCCGCCGGGAAAGGTATCAACGTGGCGAAAGTGCTGAAAGATCTCGGCATTGACGTCACCGTTGGCGGATTTCTTGGTAAAGATAACCAGGATGGTTTTCAGCAGCTGTTCAGCGAGCTGGGGATTGCCAACCGTTTCCAGGTGGTTCAGGGGCGGACGCGCATCAACGTCAAGCTGACGGAAAAAGATGGTGAAGTGACCGATTTCAACTTCTCCGGTTTTGAAGTGACCCCGGCCGACTGGGAACGCTTTGTGAATGACTCCCTGAGCTGGCTGGGTCAGTTCGACATGGTGTGCGTCAGCGGCAGTCTGCCGTCAGGCGTTAGCCCGGAAGCCTTCACTGACTGGATGGTTCGCCTGCGCAGCCAGTGTCCGTGCATTATCTTTGACAGCAGCCGCGAAGCGCTGGTTGCCGGTCTGAAAGCCGCGCCGTGGCTGGTGAAGCCAAACCGTCGCGAGCTGGAAATTTGGGCGGGCCGTAAGCTGCCGGAAATGAAAGACGTGATTGATGCGGCGCATGCGCTGCGCGAGCAGGGCATTGCCCACGTGGTTATCTCCCTCGGCGAAGAGGGTGCGCTGTGGGTTAACGCCTCGGGCGAATGGATTGCGAAACCGCCTTCCGTCGAAGTGGTCAGCACCGTTGGTGCCGGGGATTCCATGGTTGGCGGTCTGATCTACGGCCTGCTGATGCGTGAATCCAGCGAGCATACGCTGCGTCTGGCCACTGCCGTCGCGGCGCTGGCGGTTAGCCAGAGCAATGTCGGTATTACCGATCGTACCCAGTTGGCCGCCATGATGGCGCGTGTCGACTTAAAACCCTTTAATTGACAGCAGGAGAGGCATAATGAAAACGCTGCTGATTATTGATGCCGGACTTGGACAGGCGCGCGCCTATATGGCGAAAACCCTGCTGGGTACCGCAGCGCATAAAGCGCATCTTGAACTGACCGATAACCCGAACGACGCTGAACTGGCGATCGTTCTCGGCACTGCCCTGCCGGCGGATAGCGCGCTGAGCGGTAAACAGGTGTTCCTCGGCGATATTAATCGCGCCGTTGCGCATCCGGAGCTGTTCCTGAGCGAAGCGAAAAGCCATGCGACGCCGTACGCTGCTCCGGCAGCTGCGTCACTGCCGGCCGCGACCGGTGGTGCAAAACGCATCGTGGCGATCACCGCTTGCCCTACCGGCGTTGCGCATACCTTTATGGCGGCAGAAGCCATTGAAACCGAAGCCAAAAAACGCGGCTGGTGGGTGAAGGTGGAAACTCGCGGCTCGGTCGGCGCAGGTAACGCCATCACGCCGGAAGAGGTGGCGCAGGCGGATCTGGTGATTGTGGCTGCCGATATTGAAGTCGACCTGGCAAAATTTGCCGGCAAATCGATGTATCGCACCACTACCGGTCTGGCGCTGAAGAAAACGGCCCAGGAACTGGATAAAGCCGTTGTTGAAGCGAAACCGTACCAGCCATCCGGTCAGAGCGGCAAGCAGGCTGATGCGGCGAAGAAAGAGGGCGGCGGTGCCTATCGTCACCTGCTGACCGGCGTCTCTTATATGCTGCCGATGGTCGTTGCCGGCGGTCTGTGTATTGCGCTCTCCTTTGCCTTTGGTATTAAAGCCTTTGAAGTGAAGGATACCCTTGCCGCCGCGCTGATGCAGATTGGCGGAGGTTCAGCCTTTGCGTTGATGGTTCCGGTGCTGGCGGGCTTTATCGCCTTCTCCATTGCCGACCGTCCGGGCCTGACGCCGGGTCTTATCGGCGGGATGCTGGCCGTCAGCGGCGGCTCCGGCTTTATCGGCGGGATTATCGCCGGTTTCCTTGCCGGTTACGTTGCTAAACTGATCAGCACTAAATTGAAGCTGCCGCCGAGCATGGAAGCGCTGAAACCGATTCTGATCATTCCGCTGGTCTCCAGCCTGATCGTCGGCCTGGCGATGATCTACCTGATTGGCAAACCTGTTGCCGGTATTCTGGCAGGGCTGACCCACTGGCTGCAAACGATGGGAACGGCGAACGCGGTACTGTTGGGCGCAATTCTCGGCGCGATGATGTGTACCGACATGGGGGGCCCGGTGAACAAAGCAGCCTATGCCTTCGGCGTCGGTCTGCTGAGTACCCAAACCTACGCACCGATGGCGGCGATTATGGCGGCCGGTATGGTGCCACCGCTGGCAATGGGTATCGCCACGCTGGTTGCCCGCAATAAGTTTGATAAAGGGCAACGGGAAGGGGGGAAAGCGGCGCTGGTTCTGGGTCTGTGCTTTATCTCTGAAGGGGCCATTCCGTTTGCTGCCCGTGACCCGATGCGTGTCCTGCCATGCTGTATCGTAGGCGGCGCGGTGACTGGTGCTATCTCTATGGCTATCGGAGCGAAACTGATGGCGCCGCACGGCGGTCTGTTCGTCCTGCTGATTCCTGGCGCGATTACCCCAGTGGTTGGTTATCTGCTGGCGATTGTTGCCGGTACCCTGGTGGCCGGTCTCTCCTATGCGGTGCTGAAACGTCCGGAAGGACAGACCGCGGAAAAAGCGGCCTGAGTTATCCTCCGCGATAGAGCGTCGTAATAAAACAAAAGGGCCGAATATTCGGCCCTTTTTCTGTTCTACTTCTCTACGTAGCGATACGTTTCACACGGCCCGCACGCGGCTGGCGTCAGGCCGAGGCCTCTTCCGTTTGTTGCGCTCGCAGCCAGGCAATCTCTTCTGCCCAGATATCCGGGTTAATGGTTTCCAGAATCAACGGGATACCATCGAAGCGGCTGTCCTGCATGATCCAGCGGAAAGCGTCGTGGCCGATATTGCCTTCGCCCAGGCTGTGGTGGCGGTCAACGCGGCTGCCGAAGGCGCTTTTGGCATCGTTGAGGTGCATGCCGCGCAGATAGCGGAAACCGACAATACGTTCGAAGTCGGCGAAGGTTTTCTCACACGCTTCTGCGCTACGCAGGTCATAACCGGCGGCAAAGGCGTGGCAGGTATCAATGCAGACGCCGACGCGGGATTTGTCCTCCACGCCGTCAATAATGGCGGCCAGGTGTTCAAACTGGAAACCGAGGTTGCTGCCCTGGCCGGCGGTATTTTCAATGACGGCGGTCACGCCTTCGGTTTTAGCCAATGCAATATTAATGGACTCGGCAATACGCGCCAGGCACTCGTCCTCCGGTATCTGCTGCAGGTGGCTGCCGGGATGGAAATTGAGCAGCGTCAGTCCGAGCTGCTGGCAGCGGCTCAGTTCATCGATAAAGGCATCGCGAGATTTTTCCAGCGCCTCCTCAACCGGGTGGCCGAGGTTAATCAGGTAGCTGTCGTGCGGCAGGATTTGTCCGGGACCAAAGCGGTATTTTTCGCAGGCGGCTTTGAATTCAGCAATTGTTTCGTCGCTGAGCGGGGCAGCTCGCCATTGCCGCTGGTTTTTGGTAAACAGCGCGAAGGCGGTGGCGTCGATTTCGGCGGCGCGAATGGCGGCATTGGCCAGTCCGCCGGAGGCGCTGACGTGCGCTCCAATGTATTTCATAAAAAAGCTCCAGTTAAGCCGCTGGGTGGAGAGTAATGATAGCGGCTTAACTGCAGAGTTACATCAACGAATGCGTGCGTTCACGCGACCGGGTTATGCCATCAGGCTGTGAATCACCAGGTTGATGGCACCCCCGCCGACGATCAGCCAGACGAACAGTATCAAGGCCATCAGCAGCGGTTTAGCACCGGCTTTTTTCAGCGCGCTGACGTGAGTGGTCAGCCCCAGTGCCGCCATCGCCATCGCCAGCAGGACGGTATCGAGCGTTACCAGCATGTCGACGACCGGTTTTGGCAACAGGTGGAAAGAGTTAAACACCGCCACCAGAATGAACAGGATGGCAAACCACGGAATGGTGATTTTGCTTTTTTCTCCCTGGCCCTCTGGCGCCAGCTGTTTGACGCGAGCGGCCATAAACAGCAGGAACGGAGCCAGCATCATCACGCGCAGCATTTTCGCAATCACCGCGGCATTTTCCGCATCCGGGCTGATTGCATGTCCTGCGGCTACGACCTGCGCCACCTCATGCATCGTAGAGCCCATATAGATGCCATAGGCTTCCGGTGTGAACCAGTGCGCCAGCATCGGATACATCGCCGGATAGAGGAAGATAGCCAGGGTACCGAAAATGACTACCGTAGCCACCGCGACGGTCACTTTACTGGCTTCCGCCTTGACGACCGGCTCGGTAGCCAGAATTGCGGCGGCGCCGCAGATGCTGCTACCGGCGCCAATCAGCCAGCTGGTATGTTTGTCGAGGCCGAAGACCTTCTGCCCGAGGTAACAGGCGATAAAAAAGGTGCTGGTCAGCGTCAGTACGTCGATAGTGATACCGCTGACGCCGACATCGGCGATTTGGGCGAACGTCAGGCGAAAACCGTATAAAATAATGCCGAGTCGTAACAGATGTTGTTTGGCAAAGATCACGCCGCCATCACAGGATTGCCAGAGCTTAGGGTAAATCGTGTTACCGATGACCATACCGAATAAGATGGCCAGCGTCAGTGCGCTGAAGCCGGCGCCGGCGATAGCGGAAAAGCTACCAGCCCAAAGCGCAGCGCCGGTCAGAACGGCGGTCAGCGCAAGTCCCGGGATAAAATGCCATAGGGTGCGATGTTTAGTCGGTAAAGTGAGTGCTGTCATAACCTTCTCCTTTGTCTGTGTAAAGATTACGACGGACTGGTTTAAATATAAAATTGATTATATATTTATAATCAATCGGAATAAGTGGTATACCCGCCATACATCAAGGTGCTGTGCGTTGGCTGCGCTCACTTACCCCAGTCACATGTTTCAGTAAGTGCCTGGGGGACTTGCTCTCTGGCCGCATGATTCGGCCTATGGCCTGAACCCTTTGGGGCCAGCGTAAACGCTGTTCAGGACGGTTAACCGTCTTGTCCTGCAACTCGAATTATTCAGGGTATATGCGAATATTTTCGCGTCTGGAGTGGCATTCTCACCATCGACCGGTTGTCGGAGAGCCACGCTGTATATAAATGAAGGCAGGATGAGTTATGCATATCACGCTACGGCAGCTGGAAGTATTTGCTGAGGTGCTAAAGAGCGGGTCAACGACCCAGGCGTCACAGATGCTGGCGCTTTCTCAATCGGCGGTCAGCGCGGCGCTGACCGATCTGGAGGGGCAGCTGGGCGTGCAGCTGTTTGACCGCGTCGGCAAGCGGCTGGTGGTAAACGAACATGGCCGGCTTCTCTACCCGCGGGCGCTGGCATTACTGGAGCGCGCGCTAGAGATTGAGCAGCTGTTTCGCGGCGACAATGGCGCGATCCGGGTTTATGCCAGCAGCACGATCGGCAACTATATCCTGCCGGAAATTATCGCCCACTATCGCCGAGATTTTCCCGACCTGCCGCTGGAGCTGAGCGTGGGCAATAGCCAGGACGTGATTAATGCGGTCGCCGATCTGCGGGTGGATATCGGGCTTATCGAAGGGCCATGTCATGCGGCAGACATTATCGCCGAGCCATGGCTGGAAGATGAGCTCGTGGTGTTCGCCGCACCGGATTCGCCGCTGCTGGAAGGGGAGGTGACGCTGCAACGGCTGGCGGAAGCGCCGTGGATCCTGCGTGAACATGGCTCCGGCACCCGCGAAATCGTTGACTACCTGTTGCTGTCGCATCTGCCGGCGTTTCATCTGGGCATGGAGCTCGGCAATTCGGAAGCTATCAAACACGCCGTGCGTCACGGCCTGGGCATCAGCTGCCTCTCCCGGCGGGTTATCGCCGAACAGCTGGAGGTGGGATCGCTGGTTGAACTGCCAGTCCCGCTGCCTAATCTGACCCGCACTCTGTGGCGGATTCACCATCGGCAAAAGCATATTTCCAAGGCATTACAACGTTTTCTGCGCTACTGTCAGGTATAAATCATCGGCGGCTAGCAAGGGTATTATCGTGAGAGATCAGCAGATTATGACTGGCATTTCCGGGGATTAGTGCTTTACTAATAATCCATTGTCGATCATGAAGCTCTCTTATAACTTCGCATTTGTACCGGATAGAACCCGGATCGTCTGCTACAATCGCGCCTCGTTTTTTGGATGGATAGCATTTTCACATGGTTTCGGATACTAAAACCACAGAAGCGCCCGGCCTACGCCGTGAACTGAAGGCGCGCCACTTGACCATGATCGCTATTGGCGGTTCCATCGGTACAGGTCTTTTCGTTGCATCTGGTGCAACTATTTCTCAGGCAGGCCCTGGCGGCGCACTGCTTTCCTATATTCTGATCGGTCTGATGGTCTATTTCCTGATGACCAGCCTGGGTGAACTGGCGGCGTATATGCCGGTATCTGGTTCCTTTGCGACTTACGGTCAGAACTATGTCGAAGAGGGCTTTGGCTTCGCGCTGGGCTGGAACTACTGGTATAACTGGGCGGTGACCATCGCCGTTGACCTCGTGGCGTCTCAGCTGGTAATGAGCTACTGGTTCCCGGATACGCCGGGTTGGGTCTGGAGCGCCCTGTTCCTCGGTATTATGTTCCTGCTGAACTGGATCTCGGTTAAAGGCTTTGGCGAAGCGGAATACTGGTTCTCGCTGATCAAAGTGGCCACCGTGATTATCTTTATTGTTGTCGGCGTGATGATGATCGTCGGTATCTTTAAAGGCGCGCAGCCTGCGGGCTGGAGCAACTGGGCCATTGATGACGCGCCGTTTGCCGGTGGTTTCTCCGCGATGATAGGCGTGGCGATGATCGTCGGCTTCTCGTTCCAGGGCACCGAGCTTATTGGTATTGCCGCGGGCGAATCCGAAAATCCGGAAAAGAATATCCCGCGTGCGGTGCGCCAGGTGTTCTGGCGTATCCTGCTGTTCTATGTCTTCGCGATTTTGATTATCAGTCTGATCATTCCGTATACCGACCCAAGTCTGCTGCGTAACGACGTGAAAGACATTTCCGTCAGCCCGTTCACCCTGGTGTTCCAGCATGCGGGCCTGCTGTCTGCGGCGGCAATCATGAACGCGGTTATCCTGACGGCGGTGCTGTCGGCGGGTAACTCGGGAATGTATGCGTCAACGCGTATGCTCTATACCCTGGCCTGCGATGGCAAAGCTCCGCGCATCTTCTCGAAGCTGTCCCGTGGCGGCGTGCCGCGTAATGCGCTGTATGCCACGACGGTGATTGCCGCGCTGTGCTTCCTGAGCTCGATGTTTGGTAACCAGACCGTTTACCTGTGGTTGCTGAACACCTCCGGGATGACCGGTTTCATCGCCTGGCTGGGGATCGCCATCAGCCACTATCGTTTCCGTCGCGGCTACGTGCTGCAGGGCAACGATCTTAACAATCTGCCGTACCGTTCAGGGTTCTTCCCGCTGGGGCCGATCTTTGCCTTCGTGCTGTGCCTGATTATCACGCTGGGCCAGAACTATGAAGCGTTCCTGAAAGACACCATCGACTGGGGTGGCGTGGCCGCAACCTATATCGGTATCCCGCTGTTCCTGGTGATCTGGTTTGGTTATAAGCTGGCAAAAGGTACCCGTTTCGTCCGCTATAGCGAAATGAAGTTCCCACAGCGATTTAAAGGCTGACGGCCGAAGCTTGTTGTAATCGTTCCCGCAAAACCCTCTTTTAAAGAGGGTTTTTTTTATGCTGTACGCCTTACAAATTGATACAGTTCTTCATAATTTTATTGATAATCGAAATCATTATCTTTATCATCCTCATCAAAATCAGGATGAAGCCAATCTCCCTGTCTTGCCGGTCATGAACAACCAGCAAGGGGCGACCAGCCACGTCAACTGTAAAAAAAGACCGCGCGTACCGCCAATGAGCGGTGCGCCGACAGTACGTGTTAATTGCACCTTTTGTTTGATTCGTTATAGACCTCATGGAGATATGGAATGTTCAGGTTAAACCCTTTTGTCCGGGCGGGATTGTGCGCATCCGTCGTATCGCTGGCGTTTCCGGCCGTAGCCGAAGTGAATGAAGAAACGCTGGTCGTCACCGCCGCGGCGACTGAACAGAGCGTCAAAGATGCGCCAGCCAGTATCAGCGTTATTACTCAGCAAGATCTGCAGCGCCGCCCGGTCCAGAACCTGAAGGATGTCCTGCGCGACGTGCCAGGTGTGCAGCTCACCAACGAAGGCGACAACCGCAAGGGCGTCAGCATTCGCGGCCTCGACAGCAGCTATACGCTGATTCTGGTCGACGGCAAACGCGTCAACTCGCGCAACGCGGTCTTCCGCCATAACGATTTCGATTTAAACTGGATCCCGGTCGATGCCATCGAACGCATTGAAGTGGTCCGCGGGCCGATGTCCTCCCTCTATGGTTCCGACGCCCTCGGCGGCGTGGTGAACATCATCACCAAAAAAGTCGGCCAGAAGTGGACCGGAACCCTGAGTGCCGATACCACGATTCAGGAACATCGCGATCGCGGTGATACCTACAACGGTCAGTTCTTTACCAGCGGCCCGCTGATTGACGGCGTGCTGGGGATGAAAGCCTACGGCAACCTGGCAAAACGCGCGAAAGACGATCAGCAGCCCTCCAGCAATGCCGCCGGCGAAACGCCGCGTATTGAAGGTTTTACCAGCCGCGATGGCAACGTTGAGTTTGCCTGGACGCCGACCGATAACCAGGACATCACCGCCGGCTATGGCTTCGATCGCCAGGATCGCGATTCCGACTCCCTCGACCGCAACCGTCTGGAACGCCAGAACTACTCCCTGAGCCATAACGGCCGTTGGGACGTGGGCAATAGCGAACTGAAGTTTTATGGCGAAAAAGTCGATAACAAAAACCCAGGCCAGGACGGGACGATCACCTCTGAAAGCAATGCCGTTGACGGCAAGTACGTTCTGCCGCTGGGGATGATTAACCAGCTGCTGACCTTCGGTGGCGAATGGCGCCACGATAAACTGAAAGATCCGGTCAACCTGAGCAGCGGCGGAAAATCCACCTCTGCCAGCCAGTACGCGCTGTTTGTTGAGGATGAGTGGCGTATTTTCGAACCGCTGGCGCTGACCACCGGTATTCGTATGGACGACCATCAAACCTACGGCGATCACTGGAGTCCACGTGCTTACCTCGTCTACAACGCAACCGATACGGTCACCGTAAAAGGCGGCTGGGCCACGGCCTTTAAAGCGCCGTCGCTGCTGCAGCTGAACCCGGACTGGACCACCAACTCCTGCCGTGGCTCGTGCAGCATCATTGGTAACCCGGACCTGAAGCCGGAAACCAGCGAAAGCTTCGAACTTGGCCTCTACTACCGCGGCGAAGAGGGGCTGCTGGATGGCGTAGAAGGCAGCGTGACCACCTTCCAGAATAACGTCGACGATATGATCGATATTCTGCGAACCTCCAGCGCCAGCGAAGCGCCGGGCTACCCGAACTTTGTCGGCTGGAAAACGGTCAACGGCAAACGCGTACCGGTCTTCCGCTACTTCAACGTCAACAAAGCGCGTATTAAAGGGGTGGAAACCGAAGTCAAAGTGCCGTTCGGCGACGAGTGGAAGCTGACGGTGAACTACACCTATAACGATGGCCGCGATCTCAGCAACGGTGGCGACAAACCGCTGCAATCGCTGCCGTTCCACACCGCCAACGGGACGCTGGACTGGAAACCGCTGGATGACTGGTCCTTCTACGTCACCGCGAATTATACCGGCGAGCAGCGCGCTGTCAGCGCCACCTCGAAAACCCCGGGCGGCTACACCATGTTTGATATCGGTGCGGCCTGGCAGGTGACGAAGAGCGTGAAGCTGCGTTCAGGCGTGCTGAACGTGGGGGATAAAGATCTGAGCCGCGACGACTATAGCTATACCGAAGAAGGTCGTCGCTACTTTATGGCCGTGGACTACCGCTTCTGATCGAAGCGGAAAGAGGGCAGATGGCGACTGCTGTCTGCCCCTGGATAAACCTCTGGCCGGCTTTGCATCATGATGGCCTGACCTTACATCGCCGTCGGTGTTTCCACAATGCCGACGGTGAGTTGTTTTTGCGGATGTTTTTCAATGCGCTGGCGCCGTTATCACACAAACAGGCGCGGCGCGAAATGGCGTATACACTATAGGGAGAGACGCTCCCATTCTCTATCAGGATGGATGACTTCCTCCGGTTTGTTCAGAACTGAAATTCGACGGTGAGTGGTAATATCCGCCGGTTATTTCCGCTGGTGTCCAGAACACATTCAGAGGGCAGGGTTAAGATTGAGAACATGACTGACGTCATGAGGATCAATGGTGAGCATGTCGACGTTATTCATTAATCGCATCTCCATTGACAGAGAACAATAATGCGCAATGTCATACTCCCTGTTTTCGTTGCTGTATTTTTTATCCTCATCGGCGTGTCTATTTTGAATATACAGCTGTGGTACTCCGCCAGAATAAATAGCGCCAATGCCGCACATCATGCCGCGAAAAGAATTGATGCCATTCTTGAGGAGGCGCGCCAGGCGACAACAACCGCGCTGGAGGTGGCGAGCAGAGGCTGTACGCCGGAAGGCCAGTTCCAACTTGGGACGGAGGCGGCGCTTAAACCACACCTCAGAACGATTTTGATTATTAAGGACGATAAAATCTGGTGTTCTTCCCTGCCGGGAAATCGGGTTCTGCTGTTGAATTTCAACGATATGCCGGACACCCGGTTAATGCTGATTCCCGCGAGAAATACCGTGAACAGTCGGCCGATTCTCGCCTGGCAAACGCGTTTTCCGGCCGGAAAAGCCGTCATCAGCATCAGCGATGTGCATATTCGCGATGCGCTGAGCAGCAATATACAGAATACGCAATTTGCCTTAGTGGTGGGCGACCGGACTATCGGAACGGCAGGCGATGTCAGAAACACCGACTTAAGCCGCAGTACCACCGCATATTTCCGATCGGCTGAATTTATGTTTGCTATTGAATACAATCTCCCGGCGTTTTTTAGTGTTAAACGAATGATTAATCAGGGGGCTGGTTTGTTGATCTTTATTCTGTTCGTGGCATGCGCCCTGGCCTGGATCCTGCTGAAGTATGCGAACAAATACACGACCCCCGAGGATAACTTACGTAAAGCCATTGAAAACGGGGAGATCGTTCCTTTTTACCAGCCGGTGGTTAATGGCCGCAGCGGGGCTATCTATGGCGTCGAGGTGTTGGCCAGATGGAAACATCCGCGACTGGGGCTTATTTCACCGGTGACATTTATCCCCCTCGCGGAACGAACGGGACTGATTATTCCCTTAACCCAAAGCCTGATGGCGCAGGTGGTGGTGCAGATGAACAAAATCACCAGCAAGCTGCCCGATGGTTTTCATATTGGTATCAACTTCAGCGCTTCACATATCAGTTCGCCTCAGTTTATGGATGACTGTCTGAAATACCGCGACGGTTTCCAGAACAAGAATTTAACGCTGGTGCTTGAAGTCACCGAACGTGAACCGCTCCACGTCGATGAGCAGCTGATCGCGAATCTGAACACCCTGCACGCCCTCGCTTTTACAATTGCGCTGGATGATTTTGGCACCGGGTATTCAGGGCTGTCTTATCTTCATGATTTGAACATTGACTACATAAAGATCGATAAAAGCTTTGTCGGTCGGGTGAACGGCCTCGATGAATCGACGAAGCTGCTGGACTGCGTGCTTGAAATGGCGCGCAAGCTCTCATTGCGTATTGTGGCTGAGGGCGTTGAAACCGTAGAGCAGCTGAATTATCTCAACCGGAAAAATATCACGCTGTTACAAGGTTATTATTTTTTTAAACCGGTTTCTTATATTGAGCTGATAAAGATCCTGCTGTCGAAGAATAAAGAAACGGTGATTGTTGAATGACGCATGCCATTGCGCGGCGGTCGGGCCAGCGGGAAACGGTGCGCCGCGACGAGGCTGCGGCACACCGGCAGGCAATCAGGCCAGCAGATAGCGGGCATGAAAACGCAGATGATCTTCGATAAATGAAGCAATGAAATAGTAGCTGTGATCGTAGCCGGGCTGAATTCTCAGGGTTAACGGCCACGCCTTCTGCCGCGCGCACTCTGCCAGCACCGCCGGCTGCAGCTGTAGCGCGAGGAATGTGTCGTTATCGCCCTGGTCTATCAGCGTCGGAATGGCATCGCCGGGCTGGCTGGCCTGCATTAATGCGCAGCTGTCCCACGCCTGCCAGGTCGATTCATCGGCCCCCAGATAGGCGGTGAAGGCTTTTTGCCCCCAGGGAACCTGCGTAGGGTTAACGATGGGCGCGAAAGCGGAAACGCTGGTAAAGCGACCCGGGTTTTTCAGCGCCATGATCAGTGCGCCGTGCCCGCCCATCGAGTGACCGCTGATTGCGCAGCGCTCGCTGACGTGAAACTGCGAACGGATGAGCTGCGGCAGTTCGTCACGCAGGTAGTCGTACATCTGGAAATGCGCAGACCACGGCGCCTGGCTGGCATTCAGGTAAAAACCTGCGCCTTTGCCCAGATCCCAACCGCTATCGTCGGCGACATCATCGCCGCGAGGGCTGGTATCCGGCATCACCAGCACAAGACCAAGTTCGGCAGCGATACGCTGGGCGCCCGCTTTGGTGGTGAAGTTTTCATCATTGCAGGTCAGCCCCGACAGCCAGTAGAGCACCGGCGGCGGCGTCTCATCACGCAGGGGAGGTAAAAAAATACTGAACGTCATTGCACAGTTCAGGGTACTGGAGTCGTGCCGCCAGCGTTGCTGCCGACCTTCATAACAGCGATGCTCTTCAAGCAATTCCATGCAGGGCTCCTCAGGAAGGTAAATGCGGGTGTCAGGTCATAATACAGATATTTCATCTACCCGTGAGTAACTTTCACTTCCTCCTTTGAGGAACATATTGCATCATTAATGCAACTTTTAGCCAACATGCCCGCAGCTGCCCGCCCGCCGGAAACGGTGCCATACCGCGTGGCGCTAAGTGGCTGAGTGAAAGGCGAGTAGGGCAAGTTTAATGAGCGGCAGGCAGGGCCCGTCGCGAGGGATCAATAGCTCACGCAAATTTCAATAATTATCGTTTCGGCTACTGGATTATGTGCGCCACCTCACGCACAATGAATGCAAACTTTGCCCGCAGAAGAGCAAAGAGCGCCACACCTGCAGGAGAACCTAAATGTCAGCACTGAGTAAAGAAGCCATACTCGTTCATGAAGCGCTGGTCGCTCGTGGGCTGGAGACGCCGCTGCGTCCGCCAGTACAAGAAATTGATAATGAAACTCGCAAGAGCTTGATTGCCGGACACATGACCGAGATTATGCAACTGCTGAATCTTGATCTAACTGATGACAGCCTGATGGAAACGCCACGACGCATCGCCAAGATGTACGTCGATGAGATTTTTTCCGGGCTGGATTATGCCAGGTTCCCAAAAATCACCGTTATCGAAAACAAAATGCAGGTCGATGAAATGGTCACCGTGCGTGACATTACCTTGACCAGCACCTGTGAACACCACTTTGTCACTATTGATGGTAAAGCGACGGTAGCCTATATCCCGAAAGATTCGGTCATCGGCCTGTCGAAAATTAACCGTATCGTGCAGTTCTTCTCTCAGCGCCCGCAGGTGCAGGAGCGACTGACTCAGCAGATTTTAACGGCGCTGCAGACGCTGCTGGGCACCAGCAACGTTGCGGTATCCATTGATGCGGTGCATTACTGCGTCAAAGCGCGCGGCATCCGTGATGCCACCAGTGCCACGACGACGACCTCTCTGGGCGGCCTGTTTAAATCCAGCCAGAATACTCGCCAGGAGTTCCTGCGCGCCGTACGTCACCACAACTAAAATACGGAGCAGGGCAGATGGAGCGAAATGTCACGCTGGACTTTGTGCGCGGCGTCGCCATCCTTGGGATCCTGCTTCTCAATATCAGCGCCTTCGGCTTGCCGAAGGCCGCCTACCTCAACCCGGCGTGGTCCGGGAGCATTTCCCTCAGCGATGCCTGGACCTGGGCAATTCTCGATCTGTTTGCGCAGGTCAAATTTCTGACGCTGTTTGCCTTGCTGTTTGGCGCCGGACTACAGATGCTGCTGCCTCGCGGCAAGCGCTGGATCCAGTCGCGCCTGACGCTCCTGGCGCTGCTGGGTTTTATCCACGGTCTGTTGTTCTGGGATGGCGATATCCTGCTGGCCTATGCGCTGGTGGGGCTGGTGGCGTGGCGCATGGTGCGCGATGCGCATCACATCAAATCGCTGTTTAACACCGGCGTCGTGCTCTACGTCATCGGTGTTGCGGTGCTCGTGCTGCTCGGCGTGATTTCCGGCGGCGCGCCGAACCGTTCATGGGTGCCCGATGCGGCCAATTTACAGTATGAGCAATACTGGAAGCTGAACGGCGGGCTGGAGGCGGTCAGCAACCGTGCCGATATGCTCTCCGATAACCTGCTGGCGCTGGGGGCGCAGTACGGCTGGCAGCTGGCGGGGATGATGCTAATGGGAGCGGCGCTGATGCGCAGCGGCTGGTTAAAAGGGCAGTTTAGCCTTAGCCACTATCGCCGCACCGGCGCCCTGCTGATTGTCGCCGGCATGGCCGTCAATCTGCCGGCTATTTTTGCCCAGTGGCATCTGGGGTGGAATCCTCGCTGGTGTGCGTTCCTGTTACAGGCTCCTCGCGAACTGGGCGCCCCGCTGCAGACCATAGGCTATGCCGCGCTGGCATGGGGCTTCTGGCCGCAGCTGTGCAGGCTGCGGCTGGTGGGGGCTATCGCCTGCGTCGGGCGGATGGCGCTTACCAACTATCTGCTGCAAACGCTGGTCTGCACCACTATTTTTTACCGTTTTGGCCTGTTTATGAAGTTTGACCGTCTGCAGTTGCTGGCTTTCGTGGTGCCGGTCTGGGCGGTAAATATCACCTTCTCTCTCTTTTGGCTACGTTATTTCCGTCAGGGGCCGGTGGAATGGCTGTGGCGTCAGTTAACCCTGCGTGCGTCGGGGACATCACTAAAAAACACATCCAGATAACGATCTCGATCACAATCATTAACAAAACGGATGTAACCGTTTCCAGGCTTGTGACATCTCTCACGTAGCGTGCAGCACGTCGCTGCCAGAATAGCCACCTTGCTGAACACAGGAGGTGGGTGTGACGTATTGCAATTCTCTTAAGGGCGGTAAGCATGATCACCATTCGTGATGTCGCCCGTCAGGCGGGCGTTTCCGTGGCGACCGTCTCGCGCGTGCTGAACAACAGCGCGCTGGTGAGCCCGGATACGCGGGAAAATGTAATGAAAGCGGTAACGCAGCTGGGCTACCGGCCGAACGCCAACGCCCAGGCGCTGGCGACGCAGGTCAGCGACACCATTGGCGTGGTGGTGATGGATGTGTCGGATGCCTTTTTCGGCGCGCTGGTCAAAGCGGTGGATACGGTCGCTCAGCAGCACCAGAAATATGTGTTGATCGGCAATAGCTACCATGAGGCGGAAAAAGAGCGTCATGCCATCGAGGTGCTGATTCGCCAGCGCTGTTCCGCGCTGATCGTCCATTCCAAAGCCCTCAGCGATGAAGAGCTTGGCGACTTTATGGAGCATATTCCGGGGATGGTGCTGATTAACCGCATTGTGCCCGGCTACGCGCACCGCTGCGTGGGGCTGGATAACGTCAGCGGGGCGCTGATGGCCACGCGGATGCTGCTGAACCACGGCCATCAGCGCATAGGCTACCTCTCCTCAAACCACGGCATTGAAGATGACGATATGCGCCGGGAAGGGTGGTGTAAGGCGTTACAGGAACAAAATATTATTGCGCCAGACAGCTGGATCGGCTCGGGCACGCCGGATATGCAGGGTGGAGAAGCGGCTATGGTTGAGCTGCTGGGGCGCAATTTAGGCCTCACCGCGGTCTTTGCCTACAATGACAGCATGGCGGCCGGGGCGCTGACGACGCTCAAAGATAACGGCATTGCGGTACCGCAGCATTTGTCGTTGATCGGCTTTGACGACATCCCTATTTCTCGTTACACCGACCCACAGCTGACGACCGTGCGCTATCCTGTTATGTCAATGGCAAAGCTGGCAACGGAGCTGGCGCTGCTGGGGGCGGCAGGCAAACTGGATCATGAAGCGCGTCATTGCTTTATGCCAACGCTGGTACGCCGTCATTCGGTGATGCCGCGACAAATTGCGGGGCCGATCACTAACTGATGATGTGCCTTATGTAACCGCTTTCAATCTGTGAGTAAATTCACAGTATATTAACATTCAACTGATTATGATGGCCTCGTTTACCAGTCTGAACCACTATGTCACGGTGATTAATCACTTTTACCGTAGCAATAAGGCGCTAAACGCTTAATTAAGTCCTATTTCTGGAGCGTTACCCTACACGGAAGACAGAATTTACAGTCGTGAATGTTGTTGTGCGGTAACACTAATGTAACAAGTCCCCGCCGGCTATTTTCACACCAACGACCCTGCATAATAAAACCGGAGATTCCATGAATAAGAAGGTGTTAACCCTGTCTGCTGTTATGGCTAGCATGTTATTTGGTGCCGCGGCACACGCAGCGGATACCCGCATCGGCGTAACCATTTATAAATATGACGACAACTTTATGTCGGTCGTGCGCAAGGCGATTGAGAAAGACGGCAAATCAGCGCCAGACGTTCAGCTGCTGATGAATGATTCGCAGAATGACCAGTCCAAACAGAACGATCAGATTGACGTCCTGCTGGCAAAAGGGGTGAAGGCGCTGGCGATTAACCTGGTGGACCCGGCAGCGGCTGGCACCGTTATCGAAAAAGCGCGCGGCCAGAACGTACCGGTGGTGTTCTTTAACAAAGAGCCGTCTCGCAAAGCGCTGGATAGCTATGACAAAGCCTTCTACGTCGGGACTGACTCCAAAGAGTCCGGGATTATTCAGGGCGACCTGATTGCCAAGCACTGGAAAGCCAATCCGAACTGGGATCTGAACAAAGATGGTCAGATTCAGTATGTCCTGCTGAAAGGCGAGCCGGGCCACCCGGATGCTGAAGCGCGTACCACTTACGTGGTTAAAGAGCTGAATGACAAAGGTCTGAAGACTCAGCAGCTGCAGATGGACACCGCGATGTGGGATACCGCTCAGGCGAAAGATAAGATGGATGCCTGGCTGTCAGGTCCGAACGCGAACAAAATCGAAGTGGTTATCGCCAACAACGATGCGATGGCAATGGGCGCGGTTGAAGCGCTGAAGGCTCACAATAAGAGCAGCATTCCGGTATTCGGCGTCGATGCCCTGCCTGAAGCACTGGCGCTGGTAAAATCTGGCGCGATGGCCGGTACCGTGCTGAACGATGCTAACAACCAGGCGAAAGCGACCTTCGATCTGGCGAAAAACCTGGCCGATGGTAAAGAAGCGGCAGCGGGTACTAACTGGAAGATTGAGAATAAGATCGTCCGCGTACCTTATGTTGGCGTAGATAAAGACAATCTGAGCCAGTTTATCGGTAAATAATTATTGAGTTACGGGCGTGAGCGCTCCCGGAACAGCTCCGCTTGCCGAACAGCGAATGCTGCGGCAAGCGGAAATACCCGGATATTCACGCCCGATTATTCCTGATACAGAACCCGACCCTGATAGCGACGCGTCTGCGTCGGTTGGGGTGTGCATGAACGCAGCCAGGTATAACTATGGTCAGCAATAATAGCGAACGGTCAGGCGAATTCTTGTTGGAAATGAGCAATATCAACAAATCGTTTCCTGGCGTCAAGGCACTCGATAATGTCAATCTGAAAGTCCGTCCTCATTCTATTCATGCATTAATGGGAGAGAACGGTGCGGGTAAGTCGACATTATTAAAATGCCTTTTTGGAATCTATCAAAAAGATTCCGGTAGTATTCTTTTTCAGGGAAAAGAGATCGATTTCCATTCCGCGAAAGAAGCGTTGGAAAACGGTATTTCAATGGTTCACCAGGAGTTAAACCTGGTATTGCAACGTTCGGTGATGGACAACATGTGGCTGGGGCGTTATCCCACCAAAGGCGTGTTTGTCGATCAGGAAAAAATGTATCGCGATACCAAGGGAATATTTGATGAACTGGATATTGATATCGATCCGCGCGCTCGCGTCGGCACGTTATCAGTATCGCAGATGCAGATGATTGAAATCGCCAAGGCATTTTCTTATGACGCCAAAATTGTCATTATGGATGAGCCTACGTCATCATTGACGGAGAAAGAAGTTAATCACCTGTTTAAGATTATCCGTAAGCTGAAAGAACGCGGCTGCGGTATTGTCTATATTTCTCACAAGATGGAAGAGATCTTCCAGCTATGCGATGAAATCACGATTCTGCGTGATGGTCAGTGGATTGCCACCCAGCCGCTGGAAGGCCTGGATATGGATAAGATCATCGCCATGATGGTCGGGCGCTCGTTAACCCAGCGCTTCCCGGAGAAGCACAACACGCCCGGTGAAACCATTCTGGAAGTGCGCAACCTGACCTCGCTGCGTCAGCCGTCGATTCGCGATGTCTCCTTCGATCTGCGAAAAGGGGAGATCCTCGGTATCGCCGGGCTGGTGGGAGCGAAGCGTACCGATATTGTCGAAACCCTTTTCGGCATCCGCGAAAAATCAGGCGGCACGATTACGCTGCACGGCAAGAAGATCAATAACCATAGCGCGAATGAAGCCATTAACCACGGTTTTGCGTTAGTCACCGAAGAACGCCGTTCCACCGGTATTTATGCTTATCTGGATATCGGCTTTAACTCGCTGATCTCCAATATTAAGAAATATAAAAACAAGGTGGGTCTGCTGGACAATTCCCGCATGAAAAGCGATACCCAGTGGGTGATTGACTCGATGCGCGTGAAAACCCCCGGACAGCATACGCAAATTGGTTCGTTGTCCGGTGGTAACCAGCAAAAGGTTATTATTGGTCGCTGGCTTTTAACCCAGCCGGAAATTCTGATGCTTGATGAACCCACGCGCGGGATTGATGTTGGCGCGAAGTTCGAAATTTATCAGCTGATTGCTGAGCTGGCGAAGAAAAATAAAGGGATCATCATTATTTCCTCCGAGATGCCGGAGCTGCTGGGTATTACCGACCGTATTCTGGTTATGAGCAACGGTCTTGTTGCCGGAATTGTTGAGACAAAAACTACTACGCAGAACGAAATTTTACGTCTTGCGTCGTTGCATCTTTAAGAGCAGGGGCTTCTCATGAGTGCGTTAAATAAAAAAAGTTTTCTCACGTACCTGAAAGACGGTGGGATTTACGTTGTGCTGTTGGTTTTGCTGGCGATTATTATTTTCCAGGACCCCACGTTCTTAAGTTTGCTGAACTTGAGTAACATCCTGACTCAGTCTTCGGTGCGTATTATTATCGCGCTCGGCGTTGCCGGGCTGATTGTGACCCAGGGTACCGACCTCTCTGCCGGTCGTCAGGTCGGGCTGGCGGCGGTTATCGCCGCAACCATGCTCCAGGCGGTCGATAATGCCAACAAGGTGTTCCCGGAGATGGCGACTATGCCGATTCCGCTGGTGATCCTGCTGGTCTGCGCAATCGGTGCGGTTATCGGGTTGATTAACGGGATCATTATCGCTTACCTGAACGTGACGCCGTTTATCACCACCCTCGGTACGATGATCATCGTCTATGGCATCAACTCCCTGTACTACGATTTTGTCGGCGCATCGCCTATTTCCGGCTTTGACAGCCACTTCTCACACTTTGCCCAAGGGTTTATCGCGCTGGGGTCGTTCCGCCTGTCGTACATTACGTTCTACGCGGCGATTGCGGTCTTCTTCGTGTGGATCCTGTGGAATAAAACCCGTTTTGGTAAAAACATTTTTGCCATCGGCGGTAACCCGGAAGCGGCCAAAGTTTCCGGTGTTAACGTGGCGCTGAACCTGCTGATGATTTATGCCCTGTCCGGTGTGTTCTATGCTTTTGGCGGTCTGCTGGAGGCCGGGCGTATCGGTTCGGCGACCAACAACCTCGGCTTTATGTATGAGCTGGATGCGATCGCGGCCTGCGTCGTCGGCGGCGTGTCGTTCAGCGGCGGTGTGGGGACGGTGCTTGGTGTGGTGACCGGGGTGATCATCTTCACCGTTATCAACTACGGCCTGACCTATATCGGCGTAAACCCCTACTGGCAGTACATCATCAAAGGGGCGATCATTATCTTCGCCGTGGCGCTGGATTCGTTGAAATACGCGCGCAAAAAATAACCGTCCGTTGTTATCCCGCCCGTGCATTTGCGCGGGCTTTTTTTCGTCTGTTTACCACGGCCAGGGTGAAAGCGGGAGGGGGTGTCGCGGTCTCTGCCTGGTTACTGGCGGGCCGCTGTAGAGCGCACTTAGCGCAACGCTTCGCCCGAACACCCGTTTACCTGAACCAGACCGCGATAAATAGCTGACCGCGCAAGGCGGAGTGGGCCGGCGGAAAGCATACCGCCATCAACGACCCGTCATTTACTCTTTTGCAGTTCCAGCAGCTGTTCTGGCGTTACGGCAGGATAGGACTGCGCTCCCTCCGGCACTTCCTGCAAAGTTGGTATCGGTATCAGCGGCCCTAAAAAGCGGGGTTCGCGTTTGAACACGTACAAATCCGCCAGCGCGCCAAACCGGGCGCCAAACTCACGTAAACGCACGTTCCACATATCCTTCGGCGAAGGTACGGCGTAACACTGCGCCTGAATCCCCATATGCAGGGCGATAAACAGCGCCCGTTCGCAGTGGAAGCGTTGGGTAATGATAATAAAGTCGTTGGTATCGAAAACCTTGCGGGTGCGCACGATAGAGTCGAGGGTGCGGAACCCGGCGTAATCGAGCACGATATCGGCAGGGTCGACGCCGCCTTTGATTAAATCGCGGCGCATGGTCATCGGTTCGTTGTAGCTTTGCAGCGCATTATCGCCGCTCAGCAGCAGGTAGTTCACCTTGCCGCTATTGTAAGCGTTCAGCGCACCCTGAATACGATAGCGATAATACTGATTAATCACTCCGGTGCGATAGTACTTGGCGGTACCGAGCACCACCCCAACCTGGCGGTAGGGCAGATCCTGGAGTTCATCATAGATATAGGGAGCGGTTTTCCAGCTCATCCAACGGTCAAGACCCAGCACGGTCAACAGCAGCAGGCCGAACAGGACTAACAGGCTGTATAACACACGCTTTAACATTCACCTGACTCATGTGGACAATGGAGCTATCAGGCTACTTTACCCGCCGGGCAAGAGCAAGAAACCATCGTTTAATTGCGGGGATTTTCAACAATGCGGGCCAACAGGCCCGCATGACGGGTCACTTAGCCGAGCAGGACGCGATCAATATTGTGGCAACCCAACGCTTTCAGCGTTGCGACGGTTGCATCCCACTGAATCAGCGCCGCATCGGCTTTCTCAGCCAGAATGGCGCGCTGAATATCCGGATAGTCATATCCGTTGAGGCTCAGCAGGTTGAGCGCTCCCTGCAGCGGCGGCAGCGTTGGGTTAAATGCCGCGTTTTCCGCATAGCTACCGGCGAAAATGGTGCCGTCTTTCAACTCCAGCGCCACGCCGGAAGGCGACTGGCTGTACGGCATATGGCAGCGGTTGGCTGCCTGAATGGCCGCCTGCGCCAGGGTGTCGCCGGTCAGCGGGAAACCATGATCCTGTTCATCCATCAGCAGCGTTTTAATCTCGAGATCTTTCGGACCGAAGGCATCCGGCAGATAGTGCTGTAGAGAATGCGCTTCGCGACCCGGCAGATGAATACGCAGGACCTGGCTGCTGTTCAGCTCATTCATAAACTGACGACAGTGGCCGCAGGGGGTGTAGTTGACGGTAATAGCATTGAGCGAGCGTTCGCCGCGCAGCCACGCGTGGCTAATGGCGCTTTGCTCGGCGTGCACGGTTTGCTGCATCGTGGCGCCGAGGAATTCCATGTTGCCGCCAAAATACCAGGTACCGCTAATACCGCGGGCGATGGCGCCAACGTTAAAATGGGACAGGTCGGCGCGCGCACAGGCCGCCGCGAGCGGCAGCAGCGCAAAGGCCAGCGCGTCTTCATCGAGGCCTGTTGCATTCCGCAGCGTGGCGACCTGACCGGCATCCAGCAAAGCCGGGAAGTGTGGGTCGATCAGCATCGGTGCGATGGCCGTTTGCAGGTCTGCCGCCAGGTGGGGAAGAGCAGCGTGAAAACGTGGGTGCATGGCGTTGCCTCATAACAATGTAATGGGAATCTAGTGTACGGGCGGGGGTAGCCCGTATATGTGATTAATATCTCATTGTTTATGCAACATGTTTATGTTGCACTGATAAATGTGACGTAGGTCACTATTATCCGACGATAGCCAGAATCAGCGGGAACAAAAAGGGGGCCACCAGCGAGGTGATAATCCCGCACAGCACCAGCGCCAGGGAGCTGAAAGCCCCTTCCTGATAATCCAGCTCCGCGCAGCGGGCGGTCCCGAGGGCATGCGATGCGGTCCCCATCGACAGGCCGCGCGAGGCTTTGGTGCGAATGCGCATCAGGTTAAGCAGGCTGTGGCCGAAAACCGCGCCGAGAATCCCCACGAAAATGACGCACACCGCGCTGATGGCCGGAATACCGCCAATGCTCCCGCTGACCGCCATCGCAATCGGCGTGGTGACCGACTTCGGCATAATCGACGCGGCGATTTGCGGTGTCGCGCCGAGCAGCAGCGCGACGGTAGTGCCGGTTACCATCGCCACGACGCTACCGATAAAGCAGATCGTAATGATCGATTTCCAGCGGGCGCGGATCTGATGCAGCTGCTCATACAACGGGAAGGCCAGCGCCACAACCGCAGGCTGAAGTAAATCGTTGAGAATTTTACTGCCCTGAAAATAGCGATCGTAGGAGATACCGCTGAGCAACAAAAAGGGGATGATCACCACCATCGCCACCAGCAGAGGATTCAGCAGCGGAAATTTAAACCGCGCGGCCAGCTTGCGGGCGAGGAAAAAGACGATCAGCGTCAGCGGCAAGGACCACCAGATTTCATGCATCATCTTTGACGTCCTCCGTTTGACCGACCACTTTACGTTCGCCGTGAACCAGATGTGAGCTCCAGCTCACCACCAGGAAGACCACTAATGTACTGATCGTGCAGGAGATTGCCACCGGGCCGAGCTGCGCACGCAGCAGATCCCAATATTGCATGACGCCAACGCCAATAGGCACGAACAGCAGCGCCATATAGCGAATCAATATGTTACAGCCGGGGTTGACCCACTTCGGCGGCATAATCTGTAGCGCCAGAAGAACGAACAAAATCAGCATGCCGATGATGCTGCCTGGAATGGTAATGGGCAGCAGGGAAGCAATAAAAATCCCGGCGTATAAACAAGCATAGATCAGGACAAAAGCCCGCAGGTACTGCCAGATAATATTCAGCGATTTACTCATGGTAATAACCCTTGATGAACCGTATTCATCATACAATTAAACCTTGAAATGTGCTACCGATCACATCATGAATTCCAGGCATAGATTTAATAGAGTAATGGAACCTTCGGGCATGCGGAATGCATGTTGATGAATCCTGCGATAAATAATAGTGAAAGCGCCGCGGGGAGAGCGGGGCGCTGCGCTTTTGTCCCGCCGCCCCGGCGCAACTCCGCTGTTCGCGGCGTGGCAAATTGCGCGTGACGCGAAGGGCGGTATCCCTGCCTTATCGCACCTCTCGACCTGCCAGGCGCAGCCGAACCACATTGAGATCTTTCAACCGACGCACAGAGGCGCTACCATAGCGCCTCTTTTTTTTCCGGGTAACAATATGCGTGTATTACTGGCGCCGATGGAAGGCGTGCTCGATTCGCTGGTGCGCGAGCTGCTGACCGAGGTTAACGATTACGATCTGTGCATCACCGAGTTTCTGCGGGTGGTGGATCAGCTGCTGCCGGTAAAATCGTTCTATAAACTGTGCCCGGAACTCCATCATCAAAGCCGCACCCCTTCCGGCACCCGTGTTCGGGTGCAGCTGCTGGGGCAATATCCGCAGTGGCTGGCGGAAAATGCCGCGCGGGCGGTGGAGCTGGGCTCCTGGGGCGTTGACTTGAACTGCGGCTGTCCGTCAAAGCTGGTGAACGGCAGCGGCGGCGGGGCGACGCTGCTTAAAGACCCGGAGCTTATCTATCGCGGCGCAAAAGCAATGCGCGAAGCGGTACCGGATCATCTGCCGGTGACGGTCAAAATTCGCCTGGGCTGGGACAGCGGAGCGCGGCAGTTCGAAATTGCCGATGCGGTAGAGCAGGCCGGCGCGACGGAGCTCGTGGTTCACGGCCGCACGAAAGAAGACGCTTATAAAGCGGAGCGGATCAACTGGGCGGCGATTGGCGAAATCCGCCAGCGGCTGTCAATTCCGGTTGTCGCTAACGGCGAAATCTGGGACTGGCAAAGCGCACAGGCGTGTCTGGCGGTCACCGGTTGCGACTCGGTAATGATTGGTCGCGGCGCGCTAAACGTGCCAAATTTAAGTCGGGTCATCAAATATAACGAACCGCGCATGCCGTGGCCGCAGGTCGTGGAGCTACTGAAAAAATATACGCGTCTGGAAAAACAGGGCGATACCGGGCTGTATCATGTTGCGCGAATTAAACAGTGGCTCAGTTATTTACGCAAAGAATATGATGAGGCGCTGGTCGTGTTTAATGAAATACGCACGCTGAAAACCTCGGCGGACATTGCGCTAGCCATTGCCCGTTATTAGGGAAGATTGTTAAATCGCTCACACTTTATTACTCGGGAACCATCTGCTGATGGGCATTTCTGTCGCTGAGTGATATTGTGTAACTTATATATTCAGGGTTGCTACTGATACAGGCAAAACCTAAGCACTTCCGCCATTTGTGGCTGGAGTGCTTAGGTTTTTTTTTGCCTTTTATTTTTGAGGAATTAAATGTTCATTTAAAGCAATGACTTATGATCTGCCCATGTGTGTCAACAACGCCGTTGAATGGCTGACGGGCAGGTATTGAAAAAATAAATATAAAGACGAAAAACGGGCGGGTTTATTGCCTGGGGCCAGCTATTACCCTTATTCAGTCACAACGGATATCATTATGCACAACAAAAAAATAAATCCCCTCCTGTTGATAGTGACATTTTCGCTGTTAACGCCCGGCGCTTTTGCCGCGGAAACGGAAAAATGGAACGGTACGGTATTAGGTTTTGAGAACCCGCAAAAAGGGTTGCTCGGGGAGATGTCAGGGATTCGTCCAATCCTTGAAAATAACGGATTTCATTATAATCTCGGCTACCTCAATGAAATGGGTTACAACGCGGGCGGCGGATATAACCATGATAAACAGCTGGCTTATATCGATCAGGTCGCTCTGACCTTTACGCAGGACCTGGAGCGCTGGACCGGGATCCCGGATGCACGTATCGAAGGTAATATCGTTAACCGTAACCACGATGACAACCTGACCACCCAGCGGCTGCAGGATCCGCGGGTTAATTTTAACGATCTGGCGCAGGAGAGCTGGGGAGGCCAGTCTATTACCCGTCTTGGCTGGCTGACCTTTGCCCGTAGCTTCGATGACCGTCGTCTGACGTGGCGTATCGGGATGATGAATAAGGTGCAGACCTTCGATCAGATTATCCCCTGCGATTTCCAGCTGCTTTCACAGTGCGGCGGCAAGTCCGCTAACTCGATGACCTGGAACAACTGGAACGTCCATACCTGGGGAACGACCGTCGAATATAAGCTGACCCCGACGCTGACGCTGAAGGGCGGTGTCATGGAGCAAAACCCGGAAGCCTCTTCCCGTAGCCACGCGTGGAGCTGGTCGACAAAAGGCAGCAAAGGCATTCTGCTGCCGGTAGAGATTGAAGCGCGGCCGGTCATCAATGGCCTTTCCGGCGCGTATAACCTCGGTGTGCTCTACACCAACGCGCCGCAGAGCGATCTGTATAGCGGAAAATCCGGCGGCCCCGGGGCCACCGATCCGCAAGGATATGCGCAATACGATCGCACCTGGTTTCTGTATGCCGGGATGAACCAGCAGATAACCCGCCATGCCGACGACCCCGATCGCGGGATGAGCGTCTCGCTGAGCGGCAGCTATAGCGATCAGCGCAGCAACTACATCCATACCGCCGTAGCCGCATCAATGCGCTATCGTGGCCTGTTTGACGCCCGTCCGCAAGACTGGCTGGGCTTTGGCCTGACCTGGATGGATATGAGCAACCATTACGCGCGCAATCAGCAGTATATGAATGAGGTCAGCGGAGCCACGGACTACTACGCGGCGAACTATCAGCCGGTGGCCGGGCATTCAGTGAATGCTGAACTGTACTACCGCCTGCGTCCGGTTTCGTGGCTTGAGCTGCAGCCAGGACTGCAGTACTGGCATCGTCCGGGCGGCGTCGCTCAGACTCAGGATGCCTGGGTCATCGAGTGGAAAACCGTGGTGACTTTCTGACGGTCTATACCGCGTCGAGTGATTAGTCGCGATCCGTATCACGTTTTTCGGCTTCGCAGGTTGAGCCGACGGAAGAAATTGCTACAGTGCGGGTGTTGGATTGCTACTGCTTCGGCAGGCAAAACCTGATTTCCCGGCTTTGTCGGGGGTCAGGTTTTTTTGTTTCTGGGGTTCATATGCAAATCGCCAAAGTTCTTAATAATAATGTGGTGGTTGTTTTAGATGAGCAGCGACGCGAACAGGTGGTGATGGGGCGAGGGCTAGCCTTTCAGAAACGCGTCGGTGACTCACTGGACGAAAGTAAAATTGAAAAGATCTTCGCGCTGCAGAGCGATGAACTGGTTGGCCGTTTAGGTGAATTACTCAGTCAGATACCGTTAGAAGTGATGACCACCTGCGATCGGATTATTGAACTGGCGCGCGGGCGGTTGGGTAAGTTGCAGGAGAGCCTGTATATCACCCTGACCGATCACTGCCATTTTGCTATTGAACGGCAAAAGAATGGGGTGACGATCCGCAACGTACTGCTGTGGGAAATTAAGCGGCTTTATCCGAAAGAGTTTGAGCTCGGGCAGGAGGCGCGGGCGATTATCGCCAGGCGGCTCGGCGTTGAGCTCGCCGAAGATGAGGCCGGATTTATTGCGCTGCACCTGGTCACCGCGCAGCTCAACAGCGAAATGCCGGAAGTGATGCATGTCACCCGGGTGATGCAGGAGATCCTGCAGCTGGTGAAGTATCAACTGCAGTTGAACTATGACGAAGAGTCGCTGAGCTACCAGCGCTTTGTCACTCATCTGAAGTTTTTTGCCCAGCGGATGCTGACGCGCACGGTGGTGGCAGATGATGACGTCACTTTGCACAGCGCGGTGAAAGATAACTACGCCAAAGCGTGGAAATGTGCCGAAACCGTCGCGATTCATCTACAGAAAAGCTATCAGCGGTCGCTGACGACGGAAGAAATTATGTTTCTCGCCATTCATATCGAGCGGGTGAGAAAAGAAGGGCGTTAATTCCCTTTACTGAAAACTGGATTGTTACTGCATAACGCAGGCAAAACCTGAGCGCGACGCCATCCGGCGTGGTTCTCGGGTTTTTTTTATTTTTACACTCAGTCACGGTTGCCTGCGGGCAGCGGAAGTAAGGAAAACAGCATGGAATATAAAGCACTCGCGCAGGATATTCTTAGCCGGGTTGGTGGCAAAGAGAATATCGTGAGTCTGGTTCACTGCGCCACACGGCTGCGCTTTAAGCTCAAAGAGAACAAGAAGGCGGACGCGGAAGGACTGAAGACCAACCCTGGCGTCATCATGGTGGTGGAAAGCGGTGGTCAGTTCCAGGTGGTGATTGGTAACCACGTCCACGATGTCTGGCAGGCGGTACGCACTGAAGCGGGTCTGACGGACGACAGCGAACCGGTGACCGGTTCCGCGGAAAAAACCTCGGTGCTTGGCCAGGTGATTGATGTGGTCTCCGGTATCTTTACGCCGTTTATCGGCGTGCTGGCGGCCTCGGGGATCCTGAAAGGGCTACTGGCGCTGGCGGTGGTTTGCGGCTGGCTGACTCCGCAGCAGGGGACCTATAAAATCTGGTTTGCCGCCAGCGACGCGCTGTTCTTTTTCTTCCCGCTGTTTCTGGGCTATACCGCCGGGAAAAAATTCGGCGGTAATCCGTTTATTACCATGGTGATCGGCGGGGCGTTGACCCATCCGATGATGATTCAGGCCTTTGACGCGGCCCAGCTTCCCGGTAGCGAGGCGGCGCACTTTCTCGGCATCCCGGTAACCTTTATCAACTACAGCTCCTCGGTGATCCCGATTATCCTCGCATCGTGGGTGAGCTGCTGGCTGGAGCGCAAAAGCAACGCGCTGCTACCTTCAGCAATGAAAAACTTCTTTACGCCGCTGTTTTGCATCGCCGTAGTGGTTCCGCTGACCTTCCTCGCGATCGGCCCGGTGGCCACCTGGCTCAGTCAGCTGTTGGCCCACGGTTACCAGATAATCTACACCGTCGCGCCGTGGCTGGCGGGCGCGGCGATGGGCGCGCTATGGCAGGTATGCGTTATTTTTGGCCTGCACTGGGGGCTGATCCCCTTGATGATTAATAACCTGACGGTGCTGGGACAGGACTCGATGCTGCCGATGCTGCTGCCGGCGGTGATGGGCCAGGTTGGGGCGGCGCTGGGGATCTTCCTGCGCACCCGCGATGCGCGGCAAAAAGTGCTGGCTGGATCTGCGGTATCCGCCGGGATCTTTGGTATCACCGAGCCGGCGATTTATGGTCTGACTCTGCCGCTGCGTCGCCCGTTTATCTTCGGCTGTGTGGCCGGCGCCATCGGTGGGGCCATCGTTGGGCTGAGCGACAGCCACGTCTACTCCTTTGGCTTTGCCAATATTTTCACTCTGGCGCAGATGATTCCGCCGCAAGGAATCGACAACACCGTATGGGGCGGGGTGATTGGCATCGTGGCTGCACTGGTTATCTCTTGCGCGCTGACCTTTATCGCCGGACTGCCGGTAAGCCGGGCGGAAGCATCGGACCTTCCGCTTGCTCCGGTATCGGAAAACGATATTCTTGCCCCGATGACTGGTACCGTACTGGCGCTGGATCAGGTCCCCGATAGCACCTTCGCCAGCGGTCTGTTGGGAAAAGGCGTGGCGATCATTCCCAGCGTCGGCAGAGTGATTGCGCCGTTCTCCGGAGAAGTGGCGTCACTCTTTCAGACCAAACATGCGATTGGTCTGCTCAGCGATAGCGGCATTGAGCTGTTAATCCATGTTGGTATTGACACCGTGAAACTCGATGGTGTGCCGTTTACCGCCCATGTTAAAGAAGGCGATAAGTTCAAAGCCGGTGATGTGCTGCTTGAATTTGACCGCCAGGCCATTCTGGACGCCGGTTATGACCTGGCGACCCCGATTATTATCAGCAACAGCGACGATTATCGTTCCGTAGACATCGAATCCACCAGCGTGGTTGATGCCGGCCAGCCGCTGTTGTCCGTCAGCCATTAATCAGAGGAGAGAAAGATGAAGAGATTCCCGCAGACCTTTTTATGGGGCGGCGCAACCGCGGCAAATCAGGTGGAAGGCGCGTATCTGGAAGATGGCAAAGGATTATCAACCTCAGATGTACAGCCGCATGGCGTCTTTGGCGACGTCGTTGAACGGGTGCCGGGCGACAGCGGCATCAAAGATATCGCGATCGATTTTTACCATCGTTACCCGCAAGATATCCGCCTGTTTGCGGAGATGGGCTTCAACTGCCTGCGGGTGTCGATTGCCTGGACGCGGATTTTTCCGGACGGCGACAATGCCGAACCAAATGAGGCCGGGCTGGCCTTTTACGACCGCCTGTTTGCTGAAATGGCTCAGCACAATATCACGCCGCTGGTGACGCTATCGCACTATGAAATGCCGTGGGCGCTGGTGAAAAACTACGGCGGCTGGGGCAGCCGCGAGGTGATTGGCTTCTTCGAACGCTACGCCAGAACGGTGTTTGCCCGCTATAAAGATAAGGTCAAGCTGTGGCTGACCTTTAACGAAATCAATATGTCTTTGCATGCCCCGATGACCGGCGTCGGCCTGCCGGAAGGGAGCAGTAAAGAGGCGGTCTATCAGGCTATTCACCATCAGCTGGTGGCGAGCGCCCTGGCGGTAAAAGCCTGTCATGAGATCGTGCCCGAGGGCAAAATCGGCAATATGCTGCTGGGCGGTTTAATGTACCCGCTAAGCTGTAAACCGGAAGATATCTTTGAAACCCTGCAACAGAATCGCAGCTGGCAGTTCTTCGGTGACGTGCAGTGTCGGGGCGAGTATCCGGGCTACATGCTGCGCTACTTCCGCGACCAGGGAATGACGATTACCATCACCGATGCCGACCGCGCGGCGCTGAAAGAGACCGTCGATTTTATCTCCTTCAGCTATTACATGACCGGCTGCGTCACCGCCGACGAGGAGCTGAACAAAAAGGCGCGTGGTAATATTCTCAGCATGGTGCCAAACCCGCATCTGGCGAGCTCCGAGTGGGGCTGGCAGATCGATCCGCTGGGTCTGCGGACGCTGCTTAACGTGCTGTGGGATCGCTATCAGAAGCCGCTGTTTATCGTTGAGAACGGGCTGGGGGCGAAAGATAAAGTTGAAGCTGACGGCAGCATTAACGATGACTACCGTATCAGCTACCTGAATGACCATCTGGTGCAGGCGCGAGAAGCCATTGAAGACGGCGTGGAGCTGCTGGGCTTTACCAGCTGGGGCCCCATCGACCTTGTCAGCGCGTCGAAAGCGGAGATGTCCAAACGTTACGGCTTTATCTACGTCGATCGCGATGACAGCGGCAACGGGACCCTGGCGCGCAGCAAGAAGAAAAGCTTCTACTGGTACAAAGAGGTGATTGCCAGCCGTGGCGGCAGCTTGAAAGAGTAATCGCCTGATGGCTTTGGTGGTCAGGGAAGGTATTAACCGCCCCCGACAGAGAGGCGATCACCGTCGCTAAAATCGCGTCGTCACCCCGTTCAAGGCCCGGAGATTCTCCGGGCCTTTTACTTATCATGCCGGTTTGCGGGCGCGCAGCAGAAAGATCATCGGCCGCTCTTTTTCCTCATCCAGCCCCGGCTGGGCGGCGATTTGCTCCGCCGTTGGCCCCCATTCATCGAGATGCTCAATGACAAAACCGGCGGCAACCAGCAGGTTTATCCAGCTGGCCAGCTTGCGGTGCTGTTTTTTCACCCCGTCGGCAAACCAGTTGCTGATTCGCTCTCCCTCTTGCTGATAGTGACTCACCGGCCAGATTTTCTGTCCGGCGTCATCGTTCTGCCAGCCCTGGCGGAGGGGGGCGGTGTAGACAGGGTGTTCTGCGGAAAAGAGCAGCATGCCGCCGGGGGTCAGCGCCTGGTAAATCACGGCGAACAGCGGGGCGACATCGGGGAGATAGTGCAGGGCCAGCGAACTGTAGACCAGCTCGCATGAGTCGGCCGGCAGGGTCAGCGTCTGCAAATCTTCACAGCGGTAGTCAATATCGTCTCCCTGGCCCATTTCACGCGCGCGGTCGAGCATCCGGCTGGAAAGATCCACACCGGTCACCTGGGTGGCGCCTTGTTCACGCGCCCAGCGGCAGAACCAGCCGTAGCCGCAGCCGAGATCGACGACGCGCAGGCCGCGTAAAGCCGGCAGCATACGTTGAATAGCCGGCCATTCCGGCGCGCCGTCGAGCCCTTTAACCGACCGGTCGAGAGTGGCATATCCTGCAAAAAAATCAGGATCATCGTAGATGTTCTGGCTCATTATCACTCCATGAATTATTTGTTTATTTTTAATTATCCAGGTGTTTAGTCACACACTTTACTAAACGGCTTAATTTTATTTAACTTAGTATAACCAACCTTGTTTAGTTACCTGACCTGTCTAATGAATCTTACTCTGAGAAAAAGCGTATTGGCTGGGTTCCCCCTGGTCATCGCTCTGGCTGGCTGCGCGCCGTCCCATGATATTGGCGAGCCGCCGCCGCAGCAGATACCTGCCTCCCATGTGTCAATGGATCTGCCCGCGGCGGTTAAAAATGGCTGGCCGCAAAGCAACTGGTGGCAGGATTACCACGACCCGCAGCTGAATAATTTGATCCAGCGCGCTCTGGCGAATGCCCCGGATATGCAGATTGCCGAACAGCGTATCAAGCTGGCGGAAGCTCAGGCTCGTATGTCGCAAGCCAGTCTTGGGCCGGAGATGGATTTCTCTGCCAATGTTGAACGGCAGAAAATGTCGGCGGAGGGGCTGATGGGGCCGTTTGCCACGGATACCGACGGCAATACCGGGCCCTGGTACACCAATGGCACCTTTGGTCTGACGGCGGGCTGGGATCTGGATCTGTGGGGGAAAAACCGGGCGCTGGTGAAAGCCCGCATCGGTGAACTTAAAGCACAAGTGGCGGAAGAGGCGCAAACCCGCGAACTGCTGGCCAGCAGCGTGGCGCGACTCTACTGGCAGTGGCAGACCGAAGCCGCGGTGAAAACCGTGCTCCAGCAGGTTAAAAGCGAACAGAATAATATTGTCAGCGTTGACCAGGCGCTGTATCAGCGCGGGATCACCAACTCGGCCGAAGGGGCTGAAAACGATATCAATGTCAGCAAAACCGACCAGCAGCTGGCGGACGTTGCGGGCAGTATGAAAGAGATCGAAGCGCGCCTGATGGCGCTGACCAACAGCCAGAGTCAGGCGCTGAATCTGCATCCGGCTAATCTTCCGCAGGTGAGCGCGCAGATGCCGACGGAGTTGGGGTATGAGCTGCTGGCGCGCCGCCCGGATCTGCAGGTGGCCCACTGGTATATTGAGGCCTCGCTGAGCGAGGTGGATGCGGCGAAAGCGGCGTTCTATCCGGACATCAACCTGATGGCCTTCCTGCAGCAGGATGCGCTGCACCTGAGCGATCTGTTCCGCCATTCCGCCCAGCAGATGGGGCTGTCCGCTGGGTTGACGCTGCCTGTCTTTGATAGCGGCAGACTGAATGCCAACCTCGATATTGCCAGCGCGCAGAATAATCTGTCGGTGGCAAAATATAACAAAGCGGTTGTGGACGCGGTGAACCAGGTGGCGAAGACCGCCAGCCAGGTTGAGACCCTGATGGAGAAGAATCAGCAGCAGCAGCAGGTTGAAAAAGATGCGCAGCGGACGGTGAATCTGGCGGAGGCTCGCATGAGCGCTGGGATTCTTCCGGGGTCACGTGTCAGTATGGCCAGGCTGCCTGCGCTTCAGGAGCGCATTACCGCGCTGCGTCTGCGCGGCCAGTGGCTGGATGCCAGCATTCAGCTGACCTCGGCGCTGGGCGGCGGCTACCACCAGACCACGAAATCAGGTTAACGCCTGGCAAGGCACCCTCTGCGCGGCCGGGCTTTCCGGTCGTCAGGCGGTGCCGGCTCGGCGCTACTCTTTCTTTTTCGCCTCTCGGCGTCGGAACCACCAGTGCGCGGCTACCACCAGCGCGACCACCAGAATCAGCCAGATCCAGTGCTTCAGATGCGCATCAAGATGATGCAGCCACGGTCCAATGGCTTCCCCGCCCAGATAGCCCAGCGTGGTGAATAACAGCGCCCACACCAGCGCGCCGAGAATATTCAGCGGCAGGAACACTTTTGGCGGCAGGCGGCTGGCGCCGATCAATAACGGCCCGATGACCCGGAAACCGTACATAAAACGGGTCCCAATCACAAACAGATAGGGGCGGCGCTGAATCATGCGCTGCGCTTTGCGTATCCGCGCCTGATGGCGGGAAAAACGCTTCAGCAGCTTGCCGCCGAAGCGTCGGCCCAGCAGATACAGCAGCTGATCGCCGATCATTCCCCCGAGGGCAACGGAGAGAACGACCAGGGGAAATTTTAATAACCCCTGATGCGCGACCACGCCGCCCAGCAGAGTGATGGTTTCACCTTCCGCCATGCTGCCAATGACCAGCGCAGCGTAGCCATACTGGGAAATCAGGTTATTGATATCCATACAAAAATAAACTCCCTTACCCCTTATGCTTCCGCGCATGTCTGGCGACCAGCGGGGCCGGTTGTGCAGCGCGAAGCATCAACGGGATCAATCATCAATGGGTTAATCATACACCCTGGGGCTTAAAACGAGGTTAAGCGTCTATCTCATCAGGACGCTTTTGCTGGTCATTTTGCAGCAGGGCAGGGATCTCAACGATTTATGGCGGCCTGCCAGGGGGAACCCGCCTGCACGTGCTACGCCTACGCGGCGCTTTCTCCGCGCTGTCGGTGTTCAAACCGCCTGCGCCAAAAACGCCTGCCAGGACAGGCTCTGAGCGCATTTTTAGTGCTGTACATAAACGAATCGCGCAGGGTGAATTATACTTGGATCAGTGCTGTACGAGGCCGTGACAAGGGGGACGCTATGAACCATGTCTGGGGACTATTCTCTCATCCGAATCAAGAGATGAGCGTTATCAAGAGCGAAAACGAGACGATTTCGCACCACTATACGCACCATGTGCTGGTCATGGCAGCGGTTCCGGTTATCTGCGCCTTTATCGGCACCACGCAGCTTGGCTGGAACTTTGGCGATGGCACCGTGGTAAAACTTTCGCTGATGACCGGTCTGGCGCTGGCGGTGGTGTTCTACGCCGTGATGCTGGGCGGGGTCGCGGTGATGGGGAGGATTATCTGGTGGATGGCCAGAAACTATCCGCAGCGGCCATCGCTTAAGCGCTGCATGGTGTTTGCCGGATATGTCGCTACGCCGCTGTTTCTCAGCGGGCTGGTCGCGCTTTATCCGCTGGTCTGGCTGTGCGCGCTGGTGGGGACGATCGCGCTGTTTTACACCGGCTACCTGCTGTATCTGGGCATCCCGACCTTCCTGAGTATTAATAAAGAAGAGGGACTCAGCTTTGCCAGTTCCACCCTGGCCATCGGGGTGCTGGTGCTTGAAGTCCTGCTGGCGATAACCGTTATTCTCTGGGGATACGGCTACCGACTGTTTTAATTCTGTTGCTGAACCGTTTGATGAGTGAATCTATTGCTGGCATAAATGGATTTTTATGCCAGCAATGCAGCATTTGCTCACGATTCTTATTAGTCAGGTCGCGTTCTGCCGGGGTATGATAGGGTCTGCCAGCGTTGCCTGTTGCCCGGCGACGCAGCGTACGTTAATAACGTGCAAGAATACTTTTCAGAATGCTCACGATGCCGAAATTTCGAGTTTCTTTGCTCAGCCTGACCTTGCTTCTGGCTGTGCCTTTTGCGCCCCAGGCGATAGCAAAAACCCCCGTGGCCGCCACGGCCCTGCAGCCGGAAATTGCTTCCGGCAGTGCGATGATCGTTGATTTTGCCAGCAAAAAGATTATTTACCAGAGCCAGCCGGATCTGGTTCGCCCCATCGCGTCGATTACCAAAGTGATGACGGCGATGGTGGTTCTGGATGCGCATCTGCCGTTAGACGAGATGCTCACCGTAGATATCAGCCACACGCCGGAGATGAAAGGCATCTATTCACGCGTGCGGCTGAACAGCCAAATCAGCCGCCGCAATATGCTGCTGCTGGCGCTGATGTCCTCCGAAAACCGCGCTGCCGCGAGCCTGGCCCACCATTATCCTGGCGGCTATGACGCCTTTATTCGCGCCATGAACGCCAAGGCCCAGGCGCTGGGCATGACCCATACTCGCTACGTTGAGCCGACGGGCCTGTCGATTCACAACGTATCGACCGCGCGCGACCTGACGAAGCTGCTGATGGCCACCGAGCAGTATCCGCTGATCGGCCAGCTGAGCACCACCAAAGAAGATACCGCCACCTTCGCCCATCCGGCCTATACGCTGCCGTTCCGTAATACCAACCACCTGGTCTATCGGGATAACTGGAATATCCAGCTGACCAAAACCGGCTTTACTAATGCCGCGGGCCACTGCCTGGTCATGAGAACGGTGATTAATCAGCGCCCGGTGGCGCTGGTGGTGATGGATGCGTTCGGGAAATATACCCACTTTGCCGACGCCAGTCGTCTGCGTACCTGGGTTGAAACCGGGAAGGTGATGCCGGTTCCGGCCTCCGCGCTGAGCTATAAAAAACAGCGTGAGGCGCAGATGGCGGATGCGATGCTGAAAGGCGGCGCGCAGACCGCGCAAAACGATTAATGCCTCTCCCCCGACTCGCGCACGCGGGCGGGGGATTTTTTATTCCGGTATGGTTAAGTCGCCCTCGCCGAGCTGGCGCTGCATAATTAACGTATCCCGCCAGTCGCCCATCTTGTACCCGACGCTACGCAGCTGACCCGCCACGGTAAAACCAAATTTTTTGTGAATGGCGAGCGAGCCGGCATTGTTATGCCCGTCGCCGATAATCGCCAGCATCTGCCGCCACGGGCCTTGTTCGCACTTTGCAATCAGCTGCGTGAGCAGGGCGCTGCCGATGCCGCGCCCGCCCATGCCGGACTCGACATAAATCGACTCTTCAAGCGTGTAGCGATAGGCGGGGCGAGGACGGTAAAACGTCGCGTAGCAGTAGCCGACGATGGTGCCGCGCCACAGCGCCACCAGCCAGGGCAGCCCGTTGTCACGCACGGTTTTGATGCGCTTGCGCATTTCATCGACGGTCGGGGGTATATCTTCAAAGGAGGCGCGTCCGTTCAGCACGTGCCAGACGTACAGCGCCGCGATGGCGTGCGCGTCATCGGGCAGGGCTTCGCGGATCTCTAATTCAGCGCCGTGTAACATATCCGCTTCGGACATGATGGGACTCCTTAACCAGGTTTGCCGGAGAGGCGTTTCTCCGGCGTGCAGCGTAATACAGAATCCCGTAACTCGTCACCCCTGATTAGTGCTCTTCAGCGCCGTGACTCCCGTCCGCCTGGCGCTCACCCCAGTACTTCTGCTTACTGGTTTTTCCGAGCCCCGGGTTCATGCTGTTGGTCGGGTCATTCTGGCGGTAGAACTGTTTTAAGCTCTCCGGCGCTTCATAGAGATGGCCGACGTTATGCTCGGCGGGGTATTGCGCCCCGCGCGCCTTCAGCAGCTCCAGCATCTTCTCTTTCAGTTCGTGGGCATCGACGCCTTTTTTGACGATGTAGTCCTGGTGGAAGACGTGGCACATAAAGTGACCGTAATAGAGCTTATGTACCAGCTGACTGTCGATCTCCGGCGGCAGATGCTCAAACCACTCGGTATCGTTACGGCGCAGAGCGATATCCAGCGCCAGAATATCTTCCACTTCGTCGGCATGTACCGCCTGGTAACGGATGGCGGCTCCTGCGGCGGCGAAGCGGTGAAGAAACGCTTTGCTGCCTTCTTCCGGCGTGCAGGCAAAGAAATCGCCCTCGGCCTCGCGGAAGTATGCCGTCAGCCAGGTCTGGGCTTCTTCGATGCCATCGCCCGCCATTTTCAGCAGCAGGTGATGTTCATATTTATCGCGCCAGCTTTTCATCCGCTCCGGGAGATGCGCCGGGAAGACGTGTCCGAGCTTCTGCATGAAGCGGTCGGTAAAGTGGGGCTTAAACAGCGACACTTTCTCCAGCATGGCGTCGGTGCGGCCTTTCATCGTGAAGAAGAACGGCATTTTGTCGGTGCCGAGCTTATCGATCATCAGGAAGGTGTCTTTCCCGTAGCGCTCGGCGATATCGTAGATATCGCGATGCATGTACTCACCCGCCACCGGCAGGTGCTGAAACTCGGCGAGAATATGGCGACGGATCTCCGTCAGCACCGCCGGGTTATTGCTACCGATGTAAAAGACCTGCTGGCGTTTTTCCGCCGGAAAGGTATCGAGGCGCGCGGCGAATACCGCCAGCTTGCCGGCGCAGCCGGAGGATTCAAACAGGCGATCCGGGTCGGCATTGTAGCGCGCCGGGGTATCGGCATTGACGTCGCGCACGCGGGTGACGTAATCGTGGTCATGGGCGTGGCGGCCATCGTGCTGAATATCATCTTCTTTGATACGGTCGTCGTCGAGGCGGCTGAGGATCTGTTCCGGCGTGGCGCCGAGGTCAATCCCGAGGTGGTTCACCAGCCGCAGCTTGCCGTTTTCGTCAATCTGCGCAAATAACGACATCTCGGTATAGGCCGGGCCGCGTTGTACCAGCGAACCGCCGGAGTTGTTGCAGATCCCGCCGATCACCGAGGCGCCGATGCAGGAAGAACCGATCACCGAATGCGGCTCGCGACCCAGCGGCTTCAGCGCTTTTTCCAGCGAGTAGAGCGTGGTGCCCGGGAACGCCAGCACCTGTTCGCCTTTATCCAGCAGGTGCAGCTTATCGAGGCGCAGGGTGCTGATGATGACGATCTCGCGGTCGTAGTCGTTGCCGCTTGGGGTTGAACCTTCGGTCAGCCCGGTGTTCGCCGCCTGCATCAAAATGATTTTATCGGCGTCGACACAGGCGCTCAGCACGCGCCACAGTTCCAGCAGGGTTCCCGGGAAGACCACCGCCAGCGCGTCGCCCTGGCCGGAGCGGAAACCTTTACGGTAGCGCTGGGTTTTTGCCGGATCGGTTAACAGATGGGAGGAGCCAACCAGTCTTGCCAGTTCCGCCAGAAAACCAGAATTATTCGATGTTGTTGCCGATGACATGATCCACTCCTTGTGGTGGTACCGAAAATATCGGAATTAAGCATAGCGCTTTGTATGACAATTTTGTGCACCAATGTGTCGAAAAATCAGAGAAGAACCTTAGCATTGTGCAGGCGTCTTGTTTATATATATGGCAAACTGCGGTTTTTATTATGTTTTGCCGTAACCCCGGCCTGAGAGAAAGAGAGATAAAAATGAAATGGCTCTGCACTATAGGCGTCGCCGTCAGTCTGGCGCTGCAACCCGCGCTGGCGGATGAACTGTTCGGCAATCACCCTCTGACGCCGCAGGCCCGCGATGCGTTCGTGAGTGAACTGCTCAAGAAGATGACCGTCGATGAAAAAATTGGCCAGCTAAGGCTGATCAGCGTCGGGCCGGATAACCCGAAAGAGGCGATCCGCGAGATGATCAAAGATGGCCAGGTCGGGGCCATTTTCAATACCGTGACCCGCCCGGATATCCGCGCGATGCAGGACCAGGTCATGCAGCTCAGCCGGTTGAAAATCCCGCTGTTTTTCGCCTATGACGTGATTCACGGTCAGCGCACCGTGTTCCCGATAAGCCTTGGTCTGGCCTCTTCCTTTAACCTGGACGCGGTAAAGACGGTGGGGCGTATTTCGGCGTATGAAGCCGCCGACGACGGTCTCAACATGACCTGGGCGCCGATGGTCGATGTCTCCCGCGATCCGCGCTGGGGCCGCGCTTCGGAAGGTTTCGGCGAAGATACCTATCTGACCACCGAAATGGGACGGGCGATGGTTGAGTCGATGCAGGGCAAAAGCCCGGCGGATCGCTACTCGGTGATGACCAGCGTGAAGCACTTCGCCGCCTATGGCGCGGTGGAGGGGGGCAAAGAGTACAACACCGTCGATATGAGCCCGCAGCGCCTGTTCAACGACTATATGCCGCCGTATAAAGCGGGGCTGGATGCCGGGAGCGGCGCGGTGATGGTGGCGCTCAACTCGCTGAACGGCACGCCGGCGACCTCCGATGCCTGGCTGCTGAAAGAGGTGCTGCGCGATGACTGGGGCTTTAAAGGCATCACCGTCTCCGATCACGGCGCGATCAAAGAGCTGATCAAGCACGGCGTTGCTGCCGATCCGGAAGATGCCGTGCGGGTAGCGCTGAAGTCGGGCATCAACATGAGTATGAGCGACGAGTACTACAGCAAATACCTGCCGGGGCTGGTTAAATCCGGCAAGGTGACGATGGCGGAGCTGGATGACGCCACCCGCCACGTGCTCAACGTTAAATATGATATGGGGCTGTTTAACGATCCGTACAGCCATCTCGGTCCGCAGGGAACCGATCCGCAGGATACCAACGCCGAAAACCGCCTGCATCGCCAGGAGGCGCGCGAAGTCGCCCGGCAAAGCCTGGTGCTGCTGAAGAACCGTCTGGAGACGCTGCCGCTGAAAAAATCGGGAACCGTTGCGGTTATCGGGCCGCTGGCTGACAGCAAACGTGACATGATGGGCAGCTGGTCGGCGGCAGGGGTGGCGGATCAGTCGGTGACGGTGCTGACCGGCATCAAAGAGGCGCTGGGCGACAAAGGCAAGGTTATCTATGCCCGCGGCGCTAACGTCACCAACGATAAAGGTATTGTCGATTTCCTCAACCTGTATGAGAAAGCGGTGCAGGTCGATCCGCGCTCGCCGCAGGCGATGATCGATGAAGCGGTGGCGGCGGCGAAACAGTCCGACGTGGTGGTGGCCGTGGTGGGCGAGGCGCAGGGTATGGCCCATGAAGCCTCCAGCCGTACCGACATCACCTTGCCACAGAGCCAGCGCGATTTGATTAGCGCCCTGAAAGCCACCGGTAAGCCGCTGGTACTGGTGCTGATGAACGGTCGTCCGCTGGCGCTGGTGAAAGAAGATCAGCAGGCTGACGCTATCCTCGAAACCTGGTTCGCCGGGACCGAGGGGGGCCATGCCATTGCCGATGTGCTGTTCGGCGATGCCAACCCGTCCGGAAAACTGCCGATGTCGTTCCCGCGCTCGGTGGGGCAGATTCCGGTGTACTACAGCCATCTTAATACCGGCCGTCCGTACAATGCCGATAAACCGAACAAATACACCTCCCGCTACTTTGATGAAGCGAATGGCCCGCTGTACCCGTTCGGCTACGGCCTGAGCTACACCACCTTTAGCGTTTCCGACGTCAAAATGTCGGCGCCGACCCTGCAGCGCGACGGTAGCGTCACCGCCAGCGTACAGGTGACCAACACCGGCAAGCGCGAAGGGGCAACGGTGATTCAGCTCTATCTGCAGGATGTGACCGCCTCGATGAGCCGTCCGGTGAAAATGCTGCGCGGCTTTAAGCGCGTGACCCTCAAGCCGGGAGAGACGCAAACCGTCGCCTTCCCGATTGAAATTGATGCCCTGAAGTTCTGGAATCAGAAAATGAAATACGATGCCGAGCCGGGCAAATTCAACGTCTTTATTGGCGTCGACTCCGCCCGCGTGAAGCAGAGTGAATTCGAGCTGCTGTAAGCGAGGAAACGGCGGGTTTCGCCGGCCGGGCCAGGCGCCAGCCGCCTCCCGGCAGAAACGCGGGCGCCCTGTTTAAAACAGCGTTGTCATCCTTCTCAAAGGCCGAATATTCGGCCTTTTCTTTTTCCGGATGCACTAAATGAACTACGCTTTTCTCTTAAGCTCCTGTTAATGGAGCGCAAATTAAAGAGGGACGCGGGGATGATAAAGGCACGTATCTGGTCAGGCGCGCTGGCGCTGGTCGCGCTGGTCAGCCTGCCGCTTCAGGCGGCGGAGCCGGTCAAAGTTGGCTCAAAAATCGACACCGAAGGGGCGCTGCTGGGCAATATTATTTTGCAGGTTCTGGAAAGTCATGGCGTGAAAACCGTGAATAAGATCCAGCTGGGAACCACCCCGGTGGTACGCGGGGCGATTACGGCGGGGGAATTAGACATTTATCCGGAATACACCGGCAACGGCGCCTTCTTCTTTAAAGACGAAAACGACCCGGCGTGGAAGAACGCGCAGCAGGGTTATGAGAAGGTCAAAACCCTCGACGCGCAGAAGAATAAGCTTATCTGGCTGACGCCTGCGCCGGCCAATAACACCTGGACCATTGCCGTGCGTCAGGATCTGGCGGAAAAAAATCATCTGACCTCGCTGGCCGATCTCAGCGCCTGGCTGCAAAAAGGGGGCGACTTTAAGCTCGCCGCCTCCGCCGAATTTATCGAACGTCCGGATGCGCTCCCGGCCTTTGAAAAAGCCTATGGCTTCAAGCTCAAGCAAAGTCAGCTGCTGTCGTTGGCGGGGGGCGATACGGCGGTGACCATCAAAGCGGCGGCCCAGCAGACTTCCGGGGTGAATGCGGCAATGGCCTACGGAACCGACGGGCCGGTGGCGGCGCTGGGGCTGCAAACGCTCAGCGATCCGCAGGGCGTACAGCCGATTTATGCCCCGACGCCCGTGGTGCGCGAAGCGGTGCTGAAAGCCTATCCGCAGATCGCGCAATGGCTCCAGCCGGTCTTTGCCAGCCTTGACGAGAAAACGCTGCAACAGCTCAATGCCAGTATTGCCGTGGAAGGGCTGGACGCGAAAAAAGTTGCCGCAGATTATCTGCAGCAAAAAGGGCTGCTGAAGTAGATTATTGGTGGCTATTCGCTGTTATAACCGCGTATCGCTGCTGCTGGCCTGTCTGCTGCTGCTGGTGGTGGCTCTGCCGTTCGTCAACTATGCGCCTAACCGTCTGCTCTCCGGGGAGGGACGCTGGCTTTGGCAACTCGCGCCGTGGCTGACGGCGGTGCAGGTCTGCGGCGCGCTGCTGCTGATTCTGCTCTGCTGGCTACCGGGACGCAGGCCGCTGCTGCTGAGCTTGCTGATGCTGGATGCGCTGCTGGCGCTGCTGTTCTGGGGGGCGGGGCAGACGGCGGTACAGCTGGCGCACAGCGGCTCCTCGCTGGCCCGCACCTCGCCGGGAAGCGGCCTGTGGCTGGCGCTGGCGCTGTGCTTACTGCTGGCCAGCGAGACAATCCGGCGTCTGACCACGCGGGCGCACTGGCGCTGGCTGCTCAATGTGCAAATCTGGTTGATTCCCTGCGTGCTGCTCGGCAGCGGAGCGCTGAATCAGCTCTCGCTACTGAAAGAGTATGCCAACCGTCAGGAGGTGTTTGATGACGCGCTGCGTCAACATTTGACCCTGCTGTTTGGCACGCTGTTGCCGGGGCTGCTGATCGGGCTGCCGGTAGGCATCGGCCTCTGGCGCCTGCCGCGGTGGCAGGCCCCGGTGTTTACCTTTCTCAATGTTATTCAAACGATTCCCTCCGTGGCGCTGTTTGGTCTGCTGATCGCGCCGCTGGCCGGTCTCGCCCGCCATTTCCCCGGTCTGGCGGAGCGCGGCATTTCCGGCACCGGGATGACGCCAGCGCTGATTGCGCTGGTGCTGTATGCCTTGCTGCCGCTGGTTCGCGGGGTGGTGACCGGTTTACAGCAGGTACCGCGCGATGTGCTTGAGAGCGCCGCGGCGATGGGGATGAGCGGCGCGCAGCGCTTCTGGCACGTGCAGCTGCCGCTGGCGCTGCCGGTTTTGCTGCGCAGTCTGCGGGTGGTGAGCGTGCAAACCGTCGGAATGGCGGTGGTCGCCGCCCTGATCGGCGCCGGTGGGTTTGGTGCGCTGGTCTTCCAGGGGCTGTTGAGCAGCGCCCTGGATCTGGTACTGCTGGGAGTGATGCCGACGATTGCGCTGGCGGTGGTGGTCGACGCGCTGTTTGCGCTGTGGGGGGCATTATTGAAAGGAGAGGCGGGTGATTGAATTTAACGGGGTCAACAAATCCTTCGCCGGGCTGCCGGCGGTGAAAAACCTGAACCTGCACCTGCGCGAAGGCGCATTCTCGGTCCTGATCGGAACCTCTGGCTCGGGGAAATCAACCACCCTGAAAATGATTAACCGGCTGATCGAACATGACAGCGGCACCATCCGTTTTGCCGGGCAGGATATTCGCCAGCAGCCGGTGCTGGCGCTACGTCGACGCATGGGCTATGCCATTCAGTCTATCGGCCTGTTTCCGCACTGGACGGTGGCGCAGAACATCGCCACCGTCCCGCAGCTGCAAAAATGGCCGCAGCGCAAAATCGCGGCGCGCATTGACGAATTAATGGCGCTGCTGGGGCTGGAGCCGACGCTGCGGGAGCGCTATCCGCATCAGCTCTCCGGCGGTCAGCAGCAGCGCGTTGGCGTGGCGCGGGCGCTGGCGGCCAATCCTGAAGTCCTGCTGATGGACGAACCGTTTGGCGCGCTGGATCCGGTCACCCGGGAAGCGCTCCAGCAGGAGATGATCCGCATCCATCGGCTGCTCGGGCGGACGATTGTGCTGGTGACCCATGATATTGATGAAGCCCTGCGGCTGGCGGATCACCTGGTGCTGATGGACGGTGGCGAAGTGATCCAGCAAGGGGCGCCGCTGCAGATGCTGCTCGAGCCTGAAAATACCTTCGTCGAGACTTTTTTTGGCCGCAGCGAACTGGGCGTCCGGCTGTTGTCGCTGCGCGGGGTGGGCGACTATCTGCGGCGTAATGAACGGCTTGCCGGCGATACGCTCAACGTCGCGATGACGCTGCGCGAAGCGCTGTCGCAGTTTATTGCCCATCGCTGCGACGTCCTGCCGGTAGTGGATGAACAGGGGGAGGCGTGCGGAACGCTGCATTTTGCCGATCTGCTCGGCGAGGAGGTGCGGCATGCGCGTACTTCGTGATCCGCTGCTGTGGCTGCTGGCGCTGTTTATCGCCATTTTGCTGCTGCTGCCTTATAGCACGCCGCTATTCAGCGCGCTGTTCCCCGATCTGCCGCGCCCGGTGTATCAGCAGGAGAGTTTTGTCGCCCTGACTTTCGCCCACTGCTGGCTGGTGGTGCTTTCCAGCCTGGCGGCGACGGTGGTGGGCGTCGGGGCCGGGGTGGCGGTGACGCGTCCCGCAGGCCGCGAGTTTCGTCCATTGGTGGAGACCATCGCCGCGATGGGACAAACGTTTCCGCCGGTGGCGGTGCTGGCGATTGCCGTTCCGGTACTGGGGTTTGGCTGGCAGCCTGCGCTGATTGCGCTGGCGCTGTATGGCATATTACCGGTCCTGCAGGGGACCCTGGCCGGGCTGAGCGCCGTGCCGTCGGGGGTCGTGAGTATCGCCAACGGGATGGGCATGACGGGCTGGCAGAGACTTATTCGCGTGGAGCTGCCGCTGGCTGCGCCGGTGATGCTGGCCGGTATCCGGACATCGACCATCGTCAATATCGGAACGGCGACCATTGCGTCAACGGTCGGGGCGAATACGCTCGGCACGCCGATCGTTATCGGCCTGAGCGGATTCAATACGGCTTATGTCATTCAGGGGGCGCTGCTGGTCGCGCTGGCGGCGATTATCGTCGACCGCGGCTTTGAACGGTTGAACCGGCGAATCAGCCGACACCACCGCGCACAATAAACGAGTAACCGGCCAGCATGACGCCGCCGATGCCGCTGATGGCCATGAATAAGAAGAGGGTGATAACCGCAATTTTCGCTGGCTTCATAATAGGCTCCTGATGTTAACGGAGGGATTATACGGTGAAGCACAGGTGTTAATGAAACATTAATTGCTATTTAGCCAGATAACGTGCCCCTGCTGCTGCCAGGCCTGGAGCTGATCCTGCTGCGCCAGGGTCGGTGTTTCGCCGCACCATACCAGGAGCGTGCTGTCAGGAAACAGATCGGGACGGATCTGGGTCAGAGAGTGGGGGAGGACATCGACCCGCCAGCCTTGTTCGCAGGCGATCCAGCCCTCCAGCCACAGCCGCGTGGTGTCGTTGACATTCCAGCCGAGCACCAGCGCATGGCTGCCCGGACGTTTCCAGGCGCTGGCGAGGCTGTGCGCGACATGGTTGATGAGAATCCCGTCGAGGATGCTGCGCAGCGCGGTAAGCGTCGGCTGCGGGCTGAGCAGGCGGTGGCGTAAGGGGATAAACAGATGGTTGACCAGGGTCAGCGCCGTATAGCTATGGCTACGCTCTTTGATCCACAGCCGTAAACGGTGGTAGCTGCCGTCGTGGAGATACCCCAGCAGAATCTCCTGCTGCTCCCGCCAGCCGTCTTCCTCTCCACTCGTGTTGTCGTTAAGCAAGGTTTTGACCTTACTCACCTGAACGCCGGAATCAATCCAGCGCTTAATCTCGCGGATTCGGTCAATTTCCTGCTCGTTAAACAGGCGGTGCCCTCCGTCGGTGCGCTGCGGTTTCAGCAATCCGTAGCGTCGTTGCCAGGCGCGAAGCGTTACGGGGTTAATGTCACAGAGCTGAGCCACTTCACCAATCGTATAAAGCGCCATATATCCTCTCCCGCAAAGTCTCCCCTATAACTGTAGAAGCTGTTTACGGAAGAGGAAATATTCGCTCATTTTTTGTTCGTTTAAGTAACGAGAGGCGGGCAAGAAGTGTGATCCTGACCATGATTTGTGATTTTCTTGTAGTGCTTCAAAGAAAGTGATGACCCGGCAGTGTATGTTACGCGCTTTCGAGTGAAGCGTGGTCTGTGGGTATGTACGAGTTTGATCTGGTGTTGCTGCTGCTTCAGCAGATGTGCGTGTTTTTGGTCATTGCGTGGCTGATGAGCAAGACACGGCTGTTCATCCCGCTGATGCAGGTTACCGTTCGTCTACCGCATAAGCTGCTGTGCTACGTGACCTTCTCCATTTTCTGCATTATGGGGACCTATTTCGGTCTGCATATTGAAGACTCGATCGCCAATACCCGCGCCATCGGCGCCGTGATGGGCGGCCTGCTCGGTGGCCCGGTGGTCGGCGGCCTGGTGGGGCTGACCGGCGGGCTGCACCGCTACTCGCTCGGCGGTATGACGGCGTTAAGCTGCATGGTTTCCACCATAGTCGAGGGGCTGCTGGGCGGCCTGGTTCACAGCGTGCTGGTCAAGCGCGGGCGGCCGGATAAGGTCTTCAGCCCGCTCACCGCCGGGGCGATCACCTTCTTTGCCGAGCTGGTGCAGATGATGATCATTTTGCTGATCGCCCGGCCATTTCAGGACGCGCTGCATCTGGTGCAAAGCATCGCCGCGCCGATGATGGTGACCAACACCGTAGGCGCCGCGCTGTTTATGCGTATCCTGCTGGATAAGCGGGCGATGTTTGAGAAGTACACCTCGGCTTTTTCCGCCACCGCCCTCAAGGTGGCGGCCTCGACCGAGGGGATCCTGCGCCAGGGATTCAACGAAGAGAACAGCATGAAGGTGGCGCAGGTGCTTATTCAGGAGCTCGATATCGGCGCGGTGGCCATTACCGATCGCGACAAGCTGCTGGCGTTTACCGGTATCGGCGACGACCACCACCTGCCGGGCAAACCTATCTCTTCATCCTATACGCAAAAAGCGATTGATAGCGGCGAAGTGGTGTATGCCGACGGCAATGAAGTCCCCTACCGCTGTTCCATTCATCCCAACTGCAAGCTGGGGTCGACGCTGGTTATCCCGCTGCGCGGTGAAAATCAGCGGGTGATCGGCACCATCAAGCTGTATGAAGCGAAAAACCGCCTGTTCAGCTCCATCAACCGCACGCTCGGAGAGGGGATCGCCCAGCTGCTGTCGGCACAAATCCTCGCCGGGCAGTATGAGCGGCAGAAGGCGCTGCTGACGCAATCGGAGATCAAGCTGCTCCACGCGCAGGTGAATCCCCATTTTCTGTTTAATGCGTTGAATACCCTGAAGGCGGTGATTCGCCGCGACAGCGATCAGGCCGGGCAGCTGGTGCAGTACCTGTCGACCTTTTTCCGCAAGAATCTGAAGCGGCCGTCGGAGTTTGTGACGCTGGCGGATGAGATTGAACACGTGAATGCCTATCTGCAAATTGAGAAAGCGCGTTTCCAGGCCAATTTACAGATTCAGATGCTGGTGCCCGACGCGCTGGCTCACCATCAGCTGCCGGCGTTTACGCTGCAGCCGATTGTTGAAAACGCCATTAAACACGGCACGTCGCAGCATCTCGGGGTAGGGGAAATTACCATTCGCGCCAGCCAGCACGAGCGCTGGCTGCAGTTAGATATTGAGGATAACGCCGGCCTGTACCAGGACAATCCCAACGCCAGCGGGCTGGGAATGAGCCTGGTAGATCGCCGTTTACGGGCGCGCTTCGGCGCCGACTGCGGCATTACCGTCACCTGTGAAGCGGAACGTTTCACCCGCGTCACGCTGCGACTGCCTCTGGAGGAGAACGCGTGTTAAAAGTGTTGATAGTTGATGATGAACCGCTGGCACGAGAAAATCTGCGTGTTTTACTGGAGTCCGCCAGCGATATTGAGATCGTCGGGGAGTGCGCGAACGCGGTTGAAGCGATTGGCGCGGTGCACAAGCTGCGCCCGGACGTGCTGTTTCTCGATATTCAGATGCCGCGGATCAGCGGCCTGGAAATGGTCGGGATGCTCGACCCTGAACACCGGCCTTACATCGTGTTTCTGACCGCTTTTGACGAGTATGCGGTGAAGGCGTTCGAAGAGCATGCGTTTGATTATCTGCTGAAACCCATCGAAGCACCGCGGCTGGAGAAGACGCTGGCGCGTCTGCGCCAGGAGCGTAGCCTGCAGGATATCTCGCTGCTCGACGATACCCAGCAGGCGCTGAAATATATTCCCTGTACCGGCCACAGCCGAATCTGGCTGCTGCAGATGGAGGATGTCGCCTTTGTCAGCAGCCGGATGAGCGGAATTTATGTCACCGATCGTGAGGGGAAGGAGGGGTTTACGGAGCTGACCTTACGCACCCTTGAGAGCCGGACGCCGCTGCTGCGCTGTCATCGGCAGTATCTGGTGAATATGGCCCATCTGAAAGAGATTCGCCTTGAGGAAAACGGCCAGGCGGAGCTGCTGATGCGGGCCGGGCAAACGGTGCCGGTGAGCCGTCGCTACTTAAAAAGTCTGAAAGAGGCGATTGGTCTGTAAAACGACGGAATCATGGTAGACTTAGCGCCAGCATTTTTCATCATGAAGGCATTATGATCAGTAACGATATCTTACGTAGCCTGCGCTACACCCTGAAAACCAATAATAACGACCTGGTGCGCATTTTTGCGCTGGGCGATTCCGTCGTCAGCGCAGAGCAGCTGGTACCGTGGCTGAAAAAGGAGGACGAAGAGGGCTTCCAGCGCTGCCCGGACATTATGTTGTCGATCTTCCTCAACGGCCTGATCTATGACAAACGCGGGAAAGATGAGGCGGCCCCGCCGCTGGCGGTTGAGCGTCGGGTGAATAACAATATCGTGCTGAAAAAGCTGCGCATCGCCTTTTCGCTGAAGAGCGATGACATCCTCGCCATTCTGACTCAGCAAAAGTTTCGCGTTTCGATGCCGGAAATCACCGCCATGATGCGCGCGCCGGATCATAAAAATTTCCGCGAATGCGGTGACCAGTTCCTGCGCTATTTCCTGCGCGGTCTGACCGAGCGCATCCACGGCAAAGCGTAATCTTCCTCTCCTGTTTTGCCCGGTCGGCGCTGTGCCGGCCGGGCAAGTCCTCTGTGCCGCCCCGGATCTGCGAGACCTATTTCACCTCTGTAAAACCCTGTTCGGCGAGGAGCTTCTCGGATACCGACATCGACACCTCCTGCAGCGCGCAGTTGGTCACCATTGAGCCGGGCAGCTTACACAGTTCGCTCATGTTAGCCCGGGTAAAATCCACGCTGAGATGTTCCAGCGCCTCGCTATCTTTGTAATCGATGCTCTGTTCCACGCCTTTAACGTCGAGATAAACGCTTCTCATCGGTTCAATTAACGCCCGCGCCTGCTCCTGATTCGCCGCGCCGATGGTCTGATAGGGAATGGTGTTATTAGCTTCCTGACGCAGGACTTTGTCACCGACATAATGGTAGGTAAACACCAGCCCGACGCCGTTTTCCATCCGGGTAAAGGTTTTGCTCTTTTCGTCGGGGTTATCGCAGCCTGCGAGGCCGACAATCACAAGCGAAGCCGCCAGAGCGGTAACCATCCTGCGGTAAATGTTCATCACGGTCCCTTGGTTGATAGTGAATCACGTACCGGTTTTTCAATCGGCAGACAGGTTGATTATTGTCAGGATTGCCGTAGCGCGCAACGCACAGAAAAGGCAGCAGGGGGCTGAATGGTCCGACGGTGGCGGCGCGGAAGAGAGGGCGGAAGGGACAAAAAAAGCGCTGCCGGAGCAGCGCTTGATGCGGGATTATTTTACCTGCTGACCCGGCTGGGCGCCGCTGTCAGGGCTTAACAGGAAGATATCCTTCCCGCCAGGGCCCGCAGCCATCACCATCCCTTCCGAGATGCCGAAACGCATTTTACGCGGCGCCAGGTTGGCCACCATCACCGTCAGGCGACCAATCAACACCTGCGGATCCGGGTAGGCGCTACGAATGCCGGAGAAGACGTTACGTTTCTCGCCGCCCAGATCGAGGCTCAGGCGCAGCAGCTTGTCAGAACCATCAACAAATTCGGCGTTTTCAATCAGCGCGATGCGCATATCCACTTTGGCGAAATCGTCAAAGGTGATGGTGTCCTGAATCGGATCGTCCGCCAGCGGACCGGTAACCGGTGCGGCGGTGGCTTTCACCTCTTCTTTCGACGCGTCGACCAGGGCTTCAACCTGCTTCATCTCGATGCGGTTGTACAGCGCCTTGAAGGTGTTGACCTTATGCGACAGCAGCGGCTGCTGGATAGCATCCCAGTTCAGTTCGCTGTTGAGGAAGGCTTCGGCGCGGGCGGTCAGCTGCGGCAGGACCGGCTTGAGCCAGGTCATCAGCACGCGGAACATATTCAGGCCCATGGTGCAGATAGCCTGCAGATCGGCGTCGCGGCCTTCCTGTCTGGCGACGACCCACGGTGCCTGCTCGTCAACGTAGCGGTTAGCCACGTCGGCCAGCGCCATGATTTCACGGATGGCTTTACCGAACTCGCGGCTGTCCCACGCTTCGCCAATGCTTGCTGCCGCATCGGTGAAGGTTTTGTACAGCGCCGGATCGGCCAGCTCAGCGGACAGCATGCCGTCGAAACGCTTATTGATAAAACCGGCGTTGCGCGAGGCGAGGTTTACCACTTTGTTGACGATGTCGGCGTTCACGCGCTGTACGAAATCTTCCAGGTTCAGGTCGATATCATCGATGCGCGAAGAGAGCTTGGCGGTGTAGTAATAACGCAGGCTGTCGGCGTCAAAATGGTTCAGCCAGGTGCTGGCCTTGATAAAGGTGCCGCGTGATTTGGACATCTTGGCGCCGTTGACGGTGACGTAACCGTGAACGAACAGGTTGGTCGGCTTGCGGAAACCGCTGCCTTCCAGCATCGCCGGCCAGAACAGGCTGTGGAAGTAGACGATATCTTTGCCGATAAAGTGATACAGCTCGGCGTCGGAGTCTTTCTTCCAGTAGGCGTCAAAGCTTTCGCTATCGCCGCGTTTGTCACACAGGTTCTTGAAGGAGCCCATGTAGCCGATCGGCGCATCCAGCCAGACGTAGAAATATTTGCCCGGCGCGTTGGGGATTTCGAAGCCAAAGTACGGCGCGTCGCGGGAAATGTCCCACTGCTGCAGACCGGACTCGAACCACTCCTGCATTTTGTTCGCCACCTGCTCCTGCAGCGCGCCGCTGCGGGTCCACGCCTGCAGCATTTCGCTAAAGGACGGCAGGTCGAAGAAGAAGTGCTCGGATTCACGCATCACCGGGGTCGCCCCGGAAACCACCGATTTCGGGTCGATCAGCTCGGTCGGGCTGTAGGTCGCGCCGCACACTTCGCAGTTATCGCCATACTGATCCGGTGATTTACACTTCGGACAGGTGCCTTTCACGAAACGGTCCGGCAGGAACATCCCTTTTTCCGGATCGTAAAGCTGAGAGATGGTGCGGTTTTTGATAAAACCGTTCTCTTTCAGGCGGCCGTAGATCAGCTCAGACAGCTCGCGGTTCTCGTCGCTGTGCGTCGAGTGGTAGTTGTCGTAGCTAATATCAAAGCCCGCAAAATCGGTCTGATGCTCCTGACTCATTTCGCCAATCATCTGCTCCGGAGAGACGCCAAGCTGCTGAGCTTTCAGCATGATAGGCGTGCCGTGGGCGTCGTCAGCACAGATGAAATTGACCTCGTTGCCGCGCATTCGCTGGTAACGGACCCAGACATCAGCCTGGATGTGCTCCAGCATGTGGCCGAGGTGGATTGAGCCGTTAGCGTACGGCAGCGCGCACGTTACCAGAATTTTCTTCGCGACTTGAGTCATAGTGAGCATTACATCTTCTGTTGTAAAAAGGGCTTTTGATATTACCAAAAGGGCACTGGGTGCGCCATAAATGGCTGACCATATATGGATAATCCTCAGCTGTGATAAACTCAATGATTACTGAAAGCCTCTCATAACAACAAAGGAGTCGGGATGAATTCGCAATCCCAGGCCAAATCCCCCGAACGTCTACGTGCGATGGTCGCCGGAACGTTGGCTAATTTCCAGCACCCCACTTTGAAGCATAATCTCACCGCGCTGAAGGCACTGCACCACGTCGCCTGGCTCGACGATACCGTGCATATCGAGATCCAGATGCCGTTTGTCTGGCACAGTGCTTTTGAAGATTTAAAAGAGCAATGTAGCGCCGACCTGCTGCGCATTACCGGCGCGCAGGCGATTGACTGGAAGCTGTCGCATAGCATTGCCACGCTGAAGCGAGTAAAAAATCAGCCGGGCGTCAACGGGGTCAAAAATATTATTGCCGTCAGCTCCGGCAAAGGCGGGGTGGGTAAATCCTCCACGGCGGTGAACCTGGCGCTGGCGCTGGCCGCGGAAGGGGCGAAAGTCGGGATCCTCGATGCCGATATTTATGGTCCGTCGATTCCCACCATGCTCGGTGCGGAAGATCAGCGTCCCACCTCGCCAGATGGCACCCATATGGCGCCGATCATGAAATTTGGCCTCGCCACCAACTCCATCGGCTACCTGGTGACCGACGATAACGCCATGGTATGGCGCGGTCCGATGGCCAGCAAGGCGCTGCTGCAGATGCTGCAGGAGACGCTGTGGCCGGATCTGGATTATCTGGTGCTGGATATGCCGCCAGGCACCGGCGACATTCAGCTGACTCTTGCGCAGAATATCCCGGTCACCGGCGCGGTAGTGGTGACGACGCCGCAGGATATCGCGCTGATCGATGCGAAAAAAGGCATCGTGATGTTTGAGAAGGTGGACGTTCCGGTCCTCGGCATCGTCGAAAACATGAGTATCCATATCTGCAGCAACTGTGGTCACCATGAACCGATTTTCGGCACCGGCGGCGCCGAAAAGCTGGCGGAGCAATACCACACTCAGCTGCTGGCCCAGCTGCCGCTGCACATCAATTTGCGTGAAGATCTGGATAACGGTAAGCCGACCGTGGTTGCCCGTCCGGAGAGCGAGTTCACCGAAATTTACCGTCAGCTGGCGGGACGCGTGGCGGCCCGGCTCTACTGGCAGGGGGAAGTGATTCCCGGTGAGATTGCCTTCCGCGCGGTGTAGCGTCGGCGGATAGCACAACGCCCTGGACTTTTCTGATCCGCAGCGGACAGCAAAAGGACAGGGCGTTTTTGTTGGTCCGTCTGGCGACGGACCGTCAGCCATTAGTGCTGATAGAAGATTTCGCCGTCGTAAATTTTGACAATTTTACCTTCGGTATCGGTGATCAGCACGTAGCTGCCGCCCATATAGGTGTAGTGAGTACCGGCGTCCGGCGCGGGCAGGTTACGCTGCTGCCACTGTTTAATGGTGTATTCTGGCGTCAGATAAAGCGGCGGCACGGTGTCGCCTACGCGAAACTGCGTGAAGTCTGCGGTGAAACCATCAAGTTCATATTTTTGTACGCCGCTGGTGGATGCTGCCCAGACGGTACTGGTGCTGGCCAACAGTACGCCCAGAAGCATCATTTTTGTTTTACGCATAATTTCCTCATTATTATCCTGGATTACCCTGGACACAAAATCGCAGCCTCGTATCATTCCTGAAGCATGGCCGGGAAGGCAAGCGTTGGTTGCGTTAAAAATGTAAGAAAACGATGGGCCGGTTGCCGGATTTGGCGTCGAGCGGCGGTTTTGAGAACAATCCTGGTAGCAGGATTCGGGAGTCAATATGTTCAGACTGGAAGATCTGACGCTATTTGTTCGTGCGGCGGCGCTGGGGAGTTTTAGCGATGCGGCGCGGGAGGTCGGGCAGCAGCCGGCGCAGGTGAGTGCGGCGATTAAGCGCCTGGAGACCACGCTCAATATTCGTCTTTTTGCGCGCTCTACCCGCAGCTTACGTCTGACGCCCGAAGGGGAAACCTGGCTGCCCTATGCCACCCAGATGCTGGATACGCTGCATGCCGGGCTGCAAAAAATTCAGGTGCCGGACGACGAGGTCCGCGGGACGTTGCAAATTGCGGTACCCTCCGATCTGGGGCGTAATCTGCTGCTGAACGTCTTCCGCGCCTTTCGCCAGCGGCACCCGGCGCTGAAGCTGCGCATTCTCTTTTCCGACCATCGGACCGATGTGTTTAAAGATCCGGTCGATGTCGCCTTTCGCTACGGTGACAACGACGATGCTTCGTTTATTTCTCTCCCCGTCGCGCCGGAAAACCGGCGGGTGCTGGTGGCTTCTCCGCAGTGGATTGCCCGGCACGGCGAGCCGCAGACGCCGGAGGCGCTGGCGCAACACCCTGCGCTCCTGTACGTACTGCGCGGCAGGCAGTTCGATCGCTGGACCTTAAGTCTCAACGGCGTGGTTGAACATATGCAGGTTTCCGGCGACATCATCAGCGACGACGCCGAGGTGATTCGCCGCCTGGCCATTGCAGGGGAGGGGTTTGCCTATAAGTCAGCGCTGGATGTCAGCGATGATATTCGCGCAGGACGCCTGCAGATTCTGCTGCCGCACTATCAGGGCGACAGAGTCCCGCTCAATATGATTTGCCCGCACCGCAAGCAGCTTTCTGCGGCGGTGCGGTTACTCTATGAAGAGGTCAAAGCGCACTGTGAAACGGTGCAGGCCGACGCGCTACGCGGGCCTGTGGACGTTTAGTGCCTCACCAGGGTGGCGAAATAGTAGACCAGCGGAACGGCAAGGATCCATAAACCCAGCGGGATTTCTCGCCACTTTCCGGCGACCGTTTTAATCATGATGTAGAACAGCAGCCCGCCGGCGATACCGGTACCGAAGCTGTTGGCGATCAGGGTGATCATCACCATCATTAATACCGGCAGTCCGTCGGTGAAGCTGGAGAGATCGACTTTGCGCAGGCCGCTAAACATGTTGAGACCAATCAGGATCAGCGCCGGAGCGGTGGCCTCTTTGGGGATCATCAGGGCGATCGGCGTAAACAGCAGCATCAGCAGGAACATAACCGCCGCGGCCAGCGCGGTGAGCCCGGTTTTACCGCCCGCTTCGGCGGCGGCGGAAGACTCAATCAGCGCGGTCGCCGCCGGGATCCCCAGCCACGGGCCGAGGGCTGCCGCAATCGAGTCGACCATAAACGGCCGGTTAATATGCGGCATATTGCCCTCTTCATCCAGCAGTCCCGCTTCGCCGCCCACCGCCAGCGTGGTCCCCATGGTGGAGAAAAACTCAGAGGCGAAAAAGACAAACAGGAACGGCAGGAAAGCGATATTCAGCGCGCCCAGCATATCGACGTGGCCGAAGACCGGCGCCAGCGAGTGCGGCATTGCGATAAAACTGTCCGGCAGACGGGTGACCCCCGCCGGAATCCCCACCAGGGTGGCAAACAGAATCGCCCATAAAATGGCGCCCGGGATGCGCCGCGCCTGCAGCGCAATCGCCAGAAACAGGCCGCACAGCGCCACCAGCGCGCCGGGAGATAAGAAATCACCCAGCATCAGGGCATTGGTTTTGGCATTCGCCAGCACCAGGCCGGCATTGCGAAAACCGAGCACCGCCACGAACAAACCGATTGAAGCCGTCAGTCCCAGCTTGATGGACTGGGGGACCGAACGGGTGACCACTTCACGCAGGCCGAATTTGGTTAACAGAAAGAACAGAATACCTGACCAGCAGGCGATGCCGAGGCCAATTTGCCAGCCGATCCCTTCGCTACCGGCCAGGGTGACGCCCACCAGCACCGAGCCGCCGATGCCTGGGCCGACGATAAACGGCAGGTTAGCGTAAAACGCCATCAGCAGCGTACCGGCGACGAAGACCAGAATCGTGCCCGTGGTGGCGGCGCCTTTGTCCATGCCGCCCACCGCCAGCAGGCCGGGGATGACCACCAGCAGATAGGCGGCCGCAAGAAAGCCAGTGATCCCCGAGAGGCACTCGGTACGCAGCGTGCTGCCGCGGGAGCGCAGGGCAAAACGGCGCTCCAGCCAGCTTCCTTGTGTTGAGGTATGCAGTGTGTTGTCGGCCATGCTCAGGCTCCCCGGAGATTATTGTTGTGAGGGTCGGTGGCCGGGGTTTCCCGGCAGTCTATCAGCGGTTCGACAATCTGGCGGGTGGTGCCGTCGGTCAAACCTAAATCGGTCAAATGTGGTCCGGCATTGCAGGCGAGGCAAGTGCCTTCGATGGCCTTAAATACCCGGTAGGGCGGCTCCCAGTCGGCGATTTCTGCGCTCAGGTCGCGTAATTCGCGGAACTGCCGCGCGAGTTCTGCCGCCGGCAGATCGGAGAGCATGCCGGCAATCGGCATCGCCACGTGGGCAAGAATATCCCCCTGACGGGAGAGCGCCATCCCGCCGCCGGAGGCAATCAGCCGGTTGGCGGCCAGCGCCATATCCTCAGCGTTACGTCCCAGCACCACCAGGTTGTGTGAATCGTGCGAGTAGCTGGTGGCGATAGCGCCGCGCAGCTCTCCCCAGCCTTCGAGCAGGGCGATTTGCGGCGTCGCCTGATGGCGGCCGTGGCGATGCTTCACCCAAATCAGGCTAAATCCAGCGGGCAGCTGAACTTCGCCGTGGCGTACCTGCACCTCGACTTCTCCCCACTGCGTAAAGCGCGCGCCGCGGATATGTCGCAGGCGGGCAACGCCGTGGACAATACCGGGGACCCGCAGCACAAAATCCTCGGTATTCAGCGGCGCCAGCTGCAGCGTATTGCGCGGCGGAGTGACGCCCTCTGCGGCTGGAATGGGCTGGAGCAGCGCGCCGTCGCGGGCGACCAGTTTCCCGGCGACGTACACTTTCCGGGCCTCAAGCCTTTCCAGTGAATCAAATACCACCAGGTCGGCGCGGCGGCCGGCGGCAATCAGCCCTGAATCGTGACGCTGCAGGCGAATGGCGGCGTTGAGGGTGGCGAAGCGCAGGACGTCGGTGGCGGCGAGACCGTGTTCAATCAGCAGGTTGAGCAGGGCGATAATGCCGCCTTTTTCCAGCAGCATATCCGGCGGGACATCGTCGGTGCACACCGTGATCTGCGAGGAGAGATGCGGCAGGGTTTTCAGGGCCTTGACGATATCCGGCAGCAGATAGGGGTGCGAGCCGCGAATTTCGAGGGTCAAACCGGCGCGCAGCTTTTCCAGCGCGTCTTCCGCGGAGGTTAGCTCATGATCGGAGGTGACGCCCGCCGCGAGGTAGGCCTGGAGATCGGCGCCGCTCAGGCCGCGGGCGTGGCCTTCAATCAGCTTGCCGCTGTCGAGACCGGCCTGAACAATCTCCTGCATCCGGGCGCTGCCGTTGAGCACACCGTGCATGTCCATCACTTCCGCCACGCCGCGCACTTCCGGCCATGCCAGCATGGTCGCCATCTCCGCTCCGGCAAAATCGGCGCCGGACATTTCCAGCCCCGGCGTCGAGGGTACGCTGGAGGGGGCGGCGACCATCACCTGCAGCGGCAGATGGCGGCTGGCGGCGACGGCATAGCGCACGCCTTCGACCCCGAGGACGTTGGCCAGCTCATGCGGGTCCCAGAAGACCGCGGTGGTTCCCTGGGCGAGGACAATTTCCGCGTAGCGTTCGGGAGGGAGGTGGGAACTCTCGAGATGGACATGGGTATCCATCAGCCCCGGTGACAGGTAGGCGCCGTCCAGCGCATGGCGTTGGTGGGCATCGGCGCGGCTGCCGCGCGGGTGCACGCTGGCGATCATCTCGCCGGTGATGCCGACATCGGCTTCGCGGACTTCACCGGTGACCATGTCGACTATCTGCGCCCCGGTCAACAACAGGTCAAAAGGTATTTCGCCCCGGGCGGCCATGACGGCGCGGCGGCGGTTTTCAGCATTGCTGGACATAACAACTCCGGCACAAGGATAATGGGGGTACTCTAGGGGCACAGCAAACGTTTGCCCAGATGAATAAATTTATCACCCGATAAGCTCGGGTTATTCTGCCCGATTACCCTTAGCGAAGAATAAGATGACCGAACCGTGGCAGCGCCTGCCTGCGCTTTCTCTTAAACAGCTACAGTACTTTGTTACCCTGGCGGAGCTGCGTCATTTTACCGATACCGCCAACCGTCTGGCTATCAGCCAACCGGCGCTGAGCAGCGCCCTGCGGCAAATCGAAACGGTGCTGGGCGGCAAGCTGGTGAACCGCACCGCCTCGTCGGTCACGCTGACCGAACTGGGCGCCGCCATTCTGCCGCACGCCCGGCGCGTGCTGAGCGTGGCCCAGCTGGCGTTTCATGACATGGAACAGATTGTCGCGGCCGGCGGCGATGGTACCGTGCGTATTGGTCTGGTGCCCTCGGTGAGCTCGCTGCTCTTTCCGCTTCTGCCCCAGGTGCTGGCGCAAACCTTTCCCCGGCTGCGGGTCGAGTTTCACGATCAGACCAATGATGCGCTGGTGCGTGAGCTGGAAAGCGGGCAGATTGATTTCGGTATCGGCGCCATCGACAGCTCGCTACCCGCCGCGCTACAGGTCTACCCGCTGCGTGAAGATCCGTTTGTGGCGGTGCTGCACGGTGACGATCCGCTGGCAGACCAGCCGCACCTGCCGTGGAAACTTCTCGCCGGACGCGATATTGCGGTGTTCTCGAAAGGGAACATTCAGCGACTGGTTGGCGCGCTGGCGGAAAGCCATCGTCTGACGCTGAACACGCGGTTTCAGGTCGACTATATTGAAACGCTGTATGGCCTGGTGCGCTCGCGTCTGGCGATTGCCATTCTGCCCGAGCTGTATACCACCCATCTGCAGGATCCGGTGCTGAAAATCGCGCAGCTCCAGCAGCCGGCGCTGGCGCGGACGGTGGCGATAATGCGTGGGCCGCAGCCGCTGCCGCCGCTGATTGAGCAGTGCTTTACGCTGCTGCTCAATTCGCTACGCGAGTCGTCGGCGCGGCTCAGGGCAGATGCCTGATCAGCACGTCTATCGTCAGATGATTAATATACTCCAGCGAATGAGATGCCATGACTCCCAGCAGGCGGTTGTGATGCCCGGCGATAATCAGGTCAATCCCCCGCTGGTTTACGCAGGCTTCAACATCTTCAAAACGGCGGGTGGTGACCAGCGACAGGGTTTGCACCGGCAGCGAGACGCTGGTCGCCAGCTCATTGAGCAGCACTTTCGCCTGGATCACCTCCTGAGACACATCGTCGTTCAGCAGGCTGTCGGAGACGTAATTCAGCGCCCGATAATCGGTGCTGATATGGGCGAGCGTGATGCGCATAGCGTTCTCTTCCGCCATTCTGGCCGCATGCTGGAGCAGCGGAACGCCGTCCTGGCTGCTGTTAATCAGCACCAGGGCATGGTGATAAACGGACATAGCCGTACCTCGACGAGTGGAGGGACCGGGAACGTCGCTCCCTGATGTTCATTTTGTGCCCGCCGCAGTGGGAATGCAAATGGCGCGGGAGAGCGGGCGCCGGTTCGGTGAAGAGAGATGAAGGTTAAAGCCGAGGGAAAAGACAAAATGCCCCACGGCCGAAGGTCGTGGGGCAGGGCAGCGTAGCCCGGGAAATTATGGGGTGACGATGTTGAACCAGAACTCAAACTTGTCCATGTAGCTCAGCATTTCGTCCAGCTTCGCGCCATTACCGCTAATTTTTACGTCGCCTTTCTCTTCAGCCTGCTTCAGCGTCTCCTGTTTCAGGATGATGTTGTTCAACGTGTCGCGGCTCAGCGTGATAGTGGCGTCGGCATCTTTCGCTTCGACGTTGGCGGTGTGGTTAAGCACGCCGTTTTCCAGCTCCAGTTTGTACTTCCCGCCGTCTTTGCCGAGGTCGATATTAAACACCGCTTTAGCATGGCCGGCTTTCACGCCATCGATATGGACGGCCAGATAATCGAAGAACATTTCCGGCGTCATGGCGCGTACGGTATCCGGGCTGGCGGTGTTCGGCGTCGGCAGTTTCTGTACGCCGTTACGCAGCTCCTGGGCGCCGGTGAGGTAGAAGTTACGCCACGGACCGGATTCGGCCTGATAGCCCAGTTGCTCCAGGGCATCCGCTTCCAGGTTTTTCGCCTGCTGGTTTTTCGGGTCGGCAAAGACCACTTTGCTGGTGACCTGAGCGACCCAGCGGTAGTTACCCTGGCGGTAATCATCCTGGGCCTTTTTCAGCACCTTATCCGCGCCGCCCATGTATTCGACAAACTTCTTCGCCGCCTGCTCTGGCGCCAGTTCGTCGAGGGTTGCCGGGTTGCCATCGAACCAGCCGAGATAGAACACGTAGGTGGCTTTCACATCATGACTTACCGAACCATAGTAGCCGCGGCTTGCCCACTGTTTTTCCAGCGATGGCGGCAGCTTAAAGTTAGCGGCGATTTCATCACGGGTCAGCCCTTCGTTGGCCATGCGCAGAGTCTGGTCATTGATATAACGATACATATCGCGCTGACCTTTCATCAGCTTAACGATGTTGTCGTTACCCCAGGTCGGCCAGTGGTGCTGGGCAATAATGACTTCGGCATCGTTGCCCCAACGTTCGATGGCGGCATTGATATATTTCGACCAGGCCAGTGGATCGCGAATTTTTGCGCCGCGCAGCGAATAGGTATTGTGCAGCGTGTGGGTCACGTCTTCCGCGGCTTCGATCATTTTCTTCTCTTTGACGTACCACAGCATTTCTGACGGTGCCTCAGAGCCGGGGGCCATCATAAAGTCGTAGGTCAGGCCGTCGATCGTTTCTTCCTGCCCGGTGTGCGTAATATAGTGAGTTGGCTGCAGCAGGGTCACGGTACCGGCGGAGGTGGTGGTGCCGAGTCCGGCGCCGACCTGGCCTTTAGCATCAGGCTTCAGCAGGTTACCGTACATATAGCTGGCGCGGCGGCTCATGGCGTTGCCGGCCATAATGTTCTCTGATACGGCTTCTTCCATAAATCCGGCCGGGGCGTAAATTTTGACTTTGCCCGATTTCACATCGGCTTCATCCACCACCCCGCGGATACCGCCGTAGTGGTCAACATGGCTGTGGGTGAACAGAATGGCCACCACCGGTTTTTTACCGCGGTTTTTGAAGTACAGCTCCAGACCTTCTTTTGCCGGTTCTGCGCTCAGCAGCGGGTCAATAATAGTGATCCCTTTCGCGCCCTCAATAATGGTCATGTTGGAGAGGTCAAGATTACGGATCTGATAAACACCGTCGGTGACTTTGTACAGACCGCTGATGTTGATCAGCTGCGACTGACGCCACAGGCTCGGATTGACGGTGGCCGGCGCTTTTTCCCCTTCTTTGATGAAGTCGTATTTTGCCGGGTCCCAAATAACGTTACCCTGTTCGCCTTTAATGACGTCCTGCGGCAGGGCGGCAACAAAGCCTTTATGTGCATTGTCAAAGTCGGTTTTATCAGCAAACGGCAGCGTGTTATACAGCGCGTTATTTGCCTGCTGAGTGGCTGCGGTGGCCTCTTTCGGCATAATCTGAGCGAAAGCAGAAACCGACAGCGTTGTTAAAACACCGGCCAGCGCCAGATGTTTTGCGATTTTATTTAATTTCATTGAAGGGCCTCTTGGATAATTATCTTCGGCGGTAAAGAATAATGATGAAACGACGAAAGCAAATCTGGATTCATTGTTGACCATTGTAAGGAAAATGCATGCGGGCGATAGTCCCATATGGGACTGGTCAGCAAGCGGAGTAATACCGTAGTGAATAAGCGTGATATTCGCTGCTATACTAAAGCCGACAGCCGCCGGTGCTGGAAGGAGAAACGCGTGAATTTTCAGGAAGTACACAGCTATTATCAAACGCTGAAAATAGATACCTATCTCGCAGAAATAATCGAGGAAGGCGAAGCGTTATCCGTAGGAATAAATAACAAAATAGAATTAAACCCCGGCTATATTTATTTTTGCATGGCTGGATCGATCGCGATGTTCATGCCCGGGAATGGATTAATTGTCGGTAATACCATTGAACATATGCCGGTTGGCCTGCTGGAAAGGTATTGTCCGCTGGCGAAGTTTGAATATAGTGCGGTGACGCCGGTAGAACTGATCAAAATACCCTATGCCGCATTCGACCGTATTTTTATCCACAATAACCCGCAGCGCGTTCAGGAGCTGGTGACGATCATGGCGTACATGACTATCTTCACGCTCGATCTGCACAACGAACGTCGGCAGCTGACCAGCTATCAGACGATTCGGCCGATGCTTTTTCGGTATCTTTACCGCCAGCAAACCCATAAAGGCGAAAATGAAGGGCTGGCGCTGTTTATCATTAAGCGAACGAACCTGTCGCGGACTCACGTTTTCCGGGTGCTGGCTGACCTGAAAGCCGGGGGCTACATCACGATGGTGAGGGGCAAGCTGATCTCCATCGATCGGCCGCTGCCGGAGGAGTACTAGGGGATACTCCCGCAGCCGGGGCTGCGGGAGCGAGGCGTTACGGCGTGACGATATTGAACCAGAATTCAAACTTGTCCATATAGCCCAGCATCTCGTTCAGCTTCTCACCGTTACCGGTGACCTTCACTTCGCCCTTATCTTCAGCCTGTTTCAGGGTCTCTTCTTTCAGGATGATTTTGTTGAGCGTCGCGCGGTCAAGCACGATGGTTGCATCGGCATCTTTCGCTTCGGCATTGGCGGTGTGGTTCAACACGCCGTTTTCCAGCTCCAGCTTGTATTTGCCGCCGTCATTGCCGAGGTCGATGTTAAATACCGCTTTGGCCTTACCGGCTTTTTCACCGTTGATATGCACGGCCAGGTAGTCGAAGAACATTTCTGGCGTCATGGCGCGCACGGTGTCCGGGCTGGCGGTGTTCGGCGTCGGCAGTTTCTGCACGCCGTTACGCAATTCCTGCGCACCGGTGAGGTAGAAGTTACGCCACGGACCGGATTCGGCCTGATAGCCCAGCTGCTCCAGGGCATCCGCTTCGAGGTTACGCGCATCCTGGTTTTGCGGATCGGCGAAGACAATCTTGCTGACCACCTGGGCGACCCAGCGGTAGTTACCCTGCGAGTAGTCTTCTTTCGCTTTCTTCATGATGGCATCGGCGCCGCCCATGTATTCCACGAATTTCTTCGCCGCTTCTTCCGGCGGCAGTTCGTCGAGGGTCGCCGGGTTGCCGTCAAACCAGCCGAGATACAGCACGTAGGTGGCCTTCACGTCATGGCTGACGGAGCCGTAGTAACCGCGGTTCGCCCAGGTATGTGCCAGGCTGTCCGGCAGCTTGAATTTGGCTGCGATTTCGTCACGGGTCAGCCCTTCGTTGGCCATGCGCAGGGTCTGGTCGTTGATATAACGATACAGGTCACGCTGGCTTTTCAGCAGGTTAACGACGTTTTCGTTGCCCCAGGTCGGCCAGTGGTGCTGAGCCATGATGATCTCAGCTTTATCACCCCAGCGTACAATCGCTTCGTTGATATATTTCGACCATGGCAGCGGTTCACGAATTTTCGCGCCGCGCAGGGAGTAGGTGTTGTGCAGGGTATGGGTGACATCTTCCGCCGATTCGATGAGTTTCTTCTCTTCGATATACCACAGCATTTCGGACGGCGCTTCGGAGCCCGGCGCCAGCATAAAGTCGTAGGTCAGGCCGTCGATAACTTCTTTCTGCCCGTCCTTCTCGATGATATTGGTCGGGGCAATCAGGGTCACGGTACCGGCGGAGGTGGTGGTCCCCAGCCCGGCGCCCACCTGGCCTTTGGCATCAGGCTTGAGCAGGTTGCCGTACATGTAGCTGGCGCGACGGCTCATGACGTTACCGGCCATGATATTTTCCGCCACCGCGGCTTCCATAAAGCCGGACGGCGCATAGATTTTGACTTTGCCCGCTTTCACGTCGGCTTCATCGATCACGCCGCGCACGCCGCCGTAGTGGTCAACGTGGCTGTGGGTGTAGATAACCGCCACGACCGGTTTTTTACCGCGGTTTTTATAGTACAGATCCATCCCCACTTTCGCCGTTTCGGCGGAAACCAGCGGGTCAACCACGGTAATCCCTTCTTTCCCTTCGATGATGGTCATGTTGGACAGGTCGAGGTTACGAATCTGGTACACGCCGTCGGTGACTTCAAACAGACCGCTGATGTTGATCAGCTGAGACTGGCGCCACAGGCTCGGGTTAACGGTATCCGGCGCTTTTTCTCCCTCTTTAATGAAGGCGTACTGCTGCGGATCCCAGACCACGTTGCCTTGCTCGCCTTTGATGACCTCGGTAGACAGGGCGGCGATAAAGCCTTTGTGGGCGTTGGTGAAATCGGTGTTATCGGAGAAAGGGAGCTGATTATACAGTGCGTCATTCGCTTGCTTTGTTGCTGCTGCTGCCTCTCCCGGTGCAACCTCAGCCCAGGCGGGAAGGGTAATGGCCGATAGCATTCCTGCTAATGCCATTCCTTTCACTATGGGGGTTAAGCTCATTGGAATCCTCATGTTTTCGCTGATTCACTCGGTATTTTCGATATGACGTCATGTTAAGATTTGTAACACTTACTTAAACAATAACCGCTTGTTTCCATTGATTAAGTTTATGGTTACAAAAATGTTTATTTAGTTAATAAATGGTATTGGCGGCGTTGGGGGGATCGCGGCGGGGCGCTTGCGTCAGGCGTCGGCTTCCCGTAACCTGCCTGCAGAGAACGTTTATATCTTCTCAATGACTCGGGGTGCCCTTCCTGGTGAAGGCTGAGAAAGACCCGTACCACCTGATCTGGATAATGCCAGCGTAGGGAAGTCAGAGACCAAAGGGTCGTTGCTTCTTCATCGCCTGGCTGGAGCAAACGATGCAAGCTGAGCCTCTCAATCCCGCGCATATTGCGCATCTGCAACATCTTTTTCGCCGTCATTCCCCCCTTGTTCACTGCATGACTAACGATGTGGTACAGACCTTTACTGCCAACGTACTGCTGGCGGTCGGCGCCTCGCCCGCGATGGTGATCGATCCGCAGGAAGCGAGCCAGTTTGCGGCACTCGCGGATGCGCTGCTGATTAACGTCGGAACCTTAACCGTCGACCGTGCGCAGGCGATGCGCGCCGCGGCACTCAGCGCGCAAAACGCGGGCAAACCGTGGGCGCTGGATCCGGTGGCGGTCGGGGCGTTAACCCTGCGCAGCGCGTTTTGCCATGAATTGTTGAGCCTGCAACCGGCCGCCATTCGCGGCAATGCGTCTGAGATTATGGCGCTGGCCGGAATGAGCGCCGGCGGACGCGGGGTCGATACTACCGATACCGCGGCGGCGGCGCTGCCCGCCGCACAGGCCCTGGCGCGGCAGATCAATACCATTGTCGCGGTGACCGGCGAAGTAGATTACGTCACCGACGGCCAGCGTACGCGTGCGGTCAGCGGCGGCGATCGGTTGATGACCCGGGTCGTGGGGACCGGCTGTGCGCTTTCGGCGGTGGTGGCGGCCAGTACCGCCATGCCTGGCGATCGCCTCGAAAACGTTGCTGCCGCCTGCGGGCTGATGAAACAGGCGGGCGGCGCGGCGGCGCGCGGCAGAGGGCCGGGCAGTTTTACCCCGGCATTTCTTGACGCGCTGTACGGGGAGAACAACGGATGAAACGAATTAATGCGCTGACTATTGCCGGTACTGATCCCAGCGGCGGCGCGGGGATCCAGGCCGACCTGAAAACTTTCTCTGCCCTCGGGGCCTATGGTTGTTCGGTGATCACCGCGCTGGTGGCGCAAAACACCCGCGGCGTGCAGTCGGTCTATCGCATCGACCCGGATTTTGTTGCCGCACAGCTGGATTCGGTATTCAGCGACGTCCGTATCGATACCACGAAAATTGGCATGCTGGCGGAAACGGATATCGTGGAAGCCGTGGCGGAGCGTCTGGCGCGCTATCAGATTGACAACGTTGTCCTGGATACGGTCATGCTGGCGAAAAGCGGCGATCCGCTGCTCTCGGCTTCGGCGGTGGCGACGCTACGCACCCGCCTGCTGCCGCAGGTTTCGCTGATCACGCCGAATCTGCCGGAGGCGGCGGCGCTGCTGGATGCGCCGCACGCGCAGAGCGAGAAAGAGATGCTGGAGCAGGGGCGGGCGCTGCTGGCGATGGGCTGCGGCGCAGTGCTGATGAAAGGCGGTCATCTCGACAACGCGGAAAGCCCGGACTGGCTGTTTACCCGCGATGGCGAGCAGCGCTTCACCGCGCCGCGGGTCCAGACTAAAAATACGCACGGAACTGGCTGTACGCTCTCCGCGGCGCTGGCGGCGCTGCGCCCGCGCTATCGCGACTGGGGAGAGACGGTTGCCGAGGCGAAAGGCTGGCTCTCTGCGGCGCTGGCGCAGGCGGATTCGCTGGAGGTGGGCCACGGTATCGGGCCGGTTCACCATTTCCACGCGTGGTGGTAAGCCTGATATACTGGCGTGAGAATTCTGCCAGGAAAAGATAAATGGAACAGGCGCATACCCGGTTAATTAGCCAGCTTGTTGAACGGATTGCGGCGTCGGATAACGCGCCGCTCTATCTGAAGTTTGCCGACACGATTAAGGATGCCGTGCGCAGCGGCTGGCTGGAAAATGGCAATATTCTTCCCGGTGAACGCGATCTCAGCCAGCTGACCGGCGTGTCGCGCATCACCGTCCGCAAAGCGCTCCAGCTGCTGGAAGACGAAGGCGTGGTGACCCGCTCGCGGGGTTACGGGACGCAGATCAACAATATCTTTGAATATTCGCTGAAAGAAGCGCGCGGCTTTACTCAGCAGGTGGTTTTACGCGGCAAGAAGCCGGATACGCTGTGGGTGAATAAACGCGTTGTCAAATGTCCGGAGGAGGTTGCCCGCCAGCTGGCAATCGCGGTGGGCAGCGATGTGTTTATGCTCAAACGCATTCGGTATGTTGATGAGGACGCGGTCTCGCTCGAAGAGTCCTGGGTGCCTGCGCATCTGATCCATGACGTCGATGCGATCAGCGTCTCGCTGTATGACTACTTTCGCAGCCAGCAGATTCTGCCGCAGCGGACCCGCTCGCGCGTCAGCGCCCGGATGCCGGACGCCGAATTTCAGTCGCATATTAAGATGGACAGCGCCATCCCGGTGCTGGTGATCAAACAGGTTGCCCTCGATCAGTACCAGCACCCCATTGAATACAGCATCAGCTACTGCCGCAGCGATCTATACGTTTTTGTGTGCGAGGAGTAGCGCTTCGCGGTGCGGGGCGCAATCGCCGCCCCGATGGCCCACGACCCAGGCCGCAACGGCATTCCCCAACGTCACCGCCTCCCCCAGACTCCAGCCGGCGGCCAACCCGGCAAGCGTACCGCCGGCGTGACTGTCCCCGGCGCCGATCGTATCGACGACCGTGGTCGGGAAAGGGGCGGCGAGACCGCTCTCCTGCGGGCTGAAATAGCAGGCGCCTTCTTTATCCAGACGCACAATCAGCGGTGCGGCATATTTCTTCAGCCAGGCGGCGCCAAATGCGCTGACCTCGGGCGAAAATCCGTGCGCTTCAGCCGCGATGACGGCTTCCTGGCGGTTGACGGAAACCAGTGGCTTCAGGGCCATCAGACGCGTCATCAGCGTTTCGGGAATATCGGCAATCCGCGGGCCAAAGTCGATAAAGGCGCTTACCTGCGGCTGCCGTTCCAGCCAGGAGACCAGTCGTTCGCCGCTGGCGGATGCCAGCTGATAGCCGGAAAGATAGACCAGGCTGCCGGAGGGGGCATGCACGCGTTCGAGCCACGCATCACACCACTGATTTTCCACACCGCTGAAGGATATAAAGGTCCGCTCGCCGTCCGGCTCTACCAGCGCCAGGCACCAGCCATTGTCGCCGTCTGCCTGGCTGATGACGCTGGTTAACCCCTCTTTGGCGAGGCGCTGGCGGATAATTTCCGCCCACACGCCCTGGCCAATCGGCAGCGCATTTTGTGCATCGATCCCCAGCCTTTTTAAGGTCACGGCGATGTTTAACGCGCAGCCGCCGACATTGACGCTCTGTTGCTGCAGTTCGATATCACATCCGCGCCAGGGCAGAGCATAGGCGTCGGCGATCACGTCAATCACCGCGGCGCCGAGGACGGTGACCGGACGTTGCGCCTTCAGCGTGGCCAGTTTATCCGTTAACTGTTGGGCATTCATTCGGCCTCCCGCTGCTGACGATAGTGCATCAGGGCATCGGCGTAGCGCGTGAAGTCCAGCTTATTGACCTCGTCCAGGCGTGCCTTGAAAGCACTATCGATGGCGGAAATCCCGTGTAACGCGCCGCAAATCGCCGTCGCCATGGCCCCGATGGTATCGGTATCGCCGCCCAGATTGGCGCAGAGAATGGCGCAGCGGTTAGGGTCGGTACCGGCCAGTTCCACCATCGCTATCGCGCACGGGACGGATTCAATGGTGCTGGTTCCGGCGCCAATCAGCTGATAAAGCTGCTCGCTGGCGGACTCGAGGCCATCTGCCTGGCGTACGGTGCGTAACGCCAGCTCAATACGCAGCGCCAGCGAGGCGCTAAAGGTTGTGGTCTTCTGTTCCTGCGCGTAGCGCGCCACGGCCGGCAGGGCGTCAACAATCGCTGGCCAGCCGGCGCCGTCAACGGCGCGGGAGATTGCCCAGGCGATAACCGTCGCGCCGGCGATGGCTAAATCCGATTTATGCGTCGGGCTGGAGGCCGCGGCCACGTCGCTGATAAATGCATCAAGATTGTCGCCCGGCAGCAGGCAGCCCAGCGGCGAGGCGCGCATCGCCGCGCCGTTGGTCACGCCGTTATTGTCCAGTTCGCTTACCGGTTTGCCGTTGCGAATCGCGTTGAGAGCAATTTTCGATGTCGGTCCTAAGACGTTTTTATTAAATGCATCAAAGCCTTCTGCCCAACGCAGAATATGTCGGCCAATGACATCCGGGACGATCTGCCCGTCGCATTCGATAATGGCGTCAGCGAGGCACAGGGCCATCGAGGTGTCATCGGTAAATTCCGCCTCGGCAAAGTAGCAGGCGGCGTTATTCTCCGCCGGGCCCGGCAGGAAGCGGTCGATCCAGCCAAAATGGGCTTTCACCCGCGATCGTGGCCATAGCTCTGACGGCATGCCCATCGCATCCCCTAACGCCTGCCCGTAAAGAGCACCGAGAATACGTTCTGCTTTCATTTCACTTCCCCTTGTTTAAGCTCAGCATTTTCTGTATCGACGTCGATGGTCGTAATTTCTTTGTCCGATTCCCGGAAAAACACCATGAACAGCACGGCGATAATCGCAATCATGATGGCGCCGAACGTCCACATGCCCGCCCAGTTGAAGGTGAGTCCGTTGACGGGTTGCGGGTAGGCGAACATTTTTTCCATCATCACGCCGCCGAGGCGGTAACCGAGCAGGCTGCCAAAGCCCTGGCAGCAGAGCGTAATTAACCCCTGGGCCGCATTACGCATCGATACCGGCGCCTTCTTATCAACGTAGATATAGGCGGTAACGTAGTAAAAATCGTAGCTGACGCCGTGCAGCAGAATACCGAGGAACATCAGCGTATAGGTGAAATAGTTCTCCGCGCCGCCGAAGACAAAAAAGCCATAGCGAATGGCGGCGGTGATCAGACCAAGTAACAGAACCTTTTTAATACCAAACCGTTTAGTAAAGAACGGCAGAGCCAGCATAAAGAAGATTTCAGAGAACTGGCCGAGGGTCATCCAGCCGGTGGCGTGCTTCATGCCGGCTTCGGTGAGGTAGCCGTTGGCGAAGATGTAATAGAAGGCCAGCGGCATGGCAAACAGAAAAGAGCAGAAGAAAAAGACGAGGAAGTTTTTGTCGCGCAGCAGGATTAACGCATCCAGCCCCAGCATCACTTTCAGGTCCAGTTTTCCACGGCTTTTCGGCGGCGTGTCCGGCAGGAACAGGGCAAAGACGCCGAGCAGCGCAGAGCTGCCTGCGGCAATCAGCAGCGGGACATTGGTGGGCGAAATGTCGCTCAGACCGAACATCTGCGGTAAAAATCCGCATACCAGCCCGGAGCCGATCCAGCCGATCGTCCCCATCACCCGAATCCGCGGGAAATCGCGCTCAACGTCCGCCACGTTAGAAAAGGCGATGCTGTTGGTCAGCGCAATGGTCGGCATGTAGGTTAGCGAGTAGGCGAGCAGGAGCGGGAAGAAGCCGCCGAAGGTCGTCTGCTGCGCGGCGAAGTACATCAATATCGCCCCGGCGAACATCAGCACCGCCAGCACTCTCTGTGCGGAAAAGAAGCGGTCGGTCAGCGATCCCACCAGGATCGGCGAAAGAATCGCGGCGATGGCGGTACAGGCGTAGGACCAGCCGATTTCACCGGCGCTGAAGCCGCTTTTACTCAGCCACAGCCAGAGAGGGACAAACCAGGCCCCCCAGATAAACCATTCAACGAACATCATGAACGACAGCTTTGCTGTAGTTTTCATCTTTAGATCCTTCATGACAGGTAGGGTACGCCTTTAAGATACCACTTGATAATACCTTTAAAATACCTTTGAGCGGATTGTTTGAGCAGGCTAACACTTTTTGTCCCTGAATCGTGCCAGCTGAAATGGCTGAAAAGTGCGATTCCGGCTGGAAAATATGCTAAGACGGTACCAGGCTTAACCTGCCCAAATAAGTGGGTCAGGATAATACATGCCGGCTGCGGCCGGCACTTACGGGAGCATAGCTATGACTGATATTACGCAGTTGCTTGGCAAAGATGCCGACAGCCTTTTACAGCACCGTTGTATGACCATTCCAGCCGACCAGCTTTATCTGCCGGGGGCGGATTACGTTGACCGGGTCATGGTGGATAACAATCGTCCGCCGGCGGTGCTGCGTAATATGCAGACCCTGTACAATACGGGGCGCCTGGCCGGAACCGGATACCTTTCCATCCTGCCGGTAGACCAGGGCGTGGAACACTCGGCGGGCGCCTCTTTTGCCGCCAACCCGCTCTACTTTGATCCGAAAAATATCGTCGAACTGGCTATCGAAGCCGGTTGTAACTGCGTAGCGTCCACCTATGGCGTACTGGCCTCGGTATCGCGTCGGTATGCGCACCGCATTCCCTTCCTGGTGAAGCTAAATCATAACGAGACGCTGAGTTACCCGAATACCTTCGACCAGACGCTGTACGCCAGCGTTGAGCAGGCCTTTAATATGGGGGCGGTGGCGGTGGGCGCGACGATCTACTTCGGTTCCGAAGAGTCGCGTCGGCAGATTGAAGAGATCTCCGCGGCGTTTGAACGCGCGCATGAACTGGGGCTGGTGACCGTGCTGTGGGCCTATCTGCGTAACCCGGCGTTTAAGAAAGATGGCGTCGATTATCATGTGTCGGCCGATTTAACCGGGCAGGCTAACCATCTGGCGGCCACCATTGGCGCTGATATCGTGAAGCAGAAAATGGCGGAAAATAACGGCGGCTATAAGGCGGTGAACTTTGGTTACACTGACGATCGCGTCTATAGCAAGCTGACCTCGGAGAATCCTATCGATCTGGTCCGTTATCAGCTGGCGAACTGCTATATGGGACGCGCCGGGTTGATTAACTCCGGCGGCGCGGCGGGCGGTGAAACTGACCTGTCGGATGCTGTACGTACGGCGGTCATCAATAAGCGTGCGGGCGGGATGGGGCTGATTCTCGGTCGTAAAGCGTTTAAAAAATCGATGAGCGACGGCGTGAAGCTGATCAACGCCGTACAGGATGTTTACCTCGATGGCAAAGTGACGATCGCCTGATCCTGAATGCGGTAAAAAAATCGCTCTGTCGGGCGTCATGCTGGCCACTTAAGGTGACCAGCATTTTTTTTGCTTTATCACCGGCGAGGACAGCCTCGCCTGCAGACGTGTTGAAAACCTGACAGCGCCGCATAAAAAACCGCCAATCTCTGTGAGGTGACGGATTCTTACACCTTTGCCGGATCGGTCAGCCGACCCGTAAACGATCGGCATTACTCTCTGTCGGGAAGGGGTTTTTATGCTCAGGAGACGCTCGTTTTCAGCGCGACGGCGACGGAGGCGCGGGTCACGCCCGGCTGCTCGACGCGAATATAGGCGCAGAGGAAAAAGGCCAGCACGTACAGCGCGGTGTACGCCACCACCACCCCAATCGTACTGAAGTACGGCAGCAGCACCACCGCAATCGCCGGCGCCAGGAAGTTGGACAGCCCCGCCGACAGGTTGTAGACCGAAATGGCCGCCCCTTTATGCTGCGGCTCCAGCGCCGGGAAGACCGCCGCCATCGGCACAAACGCCGCCACGAAAATCCCCAGCGCAATCGCCGGCACCAGCGCCATGGCAAAGTTATGCCCGAAATGCTGCGGGATGTAGTAAAACGCCAGACTCGACAGCGCCATCCCGATACAGCCAAACCAGCGAATCACCTTCATCCAGCCCATCTTCTCCGCCACGATCCCCCAGAAAACGTTAGAGAAAATGGTGGTGAAGAAGAAAGCCGCCCACACCTGGAGCCACTCGGAGGTGGTAAAGCCCAGCTCATCGACAAACATCAATGGCATGATCACCGCAAAGCCAAACAGCGACAGGGTGTTGATGATGCGCACCATGCTGGAAAGCAAAATATTACGGTTGGTGTAGAGCAGGGTGGCAGCACGCCCCAGCTCGGCAAACTTCTCGCGGGTGGTGAGGTTCTGCATATGGCGCGGCGTCTGAATATGGCGCAGCGAGACCAGGGCGATAATGCCGCCGGTGATGCAGAACACCAGCGCCAGCCACAGGGTGCCCAGCTCGCCGATATGCGGGATGGTAAAGCTCGGGATATAGCTGCCGAAGACGCCAATGCCGACCGAGTAGACCGCCCAGAACCAGCCCAGCGCCGAGCTGGCGCTGTCGCTTTTCACGTTGTGCACGATGGCGACGATAAAGGAGTAGAGGAACAGCGGGTAGGCAAAGCCGCGAATACCGTAGAACAGCAGGATCAGCGGGTAGTTGGCGTGGCCGAGGCCGAAAATCAGGAACAGCACGTGGAACACGCACCACAGCACAAAGCCGATCAGCATGGTTTTCTGCGGAGTGATGATCTCGGCGACCACGCCGGAGATCCACGCCGACAGGGCGGCGGCGAGGCCGTAGAGGGTAAAGGCGAAAGAAGCCTGGGCCGGGGTGAAGCCCAGCTCCTTGATGTAGTGCGAGAGAAAAGCCAGCTCAAAGCCGTCGCCGGTCATAAACACGGCGATGGCGATGTATCCCCAGATCAGATTCAGCGGCAGACCGAACCACTGTTTGCTATTCACGGACATAATGACCTCGTTTTCAGGGTACAGGAAGACACTCCGGTGTCGTCACCGGAGGTTTTTTTATTATTAAAAGAGTGGGGCAGAGCCTCGGGACGCTACTCCCGAATCAGCCGGGCGGCCTGTTGCAACGCCAGGTAAGCTTCGTAGCGACGCTGATGAAGCGCTTGATATTGCGTCGTACAGCGGTAGGTTTTATCTACCCGGGTGAATTGCTTCATCGCTTCCGGCAGCGAGGCGGAAACCCGGCCGGCCACGGCGCCCAGAATGGCCGAACCTAACAGCACCGGTTCGCTGCATTCGGTGCTGACAATCGTCATACCGCAGGCATCGGCCAGCAGCTGGCGCACCAGCGGATGCTGCCCTGCGCCGCCGCTGATGACGATATTCTCGCTGTTAATCCCGCAGGCCTTTTGCGCGTCAACAATCTGCCGCAGGCCGTAGCCGATACCGCATAATCCCGCGACGTAGAGCGCCAGCAGATTATCCAGATCGCGCTCCATGCCCAATCCGGCAATGACCGCTTTGGCATCCGGGTCCGCCAGCGGCGCGCGGTTACCTAAGAACTCCGGCACCACGTGCAGTCCGGCGGCGAGTCCGGCGGCCTCTGAAGGGGTCGCCACCTGGGCCAGCACCCGATCGGCGAGATAGACCGGCAGCGGTACGCCCGCTTCCTGTGCCAGCTCGCGTGCCTGCGCCGCCGCAGGATGGAAACTTAACAGCTGGTCGATGGCGGCGCCTGCCGCGCTTTGCCCGCCTTCGCTCAGCCACAGGCCCGGTACCATGGCAGAGTAGTAAGGCCCCCAGACGCCGGGCACGAAGACGGCGTCTGGGGTGGTAGTCATGGTGCAGGAGGAGGTGCCGAAAACATAGGCCATGTTGCTGACCGCGCCGTTGAGAACCCCCACGGTGCCGATACCGCCGGCGTGGGCATCAATCATGCCCACCGCTACAGGGGTACCGACCGGCAGGCCCATCTCGTGCGCCACTTCTGCGCAAAGGCCCTGACCGCACGGCGTTCCCGGGTCGACAATACGCTGGCCAATGCGCGCAAAGTTATCTTCGGCCAGATCTCCCAGACCAATCTGCCGGAAGTAGCCGGCATCCCAGCGCTGCTCATGGGCCAGGTAGGTCCATTTGCAGGTGACGGTACACACCGAACGAGCTAAGTCGCCGGTGGCGCGCCAGGTCAGGTAATCGGCCAGGTCGAAAAAGTGGCGCGCCTGCTCATAGATATGCGGGCGGTTCTCCTTGAGCCAGAGGATTTTCGGCGTTTCCATCTCCGGCGAAATCCTGCCGCCGACATACTGCAATACGGCATGTCCGGTGGTGTTAATCTGCTCCGCCTGGCCGATGGCGCGGTGATCCATCCAGACGATGATGTTGCGGTCCGGATCGTCGGAAGGCCCGACCGCCAGCGGCTCTCCGTTTTCACCAACCACGACTAACGAACAGGTGGCGTCAAAACCAATCCCGGCGACCGACTCCGGCGGCATGCCGGAGTGCGCCACGGCGGTTTTAATACACTCGCAGACCGCCTGCCAAATCTGGCGGCTGGATTGTTCCACCTGGTTTCCCGCGCTGCGAAACAGGGTGATTTCCCGCGTGGCATGGGCAAGCAGCTTGCCCTGAAGGTTGAAGATGCCGGCGCGCACGCTGCCGGAGCCGACATCAACGCCAATAATGGTTTGGGTATCGTTATTCATAAAGCCGTCCTTAAGCCTCCCGGGTTAAATAATCACAGATCGACGCTGTTAGGCAGGATAACGAGATCGCGTACGGTCACGTTTTTCGAGCGCGTTACCATAAACAGCACCGACTCCGCGACTTCAATCGGCTGCATCAGGCTGCCGTTGGCCAGCGCCTCTTCCATTTTTTCTTTCGGCCAGTCGTCAAGCAGGGCGGTTACTACCGGGCCCGGTAAGACGGCACCGACGCGCACGCCGTGCTGCGAAACCTGGCGGCGGGTGGTGTGTACAAAGGCCTGTACGGCGAATTTTGAGGCGGTGTAAATCGGTTCCCAGATGACCGGCACGACGCCGGCGATGGAGCTGGTAAAGATGATGTCACCGGACTTTTGCGCAATCATGTGCGGGAGTACGCTGCGCACGCAGCGGAAGGCGGCGTTGGTATTGAGATGCAGGACGCGATCCCAGACGTCCGGGTCGCCTTCGGCCACCGGTCCGCCGATGTAGGCGCCGGCATTAGCATGGAAAATATCCAGTCGCCCGGTGAGATTGAGAATGCCGGCCAGAATATTATCGACCTGATCGGCCTGCATTAAATCCACCTGCAGCGCGAAGGCGTTTTCGCCGAGTTCAGCCACAATCTTAGTGAGTTTTTCGCCTTCCCGGTCGATCAGCACCACTTTGGCGCCCGCCGCGAGCAGGGTTCTGGCGCATTCGAGGCCGATACCGGATGCCGCACCGGTGACGGCGGCGACTTTACCATTGAGAGAAGTATTCATAGAGGATACAGAGTGGTTCATTTTATAATCCTTCATTGAGTCTGTTTGGTCAGTCGATCTGGTCCTCGATAAGCATGGGCCAGCGTTGATGTTATGCATGAAAAATTGTTAAGGTGTTGAATCAAAGCGTTATTTATAAATATGCGCTGAAAACTGAGCGATGAATAACGTCATTCGCCATGGAGCATAATGGTTGCTCAATCGATGAAGCTAATGTTGCGCCAGCTTCATCGATTGAGCAAGTGGGGAAATTAACAGCGAAATGAATTTGTGACGCAAGTTGGGAAAATGAAAAAAATCACTATCTACGATCTGGCGGAATTGTCCGGCGTTTCGGCCAGCGCGGTCAGTGCAATCCTCAATGGCAACTGGAAAAAACGGCGTATCAGCGCCAAACTTGCGGAAAAGGTGACGCGGATTGCTGAAGAGCAGGGCTACGCGATAAACCGCCAGGCCAGCATGCTGCGCAGTAAAAAATCGCATGTGATCGGCATGATTGTTCCCAAATACGACAACCGTTACTTCGGCTCCGTTGCGGAAAGCTTTGAAGAGATGGCGCGCGAGCGCGGTCTGCTGCCGATTATCACCTGTACCCGTCGTCGCCCTGAGCTGGAGATCGAAGCGGTGAAGGCGATGCTCTCCTGGCAGGTGGATTGGGTGGTAGCGACCGGGGCGACGAACCCGGATAAAATTACCGAGCTTTGTCAGCAGGCGGGGGTGCCTACCGTGAATCTCGATCTGCCGGGGACGCTTGCGCCGTCGGTCATTTCGGACAACTACGCCGGCGCCCGAGCGTTGACGGATAAGATCCTCGACAACAGCGCCAGGCGTCACGGCAGGCTGGCGCCGCTGACCTTCGTCGGCGGGCGCAGCAGCGACCACAATACCCTCGAACGTCTGCGCGGCTTTCGCGACGCGCACCAGGCGCGGGGCCTGAGCGTTCCCGATGAGAACGTGCTGGCTCCCGGTTATTCAAAGGGCAAAGTCGAGGCCTGTATGCAGGCCCGGTTCAGTACCCCGGAGGAACATCTGCAGGGGCTCTTCGTCAACTCGACGATTTCGCTGGAAGGGGTGGTCAGATGGCTGGCGCAGCTGGGATTAACCGGCACCGAGCAGCCGCCGATGGGCTGCTTCGACTGGGACCCGTTTGTCTATCTTCTCGGCCACGACATCGATATGGTGCAGCAGAATGTCCCGGCGATGCTGGAGGCGGTGTTCAGCATTATTGATGCCGGCGAGGCCCGCCAACAGCTGGTCGAGATCCCGCCGCTGCTGATCGGTAGCCGCGAACACCTCTGAGTCGTTGAGCGCGGCGGCGGCATGGCCTGCCGCTAGCGCGTCAGCAGCCAGCGGGCGGTGTGCTCATCCGTGACCAGGCCATTGATCCAGCCCCCCTTCAGCGCCGCCAGAATCGCCGGACGTTTATATTCTCCGCAGGCCACCGCAATGCGCGGGCACTGATTCTGGCGAATATCGTAGCTGGTGATCATCCGGTTGATATTACTCTCCACCACGCCGCCGTCGGCATCAATGAAGCGGCCGAGAATTTCGCCAATCCCGCCCTGGGCCGTCAGCTCATCCAGCTGCGCCTGGTTGATAAAGCCGTCTTTAAAGATGGGGCTGTTGGTGCCAAGCGGGCCGATGCCGACGAAAATCACGTCCGCCTGCTGCGCCACGCCTGAGACGTTGCGGAACAGGCGGCTGGTGCACCACATTTCATGTTCATCTACGGTTTGCGCGTAGCGCGGCGCGGGCCATTGATAATATTTGGCCTGGATTTTTCGCGCCAGCAGCAGAGGAACATCGTCGTAATAGTTGCACTGGCCGTCGGCGTCCATAGCGCTAATCAGCGCCACGCAGCGCGTATTCAGGCTGTCGAAGTCGATCCGCTGCATGGTCTTTTTCAGCGTCAGCCCGGAGCCGATGCCGATAATTTTCGCTTTATCATCCTGCAGATAGCGGGCCATCAGCTGGTAACAGCCGAAAGAGACGCTGTCCAGCGTGCTCTCTTCGCTCCACGCGGGAACGATATTGCAGTCGACCAGCCGGTATTTCTCCTGCAACAGCTGCGCGTAGTCGAGGCAGTTGGCCACCGGATGGTGAAGGCCGATCGAGACGATTCCCTCTTCTTTAGCGGCGGCGATCATTCGCTGTACCACCGGCCTTGAAGTCCCCAGCTGGCTGGCGATCTCGCTTTGATTCAGACCGGCAATATAGTACATCCATGCGGCGCGGACCTTCTGATCCAGCCTGATATCTTCTTCTTTACCCATGATTCCCTGCCTTAAGCGTATGGTCATAAACAGGCCCGGCCTCATTCGATCCGATAAAGGGTTCCCGCGGTCTCTGGCGTCAGGAGTCTGCATGGCGAATGATTCAGGTGATAGCCGCATTCTCGCCGCGGTTTTTAAATCAGGCAAGCTTTTGCTCTTATTTGGTCATTTGTAATTTTATTGGGTAATTGATCTTTTGTGATCTATGGCTCTTATTTGGAACAAATGATCATCTACAGTGAGTCCCATCACTCAAGGAGATCAGAATATGAATCAGCAATTCACATGGCTTCACATCGGTCTGGGTTCATTTCATCGTGCGCACCAGGCGTGGTATCTGCATCGGTTGATCGCATCCGGCGATACGCGCTGGCATATCGCGGCGGGCAATATTCGTCAGGATGCCGAGCAGGTGGTTGAGGCGCTTATCGCCCAGAACGGGCGCTACGTTCTGGAAACCGTCAGCCCGGAAGGGGAGCGCGAATATGAAGAGATCGCCTCGATTCAAAAACTGCTGCCGTGGCAGAACGGACTGCAGCCGCTGATTGACGAAGGGGCAAACCTGCAGACCAAAGTTATCGCCTTTACCGTGACGGAAGGGGGGTACTACCTGAATACCAGCCATAAGCTGGAGACCAGCAATGCGGATTTAATTAACGATCTGCAGGGGGGCTGCAAAACCATCTACGGCACCATCGCACGCATTCTGGAAAAACGCATGGCGGATAACGCCGGACCGCTGACGCTGCTCAACTGCGATAACGTTCGCCACAACGGCGAGCGCTTTCACGACGGGCTGGTGGAGTTTCTCCAGTTAACCGGCAAGCGGGCGGTAATAGCATGGCTGGCGGCGAATGCGACCTGCCCGAACACCATGGTGGACCGCATCACGCCGCGGCCAGCGGCCGATCTGCCGGCGCGCATCAAGGCGCAAACCGGTATTGACGATAAAGCGCCGGTGATGGGCGAGACCTTTATTCAGTGGGTGGTCGAAGATAATTTCCGCGCTGAGCGTCCGAACCTGGAGGCCGTCGGCGTGGAGATGGTTGACTCGGTTATCCCTTACGAAGAGGCTAAAATCCGCATTCTGAATGCGTCGCACAGCTGTATCGCGTGGGCCGGTACGTTAATGGGTCAACGCTATATCCACGAAAGCACGTTGACCGATTTTATTTACGCTATTGCCGACCGCTACGTCACCGAAGATGTGATTCCGTGCCTCGGCGACAACGGAATCGATCTGGCGACCTACCGCGACGTGGTCCTTAAGCGCTTCACCAACCCCTATATTCAGGACACCAACCAGCGGGTTGCGGCGGATGGGTTCTCAAAAATCCCGGCGATGATCGCCCCGACCCTACAGGAGTGCTATCAGCGCGGCGCCCGCCCGGAGGCGACGGCCATGCTGCCCGCGCTGTTCTTTGTCTTTATGGAACAGTGGCACAAAGGCACTCTGCCTTACGAATACCAGGATGGCATTCTCGATGCTCAGGCGGTCCATGAAATGTTTGAATCCAGCGACCCGATTGCGCTTTATGCCAAAGATCGGGCGCTGTTTGGTTCCCTGGCTGAACGGGCTGATTTCCTGGCGCTGATGCGCGAGAAGATTGCCGCCGTCTATTCCCTGATTCAGTAGGAGCGGGCTATGTACTTAGGCATCGATCTTGGCACCTCGGAAGTAAAAGCGCTGGTTATTGATGAGAATAATGCGGTTGTCGCCAGCCATAGCGCGCCGTTGACTATTCAGCGGCCTCATCCGCACTGGTCAGAACAGGCGCCGCAGGCGTGGTGGGAAGCCACGGAATATCTGGTCGCCACGCTGCGGGAAAAATGTGGCCATCACTGGTCCGCGATTAAGGCCGTTGGCCTCTCTGGGCAGATGCACGGGGCGGTACTGCTGGATAGCGGCGGGGAGGTGATCCGTCCGGCCATTTTGTGGAACGATACGCGCTGTGCCCAGGAGTGTCGTGAGCTGGAGGAGAGGGCGCCTGAGCTGCATCAGGTCGCCGGAAACCTGGCGATGCCGGGCTTCACCGCACCAAAACTGCTGTGGGTGCGCCGTCACGAGCCGGCAAACTTTCAGCGCACGGCAACGGTGATGCTGCCGAAGGATTATCTGCGCTACAAAATGACCGGTAAAAAAATCTCCGATATGTCGGATGCCGCCGGGACGCTGTGGCTGGACGTGGCGAAACGCGACTGGTCCGATGCGCTGCTGGATAAGTGTGGCCTGTCGCGCAGTCAGATGCCGACGCTGGTTGAAGGTTGCGAGGTGTCCGCCACCCTGGACCTGCAGGTTGCCGCGCGCTGGGGCCTGAATCCCTCGGTGGTGGTGGCCGGCGGCGGTGGCGATAACGCGGTCAGCGCGATCGGCGTCGGCGCGGTCTCGCCGGGCGATGCATTTATCTCGCTGGGCACTTCCGGGGTGTTGTTCGTGGTGACCGATGCCTATCGGCCGGCGCCGCAGTCGGCGGTGCACGCCTTCTGCCACGTCTTACCGAACCTGTGGCATCAGATGAGCGTGATGCTCAGCGCCGCCAGCTGCCTGCAGTGGTTCTGCCGTTTAACCAGCACCACCGAAGTGGCGCTGCTGGAAGAGATTGCCCAGTTGAGCGAGGAAGAGAAAGCCAACGCACCGTTCTTTCTGCCCTATCTTTCCGGGGAACGTACGCCGCATAACGATCCGGACGCGCGCGGAATGTTCTGGGGGATGACCCATTCCAGCCTACGTGCCCAGTTGGGTTACGCGGTGCTGGAGGGGGTGAGTTTCGGTATCAACGATGGCTTGCAGGTACTGAAAGAGAGCGGCACGCGGATTGAACAGTGTTCGCTGGTCGGCGGCGGCGCCCGCAGTCCGTTCTGGGCGCAGCTGCTGGCGGATATTCTTGCTATGCCGGTTGTGACCCACAAAGGCGGCGAAACCGGCGGTGCGCTGGGGGCGGCGCGGTTGGCCTGTCTGGCGGCGGGGAAACCGCTGGCTGCCGTCTGCGAAAAACCAGAGGTCTACCAGACCTGGCGCGCCGCGCCTGAACGCCATCACATTCTGATGCAACGCTATGCGCAATTTAAAGCGCTATATCTCAACGACCTGAATTACCGACATCACTGATTTTAATAATAAAAAATCCTCCGGTGGTTGCGCCGGAGAGTCTTCCTGCACCCTGAATACGAGGTCATTATGTCCGTGAATAGCAAACAGTGGTTCGGTCTGCCGCTGAATCTGATCTGGGGATACATCGCCATCGCCGTGTTTATGACCGGCGACGGCTTTGAGCTGGCTTTTCTCTCGCACTACATCAAGGAGCTGGGTTTCACCCCGGCCCAGGCTTCTTTCGCCTTTACCCTCTACGGCCTCGCCGCCGCCCTGTCGGCGTGGATCTCCGGCGTGGTCGCCGAGATCATCACCCCGCAGAAAACCATGCTGATCGGCTTTGTGCTGTGGTGCGTGTTCCACGTGCTGTTCCTGATTTTTGGCCTCGGCCACGCCAACTACCCGCTGATCCTGCTGTTCTACGGTATTCGCGGCTTTGCCTACCCGCTGTTCCTCTACTCCTTTATCGTCGCCATCGTGCACAACGTGAAAAGCGACGGCGCCAGCTCGGCGCTGGGCTGGTTCTGGGCGGTTTACTCAATTGGTATTGGCGTCTTTGGCAGCTATATCCCGAGCTTTACCATCCCGCATATCGGCGAGCTGGGCACCCTGTGGCTGGCGCTGGTGTTCTGCGTCACCGGCGGCATTATCGCCCTGGTCTCGCTGCGCCATATTCAGACGCCGCGCCATATGCAGAACCTTACCACCCGCGAGAAGTTTGCTGAGCTGGGGCGCGCCGCCACCCTGCTCTACACCAACCGCAATATTTTGCTTTCCAGCATGGTGCGCATCATCAACACCCTGTCGCTGTTTGGCTTTGCGGTGATCATGCCATTGATGTTTGTCGATGAGCTGGGCTTTACCACCTCCGAGTGGCTCCAGGTATGGGCGGCTTTCTTCTTCACCACCATTTTCTCCAACGTACTGTGGGGGATCCTCGGCGAGAAACTGGGCTGGATGAAAGTAGTGCGCTGGTTTGGCTGCATCGGGATGGCGCTGTCGAGTCTGGCGTTTTACTACATCCCGCAGCATTTCGGGCATAACTTTGCCATGGCGCTGGTGCCGGCGATTGCGCTGGGGATTTTCGTGGCGGCGTTTGTGCCGATGGCGGCGGTCTTCCCGGCGCTGGAGCCGCAGCATAAAGGGGCGGCCATTTCGGTCTACAACCTGTCGGCGGGGCTGTCCAACTTCCTGGCGCCGGCGATTGCGGTGGTGCTGCTGCCGTACTTCAGTACGATTGGGGTGGTGGTGGCGTACACCGCGCTGTACGTGCTGGCCTTTTTCCTCTGCGCCTATATTCGCGTCGAGCAGCCGGGCTTTACCCTGAAGCCTGTGCCTGCGCGCAAAAGCGTTGAGTTTTCCTGACACAGTTCCCGGGCTGACAGGCGAGCCCCGTCAGCCCGGTTTGAGGTAGAAGATGAGCATCAAAGCGGTTATTTTTGACATGGATGGGGTGATTATTGATTCAGAAGCCCTGTGGCGGCAGGCGCAACGGGAGGCGCTGGCCAGCTGGGGGGCGACGGTCAGCGAGGAGGAGTGTGAAACGCTGACGAAAGGTAAACGACTGGACGATATTGCCCGCGTGTGGTGTCGGCACTGCCGGCTGGCGATTGCGCCACAGCAGCTGGAAGCGCTCATTTTACAACGCATCGTTGGATTAATTACCGCCAAAGGAGCGGCGATGAGCGGCGTCAACGAGACATTGGCGCATTTTCGTGGTCTGGGCTACCGGATTGCGCTGGCGACCTCCTCATCTCACCAGGTGATTTCCGCGGTACTCGATAAGCTCTCTCTACGCTCCTGTTTTGATGTGATTTCCAGCGCCGATGATGAGGCGTGGGGCAAACCGCACCCGGCGGTCTACCTCTCGACCCTGGGCAAGCTGGGGCTGAGCGCCGGGGAGTGTCTGGTTATCGAGGACAGTTTTCATGGCTTTTGCGCGGCGCAGGCGGCGGGCATTGCCACGGTCGTGATTGCGCCAGACTGCCAGCATCCGCGTTTTGCCGCCGCCGTCGCCCGCCATCGCTCGTTACCGGAACTGCTGCAGACGCGCTCTGAGCCTGCTCTGGCCCTCGGGTAACGACCTTATCGGTGAGCGCAGAAGTCCTGGAGATGTAAACGGTCTTTTAATCTCTTCGTTCTGCGCTCACTTTCCACCTGGTATTATTTCAGCAGCGCGCAGTCCGGCGGCAGGCGGCAGCGCAGGGCGCCCGGGAGAATTTCCATGCGGAAATGCTTCCCGCTCAGCGGCTCGCCATCGAGGTTAAAGGTCATCTCGTGCGGCGCGGTGATTTCAAACCACGACGACACGCCGTCCACCAGGTTAGGGGAGTTGTCGGGGTTCGCCAGGGTAGTAAACAGCGCGGGGAGCAGCTCTTCGCCGGTAAAAACCCGCAAATGCAGCAGACCATCGTTAATCAGGGCCTGCGGGCAAAGCTGCTGACCGCCACCGGCCTGACGACCATTACCGATACCAATAACCAGCGCGTTTCCGCTCCAGCTAAAGTTTTCGCCGCGGATTTCGCAGCGGTCGGGTTTCAGGGTGTCCATACGCATCAGGCCATGAATCAGATAGGAGACGCCGCCCAGCGCGGCTTTGAGTTTTTCCGGCGTTTCGGTGGTGATCCGGGTGCCGAAGCCACCGGTTGCCATATTAATAAAGCCGGTTTTGTCATTCACTCGCGCCACGTCTATGGCGATATCACGGCCGACGATCGCCAGTTTCAGGGCGCTGGCGAGATCTTGCGGGATCCCGACGCTGGTGGCGAAATCATTGGCGGTACCCAGCGGCAGAATACCGAGCGGCACCTGGCTCTGACGTTGGACCAGCGCCGTGGCGACCTCATTGATGGTGCCATCGCCGCCGCCGGCAATCACCGTCCCCACCTTAAGCTGCAGCGCTTCATCGACAAAACGGACGGCATCGCCTTTTTCCCAGGTCACACGGACATGGATGTCGACACCTTCCTCGCGCAACAGCGCGATCGCTTCGCGCAACTGCGGCTCGTTAGCTCCTTTGCCATTGAGAATCAGTAAGCTGGCTGGAAACACGGGCATAGTTATGGCTTCCTTTTTGTACGAGATGCAGAAAGTGTACCCCATGAAGGCGAGGATGGACATTTTGTAAAACCGGACGGCGGCGAGAAAAGAAGGAGCGCACAGCGGCGTGATAAAAAATAAGCCCGCGTAAGGGAGATTACGCAGGCTAAGGAGGTGGTTCCTGGTACAGCTAGCATTTATGGGTTATGTTTTTCAGCAGGATGGATGATACCCGCTTCAAACGAAGCGGTGTGTGATCCGTTTCTAATATCCGTGCATCCTGAAAAAATAACCCTGATAAACTAGTTGCTATGCGGATTTCTGGTCGTCTGACCAGTAAAGTTGCGCATCAGCAGAGCATACTGCAGCTCCATCTCTTCCGGCACAGGTAACCATACTGTATAGCCATCGCCAGGGGCGACCGGCATTGCCTCGCCTTTGGCATTCACCATATGTTCAAGGGTGAAGTTAACGTTGCCCTGCGGGGTCATCAGCTCAAGGCTGTCGCCGACGGAAAATTTATTCTTCACCGCCACGGCGGCCAGCTGGCCGTTGCGCTCGCCGGTAAATTCACCGACAAACTGCTGGCGCTCGGAGAGGGAATAACCGTACTCGTAGTTCTGATAGTCGTCATGGGTATGACGACGCAGGAAGCCTTCGGTGTAGCCGCGGTGGGCCAACCCTTCCAGCGTTTCCAGCAGGCTTTCGTCAAACGGTTTACCCGCCGCGGCGTCATCGATAGCCTTGCGGTAAACCTGAGCGGTGCGCGCGCAGTAATAGAACGATTTAGTGCGGCCTTCGATTTTCAGCGAGTGCACGCCCATCTGCGTCAGGCGCTCGACGTGCGCAATGGCGCGCAGGTCTTTGGAGTTCATGATGTAGGTGCCGTGTTCATCTTCGAAGGCGGTCATGTATTCGCCAGGCCGTTTGGCCTCTTCAATCATAAACACCCGGTCGGTTGGCGCGCCGATCCCCAGCGTCGGTTCGACGGTCTTGACCGGAATCGGCTCATGCTGGTGGACGATATTGCCGACGTCGTCTTCTTTGCCTTCCTGGACGTTATATTCCCAGCGGCAGGCGTTGGTGCAGGTGCCCTGGTTCGGATCGCGTTTGTTGATATAGCCCGAGAGCAGGCAGCGGCCGGAATAGGCCATGCACAGGGCGCCGTGGACGAAAATCTCGAGTTCCATCTCCGGGACCTGGCTACGGATTTCGCCGATTTCATCCAGCGACAGTTCGCGGGAAAGAATGACCCGGCTCAGCCCCATCTGCTGCCAGAATTTAACGGTCGCCCAGTTAACGGCGTTGGCCTGGACCGACAGATGAATCTGCATATCGGGGAAGTTTTCCCGTACCAGCATGATCAAACCCGGATCGGACATAATCAGCGCGTCCGGCCCCATATCCACCACCGGCTTCAGATCGCGAATGAAGGTTTTCAGCTTGGCGTTGTGCGGCGCAATGTTGACGACCACGTAGAATTTTTTCCCCAGCTGATGGGCTTCATTGATGCCCAGCTGCAGGTTTTCATGGTTGAATTCGTTGTTGCGCACGCGCAGAGAGTAACGCGGCTGGCCAGCATAAACGGCGTCTGCGCCATAAGCGAAGGCGTAACGCATATTTTTCAGCGTTCCCGCCGGGGAAAGGAGTTCCGGTTTAAACATGATGTTCTCGTTCTGATGACAGGTCAGATTCGCCACACCTGATGCGGCGACTTGGGGAAGCACCGTTATGAACAGTGCCCACACATTAAGGGCGGGCATTGTAGCGCTGTGGGTAAGGAGAGTAAACCTTCCCCTTACCCCAATCTACCCGTGTGAAACGAGGAGGGGACTTACGCCAGGCGACAGGCGTCGGCCTCCCAGCGGTAGCCGACGCCGTAGACGGCGCGGATAAAGGACTGCTCGGCGTCCAGCGACTCCAGCTTACGCCGCAGGTTTTTGATATGGCTGTCGATCGTTCTGTCGGTCACCACCCGATAGTCATCATACAGATGATTGAGCAGCTGCTCGCGGGAGAAAACCTTGCCCGGCTCCTGCGACAGGGTTTTCAGCAGACGAAACTCGGCAGGAGTCAGATCCAGCAGCTTATCGCGCCATGAGGCCTGAAAACGGCCCTCATCGACAATCAGCGGGCTTTCCGCATCCAGCGCCAGCAGATCCCGGCGCGGCCGGCAGCGGCGGAGGATCGTTTTCACCCTGGCGACGACTTCGCGCGGGCTGTAGGGTTTGCAGATATAATCGTCGGCGCCGATCTCCAGCCCAAGAAGGCGATCGATTTCCTCAATTTTCGCCGTCACCATCACCACCGGAACGTCGGAAAAGCGACGGATCTCCCGACATAGCGTCAGGCCATCGGTTCCCGGCAGCATCAGATCTAACAAGATCAAGTGCGGCGGGGTCTGGCGAACGTAAGGCAGAACCTTGTCGCCGTGATTAATCAGCGTTGGCGCATAACCTGCTGCGAACAGATAGTCGAGCAGCAACTGACCCAGTTTGGGTTCATCTTCCACGACAAGAATGCGTGGGGTATTTTCATCAACAGGTAATTCACTCATACGTCTCTCGGTGTATCACGTTCCAGAGGTAACTCTACTTTAATGCTAACCCCGCCAAAAGGCGAATGGTCGGCCCGTAAGGTGCCGCCGTGGGCAGCCACGATGTTGACACAAATAGCCAGCCCCAGTCCGGAGCCGCCGCTGGCGCGGTTGCGTGAACCTTCGGCACGATAAAAGCGCTCGCACAGCCGTTCCAGCTGTTGATCGCTGACGCCCGGACCGCTGTCGGCAAAATCAAGGATGATGCGACGGCCTGTCTGGCTGGCGCTGATCAGCAGACGTCCGCCGCTATCGGTATAGCGGAGGCTGTTTTCCAGCAGGTTATTAAAAAGCTGCATCAGGCGATCGCCGTCGCCAAATACCGTCGCGTTTTCCGGAAGCGAAACGGCGATGGTCAGCCCCCGGCTGGCAAAGCGTTCACGGAAAGCGCCCGCCGCGACTTCCAGCAGCGTAATGATATCCACGGAGGTTTTTTGATAGGCCAATGCGCCTTCGTCGGACATCGATAGCTGGTGTAGATCGTCGACCAGTTTGGTCAGGGTGGCGACCTCCGCCTGGAGCGAGGTCACGGAATCCGGGGTGAATTTGCGTACGCCGTCCTGAATCGCTTCCAGTTCGCCGCGCAGCACCGCCAGCGGGGTCCGCAGCTCATGAGAAATATCCGCCATCAGGTCGCGACGCATTTGCTGGTTGCGTTCCAGGGTGCTGGCGAGCTGGTTAAAATCCTGCGCCAGGCGGCCGAGTTCATCGCTGCTACTGACCGCCACGCGGGTGGTGAAATCTCCCGCCGCCAGGCGGTGGGTCCCTTCGACCAGACGTTTGACCGGTGCCAGCAGGCCGCGCGCCAGCGGGAAGGTTGCCAGCGCAGCAAGGATCGTCGACAGAGCAACAATCAGCCAGCTGGTGCGCTTTTGCTGACGGTCAAAGTTAATATCGGTATTGCGCGTCAGACGCTCGACCGGTGACGCGATAACCGCGCCCACCGACACGCCGTTAACCACAATGTTGCGACGGCTGCCGTCTTCAGGCACCCGCTCGCGCGGGCCAACCAGCACTCGTCCTTTCTGATCGACAACCCAGAAAAGCGTGCGCCAGCCGTGCGGGGGCATATCCGGGCCGGGGCCGCGTGGACCGTCCGGCGGAGGACCATCCGGCGGAGGACCATCGGTGTCAGGGGGGCCGATATCCAGGCGGCCGTCAGGCGTGCCGCCGGCGTTTGTTTTGCGCCCGCCGGGGAAGCGATCGTCGTTATCGCGATCGAACGACTTTAACAGCTGGAAAATAAACCGATCGTTATTGCGCAGAAATTTCCAGTTGCCGTGCAGGGCATACTGCTCGCTCAGCGCATCGCCCAGCATCGTCAGCCGCTGTTCATTTCCGCGCTTGATATAATCGATAAATCCGCGTTCAAAACTGATGCGCACCGCCCAGTGCATGCTGATCAGCAGCACGATGCAGGTGGCCAAAATCGCCAGGAACAGCTTGCCGGTAATACCGGGACGCCATAGCTTCACGGCTCACTCCTTTTATGTCGGGCGATAGCGGTATTGCTTGCAGTATCATCCGGAACGCGGGAAAAAAGGCATGCCGGCAGCGCGATAATCACCGCCATGCTCAGATAGGTATAGAGAAAGACCTGATGGGTGGTGGCGGCATCGGCGCTGATATGCTGTTGACCAAACAGGCCGAGCAGCATCCCGGCGAGGGTCACGCCAATACTCATCGACAGCTGCATGACCATCGACAGCATGCTGTTGCCGCTGCTGGCGAGATCATCCGGCAAATCTTTCAGCGTCAGGGTGTTCATCGATGAAAAGCGGCTGGAGTTGATCATCCCCTGCACAAACAGCACCACCGGCAGCAGCCAGTACCAACCCGCCAGGGCGACGGCCATAAACAGCAGGCTAACCAGCGCGAGACCCACGGTCGCCACCATTAAGACGCGGCGGTAGCCAAAGCGGTTCACTACCTGCACCACGATACGTTTCATGCCCATGCTGCCAAGCACCATCGGAATCATCATCATCCCGGCGTGAAACGGCGTAAAGCCAAGGCCAATTTGCAGGAATACCGGCGTCATAAAGGGCAACATACCGCTGCCGATGCGCCCGGCAAAGCTGCCGCTGAGCCCGAGGGAGAAGGTGCGGTTGCGAAACAGGTTCAGGCTGAACAGGGCGTTGTCGTTGCCCCGGGCGTACCATAAATAGAGCACAATCGAGGCCACGCCAGTGACCACCAGCGCGCTCAGCAGCAGCGGGGATATCCCCAGCCCTTTTTTACCGTCGAGCGCGAGGGTTAAGGTCGCCATCCCCAGCGCCAGCAGGATAAAGCCAAACATATCGAAGCGCCGGGTCTGCAGCGTGTAGTTCGGCATCAGCCACAAGGTGGCGATGGCGCCGATAATGCCCACCGGAATATTGATTAAGAAAATCCAGTGCCAGGAGGCGTATTCCACCAGCAGGCCGCCGAGGGCCGGGCCAAGCAGCGGGCCGACCTGGCCGGGGAGCGTAACAAAGGTCATGGCCGCCATATACTGGGCGCGCGGAACGATTTTCATCACCGTCAGGCGACCGACGGGTACCATCATGGCGCCGCCGACGCCCTGCAGTACGCGGGCCAGCACCAGCTGATCGAGGGTTGCGGCCTGAGCACAAAATAGCGACCCGAGCGTAAACAGAATGATGGCGCTAAAGAAGATATTGCGTACCCCCACCCGGTCCGCCAGCCAGCCGCTGGCCGGCAGCATAATCGCCACCGTCAGGACATAGGAGACGATAACCATATGCATGTGCAGGGGGCTCTCCCCAAGGCTTTTAGCCATCGAGGGGAGGGCGGTATTCACGATGGTGGTGTCCAGCGACTGCATAAAGAAGCCGAAAGCCACTATCCATAATTGCCAGCGGACGCTGGAGGGCAGTTCTGTCATGTTATTCGCTTACCGGTTGGCTGAGTTTTCGCGAAAAACGCAACCGCAGACGGTCAAAGAACAGATAGACCACCGGCGTAGTGTAGAGGGTCAACAGCTGACTCATCACCAGCCCACCGACGATGGTGATCCCCAGCGGCTGACGCAGTTCCGAGCCGTCGCCGCCCGAGAGCACCAGCGGCAGGGCGCCAAACAGCGCCGCTAAGGTGGTCATCATAATCGGGCGGAAACGCAGCAGGCAGGCCTGGAAGATTGCCTCTTCCGGCGGCAGATTGCCGTTGCGCTGCGCCTCGAGGGCAAAGTCGACCATCATGATGGCGTTTTTCTTCACTATCCCAATTAATAGCATGATGCCGATCAGCGCAATCAGGCTAAACGGCGCGCCAAAGAGCTCCAGCGCCAGCAGCGCGCCTACCCCCGCCGAGGGGAGGGTGGAGAGAATCGTTAACGGATGCACATAGCTTTCGTAGAGGATCCCCAGCACGATATAGACCGTCGCAATGGCGGCCAGAATCAAAATAACCTGCGAGTTCATGGTCTGCTGGAAGACCTGCGCGGTGCCGGCATAGGAGCCCCGGACGCTGGAAGGCACTCCAAGCTGAGTCATCGCGCGGTTGATGGCATCGCTGGCTTCCGACAGCGATTTACCGGTCGGCAGGTTAAAGGAGATCGTCGACGCTGCCGACAATCCCTGGTGGTTGACCGACAGCGGCGCGTTAGCCGGCTGCCAGCGGGCGAAATAGGCGAGGGGGATCGGCTTACCTTCGCTGTTGATCACAAACATCTTATCCAGCGCGCTGACGTCCTGGGTATAAACCGGATCGACCTCCATCACCACTTTATACTGGTTCAGCGGCTGGTAAATCGTCGAGATCTGCCGCTGGCCGAAGGCGTTATTCAGCAGATTGTTGGCATCCTGAACGCTGATCCCGAGGCGCGACATGGTATCGCGATCGTAGATGAGGTTCATTTCGGCGCCGTTATCCTGCTGGTCAGAGTTGACGTCCGCCAGTTCCGGCAGCGCGGCCAGCGCTTTACGAATCTTCGGTTCCCATTCGCGCAGCGCCGAAAGATCGTCTGACAGCAGGGTGTACTGATAGCTGGCGTTGGCCTGACGGCCGCCGACGCGAATATCCTGCACCGCCATTAAGAACAGGTTGGCGCCCGGTTCTTTCGCCAGTTTTTTACGCAGCCGGTCGATAATCTGCTGCGCCGTTTCATGTCGCTGGTCGCGAGGTTTAAGGGTGATAAACATCATCCCGCTGTTCACCCGTGAGCCGCCGGTAAAGCCGGTCACGTTATCCACCGCCGGATCTTCGCGGATGATCTGCATAAAGTCCTGCAGTTTGCCGCGCATCGCCTGGAAAGAGATACTCTGATCGGCCTGAATGCCGCCCATCAGCACGCCGGTATCCTGCTCCGGGAAGAAGGTTTTTGGAATAGAGATATAGAGCCAGACGCTGAGCGCCATGGTCCCCAACAGCACCAGACCGGTCATGCGGCTGTGTCTCAGAACCCATTTCAGCGATTTACCGTAGCCGCCCTGCACGGCGACCAGCAGGCGGCCGAAACCGCGGTTACGCGTGGGTTGAGAAGGTTTACCGCTCTTCAGCAGCCAGCCGCACATCATCGGCGTCAGGGTAAGGGAGACCGCCAGCGAGATGCCGATCGCCACCGATAAGGTGACGGCGAATTCGCGTAGCAGCCGCCCCGGCAGGCCGCCCATCAGCAGCAGCGGTAAAAAGACCGCCACCAGCGAGAGACTCATCGACAGCACGGTGAAGCCGACTTCACGGCTCCCCTGCAGCGCCGCCTGCAGCGGTTTCATTCCGGCCTCAAGATGGCGGGAGATATTTTCCAGCACCACGATAGCATCGTCGACGACGAAGCCGGTGGCGATGGTCAGGGCCATCAGCGACAGGTTGTTGAGGCTAAAGTCGCAAAGGTACATGGCCGCAAAGGTACCAATCAGCGAGACCGGCACCGCCACCGCCGGGATCAGCGTGGCTCTGCCGGAGCGCAGAAACAGGAACACCACGAGGATCACCAGCGCCACCGAGATCACCAGCGTCTGCTCGACTTCCTCCAGCGAGGCGCGGATGGTCGGCGAGCGGTCCTGGGCGATTTGCAGGTCGATAGCCGCCGGAATGGTTTTTTGCAGATCCGGCAGGCGGGCGCGAATGCTGTCGACCGTCTGGATGATATTGGCTTCCGGCAGCTTGCGGATCATCAGCAAAATTGCCGGCTTCGCGTTGGTCATCCCGGCGTTACGCACATCCTGCACCGAATCGCTGATCTGCGCGACGTCGCCAAGACGCACCGCCGCGCCGTTGTTGTAGTGTACGATCAGCGGCTGGTATTCCGCGGCGGTTTTGAGCTCATCGTTCGTTTGTACCTGCCAGCGCGAGCTGTGATCTTCCAGCGCCCCCTGCGGTCTACGGACGTTGGCGTTATCGATAGCGGTGCGCACGGCGTCCAGCGACACGCCCTGGTTAAACAGCGCCTGCGGGTTGAGGTCGACGCGCACCGCGGGCAGCGAGCTGCCGCCCACGTCGACGTCGCCAACGCCGTCAATCTGGGCGATGGTTTGCGCCAGTTGAGTCGAGGCAAAATCGTACAGCTCGCCCTGGGAGTAGGTATCCGAGGTGAGCGTGAGGATCATAATCGGCGCATCGGATGGGTTGGCCTTGCGATAGGTCGGGCGGCTTGGCATGCCGCTCGGCAGCAGGCTTTGCGCGGCGTTGATCGCCGCCTGCACATCGCGGGCGGCGCCGTTGATATCGCGGTCGAAATTGAACTCCATAATAATGCGCGTGCTGCCCAGCGAACTGGTGGAGGTCATTTCCGACACGCCGGCGATCCGGCCGAGCGAGCGTTCAAGCGGCGTGGCCACCGACGAGGCCATGGTTTCCGGCGACGCGCCGGGCAGCGAGGCGCTGATCATGATCACCGGGAAATCCACCTGCGGCAGCGGGGCGACCGGCAGCAGACGGAAACCGAGTACCCCGCACAGGGTGATGGCGAGCGAAATCAGAATCGTCGCCACCGGGCGGTAAATGAAGAGGGCGAAAAACTTCATTTACGCCTCCTCCTCATGCCGTGGGAAGCGGCTCTTGATATACAGCGACAGGCGGTCGAAGAGCAGATAGATAACCGGGGTGGTGAACAGCGTCAGCACCTGGCTTAACATCAGACCGCCCACCATACCGATACCCAGAGGACGCCGTAGCTCGGCGCCGACGCCGGTGCTCAGCATCAGCGGCAGCGCGCCGAGCAGAGCGGCAAGCGTGGTCATCAGAATCGGGCGAAAACGCAGCAGGCAGGCCTGATAAATCGCCTCACGTGGCGGCATGCCCTGTTCGCGTTCGGCGGCCAGCGCAAAGTCGATCATCATGATGGCGTTCTTCTTGACGATACCAATCAGCAGGATAATCCCGATAATGGCGATAACATCCAGCTCGCTGCCTGCCAGCCACAGCGCCAGCAGCGCGCCGACGCCGGCGGTCGGTAAGGTCGACAGAATGGTTATCGGGTGGATAAAGCTTTCATACAGCACGCCGAGCACGATATACATCGCCACGACCGCCGCCACCACCAGCCAGACGGTGTTGCCGAGCGCCGACTGGAAGGCGAGGGTGCTGCCCTGGAACTGGGTGCGGATATCGGTCGGCAAATCCAGCGCCTGTTCGGCGGCGAGGATGGCGTCGACCGCATCGCCCAGCGAGTAGTTATCCGGGACGTTGAACGAAATGGTGGTCACCGGGAACTGATCGAGATGGTTAATCGACAGCGGCGCGAAGCGCTGCTCGACGCTGGCGATGGACTTCAGCGGCACGATGCCGCCCCCGCTGCTGGTCAGGCGAATATTGTCCAGCGCCGCCAGCCCCGGCGTCTCCCGGGTGTCATGCTCCAGCACCACGCGATACTGATTGGCCTGAGTGTAGATGGTCGAGATCAGCCGCTGGCCGAAGGCGTTATACAGCGCATTATCGACATCGGCCATGCTGATGCCGAGACGGCTGGCGCTGTCGCGATCGACTTTGATATAGGCGGCGAGGCCCTTATCCTGCCAGTCGCTGCTGACGTCGGAGAGCTGCGGAAGCGCCTGGAGACGCGTCAGCAGCTGCGGCACCCAGTTACTGAGGGCATCCAGCGAGTTCGCCTGCAAGGTGAACTGATACTGGGTCCGGCTGACGGTGGTATCGATAGTCAGATCCTGGGTCGGCTGTAGGTAGAGCTCGACGCCGGGGATCCCGTCCACCGATTTTTGCAGGCGGCTAATCACGGCCTGCACACGGTCGTCGCGTTCATCCAGCGGTTTGAGGTTAATCTGCAGGCGGGCGCTGTTCAGCGCCGGGTTGGTGCCGTCCACTCCGACGTAGGAGGTCAGGCTCTCGACGGCCGGGTCTTTGAGGATCGCCGCGGAAACCTGCTCCTGGCGCTGCGCCATATTCGCAAACGAAGCGGACTGCGGAGCCTGTAACGTCCCCTGAATAATGCCGTTGTCCTGAATCGGGAAGAAGCCTTTCGGAATGAAGACCCACAGCATGATTGACAGCGCCAGCGTGCCTAAGGCCACGCTCAGGGTCAGCCACGGGTGATTCAGCACCCGGCTAAGCATCCGACCATACGCGGCGATGACCCGATCGAAGAAGCGCTCGCTGGCCCGCGAGAAGCGGTTTTGCTTACGCAGCGACTCGTGACTGAGCATGCGCGCGCACATCATTGGCGTCAGCGTCAGCGAGACGACGGCGGAAATTAATATTGCCACCGCGAGGGTAATGGCAAACTCGCGGAACAGCCGGCCGACGATATCGCCCATAAACAGCAGCGGGATCAGCACCGCAATCAGCGAGAAGGTCAACGAGATGATGGTAAAGCCGATCTCTCCGGCACCTTTCAGCGCGGCGGCGAGCGGTTTTTCGCCCTTTTCGATATAGCGCGAGATGTTTTCGATCACCACGATGGCGTCATCGACAACGAAGCCGGTGGCGATAGTGAGCGCCATCAGCGTCAGGTTGTTGATCGAGAAGTCGAGGAACACCATCACCGCGAAGGTGCCCACCAGCGACAGCGGCACGGCGACGCCGGGGATAATGGTCGCCGGTACGTTGCGCAGGAACAGGTAGATGATCATCACCACCAGCGCAATCGCCAGCATCAGCTCAAACTGGGTATCGCTCACCGACGCGCGAATGTTGGTGGTGCGGTCGGAAAGGACCTGCACCTTGACCGACTTCGGCAGGCTCTCGGTCAGCTGCGGCAGCATCTGACGCACGCTATCGGCGGTGGCGATGATGTTCGCTCCCGGCTGGCGTTGAACGTTCATGACGATCGCCTGCTGGTTATTCGCCCATGCGCCGAGCCAGCTGTTTTCCGCCCCTTGCTCAATGGTAGCGACATCGCCGAGACGAATCGGCGCGCCGTTCTGCCAGGCGACGATCAGGCGGCGATAATCTTCCGCCGACTGCATCTGATCGTTAGCGGAGAGGGTCACGGCGCGGGAAGGGCCGTCAAGGCTGCCTTTGGCCGAGTTGACGTTGGCGCTGGTGATAGCGGTGCGGATGGTTTCGCTGGTCAGCCCCAGCGCGGCAATCGCCTGCGCATTGAGCTTCACGCGGACCGCCGGGCGTTGACCGCCCGCGAGGGTCACCAGCCCGACGCCGGAGACCTGGGAAATTTTCTGCGCCACGCGGGTCTCCACCATATCTTCCACCTGGGTCATCGGAATGGCGGAAGAAGTGACCGCGAGGGTCATGATCGGCGGATCGGCCGGGTTGACTTTACTGTACACCGGCGGGTTCGGCAGGTCGGATGGCAGCAGGTTGGTGGCGGCGTTGATCGCGGCCTGGACCTCCTGTTCGGCCACGTCCAGCGGCAGGGTCAGCTGGAACTGGAGCGTGACCACCGAGGCGCCGCCGGAACTTTGCGACGACATCTGCTTCAGGCCCGACATCTGGCCAAACTGGCGTTCCAGCGGGGCGGTAATCGCCGATGTGACGACGTCCGGACTGGCGCCGGGATAGAGGGTGACTACCTGAATGGTCGGATAATCCACTTCCGGCAAGGCGGAAACCGGCAGGAATCGATAGCCGATGATCCCCGCCAGCATAATCGCCACCATCAGCAGCGTGGTGGCGACCGGGCGCAGAATAAACAGTCGGGAAGGGCCGCCCGTACTGCTCGGGGGTAATACCTGCATCAGGAGCGCGCTCCTTTATGGCCATACTCACGGCTGGTGGCTTTCTCCGCCGCGGCCGCCGGCGCGCTGTGCGGGTCCACCACTTCCACTTTTGCCCCTTCGGTCAGACGATCGATACCGTCAGTAACCACCCGGTCACCCGCCGACAGCCCGGCGGTAATCACCACCTTCAGACTGTCCTGAATACCCGGCGTGACGGTGTGCTTGCTGACTTTATTCTCATCGTTCAATACCCAGACGAAATGGCCTTCATTGCCCATCTGCAGTGCGGCAGTCGGGATGACGATGGCGTTCTGTTCCGTGTCTACCAGCATACGGGCGTTCACGAACTGGTTCGGGAACAGGGTGTCGTCCTGGTTGTTAAAGCGCGCTTTCAGTTTGATGGTCCCGGTGGTGGCGTCAATCTGGTTATCCAGACTCAGCAGCGACCCTTCGCTGATTTTTTGTTTGTTGGTCCGGTCCCAGGCCTCAACCTGCAGCGTTTTCCCGGCTTTCTGCGCCTGGACAACGGTCGCGATATCATTTTCCGGCAGCGTGAAGACCAAATCGATTGGGTGGGTTTGGGTTAACACCACGATGCCGGTGGTATCGCTGCTTGAAATCTGATTGCCGATATCCACCTGTTTTAAGCCAACGCGGCCGTCAATCGGCGCGGTGATGCGGCTCCAGTTCAGCTGCAGCTGGGCGCTGGCCACGGCGGCTTCGTCGGCTTTGATGGTGCCTTCCGTTTCGCTGACCAGCGACTGCTGGGTATCCAGCTCCTGGCGGGAAACAAGATTGCTCTTCACCAGCTGTTGATAGCGGGCGAGATCGCGTCGGGCGTTAGCGAGCGTGGCTTTATCTTTCGCCAACTGGCCCTGGGCCTGCGCCAGCGCGACTTTAAACTGACTGGGGTCGATTTCGGCGAGCAGATCGCCCGCTTTGACCTGCTGGCCTTCCTGGAAGTGGATAGCTAACAGCTGGCCATCCACCCGGCTGCGTACGGTCACCGTGTTGGCTGCCGTCACCGTACCGAGGCCGCTGAGATAGCGAGGCACCGATTCGCTGGTGGCTGTTGCCGCCTGAACCGGTGCCAGGGCCGCGCCGAAGCGGCCATGGCGACCGCCGCCTGGCGCCTGCGGCTGTGAGCCATTTGCCGCCGCAGGCGTAGCGTTTGTCGCTTCACGACTCTGCCAGAACCAGTACCCGGCACCGGCAATGACGATGACCGCCAGCGCGATGCCCCAACGGAGTGTATGACTGCCTTTCATTAATTTGCTATCTCATCCTGAAACGTTTCGCGAAATGATACTAGTTTAGTGACCAAACGCCCCGCAAAAATGGAGGAATTATGAAAAGACTGTTGAGATATGTCTGGATAAAACGCTTTTCGATGAGCTGGTTAGGCTAAAAAAGAGGGCAAAACTGACCCGTCATTCGCCGTAGCCTGCGCGTTTGCTCCAGGTTCTGGCTGGACGAGGCGATTTTTCATGTCTGGTATAACCGCCCTGACGCCATTATTATCAAGATTATAGATCTGTACTGCAGGGACGGGTACGTCGGGTGTCCGGATTTGTCACGCGAATACCGGCATCCACCAGGAGTTGTGCAGAGACGATGAAATTTATCCATAAGACGAAATGGCTGTTGACGGGCGGCGGCATCGCCGTGCTCCTTTCCGTTTTGCTGACCAACGCCGTGATGTTAAACAACCAGCGCGCTCAGCTTGATACGTTGAGCCATGAGCTTCTCGCCCACGCCGAAGATGTGACCACGCAAATCATCTCTTCTATTGATCACGCGCAGAAGCGACATCTTGATGGCTGTAACAAACAGGCGATCGCGGCCTTGCGAGAGGTTATCTGGAAGTATGCCAGCGTGGAAGACATTGGCATCGTGGAGAGCGGTAAGCTGGCCTGCACCGCCAACTGGGGCAGGCTGGATAAACCGCTGCCGCTCCCCGCCGAAAAATATGTCGTACCGAATGGATACCGTATTTACCCGGGCGTAAAAAACTATCTCCCGTACGGGGTGGTTCTCGATATGACCCAGCAAGGCAATATTATTTCCTTTACCTCATCATTTGCCTTTAGCACATTTTCCCGCCAGCACCACGGTTTTAATTTTTCTTTAACCAGCCTGAACGGTGAACATGTTTTTCTTAATAATATAAAATCCGCGATCGGGGCAAGGTCGTCGATAAGCGTTAGCTTATGCAGCAGTAAATTCGATATTTGCACTCATCTGACGGAGCGAAAACAGGGATTTTTGTCCCTCTCTCCGCTCCTTATCGTCCTCATGGTGGGCGCGGCTTTTATTCTCGGCGCCGCGATTGTCTATTCCATTCTGAGCTATCTCAGCGAACGGCGATCGCTGGAGTTTCGCTTAAAAAAAGCGATTATTAATCAGCGCATTTACATGGAATATCAGCCGTTGGTGTGCGCTAAAAATGAACGCGTAGTCGGCGTCGAAGCGCTGGTTCGCTGGCATGACCCGCGCTATGGTCACATCTCTCCGGAGCTGTTTATTTCAATGGCCGAACAGCTGAATGTTTACCACGATCTTTCGCAGCTGGTGATGGAGAAGGCCACCAGCGAGTTGAAAACCATTCTGCTCGCCGACGCCCGCTTTACCCTCGCGATTAATATCGGCAAATATGAAATTAATGACCCGCTTTATTTAGATAATCTCCTGCGGGTTTTGCAACATAAAGGTATTCGCCCTCAGCAGATTAAAATTGAGATTACCGAAAGAAGCGGCGAATACTATAAAAAAATCGCCGCCTTTTCTTTACAGGCGATGAACCGCGGATTGCGCATCGCCCTCGATGATTTCGGCACCGGCTCTTCAAACCTGCAGTGGTTAACCGAAGTGTTTTATGATGAGATAAAACTGGATAAATTTTTCGTCAACGGACTTAAGAATGAGTATAAACGAGCTATTTTGACCTCGCTTCTTGATGTCGTTTGCAGGCTGAATAAGCAAATCGTTTTTGAAGGCGTGGAGAGTAAAGCGGATTTTGAGTTCGTCAAATCCTTCGATGAAAATGCGTTAATTCAGGGATGGTATTTTTACCGGTCGATGCCAATCGAAAAACTCACCGCGCTGCTCCTTCCCGTCTCTCCCTCTCATCCGGCGGCAAACGCGCCGCGCTAGCCTTCGGCAAGAGCCCGTCATCCGACAGCGGAATGCGTCGTTTCCCCGGCAATATACAGCGTAAATTGACCTTTGTGGCCGGCTATTCAGCCGGACTGGTGACAACATCTGTTTGATAATCAAGAAAACCCGTTGCTTTACCGGCATGTCGGGAACAACAACGATCACTAGTCACCTGAGGGTTCTCTATGCATTTTAACCAGGCTATCGCCCGCCTGCCGGCCGCAACCTGTGCCGCCGGTCAAACCACCGCCCGGCTCGGCGCGCCGGATATTGCCGGCACCACGCGTCAGTTCCTCGCCTATGTCGAAACCTTGCTGCAGCTCGGCCTGAAAGTGACCGTATTGCCTGCGGCTGCGGATTATCCGGATGCCCACTTTGTTGAAGATACCGCGGTCGTCATGCCGGAACTGGCGGTCATCACTCATCCCGGCGCGCCGAGTCGCCAGGGGGAAGTGGCATCGATAGCGCCGGTGCTTGCCGGTTTTCGTCCACTGGTGCACATGAGCGAGCGGGGTCATATGGATGGCGGCGACGTGCTGCTGGTCGGTAAACAGTTCTTTGTTGGCCAGACGGCGCGTACCGATGAGCAGGGGATTCGCGAGTTTGCCGCTGCCGTTGAGCCGCATGGCTATCAGGTGACGTCCATTGACGTGAGCGCCGGGCTGCACCTGAAGTCCATCGTCAACTATGTCGGACGCAATACGTTGCTGCTGACGGAAGGGTACGTCAATCACCCGGCGTTTAGCGGGTTCAATACCATTGTGATCCCGGAAGAGGAGTCGTACGCCGGGAATACGCTCTGGATCAACGACACATTAATTACGCCTCAGGGGTACCCCTATACCCTGGGCGAAATCAGCAAGCTGGGGATGCCGGTTGTGCAACTCGATACCAGCGAATTTAAGAAAATGGATGGCGGCCTGACCTGCCTTTCACTGCGTTTTTAGCCACGTCGTTGACATCAGGGGTAACAGAATATGAAAACACGCATTACCGCTTTACTGGCCTGTATGGCGCTGAGCGCGCCGCTCGCCGCCCAGCAGTTTGACACCATCAGCTTCGGCGTTGACGGTGGCTATCCGCCCTTTGACGTGCTGGCGCCCAGCGGCGAGATCACCGGCTTTGATATCGACATTGCCAATGCGCTCTGTACGCAGCTAAAAGCGAAGTGCGTCTTCGTCAAGCAGCCGTTTGAGAGCATGATCGCCGCGCTGAATGCGCATAAATTTGATGCAATTATTGCTTCGCTGAATATTACCGACGAACGTAAGAAGGAAGTGGATTTCACCGACCGCTACTATCGCAGCGCGGCGCAGCTGGTGGCGCGCAAGGGGAGTCCGTTGCTGCCGGAGGCCGCCAGTCTTAAGGGCAAGACCGTCGGCGTACAAACCGGCTCAACCCATGAAGCCTACGCCAGAACCCACTGGGCCGGTCAGGGCGTGAAGATCGTCGGTTACGCCAACCAGGACAACGTCTATCTGGATCTGCTCTCCGGGCGTATCGATGCCTCCTTACAGGATAATATCCAGGCGGCGACCAGCTTTGTTGACACGCCGCGCGGGCAAAAATTCGCCTTCGCTGGCCCGGTTATCAGCGACGGCAGCATCTCGTCTGATGTCGGCATTGCGGTCAATAAAGACAATCCGGCATTGCGCGACGCCCTCAACGAGGCCATCAAGCAGATCCGCGCCGACGGCACCTACGCCGCGATTGAGAAAAAGTACTTTAGCTTCGATATCTACGGCAATTAAGCCGTAAAGGGGAGGGCGCGGTCGGCGAGCGGCGCCCCTTTACGCAACGGGTGGAAGACAGAATATGGTTGCAGATTATTTACCGCTACTGTTACGCGGCGCGGGGGTATCGTTGTGCGTGATGCTGGTCTCACTGCTGGTGGCGCTGCTGCTGGGGCTGGTGAATGCGCTGATTAAGCTGTTCGGACCGCGTTGGCTGCGCTGGTTTTCCACCGGCTATACCACGCTGGTGCGCGGCATTCCGGAGCTGGTGATTATGCTGCTGCTGTTTTTTGGCGGCGAGATGCTGGTCAACGCGCTGCTGTCGCTGGCAGGACTTGGGCCGGTGCGTTTTAATACCTTTATTTCCGGCGTGCTGGCGATTGGCTTCGTGTTTGGCGCCTATTACACCGAGACGTTTCGCGGCGCGTTTCTCACCGTCGATCGGGGACAAACCGAAGCGGCTGAAGCCTACGGCATGCGGCCGTGGCTGGTCTTCCGGCGGATTATGCTGCCGCAGATGCTGAGCTTTGCCATTCCAGGCATCAATAATAACTGGTTGGGTTTGATGAAGGCGTCGGCGCTGGTCTCCATTCTCGGTTTAGAAGATATGGTGTGGCTGGCGGAACAGGCCGGGCGCGCCACGCAGAAACCCTTTTTGTTCTACTTCCTGGTCTCGCTGATTTATATGGTCATCACCGCCTTGTCCAGCTGGTTGTTTAGCCTTCTGGCGAAGCGCTACGCGCTGCGTTCGTCAACGGCGGGGGCGACGCAATGAATCTGCAGACCTTTATCGAGGCGGTACCGGGCTATCTGTGGAGTGACGGCAACGGTTCCACGAGCGGGCTGGCGATGACGGCGGAGCTGTTTTTGCTCGCCCTGGCGCCCGGCATGGTGCTGGCGGTGCTGCTGGCGATTGGCCAGGCCTACGGTCCGCGCCTGCTGGCCTGGCCCGTGCGCGGCTTCACCTGGTTTTTCCGCAGCACGCCGCTTTATCTGCAGCTGATGCTGATCTATTACGGGCTGTCTCAGTTCGACATCGTCCAGCTGGGCTGGCAAAACGATCGGCCGTTCTGGCTGCTGTTCCGCGACGCAACCTTCTGCGCCACCCTGGCGCTGGTGCTGAACACCGCGGCGTATGTCGCGGAATTGCTGGCGGGGATGATGGCGACGTTTCCGCGTCAGGAGTGGGTGGCCGGGGAAGCCTATGGCATGACTAAGTGGCAGATTATTCGCCGGCTGGTCCTGCCCGCTACGCTGCGGCGCGGGATCCCGGCGCTGAACAATGAGATGGTGTTTTTACTGCACGCCACTTCGCTCGCCAGTACCGTGACATTGCTGGATATCACCGGCGTGGCGCGCGCCTTTTATGCCATTACCTACTCGCCGTTTATCCCGTTCCTGATGGCCGCCGCGCTCTATTTAGTGTGCACTTTTTTGCTGATTTACCTCTTTTCGCGGGCGGAACGACGCTGGCTGGCGTTTATCAAGCGCCCCTGATCAGGAGCGTTTGATGGACTGCAGTTCCGTCAGGGTGACGATTTTATCGACGCGAAATTTTTTGCTGGTCAGCCAGCTGTCGGCCAGCTGGCAGTAGTGCGCCATGCTGCGACAGCCGATACGCACCAGAAAGTCAAAGCTGCCGCTGACCAGCCAGCAGTCGAGCACCTCCGGCGTCTGGCGCATCTCTTGTTCAAATACCGGCTGTGAGCGGCCGTGGTCGGCCAGCGCAATTTGCGCCTGCACCACGAAGGCATGCTCCGGTTCGGGGAGTTCAATCACCGCGCTGTAGCCACGGATAATGCCGTCACGCTCAAGGCCACGTACGCGTTCCAGGCAGGGACGGGCGGTGAGGTTTACCTGCTCCGAGAGCTTTTGATAAGAAATGCGGCCATCCCGGCGCAGGATTTCAAGGATCTTGTGATCGATACGGTCAAGCCGGGCTTTCTTTTCCACAGATAGGATGTCCAATGAAAATTAAACACTATACCTTACCCGAACATGCGTTGAGTGGGCAGCGGCAATTAACCCATTTTCACTTTGGCGAACCCGGCCGTGGAGAAAAAATCTATCTCCAGGCGGGACTGCACGCCGATGAAATCCCGGGCATGCTGGTTCTGCATTATCTTAAAAGATTACTCAACCAGGCGGAACGGCGCGCCGAGCTGCGCGGTGAAATTATCCTCGTCCCGGTCGCTAACCCGCCGGGCCTGGCTCAGGTGGTGCTCAACGGCGGTATCGGGCGATTTGACCTGGCGAGCGGTCGCAACTTTAACCGCGATTTTCCCGATCTGGCCCCCCTTGCGCAGCGGTATCTCTGCGCCGATGAACCGCTGACCCGTGAAGCATACCTGCAGCAGGTGCGCGAGGCGATGCGTGAGGCGCTGGCCGCCGAACCGCTGCGCAGCGAAGTTCAGGCGCTACGCCACCATCTGCTGAGTCTGGCCTGTGATGCCGACGTGGTGCTGGATCTGCACTGCGACGATCGGGCCATTTTGCACCTGTATGCCGATCCGGCCTGGCAGGCGGAGGCCGGCGTGGTGGCTGCCTTTTTAGGTATTGAAACGGTACTGCTGTCGCAAGAGAGCGGCGGTTACTCGTTTGATGAAGCCTGCGGGTTGCCCTGGCATCGCCTGGCCGCCCGCTTTCCGCAATGGCAGCACGGCCAGCCTGGCTGTATGGCGGTGACCGTGGAGCTGCGCGGTCAGCAGGATGTGAATCACGCGCTGGCTCGTGAGGATGCCGAACGTCTGTACCGTTACTTGCAATACCGCGGCGTGCTGGCGGGCGCATGCCCGCCGGTCCCACAGCAGGAGACGCTGATGCTGCCCTTTTCAGGGGGAGAGATTGTCACCGCGCCGGCGAGCGGGATCCTCGTACCGTTGAAACAGCCCGGCGAGTGGGTCAGCGCCGATGAGGTGGTGGCCGAGATTATCGACCCTCTCACCGATATGATTCAATCGGTCCGTCCGCAGGTCGGCGGGTTGATTTACGCCAGCCGGTGGGCGCCATTTGTCACCTTTGGCGCCGAGGTGATGAAAATAGTCGGCAAGCAGCCTTATGCCGGCGGCGGGGGGCTGGCGATGTAAAACGGGCGGCCGGGAGACCTCCGCCATCGGGCGTCAGAATCCGCGGCGGCGGCCGCGGAGTGGATGAGGATTGATATGCATCAACAGTTTTATCAACTGCAGAGATAAATAACTAAAAAAGAGTTGTAACCCTTGCGTCTTTTATTCAATTTATGTGGTGAATGTTTAATGCATACGGATAAAAAAAACATATGTGCATTAAAATCAATACATTAAATAAATCAGGGGTTCATTGTTGTGGCAAGTGCAAACAAACTCACGCTGTTTATCGTTATTTTCATGCTGTTGGGGATCCTCTCCGGCGCGGTGATTCATGCGTATGCCTCTCCGGGCACAATTACCTCATGGGCAGAAAATATTACGCTCTTTACCGACATGTTTTTGCGGCTGATTAAGATGGTCATTGCGCCATTAGTCTTCAGTACGCTGACGGTGGGGATTATGCGTCTGGGAGAAACCGCGACTATCGGGCGAGTGGGCGGTAAGGCGATGGTGTGGTTCATCACCTCGTCGATCCTCTCTATTCTGGTCGGGCTGGTGATTGTGACCATTGAACATCCCGGCGCAGGCTTAAACCTGGCGATTCCTAAAGAGTCGGTGGATACCGGCCTTGCGGTCAGCGGAATGAGCTTAAAAGGATTCCTGTCTCACACCATCCCGACCAGTATTACCGAGGCAATGGCGAACAACGAAATTCTGCAAATCGTGGTGTTCTCGATGTTCTTCGGTATCGCCGGGGCCTCGCTGGGGGAGAAATTCAACGCGCCGCTGGTCGCCGCGCTCAACGTCGTCTCTCATATCATGCTGAAGGTCACCGGATATGTGATGTACGTGGCTCCGCTGGCTATTTTTGCCGCCATCTCATCGGTTATCGCCTCGCAGGGGATGGGCATTTTGCTTAACTATGCCTCCTTTATCGGCGGCTACTACATCGCGGTGCTGCTGACCAGCGCGGTGCTGCTGGCGGTAGGTTATATGGTGCTGAAAAAAGAGGTCTTCCGCCTGCTCAACATGCTCAAAGACCCGGTGCTGGTGGCGTTCACCACCAGCAGCTCTGAGGCGGCGTATCCGAAGACCCTGGAGCGGCTGGTCAGTTTTGGCTGCTCGCGCAACATCGTCTCCTTCGTGCTGCCCATTGGCTACTCCTTTAACCTGGTGGGGTCGATGGTCTACTGCTCGTTCGCTTCGATGTTTATTGCCCAGGCTTATAACATCCAGCTGAGTTTTAGCGAAATTACCGTCATGATGCTGACCTTGATGCTGGCATCAAAAGGGATTGCCGGGGTCCCGCGTTCTGCGCTGGTGGTACTGGCCGCCACGATCCCGAGCTTCAATATCCCCGTCGCCGGGATTTTGCTGTTGATGGGCATCGACCATTTCCTTGATATGGGCCGTTCGGCGATCAATGTGCTGGGCAACGGAATTGCCACGGCGATGCTGTCGAAAAACGAAGGGCTGTTGCAGGAAGAGGAGCCGGAAGCGCAACCTCAGCAGGTGCAGGCCTGATTGCTCAACGCCCTCTTCGCGGAGGGCGTTCTCTCGTATAGCGCGGGAAAATGTTGCGGAAAAAGAGGCCCCCAACAGGCACGCAAGGGGCAATGTGACGAAACGAATCCACCCCGATTAACCTATTATTTTCATGGTACAAAAATACGCGGCAGTATCTTTATACCCGGGTGGTGAATAATTTTATCGGTTAGCTACGGTGGATGAGAAGTTATTTCCCGCGGGTAAGCTTGTTTTCAGAACGGATAACCTGAGCAACCCGTTGAATTCCTAATTTTCCCTGTTTTAATTGTGCGTGCAGATGCGCTGATTGATTTTATCCGCGTTCTTTTAACACGCTAATGAACTGAAAGAAGTCATAATGATTATTCAGTCCGTATTTTTCCATGATCTGATTTTTATGATAAATCACGGTCTTCGGGCTGAGCTGATGAAGGGCGGAAATTTTACCAATATCAAAGCCATTCATCAGACCATGGGCAACGACGACCTGCGAAGGCGACAGGCTTTTGTGCGGGCAGTTGGCGCATATTGATGTTGAGTCGAGCGCCCGTTTTGACTCCGGCTCTTCACTCCTGGCGAGCGCCCGGCCAATAATCTCACGCAGGCTGTCAATATTGACCGTTCTCACGGGAACGAAGGTGACATCTTTCAGGCAGTTGACGATCCGCGTCTTTTCCGGCAGCTCATCATAGCGGTGCAAAATGATCACTGAACTGTTTTTCTTACGGTTTTTAATGCTGGTATTACAGAGGTGAATCTCACCCGGGAGAATCTCAGCGATGATGATGTCCTGCGCGGACAACTCGCTGGAGTGACCGCTGAACTCAATCGTCAGGGCGTCGCTGGCCCGGGTGAGATCGTGGATAATTGCCATTAGCGACGCCCTGAGGAAGGTGTTGCGGCTGATAATCGCGATATTTATTTTTCTCATGACGTGACTATCCTGCGGCACTGGCATATAGCCATGCTGCGAGCAACCTTTCGGGCGTTTACGGCAATTGCCGTGTCTCAGGAATATCGTATTTATGAACGGAAGAATAACCTTTCATAACCACGACGGCAGTGGCAGGAGGCTGCCACGATTATTTTCTGCGCATTTTTCTGTTCGCGAAAGGAATACGCTCTTTTCTCCTGTCTTTTATATAAGAAATAAGGCTGTAAACGGAGACAGCGAGGAAAAACAGGCATAGCAATAAGGCCAGCCACGTTTGTAAGGCCATAATGAATAATCCTTAACTGAGTTTTATGCTGTGATAAATACGCCTCGGCGTGAATGCGAATATTATTATTCTGTTATTCCGCGTGAAGCTGCTAGCGTCGCGGCGTCTGCCGCAGAGAATATTCGCGTAACGTCGCCGCCTTGAACGAAACCCTGGCAGGGTTAAACCCCGCCTGTCCGCAGGTTGGCTAGTGCGAAAGGGGGGGCGCGTTCCCCTTCCGCAGCATGGCTGATTTCGGTCACGACATTTGCGGCATGAGGTCAATGTAAGAAAATTCTTAATTCACTGTCAGTCTCATTTCTCTCATTTCTCTCAAAAAATAAGAAAAATTAACAACAACAGCAAAATGAATAACTTATGGATAATAAAACTGGCGAAGAGTGCGTCTGCCCGCTGGCACGACGGCGATGAGAAACCTCAGGGAATAAACGCCAGGCCTTTGCCAAAAATGGCCCGGATGGGCAACGTTACCCCGTGCAGTCGCGCTTTGTTGCGCAGTCGGCTGATCACCACGTCAATGCGGTGCAGCTCCGCCTCAATTTCATCGGGGAAAAGAAACGCATGCAGATCGACCTTGCGACAGACCTCGCCTGGATTGCGCATTAAGCGCGCCATCATCCGATGCTCCTGCTGGGTCAGCGGCAGCGCTATGCCGGACGGCGCCACCAGGTTTTCCGGCTGCAGTACCCAGGATGAAGAGGCTAATTTCTCGGCTACGGGGGCCGCGACCGGGGAGCCGGGGTGTTGCTGCATCAGCCGGGCGCCCAACGCATGGATGGTCTCCGCCAGAACGGAAAAATTCACCGGCTTGATGAGATAGAAATCTGCGCCAAGATTGAACGCCTGCAGTTTATCCTGCTCATGCCCTCTGGCCGTCATCACAATCAGCCCGTACTCGCCAAGCTCATGCAGATAGTCCAGAACGCTGAAGCCATCTTCGCCAGGCAAGCCAATATCAACCAGTACAATATCCACCGGGTCACGATGCAGCTGCCGCCAGAAGGCTTCCGCGCTGTGTACCCCCCATGCGTCGAAGCCGCGAAAGCGCAGGAAGGCCAGCAGTTCATCGAGGAGATCGGCGCTATCTTCAATGATGGCCACGCGTAATGTCATGATTTACCCTTCTGCTGTGGTAGGTCATCCTGGGGCAGCGTGAGCGCAAATTCGCATCCCGTCGGACCGTTATTGGCCAGCCAAAGCTCACCGCCGTGAGCTTGTATGATTTGCCGGGCGACATACAGTCCAAGACCGGTGCCGGCGGGCGTCGCGGTGCGGACTGCGCCGCGCCGGTAACGCTCAAAGATCTGGTCGATATGATCGACGGCAATACCCGGTCCCTGGTCACGGATCGCAATTTCACAGCAGTTCGCGTTTGGGCGAATGGCAATCGCAATCTCGCCGGACGGCGTGTACTTCACCGCATTGTCCAGGAGATTGGCCAGCGCAATGCACAGCAGCGCGCTATCGGCAAAGAGGGGGGGCGAACGGGTCGTCGCGTCGACGGTGCGCCCGGCCAGGGTGATCGTCAGAAAATGGTTTGACGAGAGTTCAACCACTGTTGCCGCCATGCGAATGACCGCTAGCAGATCGGCATTTTGCTTATCGACATGCAGCGCGCTGGATGAGAGCCGGGCATCGGCCAGACAGTTATCGGTTAACTGAACCAGACGCGTGGTGGCGCGCTGCATGCGGTCCAGGCGCGGCCGTTGCGCCGGCTCCGGAGAGCACAGGCGCAGGTTCTCCAGCGCGGCCTGGATAACCGAAAGCGGCGTTCTGAACTCGTGCGCCACCATCCCCATAAACTGACGTTGATGAAAGCTTGCTTCGCGTTCGATCTGCAGTTCGCGCGTCAGCTGTTGTTTTTGCACCAGCCTGCGATTTTCGGCCCGTACTCGCAGGACCGCAATGATAAGGACGGTGACAATATGAACAATCAGCGCGTACTGCCAGGCGGAATAGATGGTGTTATGAAAAGGGATCACCCCGTGTATCGAGAGAAGCACCAGCGCGGCGGAGGCCACGTAGACGGGCGGAAGCAGTCCCAACAGCAGCGTATTTAAATCGATGGCTTTGCGTCGCCAGAGCAGCCATGAGGTGATCAGCAGAATCGGCGCGGCAATAAAGAACATCGCCGCCTCGATCTGCATGGCCTGTCCGTAAAAGCCGAGGGGCACGCTGGCGAGAAGCACAATATTGACGCCAATAGCAACGAGCAGCAGCCGGTGCAGGCGCGGCATATTGTTTTTAAGATCAAAAACCTCGCTATGCAACCACAGCGCGGTGGCGTAGCTGAGCAATGACAGGTAGCTGATCATCGCATCCTGCACGGGGAGAACGGCATCGCCAAAAAACCATTCCGGGTAGCCGTGTAGCGCCGCCACCAGCGGATAGTTGAGGGAAAACAGGCATATTCCCCACAGCAGGCGGCGACGTAACACTAAGGCAAGCCACAGGGCAATTCCGCTGGCAATCGCCGCCAGGCCAAAATAGAAGCTCCAGAATGCGGTATCCCGGGTTGCGTTGCTGACAAACTCCTGTGGAGAAGAGAGTGTCGCCAGCAGAATCAGGGTACTGCTGCTGCGCAGGCGAAAAACCATCTCGTATCCCGCGTCGCCAGGGGGCGGCGGTAAGATCAGAACGCTTTCACGATAGTCCAGGTCGCTATCGCGGGTCGAGGCGTGGTCGCCAAACTCTTTGTGCGTCCACGGAAGATCGCTGCCGGCAGGACGATAGAAAACGCTGAGATGATCGATAAAGGAGGGGCCGAGCTGCAGCCAGCGAGATTCACCGTCAAAATCGGCCGCCGGCAGGCGGCTCTTAAACCAGTACGTTTTCGATGAGTAGCCAAATGAGGGGATGCGCTGCCCCGAATTGAGCTTACTCTCCGGCAGGGCGAGAAACGCCTCCAGCGTCATCGACCCGTCAATATCGGTCACCCACTGCACGGGAATATCAATGCCAATCTGACGACTTTGCGCCGCGACGGGGGAAGAAAACGACAGGCTGGCCGCAATGCTAAAGCCGACCCAGAAGAGCACTCTGTAGCCCCAGGCGAACGACGCGGCGAAGCCAGGAACGGCGCGTATACGATTCAAACTCCCCCCTGCGGCATGGATGAATAACGGTGACTGGAATAATCAATCATGTCTGCGACATGCACAGGCGGTCCCCCCGGATGTCGGGAAATAAAAGCGCAGTTTCAGACGGCACAGCATTCTGCAGGGGGCGGGGAGATTGTACCAGCGTTATTTGCAGCAGGTCATACCGGCCAGACCTGTTCGCTACGCCGCGTCAGACAAGGCATGCGCGGTGAGGGTATCTGGCATGACGAGCCCCAAACAGGGTAACATGATGTCGCTCTGGCTATGCTGCGATATAAAACGCTACTGCCGGGAAAGCAGGGCGATGATAAAACCGCTGGGAGTGCATGTTTGCCTGGCGAGAGCCCATTTCCGGGAAGCTGATTTATGCCATGGCGCGATTTTCGGCGGTGGCGTTCCGGGAGGAGAAGCCACAGAGGAAAACGGGGCAGGGCTGCCCCGTGAACGTTAAGCGAAAACGACCTGTGCCCAGCGGGCCAGACCGGCGGTAACGGAGCCAAAATCATCTCCGCCGGCGATCGGAATACCCGGCAGGTGGGCCGCCAGCGCTTTCTTAATCAGCGGTGAGCGGGCGCTCCCCCCGGTCAGGTAGATCACATCCGGCGTTTCGCGGCTGTTGTCCAGTGCCAGCTGAACCTGCTCCATAATACGCGTCAGCGGCTGATTCAACGCCGCTTCCAGTCCCTGCTGGCTGATAGCCGTGGCCAGTTCATTGCCGATAAACGGCAGCCCGGCGGTCACCTGCTCCTGCGCGGAGAGGGCGATTTTACTCTCCTCCGCACTGCGCACCAGGCGATAGCTCAGACGCTGGCGCCAGACTTTCAGCAGCAGCGCCACTTTATCGGCATCGCGGGCATCGCGCAGCAAGTCATTGAGCAAACGACCGTTGGCGCTGCTGTAGAAATCGGTTTGCGCCGGCACATCGTTGATCGCCACGGCGTTCCACCACGGCAGCACCGGTAAGGCGATCCCTTTTTCAGTTTCGCCACCCATCCCCAGCAGCGGCATCAGGCATTTAAAGGCCAGCGCGATGTCGAGATCGTTCCCGCCGACGCGGCAGCCGCTGTGGCCGAGTAAACTTTGCTGACGATCGGCTTTCTGCCGCCACTGCGGCCCCATCAGCAGCAGCGAACAGTCGGTGGTGCCGCCGCCGATATCGACGACCAGTACGCGTTTTTCTTCGCTGAGCGTCGCTTCGAAATCCAGCCCGGCGGCAACCGGTTCAAACTGGAAAACGACGTCACGGAAACCGGCGCGTTTCGCCGCGCGCTCGAGGATCCCCTGCGCCTGGGCATTGGCGTCATCGCCGCCCAGCCCCTGGAAGTTGATCGGCCGGCCAATTACCGCCTGGTCAATCGTCTCCGGAAGCTGGGTCTGCGCCTGCTGTTTAATATGCAGCATCATGGCGCATACCAGGTCTTCAAACAGCGCAACCTGCTGCGGCTTCAGGCCGCTGGCGCCGAGGAACGATTTCGGGGATTTAACGAAGTACACTTCTTCCGGATCGTCGACATATTGATGCAGCGAGGCCAGACCGAACTGGACGCTGTTGCCGAGGACGTCGATGTCTTCATCGCGGTTATAGTTGATGGCGCGACGCAGCAGCGCCTGGTTTTCAGCGCCGTTGGTCGGCACGTCATGATGGCGATAGAGCCATTCGCTGACCGCTTCGCGGGTCGGCGCCGACAGCATTGATGGCAGCAGCTTGCTGCCGTTTTCCAGCGTTAACAATTGCGGAAGGTTATCGCGCATTACGGCAACCGAACAGTTGGCGGTTCCGTAGTCAAAACCAATAAACATGACCTGAAAAATCCCCATGCCAGTGAAGAAGGGGGGCGACTTTAGCGGATTGCCGCCACGGCGACAACTGGAATTTAAAAGCAAGGTATGTCGGACGTGGAGCGTCTATCATTGAGGCAATTAAAGAAGGAGAAATGATGACGCTGTTACCCTGGCACGCCCCCTACGACCCGGAATGGATATTCGGTTTTCTACGCGCCCGTGCGGTGGCGGGTATTGAAACGTTCAGCGCGGGGCGTTACACCCGCAGCTTTTCCCTCGCGGGCCATCGCGGCCTGATCGTGGTTGAGCCCGATATGGCGGCGCAGGGATTACGCGTAACCTTATCTGACGGCCTGCAGCCGGTGGCCGATGCATGCCACGACCGGGTTGCGCGCTTGTTTGATTTAGCCTGTGACCCGCATCGGGTGGCCCAGACGCTGGGCGCGCTGGCCAGCGCGCGTCCTGGGCTGCGCCTGCCGGGATCGCTTGATGCCTTTGAACAAGGAGTGCGCGCGGTGCTGGGGCAGCTGGTCAGCGTGGCGATGGCGGCGAAGCTGACGGCAAAAGTGGCGGCGGCTTACGGGGAAACGCTGGCGGAGGCGCCGGAATACAGGCTCTTTCCTGAACCACAAAGCCTGGCGCGAGCGGATCCGTTAGCGCTTAAAGCGCTGGGGATGTCGCTGCGGCGCGCCGAGGCCCTGATCCATCTGGCGCAGGCGGTGATTGACGGTCAGCTGCCGCTGGCGGCGCCGGACGACATTGAGGCCGGGATGAAACAGCTGCAAACGCTGCCCGGTATCGGCCGCTGGACCGCCAGCTATTTTGCCCTGCGCGGCTGGCAGGCGAAGGACATTTTTCTGCCGGATGATTACCTGATTAAGCAGCGGTTTAGCGGTATGACCCCGGCGCGCATTGCCCGTTACGCCAGCCGCTGGCAGCCGTGGCGTTCCTATGCGTTGTTGCATATCTGGTATAGCGAAGGATGGGCGCCGACTGAGGAATAGCCATGCAGGGTGCATATCACTGGTATCGACGCGCTGAAATCCCTATAATTGCCGCGTTTGACGGTCAAACGTCACCCTTCCAATACATGAAATTATTCGAGATGCGCCTCAAAACTCGTTAGCGTTTTGAACAAACCCCACAGGGGCGAGGCTGCAAGCCGAGTCACGTGGCGGCAGCTCGAAGGGTTATGTGTATATACATCCAGGTTAATCAGGTCGCAAAAAAGTTATGACTGATACGTCTCATCAGTGCGTCATTATAGGTATCGCCGGCGCATCGGCTTCGGGAAAAAGTCTTATCGCCAGCACGCTGTATCGCGAATTGCGTGAACAGGTTGGTGATGAACATATTGGCGTTATTCCGGAAGACAGCTACTACAAAGATCAAAGTCATTTGTCGATGGAAGAGCGTGTTAAAACGAACTATGACCATCCCAGCTCGATGGATCACAGTTTACTGTTTCAACATTTGCAGATGTTGAAAAGCGGCCAGCCGATTGAATTACCGGTTTACAGCTACGTTGAACATACGCGTATGCCGGAAACGATCCACATTGAACCCAAGAAAGTGATCATCCTCGAAGGGATTTTATTGCTGACGGATGTTCGCCTGCGCAATGAGCTGAGCTTCTCGATCTTCGTTGATACGCCGCTGGATATCTGCCTGATGCGCCGCATCAAGCGCGATGTGAATGAACGCGGGCGCTCGATGGACTCGGTGATGGCGCAATATCAGAAAACGGTTCGTCCGATGTTCCTGCAGTTTATTGACCCTTCCAAGCAGTATGCCGACATTATTGTGCCTCGCGGCGGTAAAAACCGCATCGCGATTGATATTCTGAAGGCAAAAATCAGCCAGTTCTTTGAATAACACAGACGAATTGTGTAACGTGCAAAGAGAACCCAAATTGCCCTTAGCCCCGGAAGGTGTAGGGGCGCGATGCCATAAAGGAGAGAGCTCATGCGTCTGTGCGACCGAGATATAGAAGCCTGGTTGGATGAGGGGCGGCTATCTATCAGCCCGCGCCCGCCCATTGAACGTATTAACGGCGCGACCGTAGACGTTCGGCTGGGGAATAAATTCCGCACGTTTCGCGGCCACACGGCGCCCTTTATCGATCTGAGCGGGCCAAAAGCGGAAGTGACCGCGGCGCTGGATCGGGTGATGAGCGAAGAGATCGTGCTGCCGGAAGGCGAAGCCTTCTATCTGCATCCGGGAGAGCTGGCGCTGGCGGTGACCTATGAGTCGGTGACGCTACCGGCCGATCTGGTTGGCTGGCTGGACGGACGCTCCTCTCTGGCGCGTCTGGGGCTGATGGTGCACGTCACCGCTCACCGTATCGATCCCGGCTGGTCTGGCTGCATCGTGCTCGAGTTCTTTAACTCCGGCAAGCTGCCGCTGGCGCTGCGTCCGGGGATGCCGATCGGCGCATTGAGTTTTGAACCGCTGTCAGGCCCTGCGGCACGGCCCTATAACCGCCGTGAAGACGCCAAATATCGCGACCAGCAGGGCGCGGTGGCGAGCCGAATCGACAAGGATTGATAACGTAAGCGGTGTACTGAGGGTGCCATGAGACGAATTCTGACGACGCTGATGATCTTGCTGGCGGTGGTTGTCGCCGGGCTGACCGCGTTGGTATTGCTGGTCAATCCCAACGATTTTCGCGCCTATATGGTGCATAAGGTGGCGGAACGTAGCGGTTATCAGCTCGAACTCGATGGCCCGCTGCGCTGGCACGTCTGGCCGCAGCTGAGTATTCTTTCCGGCCGCATGACGCTGACGGCGCCGGGGGCGGCTGAACCGGTGGTGCGCGCGGACAATATGCGTCTCGATGTCGCCCTTATGCCGCTGATTTCCCATCAGCTGCAGGTCAAACAGGTGATGCTCAAGGGCGCGGTCATTCAGCTGACGCCGAAAACCGAGGCCGTTCGCGGCCAGGATGCGCCGGTAGTTCCTCATGATAATCCGCTGCCGCTGGTGGCAGAAGACAGCGGCTGGTCCTACGACGTGCGGCAGCTGCAGGTGGTGGACAGCGTCCTCTTTTTCCAGCATGAAGATGGCGAACAGGTGACCGTGCGCGATATTCGTCTGCAGATGGATCAAGATGAACATCATCACGCGACCCTCGACTTTGCCGGGCGAATCAACCGCGATCAGCGCGATCTGGCGCTCTCTTTCACCGCTGAGGTTCAGGGCGGTGACTATCCGCATTCTCTGAAGGCTGACATCTCCCGGCTCGACTGGCAGCTGCGCGGCGCCGAGCTGCCGGCTAACGGGGTGAGCGGGCAGGGCAGTATGCAGGCGAACTGGCAGGAGGACGAGAAAAAGCTGAGCTTCGATAACCTCAATCTGACGGCGAACGGCAGCACGATTGCCGGCAACGCCAGCGTGATTTTAGGCGACCGGGCCGACTGGAATCTCAATCTTCACGCCACGACTCTTGACCTCGACAGTCTGCTGACGCACGGTTCACCGGCGACGGACTCTGGCGCCAGCCAGCAGGGACAAAGCCAGCCGAGGCAGCTGCGCCCGGTGATTGCCGACAGCGATATTCAGGAAGATTACGACAGCCTGCGCGGCTTTACCGCCCATATGGCGCTGACGGCCGACCAGCTTCAGTGGCGTGGGATGACCTTTACTCAGGTGAAAAGCGACATCAGTAATCAGCTCGGACTGCTGACCATCAACCAGCTTCAGGGCGAACTGGATGGCGGCCTGATATCGTTGCCCGGCACCCTCGACGCGCGGGGAGAGACCTCGCAAGCCTCTTTCCAGCCCAAACTGGATAACGTTGAGATTGCCACCATCCTGAAAGCCTTTAACTATTCGCTCAATCTGACCGGTAAGCTCTCTTTAAGCGGAGATTTCTCCGGCGAAAGAATTGATGCCGACGATTTCCGTCGTCGCTGGCAAGGGGATGCGCAGATACAGATGGCGAATACCCGCACTGAAGGGCTTAACTTCCAGCAGCTCGTGCAGCAGGCCGTTGAGCGCAGCACCAATGTGCAGGCGCAGGAAAATTACGACAACGCGACCCGCCTCGATGCCATGAGCAGCGAGCTGCAGCTGGCGCAGGGACAGGTCACCTTGCATAGCCTGCAGGGGCAATCAGAGATGATGGCGTTGACCGGGCAGGGCGACCTGAATTTGCTGAAAGAAGAGTGCGATATGCGCTTTAACGTGCGCGTGCTGGGCGGCTGGAAAGGCGAAAGCAAGCTTATCGACAAGCTCAAACAGACCGCAATTCCGCTGCGTATCTACGGGAAATGGCAGGCGCTGAGCTACAGTCTGCAGGTTGACCAGGTACTGCGTAAACAGCTGCAGGATGAAGCTAAACAGCGGCTTAATGACTGGATTGAACGTAATAAAAACAGCCAGGACGGGAAAGAAGTGAAGAAGTTGCTTGAGAAACACTAACCGGGATTGACCGGTGGAGCGACTTTACCGGCCCGGATAGCGGCGCTAATGCTTTATCCGGGCTACCTGAGCGGACTCTCCCTGTAGCCCCGGTAAGCGCAGCGCCAGCGGGGAAGCAGACAGATGCAGGTTGAAAGGTTACCACAATGGTTTTCCCGGATAGCGGCGCGAACACCTTATCCGGGCAACCTGAACGGACTTTCCCTGTAGCCCCGGTAAGCGCAGCGCCACCAGGGAAGCAGACAGATGCAGGTTGAAAGGTTACCACAATGGTTTTCCCGGATGGCGGCGCGAACGCCTTATCCGGGCCACCTGAGCGGACTCTCCCTGTAGCCCCGGTAAGCGCAGCGCCACCAGGGAAGCGGACAGATGCAGGTTGAAAGGTTATCACGGTGGTTTTCCCGGATAACGGCGCTAATGCCTTATCCGGGCTACCTGAGCGGACTCTCCCTGTAGCCCCGGTAAGCGTAGCGCCAGCGGGGAAGCAGACAGATGCAGGTTGAAAGGTTACCACAATGGTTTTCCCGGATGGCGGCGCGAACGTCTTATCCGGGCGACCTGATCGCACTCTCCCTGTAGCCCCGGTAAGCGCAGCGCCACCGGGGAAGCGGACAGATACAGGTTGAAAGGTTATCACGGTGGTTTTCCCGGATAGCGACGCTAATGCCTTATCCGGGCTACCTGAGCGGACTCTCCCTGTAGCCTCGGTAAGCGTAGCGCCAGCGGGGCGTATCTGCCGACTGCGGGGATTACACTTCGTAGCTCAGTTCATCTTCCCGCGGCGGCGGGATAATCTGCACTTTCTGTACCCGGTGGCTCTCGACCTGCAGCGTACGTACGATGTAGTCGCCGATTTTCACCTCTTCTCCCGCTTCGGGGACATGCTGCAGATTTTCCATCAACAAACCGGCAATCGTGTGATACTCGCGCTTATCATCGAGCGGCAGGGGAATGTACTGCACTAAATCTTCCAGCGGCATATGCCCATTGGCGGTCCAGCTGCCGTCAGGATTTTTTGCGATATCGTGGCGGGCATCAATCTCTTCAGCTTCGTTGGGTAAATTGCCGGCGATGGTTTCCATCACATCGCTCAGGGTCACTACCCCCTCAACGGAACCAAACTCATCCACCACGAAAGCGAAATGGGTCCTGGCATGGCGGAACTGCTCCAGCGCTGGCAACAGAGGCAGCGTCTCAGGGAACACCAGCGGCTGACGAAGCAGGACGCGCAGGTTGAGCGGTTCATGACGCAGCGATTGCTGTAGCAGGTCGATGACGTGAACCACACCGAGCAGATCTTCATCATCATTTCCGCCGGTGACGACCAGTCGGGTATGCTGGTTTTTCTCCAGCAAGGCGCGAATTTCCTCTTCCGGGGCGCTAAGGTCTATATGCTCGATATCATGGCGCGAGGTCATAATGCTGCTGACGGTGCGCTGGTTGAGATTAAGCACCCGCTCAATCATCCGGCGTTCCTGGGGGTTGAACAGCGGGTTATCGGCCTGGCTGTCGATCAGCGCTGCCGTATCGCTGCTGAGCTCGGCGTGTTCTTTATGCCCGCTAAGTAGATTCATCACCGCTTCGGTTGTGCGCTGGCGGAGCGTGAGATTGGCGGAGAGGAAGCGACGGCGGTTGAACAGCGCCAGCTGGTTCAGCGACTCAATGATGACGGAGAAGCCAATGGCCGCATACAGATAACCTTTCGGGATGGGGAATCCAAACCCTTCGGCAATCAGGCTGAAACCAATCATCAGCAGGAAGCTCAGACAGAGAATAACGATAGTCGGGTGGCTGTTGACAAAACGCGTCAGCGCTTTGCTGGCGAGCAGCATCAAACTCATGGCAATAACTACCGCTGCCATCATCACCGCCAGATGGTCGACCATGCCGACGGCGGTGATCACCGAATCGAGGGAGAAGATGGCATCCAGCACCACAATCTGAGCGACCACTCCCCAGAACTTCGCGCCCTTGCGCTGAACCGGATTATCGCTGTCTTTGCCTTCCAGTCGCTCATTGAGCTCAACAGTCGCTTTAAACAGCAGGAATAACCCGCCAAACAACATAATCAAATCTCGCGCGCTAAAGCTGAGATCGTGGTAGGTGAACAGCGGTTTGGTCAGGGTGACCAGCCAGGAGATCGAGGCGAGCAGCAGCAGACGCATCAGCATCGCCAGCAGCAGGCCAATCACCCGCGCACGGTCACGCTGAGTCGCAGGGAGCTTTTCCGCGAGGATCGCGATAAAAACGAGGTTATCAATACCGAGGACCAGCTCTATAACCACCAGCGTTATGAGACCGGCCCAAATTGAGGGGTCGGCAATCCATTCCATCATTCGCTAAAACCTATACTACCTGAGAGTGCCATCCGACGATCATGGATAAGCGACCGATAAATTGCAATATATTCTCGTCTTATGATGTCAGGCTGGCGCGGGGACGGGAGAAATGCCGCGGCTGGCAATATTAAACTGCATGAATTATAGCCGTGCGCGCTTATTTTTTATGCAAATAAGCTTATTAATAAAAGATATGACTGTGGACGACTGAATATAAACTTGCAGAGAGTGCACTGGATCAATAATGGCGGTTATTGCCCCTTCTGACCAAACCGAAGTATGAAAATCAGACGAATTCAGAAGCAGAGGTGTAAACACCCGATTCAATCACTCAATAGTAGCGATCCAGGTTTTCATACTACTGAATGTCGTGGCTTGCAAAATATCTTGTTTAATCAGACGATATCAGCAGCTTTTAATCAGGTGTAAAAGCCAGTGCCGATGGATGACATGGATAGCGGGCAACAGGTGAAGGAGGGCATGATGAGCGCAGCGGTGAGCTTTCTGCGCTATTTTCTATTGAAAATAGTGTATTCAGATTATTTTTATGAATTATGTCCTGGTGTTCATGGGAATAAACCCTCTTTTTTTCTGCATTTTACGCATTATCTAAACGCTTCTTCTACAGTATTCTCTGCCGGGAATACAGCGATAAGTCCTGCGGGTGGAGAAAGTGCAGAGGAAAATCCTGAGGCAGTGCGCCATATGACTCCTGAGTCATCAGAATTTTCTTAAACCGCTCTGTCGGAGCTAATACTTTGAGTGTATTCTCTGATGAAACATGTAGTTTCGGAATTTTGCTGGAAGTCGGACTGATAGCAAAACGGTAATATCATAGATTGATACCAGGGGAACCTGTAATCAGGCGGGTATCGAAGATTTATCACTATATGGGTGGATATGAGAATGGCAAGTTTGAAAGCAGTTATTCCGGTAGCCGGATTGGGGATGCATATGTTGCCGGCCACCAAGGCGATTCCGAAGGAGATGCTGCCAATCGTTGATAAGCCAATGGTTCAGTATATCGTCGACGAGATTGTGGCGGCAGGCATCAAGGAAATTGTACTGGTTACCCACTCGTCTAAGAATGCCGTGGAAAACCATTTCGATACCTCCTATGAACTGGAAGCGCTGCTTGAGCAGCGTGTTAAACGTCAGCTGCTGGCTGAGGTACAGGCAATCTGTCCGCCGGGCGTGACTATCATGAACGTACGCCAGGCGCAGCCGCTGGGGCTGGGACACTCTATTCTCTGCGCGCGCCCGATCGTCGGAGATAATCCGTTCGTTGTGGTGCTGCCGGACATCGTGCTGGACGATGCCAGCGCTGACCCGCTGCGCTATAACCTGGCGGCGATGGTGGCGCGTTTTAATGAAACCGGGCGCAGCCAGGTGCTGGCCAAGAGAATGGACGGCGACCTGTCGGAGTATTCCGTGATCCAGACTAAAGACCCGCTGAACATAGAAGGGCAGATTGGCCGGATCGTCGAGTTTATCGAGAAACCTGACGAACCGCAGACCCTGGATTCCGATCTGATGGCCGTAGGACGCTATGTGCTTTCCGCCGATGTGTGGGCCGAGCTGGAGCGCACTCAACCTGGCGCATGGGGCCGTATTCAGCTGACCGATGCGATCGCTGAACTGGCGAAAAAGCAGCCCGTTGACGCGATGTTAATGACCGGCGATAGCTACGACTGCGGTAAAAAAATGGGCTATATGCAGGCCTTCGTAAACTACGGGCTGCGTAACCATAAAGAAGGCACGAAATTCCGCGAGAGCATTAAGAAGTTACTCGCGTAAATAGGCTCTGCCGGATTTCAGAAGTGTGAAAATGTAGGGTTTACAGAAGTATGTGGCTTAAGTCCGCGATGTTGCATGCTTCTGTAGACAGCCCTGCGGATTAAATAAGGCTATTTTAGATAAATATTAATCAATATAAATCAGATGGTTATGCTGATTTGCTGAAACACGCTTAATGTGTAAACAAAAAGCGACTTCAGAGACATCTGGTTGCTGTGCTGGCCCTCCTGTGATGGAATGGTCGGAGTAGCATAATTTTATGTTTGCTAATAATGAGTTAGTCGGAATCTTCTTAAAAAAATATGCCTGCCGCTGGCTGTCATAAAAAAATAAAACTTGACTGAGATCATGCTTACGCATTAAACAACAGTGATGCATGCATAAAAATGTGAAGTTATCGGATGTGTATGCCCATACCAACGTCATGGACAAAGGCGCTGCGAACTGGAAAATCGTCAAAGGATGAAAAATAAATGAACTGGCAGTGGGTCTCTTTTTTTGGTGATAGTACCGTGTTGTTACCCAGCGCGGCAGCCGTGTTCATGGTTTTATTTCTGCGCAGGCCTTCCAGACAGATTGCCTGGCAATGGGGATTGCTGTTTGGTATTACCGGCGCCATCGTCAGTGCATCAAAACTGGCGTTTATGGGCTGGGGCATCGGCATCCGCGAGTTAGATTTCACCGGTTTTAGCGGGCATACCGCTTTATCTACCGCCTTCTGGCCTATCTTCTTATGGCTGCTCTGCGCACGCGGTAGCATTGCTTTACGCCGGATTGCCATGGTGATGGGGTATCTGCTGGCTGGCCTCGTGGGGTATTCCCGTCTGGCGATTCATGCCCACTCCCCATCGGAAGTGATTGCCGGGCTGCTGCTTGGCGCCTGCGGTAGCGCGCTGTTTCTGCTGCTGCAGCGGAATTCGTCGCGTGTGGTCGATGCACAGCTCTCCTGGGGCGGGGTGCTCAGTCTGATTATCATCCCCGTCGTGCTGCTAAATACCGGCGCTAAAGCGCCAACTCAGTCTCTGCTGGGTGAAATAGCCGTTAAGCTGGGTCCGCTGGAAAAGCCCTTTACCCGCGCGGATTTGCATAAGCGTTTTTACTGAATGTGCTGCTGACGATGAATGGGACCAGAGAAAATAATAGAATCAGTCCCGGTTTCGTACATTCATATTCGTGAAATAAATAGTTGCTACTACATTCTGCAGCAATATTTTTGCTGGCACAGGAAATAACGTGGCTGAGAACAATCCTAAATAGACAGGCTGCCCCTTATTCTTGAAATTAAATTATGTTTGTCAAGTATAAAAAATGAATGGCAGGTATTAATTTTTGTAGTTGACGGAAGTGACGAGAATTAACGTGGTTAATATACTCATCCGATAAAAGTCTTAAAAAACATAGTGTTGATTTGGTTTTGGTGCGTAAGCATGCATCTTGAGCTGGATCGGCGAGATATTATTAAACAATCTTATTGAGGTGTCGTCCGCTTGTCGGAGGAGTCGGTTTGGGTTGTTTTGATAAGCGAATAGTTGTCATTTTTACTCCCATTTGCCGGCAGAATCTCGTAAACTTGATGCCGCAAAAATATTGTCAGTGACTAATAATCACGCGGGCGCTGTGCCAGCAAAAATGTATAAATGAAGTACAGTGCATTGGTAGCTGTTAAGCCAAGGGCGGTAGCGTATCGAAACCGCCAGCGTCAATTCTGCAGTCATCTTCTATATGTTCGAAATTCCTAAAACCGGTTGCGACGGATGATTATCCGCAAGCACCGTATATAATCGGCAATCTTTCTGACTCTACAGCGTGTTATCCCTCTGGCCAACTTGAGATAGCTCATGTCCATGGTGGGTGGTGATCGGTGTGAGGGGAGTCGTTGGCGCTTTGGCTGTTGCACTGACATTTCAAATACTGCGTGGCTGATTACGTTCAAAGGTACTGCTTATTGCATCATCACTGCTGAACAAACATACTACGACTGGCGTCTGCGTGCGCTCTCTAAACTCATATTTCCCCATGACTCGCCAGCTTGCGGAAACGGGGCTAAAAATGGATCTTGTATAATGATGAAAATCGCGCGTCTTGCACTTGCTTTGGGGCTGTTGACATCGGTGAGTGCGCAGGTTTATGCCTCTGGTCTGGTACTCAATGATAACGAACTGCGTAACGATCTTGCCTGGCTTTCTGACCGGGGAGTTATCCAGCTGAGCCTTTCGACCTGGCCCCTGAGCCAGGAAGAGATTACCCGGGCGTTAAAAAAGGCTAAACCCTCCTATTCTTCTGAACAGGTGGTGCTGGCGCGTATTAATCAGCGGCTTTCCTCATTGAAGGCTGATTTCCGGGTCAGCGGCTACACCTCTACCGATCAACCGGGAACCCCGCAGGGCTTTGCGCAAAGCCAACCGGCGGATAACTCGCTATCGCTGGCCTTTAATAACAGCGGCGACTGGTGGGATGTTCATCTGCAGGGCAATGTGGAAGGCGGTGAGCGTATCAGCAACGGCTCCCGGTTCAATGCCAACGGCGCGTACGGCGCGGTGAAGTTCTGGAACCAATGGCTGTCGTTTGGCCAGATGCCGCAGTGGTGGGGACCGGGCTATGAAGGGAGCCTGATCCGCGGCGATGCTGCGAGGCCAATGACCGGATTCCTGATGCAGCGCGCCGAGCAGGCCGCACCGGAAACCTGGTGGCTGCGCTGGATTGGTCCATGGCAGTATCAGATCTCCGCCAGCCAGATGAATCAATATACTGCCGTGCCGCATACCAAGATTATCGGCGGCCGTTTGACCTTCTCCCCATTCCAGTCTCTGGAACTAGGGGCTTCACGTATTATGCAGTGGGGAGGAGAGGGGCGCCCTCAATCTTTTAGCAGTTTCTGGGATGGTTTTACTGGCAAGGATAATACCGGTACTGCTAATGAACCCGGTAACCAGCTAGCGGGATTTGATTTTAAACTGAAGCTCGAGCCAACTCTGGGCTGGCCGGTGAGCCTGTATGGCCAGATGATTGGGGAAGATGAATCCGGCTATCTGCCTTCGGCCAATATGTATCTGGGCGGAATTGAAGGGCACCACGGCTGGGGGAAAGATGCGGTTAACTGGTATCTAGAAGCGCATGATACGCGCTCAAATATGACTAGAACAAATTATAGTTATAACCACCATATTTATACCGATGGTTATTATCAGCAGGGTTATCCGTTAGGCGATGCTATGGGGGGCGACGGTCAGCTGTTTGCCGGTAAAGTTGAACTGGTTACCGAAGATAATCAGCGCTGGAGCACTCGCCTGGTCTATGCCAAGGTGAATCCTAAAGATCAATCAATTAATAAAGCATTCCCGCATGCAGATACATTGAAAGGTGTACAACTGGGCTGGAGTGGGGATGTCTATAAGACTGTCCGCCTGAACACCTCGCTGTGGTATACCAATGCTGACCATAGCGATAGCGATGATGTTGGCGCAAGCGCCGGGATCGAGATCCCATTTAGTCTATAGGCTGAATGCTACAGGACAATCAGAGAATGGACTTAGTTTATTTACCATTGTCTGCATGAAGCCAGCTACGAACAAACTGGCGGACGTTATGTGGCTCAGAAATAAGAATTTTTAGTTTACTGATGATGTGACACTATGAAGAAAAAAATGGTTAGATTTTCGGCTTTAGCATTGGCAATAGGGCTGTTAGCGGGTTGTACTATTATGCCAGGACAGGGGTTAAATAGCCTGCGTAAGAATGTTGTTGAGTTACCCGATAGTGATTACGATCTGGATAAGCTGGTCAATGTTTACCCGATGACGCCAGGGTTGATCGATCAGCTACGCACGCCTACGGTGATGGCACAGCCAAACCCGCAACTGGATAATTTACTCAAAAGCTACGAGTATCGTATCGGCGTCGGCGATGTGCTAATGGTGACAGTGTGGGATCACCCAGAATTAACAACACCTGCCGGGCAATATCGCAGCGCCAGCGACACTGGTAACTGGGTAAATGCTGATGGCACGATTTTCTATCCGTATATTGGTAAAGTTCAGGTTGCCGGAAAAACTTTGAGTCAAGTACGCCAGGAGATCGCGAATCGTCTGACTACTTATATTGAAAGCCCGCAGGTTGATGTAAGTATCGCTGCATTTCGCTCGCAGAAAGTGTATGTAACAGGGGAAGTAGCGAAGTCTGGTCAACAGCCCATCACCAATATCCCTCTAACAGTAATGGATGCTGTTAATGCCGCTGGAGGCTTAGCAACGGATGCAGATTGGCGAAATGTAGTTCTCACACATAATGGTAAAGATACCAAAATCTCCTTGTATGCATTAATGCAGAAAGGGGATTTAACTCAGAATCATCTCTTATATCCCGGAGATATTTTATTTGTCCCACGTAACGATGACCTTAAAGTCTTTGTGATGGGCGAAGTTGGCAAACAAAGTACCATGAAGATGGATCGCAGTGGTATGACACTGGCAGAAGCATTGGGTAATGCGGAAGGCATCTCTCAAGCACTGAGCGATGCAACTGGAGTCTTTGTCGTTCGTCAGTTGAAAGGAGATAAGCAGGGAAAAATTGCCAATATCTATCAACTGAACGCACAAGATGCTTCGGCTATGGTGTTAGGTACTGAGTTCCAGTTGCAGCCATATGATATTGTCTACGTTACTACTGCTCCGTTGGTTCGTTGGAATCGCGTTGTGTCTCAGTTGGTACCTACAATTAGTGGTGTTCATGATATGACCGAAACCGCAAAATTTATTAGGACGTGGCCATAACTATGTTTGATTCCATTTTAGTAGTCTGCACCGGTAATATCTGCCGTTCCCCAATTGGCGAACGTTTTTTGCGAAGGGCATTACCGGAGAAAAAAATAGATTCTGCTGGTACTGGTGCACTAGTGGATCATGAAGCGGATAGCAGTGCGATTAAAGTTGCAGCTCTGAATGGCCTTTCTCTGGAGGGTCATAAAGGCCAGCAATTCACATCTTCACTTGCACGACACTATGAGTTGATTTTGGTGATGGAACGATCGCATATCGAGCAAATTGGCCGCATAGCTCCAGAAGCAAGAGGAAAAACTATGCTTTTTGGTCAGTGGTTGGGCCATAGAGAAATCCCAGATCCGTACCGTAAAAGTGAAGAAGCATTCGCTTCTGTATATCAATTGATAGAGCAAGCTGGCTTGCTCTGGGCTGAGAAATTAGGCGCATAACTATCAGGGATTATTGCATGTCTCCAGTTACAAATAAATCTGTCGCAAAAGATGCAGATGAGATCGATTTAGGGCGCTTAGTCGGCGAGCTGATAGATCATAGAAAACTTATTATTTCTGTTACTGCATTATTCACCTTAATTGCACTGATATATGCACTTTTTGCAACACCAATATATCAAGCAGATGCTTTGATTCAGGTTGAGCAAAAGCAAGGGAATGCCATTCTCAGCAATCTAAGCCAGATGCTACCAGATAGCCAACCAAGTTCTGCGCCTGAAATAACGTTATTGCAGTCTAGAATGATTCTTGGGAAAACAGTTAGTGATCTCAACCTTCAAGCTAAAGCAGTCCAAGATTATTTCCCCGTGTTTGGAAAAGGATGGGCACGATTAATGGGGGAAAAACCTGGACGGATATCTATTTCTAGATTGTATATGCCGGACGATGGGAATGAGACGCCGGAGTTAGAATTACTTGTTAAGGACCATTTACATTATGTAATAAATTACAACGGTAAAAAAATAGATGGAAAAGTAGGAGAGTTATTAGAGGGAAAAGATCTTTCACTGAAGGTCGATTCTATTGAAGCAGAACCTGGTACTGAGTTTACAATTTCTTACGTAAGTAAACTTAAAGCTATTACTGATTTGCAAAGTGTGTTTACAGTTGTTGATGAAGGTAAAGATACAGGAATGCTTTCCTTATCATTAACTGGTGATAATTCAGATTTAATTGTCAAAATTGTCGATAGTATAAGCAACAACTACTTAGCTCAAAATATTGCTCGTCAGGCAGCACAGGATGCGAAAAGTTTAGATTTTCTTAATCTACAGTTACCTAAAGTAAGAGCTGATCTAGATGTTGCAGAAGATAAGCTGAATCAGTATCGTCGTCAAAAAGATTCAGTTGATTTATCTCTAGAAGCAAAATCGGTACTTGAGCAAATTGTCAATGTTGATAATCAACTCAATGAATTGACTTTCCGTGAATCTGAAATATCGCAACTATATACAAAAGAACATCCTACATATAAGGCGCTGATGGAAAAGCGCAAAACCTTACAAGATGAAAAAAGTAAGCTTAATCAACGTGTTTCTGCAATGCCTAAAACACAACAGGATATTTTACGGTTGAGTAGGGATGTAGATTCAGGGCAAGCTGTATACATGCAGCTATTAAATCGTCAGCAGGAATTAAGTATTGCAAAATCCAGTGCTATCGGTAATGTAAGAATAATAGATAATGCAGTAGCACAACCAAAACCTGTAAAACCAAAGAAAGTACTTATTCTTCTTGCAGGTATAATATTAGGTGTTATCGCCTCCTTTGGTATCGTACTACTTCGGGTATTTCTAAGACGAGGGATTGAAAGTCCAGAACAGCTTGAAGAGTTAGGCATTAATGTGTATGCAAGTATCCCTGTGTCAGAAGCTTTTGCAAAGAAAATGGTTCAGACCCCTAGTTGGAGAAAAAAAGGGAATTCTGAATTTCAAGGATTTCTGGCGGTCGAAAATCCGGCTGATTTAGCTATTGAAGCGATTCGTGGACTACGTACCAGTTTGCATTTCGCTATGATGGAGGCTCGAAATAATGTATTAATGATTTCTGGAGCCAGTCCTAACGCCGGTAAAACTTTTGTGAGTACGAATCTTGCAGCAGTTATTTCGCAAACAGGGAAAAGGGTCCTTCTTGTTGATACTGATATGAGGAAGGGTTATACCCATAAACTATTTGGTGTATCAAACGATAATGGGTTGTCTGATTTTCTTTCAGGAAAAACAGAGTTATCTAAGGCAGTAAAAAATATTTCTCAGGTTGGATTCGATTTCATTTCACGAGGAATCGCTCCACCAAATCCAGCTGAACTGCTTATGCACCGGAGATTTGGGGAATTGATAACATGGGCGAGCCAACATTATGATATCGTCATACTTGATACCCCGCCAATTCTCGCAGTAACTGATGCCGCTATTATTGGTAATTATGCAGGGACAACACTTCTTATAGCTCGTTTCGAACAAAATACAGCGAAAGAACTAGAGGTTAGTTTCAAGCGGTTTGAGCAGAGTGGAGTAATAGTAAAAGGTTGTATTCTTAATGGTGTGGTTAAGAAGGCAAGTAGCTATTACGGTTATGGCTATAGTCACTATGGTTATTCTTATACCGACGATAAATAATCTTAAGAATTTTTGCCGGACTGTTAAAGGTCCGGCCCCTTCCAGCTCTCTCTTATCTCTATTTTCAATTAATATTAATAGTTTCTAAAAATATGCGTTATAAACATTGAGAGGGAATCATGACGCTTCTCGGTAGAAATGTTTTGGTCAGCGTGGCTCTTGCCCTGTCTGATTTTCTTAGTTTTACAGTATCTATATACTTGGCTATGGGATTGTTATCTATCACTCTAAGTGATTACGATAAAATAATTCCTGCAAGTCAAACTGATGGATGGATTGCATTACATTTATTATTGGCTTTCTGCTGTGTTGCATGGTATTCAATGCGGTTGAGACATTATTTCTATCGCAAGACGTTTTGGTTTGAATTAAAAGAAATCCTTCGAACATTAGTGATATTTGCCATTATTGAAATTGCGGTTATGGCATTCACTACCTGGTCATTTTCTCGTTATTTGTGGGTCCTGACTTGGGTGTTTGTATTATTCTTGGTTCCTGTTTCACGTATGATAACCAAACGACTCCTGGATGCTTTCAATTTGTGGCGTCGCGATACATGGATTGTAGGCAGCGGTATAAATGCACATGAGGCCTATAAAGCAATTAGTAGTGAGAGAAATCTGGGATTAATCATTGTCGGCTTTATTCATAGTGAAGGAGGAGTCGAAGCTGGTGAGAAAATTGATGGTTTGCCGGTGTTAAAAAATGATTTAAGCTGGTTAGCAACAAAAGATAAAAAAACACAGTTTATTGTCGCAGTAGAGTCGCACCAAAGTGAAATAAGAAATACATGGCTTAGAAACTTCATGATCAAAGGCTATCGCTATGTCTCAGTTATTCCTACTCTACGTGGAATGCCACTTGATAGCACAGACATGTCTTTTATTTTTAGCCATGAAGTTATGATATTCCGTGTGCAACAAAACCTGGCAAAGTGGTCATCACGATTTCTAAAACGTCTTTTTGATATAGCTGGATCATTAGCTATAATCATTATTCTTTCACCTGCATTAATTTATATTAGCCGGAAAGTAAAAAAAGATGGAGGTCCAGCTATTTATGGGCATGAGCGTATTGGGAAGGGGGGACACTCTTTCAAATGCCTCAAGTTCCGTTCCATGGTTATAAATTCGAAAGAGGTTTTAGCTGAGCTGCTTGAAAAAGATCCAGCGGCCAAAGAGGAATGGGATGCCACTTTTAAATTAAAAAATGATCCACGAATTACCAAGATCGGTAAATTTCTTAGAAGGACCAGTCTGGACGAATTGCCACAATTATTTAATGTACTTAAAGGTGAAATGAGTCTGGTTGGACCTCGGCCTATCATCACAGCAGAGCTCGAGCGTTATAACGACGAGGTCGATTACTATCTTCTAAGCAAACCGGGGATGACTGGCCTATGGCAAGTCAGCGGACGCAGTGATGTTGATTATGAAACGCGTGTTTATCTTGACGCATGGTATGTCAAAAACTGGTCGATGTGGAATGATATAGCCATTCTTTTTAAGACTATTGGAGTGGTATTGAAAAAAGATGGTGCGTATTAAATCTTTTTGAAATCAGTAAATAAAGAGTTTTGATATGAAATACTATATAGCAATACCTACTTATAATGGTGGTGAAATATGGAAGGAGGCTGTAGCTAATATTCAAAAGAACGCCTCTCCAAATTTATTCGTCCACATTATTGACTCTAGCAGTGAGGATGATACTGCTGCTATTGCAGAGCAGGCTGGTTTTGATGTCCTTACCATTGCAGGAAGTGATTTCAATCACGGGGGGACAAGAAATCAAGCCGTCGAAAAATATCTAGATAAATACGATGTGGTTATTTTTCTGACACAAGATGCTATTCCTCAACTTAATTTTATTGAGGAGATAGTGTCTGTATTTACTGATGACCGTGTTGCATGTGCATACGGTCGACAGTTACCTCATACTGATGCCAACCCATTAGCACGGCATGCTAGAAGTTTTAGCTATCCGGAAAAAGGATATGTCTGTGGAGTAGAAAATATTCCAGAGATGGGTTTAAAAACCGTATTCATGTCGAATTCTTTTTCCGCATATCGGCTGTCGATATTTAAAGAATTAGGTGGGTTTCCATCGAATACGATTCTATGTGAAGATATGTTTTTTACGGCAAAAGCTGTGTTGGCTGGCTATAAAGTAGCTTATGCATCGAAAGCAGCAGTAAAGCATTCTCATAACTATACGCCATCTGAAGAATTCAGACGTTATTTTGATATAGGTGTTTTCCATAAGGATGAACCCTGGATTCGGCAAAGCATAGGTGGTGCCGGCGGAGAAGGGAAGAAGTATCTATTGTCTGAGATTAAATTCCTGTTAAAGAATGCACCTCATTGGATACCTCTGGCATGTATAAATAACTTTATGAAGATATTAGGGTATAAATTAGGACAACAATATGAAAAGTTACCTAAATGTATGATTAAATCATTTAGCATGCATAAGCGTTATTGGAATTTTTAATATTGCGGTTAATTTACAGGTTTAATATAGTAAAGTTTTACTTTTTATTATTTTGAAATAAGAGGACAACATGAAGATAATTGTCACTGGTGGTGCTGGTTTTATTGGATCTGCGGTCGTGCGTCATATAATTAAAGATACCGAAGACGAAGTTATTGTTGTAGATAGCTTAACCTATGCAGGAAATCTTGAGTCGTTGAAAGAAGTTGCTGATAGTTCACGTTATAAATTTGAACAGATTAATATCTGTGACAGAGCCGAGCTTGACCGTATTTTTAGTGAGCAGAAACCAGATGCGGTAATGCATCTTGCAGCGGAAAGTCACGTTGATCGTTCAATCGATGGTCCGGCAGAATTTATCGAAACCAATATCATTGGCACCTATACAATGCTTGAGGCCGCGCGTTCTTACTGGAATCAGTTAGATGAGAAAGGAAAGCAAAATTTCCGCTTTCACCATATCTCGACTGATGAAGTTTATGGAGACCTTCACGGAACAGATGACCTATTCACTGAGACAACACCTTATGCCCCGAGTAGCCCATATTCTGCATCCAAAGCTTCAAGTGACCATTTAGTTCGAGCATGGCATCGAACTTATGGGCTTCCAACAATTGTGACGAATTGTTCTAATAATTATGGACCGTACCACTTCCCGGAAAAATTAATACCGTTGATCATTTTGAATGCGTTGGATGGAAAACCTCTTCCAGTTTACGGTGATGGTGGACAGATCCGTGATTGGTTATATGTCGAGGATCATGCCCGGGCATTATATAAAGTCGTTACCGAAGGTGAGGTGGCCGAAACCTACAATATAGGTGGTCATAACGAACGCAAAAATATCGATGTTGTGAGGACTATATGCCAGTTACTTGAGGAGCTTGTTCCTGCTAAGCCTGCTGGCGTCGCACAATATACCGATCTTATCACCTATGTTACAGATCGTCCTGGCCATGATATGCGCTATGCAATTGATGCAGATAAGATCTATAGAGAGCTCGGGTGGAAGCCACTGGAAACTTTTGAAAGTGGGATTCGTAAAACGGTTGAATGGTATCTGGCTAATGAGGTGTGGTGGAGTAGAGTAAAAGATGGCTCATACGCTGGTGAACGTTTAGGCCTGTCTCATTAATTAATCAAGGAATAGAAAATGAAAGGTATTGTTCTTGCAGGTGGCTCTGGCACTCGTCTTTATCCTATCACTAAAGGAACTTCTAAACAGCTTTTGCCAATTTATGATAAACCAATGGTTTATTATCCAATCTCTGTTCTTATGCTCGCCGGTATTCGCGATATATTAATCATTTCGACTCCAGAAGATATGCCAGGATTTAAGCGCTTACTCGGCGATGGCAGTCAGTTTGGGGTGAAATTTCGCTATGCTATTCAACCAAGTCCGGATGGACTTGCCCAGGCGTTCCTGATAGGCGAAGAATTTATTGATGGCGATAGCTGCGCACTTGTTCTGGGTGATAATATTTACTTTGGTGAAAGCTTTGGGCGTAAGTTAGAAGCTGTTGTACAACGTACTGACGGTGCAACTGTTTTTGGCTATCAAGTGATGGACCCAGAGCGTTTCGGCGTTGTTGAATTTGATGAAAATAATCGTGCGGTATCACTCGAAGAAAAACCATCTGAACCCAAATCTAACTGGGCAGTCACAGGGCTATATTTCTATGACAAGAATGTTGTAGAGATGGCAAAAAAAGTTAAACCATCGGCTCGTGGCGAGTTGGAAATTACTACATTAAATGAAATGTACCTTGAACTTGGTAATTTACATGTTGAAAAGCTAGGTCGCGGCTTTGCATGGTTAGATACAGGTACTCATGAGAGCCTATTAGAGGCATCTCAGTTTATTCATACCATTGAACAGCGTCAGGGCTTCAAAGTGGCTTGTCTTGAAGAGATAGCTTACCGCAAAGGGTGGCTTTCTAAAGATGAAGTATTGACTCAGGCAAAAGTGCTTTCTAAAACGCAATATGGGCAGTATCTCCAAATGCTTGTGGAGGAGAAATAATTATGCAAGTTATTGATACCAAAATCTCTGATGTGAAAATTATTCAACCTAAAGTATTTGGTGATGCCAGAGGATTTTTCTTGGAAACATTCGAGAAAAAACGTTACCAGGAAATGTTAAATATAAATTTCGATTTTGTGCAAGATAACCATTCACGTTCATCAAAAGGAGTTTTGCGCGGACTACATTTTCAAACACAGAATGCCCAAGGAAAGCTTGTTCGCGTTGTGCGTGGGGAAGTATTTGATGTGGCGGTTGATATCCGACCAGATTCCCCAACCTATGGGCAATGGGAAGGTGTAATTCTTTCGGAAGAGAACAAAACCCAATTCTGGGTACCACCTGGACTGGCACATGGGTTTGTTGTTCTGTCAGATATTGCTGACTTTGAGTATAAATGTACCGATTATTATAATCCCGCCTATGAAGGATGTGTTAAGTGGGACGATCCTGATATTGCTATAGAATGGCCAATTGAGAATCCATTGCTTTCTGAAAAAGACAAGCAGGGCAAATTATTAAAGGAACTTTTCTCATGAAAGTATTACTGACAGGAGCAAACGGTCAATTAGGTCAGTGTTTAAAGGATAGATTTCCTGACGAATGGCAAGTCTGGGGAACTGATGCAACAGAGCTTGATATTACAAATAAAGATACGGTTTTCAATGCGATAGAAAAATATCAACCTGATGTTATCATAAATGCTGCTGCATATACGGCAGTTGATAAGGCTGAAAGTGATGTTGATCTTGCTCGTCTTGTGAACGTACGTGGTCCAGCAAATTTAGCTGCAGCCGCACGAAACATTAATGCAATGTTCGTTCATGTATCAACAGACTATGTATTCGATGGTGCGTCAAACATTCCATACCAAGAATGTGACGCAACTAATCCGTTGGGTGTATATGGTTTAACCAAACTTGACGGAGAAAGGTATGTACTTGAAGAATATTCAAGTACAGTAATAATAAGAACAGCATGGGTATTCAGTGAGTATGGGAATAACTTTGTAAAAACAATGCTTAAACTTGGAAATGAGAAAGAATCTCTCGGTATTATAAGTGACCAGTATGGTTGCCCAACTTACGCTGGTGATATCGCGTCTGCTATAATCACATTAATCGATAATAAGTCTGAAGGTGGTATTTATCACTTCTGCGGAGATAAAGTAGTTAGTTGGTATGATTTCGCTAATAGAATTTTTTCCATAGCCAAAGAGATGGGATGGAATGGAAATATACGTGAAGTTAAAGCAATAACAACTGAGCAATATCCAACAGCAGCAAAAAGGCCACGATATTCTGTACTTGATTGCAGAAAAATAAGTCAAAAAAATGTATCGCCGTCAGACTGGAATAATGCGCTTTTGCATGTTATTAAAGAGATTATTTAAATAATAATGAGCCACGCGTTGGCTCATTATTATATTCTAAGATTCATATTGTTATATAGACAATGGAGGTGGGGGGGATGATTAAGATAAATAATCCGACAGTAACTATTTATATATCGACATGCAATCGACTTGAGAAACTAAAAAGGGCTATTGCATCGGTCATTGCTCAGACATATGAAGACTGGGAGTTGATCGTATGTGATGATGCTTCTAGTGACGGTACATTAACATTTATGTCAGATTTGTGTCGTCAAGATCCCCGAATAAAATATCTCCGTAATGAAATTAATCAGGGAGCTTGTGCTACTAGAAATTTAGGAATATTTAATGCAAGTGGAAAATTTATTACAGGTCTAGATGATGATGATGAGTTTACGAGTGAACGTATTTCTTTTTTCGTAAAGAAATGGGATGATAAATATTCATTTTTATGTTGCAATTTCTTAGATAAATACGTAGATGGCCATGAAGTAGTGCATTATAAAAAAACATCAGAAGAAAGTATTATTCTTTCATACAAAGATATGCTTTTTGATAATACGGCATCAAATCAGATATTTACACTAACTTCACGATTACGTGACATTGGCGGTTTTGATCAGAATATCAAAAGACTTCAGGACTGGGATACTTGGTTGCGTTTATCCTATTCTTTTGGATCATTCGTAAGATTTAGTAATTGTACTTATATAATGCATCATGATCATGGTGCTGGAGAACTGAGAGTATCGCAGAATGAGAAACTTACAGAGTCATTATTAGAGCTAGTCAAAAGAAATAATAATATATACAGCATTGATGACTCTAATTTTATGAAATTTATAGTTGAACAAAAAAATAAAAAGGCAACCATTATTGATGGTGTTTTTTGGTCAATCAGAAAAAGAAATCCAAAATATTTTATAAAATGTCTTCTTACAAAGTTAATGTAATGATATTTTATTGCGTGTGCTATTTAATGTTGAATTTCTAATAGAGTATTTGTGATGTCAATTGATAAAATATTCGCTATTATTGTAACGTATAATCCCGAAATTGAAAATGTAAAAAAATTAGCTACATCACTTAAAACACAAAATGTAGTTCCAGTTATTGTTGATAATGGCACTTTGAAAGAAGCAGATAGACTTTTTCTAGAGGAACTATTGAATGTTATATCTCTTAAAGAAAATGAGGGAATAGCCAAGGCCCAGAATGTTGGCATTCAATATGCTAAAGATCAAGGAGCAGATTTTGTTCTTTTCTTTGATCAGGACAGTGAAATAAGTAGTGATTTTGTATCATCTTTAATTAATGATTTTAACTTAGTTAAAGCTAGTGATCCTACAATTGGAATGATAGGGCCAACCTTTATAGATTCCAGATATAAATTTTATTATAAACAGATCCTGCTTAATCGATTTGGTATTAGAAAAAAGGTCAGTCCTGAAGAATATGACTCACCGTTTAAAGCTACACTGATTATTTCTTCAGGTTCATTAGTCCCTGTTATAGTGCTTGATTCTGTTGGTTATATGGATGAACGATTCTTTATTGATTATGTTGATACTGAATGGTGTTTAAGAGCATTAGCCAAGGGATATAGTATCTATGTATCTACTTCAGCAATTATGGAACATGCTATCGGTGATAAAATGATCAGTTTCCTTGGTCTTCATATACCAGTTCATTCTCCGATTAGACGTTATTACAGAATTCGCAATGCTATCTTATTTTCTAAATACAAACACGTTCCGCGGATGCTCGTACTTAGAGATAATATGATGAATATCATACATCAAACTATGTTAGTTTTTAATGAAAAGAATAAACTTAAGAATATAAAGATAGCTTTCAAAGCTATTGGTGATGGAATAAAGGGAAAGACGGGTAAGCTATAAATACTTTTATATTTAATTCCATAAGATGTTAAAAAACTAAAAGAGCGGATCATGAAATTATTACTTGTTGGTAATCATACGTGTGGAAATCGTGGTGATGGTGCAATTTTAAGAGGCTTGTTAGATAACATTCGTACAATAGACCCGAGTATTGAAATAGATATTATCAGCCGCTATGCTACAAGTTCATCTTATCTTTTGAATGAAACAATAAATCCAGACGTATTACATGTTGGGAAGAAGAAATCAAACAACACTGGTCTTTTTGCTAAAATAAAAAATAAAATAGATAGATATCTTCTTCCAAGAATACTTTTGTCACATGCTGAAGGGAAAGGTTTTTTTAGAAGATTTCCGTTACCTTTATATATCTCAGAGTTTGTTTCTGATTTGAAAAGCTATGATGCTGTTATGCAGGTCGGTGGTTCTTTCTTTGTTGACCTTTATGGGACACCGCAATTTGAGCATGTCTTATGTTCTTTCATTGCTAAGAAGCCAATTTATTTAATTGGACACAGTGTAGGTCCTTTTGAAAATGATTTTTTTAAAAAAATATCTAATTATTCATTTTCGAAGGTAAATAAGCTTATACTGAGAGAGGAGGTCAGTTATGATATTATGATCAGAGATGGTATATCTACAGATAAAGTTATTATGGGTGTTGACACTGCCTTTTTAGTAAACGAGAGCAAAATACAAAACACAAATTATATCTTGGAACATTGGCTTGAGATTTTAAAACGTAAACCAACTATAGCGATTACAGTCCGCCGTCTGGCTCCGTTTGATAAGCGTCTTGGCGTGAGCCAAGATCGTTATGAAGAAGCAATTGCTTCAGTTGTTGATACATATATAAATAAAGGATTTCAGGTTGTAGCATTTTCTACATGTACTGGTATCGAAAGTTATAACAATGATGATCGAATGATTGCTTATTCGGTTGGAAAAAAACTAACATCACACCCATCAGAATATCATATTGTGATGGATGAAATTAATGATCTTGAACTTGGTATTTTATTGAGAGAATGTCAAATAACCGTTGGAACCAGACTGCACTCCGCAATTATATCAATTAACTTTGGAACTCCTGCTGTTGCAATAAATTATGAACATAAATCATTAGGAGTAATGAAAGGGCTTGATATGAATTATTTATCAGCCGACATTAAAGAACTACTTAATGGAGAAATCTCAAAAAAAATGGATTATATATTAGATAACTATGATGAGGTTAAAAGTAATCTAAAAATTAAAGTCGAACGTACGCGAGAAATTGGTTCTGAAATTAACAGAAATATATTTGATGAAGTGGGAAGGAAATGAAAATATCTTTTTTTTGTATTAAATTCCCTATCGCATCTGAAACTTTTGTATTAAAGCAGATTATTTCATTTATTGAAATGGGGCATGATGTAAATATAATTTCCCTCTATCAAGGGGATATGGATAAAGTTCACGACGATTACTACAAATATGGAATTGATGAGCGTGTTGATTTCATATTTGCGAGTGAAGGAAAAAAAGGAAAATATAATAAGATACATACATTATGCAAGAGAGTATCTTCGTCGATTAAATGCATCCTAAAAGGAAACTTTTCGCCTTTTAATATATTGAAGTATCGGTCATTCGCAACTAATCTATTCCTGCCTTCATTAGTAGGTAAAATTGATAAAAAATTTTCTTCTGATGTAATAGTTGCCCATTTTGGGCCAAGTGGAGTATTGGCAAATTACTTGCGGAGTTGTGGTTGTCTGCAGGGGAAAATTGCTACTGTATTTCACGGATATGATCTTTCTGCAAAAGAACTGCTAAATAAATATCATGGTAGCTATCAAGATTTATTTTTAGAGGGAGAACTTTTTCTACCTATTAGTAATTTATGGAAAAACAAACTAATAGAGCTAGGTTGCTCTCCGGGAAAAATATCTGTTATCAGGATGGGAATTAAAATTGAAGATTTTACATTCCTTGAAAGAAATTTCAGTGAATCACAGTTGAAAATTGTTTCTGTTTGCCGTTTAATTGAAAAGAAAGGGATTTCGTATGCAATTAATGCATGTAGACAATTAAAAGATGCCGGTATTAATTTCTGCTATAAAATTGTTGGGTACGGTGATCTTATTGATGAATTGCAATCTGAAATTAATAAATATGAACTTGACGATGTCGTTAAGATTGTTGGCTTTCAACCTCAAGAAGTAGTGAGAGATATCTTATTAGATAGCCATATCTTTTTGCTCCCATCTGTTACAGCAGTAAATGGTGATATGGAGGGTATTCCTGTGGCTTTGATGGAGGCTATGGCAACTGGGCTACCTGTAATCTCAACATATCACAGTGGCATACCTGAGCTGATAACTAATAGTAAAACAGGTTGGCTCTGCCCTGAAAGAGATTCGGCTAGTATTGCAAAGGCACTTTATGAAGTCATTAGGACTAAAGAAATCATTCCTGATATTATACATAATGCACGTTTGCAAATTGAGGAAAATTTCAATCAGGATGTTGAATATAAAAAAATGGCCTGTCTTCTGGAGGACCTTTAATGAGTGGAATGAAAGGTCAAGCAGGGTGGTTATTATTATCTAACGGCTTTTCAGCAGTTTTACAAATTATCCAGATCAGTGTGCTTGCACATATGTTGGCCCTTAATGAGTTAGGGCTACTTGCAATTGTAAATACGGTTTTAATGATTGCTATGATCCTCCAGGATATGGGGATGAGTAGCTATATCGTACACAAGCAGGAATTGAACAGGGCACAACAAAGTACTATATATTGGATAAATCTCGTCTTAAGTCTTTTTGCAGGTGTAATTGTTTTTGCATGTGCGTGGCCACTATCTAATTTTTACCATATGGATAAATTAGAACCACTTATCATGCTTGCAAGTATTAATTTTATATTTTTAGGTTCGCTTTCGCAATATCAAGCGCATTATATAAAAGCTAAGAGAATGATTTTGCTTGCAAAAATAGAAATGACAGCAAAATTCATTTCTTTCTGTTTTGTCATAGGGATGCTTTTTTTAACTGACTTACGTACATCTGCAGTTATTTTAGGTTTAATACTAAATGCCTTTATCCGACTTTTGCTTATGTCTTTTTTAGGTGATAAAGAGTGGCGGCCATTATTCTGTTTTGAAAAAGATATTTGTGCTGGCGTTTTTAAATATGGAATATATCAACTTGGATCCCAGGTGATTAATCAGCTTAGAACGCAATTAGATGTGATAATTATTGGTAAAGTATTAGGAGGGGATTCGCTGGGGCTCTATTCTCTCGCAAAAGATCTAATTATGCAACCGCTGAAGTTAATAACTCCAGTCATTAATCGTCTAGCATTGCCACGATTTTCTGAGGTTCAGAAAGATAATAGTAATTTAGCATCAATTTTTCTGAAAGGAACATCCGTAATTTCTCTATTTAGTGCTGCTGTGTTTGCTGTAATATTTATTTTCTCTCCAGTTATTGTTACTATCTTATATGGTCCTGCTCGCCTTAATATCATTGACATACTTCCATTTATGATTTTGTTTGGAATGCTAAGACCCATGGGAGGGCTTACTGGTGCGATTGCTCAGGCTAATGGGAAAACAAATGTGGAATTCTATTGGAATATCGTAGCAGGTATTACTGTACTTGCTTTATCTTCTACTATCTTGTTTTATTCATCACTATGGTACGTATCGTTAATTTTATCTGTTTCACAGATAGTAATAACACTATTGGTATTCCCATTTTTTGTTAAAAAAATTGTTGATATTAGTTTTTATTCATATTCCAAACAATGGCTTCCGACAATGATTGTTTTTATTATTGTGATATCTACTATTAAATATTTCAATTTGTTTGTTACTCCATTTTGGTAATGTAAATAAATTAGTTGTTTGATATGAAATGAAGCACATTGCGCTATGCTCCGTACCCACTTTGAGCTAACATAATCATCACATTTAAGCTGCGAGATTGTCGCAGTGACCACACCAGACAGGAGTATGTAATGTCCAAGCAACAGATCGGGGTTGTCGGTATGGCAGTGATGGGGCGCAACCTTGCGCTCAACATCGAAAGCCGTGGTTATACCGTCTCTGTTTTCAACCGCTCCCGTGAAAAGACCGAAGAAGTGATTGCCGAGAATCCGGGCAAGAAACTGGTCCCACATTATACCGTTAAAGAGTTTGTTGAATCCCTCGAAACTCCACGCCGCATCCTGTTGATGGTGAAAGCGGGGGCTGGCACTGACAGTGCGATCGATTCTCTTAAACCGTATCTGGACAAAGGCGACATCATTATTGATGGTGGTAACACCTTCTTCCAGGACACCATTCGTCGCAACCGCGAACTGTCTGCTGAAGGTTTTAACTTCATTGGTACCGGTGTTTCTGGTGGGGAAGAGGGCGCACTGAAAGGCCCATCCATCATGCCTGGTGGGCAGAAAGAAGCTTATGATCTAGTAGCGCCAATTCTTGAGCAGATTGCTGCTCGTGCGGAAGATGGCGAACCTTGTGTCGCGTATATTGGTGCTGATGGTGCTGGTCACTATGTCAAGATGGTGCATAACGGCATTGAGTATGGCGATATGCAGCTTATCGCGGAAGCATACTCTTTACTGAAAGGGGGGCTGGCGCTTTCTAATGAAGAGCTGGCAACAACCTTTACCGAGTGGAACGAAGGCGAGCTCAGCAGTTACCTGATTGATATCACCAAAGACATCTTCACTAAAAAAGATGAAGAAGGTAAATACCTTGTTGACGTGATTCTTGATGAAGCGGCCAACAAAGGTACCGGTAAATGGACTAGCCAGAGCTCACTCGATCTCGGCGAACCGCTGTCCCTGATCACCGAGTCTGTCTTTGCACGTTACATCTCTTCACTGAAGGACCAGCGTGTTGCTGCGTCTAAAGTCCTGACGGGGCCAAAGGCTCAACCAGCTGGTGACAAGGCTGAATTTGTAGAGAAAGTTCGTCGCGCTCTGTATCTGGGCAAAATCGTTTCTTATGCTCAAGGCTTCTCCCAGCTGCGTGCTGCGTCGGATGAATACAACTGGGATCTGAACTACGGTGAGATTGCCAAAATCTTCCGTGCCGGTTGCATTATTCGTGCTCAGTTCCTGCAGAAGATCACTGATGCTTACGAGCAGAATGCGGGTATCGCCAACCTGCTGCTGGCGCCGTACTTCAAGCAGATTGCTGATGAATATCAGCAGGCGCTGCGTGATGTCGTGGCTTATGCTGTTCAGAACGGTATCCCGGTTCCGACATTCTCTGCTGCCATTGCCTACTACGACAGCTATCGTTCTGCAGTGCTGCCGGCAAACCTGATTCAGGCTCAGCGTGACTATTTCGGTGCTCATACCTATAAGCGCACTGATAAAGAAGGCGTATTCCATACTGAGTGGATGGAATAATCATTTCTGATCGAAGGTAATCAAATCCCGGTTATTTAATAACCGGGATTTTTCTATAAATCTCTCTCAATTTGAATACATTCTGTTAAGAATGTTTACCCTCATATTAGAGCTCCGCTACTTGCTCTCAACCATCCCTGGTCTGTTTCTTGACATGCATCAGGACAGAGAGTAAAACCGCGAGAAGTGTTGATTACAGGGTGGCTACTATGCCGCCGTCCAGTTAACTGATTAAAGTGTGATCGAATGAAAATTACTATTTCCGGTACCGGTTATGTTGGTTTATCGAACGGCATCCTGATTGCGCAGAACCACGAAGTGGTTGCGCTGGATATCGTACAATCTAAAGTCGATATGCTTAACCAGAAGATGTCGCCGATTGTCGATAAAGAGATTCAGGAATATCTGGCCGAAAAACCGCTGAATTTTCGTGCGACAACTGACAAACAAGATGCATATCGCAATGCTGACTATGTCATTATCGCCACACCGACTGACTACGATCCGAAAACTAACTACTTCAATACCTCAACGGTTGAAGCCGTTATTCGTGATGTCACTGAGATTAACCCCAATGCCGTCATGATCATTAAATCGACCATTCCGGTCGGTTTCACCCGTGATATCAAAGAGCGTCTGGGCATCGACAATGTTATCTTCTCCCCGGAGTTTCTGCGCGAAGGTCGTGCGCTGTATGACAACCTGCATCCTTCTCGTATTGTCATCGGTGAACGTTCGGAGCGGGCAGAGCGTTTTGCCAATCTGCTGAAAGAAGGTGCTATCAAGCAGGATATCCCGACGCTGTTTACCGATTCGACCGAAGCGGAGGCAATCAAGCTGTTTGCCAATACCTACCTTGCTCTGCGTGTCGCCTATTTTAATGAGCTGGATAGCTATGCAGAAAGCCAGGGCCTCAACAGCAAGCAGATTATTGAAGGCGTGTGCCTGGACCCGCGGATCGGCAATCACTATAACAACCCGTCATTCGGTTACGGTGGATACTGCCTGCCGAAAGATACTAAACAGCTGCTGGCCAACTACGAATCGGTGCCAAACAATATCATTGGCGCTATTGTGGATGCTAACCGTACTCGTAAAGACTTTATTGCTGACTCTATCCTTGCGCGTAAACCGAAAGTGGTAGGGGTTTATCGTCTGATCATGAAGAGCGGCTCAGATAACTTCCGTGCCTCTTCAATTCAAGGGATTATGAAGCGTATTAAAGCCAAAGGTATCCCGGTTATTATTTACGAACCGGTGATGCAAGAGGATGAGTTCTTTAATTCCCGCGTTGTTCGCGATCTGGATGCCTTTAAGCAAGAAGCAGATGTCATCATTTCTAACCGTATGGCGGAAGAACTGGGTGATGTCGCGGATAAAGTTTATACACGCGATCTATTTGGCAACGACTAGCCCTTTACTTGATTATGGACTAGTGATTTTTCGCTAGTCCTCTTTGATCTATAGATTTTGAATATATCAGTCGACGAGAAACATTTCCTCATAAAATATTTAAATATAATGGCAAAAGTTTTAATTATTTTCTGATTTAACTTACGGTTATGTTATGTTTTATTATTTACATATAATTATTTAGTTAACATACCTGTATTTGAGGGCCATTCCACAGCTGTTATATATTTTAAGGAATCATCCTATTAACATAGTGTTATTCTGTGGTTTTTTATTGTATTTGTATTAAGATGTAAATGTGAGATGGTAAACTCTTATTTATCTAGCTACACTTTTCTTATCTTTAATCGTTAAAAGGTAAGAGCATGAAACGCAGAGACTTTACTAGAAATTTGGCATTGTTGGTTGGCGCTGGTACTGCTGGTGCTCTATCACACACTGTAAAAGCTGCTGAATTAGGTGACATTCGCGAATTGTATTCCAAAGAACAGTTGCATGATACCGTTAGCGTTTTGAAATTTGGAACTCAAGAAAATGCCAGTGAAGCTTTTTATTTAGCATTAATCTATCTCAATAAACGAGGTGGAGGAAATCTACTTGTACCAAACGGGAATTATCTTTTTGACAATGCAGTAAAAACAAGAATTGGATGCAAGATATCAATATATACATCGTCCAATGCTATAATGACAATGAAGTCTGATTGCGATATGTTCGATATAACAGGTTCTGAAAATGCGGCCCTAAGATTTTTTGGTAACGGTGAGTTTATTTATGATGGACCTGAAACTAAAAATGCTGCATGTATACGATTTGTTTCTTTAACCAATGGGAATAAATATGCAAGTAGCTCATTTGAATGCAATGGCCGTATAAGAATACGTAAAGGTAGTAATGAATGGGCTTATGGAATACACCTTACTGATGTGAGAGATGCTGTTCTCGTCAATATTCAATTCGATGGGCTTAATAGAAAGGATAATCCCAGTTCACAGATCGGTATTTTTGCGCAATCTAAGAATGCTGCATCTGTATCATGGGTTATAAGTGATTTGCAGTTTAATGATTTATATACAGGGTTTCATATAGAATCATCTTCTGCACCAGGTGTAGAAGGCCTTAAATTCTTTAATTGCGATATGGCTGGTGTAAAAAATGGCATTATTTTTAACAACAGCAGCAATTACTATCCTCCGCAAATAGAGCTCATAGGTTGTCATATTAATGGGCATGGGACTCTTTTTTCTGTAAAAAAAGCAATAAGTATACATATTGTAGGCGGTCTTTATTATCGTAACGGTACGGGGGGGGCATTCTTCATATTTGAGAATGTACAAGATGTATCTATTGTTGGGCCTAGCTTTTCAACAACAGGGAAAAATACCGATATCCCATGCATTGTAATTAGTGGAGATACGCAAGAGTCAAGTTTATTTAGAATTTCCGATGTTCACTTTTGGTCTCATGGCAAGAAAAGCCCTTTCCTTGACCTAAAAGGGACCGTGTCTAATGTCTCACTTTCTAACTCAACAAAAGATTCTAATGGTAAATGGATCGATACTACTGAGTTAAAAACAAAAAAATCGACAATTACTGTATGTAAAAATACCATAAAACTATCGGATATAGATATGGGTGACTCTTGGGGAGTCAAGATAGATAATCAGAATGGAATTATAGACCTATCTTCTGCCATTCCTGGCGTGGTTTTTATTGATAATGGTGAAATCAAAAAAATTATAGGTGGAAGAAGTAATGTTGAATACACACTGATATCGGAGTCACCAATAAAATTCATCTCTGGGGTTAATGTAAAAAATGGCTCAGGGTTGCAACCCCAAGCCAAAGTAATTACACTTCTCAATATTGGTGATTTATATATTGTGAAGTAAGAGAAAGGGGAGTTACATCCCCTTGTCCTTAATTCGTTTAATAGCATCAGGTGTGCAAAATAATAACATGAACGCAACACCTCCTGTGGATGATAAAATAACCGGATTAAAGAATCCTCCAGATATCCACATGGATATTAATATTAAGAAGAATAGTGTATTTTTAGCTCCAAATTTTTTTGTTTGCGTAAGTAAGGTTGAAATAATTAAAAGTAATAACGCTGTTGCTCCAACAATTCCCATCTGCATATAAAGTGCTTGGATCTGTAGTTCATACGAATACTTTGAAAGAGTACTCCTGAGTAATGTTGGAACATAATAACCAAGTCCGTTTCCTAATAATGGCGCTTTTATAAACTCGCGATATATGGCATTAAACTGAAGGGTACGTAAGTCATCAGAACGTTCTACTCCTTTAGATGCCATTCTGAATTCAATAACTTCTTGGACTGATGGCAATGATAATATGACTGCCATCATAATGACTGCAATTGATATTATAAAAATACTTTTCTTTTTGGTTATGTCTGATGCTATACCCATTGCGAAGCTTAATATACCTGCTGCCCATAAAAATCGAGACATACTAATAATAATTGAATACATTAAAATCATTATAGCAATAGAGTTCAAACGTGATGAATTTTTACTTAAATATTCCTTTGTCTTAATAAATATCGCTATAGGTAATATGTAATCCGACATAAAGTTAATGCGACTTATAGATACATCATCTGACTCCATCGTCATTAATGATGTATTAAATAGCTTTGATATAGTTGATACGACACTAGCAACACTACCACCAGTTAACGTTGCATATACAAAAATTAAAAATTTAATCAAACCTATTATAATTAAACAGTTGATTATTGTTTTCGTTATGATTTCATAGCGACGATCTCTGTCAACCAGAGAATATGAAATTGCTGACATCAGAAAGAACACCAGAATATCTTTGGACTGATCAATCGTTTCAGGCAGGTAGCGAACATTACTCATTGTGATTATGAGAAAGATTAGAATTATAACTACAGATGGTATCATTCCAACGAATAAGTTAATTATTCCACGCCCTTTCCTTGCAATAATAGACAAAGCAATAACAAGAAATAAGAATAAGAATTTTAAATTCACCCCAAATATACTGCCTGTTGGCAATATTACACAAACAGATATGAATGTTTTAAGGGCGACATCATGGATACTGTCAATATTAATCCTCATCATAAGTTAATTACTCTACCAAATAATTAGTCATTTTGTATGTTTGCTTCAGAATGAAAATTTTCATACGATACCTCTTTAGATACTCTACCTAAACAAATGTGTAAACATTAGCATGTTTACGTGGTTGTTTCTATAGTCTTTTCCTTAAACGAGTTTACTTTATGCAGAGCTCAAACATGATAGAGCTAACTGCTGACTTTTCGCGTTGTGGCATAGGCGCTATGACCTTCATTCTTTGGGTTTATTGAAGTTCTATCTTGTCATATCTTCATTATGTTAGCATGTGTATATTTTGCATGAATAATATTCAACTACTAAGTAATATTTATGATTTCAGTGGGATGCAGCTCTCAAAGCCTTCTGGATGTTGATTTACATCGGTGCCAAGAAAGGTTAGTAGACTGAGGTTTTCATTCTTTTTTAGTATTTCCATACATCACTATTAATTTTTTGCATTACGTTGTCCTAAATTTATGAATCGCAGTCATATTCTTTAGATTGATTCCGGTTACTGGGTAACTCATGCAAATGAACTTTGTTTGTTTTATTAATTAGTATTTGTTGATTATGTGTCTTCTAATATTAAATGTACATGCCAGAATATCTGTTAAAACTAATAACTAGCATTGCATAGTGGTTGCAATTCTAAATTGAAACAGCTTAAAAAATACTACTATATATAAATTTCAAACAAAAAAATGGGCTAAACTAGGATAACTTATTGGTATAGTCTATTAAACTCATATGATAATTTTTTGGGATGATTGGCGGAAAGTTATGACTATCAACAATGCAGTTAGGTATCGTAGTGATATTGATGGACTGAGAGCGATTGCAATACTACTTGTCGTTTTATTTCATTCTGGTGTCAGTTTGTTTAGTGGAGGGTTCATCGGTGTTGATGTATTTTTTGTGATATCTGGTTTTTTAATTGGAGGGATAATAAATAAAGAGGTTACTGGGCGTTATTTTTCATATTCAAATTTTTACACGCGGCGAATTAAAAGAATTGCACCAGCATTGATTGTTATGTTGTTGATATGCTCTGTGTTTTCATATTTTTATTTGTCTCCTGATGAGTTGAAGGATTTTTCAAAATATGTAATTGCTACATTATTATCCGTGCCTAATATAGCATTATGGCATGGTGTTGATTATTTTTCTTCTAGTTCCGAATTAAATCCATTATTAATGACTTGGTCATTAGGTGTTGAAGAGCAGTTTTATATATTTCTTCCTATAATTTTTACATTATGTTTCACGAGAAAAATTGACCTTTTTAAAATAACAGTTTTGGTAACATTACTGTCATTTATGCTATGCATAACTCTCTCTTATATTATGCCTTTACCGTCATTCTACCTGTTACCTACAAGAGCATGGGAAATGGGGGTTGGGGTATTACTTTCATTAAAATATAAAGAGCTTGCATTTTCTAGAATAGTACACAATAATAAAAACAAACTATTCTTTGTTGGTATGGCATGTATTTTTGTACCTGCAATTACATTTAACGATGATACTGTGTTTCCTGGGTATTTAGCATCATTCCCTGTTATTGGTGCAGCACTAATTATTCTATCAGAAGGAAGAGTAAGTAATATATTTCTAAGTAATAGGCCGATGGTTTTTATTGGCTTAATTTCATATTCATGGTATCTGTGGCACTGGCCTCTATTAAGTTTTTCTCGAATCGCATATAATGAGCAATTACCTGGATATAAAGGTATTATTATCTCGTGTGCATCATTAATTATTGCATATCTTTCATATAGATTTGTCGAACTTCCGTTCAGGAAAAGAGAATTATTTTCAAATCAAAAGATAATTTGCGGTTACCTTTTTATTATCTGTATAATGATCTTCCCAATGTCCATGTTCTTTGTTAGTGGGGGAATGCCGAACAGAGTAAATAATGTAGTACTTGTAACTGAAAATAATCGGCATAATAGCATTTCAGATCGTTGTCTTGTCGCAGACACTGATGAATTACCTAACTTTTCTGAGTGTATTCCCGACACCAACAATGATGCGGTTGCATTATTAGGGGATAGCCATGCAGCTGCACTAAGGGCTGGGGTAAATCATTTTGCGGAATTAAACAAATTTTCGGTCTATCAGCTAACAAAATCGTCCTGTCCCAACATCATTGACACTCCAAGATTCATCGGTAAAAATCCGGAACATGCTACGCTTTGTAATAACTTCAATAAGAAAGTTATGGATTTAGTATTAAATAATAAAAAAATTAAGTTTGTTATTCTATCTGCTTTCTGGGATGCAGGGATTGATAAATTAAATGGTTCTAATGGTTATCATTCTTTCTCTGGGGATAGAAGTATGGATAACATGGCCGCATTTAATTTAGGTTTGCGCGAAACAATTAAAATTCTTAGAGAAAATGGGAAGCAGATAATTCTTGTGAAAGATGTACCAATGTTTAAATTTGATGTGGTTAAGGAAGTCCTGATCAATAATATTCCTCTTAGATCTTTTGTAGGTGACGTATTAATTGCTAGCCATGATATAAATGGTTATTCGAAAAGAATTGAAGAAAAAAATAGTAATGTGGATTTAGTAATTGATAATATATCGTCCACAGGTGTGAGAATAATTGATCCAAGCGATAGCTTATGTGAAAAAGTCGGATGTCAATATATGATTCGCAATAATGCTATTTACTATGATCGCCAGCATCTTAATAGTTTAGGTGGTGTTCAGGCATTAAAGGATATATATTGAGCTAGCAAAGCTGGCAGTGTTTACTGCCAGGGTAATTTTCAAACAAGCTATAACTTGAATCGATATTTAGTTATAGAGTATTATAAGCGAGTCTCTGTCTTTGTATTTATATTACTACATTATATATAATGAGTTCATTTTATTTCAGACTATAGGGTCAAACAAAAATTCATGTATATGCAGCATTTAGCAATATAATAGCAAGAATATCCTATGGTTAATGTGTATGGCATATTTCAGGCGCAATAGGGATTTCGGCATTTTTCACATCCATCATTTAGTGGATTATTTTTCTGAGATTCTTGTTTAATATGCTGTAAGATCAAGTGACTTTTACTGTATCGCTTTTTAAGGTTTATGAGAGTCTAGAACATTGTTTGACTAAATTAACATATGTTTGAGTATTGTAGCATTTCATTACTATTGATGTTATTCAAACGTCCTATTTGTTAACACTCTGTCGCATTTCGCAATAGTGTGATGTAGCTTTTATTATTGCATAATTCATCTTGATACAACTGCTACTACTCAGATATGTTAAGTAAATCCTTGTGAAGAGCTACCGTCACTGAGATGTAGATGCCGGAGATAAGCGCCGGAAGGGAAAAGAAGCCTGCTATGCGGGCTTTTTTTGTTTTTGTACTCAGGGAGTGGGCACTAATCAAGCAGGAGTTCCGACCAAAGTGGATGCGCATCAAAGATTCTGTAAAACGCAGGAACAAAAAAACCGCAACCCTGCGATTGCGGTTCAGAAAGAATCAGGTAACCACTCAGGCGTTGTAATACGCCTTGTACCAGTCCACGAAGTTCTTCACGCCATCCTTAACGGATGTCTGTGGTTTAAAGCCAACCAGATCATACAGTGGCTTGGTATCCGCGCTGGTTTCCAGGACATCGCCTGGCTGGATCGGCATCATGTTTTTCTCGGCTTCCATCCCCAGCGCTTCTTCCAGAGCGGTGATGTAGTCCATCAACTCCACCGGCGAGCTGTTACCGATATTATAGATTCGATAAGGGGCTGAACTGGTGGCCGGTGAGCCGTTTTCTACGGTCCATTCAGGATCTGCCTGCGGAATGACATCCTGCACGCGGACAATCGCTTCTACAATGTCATCAATGTAGGTGAAATCACGCTTCATCTTGCCGTAGTTGTAGACGTCAATGCTCTTACCTTCCAGCATCGCCTTAGTGAATTTGAACAGGGCCATATCCGGACGCCCCCACGGGCCATACACGGTGAAGAAACGTAAGCCGGTTGTGGGGATGCCATAGAGATGAGAGTAGGTATGTGCCATCAGTTCATTGGCTTTTTTTGTTGCCGCATACAGTGACACCGGGTGATCGACCGAATCATCCGTGGAGAACGGCATCTTGCGGTTCAGGCCATACACTGAACTGGAAGAGGCGTACAGCAAATGTTGTACTTTGTTGTGTCGGCAGCCTTCCAGAATGTTCAGATAACCAATCAGATTGGCATCGGCATAGGCATGCGGATTTTCCAGCGAATAACGCACGCCAGCCTGCGCTGCCAGATGGATCACCCGATCAAACTTCTCAGTAGCAAAAATTTGCGCCATGCCTTCGCGATCGGCAAGATCGATTTTGTAAAAACTGAACCGAGGGGACTGTAAAAGATCCAGGCGAGACTGCTTGAGATTGACATCGTAGTAATCGTTCATGTTGTCGATGCCAACAACCTCATGACCCGCCTCCAGAAGGCGCTGACTTGCATGAAAGCCGATAAATCCTGCGGCTCCAGTGACTAAAAACTTCATATTCATCCTCCGGGTTCGGTGTTCCCCGCTATATATATTTGTCGATTTTACACTGGCTTGCCTTCGGGATCATCTGCTTTACCGTTGCAGGATATAAGCGGGTACCGTAGAAAGCGCAGGGTTGCACACTTCCCGGGTCCTGGTGAGTGCTGCAGATTTTAGGGTAAGTTCGCAAATGATAATCATTATTACATGAAAATAAGTTAGCTGAATAATTGTTACAGCTGTTCTTTGATAGTTACCGCACTCTGTTCGCCTCGCAAGCAAAGCAGCGGAAAGGCTGAGTCTGGTCAATATTGTTTCTTTTTATATATTTTCCGAACAATTCCTTAATAATCAGTCAGTATTACTATTGTAATGATAGTAATGAAATCTATTTTTTCTTTTATAATCATATTGTTAAGTGGATGCATTGAAGTGTTCGAATAATGTGCAGCAACTGTGTATTTTTTGGCTGAATGGATTGGTCATGCTTTTTCATTTTTATTCTTCCAGACCAGAGCTATAATGCGCGCGTAATTCACATCCTACGGATGCATTATTGATAATGCGCAGCAAACGTACCCTACGACGCTCGGATTTGACCACTTTTGAAGAAAAGTCAAATTCACTTTTATGCAAGAGAGGGTGAGGAAGGACGTTACCCTGGTGGTGTTGCCGCTGCCTGCCCGCGAACTTAATACTCTGCCTGACTCATGTAGAGATGCGGAGCGCCCAGCTACATGGCTGTTGAAGTCATACTGCCGAGAGTGACGCTTTTTGTTGGTTTCAAGGGTGAAATGAGAAAGTCCTGATGGATAGGATGCCATAAACTGAGGAGAGTAGCGGTGCATTTGTTGCGGTGTAGCGATGGATGTGAGTCCGGAGAGGGGCGCTGAGTACAGATATCCGTTGGTTTTTAGCTTTTTTGCCGAACGCTGACTAGGCTGTTTGTGGCTTCATGAATGCTGCGCCGGTAATGCTTGTGGAGCTAACGACGAGCGTATCCTCTTCGTTACGGTAAGACCGGGTAAGACAGACACTTTAGAGAGGGGAGTCCGCATTTTGGTTGCGATAGCCAATGGCGGTAGCGTGTCTGAATTTTAGAATAAACTCATTGTTCGATTTAACATTTAATTTACAATCTTAAAGGATGGTTTATGTGTCTTCCACGAGAATCACATTTTCATTCAGCGGTTACTGAGGTTAGCGATCATCTCCGATTCCGGAGTGCTAATGCGCAGGAAAGATTGTTTACATATTGCTTGTGCAAAATAATGTTACAATTGGTCTTTGTTTATGGGAATAGCTGTTCGTCTCTCGAGCACAGCAGATCTTATCGATAATTCTGTTTGATACATATTACGTACGGAATTTTTTGTAGAATAATTTATGAGTATAAAAATGAAGTATAATATAGGGTATTTGTTTGATCTTCTTGTTGTTATAACAAACAAAGATTTAAAGGTACGTTATAAAAGCAGCGTATTTGGTTACTTATGGTCAATTGCGAATCCACTGCTTTTTGCAATGATATATTATTTCATTTTTAAACTCGTTATGCGAGTGCAGATCCCGAATTATACCCTTTTCTTGATTACCGGTTTATTTCCGTGGCAGTGGTTTGCCAGCTCGGCGACAAATTCCTTGTTTTCGTTTATAGCCAATGCGCAAATAATCAAAAAAACAGTTTTTCCGCGCTCAGTTATTCCATTGAGTAATGTCATGATGGAAGGGTTACATTTCTTGTGTACAATTCCTGTGATTATTGCATTCCTGTTCGTGTATGGTATGCGTCCATCGCTCTCATGGCTCTGGGGCGTACCAATTATTGCGCTTGGTCAGGTAATTTTTACATTTGGTATTTCAATCATATTTTCTACGCTCAATCTGTTCTTCAGGGATTTAGAGCGATTTGTCAGCCTTGGTATCATGCTCATGTTTTATTGCACGCCGATATTATATGCGTCAGATATGATTCCTGAAAAATTTAGCTGGATTATTACCTATAATCCTCTGGCAAGCATGATCCTCAGCTGGCGGCAGCTGTTCATGGATGGCGTCTTAAATTATGAATATATTTCAATCCTTTACATTACAGGTTTAGTCCTGACAATTGTGGGCCTGAGTATTTTTAATAAATTAAAATATCGATTTGCAGAGATTTTGTAATGGAACCAGTAATAAACTTTAGTCACGTTACGAAAGAGTATCCTCTTTACCACCATATTGGCTCAGGAATTAAGGATCTCGTATTTCACCCTAAAAGAGCTTTTCAGCTGTTAAAAGGGCGTAAATATCTTGCGATCGAAGACATTACCTTCACCGTGGGTAAAGGCGAGGCCGTAGCGCTGATTGGTCGTAACGGGGCCGGGAAAAGTACCTCCCTCGGGCTGGTGGCCGGCGTCATTAAGCCAACAAAAGGCACTGTTACAACCCAGGGGCGCGTTGCCTCAATGCTTGAGCTAGGCGGCGGTTTTCACCCTGAATTAACCGGGCGAGAAAATATTTATCTCAATGCGACCCTGCTTGGGCTACGCCGCAAAGAGGTTCAGCAACGGATGGATCGGATAATTGAGTTCTCCGAGCTGGGTGATTTCATTGACGAACCTATTCGCGTGTACTCAAGTGGTATGCTTGCGAAGCTTGGATTCTCTGTCATCAGCCAGGTAGAACCCGATATACTTATTATCGATGAGGTACTTGCTGTCGGTGACATTTCGTTCCAGGCCAAATGTATACAAACAATACGAGACTTCAAAAATAAGGGTGTAACGATATTATTCGTTAGCCACAATATGAGTGATGTTGAAAAAATCTGTGACAGAGTTGTTTGGATCGAAAACCATAAACTCCGCGAAATTGGCTCAGCAGAGAGAATCATTGAACTTTACAAGCAAGCAATGGCTTAATAATTGGTAATAAGATGAATAGTATCAAAATTTATACATGTCACCACAAACCCAGTGCTTTTCTAAATGCCTCTATTATTAAACCACTGCATGTCGGGAAGGCTAATACTTATAATGATATTGGCTGTGAAGGGGATGATAGCGGAGACAACATTTCCTTTAAAAACCCCTTCTATTGTGAGCTGACGGCCCACTACTGGGTGTGGAAGAATGAATCTCTGGCTGACTATGTGGGATTCATGCATTACCGCAGACACTTGAACTTTGCAGAACAACAAAATCATCCTGAGGATAACTGGGGGGTGGTCAACTACCCGCTCATCAATGCCGAATACGAAAGCCAGTTTGGATTAAGTGATGAATCCATAAGCACCTGCGTCGATGGATATGATCTGCTGTTACCCAAAAAATGGTCGGTAACATCGGCAGGAAGTAAGAATAACCTTGATCATTATGCAAAAGGTGAGTTTTTACACATTAAAGACTATCAGTCTGCCCTGGATGTCGTTGAAGAGCTGTATCCACAATATAAAGCTGCGATTCAACAATTCAATAATGCAACTGATGGTTATTATACGAACATGTTTGTTATGCGCAAAGACATGTTCCTGGATTATTCTGAATGGCTTTTTGCTATTTTGTCTAATCTTGAAGATCGGATTTCGATGAATAACTATAACGCTCAGGAAAAACGAGTTATAGGACACATTGCTGAGCGTTTATTCAATATCTATATCATCAAATGTCAACAAGATAAACAGCTAAAAATAAAAGAACTACAGCGCACGTTTGTTACTGCTGAAACATTTAATGGTAAATTAAAGCCCGTTTTTGACGAAAGCGTACCGGTTGTTATTAGTTTTGATAATAACTATGCATTAAGTGGCGGGGCATTAATCAATTCAATTGTTCGCCATTCTGATGCGAACAGAAACTATGATATCGTTGTTCTGGAAAATAAGGTCAGTCATTTAAATAAACAACGCCTTATCAAGCTAGTTGCTGGTCATAACAACATATCATTGCGCTTTTTTGATGTGAATTCATTCACTGAGATGAGTGATGTTCATACCCGTGCACATTTTAGTGCGTCGACCTATGCGCGCTTGTTCATCCCGCAACTTTTCCGCGAGTATAAAAAAGTTGTGTTTATCGATTCTGACACCGTGGTGAAGGCTGATTTGGCGACACTTCTGGATGTCGAGATCGGCACTAACCTGGTTGCCGCTGTTAAAGACATCGTCATGGAAGGGTTTGTGAAGTTTGGTACCATGTCAGAATCAGATGATGGCATTATGCCTGCAGAGCAATACCTGAAAAAGACATTAGGAATGACTAATCCTGACGAATATTTTCAGGCCGGGATTATTGTTTTTAATGTCGAACAAATGGTTAAAGAGAACACCTTTGCTCAATTGATGTCAGCATTGAAAGCCAAAAAGTATTGGTTCTTAGATCAGGATATCATGAACAAAGTCTTCTTTGGCCGAGTCAAGTTTTTACCATTAGAATGGAATGTGTACCATGGTAATGGTAATACCGATGATTTCTTCCCGAATCTCAAGTTTTCAACCTATATGCGGTTTTTGGAAGCCAGAAGAAATCCAAAAATGATTCACTATGCGGGTGAAAACAAACCATGGAATACTGAGAAAGTCGATTTCTATGATGATTTTCTTGAGAATGTTTTAAATACGCCATGGGAAAAAGAAATTTACTATCGCCAGTTACCTGTGGCCACGGTAGTACATAATCAACATACTGAACTGCAGCAAACCGTGTTACTGCAGACAAAGATTAAACGAGCTTTAATGCCATATGTTAACAAATATGCTCCTGTCGGTTCGCCAAGAAGAAATAAGCTCACTAAATATTATTATAAAGTTCGCCGCTCGATTCTTGGCTAATATAACTGGAGATACATTATGAAGCGTAACAATATTCTCATCGTCGGCGCTGGTTTTTCAGGTGTGGTCATTGCCCGCCAGCTTGCTGAACAAGGTCACAAGGTTAAAATCATCGATCAGCGGGACCACATTGGAGGAAACTCTTATGACACTCGCGATCCTCAGACTGATGTCATGGTTCATGTCTACGGTCCGCATATTTTCCATACGGATAATGAAACCGTCTGGAACTATGTCAATCAGTATGCGGAAATGATGCCCTATGTGAATAGAGTAAAAGCTACTGTTAATGGTCAGGTTTTTTCACTGCCGATTAATCTGCATACTATTAATCAGTTCTTTGCTAAAACCTGTTCTCCTGATGAAGCTCGCGCGCTCATTAGCGAAAAAGGTGATAGTTCCATTCTGGAACCGAAGACTTTTGAAGAGCAGGCCTTGCGCTTCATTGGTAAAGAATTATACGAAGCGTTCTTCAAAGGCTACACCATAAAACAGTGGGGGATGCAGCCTTCTGAGCTTCCGGCATCTATACTCAAACGTTTGCCTGTGCGTTTCAATTATGACGATAATTATTTCAATCATAAATTCCAGGGCATGCCGAAGTTAGGCTATACCCATATGATTGAAGCGATCGCCGATCATGAAAATATCACTCTGCAATTACAGCGTGAGTTTGCGGCTGAAAATCGCGAAAGTTATGATCATGTATTTTATAGCGGGCCGTTAGACGCCTTCTATTCATACCAGCATGGGCGTCTTGGCTACCGTACTCTGGACTTTGAGCGATTTACCTGGCAAGGTGATTACCAGGGCTGCGCGGTCATGAACTATTGCTCAGTTGATGTCCCGTATACGCGCATTACGGAGCATAAATATTTTTCCCCGTGGGAAAACCACGAAGGCTCCGTATGTTACAAAGAATATAGTCGCGCCTGCGGTGAAAATGATATTCCTTACTATCCAATCCGCCAGATGGGCGAGATGGCTCTGCTGGATAAATATCTATCACTGGCGGAAGGTGAGAAAAATATTACTTTCGTCGGACGCTTAGGGACTTATCGCTATCTTGATATGGATGTAACGATTGCAGAAGCCTTAAAAACGGCCGATAAATACCTGTCTTCATTGTCCAACGACGAAGCAATGCCTGTATTTGTGGCCGATGTACGATGAAACATACTGCACTAATAGTCACTTTCAACCGTCTTGAGAAGCTTAAAAAGACGGTTGCTGAAACTGTTAAGCTGCACTTTACCTCTATCGTTATTGTCAATAATGGGTCCACGGATGGGACCTCTGACTGGCTGCAGACAATCACTGATCCCCGAGTCATTGTCTTAAATCTGGCCAGTAATAACGGGGGGGCCGGCGGGTTTAAGGCCGGTAGTCAATATATATGCAGTTCTGTTGATAGCGATTGGGTCTTCTTTTATGACGATGATGCTTATCCGCAAAGTGATATTCTTGATAAGTTCGCGACGATAAATAAAGAAGATTGTCGTGTTTTTACGGCTTTAGTTAAAGATTTACAGGGCCGGACATGTGCGATGAATGTTCCATTTGCAAAAGTCCCGACCTCGTTTAGTGATACCTTGCAATATATCAAATATCCCCAACGATATGTACCAGATAATAAGAAAATGCTGGTGCAAACCGTTTCATTTGTTGGCATGATCATTAAGCGTGAAGTCTTGAATGAGCACCTTCATCATATTTATGATGAACTTTTCCTTTATTTTGATGATCTCTATTTTGGTTATCAATTAACTTTAAGTGGCGAGAAAATCACTTATCAACCGGAACTTGTTTTTACTCATGACGTGAGTATTCAGGGAAAGGTTATATCGCCAGAGTGGAAGGTTTACTATCTTTGTCGGAACTTGATTTTGGCTAAGAGAATATTCAGGGAAGTTGAAATTTTTAGTAGTTCATCAATCCTTTTGCGCCTGTGTAAGTATATCACCATATTCCCTGTGCAGCGCCGGAAATGGGTATATCTAAAGTTTTTATGCCGTGGGATTGTACATGGTGTAAAAGGAATCAGCGGTAAGTTTCACTAAGTGGACATAGCAATGAAAAAACTGTGTTATTTCATAAATTCGGATTGGTATTTTGATTTGCATTGGACCGATCGTGCAATTGCCGCCCGAGATGCCGGTTATGAGATTCACATTATTAGCCATTTTGTCGATGATAAAATAGCGGAAAAATTCAGGACATTAGGTTTTGTTTGCCATAACATTCCACTTGTCGCCCAATCATTCAACGTTTTGATTTTCTTTCGGGCCTTTTCTAAGGCTCGGAAAATTATTCAAAACATCAATCCAGATTTATTGCACTGCATTACCATCAAGCCCTGTTTGATCGGCGGTTTTCTGGCTAAAAGTACCCATCGTCCTGTTATTCTGAGTTTTGTCGGTTTGGGCCGAGTATTTTCCGCAGAGTCTGCCTGTCTTAAGCTGCTGCGAAGTTTTACTGTCATGGCATATAAGTATATTGCCAGTAACAAATGCAGCTTGTTTATGTTCGAACATGATAAAGACAGAGCTAAACTTGCCGATCTGGTTGGTATCGATTACAAACAAACTATTGTTATTGATGGTGCGGGTATTAATCCAGAGATTTACAAATACTCTCTGGAGCAGCAGCGTGATGTTCCGGTCGTCCTTTTTGCCAGCCGTATGCTGTGGAGTAAAGGACTGGGTGACCTGATTGAAGCCAAAAAAATACTGAGTAATAAAAATATTCACTTTACGCTGAATGTTGCCGGTATTTTAGTTGAGAATGATAAAGACGCAATTCCGCTGGCGACGATACAGAAGTGGCAAAGCGAAGGCGTGATTAACTGGCTCGGTCATTGCTCTAATGTATTTGATTTAATTGAAGAATCAAATATCGTTGCTTTGCCGTCGGTCTACGCCGAAGGCGTACCGCGTATCTTGCTGGAAGCTTCCTCTGTCGGGCGCGCTTGTATCGCTTATGATGTTGGTGGCTGTGATAGCTTAATTATCAATAACGATAATGGGTTGATTGTAAAAAGTAAATCTGTCGAGGAATTAGCGGAGAAACTCGGTTTCCTGTTGGATAACCCAGAAACGCGCGTCGCAATGGGTATCAATGGCAGAAAGCGCATTCAAGATAAATTCTCGAGCGTGATGATCATTAATAAAACATTAAAAACATATCGTGATGTTGTTGAAGAGTAATTTTTGATGAAGCTCAGTCGCTTTCATCTTACCCATCCTTAATAAACTGGCAACCTACAAATTAAACGCTACCCATAAATAAATATAATTGCGTTTATAAGCTAAGCGTCAAGGTGATTGCATGTCTGAAAAAAAGAGTATAGCTGTTTCCGTTATTATCCCTGTGCACAATGCGGCGGGATATATTTCCGACACATTGAGCACTGTTTTGTCGCAAACATTAAATGATATTGAAATCATTATTGTCAACGATTGTTCTGACGATAATACCTTAGAGATTGTCTCGGCGCTGGCTGAAACTGATTCACGAATTAGAGTCATTAACAACACGACAAATCTTGGTGGGGGAGGCTCAAGAAACATCGGGTTGGATGCTGCTACCGGTGAGTACGTTATTTTTCTTGATGACGACGATTATGCCGATAACATGATGTTGGAGCGCATGTACGCACGTGCTAGCGATATACAAGCGGATGTTGTTATCTGTCGCAGCCAGTCTTTTGATCCCGCCTTGCAGGTTTATGCTCCGATGCCATGGTCAGTGCGCCAGGAGCTGTTACCTGATCTCAAGTTTTTTTCATCCCAGGATATTCCCTCTGACTTTTTCCGCACCTTTGTCTGGTGGCCATGGGACAAGCTTCTCAGGCGTCAATTTATTACTAGTCATCAGCTTCGCTTTCAGGAAATCAGGACGACCAACGATCTTTTCTTCGTCTGCGCATTTATGCTCATGGCGAACAGAATTTCGGTCTTAAATGAAACGTTAATTTCTCATACCATCAACCGTAGTGAATCCCTATCCGCCACGCGAGCAGAGTCGCACCGCTGTGCTGTTGAAGCATTGGTGGCGCTTAAAGCGTTTATCTGTCAGCAGGGGATGATGGAACACCGTCTCAGAGATTATAAAAACTATGTTGTCGTGTTCCTTGAGTGGCATTTAAACACGATTTCTGGTCCGGCATTTCACCCGTTTTATCAGCAAGTGAAAGAGTTTGTTGTTGCGCTGGATGCAAAGAGTGATGATTTTTATGATGAATTTATCGCCGCCGCCCATCATAGGATCACCACGCTGTCAGCTGAAGAGTACCTATTCTCTCTTAAAGATCGGGTTCTGAAGGAACTTGAGTTTTTCCAGGCCAGGAGCTCCGCATTACAGCAAGAAGTTGAGACGCTTACCCACTCATTCGCCGGGCAAAAGGATGAAAATGCGATATTGCATAATCAATTGCATGAGATTGAAGAGCGGGTAACTGAACAGGAACAGAATATTCGTCAGTTAACCGACAAAAATAATGATATGCATCATGAGATGACTATCAAACAGCAAGAGTTCAATGAAATTTATCAGCATCACAAAAATTTAATCTCTTCTTTATCCTGGAAGTTGACTAAGCCGCTACGCGTGGTAAGACGTTTTTTTAAATAATTTCAAAAAGAAGTTAAGCAAGTTTCACTTCTTTGTCAGTGATCTTGTTATTTTCAATAAAGATGTTTTTTCGTTAAATAAAAGAGCTCGTGGTCACATGATTTCCGAGTCTCTATTCCTGTTAGATTAATGATTTATTAGCTAGAGAGTAATAGATTTTTTGTCGAGTTTTACTGGGGGCAGTAAAATTTCGATGTGTGTACTTGTGTTTTTTGTGACTTCCTGCCTTTAAAATTTTTCCTATTGGGTAGTAATCACCTTTGAATATTGATAGCTATTCTTTTTATTACTAATAAATTCTTTCTTCTAAAAGAATGTAGTTTTACTCATTGGAATATGGGGTGTAGATTGTCTGTTAACAGATTTGATGCCATTGATGGCACTCGTGGGATATTGGCGGGTATGGTCATGCTCAGCCATATGTTTGGCAGCTTTATGGGTTGGCCGCAAGTCAGACCATTTAGCGGTGCCTATCTGTGTGTGGTATATTTTTTCATCATGAGTGGCTTTGTTCTAACCTATGCCCACGCATCAGGAAACTTTTTCAAATACGTTCTTACACGATTTGCCCGATTATGGCCGCTTCATTTTCTGTCGACGATGCTGATGGTAGCCATTTATTACTATAATGCGCACCATGGCGGCTACGTTTCCAGCCCGGATGTTTTTTCTATTAGCGTGATATTAAAAAATATATTATTTCTTCATGGTCTTTATTGGCATGACTTCAAGTTAGTCAATGAACCATCGTGGAGTATCAGTATTGAATTCTGGGTATCGCTTTTAATTCCTCTGATCTTTACGCGATTAGGAAATATGACTCGCGCTGTTGTTGCAGGATTGTTTTTTATTTTCCTGTGGCATAAACATCCATCAGGGATACCCCCATCAATGCTGACAGCAATGCTGTCAATGCTGATTGGTTCATTGTTTTTTTCTTTATCACAGACAGAGTATTTTAAGTGTCTGATGAAAGAAAAATTTATGGCATTTTTTATTACCGCTGCGGCTGTCGTATCGATCGTTGGCGTATATGCTATGAACCATAGCCGACTGGATTACTTTTTATTTGTTGCATTTATTCCGATGCTATTTATCGATCATCTTCCGGATAATCAACTAATAAAGAGAGTTTTCACTTCAAATTTATTCTTATTTCTCGGTTATATTAGTTTCCCTTTATATTTATTGCATGAGCTGGTTATCGTATCCGGATTCATTTTTGACGCTGAGAATGCCTGGGTATCGATATCATTAGCGGCATTTGCCTCAATATTCATTGCCTATATTTATGCCCGATTTATCGATTATCCTCTCTATCGGGCATTAAAGCGTCAGATTGCCAAAATAAGTTAATTATGGTTTGGATTTTATTGAACGGTAGTTGACTGATTAGTGCGCTGTCGCCGGAGTAGCGTTGCGACGCTTAAAAGGGGAGGGGGAATCCCCTCCCTTCATCGATTTATTTATGCCGGCTACGCAGGTTCTCGACCACTGCCGTCAAATCCAGCCCCTGATCCTGCAGCAGTACCAGCAGGTGATACATCAGATCCGACGCTTCGTTCTTCAGTTCGAACTGGTCATGCACCGTTGCGGCCAGCGCGGTTTCCACGCCTTCTTCCCCGACCTTTTGCGCAATACGCTTGGTACCGCTGGCGTACAGCTTCGCGGTATATGAGCTTTGCGGATCCGCATGCTTACGCTCGGCCAGCAGTTGCTCCAGCTGATACAGGAACAGCCACTGGTGCCCGGCGTCACCGAAGCAGCTTGATGTGCCTTTATGGCAGGTCGGACCGATTGGGTTAACCAGCACCAGCAGGGTATCGTTGTCGCAATCCGGCGTAATGCTCACCACGTTGAGAAAGTTGCCGGAGGTTTCCCCTTTGGTCCACAGACGCTGTTTGGTCCGCGAATAAAAGGTCACTTTACCGCTCTCTTCGGTCTTCGCCAGCGCATCCTGATTCATATAGCCCAGCATCAGGACTTCGCCGGAGATGGCGTGCTGTACGATGGCCGGCATCATGCCGTCGGTTTTTTCCCAGTCCAGCTGTTCAGTTAACATACCCTAATCTCCACGCCCTGTGCTGCCAGGTACGTTTTTAGTTCACCAATATTAATAATCTGCTTGTGGAACACCGACGCCGCCAGCGCACCGTCGACGTTGGCGTCGCGGAAGGCTTCAAGGAAGTGCTCCATGGTGCCGGCGCCGCCGGAGGCGATAAGCGGTACGTGGCAGACGGCGCGGACTTTGCGCAACTGCTCAAGATCGTAGCCGTTACGCACGCCGTCCTGATTCATCATGTTCAGCACGATCTCGCCGGCGCCACGTTTCTGGACTTCCTGCACCCAGTCGAGAGTCTCCCACTGAGTCACGCGCGTGCGGCTCTCATCGCCGGTGTACTGGTTGACGTGATATTTACCGCTCTCGGCATCAAACCAGGTGTCGATACCCACCACAATACACTGCACGCCAAAACGATCGGCCAGACGGGTAATCAGCGTCGGATCGGCCAGCGCCGGGGAGTTAATCGAAATCTTGTCGGCGCCGAAGGAGAGAATCTGCGCCGCATCGTCGAGGGATTTAATTCCGCCCGCGACGCAGAAAGGAATATCGATCACTTCCGCTACCCGCGACACCCAGCTTTTATCGACGACGCGGCCGTCGCTGGAGGCGGTGATATCGTAGAACACCAGCTCATCAGCGCCTTCGTCGGCATAGCGTTTCGCCAGCGGGACGATATCGCCGATGATTTCGTGATTACGGAACTGCACGCCTTTCACTACCTGGCCGTCACGAACGTCGAGGCAGGGGATTATTCGTTTTGCCAGCATTGAATGGCCTCCGTTACATTAAATTTACCTTCCAGCAGCGCGCGACCGACAATCACGCCGCGCACACCGGTTCCGCGCAGCGCGGCAATATCCTGCAGATCGCCGATACCGCCAGAAGACTGAAAGGCCACCTGCGGATAGCGGGCGCACACTTCTTCATACAGCGCGACGTTGGACCCCGCCAGAGTGCCATCGCGAGAGATATCGGTGCACAGGACGTGCTGCAGCCCGACGGATTGATAGCTCTCCACCAGCTCCTCCAGCGTCACGCCGGAGTTTTCCTGCCAGCCGCTGACTGCCACCTGCTTGTTGCCTTCCGCGTCGATACGTACGTCCAGCGCCAGCACCAGATGCTGCGGGCCAAAACGCTTAAACCAGCCTTTTACCACTTCCGGCGATTTCACCGCCGTCGAACCCACCACCACGCGCGCCACGCCTGCGGCAAGCAGGGCCGCCACATCTTCTTCCGTCCGCACGCCGCCGCCAACCTGCACCGGTACGTTCACGCCGGCCACCAGCGTTTTCAGCAGCGGGATCTGGCGCCTGGCCGGGTCTTTCGCGCCGGTCAGGTCGACCAGATGCAGCACTTCGGCCCCTTGCGCCGCGTACGACTGCAGGCGCGGCAGCGGATCGTTGCCGTAGTCGCGCTGCTGACCGTAATCGCCCTGATGGAGACGGACAACCGTGCCGTCAATTAAATCTAAAGCAGGAATGATCATCACATCTCCAGGAAGTTTTTCAGCAGCTGCGCGCCGGCGCTGCCCGAGCGTTCCGGGTGGAACTGGACGCCAAAAAAGTTATCTTTCTGTACCGCCGCGGTGAACGGCTCGCCGTAATGACACTGGGCGATGGTGTAAGGATTCACCGGCATGGCATAGCTGTGAACGAAATAAAAATAAGCGCCGTCATCGATACCGTGGAACAGACGATTCCCGGCTTTCGGATAGACCCGGTTCCAGCCCATATGCGGCAGCGGCAGCCCGTGGTCGGTCATTTTAGGCACGTCTTCTTCGATAATGCCCAGCAAATCCACGCCGTTGCTCTCTTCGCTACGCCGCCCCAGCAGCTGCATGCCGAGGCAGATGCCGAGCACCGGCTGGGTGCAGGCTTTCACCAGCTCAATCAGCTCGCGTTCGCGAATCTGGTCCATGGCCGCCTGCGCGGTACCGACGCCGGGTAAAAACAGTTTATCGGCGCGCAGCACCACATCCGGATCGCGGCTGACCGCCGGCTCATAGCCGTGGCGGCCGATTGCCGACTTTACCGAATTGAGGTTGGCGCAGCCGGTGTCGAGGATCACCACGTTCATCACAGGACTCCTTTCGACGAGGGCAGCGTATCGCCCTGCACGCGAATGGCCTGACGCAGCGTACGGCCAAAGGCCTTAAACAGGCTTTCGACGCGATGATGGTCGTTCTTGCCCTTCGTTTTCAGGTGCAGCGTGACCGCCATGGTGTAGGAGAGCGAGCGGAAGAAGTGCTCAACCATCTCGGTGCTCAGATCGCCGACGCGCTGATAGGCGAAGTCGGCTTTATATTCCAGGTGCGGGCGACCGGAAATATCCAGCGCGCAGCGGGCCAGACATTCGTCCATCGGCAGCACAAACCCAAAACGGTTGATCCCGCGCTTATCGCCCAGCGCCAGCCTCAACGCCTCGCCCAGCGCCAGACCGGTATCTTCCACGGTGTGGTGATCGTCAATATAGAGGTCGCCGCCAACGTTAATTTCAAGACGGAAGCCGCCGTGGGTGGCGATTTGATCGAGCATATGATCGAAGAAGCCGACGCCGGTGTGGATTTTGCTGCCGCCTTCGCGATCCAGCCAGACTTTGACATCCACCTGGGTCTCTTTGGTGTTGCGCTCAACGTGGGCATAGCGGTCGCGGCGAGTCAGCTGTTCGCAGATAGTCGGCCAGTTCAGCGTCTCGCGATCATAGCGCAGGCCAGTAATGCCCATGTTATCCGCCAGCTGGATGTCGGTGGCGCGATCGCCGATAACGTAGCTGTGAGCTTTATCCATGACGCCTTCTTCCAGCCACGGCAGCACCAGCTGGGTTTTCGGCTTACGGCATTCGCAGTTGTCAGCCGGCAGATGCGGACAAATCAGCACGTCGTCGAAACTGACGCCCTGGGAAGAGAACACCTGCATCATCAGATTGTGCGGGCCGTCAAACTCCGCCTGCGGCAGACTGTCGGTCCCCAGACCGTCCTGATTGGTGATCATCACCAGTTTGTAACCTTTCTGCTGCAGTTTCAGCAGGGCCGGGATCACCTGCGGCTCAAAGGCCAGCTTTTCAAAGCGGTCTACCTGAAAATCAACCGGTGGCTCGGAAATCAGCGTACCGTCACGGTCAATAAAGAGAAACTTCTGGGTCATACATTCTCCGCAGTCAAAGCGTCAATCACGCGCTGGCTCTCTGCACGGGTACCGATAGTGATACGCAAACAGCCGCTTAATGAGGGTTGTTTATTCTGGTCTCGTAAGATAATGCCCTGATCCCACAAAGATTTAAACACTGCGCTGGACGCTTTAAAGCGCACGAGGACATAGTTAGTCTCGGAGTCAAAGACCTGTTCAACGCACGGGATACCGCGCAGCTGGCCGATCAGATACTCGCGCTCGTCGAGAATCTGCGCCACGCGCGCGCGCATCGCGGCGATACCCTGCTCGTTGAGCGCCTGGGCGGCAATGTCGGCTACCGGCGTTGACAGCGGGTAGGGGGCGATGACCTTCATTAACAGGCTAATCACCTCGGCGTTCGCGAGGGTAAACCCACAGCGCAGCCCGGCGAGGGCAAAGGCTTTTGACAACGTGCGCAGCACCACCAGGTGCGGATAGTCGCTCAGCCAGCCGGCCAGCGTCGCCTGCGGGCAGAATTCGATATAGGCTTCATCGGCCACCACGATCGCCTTCCCGCGGGTCATCTCCAGCAGCTTACGCATGTCGTCGGGATTGATAATCTGTCCGGTCGGGTTATTGGGGCTGCAAACAAAAACCACCTTCACACCGTCGAGATTGGCGGCAATACCGGGCAGATCGAGCTGCCAGTCGCTCAGGGCCGGCACGGTACGACAGGCCACGCCGATGGTTTCGGCGCTGACGCTGTACATGCCGTAGGTTGGCGGGCAATAGAGCACCGCATCTTGTCCCGGTTCGCAGAAGGCGCGGATCAGCAGCTCGATACCTTCATCGGCGCCGCGGCTGACCAGAATCTGCTCCGGCTTAACGCCGGCATAGCGGGCATAATTCTCAATCACCGCCTTGGGCTGGCATTCCGGATAGCGGTTCAGCGTCTGCTGGGTCAGCTGAAATTCGACGGCGGTCGGGAATTCATTAGCGTTCAACCAGACATCGCCTTTGCCGCCCAGACGGCGAGCAGACTGATAAGGCGTCAGATCGCGCACGTTAGCGCGGGCTAAATCTTCGATGCTCATGCTTGCTCCTTAAGGGCTGCAACGCGCAGCGTAACGGCATTTTTGTGGGCGGTCAGGCGCTCTGCGGCGGCGAGGATCTCAATGGTCGAGGCGAGGGCGGCAAAACCTTCGCGCGACAGCTCCTGCACGGTCATTCGTTTCTGGAAGTCCGCCAGTCCCAGACTTGAACAGGTGGCGGTATAGCCATAGGTCGGCAGCACGTGGTTGGTGCCGGAGGCATAATCACCGGCGGACTCCGGCGACCAGTCGCCGAGGAACACCGAACCGGCGCTGGTAATGTTGTCAACCAGTTCACGGGCGTTACGGGTCTGGATAATCAGGTGTTCCGGACCGTACTGGTTGGAGATTTCTACGCACTGGGCGAGATCGCGGGCCACGATAATACGGCTGGCCGAGAGCGCTTCCCGGGCGGTCTCCGCACGCGGCAGCTCCGCCAGCTGGCGCTCAACGGCGCGGGCGACCTGTTGCCCCATCGCCGCATCCGGCGTCAGCAGGATCACCTGAGAATCCGGGCCGTGCTCCGCCTGCGACAGCAGATCAGAGGCGACAAAGTCCGGCGTCGCGCCGCCGTCGGCAATCACCAGCACTTCCGACGGTCCCGCCGGCATATCGATCGCCGCGCCGTCCAGTCGCTGGCTGACCTGGCGCTTGGCTTCGGTGACGAAGGCGTTGCCCGGGCCAAAAATCTTATCAACTTTTGCCACCGACTCGGTGCCGAAAGCGAGGGCGGCAATCGCCTGAGCGCCGCCGACGTTGAAGATTGTGCGCACGCCGCAAAGCTGGGCCGCGTAAAGAATCTCATCGGCAATCGGCGGCGGCGAGCACAGAACCACCTGCTGGCATCCCGCGATGCGCGCCGGCGTCGCCAGCATCAGTACCGTCGAGAACAGCGGCGCAGAACCGCCGGGAATATAGAGGCCGACGGAGGCGATAGGGCGAGTCACCTGCTGGCAACGTACGCCCGGCAGCGTCTCCACATCCACACCCGGCAGTTTTTGCGCGTTGTGGAAGGTCTCGATATTGCTGACCGCGACCGCCATGGCTTGTTTCAGCTCATCGCTGAGGCGCGCGCCGGCCGCGGCAATCTCTTCTTCGCTGACTTGCAGCGTTTTGACGTCGGTTTTATCAAACTTTGCGCTGTATTCACGCAGCGCCGCGTCGCCATTGTTTTTGACGTTATCAAGAATGTCCGCCACCGTGCGGGTGATGCTGTCGGAGGCAGAAATCGCCGGGCGCATTAAGAGCTGCTGCTGCTGTTGTGCGCTACAGCTGTTCCAGTCGATGATGGTATTGAAGCTCATGGTCGTTTCCCCTGTCTAATCTCTGAGACAGACCCGTCGGGCCTGTTCCCCGTGGATTACTCCATCATTTTCTCGATGGGCAGTACCAGAATGGAGCTGGCACCCAGCGCTTTCAGTTTTTCCATGGTTTCCCAGAACAGGGTTTCGCTGCTGACCATGTGCATGGCAACGCGCTGTTTGTCACCTGCCAGCGGCAGAATGGTCGGGCGCTCAGCGCCAGGCAGCAGGGCCACCACTTCCTCCAGACGTTCGGTCGGGGCGTGCATCATGATGTATTTGGATTCGCGCGCCTGAATCACCCCCTGAATACGGGTCAGCAGGCGGTCGATTAGCTGCTGTTTGGCATCGGCCATTTCGCCATCGCGCTGAATCAGGCAGGCTTTAGAGCGGAACATCACTTCCACTTCGCGCAGACCGTTGGCCTCCAGGGTGGCGCCGGTGGAGACCAGGTCGCAAATGGCGTCGGCCAGGCCAGCGCGCGGGGCGACTTCAACGGAACCGTTCAGCAGACAGGATTTAAAGGAGATGCCTTTCTGATCGAGGTAGCGCTTCAGCAGGTGCGGGTAGGAGGTGGCAATACGTTTGCCGTCCAGCGACGCCGGGCCGTCCCAGCGTTCATCCGCCGGAGTGGCCAGCGACAGGCGGCAGCCGCCAAAATCAAGACGACGCAGAGTGAAATAGCGCGGGTCTTCACCCTGAGCGCGACGGCTCAGCAGCTCTTCTTCCAGCACGTTCTCGCCAATGATGCCCAGATCCACCACGCCGTCCATAATCAGGCCCGGGATATCGTCATCGCGGACACGCAGAATGTCGATCGGCATATTTTCCGCCAGCGCAATCAGACGCTGGGTGTGCAAATTCACTTTAATGCCACAACGGCTCAGTAATTCGCGTGAATCTTCACTCAGGCGGCCTGATTTTTGAATAGCTATGCGTAAACGGCTGTTGTCTAACATTCTTGTTTCCTCTTAATTCCTGTCTGAATCTGTCCGAATTTGGTTCAAAAAAAAGCCCCCGGAAGTAAATCTTCCGGGGGCTCTATTCGCGCTCATGCACCTCTGGAAGATCTAAACGTCTTCCAGCACACATCGCCTGAAAGACTAGTCAGGATGATGGTGATGATGATGGTGTTTAAATTGAACGCTGTTCATAAAATTCTCTTTGAATGACTATGCATTTGATGCCTTTTAACCTAAACCACTTCAAGCGCAGAAAGCAAGGGCTTTTTACCATCATTAATTCATTTCATCTTCACTGAAGAAATTGTCAGTTGCCGCTGGCTGGCGTAGCCTTAAGTCAGCACAGCGAAAGAGTCAGGAGCCAGGTATGAAAAAGGTCGCAATTGTCGGTTTAGGATGGCTGGGCATGCCGCTCGCTTTGTCATTGAGCGCGCGGGGATGGCAGGTTACCGGCAGCAAAACCACCCAGGACGGCGTGGAGGCGGCGAGGATGTGCGGTATCGACAGCTTTCCGTTACGCCTGGAGCCGCAGCTGGTCTGCGATGCCGAAGATCTGGATGCATTGATGAACGTGGATGCGCTGGTGATTACGCTGCCGGCTCGCCGCAGCGGGCCCGGGGAGGATTTTTATCTGCAGGCGGTACAGGAGCTCGTCGATACGGCGCTGGCCTACCATATCCCGCGGATCGTCTTCACCAGTTCCACTTCCGTATACGGCAATGCCAGCGGGACGTTAAAAGAAAATTCGCCGCGCGATCCGCAAACCGCCAGCGGCAGGGTGTTGAAGGAGCTGGAGGACTGGCTGCACAACCTTCCGGGCACCTCGGTGGATATTTTGCGTCTGGCCGGACTGGTAGGACCCTCTCGTCATCCCGGGCGTTTCTTTGCCGGGAAGTCCGCGCCGGACGGTCAGCACGGCGTGAACCTGGTACACCTGCAGGATGTCATTTCAGCAATCGAGCTGCTGCTGCAGGCTCCGAAGGGCGGACACATCTATAATATATGTGCGCCCAAACATCCGGCGCGCGGCGTGTTCTATCCGCAAATGGCCCGTGAACTTGGCTTACCGGCCCCGGTGTTTGCCGATAGCCCAAATGGCGGCAGCGGAAAAATTATCGACGGTAACCGTATCTGCTATGAACTGGGGTTTGACTATCAGTACCCCGATCCGCTGGTGATGCCGATGGAGTAATCCGCCAGCGGGGAATCGCGAACCTAAGGGGGCGGCGATGAAACCACTGCTGGATGTCCTCGTCATTCTGGATGCGCTGGAAAAAGAGGGGAGCTTTGCCGCGGCGTCGGCAAAGCTGTACAAAACGCCTTCTGCGCTGAGCTATACCATTCATAAACTGGAAAGCGATCTCAATATTCAGCTGCTTGACCGCAGCGGCCATCGGGCGCGCTTTACCCCCACCGGACAGATGCTGCTGGAAAAGGGGCGCGAAGTTCTGCATACCGTCCGCGAGCTGGAAAAACAGGCGATTAAACTGCATCAGGGCTGGGAAAATGCGCTGGTGCTGGCGGTGGATAACACCTTTCCCTTCTTTTTACTGGCGCCTCTGGTGAGCCGCTTCTATCAGCAGCATACCGCTGCCCGACTGCGTTTTGTCCGCGATACGCCGGCCAGCGGCTGGAGTGCGCTGGTGGAAGGGCGGGCTGATATCGTCGTAGGGGTTTTAAGCGACCCGCCGGCGCTCGTCGGCTATGGCTTTAGCCCGCTGGGCGAGCTGGCGCACATCTTTGTTATCGCGCCGCAGCATCCGCTGGCAAAAATGGATGCGCCGCTAAGCTGGCGGGCGATGAAACACTATCGGGCTATCGTCAGCGGGGGAGAATGGCCGCCGGTTGACGATCAGGAAAGCCTCGTGACGTACGATTTTGCCGGCCAGCTGATGTTGATTAGCGCGGGGCTCGGATGGGGGTATGTGCCCAGGTATCTGGTGCAGGATCAGCTGGAAAGCGGTGAGCTGATAGAGAAAGAGGTGGCCTCTCATTTACCCGCGCATCGGGCATGGCTTGGCTGGAATGAAGACGCCGCCGGGCTCTCTTGCGCATGGTGGCGCAGCGAGATTTTAGCAAATAATGCTATCCATACGATCTATGATATTAAAATTGTATAAATATTAATCTGTTAAGTAATTGTGGCGACGATTTGCCGCTTCAACATCTTGTCATTTGGCCAGTAAGTGTTGCAAAATACGCGGCCTGAAAAAATAGAAACTAGCCGACGCTTTTTTAAAGTGTCGGTTATTTTTTTGCTTTAAAGACACATCATTCAATACCAAGAGGCCGGGCTTCGTACCGGATAGATATTTACTAAAAACCGACAGTCGTTGTCGCTGAGGAATACACTAAAATGGGGCAATTTTTTGCTTACGCGCTGGCCTTCGCCGTAAAAGGGGATAACCACCATGTCGCATAACGCTACTCCAAAAACCTCTCGCGTGGAATTACGTAAAACGCTTACGTTGATTCCGGTTGTAATGATGGGCCTGGCCTATATGCAGCCGATGACGCTGTTCGATACGTTTGGTATCGTCTCTGGTTTGACCGACGGTCACGTCGCGACGGCTTACGCCTTCGCGTTGATCGCCATTCTCTTTACGGCACTCAGCTACGGTAAACTGGTTCGTCGTTTCCCGTCAGCGGGTTCCGCTTACACCTACGCTCAGAAATCCATCAGCCCGGCCGTGGGCTTTATGGTGGGCTGGTCATCGCTGCTGGACTATCTGTTCATGCCGATGATCAACATTCTGCTGGCCAAAATTTACTTTGAAGCGCTGGTGCCTTCTATTCCTTCGTGGATCTTCGTTGTCGCGCTGGTGGCCTTTATGACCATCTCTAACCTGCGCAGCATCAAGACCGTAGCAAACTTCAACACCCTGATCGTTATCCTGCAGATGGGGATCGTGGCGGTGATTGTTGGCCTGATTATCTACGGCGTGATGCACGGCGAAGGCGCAGGCACACTGACCAGCACCCGTCCGTTCTGGTCTGAAGGGGCGCACGTGGTGCCGATGATTACCGGTGCGACCATTCTGTGCTTCTCGTTCCTGGGCTTCGATGGCATCTCTTCGCTGTCTGAAGAGACCAAAGACGCTGAGCGCGTGATTCCGAAGGCTATTTTCCTGACTGCGTTGATTGGCGGCCTGATTTTCATCGGTGCCTCTTACTTCCTGCAGCTCTATTTCCCGGATATCTCGCGCTTTAAAGATCCGGACGCATCGCAGCCTGAAATTATGCTGTACGTCGCGGGTAAAACCTTCCAGTGGGGCGTGCTGATCTTCTCCAGCGTGACCGTGCTGGCTTCCGGCATGGCCGCACATGCAGGCGTTTCTCGTCTGATGTACGTCATGGGCCGCGATGGCGTGTTCCCGACCCGTTTCTTCGGCTACGTACACCCGAAATGGCGTACTCCGGCGTGGAACGTGCTGCTGGTTGGCGCGATTGCTCTGCTGGCGATTAAATTCGACCTGGTGACGGCGACGGCGCTGATTAACTTTGGTGCGCTGGTGGCATTTACCTTCGTTAACCTGTCGGTCATCTCCCAGTTCTGGATCCGTGAAAAGCGTAACAAGACGCTGAAAGATCACTTTAACTACCTGATCCTGCCGGTGTGCGGCGCCCTGACCGTGGGTGCGCTGTGGATTAACCTGGAAGAGAGCTCAATGATTCTGGGCCTGATCTGGGGCGGTATTGGTCTGGTGTACCTGGCCTGCGTGACCAAAAGCTTCCGCAACCCGGTACCGCAGTACGAAGACGTAGCGTAACCATCGCCCGTTGTGATTAAAAAAGCCGGAGGGAAACCTCCGGCTTTTTTGTTTTTGTCTTCGGCCGTTCCCGGCCTGACTGCGGCTGATAACCCGAATCACGCCTTCCTACATCACCTTCAGAAGCGCATCCAGCAGCCCGGGAAAGCGCGCGTCGAGATCCTCCCGGCGCAGGGAAATCATATTCTCCCGCCCCTGAGGGCGCTGCCAGATGACGCCGCTATCGCGCAGGACGCGCCAGTGGTGGGTCATCGTCGACTTGGCGATGTCTTCATGACGCAATGCGTTACAGCTCTGCTCGCTGCCGTCGGCCAGGATGCGAACGATCTCCAGGCGCATCGGGTTACCAAGGGCAAAAAGAACATTTTCCAGGCGAATGTGTTCACGTTCGGGGTGATTGGCGATCATAATAATCCTGTGTCGGCGGTTGCGCGGCTCCCGGGAGTCGCGGCCCGTATCGGCGGCTGGCAGCTAATATATCCAAACTGAGGGTCTAACGCCACGCGTGCAAGCCGTCGCTTCACCAATGACAGTAATAGCAAAAATAGTTCGAATATACTCGTACAGTTGTACTATGATGACGGCAGTTAACCACTCTGCGGCACCATTTGGCCGCTTACTGACAGTCAAAATGACTAAGGACGCATCATGCCCCGACCCATCCCTCTCGAACGTTATCGCAACATCGGTATCTCCGCGCATATCGATGCCGGTAAAACCACCACCACCGAGCGCATTCTGTTTTACACCGGAATGAGCCACAAACTGGGTGAAGTACACGATGGCGCGGCAACCACTGACTGGATGGCGCAGGAGCAAGAGCGCGGAATTACGATTACTTCCGCTGCGGTGAGCTGCTTCTGGCCCGGCATGGACCGTAGCTTCGAGCCGCATCGTATCAATATTATCGATACCCCGGGCCACGTGGATTTCACCATCGAAGTAGAGCGCTCGATGCGCGTGCTGGATGGTGCGGTGATGGTCTATGACTCCGTCGGCGGCGTGCAGCCGCAATCGGAAACCGTGTGGCGACAGGCGAATAAATATCACGTTCCGCGGCTGGCCTTCGTCAATAAAATGGACCGTCCGGGCGCCGACTTCTTCCGCGTCGTGCAGATGATGATTGACCGCCTGAAAGCGAATCCCGTGCCGATCGTAATCCCCGTTGGTGCCGAGGAGCATTTCACCGGCGTGGTGGATCTCATCAAAATGCGCGCCATTTTATGGGATGACGCAACCCAGGGGATGACTTTCAGCTATGCGCCGGTACCGGACGAGCTGCTGGCAACCGCCCGGCAGTGGCGAGAAAAAATGGTCTCCGCAGCGGCGGAAGCTAACGATGAGCTGATGGATAAATATCTCGAGAGCGGCGAGTTGAGCGAGGCCGATATTGTGGCCGGGCTGCGTAAACGTACCGTCGGCGGCGAAATTCAGCCGGTGCTGTGCGGCAGCGCCTTTAAAAATAAAGGCGTGCAGCGGATGCTGGATGCGGTTATCGAACTGATGCCTTCGCCGCAGGATGTGCCGGCGATTGACGGCGTTGATGAGAAAGGGCTGCCGGCGGAACGCCATCCTGGCGACGACGAACCGTTCTCGGCGCTGGCGTTTAAACTGATGACCGACCCGTACGTCGGCCAGCTGACCTTTATTCGTGTCTATTCCGGCACCCTGAAAAAAGGCGATGCGGTCTATAATCCGGTCAAAGGCAAGAAAGAACGCATCGGGCGTATTGTGCTGATGCATGCCAACGATCGCCATGAAGTAGATGAGCTGCATGCCGGGGATATTGCCGCCTGCGTCGGGTTGAAAGATGTCACCACCGGCGACACCCTGTGCGATCCGAATGCGATCATTACCCTGGAACGGATGGAGTTCCCGGAGCCGGTGATTTCGCTGGCGATTGAGCCGAAAACCAAAGCGGATCAGGAGAAAATGGGGATTGCCCTACAGCGCCTGGCCTCTGAGGATCCCTCTTTCCGTCTGCATACGGATGAAGAGTCCGGACAGACGATTATTTCCGGGATGGGCGAACTGCACCTGGAAATTATCGTCGACCGGATGAAGCGTGAGTTTGGCGTTGAGGCGAATATCGGCCGTCCACAGGTCACCTACCGCGAAACACTGCGTAAAACGGTGAAAGAGGTGGAAGGTAAATTTGTCCGTCAGTCCGGCGGGAAAGGGCAGTATGGTCATGTTGTGCTGACCCTCGAACCGCTGGCGCCGGGGAGCGGCTTTGTGTTTGAAGACGCAACGAAAGGCGGCGTGGTGCCACGCGAGTACATTCCTTCGGTGGAGAAAGGCTTGCGTGAAGCGATGGGCACCGGCGTGCTGGCGGGTTATCCGGTCGTCGATGTCAAAGCGACCCTGACATTTGGTTCGTATCATGATGTCGACTCATCGGAAATGGCCTTCCGCATGGCGGCGATTTTCGGCTTCAAGGAGGGGGCGCGCAGAGCCGAGCCGGTGATTCTCGAACCGGTGATGCATGTGGAGGTGGAAACGCCGGAAGAGTATGCCGGGAATATTATGGGCGATCTCTCTTCTCGTCGTGGCATGGTGCAGGGGATGGAAGAGCGATTCGGCAGCCAGATTATCCGCGCGGATGTTCCGCTGGCTGAAATGTTTGGCTATTCCACTACGCTGCGCTCGATGTCGCAGGGACGAGCGACCTACAGTATGGAGTTCCATCACTACGCGGAAGCCCCGCGCAACGTGGCTGACGCGATTATCGCCAGCCGCGCCAAAGGCTAAATCACCGTTCCCGGGTCGTGGCTCTTGCCTCACCCGGGAGACGGGAGCGTGCTGTATTGGGTTTTATCGCCCGGACAAGGCGCAGCAAGCGCCGCCTCCGGGCGCTCCCGCAAATTAAACAATCTCCTGCGCGTATTGCCACAGCGCCTTCAGCTGCGCGAGCTTTTCACTGTCCTGTTCATGCTGTTGATACAGCATCTGCAACTCATCGGCATAGGCCTGCAAAAACGCCGGCGTAAACACCTCGCGACGATGTTCTAACCAGCGCTGCTGCTCGGCCTCGTCAAGGCTGCCGGGGAAGTTGCGGGCGCGGTAGTTAAACAGCAGACGCTCGATCCGTTTGTCGGCAAAAGTAATATCCAGCGCCGGCAGGTTGCGCGGCTCGGTTTCCAGCACAATTTTCATCGCCGCGCGGTCGGCATCGCTGAAAAAGCCGTTATAGAGCTGAGTATCGACGTTGTCGGAGGGAACAAACGGCTTCGCTTCAGCGAAAATAGCCACCGCTTTTTCCCGCACCTGCGGATGACTGCGCAACAGCTGCAGGTTATCCAGACAGCGCTGGCGGTTAATCCCCAGGCGGTCGGCATCCTGCGGGCGTAGCGTATTATCCTGCGCCAGCACCGGGCATTTGTTGAGATGAACCAGCTTAATCGGTACCGCCGCCAGTTCGCCCAGATCGGCTTTTGGCGTGTACAGACGCTCGCGTAGGGTATCGGCATCCAGTTCCAGCAGCGGCGTCATATCGCCGGCCAGATCGACCATGATCACCGCATTGCGGTTATCCGGATGCCAGGCCAGCGGTGCCACCAGGCTGGTGTTGCCGCGCGCCGCGCCGAACATGCCGGAAACATGGACCAGCGGCTTCATTTGCGGAACGTCGATCAGCGTCGCCAGCTTGCGCTTGTTGCGATGACTATAGAGATAGTCAAACAGACGCGGTTGCCGGGCTTTGACCAGTTTTGCCATGGCGATGGTGGCGTAAACGTCGGCCATCGCGTCGTGGGCGTTGCTGTGTTCAATATCATTAGCGACAGTCAGATGCTCAAGGCGAAAGCTTGGCAGTCCGTCGTCGTTCTCCGGCCAGTTGATCCCTTCCGGGCGCAGGGCGTAACAGGCGCGCATCACATCCAGCAGATCCCAGCGAGAGTTGTCGTGCTGCCAGCTCCAGGCGTAGGGATCGTAAAAGTTACGATAGAAAATATTCCGGCTGACCTCATCATCGAAGCGCACGTTGTTATAGCCGACGATGCAGGTTTTCGGCACCGTGAACAGATCGTGAATCCGGCGGGCAAAGGCGGCTTCATTATCGCCTTTGGCGTTCGCTTCCTGCGGGGTGATCCCGGTTATCATCACCGCCTGCGGCTGCGGCAGATAGTCGTCGGCCAGTTTGCAGTAGAAAACCTCCGGCTCACCGATGATATTCAGTTCGGCATCGGTGCGAATGGCGGCGAACTGGGCCGGCCGATCGAGCGCAGGGTGGGTACCGAAGGTTTCGTAATCGTGGAATAAAAATCCGGGCTGGTTGGCGCTATCTTGCATAATCTGTTCATTTTCCATGGTGGCTGGCACCCGTTATGGTAAACGATTTACCTGGGCATCAGAAGGGCGTTGGCTGCGCGGCGCTTTTGCCGTGTCATATTTTCTTGCAATTAAACCCTGATTTGAAAGGAGAACTTCCGTAAAAAGGACGGCGAATCTGTCAATTTAGAGGATATGCCGTTGAAAGGCCGTTTTTTTATTGCTGTAACTTTGCTCGCTTCGAGCGTTTCTTGCGCATTTGCTGCCAATGATTTCCCCGTCACCGTGCCGCCACCGTCCATTCAGGCGGGCTCCTGGGTACTGATGGATTACACGACCGGGCAGATCCTGACTGCGGGTAATGAACACCAGCAGCGCAACCCTGCCAGCCTGACCAAACTCATGACCGGATACGTCGTCGATCGCGCCATCGACAGTCATCGTATCTCCTTTGACGATATTGTGACCGTCGGCCGCGACGCCTGGGCGAAAGGCAACCCTGTCTTTGACGGCTCGTCGTTGATGTTCCTTAAGGCCGGCGATCGGGTCAGCGTCCGGGATTTAAGCCGCGGCCTCATCGTCGACTCCGGCAATGATGCCTGCGTGGCGCTGGCTGATTATGTCGCAGGCGGCCAGCCGCAGTTCGTGGCCATGATGAATGAGTACGTAAAAAAACTGCATCTGCAGGATACCCACTTTGAAACCGTGCATGGCCTGGATGCGCCGGGTCAACACAGCTCGGCGTACGATCTTGCGGTGCTGTCGCGGGCGATCATTCACGGCGAGCCCGACGTTTATCACATGTACAGCCAAAAAAGCCTGACGTGGAACGGGATCACCCAGCAGAACCGGAACGGGCTGCTATGGGATAAGACCATGAATGTTGATGGATTAAAGACCGGGCATACCTCCGGCGCCGGCTTTAACCTGATTGCCTCCGCGGTGGACGGCCAGCGGCGCCTGATTGCCGTAGTGATGGGGGCCGATAGCCCGAAAGGGCGCGAACAGCAGGCGGCAAAACTGCTGCACTGGGGCCAGCAAAATTTCGACACCGTTCAGGTGCTGCAAAAGGGCAAAAAGGTCGGCAGCGAACGTATCTGGTACGGTGATAAAGAACAAATCCAGCTGGGCACCGATCAGGATTTCTGGCTGGCGCTGCCGAAGTCGGAAGTGCCGCGTATTAAAGCCAAATATGTGCTGGATAAAAAAGATCTTGAGGCGCCAATTGCCGCAAATCAACGGGTCGGGGAAATCTCACTCTATGACGGCGACAAAGTGGTCGCTCACTGGCCGCTGGTGACGCTGGAAAGCGTCGGCAAGGGCGGGGTGTTCTCGCGGATGAGCGATTATCTGCATCACGCGCTGTAACCGCAACGCCCCGCACGGGGCGTTTTTTTTGCTCATTTTTCGCCCCCCTTCATTGGCCACTCTGTGAATCAGCGCACATACTGATGTGCATCACCTGGCTACAGTATATGTACATTTATACAGTCGTTATCACTGGTGGAGGCAATATGAACTACAGCGTGAAGTCCGTCGGCAAACGAACCATTGCCGGTTTTCATATGGTGGGGCCCTGGGAGCAGACCGTTAAACAGGGTTTTGAGCAGCTTATGGCGTGGGTCAGCGGCCGTCAGATTCCGGCACAGGAGTGGGTGGCCGTTTACTATGACAATCCCGATCAGGTTCCACCGGAGAAGCTGCGCTGCGATACGGTGGTCACCGTAGCAGACGATTTCGTCATTCCGCCCAATAGCGAAGGGGTTATTCTCACTGAGATTGCCGGGGGAGAGTATGCAGTCGCCAGCGCGCGGGTGGAAAATCACGACTTCTCGACGCCGTGGCTGGCGTTCTTCAATAGCCTGGTGCAGAGCAAGGCGTATCGGCTGGCGGAAAAACCCTGTTTTGAGGTCTATCTCAACGACGGCAATCAGGACGGTTACTGGGACATCGAAATGTATGTCGCGGTGGAACGGGTGGCGAAATAAGCGCTTACCCCTGCAGTGGACAAGGTTTTTTACATTAGCGTACTGCTTACATTGAAAAAGCAGTTACAATTGGCCTTTGCTTCCTGCCGCCGTTTGCTTGCTGGAGAGGTCTGTGCGCGCTGATAAATCACTTAAGCCTTTCGAAATCCGTCTGTATCGCCACTATCGCGTGGTGCATGGTATTCGAATTGCTCTGGCCTTTGTCCTTACCTTTTTGCTGGTTCGTTTGCTGAATGTACCGGAAGGGACGTGGCCTCTGATCACTCTGGTGGTGGTGATGGGGCCGATTTCGTTCTGGGGCAACGTGGTGCCGCGCGCCTTTGAGCGTATCGGCGGCACTATCCTGGGCTCGGCGCTCGGGCTGGTGGCGTTAAAGCTTGAGCTTATCTCCTTACCCGTCATGGTGCTGTGGTGCGCGGTGGCGATGTTCCTCTGCGGCTGGCTGGCGTTAGGGAAAAAACCGTATCAGGCGCTGCTCATCGGCATTACGCTGGCGGTGGTGGTGGGCGCGCCGCCAGGGGATATGCACACCGCGCTATGGCGAAGCGGCGATGTTATCTTTGGTTCCCTGCTGGCCATGCTGTTCACCGGCATCTGGCCGCAGCGGGCGTTCCTGCACTGGCGAATCCAGATGGCAAATTACGTCACCGCCTTCAACCGTCTTTATCAGGCCGGATTCTCCCCCAATCTGGTGGAAAGACCGCGGCTGGAAAAACATCTGCAAAAAGTGCTTAACGATGTGGTGAAGATGCGCGGGCTGATTACCCCGGCGAGTAAAGAAACCCATATCCAGAAAGCCATCTTTGAAGCTATTCAAACCGTGAGTCGTAACCTGGTCTGCATGCTGGAACTGCAGATCAATGCATACTGGAGCTCGCGTCCCGGCCATTTTGTGATGCTGAACGCCCACACGCTGCGCGAGACCCAGCAGATGACCCAGCAAACGCTGCTGACGATTGCGCATGCGCTGTATGAAGGTAATCCGCAGCCGATTCGCGCCAACACGGAAAAACTCAATGATATCGTCGCCGAACTGCGCGAACTAATGAAAGAACATCAGGGAGATAGCCTGGCGGAAACCCCGATCCACGGCTACGTCTGGCTGACGATAGAACTGGCGCGCCAGCTTGAACTGCTGTCGAATTTAATCTGCCGGGCTTTGCGTAAATAAAAACCAGATGCGCGCAATTTGCCCACAGGTTGCTTCGATTCAGCAGCATTTAGGGTTATGATAAACGTAAAGGAAAAAACATTGTCATCCGCGGCTGCTAACAGTTATGTTAGCCCTATATAGCAGTCGCTTTAGCGAATCCGAATCTCAAATATTAGGGGTGTAAAAATGGAAACAACTAAGCCTTCTTTCCAGGACGTACTGGAGTTTGTTCGTCTGTATCGTCGTAAGAACAAATTGCAGCGTGAAATTCAGGACGTTGAGAAAAAGATCCGTGATAACCAGAAGCGCGTACTGCTGCTGGACAACCTCAGTGACTACATCAAACCGGGCATGAGCGTTGAAGCTATTCAGGGCATCATCGCCAGCATGAAAAGCGATTACGAAGATCGTGTTGATGACTACATCATCAAAAATGCCGAACTGTCGAAAGAACGTCGTGACATTTCCAAAAAGCTGAAAGTCATGGGCGAAGCGAAGGTCGAAGAGTAATCGCATCGTACCTGCCCGGCGGCGGCTCTCGCCGTCGGGAATTATCCCCTCTCTGATTTATCTCCTTCTCCCGGTGGCGAACCGCTGCGTCACGCCAGCTTTCATGCGCGACGGCGTTCACGACGGGCTATGGCAAATCACCTGCAAGTGCTACGAGGAACATGATGGACAATCTTTCGGCCTTCATCGCCGACATTCCGCTGCCGGACCGCGCGGCGATGGCTCAGGCGCAACAACATCTGGATGGGTTATTGAAACCCCCGGGCAGTCTGGGACGACTGGAGGCGCTGGCAGTACAGCTGGCCGGAATGCCAGGGCTGCAGGGACAGCTGCAGCTGGCGGAAAAAGCCATTGTGGTGATGTGCGCCGATCACGGCGTCTGGCACGAAGGGGTGGCGATCTCGCCGCAGGCCGTTACGGCGATTCAGGCGATAAACATGACCCGCAAGAATACCGGCGTCTGCGTGCTGGCGGCCCAGGCGGGCGCGCAGGTGCATGTAGTCGATGCCGGTATCGACGCGGATCCGATCCCTGGTCTGGTGGATATGAGAGTGGCGCGCGGCAGCGGTAATATTGCCCGCACGGCGGCAATGAGCCGGGAACAGGCGACGGCGCTGCTACTGGCCAGCATTCGCTATACGCGAGAACTGGCGTCGCAGGGCGTACGCGTGTTCGGCGTTGGCGAACTGGGGATGGCGAACACCACGCCGGCGGCGGCGGTCGTCAGCGTTCTTACCGGGAACGACGCGCAGGATGTGGTGGGCATCGGCGCTAACCTGCCGGTCTCGCAGCTGGGTCACAAAGCCGATGTCGTCCGTCGGGCGATTGCTGTGAATCAGCCGCAGGCCGACGATGGTCTTGACGTGCTGGCGAAAGTCGGCGGATTTGATTTGGTGGGGATGACCGGCGTGATGCTGGGCGCCGCCTCCTGCGGACTGCCGGTTGTGCTGGACGGTTTCCTCTCCTATGCCTCCGCACTGGCAGCCTGCCGTCTGGCTCCAGGCGTGCATTCGTATCTGATCCCTTCACATCTGTCGGCGGAAAAAGGGGCGCGTATTGCGCTGGAACATCTGCAGCTGAAGCCCTATCTGGATATGGATATGCGGCTGGGAGAGGGGAGCGGTGCCGCGCTGGCGATGCATCTTGTGCAGGCGGCGTGCACCGTATTTAACGAAATGGGCACCCTGGCGGAGAGTAATATCGTGCTGCCGGAAAGCCGCTAAGCCAGATTCAGGGCGACGGCCGTCGCCCTGAATTTTTGCGGATTTACAGCGCTTTTTGCCATACGCTCTGCGGCAGCAGATAGACATTCGCTTCCGCGTTCATGCCGTCCGTGACGATGTGATGAATCCCGCTGGCCATGACGGCGAGGGTTACGTCAAAGGCGTTCAGGCTGTCACCAAATCCCGCAGTCAGGTTCAGCATTGAGCCGTTGGCCATCAGGTAGACGGTTTTATCGCTCACCCGGTACGCATTAATATACGGCATCACCTCATCGTGGCTGAACTGACGCAGGTAGCCGCAGTCGATCTCTTCCGCAACGTGGCCGACATTGAGAATAAAGACGCCATCTTTGGCGTTATCCAGCGCCGTACTATTGACCACTTTTTTCGCACCGGTTGCCGTAGCGACCACATCTGCCGAGGCGATGGCATCCTGTAAATCAACAACATGCCAGCCATCATAGGCCGCCTGCAGGCGACGGGCGGGATCGATCTCTGCCACCATCACCTGTCCGCCAAAGGCTTTTGCTGCGGCGGCAACGCCTTGTCCCACCAGACCGTAGCCAATGACCAGCACTTTCTTCTCATGCAGCGTCAGGTGAGTCGTCTGGAAGAAGGTGTGCCAGGCCGTGAGACCCACCATATGGCGGTTATGCAGTCCCTCTTTAACAGGGAGATCGTCCCAGTTAAAGATAGGGTAGCCGGGACGAATATCGCCCAGGCGGCTGACGCCGGAGCCGGTTGCTTCCAGACCGGCGACGATGTTGCCAAATTCCCCGCGCTGGTGCAGCAGGGTGGTGATATCGGCGCCCATTTCACACAGATGGGTCGGGCCCCAGGCGATCGCTTTTTCCCAGGACTGCTGCCAGTCGGCATCGCTCATATCGCGCCAGGCGCAGGCTTGTGCACCGCGCTCTACCAGCCAGGCGACAACGTCGTCCTGAACGGTGGTGGGGTTACAGGTGGTCAGAAAGACTTTCGCTCCTTTCTCCAGTATCCCCTGCACCAGCGGAATCATTTTCATATCCAGATGCATGCAGCAGGCCAGGCGGACATGGCTCAGATCGGGAAGGGCGGCGACCTGACGCAGCGTGCGCGGCATATTCTGGCTGGCCCATGCCACGTCTTTCACTAAATTTGTCTTATTATTCACTGTATTGTGACCTTCAATCCGTAGAGTGGGTTAAATCCCGGTGGGGAAATGATTCTAACGTAGTGTCCCGGGATCACATAACGGCGGCGCATCGCTAAATTCAGGGGGGGGGGAGGGAAGTAGCCCTTCGAAAGATATGGTTGTTAAAATATGGTTAAAAAATGAAAATAAAATATAAGTAATTTATATGACGTGAGTGAGCCGTTCGATGTTAAGCGTTTTACCGACCGCACTGTTTTCGCGGGTCCGCATTTTTCTTGGCCGATTAAAGCCGCATGCTCTGCCCGTTGCCCGAAAACATATCCTCCTCGGCTCGATAGGTGCCGGTACGGGGCTGGCCGTCACCAGTATGTTCAGCCACTGGCTGCTGGGTGAGATGAATCTGTGGTTTATTGCGCCGATGGGGGCCTCTGCAGTGCTGCTGTTCGGCGTGCCGAGCAGTCCGCTGGCGCAGCCGTGGTCAATCGTCGGGGGGAATGTGGTTTCGGCGTTGATCGGTGTTACCGTCGGGATGTGGGTGCCTCAGCTTGCCCTGGCCTGTGGTCTGGCAGCCGGACTGGCTATCGCCGCCATGTACTTCCTCCGCTGTCTGCATCCGCCCGGCGGTGCCGTTGCGCTGACGGCTATCCTCGGCGGAGCGGGCGTACACAGCGCGGGATACCACTTTGTGCTGACGCCGGTACTGCTAAATTCGGCGATGCTGGCGCTACTGGCAATCATCTTCAACAACCTGGTCGGGCGCCGCTATCCCCACCCTCTGGCGGCTGAAGAGGTCAAACCCAAGGTTGTGCCGCTGGGGATCCCGGTGACTCGTGAAGATATTCATGCCGCATTACTCGACGGTCAGTTCCTTGATATTGATGAGGATGACGTGCAGGAACTGCTGGAAAACATCGAGCAAAAGGCACGTATGCGGATGGCCGCCGCGCCGAAAGCATAACGGCACGGGGCCCGGGAAGGTTAAAGCTCTCCGGTCATATATTGGGCGACGCCGCGGCCAAAACTCCAGTCGCCTTTCTGGTTACCGATCACGGAAATCATCAGGTCATCAGCGCTGAGTCCGCAATGTTCCTGCAGCTCAGCGAGCAGGGTGGCATAGAAGAGCTGCTTTTGTTCTTCGCTGCGCGGGCTGGTGTACACCCGCACGACCAGCAGCTTGTTGCTGCGCGTGAATCCCAGTCCGGTATCCTCAATCACCATATGGTGGGCCTTGTTTTCGTGAACAATCTGGTAGCGATCGCGCTCCGGCACTTTAAACGCATGAATAACCGCGCGATGTGCGGCATCCAGCAGAGTATTAAGTTCGCGTTCGCTACGGCCTTCAATCACATCAAATATCAGTAACGGCATGGCAGGTACTCCTTACTTCCGCGGTTGGTAAGCTGACTGCCGCGATGCTAATCCATGTTCTGCCGGGCAAAAACCGCTATAGTGGAATTCATTGTTTATACAGGTGAACAATCGAGATGAATGAGATTCGCCCGGAGAGTTACTGGACCCATCTGTACTGGCTGACGGTGCTGGAAGAGCAAAAAAGCTATACCCGCGCCGCGGAAAAACTGGCGGTCAGCAAGTCGGCGATCAGTCAGAAAATTAGCGAGCTGGAACGGATCACCGGCAAAAAGCTGGTGCATCGCACGACGCGGAATGTGACGCTCAGCGAGGATGGCCTGCGGCTGGTGGCGGAGCTGAACGAACCTTTCGGACAGCTGCGCGATATTTTTGCCGGTACCTGTGATGAAGGCGGGCCGCTGCGGGGAACGCTACGGGTCACGGCGCCGGTCGCCTTTTCCCGTCAACAGCTGGTACCGGCGATTACGCCATTTTTGCACCAGCACCCGCAGCTGCAACTGCAGCTGGAGGTGACCGACCGGCTGGTATCCCTGGCCAGCGAGGGATTTGACCTGGCGATACGTCACTGCCGCCGCGAAGCGTTGCCGGAGACTCACGTGGCCTGGCCGCTGTGCAGTACGGCGACGCTGATCGTCGCCTCGGCAGAGTATATCCGCCGTTTTGGCCGTCCGGATTCCCCGGAGACGTTGCGCCATCATCAGTGTCTGACCTATCCGCGCGGGGCGCAAAGCCCGCAGTGGACGTTCGAGTCCAGCGAGCAACCGGCCGAACGGGTGAGTGTCAAGGTTCATGGCCCCTTCGCGACCAACAATAGCGAATCGCTTCGTGATGCGGTGCTGGCAGGGCTGGGTATTGCGCTGCTGCCTGATTTCAGCGCCCGGGAGGCCATCGGCCGTGGGCTGGTGCAGGAGTTGCTTCCTGGCTGGCGGCCGGTCGAGGTTTTCGCGCCAAATCTGTACGTTATCCGCCCCTATGCACCGCGCGTATCACGCGCGGTAGAGACATTCAGCCACTATTTGAAGCACACCTTCAGCTGAACAGCGCCAGCTGTTCCGCCAACGCCTGGTGAAAGCGGGGAAGTAACTCTGTTTCGCCGGGCAGCAGTTGCGCCAGCGTCACGGTTTTATCAGCACGATAGACCCGGCCACTGTTGAGGCGGGCTTCAAAATCGTTCGCGGCCTGATGCGCGCCGATCAGATCGGTATCCACTAAAATCACCGCATGCGCCAGGACAACATGTCCTCGATCATCGGCCAGCGGTCGCCAGTACTGGGCAGTACCGACAATTTTGCGGGCATGGTCACCCTCGCCGCAGGCCAGATTGTAGCGCCCGTCGCAAAATGATCCCGTCACCGCCTGATAATGACTCCCGACGCCAAACGTTGCCAGCGTGCGCTGAAGTAGCCCGCAGAGCTGCTGATAGATAGGTTCTGCCGCTTCGCCCAGCGGTTGCGCGATAGGCCAGGCGAGGCTGAGATTGATAATCCCGGGGCCCTGCGGGACCAGTCCACCGCCGGAGCGGCGAAGCCACACCGGCCAGCCGCGGCGGGAAAAAAGCGCGCTGACGGCGCTGAGCTCACTGAATTTGCGATAGCTGCCAGGCACCACCAGTCCTTGCGGCGCCTGCCAGATCTGCGCCACCGCATCGCCGCGGCGGGCCTGTTCAAACAGCGGCTGCTCAGCCAGCGTCGGGTCAGGGCAGTAGAGCAGCGGTAGCGGCTGGGGATGAAACTGTGCGGGCCAGCAGGCCGGGCGGTTGTCCTGAATCATAAGGTCTCCATGTACGCGGCGGTTCCCCGCCGCGTACCGCGCAATCAGGGGTGAGGGGTCTTTTTCATCAACATGGCGGTGACGGCAGAGAGCAGACAGCCGCCGGTCAGGTAAATCGCCACGCTGTGCCAGGAGCCACCGGAGAAGGTGACCAATGCCGCGGCAATAAATGGTGTAAAGCCGCCGCCAATGACGCTGGCGACCTGATAGCCGACGCCGGCCCCGCTGTAACGATAGCTGGCGCCAAACATCTCGGTGAACATCGGTTGCTGAACGCAAACCACCATATCATGGGCGATATTGGCCAACATCAGGGCGAAAAAGAGGATCCAGAAGTACGACTGACTCTCCAGCGCCATAAAGAACGGGAACGCGCTGAGCGTGCCGATTAGCGCACCGGTAATGTAGATCCGCCGGCGGCCAAAGCGATCCGCAAGCCAGGCGAAGCAGGGGATTGTCAGACAGCTAATCCCACCGACCAGCAGGCCGATATTAAGGAACAGTTCACGCGGCAGGCCGAGGTTCTGCGTTGAGTAATTCAGGGCGAAGGCGGTGACAATATACATGGTCAGCAGTTCGCACAAACGCAGGGCGATAATCAGTAAAAACGCCCCGGGATGACGAAACAGGGCTTCGACGACCGGCAGGCGCTTTTTGGCCGTCTTCAGCTGCGCTTCCTGCTGCTGATTTTCAAATTCGGCGGATTCGGCCATGCCGTTGCGGATCCACAGCGCAACTAACACCAGCACCACGCTGAACAAGAACGGCAGGCGCCAGCCCCAGCTGAGAAACTGCTCGTTGGTGGTGTTGGCGCTGATCAGCGAGACCAGGCCGGTGGAAAGCAGCAGACCCACGCCGTAACCCACCTGAACTCCGCTGCTGTAGAAGGCTTTTTTATTTTTGGGCGCACTTTCTACTGCCAGCAGCGCCGCGCCGCCCCATTCTCCGCCGACGGCGAAGCCCTGAATAGCGCGTAGGGTGACAAGCAGCACGGGGGCCCACCAGCCGATTTGATTGAAAGAAGGGAGCAGACCAATGCAGGCGGTCGCAATCCCCATCATCCAGACGGTCATCATCAGCATCCGTTTGCGGCCGAGGCGATCGCCGAAATGACCGAAGATAATGCCGCCGAGGGGACGAAACAGGAAGCCGACGCCGAAAGTTGCAAAGGCGGCCAGCGTACCCATTGCCGGGCTAATCTGCGGGAAAAATTCGCGGTTAAAAACCAGCGCGGCGGTAATGCCGTAGAGTAAAAAATCGTACCAGTCAACCACCGCGCCGGCAAAGCTGCCCCAGGCCGCTCTTCTGGCGCGATTGAGTGAACATGTCTCCTTGCCGGGGCGGGAGGAAATAAGCGTTGAGTCCATACCTGTCCTGTCTGTTGCCGTGTTTATCATTATTGGAATGAGACGCAGTCTTAGCGGCGTCTGTACAAAGACTACCGCGCTCCAGGATGAGAGAAAAGATTTTTACCGAAAGTGCTGCCTTAATGGCAAAAAATGTGCTTTTTATCGTCAGGCGTAAACACAGGTTCAGAGTGTTCTGGAAAGAGAAAATATTTTTAATCGAGAACCTCACAACCCGCTGCTGACGTCTTTTAAGAATTGACCTTAATGGTTTACAATTAACTTATCTCCAATTCCGGAATGGTGAGCTAAATGCGTCTACTTTTCGCAGTTTTATTTTGTGTTATGGTTTTGCCTAATGCTTTTGCAGAAAAACTGCCTGCCCCTACGGGGAAGCCCGTTTTAACCATTTCCGGCTTGATTGGAAATACAAATGCAGGCGATACCGCGGTTTTTGACCTGGCGGCATTAGAAAAACTGGGGATGGAGACCATTGTCACCACCACGCCCTGGTACTCAGGAAAAGTGCGCTTTGAGGGCGTTTCCCTTAGCAAACTCATGGATTTAGTCGGTGCCAGGGGCAAGACGGCCAAGGTTATTGCCTTGAACGACTATACGACGATGGTCCCGCTCGATGATTTTCGCCAGTTCCCTGTTATCCTCGCGCTAAAATTAAATGGCGAATATATGCACATCCGTGATAAAGGCCCTTTATTTATTGTTTATCCGTACGATAGCAGCCCTGAACTGCAAAACCAGGTTTATTATTCCCGTTCAGCGTGGCAAGTTTCAAAAATTATCATTGAGTAAGGGTTTGATCTTGAATCGAATACTTACCGGGATTATTTTGTCGCTGTTCATCATCACCGGATACATTACCTATCTGGTGCATGAGCGGCAAAGTGAGTTACAGAAATTAACCCGCTATACGGACTCCTGGTCAGTCGCCCAGATAGTATCCGAGTATATGCGGCTGGAGTCGAGTTTAGGCGCATTCGCACTTGGCGTGGAGAGCGCTGACCGCGATCAGGTACGTCTGCGCCTGGATATTATGTTGAGCCAGATTGAACTGTTGCAGCAGGGCGAACTGAGGAATTTTATTCATAAAGATGCCGGGCGCCAGGCTACCGTCGATACGTTGTTCGCTATTTTGCAGCAGCTCGATAGCGGGCTGGATAAAATGACACCTGCTCAGATTAAGACGGTGTTAGGCAAAATGAGAGAGATTGACGGCCCGATGACCTCGCTCGCCTCCACCTCGCTGGTGCAGGGGATTGACGTTGTTAATCATACTCACGATAAAATTCAGAATCTGTATTACATCTATTCAATTATCTCCATCCTGTTGATTACAACCTGTATCACGTTGGGCCTGTTGATGCTGCGGCAGAATAACAATCTGCGGCGTGCCCATGTGCGAATGAAGCTGCTGGCCGACGATCTGCAGCTGTCAAAAGAGAAGCTGCAGGTGCAAAACCGCCGTCTGCAGTACGATGCTTACCATGACTCGCTGACCGGTATGCCGAATCGGCTCTCCTTCTGGCAAAAGTTGCAGGAAATTGTCAATCAGGTCAGGCCTTACGATGGCTGTGCCGTGGTGATGCTTTTCGACCTCGATAATTTTAAAGATGTAAACGATACGCTGGGCCACGATTCCGGCGATAAACTGCTGCAGGAACTGGCCAGCCGCCTGTCGTTTTTCCGTAAAACTGCGGAAACGCTCTATCGTCTGGGAGGCGATGAATTCGCCCTGATCTCCTGTGACCTGAGCGAAGAGATGGCGCTGGAACGGGCGATGGTGATCCGGGAAAAAATCATCCAGCCCTATCAAATCTATGACTCGATGATCAACATCGATGCCTGCATCGGCATCGTGCTTTCCGATCGCGAAACGCGCACCGATTATTTATATAAATGTGCCGATCTGGCGCTGTATGAGGCGAAAAAAGAGGGCGCAGGTACCGTCAAGGTCTTCCGCGCCGGCATGCTGCAACGTCTGCAGGAGAATAAATCGTTCGAGGATGATCTGCTGCAGGCGCTCGGTAATGGTGAATTCCGGGTGTATTACCAACCGATAGCCGACACGGTCAGCGGTGAAATTTACGGTTACGAAGCGCTGGTGCGCTGGTTCCATCCGGTACGCGGCGTGGTTCCGCCGAGCACCTTTATTCCGATTGCCGAGAAAACGGGCATGATAAACGCCCTCGGCGAGTGGGTGCTCAGCACCGCCTGCGAAGAGGCGGCGCGTTGGTCATCGCCGCTTAAGGTCTCGGTAAACGTATCGCCTATTCAGTTGATTAACAGCTCGTTGACCGATGTGATTGTCAGCGTATTGAAAAAAACGGGCCTCGATCCGCATCGTCTGGATCTGGAAATTACCGAGTCGGATGTGTTCAATGAAAACACCCGCTCTTTAGAGATTCTCAGCCAGCTGCGTGAGCTGGGGATCCAGATTTCGATTGATGATTTTGGTACCGGCTACTCGTCATTGTCGCGTTTGAGCTATTTCCCGTTCGATAAGATAAAAATCGATCGCTCGTTTGTGATTAATATTCCGCTGCAAAAAGACGATCTTGATATTGTGCGTCTGATCATCAGCATGGGAAAAAGTTTACATATGCGTATTGTCGCCGAAGGCGTCGAAACAGAAGAACAACTCCATTCGCTGCAACAATTAGGTTGCGATCTGGTTCAGGGTTATCTAATTGGTAAACCCGGGCCCCTGAACACGCCGGTAAAATAAATCATCTTCTCTCCTGTCTTATCGCGGATCTGATTCACAGGTCCGTCCATTCTTATATTTCAGAAAAACTAACCCTTATTGAGTATTAACGGGGGTAGAAAATTCTCATCTTTAAAAATAATACCCTTAGTGATTAAAAGGGGTATATCATATGCAACATATTTCACCGTTCCCACCGCACGCAAGGGTGCGGAAAGCGAGGCCGAATCATGCAGCGAATTATTATTCCCACCCACTATGTTCATACGCGAACTACGCCCCTGTGGACTACAGAGACGGCGCCCGCCTCTATCTGGCAGCGGCATCTTGATGCCGGAACCCGGCAGGGAGTCTATCCCCGTCTGGCTGTGATGCAGGGGGCTATCCGCTATTACGGCTATGCCGATGAGACCAGCCCGCAGCCGGTGGAAACGCTGACCATTGAAGCCGGACAGTTTGGCGTATTTCCGCCGGAGAAATGGCACCGAATTGAAGCATTGACTGAAGACACCGTCTTCAACGTAGATTTTTATGTCGATCCTCAAATTCTGATAGAGGGATAAGGCTGCACGTATGAACAACGAAAATAGAGGTTATTCACTGGCTGTTGCTAATGGCAACAATAATGACAGACAAGAGAAAGTCTATTTGAAGCCGATGGCGCTATATATTCCCGCCATGGCCGAGCAGGCGCTGGCAGAACTTGTTGCCCCGCTGTCGTCTGACAATAGCCAGGGGAAGGGGTTCACGCTGTCGGTGACCAATAATAATAATGGTGTATCGGTGGATAAAGAGTTTGCCTCCCTGAATGAGCTGCAGGCGCCGGGGGTGGCTGCCGATGCCGTCAAAGATCTGATTAATATCGTGCGCGGTTATGAATCGGATGAAGAGACCAACGTCTGCGGCTGGTAGTTTACAAGCGAAATATCGGGCAGACACCCCGGGTGTCTGCTTTCTTCACCGGCCAGCCCATCTTAGCTGGCGGTATTGTCACTTCCGCTCTTTCCGCTGTCACCTGAAAAGCAGCATCTGACGCTCCTTCGGATCGATTTTCGTACGACAAGCTTATTGTCCCGGCACGGATCCGTCGCCTGCCGTTCCCTCGCTTTATGCGCGTTTTTATTTATAAATATAACTAACTAGTTGGTTATGTGATTGCTGTCGTATTTACCCAACATATTAATTTCTATAATGCTTTGTTGAGAAAAATGATGCTCAACTTATCTGGTTTAACGTTTTTCAGGCACAAGACACTGAGGTCACACAGATGAGTCAACCCGACAGCCGTAAACTATCCCTCAATACCGCCACGGTGCGGGAGAAATGGACACTTGATCAGATCATTGAAGGCTGTGCCCGGCATGAGATTCGCGGCATTGCGCCCTGGCGCGATCAGGTCCAGGCGCTGGGGCTGAAAGAGTCCGCACGTCTTATCCGCCACCATGACCTGCTGCTGAGCGGCTATTGTCGCGGCGGTATGTTTCCCGGCAGCACCCCGGAGGAGCGTCGGGAGAAGGCTCTGGATAACCGGCGGGCAGTGGATGAAGCTCTGGAGCTTGGCGCACCTTGCCTGGTGCTGGTGGTCGGAGGGCTGCCTGCGGGATCGAAAGATTTACTCGCCGCCAGGCAGCAGGTGCGTGATGGGCTGAGTGAACTGCTGGACTACGCGCGCCCGCTCGGCATGCCGCTGGCGATTGAGCCCCTGCATCCGATGTACGCCGCCGAGCGCGCCTGCGTAAATACGCTGGCCCAGGCCAACGATCTTTGCGACGAACTAGGCGACGAGGGGCTGGGTATCGCCGTGGATCTCTATCACACCTGGTGGGATCCGCAGTTTCAGCAGCAGATTGAACGGGCAGGCGTCGATCGGCTGTTGGCTTTCCATATTTGCGACTGGTTAGTGCCCACTACGGATATGCTGCTGGATCGCGGCATGATGGGGGACGGAGTTATCGACATTCGTAGCCATCGCCAGGCTATCGAGGCGCTGGGCTACAGCGGTTTGCACGAAGTGGAGATATTCTCCCGTAACAACTGGTGGCAGCGGGACCCGGATGAGGTGCTTGCTATCTGCAAGCAGCGGCACCGCGAATTTGGCTAGGGGAGGGGGTTCCCAGAGCGGTGACTCTGGGAAATAAACGCCTCGTCGCATAATACTCAGAGGCCATAAACCGTCAGCAGATTTTTCATTCGCCGGGTAGCCAGCTGCGGATCTTGCAACAGACCGGCCTGGTCCGCCAGGCGGAAAATTTCGGCATAGTGGCTAATCTCGCGTGCCGCCTGCATGCCGCCGGCCATCGAGAAATGACTCTGGTGACCGTTGAGCCAGGCCAGAAATACAATGCCCGCTTTGTAATACTGCGTCGGCGCTTTAAAGATTTCCCGCGACAGGGCGACAGTGGGGTTCATCAGCCGATAGTATTCCCCGCTATTGCCCAGCGCCAGTTCGTTGAGTGCGGCGGCGGCTACCGGGGCGATAGCGTCGAAAATACCTAACAGCGCATGCGAGTAATGGCCATCCTCTCCGGCAATCAGTTCGGGATAGTTGAAATCGTCGCCGGTGTACATTTTCACCTGTGAAGGCAGGCGCTTACGGAAGGCGACCTCTTTTTCTTTACTCAGCAGCGAAATCTTAATGCCTTCCACTTTATCAACGTTGTTGGCGATGATCTCCAGCACGGTATCCGCGGCGGCGGCAAAATCCGTCGACCCCCAGTAGCCGGCTAACGCCGGGTCAAACATCTCTCCCAGCCAGTGGAGGATAATTTTATCCTGGCTTTGTTCCAGCAGACGGTTATAGACGGCAAGATAATCCTGTGGCGTTTTTGCCACTTTGGCTAAGGCCCGGCTGGCCATCAAAATGATTTTGCCGTTATGTTGTTCGACCAGTTCCATCTGCTCTTCATAGGCCGCGATAACCTGTTCCAGCGTGGTGGCGTGGGCCGCCTCCAGCTGATCGGTCCCCACGCCGGCAGCAAGATCGGCACCGGGTACGGTTTGCGCCTCTTGCAGCGAACGGATAATCAGCTCTTTGGCGATCTCCCAGCTGACTCCCATGCCGCGCTGGGCGGTATCCATTGCTTCGGCAATATTAAACCCAAGTCGCCAGAGATGGTGGCGATAGGCCAGCGTCGCGTCCCAGTCTATGCGCGGATTGTTCAGCCAGTCCGCTCCCTGATGCCGCGGGTCGATCACCACGTGGGCGGCGGCATAGGCGATACGGTTAAACGCGGGGGTGATAGCCGTCGGACGTTCTTCTGTGGTCACGAGCGGATAATTCGTCATGATCCCTTGTGGGGTTGGCAGGTGAATGCTAAGCATATTGACTCCTCAGTTAAGTATCTATTTAGTTACTTTTAGGTGTACTTTTTGCCCGCGGAAAAGTCAAGATACTCACGACTAAAGTGATAAGCCGGGCAGCGAATGGTGAGCTGACCGCTGCCTGTGATTGCAATATTTGTCGTTTGGTTAACAACAATTATTTAACTGGATTGACAACCATATTCATCCAATGTAGTAACTATCTGGTTATTTAATTAATGTGTTCGAATGTCGTGAGAAACAGACGGCATGACTAATAGCTGGCAGGAGGATGACCATGTATTTGACTGAAACCCATCAACAGATCCGCGAGATGACCCGTAAGTTTGCCGACGAAGTGATTCGGCCTCAGGCGGAAGAGCTGGACAGAGAAGAGCGCTTTGCCGCGGAGATCTACCAACAAATGGGGGAGCTGGGGCTGTTCGGTATCACCGTTCCGGAAGAGTATGGCGGCGTCGGACTGGATGCGGTGGCCTATGCCGTGGTGATGGAAGAACTGTCGCGCGGTTACGCCTCGATTGCCGATCAGTGCGGCCTGGTCGAGCTGCTGGGAACGCTGTTATCAAAATACGGGGATGATGCGCAACGCGCCCAGTGGCTGCCGGGCCTGCTGAATGCCTCGCTGAAAGGGGCCTATTGCATCACCGAAGCCGGGGCCGGTTCCGATGTCTCAGGAATTAAAACCACCGCGACCCGTACTGCGGATGGCTGGGTGCTGAACGGGAGTAAGCTGTGGATCCATAATGCGCCGGTGGCCGATGTGGCCTTTGTGCTGGCGCGCACGGATAAAGAGGCTGGTCACCGCGGCATGAGCATCTTTATTGTCGATTGCTCCCGCGATGGCGTCTCCCGTGGCCCGAAAGAGCACAAAATGGGTCAGCGCTCATCGCAGGTGGGCGAACTGCATTTCAACCAGGTCAGACTGCCGGCACACGCGCTGCTGGGGCCGGAAAACCGCGGCTTTCACATTATGATGAGCGTGCTGAATAAAGGTCGGGTGGGCATCGGCGCGCTGGCAGTCGGTATTGCCCGCGCCGGGCTGGAAGCGGCGATTGAGTATGCGAAACAGCGCGAACAGTTCGGCAAACCGATTGCTGATTTCCAGGGCGTGCAGTTTATGCTGGCGGATATCGCCAAAGATACCGAAGCCGCTCGTCTGCTGGTGCACAGCGCGGCCTATAAAATTGACACTGACGCCGCGGATACTTCGATTGCCTGCTCGATGGCGAAATGCTTTGCCGGCGATGTTGCGGTGCAGCACAGCGGCAATGCGGTGCAAATTTTTGGCGGCGGCGGCTATATTCGCGGCGTGGAGGTGGAACGCCTGTACCGCGACGCCAAGATAACTCAGATCTATGAAGGGACTAACCAGATTCAGCGCATGATTATCGGTCGCAATTTACTGGCGTAATCCTCTGTTACCCGGAAGAACAGGCACTCCAGACGGGGTGCTTTTTTTTTGCCTGTCACCGGCATATGGCGGGAAGGGGGCAGAACGCAGGCAAAGCAAACCCCGATAAAGAAAACCCCGGCGCTGCCGGGGTAAAGAACTGATCACATATTCGGGTAGTTGGGGCCGCTGCCCCCTTCGGGCACCGTCCAGACGATATTCTGCAGAGGATCTTTGATGTCGCAGGTTTTACAGTGCACGCAGTTTTGCGCATTAATCTGCAATTTAGGCTTTCCGGCAAGGGTGATGATTTCATAAACCCCCGCCGGGCAATAACGCTGGGCCGGTTCAGCAAAACGCGGCAGCGTTTCCCGTACCGACAGCTCAGGATCTTTTAACCTGAGATGGCAGGGCTGATCTTCATCGTGCGACGTGTTCGCCAGATAGACGGAGGAGGGCTTATCAAAACTCAGCTGGTTATCCGGTTTGGGATAGTTAATGGGGGTGCTTTGTTCCGCTGTCTGCAGCTGCAAGTGATCCGCTTGACGGTCATGCAGCGTGAACGGTAGCTTGCCTTTAAACCAGTTCTGATCGATATAGTTAAGCGCCCCGCCTGTCAGCGTACCAAAGCGGTGCAGCAGCGGGCCAAAGTTACGTGACTGGCGTAGCTCTTCCCCGAGCCATGATTGATGAAACGCCTGCGCAAAATCAGCAAGGTCCCGTTTGTCATCGGGGGTTTGTATCAGCGCCCGATAGACCGATTCAGCGGCCAGCATCCCGCTTTTCATCGCCGTGTGGCTTCCTTTAATTTTGGCGAAATTGAGCGTGCCCGCGTCGCAGCCAATCAGCAGCCCGCCGGGAAAATGCATTTTGGGCAGCGCGTTGATACCCCCTTTGGTGATGGCGCGCGCGCCGTAGGAGAGACGTTTTCCGCCGCTGAGGGTTTCGCTAAAGGCCGGGTGATGCTTCATACGCTGAAACTCATCGAACGGGCTTAAATAAGGGTTACGGTAGTTGAGATCGACAATCAGCCCGACGACCACCTGATTATTCCCGGCGTGGTAGAGAAAACTCCCCCCCGATGCGCCGTCGCTCAGCGGCCAGCCGGAAGCGTGGATAACCTCTCCGGGGCGGCTTTTTTCCGCTGGGATCTCCCACAGCTCTTTAATACCCAGCGCGTAGTGCTGCGGATCCCGGCCGGCATCAAGTTGATAATTCGCGATCAGCTGTTTGCCCAGATGACCGCGGCAGCCTTCGGCGAACAGCGTATATTTCGCCAGCAGGTTCATACCCGGGGTAAAACCGGGTTTTTCTTCCCCCCGGGCATTGATCCCCATATCGCCGGTGGTGATGCCGGCGACGGCGCCGGCATCGTCATACAGGATGCTGGCGGCGGCAAAACCGGGGAAAATATCTACTCCCATCGCTTCTGCCTGGCGGGCCAGCCAGCGGCAAAAATCCCCCAGGCTAATGACGTAATTACCCGCGTTATGCATTGGGGCAGGGATAAAAGCCGCCGGGATCTTCCACGCTTTTTCACCATCGCGCAGCAACAAGAGTTCATCTTGCGTCACCGGCGTGTTCAGCGGTGCGCCGAGCGACGGCCAGTCGGGGAAGAGTTCGTTGAGCGCCCGGGGTTCGAACAGTGCTCCGGAAAGAATATGCGCGCCAACCTCAGCCCCTTTTTCAATGACGCAAACGCTCAGCTGACGTTGTTCCTGCTGCGCCATTTGCATCAACCGGCAGGCTGCCGATAGCCCGGCGGGTCCTCCACCGACAATGAGGACGTCAAATTCCATCGTTTCACGTTCCACCATAACCTCCATCTTTTGTTGCCTGCCCCATGCTCATCACAGTTTCGCGACCAGCTGCGGCACAATCTCAAACAGATCGCCCACCAGGCTGTAGTCGGCGATTTTGAAAATTGGCGCTTCTTCGTCGCTGTTGATCGCCACGATGACTTTGGCATTGCTCATCCCGGCCAGGTGCTGAATGGCCCCGGAAATACCCACTGCGATATACAGCTCCGGCGCGACAATTTTTCCGGTCTGCCCGACCTGCAGATCGTTGGCGACCATCCCGGCATCGACCGCCGCGCGGGATGCGCCGACGGCGCCGTGCAGTTTGTCGGCAAGCTGTTCGATCAGAGCAAAGTTTTCGCGGCTGCCCAGCGCGCGACCGCCGGAAACCACCACGCGGGCGGTAGCAAGCTGCGGGCGATCGGATTGCGCCAGCTCTTCATGAATAAAACGGGATAGCGGCTGGTGAGCGACGCCGGCGACCTGCTCAATGGGCGCGGCAGACTCGCTTTCTTGCGCTGCCGGGAAGCTGGAGGCGCGCAGGGTCATGACCACCTGCGGGTCGAGACTCTCAACGGTGGCGATTGCGCTGCCCGCATAAACCGGACGTTTGAAGACCCTGGGGCCGACCACTGCAATCACGTCGGAGATTTGCGCGACGTCGGCGAGGGCCGCAACGCGCGGCAGGATGTTTTTCCCGTTTGCGCTGGCGACGGCGAGCAGATGGCTGTAATCCCCGCGGAGCGAAAGCATCAGCGCGGCGACGTTTTCGGCCAGCTGATGTCTAAAGGCGCTATCGTCAGCGAGCAGCACTTTCGCCACCCCGGCAATGCGCGCAGCCTGTTCCGCCACCGCGCGGCAGTTTTCGCCCGCCACCAGCAGGGTCACCTCGCCACCCAGCTCCCGGGCGGCGCTGACCGCATTTTTGGTCACTGCGTTGAGCTGGTTATTGTCATGTTCGACAAGGAGTAAAGTAGCCATATCAAATCACCTTCGCTTCGTTTTTCAGCTTGTTCAACAGTTCATCCACGCTATCGACGCGTACGCCGGCTTCGCGCACTGGCGGGGTTTCGACTTTTAACAGGGTCGTGTGCGGGCGTAGCTCAAGACCAAACTCCTCCACCGGCAGGATGCTGAGCGGTTTCTTTTTCGCTTTCATCATGTTGGGCAGGGAGGTATAGCGCGGCTGGTTAAGGCGCAGGTCGGTGGTGACCACTGCCGGCAGCGTCAACGACACGGTCTGCAGGCCGCCGTCTATTTCACGGGTGACCAGCGCCTGGCCATTCTCAATACGCAGCTCGGCGGCAAAAGTTCCCTGCGGATAACCGCACAGCGAGGCAAGCATTTGCCCGGTCTGGTTATTGTCGCCATCGATGGACTGTTTCCCCATCAGGATTAACGACGGCTGCTCCCGTTCGACCACTTTCGCCAGCAGCTTTGCCAGGTTGAGCGGTTCGAGGGACGAAGGGGTAGCGATGAGCAACCCGCGGTCGGCTCCCATCGCCAGCGCGCTGCGCAGCTGCTCCTGGGCCACTTCTTCACCGATGGTGACCACCACGATCTCGCTGGCGATGCCGAGCTCTTTCAGGCGAATGGCTTCTTCAACCGCAATTTCGCAGAACGGGTTGAGCGCCATTTTCGCGTTGCTCAGATCAACCTGGCTGCCATCGTTTTGTACGCGGATCTTAACGTTATGATCGACAACGCGTTTTACGGGGACGAGAACTTTCATCGTTACCTCTCGGGATGTTGACATGTCTTTCTGGTTTTAAGTAAATAACTATTTAGTTATTTATTCAACCGGTTTTTGCCCATGAAAACGAACATGGGCGACAATTTGTGATCAGTGCGACGCGATAATCAGATCGCTGGCTTTCTCGGCGATCATAATGGTGGGGGCATTGGTGTTGGAGCTGACCAGATCGGGCATCACCGACGAGTCCACCACGCGCAGCCCTTCAATGCCGCGAACGCGTAATTGGGTATCGACCACCGACATTTCGTCGACGCCCATTTTGCAGGTGCCCACCGGGTGATAGCAGGTGCGCGCAAACTGGCGGATGTAGTTTTCCAGATCTTTATCGCTTTGCGCGTCCTGTCCCGGCATATGTTCGCGGCGAATATAGGGCGAGAAGGCGCTTTGTTGCATGATATCGCGCATCAGCTTGCAGCCTTCGACACTCATTTTGAGATCGTACGGATCGCTGAGATAGTTCGGGTCGATCAGCGGAGCATCGCTGGCGTTAGCCGAGCGTAATGTGACCCGACCGCGGCTGCGCGGACGCAGGAAGTAGCTGTTAATCGTCACCCCGGAGCCGGAAGGCACCGGTTCGATACCGGCTTCCACCCCGGCACCCGCCAGGAAGTGAATTTGCGTATCGGGAGTGACGGACTGTTTATCGACATACCAGAACGCGCCGCCTTCGACGATGTTCGAACATACCGGCCCTTTGCGGAACAGCAGATATTCCAGCCCGGCCCACAGCATCCAGTGCGTCTTTTTGTACTTGTCATAGCTCAGCGCGTTACTGAGCTCAAAGATCAGGTCGATGCCCAGATGGTCCTGCAGGTTTTCCCCGACCCCCGGGAGATCGGCAACCACCGGAATGCCTTTTTTACTCAGCTCATCGGCCGCGCCAATTCCCGAAAGCTGCAGCAGTTTAGGAGAACCAATGGCTCCGGCGCTGACGATGACTTCACGGCTGGCATGCAGCCGTTGCGGTGTGCCATCCTGATAGATCTCCACGCCGACGGCGCGCTGGTTATCGATAAGCAGCCGGGAAATATGGCAGCCGGTCTTAATCGTGAGATTGCTCCGCTGGCGCGCGTCTTTCAGATAGCCCACCGCCGCAGAACAGCGACGGGCGTTGCGGGTGGTGGTCTGATACAGACCGCAGCCGGCCTGGGTCGCGCCGTTGAAGTCGGGATTGTAGGGCAGTCCCGCCTGCTGGCAGGCTTGACTGAAGGTTTTGCTCATCAGATTAGCGCCGATCGGGCTGGAGACGCCGAGCGGGCCGCCGACGCCGTGCCAGGCGTCAGAAAAGGTGTCGTTATCTTCGGATTTAATAAAATAGCGCTGAATATCGGCAAATGACCAACCGTCACAGCCCTTTTCCGCCGCCCAGCGGTCATAGTCCGCCGGCGTACCGCGGGTGAATACTTCGGCGTTGATAGAACTCCCGCCGCCCAGCACCCGCCCCTGGGCAAACAGCAGCTCACGATTGCCGAGCTGGGGCTGCGGTACCGTTTTATAACCCCATGTCAGCGGCCCGGCGGTGAGTTTGCTAAAGCCAACCGGTAAATGGATGTAGGGGTTGCTGTCCTTCGGACCGGCCTCAACCAGCAGCACTTTGCAGTCGGCGTTTTCGCTTAAGCGCGACGCAAGGACGCTGCCCGCCGAACCGCCGCCAATAATAATGTAGTCGTACATGTCTGATCCTCTGCCCCAAAATCACTCAGCGAGCCATTTAGCGCGCTTGCCCAACTGGATATGTACGGATTTAATCTCGGTATATTCATCCAGACCATAGCTGCCGCTTTCGCGCCCGATACCGGACTGTTTAAAGCCGCCGGAAGGGAGCTCGGGGCCGCCGGCGATAGTGGTATTCACCCACAGTCTGCCCGCTTTCAGATCGCGGAAGCCCTGCACCGCCTTATCCAGATTCGACGTCCAGATGCTGGCCGCCAGCCCGTAGCAGGTGTCATTGGCAATGCCGATCGCCTCTTCATAGCTGTCGAACGGGGTAACGCAGAGCACCGGGCCGAAGATCTCTTCGCGGAAAATAGTCATTTCCGGGGTCACATCATCGAAAATGGTCGGTTCGATAAACAGCCCATTCCCGGTGGGAACCGCCTTGCCGCCGGTGAGCAGGGTCGCCCCCTCATTTTTCCCCTGCTCGATATAGCCGAGCACGGTCTGGTAGTGTTTCTCCGTAACGATCGCGCCAATCTGGGTGCTTTCATTCAGCGGATCGCCGCTGCGCACTTTCTGCGCGCGTTCAACCAGCTTCTGGCAGAAATCTTTATGGATAGAACGTTCAACCAGTAAACGACTGCCGCTGACGCAGCACTGCCCGGTATTGAACAGGAAGCCAAACAGCGTACCGTCCAGCGCGGCGTCAATATCGGCATCGGCAAAAACCACCTGCGGATTTTTACCGCCCAGCTCCAGACCAAGGCGTTTGATGTTTTTTGCCGACGCGTGCAGCGCCATCTGTCCGACGGCGGTGGATCCGGTGAAAGAGACCATATCGATATCGACATGTTCGGTGATCCGCTGGCCGACGACCGAACCGCTGCCGGTGACGACGTTAAATACGCCGTCGGGCAGCCCCGCCTCTTTAAGAATACCGGCCAACAGCAGAGTCGTACCGGATGTGATCTCGGCGGCTTTCGCCACCAGCGTACAGCCGGCGGCCAGAATATAGGGGTAGCGTTCTGCGCCAATAAAGAAAGGGAAGTTCCACGGCGTGATGACGCCGACGACGCCGATGGGTTCGCGAGTCACCAGACCCAGCATGTTGTCGCCGAGATTATTAAAGCTGTCGCCATTGATGCTGCGCGCCAGGCCGGCGGCATATTCCCAGATATCGGCCGCGCCCTGGATCTCGCCGCGCGACTGGGCGATAGGTTTACCGGTTTCCAGCGTTTCCAGCAGCGCCAGTTCCGCAAGGTTCTCGCGAATGAGCTGGGCGGTTTTCAGCAATACCGCCGCACGCGCTGCGCCGCTAATGCGCGACCATTTTCCGCAGTCAAAGGCGTCTCTGGCTGCCTTTACCGCCTCATCAACGTCTTCAACGGTTCCCGCCGGATAGGTGCTAACGACAATATCGTGGGCCGGGCTTTTACGGACAAAACTTTCGCTGCTGTGGCCCGTGGTCCATTTGCCATTGATGAACATCTGAAATTCACGCGCTTTTTCAGGCAGCAAAGGGTGGTTAACGTCTACAGGGTGAAATGTATTACTCATCGTCCTCTTCCCATCGTTCATAGCCTTCCTTACCGCTCGGTAAGAGCCAGCGAGTGATCGTTGTCATCCTGTCCATCGCATTTTTAGATGGGGACAAGATGGGTTGATTGTGTTTGGGTTTAACTTTATGTTTTATAAGTATAATGTTATTTATATATAACTATATGGTTACATATATTAGCATGCTGTTTTTGGATTGAATAAGGAAACGCCAGCCCTTGTAATGAAATTGTTAAGCGGCTAGCAGAAAGGAGATTAGCGAAAAATTTTTCTTGATTTCCGCCAATGAGTAAGGGTTAATCATCAGCCAGATCCGCAACCAAAACGATGTAATGACTAAATCAGCTACGGAAAAAACAGTACAGGTCCGTGACCCTGTTGCGACACAAAATCGGATCCTGAAAGCCGCGAAACGAGAGTTCGCGCAAAAGGGACTCGGCGGCGCACGCATTGACGTTGTCGCTGAAAAAGCAAAATCAAATAAGCGTATGATTTATCACTATTTTGGTAGCAAGGAGCAGCTTTTCCAGAAAGTGGTCGAAGATTCCTACCTTGATATTCGTGCCGCGGAAAAAAAATTAAATCTCGACAGCCTGGAGCCGAAAGAAGCGGTTGAAGCGCTGGTCAGGTTTACCTGGAACTACTACCTGAAAAACCCGGAGTTTCTGACGCTGGTGAACAGCGAAAACCTGCATCGCGCCGTACATCTGAAAAAATCAGTGGCGATCAAGTCGGCACAGAAATCAATGGTTACCCTGATGGAGGGGATTCTGCAGCGCGGTGTGGAGCAGGGTGTTTTCCGGGCGGGCGTTGATGCTGAACAGCTGGTGATCACCATTGCGGCGGTCAACTATTATTACTTCAATAATAAATATACCGGCGCCATTCTGTTCGATCGCAATTTCATGGATGCTGATTCCCTTCAGCAGCGCCTTGATTTTAACGTCGAAACGATAATGCGGATATTACAGCCCTGATATCCGCATCGCTTTGCTCATTCAGAGAGAGACGACCGCGGGGCTGTCGACTTTCGGGCAGAATTGCATACGCTGCAATACATCCTGCTCGAGGTTAACCCCGCTGACGATTGCCGCCAGCTCCACGCCTTCTTCCGTCAGCCGGAAAATGGCGCGCTCCGTAACGTACAACACTTCCTGTCCGCGTTTTATGGCTTCCGGCCCGCTGAAAGTGATATGGCGAACTTTCCGCACCAGTTTGGGAATTTGCCCATGGGACTCGATCTGTAAACGCGCACCCTGCTGGCACACCTGTAGGCCTTTTGCTTCGAAGGTGCCGCAGAAAACGACCTTTTTGGCACCGCAGGTAATATCGATAAAGCCGCCCGGTCCGACGATAGTGTCGCCCAGCTGCGAAACGTTGACATTCCCTTCAGCGTCCATCTCGCCCATGCCGAGGAAGGTGATATCCAGCCCGCCGCCGCTAAACAGATCGAACTGATCGAGCGAGCTGACAATGGCATGCGGATATTTTGCCGCACCGAACAGCGCGCCGTCGAGAAGCTGGCCGTTGTGAATGCCTTGTTCCACCATTTGCCAGCAGGAGTCGACCAGCGATTTGTCCGCCATGGCTGAGATCCCGCCGGGGATGCCGAACCCATAATTGACCCGCATATTTGGCTTCAGCTCCCGTACCGCCAGACCCGAGATCAGGCGGCGAATGCCCTCTGCCGGCGCGTCGAGCGGGTGTTCATCCGGCGGGGCGACCTGTCCGGAGATGGCCGGATCGTATTCGGCAAGATAGCTCTGCCACTGCGCCGGGCATTCAACGATATGGTCGATCATCACGCCGGGGACGGTGACCTTACGGGCCGGGACAAAGTGCTGATCGGCGGTGGATTTCACCTGGGCGATAACCATCCCACCGTTGTTGTGTGCTGCTAAGGCGACGGCATAAGTATCCAGCTCCGCGGGCTCTTCGCTGGTGGATATGTTCGCCACGACGTCCGCCTGCGATCCGTGAATCACCGCAACATCCACTTTAAACGGTTTGTAATGCAGCCAGGTTTTACCGTCGAGTTCAATACGCGAAACGATATCCTCGCAGGTGATGTCATTGCATTTGCCACCGCTTATCAACGGGTCGACAAAAGTGCCCAGCCCGACGCTGGAAATGACGCCCGGTCGCCCGGCGCCGCTTTCGCGATACAGCGTCATGATGATGCCGGTGGGCAGACAGTAGGCCTCGATCTCATTGTCGCGGGCCATTTTTTGTAGCTCGGAAGACCATGACCAGTGGCCGCCGATGATCCGTTTCACCAGTCCCGGTATAGCGAGGCGGCCAAGACCGGATCCTTTGCCATTGCCAATCCCTAAAGCATGAATCAGGGTGAGATTCCGCGGATGTCCGGTTTCGCGGTAGCGCGTCGCGATGGCCGCCATGACGTAGTCAGACTCCAGCAGGCCGCCGCCGGAGCCGGTGAAGGCAACGGTGGAGTTATCTTTAATCAAAGCAACCGCTTCTTCGACGCTTTTTAGTTTGCCATGCATGCTCGTTATCCTCGTTGAACTCAGTACAAAATAAACTAACTAGTTAGTTACAATTGCAGAAAGTAAAAGCCGGATCAACGTCATTAATGCCGCTTTGTTATCCAGGTAACATTTTCACAACATTCGTTTTGATATAACTATCTTGTTAGTTAATTAAACTCTAAACCTGCAGGAGCACAGACATGGATCCATCACAGAAGAATGCGTTTGGCCGTACCGCTGTTCAGGTTACGGCAATGGGTTACGGTGCCGCGCCAATTGGCAATATTTTCCGTCCCATCAGTGAACAAGAATCGCAGAACATGATTCGCCAGGCGTGGGACAACGGTCTGCGCTATTTTGATACCGCGCCGCTGTATGGCCATGGTCTGAGCGAAGCGAGGATTGGCCACGGTTTGCGCTGGTATCCACGCGATGAGTATGTGTTGTCCACTAAGGTCGGTCGTCTGCTGAAGCCGAAAAAACGTAGCGAAATTGATTCCGGGGTGTGGGTCAACCCGCTGCCGTTTGAGGCGGTCTTTGATTACTCCTATTCGGCAACGATGCGATCCATCGAAGACAGTCTGCAGCGCATGGCGCTGGAGCATATCGATATCGCGTTTATTCACGACTGCGATTTTTATACTCACGGGGATAAACAGCCGCACTACTTTCGTCAGGCGATGGATGGCGCATGGCGCGCGCTGGCGCAGCTGCGCGATGAAGGCGTGATTAAGGCGGTAGGGATGGGCGTCAATGAATGGCAGGTGTGCCATGCTGCGCTGCAGGAAGCCGACTTTGACTGTTTCCTGCTGGCCGGGCGCTATACGCTGCTGGAACAGGAGGCGTTAAAAGCGTTCCTGCGGCTGTGCGAAGAGCGTAATGCGGCGGTGGTGATTGGCGGGGGATTCAACAGCGGGATACTGGCGACCGGGGCGGTTGAGAACGCGAAATATAACTATGGCCCGGCCAGCCCGGCGATTCTGCAAAAAGTCAGCAAAATTGAAAACGTCTGCCGCGATTATCACGTCAGTCTGCCAGCGGCCGCGCTGCAGTTTGTCCTGGCTCACCCGGCGGTGCCCACGATTATTCCCGGCACCCGCACGGTAGCGCAGCTGGAAAACTGCCTGGAGTGGATTGCCGCGCCGATCCCGGATGATTTCTGGCGTACGCTGCAACAACAGGGCCTGCTGGATGAAGGGGCGCCGACGCCAGCCGACCGCAAAGCCTGAGTGACCCGGGAAGGCAAAAAAGGTGCTCATCAGGAGCACCTTTTTTTATTGTCATCCCTAAACCACCTCCTGGGGAGGTGGTGATTGATTCTGCCGTCTTATCCGTGCGGCGAAAATCTTACTCCTCGGCAATACGTAGCTGAATTTTCAGGTGCTGCGGATGAGCGAGCAGGGTGGAGAAAACCTGCTGAATATCCTCCAGCGGGTGAACGGACTCGCGGAACGGGGCGGTAATAAAACGTTGATGGCTCAGCAGATGCAGCGCCTGGTGCATATCTTCCCCCATCCCGGCCACGCTGCCCTGAATCCTTTGCTCCTTTAAAATTATCTCCAACGGTTTAATGGCTATCTCGGTTTCCGCATCGGTTAAACCGAAGGCCAGCAGCCGTCCGCCTGGGCGCATAAACGTTAGCGCCTGTTGATACAATTCCGGATGGCCGACGCTTTCGATGACCACGTCGGCGCCGCGTCCCTCCGTAAGCGCCTTGATCTGCTCCAGCGCGCGTTCGGGGTCGGTGATGACGCTATCCGCACCGCACTGTCTGGCGAGCTCGGCCCGCTGCGGATTCAGCTCCACGGCAATAATCGGCGCGGCGCCCAGCAAACGCGCCATCTGAATATGCATGTTGCCCACCGGGCCCGCGCCAATCACCACCACGGACTCTGCCACGCTGAGGCCGATTTTTTTACTGGCGCGCACCACGCAAGAGAAGGGTTCGGTCAGGCAGGCAACGCTATCCGCAATCTCATCGCCGATCGGGATCACCAGACGGGCTGGAATCGCCACATACTGCGCAAACGCGCCGTGGGTGTGAATGCCGAGCTGGCGGATCTCCGGGCAGTTCAGCAGTTCGTTGCGCCGACAATAATAACAGTGGCCGCAGCCGATATTGATATCGGCGACCACCCGCTGGCCCGGCGTCAGAGTCGAGACCTGGCGACCAATGGCAACAATTTCCCCGCTGAACTCGTGGCCGGGAATTAACGGCAGCTTATCCTGGGAGTAATGGCCATTATAGATATGAATATCGGTTCCGCAGATTGAACAGCGGGTGACGCGAATCAGTACCTCGTCGTCGCCGTAGGCGGGGACCGCAACCTGGCGTATTTCGAACGTTTTAGGTGCCGTCAGCACCGCGGCCTTCATTAATTTGGGGATCATCGCCTGCTCCGGTTATTTAACGGTGGAAATTTTGGCGCGATCGATGGTCATCGCGATCGCCGCAATCATCAGCACGCCGAAGAAGATCTGCTGCGCCTGCGCTTCGACGTTCAGATAAGTCATACTGGTACGAATAACGGCCACGATGAGGGTGCCGATAAGCGTGCTCAATACGCCGCCCACGCCCCCGGTCAGCGGCGTGCCGCCCAGCAGCACCGCAACGATGGCCGGTAGCAGGAACTGGTCGGCCATGGTCGGCGATGCGCCGGAAAGACGCGTCGCCAGCAGCACCCCGGCGGCGGCGGAGAACGCGCCGGCAATGGCGAAGGTGATAATCTTCACCTTGATAACCTTCACGCCGCTGGCGAGCGCCGCGGACTCGCCGGCGCCAATCGCCTTCATGTGGCGTCCCAGCGCGGTGCGTCTTTCCATCAGCAGGGCCAGCAGCAGCAGTACCGCCGCGATAATGATTTCCATCGGCAGCGTAAAGACAGTGGAGGTCATCCAGCCAACCGTCTGGCTGCGAATATCCCCTGGAATATAAAACGCGCGTTGTCCGGAAATGACCTGTCCGCTGGCATAGGCAATTCCGCCGACGGCGAGCGTGGTTATGAATGACGATATTTTGAAGCGGGTATGCACCCAGCCGGAGATCGCGCCGAACAGCGCGCCGACCGCCAGGGTGAGCGGAATCGCCAGCACGCCGGTTTGCGACAACAGAATGACCAGCACCACCGTTGACATACTGGCAATCGACTGGGCGGATAAATCTATGCCGCCGATATAAATCACAAAAGTCATGCCAATCGCCATAATAAACAGCGTCGACGCATCCTGCAGGAGCTGGAATATATTGTCGGGTTTAAGAAAATCCGGGTTATAGAGGCTGACGAGGGCGACTAATACCACCAGGGTCAGAATGGGTAAATAACGGGTGATTTTTTCACGCCCGGTTAACGGCGGCCGGGTCGGGCTGCCGGTATTATTTTTTGTCGGCACTGCTAATAAATCAGAACGGGTGATTTTCATGGAGATTTGCCTTAATAACCTAGACGAAGTGCTGCAATAATTCATATTGCTCCGGACGCTTCTCTTCACAGCCGGTGAACTGATATCTCAGCTGGCCGTCCTTAAAAATAGCGATGGTATGGGCGAGACCGATGGCCTCCTCCAGAGAATCGGCGATCAAAATGACGCCGCATTGTTCATCGGTGAAGTCGCGGACTAAGTCGTAGACATCCTCTTTGGCGCCGATATCGAGGCCGCGGGTAGGGTGGTCGAGCAGGATGATTTTCGCCTCGGCGGTTCGCCATTTAGACAGCACCACCTTTTGCTGATTGCCGCCGGAGAGCTTGCCGCACTGTGTATCAATGCTGGCGGTTTTAATCGACAGCTTTTTAACCCACTCATTGGCCAGCTGGCGCTCGTGATGCACCTGCAGCAGTCCGGCGCGGGAATAGTCCTGCAGGTTGGCGAGAGTGATGTTTTCCACCACCGACATTCCTTCGACGATACCCTCGATTTTGCGCTCGCGCGGGATATATCCCACCCCTTCAGCGATGCTGTGCGTGGGGCTGAATTTACGTACCGCTCTACCGTTGAGGAGCACTTCTCCCTGCTCGGGCTGCAGCAAACCGAAGATGGTGCGGATAATCTCTTCGGTACCTGCCCCTTCGGTGCCAACCAGCGCCAGCACTTCGCCGGCGTGCAGCGACAGCGAGACATTCTGATAATGGCCCGGTAATGAGATATTTTTTAACTCGACGAGGGTGGTCGCTTTATGAATGCCATGCTTGCGATGCTCGCGATAATAGCGTTCATCAATATCCCGACCGACCATCTGGCGCTGAATATTCACCACATCAAAACGGTCGCGGGTGAGCATATCCATGACCTGCCCGTCCTTCATCACGTAGATGCGGTCGGAAAGGGTCATCACTTCGTCAAGACGATGCGAAACAAAAATGAAAGAGGCCCGGCTTTTTAGCTCTCTGACCAGCGCAAACAGCAGCTCTATCTCCTGGGCAGGTAACACCGAGGTCGGCTCATCGAGCAGGATAATTAAATGGCCGCTGCTCCTCTCCTCGAGAGTTAAAACCTTCGCCAGCTCTACCAGCTGACGTTGGGTAAACGAAAGCTCTGAGGTGATTGTTTTCGGGTCGATATCCAGTTTGACTTTCGCCAGCTGCTTTCTGGCGGCCGCCGCCATTTTTTTCCAGTTAATCACCCCAAGTTTTTTAAACGGTTGTTCAAAGCCGAGGAAAATATTTTCCATTACGCTCAGATTGGAAATTAGCGACTGCTCCTGAAACACCATCCCGATACCTTGCATCATGGCATCGCGCGGTGAGCGAAATACCACCGGCTGGCCATTAATCAGCACTTCACCTTTATCGTGCTGATAGGCGCCATATATGATTTTCATCAGCGTAGATTTTCCGGCGCCGTTTTCACCGACTAATCCAACAATTTCTCCGGGATTAATTTGCAGATTAATATTTTGCAAAGCCAGAACGCCCGGAAACGATTTACCAACATTTTTGAATTCAAGCATAATCGTCACTTCACTATTTGCAGACGTTTACGATTAGTGACTAATGCCACCGAGATAATAACTAACGCGCCTAAAACGCCCTGTTGGATATAGGTCGGGAACCCGACCAGCACCATGCCATTGTTAATCACGTTGATAATCAGCACGCCGATCAGGCTTTGCCATACGCCGCCGTTGCCGCCCATTAAGGAGGTACCGCCGACGACCACGGAGGTGATGGCGATAAAGGTGTAACCGTCGCCCAGGTTGCTGGCGACCGACCCCAGGCGGGCCACCGCGAAGACGGCGCCCAGGCCGTAAAAGACCCCGGCCAGCGCAAAGCCGAGCACGCGAATACGTTTTACCGACAGACCGGACGCGTAGGCCAGGTGCTCGCCGCCGCCGACCGCATAAAAATTACGTCCCAGCGCGGTATAGCGTTGAATAAACCAGGCGCACAGCAGGGCCGCCCCGGCGAGATAGACCATCAGCGGGAAATCAAAAATGCGTTCGGTCAGCAGGAGCCGGAATGTCCGGTCGGGCAGGGGAATGCGTTCGCCGCCGGTAATCACCATGGTGACACCAATTAAGCTGAAACCAATTCCCAGGCTGACCAGGAACGAGGGGATTTTTAGCGTGACGTGAATCAGACCATTAATGAGCCCACAGGCGGCCGAAATAAGAATCGCTGCGGGGATCGCTAAATAACCGAGTTCGCTAAAGCCGCCCAGCTTCACCATAATAATGGCCAGCATCGAACCGCAGAAAGCCATAATGCCTTCAATTGACAGGTCGATCGAACCCATAATGATGATAAACGTCACGCCAATCGCGATCATTAACGGCGCGGCGCTGGCGGTCAGTAAACGCGAGAAATTACGCACCGATAAAAATCCGGGATAAATCACGCTGATGATGGTGCACAGGAGCAGCAGCACTATCAGCGGCGCCCATTTGCGCAAAAACTCTTTATAGCTTGAATGTGATGACATGTTCGACCTTCACTCATTGAATGTATAACGTCTTCATTGAGAATAAATATTCGCAGAAGGGGGAATACTATAATTTGCGATACTGAATGGGGCCTTTCGACGCCTGCCAGAAATTGTTCCAGTCGACCACCGGCGTATTCACGATATTCTCCTGATACCATTTCTGCGCGTCATCTTTGGTTATCATGATCGTCGGGCCATAAAATTCGCGATGCTCATGCGGTTCGGCGGATGGTTTGAAGCTGCCGATAGCCGCATGGTGAGCCAGGGAAAGCGCGATGCCGCCGGCCCAGTAGGGGTCAGTGCTCACGGTGCAGAGTATTTCACCGCTGATGCACAGCTTGACGGCGTCCGGGGTACCGTCGTAGGAGACAATGGGTATCTGCCCCGCGAGGCCTTCAGCGCGCAGCGCTTCAATAATGCCGAGAGTCATGCTGTCGTTGGAGGAGAAAATACCTTTGATATCATCCCCGAAGCGGGTGAGCATCGTTGACATCATGTCGTTGGCTTTTGACGTACTCCAGTCCGCATCCTGCCAGTCCAGCAGCTTGATATCCGGATTCTCCTTCAGCTTGTGCATCAACCCCGCTTTGCGTTCAATCGCCGGGACGTTAGAGGCGATACCGCCCAGCCCGACAATCCCGCCCTTTTTGCCCATCGCGTCAAACAGCAGCTGCGCGCACTGCTGGGCCGGTTCGAAATCAGACCAGCTGATATGGGCGACGTAGTTGTCGCCAAAATCCCACGGATGCAGATCGTCGGTTTTGTTCCAGATAGTGGTAATAAATGCGCCGCGCTGCTGACAGGCCGTCACCACCGCCCGGGCGTTAGGGGCATCGTTCGGATCGCAGCCGATCGCCAGCTTCCCTTCGGTTTTCGAGAGCAGGGCTTTGATATCAGAGAGCACCTTCTCGTTATTACCGCCGTTAATCAGACTCACCATCGGCGAGTTTTGCGTCTTCGCATAAGATTGCCCCCCGGCGGCAATCGCGTTCCAGTAGGAGTTATCAGGATCGCGATAGCCCCAGGCCAGAGTGAAATTCCCCCCTTCGGCAGCCATGGCTTTCGACAGTGGGCTGATAAGCGGGAGCGCAGCCATGCCGCCGATGCCAAGGGCGCTTTTCAGCAGGAATTCACGTCGGCTAATCACGCTTTTTTCAACGAATTTTTTAATAAATGACATAGCGATATTTCCTGTCTTTTCGGTTCACATGGAGGATCGTTTCTGGTGATAAAACGCGTAACATGTAAATAACTAATTACTTACAAGTTGAGGATATATCATCCAGGAAAGTAATTGGCAATGAAGGGGGAGAGAGACAGTTTGCCTGGCGTTTTCATCTGATTAGGAATTATCTAGTTATTTGTTTTTACTGATAATTTATGAATGTACCGTTGGCAAATGCGTCAGCGCCGGTGTGACGGTTCTTTGCCAGCGAATTACTCTTATCGCTATGATTTATATTGTTTTTGTTGTTATTTTTCTGCCGGTGGTGTTTTGCTTGCGTTTGGGAGATCAGTCACAAAGATTTTGCTGACGATCTTGCCCTCAACTCCGCTATCTACCTGGATCGCATATTTGACATTTGTAAGTAACTATTTATTTACAAGTGGCGAGGGCCGTCGCTATGATTTCGGCGTATGCTCAACCAACAATGGGACGAAAAAATGACGGTTAAAACACGACAGGTTGCGTTTATCACCGGCGGGGCTCGCGGCATTGGTTTTGAGATTGCTGCGAAGCTGGCGCAGGCCGGTTTTGATATTGCGCTGAATGATTATCAGGATTCCGCCACGCTACAGGCATCCGTAGCGCGGCTGGAAGGTTGGGGGGTGAATGCGGTTGCGATCCCCGGGGATGTGGCGGATATCAGCCTGCACGACAGGATGCTGGCGCGGGCGGAAAATGCGCTAGGACCGTTGACGACGTTCGTGAATAACGCCGGCGTCTCGGTGACCAGCCGCGGCGATCTCCTCGACGTGACGCCGGAAAGCTACGATCGCTGTCAGGCGGTTAACGCCCGCGCCACGTTCTTCCTCTGTCAGGCTTTTGCCAGACGCCTGCTGGCGCGCACCTGCCAGCCAGAACTGCACTACAGCCTGATCGTGGTCTCTTCTTCGAACGCCTCCGCGGCCTCCATCAATCGCGGAGAGTACTGCGTGTCGAAAGCCGGGGCGGCGATGGTGGCGAAACTGTTTGCCGCGCGACTGGCGCAGGCCGGAGTGCAGGTTTTTGATATCCAGCCGGGTCTGATTGTCACCGAAATGACCCAGCCCTCGCTGGCCATGTATCAACAGCGCGTCGATGAAGGCTTAACGCTGTTGCCGGAGCTGGGGACTCCCGCTCAGATAGGCACGATCGTGACCACCCTCGCCAGCGGGGGAATGCCCTATTTAACCGGTCAGGTGATTAGCGCCGATGGCGGAATGCTGGTTCCCCGTTTCTGATTTAAGCAGGTAAATGCGATGAAAATAATTATTGCCCCGGACTCCTTCAAGGAGAGCCTCTCCGCCAGCGCGGTGGCTGATGCTATCGAACGCGGTCTGCGCAGAGCGCTGCCAGATGCGGAATACGTGAAACTGCCGATCGCCGATGGCGGCGAAGGCACGGTTGACGCGCTGATTAATGCCACCGCCGGACAGCTGATTTTCGTCCCGGTTACCGGGCCGATGGGAAGGCCGGTGAACGGTTTTTTTGGCCTGCTGGGGGATGGGAAAACGGCGGTCATTGAAGTGGCCGCCGCCTGCGGTTTGCAGTGGGTGGCGCCGCAGGAGAGGGACCCGCTGATAGCGACCAGTTATGGGGTCGGGGAGCTCATTCGCGCGGCGCTGGATCGCGAGGTCGACAAAATCATTATTGGTCTGGGCGGCAGCGCCACCAATGAAGGTGGGATTGGCATGCTGCAGGCGTTGGGCTGTCGCTGTACCACCGCCGGCGGAGACGAGGTCTCGTGGGGCGCCGGGGGACTTGATCAACTGGCTGAGATTGATTGCTCCGGTCTCGATCCGCGATTAGCCGGGGTAACGTTCCAGCTGGCCTGCGATGTGAACAATACGTTGCTCGGCGAGCAGGGCGCTACGGCCGTTTTTGGTCCGCAAAAAGGGGTGACCGCGCACACGGCGCTGAGAATTGAAAACAACCTCGCCCGGGTCGCCAGCGTTCTCAGGGGCCGCTCCGGAACGGATATCGCCAGCCTCAAGGGCGGCGGTGCGGCCGGCGGAATGGGCGCTACGCTGCAGGGGATACTGGGAGCCGATATCTCCAGCGGCATCGATCTTGTGCTCAACACGCTTAACTTTGATGAGCAGGTGCGCGGGGCCGATCTGGTGATTACCGGTGAAGGGCGCCTTGACGCCCAGACCAGTCGCGGCAAAGGGCCTGCCGGCGTGATCAGCCGTGCGCATGCCCACGGTTGCCCCAGTATTGCGCTGGCCGGGTCGCTCGGCAGTGGTTATGAAGCGCTGTACGCGCTCGGGCTCCGTTCGGCATTTTCGCTGGTTCCTGGCATTATCTCCTATGAACGCGCGCTGCGCGAAGCCGCCGCTCTGCTGGAATCGACGGCGTTCAATATTGCCTCGTTGTGGCATCTGGCTGCGAGCCAGGCGGTTTGTCGCCAGCGCCCTCCGTTGAGGGAAAAAGCATGAATATTCTTTATCAGCCCGAGTTTATCCGCGGTTTTGGCACCTATAAACTGCGCGCAGAGAGATTAATGACGGCCCTGGAACAGGCTCTGAACGTGGGCTATCGGGCGATTGATACCGCGCAGATGTACGAAAATGAACAGGAGATTGGGCAAGTCCTGCGTCATCATCCCGTCGCTCGCAGCGAACTTTGTATTACCACCAAAGTGCTGCCGGCGAATTACTCCGCTGAGCGGTTTATGGCTTCGGTGGCGCAAAGCCTGGCGGCATTGAATGTTGAACAGGTGGATGTGTTGTTGCTGCATAGTCCGCCAAAGCAGGATTTCAGCGCCACGTTGCGTTTGCTGGAACAGGCGCAGCGGCAAGGGCTGACGAAATATATCGGCTTAAGTAATTTCTCTCCGCAGCAGATGGTAAGGGCACGTGAAGCCATTGCCGCGCCGCTGGTTGTCAATCAGGTGGAGTTCCATCCGCTGCTGGATCAAAGCGACTTATTGCAGGCCGCGGTCGCTACGCAAATCCCGCTCTCCTCATACTGTTCAATAGCCCGGGGGGAAGTGCTTAAATACCGGCTTATTCAGAGTCTGGCGGAATATTATGCCCGCACGCCAGCGCAAATTATTTTGCGCTGGATTTTACAGTCGGGCGTGCAGTCAAATACCATGTCCTCCGATCCGCAGAGAATGGCTGAGAACTTCGCGATCCTCGATTTTACGCTGTCCCATATCCACATGCAGCAGATAGCCGAATTAAAAAGTGCCAATTATCGCGTTGTGATGGTGTAAGCCGCGTTATGCGGCGGTGTCTGACGGGGAAGGCGAGTATCGCCTTCCCCGTTATTGTTTATTTTGACGCTGTGACCGTGTCAGCGTCTGGCTGGCGGCTAAGACGTGAAACCGAGTTGTTCCCCCACAGTTCCTGATAACGCAGACCGGTAATCTCCTCGAGAATACGCTGGTTTTGCGGACTTGCGGGGGCGAGTGGCCCGCCGGCGAGGCGCATTCTGTCGCACTCCTCGCGCAGTACCGCATGCGTTTTGATATTCAGCGTAAAGCGACGTGACGCCAGGTAACCGCCAATCAGAAGCAGAGTGGTGCCGAGACTGAGTACGGCCAGGATAATGTAATGCACCGACGCCGGTTGCTGTGGCTGGCCGGGATTAAAATGCGCCAGCTGCAGCAGAACGCCGACGAGCATCACCGCGACCGCCTGCGATGCCTTACGCGTCATGGTCATGACGCCGGCGAAAATACCTTCGCGCCGCAAACCGGTGATCGCTTCGTCGACGTCGGCCATATAGGTGTAGGTATTCCACGGGATATAGTTAATACCGCCGCGACCGAAGCCCGCTACCGCCGAGACCAGCATCAATACGGCAAGATGGGTAAAATCCCCGAGCCATAAAAAACCGTAGGTCAGGCAGGCAAGCGCAAAAAAGGCCACCGCCAGACGATAGGCCGGGGCGGGGCCCCAATGAATACACAGTGGGATCATGCAGAGTACGGCGATCAGCTGCATGATGGACATGATGCCGAGCAATTCGGAGGAGACGGTGGCGGTCTGGAACAGGACGTAGATGACGTAGTAGGTGAAAACGGCATTAAATACATCCTGGGCGATAAACCCGCCGAGATACATCCCAAGATGGGTGCGGAAGGCCTTCACTTTCAGGGTGGAGAGTGCGTCGCTGAAAAAACGCTTGAGTAAAGATCCGGACGCCGCAGGCGGCGCCTGCTGGTCAACGCTGCGCTCTCGTTCCCACGTATTGCAATACACCAACGTCAGGGCGATGGCGCAGATGATGGCAATCACCAGCCCGGCATAAAAGAAGGCGTGGGGGTTATCTTTTCCATACCAGCTAAAAAACAGGGCCGGCAGGTAGGCCGTGATGATGTACGACAGCTGGGCGAAAGAGATTCTGGCCCCTGAGAAGCGGGTTTTCTTTTTGAAGTCATCGGTCATTTCCGGAACCAGGGTTTCATACGGCACCAGAACCATGCTGTAGACCAGTTCGAAGACAAGGTAGGTCAACAGATAATAGAGGTAACCCATATCGCTGACCCAGATAAAACAGTAGGAAAAGACGGCGGGGATACCCGACAGAATAAAGAATTTGCGGCGACCAAACTTTTTCCCCAGAAAAGTATGGCCGAAGTTATCGGTAATATAGCCCATTAACGGACTGGCGATGGCATCGAAGACTCGCGCAATGGCGAAAATGGATGCCGCTTCAACCGCGCTCAGGTGACAGAAATTGGTATAAAAGAACAGCAGCCAGGCACCGGTGAGTGCCGTCGTTCCCATACCAAAAAAATCCCCTGAGCCGTAGCTGAGATAGTGTTTTAACGTGATTTTTCTTGCCATGATATACGCCTGTTATCTGAGTAACGAGTTCGCAGTACCATAGTTCACTGATATCTAAAAGTAACCAACTTGTTAGTTACTTTTGATCGTGGATCACATTTCATTAACCACCAGTCACGCCGTTACCGGCAGCAGGGGAACGTGAAAAAAGCAGCGGTCTACGCCCGATGGGCGCGGCGTGCATCCCGGGTAAATCGGCTGCTTAACCAAAACAGCGGGAGCTGAGCTATCGTCACCAGGAGTACACCGGCTAAGGGGGTCATCGCCATCAGCCCCTTCGCCACGACAGCACTGCCCAGCGTTTCACCGAGGGTTATCCCCAAATTAAACGCCGCAATATTTAAGGCTGAAGCAAAATCGACGGCTTTTGGCGTCCAGCGTTCAGCGGTGCTCAGCATGCCGGCCTGAAAAGCCGGTGACATCCCGAACGCCAGCAGTCCCCACAGGAATAACAGGACCATCACAGGCAGGCGCCAGGGTAATGCCACGGCCAGTAAAATGAGGGTGACTGCCAGCAGCAACAGCATCCGGCGTAATGCGGATGTCCAGCCCCGGGTCACCGTCAGTTTGCCGCCGAGTTGATTCCCGATTAGCGTGGCGATGCCAAAAATAATCAGCAGCAAACTCGCGGTCTGCGATGAAAAGCCGCTGATGTCGGTCAGGATCGGCGTAATAAACGTGAACGCGGCAAAGCTGGCGCCAAAGCCGGTGACGGTTATCGCCATCATGGCCAGAATTTCCGGCCGCAGTAACGCCGCGAGTTGCGTGACGGTTTTACCGGCCTCAGGTACGGCCAGCCGGGGCACCCAGATTGCCGTGGCGACCCACGCTATCACCGCCAGCCCGGCGACGGCGTAAAACGGTAGCCGCCACCCGACGCTATTACCGATCAGGCTGCCCAGCGGGACGCCGATCACCATGGCTAACGTCAGGCCGGAAAACATCAGGGCAATCGCTCGTCCGCCTTGCCCAGGTGGCGCGAGGCGGCTGGCCACGGTCGCGCCGATGGCAAAGAAACTGCCGTGCGCCACCGCGGTGATGGCCCGGCCTGCCAGCAGCAGCGGGTAGCTGTCCGCCAGCGAGGAGAGGATATTGCCGGCCAGGAATAGCGTTATCAGGCTCAACAACACCGTTTTACGCGCTAACCGCGCCAGACCCAGTACCGCCAGCGGCGTGCCAATCGCCAGTGCGAGCGCATAGAGTCCGACCAGTTTACCCGCCGCGGCCAACGAGACGTGGAGATCTTGCGCGATGGCCGGAAGAACCCCGACAACAATGAACTCAGCTACGCCAATGGCAAAAGAGGTCACCGCCAGGGCCCAAATCCCCGGATGTATTGGCGTTTTCTGACTCATCGTTCACCTGCGGCGGCCTGGGCGATAGACTGATCCTGTTCAACCGTGGCGCCCGCGACACCGACGGCGCCCAGTATGTCGCCATTCGTATCATGTAGTACCACGCCGCCGCCAAAGCTGATTAATCCGCCGTTGGTGTATTCCAGGCTATAGATGGCCCCGCCGGGCTGGGCGTGTTCGCCAAGGTCAATGCTGTCGACGCCAAATAAGGCGGCGGTGCGCGCTTTCTTGATCGATACGTCAATGGTTCCGGCAACCGCACCGTCCATACGCAGGAACTGACGCAGCAGGCCTGAATCGTCGACGACGCAAATTGAAACCGAAAAACCTCGCTCACGGGCCAGGGTTGAGGCACGTAAAATAACATCCCGGGAAAGCTGCTCTAATTTCATTTTCAAAACTCCTCGTGTTAACAGGTGTTTTGATGATTCCAGAACGGCCGGGATGAAGAAACAGGGGAGGGAGATATCCGCTTATTGTTTGATAATGTCAAACTTTCCACCGCATCAATTGTGTGACGAGGTGGTTGATTCGCTCTGCGCTCAGGCGCTGAGAGGGGCCGGAAATACCCAGCGCGGCAACAATTTTCCCGTGTTGACGTAGCGGGAGCGCCAGGCAGTGCAATCCGCATTCAGCTTCTTCGAGATCAACGGCATAGCCCTGACGGATAATCGCCTGCAGCTCTTTTTCCAGCTCCGCGGACATCCCGTCCGCCCGGCGCAGGCTGCGAATAATTTCCGCTTTATCGGCGAGGAGCACTTTGCCGATGGCTGAGGTGGTCATGCCTTCTCTGCGGCCACGCGCGCTGAATACCGGCAGCGGGCCGTTAGCATCGATGGCATCCAGGTAGAGGTATTCGCGCGTTCCGCACGGCACCGCCAGATAACACACCTCGCCGCTGATTTCCGCCGCATATTGCAGCAACGGGGCGAAAAAGGATTTCACCTCCTGGTCGGCATCAATCAGCGTCTGGGCAATGGTTCTTAAGCGCAGACCCAGCGAGTAGCGGGTGCCGTTACGGGTGATATACCCCATTGACGCTAAAGTATTCAGCAACCCGTATATCGTACTTTTATGCAGTGCCGACCGGCGGGCCAGATCGACTAATCGGGCATCGCCACCCTGCTCAGCGATGATCTCAAGGAGATTCATCGCCCGTTCTACGGACTGAATTTTACGACTTTCATCGATCATCGATGTTTCTCTCTGTTGTCGATCCCGACGCTCAATGGCGGGGCAGATAATGGGGCGAATAATGAATAAAAAAGACCGGTGATACAATACGGCGTGTCGATTGCCGCGCGCTCCTGTGCCGTCACTTTTTTGCGTAATTGAAAATGATATTGCTAACCATTATCATCATGGCGCTACGTGAATAAGGCTTATCCGCCAGAGTGATACGGGAAAAACAGGTGAAGAGAGAGTATCAACAGGGGAAGGATCATCCGTCCCGAAACAGGGTCCAGCGCATCGCGGTATCTTGCATGCTCTCCTGTATGGCGCTGCTGTACGCCGGAAAAAGCGCGGCGAAACCGGATATGAAACCGCTGGGGCCGAATATTGCCGATCGCGGGTCTGCGGTATATCACTTCAGCGTTCATCAGTTTGACTCTGCGGATGGCAAAAGGCACTACCGGGTCTGGACCGGCGTACCTGACACATCGCCGCCGCCATCGGGCTACCCGGTCCTGTATATGCTGGACGGTAATGCGCTGATGGACCGCTTGTCTGATGAGCTACTGAAACAGCTGACCCAAAAAACGCCGCCGGTGATTGTGGCGATTGGCTACCAGACGCCGCTGCCTTTCGACACCCGCGCCAGAGCCTACGACTATACGCCTGCCGTGCAGCAGGGGGCCGGGGCCGTTGCCGTCGGCCATTATACGCGCGAGGGCGGGGGCAGCGCGACGTTCCGCCGGCTGCTGGAAGGGCGCATCGCCCCGACGGTAGAAAAAAATATTAACATCGACCCCAATAAACGAGGCCTCTGGGGACACTCCTTCGGCGGGCTGTTCGTACTGGACAGCTGGTTAAGCTCCTCTTTCTTCCACTTTTATTATGCGGCCAGCCCCTCTCTGGGCAGAGATAATTTCGCCCTGCTGACGAGAATGGAATCGCTTACTAAGCAAGAGGCCTGCCACAAGCAGCTCTATTTACTGGAGGGCGACGACCCGTCGGGAAGCAGCGCCGCCGCCGGTGCGGCCGGTGTGCTGAGCAGAGTGCGTAACACGGTTTCCCTCCTGAAGGAGGAGGGGCTGGCAGCCACCTACTGGCATTATCCGGGGCTGACGCACGGGCCGATGTTTAATGCCTCCTTCCGGAGTGCTTTGCTGCATATCGCTACGGCTGGCGAGAGCGGTGAGCAACGGTGCGAACACCGCTAGCCCGAACGGTGTGCTCGGCGAGGCATCTCTCCTGACGCGCTGTCACTGAGGGGGCGCGAGGTGATAATTTAAGCGAGCCGCCGGCGCGGTCTGTCGCATCGGGGGGCATCTTCCTCCCGATGGCAGGGGCTGTTTCGCTGAGCGCAGAAAAGCAAAAAGCCTGCTCGAAAGCAGGCTTTTCTATGTATGGCTCCTCTGACTGGACTCGAACCAGTGACATACGGATTAACAGTCCGCCGTTCTACCGACTGAACTACAGAGGAATCGTTGTGGAGTCGTATCTTAGCGGCGAAAAAAATTTTGTCAAACATCAATTTGCCCGCAAATGTTCAACTGCCGCTTCCATCAACAATTTGTTGCTATTACCGACAATTAATAAGGAAAAATGTTTTGCAGGATCCCTCATTCTCTATCATTATTTGAAATGTAGTTTCAACTTTTCTCACTAAGGTCTCCTTTGAACGTCACCTCCGCAGTAAGCCAGGTCCTGGGACGCACCGCCTGGTTCAAAAAGCGTAAAAGTTATCGTGTACTTTACTGGCGTGAAATCAGCCCTCTTGCGGTGCCGATTTTCCTCGAAAACACCTGCGTTTTGCTGATGGGCGTCCTGAGTACGTTCCTCGTCAGCTGGCTAGGAAAAGAGGCCATGGCCGGAGTGGGGCTGGCCGACAGTTTTAATATGGTGATTATGTCGTTCTTCGCCGCCATCGATCTCGGCACCACGGTGGTGGTCGCCTTTAGCCTCGGCAAACGCGACCGGCGGCGGGCGAGGGCGGCGGCAAGACAATCGCTGGCGATTATGACGCTGTTCTCGGTTCTGCTGGCGGTCGCGATCCATGCATTTGGCCGCGAGATCATTAATTTTGTCGCCGGCGATGCCTCGGCGCAGGTGAAGGCCATGGCGCTGACCTATCTGGAGCTGACGGTCTTGAGCTACCCGGCGGCGGCCATTGCGCTTATTGGCAGCGGAGCGCTGCGCGGGGCGGGGAATACCAAAATTCCCCTGCTGATCAATGGCGGGATGAACATCCTCAACATCATTATCAGCAGCATCCTGATCTACGGCATTTTTTCCTGGCCGGGTCTGGGGTTTGTCGGCGCCGGTCTCGGGCTGACCATCGCCCGCTATATTGGCGCCGTGGCGATAGTTTGGGTGCTGGCAATTGGTTTTAACCCGGCGCTGCGCATCTCGCTGAAGAGCTACTTCCAGCCGTTCAATCTGGCGATTATCTGGGAAGTGATGGGCATTGGCATCCCGGCGAGTATTGAGTCGGTCCTGTTCAATGGTGGCAAGCTGCTGACGCAGATGTTTGTTGCGGGGATGGGGACCAACGTTATCGCCGGCAACTTTATTGCTTTTTCCTTCGCTGCGTTGATTAACCTGCCGGGGAACGCGCTGGGTTCCGCTTCGACGATTATTACCGGTAAACGGCTGGGGAAAGGGCAAATCGGACAGGCAGAGCGCCAGGCGTGGCATGTTTTTTGGTTATCCACCATCGTTCTGACGGTGATTGCCTGGGGGACGGCGCCGTTTGCCAATCTTATTGCCTCTTTCTACACCAGCGAAGAAGATGTCAAAGTAGTGGTTAAAGAGCTTCTGTGGCTCAACGCCTTCTTTATGCCTATCTGGGCGACTTCGTGGATCCTGCCCTGCGCCTTTAAAGGCGCGCGCGATGTGCGCTACACCATGTGGGTATCGATGCTGGGAATGTGGGGCTGCCGTGTCGTGGCGGGTTATACCCTGGGCATTGTGCTGGGAATGGGGGTGATTGGCGTCTGGCTGGGAATGGTGCTCGACTGGGCGGTGCGCGGCGTGCTGTTCTATAGTCGAATGGTCAGCGGGCGCTGGCTATGGAAATATCCGCGTAGCAAGATTCAAGTGGACGAAACATAACCATTTTTCGGGCGTAACGGTACTTTTTGCCCAAAGTGGAGAATAAATCGGCAAACGATTTAAATTGTGAAAACAGCCTTTGACAAGGCCCGGCGGCGCCGTTAATATTCGCCCCGTTCACACGATTCCTCTGTAGTTCAGTCGGTAGAACGGCGGACTGTTAATCCGTATGTCACTGGTTCGAGTCCAGTCAGAGGAGCCATATTTAAGAAGCCCGCTTAAGGAAACTTAAGCGGGCTTTTTGCTTTCAACGCTATCCCCGATAGCCGACCACAATCCCGCGTCGTCCTACCCACGCGACTGCTGGGCCCTGAGGGGGGCGCTGCTATCGCCGTCAGGCATTCGCTTTCATCTACTGACTTCGCCGTTCCCGCAAGATGTGCTCCGGATGCCGGGCGGTGGAAAGAGAGTGCCGATACCCGCCCCCAAAGCGACCGCCGGGATAAAACGATTTCCGCCTGGCGGGAAGGTCAACTCTCTCTATGCCTGCTGACGGCTACCGGCGGATTAAAGCCCGGCCTTAAGCCGCGATGCCGGCGCTGTTTTGTGCTCCAGTATTTTATCCACCCCTTCGATAAAACCGTCTCCTCCGGGGCCCACGCTTATCCACGCAGGCAGCGCCGGGATGGTCGCCAGGTGATGGCGTAGGGTACTCATACCGAGGGTATGTCTGAATCCGGCAAACATCGGGGCGTCATTTTCAGAGTCTCCGCTATAAAAGACGCTCTCCAGTCCGGCCCGTTCATCCAGGTGGTAAAAGGTCCTGAGGACGTGACGGCTCATGATTAACTTATCGTATTCCCCGGACCAGGCCAGCACCCATAGATTATTCACCGTGGTCTTTAACCCGGCCTCGTGCAACGACTCACGCAGCGTGTCAGTGCGCGCGGTATGAGCGGGCAGGTCAAAGGCCAGGCCGGACAGGCGGAAGGGCTGGTCTGCCGCAAGGGTTGCCCACCGGTATTGTTCGGTGATTTTCCGCGCAATCGCGGCGAGTTTTTCCTGCACGTCGGCCTGCTTGTCCGCATGCCAAAAATAGCGGTTTACCCCATGGCCATCGGCGGCACGCTGAAAGAAAAAGCCGCCATTCTCGCCGATGACGCCATCGACAGGCCACATTCTGACCATCTGATCGCACCATCCTGCCGGGGCGCCGGTAACGGGTATCACCCGGATACCGGCAGACTGCAGCCGCTCTAATGCCGCATAGGTGGCGGCGGAAAGCCGTCCGCGAAAGGTGAGCGTTTCATCCATATCGGTCAGAACATATTGCACCGAAGAGAAGAGTCCCTGTGATGCCAGCGCAAGCGGTCGCATATCCACTCCCAACATAAAGAAACGATGTTATCGCGCTTTGGGTCGCAGGCGTTATAACGGAAGGCGATGAGTTATACCGTGGCTGAAGTCCGGCGCTGGGAGAAAGCCCGCCGGTGGGCGGGCCGATGGTGGTCGGTCGCGAGACCGCTTTGTCGCTTTCTCTTTACCCGTAATGGCGTCGGATAAAGAGGGTGAAAGGTTAGCGGAACGGCGGTTCGTTGAAGGTACGCAGCTTGCGCGAATGCATGTGGTCACCCTCGGCGCGCAGCAGATCAATAGCTTTAATACCTATTTGCAGATGCTCGGAGATTGCCCCTTCATAAAAGCGGTTGGCCTGGCCCGGTAGCTTAATTTCGCCGTGCAGCGGCTTATCGGAGACGCATAGCAATGTGCCGTACGGGACGCGGAAGCGGTAGCCCTGGGCCGCGATGGTGGCGCTCTCCATGTCGATGGCCACGGCACGGCTGAGGTTGAAACGCAGCGCCGAGGCGGAATAGCGCAGCTCCCAGTTGCGGTCATCCGTGGTCACCACCGTACCGGTACGCAGCCGCTGTTTAACCTCTTCGCCAGGCATACCGCTGATTTGCTTGGTAGCGTCGTACAGCGCGCGCTGTACTTCGGCAATGCTGGGAATCGGGATATCCGGCGGCAGCACGGCATCCAGAACGTGGTCATCACGCAGGTAGGCGTGGGCCAGCACGTAGTCGCCTATGGTCTGGCTTTCACGCAGACCGCCGCAGTGGCCAATCATCAGCCAGACGTCAGGGCGCAGCACCGCCAGATGATCGCAGATGTTCTTGGCGTTCGCCGGGCCGACGCCAATATTAATGAGCGTAATACCCTGGCCATCTTTGGTGATCAGATGCCAGGCGGGCATCTGATGCTTTTTCCACGCCAGATCGGAAATGGCCTGTTCCGGCGCTTCCGTATCGGCGGTTATCCAGATCCCGCCGGCGCAGGAAAGCGCGATATAAGGGCTGTCAGGATCGAGAATCTGACTGCACCCCCAGCTCACGAACTCATCAACATAACGGGTATAGTTGGTAAACAGAACGTACGGCTGAAAATGATCGACCGGTGTCCCGGTATAGTGCCGCAGGCGCGCGAGAGAGAAATCGACGCGACGGGCGTCAAAATGAGAAAGCGGGTGATGTTCGGTGGGATGGAACAGCCCGTCTGCGGTTTCATCGCCAATTTGCGACAGCTCGGTGGTCGGGAAATGGCGGGTCAGGCCCGCGCTCATCGAACGATCGAGCGTTAAGGCGGAGCCGTCGATGACATACGGATAAGGGATTTCATGCTGCGATAGCCCGACGCTGATATGCGCGCCGTAATCCTGATACAACGACGTGAGCTGCTCCAGCAGATAGGCGCGAAACAGCTTAGGATTGGTAATGGTGGTGGTGTAGCAACCGGCATGGGTGAAGCGGCCCCAGGCCCGGGTTTTTAGCGCTTTATGGTCTGTGCCGTCCCACGAAACGGACAGCTGCGGATAGACAAACAAGCCGTTAGCTCGATCGTCGTCATCCGGGAGAACGCTGTGGTTGATATATTCGCCGATGGCTTTACGTAATGCATTGACCGAACGCTCATACTGCAGTTCAAGCTGATTCAGCGCTTGTTCCGGGGTCAGACTGGCGGCCTTGTGGTTCATCTTCGCTCCTTTTTTCAGGTCTGCTGACATGCTTGATAGTATGTCACAGACGGAAAAGAGCGAAGGGGAATTTCAGCCGTTCCACGGTGAAAGTGATTGAATTAAATATTGTTGCTGCAGGGTCGGGTGCTGATTTATTGCCCAGGCTGGGTGATTTCCGCCCAACGTTCGCTGCTGAAGTGCGTGGCTTTTATCACTTTTAATGTCATAGCAGGATTGTCATTGAGGCAATACAGGGCATTTGCCAGCGGCGTGAGTTTATCCCCACACTGCAAAGCGCATTGCCGGGTGGTGATTTCGGCAATCACCAATAAATGCGCGCTTTGTAATACTGCGTAATAGTCTTGTGCGTTCTTAGATGATTGTACTTTTTTTATCCGCCATTCCATAAGACATTCCCTGATCTGCGCTATTCCTGGCGATAATTGCCCGTTACCTCTTTTCTTACAATAAGAATAGCCTAATGGTTTAGGATGCGTTTAATCTGAAAAGATTCAGAATATCGTCACATGCATAATGGTCCGAATAAGAATACCAATGATCGCGCCAGGGGCGGCAAAGCGGAACAGTCGAACAAAGCGCGAGCTCACGCCAAGGAATATACCAATGCCGGGCAGATCGAAGGTCTGAATTAATAGTCCGGCTGAGGCGTTGAGTTGGCTGACGGTGACTTTGCCTTGCTGCAGCAGTTCAGAGACCACGCCAAAATAGGCGGTACCGCCTGCGATACATTTGACCAGCGCAGGAAGGACAAAGTTGACTGGAATATGCAGCCACTGCAGCAGCGGCATCAGCAGATGCTGAAGCATGCCGATGATGCCGGCCGCTTGCATCACCCCGACGATGGTTAATGACAGGATCAGCATCGGCACCGCGCCGAGCGCAAGACGAATGGCATCTGATCCCGCATTGTTAATGACCGCAATCACCCCCTGGCTGTTTTGTTCGGCGTTGGGTAGCGCCTCCGCCCGGGCATTCTCCATCACTGACAGACGGCGCCCGATGACGTGCCAGGTGACCGCCCCCGCACACAGACCGCCGATAATCGAAATGCAAATCGAGGCCATCCAGTGCAGTCCGAAAGGAGTGAGAGGGTAAAAGACGTTGCCCTGGCCCATGGCAAAGACCATAGCGAGCGTGGCGGCCATCTGGCGATCTGAGACGCCACGCTTATCCATAATGGCCAGCGTCGCCAACGGGGCGGCGAAACTCACGAAGTTAATCTGAATCAACGCGAAGGCGCTCATCCCGCCAAGGCCAAAAGGTTTGAGCAGCGGCGCGACCCAGCGGACGATAACGTCCAGGACTCCGCGGACTTCCAGATATTTCATGATCATCAGCATGACGACCATAATGGGCAATAGCGTATAAAGCGCGACATCAACGGAAGATTTTCCCGCCGACATAATAATGCCGATAAGATCCATTTAACTCTCAATCATCGAATAGCGAAATGATAATGGTCATCATCATAATCCTCGTCAGACGGAAATGATACGGCTACCCGTTATCAGCCGTCCAGCAATGAAATGAAAGAATAAGCTAACGATATGACTTCATAATATGACGGCTTGCGGTTTATATGTCGTGTTTCGGTTTTGAATGAGGAGGGCTGTTGGTGAGATATTTTTTCATTCCCTGTGTTAACACCGGGGGGAGTTCGCGAATCAAAGATGTTAAGCGCTACGGTGATAAACTGGAAATAGTGAGTATGTAAAGGCCGGGGAGGTAATGAGGCTATTACGCGGCGAGGTCTTTCCGAATCAGATGGAAGGCTGTGGCACTCACGATCTGAATCGTTCTCAGAACCAAAGAGTAGGAACTGGCGTAGTGAGAGAAAGTAAAAAGGCCGCTTAAGTTTCTTTAAGCAACCTTGTTAAATATGGCCCCGGTGACTGGAACCGCCTTTACTAAAGGCTGGCTAATAAATGAGCAAAAACTGACCGCTGTTTCTGTCAAGACCACCATAATGCCCACCAGTTTTTTTCTTTTGTCTTTTAAATTGTAGGTAAGGTTGATTTCAACCTCGGGCGAAGGGGCGCAAATTATTTCGGCTGAAGTAGGTCATATTTCATGTGAGTAAATGATTTCATGTCTTCAATATAGTGGGTGGCTTTAACCGCGAGGCCTTCGTGATAGAAATCTATCTGAAGACCCCGGCGCAGCGGGGGCAGAGGACTGGACAGGAGCGTGGCTATCCGCTGAAACTGCGGATGGACAATGACCCGGTGCTGGCCCTGACGCAACAGGTTGAAAGGGATGGTGTCATGTTGGTATTTATCAAACCCGGTCGGACAGCACCGAATACCTTTATCGAACGGTGCAACCGGATGCACCGGACAGAATACTGAATTTTTAACTGGTCAGAACGCTAAATAAGTTAACCGGAGAGGTGACTTTTTACTTCGGGAAATATTGCAGATGGTGAGAGGTAATTTGGGCATCCAGGTACGGGTTGTTCTACGAGAGGTTTAAATTTCCGCGGCTTCCCGAGGATGGGTAAATAAGGTTTTTGGTCTGTGATGATCACAATACCAATTTAGTTGTGAGAGGGGTGCGGTGACAGCACCCCTTTATACACTCTTAGAAGAAATCAATGCGCGTATTGATACCGACGGTGCGACCCATATTGACCTGCGCTACGGCGCTGCTGCCGTTCATATAGCCATAGGTACGGTAACGACGATCGAACAGGTTATCGACATAAACGGAAATATTCATCCGTTCAGTCGCCTGCCAGCCCAGGCTGCTGTCCAGAGTGGCGTAAGCGCCTTGCCGCAGCTGGTTGTCGCCATCGAAATAATGCGGCCCGACAAGATTGACCGCCAGTCGGGGCATCAGCGCCCCATAGCGGGTATCGATCAGGCCGTTTACGCTGCTTCCTGCGCCATAACGCGGCACGAACGGCACCCGGTTACCGCGATACAGCTCACTGTCATTGGTGAATTCGGAACGGATCGCGTTGCCATTGATATCCCATGACCAGCCCGGTGCGAACCGCCATTTTGCTTCAAGCTCAACGCCGGTGGCGTCGGCTTTCCCCGCATTGCTTAAAGTTTGCATCCCGACCGGACCTGAGTAGAGCTGCATGTCTTTGGTATGGGTATAAAACGCTGCGGCTTGTAGCGTAACATCGGCGGTTTCGTAGCGAGTGCCAAGCTCATAGTTAATAGATTTCTCTGCCATGAACGGTTTGGCATCAAGACCCGCCGTAGGCACAATATTATATCCGGAAGGTTTATATCCCTGGGCTACGCGGGTATACACTCTCCAGTCGTCGGCCAGCATATAGCCTGCGGAGAGTTGCCCGAGCACCCGATCGTCATTGCTCTTACCCTGGTCGCCAAATGGGCTACCGAGCACGCTGCCGTGATATTGCGTGCTGGCCTTATCATGTGAGAAGCGAACGCCGCCACCGATATCAAAACGATCGCTTAAATGCCAGGTCAGGTCACCGTAGGCGGCCAGAGTTTCAGCGCTGGTATAGCCGGTGCTGCTTAAATAAGGCATTGTCGGCATGTCGTAGGTCGAATTTATCTTCTCGCGGGTGTTCTGCCGATACAACCCGAACACCATATCAACGGTACGCGTATCGCCGAGGGTGGCGGCGCGCAGCTCCTGCACATCCTGATTCCAGCGCTGGGGCATATTGACGATTAACGAGCCAGAAGGGAAGGTTCGCGAATAATCCTGCTGCTGCCAGGCGCCGATCAGATTGTAAACCCAGTCAGCGGTGGTGTACTTCGCGCTCAGGGTCTGGCTATCAGTGCAGCGCCGCATGTACGGGTCTGGTGAACCCTCGCCGAGCGACAGCTTACGGCTCTTAATATCATTCCATGCCACATAGGCATCCTGGGTGGCGCGAGTACATTCGCGTGAGGCGGAAAAACCCATCTCCCAGGGCCGATCGTCCGGCGCCAGACGCAGTTTCACATTCCCTATGCTGGCGCGGGTGCCGCCTAGATCATCGCTTCCCGTCGCGGGGTTAATCATCTCACCATCATCAACCTGGCGTAACAGAGTGACGCTACCGTACAGCAGGCCATCCTCAATGGGGCCGCTCAGGTTGAATTTGCTACGATAACTGTCGCGACTGCTGACGCCACCTTCAATATAGCCGCGAAGCGTGCTGTCCGGCTGCTGGGTGACGATGTTGATAATCCCGCCCTGAGCGCTTTTGCCGTATAACGTTCCCTGCGGGCCACGCAGCAACTCTACGCTTTGCACATCGGTTAGCGCCTGGATGGTGTTAGTGGAAAGCTGAGGGACGCCATCGACATACAGGGTGACGGCAGGGTTATAAAAGTCCTGGGCTGAAGAGATGCCACGTAGCGAGATCGTTGAAAAAAGCATGTTGCCGCTATTTTCAATATTGAGCCCGGGCAAGACTCTGGGGAGTTTGTCGCTGGCGGTCACGCCGGCGTCGCTTAACTCCGGCGCGCTGACAACGGTAGAAGAGACATTGTTGGCTGAGGCCGAACGAGAAGATTGTTTACTGGCGGTTACCACCATCGTGCTTTCGTCCGGCTGGGAAGTTTGGGCATGGGCAATGGCAGGAAGCAAAAAACCTCCCAGAACCAGAGGATAAAACCGTGTCATTTTCATTGTTATGAGTCCCTGTAAAACGGCGAAGCGCCAAAATACCGACAATATTGAGTTGAAAATGATAACCATTTCTAATTGCGCTGCTACCCGAAACGGGTTTATTTCAACCTGTTTCGGGTAGGGTTACGCTTATTGGGCAGAAGGGTGATAGCGGTCGATGGCGAGAGCCGTCAGGCGCTTTTTGTCTATCTTGCCGACGGCGGTGAGCGGCCAGTGGTTCAGGAACTCGATTTGGTCAGGGATTTTCCACGCGCTGAGCCCCATACTGGTCAACTGTTGACGTAGCTGCTGATAGTCAGATGGTGTTTGTTGCGCGATGATAAATGCGCAAATCCGCTCGCCAAGTAGCGTGTCCGGCGCGGCGACCACGGCGCAATCCTTCACCTCTTCTAAACGCATCAATGCCGATTCGACTTCCGCCGCGGCGATTTTTTCTCCGGCACGATTGATCTGCTCTTTTAGGCGCCCCTCAACGCACAGGTTTCCCGCCTCATCCAGCCTGACATTGTCACCAGTGCGGTAAAACCCCTGCGCATTAAAGGCGTGCGCATTGTGAGCAGGAGCGCGGTAATAGCCCGAAATGGTGTAAGGGCCGCGTGTTAACAACTGCCCGATCTCGCCCGGGGCGACGTCGTTCTCGTTTTCATCAACGATTCGGATTTGATCCTCGGGAGACAACGGACGTCCCTGGCTGTGGAGAACGGTGGTTCGCGGATCGTCCAGCCGGGTAAAACAGAGCAGCCCTTCCGCCATACCGAAGACCTGTTGCAAGGTGCAGTCAAAGGTGGCGATAACCTGCTCAGCAAGCGTCGGGTCGAGCCGGGCGCCGCCCACCTGAATGACGCGCAGAGAGGAGAGATCGCTCTCTTCCCACTCTCTGGCCTGGATCCACAATTGCGCCAACGCCGGAACCAGAGCAACGTGGGTGACTCCTTCATTAGCGATTAAGGGCATCACCTCATCGCAACTGGGGCTGTCGGTCAGCACCACTTTTCCGCCGCAGGCCAGCGTTCCCAGAATGCCGGGGCAGGCTAGCGGAAAGTTATGCGCCACGGGGAGGACGGCGAGATACACGCTCTGTTGACTGATGCCGCACAGTTCGGCAGACGCGCTGGAGTTATAGCTATAGTCGGCATGCCGGCGCGGGATAAGCTTTGGCGTCCCGGTTGTGCCGCCTGAGAGCAGCAGCAGCGCGGTGGCGGAAACATCAGGCTGCGGCCACTCCTGCCGTTCACCGCGCAGCGAGAAGAGAGGCGTAAAATCGTCGCCTGCGCGCTCTTCTACAACCAGAACATGACGTAAGCAGGCGTGTTTATGCGCCATCTGGCGGGCCAGCTCTGCGTGGTTTTCCCCGTGAATAACGTAAGCGACGGGTTGCGCCAGCGCCATCAGCGCGTCGATATCCAGCGCCCGTTGGGAGGGCATCGCCAGAACCGGGATAACGCCCAGTCTTAACAAGGCGAACAGCAGGATCACAAACGCGTTGCCGTTAGGAAGCTGCACAATCACCTGCTCCCCCGGGTGCAAACCCAGTGAGGACAGACCTGCGGCAAGTTCGTCGACCCGTGCATCAAGCGCGCTGTAGGTAAGTGAACCCTGTGCATCAACGACGGCAATTCGCGAGGCATAGCGGACCGCCCAGTGGCGCAACTGCTCGGCAATGGGGAAGGGATACGGTTTAATCAGAGATTCAAAAGAAGAATGCATACATCACCTTTCTAAAATGCTGGGCCGTTTTTGCAAAGCGGTCATCGCAGAAAATGCGTGGGGAAAATGGCGGACAATCTGCGTAAAAAAAGACCGGGATTGTTGAAGGGGATAGAAATGGTCGCCGTCAATCACGACCGGGCCTGTAACGTGGCGCAGCCACTGATGCCAGGCATCGACCTGTTGCCAGGAGGCTTCGCGATCGTGGCTGCCGCACAATAGCAGCGCGGGAGTGCGCAAGGGGGGACAGACATCGGGCGAGTCGTAGTGATAGCTCTCGGTGGCGTAAAAGTCAGCGCGCAGGAGAGGAAGAAACAGCGACATTAACTCCTTGTTTTGCCGCAGTTCAGGAGAACATCCGCCAATGTCTATCAGCTCAGCGATAAAGTCGGCATCATCGCGGTGGCTGAGCTGGCGTTCAGAACGCAGATGCGGGGCATGGCACCCGGAAATAATCAGTCCTTGCGGCGCATGCCCCCGCTGTTCCAGAAGTCGGCAGGTTTCAAACGCCACCTGAGCGCCCATGCTGTGCCCGGCGAGTAAAAGCGGTGTATCAGGCGATAGCGTCTCTTCCAGTTCGTTGGCCAGCAGCTCCGCCAGTTGCGTAATGCTTCTGACCGGCGCCAGATGGCGAAGGCGATCGCGCCCCGGCCAGATCACCAGGGAAAGCGCGCAGTTCGCCATTTGAGCATCTCGCCAGTGGCGAAACGCGCTACTGCTGCCACCAGCGAAAGGGCACATGACCAGATGCGCAGTATTGGCGCTCCGGGCGGGCCACAGCGGGATACACATTGTAGATTGCATCACAGCGCCTCCTTATCATCGGTGTAGAAACCGACTAAGCGGTCGTGGTGCGGCGGCGTAAAGCGTCTGATCTCCGCGCTGCCAGCCTTACGTAATATCTGCTGCCATAAACGGGATAGCGCTATCTGATGAGCACTGTGGCAGGCCGCTGGCGGATGTTCGCCCGCCAGATGGCCGCACAGCTGTTGCAGCAGCCAACTGACGCCCTCCGGCCCGGCGCTTTCGCAACAGTCACGCCAGTTCAAAGGGGCTACGCTGCGCGTCAGACCGGGTGGGTCGCGCAGGATCTCCGGCCTGCGATAGAGGCTGTGGGCGTTCTCCTGATGGTCTGCGACAAACAGGCTGGATGACCAGATGACGGGGCCGTAGCTCGCCTCCAGCGAAAGGTGGCCTTCCGGCCAGCCCAACAGCAGGCGGTGCATAATAAGACTATGCATATCCGGATCCTCAGGGTCGAGATAGCGCTGAAGCAGCAGGCAGGCTTCTCCTTCCGGCCAGCGGAGTTTCAGGCAGTGAAAATCATTAAAGCTGCCGACCACGTCGCACTCTACGGTGGCGGCATCCACGCCCAGCGCCAGCAGCAACAAATCCAGGGTCGAGTAGAGCAACTGTCGGCTGGTGGTGGCGTGGACTACCGGCGGCGCCTTCGCCAGGCAGCGCCGCAGCTGCTGCGCATCGCTAAGCCATGTGCGTCCTGCAGGCGTATGCGGATAAAACGTGTTGACCCAATAGCAGCAGCCCTGTTCCTGCGCCAGCGTTTGTAATGAACTGATGTCATCCGGATGGAGGGGATGCTCCTGAATGACGTGCACACCGCGCGTCAGAAAGTGTCTGGCAAGCTGCGTACCGGTGCCACCGGCGACGGTCGAACGCACGACAATACAGGCAATATCCGGCATCTCGGTTATCTGCTCCGGCGAGGTATACAGCGGAATACCAAAGGCATGAGCCAGCTCCCTCGATCGCGCGCTTCCCTGGGCCAGCAGGCCAACCAGTTCCAGCCCTTTCCCGGGCCGCATAAAGGCATTAAGGTACATTTCGCCAAATTTGGCGCCCACAATCAGTACGCGTTGTTTTGGGATGGCAGACTGCATCATAACGTGTTCTCCGGTTGCGTTGAGGTGGCGCCAAGCCAGCGCTTAATGTGTCGTGCGCAGGCCTGAACGTGGGGAGGCTCCAGCATGATTTGCCAGTGGCTGGCTTCAATCACATAGTCGTCAGCGTTGTTTATCCAGTCCTGCCATTCGGTTTCTGCCGGCGTCCAGCGCGCGGGTCTCCCGGCGGCATAGACCATGAGACAGGGGATCGGAACGCTTTCGCATGGCGTATGCTCAACCAGCAAACGCAGCAGATGCGCGATGTTGTCGAGCCACGCTTCTGCCGCTTGCTGCGTCAGGTTTGGCGACACCATACCGGCCGTTTTAGCGAGGCTGATAAAGTCGGCCAGCTGGCTGTCGGGCGCCTGTTGGTCGAAATGTTCCGCCAGCGCCAGAGGCGTTTGTCCTGCAGCTAACAGGCGCAGCAGGGCTGTCCGGTTTTGGCAACAGAAATCCTGTCGACACACGGGATCGATTAACGCGATCCGAACCGGCTCGCCCCTGGCGTACAGGCGCTGTGCGGCGCCCGCCGCAAGAAAAGCGCCGTACGACCAACCCGCCAGCACGTACGGGCCGTGAGGCTGCTGGCGGCGGATGCACTCGACATATTCGTCGATCATCTGGTCAAGCGTTGCAAAGCGCTGCGGTGATTTTGCCTGCAGGCCGAAAACGCGCATATTCAGCGTACTGGCGAGCGGGAGCCAGGCGCTGACATCGCCGTCCGAGGCGTGGAAGACGAACAGGGTTTCGTCGCCATCGCCCTGGCAAATGGGGATCGGGTTGTCCTCTCCCGCCGAACAGGCCTGCAGGTGGGCGCAGAAGTCGCTCAGCGTTGAATGGGTGAACAGATCCTGAAGGTTGGCCCTCGCAATCCCTCTTTGGTTCAACTGCGCCACCATCCTTGTCGCCATCAGACTGTCGCCTCCCGACTCGAAAAAGTCGTGATGTCTTGCCACAGGGCGAGACAGCAGCGATTGCCAGAGTTCAGCCACCTGTTTTTCCAGCGCCGGGTTCCCCCCGGCAGCTGGCATGGGTTCAGCAGGTTCAACCAGCGCATCAGATGGAGCATGCAGCGGCGCAAACAGCGTTTCTCTTTGCCGGATCTGTAAAACGGGCAGACCGCTGCCGAAACGCTGCTGTAAATCGCGGCGCACGGCTTCTTTGTCCGGGCGATTTACACCGGGTGAACGGGCCACCAGCAGATGCTGGCGCAGCGGTGACGACTCCTGCGCGGGCCACGCCAGCTCGTTGGCAAACCCGGCCTGAACAAGAACCTCCTGCCACGCCGAAAGGGTGAGCATCGGCTTCTCATCCCGGCGGCGGAAATCGCGGTATCCGCTTAATCCCTCAATAAAGCCCACGCTCGCCAGCTGGAATACACTGTTTCGCTCCGTCGCCTCAACGATCAGCAAGCGTCCGCCGGCTTTCAGCAACAGTTTTAATCGGCGCAACGTCTGGACGACATGGCTGGCGTCGTGGAGCACGTTGACGGCAATGATCAGGTCGTAACCCGCCTCCGGGTGGGCGCTGAAATCCAGCGGCTGGTTGATATCGAACAATGCGTAAGTGACGCATGATTGATCGTGGAAACGGCCTCTGGCATCGTTGAGGAATTGCGCAGAGACGTCGGTAAAGTGGTACGACTGCCGCGTGTTCCGCGTGGCTTCCAGCACCGGTGCGGCAGTGGCCGCGGTTCCGGCGCCAACCTCCAGAATCCGTTCTGCGCCGCACAAGGCGGCAATCTGCGCGGTGTAGCGATTCAGACAGGCGCTGGCAGGGTTGTCCCGATACAGTGCGTCAGTGACGCGCAGCGATTCGTTGAACAGCAATTCCAGCGGAGAACAGCGTCCGGAGAAGAGATCGTCGTGCCGGGCGATGCAGGTGTCCAGATACTGCGCCAGCGCCTGGCTCCATTGGCTTTGCGGGCATGCCTGCTGAGGTTCAGGAATCTCGCTGAGCGGAATACGGCAGCGCCAGCTTTCACCTTCGCGGATTAACCATTCTCTTTCCGTCAGACACTGTAGCCACTGGCGCAGCAGGCGCTGGTGAGACGCTTGCGCGGACAGCGCCTCTGCTATCCCGGTAAAGCGATGGGCGATCTCCGGCGTGGTGAACAGGCCGTGGCGATTTAGCGTAGCCGCAATACCCTGCAGCGCACGCGCTTCCAGCCAGCGCCAGGTCGCCTCCAGCTCATCAAGTTGCGCCTGCTCAGGCAACGGCAGCGCCAGCCGGGCGAGATCGTGCCCGTCAGAAGCGGCGGTTAAGCGCGGCGGAACGTCGGCCATCACAATATCCAGCGTTAACGCGCCTGTATCGCTTATTTCCGCCCTGGCCTGTTGGATGTGCGGATGTTCGAGCGTCGCCTGCTCAATATCCCGCAGATCGTAGTCGGCCTGCGCGCTCAGCGGCCAGCGTCGGCGGGGAATATGCCCGGCGATGCCATTGGTGCTAGTCTTCAGGCTTTCAGGGCTGGTCATGACGGCCTGCAGAATGGCGCAGTAGTCATTGAACATCGCTTCAGCAGCGCCTGGCTCCAGTACGTTGTCCATGCAGTACCAGCTAAACATCAACTCGTCGTCGCTCTCCATGACCTGATGATCCAGCCAGACCTGCGGCGTTTGGGTGAACACATAGCAGGGTTCGCCAAACAGATGGCTCATTGCCCGATCGATAGTCATCCCTTCCAGCGTCATCCCCAGCATGCTGGTAAAGACTATCGGCATGAGCGGTTGACGTTGTGACCCGCGCAGGCGACCCAGCTCACGGATCACCTCAACACCGTTCATTTCACTGTGCGCCATGTTTTGCCAGAGGCGCCGTTGGGTCTGTTGCATTTGCTCCTGCAGCGTCACCGGTGTTGAGAAGTTAAAATCGACCAGCGTGACGGAGGTAAAATCACCAATCAACTGGTTGATTTGCGGATGGATCGGCTGGCGATTGAAGAAGGTCAGGTTTAGCGTAAAGGCCGGGGTGCGACTCCAGCGTTCAAGGGCGGTGGCAAACAGCGTGAGCAGCGCGGCAGACGGCGTGACGCCTTGCTGCTGCCAGCGCTGTTTTACTGCCTGCCATTCTTTCTTGCCGATCGTCGATTTGAAGGTGGTGAAGCGTGGCGTTTCCGGGGCTGTTTCAACCACCGGGAGCTCGGGCGCTAAGGGCAATTGCGGCAGTTTTTCCTGCCAGTAGTCCCAGGCATCGTGCCATGCCGGGGTCTGTCGACGCGCCTGTTCAGCCATCACATAATCACGGAAGGTAATATCGAGCGGCGCCAGCGTTTCGCCGCGCCAGGCCTGCGCCAGGTCGTTCATCATGACTTTAAAACTCTGCACATCGAACTGCAAAAGGTCGAGGTTCATGTGCAGGCGGTAGTGGCAATCGTCGATTTCGCTGACCGCCAGCTCAAAGAGAGGCCACTGGTCGGCAGGCAAAACGCGATAGCTAAGTTCATGCCGCCGTTTTTCCAGCGCTATGCGCTGTTCTGTCGGGGAAAGCGTGCGCAGATCATCACGGGCGATGCGATATTCCGGCGTTGTCGCCAGGATTCGCTGCTGCCCGTCGGCATCCACCACCATGCGCAACATATCGTGACGGGCAATGAGCTGGTTCCAGGCTTTCTCCAGCACGGTGAGATCGAACTCATCGTGGCGTTTATCCCACTCAAACAGGACGTGGCAGGCAACGCCACCATAGCCAATGAGATGTGTGCGCCCCAGCCAGTAGGCGTGCTGAATGGGTGTCAGCGGGAAGGGCATATAACGCTCACCGGCGTCGTGCCGCAATACTTCCGGCTGCGAAGCGCCAGGCGTCGCCTCGGGCTTACCGCAGATAAGCTGCGCGAGGCCACGAGGCGACAGATCCTGCCATGCCCGTTCCGCATTGATGCGTACGCCCAGGTAGTGCTGAATATCGCTACTGAGTTCAAGGAAGAGCAGCGAGTCCATGCCAAGTTGCAACAGATCCTGGTTAGGGAGCAATGACGCCGGATCGTTTAGTCGTAGCTGAACCGCAATCCGCTTTTTCAGCCATGCCATCACCGCCGTTTCATCGTTCAGGCTGCCGTTAAAGGCGTTGTCATCAGCAGGAGGGATGACGGGCGTTGCGGTTTTTCCCGCAGCACCGACGTTAAACAGAGCCTGTTGTAACGGGGGCATTTTGTCGATGAAAACGCGCATCGCCAGCCGCCACGGAGTACCGCGCATCACCGCCTGTTCCAGGTGCCAGCAGCCTTCAGCATCGCTTAACGCACCCATGCCACGGCTGGCGAGCGCCGCCAACATTTCCGGCGTGGCCGCCCGACCGCTTTCCCCCCATGCGCCCCAGGCGACAGAGAGCGTTTTCGGCGCATCAAGGGTGGAAAACTGTTGGGCCAGCCCGTCGAGATAACCGCAGGCCAGCGCATGGGCGCTTTGACCCGAGGCGCCGAGGGTGGCGGCAGCGGAGGAGTAGAGAATAAGATAACGTCCGCCGTGATTGCGCAGGGTTTGCAATAGCTGGGTTGCCGCCTGCGCTTTTACCGCGAAAACGGCGGCCAGCGGGGGGTGATCAAGCTCCTGCAAGGGGGCATCAGCCAATACGCCAGCGGCATGAATCGCCCCGGCAATGCCGCCGTTGGCCGCCAGTTCATCAAGAACCGTGGCCAGTTGTCCGGCATCGCCCACATCACAACGGCAGACGCGGGTCTGCTCATCCTCGATGTCGCGTAGCCATGATTCATCCACGCGCGGCGCCAGCAGGGCGATGCGTCGCGCCCCTTTTTCTCTGAGCCAGTTCACGGCAAGACGGCCTAATCCGCCAAACGCTCCCGTTACCAGATGCCAGCGGTTATCGCCAGCAAACACGTTTGCCGGTAATTCGGCGGCGCATCCCGTATTGGGCGCCAGTGAAGGGAGCCAGAGGGTGTTACCCCGCGCGGCGAGCCAGCGCTGAGAGAGGGAGACGGCGCTCAACCCTCGATGCAGCGTTTCTCCCGGGGTGTTTTCGGCGAGATCGATGGCGGCAATCAACCGTTCTGGCTGTTCGTTGGCCGCGACACGAAGCAAGGCCCATAGAGCATGATGGGAGGCAGAAAGCGCCTCATTTTCCTCGATTCGCCACGCGCGGTGAGTGACCACAATCAAACCGGCTGTGCTGGCGGTAAGTGCCTCCATCACTTTCTCCGCTAAGGCCAGAGTATCCTCGCTCTCCTCAACAACCATCAGGAGCAAAGAGGCCTGCGGATCGTGGATGATGCCGTATTGCGCCAGCTTGTCGCCGCGCGCAAGCGTATTGGCGCTGAAGCTGAAGGTAAGAGGATGGTCAACGCTGGCGACGTTGCAGGGCGTCCAGCGCCATTGATAATGCGTTTGCGGGGCAGGAAGAGGCGCGGCGGGCGAAAGCGGCAGCCACTCGCCATCAGGACGACGGGCTTCAACGCGCATCTGACCGCGGGAAAACGCGTTGTTTTGCCAGCTTAAACGAACGTCCCCCAGCCATTCCGGGGCGGTGACGAGGGGCTGCTCCCCGGGAAAATCATCGCCATGACGCTGTGAAAGCCGGCGCCAGGCCTCCTGCCAGCGGGCGTTAAACCGCTCAGGCTGACCAGCACAATCAGACCAGTCGGCGAGGTAGTCAGCGCTATCCGTCAACGCCTGTCCCAACACCGGGTCTGATGGCGCGCTGCCTGAGGTTGCACAAACCGCCTGACCGGGCAGCGTGGCAAGAATGATATGTTCGCTCATCCCGGCGGTTGGGCTGCCATCCTGCGGTAGCCACTCCACTTTGCTGAATCCGGCCCGGCGACACTGTTGTTGCCACTGATCGGTGGTGAGGAATAACTCACCTCCGCGGGCGCCGATATCCTGTAGCGGGAGGACCAGCGGACCGAAAACGAAATCAAACAGACGCATTGGCTGGGTGATTTCGCGCATCAGCAGGCGTCCGCCCGGTTTGAGCAGGGGGCGCAGATTGTCGAGCGTGTGGCCAATATGGCGCGTGGCATGAATCACGTTCGCCGCCACGATAAGATCGTAAGACTGCGCCTGGAAACCCTGAGATTGGGCCTCTTTTTCGAGATCCAGCTCGTTGTAATGCACAAACTCATAGTCGGCGAATTTCTGCTGCGCGCGGCGGGTGAACAGCGCGGAGATATCGGTGAAATGGTACTCCAGCGCTGGAACGCCTCTGAGTTCCGGCAGTAGCCACGCGGTGGTCCCGCCGGTTCCGCCGCCGACTTCAAGAATGCGCAATGGCTGGCGGGGCTGACGCGTCTGGAGGATACCGCGTAATACCCCAGCGGCGATTTGGTTGAAATAGCGGCCAAAACTGAACTCCTGGTACAACACCTCCACGCCGTCGGAGGCGCTTTGCGGGAAGATAATCGCCACGGGTTCTTCCGCGCCGCTCATCATTTCATATAACCGATCGCCGGCACGGGCGATGGTGTCGGGAATGGCCTGAAAACCTTCACAATAACTGGCAAGTTCCGTCAGCAGTGATTCCCGCTGTTGATGATCTATGGGACGGGCGCGGGTGTAACGTCCGTCGGCGCAGCGGTAATCGCCGTCGACCACGCAGTTATTGAGCAGGCGCTGGAGCAGCTGCTGGTAGCGGGGCAGCAGACGGCCACGGCGCATGATGGTTATGGCGTCCACGCCGTGCTCAATGGCATCGCCGGTACAGCGTTGAACCAGCCGATCGACATAGATGGCGTGCAGTCGCGTGGCGCACTGTTTAAGCGCTTCCAGACGGGGGAGATCGAGCGCTGTCGCGGCGCGACTCGCCACCGCCAGCCCGGCGGACAGCGCTGCGTCGGCAGGCTCGTTGGCGCGGGAGGCGCGATCTTTCCAGTAACGCTCGGTATCAAACGGATAGCAGGGGGCAGCGATACGTTGTCCATCGCCCGCCAGCAGGTCGGCCCACGGTAAGGCGACGCCGGCCGCGTAAAGCTGGAGCAGGGCCTGATTGAGGACATCGCTCGCCTCTTTGCTACGTCGGGCGCTGGCTATCCAGTATGCGTTATCGCGATATTCGCGCTGCCCGCAAGCAACCAGCTGAGCATCAGGCCCTGTCTCAAGAAAAATGCGGGCGCCGAGTTCATGCGCCACCTGAATACTCTGGATAAAACGTACCGGCTGGCGCATGTGTCGGCGCCAGTAGTCCGCCTGATTGAGCGTTGACTCATCGATGACGTCGGCGATGAGCGTGGAGATAAGCGGTATTTGTCCCGGCTCAGCGAGCAGCCCCGCGCAGGCTTCCTGAAAGCGGTCGAGTATGGGTTCCAGTAAAGCGGAGTGCGCGGCGCCGGTTACGCTCAGACGACGATAGTTGATGTCATGCTGAGAAAGTGCGGCGCAAAATTCCGCGAGACGGGCTTCCGGCCCGGAAAATACCGTATGTTGCGTGCCATTGTTGGCGGCGAGATCCAGCTCAAAGCGGCGGGCCAGCGGCATTAGCGTGTCTTCGTTTGCAAATACCGCCACCATGGCGCCGCTCGCGCACTGCTGCATGAGCGCGCCGCGCCGACAAACCAGTGGCATGACCTGTTCAATCGTATAGTGTCCGCAGACGACGGCAGCGGCAAATTCACCGACGGAATGACCCATAGCGAAGTCTGGTTTTAGCCCTTCAGCGCGCCAGTGCGCCGCCATTGCGATTTCAAACGCGACAATCGCCGGCTGGGCCCAGGCCATATTGTCCAGCTGCGTCGAGTCGGGGTTAAACATCGCTTCCCGCAGTGATGGCGTGAGCATTTCGCTACAGGCGGAAAAACAGCGATCCAGCGTGTCGGCAAACGCCGTCGAATGTCGGTACATTGCCTGGCCCATCGTGCGCCAGTGCGAACCCTGCCCGGTAAACAGCCATGTCTGCTTGCCGCTGGCGCCGTGGCCGCTGTAAACAGGCGGCCCCGATTTATCAGTAGCCCAGGCACTGAGCGCAGCGGCGGTTTCACGGTTTAATGGCACCGCCAGGCGGAAGGGAAGATCGAGACGGCGCGCGTGCATGGCCGTAAAGGCCAGATTGTTGGCATCTGCATTCTGCGCCAGCGCCCCGGCATAATTGGTCGCCAGTTGCCGCAGCGCGCTGTCGCTGGCGGCGCTGAGTAGTAGCGCGGTGCTCTCTCTGTCGCCATCGGCATTGGGGAGGCGCGTTTTGAGCGCGTCGGGCAGCGAGGCGACGATCATATGGCAGTTGGTGCCACCAATACCAAAGGAGGAGACGCCCGCATAGCGTATTTCGTCCTGCCACGCCTGTGCCGACACCGGTATGGTAAAGGGGCTCTCTTCAAGCTTAAGCGCCGGGTTGGGCGAGTGAAAATGCAGCATTGGCGGAATTTGGCCGCGGCTTACCGCCAGAACGGTTTTCAGCAATCCGGCAATACCCGCTGCGGTATCCAGGTGGCCCATGTTACTTTTCACGGAACCCAGCGCACAGCGTTGCTCCTGCGGACGTGGCGCGTAGACGTTGCGTAGCGCTTCAATTTCAATCGCGTCGCCCAGCGGTGTGCCGGTGCCGTGCGTTTCAATGTAACCGATCTGCCTGTCGTCGATGGCCGCCAGCATTAACGCCTCTTCGATGACCGCCTGCTGTCCTGCGACGGAAGGGGCGGTATAACCGACCTTTCTGTTGCCGTCGTTGTTGACCGCGCTGGAGAGGATCACCGAGATAATCGGATCGCCTGACAGCAGCGCATCTCTCAGGCGACGCAAAACCACGCAACCCAGACCGTTACCGGCCCAGGTACCTTCCGCTGAGGCGTCAAAAGGACGACAGTGACCATCGGGAGAAAAAATCATCCCGGGCTGGTAGCGGTAGCCCGCCTGCTGGGGGAAAGAGAGCGCCACGCCGCCGGCAACCGCCATATCGGATTCACCTGCGCGCAGGCTTTCGCAAGCCAGATGCACGGCAACCAGCGAACTGGAGCAGGCGGTCTGTACTGAGAGTGCCGGACCGTGCAAATTGAGTTTGTAGGCGGCGCGGGTGGCAATATAGTCCTTGTCATTGCCCATCAGAGATTGCAGGCCCTTTACCTGCGCGACTTCAGTCACGTTCAGCGCCTCACGACCGGGATAGGTACTCATCCGGGAAGAGGCGAAAACGCCGGTCTTATGCGGGACGGCGCCGGGGGCATAACCGGCATGCTCCAGCGCATGCCAGACCGCCTGTAAAAACAGGCGCTGCTGCGGGTCCATCGATTCCGCTTCCTGTCGTGAATAGCCAAACAGAGTGGCGTCGAAGCAATCGGCATTTTCTAAAACCGTACCGATATTGACGTAATGAGGATCGTCAACGGTGGCGGCTTCCAGACCGACGGCCAGAAGCTCTTCGCGCGCAAAGCGTCGGCTGCATTCACGACCTTCCAGCAGGTTTTTCCAGAACGTTTCGCCATCCGGCGATTCAGGAAAATGGCAGGCATAGCCGATAACCGCGACAGGTTCGCAGTCCGGGAAGTGTTGAGCGATCGATGCATCAATGGAATCTGCTGTCGGCGCAGAAGAGAAGCGCAAGTTATCCATAATCGGTCCCGTTTCCTAAGATTCACAAAGTCAATGGAACGCCATGCATGCACGATAGCGTTCCGGGGAAAATCAGTTTGCTTCGCGCTATATCCGTCGCTGACGACGGCGAACAGGGCGAGGGCGTTGGGTTTTCTCCACCGAGGCGATGCCGGTCAGATAATCAGCCAGGGCGGCAGGAGAAGGGTGGGTGAAGAGATCCAGCAACGTCAGGGTGGAAAATTCGTGACGCTGTAATAAAACGTGCAGTTGCACCAGATTCAGCGACGTTGCGCCCGCCTCAAAGAAGTTTTCAGCTGGGGTGACTGGCACGCCAGCCACTTCGCGGAAGGCGTCGCAAATCAGGCTGACCGTGCGTTCGTCCGCCGCACCGTGTGGCTGAGCGTGCTCAGGGCATACGCGCTGTGGGCGCTCTGCGCGTTGCCCCGCGTGCTCAGCAGGGGGCACCAGCGCGGCGAGCGGCCGTTGCCAGGCGCTTTCATCCTCGGCCATTCGGTTGAGCAATGCGCAATACTGTTCAAACTGGCGTTCCACCTGGCCCGAAGGAAACAGGGCAGCGACAAAATCCCAGTTGAAGCGCAGTTCGCCTTCGGACTCATAAACCTGGTGATCGAGCCAGACCTGCGGCGTCTGGGAAATGCCCCAGACCGGCTTGAGCAGATTGCGCCGGGCAAGGAAGTTATCCTGTTCAAAGCCCAGCGCGCTGGTAAAGACGACGGGCATCGAAACGGCGGGCACGTTTTGCCGCTGCGCCAGTTGACGCATCACGCGGATTGCCGACACATCGCGGTGGCTGAGGTTTTGGCTCAGTCGCTGCTGCAGTAACTGCGCGCTGTGCAACCAGCTCTCGCCGGGATGCCAGCTCAGCAGCATCAGCGAGGTGAAATCGCCGAGGATCTGGTTGATTTGCGGGTGCAGTGGCCGTCTGTCGAAAAGCGTAAGGTTAAGCGTGAAGTCAGGCTGCGCACTCCATGCAGAGAGAACCGTTGACCATACGGACAACAGCACGGCCGATGGGGTGAGGTGTGCGTCAGCCGCCCGTTTTTTCAGACGACGCCAGCGCGCACTGTCCATTGCACCGTTCAGGCGAGCGAAGCGCGGCGCCTCAACCTCCTGAGGCAAGCAGCGCAGCGGCAACGCAGGCGCTGGCGGAATATCATCAAGTCGCGCCTGCCACCAGGCCAGAGAGTCTGCATTGGGCGACTGGAGCGAGGATTGCTGTAGATAGTCCCTGAAGGTGACGGGAAGCGGCGGAGGGAGCTGTTGCGGATAGCGATAGCCGTGTTCCAGCTCCGCCAACAGGATCTGCATGCTCAGCCCGTCCAGCAGCAGATTATCCAGACACAGCCACAGGCGGGCGGGCATCCCGTCCACAAATCCGGCCTGGAGATCGAATACCGGCCAGACTTCGGGATTGAGTACCTGATGCGCCAGTTTTTCCCGTACCCGCAACGCCTCTTCAGGCGTATGGAAGGTGTGCGTGGGTATCACCCAAGGGGGCGTCTGTGCGAGAACCTGCTGTTGACCATCACGCACAACGGCGCGCAGCATATCGTGGCGGGCGATTAATCGGTTCCAGACCGTCTCCAGCCGGGTGATGTCCAGTTCGGCAATTTCAAATTCAACAAAGAAGTGAGAGCCGACGCCGCCCAGGGCAAAGCCCGGCTGACGCCCCACCAGGTAAGCCTGCTGCACGTCGGTAAGCGCAAAGGGCTGGTAGCGTTCTTCAGGGGAGTGGACAAATTGTTGTTCGACAGGAACGTCGATTTTACGCAGCGTGGCGGCAAAATCTGCCAGCCGGGGCTGATTAAACAGGTCGCTTAATTGCGCTTCGTAACCTGCCTGACGGAGTTGCCCGGTCAGACGGGTAGCCAGCAAACTATCGCCGCCTTGTTGGAAGAAGTCGGTCTCTCTGGTGACGGGGCCCGTCGATAAGAGTTGTTGCCAGAGGGTGGCAACCTGTTTTTCAATGTCGCCCCGAGGTAAATCCGCCTCGGCCCGGTTTTCCGCTTCCGGGGTATGACGCTGCTTCAGCGCCTGATAGTCAATTTTCCCGTTAGCCGTCAGCGGTAGGGCATCGAGGAAGACAATTCGTTGCGGCACCATCCACCCCGGCAAGCGTTCGGCGAGGGCGGCCTGAAGTTTACGAGGATCGCGACGCACCTGGCTATCAGGACATTGTACGAGGAAGCGTTGTAACCCCGCGACCTCATCGCCATGCTGGCAGTTGAAGGCGGCGGCGGTAAATAATGCCGCCCAGTCTGCGCTGTTATGGAGCAAAGCCTCCGGCTGCCCATCGGTTAACAGGAGCGTGCTGAGCAGGGCAGACGGCGTTAACTGACGAAACTCCATCACGTAGAGCAGTGCGCCGGGGGCGGCAAGCTGTTGTAATGTTGCCAGGAGAGCGGGGTCTTCTGGCAACAGACGATGCAGAGCGTTGTTAAGCCAGATAATGTCCGCCGAGTGGGCGTGCGCCGCCAGCGTGTCTGTATTCCAGGGGAGCAGCCGGGCGTCGGACCAGGGAGAAAGCCTCTGCCGGGCGTTCAGCAGCATCTCCTGGCTATGCTCAAGCCCGACATACTCAATCTGTTCAGCATTAAGCTGTGTTAACAGCGATTCTGCGGCGCGGCCAGTGCGGGTTCCCACCTCAAGCAGGCGTACCGGGCGCTGTAAACGTGGCGCAAGCCGTTGGCAAATTGTCGCCAGTTCCTGAATATACCAGGCGCTGGCCGGATGGTCGAAGGCCAGATTTTCCGGCGACCACCGGGCATCGTTCAGTAATGACAGTTCGTCGCGGGCGCCGCGAAGAATTTGCGCTAAGGTGACATCATGCCCGCTGAAATGCGGGTGTTCATCCTCACGTTCTTCATGAGCGCAGACTTGATACCCTTCAGCTACGGGCTTCAGGCGCTGTTGCGTAACGAGAAATGCTAACCAGCGCTCCACCACGGCCTGCCAGCGTGGCTGGATAGCGAGTGCGTTCATCAGGGAGAGCGGATCGGCGCCAGGGGTTTGACCCGGTTTCAGTTTTAACAGCCGATGCTGAAGGAAATCGGCGACCTGTTCGGCGGATATCTCTGGCGAGAGCGTGCAGCAGGGCAATGCGCCCGCAAGCGCGTGCCATGCCTGCGGTAGTGCCGGGTCTCGATGATGGGTAACGCAAAAATCCTCGCCTTGAGGAACAACATATGCCACCAGCGTCTTTTCTTTTTCGCCAACCGCCACCACGGTTGATTGTTTCACGCCCGTCAGCTGGCTGAGCGCGTTTTCTATTTCGCCCAGCTCGATGCGATATCCTCCGACTTTGACCTGCTTGTCACGACGACCGAGGAACTCTACTGTGCCGTCTGGCCAGTAGCAGCCGAGATCGCCGGTGCGATACCAGCGCTCGCCGGAGAGCGTCAAAAATTGCTGCTCGCTGCGCAGGGGATCGTTGAAATAGCCTTCCGCGACCCCGATGCCGCCAATCCATAATTCGCCTGACACCCAGTCAGGGCTGTCCCGGTTCTGTTCATCCACCACCCGGTAGCGTTGGTTGGTTAGAGGAAAACCGTAAGGGATGGCACGCCAGTGGTCAGGGACCTGCTTAACCTCGCAGACGTTAGACCAGATCGACGCCTCGGTGGCGCCGCCCATGGCGATAAATTGTCCTTGCGGCCGGAAGGCCCGATAACGGGCGGGGAGCGCAAGACCGATCCAGTCGCCGGAAAGCATCACCGCGCGCAGATTTTCCGGCGTGGCGTCGGTGAAACCTTCACACCAGGTCAGCAGCATATCGAACAGCGCCGGGACGCTGTTCCAGAGCGTGACATGATGGCGTTGGATCAGCTCACACCATGCGTGAGGATCGCGCCGTTGGTTTTCCATCACCATAACCAGCGCGCCGCCGGCGCTCAGCACGCCAAAAATGTCGTAAACCGATAAGTCAAAATGCAGGGCGGACAGCGCCAGCATCCTGTCTCCGGGGCCAACCTGATAGCGGCTATTGATGTCGTAACAGGTGTTGAGCGCTCCCCGGTGCGAAATGACTACGCCTTTCGGCGTGCCGGTAGAACCGGAGGTGTAGATAATGTAGGCCGGTTGCGTGGAGGCGCGTGCCACCGGGTTGGCGATCGGCTTCGCCTCAATGGCCTGCTGCCAGGCAAGGACGGGTATCGCGTCTGACCAGACGCCGGCGTCGTGCTGGCAAATGAGCACCAGCCGGACGCTGGCGTCAGCGTAGATTTTCTCGCGCCGGGCGGCGGGCTGGTCCAGCGAAACCGGAACGTAAACCGCGCCGGCCAGCAGGACGGCCAGAACGGCAACAAGTTGTCCCGCGCCTTTCGACATCGTGATAGCCACATTGTCGCCGGGCTGAACCCCGCACTCAATTAACCTGCCCGCGCAACGGTGGGCGTAGTCTGTCAGCTCACGATAACTCCACTGATAACGCATGTCCGTCACCGCCAGCGCCTGCGGCTGTTGCAGAGCGATACGGAAAATGCCTTCATGCAGCAAGCCTTTGGGAATGGGGCCGTCGGTGGCGTTGGCCCGTTCGCGTATCGCGCGCTGGCTGGCGGGCATCATATCGGCGAACGGCTTTTGCCAGGCGGTTTCGTCATCGCAGAGTTGGTTAATCAGCTGGCAGTAGGCGTCGAACAACGTCTCGACTAAGGCCGGAGGGAACAGCGCGTCGTTGCTGTCCCATTGCAGCCAGACCTCGCCTTGATGCTCGAACGCCAGATGATCTATCCAGACCTGCGGCGTTTGCGAGATGCCCCATTCAGGCTCGCCCAACGGTGACTCTGCGCGACTGCTGTAGAGGGAACGCCCCAGATTGCTGGTAAATACCACCGGGGCGCCGTGGGGGTAGCGCTGCTGGCGTTTGAGTTCACGGAGCAGTTCGACGCCGGACCAGTGGCGATGCTCCCAGTCTTCAGTAAACGTCAGCTGGTTTTTCCGCGCCAGGTTGCTGACGGTATCGCCGTCGCAGGCGGTATCCAGCAAAAGAATATTGGTGAAGTCGGCAAGCATTGCGTCAACCGCCGGGTGCAGCGGCTGGCGGTCGAATAAAGTGATGTTAAGCAGCAGACGCGTCAGGCCGCCCCAGCGAGCCAGAACGGCGGAAAAACAGGTCGCCAGTGCCATTGTCGGCGTGACGCCATATTCGCCAGCCCGTTGGCTAAAGACGTGCCAACGTGTTGCCGGGACAATCATGCGGCGCCGGGTATTACGGACTTCACGTAGCGTGGCGGGTTCGCAGGCCAGCGGCAAGACAGGCGCGGGAGGAAGCGTCGGTGCTTTCGCCAGCCAGTAGGCGCGCGCTTCGTCTCTCAGCGGTTGATTAATCTTCTGCTGGTGCAGTAAATACGAGCGGAAATCATAGCCGGTGTCGATAGCCGATAGCGATTCTCCGGCCAGCAGTGCGTTGAGTTCATCGAAGAAAAGCGTAAAGCTGGAGGCATCCATAATCAACAGGTCAATATTGACATGGAGGCGGTGGCGATTGTCCGGTAAGAGCGTTAGCTGAAAATCAAATGTTTCGCCGATCTCCACGCGTAAAAGACGGTGGCTCAGGCGCTGGCGCAGCGCTTGCAGATAGGTCTCGCGGCTTTCAGCATCATTATGGCGTAAATCATGAAGGGTGACGCCGTTCCAGTAAGGTTGCGGCAACCAGACCTGCTGCCCGTCGGGGCGAAAGGCGATATGCAGCATCGGGTGGCGTTGCAGCAAGGTCGTGATGGCCTGCTCCAGCTGCGACGCCGTCAGACAATGGCCTGCAAACTCCTGATACAGGTGGCACCCCACGCCGCCAAGCGTCTGTCCCGGCATACGGCCCGTCAGGTAGGCGTGCTGTACCGGCGTCAGAGGGAAGGGGGTACTTTCAGCCATTTTCGGCCAGGCGGTTTCGTCCGGCGGTGTTTCGTCGTCCGGTTTTTCAACACTACGGCTGCGCATCAACTGGCGCCATGCGGCCAGCGTGGGGGCGGCATACAGTTCGCGAAGGGTAAGGCGATAGCCTTTTTTACGGAACCAGTGTAACCATCTCATCAACCTGATTGAATCCAGGCCTGCCTGGATCAGATTGCTCTCTTCATGTAACTGCTGCGGCGTTAAATTCAGCTCCTGCATGAGCCGCTCGCGTAATTGTTGGTAATCAGCCGTGTGGCGGTTGCCCGGTAACAGCGAATCCTGAGAGGGTGCGCCAGAAATCATTCTTCCTCCTGATGGCACGTCTTACCAAAAAGCATTGTCTACATGAGAATAATAATTATTAACAATTGAGTGCTACCCGAAACGGGTTTATTTATGCCCGTTTCGGGTTGGCGGCAGGCAGAAAGCGCAGAGGCCCGGATGGGATATCCGGGCCTCTGTCAGGGAGGAATTGATGAGGAGACAACCCCGATTACATCACGCGTTTAAAGGTCGAAGGGGTAACACCAAACTGTTTCTGGAAGGCGGCAGAGAAATGGCTGGCGTTGGCATAGCCCAGATCGGCTGCCACCGTCATGACCGAGGTATTGCCATTGGCCAGGCGTCTTCTGGCTTCCTGCATGCGTTCTGCCTGAAACAGACCATAGACGCTGTTGTTGAACAGAACGCGGAACCCCCGCTTAATTTTGAGCACGCTCAGACCGGACTCTCTGGCCAGCTCTGCGACGCCCGGTGCTTGCGTCAGGTCTGCCAGCAGCAGATCCTTCGCCCGCAGCAGTTTCTGGCGTTCCATTGGGTTGAAGTGGCAGGAGAGGCAACCGGTGTCTTCGCGATGTTCATCCAGCACCAGACTGAGCATCACCAGACTTTGTCCCTGTAGCCAAAGCGTCGACGGCTTTTGCTCATGACTGAAGCCGCTGTGCATCCGCATCAGCGCGTGACGCAAGGCTTGAGCCGTTAAGTGGGTTTCAGCATTACAACGCTGCTGCTGACAGCAGCAGTGGGAGTCGATCTTCTTCTTAATGACCGCGCTAATATCCGGCACCCACAGCGCGAGGGTTTCAGGGCTGAAGGAGAGCGTAATGCTCTCGAAGCGGCCACAATAGGAGGCGCTGCCGCGACAGCCGGGCGTATGGGTAATGTAATGGCGATTACGCGCAAGCTCCCAGTCGGTATGGCGTCTGAGTCCCTGGATAGCAAAGTGAGATGTGCCTTCCAGAATGCACGAGAAGTTAATCCTGCCCAGATCGTCATGTAGCTGCAACGTCTCAGGCCGCGCAAAATTCCCCCTCCAGAGCAAAATATCCATCCCTTCCTGCAACGAACAGCGTAGCAGTTCACACTGGGCAGGAATATTGCCATCCTTTACGGGTTTCCCGGCTACCAACTGATGAATAGAGATTTCAGATTGCGTTTGTGGTGACTCCGTCATGACCTGGTTATCTCCCTGTGGCTTAGTCCAATGCGGGTATATACCCGTCATACTTCAAGCTGCATGTGCGTTGATTGGGTTACTCGGCTCATTCATGAGCCTTACCCTGGCGGGCCGCCGCGACACGGCATTCAACTCTGTTCCAGACAGATTTGTCCCGCCCCCCCGTCAATGATTGCTATAAATTTCTGGGATTCCCTCGCTTGCCGCCTTCCTGCAACTCGAACTATTTAGGGTAAAAATAGAACCGAATGGGGTAGATGAGTAATTGATAATGGTTATTATTCACATTAATTATCAGAACGCCACTCTGAATTGTCGTTTTTGGTGTGCGTAAAAATTCATCAGGAAATTCAGCCATTCCCATGTCATCTCAATCATCAAATACTGAATCGCTATCCCGATTTCCGCTCTGGCAGGTGATTACACCGGTTCGCCGGAAGGTTATTTTAGCGATGGCGCTGGCGGGGCTGGCGGCATTAACCAGCCTGGGAGCGCTCCTTTTTCTGGCGTGGAGTCTGCGCGACATCCGCGCGACGCCTGACGCGATTCCTGCCTGGCCGCTGAGTGGCCTGATTGGCTGCGTGGTATTGACTTTTGTCCTGCGCCTGCAGGCATTCAATATCTCTCATTACGCGGCTTTTCATCTGGAGAACATTCTGCGCAGCAGGTTAGCCCGTAAAGCATTGCAGCTTTCGCCTGGCGCGTTACAGCAAATGGGCAGCGGATCAGTGGCGAAAGTGATGCTGGATGATGTGAAGTCGTTACATATTTTTGTGGCTGACAGCACGCCGCTCTACGCCCGCGCGGTCATCATGCCGCTGGCGACTATCGTTATCTTGTTCTGGCTGGATTGGCGACTGGCTATCGCGACGCTGGGGGTACTGGCGTTTGGCTCGGTTGTTCTCGTGCTCGCCCGCCAGCGTTCGGAAGATTTGGCCCAGCGTTATCATCAGGCGCGCGAGCAAGTCAGCGCGGCGGTTATTGAGTTCGTGCAGGCCATGCCCGTAGTGAGAACGTTTGACAGCGGCAGCAGCAGTTTTTTGCGCTACCAACATGCCCTTGAAGAGTGGGTTGGCGTGCTCAAAACCTGGTATCGCAAAGCCGGTTTTTCAGCACGTTTTTCATTCTCGATTCTGAATCCTCTCCCGACCTTATTTGTCCTGATCTGGTCGGGATACGGCCTGTTGCACTATGGCGGTTTCGACTTTATCGCGTGGGTGGCCGTTTTACTGCTCGGCAGCGGAATGGCCGAAGCCGTGATGCCAATGATGATGCTCAATAACCTGGTCGCGCAAACGCGTTTAAGCATTCAGCGTATTTATCAGGTTCTCGCAATGCCGGAGTTATCGCTGCCGCTATCTGACCAACAGCCGAAAGAGGCGAGTATTACCTTTGAGCAGGTGAGCTTCCATTATCCGCAAGCGCGGGCTGATGCCGCGTTGCAGGAGGTGAGCTTTCATGTACCTGCCGGGCAAATTGTGGCGCTGGTCGGGCCAAGCGGCGCCGGGAAAAGCACCGTGGCACGCTTGTTGCTGCGTTACGCCGATCCCGACAAAGGCCACATCCGTATTGGCGGCGTGGATCTTCGCGATATGCAGACGAACACCTTGATGAAGCAACTCTCTTTTGTGTTTCAGGATAACTTCCTTTTTGCCGACACAATCGCCAATAACATTCGTCTGGGCGCGCCGGATACGCCGCTGGAGGCGGTAGTCGCGGCGGCCAGGGTGGCGCAGGCCCATGAATTTATTAGCGCACTGCCAGAGGGGTACAACACGCGAGTCGGGGAACGCGGGGTATTTCTCTCCGGCGGTCAGCGACAGCGCATCACCATCGCCCGGGCGCTTTTGCAGGACCGCCCCATCCTGGTGCTCGATGAGGCGACGGCGTTTGCTGACCCGGAAAACGAAGCCGCGCTTATCAAGGCGCTGGCGGCGGCGATGCGCGGCCGGACGGTCATCATGGTCGCGCATCGCCTCTCAATGGTGACTCAGGCTGATGTGATATTGCTGTTTTCCGACGGTCGGCTCAGGGAAATGGGCAACCATGCGCAACTTCTGGAACAGGGCGGCTTGTATCAACGGCTCTGGCAACACTATCAGCAGGCGCAGCGTTGGGTACCGGGTGGCGTACAGGAAGAGGGAGTGGAAAATGGAAGACAATAATCCTGCGGATAACCTGGCCTGGCGCGTCATCTGGCGTCAGCTTATCTCCAGCGTTGGCAGCCAGGCCGGGATGCTGCGGCGCAGTATGCTGGCGCTATTGCTGGCGGCATTCATGCAGGGGATCGCCTTTGCCTGTCTTTATCCGATCATTGATGCGCTGTTACGGGGGGATGCATCGTCACTTCTCAACTGGGCAGTGGCCTTCAGCGTTGCCGCGATTGTGACGCTGGCGCTACGTTGGTATGGCCTGGGCTTTGAATACCGCGGCCATCTGGCGCAGGCTACCCATGAGTTACGTCTGCGCCTGGGCGAGCAATTACGCCGCGTGCCGCTGGAGAAACTCCAGCGCGGACGGGCAGGGGAAATGAACGCTTTGCTGCTGGGCAGCGTGGATGAAAACCTTAATTATGTTATTGCGATAGCCAATATTTTGTTACTCACCCTTGTTACGCCATTGACGGCGTCGCTGGCGACTTTGTGGATAGACTGGCGGCTGGGGCTGGTGATGCTACTGGTCTTCCCTCTGCTGGTGCCGTTTTATTACTGGCGCCGTCCGGTGATGCGGCGACAGATGCAGATGCTGGGGAAAGCGCATCAGCAGCTGAGCGGTGATATCGTTGAATTTGCTCAGGGGATGATGGTATTGCGTACCTGCGGTAGCGATGCCGATAAAAGCCGGGCGCTGCTGGCGCATTTCGATGCGCTGGAAAACTTACAGACCCGCACTCACCGTCAGAGCGCTGGCGCGACGATGTTGATCGCCAGCGTCGTAGAGCTGGGTCTGCAGGTGGTGGTGTTATCCGGGATCGTCTGGGTGGTGACGGGGACCCTGAACCTCGCCTTCCTGATTGCCGCCGTCGCGATGATTATGCGCTTCGCAGAACCGATGGCGATGTTTATCAGCTACACCTCGGTCGTGGAACTGATCGCCAGCGCCCTCCAGCGGATTGAGCAGTTTATGGCGATTGCGCCGCTTGCCGTCACAGAACAAAGCGAGCTGCCGGAACGTTACGATATCCGTTTTGATCATGTCAGCTATCGCTACGAAGAAGGCGACGGGCAGGCACTCAATAACGTTTCTTTGACGTTCCCCGCAGCCAGTATGAGCGCGCTGGTGGGCGCCTCTGGGGCAGGCAAAACCACGGTCACAAAACTGTTAATGCGCTACGCCGATCCGCAGCAAGGACAGATTTCTATTGGCGGCGTCGATATTCGCCGCCTGAGGCCAGAACAGCTCAATAGCCTGATTTCTGTTGTTTTCCAGGATGTCTGGCTGTTTGATGACACGCTGCTGGCGAATATCCGTATCGCGCGCCCACAGGCGACGCAGCAGGAGGTGGAGGAAGCCGCCCGCGCGGCGCAGTGCCTTGAGTTTATTTCCCGTCTTCCGCAAGGCTGGTTGACGCCAATGGGTGAGATGGGTGGGCAGTTATCGGGCGGCGAGCGCCAGCGGATTTCCATTGCCCGAGCGTTATTGAAAAATGCGCCGGTCGTCATTCTTGATGAACCGACCGCCGCGCTGGATATTGAAAGCGAACTGGCGGTACAGAAAGCTATCGATAACCTGGTTCACAATCGGACGGTGATTATTATCGCCCATCGTTTATCAACCATCGCCGGAGCGGGAAACATCCTGGTGATGGAAGAGGGGCGCGTGGTTGAGCAGGGCACTCACGCGCAATTGCTCTCCCGTCATGGACGTTATCAGGCGCTGTGGCAAGCGCAAATGGCCGCGCGCGCGTGGCGCGACGAAGGGGCTTCTGCGCCTGGAGAATGGGCTCATGAGTGACCTTCAGTCGAATGTGAAACCGCTGACGTTAACAACCGGGCGGGTGATTTTTGCTATTGCCGGCGTTTATGTGACGCAGAGTCTGGTATCGGCGCTGTCTATGCAGTCCTTACCCGCGCTGGTGCGCGCTGCCGGCGGATCGCTGGCGCTTGCTGGAGCGACAACGCTGTTTATGTTGCCCTGGGCGCTGAAGTTTATTTGGGCGCCGTGGATCGAGCGCTGGCGGCTCCCGCCCGATAGCCCGGAGCGCCGTTCCCGCATGTTAATCCTGCGTGGTCAGGTCGCGTTAGCGGCGCTCCTGATGATGGCCGCAGCGATCGGCTGGTTCGGGCGAGAAGGGGGATTTCCCGATACGCAAATCGTGGCGTTATTTGTTCTGTTCATGGTGGCAGGCACGGTCGCCTCCACCATTGATATCGCCAGCGACGGTTTTTGCGTCGATCAGCTGACCCGCGCGGGTTATGGCTGGGGAAACAGCGTGCAGGTTGGCGGTAGCTATCTGGGGATGATGTGCGGTGGCGGGGTGTTCCTGATGCTGTCGGCGGCATCCGGCTGGCCTGTCGCCATGCTGATCATGGCGCTGCTGATTATGGTGCTGTCACTCCCGCTGTGGCGCATTACGGAGCCGACGCGAACGGTGACGGTCCCGCATGTTCCGGCGTTAGGTTATGCGCTAAGGCGAAGACAGGCGCGTCTGGGCTTACTGCTGGTATTGATGCTGAATTCCGGTATGCGGTTTGTGCTGCCTCTTCTGGCGCCGCTGTTGTTGGATCATGGGCTGAGTATGTCAGCGCTGGGTGCGCTGTTTAGCGGCGGTAATATTGCGGCGGGCATAGCAGGAACGCTGGCCGGCGGATTACTGATGAAGTACACCTCACCCGGCAGAGCGCTGTTGACGGCTTATGGCGTCCAGGGGATCGCACTGCTGGCGGTGGTGGTGACGCTGATGATGGCGCCGGGTCATCTGCTGTTGCCCGTTCTCCAGTGTCTGGTCATTATCCAGTCCATTTCGCTGGCCTGCGCGCTGGTCTGTCTTTATGCCACGCTGATGTCGCTTTCATCACCCTTACAGGCCGGCGTCGACTTCACCCTCTTTCAATGTACTGACGCGGCAATCGCCATTCTGGCTGGCGTTGTCGGCGGCATTGTGGCCCAACATTTTGGCTATGCGGCCTGCTTCCTGTTTGCCGGGATATTCACGTTACTGGCGGCGTGGGTTGCCCATATCCGGCTGCATTCGGCAAACAAACTGATGACCAGCTCAATTGATTGAACCGGGAATAACACAGAGAGGTAAGGGATGAAAATCAGTGAATTTTTACACCTGGCGCTACCAGAGGAACAATGGCTGCCGACGATTTCTGGCGTCTTACGCCAGTTCGGAGATGAAGAGTGCTATGTCTACGAGCGTCAACCCTGTTGGTATTTAGGTAAAGGATGCCTGGCACGGTTGCACATTAATGCCGACGGAACGCAGGCGACATTCATTGATGATGCCGGGGAGCAAAAATGGGCGGTGGATTCCATTGTCGACTGCGCGCGTCGTTTTATGGCGCATCCGCAGGTGCAAGGGCGTCGGGTATATGGGCTGGTTGGGTTCAACTTTGCGGCGCATGCGCGGGGGATTGCCTTCGACGCCGGCGAGTGGCCGCTGCTGACATTAACCGTTCCCCGGGAAGAGCTTGTGTTTGAAAAGGGAAATGTCACCGTTTATACGGACTCCGCTGAGGGATGTCGACGTCTGTGCGAGTGGGTAAAAGAGGCCAGTACAACCACGCGAGGGGACTCCATGGCTGTGGATACCGCCCTCAATGGTGAGGTGTATAAACAACAGGTGGCGCGCGCCGTTGCGGAGATCAGCCGGGGCGAATATGTCAAAGTGATTATCTCGCGCGCCATTCCGCTGCCATCGCGGATTGATATGCCCGCCACCCTGTTATACGGGCGGCAGGCAAACACGCCCACGCGGTCGTTTATGTTCCGCCAGCAAGGACGCGAAGCGCTAGGGTTTAGCCCGGAGCTGGTGATGTCGGTAACGGGCAATAAAGTGGTCACTGAACCGCTTGCGGGCACCCGCGATCGCATGGGAAGCCTGGAGCAAAATAAGGCGAAAGAGGCAGAGCTGCTGCACGACAGTAAAGAGGTGCTTGAGCATATCCTTTCTGTCAAAGAAGCGCTTGCTGAACTGGCGGTGGTTTGCCGGCCGGGCAGCGTGGTGGTTGAAGATTTAATGTCGGTCCGCAAGCGTGGCAGCGTTCAGCATCTGGGCTCTGGCGTGAGCGGTCAGCTTGCGGAAAACAAAGATGCCTGGGATGCATTTACCGTGCTGTTCCCGTCGATTACCGCCTCGGGTATCCCTAAAAATGCTGCTCTGAACGCCATTATGCGAATTGAGAAGACCCCGCGAGAGCTCTATTCCGGCGCAATCCTGCTACTGGAAGATGCGCGCTTCGATGCGGCGTTAGTCCTGCGTTCCGTATTTCAGGACAGTCAACGGTGCTGGATACAGGCGGGAGCAGGGATCATTGCCCAATCTACGCCGGAACGTGAACTGACGGAAACCCGGGAGAAATTAGCGAGCATTGCGCCCTATCTCATGGTATCGGAGTGATGGCTAAGCCGTTCCGGTCGTCCCTCCGGGACAAGGGCGGAAGAGTGGCGCCGATGGGCGATGTCATCACGTCATCGCGACTGGTCACCGTGTTGCTGTTGATTAATCCCTGATGGATGGCCTGGCGCTTGTTATTACCGTGGTACTGCCGTCTGCAGGAAGCCACTTCCCGCAGAACTTTTCTTCAATCCCTTTCAGTCGGTCAATGAGATGACGAGTTTTATTGGCGGTCGAACTGACCTGTCCGGATTTGACGACGCATTTTGCCGATGCTGAGGATGACATCAAAACGCAGCGGGAAAATTTTCACGCTAGCTTATTGAATCAACGCGATATAAGGATTCATAAGGATACGCCAAAGCAAAAAGCCCGCTTAAGTTTCCTTAAGCGGGCTTCTTAAATATGGCTCCTCTGACTGGACTCGAACCAGTGACATACGGATTAACAGTCCGCCGTTCTACCGACTGAACTACAGAGGAATCGTGTGAACGGGGCGCATATTAACGACGGCGCATGACCTTGTCAAAGACAGAATCACCCGAATCTGTTTGATTGCTGACAATTTCAGCAATGGCGATGCGTTTGCGCTGTTTTCCATCAATGCGCACCGTTGTGGTGCACATATACCCCTAATGGAGCATAGCGTAATCCGCTTACCGGGCAAATAAATGCTCTGTTGCTATCAGAATCGCTTATCACGCCGCCTGGCGCGGCCTTTGCACCGTTGCGAAAAAACTGGCAAGCAAATTGCAAAACCTCTGTAACTCAATAGCCAGCGTTGGTACTGGCTTTCCTTACAGGAGGCAAAATGAACTTAAGACGACTGAAGTATTTTGTGAAAATCGTCGATATCGGCAGTCTGACTCAGGCTGCTGAAGTCTTGCACATCGCACAACCGGCGCTGAGCCAGCAGGTGGCGACCCTGGAAGGCGAACTGGACCAGCAGCTGCTGATTCGGACAAAGCGCGGCGTGACGCCGACCGAAGCCGGGAAGATTCTCTACACCCATGCGCGCACAATTCTGCGTCAGTGCGAGCAGGCGCAGCTGGCGGTGAATAACGTGGGTCATACGCTCAGCGGCCAGGTCTCGATTGGCCTTGCGCCGGGGACCGCGGCTTCTGCCATTACCATGCCGCTGCTGCAGACGGTCCGCAATGAGCTGCCTGAAGTGATGGTCTACCTGCAGGAAAGTAGCGGGACAATCCTGAACGACAAATTGCTCAGCGGCCAGCTGGATATGGCCGTGCTCTACGAGCGCTCGCCGGTTGCTGGCATCATCAGCCAGCCTTTGTTGAAAGAAGATCTTTATCTGGTGGGAACCCGCGATTGCCCGGGCCAGAGCGTCGATCTGACCGCAGTGGCGGAGATGAACCTGTTCCTGCCGCGCGATTACAGCGCAGTACGTGCGCGAGTGACGGAAGCGTTCACCCTGCGTCGTCTGTCGGCGAAAATTATCGGCGAAATCGAATCCATTACGACGCTAACCGCGGCGATTGCCAGCGGAATGGGCGTCACCGTGCTGCCTGAGTCCGCGGCGCGATCGCTGTGCGGGGCGGCAAACGGCTGGATGGCGCGGATCAGTACCCCATCGATGAGTCTGTCGTTATCGCTGAACATGTCGGCGAAGGGCAGCCTGTCGCCGCAGGCACAGGCGGTGAAAGAGATTCTGCTTTCGCTGGTGAGTCGTCCTTCGCTGGAGAATCGTGAATTGTTGTTGGTAAGTTAATCTATATTCCCGAAAGGAATAAGTTGCTGGTTTTTATTATTTGTTAGTAAGGACAACAGACTTTAACAATAGAGCATATGTTATGTCTGATAGCCCGGAGGAAAGGGTGAATTTCCAGCAACTAAAAATTATTCGTGAGGCTGCCCGTCAGGACTACAACCTGACGGAAGTCGCAAATATGCTGTATACATCGCAATCGGGCGTGAGCCGTCATATTCGTGAACTGGAAGAAGAGCTGGGGATCGAGATCTTCATCCGACGCGGTAAGCGTCTGCTGGGGATGACGGAGCCGGGTAAAGCGCTCTTATCCATTGCCGAACGCATTCTCAATGAAGCCAGCAATGTCCGCCGTCTTGCCGACCTGTTTACCAATGATGCCTCCGGCGTGCTTACGATTGCGACGACTCATACCCAGGCGCGCTACAGCCTGCCGCCGGTGATTAAAGCTTTCCGGGAGCTCTTTTCCGATGTGCGGCTGGAGCTGATTCAGGGTACCCCTCAGGAGATTGAAGCGCTATTGCATAACGGTGGCGCAGATATCGGTATCGCCAGTGAACGTCTGAGTAACGATCCGACTCTGGTGGCTTTTCCCTGGTTCCGCTGGCATCACAGCCTGCTGGTGCCGAAAGATCACCCGCTGGTGCAAACCACCCCTTTAACCCTGGAAGCTATTTCCCGCTGGCCGTTAATTACCTACCGCCAGGGCATCACCGGGCGCTCGCGTATTGATGAAGCCTTTAACCGTAAAGGGCTGATGCCGGATATTGTCCTTAGCGCACAGGACTCCGATGTCATTAAAACCTATGTTGAGCTCGGACTCGGCGTCGGGCTGGTGGCGGAACAATCGGGCGATGCCCGGGAGTCAGACACCTTCACCCGCCTGGAAACCCGGCACCTTTTCGATGCCAATACCGTCTGGTTAGGGCTTAAACGCGGGCAGCTACAGCGTAATTACGTCTGGCGGTTTATCGAGCTGTGCAACGCCGGGCTGTCGCTGGATGAAATTAAACGCCAGGCAATGGAGCCGGAAGAAGCGGCCATTGATTATCAGATTTAAAATGCCATCGCGGTGGCGGATAAAGGAACAGCGGTCCGCTGCCACGAGGAGGTGAGAAAAACGCTATAATTCATTCACGATTGTCGCGACTGAGGAAGGGAAATAAATGGTGCGGCGTGTGAAATGGTTTTGCTCTCTTTTAGTTATTCTCTCAAGCCAGTGTGCGCTGGCCGTCAGTTATCCGCTGCCGCCGGAAGGAAGCCGCCTGGTGGGAAGCCCGCAGCGGGTTACCGTACCGCACAACAATACGCAACCGTTGGAGGCCTTTGCGGCGCAATATGGCCAGGGGCTGAGCAACATGCTGGAGGCCAACCCCGGCGTTGATGTCTTTCTCCCGAAGTCGGGGACGACGCTGGTGATCCCGCAGCAGTTGATTTTACCTGACACGGTTCGCGAAGGTATTGTGATCAACGTTGCGGAAATGCGCCTCTATTACTATCCGCCGGAAGGCAACACCGTTGAAGTTTTGCCGATTGGCATCGGCCAGGCGGGGCGCGAAACGCCGCGCAACTGGGTGACGACCGTAGAACGTAAGCAGGAAGCGCCGACCTGGACGCCAACGGCTAATACCCGGCGTGAATATGCCCGCCGAGGTGAGAGCCTGCCAGCGTTCGTTCCGGCGGGGCCGGATAACCCAATGGGACTGTACGCAATTTATATCGGCAGGTTGTACGCGATTCATGGCACCAATGCCAATTTTGGTATCGGGCTGCGCGTCAGTCAGGGATGCATTCGCTTACGTAATGACGATATCAAATATCTGTTCGATAACGTCCCGGTTGGCACTCGCGTGCAGATTATCGATCGGCCGGTGAAGTTTACCGCAGAGCCGGACGGTAGCCGCTGGGTGGAAGTTCATGAGCCGCTATCGCGTAACCGCGCAGAATACGAATCTGACAGGAAAGTGCCGTTACCCACGACCACAGGCATCCAGGCGTTTGTGAAGGGGGAAGGTGTCAATGTGATTCGGGCGGAGCAGGCTCTCGAACGACGCTCCGGAATGCCGGTCAATATCAGCGAGGCCGGCACGCAAAGTCATATCGGGAGCTAGCGAGCCCGCTTCTTTTGGGTCCTTTGTAGCATAAGGCATGACTGACCTGCGGTTTTTTCAGATCAAAATTTAGTCTCCGGTATTATTTATGACAGGCCAGGGCCAGAAGATCGCTCTGGCCTGTCATTTTCAACAAATTATCTATTTTATCAATGTAATACAGATAATTTTACAACCAATCATACCCGCCCCAAAGCATGAAACCCGTCTCTGTCAGCCGGGAATGTCTTCATTTGTCATGCCTCTTTGAAGCCACTTTCTTTCGCGCCTTAGCGGGATCATTTCCAGGAATATCCCCCTGTTCATTTCGTGACCCGACTCCCATTTTATCCATTTTTCAAATGGTCACTCTTGCTAACTATGTGGCGAAGTGTATTTTAGCATATAACTTCACAAATAATTGTGAAGAAGGAAAGTACATCACAAACCTGTTTTGAAGGATCCACCCTTATGTCCGAACTGAAATTTGCCACGCGTTTAAACTCTTTTGCCTCAGGAGCTAACCTCTACTGGCCGGATCTTCAGGGAAAACCCTCTGTACTGCAGATGATTGCTCGTGCCGGTACGGTTAAGGGGTTAACCCACCTTGATCTGAACTACCCGCAACACATCACGACGGATATTCAAACGCTGCGCCAGGCCATTGAAGATGCAGGGCTGGCGGTCAACGGAATGCAAATGCGTTGGGATGCACCGCAATTTAAAATCGGGGCATTTACTAACCCTAATCCGCAGATCCGCCGCGAGGCCATTGAACTGACAAAACGCGGGATTGATGCCGGACGGGAATTTGGTTCCCGCCTGATGACGCTCTGGATGGGGCAGGATGGTTATGACTATTGCTTCCAGGCCGATTACAAAAAAATCTGGGACGATGCGGTGAGTGCGGTCCGCGAAATTGCCGAATATGCGCCGGACGTTGATATCAGTATTGAATACAAACCGAATGAACCGCGGGCTTACAGTATTTTCCCCAATGCCACGACCTGTTTGCTGGCGGTAGAAGAGGCGGGTTGCCCGAACCTGGGTATCACGCTCGATTTTGCTCATGTGCTGTTTGCTAATGAGATCCCGGCCTACGCAGCTGCGATGGTCGCTCGCCGTTCACGCCTGCTGGGGCTTGATCTCAATGATGGCTGGGGGAAACGTGACGATGGCTTGATGGTGGGGTCGGTAAATCCGCGTGCCACGCTGGAATTCCTCTGGCAGATGCAGAGAGATGGTTATCAGGGCGCCTATTACTTTGACACCTTCCCGGATGCCAGCGGTCTTGATCCGGTTCGTGAAGCTGAAATCAACATTGCTACCGTTACTCGATTGCTCAAACTGTGTGCCCGGCTTAATGATAATGATGAACTGACCTCAGCCATCAGCCGTCAGGATGCGGTGGCCTCTCAACGAATCGTCAATGACATCATGCTAGCCAGATAGTGGCAAGCATTAGCAAAAATAAGAAAGCGTTCCCTACGTGACAATAGAAGGCTGAAAAATGAAAAAACTCATACTCTCTGTACTCGCCTCTTCTTTACTGTGCTCGATGGCTTATGCCGCCGATTTAGCCCCGCTGAAATCGGATACTGAGCCCGATCGCACGGACTGGACCCAGCTCAGCAGCAAATATGGTCCAATGCCGAAAGTCGACAGCAAACTAAAAATAGGCGGCGTATCAAAAACGCTGACCAATGAATACTGGCGTTCACTTGGCGAAGGTTACCAAAACGTCGGTAAAAAATATGGTTTCACCGTGGCTTATCAGGCAGCTGCAAATGAGGACGATCAGCTGGGCCAGTTATCAATTGCGGAAACGCTTATCTCCCAAGGGTTTAATGGTCTTCTGGTATCACCCCAGACCGATATTAACCTTGAGCCCGCTCTCGAAAGTGCCACCAGTAAAAGAATTCCCGTGGTCAACGTTAACGATGCCGTGATGCCAAATGCTCCGTATTACGTGGGTAATGTGCAGAAGGATAACGGTGTACGGGTGGCGAAATGGTTCATTGAACATCATCCGCAGGGCGGCAAGGTCGCGGTGATCGAGGGCCAGCCAGGAGTCTATGCTGCCGGTCAGCGTACCAGTGGCTTCAAAGAGACGCTGCAGGCCAATGGCAAATTCAATATTGTCGCCAGCGTGCCGGCGAACTGGAGTCGCGAACAGGCGTTTAATGCCGCCTCAACCATTTTACAGCAGCATCCCGATCTGATTGGCTTTTACGCGAATAACGACACCATGGCGCTGGGGGTCGTGGAAGCGGTTCGTTCGTTGAATAAAGCCGGGCAGGTGGCCGTCTTCGGTACCGATGGTATTTCAGATGCTTATGCCTCGATTAAACGCGGTGAGCTGACAGGAACGGTGGATAGCTTCCCGGTGCTGACGGGGGAAGTTGCAATGGAAGTTATGCTGCGTCTGATTGATGGTCAGAAAATCTCCCGCGTGGTCTCGACGCCCCAGGCTTTAATCACCAAAGAGAATGCGGACGCCTTCTCAACCAAAGATAACGACAAGCTGCGTCAACTGCTGGCTCAGCAGTAAGTCAGGCGGAGGGTGTATGGAACAGTATCGCTTAATGATGCGTGGAATTAGTAAAACATACGGTAATGCGGCGGCATTGCAGGACGTGGACTTTGCGGTCAAACCTGGAGAGGTACATGCTCTGATTGGTGAGAATGGCGCGGGAAAATCCACGCTGTTAAATATTCTTTCAGGTGTACGAGAGGCCGATAGCGGTGAGATTAGCGTCAACGGGCAAACCGTTCAGATGAAGAATCCGTTGAGTGCGCGCCATGCCGGCATTGCCATGATTCATCAAGAATTACAGCATGTTCCGGAACTCTCCGTCGCGCAGAATATGTTTCTTGGCCGACCGCTAACCAAAGCAAAAGGTCTATGGGTGGATAAACAGGCTCAGCTGGAAAGAGCTGAACTGATCCTCAAGCAACTGGATCCGACAATCGATCCCAATGAGCCGATCAAGAACCTGAAAGTCTCACAGCAGCAGATTGTGGAAATAGCTCGCGCCATGCTCGACGATGCAAAAATTATCGCGATGGACGAGCCGACATCCAGTCTGACTCCGAGAGAGTTCGACCGGTTGGCCGAGCTGATTTCGGATCTGAAAGCTATGGGGGTATCGCTTATCTATGTTTCTCATAAGATGAACGAAATTTTCAAAGTCTGCGACCGGGCCACCATTATGCGGGATGGCAGGCAGGTTGGGGTGGTGAATATTTGTGATGAGGATGAAGAGAGCATCGTCTCAAAGATGGTCGGGCGCAAGATTGAGAAACTTGAGCACAACTCATATGTGACCGAGCGCGAAGTGCTTCGCGTAGAGAATCTCTCTCGGGGTGGCGCTGTCAGCGATGCCAGTTTTACCGTCCGTGCGGGTGAGGTGCTCGGTATTGCGGGTCTGGTCGGAGCCGGGCGTACGGAACTGATGAAACTGATTGCCGGTATTGATAAGCGCAGCAGCGGCAACGTGTTTGTTAACGGTAAGGCAGTACGCAATCACAACGTCACTGCTGCCATCAGGTCCGGTATCGGCCTGGTGCCTGAAGACCGCAAGAAAGAAGGGATTATTAAAGAACGTGCGGTGAAGATGAACATGGCGCTGCCTTCAATGCGTAACTTCACCATTTCGGGAATGATCAGTAAAGTTAAGCTTAATCGGGTGGCGCATGAAGTGATGAGCGATTTGAAGCTACGACCACTGAACATTGATAAAACGATTGGCACATTAAGTGGAGGTAATCAGCAGAAAGTTATTATTGGACGCTGGGTCGCCGCAGATGCTCAGGTTTTTCTGTTTGACGAGCCAACCCGGGGAATTGATATTGGGGCAAAATCAGAAATTTATAATCTGATAGAAAAACTGGCCCGTGCAGGCAAAGCGATTGTTGTTGTCTCTTCAGAGATGACAGAGATTATTCGTATTTCTGACCGCGTACTGGTTATGCGTGAAGGGAAGATTACTAAAGAACTGAAAGGTGATGCCATCACGGAAGATAATATTGCACGCTCTGCCATTAAAGATGTCGAAGAGACCATTTAAACTTCTTACCCGTATTAATTTGAAAGGCCATAATCATGATTTCACAAAGTAATTCCCGGCCCGAAAAGCTTCGTGCACTGCCGTTTAAATTTAACCTTCGCGATGCCGGAACATTAATTGGTTTGCTTATTATCATTATTACGTTTTCTTTTCTATCACCGGTGTTTTTCACCATCCCTAATTTGTTGAATATTTTACAGCAATCATCCATTAACGCATTAATTGCGCTCGGGATGACTCTGGTCATTATCTCCGGAGGGATCGATCTTTCGGTTGGTCCGACCGCAGCATTATCGGCGGTTTTAGGGGCAACCATGATGGTAGCCGGCGTCCCCGTGCCGCTGGCCATTCTGGCAACGCTGGGAATTGGGGCTATCTGCGGCGTCTTTAGCGGTTCGCTGGTTGCCTATGCCGGATTGCAACCCTTCATTGTTACCCTCGGGGGGCTGTCGTTGTTCCGTGCTGTCGCGCTGATTTATACCGGCGGCAATCCGGTATTTGGCATCCCGACGGAATTCCGTAGCCTGATTAACAGTGAAATCTTTGGCATTCCAACGCCTATCGTTATTGTCGCCGTTATTGCTTTAGTGCTGTGGACCGTCATGAATAAAACGCCGTTAGGAGAATATATTCTGGCTGTTGGCGGCAATGAAGAAGCCGCTCGCGTTGCCGGCGTGCCGGTGAAAAGAACCAAGGTCACGGTATTTGTTATCTCAGGAACCCTGGCCTCTCTGGCCTCTCTGATCTTGATTGGCCGGTTAGGCGCTGCGGAACCAACGATTGGCAATCTGTGGGAACTGGATGCCATTGCCGCCGCGGCCATCGGTGGGGCTTCACTGATGGGAGGGAAAGGCAGCGTTGTGGGCACAATTATTGGCGCGATCATTCTCGGCGCATTACGCAATGGTTTGACGTTACTAAATATTCAGGCCTTTTACCAATTGCTTGCTACTGGTCTTATTATTATCATAGCTATGTTGATTGACAGAGCGACCAGAGGCAAGTAATGAAGCAAGATCCACGAGCCATTGGTGCTCAAATCCGTATGCGACTGCCCCAGCTGACACCCTTAGAGCGACGTGTGGTTGAGGCGATCATCGCCCGAACCGATATTACTGAGCAAACCTCTCTAAAAGAAATTGCCCAGGAGAATAATGTTTCAGAAGCGATGATTGTCAAAATAGCCAAGAAGCTTAACTTTTCAGGTTTTAGAAACTTCAGAACTGGCTTGATTTATTATAACCAGTCTGAAGTGGCAAGTTTACACGCGGAAATTGAGCCTGATGATTCATCGGAACAACTGTTGTCAAAAGTATTCAGAACATCGATTCAGGCTATTGAAGAGACAATGTCTATTCTGGATATTGCAGAGTTTGACCGCGCTGCGGACATTATATTCAAGGCTCGACATATTGACTTATATGCTGTCGGTGGTTCTGCCACGGTAGCACGTGACTTATCCCACAAGCTTTTAAAGATTGGTATTAAGTCGACGGTCTATGACGACGCCCATATTATGTTGATGTCCGCTGCGGTGCTATCTGACGACGATGCTGTACTTGCAATCAGTCACTCTGGCGCAACGCGTGCCGTTAACGATCCGGTAAAACTGGCGGCACGCAATGGCGCTAAAGTGATTGCGATTACGAATTATGCCGAATCGCCTATTGCGCGTAATGCGCATGTGGTACTCAATTCAACGTCTCAGGGATCGCATTTGCTAGGGGAAAACGCCGCGTCACGCATTGCTCAGCTCAACATTCTGGATGCATTGTTTGTGGCCATTGCGAAGAAGGATCTGAAGCAGGCGGAGAAGAATTTGATGAAAACCCAGCATGCGGTTCAGGACCTGCGAGAATATTAACTATGGGTAAAATTGTTGTGGCGGGCAGCCTCCATTACGACATCATGCTGGATGCGCATCATCGCCCGGAAAAAGGTGAAACGGTAATGGGCACGGGCTGTGCTTACAAGTTTGGCGGTAAAGGGGGCAATCAAGCCATATCCGCTGCTCGTGCGGGAGGGGACGTCATTTTTATTGGTGCGGTAGGGGCTGATGCGCAAGGGGCGTTTCTTCTGCAGACGCTTCGTGATGCCGGAGTCAATATCGAGTCAGTCGCCAAAATAGATGAGATACCTTCCGGGATGAGCGTGGCGATTTCTGATGTCGATGGTGATTATGGTGCGGTTGTCGTCTCAAATGCGAATCAGCATATTCCGGCAAAACTCTTTCAACGGGGTGACATCTGGCAAGATGCCGGAATGCTGGTTCTACAAAATGAAGTTCCGGAAACGATAAATCTATGTGCGGCCATCGAAGCCAGCAAGCGGGGGATTCCGGTCTGTATCAATGCGGCGCCGGCCAGAGAACTGAGTCCGCAGCTGGAAAGCTGCATCACTTTGCTGGTGGTTAATGCCATAGAGGCGCGTGATATGAGTGGCGTGACGGTGAACGACCTTTCTTCAGCTCTGGAGGCCGCTGAATCATTGGCTAAACGTTTCTCTCAGGTTGTTGTCACTGCCGGCGAACATGGTGTCGCGTTTTGTGAAGCGGGCATTGCAGGCTCGACGTTAGCCGCCAGGCGGATAACGCTGGTGAGTACTCATGGCGCTGGTGATTGTTTTATGGGGGTTTTATGCACCAGCCTGATGCATGGAGAGGCGCTTTGCGATGCGGTATTTCGTGCGAATGAAGCTGCCGCCCGCCATGTCTCTCAACCCCGGGCATAAACAGGTCTTCCGCCATCCAGAGCCTTTTGTATGGCAAAACTAACAGCTGATTTGTCTTCAGAAGAAGGCTGAAAAGCAAAAAGCCCGCTTAAGTTTCCTTAAGCGGGCTTCTTAAATATGGCTCCTCTGACTGGACTCGAACCAGTGACATACGGATTAACAGTCCGCCGTTCTACCGACTGAACTACAGAGGAATCGTGTGAACGAGGCGCATACTACTGGCCTGGCATTTTTGTGTCAACACTAAAATTAACTCACTGATTCAAATGGCTAAATTTAAGTCAACCCGTTGTTTTAGTGCACAAGGTGTTCGTCATCTGTATCTAGCCGGCCATTCTCACGTAATCTTTGTAAGGGATCCTGGCGATAGAAATGGCAAAAACGCTGCCAAAGAGCCGGAAAGCGCGGGGCAAACAGCTCTGGTGCGCTAAAGAAATATTCGGATAACACGGCAAAACACTCGGCCGGGTCGGTCGCCGCATAGGCGTCAATACTGGCGGCGCTCTCGCCAACCAGATCGATCTCATCCTGAATGTTGTTCATCGCTGCGTGGAGGTCGTGCTCCCAGCCGGCGACTTCACGTAACGGAATCAGCGGCACGCCGCTGGCGCGATCGCCATTGCGCATATCCAGCTTGTGTGCAACTTCGTGCACGATAAGGTTGAAACCAGATGCATCGAAAGAGTCCTGAATATCCAGCCAGTTCAGGATGATTGGCCCTTGTTGCCAGCTCTGGCCGGACTGGACAACCCGTTGATTGTGGACCAGACCAATATCGTCTTCCCATTCATCATCAACCACGAATGGGGCAGGGTAGATTAGCACCTCGTGGAAGCCATCCAGCCACTCAATGCCAAGCTCAAGAACCGGCAAACAGAACAGCAGGGCAATGCGGGCGTTTTGCAGCGGAGTGAGTTCAAGCCCTTGCAGGGCAACCAGGCGTTTTTGTTGCAGAAAGCGTGCCGCCATCTGCACCAGTTCCTGCTGCTCTTGCGCAGAAAGATTGGCTAAAACAGGAATGGCAAGCGCGTGTTCCCAGGGCATTTCTGCGTTGCCGGACTCTTCATCTACTTTCCAGGGCCATTTAAACATCATATTGCTCGCAAAGTCGTCACTTGAACATAATTAAAGAGACAGGAACTATTAAAGTGCCAAAGAGCCTGGCATTATAGCAACCTCAGCGGAGAGATGCCGGAGCGGCTGAACGGACCGGTCTCGAAAACCGGAGTAGGGGCAACTCTACCGGGGGTTCAAATCCCCCTCTCTCCGCCACTATTCAAACACTTACGTCAATTCCTTTCAACGACCCGCGTCACACACTTCTATTGTGTTGGTATAACGGAGCGTCGCAAGTCCATCAATCATCATCCTCTGATTTCTCGTCGACGGGAAGGGCTTACCTCGAGGATATCCGAATGCTTCCTGCTGGCAGAAGATTTCTCTCCTCGTCGCTATAGATGAGATAAGGGGTTTGCTGACGTTAAGGCAAGAACGGGTGGGCAGGGCAGAAGTCGAATCTGAAAAACAAAGCCCGCACACGGCGGGCTTTAAAACGTAAATTGCATCAGAACTGATAGGTAATACCGACAGCAAACTGATTGTCTTCGGCGGCACCAGTTATGATGCTGTCTTTGTGATCGATCAGGTTAAATTTGTAAGCACTGTAGACATTGAAGTTTTTGTTGAAGTAGTACCAGGTACCCAGCTCGATATAATTCTTCATTTCGGCAGTCTTGTCGCCATTAGTGCCGAGATCTTTGCCTTTTGCATAAACATAGCCGAGAGAAGGGCGCAGACCAAAATCAAACTGGTACTGAACAACGGCCTCGATATTCTGCGTTTTGTTGGCGAAAACGCCATTTTCCATTGGCGTCATATTATGCGATTCGGCATACATCACCGCCGTGTAAAGGCTATTGGCATCATACTTGGCGGCTAAACTCCAGACTTCTGCGGTTTCACCTTTACGATCTGCCGCCTGCTCGTCGGTACGGTCTGAATTGCTGTATGCGGCGGCAAAACCAAATCCATCGATGTTGTAATCGACTGACGTGCTATACCCGTCACCGTTAGCTTTCAAACGATCGCGGTTATTATTTTTACCCTGATATTGCAGTGCGATTGTCAGGCCATCAACCAGGCCGAAAAAGTCGCTGTTACGATAAGTGGCGACGCCGTTGGTGCGAGCCGTCATAAAGTTGTCGGTTGCTACCAGGCCATCGCCACCCCATTCGACCAGCATATCGGTGTAACCCGCCGCGTCATAAACCAGACCATAGTTACGACCATAATCAAATGAGCCGTAGTTGGCGAATCTTAAACCAGCAAACGCCAGACGCGTTGCGCTACCCTGTTCGCCTTCTGGTTTATCGGCTTTGATGTTGTATTCAAACTGTCCATAGCCGGTCAGATCGCTGTTAATCTGCGTTTCACCTTTTACGCCGAAACGGGCATAAGTGGTATCTTTGGAGTTATTGTCACTGTTGTTGCGATCGGTGTTGGTGAAAATGTGTTCACCCACCATTTTGCCGTAGAAATCCAGCTTGTTTCCGTTCTTATTGTAGATTTCTGCTGCATTGACGGTTCCGGCCACTAATAATGCCGGAATCAAAAGTGCCAGTGTTTTTCTTTTCATTATATATTCCCTTTTAATCATCATTAATATGAATAGGTGTGCGTGTTGCAAAAAGCAATTTCATAGTATCGGCAAGGTTCAATTTTATTTAAAATAAAAATGTAAATAAATTATATCCAATATTACAAAATGTTTCATTTTGAATTTTTATATTAAAAATTTATCATTTTGAAATGATGTATTTTTGTGGTTTATTATTTTTAATAACAATATGTTAGGTGTTTGTGGTGATGTATTCATGTCATTAATTTAATTACCATAAATTATGAGTGTCATTTAAATAATTTGGGTGGGTTATTTAATTCGCGGATAATGCGTGATGCTGCAATGTGCGTGCGGATTTATACGGGCTTTGAGGATGGAGAAATATCTCTCCGCTATACGAGCGGTAGTGAGCCAGCGTGCTGGTTATTATTATCCGCCACAGATTTATGGCGATGGATAATAAATCCTGTGCTGCAGTGGCACGTAAGTATCGCTATCTCGCGATGGTTAAAAGCGCTTGTTCACCGGAGGAAGGTGCTGTTTCGTTATCTTTTTCACAGTATAATGTGACGTGCGTCACCTTTTTGCCGGGTGCCGCGGTTTCGTTGTCAGTTAAAGGAGAGGAGTTAATGGAGCAGAAAGCGAAACGAAGCCCGGGTGGGAAACTTGCCCTGTGGGTCTTTTATGCCTTTTGTGGTTACTTTCTGTGGGCAATGGCGCGCTACTGGTGGGTCGTTGGCAAAATTGAAAGTGTCCCCGGTGCGACAATCGACGGCGATCTGGGATCGACGTCAGGTAAGTGGCTTGGCGCTCTGCTCGGGTTCCTTGTGCTGAGCGTGGTTGGCGCTATTCTGGGGGCGATAGCCTGGTACACCCGCCCTGACCCCAGGATGCATGAACAACACGATTAAAGTTGCTATGCTCAACGCTGACTTCTCTCAGAGGAACGCGTATGCAACAACTAGACTGGCAGCAACGCTTTGAAGCCTGGCTTGCGGGACATCTCACCCAGGGCGACTCCGCCCACGACATTTCGCACTTTCGTCGCGTGTGGGGAACCGCACAGCGGCTGGCTGAAGAGAGTCAGGCCGATCGCCTGGTCATTCTGACCGCCTGTTATTTTCATGACATTGTTAGCCTGCCGAAAAACCATCCCGAGCGCAGCCGCTCCTCGGTGATGGCGGCAGAAAAAACGCTGGCTATTCTCCAGTCGTCATTCCCCGATTTTCCGCGCGACCGCTATCCAGCCGTTTATCATGCGATTGAAGCGCACAGTTTCAGTGCCGGTATTTCCCCACAAAGCGCGGAGGCGAAAATTGTCCAGGACGCCGATCGGCTGGAGGCGCTTGGCGCAATTGGTCTGGCCCGCGTCTTCGCGGTCTCCGGGGCGCTGAACAACATCCTGTTTGATGCTGACGATCCCTTTGCTGACCAGCGTAAACTGGATGACAAAAAATATGCGCTGGACCATTTCCAGTGCAAGCTGTTGCGTTTACCCGACACGATGCAAACGGACAAAGGCAAAGAGATGGCGATACACAATGCGCGCTTCCTCGTGCAATTTATGGCCAAGCTTAGCGCTGAACTTCGCGGCGACCCGCTGTCGGTCGATGAGGCGGTTTTAAGGCGCTTTGAGCCACTGGCCTGAAACTGCCCGCATGATTTATGGTAATCTCTGCAAAATTGTCCGGGCTGGTTGAGGGTATGCCGCAAAATTTATCGAAGGAAAAGAGCCTGTTGTTGCCTCCGGAACCTGCCGGGGAAGAGGCTCAGGCGCTGTTACGCCAGCTGATGGCAATATACGATGTGAAAACGCTGGTGGCATTTCTGCTGGCCGTTGGCGATCGCCACTGGAGCCCGGCGATCTTAAAACGCGTGGCGACGGTTGAGCGGGCGGCTAGCCGTATTACGGCCAATGAGTATGCCCGTCTGGCAACGCTGCTGCCGCCACCGCCGGCCCACCATCCCCGTTATGCTTTTCGGTTCGTCGATCTCTTTGCGGGAATCGGCGGGATCCGCAGCGGCTTTGAGGCGATCCGCGGGCAGTGTGTTTTCACCAGCGAATGGAATAAGCATGCGGTGCGCACCTACAAAGCCAACTGGTATTGTGACCCGAATCAGCACCGCTTCAACGAAGACATTCGTGATATTACCCTCAGCCATCGCCCGGATGTCAGTGATGAACAAGCCGCGCAGCATATTCGCGAGACCATTCCTCCCCACGATGTTCTGCTGGCGGGCTTTCCTTGCCAGCCTTTTTCGCTCGCCGGGGTATCGAAGAAAAATGCGCTGGGCCGGGCCCACGGTTTCGCGTGTGAAACCCAGGGCACGCTGTTCTTTGATGTGGTCAGAATTATCGCCGCCCGCAGGCCTGCCATCTTTGTACTGGAGAACGTTAAAAACCTGAAAAGCCATGATAAAGGACGGACATTCCGCATTATCATGCAGACGCTGGATGAACTGGGTTATGAAGTCTCCGATGCCGACCACAGCGGCGCCGACGATCCGAAAGTGATCGATGGACGTCATTTCTTACCCCAGCACCGCGAACGTATTGTACTGGTGGGCTTCCGTCGCGATCTCCAGCTGCACGACGGTTTTACCTTGCGCGATATCTCAAAATATTACCCGACCGCGCGGCCGACCTTTGGCGATCTGCTGGAACCGACGGTGGATGCTAAATTTATTCTGACGCCGGTGCTGTGGAAGTATCTGTATCACTATGCGCGCAAGCATCAGGCGCTGGGCAACGGGTTCGGTTACGGCCTGGTTGATCCGCGCAATCCTCAGAGCGTGGCGCGCACGCTATCCGCACGCTATTACAAAGACGGGGCCGAGATTCTGGTCGATCGCGGCTGGGACCGACCGTTGGGCGAACAACACTTCGACGATGCGCAAAATCAGCTTCGTCGTCCGCGCCGGCTGACGCCGCGCGAATGTGCGCGGTTGATGGGGTTTGAAAGCCCGCAGGGCTATCGCTTCCGCATTCCGGTTTCCGATACCCAGGCCTATCGTCAGTTCGGCAATTCGGTGGTGGTGCCGGTGTTTGCGGCCGTCGCGAAATTACTTGCGCCGCGAATCGCGCAGGCCGTGGCGCAGCGTGAATCCGAGGATGAAGCCGGTGGACGTCCACGATAAAGCCACGCGCAGTAAAAACATGCGGGCGATTGGCCAGCGCGATACGGCGATCGAAAAACGCCTTGCCGCGCTGCTCGCTCAGGCCGGATTTACGTTTACCGTTCAGGATGCGACCCTGCCGGGGCGGCCGGATTTTGTCGTGCCAGAGTACCGCTGCGCTATCTTTGCCCACGGCTGTTTCTGGCATCACCATCGTTGCTATCTGTTTAAAGTGCCCGCAACGCGCACGGCGTTCTGGCTGGAGAAAATTGGCAAGAACGTCGCGCGCGATAGCCGCGATATCATGCGCTTGCAAGAGCAGGGGTGGCGGGTGCTGATCGTCTGGGAATGTGCGCTGCGCGGGCGACTGAAGCTGAGCGATGAGGCGCTGACTGAGCGTCTGGAAGAGTGGATCTGCGGCGGCGGTCACCGCGCGCAGATCGACACGCAGGGCATTGGCGAGCCAGAGCTTACTTCTCCACCTCACAAGGCGTAACTTCAGCTCGAGCGGGGAACAGGTATTTCCCCAGCGTGACCAGCACCACGGCAAAAATAATGACGCCCAGCGCCAGCCACTCGATGGACGAAAGGCTCTCTCCGGCAAATCCGGTCCCCAGCAGGACCGCCACCACGGGATTCACGTAAGCGTAGCTGGTGGCGACGGCGGGGGTAACGTTACGAATTAAATACATGTAGGCGTTAATGGCGATAAGAGAACCAAAAATCGCCAGATAGGCAACGGCAAAAATACTGGACCATGACGGCATTTGACTCAGGGTTTCGCCGGTCGCCCAGGAGGCGACCGCCAGGACCACGCCCGCGGCGAGCATTTCAATCGCCCCAGCCATCATGCCCGTCGGAAGCTCAATTCGGGAGCCGTAAACCGAACCAAATGCCCAGCTCATTGAACCGATAAGGATCAACAGCGCCCCCCACGGATTACCGCTCAGATTCCCGCCGCTGTTAAGCAGAATGATGCCTGCCAGACCAATAGCAATCCCCAGCCACTCAATCTTGCGGGTGGTGATACCAAAAAAACGGCTAAAGCAGAGCGTGAAGAGCGGCACGGTCGCCACCATGACCGCCGCAATGCCAGAAGGCACATGCTGGTGCTCGGCCAGGGTGACAAAACCATTGCCGACGGCCAGCAGCAGGATGCCGATCAGCGCCGCATTGAGCAGAGGCCTGAGCGGTGGAAGCGAGTGGCCGGTTGCCAGCAAATAAGCGAGCAGTAGCCCGCCGGCGGAGAGAAAACGGATACCGGCCATCATCAACGGCGGCCAGCTGGCAACGCCAATGGCAATGGCAAAATAGGTCGATCCCCAGATGATATAAAGCGCAAACAGGGCGCCGATAAGGGGCAGAAGCTGGCGGGTAGACATACGTCCTCACGACGGTACAGAGATAGAAAGGAGACATATAGTAAACGTGAAAACTACTGCGCTGGCGAGCGCTTTAATTGATCGATAATTGTTAAATTTATATTGACTCCGCGCATCTCTGGGCGAAAAAGCACTTTTACCTCATACTTATGCGGACATGGCCGCTAAGCGTTCAGGCTGCGGCTGGACGCCAGGGGATTAACCCTCAATAAATGAAGGAATACAATTTTGGCAGGAAGTAGTCTTTTAACGCTGTTGGATGATATCGCCACCTTGCTTGACGATATCTCCGTGATGGGGAAACTGGCAGCGAAAAAAACGGCCGGCGTACTGGGAGACGATCTCTCTCTCAATGCTCAGCAGGTGACGGGCGTACGGGCCAATCGTGAGCTCCCCGTTGTCTGGGGCGTTGCAAAGGGATCGTTGGTCAATAAAGTGATTTTAGTGCCGTTGGCCTTACTGATCAGCGCGTTTATTCCCTGGGCGATTACGCCATTGCTGATGCTGGGCGGCGCATTCCTGTGCTACGAAGGCGTTGAGAAAGTGCTGCACAGTCTGCAGGCGCGCAAACACAAGGAAGATCCGCAGGCCCGTCAGCAGCGTCTGGAAGCGCTGGCGCAGCAAGATCCGCAGGCCTTTGAACGCGATAAAGTGAAAGGGGCGATACGCACAGACTTTATTCTGTCCGCTGAAATCGTGGCCATTACGCTGGGAATCGTGGCCGACGCGCCGCTGCTCAATCAGATTCTGATTCTCTCCGGGATTGCCATCCTGGTGACCGTTGGCGTGTACGGTCTGGTCGGCATTATCGTGAAGCTGGATGATATGGGCTACTGGCTGGTGAAGAAGAGCAGCACGCTGGCGCGCTGGGTCGGTAACGGGTTACTGGCGGTTGCGCCGCGCCTGATGAAGCTGCTCTCCATCGTCGGGACACTGGCGATGTTTCTGGTCGGCGGCGGCATTATCGTACACGGCATCGCGCCGCTTCATCATGCGGTTGAACAGTGGGCAGGTGAACAGTCCGCCCTCATCGCCTCACTGCTGCCGACCGGCGTCAACCTGGTGCTGGGCTTTATCGTCGGTGCGGTAGTGCTGGCGGGCGTGAAGGTTATCAGCGGCTTTCGCGCTACGGCAGAGTAAAATCGCCCGGCGATTATGCAAAATTGCTCAGCTTCGTCTATGGTGAAACGGTTTCTCCCAGATGACGGACTAAAAAATGGTATTGTTGGTCAGTGATGAAGTGAGGCGAAAAAGCGGAGGGCCGCGCATGGTTGTGACGGGCTTCGCCAGCGGAATGGTCGAGTGTCGTTGGTACGACGGTTATGTCGTTAAACGCGAGGCGTTCCGTGAAGATGAGTTAGTGCGTGGGGAAGGGCAGCGACAGAAGAGTGCCTGACCCCTATAGCGCCCGGCAAAAGCCGGGCGCTTTGTCGTTATGCTGCTTAGTTAACCAACAGGGAGCGTTGATGACGTTTGTTGCTTTGATTGTACTGCGAGAGAACAATGGATAAACCACTGTGGGTAAGAAAACTTCGCCGCGTTTCTCGCCCGGGACATGTGGTTAATTATTGTTTTGTCGCAGTACTCTTTTTTTCTACGCTCCTGATCTGGCGCGAAGTGATGGTGTTGGAAGGGGCTTACGTCACCAACCAGCGCAACAATCTTGAAAACGTCGCCGATGAACTGGACAGTCTGCTGCTGTTCAACATCGACAGAATGGTGTTTTTTCGCAACGGGATGCAGTCGGCGCTGGAAACGCCGCTGGATTTTGAGATTTTGCGTAATGCAGAACAGGAATACATGAGCAAACGCCATGAACCGATCTGGTCCGTGGCGTTACATAACCGGCGTACTCTGCCGGTGTATGGCGTTTCCGATGACTTTGTCGACAGTCAGAGCTCGCTCTCGCGCAACGATGCCCTGACCGGTAATGAGCTGATGGCGGTTCTGGAGCTGGGGTATCTCCTGCGTCTGGTCGAGAATAACCGCGGATTTAACGAACGCATGCTGTACATTTCGCGCAGCGGTTTTTTTACCAGCACCACGTTGCCAAAAAACGCGGTACAGGCCCAGACGTTATATACCCATGCGATCGCCGCCCCGTGGTTTACCCGGCAATCGCAGCGCAATAATCCCGGTCGCGGCGTGTTCTGGCAGACCGTTCTCGATGAGCATGCGCAAAACGACGATCCGGTAGTAACGGCCTCCATTCCCCTTGATTTCCGACATGACTGGCTCGGGGTGCTGTCGATGGATTTTTCGGTGCGAGAGATGAAAGCGTTTCTGGTCAGCGCCATTAAGGGGGGCCAGGAGGGGGAATATCAGCTGTATGATAGTCGGCTTAACCTGATTGCTTCCTCGGCGTCGGGGAATGTACTGACCCTGTTGTCTGCCCGTGAACAGGCGATGCTTAGCTACGCGTTTTTGCATCAAAACCAGGGGGGGATTCGTTTATTAACGCGCTATATCAGCTGGCAGAAATTAAACAACTTTGATGGCGTGCTGCTGAGGATCCATACGCTGCAGGAAGGCGTGCGCGGTGCTTTCGGGACCATTACTATTGCGCTGACGCTGATGTGGCTACTCTTTACGCTGATGCTGATCATCTCCTGGCAGGTGATTCTGCGGATGGTGCGTAATATGAGTGTTTTGCAAAAGTCGCTGGAGTGGCAGGCCTGGCATGACGCGTTAACCCGCCTGTTGAATCGCGGGGCCTTATTTGAAAGGGCAATCGCTACCACCAGAATGTGCGAGCGGACGGGGCGGCCGATCTCGGTGATCCAGCTCGATCTCGATTACTTTAAGAAGGTGAATGACCAGCACGGGCACCAGGCGGGCGACCGGGTACTGTCGCTGGTTGCCAGTACCATCGCGAGCAATATCCGTGAAGGCGATCTGGCTGGCCGCGTCGGCGGTGAAGAGTTCTGTGTTGTGATGCCTGACACCACCTTACAGGTGGCAACAGCCATCGCCGAACGTATCCGCATCCGCATTTACAGCCGTGAAATTCTGCTCTGCAACGACACCAGTTTGCGGATCAGTGCTTCACTGGGGGTCAGCAGCAGCGATGATTGTGCCGGATTTAATTTTGAAAACCTGCAGTCAACGGCCGATCACCGGCTCTACCTCGCCAAACAAAATGGACGCAACCAGGTCTGCTTTAACGATTTGCCGTCGTGCGCTGGTTTGCGGAAATGAGATTTATCTTAAAAAAACACCCGTGACCAATGCGCGATTGGAGAAAAAAGAACGCAACAAACCCTTGCGCCATCAGCATTCTGGGAGAGTGACAGAAAGTTCATCCCATTTCTCAATTATTTTCTTCATGAATAGCTCTTGTCATGCAAAATAATTGAGGATAATGTTTTCCCGCAACGGATATCCCGGTGTAACGAATTTTCAAGTGCTTCTTGCATTAGCAAGTTTCATCCCGACTCCTGCGAGTCGGGATTTTTTTCACCTGTACCTAGCGGTTGATCTCCGTGACGCTAAAGTCATGAATATCGAGTTCAAACGCTTCCGCTAGTTCGCACCAGGTGTGATAGTCGCGGCCATCAACGCTGACGTGATGCGGATCGTCGCGCGAACGCCGTATCTCGCTCTCGCTGATTTCATTAATCGCCGCCAGCAGGGCATCAACATCGACATTCACCCCGCGACTTCCCGCATATCCACTATCTTTGGCGGTTTTCATCATGGCTACCTCGCTTGGCTCAGATCGTGCCTGTTTAAGTATAGGCAAAAAATCACCGGATGGTCGGCGCGGCATCAGGGGCCGTCGTAATGGCGGATGGTCGATAAAAACGCCACTCACCGGGCAGGGCGCTGCGCAGCGGGCAGTTTTGTTCTACACTGGCTCAAAAATAGAGGAGATAAGTTATGCAGGTGAACGATCGTGTCACGGTGAAGACCGACGGTGGCCCACGTCGATCGGGTGTAGTTCTGGCAATAGAGTCGTTTAGTGAAGGGACAATGTATCTGGTTTCGCTGGAAGACTACCCGCTGGGGATCTGGTTTTTTAACGAAGCAGGGCACCCGGACGGGATCTTTGTTGAGAGAGAAGATTAGTTCGTAAGGCATCTGAACTGGCGGAGAGCACCGCCAGTTTTGCCTGCGCCTGGTTCAGCGCAGGTTAACGTGTATTCCGCTGGTAATGTTTTCCGCCAGGCGTACGATATGGTAAATCACCTGTTTATTGTGGGTCTGAATTTTCTTTTTAATATTTCCTTTATGCGACGAAACCGTCTTTGCCTTGATGTTCATCTGGCTTGAAATCTGCGCTGTACCATAGCCCGCCATCCACATTTGCAACATATTCGATTCGGTACGACTGAGCGACAGTGTCGGTATATTGATACGGGCGCTGCTGTAGTTATCGTATTTAAGACGATTACCCAGAATTTCATCAAGGTCTTTTGGCGTCAGCGATTTGGAGCTAATAAGTAAATTCTTGCGCACCAGCAGATAGCGATCGAAATGAATGTTAGCTAACGACATAAAGATAACAAATAACGTCCCAGGGTGCTGGGTAATGATATGCCGGATAAGCTGATTGCTGTCCGTATGATGAATAAAGCAATCTTCATTGATAAATACCACTGCCGGATGCATGAATTCACAGGCCTCTTTCAGGCATTCCACAGAATGTACTTCACTAATGTCGCGCTTTTTTATTCCCCGGCTTGTCAGATACCCGGACAATCCCAGCCGGGTATAGCTACACAAATCCATGATAATCGTTGACATGACCCATCCTCAATCAACACGTAACGATAATTTATCCCTCGCCGACAAGCGCGATGAAATCCATTTAAGTGGGTAATAAAAACCCGGTTCAGCACAGGAACCATCAGAGAGTCTAAACTATTCCGTAATATTGCCCATAATTTGCCAGGAATACTCCCAAAGTAATGTGTGGCCCGGGTTATGTGAGGGAATTAAAAGCAAAATTGCCTCTTTTCCAGAGAGCGTGGGCCACAAATAATAAATATTTTTAGGATTTTCCTTATGTTGATTGCGTAAATAGCCAGCGCTTTGTCATCGGCCCTTCATGATCGTTATTAATTAATAATGCGGCGGCCGGCTGCATTTTTTCCCGAGAGCGACGGTGGCGTTTTGCGTACGGTCATGTTGGCAAGTTTGACGCCGGTCAACGGCAGGGGTGGCGGGCTTAACGCTTTAATGCCACAATACTTTTTTATCGGTTTGTGGGATGGATGATGAAAAAGTTAGTGATTGTCGGTGCGCTGTTGATGCTGGCCGGGTGTGTCCAGGTTGATAATTACGATACCGTCGTTAAAGCGCCAGCGCCCGCCGGGTTAGAGGGATACTGGCAGTCAAAAGGCCCGCAGAGCGAAATGATGAGCCCGGACGCGATTGCCAGCCTGATTGTGACGAAAAATGGCGACACCCTGGATTGTCGTCAGTGGCAGCGCGTCATCGCCACGCCGGGTAAATTAATGCTGCGTGACGAGCAGGTCTATAACGTCACCTCCAGACTCGATGTTTATCCTGTTGAGCGCTCTGGTAATACGCTGCAATACGATCGCATGACCCTGACTCGCGTTGACCGCCTGACCGCCGAGTGCGAGCAGGCGTGGAAAAAAGCCGCGGCAGGGAAAAGCGTGAACTAATGCAGGTGCGGGCTGAGGCAACGTTCAGCCCGCGAGCTTCCAACGACTACAGCACCTCCTCAATGACCCAAACGCTGACGCTTCCGCCGTTGCAGGTAAAAGTGCCGCAGCCTTCGTCGTCGGTTTCTACCACCTCCTGGCGATTGCCCAGAAAATCTTTCCAGCGCTTATTGCCATAGTTGGCGCCCAGCGGCAGCTGCTTCTCTCCCTCATCGCCGTTAGACAATACAACGACGCATCCCGGATCTTCATCGGTGCCGCTGCGGCTGAACGCAATGCAGTTGGGATGATCGAACCACAGCGTCTGGACGCCGTGGGCAAAACGCTGGCGGGCATCAATCAGTTCATGCAGTTGCTCAATAACCGGCATCTCAATGGCATAGGTCTGGCCATCACCACCGGTATCTTCATAGCTGGCGCCGAAGAGGTCGGCATAAAAAACCGAAGGGACGCCGTTTTCGCGCAGCAGAATGAGCGCATAGGCCAGCGGTTTGAACCACGGTTCGACGGGGGCCTCCAGCGCCTGCAAGGGTTGAGTGTCATGGTTGGTCACCAGCGTAACGGCATGAAACGGGTCGCTTTCAACCAGCGTGCCGCTAAAAATCTGGCTCATATCGTAGTCGCGCCCCTGACGTGACGCCTCGTGAAACTTCATCTGCAAAGGGGCGTCAAACAGCATCGTTTTACCGTCGACGCGCTCAATATATTGCTGGAGCTTATCAACTTCATGCGACCAGTACTCCGCCACGATAAACAACGGCTTTGTCGCCACTTCCTGGACATGGTCAATCCACGCTTTATAAAACCATGCGGGAATATGTTTAACCGCATCGAGACGAAAACCGTCGCAGCCGGTTTGCTCCATACCCCAGCGGGCCCAGTACTTCAGCTCTTCGGCGACCGCATGATTGCGGAAATCAATATTCTCGCCCATCAGGTAATCGAAATTACCCATCTCATCATCGACCTGATCGCTCCAGCCTTCGCCGGTATAATCGTTAACAATTTTAAAAACGCCGTCCTCGTCGGGATTCTCGATGTGATCGACGCCGCTGAAACATTTGTAGTCCCAGATAAACTGAGAGTACTGCCCGTCCCGGACCGGGAAGGTGTAGCGTGTCCAGGCTTCGCACTCGATAATCTCCTCCGCGATTTGCGTCCGGTCCTGCTCATCGACGCGCTGCACGCGAATATGCTCTTTCTCATCTGCGCCCATCTTGTGGTTGACCACCACATCAAGCAGCACCGCAATATCGTGCTGGTGAAGGGCCGCAATGGCGGCAAGGAGCTGGGCTTTATCACCATATTTCGTGGCAATGGAGCCTTTTTGGTCGAACTCGCCGAGGTCAAACAGATCGTAGCTGTCGTAGCCGACGGAGTAACCGCCGGACGCCCCTTTGTAAGCCGGCGGTAGCCAAATCATGTTAATGCCAATTTCATTCAGGTTCGGGGCCAGGGCTTCGACTTCGCGCCACAACTCGCCGCCGGCGGGGTAATACCAGTGAAAGCACTGCAGTAACGTGGGGTTTTTCATCTTCCATGCTCCAGACGTCATCAAGCTGACCTTTGCAGTATGAGATATCTCCAGCAAATCCGATCAATTTTGGCTCTCTTTTCGCTATGTCTTAAATCGCTGCATATATAATATTTCGGAATAAGATGTAGCGTATAGGTGTTGGTGAGCGAAACTAAACGCCTTACACTACTGGAAAATATCACTTATCAGGGGCATCTATGAAATTAGCACTTCTGGGTCGTCAGGCGCTGATGGGCGCGATGGCTGTAGTTTTAATGGCCGGCGTCAGCGCAAAATCGTTTGCTGCGGAAAATCTGCTCGGGCAGATTAAAGAGCGCGGGACGCTGCGCGTAGGCCTGGAAGGGACCTATCCGCCGTTCAGCTATCAGGGCGACGACGGAAAGCTGACCGGTTTCGAGGTTGATTTTGCTAATGAACTGGCGAAACATCTGGGCGTGAAGGCCGATCTGAAACCGACCAAATGGGACGGCATGCTGGCTTCCCTCGATTCTAAACGTATTGACGTGGTGATTAACCAGGTCACCATTTCCGACCAGCGCAAGCAAAAGTATGACTTCTCTACCCCCTATACGGTGTCGGGTATCCAGGCGCTGGTGAAAAAAGGCAATGAAGGCATTATCAAAACCGCAGCGGACCTGAAAGGTAAAAAAGTCGGCGTCGGTCTGGGGACCAACTACGAAGAGTGGCTGCGCCAGAACGTCCAGGGCGTAGATATTCGTACCTATGATGATGACCCGACTAAATATCAGGATCTGCGCGTGGGCCGTATTGACGCGATTCTGGTCGATCGCCTGGCGGCGCTGGATCTGGTGAAGAAAACCGGCAATACCCTGGCGGTGACCGGCGAAGCGTTCTCCCGTCAGGAGTCTGGCGTGGCGTTGCGTAAAGGCAACGAAGACCTGCTGAAAGCGGTTGATGGCGCGATTGCAGATATGCAGAAAGATGGCAGCCTGAAAGCGCTGTCGGAAAAATGGTTTGGCGCTGACGTGACGATGTAACGGCGGGCGGTGAAAAAAGGCGCTATTGATAGCGCCTTTTTTTATTTCGTACGCCAGTGTGTGCATAATAAAGATAACTCAGTCAGGAGGTACCATGTCACTGCAAAATTTAACGCGCTTCCCGCGCCTGGAATTGATTGGCGCGCCGACGCCGCTGGAATATCTACCGCGCTTGTCCGATCATCTGGGCCGCGAGATTTTTATAAAACGTGACGACGTGACCCCGCTGGCGATGGGCGGCAATAAGCTGCGTAAGCTGGAGTTCCTGGCGGCAGATGCGCTGCGTGAAGGCGCGGATACGTTAATCACCGCCGGCGCGATTCAGTCGAACCACGTTCGTCAAACGGCGGCGGTGGCCGCGAAACTGGGTCTGCACTGTGTGGCGCTGTTGGAAAACCCTATTGGCACTCGCGCCGAGAACTACCTGACCAACGGTAACCGCCTGCTGCTGGATCTGTTTAATACTCAGGTTGAGATGTGCGATGCGCTGACCCAACCCGATGTTCAGCTGGAGGAGCTGGCAACCCGCATTGAAGCGCAGGGCTATCGGCCCTATGTCATTCCGGTGGGGGGCTCAAATGCGCTTGGCGCGCTGGGCTATGTGGAAAGCGCCCTCGAAATCGCTCAGCAGTGCGAAGGCGCCGTGGAACTCTCTTCCGTGGTGGTCGCCTCCGGGAGCGCGGGTACTCATGCCGGACTGGCCGTAGGACTGGAACAGCTGATGCCAGGGGCTGAGCTGATTGGCGTCACCGTATCACGCAAGGTGGCGGATCAGTTGCCGAAAGTCGTTGCGCTTCAGCAGGCGGTGGCGAACAGTCTGGAGCTCCAGGCCAATGCGGAGATTAAGCTGTGGGATGACTATTTTGCGCCGGGATATGGCACGCCGAACGACGAAGGAATGGAAGCCGTGAAGCTGCTGGCGCAGCTGGAAGGCATTCTGTTGGATCCGGTTTATACCGGCAAAGCGATGGCCGGGTTGATTGACGGCATTAATCAGAAGCGCTTTAAGGATGAAGGGCCGATTTTATTTATCCACACGGGTGGAGCGCCGGCGCTGTTTGCCTATCATCCCCATATCTAAAGCAGAACATACAGAATGCAAGAGAGTATCCAACTGGTTATCGATTCCGCGCCTTATCTGCTGAAAGGCGCGGTGTTTACTTTACAGCTGAGCATCGGCGGTATGTTCTTTGGCCTGGTGCTGGGCTTTATCCTCGCTTTGATGCGGATGTCGCCTCTGCGGCCGGTGAAATGGCTGGCGAGAATGTATATCTCCATCTTCCGCGGTACCCCGCTGATTGCCCAGCTGTTTATGATCTATTATGGTCTGCCGCAGTTTGGTATTGAGCTCGACCCGATCCCGGCGGCGATGATTGGCCTGTCGCTTAACACCGCGGCCTACGCGGCGGAAACGCTGCGGGCGGCGATCGCCTCGATTGACAAAGGGCAGTGGGAAGCAGCGGCCAGTATCGGTATGACGCCGTGGCAAACCCTGCGCCGGGCGATTTTGCCGCAGGCTGCGCGCGTGGCGCTGCCGCCGCTCTCCAATAGTTTTATCAGCCTGGTAAAAGATACCTCGCTGGCGGCCACCATTCAGGTTCCGGAACTGTTCCGTCAGGCGCAGCTGATTACCTCGCGCACCCTGGAGGTATTTACTATGTATCTGGCCGCATCGCTGATTTACTGGGTGATGGCGACGGTGCTGTCCTCGTTGCAGAACTATTTTGAAAACCAGCTGAATCGCCAGGAGCGTGATCCAAAATGAGTGCCATTGAAGTCAAAAACCTGGTGAAAAAATTCCACGGCCAGACGGTACTGCACGGTATCGACCTCAATGTCCAGGAGGGGGAAGTGGTGGCGATCATCGGCCCCAGCGGCTCCGGTAAAACGACGCTGCTGCGCAGTATTAACCTGCTGGAACAGCCGGAAAGCGGGACCATCCGGGTGGGCGATGTGACCATTGATACCGCGCGCAGTTTCAGCCAGCAAAAAGGGTTGATTCGCCGCCTGCGCCAGCATGTGGGTTTCGTGTTCCAGAGCTTTAACCTGTTCCCGCATCGTACGGTACTGGAAAACATCATTGAGGGGCCGGTTATCGTCAAGGGTGAGGATAAAAACGAATCCATTGTTCGCGCCCGGGAACTGCTGGCAAAAGTGGGGCTGAACGGTAAAGAAAACAGCTATCCCCGCCGTCTGTCCGGCGGCCAGCAGCAGCGTGTGGCCATCGCGCGTGCGCTGGCGATGCGCCCGGATGTGATTCTGTTTGATGAGCCGACATCGGCTCTCGATCCTGAGCTGGTTGGCGAGGTGCTGAACACCATTCGCCAGCTGGCGCAGGAGAAGCGCACGATGGTGATTGTGACTCATGAAATGAGCTTTGCCCGCGATGTCGCGGACCGCGCTATTTTTATGGACCAGGGGCGTATCGTCGAACAGGGTGAGGCGAAAGCGCTGTTTGCTAACCCGCAGCAGCCGCGCACCCGCCAGTTCCTTGAAAAATTTCTGATGCAGTAATTTTTACCAGCTCGCGGCGGCCGTCCCCAGCGGCGAGGGCGGCCGCGACCAGACCACCGGTGTTCCCGCCAGCTGTAACGGAAAGCGCAGACGCTCAGCCAGGCCGAAAGCTGACCACTCCAGCGCCGGCTGGAAATCGCCCCGCTGCGGTTCACGAAAAGAGAGGGGGCTTTCTGGCGTGGGATATTGCATTAAGCATGCCGCCACCCGAGCCAGCGACAGGCGCGCGCGGTAACCCTCACCGCAGGTCGCACGACGATAAAGACCTTTGAGTACCGCGGCAGCCATTAAATAACCGGTGGCATGATCCAGAGCCTGAACCGGCAGAGGCACCGGTTTATCCGCCAGGCGCCACTGTTGACCGGCTGCGGCAATGCCGCAGGCCATCTGCACCAGACTGTCAAAACCGCGGCGGTTACGCCATGGACCGCTCCATCCCCAGGCATTCAGCGACACATCGACCAGCCCTGGTCTGAGTCGAGCCCGCGTTTCGCTATCGCATCCCAGGGTGTCCAGCGCATCGGCACGGTAGCCGTGTACGATAACATCAGCCTGAGAGAGCAAATCTATTAAACGTTGCTTATCGATTGCTGTTTTAATATTCAGTCGTGCGCAGCGCTTGCCGAGCGTGATTTCCTCTTCGAGCGTCGGTTCATACCAGTCTGGCGGATCGATCCGCAGCACCTGCGCACCGAGGCCGGCGAGCAGACGGGTGGCCACCGGTCCGGCAATAATCCGCGTCAGATCGAGAACCCGAATGCCGAGCAGCGGCCTGCTGCGAGATAAACGCCAGTCGACGGGGGAGCCAGACGGTAACGGTGTTTCGATCAGCAGCGGGTCCTGACTGACCGCCATGCCCTGCGGGTGCGCCTGCCATTGTCGGGCGCTGCGCATTGCCGCCGCACAACCGCCTGCTTCGACGACCGCTTGTTCAAGCGCCTCAGCCTGCCACTGGCTAACCGCGGACGCCAGAGAAGCCCGGGAGTCATGTTCACCTAAAACGCGCGCCATGGCACGACGGTGGTGATGTGCGTTGGTATGCAAACGGATCCAGCCTTCCTCAGTCGGGTAGTCGCCGGCCAGGGGATCCCAAAGCGACTGGGGCGGCCGGTTTACAGGATACAGGCTATGATTAAACCAGTAAGACGCGAGGCGCCGGTCGATCCGGATGGGCGAGGGAGAGCCTGAGAGTTGTGCCAGTTGACCGCCCGCGACGGCAATAGAAGCTGAGGCAAAATCGGTGACGGCAAAGCAGGAACGCAACGCCCCCGTCTGGGTAAATTCGACTTCCGGGGCCGGGTGGGAACTAAAGGCCTGCCATAGCCGGGAATATATCGTGTTTAGCGATAATGGATCCGACATACTTTTCTCCGGTAACGGGTGAGGAGCGCCAGTCATGGCCTAATAAGTGCGATGCATACGATATTTTATACATATAAATAAGATTTATGTGTTAGTTTTCTGTATTTCTAATAATGATTATTACTCAGGAGTTATTTGGTCGGTTATGAGGGACATTGATTTTTTCAGCTGGCGGCGGGAAATGCTGCAACAATTTCAGTCAATCGCGACGGGAGGGGAAGTTTATAATCTCCTGCAACAACAAACGGAAGGGCTGGAATATGACTATTTTGCGCTTTGCGTACGCCACCCCGTGCCTTTTACCCGGCCCAGGATTACGCTGCAATCGACCTACCCGCAGGCGTGGATGACACACTACCAGGCTGAGAATTATTTTGCTATCGATCCGGTATTGCGTCCCGAAAACTTTCTCCGTGGCCATCTGCCGTGGGATGACAGACTCTTCCGCGATACGCCGGAATTGTGGGATGGCGCGCGGGATCACGGGTTGAACAAGGGGGTTACCCAGTGTCTGACCTTGCCTAATCATGCTCAGGGGTTTTTGTCCGTTTCCGGCCGTAGCCGCAGCGCAGGGCCGTTTCATGAAGACGAGCAGGAGATGCGCTTAAGAACGCTGACCGAGCTGAGCCTGCTGACGTTACTGCGGCTGGAAGATGCGATGGTCATGCCGCCGGAAATGAAGTTTAGTCGTCGTGAACTGGAAATATTGAAATGGACTGCGGAGGGAAAAACATCGGCTGAAGTGGCGATTATTCTCTCTATCTCAGAAAATACCGTTAATTTCCATCAAAAAAATATGCAACGAAAATTCAATGCGCCAAATAAAACGCAAATCGCCTGTTATGCGGTGGCGACCGGTTTAATTTGAGCAGGTAGGGTGTTCTGCGTGTCAGACGTGGGGACCGGCTGTGCTGAACTCACAGCCGGTTGACTGTTACTGGCGGTAAGCTTGTTTAATTTGCTTAACGGTGCTGGAGAATACGGCAGCCTGAGCCTCATCTTCCATCTGCGTGATCTGTTTTTCCATTTTAATAATCACCCGACCCGCATCCGCCTGGCCCATTGCCTGGAGCATCAGCGTCAGCAGCGTTTTCAGGCAGGTCACTTCCTGCGCCAGTTCTTGATTATTTTCTGCAGTGGAAAAATCTGGAGTGCTCATCGATATCCTCGTTTGCTATCGGCGCTTTTGCGCAATACTAAATGTTAAGGCGGCGCAGTATACCACAAGCGACGGGAAAAAAAGGAGCGCGTAATTTGTGTCCTCTCATCAGAGGTGTAGGCGCATTAATTGCCTGAATAATACGTACTCTCTCCGCGCATCGCAGGTTAATTTTTGCGGTAGTGTGTTTTCATCGTTAATTATTGTTACATATTTTGTTTCGTATTTTGCCCTGCGGTATCGCGGCGCCCTGCGGGTGTTTTTGTAGGGCAAATGTTAAAAATGAAGCGTAATACAACTTACTGTTATCTATAAGTTTCCACTTGCTGTGCAGACAAATTGACATATCCGGGGAAGAAACTTTCCGTAGGGCATTTTTTTGCCTTTTAAAGTGACGAGAAAACCCGGTAATATGTATGAGATAAGCTATCCGTAGCGTTATCCCTAATTCTGGAGATTATTCCTTTGATCAACGTCCTTCTTGTTGATGACCACGAGCTAGTGCGCGCAGGGATACGACGCATTCTGGAAGATATAAAAGGGATTAAAGTTGTCGGTGAGTCCTGCTGCGGCGAGGATGCGGTGAAATGGTGCCGCGCCAATTCCGTTGATGTTGTTCTGATGGACATGAACATGCCTGGAATGGGTGGCCTGGAAGCCACGCGCAAGATTGCGCGTTCCATTGTCGATACCAAAGTGATTATGCTCACCGTGCATACCGAAAATCCGCTGCCGGCAAAAGTGATGCAGGCTGGTGCCGCAGGTTATCTGAGTAAAGGTGCTGCGCCTCAGGAAGTGGTGAATGCCATTCGCTGCGTAGCGTCCGGCCAGCGTTATATTGCTTCCGATATCGCCCAGCAAATGGCGCTTAGCCAGATTGAACCGGAAAAGACAGAATCGCCTTTTGCCAGTTTGTCTGAACGCGAATTGCAGATTATGCTGATGATTACCAAGGGTCAGAAGGTGAATGAGATCTCAGAGCAGCTAAATCTGAGTCCCAAAACCGTGAACAGCTATCGCTACCGGATGTTCAGTAAATTAAACATCCACGGTGACGTCGAGTTGACCCACCTGGCCATTCGACATGGTCTGTGCAATGCGGAGTCGTTAGCAAGTCAGTGAGTGATGTTTTTGACGCAAAAGCTTTCCTGAAAACGGTAACCAGCCAGCCGGGCGTCTATCGCATGTATGATGCTGGCGGCACCGTCATCTATGTTGGTAAAGCAAAAGATCTGAAAAAAAGGCTGAGCAGCTATTTTCGGAGCAACCTGGCTTCGCGTAAAACCGAAGCGCTGGTGGCGCTGATTGCGCAAATCGACGTGACCGTAACCCATACGGAAACGGAAGCGCTGCTGCTGGAGCACAACTACATCAAGCTGTATCAGCCGCGTTATAACGTGCTGCTGCGTGATGACAAATCCTACCCCTTCATTTTCCTTAGCGGTGATACCCACCCGCGCCTGGCAATGCACCGCGGGGCGAAACACGCCAGGGGCGAGTATTTCGGTCCTTTCCCGAATGGTTATGCGGTTCGCGAGACGCTTGCACTGCTACAAAAAATTTTCCCTGTGCGTCAGTGCGAGAACAGCGTGTACCGTAACCGGTCGCGTCCTTGCCTGCAGTATCAAATTGGCCGCTGCCTGGGGCCCTGTGTGTCAGGCCTGGTGAGTGAAGAGGAGTACGCGCAGCAGGTTGAATATGTGCGGCTGTTCCTCGCGGGTAAGGATGATCAGGTGCTGACGCAGCTCATTGCCCGGATGGAGAAGGCCAGCCAGGCGCTGGAGTTTGAAGAAGCGGCGCGCATTCGCGATCAAATTCAGGCCGTACGCCGGGTGACCGAGAAACAGTTCGTCTCGAATACCGGGGATGACCTCGACGTTATTGGCGTCGCCTTTGATGCGGGCATGGCCTGCGTCCACGTTCTGTTTATTCGTCAGGGCAAGGTTCTCGGTAGCCGCAGCTATTTTCCGAAAGTGCCCGGCGGTACGGAGCTTGGCGAAGTGGTGGAGACGTTTGTCGGCCAGTTCTATCTGCAGGGCAGCCAGATGCGTACCCTGCCGGGAGAGATTCTGCTCGATTTTAATCTTGGCGATAAAACCTTGCTGGCGGATTCCCTCTCTGAACTGGCGGGGCGCCGGGTCAACGTCCAGACGAAACCGCGCGGCGACCGGGCCCGCTATCTGAAGCTGGCACGTACCAATGCGGCCACGGCGCTCACCACGAAACTTTCCCAACAGTCGACGATCCATCAACGTCTGCAGGCCCTGGCTACCGTACTGAAACTGCCGGCCGTTAAACGTATGGAATGCTTTGATATCAGCCATACTATGGGTGAACAGACGGTGGCTTCCTGCGTGGTGTTCGACAGTAACGGGCCACTGCGTGCCGAGTATCGACGTTACAATATTACCGGCATTACCCCGGGCGATGATTATGCGGCGATGAACCAGGTTCTGCGCCGCCGCTATGGTAAGGCAATAGAAGAGAACAAGATTCCTGACGTTATCCTGATAGACGGCGGTAAAGGGCAACTTGGGCAGGCGAAAAGCGTCTTTGCCGGGCTGGATGTGCCCTGGGATAAACAGCATCCTCTCTTATTGGGGGTGGCAAAAGGTAGCGATCGTAAAGCCGGGCTGGAAACGTTATTCTTCGAACCAGAAGGCGAAGGGTTTAACCTGCCGCCTGATTCGCCTGCGCTGCACGTTATTCAGCACATTCGCGATGAATCCCACGATCATGCCATTGCCGGGCATCGTAAAAAACGGGCAAAAGTGAAAAGCACCAGTTCACTGGAGACTATCGAAGGGGTAGGGCCGAAACGCCGCCAGATGCTGCTGAAGTATATGGGCGGATTGCAAGGGTTACAGCAAGCCAGCGTCGAGGAGATAGCCAAAGTACCGGGTATATCTCACGGTCTGGCAGAAAAGATCTTCTACTCGTTGAAACATTAGGGGCTCTGTAGCAACATAGGGCTAATTTTTACTTCTAACAGATAGTTACCTGTCACTATGCAATTTAATATCCCTACATTGCTTACTCTGTTTCGCGTCATCCTGATACCGTTCTTTGTGCTGGCGTTTTATCTGCCTTTCGTCTGGGCCCCTTTTGCCTGCGCCCTGATCTTTTTTGTCGCTGCCGTTACCGACTGGTTTGATGGTTATCTGGCCCGCCGCTGGAATCAGAGCACCCGTTTCGGCGCTTTTCTTGACCCGGTTGCCGATAAGGTGATGGTGGCGATTGCGATGGTGCTGGTGGTTGAGCACTATCACACCTGGTGGGTAACCCTGCCGGCCGCGACCATGATTGCCCGTGAAATTATTATTTCTGCGCTGCGTGAGTGGATGGCCGAACTGGGCAAACGCAGCAGCGTGGCGGTCTCCTGGATCGGGAAAGTGAAAACAACCGCGCAGATGACGGCACTGGTGTGGATGCTGTGGCGACCAAACGCCTGGGTAGAGTGGGCCGGAATCGCCCTGTTCCTCGTGGCAGCGGTGCTGACGCTGTGGTCTATGCTGCAGTATTTGAACGCCGCACGCGGAGATTTGCTTGATCAGTGATCGTTTCGCCGCAAATTTCAGCAAACGACACAAGGATTTAAAAAATATCGTTGACTCATTTCGCCAGGTAAGTAGAATGCAACGCATCGAACGGCAGCACAGCTTGCCAGACGATAACAAAATCAAGTGATTAGCAAATTTGCTTGATAATGCGGGAATAGCTCAGTTGGTAGAGCACGACCTTGCCAAGGTCGGGGTCGCGAGTTCGAGTCTCGTTTCCCGCTCCAGATTAAAAACATCGGCAGATGCGGGTGTTTAAGTATTAAGGCGCGTTAGCAAAGCGGTTATGTAGCGGATTGCAAATCCGTCTAGTCCGGTTCGACTCCGGAACGCGCCTCCAATTTACATCCCGAGCCCGGATGGTGGAATCGGTAGACACAAGGGATTTAAAATCCCTCGGCCATAGGCTGTACGAGTTCAAGTCTCGTTCCGGGTACCATTGGGATTATAGAATAAAATCAATGATAAGCAGTGTCGTGAAACCACCTACGGGTGGTTTTTTCATTTCTGAAATCCCTCCATTCCTGATATCACGGCGTAACATCTTTCTTGTCGCACGGTCCGTCGACTGACGGAGCGACCGCAATTATTCTGCCATACCGACCGTTTCCCGAAGATCTCATGACGGGGTAATTTACGCCGGGTGAAATCCCGCCAGGCCAGCCGCTTAAACTGATATCATCAATGTCTCTGTTCTTCGGAAAAGGTGTTCATATGCTGCATTCTGGCCAGCCGGCGAGGCGTAGAATTTTCATCGGCGATATCCACGGTCAGTACCACAAGCTCGCCGCTTTGCTGGAACACCTTGATGCTCTGTACCAACCGGATGAGCGTTTACTGATCTTCGTCGGCGATCTGATTGATAATCAGCCAGGGGCGCAGAGCGACCACCTGGCGGTGCTGGAGCGGGTGAGGGCGGAAGTGGAATCGGGACAGGCGATATGTCTGATGGGCAATCATGAATTTAACGCCGTTGGCTGGGCACTGCGCCATCCGCATCGCGCTCAGCCGCTGCGGTCGCACTCCCCGAATAATCGACGTCAGCATCAGGCCTTTCTGGCCGATGTCGTCGAAGACACTCCACGGCATGATTTCTGGATCGACTGGTTTAAAACGCTGCCGCTGTTTGTTGATTATGGCGATATTCGGGCGGTACATGCCTGTTGGCAGGACAAGACGATTGCCCGACTGCGACCGTGGCTGGATGAGCAGAATCGGTTGAAACCCGAAAACTGGGTCGCTGCTTTTGATCAACAGCATCCTCTGTTCCAGATGATCGAGACCGTGCTTAAAGGACCAGAACTGAAACTACCTGCAGGCTTTAGCTTCGTGGATAAGACGGGCGTCGAGCGCCGCCATATTCGTCTGCGCTGGTGGCGGGATGATGCGAAAACCTATCGCCAGATAGCCCAGGTTCAGCCGGAAATGATCGGCCGGATCCCGGATATTCCTCTGGAGCAGACCCATCTGGACACAACAGATGTCCCGGTGGTGATCGGTCACTACACTTTATCCGGTGAACCTTGCTCCTTGAGCGAGCGTGTTGTCTGCGTCGATTACAACGCGGCGAAAGCCGATAACCCGCTTTACGCCTGGATTCAGGAACCCGGTTCGCGGCGCGCGATAACGGGGACGTTTGTCCGCCAGCCCACAATCCTCTCCCGCCATCCTGCCGGGTAGTACCGGTATTCAGCGTTTCCCCCATTTTTCTCAGGCGCGGTATGGCCAAACTGCGGTAAAATAGCGCTCCGGTTCGCCGGACTATTATCCTTTGGGAACGGAACGCCGTTATGGCAATAAAAACAATTAAATGAGGGATCTTATGGCTACATTGCTTGAAAGCTACGGTGATTGCTTCCGCAAATATGCCACCTTTCGCGGGCGTTCGGCGCGCAAGGAGTATGTGGTTTTTACCGTCGCCAACTTTGTGCTTTCGGCCGTACTGGGGTTGATTCCGATCGTGGGAGGCCTGTTTGGCCTGATCATCATTATCCCCGGCATCGCGGTTGCGGTGCGCCGTCTGCACGATTTGAACAAATCAGGCTGGTGGCTGCTGTCACCCTATGCTGTTCTGCTGGTTGGCTTTATCGGCATTATCGCCACCGTTGATAACGGCGAGGCGGCCGTCTGGGTATGGATAACGGCGGCGGGAGGCATGGCGGCGCTGGCGTTGTCTATCTGGCTGCTGTTTGCCCGCGGCACCGATGGTGTTAACCGCTATGGCGACATTCAACAAGAGAGTGAATACAGCCCGTCAGCAGCCCGGCAGAGCGCGCCGCTCTCATCCGCCGATGATGTGCGGGAACGCCTCGCGCAGGCGAAAAAAATGTTCGATGACGGAACCATTACCGAGAGCGAATACGAAACGATGCGCGCCAGCATCATTAAAGACATTTAACGCTTGCTGAGTACGCTGCCGGGTGGTTTTCTCCCGGCATTTCCGCTACTGTATGCGCCATTTTTCTACCACGACGAGCCTGTTTATGAAAACCGGACCCCTGAACGAAAGCGAACTTGAATGGCTGGACGATATCCTGTCGAAATACGCCACCGAGGGCGCCATCCTTGATGTCTCAGAGCTTGACGGCCTGCTGACGGCCATTCTCTCCGGCCCGAAAGAGATTGAACCGGCTCAGTGGCTGCTGGCTATCTGGGGCGGAGCGGACAATGTGCCGCGCTGGGCGAATGACCGCGAGCGTGACCACTTTGTTAACCTGACTCTGCAGCACATGAGCGACATTGCCGAGCGTCTGGACGAGTATCCCGATCAGTTTGAACCGCTGTTTGGGACCCGCGAAGAGGAAGGTCAGGAGCTGACGATTGTTGAGGAGTGGTGCTTCGGCTATATGCGCGGCGTCGCTCTCGGAAACTGGCCCGCTCTGCCGGAAGAGCCGCAGTCGGCGCTGGACAGCATTGCTTTGCACGGCACGGAAGCGCAGTTTACAGCGGTTGAGGCGCTCTCTGTCGATGAGTTTATCGCCAGCGTGGATCATATCCGCCCGGCAGCGCTCTCGTTGTACCAATACTGGACTGAGCATGCTGAGCCGGAAGTCGTGCAGCAACCGATCCGCAATGAAGTCAAGGTCGGGCGTAACGATCCCTGTCCCTGTGGCAGCGGCAAAAAATATAAGCAGTGTTGCTTAGCGAAATAAATAACGGTTCTGCTGGTCTGATGCCGATCGTTTAAGGATCGGCTGACCGCTCCGGCAGAGGGGGAACTATCCGTCATCTCAAAGAGATTGCCGATTTTTATCCGGCGCTGTCAGGTTTTCAACACGCCTGCGGATAAGTCTGTCCTGGAGGTCGCTGTTAAGCCAGGGATGTCGGTTTTACGCTGGTTTGCGCGAAAGGGGTCTGTCGCGTGGGTTCCGTGGAATATTCCGTCCGCGTATTTCTGTTTCCTGCGCGACAGATGAACTTCCCAGGGCCGGTTTCGCCCGGCCCTGGGAACCCGGCATCGCTCTGGTCGGCGATAAACCAAAAAAATGCGGGTCGCCTTTAAGTGACCCGCATTAGGCCAGAGGCCGTTTTTTTTATCCTACCGCCGGGAGCAAACCCGCGACGATGCAAAACTGAATAGCGACAATCGCAATACCACACAACAGCACCAGCCACAGCGCCGGTGTTCCCCCGGCGACCCGCCAGGGAGCGTCAGGGTGCTGTTTCCGACTCTTCATCACCAGCAGCGAAGGCAGCATGAGCGCCAGCACCGCCAGCGCGACGCCGGCATAGCCCAGCGCCATCACGAAGCCGCGCGGATAAAACAGGGCAAACGCCAGCGGCGGGAGGAAGGTGATTGCACCGCTTTGCAGACGACCGCCGGGGCTGTTTTTACGCTGGAACAGATCGGCCAGATAATCAAACAGTCCAAGCGCCACGCCAAGGAACGAGGTGGCCAGCGCGAGGTCGGCGAACAGATGCACTGCCAGTTCAACGTGCGGCGACGCCACGACTTCGCGCAGTGCTTCCAGCAGTCCGTTCAGGCCGGCATTTTGCGCCAGCAGCGCGGTAAACGCCGGGGAGTCAATACTGCCGAGCGTCGCCAGCTGCCAGAAAATATAGGCGACCAGCGGGATAAAGCTACCGATGATAAAGACCCGACGCAGCTTACGAATATCGCCGTTAAGATAGCTGACGATGCTCGGCACGCTACCGTGAAAACCGAAAGAGGTAAAAATCACCGGGATCGCCGATAGCGCCAGGCCCTGCTGGAGCGGGAGCGTCAGCAGATTGATGCGATGGATATGCGGCAACAGCAGCGCCAGCATAATGGCGAGAAAAATGATCTTGGCGCTAAACAGGAAGCGGTTAAACAGATCAACCAGCGATGTGCCGAGGCAGACTACCGCGCCACCAATGGCGGTAAACAGCAACACGCCGCCCGCAGGAGGAAGCGACCAGCCCAGCCACTGGTTGAGGCTGGAGGCCAGCAGTTCGCCCGCGCCGCTAATGTAGGCTGCGGTTAGCGCATACATCAGGAATAACATGCAGAAGCCGGTCACCCACTGCCCGTAACGTCCGAGATAACGTGCCGCCAGCGAACCGAGCCCCATATCGGCGGGCACGTGCTGATAGACCTCCAGCAGTAATAACGCGGTGTAGCACATCAGCGCCCACAGCGCGATCAGTAAGCAGAAGGTGACGCCAAAACCCACGCCCGCGGAAGCCAGCGGCATTGCCAACATCCCTGCGCCGATTGTGGTCCCGGCCACGATTAAAATACTACCCAGAGTGCGGTTCTTCACGTTTCTCTCTATCCATGAAGGAATTAACAATAAAATATGTCGCGCAGAGTATGTGAAATTATCATTCTCGTCAAATGAGGGTTACAGTGGTTGTAATTAAATATTTACACTCCGCGAAGGCCGCCTGAAGGCTGCGCTGGCGCAAAGCTTCCAGCCGTTCGCCGGGCTATGCTGGGCGTTTTACAGGAGGAGCTATGCAATCGATTCATGGTCATGAAGTGCTGCAGATGATGATCGCCTCGGGCGAACCTTACTCAACGGCCACTCTTGAGGCGGCAATCATCGCCCGCTTCGGCGCAGATGCACGTTTTCATACCTGCTCGGCAGAAAATTTAAGCGCGGCGGAGCTGGTGGCATTTCTACAGAAAAAGGGGAAGTTTGTTGCCGTAGAGGCGGGGTTTAATACGCGTGAGAGTAAGATCTGCCGGCATTAATTTAGCGGCGAAGCCGAAACTTCGCCGCTGGGATAATTAATTCTGCGTGTCGAGCGTCGCCAGCTCTTTATCAATAAAGTACAGGCCTTCGCCGCTTTTACCGGCGAGGGTCAGCTTATCAATAACAGATTTAAATAATTTCTCTTCTTCGTGCTGTTCAGCCACATACCACTGCAGGAAATTAAACGTCGGATAATCCTGATTAGTCATGGCGGCGTGGGCCAGCTCATTAATTTTCTGGGTAATCAGCTGTTCGTGTTCGTAGGTGACGCGGAACAGCTCATCCAGCGATGCGTACTCGGCAAACGGCGAGGAGATAGCGTTGATGCAGGGCAGACTGCCGGTATCGGTCAAATAATCAAACAGGCGCTGCATATGGGTCATCTCTTCCTGCGCATGACGGCGGAGGAATGCGGCGGCGCCTTCAAAGCTGTGGTAGCTGCACCATGCGCTCATTTGCTGATAAAGCAGAGAAGAATAAAGTTCAAGATTCATCTGCTCATTCAGTTTATCGATCATTTCTGTTTTCAGCATCGTGTGTGCTCCGAAAATAAAGGGTCAACGTAATTGTGCGGTTACTATAATTTGTTATTAATTTATTTGCAAAAAGTAAATTAAAAAACTTATTTATTAAAAATGAAAATGGGAATAAAACGCATTGGCAATTTAATAAGTAATGAGAATGGTTTCGGTTTAATATTTTAGTCAGTTCGTATTATCAAAATAAAAAACAGAAATAAGGTGTCTGGCGTTGGCAGGAAGATGGGCTGCCAGGGAGCTGACTGCGTCTCTGCCTGTGGCGGCTGGTACCGGGAGGGCGGGGGCGAAGGCGAAAAATGTGAAGCGCTACGTAATTTATAAAACAACTTTTCATAAAATTTGAAAGTGCGTTTGTTAAGTAGTAGAGTCCATCATAACGCTAACGAACTATCGCGGGAGTGCCCGCACAGCATTCAGGAGAGTAAAGCATGAAAATTGCACTGATGATGGAAAACAGCCAGGCCAGCAAAAACGCCATCATCCTCAACGAGCTAAACGCCGTTGCCGATGAAAAAGGGTTCCCGGTATACAACGTCGGGATGAGCGATGAGCACGACCATCATCTGACCTATATTCATCTGGGCATCATGGCCAGCATTCTGTTGAATTCGAAAGCGGTTGATTTCGTGGTAACCGGCTGCGGAACCGGACAGGGCGCGCTGATGTCGCTGAACATCCACCCAGGCGTAGTGTGCGGCTACTGTATTGATCCGGCTGATGCCTTCCTGTTTGCGCAGATTAATAACGGTAATGCGCTGTCCCTGCCGTTTGCCAAAGGTTTTGGCTGGGGTGCCGAGCTGAACGTGCGCTTTATTTTTGAAAAAGCCTTCACCGGTCGCAATGGCGAAGGTTACCCACCGGAGCGCAAAGAGCCGCAGGTGCGTAACGCCGGGATCCTGAATACGGTGAAAGCTGCCGTGGTGAAAGATAACTATCTGGATACTCTGCGCGCTATCGATCCGGAACTGGTCAAAACGGCTGTCTCCGGCCCGCGTTTCCAGCAGTGCTTCTTCGAGAACTGCCAGGATAAAGAGATCGAAGCTTTTGTCCGCCAGATAGTCGGCTAAGCAAGCTCTCGTTTTTTTCGAATAAGGCCAGCCTCCGCTGGCCTTTTTGCTGCTATTTTTTGCTCTGCGAGACGCTGCTACCGGCATCTTTGCTCAATCGCAGACTATCTACCATTCCCACCAGACAAATTAAGGCAATAAAGACAAAGGAGAGCCGGAAGCTGATCCCCGGTAGGGTCGTCAGACTTAACCACTCACTGGCTTTTTCACCCATGCGAATGCCGATCGCGCCGAGGGTGATCCCCAGACCCACGGCCAGCTGTGACGCGGTACTGAACAACGTATTGGCGTAGCTCATCTGCGCAGGCGGAACATCGGCAAAAGCAAGCGTGCTCACGCCGGTAAACTGAATCGAGCGGAATACGCCGCCGAGATACAGGATCATACAAATAAGCCAGACCGGGGTCTGCGGCGTTAAAAAAGCACAGGCGAGCAGCGAGATGACGTTTAGCGTCCCGTTTATTAACAGCAGCCGACGGAAGCCGAGCCAACGGATGAGCGGGGTGGTGGCGGGTTTAATAGTGAAGTTGCCGACAAACACCGCCAGCACCAGCAGCCCGGAATGGAACGGATCCATACCAAAGCCAACCTGAAACAGCAGCGGTAACAGAAAGGGGACGGCGCTGATGGAAGCACGGAAAAGCGATCCTCCGTACATCGTAACCCGAAAGGTGGGTACCTGTAGCGCATCGAGACGCACCATCGGCCACTCTGCCCGGCGGAAATGGCGCAGAGCGAACAGCATGCATCCCGTACCGATCCCCAGCAGGACCAGGGTTGTCCAGCCTTGTGGTCGGCTATCGCCAAGCAACTCCATGGCGCTCACCAGGCTCACCATAGCAACCGATGTCGCAAAGAAGCCGGGAAGGTCAAAGGGACGTCGCTGCGCTTCGCGGATATCGGGAATAATTCGCAGCGACAGCGCGATGGCGATCAATCCCAGAGGAACATTAATAAAGAAAATCCAGTGCCAGCTGGCATAGCGGGTAATAAAGCCACCCAGCGGTGGACCGATGATCGGCGCAACCAGCGCCGGCCATGTCAGTGTGGCAATGGCTTTGATGAGCTGATCTTTTGGCGTGGTACGCAGTACCGCCAGGCGGCCGACGGGCACCATCAGCGCGCCACCAATACCCTGAAGGATTCGCATGGCGACAAAGGTGTCCACGTTGCCGGCAAAGCCGCAAAAAACGGAGGCAAGCGTAAAAATAGCCAACGCCAGCGTGAAGATCTTACGCGCGCCGAAGCGATCGGCAATCCAGCCGCTGGCCGGGATCAATACCGCCAGCGTAATCAGGTAGGCGCTGATACCGATATTGAGGTCAACCGCCGCAACGCCAAAATCTTTTGCCATGTCCGGCAGCGCGGTAGCGATTACCGTCCCGTCAAGAAACTCCATGAAAAATGCGCCGGCGACCAGCAGCGCAGGAGCAGAGAAGGCGCGGCCTTCTCGTGAAGAGATATCTGTACTCATTGTGTGTTTGCCATCGCCTGGTGAGGTGCCTATCGCGGGAAAAACGTGCAGGCTCTTAACTCTGCGATTTCCCTCACTTTTGTTTAATTTATAAATTATTCTTGTAAATAAATTGTGAGTTAGCGCATGTTTCTATTGATTTATGTGATGCAAGTCATATTATAGACCCCATCAATGGTAACACCTGCATAACAAAACCGGAGTCGCTTCATGAAACTGCGCAAAATTCTGAAGAGCATGTTCGAGCAGTACTGCAAAACATTCAAAGATGTACCGCCTGCCGGTATGTTCTGATAAAAAAACCTGCTGCGGCAGGTTTTTTTATCTCTCGGGATTTAGGTTACTATTACGCTCCTCGAAAAAGGAGTAATAAATGTCTCAACATCTCACCGAACAAGACGAACTGGTTTCTGACGTTGTCGCCTGCCAGTTGGTTATCAAACAGATTCTCGACGTCATTGATGTCATCGCCCCTGTTGAAGTCCGCGAAAAAATGACCACGCAGCTGAAAGCCATCGATTTTGCCAGCCATCCGGCTTCGGCCGATCCGGTGACGCTGCGCGCGGTCCAAAAAGCGATTGCGCTGATTGAGCTTAAGTTTACGCCGCAGGGTGAAGCACACTAAGTTGTTTCGCCCCGCTATCGCTGTCGATGGCGGGGCGAAAACCAGACGTTAATGAGAGATAGCGGCCCTTGCCGACGCCGGCTGTTCATCTTTAAATAGCTTACTGTTGCCCCAGCACTCTTCATAACGATGGCCGACTAAATCCTCCACGATAATACGCACATCGGACGGGATATCGCTAACCTTACCCCCTGCTTTAATCCGCGCCACTTCCTGCAATACGACCAGGTGCGCTTTGCGATCCAGTTTCATCTGCTTGCTGAAGACAATGGCTGCCAGCGCCAGCAGGATCACGCCGCTACAGAACACCACCGCAATGGCGGTCACGGCGCTTTCTGGTTGCGTATGCGCTTTCGACTGGAACCCGTAAAAGCTGAGAATAGCTCCCATCGTGAAGACAATAATCGAACGCAGGATTTTTCCGGAGAAGGTCATGGCGCCCGCGTAGATCCCTTCGCGGCGGCGGCCGGTATAGATCTCATCAACATCGGCGAGGAAGGTGTAAACGGTCCATGGAATGTAGTACACGCCGCCGGTACCCAGGCCAAACAGCACCGTGATCCCAAACATCAGGATGGTTGCCAGATGAGCGGGCAGATGGAAAAACCACAGCGAGGTGTACAGCAACACGGAGAAAATCACGATGCTCAGCGCCAGAATATAGGGCTTGCTGAATCCCTTTTTCACACACAGGCCGATAAACAACGCCGTAGAGAGCAGCTGCAGAATCGAGTTCAGGCTGTTCAGCCCGGCGACCATCGCCGGATCGTGCTGCAGGACAAAGATAACGAAGTAGGTAAAGATCGAGGCAAACAGCCATTCTGCGCCGAAACCGCAGAGATACATCCCAAGATGTTTGCGGAACACGCGTAGATAGAAGGTTGAACGCATATCCTTCGCCAGCATCAGCAGGGTCGTGAGCAGGCCTTTTTTCTCATTCACGCGAACTTCTTCTTCACGCGGGCGCTCCCAGCTGCAAAACCACAGGCAGGAGATGGCGATAATCAGAATAACCCCGTAGGTCAGCCCGGTCAGGAAGAACGGTGTGGCGGAGTCTTTGCCGTACAACAGGATAAACTGACCTGGGATGAACGCCGCCAGGAAGTTGGCAAGCTTGCCGAAAATGGCTTTATAGCCGGTCAGTTTAGAGCGTAATGAGAAGTCGTCGGTCATTTCGGTGGCTAAGGTTTCATAAGGCACCATGACTGAGGTATAAATAATCTCAAAGACGACGTAGGTGCAGAGGTAGTACCAGAAACCCAGCCCCTCAACCCACAGCAGCGGGTAAAACATCATCAGCGGGATGCCGATCAATAAAAAGAAACGTCGGCGTCCGAAGCGTTTGCCGAGCCGCGTTTTACCGAAGTTATCGGTCAGGTAGCCCATTAACGGATTGCTGATCGCATCGATGATGCTGGCGACGGAGAAAATGAACGACGCCTCAATCAGCGTCAGTCCGCAGAACGTGGTGTAGAAATAAAGTAGCCAGGCGCCGCTGATTGCCAGCGCGCCGCTCCCCAGTAAATTACCGCCGCCGTAGGCTAGCTGATGGCGTAACAAAATCGGTCTTCCCTGCAACCCTTGTGAGGTTGAAGCCGCGTATCCTGCCATTAATATAAACCTCATGTTTTAAATTTTTGAAACGCTGTTTTTATATTCTTAAAGTCGATGGCGAAAAGTGATCGCCGTCACTAATCACCCGCTGCGCCATTTCCCAGAGCAGGAATGCGATCGGCTTAAAAGTTTTTAATGCTTTTCAGGAATAAGAACGGCGCCTGAACGGCGGAAATGATGTGTCAGAAACAGCGATCGCTGGAACGTTATCCGCGATGGACGGAGGCGTGAAGTGGAGGGATTGATGATCCGGTGTCGTTTATTCGCGCAGCGGAACGGTGGCCATACGGCGGTCTGCAGGGCATCGTCCGGCGGGTTTTAGTGCCAACGCTGCGCGGTTGCGCCGGCCAGGGCGATCGCTATGCTGCGATGCGAAAGCCGTTCTCTCGGGATCCATACTCGCTGAGAGAACGGTTGATGTGATGCCGGCGCGATGGCCTTAATCCTGGCGGCGTGTCACCAGACTGAGCAGGCGGCGATCGGTCTGAAGCATACCCAGGCCGGCTTTATCCGCGTTACGAACCTCTTCAAGCACGCTTTGCAACAGCACGCCGTCCTGCTGCTGCTCTTTCTCCAGCAGCGTCAGGAAGCGCCAGGTGGTGTCGTCGCGTTGCGCTTTAGCCTCTTCGGTCAATCCGGACAGCATGCTGCTACGCTGTTCATAATCGGCCAGGGTGGTGGTAAACAGATCTTCGAGGGAGTGACAGTTATAGCTGTAGCTGCCTTCATTTTTGACGATCGGCCAGTTTCCGCCGGTCTTCATAAAATCGAATACGCGCATCATCTGCGTCACGTGGGATTGTGCCCGGGAGCGCAAAAAGATGGCGGTGCCGTTCAGACGGTGCTGTTCGCACCATTCGCTGAGATGCAGATATAAATTTGAGGCATGAAACTCAAGGTTCATCTGATTATTGAGTTTTTGAGCCATTCCTGAAACGACCATAAAAAATATCCTTATTAAGCTGGAGGTATCATTCACGCGTCGGGAATCTTCGCCGGTGAACGATAAAATGCGAGACTCTTTACGCGTAACATTGTCGGCAAAATAATGAATTTGCACTTTCCCTATGTGTATCGGTAATTAATTAGCGCCTGCCGATATATATAGAATACCCTCAATAATAGACTAAGAAAACTCTCAAGTGCATCTGTTTACGTTTCGTTACAACATCCTTATAAAGCGTGTTGTTTTTGTCTTTTACTTGATTTTAATATCCATATCTTGATGATTTTATTGAATTTATTTTTATGGCTTTTTTTATGATATGGATGATGCCTACGACATATTAATTAAATATGAATTTAATCCTGAGGTCATAATTCGGTCATGTCGCATCAACCATTCGGTAAAAAAGAAATCACGAGAAATGATTGAGTGACGTCATTTTTACAGGACCAGATAAGCGGGATGATGAGGTGTATTCTGTTATTAACGGTAATAAAATTCTCCTGTGCGATATTTCATCTTGTGAGAAGTCGTATCGGTAAGGGAAACGGCTGAAAAAGGGGGCACAGCACTTTCGGGACATCTCCTGAGAGCAGGCGGCGGTAGCGACAAGGATAAGTCTGCTGATGATATGGATAATATTGCTATGTGCAGGGCTAATTGTCTGACAATTAGCTCTTTTTTTATGTCATTTTTCGCTAAATCTATGCACGCAATTACTGTAATTCCGCGATGTGATAATGCTCTCGTATGGAGAATTGATTTCCAGTTATTACTTAATGAACAACGGCAGTTCGGTGTGCAATTTTTCTAATGCCTTGTTTTACGTCCGATAAAAAAATTAAGTCCGATACTTCCCTACAGAAAAGCGAAATAAAGCTGGAGTTTACCATGCACAAATTTACTAAAGCGCTGGCGGCGATCGGTCTCGCTGCGGTTATGTCACAATCAGCTATGGCTGAAACGCTTAAACTCGGATTTCTGGTCAAACAACCGGAAGAACCCTGGTTTCAAACCGAGTGGAAATTTGCCGATAAGGCCGGCAAAGATTTGGGCTTTGAGGTAATTAAAATTGCGGTCCCGGATGGTGAGAAAACCCTGAATGCCATCGACAGCCTGGCGGCCAGCGGGGCAAAGGGCTTCGTTATTTGTACACCTGACCCGAAACTCGGGGCGGCGATTGTCGCTAAAGCGCGCGGATACGATATGAAAGTCATCACCGTCGATGACCAGTTCGTGAATGCGAAAGGTAAACCGATGGAGAGCGTACCGTTGGTGATGATGGCCGCCAGTGAAATTGGCGCCCGTCAGGGGCAGGAGCTGTACAAAGAGATGCAAAAACGCGGCTGGGATGTGAAGGATACCGGCGTGATGGCGATTACCGCTGATGAACTCGATACCGCCCGTCGTCGTACCACGGGTTCCATCGACGCGCTGAAAGCGGCCGGTTTCCCTGACCAACAGATCTACCGCGTGCCGACTAAATCCAACGATATCCCGGGCGCCTTCGACGCCGGTAACTCGATGCTGGTACAGCATCCTCAGGTGAAGCACTGGCTGATCGTGGGGATGAATGACAACACCGTACTGGGCGGCGTGCGCGCCACCGAAGGTCAGGGCTTTAAAGCCGGGGATGTGATTGGCATTGGCATTAATGGTGTGGATGCGGTTAACGAACTCTCCAAAGCGCAGGCGACCGGTTTCTACGGTTCTCTGCTGCCTAGCCCGGATATCCACGGATATAAAACCAGCGAGATGCTCTACAACTGGGTCACAAAAGACGCAGAACCGCCGAAATTCACTGCGGTCACCGATGTGGTGCTGATCACGCGCGACAACTTCAAAGAAGAGCTGGCGAAAAAAGGGCTGTAAGGCCTGGTTGACCCTGCCTCCCGCAGCCTGCGGGAGGCTGAGCATAGAAGAGCGGAGTTGTTATGCAACAGTCTACCCCTTATCTCTCATTTCGCGGCATTACCATGACCTTTCCCGGCGTTAAGGCGCTCTCCGATATTAGCTTTGACTGCTATAGCGGACAGATCCACGCCCTGATGGGGGAAAATGGAGCCGGAAAATCGACGCTGCTGAAAATTCTCAGCGGCAACTATATTCCTACCGCCGGCGACCTGCAGATAGACGGCCAACCGCGCGTATTCAGCAACACTACCGAAGCGCTGAACGCCGGAGTGGCAATCATTTATCAGGAGCTGCACCTGATTCCGGAAATGACCGTCGCGGAGAATATCTACCTCGGCCAAATCCCGCATAAGTACGGCTTAGTGAACCGCTCGCTGCTCAACTACGAAGCGCGGCTGCAGCTGGAACATCTGGGGCTGGATATCGACCCGGAAACGCCGTTGAAATACCTCTCCATCGGCCAGTGGCAGATGGTTGAGATTGCTAAGGCGCTCACCCGTAACGCAAAGGTTATCGCATTTGATGAACCGACCAGCTCTCTTTCGGCGCGCGAGATCGACCATCTGTTTCGCGTCATCCGCGAATTGCGTGAGGAAGGGCGCGTGATTATTTATGTTTCGCACCGCATGGAGGAGATTTTTGCGCTCAGCGATGCGATCACCGTGTTTAAAGATGGCCGCTACGTACGCACCTTCGATGATATGCAGACCGTGAGTCATGACGCGCTGGTGCAGGCGATGGTCGGGCGCGAGCTGGGCGATGTTTACGGCTGGAAACCGCGTGAGTATGGCAAAGAGCGTCTGCGCCTGGAGCAGGTCAAAGCGCCCGGCGTCCGCAGGCCGGTAGATCTGTCGGTGCGCAGCGGGGAAATCGTCGGCCTGTTTGGGCTGGTCGGGGCCGGGCGTAGCGAGCTGATGAAAGGGTTGTTTGGCGGAACCCGTATCACCGGCGGTCAGGTGTATATCGACGGGCAGGCGATCGATATTCGCAAACCGGCACAGGCTATCGAGGCCGGAATGATGCTGTGCCCGGAAGACCGCAAAGCGGAGGGCATTATTCCGGTCCATTCCGTACGCGACAATATCAATATCAGCGCGCGTCGCCGGCATATTCACGCGGGCTGCATCATTAACAACGGCTGGGAAGCGCACAACGCCGATCGGCATATTAAGTCGCTTAATATCAAAACCCCGGGCCCCGAACAGCTGATTATGAATCTCTCCGGCGGCAACCAGCAGAAGGCGATTCTGGGACGCTGGCTGTCGGAAGAGATGAAAGTGATCCTGCTGGATGAGCCGACCCGCGGCATTGATGTGGGCGCTAAGCATGAAATTTATAACGTTATCTATGCCCTGGCGGCCTCCGGTGTCGCCGTCGTTTTCGCCTCCAGCGATTTGCCCGAAGTGCTCGGCGTGGCCGATCGTATCGTGGTGATGCGCGAAGGTGAGGTGGCGGGCGAACTGCTGCATGATGATGCCAATGAACAGCAGGCGTTAAGCCTTGCGATGCCAAAAGTGAGCCAGGCGGTCGCCTGAGTAAGGAGTCAATAATGTCCTCTGTTACTACCCCTAATGCCCGCCAGAGTTCGTTTAGCTTTGCCCGAATCTGGGATCAGTTTGGCATGCTGGTTGTTTTTGCCGTGTTGTTTATCGGCTGCGTGATTTTTGTACCCAATTTTGCCTCGTTTATCAATATGAAAGGGCTGGGGCTGGCGATCTCAATGTCCGGTATGGTGGCCTGCGGCATGCTGTTTTGCCTGGCGTCCGGGGATTTTGATCTGTCGGTGGCATCGGTCATCGCCTGCGCTGGCGTAACGACGGCAGTGGTGATTAATCTGACGGAAAGCATGTGGATAGGGATTGCCGCCGGTCTGCTGCTGGGGGCAATCAGCGGGCTGGTTAACGGCTTCGTGATTGCCCGGCTGAAAATTAACGCCCTGATCACGACGCTGGCCACAATGCAGATTGTGCGCGGCCTGGCTTATATTATCTCCGACGGAAAGGCGGTCGGCATTGAAGATGAGCGCTTCTTTACCTTAGGCTATGCCAACTGGTTTGGCCTGCCGGCCCCGATCTGGCTGACCGTCGCCTGCCTGATTGTTTTTGGTTTACTGCTCAACAAAACCACCTTTGGCCGCAATACGCTGGCTATCGGTGGCAATGAAGAGGCGGCCCGTCTGGCGGGGGTGCCGGTGGTGCGGACCAAAATTATTATCTTCGTGATCTCAGGCGTGGTTTCTGCGGCCGCCGGGATTATCCTCGCCTCGCGCATGACCAGCGGCCAGCCGATGACCTCGATTGGCTATGAGCTGATCGTTATCTCAGCTTGCGTGCTGGGTGGCGTGTCGCTGAAAGGCGGGATCGGTAAGATCTCTTATGTGGTTGCCGGGATCCTGATCCTCGGCACCGTAGAGAACGCCATGAACCTGCTCAATATCTCGCCGTTCTCTCAGTACGTGGTGCGCGGGGTGATTCTGCTGGCGGCGGTTATCTTCGACCGTTATAAACAAAAAGCAAAACGGGCTGCTTAATAATCCCCCAACCTTTTAGTCTAATCCCTGATTATCGCCAGCGCCCGCTACGCTGGCGATAGCTATCAAAAATGGCGATCCCGGTCACACTGTCTATACTTACATGGCTAACAATCCGTTAACAACCAGCGTTGTGCTGGCCATGAAAGGAGGAGAACAGGGTGGCTGACAAGATATCTGTACCGCCTGTGCCAACCGAACATCATGCATTTTTCTTTGACCTCGACGGCACGCTTGCCGATATCAAACCTCATCCCGATCAGGTTGTTATCCCCACACAGGCGCTTCAGGCGCTGCGGCAGCTTGCGCAGCAGCACGGTGGGGCGGTGGCATTGATTTCAGGGCGCTCAATGGTTGAGCTTGATGCGCTTACCCATCCATACCGGCTGCCGCTGGCCGGTGTTCACGGGGCAGAACGCCGCGATATCAATGGTAAAACGCACATCGTCACGCTTCCTGATGCGCTGCTCCGGGAACTGGATGAGCAGCTGCGGGCGGCGCTGGAGACGATGCCGGGATGTGAGCTGGAACACAAAGGCATGGCGTTTGCGCTGCATTATCGCCAGGCGCCGACGTACCAGAGCGCGGCGCTATCGCTGGCGCAGGGGATTGTCAAACGTTACCCCATCCTCGCATTGCAGTTGGGTAAGTGCGTGGTGGAGATTAAGCCGCGTGGGGTCAATAAAGGGGAAGCGATTGCGACGTTTATGCAGGAGGCGCCGTTTCAGGGGCGTAAACCGGTATTCGTTGGCGACGATTTGACGGACGAAGCCGGGTTCAACGTCGTGAATCAGCTCGGCGGCATGTCGGTAAAAGTTGGCAAGGGCGACACCCAGGCGCAATGGCGTCTGCCGGATGTCGCGGCCGTTCAGCATTGGTTAATCAGCATCGCAAATAATAAGCAACAACCTGATGCGCAAAATGACAGGAGGGAGGGTTATGGGGCGCTTAGTCGTAATATCTAATCGTATTGCGCCACCGGATGATAAAAAGGCCAGCGCGGGTGGCCTGGCCGTGGGCATTTTGGGCGCGCTGAAGGCCGCCGGTGGATTATGGTTTGGCTGGAGCGGAGAGATTGGCGATGACCAGAAACCGCTAAACACGGTGACGCGAGGCAATATCACCTGGGCCTCGTTTACGCTCAATGAACGGGATCATGACGAATACTACAACCAGTTTTCCAACGCCGTGCTGTGGCCGGCATTTCACTATCGCCTGGATCTGGTGGACTTCCAGCGTCCGTCATGGGACGGCTATCTGCGGGTTAACGCCAACCTGGCGAAGAAGCTTCTCCCGCTGATTGAGCCCGATGATATTTTGTGGATTCATGATTATCATCTGCTGCCTTTTGCCAGCGAGCTGCGCAAGCTCGGGGTCAATAACCGTATCGGTTTCTTTTTGCACATTCCGTTCCCGACGCCAGAGATTTTTAACGCGCTGCCTCCGCATGCCGAGCTTCTTGAGCAGCTCTGTGACTACGATCTGCTTGGCTTCCAGACCGATAACGACAGAGTGGCGTTTCTTGATAGCGTCTCGCTACAGACCCGGGTAGTAACGCGAGATGGCCGACGCCATGAGGCATGGGGCAAACATTTCCGCACCGAGGTTTACCCGATAGGCATCGATCCTGACGAGATTGCGCGCAGTGCGAAGGGGCCGCTGCCGCCCAAACTGGCACAGCTGAAAAGCGAGCTTAAGGGGGTAAAAAATATCTTCTCCGTTGAGCGACTGGATTACTCTAAAGGCCTGCCGGAGCGCTTTCTCGCCTATGAAGCCCTGCTGGAGAAATACCCGCAGCACCATGGCAAGATTCGCTATACGCAGATTGCGCCAACCTCCCGCGGCGAAGTACAGGCCTATCAGGATATTCGCCATCAGCTGGAGACCGCCAGCGGCAGAATCAATGGCCAGTACGGACAGCTGGGCTGGACGCCGCTGTACTACCTGAATCAACATTTTGAACGCAAACTGTTGATGAAGATCTTCCGCTATTCCGATGTCGGGTTAGTGACGCCTCTACGCGACGGGATGAATCTGGTGGCGAAAGAGTTTATTGCTGCCCAGGATCCGCAGAACCCGGGCGTGCTGGTCCTGTCGCAGTTTGCCGGGGCGGCGAATGAGCTAACCAGTGCGCTGATCGTCAATCCCTACGATCGCGATGAGGTGGCCGCGGCGCTGGATCGTGGTCTGACGATGCCGCTGGCGGAACGCATTGCGCGTCATGCGGAGATGCTGGCGGTCATCAAGGATAACGATATCCATCATTGGCAGGAGCGGTTCATCAGCGATTTGCAGCAGATCGAACCGCGCAGTGAGGAGAGCCGATTGCAACGCAAAGTCTCAACTTTCCCCAAACTGGCGTAGCGCGGTAAGCGGGATACAGGCTGACGCCTTTGGCGTCAGCCTTTTTCCAGAGAGACCAGTAAAACGTCCACGCCGCTGCTGCCGACGATGCTTTTCGCCGAGCAGGTGGCGCGCGAAAACAGGCTGTGGTTGTGATTGCCACATATCACCAGGTCCACGTGATGCTGCTGGCAAAAATCTTTGATGTGGTGGCTGAGTTCGCCGCTGGCAATCGTCACGTTGTCGATAGGGTAATTGGCTTCTTTCGCCAGTCCGGAGAGAAAATCTCGCGTTTCTTCATGCATCAAGTCCCGCAGGTTTTCCAGCATCGGCGCAGCAAACTGGTTATATAACTCCGGATCGGTGGCCAGCGTGATCAGGCTGACTTTGGCATCCAGCGGACGTGCGATAGAGACCGCTTTATTGATAAGCACGCGGCTTTCCGGCGTTGGGGCGACGGCAACGAGCAGATGAGAATAGGACATCAGGCCTCCTTCAGATACGCGAAATAACCCTTCATACTTTCTTTACTCTCATTTTTTATCTCCCGCAATCCCTGTTCATCACACATTAAGCGACTGATTTCTGGTGGAGATAAATCACGTTTTCATCGACCAAATTTTAGTTTTGGACATGCGTTTTGTTATAAAGGAAATGCTGTTTTATAAATAGGTGATGCGTGTCCGTCGACTCTTTGTATTTTTGCCATGGACGGGGGCGGGCTGGCAAAAACGAAAAGGTAACCCTGTTCTCATACTTCTACTGTAGCCATGTATCCACTCCCTTTTGGCTAAGCCAGAAAGCTTGTCGGAGTTCACTAAAAAAAAGACACAGGATTTACGGCGATGAAAACACGTAAAATCGGTTTAGTTAATTATCTGGCCTATGGCTCGGGCGACTTCCTCGGCGCCGGGACCACCGCGCTGACCGCGGCCTGGCTCCTCTACTTCTACACCACCTTCTGCGGCCTTTCCCCTATTGAAGCAACATTGATTTTTGCCACGGCGAGAGTGCTGGATGCGGTGATCAGCCCGCTGATGGGCTTTCTGACCGATAACTTTGGGACCACGTGGCTCGGCAAACGCTTTGGCCGACGTAAGTTCTTTATTCTGCTCGGCATCCCCTGCGTGTTCAGCTACTCCATCATGTGGGTTAGCGATATGGGATTCTGGTATTACCTGCTCACCTATCTGCTGTTCGATATCGTCTACACCATGATTCTGGTGCCGTATGAAACGCTGGTACCGGAAATGACGGATGATTTTAAACAAAAAACCAAATTCTCCGGCGCGCGTATTTCGATGGCGCAGATGTCGGCCATTCTGGCGTCATTCCTGCCGGGCATTCTGCTGACCCAGTTTGGTAAGGACAATGCGGTTTCCTTTTTCTACGCAAGTCTCGTCTTCTCCGTGCTGTGCGCGCTGATGCTGACCTTCGTCTGGTTCTTTACCTGGGAACGTCCGCGGGAAGAGTGGTCCGAAGCCGCGCTGCGGGCGGAAGAAGAGAAGCGCAATTTGTCTTTGGCTCAGAGCCTCAATCGCCTGTTTATTGAGCTGAGTTCGACGCTGCGGATTAAGATTTTCCGCCAGCACCTGGGGATGTACCTTGGCGGCTATATCGCTCAGGACGTCTTTAATGCCGTGTTTACCTACTACGTGGTGTTTGTGCTGATGCAGGAGGCCTCAATGGCGTCCAACCTGCTGGGCACGATGGCTATCTTCCAGTTTATTGCCGTCATCGCCATGATTCCGCTCTGTATTCGCTTCGGACCCGCCCCTTCGTATCGTATGGTGGTCGTGCTGTTTGGCCTGAGCTCGCTGTCCTACGCGATTCTCTATTACGCCGGACTGAGCGATGTCTACTCGCTGCTGCTGTTGATCTCTGCCGTCGCGGGACTTGGGCGTGGCGGAATCAACTATGTGCCATGGAATACCTACACCTATATCGCGGATGTGGATGAGGTCATCACCGGGCAGCGTCGTGAAGGGATTTTTGCCGGCATTATGACGCTGACGCGCAAAGCCTCTCAGGCCGGCGCGGTGATGCTGGTGGGTATCATTATGCAGCTCTCGGGGTTTGTTTCCGGGCAGAAGACCCAGCCCTATGAAGTGAGCCATACCATCCTGTTGATCCTGAGCGTCGGCACGCTGGCGGTGCTGGCCTGCGGTTTCCTCGTCTCCCTGCGCTTCAGGCTCAATCTTGCCACGCATAGCGTGCTGCGGGCGGAGACGCTCAAAATGCGTCGCTCGGGCCGCGCACAGCCAGAGCTGGCGACAGCGGAAGATCGCGCGGTGGTTGAGATGCTGGCCGGCATGCCGTTCGACGCGCTGTGGGGAAATAACAATATTGGTTATCTGAACCGCAATAAACCTGCCGCGCCATCGCTGAAGCAGGGTGCTGAAATGAAATCGACATACAACAGAGGGTAAAGAGATGAAGGTGTGGCCTGTCAAACATAGCCCGTTACTGCGTCAGCCGGCGCATTTTATTAGCCGCCATGAACTGCAGTCGCTGATCCAAAAAGTGACCCATAATCTGGTCAATATTCGCGATGAAGCGGGGACGTTTCTGCTGCGGCTGGACGACGGGCGGGTCATTGATACCAAAGGGTGGGCCGGTTGGGAGTGGACGCATGGCGTAGGTTTGTACGGTATTCATCAGTACTACCAGCAGACCGGGGACACGGCGATGCGCGATATTATCGACAGCTGGTTTGCCGATCGCTTCGCCGAAGGGGCGACCACGAAGAACGTTAATACCATGGCCCCATTCCTGACCCTGGCCTGGCGCTACGAAGAGACCGGGAGACCGGAGTATCTGCCCTGGCTCGATAGCTGGGCGGAGTGGGCGATGCATGAGATGCCGCGCACGGAGCATGGGGGAATGCAGCACATCACGCTGGCGGAAGAGAACCATCAGCAGATGTGGGACGATACGCTGATGATGACCGTACTGCCGCTGGCTAAAATCGGTAAATTGCTCAATCGTCCGCAGTATGTGGAAGAGGCGGTGTATCAGTTTTTACTTCACGTTCAGAACCTGATGGATCGGGAAACCGGGCTGTGGTTTCACGGCTGGAGCTATGACGGTCAGCATAACTTCGCCCGCGCTCGCTGGGCGCGGGGTAACAGCTGGCTGACGATGGTGATCCCCGATTTCCTTGAACTGGTTGATTTACCTGAGCACAGCGCCGTCAGACGCTATTTGATCCAGGTGCTGAATGCGCAAATTGCCGCGCTGGCAAAATGTCAGGATGACAGCGGCCTGTGGCATACGCTGCTGGACGATCCGCACTCGTACCTGGAAGCATCGGCCACCGCCGGATTTGCCTATGGCATTCTGAAAGCGGTGCGTAAGCGCTATGTCGCGGCGGAGTACGCCGAGGTGGCGGAGAAGGCGATTCGCGGGGTGGTGAAAAATATCTCCCCGGAAGGCGAGCTGTTACAGACCTCGTTTGGGACCGGGATGGGCGGCAATCTCGACTTTTACCGCGAGATCCCGCTGACTTCGATGCCGTATGGTCAGGCAATGGCGATATTGTGTCTGACGGAGTATTTGCGCAAATACTTCTAAGGCAGGATTTGATCGCCCTGACAGACGCTGACAAGCACCGCGCCATCAGGCATTTCCCCGGCAGCGCGCGGCTAGCCGGGGCGACAAAATCCCCCGCCGACTTACATCCGCTCGACGGTTTCAATACCCAGCGTATCCAGACCCTGTTTCAGGGTTCTGGCCGTCAGCTGCGCCAGCTTCAGACGGCTGTTGCGTGCGGCTTCGCTCTCGGCGGTGATAATCGGGCAATGCTCGTAGAAACCGGAGAACAGGCCCGCCAGATCGTAGAGATAGGCGCACATGACGTGCGGCGTGCCTTCGCGGGCCACAACGGTCAGCGTCTCTTCGAACTGCAGCAGGCGCGCGGCCAGCTGCGCTTCGCGCGCTTCGGTAATGATCACCGGTGCCGCAGCCAGCGCCTGCTCGTCAACTTCCGCTTTACGGAAGACGGAGAGCACGCGGGTATAGGCATACTGCATATACGGCGCGGTGTTGCCTTCGAAGGCCAGCATGTTATCCCAGTCAAATACGTAATCGGTGGTCCGGTTTTTGGACAGATCGGCATACTTCACTGCGCCAATACCGACCGCATTGGCCAGCTGTTCCAGCTCATCGGCAGGCATGTCCGGATTTTTCTCGGCCACCAGGCGGCGCGCGCGTTCCAGCGCTTCATCCAGCAGATCCGCCAGCTTCACGGTACCGCCGGCGCGAGTTTTGAACGGCTTCCCGTCTTTGCCCAGCATCATGCCGAACATGTGATGTTCCAGCGGCACGGATTCCGGTACATAGCCCGCTTTACGCACGATCGTCCACGCCTGCATCAGGTGCTGGTGCTGACGGGAATCGATGTAGTAGAGCACCCGGTCGGCGTGCAGCGTTTCATAACGATACTTCGCACAGGCGATATCGGTAGTGGTATAGAGGTAGCCGCCATCCTTTTTCTGGATGATGACGCCCATCGGTTCGCCTTCCTTGTTTTTGTACTCATCAAGGAACACCACGGTCGCGCCTTCGCTCTCGACGGCCAGACCTTTGGCTTTCAGATCGGCAACAATGCCCGGCAGCATCGGGTTGTAGAGACTTTCACCCATGACGTCATCGCGGGTCAGGGTGACGTTCAGACGATCGTAGGTAATCTGGTTTTGTGTCATGGTGATGTCAACCAGCTTGCGCCACATCTCCAGGAAGTAAGCATCGCCACCCTGGAGTTTTACCACGTAGTTACGGGCGCGTTCGGCAAAGACTTCATCTTCGTCATAATGCTTTTTCGCATCGCGGTAGAAGCCTTCGAGGTCGGACAGCGCCATTTCACCGGCGTTTTCCTGCTGCTGTTTTTCCAGCCAGGCGATCAGCATGCCGAACTGAGTGCCCCAGTCGCCGACGTGGTTCGCACGGATCACCTTATGACCGAGGAATTCAAGCGTACGGACGGCAGCGTCACCGATGATGGTGGAACGCAGATGGCCGACGTGCATCTCTTTGGCGACGTTCGGGGCGGAGTAGTCAACGACGATAGTTTGCGCCTGCGGCCGGGCGACGCCCAGACGCTCAGACGCCAGCGCGCTGTTCACATTTTCCGCTAAAAAGGCCGGATCGAGGAAAATATTGATAAAGCCGGGCCCGGCGATTTCAACCTTGTTAGCAATCCCGTTAAGGTCGAGATGAGACAGTATCTGCTCTGCGAGTTGTCGCGGCGCCATACCCAGTTTTTTCGCTACTGCCATCACGCCGTTGGCCTGATAGTCGCCGAACTGGATTTTTGCTGACTGGCGGACCTGAGGTTCGCAATCGGCAGGCGCACCTGCCGCGATCAGGGCCTGGCTGACTTTTTCTGAGAGAAGAGCCTGAATATTCACCGGAATACCTTACGTTTAAGGCGCTATAACCCCTATGGGGCAGCGCCGGAATGTGGACAAATTAGGGCAGGAGTATACTGCATTTGCGCCCATGCGTCAGCACCGTGCGCGCGTTGCCGGGCAGCACGCTTAATGAATAGCCACTCGGCGAACCCCACAGAAGATTCCCGGTTGGTCGCCGCCGGGAAACACGCTAAATTACCCCCCCTTTGACGTGCATTGAGGTGCAGTATGGCAAACTGGCAGCAAATTGATGAGCTTAACGATATTTCCGCGGATCTGCCGCGTTTCACCGACGCGCTAAGCGGGCTGGCCGACCGACTTGGGTTGGATATCGCGCCGCTGGATGCCGACCATATTTCCCTGCGCTGCCACCAAAACGCCACGGCAGAGCGCTGGCGTCGCGGTTTTGAACAATGCGGCACGCTGCTGTCGGAAAACACGATCAACGGTCGACCTATCTGCCTGTTCAAACTGGATGAGCCGGTTTCGGTGGCCCACTGGCGTTTCAGCGTGGTTGAGCTGCCGTGGCCGGGCGAGAAACGCTATCCGCATGAAGGATGGGAGCACGTTGAGATTGTGCTGCCGGGCGAGCCGGATGCGCTCAATGCTCGCGCGCTGGCGCTGCTGTCTGATGAGGGATTGAGTCAGCCGGGGATTTTTGTCAAAACCAGCTCGCCGAAAGGAGAGCGCGAACGGCTGCCAAACCCGACCCTGGCGGTGACGGATGGCCGCGTCACGATTAAATTTCACCCGTGGTCAATTGAGCAAATTGTCGCCAGCGAACAATCTGATGCGTAACAGTGTGAAGCGACGCGGTTTTTGAACGGATAAATCATGACATGCTGTGTTGCCCGCAGCGTAAAGGAGAAGGAAATGACGCTACTGGAAGTCTGCTGTTATAGCATGGCCTGTGCGCAAGAGGCGCAGCGCTGTGGAGCCGATCGCATTGAGCTCTGCGCCGCGCCGCATGAAGGGGGATTAACCCCGTCGCTGGGCGTGCTGAAAACAGTACGCGAAACGGTGACCATTCCGGTGCATCCGATTATTCGCCCGCGCGGCGGTGATTTTTGCTACACCGAAAGCGAGTTTGCGGCGATGCTCGACGATGTGGCGACGGTCAGGGAGCTGGGTTTTCCCGGCGTGGTCATCGGGGTGTTAGATGTGGATGGTCGGGTCGATACCGCGCGCATGCAAAAAATTATGGCGGCGGCCGGTTCGCTGGCGGTCACGTTCCACCGGGCTTTTGATATGTGTGCGGATCCGTATCAGGCTTATCGCACGCTGGCCGATTCCGGCGTTGCCCGTATCCTGACATCGGGTCAGCAGGCCAGCGCTGAAAAAGGTCTTTCATTAATTACGGAACTTATTGCCCTGGGGGATACTCCAACCATTATGGCTGGTGCAGGTGTTCGAGCGGCCAACCTGGCGAAGTTTCTTCAGGCAGGTGTCAAAGAGGTCCACAGCTCGGCCGGACACTGGGTGCCATCGCCAATGCGCTTCCGTCATTCCGGATTATCGATGTCCGCCGATGCCGACGCAGATGAATATTCACGCTATGCCGTTAATGGCGTAGCGGTGGCAGAAATGAAGCAAATCATTTCTGCGCAGAGAAGTTAAACCGTTTTTTGCTGCACATCATGTCGCCCAATATGATGATTGCCCGTACCAGGCCCCTGCAATTTCAACAGGGGTCTTTTTTTCACCTTTATTTGCCCCCGGCTGACTTTTTCGCCAGCGATTGCTGGGTCTCAGGTTTGTTGGCAATAATCACCGCGCGCACCGGCGCCGGGTAACCTTCAAGCGTTTTACTGCTGTCTTCGGGGTCGAGGAAGTCAGCCAGCGACTCCGTAATCATCCATTCGGTACGGCGCTGCTCTTCGGTGGTGGTGGCGCAGACATCGACAATCCGCACATTGACAAATCCGCACTTCTCCAGCCACATTTTCAACGCCGCGGCCGACGGAATAAAGTAGACGTTGCGCATCTGCGCATAGCGGTCGCCTGGTACCAGAACGCTATTTTCATCCCCTTCGACCACCAGCGTCTCCAGCACCAGTTCGCCACCGTCGACCAGCTGATCTTTGAGCTGCCATAAATGGTCGAGCGGCGAGCGGCGATGGTACAGCACGCCCATTGAAAAGACGGTATCGAAGGCGTTGAGCGCCGGAAGCTGCTCAATGCCCAGCGGCAACAGGTGGGCGCGCTGATCGTTACCCAGCAGCTTACGCACCGCTTCAAACTGGCATAAAAACAGCTGCGTCGGGTCAATCCCGACCGCCAGATGCGCGCCGGCGCCGATCATGCGCCACATGTGGTAGCCGCTGCCGCAGCCAACGTCGAGAATCGTGCGCCCGGTCAGATCGGACAGATGCGGCAGCACGCGCTCCCATTTCCAGTCAGAACGCCATTCGGTATCGATATTCACGCCGTAAAGCGAGTAGGGCCCTTTGCGCCAGGGCATCAGGTTTTTCAGCAGGTTCTCTACGCGCATCCGATGGCCTTCGCTTAGCGGCGCTTCGCTTTCGGCGGTGACGCTATGCAGCAGGTCCAGACGATACGGGGCCAGCTCCGGCAGAAACTCTACGGCCCGTTCCCACTCGCGGAATTTGCCGTGCAGAGCTTCCCGTTGCCACGCCGCGACCTGGGCAGGGAGCGTCTCCAGCCAGTGAGATAGCGGGCTGAGAGCGATGCGTTGATAAAAATGATTGAAATCGATCATGCTTTTTCCTCTGATTTCACCGCCACCAGTGAACCAAAGTTAAAGCACTGGAACCACAATTCGGCATGTTCAAACCCGGCTTTATGCAGGCGGGCTTTGTGCGTTTCGACCGAATCGGTCAACATGACGTTTTCCAGCATGCTGCGCTTCTGGCTGATTTCCAGTTCGCTGTAGCCGTTGGCACGCTTAAAGTCGTGATGCATGTTGAACAGCAGTTCGCCAACATGCGCATCTTCGAAACTGAATTTTTCGGACAGCACCAGCGCGCCCCCGGGATTCAGCCCCTGGTAAACCTTATCCAGAATAGCCTGGCGTTCATCGGGGGCCAGAAACTGAATGGTAAAGTTCAGTACCACCATGGAGGCGTTGTCGATGGTGATATCACGAATATCGCCTTCCACAACCTCGACGGGCGTCGGCGCTTTATAGGCATCGATGTGGCGACGGCAGCGTTCGACCATCGCCGAAGAGTTATCCACCGCCACAATTTTGCAGCCAGGGTGGGCAATGTTACGCCGGATAGAGAGCGTTGCCGCTCCAAGCGAGCAGCCGAGGTCATAAACCTGGGTATCGGGCTGAACGAAGCGTTCAGCCAGCATGCCGATCATAGAAATGATATTGGAATAGCCGGGCACGGAGCGCTGGATCATATCCGGGAAGACTTCAGCAACCCGTTCATCAAAGGTCCAGTCGCCGAGGCTGGCAATCGGCGCGGAAAAAAGCGTATCGCGGTGAGACATAACGTTAAACCCGAAAAAACGAAAACGGCGTATTGTGCGCTAATGTAAGGAGAAAACCAACTCCCAGGGCATATACCACAGATTCGCGAGCACCATCAGCAACAGGGCGCACCAGGTGGCGCTCATTCCGGAGCGACGCCAGCTGAAGAGCCGGTGGTGAAAACCGTAAGAGTGCATCAGTCGTCCGGCAATCAGCAAAATACCGCAGACGTGCACCATCCAGTTCTGCGCGCCATTCATCTCCATAAACAGCAGCAGGATGATGCCAATGGGCACATACTCAACGGCGTTGCCGTGCACGCGGATAGCAACCTGCAGCTCGCTAAACCCTCCGTCACCATACCCGACGTGGTATTGCGTGCGCAGACGTACAACATCAAAAGAAAACTTAATTAGCAATAACGCACCCAACACCGCGTACAGCGCGCTGACCATACAAAAAACTCCCTTTCACTCTTTCAGATGGCTCCGATTAGCATAGCAGGATATCAGAAAAGCGCGGTTTGCTGCGGAATTGACGGTGCGGTCCCGACCTCTGGCATCACCCGGCGCAAATCTTCCCAAAGCGTGCTGACCAGCTCCGGGGCCTGCGCGATGTCCGGGGTGTGGAGAAATAAATAGGGCGTTGTCGACTGGCTCCATTGGGGTAAGGTCTGCAGCCAGACGCCAAACAGCCGGTGATTGTGGGCCATGTCGTCGCTGCCGATAAAGCGAACCAGCGGATTCCCCGCCGTGACCACGGCATGAACCGGAAGTTTGGGTTTTTTACGCTGGGCGTCGATCATGGCCGGATTTCGCGCGATGGCGCTATGCACCGGGCGGCTGTCGAGGATGGCGCGATTCACGTGACGTTGATGCAGCCCGCGATTGAGCGCCTTTTCGGCGTCCCCTTTGGCGAAAAACTCTGGATGCCGTACTTCGACGCCATAGGTGAATTGGGTCGGCAGCGTATCGAGAAAGTGCCACAGGGCAGGGAGGTCTCCGGGGCCAAAGGTGGCGGGCAGCTGCAGCCAGTACTGGCCAATACGCGTTTCCAGCGGCGCCAGACGAGTAAAAAACTCGTGGCTCAGGTCGTCGCAATGGCGCAGAGCGGCCTGATGCGAAATGGTGGCCGGAAATTTAAAGCAGAAGCGAAAATTATCGTGAGTTTGCTCATACCAGCGGGCGACAATCTCCGCCTTCGGCAGGGCGTAAAGGGTCGTATTACCCTCCACGCAGTTAAAGTGGCGAGCATAGTCTGCAAGGCTGGTGATGCCCAGACGCACCCACTTCGGGTGCGACCATTGCGGGAGCCCGATATAAATCATAAGGCGGCGAGGACGTCCTCGGTGCTGCGCACGCGGGCGATGCGCGGGAAAATATGCGTCATGCTGCCCTGGTGCTGCTCGGCAGAGGCGGCGCTGCAGGCGTCTTCGACGATAACCAGGTTGAAGCCCAGCTCCCAGGCATTACGCGCGGTGGATTCAACGCCGATGTTGGTGGAGATGCCGCAGAGAATAAGGGTATCAACACCGCGACGACGTAGCTGCAGCTCGAGGTCGGTACCATAGAAGGCGCCCCACTGGCGTTTGGTGACTTCAATATCGCCGTCCTGTTTGCCCAGCGCCTGCGGGTAGGTCCACCAGTTATCCGGCAGCGCGTGCCCGCCGGCCTGCGCGTCAACCGGTTGCTTTAGCGCTTCGGCAAAATCAGCGGACCAGCCAACGCGGACCATGATGACCGGCGAGCCTTGCTGACGGCACTTTTCAGCCAGACGGGCCGCGCGCGTTACCACGTCATCGGCACGATGCGGCCCACCGGCGAAGGGCAAAATACCCTCTTGCAGATCGATGACAACGAGCGCAGTTTTTTTCGCATTGAGTTCTAACATGGTATCCCCGTATCTTCTTCTGTGGTTTGACCGTTACAATACCGTTGCCGATCCGGCTCATGGGTAACAATTTTTGTTAATTTTTGTGAGCACAGGCAATAAGCGTACAGCAAAGCAACGTACAAACTGCATCGGGCTTATCGTGCGGCGGAAATTCTATTATAATGACCGCCTTTTTTCATTCAGTTGTGACATTCAGCTAAAGCTGCGACTCCGTCGCCTGCGAGGCAGGCAACAATCCGCCTGCGGCTAAGTTAAGGGATATCTCATGCGTACAGAATATTGCGGACAGCTACGTCTGTCCCACGTGGGGCAGCAGGTGACTCTGTGTGGTTGGGTCAACCGTCGTCGTGATCTTGGTAGCCTTATCTTCATTGATATGCGTGACCGCGAAGGCATCGTGCAGGTGTTTTTCGATCCGGATCGTGCGGAGGCGTTAAAGCTGGCTTCCGAACTGCGCAATGAGTTTTGCATCCAAATCACCGGTACCGTGCGTGCGCGCGACGAAAAAAACGTCAACAGCGAGATGGCTACGGGCGACATCGAAGTGCTGGCCTCTTCGCTGACGATCATCAACCGTGCAGAAGCGCTGCCGCTTGACTCCAATCACGTCAACACCGAAGAAGCGCGACTGAAATACCGTTACCTGGACCTGCGTCGTCCGGAAATGGCTCAGCGTCTGAAAACCCGTGCGAAAATCACCAGCTTCGTGCGCCGCTTTATGGACGATCACGGTTTCCTCGATATCGAAACCCCGATGCTGACCAAAGCGACCCCGGAAGGCGCGCGCGACTATCTGGTGCCGAGCCGCGTTCACAAAGGCAAATTCTACGCGCTGCCGCAGTCTCCTCAGCTGTTTAAACAGCTGCTGATGATGTCTGGCTTTGACCGTTACTATCAGATAGTGAAATGCTTCCGTGACGAAGACCTGCGTGCAGACCGCCAGCCGGAATTCACCCAGATCGATGTGGAAACCTCCTTTATGACCGCGCCGCAGGTGCGTGAAGTCATGGAAGAGCTGGTTCACCAGCTGTGGCTGGACGTGAAAGGCGTCGACCTGGGCAAATTCCCGGTGATGACCTTTGCGGAAGCCGAGCGCCGCTTCGGTTCCGATAAGCCGGATCTGCGTAACCCGATGGAGCTGGTCGATATTGCCGACCTGGTGAAGGCCGTAGAGTTTGCCGTCTTCTCCGGCCCGGCCAATGATGCCAAAGGGCGCGTCGCTGCGCTGCGCGTACCGGGTGGCGCTGCGCTGACCCGTAAACAAATTGATGAGTATGGCAAGTTCGTCCAGATCTATGGCGCGAAAGGCCTGGCGTACATGAAAGTCAACGAGCGTGCGAAAGGTCTCGAAGGCATCAACAGCCCGGTAGCGAAATTCCTCAACGCAGAGATCGTCGACGCCATTCTTGAGCGCACCGGCGCCCAGGATGGCGACATGATTTTCTTCGGCGCGGACAATAAGAAAGTGGTTGCCGATGCGCTGGGTGCGCTGCGTCTGAAGCTGGGTAAAGACCTGAGCCTGACCGACGAAACCAAATGGGCGCCGCTGTGGGTTATCGACTTCCCGATGTTCGAAGATGATGGTGAAGGCGGTCTGACCGCGATGCACCACCCGTTCACTTCGCCGAAAGACATGACTGCGGATGAACTGAAAACCGCGCCGGAAACGGCGATCGCTAACGCCTACGATATGGTGATCAACGGGTATGAAGTGGGCGGCGGTTCCGTCCGTATCCACAATGGCGACATGCAGCAGACCGTCTTCGGTATTCTGGGCATCAACGAACAGGAACAGCGTGAAAAATTCGGCTTCCTGCTGGACGCGCTGAAGTACGGTACGCCGCCGCACGCGGGTCTGGCCTTCGGTCTTGACCGTCTGACCATGCTGCTGACCGGTACCGATAATATCCGTGACGTTATTGCCTTCCCGAAAACGACCGCCGCGGCCTGTCTGATGACCGAAGCGCCGAGCTTTGCTAACCCGACATCCCTGGGTGAGTTAGGTATTCAGGTTGTGGCGAAAGAGACAAAAGAGTCTCTGGAGAATAAGTAAGATGTCATTCAAGCTTCCCGTTTCCGTTCTGGTGGTCATTTATGCCGAAGATACGAAGCGGGTGCTGATGTTGCAGCGACGCGACGATCCCGCTTTCTGGCAGTCGGTAACCGGCAGCCTGGAAGCGGGGGAGACCGCAGCGCAAGCCGCCGTGCGTGAAGTAAAGGAAGAGGTCGCGATTGATGTTGCTCATGAGCAGCTGACCTTAATGGACTGTCAGCGCACGGTGGATTTCGAGATTTTTTCTCATTTACGTCATCGCTACGCGCCGGGCGTTGAGCGCAATACGGAATTTTGGTTCTGTCTTGCGCTCCCTCATGAACGCCAGATTGTCTTTACGGAACATCTGGATTACCGCTGGGTCAATGCGGCAGAAGCCGCCGCCCTGACCAAGTCGTGGAGTAACCGGCAGGCGATTGAAGAATTTGTAATTAACGCCGACTAGTCTTCCCAGCCATTTGCAGGTCGAAAGGCTGCGGGAAGCAGGCATTTTTGGAGAGTTTTTTATGGCAGGTCATAGTAAATGGGCCAACACCAAACACCGCAAAGCGGCACAGGATGCCAAGCGCGGTAAGATCTTTACTAAAATCATTCGTGAGCTGGTTACCGCTGCGCGTCTGGGCGGCGGCGATGTCGCTTCTAACCCGCGTTTGCGTGCGGCAGTAGATAAAGCACTGTCCAACAACATGACCCGCGACACCCTGAACCGTGCTATCGCCCGTGGCGTTGGCGGCGATGATGACGCGAACATGGAAACCATCATTTATGAAGGTTACGGCCCTGGCGGCACCGCGGTCATGGTTGAATGCCTGAGCGACAACCGCAACCGTACCGTTGCCGAAGTGCGCCATGCCTTCAGCAAAACCGGCGGCAACCTCGGCACCGATGGCTCCGTAGCCTATCTGTTCAGCAAAAAAGGGGTCATCTCTTTTGAAGCCGGCGACGAAGACGTGATCATGGAAGCCGCGCTGGAAGCTGGCGCAGAAGACGTTGTAACCTATGACGACGGCGCGATTGACGTATATACCGCGTGGGAAGAGATGGGCGCGGTGCGCGATGCGCTGGAAGCGGCTGGCCTGAAGGCTGATGCGGCTGAAGTCTCCATGATTCCTTCGACCAAGGCGGATATGGATGCGGAAACGGCACCCAAACTGCTGCGTCTGATCGATATGCTGGAAGACTGCGACGACGTGCAGGAAGTGTATCATAACGGCGAGATCTCTGATGAGGTCGCCGCAACGCTCTAATGTTGCTGACCGTTAAATCACTAACCGGAGGTGCGTGATGGCCATTATTCTCGGCATTGACCCGGGGTCACGCATTACCGGTTATGGCGTTATTCGTCAGGTCGGGCGGCAGCTGAGCTATCTTGGCAGCGGCTGTATTCGGACCAAAGTCGACGATTTACCGTCGCGCCTGAAGCTGATTTACGCAGGCGTGACGGAAATTATCACCCAGTTTCAGCCGGACTATTTCGCCATCGAGCAGGTGTTTATGGCGAAAAACGCCGACTCGGCGCTGAAGCTGGGGCAGGCGCGCGGCGTGGCGATTGTCGCGGCGACGAATCAGGACCTGCCGGTGTTCGAGTATGCCGCGAGGCAGGTTAAGCAAACCGTTGTCGGCATCGGCAGCGCGGAAAAAAGCCAGGTGCAGCACATGGTGCGCACGCTGCTTAAGCTTCCCGCCAACCCCCAGGCGGACGCGGCGGATGCGCTGGCTATCGCCATTACCCACTGCCACGTCAGTCAGAACGCGGCTCAGATCAGCGAGACGCGGCTCAATCTGGCGCGTGGGCGCTTACGATAACGTCAAATCAGGCTGGATATTCATCCAGCCTTTTTTTATGATACCGCAGATACTTTAGCCCTTAACGCAGGAGCTCCATGTGATAGGCAGACTCAGAGGCATCGTTCTCGAAAAACAACCCCCGCTTGTATTACTGGAAACGGGAGGCGTGGGCTATGAAGTACATATGCCAATGACCTGTTTTTATGAACTGCCGGATGTGGGCAACGAGGCCATCGTTTTTACCCATTTTGTCGTTCGCGAAGATGCGCAGCTGCTCTATGGTTTTAATAACAAGCAGGAACGCACCCTGTTCAAAGAGCTGATTAAAACCAACGGCGTCGGGCCAAAGCTGGCGCTGGCGATCCTCTCCGGTATGTCGGCGCAGCAGTTTGTTAACGCCGTAGAGCGCGAGGAGCTGGCTGCCCTGGTGAAACTGCCGGGTATCGGTAAGAAAACCGCTGAGCGTCTGATTGTTGAAATGAAAGACCGGTTCAAAGGTCTGCACGGCGATCTGTTTACGCCGGCGACGGATCTGGTGCTGACTTCACCGGCGGGTCCGTCTGATGACGATGCGGAGCAGGAAGCGGTTGCTGCGCTGGTGGCGCTGGGCTATAAACCTCAGGAGGCCAGCCGGATGGTGAGTAAAATCGCTCGCCCGGATGCCAACAGTGAAATGCTAATTCGCGAAGCGCTCCGCGCCGCGTTGTGAGGTAAGGGATGATTGAAGCAGACAGGCTGGTATCGGCAGACAGCGCCGGGTTTGAAGAGACGGCCGACCGCGCAATCCGCCCGAAATTGCTGGCAGAGTATGTCGGTCAACCGCAGGTGCGTTCGCAAATGGAGATTTTTATCCAGGCGGCAAAGCTGCGCGGGGACGCACTCGATCACCTGCTGATCTTTGGTCCACCGGGGCTGGGAAAGACGACGCTGGCAAACATCGTCGCCAATGAGATGGGCGTTAACCTGCGAACCACCTCCGGTCCGGTGCTTGAGAAGGCGGGTGACCTGGCCGCCATGCTCACCAACCTCGAACCCCACGATGTGCTGTTTATTGATGAAATACACCGCCTCTCGCCGGTAGTGGAAGAGGTGCTGTATCCGGCAATGGAAGACTATCAGCTGGATATTATGATCGGCGAAGGGCCTGCGGCGCGGTCGATCAAAATCGATCTGCCGCCGTTTACCCTGATTGGCGCCACGACGCGCGCGGGGTCATTAACTTCGCCGCTGCGTGACCGTTTCGGGATTGTACAGCGCCTCGAGTTTTACCAGGTTCCTGACCTGCAGCATATCGTCAGCCGCAGCGCGCGCTTTATGGGGCTGGAAATGAGCGACGAAGGTGCGCTGGAGGTGGCCCGCCGCGCGCGCGGCACGCCGCGTATCGCCAACCGCCTGCTGCGCCGGGTACGTGACTTTGCCGAAGTGCGCCATGATGGCACCATTTCGCTGGAGATTGCCGCTCAGGCGCTGGACATGCTGAATGTTGATGCGGAAGGGTTCGACTATATGGACCGCAAACTTCTGCTGGCGGTCATCGATAAATTCTTCGGCGGCCCCGTCGGCCTGGATAACCTGGCGGCGGCGATTGGCGAAGAGCGGGAAACTATCGAAGATGTTCTGGAACCGTATCTGATCCAGCAAGGCTTTTTGCAGCGTACGCCGCGTGGGCGTATGGCGACGGTACGCGCCTGGAATCACTTCGGTATTACGCCGCCGGCAATGCCGTAACCTGGCTGCCGGCAGATGAGCGGTGAGCTTGTTCCGGCAGGGCAGGGATGAGGACCCCGGTCAACTCGCCGCGACCGGGGAAGAGGGCGCGGCTCAGGCGGCCGATTTTTTCATCATGCTGAAGATAAACAGCAGCGCGGCGCACAGCACCACGGACGGGCCGGCGGGGGTGTCGTAAAACGCCGAGAAGGTCAGTCCACCGGTCACCGCGATAATCCCCACCCCAACGGCAGCGGCGGCCATCTGCTCCGGCGTACGGGCAAAGCGGCGCGCCGTGGCGGCAGGAATGATCAGCAGCGAGGTAATAATCAACGCGCCGACGAACTTCATGGCGACGCCAATGGTCAGCGCGGTGACCAGCATTAACAGCAGTTTCACCCGCTGCAGCTTCACGCCATCGACAAACGCCAGATCGGGGCTGATGGTCATCGACAGCAGGTTGCGCCACTGCCAGAGCAGGATAGCCAGCACAATCACCACGCCAATGGCGATAGAGATCAAATCTTCCGGCGTTACCGCCAGTAAATCGCCAAACAGATAGGCCATCAGGTCGACGCGAATATTCGACATCAGGCTAACCACCACCAGACCAAGCGACAGCGCGCTGTGCGCCATAATCCCCAATAAGGTATCGAGCGCCAGATGCGGACGTTTTTCCAGCCACACCAGACCGCCTGCCAGCATTAAGGTCACGGCGATCACCGCATAAAACGGATTGACGTTAAGCAACAGCCCGAAGGCCACGCCAAGCAAAGAGGCATGCGCTAAGGTATCGCCGAAATAGGACATCCGGCGCCAGACCACAAACGACCCGAGCGGGCCTGCCGCACAGGCAAGCATCATCCCGGCCAGCCAGCCGGGTAACAGAAGTTCAATCATCAGCGCTCATTTCCCCTACGCAGTACAATCCGCCCCTGCAGGTCATGGCGGTGATTATGATGGTGACGATAGATTCCCAGCTGTTCCGCCCCACGCTGGCCAAACATCGAGATAAACTGCGGATGTGTGGAGACCACTTCCGGGGTGCCGGAACAGCAAATATGTTGATTCAGGCACAGCACCTCATCGGTTTTTGCCATCACCAGATGCAGGTCGTGGGAGACCATCAGCACCGAGCAATCAAGCTCCTGGCGGAGCTGGTTTATCAGATCGTACAGGGCAACCTGCCCGTTAACGTCGACGCCCTGCGTGGGTTCATCCAGCACCAGCAGCTGCGGCTGGTTTAGCAGGGCCCGGGCCAGCAGCACGCGCTGGGTTTCGCCACCGGAGAGTTTTTGCATCGGCGCTTCAATCAGGTGCCCGGCCTGGACACGTTTCAGCGCCGGCAGGATGTCCTGCTTGCGGGTGCCTGGACGTAAGCGCATGAACCGGCTGACGGTCAGCGGCATCGTGGCATCCAGATGCAGTTTTTGCGGGACGTAGCCAATCCGCAGATTGTTCTCGCGCTTGATAACACCGTCACTCGGTGCTACCAGTCCAAGAACCACCCGCACGAGCGTGGATTTGCCTGCGCCATTAGGGCCGAGTAAGGTCAAAATTTTGCCGGGCTTTAGCGTCAGCGAAATGTCAGACAGTACGCGTCGTTGGCCGAAGGCGACCGAGACGTTTTCGAGAGTTACAAGATTTGTCATGTCAAATTAGGGGTTGCACAAGCGAGTGAATGTTATAATATCACATCTTTCTCATTCATTACGATGACTAGACGCATTATGTTACATAAAAATACGCTTCTTTGCGCTGGACTTAGCGCCGTTTTTTTGTTCGCTCAGACCTCTACGGCGAATGCTGCCGTGGTTACCTCAATGAAACCCTTAGGCTTTATCGCTTCCGCTATCGCGGATGGGGTCACGGAGACCCAGGTGCTCCTGCCTGACGGTGCCTCAGAGCATGATTATTCACTGCGTCCTTCCGATGCAAAACGCTTACAGAACGCAGACTTAGTGGTCTGGATTGGTCCAGAGATGGAAGCGTTCATGGACAAGTCAACGCAAAGCATTGCGTCGAATAAAAAGGTGACCATCGCTGAGCTTGCCGGCGTGAAACCGCTGCTCATGAAAGGGGCGGATGACGACGATGACGAGCATGGCCACGAACACGCCGCAGGTGAAAATAGTGACGGCGATCACCATCATGGTGTTTACAATATGCATCTGTGGTTATCCCCAGAGATAGCGCGGCTTTCAGCGGTTGCAATCCACGATAAATTATTGGAACTTATGCCGCAGAGTCGAGCCAAACTTGACGCTAACCTGAAAGAATTTGAGGCAAAATTAGCCTCAACCGATAAGCAGGTGAGTAACGAGCTCGCACCGCTGAAAGGAAAAGGGTATTTCGTTTTTCATGATGCCTATGGCTACTTTGAAAAACACTACGGTCTGACCTCTCTGGGGCATTTTACCGTAAACCCTGAAATACAGCCCGGTGCGCAGCGTTTACACGAAATCAGAACACAGCTGGTTGAGCAAAAAGCAACGTGCGTTTTTGCTGAGCCACAGTTCAGGCCAGCCGTTATAGAAGCTGTTGCCAGGGGCACCTCTGTGCGCATGGGGACTCTGGACCCTCTCGGTACCGGGATTAAGCTGGGTAAAGAAAGTTACCCGCAGTTCCTCGACCAACTGGCGAAACAGTATTCGAGCTGCCTGAAAGGAGATTAACGAGGAAGTGAATACGTGCAACAGATAGCCCGCGCTGTCACTCAGGCATTCAACAATTTGCCACGACCTCACCGCGTCATGCTGGGGTCGTTGAGCGTTCTGACATTAGCGGTCGCCGTCTGGCGACCCTATATCTACCATCCAGAATCCGCCCCTATCGTCAGGACGATTGAGCTGGAAAAAAGCGAAATCCGCTCTCTGCTGCCGGAAGCCTCCGAACCTATCGACCAGGCGCCGCAGGAAGAAGAAGCCATTCCTCAGGATGAACTGGATGATAAAGCCGACAGTGAGTCAGGCGGCCACGAATATGTGGTCTCCACTGGCGATACGCTGAGCAGTATCCTCAACCAGTACGGCATCGATATGGGCGATATCGCCCAGCTCTCCTCAGCCGACAAAGAGTTGCGAAACCTGAAAATTGGTCAACAGCTCTCGTGGACCTTAACGGCAGAGGGGGATTTGCAAAGTCTGACATGGGAAATGTCGCGCCGTGAAACCCGCACCTATACCCGGGTTGCGAACGGCTTTAAAATGAGCAGCGAGCTGCAGAAAGGGGATTGGGTCAACAACGTGTTGAAAGGCACCGTGGGCGCCAGCTTTGTTGCCAGCGCTCGTGAAGCCGGGTTAACCAGTACGGAAGTCAGCGCGGTGATCCGAGCGATGCAGTGGCAGATGGACTTCCGCAAGCTGAAAAAAGGCGATGAGTTCTCGGTACTGATGTCGCGCGAAATGCTTGACGGTAAACGGGAACAGAGCCAGCTGCTGGGCGTGCGTTTGCGTTCAGAAGGCAAGGATTACTACGCGATTCGTGCGGAAGACGGTAAGTTCTACGATCGTAACGGTACCGGTCTGGCGAAGGGCTTTATGCGCTTCCCGACGGCGCGCCAGTTCCGCGTCTCTTCGAACTTTAATCCGCGTCGCCTGAATCCGGTGACCGGGCGCGTGGCGCCGCACCGCGGCGTCGATTTTGCTATGCCGCAGGGGACGCCGGTTCTTGCGGTCGGCGATGGTGAAGTCGTGGTCGCTAAGCGCAGCGGCGCGGCGGGATACTATGTGGCCGTACGCCATGGTCGCACCTATACCACTCGCTATATGCACCTGCGTAAACTGCTGGTGAAACCGGGGCAGAAAGTGAAGCGCGGCGATCGTATTGCGCTGTCGGGTAACACCGGCCGTTCTACCGGTCCGCATCTGCACTACGAAGTGTGGATTAACCAACAGGCCGTGAACCCATTAACGGCGAAACTGCCGCGTACCGAAGGGTTGAGCGGTTCCGATCGCACCGATTATCTGGCGCAGGTCAAAGAGGTCATCCCGCAGCTGCGGTTTGACTAGCAGGATGTCAATGCAAGCCGGTGCCTGTCGCGCGCCGGCTTTTTCTTTTGTAGGTTCCCCGTCGTATCGCTAAACTATACCCACAATAAGTCGTCTTACGGCTTCTGAGGCTGCAACTTGCGGTTTGACGGGATTACCCCATTATCTTTTTTATGCAGTACGGCTGTGGACTGGGCATGGAAACGAAAAAAAATAATATTGAGTTTATTCCAAAGTTTGAAAAATCCTTTTTACTCCCGCGCTACTGGGGCGCCTGGCTGGGGGTTTTTGCGTTTGCCGGTATCGCTCTGACGCCTCCCTCTTTTCGCGATCCGATCCTCGGTAAACTGGGACGGGCGGTGGGTCGGCTGGCGAAAAGCTCGCGCCGGCGTGCGCAGATAAACCTGCTGTACTGCTTCCCGGAAAAGAGCGAGCAGGAGCGCGAGGCAATTATCGATGAAATGTATATGTCGGCACCGCAGGCGATGGTCATGATGGCCGAGCTGGGTCTGCGGGATCCTGCTCATATTCTTTCCCGCGTCGACTGGCAGGGCAAAGAGATCATCGAAGAGATGCAGCGCAATAACGAAAAGGTGATCTTCCTGGTGCCGCACGCCTGGGGGGTGGATATTCCAGCCATGTTGATGGCCTCGGGCGGTCAGAAAATGGCGGCAATGTTCCATAACCAGGGGAATCCGGTCTTCGACTACGTGTGGAATACCGTCAGACGTCGCTTTGGCGGGCGCATGCACGCGCGTAACGATGGCATTAAACCGTTTATCCAGTCGGTCCGCCAGGGCTACTGGGGCTACTATTTGCCCGACCAGGATCACGGCGCCGAGCACAGCGAATTCGTCGATTTCTTCGCGACCTATAAAGCCACCCTGCCGGCGATTGGCCGGCTGATGAAAGTCTGCCGTGCGCGCGTAGTGCCGCTGTTTCCGGTCTATGATGGGAAAACTCATCGTCTGACGGTGCTGGTGCGTCCGCCGATGGATGACCTGCTGGACGCCGATGATCGCACGATCGCGCGGCGGATGAACGAAGAGGTCGAGATTTTCGTCAAGCCGCATACCGAGCAATATACCTGGATCCTCAAGTTGCTGAAGACGCGTAAACCGGGGGAAATCGAGCCTTATAAGCGCAAAGAGCTCTTCCCGAAAAAGAAATAGCGCCCGCCTGTTCCTGCACCGACGTAGCAAAAGAGAGCCAATGAACCTGTCGGGTTCATTGGCTGTATTGTCTGAGTAAAGCGATATGCTCGTTAATCAACCGATAGCGGTATTCCGGTCTGCCGGTGAGACCATAGTGGTTATTGGTGAAGAGAATTCCCGTTTTTTCTAGCCAGATTAAATACTTACGACACGAAACTCTGGATATTTGCAGCGCGGTGGCGATCTCATTTGTCGAGAAGGCATTCTCCTGATGGGTATCGATCCATTGGCATACCAGGCGCAGCGTTTGCGGCGTTAATCCCTTAGGTAAGCGGCGGGCGTTATCCGGGCGCTGAATACCGCTGCGCAGTAAATCGTCAACATCGGACTGCTCGTAGCGGGATTTGGCGCGCTGCAGCTCGCGTCGTTTACGCCATGTCAGCAGCGCCTCTTCAAAGCGCGGGAACTGAAACGGTTTAATTAAATAATCAACCACGCCATAGCGCATTGCCGTCTGGACGGTTGCCGCATCGGCGGCGGAAGTAATCATGATCGCATCGATGCTGCGGGCGCTCGTACGCAGGGTGGGCAGCAGATCCAGCCCGTTCTCTCGCTGCATGTACACATCCAGCAGAACCAAATCGATCGGTGGCAAATGGTTCAGCATCTGCTCAGCTTCCGCCAGCGTTGAGGCGATACCGCAGCAGCGAAAGTCGGCGACCCTGCTGATAAACAGCCGGTTCAGCTCCGCAACCATCGAATCATCATCCACAATAAGCACATTGAACATGCGTGGTTCCTTTGACTATCGGGAAGCAGGGGAGTCGACGCCTCGATGCTTCCCGCAGGATTAATGAAGAGACGTGTCGCTACAGCGATGAACGCTTATAGGAGGTGTAACGCGCGTGCCAGAAGGTTTTATCAATATTCGCGATCAGCTCTTCCTCGCTGAGTTTTGCGGCGACGCCTTCGGCCTGGGCCACCAGAGCGACATCAAGGGCAATGGCCCGGGAAATCATCTCAATCTCTTCTACCGGGGGTAATAATCCGCCTTTTCCGGTTGTGGCTAACGGCGAGTGCGCCGCCAGCGTTTTACTGCAGGTAATCAGCATGGCTTCGGTGACGCGTTCTGCTTTGGTCGCCAGGATGCCTAGCCCCAGTCCCGGGAAAATATAGGCGTTGTTGCACTGAGCGATATCGTAAGTCGCACCTTGACAGAACACCGGTTCAAACGGGCTGCCGGTGGCGATCAGCGCGTTACCCTGAGTCCATTCAAGCAACTCTTTCGGCTGCGCTTCGGCGCGGGAAGTTGGGTTAGAGAGCGGCATCACGATTGGCCGCGGGCAGTGGCGGTGCATCTCTTTGATAATCTCTTCGCTGAACAGACCCGGCTGGCCGGATACGCCAATGAGCACGGTCGGGTGCACATTGCGCACGACATCCATCAACGACAGGTTGGCAGACGTGACATCCCAGTGGGCAGTAGTGTCCCGCGGCGTCACGAGGCGTTGCTGAAAATCGAGCAGATTGGGCATCTCATCGGTCAGTAAACCAAAACGATCGACCATGAAGACTTTGCTGCGGGCCTCTTCCTCCGACAAACCATCATCAACCATCAGCGCAATAATTTTTTCAGCAATACCGCAGCCGGCGGAACCGCCGCCGAGGAAGACAACGCGCTGGTCGCGCATACGGGTACCTGCCACCGCGGCGGCGGCAATCAGCGTACCTGTCGTGACGGCGGCGGTTCCCTGGATATCATCGTTGAAACAGCACAGCTGGTTGCGATAGCGATTAAGCAGGCGGCTGGCATTCTTCTGGGCAAAATCTTCGAATTGCAGCAGGACATGCGGCCAGCGACGTTTTACCGCATCGACAAACATATCCATAAACTCCATATACTGATCGTCGTTAATGCGCGGATGACGCCAGCCCATATACAGCGGGTCTTCAAGGAGCTTCGCATTGTTGGTCCCGACGTCCAGCATCACTGGCAGTGTCGCGGCGGGATGAATGCCGCCGCAGGCGGTATACAACGAGAGTTTACCGATCGGAATACCCATCCCGCCGATGCCCTGATCGCCCAGACCAAGAATACGCTCGCCGTCGGTGACGACGATCACCTGAATATCGTTGCGCGAGAAGCCCTGCAGCATCTCGTCAATGTGATGGCGGTTAGGCCAGGAAATAAACAGGCCGCGGCCGCGACGATAAATTTCAGAGAAGTGTTCGCAGGCTTCTCCGACGGTTGGCGTATAAATCACCGGCAGCATCTCTTTCATATGACGACGCAGTAAATGATAAAATAGTGTCTCGTTAGTATCCTGAATATTCCGCAGATAGATATGCCGGGAAATATCGCGCTTAAATTCACTGAACTGCTTCCACGCGCGCTCCGTTTGTTCTTCGATAGTTTCAACATTATGCGGAAGCAATCCCTGGAGATTAAACGCCGTTCTTTCCCCCTCGGTAAATGCGAGCCCTTTATTTAACAGCGGATTTTCCAGCAGGACTGCGCCATTATAAGGGGTATATAATGTTTCTTTGACTAACATTTGATGACTCCTGAACATTGTTTAAATAAAAACAGGTTTTAACTTGATAGAAATGTTGCCCTGAGACGGTAATTAAGAAATTAAATAAATCATGATCCCTTCGGTGACCACGCCAATGGCGGTGCCGAGTAAAATAGAGGATGAGGCCGGCTCAATATACGTATCGCTGCGCAGTGCAAACATACCGGCGGCGATGGCTGAAGGGGTTGCGCCAATGATAATGACCTGCTGCATCAGCGTGTGGCTAAGACCAAAAGCCAGGCCTGCCGCGGCCATCATGGCGGGCTGAATCAGATTTTTAATACTGATGTTGGTGCAGGTCTGAATATTAACCGTCGGGCGTTCGCCATAAAACAGCAGGCCAAGAGCAAACAGCGACAGGCCGCCGGCAATTTTCCCGACCATTTCAATCGGCATGCTGAGCATATGGGGAAGCTGTACGCCAGCAAGGCTCAGCAGCACCCCTGAGATAGGGATCCAGACGATTGGATTTCTTATGGCTTTCAGCAGGTTTTGCACAATCAGCTTACCAGCATGAATCTCCTCGCTATCGCCAGCGGCATGTTTATCGCCCATCCGAATCAGGATTATAGTCAGGGGAATCATGAACACGCTGGTGATTAAGTTGCCGATAAGCACACCCAGAAAGCCTTCGGGTCCAATCAGGACGGCAAGGACCGGCGCACCGAAATAGGCCATATCAGGAAATGCGCACACCAGGGACTGGATCGCGCTGGTTTTGATGTCATGGCGGAATACGTAGCGCGAGATCAGCAGAGTAAGGAAATAAGACCCCATCAGGCCAATCACTAATACGGCCATAAAGGCGAAGTTTTTAATTTTATCCGGGTTGGTATTTAACGCGCCAATAAAAAGATGGAAGGGCAGAGCAAACCGAATGACCACGGTGGCTAACACCGAAGCATCTTCACGACGGGTATAGCCTAACTTACCGCTGAGCCAACCGAGTAACATGATAAAAACTAATGGGAACAATGATTGCAATAGCAGCGTAGGCATAAATTATCCTGAAAATAGGGTGTAGGGTTGCTTGTGGTTTTTAATCTAACGATCCCCTATGGAATGAAAGGTGATTGAAATCACAATGGCGGGTATTTAAATAATTTCGCCTTGGGAACTTTACTTACAAATAGCGGTGCGGAGATTAACTCCTTGTTTTTCATGGCTGTCGATAACGCAATGTCGTAACCAATAACTTTAACTACGGCGTAATAATTTAAATTACTTAAAAGGGAGTTTCTAACTCAGTCACAAAGTCGTGAACGGAGAACGTTGTTTTCTTTTTTAGCGAAAATTCCTGTGCTACCGTTTACGTGGTTTTAATTCGAATGCTTCTTCATTTTTTGTTTCTTTTTATTTTTATTTGACTGCGCAATTTTAATATTGCGCCTCGATCCTACGCCATCTATCACAATTCAGGTGAAACATGAAAAATAATTCACTCAACCATCCGGTAGAACAAACGCACTCGAGTGGGCAAACTCCGCGGTTCTTATCCAACGTTGATGTCGGCGCCGTACCTTTAACGCTGTTTGTCGGTATTGCAATGATTGTCGCCGTCTCATCAATGGCGGGACTGTTGCCAAAGAACATGATTGGCGGGCTGGCGGTCATTATGACCCTGGGATTCGCGCTGGCCAAAATCGGGCGAATGGTGCCGGTGCTTAAAGATATCGGCGGCCCGGCCATTTTGTGTCTGATGATGCCGTCGGTACTGGTCTATTTCGGGGTATTTGATCCCCACACTCTGGGCACCGTGCATCTGTTGATGAAAGAGGCCAATTTACTCTATTTTGTCATCGCCTGTCTGGTGGTTGGCAGTATTCTGGGAATGAACAGAACCATTCTTATCCAGGGAATGGTGCGTATGTTCGTTCCGCTGGTTGTGGGGACCGGAGCGGCGATCGCGACGGGGCTGCTGGTGGGAAGCCTGTTTGGCTACAGCATGTACCATACCTTTTTCTTTATTATTGTGCCGATTATCGGCGGCGGTATTGGGGAAGGCATCCTGCCGCTGTCGCTGGCATATTCTGCGATCCTCGGGCAAACGCCGGACGTGTATGTGGCACAGCTGGCGCCAGCTGCGGTGGTGGGGAATATCTTCGCCATTATCTGCGCAGGCTTTCTGGCTCGCCTGGGCGTCCGCCGCCCGGCGCTGTCCGGCGATGGCATGTTAATTCGCAGCCATGATGATAACCACGTTTTCTCGCAGTCTCAGGGAGGGCAGCCCACCGATTTCCAGCTGATGGGGGCCGGGCTGCTAATGATCTGCGCATTTTTTATCGTTGGCGGGCTGCTGGAGAAAGTGCTGCACATCCCGGGACCGGTATTGATGATTCTGGCCGCCGTTCTGTGCAAATACACCAAAATTATCCCCGCAGCGATGGAGCTGGGGGCGCATAGCTGCTACAAATTTGTGTCCGCAGCCCTCGTCTGGCCGCTGATGATCGGCCTTGGGATGCTGTATGTCCCTCTGGAGAGCGTGGTTTCCGTCTTCTCGATTGGCTACGTCGTGGTTTGCGGTTCCATCGTGATTGCCATGGCGTTAAGCGGATTTTTCATCGCTTCCCGGCTGAATATGTATCCTGTTGAAGCGGCGATTGTGACCAGCTGCCACAGTGGGCTGGGCGGCACCGGGGATGTGGCGATACTCTCGGCATCGAATCGCATGTCGCTGATGCCGTTTGCACAGATTGCCACCCGTATTGGCGGCGCCTCAACGGTGATTGCCGCGACGTTGCTGCTGAGCTGGATTGTCTGATTACGGATAAAAAAAACCTGCCAGCATGATGCTGGCAGGTTGGGCGTTCACCACGAGGTCGGTATTACTCGACGGTCAGAATACGCGTGGTGTTAGTGCTGCCGATGGTGCTCATCACGTCACCCTGGGTCACGATAACGAGGTCACCGGAGACCAGATAGCCTTTATCACGCAGCAGATTCACCGCATCGTGCGCCGCAGCGACGCCGTCGTTGGTGCTGTCGAAGTGAACCGGCGTCACGCCGCGATACAAGGCGGTCAGGTTCAGCGTACGTTCATGGCGGGAGAGGGCGAAAATGGGCAGGCCAGAGCTAATGCGTGAAGTCATCAGCGCGGTACGACCGGACTCGGTCATGGTGATGATCGCGGTGACGCCTTTCAGGTGGTTCGCCGCATACATCGCTGACATGGCAATCGCCTCTTCAACGTTATCGAACTGGATATCCAGACGATGTTTGGAGACGTTGAGGCTTGGGATTTTTTCGGCGCCCAGACAGACGCGCGCCATAGCGGCCACGGTTTCTGACGGATACTGACCGGCGGCGGTTTCCGCTGAGAGCATCACGGCATCGGTACCGTCGAGGACGGCGTTAGCGACGTCCATGACTTCCGCGCGGGTTGGCATCGGGTTAGTAATCATCGACTCCATCATCTGAGTCGCGGTGATGACCGAACGGTTCAGCTGACGAGCGCGGCGAATCAGGGCTTTCTGGATACCCACCAGCTCCGGGTCGCCGATTTCAACGCCAAGGTCGCCACGGGCAACCATCACCACGTCAGAGGCCAGAATTACGTCGTCCATTGCGTCCTGATCGCAAACCGCTTCCGCACGCTCAACTTTCGCGACGATCTTCGCATCGCAGCCGGCTTCGCGCGCCAGGCGGCGGGCATAGTTCAGGTCTTCGCCACAGCGTGGGAAGGAGACGGCCAGGTAATCAACGCCGATTTTCGCCGCGGTGACGATGTCAGCCTTGTCTTTCTCAGTCAGCGCTTCGGCAGACAGGCCGCCACCCAGTTTGTTGATACCTTTATTGTTTGACAGCGGTCCGCCGACGGTGACTTCGGTGAACACTTTCAGACCCTTAACTTCGATGACTTTCAGCTGTACGCGGCCATCGTCCAGCAGCAGGATATCGCCTGGCACGACATCCGCCGGCAGGCCTTTATAATCAATACCGACTTTCTCTTTGTCGCCTTCGCCTTTGCCCAGCTCTGCATCAAGCAGGAATTTGTCGCCGATATTAAGGAAAATTTTGCCTTCTTTGAAGGTGGATACGCGAATTTTGGGGCCTTGCAGATCGCCGAGGATGGCCACATGACGGCCCAGTTTTGCCGCGATCTGACGGACTTTATCCGCGCGAATCTGATGATCTTCCGGGGTACCGTGAGAGAAGTTCATACGTACCACGTTAGCGCCTGCGGCGATCACCTTTTCAAGGTTGTTATCACGATCGGTTGCCGGGCCTAAGGTCGTTACGATTTTGGTTCTGCGAAGCCTTCTGGACATGTAATACTCCGTTGACTAAAACAACTTTGGTGTTGCGTGAACATGGAATCGGCGGTGCCGGTCAGCAATGTCGCTCTGCCGGAACGTTACCGAAGGTGTAATGGGTCACTACCTAATTATCAAGTTTTATGGGTTGTCGCTGTGTACAGGCAGCTCTTTATCAAAACGCGATTCCTTCAATGCTTCCTTGACCCTCTTCAAGTTATCTCTGAATTTCGCTCCTCGACGGAGGGTAAAACCGGTGGCCAGCACATCTATTACCGTCAGCTGAGCAAGACGTGAAACCATGGGCATATAGATATCCGTATCTTCGGGGACATCAAGCGTAATCGACAAGGTTGCCTCTCGCGCCAGCGGGGTACCCGCCGACGTGATGGCGATGACCATGGCATCGTTTTCACGCGCCAGCTGCGCCAGTTCGACCTGGCTTTTTGTCCGGCCAGTATGTGAGATAATCACGACAACGTCATCATCATTGCAATTCATACAGCTCATGCGTTGCAGGACAATGTCGTCGGAGTAGATAACCGGAACGTTAAAACGGAAAAATTTGTTCATGGCGTCATGCGCGACGGCTGCCGAGGAGCCGAGGCCAAAGAAGGCAATTTTCTTGGCCTGGGTCAGAAGGTCGACGGCACGATTAACCGCTGACATATCGAGAGAGTGGTGGACCTGATCTAAACTGGCCATGGCTGACTCGAAAATCTTCCCCGTATAGGACTCTACGCTGTCGTCTTCATCGACATTGCGGTTAACATAGAGAGTACCGTGTGCCAGGCTTTGTGCCAGGTGAAGTTTAAAATCAGGAAAGCCGCGGGTTTCCAGACTCCGGCAAAAACGGTTAACGGTCGGTTCGCTGACGCCAGCTTCCAGCGCCAGGGCCGCAATGCTTGAATGAATTGCCTGAGCAGGCGTAGCAAGAATGACTTCCGCCACTTTGCGTTCGGATTTGCTAAGGTGTTCCAGCCGGGACTGGATTTTTTCCAGCATGTTCATGGGTAACGGAGCGCTCATCAGTGGAAGCGATTTCATTAATGGATGAAATCATCAGGCGTTTTAGCAAGAATATACCCCTCCGTTACGCTAAGCGGGGAGGAATGACGTTAAAAAATGTTGTTTTTTTTCATTACATGATCAGAGTCGTATTTTATTAACTTAAAACCGGTCGAAAGAACGAACAAGTTTAGCCGTTTGCCCAAATAGTCGCCGGAACTTTTCTCCGCGTGCGGTTTAGCGTCGGGAATGGCGGCCTGAGGGTTTCGGGAAGTTCGTAAACACAGTACAGTGCAGTGTAAGAAAATTACAAATATAGCCTGGCATAAGCACCAGACTATCAACTGAGGAGAATGACATGGCGGTAACGCAAACGGCCCAGGCATGCGATCTGGTCATTTTCGGCGCGAAGGGTGACCTGGCGCGTCGTAAATTGTTGCCTTCCCTGTATCAGCTCGAAAAAGCTGGCCAGATCAACCCTGAGACCCGGATTATCGGGGTCGGACGTGCTGACTGGGATAAAGATGCTTACACCAAAGTCGTCCGTGAAGCGCTTGAAACCTTCATGAAGGAAAAGATTGATGAAGGTTTGTGGGAAACCCTGAGCGGACGTCTGGATTTTTGTAACCTCGATGTGAACGATACCAAAGCGTTTTCCCGTTTGGGCAAAATGCTGGATCAGGAAAACCGCGTCACCATCAACTACTTTGCCATGCCGCCGAGCACTTTTGGCGCCATTTGCAAAGGCCTCGGCCAGGCGAAACTGAACGCCAAACCTGCGCGCGTGGTGATGGAAAAACCGCTGGGTACCTCTCTGGATACCTCCCGCGAGATCAACGATCAGGTCGGCGAATTCTTCGAAGAGTGCCAGGTTTACCGTATCGACCATTACCTCGGCAAAGAGACGGTGCTCAACCTGCTGGCGCTGCGCTTTGCGAACTCCCTGTTTGTCAATAACTGGGACTGCCGCACGATCGACCACGTTGAAATCACCGTAGCGGAAGAAGTGGGTATCGAAGGTCGCTGGGGTTACTTCGATCAGGCCGGGCAAATGCGCGACATGATCCAGAACCATCTGCTGCAGATCCTGTGCATGATCGCGATGTCGCCGCCGTCAGACCTCAGTGCCGACAGTATTCGTGACGAAAAAGTAAAAGTGCTGAAGTCGCTGCGCCGTATCGACCGCTCCAACGTGCGTGAGAAAACGGTCCGCGGCCAGTACACCGCCGGCTTCGCCCAGGGTAAAAAAGTCCCGGGCTACCTCGAAGAAGAGGGGGCGAACAAATCCAGCAATACCGAGACCTTTGTGGCTATCCGCGTCGATATCGATAACTGGCGCTGGGCCGGCGTGCCGTTCTACCTGCGTACCGGTAAACGCCTGCCGACCAAATGTTCTGAAGTGGTGGTGTATTTCAAAACCCCGGAGCTGAACCTGTTTAAAGAGAACTGGCAGGAGCTGCCGCAGAACAAGCTGACGATTCGTCTGCAGCCGGATGAGGGCGTGGATATTCAGGTCCTCAACAAAGTGCCGGGCCTTGACCACAAACACAATCTGCAGATAACCAAGCTGGATCTGAGCTATTCGGAGACCTTCAACCAGACTCACCTGGCGGATGCCTATGAACGTCTGCTGCTGGAAACCATGCGCGGTATCCAGGCGCTGTTCGTGCGTCGTGATGAAGTCGAAGAGGCGTGGAAGTGGGTTGACTCCATTACTGAAGCCTGGGCTGCCGACCGCGATGCGCCGAAGCCCTATCAGGCAGGTACCTGGGGGCCGGTCGCCTCTGTGGCGATGATCACCCGCGACGGTCGTTCCTGGAACGAATTTGAATAGTTTGCGGGTTATCCGGAGGAGTTATTTTACCGGTAACATGATCTGACGCAGCAAGTCGCATAATTTTTGCTCTTTTAAGCCCCGGGAGGATTCACCCCCGGGGCTTTTTTTATTACACTGCGGATAGATATTTTGCCGCTGAGCTGCAGTGTTGGTGCCTTTCACCTTCTAAGAAGTTGCTAAAATGCTGTGGCCGGACAGATAAAAATTCAGGAGCCTTTATGAATTCGACAATGTTACGGGTAACAAATCGCATTATCGAACGGTCGCGCGATACCCGCACCGCCTACCTCGCACGGATTAACCAGGCGAAGACCGATACCGTCCATCGCGCGCAGCTGGCGTGCGGTAATCTCGCCCACGGCTTTGCTGCCTGTCAGTCGGACGATAAAGCCTCGCTGAAAAGCATGTTGCGTAACAATATCGCCATTATTACCTCTTACAACGACATGCTGTCCGCCCACCAGCCCTATGAGTATTACCCGGATATCATTCGCAAAGCGCTGCATTCGGTAAATGCGGTAGGCCAGGTCGCGGGGGGCGTTCCGGCGATGTGCGATGGTGTCACCCAAGGTCAGGACGGGATGGAACTCTCCCTCCTGAGCCGCGAAGTGATTGCAATGTCGGCCGCTATCGGCCTGTCGCATAACATGTTCGACGGCGCGCTGTATCTGGGCGTATGTGACAAAATCGTCCCCGGACTGACGATGGCCGCGCTCTCCTTTGGCCACCTGCCGTCAGTCTTCGTACCGTCTGGCCCGATGGCCAGCGGCCTGCCAAATAAAGAAAAAGTGCGCATCCGCCAGCTGTATGCTGAGGGTAAAGTCGATCGTATGGCGCTGCTGGAGTCTGAAGCGGCGTCCTACCACGCCCCGGGTACCTGCACATTTTACGGTACGGCGAACACCAACCAGATGGTGGTGGAGTTTATGGGCATGCAGCTTCCGGGCTCGTCGTTTGTGCATCCGGATGCCGAACTGCGCCAGGCGCTGACCGCCGCCGCCGCACGCCAGGTGACGCGCATGACCGGTAACGGTAATGAATGGATGCCGTTAGGCAAAATGTTTGATGAGAAAGTGGTGGTCAACGGGATCGTGGCGCTGCTGGCAACCGGCGGTTCGACCAACCATACGATGCACCTGGTGGCGATGGCTCGCGCGGCGGGCATTATCATTAACTGGGATGATTTCTCCGATCTCTCCGACGTTGTGCCGCTGCTGGCGCGCCTTTACCCGAACGGTCCGGCGGATATAAACCACTTCCAGGCCGCGGGCGGCGTACCGGTGCTGGTCCGTGAGCTGCTGAAAGGCGGCCTGCTGCACGAAGATGTCAACACCGTAGCCGGTTTTGGTCTCTCGCGTTACACCATGGAACCCTGGCTGAATAACGGCGAACTGGACTGGCGTGAAGGGGCGACGGCGCCATTGGACGATCAGGTTATTGCAACTTTCGACAAGCCATTCTCTCGCCATGGCGGGACGAAAGTGCTGAGCGGCAACCTCGGGCGTGCGGTGATGAAAACCTCGGCCGTACCGGTTGAGAACCAGATCATTGAAGCGCCGGCGGTGGTGTTTGAAAGCCAGCACGACGTTTTGCCTGCTTTCGAGGCCGGAATGCTGGACAAGGATTGCGTGGTGGTTGTTCGCCACCAGGGGCCAAAAGCGAACGGCATGCCAGAATTACATAAACTTATGCCGCCACTTGGTGTATTATTGGACCGCCGTTTCAAAATTGCGCTGGTTACCGATGGTCGACTCTCTGGCGCATCCGGCAAGGTTCCGTCAGCAATCCACGTTACGCCGGAAGCGTATGATGGCGGGCTGCTGGCAAAAGTACGTGATGGCGATATCATCCGCGTCAACGGGCAGACGGGCGAACTGACGCTGCTGGTGGATGACGCTGAACTGGCTGCACGCCAGCCGCATGTTCCTGACCTCAGCAGTTCGCGCGTCGGGAGCGGCCGGGAAATGTTCGCAGCGCTGCGTGAAAAACTCTCCGGAGCCGAACAGGGCGCAACCTGCATCACTTTTTAAGACGATACAATTTGTAGATCTGGCGAGAGAGAAACTCTGATGAAAAACTGGAAAACAACTGCAGAAGCAATCCTCACCAACGGCCCGGTTGTCCCGGTGATCGTGGTGAAAAAGCTGGAACACGCTGTGCCGATGGCCAAAGCGCTGGTTGCCGGCGGCGTACGCGTACTGGAAGTCACGCTGCGTACCGCATGCGCGCTTGATGCGATTCGCGCGATTGCGAAAGAAGTGCCGGAGGCGATTGTCGGCGCAGGTACCGTAACAAACGTTGAGCAGCTGAAAGCCGTCACCGAAGCTGGCGCGCAGTTCGCTATCAGCCCGGGTCTGACCGAGTCCCTGCTGAAAGCGGCGACTGAAGAAGGGACCATCCCGCTGATCCCGGGGATCAGCACCGTGTCCGAACTGATGCTGGGCATGCAGTATGGCCTGAAAGAGTTCAAATTCTTCCCGGCAGAAGCTAACGGCGGCGTGAAAGCGCTGCAGGCGATTGGCGGTCCGTTCGCCCATATCCGTTTCTGCCCGACTGGCGGCATCTCTCCGGCGAACTACCGCGACTACCTGGCACTGAACAGCGTGCTGTGCATCGGTGGTTCCTGGCTGGTTCCGGCGGATGCGCTGGAAGCGGGCGATTACGACCGTATTACCAAAATTGCTCGCGAAGCGGTGGAAGGCGCGAAGTAATTTTCACGCCCTGATAACGAGCGAAATCCAGACCCGGTAGCGCTGAGGCGACCGGGTTTTTTTTATCCCTGAACCAGCACGGCCGACGCGGCGGCTTTCGCGCGCGCCACCGCCTCCTCGACGCTATCGGCGACGGCCAGCGTGACGCCCAGTCGACGAGAACCGTCAATCTCCGGCTTACCGAACAGGCGCAGCTGCAGTCCCGCCCCTACCGCGCCCTGGATATTGCTAAAGGTGACGTTCTGGCTGGTGAGCTGCGGCAGAATGACCGCGGAGGCCGCCGGGCCATACTGGCGAATCGCGCCAACCGGCAGACCGAGGAAGGCGCGAACGTGCAGAGCAAATTCCGAGAGGTCCTGGGAAATCAGCGTCACCATCCCGGTGTCGTGTGGGCGAGGGGAGACTTCACTGAAAATCACCTCATCGCCGCAGACGAACAGCTCTACGCCAAACAGACCGTAGCCGCCAAGCGCCAGCACGACTTTGCTGGCAATTTCCTGGGCGCGGGCCAACGCCAGCTCGCTCATCTGCTGCGGCTGCCAGGATTCGCGATAATCGCCATCCTCCTGGCGATGGCCGACCGGGGCGCAGAAATGGACGCCATCGACCGCGCTGACGGTAAGCAGGGTAATTTCAAAATCGAAATTCACCACCCCCTCGACGATAACCCGACCGGCGCCCGCGCGGCCACCTTGTTGCGCATAGCGCCAGGCCTCAGCCAGCTGATCAGCGTGACGAATAAAGCTCTGACCTTTGCCAGAAGAGCTCATGACCGGCTTCACAATGCAGGGCAGGCCAATCTCCGCGACGGCTTCGCGAAAGGCCGCTTCGCTGTCGGCAAAGCGGTATGCCGAGGTGGGAAGCTGCAGCTCCTCCGCAGCCAGGCGGCGAATACCTTCGCGATTCATGGTCAGTTTCGCCGCGCGAGCGGTGGGAACGACTTTTTGCCCGGCCTGCTCCAGCTCCACCAGCGTATCCGTGGCGATAGCTTCAATTTCCGGCACGATAAAGTCAGGTTTTTCTTCCGCAATCAGCGCGCGCAGCGTTTCACCATGCAGCATGTTGATGACGTGCGAACGGTGCGCCACTTGCATCGCCGGCGCGTCGGGGTAGCGGTCGACTGCGATGGTCTCAATACCCAGCCGTTGGCACTCAATGGCGACTTCTTTACCCAGTTCGCCGGAACCTAACAACATCACCCGTGTCGCTGCCGGACGCAGCGCTGTGCCTAATAACGTCATGACTCTTTTCCACAGTAAAAAAACATGCGCCACATTATAAACGAAAACGTTTGCGTCTGTCTTTATGACCGTTGGTTGAGTCCTGGGTGAAAATTTGCTATACTGTATAAAAATACAGTATAAAGAGGCTGCACAATGGCGGTTGAAATTAAATATGTGGTGATCCGCGAAGGTGAGGAAAAGATGTCGTTTACCAGCAAAAAAGAGGCCGATGCTTACGACAAAATGCTCGATCTTGCCGAGGTCCTCAACGACTGGCTGGTAGAGTGCCCGCTGACGCTGGATGAAACCCAGCGTGATGAAATGGCAATGTGGCTGGCGGAACGCAAAGAGACATTGCACCACATTCTGAGGTCAGGAAAACGCCCGGAAGCAGAAGACGGGGCAACCGGACAGGCTTCTCAGGATGAGAGCTCCGCGGCTGAAATCTCAGAGGCCGTAGCCGAGGGGGCAAGCGAACAACCCGCGGCAACCGCGCCGGCAAAATCGCGCAAGGTAAAGGCCGCCTGAGTCCGGCCGAATTTGCGCATCTTTAGCTGCTCATAACATTTCCTGACATCTCGTCGTTTAGGCTGATGACATCGCTTAATAAGCAACGAGGGAAATCATGGCTAACTGGCTTAATCAACTCCAGTCCCTGCTGGGCCAGCAGGGACCGTCTTCCTCATCAGGCGAGCGGCCGGATGGTAAAAGCTTCCTTCTGCCCGGGGCGCTGGGCGGCCTGGCGGGGCTGCTGGTGGCCAGTAAATCATCGCGCAAGCTGCTGGCCAAATATGGCACCAGCGCACTGCTGGTTGGCGGCGGGGCGGTGGCGGGAAGCGTACTGTGGAACAAGTATCAGCAGAAAATGCGGGAAAATTCCCCTGCGCAATCTGTCGCTTCGCCGGGGCAAGCCACCGGGGCGTCAACCTCGCCAGCCTCCGGGCTTGATGCCCGCAGTGAACGGCTCATTCTGGCGCTGGTGTTTGCCGCTAAAAGCGACGGGCACATTGATGACAGCGAGCGGGCAAACATTGAAGAGCAGCTGCGCGCGGCCGGTATTGCCGTGCAGGGGCGCGTTCTGATCGATCGCGCGCTGTCCCAGCCTCTCGATCCGCAGCGTCTGGCGCAGGGCCTCAACAGCGAGCAAGAGGCGCTGGAGATCTATTACATCAGCTGTGCGGCGATCGATATCGACCATTTTATGGAGCGTAGCTATCTCAACGCTCTGGGCGAAGCTTTAGGCCTCCCGCCAGAAGTGCGTGCCGACATCGAACAGGATATTCAGGCACAAAAACAGGCGCTTTCTACCTAAATCAGCAGGTTTTGCTTGCAACGTGGGCCACTTTTGCCACCCTTATACACACGCCATCCTTCAAGCCGCTTCTTGAATGATTTTGTGTATGAAATACAGGATGCAGAAGACCAAAAGATGCCACCAAAAGCAAAACGAATCCCCCACGCCATGACCCTTCATGGCGATACCCGTATCGATAATTACTTCTGGCTGCGCGACGATGAGCGTTCGCGGCCGGAAGTGCTTGATTATCTTCGCGAGGAAAATGAGTACGGCCGGCAGGTCATGGCGACTCAACGTAGCCTGCAGGAGCGGGTGCTAAAAGAGATTATTGATCGTATCCCGCCGCGCGAAGTCTCCGCGCCCTACAGCAAAAATGGCTACCGCTATCGTCAGGTATATGAGCCGGGCTGTGAATACGCTATTTATCAGCGTCAGTCGGTGCTGAAAGAGGAGTGGGATGAATGGGAGGTGCTGCTCGATAGCAACCAGCGCGCGGCGCAGAGTGAATTCTATACTCTCGGTGGGCTGGGCATTTCGCCGGATAACATGATCATGGCGCTGGCGGAGGATTATCTCTCCCGTCGGCAGTATGGCCTGCGTTTGTGCAATCTGCAAACTGGCGAATGGTATCCTGAAGTGCTGGAAAACGTCTCCCCGGAATTTGCCTGGAGCAATGATTCGCAAACGTTGTGGTATGTCCGCAAGCACCCGACTACGCTGCTGCCTTACCAGGTCTGGCGGCATACCGTGGGCGCTTCGCCGCGTTCCGATGTGCTGGTCTACGAGGAGAAGGATGAAACCTTCTACGTCAGCCTCCATACGACCACCTCCCGGCAATTCGCCGTGATCTATCTTGCCAGCGCGACAACCAGTGAAGTGCGGCTGCTGAATACCGAAATGCCGGATGCGGAACCGGTGTGTTTCCTGCCGCGACGTAAAGATCACGAGTACAGTCTCGATCATTACCAGCATGCTTTTTATCTTCGCTCCAACCGCGAGGGGAAAAACTTTGGTCTCTATCGTACCCATGAACGCGACGAACAGCAGTGGGAGACGCTGATTGCGCCACGCCAGGATGTGATGCTCGAGGGATTCACCCTGTTTACCGACTGGTTGGTGGTTGAAGAGCGCCAGCGCGGGTTAACCAGCCTGCGCCAGATTAACCGCAAGACCCGGGAAGCGGTTGGCATTGCCTTTGATGACCCGGCCTACGTGACCTGGCTTGCCTATAATCCGGAGCCGGAAACTTCGCGCTTACGCTACGGATACTCATCCATGACCACGCCGGATACGCTCTTTGAGCTGGATATGGATACCGGTGAGCGGCGGGTACTGAAACAGCAGGAAGTGAAAGGGTTTGAGGCCAGCCATTATCGCAGTGAACATCTGTGGATTAAGGCTCGGGATGGTGTGGAGGTTCCTGTTTCGCTGGTTTATCGGCGTGAGCATTTCCGCAAGGGCGTCAGTCCGCTGCTGGTCTATGCCTACGGGTCGTACGGCGCCAGCGAAGATGCTGATTTCAGCGCCAGCCGGTTGAGCCTGCTCGATCGTGGTTTCGTGTTTGCGATCGCCCACGTTCGCGGCGGCGGTGAATTAGGGCAGCAGTGGTACGAAGACGGCAAGTTCCTGTGTAAAAAGAATACCTTTAATGATTATCTTGATGTCTGCGATGCGCTGCTGGCGCAGGGATATGGCGATCCTCGCCTGTGCTACGGCATGGGCGGCAGCGCGGGCGGCATGTTAATGGGCGTCGCTATTAATGAGCGGCCGGAGCTGTTTCACGGCGTAGTGGCTCAGGTTCCGTTTGTCGATGTCCTGACCACCATGCTCGACGAGTCGATTCCGCTGACGACCGGGGAATTTGAAGAGTGGGGAAATCCGCAGGACGAAGAGTACTATCGCTATATGAAGAGCTACAGTCCTTACGATGGCGTCACGGCGCAGGCCTATCCCCATCTGCTGGTTACCACCGGCCTGCACGATTCCCAGGTGCAATACTGGGAACCGGCAAAATGGGTGGCCAGGCTGCGCGAGCTGAAAACGGACGATAACCTGTTACTGCTGTGCACCGATATGGATTCAGGGCACGGCGGTAAGTCGGGGCGTTTTAAAAGCTATGAAGGGGTTGCGCTGGAGTATGCCTTTCTGATTGGCCTGGCGCAGGGGACGTTACCCGGCCAGGCTGACGTTTAGCGTCGCTACTCCCCGAGATAGTGCTTGAGCGTTAAGCGCAGCTCGGGGCTCATCCGATCCAGGTTATTGAACAGCCAGCGTAAATAGCCCGGGTCGTTTTCTGCGATTTCGGCCACCGCCTTGCCGCGATATTTACCGAAGGTAAAGGTGGTCAGCAGCGCCGGACGACCGGTAATGGTCGCCATCTCCTCAGGCTGCCAGCCGGAAACGTTGATAATATCGAGAAGCAGTGCGGCGGTGATATAGCAGTCGTACAGCGCGCGGTGTTGATGCAGTCCGGCAGGCGTTGCGACACTGAGCTTACGCGATTTATACAGCCCCATATTGCTGTATTTAATGCCTGGCCACAGACGGCGGGCCATCTTCATGGTGCAGATCCACTCCCCGTGCATTTCCGGTAACACCCGGCGATCGAAGCTGGCGTTGTGGGCGACATACCACCGGCTGCCGATGTAATGCGGCAGAACCTCTTCAATCCACGGCTTGTCGGCGACCATCTCTTCGGTGATACGGTGAATTGCCATGGCCTGGGGGCTGATAGGTCGGTCGGGACGAACCAGATGACTCATGGGATTGGTTATCTGACCATCGACAATATCAACAGAGGCGATTTCCACAATGCCTCCCTGCAGTCCGCAGGTTTCCGTATCGATTACGCGTAGCATGGCTCACTCCGGCCCAAAGAAACCAGCGTAAATGAATGCGCAGCGCTTGCCAACCGGGACGTCCGTAAGGGACGAGAATTATTTCGCTTTGGGTTCATAGGGCAGGCGCGACAGCGAAACAGACGCCAGTCGATGGGCGATCAGGCGTTCACGGAACCAGTCACGCAGGTGTGACGGTTGCTCCCGCTCCACTAAATCGGCGACAACGGGCATATTGTAGCGTTCTTTAAAGGCGACACCGGCCGCGGCAAGGTCGACGTTCACTTTGTCCATCTCGTCCTGCGAAATTTTGGCCAGATTTTTTTCCATATGGTTTCTCCTTCATGATGCTGAAAACCGATCGGGCGCGACGTCGGACCGGGACGCATCGCTCGACTACGCCATTATACAGGGTTATTCTCTGTGCTACATACATAACGAAAAGGAATGACGATTATGCGTACCATCGCCGGGCGCGCGCTGCGCGCCTCTGCTTTTTTCGCCGGTTTCCTCGTCAGCACCGCGGCCTTTGCCCATGCGCATCTTCAACAGCAAACGCCAGCCGCAGATTCGACTGTCGCCGCCTCTCCCGAATCACTGACCTTGAGCTTTTCTGAAGGTATCGAAACGGCCTTTAGCGCCGTGACCCTGACCGGCCCGCAGCAGAAAGCCGTTGCGACCGGTAAGCTTACCCGCAGCGACAGCAATAAAGCCCAGCTGATTGTTCCGCTGACGCAGCCGCTGGCGGCGGGGGAGTATACCGTTGACTGGCACGTGGTCTCCGTTGATGGCCACAAAACCAAAGGGCAATATCACTTTACCGTGAAATAACGCATGCTCACGGGAATCTATATCGGTCTGCGCTTCGTCCACTTTCTCTCGCTGATGGTGGCGTTTGGCTGCGTGCTGTATGGCGCGTGGTGGGCGCCGCTGACGCTGCGGCGTTTGCTGATGCAGCGTTTCTTCCCGCTACTGCGCCACCTTCTGCTGCTCAGCGCGGTTTCTGCGCTGCTGATGCTGATGATACAGGGCGGTCTGATGGGGAATGGTTGGGCGGATCTCTGGCAGCCTGCTATCTGGCAAGCCGTTGCCGGTACTCGCTTTGGCAGCGTCTGGGTCTGGCAGATTCTGCTGGCGTGGATTGCGCTGGCGATCGCGTGGCTCAAACCTCGTCGTCCGGCGCGTCTGCTGCTGGTGCTGCTGTGCGCGCAGATCTTGCTGATGGCGGGCGTTGGCCATGCGGCAATGAGCGAGGGGGGACGGGGCGTGGTGCAGCGGACTAACCATGCTGTGCATCTGTTCTGTGTCGCCGGCTGGTTTGGCGGGCTGCTGCCGTTCATCTACTGCCTGCGCCTGGCGCGCGGGCGCTGGCGTCAGGCCGCTATCGGCACCATGATGCGCTTTTCTCGCTACGGACATCTGGCGGTTGCGGGCGCGATCGCCAGCGGTGTGATAAATGCGCTGCTGATCCAGGGCGGATTATTCCGTGATTCGCTGTGGGGAGAGATGCTATTGATCAAATGTGCCCTGGTCGCAGGGATGGTAGCAATTGCGCTGGTGAACAGGTATGTTCTGGTGCCACGTATGTCGGTGAACGGAACGCGAGCGGAGCAGCTCATTTTGCGCACCACGCAGGTTGAAATGGCGCTCGGAGCATTGGCGCTGCTGGCCGTCAGCCTGTTTGCGACCTGGGAACCTTACTGAATTAACTGGCTAAATCATGAAAAAAACTCTTTTAACTATGTTGTTACTGGCAAGCTCTGGCGTCGCGCTGGCAGCACCGCAGATTATCACCGTTAGCCGCTTCGAAGTGGGGAAAGATAATTGGGCGTTCAATCGCGAAGAGGTGATGTTGACCTGTCGCCCGGGGAATGCGCTGTTTGCCATTAACCCCAGCACGCTGGTGCAGTATCCGTTGAATGATGTTGCTGAGCAGCAGGTGAAAGCGGGGAAAACCAGCGCTCAGCCGATCTCAGTGATCCTGGTCGACGATCCGCAACATCCGGGACAAAAAATGAGCCTCGCGCCATTTATTGAGCGCGCGCAGAAGCTTTGTTGATACCCGAACCTATCTTACTGTATTAACATATAAAAAACCGCCTGCATTCCTTTCAGGAAGCGGCGGTTTTTTGTTGGCACCGGCCATTTTGTCAGGAATTATTCGACCACTTTTGTTGCGGACTGGAAAACCTGACGCGGTAAACTATTCTTATAAGGCAAGGCGACTTAGCCTGCATTAATGCCAACTTTTAGCGCACGGCTCTCTCCCAAGAGCCATTTCCCTGGACCGAATACAGGAATCGTGTTCGGTCTCTTTTTATCTGAAGCTTATCAACTCGTTACATAAAAAGACCGGAAATCATCCCTCATTTCCCGTTACGGTCTTTTTCCCTTATACCACAACAAAAAACGCCTTAACATTCTCTTTACAGAAAATCTGAGCCGGATACTGCGGGTCAAGGTCAGGGCGATGGCGCGCCGCGCGCCCGCAGACAAGGTCTTCATCGCCGCGGGATATCCATGCCCTGAAGATACGCGGGCATATTATTTTAGTGCGATCTATTTGGCCGCGCGTTGCCAGGAAATGAAGGGCTGCCGGGATGAAGATGGAGTAATAAAAACAACGTATTATTCAGGCGCGACGATTGACGGATACAGCTGGGATTCAAGGTAGCAGACCAGGGTCCAAATCTCACCGCTGAAAATAAACCAAAGCGCACCGAGCAGAATTATTATCACGATAACCAGAAGGGCAATTTCACTTTTACTCATAACTTCACTGGCTACCAGAAAGGAAACGATGAAGAGATGATAGTAACGAAACCACAGGATAAGATGCAAACGCCGTGATTTAAAAACGGCGTTTGTTTGATATGGACAGGCGTTAATCCGTCAGGGCTGGGGAGTCAGCTGCGCGACCTGCGCGATCAGGTCGTCCAGCAGCTGGAAGCGGCGGCGGTATTCCGCCCGCTTTTTACTGGCGATGGCATCCAGCGATTTCCTTTCCATCTGTCGCGGCAAGCGCCAGCGCCAGGCGCCATCGGCTACGCCATCAATAGACTGCCAGAACTCATCATAGCTGGCGTGGAAATGGCGCCCCTTGCTGAGACGATAGCGCAGCGCGCGGAAAACGTGGCCATTATCGCTTACGCCATAAATGGCCTGAATGTGGCTTCTGGCGGCCAACGCCCAGATAAACTCGATCAGCAGGCGTTTAGGAAACAGACCATGGCAGGCGCGGGTAGCGAGTTTAATCACTTCATGCGGCACGTTACGTCGCGGCCCCTGCAGCCCGCCGATAACCAGCTGCCATTGCTCCTGCTGGCGCACGACGCTGAAGGTGGCGCTGGCCAGCAGCGTCTGGTTACCATCGCGCAACCACAATGTGGTTTCGCCTTCGCGCTCGGCTTTACCCGCGGAGGAGGCCGAGAGAGTGAAGCGGGCTTCATCTTTACCCTGCAATTCCAGCAGGATCGTCTCTTTAGCGGCGGTCATGGCAGCAGCCAGCTGCGTGCCTGACAGTGAGTCGATGAACTGATAGTGGCTGATAATCGCCTGGGCGCGTTGGCTGGCGTTTAACCCACGCGTCAGATACTGGCGGTGAACTTTACCCGGCAGGGTAACCTGTGCGGCAAGCAACTGATTAAAGTCAGGACGCACGGAAAGATTATCCAGCATTGCGCGAGTGGGCGTATAAAATAAGGCCGTACGCAATAAAAATTTCAGCCGGTAATTACGCTTTTGCCAAATCGGAGCGGGAATAAGTCTGCCCATCACCAGATCGGCAATAAGATTTGTGCGGGGCTGTTGTGCGAAGGCTGAGTGCAGGCTATTGTCCGTCACGATAAAATACCTCGTTGTTATTTAGCCTCTATTTTAAGGGCTTGGTGAGGCGAGATTAATATCCTGGCGGACTATATTTCTGTTTCGTTTATATTTGATTGAGGTGGGTATCTTTGGGGTGGTGAAGAGAGAATTAACTATAATTGTATCAGGGGGGCAAAATATGTATCAGCGTATTGAGGGTTCGGCCTGGCGCAATATCTGGCTGGTTGGCGATCTCCACGGCTGCTTTGCCGTATTGATGAGCCATCTCCGGCAGATAAAATTCGACCCATACCAGGATCTTCTCATCTCCGTGGGCGATTTGATCGATCGCGGGCCGCAAAGCGCGAAATGTCTCGCGCTTCTCGACTGCCGCTGGTTCTGTGCGGTGCGAGGTAACCATGAACAGATGGCGCTGGATGCGCAAGAGAGCGGGGCGTTGACGCTATGGGTCATGAACGGAGGCCACTGGTATCAGGAGAGCACGCGCGGCGAGCGGCTGCAGATTGACGAACGCCTGGATCGCTGTCGCCAGCTGCCGCTGATTGTGGAGCTCAGCGCCGGATCGCTGCGCCATATTGTGGCCCATGCCGACTACCCGGCGGCGACCTATCGTTGGCAGCAGCCGGTGGATGAACAACAGGTGCTCTGGAGCAGACAGCGCCTGATGGACCATCTGGCCGGTCGACATGGCGCGATAGGCGGAGCGGACCACTTCTGGTTTGGCCACACGCCGTTGAAGCAACGTTATGATAGCGATAATCAACATTATATTGATACGGGGGCGGTATTCGGCGGTGCACTCACCCTGGTGCAGCTGCAGTAAGCCGCTTAAAAATCGCTGTATTCGCTGGCAGGCTGCCAGAAACCATCAATAAAATCTTCAACCGGAAAACAGCCGCCCTGGCGTATCCGCTGATCGTTCATCGCCACAAGGCACCGTCGTTCGTTATCGTAAACGTCGACGACAATATCTTCGCAACCACCGTCCAGGTAACAAATAAACAAAACTAAGGCGAACATCCTGGCCTCATGTTTGGGTTTGTTAATCAGTATAGGGTAGCTCATAAACGGGGGGAATAAATAACCCGTCTCAGGCGACGGGTTCTTTTTGAATCAGGCAACGCGCATGATCCAGGCATCGGATTGTTGATCGTAGTGCTTACGGTAGAGGACGGAATGTTGACCATCAAGAATGGCAGGGACGCTGGTTTCCGCATCCCAGCCATCCAGCTGCATGCATAAGTCCGGATCGGATTTGCAAGGAATGCTTAACGTTCGCTCTCCCTGCTGTTCACCGTGCAGCTCGGCGTCGTCTATCTCAAACGCGCCGATTCGAATGCTGGTTTTACTCATAAATTCACCCCGTTGGTCTGCTGAGTTGTGGTACGACCAGTTAGGCCGTCATTTTTCAGCGTAGACAACGGGGGACAAACCGCCAGTAAAAAAATGCGGTTTTTTTGCAGTCGATCACGCCTTACCGGCAAATAGTTTACCGTCGCGAACCAGCTCACGCGGGTAGCTGTTTTTCAAACGGGAGCCGACTTTTTTCGCCAGGCCCAGCGTTGCCCCCTGGAACGTGACGATGACTTCATCCTGCTGCGGCGTCGTTTCAGGGTAGACGTCGCGGCCACGATACCACTCTTCCGCTTCATCCTGCGTCAGTTCAAAAGGAGCATCCGGGACGGCGAGCGCAATGACCGCTTCGTGCTGCCAGCGAAAGCCTTTGTTATGGGTTTCCGCCAGGCGAATGCCAATCCGCGAAAAACGGACCTGGCCGATAAATGATTCCAGCGCTTGCGGGAACAGCCAAATCTCTTTATCACGCTGCCAGAGCGTATGATGGTCATCCCAGTGTAGTCCGACGGCGGCCGCGGCGGCGGAAATCGCTGCGGCTTCCCGGCTTTTAAGCGGCGTAAAAGGAAATTTTCCGACTTTGTAACCCGGCGCCGGTAGCGCCTCGATCGCTGCGGTTTTCTTGAGGCGGGCAACAAAAAAACCTTCGCAGTCAAAAATCTGCGGAAAGACGTGGAGAAATCCCTCTGCGGTTAAGGCCTCCATAGCCTGCGGGAACAGCGTGCCGAGCGGTAGCACCTCGACCGCCTGCGGATAGCGGGCTAACAGCCACTGCACGACCTCTTCGTTCTCTTCCCGGTTCAGGGTGCAGGTCGAGTACACCAGCGTGCCGCCGGGGCGCAGCGCGTGAAATGCGCTGTCGATGAGCTCCCGCTGAGTTTCGGCGATCTGCTGATTACTCTCAGGCGACCAGTTTTTCAACGCATCGGGATCTTTGCGCACCACCCCCTCGCCGGAGCAGGGGGCATCCAGCAGGATGGCGTCAAAGCGTTCCGGCAGCGCGGCGCCAAACACCCGACCATCGAAGTGGGTCAAGGCGACGTTGCTGATGCCGCAGCGGCTGATATTGGCATGCAGGACTTTAACCCGACTGGCGGAAAACTCGTTGGCGAGAATTCCGCCCTTATTTCCCATGCGCGCAGCAATCTGTGTGGTTTTGGAACCAGGGGCGGCGGCCACATCCATGACCCGCTGCGGGATGTCGCCATCGGCAAACAGCGCCGCAACCGGCAGCATAGAACTGGCTTCCTGGATGTAAAACAGGCCGCTGAGATGTTCGGCGGTGCTGCCCAGCGGCAGGGAGTCCTCATCATCGCGTTCGATCCAAAAGCCCTCTTCGCACCACGGGATCGGCGTCAGCTGCCAGCCATAGGGCGCCACCTGCTGCAGAAAGTCGGCGACGGAAATTTTCAGCGTATTCACGCGCAGGCTGCGGCGTAACGGGCGCTGGCAGGCCGCGATAAAGGCATCGAAAGAGAGATGCGTGGGCATCGCGTCACGCATTTGAGCGAGGAATTGGTCAGGAAAATAGACTGCGTTTTGAGCCACTGGTGCGCACCACAAGAAAAAAGGGTGCGCAGTTTATCATAAACGCTCCGGCGGGGGACACCGGAGCGTTTTGCTTACTGTGGCAGGGCCGTGCCCCATTCCCGCCACTCTTTCGGTTCGCTTTCCAGCAGCAGGAAGTGTTTACCATCCTGTGCCTTCGGCGCCAGCGGCGTGCCCGGCGGCGTGGCAAAGGAGATACCGCCGCGAATGAACTGGTTAAAGGTCCCGGTTTTCACGACGCCGCCAATCAGGCCAAAGTCGAGGTTATAGCCGGAAGAGAGCCAGAAGACCGAATTGTTACGCACCAGATACTGATAGCGTTTGCTGATACGCAATTTGACCATCACGCGATCCGACATCGAGCCCAGCGTCAAGCCGGTCACCGTACCGACTTCCAGGCCGCGGAACAGTACCGGCGTTCCGATATCCAGCGAACCGGCTTCCGGCACTTCGACAACGATGCTCAGACCGTCAATGTAGCGGGAGTCGCTAATTGTCGTTTCCTGAATTTCGAAATCACGGCGTGGCGTGCCGCGGCCGGGTTCAACGTTGATGTAGGGCTGGAAAATGGTATCCAGGTGTTCGACGCCCGCCGCAGAAATCTGCGGGGTGATCACCGAGAAACGGGTCCCGCTGCGGGCGAAGGTCTCGACGTACTCCGGGTAAAGCACGGCTTTCGCCTGGACTTCGTTTTTCGCGGTAATCAGATTCAGGGACTGGATCTGGCCGATATTAATGCCCAGGTAGCGAATCGGCATCCCTTCGGAAATTTTACCGGCATCAAAGGCATGCAGCGTAATCTGGCCACCGACTGCCCGGGCAGCGGTTTCAGAAGCATAGAGAATGTGTTTGTTGCCAATTCGCGCGCCGGCGCTACTGCCGCTGAGATCGTCAAAGCTGATTGCGCCTTTCAATGCCCGTGACAGCGGTGATGCCTGCACGGTCAGACCATTGCCATCGAGCTGGACTTTGGCGCCGCCCTCGGCCCAGAAGACGCTATTGTTGGTCAACAGATTGCGATATTCCGGCTTAATATGCAGATCGATATCAAATGCGTTGCGGCGGGGTTTAACCGAAATGATCTCGCCGACGGCAAACTTACGATACAGCACCACCGAGCCTTCCTGAACATCCGGCAGGGTCTCTGCCGTCAGGCTCAGAGTGGTGGTGGGCACTTCGCTGAGGCTGTTTTCTTCCGCCTTCTCCATATTGGCATACAGCGGATAGCTGGCCTGTATTGCCCCTTTCTCGCCAGGGATAATACGAATACCGCCTTCGACCCACTCGCTGGCGCTGGCGCCCAGCACTTTGATGCCATCAAAACCCACTTTCACGTCAAGACGGCTGTTAACGACAAATTTGCTGTCGCCGCGCACCAGGTCGCGATACTCAGGGGTAATGGCCACCTGGAAGGTGACGCCTTTAGCGGTCAGCTTGCGCTCCAGAACCTGACCCACTTTCACGCCGTGCAGCACCAGCGGCTGCCCGGCATCAATGCCGTAACTCTCCGCTGCCGTGAGCGTCACCGTCGCCACATCCGGTTCATCGAGCAGGGATTTGTCAGCCGGAAGCACCACAAAGTGATTTCGCGTCTCCCCCTCTCCGGGCACCAGTTCGAACGTATTCCCGGTCAACAGGGCGCTGAGGCTGGGGCTATCCAGCGAGATTTTCGGCTTTTTCATCTGAATAAGCGTCTTATCTCTGAGCAGGGTGACCACGCTTGGGTCAACCGTCATCTCACCGGTCACTTTACTGCCGGGATTGAGGTTGAGTTTGGTCAGTTGCCCGACTTCCAGCCCCTGGTACATCAGCGGGGTGGAGCCGGCTTTCAGGCCTTCGCCGTCAGGCAGCTCCAGCGTGACCAGAACCCCGCGCTGGCTATGAGCCAAATCTTCGTACAGACCAAACTCATCGTTTTGTTGCGCGGCCTGAGAATCGGCAGGGGAGTCAAAGGCAATAGCGCCATTGACCAGCGCGGAGAGGCTTTCCAGCTGGACTTTCGCGCCGCCGAGGCCGACATCGGCCTTAACGCCTGACACATTCCAGAAGCGGCTGCCTTTTTTCACCAGGTTTGTAAAGCGGCGTTCAATCAGCACATCGATAGTGACGCCCTGATTGTTATCATTGAGCGCAAAATCGTAAACCCGACCCACCGGAATTTTGCGGAAGTAGACCAGCGATCCGCTGGTGAGCGAACCGAGGTCCGGCGCCTGCAGATGAATCATCAGCTCGCCGTTGTTGATATGGTATTTCGGCTGGGTATCGAGAGCGACGAAATGGTCCTGCGGCTCCCCTTTACCCGGCATCATGCCGATGTAGTTACCGCCAACCAGCGCATCAAGACCGGATACGCCGGCCAGCGAGGCTTTCGGAGTAACCAGCCAGAACTGGGTATCTTTGCGCAGAGCGTCTTTCATATCGCCCTTCACACTGGCAGAGACTTCGATTTTGCTCAGGTCTTTGCTCAGCGAGATATTCTCGACGGTGCCCACCTCGACCCCTTGATAGCGGATAGGCGTGCGCCCCGGGACAATCCCGTTGGCCGACTGGAAGTCGATGGTGATGGTCGTCCCGCGATCGTTATAGCTGGTCCAGATCAGCCAGCTGGCGATCAGCAGGGCTATTACCGGCAGCAGCCAGAATGGCGAGATGCGACGTTTAGTTTTAATTCTGGCTTCAGTCGGTGAAGCGGGCGTTTCCTGACTCATGTGCGTCCCAAAGTAAGCGGCTGTCCAGCCATTCAACAGCAAGGATAGTTAATATTACCGCGGCGCCGAAATATACCGCAGCAGGCCCCATCGTGAAAGCGAGGAGTTGGTCGCGATTAATCAGTGACATGGTTAATGAGATAACAAAAAGATCCAACATTGACCAACGGCCGATCCAGGTAATCAGCCGCAGCAGGATGATGCGGGTACGCAGCCCCTGTTCGCACTTGAATTGTATGCTCACTAACAGCGTAAACAAGACAATAACTTTGGTAAATGGCACCAGAATACTGGCGATAAACACCACGCCGGCAATCGCCACATTGCTATTGGCCAACGACATAATCCCCGACAGAATCGTATCATCCTGTCGTGCGCCGTTGACGTAAATAATGGAGATCGGCAGCAGGTTTGCGGGAAGCAGGAACACCACCGACGCAATCAGCCCGGCCCAGCTTCGCTGCAGACTCTGCGGCCGTCGATGGTGGAGCGGCGTATGGCAGCGTCGGCAGCGTCCGCGGGCATCGCGAAAGCCGGTGTAATGACAGCCGGTGCAAACCTGTAGCGCCGGGTCGGCCCGAAACGCTGGACGCTGGGGATAAAATCGCTCCCATAGCTCTTCAACGTTCATATGAATGATCGTCAGAATGCTGAGCAGGGTGAGCGAGATAAAGGCCACAAGCCCGACGCCCGGCTGCAGGAAGGCGTAATCCTGTACTTTGATGGAGGCCACGCCGATACCGACCAGATAGATATCCAGCATCACCCACTCTTTGAGTTTTTCCAGCATCAGCAGCACCGGGCGTAAATTCATCCCCAGAACGTTCCCCAGCCAGAGATAGGCGATCGAGATGACCAGCAGCGCCGGTGCGCCAATCGCACAAAACAGCACCATCGCGGCAGTAAGCGGATCGCCCTGACCGGTCATTTGCCAGATCCCCTGGATTACGTTCGCATCGATACGTACACCGAGCAGATGCAGACGCAGTAAGGGTTCGGTCCACGCAAAGGGCATCAGGAGCATCATGGTAATGGCCATACTACCCAGTCGCGAAAGAGACCAGTCGCGGCCATCACGCACTTTCGCATTGCAGCGCGGGCACCAGGCACTTTGATAACGCTTAAGCACCGGCAAACGAAAAAGAACGTCACACTGCGGGCAGCGGTGATAATGTGCCTGAGGGAGCGGACGGCTGACCGCATGCACGACCATCTTTTTTGCCGGTGTTATCGGTTGTGTTTTTAGTGGCATTTATTACGTACAGGAATGAATGTATCTCACTATCTTAACCCAGGATTGAATTCATCTTGAGCCTGAACGCATTTAATGCTTATTTTATTAGGCAATGCGTGTTTCGCAGTAAGACAACTAAGTGACCAGATAATGAACAAAATAGAATTTTACGCGGATTTGAACCGTGATTTTCAGGCTTTAATGGCAGGTGAAACCAGTTTTTTGGCGATGATCTCTAATACCAGCGCGCTGCTGTTTGAGCGCCTGACCGAGGTTAACTGGGCAGGTTTCTATCTGCTTGAAGGGGACACGCTGGTTTTAGGACCATTCCAGGGCAAACTGGCCTGCGTACGGATTCCGGTTGGGCGAGGCGTATGCGGTGCGGCCGTTGCGCAAAATCGCGTTCAGCGGGTGGAAGATGTTCATGCCTTCGATGGACATATCGCGTGTGATGCCGCCAGCAATTCGGAAATCGTCTTTCCGCTGCAGGTGAACAATCAGATTATTGGCGTTCTGGATATCGACAGCACCGCCTTCTCCCGCTTCACCGCTGAGGATGAGCAGGGGCTGGCTGAACTGGTCGCGCATCTGGAAAAACTCATTTCTGCGACTGACTATCAAAAAATATTCGCCCACGTCGCAGGATAATCAACGGATAACGTAGCATTTAGCGATGGCGTCATTATAATGACGCCTGTTCATGCCTGCGGCTTGTTGGCTACGTCCGTTGTAATCAGGAAATTTCATGGAAAATCAACCTAAGTTGAATAGCAGTAAAGAAGTTATCGCGTTTCTGGCCGAACGTTTCCCTCAGTGCTTCAGCGCTGAAGGTGAAGCTCGCCCCCTGAAAGTCGGTATTTTTCAGGATCTCGTGGAGCGTGTTGGGGGGGAGATGAATCTCAGCAAAACCCAACTTCGTGCCGCTTTACGTCTTTATACTTCGAGCTGGCGCTATCTGTACGGCGTTAAGCCAGGCGCAGTTCGCGTTGACCTTGACGGCAACCCGTGCGGCGAACTGGAAGAGCAGCATGTTGCTCACGCTCGTCAGCAGCTCGAAGAAGCAAAAGCTCGCGTTCAGGCGCAGCGCGCAAGCCAGCAGGCTAAAAAGCGCGAAGCCGCCGCCGCTGCGGGTCAGCAGGAAGACGGTGCTCGTCGTGAGCGTAAGCCACGTCCTCAGGTTCGTCGCAAAGAAGGCACCGAACAGCGTAAGCCGCGTCCAGCCGTTGCAAAAGCACCGCGTGAAGAGCGTCATACCCCTGTATCAGATCTGACCGCGTTAAGCGTTGGCCAGGCTCTGAAGGTGAAAGCAGGCAACAACGCAATGGACGCCACCGTTCTGGAAATCACCAAAGATGGCGTTCGTGTACAGCTGACTTCTGGTATGTCAATGATTGTACGCGCAGAACACCTGGTGTTCTGAAACGGAGGCCGGGCCAGGCATGAACACATTCTTTAAGCTCACCGCGCTTGCGGGCCTGCTAGCAATAGCAGGCCATGCGTTCGCCGTGGACGATATTACTCGAGTCGATCAAATTCCCGTGCTGAAAGAAGAGCCGCAGCACGCGACGGTGAGTGAGCGCGTTACCTCGCGCTTTACCCGTTCTCACTACCGGCAATTTGATCTCGACAACGCCTTCTCGGCAAAAATTTTCGACCGCTATCTGAATCTGCTGGACTACAGCCACAATGTGCTGTTGGCCAGCGATATCGCTCAGTTCTCGGCGAAGAAGAATCAAATCGGCGATGAGCTGCGTACCGGAAAGCTGGACGTTTTTTACGACCTGTATAACCTGGCGCAGAAGCGTCGTTTTGAGCGCTATCAGTATGCATTGAAGGTGCTGGAACGTCCGATGGACTTTACCGGCAACGACAACTTCAACCTTGACCGCAGCAAAGCCCCCTGGCCGAAAGACGAAGCCGAGCTCAACGCGCTGTGGGATGCCAAGGTTAAGTTTGACCAGCTGAGCCTCAAGCTTACTGGCAAAGATGACAAAGAAATTCGCGATACCTTAACGCGTCGCTACAAGTTCGCCATTCGTCGCCTGGCGCAGTCCAACAGCGAAGATGTGTTCTCGATGGTGATGACCGCTTTTGCTCGCGAGATTGACCCGCACACCAACTATCTGTCCCCGCGCAATACCGAACAGTTCAATACCGAAATGAGCCTGTCGTTAGAGGGCATCGGCGCGGTACTGCAGATGGATGACGACTATACGGTCATCAATTCGCTGGTAGCCGGTGGTCCGGCGGCGAAGAGCAAATCGATCGCCGTCGGCGATCGTATCGTCGGCGTCGGCCAGTCCGGTAAAGGCATGGTTGACGTTATCGGCTGGCGTCTGGATGACGTTGTTGCGCTGATTAAAGGGCCGAAGGGCAGCAAAGTGCGTCTCGAAGTTCTGCCTGCTGGTAAGGGCGCGAAAACCCGCATCGTCACGCTAACCCGAGAGCGTATTCGTCTCGAAGACCGCGCGGTGAAGATGTCGGTGAAAACCGTCGGCAAAGAGAAAGTCGGCGTGCTGGATATCCCGGGCTTCTACGTTGGCCTGACGGACGACGTCAAGGTGCAGCTGCAGAAGCTGGAGAAACAGAACGTCAGCAGCATTGTTATCGACCTGCGCAGCAATGGCGGCGGGGCGCTGACCGAAGCCGTTTCACTCTCCGGTCTGTTTATCCCGTCTGGCCCGGTGGTTCAGGTCCGTGACAACAACGGCAAAGTGCGTGAAGACAGCGATACCGATGGCGTGGTGTACTATAAAGGCCCGCTGGTGGTGTTGGTCGATCGTTTCAGTGCTTCGGCCTCTGAAATCTTCGCTGCCGCCATGCAGGATTACGGTCGCGGCTTAATTGTTGGCGAGCCGACCTTTGGTAAAGGCACCGTTCAGCAGTATCGCTCGCTGAACCGGATTTACGATCAGATGCTGCGCCCTGACTGGCCGGCGCTGGGCTCTGTACAGTACACCATTCAGAAGTTCTACCGCATTAACGGCGGCAGTACCCAACGTAAAGGCGTCACGCCGGATATCATGATGCCGACCGGTAGCGAAGATCGTGAAACCGGTGAGCAGTATGAAGATAACGCGCTGCCGTGGGATAGCGTCAATGCGGCGACCTACGTGAAATCCGGTGATTTGAAACCGTTCGATCCGCAGCTGCTGAAGCTGCATAATGAGCGCATCGCCAAAGATCCCGAGTTCCAGTACATCATGAAGGACATCGCTCGTTATAACGCAATGAAAGATAAGCGTTATATCGTTTCTCTCAACTACGCTCAGCGTGAAAAAGAGAACGAAGAAGACGATGCGACGCGCCTGGCACGGATTAACGATCGTCTGAAGCGCGAAGGTAAACCGCCGCTGAAGAAACTGGACGATCTGCCGAAGGACTACCAGGAGCCGGATCCGTATCTTGATGAGACGGTCCACATTGCGGTAGACCTTGCGCATCTTGAGAAAGAGATGCCCGCGGTAGAACCGCCGGTCAGCAAATAAGCACCCAACGGGCACAATGATTGTGCCCGTTTTTCTTTCCGTCATCCTCCCGACCGGCCTCTCTTAGACATACAAAATGTCAACAACTTACGCAGATGTCAGTTCGCTGTGACAAAATGTAAAGTTGTGTTTTTCTCGTGACTTAGCGGGGCCTGATCGTTGAAAATTGGCGTTCTACCCATACGATATGGGTAATCGCATAGTGCGTTTTGTTAAATCGAGGTTAAAAGAAAATTATGATGCGAATCGCGCTTTTCCTGTTGACCAACCTGGCAGTGATGGTGGTATTCGGGCTGGTGTTAAGCCTGACGGGAATTCAGTCAAGCAGCATGACCGGGTTACTGATCATGGCGCTGCTTTTTGGTTTTGGTGGATCGATCGTTTCGCTGATGATGTCGAAATGGATGGCACTGAAATCCGTGGGTGGGGAAGTGATTGAGCAGCCGCGCAATGAAACAGAACGCTGGCTGATGAACACCGTCGCACAGCAGGCGCAGCAGGCGGGTATTGGCATGCCGCAGGTCGCCATCTACCATGCGCCGGATATCAACGCGTTTGCCACCGGCGCCCGCCGCGATGCTTCTCTGGTCGCCGTGAGCACCGGGCTGCTGCAAAACATGAGTCGTGACGAAGCCGAAGCGGTCATCGCCCACGAAATCAGCCACATCGCCAACGGTGACATGGTCACTATGACGCTGATTCAGGGGGTGGTGAACACCTTCGTTATCTTTATCTCGCGTGTTATCGCGCAGATTGCCGCCGGCTTCCTGGGCGGGAACCGGGATGACAGTGAAAGCAGCAACGGTAACCCGCTGATTTACTTTGCCGTAGCGACCGTGCTGGAACTGGTGTTCGGTATTCTGGCCAGCATTATTACCATGTGGTTCTCGCGCTATCGTGAATTCCACGCCGATGCCGGGTCTGCCAGACTGGTTGGGCGTGAGAAAATGATTGCCGCGCTGCAGCGCCTGAAAACCAGCTATGAACCGCAGGAAGCCAGCAGCATGATGGCGTTCTGCATTAACGGTAAGGCGAAGTCAATGAGCGAACTGTTCATGACTCACCCGCCGCTGGATAAGCGTATTGAAGCGCTGCGCAGTGGCGAATACCTGAAGTAACGTTGTTGCAGAATAGCTAAAAAAATCCGCGGCCCCCGGGCTGCGGATTTTTTTTGGCTGAAGCCTGAGGAGAGCGGCTATTGTCCCGGACGGGGCTGGGTTACGCGAAGCCCGCTGACGGTTGCGGCAATCACCGCCAGCCCACCGGCCAGCAGCAGTGCGCTGTGGGTGCCGCCGTTGCCCTGCAGGTTAAGTAGCAGGGCAACCAGCGCCGCACCGGTACTTTGACCGAGCAGTCGCGCGGTCCCCAGCATTCCGCTGGCGCCGCCGCTGCGCTGGGCCGGTGCGGAAGAGACAATGGTATGGTTGTTCGGCGACTGGAACAGGCCAAAACCGGCGCCGCACAGCGCCATGCGCCAGATAATATCCAGATCGGAAGGCGAGGAGGGCAACAGCGCGAGGCCAAACAGGCCGCAGGCCATCACCAGCAGACCGATTGCCCCCAGTAATCCCGCGTGCACTTTCTCAATCATATAACCCGCCAGCGGCGCCATCACCATGGTAGCCAGAGGCCACGGCGTCAGCAGTAAGCCGGTTTCGACTTCGCTACGGCCCATCACCGACTGCAGGAAGAAGGGCAGGGAAACCAGCGCCAGCATTTGCGCGCAGAACGAGCAAACAGAGGTACAGATAGACAGGGAAAACAGCGGGATGCGCAGCAGGTCAATCGGCAACAGCGGTACCGGCATCTGCAGCTGGCGGCGCACAAAGAAGAAACCGATAACCAGCATCGCGGCCACTTCTGCAAGCACGAGTCGTCCCGACTGACCCTGGGCAAAACCGCCGAGAGCGGTAATCAACAGGCCAAACGTCAGCGCATTCATTATGGCGCTGGGAAGATCGAAACGGGTGATTTTGCTCCGGCCAACGTTCGCCGGCAGGTAACGCATGGCGAGGATAAGCGAAACAATCCCGAGCGGAATATTAATAAAAAACAGCCATTGCCAGGAGGCCACCGAGAGAATCGCTGCCGCAATAGTGGGGCCAGCGGCCGATGAAACCGCCACCACGAAGGAGTTAATCCCCATCCCGCGTCCGAGAAAACGCTGCGGGAAAATAAGCCGGATCAGCGCCGTATTGACGCTCATCAGGGCGGCGCCGCCAAGGCCCTGCGCGACGCGGGCAAGGGTCAGCATCTCCAGACTATGGGAAAGTGCGCAGGCGAGCGAGGTCAGAGTAAACAGCGCAAGGCCGATTTTATAGATACGCCGATAGCCAAACATATCGCCGAGAAAAGAGAGCGGCAGAAGGGCAATCACGATAGCTATCTGGTAGGCGTTGACAATCCAGATTGACGCCGCCGGCGAGGCGTTTAAATCGGTGGCAATAGTCGGCAGGGCCACGTTAGCGATTGCGCCGTCGAGCACCGCCATGGCTAACCCTAAAACGATGGTCAGAATTGCGCCGTAGCGCTGCGGCAAAGGCAGGCCATCGGAAATGTTTTTATCCATGTTGAATGTATGTCTTTAGGGTAATTATTCTCTGAGTAATGATTTTAGCATTGATTATTCGGCTGTATGTCGCAGATTTGTAACGAATGAGCAGAAGAACGATTGCGGGGGGCGCGATGCGAATTTATAATAAAAACCGGTTCTGATTTTTATAAAACAGTTACGATGAGGTGATAAATGGCAGTTGCAGATTTGGATAAGCAGCCAGATTCTGTCTCTTCGGTATTGAAGGTTTTTGGCATTCTGCAGGCGCTTGGTGAAGAGCGTGAAATTGGCATAACCGAACTGTCCCAGCGCGTCATGATGTCAAAAAGCACCGTTTATCGCTTTTTGCAAACCATGAAATCGCTGGGCTATGTGGCGCAGGAAGGTGAATCCGAGAAATACTCCCTGACGCTCAAGCTGTTCGAACTGGGCGCGCGTGCGCTACAGAATGTCGATCTGGTCCGCAGTGCCGATATCCAGATGCGTGAACTTTCGCGGCTGACGAAAGAGACGATCCACCTGGGGGCGCTGGATGAAGACAGCATCGTCTATATCCACAAAATCGACTCGATGTACAACCTGCGGATGTACTCACGAATCGGTCGCCGCAACCCGTTGTACAGTACCGCTATCGGTAAAGTGCTGCTGGCGTGGCGCGATCGCGCTGAAGTTGAGCAAATTCTTGAAGGCGTCGAATACAAACGCAGCACCGAGCGGACCATTACCAGTACGGAAGCGCTGCTTGGCGTCCTGGATCAGGTTCGTCAGCAGGGCTACGGTGAAGATAATGAAGAACAGGAAGAGGGACTGCGCTGCATCGGCGTACCGGTTTTCGACCGCTTTGGCGTGGTGATTGCAGGTCTGAGTATCTCTTTCCCGACTCTGCGTTTCTCGGAAGAGCGTCTGAGTGAATACGTGGAGATGCTGCACACGGCGGCGCGTAAGATTTCTGAACAGATGGGCTATAACGACTATCCATTCTGATCCGAAGGGCAGCCTGGTCAGTTAAGCGACAGCGGGAATACGTTTCCCGCTGTCGCTTTTACGCATTAACCTTTGTCGATAACGGTTTCGCTTTTGCGTAAAATCGGGCAGTCGGTAACACCGATAATACCGCTATCAGAATGAACGTATTGTGCGGTACTGGTGCCGCGAGCGGTCAGATATTTACACTGAAGCCCCAGTCCCGCAGCATTCTCATTGCTGCCAATAAGAATGCCATAGCCGCTCAATAATATCCCAATCCATACGATAGCCAGTACTACAATGGAACGAATGATTAATCGCATTGTTGCCTCATGGTTTACATTATCCCTGCGCCTATTTTGACAGCTACACGTATTGAAACAAGTCTATGATTCCTAAACTTGTCTTTCGTATTACAGTTAGCCACGGTTTAAGATGCTCATGTTATCCTGGAAACATCTGATACTGATGCGGAGAATGGAGTGAAAAAAGTACGCTGGGTTTTGCTGATAGTCATCATAGCGGGCTGTTTGTTGCTGTGGACTCAGATGCTTAACGTAATGTGCGATCAAGATGTACAGTTTTTCAGCGGCATCTGCACAATCAACAAGTTTATCCCCTGGTAAGACATTTTTATGACGACCGATTTCCTTCTGCTGCGCGAGTGGTAGAATGGACGCCTTCTCTTTGAGGTGGTGAAATGAGTGAGTTACTGAATCCTGGGATCTTAAATCTGGCATCGCTGGCACTGTCCGTTGTGCTGCTGCTTGTCGGTTTGTTGTTATGGTTTTTTGTTAATCGCGCAAGTTCGCGCACCAATCAGCAGATTGAACTGCTGCAGGCGTTACTGGACCAGCAAAAGCGGCAAAATGCGCTGCTGCGCCGTCTCTGTGAAGCCAATGAGCCTGAGAAAGAAGAGGTTACTAAGACTTCGGCGGGAGAGAAAGACGATGACGACTTTATCCGTCTCGTCGCCGAACGGTAACTGACTGACAGGTGTGCACCGCGTCGGTGTGCACCTGGATCACGGAGAGGCTATAACTTTTTCTTATCCTTCCCGATCGTTTTGTTACACTTCCTCGCGCCCTGAGTGTGTTCCCGCTCCCAATTCTGGCTATTGACGCCATTGATTTTTTAGTTAATCAAATTAAATAATAACAATCTGTTTTAATTGTCTGATGAAAAATATCGTCATTAATGCTTCATGTTTAAATTGTATTATAAATAATATTTATAACGTGAGCGGGTGACGATTTTATATCTTTACCTCCGCAGAATTTAAGCGAAATTTCAACTATAGATATGACCTTTTATACGCATCATTATGCACCGCTCCTGACGGTGCTTGCTGAAAATGTGGTGTTTGAATAGCCAGGTACCTGGACGAACCGAAGTTGTTGAGCTATGGTAAAAAAGTTGCAATCATGGGGTTGGCTATATTGCGAATCCCGCGGTAGCAGCGAGGGCAACCCTGGGCGGCAAAGACGCATAAATGTGCAGGCGATCAAATGATTACCTTATAATTTGTGCGAAGGATCGAGACACGTTTAAAAATGGCTTGCCATTATTTACGTTGTATGTGATAACACCTTTCGGGTTAAACGAGGTACAGTTCTGTTTATGTGTGGCATTTTCAGTAAAGAAGTCCTGAGTAAACACGTTGTCGTTGAATACCGCTTCTCTGCCGAACCTTATATTAGTGCCTCATGCAGTAATGTGTCAGTTTTATCTATGTAAGCGCCTGTGGGCGAAGAAAACAGTCTAAGGAATTTTGCAAATGGCAAAGATTAAAGGTCAAGTTAAGTGGTTCAACGAGTCTAAAGGTTTTGGTTTCATTACTCCGGCTGATGGCAGCAAAGATGTGTTCGTACACTTCTCCGCTATCCAGGGTAATGGCTTCAAAACTCTGGCTGAAGGCCAGAACGTTGAGTTCGAAATTCAGGACGGCCAGAAAGGTCCGGCAGCAGTTAACGTTACTGCTATCTGATTCAAGACCACTCATCTTGTAAGAAAAGCCTCGCCTCTGCGGGGCTTTTTAGTCTTTATTGCAAAACATTTCCATTTTTCCCCCTCCGTCGCGCTTTGTTGCAAAACAACATCCTTATTCGCATAGTTTCGCATCCTGTTGTGCCGATTTTCTGTTAAATCAGAGGGTTGCAATATAATGCTGGAGCTACGGTGCTAAAGTACAAAAATAAGTCAGTTGCTCATTTCACCCCTCTTCGTTTTGGGCTGTTGTGCGTGGCAATTCTCGGGTGTCTCGGAATACTGTTGGGGCGGGTAGCCTGGCTGCAAATCGTTTCTCCAGATAACCTGGTGAAACAAGAAGATATGCGTTCGTTGCGCGAAGAACCCATCGATGTACAGCGTGGAACCATCAGCGACCGCGAGAACCGCCCGCTGGCGGTCAGCGTGCCGGTGAGCGCTATCTGGGCCGACCCGCAAACCATTATGCAAAAGGGCGGCGTCGGCTATGGCCCGCGCTGGCAGGCGATGGCGGAGGCGCTGCACCTCAATCTGAGCGAACTGGCCAAACGCGTTGAGAGCCATCCGCATATGCGGTTCATCTATCTGGCCCGTCAGGTTAACCCGGAGCAGGCCGAATGGATCGACAAACTGCACCTGCCAGGGATCAACCTGCGCGATGAGTCGCGCCGCTTCTATCCCGCGGGGCACGTGGCGGCTAACCTGTTGGGGTTTACTAATATCGATAACCAGGGCATTGAGGGGATTGAGAAAAGCTTTAATGCCCAGCTTACCGGAAAGCCGGGGCGCCGGCTGGTGCGTAAAGATCGTCATGGCCACGTGATTGAAAATATCACCGAGATGCCGGCGGTGCCTGCGCATAATATTCAGCTGAGTATCGACGAACGTCTGCAGACGGTGACTGAAGATGCGCTGGATAACGCCGTGAACTGGAATAAGGCGGAATCAGGGGCGGCGGTACTGATTAAGATTGATACCGGCGAGATACTGGCGATGGCCAGCTATCCGGACTTCAATCCCAATAATCGTGACAACGCCAGGCTCGATGATTTTCGCAACCGCGCCATCAGTGACACCTTTGAGCCAGGCTCGACGGTAAAACCGCTGGTAGTGATGACGGCGTTACAGCAGGGGATTGTGCAGCCGGACAGCGTAGTGGATACCCATCCCTTTGTGCTTGATGGTCACCGCATTCGTGACGTTGGCTATTATCCCGAACTGTCATTGACCGGCATTTTGCAAAAATCCAGCGATACCGGCGTTTCGCATCTGTCGCTGGCCATGCCGGTTCAACACCTGATCGATACCTATAAAGCGTTCGGTTTTGGCGACCCGACCGGGCTGGGGCTGACCGGTGAAAGCGCCGGACTGATGCCGCAACGGCGCTATTGGGGTCAGCTGGACCGCGCGACCTTTGCCTTCGGATATGGTCTGATGGTGACTCCGCTGCAGCTGGCGCACGTTTATGCCACTATCGGCGGCTTCGGTATCGAACGACCGCTCTCGATTACCCGTATCGACCCGCCGGTTATCGGCACGCGGGTTATGCCAGAACCGATAGTGCATGAAGTGGAGCATATGATGGAGAGCGTGGCGTTGCCGGGCGGCGGCGGAACCAAAGCGGCGGTGCGCGATTATCGCATTGCGGTGAAAACCGGGACCGCGAAAAAAATCGGTCCTGACGGTAAATATATCGATAAATATGTGGCGTATACCGCAGGCGTGGCGCCCGCCAGTCGTCCGCAGTTTGCGCTGGTGGTGGTGATTAACGATCCCAGCAATGGCGCCTATTATGGTGGGGCGGTTTCTGCACCGGTCTTTAGCCAGATCATGGGAGATGTGCTGCGGCTGGAAAATGTGATGCCGGACGGTATGCCACAAGGTTCGGAAAATCTGATTGTGATGCATAGCGGGGATGCCGTTCCGCCGGCGTTGTAACAGTGGTCTGAAAGGGCGAATAGCGCTACACTTTCGCCCTTTCAGCGACACCGGAGTTGTCATGTCATACAGTTGCCCACTTTGCCACGCGCCGCTTTCCCGCCGCGATAATAGCTATATCTGCCCGCAGCGGCACCAGTTCGATCTGGCGAAAGAGGGGTATGTCAATTTACTGCCGGTGCAGTTTAAGCGGTCTCGCGATCCGGGCGATAGCGCGGAGATGATGCAGGCGCGGCGGGCGTTTCTCGACGCGGGCCACTATCAACCTCTGCGTGATGCCATTAGCGACTTTCTGTCCGTCGCTGCCCCTGAGCGCCTGCTTGATATCGGCTGCGGGGAAGGGTATTACACCCATGCGTTTGCCGCCATCGCCGCTCATTGTTGGGGGCTGGACGTCTCAAAGTCGGCCATTCGCGCGGCGGCCAGACGCTATCCGCAGGTTAACTTTTGCGTCGCATCGAGCCAGCGTCTGCCGTTCGACGACGCCAGCCTGGATGCGGTGGTGCGAATTTATGCCCCTTGTAATGCGCAGGAGCTGGCGCGGGTGGTCAGACCCGGCGGCTGGGTCATTACCGCCACGCCGGGGCCGCGTCATTTGCTGGAGCTGAAAGGGTTGATTTACGATGAGGTGCGTCTGCATGAGCAAAATCATGAACAGATGGCCGGTTTTACATTAAGCCAGCAGCAGCAGCTGGCCTATCCGATGCAGCTGACCGGGGCCGAGGCTGAAGCGCTGCTGCAGATGACGCCATTCGCGTGGCGGGCGAAGCCAGCGGTGCGTGAAACGCTGCGCGCGCAGGCGACTTTCCGCTGCCAGACCGATTTTATGATTCACTGCTGGCAGCGTGAGGCCTGAGAACTAACCGGCGAAATGGCTCCAGAGAATCTGGGCGCCGATACCCATCAGGACAATACCACCAAGAATTTCGGCTCGTTTGCCCAGCAGCGGGCCGATAAACCGTCCGACCATTATCCCCAGCGTCGACATCACCAGCGTTGCGCAGCCGATAGCCAGCGCGGTGGCGATAATATTTACCTGCAGGAATGCCAGGCCGACGCCGACGGCCATCGCATCGAGACTGGTGGCGAAGGCGGTGGTGACCAGCAGCCAGAAACCATGGCGACGAGGCGCTTCACACGCCTCATCTTCGGTTGTACGAAAACCTTCGATGACCATACGTCCGCCGAGAAAGACCAGCAGCACGAACGCGATCCAGTGATTCCACTCCAGCACGAACTGGCTGGCGAGCATCCCCATCCCCCAGCCGACAAGCGGGGTGAGTGTTTCGATGGCGCCGAAAATTAACCCGGTGCGCAGCGCTTCGGAGAACTTAGGTTTGTGTAAGGTGGCGCCTTTACCGATAGAGGCCGCGAAGGCGTCCATGGACATGCCAAAGGCAAGAAGAATCGTAGCGGAGATGTTCATGATTGCGTCCTGACCGGGGAAAATCCATATGACACATCACAGCCCCCAGTAGATATACGCAGCCCGCGATTCAGGTATGCGTACAGCGGTGATGTGTCTATGGTCTCGCCTGATTGAACACCTTCTTCAACCCGTACGTGCCACGTTTTGCAACGAGTATGTTGACACGCACATTTCCTGGCAGGCAGGAAACCGGCTACTCCCCAACGACGGGCGCAACCTTAACATATTTTTAGAATATAAAACAATAACAGGATTTATTTATTTCGATAACCAAATGATAACGATTTTCATTTGAATTTATGGGTAAATAATTCGTTAATAAATATAAGTAAAGTGCGCAGACGGAATATAGCCATGGCTATATATCCATCTGCCGGAAATCGCTGAAATATAGCGTTGGCTATATTAGTAACTTACTGAGTTGAAACGAGAAGTTTGTATATCTTTTCCAGATCGTCGATGTTTCGTACACGAATAAGCAGGCGCCGCTGTTCTAATTGCATCACCAGTACGCCATCTTCCGATAAATTCATCGCTTTAATTCGCTTATATTCAATCCAGATATTGGCGAAGAAAAAACCAGTTGGTTTGAAGATGATTTTCGGCGTCCGGATCCAGAACAGAAACAACCCCATTAACGCCAGCGCAGATAATAACCATGTGGTGATTAGCGCACCGTGACTGATGATATTGTTATAAATCAGAATGGCGATCAGGCCGACGAAGATGATCCCGTCAACGCGACTGCGGCGGAGCAGGGGGATGGCCAGGAGTAACGGGCCGTTGCGACGGGGCATAATAAACTGGTCATAAATGGCAAACGCCAGCAGAACAACAATAAACAGAATCAGCACCAGATCCGTGATTGTCATCTATCCTCCAGTGAAAAAAAAGCCGGGGGCAAGCCCCCGGCGGACAACAGGATTATTACAGGCCCAGCAGGCCGATAGCGTAGCCGACGATACCGATGACGAAGAAGCCGACGATAATCCATAGGGCGTTAACTTTCTTACGCAGCAGCCACATACAGGCGAAAGTCAGCAGCAGAGGCACCAGGCCCGGCATCAGCTGGTCAAGGATAGTCTGTACGGTCGTTACGTGAACCTGACCATCTGAACCGGTGATTTTTGACACCACCAGCGGAATGTTCACATGCGTCCACTTGTTAACCAACGCCCCCATGACAAACAGGCCGAGAATTGACGCCCCCTCGGTCAGTTTCTGCAGGAAGCCGCCGCCCATATCCTTAACGATATCGACACCTTTGCTGTAACCGTATGCCACGCCGTAGTAACGGGTCAGCAGACGGACGGCGTTGAACAGAATAAAGAACAACAGCGGGCCTAACAGGCTGCCGCTCATCGCGATACCGGCGCCCAATGCCGCAAATACCGGACGCACGGTACCCCAGAAGATCGGGTCGCCGACGCCAGCCAGCGGCCCCATCAGACCGACTTTGATACCGTTGATGGCACCATCATCGATCTCGGCACCGTTTGCACGCTGCTCTTCCATCGCCAGCGTTACGCCCAGAACGGGCGCTGCGACGTACGGGTGAGTGTTAAAGAACTCCAGGTGACGCTTAATTGCCTGCTTACGCGCATCGTTGTTCTCCGGATACAGGCGACGAATAGCCGGTACCATAGAGAAGCAGAAGCCCAGCGCCTGCATACGTTCGAAGTTCCATGACCCCTGGAACAGGTTAGAACGAATGAACACGCCACGAATGTCACTCGGAGTGAGTTTTTTCTCGGTGGTATTTTTAGTCATATCAACCATTTCGCTCACCTGTTAGTCCAGTTCGTTATCGAGATCGTTATTACCAGCAGCCTGCGCTGGCGCACCCGCTACGCGGTTGTATTTCGGGCTCAGCTGGATGTAGAGGATAGCCATTACCGCGCCAATCACCCCCAGCGCAACCAGGTTGAAGTTAGTGAACGCAGCGGTGACGAAGCCAAGGTAGAAGAACGGCATCAGGTAGCCTGCGCGCATCATGTTGATGACCATCGCGTAACCAACGACCACGATCATGCCGCCGGCGATGTTCAGACCGCTGGTGACCACTTCAGGAATCGCATTCAGCATGCCCTGAACTTCGCTGGTTCCGACGGAGATAGCCACGATGACCGCCGGGATAGCGATACGCATAGCCTGCAGGAACAACGAAGAGACGTGGAGCCACGAAATCGCCGTCAGGTTGCCATTTTCCGCCGCTTTATCCGCCGCATGCTGGAAGGCTACGGTAATGGTACGCACGATGATGGTCAGAACCTGGCCTGCTGCTGCCAGCGGGATAGCCAGTGCGATACCGGCGCCGATACCCTGATGACCGGCAATAACCAGAACGGTAGAAATGATGGATGCCAGCGCGGCATCCGGCGCAACCGCCGCACCGATGTTCATCCAGCCCAGGGCGATCATTTCCAGGGTACCACCGATGATGATACCGGTTTTCATATCGCCGAGAACGGCACCGATCAACGTACACGCGACCAGAGGACGGTGGAACTGAAATTCATCAAGTACCGACTCCATACCCGCAATACACGCGACGATGAACACCAGCACAATCTGAAGAAGGGTAATCTCCATTGTACTTCTCCTGTTGATTAAGTCTTAAGTTGAAAACTGGGGCGCGACCCGCAAGGTTATTTCGTTACCTTGCCAATCAGGTCCATCATTTTCAGTTTCTGGTCGGTGGAAACTTTGCGGACTTCCAGCTCGATACCGCGGGCATTTAGCTTTTTAAATGCTTCAATATCTTTTTCATCGACCGAAACGGCGTTGTTCACCTGCGTTTTACCCTGACGGAAAGCCATACCACCAATATTGACGGTGGTGATTTTCACGCCGCCTTCAACGACACGTTCGACGTCGGTAGGGTTGGTAAACAGCAGCATGACGCGATCGCCTGCGTATTTCGGGTTGTTGTAGACGCGAATCATCTTCGCAACGTCGACAACGTGGGCCGTCACGCCCGGAGGAGCAACCTGAGTCAGTAACGTTTTGCGCACGGTATCCGCCGCCACTTCATCACTCACGACAATAATACGGGTAACGTTGGTTTCTTTGGTCCAGCGGGTGGCCACCTGACCATGAATGAGACGGTCATCAATACGCGCCAGGCCGATGACCATGTAGTCGTTCGGACCCATTGGTTTTGCCGGGGCTGCCGCTTTGGCTGCTGCCTTAACCGGCGCCGGAGCGACTTTTTCCACCGCTTTCGCTTTCAGCGCCTTCACGCCTTCACGACCGGTTTCTACCGCCAGAGCCACCAGCTCGTCGAACGACGGATCGTCGTCGCGCGCCATCAGCGTTTCGACCAGCATCGGAATGTTGACGCCAGCAATCACTTCGTAATGTTCTTTATCGACGACAATGCGGCTGGCGGCATTAAATGGACTACCTCCCCACGTATCGACGAGAAATAACACGCCCTTAGTTGTGTCCAGCTTTGCCAGCTGTGCGTTGTATTTCTCAATTAACGTTTCGGCATTTTCACCGGGAACGAAATCGATCCAGCCAACGTTTTCCTGCTCGCCCAACAGCATTTCTGCGGTTTTCAGCAGTTGTTCTGCAGCCCAACCATGTGTGCCTATTACAATAGCAATCGTCACTTGCTACCTCCTTTATTATCGTGAATGCATCATCTGTGGTGATACATCCTGAATCACTCTTGCGAACAAAATCGATTCAGTGAGGGTGTAAGATCTAAAATAATTACTACCGCGAATTATTTTAGATAGTGAAAAAATAATTAATGTGATGAAGATCCGTTAATCACGCATCTGCGATTAATAATTTCGCAGCGCAAAAAATAGGCTTACCTATTGCAAAGACTGGTAAAATTTTTTCCAATCTTCCTCCATTTTTTGCTATGTTTAGCTTCCGTTTAATTACTCAGGAGTATAGGGCATAGCCCGCTGTATGGACCCTCATCGACGTCTTTTCACCTTCTGGCATTTTTCTGCCACCGCTACCTGTTACGCTTTTTTACCAGCAACGATTGTCTCTGCCGTGCGTGACATCGCGATGACTCCGTCTGTCGTGAACTGGAGCAACTCATGGAATTCTTAATGGATCCCTCTATCTGGGTCGGTTTATTGACGCTGGTCGTCCTTGAAATCGTCCTCGGTATCGACAACCTGGTCTTTATCGCTATCCTCGCGGATAAACTGCCGCCGAAACAGCGTGACAAAGCGCGGCTGATCGGTCTGTCGCTGGCGCTGTTTATGCGTCTGGGGCTGCTGTCAGTCATCTCGTGGATGGTGACCTTAACCAAACCGCTGTTCAGCATTGCGGATTTCTCTTTTTCCGGGCGCGATCTCATCATGCTGCTCGGGGGGATATTCCTGCTGTTTAAAGCGACGACGGAACTGCATGAACGGCTGGAGAACCGCCAGCACGATGCCGGTCATGGTAAAGGTTATGCCAGTTTCTGGGTGGTGGTGTTACAAATCGTCGTGCTGGATGCGGTCTTCTCGCTGGATGCAGTCATTACCGCCGTCGGGATGGTCAACCATCTGCCGGTGATGATGGCCGCGGTGGTCATTGCGATGATGGTGATGCTGCTGGCCTCGAAGCCGCTGACCCGCTTCGTGAACCAGCATCCGACGGTCGTGGTGCTCTGTCTGAGCTTCCTGCTGATGATCGGCCTGAGCCTGGTGGCTGAAGGCTTCGGTTTCCATATTCCGAAAGGGTACCTGTACGCCGCTATCGGCTTCTCGATCACCATTGAGTTCTTCAACCAGGTGGCACGACGCAACTTTATTCGTCACCAGTCGACGCTGCCGTTACGCGCACGCACGGCTGACGCTATCCTGCGTATGATGGGCGGGCGCAAACAGCACGCCGTGAGCCACGATGGCGAGAGCCCGGCGCCGGTTCCGGTGCCGGAAGGGGCGTTTGCGGAAGAAGAGCGCTATATGATTAACGGCGTCCTGACCCTGGCACAGCGTTCATTGCGCAGCATCATGACGCCGCGCGGTGAAATCAGCTGGGTGAATGCGGAACAAAGCGAAGAAGAAATTCGCCGTCAGCTGCTCTCTTCGCCGCACAGTCTGTTCCCGGTATGCCGGGGCGAACTGGATGAAATCATTGGTATCGTACGGGCCAAAGAGATGCTGGTGGCGCTGGAGGCCGGTGAGAACGTCGCCGCATTAGCCTCGGCTTCGCCGGCGATTGTGGTCCCGGAAACGCTGGATCCTATCAATCTGCTGGGGGTGCTGCGTCGCGCTCGCGGAAGCTTCGTCATCGTGACCAACGAGTTTGGCGTGGTGCAGGGGCTGGTGACGCCGCTGGATGTCCTTGAAGCCATCGCCGGGGAGTTCCCTGATGCCGATGAGACGCCGGAAATCGTCGCGGATGGCGACGGTTGGCTGATTAAAGGATCAACCGATCTGCATGCCTTACAGCAGGCGGTCGGGCTCGATGACATCGTCGATGAAGATGAGGATATTGCGACGGTAGCCGGACTGGTCATTGCCGTGAACGGCCATATACCGCGTACCGGCGATATTGTTGAGCGGGCGCCGCTGCAGTTTACCGTTCTCGAAGCGAACGACTATCGTGTCGATCTGGTGCGCGTAGTCAAAACGGTGCATGACAGCCAGGAAGAAGAATAATCCTCCGGTGTCGTCAAACTGATCGGCCGGTCTCCGCTGGAGGCCGGCCGGTTTTATTATCTGCCATCGCCTCGACCTGACGTCGGGCCGCCAGCCACTGCGGAAAGTCTTCAACCGGCATCGGCCTGGCATAGTAAAATCCCTGCAGGATATCAACGCCGTGGCGCCGCAAATATTCGTCCTGCTGCCGGGTCTCCACACCTTCTGCCACCGTCACAATATTCAGCCGGTGCGCCAGCGCAATAATGATATCCGTTACCGTCGCATTCACGCTGTCGATACCGATAGCGCTGGTAAAGGATTTATCAATTTTCAGCACGTCAGGCCGCAGTTTTTCCAGCCAGGAGAGCGAGCTGTTGCCGGTGCCAAAGTCATCGATAGCCAGGTGCACGCCTCTGAAATGCAGATGTTCCGCCATGTGGTGATCGCCGTCCTGAAGCACGTCCCGCTCGGTGAGTTCAACCACCAGCTGCTGCACCGGGTAGGCGCTGAACCAGAGTTTATGCAGATCGCGCAGCAGTTCACCCTCGGCAAAATGGCGAGCGGCGACATTAATCGAAATGTGAAAATGTTTATCGTGGGGGAATAGCGAAAGCTGGCGTGCGGTTTCTGCAATGACATAGCGGGTGAGGGGAATGATCAGGTTGTAGCCTTCGGCGATAGGAATGAACACATCCGGCGATATGTTTCCCCGTCGCGGATTGTTCCAGCGGAGTAAAATCTCGACGCCGGTACATTTTCCCGAATGCAGATCCTTCAACGGTTGGCACCACAGCTTGAATTCGCGGGCGGCGATGCCGAGGCTGATTTCCCGGGAAAAACTCATCCTGCCCGCGGTAGCCAGCCAGGCTATTCCGGTCATCAGTAGACTCAGGATCAGCGCCAGCGGCAGTTCGCCCGGCAGTTCGTGGAGGGCGATAGCGGAAGCGCCGGGACCGCTGACGTTGATGGCAAACGGGAACTGGGTCGAATGTTGACGGTATATCACAGACTCGCCGGGAAGCACCGGATGATCAACCACCCCGGTCCCGCTGATAAAGTTGCGGGGGCCGACGCTCAGTCCAATACCGGTAATCAACGATGATTTTGCGTTGAGAATTAACTCTCCCAGCAGCTCAATATTGATGATCATCATCACGCCGTCGGCGCTATTGAACGCCGAGGGATACCATTGAATTAAGATGGGCGAGCCGACCAGCAGCGTGTTATCGGTTGAAAAAGCCAGCAGCTCCCGCTGGACTGGCAGGTCGGGTTGCAGCTGATGAATAGAGACGTTGCGATCGCCAAAGATGCTGGAGCAGTAGAGAATATTCGACTTAACCAGCACGATCGAACGCACGGTCTGTAGCGAGGCCGCCAGTTTGCGCAGCGGCAGACGCACATCCTCGCAGGGTTTCCCCACCAGCTGAAGCAGCGAAAGGTGTTGTTCCGATAACGGGCGTAAAATTTTATCCATCGCCACCACCATTTTATTGGTGGTCATCTGGACACGCTGCTGATTTAAACTACGCTGCGAAATAAATCGGATCGCCAACGTGGTCGTCAACGTCAGGAGCGCAACAATCAAACAAATGACAATCCGCTTACGACGGTATGTCGAAATGACCTTTTGTGCATTTTGCATGCGCGACACCCTGTCGACTCTTTGTGTGGAGTAGAATAACAACCGCCATTCAGCAAGTGTAGTGGGTGTAAATAAATAACCGAGAAAAATGCGCCCGGAAGGGCGCATTTGATGGGGAGAGTTTAGTCACACTGAACTTTGATTGCCAGACCACCGCGAGAGGTTTCGCGATACTTGGCGTTCATGTCTTTACCGGTCTCATACATGGTCTCAATAACTTTATCGAGAGAGACGCGCGGTTCGCTGGTGCGACGCATGGCCATACGCGCGGCGTTGATCGCCTTCACGGATGCAATCGCGTTACGTTCGATGCACGGAACCTGTACCTGGCCGGCAACCGGGTCGCAGGTGAGGCCCAGGTTATGCTCCATCCCGATTTCTGCCGCGACACAAACCTGTTCCGGGCTGGCGCCAAGAAGTTCGGCAAGACCGGCTGCCGCCATGGAGCAGGCCACGCCAACTTCACCCTGACAGCCGACTTCCGCGCCAGAAATAGAGGCGTTCATCTTGTACAGGGTGCCAACGGCGCCGGAGGCCATAAAGTAGCGAATATAAATATCCGGGCTGACCGATTCGATAAAATGATCGTAGTAGGCGAGTACCGCCGGTACGATTCCGCAGGCGCCGTTTGTGGGGGCCGTCACCACGCGTCCGCCGGCAGCGTTCTCTTCGTTTACGGCCAGGGCGAACATATTCACCCAGTCAACGACGTTCATCGGGTCGTTTGACAGCTTATCGCTGGCTACCAGCAGACGACGCAGCGCAGAGGCGCGACGAGGAACTCGCAGCGGGCCAGGCAGCACGCCTTCGGTATTCATCCCGCGATCGATACAGGCGCGCATGGTCTGCCAGACGTGAGCAAAATAGTCTTCAATCTCTTTTTTGCTGTGGAGAGCCAGCTCGTTTTGCATCACCATGCCGGAGAGCGACAGCCCGGTCTCTTTGCAATAGGCCAGCATCTCCTGCGCCGATTTGTACGGGTAAGGCACGCACAGTTCGTTGGCACTTTCTTTACCGAAGTGCTCTTCGTCGACGATAAAACCGCCGCCAATAGAGTAGTACGTTTTGCTGTAGATCTCTTTGTCGCCCGCCCAGGCATGAATCGTCATGCCGTTCTCGTGCAGCGGCAGGTTGTCGCTACGAAAGCGCATGCCGTCATCCGCCGGGAAGTCAACTTCATGCTGCCCTTGTGCCAGCAGCAGACGTCCGCGGGTTTCAACGTCGCGGATAAATGCCGGTATCGCGTCAATATCGACCGTATCGGGCTGATTACCCGCCAGTCCCATAATGATGGCGATATCCGTATGGTGGCCTTTGCCGGTTAATGAAAGTGAGCCGTAGACATCGACTGCCACGCGGGTCACTTCATTAAGCAATCCCTTTTCGACCAGGTCATCGACGAACTGTTTACCGGCCTTCATCGGGCCTACAGTATGGGAAGATGAGGGACCAATCCCCACCTTGAACATGTCGAATATACTAATCACGATAATACTCCTGACAGGGTTACCGCAGCGGCGGTAACGATGTGATAACTGCGCATAGTGTAAGAGGGAACCGCACCATCAGCTTAACTATTCACATGAATTAAACTAATGGATAACGGTGAATTTACTAATGGTGAGAGCGCATTCTCATTTTGAGTATATACCCGAAACAGATACCCCGACGACGGGGATAGCGACGGGTCCGAAGCGAGGAAGGCGGCCGGAATTTCAGCCGCGTCAGGCATGATGAAGAAAACTAAGGTTTAGTCCCGATTTGCAGCGCCAGTTCGCGAATAATACCGGCGGTCATTCCCCAGACGAAATAGTGCTGATACCACGACAGCCAGACGCGATGCGAGTTACCGCGGCGGTGAATATCCAGCGGGTGGTAGCGTCCCAGACGCAGCGCTTCAGCGAGCGGCATCTCGAACACCGCAGCGACCTCATCCTGACTGGCGTGATAGTGGAGATTCGGCGGAATGATGCCGACCACCGGCGTGACCTGGAAACCGGTCACGCTGTCTACCGGCGGCAGCACGCCGATAATCTCGACCGACCCGGGGGGAATGGCGACCTCTTCCTGCGCTTCGCGCAGCGCGGCGGCAATCAGCGTGGCATCGGTGGCATCCACGGCGCCGCCGGGGAAGGCAACCTGACCGGCGTGTTTACGTAGCCGCGGCGAGCGTTGGGTTAACAGCAGTCCCGGCTGCGGACGACGAACGATAGGCACCAGCACCGCAGCCTGGCGCTGATTCAGCGCATTGCGCGAGGGCTGCGGGCGCAGTAATTGAAAACGCGAAAGAAAGTCGTCCAGCTCAAGGGCGCCATCCGCCATGTTCTAGCTCTCCAGTTGTTGCAAAATACGATTAACTTTATCAAACGTTTCCTGATATTCGGCCGCTTCTTCGCTGTCCGCCACGATGCCGCCGCCGGCGGAACAGTACAGTTGACCGTGCCAGGCCGTCAGCGTACGAATAGTAATACTGGTATCCATATTGCCACACAGGCTCAGATAGCCGATACTGCCGCACCACGCATTGCGGCGCTGCGGTTCGAGCTCATCGATGATCTGCATCGCCCGCACTTTGGGCGCGCCGGTAATCGACCCGCCGGGGAAGGCCGCACGCAGCAGGTCGCTGGCATGCAGATGAGCCGGCAACCGGGCGGTAATGGTGCTCACCAGGTGGTGCACCGCCGGGAACGGCTCAACCACAAACAGCTCCGGAACCCGTACGCTACCGGCTTCGGCAACCCGACCGATGTCATTACGCATCAGATCGACAATCATCAAATTCTCCGCCCGATCTTTAGGCGAGCTGGCCAGCTTCTCCGCCTGACGGGCGTCCTGCTGCGGATCGGCCAGACGCGGCAGCGTACCCTTAATCGGGCGGGTCTGAATTTCGCCCTGGCGAAGCTGGATAAAGCGTTCCGGCGAAAGGCTGAGTACGGCGCCGTCCTGCAGACGAATAAAGGCGCTGAACGGCGCGCGATTGACGCGGTTCAACTGGCAAAATGCCTGCCACTCATCGCCGCGATAGCTGGCCTGAAAGCGCTGAGCCAGGTTGACCTGATAGCAGTCGCCGCTGTGCAGCCAGGTCTGAATCTGACGAAATTTTTCTCCGTACTGTTCGCGGCTCATATTGGAGCGCCAGGCGGACGTCAGCGCAAACGGGGTCGTTGGCGCGGCGGACTGCGCCTCCAGCCAACGCAGGCGGGCGTGCGGATCGCCATAGCTGAGCAGCGACACTTCGCGGCGCTGGTGATCGACAATCAGCGCCCAGTCATAAATACCGACGGCCATATCCGGCAGCGCTATATCCGCGACGGCGTGCGCGGGCAGAGATTCAAAACGGCGTCCTAAATCATAGCCGAATAACCCCAGCGCGCCGCCGAGGAACGGCAGATGAGGATGCGCCTGTGGCTTTAATCCGCAGCGATCCAGCTGCGTCTGCAGCAGCGTCAGGGGATCGGCCGTTGAGCTGCTCTGCGTCTGACCGTCATCCACCGCGGTTATTTCACCGCGGGTCAGCAGCGTCGTGAGCGGATCGGCGACGATAATGTCAAAACGGTTATGCGGATGGTCAGCAAAACCAGAATGCAGCAGCATCGCCCACGGGGTTGTGCTTAAAGGAGTAAAGTAACGCTCGGCAGCATCCGGGTGCCATGGCAGGGTAATAATAGCGGGGGACAACATCTTCCTCGATCCTAATCGTCACCGTCCTCTGGAAAATCAGGCGGGCGGCATGAAATAATTACGCCACACAATGTAGCAGGAGTGAGTCATGTTTGCAGGTTTACCTTCGCTGAGCCACGAGCAGCAGCAAAAAGCGGTAGAACGTATTCAGGAGCTGATGGCTAACGGGATGAGTAGCGGTGAAGCCATTGCGCTGGTGGCGAGCGAACTGCGCGCCACGCATACCGGCGACCGGATCGTAGCGCGCTTTGAAGATGAAGACGAAGACGAGTAATTACACCGCGGCGATAATTTTAATTTCGACTTTGTATTCAGGCTTCATTAACGCGGCCTGAACGGTGCAGCGTACCGGGGCGTGACCGGCAACCACCCAGGCGTCCCAGGCTTTATTCATGGCGGCAAAATCGCTTTTGTCCGCCAGGAAAATGGTGGCATCAAGAATACGTGACTTGTTGCTGCCCTGTTTTTCCAGCACCGCGTCAATCTGCGCCAGGGTGTTCGCGGTTTGCTCACAGGCGTCCGCGTCAAGGTTGGCCGGTACGCCGGTGTAGTAAAGGGTCTGGTTGTGGATGACGACATCAGACCAGCGGGCTTCCGCATCGATACGCGTAATTGTCATTTTCATTTCCTTCGGTTTTATTCCATCAGACAGCGGCAAGACTGCCATAATGTTCTGCCCACGTCACTACCCGGGCTGGTGAAACGACGCCCTCCCTGACATAATCACTGTCCAAATAACCAGGGGGCAATGTGATCGACGATTTTGCAGCAGACGGCCAGCTGGCCAGCGCCATTCCGGGATTTAAACCGCGCGAACCGCAGCGCCAGATGGCGGTGGCGGTGGCCCACGCCATAAAAGAGGCGCGGCCGCTGGTGGTTGAAGCCGGGACCGGGACCGGGAAGACCTATGCCTATCTGGCGCCGGCACTGCGGGCCAACAAAAAGGTGATCATCTCCACCGGTTCGAAAGCGCTGCAGGATCAGCTCTACAGTCGCGACCTGCCAACGGTGGCAAAAGCGTTGAACTTCACCGGCAGGCTGGCGCTGCTGAAGGGGCGGTCAAATTACCTGTGCCTTGAGCGTCTTGAGCAGCAGACTCTGGCCGGCGGCGATCTGCCGGTGCAAACCCTGAGCGACGTCATTTTGCTGCGATCCTGGTCTAATCAAACCATAGATGGCGATATCAGCACCTGCGTCAGCGTCGCCGAAGACTCTCAGGCCTGGCCGCTGGTGACCAGTACCAATGACAACTGTCTCGGCAGCGACTGCCCGCTGTACAAAGATTGCTTCGTCGTTAAAGCGCGTAAAAAGGCGATGGATGCCGATGTGGTGGTGGTTAACCACCACCTTTTCCTTGCCGATATGGTGGTGAAGGAGAGCGGTTTCGCCGAGCTCATCCCCGAAGCGGAGGTGATGATCTTCGATGAAGCTCATCAGCTTCCGGATATCGCCAGCCAGTATTTTGGCCAGTCGCTCTCCAGTCGTCAGCTGCTGGATCTGGCGAAAGATATCACCATTGCCTACCGCACCGAGCTGAAAGATACCCAGCAGCTGCAAAAGTGCGCCGACCGGCTGGCCCAGAGCGCGCAGGATTTCCGCCTGCAGCTCGGCGAGCCCGGCTATCGCGGCAATTTGCGCGACCTGCTGGCGGACAGCAACATTCAGCGGGCGCTGCTGCTGCTCGATGATGCGCTGGAGCTGTGCTATGACGTGGCAAAACTGTCTCTGGGTCGTTCGGCGCTGCTGGATGCCGCCTTTGAACGAGCGACGATCTATCGTGCGCGGCTCAAGCGACTGAAAGAGATCAACCAGCCGGGCTTCAGCTACTGGTACGAATGCACTTCCCGCCACTTTACCCTGGCGTTGACGCCGTTGACCGTGGCCGAAAAATTTAAAGAGGTGATGGCGCAGAAAGCGGGGAGCTGGATTTTTACCTCCGCGACGCTGTCGGTTAATGACGATCTTCGTCATTTCACCGCGCGGCTTGGCATCGAAGAGGCGGAATCGCTGCTGCTGCCCAGCCCGTTTGATTACGCGCATCAGACGCTGCTCTGCGTGCCGCGCAACCTTCCTCTGCCAAATCAGCCCGGTGCCGCGCGACATCTCGCCGCGATGCTCAAGCCGTTGATTGAAGCTAACGACGGCCGCTGCTTTATGCTGTGCACCTCGCACGCGATGATGCGCGATCTGGCGGAGCAGTTCCGCGCCACCATGACGTTACCGGTTTTGTTACAGGGGGAAACCAGTAAAGGGCAGCTGTTGCAGCAGTTTGTCAGCGCCGGCAACGCTCTGCTGGTGGCGACCAGCAGCTTTTGGGAAGGGGTGGATGTGCGCGGCGACGCGCTATCGCTGGTGATTATCGATAAGCTGCCGTTTACCTCACCGGACGATCCGCTGCTGAAAGCGCGAATGGAAGACTGTCGCCTGCGCGGCGGCGATCCGTTTGACGAAGTCCAGCTGCCGGATGCGGTCATTACGCTGAAACAAGGGGTCGGGCGTCTGATCCGCGATATCGACGATCGCGGGGTGCTGGTCATTTGCGACAACCGGCTGGTGATGCGCCCCTATGGCGCCGTTTTCCTCGCCAGCCTGCCGCCAGCGCCGCGAACCCGCGATATCCGCCGGGCGGTGCGTTTCCTCGCCGTGCCGCCGGCGAGGTAATCTGTCGCAAAATGTGGTAAGCTGCGCGCCATTTTGTCAATCTGCTAGAGCGAGAGCGCGACAACTCATGCGAATTTTGGCTATCGATACCGCCACGGAGGCCTGCTCCGCGGCGCTGTGGAATGATGGCACCCTTTGTGCTCATTTCGAAATTTGTCCCCGTGAACATACCCAACGTATTCTGCCGCTGGTGCAGGATGTCCTGAATGAAAGCAATGTCTCACTGACCGAGCTGGACGCTCTGGCCTTTGGCCGCGGGCCAGGCAGCTTTACCGGCGTGCGCATTGGTATAGGCATTGCTCAGGGGCTGGCGCTGGGGGCTGAACTGCCGATGATTGGCGTATCGACCCTGGCGACCATGGCGCAGGGCGCATGGCGTAAAACCGGGGCCACCCGCGTTCTGGCGGCCATCGATGCCCGAATGGGTGAAGTGTACTGGGCCGAATATCAGCGCGATGAGCAGGGCGTCTGGCACGGCGAAGAGAGCGAAGCGGTGCTGAAACCTGATGCCGTTCGCGAACGTCTGCAACAGCTTGACGGTAGCTGGGCGACGGTAGGGACCGGCTGGCAGGCCTGGCCCGATCTGGCGAAGGAGACTTCGCTGGTCTTAACCGACGGTGATATGACGCTACCGGCGGCGGAAGATATGCTGCCGCTGGCCTGCTACCTGCTCGCTGCCGGGAAAACCGTTGCTGTAGACAAAGCCGAACCGGTTTATTTGCGTAACGACGTGGCGTGGAAGAAACTTCCTGGCCGAGGATGAATCTCAGTAGGTATAAGACTGAGAGAAGGAGTCGCATCATGGCGGGTCAAAACAAAGCAGTACGTTGGTTATTAGCGGGCGCCGTTGCCGTCGCGTTAAGTGGATGCGTGTCGGTGCCGGACGTGATTAAAGGCTCCAGCCCGACGCCACAGCAAGATTTAGTCCGGGTCATGGCCGCGCCACAGCTCTACGTTGGTCAGGAAGCCCGTTTTGGCGGTAAAGTCGTCAACGTCCAGAATCAACAGGGTAAAACCCGTCTGGAAATTGCCACGGTTCCGCTGGACAGCGGTGCCCGGCCTGAGCTGAATGAAGCATCACGCGGGCGCATCTTCGCCGATGTGAACGGCTTCCTTGATCCGGTTGATTTCCGCGGCCAGCTGGTGACCGTCGTTGGCCCGATTACCGGCGTCGTTGACGGAAAAGTCGGCAGCACACCGTACAAATTTATGCTGATGAATGCGACCGGCTATAAGCGCTGGAACGTGGTGCAGCAGGTGGTGATGCCGCCGCAGCCCATCGATCCGTGGATGATCGGTCCGCGCCCCTGGGCTTACGGTTATGGCGGCTGGGGCTGGTACAATCCGGGCCCTGCGGAAGTCAGAAATGTTGTAACTGAATGATTTTGTGGTTTTTGTAAGCTAAAAGAAACAGCGGCTTGTCCGCTGTTTCTTTATTTTTGGACTAATAAGAAAAATAAATAGTGACGCGCTTCGCAACCTGTAAAACGCCTAATTAATAAACTGGTACGCTGAGTTAATATAATGTTAACAGAATGTTTGTTGATCAGGGGCTGTGATGACGACGAATAACTATTTCAGAGGTGATGCAGTGAAAAAGGTTTGGCTAAACCGCTATCCCGCCGATGTTCCGGCGGAGATAAATCCTGACCGCTACCAATCCCTGGTTGAATTATTTGAACATGCCGCCACGCGCTACGCCGACCAACCGGCGTTTATCAACATGGGCGAGGTGATGACCTACCGTAAGCTGGAGGAGCGCAGCCGGGCGTTCGCCGCTTATCTTCAGCAGGGGCTGGGGCTGCAAAAGGGCGATCGCGTCGCGCTGATGATGCCTAACCTGTTGCAATACCCCATTGCGCTCTTCGGTATTCTGCGCGCGGGGATGATTGTGGTGAACGTCAATCCGCTGTATACGCCGCGTGAGCTTGAACATCAGCTGAATGACAGCGGAGCGGCGGCGATTGTGATCGTCTCCAACTTTGCCCATACCCTGGAGAAAGTGGTCGAGAAAACTCAGGTTAAACATGTGATCCTGACCCGGATGGGCGATCAGCTCTCGACAGCGAAAGGCACCCTGGTGAATTTCGTGGTGAAGTACATCAAGCGCCTGGTGCCGAAGTATCACCTCCCCGATGCGATCTCTTTCCGCAGCGCGCTGCATGCCGGTTATCGCATGCAGTACGTTAAACCCGACATTGTCTGTGCCGATCTGGCTTTCCTGCAGTACACCGGTGGCACTACCGGCGTGGCGAAAGGGGCAATGCTCACCCACCGCAATATGCTGGCTAACCTCGAGCAGGTGAATGCGACTTACGGGCCGCTGCTACATCGTGGGAAAGAGTTTGTCGTGACGGCGCTGCCGCTGTACCACATTTTTGCGCTGACCATGAACTGCCTGCTGTTCATTGAGCTCGGCGGCCAGAACCTGCTGATTACCAACCCGCGTGATATCCCGGGGCTGGTCAAAGAGCTGGCAAAATACCCGTTCACCGCAATGACCGGGGTCAATACGCTGTTCAACGCCTTGCTTAACAACAAAGAGTTTCAGCAGCTCGATTTCTCTTCTCTGCATCTTTCCGCCGGCGGCGGAATGCCGGTGCAGCAGGTGGTGGCCGAGCGGTGGGTTAAGCTCACCGGTCAGTATCTGCTGGAGGGCTATGGCCTGACGGAGTGCGCGCCGCTGGTCAGCGTGAACCCACACGATATTGACTACCACAGTGGCAGTATCGGGCTGCCGGTTCCGTCGACCGAAGCGAAGCTGGTGGACGATGACGATAATGAGGTCGCGCCGGGCCAACCGGGCGAGCTGTGCGTGAAAGGCCCGCAGGTGATGCTGGGCTACTGGCAGCGCCCCGATGCGACCGCTGAAATCATCAAAAACGGCTGGCTGCATACCGGCGATATTGCGGTGATGGACGATGAAGGCTTTTTGCGCATCGTCGATCGCAAAAAAGATATGATTCTGGTCTCCGGGTTTAACGTCTATCCGAACGAAATCGAAGATGTGGTGATGCAGCATTCGGGCGTTCAGGAGGTGGCTGCCGTTGGCGTACCGTCTGGCAGCAGCGGTGAAGCGGTGAAGATTTTCGTCGTCAAGAAAGACGCGTCGCTGACCGAAGAGGCGCTGATCACCTTCTGCCGCCGCCAGCTGACCGGATACAAAGTACCGAAACTGGTTGAATTCCGTGATGAACTGCCGAAATCCAATGTTGGAAAAATTTTACGGCGAGAACTGCGTGACGAAGCCCGCGCTAAAGTAGACAATAAAGCCTAAGGTATACGAGAGTCGCCAGACGCCGGCTAAGCCGGCGTTTTTTATGGGCGCAAGTTAAGAGAGCATGATTTGAACTATCAGATGATCACCACCGACGATGGTCTTCGCGCCATCTGTGAAGCGGCAAACGCGGCACCCGCGATTGCGCTGGATACAGAATTTGTCCGCACCCGCACCTACTATCCGCAGCTGGGCCTGCTGCAGCTGTTTGACGGGGAACAGGTTTCGCTGATTGACCCGCTGGAGATAACCGACTGGGCGCCGATGCGTGAGCTGCTGCTGAACAAAGACGTCACCAAGTACCTGCACGCTGGCAGTGAAGATCTGGAAGTGTTCCTCAACACCTTTAACCTGATGCCGCAGCCGTTGATTGATACCCAGATTCTGGCCGCTTTTTGCGGGCGCCCGATGTCCTGGGGATTTGCGTCAATGGTGGAAGAGTATACCGGCATTGCGCTGGATAAGAGCGAGTCGCGCACCGACTGGCTGGCTCGTCCGCTGACCCAGCGTCAGTGCGACTATGCGGCGGCAGATGTCTGGTATCTTCTGCCGATCGCCAGCAAGCTGATGGCGGAAACCGAGGCAGCTGGCTGGCTGGATGCCGCGCTGGACGAGTGCCGTCTGATGCAGCAACGCCGTCAGGAAGTGCAGGACCCGGCGCAGGCGTGGCGTGATATCGGCAACGCCTGGCAGCTGCGCACCCGTCAACTGGGCTGTCTGCAGCTGCTGGCGGAGTGGCGTTTACGTAAGGCGCGCGATCGCGATATGGCGGTCAATTTTGTCGTTCGTGAAGAGCATCTGTGGAACGTGGCGCGCTATATGCCGGGGAGTCTCGGTGAACTTGATAGCCTCGGCCTGTCCGGCAGCGAAATTCGTTTTCACGGTAAGACGCTGATCAGTCTGGTGGCGAAAGCCCAGGAGTTGCCTGAAGAGGCGCTGCCGGAGCCGCTGCAAAACCTGATCGATATGCCGGGCTACCGCAAAGTCTTTAAAGAGATTAAAGCGCTGGTGCAGGAAGTGAGTACCGAGAAGGGGCTGAGCGCTGAGCTGCTGGCGTCAAGACGACAGATTAATCAGCTGCTGAACTGGCACTGGCAGTTGAAAAGCGGAAACGGGCGACCTGAGCTGATTTCCGGCTGGCGAAGCGAGCTGATGGCCGATCGTCTGCAGGCGTTGTTAAGCGAATACCCGCGCTAAGCCACAGCAAAAAGCCCGGACAGACTCTCCGGGCCACTAAGTCGACCAACCCGATAGCGCAAGGCTGTCGGGTTTATTTGGCTCAGGACTTCGACTCTTCCGTTTCTGGCAAAGTCACGTTCAACTCCAGAATCGAAATATCGCCATCCCGTTGTTCCAGCTGAACGCTGACCATTTCCGGGTCGATCTGTACATACTTACAAATCACTTCCAGAATATCTTTGCGTAACTGCGGCAGATAATGCGGTTCAGCGTCGCCGCGACGACGCTCCGCGACGATGATTTGCAGGCGCTCTTTCGCAATGTTGGCCGTGTTCTTTTTCCGCGAGAGAAAAAAGTCGAGTAATGCCATAATTTATCCTCCGAACAGGCGTTTGAGGAAACCTTTCTTCTCTTCTTCAATGAAGCGGAAAGGACGTTCTTCTCCGAGCAGACGTTCAACCGTATCGGCATAGGCCTTGCCTGCGTCTGACGCGTCATCCAGGATAACCGGCTCACCCTGGTTTGATGCCCGCAGCACGGACTGATCTTCCGGGATTACGCCTACCAGATTGATACGCAGGATTTCCAGAACATCTTCCATGCTCAGCATGTCGCCTTTGTTGACACGACCTGGGTTGTAGCGGGTCAGCAGCAGGTGTTCTTTGATCGGCTCATCGCCATTTTCCGCGCGGCGGGATTTGGAGGCGAGGATACCGAGGATACGGTCGGAGTCACGAACGGAGGAGACTTCCGGGTTGGTGGTGATGATGGCTTCATCGGCAAAATAGAGCGCCATCAGCGCACCGGTTTCGATGCCTGCAGGGGAGTCGCAGACCACAAAATCGAAATTCATCTTTTTCAGTTCTTCGAGAACTTTATCTACACCTTCGCGGGTCAGCGCATCTTTATCACGCGTCTGGGAGGCGGGGAGGATATAGAGATTGTCGGTGCGTTTATCTTTGATTAACGCCTGATTCAGCGTGGCATCGCCCTGAATCACGTTGACGAAGTCATAAACGACCCGACGCTCGCAGCCCATAATCAGGTCGAGGTTACGCAGACCGATATCAAAGTCGATAACGACAGTTTTCTTTCCCTTCTGGGCCAAACCGGTAGCGATGGCCGCGCTGGAGGTGGTCTTGCCAACGCCCCCTTTACCCGAAGTCACAACAATAATGCGTGCCATAGAAATTCCTTGTTAAAAAGGGACTAACTCAACGGTTGAATAGTCAAAGCGGTATCACCCAGACGCAGGCGGGCCGCTTTGCCATAAAATTCGGCCGGGATATTATCACTCAGCCAGTATTCCCCTGCGATGGAAACCAGTTCCGCCGTGAGGTGTGAACAAAATATTTGTGCTTCTCTGTCGCCGCCTGCGCCCGCGAGTGCGCGTCCCCGCATCATGCCATAAACATGGATGTTACCATCGGCAATAAGTTCCGCACCGGCACTCACATGATTTGTAACAATCAGATCACAGTTTGGTGCATAAATGCGCTGACCGGAACGTACCGGCAGATCAATTAAACGCGTTTTTGTGATCGGATTAACAACTGGCGGCGGCACGACCGGCTCTGGCGTCGCCTGGCGGGGGATTTTCTCTTTCCCTTCCGTCAGTAAAGGAATCCCGGTGCGGTCGATTTCCGTTTTCAGCCGCGGGATTTTGCAACCACTCACGCCCATAATCCGTAAACCGGTGCTCGCAATGGCTTCATGCATAGGGCGCCAGTCAACGTCGTTTTCGACATTGCTGATATTCACAACGACCGGAGCGTGACGTAAAAAAGCGGGAGCCTGGGCGATCTTGTCTTCTAACGCCTGACGAATAACCTCGGGATTTGCGTCGTGCAAATGAACGACAGATAAGGTGAAGCTACTGCCCTTAAGTTCGATTGGCGTATTTGACATCCTGGCCTTACTCAATTTGCTGTTTATCACCCGCCGAAGTGCGGTGATATTCCGAAGACTAAAAGGCATGTTATAGTCACTCATATATTGAGGCAAGTGACCACGGGTCTAATTCCGAGTAAAACTATGTTTTGTGTGATCTATCGAAGTACTAAACGTGAGCAAACCTATTTATATGTCGAAAAAAGGGACGATTTCTCACGCGTTCCTGTCGAACTGATGGCAAGCTTCGGCACGCCGCAGATGACCATGCTTTTACCGCTCGACGGACGGAAAAAGCTTGCCGGTGCCGATCTGGAAAAAGTCAAACAGTCGCTGATTGATCAGGGCTATTATCTCCAACTTCCTCCTCCGACTGAGAATCTACTTAAGAAACACCTGGCGGAACAGGGGAATAAATCTGATTAACCCACCGAGGGGAAATAATGTACCAACATCATAACTGGCAGGGAGCATTACTGGATTATCCGGTAAGTAAAGTCGTTTGCGTGGGCAGCAATTATGCAAACCACATTAAGGAAATGGGCAGTGCAATGCCGGAAGAACCGGTGCTGTTTATTAAACCTGAGACGGCGCTATGCGATATCCGCCAGCCGTTGGTGCTCCCCGAAGGATTGGGTTCGGTGCATCACGAAGTTGAACTGGCGGTGCTGATTGGCAGCACGCTGCGTCAGGCGACGGAAGAGCACGTGCTAAAAGCGATTGCGGGCTACGGCGTGGCGCTGGATCTTACCCTGCGCGATCTGCAGGGTAAGATGAAAAAAGCCGGCCAGCCGTGGGAAAAAGCCAAGGGCTTTGATAATTCTTGCCCGGTTTCCGGTTTTATTCCGGCGGCAGAATTTCATAGCGACCCGCAAAATACGCCGCTGAGCCTGAAAGTGAACGGCGATGTTCGCCAGCAGGGAACGACGGCCGATATGATCCATAAAATCGTTCCGCTGATTGCCTATATGTCGCGTTTCTTTACGCTCAAAGCCGGCGATATCATCCTGACCGGCACGCCAGAAGGCGTCGGGCCGCTGAGTAGCGGCGATGAGCTGGAAGTCGGCTTTAATGGTCTGACGCTCTCCACCCGCGTACTGTAACGTCCTTTTGCCGCCTTTGCGGGCGGCAAAACTTGCATCAGCGTGCCAGACTGGTTATAAGGTGCACCCTGAATGGCAATGACGGACATCCCCTATGAGCGAACAACTTTTCTGGCAGCAAAAAACACTTGATGAAATGACCGACGCGGAGTGGGAATCACTGTGCGACGGCTGCGGACAGTGCTGCCTGCATAAGCTGATGGATGAGGATACGGATGAGATCTATTTCACCAACGTCGCCTGTCGTCAGTTAAATATTAAAACCTGCCAGTGCCGGAACTATGAGCGACGTTTCGAGTATGAGCCGGACTGCATCAAGCTGACCCGCGATAATCTGCCAACGTTCGAATGGCTGCCGCCGACCTGCGCCTATCGCCTGCTGGCGGAAGGGAAGCCTCTGCCGCACTGGCACCCGCTGCTCAGCGGCTCGAAAGCGGCGATGCATGGCGAACGCATCTCCGTACGCCATATTGCGGTTAAAGAAGAGACGGTGCGCGACTGGCAGGATCATATCCTCAATAAGCCCGACTGGGCGCAGTAAAGCGTTACCGCTTGCTAACGTTTGCTAAAACCCGCCGCGAGGCGGGTTTTGTGTTTCAGGCTCTCTGAGCGGCGGGGTCAGGCTTTCTTAGCATGAAACAGGCCGTTTTCGCCATGGCTCTCTTCTTCAACCCAGAAGTTGATATTGAACTGGGCATCATCGCTCATCTCGATGCGGTGCCAGTACTGCGGCGGGCTGGTGGCAAACTGGCCGGCGTTAATCACCACTTTGACTTCCGGTTCGCTTGCCTGTTCGTCAGCAAAGCCATAATAGGTGACGGTTCCTTCCATCACGCACAGCTGGCCGAAAACGCCGGCGGCGGTATTGTGGTGGCTGAGCAGGGCGGCGGGGACGTTCTGTTTGGTGAAAAATGGCGTGGAGCGTTTAACTTTCCAGTGAGCAGGAATACGCAGGTGTGACATCGTCGGCTCCTTAGTGGATACTTAAAAGATGTATTTAATATGCATCTTTTAAGGTGGCGTCGTCAATCGACAGGCAAAAAAAAACGCCCCTGAAGGAGCGTTTTTACTACCACGAACTTAGCGGCCGAAGAGATCGCGTTTTTTCGGTTTGAAAGGCTGGGCAATCAGCACCAGCAGCGCCACGATCAGATAGGCGGCGAAGATCCCCACCAGCCACTGCGGCATCTCCAGCGTCAGAAACTCCCACTGACGAACGGAGCAGTCGCCGCTGGCGACGAACATCTGCGGGATCCATTTATCCAGCGGGAGCCACGTCGGAAAACGGGCGGCGAAATCGCAGGTCTGGAACGGGGAAGGGTGCAGCTGAATCATGGTGTGTTCCCACGCCAGCTGCAGACCGCGCAGCGCGCTGTACAGCCAGATGACCAGCGCCACATAGCGTAACGGCGTTTTTGGCGCGATGGCTCCGACAATACCGGCGCCCATGATGCCTAATAATGCACAACGTTCATAAATACACATCACACAGGGTTGCAGCAACATCACGTGCTGGAACCACAGTGCGACTAATTCAAGGATAAAAGCGGTTAACGCCATCAGGAGCCAGGCTCCGCGTCCCCTCGAGCACTGGTTTAAATATCGCAACATAGTCATTTCCCTGGAACATGCTAAATCATGGCAGTGTAAACGAAAACCGAACCGACGCCAGCAGCAAGCCCGAAAATATTACGTAAAAGAATTTTGACCTTCCGCCGATCGGCGGCGGAAGGTCGCTTTCGTATTCAGGGGAGCAGCGGCGTTACGATCCACTGATGATCGAGCATCCACTGGGTAACAGGCATCAATGTGAATTCAACGCACAGCAGCCCCACCAGGGTCATGACGATGGTGTAGGGCAGCGCCATCCACACCATGCGGCCATAGGAAAGGCGAATCAGCGGCGCCAGCGCGGAGGTCAGCAGGAAAAGAAACGCTGCCTGGCCGTTAGGCGTGGCGACGGAAGGCAGGTTGGTGCCGGTATTGATCGCCACCGCCAGCAGTTCAAACTGCGGCAGGCTGATAACGCCGTTGTGCAGCGCCGTGCGGGCTTCGTTGATATACACCGTGCCGACGAAGACGTTGTCGGAAATCGACGACAGCAACCCGTTAAACAGATAGAACAACGACAGCTGGGCGTGCGGTGAGGCCTGGAGGACAAACTGAATCACCGGCGTAAACAGGTGCTGGTCGATGATCACCGCAACCACGGCGAAAAATACGGTCAGCAGGGCCGTGAACGGCAGCGCTTCGGTAAAGGCTTTACCAATGGCGTGTTCATCGGTGACGCCGGAAAAGGTGGTGGCCAGAATAATCACCGACAGGCCAATCAGCCCGACTTCAGCGAGGTGCATCGCCAGCGCGGTCACCAGCCAGATGCCGATAATCCCCTGAGCAATCAGCCGCAGGCGATCCTGACGGCTGCGCTGCTGGCGGCTGCGATCGTCGAACTCTTGTAACACTTTACGTACGGCTGGCGGCAACGGCTCGCCGTAGCCGAACCGTTTGGTTTTCTCCAGCAGCAGGCAGGTCAGCAGGCCGCAGATCATGACCGGTAGCGTCACCGGCGCCATCCGCAAAAAGAACTCGCCGAAGTGCCAGCCCGCCGCCTTGGCAATAATCAGGTTTTGCGGCTCGCCCACCATGGTCATCACGCCGCCCAGCGCCGTCCCGACGCCCGCATGCATCATCAGGCTGCGCAGAAAGCCGCGGAACTGTTCCAGCACTTCACGATAATGCTGGTCGATGTGGCTATCGTCGAGGATATCGTTATCATCCGGGCGCGTGGAGGCGACGCGGTGATAAATGCCGTAGAAGCCAACGGCGACGCTGATCACGACCGCCACAACGGTCAGCGCATCGAGGAAGGCGGAGAGGAAGGCCGCGGCGAGACAAAAAGAGAGCGACAGCAGCATCTTACTGCGAATCCCCAGCAGCAGGCGGGTAAAGATAAACAGCAGCAGCTGCTTCATAAAATAGATCCCCGCCACCATGAACATCAGCAGCAGGAGCACTTCCAGATTGCTGGCAATCTCTTCACGGACATGTTCCGGGCTGGTCATGCCGATCATCACCGCCTCAATCGCCAGCAGGCCTCCCGGCAGGAGCGGATAACACTTGAGTGCCATGGCGAGGGTAAAGATAAATTCCACCACCAGCATCCAGCCGGCAATAAACGGATTGAGGTGAAAAACCAGAGGGTTAACGATTAAAACAATGATGAGAGTGAGTTTATACCAGTCAGGGGACTGGCCAAGAAAATTGCGCCACAGAGCGCGGCCATAAGACATTTCCACGACAGACTTCCTTCCCGTCAAATTAATGACATAATTTTACGTGTAACTATTCACAAGATTACCAGTTGAGCAAAACGGGAAGCAACTTACTTCGCCCCGCGTTCGCGCAATGACGGAGAGAACGAAAAGTTGAAAATGAAACGCCGATCCCCTTTTAATTACTTCCTGACGCTATCTGCTCTATAGCGGCTCTGGTATGATGAGTGGAATATGCAACGCTGTGTAATGGAAATCTAATTATGGTCATTAAGGCGCAAAGCCCTGCGGGTTTCGCGGAAGAGTACATCATCGAGAGTATCTGGAATAATCGTTTTCCCCCAGGCACCATCCTCCCCGCCGAACGTGAACTTTCTGAACTCATTGGTGTAACCCGCACCACCTTACGCGAAGTGTTGCAACGTCTGGCCCGCGATGGTTGGTTGACGATTCAGCACGGCAAGCCGACGAAGGTGAATAATTTCTGGGAAACCTCCGGGCTGAATATTCTCGAAACTCTGGCGCGTCTTGATCATGACAGCGTTCCGCAGCTGATCGATAACCTGCTGTCGGTACGTACCAATATCTCGACCATCTTCATCCGCACCGCGTTCCGCCAGCATCCCGACAATGCGCTGGAAGTACTTGCCAGCGCGCGGGAAGTCGAAGATCACGCCGACGCGTTTGCCGAGCTGGATTACAACATTTTCCGCGGCCTGGCGTTCGCCTCCGGGAACCCGATTTACGGCCTGATCCTCAACGGAATGAAAGGGCTGTACACCCGCATCGGTCGTCACTATTTCGCCAACCCGGAAGCGCGCAGCCTGGCGCTGGGCTTCTATCATCAGCTGGCGAAAGTGTGTGAAGAGGGGCTGCACGAGAAGGTTTACGAGATTGTCCGTCGCTACGGCCACGACAGCGGCGAGATCTGGCACCGGATGCAGAAAACCATGTCGGGTGATTTAGTCATCGGCATGCGTTAAGGTATGTTGAGGTTATAAAAAATGCCCGGCAAGTGGACTGTCGGGCATTTTTTTATCGTTTTACAGCGCGTTCTGGCGCGGCGGGCTGCGCTCCAGCAGCTCGATACTGCCATCGGCATTTTGTTGTTCCAGCAGGATATCAAACCCCCACAGACGATGGACGTGCTTGAGCACTTCGCGACGCCCTTTATCCAGCGGGACGCGGTTGTGCGGCACATAGCGCAGCGTCAACGAGCGGTCACCGCGTAGATCGACGCTCCACACCTGAATATTCGGCTCAAGGTTGCTGAGGTTGTATTGGGCGGACAGCTTCGAGCGGATCTCCCGATACCCCTCCTCGTTATGGATAGCGGAAATCTCCAGGTAGTTGTTATGATCGTCATCCAGCACCGTAAAGAAGCGGAAATCGCGCATGACCTTCGGTGACAGGAACTGACTGATAAAACTCTCGTCTTTGAAATCACGCATCGCGAAATGCAGCGTTTCCAGCCAGTCAGAGCCGGCGATATCCGGGAACCAGTAGCGGTCTTCTTCGGTCGGCGACTGGCAAATACGCTTAATGTCCTGGAACATGGCGAAGCCCAGGGCGTACGGGTTAATTCCGTTATACCACTGGCTGTTATAGGGCGGCTGGAATACCACGTTGGTGTGGCTGTGCAGAAACTCCAGCATAAAGCGCTCCGTCACTTTCCCTTCGTCATAAAGGTGATTGAGGATCGTGTAATGCCAGAAGGTGGCCCACCCTTCGTTCATCACCTGGGTCTGCTTCTGCGGATAAAAATACTGGCTGACCTTGCGCACGATCCGCAGGATTTCGCGCTGCCACGGTTCCAGCAGCGGCGCGTTCTTCTCCATAAAGTACAGCAGGTTCTCCTGCGGCTCTGAAGGGTAGCGGCGGGCCGACTCAATGGTCTTCTCTTCTTCCCGCTTCGGCAGGGTGCGCCATAGCATATTCACCTGGCTTTGCAGATACTCTTCCCGGCTTTTCTGCCGCGCTTTCTCCTCCTGCAACGAGATTTTTTGCGGGCGTTTGTAGCGATCGACGCCGTAGTTCATCAGGGCATGACAGGAATCGAGGAGCTTCTCAACCTCATCAACGCCGTAGCGCTCTTCGCAGTCGGTAATGTATTTCCGGGCGAAAATCAGATAATCAATGATCGAGCTGGCGTCGGTCCAGCTGCGGAACAGATAGTTGTTTTTGAAAAAAGAGTTGTGACCGTAGCAGGCATGCGCCATGACCAGCGCCTGCATGGTGATCGTGTTCTCCTCCATCAGGTAGGCGATGCAGGGATTGGAGTTAATCACAATCTCATAGGCCAGCCCCTGCTGACCGTGCTTATACGCCTGCTCGGTTTCGATAAACTTTTTACCGAACGACCAGTGCGGGTAGTTGATGGGCATGCCGACGCTGGAGTAGGCATCCATCATCTGCTCGGAAGTAATGACTTCGATCTGGTGTGGATAGGTGTCGAGACGGTACAGCTTCGCTACCCGGTCAACCTCGGCAAGGTAGGTTTCCAGCAGTTCAAAAGTCCAGTCGGGTCCATCGCTTAAACGAGTGGTGTCCCTGTTCATGGAATCAATCGTAGCCATTAGCGCGCCCTCGTTGTAGGTGGCTCTCTCTGTACGGAAAGCCTCTCATCAAGCATAGAACAGGGGATGACAAACTGCGCCTCCCGACAATTTCTTTTCTTCGCGATTTCGCAATCTTAAAGGCCTTATTTGCCCAATTATGCAGAATATTATTCTGAGTAAAAATGAAGCGCAGCAGGAGATAGTAAATCTATAGGGTCAGTGCTGGTGCGGTTTGCTGTGAGTTAAGTCACCATAAATAAAGCGTATGTTGAATAATATTTTCAGCTGAGTTATCAATTTGTAATCAGATGATTGTTCTTTAACTATTACGGAGTCGCTATGCGAGTCGTCATACTGGGAAGTGGGGTAGTTGGGGTTGCGAGTGCATGGTATTTAAGCCAGGCGGGTCACGAAGTGACGGTTATCGACCGTCAACCCGGGGCGGCGGAAGAGACCAGTGCCGCTAACGCCGGGCAGATTTCCCCGGGCTATGCTGCGCCGTGGGCGGCGCCAGGCGTGCCGCTGAAGGCCATCAAATGGATGTTCCAGCGCCACGCGCCGCTGGCTATCGGTCTTGACGGGACTCAGTTCCAGTTGAAGTGGATGTGGCAAATGCTGCGCAACTGCGATACCCGCCATTATATGGAGAACAAAGGGCGGATGGTGCGTCTGGCGGAATACAGCCGCGACTGCCTGAAAGCGCTGCGTGAAAGCACCGGAATCCAGTATGAGGGCCGTCAGGGCGGCACATTGCAGCTGTTCCGTACTGAAAAACAGTATGAAAACGCCACCCGCGACATCGCCGTGCTGGAAGATGCCGGCGTTCCGTACCAGCTTCTGGAAGCGAAGCGTCTGCTGGAAGTGGAGCCCGCGCTGGCCGAGGTCAGCCATAAGCTGACCGGCGGTCTGCGTCTGCCCAACGATGAAACCGGCGATTGCCAGCTGTTTACCACGCGCCTGGCGGTGATGGCGGCGCAGGCGGGCGTCACCTTCCGCTTTAATACGTCGGTGGACGCGCTGCTGTATGAAGGCGAACAGATTGCCGGCGTGAAATGCGGCGCGGAAATCATCAAAGGCGATGCCTATGTGATGGCCTTTGGTTCTTACTCGACCGCGATGCTGAAAGGGCTGGTGGACATTCCGGTCTATCCGCTGAAGGGCTATTCGCTGACCATTCCGATTGCCGAAGAGGACGGCGCGCCGGTTTCGACTATTCTTGATGAAACCTACAAAATCGCCATTACCCGCTTTGACCAGCGCATCCGCGTGGGGGGGATGGCGGAAATCGTCGGCTTTAATAAAGATCTGCTGAAGCCACGCCGGGAAACCCTGGAGATGGTGGTCCGCGATCTGTTCCCGCGCGGCGGCCACGTCGAGCAGGCCACCTTCTGGACCGGGCTGCGCCCGATGACCCCGGACGGTACGCCGGTGGTGGGCCGTACAGCGTATAAGAATTTGTGGCTGAACACCGGGCACGGCACGCTGGGCTGGACCATGGCCTGCGGTTCCGGGCAGTTGCTCAGTGATTTGATCTCAGGCCGTACACCGGCCATTCCGTATGATGATCTGGCCGTCACGCGCTATAGCCCCGGCTTTACTCCGGCACGCGCTCAGCATCTGCACGGCGTTCATAACTAAGGAGTCTTCATGTCCCGTCCTGTATTGGCCAGCATTGATTTGCCGGCCTTGCGGCAGAATTTGCAGATTGTCCGGCGTGCGGCCCCCGCCTCGCGCCTGTGGGCGGTGGTGAAAGCCAACGCCTATGGTCATGGCCTGTCGCGCGTCTGGAGCGCGCTGAGCGGCGCTGATGGCTTCGCGATGCTCAACCTTGAAGAGGCGATCCTGCTGCGTGAGCACGGCTGGAAAGGGCCAATTTTGATGCTGGAGGGTTTCTTCCACGCCGATGAGCTGGCGTTGTTCGATAAGTATCGCCTGACCACCAGCGTGCACAGTAACTGGCAGATTAAGGCGCTTCAGCAGGCAAAACTCCACGCGCCGCTGGATATCTACGTCAAGGTCAACAGCGGGATGAATCGCCTCGGCTTTATGCCGGATCGCATTCATACCGTCTGGCAGCAGCTGCGGGCGCTGAACAACGTCAGCGAAATGACGCTGATGTCGCATTTTGCCGATGCGGAAAATCCGCAGGGCATCATTGAGCCGATGCGCCGTATCGAGCAGGCGGCGGAAGGACTGGACTGCCGGCGCTCGCTCGCTAACTCGGCGGCGACGCTGTGGCATCCTGAAGCCCATTTTGACTGGGTGAGGCCGGGTATTGTGCTGTATGGCGCATCGCCTTCCGGCCAATGGCAGGATATCGCCAATAGCGGCCTCAAGCCGGTAATGACGCTCAGCAGCGAAATCATCGCCGTGCAGAACCTGAAGGCGGGAGAGGCGGTGGGTTACGGCGGCCTGTATCGGGCATCCGGCGAGCAGCGGATTGGGATTGTGGCCTGCGGTTACGCCGACGGCTATCCGCGCGTGGCGCCGGACGGTACGCCGGTGCTGGTTGACGGTGTTCGGACCCGCACGGTGGGCCGGGTTTCGATGGATATGCTGGCGGTCGATTTAACGCCTTGCCCGCAGGCCGGGATCGGTGCGCCGGTGGAGCTGTGGGGCAAAGAGATCAAAATTGACGATGTCGCCAGCGTCTGCGGCACCGTCGGCTATGAGCTGATGTGCGCGCTGGCGCCCCGCGTTCCGGTGGTGACCGGGTAACGTGCCTGAACGGCGCCATTCGCCGCTCTTATGAGCCAGAATTTCAGTAAGTTACTGGGATTCTGGTTTTCCGCTTACGCTCGTCAGGAAAACCGACGCCGTTGTAAGCCGGGGAAATACCCGCGTCAGCCGTGCGTTGGCGGCGCGGGCCCGCTGCTCATCCTCGTCCTGCTCGCCCCGGCCCGACCGCTGCAGGCCTGCCCGCAATACAACGTGCCGCTTGATAGCCACCTGGCGCCTTGATTCGATGTTGTTGCCTGCTACGATCTGCTTAGCGCAGGCTGGCATCGCCATAAGCACGGATGGTCCGAACATGACGCACTGCAAACCCGGAGATACGGTGTTCGACGGGACGGGGCCCTCCAGCGTGCCCGACAGATTTGGCAATATCAATACCGCCCCTCCCGATGGTGGCGCGGTCATCGACGGTCGTCATAAGCGCAGACAATAAAAATCAGCAACCGACTACTTCTGGAAACAACGTCCATCACATGACTACAATGCCCCGGCGAGCCAACGGTCGTTATGTACAGAACACAACACGGACAGCGATATGCCAATGATGAGATTTACCCGCCCCCTGATTAACGCTGGTTTAAAAATGGCCTCGCTGGGGAAAAAAATAGCGATTGGCCTGCTTATCGTTATTACCGTTTTTATTGCCGGGCGTATTTACGAAACGCAGCGAGGGCCTGCACTGCATCCGTGGCATACCTGGTCTGCCGATGAAATGTCGGCAGCAGAGATAGACCGCACAACCTTCGCTGGCTATCTGGGGCGAGAAGAGGCGATTTTTCGCGAGATGAAACTTGAGCTGATCGATACGCTTCCTGACGATCAAAAAACGCCGCTTAATCGTTTTTATGCCCAAAGTCAGGTCTACCCGCAACAGTTTCAGCCTGACTGGAATCGCTCCTTTGTGCTACTGCCGGAGGGAACGCCGCGCGGCGCCGCGGTGTTGCTTCATGGCTTGACGGACTCGCCGTACAGCGTGCGCTATCTGGCAAAAGCCTACCAGCAGCAGGGGTTCGTTGCCGTGGTACCGAGGCTGCCGGGGCACGGTACAGCGCCGGGTTTGCTGACCGCCGTTGACTGGCAGCAGTGGATGGCGACCACGCGACTGGCGGTACGCGAAGCGACCCGACTGGCCGGGGCGAACGTCCCGCTGCATGTTATCGGCTATTCCAACGGCGGCGCGCTGGCGCTGAAATATGCGCTCGACGCGCTGGATGATAAGGCCTTGCCTCCGCCGCAGCAGATAGTCCTGCTGTCGCCGATGATTGGGGTGACCGCGTTTGCCCGCTTTGCCGGACTGACGGGATTACCGGCGGTGTTTCCTGCTTTTGCCCGGGCGGCATGGCTGAACGTGGTGCCCGAGTTTAATCCTTATAAATACAACTCATTTCCGGTGAAGGCGGCCCGACAGTCGTGGTTGTTAACCCAGGCGCTGCAGGAGAAAATTGTCCAGGATTCCCGCAGCCAGCGGCTTGCTGCGCTTGCTCCGGTGCTGACTTTTCAGTCGGTGATGGACTCCACGGTCAGCACCCGGGCCGTGGTGGATTCGCTGTATCGCTATTTGCCGGACAACGGCAGTGAGCTGGTGATTTTTGATATCAACCAGGCGGCGAATTTACGCGCGCTGTTTCGGCCTGCGGTCTACTCTGCGCTCAGCACGCTATTGCCGCCAGCGCCGCGCCGCTATCGCACAACGGTGATTACTAATGCTTCGCCTACCACCTACGAGACCGTCGCACGTACCACGCCAGCAGGCGCGCAAGAGGAGCAGGTGACGCGGCTGAACATTGCATGGCCGCAGGATATGTATTCGCTCTCGCACGTCGCGGTGCCATTCCCGATGAACGACTCCCTGTACGGTCGCGAGCCGACGGAGAAGAACCGTTACGGTATTAGTATCGGCACCATTTCGCTACGCGGAGAGACTTCAACCCTCAGCGTAGGGCTGGATACGCTGATGCGCGTCACCTCCAACCCGTTCTTCCCGTTTATGATGGACCGTATTCAGCAACATATTCGCGGCGCTTTCCCGCCTTCCCCCGAATCGGGATTATAATGCAGAGGACATTCTGTTATTTCCCGGCCGGCAACGATATACCTGTCATAAGGGACGCCTGTTAGCCGCAAAAATGGCGGCGGTGATATTTGCAAAGGGTGTTTATTCTTCCCGGACGAAATCGTTACCGGTGATTTTTTAAGGAAAAATCTATGCAACATTGTCGGCTGATAGTGTGGGCAACCCTGGTGATTTTCGCCACTGCGGTACAGGCTGAAGACCATGTTTACGGCGAACAGCGCATCAGCGGCTGGTGGAACTGGCTCAAAAACGATGTTTCGCAAACCTGGAATCAGCCGCAAAATTATGACCTGTATCTGCCGTTTCTTAGCTGGCACAACCGTTTAACCTACGATAAAGAGAAAACGGATAACTACAACGAGATGCCCTGGGGCGGCGGCTTCGGTCTCTCTCGCTATCACGATGACGGCGACTGGAGCTCGCTGTACGCCATGATGTTTAAGGATTCGCATAACAAGTGGCAGCCGATCGTTGGCTACGGCTGGGAGAAGGGCTGGTATCTGGATAGCCGCCAGGATTTCCGCCTTGGCCTTGGCGTGACCGCCGGGATCACCGCCCGCGATGATTTCGCCAATTACGTGCCCTTACCGATTATTCTTCCCTTGTTTTCCGCGAGCTATCGGCGACTTAGCGTACAGTTCACCTATATTCCTGGCACCTACAATAACGGTAACGTCCTGTTTGCCTGGCTGCGCTATGGTTTTTAAACCCGGCGTCAGGCCGGGCGCCGGTGATTTAAAGGGTGATCACTTTTTTAGCGACGGAGTTGGATAACGCCAGCATTGAAATCAATACCGAGACGATAAACGTCAGGGCAATCAGCATTAATTTTGTGCTCAGCGAACCGATTGGGATAAGGGTGCTCAGGAGATGAAAAATGGAGTAATGGAGGATATAAACCCCGGTCATCGTTTTGCTGATTGCCGCCAGAATACTCTCTTTAAACTCGCTGTTTTTTCGGAAACGGACGCCGTTGGCCGCAATAACCAGCGCGACCACCAGAATATAAATTTGCGAACCGGTGAGAATGAATGCATTTCTGTCGGCCTTGAACAGAGCGAAAAAGAAATGGCGCTCGTAAAACCAGGTGAAAAGATAAATAAAGGGTATCGCAAACATCGCGGCTTTGACCACCTTATCGCGATTAAGCCAGCGCACCACCAGCGGGTCGCTAAACAGCTGACCGGTTAGATAGAACAACAGCCAGGTCCACAGGCGATACTGCGGCGCCAGCGTCAGCGCATGCACGTTGGGATAGAGGGCTGCCAGCAGGTCGTAACCATAGGAGAAAAGCAGCAATACAAACACCACGCCAAAGAAGATCCTTCTGCGCTGGCTTAGCCACTCGATCAGCGGGTGGAAGGTATAAATCACAATAAAGGCGAAGACAAACCACGGCTGGATAAGATAGCCGCGCTGGTAAGGTTCCCAGAGATAGTAAATCGTCATCCAGAAAAGAAAGACGATCACCACGCTTTTAATTTTCCCCATCTGCCAGCTCGTACTATGCCGGGACTGGGCATCGAGATAGCCGGCCACCACAAAAAACAGCGGCGTGGCGATGGTCGAGATAAACGTCAGAAAGCCGAGGATCCAGTGGTAATCGTAATCATACCGATCCCAGGTGTTATAGATGGTAAAGAACGTTACCGCCGTCATGCATCCCAGCGTTTTAATAATATTTAACCCGGTGGTGTTCATTGTGGTTGCTGCATATCCTTAGGGTGGAAACAGGCGTAAATAACCGGAAGAACCAGTAGCGTCAGAATGGTCGCAAAACCCAGCCCGAACATGATAACCACCGCCATACTCTGGAAGAAGACGTCCAGCAACAGCGGCGCCAGCCCGAGCACGGTGGTGAAGGCCGTGAGCAGTATAGGGCGTAAGCGCGAGGTTGCCGCATAGATAATCGCCTCGTGCTGCGGTTTTTCCTGTTTTTGTTGTTCAATCTCTTCGACCAGCACGATGCCGTTACGGATAAGCATGCCGCTCAGGCTGAGTAAACCGATAAGCGCCATAAAGCCGAAGGGGATGCCGGTAATTAAAAATCCCGGGGTCACGCCAATCAGCGCCAGCGGCACGGTCAGCCAGATGGCGACCGCATTTTTCAGCGAGCTGAACATCAGGACGGTGATGACGAACATCACCAGATAGCCCAATGGCAGGGTGGTGAACAGCCCCTGCTGCGCTTCGCTGGAGTTCTCCGCGTCGCCTCCCCACTCAATGCTGTAGCCGTGCGGCAGGCTGAGCGCGTTAATCTGCGGCTGGACCCGCGCCAGAATATCGCCCGGGGTTTGATTGCTCAGCGGGTCGGGGTCGGTCATCACCGTGAGCACGCGACTGCGGTCGCGGCGCAGAATTAACGGGTCTTCCCATTCGAGGTTAAAGCCGCTGACCACGTTGCTCAGCGGAATGTACTGCTGACGGCTTTGGCTCCACACCAGCACGTTTTTCAGATGGTTGGCATCCTGACGTTCGGCGGCCGGCGGGCGCACCACCACCGGCAGCAGATCGGCGCCTTCGCGGTACAACCCGGCGCGGCTACCGTTGAAATTCATCTGCAGCGCACTGTCGATATCTTGCTTATCCACCCCCAGCTCGCGCCCCAGGGTCGGGGAATACTGCGGGCGGATCGTTTTACTACGGTTTTGCCAGTCGTTGCGCACGCTACCGACGGCCGGATCCGCCGTGAGGATAGTGCTTACCTGGCTGGCTATCAGCCGTAATCTGTCGGGATCGGGGCCTTTAATTCGCACCTCGATGGCGCTGTCGCCGGATGGACCAAACATCACCCGCTTGCTGCTGGCATTCACCTGCGGATAGTGGCGCGCAATATAGGCATCCACGTGGCGAGTGAGGGCGTCAATACTACGCTGGTCGTCCATGCGCACCATGATCTGCGCATAGTTGCTGTACTGGCGCTGGCCGCTATAGGTGAGGATAAAGCGCATGCTGCCCTGACCGACGGTCGCCACGGTGGTGACGACGCCGGGCTGGCCGTTAATCGCGGTTTCGATATCGCTGGCCATTTTTTCCGTGGAGGCAATGTCGGTGCCGTAGGGCAGCCACAGATCAACAAAGAAGATCGGCGTATTGGATGACGGGAAAAAGTTCTGCCGCACCGAGCCAAATCCCCAGACTGCACCGGCCAGTAGCGCGGCCATCACCACGAGGGTGACGGTTTTTTGCCGCAACAGAGCGTTGAGGATCCGCTGATAGCTGCGGTAAAAGCGTCCGCGGTAAGGATCGGCCTCAGCGGCCGGCGGCGGGGAGGCGGCGCCTTTAAACAGCCACCATTTGATCAGCACCGGGGTAATGGTGAGCGCCGAGAACCAGCTGAGCATCAGGGAGATTAACAGCACCTGGAACAGCGATTTACAATACTCCCCCGTCGAGTCCTGCGACAGGCCGATGGGCGCGAAGGCGAGGATCGCAATCACCGTTGCCCCCAGCAGGGGCAGGGCGGAACGGCGGATAACGTAGTTGATGGCGGTCAGCAGCGTTGACCCCTGCTGACGGGCAATCAGCACCCCTTCGACAATCACGATGGCATTATCGACCAGCATGCTAAGGGCGATAATGAGCGCCCCCAGCGAGATCCGCTGTAGCTCAATACCCCACAGATACATAATCAGCAGCGTGCCCAGCACGTTGAGGGCCAGCGAGAACGCGATAATAATGCCGCTGCGCACGCCCATAAAGATCAGCAGCACGCCGACAACAATGGCCAGCGCCATTAAAAAATTAGTGATAAAGCCGTTAACCGAGTGGCCAACTTCAGCCGCCTGATCGTAGAACAGATCGAGGTGAATCCCGGCGGGTTTTTCCGCCGACATTTGTTCCAGCTTTGCCTCCAGCGCATGGCCAACATCGATGACGTTGACGCCGGGAATGAACGAGACGCCCATCGTCACCGCCTGGCGGCCGTTGGCGTGGTAGATGCTGGACGGGGATTCGCTCAGCCCGCGCGAGATCGTCGCAATATCCCGCAGCCGGGTCGCCGCTCCCGTGCCGTGCGGGTTGATCGGCAGGTCGCCCAGTTCGTCGATATTCTCAAACTCCCCGGTCGGATGCAGGCGAATGGACTCGCTGCCGGATGTTATCTCTCCGGCGCTGGAAACGACGTTCAGGCGGCTGAGAAGAGCGGAAAGCTGGTTAAGCGTGATGCCGCGGGCCGCCATTTTAGGCAGCGAGATATCAATGTTAATTTGCTGCGGGATCGCTCCGCCGATGGCTACCTTGCCGACGCCGGGCACCAGCACCAGCTCCCGGCGCAGCTGCTCGGCATAGCGGACCAGCTCAGGATTGGTAAAACTGTCGCCGGAAATGGCAAAGAAGAAGCCAAACACGTCGCCGAAATCATCGTTCACGAAGGGGGAAACCACGCCCGGCGGAAAGAGGCGGGCCGCATCACCCACCCGGCGCCGCAGCTCGTCCCAGATTTGCGGCAGCTCGTTGGAGTGGTAATTCGAGGCGATATTCACCGTAATCTGCGACAGCCCGTTGGACGAAATAGAGCTGACGTTATCCAGGTAGGGCAGCTGTTGCAGGGCGTTTTCCAGCGGCAGGGTGACCTCTTCCTCGACCTGTTGCGCCGATGCGCCAGGGTAGTGGGTAATGACCACCGCCGTTTTAATGGTAAAGGCCGGATCTTCCAGACGGCCGATATTGAGCAGGGCGAAAATACCGCCAATGCCCAGCAGCAGAATAGTGAGCCAGACGCGCACGGGATTATTAATAAACTGGCGAGAGATATCCATTACAGGCCTCGTTCACGCGTCCAGATTCGAACCGGCTGTTGGGCATGCAGTTCGCTGACGCCAGCCGCCACAACGCGCTCGCCGGCGCTGAGACCGTCGGTAATAACCACCCCCTGGGTTGTCACCTGCCCGACGCTCACTTTGCGATCCTCAAGATGCAGCTGCTCGCCATCGCCTTTAATCACCCACACGTGCGGCTCGTTGCGCGGATGATTATCGGGATTGAACACCGCCTCAACCGGCACCACCAGCGCTTCACGACCGGCGTTAGCGGGCAGATTTGCCAGATTCACCGTCACGGTGCCGCTGACGCCGCCCACCGCAGGGAAATCAGCCGGGCGCGGCATGGTCAAAATCACCTGCCAGGTGAGCGTGCTATTGTCGCTGCTGCCGGAATGCTCTTTGTACTGGGCGGTGAACTGGCGGTCTGGCAGGGCGTTGATTTTCACTATCGGGCGGTACTGCGCGTTGCGAATATCAAAGGCGCTAAACAGGTTTTCCGGAATACTGAAGACCACATCGAGGAGATCGGTACGCGTCAGGGTCACAATGGTCTGGCCGGCGGCGACCACCTGGTGATTGCGAACCGGCACGCTGGCCGCTACCCCGCTGAACGGCGCGTTGAGCGTCATCTGGTCGAGTTCTTCGCGGGCAATTTTCAGCGCCGCATTTGCCGAGTCGCGGCTGGCGCGCTGGATGTCCATTTCGGCTTTCGAAATAGCCTGGCGGCCGGCCAGGGTCTGGAAGCGATCGAACTGCCGCTGCGCGAGCGTGGCGGCAGTTTGTCGTTCATTGACGCGCTGTTGGGCTTCACGGGCGTTAAGGCGGGCGAGGACCTGTCCTTGCGTAATGTTCGCACCCTGACGAACGTCGAGCGATTCAACCTGGCCACCGCGTTTAAAAGACAGATCCGTCGAATCCCCGGATTCGATGCGTGCAGGAAAAATACGTTGCTGTGAATCACCGACGGCGGTCACCTCCACCGCTTTAACCATCCGCGGCAGCGGCGTGACCTGAGGTGCTTTCTGATCGCAAGCTGTTGTTATTAAAATAACAACAGGAATGAGAGAAAAATAACGCTTCACTGTATTCCCCTCAGAGTGAATAGATTTATTTTACATGTTTGTTACAAGCGCCATGATTATTCAGCCAACGCGGAGACAACGACATAAGTGAATAAACCTGTCGCCGTACAGGCAATGATTGCCAGGGCGATAAACAGGCTCAGACGAACCAGACTATAGCCAAACATCGCTCCTCCTTTAGTACTGGATATATAGTAAGTAAATTCTCATATGCCTAATTATGGAGTGGTTTTTGGAAGTGCTATAGCTCCTGATTATGAGCATAGTCGTAGAAAGGCGGAAATGTTAAAAAGAGTAAAAATTTTCCTTATGTCGACGTTTTAGCGTGGTTTCCAGCCGTTTTGTCTGAGGGGGGCGGGCTCTGTGATATTTTTCAATATAATAATTGGTGGTTGAATAATGTTAACCGTCCTGTGCTACGTTTAATTATAGCGACTTCTGTGCCAGCTTTTGTTTCTGAGATTCTTTCCTCAATACGACACGTCAGGCGTTAATCGCCAACTATTCTATTGGTAATAAAAGGATTGTCTGTATGTATAAAAATATCCTGGTCCCGGTTGATGTCTTTGAAATCGGCCTCGCCGACAAAGCGTTATCCCATGCTCAGTTTCTCGCGCAAAGCGCTTCCGGGCAAATTCATTTAGTGCACGTAAACCCGCTGTTTTCCCCACAGCTGACGCGCGGATTTATTTCTGATGCGCGAAAAATGGAAGACTATCTGGTTAAAAACTCAGAGGAAAAACTTGCTGAGCTGGCCAAAAAGTCCAGTCTGCCGGAAAGCGACATCCATATTCATGTCCGCAGCGGCAATATTCGTGATGAAGTGATCAAACTGGCCGACGAACTGCAGGCAGATGTGGTGATTATTGGCTCGCGTAACCCCAATATTCAGACCCATTTGCTGGGTTCCGAGGCGGCAAGCATCGTTCGTTATGCTCACGTTCCGGTTTTCGTTGTGCGTTAGGGGCGGCCTGATGCTGTTCTGATTTCCGTTACAGGAGTGAGGAGATAACCATGAGTACAGACAAACCGGCTGGCCCGTTCTACAAGCTCTCCGTCGATGAAACCCTGACCAGCACCAACAGTTCCTCCGAAGGTATTAGCAGCGCAGAAGCCGCCTCGCGGCTCCAGCAGTACGGTGAGAATGCGCTCCCCCAAAAGCCGGGCAAGCCCGCATGGCTCCGTTTCCTGGCCCATTTCAACGATGTCCTGATTTACGTCCTGCTGGCGGCCGCGCTGCTGACTGCGGTGATGGGGCACTGGGTCGATACCCTGGTGATTCTGGGCGTCGCGGTGATTAATGCCCTGATTGGCCATATCCAGGAAAGTAACGCGGAAAAATCGCTGCAGAGCATTCGCAATATGCTTTCCAGCGAAGCGGTGGTGATCCGCCAGGGGAACCATGAAACGGTGCCGACCACCGCGCTGGTGCCGGGTGATATTGTGGTGATCCGTGCGGGCGACCGAATCCCTGCCGACCTGCGGGTTATTGAAGCCCACAATCTGCGGGTGGAAGAGGCGATTCTTACCGGCGAGTCGACGGTCGTGGAAAAAAACACCGAGGCGCTGAGCGGCGATCTTCCTCTCGGCGATCGCACGAACCTGCTGTTTTCGGGGACCACGGTCAGTTCCGGCGGCGGTAAAGGCCTGGTGGTGGCGACCGGCGGAGATACCGAACTGGGCCATATCAACCAGATGATGGCGGATATTGAAAAGCACCGTACGCCGCTGCTGGTACAGATGGATAAGCTCGGCAAAGCCATCTTTATTATCATTCTGGTGATGATGGCCGCGCTGTTCGTCTTCAGCCTGCTGTTCCGCGATATGCCGGTTTCAGAGCTGATGCTCTCGCTGATAAGTCTTGCGGTGGCCTCGGTGCCGGAAGGTTTGCCGGCGATCATCTCGATCATTCTCTCTTTGGGCGTGCAGACCATGGCGCGGCAGAAGGCGATTATCCGCAAGCTGCCGACGGTTGAGACCCTCGGGGCGATGACGGTGATCTGCTCGGATAAAACCGGGACGCTGACCATGAACGAGATGACGGTAAAAGCCGTCATTACGGCGGATACCGTCTATCGGGTAGAAGGCGATAGCTATGAACCGATCGGGAATATTCACCCGGTAGATGGGGCCGGGCCGGTTGTGGTGGCGCCCGGTACGCTGCTTGAGCGCTATTTGAGGACCATTGATTTATGTAATGACAGCCAGCTTATTAAGGATGAAAGCGGGTTATGGAAAATTACCGGCGGTCCAACGGAAGGGGCGCTGAAAGTGCTGGCGGCGAAAGTCGCGCTGCCGGTGGTGGCAACCGAATTGCGCAGCAAGATCCCTTTTGATTCGCAATATAAATATATGTCGACGCTCTATCGGATCGGTAATGAAGAGATGATCTTAATCACCGGTGCCCCGGATGTGCTGTTCCGGCTTTGCCAGCAGCAGCAGACCGAGGACGGCCTGCAGCCGCTGAATCAGCCTTACTGGGAAGCAAAAATTGAAGAGTACGCGCGGGAAGGGTTGCGCATGGTCGCGGCGGCGTGGAAACCGGCGGCCAGCGGGCAAAGCGAGCTGACCCATCAGGATCTGCAGCAGGGGGTTATCCTCCTCGGTATTGCCGGAATGATGGATCCGCCGCGTCCGGAAGCGATTACGGCGATTGGCGACTGCCTGCAGGCGGGCATTCGCGTGAAAATGATCACCGGCGATCACCCGCAAACCGCGATGAGTATCGGCAAAATGCTGGGCATTGGCAATGCCGGCAATGCCATCACCGGGCGTGAACTGGAGGTGATGGACGACCTGCAGCTCAGCGAAGCCGCGCAGAAATTTGATATTTTCGCCCGTACCAGTCCGGAAGATAAATTCCGTCTGGTGCAGGCGCTGCAGAGTAAAAAAGAGGTGGTGGGGATGACCGGCGACGGGGTGAACGATGCCCCGGCGCTGAAGCAGGCCGACGTTGGCATCGCGATGGGCATCAAGGGAACCGAAGTGACCAAAGAGGCGGCCGATATGGTGCTGACTGATGACAACTTCGCCACCATCGCCAGCGCGGTCAGGGAAGGGCGGCGGGTGTACGATAACCTGAAGAAAACCATTCTCTTTATTATGCCGACCAACCTGGCGCAGGGGCTGCTCATTATTATTGCCCTGCTGGCGGGGAACTTAATTCCGCTGACCCCGGTGCTGATCCTGTGGATGAACATGGCGACCTCGGCCACGCTGTCGTTTGGCCTGGCGTTTGAGGCCGGCGAGCAGAACATTATGAAGCGCCCGCCGCGCGATCCTAAGCTGCATGTTATGGACGGTTTCGCTATCTGGCGGGTGATTTTTGTTGGTTCGATGATCGCCGTGAGCGCCTTTGTGCTGGAAGCCTGGCTCCAGCCACGCGGCTATTCGCCAGAGTTTATTCGTACCGTCCTGCTGCAAACGCTGGTGACCGCTCAGTGGTTCTATATGCTCAACTGCCGCGTCGCCGACGGATTTTCTCTGAGTAAAGGGCTGCTGGCAAACAGAGGCATCTGGATCGTCAGCGCCGTCCTGCTGGCGTTGCAGCTGCTGATTATCTACGCGCCGTTTATGCAAATGCTGTTTGGTACCACCGCGCTGCCGTTCCGCTATTGGGTAATCACTTTTGTCATCGGATTTGTGATGTTCCTGATTGTGGAAATCGAAAAACCGTTAACCCGGAAATGGCGTACCGCCTGATGTACGTCGACATGAGGATGCCTGCTGTGAAAACGTTCAGGTAAAAGGTAGGCGGGCATCGGGGAGGGGGCTTTCCCGCAGCGACCGTGGCCTTGAAGGCCACGGTCGCGCGTTTGCGGAGATGATATCGGGGGGCTTTATGCGGCTCTGTAATGAGCAAAAGCATGCAAGATTAATATCTTAACCAGGATGATGAGGCGGTTCATTCCGCCTCGTCTTCCGCCACGCGTACCCCGACCTTCAGCACGTGGTCTTCCTCTTTCTCCGCCACCGTCCACAGCATCCCGGCGAACTCCACCTGGTCACCGACGACCGGCGCGGCCCCGAGCAGGTCCTGAATCACGTCCCCCAGCGACTGCTGGCGTTCGCGAAACTCTTCCCCGCCGTCAAGACCGTAAATTTGCGCCACATCGGCGAATTTTGCGCTGGCGTCGAGAATAAAGTCGCCGAAGAAGCGCTGGTCGAGCGCCACCGGCGGCGACTGGCTGAACATTTTACCCAGCGCCGGCAGATCGTGCTCGCGGCCGATCACGCAGAGAATATCGCCTTCGAGCAGGCGGGTGCTGCCGGTCGGGTGCAGCAGAACATTGTCGCGGAACAGGGCGGCAATGCGGGTTTCCGGCGGCATATGCAGATCGCGCAGCGCCGCGCCGACGCACCATTTATCGGCGCTCAGCTGGTACACAAACTGCTCCCAGGGGTTTTCCGGGTGAATATCCAGCCCGACGCGGGAAATAGGCCAGCCCACCGGCGGAACCACCACTTTGGCTTTTTTCGCCGCCCAGGAGAGGGAGGTTCCCTGCAGCAGCAGCGAGACCAGCACCACGAAGAAGGCGACGTTAAAGAACAGGCGGGCGTTATCAAGACCGGCCATCATCGGGAAGACGGCGAGAATAATTGGCACCGCGCCGCGCAGGCCAACCCAGCTGATAAACACCCGCTCGCGCAGGTTAAAGCCGCGAAACGGCAGCAGGCCGGCAAAGACCGACAGCGGGCGGGCGACGAAAATCATCCACATCGACAGCAGCAGCGCCGGGATGGCGATAGGCCACAGATCCGACGGCGTGAGCAGCAGACCGAGCACGAGGAACATGGCGATTTGCGCCAGCCATGCCAGTCCGTCAAAGTTCTGCAGGATCCCGTGGCGGTTGCGAATCGGCCGGTTGCCGAGCAGGAAACCGCACAGATACACCGCCAGAATACCGCTGCCGTCCAGCGACGTGGTGACGGCAAAAATCATAATTCCGCCGCTCAGCGCCAGCAGCGGATAGAGTCCCGTTGGGAGCACGATGCGGTTAATCATCTGCAACAGCAGATAACCGCCGCCGAGACCAATCGCAATACCGAGGCCGAACTGCTGCACGATATGCACGGCAAACATCCAGCTCAGGCCGGTTTCATGCTGCTGAATCATCTCGATAAGGGTAATGGTCAGGAACACCGCCATCGGATCATTGCTACCGGATTCAATCTCCAGGGTGGAGCCCACGCGTTCGTTCAGTCCTTTGCCGCCGAGCAACGAGAAGACCGCCGCGGCGTCGGTGGAGCCGACAATCGCGCCGATCAACATCCCCTCGATCAGATCGAGATGGAACAGCCACGCGGCCATCATCCCGGTCAGACAGGAGGTGATCAGCACGCCCACGGTCGCCAGCGAGAGGGCGGGCCAGAGCGCGACGCGAAATGAGCTCGCCTGGGTGCGCATGCCGCCGTCCAGCAGGATCACCGCCAGCGCCAGGTTACTCACCATGTAGGCGAAAGGGTAGTTGTCAAAAGGGATGCCGCCGATACCATCGACGCCGGCCAGCATACCGATGGCAAGGAAAATAACCAGAATCGGGATGCCAAGGCGCGAGGAAAAGGAACTCAATAAAATGCTACAGGTTACTAATACAGAACCCAGAATAAACAGACTAATGACCGCACCGGCGTCCAAAGTTGACGTACTCCTTACTGGCGTGAAGGTTTTATGAAAGTGACATCATTTTAACAACCTGCAGAGTATCCGAAAATGTGTAACAGAAGTTTTTATTCTGTCAGTACCGGATGTCCGCTGAGCGTTAAGGTGGTGGTGGCCGCGTTGTTCACCAGCAGCGCCTCCGCGCCGAGGGGCAGAGTCACGGTCTGCTGCTCGTGGCCGAAGTCCAGGCCGCTGATGAGCGGAACATCGAGCTGGGTGCGAAGATAGTCACAGACCTGCGGTAAATCATAGCCCGCGTCGTAATCGTTAGGCCGGGCACCGGTAAAGCTGCCGAGGACAATGGCGCGCTGATTCGCGAGGATACCACTATTGAGCAGCTGCAACAGCATTCGTTCGACGCGGAACGGATGTTCATTAATATCTTCCAGCACCAGAATACCGTTGGCGATTTGCGGTAGCCACGGCGTGCCAATCAGCGAGGTTATCATCGCCAGATTGCCGCCCCACAGGGTTCCCTGGGCCCGACAATCCGGGCCTTCGCCCTGCCACTCGAGGGTAAATTCCGGGCTGCGCAGCGCTTGCCAGAAGTGGCGTTCAGTAAACGGATCCATCGCTTCGGCGCCAAAGTTACCGGCCAGCATCGGACCGCTGAAGGTGATTATGCTACCCTTTGCCAGCAGGCCCATCTGAATCGCTGTAAAATCGCTGTGTCCGCAAATGATTAGCGGGTTCTGCCGCTGGCGTGCAACGAGGGCCTGCCAGTCGATGTGCGCCAGCAGGCGGCTGGCGCCGTAGCCGCCGCGTACCGCCAGCACGATACGATTAGCGCCTTCGAGGGTAGCCAGCTGGTTGATGTCGTTCAGGCGCTGATGCTCAGTTCCGGCAAACCGCTGCTGGCGGCGAGGGATGACTTCCTGGTGCAGGACCTGATGCCCGGCTTCCTGCAGACGTTGAACGCCGCGGTACGCTGCCTCCTGGTTGAGGCAGTAACCTGAAGGGGCGACCAGATAAAACTGAGACATGACAATTCCTTGCTAAGAATGAAAGGGTTATCATGCCGCCTGGAGCGATTATTGTCATCTCCAGGCGGCAAACTTCAGCCAATAAGGATAGATGTGTGAAATTGAGATGGTTTGTTTTTATCGTTGTATTGTTGGCCGGTTGTAGCTCAAAACAGGATTATCGTAACCCGCCGTGGAACGCTGAAGTTCCGGTTAAGCGGGCGATGCAGTGGATGCCGATCAGTGAAAAAGCCGGCGCGGCGTGGGGCGTTGATCCGCAGCTGGTGACGGCGATTATCGCCATTGAATCCGGCGGCAACCCGACGGTTATCAGCAAATCCGGTGCAGTAGGCCTGATGCAGCTGAAGCCTTCCACGTCCGGGCGCGATGTCTACCGGCGCATGGGCTGGCGCGGCGAGCCGTCGGTCAGCGAGCTGAAAAACCCCGAACGTAATATTTCGATGGGCGCGGCCTATCTGAGTATCCTTGAGAATGGCCCGCTTGCCGGGATTAAAGATCCGCAGGTGATGCGCTATGCGGTGGTGGTCTCCTACGCCAACGGCGCCGGGGCGCTCCTGCGCACCTTCTCCTCGAATCGTCAGGATGCGATTGACGAGATTAACGATATGGATGCCGATGAGTTCTTTGAGCACGTGGTGAAAAAACATCCGGCTCCGCAGGCTCCGCGCTATATCTGGAAGCTGCAGCAGGCGCTGGACGCCATGTAGCCGCTTCCGCTCGCGCTGCGCTTCACGGTAACACATCGGGTGTCATTCGCAGAGCCCGGCGCGAGCGGAACGTTTTTCAGACAATCCTTAGAAGTCGTAGCCGACGGTGGCGGTCACGCTGCGTTCGGCTCCCCAGTAGCAGTTGCCGGTTCCGTAGCAGCCGGAGAGATACTCCCGGTCGCTGAGGTTATTGGCATTAACCTGCACAAAAGCTCCTTTCAACGACGGCGACCAGACGCCGAGATCGGCGCGCACCATCGCATCCAGTAAGGTGACCGACGGCAGGCGCTCGGTATTCGCATCATCCGCCCACTGTTTCCCGATATAGCGTACGCCGGCCCCGGCGCTGATCCCTGCCGGGAACTGATAGCGCGCCCAGAAAGAGGCCATCTGATCCGGCGTCAGCTGCGGCGTGTTGTCGTTAGTCCCATCTTTAGTGTCCTGGAAGCGCAGGCGGTTCCAGGTGTAGGAGGCGAGGGTGCTCAGCTCAGGCGTAATCTGGTTGTGCATCTCCAGCTCCACGCCCTGAGAGTGAACTTTTCCTGCGGGAATAAAGGTCGCGGTGGCGATGTTTGGATCGCGCGTCGCCACATCTTTTTGCGTTAAATCGTAGATAGCGATGCTGTACATATCGGCGGAGCCCGGCGGCTGGAACTTCAGGCCCGCCTCCAGCTGTTCTGCCGTGGTCGGTTTCAGCAGGGTGCCATCGGCGCCCGGCAGCATCGCTGGGGTAATCGCCTGGCTATAGCTCAGATACGGCGAGAGGCCGTTTTCCAGCGCATACAGCAGCGATGCCCGGCCGCTGATATGGTCATCGGAGCGGCGGCTGGAGGTGCCGAAGGTATCGCTGACCTGTTGCGAAACAATGCGATCGTAACGGCCGGAGACATCCAGATGCCAGCGCGCCCAGACCATTTCGTCCTGCAGATAGAGCCCGGTCTGGTAGTAGCGGCGGTTGTTGTTATCGCTGTAGGTCACGGTATGCCCGGTCTGCGCGGTATAGCCGCTGAACGGATCGAGAGGCGACGCGCTACCGGCGCCGGTCCACAGATCGTTGCGGAAACGGTGATATTCCCCGCCGAGGATCAGCGTATGGGCCAGTTCGCCGGTGGTGAAATCGGCGCGCAGGCGGTTGTCGGTTGACCAGGCATCCAGCGAGCCGCGCGAGCCGCTGTAACCGCGCGCCAGACTATCGCTGTCATCAATCCAGCCGACCTGATACACCTGATCCAGCGATACGTTGGTGTGGGTATAGCTTCCGGCGGAGTAGGCGGACCAGACGTCATCGAACTGATGAGTGAACTCGTAGCTGTAGATCTGCTCGCGGCGCTGATACCCGTCTGACGGATCGCCTTCGTTGGTGCTGGTGGAGAGCTTACGTCCGTTGTGAGCATAGCGGGTGCCGTCCAGCGGCAGCGAGCCGTGATAGCCGCCCGACGGATCTTTTTGCAGGTAGGCGCGCAGCAGCAGCGAGGTGTCGGTATCCGGCTGCCAGAGCAGGGAAGGTGAAATGGCGTAGCGCTCTTCGCGGGTATTATCGTACTGGGTATCGCTGGTGCGCGTCATGCCGATAATCCGGTAAGCCCATTGATCGTTGAGGGCATCGGTATAATCGAAGGCGGCCCCTTTGGTGTTCTGCGTCCCGCCGCTGAGGCGGAAATGGCCTTCCGAGGTAAACTGCGGGCGTTTCGAGGTCAGATTCACCACCCCGCCCGGCACGCTCTGACCGTACAGCGCCGAAGAGGGGCCCCGGATGACGTCAACCCGTTCAACAAACCAGGGATCGATTTGCAGGACGTTGTGGCTGCCGCCGTCGCTCATCAAGCGCATGCCGTCGAGAAACAGGTTATCAACATCACCGCCGTGGTAGCCGCGTAGCGATACCGTATCAAAGCGGGTCGCGCCGCCGCCGAAGCTGGAGTAAACCCCCGGGGTGTATTCCAGCGCCTGGCTGATGGTATTGGCTCCCTGATCATTCATCTGTTGACGGGTGACGACGGAGACCGATTGCGCGGTGGTAATCAACGGCTGATCGGTTTTCGTCGCGCCAGCGGAGGTTTTGGCACTATAGCCCTGCGTTGGCGAGATGGCTGAGTCGATGGGTTGTGCGGTGACGATAACCGTCTCTTCCGCCAGGCTGGCAAACGGGAAGACGGTGGCCAGCGCGTACAGCAGCGCCGGGCGTTTGAAAATGACGCGAGCGGTCATGACATAATCCTGAGTTGACGTAGCCTGGTACTCCTGTACGCCACCACGCATAAAAAACGAAAGTGTCATCTCTCGTAAAAAAGTAATGCGAATTATTATCGTTCTGTTTTTGATTATCAAGGCAGGATTGGTAAATATGAAAATGAAAACCCATGAAAAACATAATGTTTATTTGACAGGACGGTGATAAACAGCGGATTAAGCGGCGATGGAAACCTGAACTGGCTACCTGATTTGGTAGCCAGTGGTTGAGGGGGGAGGGGATCAGCGGCGACTGTCTAAGCGCATCATGGCAATGGCTCTCCAGGGGGTGGCAAGGAACGGCATCGCAGAAAGAGCCTGCAGCTCCTCTTCCGTCCCTCCATCACTGAAGATAATCGCCTGCACCCGGCTGAGTGGCCAGTCTACGGCAGGGCGGTCGAGCAGTCGGAATGTATCGCCGCAGCGGGCTTCGCCAGGCGCTATCACCCGATAAAACCAGCCGTTGCGCGACTGTTGATGCATCAGTTCTGGAGCATCAGGATCCTGCAAACGGGTTGCCATCGTTTGACAGGCAACGCGCCCCCAGGAGACCTGTACTTCGGCAGCGCCAAGACGAAAGACATCGCCCGGACATACGTTAGCTTCCGTCATGCCATAAGTGGACAAATTTTCCCCAAACAGGCCGGCGCAGAGGCGCTGCCCGGCCTGCGCGGGATATCGCTCACGCCAGAAATCGTAATGTTCCCGGGCATAATGCATGAGCGCGCAATCGGGATCCTGAAAATGTTCCCGGATGCCGTTCTCGGCTTCCAGTCCATGCGTATTGAAATACACGCTGCCGCTTAACGGCACTTTGTGCACTGACCCGTCCGTCCGACGTTGATTGCCGAGGATTGTATGCAGTATCACTTTAAAATCTACGATCATAAGGATCTCCTTCATTTTTCCACCGAGTGGAGAAATGAATCAGAATTTGTATTCCACGCCGGCCCAGAAATTACGACCTTCTTCGATAAAACCTTCGCTGTAGTAATAGCGCGTATCGAAGAGGTTATTGACCGATGCATTGACGCTAAAGCCGTGGCCTATTGCGTAATCGGCGCGCAGGTGGGTGATGGCAAACCCTGGCGCTTTTTGCGAACCATTGCTGTTGCTGTAGCTAGAGGAGCGCGCTTCTTCAGAGAGGGTGAGCTGCAGCGGCGCAATCGGTTTTAGTGTCAACCAGGCGCTGAGCGTCTGGTTTGGCAGGTCGGTGACTTTGCCCGCCTCTTGCCTTTTGCTATCGGCATGAATCAGGCCATAGCTCAGACCGACATCGAGCATTTCAAACGGCGACCCTTTGATCCCAAGATCCAGACCGGTATAGTCGACCCGGCCGCTGTTCTGGTTCTGGACCGTATCAGCATCGATATTAATCGACAAAATGGCGTCACTGACGCGGTTATAGTACGTGCTTATCTCATAGGCCCAACTGTCGGTGATATGGCCATTCCAGGTCAGGTCGATGCTGCGGGCCCGCTCTGGTTTCAGGTAAGGATTCACAAGGGCAATCTGGTCTTTCGCGGGTTTTGAGGTCGTGTAGCGCTCTTTGAGCGTCGGGAAACGGGTACGGTCGGACCAGGACAGGGCCAGCGTATCTTCGTTGGCGAAATGATAGCGGGCCATCGTTTCCCAGTTGAATGCGTTCTGCCTGTTTTCGTCGTAGCGGGTCACGCTGCCGTTCTTCTCGTGTTTCATTCCTTCGAGACTGTTGCGCCAGTCATAACTCATACCGGCGACGATATCGAGATTATCTGCGGCTTCCCATTGATATTCACTGGCGAGAGACCAGGTCCGATCTTGATAGCGATCGTAAGGGCCGTCGGTGCTGCTTTTTTCTCTGTGGACATCATCTTTCCAGTTCACGCCGAAAGAGAGCTGGTCGCGATGACGTACGTCTGCTGAAAGCTGTAAACCTGCGCCAGTGCTGTAATCGCTATAGTGGCTATAGTTGCCGTTTTTGCTGTGCAGATCGGCCAGCGAGTTATACATCATCAGGGTGTTTTTGAAGGTATCGCGATACAGGCGGCTTTTCAGCGTGAAGCGGTCGCCGAGGTGAGTTGTCCCTTGATAGTAATAGCTTTCTTTATCGTACTCTGGCCACTGCCAGTAGCGTGATTTTTGCGAGCTGTTCCCGGCATAAGGTGGATTCTGCTTTTCGCCATCCTGCTTGATCCAGGTAAAAGCATATTCATCGTTTCCCCAAGGGGTAAAACCGAGTTTGAAGATCCCGCGCTTATCATCGCTCGCCGAGTTGGTCATCTTGCCATCTTCACCGGCGAGAGGATTTGTTGTCCCGTGAGGCAGAGCAAGGAAATCCCGTTTCAGGCGGCTACCGCTGAGCTGGATATAGCCCAGTTCGTTGCTTGCCCCGAGAGAAGCATGCGTATCATAGGCGCTATCCTCGCTACGGCTCCAGCCCTGGCGATAACCGATACTGGCCTCCAGCGGTTTGCTCGGGCGCGGCGTGGTAATATTGATGGCGCCGCCCATCTGGTTTGGCCCCTGCAGCAGCGAGGAGTAACCCTTCGACACTTCCACTGACCCGATGTCCGATGTGAGAAAACGCCCGAGGTCGAGATTACCGTCGTAGGGGACATAGATTGGCACGCCGTCGAAAAATACCGGGACCTGGCGACCGTCAAACCCGCGAACTTTGACCTGGAGTTCATTCCGCCCACCTGATTTTTGTAAAACAACACCGGGCATGACGGACAACGCGTGCGCCACATCCTGCTTATCCAGACTCTGGATGGTGTCTGTCCCGAGGATATTCGTTGTCGCAGCGGGTACGGAACTGGACCATACGGTCATCGATTCTTCCGGCCGATCCCCCCACGCGACCTGACTTAAGCTCAAACTTATCAATGTGCAAAGATAACGTTTCCTGACTCTCATTTTTATTATTCCTGTTTTGGTTATTTTTATTTTGAATTGTCTGGCCTCAGTCGAACCTGAATATCAGCCGGTGGCGCATACCACGGCGCCGAAGTAATAAACAATTCAATTCCACAATCGAGGTACTGACAAAGGCTGGCGAGGGTCATTCCGCCGGTCAGTGCCAGCGTGCAAAGCGGGGCGATATGGCGGGCTTGATCTGAGACCTCGCGGGCCTGCTGAGGCGTAAATTTATCAAGTTGCAAAATGTCGGGTTGTGCTCGCAGCGCAGCCAGCGCTTCTTCCGGCGTATCGGCTTCCACGGCCACTTTTTTTTCGGGTGAGCGTCGACGCAGCAGATCTATGGCGTGAGCCCAGTCGCCGTCGTCGGTAAGGAAGCGACGATGGTTCGCGAACAGCAGCAGCGTTTCGGCGCTGCCAGCTCGATGGATTAAGCCGCCTGCGGCGACGATCGCCTGGGTGCCTAGCAGCCGCGTGCCGGGGATGGCCTTGCGGGTACAGGCAATATGCGCGTTGGGAAGTCGGGTATGCAGCAGGGCCAGCATCTGCGCAACGTAGGCCGATACGCCGCAGCTCCACTCCAGCACATTTTGCACGGCTTTCCAGCCCTGTTGCAGCGCACATGCGCGACCGGTTGCGCGCAGCAGCACCTCGCCTGGCCTTGCCTGGGCGCCATCTTCCAACCGTGCGGTGACCGTTAACCCGAGGCTTCGCAGCATCTGCGCCGCCGGCGCAATGCCGCTCACGCAGCCGCCCTGACGATGGCGAAACTCCATTATTCCCGCCTGGTTTCCCGTTCCCAGCGCGCGGGTCGTCAGGTCTCCGCCTTGAATATCTTCCATCAACCATGCATCGGTTAGCGCCTGAGGTATGTAGATCATGCTCTTTCTCCGCAATCCCAGGAGATCAGCGCCCAGTCACGGGTAGCGGGCGCGATGGCCTGCGGGGCCTGCTGTTGGTACCAATGGTGAAGCCGTGCTCGCTCTTCATCACTGAGTACGCCGAGCGTCCACTTAACATTTTCTTCGAAGCGTTCGTAGGTGCTGTTATCGCGCTGACAGTTGCGGCCACGGATAAAATCGACCCGCGCCTGAATCCCCATCTGATAGAGGATGTTCAGCGCGTAAATGTAATTTGGCAGTTCGATAACCGCGCGACCCAGCGCGCGTTGGATGGCCGGCGACATAAATGTCGGGCTGACGAGATGTGTGGTATAGACGCGTAGTCGTGCCTGTTGGTGGAGTTTAGTCATCGCTTCCTGCATATCGCCAACTAGCGTTGAGCGGGAGGCGACGGCAATGTCGCAGCGGGGAATATCGTGCCACGATGATTCCCATGCGCGGCAGTGCCAGTGAGCATGGGTGATGCCCATTTGCGAGGCACGCCTTGCGGCAACGTCGAGCATCTTCGGGCTGTAATCGACGCCGTGCACGGCGTGAAGTTTATCAGCCAGCGCCAGCGACACGGTTCCCGGCCCGCAGCCCATATCGAATAAGGTCTCTGCGCCGGTGAGATCGATTTTTGCCAGCAGCTGTACAAGGTAGCTGTCCGCTGGATCGCTGCAACTGATGGACATTTTCTCTGCCCGGGCGTCCCAGTGGGCAGGGGATTTTTCCGTGCGACCGGCAAATCTGAGCTGTTGTCGGTATAGTTCTGCAAAATCAATATCATCAATAAGCATAATCATTCCTGAAAGTGAGGGTTGCCAAGGTGGTGACGAATCTGGGCGGGGGTAACGCCATAGAGCCCGGCGAGGTTATCTGGTTGAAGCTGGGTTGACGGTGGTCCGTGGCTGACAAGCCCATCCGCTTCAACCCGGATAACCGTGTCGGCAACGGCGAGAGCGTGCAGCGGATGATGGGTTGCCATCAGCAGGGTCATGCCGTTTTGGCGAAGTTCACGTAGCGTGTCGAGCAGGCGAATCTGATGGCCAAAGTCGAGGCTTGAGGCGGGTTCATCCAACAGCAACAGCCGCGGCCGCTGCGCCAGTGCGCGGGCGATAAGCGCCAACTGGCGTTCGCCACCGCTCAGCGTGGCCCAGTTCCTGGTTGCGAGATGGGCAATGCCGAGCGTCTCCAGCTGGGCTAAGGCGATATGGTGTTCGCTCTTGATTGGTTGGGAAAAGGTGCCGATGTAGGGGCTTCGTCCCATCAGGACCATCTCCAGCACGCTAAAAGCGAAGGCTCCGTCGTGGGCCTGTGGCACCCAGGCGACGGCGCGCGCACGGTCACGAGGGGTCATTTGTGCGATGGCGATGCTGTCTATCAGAATCTGACCAGAGAGCAGGGGAAGGAGCCCGAGAATACTGCGCATCAGCGTGGTTTTGCCGCTGCCATTGGCGCCCAGCAGACAGCATACCGAGCCAGACGTCAGAGAAAATGACACTTCGCGAAGAACCGGGCGTCCCGGGTAACCCACGCTGGCATGCTGAATCGTAAGCCGTGTCATGGGCGGTTTCCTCGCAGCAGCAGCGCCAGAAAGAACGGCGCGCCGACAAATGAGGTCAGAATTCCCAGCGGGATCTCGGTTGCACTCAGCCCGCGAGCCAGGGTATCGGTGAAGAGCAGCAAGATTGCGCCGATCCCCATTGCCACCGGCAGCAAACGCTGGTGATTACTGCCGGTCAGCAGGCGTCCGGTATGCGGAACAATCAGTCCAATCCAGCCAATAATACCGGCAATGGCTACCGCGCTGGCGGTGGCCAGAGTCGCGCAGACCACCACAATCAACCGTAAGCGTGCGACATCAATGCCCAGAGAACGAGCTTCATCATCGGACAGCGTCAGCAGGTTAAGGCGCCAGCGTAGCAGCCATAGAGGCAGGCAACCGATAATCATCAGCGGAGCGGCAAAGGCCAGATCGCGCAGGGTAATATCCGCTAAGCCGCCCAACAGCCAGAACGTAATAGAGGGAAGCTGAGTATAAGGATCGGCCAGGGTTTTAATCAGTGAAATGCCCGCCCCGCATAGCGTGCCGAGCGCAATGCCTACCAATACCAGCGTCAGCGCCGGATCGTGGCGCGTGATGGCGCGGGCCAGTATGCCGGCACTCAGAACGACCAGCAGGCCACCGCAAAAGGCCAACAGCTGGATATAGAATATCGACAAGCCCAGCCAGATGGCGAGACAGGCGCCCAGACCGGCTCCGGCGGCCACGCCCAGAATATCCGGCGAGACCAGGGGGTTACGAAACATGCCCTGATAGGCCGCTCCCGCAGCGGAGAGCGACGCGCCGATGGCAAGGGCGGCGATAATTCGCGGCAGGCGGATTTGCCAGAAGACGATAGTTGCCTGGGGAGGAAGCGACGCGCTATGGGGAGTGAATAAGAGCTCGAACAAACGCCCGACGGTGAGATTCCACGGGCCAGTCAACAAGGCGCCGGAGATAGTCAGTAGCGCAGCCAGCAGCAGTATGAGACTTAGCGTAGATAGTTTCATGCTGAATGCATCAATGTAGCATAGCGGGCAGGCGTTAACGCTGCATGCCAGAAGAGCGAGCTATAGCGAGTTAAATCATCCTGCAGCGAAGTCTGGATCCGTGGGTCGAGCCAGGCATGAAGCCGGCGCATCCCGGCAAGACGGTTAATGCCCGGTGGCGCATCCAGCCAGCCAAACGGCAAACCATCAAGCAGTAGCACCTGCCGTTTCGCAACGGCGCTGACTCCCTTCCATGCAGGATCCTGCAGAATGTAGTTTCGCGTCGTCACATTTTGGGTCAGGATGATATCCGGTTGCCAGGCCAGCAGATTTTCCAGAGAGACCTGGGTGAGCCCGCTGCGTCCGGCGACGCGGGCAACGTTTTCCAGCCCCAGTAGCTCTGCCGCCTCGGTATGCAGCGATCCCGCTAACCCTGTCTCCAGTCCCTTCGCCCCGCGGGCGGCATAAAAGCGCGTCCGTGCTCTGGAACCGCTTGAAAAGGCCTGAGCGTCGGCGATGAATCTCTGCGCCAGCGCCGCCTGCCGCCGCGTACGGGCTTCGGTCTCAACGATATCGCCAATCGTAAGCAGCTGCTGGGCTGATGATGCCAGGTTTCCGCCGATCAGTACCCACGGAATCTTGCTACGTTCGCTGACCCGTTGTGCCTGAGAGACCCAGCTGTCGTCTACATTGCCGCAGTCCACCACCAGATCGGGTTCAAGCGCGAGCAGCGTCTCCAGCGATAGCGTGCTGGCGTGTCCGGCAAGTCTCCCCAGTCTGGGAAGTCGGGCGATGTCCGCCGGGACGGGGGCATCCGGGAACTGAGAAAAATCAAAAGAGGAAAATCCCAGCAGCTTCTCCGGCGCTGCCGCAAGCAGCAACATGTCGGCAGGTGCCCCGGCGCTGATAATCCGACGAATATGAGCGGGAGCGGGGCGTTCACCTACGTGCAAAGCCAGCGGCGTAGCCGCCGTCCCCTCCAGGGTGGGGAGACACAGGAGCAGGCTTAGCGCCTGGATAAAGGTGCGGCGGGATAGAGGCATAAGTTTCTTTCCTGAAACAATAAGATGAAAAAATCGCTATATATTTACATATATAACGATGCTGGAATTGCTTGAGATCAAGGAGAGCTGGATTTGTGTACGAACTACCCCGTAAGGGTAGGAATGAGAACAAGGGCCGGAGTGGGGGAACGCAGGAGAGTCTGGACAAAAAACGCGGCGGTGAGCCCGCCGCGTACGAAGTTTACGGCGCCGATTTTTTAGCGGGCTCGGCGACAGCATCGTTGGCGGCCGGCTGGGTGCTGACGGCGGCAACGGGTTTTTCCACATTCTCGACCGGGCGCGAGGCCGGCAGTGAATCGCACGGTTTCTCTTGCGGACAGATCAGATCCAGCATTTTCAGCGTGACGCCGTTGGTCCAGCCGAAACCGTCCTGCAGCGGATATTCACCGCCGCCACCGCCGGTGCCCGTCGAGCTGACATCATACTTTTCGACCAGCTTTTGTTGACTGTCGTAGGTATGCTGGACATTGCTGAGGAAACGCCAGCTCACCTCCATCGCTATTTTCTGCTGACCGTAGTTTTGTAGCCCCTGGGCGGCAACCCACTGCAGCGGCGCCCAGCCGTTCGGTGCATCCCACTGCTGACCGCTGTTCACGTTAGTCGTGGTTAAGCCACCGGGTTTCAGTAGCTGCGATTCTGCCGCCGCAGCAACCTTCGCCGCGCGCTCGCGGGAAGCGGCGTTGACGTACAGTGGGAACAGGGCCGCGGCGGTGAGCTGATTACGTACTTTATGAGTCTTGAGGTCATAATCGGCGTACCAGCCCGCTTTATCATTCCACAGATATTTCTCCAGCGCCTTCTGGCGGTCGTTGGCCAGGGCATCGTACTGCGCCGCTTTGGCGCTGTCGCCCGCGGCCTTGCTGGCGCGCGCGAGGGTTTTCTCCATGTGGAACATCAGCGCGTTGAGATCGACCGGCACGATGCTGGTGGTGCGGATGGTGCCCAGTTTTTTCGGGTCATCCATCCAGCGTGAGCTGAAATCCCAGCCCGAGGCGGCGGCAGAACGCAGGTCGCGATAGATCTCGGTCGCCGGACGATTCGGGTTGTTCTTCGCGGTGGTGACATCATCGAGCCACGATTCCGGACGCGGCGTATCGTTATCATCCCAGTAGCGGTTCAGCAGCGCGCCATCCTCCATACGCACCACCCGTTGGTTGGCTTTTCCCTGCTCCAGCGCATCGGCGCCTTGCATCCAGTACTGGTACTCTTTTTCCATCTGCGGCAGCCAGGTTTTCAGCACCCGATCGCCATCATGGGTCGCGAGGAGCTCCACCATAAATGAGAAAAACGGCGGCTGTGAGCGGCTTAAATAGTAGCTACGATTACCGTTGGGGATGTGGCCCCAGGCATCGATCTCCGCCGCGAAGTTGGTCACCATATCCTCAACGTTATCCCAGTGCCCGCTCTCGGCCAGGCCCAGCATGGTGAAGTAGCTATCCCAGTAATACACTTCCCGGAAGCGGCCGCCGGGCACCACGTAGGGTTTAGGCAGCGGCAGCAAAGAGTCCCACTTTTCGACTTCAACGGTGCTGCGGGTGAGCACTGGCCACAGGCCGTCGATATGCTGACGCAGCGTCTGACCCTTCGGCGGAACGTAGCGGTCATTGTCTTTCGGCAGGGTGAAGTTCAGCTCGACGAAATGGCGCAGGTCGAAGCTGGTCTGGTTTTTTTGCATGCGATAGTCGGCCAGGATCATCAGCGGATCGCTATTGGGGATGGCATCGGCAAAGGTTTTCTGGTCGGGGAAGAGTCTGGCATTTTGTACATCATTAAACAGCGGGCCGAGCATCACATCCGGGGATGGCGGCACGGGTTTGGTTTCCACGGCCTGGGCGGCCAGCGTCGATAAAGCGAAAATCGCGCCTCCGAGCGCCAGAGATAAAGCGTAAGGCAACGTTGCGGGACGACGTGAAACCGATCTCGTCATGGGGAATTCTCCTTATCATTTCAGACGGTCTTGCCACTGCATTTGACCATCAGAAAACCTTAGACGAATATCCGCCATCCGGGGTGTTGCAGGTAACATTTTGCGTGAAAACAGACAATTTACCTGCCCGTCCGGGCAGAGAAACGAGAATAAAAGACCGGGGGAGAGCGGCGGTGTGCTGTTATCGGTCGATTAAAGTCTGAGGAGAACTGCGGGTGAATCGACGTCATTTTCTACTGTTAAGCGCCGTGTCGCTGTGGGCTGCGGCACGCGCCGGGGCCAGCGATCGCCGGGATGAGGCGCTCTGCTTATGGCCTGGCGAACCGCCGGGCGGCGGCGGGCCATCCGGGGCGCCGCGGCTCTCTGCGCGCGGCGCGCTCACTCATATTGCCCGGCCGCAGCTGACGGTGTGGCGACCGGCGCTATCCCGCGGTCATGGTGTACTGATTGCCGCCGGAGGCGGCTACCGGCGCATCGAAATGGCGAAAGAAGCCTGGCCTGCCGCACGCTGGCTGACCGCACGCGGTTATACCGCCTATATCCTGAGCTACCGCTTACCCGGCGAAGGGTGGGGCGCCGGCGCGCTGGCGCCGTTGCAGGACGCCCAGCGGGCGCTGCGGCTGATTCGCGCGCGGGAAGAACAGGTCAGCCTGCTGGGGTTTTCCGCCGGCGGGCATTTGCTGGGTATGGCGGCCTGCCGGGCCGATTTTGCCGCTTATTCGCCGCAGGATGCCCTCGATGATCGCCCGGCTCGTGCCGATAAAGCCGCGCTGATTTATCCGATTATTTCGCTGATGTCGCCCTATAGCCATACCGCGACGCACCGGATGCTGGCAGGAGCCCATGCCTCAGAGGCGGTTGACCGCGCCTGGTCGGTCCAGACCTACGTCAATGCACAGACGCCGCCCTGCTTTCTGGCCCAGGCGGAGGACGATTCGGTGTCCGATCCGCATAACACCCTGATCATGGCCGCCGCCTGTCGGCAGCATCAGATACCGGTCAGCCTCTATCGCTATGCCCGCGGCGGACATGGTTTTGCCATGGGGCGTCCCGGTACGCCGACCGTCGAATGGCCGGAGCATTACGCGCGCTGGCTGAACGGAGGCTAACCCTGATGGCGCAGGCGCACGATATTTGCCTCATGGTGGTGCACAACCGGCGTGGCATCGGCTATCGGGGTGATGGTTTTTTGCACAATAAAGCGGCGCGCTGCGGGGAATTGCACTCGTCTCATGCCGTCTGCTACCTGGCATAATAAATGCTTATCTCTTTGCGGGGTTACCCCAACGTGAGTATAACCGGAGGAGACGGCCATGATAAAAATAACGCTTCCTGACGGGCATTATTATGATGAGATGCTTACCGCGCAGGGACAGCAGCGTCACCACTATAACGCCTGGTGGCAATGGTTTCACAACACCGATCAATTCTCTATCCGGCAAAAGAAAGAGCAGGCGGAGCTACTTTTTCACCGCATCGGCATCACTTTTAATGTGTATGGGGAAGATGAAGGTACCGAGCGTTTGATTCCGTTTGATAGCGTCCCGCGCATCATTCCCGGCGGAGAGTGGAAAAAGATCGATCGCGGTATTCGTCAGCGGGTCAAAGCGCTGAACGCCTTTTTGTACGATATCTACCACGAGCAAAATATCCTGCGCGCGGGCCTTATTCCGGCGGAGCAGGTACTGGCCAATGAGCAATATCAGCCCTGCATGCAGGGGATAAATCTGCCCAATAATACCTATGCCCACATTACCGGCGTCGATATGGTGCGCAACAGCGACGGCCAGTATTACGTGCTGGAGGATAACCTGCGGACCCCTTCAGGGGTCTCGTATATGCTGGAAAACCGCAAAATGATGATGCGTCTCTACCCGGAGATGTTTGAAAATCACCATATTGCGCCGGTCGAGCGCTATCCGGGCTACCTGCTGCAAACCCTGCGTGAAAGCTCCCCGGTGGACGATCCCTGTGTGGTCGTGATGACGCCCGGGCGTTTTAACAGCGCCTATTTCGAACACAGTTTCCTCGCCCAGCAGATGGGGGTTGAGCTGGTAGAAAGCGCCGATCTGTTTATTAAATCGGGCGCGGTCTATATGCGCACCACCGAAGGGCCGCGGCGGGTGGACGTGATTTACCGGCGTGTTGATGATGCCTATCTCGACCCGCTGGCGTTTCGCGCCGACTCAATGCTCGGCGTGCCCGGCCTGCTGTCGGTATATCGCGCGGGCGGCGTGGTGCTGGCTAATGCGATTGGCACCGGCGTGGCGGACGATAAGTCGATCTACCCCTTTGTGCCGGAGATGATCCGGTTCTATCTTGGCGAGCAGCCGATTCTGAACAACATTCCCACCTGGCAGTGTCGTAAGCCGGAGGATCTGCAGTACGTGCTGGGCAATCTCGAGAGGATGGTGGTCAAGGAAGTTCATGGCGCCGGGGGATACGGCATGCTGGTGGGGCCGCGTTCAACCAAAGAAGAGCGGGAGATGTTTCGCCAGCGTCTGTTGGCCAATCCGGCTAACTATATCGGACAGGAGACCCTGGCGCTGTCAACCTGTCCGACCTTCGTGGAAGGGGGGCTGTCACCGAGGCATATCGATTTACGTCCTTTTGTCCTCTCCGGCCAGGAGATTCGTCTGGTGCCAGGCGGTCTGACGCGGGTGGCGCTTACCGAAGGCTCGCTGGTGGTGAACTCATCGCAGGGCGGGGGCACCAAAGATACCTGGGTGATGGAGGATGGTGAATCATGCTGAGTCGGACTGCGAGTGAACTATTCTGGATGGCGCGCTACCTGGAGCGCGCGGAAAGCTATGCCCGGGTGCTCGATGTGACGTGGAAGCTGTCGATGATCCCGCGTCACAGCCAGCAGTCGCGGGACCTGGCCCTGCCGCTGAATTTGTCCTTAACCCATGAACTGTTTCAGGCGCGACATGCGCGCTTCACCATGAGCAATTTGCTCAACTTCTTCGCCCTCGACGGCAACAACCCCTGCAGCATTTACAGCTGCGTGGAGATGGCCTGGAACAACGCGCACGCGGTTCGCGGCAGCCTGTCCGCCGAGGTGTGGGAGTGTATCAACGCGACGCGCATTGAACTGCGCCAGCTCCGCCAGCGAGGGATTAGCGAACTGGGCACCGATGGTTTTTTCGAGTGGGTAAAGGAGCGGGTGCACCTGTTTCGCGGCGCGGTGCTGGGTACGCTGCTGCGCAATGACGCGCTGAGTTTTATCGGTATCGGCACCTTGATTGAACGGGCCTACGCCACCACGCAACTGCTGCTGATCAAGGATCAGCAGCTGAGCAGCGATCCGGATCCGGTGCGTGAATACTACCGGCTGGATACTCTGCTTAACGCGGTCAGCGCCCGGGAAGCCTACAACAGTATCTTTCGCCAGCCGGTCACCCGAGAGACGGTGATGGAGCTACTGATTTTGCGCAACGACGTGCCGCGATCCCTGCGGGCCTGTATCTCCGATCTGATTGGTCAGCTGGAGCATATCGCCAACGACCGCTCGCACCTGCCGCTGCGCCTGGCGCATCAGCTGAATGTCGATCTGCGCTTCAGCACCCGCGACGATCTGGCGGGCGCCGATTTACAAAGTTACCTCAACGGACTGCTGGCGCGTATTAATGCTCTGTCCGACAGCATCAGACAAACTTATCTGGAGGCGCTATGAAACTGGTCATCGATCACCTGACCCGCTACGGCTACGATGAAGAAGTGAAGTTTTCGACCCAGTATCTGCGCCTGACGCCGCGCAGCACCGGGCGGCAAACCATTACCGCCTGGACGCTGACCTTGCCGGAAGGCGCGGCGGTGACGACCACCGACGCGTGGGGAAATGTCCTGCATGTGTTAACGCTCGACAATCCTCACAAAGAGATTGCCATCCGCGCCAGCGGGATCGTGGATATTGCCGAGGACAGCGAACAGAGCGATGTGGCGGAAGAGGAGCTGCTCTCTCCGCTGGTCTATTTACGCTGTACGCCGTTGACCCGTGCCGACGATCGGATCCGCGAGTTTGCCCGGCGCCTGTATCGCCACGACGAGCCGGAGGAGAGCCTGAATCAACTGATGGCGGACCTGCTGCTGAGAATGCCATACTCACCGGGAGCCACGCAGGTACAGGACTCTGCCGCGGATGCCTTTGCCAGGGCAAAAGGCGTCTGCCAGGATCACACGCACGTCTTCCTCGCCTGTTGTCGCGCGCTGGAGATCCCGGCGCGCTACGTCAGCGGCTACGTTTACAGCGATAATGCCCAGCATGTCGCGATGCACGCATGGGCAGAGGTGTGGCTCAACGGACGCTGGCAATCTTTTGATATCACCAATAATACCCGTCACCTCAACCAGCATCTGCGGCTGGCGACCGGGCTGGACTATCTTGACGCCTGCCCGGTGCGCGGCACCCGGCTGGGCGGCGGCGGGGAAATAATGCTAACCAACGCTGAAGTGCGCGAGCATTCGCAACAGGCACAGCAGCAATAAAAGCAGGAACAATTAACGATGACCTACTGTGTGGCCATGTGTTTAGCGGATGGACTGGTTTTCGCCTCAGATTCCCGTACCAACGCGGGAGTGGATCATATTGCGACCTTTAAAAAGCTCCATGTTTTCGCCGAGGACGGTGAACGCGTCATGGTGCTACAGTCCGCCGGCAATCTGGCCACCACCCAGAGCGTCATAAGCCTGCTGAGTACGCGGATTGCGACTCAGCAGGAGCCTAATTTGATGCAGGTGAGTTCGCTGTATGACGCGGCGATGCTGATCGGCAAAACGCTGCAGGAGGTGATTCAGCGCGACAGCAGCAATCAGCAGCACTGTGGCAACACCAATTTCAACTGTAATCTGCTGCTGGGCGGGCAGATTGCCGGGGAAACGCATCGCCTTTTCCATATCTACCCGGAAGGCAATTTTATTGAAGCCTCGTACGACACCCCTTATTTCCAGATTGGCGAGAGCAAATACGGCAAGCCGATTATCGACCGGGTGCTCAGCCGGGAGACACCGCTGGAGCAGGCGATGTGCTGTGCGCTGATCTCGATTGACTCCACCTTGCGCAGCAATCTCTCCGTGGGCCTGCCGCTGGACACGCTGCTGTACCGCAGCGGCAGTTTGAGCAGCGCCGGCCAGCATCGCATCACCGAAAGCGACCCGTACTTCAACACCATTCGCAAGGCGTGGTCGGAAGGACTGCAAAACACGTTCCTGACCTTGCCGCCCTATGCGCCGGGCGGCGATCGTTAACGCGTGGTCTGCGGTAAGAAATAGCGTCCCGGCGTCATGCCGGTCATGGTGCGGAAAAAGTAGATAAAGGCGCTGTCGCTGGCGAAATCCAGCGCCTGCGCGGTATCGGTAATACGCGCCCCGGTGGCCAGCAGCTCCACCGCTTTCATCAGGCGCCACTGCTGGCGCCACTGCTGATAAGTCATCCCGGTATCGCGACGGAAAATCCGGCTGATGGTCTTTTCGCTGGCTCCGCAGCGGATCGCCAGCTGCTGCAGCGGCGGCGGCAGGGCGTCGCCGGCGAGCAGCGCCAGACGCTTATCCTGAGGCAGGGCGAGCATCATCGGCTCCTGCGCCGCGCTGCACATTTCCGCCTCGCAAAGCGCGGCGAGGTGCCAGCCGATGCCGTTCTGCCAGTCACTATCCCACGGGCTGGCGGCGATTCGCTCCAGCAGTTCGCGCAGCAGCGGGCCGACGTTAAGGATCGCCGGATGACGTGGGAGAGCAGGATAGTGGGTCGGATGAAACCAGATCGAGCGATAGTCGACAATGCTTTTCATCTCCGCACGATGGTCTATACCGGCCGGTATCCAGGCTGCCCGGGTGGGCGGCAGCAGGCACAGCAGCGCGCCGTTGTTGAGGGTCAGGCGTACGCAGCCCTGACGGGTAAACAGCAGCTGTCCCATCCGGTGCAGGTGGCTGCCGGAATCATGCTGGCCCAGCGCCGAGCAGACGCCAATCACCCTGTTATGCAGATCGTCCGGATTAAATAGCGCATTCGCCTCGAGCCACGCCATGATGTCTGATTTCCGATATAAAAAGTCATTATGTTTATAATGTGCGATTTATGGTCCGCCTACAATAGCGCCTCTTAATGGTTCAGGAGGTGATGATGTTCGGGCGTTCGGCCATGGTGCTGGTCACCGCATTATTGATGTTCCCGCAGATCGTGGAGACGATTTACAGTCCGGCGCTGACCGATATCAGCCGCTATTTTTCCATCAGCGCGGCAGAGGCGGCGCAGACTCTGTCGGTTTACTTTATCGGCTTCGCCGTCGGGGTTCTGTACTGGGGCCGATTCAGCGACCGCTATGGCCGGCGTCCGGCGCTACTGGCGGGTCTCGCGACCTATGCCCTGGGCTGCGTGCTGGCGCTGGCGGCGCGTGATTTCACATTACTGCTGGTCGCCCGGATACTGTCGGCGTTCGGTGCGGCAACGGGGTCTGTGGTGAGCCAGACTATCCTTCGCGACCGCTTTAACGGCCGCCAGCTTGCCGCTCTCTTCTCGATGATGGGCCTCGTGCTGGCAGTCAGCCCGGCGGCAGGCGTCTACCTCGGCGGCGCCATCGTTGCCGGCTGGGGAATGCACGGTGTGTTGACGGCCCTCGCGCTGCTGGCCGCGGTTTTGCTGCTGCTGTGCTGCTGGCTGCTGCCGGAAACTCGTCCGCCGCAGCATGTTCACACCGCGTTTTTACCGCTGTTACGCCGGATGGCGACGGATAAGTCGCTGGCGCTGGCGGTCCTGCTGGTGGCGGCCTTCAACGTCAGTCTGTTCAGCTATTACAGCCTGGCGCCGTTCATTTTCGCGCAGCTGCGTCAGGGGAGCGTGGCTTTTGGCTACAGCGGCATCGCCTTGGCCGTCGGGTCGTTGGCCGGGGCGCTGTTCAATCGTTGGCTGCTCCGCAAAGCCGTTGCGGAAGCGGGAATATTGCTGCTCGCCTGTCTGATACAGCTGATCAGCAGCGTAGCGGTGTTCTGCCTGGCGGATACGCTGCTGTTCCTGCTGCCGATGATGGGGATCACCTGCGCCTACGCCATGGCGATCCCGCTACTACTCGGCACGGCGCTGGGCGCTTATGGCTACTGTCGGGGAACCGCCGGGGCTATCTTCGGCCTGGCCTATTATGTGCTGATTGGCCTCGGGCTGGCGGCGGTGGGATGGGGGCAATCGCTGGGTGGAACGCTGATCGTGAGCGCCAGCGTAAGCTGCATCGCCGGGCTACGCTATGGCTGCTGTTTGCGCGACATGCGGGCGGGGGCGACCTGACCCGCCCGCGAGGTTCAGCGTGCGGATACCAGCCGTTCGCCGCTGGCGGCGTCGAAAAGATGGATTTTCTCGCGCCGTACCGCCAGCGATAAGGGCTGACGGATAGTCGCTTCGAGACGCCCGGCGACCTGGACATGGATTGGGAAGCCCTGCCAGTCGAGATGCAGCAGCGTGGACTCGCCGGTGATCTCGACAATATTGACGACCCCCGGCAGCCCTTCGTCAGCCGGCTGAATATCCTGCGGACGCAGACCGACAATCACCGGCGCCTGACCCTGCCGTGCCGCCGCCGGATACCAGCGTTCAGGTAGAGCCAGCCACAGTTCGCCGCACTGCACGCCGGGCTGGCCATCGCGCTGCTGAATCTGCCCCTCCAGCAGATTCATCGGCGGGGAGCCGATAAAGCGCGCCACGAAGGTGTTGCAGGGGCGATCGTAAATCTCCAGCGGCGCTCCCTGCTGCACGATCACGCCATCGCGCATCACCACGATCTGGTCGGCAAGCGTCATGGCTTCAACCTGATCGTGGGTGACGTAAATCATGGTGGTGTTGAAGCGCTGGTGCAGGGATTTGATCTCGGCCCGCAGCTCCATGCGCAGCTGGGCATCGAGGTTGGAGAGCGGCTCATCGAACAGAAAAACCTGCGGGTTGCGTACCATCGCCCGGCCCATGGCCACGCGCTGACGCTGGCCGCCGGAGAGCGCTCGCGGATAGCGGCCGAGCAGCTTATCGATACCCAGCATGCTGGCGATGTGCTGAACCTTGTTTTTCTGTGTCGCCTTGTCGACTTTTTTGACCTGCATATGAAAGGCGAGGTTTTCCGCCACCGTCAGATGGGGGTAGAGCGCGTAGCTCTGAAAAACCATGGCGACATCGCGGTCCGCGGGATCGAGATCGTTGATTGGGCGGCTGTTCATCAATATCGTTCCCGCCGACAGGCTTTCCAGCCCGGCCAGCAGGCGCAGCAGCGTTGACTTTCCGCAGCCGGATGGCCCGACCAGCACCGTAAAGCTGCCGTCCGGAATGGTCAGATCCAGCGGATGCAGCACCGTCTGTTTACCGTACTGCTTGGCGACGTTTACCAGTTCAACGCTGGCCATAGTCGACCTCCTCGATATGGTGTTGCAAGGTTCGCCAGTCGGGATAGCGACGCGGGGATGAACCGATCGCGTATGCGGCCACGGCGTTGCCCCAACGTAACGCCTGTGAGGCCGACTGGCCGTTTAACAAACCGGCAAGAAACCCGGCATTAAAACTGTCTCCGGCGCCGATGGTGTCGATGACCTCGACCGGTTTCGCCGGCGCGTGATGCCCCTGGTCTGCCGTCCACCACCAGGCGCCATCGGCGCCGCATTTGACAATGCAGCCGCCCCGGCCGCTGAGACGCGTCGCCAGCGTGCGGGCCGCCGCCGGGAGTACGTCCATATCTGCAAGGCCGAGCGTTTCAACCTCATTGAGCAGCAGCCAGTCGCAATCGCCCAGCCAGCGGTGGGTCGCCTCACGCAGCGCGCTGTCCCAGCTGTGCGGCGGCCAGCCGGTATCGACCGCCACCTGAAAACCGCGGTCGCGCAGGGTCGTCAGCAGACGCGGATAGTCCGGTAACAGCGCGGTGCATAAGAAGGTGCCGCAGAGCAGCACAATATCGCCGGGCGTCGCCCGGGTCGGGAGCTGGGTCAGAATGTCGTCGGCGGACAGGCGGGTGATATGTCCATAGTTGCTGAGAAACGAGCGTTCTTTGTCGGGATGCGTCACCGCCACCGTCAGCGAGGTCTCGCAGGGGTACTGCGGCCAGCGTTCGGCGCTGCCGGGGAACTGCGCCGCCAGCCAGGCGGTAAAGGCGTCGTCTCCCTGGCAGCCGACGGTGCAGTGGGGGATCTGCATGGCCGCCGCCGCCAGTGCGCAGTTGCCCGCGGAGCCGCCGGGGCGCAGCGCGCTGTGTTCCAGCATCACCTCGGTGCCGGGGAGCGGCCAGTGCGCGAGGGTCCCCATAATTAAGTCAATATTGTAATTACCTGCGATATAGAGCACAGGCGCGGTGAGCGTTTGCATAGTTATCCTTTACTTCCACCGTGAGTGAGACCGCTGACCAACGTTTTTTGTAACCAGATGGCGATAAACAGCGGCGGGACCGAGGCGAGGATACCGACCGCCGCCACCAGTCCATCGTCGGTGGCGCGCCCGGCGGTGAATCCGGCAATGGTGACCGGCAGCGTCTGGGCGGTAATGTTGCTGGTAAACAGCAGCGCATAGAAAAACTCGTCCCAGGCCAGCAGCCAGCCGAACAGCGCCGACGCCCCCAGCATCGGTTTTGCCAGGGGAAGGGTGATGCGCAGCAGTACCTGCCAGACCCGCAGACCGTCGAGTCGGGCGGCCTGCTCAATATCCTGCGGCAGCGCGTCGAACTGATTTTTCACCATCCAGGTGAGAAACGGCATAATCAGCGAACAGTAGACCAGCACTAGCCCGCTGCGGGTATTCAGCAGCCCGAAATGTTCGAGAATAAAATAGAGCGGCAGCACGAAGGCCACCGGCGGCACCATATAGATGCCGAGTCCGGCGTACAGCCAGCCGTCGCGTCCGGGGTAGCGCGAGAAGCTGAAGGCAGCGGGCACCGCCAGCAGCAGCGACACCAGCGTCGCCCCCGCGGCAACCAGCAGGCTGTTGCGCAGAGCGGGGAGAAACAGCGCGCCGGGCTCGCCGGGCTGCAGTGACAGCAGACGGGCGTAGCGGCTGAAGTCCCACTGGCGCGGCAGCCACTCCAGCGGTACCCGGGTCAGATCGGCCGTGGCGCTGACGCTCATCAAAAAGAGCCACGTCATCGGGGCAAGTATCGACAGCGCGACCAGCAGGGCCGCCAGGTAGCGCAGCAGAATACGCAGTTTACGCTTCATAATCAGTGCTCCGGCGACGCTGACGAAGCAGCATAAACAGATACAGGACGATCAGCAGGGCGCACATCAGGGTCATCAGGATGGCGTACGCCGCGCCGCTGCCCGCCCGCAGATAGCTAAAGGACTCCTGGTAGACGAAGAAACTCAGCGTGCGGGTACTGTCCAGCGGCCCGCCGCGGGTCATCACGTAGATGATATCGAAGACTTTAAACGCGTCGATGGTGCGCAGGACCAGGGCCACGCCGAGCGGGGCGACGATCGCCGGGAAAGTAATGGCGCGAAAACGCCGCCATGACGAGGCGTCGTCAAGGCGGGCTGCTTCGTATAAATCCTCCGGAATGGATTGCAGCGCGGCCAGCACCAGCAGGGTGACCAGCGGATAGTTTTTCCAGATATCCGCCAGCATCACCGCGTTGAGCGCCGAGTCCGGCGACCCCAGCCAGCTGCGGTAACCGTCGATAATGCCCCATTGACTGAGCAAGGCGTTAATACTGCCGTAGTCCGGGTTGAAGTTGAGCCGCCACATCATCGCGTTAACGATAGTCGGCAGCGCCCAGGGCAAAATGACCAACACCCGCAGGATATTGCGTCCGACAAATTTCTGATTGAGCAACAGCGCCACCAGCACGCCGATAACCCCTTCAATAGCGACGGAGACCACGGTGAAATAGAGCGTGCGGGCGAAGGCGGCGCGAAAATCCGGATCGGTTAACGCATACAGATAGTTATCCAGCCAGAGGTAATTGGTCGCATCGCCATTGCCCACCAGCGCGGTATCGGTAAAGCTCAGCCATAGCGTGCGCGCCAGCGGCCAGGCCGTCAGCAGAAACATCACGATGAGCATGGGTGCCAGAAGCACCCATGCCTGACGCCGCTCGCGTTGTTGCAAACTCAGCATCAAATGTCCTTAACGCAGGCGCGCCGCGCTTTTGTCGACGGCTTGCATCGCGGCATCCGGGGCGGCCTTGTCCTGCAGGACGGCCTGAAGCTGCTGCTGTAACGCGTTGGAGAGGCGCGAGTAGTCCGCGGTTTCCGGACGCGACAGCATCACGTTCAGCGATTTATCCGCTGCGGCGATCAGGCTCTCCTGACCTTTCGCCACGGCCGGGTCCTGGTAGGAGGATTTCCATACCGGCAGGCTCAGCTTCGCATACTTATCCTGCACCGGTTGGGAGGTCAGATAATGGATATACTGCCACGCCTGTTCCGGATGCTGGCTGGCTTTGGCAATGCCCAGCCCCATTGACCCGTTCACCGCGCCGGGTTTGTCCGGCGTATCACCGGGTGCCGGCATAATGCCGACATCGCCCGCGACCTTACTTTGTTTCGGGTCGTTGGCCATGTTGTACATATAGGTCCAGTTCAGGGCGAATGCCGCGTCGCCGTTGGAGAAGGCCTTGCGCACATCCTCTTCGAGATATTCGCGGGAGGCCGGATTGCTCAACCCGTCATCCAGCGATTTCTTCATCAGCGTGACCGCTTTCAACGACGCCGGAGTGGAGAAATCCAGTTTACCGTTCTGATAAAACTGCCCGCCAAACCCGGAGACGAGGGTGGTGTAGTCGCACACCAGCGCTTCTGCCTGCGACCAGCTCCACACCAGCGGGTATTTAACGATACCTTTATCCTTGATGATTTTGGCGTCATCCATTACCTGTTGCCAGGTGGTCGGCAGCTGCTTGATCCCGGCTTTGTCCAGCATCGCTTTGTTGTAGTAAAGATACTTGGTGTCGAGGATCCACGGCATGCCCAGCGTTTTGCCTTTGTAAACCACGGTATTCATGGCGCCGGGGAAGACCTTCTCCCGTTCGGCGGCGGGAATACGTGCCGAGACATCCTGCAGGAGATCGAAGTGGCTAAATTCGGCAGGCCAGATGGCATCGAAGAGCACCACGTCGTAGCCGTTGCCGCCGGCCCCGCGTGCGGCCACGATTTTGTCATGCAACGCTTCGTAGGGGACGAACTCAAGGTTGATTTTGATATCCGGGTTTTGTTTTTCGAAGTCGGCGGTCATGGCACGAATGTCATTTTCGCTGTATGCCGCCTGGGTCATAAACAGGGCGTTAACCTGGGTGGCTGCCGCCGCCGCACTCCCGCTGATGACCAGCATAGCCAGCAGACCGGCTTTAACCCGAAATGCACTGTAGTCGTTCATGTTGCTCTCCGCGGTACTGAAAAGAGGGATATGATTTATTAAATCAATTTGATTGACTTAATCGGGGCGACAATACGGCCCAAACGTCATTCGTGGCCCTTAGCATAAGCGTAGCAAAGCTTATGCCACCCGAAAGGCGGGCGGAGAATGTCGTTGCGCGAATTGTGACGCTGGCTAAAATTGCAGCATGATGCGACCAGGAAGGGACGGAATGAAAACCTCGGGAACGAACCTTGAACATGCGCGAGTACACAACCGGCGGGTGGTGATTGAGGCCGTGCGTCTGCACGGTACCCTGACCCGGGCGGAGCTGGCGCGAATGACCGCGCTGACGCCGCAAACGGTCTCCAATATTGTCGCCGAGCTACAGCAGATGGCGCTGCTCACCAGCCATGAACCGCGCCGCGCCGCAGGGCGTGGCCAGCCGGCGGTGCCGGTGAGTCTCAACCCCGCCAGCGCGTGGTCCATCGGGATCCATCTCGACCATCAAACCTTGATTATCGTGCTGGTGGATCTCACCGGCGAGATCCATTTCCGCCGGCTCATTCTGGTGCAAAAGCCCCAACCTGGTGCCACCTTTGCCCGCATTGCCGAGGTGGTGCAGGAGATCAAAGCGCTACCCGGGCTCGACTGGAGCCGGGTGCTGGGCATTGGCGTGGTGATGCCGGGGCCGTTTGGCGTGGAGGGCATTTCATCGACCGGGCCGACCACCCTCAACGGCTGGGAAGGGGTGGATGTGGCGTCGGAGCTTGGGCGGATAAGCGGTCTGCCGGTCACCCTCGAAAATGACGCGACGGTGGCGGCTATCGGCGAGCGCTTCCACGGGGTGGCGCGCCAGCTGAATTCGTTTGTTTATCTGTATATCGGCACCGGGCTTGGCACCGGGATCTTCACCGACGGTCATATTTATACCGGCCACGCCCATAACGCCGGAGAGGTCGGGCATATCGTGGTGCAACCGGGAGGACGCGCCTGCTACTGCGGCAACCAGGGTTGCCTTGAGCGCTACGTTTCCCTGCAGGCGGCCTATGAGTTTTGCGGCCTCGACCCCTACCGGGCGCTGCCCGAGGATCTGCTGGCGGTGGAGGCGTCGCTGTTCGATCGGTGGGTGGAGACGGCGTTACCCTCGCTGCGCCAGGCCATTAATTTGCTGGAGTGCGTTTTCGATGCGGAAACGGTGGTGGTCGGCGGCATGATGCCCGCGCCGCTACTGGAGAAAGTGCTGGCCCGTCTGCCGCCGCTGTATCAGTCGGTGCGCGGGCGCTATCTCCCGGCCATGCGGGTGAAAATGGGGATGACGGGCACCGACACCGCCGCCCTCGGCGCTGCCGCACTGCCGATCTTCGATGAGTTTAATCCGCAGTTTCAGGCCTTGATGAAGTAGGCCCGCCGCGGTTCAGTACAGCAACGGTCGGGCCGCGCGTCGCGGATGAGCCCGCGAAAGGACCGCCGGCGGGGACTCATCGCGAGCGGACCACGCGGTTAAAGGCGTTGATTCACGCTTTCGCCAGCGGCAAGTTGTGGATCTGCAGTACCGCTCTGGCGGCTTCCTGACCTTTTTTGATGAAATGCTGGCTGTAAAAATCGATGAACTCGTCGGCAGGCTGGAAGTTGTGCGGCGTCAGAGATACCGAGAACATCGGGACTTCGGTAGCCAGCTGGGCCTGCATCAGACCGCTGACCACGGCCTGGGCGACAAAGTCATGGCGATAGATACCGCCATCGACCACCAGCGCGGCGCACACGATGGCATCATAGCGTCCGCTTTTTGCCAGCTTCTGGGCCAGAAGCGGCATTTCAAATGCGCCAGGGACATCCCAGCTGTCGAGCGAATAATCAACCTGCTGACGTTCCAGCTCCTGCTGAAAACCGGTCTGCGCCTGGCTGACGATGTCACTGTGCCAGTTGGCTTTGATAAAGGCGACGTTTAACGATGGCATGGCATACTCCTGTAAAATGACCGCATCAGGCGAGTCAAAGAATGTTGATCTTCAGGTCTTATACTCCGCGAGCCGTTTCAGGCGACCACCGGGCGATGCTGTCAATTGCTCGGTTCACGCGCGTTCACACGGAGCTCAGGTCCGATCTCATTATCCCAACGCGCTAGCGCATTCAGCCGCGGTTCGGACGTGATCCGGGCGTTAACATTATACTGTTATGTCAAGAGACGATAGCCGTTTTTATCCGCCGCGCGCCGCGCAATACCGGGTTCCGGTTCGGCGGGCGGCGCGGCCGTCGCCTGGGGACAGGGCGCGCTGTCCCGCCGGACAGAAAAGTGCGCGCATCACCATTTTCTGGCAAAGCTAAGTGATTTAAATTCTTTGTTATTTTCCGCATTTTCTCACATCTTCTGGAGGCAAAAAGTAACGCGGAGAGAGTACCGGTAGTGATGACACAGCACTCGTCGAAGTATCTGCATCAGCAGCAGCGCGATCTGATTCGCCAGCTTTCCCGCCGCTGGCTGTGGCGCAGTGAATTACCCACCTGGATATTAATAATTGTGGTCTACAGCGGCTGGTTTATGACCCTGGCCTACTGGCAGACGCTGGGGCTTTTCCCGGCGACCGTGCTGCTCATCTGGTTTACCGCCTGGTATATGTCGTTGCAGCATGAGCTGATCCACGGCCATCCGACGCCCTGGCGGTGGTGTAATCAGCTGCTGGGTACGCTACCGCTGGCGGTGTGGTATCCCTACGGGCTTTATCGCGACTCGCATCTGGCGCACCACAATAACGACCGGCTGACGCTGCCGGTGGATGACCCCGAATCCTACTATTTTAGTGCCGAAAGCTGGCGCCGTTTCTCGCCCTGGCAGCGTAAAGTGATACATCTGCGCAATACGTTTTTCGGCCGACTGTTGCTGGCCCCGCTGCTGGATATTGTGCAGACGCTGGTCAGCGCGGCGAACGCCTTTCGCTATCGGCAGGGGAAAGCGATGCTAATGTGGCTGGTGCACGGCGGATTGCTGGCCGCGCTCCTGACGTGGATGGCGCGCTGTGATTTTTCACCGCTCTATTTCGTGGTGGTCATCAGCTATCCGGCGCTGGCGCTGACCAAAATTCGCTCCTTCCTCGAACATCGGGCCGCTGACGATCCGCTGGCGCGCTCGGTCATCAATGAGGCCGGGCTGTTGTGGCGGGTGCTGTTTCTGAATCTGAACTACCACTCCGTGCATCATGACCTGCCCGGCGTACCGTGGTACGGGCTGAGAAAAATCTATCTGCTGGAGCGAGATCGCTACCAGCAGCGTAATCACGGGTTCGTGGTGCGCGGCTATGGCGAGTGGCTGCGCGCCTTTTTCTTCCGCGCGGTGGCGGTTAACGCCCATCCGGGTATCGGAAAAGCCTCCCGGGCAGGAGAGCAGACAGGTGAGCGCGATGAGTCATAACGTGAATTTGCCGATGTATGCGGTGCGTCCGCCTGAGAACCAGGCGTTAGAAGGTGCGGTGCGGGAACTGCTGCTCGCCCAAGGCATTGCCGTGAGTTCGCCAACGCCGCCGCCGGCGGACCTACTTTCGCACTGGCGTCAGCCGGACCTGCTGCTGAGCCAGACCTGCGGCTACCCGCTGGTGACTCTGTTGCCGGAGGTTCAGACGGTGGGCTGTTTTCACTATTCGGCGCCCGGCTGTGAAGGCATTGATTATCGCAGCCTGCTGGTGGCCCGTGCGGCGGATAACGCGCGGTCGCTCGCCGATTTCCGTGGGCGGCGGGCTATCTGCAATTCGCCCGATTCGCAGTCAGGTTACAACGTGTTACTGAAAATGGTGGCTCCGCTCGCCCGCGAGGGGCGTTTTTTTGCCGGGGTTAATTTCAGCGGCAGCCACCGGCAGTCGCTGCTCGGCTTACAGCAGGGGACGGGCGATATGGCCGCCATCGACTGCGTTAGCTGGGCGCTGCTGGCGCGTCACGAGCCTGCCGTACTGGAGGGCTTGTGCGTTATCGGCCAAACGCCGTCGGCGCCAGGGCTACCGCTGATTACCGGGCCACAAACGTCAGCGCAAACCCTCGCCGGTTTGCGATCGGCGCTGCGGCAGCTGGTCAGCGATGCGCGATATCGGGAGCGCTGCGAGGCGCAGTTTATCTGCGGTTTCAGCCCGGTGACCCGGGAACCCTATTCCCGATTGCTGGCGTGGCGCGAAGAGGCGCGTCAACAGGGCGTGACGCAACTCTGAAAGACCGGAGAAGGGCTGACCTCCTCCGGGTAAGGCGGCGCATGCGTTGCCGCCTGCTATCGGGTAAAGCGGTTATCTACCTGCGGTAAGCCCAGTTTTTCCCGCAGGGTACCCGGCAGATAGCGCTTTTTCATGGCGCCGCTGCGTTGAAGGATCGGCACCACCTGCTCGACAAAACGATCGAAATCGCCCGGCAAGAGCGGGAACATCAAGTTAAACCCATCGGCCGCGCCGGCGCGCCAGATCGCGGTAAGCTCGTTGGCGACCTCTTCTGCGCTGCCAATCAGCAGCCAGCTATCGGAGCTTTGCAGCAGCAAACGGCCCAGTTCCAGTATGGTCAGCGCCGGGTCGTAGTCGCGGATCAGCCGCAGCGCGGTGCGAATGCCGTCAAACGTCTCTTCATCCGGTAGCGGCGGCAGCGGCTGGTCGACAGCACAGGTCGAGAGGTCCATACGCAGGTAGGAAGAGAGCAGGTCGATAGCCATCCGATCGCTCATCAACCGGTTGTTTAGCTGCTGGCGCTGCTCTTTTTCATCACTGGAGTTCACCACCACCGGCAGCACGCCGGCGATGATTTTAAAGTGTGCCGGGTCGCGTCCGTTCGCCAGCAGCCGCTGGTTCATCTCCTGGCGATAGCGCAGCCCCTCTTCAATGGATTTAATAAACACGAAGTGCATATCTGACCAGGTGGCCGCCAGCGCTTTCCCTGCCTCCGACGATCCGGCCTGTACCAGCAGCGGATGGCCCTGCGGCGGGCGCGGCACGTTCAGCGGTCCGCGAACGTTAAAGAATTCGCCGTGATGGTCGAGGTGATGGACTTTCTGTTTGTCGGCAAACAGGCCGCTCGCCTTGTCGTACAGGACGGCATCCTCTTCCCAGGAGTCCCAAAGCCGGGTGACTACGTCAATAAATTCACCGGCGCGCTGATAGCGGTTGCCGTGTTGGGGCAGCTGTCGGAGGCCGAAGTTTGCCGCCTCTTCCTCCAGCCACGAGGTGACGATATTCCAGCTTGCCCGGCCGTTGCTCAGAAAATCGAGTGAGGCAAAGTAGCGTGCAAGGTTGTAGGGCTCGTTATACGACGTCGATGCCGTCCCCATCAGGCCAATATGCTCGGTGACGGCCGCCAGCGCGGCGAGCAGGGTAATGGGTTCCAGCCGGGCGTTGGCGTAGTGGGTCAGACCGCTGGGCACCGTATCCCAGATAGCGATATGATCGGCAATAAAAATAGCATCGAGCGTGGCCGCCTCGGCTTTCCTGGCCAGTTCGGCATAATAACTGAGGGTAAAAATTTCTTTTCCCGGCGCCTGCGGGTGGCGCCAGGAGAAGCGATAATCTCCCTGGGGATTGAAGAAGAACAGATTCAGAATCATCGGGTTTTTAGACATCGTCGCACTCATTCAACTGATGGCCACTCCCTGGCCGGATGATTAAGGGGTCGTCAGGTTGGCATTAACCCATTGTTCGGCCACGGCCGCCGGGTCTTTATGCTGAAGATCCACCTGCTGGTTCAGCGCAATCAGCGAGGCATTGTCGAGTCTGGCGGAGACCGCATTGAGCACGCTGCTGACGTTTGGCGACAGGCTGGCCTTGCGCACCAGCGGCACGACGTTCTGGCTGGGCTGTTCATGCTTATCGTCGGCTAAGACCACCCAATCCTCTTTCGCCAGATTGCCCTGGGTCGAGACCACCGTGGCGACGTCGATTTTGCCGGAATTTAGCGCCAGACGGGTCAGCGGCCCGCCCATATCCAGCGATTTCACCGCTTTAAACTCAAGACCGTAGACGCGCTTGAGCCCCGGTAACCCCAGCGCGCGCACCGCCAGCTCCGGCGGCCCGCCGATGGTCAGTTGATGGGCGATGGGTTGAAGATCGGAGAGTTTCGTCAACTGGTATTTTTTCGCCGTCTCCGCGCGTACCGCCCAGGCGGTAATCGACGTGGCCGGCGAAGGGTCAAGCAGTGTGAAATCGGCGGGCAGTACTTTCGCCAGCTCGGCGCTCACGTCGCTCTGGCGAGTCGCCTGGGTTTTCCCGTCATAATAGTTAAGCAGGGCGCCAAGATATTCCGGCACAATATCGATCTCGCCGCTCTTTAGCGCCGGCAGAATAATCTCGCGGTTGCCGAGATTAAGCCGGGTTTTGACCTCAATATTCTTTTTCTTCAGTGCGCTGGCGTAAATATTGGCGAGAATAGAGCTCTCGGTAAAATTGGCTCCGCCGATAGTCACGCTTTCTGCCAGTACGCTAAAACTCAAACTGAATAATCCGGCGGCGAGGAGAGATAAACGGAACCGTCGGGCGTTAACAGGGAACCCCAAAATATGCTTCATAGTGCCTCTTTATATGCAGGTGATTTATGGTTGTGGTCGTTGTTTAATACTCTGGTGCGATAGCGGTATGACGCCATCTGCGGCTACAACAGCTGAACAGCAGTTCACTGCCGATAGCCAGTAGCGAGACCACCAGCGATCCGGCAATAACCTGTGGAATATCGCGCTGGCCAAGACCGTCAATCAGGAAACGCCCCAGCCCACCCAGGCCGGCGTAGGCGGCGACCACGGCGGTGGCGATCAGCTGGACCAGCGCGGTGCGCAGCCCGGCGATAATCAGCGGCGCCGCCAGCGGAATACGCAGTTGCCACAGGCTTTGCCATGGCGTCATTCCCAGCGCGGTAGCGGCGTCGCAAAGCGGGCGATCGGCATGATAAATCCCGACCCAGGTATTAGTCAGCACGGGGGGGATCGACATGGCCACCAGCGCGGCAAACACCGGCAGATCATTAAAACCAAATAAAATAATGCACAGCAAAATAAGCCCTAATGAGGGAATAGCGCGGCCAATATTAAACAGATTAATAATAAGGAAGGCGCCTTTCCGCCAGTAGCCGAGGGCAATGCCCAGCGGCAAAGCGATTGCCGATGCGATAGCGATGCTGATCAGCACATAATAAATATGCTCGCGCAGGCGCAGTAAAATACCCGCATCGCCGAACCAGTGTTCGGGTTGTGAAAACCAGTGGACGGTAGCCAGTAATATATCCATTAGCGTGCCCAGGGCGTTAGCCAATAGCCGATGTGGGCAATCAGCGAATCCAGTAAAAACGACAGCACGAGGCTTAATGCCAGGCTGACAACAATCGGGGTGAGAAAATCCTGATTAAAGCCCGCCAGCAGCAATTGCCCCAGACCGCCCTGGCCAATCAGCGCGGTGACGGTCACCAGCCCCACCAGCGTCACGGAGGCAATCCGCAGACCGGCAAACAGAGAGGGCGCCAGCAGAGGTAACTCAATATCCATAAACCGGTATCGGCGTGTGTAGCCGAGCGCGCGCGCCGACTCCAGCACGGCGGCAGGCAGCTTTTCGATTCCGGCGATAACGTTACGCAGCAGGATCAACAGTGAATAGATGGTTAACCCGATGACCGAGGTCGTCAGCGACAGGCCGGTAAAGGGCAGTAACAGAATAAATAACGCCAGCGACGGGATAGTAAAGATGACCCCGCAAAGATAAATCAACGGCTGAGCGGTGGCGGGCCAGCGTAGCGTTACGACCAGCAGCGCGCCCGTTAACAGCGTACCAAAAAACAGCGAGATGCAGACCAGCTGCGTATGCTGCCACAGCAGGTCGCCAATCAGGATTTTATTGTCAACTATCCACTGCCAGTCAATCATAGCGGCGAATTTCCACGTGGCCATCCAGCACATGCTGGAGCAGGGCATGAGAAATGGTGCCCTGATACTGGCCATTGCTGTCCACGTGCACCAGCACGCCCCCCGGCGCATCCAACAGCGCGCTGTAGGCAAAACGCAGCGTATTCAGGGCCTGCAGCGGCTGAACAATCGGCAGCGTGACGCGTTTATCCGGGTCGAACCAGTGAACGGGACGTAGTTCTTTATCCAGCACCAGCCGCAGCGGGCTGGCGACCGTCGGATGCGCGGTGGCTATCGGGGATAAACCTTCGTCAACCAGCGTGACATCATGTCGCGGTAGCTGGCCGACCTGAATCATCCCCAGCCGTTTCAGGTTGGGTTCGGGACCGATAAAGCGTTGGACAAACTCGCTCGCCGGGTGGGCGAGAAGCCGGTCCGGCGTATCACACTGCGCCAGCACGCCCCCTTCCTGGAAGATGGCGATCTTATCTCCCAGCCGGATGGCCTCATTAATGTCATGTGTTACCAGCACGATGGTTTTATGCAGGCGCTGCTGAATAAGCAATAGCTCATCCTGCAGACGCTCGCGGACTACCGGGTCAATGGCGGCGAAGGGTTCGTCCATCAGCAGAATCGGCGGATCGGCGGCTAACGCCCGGGCAATCGCGACGCGTCCCTGCTGCCCGCCGGAGAGCTGGTGCGGGTAGCGCGTCAGCAGGTGACGGTCCAGTGACATTAAGTCCACCAGTTCATCGATACGGGTGCGAATCTGCGCTTTACGCCAGCCCAGCAGACGAGGGACGGTGGCGATATTTTGCGCCACCGTGCGATGGGGAAACAGCGCGGCGCTTTGCATGACAAAGCCAATTTTGCGTCGCACCTGAATGATATCGACCTGCGCGATGTTAACGCCCTGGACATAGACGCTGCCGGAGTCCGGTTTATCGAGCTGATTAATCATGCGCAGGATTGTGGTTTTGCCGCATCCGCTGGGACCGACAAACGTGCAGAATTCACCGTCATTAATTATCAGGTTCAGGCCGCGTATTGCCGCATGCGCGCTGCCGGGGTAGGTCTTATTGATGTTTTCTAATCTGATCATCGGGAATTGTAGCACTCTGAATATATTGAGAATTTATGGCTTTTACGGCGGCACGAATAAAATACAAATTACAGAGCGGCCATGGGGAGGGCAAATACGTTATTCGCAATTGCATAGTTGGAATCTGTTCAACTCTGTCCCGCCCAAAACGCAGTTTTTATCTGATCCGGCCGCGCAGAGCGCGTTTTTGTGCTGCAGGCGTGGCGAAAACGACGATTCTGCTGCCGTTTTGCGCGCGGAAAGGGGGAGACGCAGAATATTGATTTCAGAATTTGTGATGTATGGCACAAACGTCTGGATGGTAAAGTTTTTGTCGTATGAAAAGTTACATTTGATTTTAATCAAGAAATTACGTGCTGAAAATGGTGAAAAATGCAGAGTTAAAATTGTATGGGAAATGATAATGTATTGTATCTGGTATTTTGCGCAATAATGAATAAAACATACTTTTACAAACAACCGGGGCGGAAAAGTGTGACCCCATACGATTTTTAATAAAAGAAAAACCTGATTTCTCATTATATTTTATTGTTTCAACTAACAGTTGAATAACAATATCGCTGAATAATTGCACGGTGAAGGTTGAAATATCATGTTTAACCCCCCTTAAAATAGCTCAAAAAATAGCCTTTGTTATCCCCATAAAATATTGTTATCCCCGCATCTTTTTTTGACAAAAGTCATGCAAAAAATCGACTTTTAATTTGTATTACATTGATATTGTTGGTTTTATTTACATATTAAACGGTGGGGAAAATAGCTGTCAGAGGTGTTTGTGAGTGGTCTCACATAACCCTGCGATCGCCATTTGGTACACTTCACCGCGTCGAAAAGATAATTAAAGCAGGTTGCTATGAATACCATTCCTCTGCCAAAAACACAGCACCTGGTCGTTTTCCAGGAAGTTATCAGAAGCGGTTCGATCGGCTCGGCAGCAAAAGAATTAGGATTAACTCAACCGGCAGTGAGTAAGATCATTAATGACATTGAAGCCTATTTTGGCACCGAACTGGTGGTCCGTAAAAATACCGGCGTCACCTTGACCAATACCGGTCAGGTACTGCTGTCCTGGTCGGAATCGATTACCCGTGAAATGAAGAATATGGTCAATGAAATGCACAGCATGACCTGTAACACGGTCGTCGATGTCTCGTTCGGTTTTCCTTCGCTGATTGGCTTCACCTTTATGTCTGACATGATTCACAAGTTCAAGAAGGTGTTTCCTAAAGCCCAGGTATCGATGTACGAAGCGCAGCTCTCCTCGTTCCTGCCGGCCATTCGCGACGGGCGTCTCGACTTCGCCATTGGCACGCTGAGTGATGAAATGAAGCTCCACGATCTGCACGTGGAACCGCTGTTTGAGTCGGAGTTTGTGCTGGTGGCCAGCAAGTCACGAACATGCATCGGCACCACCACGCTGGCGTCGTTGCAGAACGAACAGTGGGTGTTGCCGCAAACCAACATGGGTTACTACAGTGAACTCCTCACCACGCTACAGCGCAGCGGCATCAACAGTGAAAACATCGTTAAAACCGACTCCGTCGTCACAATTTATAATCTTGTTCTCAATGCTGATTTCCTGACCGTTATTCCTTGCGATATGACAACGCCCTTTGGATCCAACCAGTTTATTACCATCCCGATTACCGAAGCATTACCAGTTGCCCGCTATGCGGCAATTTGGTCAAAGAATTATCGCATTAAAAATGCCGCCTCGGTATTGGTGGAATTAGCAAAAGAATATTCAGCATCTGGTGGTTGCAGAAAAAGACAATTAATCGAAGTTGAGTAGTTAAACAGATTTATTCTTGGTTATAAATTCATATCATCGCGCTGATTATCAGCCGTTGGTACCGGCTAACTATACCCTGAATAATTCAAACCGTAGCGTCGGTGGGGAAATAATCCTGCCGGGAAAGATACGCTTTGAAACATGACGGGACTATTATTTGATATCCAGTTAAGAGGCTATAATGCACATTACATACGATCTCCCGGTTGCCATTGACGATATCCTCGAAGCAAAGAAAAGACTGGCAGGTAAGATTTATAAAACAGGTATGCCGCGCTCTAATTATTTTAGCGAGCGCTGTAAAGGTGAAATATTCCTCAAGTTTGAGAATATGCAACGCACCGGGTCGTTTAAAATCCGCGGCGCCTTTAACAAACTCAGTTCACTAAGCGAAGCTGAAAAGCGTAAGGGCGTGGTGGCATGTTCTGCCGGCAATCATGCACAGGGGGTCTCGCTCTCCTGCGCCATGCTGGGAATCGACGGCAAAGTGGTGATGCCGAAAGGGGCGCCGAAATCCAAGGTCGCCGCCACCTGCGATTATTCGGCGGAAGTGATTCTGCACGGCGATAATTTCAATGACACTATTGCTAAAGTCAGCGAAATTGTCGAAATGGAAGGTCGCATATTTATTCCTCCGTATGACGATGCCAAAGTTATTGCCGGGCAGGGGACCATTGGCCTGGAAATCATGGAAGATCTTTATGATGTCGATAATGTCATTGTGCCAATCGGCGGCGGTGGTCTGATTGCCGGCATCGCGGTAGCGATTAAATCTATTAACCCGACCATTCGAATTATTGGCGTGCAATCAGAAAATGTCCACGGTATGGCCGCGTCTTATTATGCCGGCGCTATTACCAGTCACCGAACGACCGCTACTCTGGCCGATGGCTGCGATGTTTCACGCCCGGGAAATCTCACTTACGAAATCGTTCGCGAACTCGTCGATGATATTGTTCTGGTCAGTGAGGATGAAATTCGCAATAGCATGATCGCATTAATTCAGCGCAATAAAGTTATTACCGAGGGCGCCGGGGCGTTAGCCTGCGCCGCATTATTAAGCGGAAAGTTAGATAGCTATATTCAGAACCGGAAAACCGTCAGCATTATTTCTGGTGGCAATATCGATCTTTCTCGCGTTTCGCAAATTACTGGTTTAGTTGACGCTTAATCTTATGTTGAGGACAGGATATGAGTACTACTGATAGCATTGTATCCAGCGAGACAAGACAGTCATCCTGGCGTAAATCGGACACCACGTGGACCCTGGGATTATTTGGTACTGCCATCGGCGCCGGGGTGCTCTTTTTCCCCATTCGCGCCGGGTTTGGTGGTTTAATCCCGATTCTTTTGATGCTGGTTTTAGCTTACCCCATCGCCTTTTATTGCCACCGGGCGCTGGCCCGGCTCTGTCTGTCCGGTTCGAATGCCTCCGGTAACATCACTGAGACGGTGGAAGAGCATTTCGGGAAAACGGGTGGCGTGGTCATCACGCTCCTCTACTTCTTCGCCATTTGCCCGCTGCTGTGGATTTACGGCGTCACCATTACCAACACCTTCATGACCTTCTGGGAAAACCAGCTGCAGATGCCGGCGCTGAACCGCGGTTTTGTCGCGCTGTTCCTGCTGCTGCTGATGGCGTTTGTCATCTGGTTCGGTAAGGATCTGATGGTCAAAGTGATGAGCTTCCTGGTCTTTCCGTTCATCGCCAGCCTGGTGCTGATTTCGCTGTCGCTGATTCCCTACTGGAACTCTGCGGTTATCGATCAGGTGAACCTCAGCGATATCGCCTTAACCGGGCACGATGGCATCCTCGTGACCGTGTGGCTGGGGATTTCTATCATGGTTTTCTCCTTTAACTTTTCGCCGATTGTCTCCTCGTTTGTGGTCTCGAAGCGGGAAGAGTATGAAAAGGATTACGGCCGCGATTTTACCGAGCGCAAATGTTCGCAGATTATCTCCCGTGCCAGTATGTTGATGGTCGCGGTGGTGATGTTCTTCGCCTTCAGCTGCCTGTTCACGCTGTCGCCGGAAAACATGGCGGATGCGAAAGCGCAGAACATTCCGGTGCTCTCTTACCTGGCAAACCACTTTGCCTCCATGTCCGGCAGCAAATCGACCTTTGCAACGGTACTGGAGTACGGCGCATCGATTATCGCCCTGGTCGCCATCTTCAAATCGTTCTTCGGCCACTATCTCGGTACCCTTGAAGGGTTGAATGGACTGGTTCTCAAGTTCGGCTATAAAGGTGATAAAACCAAAGTCTCTACCCGCAAGCTCAACACCATCAGCATGGTCTTCATTATGGGTTCCACCTGGGTGGTGGCTTATGCCAACCCCAATATCCTCGACCTGATTGAAGCGATGGGCGCGCCAATTATTGCCTCACTGCTGTGTCTGTTACCGATGTATGCCATCCGTAAAGCGCCGTCGCTGGCGAAATATCGTGGCCGGCTGGATAACCTGTTCGTCACCGCGGTGGGTTTACTGACCATTCTGAATATCGTCTACAAACTGTTTTAATTAAGCTCAGGATGAGCGGAGTGATGAAATGAATGAATTCCCGGTAGTACTGGTCATTAACTGTGGATCGTCTTCAATTAAATTTTCAGTCCTTGATGCAAGCAGCTGTGATGTTTTAATGGCGGGAATTGCCGACGGGATTAATTCTGAAAACGCTTTTTTATCCATTAACGATGGAGAGCCAGTTAAGCTGGCTCACCGTAGCTACGAGGGGGCATTAAAGGCCATTGCCTTTGAACTGGAAAAACGGTCGTTAATCGACAGCGTGGCCTTAATTGGCCACCGTATTGCCCACGGCGGAAATATATTTACGGAGTCCGTGGTAATTACCGAGGAGGTTATTGACAATATCCGTCGGGTGTCGCCGTTAGCGCCGTTGCATAATTACGCTAACCTCAGCGGCATTGCCTCCGCGCAACAGCTCTTCCCGGGGGTCAGGCAGGTGGCGGTGTTTGATACCAGCTTCCACCAGACGCTGGCGCCAGAGGCCTATCTCTATGGGCTGCCGTGGAAGTATTTTGAGGAGCTCGGCGTGCGCCGCTACGGTTTTCACGGCACCTCGCATCGCTATGTTTCTCAGCGGGCGCAGAGCTTGCTGGCGCTGCCGGAAGCGGATTGCGGGCTGGTTATCGCCCATCTGGGCAACGGGGCCTCTATCTGCGCCGTGCGCAACGGACAGAGCGTGGATACCTCAATGGGGATGACGCCGCTGGAAGGGCTCATGATGGGCACCCGCTGTGGCGATGTCGACTTCGGCGCCATGGCATGGGTCGCCCGCGAAACCAACCAGACCCTCAGCGACCTTGAGCGGGTGGTGAACAAGGAGTCCGGGCTGCTTGGCATTTCCGGCCTCTCTTCCGATCTGCGGGTGCTGGAGAAGGCCTGGCACGCCGGTCATGACCGCGCCCGGCTGGCGATTAAAACCTTTGTCCATCGGATTGCCCGCCATATTGCCGGTCATGCCGCGTCGCTGCATCGTCTCGACGGGATTATTTTTACCGGCGGCATCGGTGAGAACTCGTTGTTAATTCGTCGCCTGGTGATTGAACATCTGGCGGTACTGGGGGTTACCCTGGATCCTGATATGAATAGTCTGCCCAATTCCCACGGCGAAAGAATTATTTCCACCGATTCCGCCCGGGTTATTTGCGCGGTTATTCCGACTAATGAAGAGAAAATGATTGCCCTCGATGCGATTCACTTAGGAAAAATTAGCGCACAAGTGGAATTTGCATAATTTATTTTTTGTTCTGTAGAGAGACTATTTTTCATGAAGGTAGATATCGATACCAGCGATATGCTGTATGCCGAAGCGTGGCAAGGTTTTAAAGGGACGGACTGGCAAGCAGAAATTAATGTCCGTGATTTTATTCAGCACAACTATACGCCTTATGAAGGGGACGAATCCTTTCTTGCCGAGGCCACGCCGGCAACCACCGCACTGTGGCAAAAAGTGATGGCGGGAATACATATTGAAAATGCGACTCACGCCCCGGTCGATTTCGATACGAATATTGCCACTTCGATTACCGCGCATGATGCCGGCTATATTGAACAGGAACTGGAAAAGATCGTTGGACTGCAAACGGAGCAACCGCTGAAGCGCGCGCTGCATCCGTTCGGCGGTATCAACATGATCAAAAGTTCTTTCGAGGCCTACGGTCGTGAAATGGATCCGCACTTTGAATATCTGTTTACCGACTTGCGTAAAACGCACAATCAGGGGGTGTTCGATGCCTATTCGCCGGATATGCTGCGCTGTCGTAAATCTGGCGTACTGACCGGGCTGCCGGATGGCTACGGCCGCGGACGCATTATCGGCGACTATCGCCGCGTGGCGTTGTACGGTATCCGTTATCTGGTGCGCGAACGCGAGCTGCAGTTTGCCGATCTGCAGTCCAACCTGGAGTACGGGCAGAATCTGGAAGCGACGATTCGCCTGCGCGAAGAGCTGGCGGAACACCGCCGCGCGCTGCTGCAAATGCAGGAGATGGCGGCGAAGTACGGTTGCGATATCTCCCGCCCGGCGCGTAATGCTCAGGAAGCGGTACAGTGGGTCTATTTTGCCTATCTGGCGGCGGTCAAATCGCAAAACGGCGGCGCCATGTCGCTGGGCCGCACCGCCACTTTCCTCGATATCTACATTGAGCGCGATTTCAACACCGGGCGCTTAACCGAGCAGCAGGCTCAGGAGCTGATCGACCACTTCATTATGAAGATCCGCATGGTGCGTTTCCTGCGTACGCCGGAGTTCGACACGCTCTTCTCCGGCGACCCTATCTGGGCGACCGAAGTGATCGGTGGCATGGGGCTCGACGGGCGGACGCTGGTGACCAAAAACGCCTATCGCTATCTGCATACGCTGCATACCATGGGGCCGGCCCCGGAACCAAACCTTACCGTTCTCTGGTCCGAAGCGTTGCCGATCGCCTTCAAGAAATATGCGGCCCAGGTCTCCATCGTCACCTCCTCATTGCAGTATGAAAACGATGACTTAATGCGGGTCGATTTTAACAGCGACGACTACGCCATTGCCTGCTGCGTCAGTCCGATGATTATCGGCAAGCAGATGCAGTTCTTCGGCGCGCGCGCCAATCTGGCGAAAACCCTGCTGTACGCGATTAACGGCGGCGTGGATGAGAAGCTGAAAATTCAGGTCGGGCCGAAAACGGCGCCGCTGATGGATGAGGTGCTCGACTATGACACGGTGATGGACAGCCTCGATCACTTTATGGACTGGCTGGCGGTGCAGTACATCAGCGCGCTCAACATCATCCACTATATGCACGACAAGTACAGTTATGAAGCTTCGCTGATGGCGCTGCATGACCGCGACGTGTATCGCACCATGGCCTGCGGCATCGCCGGGCTGTCGGTGGCGACCGATTCGTTGTCGGCGATCAAGTACGCGAAGGTGAAACCGGTCCGCGACCATACCGGGCTGGCGGTTGATTTTGTCATCGAAGGCGACTACCCGCAGTATGGCAACAACGATCAGCGGGTCGACAGTATCGCCTGCGATCTGGTCGAACGCTTTATGAAGAAGATTAAAGTGCTGCCGACCTACCGCAACGCTGTACCAACCCAGTCGATTCTGACCATCACCTCCAACGTGGTCTATGGGCAGAAAACGGGCAATACCCCGGACGGTCGCCGGGCCGGTACGCCGTTCGCGCCGGGGGCGAACCCGATGCACGGTCGCGATCGCAAAGGGGCGGTGGCGTCATTAACCTCTGTCGCTAAGCTGCCGTTCACCTATGCCAAAGACGGTATCTCCTACACCTTCTCTATTGTTCCCGCCGCGCTGGGCAAAGAGGAGACCACGCGCAAAACCAACCTGGTGGGGCTGCTGGACGGCTACTTCCACCACGAAGCACACGTTGAAGGCGGACAGCACCTGAACGTCAACGTGATGAACCGGGATATGCTGCTCGATGCCATCGAACACCCGGAAAACTACCCGAACCTGACGATTCGCGTCTCCGGCTATGCCGTGCGCTTCAATGCGCTGACTCGCGAACAGCAGCAGGATGTCATTTCACGCACCTTTACCCAGGCGCTGTAGCGCCGGAGGAACGATGAGAAAGATCATTGCAACCCCACACGCGCCGGCGGCCATTGGCCCCTATATTCAGGGCGTCGACCTCGGCTATCAGGTCATGACCTCGGGACAGATTCCGGTCTGCCCGCAGACGGGAAAGATTGCCGACAACGTGGCCGATCAGGCGCGTCAAAGCCTGGAAAACGTTAAGGCGATCGTGACGGCGGCGGGGCTGGAGGTGGGCAGTATCGTGAAGACCACCGTCTTTATTACCGACCTTAATGACTTTGCCACTATCAATCAGGTCTATCAGCACTTCTTTGATGAGCATCAGGCGACCTACCCGACGCGCAGCTGCGTGCAGGTTGCCCGCCTGCCAAAGGATGTAAAGCTGGAAATTGAGGCCATCGCGGTACGCGACCTCTGAGGCAGCGGCGGCGGGGCAAGCCTGTTTTTGCCCTGCCGCCCAACACCGGTGGCTCCTGCTCTCCACGCAACGGCAACCCGAGGATGGGGATATGATTAGCGCATTCGATATTTTTAAACCCGGTATTGGTCCTTCCAGTTCGCACACCGTAGGGCCGATGAATGCCGGAAAACGTTTTATCGACCAACTGGTGAACATGGGCGATATCGCGCATATCACGCGTATCGTGGTCGACCTCTATGGTTCTCTGTCGCTGACCGGTAAAGGTCATGCGACCGATGTCGCGATTGTTATGGGACTGGCGGGAAACAGCCCGCAAAATGTTGATATTGACGCCATGCCGGCATTTATTCAGCAGGTGATGCACAGCGGGCGTCTGCCGGTCGCTAACGGCGTGCAGAGCGTAGACTTTCAGATGGCGGACGACATCGTGTTCCACGCGCAAACCCTTCCGTATCACGAAAACGGGATGCGTATTACCGCCTGGAGTGGCGCGCAGGCGTGGGCGAGCCAGACCTACTATTCGGTCGGCGGCGGTTTTATCGTCGAAGAGGGGGCCTGCGGGGGAACGCAGGATGCCGACGTCCCGGTGCCCTATGATTTTCGCTCCGCCAGCGAACTGCTGCGGCTTTGCGAACACAACGGCCTGTCGGTCTCCGGACTGATGCTGCAAAACGAGCTGGCGCTGCGCAGTAAGGCGGAGATTGACGCGGGTTTTATGCATATCCACGCGGTGATGCGCGATGGTATCGAGCGCGGGATGAATACCGAAGGGGTGTTGCCCGGTCCGCTGAATGTCCCGCGTCGCGCGGCGGCGTTAAGGCGTCGGCTGGTTTCCAGCGATAGCCTCTCCAGCGACCCGATGAACGTCATTGACTGGATCAATATGTTCGCCCTGGCGGTCAGCGAAGAGAATGCCGCGGGCGGGCGAGTGGTGACCGCGCCCACCAACGGCGCCTGCGGAATTATTCCCGCCGTGCTGGCCTATTACGATAAATTCCGCCGTCCGGTTAACGCCGGCTCGCTGGCGCGCTATCTGCTGGCGGCGGGGGCGATTGGCGCGCTGTATAAAATGAATGCGTCGATTTCGGGGGCTGAAGTTGGCTGTCAGGGGGAGATTGGCGTCGCCTGCTCGATGGCGGCGGCGGGGTTGACCGAACTGCTTGGCGGCAGCCCGGCGCAGGTTTGCATTGCGGCGGAAATCGCCATGGAGCATAACCTCGGCCTCACCTGTGACCCGGTTGCCGGCCAGGTGCAAATTCCCTGTATTGAGCGGAATGCGATTAATGCGGTTAAGGCCGTCAATGCGGCACGTATGGCGCTGCGCCGCACCTCCGAGCCACATGTTTCGTTGGATAAGGTTATCGAAACGATGTACGAAACCGGCAAGGATATGAATGATAAATACCGCGAAACCTCCCGGGGCGGGCTGGCGATAAAAGTGCTCTGCGTGTAGGCCGTGCTGCAATCGCGGGGGAGGGCGAGGCCCGGTGGGGAGAATATCAGGAGGCGGCAGATTACCGCCCCCTGATATCTTATTGGCGGGAAAATCAGACGGTCAGCGCTTACAAAGCGCGTTGTTTCACCGCCGTTTTCATCGGAATCAAGGCAATCACCGCCGCGCCCAGCACGAGGAACCCGGCGACCATAAAGATACCGGCGTTGAAATTCCCCGTGACGTCTTTCAGCCAACCCATCAACAGCGGCCCCAGCGCCGCGCCGGTCATGCCGGTCGCATTGATGACCGCAATCCCCAGCGCCCGCGCACGCAGAGAAATGGACTGGTCAGGGGTAGTCCAGAAAATGACCATCGCGGCAAAGGCGCCGGCAGAAGCCATTACGATCCCGGTGAACTGCAGCAGCGGGTTGCTGCTGGAGGCGGTGAGCATCCAGCCCGCCGCCGCGAACAGATAGGGCAGCAGCGTATGCAGCTTACGCTCCTTCAGGCGGTCGGAACGCTTACTCCACCAGATCATCCCGACGATGGTACAGATTTGCGGAATCGCACTCAGGATCCCGATGGTGATATTACTGCTCTGCTCGTTGAAGCTGCGCAGAATCAGCGGCGTCCAGACGCTGAGGGCGCTCAGGGTATTGGTCAGGCAGAAATAGGCCAGCGTGTAGAGCATGATAACCGGGGTAAACAGCTCCCGCAGCATGCTGCGCTGAGACAGCGGCAGGCTGGCTTCGCTGAGTCGCGATTGCTGTACCGCCGCGCGGTCGGCATCCAGCATCTCTTTTAAACAGGCTTTATCATCGGCAGTCAGCCATTTGGCTTTATCCGGGCTGTCATCAAGCCAGAACCACACGACCAGTCCGAGCAGCACCGACGGAAACCCTTCCAGCAAAAAGAGCCACTGCCAGCCTTTCAGATTCAGCACGCCGTCGAGATTCAGAATATACCCGGAAGCCAGCGAGCCAAGCGCCATGGTGACGGGCATCGCAATCATAAACAGGGCATTGGCGCGGGCGCGGTATTGCGCCGGGAACCAGAAGGTTAAGTACAGCAACAGCCCCGGCAGGAAGCCGGCTTCGGCAATCCCCACCAGCATTCTCAGCGCGTAAAGACTGTTCGGGCCGGTGGCGAACATGGTGGCGGTGGAGGCTATTCCCCAGACCACCATCAAAATAGCGATCCAGCGGCGGGCGCCGACGATACTGAGCATGATGTTGCTGGGGATGCCGCAGATCACGTACATCACGTAAAACAGGGTGGTGGCCAGGCCGAACATGGTGCTGGTGAGCCCCAGATCTTTGCCCATGGTCAGGCCGGCAAAGCCAATGTTGATGCGGTCGAGGTAGGAGAATACGAACAGAATAAAAAGAAAAACGATTAAGCGACGAAATAATTTATTGATGACGGATTGCTGACGGGCATCCAAAGGTCTCGCCTCCGAGGAGGGCGGGACCAGTACCTCGGAGCGGGTCTGTTCCATTGAAGGACTATTGTTCATCAAAAGCTCCACATTGTGATTATTAGTATTGGTCAACAGGTCGGCTAAACGTATAGGAAACAGACAGGGATAACGTCAATTTAATGTTCAATAAATGATACAGAATTGTTACTTAATCGACATATTGGAATCATAATGAGAGCCAGATCGCCTGGGAATAATACGCCAGGGCTGGCATGTTCAGTCGGCGGATCTCGGTAGATTCGCACTCACGGTGAGGCAAAAAAAGCGCGGTTGCTGACCAGGTGCAGAGAGGCAGGGCGTGACAGGGACGAGGAAACAGAGAGGTTATGTGCAGTTGCGAAGAGAGCTGATACGGCTAATTACTTGAATATTCATGTAATTAGCCTGTGGCTCCACGCCCGTAACCGATGGGGGTTCCGCTTAAAAGCTATCGTCAGAAATATGATTCATTTTTATTATATTGCTACATAATAATGAAGCCGGTTTTAAAGCGCCGCGGCGACCGTCCGGCATCGGGAGATTCAGAACGGACTGTCATTGCGCGCGGTGACGGGCTCGCCGCTGACAGGGTGAACAAAATGCAGTTCGCTGGCATGCAACATGAGCCGCGGCGCGTGTGCGCTGCCCGGCCACGTCAGACCACCGTAGAGATCGCAGCCCAGGATCGGGTGCCCCAACAGTTGACAATGGATACGCAGCTGGTGGGTGCGTCCGGTTTCCGGGAATAGCTGTACCCGGCTCAGCGGCAGCAGGCTACCCTCTGCGCCTTCACGGGTAAGGCGTTCTGTCACCCGGTAGCGGGAACGGGCGGGCTTGCCGGTGATGGCGCAAATGGCCATGCGCGGAAAGCGGGCCGGATCTTTGGCAATGGCGGCATCGATTGCGCCTTCATCCTCACGCAGATGCCCGCACAGCAGGGCGCTGTATACCTTAGTCACCGAACGTTGGCTGAACTGATGGCTTAGCGCCGCATTAATGGTTTTATTCTTTGCCACCACCATCAGCCCGGACGTACCAAAATCGAGACGGTGAACGAGGGTACAGCCGGGAAATTGCTGCTCCAGCCGATGGTGCACCGAGTCGAGATTCTGCGGATTTTTCCCCGACAGGCTGAGCAGCCCGCTGGGCTTATTGATCAGCAGCAGGTGCTCGTCCTGATACAGGATGTCGATGGCTTCGTGGCAGGGGGGCGCAATAAACGTATCGACGATGGTGGACATGAGCAGGTGCCTGAAAAGGGTGGGGGCGGATAATAGCGAATTTTCCGCCCGCTGGCGATTGCTGCGGCACGACTCGGGGTTGCCGGCTGAAGCGGCCCGGACTCGCCGGGTCGCCGCAGCCAACGTTGTTACTGCTCGCGTCGGGCCATAAACTGCGCCAAATCGACCAGACGATTTGAGAAGCCCCATTCGTTGTCATACCACGCGAGGATCTTGACCATATTCCCGCCAATCACCAGCGTCGACAGGCCATCAATAATGGAAGAACGCGGGTCGCCCTGATAGTCGCTGGAGACCAGCGGCTCGTCGCTGTAGCCGAGAATACCCTGCAAGGGGCCAGCGGCAGCGGCCTGGCGGAATGCCTCATTCACCTCTTCTGCCGTCACGTCGCGCTCCAGCGTGACGGTAAGATCGACAATCGACACCACCGGCACCGGAACGCGCAGCGAGTAGCCGGTCAGACGACCATCGAGTGCCGGAATCACTTTACCCAACGCTTTGGCCGCGCCGCTGGAGTAGGGAACGATGGATAACGCTGCCGCCCGGGCGCCGCGCAGATCTTTTTCCGGCTGGTCATGTAGCGCCTGGCTGTTGGTGTAGGCGTGGGTGGTATTCATCAGGCCATGCTTGATCCCGAAATGCTGATGCAGAACCTGAGCGGCCGGGGCAAGGCCGTTGGTGGTGCAGCTGCCGTTGCTGACGACCGAATGCTGCTGCGGATCGTAAAGCGCGTGGTTAACCCCCATCACGATGGTTAAATCGTCATTCTTGCCGGGCGCCGAGATAATCACCCGTTTCGCCCCGCCGCTGTGAATGTGAACCGCCGCTTTTTCACGTTCGGTAAAGAACCCGGTGGCTTCGATGACGATGTCCACCCCCGCATCTCGCCACGGAATACGCGCCGGGTCACGTTCGCTATAGACGATGACGGGTTGGCCATCGACGCTAAGCTCTCCGTCGGCCGCCTCCACGGCCACCGGCAGGGTGCCCAGCAGCGAGTCATATTTCAACAGGTGGGCCAGCGTTTTGCTGTCAGTCAGATCGTTGATTGCCACAATCTGAATATCCGGATTGCCCAGCGCCGCGCGCAGGACGTTACGCCCGATTCTGCCGAAACCATTAATACCGACCTTAACCATGATCAACTCCTTATTTGTTGTCTCTGGTGGTACTTTAGGTTTTCGGCATTTCGGCGTAAATGACGAATAACGATCACTTTACGCCATTTTTCGGCAGTGAAAGCGCTGACGATATTCTCCCGGCGTCAGATGCAGCTGCTTTTCAAAGACCCGCCGCAGGTTGATAGCGCTACCAAATCCCGTTTGCTCAGCAACGCGTTCCAGCGTGTCGTAACTCTGCTCGAGCCGCTCTCTGGCGGCGGCAAGGCGCGCTTCGGCGACGTAGCGCGCCGGAGAGACCCCGGTTTCGCGGGTAAACACGCGGGTGAAATTGCGCGGGCTCATGGCGACCTTTTCCGCCAGGTTCTCCACACACAGGTTGCCGGTGAGGTTGTCGAGCATCCACTTCAGCAGATCGCCAATCGGCCCAGGGCTGTTGATTTGCCGCAGGTTATAGCGGCTAAACTGCAGCTGGCCGCCGGGGCGACGCAGGTACATCACCATATCCTGGGCGATATCGCGGGCGAGGCTAAAGCCGTAATCGTCTTCCACCAGGGCCAGCGTCAGGTCGAAACCGGAGCTGACGCCGCCGGAGGTCCAGATCGGACCGTCCTGAATATACAGCGGCCCGCCTTCCACCCGCACCGCCGGGAAGGCCGACTGCATAGCGTCCAGCAGCTTCCAGTGGGTGGTGGCCCGCCGGCCGTTCAGCAGACCGCTTTGCGCCAGCAACATCGCGCCGCCGCATACGGAGGCGATGCGCCGGGCGTGGGGCGCGGCAAGACGCAGCCAGTCGACAACGGCGGTACCTTCCTGCTCGTTTTGCCCTCTGCCGGTGATGATGATGGTATCGAGCGGTTCGCGCGGATCCACTTCGTGAAGGCGGTGGTCGGCAAGCAGATTCAGCCCGGACTGACCGTGGATCACCTGGTGGGGCTGGGTGGTGGCGACGGCGACACGATAACGCGGCGCCAGAGCGCCGTCGGCATGCAGCCGGTTTGCCTGCATCAGAATGTCGGCAATACCGGCGGACTCAAACAACATGCCGCCATCGGGGACGATAATCAGTATTTTCCTCATGTCCTGAAAAGTAAACCTTTAACAAAATAAGTCAACAGGCAAGGTGGGGGTTACTTCGTAAGGACGAGGGCAGGCTGCCGGCACATTCAGGCGCGGCTCTGGAAGAAGAAAAAGGGCATCAAAGCGACCATTGTCCATTGATGCCCGGGCGTTAACCCCGCTGGCGCACAGGGAGGGGGCCTGCCGTCAGGCAGTTAAAAGTCATACTGGAGGGCCAGACGATTTTGCCAGAAATTTTTATCCGAGGTGGAGTTGGTCTGTACGCCGGCAAAGTCCGTCAGACTCAGCCCGTTCAGCAGCCCTCCGAAACGATAGGTGCCGTAGATCAGGTATTCAGACTGGTGGCTGCTGGAAGCGCCTGCCGTCGGGGTTAAATCCATAAACGAGTAGCGGCTGCCGAGAGAAACCTGCTCCGTGGCGGCCCAGTTCAGATCGGTGGAGTAGGCGTTGCCGCTGCCCAGGTCCTGGGTACTGGTAAAGAAGGGCTGAGCGAAGTAGGGTCCGGAAGAGGTATTGTGTGCGTACGGCGTCACCAGGGCGCCGTTGCCATAAGCATTACCGTTGGCGGCGATGTGGTTATAATTCAGCGTCCACGCCAGAGACGGGAGCAGCTTCATACTGAACTGCGCGCCATAGCTGGTGCTGTTCACTTCGCCGGCCAGCGCTTTACCTTCGCTCAGGCCGCGAATGAACTGGAGGCCAATTTTGGGCGCCGTGGCATATTCGTTCCACGAGAGAAAACTGTCGGCATAGACGATCCGCGTATAGTCGTCATAGTTTTCGTACCACATCTGGGCGTTAACTTTGCGATCGCCAAACGGTATGGATCGCCCGCCGCCGACGCCCCACATCCCGTTGGTACTTTGCTCAATGTCGGTATAGGCGGTGGTATCCAGAAACTGGTCGTCGCCCCAGGGTTTATAGCGAGTGATTTTCGTGGCATGCAGGAAATTGTCGCTATCGCCATAGCTGGCATCAATCGCCCGAAAAAGTATTGGCGTAATGCGCCAGTCATAGTCGCCGATGAAAGGAATATTAATCCGCTGGTCGCCGGCGGTGATCCTGAACTGGTCATAATGCCAGCTGAGCCAGGCTTCGCCGACGCCGGTTTGATTGGGGCCGAGTTCGTTAACCAGATGGTCATCGTTATGGGAAATCCCGCGCTGGAGAATGCCGCTGACGCCGAGGCTGACGCCATAATATTCCGCCGTGGCATATTTTACGCTGCCGCCGTAGCTGACCGTGTCCTGCGATAGCCCTGAAACAAAATAGGCGTTATGGGTTGAATAATATAATGTGCGCAGGCTGCCGCTGACGCTACCGCAGGTAAAGAATTCGGTGAGTGAACCGGCGATACCGGATTCACAGTCGTGGGTTAATGGAATAGCGGCATGGCTGGCATGGATAAATACCCCCTGGGAAATGAGCAAGGCGCCCAGCGTCGCTCCACGGTATATGGTTTTGCGTTTCATTGACATCACCCTGTTAAATATCACTGCAATTTCGGAAAGAAAAATACCGGCCACGAATATGGCGGATAATCACCTTGTGCTTTTATTTTGTAGGGCGCCAGGTAGATGGCCTGAATTTTATTTATCGGTTAATGACAACGGGTTGCGGTCTAAGACTAACTGGTCGCGCAGTGCCCAGCCGCGCAGCTTGCCCGGATTTAGCAAACCATCGGGGTCGATATATTGTTTAACGGCCACGACATCCGGGCGAATAATTCCCTGCTTGCCATCTTCAACCTGAAAAACATGCGGGTTATTAATCTTGATATCGTTATCGCGAAATATCTGCATAATCTCATTGAGTCGCTCTTCTGTTGAATAACGCACCAGTTGCAGGCCGCTGGCGGTAATATTGCCATCATTATCGCGGAGGAATTCAATATGCGATATAACTTCCCCGGCGAAGCGCTGTTCCATCTGCAAAATTTGCTTCGGGAAGTGCTGATAATTAAACGCCGTTTGTAAGTAAGTCAGCGTATTGTCGACTTTGAGCGCATGTAGCGTGGTGTGGTTCCAGCAATATTCCATTAATGAGGTATGGCTCTCCCGGGCCTCATCGCTACTCTGGCGGATGGCATTTTCTCCCCGATGCTTCAGCATCAGACCGGTACAGAGTCCTTCGCTCTCCTCGGCGATAACGCTGATGACCGCGTGTTGCCCGGCCCGATAATGGCCGTTAAGGTGGCTAAAATAGTCGGGGATTGGCGCGGCAAGCAGCGCCAGCTGGCGCTTGACGAAACCGGGAGAACGGAGGCACTCGTTGGCATAATTCAGAGCATCGGCGAAGTCGTCAAACACATCCAGGCGTTCGATCCAGCGATGGACGGGGGCCAGCGCCAGTTCGACTTCAAGAATAATGCCGTTGCTGCCGTAGGCGTGGTGTAGCAGCAGCGCCTGCGGAGCCGGAATAGTCAACACCCGGGGGGACGCTTCAACGGTCATCACTTTGACGCTGAGCACGTTGCCGGGGGCAGCCAGGGGGCCGTAGTTAATGGAGCCGATGCCGCCAAAGCCGCCGCAGTAGAGGCCGCCTAAGCTGGCCAGACGGAAGGTTGACGGCATGCAGCGCAGCTCCCATCCGGTCGGGTGAGTGGCGGCTTCAATCTCCGCCAGGCGAATGCCAGCCTGGGCGCGCACCGTGCCGTTCTTGAGTTCGCAGATCCGGTTCAGGGCGGTCATATCGATCAGCACTCCGCCCTCAAGGGGCACCAACTGGCCATAATTACCGGTGGCGCTACCGCGCAGGGTCAGCGGCAGCTGCTGCGCTACGCAGGCGGCAACCAGCTGCCGCAGCTCTTCCTGGTCGCGCGGACGGACCACCGCGTCCGCCTGCTTTCCTTCCAGCTGCTGGTTGAGCACCGGGCTGAACCAGTGGAAATCGCGGGAAAGACGTTTGATCTTCGCTGGCTGTAAGGTCCACTCCAGTTCCGGTAATGCCTGCTGGATCAGCGCGACCGCCTGTTGACGTTGCTCACGAGTCATCATGTTTCTACCTGTTAATCATCAATACGTTAATGAGATTGCACCGCTTCGCTTTCATGCCATGCGCTGAGCGCCCGGCGCGATACCCACGACATCACGCCAAACAGCGCGATACCGGCGAGGGAAATTAACAGCAGAGCGGCAAACATCAGCGGGATGTCCAGCTGGTAACCCGCCTGCAGGATCTGATAGGCAAGGCCGGTATTGGTGCCTCCGGTCCCGGCGACAAACTCCGCCACCACGGCGCCGATCAGCGACAGGCCGCTGGAAATACGCAGGGCGCCGAAGAAATAGGGCAGCGCGGAGGGAATGCGCAGTCGCACCAGGGTTTGCAAGCGGCTGGCATGGTTGAGCCTGAAATAGCTCAGCAGGCCGGGCGACACGCTGCGCAATCCCTGGGTGGTATTGGAGATAATCGGAAACACCGCCATCAGGGTGGAGCACACTACCAGCGAGAGGGTGGCGTCCTTCACCCAGATAATGATCAGCGGCGCGATAGCGACAATCGGCGTTACCTGCAAGAAGACGATGTACGGAAACAGCGCGGTTTCCACAAAACGGTTCTGCACCAGGATAAACGCAATGGCGGTGCCGATGACGATCGACAGGAGAAACGAGATCAGGGTGATCTTCAGCGTGAACAGCAGCGACAGCAGCAGCGGCGTCAGATGCGTCCACAGGCTTTCCACCATCACGAGCGGGGAAGGCACCAGAAATTGCGGGATGCGGAAATAGCTGACCGCCCCCTGCCACAGCATAATCACCAGGACCGCGACGAGGGTCGGGTAGAGAATTTTGAGAAAGCGGGGATGATTAATCCACGGTGTTGATTTAGCGGCTTTCATATTATGGCTCCATACCGGATTGGCTTGCCTGTAAGAGGCTGTCCTGCAACTGCCGGGCATAGTGGGAAAATGTCGGGCTGACGCGGAACTCCTCGCTGCGTGGGAACGGCTCCCGGATGGCGATATCTTCGACCACCCGGCCGGGGCGGGCCGCCATCATAATCACCCGCTGAGAGAGGAATACCGCTTCATGGATCGAATGGGTGACGAACACCACCGTCAGGTTTTGCTCTTGCCAGAGACGCAGCAGATCGCTATCGAGCTTATTGCGCGTAATTTCATCCAGCGCGCCGAAGGGTTCATCCATCAGCAGCAGTTTTGGCCGCGTCACCAGACCACGGGCGATGGAGACGCGCATCTGCATGCCGCCGGAGAGTTCGCGCGGCAGGACGTTGGCGAACTTGCCCAGCCCCACCAGCTCAAGGGCTTCGCTCACCCGGGTGTTGGCTTCTGCTCGTGGGACGCCGGCAAGATCCAGGGGCAGCCGGACGTTGCTATGGACGCTGCTCCAGGGCATCAACGTGGCTTCCTGGAAGACGAAAGAGAGGGGAAGCTGGGCTTTTTCCCGGCTGTCGCGACGCCACAGCATCAGCTTACCGTCGCTGGGTTCCACCAGACCGGCGACCATCTTCAACAAGGTGCTCTTCCCGCAGCCGGAGGGACCGAGCAGGGTCACAAACTCGCCCTGATTGATGGTCAGATTGACGGGCAGCAGCGCCCGGGTGCCGTTGCTGTAAATTTTTTCCGCCGAGAGTACTTCGATGGCCGGCGTCGCGGGCGCCTGGGCGAAGCGACTGTCGCTCATGACGGTGAGTTTAGGGGCGGTATTCATGGCATGACTCCGGCATCTTTGACCATATCCAGGGTATAGGTCTGCTCAAAAGGTACTTTGCTGGCGTCGATCAGCTTGTTTTTCACCAGCATGTCCCAGGTTTTTTTCAGCCGCGGTTGGGTGATGATACCGATGCCGTCGGTCATCGCATCGCCGCCGGTGACCAGCTGATATTTCTTCATCTGGGCTATGCCAAAGGCGATCTGCTCGGCGCCCATTTGCGGGTTCGCTTTGCTAATCAGTTGATTACCGGCAATGGGATCCTGAAGATAGCTTTTCCAGCCTTCCATCGAGGCTTTGACGAATGCCGCTACGGCCGCCGGGCGCTTCTTGATGGTGTCGGCCATACAGATAATCGAGTTGCCGTAGGGAGGGTAGCCCCAGTCGCTGAGCGGATAGACGTAGAACGGCTGCCCCCCTTTGGCGACGGAGAACGGCTCGGAGGTTACGTAGCCCTGCTGCACCAGATTTTTATCCGCCAGGAACGGCTGAACGTTGAAGGTATAGGGGCGCACTTTGGTGTTGCCCAGCCCCAGTTCGCTCTTCGCCCACGGCCAGAAAGAGGTATAGGCTTCGGTAGCGAGCAAGAAGGTTTTATCTTTTAATTCTGCCGGGTTATTCACCTTATCATGGGTGATAAATACCGTCGGCGAATGCTGGAAAACGGTGGCGACGGTGACGGCGTGCACGCCGGCCTGCCAGGTCTCCAGCGCCTGGCCGTTATCGCCGAGGGTGCAGTCCGCCTGACCCGCCGCCATCAGTTGCATGACGTTGATCTGCGGGCCGCCCATTTTAATCTCGACATCGAGGCCGGCGTTTTTATACAGCCCCTTGGCCTGGGCCTGATAGAAACCACCGTGTTCCGCCTGGGCATACCAGTTGGTCAGGAAAGTAAATTTTTCCGCCGCGAGGCAGGATGCAGAGGCGGCGATGGCCGTAAGGGCCAGCATCGTGTAAGCCGGAGTACGCATATTTTTCATCAGAGTTCCTTTTACTCAGCAACGGAAGAGGAGGGGGCGGACTGCACAAAGCCGTTCCAGTGGTGTTTTCCCCAGCTCGCTTCGTGACGTACGACCCACTCCATGCGGTGGATTTCGCTAATCGCCTGCGCCCAGCTGACGGCCAGGGATTCGAGTAACCCCTGGCCCTGCTCCAGAGTCGCCGGGGTCGGGTCGCCGATAACGCCGCTGGGGCCAAAATCGAAGGAAGCCCAGGCCGCCGCGGGGCGGCCTTTTGACAGGGTCGGGCAGGGGAACGGCGGCGGAAAGTTGGCGACGGCGCGCTCCATATGAACGCACTCCGGCGCAAGGGCCAGCATTAGCGCCGTCTCGCTATGGCCCGCGTGCATCGCCATTTTTTGTTCCTGAGAGCTGAGAAACTGCTTTTCGCTATTGGGGACGTTGAACACGTCGTGCGCGATGATGATCATATCGCCATGACGCAGGCGCATTTCCCGGGAGGCCATCTGCAGCACCTGCGGCTGTCCGCCGTGACCGTTGATCATCAGTAGCTTGCGAAAGCCGGCGCGATACAGGGATTCGGCTATCTCAAGGAGGGTATGCAGCAGCGTGTCGCCGCTCAGGGTCAGGGTACCGGGAAAATGCAGATGCTCGTCGGACTTTCCGTAGGTAATCGGCGGGATGGCGTAGGCCGGGATATCCGCCGGCAGCCGGGCGAGGGCATGTCCCGCCACGCCGGAAGAGATCACGCTGTCCACGGAACAGGGCAGATGCGGACCGTGTTGCTCGATGGCTCCGGTGGGGAGCACGATAACCGTATTGCTTTTGTCCGGCAGGGCGGCAATCGCCGTCCAGCTCAGAAAAGGGAGAAAGCGCTCTGCAGGAATATAACCGTTGATCATCGCTGTGCCTCTGGGTCGAGAATTATTGGGGTAACCAGACCGTCGCTTCGACTTCAATCAGCACCGTGGCGTCGGGCAGCATTTCGCTGACCTGTACCACGGTCGACACCGGCGGCTGGTCGGGGTAAAACAGCTTTCTTACCCGGCTGTAATAGGGAAAATGGTCGAGGTTGCGAAAGTACTGCACCAGCTTGATGACGTCGCTCATCTGCCCGCCCGCGGACTCCACGGTCCGGCGGATGCTTTCCAGCACGTACCAGCTCTGGGCCAGAATCGGGCCCTGTTTGGCATCCGTCGAAAACTCGCCCGTTTGCCCCAGCAGCTCCCGCACCTCCTCCGGCACATCCTGAAAGCCGTTGACGATGGTGCCGTTCAGCGGATTGACCGGAATAATGCCGGAGAGAAAAATAAACTCGCCGGCTCTGCGCCAGGCGGCATACCGCGCCAGCGGAGCGCCCGCGCCTGCTTCAAGACTCATACGTCATCTCCTGTCGCCACACCCGCTGGTGGGTTAACCTGCCGCGGTTAATCACCAGACGAGCTGCACTGTTTAAAGGCCAGGTAAACCTGTCGCTACCCGGGAAAATCACCACGCTGGCCGCGTTGCCGACGGCGAAAGGCGCAGCGTCTGCCGGCGCACCGGTTAACGCCGCCCGATCGCAAATCAGCTGCGACTGACGGTCGAAAACGTCGCTGAGCTGGGCGCTGAACAGGCCGCAGGCCAGGGTATCCAGCGGGTCATAGCTCCCCGCCGGGCAGAAAGCGTCCTGCACATTGTCGCAGCCGAGGAGGGTGGCAACGCCGGCGCAGCGGGCCTCCTGAAGCAACGTGATCCCCCGCTGGCGCGGCGTGCGGCCAGTAACCGCATCCTGTAGCAGCAGGTTGGTCATCGGCAGGGCGATAAGGGTGACGGAGTGGGCCGCCAGCTGGCGCAGGATCTTCTCCGCCTGCTCTTCGCTGCCGCAGGCCAGGGCGCAGCCGTGGCTGCAGCAGAGGCGTCCCGGAAAAGCGTGGCGGGAGAGGTACTCCGCCAGCCAGGCCAGCCCCCGCGGATTGTCGCTGAGCTCCTCATCGATATGCAGATCCAGATCCAACCGCCAGCGCGTCGCGCTGCGCAGCAGGTTTTCCATCGCCGCGGGATCCCAGTTAGAGGAGTGGACAAACCCGCCGAGCAAGCAGCCCTCGCCGCCTTCGGCCACCGTCTGCGCGATGGCCTCCGCGGCGGCCGGATCGGCAAACAGTCCCAGCGGCACCAAAGCCACCCGCTCGACGCTGATGCCGGGATGGTCCAGGCGGGCGATCTCCTGCCAGGCGTCAGGCGCGGCGGCGGTGAACCAGTCAATATGGGTGCGCAGATGAGTGACGCCATTGGCCGCCGCCCGGGCCAGTGCGGCGGACGCACGGCGCTGGAGATCCTGTGCGGTCCAGTGCCGGCGATCCTCGTGCATGGCGCGAATAGCGGCCAGTAGACCGGGTTCCGACGGACGGCAGCGTTCAATGGTATAGGTCTTATCCAGATGGGCATGGGGTTCAACAAGGCCGGGCAGCGTCAGCGCTCCACCGAGATCCCATAAGCCGTGATTCGCCTGGCCGGATGGCGCTATCGTCGCGATCTGCCCGTCGGCAAAGGTCAGGTCCGCGGTCAGCGGCGTGCCGTTATGCTCCGTTGGCCAACCCGCAGGTAGCGCCCATGCCGGGAGACGGGCGTTGCTGACGCCGGCAAGCGGCGTGTGGGGGGAGGGAATGTGCATCGTCGCTCTCCTCACAGGTCGAGAACCAGAACCGGCGTTTTCGCCCGCGAGCAGCACAGGGTAATCTGACGGTTCCCGGCTTTTTCTTCCGCCGTCAGGACGCTATCCCGGTGCTCAGGAATGCCGTCGATAACGTCGGTAATACAGGAGCCGCAGATCCCCTGCTCGCAGGAGAGCATGACCTCGACGTTGGCGTGCAATAATACCTCGGCGATGGTTTGTTCCGGCGCAACCTGCAGGCGCTGGCCGGTTGACGCCAGCTCAATATAAAAACCTTTATTCTCCGCATCATGATTCAGCCCGCCGGAGGTAAAACGTTCAAATGAGAATTGCGAGGCCTGCCAGCCATATATTGGCATCATATCCTGTAGCCGCTGAATAAAGCCGTCCGGGCCGCAGGCAATGACCGCCGTATCGACGTCAGGCGCGGTTAAACAGGCGGGGATCTCCCGGCGCAAAGAGTCACCCTCGTCGCTGCAATGGATAACGATCTTTCCCGTCGCAGAGAGCCGCTCCAGCCGCGCGGCAAAGGCCACGTGACGGGCGGTGGAGACATAATAATGTATTTCAAAATCAATATGTTGCCGTGCTATCTCTTCAGCCATCGCCAGCAGAGGAGTGATACCGATGCCGCCGGCCAGCAGCAGGTAACGTCCGGCTGCCGGCAGTGGAAAATGGTTGCGTGGACGGGAGATGGTGAGTCGGTCGCCGGGCTTAAGCGCATGATGCAAATAGCGGGAGCCGCCGGAGGAGATATCTCCCAGCTTGACGCAGACTTCATAACTCTGGCGGTGGTCAGGCATCCCGCAGAGGGAATATTGCCGCGGGCCGACGCCCGGAATCATAATATCGATATGGGCTCCCGCAGAATAGCCGGGTAATATTTTCCCGCCTTCGGGAATAAATTTTAATGACAGATTACTCTGCCCGTTCAGGCTTATTTCCTTGACCGATACAGGAATCAGATCGCCGTCTTTCATTAACGTTTACCATCCCATATTAAGCTGTCTGCAGGGCGGCCTGAGTCAGCGAAGGGAGAAAATGCCCTGCGCCGTAGGCTGTCCGCCAGGTGAGTTAATTGGTGAAACGATTGTTTCTCCGCTATGAATGCTACGGTATTGTGATAAAACTGTTGCGTCCAGAGCTTTGATTCGCACAACCCGTTGCAAAAAAGAGAGCACCCAGACCATGTTTGCATTCTCCCGTTTTCTGCTGTATTTCACCGAAGTGGCCCGTCAGGGGTCGTTTCGTAAAGCGTCAGAGGCGCTGCATGTCTCGGCGTCTTCCATCGATCGTCAGATTTTGCGCGTCGAAAATGAGCTGGCGATGCCGCTATTCGAGCGCCATCCGACGGGACTGCGCCTGACGGCCGCCGGGGAGCTGCTCCTGCACGCGGCAAATAACTGGAAAAAGGACTTTACCCGGGTGTGCGAGCAGCTGGATGACCTGCGCGGGCTGCGGCGCGGGCATGTGCGCATCGCCACTATCGATGCCATTAACCGGCATTTCTTTTCGGCGATGCTGAAGGAGGTGCATAACCATTATCCCAACATTTCGTTTACATTAACCACCATGAACAATATCAACATCCAGCAGGCGCTGATCTCGGGCGAGGCGGATTTTGGTATCATGCTCAACCCCCAAAGTTCCCGCGAACTGCAGGTCCGGGCTTTTGCCGAAATGAATATCGGGATCGTGGTGCCCAAAGGCCACCCGTTGGAAAGCCGCAGCACCGTACGATTTAATCAGTGCATCGAGTACCCGTTTATCATTCCTTCCGCGCCGCTGATGATCAGCGAGCCGGTGGAAGCGCTGGTGAATATCAGCGGCAATGAGGTTAGGGAAGTGGCTGTTTCTAATAACATTCATATGATAAGAACCCTGATAAAAGAGCAGATGGGAATCGGCATTTTGTGTCGTCTTGATATTCTGGATGAGATTCAGTCCGGCCAGCTGGCGTTTATTCCGTTGACCGATCCGCAGCTTAAACCCTTCACGCTGGCGCTGTGCGTATCCCCCGCCCGGCAGCTGTCGCTGGCTGCCTCCATGATGCTCAAGCAGCTGGAAATTCTCTTCAGTCAGATTTGATACCCGGCACTAAAACAATCCACTAATGCACCATTATGGTGCGCTTTGTGTGTTGATGAATCAAAGGTTGCATAAGCGGGTCGCTGGAACAGCGCATTCCTGCGGGGGCGTCGTGAGATGACGGATGCCGATCGTACCTGGCATCGTTTTTGTATAACGGAATATGAGTAGAAGCGGTCAGTACGATTTATCCGTACGGGACATTGCTCAGTAACCATTTCGCGGTTCAACGTTGACCGGGGTGGGAGGCTGAGCCGTTGTCCGCTCGTCCTCTTTCCCGGCGTTATGAGGAGAGGGGCAATGAAAATACGTTCACGCACTCCCTGGGGCTACCGTGTGCTGGGTCTGGTGGCCCTGAGCGGTATGTCTCTGGCCGTTGAGGCCGAGGAGAAAATTGTTTTGCTGACCTCCTGGTACGCCCAGGCGGAGCAGGGCGGCTATTATCAGGCGCAGGCGACGGGGATCTACAAAAAATATGGCCTGGAGGTCGACATTCGCTCCGGCGGCCCCCAGGTTAACGGCATGCAGCTGCTGCTATCAAAACGGGCGGACGTTATTATCGGCTACGATCTGCAGCTGCTGGAAGGCATTCAGCGGGGATTCCAGGCCAAAGCCATTGCTGCTCCCTTTCAGTATGATCCCCAGGGACTGCTGACCCATACCGATGTCGCTTCACTGGAGGGACTGAAAGGGAAAACCATTCTGGTCTCCAGCTCCGGTCAGGCAACGTGGTGGCCGTGGCTGAAGGGGCAGTATCAACTGAATGATGCCCAGGCCCGACCCTATACCTTCAATATTCAACCCTTTGTCGCGGATGACAACGTCGCCCAGCAGGCCTACGTCAGTTCCGAGGTTTTCCAGGTGCAAAAGGCGGGGGTGAAATCAAACTTCTTCCTGTTTTCCGAACACGGCTATCCCCCCTACGGCGGCATTCTGATTGCCCGTCCGGAAACCATCGCCGACCGTAACGCGGCGCTGGCAAAGTTTGTCCGCGCGTCGATGGAAGGCTGGGTGAGCTACCTGAACAACCCGGCCCCGGGAAATGCGTTGATTAAAAAAGATAACCCCAAAATGACCGACGATCTGCTGGCCTGGGCCGTCACGCAAATCCGCCAGCATCATCTGATTGATGGCGGCGACGCCGCCAGCGAGGGCTGGGGGACGATGACGGAAACGCGCTGGCGGAAGACCCGTGATTTTATGGTCAGCGCCAACCTGCTGGATGCCGCTACCGACTGGAAGCAGGCCTATACCACCGAGTTTGTGCAGACTATGCAGATTAAACCCTGAGGAGTGACGCTATGTCATTAGTGATTAAAAACGCGCATGCCATTCTCAGCGGTCTCCCGGGGGATGCCGCGCGGCTGGCCGGGCCGGATATCCGTATCCACGATGGCGTTATCGCCGCCATCGGTTCGCTGGCGGCGCTGCCGGAGGAGCGACAGATCGATGCCCGGGACTGCGTGGTCTATCCGGCATGGGTGAATACGCATCACCATCTGTTCCAGTCGCTGTTAAAGGGCGAGCCTCAGGGGCTGAATCAGAGCCTGACGGCATGGCTGAGCGCCACGCCGTACCGGTTTCGCGCCGCGTTCGATGAGCACACTTTCCGTCTGGCGGTACGCGTCGGGCTGGTGGAGCTGCTGCGATCGGGATGCGCCACCGTCGCGGATCACAACTATTTATACTGGCCCGATATGCCCTTCGATACCTCGGAGATTGTATTTAGCGAAGGCGAGGCGCTGGGCATGCGCATTGTTCTGTGTCGCGGAGGCGCAACCCAGGGGCGGGCCGTTGAGCAGGATCTGCCGGTCGCGCTGCGTCCTGAAACCTTCGATGGCTATATGGCGGATATTGAACGGCTAGTCAAACGCTATCACCGCCCTGACGCCGGTTCCCTGCGGAGGGTGGTGATGGCGCCCACCACCGTGCTGCATTCTGCACCGGGCGCCCAGCTGCGGGAGATGGCCAAACTGGCTCGTCACCTGGGCATTCGGCTGCACAGCCATTTGTCGGAAACCGTGGATTATCTGGATGCCGCGCGGGAGAAGTTCGCGATGACGCCGGTCCAGTTCTGCGCCGAACACGACTGGCTGGGGAATGACGTGTGGTTTGCTCATCTGGTGAAGCTGCTGCCGGAAGAGATCGCGCTACTTGGGCAAACCGGCACCGGCATCGCCCATTGTCCGCAAAGCAACGGGCGGTTGGGAAGCGGGATCGCGGATTTGCTGGCGCTGGAAAAGGCCGGGGTGCCGGTATCGCTGGGCGTGGACGGCGCCGCCTCCAATGAAGCGGCGGATATGCAAAGCGAAGCCCATGCTGCATGGCTGTTGCAACGAGCGCGTAAGGGCATGCTGGCGCAGCCGCGCTACGCTGGCGGTACCTTTGAGGGCGGTGCTGACGCCGCCACGGTGGAGGATGTGGTGCGCTGGGGAAGCGCGGGCGGCGCACACATCCTCGGCTTGCCGCAGTGCGGCACCATCAGCGTCGGGATGCAGGCGGATTTAGCGATTTATCGCCTCGACGATCCGCGCTACTTCGGGCTGCACGATATCGCGATTGGCCCGGTGGCCTGCGGCGGTCGGGCCTCCCTGAAAGCGCTGCTGCTCAATGGCCGGCCGATCGTTGAGGAGGATGTGATCCCCGGCGTGGATCTTGACGCCATGCGTCGCGACGCGCTGGCGGCGGTACGAACCCTACAACAGCGGGCGGCTGTTTAAACCCAATACAGGACAATCATAATGACGCAATCTGTTCAAAATCAGGGCTATGCATTACAGGAACTGGAGAAAGAGGCGCTGATGGGCGCGCCGGGGGAAGAGACGTTTACCCGCGAAGTGCGCTGTATCGATCTCTCAAATTTTGAGGAGAGGAAAAGTGAGATTGCCGATCGGCTATGGGAGGCGGCAGTGGAGATTGGCTTCTTTCAGGTCAGTCATCACGGTATTCCGCTGGCGGAAATTCGCCAGGCATTCAGCATGACCGAGGCGTTTTTCGCCCTGCCCGATGAGGTGAAAGGGCAGTATCCGCTGGCCCGCAATGCCGGTTGGGAAAGCAAGGCGCAGGTCCGGCCATCGACGAAGACCCCGGATCAAAAAGAGTCGTACCAGATTACCCGTCCGCTGATGGCGGGGCTGTGGCCCAGCGACCAGCAGCTCCCGGCGTTCAGAAAGACGATGCTGGAGTTTGAATCCCGGTGCTGGCAGCTGGGGATGAAGCTGCTGTCATGCTTTGCCCTTAAGCTGGGATTTGCGGAGTCGTTTTTCACCACCGCTCACGATCCGGATCGTGAGACCTACCAGAGCACATTGCGTATGCTGCACTACTACGCCAGCGAGCGGGCGCAGCAGGGGATGTGGCGCGCCGGCGCCCATACGGATTTTGACTGCCTGACGCTGTTGTTCCAGCGTCCGGGGCAGGGCGGGCTGCAGGTGTGTCCGGGTAAGGACCGCGAGAGCCAGCAGTGGACCAGCATTGAGCCTCGCGAGGAGGTGATCACCTGTAATATCGGCGATATGCTGATGCGCTGGAGCGACGACCAGCTCCCCTCGAACTTCCACCGCGTGAGAAGCCCGCTTGCCCATGAGTATCAGGGACCGCGCTATAGCCTGGCGTTTTTCTGTCAGGCCAATAAAGATGTCGAGATCCTCGGGCCGCAGGCGAAATACCCGCCGATTACCGCAGAGGCCTATCTGCAGCAGCGTATCCAGGCCAATTTTGCCAAAGGATAGGCTTTCCCGACGGCTGGCGTTGCGCGGCTTTTTCTGAAACGGGCATCCCGTAAAATCCCACGCCGCGGCATGGGATTTTACGGTCATCAATAGCGGATATTCGCAAAAGAACAATTTCATAGCGCTGTTCAATTTAATCGTCTGAACAGTAGCCGGTTAGTGAGTGCCTCTCTTTTATTTGGCCATCGTTGTACCCGGGTTATATTATCGCATGCCGATGAATGTTAATTAATATAATAAAAACAGAAGCAACGTAATCACCACATTAACAATTCTCATACAACTCATTTTTTGTTTGTGAGCGGTTTCATCATTTTAAAATGCTAAATAGGGTATGGTTTAACGGCATTTGACTTGAGGTGGTGGATATCATGAAAAATAAATACAAATTACACGAATTTCTTGATGTTGACCGTTTGCAAACGCTGCAGGACAATTTTAGTCAATCGATGATGATTGCGCTGGTGGTGGTCGACCAGGACGGTATTCCGGTCACCCAGGCGAGCGGTTTCTCTGATTTTTGCGCCCGATCAAGAATGAATGCCACCCTGGCCCGCCACTGCTATGACAGCGACAGCGCCGGAGGGCGGGCGGCAATGCTCGCCGGCGAACCGGTGGTCTATCGCTGCTACTGCGGTTTTGTCGAATTTGCGGTACCCATTATGATTAATGGTCATTACCTCGGCGCGTTTATTTCAGGGCAGGTCAAGGTCGAGGCGGAGAAAGAGCAAACGATCCCCTATATCCTCGACAATAATCATCTGTGGCAAGAGAATCCCTGGCTTATCAATCTGCATGAAAATACGCCGCGGATGCCCTACGATCGCTTTGAATCGACGGCCTACACGCTGCTGCACGTTGCCTCTTATCTGGTCGAGCAGGCCCATGCCAACAACATCCAGCGTGAGCTGCGGCAAAAAGAGCAGGAGCTAACCAGCGAACTGCGTAAACGCGTGGAGATCGAACGTTCATTACATGAGGCCGAGTTCAAGGCGCTGTCTTACCAGATTAACCCCCACTTTTTGTTTAATGTGCTGAATACGATCGGTCGGCTGGCGTTTCTCGAAGATGCCAGCCGTACGGAAACGATGGTGCATGACTTTTCCGATATGATGCGCTATTTACTGCGCAAAAATAATAATGGTCTGATTACCCTTGGCCGCGAAATGAATTATGTCAATTGCTATATGGCCATTCAAAAAGTCAGAATGAATGAACGTTTTGACTATGTTTGCGATATTCCTGAAAAATATAATGAAACGGTTTGTCCTTTTTTAATTCTTCAGCCGCTGGTGGAGAACTTTTTTAATTATGTTGTCGAGCCGCGTGAAACCAAAAGCCACATCATTCTCCGGGCTACCGATGATGGTAAAGATGTCATTATCGAGATAGCCGATAACGGAGATGGCATTTCACCCGAGGATATTGAACATATTCTCTCTGGCAACCAGAATCGACAGAAAGGCGGGATCGGCATTAATAATATCAACAATCGCCTGCAGCTGTTATTTGGTGAAAGCTATGGTTTGCAGATTGCCAGTCCCGATAAGCCGATGCTCGGCACCACGGTAAAACTCCGGTTCCCGATGGCGCCAGCTGAGTCTGGAGTGTGAGAATGTATAACATTGTTATTGTCGAAGATGAGTATATTGAGTCGGAATCGCTCAAGCGGATCGTCTCTCGCTGCGTGGAGAATTCTGTCATTCATGAGGCGTCGACGGGGAAAAAGGCTATTCAGCTTATCGATGAACTGAATCAAATCGATATGATGCTGGTGGATATCAACATTCCGCTGCCCAATGGCAATCAGGTTATTGAGTATCTCAAGCAGAAAAACACGCAAACCAAAGTGATCGTCACGACGGCAAACGACGACTTTGACATTGTGCGCCATATGCTGAGCCTGAAAGTGGATGACTATCTGCTAAAACCGGTTAAGCAGAGTATTCTCAGCGATACGATCCGCAAAACCTTGCTGGTGGACGAACAGGGGGCTGTCGCGACGCGGGAGCAGCGGCAGACGATAAGCGATCTGATGGGCAACTGTGATTATCCCGGCTGGCACACCTGGTTGTTCGGTATTCTTGATGCGGCCTGCGCGCAACACATGTCTGATAACGATGGGGCGAAAAGGCTGACCGATGTCCTGGAATTGCTCCAGCAGCATCTTGCCGGGCTCGGTGATAAATATATCCCGTGTCGGCAAAAAAATAGCGATCTGATCCACAGCATTCATCAGCACGGTCTGGGCACCGGCCGCTACTGGCCGGTGATGGTAGGGTTATTCAATCTCAGCCACGCGATCTTTGAGCAACTGTTTAAAAGCGCCAGCGGCAGCATGGATTTCGTCGCCAGAGCCCGTTTCCATATTGAAAAAAACATGCTTAACAACATGACGCTGGATGATATTGCCGCGGAGTCCTTCGTCAGTCCGTGCTATCTGAGTCGGGCGTTTAAAAAGAGTACCGGCAGCGGGTTCTCCAGTTACATTACCAGCCGAAAAATCAATATCGCCAAATCTCTTCTGCACTACAGCGATCTCAAAGTGAATACTATTGCGCTGGAACTCTCCTGGCAGGATGCGAACTATTTTTGTCGGATCTTCAAGAAAGAGACCGGCATTGCGCCATCCGATTATCGCCGTATCGCCTCGCCCGAGGCGGGCTGATTGTCACCCGGTCTTTTTTGCGCTTGCCCCAGCGTAAGCGCAAGAAAGTCCGCTATCCCGGCAAGATTGTTTACTCGTCGCCGCGCCGCGCGCCGCTAAGATGGGACACGATTCTTTATACAGTGGCGCTGCCGTGGATGAATACCTCTTTACTTCTGAATCCGTTGCCGAAGGGCATCCGGATAAGATGGCGGACCAGATTTCTGACGCCATTCTCGATGCCTGTTTACTCAAAGATCCGTGGGCCAAAGTGGCCTGCGAGTGCCTGGTCAAAACCGGGGCGGTGATTGTGGCCGGGGAGATATCGACCGATGCCTGTATCGATCTTGAGCAGATTGTGCGGGCGACGGTGAAATCTGTCGGCTACGACCATTCATCGAAAGGCTTTGATGGCGCAACCTGTGCGGTTATCAGCATGCTGGGCCGGCAATCTGACGATATTGCTAACGGGATCCGCGCCCGCGATCCGGCCTCGCTGGGGGCCGGCGATCAGGGAATAACCTTCGGCTATGCGTGCGATGAAACGCCGCAGCTCATGCCTGCTCCTGTTCTCTATGCCCATCGGCTGATGGCGCGCCAGGCGCAGCTGCGTAAAACGCGCCAGCTGGATGGGCTATTACCGGATGCCAAGAGCCAGGTGACGCTGCGTTATGGCGGCGGACGGATCCATTATGCTGACACCATCGTGGTCTCCACGCAGCATCGCGCCGACCTTCCGCTGGCGACGCTGCGGGAAGCGGTGATGGAAGAGATGATTAAACCGGTTATTCCGGCACGCTGGCTGACCTCCGCTACCCGGCTGCTGATTAATCCAGCGGGGCCGTTTATCAACGGTGGACCCGCTGCGGATTGCGGCCTGACCGGGCGCAAAATCATTGTCGATACCTATGGCGGCGCAGCGCGCCACGGCGGCGGGGCGTTTTCCGGTAAAGATCCGTCGAAGGTCGATCGTTCGGCGGCCTATGCCGCGCGCTACGTGGCAAAAAATATCGTTGCCGCCGGGCTGGCGACGCGATGCGAAGTCCAGCTGGCCTGGGCCATCGGCCTTTCCCGACCGGTTTCGGTCGCCATCAATACTTTTGGGACTTCCCGTCTGTCGGCGAACCAGCTGACGCAGCTGGTCGACCGTCATTTTGACCTCAGCGTTTATGGCATTATCCGCCAGCTTGATTTGCTGGCGCCGCGCTATCGCCAGACGGCCTGCTACGGCCATTTTGGTCGGGAAGTCTTCCCCTGGGAACGCACTGATAAGGCGCCGCGGTTGCGTGACGATGCCGCCGGTCAGCTGTGCGCGTCGGTGTGTACCCCCTTGCATGAAAAATAACAGGAGAGAGATATGTCCGGGCAGAGCTTAGGCTTAATTGAAACCGTTGGCTTAACGGTGGCGGTAGAGGCCGCTGATGCCGCAATAAAATCGGCGAATGTCGAACTGGTTGGCTATGAGCTGACCAAGGGCAGCGGGCTGGTGACCATCAAATTAACCGGTGAGGTTGGCGCCATGAACGCCGCCGTCTCCGCCGGGGTTGCCGCCGCTAGCCGGGTCGGGCAGGTCTACGCCTGGAAAGTCATTGCGCGTACCGCAACCGGGATTGATAGCCTGATTGCCTCATCACAAACGTGCGGCACGCCTCCTGAACCGACAGCGCCTGCCGCCGAATGCCTCCCTGCCGCCGCGGAAGTTCCTGACGCGACGATAGCGGTGGTCAATATTACGTCTCCCGCACAGTCCGCCTCCTGCCTGGCTTTTGAGGAGAGCCCGGGCGTTGAGTTGCCGGCGTCGCTGGCGGCGGAACCTGACCCGGCGCTGGTTCAGCCGGTGGGCGCAGAGGCTGAACCTCAGAATGAGTCGGCGGTTCAGGCTACTCAGGAGGAGAAAAAAACGGCACGGACCCGGGCGAAGAACACCCGGCGCTAGCCGCTGTCATTTCAGTTAAGCCACCTGCGGGTTAATGCGGGTCACGTCAAGGTGACCCGCATTTTTTTGCTTTATCGCAGGCCAGGACGATACCGGTAAACGGTGGCTGGCGCGAAAATACGAAACCTCTGGCTTAACCGCGACCTTGAGGGCTGCCTCGCCTGCAGACGTGTTGAAAACCTGACAGCGCCGCATAAAAAACCGGCCATCTCTTTGAAATGGCGGATACTTACCCCTCTGCCGGATCGGTCAGCTGACCCTTAAACGATCGGCATTAACCTGCAGGTGGCTTTTTTGTTGCTGCGCGCCAGGAGATGACGCGAGCGAGAGATGAGCAACCGGGCTCTGCCCGGATGCGCGGCTAAGAATCGGATGAGGTGCCTGGGGGGAGGAGCAGCAGGTGACACGAGCAGAAAAGGGGCGTTTGTGGAGCACTCCGCCACAATGTGTTGCGCTGGCGGAGTGCGGGCGCGTCGGGTCAATCAGGATAGCGGATGACTCACCGTCTCCGCGGCGGCTTTGGCGGCGGGGAGATGGCGCCCGATACCGTAGCGGTAGATCGCCGCGCCCAGGATTCCACCGATGACCGGCGCAATCAAAGGTACGAGGAAGTAGGGAATCTCTCTGCCACCGGTCATGGCGACGGAGCCCCAGCCGTTCAGAAACGTAAACAGTTTTGGACCAAAATCGCGAGCCGGGTTCATGGCAAATCCGGTTAGCGGGGCGGTCGCCGCGCCGATGACTGCCACCAGCAGGCCGATCAGCAGCGGCGCAAGCGGCCCTTTTGGCACCCCGTTGCCATCGTCGGTCAGCGCCATAATCAAGCCAATCAGCATCGAAGTAATGACAATTTCCACCAGCGCCGCGAGCCAGACGCTGATGCTTGCCGCCGGATAGGTCGAAAAGATGCTGGCCAGATACAGGCTGTCCTGGCTGCCGCGCACCATCTGGTGGGCCTGTTCATAGTCGGCGAACAGATTGTGGTACAGCAGATAGGTCAGAGCGGCACCGCAAAATGCGCCGGCCATTTGCGCCAGGATATAAGGCGCCACTTTCTTCGCCTCAAAGCGGGCGAACATCCATAAGGCGATGGTGACCGCCGGGTTAAGATGAGCGCCGGAGATCCCTGCCGTCAGGTAGACCGCCAGCGCAATACCCAGCCCCCACACAATGCAGATTTCCCAAAGACCGAAGCTGGCGCCGGCCAGTTTTGCCGCACACAGCACGCTGGTGCCGAAAAACATAAACAATCCGGTACCAAGAAATTCTGCAATACACTGTCCGGTTACTGATTCACGAGAGTCACTCATAGTTTTTTTCCTGTATTAAGCGATGCGCTATGCCATCTCTTAACGATTGGGGTACAAGGGATAAGAGCGCGAAATCTTTTTTTTGTGTTGTCAGGATTAGCCGCCGATATGGCAATGAAATCCCATCGATTCAACGATTTTTTTCAGGCTGGCCATTTTGTCTTCGGAGTGCGAACCGGCATCGCCCATGGGATAAATACGGCCCAGCAGGGTATATTTATTTTCGCCAAAGGTGTGATAAGGCAGTAGATGAATCGTGTCCACTCCAGACATCAGGCGGGCAAATTCAGCAATGCTGCGAATCTCCTCCGGGCTGTCGTTAACGCCGGGAATCACCGGGATGCGCACAATAACGTGAGTGATAAAGGAGATCCGAATCAGGTTTTCCAGAATCGTACGGTTATCAACACCCGTATTAAGTTGATGAATAGTTGGGTTCACGGCCTTAATATCCGTTAATGCCAGATCGACCCACGGAAAGACGTCCTCAATCACCGCTTTGCTGGTCATTCCCGTCGTTTCCATCGCCGTGTGCCAGCCTTTGGCCTTACAGGCTTTCAGGAGCTCGCGAGCAAACACCGGCTGCGCCAGCGGTTCACCGCCTGAGAGGGTAATTCCGCCGCCGGAGCGCCGAAATAAGTTCTCCTCTTTCTGCAGCTCACGGATCACCTCGCTGACGGTCATGCGTTTGCCTTTCATTTCCAGCGCCTGAGTCGGGCAAACCGCGGTGCATTGGCCGCACTGAATACAGCGTTCGCGGTCGATAAAGAACGGATTGCCCGGAGAGAGCGCCCGCTGCGGACAGACCTCCACGCATTTTCCGCAGCGGATACAGTCGCTTTTTTTATAGATTAACTCGGGCTGCGGGCGCTGTGATTCCGGGTTGCTGCACCACTTACAGGCCAGCGGACAGCCTTTAAAAAAGGGGATCGTGCGGATGCCGGGGCCATCATGCAGGGAGTAGCGTTGAATATTGAATAACACGCCTTCGGTATCGTATTCGACTCTGTTCATAACATCACTCGTCAACAAAGCGACCACCAGGCAACAGCAAGTCAGCCGCTAAAATCGGGTCTGATAAAGGGCCATACGTTGCCGTATGGCCCTGGCAGGTCAGGCAAAATCAGAATTGCTGTTCGGTGCGGCTGATGATGTCATCCTGGACTTCTTTCGCCAGTACCACGAACTGCGCGCTATAGCCCGCAACGCGAACCACCAGGTCCTGATGCTGCTGCGGATTTTTCTGCGCCTCCAGCAACGTGTTGCGATCGATAACGTTAAACTGTACGTGCATCCCTTTCTTATCGAAGTAGTTACGCACCAGACCGCCAAAGTTTCGCAGACCCTTTTCCCCCGCCAGCGAGGAGGGCAGGAATTTCTGGTTGTAGAGCGTTCCGTTCGAGGCGATAAAGTGATCCAGTTTGGCTACCGAGTTGGCTGCGGCGGTCGGGCCGAGGGTATCTTTCCCCTGGCGCGGCGATACGCCGTCGGCAAGCGGCTCTTTCGCCAGGCGACCGTCCGGCAGGGCGCTCACATCTTTACCAAACAGCACGTTCGCCGACACCGGATAGATACCGGCCTGGAAACGTCCGCCGCGTGGGTTGGTGTACTTCTCCACTTCCTGACAGTAGATCAGCGCGCATTGACGGGCGACAAGATCCACGTCGTCGATGTCGTTACCGAAACACGGCGTATTTTCCAGAATATGGCGAATCTCTTCATAACGCGGATTGCCTGCCGATGGGGCCGGACTGGCGCTGGCGAGCTGACGATAGACTTCGTTTTTTATCTCTGCCGGGTTCAGCGAGCCGTGCCGGTCGATAATGCGTTTGACCACTTCGTAAATATCCTGCTCGCCGAGAGAGGATTTTGCCGCCGCGCTATGCGCGGTGCCGCCGACCGGGTAGCCGAAGTTGGCATCCAGCGCGCCCTTCAGTTCCTGGAGCGTCAGGCGGCGATCCTCAAACACCTGTTTTTGGATGGCGTAGACGGAGTCGCCGGTATCGGCAATGCCGAACGCCTGCGGGCCGGTAAAGTTGTAAATCGCGCCGCCTTCCTGCAGGGATTTACCACGGCCAATGCAGTCATCGACCAGAGCGGACAGGAACGGCAGAGGGCAGCGTTCGCCGTGGGCGATGTCGACGCTGTTGCACGCTTCGACCAGCTGGTGCACAAAGTGCGCCATCTGTTTTTTGAAGGCCGCATAGAAGTCATCCATGCCGGTGTACTGGGTCATCTCACCGGTCATCGGGCCAAGCTGTTTGTTTCCTGAGCGGCCGTTGTTAAGGGTAATCTCCAGGACCTTCGCGACGTTGAAGAACGCCGCGTCGTGCCAGCCTTCGGTGCGATGTGGCGCCTGCGGCTCCACGCAGCCAATGATGCAATAGTCGCGGGCATCATGCAGCGAGACGCCGCGGTTTTGCAGCGCCGGGATAATCACTTCATCGTTGTACATGGCCGGTACGCCAAGTCCCAGACGGACCAGCTCGCAGGCGCGATAGAGAAACTCATCCGGCGTGCCTTGCCAGACGCGAATCGAGAAAGAGGGCTGCGGCAAACGCACGTGGGCCGTGGCTTCCATGCACATGTAGGTTAACGGGTTGGTGGCATCACGGCCGTCTTCCGTCTGACCGCCGACGCACAGGTTCTGGAACACGGCGTAGCCGGCGAAGGCCTGGGCAGAAACCTCATCGCGGGTTTTGTTGATATCGTTTAGCTTGATCCAGCAGCAGTCCACCAGCTCCTGGGCAAATTCGCTGCTGATGGCGGTATCTGCCGCCAGATACGGATACATGTACTGATCGAAACGGCCGGGAGAAATTGAGTGGCCGCTGGATTCAATCTGCAGCATGCTCTGAATAAACCAGAAGGTCTGGCAGGCTTCCCAGAAGGTTGTCGCGCCATATTCCGGCACGCGGGTACAGTTGCTGGCAATCTGTTCCAGCTCGCGCTGACGGGTTGGGTCGCGTTCTTCACGGGCAAGGCGCGAGGCTTCCTGCGCGTAGCGATGGGCGAAATTGATTGCCGCCTGATAGCTCAGAATAACGGCGTTGTAGAACTGCTCTTTTTTGATGTAATCGGGGGTGCTGCGATCGAGTTTCTCCAGCGCGCGGGTGACTTCATCGATGATCCCGCGAAAGCCGATTTTCAGTACCTTGCCATAGTCGACGCTGACGTGTCCGACACCGCCGAAGAAGTAGTTGCCGACGGTGAAAACGCCGTTGCCCATGCTCTCTTTTGTCCCTTCGGACATATAGGAGGCGGCGAGCGAACTGGTGGTTTTACCCGGCCAGTATTTAAAGGCCTGGTGGAGCTCATCGGCGGTTTTTTTCTCAATGATGAACGGGTCGGCAACGCGGTGCGCCATGGTGTCGAACTCTTTTTCGACCCAGTCATAAGAGAATTCAGGACAAATTTCTGTCGAACGTGGATTAATCGTGACGGCGCCGACGATTAACTCGTCAGGGCGAATAGTGACCGGCAGTTCGTTAAATATTTTCTCAACGACTTTTGCCCGCCGCATAATAGCGGGAAGCTGCTCATTTTCTTTATATGCCTCGGTTGCCAGCACCGCACGTTCAGATTCTACATACGGTTTAGCATGCAGAATCATATTTTTGAGTCTTACTACACGATCGGTCGGATGAGTAAAGCCTTTCTCTAACATACAATAACTCCCGAAATGATATAAGCGTGGGGTTTTTCCACACCTGAGTTTTTTTACCTGACGGTAGGGCCGGGTACGCTAGCTAATAGTGTTGCTGCCGATTAAACTAATAAATTGACGTAATATTTCCGGGTGCGCCATCCAGGTCGTCGCGGTGACAAGATTGCCGTCATGTACCGCCTCGTGGTCTGCGGCGCTCACCCAGATGCCGCCAGCCATTTCAACTTCAGGCTTTAAGGTGAAATATCCCGTCAGCGTTTTGCCTTTTAATATGCCGGCAGCAACCAGAATTTGTGGTCCATGACATATAGCGGCAATCGGTAGCGCAATATTATTGGCGCAGTGGATGATATTTAATACCATCCGGTTGAGACGTAAATATTCCGGAGCGCGGCCGCCGGCAAGATATATTCCACAATATTCCTGTATCCTGACTTCATCAAAAGAGGCGGTTAAGCGGAACAGATGGCCCGGTTTTTCGCTATAGGTTTGATCGCCCTCAAAATCATGAATCGCGGTCTTTATATATTCCCCACAGCGTTTCCCGGGGCACACCACATCCACTCTGAAACCTAACATGCTTAATGCCTGCCATGGCACCATGACTTCATAGTCTTCAGAGAAATCGCCTGCCAGAAGCAAAATTCTTTTCATAAGCGAACTCTCAGAACGTACTGTCATCATCCTCAATAATACGCATGGCTTCATTCACTGCGGCGATCTCGCCGAACAGCGCCAGCGTCGTGATATGCTGCGGACAGCTGCCAAAGATCTCCGATACCGCAACATGTGCGCTTTTACTTGCCAGATCGGCGTAAAAGTACAGATCCGGTACCGGCAACATAATCAACCCGATAGCGTCGATGCGGATACTTTCCAGCCGGTTGCGAGATTCCGAAGGCATCCGCCTTTTCAGCATGGCGAGCGTTTCCGGCGTCGGCGCGTTGATAATGCGTTTTTTCATGATCGAGTCAGCCATCCTGCTTCAGTCAACGAATATTGAGCGCTTCAACCATCACGCAGCGACGGTGCCTGGCGTAGGAGCGTGCTGAGGTCAGGCCTTCACCGGTCGGACCGGCAATGGTAAATGTCGCATGTCCTTCGCCGCCAACGCCCAACCCGGCATATGACGGGCCATTTTTGACAAAAATAGTGGTCTGGATCAGCCGCGCCATTTTGGTCAGTTTTTCAACGTTGGTAGAGTGCATCATGGCCGTGTGACGATGACCATGTTCAACTTTCACCGCCAGATCGATCGCTTCATCGACGTTCTCCACTCTGACCACCGGCAAAACCGGCATCATAAGTTCGTGCAGCACGAATGGATGGTCACGTTCGGTTTCAATCAGGATAACTTTGATCTCCTCCGGCACGCTGATACCGATTTGCTGCAGAATGTAGCGCGCATCTTTCCCCACCAATGCGGTACTCGGGCCGTTTCCTTTTTCATTCAGCACCAGCGCCTGTAACTGCTGAATATGTTGTTTGTCGCACAGCAGCCAGGCGCCGCTTTTTTTCATGCAGTGGATGAGATAGTCCGCCACTTCATTGACGACAATGACCTCTTTTTCCGCCACGCAGGGGAGGTTGTTATCGAAGCTGCAGCCGTTGATGATATCGCGGGCGGCTTTCTCGATATTGGCGGTTTCATCAACCACAACGGGAGGATTGCCCGCGCCGGCGCCAATCGCTTTCTTACCGGACGACATCACGGTTTTCACTATCGCCGGCCCGCCGGTGGCGACCAGCATATTGATACGCGCGTCGCCGATTAAGGCATTGGTGTTGTCAATCGACGGGCTGGCGACCGTGACCACCAGACTGGCGGGGGCGCCAAGTCGGGCCAGCTGTTGATTGATTAGCGTGACACAGTACAACGACACCTGGCGCGAACGCGGATGCGGGCTAAAGACCACGGCGTTGCCGGCGGCCAGCATACCGAGAGTATTGTTGATAATGGTCTCGGTCGGATTGGTGGTCGGGGTGATCGAACCAATGACGCCATAGGCGGAGTATTCGGTCAGCGTCAGGCCGCCATCTCCGCTGATTGCGGCGGTGATGAGATCTTCAACTCCTGGGGTTTTTTGCGCGGCAACGCGGTTTTTCACCATCTTGTCGGCATAATTTCCCATTCCGGTCTCTTCCACCGCCATGGTCGAGAGCGCGTGCAAAATCTCTTCCTGCAGGAAAAACTGGCGAATGCCGTCAACAAAGCGGGCGCGATCCTGCATTGAGCAGTGGCGATACTGGATGTACGCCTGCTGTGCCGCGGTAATCGCGGCATCCATGGTGGCAAAAACACCGTCACCGGCGCTCCCGTCGACAGGCGCTGCGGGAGCGGCTCCGGCCTGGCTTGCCAGTACGCTGGCCACAATCGCGTCGATGCTGCCGCGATCGAACGGTGTGGCGGCTGCCGGCGCAGGCTGTTCGGGCGCTGGTGCCGTCGTTTTGGTATATTTACTCAGCACGCGGGAGACGGCCTGAGTAATATCAAGATCGTTCATGCTGTATCTTCCTTACTTCGCTTCGCTCGTGGGTGCCACCATCAAATGTACGGCGTCGTGGTCGATTTGATCGGCGCCGGATCGAGCGTAGCCAGCAGCTGTTTCCCGACGTCTCTGGCGGCGATGACCGCCTGGCGTACCGCGCCGGAATCACCGGCAAACGTGAAGATCACTTCGTTACTGAAGCTGGTGCCGTGCGCCGGGCTGGCGTAACCCACCGGCTCGATGACGGCGGCTTTGGCTGCGGCGTCGGCGACTACCACGCCAATCGCCGCCGGTGAAGCGCAGGTCATGCCGAAAGATTTACCCAGCGGGGCACCGAAGGCTTTATTGAGCGCGCTGCTGGCGCGGGCGGTGTACTGGAACTCCAGATGACCGGCCGGCGAGCCATAAACATCGCCCATGGTGCGTTGAATTTCGCCCAACGCGACTTCAACCGCGCGACGAACATCGGAGACATCGGAGGCGCCGAAAATGATCAGGCAACCATGCCCACCGCCGCCCTCGGTATCGCGAGCCAGCTCAATAGAGAGAATTTCACTGTTGGTGGCTTTAATGGCCTCATCCGCGGCAAATATATGCGGACCGGCCCCGGTCCGGGCGCCAAGAATACCGATGGAGCGATATTTCTTGTCGATATTCATGACTTCATGTAATTGATGATCAACATTGGCAATAACTAATCCAATGGTATGCCCGAGGGCCGTTCCGACAAATTCAGTTAAACCGCAACCGATAAAGCTGGCCGGCGTTTTATTATTTGCGCGATCATCAGTCTGTTTGTGCATTACTTCAGATATAATCTGCTCAACAAGATTATCTCTCATGGTCGGTATCCTCTGGCTTTATTAACTGACAGCTTTCGGCAGGATTTTTTCCACTTCAATATGTGGGCGCGGAATCACATGTACGGAGACCAGTTCACCGACTTTACCTGCCGCCGCTGAGCCTGCGTCCGTTGCCGCTTTGACTGCGCCGACGTCGCCGCGCACCATGACGGTAACCAACCCGGAACCAATTTTTTCATAACCGACCAGGGTGACGTTAGCGGATTTAACCATGGTATCTGCGGCTTCAATTGCGGAAACCAGACCTTTTGTTTCAACCATACCTAATGCTTCTTGTTGCATAACGACCTCAATATTTCCAGGTGAGAGTAAAAGCAAGTTATGAATTAACCGATAAAGGTTGAGTTCATAGACTTAATAAATTCATGCACTACGATGTTATTGCGTCAGAGACAAAATGTTTTGCCCGGCAGAGAGACTTTCTTGTTTTCCCGTTTTCAGCTGGACAATAAAATCCTCCCCGTATGACTACTTTCAGGACGCGCTCAGGCCGCGCCTTCCAGCAAGGGGGCAAGCGCGGCCGCATCCTCGGCAATCATCCGCTCTTCATTGGTGGGAATGACCGCCACAATCGGTGAGCCGGGGCGCGAGATAATGCCCTGCCGGCCGGCAAACATTTGCGCATTGCGCGCGGCGTCAAGCTGCACGCCAAATATCGCCAGCCGTTCGGCGGTCAGCTCGCGGATCAGCGCCGAGTTTTCCCCGATGCCGCCGGTAAAGATCAGCGCGTCAAAGCGATGCAGCGAAGCGAGATGGGCGCCAAGGTGGCGGGCAAGCCGGTGAACCATGACATCAATCGCGAGGGTGGCCCGGGGATCGCCGTTGTCGCGCGCCTCTTGTAACGTGCGGCAATCGCTGGAAAGACCCGACAGACCGAACAATCCCGCCTCGTTATTGACCATCTTGTAAAGTGATTCGATAGTCTGTCCGGTGCAGCGGGCAATATAGGCCGCGGCGCCAAAATCCAGATCGCCGCAGCGCGTTCCCATCACCAGCCCTTCAAGCGGCGTCATGCCCATCGAAGTGTCGACACTCTGCCCGTTTTTCACCGCGCAGACTGACGAGCCATTGCCGAGATGGGCAATAAGCAGGCCGTGGTTAGCGGGGTTGAGACCCAGGCGCGCGACGGCTTCGGCGGCGATAAAGCGATGGGAGGTGCCGTGGAAGCCATAGCGTCTGACCTGATGCTGGTGTAAATACTCCAGCGGGATGGCATAGGTATAGGCTTCCGGCGGTAGCGTCTGATGAAAGGCGGTATCAAACACCGCCACCTGCGGCAGCGCGGGTAACAGCGCCATGGCGGCTTCAATGCCAATCAGGTTGGCGGGATTGTGCAGCGGCGCCAGCGCCGACAGTTCACGGATACGCTCGATGACCGACGCCGTGAGCCGCACCGAATGTTTGAAATCATTCCCGCCGTGCGCCACCCGATGACCGATGGCGCAGACCTGCGGCAGCAGCCCCTGCTCTGCGAGCCGGGCGAACAGCGCCTCCAGCGCGCAGGTATGGCTGGCACCGTCAGGCAACCCGCTGGTCGTCTTCCCTTGCGCATCGTTAAAGGTAATGCAGGCCTGGTGTAGCCCCAGCTTTTCGGCCAGCCCGGAGAGCACCGGGGTCTCCTGATTGCGCGGGATGACGGAGAACTTGAGAGAAGATGAACCACAGTTAATAACCAGAACCAGTGATGCTGACGACATGATGACCCCTGTCTGTATCCGTTTTTTAGAGAGATTCATTGAATGGTGTGAGCAAAAATCGCTCGCGGCTGAAGCGCGCCAGAGTCTGCGTGGCAATCGCGATATCTTCCTCGACGCTCCCGCCGCTGATGCCGATACCGCCGAGCAGCACGCCGGCCGACCAGCAGGGCAGCCCACCGCCAAAGCAGCAAAGACCTTGCGTATGCGACAAGCCGTACAGGCTGGCGCCAGGTAATACGTCGGCCGCGAGTCGGTGGGTCGGCATCCTGAGCGCCACGGCGGTCCATGCTTTTTGCGTGGCCAGCGTATGGCTGATGAGCAGGGCGTTATCCTGACTAACGAAGTAGCGCTGCAGGCCGTGGGTATCCACCAGGCTAAAAACAATGGGCACATTCGCGTTGTTCGCGGCATCGATGGCACAGTGCGCCAGTAATGCCGCGTCCGTCAGCGTCAGCGAGGCCGGAGACGGCGCTAACTGACGCGAAATGGCCGCGTTGATACGGCGATCCAGTTCGGCGTTCGGGGGGGTGTGCATGTTTTTCCTCCGTGGCGCTTACTGGCCGTTAAGATCGAGCGAGTCAACAATGCCGACTACGGCAGCATCAATCACCGAGTGCTCTTTGCTGGTGGTCATCCGCGCGGAGCTACCGGTGGTGACGATGACCGTTTCCCCGTTTCCGGCGCCGACAAAATCGACGGCGACCTGCGCCGTGCCGGTGGGCTGATAGTGTTCATCCAGGCGGGCGACAATCAGCAGCTTTGCGCCATTGAGCGAAGCATGTTTGGTCGTCGACACCAGTGCCCCGGTTACTTTTGCCAGATACATATTTCCTCCTGGTGGCTCTGCACCATGACAATACCGCGGTCGCGAATTTCATCGCGTGCGGCGGGAGTGATGAGCGTCCGGTGTCCAACGGACAGGACCGCGCCTGCGGGGTGCTGGCGCACATCGCTGAGCGTGATCAGCGGTTTACCGCCGGGCGCCGTCGGCCTCTGTGCCGGGTTCGCCGTGGGGCGGCCGATAATCGTGATGCCATACTCCCCGAGAGTGGCGGCGTAACCGGCCAGCCGTGCCCGCAATGCCGGGGGGAGCTGGCTGGCGGCGTCATCCCGGCATTCGGTATTGAGCGTGACGATGATGGGCCTGGCCAGACTCAGGGCGTGAAAAACCCAGCGACACACCCGGTTATCGCGAATACCTAAGGCGATTTTGCTCAGGCTGTTGGTGGACAGCGAGGGCAGATACAGGCCGCTGAACGTCTCTTCTGTCGGGCAGGGATCCCGGTCGTCGCACAGCGCCTCAACATCGCGATGCGCCAGAGCCTCCATGCAGGTGGAGTGCAACGACGCCTGGATGGCGCTATGGGAAAAGGTCATCACCAGGAGATAGCCGCGCCGGTTCAGCGCCGTCAGACAATCCAGCGTCGTCGGGAGCGTGGCGAGATCCTCGCCGCTTAATACCACGCGCATAACCTTGCCGTGGTCTTGCAGGCGCCGCCGGCGTTGAGCCAGCAGGTCTGCAATGAGGCTGTCGAGCCGGTGTGAGAGTTGCTGTGCATCCATTGTGGTTCTCCTCAGCGGCTGCGCATGGCGATGCCAAGCGGCGTCACCAGCAGCGGCTGCTGCGCCTGAATGACCCGTTTGCCGGTGGCGTGGCGAAAAACGTCGGCAAACTGGCGGAAGCTGCTGGCGCCTCCGACCAGGTAAATGTCTTCGACCGGATAGCCCGCCAGCCAGCCGGCGACCAGATGAGCCATCTTTTCAGCCACCGGACGGACCACGGTAAAGATCTGTTCTTCCTCCTCCGGACACTTTTTCAACGCTTCCGCTTCGGCAAAAGGCATGCCCAGGGCGCCCGCGAGTACCAGGGTCATATGGTTGCCTCCGGTCGGCTCATCGGCGCTGAAAATCACGTTGCCGTCGCGCAGAATGCTGATCCCGGTTGTCCCGCCGCCCACATCAACCACTGCGCCGTGGCGAATGTTTAAGGCCAGCGCGGCGGCTACCGGTTCATCAACCACGTCGGTCACCTCCAGTCCGGCGGCCTCCACCATATTGACGATCACTTTGGTGTTCCCGGCGGTGATTCCCGGCGGGATGGCCGTCGCCGCGCGGGTGAGGGGGCATCCGAGGCGCTCTTCGAGCGCTGTTTTCAGCCCGCTCACCACCCGGCTGGCGGTCAGGAAATCCACCACCACGCCGTCTTTCACCGCCCGTGAAGGATGGCTGATGCCGGCGACGGGGTTATCGTTTTCATCCAGCACAACCACGGCGATATTGGCCGTGCCCGGATCGACACCCACTTTCAGCGCGCCTGCCCAGGCGCGGCATCCGCCCAGGCTGACCAGCTCCGCCAATGCGTTCAGCCGCCTGGTTGCTGTGCTGTTAGTCATGGTGGCGTTCCGCAAACGCGCGCTGGACGCAGTCGCCGTTACGCAAGCCAAAGCCGTTGGCCTCCTCAACATCAACATGCATTTCCAGCACCGCATCCGCGCTCACCCGGACCACCACGTGGCTGAGAATGCCGCCGCGATAGCCGTCGATACGCACGTCAATCTCCATCCCGTCGCGCAGGGCGTGGCGCTCGGCGTCGGCGGGCGAAATATGAATATGGCGCCAGGCGACAATAGCGCCATCCGTTTTGCTGACCCGTCCGCGCGGGCCAATAATCTCGATCCCCGGCGAGTCCTGTAGATCGCCGGACATTCTTAAGGGGGCTTTGACGCCGAGGATAAAGCTGTCGGAGACGGAGATTTCAACCTGGGTGGCGCTGCGCAGCGGGCCAAGGACGCGTACTCTGGTCAGCTCCCCTTTTGGTCCGCGCAGAGTCACCGTCTCTTCGGCGGCATACTGGCCCGGCTGTTTGACCGCCTTCATGCGGGTGAGGGTGGTGCCATAGCCAAACAGAATGTCCATATCTTCCCGGCTCAGATGAACGTGGCGGTTAGAGATGCCAACGGGGATACGCAACGTCTGTGCGGCGAGTGGGGCACCGGCCGCCGCCCCGGGGCCACGGGACTTGAGTTCCTGAAGAATTTCCCGGGTGATTAATTCGGCTTGCTGCTGGGTGTCATTCATAGCGTCAACAACCTGAAAGTGATGAAAGGAGCGATACAAGCATATTCAGTCCCGCGTTGGCCTTTTTGCTGTTGCGCAGGACTTTTTTGACGGTCCGCCGGGCGCAGGACAATCTTGTCCAGATTTAGCCGGCGATGGCGGTCAGCAAGCGGTCTACATCAGCGGCGCGGGGCTGGCAGGGATTGGTTTGCGTGCAGCCATCCCCTAAGGTCGCCGCGATCAGCGCCTGACGCAGGGATTCCACAGCCGTCCGGTCTTTTCCCAGCGCCTGCAGTGTGGCGGGAATACCAAAATGGTGATTCATATCGCGAATGCTGCCGATTAGCGCGCGCAGAGTTTGCTCCGGCGTGGCGGCCTGGATGCCCATAATGGCGGCGCATTTCAGGTATCTCATCCGCGCGTGCGGGGCGTGGCGGGCATTGTGCTCAATAATCAACGGCAGCAGCATAGCGTTAATTTTGCCGTGTGGGATATGCAACATCCCGCCGATAGCGTGCGCCATACCGTGCACTAATCCCAGCCCCGCCGAATTAAACGCCATGCCGGCCATGCAGGAGGCGTTGTGCATATGGCCCCGCGCCGCAATATTATTCTCATCGCTAAAAACGTCGGGCAGGTGTTGCCAGACCAGCGCAATGGCTTTCTCGGCGAGCGCGTCGCTAAAATCATTGGCCCCCGTCGAAACCAGCGCCTCAATGGCGTGGGTCAGGACGTCCATGCCGGTATCCACCGCGACCTGACGAGGAACCGAGAGAACCAGGTTTGGGTCAAGGATGGCGCAGTCCGGGATCAGTTCATCGGCAATCAGCGGATATTTTCGGCCGTTTTGCGGATCGGAGATGATGGCGTAGGAGGTGACTTCGGAACCGGAACCGCTGGTGGTCGGAATGGCGATAAGTTCTATGGCGTGGCCGGGGAGGAACTCTTCCAGCGTAACCTTGATCCCTTTAGCGGCATCAAGAGCGGAGCCGCCGCCCAGCGCGATAATGACCTGCGGTTTAAAACTTTTAAACTGTGCGGCGCCGGCGTGCAGGATCTCCACGCTCGGGTCGGGTTTCACCTCGCTAAAAATAGAGACGCAGGCCTGCGGCATTTCATTAATCAGGTCGCGTGTTTTACCGGAGCTCACCATAAAGCTGTCGGTCACAATCGCCACCTTTTTATGGTTCAGCCGACGCAAGGTTTGAATTGCGTTTTCACCAAAATAGACGTCAGGAAGAGAAAAGAAATAGCTCGCCATCTTTCGATTACCTTATCCGTTGGGCGGATTGCGGGGAGGCAAATGCCGGATGTAAAAAGAGAGCGTATTGTGTCATGGGGGGGTGAATAAGAAGCTGGCTATGCTTGTGCTAAGTCAGGATTTCGTTGCGGTACTCTTTTATTGCGGACAAAAAAGTGCAGGGGGGCATCGCGCCAGCGATGGTCTCTGACCCTGATACGGGTCGGGACCGGAATTCTGGTATGCGTGAGGCGCTGGCGGTGCTGAGGCCAGGTGATAGTTTCTACGCTGAAGGCATTGCGTGCCCCTACTGTGCTGTCGCGGCATGTGTTCCCGATCTGTTCGCTCCGCCGTTGCGGGTTAACGTCCTGCCACTGCCCGGCGTTGTTGCGGTCAGATGAGCGGTTTCAACTTATCCTGTCTGCCCGGCATGGGTTTTGTTGCCATTCCGCAATGAGCCACCGTTACCCTCTCCAGGTGAAAAATATTCACCGGCTCATGCCAGTTTGCGGGCATAGCGCCAGCAGATGCTGGCGCTTATCATCCCTGAACCCTTACAGGTCAGAGCAGGATAAAAGATGAGAAAGCCAGAAGATATCGTATTCCCCGCCGGGCAGCAGGCGCTGTATGAGCAGAACCGTTACTCTCCGGCGGTTAAATCCGGCGATTTTCTGTTTGTTTCCGGTCAGGTAGGAAGTCGGGAAGATGGTTCAGCGGAACCCGGGCTGGAGCAGGAGATCCGCCGGGCGTTCGATAACCTTAATGCGGTGCTGGCGGCCGCAGATTGTACGTTTGCCGATGTGGTTGATGTCACCATCTATCTGGTCGATGCGCAATCGACTCTCGACACGCTCTGGAAGGTGTTGCCGGAATACTGGGGAGATGCCCCCTGGCCGACGCTGACGGGCGTCGGCGTGAGCTGGCTATATGGCTTCCGTTTTGAAATCAAGGTCACCGCCCGCTTGCCCTCGCGGCAATGAAAATCGGTTCCGCTCTTTAATGAGATCGATCAGTGCGCGCAGGCTGGCGGGCATATGTCGGTTGGCCGGAAACCAGAGGCACAAACCCGGAATCGGCGGGCACCATGGCTCAAGTACGGTGACCAGTCGGCCATCCGCCAGCGCTGCGCGGGCGTGTACATCCGGGACATACGCGATCCCCAGACCGTTGATCGCGGCGTCTACCATCAGCGGCGAACTGTTTAGCGTCAGCGTTCCGGGCACATCCAGCAGGATGCTTTGACCGTGGCGGGAAAACTCCCAGCGGTAGCGTTTACCGCTGGGTAAACGCTGGCGAATGCACTGATGGTGGGCCAGATCGTCCGGGCTCGCGGGAGCAGGATGCTGGCGCAGGTACGACGGCGACGCCACCGCCAGAAACCGCACATCTTCGCCAAAACGCACGGCCACCATATCCGCAGGGACGTCTTCCGCCAGACGGATCCCCGCATCAAAACCTTCGGCGACAATATCTACCAGCCGGCCATCTACCACCAGATCCAGCGACACGCCGGGATACCGTGTCATATAGTCCGGCACAATTGTCTGCAGCAGCAGGTGAATAGCTTCCTCTCCGCCATTGATACGCAGCGTGCCCACGGCCTGTCCTTGGGTATCGGCGATCTCTTCCAGCGCTTGTTCCAGCCCGTTGAGGTGCGGTGAAATGCGCCGCAGCAGCGCCTCTCCGGCCTCGGTCAGCGCCACGCTGCGGGTGGTGCGATGTAACAGACGGACGCCCAGACGCGATTCCAGCCCGCGAATGGCATGGCTTAACGTGGAACGAGTCACGCCGGAAAAATCGGCTGCACGACGAAAACTACGCTGTTCCGCTACGGCGATAAAGGCTTTCAGATCGGAAAGCGTCGGGGTTTTAACTGGTGATTTCATTTCACCTCTTCATGCCATTTGTTGAGTCTTATCGTGCTAATCATCATGCCATATCCTGTATCGGCGAGTTAAAGACTTTTCTGGAGGATAACGATGAGCAGCAAAACCTGGTTAATTACCGGTACTTCAACCGGTCTCGGACGCCTGATGACGGAGCGCCTGCTGGCACGGGGCGACAAAGTGATTGCTACCCTACGCAAATCCGGCGCGCTGGATGATCTGCAGGCGCAATACAATGGGCGGCTTCATATCCTGCTGCTGGACGTTACGGATACTGACGCTGTACGCCGGACGGTGCAGCAGGCATTCGACTTCGCCGGGCGTATCGATGTGCTGGTCAGTAATGCGGGATACGGGCTCTTCGGCGCGGCGGAAGAGGTGAGCGATGCCCAGATTGACCGGCAGATTGCCACCAATCTCATCGGCCCGATTCAGCTTATTCGGGCCGCGTTACCCGCTCTGCGTCGGCAGGGAGGCGGACGTATTGTGCAGATATCGTCAGAAGGCGGGCAGATTGCCTGGCCGAATTTCAGCCTTTATCACGCTACCAAATGGGGGATTGAAGGATTTATTGAATCCGTCGCCCAGGAAGTGGCGCCTTTTGGCATCGATTTTATGATTGCCGAGCCCGGCCCGACGGCGACGAATTTTGCGGGCGGACTGGATACGGCTTCGCCGATGGCTTGTTATGACAACACGCCCGCCGGCGAAGTGCGTCGCGGTCTGGCGCAGGGAACTCTCGCTATTAACGGCGATGCGTCAAAAACCGTCGCTGCCATCATCGATGCCGCGAGTGGGGAAGCGCCGCCGTTTCGCCTGGCGCTGGGCAGTAAGGCGTACCGATCTATCAACGAGGCGCTGAACAGTCGGTTACAGGTGCTGGAGGATACCCGCGCGCTGGCGCTAAGTGTGGATAAAGATGCGTGATTGTCCGTGGGTAATATACACACCACCTGCAAAGAAGCAGGAGCGAGCATTTTTATTTCGTTTGGTCTTTACTGAAAACAACCGATCTGCCGCTGAAATCTTAGCTGCCGCAGCTAACCTGCTGGTAAAGGTAAGCGCTGTACGATGAGATAAGTGAATTGGGCCGGATGGTGAGTTTTTATGCCCGCTTTTCGTTCATCGCTGCACCAGCAGTGTGCGCAAAATGATTAAAATCCCTTTTTTTGCCTGAAAGTTAATCATATCTGCAGATAAAAAGAAAATTCCTCCTGGCAAGCCTTTTGCAATAGTACCTGGTGAATTTTAATTTTATCTTTTTGGGATGAGTAAATATGAAATTTAGCGCATTACTGGCAATGGCATTGCTGACAATAAGTACTTTCGCGTTAAGTGAGACGCATCTGCCGCATATTGTAATCCTTGCTACTGGCGGTACCATCGCCGGCTCGGCGGCGAGTAATACTCAGACTACAGGATATAAAGCCGGAGCAATTGGCGTACAGACGTTGATTAATGCCGTGCCTGAGATGAGTAAAGTGGCTCGCGTTGATGGAGAGCAGCTGGCAAACATTGGCAGTGAAAATATGACCAGCGAGATAATCCTCAAGCTATCAAAACGCGTCAACGAGCTGTTGGCCCGCGATGATGTGGATGGGGTCGTGATTACCCACGGAACGGACACCCTTGATGAGACGCCTTACTTCCTTAACCTGACCGTAAAAAGCAACAAGCCGGTGGTGTTTACGGCCGCGATGCGTCCGGCAACGGCAATCAGCGCGGATGGCCCGATGAATCTGCTGGAAGCGGTGACTGTAGCGGCTGACCCGGAGGCGAAAGGACGCGGAGTGATGGTGGTTCTTAACGATCGCATCGGCGCCGCCCGTTTTGTCACCAAAACCAATGCCACGACACTGGATACCTTCAAAGCGCCGGAAGAGGGGTATCTCGGGGTGATGGTGAGCGGTAAACCGCAGTTTGAAACCCGTGTTGATAAAATTCACACTGTACGCTCGGTATTTGATGTGCGTAACCTTAACGCATTGCCAAAAGTGGTCATTATCTACGGCTATCAGGACGACCCTGAATATATGTACGACGCGGCGATTGCGCATCATGTAGACGGTATTATTTATGCAGGCACCGGCGCGGGGTCGGTCTCTGTACGCAGTGCTGCGGGAATCAAAAAGGCGGAAAAAGCCGGTATCGTGGTTGTTCGCGCCTCACGTACGGGGAGCGGTGTTGTTCCGGTTGATGACGGCCAGCCTGGACTGGTGTCCGATTCGCTTAACCCGGCAAAAGCGCGAATTTTGCTGATGACGGCACTGACCCAAACTAAAAATCCGCAGCTCATTCAGCAATATTTTCACACTTACTAATTTCATCCGGAGATAGTTCCGGACCGGCCATAGCCGGGGTGGCCCCTGTTCGGGGCTACCCCTTTGTTTAACTGATGCCTGTGTTGATAGTCACCGATATGCTCCCGTATTCCGGGCCTCCGCTCCAGCGGCAGGGCAGGATCGGGGGTTTTCACCTGCGGCGTGGTGACGCTTTCCAGACGACAGAGCCGGATTATCTCAGTCAACGCTGGCTTGAATCGGGTTGGCTCCCACCACGACTGGCTTGCGCGTATGCTCATATTTCTGCCGCGCTTTCATGTAATGTGCCGGTGCGATGAAAATAAAAAAATCCACGCAATGGCGTGGATTTTATAAGGTTTTTTAATCGCTATGAGATTCAATGAAATCTCACGAGACAACAAAAACGATTAGACGTTGAACAGGAAGTTCATGACGTCGCCATCTTTAACGATGTAGTCTTTCCCTTCGGCGCGCATCTTGCCGGCTTCTTTTGCCCCTTGCTCACCTTTGTAAGTGATAAAGTCTTCATAGGCGATGGTCTGGGCGCGGATAAAGCCTTTTTCGAAGTCGGTGTGGATTTTACCTGCCGCCTGCGGAGCGGTCGCGCCCACAGGGATAGTCCACGCGCGAACTTCTTTGACGCCCGCGGTAAAGTAGGTCTGCAGGTTCAGCAGCTCGTAACCGGCACGGATCACGCGGTTCAGGCCCGGCTCTTCAAGACCCAGCTCGGCCATGAACTCATCGCGGTCGGCATCGTCCAGTTCAGCGATATCAGACTCGACAGCAGCGCACACGGCGACCACTACGGAGCCTTCAGCTGCGGCGATCTCACGAACTTTATCGAGGTACGGGTTGTTCTCAAAACCGTCTTCATTGACGTTAGCGATGTACATGGTCGGCTTCAGCGTCAGGAAGCTCAGGTATTTGATAGCGGCCTTGTCTTCTTCGGTCAGGTTTTTCAGCGCGCGCAGCATGCCGGCGTTTTCCAGCTGCGGCAGGCATTTTTCCAGCGCCGCCAGCTCGGCTTTCGCGTCTTTATCGCCGCCTTTAGCTTTCTTCTGTACGCGGTGAATCGCGCGTTCGCAGGTATCGAGGTCGGAAAGCGCCAGCTCGGTGTTGATCACATCGATGTCGTCTGCCGGATCCACTTTGTTATTCACGTGGATGATGTTGTCGTTCTCGAAGCAGCGCACCACGTGACCGATAGCTTCGGTTTCACGGATGTTGGTCAGGAACTGGTTACCCAGACCTTCGCCTTTGGACGCGCCTTTCACCAGGCCCGCGATGTCGACGAATTCCATGGTGGTCGGCAGAATGCGCTGTGGTTTGACGATTTCAGCCAGCTTGTCCAGACGCGGATCGGGCATCGGCACGACACCGGTGTTCGGCTCAATGGTACAGAAGGGGAAGTTGGCCGCTTCAATACCCGCTTTGGTGAGCGCATTGAACAGGGTGGATTTGCCGACGTTGGGCAAACCGACGATACCGCATTTGAATCCCATGATTTAAATCACCTTAATCTTTGGATAATCAACCCGTTACAGTGAACAGATTGCAGAAAAGTAAATAGCTTTGCCTATTATACACGGTGCGCGGCAAAAATTCCGCACGTCGACCGGTTATTGCGCTTTAAAAGCGTGTAAACGGTTGGTCGCTTTGGTGAGACCTTCTTTCAGCCACACCTCGGTGCAACGCGCCGCTTCGTCCACGGCTTCATCAATCAGTTTCTGTTCGCTCGCCGGCGGTTTACCCAGCACAAAGCCGACAACTTTGTTTTTATCGCCCGGATGGCCGATTCCGACACGTAAGCGATGAAAGTTGGGGTTATTGCCCAGCTTGCTGATGATATCTTTCAGACCGTTGTGGCCGCCGTGGCCGCCGCCGAGCTTAAATTTTGCCACCCCGGGCGGCAGATCCAGCTCATCGTGCGCCACCAGAATCTCATCCGGATTAATGCGGTAGAAGGTGGCAATGGCCGCCACGGCTTTGCCGCTGAGGTTCATAAAGGTGGTCGGGACCAACAGGCGGACATCTTCGCCGGCAAGGTTAATCCGTGAAGTGTAGCCGAAGAATTTGCTCTCTTCGCGCAGCGGGGCGCGATGGCGGTCAGCCAGTAAATCTACGTACCAGGCGCCAGCATTGTGCCGGGTCGCCGCGTATTCTGCGCCGGGGTTTGCCAGGCCGACAATCAGTTTTATCGTCACTTTTCTATCCTGCTTGGGTCGTTCTCTGGCGCGTAGTGTACTGTTTGCCGAGGCGGTTGACAAAATTCTGCCGCCACAACGGCGGGGAAAGAGATAATTACCCTTATGAACCATTAGAATTTGATGTTGTTCAGTAAGTTATTTGTAAGTTTTTGTTGATTTGATATTAACTAATGTGATCACCGACGCAATCAACCTTATCCCCATTGTCTATACTAGACCTATAAGTTTTGGGGATATTCCCAGGTAGCCCAAGGTTCCGGAGGTGACATATGAAACGCAGAAACGCTTCGTTACTCGGTAATGTACTGATGGGTTTAGGATTGGTCGTCATGGTTGTTGGCGTTGGTTACTCTATTTTAAACCAGCTTCCGCAGCTTGACCTGCCGCAGTTCTTCGCTCATGGCGCGATATTAAGTATTTTTGTCGGCGCCGTTCTCTGGCTCGCAGGGGCGCGCGTTGGCGGGCATGAACAGGTTAGCGACAGATACTGGTGGGTCCGCCATTACGATAAACGCTGCCGTCGCGATCAGCACCGCCATAGCTAAACCGGTTCCTCGCCCCGGCCGTCTCGCGGCGGGTGCGCTTACATAAACTGTTCATCTGCAGCCAGCTGCCCACCCGGTAGCTGGCTGTTTTATTATCGCGTCGCCTCTTTTCTTCAGAACAACGCATTTGCTGCCCGGGTTACGCCTTCACGATAAAATACCCTCTCTTTAACACTTGACCCTGACGTAACGTCAGGCGGCAGAGTGGCGCTATGGTCGAACAACAGGAGCAGTTATGTTAATTCAGGTGGGTGAACTGGCGAGACGTGCCGGAATGACCGTCCGCACGCTACATCACTATGAACAAACGGGGCTGCTGATGCCGTCGGCCAGAAGCACGGCGGGTTACCGGCTCTATAACCTGGCGGCGGTTCAGCGTCTGCATATGATTAAGGCGCTGACGCAGACCGGGCTGGAGCTCGCTACTATCAAGGACTACCTTGACCAGGACTCGTTTTCCCTGTCGGACCTGCTGGTACAGCAGATCTCGACGCTGGATAAACAGCTGCGCGCGGTCTCCACGCTGCGCGAACGGCTGGTTCAGCTGCGCGATGAGCTGGCATGCGGTAACGAGCCTGACCTGGAGTCCTGGCTACAGACGCTGGAGTTAATGAAAATGTACGATCGTTGGTTTAGTCCCCAGGAATTACAGGCGCTGCCGTTTGCGGAGCAGGATCAGCAGCGCAACCAGATCTGGCTGGCGCTGGTGACGGAAGTTCGCCAGTTGCTTGCCGAGGCGTGTCCGGCGGACGATCCGCGGGCCATGGCGCTGGCGACCCGCTGGATGGCGCGCCTGGAGCTGGATACGGCCGGGCGGCCGGAGTTTCTCACCCGCCTGAATGAAATGCACGTCGCTGAACCGCAAATGCGCGAGCAAACCGGAATCACCGTGGATGTTGTGGACTACATTACCCGCGCTTTTGCCGAGAGTAAGCTGGCTATCTGGGCGCGTTATCTGAATGCTGATGAGCTGGCTTTCACTCGCGCGCACTATTTTGATCGACTGATGGAGTGGCCTGCGCTGGTGACGGCGCTGCACGAGGCCTGTCGCGAGCATTGCGACCCGGCTTCTCCAGCGGGGCAGGCGCTGGCCAGGCAGTGGCTGGCGTTGTTTCAGTCCTATGCCGGAACCCATCCTCACACCCAGCAGAAATTCCGCCTGGCGATGGAGCGCGAACCGCATCTGATGAAAGGGACCTGGATGACGCCTGAGGTGCTCGGCTGGCTCCAGCAGGCGATTGGCGTGATGATGACGCAGGCGAGCTCGCCCGCGTCACGGTAGTTAAGTTAAATGTCTGCCAGAGCGGCAGCACGGTCGGGATAGAAGCTCAGGCGCCCTGGAATCGGCTGAACGCCCGCCCGTGCCAGGGTGCGCAGCGGCTGAAACTCGAGATTCGAGACGCGCAGTTCACAGCCTTCCGGCAGTTTGTTGACGAAACGCTGGAAGGCATCCAGTCCGCCGGCATCCAGTACCGGCACCGCATCACACTTCAGGACCACGATCCGCTTACCGGCAATCCGCGTCTCCAGATCGTTAAACAGCCCTTCGGCAGCGGCAAAGAAGAGGGGGCCGATAACCCGCAGGACCAGCACGTCGTCGGGCACATCAACATTGACCGGCGCCAGATGGGTCATGCGCGCAATGCGGCGCATAAATAGCAGCGAGGCCAGCACGATACCGACGCTGATAGCGATGACCATATCAAACAGTACGGTCAGCGACATGCACATCAGCATCACCACGATGTCGTCCTTCGGCGCGTAGCGCAGCAAATTCACCACCTTGTGCGCTTCGCTCATATTCCACGCTACCATCAGCAGCAGCGCCGCCATCGCAGACAGCGGAAGCCAGGAGAGCAGCGGCGCCAGCACCAGCAGCGCCATAATGACCAGCAGCGCATGAATCACGGCGGATACCGGCGATGTTGCGCCGGCGCGGACGTTAGCCGCTGAACGGGCAATGGCGGCGGTGGCAGTAATACCGCCAAAGAAAGGGGCGATGATATTGCCGAGACCCTGGCCTATCAGTTCGCTGTTGGCTTTGTGCTTCGTGCCGGTCATCCCGTCGAGGACCACCGCACACAGCAGTGATTCAATCGCGCCGAGCATCGCCATCGAGAAGGCCGCCGGCAGCAGCGCCTGTAGTGACGCCCAGCTGAGCGTAAAATCGGAGCCAGGCATATCCCACGGCAGCACCAGCTGCGGCAGCAGCTGCGGGATCCCGTTACCCTGGCTACCGTCAGCCAGAATATAGTGGAACTGAGAGCCGATAGTCGCGACGTGGCCCCCCATAAGATTGACGATTGCCATCACCGCACAGCCCGCCAGCAGCGCAGGCAGGTGGCCGGGCAGGCGGATCCCCAGACGCGGCCACAGGATCAGCGTGCCAAGGGTGACAACGCCAATCGCCGCATCGCCAGGATTAGCCGTCGGCAGCGCCATGACCAGGGCGGCGACTTTCTGCAGATAGTGCTCGGGAACGTGCGCCATCTGCAGACCAAGAAAATCTTTTATCTGCATGGTACCGATAGTGATACCAATACCGGAGGTAAACCCGAGGGTAACGGATAGCGGAATATATTCAATTAACCGGCCAAAGCGGGCGAGGCCGAAAAGAATTAAAAAGACCCCGGACATCAACGTCGCCACCAGCAGTCCGGCCAGGCCAAACTGCTGTGACACCGGATAGAGGATCACCACAAAGGCGGCGGTTGGCCCGGATACGCTAAAGCGCGAGCCGCCGGTGAGGGCGATAATAATCCCGGCGACGGCGGCAGTATAAAGTCCATACTGCGGCGCGACACCGCTGCCAATAGCCAACGCCATTGCCAGAGGAATGGCAATAATCCCGACCGTGATCCCGGCGATCAGATCGCGGGTGAAACGGGCTAGCGTGTATTTTTCTTTCCAGCAAGCATCGATGAGGGCGCGGAAAGGCATCACATGTGAGGAAAATAATCTGTTCACAATAATGTTTCATCCATGAGCGCATCATCTGTCAACTAAATGGCAGGTGAAGGAGGCAATGGTCATACAAATTGGTTTAAGAGACAAAAAAACCCGCCGCAGCGGGTTTTTTGGCCGGGCTCGATTAATGTTCGAACATAGCAGAGATAGATTCTTCGTTGCTGATACGACGAATCGCTTCTGCCAGCATGCCAGACAGCGTCAGCGTACGCACTTTTTCCAGCGCTTTGATTTCCGGCGCCAGCGGAATAGTATCGCAGACGACGAATTCATCAATCACAGAGTTTTTAATGTTCTGGATAGCATTGCCGGAGAAGATCGGGTGAGTGGCGTAGGCAAATACGCGTTTCGCACCACGCTCTTTCAGCGCTTCAGCTGCTTTACACAGCGTGCCGCCGGTATCGATCATATCGTCAACCATCACGCAGTCGCGGCCGGCAACGTCACCGATGATGTGCATCACCTGAGAAACGTTAGCGCGCGGACGGCGTTTGTCGATGATAGCCATATCGGTATCGTTCAGCAGTTTGGCGATAGCGCGAGCACGCACCACGCCGCCGATGTCCGGAGAAACCACGATCGGGTTATCCAGGTTCAGCTGCAGCATATCTTCCAGCAGAATAGGGCTGCCGAATACGTTATCAACCGGAACGTCGAAGAAGCCCTGGATCTGTTCTGCATGCAGGTCAACGGTCAGTACGCGGTCAACGCCAACGCTGGACAGGAAATCGGCAACCACTTTCGCGGTAATCGGCACACGCGCAGAACGCACACGACGGTCCTGACGAGCATAGCCGAAATAAGGGATAACAGCGGTGATACGACCCGCCGAAGCGCGACGCAGAGCATCAACCATAACAACCAGTTCCATCAGGTTGTCGTTGGTGGGAGCACAAGTGGACTGGATGATGAAAATATCACCACCGCGTACGTTTTCATTGATTTGTACGCTGACTTCGCCGTCGCTAAAACGACCTACAGCGGCGTCGCCAAGAGAAGTGTACAGGCGGTTGGCAATACGTTGTGCTAGTTCCGGGGTGGCGTTACCAGCAAAAAGCTTCATATCAGGCACGAGAAGAACCTCAGGCATGCGTCCAGTGGTGGATGAAAAGCGCCAGAAACCGTGCGGGCGGCACTCTTCTATCCAGGCGGTGTATTTAAAGAGAACGATGCAACGTCTGGAACAGGGTGACGTTGTCACCGTTACTCAATTTGCCCGGCGTACTAAGGTAATTCGTGCAAAAAAGCAGAACTACCTGGGTAGGGCTAGCTTGAGCGGGGAGATATTAACTCCTCGCGCTACAAAGCCTTGTAGCCATTCCGGGGCTTGCTCCAGCACCTGACGAGCGGCAGATTCGGTGTCAAATTCAGCAAAGACACAGGCTCCTGTGCCTGTCAGGCGCGACGGCGCATATTCTAACAGCCAGGAAAGCGCCGCATCAACCTCGCGAAAACGTTTTCTTGCGATAACCTCGCAATCATTGCGAAATTCACATTTTAGTAACGTACTTATTGACCTTACCGGGGTGTTTCGTGGTAGCTCGGGGTCGCGGAAAATGGTCGGCGTCGGAATACTGACTCCGGGATGAGCGACCAGGTACCACTTTTCTGGCGGTTCGACCGGCGTCAGGATCTCACCAATGCCCTCGGCAAAGGCGGCGTGGCCGCGCACGAATACCGGCACATCGGCGCCAAGACTCAGCCCCAGCGTCGCCAGTTGCTCTTCCGACAAACCACAGCCCCACAGATGATTCAGCGCCACCAGTACCGTCGCGGCGTTGGACGAGCCGCCGCCCAGACCGCCGCCCATCGGCAGACGCTTGTCGATGCTGATATCGGCGCCGCTACCGGGAGGAAGCTGTCCGGATGCCGTCGCCGCCTGCATCAGCAGCCTTGCGGCGCGAATAATCAGATTCTCTTCATCGGCTACGCCGACAACCGGCGTCAGCAGGCGCAGCGCGCCGTCATGACGCGGTTCGATCGTTAAGGTATCGCCATAGTCAAGGAACTGAAACAGCGTCTGCAGGGTGTGATAACCATCGGCGCGCTGTCCAGTGATGTACAAAAACAGGTTCAGCTTTGCAGGAGAGGGCCAGCGGGTCATCATTTCACAATCCAGTTATCCATTTTCAGCTTGATACGCTGACTGCCGTTATTCAGCTCCATGTTGGCCGGCAGCGATGGCTGGGTATCGCTGGTATAGCCGCCGTAGGTGACGTGCCAGGTTTTGCCGTTCTGGGTATAGTTCAGTTCGCTCAGGCGGTATTTATCGTCAAGCGAGTAGTCGGTGGCATCGCCCGGCAGGCCGACGATCCACTGGCGCAGGCTGTTTAGCGGAATCGGCATCCCGGTCAGGCGGCCAATCATCTCTTCGGCATCGGTCGCCGTATAGGTCTGGCCCTTGTTATCGATCAGCGTCACGCTGCCCGGCTGGGCGGTCAGCGACAGTTCGGTGCTGCCTAACGGGTTGGTCAGCAGCAGGCGATAGCGATCCTGGCCGGTTTGCTGCCAGAAGAAGCGGGCGTAAACTTTTTGTTCATCGGAGAGGTAAGCGAAGGCGCCGCGGGTCTGGTACTGGCTCAGATTGCGGACATCCTGCTGGTGCTGACGCCACTGAGGAGAGTCAGGGCTTTTGCCAGGGCCTTTCGGGGCGGTGAGTGTACAGGCGGTCAGGACCAGGCTTGCCAGCGGTAACAGGCGGAGCAGTCGATTCATAATGATGACAAATCCTTGATGTCTACAGTGAAATCCGGCGACGGGGTGGTACGCACACGATTTGTGTAGCGGGTTACAATTATAACCCTTAATGCTAGCGTTGCCCGGCGATAGCGTCTACGTTCAAATTGTCTGAAATCAAAAAATTACCGTTAATGGCTTTTAAGCCCGATGCCTATTACTCCAAAAGGGGAGCGTCTCTTTTATTGATTCCGCGCATCCTGTATGATGCGCTCAGACTAACCTTAGCAACGCTGGTACTACTCCCTCACAATGACCCTTTTAGCTCTTGGCATTAATCACAAAACAGCCCCGGTCGCGCTGCGAGAACGCGTAACGTTTTCGCCGGACACGCTCGATAAGGCGCTGGAGAGCTTGCTGGCTCAGCCAATGGTGCAGGGCGGTGTGGTGCTGTCGACCTGTAACCGCACGGAGCTGTATCTCAGCGTTGAAGAACAGGATAATCTGCAGGAAGCGCTCATCCGCTGGCTGTGTGATTACCACCATCTTAATGAAGAAGACCTGCGTAAAAGCCTGTACTGGCACCAGGATAATGATGCGGTCAGCCACCTGATGCGCGTCGCCAGCGGCCTCGATTCGCTGGTGCTCGGCGAACCGCAGATTCTGGGGCAGGTCAAAAAAGCCTTCGCCGATTCCAGCCGCGGTCACCTCAACGTCAGCGAACTGGAGCGGATGTTCCAGAAGTCGTTCTCGGTGGCAAAACGCGTGCGGACCGAAACCGATATCGGCGCCAGCGCGGTTTCCGTGGCTTTCGCCGCCTGTACCCTGGCGCGACAAATCTTCGAATCCCTTTCAAGCGTGACGGTGCTGCTGGTCGGCGCCGGGGAAACCATCGAACTGGTGGCGCGTCATCTGCGTGAACACAACGTGCGCAACATGGTGATTGCTAACCGTACCCGCGAGCGCGCGCAGGCTCTGGCCGAGGAGGTCGGTGCCGAGGTTATCGCCCTGAGCGATATCGACGAGCGGCTGAAAGAGGCCGACATTATTATTAGTTCGACCGCCAGCCCGCTGCCGATTATCGGCAAGGGGATGGTGGAGCGTGCGCTGAAGGCGCGGCGTAATCAGCCGATGCTGCTGGTTGATATCGCGGTGCCTCGCGATGTCGAACCCGAAGTGGGTAAGCTGGCGAACGCCTATCTGTACAGCGTGGACGACCTGCAAAACATCATTCAGCATAACCTGGCGCAGCGTAAAGCCGCGGCGGTACAGGCGGAAACGATCGTCGAGCAGGAAACCAGCGAATTTATGGCCTGGCTGCGTGCCCAGAGCGCCAGCGAGACTATCCGCGAATATCGTTCCCAGTCCGAGCAGGTCCGTGAGGAGCTGACGGCGAAAGCGCTGGCTGCGCTGGAGCAGGGCGGCGATGCGCAGGAAATCATGCAGGATCTGGCGCGTAAACTGACCAATCGCCTGATCCACGCACCAACCAAATCTCTTCAGCAGGCAGCCCGTGACGGGGATGATGAACGCCTGCATATTCTGCGCAACAGCCTCGGGCTGGAATAGCGCACATTTCTCTTTTTTCAGGACAGGGTGAATTCACGCCTATGAAGCCTTCTATTGTTGCCAAACTGGAAGCTCTGTACGAACGCCATGAGGAAGTTCAGGCGCTGCTGGGTGATGCTGCGACCATCGCCGATCAGGATCGATTCCGCGCGCTGTCGCGGGAATATGCGCAGCTGAGCGACGTGGCGCGCTGCTATACCGAATGGCGCCAGGTGCAGGACGATATCGAAACTGCACAGATGATGCTCGACGATGCGGAAATGCGCGAAATGGCGCAGGAAGAACTGCGCGACGCGAAAGCGAAAAGCGAGGAGATGGAGCAACAGCTGCAGGTGCTGCTGCTGCCGAAGGATCCGGATGATGAACGCAACGCCTTTGTCGAAGTCCGCGCCGGTACCGGCGGTGATGAAGCGGCGCTGTTTGCCGGCGATCTGTTCCGTATGTACAGCCGTTACGCCGAATCCCGCCGCTGGCGCGTGGAGATCATGAGCGCCAACGAAGGCGAACATGGCGGTTATAAAGAGGTGATTGCCAAAATCAGCGGCGATGGCGTGTATGGTCGTCTGAAATTTGAGTCCGGCGGTCATCGCGTACAGCGCGTGCCGGCCACCGAATCCCAGGGGCGTATTCACACCTCCGCCTGTACCGTGGCGGTGATGCCGGAGCTGCCGGAAGCCGAAATGCCGGATATCAACCCGGGCGATTTGCGTATTGATACTTTCCGCTCCTCCGGGGCCGGCGGTCAGCACGTTAACACCACCGATTCGGCGATCCGTATTACCCACTTACCGACCGGGATAGTGGTGGAGTGCCAGGACGAGCGTTCGCAGCACAAAAACAAAGCCAAAGCGCTGTCGGTGCTCGGCGCGCGTATTCGCGCGGCGGAAATCGCTAAGCGTCAGCAGGCGGAAGCGTCAACCCGTCGTAACCTGCTGGGCAGCGGCGATCGCAGCGATCGCAACCGCACCTATAACTTCCCGCAGGGCCGCGTGACCGACCACCGCATCAACCTGACCCTCTACCGTCTGGACGAAGCGATGGAAGGGAAACTGGATATGCTGATTGAGCCGATTGTTCAGGAATATCAGGCCGATCAGCTGGCAGCGCTTTCCGAGCAGGAATGATGACCTTTCAACAGTGGCTGGCGCAGGCGATTGCCCGACTGAGCGCGAGTGAAAGCCCGCGACGCGACGCCGAGATCCTGTTAGGGCACGTCACCGGCAGGGCGCGGACCTGGCTCCTCGCCTTCGGTGAGACGGTGCTGACGCTGGAACAGCAGGCGCAGCTGGAGGCGCTGCTGAGCCGCCGCCAGCGCGGCGAGCCGGTGGCCCATCTGGTGGGCGAGCGTGAGTTCTGGTCGCTGCCGCTGCTGGTTTCCCCCGCAACGCTCATTCCGCGCCCGGATACCGAATGCCTCGTCGAGCAGGCGCTGGCGCGGCTGCCGGCCACGCCGTGCCGGATTCTGGATTTAGGTACCGGCACCGGCGCGATCGCCCTGGCGTTGGCCAGTGAACGCCCGGACTGCCAGGTCACGGCGGTGGATTTCATGCCCGATGCGGCGGCATTAGCCGCGCGTAACGCCGAGCGCCTTGCCATCACGAACGTTAGCGTCCTGCAAAGCCACTGGTTCAGCGCGCTGGCCGGGCAGCGGTTCACCATGATTGTCAGCAACCCGCCCTATATCGACGAAACCGATCCGCATCTTGAGCAGGGCGATGTTCGTTTTGAGCCAAAAACGGCGCTGGTTGCTGCCGATAACGGCCTTGCCGACCTCGCGCATATCATCCGGGAAGGGCGCCGTTTCCTGACCTCCGACGGCGTGATGCTGCTGGAACACGGCTGGAAGCAGGGGGACGCGGTACGGGCGCTGTTCCGGGAAGCGGGTTACCACGATGTGACGACCTGCCGTGACTACGGCGATAACGATCGCCTGACGACAGGGCGATTTTCCGGCATGGAGAAAGCGGGCATATGAATCTGTTTAGCGCGGTGCTGTATCTGCATATAGCGTGTGTGGTGGTTTCCGTCAGTTTATTTACCTTACGCTACTGGTGGACCTACAGCGGCAATGCCCGGCTGAACCAGCGCTGGGTGCGCATTGCGCCGCACTGCAGCGACACGCTGTTATTTCTGAGCGGCGCAGGATTAATGGCCATAACGCACTATCTGCCTTTCACTGAAGACGGCTCATGGCTGACTGAAAAGCTGTTTGGCGTTATTATTTACATCGCATTGGGTTTTATCGCGCTGGGCCGTCGTCGCCCGCGCAGCCAGCAGAGCCGGTTTATTGCCTTTCTGCTGGCTTTGGTGGTGTTGTTCATCATCATACAACTCGCCATTACAAGAACACCGTTACTGGGGTAAGTCATGAGGTCATTAGCTGATTTCGAATTTAATAAAGCGCCATTGTGCGATGGCATGGTCCTCATTTCTGAATTAATCCGCGACGATTTTCCGACGCACTATGTGCAGGATGAACTGGAGCGGCTGCTGGGTCTGGCGCAGGAGGAAATTGCCTCTTCCTGGGATCAGGAGCGTCAGCTGGAGCGGCTGCTGGAGCTGTTCTACCATGAGTGGGGCTTTCGCGATTCCCACGGCGTTTACCGGCTGTCTGATGCTTTGTGGATCGACAAAGTCCTGATTAATCGTCAGGGGAGCGCGGCGTCATTAGGCGCTATCGTCCTGTGGATTGCTCAGCGCCTGTCGCTGCCGCTGGTCCCGGTTATCTTCCCGACGCAGCTGCTGCTGCGCGCCGACCCGGAAACCAGCGAAGAGATGTGGCTGATTAACCCGTTCAACGGTGAAACGCTCAACGAACACACGCTGGAAGTCTGGCTGAAGGGCAATATTAGCCCGGTTGCCGAGCTGTTCAACGAGGATCTCGACGAGGCGGATAACGCCGAAGTGATCCACAAGCTGCTCGACACCTTAAAATCGGCGCTGATGGAAGAGCGGCAGATGGAGCTGGCCCTGCGCGCCAGCGAAGCGCTGCTGCAGTTTAATCCGGAGGATCCGTATGAGATCCGCGATCGCGGGCTGATCTACGCCCAGCTTGAGTGCGATCATGTTGCGCTGCTGGACCTGAACTATTTCGTCGAACAGTGTCCGGAGGACCCGATCAGCGAAATGATCCGCGCGCAAATTAACACCATTTCGCATAAACAAATTACTCTTCACTAATCTGGAATGAATCCGGTTACACCCTGATAAGGCGATCTTATGAAACAAAAAGTGGTTAGCATTGGTGATATCAACGTAGCAAACGACCTGCCTTTCGTCCTGTTTGGTGGGATGAACGTGCTGGAATCCCGCGATCTCGCGATGCGCATCTGCGAACACTATGTGACCGTCACGCAGAAGCTGGGCATTCCTTACGTGTTCAAAGCCTCTTTTGATAAAGCCAACCGTTCTTCCATTCACTCCTATCGTGGTCCGGGTCTGGAAGAAGGGATGAAAATTTTCCAGGAGCTGAAGCAGACCTTCGGCGTGAAAATCATCACCGACGTTCATGAAGCAAGCCAGGCGCAGCCGGTTGCCGACGTGGTTGACGTTATCCAGCTGCCGGCATTCCTGGCGCGCCAGACCGACCTGGTCGAAGCGATGGCAAAAACCGGCGCGGTGATCAACGTGAAGAAACCGCAGTTTGTCAGCCCGGGCCAGATGGGTAACATCGTCGACAAGTTTATCGAAGGCGGTAACGACAAAGTTATCCTCTGCGATCGCGGGGCGAACTTCGGCTATGACAACCTGGTTGTCGACATGCTGGGCTTTGGGGTGATGAAGAAAGTGTCTAACAACTCGCCGGTTATCTTCGACGTGACCCACGCGCTGCAGTGCCGCGACCCGTTTGGCGCCGCGTCCAGCGGTCGTCGTGCTCAGGTGACCGAGCTGGCGCGCGCCGGTATGGCAACGGGCCTGGCAGGCCTGTTCCTCGAAGCGCATCCGGACCCGGAACATGCGAAATGCGACGGCCCGTCCGCGCTGCCGCTGGCTAAACTGGAGCCATTCCTGAAGCAGATCAAAGCAATTGACGATCTGGTGAAGAACTTTGAAGAGCTGGATACCAGCAACTAATTCATCGCTTCTGAACGCGAAAAGCCTGCCCGTTGTAAAACCGGCAGGCTTTTTTTATGCGCCAGTAACGGCGCAGAACTCTCCCCGGTCGACGCCGGGGAAGAGCGGTCAGGCAAAAATGGTCATCAGATAAGCGGCGAAGAGCGCCAGGTGCGCGGCGCCGTTCAGCACATTGGTGCGCCCGGTAGAGAAGGAGATCTGGCACAACAGCAGCGAGGCGACCATCACAATCATTTCCGGTGCGCCAAGCCCGAATTGCAGCTCATTGCCGGTTAAGAAGGCGATTAAGGTGACCACCGGCACGGTCAGCGAAATCGTCGCCAGCACCGAACCGAAGAACAGGTTCATCGCGCGCTGCACCTGATTGTTGAGTACCGCTTTCAATGCACCGAGTCCTTCCGGCGAGAGAATCAGCAGCGCGACCAGGAAACCGGTAAAGGCCACCGGCGCGTTCATGCTGGTCAGCAGCGTCTCCAGCGGGTTCGCGTTCATCTTAGTGACCGCGATAACCGCGACCAGGTGAATTAACAGCCACGCGGTGTGCCAGGCGCTGCTGTGGGCGGACGGTTTGCCGTGATGCGGGTCGTCGTCGTCGCCGTCGTCTTCATGCTCATAAATAAACAGGCTCTGGTGCGTTTTGGTCTGAATCAACAGAAATACGCCGTACATGGCGGCGGAAATCAGCGCAACCAGCAGCGCCTGCCCGGTGCTGAAATTCGCGCCCGGTAGCGCCATCGGAAAGACCAGCACAATAATCGCCAGCGGAAACAGGGCGATGAGATACTGCTTAATACCAAACAAATTCATGTACTGGGTGGCGAATTTACGTCCGCCCAGTAGCAGAGCAAAGCCGACCAGGCCACCGGTGACAATCATAATGATTGAATAGAGCGTATCGCGCATCAGCGTCGGGGCTGCGTCGCCGGTGGCCATTAATGCAGAAATCAGGCTGACTTCAAGAATCACCACGGAAAGACTTAAAATTAACGAACCGTACGGCTCGCCGAGGCGGTGGGCGAGAACGTCCGCGTGGCGTACAACGCTGAATGCGCTACACAGAATACCCACTAAGGCCAGAATGTTAATGCCAATGACCGCTGGCAGTGACTGACTACTTCCGAAGAAGATAAGCACCGCCAGCGCCAGAATCGGGAAAACAAGCGATGTCTCCTTGTGGCGGGTTTTCACCGCCTCATGTACATGCGTCATGAACCATCTCCATTTATGCAGGTGTTATAATTATAGATACCGTAAGTAGATAAAATAACAGACATTTTGCTATCTGAATTGTTTTTTTACTTAAATTTACGGCTATTGGTAACTAATGCCTTGAGATTGTCATAACTTATCATTATTGCGATTTTGTATTTATTATTCAGACAATTACTAAAAATGCTTCTGGATTATATCCCGCCTTGAAAACCCGGAATTAGCGTCCCAGACTTATCTTTTTACCACCATCCGGAGGTGCATATGCCTTATCGCAGTAAACAAGCGCTACCCGATAGCGTCCGGCACGTGTTGCCGGCGCATGCCCAGGAGATCTATAAAGAAGCGTTTAATAGCGCCTGGGAGCAGTATAAGCACCAGGCGGACCGGCGGGACGACGCCAGCCGTGAAGAGACGGCGCATAAGGTCGCCTGGGCGGCGGTCAAGAATGACTATCAAAAAGGAGACGATGATAAGTGGCATAAGAAAAAATAATCGTTTCTGCTGCCTCATCTGCTGCTCCGCGCCTTGCCAGCGTGTCGTTCATTGCTTATTGTCGATGAAAGCTGGATAATAATTCGGCAATATTTCACGGATGCCATCAGATAATCGCCGGGAAGCGGGCAGTGGCGGAGGTAGTAGAAAGTGTTAACTCGTGATTTCTTAATCAATGCGGATTGTAAGACGGCGTTTGGTGCTATTGAGGAATCGCTTCTCTGGTCGGCAGAGCAACGGGCCGCTTCCCTGGCGGCAACGCTGGCCTGTCGTCCGGATGCTGGCTCAGTATGGATTTTTGGCTACGGTTCGCTGATGTGGAACCCGGCTCTTGAGTATCGCGAAACCTGTACCGGTACGCTTCCGGGCTGGCACCGCGCCTTCTGCCTGCGGCTGACCGCCGGGCGCGGCAGCGCCTGCCAGCCGGGGCGCATGCTGGCGCTGAAAGAGGGCGGGCGTACCACCGGCGTGGCCTATCGACTCCCTGATGAGACGCTGGAAGAGGAGCTGACGCTGCTGTGGAAGCGGGAGATGATCACCGGGTGCTATCTGCCGACCTGGTGTAAGCTGGAGCTCGATGACGGGCGGACGGTGAACGCGCTGGTGTTTATTATGGATCCTCGTCATCCGCTGTTCGAACCGGATACCCGCGCCCAGGTCATTGCGCCGCTGATCGCTAAAGCCAGCGGGCCGCTCGGCACCAATGCCCAGTACCTGTTCTCTCTGGATCAGGAGCTACGCAAACTCGGTATGCACGATGATTGTCTTGACGATCTGGTCGGGACGGTACGGACGCTGCTGGGAGAAAACAGCCAGCCGGGGCTGGCCTGAAAAATGCCCGGGCTATCCCGGGCAGGTGATATCAGGCGGGAACGTAGCTAATGGAGTGCTCCAGTGACTGGCTGTGGCTATCGATCAGTACGTTCCAGGTGCCGTTATACGGCACGGTCAGATAGGCGCTGTCGCGATCCTGGACGCTCAGAATATCCGCATGGCTGTCGCCGGCAGCCTTCGCGCTCATCAGGTGAATATGGCAGCGTTCAGAACAACGAACCACCAGCGTATCACCGCCAAACAACATCAAACTTGCTTTAACCATCGCCATTTATCTACCCCGTTGTTGTCTGTCTACAGCATCCTGCCTGCTCAATCCCGCGCGTGATATTGTTCACACTTTACTCATGGCATAACACCAAATGGGGAGCAGACGAATGCTGATTTTGATCAAAAAAAGGGATAAAGATTAAACAAAAATGATGTTGTGCCTGAAAGCATTCAGCTGACTTAGTTTTTTGATTAACAAACGCTGCCTCGGTGATATTAAATCCCGCCAGAGGCCCTTTCTTCAGAAGGTCAGGATTTTATCGGCCGCCAGCGTCCACTGCGCCAGCTCCACCAGAGTGCCAATCTCCACGCCGTCAATCAGCGGCAGCGCGGTGATCCCGCGGCCGTCGGCGCAGGTTTTGCACAATTTCACCGGGACATTCTGGGCGGTGAGGATCTCCAGCATTTGCTGAATGTTATAGCCTTCCGCCGGCTTTTGTCCGCGCAGGCCTGCCGTCACCGCGTCAGACATTAAAAACAGCTTCAGATCGAGTTCAGACTGCTGTTCGCGCAGGGCAATCGCCAGGCGCAGGCTATTAAACAGCGATTCGCTACCGTAGGCAGCACCGTTGGCGATAATCACAATACTTTGCATAAGGACTCCTTGGTATAAGGCACGGTTATTGCTTGTGGTTAAAGTATAAAGCGTTGACCCGGGAGGGGGTATGAATAATACGGCTGGCATCACGCCTGAGGCCAACAGGTGGTTTCACCGCGCGCGGCAGCTGCAAAAAGAGCAGCTACGCCAGCTGGCGCAGCAGGGTACGCTGGCAAGCCGGATAAGCGCGCTGGTACACATGCTACAGTGCGAACGCGGTGCGTCCAACCTTTGGCTCTGCTCCGCTGGACGGCTCTATGCCGCGGAGTGCCGGGCGGGCTCGGCACTGGTGGATGAGCAGCTTATCGCCTTTCGCGAGGCGCTGGAAGCGGTGCGGGAGTGCGCCAGCGGCGCGCTATGCTGGCGGATTGCCAGCGCGCTCTGGTACCTGGAGCAGTTGCTGACGCTGCGCCACGCTGTGCGCGGCCGCGCTATCATCGCCGAAGAGGCGACAAACCAGTTTAGTCGCATTATCCGCCACTTATTAAATATTGTCCCGCAGCTCAACGACAGCATTGACGACCCGCAAATTGCCGGGCGCATGGTGGCGCTCTACAGCTTTATGCAGGGGAAAGAGCTGGTGGGGCAGGAGCGCGCGCTGGGGGCATCCGGCTTTGCCCGCGGCCAGTTTAGCGATGAGCTCCGCCAGCTGCTGGTGGACAGAATCGATGGTCAGCAGCCCTGTTTTGACAGCTTCCAGGCGCTGGCGGAGGCGCCGCAGACTGCGCTGTTTATGACCCAGTGCCAGGCCAGTCTGGAAATTGAGCAGCTGCGGCGGATCGCCTGTACCCGACAGCCCCCGGCAGATGAGGGGGAGACGGCGCTGCGTTGGTTTTGCGCCCAGACGCAGCGTCTGGAGCAGATGCGAGGTCTGGAAGAGCGGCTGATTGACGACCTGCTGAGCGTCGCCGATAACCTGCTCAGCGGCGAAGCGCCGCCCGCCAGCTGGCCGGAGGAAGAGGGTGACGACGGCATCGCGCGCCGTCTCGATAAACAGCTGCTGCCGCTGGTTCGCCAGCAGGCCTTTGAACTCCAGCAGCTCTCCGGGCAACTGGCCTCGCTAAAAGATACGCTCGAAGAGCGCAAGCTGATTGAAAAAGCGAAAAGCGTGCTGATGGTTCATCAGGGAATGCAGGAAGAGCAGGCCTGGCAGGCGTTGCGGAAAATGGCAATGGATAAGAATCAGAGGATGGTGGAAATCGCCCGCGCGCTGCTGACGGTAAAGGCGTTGTGGTCCATAACCCCAAAGGAGTAGATGCACGATGGTTGGGCAGCGGCTGCCTGTCAGCGGTGCAATGAGCGGCGGGAAGCCGCCCGGCGCACAGCGGAAAACGGCCTGACACCGCCTCTGTGAACATTGGCATCTGTTTTGCAATATCCTGCAGACAACGGTTAATGCGTTAAATCGTTCAGTAAACAATTTTGGGCAACAGGCCAACGGCGGTTTGTGTGTCCATGGATAAAGGCGTCCTGCAGTGCATCAGCACTGTCGGGCGCTTTTTTTTTGCGTGTTCTGGAGCGGGTATGGGCGATAAATTTTCGATTTCACGACGGCATTTTTTACAGGCAGGCGCCGCGCTGGGCGGGGCGATGTTGTTGCCCGGCGTGATGCAGAGCGCATGGGCGGCAGGATCCGATAAGCCGGAGCAATCTACCGTACGAGTCGGATTTATTCCGCTGACGGACTGCGCGCCGATCGCGATCGCGTCGCTGAAAGGGTTCGATAAAAAATATGGCATTACCCTGGTACCGACCAAAGAAGCCAGCTGGGCGGCGGTGCGCGACAAACTGATCGCCGGTGAACTCGATGCGGCACACATTCTCTACGGCCTGCTGTATGGCCTCGAACTGGGGATCGCCGGCAAGCCGCACGCAATGGCAAACCTGATGACCCTCAACCGCAATGGCCAGGCGATTACGCTCTCCAGCGACCTGCGGGAGAAAGGGGTGACCGACCTCGGGGGGGTGAAACGGCTGATCGGCCAGCGCGCGCCGGGCAGCTACACCTTTGCCCACACCTTTCCCACCGGGACGCACGCGATGTGGCTCTATTACTGGCTGGCCAGCGGTGGCATCGACCCGTTTACGGACGTACGCACCGTGGTGGTGCCGCCGCCGCAAATGGTGATGAACATGCGTATCGGCAACATGGTTGGTTTTTGCGTCGGCGAACCGTGGAACGCGCGGGCGATCAACGACCGTATCGGTTTTACCGCAGCCACTTCGCAGGCCATCTGGCCGGAACACCCGGAAAAAATTCTCGGCACCCGCAGCGAATGGGTCGAACGCAATCCGAACACCGCCCGCGCGCTGGTCGCGGCGGTGCTGGATGCGGCGCGCTGGATTGACGCCTCGGAAGAGAACAAACGAGAGACGGCGCGCATTCTGGCAAAACGCGCCTGGCTGAATACCAAAGAGCAGTATCTCACCGGACGAATGCTCGGGGAGTACGACAACGGGCTGGGACAGCGCTGGCAGGACGCACACCCGATTCGCTTTTACGACCAGGGAGAGGTGAGTTTTCCCTGGCTGTCGGACGGAATGTGGTTTTTAACCCAGTTCCGCCGCTGGGGATTACTAAAAACGGCCCCGGATTATCAGGCGGTGGCCGGGCGCATCAACCGCATTGACGTCTGGAAAGAGGCGGCGCAGGCGGTGGGCGGCATCTCTACGCCGGCTGCGCTCATGCGCAGCAGCACATTAATAGACGGTACGGTCTGGACGGGGGCCGATCCGGAAGGTTACGCCCGCGGCTTCGCGATTCAACGTAAGGGGGCATGAAATGAAACACGCGCACAGTACGCAACCTGTTATTGCCACAGAAAAAACGCCGGGCGAAGTGATTGTCCTGCCACCGGTACAGGTCCGACGTCCGACGCCGCCCCTCAGGCGCTGGCTACGTGAAACCGTACAGCGGCTCCTGCCACCCCTGCTCGGGCTGGGGCTGCTGTTGCTCTGCTGGCAGCTGGCGGCGATCAACGGCAAGGGCTTTCCGACGCCGCTGAGTACGCTCGATTCCGCGCTGACCCTGTTTGCCGATCCTTTCTATCAGGACGGGCCGAACGACATGGGCATCGGCTGGAACGTGTTGGCGTCACTGCAGCGGGTGGCGGTGGGCTTTGGGCTGGCGGCGCTGGTGGGGATCCCGCTGGGCTTTTTGATTGGCCGCTCGCTGTTCTTTGCCCGCATGTTTAATCCGCTGATTGCGCTGCTGCGCCCGGTCAGTCCGCTGGCGTGGCTGCCTATTGGCCTGCTGCTGTTCCAGAAGGCGGAGCCGGCGTCGAGCTGGACCATTTTTATCTGCTCTATCTGGCCAATGGTGATTAACACTGCCGAAGGGGTACGCCGCATTCCGCAGGATTATCTCAACGTGGCTCGCGTTTTACAGCTGTCGGAGTGGACGGTGATGCGGCGCATTCTCTTCCCGGCCGTGCTGCCCGCGGTGCTGACCGGCGTGCGTCTCTCTATTGGCATTGCCTGGCTGGTGATCGTCGCTGCTGAAATGCTGACCGGCGGCCTGGGGATCGGCTTCTGGATCTGGAATGAATGGAACAATCTCAACGTGGAAAACATCATCATCGCCATCGTCATTATCGGCGTCGTCGGCCTGCTGCTGGAGCAGGGGCTGATGTTGATCGCTCGTCGCTTCAGCTGGCAAGAAAAATAGGAGAATCGCTATGAAACCATTAATTCAGGTGCAGGCCGTCAGCCAGCGCTTCCATACCGCCAGCGGCGAATTTCTGGCCCTGCAAAACGTCTCTTTCGACATTTATGAAGGGGAGACCGTGAGCCTGATTGGCCACTCAGGATGCGGTAAATCCACGCTGCTGAACCTGATTGCCGGCATTACCTTACCCACGGAAGGCGGACTGCTGTGTGATAACCGCGAAATCGCCGGGCCGGGTCCCGAGCGCGCGGTAGTCTTCCAGAACCACTCCCTGCTGCCGTGGCTGACCTGCTTTGACAACGTGGCGCTGGCGGTCGACCAGGTTTTTCGCCGCACCATGAGCAAAGCCGAGCGCAAGGCGTGGATCGAACACAACCTTGAGCGGGTGCAAATGGGTCATGCGCTGCACAAGCGTCCGGGGGAGATCTCCGGCGGCATGAAGCAGCGGGTAGGGATTGCCAGAGCGCTGGCGATGAAGCCGAAGGTGCTGCTGCTGGATGAACCGTTTGGCGCGCTCGATGCCTTGACCCGCGCCCATTTGCAGGATGCGGTGATGCAGATTCAGCAGGCGCTGAACACCACCATCGTGATGATTACCCATGATGTTGATGAGGCGGTGCTGCTCTCTGACCGCGTCATGATGATGACCAACGGCCCGGCGGCGACGGTGGGCGAGATTCTCGCTATCGACCTGCCCCGGCCGCGTAATCGTGTTCAGCTGGCGGATGACAGCCGTTATCACCACCTGCGTCAGCAGATTCTCCATTTCCTCTACGAAAAACAGCCGAAGGCGGCGTAAGGGGCGGCGATGAAGCGGCGACTGGTGATTATCGGCAATGGTATGGCGGCCACCCGGCTGGCGGAGACGCTGGTGGCGCGGGGGGGCGACAAATTTCAGATAGTGATTATCGGGGATGAACCCTGGCAGGCCTATAACCGTATCCAGCTGTCACCGGTACTGGGTGGGGAAAAAACGCTGGCGCAAACGCGGCTGCTGCCAGAGGAGTGGTATCACCAGCACGGCGTGACGGTACGCAGCGATGAATCGGTGCTGGCGGTGGAGATGACGACGCGAACGCTACGCACCACCCGCGGCGAGCTCTCCTGGGATGAGCTGATTTTCGCCACCGGTTCACAGGCTTTCATCCCGCCGCTGCCCGGTGTGGCGCTGCCGCACGTCTACGCATTTCGCACCTTTGCCGATGTGGCCGCCATTCTGGCAACCGGCGGCCCGGCGGTCGTGATCGGCGGTGGGGTGCTCGGCGTCGAGGCTGCGGCTGCGTTACGACGTCATGGTGACAATGTCACTTTGCTGCATCGCGGCGACCGACTGATGGAACAGCAAACCGATGCCTTTGCCGGTCAGCAGCTACAGCAACAGCTCGAGGAGCGAGGGATCCAGTGCGTCACCGGCTGCGGGATTGCCGCGATTCGCGAGCATGAGGTTGTGCTGGAGGATGGCCGGGCGTTTGCCGCCAGTCGCGTAGTGCTGGCGACCGGCGTGCGCCCCAACATTCAGCTGGCGCAGCGAAGCGGCCTGGCCTGTCGGCGCGGCATTATCGTGGACCGTCAGCTGGCGACCGCGCTGCCGGGGGTTAGCGCTCTTGGCGAATGCTGCGAAATTGACGGCCAGACCTGGGGACTGGTGGCGCCCTGTCTGCGCCAGGCTGAGGTGCTGGCCGGGCGGCTATGCGGCACGCCGGAGGCGGATTTTCACTGGCAGGATAGCGGTACCCGCCTGAAAGTCACCGGCATCGCGCTGTTCAGCGCCGGCGATCCGCAGGCCAGCGACCACGATGAGATCTGGACCAGCTGGGACCCGCTGGCCCGCCACTACCGCCGTCTGCTGGTCCGCGACGGCAAACTTCAGGCTGTTTTGCTGCTGGGCGACTGCGCAAATGCCGCGCCGCTCACCGCGCTGCTGGCTACCCCCGCGCAGCCAGACTGGCTTTTTGATCCTTCTTCAACGCAGCCGCGCGCTGCAGGTGAATTTTCTATGACAAAACCTGTTTTGGTGCTGGTCGGACACGGCATGGTCGGCCACCATTTTCTCGAGCAATGCGTCAGCCGTAACCTGCATCAACAGTTTCGGATCGTGGTGTTTGGCGAAGAGCGTTACGCCGCCTACGACCGGGTGCATTTATCAGAATATTTTGCCGGTCGTAGCGCGGAATCGCTGTCGCTGGTGGACGGCGATTTCTTCGCCCGGCACGGAATTGAACTGCGGCTGTCCGAGACGATTACGGCCATTGACCGTGAAGCGCGGGTGGTACGCGATACCTGCGGCCATGAAACCCACTGGGATAAACTGGTGCTGGCGACCGGCTCATATCCATTCGTTCCGCCGGTGCCGGGCCACGATCTGGAGGGCTGTTTCGTCTACCGCACCCTCGACGACCTCGACCGTATTGCCGCCTGCGCCAGCAGCGCAAAACGCGGGGTGGTGATTGGCGGCGGGCTGCTGGGGCTGGAGGCCGCCAACGCGCTCAGACAGCTGGGGCTGGAAACCCACGTGGTGGAGTTTGCGCCGAATCTGATGGCGGTCCAGCTGGATAGCCCGGGCGCCGCGATGCTGCGGGAGAAAATCAATGATATTGGCGTCGGTGTCCATACCAGCAAGACGACTCAGAGTATTGCGCGCGGTGATAATGGCCTGGTGCTGAACTTTGCCGATGGCGGATCGCTGGCTACCGACATGGTGGTCTTTTCCGCCGGGATTCGTCCGCAGGATACGCTGGCGCGCGGCAGCGGACTGACGGTAGGAGAGCGCGGCGGGATCGTCATCGACAATCAGTGCCGCACCTCCGATCCGCAGGTGCTGGCGATTGGCGAATGTGCCCTGTGGCAGGACAAAATCTATGGCCTGGTGGCGCCGGGCTACCAGATGGCGAGAACGGCGGCGGCAATGTTGGCTGGAGAAGAGGCGAGCTTCAGCGGCGCCGATATGAGCACCAAACTGAAGCTGCTGGGCATCGATGTAGCCTCTTTCGGCGACGCCCAGGGACGCACGCCCGGTAGCCAGAGCTACCAGTGGACGGATGGTCCGGGGCAAATCTACAAGAAAATTGTCGTCTGCCAGCAGAACAAAACGCTGCTGGGCGGCGTGCTGGTGGGCGATGCCAGCGATTACGCCACGCTGCTGCAAATGATGTTGAACGCGATGGCGCTGCCCGCGCGCCCGGAAAGCCTGATTCTGCCGGTGCAGGAGGGGAGCGCGCCAAAAGCGCTGGGGGTAGCGGCGCTGCCGGACAGCGCGCAGATCTGCTCGTGCCACAACGTCACTAAAGGTGATATCTGCCGGGCGGTCAGCGCGGGCGCCAGCGATATCCCGGCGATAAAAAGCTGTACCCGGGCGGCGACCGGTTGCGGTGGATGCAGCGCGCTGGTCAAGCAGGTGATGGAATATCAGCTCTCGGCGCAGGGCGTGGAAGTGAAAAAAGATATCTGCGAACACTTTCCGTGGTCGCGTCAGGAGATCTATCACCTCGTGCGCGTGAATCATATCCACACCTTTGATCAGCTGATTAGTCGTTACGGTCAGGGACACGGCTGCGAAATCTGTAAGCCGCTGGTGGCTTCAGTTCTGGCCTCCTGCTGGAATGAGTATCTGCTGAAACCGGCGCATTTACCGCTGCAGGATACCAATGACCGCTACTTCGCCAATATTCAGAAAGATGGCACCTATTCAGTGGTCCCGCGTATGGCGGCAGGCGAAGTGACGCCGGACGGACTGATTGCCATCGGACAAATTGCCAAACGCTACCAGCTGTACAGCAAAATTACCGGTGGCCAGCGTATCGATCTGTTTGGCGCCCGGCTCGAAGAGCTGCCGGCTATCTGGCGCGAGCTGGCGGAGGCCGGCTTTGAAACCGGTCACGCCTACGGCAAGTCGCTGCGAACGGTGAAATCCTGCGTCGGCTCGACCTGGTGTCGCTACGGCGTTCAGGACTCGACGGCGCTGGCGGTCACCCTTGAACATCGTTACAAAGGATTGCGTGCGCCGCACAAGATCAAAATGGCGGTCTCCGGTTGTACTCGCGAATGCGCCGAGGCGCAGGGGAAAGATATCGGGGTGATTGCCACGGAAAAAGGCTGGAATCTTTACGTCTGCGGCAACGGCGGGATGAAGCCGCGACATGGCGATCTGTTTGCCAGCGACCTCGACGGCGCGACGCTGATCCGCACGGTTGATCGGCTGCTGATGTTCTATATTCGCACTGCCGACCGGCTGCAGCGAACCAGCACCTGGATGGATAACCTCGAAGGCGGAATCGACTACCTGCGCGAGGTGATCCTGGAAGACAGCCTCGGGATTGGCGAAGAGCTGGAGCAGGAGATGGCGCGGGTGGTGGCGAGCTACCAGTGTGAATGGCAGACCACTCTGAACGATCCGCAGCGGCTGGCGCTGTTCCGTTCCTATGTTAACAGCGATCGGCCGGATGAGGCCGTGCAGCGGCAAATGTTGCGCGGTCAGCCTCAGCCGGTCATCGCGCCGGTACGCCGCGAAGGTGAGGTGTCGACCCGGCCATGGCAGGCCATTTGCGAACTGGCGGCGATTCCCGCCCAGGCCGGGATCGGCGCGCGGCTGGGCGAACGGCAGATTGCGCTGTTTCGTTTTGGCGAACAGGTTTATGCCCTCGACAACCTGGAGCCCGGTAGCGACGCCAACGTGCTGTCGCGCGGTATGCTGGGCGATGCCGGCGGGGAGCCGATGGTCATTTCGCCGCTGTATAAACATCGTATCCGGCTGCGCGACGGGCGTCCCTGCGATGGCGGTGAACCGATGGTCCGCGCCTGGCCGGTGAAGATCGAAAACGGCACGGTGTGGGTCGGGAACCAGCTTCTGCTGGCGCGTGCGGAGGCCTCCTGATGGATGAAATACGCACCACCTGTCCCTATTGCGGCGTCGGCTGCGGCGTGCTGGCACGAAGGGAGGAAAATGGCCAGGTCAGCGTGCGCGGCGATGAGCACCATCCGGCAAACCTGGGACGCCTGTGCGTAAAGGGCGCGGCGCTCGGCGAAACCACTGGCCTGGAGGGGCGATTGCTGAGGCCTGAGCTGGAGGGGGAACCTGTCAGCTGGTCACGGGCGCTGACGGTTGCCGGTAGCCGGCTGCGGCAAATCATTGAGCAACACGGGCCGCAGGCGGTGGCGTTTTACGCCTCCGGACAGCTGCTCACCGAGGACTACTACGCGGCGAATAAACTGATGAAGGGATTTATCGGCGCCGCCAATATCGATACCAATTCCCGGCTCTGTATGTCCTCGGCGGTGACCGGATATAAGCGCGCCTTTGGCGCCGACGTGGTGCCGTGCAGCTATGAGGACGTGGAAAGCAGCGATCTGGTGGTGCTGGTGGGCTCGAACGCCGCCTGGGCGCATCCGGTGCTCTATCAGCGGCTGGTTCAGGCGAAACGTGATAATCCGCGGATGAAAGTGGTGGTGATTGATCCGCGTCGAACCGCCACCTGCGATATCGCCGATAGCCACCTGGCGGTTGCGCCCGGCAGCGATGGCGGGCTGTTTGTCGGTTTACTGAACGCCATTGCCGAGGCCGGTGCGCTGACGGGCGATTTTCGCGACCAGGCGCAGGCGCTGGCCGCCGCTGCAGCCTGGGACACGGCACAGGTGGCCGAATTCTGCGGGCTGGACATGGAGCAGGTCGCCGGGTTCTATCGTGATTTCATCGCTGCGCCGCGGGCGATAACGCTCTACACCATGGGGATCAATCAGTCGGCCAGCGGTAGCGACAAGTGTAATGCCATTATTAACGTCCACCTCGCCAGCGGGAAGTACGGGCGTTCGGGCTGCGGGCCGTTTTCGCTGACCGGACAGCCAAATGCGATGGGCGGCCGCGAGGTGGGCGGCCTGGCGACGATGCTGGCCGCCCATATGAATTTTGAGCCGCAGGATCTGCACCGGCTGTCGCGCTTTTGGGGCAGCGAACGGCTGGCGCAGACGCCGGGACTGACGGCGGTGGACCTGTTTGCCGCCATTGGCCGCGGTGAGGTGAAAGCGGTGTGGATTATGGGCACCAATCCGGTGGTGTCGCTGCCGGACAGCCTTGCCGTCAGCCAGGCGCTGGCCGGCTGTCCGCTGGTGATCGTTTCCGAAGTGAGCGCCCGGACGGATACGGCAGCGTTTGCCCATATCCGTTTCCCGGCGCTGGCGTGGGGAGAAAAAAATGGCACCGTCACCAACTCGGAACGCCGTATTTCCCGTCAGCGCAGCTTTCTGCCGCCCCCGGGGGAAGCCAAAGCCGATTGGTGGATAATCGCGCGCATGGCCGAACAGCTCGGCTTTGGCGCCGCCTTTGCCTGGCGCCATCCGCACGAAGTCTTTAGCGAGCATGCCGCGCTTTCGGGGTTTGAAAATAACGGCCAGCGGGCGTTCGATATCGGTGGGCTGGCGGATCTCAGCCGTGAGGCGTGGGACAACCTGGCGCCGGTTCGCTGGCCGGTCAGCCGCAGCGGCAGCGGTCTTGATTTACAGCAGGGCTGGCACGGCGATGGCAAATTGCGCATGGTGCCGGTGACGCCCCAGGCCACGCGTGCCGCGACCGACGCCTTTTATCCGCTGATCCTCAATAGCGGCCGCATTCGCGATCAGTGGCACACTATGACCCGTACCGGTAGCGTGCCGCGCCTGATGCAGCATATTGCCGAACCGATCGTGGAGATCGCGCCAGCGGATGCCCGACGCCTGCAGCTGCGCGAGGGAGAACTGGCGCGAATCTGGTCGCGCAATGGAGTGATGGTAGCCAAAACGGTGGTCAGCCGCGGGCAGCGTCCCGGCTCGCTGTTTGTGCCGATGCACTGGAATAATCAGTTTGCCCGACGGGGGCGGGTCAACGACCTGCTGTCGGCGGTAACGGATCCCTGGTCCGGACAGCCGGAAAGCAAACAGGTGGCGGTGGCGATTGCACCCTGGCGTCCCGCCTGGCACGGTGAACTATTTTGTCGCCAGCCGGTTCCGCTGCCGGTCGCGGTCCACTGGCGTCGGCGGGCCGCGCTGGCGGTAAACCATCTCTCTTTAGCCGGAGAACACCCTCCGCAGGGATGGCTAACCGACTGGTGTCGTCAGCAGGAGTGGCAGATACAAACCGCGCAGGCCGGGGCAGTATGGAGCCTGCTGGCCTGGCATGAGGGAAGGCTGATGTTGGGCTGGTGGAGCAATCCTGGCGAGCCGCAAATCGATGCCGGGTGGATCGCCGATGCGTTTCACTCTCCGCCGCAGACGCCCGAGCAGCGGCACGCGCTGCTCGGCGGGAGAAAAAGCGGCGAAGCAGCCCCTGCGGGGCGGATTGTCTGCAGCTGCATGAGCATTGGTGAACGCGCGATTGGTGAGGCCATCGCCAGCGGTTGCCGCACGGTCGGCGAACTGGGCAAGGTGCTGAAATGCGGTACCAACTGCGGCTCTTGTATTCCCGAGCTCAAAGCGCTGCTGGCAGAGGAGCAGATACGGGCATGAGGTTCGGGTTATTCCTGGAATTGCCTTTGGGGCTACGGGAGAGGGAAAAAAACGGTAAACTTAAAGACTGTCATTATCCTACGTGAGCCAATGTAACCGATTTAATGCCTGTGTCGTACCGCGTGACCCCACTCCTTTCAATACTCCTGCTGCTGGCAGGCGTTCCTGCTCGTGCCCTGCAGGGAAATACGGCGTTCAGTGAAAAACAGGCGGCGCTGCCGGATCTGGGGATTGCGCCGCAGGTGGATGACGACGCCCGCCATTTTGCCGAAGTCGCGAAAAAGTTTGGTGAGGCCAGCATGAGCGATAATGGCCTGACGACCGGCGAACAGGCGCGAATGATGGCCATCGGCAAGCTTGGCAATGAGCTGAGTCATCAGCTGGAAAACTGGCTCTCGCCGTGGGGCAATGCCAATGTCGATCTGCGGGTGGATAAAGAAGGCAACTTCACCGGCAGTCAGGGCAGCTGGTTTATCCCGCTGCAGGATAACGGCGATTACCTGACCTGGAATCAGTATTCCGTCACCCGGCGGGAAAACGATCTGGTGGGGAACATCGGTCTGGGACAGCGCTGGCGAACGGGCGACTGGCTGCTGGGCTATAACTCGTTCTACGACAAAGTGCTGGGTGAAAACATGGCGCGAGGCAGCCTTGGTGCCGAAGCCTGGGGCGAATATTTGCGCCTGTCGGCCAACTATTACCATCCCGTCGGGAGCTGGCAGCAGGGCGAAAGCCTGACCCAGGAACAGCGGATGGCAAGCGGCTACGATGTCACCGCCCAGGCGCGGCTACCGTTCTATCAGCATATTAATACCAGCGTCAGCGTCGAGCAGTACTTTGGCGATAGCGTCGACCTGTTCCATTCCGGTACCGGCTACCGTAACCCGGTGGCGGTGTCGGTGGGGCTGAACTATACCCCCGTGCCGTTAGTGACTATGACCGCAAAACATAAGCAGGGCGAAAGCGGGCTCAGTCAAAACAACGTCGGACTGAATCTGAACTACCGTTTTGGCGTGCCGCTTAAACAGCAGCTGGCGGCCGATGAGGTGGCGGTCAGCCGCTCCTTGCGCGGCAGTCGTTACGACAGCCCGGAGCGCGATCATTTACCGGTGGTCGAGTATCGTCAGCGTAAATCGCTGTCGGTCTACCTGGCGACGCCGCCGTGGGATTTACAGCCGGGGGAGACGGTTCAGCTGAAGCTGCAAATTCGTAGCCTGCATGGGATAAAGTCGCTGAAATGGCAAGGCGATACGCAGTCGCTGAGCTTAACGTCTCCCGTGGATACCCGCAGCCCGGACGGCTGGAGCGTGATTCTTCCGGCCTGGAACAGCGAGCCGGGAGCGACCAATCTGTGGCATCTGTCGGTGGTCGTGGAAGACAAAACGGGTCAGCGCGTTTCATCCAATGAGATCGCGCTGGCGCTGACCGAGCCGCTGGTCAAATTCTCGGCCGACGGCGTCACCTGGCGGGATACTCCTTAGAAAATCCGCTCCTGGTGTACCCATACCGCCGCTTCAACACGTGATTTCAGCTTCATTTTCTTCAGCATATGCTTAACGTGCACCTTCACGGTACTCTCGGTTATCTCCAGACGACGGGCGATCATTTTGTTCGGCAGCCCCTGGGCGATGAGCTTGAGAATATCCCGCTCGCGCGGCGTCAGCTGGCTGATATCGCGGTCTGAGGTGGCGCGGTTGGCGCGCAGGCTGGCTGCCAGCACCGGCGTGAGCGCTTCGCTGAGGACCATCTCGCCTGCCGCGGCCTGCTGCAATGCTTTTAAGAGATCTTCTGGCTCCATGTCTTTCAGCAGGTAGCCGTCAGCGCCGCGTTTGAGGGCGGTGACCACATCTTCTTCGTGGTTAGAGACGCTGAATACCACGATTCGGCCGGAGAGCGACTTTTCACGCAGCTTATCGAGGGTTTCCAGACCGTTCATGCCGGGCATGTTGAGATCCAGCAGGATCAGATCGGGGTCCAGCGTCTCCGCGAGGGCGATACCTTGTTCACCGTTGCTGGCCTCGCCAATAACCTGAATATCGCTGGCCATACTGACCAGCTGTTTGACGCCGGTGCGCAGCATCGGATGATCGTCAATGAGAAGGATGGTGGCCCGTTCCTGTTGACTCATAGGGTTCTCCTTATTGGATTGAAAACGATTTTTCCGGGATAAAAGTGACGACCACTTCGGTACCGCCGTTTTCCCGGCGACGAACCTGACAGTCTCCGCGCAAACTCTGGGCGCGATCCCGCATGATAATTAAGCCGTAATGGTTGCTTCGTTCCGCCTGATCGGGCACGCCGCGGCCGTTGTCTGCAACCACCAGCCGTACCTGGTTGTCCCGTAGCGAAACGGTCACGGTCACTTCGGTCGCCTGCGCGTGCTTCAGCGCATTGCTCAGCGCCTCACGAGCGATTTGCAGGACGTGAATAGCCTGATGAGACGGGACAAAGCGCGGCGGTAGCTGGTAATCAAGCTGGACGGTAAAGCCAAAATGGGCGCTATACTCCTGGCAGCTGGACTCCAGCGCCGGGCGCAGTCCTGGTTCGGTTAATTGCAGGCGGAAGGTCGTCAGCAGTTCACGCAGCTGTGCCCACGACGTATTCAGCTCATTGCGAATCTGGCCCAGCAGCTGGCGGCTCTCTTCCGGCAGGTTTTCGCCCTGCATTTGTAAACAGCTGACCTGCATTTTCATACAGGAGAGCGATTGGGCGATGGAGTCGTGCAGCTCGCGGGCGATGGTGGCGCGCTCCTCCATCACGATCAGCTGCTGCTGATGCTCCTGGTGTCTGTCGAGCGCCAGCGTGGAGGTTAGCTGCTCGACTAACGTATCGACCAGCTGCTGCTGATCGTGACTCAGGTGACGGCCTACGGGCAACGTCGCCAGCAGGATCCCGTACTGGTTGTGGGCATCGGACAGCCGCCATTTCAGCGTGGTGCCGGCATCCGGCAGCGGCGGCAGATCGCGCGGACATAAATAGCAGCCTTTGTCATCGCACTCTAAGTCTGAGTGACAGGCGAACTCCTGATGATTGTCCTCATCTTCGAAGTCGTACACCCGCACCTCAATATCACGCAGCAGCGTCAGCCCCTGCAGGCCGTTGAGCACCGGTGAAATACGTTCACAAAGCGGGGCGCTGGAGTGCAGACGACGGTTGGCCTGCCACAAAAAGGCGAGGATTTCATTTTTCTGCTCCAGGCCGGCGGTTTTTTCCTGTACTCGTCGTTCGAGTACCGAATAGCTTTCCGCCAGCTCTTTTGACATGTTGTTAAGCGCCATACCGAGGCTGGCCATCTCATTGCGGCCGCTGATATGGACGCGTTGGGTAAAATCACGATGGCTGACCGCCCGGGCCATGGCCAGCAGCTGTTTCCACGGGCGCAGCAGACGGGCCCGCAGCCAGACGATAGTGAACAGAAACAGCAGCGCCATGCCGATAGCCATCACCCGCTGCAGCCAGACGACGTAGCGGATGCGCTGCTCGGTGGTGTGATCAAAAGAGGTGACCAGGTGGTCTATCCGGTCGACAAAGCTGGCGACATCCGTGGCGACGGTAGCCTGATTCTGCGCATGTTTCATCCCCGGCGCCAGTTCCAGCTGCCAGTACTGCTGTAGCGCTTTAAGCTGGCTATCCTGGCCGTCTCTGAGGGCGGCATTCTGCAGCTCTTCGCTGAAGACGGTGGCGTTCATGTCGTCGAGCAGCTTGCTATCGCCCTCGGTGAGCGGGATTGCCGCCAGCAGACGATAGCTTTGCATTCTCAGCGAACCGGCTTTATTGATCGCGTGTGCGCTGCCCTGTACGCCGTGTACCAGACGGGCAGAGATACCGATTCCTGCGACGCCAATCGCTGTCGATAGCAGCACGATTAACGCCAGTTGATTCACTAACGTAAGCGGGGTAAAAAGACGTTTTAACATAGCGTGCGTGGCTCCTGACCGGCAAACCATCCGGGAGTGGCGTCTATTCTCGGATATCCCATGGAGTATACCCATACCCATAAGGGATTACCCCTTAATTGTCGGTGGTGGGTAGGTTTGCGGGAGACGATGGCTTAAACCCGGCAGCCATGTGAAAAACCACACTTTTTTTAGCGAAAATGGCTACTCACTTCGGGTGATGGGCTTTTTTTAAACAATTTAATGACCACTTTTCCTTTGATTTATATCAACTTACCGCCCTCTGTAACCCCTAAGGTAGCGGCAGGATATATGAATAATCAGAGGTATTTATGAGTCAATCTTCCCTACCGGAGAAGGCCAGTACTTCAGTCATCACCGACTGGCGTCCTGAAGATCCCGAGTTCTGGCAGCAGCGCGGCCACCGCGTTGCAAGCCGGAATTTGTGGATCTCCGTTCCCTGTCTGCTGCTGGCGTTTTGCGTCTGGATGTTGTTCAGCGCGGTGGCGGTCAATCTGAATAAGGTCGGCTTCCAGTTCTCGACCGACCAGCTGTTTATGTTGACCGCGCTGCCGGCGCTCTCCGGGGCGTTATTGCGTGTTCCCTATGCCTTTATGGTTCCGCTGTTTGGTGGCCGTCGCTGGACCGCCTTCAGTACCGGGATCATGATCGTCCCCTGCGTGTGGCTGGGCTTCGCGGTGCAGGATACCTCTACGCCGTTCAGCGTCTTTGTGATCATCTCTCTGCTTTGCGGTTTTGCCGGGGCGAACTTTGCTTCCAGCATGGCCAACATCAGCTTCTTCTTCCCGAAACAGAAGCAGGGCGGCGCCCTCGGTCTTAACGGCGGCCTTGGCAATATGGGCGTCAGCGTGATGCAGCTGGTTGCCCCGCTGGTGGTTTCACTGTCTATTTTCGCCGTCTTTGGCGGTACGGGCAGCGAGCAGCCGGACGGTTCCATGCTGTATCTGGAAAACGCGGCGTGGATCTGGGTGCCGTTCCTGATTATCTTCACCCTGGCGGCGTGGTTCTTTATGAACGATCTGTCGGCGTCGAAGGCATCGTTGAGCGAGCAGCTGCCGGTACTGAAGCGCGCCCATCTGTGGGTTATGGCGCTGCTCTATCTGGCCACTTTTGGCTCATTCATCGGCTTCTCGGCGGGCTTTGCGATGCTGTCGAAAACCCAGTTCCCGGATGTTCAGATTCTGCACTTTGCCTTCTTCGGGCCGTTTATCGGCGCGCTGGCGCGTTCGATGGGCGGGGCTATCTCTGACCGTCTGGGCGGTACCCGCGTCACGCTGGTGAACTTTGTGGTGATGGCTATCTTCAGCGGCCTGCTGTTCCTGACGCTGCCAACGAATGGCGTCGGCGGCAGCTTCATTGCCTTCTTCGGCGTGTTTATGGTGCTGTTCCTGACCGCCGGTCTGGGCAGCGCGTCTACCTTCCAGATGATTTCGGTTATCTTCCGTAAAATGACGATGGAACGCGTAAAAGCGCAGGGCGGTAATGAAGAGCAGGCGATGCGTGAAGCCGCAACGGATACGGCGGCAGCGCTGGGCTTTATCTCTGCCATCGGCGCTATCGGCGGGTTCTTTATCCCGAAAGCGTTTGGTATTTCTCTGGAACTAACCGGTTCTCCGGCTGGCGCCATGAAGATCTTTTTCGTCTTCTATGTCGCCTGCGTTCTGATTACCTGGGCGGTTTACGGTCGTAAGCAGAAGTCTTAAGCCATCTCTGTTTGCTCACGGGGCGCAATGTATATTGCGCCCCTTTTTTATGTCGTCAGGACTGAATTCAACCCGCCGACAGGGGTATCTACCCCTTAATACCCTGGCGCACGCCACAGGCGTACAACAATCGCTCATTTTTCATTAAATTCCTTAAAAAACATAAAGATAAAAAATAGAAAATGCTACCACTTCGGAGGTATTTGTCGCTTGAGGGGCTATTTATAAGCCCTATCGCATTGATCGTTATCAATTCTCTCCCTCTTTCATAGCGTTACCTTCGCTGCAAATCCAGCAATGTCGATTTATCAGAGAGCCGTCAGGCTCCAAACAGGAGAAACCCGATGAGTAAATTCCTGGACCGGTTTCGCTACTTCAAACAGAAGGGTGAAACCTTTGCCGATGGGCATGGCCAGCTTCTAAAAACCAACCGGGACTGGGAGGATGGATACCGCCAGCGCTGGCAGCATGACAAAATTGTGCGCTCCACTCACGGGGTAAACTGCACCGGCTCATGCAGCTGGAAGATTTACGTTAAAAACGGTCTCGTCACCTGGGAAACCCAGCAGACCGACTATCCGCGTACTCGCCCGGATATGCCAAACCACGAGCCTCGCGGCTGCCCGCGTGGCGCCAGCTACTCCTGGTATCTCTACAGCGCCAACCGTCTGAAGTATCCGCTGATGCGCAAACGGCTGATGAAAATGTGGCGCGAAGCGAAAGCGCAGCATTCAGATCCGGTGCATGCCTGGGCATCCATTATTGAAGACGCCGATAAAGCCAAAAGCTTCAAACAGGCGCGTGGGCGCGGCGGTTTCGTTCGTTCCTCCTGGCAGGAAGTGAATGAGCTGATCGCGGCTTCTAACGTCTACACCGTCAAAACCTACGGCCCGGACCGCGTGGCCGGCTTCTCGCCAATCCCGGCGATGTCGATGGTCTCCTATGCCTCCGGCGCGCGCTATCTGTCGCTGATTGGCGGCACCTGTCTCAGCTTCTATGACTGGTACTGCGATCTGCCGCCGGCCTCCCCGCAGACCTGGGGCGAGCAGACCGACGTCCCTGAATCAGCCGACTGGTATAACTCCAGCTACATTATCGCCTGGGGCTCCAACGTACCGCAGACCCGTACGCCGGACGCGCACTTCTTCACCGAAGTTCGCTATAAAGGCACCAAGACCGTGGCGATTACTCCGGACTACGCCGAGATCGCCAAGCTGTGCGACCTGTGGCTGGCGCCGAAGCAGGGCACCGATGCGGCGATGGCGCTGGCGATGGGCCACGTCATGCTCCGCGAATTCCACCTCGATAAACCGAGCCAGTATTTCACCGACTACGTTCGCCGTTACAGCGATATGCCGATGTTGGTGATGCTGGAAGAGCGAGACGGCTATTACGCCGCGGGCCGCATGCTGCGCGCGGCCGACCTGGTGGATGGTCTGGGCCAGGAAGAACATCCGGAATGGAAAACCGTCGCCTTTGATGAAAAAGGTGAAATGATGGCGCCGAACGGCTCTATCGGCTATCGCTGGGGTGAAAAAGGGAAATGGAACCTTGAGCAGCGTAACGGTACCACCGGCGAAGAGGTTGAACTGCGCCTGAGCCTGCTCGGCAGCCACGACGATGTGGCGCAGGTTGGCTTCCCGTACTTCGGCGGTGACGGCACCGAACACTTCGCCAGCGTTGAACTGGAAAACATTCTGCTGCACAAGCTGCCGGTGAAACGCCTGCAGCTGGCGGATGGCACCACCGCGCTGGTGACTACCGTCTACGATCTGACCATGGCCAACTACGGTCTGGATCGCGGCCTCAACGATGAAAACTGCGCAACCAGCTACGACGATCTTAAAGCGTATACCCCGGCGTGGGCTGAAAAAATTACCGGCGTCTCCCGCGCGCACATCATTCGTACCGCGCGTGAATTTGCCGATAACGCTGATAAGACCCACGGTCGTTCGATGATCATTGTCGGTGCCGGTCTGAACCACTGGTACCACCTCGATATGAATTATCGTGGTCTGATCAACATGCTGGTCTTCTGCGGCTGCGTCGGCCAGAGCGGCGGCGGTTGGGCGCACTACGTGGGCCAGGAAAAACTGCGTCCGCAGACCGGCTGGCAGCCGCTGGCGTTTGCACTCGACTGGCAGCGTCCGGCGCGTCACATGAACAGCACCTCTTACTTCTATAACCACTCCAGCCAGTGGCGTTATGAAACCGTCACCGCGCAGGAGCTGCTGTCGCCGCTGGCGGACAAGTCGCGCTACAGCGGCCACATGCTGGACTTCAACGTACGCGCGGAACGCATGGGCTGGTTACCGTCGGCGCCTCAGCTGGGCACCAACCCGCTGCGCATTGCCGATGCGGCGAAAAAAGCTGGCATGAGCGCGGTGGATTACACCGTTAAATCCCTGAAAGAAGGCTCGATTCGCTTTGCGGCGGAGCAGCCGGAAAACGGCAAAAACCATCCGCGCAACCTGTTTATCTGGCGTTCCAACCTGCTGGGCTCCTCCGGTAAAGGCCACGAGTACATGCTGAAGTACCTGCTGGGTACCGAGCACGGTATTCAGGGGCTGGATCTGGGCAAGCAGGGCGGCGTGAAGCCGGAAGAGGTGGAGTGGCGGGATAACGGCCTCGACGGCAAACTGGATCTGGTGGTGACGCTGGACTTCCGTCTGTCGAGCACCTGTCTCTATTCTGACATCGTGCTGCCGACCGCCACCTGGTACGAAAAAGACGACATGAATACCTCGGATATGCATCCGTTTATTCACCCGCTGTCTGCCGCCGTCGACCCGGCCTGGGAATCGAAAAGCGATTGGGAAATCTACAAAGGCATCGCGAGGAAATTCTCCGAAGTCTGCGTCGGTCATCTGGGTAAAGAAACCGACGTGGTTACGCTGCCTATTCAGCACGACTCCGCCGCCGAACTGGCGCAGCCGCTGGACGTCAAGGACTGGAAAAAAGGCGAGTGCGACTTGATTCCCGGTAAAACCGCGCCGCATATCATTCCGGTTGAGCGCGACTACCCGGCGACCTATGAACGCTTCACCTCTATCGGTCCGCTGATGGAGAAAATCGGTAACGGGGGCAAAGGTATCGCCTGGAACACCCAGAGTGAAATGGACCTGCTGCGTAAGCTCAACTACACCAAGGCGGACGGCCCGGCAAAAGGCCAGCCGATGCTGGATACGGCGATTGACGCGGCAGAAATGATCCTCACGCTGGCGCCGGAAACCAATGGCCAGGTGGCGGTGAAAGCCTGGGCGGCGCTGAGCGAATTTACCGGTCGCGACCATACTCACCTGGCGCTCAACAAAGAAGACGAGAAGATCCGCTTCCGTGATATTCAGGCGCAGCCGCGCAAGATTATCTCCAGCCCGACCTGGTCTGGCCTGGAAGACGAGCATGTCTCCTACAACGCCGGTTATACCAACGTTCATGAGCTGATTCCGTGGCGTACGCTTTCTGGTCGCCAGTCCCTCTATCAGGATCATCAGTGGATGCGCGACTTCGGTGAAAGCCTGCTGGTGTACCGTCCGCCGATCGACACCCGCTCGGTGAAATCGGTGATGGGAGAGAAGTCCAACGGCAACCCGGAGAAGGCGCTGAACTTCCTCACGCCGCACCAGAAATGGGGCATTCACTCCACCTACAGCGACAACCTGCTGATGCTGACTTTAGGTCGCGGTGGGCCGGTCGTCTGGATGAGCGAAGAAGATGCCAAAGAGATTGGGGTTGAAGACAACGACTGGATTGAAGTTTTCAACAACAACGGCGCGCTGACCGCACGAGCGGTAGTGAGCCAGCGTGTGCCGGCCGGGATGACCATGATGTACCACGCGCAGGAACGTATCGTAAACCTGCCGGGGTCAGAAATTACCGGGCAGCGCGGCGGTATTCATAACTCGGTGACGCGTATTACGCCGAAACCGACCCATATGATCGGTGGCTATGCGCACCTGGCATATGGCTTTAACTACTATGGCACCGTCGGTTCTAACCGCGATGAGTTCGTAGTAGTCCGTAAGATGAAGAACATTAACTGGCTGGATGGCGAAGGCAATGACCAGGTACAGGAGAGCGTAAAATGAAAATTCGTTCACAAGTCGGCATGGTGCTGAATCTCGATAAATGCATCGGCTGTCATACCTGCTCAGTGACCTGCAAAAACGTCTGGACCAGCCGTGAAGGAACCGAGTACGCGTGGTTCAACAACGTTGAAACCAAGCCCGGTACCGGCTTCCCGACCAACTGGGAAGATCAGGAAAAATGGAAGGGCGGCTGGATCCGTAAGATCAACGGCAAGCTGGTGCCGCGCATGGGTAACAAAGCGCTGCTGCTGGGTAAAATCTTTGCTAACCCGCATCTGCCGGGTCTGGACGATTACTACGAGCCGTTTGATTTTGACTACCAGACGCTGCACAACGCGCCGGCAGACAGCAAGGCGCAGCCCATCGCGCGTCCGCGCTCGCTGATTACCGGTCAGCGGATGGACAAGATCGAGAAAGGCCCGAACTGGGAAGACGATCTGGGCGGTGAGTTCGAGAAGCTGTCGAAAGACAAAAACTTCGAGAACATGCAGAAAGCGATGTACGGCCAGTTCGAAAACACCTTCATGATGTATCTGCCGCGCCTGTGCGAGCACTGCCTCAACCCGGCGTGCGTGGCAACGTGCCCGAGCGGCGCTATCTACAAACGTGAAGAAGACGGCATTGTGCTGATCGATCAGGACAAATGCCGCGGCTGGCGGATGTGTATTACCGGCTGCCCGTACAAGAAGATCTACTTCAACTGGAAGAGCGGCAAATCCGAGAAATGTATCTTCTGCTACCCGCGTATTGAAGCGGGTCAGCCGACGGTCTGCTCTGAGACGTGCGTCGGGCGTATTCGTTACCTTGGCGTGCTGCTGTACGACGCGGATGCGATTGAGCAGGCGGCCAGCACCGAGAACGAGAAAGACCTGTACCAGCGTCAGCTGGACGTGTTCCTCGATCCGCACGATCCGAAAGTGATTGAGCAGGCGCAGAAAGACGGCATTCCGCTGAGCGTCATTGATGCGGCGCAAAAATCGCCGGTCTATAAAATGGCGATGGACTGGAAGCTGGCTCTGCCGCTGCACCCGGAATATCGCACGCTGCCGATGGTCTGGTATGTGCCGCCTCTGTCGCCGATCCAGTCCGCCGCCGATGCGGGGGAACTGGGCAGCAACGGCATCCTGCCGGATGTCGAAAGCCTGCGTATCCCGGTCCAGTATCTGGCCAACCTGCTGACCGCAGGCGATACCCAGCCGGTGCTGTTGGCGCTGAAACGCATGCTGGCGATGCGTCACTTCAAACGTACGGAAACCGTCGATGGGGTTATCGATACGCGGGCGCTGGAAGAGGTCGGGCTGACCGAAGCGCAGGCGCAGGAGATGTACCGCTATCTGGCGATTGCCAACTACGAAGACCGTTTCGTGGTGCCGAGCAGCCATCGTGAGCTGGCGCGCGAAGCCTTCCCGGAGAAAAGCGGCTGTGGCTTTAGCTTCGGTGACGGCTGTCACGGGTCTGATTCGTCCTTCAACCTGTTCAACAGCCGCCGCATCGATGCCGTGGATGTGACCAGCAAAACGGAGCCGCACGCATGATCGAACTCGTGGTTGTTTCACGTCTGCTTGAGTACCCGGATGCGGACTTATGGCAGCATCAAAATGAACTCTTCGACGTTCTGGCTACGTCAGAGAAACTGGAAAAAGCGGATGCCCAGGCCCTGGGCGTCTTCCTGCGTGATTTAACCGCGCAGGATCTGCTGGATGCCCAGGCCGCCTACAGCGAACTGTTTGACCGGGGGCGCGCAACCTCGCTGCTGCTGTTTGAGCACGTGCACGGCGAATCTCGCGACCGCGGGCAGGCGATGGTCGATCTGCTGAACCAGTATGAGCAGCACGGTCTGGTGCTCGACAGCCGCGAGCTGCCCGATCATCTGCCGCTGTATCTGGAATATCTCGCGCAGCTGCCGGAGAGCGAAGCCATTGGCGGTCTGCAGGATATCGCGCCGATTCTGGCGCTGCTTTGCGCGCGTCTGCAGCAGCGTGAAAGCCGCTATGCCGTTCTGTTTGAACAGCTGCTGAAGCTGGCAAACAGTGCGCTAGATGAAGCGAAAGTTGCGGAAAAAATCGCTGATGAAGCGCGTGACGATACGCCGCAGGCGCTGGATGCCGTCTGGGAAGAAGAACAGGTGAAATTCTTTGCCGATCAAGGCTGCGGTGAGTCCGATATCGCCGCTCACCAGCGTCGTTTTGCCGGAGCCGTGGCCCCGCAATATTTGAATATCTCTAACGGAGGACAGCAATAATGCACTTCCTGAATATGTTCTTCTTTGACATCTATCCCTACATTGCCGGAGCGGTGTTCCTGATTGGGAGCTGGCTGCGCTACGATTACGGACAGTACACCTGGCGCGCCGCCTCCAGTCAGATGCTGGATCGCAAAGGGATGAATCTGGCGTCTAACCTGTTCCACATCGGGATTCTGGGGATTTTCGCCGGACACTTCCTTGGGATGCTGACGCCGCACTGGATGTATGAAGCGTGGCTGCCGCTGGAAGTGAAGCAGAAAATGGCGATGTTTGCCGGCGGCGCCTCCGGCGTGATGTGTCTGGTGGGGGGCGTGCTGTTGCTGAAACGTCGTCTGTTCAGCCCGCGCGTACGGGCAACCACGACCGGTGCCGATATTCTGGTGCTCTCCGTGCTGATTCTCCAGTGTGCGCTGGGCCTGCTGACTATTCCGTTCTCCGCCCAGCATATGGATGGCAGCGAAATGATGAAGCTGGTGAACTGGGCACAGTCCGTGGTGACGTTCCACGGCGGGGCGTCCGCACACCTGGACGGCGTCGCCTTTATTTTCCGTATGCACCTGGTGCTGGGGATGACGCTGTTCCTGCTGTTCCCGTTCTCCCGTCTGGTACATATCTGGAGCGTGCCGGTAGAATACCTGACGCGCAGATATCAGATAGTCCGCGCCCGCCGCTGATCGCCCGGTCCGGCAGAATTATACCCCGCTCTGGCGGGGTTTTTTGTGGCCAGACGCCAGCCTGTCGCCCCAGCCGAGATTATTTCCCGCCGCCGCAAACAGAATCAGCAGGCCTCCGACCAACTGCACCGGCGTCAGCGCATGATGGAAGAGCAGATAATCGACAACCATCGCCACAAGCGGATAGATAAAGGAGAGCGTACCGGTTATGGGCGTCGGCAGTTTCTGAATCGCGCTATAGAGCAGCTGGTACATAATGCCGGTATGCACAATGCCCAGAATCAGCAGGTAATGCCAGGGGAACGCGGCGGTGAAATCGGGGGCGTGAACCAGCGGTAGCAGCATGATTGTCCCGACGATAACCTGAATAAAGGCGATATGCTGAGGCGGAAGCGGACGCAGCTTGCGGGCGATCATCGCAGTCAAGGCGTAGAAAAAGGCGGCGCCAAGGGCCAGCGCAATACCCGTAGCCAGCTGGCTACCATGAGCCTGCATCAGCTCGCTGGAGAGCAGGACGACCACGCCGAAAAAAGCCAACGTTAGCCAGCCCCATTTAATCAGCGTCACCCGCTCGCCTGTCAGCATTCCCATCAGTACCAGCATAAACGGCTGAGTGTTATACACCACGGTAGCCATGCCAATCGAAATTCGGGCGTAAGCGGCAAACAGCAGCAGCCAGTTAATGACCAGCGCGATGCCACCGAGGATCGCCAGCAGTAGCGTTAGCCGCGTGAGCTGGCTGAACGGCTGTCGGCTGAAAGAGATAAACCCCAGTAAGGTCAGGGCGCCAATCAGGCAACGCCAGAAGACCACATCGATAACCGGCAAGCCGGAGAGTAAAACGAAGGCGCCGATCGAACCCGAAATGATCATCGCCAGACTCATTTGCCAGACGCCCGTTACTGTATGTGCCATTTTTCTACCTCCGTGATGATGCCGATATTGTCGTTAATCTGCTGACAGGTTGACATGCATGATCTAAGGTAAAAGACGAGTATTGCTTTTATTTATCAGGTAAAACGAATGGAACACTTAATTGATAATATCGATCGCGCCATTCTGGCCTGTCTGGCAGAAGATGCGCGTATATCGCTCAAGGTGTTGAGCGCGCGGGTGGGATTGACGTCACCCAGTACCGCAGAGCGGGTGAAGCGACTGGAGGAGCGCGGGGTGATTCAGGGATACGGCGCCCGGGTTAACCTTGCGGCGCTCGGTTATACCCTACAGGCGCTGGTTCGCGTCAGACCGCTACCGGGCTTGCTGCAGAAGGTCGATAAATATATCCAGGCAATGCCAGAATGCATTGAATGTGACAAGGTCACGGGCGAGGATTGCTTTGTGATGCGCCTGGTGGTGCGGGATATTGCGCAGCTTGATACCCTGCTGGATGGTCTGGCCGAGCATGCCCAGTGTAATACTTCGATAGTAAAAAGCTCGCCGGTAACCCGCCGTCTGCCGCCGATGTAACGTCACCTGAATAGCAGCATCAATGTGTTAACCGTTTCGCTTGATGCGGAGCTAATTCCCATACGGGCAGAATATAGTGCAAACGAGATGGGTATAACGAAGAAGTCGCAGGAAAGTGATGGTGGCGGGGGAAGGATTATTCGTCGCTTCGCGCCTCACCCTTCGGGTCGTTGCCTGCGGCAACGCTTTCTCGCTGCGCTCGAATCGAACCTGGTCGAAGCTTCTCATCCTTCCCTGCAGAGCAGAATATGGTGCAAACGAGAGGGATATAATGAATAAGTCTCAGGAAAGCGATGGTGGCGGGGGAAGGATTATTCGTCGCTTCGCGCCTCACCCTTCGGGTCGTTGCCTGCGGCAACGCTTTCTCGCTGCGCTCGAATCGAACCTGGTCGAAGCTTCTCATCCTTCCCTGCACGGGCAGAATATGGTGCAAACGAGATGGATATAATGAATAAGTCGCAGGAAAGTGATGGTGGCGGGGGAAGGATTATTCGTCGCTTCGCGCCTCACCCTTCGGGTCGTTGCCTGCGGCAACGCTTTCTCGCTGCGCTCGAATCGAACCTGGTCGAAGCTTCTCATCCTTCCCTGCACGGGCAGAATATGGTGCAAACGAGAGGGATATAATGAATAAGTCGCAGGAAAGCGATGGTGGCGGGGGAAGGATTATTCGTCGCTTCGCGCCTCACCCTTCGGGTCGTTGCCTGCGGCAACGCTTTCTCGCTGCGCTCGAATCGAACCTGGTCGAAGCTTCTCATCCTTCCCTGCACGGGCAGAATATGGTGCAAACGAGATGGATATAATGAATAAGTCGCAGGAAAGCGATGGTGGCGGGGGAAGGATTCGAACCTTCGAAGTCGATGACGGCAGATTTACAGTCTGCTCCCTTTGGCCGCTCGGGAACCCCGCCAGGGGTATGAACTACTTGAGCGTAATACTTTTGATGGTGGTTGAAGGATTATTTATCGCTTCGCGCCTCACCCTTCCCGATAAGTGCAAACCTCGCAAAGGCCTACCGGGGTTACCACGTTGCTGTGGTGAATAATGGTGGTGGGGGAAGGATTCGAACCTTCGAAGTCGATGACGGCAGATTTACAGTCTGCTCCCTTTGGCCGCTCGGGAACCCCACCACGGGGCAATGCTTAATACTGGCCTGCTTCCTTCTGGGGAAGCGGGGCGCATCATATCAAATGATGCGCCCCTGTAAAGCTTTCCGTTGATAAAATTAAACTGGTTGCCTGAAATTTACGCGTAAAGACGCAATGCTAACCAGTTCATTTCATTATCGATTAAAGAATAATCGTTCGGTTGCCGTAAACAAACACGCGCTGGGCCAGAACCTGATACAGCGCGCGGCTCAGCACATTCTTTTCCACATCGCGGCCCGCTCGCATCATATCTTCCGCCGTATAGGTGTGATCGACATGAATAACATCCTGCATAATGATCGGGCCTTCATCCAGGTTGTCATTAACGTAGTGGGCGGTAGCGCCGATGATCTTCACGCCGCGCTCATAGGCCTGATGATAAGGACGGGCGCCAATAAAGGCTGGCAGGAAGGAGTGATGAATGTTGATAATCTGGTTCGGGAAGCGGGAAACGAATTCCGGCGTCAGAACGCGCATATACTTCGCCAGCACCACATAATCCGGCGCGTAAGATTCAATGGCATCGCCCATCAGCTTGTCGTGTTCTTCGCGCGTCAGCCCTTCGTGACTGACCAGCTGGAACGGGATATCAAAACGTTCGACCAGCGAGCGCAGGGTTTCATGATTGCCGATGACGGCCGCAATCTCAACATCCAGGCCGCCATAGTTGGCTTTCATCAGCAGATCGCCCAGACAGTGCGCTTCTTTGGTGACCAGGATCACCACGCGACGGCGGCCGGCGGGCGTCAGTTCGCGTATAGAGCCTTCCGGCAGCGCGCTATCAAGGTCGGCGAGCAGAATGGCATCATTAAAAATACCTTCCAGTTCGGTACGCATAAAGAAGCGACCGGTACGGTGATCGACAAACTCGTTGTTCTGCACGATATTCAGCTCGTGCTTGTAACAAATATTCGTGATACGCGCGATGAGTCCTTTCTGGTCAGGGCAAATGGTGCGTAGTACTTTACGTTGTAATGAATGCATCGCGAGGAAAATCCTGTAGTGTTTGCTATTGCCGGCGTCAGCTTTACTGGCCGCAGCATTTTTTAAATTTTTTACCTGAACCGCAAGGGCAGGGGTCGTTACGACCAATCAGCGGTCGTGTGCCGTCGATATAATACCACCGTCCATTTTCTTTTAAGAATCTGGAACGTTCAATAATCGCGCCGGGGCGGTTATCGTCGTGATATCGCGCGATGAAACTGACGAAACCCTCGTCGGGGTGACGGCCTTCATCGGTAGCAAATACGGTTAAGCCTTGCCATTGCGTTTTAGCGAACCCCTGTTCCAGATCGTCCCGGAAGTGCTGCGGCTGGCAGGAAGGGTGCCAGGTGGCGATCAGGTAATCGGCATCCTTCATGACAAACGCGCTGTAGCGGGATCGCATCAGCTGTGAGGGATCCGGTGCGGGCAGCGAGCCGCTCAGATATCGCTGACAACATGAGCTATACTCCAGAGCGCTGCCACAAGGGCATAATGGCGACAAATCGGCCTCCATGGAAAAAGAATCACGGCGCATCGGCGCCAAAGTGTTTTATGTTAACTGAGCTGTGGCAATGATGCCATGCTCGGAGTGGAAGGAAGTATACCGGTCATAATGAGAAAGCTTAAAATTGGTCTGGCGTTAGGGGCGGGAGCTGCCCGCGGATGGTCGCATATCGGGACGATTAAAGCGCTACAGCGCGCGGGCATTGAAATTGATATCGTCGCAGGATGTTCAATCGGTGCGCTGGTGGGGGCCGCCTTTGCCTGCAACCGGCTTCCGGTCCTTGAGAAATGGGTCTCCTCTTTTAGCAACTGGGACGTGCTGCGATTGATGGATCTTTCCTGGCGTCGCGGTGGACTGCTGCGCGGTGAGCGCGTATTCAACCGCTTTCGACAGGTATTGCCCGTCTCCGATATTGAGCGCTGCGACCGTCGCTTTGCTGCGGTGGCGACTAATTTAAGCACCGGGCGCGAACTGTGGTTTACCGAGGGCGATCTGCACCAGGCCGTGCGCGCCTCCTGCAGCATGCCGGGCCTGATGTCACCGGTTATGCATAATGGCTACTGGCTGGTCGATGGCGCGGTGGTCAACCCCGTTCCGGTTTCCCTGGCGCGCGCGCTGGGGGCGGATATCGTGATTGCCGTCGACTTACAGCACGATGCGCACCTGATGCAGCAGGATTTGTGGTCAATTGAAAAACCTCAGCCTGAAGAAGACAAAGATTTTTCCTGGCATGCGAGGATTCGCGCGCGTCTGAGCGGAATGACCTCCCGCCGCGCGGCGACGCCAACGGCGATGGAGATTATGTCGACCTCTATTCAGGTGCTGGAAAATCGCCTGAAACGCAATCGTATGGCGGGCGATCCTCCCGATATTCTGCTACAGCCTTTTTGCCCACAAATATCCACGCTTGATTTTCATCGTGCCGGGGAGGCGATTGCTGCCGGACATCAGGCGGTTGAAAAGAAGATGGATGAGCTACTACCCTTGGTGCGCACCGCGGTGTGACGCCATTTAACCAGGACTTAAGTAAATTCTGACAGGCGATAGTGTGAATTGCATGCCACTATTTAACTATCGTCAGCCAGAGGAGAGATCATGACGCAGCCATTGGCGGGAAAACTGATTCTGATAGTTGAAGACGAAGCCGTTTTCCGCTCGCTCTTGCACTCCTGGCTAACCTCACTGGGCGCGACAACGGTTCAGGCGGGGGATGGCGTGGAAGCACTCCAGAAAATGGCCGAGTCCAAACCCGACCTGATGATTTGCGACATCTCTATGCCGCGAATGAATGGTCTTGAGCTGGTGGAGCAGCTGCGCAACCGGGGCGAAAAGCTGCCGATTCTGATGATTTCGGCAACGGAAAATATGGCCGACATTGCCAAAGCGTTGCGCCTTGGCGTCCAGGATGTGTTGCTAAAGCCGGTAAAAGATTTCAACCGCCTGCGGGAAACGGTGTATGCCTGTCTGTATCCCAATATGTTCAACTCGCGGGTTGAGGAAGAAGAGCGGTTGTTTGAGGACTGGGATGCGCTGGTTAGCGACCCTACCGCAGCGTCAAGGCTACTGCAGGAGCTTCAGCCTCCCGTACAGCAAGAAATTTCGAAGTGCCGTATCCATTATCGTCAGCTGGTGTCGGCGGATAAACCCGGTCTGGTGCTCGATATTGCGCCATTATCGGAAAATGATCTGGCATTCTATTGTCTGGATGTCACACGAGCAGGAGATAATGGGGTGCTTGCGGCGCTGTTGCTGCGGGCTTTGTTTAATGGATTGCTTCAGGAGCAGCTGGCCCATCAGGGGCAGCGCCTGCCGGAAATGGGGAGCCTGTTAAAACAGGTTAACCAATTACTCCGTCAGGCCAATTTACCTGGGCAGTTTCCATTGCTGGTGGGTTATTACCATAGCGGTCTGAAAAATTTGATATTGGTATCCGCAGGTCTGAATGGCACACTCAATACCGGAGAACATCAAATTCAGATTAGCAATGGCGTTCCGTTAGGGACATTGGGTAACGCTTATCTCAACCAAATTAGCCAGCGCTGCGCATCATGGCAGTGCCAAATTTGGGGGGCCGGAGGGCGTTTGCGACTGATGTTGTCTGCGGAATGAACAATTACCGGTTTTTTTAAGCTGGTAGGATTACCGGGTAATCTTTTGCGGTGGTACTATCATTGCGTTTTATAAGTAAAGTCCTAATTCGAGGGAACACAAACCTTTTCAGACCAGGTTTGCCTGAGTGGACTGATATACTCGACACGTTATTATTAACGAAAAGTTTAAAAAACGAACAGTCCAGGAGATTTCAATGGCTGCCCTTAATTCTAAAGTAAGAAAAGCTGTTATCCCGGTTGCGGGATTAGGTACCAGGATGCTACCCGCCACCAAGGCTATTCCGAAAGAAATGCTGCCACTGGTAGATAAGCCTTTAATTCAGTACGTTGTTAACGAATGCATCGCAGCCGGAATTACTGAAATTGTTCTGGTGACCCATTCGTCTAAAAACTCTATCGAAAACCATTTCGATACCAGTTTTGAACTGGAAGCGATGCTGGAAAAACGTGTTAAACGTCAGCTTCTGGAAGAGGTTCAGTCTATTTGTCCGCCGCATGTCACCATTATGCAGGTCCGTCAGGGGCTGGCTAAAGGTCTGGGTCATGCGGTACTGTGCGCGCATCCGGTGGTGGGTGACGAGCCGGTCGCGGTTATTCTGCCAGACGTTATTCTGGATGAATTTGAGTCGGATCTTTCCCGTGATAACCTGGCCGAAATGATCGCCCGTTTTGATGAAACAGGATCCAGCCAGATTATGGTTGAGCCGGTTGCTGATGTTACCGCCTATGGCGTTGTCGACTGCAAAGGCGAATCCCTGCAGCCGGGCGAAAGCGTCCCGATGGTGGGTGTGGTTGAGAAGCCGAAAGCCGATGTGGCGCCGTCTAACCTTGCTGTCGTCGGTCGCTATGTGCTGAGCGCAGACATTTGGCCGCTGCTGGCAAAAACACCTCCGGGAGCCGGGGATGAAATCCAGCTGACCGATGCGATCGACATGCTGATCGAGAAAGAGACCGTTGAAGCCTATCATATGAAAGGTAAGAGCCACGACTGCGGTAATAAACTGGGCTATATGCAGGCGTTTGTGGAATATGGCGTGCGCCATAAATCCCTCGGCGCAGATTTTAAAGCCTGGCTGGAAAAAGCAGTAGCTAAGTAATCGTTTTCTGCTTAATGATAAACCGGGAGCGAATTTCGTTTCCCGGTTTTTTTATATCGCCGGGCGGCAGATAAAAAAAATCCCGCCGAAGCGGGATTTTTCAAATACAGATGCTCGATTACAGCAGGAAATCGTCCAGGGTTTTACCCTGCTCGTCCATGGCTTTTTTGATCACTGCCGGGGTGCGACCTTGACCTGTCCAGGTTTTGGTTTCGCCGTTTTCATCAACGTAGCTGTATTTAGCCGGACGCGCAGCGCGTTTAGCTTTAGTACCCGCTTTGACTGCCGCCATGGTGCTCAGCAGTTCGTTCGGGTCAATACCATCTGCAATCAGCATTTCACGGTATTGTTGCAGTTTACGAGTACGCTCTTCAATTTCTGCAGCTGCAGCGCTTTCTTCTTCGCGACGTTCGTTAACGACAACTTCTAATTTTTCCAGCATTTCTTCTAGCGTTTCAAGGGTGCATTCTCTTGCCTGCGCACGAAGAGTACGGATGTTGTTCAAAATTTTAAGTGCTTCGCTCATTGTAGTAATCTCAAACTTATATTGTGGGGTGGTTTGTTGGACTAATAATAGAGCGATATAATCGGATGTGCAATAGGGGAGAATGTAAGGAATTCAAAATTACTTGTTATTTGTCGCAGCAATTAATTAATTTAAGTTAAATTCTACGTGCGACTTCACATCTTTTTTGCTTATAGCCTGACCCGAATCCTGCGCTAAAACCCTGAGATAGTATGCTTTTCTCTGCTGGCCGGGAGTAAAATTATACTTTGCAGGGATAAATATCCCTCTTGAGTATTAGCGTATTAGTAACGGCAATCTTTAATATAATCTGGTGAGCAAAAAACGTTATAGCGGGTTGGCTCATGCTACGATTCGCACAAAAGGACAATCGCCGGGCGCCAGCCAGGGGGGCTGTACAAATTGCCGGCACCTGCATTCAATTAAAAAAGCGTAATCTATCAGCAGGGGGGACGGACATAGCGTATGCCGCTATACCCATGCTGAAAGGGGGGATAGCACGGGAAAATATGCTACAATTTTGCCGCGATAAAACACATTGATTGGGGTGATGCAGCCGATGGCTCAACTTTATTTCTACTATTCTGCAATGAATGCAGGTAAGTCGACCGCTTTGTTACAGTCGTCATACAATTACCAAGAGCGAGGCATGCGTGCCCTGGTTTATACCGCCGAGATTGATGACCGCTTTGGTTCAGGTAAGGTCAGTTCAAGAATTGGTCTCTCCTCGCCAGCCCGCCTGTTTAACCCTCAGACCTCGCTCTTTAGCGATATTGCGGCCGAGCATGCGCAACAGCCTGTTCATTGTGTCCTGGTGGATGAGAGTCAGTTTCTGACCCGCGAGCAGGTACATGAATTGTCTGAAGTCGTCGATCGGCTGGATATTCCGGTGTTGTGTTACGGCCTGCGTACGGATTTCCGTGGCGAGTTGTTTATTGGCAGTCAATATTTATTAGCGTGGTCCGATAAGCTGGTTGAATTAAAAACGATCTGCTTCTGCGGACGTAAAGCGAGCATGGTGCTGCGTCTCGATCAGGAAGGTCGGCCATATAATGAAGGCGAGCAGGTCGTGATTGGCGGGAATGAGCGCTATGTTTCCGTCTGCCGTAAACATTATAAAGAGGCGTTAAGTGAAGGCTCGCTGACCCGGGTGCAGAGTAAACATCGCCCCTGCTAATCGTCCACATCATTCCCCACCCAGGCGCCTGTATGGCGCCTGCTGCGTCTCTTTACTGTGAACCGATGTCCTGACCTTTCCCCGGAACGGGTTATGCCTGGCACGCCTGCTGCTGACGATTCTCCGCGACGGGCTTCTCCTGACCGGGTATCAACGGCATGAGGGCGTAATGAGCCTGACCAGGCTGCCGTGCCGCCGAAAACAAACCGCCAACAGCGTTAGCGTAGATATCCAGGCCGCAATGCGCGTCAGGAAAAAGCGTTTGCGATCGCTTATCCGGTCATGCTCTACCGGAATGAGATAAAAAAAAGCCCCATCCGGAGATGGGGCTTTTACCAGCGTTATCAGAGTCGATTAAGCAGATTTCTTCGCTTTTTTATCGGCTTTTGGCGCTGCTGCGGTCTCTTTCTTCGCGGCAGTTTCACCTTCGCTGAACTCGTTACCGTAGAAGGTATCCAGCAGAATCTGTTTCAGCTCGGCAATCAGCGGATAGCGCGGGTTAGCGCCGGTGCACTGGTCATCGAATGCATCTTCAGACAGCTTGTCAACGTGGGCCAGGAAGTCAGCTTCCTGTACGCCGGCTTCACGGATAGACTTAGGAATACCCAGTTCAGCCTTCAGGCTTTCCAGCCATGCCAGCAGTTTTTCAATTTTCGCTGCGGTACGGTCGCCCGGTGCGCTCAGACCCAGGTGGTCCGCGATTTCAGCGTAGCGACGGCGTGCCTGCGGACGGTCGTACTGGCTGAATGCAGTCTGCTTGGTCGGGTTGTCATTCGCGTTGTAACGAATCACGTTACAAATCAGCAGGGCGTTAGCCAGGCCGTGCGGAATGTGGAACTGAGAACCCAGTTTGTGCGCCATGGAGTGACATACGCCGAGGAAGGCGTTAGCAAACGCGATACCGGCGATAGTTGCTGCACTGTGCACACGTTCACGTGCTACCGGGTTCTTAGAACCTTCGTGGTAGGACGCTGGCAGGTACTCTTTCAGCAGTTTCAGCGCCTGCAGAGCCTGGCCGTCGGAGAACTCAGATGCCAGTACGGAAACATAGGCTTCCAGGGCGTGAGTCACGGCGTCAAGACCACCGAAAGCACACAGGGACTTCGGCATATCCATCACGAGGTTAGCATCAACAATCGCGACATCCGGAGTCAGCGCGTAGTCAGCCAGCGGATATTTCTGACCCGTTGCATCGTCGGTAACAACGGCGAATGGCGTAACTTCAGAACCGGTACCGGAAGTGGTGGTGACGGCGATCATCTTCGCTTTCACGCCCATTTTCGGGAACTTGTAGATACGTTTACGGATGTCCATAAAGCGCAGCGCCAGGTCTTCGAAGTGGGTTTCCGGATGTTCGTACATTACCCACATGATTTTCGCGGCATCCATCGGGGAACCACCGCCCAGGGCGATGATAACGTCCGGCTTGAAGGAGTTAGCCAGATCCGCACCTTTACGTACTACGCTCAGGGTCGGGTCAGCTTCAACTTCGAAGAAGACTTCAGTCTCAACGCCGGATGCCTTCAGCACGGAGGTGATCTGGTCTGCATAACCGTTGTTGAACAGGAAGCGGTCAGTCACAATCAGCGCGCGTTTGTGACCATCAGTAATCACTTCATCCAGTGCGATTGGCAGTGAGCCACGACGGAAGTAGATAGATTTCGGAAGTTTGTGCCACAACATGTTTTCAGCTCGCTTAGCAACGGTTTTCTTGTTGATCAGGTGTTTCGGACCAACGTTTTCAGAGATGGAGTTACCACCCCAGGAACCACAACCCAGAGTCAGGGAAGGCGCGAGTTTAAAGTTGTACAGGTCACCGATACCACCCTGAGAAGCCGGGGTGTTAATCAGGATACGTGCGGTTTTCATCATCTGGCCGAAGTAGGCAACGCGAGCCGGCTGGTTGTCCTGGTCGGTGTACAGGCAAGAGGTATGACCGATACCGCCCATCGCAACCAGTTTTTCAGCTTTATCAACAGCATCTTCGAAGTTCTTCGCGCGGTACATCGCCAGCGTCGGAGACAGTTTTTCGTGAGCAAACGGCTCGCTTTCATCAACGTCGGTCACTTCACCAATCAGAATCTTGGTGGTAGCCGGAACGGTGAAGCCTGCCAGTTCAGCAATTTTGTATGCCGGCTGACCTACGATTGCCGCGTTCAGTGCGCCATTTTTCAGGATGATGTCCTGAACGGCTTTCAGCTCTTTGCCCTGCAGCAGGTAGCCGCCGTGGCTGGCGAAACGCTCGCGAACGGCGTCATAGACAGAGTCAACAACAACGACTGACTGCTCAGACGCACAGATAACGCCGTTATCAAAGGTTTTAGACATCAGTACGGAAGCGACCGCGCGCTTAACGTCTGCAGTTTCATCAATAACAACCGGAGTGTTACCTGCACCCACGCCGATAGCCGGTTTACCGGAGCTATAGGCTGCTTTAACCATGCCTGGACCGCCGGTCGCGAGGATCAGGTTAATGTCAGGGTGATGCATCAGCGCGTTAGACAGCTCAACGGAAGGCTGGTCGATCCAACCGATCAGATCTTTCGGTGCGCCTGCAGCGATAGCGGCCTGCAGCACGATATCTGCCGCTTTGTTGGTCGCATCTTTCGCACGCGGATGTGGAGAGAAGATGATCGCGTTACGCGTCTTCAGGCTGATCAGTGATTTGAAGATTGCTGTGGAAGTCGGGTTAGTCGTCGGAACGATACCGCAGATAATACCGATAGGTTCGGCGATGGTGATAGTCCCGAAAGTGTCGTCTTCAGAGAGAACACCGCAGGTCTTTTCATCTTTATATGCGTTATAGATATATTCGGAAGCGAAGTGGTTTTTGATAACCTTGTCTTCGACAATGCCCATGCCAGATTCGGCTACGGCCATTTTTGCGAGAGGGATTCGAGCATCTGCGGCGGCCAAAGCGGCGGCACGGAAGATCTTATCAACTTGTTCTTGAGTGAAACTGGCATATTCACGCTGGGCTTTTTTTACGCGCTCTACGAGTGCGTTAAGTTCAGCGACATTAGTAACAGCCATAATGCTCTCCTGATAATGTTAAACTTTTTTAGTAAATCAGTAGCTCGATTCGACAGTATAGACAGGCTGTTAACAGCTTGCATCTAAATGTTAAGGTGCCGTTTCTGGCGCCGCTGGCTTCATTGATTTACTAAAGAAGCTTGATCTTTTTGATTCTCAGGTACCGCTATGCTGCACTCTTTTGGTGTCAACAAGGTTACTCACTTCTGAGTATAATTTACGTGATTTAGATCAAGTTTGCGCGAAGCTGACACCTTTCAGCAGTCTGTTTTTTGACCGGTCAAATCAAGTGTAATAATTGGTATGCAAACTAAGTGAATAAGTAACCGGGGGAAACAAATATATAACATGCCATTTTGTCGCCGCTATACGTATATTTGAGATGAATTATGCTGCTAAAAAGCGTATCTTCTGCGCGAATATTTTATGTGGCTAACTGTCAACAGCCATTTTTAATGATGCTGCGGAGCGCACTGTGACTCTACCGTTGTTTGATTTTTCAACCTACTTCAAGTTTTTCATCGGGTTATTTGCGCTGGTTAACCCGGTAGGCATCATCCCGGTCTTCATTAGTATGACCAGTTATCAGACGGCGGTGATCCGCAATAAGACCAACCTGACGGCGAATCTTTCGGTCGCCATCATTCTGCTGACGTCGCTGTTTCTCGGTGACTCGATTTTGCAAATTTTCGGCATCTCTATTGATTCATTCCGTATTGCCGGCGGGATCCTGGTCGTGACGATTGCGATGTCGATGATCAGCGGCAAACTCGGCGAGGACAAACAAAACAAGCAGGAAAAATCGGAAACCGCAATTCGTGAAAGTATTGGCGTCGTGCCGTTGGCGCTGCCGCTGATGGCAGGGCCGGGCGCAATCAGCTCGACTATCGTCTGGGGAACGCGCTACCACACGGTAACCTACCTTTTAGGGTTCTCCCTTGCCATTGCCCTGTTTGCCTTATGCTGCTGGGGGATTTTCCGCATGGCGCCATGGCTGGTGCGCCTGTTAGGGCAGACCGGCATCAACGTCATCACGCGTATTATGGGGCTGTTGCTGATGGCGCTGGGGATTGAGTTTATCGTCACCGGAATAAAAGCGCTGTTTCCCGGCCTGGTGAGTTAAACGAGCCTGCGCGATGCGGAGCCCAGCGCTCCGCGTTTGCTTCATTATTAGCAAAACATATCCATAAAGCGGAAAAGGCGGTACAAGATAGCTTTCTGTAATACCTTTAAATATTCTTATTTATCAAATTGTTGTGCAAATTATCGAACGTCTCCTCTCTTTTTATCCCCCCTCCGCCACTGTTATTTTCTTCACATCATTCTCTGGTGCTTGCCGTCGCATAATTGAAATGATATTAGTAATTTCATAACCGGGGCAGATGAATGTGCTAAATAATAACCGATTGTTAAATTTTCGTACAAAAATGCATCTTCGCGTGGTTATGGGACACCCATAACGGGCTGTTGACAGTATCTGTATGAAAACTAAATTCTTTAATGATTTTCACGCCGAAAGACAGGGCAAGATAGCGGCGCAGAGAAAACCATAAAAGAGAATCCGGTAACATATTTGCAAATTGCATTGGCGGATGAGATGGCCTTTTGGTACTTTCCGCCGTGATCGCTAACTGAATAATACACGTAAATGAGAATTATTATTAAATAACTCATTACGGCTGAAAACGCCCCGCCACAGGGGATAAAAGAATCGACGCCAAGGTCGCCGTTTGAGCGGCCGTAATAAATAAGTCGGTGATAGCAAGCAGTAACGTCTGACAGCAGCATAAACTCCTGCACTGTACAGAATCCCGTAAGGGGAAAAAAACAGGCTGGTTAAATAGCCAGTAATTATAATGAATGGAGTAACAACACAATGACCATCATCACCAAAAAAAGTCTGGTAGCCGCGGGGATTTTGTCTGCGCTAATTACCGCGAATGTTGCCATGGCAGCGGATGTACCTGCAGGGGTGCAGCTGGCGGATAAACAATCGCTGGTACGTAATAACGGCGCAGAAGTGCAATCCCTGGACCCGCATAAAATTGAAGGCGTTCCGGAATCCAACATTAACCGCGATTTGTTTGAAGGGTTAGTGATTGGCGATATTCAAGGCCATCCGATCCCTGGGGCCGCAGAATCCTGGGATAATAAAGATTTTAAAGTCTGGACCTTCCATCTGCGCAAAGATGCCAAATGGTCCGATGGCACGCCGGTTACCGCGCAAGATTTCGTTTATAGCTGGCAGCGTCTGGCGGATCCGAAAACCGCTTCACCTTACGCAAGCTACCTGCAATATGGCCACCTGCTGAACGTTGATGACATTATCGCGGGCAAAAAGCCGATCACCGATCTGGGCGTCAAAGCGATTGATGATAAAACCTTCGAAGTGACGCTGAGCGAACCGGTTCCTTATTTCTATAAACTCCTCGTTCACCCATCCGTTTCTCCGGTGCCAAAAGCCGCTATCGAAAAATACGGCGAGAAATGGACCCAGCCTGCCAATATCGTGACCAACGGCGCTTATAAGCTGAAAGACTGGGTCGTTAACGAACGTATTGTGCTTGAGCGCAATCCGCAATACTGGGATAACGCGAAGACCGTCATTAATCAGGTGACCTACCTGCCGATTTCTTCCGAAGTGACTGACGTTAACCGCTACCGCAGCGGCGAAATCGACATGACCTATAACAACATGCCGATTGAACTGTTCCAGAAGCTGAAAAAAGAGATCCCGCAAGAAGTCCATGTTGACCCGTATCTCTGCACCTATTACTACGAAATTAATAACCAGAAAGCACCGTTTACCGACGCCCGCGTTCGTACCGCGCTGAAAATGGCGCTGGATCGCGATATTATCGTTAATAAAGTGAAGAATCAGGGCGACCTGCCGGCCTATAGCTATACACCGCCGTATACCGATGGCATGAAGGTTGTCAAACCAGAGTGGTTTACCTGGTCTCAGGACAAGCGTAACGAAGAAGCGAAAAAACTGCTGGCGGAAGCCGGATATACCGCCGATAAACCGCTGACCTTTAATTTACTGTATAACACTTCCGATCTGCATAAAAAACTGGCTATTGCCGTGGCGTCCATCTGGAAGAAAAACCTGGGTGCTAACGTCAAGCTGGAAAATCAGGAATGGAAAACCTTCCTCGATAATCGTCATCAGGGGACCTTCGACGTGGCGCGTGCCGGCTGGTGTGCGGATTACAACGAACCGACCTCATTCCTGAATACGATGCTGAGCGACAGCTCAAATAACACCTCTCATTATAAGAGCCCGGCTTTCGATAAAATCATCGCCGAAACATTACAAACGAATGATGACGCGAAGCGTGCCGATCTGTATGCGCAAGCAGAACAGCAGCTCGATAAAGATTCTGTGATCGTGCCGGTCTTCTATTACGTCAACGCCCGTCTGGTTAAACCGTGGGTGGGTGGCTATACCGGTAAAGACCCGTTAGATAATATCTACGTTAAAAACCTTTATATTATCAAACATTAATGGCAATACGTGGGGCAGGCGACGCTTGCCCCACCGTGTCTGAATTCATCGCACTCGATAGGCACAGGCCAGAAGGTACGGGCAATGTTAAAATTTATTTTTCGTCGCTGTCTGGAAGCGATTCCGACGCTATTTATTCTTATTACGATCTCTTTCTTCATGATGCGTCTTGCGCCGGGAAGTCCATTTACCGGTGAACGCACGCTGCCGCCAGAAGTGATGGCGAATATTGAAGCCAAATACCATTTAAACGACCCCATCATGACCCAGTACTTCAATTATCTGAAGCAGCTGGCGCACGGTGATTTCGGTCCCTCTTTTAAATATAAAGACTATTCGGTAAACGATCTGGTGGCGTCGAGCTTCCCGGTCTCCGCTAAATTAGGGCTGGCCGCCTTCCTGTTGGCGGTAGTTCTCGGCGTGACGGCAGGGGTTATTGCGGCCCTGAAGCAGAATACGAAATGGGATTATGCGGTCATGGGGGTGGCAATGACCGGCGTGGTGATACCCAGTTTCGTGGTTGCGCCGCTGCTGGTGATGATATTCGCCATCACGCTGCACTGGCTGCCCGGCGGCGGCTGGAACGGCGGGGCGCTGAAATTTATGATTCTGCCGATGGTGGCCTTATCGTTAGCCTATATCGCCAGTATCGCGCGTATTACCCGCGGTTCAATGATTGAGGTCCTGCATTCTAACTTTATCCGCACCGCGCGAGCCAAAGGGCTGCCGATGCGGCGCATCATTTTACGTCATGCGCTGAAACCCGCGCTGCTGCCGGTTCTTTCTTATATGGGGCCAGCATTCGTGGGGATTATCACCGGCTCAATGGTTATCGAAACGATCTACGGTCTTCCGGGTATTGGTCAGCTGTTTGTGAATGGCGCGCTTAACCGCGACTATTCGCTGGTGCTGAGCCTGACCATTCTGGTCGGTGCGCTGACTATTCTGTTTAACGCGATTGTTGACGTGCTGTACGCCGTTATCGATCCGAAGATTCGCTATTGAGGCTGGAGTTCGCCATGATGTTAAGTAAGAAAAGCAACGAGGCGTTGGAAAACTTCAGTGAAAAGCTGGAAGTCGAAGGACGTAGTTTATGGCAGGACGCCCGCCGTCGCTTTATGCATAACCGTGCCGCTGTTGCCAGCCTGATTGTGCTGGTGATTATCGCGCTGTTCGTGACTATTGCGCCGATGGTTTCGCAGTTCTCCTACTTCGATACCGACTGGGGCATGATGTCCAGTGCGCCGGACATGACGTCCGGCCACTATTTTGGTACTGACTCTTCCGGCCGCGACCTGCTGGTGCGTGTCGCTATCGGCGGGCGTATCTCGCTGATGGTCGGGGTGGCTGCGGCGCTGGTGGCGGTGGTTCTTGGGACACTCTACGGTTCACTTTCCGGCTACCTGGGCGGCAAAATCGACTCCGTGATGATGCGTCTGCTGGAGATCCTCAACTCCTTCCCGTTCATGTTCTTCGTTATCCTGCTCGTCACCTTCTTTGGCCAGAACATCCTGCTGATTTTCGTTGCCATCGGTATGGTCTCCTGGCTGGATATGGCGCGTATTGTTCGCGGCCAGACGCTGAGCCTGAAGCGCAAAGAGTTTATCGAAGCGGCGCAGGTCGGCGGCGTCTCAACATTCAGTATTGTGGTTCGGCATATCGTGCCTAACGTACTGGGCGTGGTGGTGGTGTACGCCTCTCTGCTGGTGCCGAGCATGATCCTGTTTGAATCCTTCTTAAGCTTCCTTGGCCTGGGGACTCAGGAACCCCTGAGCAGCTGGGGTGCACTGCTCAGCGATGGCGCGAACTCTATGGAAGTGTCGCCGTGGCTGCTGCTGTTTCCAGCGGGGTTCCTGGTGATTACGCTGTTCTGTTTTAACTTTATCGGCGATGGCCTGCGTGATGCCCTCGACCCGAAAGATCGCTAAGGAGCGCCGTCATGAGCACAATTGAAACGGCAAAAGCGCCGCAGGCACAGCAACAATCCGGCCTGCTGCTGGATGTCAAAGATCTCCGCGTCACGTTCAAAACGCCGGATGGCGATGTCACGGCGGTGAACGACCTCAATTTTAACCTGCGTGCCGGGGAAACGCTGGGTATCGTCGGCGAATCGGGTTCCGGTAAGTCGCAAACCGCGTTTGCTTTGATGGGCCTGTTGGCCTCCAACGGTCAGATTGGCGGGTCGGCTCTGTTTAACGGCCGCCAGATTCTCAATCTGCCGGAGCGCGATCTGAATAAGCTTCGCGCCGAACAAATTTCAATGATATTCCAGGACCCGATGACCTCCCTGAACCCGTATATGCGGGTGGGTGAACAGCTGATGGAAGTCCTGATGCTGCATAAAGGTCTGGGAAAAGCCGAAGCCTTTGAAGAGTCGGTGAAGATGCTGGATGCGGTTAAAATGCCGGAAGCGCGTAAGCGCATGAAAATGTATCCTCACGAATTCTCCGGCGGGATGCGCCAGCGCGTGATGATTGCGATGGCGCTGCTGTGCCGGCCTAAACTGCTGATTGCCGATGAGCCGACAACCGCACTGGATGTCACGGTTCAGGCGCAAATCATGACCCTGTTGAATGAGCTTAAGCGCGAGTTCAATACGGCGATCATTATGATTACCCACGATCTTGGGGTCGTCGCCGGGATCTGCGACAAAGTGCTGGTGATGTATGCCGGGCGAACCATGGAATACGGCATGGCGCGGGATGTCTTTTATCATCCTTCGCATCCGTACTCGATAGGCTTGCTGAACGCGGTTCCGCGTCTGGACGCCGAGGGCGAGTCGCTGTTGACCATCCCGGGTAATCCGCCAAACCTGCTGCGTCTGCCGAAAGGCTGCCCGTTCCAGCCGCGTTGCCCGCACGCGATGGAGATTTGTCATAGTGCTCCACCTCTGGAGGAGTTTGCACCGGGCCGCCTGCGCGCCTGCTTTCAACCGGTAGGGGATCTGCTATGAACGCCGTTACGGAACAAAGAAAAGTCCTGCTCGAAATTGCCGATCTGAAAGTCCACTTTGATATTAAAGATGGCAAGCAGTGGTTCTGGCAGCCGGCCAAAACGCTGAAAGCGGTGGATGGCGTCACGCTGCGTCTCTACGAGGGCGAAACGCTGGGCGTGGTCGGGGAATCCGGCTGCGGCAAATCGACTTTTGCCCGGGCGATTATTGGTCTGGTGAAGGCGACCGACGGCAAAGTCGCCTGGCTTGGCAAAGATCTGTTAGGCATGAAGCAGGAAGAGTGGCGCGATGTTCGCAGCGATATCCAGATGATTTTCCAGGATCCGCTGGCTTCGCTCAATCCGCGTATGACTATCGGCGAAATTATTGCCGAGCCACTGCGCACCTATCATCCAAAAATGTCGCGTCAGGAAGTGCGTGACCGCGTGAAAGCGATGATGATGAAAGTGGGGCTGCTGCCGAACCTGATTAACCGCTATCCGCACGAGTTTTCCGGCGGCCAGTGCCAGCGTATCGGTATCGCCCGTGCGCTGATCCTTGAGCCGAAGCTGATCATCTGCGATGAGCCGGTCTCGGCGCTGGACGTATCGATTCAGGCGCAGGTTGTTAACCTGCTGCAGCAGCTGCAGCGCGAAATGGGGCTGTCGCTGATCTTTATCGCTCACGATCTGGCGGTGGTGAAGCATATTTCCGATCGCGTTCTGGTGATGTATCTGGGCCATGCGGTGGAGCTGGGCACTTATGATGAGGTGTACCATAATCCGCTGCACCCCTATACCAAAGCGCTGATGTCCGCGGTGCCGATTCCAGACCCGGATCTGGAAAAGAACAAAACCATACAGCTGCTGGAAGGGGAGCTGCCGTCGCCGATTAACCCGCCGTCGGGGTGCGTTTTCCGTACGCGTTGTCCCATCGCCGGGCCAGAATGTGCGAAAACGCGGCCGGTGCTGGAGGGGAGTTTCCGACATGCGGTTTCCTGCCTGAAGGTAGACCCGTTATAATCTCTGGGGCTGACGTAGGTCAGCCCTTTTTTTTGCGAGGTTAAACGTGGCTGTTCATTTTCACGCCGCTCGCCAGCGGCTGTATCATCTACTCTTCGATCAAACTCGTCGTTCCGGACGACGATTTGAAGGTCTGTGCGGTATTTTTGCGCTCTTGAGCGTGCTGGTGATTTTTATTGAGTCCGGTCTTGGCACGCAATATCACCTGACGTTTGATGAATGGCATGTTTTTGTCTGGCTGGAGCTGTTTGTCACCGCTGTTTTTACCCTCGAATATTTCCTGCGTATTATCAGCTGGCCGAAACCCCTTAGCTATATTTTCAGCTTTTGGGGGGTGATAGATTTAGCCACCATCCTGCCGCTCTATGTGATGTGGATGTGGCCGGAGATGGGGCTTAATTATGTCTTTGCGTGGCGGGCGATGCGGGCGATTCGCTGCCTGCGTATTCTTAAACTGCTGCGCTTTATGCCGTCATTGAATATTTTCTGGGCGGCTATCGTCAGCGCCCGCCATCAGCTGATCCTCTTTTATTCCTTTATTGCCATCGTGATGGTTATCTTTGGATCGCTGATGTACCTGATTGAAGGGCCGCAATATGGGTTTACCACCTTAAATGCGTCGGTCTACTGGGCGATTGTGACTATTACGACGGTCGGGTATGGCGATATTACGCCGCATACGCCGATTGGCAGAATTCTGGCCTCGGTTCTGATCTTAATCGGTTATTCCATTATCGCCATTCCGACCGGACTTATCACCACGCATATGACCAGCGCATTACAACATCGCCGCGCGCGCGCGTGTCCAAACTGTCAGCACGCCGCTCATGATAAAAATGCGCGTTTTTGCAACGCCTGCGGCAGTGAATTAGCGGAATAGTCAGGGAACAAAAATAAAACGGCAGGCGGTGTGGTGACCCTCTGCCGTTTTTTTGTGGTTCAGTATGGGGGACGCTTATTCACGCCACAGAATATGGCACAGCTTATGGTCTTTTTCGCGGCACAGCAGAATGCGCGCAAAGATATCGTTAATTTCGCCGCCATCGGTATCGGCAAGACCAATCACGACTTCGGCGAAAAAGTCCGGGTTGAGGTCATAATCGACATGCTCTTCCCAGTCCGGCGCAGGGTCAAACAGCTCGGCGCCGCCGCGTTCTTCAAACTGCAGGTTAAACAGAATGACATCCGCCGGATCGAGGTTGTCGACAGCCAGCTCCAGGAAGATGTCATAAGCTTGTTCAAGCGTTTCGTCTTCGGTCAGGCGATTGTTTAAATCCATATCCATGATTGCTACCCGTTAAACATCTGATTGGCACGTTTTACAGCAACGGACTGAAGAAGTAAAACAGTCGCTCGGTGATCCGCTGCCAGAGCGGTCGTTTTAACCACAGCCGGGCGTCCAGCAGGCGCGAACGGGAAATATAATCGTCCTGAACGGCCGCTAGATCGCCGCCGAATCCGACGTCGTCAATGACCAGCGTGATTTCGAAATTCAGCCACAGGCTGCGCATATCGAGATTCACGGTACCGACCAGGCTGAGCTCGCCGTCGACCAGTACGCTTTTGGTATGCAGCAGGCCGCCTTCAAACTGATAAATTTTAACCCCGGCCGCCAGCAGCTCGGTAAAGAAGGCCCGACTGGCCCAGCCAACCAGCAGCGAATCATTCTTGCGCGGCAGGATAATGCTGACGTCGACCCCGCGTTGCGCCGCGGTGCAGATCGCATGCAGCAGATCGTCGCTGGGCACGAAGTACGGGGTGGTCATGATCAGATGTTCTTTGGCGGAATAGGCGGCGGTGAGGAGCGCCTGATGAATCAGATCTTCCGGGAATCCGGGGCCAGAGGCAATGGTATGAATCGTGTGTCCGCTGGCTTCTTCAAAGGGCATAATATTGAGGTCCGGCGGCGGCGGTAAAATACGTTTGCCGGTTTCAATCTCCCAGTCGCAGGAGTAGACGATGCCCATCGCCGTGGCGACCGGGCCTTCCATACGCGCCATCAGATCAATCCACTGCCCGACGCCGGAATCCTGTTTAAAGAAGCGCGGGTCGACCATGTTCATACTGCCGGTATAGGCAATATAGTTATCAATCATCACCATTTTGCGGTGCTGGCGCAGATCCATGCGGCGCAGAAAAACACGCATCAGGTTGACCTTCAGTGCTTCGACCACCTCGATGCCGGCGTTCCGCATCATGGCTGCCCACGGGCTGCGGAAAAAGGCGACGCTGCCGGCGGAATCGAGCATCAGGCGGCAGTGAACGCCGCGTCGCGCCGCCGCCATTAAGGATTCCGCGACCTTATCGGCCATGCCGCCCGGTTGCCAGATGTAAAACACCATCTCAATATTGTGCCGCGCCAGCTGGATATCGCGCATCAGCGCCTGCATCACGTCATCAGACTCGGTCAGCAGCTGAAGCTGATTGCCCTTAACGCCGGCGATCCCCTGACGCCGTTCGCAGAGCTTAAACAGCGACTCGGCAACCGGGCTGTTATCCTCGGCAAAAATATGTTTGCAGGCTTTGAGATCGTTAAGCCATTTGGCGGTGGAGGGCCACATCGCCCGGGCCCGTTCCGCACGACGTTTACCCAGATGCAGCTCGCCAAATGAGAGATAGGCGATAATCCCCACCAGCGGAAGAATATAGATAATCAGCAACCACGCCATTGCTGAAGGTACGGCGCGCCGTTTCATCAGAATGCGTAATGTTACACCGGCGATGAGTAACCAGTAACCGAGGATGACCAGCCAGTTCACCACCGTGTAAAAGGTTGTCATAGATGAAAAATCCTTTTGAATAACTCTATGTCATGAGTTTACGCATCAACATCCATCTGGCAAATAAAAACGCAGCGAAAGCGTTGGTCAGCCAGATTCATGGGTTTATAATGTGGTCTGTTTTTCACTTGTAGAGTAGTAGCAATGAAGCGTAGTAGAACGGAAGTAGGGCGCTGGCGCATGCTAAGACAGGTGAGTCGCCGCAAGTCCCGCTGGCTGGAAGCCCAATCGCGCCGCAACATGCGCATCCTCTCCATCAGGAAGGAACTGGTGAAACGACAACGTGGTTCCCTGCTGTTTGTCTTCACTGAGTACTGATATAAAAGGCACCGTTTACGGTGCCTCTGTTATTTTAGCGTCGGACGGTCTCAGAATACTTTCTTATAAGGCTTCACGGAGACGTTCTGGTACACGCCAGCCGCGATGTAAGGGTCATCATTTGCCCATGCTTTGGCGACTTCCAGCGATTCGAACTCCGCAATGACCGTTGAGCCAGTAAACCCGGCGGCGCCAGGCTCATTACTGTCGACGGCAGGCATTGGCCCGGCGGTCAACAGGCGACCTTCATCTTGTAATAGCTGCAAACGTGCCAGGTGGGCGGGACGTACCGACAAGCGCTTTTCCAGAGAATCGGCAATGTCTTCAGCGTAGATAACGTAAAGCACGGCAAGGCTCCTTATCAATAAACAGGCGAATCACGTTAAGTGAATCCGCCGTTGACTGCAATGTAAAGATGCGTACCGACTTAAAATGCCATGCTTCAGACGTTTTTTCCCACAAAACGGGGCAAATTTTGATGCAAGATAACAAGGCTTATTGAATATGATTGCTATTTGCATTTAAAATCGGGGCATCATTTTTCAACAGAAACGACTATGAGCGCAATGACCCTTGATTTACCTCGCCGCTTCCCGTGGCCGACGCTGCTGTCCGTGGCTATCCACGGTGCCGTTGTGGCGGGGTTGCTTTATACCTCGGTACATCAGGTTATTGAACGGCCCTCTCCCTCGCAACCGATCGAAATTACGATGGTTGCGCCGGCAGATCTCGAACCGCCTCAGGCGGCACAGCCGGTAGTGGAACCCGTTGTTGAACCGGAGCCTGAACCGGAAGTGGTGCCGGAGCCGGAGCCACCAAAAGAAGCGCCGGTGGTGATTCACAAGCCCGAACCCAAACCGAAGCCTAAGCCTAAGCCTAAACCGAAGCCGGAGAAGAAGGTTGAGCAACCGAAGCGGGATGTGAAACCGGCGGAAACGCGCGTGGCTTCACCGTTCGAAACGACCAATACGGCGCCAGCACGTACGCAGCCGAACTCCGCACCGGCAACGGCAAAACCGACCCTGACCGCGCCGAGCGGCCCGCGGGCGATAAGCCGCAACCAGCCGGCGTATCCGACACGTGCCCAGGCGCTGCGTATCGAAGGTTCTGTACGCGTCAAGTTTGATGTCACGCCGGATGGGCGAGTGGATAACGTCGAGATTCTCTCCGCGCAGCCCGCCAATATGTTTGAACGCGATGTAAAAAATGCGCTGCGCAAATGGCGCTACGAAGCGGGCAAGCCGGGAACTGGCGTCACCATGACGATCAAATTCCGTCTGAAAGGCGTAGAGATTAGCTAACCGTGTTGTCATCAGGCCCCTTATGGGGCCTTTTCCATTAAGACCGCATCCAGCGCTTTCTGCGCCGTCACCAGATGCTGCCCGCCGAACAAGATCGCCCGGTTTAACAACGTGTAGAGCTGATAAACCGGCTGACGATCAAGGAAACCAGAGGGCAGCGGCGATATCGACTGGTAGCCATCGTAGATCTGCGGCGGCTGTTCAGGGTGCAGCGGCAGCATCGCCAGATCGCACTCTCGGTCTCCCCAGTAACAGGCGGGATCGAAGATATAGGGGCCGTTCGGGCCTAGCGCGCAGTTCCCCGACCACAAATCACCATGCAGCAATGACGGTTGAGGCTGGTGATTGCTCAGGCGCTGCTGCACATTATCGACGATGCTGTCGATATCGCCGAAGCTGAGCCCTTTTTCGGCAGCCAGCTCCAGCTGCCAGCCGATACGCTGTTCGGCAAAGAAAGTCGACCAGCGGCGCTGCCAGGCGTTGGGCTGCGGCGTGGTGGAAAGGTCGTTATCAAAATCCAGACCAAACTGCGGCTGATCGCTCCACTGATGCAGATGTGCAATATGCTGACCGAGTAAGAAGGCGTTGTGCGCGTCCAGCGGGCGAGGGGGCAGATATTCCATTACCAGGAAACTGTAGTCGCGATCGCTGCCAACCGCATAAACCTGCGGAACGCTAACGGTTTTACTCCGTGACAGCAGCTCAAGCTGGTCTGCTTCAGCGGTAAAGATAGGCAGAAGTTCACGCTCATCACATTTAACAAAGTAGTCCCGACCGCCGAAACGTAAATGCCAGGCCGCATGAATTTCACCGCCGGGCAGTTCGTTGCGGAGTTCGATTTCAGCTGCTTCGGAATGCCAGTCGCTTAACAACGTGCTGATAGCTTGCCACATGCTGTCTCTCCCCTTGTTTTCCACCATTTCATAAGGTTAGCCCATAACCCCGGTGTAAAATTCGAACTGACGCACAACTGGCGCGCTCCGTTGCACGAATCGCACTTATTGAGCTTTCAACCACTCAGCAAATGTGGTGACGGTAACGTCGACGGGGCGACCCAGCGCCGTTTCCGCCAATCCGGCGCTAAGCGCTTTGACCTCGTCGGCGCTTTGCGCGGAAATCAGGCCAAAGGTATTGGTACCCAGTTCATGGACCTTGCCGTTTTCATCATTCAGCACAAGAGTAAATCCTGCGCGGGTGAGATGATTACTTAGCTCGTTAATTTCGGTCAGCGTCTCTTCCTGAAAGTTAACCGTGACGACGCGGGTAACAATTTCTGTGCTCATTTTTCACCCTGTTGTAATCCATGGAATTTTCAGCATAGACCATGATGATGATTTGGCGACTCCCTCTGCGCCAGCAGAGGGAAGGAGAACTAGCGACCACACAGGTAAGTGTAGATTTTGTGCGTGTTTTCCAACGAGCACAGACGGGTACCCTGGTTAATGGTGGCGGCGCTACCGGCGGCGACGCCGAAGCGGACCATATCCTCCAGACTGGCATCTTCCGCCAGGCGCAGGGTCATTGCGCCGACCATGCTGTCGCCGGCGCCAACGGTACTTTGGCTTTTCATCGGCGGCGGCACGACCTGTACACTGCCGCTGGCATCAACGCCCAGCGCACCCTGCGGGCCGAGTGAGACCACAACCCGGCGGACCTTACCCGAACGAATCAGCTCCTCCGCCGCGCGTCGAACGTCATCCGGCTGGCTCAGATCGCGCCCCACCAGAGCACTCAGCTCTTTTTGGTTAGGCTTGACGAGCTCAATATTCCCGACATCAAGAGCGGCGGCCAGCGCCTCGCCCGAACTATCAATGATGCAGCGAAGTCCGTGACGCTGTGCGCTTTTGACTAACTGAGTCAGGTTGTCAACGCCGATGCCAGGCGGCAGGCTGCCGCTTACGACCAGCAGTGAGCCGGTCTCGATCGCCAGAACCTTTTCTTCGAGGCGACGGAACTCCTCTTCCGTTAAGGCGGCACCAGGCATCACGAAGCGATATTGTTCGCCGCTGGCGCCTACGTGGACATGCAGATTTTGTCGCGTCCAGTCTTGCGCCTCGACAGGCTCAACCGGGACCTGTTCTGCGGTGAGCAGCGCCGTAAGATGTTCGCCGGTGGCGCCACCGGCCGGGTAAATGGCCGTTGCTTCACCACCGAGAAAGGTGATGGCACGTGCGACGTTGATACCGCCGCCGCCGGGTTCGAAAATCGGTGCGCTGCAGCGGAGTTTTCCTTCGGGATACATTTGCGGGGTCAGCGTTGCGCTATCGAGTGAGGGAGCCAGCGTTAGCGTATAGATTTTGGTCATCTAATTTCCTCCATGATACGGGTTAAGCTGTTCTGTTTTTAAGCATGGCACTTCTTAGCGGGAAGGGGAAGCCATTGCCGGTCGCGATTTGTAAAGAGCTTTTTATTTTTATCTTTATGAAATAAAAATTGTTCTAAGAGCTGTCTTATTCAAAAAATGAAATAGTAATTGATTGCTATGTTAATCGTGCTTTTTTATAATTCTTTGCCTTTCATTGGACCTGCAAGATACAAAAATCATTCAAGATGCGTCGAGGCGGCGAGGGAAGCCATCCCACGAAAGCACAGTTCATGCTGTGTGGGGGATGTCTTAGTGACGCCAACAAAGAAGTAGCCTGAAGGATGACGCGTATAGCGATCCTTGCGAAAGTTTCCGGGACCAGCTGGGTCTCTCTTTTTGTTGTACGGACTCTAAATTAAATGAAGCTTTTGAAGACAGTACCCGCAGCGGCATTGCTGGCGGGGGGGCTCTTTGCGTCTGCGCACGCATTGGCCGATGATTCCGTTTTTACTGTTATGGATGACCCTTCCACTGCCAAAAAACCTTTCGAAGGTGCGGTTAACGCCGGTTATCTGGCGCAGTCCGGAAATACGAAAAGTTCTTCAATGACCGCGGATTCTACGTTGACCTGGTACGGCGATACGACGGCATGGTCGCTGTGGGGTAATGCCAGCAACACGTCATCCAACGATCAGCGCTCCTCCGAAAAATACGCGGTTGGTGGCCGTAGTCGCTACAACCTGACCGACAGCAACTACGTGTTTGGCCAGGCCAGCTGGTTGACCGATCGCTATAATGGCTATCAACAACGCGACGTTTTAACCGCGGGTTATGGTCGTCAGATCCTGAACGGTCCGGTTCACAGCCTGCGCTTTGAATTTGGTCCGGGCGTGCGCTATGACGAGTATACCGATGGCGATAATGATACTCAGCCGCTGGGCTATGCTTCCGGTACCTGGGCCTGGCAGATGACCGATAACACCAAGTTCACCCAGGGGGTGTCGGTGTTCGGTGCCCAGGACACTACGCTGAACTCGGAAAGTGCGTTGAATGTCGCCATCAATGCGCATTTTGCACTGCGGGTTGCCTACAACCTGACTTGGAACTCCGAGCCGCCGTCATCGGCGCCGAATCATACCGATCGCCGCACGACGCTGTCTCTGGGTTATAAGATGTAATGTATTTCAGGCCGGGAAACCGGCCTGATTGTTTTAAAATTAGCAACCATCGGCATTATTATTTTTGGTCATTCGTTTTATTTTTTATAAAAAGAAAATAACTCCACAATTTCCTCATAATTCATTTTTTCCTGACAACTCTGTAGATAATTTGACACAAATAGCTAAATATTTAGTCGGACAAAAGTGTGATCGGGATCTATACTGTTGACTATCGACGAAGATGAGATCTTTGCCGGACAACCTTCAGTAAATAAGAGAATCACCATCATGAAAAATAGCAAAATCGCAACTGCGGCTGTGATGCTGTGCACCCTGTCTTTTGGCGTATTCGCCGCGAACCCGGTCCCGCAGCCAGGCAACACCGACCATACGCAGGTTGGTATTGCGAAAGCGACCGATGTTGAAGCCGGATCGAATATTGCTCCCGGTTCACAATCAACCGGTCACTCTATGGATGATGCATTTAATGTCCATACTCTTGTTGCCGGCGAGTGGTCCTGATTTTCATCTGTAGATAATATGATGACGTTTCAGGGAATATAAAGCCGGGTAGAGATGTACCGGTTTATTTCCTGAATGGTGGTCAACACTGATTCTTCCACTTTGCTATTTCTTGCCATTACCTATTGTGGCACGAGCTGTTTTTCTTTTTTCGTCCGCCGTCCCGCCACGTTGTTCCTGTGGCTGAATATCCAGCATATGATTCTGTCCCCCTTGTTTTATCCATAACCGCCACCATTTATCTTGTTCTGACTTTTAACACGCACTAATGATGTGTAAACTAAGGGTCGGTGTTATCAGCAGGCGGCTGCAGGTGGGAACGACTCGGTAAACGATCGTCCTCATATTTCGCAGAGTGAAGCGGGAACTGAGCTATAACTTGTTGATAATTATTATTATATTGTTTTGTATGTGCTCTTTCGTGTGGGGCACCACTGCAAATAAGGACATAAAATGCCTGTAATTACGCTTCCTGATGGCAGCCAACGCCATTTTGACCACGCCGTTAGCCCGCTGGATGTTGCTCTGGATATCGGTCCAGGCCTGGCGAAAGCCACGATCGCGGGACGAGTGAATGGTGAGCTGGTCGATGCCAGCGACCTCATCGAAAACGATGCAACCCTCTCCATCATTACTGCAAAAGATGAAGACGGCCTGGAAATCATTCGTCACTCCTGCGCGCATCTGCTCGGTCATGCGATTAAGCAGCTGTGGCCAAACACCAAGATGGCTATCGGCCCGGTTATCGATAACGGCTTCTATTATGACGTCGACCTCGATCATACGCTGACCCAGGAAGATATCGACGCGCTCGAAAAACGTATGCATGAGCTCGCCGAGAAGAATTATGACGTCATCAAGAAGAAAGTCAGCTGGCACGAAGCGCGTGAAACCTTTGTGAAGCGTGGCGAGACTTATAAAGTTTCCATTCTTGATGAAAATATCGCCCATGATGACAAGCCTGGCTTGTATCATCATGAAGAGTACGTCGACATGTGCCGTGGACCGCACGTGCCGAATATGCGTTTTTGTCATCACTTTAAACTGATGAAAACCGCAGGCGCGTACTGGCGCGGCGACAGCAACAACAAGATGTTGCAGCGTATTTACGGTACCGCATGGGCAGATAAAAAAGCGCTTAACGCGCATCTGCTGCGTCTGGAAGAAGCGTCCAAGCGTGACCACCGCAAGATTGGCAAGCAGCTCGACCTGTATCATATGCAGGAAGAGGCGCCGGGTATGGTCTTCTGGCATAACGACGGCTGGACAATCTTCCGCGAGCTGGAAGTGTTCGTTCGCTCCAAGCTGAAAGAGTACCAGTACCAGGAAGTAAAAGGTCCGTTCATGATGGATCGCGTGCTGTGGGAAAAAACCGGGCACTGGGACAACTACAAAGATGCGATGTTCACCACCTCTTCTGAGAACCGTGAATACTGCATCAAGCCGATGAACTGCCCGGGTCACGTGCAGATCTTTAATCAGGGTCTGAAATCGTACCGCGATCTGCCGCTGCGTATGGCGGAGTTCGGTAGCTGCCATCGTAACGAGCCTTCGGGCGCGCTGCATGGTCTGATGCGCGTACGTGGCTTTACTCAGGATGATGCGCACATCTTCTGTACAGAAGAGCAGGTCCGTGAGGAAGTGAACGCCTGTATTCGTATGGTCTACGATATGTACAGCACCTTTGGCTTCGAGAAAATCGTCGTCAAACTCTCAACTCGTCCGGAAAAACGTATCGGAAGCGACGAGACCTGGGATCGTGCTGAGGCGGATCTGGCGGTCGCGCTGGAAGAAAACAATATCCCGTTTGAATATCAACTGGGTGAAGGCGCGTTCTACGGTCCGAAAATTGAATTTACTCTGTATGACTGCCTCGATCGTGCATGGCAGTGCGGAACAGTACAGCTGGACTTCTCTCTGCCGCAGCGTTTAAGCGCTTCTTATGTGGGCGAAAATAACGAGCGTCAGGTACCGGTAATGATTCACCGCGCAATTCTGGGGTCTATGGAGCGCTTCATTGGCATCCTGACCGAAGAGTTTGCCGGCTTCTTCCCAACCTGGCTTGCGCCGGTGCAGGTCGTGGTGATGAATATTACCGATTCTCAGTCTGAATACGTTAACGAATTGACTCGTAAACTACAAAATGCGGGCATTCGGGTAAAAGCGGACTTGAGAAATGAGAAGATTGGCTTTAAAATCCGCGAGCACACTTTACGTCGTGTCCCGTATATGTTGGTCTGTGGCGACAAAGAAGTCGAAGCCGGCAAAGTGGCCGTGCGTACCCGTCGTGGTAAAGACCTCGGCAGCATGGACGTAAATGAAGTGATCGAAAAGCTGCAACAAGAGATTCGCAGCCGCAGTCTTCAACAACTGGAGGAATAAGGTATTAAAGGCGGAAAACGAGTTCAAACGGCGCGTCCGAATCGTATTAATGGCGAAATTCGCGCGCAAGAAGTTCGCTTAACAGGTCTGGAAGGCGAGCAGCTTGGTATTGTGAGTCTGAGAGAAGCTCTGGAAAAAGCTGAAGAAGCCGGAGTAGACTTAGTCGAAATCAGCCCTAACGCCGAGCCGCCGGTTTGTCGTATTATGGATTACGGCAAATTCCTCTATGAAAAGAGCAAGTCTTCTAAGGAACAGAAGAAAAAGCAAAAAGTTATCCAGGTTAAGGAAATCAAATTCCGTCCTGGCACCGATGATGGCGACTACCAGGTAAAACTCCGCAGCCTGGTTCGCTTTCTGGAAGAGGGTGATAAAGCTAAGATCACGCTGCGTTTCCGCGGTCGTGAGATGGCTCACCAGCAGATCGGTATGGAAGTGCTTAACCGCGTCCGTGACGATCTGAGTGAACTGGCAGTGGTCGAATCCTTCCCGTCGAAGATCGAAGGCCGCCAGATGATCATGGTGCTCGCTCCTAAGAAGAAACAGTAAGGCCTTCAAGTAGCAACTCCTGTGGAGCCATCAGGCTTCGCAGGCGTTGTTCGCCTATGTTTCGTTTATTAACAATGCGAAGTGGAAGTTATTAAAATGCCAAAAATTAAGACCGTACGCGGTGCTGCTAAGCGCTTCAAAAAAACCGGTAAAGGTGGTTTTAAGCACAAGCACGCTAACCTGCGTCACATTCTGACTAAAAAAGCTACCAAGCGTAAACGTCACCTGCGTCCGAAAGCCATGGTTTCCAAAGGCGATCTGGGCCTGGTAATCGCGTGCCTGCCGTACGCATAAGTCGTTAACCCTTTTAAACTTTTTAATTAGAATAGATACAGGAGAGCACATATGGCTCGCGTAAAACGTGGTGTAGTTGCCCGTGCACGTCACAAGAAAATTTTGAAACAAGCTAAAGGCTACTACGGTGCGCGTTCTCGCGTATACCGCGTTGCCTTCCAGGCTGTTATCAAAGCTGGTCAGTACGCTTATCGTGACCGTCGTCAGAAAAAGCGTCAGTTCCGTCAACTGTGGATTGCGCGTATCAACGCAGCAGCACGTCAGAACGGTATTTCTTACAGCAAATTCATCAACGGCCTGAAAAAAGCCTCTGTTGAAATCGACCGTAAGATCCTGGCTGACATCGCCGTATTCGACAAATTAGCGTTCACCGCGCTGGTCGAAAAAGCGAAAGCAGCTCTGGCATAAGCCAGTTGAAAGAGGGAGCTTGTCTCCCTCTTTTCGTTTCAACACCATCAATACATTGACTTTTATTGCCGTAAGCTTTTCAATACAGGTCTTACGTTTCGTACCAGACAAGGTAATGCAAGCATGAATGCTGCTATTTTCCGCTTCTTTTTTTACTTTAGCACCTGAACTCAGGAGGCTAGCGCGTGAAAGAAGAAACGGAAAACAGCGCCAGAAAGCCTCCCACTGTGGAGGCTTTTTTCGTATATGAACGTGTTCATTCTATTTCAAGCTGCAGGTGCGCGGGCTGAGTGCGCATCCGGCGACAGCGATTTTCTGTGCTAAGTGCCATGCGGCCCGACGCCGCCTGTGACTCGAAATAGTCAGAATAAAATAATGATCATAACCGGTGTCTGCACCGACATAATGAGGAAAACCATGTCACATCTCGCAGAGCTGGTTGCCAGTGCGAAGGCAGCCATTAATGAGGCATCAGATGTTGCCGCGCTGGACAACGTCCGCGTGGAATACCTGGGGAAGAAAGGGCATCTGACCCTTCAGATGACAACCCTGCGTGAACTGCCGCCAGAAGAGCGTCCGGCGGCTGGTGCGGTCATCAACGAAGCGAAAGAGCAGGTTCAGCAGGCGCTTAACGCGCGTAAAGCGGATCTGGAAGGCGCAGCGCTGAATGCGCGCCTGGCCGCAGAGACTATCGATGTCTCTCTGCCCGGTCGTCGGATCGAGAACGGCGGGCTGCATCCGGTGACGCGCACCATCGACCGTATTGAGCACTTCTTCGGTGAGCTTGGCTTCACCGTCGCGACCGGTCCGGAAATTGAAGATGACTACCACAACTTTGATGCGCTGAACATTCCGGGCCACCACCCGGCCCGTGCCGATCACGATACCTTCTGGTTTGATGCGACGCGTCTGCTGCGTACCCAAACCTCCGGCGTGCAAATTCGTACTATGGAAAACCAGCAGCCGCCGATCCGCATTATTGCGCCGGGCCGCGTTTACCGTAACGACTACGACCAGACCCATACGCCGATGTTCCACCAGATGGAAGGTCTGATTGTTGATACCAATATCAACTTCACCAACCTGAAAGGGACGCTGCATGACTTCCTGAATAACTTCTTCGAGGAAGACCTGCAGATTCGTTTCCGTCCGTCCTACTTCCCGTTTACCGAACCTTCCGCGGAAGTTGACGTTATGGGTAAAAACGGCAAGTGGCTGGAGGTCCTCGGCTGCGGCATGGTGCATCCGAACGTTCTGCGCAATGTTGGCATCGATCCGGAAATCTATTCCGGCTTCGCCTTCGGCATGGGGATGGAGCGTCTGACGATGCTGCGCTACGGCGTGACCGATTTACGCGCGTTCTTCGAAAACGATTTGCGTTTCCTCAAACAGTTTAAATAAGGGCAGGACAGAATAATGAAATTCAGTGAACTGTGGTTACGCGAGTGGGTTAACCCGGCGATCGACAGCGAAGCGCTGGCTAACCAGATCACCATGGCGGGCCTCGAAGTGGACGGCGTTGAGCCGGTAGCCGGTAGCTTCAACGGCGTTGTTGTCGGTGAAGTGGTTGAGTGCGGTCAGCACCCGAATGCCGACAAACTGCGCGTCACGAAAGTTAACGTCGGCGGCGAACGTCTGCTGGACATCGTCTGCGGGGCGCCAAACTGCCGTCAGGGGCTAAAGGTTGCCGTAGCAACCATCGGCGCCGTGCTGCCGGGCGACTTCAAAATTAAGGCCGCGAAGCTGCGCGGTGAACCTTCCGAAGGGATGCTGTGCTCGTTTTCTGAGCTGGGCGTGTCCGACGATCATAGCGGAATTATCGAACTGCCGGCGGATGCGCCGATTGGCACCGATATCCGTGAATATCTGCAGCTGGACGATAACACGATCGAAATCAGCGTCACGCCGAACCGTGCGGACTGCTTAGGTATCATCGGCGTCGCCCGCGACGTGGCCGTTCTGAATAAAGAACCGCTGAACGCACCGGAGATTACCCCCGTTGCCGCCACCATTACCGATACTCTGCCTGTCACCGTTGAAGCGCCGGAGGCCTGTCCTCGCTACCTGGGCCGCGTGGTGAAGGGTATCAATGTTAAAGCGCCAACGCCGCTGTGGATGAAAGAGAAGCTGCGTCGCTGCGGGATTCGCTCCATCGATGCGGTCGTTGACGTCACCAACTACGTGCTGCTCGAGCTGGGTCAACCGATGCATGCGTTCGATTGCGACCGTATTGACGGTGGGATCGTGGTCCGAATGGCGAAAGAGGGTGAGAAACTGGTTCTGCTGGACGGGACCGAAGCCAAACTGGATACCGATACCCTGGTTATTGCCGACCATCACAAAGCGCTGGCTATGGGCGGCATCTTTGGCGGTGAACACTCTGGCGTCAATGACGAAACGCAGAACGTGCTGCTGGAATGCGCGTTCTTCAGCCCACTGTCGATCACTGGCCGCGCGCGTCGCCACGGTCTGCACACCGATGCGTCTCATCGCTATGAGCGCGGCGTGGATTCAGCGCTGCAGTATAAAGCGATGGAACGTGCAACCCGCCTGCTGATCGATATCTGCGGCGGCGAAGCGGGCCCGGTTATCGATGCGACCAACGAAGCTGCGTTGCCGAAGGCGGCGACCATTACCCTGCGTCGTAGCAAACTGGATCGTCTGATTGGCCATCATATTGATGATGCGCAGGTGAGCGATATTCTGACTCGCCTGGGCTGTGAGGTGACCGTCGGCGACGGTGAGTGGCAGGCCGTTGCACCGAGCTGGCGCTTCGATATTGCCATCGAAGAGGACCTGGTCGAAGAGGTGGCCCGCGTTTACGGGTATAACAATATTCCGGATCGGCCGGTGCAGGCGGGGCTGATTATGGGCACCCACCGCGAAGCTAATCTGTCGCTGAAACGTGTAAAAACGCTGCTTAACGACAAGGGCTACCAGGAAGTCATCACCTACAGCTTTGTTGACCCGAAAGTGCAGCAGCTGATTCACCCGGGTGAAGAAGCCCTGATTCTGCCGAGCCCTATCTCCAGCGAAATGTCGGCGATGCGTCTGTCGCTGCTGACCGGTCTGCTGGGTACGGTGGTGTACAACCAGAACCGTCAGCAAAGCCGCGTCCGCATTTTTGAAAGCGGTTTGCGTTTTGTTCCGGATACCCAGGCTCCGCTGGGCATTCGTCAGGACGTGATGCTGGCCGGTGTGATTTGCGGCAACCGCTACGAAGAGCACTGGAATCTGGCAAAAGAGACCGTTGATTTCTACGATCTGAAAGGCGATCTGGAGTCCATTCTCGACCTGACCGGCAAATTAGCGGATATCGAATTCCGCGCAGAAGCGAACAGCGCACTGCATCCGGGGCAGTCAGCCGCGATTTATCTGAAAGGTGAACGTATTGGTTTCATTGGGGTTGTTCATCCTGAACTGGAACGTAAACTGGATCTGAACGGCCGGACTTTAGCGTTCGAGCTGGAGTGGAACAAGCTTGCAGACCGCGTGGTGCCTCAGGCGCGCGAGATTTCTCGTTTCCCGGCGAACCGTCGTGATATCGCCGTTGTCGTCGCGGAAAACGTACCTGCAGCCGATGTTTTGACAGAGTGTAAGAAAGTTGGCGTAAATCAGGTAGTTGGCGTAAACTTATTTGACGTGTACCGTGGTAAAGGGGTGGCGGAAGGCAGTAAGAGCCTTGCGATTAGCCTCATCCTGCAGGATACCAGCCGTACACTCGAAGAAGAGGAGATTGCCGCTACCGTTGCCAGATGTGTAGAGGCATTAAAAGAGCGATTCCAGGCATCATTGAGGGATTGAACCTATGGCGCTTACAAAAGCTGAAATGTCAGAATATCTGTTTGATAAGCTTGGGCTTAGCAAGCGGGATGCCAAAGAGCTGGTAGAGTTGTTTTTCGAAGAGGTGCGTCGTGCTCTGGAAAACGGAGAACAGGTAAAACTCTCCGGGTTCGGCAACTTCGATTTGCGGGATAAAAACCAACGCCCGGGTCGTAACCCGAAAACGGGGGAAGATATTCCCATTACAGCCCGGCGTGTGGTGACCTTCAGACCCGGTCAGAAACTTAAAAGCCGTGTCGAAAACGCTTCGCCCAGAGACAAATAATCTGAACTAACTAAAAAGGCCGCTGATGCGGCCTTTTTCTTTTGTGGCGTAAATCAACTTCTTACGGCAGTAACCATCACCTCGACGAGGATATCAGGGCGTGCCATTTCCGCCTGGACGGCCGCGCGTGCCGGGCTGTGACCTTCCGGCATCCAGGCGACCCAGACCTCGTTAAACCCGGCAAAATCACGTGCCATCGTCTTCAGCCACACCTGAGCAGACAGAATATGACGATTATCACTGCCGGCTTCGGCCAGCAGTGCGTCAATTTTTGCTAAAACCTCCCGGGTTTGCTGGCGGATATCGTCATCGCTGCTTGCCGGGGTTTGCCCTGATAAAAAGATCAGATCGCCGTACCCGACGCTGGCGGAAAGGCGGGGCTGCGAATGATGACGTTCTATTTTCATGCTGAGTGTTCCCATGTCAGACCTTCTAAAGAAATGGCGGGACTTGCGCCGTTGAGTAGCGCGCCGAGCACCACCGCGCTGCCGGCGGCCAGAGTAAAGCCGAGGCTACCCTGACCGAGGTTCATCCACAGGTTCTGATACCCGGCACGACCAAGCAGAGGGGGACCCGCGGGGGTTGAAGGGCGCATACCGCACCAGGCCTCTGCATCCTCAACGCCCTGCAACTCAGGGAAGCTGCGGGTGACGATCTTTTTTAGCGCCTGGATACGCTCGGGGCGCAGTTCATCGCCGTCGTAGCCAATATCGACCATGGCGGCAATGCGCAGCCGATCGCCCAGCCGGGCGTAGACCACTTTATGGCCATAATCCGTTACGCTGATATCAGGCGCAATCCCGGGCTTTGTGGGGTAGGGGAGCGTCAGGCTGTAGCCTTTCAGAGCGCACAGCGGCACGCGAATACCGGTACCGGCCAGCAGGGGACCGCTGCCGTTTCCTGCCGCCACGATGTACTCATCGCCGACCATCGTTCCCTGACGGGTATCGACAGAATCAATGCGGGCGCCTTTTTTATTCAGGCGCAGCACCTCACAATCGCTGGTCAGAGTAAAGCTGGCGCTGGCATGCAGCTTCTCCAGCAGCGCCTGGCAGAATTTTTGACAGTCGGCGGTCTCATCGCCGGGCGAATAAATACCGCCCTGCAGCGAAGGGTGAATATATTTCAGCGCCGGTTCAAGTTGAATACACTCGTCGGCATTCAACGCTTGCTGATAGTGCGGGCTGATACCTTTGGCGGCTTTATTAAAATCATATGTCCGGCGATGAACGATCAATTTCCCGGAACGCCGCCAGTGAAAGTCGTGCAGATTATCCGCCGTCAGCCACTCCTGCATCACCTGACGGCTGAGCAGCGACAAGCGCAATATATGATCGCCGTTGAGCTTATTCGTCTGGCTATTACAGGCGCGGAGAAACTGCAGCAGCCAGCGCCATTGATCCGCCGACATTTTCAAACGCATATTGAGAGGCGAGTCGGCTTTACCCATCCATTTCATCCCCTGCAGGGGAACGCCACGATCGGCCAGGGGGGCCACATACCGGTAGCTAAGCTGCCCGCCGTTGGCAAAGCTGGTTGCCAGACCTGGCTTCGCCTGACGTTCCAGCAACTGGACCTGATGACCGCTCTTGATTAACTCATAAGCTGTTGCCAGCCCGATAACACCGCCGCCGATAATGACAATGCGCTTTTTCATAACCTGATAAACCCACCGCTGATAAATGCATGGGCTTTATGTCAAAGCATTTGCCTCTGCGGCGCAATTGACTTTTTATTTTCAGGGTATAACTCCAGGTTAATCTCCTGCAGCTGCTGGCGGAGCCGGGTGCAGAGAAAATCGACAAACTTCTGGCTGATCGGGCTGAGTGAAACGTCTGCCCGACGCAGTAAACACAGGGTGATCATCATCGGCGGCGCGATCGGATGAATCATCGCCGGCGCCAGGTTATGCCGGGCGGAAAAAATATCGGTAATGCTGCATCCCATGCCGCGTTTCACAAATTCGGTGGCCATGTAGTAGGTCTGCACGTTCAGACGGGTGGTCGAAAAATCGCGGCGGGTCGCAATGGCCGCGGAGAGGGAGTGTGGTCCTGGCGAGATCCACCGCTGCTGGTCAATCTCCTCAATCGCCACTTCTCCCTGGCGATAGTCGCGGTCAATGTATACCAGCGGGACCTCAGCGATAGCGGTGCTGGTGATCTCCCCTTGCTGGACGGGCTGTAGCGTCAGGGCCAGATCGATCTCGCGCAGATCCAGTTTTTTGACCAATGTCTCAGTGTGTTCGGTGGTGAGTGTCATCACCAGATTGGCATTTTGTTGATAGAAATCGGTGACCAGTTCCGGGACCAGACTCAACCCAAGGCTCGGCAGACAACCGAGGCTCATTTTGGCCCGGGGGTCGCGGGCCAGGTTATCGGCGAGCAGGCGGAGGTTATCCAGATCCTGATAAATATTCTGAGCTTTTTCAAACAGCATCAGCGCTTCGCTACTGGGCAGCAGTTTACCGCGTACCCGCTGAAAAAGTTTAAAACCGAGCTTCTGCTCGGCGTTTTTTAGCGCTTTGCTGGCGGCGGGTTGAGAGATATTGAGCGATTCCGCTGCTCGGGAAAGCGTGCCGCAAGTCATCACGGCGTGGAAGATTTCCAGGTGACGCAGTTTCATGAGGAGTTAACTCAGGGTTATAGAGGCCAGATAAAAAGTCATTTTCCAATAACATTAAGTTAACATAAATTTAATCCGCAATCAGCGAGCTGTTTACTTATCGCGCTGACTGCGCCGCCTTCCGGCGGATAATCCGATTCTCAGAACAATACCTGTTGTCCCTACATACACCCTCAGGCAACCAAGCCAACACATTATAACGAGGGGGATATTTTCTGAGCAGGCCCGAATACACCGCGTCCCAATAGCGGCCGGTTTTATTGGCATCAAGGAGTTATATGAGTGACTCAACGCTCTCTGGCAACCCGCTAGCCAGACAGAATATCACCAGAAAAAATATTATTATTGGCCTGTTATTAGGGCTGTTTTTAGCGACGGCATTTTGGTGCCATGGACACCCCGCAGACGAACTCGGCTTGCTGAGTTTTACACCGCTTGTCGCCCTCGCCATCCTCTCGCTCGTCGGGGTAGATATTGTGCTGGCGGTGATCTCATCCATTATTATTGCGATGATTATGACCTCGACCAGCTTGCCTGAAATGGGAACAATGCTGGCAAAATCGACCGGCTCTTTTATTGCCACCGTCGGGTTAATCATTATGCTCGGTGCCGGTGTCGGAGAAGTGGCGACTCGTACCGGCGCCGCAGTGGAGCTGGTGAAATTTGTGGTTCATCGTATCGGGCTGTCGAGTCAGACCCGGGTTAAACTGGGTATTGTCATTTCGTCGATTCTCATCTGCGGCGCCCTGGGGACCATGGCCGGGGGAAATGCGATCATCGTGGCGGTAATTATTCCGGTTGCCGCGGCGGTCAGACTGACGCCGCCGACGGTGGCCGCGCTGATGATGACCGCCGGCTCCATCGGGCTTTTTACCGGGCCGTTTACGCCGAGTACCGTGACGATTCTCAAGCTCGGCGGCCTCAGCTATCCGGACTATTTGCTGTATGTCGGGTTGCCAATGAGTGCGGTGACTCTGCTGGCCGGCTGGGTGATGGCGGGGCGCATTCAGAAGATGACCGAAGGGAAGCTGCGGTATGAGGTCGACCTGTCTGAAAAAACGCAGGAGCAAGCCAGTGCCGCCGTTTCAAGGCGCAAAAAGCTCAGCGCGCTGGCGTTTGCGGCAACGATTATCGTGATGGCGGTGGTTGGGGTAGTGATAAAAGCCGGCTTTAGCTTCGCGATTATTGTGATGCTGCTGGTGGCGTTGATCACCGGACTGGTCGGCGGCCTACGGCCCACGCAGATTTTGCAGGCGCTGTATCACGGCTGCGGCCGTCTGGTGTGGATGTTTATCCTCTACTGGCTCTATAACCCGATTCTTGAACTGATGGATGGGCTCCATGCCTATCAGGGGCTGCTGGACTACACCCAGCCGCTGTTGGAAGGGATCTCCCCGGCCTGGCTGTGCTTTTGTATTTTCGCCTTCAATATCATTGGCCATGTTCCCGGCGCGGCGGTGGCGCAGATGACCTTTACCCACAAGATTTTTGGCCCGATGTTGATGGCTGCCGGCGTCCCGCCGCAGGGAACCACTGCGGTTCTGCTGGCTTCATCGCAGGTGGACTGGTTTGGCCCGTTCCCCTCTTCGGACATGTTCGGGCAGATGGGGCTGGCGCAGTCGACCCATCTCAAGTACATGCTCTATAACGGCTGGGCTATCGTGATTGCTAACATTATTCTCTTCGCTCTGCTGTTTCAGGTGCTGGTGTAAGAGACCTTTCTGCTCAGCGCGGCGGGGCCGATGTCCCGTCGTTGTGGCCATTGGATCATCAGGTTATCTCTTCCCCTGCGGGAGGTTTTGCTTTTCTCACCTCTATCGCCACCGTAAAATCAACGGCATCTCTTTCTGGCATGACGGAAATTATGCTGACCTTTGTCCAAACTCAACAGCGCCGCAGCCGGCGCTGGCTTATTGCACTCCTGCTGCTGCTCCTCGCCATGTTGACCGTCAGTCTCTGCGCCGGAGACCAGTGGATTGGTCCGCAGGAGTGGTTCAGCGCCAAAGGGCAGCTATTTATCTGGCAGATTCGTCTGCCGCGGACGTTGGCCGTTCTGCTGGTGGGCGCCGCGCTGGCACTCTCCGGGGCGATCATGCAGGCATTATTCGAAAACCCGCTGGCGGAACCGGGGCTGCTGGGCGTTTCTAACGGCGCTGGCGTGGGGTTAATTGCTGCGGTGTTGCTGGGCAAAGGCTATCTGCCGGGATGGGCGCTGGGGCTGTGCGCGATTGCCGGTGCGCTGGTGATTACTTTTATTCTGCTGCGTTTTGCCCGGCGGCATCTGTCAACCAGCCGTCTGCTGCTGGCGGGCGTCGCGCTCGGCATTATCTGTAGCGCGTTGATGACCTGGGCGGTCTATTTCTCCACCTCTTTCGACTTGCGTCAACTCATGTACTGGATGATGGGCGGGTTTGGCGGCGTGGACTGGCAGCAGCTGTGGCTGATGCTGGCGCTGTTGCCGGTACTTATCTGGGCGTGTCTGCAATCACAGCCGCTGAATCTCCTGGCGCTGGGAGAGGTGTCCGCTCGTCAGCTGGGGCTGCCTCTCTGGCTATGGCGCAGGCTGCTGGTGGTGGCGACAGGCTGGCTGGTTGGCGTGAGCGTGGCGCTGGCTGGGGCAATTGGATTTATTGGGCTGGTGATACCGCATATTCTTCGCCTGTGCGGCTTGAGCGATCATCGGGTGCTGCTTCCGGCCTGCGTGCTTGCCGGCGCCAGTGCGCTGCTCGGCGCCGATATCATTGCCCGCCTGGCGCTGTCGGCGGCGGAATTACCGATCGGCGTGGTCACCGCGACGCTGGGCGCGCCGGTCTTCATCTGGCTACTGCTGAAATCCGTGCATTCGCAATAAGCGGTGGGCTGGCGCAGCCATGATCGCTGCGCCAGGGGCGGGACGCTGGGGCTTACCAGCCTTTGATCGCATCGCCTTTGTATACTTCCATGGCTTTATCGGCGACTTCTTTGGTCTGGAAGGCCTCTTTCAGCTGCTGAATCTTTTTACTGTCTTTATTCTCTTCACGTGAAACGATGGCATTCACATACGGAGAGTCCGGTCCTTCCATAAATAAACCATCGCGGGCCGCGGAAAGACCTGCCTGCGCGGAGAAGTTGGTGTTAATAATCGACAGCGCGACGTTCGGATCGTCGAGAGTACGGGTCAGCTGCGGCGTATCGACTTCAACAATTTTCAAATGTTTCGGGTTGTCGATAATATCCAGCGACGTCGGCAGATAGCCCACGCCCTCTTTCAGTTTGATTAAGCCCTGCGCCTGCAGCAGGAGCAGGCTGCGGCCTAAGGTCGTGGTTTCGTTAGAGATAGATACCGTTGCGCCGTCCGGCAGCTCGTTAATATGTTTAATTTTGCGTGAATAAGCGGCAATCGGGAAGACGAACGTTTTGCCAACGATGGCAAATTTGTAGCCGCGCTCTTTTGACTGCGCCTCGAGATAGGGCAGCGTCTGGAAGGCGTTAGCATCGACGTCTTTATTATTTAACGCTTCATTTGGCAGTACGTAGTCATTGAAAGAGATAACCTCAACGTCGAGGTTGTATTTATCCTTCGCCACCTGCTCAACCACTTTCCAGATGGCTTCATCCGGTCCGGTGTTAATCGCCACCTTAACTTTGTTGTTATCGTCAGGAGAGCAGGCCGATAACAATACTACCGATGTGGCGATTAACACTGAGCTTAACAACTTTTTCATCTATAAAAACTCTCTCAAATTAGTCCATAACAAAAGGCTATTACATCCATTTAACACTGTACACTGAATTGTCTGCTGACCATATTGAGAGGAATTCATGTTAGCGGCGCGTACGGTGCGGTATTCCTGGCCGCCGATTAGACGTACAATGAGCGCCCGTGAATCCGCTACAGTAGATAGGGATCACCTTAAATCAGAAACCCGTTTTATGGACGGAGGGAAGGCTATGCAACACGATATTCTGAATACTGAAGTCACCACGATTGATGGTCAAAAAACGACGCTGGCGGACTATGCGGGTCGCGTTCTGCTGATTGTGAACGTGGCCTCAAAATGTGGTCTCACGCCGCAGTATGAGCAGCTGGAGACATTGCAAAAAGATCTCGGGCACGATGGGCTTACCGTGCTTGGCTTCCCTTGCAACCAGTTCCTGGGCCAGGAGCCTGGGAGCGAAGAGGAGATTAAGACGTTTTGTAGTACGACCTATGGCGTCACTTTCCCGCTGTTCAGCAAGGTAGACGTCAACGGTGAACATCGTCATCCGCTGTACCAGAAACTGGTTGAGGCCGCGCCGCAGGCCGTGGCGCCAGAAGGCAGCGGTTTCTACGAGCGTATGGCAAGCAAAGGCCGTGCGCCGGCCAACGTCGGCGACATTTTGTGGAATTTCGAAAAATTCCTGCTGGGCAAAGATGGCCAGGTTATCCAGCGCTTCTCGCCGGATATGACCCCGGACGATCCGCTGCTGGTTGCCGCCATTAAAGGGGCGTTAGCGAAATAATGCCGTTTCTGATGCAGCTGCGGAATGTCAAAGAAGCGGGGCGTCTGGCGCCGTTTAGCGCCCAGGTGCGTCCGGGTGAAATGGTCCATCTGGTAGGGCCAAACGGCGCAGGCAAAAGCACGCTGCTGATGCGAATGGCCGGTCTGACTGCGGGGCCCGGAGACGTTATTCTTAACGAACGTAAACTGGGCCAGTGGTCGGCACAGGAGCTGGCGCGTCACCGGGCCTACCTGAGCCAGCACCAGATGCCGCCTTTTGCCATGCCGGTATGGCACTATCTGTCGTTGCATCTGCAAAATGGCGGGCAAAGCGAACTGCTCGCCAGCGTTGCCGATAAGCTGGGCCTGAGCGATAAGCTCGGGCGCCAGGTGAATCATATTTCTGGCGGCGAGTGGCAGCGCGTACGCCTGGCGGCGGTCATTCTGCAGGTTCATCCGCTGGCGAATCCGGCGGGGCAGCTGCTGGTGCTGGATGAACCGATGAACAGTCTGGACGTGGCGCAGCAGGCGGCGCTGGATCGCGTTCTGGGTGAACTGTGCGAGGCGGGCGTGGCGGTAGTGATGAGCAGTCACGATCTTAACCATACCCTGCGACACGCCCATCAATCCTGGCTTATCTGCCGGGGGCAAGCCATTGCCTGCGGTGAGACATCGGCAGTGTTAACCGAAGAAAACTTAACCGCGGCCTATGCGATTCCTTTTCAGCGCATCGCGGTTGCCGGTCATTTTATGCTCGTTGCGTCACAGTAGCACGAAGCAACCTTGCCAGTGCATTGATAAACCAGCTAAATTATCCTGACGAATTGATAAGGAACAGAGGAATCGTCTGAGATGCGTTTGTGGTTCATTTTATTGACGGCGCTATTTCTGGCTGGCTGCAGCAGCCACCGGGCGCCGCCGCCGAATCCGCGGCTTGCAGATTCCATTACCGTTATCGCGAACCTGAACGAACAGCTGCGCAACTGGCGGGGCGCGCCGTATCGCTATGGCGGTATGTCTCCGCGCGGGGTCGATTGTTCCGGATTTGTCCTCATGACCTTCCGCGATAAGTTTGCCCTGCAGCTGCCGCGTGAAACTCGCGATCAGGCAGAGATTGGCACTAAAATTGATAAAAGTGAGTTGTTACCGGGGGATCTGGTCTTTTTCAAAACCGGGTCCGGCGACAGCGGTCTGCATGTGGGCATCTACGATACCGACAATCAGTTTATCCATGCATCGACCAGCCAGGGCGTGACGCGTTCCTCCCTGGATAACGTCTACTGGAATAAGAAGTTCTGGCAGGCCCGCAGGATATAGCGACGGACGTCGTGGCGAAGGGGAAGCACTGGCTTCCCTTTTTTTATGTCGATAACCCTGCGTTTCTCCCGTGTTAATACCTTGTTGAAGGCACTACACTGGAGAGAGGAGGAACCATGACCCTGTCTTTTACTACCCACTGGCGTGATGAACTGCCGGATTTCTATACCCCTTTAGCGCCCACTCCGCTGAAAAATGCCCGACTTATCTGGCACAATGCGCCGCTGGCGCAAACCCTGGGCATTCCCGAGGCGCTGTTTCATCCGGCGCAGGGCGCCGGCGTGTGGGGAGGCGAAACGCTGCTGCCGGGCATGTCGCCGCTGGCGCAGGTCTACAGCGGCCATCAGTTTGGCGCCTGGGCCGGCCAGCTTGGCGATGGCCGGGGGATTTTGCTTGCTGAACAGCAGCTGTCGGACGGCCGTCGTCTCGACTGGCATCTTAAAGGCGCCGGACTGACGCCCTATTCGCGAATGGGCGACGGGCGGGCGGTGCTGCGTTCCACGATCCGCGAAAGTCTGGCCTCGGAGGCCATGCATGCGCTGGGGATCCCGACGACGCGCGCGCTCGCCATGGTCACCAGCGATACCCCCGTGCAACGCGAAACGCTGGAAAGCGGCGCGATGTTGATGCGTCTGGCCGAAAGCCACGTGCGCTTTGGCCATTTCGAACATTTTTATTATCGCCGTGAGCCGGAAAAGGTACAGCAGCTGGCCGACTACGTGATTCGTCATCATTGGCCGGAGCTGGTTGATGACGCTGATAAATATGTTCTATGGTTCCGTGACGTTGTCACGCGGACGGCGACGCTGATCGCCAGCTGGCAGACGGTTGGCTTCGCCCATGGGGTGATGAATACCGATAACATGTCGATTCTTGGGCTGACGATGGACTACGGCCCCTACGGCTTCCTGGACGACTTCAAACCCGATTTTATCTGCAACCACTCCGATTATCAGGGCCGCTACAGCTTTGAAAACCAGCCGGCGGTTGGCCTGTGGAATTTACAACGTCTCGCGCAGTCGCTGTCGCCGTTTATTGCGGTGGATGCGCTTAATGCCGCGCTGGATGACTACCAGCATGCTTTGCTGACGGTATACGGCCGCCGGATGCGCGATAAGCTGGGTCTGTTCACCCAGCAGAAAGGTGATAACGACCTGCTGGATGGGCTGTTCGCGCTGATGATACGGGAAGGCAGCGATTACACCCGGACTTTCCGGATGCTGAGCGTGAGTGAACAACACAGCGCGGCATCGCCGCTGCGCGATGAGTTCATCGATCGCGCGGCCTTCGATAGCTGGTTTGCAGGCTATCGCGCGCGCCTGCGCGATGAGCCGATCGACGATGCGCAACGCCAGCAACAGATGCAGAGCGTCAACCCGGCGCTGGTGTTACGAAACTGGCTGGCACAGCGGGCCATTGAGCAGGCGGAGCAAGGGGATATGAGCGAACTGGCGCGTCTGCATGAGGTATTAAGCCAGCCGTTTGCAGACCGGGACGATGAGTATATCAATCGTCCGCCCGACTGGGGAAGGCGTCTGGAAGTGAGTTGCTCCAGCTGATGTTACCCCGGACCTTCTCTGTGCTCGCGGGCGGAGAAGGTCTATTTAGTCAGAATCAGTTTCCCCGCATGGGTCTGGCGCAGTAAATAGCGCTGGCCACCATGCTCAATCACCACCCGGCCTTCAGCGCCGAGTAAGGTGCGGCTGTTGATCTTACGGTCCGTGGGAATGGGGTAAGGGGCATTGTCTTTTGTTTTTTCTGCTGTGGCAGTGTTATCCATACGCGTCATAGCACCAAATAAAAATAAAAGAAACAATGATAATCATTATCAATAATGTTAATTTTCACGGCAAGCGTTATTTGCGAAAACCCTGTTTTTTGGGGGGAGGCTGCGCCAGACTGCGCGGAAAGAATCTCCCCCACCACGGCGTGGCGGGGGCAGGAACTACAGGCGGGTTGCGGTTGCCGCGGCCAGTTCGGCCAGCAAACGTTCGCTGTCTTCCCAGCTCAGGCAAGGATCGGTAATGGACTGGCCCCGCGTCAGCGGCTGCCCGGCAACCACCTTCTGCGTGCCTTCCTGCAGGAAGCTTTCGGCCATGATGCCGGCAATCGAAGTGGAGCCGGCGCGAATCTGCTGGCAGATATCGGCACACACCTCCAGCTGACGACGGTGCTGCTTCTGGCAGTTGCCGTGGCTGAAATCAACCACCAGCTGTTCCGGCAGATCAAATTCACGCAGCGCATCGCAGGCGGCGGCGATATCTTCAGCATGATAATTCGGCTGTTTACCGCCGCGCATGATGATATGGCCGTACGGGTTGCCGCTGGTCTGATAGATGGTCATCTGTCCCTGTTTATCCGGCGACAGGAACATATGGCTGGCGCGGGAGGCTCGGATGGCATCGACGGCAATACGGGTATTACCATCGGTACCGTTTTTGAAGCCGACCGGGCAGGAGAGCGCGGAGGCCATTTCCCGGTGGATCTGGCTTTCGGTGGTACGCGCGCCGATAGCGCCCCAGCTTATCAGGTCGGCAATAAACTGTCCGGTCACCATATCGAGAAATTCGGTGGCGGTGGGGACCCCCAGCTCGTTGACCTGCAGCAGCAGCCGACGTGCCAGCTCAAGACCGTGATTCACTCGATAGCTGCCGTTAAGGTCAGGATCCGAAATTAACCCTTTCCAGCCAACAACGGTACGCGGTTTTTCAAAGTAGGTACGCATGACGATTTCCAGCTGCGGCTGGTAGCGTTCACGCATCCCCTGCAGGCGGCGCGCGTAGTCCATCGCCGCGTCGGTATCATGAATGGAGCACGGTCCGATAATCACCAGCAGGCGGCGATCTTCACCGTTGAGGATCTTTTCAATCCGGCGGCGGGAAGCGGCAACGTGCGCCGCAACGTCGGCAGACACGGGATGCCGCTGCGCCAGTTCCGCGGGCGTCACCAGGCTTTCAATGCGCGCGGTACGCAATTCGTCTGTTTTATTCATTGGAGTCTCAAAAAATCTGTTTCTTCCGCGGCGAAAATGCCGGGAAGTGATGCGCATCACGATAAACCAATCTCTGCTTATTGCAAGGGCAGGTCATGATCCTGTATAGGCCACGGGCGATAGCATAAACAAATTTTCTCCAATGCACTAGTTCGTTAGTACATTCTTCGATTCAGCCCCATGATGTCCATGATTTTAGTCGCAATTTCTTCAACAGAATAATTGGTGCTATTCAGGCACGGAATTTTATTCTTGCGATACAGGGCCTCCACCTCGGTCACCTCCATGCGACACTGGCGCATCGATGCATAGCGGCTGTTTTCACGGCGTTCTTCGCGGATCGCGGCCAGCCGTTCCGGATTAATGGTTAAACCGAACAGCTTATGTTGTAAGGGTTTAAGCGAAGCCGGGAGGATCAGGTTGTCCATATCGTCGGCGATAAACGGGTAGTTTGCCGCGCGGATACCGTACTGCATCGCCAGGTAAAGACTGGTCGGGGTTTTGCCGCAGCGCGAGACGCCCAGCAAAATGACCTGTGCCTGATCGAGATTACGCAGCGAGATCCCGTCGTCATGGGCGAGGGTGTAATCAATCGCCGCAATACGTGCATCGTATTTGTTGAGGTTACCCGGCGTCAGGCCGTGGGTGCGGTGCGCGATAGGCGTCGGGTCGAGCCGCAGTTCCTGCTGAAGCGGAGCCACCAGAGCCTGCACGATATCCTGACAAAACCCCTCACTTTGCAAAATAATATCGCGAATTTCAGGGATAACGATGGAGTAGAACACCAGTGGGCGGATGCCGGTCTGCTGATAGATGGCGTCAATTTGTTCCTTTACTGCCCGCGCGCGGCTGATATTTTCGACGAACGGCAGCGTAAAACTGCTGATCGCGACCGGGAATTGCGACATCACCGCATGCCCCAGTACTTCGGCCGTAATGGCGGTACCGTCAGAAATATAAAATACGTGGCGATCTACAGCACTTTCCATTTTGACCATCCGGTATAATGAGTTTAATTATCTGAAAGCAGAAATTAAATTTAAGCATATCCCTTTAGGCTTTGTCTCACTTTTAAAATGAAACGGTATTTTTATTTTTAATGAAAAGGTCGGTTCAGTTTTCGATTTTGCCGGCATTTTGTATCTTATTGCAGCAGATTTCAGCAGAATCATTGGGTTAGCTATATCGGGAAAAGTATCCTAAAAAATGAAAAATAATTTGCTTGAACGATTCACCGTTTTTTTCAGCCGCATAAATATGTCAGGATAAATCCCGTAGTTGATCGTGAGTTTTTTATCACTGGTATTAAATCACAAAAGGATTGTCTCGATGTCCAACAATGGCTCGTCACCGCTGGTGCTTTGGTATAACCAACTCGGCATGAATGATGTAGACAGAGTTGGGGGCAAAAATGCCTCCCTTGGTGAAATGATTACGAATCTGTCCGGTATGGGTGTTTCCGTACCGAACGGCTTTGCCACCACCGCTGATGCCTTCAATCAGTTCCTGGACCAAAGCGGTGTAAACCAGCGCATTTATGAACTGCTGGATGAAACCGACATTGACGACGTTTCCGCATTAGCGAAAGCGGGCGCTCAGATCCGTCAGTGGATCATTGATACGCCGTTCCAGAGCGAACTGGAAGACGCCATTCGTGATGCCTATACACAGCTGTCCGCGGATAATGCCGAGGCCTCCTTTGCCGTCCGTTCCTCCGCCACGGCGGAAGATATGCCGGATGCCTCCTTCGCCGGGCAGCAAGAGACATTCCTCAACGTGCAGGGCTTCGATGCCGTGCTCGTCGCGGTGAAGCACGTGTTTGCTTCGCTGTTTAACGATCGCGCGATCTCCTATCGCGTGCATCAGGGTTATGACCACCGCGGCGTGGCGCTATCCGCCGGGGTACAAAGGATGGTGCGTTCCGACCTTGCCTCATCCGGCGTCATGTTCTCCATTGATACCGAGTCCGGCTTTGACCAGGTGGTATTTATTACCTCCGCCTGGGGCCTCGGGGAAATGGTGGTGCAGGGCGCGGTTAACCCGGATGAGTTCTATGTGCATAAACCGACGCTGGCGGCGGGTCGTCCGGCCATCGTGCGTCGCACCATGGGGTCGAAGAAGATCCGCATGATTTATGCCCCGACCCAGGAACACGGCAAGCAGGTGCGTATCGAAGACGTTCCGCAGGCGCAGCGCGATATTTTCTCGTTAACTAACGAGGAAGTGCAGGAGCTGGCGAAGCAGGCGGTACAGATTGAGAAGCACTACGGCCGTCCGATGGATATCGAATGGGCGAAAGATGGCCACACCGGTGAGCTGTTCATCGTCCAGGCCCGTCCAGAGACCGTCCGCTCGCGCGGCCAGGTGATGGAACGCTATACCCTGCATGCGCAAGGACAGATTGTGGCTGAAGGCCGCGCTATCGGTCATCGCATCGGTGCTGGCCCGGTAAAAGTGATTCACGATATCAGTGAAATGAACCGGATTGAGCCGGGCGATGTCCTGGTGACCGACATGACCGACCCGGACTGGGAACCGATCATGAAGAAAGCCTCGGCGATCGTTACCAACCGCGGCGGTCGTACCTGCCACGCGGCGATTATTGCCCGCGAGCTGGGGATTCCGGCGGTCGTTGGCTGCGGTGACGCGACCGATCGCATTCAGGAAAACCAGAATGTAACCGTCTCCTGTGCCGAAGGCGATACCGGCTACGTCTACGCCGAGCTGCTGGATTTCAGCATTAAGAGCTCAAGCGTGGGGGAAATGCCCGATCTGCCGCTGAAAATCATGATGAACGTCGGTAACCCGGATCGCGCATTTGATTTCGCTTGTCTGCCGAACGAAGGCGTTGGTCTGGCGCGTCTGGAGTTCATCATCAACCGTATGATTGGCGTTCACCCGCGCGCGCTGCTGGAGTTTGACGACCAGGAGCCGGCGCTGCAGAACGAAATCCGCGAGTTGATGAAAGGTTACGATTCCCCGAGAGAGTTTTACGTCGGTCGTCTGACCGAAGGGATTGCGACTCTCGGCGCGGCGTTCTATCCGAAGCGGGTAATCGTGCGTCTGTCCGACTTCAAATCTAACGAATACGCCAACCTGGTGGGCGGCGAGCGTTATGAGCCGGAAGAGGAGAACCCGATGCTCGGCTTCCGCGGTGCCGGTCGCTACGTCTCAGACAGCTTCCGCGATTGCTTCGCGCTGGAGTGCGAAGCGGTGAAGCGCGTGCGCAACGAGATGGGGCTGAGCAACGTCGAAATCATGGTGCCGTTTGTCCGCACCGTCGCCCAGGCGAAAGCGGTGGTAGAAGAGCTGGCGCGCCAGGGACTCAAGCGTGGCGAAAACGGTCTGAAAATCATTATGATGTGTGAAATTCCATCGAATGCGCTGCTGGCCGAACAGTTCCTCGAGTACTTTGACGGCTTCTCTATCGGTTCAAACGATATGACTCAGCTGACGCTTGGCCTCGATCGTGACTCCGGCGTGGTTTCTGAGCTGTTTGATGAACGTAATGACGCGGTGAAAGCGCTGCTGTCGATGGCGATTCGCGCGGCGAAGAAGCAGGGTAAATACGTCGGTATTTGCGGCCAGGGGCCTTCTGACCACGAAGATTTTGCCGCATGGCTGATGGAAGAAGGGATTGATAGTCTGTCTCTGAACCCGGATACCGTGGTGCAGACCTGGCTTGGTCTGGCTGAACTGAATAAGTAAGCCCTCGCTTTACATTCCCCCAATCCCCGTCAGCAATGGCGGGGATTTTTTTATTTTCAGCGTCTGGCGACCGCTATTGACAGCCGTATGGGCAAACAAGAAAAAATAGCGGGCAGCTAGCGGAACCAGGTAAAAAAAAAGCCCATCGTGGGAGATGGGCAAAGACTACACACAGCAATTCGTTGTTTCACTCAGGGGATTTCCATGCTTATAAATCAAGGTGTTGATCTATAACCGTGCCCTAATAGTAGACACAGCCTTTTTTGGCGTCGATCGGATTCATCTCAATAGTTAAACAGCTGTGAAGAATATGTCGATTGCGTAACATGAGAGAGGGAATAGTGGGGGAGAACGGTATTATTTTTATCAGTTTTTCTTATGATTAAGGCGGGTTTCCCCGCCTTAATTTTTTACTTTTCGCTGTTGATATTACTGACGTTTAACGCTTCAAGTTCCGCCAGTACCTGATCGGGATCTTTCGGCGGCGGCGGCACCTCCTGCAGCCAGGCATCAAACAGGCGCCAGGAGACGGCGAGCAGCACCGGACCGATAAACAGGCCAATCATTCCGAAGGCGATCAACCCGCCGATAACGCCGGAGAGAATCAGGATCATCGGCAGGTCGGCGCCCATACGAATCAGCACCGGGCGGATAACGTTATCCATGGTCCCCACCACGCAGCTCCATACCAGCAGCACCGTGCCCCAGGTGGTATCTCCGCTCCAGTAGAGCCAGATAATCGAGGGGATCAAGACAAGCAATGGCCCCAGCTGTACCAGACAGGTGAAGATCATGACCACGGTCAGCAGCGCGGCGTAAGGGACGCCGCTAATCGCCAGACCAATCCCTCCGAGCACCGCCTGAACCAGCGCAGTCACCACCACGCCCAGCGCCACGGCGCGAATGGCCTGACCGGCCAGCAGGACCGCCGCATCGCCGCGTTTTGCCGCCAGACGCGTTGCGAAGTAACGGAATCCATAGGCGACTTTCTCACCCTGCCAGTACAGCAGGGCGCTGAACAACAGCATCAGCCCGCAATAGACCAGCAGTTTGCCGATATGCGCCGCCTGACCGACGAACCAGGTCGTGGTGGTGCCGATATAGGGACGGATTTTGGCCATAATGGCCGCACCGCCCATATCCAGCAGACCGTGCCAGGCCGCGTAGAGCTTGTCGCCAATCAGCGGAACGCTATTGAGCCAGGCGAAATCCGGCAGCGTGACATTCCCGGTGGAGATAAGTTTTATCAGCGGAATGCTGTTATCTACCAGGCTATTCACCAGCAGCGCAATCGGGATGACGAACAGTAAAAACAGCAGCACGGTCATGACCAGCACGGCGAGGGCGCGTTTACCGAACAGCAAACGCTGCAGACGCAGCAGAACGGGCCAGGTGGCGATGACGACGGTGCCAGCCCAGGCGAAGGACAGAATAAAGGGTTGCACCACCCACAGGCAGGAGATAATTATCAGGGATAAGAACAGTACCGACAGCAGTATTTGCGGTATATCCCGGGGTTGGCGATCGTTAATCATAAAGAAATTTTACCTTTCCAGTCGCGTCAAAATGCTGACGCCGCGTAAATCCATATACTGATAATAATATCAATAATTTCACGGGCCTGATTTTGCACATAAATCTCGTGGGCGCATATGAAAAAAATGTGATAAAAAGTTGACTGCGCCACGCAATCGTTTAGTTATCCATAGACAAAATCATCCGGACGCATCGAGTCGGCGACAGACTCCCGGCTCTCAGGCTATTTTTGCCCGCCGTGGTGGACGTGGTTTACATTGCCCGCAAGGGTCAGCTTCACGCAAGGATTCGGCAGCAAATGCGCCAACAAGAGGCAGTCTGAAGGATGACATCACTACAACACAACATAGTCAGGCAGGGTCAAGCATTATGATCCCACAAATTTCTCAAGCACCAGGCGTCGTTCAACTGGTATTGACTTTTTTGCAGGTACTGGAGCAACAAGGATTTACCGGCGATACCGCCACTAGCTATGCCGACAGGCTAACGATGGCGACAGATAACAGCGTTTATCAACTGTTGCCGGATGCCATTTTATTTCCCCGCTCGACGGCCGATGTCGTCCTGCTGGCGCGGCTTGCCGCCGAAGATCGCTTCAAATCGCTGGTCTTTACCCCGCGCGGGGGCGGCACCGGCACCAACGGCCAGTCGCTGAATACGGGAATCATCGTCGATATGTCCCGCCATATGAACCGCATACTCGAAATCAACCCGGAAGAGGGATGGGTTCGTGTCGAAGCAGGCGTAATTAAAGATCAGCTGAACCAGTATCTTAAGCCGTACGGTTACTTTTTTGCCCCGGAGCTTTCCACCAGCAACCGCGCCACTCTGGGCGGGATGATCAATACCGATGCCTCCGGCCAGGGGTCATTGGTTTATGGCAAAACTTCAGACCATGTTCTCGGCGTTCGTTCGGTGCTGATGGGCGGCGATATTCTCGATACCCAGGCGATGCCCGTCGCTCTGGCGGAGACACTGAGCCGGGAACAGTCGGCGATTGGGCGGATTTACCGAACGGTATATCAGCGTTGCAAAGCGCAACGTCAGCTCATTATCGATAAATTTCCAAAACTTAACCGCTTCCTGACCGGATATGATCTGCGCCACGTCTTTAATGATGACATGAGCGAGTTCGATCTGACCCGTATTCTCACCGGTTCGGAAGGGACGCTGGCCTTTATCACCGAAGCGCGTCTCGATATTACCCGTCTGCCGAAAGTTCGCCGTCTGGTGAATATCAAATACGATTCGTTTGATTCCGCGCTGCGCAACGCGCCGTTTATGGTCGAGGCGAAAGCGCTGTCGGTGGAAACCGTCGATTCAAAAGTCCTTAACCTGGCGCGCGAAGATATCGTCTGGCATTCGGTCAGTGAGCTGATTACCGATGTCCCGGATAAAGAGATGCTGGGGCTGAATATCGTCGAATTTGCCGGCGATGACGCGGCGCTTATCGACAACCAGGTGACCACGCTGTGTCAGCGCCTTGATGAGCTGATTGCCGCCAGCGAAGCGGGCGTCATCGGTTGGCAGGTCTGTAACGAACTGGACGGCGTTGAGCGCATCTACGCGATGCGTAAAAAAGCGGTGGGGCTGCTGGGGAATGCCAAAGGTGCCGCCAAGCCGATTCCCTTTGCGGAAGATACCTGCGTGCCGCCGGAACATCTGGCCGATTACATCGTTGAGTTTCGTGCGCTGCTCGACAGCCACGGCCTGAGCTACGGCATGTTTGGCCACGTAGATGCCGGCGTTCTGCACGTGCGTCCGGCGCTGGATATGTGCGATCCGCAGCAAGAAGTGCTGATGAAACAAATTTCCGACGAGGTCGTGGCGCTGACCGCCAAATATGGCGGCCTGCTGTGGGGGGAACACGGCAAAGGCTTCCGCGCCGAGTACAGTCCGGCATTCTTTGGCGAAGAACTTTATGGCGAGCTGCGAAAAGTCAAAGCGGCGTTCGACCCGCACAACCGTCTTAATCCGGGGAAAATCTGTCCGCCGGAAGGCGTAGATGCGCCGATGATGAAAGTGGATGCCGTGAAGCGCGGCACCTGGGATCGGCAGATTCCGATTGCGGTGCGCAGCGCATGGCGTGGCGCGATGGAGTGTAACGGTAACGGCCTGTGCTTTAACTTTGATGTTAAAAGCCCGATGTGCCCGTCGATGAAGGTCAGCAATCATCGTATCCACTCGCCGAAAGGGCGCGCAACGCTGGTGCGCGAGTGGCTGCGCCTGCTGGCGGATCGCGGCATCGATCCCAATCAGCTGGAAAAAGATCTGCCGGAAAAACGCGCCAGCCTGCGTACGCTGGTGGCGCGGACCCGCAACAGCTGGCACGCGCGCAAGGGGGAATATGACTTCTCCCATGAGGTCAAAGAGGCGATGTCCGGCTGTCTGGCCTGTAAAGCGTGCTCTACCCAATGCCCGATTAAAATCGATGTGCCGGAATTCCGCTCGCGCTTCCTGCAGCTTTACCACAGCCGCTATTTGCGGCCGGTTCGCGATCATCTGGTGGCAACGGTGGAATCCTATGCGCCGCTGATGGCTCAGGTGCCGAAGACGTTTAACTTCTTTATTAACCAGCCGTGGATGCGCAAGCTGTCAGAGAAGCACATCGGGATGGTGGATCTGCCGCTGCTCTCGACGCCGTCGCTGAAGCAGAGAATGGTGGGACATCGCTCGGCAAACATGACGCTGGAGCAGCTGGAAACGCTCAGCGCTGAGCAGAAAGCCAAAATGGTGCTGGTGGTGCAGGATCCGTTCACCAGCTATTACGACGCGCAGGTGGTGGCCGATTTTGTGCGCCTGGTTGAAAAAGTGGGCTACCAGCCGGTACTGCTGCCGTTCTCGCCAAACGGCAAGGCGCAGCATATCAAAGGGTTCCTCACGCGCTTTGCGCGTACGGCGCAGAAAACCGCAGATTTTCTCAACCGTGTGGCGCAGCTGGGGATGCCGATGGTTGGCGTCGATCCGGCGCTGGTGCTGTGCTATCGCGATGAGTACAACCAGGTTCTGGGGGACAAACGCGGCGATTTCCGCGTGATGCTGGTGCACGAGTGGCTGCCACAGGCGTTGCCGGAAGCTCGCGAGCAGGAGAATGGCGGCGAAGCGTGGTATCTGTTTGGTCACTGTACGGAAGTCACGGCGCTGCCCGCGGCGCCGAAGCAGTGGGCCGAGATTTTTGCGCGCTTTGGCGCGAAACTGGAAAACGTCAGCGTGGGCTGTTGTGGGATGGCCGGAACCTACGGTCATGAGGTAAAAAACCACGCCAACTCGCTGGATATCTACGCGCTTTCCTGGCAACAGGCGATCCAGCGTTTACCGCGCAACCGGTGCCTGGTGACCGGATATTCCTGTCGCAGTCAGGTGAAGCGCATTGAAGGCAGCGGTGTTCGTCATCCGCTGCAGGCGCTGCTGGAGATTATTGGATGATTTGGAAACGTCAGACAACGCTGGAACAGCTTAACCGCATGGGCGAAGGCAATATGGTCGGGCTGCTGGATATTCATTTTGATAGCTTCACCGATGAGACCATCGAAGCCACCATGCCGGTGGATAGCCGCACGCACCAGCCGTTTGGTCTGCTACATGGTGGAGCATCGGTGGTACTGGCGGAAACGCTGGGCTCGGTTGCCGGCTATTTGTGCAGTGAAGGCGAGCAAAAGGTGGTAGGGCTGGAGGTCAATGCCAACCACATTCGCTCGGTGCGCGGTGGCCGGGTCAGAGGCGTCTGTAAAGCGCTGCATGTCGGATCGCGCCATCAGGTGTGGCAGATTGAAATCTTCGATGAACAGGGGCGCCTGTGCTGCTCTTCGCGCCTGACCACGGCGGTAGTCTGAGATAGCTACCGCGGGCTGAGATTCTACTTGTCCAAATATAAGGGGGAATATATTTCCCCCTTATATTCAGCAGATTTTATTGTGTTTCATCCTTAATCGTTTCGCTGGGACCATTCTTCTGCACCGAGGCAATTCCTTTTTTCGCCGCCTCCTTCGAGGAATACATTTCACTGGTGGCGATGGTTTCATGGTTATCCGCTTTTAGCAGAAAATACCATGGCTGGGAAACGCTTTTCTCGGATTTTTTAATAACGTAATAGCCCATTGTTAACTCCTTTGCGCATTAGCATCGACATCATGATATGTAGACCATCGCGGCTTATACAGCAAGCTATCGGCGCTAAAAATATAATTCATGAATTGTTCACGCTACTTATGCTACTATTTTAAGTACGAAATACTTATGTGTAACCAAGAGGACGGAGTTAACTATGGGTATCATTTCCTGGATCATTTTTGGTCTTATTGCCGGTATTTTGGCTAAGTGGATTATGCCAGGCAAAGACGGCGGCGGGTTTATCGTCACTATCGTTCTGGGTGTCATTGGTGCGGTTGTAGGTGGTTGGATCAGTACGTTCTTTGGCTTCGGCAAGGTCGACGGCTTTAATTTTGGCAGCTTTGTCGTGGCGGTAATTGGTGCATTAGTGGTACTGTTTATCTACAGAAAGATTAAGAGTTAATATACCGTCATCATACCCGCATCCTCATTGCCGTCGGTGGTGAGGATATAGATATTGAGCACGAAAGAAGACGCAAAATAAAAGCTGCCACGTTCACTGGCAGCTTTTTTTATGAGGCTGACATCAGCCGCTCAAGGCTACCGGTATATGACCCCAGGATAACTCAGGGCATATCGGGAGCGGGAACGACTTCCACGCGCACTTCATAATGTTTCGCGCTACCTGTCGGGATCAGCGCGGTCAGTTTATTAATGGTCTCAACCGGGTTATCGGTGGCAACCGTTGCAGAGAATAATACCGGTTTTCTCGGCGGGAATGGCGGCAGAGGCATAGGCATTGGACCACGCCCTTGCGGCATGTCCATCACCGGCTGTCCGGCATTATTACCGGCGGGAGCAGGGCCGTCATTTTTATCTGCCGCAAATGCACTGGCCGCGACAATTGACGCGGTGGCTAACAGAGCAATGATTGTTCCTTTCATCTTCGTTACCTCGTTGGAATGTGGCTGGAATCTTAGAGGCAAGGTCATTGACGAACAATCCCACGGCGGGCGAATCCTCCAAAACTCCTCATTTCATAACGAATGTGAAGCTCCGGCGTGGCAGGCAGGGTTTGTGGCTGGCTTAGTTCAGCAGTACGCTCATCACCAGCAGTACCACCATGCACATCGACATAATACTGATATCTATCATCCTGTACGGACAAACTCCAGGTAAGCAGTGCCTCCGACACAGGGCCGAAAACTGTAGGAAATTTAGGCGGGAATTGTACATCAATTTACCAGTAGAGAAAAAACCTTTATTCCTGGTTTTTGTCCGAATTTAACATGATAACCGCTTCGCTTTACCGGATAACAAATAGCCATCCAGAAGGATGGTTATAGATAATGCTAAAGGGGTAGATCCGATAGCGCCTTGTCGTCGTCCGGTACAAATAACAAGCTATTGATTTGACAGTAAGTGCTACGGATGCTGAATGGACTCTTTTCGATTTCAAAAATAGGTATTTCCGATGCACCTTTCCCATTGCCCGCCATACCTCTGCAAAACACTAAATAACTTATTATTTATCAATATATTAAATTACAAAATAGTCACCTGATAACCTGCGGGGGAGGGTCTATGCTTATAAAAAGCGAGATAAAAGGGTTCGCAAGGGGAATATCCCTTCTCCGGCTGGGTTGAAGTGATAATCGTTATCATTAACATGGTCGTATGCCCTTATGGCGCTAACCAATGAGGTAGAGCGATGGAATTAGATACAGGAACCTTCAATCCCGATGAATTTAGCTGGCGGGGTCTGATGATGACCCCAGCGGCAGCCGCCCATATTCGCGATCTGGTGAGTCAACAGCCCGATAAGCAGGGGTTGCGTCTGGGGATCAAAACCAGCGGCTGCGCCGGGTTTGGTTACGTACTCGAGCTGATTGCCGAGCCGGCAGAAGACGACCTGCTGTTTGAGCGCGACGGGGCGAAACTCTGGGCACCGCTGCAGGCTATGCCGTTTATCGATGGGACGGAGCTGGATTATGTTCGGGAAGGATTAAATGAAATCTTTAAGTTTCATAACCCGAAAGCACAGCACGAATGTGGCTGCGGCGAAAGCTTTGGGGTTCAGGCGGAGTAACTATGTCTCGTAATACTGAAGCAACTGACGATGTCAAAACCTGGTCCGACGGGCCGCTCAATTATAAAGAAGGCTTTTTTACCCGCTTAAAGACCGATGAGCTGGCGAAAGGCATCAACGAAGAGGTGGTGCGCGCCATTTCCGCCCGCCGCAACGAGCCCGAGTGGATGCTCGAATTCCGGCTAAAGGCATATCACGCCTGGCTGGAGATGGAGGAGCCGCACTGGTTGAAAGCGCATTATGAAAAGCTCAACTACCAGGATTACAGCTATTACTCGGCGCCGTCCTGCGGTAACTGCGACGACACCTGCGCTTCTGAGCCTGGTGCGGTGCAGCAAACCGGCCCCGGCGCCTATCTGACTCAGGAAGTCGAAGAGGCCTTTAACCTGCTGGGCGTGCCGGTACGCGAAGGGCGTGAAGTCGCGGTTGATGCGATTTTCGACTCCGTCTCGGTAGCGACAACCTACCGGGAAAAACTGGCGGAGCAGGGGATTATTTTCTGTTCGTTTGGTGAAGCGATCCACGACCACCCGGAGCTGGTGAAGCAATATCTTGGCACCGTGGTGCCGGGGAATGACAACTTTTTTGCCGCCCTCAACGCGGCGGTAGCTTCTGACGGTACCTTTATCTACGTGCCAAAAGGAGTGCGCTGCCCGATGGAGCTGTCGACCTATTTCCGCATTAATGCGGAAAAAACCGGCCAGTTCGAACGTACCATTCTGGTGGCCGATGAAGGCAGCTATGTCAGCTATATCGAAGGGTGTTCTGCCCCGGTGCGCGACAGCTATCAGCTGCATGCGGCGGTGGTCGAGGTGATTATTCACAAAGATGCCGAAGTGAAATATTCCACGGTGCAGAACTGGTTCCCCGGAGATAACAACACCGGCGGGATTTTGAATTTCGTCACCAAACGCGCGCTGTGCGAAGGTGAAAACAGCAAGATGTCATGGACGCAGTCAGAAACGGGGTCCGCCATCACCTGGAAGTATCCGAGCTGCATTCTGCGCGGCGATAACTCCATCGGCGAATTTTTCTCCGTGGCGCTGACCAGCGGGCACCAGCAGGCAGACACCGGCACCAAGATGATCCACATCGGCAAAAACACCCGCTCGACGATTATCTCGAAAGGGATCTCCGCCGGGAAAAGCCAGAACAGCTACCGTGGGCTGGTCAAAATTATGCCGACGGCTACTAACGCGCGTAACTTCACCCAATGTGACTCGATGCTGATTGGGCCGGACTGCGGGGCGCACACTTTCCCGTACGTGGAGTGTCGCAACGACAGCGCGCAGCTGGAGCACGAAGCCACCACTTCGCGGATCGGCGAAGACCAGTTGTTCTACTGCCTGCAGCGCGGCATCAGCGAAGACAATGCCATCTCGATGATCGTCAACGGCTTCTGTAAAGATGTCTTCTCGGAGCTGCCGCTGGAGTTTGCCGTCGAAGCGCAAAAACTGCTGGCTATCAGTCTGGAACACAGCGTCGGCTAAGCGCCAGGCTTTACGAATTAAGGGAAATGAGATGTTAAGTATCAAAAACTTGCAGGTCGCCGTTGAAGACAAAGAGATCCTGCGCGGATTGAATCTGGAAATCCGCCCTGGCGAAGTGCACGCCATTATGGGGCCGAACGGCTCCGGCAAAAGCACGCTTTCTGCAACGCTTGCCGGGCGCGAGGACTATGAGGTCGTCGGCGGTAGCGTGGAGTTCAAAAGCAAAGATTTGCTCAGCCTGGCGCCGGAAGACCGCGCCGGTGAAGGCATTTTTATGGCCTTCCAGTACCCGGTAGAGATTCCCGGCGTCAGCAACCAGTTCTTCCTGCAGACCGCGCTGAATTCGGTGCGCGACTATCGCGGCCAGGAAGAGTTAGACCGTTTCGATTTCCAGGATCTGATGGAAGAGAAAATTAAGCTGCTGAAGATGCCGGAGGATTTGCTGACCCGTTCGGTGAACGTGGGCTTCTCCGGCGGTGAAAAGAAGCGCAACGATATCCTGCAAATGGCCGTGCTGGAGCCGGACCTGTGCATTCTTGATGAATCGGATTCCGGGCTGGATATTGACGCCCTGAAGATCGTCTCTGACGGCGTCAACGCGCTGCGCGACGGCAAGCGCGCATTTATTATCGTCACCCACTATCAGCGTATTCTCGACTATATCAAGCCTGATTACGTCCACGTGCTCTATCAGGGGAGAATCGTCAAATCCGGCGATTTTACCCTGGTCAAACAACTGGAGGAGCAGGGCTATGGCTGGCTTACCGAACAGCAGTAACGCGCTGCAGCAGTGGCATCATCTGTTTGAGGCGCTGGGTGAAAGGCGAACGCCTGAAGCCCGCCGGCATCTCCAGCAGGTCCTGCGCCTCGGTTTGCCGACGCGCAAACATGAAGACTGGAAATATACGCCGCTGGATACACTGAACAAAGGCACATTTGTCGCGCTTCCGCCGGGTACCTTAACGGCAACAGAGCGCGATCAACGGGCGCTGTCGGTGGATGCCTGGCGGCTGGTGTTCATCGACGGGCAGTTCAGCGAGACGTTAAGCGACAACCTGGCCGGCAGCGGCTACGACGTCAGCGTGGCGGACGATCGTCAGGGATTGCCTGACGCGGTGCAGCCGGAAGTGTTCCTGCATCTCACGGAGAGCCTTGCTCAGACGGTGACGCGAATCCGCGTAAAACGCCATCAGCGGCCCGCTAAGCCGCTGCTGCTGATGCATGTGACGCGTGGAGGAACGGGCGACGACCTGAACACCGCGCACTATCGCCATCATCTTGAGCTGGAGAGCGGCGCCGAGGCGACGATTATCGAGCACTATCTGAGCCTGGATGAACAGCGCCACTTTACCGGCGCGCGTCTGACGATGTCGGTGGCGGATAATGCCCATCTGCAGCATATCAAACTGGCGTTCGAAAATGCGCAGAGCAACCATTTTGCCCACAACGATCTCGCGCTGGGCCGCGACGCTTCGGCCTTCAGCAGTAGCTTCCTGCTTGGCGGCGCGGTATTGCATCACCGCACCAGTACCCAGCTGCTGGGGGAGAACAGCACCCTACGGATCAACTCCCTGGCGATGCCGGTCAACAATGAGGTCTGCGACAGCCGAACCTGGCTCGATCATCGCGTTGGCTACTGTAATAGCCGCCAGCTGCATAAGACCATCGTCAGCGATAAAGGGCGGGCGGTGTTTAACGGTCTGATTAATGTCGCGAAGCACGCGATTAAAACCGACGGTCAGATGACCAACAATAATTTGCTGCTGGGGCGCCTGGCTGAAGTGGACACCAGGCCGCAGCTGGAAATTTATGCCGACGACGTCAAGTGTAGCCACGGCGCCACCATCGGGCGCATCGACAACGAACAGCTGTTCTATCTTCGTTCTCGCGGCATTCCCTACCGGGCGGCGCAGCATATGATCCTGTACGCTTTCGCCGCCGAGCTGACGGAGGCGATTGGCGATGAGACGCTCAGGGCGCAGATTCTGGCGCGTATTGGCCAACGTCTACCGGGAGAAAAAGCATGACATTTTCTGTTGAACGGATACGCGCGGATTTTCCGTTGCTTAGCCGGGAGGTCAACGGTCAGCCGCTGGTCTATCTCGACAGCGCCGCCAGCGCGCAAAAACCAGAGGCGGTGATTCGCGCCGAGGCGGAGTTTTATCGCCACGGCTATGCCGCCGTCCATCGCGGTATCCATACGCTGAGCGCAGAGGCGACGGCGCGGATGGAACAGGTACGTCAGCAGGCGGCGAGGTTCCTGAATGCCCGCTCAGCGGAAGAGCTGGTCTTCGTCCGGGGGACCACCGAAGGGATCAATCTGGTGGCCAATAGCTGGGGGAATGCCAACGTCGGCGCCGGCGATAACATCATCATCAGCGCCATGGAGCACCACGCGAACATCGTCCCCTGGCAGATGCTCTGTGCCCGGGTGGGCGCCGAGCTGCGGGTTATCCCGCTCACTCCGGACGGCACCCTGCAGCTGGATGCCATTCCGGCGCTGTTTGATGAGCGGACCCGCCTGCTGGCCATTACCCAGGTCTCCAACGTGCTGGGGACGGAGAACCCGCTGGCGGCCTTGATTCCGCTCGCCCGCCAGCATGGAGCGAAAGTGCTGGTGGACGGGGCGCAGGCGGTGATGCACCACGCGGTGGATGTGCAGGCGCTGGACTGCGATTTTTATGTTTTCTCCGGCCACAAGCTGTACGGCCCGACCGGGATTGGCATTCTGTATGTCAAAGAGGCGCTGCTGCAGGAGATGCCGCCGTGGGAAGGGGGCGGGTCGATGATTGCCACCGTCAGTCTGACCGAAGGGACGACCTGGGCGAAAGCGCCGTGGCGCTTCGAGGCGGGCACGCCCAATACCGGCGGGATTATCGGCTTCGGCGCCGCGCTGGAGTATGTCAGCGCGCTGGGGCTGGCGCACATTGGCGAATATGAACAGACGCTCATGCGCTACGCTTTGCAGGCGCTGAAGGCGGTGCCGGATTTGACCCTCTATGGCCCTGACGAGCGCCTGGGGGTGATTGCCTTTAACCTTGGCGCACATCATGCCTACGACGTGGGCAGCTTCCTGGATAATTACGGTATTGCCATCCGCACCGGCCACCATTGCGCGATGCCGCTAATGGCGTTTTACAACGTACCGGCCATGTGTCGGGCTTCGTTGGCGATGTACAATACCACGGAAGAGGTGGATCGCCTGGTCGCAGGACTACAGCGCATCCACACGCTATTGGGCTAAAGGAAGCAATCATGGCGGCATTACCGGATAAAGACAAACTGCTGCGCAACTTTAGTCGTTGCGCGAACTGGGAAGAGAAGTACCTCTATATTATCGAACTCGGCCAGCGGCTGGCGCCGCTGAGCGCCGAAGAGCATACCGCGCAAAACATCATTCAGGGCTGCCAGAGCCAGGTGTGGATCGTGGTAGAACAAGGCGAAAACGGAGGGCTGTCGCTGCGCGGCGATAGCGATGCGGCGATTGTCAAAGGGCTGATTGCCGTGGTCTTTATCCTCTACGACCAGATGACGGCCAAGGATATCACCGACTTTGACGTACGGCCGTGGTTTGAAAAAATGGCGCTGACCCAGCATCTTACCCCTTCGCGATCTCAGGGCCTGGAAGCCATGATTCGCGCAATTCGCGCGAAAGCCGCAAATCTTAGCTAGAATAAACAGGTAGATTTCATTCTGTTACGTCAGGCCGGAGATGATGCCGGCCCGACGGCAGATCCTGGCGTTTTATCAGCGAAAGAAGGAATCTCAGTATGAAACGCGCATCTCTTATCACCGTAGCGCTTCTGACAGCCCTTAGCGTCTCACACGGCGCCTGGGCGGTAGATTACCCACTTCCCCCGGCGAACAGTCGGCTCATTGGCCAGAATCAATGGTGGACGGTACAGGAAGGGGATCGCAATCTGCAGGCGATTGCCCGCCATTTCGACACGGCGGCGATGCTGATTCTCGAAGCTAACGACACCCTCGCACCGGTGGAGCCGAAACCCGGGACTCAGGTATTAATTCCTTCACAGATGCTGCTGCCGGATGTGCCCCGGGAAGGTATCGTTGTGAACCTGGCGGAACTGCGGCTGTACTACTTCCCGCCGGGACAGAACCAGGTTCAGGTTTATCCGCTGGGTATTGGTCAGCAAGGGCTGGAGACGCCGGAGATGACCACGCGCGTCGGGCAGAAGATCCCCAATCCGACCTGGACGCCGACAGCGGGCATCCGCGCGCGTTCGCTGGAGAAGGGCATCAAGCTGCCGCCCGTGGTGCCGGCCGGGCCGAACAACCCGTTAGGGCGCTATGCGCTGCGTCTGGCGTACGGCAACGGCGAGTACCTTATCCACGGTACCAGCGCGCCGGATAGCGTTGGCCTGCGGGTCAGCTCGGGCTGTATGCGCATGAACGCCGCGGACATCCAGGCGCTGTTTAGTCAGGTCAAAACGGGGACGCTGGTTCGCGTTATCAACCAGCCGGTGAAATTTGCGATTGAGCCGGACGGTAAACGCTATGTCGAAGTGCATCGGCCTCTGACGCAGGATGAAGCGGGCGACACCCGTACGATCCCGCACACGCTGCCAGCGGCCTTCCATCAGTTTGCCGGAGATAAGACCGTAGACGATGCGCAGCTTAAGAAAGCGCTGTCCCGACGTGCGGGCTATCCGGTGGTCGTCTCCACGGGCAATGAGGCGGCGAGCGGCGCAGCGCTATCGACGATGTCTGTGCAGAATGGCGCGATGGACGAAGCGAAAAGAGTGCAGTAGCGCGAGGCGGAAGGGGAGAGAGGACAAAAAAAAATGGCGCACAATGTGCGCCATTTTTATTACACAGGTACTATTACTTACGGTATTTAGTAGCCTGGTTGTCCAGACGCTGGTTAGCGCGTGCTGCGTCGTCTTTAGCAGCCTGGACGTCAGAACGCATTGCGTTCACGTCGTTGCTCAGCTGGTCAACTTTAGCGTTCAGAGTCTGAACGTCAGAAGACAGCTGATCGATTTTAGCATTGCTGGAGCAACCAGCCAGCAGAGTAGAACCCAGGATTACCGCGCCCAGTACCAGTTTAGTACGATTCATTATTAATACCCTCTAGATTGAGTTAATCTCCATGTAGCGTTACAAGTATTACACAAACTTTTTTGGGATGAGAATATTTTTTTACGGTAATACGCTTATTTTTGATCGTTCGCTCAAAGAAACATCGAATTTGGCAGATTAGTTTAAAAATCTTTGTGAAAACAGCACGCTTCCATCGGATTCATCTTAGATAATCTCTTATTAAATAGTAAATTCCGATTTGCATTTTTATTAAGAGTAGCTAGTGATTGAATAAAAAAAAAGCGCCTCGAAGAGGCGCCTTTAAAAAACGAATTAACCTGTAAATTATTACAGCACGTGTACGGAGGCTGTATTGGTGGTTCCGCTCGGGACCAGCGCACCAGAGACCATAACAACCACGTCGCCTTTACGCGCCAGGCCGCTCTGCAGCGCCAGTTCTTTACCCAGGATGTAGAAATCATCGGTAGAGGAGAGCTGGTCAACCAGCTGCGGCACCACGCCTTTGGTCAGCACCAGCTGACGAGCAGTGGTTTCGTTGGTGGTCAGCGCCAGAATGGTGGCGTCCGGGAAGTATTTACGCACGGCGCGCGCAGATTTACCGCCCTGGGTCGCGACAACAATCAGCGGAGCTTCCAGTTTTTCTGCCGTTTCTACCGCACCACGGCACACGGCTTCGGTGATGCGCAGTTTACGGTTGTCGTTGTTGAATTCCAGACGGCTGGTCATCACGCGGTCGGTACGTTCGCAGATGGTAGCCATGATGGTGACCGCTTCCAGAGGGTATTTCCCTTTGGCGGATTCGCCAGACAGCATAACCGCATCGGTACCGTCGAGGATGGCGTTCGCAACGTCACCGGCTTCTGCGCGGGTCGGACGCGGGTTTTTGATCATGGAATCCAGCATCTGGGTGGCGGTGATAACCACTTTACGCGCGCGGATACATTTTTCGATGATCATTTTCTGGGCGAAGATAACTTCTTCAACCGGGATTTCAACGCCCATGTCGCCACGAGCAACCATGATGCCGTCAGACGCTTCGAGGATCTCGTCGAAGTTGTTCAGGCCTTCCTGGTTTTCAATTTTGGAGATGATCTGGATGTTTTCGCCGCCGTGCGCTTTCAGATGCTCGCGGATTTCGACGACGTCAGAACGCTTACGGATAAAGGAAGCAGCAACAAAATCAACGCCTTGCTCGCAACCGAAGATCAGGTCCTGCTTATCTTTCTCCGCCAGCGCCGGCAGGGCAATAGAAACACCCGGCAGGTTAACGCCTTTGTTTTCGCCCAGGTCGCCGTTGTTCAGCACTTTACAGATGACGTTCTTACCTTCAATGGCAGTCACTTCCATGCCGATCAGACCATCGTCGACCAGAACGGTGTTGCCGACGGACAGGTCGGTAGTGAAACCTTCATAGGTCACGGCGACGATTTCGTTGTTGCCGACGACGGATTTATCGGTAGTGAAGGTGAAAGTCTGACCGGCTTTCAGGGAGACGTCATTGCCGCCTTCCAGCTTGATGGTGCGAATTTCCGGGCCTTTGGTGTCCAGCAGGATAGCCGCGGTCTTACCGGTTTTGCTCAGCACGTTACGCAGGTTCTTGATGCGTTGACCGTGTTCAGCATAGTCACCGTGAGAGAAGTTCAGACGCATGACGTTCATGCCCGCGTCCAGCATTTTGGACAGCATCTCTTCGGATTCGGTTTTCGGACCGATGGTGCAAACAATTTTGGTCTTTTTCATGAAAGTTTTAGTCTTTAAGTTGTGAAGGATATGGAAATCTCGCTCCGTGGGCGCACGGCCGTGGAGTCAAACCTGTATTGCGAAAGTTGCTATGCCACGCTCTAAGAATAGGTGACAACAAAAGAGCGTGCAGAAGAAAGTGTGCTGGCGGTTCAGCCCATGAAAAGAGGCAGTATTTTATGCGTTTAGTTGTGCAGTCCAATGTGCTGAAACCATTCAAGAAAGAATCGGCGGGCATTATACGACGCTGGAACAAAAAAAGAAAATGAAAACGACGTTTCATTCTTTCCCATAAAAATGTAACAAAACTCAAACTAATCTAAATCTTCTCCGCAACACATTTTTTCACCAGCCGACAAAAATCAACGCCGCTATTTCGCGGATTTGCTCGCGGTTAGCCGCTGGAAACAGCGCACTGGCGCAAAAAAAGTGCGCTGGTTTGATTTATCACGAAAACATATCAATAATAATTTGATTGATAATGATAATTTGTGAGTCGACAAGAATGGGAAATAAAGCCAAAGACGACGAGTTGTACCAGGAAATGTGCCGGGTGGTAGGGAAAGTGGTGCTTGAAATGCGCGATCTCGGCCAGGAGCCAAAACATATCGTGATCGCCGGGGTGGTACGGACCTCGCTGGCTAACCCGAAAATCGCCCGTTCTGAACTGACCAAAGAAGCGATGGCGAAGGTGATCCACGCCTTATCCGGACACGATTAACCTTCCCGGCGCGCGGATCGCGCAGGCTCAGGAAATCACGAAACGCACGACCGCTTTCACCGCGATATCGCAGTGGTGGGCGACCATCTCTTCATCGTCGATAGCCGGCAAAGGGTCGTCGAGGAAGAGACTGTTGAAGGTGTAAAAGTTCGACACCTGATAAAAGCTAAAGCTGCTGATCAGGCGATGGACATCCCGCGCCTGCAGACCCTCCTGAAAAATTCCCTGCTGCTGCCCGCGCTGCAGAATATCCTCCAGAATCGACAGGGCGGTTCGATTCAGCGGCTTAAGCTGCCCTGACGACTGTAACCACTTCCCGCGCTGCATATTCTCCATACAAATCACCCGCATAAAGTTCGCATGGGTGGCGTGATAACGCACGCTCCAGCGCACCAGCTGAACCAGCGCTTCGACCGGCGGAAGCTGTTCCAGCCCGAGCTGCTGTTCAGTCTCGCGAATGCGCGCGTAGACATGCTGCAGTACCTCCTGGTACAGCTGCTCCTTCGTCTTAAAGTAGTAAACCACCATGCGTTTAGTTGTCTGCGCCTCGGTGGCAATTTGTTCCATGCGCGCCCCGGACAGCCCGTGTTCGGCAAAGACGACGATCGCGGCGGTGAAAATCCGCTCCTTCAGGGACTGTGCTTCATCATGAGCCACGACAGACATAACCACTCCTTTTTTCTGAGAGACAAAAAATACACATAATGATCACAAATTAGCAACCGTGTATGGCGCAAATGAACCAAATGATACATATTCAGGACTCACGTCTGTTGATGACACGAGGACCTATGCTGCGCTCTATTGCTACCGTTTCGATTTCCGGCACCTTGCCCGAAAAGCTCCATGCTATTGCGGCTGCGGGTTATCAAGGCGTCGAAATCTTTGAAAACGATCTGCTTTATTATACCGGCACGCCGGCTGATATTCGCAATCTGGCGGCTGATTTAGGGCTAAAAATCACGCTTTTTCAACCGTTTCGCGATTTTGAAGGTGCCAGCCGCAGCCAGTTTGCGGCGAATATGGCGCGGGCGAAGCGCAAATTCGCCCTGATGCATGAGCTGGGCTGCGACACACTGCTCCTGTGCAGCAATGTGCAGCCGGACTGTTCCGCAGATGTTGCGCTGCAGGTGGCGGATCTCGCCGCGCTGGCGGCGCTGGCGGAGCAGGAAAAGATCGTCATCGGCTACGAAGCACTGGCCTGGGGAACGCACGTCAACCGCTGGTATCAGGCCTGGGAACGGGTGAAAAGCGTGAACAGCCCGGCATTGGGGATCGTTCTGGACAGCTTTCATATTCTGGCCCGCGGCGACAATCTGCAGCGGTTGCCTGAAGCCCCGGTGGACAAAATCACCTTCCTGCAGTTGGCGGATGCGCCGCTGATGAAGATGGATGTCCTCGAATGGAGTCGCCATTTCCGCTGTTTCCCGGGGCAGGGTGAGCTGCCGCTGGTGGACTTTGCCTGCGATCTGACCCGTTGCGGCTACCGCGGCCCGTGGTCGCTGGAAATTTTCAATGATGGCTTCCGCGCGTCGCCGAACGGCGCAACGGCGAAAGATGGCTACCGCTCGCTGCAATGGCTGGAAGAGCAGACCCGCCGGCGGCTGGAGGACAGCGATGCGTCGCTGTTTCACGCTGCGACAGTGCCGGACTATCTCGGCCTGGAATTTATCGAATTTGCCGCCAGCCCAGCGGAAGCGCAGGCTCTCGGCCAGCGCCTGTCGCAGCTGGGGTTCTGTCAGGAAGGCAGCCACCGTTCGAAACAGGTGGCGCTGTGGCGTAACGGCGGGGCAAGAGCGATTGTCAACTCCCAGCCGCACAGCTGGGCCGACCATTTTCACCAGCGCCACGGGGTCTCGCTGTGTGCAATGGCGCTGCGCGTCAGCCGCAGCGCGGCGATTGTTGAGCGCGCCCGCGCCTATGGTTACGCCACCTGGCAAGGGGATGCCGGGCCAAATGAAAGCCCGATTCCGGCGATTTGCGCCCCCGACGGCAGCCTGATCTATTTAATCGAAGCCGGTGACGATATCTACGCCCGCGATTTTCATCTGCATGACGCGCCGGCGCTGCGCGATGACTACCGCGGCATCGATCATCTGGCGCTGGGAATGGAGGCGGAAAGTCGCGATAACTGGATTATCTTTTTCCGCACCGTCTTTGGTTTCACCCTCGAACATGAACAGACGCTGCCGGATCCGTATGGTCTGGTGCGCAGCCTGGCGGTTCACAGCCCGCAGGGCAATATTCGCCTGGCCTTGAATATCTCCCAGAGCCGCGCCACCCAGATTGCCCGGTCGGTGGCCTGCTATCAGGGGGCAGGCTTGCAGCACGCGGCGTTTGCCTGCCGTCACCTGCCGGAAACCCTCGACGCCCTGCCGCAGGTCTCCCGTCAGGCGCTGCCGATTCCGGCTAATTACTATGATGACCTGCTGGCGCGCTATGGCGAGGCGGTGGATGTCGCGACGCTGCAACGTCTGCACATTCTCTATGACCGCGATCCGCGCGGCGGGGAGTTCCTCCACCTTTATACCCGCCCGTTCTCGGCAGGGCGCTTTTTCTTCGAATTGACCGAAAGACGCGATGGCTATGCCCTGTACGGTGCGGCAAATGCCGCCGTTCGCCTGTCGGCAATGCAATACAGCTAGTGATGTATCAAATGGTTCGTTGAGCACAACATCGTCAATACAATAACAACATTCATCTGCACCCTATGACAGGAAAACGACTATGAACGCGTACAGCCAGAATCACACGGCAGCGGCGCAAGCCGCGACCGCCGTGCCGCGCTCCCGGCGGCGAATGGGGATCCTCACGCTGCTGGCTATCGGCACGATGATTAACTACCTCGATCGGACGGTGTTGGGCATCGCGGCCCCCAGTTTAACTTCCGAACTGGGGATTGATGCGGCGGTCATGGGGATCGTGTTTTCCGCCTTCGCCTGGACCTACGCGCTGGCGCAAATTCCCGGCGGCCTGTTCCTCGACCGTTTCGGCAATAAAGTGACTTACTTCCTGTCGCTGACGCTGTGGTCGCTGTTTACGTTGTTTCACGGCATGGCGATAGGGCTGAAAACCCTGTTGCTGTGCCGCTTTGGGCTGGGGGTCAGCGAGGCGCCCTGTTTCCCGGTGAACAGTCGGGTGGTCAGCGCCTGGTTCCCGCAGCAGGAGAGGGCCAAGGCAACGGCGGTCTATACCGTCGGGGAGTACCTCGGGCTGGCCTGCTTCTCACCGCTGCTGTTCTGGATCATGGGCAGTTTCGGCTGGCGAGCGCTGTTTATCAGCGTCGGCGCGGTCGGGGTGCTGTTTGCGCTGGTGTGGTGGCGCTGCTACCGCGAACCGCATGAAGACAAACGCCTCAGCCAGCAGGAGCGAGATCATATTGTCAACGGCGGCGGTCTGGTGACGGCGAGCGACCAGCAGACGGCTTTCAGCTGGCCGCTGGTGCGTCAGCTGCTGGGGAAACGGCAGATTCTCGGCGCCAGCATCGGTCAGTTTGCCGGGAATACGGTACTGGTGTTTTTCCTCACCTGGTTCCCGACCTATCTGGCCACCGCGCGCCATATGCCGTGGTTGAAGGTGGGGATCTTTGCCATTCTGCCGTTCCTTGCCGCCGCCGGCGGCGTGATGTTCGGCGGCTGGATCTCCGACAAACTGCTGAAGGCCACCGGCTCGGCCAACCTCGCGCGTAAGCTGCCGATCGTTGCCGGTCTGCTGATGGCCAGCAGCATTATTTCCGCCAACTGGCTGAGCAGCGATCTGGCGGTGATTCTGGTGATGTCATTCGCCTTCTTTGGTCAGGGAATGGTCGGTCTGGGCTGGACGTTGATCTCCGATATCGCGCCGAAAGGGCTGGGTGGCCTGACCGGCGGCCTGTTTAACTTCTGCGCTAATTTCGCGGGGATCCTCACGCCGCTGGTGATTGGCTTTATCGTCGCGGCCTTCGGCGACTTCTTCTATGCGCTGATCTATATCGGCGGCGCGGCGCTGCTCGGCGTCGTGGCGTATCTGTTTATTCTGGGCGATGTCAAACGCATCGAGCTATCGCAGTAAAGGAGCAGGGGATGATAATTAGTGGTAATACGCAGCTGATCGCGCATCTGGGTTATCCGACCGGTGGTTTTAAGGCGCCGATGATCTACAACCCGTGGTTCGACCGACAGCAGGTGGATGTCAAAGTGGTGCCCACGGGCGTGAAGCCGGAGGCGCTGGCGACGGTGGTTCCGGCGCTGTTTACGCTGACCAATATTATCGGTGCGCTGGTCACGATGCCGCACAAGATTGCCACCTGCGGGCTGGTGCATCGCCTCAGCCCCACGGCGACCATTGCCGGCGCCTGCAACGCCATTCGCCGCGAGGCCGACGGCACTCTGAGCGGCGATATGTTCGATGGCGATGGTTTCGTGCTCGGTATCCGGCGTAAAGGCTTTCAGCCTGAGGGGGCTCGGGCGCTGGTGGTCGGCTGCGGCGGCGTGGGGTCGGCGATCGCGGCTTCGCTGGCAGCGGCGGGGGTACGCGCCCTGACGCTCTACGATAGCCACGCCGATGCTGCGCATGCGCTGGCGCTCCGTCTGCTGCAACACTATCCGCTGCTGGATATCAGCCTGATGCAGCGTGACCCGCAGGGGCACGATCTGGTGGTGAACGCCACGCCGCTGGGGATGAAGGCGGGGGACCCGCTGCCGCTCGATCCTCAGCGGTTGACGCCCGGTACCTGGGTAGGGGAAGTGGTGATGACCCAGGCCTTTACGCCGCTGCTGCAGGCCGCCCAGGCGCGCGACTGTCCGGTTCAGCGCGGTACCGACATGTTGTTTGAAATGATCCCGGCCTATCTGCGTTTCTTCAACCTGCCGGTAGCGACCCCGGAACAGCTGCGCGAACTGGCGGAAATTCGCTACTGAATCGCTGGCGGCCCGGTTAATATATCGTTCTGTTTCCGGGCATTTAGCGAGCCATCATGATGACCAACGCAGTCGTTCTGCTGGCGGCGGGGAGCCTGAAAGGGGCTTTTATCCCGCTGCTGGCAGGTTTCCATCAGCAAAGCGGTATTCGGGTCGAGGCCCATTTTGGTCCTGCAGGTTTACTGCGCGAGCGTATTGAAGGCGGGGCGGCGTGTTCGGTATTCGCCTCTGCCAACCGTCAGCATCCCCAGGCGCTGCGCCAGGCCGGGCGGGCGGGAGAATGTTATTCGTTCGCCCGCAACCAGCTGATGCTGACCGCCCGTCGCGCCGCCTGCGATGACCGCGCCGACTGGCTGGCGCTCCTCACTAACCCGCAGCTGCGTCTGGCGACATCGACGCCGGGCTGCGACCCGTCCGGCGACTATACCTGGCAGCTGTTTGAGCGCATTGAAGCCCGCTTCCCTGGCTGCGGCAGCGCCATGATGGCCCGCGCGCAGCAGCTGGTCGGGGGACGGCAGTCGCTCAGCGTCCCGCCGGGCGAGACGGCGGGAGCCTGGCTTATCCGCGAAGGGTTAACCGACCTGTTTATTGGCTATGCCCATTACGCCAGCCAGATGACGATGGCCGACGATCTGCGGACGGTAACGATTCCGGCGCCGTGGAATATCCAGGCTGATTATCAGCTGACGACGCTCGACGAGAGCGCCGGGGCGCAGCGTCTGTGCCGCTTTATCCTCGGCGCAGAAGGGCAGCAGTATCTGCAGGCCGCGGGTTTTTTACCGGCTAACGCCGAATCGTAAACTGCGGCGCCAGCAGCGGTGAGTCTGAGCCGGGGTAATCAATTTTACGCACCGCCAGGCCGTAGGCGCGCTGCAGATGCGGCTCGCTAAGCACTTCCCCGGAGCGTCCCGCCAGCCACTCGCCGTCCGGCAGTAGCAGCAGCGTATGGCTGGCGACCTGCAGGGCATGGGTGGGGTCGTGGGTGGTGAAGATCACGGTGCGCGACTGGCGATGGGCCAGGTCGCTGATGAGCTGCAGCACCACCTGCTGGTTGGACAGGTCCAGCGCCGAGCAGGGCTCATCCAGAAGGATATTCTGGCTGGCACCCACCAGCGCGCGGGCAATCAGCACCAGCTGCTGCTGGCCGCCGGAGAGCGAACGAAACGCGCGGCCCGCGAGGTCGGCGATGCTCAGCTGGCGTAACGCCTCCTCAACCCGGCGTTCATCGTCAACGGCCGGTTGGGCAAACAGACTGACTTGCCGGGCGCGGCCCATCAACACCACCTCCCGCACTTGCCAGTTGAACGCCGGGCGGAACGATTGCGGCACAATCGCTATCCCGCCTTCACTGTGGAAACTCCCGCCAAGCGGCGGCAGCACGCCGGTGAGGGTGTCGAGCAGGGTGCTTTTCCCGCGCCCGTTGGCACCGAGCACCGCCCAGATTTCACCGGGCAGGCACTGCAGGCTGAGCGGCCGGAAGAGCGGATGACGGTGGCCGTAGCGCAGTTCCGCCAGCCGAAGCGACATGTTCATCAGACCATCCCCCGACGACGTGAGTGGATCAGTAGCCAGGTAAACAGCGGGGCGCCGAGCAACGCGGTAATGATCCCGACGGGTATCTCTGCCTGGGTCAGCGAGCGGGCCAGATCGTCGACCACGATCATTAATCCGCCGCCGAGCCAGAAGGCGGTGGGCAGCAGACGGCGGTGGTCGGCGCCGACCAGCAGCCGTGCCAGATGCGGGATCACCAGTCCCACCCAGGCGATGCTGCCGCTGACCGCCACCTGTGCGGCCACCAGCACCGCGCAGCATAGCAGCACGCCGCGGCGCAGCGCGGTGACCGAGACGCCGAGACCGCGCGCGTCTCTCTCCTCCAGCGCCAGCAGGTTGATTCGCCAGCGCAGCGCGATCAGGAGCGTGGTGCTGACGAGAATCGGCAGCGCCATGATCGCCACTTTGTGCCAGCTGGCGGTGGCGAAGCTGCCCAGCAGCCAGAAGACGATATTCGGCAGCGTCTCTTCGGTATCGGCCAGATATTGCATCAGGCTGACGAGAGCGGCGAAAAAGCCGCTGAGAATAATCCCGGAAAGAATCAGCACCAGCGTGTTTTCCCGCCCTTGCAGCGCGGCAATCAGGTACACCAGCATTAAGGCCAGCAGGCCGAAACCGAAGGTGGAGGTCATCATCAGTACGGTGTCCAGCCCCAGCAGGATGGCCAGCGTGCCGCCAAACGCGGAACCGGAGGTGACGCCAATGATATGGGGGTCCACCAGCGGGTTCTGGAACACGCCCTGCAGCGTGGCGCCGCACAGTCCGAGCGCGCCGCCGGCCAGCAGCGCCATGATGACGCGCGGCAGGCGCACCGACCAGACAATTTGCCCGGCCACGCCGTCTGCGGGCGACAGATGTCCCAGTTGGCTGAACACGTCGCTGAGGCTCAGGTGATACTGGCCGGCGCACAGCGAGGCGACAGCAATCAGCAAGGTTGCCAGCGCCAGCCCGCCTTGCAACAGCGCCGGGTGACGATTACTGAGCATCCGGCGTCCACTTCACGCGATAAAACCGCTGGTAGTACTCCTGCGCTTTGCTATCAACATCCACGCCGTTATAGCGGGAAGGATAAAGCTTTTTGGCCATCCACAGCTCGCCGAGGGCCAGCGCTTCCGGCATCGGGTAACCCCAGGCTTTGGCATACTCTGGCATCAGCCAGACGCGGTGATTTTTTACCGCGTCAATCCCTTGCCACTGCGGGTCGGATTCGATCTGTTTGACCACCTGCGGATAGCGGTCCTGGACAAAGATCACCTGCGGATTCCACTGTAAAACCTGCTCCAGTGAAACCTGACGCGCGCCCTTGACCGTGGCCGCCGCGACGTTCAGCGCGCCGGCATGTTTCATCATCAGGCCGGTGTATTTGCCGGAGCCGTAGGTATTGAGGTCTGGATTGGCCATATAGACGCGCACCCGCTGATTGTCGGGGATATCGGCGACCGGCGCGTTGGCCTCTTTGCGCGCGGCGAAGGCGGTGCGAATGAGCGTTTCCGCCTGATCTTTGCGATCGACCACCGCACCAATCAGGCGAATACCCTGCTTTAACCCTTCGTTATAGGCCTGCTCTTCATCGGCCATCGACGGGTTCATTTTGTTTTTTTCACCCGCGGCATCCTGGCGTAACGAAATAGCCACCACCGGGATCCCGGCGTTCTGAATCTGTTGAATCATCGCCTGCGGCGCATAGTTGGCGACAAACACCACCTGCGGATGCAGCGCCAGCAGGCTCTCGATATTGACCTGGGTTAAATCTCCCGGCGTTGGCAGTTGTTCAATCCCCGGCATAAAGCGGGCGAAAGCAGGGCCAAGCTGCTTTTTCCAGCTGCTCATCACGCCAACAATCTCGTCACTGGCATTAAGCTGCACCAGCAGGTTTAGGGTTTGATGCTGGAGAACGACGGCGCGGGTAATGTGGTCAGGAAGCGTCACCTCGCGGCCAAGCTGGTCGGTGACGGTACGGTCGGCAAAAGCATGACCGGCAAACAGGCAGGCGCTGACCAGCGTCAGCCCCGGTAACAAACGGGGTCGTTTTGACATGAGTGGACTCGGTTAGGTGAGAAGAATCGTCGTATATTAAAATATATAGCGTTAGCGGAAGCAATTCTTACCGGCCGGTCTACCCATTCAGGACAAGTTTACTCGTAAAAAACCGCTTCTTCGGTCATTCGCGACTCGCTCTGCGCGGCGACTTTTTGCAACGGTGCCAGATATTTCTGCGCCGCTTGCTCAAGACTCATCGCCTTCGCCATATAAACCAGGTTCAGGCAGCCGATAACCCGCTGCTGCCTGCGGATCGGTACGGCGATGGAGGCGATTTTCTCCTCCTGCTGCCAGCCGCGAAAGTTTTCGCCGTAGCCCTGACGTCGTGTGCGCTCAAGTATTGCCGCCAGCTTTTCCGGCTCTCGCGCCAGCTGATACTCCTCTTCCGGGCGCGCCGCGAGGATCTCGATCATCGCCTGGCGCTCATGATCCGGGGCGAAGGCCAGCCAGGTGAGCCCCGAGGCGGTCAGCAGCAGCGGGAGCCGACGGCCGACCATCGCGCGATGAAACGACAGGCGGCTGAAGCGGTGCGTGGTTTCACGGACCACCATGGCGTCAACATCCAGGGTGGAGATATCCGTCGGCCACAGCACTTCGCGCAACAGCTCCCCCAGTAGCGGGGTGGCGAGGGCAGAAATCCAATGTTCGTCACGAAATCCTTCACTCAGCTGACGGATTTTGAGGGTTAAACGAAAGCTGTCATCGGATTGACTGCGGCGAACGTAACCCTCCTCCTGCAAGGTCTCCAGCAGTCGTCTGACGGTGGTGCGATGCAGGCCGCTAAACTCAGCCAGCGTGCCGACCGTGGCCCCGCCATCGAATTTATTTAACAAATTAAGTAACAATAATCCCCGACTCAATCCGCGGACCGTTTTGTAATCTGCCTGCCTGCTTTCGCGCATATTTCCTCAATTAATATCCAGATAAATAATGATGTGCACCTGGTGCACATCCGGTGATGTTTTGATTGTAGCGCATCCGGCCGACCCTATACTGACCTCACTATAAAAATGTATTTACATCTATTTAACAAAGTGCCGGGCGTCAGTTTGCGACGCAGGCACGGTGTCTGAGTCGTGAGGTTCTGAAATGACAACATCGAATCCGGATATTCAACCCGCTGTACAGCATACCGCCCAGGTCGCGATCGCCGGCGCGGGCCCGGTCGGCCTGATGATGGCCAACTACCTTGGTCAGATGGGCGTCAGCGTACTGGTTGTCGAAAAACTCGAGGCGCTGATTGATTACCCGCGGGCTATCGGCATCGACGATGAATCGCTGCGCGCGATGCAGGGCATCGGGCTGGTGGACCATGTTCTCCCGCATACCACGCCGTGGCACGCGATGCGTTTTCTGACGCCGAAAGGGCGCTGTTTCGCCGATATCCAGCCGATGACCGATGAGTTTGGCTGGCCGCGGCGTAACGCGTTTATTCAGCCGCAGGTGGATGCCGTCATGTATGAAGGATTGCAGCGTTTTCCCCATGTGCGCTGCCTGTTTTCTCGCGAAGTTGAAGCCTTTAGCCAGTCTTCGGATGCGGTGACCTTGCATCTGAAGGGACCGGCGGGCGAACGCGAAACGTTACAGGCCGACTGGCTGGTCGCCTGCGACGGCGGAGCCAGCTTTATTCGCCGTACGCTGAATATTCCCTTCGAAGGTAAAACCGCGCCGAATCAATGGATTGTTATCGATATCGCCAATGATCCGCTGGCGACGCCGCACGTCTATCTGTGCTGCGACCCGGTGCGTCCGTACGTCTCCGCCGCGTTGCCGCACGGCGTAAGGCGTTTTGAATTTATGGTGATGCCCGGCGAAACCGAAGCCCAGCTCAGCGAGCCGCACAAGATGCGCCAGCTATTGAGCAAGGTGCTGCCGGATCCGGACAACGTCGAGCTGATTCGCCAGCGCGTCTATACCCATAACGCGCGTATCGCCGAACGCTTTCGCGTCGATCGCGTGCTGCTGGCGGGCGATGCCGCCCACATCATGCCGGTCTGGCAGGGGCAGGGGTACAACAGCGGCATGCGCGATGCATTTAACCTCGCCTGGAAACTGGCGCTGGTGGTGAACGGCAAAGCCGGTGAGGCGCTGCTGGACAGCTACCAGCAGGAACGGCGCGATCATGCTAAAGCGATGATCGATCTCTCGGTCACCGCCGGCAATGTGCTGGCGCCGGCGAAACGCTGGCATGGCGCGGTGCGCGACGGAATTTCGTGGCTGCTCAACTATCTGCCGCCGGTCAAACGCTACTTCCTCGAGATGCGTTTCAAGCCGATGCCGCAATACCGTGCCGGCGCCCTGCTGCTGGAGGGGGAAAGCAAAAACTCGCCGGTGGGGAAAATGTTTATTCAGCCCAAAGTCACCCTGGAGAGCGGTACGGTCACGCTGCTTGATGAGGTCATTGGCGCGAATGTCGCCATTCTCGCCTGGGGCTGCAACCCACAATGGGGGCTGAATGCCGGGCAGATAGCCCAGTGGCGCGCCGTCGGCGTGCGATTTATCCAGGTCGTGCCGGAGGTACAGATTCATCGCCAGCAGGACAATTTTGCGGGCGTTATCCGCGTCGGCGATACGCAAAACCGTCTGAAAAGCTGGTTTGCGCAGCACGATACCGCGATTGCCGTAGTGCGTCCGGACCGCTTCGTCGCCGCTGTGGCAATCCCGCAAACCCTGGGTCAAAAGCTTGACGCGCTGGCGAGCAAGATGCAGCTGGCCTCCGTACAGACCACAACAACGATTGAACAGGTGGCTTGATATGAACGCGTATCTTCATTGTCTCTCGCATACGCCGCTGGTGGGCTATGTTGACCCGGCACAGGCGGTGCTGGACGAGGTTAACGGCACCATTGCCGACGCCCGGGCGCGGATTGCCGCCTTCGCCCCGGAGCTGGTGGTGCTGTTTGCCCCCGATCATTACAACGGTTTTTTCTACGATGTGATGCCGCCGTTCTGTTTAGGCATCGGCGCGACTTCTATCGGTGATTTCAGCAGCGCCAGCGGCGTCCTGCCGGTGCCGACGGCGTTGGCGGAAGCCTGCGCCCACGCGGTGATGAAGGAGGGGATCGATCTGGCGGTCTCTTACTGCATGCAGGTGGATCACGGCTTTGCGCAACCGCTGGAGTTCCTGCTCGGCGGGCTGGATACGCTGCCGGTTCTGCCGGTGTTTATCAACGGTGTCGCATCGCCGCTGCCGGGCTTTCAGCGCACCCGCATGCTGGGCGAAGCCGTCGGCCGCTTCCTGACCACCCTCAACAAACGAGTATTAATCCTCGGCTCCGGCGGGCTGTCGCATCAGCCTCCGGTGCCGGAGCTGGCGAAGGCCGATGCCCATATGCGCGATCGGCTGCTGGGCAGCGGCAAACAGTTGCCGCCGGTCGAGCGGGAACTGCGCCAGCAGCGGGTCATCAGCGCGGCGAAACAGTTTATCGAAGACCAGAACTCGCTCTATCCGCTCAACCCCGTCTGGGACAACCGTTTTATGAGCCTGCTGGAGCAGGGACGGCTGATGGAGCTGGATGCCGTCAGTAACGAAGAGCTGTCGGCAATGGCCGGCAAATCGACGCACGAAATTAAAACCTGGGTGGCCGCCTTTGCCGCGCTATCCGCATTTGGCAGCTGGCGCTGCGAAGGCCGCTATTACCGACCCATCCCCGAGTGGATAGCCGGATTTGGCTCGCTGAGCGCCACCGCGCAGAACTGAATTAACGGGAGAATATGATGAGCTACCAACCGCAAACCGAAGCCGCCACCAGCCGTTTCCTCAACGTGGAAGAAGGCGGAGAAACACTACGCATTCATTTTAACGACTGCGGCCAGGGAGATGAAACCGTGGTCCTGTTGCACGGCTCCGGCCCCGGCGCCACCGGCTGGGCCAACTTTAGCCGCAATATCGATCCGCTGGTTGAGGCGGGCTATCGGGTGATTCTGCTGGACTGCCCCGGCTGGGGGAAGAGCGACTCGATTGTCAATCGCGGCTCGCGTTCCGACCTGAACGCCCGAGTATTGAAAAGCGTCATTGATCGGCTGGATATCAGCCAGGTGCATCTGCTGGGCAACTCCATGGGCGGTCACAGTGCGGTGGCCTTCACCCTGAGCTGGCCGGAACGGGTGGGCAAGCTGGTGCTGATGGGCGGCGGAACCGGCGGCATGAGTCTGTTTACGCCAATGCCGACGGAAGGCATCAAGCTACTGAACGGCCTGTATCGCGAACCGACCATCGAAAACCTGAAAAAGATGATGAACATCTTTGTTTTCGATACTCGCGATCTGACCGACGCCCTGTTCGACGCGCGTCTCAACAATATGCTGTCGCGCCGGGAACATCTGGATAATTTCGTCAAAAGTCTGGAAGCCAACCCGAAGCAGTTCCCGGATTTTAGCCCGCGTCTCGGCGAAATCCGCGCCCAAACCCTGATCGTCTGGGGGCGCAACGACCGCTTTGTCCCGATGGACGCCGGCCTGCGCCTGCTGGCCGGAATTAACGGTTCTGAACTGCATATCTATCGTGACTGCGGCCATTGGGCGCAGTGGGAACATGCCGACAATTTCAACCAGCTGGTGCTGGATTTTCTGGCGCGCAAATAAGGAGCCGTGATGACAACGCTATCTCTCGAACAGCTGGCGCAACGACTGCGCGATGCCGAAGTCCAGGGGTGGGCCATTGAACCGCTGCGCGATCTCCTCGGCACCGATAATGCGGAGGCAGCCTACGCCATCCAGCGGATTAACGTCCAGCACCACGTGGCGAACGGACGGCGGGTGGTGGGGCGCAAGGTGGGGCTGACCCATCCTAAAGTGCAGCAGCAGCTGGGCGTTGACCAGCCGGACTTCGGCACCCTGTTTGCCGACATGTGCTACGGCGATAACGCCGCTGTGCCGTTCTCCCGGGTGCAGCAGCCGAAAGTGGAAGCCGAAATCGCCCTGGTGCTTAAACACGACCTGCCGCATGCCGATACCACCTTTGATGAGCTGTACACCGCTATCGACTGGGTGTTGCCCGCGCTGGAAGTGGTCGGCAGCCGTATCCGCGACTGGTCGATTGCTTTTGTCGATACGGTCGCCGATAACGCCTCCTGCGGCGTTTATGTCCTGGGCAGTCCGGCGCGGCGTCCGGCCGGACTGGATCTGAAAAATTGCGCTATGCGTATGACCCGTAACGAGGAAGAGGTGTCCAGCGGGCACGGCAGCGAATGTCTTGGCCATCCGCTCAATGCGGCGGTGTGGCTGGCGCGCAAAATGGCCAGCCTCGGCGAGCCGCTGCGGGCGGGCGATATTGTGCTGACCGGGGCGTTAGGCCCGATGGTGGCGATTAACGCCGGCGATCGCTTTGCCGCCCACATTGATGGTTTAGGTTCAGTAGCGGCAACGTTTGCCGCCGAAGAGGGAAGCAGTGATGAGTAAACGCAAAGTCGCCATTATCGGCTCCGGTAATATCGGCACCGATTTAATGATCAAAATTCTGCGCCATGGCCAACACCTGGAGATGGCGGTGATGGTCGGTATCGACCCTGAATCCGACGGTCTGGCCCGCGCCCGGCGCATGGGCGTCGCCACCACTCATGAGGGCGTCGGCGGCCTGATGCAGATGGCGGAGTTTGCCGATATCGATATTGTATTTGACGCCACCAGCGCCGGGGCGCACGTGAAAAACGACGCCGCGTTGCGGGAAGCCAAACCGGAGATCCGCATGATCGACCTGACGCCGGCGGCCATCGGCCCGTACTGCGTGCCGGTGGTCAATCTTGAGGCCAATCTTGCCGAGGGTAATGTCAATATGGTGACCTGCGGCGGCCAGGCGACCATCCCGATGGTGGCGGCGGTATCGCGGGTGGCCAAAGTGCACTATGCGGAAATCGTCGCCTCGATTGCCAGTAAATCTGCCGGTCCGGGAACACGCGCTAACATCGACGAATTCACTGAAACCACCTCGCAGGCTATAGAGAAAGTCGGCGGCGCGGCAAAAGGTAAAGCGATTATCGTACTGAACCCGGCGGAGCCGCCGCTGATGATGCGCGATACTGTATATCTCCTGAGCGAAGCGGCGTCGCAGCAGGAAATTGCCGCGTCGATTGCGGAGATGGCGGCCGCGGTGCAGGCCTATGTCCCGGGATATCGCCTGAAACAGCAGGTGCAGTTTGAGGTGATTCCCGAAGATAAGCCGGTCAACCTGCCGGGCATTGGCCGCTTCTCCGGTCTGAAAACGGCGGTTTACCTCGAGGTTGAAGGGGCGGCGCACTATCTGCCTGCCTACGCGGGTAACCTCGATATTATGACCTCGGCTGCGCTGGCGACGGCGGAAAAAATGGCCCAGTCAATGAATGACGCGGCGGGAGAAGCAGCATGAACGGCAAAAAAATCTATATCTCAGACGTGACCCTGCGCGACGGGATGCACGCGATTCGCCATCAATACTCGCTCGACAATGTGCGCCAGATTGCCCAGGCGCTGGATAGCGCAGGAGTGGATTCTATTGAGGTGGCCCACGGCGACGGCCTGCAAGGTTCGAGCTTCAATTACGGCTTCGGCGCCTACAGCGATCTGCAGTGGATTGAAGCGGCGGCGGAGTCGGTCAGCCGGGCGAAAATCGCCACTTTACTGCTCCCTGGTATCGGAACTCTGCACGACCTGAAAAATGCCTATCAGGCCGGGGCGCGGGTGGTGCGTGTGGCAACCCATTGCACGGAAGCGGATGTTTCCGCCCAGCATATCGCCTTTGCCCGCGAGCTGGGGATGGACACCGTTGGCTTCCTGATGATGAGCCATATGATCAGCCCGGAACAGCTGGCCCAGCAGGCGCTTAAGATGGAATCCTACGGCGCGACCTGCATTTACGTGGTCGATTCCGGCGGGGCGATGAATATGCACGATATTCGCGATCGTTTCCGCGCCCTTAGGGCGGTGCTCAAGCCGGAAACCGCCACCGGGATGCATGCGCACCATAACCTGAGCCTCGGCGTCGCCAACTCCATCGCCGCGGTGGAAGAGGGCTGCGACCGCATCGATGCCAGCCTTGCCGGCATGGGGGCCGGGGCGGGGAATGCGCCGCTGGAGGTCTTTATTGCTGCGGCGGACAAACTTGGCTGGAACCACGGCACCGATCTGTATGCGCTGATGAACGCGGCCGATGAACGGGTGCGGCCGCTACAGGATCGTCCGGTACGCGTCGATCGCGAAACCCTGGCGCTGGGCTATGCCGGGGTTTACTCCAGCTTTCTGCGCCACAGCGAAGTGGCGGCCGCGCGCTACGGTCTGAGCGCGGTCGATATTCTCGTCGAGCTGGGCAAGCGACGGATGGTGGGCGGCCAGGAAGATATGATCGTCGATGTGGCGCTGGACCTGCTCAACCGCGCGAAATAAAAACCGGCGGCTGGCAACGAATCAGCCGTCCTTCACCTGCACCGTTTTCGCTATCGCACAGGTACCCTATGACCACGACAACCTCTGGATCGGCTTCACGCCTGATGTTAACCATCGGGCTCTGTTTTATGGTTGCCCTGATGGAAGGGCTGGATCTTCAGGCGGCCGGGATCGCCGCCGCCGGGATGGCTCACGCCTTCGCGCTCGATAATATGCAAATGGGCTGGATCTTCAGCGCCGGTATTCTCGGGTTACTTCCCGGCGCGCTGGTGGGGGGAATCCTGGCTGACCGTCACGGCCGCAAACGGCTGCTGATCGCTGCGGTCACGCTGTTCGGCCTGTTTTCCATCGCTACCGCGCTGGCAGGGAGCTTTCCGATGCTGCTGTTGGCACGCCTGATGACCGGTGTGGGGCTGGGGGCGGCGCTGCCGAATCTTATTGCATTGACCTCCGAAGCGGCCGGTCCGCGATTTCGCGGTACCGCCGTCAGCCTGATGTACTGCGGGGTGCCGGTGGGCGCCGCGCTGGCAGCGGTGCTGGGATTCTGGGGGGAAACCTCCGCCTGGCAGACGGTGTTTTGGGTCGGCGGCGTTGTGCCGCTGCTGCTGGTGCCGATGCTGCTGCGCTGGCTGCCTGAGTCCGCCGTCTTTCGCGCCGGTATGCAGAGTGCGCCGCTACGGACGCTGCTGGCGCCGGAAAACGCCAGCGCCACGCTGCTGCTGTGGCTGTGCTATTTCTTTACGCTGCTGGTGGTCTACATGCTGATCAACTGGCTGCCCATGCTGCTGATAGGTCAGGGATTTCGCGCCGGTCAGGCGGCTGGCGTCATGTTTGTTTTGCAGCTGGGAGCCGCCTGCGGCACGCTGCTGCTGGGGGCATTGCTGGATAAACTGAGTCCGCTGCTGATGTCGCTGCTGATCTATTGCGGTATGCTGGCGTCGCTGCTGGCGCTGGGCTGCGCCTCCTCCTTTCCGGCGATGCTGCTCTCGGGTTTTGTGGCCGGGCTGTTTGCCACCGGCGGGCAAAGCGTACTGTACGCGCTGGCGCCGCTGTTCTACCGCACGGAAATTCGCGCCACCGGGGTGGGGACGGCGGTGGCCGTCGGGCGGCTGGGGGCGATGAGCGGTCCGCTGCTGGCGGGAAAAATGCTGGCGCTGGGCGCCGGTACCGTTGGGGTAATGGCCGCCGCCGCGCCGGGGATTCTGCTGGCCGGCGTGGCGGTATTCTGGCTGATGAATCGTCAGAGACGGCAATCAATAGCCTGACGACGGTGCCGGGTTATGTTTCAGGACCCGGCACCGCGCCACCTTGCACAACGGCAGACTTTGGCATACGGTAAATCATCACCCATTGATCATCTCTGCCGCCATGTCTTTTCAATCCCGGTTACTTAGCGATATTCCCGGCATTCGCTACGCCTTTCTCGATGTCCACGAAACGGCCGCCTTTCCTTACAGCGAAATGGCCCCGGTGAAGCTGGTGCACGGCAATGTGGTTCATCATTTTCAGCAGCCGGCGCCGCTTACCGACCGCCCGCATGCCGACGCGGTTTTTACCGCATCAAGTGGGCAAAAGGTGGGAGTGGTGACTGCCGATTGTCTGCCGATGTTGATGGCTTCCCGCGACGGGCGCTTTGTCTGCAGCGTACATGCGGGCTGGCGCGGTGCGGCGACCGGCATTATTGCTAATAGCCTCGATCTCTTTGCCCGACATGGCATACCGCCGGACGAGGTCGTGGTAGCGATCGGGCCGCATATTCAGGTCTGCTGCTATGAAGTGTCGGCGGCATTTTATCAGGCGCTGCTGGCGACGCCGGTGGTCGGGCTGGTCAAACAGCACCGCGATCGGCTGTTTCTGCACCGCCGTGGCCCTGAGCCTGCGGCGGAAAAAGCGCGGGCGACGGGCGACGACACAATGTGGTTCGATCTGCGGGCTTTTGGCCAGCTGCTGTTACGCCGCGCCGGGGTGCCGGAAAGTCATATTGAATGGCTGGGCAGCTGTACCTACTGTACGCCGCAGTCGCTGGGGTCGTTCCGGCGGCGTACGCACTTCCCGGCAGAGAAAACGTTCCAGTACTCGTGGATTATGCGCGAGGCCTGATATCACCCGGCATCGCGCTGCCGCGCTACAGTACCGTAAACCCGTGCGTCCCGTCGTTTGCCAGCTGGGCCACGAGGCCATACTCCCACTCCAGATAGGCCTGCATCGCTTCGCGGGAATTATCGGTTCCTTCATAGGGGCGACGATAGCGATCGCTACGCGCGCTGATCAGACGGGTTGCGCCATGCTCCAGCGGCAGACCTGAAGCGATCCACCCGGCGGTGCCTCCGCTTAATACCTGCACCGGTTTGCCGGTCAGCGCCGCCACTTCGTCGACGGCGTAGCGTGCCAGCAGGCTGCTGCCACAGGTCAGTACGTAACGGCTGGCAGAGGGAATCAGCGCCAGCGCCTGTTTCAGCCGCGAGCGTATCAGCCAGTATGCCCCGGGAATATGCCGCGCCACATAGTTGGCGCTGGTGGTGAAATCCAGAACCACCGTTCCCGGTTCGCGCAACAGCGCCGCCAGCCGGGATGCGTCGATCTCCTCTGCCGCAGGCGCCGCGGGCAGGCTGGCGGCCGGTACGCCGCGTTCGCTAAAGTTCGCCGCGCTCAGACCGCGCAGGATTGCCGTTTCCCAGCCCATTTGCGCCAGCCACGAGGCGGTTATCGCCGCGCGAATACCATCATCATCCACTAAGACCAGACGTGCGCCGCGAACGCTGGCGTGGTGATCGGTCTCCTGGACCAGCTGGCCGCCCGGTGCGCTGAGGCTTCCCGGCAGGTGACCTGCGGCGTACTCCTCCGGACTGCGGACGTCAAAAAGATAGGTGGTGCGGTCGGTCTGCTGCTGCCAGCGCCGGAGCGTGGCCTGGTCGATAACCGCCACTCCGGCTTTTTCCGCCAGCTGGCTGACCTGCTGAAGACGCGCCGTCGAAGCCCGCGATTCCTCGGCATAGCGGCGCTGCTGGTCGCGATCGAGGGCCAGTCCGGCCAGCGTCCAACCGATGGTGCCGTTACGTAAGGCATAGACCGGGTTGCTCACGCCGGCATTGATCAACGACTGGGCGCCGATAATGCTGCGGGTGCGTCCCGCACAGTTGACGACGATTGGCGTCTGCGGCGAATCGACCAGTCCGTCAATACGCAGCGCCAGCTCACCGCCGGGAACGCTGATACCGCCCGGAATACTCATGGTCTGATACTCATCGAACCGTCGGGCGTCGACAATCAGCACCGGCTGACGGCTGTCAATCAGCGCCTTCAGCTCTCCCGCGTCCAGAGAGGGGGTCTGCCGTTGGCTCTCCACCAGCTCGCCGAACGCTTTGCTGGGGGAGTTAACGTCCTGGAAGAGCGCGCCGCCGCTGCGCTGCCAACCCTTCAGGCCGCCTTCCAGCAGCGCGACATCTTGATATCCCCAGCCGCGCAGGCGATCGACGGCCTGGGCGGCCAGCCCCTCGCCGTTATCGTAAACGGTGAGCGGCGTCGTCAGCCGCGGCACCCGACGGTGGATCTCCAGCTCGAGCTTGCTCAGCGGAAGATTGGCCGCAAACAGCGGGTGAGCGGTGGCAAAATCCGCTTCTTCACGCACGTCAATCAGCGCCAGTTCGGCGTGGTCGAGCAGCGACTGGCGCACTTGTGCCGGCTGGCGATAAGTGTGGATGGGCATATTAATTATCCTTCGGGAAATCCCAGATATTGGGTAAGTGGCGATTGGAGTAGCCGGAAATAAAGGGTTTGATGAGACCTTCCGGCGTATAGACGGCACGTTTAACGGCGCCAATATTGCCGCCGTAGACATGGATACTGATCGACACGCTCTCCGCCAACGCGTTACTGACGCGGTGAATATCACCATCGCGGGAGGAGACTTTTTCGACCTCGCCCGGGGAGAGTCGTCCGGCAATACCGTCGGCCACCGGAAGGCCTGTCGTATCGAGGCGATAGCGCTGATTCTCTTCCGCGCCGCGTAGCATGCCGATGACGCCCCACACGCGGTGATCGTGAATCGGCGTGGCCTGCCCGGGCCCCCAGACAAAGCTGACGATCGAAAAGCGTTGTCCGGAATCGGCGTGCAGCAGGTATTGCTGATAGTGGTGGGGATGCGGCAACGCGTACTCGTCCGGCAGCCAGTCATCCTGCCGGACCAGCCGCGCCAGGCGCTGCGCCACCGCCTCCAGCAGAGGCGATTCGTCAGTGAACTGCCGATGAAGGGCATCAACTTCTTGAATAAAATGGCGTAGTTTTTCCAGTCGTGGTGCGGTCATGTACGGTTCCTGTCAGAGGGACTGGTCATTACGCTAACAAAGGCGTTAATATTATTTAAATGCAATTTACGCATATATTAATATGCAAAATTAACATTAAGGATTCTATGCGCATCGACGACATTGACGCCCTGCTGGCGACGGTACAGTTTTCTTCCCTCAATCAGGCGGCGGAATATCTGGGAATTACCCAGTCGGCCATTACCCGACGGCTGCAGCGTCTGGAGCAAACTCTCGGGGTGACTCTGTTGGAGCGCCAGACCCGGCCGTTGACGCTAACTGCTGCCGGGCACCGGGTTTATGAGCAATGCCTGAGCATCAAGCGGGAGACAAAAAAGCTGTACGGGCTGCTGGATCCGCAGGCCGAACCGCACGGTATTTTGCGCCTCGGCGTACCGCAGAGCGTGGCGGAAATTGCGCTTCAGCCGGCGCTGCTGGCGCTACGCCAGCAGTTTCCGCAGCTCCAGCCGCAGGTCACCTGCGGCTGGAGCGGGTTGCTGCAAAAGCGGCTCGAGAGCGTCGAGCTGGATGGCATGCTGGCGATGGGGCCGGCACAGCAGGTCTTTGCCGACGGCTATGTCGGCCGGTTGCTGTGTTCGCTGGATATTGTGGTGATTGCGGCGAAAAGCCTGCGCCTGCAGGCCGCTGAACTGCGGGACTGCGCGTCTCAGGGCTGGGTGCTTAACCCTGACGGCTGCGGACTGCGGGCAGGGTTAATTCGTGAACTACAGGCTCAGGGGCTGCGGCTTCAGCTGAACGTCGAAACAGCGGGCGCTCACCTGCAAATTGGCCTCGTCGCTCAGGGTCAAGGGTTGGGTCTGGTGCCGCGTGCGGCGCTGGCCGCCAGCCCGTGGCGCGATGAGGTGACAGCCCTGACGTTAGCCGATTTCCAGCCGGCGGTCTGCTTGTGGCAGGTGAGCGCACAGAATCTGGCGAATCTACAGCAGCCGTTCACTTTTTTTGCCGGGAAAATCGTCCAGCAGTTAACTCTATCTGACTGAATAGTATATTAAATTACCAAAATGCTAATTTTGCATATTAAGATATGATAAAAATGCATTTTGCTCATTAACTGCCGATGTATAGGGTAACGACAGGCGCCGCCGCTGCGGCCACCGTTACCCGACGCAAGGAGTTATGTTATGAGCATTCAGTTTCTCGGGATGATCGGCCATCGCCTCTCATCCGAAACCATCGCCCCGGCAGGACCGGTTTTTGACCGCGACTATATCGTGCGCTTTGCGCAAACTCACGAAGCGGCCGGCTTCGATCGCCTGCTGGTGGGGCATTGGTCCGATCAGCCGGATGGCTTTCTGGTTACCGCGCTGGCCGGGTTATCGACGGAGAAAATCAATTTTCTGCTGGCCCATCGCCCGGGATTCGTCTCGCCGACGCTGGCGGCACGTAAGTTTGCTACCCTGGAGCATCTGCTCGGCGGGCGTCTGGCGGTGCATATCATCAGCGGCGGCAACGATGCCGAACAGCGTCGGGATGGTGACTACCTCAACCATGACGAGCGCTACGCGCGTACCGATGCTTTCCTGGATACGGTGCGAAAAGTCTGGACTGCGGAACAGCCCGTTGATATCGACAATGACTTTTATCAGGCCGAGCAGGCGTGGTCGGCAATCCGCCCGCTGCAACAACCGCACATTCCGATCTACTTCGGCGGCTCGTCCGAGGCCGCCATTGCGGTAGCCGGTAAACATGCTGATGTTTTTGCCCTGTGGGGCGAATCGTTAGGGCAAACGGCGGAGACCATCCGTCGGGTGCGGGCCGAAGCCGCGAAGCATCAGCGCCACATTGATTTTAGCGTCTCATTCCGGCCGATTATTGCCGACAGCGAAGCGCAGGCCTGGGAGAAGGCCGAGCATATTTTACATGTCGCTTCCGAACGGGCGGCGCAGGCGGGCCAGGGTTTCAAAGCGAAGCCAGACAGCGAAGGGGCACGGCGCCTGCGGGCCACGGCAGAACAGGGAAATGTGGTGGATAAACGTCTGTGGACCGGTATTGCGAAACTGGTTGGCGGCGGCCATAACTCCACCGCGCTGGTCGGAACGGCGGAACAGGTTGCCGATGCGCTGCTGGATTATTACGACCTCGGGGTGCGCAACTTCCTGATTCGCGGCTTCGATCCATTAAACGATGCGCGGGAATACGGGAAGGCTCTGCTGCCGATTGCTCGCGAAAAAGCGGCTCAGCGTGCGATTCAGGAGCGCGCATCGTGACGCATTCCGTTCAACAGCCCCTGCGGCCGCAGGCCGACTGGTTGCGGCAGCTAACCCACATTCGTCAGCAGATGGCCGAACAGGCGGCAGAGCTTGACCGCAGCGGCGATTTTCCCCACCACAATCTCGCGCTCCTGCATCAGAGCGGTTTTCTGAGCCTTGCCACGCCGGCGCAGTATGGTGGGGCGGGGGCGGATTTGGCCCGGCTGCAGCAGGCGATTACCGCCATTGCGTGGGGGGAACCGGCGACGGCGCTGATCGTCTGTATGCAGTATCTGCATCATCTGCGTCTGGCGGAGAGCGACGGCTGGGCGGAACCGCTGCGTCGGCAGGTCTATCGCGATGCCGTCGAGCGAGGGGGATTGATCAACAGCCTGAGAGTTGAACCTGAACTCGGCTCGCCGGCGCGCGGGGGGCTGCCGCAGACGGTTGCAACACGTACCGCCGACGGCTGGCGTCTTAACGGGCACAAACTCTATACCACCGGCGTTGAAGGGCTAAGCTGGCTGGCTATCTGGGCACGAAGCGACGATCTCGATCCGCAGGTCGGCACCTGGCTGGTACCGCGAGAAAGTGACGGTGTCACCATTATTAAAAGCTGGGACCATGCCGGAATGCGCGCGACCGGCAGCCATGAAGTGATACTGAAAAATGTACCGATCCCCCGGCAAAATGCGGTGGATATCTGGCCGGCATCTGCGCCTCCCGCCGCGGATGCCGAACGTTTCCGTCTCTTCGCCAATCGACAGACCGCGCTGTTAGCCGCGATCTATGACGGCGTGGCCCGCGCGGCGCGGGACTGGTTGCTGGGCTGGCTAAGTACGCGGGCGCCGGCTAACCTCGGGCACCCGCTCTCCCGTCTACCGCGTGTGCAGGAAAAAACAGGTCAGATAGAAGGCTGGCTGCTGACGAACCGCTGTCTGCTGCAACAGGCCGCCGGACTGGAATTGACCGCCACCGAGGCCAATCTGGCCAAGGTCACCATTACCGACAACGCGGTGCAGGTCGTGACTCTGGCGCTGGAGCTTACCGGCAATCATGGCCTTAGCCGACAACATCCTCTTGAACGCCACTATCGCAACGTGCTGTGCGGGCGCGTGCATACGCCGCAGAGCGACAGCGCGTGGCAGGCGGCGGGTCAACACGCTTTTCAATCATAAGGATAATGTTTATGCACGAACGAACAATAACAAGATTGGCCGCGGGGCTCTCGCTGCTGGCGCTGAGCGCTTTGGCGTCGGCGCAGGAGCGCATCACCCTGCGAATTGCCGATCAGAAAGGGGGCATGCGCTCGCAGCTCGAAGCGGCCAACGCGCTGCAAAACCTTGGCTATGAGATCAAGTGGGCTGAGTTTCCGGCCGCCGCACCGCTGGCGGAAGCGCTGAACGCCGGCGCGGTAGACGCCGGGATTATTGGCGATGCGCCGCTGTTATTTGCCCTCGCCAACGGCGCGCCGGTAAAGGCCATTGCCGTCGATAAAAGCAACCCGGCGGGCACGGCCGTGCTGGTTCCGCCGGGAAGTTCGCTAAAGCGCGCCGCGGATTTAAAAGGTAAGCGGATCGCCACCGGGAAAGGTTCGATCGGTCATTACGTGGCGCTGAAAGCCCTGCAGCAGGCGGGGATCTCACCGACAGAGGTGCAGTGGGTATTTCTCGGCCCGGTCGATGCCAAAGTGGCTTTACTCAACGGCTCGGTCGATGCCTGGGCGACCTGGGAACCCTATACCACTCAGCTGGTGAAAACCGCCGAAGGTCAGATTCTGGTGAGCGGTAAAGGGCTGCTGCCGGGGAATACGTTTCTGGCGGCAACGGATGAAAGCTTAAAGGATCCGGCTAAGCGCGCGGCGCTACAGGATTATTTCACCCGCCTGGCTGGGGCGGAGCGCTGGGCTTACGCCAATCTCGAGAGCTATGGCAAAACCCTTGGTGACATCATCCGTTTCCCGCCGGACATTGCCCGGGCGCAGTTTGCTAACCGCCAGTCGCAGTGGCAGCGTCTGGACTCGCGCACCATTGAACAGCAGCAGGCGACCGCCGACTTTTATCAGGCCAATGGTCTGATTCGCGCGAAGCTGGATGTCACGCCGACCTTTGATACCCGATTTACGCTGCCTGATGTCCCGGCCGCTCAGGAGAACAGACCATGAATCAGTCCGCTTTCTCACGCCGCCGCTTTTTACAGCTCAGCGGTGGAACCATGCTGGCAGCGGCCGCCTGGCCGCTGTGGGCGCATACGATGACCACGATGCCGGCGGAGGGCGGAAACGGTGAAAACCTGGCGCTGCGGCTGGCGGAACCCTACAAGCTGAAGCTGGCCATCAACAAGAGCGCGGTTTGCCTCGCGCCGGTGGCGGTCGCTGAGCAGCAGAAGTTTTTCAGCAAATACAACCTTGAGGTTGAGTTCGTTAACTTCGGCAACTCGACCGATGTGCTGTTGGAGGCCATCGCGACCGGCAAGGCCGATGCCGGCGTCGGGATGGCGCTGCGCTGGTTGAAGGCGCTGGAGCAGGGTTTTGACGTCAAGTTGACGGCCGGAACGCACGGCGGCTGTCTGAATCTGCTGACGGCAAAAAATTCGCCGTTTGGCGGTCTGGAGAGTCTGAAAGGGCAGACGATTGGCGTCACCGATATGGCCGGACCGGACAAAAACTTCTTCGCTATTTTGCTCAAACGCCATGGCATCGATCCGATAAGCGACGTGCAGTGGAAAGTTTACCCGGCGGATCTGCTCAGTATCGCGCTGGATAAGCAGGAGATTGCCGCCATCAGCGGCAGCGAGCCCTTCAGCTTCCGCCTGCTGCAAAGCGGGAAATATCAGCTGATCGCCAGCAATATGAGCGGCGATTACGCCAACCTGAGCTGCTGCGTGCTGGGGGTAAGCGGGGCGCTGGCCCGGGATCACAAACCGGTTGCCGCCGCGCTGACCCAGGCGATTCTCGAGGCGCACAGCTATGCATCGGCTCACCCCGAAAGCGTGGCGCAATCGTTCATGGCCCATGCATTAAACACCGATGAGGCCGAAGTCTCGGGGATCCTTCATGGCCAGGGGCATGGACACCACGCCGTAGGAGAAGCCTTTGTGAATGAATTGACCCAGTACGTGAGCGATCTGCAGCGGGTACAGGTGATCAAACCGGGGACCAATCCTCACCAGTTTGCGGAGAGTATTTATGCCAACGTATTCGCCTGATCGGGCGCTGTCGCGCGCCGGGGGGCGCTATCCGTTGTGGTCTGAAGGGCTGCTGGCCGCCGCGCTGTGGCTGGCGGGCGGGATGTTTACTTTGGCGTGGCCGGATGTCGGGCGACGCTGGCCCTACAGCGCGGGGTGGGCGATGAGTCAGCTCGCCATCGCCGGTGGACTGCTGGCGCTGGCGCTAAGTTGCCGCTACTGGCATCAGCGGGGCGGTCGTCTGCTCGCGGCCGGAAAGTGGCTGGCGCTGCTGCCGCTGCTGTTTACGTTATGGCAGTGGCTGACGGCAAAAACGGCGATCCTGCCGGTGCCGTTTTTTGCGCCGCCGCAGGCGCTGATCGAAGTCCTGGTCGACGACTGGCCGCGGCTGCTGGATAGTCTGCTGCACTCTCTGGGGCTGCTCGGGCTTGGGGTGCTGCTCGGCACCTCCTGCGGTTTTATCAGCGGGCTGGCGATTGGCTGGTCGCAGCGTATCGGCTACTGGCTGCATCCGGTCCTGCGCCTGCTTGGCCCGGTGCCCTCAACGGCGCTCTTGCCGCTATGCCTGTTTATTTTTCCCTCCAGCTTTGGGGCAAGCGTGTTTCTGATTGCGCTGAGTACCTGGTTTCCGGTCACCGTGCTGACCTGGTCCGGGGTCATGAGTATCGATAAAGCCTGGTATGATGTCGCCCGCACGCTGGGGGCCAGCCAGCGTTTTCTGATTTTACGGGTGGCGATTCCCGCCTCGCTGCCGAATGTGTTTGTCGGCTTGTTCATGGGGCTGGGCGCATCGTTCTCAGTGCTGATCGTCGCTGAAATGGTTGGCGTGAAATCGGGCATCGGTTTTTATTTGCAGTGGGCGCAGGGCTGGGCGGCTTACCCCAATATGTATGCCGCGCTGCTGGTCATGGCCTTTCTCTGTTCCGGCCTGATAAGCGGGCTGTTTATGGTGCGCGATCGGCTGCTGAAGTGGCAGCGAGGAGGGATGACATGGTAGCGACAGCGGCATCCCAGAACAGCGCCCGGGTTGGCGCTGGCATCGAGATTCACCATTTGCACCATGCCTTTTCCCTCGGCAGGGAAACGGTGCCGGTGCTGGAAAATATCAGTCTGCGGCTGCGTCCGGGAGAGAGCGTGGCGCTACTGGGACCTTCGGGCTGCGGTAAGTCGACGCTGCTGCGGCTGCTGGCGGGACTGGAACCCATGCAGGGCGGGCAGATCCGGATAGATGACGCGCCGATGGGCGGTCCGGGGCCCGACCGCATTCTGGTGTTTCAGGATCCGACGCTCTATCCGTGGCTGACGGTGCGGCAAAATGTGCTGTTGGGGCCGCAGGCGCAGGGCAAAAAAGGGCGTGAAGCGCAGGCCGATGCGCTGATAACGCGTATCGGTCTGCAGGGATTCAGCCAGGCGTGGCCCCGGCAGCTTTCCGGCGGGATGGCCCAGCGGGCCGCGCTGGCGCGCGCGCTGCTCAACGAGCCGCGTTTACTGCTGCTCGATGAGCCCCTCGGCAAACTGGACTCGCTGACCCGCATCGGCATGCAGCGCGAGCTGATTACGCTCTGGCAGCAGCAGGGCTACACCAGCCTGCTGGTGACCCATGACATTGAAGAGGCGCTGCTGCTATGCGAACGCGTGCTGGTGATGTCGCCGCGGCCGGGGCGTATCATTGGCGAATTTACGCTACCGCTGGCCTTTCCCCGGCATCGGGATAACCCGCAGCTGTTGCAGCACCGACAGGATATTTTACGCATGTTGGGGCAGGCGGAGGACTGGTAGTCTGGCGCAGGAGCAACGGATGGACCCGGACAGGCCGCGATGGCGCTGTCCGGGCGTGGTGATGCGATCAGAAGTCCATTTTCACCGTAAACTGCACTTCCCGCGGATCGCCAATCTGATTGCCCAGGTTGTTTGTGGCGATGGATGAGGTGTAGTAGGTCTTATCAAACAGGTTCTTCACGTTAACCTGCAGCGTCACCGGATATTGCAGCTTCATCTTATAGGCGGCGAAGACATCGGCGACCGCGTAGCCCTGCAGATAATAGTCCGCGCCGTTGGTGCCGGAGCGTTTGCTCACCGCGCGACCGCCGCCGCCGACGGTCAGCGTATTGCTGTCGTAGACGTTATGGATGTCGTAGCTGAGGAACAACGAACCGGTGTGTTTCGGGACGTTGGGCAGCGGCTTACCGGCATAGTCAGGATCGTCGAGCACTTTCGCGTCGGTATAGCCGTAGCTGGCGATCACGCTCAGGTTATCGGTAATCGAACCGGCCAGATCCACCTCGACGCCGCGTGAACGCACTTTCCCGGCGGTCTTGGCGACAGTCTCATCGCCGACGGCTTCGGTGTACAGCACGTTGCGTTTATGGATATCAAACAGCGCGATGTTGGCGGTGATACCGCTTAACAGATCGAACTTGGCGCCCACTTCATAGGATGTAGACTCTTCGGGCGGCAGATTGCCGATGTAGCTGGCGATCGATGACTGCGGCATAAACGACTGCGCCACGTTACCGAACAGCGACACGGTTGGCGTGAGCTTATACACCAGACCAAATTTCGGCGTCCATTTCTGGTCGCTGCTGTCGGTGTTGACGTTGAACGGACGCCCTTTGCCGGCGTACTGGGTGTAATACTGATAGCGCATCCCGGCGACGGCAATCCACTTGTCGGTCAGATAGAGCGCATCCTGAACGTAGGCGGCGTAGCTCTCCTGCTGAATACGCTGATCGCTATCGGAGTCCGAAACGGTGCTGCAGGTGCCGACAGTGCCGTAGACCGGGTTATAAATATTAAACCCTTTCACATTCTTACAGCGGATCATATCGGTGCGCAGCAGATCGTAATTCTCATAGGCGATGCCGGTGAGGACTTCGTTATAAAACCCGCCGACGACCACGTTGCCCTGTAAATCGGCGCGAGTTGTGTGCATCTTCTGCGTTGAGCCGTGGGTGGCGTCAACGCGGCGGGTCAGATCGCCGGTGGCCGAATCGTAGGCCGTCACCCGGGCCTGGTTATCGTTGTAGTGATCCTGGCTGTAACTGTAGTCAAAGCGGGCGGTCCAGGCATCGTTCAGGCGATATTCGGCGTTCAGCTGCGCCAGATCGGAATAACCATCGGTCACGTTAAACGGCTCGTCAAAGCGCGTTTTCCGATCGACGTTGACCGCATGACCGGTATTAAGATCGAAGATGGTACCGCGATCGAACGGAGTATTGTAGTCGCGATGGGAGTACGACACGTTCACCGTCGCCCTGTCGCCAAACCAGGTCAGGGAAGGGGCGATAAAGCTGCTTTTCTCTTTACCAAAGTTGCGCCAGTAATCCTCATGTTGGTACTCGCCGATGATCCGGTAGGCCAGCCGCGTGCCTTCGATGGGGCCGGTGACGTCAAACTGGCCGGTACCGCCGCCAAAGCTGCTGGAGGTGGCGGAAATCGATCCGCCGAAGGTTCTCTCCGGGCGTTTCGTGACGACGTTAATCAATCCGCCGGGGTCAAGAATGCCGTACAGCGTGGAGGCCGGGCCTTTCAGTACTTCTACGCGTTCGGTGGCGGCATTAAAGCTGCGCGGCAAAACGGTACGCAGACCGTTGGTCATGATTGAGCCGTCGCGGTTGGCGCCAAAACCGCGGCGGGTAAAGGCATCCTGGGTCCCGCCGAGGGTGTTGGTCTGGACGACGTTGGCGACGTTATACAGCGCCTCGTCAAGGGTAGTGGCGTGCTGATCTTCCAGCACCTTGTCGCTGACGGTATTTACCACCTGCGGAATATCCAACAGCGGCATCGACGTCAGGGTCGCCGTTGAGCTGGCAACCGGCTGATAGCCGTTGGTGTCGCTCTGAGCACCCGCGGCGACCACCGTCATGGTTTCGTCGCCAGCCGTTTTCTCTTTGCTGGCGCTGTTTTCTGCTGCAATTAATCCCGGTGAGGTAAAAGAACCCAAAAATATCAGTGAAAAAAGAGCTCGCCCTTTCAGCGTTGTGAAAGGGATCGTTGATCGCGTCATTTGTCTGTTTCTCGTGAACGAATCTGTCCTTTGCAGACAGAAAAAGCCAATTAAATCATTGCCCTTAAAAATATTATCTGCCTGTTGGTCGCGATGATTTGCGTTCAGACATGTAATTGAGAATCATTCAATCACGAGAGAATGTAGTAGTAAATGTTATGTAAGATAAAAAATTAACCGTTGCAGGATCGGTGATTGCGGCGCTTTTTCTTACCCGTTTTTTTGAGCTAATTTTTTGTTTTTTATGTAAAAAATTTAAACTTCTTTATGCAGGAATCCTGGTGGTGCAGGCAATTTATGTCCGATAAAACAGAGTATTGACTACTACATTCATCCGCAGCATGATCAAAAGAGAATGAGATTTATTTTTGTTTGAGTGCAGAACGTGCTGGCTGATGCCACGCCGTTGCGGCGCAGGAGCGAGTTATGCCACAGCGGGTGATGCCTGCAGAGCAGGGAATCGTGCTGGATTCCCTGTCGGCCGGATACGGCCAGACCCTGATTGTCGATGATATTCAGTTGACGATCCCTCACGGTAAAATGACGGTACTGGCCGGGGCTAACGGCTCCGGTAAATCTACCTTGCTGTCGACGATTGCCCGCATGCTGAAACCGCTTGGCGGCAGCGTGCGTCTGGATGGTCAGACGATTCACACTATGCCGACCCGGGCGGTTTCACGTCAGCTGGGGATTCTGCCTCAGTCGCCGCTCACTCCCGAAGGATTAACGGTCTTTGAGCTGGTTTCCCGCGGTCGCTACCCCTGGCAGGGATTGATGCGCCAGTGGTCAGATGCCGACGAGCGGGCGGTAGAAGAGGCGATGGCGTTGACCGGCACCGCCGAATTTGCCCATCTGCCGGTAGACAGCCTCTCCGGTGGCCAGCGCCAGCGCTGCTGGATTGCGATGGCGCTGGCGCAGGAAACGCCGACGATTCTGCTGGACGAGCCGACCACCTGGCTCGATTTGCGCTATCAGGTCGATATCCTCGAACTGCTGCAAACCCTGACCCGTGACCATGGACGCACGGTGGTCACTGTGCTGCACGACCTTAACTTTGCGGTGAACTATGCCGATATCCTGGTGTTCCTCAAGAAAGGGCGTATTGCCGGGGTCGTGGACGAAAACGCCAGCTGTACCCCGGAGCTGATCAAAACCGTGTTTGACGTTGAGGTCCAGATGTCGCTCAACCCGCAGACCGGTAAACCCTTTTTTATGCCCTTTCGCGCGCGGCAGGAGGAAGCCCAATGAGCGCCTCCGCGCTGCTGTTGCACCGCCGCCGCCAGGCGCGGCCAAAACGCGCGCTCGCGCTCCTGACGCTGCTGCTGATTGTCGGTTCGGTGGTGCAGCTGGGACTGGGGGCTCGCTGGATTGCGCCGGAGACGGTGCTCCAGGCGCTGGTTCACTACGATCCACGTAATTTTGACCAGCGGATTATTGTCGAGCTGCGTCTGGTTCGCCTCGCCGCGGCGCTGTTGACCGGCGCGGCGCTGGGCGTCGCCGGAGTGCTGCTGCAGACGGTGATTCGTAACCCGTTGGGGGAACCGCATATTCTGGGGCTTAATGCCGGCGCCTCACTGGCGGTAGTCGCAACATCGGCGCTGGGTCTGAGCGGAATGACGTCAGGTCGCCCGCTGATTGCCGCCGCCGGCGCTGCGCTGCTGTTTGGCGGCGTCATGCTGCTGGCGACCTCCGGGCGCGGCGGGGCGACGCCGCTACGCATCACGCTCTGTGGCGTGGCGCTCTCCGCCTTTGCCTCGGCGGTCACCGCCGCGATCCTGATTCTGGATGAACAAACGCTGCTGGCGATGCGCACGTGGCTGGCAGGCGATCTTGCCGGACTCAACTGGCCAGTTTTACGATCGGCGACGCTTCCGGCGCTGGCCGGTGGCCTGCTCGCGCTGCTTATCGCGCCTCGCCTGAACGTTCTGGCGCTGGGCGACAAGGTGGCGCTGGGGCTGGGGGTGAACATTCTTCAGACCCGACTGCTGGGGCTGGGTGCCATTGCGCTACTGTGCGGTGCGGCAGTGGCGGTCGCCGGGCCGATCGGTTTTGTCGGACTGGTGGTGCCACACGTTATTCGTCGCCTGATCAGCGAAGATATTCGTCTGGCGCTGCCGCTGGCGGCGCCGGTCGGGGCGCTGGTGCTGCTGTTTGCGGATATCGCCGCCCGCACCCTGGTGGCGCCGCAGGAGCTGGCGACCGGGGCGATGACTGCGCTGGTTGGCGCTCCGGTATTTATCTTTATCGCGGCGAGGTTTTTTAAATGAAAAACGCGGTGCGCCGTGCCGGTTTCCGGCCCCTTCGCGCGGGGAGCTGCCATCTGCTCCTGCGCCCTGAGGCGCTGAACATCGCCGCGGTGCTGATTATTGCCATTCTGCTTCTGGCAAGCTTTGGCCTGACGCGCGGCAGCTTCCCGCTGCCTGCCGGTACCCTGGCGCGTGCGCTCTTTGCCCCGGAAAATGTTGGCGACCAGTCACGCTTTATCCTGTTTGATATTCGCCTTCCCAGGCTGCTGATGGCGCTGCTGTGCGGCGCCATGCTCGGGCTGGCGGGGGCGGCGATGCAGAGCATCACCCGAAACGGACTGGCGGATCCGGGGCTGATTGGCGTCAAAGAAGGGGCCAGCGTGGTCGTGCTGGCGTTGATTCTGTTCTTTCCCGCCGTCGGGCTGGTCTGGCGGCCGCTGGCGGGCATTCTCGGCGGGGCGCTGGTGGCGCTGCTGGTGCTGGTTCTGGCCCGGGATTGCTCGCGGCCGCGCTTCATTCTGATCGGTATCGGCGTCTCCTGGACGCTGGCGGCGGCGGTCGGCATTTTTATGACCACCGCCGATGTGCGCGATGTGCAAACGGCGATGATCTGGCTTGCCGGCAGTCTGCATGCGGCAACCTGGACGCTGCTGCTGGTGGCCTTTTTGTGGGCGTTGCCGGGGACATTGATTCTGTTTCTGACCGCCCGGGCGGCAGATGTGGCGCTGCTTGGCGACCGTACCGCCGTGGGACTCGGCGTACGCCTGCAGCAGCTGACCCTGCTGCGCTTTTTTGCGCCGGTGCTGCTCACCTCCGCCAGCGTCTCCTGCGTCGGTAGCCTTGGTTTTGTGGGGCTGATGGCGCCGCACATGGCACGCTTTCTGCTGCGCGGTGGTCAGGTGTCGCTCCTGTGCGGCAGCGCGTTGATTGGCGCGCTGCTGGTGCTGTTTACCGATACTCTCGGCCGTCTGGCCTTCGCGCCGCTGCAAATTCCGGCCGGAATTGTTATTGCGCTGGTGGGGTGTCCGTTTTTTATCTTGCTGCTGTGGCGTCGTCGTGACGCCCTGTAATGTAGAAGGGTTGCTATGCGTTGGCTTATTTCTTTGCTGTTGTTAGCGGCGGGCGTGACCGGCGCCGCCGAGCGTCAAACACAAACGTTTACTGATGATTTAGGGCGGGTGGTGACGGTGCCGCTGCATCCGCAGCGTATCGTCTCGATGCACGACCTGGATATCACGATTCCGCTGATTGAGCTTGGCGTGCCGCCGGTGGCCAGCCACGGGCGCACCCGCCCCGACGGTAGCCACTATCTGCGCTCCAGCGCCCAGCTGACCGGGGTCGATTTTGATAACAGCGCGATTCAGTTTATCGGCACCGCGGATATTGACCTCGAAGCCGTTGCAGCGGCGAAGCCGGATCTGATTATTACCGAACCGAGTCGCCACGTCTCTGTGGAACAGCTGGCGAAGATTGCACCGACGGTCAGCATTGACCATCTGCAGGGCAGCGCGCCGCGAATTTACAGCAAGCTGGCGCAGCTCACCGGCAGCGAAGCGCGGCTGGCCATTCTTGAGCGCCGCTATCAGACGCAGATAGCCCAGCTCAAAGCGATGGTGGATACCCGCAACATCACGGTGTCGGTTATTCAGGCCAACAATGGCAAAGTCACCGTTCACCACTCTTACCACGCGCTGGGACGGGTACTGCGCGACGCCGGGTTTCGTTTTCCGCCGTTGATCGACAAGATCCCTGACGGCCAACGTATTGACGTCAGCGCCGAACAGCTGCCGGAGCTGGATGCAGATTTTGTTTTTGCTACCTGGCGCTCGGATACCGGCGGTAAACCGCAGGAGGAGCTGCAGGCGATGGAAGGGGTGATGCCCGGCTGGTGCGACTTTATGCGTGCCTGCCGCACCGGTCGCTATATCCTGCTGCCGCGTGAGGAGGTTATCTCCAACTCCTTTGCCGCTCTGACCCTGATGGTGGCACAGGTGCAGTCGCACATTGCCGGTCGGCCGCTGCCGGCGGAGCTGAAATGAAAACCCCGGTAAAAAGAGAGAAAGGGCGGGTCGACCTGTTCGGCGAACGCTTTCGCGCCCGGGCGCACCAGCTCTCGCCGCGGCTGCTGGCGGTCGTCAGCTATATCAACGAAAACCGGGAAGTGGTGCTGGAGCGCACGGCGATGGAGATCGCCGCGGCGACTCAGACTTCGGATGCCACGGTGGTGCGGGCCATTCAGGCGCTGGGCTTTGCCGGCCTGCGCGAACTGAAGCAGACCATGGAGCGCTGGTTCGGCCCCTCCATCACCTCATCGGAGAAGATGCTGTCAACGGTGAATGCGCTCTCCTGCGATGTGAATTCGAGCATTGATTTTGTGCTGGAGGGCCATCAACGCGCCTGTGAAGTGCTCTCTCGCCCCACCAATCGCGCCGCCGTCGCCCAGGCGGTAGCGCTACTCAGCGAGGCACGGCAGGTGGCGATTTTCGGCATCGGGGCATCGGGGATTCTGGCGGAGTACACCGGCAGGCTGTTCAGCCGTATCGGATTACCGTCCAGCGTGCTCAACCGCACCGGCTTCAGCCTTGCCGAGCAGCTGATCGGTCTGCAGCGCGGCGATGTGATGATTATGATGGGACAAAAATCGCCGCATCGCGAAGGGATGACCGCGCTGCGTGAAGCCCGGCGGCTGGGGATCCCGACGATTTTGTTAACCCAGGCGGTGGACTCACGCTTCAGCCAGGAGGCGCAGGTGGTGATCGACGTTCCGCGCGGCGGCGATAACGGCCGGGTACCGCTGCACGGTACGGTGCTGGTCTGTCTCGAAATGCTGGTGCTGTCGGTGGCGACCACCACGCCGCAGCGGACCATGAAATCAATGAAGCGCATTAACGAACTGCATAAAGCGATTGGTAAATCCGGCGGTAAACGCAGCTAAGTACGCGATAATTCACAGGCTGAAAGGTTTCCTGTTGCAAGTAATCGTGATGATGTGTATTTTTATGCAAAATTAATGCATAAAAAGAGGTTGTCATGATGGGAAAATGGATGAAGGCGTGCTGTCTGTTGGTGGCTCTGGCAGGGAGCGCGCAGGCGGCACAGGAGACGTACGTTGTCGGTTCCGGCGGGACCTACCGCCCGTTTGAATATGAAAACAGCCAGAAGCAGCTGGAAGGTTTTGATATCGATATCATCAAAGCGATCGCCAAAGCGGAAAACTTTAATATCAAGCTGGTGAATACCCCGTGGGAAGGGATCTTCGCCACTCTCGGCTCCGGCGACCGCGACATCATTATCTCCGGGATAACCATCACCGATAAGCGTAAACAGATGGTTGATTTTTCCGCTCCTTACTTCCCGGCTGAACAGTCCATCGTGGTGCCGGCAGACTCCAAAGTGACCTCCCTGGCAGCGCTGAAGAGTGAGAAGGTCGGCGTGGTGAACTCCAGCACCGGCGATATCGTGGTCTCTGATGTGCTGGGTAAAAACAGCACCTCTATTAAGCGTTTTGATAATACCCCGCTGATGCTGCAGGAGCTGTTTGAAGACGGCGTCAGCGCGGCGGTGGGCGATGTGGGCGTGGTGAAATACTACATCAAACAGCACCCGGAGAAGCAGTTCAGGCTGGTGCCGGACGCCAGGTTTGAACGTCAGTATTTCGGTATTGCGGTGGCCAAAGGCAACGCTGAGCTGCAGGCGAAAATCAACGCCGGTCTGAAGAAAATCGTCGCCGACGGCACCTACGCCAAAATCTATAAAACCTGGTTTGACGACAACGTCCCGACGCTGCCTGCGCAATAATTCATCTTTTGGTTTTCATGACGGCTATCGACGCGTGCGATAGCCGTATTTTTTAGGGAAGCACTATGACGGGATTCCGTTGGGAGATCATCGAGGAGTACGGTCCGCTGTTTATGGACGGCGCCTTGATGACCATTAAATGTACCATTATCTGCGTGATCCTCGGTACTCTGTGGGGCCTGACGCTGGGCCTTGGGCGTATGGCGAAAGCGGAACACGGCGCGTGGAAATATGTGCTGCGCTATCTGGTGCAGTATCCGGTGCGCGTTTACGTCAGCGCGTTTCGCGGCACCCCGCTGTTTGTGCAGATTATGGTGGTGCACTTCGCGCTGGTGCCGCTGTTTATCAACCCGCGTGACGGTCTGCTGGTCAGCCATGGGCTGATGAGCGCCGATTTCGCCCGCGAACTGCGTTCTAACTACGGCGCGTTTCTCTCCTGTATCGTGGCCATTACCCTTAATGCCGGGGCCTATGTCTCGGAAATCTTCCGCGCCGGGATTCAGTCGATTGATAAGGGGCAGATGGAAGCCTCACGCGCGCTGGGGATGCCGTGGTGGAAAACCATGCGCCAGGTGATTCTGCCGCAGGCCTTTCGGCGGATCCTGCCGCCGCTGGGGAACAATGCCATTGCCATCGTCAAAGACTCTTCGCTGGCTTCGGCGATTGGTCTTGCCGATCTGGCCTATGCCGCGCGTACCGTGTCCGGCGCCTATGCCACCTACTGGGAACCCTACCTGACCATTTCTCTGGTCTACTGGGTCATTACCTTCCTGCTGGCGCAGCTGGTTAACCGTCTGGAAAAGAGGTTTGGCAAAAGTGATTCACATTAATAATCTGCACAAACGTTTCGGCGACAGCCACGTACTGCGGGGCATCAGCTGCGATATTAAACCGCAGGAAGTGGTCTGTATTATCGGGCCGTCGGGTTCCGGAAAAAGCACGTTCCTGCGCTGTATGAATGCGCTGGAAAGCGTCAGCGAAGGCATCGTCGAAGTCAACGGCTTTGCCGCCCACGACCGCAGCACCGATCTGAACAAGATGCGGGAAAGCGTTGGCATGGTATTTCAGCGCTTTAATCTGTTCCCCCATATGACGGTGCTGGAAAATCTGATCATGGCGCCAGTCAACCTGCACGGCGTGAGCCGTTCGCAGGCGGTGCTGCTGGCGGAGGAGCTGTTGGCGAAGGTTGGATTAAGCGATAAGCGTGACGCCTGGCCCTCCAGTCTCTCCGGCGGCCAGCAACAGCGGGTGGCCATTGCCCGCGCGCTGGCGATGAAGCCTTCGATTATGCTGTTTGATGAGCCGACCTCTGCGCTGGACCCCGAGCTGGTGGGCGACGTGCTGGAAGTGATGAAAAATCTCGCCAGCGAAGGGATGACGATGGTTATCGTCACGCACGAGATGGGCTTTGCCCGTGAAGTGGCTGACCGGGTTATCTTTATCGATCAGGGCATTATTCAGGAAGAGGGGAGACCAGAGCAGATTTTTACCGCTCCGGTCAATCCGCGCACCGCGGCCTTTTTAAGCAAGGTACTATAATACCGTACGACGGCGCGCCATCAGGGAACATCCGCTGATGGCGCTTGCCGTCGCATCTCAGGCGGTTTCAGTCTGAGCATCGTCGTCATCGCGGTCCTGGCGTTCATTCGCCAGCAGCGCTTTCTCCGTTTTCCCCAGGCACTGAATCAGCAGGAACAACACTCCGCAGGCCAGCAGGGCGATCAGCAGGCCATCATAGCCGGAGACGCTGATCAGCAGGCTACTGACAACCGGCCCGGCAACGCTGCCCGCCGACCAGAAAAAGCCCAGCAGCGCGTTGATCATAATAAGCTTCTGCCCGCTGAAGGTTTTACCGGCGCGCACCAGCGAGAGCGTATATAGCGCCCCCGCCGCCGCGCCAAGGATCAGACACCCGACAATGAGCTGTACAGGCGACGCCAGCAGGAATGGCAGCGCCACCAGGGCGAGGCAAAACACCGCCGCGCAGCTCAGATGCACGCGGCGGATACCAAATTTGTCGGCCACCCAGCCCAGCGGCGCCTGGAAGAAGGCATCGCCGGTTAGCACAATGGTCACCAGCAGGACCGCCATCGCTTCGTTCAGCCCTTTATCCATCCCGTAGAGCGGCAGCAGCGCCAGAATGCTGGCGTCGAAGAAGGCGAAGCAGAAGACGCCGGACGCCAGAACCGGTAAAAACGCGCCCAGGCTACGCCAGCTGGCGCGTTCAGAGAGGCTTTCGCGACTTCCGCTCGGCAGATGGCGCAGCATCAACAGACAGGCTGCGGTCAGACCGACGACGGCCAATAGCACCCAGATTTGATAATCGGCGCCGGCAGAGATCAGCAGCGGCCCGGCCAGCTGGCAGCCGGTGAATGCCGAGGCGTAAATACCGGTCAGCGTCGCGCGGTTTTTACCCGCCGCGCCGCCGGTTATCCAGCTTTCGCCAAGCACGATGATCACCCCGGAGGCGATACCGGTCAGAAAGCGCGGCAGCAGCAGCGGCAGCAGATCGACGGTCAGACAGGAGGCGATGGTGGCGAGCGCCAGCAGGATCAGGTTGGCCGTGAGCAGGGTGCCCATCTCAAAACGACGGCACAGCGCGGGCGAGAGAAACGACGAGAGCATCATCCCCGCCGGCGGCAGTGCGGCCAGCAGGCCGACATAGACCGTGTCTATCTGCTGCTGCGCAAGTTCAAGGCTGATTAAAGGCACCGTATAACCGGTGATAAATCCCACTAATGACGCGGCCATAATCATCGCCAGCGTGGGGGCAAGGCGATTCTGGTCTGGGTTAAACATTTTATTCCCGATAACGGAAGTCAACAGGTGGATAATCCGGCAAAGTGCCGACGACCCTGAATATTAATTAATCGTATGCGCGCTGTCACCGTTGAAATGACTACTAATATTGATACGCGGGTGCGGGCACCCGGCAAAACGCGCCGTTCGGGCCTCCGGGGAGTGTTGTCAGCGCGCTGGCGAAAGGATATAACGAAGAGGGCATTCCGCCAGCGACGGGCGCATGCATAAAATGTATCCCGATTTCATACTCGTTCAGCGTTGATGCTGTGCAGGAAAGGAGTAACACATGGCAGTATCGCCTTCATCGATCGCCGAGGCCATCCGCTGGCGTCGTGATTTTCATGCCTGCCCGGAGCTGGGCTACCAGGAACAGAAAACCTCGCGTCGCGTCGCTGAATTATTGACATCTTTTGGCCTGCAGGTGCATAGCGGGCTGGCAGGGACCGGGGTGGTGGCCACCCTGGAGAACGGCCCCGGGCCGGTTATCGGCCTGCGCGCCGATATGGACGCGCTGCCGATTACTGAACTGGGTGACGTCAGCTACAAGTCCCGTAATCCGGGCGTGATGCACGCCTGCGGCCACGATGGTCATACTGCTATGTTGCTGGCCGCCGCCGCGCATCTGACGCAGACTCGCCGCTTTCGCGGGACGGTGCATTTTGTTTTTCAACCGGCCGAGGAGAACCTCGGCGGTGCGCGCAAGATGGTGGAAGAGGGGCTATTTGAACGTTTCCCGATGGACGGTATCTACGCGCTGCATAACTGGCCCGGGCTGCCGCTGGGGCACGTGGCGGTTAACGAAGGGCCGATGATGGCCTCGCTGGATGCGTTTGAAATCACCCTGACCGGCAAAAGCTGCCATGCGGCGATGCCGGAAAGCGGCGCCGATCCGATTGTCGCCGCCGCGCAGCTGATTATGGCCCTGCAGACGATCCCCTCGCGTCGCCTGTCGCCGCAAGAGTCGGCGGTCGTCAGCATTACCCAGATTAACGGCGGTGAAGCGATTAACGTTTTACCGGACAAAGTGGTGCTGCGCGGCACCTTCCGCTGCCTGAGCAACCGGGTGCGTGAACGAGTGAAAGGGCTGATTGCGCACTATGTCAGTACGCAGCCGCAGGTCTCCGACGTGCAGGGGAGCATTGCCTGGTATCCCGGCTATCCGGTGACCAAAAACCATCGCGCGGAGGCGCTAAAGGTGCGCGAGGCGGCGGTGGCGGTACTGGGCGAGGCGGCGGTGAGCGGGCAGATCGCGCCGTCGATGGCGTCGGAGGATTTTGCCTGCATGCTGGAGGCCTGCCCTGGCGCCTATTTCTGGATCGGTACCGATGGCGAAACGCCGTCGAAACCGCTGCATAATGCCGGCTATGATTTTAACGACGATCTGATTGAACACGGCGTGACGCTGTGGACGGCGCTGGTGGAAAAACTGCTGCCGGCGGGCTGACGCCACGGCGGAACCTGTTGCGATCGCCGTGAAAGGGAGAGGCGATGCCTCTCCCCCAACACTCAGGCGTTTACTGCCGCCTTCAGGCGCGCTTTCATGTCACTGTAGGCGCGCCAGGCAAACTGCTCTGCCCAGAGCTGGTCCTTGATGGCTTCTATCTTCACCGCGCAATATTTGGTTTCCGGCGTTTTCGAGACCGGGTCGAGGTTGTCCTGAGTCAGCTCATTGCAGGCACCGACCCACCACTGGTAGGTCATATAGACGGCACCGTGGTTAATACGATCGCTGATATCCGCGCGGGTAATCACTTTTCCGCGACGCGAGCTCACCCACACCAGCTGCCGATCGGCGATCCCCAGCCGGTCGGCGTCGGCGCGGCTTATCTGCACGCGACCGGGCTCATCGGCAAGGGATTGCAACGCCGCGCAGTTGCCGGTCATCGAGCGGCACGAATAGTGGCCGACTTCGCGCACGGTACAGAGCACCAGCGGATAGTCGGCATCCGGGGTCTCCGCCGGCGCACGCCACGGCGCGGCAAACAGCTGACCTTTCCCCGACGGGGTATCAAAGCGGTTTCCTTTATACAGCCAAGGCGTGCCGGGATGTTCGAGCGTCGGACACGGCCACTGCACGTGGTTCATATCGCCCATTTTTTCATAGGTGACGCCGTAGAACAGCGGGCACAGTTCGCGCATTTCGTCCCAGATTTGCTGGTTGTCGTCGTAATGCATCGGATAGCCCATTTCGCTGGCCAGCAGGCTGATGATCTCCCAGTCGCGTTTTACGTTGCCCGGGGCCGGGATGGCTTTTTCGAAGCGCTGAAAACCGCGATCGGCGCAGGTGAAGACGCCGCCGTGTTCGCCCCAGGAGGTGGCCGGCAGCAGCACGTCGGCTATTTCGGCGGTTTTGGTCATGAAAATATCCTGCACCACGACAAAATCCAGCGCCTCGATGCCCTTACGCACCAGTCCCAGATCGGCTTCGGTCTGCAGCGGGTCTTCCCCCATGATGTAGTAGGCTTTGATCTCCCCGCTCAGCGCTTTATGCGGAACTTCGGTAATACGGGTGCCGACTTTGTCATCCATTATGGCCGGGTCGATCCCCCAGGCCTCGGCAAATTTGGCGCGGACGTTGGGATCGGTCACCTCCTGATAGCCGGGGAACAGATTCGGCAGCACGCCCATGTCGCAGGCCCCCTGGACGTTATTCTGCCCGCGCACCGGGCCGACGCCGACATGTTCCCGGCCGAGATTACCGGTCAGCAGAGCCAGGCTGGCCAGGCCTTTCACCACGTCGACCGCCTGGCCGAACTGCGTAACGCCCATGCCCCACATAATCGTGGCCGACGGCGCGGCGGCAAACATTCTCACCGCCTGACGTACCTCTTGCGCCGGGACGCCGGTGACCGCTTCCACCGCTTCAGGCGAGTAGGCTTTCACCGCCTCACGGTAGGCGTCCAGCCCTTCGGTAAAGCGTTCGACGTAATCATGGTTATAGAGATCTTCTTCCAGCAGAACGTGGCCGAAGGCGTTGACCAGCGCCATATTGCTGCCGTTGTTGAGCTGCAGGTGGCGATCGGCAATGCGGGCGGTTTCAATTCGTCGCGGATCGCAGACGATGATTTTCGCGCCGTTTTCGCGCGCTTTAATCACCCGACGGGCGACGATAGGGTGGGAATCGGCGCAGTTGTAGCCAAAGACCAGCAGACATTTTGAGTGTTCAATATCGCTGATGGAGTTGCTCATCGCGCCGTTACCCAGCGCCACCTGCAGACCCGCTACCGACGGACCGTGACACACGCGGGCGCAGCAGTCGACGTTGTTGGTGTTTAACACCGCCCGGGCAAATTTCTGCATCACATAGTTGGTTTCATTCCCGGTACCGCGAGACGAACCGGTCGTCATAATCGCGCGCGGGCCATACTGTTCTTTAATCTCCCGGAGTTTTTTAGCCGTATAGCGAATCGCCTCGTCCCAGCTGACCGGGGTGAGTTTCCCCCCTTTCTGGTAGCGAATCATCGGCTGCTTCAGGCGTGGGGTAAGCAGCTGAGTATCATTAAGAAAATCCCATCCGTAATACCCTTTGAGGCACAGCTGATTCTGATTGGTCACCCCATCGGCGGCTTCCGCACGGATAATTTTATTGTTATCGACAACCAGCTTGAGTTTGCAACCCGCCCCGCAATAAGGGCAAACGCTTGTGATTTTTTTCATCAGTAACAGACCTGTTAACAGTGAATGAAGATCGATGGTCAGGCCGGGCCCGGCCCGCCATCGTCATGGAATCCTTTCGCCGCGATGCAAGCGGAAGGCAGGAGCGGTATGCAGAAGTTGTGCCAAAATTAATGCGTTGATATATAAGGGGATTAATTCGTGCTGCGGAGGTGTCGTCGTGATGTCGTCACTAATGACGATGACGTAACAGAACGCCCGGGGAGGGCGTTCTGTCAGGGGCTAGCGCATTTTGGGCTGAAACTGCGCCAGTTCCTGCGCCGGGAATCCGGCTTCCAGCGCCGCTTCGCAGATGGCCTGCCAGCTTCCGGCATCCAGTGGAATGCCCTGCGCCAGGCGCGCCTGACGATTGGCTTCTTCCCATTCGCCCGGCACCAGAATCGGCGTCTGCGCATCGTGAGGCGACTGTTTACACCAGTCGATGAAGGCTTCCGTCTCGCGCTGCATATCCGGTGCGTCGAAGGCTTTCGGGTCGAGAATAATGGTGGTCATGCAGTTGAAGATGGCATCAACGCAGGTCTGTAGGCTCTGCTGGTGGGTGGTCTGGCCGCCGGAAACGGCGCCGCCGAGGATTTCGCACAGCGTGGCGAGGGCGTAGCCTTTATGTTGGGCAAAGGTGAGCAGGGCACCCAGCGGCGACGTCTGCATGACCGCCGGGTCGGTGGTCGGTTCGCCTCGGGCGTCAATCAGTGAACCGGGCGGAACGGCTTCGCCTTTATGCCAGGCGACGCGCGTTTTGCCAAAGGCAATCGCGCTGGTGGCGTAGTCGAGCAGCAGCGGAGGCTGACCTTCTCGCGGGAAGATAACGCACAGCGGATTGGTGCCAAAGCGGCTGTCTTTGCCGCGAAACGGGGCAACCATCGGGTCGCCTACGACGCTGACGAAGTGGATCGAAATAAAACCTGCCGCCGCGCACTGCTCGGCCCAGTAGCCGATGCGTCCGATATGATGCGCGTTGCGCAGGGCGATAGCCGCCATACCGTGTTGCCGGGCTTTCTCAATCCCTTTCTGCATCGCTTCATGGGCTACCACCTGACCAAAGCCTGCGTTGCCGTCGAGCGTCACCACCGCGCCGGCGTCCTTCATCACGCTGGCATGGCGGTTAAGCTGCAGATGCCCCTGCGCATGAGAACGCACGTAGCTCGGGATCATCCCCACGCCGTGTGAGTCGTGGCCGGCGAGATTAGCGGCCACCAGATGGTCGGCGACAAGGGAGGCTTCGGTGGGAGAACTGCCAAGCTGAATGAAGAGAGTGTTGACGAACTGATGCAGATCCGTCGCCTGAAAACGATATCCGGTTTGCACTGATACGCTCCTGTGACCTATTTGATTGTGTTGTTGTTTTGTTAAGTTTGCGCTTCCATGCTGCGCTCCTGGGCGAAGAAGATCAATACTTTGCGCCGAGGAGAGAATTGAGGGGCAGAGAACAGGATTGAGGCCGCAGGTGCTGTTCGCGGCGGCGATAATCACTATGATAAAAATGATAATCAATGTGAAAGAGAAAACCAGAATGAATATCAGCACGCTCTTGTTAATTATCGTCGCCATCGCCCTGCTGGGAATATCCGTCTATTGTTTACTCAGCTATATTAAAGAGCGTAGGGCGACACATTTTAAATCATTCCGCCATCGTTAACGTCAATGCGCGGTTTTAATATGGATAGTTATCGCGCCAGGCTTTCGGCGAGAGATGATATTTTTCGCGAAAGTGTTTGCTGAATAACGGGTGGCTGATGAAGCCGCATAGCCAGGAGACGCGCTCGACGGGCAGATGGGGATTGCTTTCCAACAGCTGTCGGGCGGCCTCCAGGCGGATCTCTTTGATCACCGCCATTACCGAGGTTCCCTGTTCGTTGAAGGCCCGGTCAAGGCTGGCTCGCGAGCAGCGCAGCGTCCGACAAAGCTGGTCGGGAGAGAGCTGGTGTTGATGATAGTTGAGCGTAATAAACGCTCTTGCGCTATTGACGATATGGCTTAATTTTCCGCATGAACGCAGCCCTTTTTCCTTGGCCACATCGGCCAGCACCAGCAGTGAAATTTGATGCAAACTATCGACGATAGCGGCGGTTTCTTGCGGTGATAAACGGTCTGACCGTTGATCGAGGAGCTGCATATGCGATTTTAAAAATAGCGCTAAAGGATGGTTTTCCAGTGAAATAATGGGACTAGTGAGTTTCCCGCTGAATAATGGTTTGACTTTCTCATTATGCGGAATGATATACAGCTGTTTAACATCGTCACATTGATAATGATAATAATCATTACGCTGGTGAACAATCAACATTCCCGGATTCACCTGCGCGGCGGCAGATTTTTTTCTGCCGTTAATTAACTGGTGGCCGTGGACTAATAATGAGATATAAACGGAGGACTCTGCAACCTGATGAGGATCGAAGAACGTCTCATTCCTTGAGCCCATCGCACTACAATAGTCGCCAGAAACTCCGGAGATGGTTTTGTGATTAGCAATAATGTCTGCCGGACGGCGGTTGTTCACCACCTTGATCCCATAGCAGCTGAGGTTTTGTGCTATTTGCTGATAGCGCTCTTCCGGCGCGATATCCGCCGCGCTTAAAACATGTGGAACGTACAGCGTCGAAGGTCTGGACATGCTTGTCTCTTATCCCGGGTTGACGTTGGCAGGTAGTTCTGTTTTATCTCTCTGATTATAATATTAATCTTCATGAAAGCCAGCGGGCGGCCGGTTTTTTACATTGGCCTGAGGGGAGATTGTGCAGTATTGCGTGGAAAGCAATCAATTCGTAGCACATCGCGGTGACAGGCTGGCCGCATCAACCAGCGGAAATCTATTTGCGGTTAACATTTTCGCAGCGTTGAAATATATGATTAATTAATTTTAATTTCTTTTTTTGTATTTTAAGTGGGCGCTTTGAGTTGTTATTTTTACATTTTAATAAAATAAATCAACCCCGTCTTTTTTATTTCTCATCTTCCTCGGGCTCGCGCAACAGCAAAAAAAGAGAGTGGACAGCAGGATGAAAATCATCGCAATCTAAAAAGAGACATTCATTTCGCAACGGGGAAAATACGCGTATGCGCAAGAGTAAAATAATTGTTCTATCTTTGATGGTTGTTTGTGTTTTATGTTTTGCAATTGTTGCTGTTTATTTTTTATTGCTCAAGGATGACGCTGCGGAGCCGGTCAATGAAGAGACGGAAGCTGCGGTCCTCAACGTCGCCGGATTAACGAACAACGGGCATCGCGACGAGCAAACGTTGAGAGCGCTGTTCGAGGCACGCATCGTGACTCGCCAGCTGAATCTCGATCGCGGCGAGCTGGTACCTGCCGGGCAGACTGGCGAAGAACACCAGCGCTGTGCAGACCTGCCACCGAACCGCGACCCGGCGCAGATCCGGCGTCGCTGCGCGCTGGTGGATATTTACCTGGTCCGTGATACCGACCAGCGTATTCAGCAAATTATTCTGCCGGTCTACGGTAAGGGCGCCAAATCAATGATGTATGCGCTGGTTGCTCTCCGCACGGATGGCCGTACGGTAAATGACCTGATCTATTACCAGCAGAATGAGACGCCGCTGCTGGGGGCGAGGGTGGAAGACCCGCAGTGGCGCAGGCAGTGGGCAGGGAAAAAATCCGCGATGAACATGGGCGGCCCGCGTTGCAGGTTGTTCAGGACAATACCGGCCAGCATGACGCCTATACCGTTGACGGCATCAGCGGCGCGACCCTGACCTCAACCGGCGTGGAGAAAAGCATCAATTTCTGGATGGGGGAGCAAGGTTACGCCAATTTTCTCCGCCATCTGCAGGATAATCCCGCGATATTAACCCAGTAACCTTCAGCCGTTTGCCTCCCTGCCGCGACGCCACTTCCGGCGTCGTTTTTTTATCTTGCGGGCGGGGATGACATCAAAAACGGACGCGCGCAGCCGACACAAAACGTGTTGTTCTTTGCAGCTTTTTACATAAATTGTCACCATTTGACATTTTCATGATCTGGGTCATGTGGACTGCAAGGAAAAATGACAATGATAACTATTATCATTGCCGTTAATGGAACCCGTCATGTCAGCTCCTCGCTCTTTTCTGCTGCTCACTTTGCTCAGCGTCCTGTTCTGCGCCTGCGCGACGGCGCAAACCCGCTACGCGCCGCTGATCGAGGATATTGAGCACCGGCTGGATAAAACGATCGAGCTCTACCAGCAGCAAAAAAACAACGAGGCGCGTCGGGAAGTGCAGGCCGCCTATTTCGAAGTGTTTGAAAACCTCGAAGGCCCTATCCGCATCAATTTTTCGGCGCGCAAAAGTTACGAAATGGAGAGCACTTTCGGTGACATCCGTCGCATGATTGCAGACGGCAAGCCGCTGCAAGAGGTTCAGGCTCGGGTGGACGGACTTAAGAAAGCGCTGCGCGACGTTGAGCCTGTGCTGGATGGCGGTCATCGGCTGGTGGCGGAAGAGCAGCATACCGCTTTGACCCGGGGCGATATCGCATTGCACTGGCAGAACAGCTTCCGCACCATCGACGATCTGCTGGCGCAGGCGGTGAGCGCCTATCAGACGGGAAATTACCCCCTCGCCAGTCAGCAGGTGCAGCAGGCGCACTATCAGGGGTTTAAAAACTCAGAGATGGAAATGTCGGTGCGGCAAAACCGCTCGGCAAAAGAGGCGGCGGCCATTAACCAGCAGTTTACCGCCCTGATTGCACTGACGTCCCAGCCGGATCGTCTGAACGACGTGGCTTATCAGGTGACGACGCTGTTGCAGGAACTCGAAGACATATTGCCCGGGCTGCCGACGACCCGCGATGACCAGCCGGTGAATGCCCCGACAGCAGACGAAGGGAACACTCCGCTCGCCGCTGGCGCGCCGGCCGCTGACTGGGCTAACGTTGCAACGGGGATCAACCAGAGTATCGAGGCGGCGCTGACGCGCTACCAGCACGGCGAGGCGTCCGATGCCATTCTGGATATTCAGGACACCTACTTCGATCGCTTTGAAGCCAGCGGGATGGAGAACAAAATCGGCTCCCGCGATGCCGCATTTAAAACCCGTCTTGAGGCCCACTTCACCCGTCTGGTCAGCCTGATGAAGGCCGGGCAGCCGCAGGACAAACTGGTGGCTGAAGCCGCTGCGCTACGAGCCGATCTGCATCAGGCGGTGGCGATGCTGGGCGAGGGGGAAGAGACGCAGTGGAGCCTGCTGCTATACAGCCTGATGATTATTGTCCGTGAAGGGCTGGAGGCGCTGCTGATTGTGGCGGCCATCGTGGCCTGGCTGGTGAAAAATGACCATCACGACAAGCTGCCGCTGATTCGTCAGTCGGTGGTCGTAGCGCTGGTTGCCAGCGTGGCGACGGCGGTCGTTTTCCAACTGGTGTTTACCCGCTCCGGCGCCAGTCGGGAGCTGCTGGAAGGGATTACCATGCTGATCGCCGTGGTGATGCTGTTCTTTATGAGCTATTGGCTGCTGTCGAAGGTTGAATCCCGCCGCTGGAAAGCCTGGCTGGAGGGTAAGCTGACGCATTCGCTCTCTCGCGGCTCGCTGGTGGGGCTATGGCTGACCAGCTTTCTTGCCGTCTATCGGGAAGGCGCCGAAACGGTCCTGTTTTACTACGCCCTGGTGGGCGACGCGCAGAGTGTTTCCGGGCATCTTGCCATCGGCGCCGGGTTTGTTATTGGCTGCGTGCTGCTGCTGGCCGCGTGGCTCATCATGCGCTACTCGGTGGTGCGTCTGCCGCTCAAACCCTTCTTCATCTTCACCGGCGGTTTTATGTACCTGATGGCATTTGTTTTTGCCGGTAAAGGTGTCCTTGAACTGATAGAAGGCAAACTGTTTCAGCCTACGCTGGTTGGCGGCGTGCCCGAAATCAGCTGGCTGGGCATTTATCCCTATCTGGAAACCCTGACGCCACAGGTGATTTTACTGATTGCTGCCCTGGTCGCCCTGTGGATTACGCTCCGTCGCAATCACCTACCCACAGCACAGATAAAAAATAATACTTCAACAAATTAAGACGAGAGGATTTGTCAAATGACCATCAAAAAGAGCCTGATTATCGCTGCCACTGTGGCCGCTATTTTTACCGCGCCCGCGGCGCTGGCTTTTAAAGAGTATCCGGCCGGTGAACCGGTCACCATGAATGAGATGGAGATCGCCGCCGTCTATCTTCAGCCGATTGATATGGAACCGCGCGGAATGGGTCTGCCGGCCGCGAAATCAGATATCCATCTGGAGGCCGATATTCATGCGGTTGAAGGGGGAAAGAATGGTTTTGGCGCCGGGGAATGGATTCCCTATCTGACGATTGCCTATACCCTGGTCAATAGCGATACCGGTGAAAAGCAGGAAGGGACTTTTATGCCGATGGTCGCGAGCGACGGTCCACACTATGGCGCCAATATTAAAATGATGGGCGTCGGCAATTATAAAGTGACGTATCACATTGAACCGCCATCAAAAGCTGGGATGCACCGTCATACCGACAGCGAAACCGGGGTTGGCCGCTGGTGGAAACCGTTTGATGTCAGCTATGAATTCAAATACGTCGGCCTGAACTAACGTTCGTCGCGCAGGATGGCCAGCATGCCGTCCTGCGGTGTATTACCGCATGCGGATTGCACATTATCCGCCGAACCGGGTCGAAGTTATGAGTTATTTTTTCGTCACCACGCTGCAGGTTTTTTTCTGCATAACGCTGCTCTCCTCGGTGCTCTGGGGCCGCGGCGAACCTCCTTCACTGCGCCCCCTCACGTGGACGCTGCTCACGGCGCTGGCCAGTGGGCTACTGGCCGGACTGTTTATTCGCGGGAGCCAGACGCTACAGCTGATGCTGGTGAGCGGAGAAATCCTCCTTTCCCTGCTGTTTTTACTGAGCTTCTGGTGGGCCACGCCGCGTCTGCGCTACGTGTGGCAATGGATCCTCGTATTTGGCGCCGCCCGTCACTGGGCTCTGGATCCCAATCTTGGCGGATTAACCTCCACCCACGTGCTGAATACCGACCTGCTGCTGAACCTGACCGCGCTGGCGCTGGCCGTTGCGCTGCTGTGTCTGGCCGCGGTGCTGTGCGCTCTGCTGCTGCGGCGGATGAGCTGGCCGTACTGGCCGCTGACAATTCTCCTGATGATCCTGCTGTGGCTGCCGCTGTTCGGCAATCTGCTGCTGCTGTTGATGAAGCTGCAAATCATCCCCTTACTGAAGCCGCTGCTGAGTTTTGTGGCCAGGGTGACCAACAATGCCGCCTGGTATAGCTGGCTTGCCGCCGCCGTGCTCCTGCTGCTGTGCCTGTGCTGGACCCCGGCTATCCGTAGCTATGCCCGGGCGGTGAAGGCGGCGACGGCGCCGGTTGCCCGTCGACTGGCGTTGGCCGAGCGGCGCAGCGCTGTCCGCCTCTGGTTAACGACGATCTGCTGTGCGCTGGTGATTTCAGGTGGCCAGCTGTGGTGGGATCTGGTGGCCTCGCAACCGCCGAGGCTCTCGGAAGCTCAGCCGGTCAGCCTTGCCGCTGATGGTCTGGTCCATATTCCGCTTACCCAGGTTCGCGACGGAAAACTGCACCGTTTCGTTTGGGTGGCAGACGACGGAAAGGCGGTTCGCTTCTTTGTCATCAACCGCTATCCCGACAAATTACGCTTTGGCGTGGTATTTGATGCCTGCCTGCTGTGCGGCGATCAGGGATATGTCATGGAAGGTAATCAGGTGATTTGTGTCGCCTGCGGGGTACACATATTCATTCCTTCGATTGGTAAACCCGGCGGCTGTAATCCGGTACCGATCGATGGCTGGCATAACGACGAACGTGAGCTGACGATACCCGGTACGGCGCTGGCCGTCGGAGGCAATTATTTCTCTACCGTGCTGACTATCAACGTGACCGACCCGGTGGACGGGACGGTCCTGACCAACACGACCGCAGAGTATAAATACAGCTACGCAGGCAGAACCTGGTTTTTTGCCTCTGAAGCAAACTACAACCGTTTCCGCAACGCGCCAGAGGCGTTTGTTCCCGGCACGGCGCAGGAGGAGTAACCATGCTGTGGCGAATGATCTATCAGTCATGGGGGCGTAATCTGCGCCGCAAAGCGCTGGCGGTGTTAACCGTTTTCCTGGCCACGAGTCTGATCTCGGCGCTGCTGGCTATTTCTATCGACATCGGTGACAAAATGTCCCGGGAACTGAAATCCTACGGCGCCAATATCTTAATTGAACCGGCAGGGCAGGCAGCGCTACCTGCGTTATTCAGCGAACAAAGCAACCCGCTGGCCAGCGATGATTTCCTTGATGAATCCGAGCTGGCGAATATTAAGGATATTTTCTGGCGAAATAATATCGTTGGGTTTGCTCCCATGCTCAGCGGCGAGGCGACCGTTGACGGGCACGATATCCGCATACTCGGGACCTTCTTCAGTCAGCCGGTCGCGATACCGGATGAAGAGGGCTATGAGACCGGGCAGCGCACGGTCAGTCCGTTCTGGCAGGTTACCGGCAACTGGCCGCAGGAACCTGTAGGCAAGACGCCGCAAACATTAGTCGGCCATGCGCTGGCGCGTAATTACGGCTGGCAACCCGGTGACCATCTCAGGCTCCAGGTGGCGAACGAGGCCGTGGATGTGGTGGTCAGCGGCGTTCTCTCCAGCGGGGGTGATGAAGACAACCAACTGGTGATGCCGCTTAGCATCGTACAGCAGCTGCTGGGTCTGACGGGAAAAGTACAGGCAATTCGCGTATCGGCGCTGACGGTACCCGAAAATGAGCTGTCGCGCCGGGCGCGTGAGAATCTCGAGGCTCTCAACGCCGAAGAGTATGACCTGTGGTATTGCACGGCATACGTCTCTTCTATCGCTCACCAGCTGGAGGAGGCCATTTCCGGTGCGGAAGTGCGCCCGGTCTGGCAGGTTGCGGCCTCGGAGGGCGTAGTTATCGATAAAATTCAGCTGCTGATGGCGGTCGTTACCCTGGCGGCATTGGCCGCTGCGGCAATGGGTATTGCCTCGCTGATGACCAGTACCATTATGGAGCGAGCCCGGGAGATCGGCCTGATGAAAGCGCTTGGCGCCCGACAGTGGCAAATTCTGCTGCTGTTTTATCTCGAAGCAGCGCTGGGTGGGCTGGCAGGTGGGGGGCTGGGCTGCATCGCTGGCTGGGGGCTGGCGAAGATGATTGGCCTGATGCTCTTTGCCACGCCGCTCGACTTTGCCTGGGTGGTGGTGCCCTGTGTGCTGGTGATCGCAGTGCTGATTGCGCTTATCGGCACCTGGTTCCCGGCGCGTCGTATCGCCCGACTTTATCCCGTGGAGGTGCTGTATGGCCGCTAAGCGCGACATGCTGTGGCTATTGGTCTGGCGGGCGCTGCGTCTGCGTCTGCAGCGCGTCAGCGTCGTGTTCACCGCGCTGGCGGTTGGTGCGACCATCGTGACGGCGCTTTCCGCCGTGTGGTTTGACATCAACAGCAAAATGAGCGAGGAGCTGCGGACCTTCGGCGCAAATTTTTATATCGGCCCGGGGCACGGTACCCGTATGCCGGAGCCGACCCTGCAGGCGATTCTTGACGATGCGCCGAAGGGACTGATTCATGGCGCCAGCCCCTGGCTATACGGCACGGCGCGTACCGAGCTGGAAAAAGTGGCGATCGTCGGCGTGTGGTTTGAGTCGCTGCAAAAGCTGGTGCCGTACTGGCAGGTCAGCGGCAACTGGATCGGCGTCAGCTTTGACGATCGCCATGCGATGGTGGGCGTTAAGCTGGCTCAGCGGCTGGCGCTAAACGTGGGCGATAGCGTCACGCTGGTGGATCATCAGCGGCGCAAAAAACTGCTGGTCAAGGGGATCGTCGAGGCCGGTGACGCGACCGATAACATGCTGATTGTCAGCCTGAACGTGGCGCAGGCGTGGCTGCAAAAGCCCGGTATTATCAGCCACGGCCTGCTGAGCGTCAGTAACGATCTCGGCCAGGTGGAAAACTATGCCGGGCAGCTGCAGCAGCGCTATCCCGCTCTTGAGATCCGCCCGATCCGTAAGGTCTCGGCAACCGAAGGTCAGGTACTGGATAAAATCAAAGGGCTGATGGGGCTGGTTTCTCTGGTGATTCTGGCGCTGTCGTCGCTGTGCGTGAATACCACCCTGATGGCAATTGTAGGCGAGCGCGCCCGTGAGTTTGCGCTGCAAAAAGCGCTGGGCGCCAGCAATGGCGATATTATCCGCCAGATGCTGCTCGAAACCAGCATTATCACTCTGGCAGCGGTGGTCTGCGGCTGGCTGCTCGGCTATCTGCTCGCCCAACTGCTGGGGCTGACCGTGTTTAATGCCACTATTTCGCTGCGCCTGCCGGTGCTGCCGATTACCCTGGCGCTGTCTTTACTGGTCGCCTTGCTGGCGGCCATTGTTCCGGTACGCCGCGCGGTGAGTGTTGAACCGGCGAAAGTGTTGAAAGGAGAATAACGCCATGACCGTCACGCCTTTACGTCAGATGGCGATTGAAACCCGTCATTTATCTAAGCGCTTCGGAGAGGTTACCGCGCTGGATGACATTAATTTGTGCATCGCCCGCGGTGAATTCGTCGCCATTATGGGGGCTTCAGGCTCCGGGAAAACGACGCTGATGAATATTCTGACCTGTCTGGACACCGCCAGCGAGGGGCAGGTTATCCTCGACGGAACCGATGCCGCGGCGCTGGATGAAGAAGGGCGACGGCGCGTTCGCGCGCAGAAGATAGGCCTGGTGTTTCAGCAGTTCCATCTGATTCCCTTTCTGACGGCGCTGGAAAACATCATGCTGGCGCAGCATTACCACAGCGTCGTCGATGAGGCGGCGGCCAGGGCTGTGCTGGCGCAGGTTGGCCTTGAACATCGCATGACCCATTTACCCAGCCAGCTCTCCGGCGGGGAGCAGCAGCGAGTCTGTATTGCCCGGGCGCTGGTGAATGAACCCCCGGTGATTTTTGCCGATGAGCCCACCGGTAACCTGGATGAAGAGAATGAACAGCGGGTGCTGGACCTGCTGACCGACCTGCATCGTCAGGGGCGCACTATCGTGATGGTGACCCACAACCCGGCGCTGGGAAAATTCGCCGACCGTATCGTTCGGCTCCAGCACGGCAAATATCTCGGTGAGGAGATGAATCCCCATGCGCATGCCTGAAGTGATGATAGCGATACTGCTGGTTCTGCTCCTGGCCGGCTGTAAAGAAGAGAAGCTGGCACGTGGTGAGACGGCACCTGCGCTGGCGGCTTTTGATTTGCAAGGGAAACCTGCCAGCCTGGAACGTTGGGAAGGGAAGGCGGTGTATCTCAACTTCTGGTCGGCCAGCTGCGGAGGTTGTCTCGCGGAAATGGATACGCTGCAGGCGCTCAGCCAACGCTGGCCGGATAAACTGGTGGTGGTGGGGGTGAATACCGACCCGGAGCAGGTGGATATCGCTCCGCTGCTGGCGAAGTATGGCATCAGCTACCCGGTGCTGCGCGATCAGCTTCATATTACTCAGGATCGTTATCAGGTGATCGGGACGCCGACATCGATAGTGATTGACGCACGCGGGCGGGTGCGCGACCTGCATCAGGGGTGGCGAAAACCCGAAGAGCTCCAGGCGGTTTTTACCCGCCTGGCCCAATCTGAATAGCGGCATCCCGGGCGCTGGCCCGGGACAGAGGGGTTATCGCTCAGTCCAGCAGCGAAGGATCGGCATCAATCATCAGCTGCTTCATTTCGGCGAAGTGCTGGCGGGAAAAATCGGCGATATTCTCCCAGTCCTGGGCAGTTTTCTCCGCCACCTCAGCCGACAACACCTTCAGCGGCTGGCCGGTTGACCACGCGGTGACCAGAATCTGGCAGGCCCGCTCCAGCGTCCAGATATCGTCAAACGCCTCGCCGATGGTCGCGGCGGTAACCAGTACCCCGTGGTTGCCCATCAGCAGGCGGCGTTTATCCGCCAGCAGCCCGGCCAGCCTCGCCCCTTCGGCGACGGTATCCGCCATCCCGCCATACAGCGTATCCACCGCCACGCGATTAAAATAGCGCGCGCTATTCTGATCGACCGGCAGGATCTGCGGATTCGCCAGGCAGGCGACGCTGGTGGTGTAGATCGGGTGCAGATGCAGCACCGCCCGCGCCTGCGGCAGCCGCTGATGGATCTGGCCGTGGATCGCCCACGCGGTGGCGTCCACGTCCGGTCGCTGCGCGGTCGCTTCATCATCGGCATCCAGCAGCAGCAGGTCGCTGGCGCGGATCCGCGAAAAGTGTTTCCACTTCGGATTCAGCAGAAACTGTTTGCCGTCCGGCGACAGGGCCGCGCTAAAGTGGTTGGCGACGGCCTCGTGCATGCCGAGATGCGCGATGATGCGAAAGGTCGCCGCCAGATCGATCCGCGTTTGTTCTTCGAAAGAGTAAGCCATCGCCTTACTCCGCTTTCGGCATCAGGGTTTTCAGGTCGTCTTCCGTCGGCGGCTGGAAGTGATATTTTTTCAGCAGCGCCGCGTATTCCGGCGTGGCGCTGAATTTCTTCAGCCCCTCCTCAAGGGCGCTTTTCACTTCGCTGTTGCCTTTTTTGACGCCAAAGCCGTTCAGCACCGGGTAAATTAAGGTATCGGAAGAGATAACGATCCGGTCGCCCAGTTTCTCAACGACGCCACGCGCCACCGCCGCATCGGTAATCTGCGCCTCCACCGCCCGCGACAGCAGCGCCTGGGTGGTTTGCGGATCGGTGCTGTACTCGCTCAGCGCAATGGGCGGCAGGCCTTTCTTCACGCAGTAGTCCGCCGACAGTTTTTGCAGCTGCGCCAGCCAGGAGGTGGCTCCCATCGAGCCGATTTTATGCCCGCAGAACGCTTCCGGAGTTTTAGGCTGATAGCTGGCGCCTTTAAGCGCCAGGATCGATTCGCCGCTTTTCAGGTATGGCACCATGTCAATCACCTTCAGGCGTTCGGCGGTGATATACATCGAGGAGTTGGTAATATCGAACCGCCCGCCCTGCAGACCGGGGATCAGATTAGGAAAACGGGTATCGGTATTCACCGCCTCGCGGCCAATGGTTTTAGCCACACCGGCGAGAAACTCAATATCAAAACCGGCCGGTTGGTTGTTTTGCATATATTCATAAGGATAAAAGGTCATATCCGAACCGGCGGTAATTTTCCCCGGCTGCAGGAATGCCGCAAAAGTGCTGAACGAGGTCAGGGCGCCGGCGGTGCAAAGAAGCAGAGCATTAAATCGTTTCATAAAAACCTCCAGGGATGACATTACATGCTGGCAAGATCGTGGCCGGCCTGCTGAACGAAGAATGAGGCACCGCGCGGCTTCTGCGGCAAACGTAATTGGTTGGCGGCGCTGCGTACCAGGCCGCTCTCCACGCCGGCTACCAGCTGGCCCGCGTGCAGGCTTGGTAAGGGGTTTTCGCCAAAGGGCAGGGCGTCCTCGGCGGCGTAAACGCTGATAAACAGCGTCCGCGGCAGTTCGGTCTCATTAGGGCTCGAGGCGTGGAGCAGACGGGTATGCATAAAGCACACCGAGCCTGAGGGGCCAAAGCAGGCGGCGGGCTGCTGGCACTGCGCGGATACCACCTCGTCGTCAACCGAACCGGTAAAACGCCCCTCCTGCCAGTGGGACCACAGCGGCCCCTTATGGCTCCCCGGCACCACGTTCAGCGGGCCGTTTTCCGGCGTGACGTCGCTGATCATCAGCAGGGCCGTGATGATGTCGTCATTGCTGTGCGGCGTGAACAGAAAATCCTGATGCCATTTCACCTGCGTCGCGGTAAACGGCAGCTTGGAGTTGATTTTGCTGTGATGAAAACGGGTGCCGCTACCGCCGATCAGCTGGGCGGCGATGGTCGCCATACGCGATTGCAGGGCGGCATGTTCGAAGGCGACGGAAATCTCCGTCGGCGAACTGACCCGGCGCAGCGAGGGGTGATCGGCGCGGTGATCCCCTTCAAGGTCGAAACGCGGGCGACCGTCGAGCGTCTCGCCCCACACCTCGGTGTGGCGGCGGCTCTCTTCGACCCAACCGTCAAAATCCTGCTGCAAGGCGGCGATTTCGTCAGGCGATAGCACCCCTTCGACCACCAGAAAACCCTGCTGATGAAACTGTTCGATTTGCCACTGCGCGATCATAATTTTTCCTTTCACAAACGGAGAGTTAAGCCAGGGAGACATCTTTCAGGAAGGCGTCAACGCGCGGGTGGTTACCGTCGCGCATCGCCTGCGGCGTGTCGTCGCACACCACGCGCCCTTTTTCCATAAAGACAATCCGGTCAGAGACTTTGAAGGCAAAATTCATTTCGTGGGTCACGATGACCATGGTGATGCCTTCATGGGCCAGCGATTCGATAACCTGGAGCACTTCATTGACCTTTTCCGGGTCAAGCGCCGAGGTGGGTTCATCGAACAGCATGATTTGCGGTCGCATCATCAGGGCCCGGGCAATGGCGACGCGCTGTTGCTGGCCGCCAGAGAGCTGGTGCGGATATTTCCACGCGTGCTCCAGCATGCCGACCTTATGCAGTAATTCGCAGGCCTGCTGCTTCAACTCGGCGTCCGGGGCCAGCCGATGGTAGCGCGGCGCCAGCAGCAGGTTGCCGAGAACCGTCAGATGGGGGAACAGGTTAAAACTCTGGAAGACCATGCCGATGTTGAGGCGGTACTGCGCATTCTCCATAAAACGCGGTTTCTGCACGCCCTGGCGATCGAGGTGAATAAACGGCTGGCCGTTGATCCGAATTTCGCCGTTGTCGATCTGCTCAAGTCCGTTGAGCAGGCGGATCAGCGTGGTTTTCCCGGAGCCGGAAGGGCCAATCACTGAAACCACCTCTCCCGGCTGAATTTGCAGGCTGACGGCCCCGAGCACTTCCACATTGTTATAGGCTTTGTGCAGTTTTGACGCCTGCAGCGCCGGCTGCGGATTATCGACCGCGCTGCGCACGATTACCGGGCGTGTTTGGGTCGCCAGCCGCTGCATCTCGCTGTCGATGGGGCGGGTGACTTTCCGCCGGGTAACATCGAGATAGCTCTCCAGCCGTTTGAGCAGGAAGTCGAAAACGGTCACGATCAGCACGTAGTAGAACGCCACTGCCGCCATGGTTTCCATCACCAGGAAATTTTGCGAATACAGACGCTGGCCGACCATTAAAATCTCGGTCAGGGAGATGACCGACACCAGCGAACTGAGCTTTACGACGGCAATATATTCGTTGGCCAACGCCGGGAGGGCGACGCGCAGCGCCTGAGGAATAATCACCCGCCATTGGGTGCCGGCATAGCGCAGTCCCAGCGCCCGGGCGGCTTCGCTCTGGCCTTTAGGTATTGAAAGCAGGCCGCCCCGGTGGATTTCGGCGACGTAGGCGGCCTCACTCAGCACCATCGCCAGCAGGCCGGCCCAGAACGGATCGTTGAGCACTGGCGCTGACGACGGCACCGCCTGGGGCAGGTTATAGACGAATATCAGTAGTACCAGCAGCGGCAGGCTGCGGAACAGCCAGATATAGAGCCGCGCCGGAAGATTAAACAGTTTGCGCGGCGACTGCTTGGCCAGGGCGAGAACAAATCCCAGCACAATACTGCAACCCCAGGTCAGCAGACTTAATTTAATGACGGTCCAGGTGGCCTGCCAAAAATCTGCATCGCTGAGCAGACTTAACATGTAGTTCCAGTTAAACGTCATGGGCTATTTTACTCGCCATAATGAATGGACATGAATGCGATACCGATGATCAAAAATGGGGCATCGCCAGGGTTTATCTTGCAATAACACTATGCTGGCAGTTTTCGCTGCGAGGCAATTAGTAAATTTTTGGCCTTTAAGTTTAAAAAAACTATACAGGTGGATTAATTCCAATAAATTTAAAGCAATGAGTACGAAACAAGAACTAAACATTAAAAAAACAATTGCGCGGAAGGGATAACGGAACGGGCGTTTAAATCGCGAGTTGTGCCATGTTGGGGCGCGCGAGGAATTAATTTGGTGCAGCCTGATTCAGGTTGGTGCAATTAAGCGGATGCGGTGGTGTCGGTATAATGTTGACTTCGCCGGGACGCTAAATAAATCATTTGCTCAGCGAGGAAATAAGCGAATCCCGGTGAAATGGCACGATGCTTGCAAATTGCATATCAGGAAACTATACCGTTTCCGCTTGTGACAATATTCCGTAAAGGGTGAGGCTATGACGCGATTCACGCTCAAACAACTTAAATACTTCGTCACCGTTGTAGAGACCGAGAGTATCGCTGAAGCCTCCCGGCAGCTCCATATTGCCCAGCCGTCGATCTCGATTGCCATTAAAAACCTTGAAAGCACTTTTGAGCAGCAGCTGTTTATTCGCCATCATGCTCAGGGCGTCTCGCTGACCTCCTGCGGAAGGCGTTTTTATGAGAAAGCAAAAGAGCTGCTGCGGCTCTCCTATGAGTTTGAACAAAACTCCCGCGCCGATAAAGAGCTGGTTTCCGGGACGATTTCCGTCGGCTGCTTTGAGTCCGTCGCGCCGCTGTACATGCCAAAGCTGGTCGCCGGGTTTAAAAAAATGTACCCCGACATTACCCTCCAGCTGTATGACGGTGAACAGCATGAGTTAATGCACGGCCTGCATCGCGGGCGTTTCGATCTGGCGCTGGTCTACGATCTGGAATTAGGTCATTCGGTCAATAAAGAGATGCTGAATGCGCCGCATAAACCCTATGCGCTGCTGCCGGCCAGCCATCCATTGGCGCAGAAAAATAGCGTCACCTTGCAGGAACTCAGCCATGAACCGATGATTTTGCTCGATGCGGTGCCCAGCAAGAATTATTTCATCACCATATTTAAAGAGAAGGGCTATCACCCTGAAGTGGCGTACAGTTCACCCTCGATCGAAATGGTTCGCTGTATGGTAGGACAGGGACTGGGGTTTTCGGTATTAGTCACCCGGCCGTTGTGCGATATGACCTATGACGGCGAGAAACTGGTGCAGTTGGATATTGAAGATGAGATGCCCGCTTCGACATTAATTATGGCGCATCTTGCCAATAATGAACCGACCCGGCCCACGCAACTGTTTATGGACTATTGCCGCAGTATTGAATTAACCCCCGCACATTTTTGAATAAATAAGCCTGCGGTCACTGCAGGCTTATTTATTTCACGCTGCCGTTAAGGCTCGTAATTTTCTATTCAGCGACTCGTTTTATAATAATTTACCCGCGATGGCGGATTAAATAATCTGTGTGGGTTCCATTCGCGGTGGCTAAACCGCTGGCCTGCCAGGGGCACCTTCAGCCGCCTCATCTCTCCACACAGGAAGGTTAGCTATGCAAAATCAGCGTGACCCACATATTGATTCGCAGACCATCGACAGCTATCAGCAGGATGGCGTCGTGTTGCTGAAGGGGGTGTTCAGGCCGTGGATTGAAAGCCTGGCCGCCGGCGTCGCGGAGCTGATGGCCAACCCCAGCGAGTATGGCCACGCCCGCACGGTTGTACCGAAAGATGGCTCCGCCCCGTTCTTTCAGGATTATTGCAACTGGTCGCGGATCCCTGACTTTGAACGCTTTGTCCTGCATTCGCCGGCGGCGGAAATCGCCGCAGCGCTGATGCAATCGAAGACGGCTACGTTTTTCCATGAACATACGCTGGTGAAGCCGCCCGGCGGCAGCACGGTGACGCCCTGGCATCACGATCAGCCCTATTATTGCGTCGAAGGGCAGCAAAACGTCAGCTTCTGGATCCCGCTGGACCCGGTGGCGGAAGCGATCTCGCTGCGCTGCATCCGCGGTTCCCACCGCTGGGGCGACGAGTTCAGCCCAACCCGTTTTAACGGCTCAAAGCTTTACGCACACAGCCGTTTTAAAGAGCTGCCGGATATTGATGCGCATCAGGACGATTACGATATTGTTAGCTGGGCGCTGGAGCCGGGAGATGCCGTCGCCTTTCATTACCGGACGCTGCACGGCGCGCGGGGCAATGCGACCGCGCGCGCGCGGCGGGTTTTCTCCGCTCGCTGGGTCGGGGATGACGCCACCTTCGCCGATCGCGGCGGAGTCACCTCGCCGCCGTTCCCGGAGCTGACGCTGAAAGATGGCGAGGCGCTGGTCTCGCCGCTGTTTCCCCGGGTCTGGCCGCGAGAGTCATGTTGAATTATCACCGGGCCGTCTCCTCGCGGCCTGAATTTGCCCGGCCACCATTTTCCCCTGTTAGCCCTATCGCCCATATTATTTTCCGCAACGCAATTCAGTGGCGGTAAATTGCCCTCCTGCAGGTCAGTTGTGGCCTGCAGCCATTCTATTGCAGGAAAGGCACGGCGCCCGTTTAATCAACAGCGCCGCTGATTCTTAAGGTTTCTTAATATTCGGTGGCGGGCGGGGTAAATATTCTTCGCCTTATTCCCCGATTTTTTGACCGCCGCGGGCGCCAGTTTATTTAAATTAAGCCAGCGTCACAAAAGCCGGAAAAAAACACCCCCCGTCATTGCAACGTCCTGATGTCTCGCTATATGTTAAATTTGTGTTTAATAAATGATAATTAAGGGTTGGTTTTATGCATAGGAAAATTGGTGGTTTAGTGGTTTCACTGACGACAGTCTTCTCCTGTTCTGTTCTGGCAGAATTACCTCAGGGTTACCCGGCTGATTATCAAAAAGTGGTTGATGCCGGGGTGAAAGAGGGCAAGGTCGTGATCTATTCGACGACGGATACCAAAGCCGCAGGCCCGTTAATTAAAGGGTTTGAGGCGCAATACCCCGGGATAAAAGTTGAATATAACGATATGAACAGTACCGAACTCTATAATCGCTATATCAGCGAGCAGGCGGCGGGCGGCGGGAGCGGCGATGTGGTCTGGAGTTCATCGATGGATACGGCGCTAAAACTGGCGACGGATTATGCCGAAAAGTACGCCTCTCCGGAACTGAGCAAGCTGCCGAAATGGGCGGTCTGGCAGCAAAAAGCCTATGGAACCACCTACGAACCGGTGGTCTTTATCTATAACAAACGTTTGATTCCGCAGGGTGATGTCCCGGATTCGCACACCGCGCTGGCCAAACTGGTCACCGCGCAGGCGGATAAATTCAAAGGCAAAGTGACCACCTACGATATCGAGAAATCGGGGCTGGGCTTCATGCTGGCGGTACAGGACAGCAAAGCCGACGCCAACTATTTCGCCGATCTGGCCGGGATGGCGAAAGGCGGTCTGACCGTGCAGTCTTCAACCGGCACCATGATGGAGAGGGTCTCCTCGGGTGAAAACCTGCTGGGCTATAACATTCTCGGCTCCTACGCCGAGGCGCGGGCGAAAACCGATCCCTCATTAGGCATTTCCTATCCAAAAGATTATGTACTGGTATTGTCGCGGGTCTCGTTTATTACTCAGGAATCCGAACACCCGAATGCCGCCAGACTGTGGTTCGATTATGTTCTGTCGGAAAAAGGGCAGAGTATTCTGGCCAACCAGGCGGATATTCCCTCTATTCGTAATGATATTGAAGGTAAAAACGATATCGACGGCATGACCAAAATGTTGGGTAATGCGCTGAAGCCGATTCCGGTCGATGAAACGTTACTGGAATATCTTGAACCGAAAAAACGTCTGGAATTTATCAAACAATGGCGTACCGCCGCCGCAAAATAATACCTGCCGGAGGCGCATCATCGGATGCGCCGCCTTTTCGCGCCGGGTATTCCCGGTTTTCAACACCCGTCTGGTTTGTACTCCGCGCCTGACCAAAGGGATAAGCTATGAATGTAATACGCAGAAAGTGGCAGGGGCTACCGCGTGGCATCGTGGTAGTGATAACGGCATTAGTGATTTATATCCCGCTGTTATTTATCGTGGTGCAGAGCTTTCTTTCCGCCCCGTTTTTCGCCCGCAGCAAAGAATTCAGCCTCGGGGCCTTTGAATTTATTTTTACCGACCCCGACTTTTATCTCGCGCTGAAGTCCGGTTTTATTCTGGCGGTGGGGCTGGTGCTGATTGCGATACCGCTGGGCGGGATCCTCGCATTCTTAATGGTGCGTACTGATTTGCCCGGGCGACGGTTTATTGAACCGCTGATTCTGGTGCCGATTTTTGTTTCTCCGATGGTACTGGCTTTTGGTTATGTGGTCGCCGCCGGACCGGTCGGGTTTTTCTCGCAATGGGCAGAGCAGCTGCTGGGGGTTGTGCCGTGGAATATCTATTCCATGTTCAGCATTGTGGTGATTGCCGGGCTGACTCACGTCCCGCATGCCTATCTCTATATCTCCTCCGCGCTGCGTAGCGTCGGTTCGGATGTCGAAGAGGCGGCGCGGACGGTAGGGGCATCTCCGCTGCAGGTGATGACCTCGGTCAGCCTGCCGATGGTACGTCCGTCGATTCTCTATGCCTGCGTGCTGCTGTTTTTCCTCGGCCTTGAAGTGTTTGGTCTGATGCTGGTGCTGGGAGACCCGGAAGGCAACATGGTGCTGGCCACCTACCTGTATAAGCTCACCAATAAACTCGGTACGCCCTCCTATCATCTGATGGCGGCGGTGGCGGTCGTCCTTATCTGCATCACCATTCCGCTGGTCATGCTGCAGCGTCGCCTGATGCGCACGGCCAATCGGTTTGTGACCATGAAGGGCAAAGCGTCGCAGGCGCGAGCGCTACCGCTCGGCAAGTGGCGCTGGGTTGCCGGCGGGGTGGTGGTCTTCTGGCTAACCGTGACTATCGGCGTGCCGCTGATTGGCGTAGCCTTGCGGGCGTTTATCTCCAACTGGGGGGTGGGGGTTTCTATCTGGGATGAACTCTCGCTGGCGACCTTCCGTAATATCTGGCAGCAGCCGAACCTGCTGCGGGCCATCGTCAACTCCATGGCCATCGGTATTTTCGGCGGCGCGCTGGCGGTGATCTGCTACCTGTTTGTCGGGATTGCGATGCATCGCAAAGCGGATAATGTCACGCGCTTTCTCGACTACAGCGTGCTGGTTCCGCGTGCGGTGCCGGGCCTGCTGGCCGGACTGGCGTTCCTGTGGGTGTTTTTGTTCCTGCCGATGTGGCTGGATCAGTCGCTGAAAAACGGCTGGCTCTCGGCGCTGCCGGTGGCCGACTGGCTACGCGAACATCTGATTGTGCAGCTGCGGGCGCTGCGCAATACCATTTTCAGCGTCTGGCTGGCCTACACCGTTGTGTGGATGGCCTACGGGCTGCGGTTGATCTCCTCAACCCTGCTCCAGGTGGCGCCGGAGCTGGAGGAAGCCGCCCGGAGCAACGGCGCCTCGCGGGGCCAGGTTACGCGCCACGTTACGGTGCCGCTGTCGCGCTACGGCCTGATTGGTTCCTGGCTGCTGATGTTTCTGATCTTTGAGCGTGAGTATTCCACCGGCGTCTATCTGCTCTCGCCGGGAACGGAGACCATTGGTTCGATGCTGGTCTCGCTGTGGGCGGCGGGAGCCATCGATATTGTCGCCGCGCTTTCGTTTATCAATATCTTGCTGGTGGTGGTCGGGTTAGGTATCGCCCTGCGCTTTGGAGTGAAATTACATGATTGAATTATCAGTAGAAAATCTGCATCTGACCTACGGTGACAACCCGGTGCTGAAAGGGGTGTCGATGACCTTGAAGCGGGGAGAAGTGGTGTCGCTGCTGGGACCCTCTGGCAGCGGAAAAACCACCTTACTGCGTGCGGTTGCCGGGCTGGAGAAGCCCACCGGCGGGCGGATCGCTATCGGCAAGCAGACGGTCTATGACGGCAATCCGCGCAGCGAAATTCCGGCCGAGGCGCGCAATCTTGGGCTGGTGTTTCAGTCCTACGCTCTGTGGCCGCACAAAACGGTATTCGAGAACGTTGCCTACCCGCTCAGGCTGCGGAAAGTCGCCTCTGGCGAAATGAAACAGCGGGTGCAGGCGGTGCTCGATCAGCTGGGGCTGCGGCACCTCGGAAACCGCCATCCGCATCAGCTATCGGGAGGGCAGCAGCAGCGCGTGGCGATTGGTCGGGCGCTGGTCTACAACCCGCCGGTTATCCTGCTTGATGAACCGCTGTCGAACCTTGACGCCAAATTACGCGAAGAGGCGCGGGTTTTTCTGCGCGAGCTGATTATCAAGCTGGGGCTGTCGGCGCTGATGGTCACGCACGATCAGAACGAAGCGATGGCGATTTCCGATCGTATCCTGCTGCTCAACAATGGCGTGATTGAACAGCAGGGGACGCCGCAGGAGATGTATGGCAATCCGGCGACTCTGTTTGCCGCCGAGTTCATGGGCAGCAATAACCGCCTGCACGGTAAGATTACCGATGTGATGGACGGTCGGGCGCGGATTGAAGGGGCGAGCTGGGCGCTGTGGGGAATGGCGGACGGACGGGTCAGCGTCGGGCAGGAGGCGACGGCGGTGATCCGCGTTGAGCGTCTGTGCCTTGGGGCGACGCCCCAGGATAATATGCTGGAGCTACCGCTGTTAACCAGTATGTATCTCGGCGACCGCTGGGAGTATCTGTTCCGTACCCGGGGAGATGATTTCGCTATTCGCGCCTATGGTCCAGCGCTGCGCGACGACGGGCATTGTCACCTTACCTTCCCGGCCAATGATCTGTGGATTTTCCCGCGAACGTAGGCCTGAACGTCTCTGGCGGACGGCGATAGCGTGAGCGCCGTCCGCGAAATAAATAGCGTAATACTGGCGTCATGAAAATATACCGTTAAGAAACAATTTCACTGCGGTAATTCTATATTCTGTCTCTATTCACCGTCGCGGCGAATAATTCATCGCCGGCGGCATTGTGCATTGTCTCTCAGCGAATAAGCATTGCGCGAAATACAGTTAATATCCGTTATTAAGCAATTTAACCGCTCAAATTGTTTACTTTTTACGGAATCTTACGTTTGCACGCTGCCAGACAGCCATGTACCATAAACAAAAAAGCAACATTTGTGATACGTATCACTCTTTTTTGGGAAAATGGTCAGACCTACTTCGGCGCTGATTCCACCCCCATTTCTGCCCTCTGGATATTGCATACGCGTTCTGATTATCAAATGAAAAGGGATATTTTCCTTTTTTTCATGACGGTGTATGAGAATCGACTAATATCCAAACGATAACTCTATAAACATCATCGCCAGCGGCGATTTATTTTTTGTACGACTTAATGGCGTCGTGCCAGCAGGTCCGCTAAAGCGGTACCTTTCTGGAATCGGTTCCAAAGCAGCGTTTGCTGGGCTTGTAACAACAAAATCAGTAATTTAATTGACAGGAATGTGAGAATGTCGAGCGAAAAAACCAATAATTCGAGGCGTGATTTTTTAGTAAAATCAATGGCTTTGATACCCACGGTCGTGATCGGTAGCGGCAGCGTCGGCGCGGTTGCCGCCGCCAGCACCGCGCAGGCGGCGGAGCGTGCCACTGCCGGCGGATCCGCTTCCGCGACCACCGGCGACTGGAAACCGCAGTTTTTTAACGAACGCGAGTGGGCATTTATCAACGCCGCGGTAGCGCGCCTCATTCCGGCCGATGAACTGGGGCCTGGCGCACGCGAAGCCGGCGTACCGGAGTTTATCGATCGGCAGATGAATACTCCGTATGCCACCGGTTCCATCTGGTACATGCAGGGGCCGTTTAACCCCGATGTACCAAAAGAGATGGGTTATCAGCTGCCGTTGGTCCCCAAACAGATCTACAACCTCGGGATTGCCGACGCCGATGAATGGTGCCAGGGCCAGTATCACCAGCCGTTCGCCGGGCTGACCCCGGAACAACAGGATGCCGCTTTAAGTCAGTTTGAAGCCGGCAGCGCCGCCTTTAAACAGCTGCCGTCTTCGCTGTTCTTCTCTTATCTGCTGCAAAACACCCGCGAAGGTTTCTTCAGCGATCCGATTCATGGCGGCAACAAAGGCATGGTTGGCTGGACGCTGATTAATTTTCCCGGCGCACGCGCCGACTTTATGGACTGGGTTGAACGGGGTGAACGCTATCCCCTCCCGCCGGTATCAATTAATGGGGAGAGGGCATAACGATGACCACCGTACTGAAAAAAACCGACGTCGCGATTGTGGGCTTTGGCTGGGTTGGCGCCATTATGGCCAAAGAGTTGACCGAAGCCGGATTAAATGTTGTCGCCCTGGAGCGCGGCCCGATGCGCGATACCTGGCCTGACGGTGCTTATCCGCAGGTGGTTGACGAGCTGACTTACAATATTCGCCGTAAGTTATTCCAGGATCTGTCGAAAAGCACCGTCACTATTCGTCATAACACCAGCCAGCAGGCGGTACCGTATCGCCAGCTGGCGGCCTTTTTGCCGGGGACCGGCGTCGGTGGCGCCGGACTTCACTGGTCCGGGGTCCATTTCCGCGTGGATCCGATAGAACTGCGCATGCGCAGCCACTATGAAGAGCGCTACGGCAAAAGCTTTATCCCGCAGGATATGATTATTCAGGATTTTGGCGTCACCTACGACGAGCTGGAGCCCTTCTTCGATAAGGCTGAGAAAGTCTTTGGCACCTCCGGTACCGCCTGGTCGGTGAAGGGACAGGTAGTCGGCAAAGGGCGCGGCGGCAACGCCTTTGCGCCGGACCGTTCGGACGACTTCCCGCTGCCGGCGCAGAAAAACACCTGGTCGGCGCAGCTGTTTGAGAAAGCGGCGCGGGAAGTGGGTTACCACCCCTACAATCTGCCGTCGGCGAACACCTCGGACTCCTACACCAACCCTTACGGCGCGCAGATGGGGCCGTGCAACTTCTGCGGCTACTGCAGCGGCTACGCCTGCTACATGTATTCCAAAGCCTCGCCGAACGTCAACATCCTGCCCGCGCTGCGCCAGGAAAAACGCTTTGAGCTGCGCACCAACGCTAATGTTCTGAAGGTCAATCTGACCGCCGATAAGCAGCGCGCCACCGGCGTGACTTACGTCGACGGACAGGGGCGCGAAATGGAGCAGCCGGCAGATCTGGTGATTATCGGCGCCTTCCAGTTCCACAACGTTCACCTGATGCTGCTTTCCGGCATCGGCAAACCCTACGATCCGCAAACCGGGGAAGGGGTGGTGGGTCGCAACTTCGCCTATCAGAATATGACCACCATCAAGGCTATTTTTGATAAGAATACCTTTACCAATCCGTTTATCGGCGCCGGTGGTAACGGTGTCGGGGTGGATGACTTTAACGCCGATAACTTCGACCATGCCGAGGCCGGCTTTGTCGGCGGCTCGCCGTTCTGGGTCAACCAGGCCGGGACCAAACCCATCTCCGGACTTCCGGTTCCTCCGGGGACGCCGGCGTGGGGCAGCAAGTGGAAATCGGCGGTTGCCGATACCTACACCCATCATCTGTCGATGGACGCCCACGGCGCGCACCAGTCCTACCGCCAGAACTATCTCGATCTCGACCCGAACTACAAAAACGTCTTCGGCCAGCCGCTGCTGCGAATGACCTTTGACTGGCAGGAAAACGACATCAAGATGGCGCAGTTCATGTTCGATAAGATGGCGCCGATCGCCAAAGCGATGAAGCCGAAATATCTGCTCGGCAGCCCGAAAAATGCCAACAGCCACTTTGACACCACCAGCTACCAGACCACCCATATGAACGGCGGCGCGGTAATGGGCGAAGATCCGAAAACCAGCGCGGTGAACCGCTATCTGCAAAGCTGGGACGTGCATAACGTCTTCGTTATCGGCGCTTCGGCCTTCCCGCAGGGTCTGGGATATAACCCGACGGGGACGGTGGCCGCGCTGGCCTACTGGTCAGCAAAAGCGATCCGTGAACGGTACCTGAAAAACCCGGGTCCACTGGTGCAGGCATAAAGGAAGGCAAATGATGAAAATGCAATGGTTATCGGCACTGGTGCTCGGTGCGTTAAGCTGTGCGGCGTTTGCCGAAGAGGCGCCCGCGGACAGCAATTTGATTCAGCAGGGCGAGTATCTGGCGCGGGCCGGGGACTGCGTGGCCTGTCACACCAACGGTAAAGAGGGGAAACCTTTTGCCGGCGGCCTGGCGATGGAGACGCCTATTGGCACGATTTACTCCACCAACATTACCCCGGACAGCGCCCACGGCATCGGCGGCTATACCTTCGAGGAGTTCGACGACGCGGTGCGCAAAGGGGTTCGCAAGGATGGCTCAACCCTCTATCCGGCGATGCCGTACCCGTCATTCGCCCGGGTGAGCGAAGCGGATATGCGGGCGATGTACGCCTACTTTATGCATGGCGTGGCGCCGGTTGCCGAGGCGAATCGCGATACCGATATTCCGTGGCCGCTGTCAATGCGCTGGCCGCTGGCGTTCTGGCGCGGGATCTTCGCTCCGACGCCGGCCGATTTTGTCGCGAATCCGCAGGTCGACCCGGTGCTGGAGCGCGGGCGCTATCTGGTGGAGGGACTCGGTCACTGCGGGGCCTGCCACACTCCGCGTAGCCTGACGATGCAGGAAAAAGCGCTTAGCGAAAGCGAGGGTGACGACTATCTGGCAGGCAGCAATGCGCCGATTGACGGCTGGGTGGCTTCCAGCCTGCGCGGCGAAAATCGGGACGGTCTGGGCACCTGGAGCGAAGCCGAACTGGCGGAGTTCCTGAAAACCGGGCGTAACGATAAGTCCGTGGTCTTCGGGGGAATGAGCGATGTAGTGGAACACAGCCTGCAGTATCTCTCTGACGACGATATCACCGCGATTGCCCGCTATCTGAAATCGCTGCCGCCGCGCGGTGGAAAACAGACCCCGGCGCCGGTTGAAGACAGCGTAGCGAAGGATCTGTGGAAGGGCGATGACAGCAAGCCCGGCGCGGCGCTGTACGTGGATAACTGCGCGGCCTGCCACCGTACCGATGGCGTGGGTTACAAGCGCGCCTTCCCGTCGCTGAAGGGCAACCCGGTAGTGCAGACCGAAGATGCGACGTCGCTCATCCACATCATCCTCACCGGCAGCACCACGCCGGCGGTGAAAAATGCGGTGTCTAATCTGACCATGCCCTCGTTCGGCTGGCGTCTGGATGACCAGCAGGTGGCGGATGTGGTCAACTTTATCCGCACCAGCTGGGGGAACCACGCCTCGCCGGTGAGCGCCAGCGATGTGGCAAAAGTGCGTAAGGACAAGTCGATCGTTCGCGATGAGAAGGCGACAGGTAATGTCGACATCTCGAAACTGCCTGTTTCCGGTCAGTAACCGTCGTGGATGCGCCGCCCGGGTGGCGCATCCCGAACGGATTGTCGACGCTAACGGCGGTCTGAACCAAGGAGAGTACATTCATGCTGCATGCCGAAGGACTGAGCGGCATCTTTGATGACCGGGTGCTGTTCCAGGCGCTGACTCTGACGGTCGGGCCAGGCGAACTCCTGCAGGTGGCCGGCGATAACGGCGCCGGGAAAACCTCGCTGCTGCGGATGCTGTGCGGCCTGACGCGTCCGGAAAGCGGTACGGTGAGCTGGCAGGGCGAACCGCTGGCGAGCGTGCGTGAAGCGTTTCATCGTCAGCTGCTGTGGCTCGGGCATAAGCCCGGCGTCAAAACGGCGCTGACCGCGGACGAAAATTTGCATTTCTTCTTCCCGCAAACCCGGCAGCAGACGCGAGAAGCGGCGCTGGCCGAAATGGGGCTGGCGGGTTATGAAGATGTCCCGCTGAGTCAGCTCTCCGCCGGACAGCAGCGGCGGGTGGCGTTGACCCGTCTGTGGTTGACGTCGGCGACGCTGTGGATCCTTGACGAGCCGTTTACCGCGCTCGACGCGTCGGCTATTGCGACCTTAAGTCGTCGGCTGGAGCAGCATGTTCTGGCGGGTGGCAGCGCGATCCTCACGACTCATCAGCCCCTGCGTCCGCTGGCCTGCGCTCTGCGCACGTTAAGGCTCGGCGCCGGAGAGGAGGAAAACGCATGATGTGGACGCTGTTTGCCCGCGAAATGCGCCTGGCATGGCGCAACGGGGCAGAGATTCTCAATCCGCTGTGGTTTTTCCTGGTGGTGATCACCCTGTTTCCGTTTGGCGTCGGCGCCGACCCGCAGCTGCTGGTACAGATCGCGCCCGGCATTGTCTGGGTTGCCGCGCTGCTGGCGGCGCTGCTGGTGATGGACCGCCTGTTTCGCGACGACTGGCAGGACGGTTCGCTTGAGCAACTGCTGCTGCTGCCGACACCGCTGGTGGCGGTGGTTGTGGTCAAGGTGCTCGCCCATTGGGCGATGACCGGTCTGCCGCTGCTGGTGGTATCCCCGCTGGCGGCGCTGCTGCTGGGGATGGCCCCCCACGATGCCGGCGTACTGGCGCTGACCCTGCTGCTGGGGACGCCGACCCTGAGTTTTCTCGGTGCGGTTGGCGTCGGCCTGACGGTAGGACTGCGGCGCGGCGGGGTTCTGCTGAGTCTGCTGGTGCTGCCGCTGTCGGTTCCGCTGCTTATTTTTGCCTGCGGCGCCATTCAGGCTGGCGCCGCGGGGCTGCCGGTGGATGGCTATCTGGCGATTCTGGCGGCGTTTTTAGCCGCCAGCGCCACGTTGTGTCCGTTCGCCACCGCCGCCGCATTACGGCTGACGGTGCAATAATTCGCTGCGGTGACGCTGCCGCAGTCATAAAAACAGTAGTGTGAGCAAACGTTATGTGGAAAGCATTACATCAACTGGCGATACCCGAACGGCTGTACGGCCTGTGCGGCCGCTGTATTCCCTGGCTGACGGCCTTGAGCGCACTGCTGCTGGCGGTGGGGCTGGTGTGGGGATTTGTCTACGCGCCGGCGGATTATCAGCAGGGGCAAAGCTATCGGATTATGTATCTGCATGTCCCGGCGGCCATGTGGTCGATGGGCGTCTATCTGGCGATGGCCGTCGCCGCCTTTGTGGGGCTGGTCTGGCAGATGAAAATGGCCGATCTGACGGTGGCGGCGCTGGCGCCGGTGGGCGCCGCCTGCACGGCCATCGCGTTGGTCAGCGGGGCGGCATGGGGGAAACCGATGTGGGGAACGTGGTGGATCTGGGACGCGCGCCTGACGTCGGAGCTGGTTTTGCTGTTTCTCTATGCCGGGATTATCGCCCTCTGGCACGCCTTCGACGATCGCCGTCTGGCGGGCAGGGCGGTCGGTATTCTGGTGCTGGTGGGGGTGGTGAATCTGCCTGTCATTCACTATTCGGTCATCTGGTGGAACACGCTGCATCAAGGGTCGACCAACATGCAACAGTCGATTGACCCCAGTATGCGTCTGCCGTTGCGAATCTGTATTCTGGCCTTCCTGAGCCTGGTGGCCACGCTGACCCTGATGCGCCTGCGCAATTTGATTCTGTTACAGGAGCGGCGCCGGCCCTGGGTCCAGGCGCTGGTCACGGCCCCAAAAGGAGCGGAGAAATGACCCCCGCCTTTTCATCTGTCGCCGCCTTTCTGGCGATGGGCGGCTACGCATTTTATGTCTGGCTGGCGGTGGCGGCGACGCTGCTGATCTTCGGGGTTCTGACGCTGCATACCTGGTGGCAGCGACGGACGCTGTTCCGCGAGCTGAGTCGTCAGCAGGCCCGGGAGCGGCGTATCGCCGCCGCTCGCCGCCGTGCAGAAGCGGAGGGCGCCGATGCAAACGCGTCGTAAAACCCGGCTCGGGATCGCGCTGGCGGTGCTGGTTGGCCTCGGGTTGACCATTGGCCTGACGCTGTATGCCCTCAGCGCCAATATCGATCTCTTCTACACGCCGGGGGAGATCCTGTATGGCAAAACGGAAACTCATCAGCGGCCACATCACGGCCAGCGTCTGCGGATCGGCGGCTATGTACAGCCCGGCAGCGTCAAGCGTGATCCGCAGACCCTGGACGTCAGTTTCCGACTGTACGACGCTCGCGGTGTGGTGGAGGTCAGCTATCGGGGCATTCTGCCGGACCTCTTCCGCGAGGGGCAGGGAGTGGTAGCCCAGGGGGTGCTCGATGGCGATCGGCACATTACCGCCCGGCAGGTGCTGGCAAAGCACGATGAGAACTATACGCCGCCGGAAGTGAAAGAGGCGCTGCAGCCGGAGAAGAAAGGAGAACAACCATGATGCCGGAACTGGGGCACTATCTGCTGTGCCTGGCGACAGGCCTCGCGCTACTGCTGGGCATTTATCCGCAATGGGGCGCGGCGCGGCAGGAGCCGCGGCTAATGGCGCTGGCGCGGCCTCTGGCCTGCGCGCTCTTTTTCTGCGTCGCGGGCGCTTTTCTCGTGCTGGTCCATGCCTTCGTGGTCAATGATTTCACCGTGCGCTATGTCGCGGATAACTCGAACAGCGCGCTGCCGGTGTGGTACCGGGTCGCGGCGACCTGGGGCGCCCATGAAGGCTCATTGCTGCTGTGGGTGCTCCTGCTGAGCGTCTGGACTTTCGCGGTGGCGCTGTTCAGTCGGCGGATGCCGCAGGACGCCGTGGCGCGGGTGCTGGCAGTGATGGGGACCATCGCCTTCGGCTTTCTGCTGTTTATTCTGTTCACCTCGAATCCGTTTGCCCGCACGCTGCCGCTCTATCCGGTTGATGGTCGCGACCTTAATCCGCTGCTGCAGGATATCGGCATGATTTTCCATCCGCCGATCCTGTATATGGGCTACGTGGGCTTCTCGGTGGCGTTCGCCTTTGCGATTGCGTCGCTGCTCGCCGGACGGCTGGATACCGCCTGGGCGCGCTGGTCGCGTCCGTGGACCCAGGCGGCATGGGTATTCCTGACTCTGGGTATCGTGCTGGGCTCTGCCTGGGCCTACTACGAGCTGGGATGGGGTGGCTGGTGGTTCTGGGATCCGGTGGAGAACGCCTCGTTTATGCCATGGCTGGTGGGGACGGCGCTGCTGCACTCCCTGGCGGTCACCGAGCAACGCGGGAGCTTCCGGGCCTGGACCGTGCTGCTGGCGATTGCCGCCTTTTCACTGTGCCTGCTGGGAACCTTCCTGGTGCGCTCCGGGGTGCTGGTGTCGGTCCATTCGTTCGCCTCGGATCCGACGCGCGGGCTGTTTATTCTGGCGCTGCTGGTGGTGGCTATCGGCGGTTCGCTGCTGCTGTATGCCCTGAAGGGGGGGCAGGTACGGGCGCGAGTCGAACATGCGCTGTGGTCGCGAGAGTCGTTTCTGCTGGGGAACAATATTTTGCTGATCGCCGCCATGCTGGTGGTTCTGCTTGGCACGCTGCTACCGCTGGTGCACAAAGAGCTGGGGCTTGGCAGTATCTCGATCGGCGAACCCTTTTTTAATCTGCTGTTCACCGCGCTGATGGCGCCGTTTGCGCTGTTGCTGGGACTGGGACCGTTGATCCGCTGGCGACGCGACCAGCCGGGCAAGCAGCTTAAGCGGCTGGCGATTGCGCTGCTGGTGACATTGTCACTTTCTCTGCTGCTGCCGTGGCTGTTGCAGGACCGGATTGTCGCCATGGCGGTTCTGGGTCTGATGATGGCGATTTGGGTACTGCTCTTTGCCCTGATTGAAATCCATGAACGGGCGACCCACCGGCACGGTTTCTGGCGCGGCCTGCGGGTGATTTCGCGCAGCCAGTGGGGAATGGTGCTGGGTCACGTTGGCGTGGCGGTCACCGTTATCGGGATTACCTTCAGCCAGAACTACAGTATTGAGCGCGACGTACGGATGAAAACCGGCGATAGCATCGATATTCATCGCTACCATTTCGTGTTCGACGGGGTGCGCAACATCGTCGGCCCGAACTGGACCGGCGGTGAAGGGGTGATTACGGTGACGCGCAACGGTCGCCCGGAGGCAACGCTGTATGCGGAAAAACGTTACTACAGCGCCAGCCGTATGATGATGACCGAAGCGGCGATCGGCGGCGGTTTGACGCGCGATCTGTATGCCGCGTTGGGGGAAGAGCTGGACGATGGCAGCTGGGCGGTGCGTCTGTACTACAAACCGTTCGTGCGCTGGATTTGGTTCGGCGGCGGCCTGATGGCCCTTGGCGGCCTGTGCTGCATGCTCGACCCGCGCTACCGGATGCGTAAACAACGGCAGGAGGCACAATGAAGCGCAGGCTGCTTTTTATTCCGCTGGCGCTGTTTCTGCTGCTGGCGATGGCGCTGTTCTGGCAATTGATGCGTAACGCCGAGGGCGACGATCCGACGATGCTCGAATCTGCGCTGATCGGCAAACCGCTGCCTGAGTTTCGCCTTGAGGCGTTGACGGCGCCGGGAAAAACCTACAGCCGTGCGGCGCTGATCGACGGGAAACCGCTGCTGCTGAATGTCTGGGCCACCTGGTGCCCGACCTGTCGCGCCGAACATCAGTTCCTGAATGCGCTGTCCGGGCAGGGGGTTCGCGTCGTCGGGCTGAACTACAAAGATGACCGGCAGAAGGCGGTGAACTGGCTCGACAGTCTCGGCAACCCCTATGCGCTGAGTCTGTTCGACGGCAGCGGCATGCTGGGGCTTGATCTGGGCGTATATGGCGCGCCGGAAACCTTTCTGATTGATGGCCAGGGCATTATTCGCTGGCGTCACGCCGGCGATCTGAACGCCCGGGTGTGGCGCGAACAGCTCCAGCCGCTATGGCTGAAATATACCCAGGAGCCGGCAGCATGAGGCGCTGGATACTGGCGCTGATGGCGCTGCTGCTCGCCGGCCAGGCGCTGGCCGCCATCGATACCTGGCAGTTCAAAAACGAAGCGCAGGAGCAGGCGTTTCGCGAGATCACTTCGCAGCTGCGCTGCCCGAAGTGCCAGAACAACAGTATTGCGGACTCGAATGCGATGATCGCCGCCGATATGCGGCTGAAGGTTTATGAGCTGATGCAGCAGGGACAAAGCAAAGATCAAATCATCGCCTATATGGTGGCGCGCTACGGCCATTTCGTCAGCTATGAACCGCCGTTGACCGCCGGGACCTTACTGTTGTGGCTGGTTCCGGGGCTGTTTGTTATCGCCGGTGTCGCGCTGCTGGTGGCGCGAACCCGACGTCGCGGTGGCGCAAGCGCTGCACTGAGTGAACAAGAGCGTCAGCGGCTGGCGGCGTTACTGAACAAAGGAGAGGATTGATGACCCTGTTTTTATTGCCGGCGCTCCTGATGTTGGCCGGGGCGCTGGCGCTGCTCTATTTTCCGTGGCAGGGGAAGGCGGCGGCGGATCGCGATAGTCTGAACCGGACGCTGTACCAGACGCGGCTCGACGAGCTGGCGCAGGAGGACAACGTTGCCGACCGGGAAGCGATGGTGGTTGAACTGCAGCGTACGCTGCTGGCCGATATTCCCGACGTCACGCCGGCTAAAGTCCGCCCGCTCAGCCGTTGGGTGCTGCTGCCCGGCGCGGCGGCGCTGGTACTGTTGAGTAGCGGGATCTTCCTTAAAACCAGCGATATTGGCCAGGTGTTGCTCTGGCAGCAGGCGGAACGTCAGACTCCTGCGCTGCTCCAGCAGGTGCAAGACCCAACGGCGGCGCCGCTGCGGATGGATCAGCTGGCTCAGCTCAGGCTCGGGCTGCGCAGCCAGTTACAGGATCGGCCTGACGATCTTGCTGGCTGGCAGCTGCTGGGACGTATTGCCCTGTTGCTCAACGATGGCGAGACGGCGATCGGCGCCTTTGCCCGCGCCCATCAGCTGGCGGCGGGCGATCCGCTGGCCGCATTCGATTACGCCAGCGTACTGGTGCGGGCCGGCGATAGCGGCCAGCTGCGGATGGCAGAACTGCTGCTGCGCGAACTGCATCAGCGGCAGCCGCACAATCTGCCGGTGCTGGAACTGCTGGCGCTGAGCGCGCTGCGTAGCGAAGATTACCCGCAGGCGGTTGCGGCATTGCAACAACTGCTGGATATATTGCCGGCGAACGATGCGCGACGTCAGGCCATTGAACGCCAGCTGGCGCAGGCGAGCGCGCGTTAATCGGCCGGGATAATCATTGCCCGCCGGGCCGCGGGGGGCGTTTATCGCCCGAGCGACCAGCACATAAAAAAAGCCCCTGTTTCGCGGCAGGGGCAAACCATGTCAGAGCATCATGGAATTAGTTAAAAACCATACCGCCGTCGATCAGTAGCGACTGGCCGGTCATATAGTCGGAGTCCGGGCTCGCCAGATACGACACGCAGGCCGCGACGTCTTCCGGTTCGGATAAACGTCCCAGGGTGATGCGTTTCGCGAACTCGGCCGTACCGTAGCCCAGCGGTTTACCCGCCGCTTCCGAAACCTGACGATCGATCTCTGCCCACATTGGGGTTTTGACGATCCCCGGACAGTAGCCGTTAACGGTGATCCCCAGCGGCGCCAGGTCGCGGGCGGCGGTCTGGGTCAGGCCGCGCACGGCGAATTTACTCGAACTGTAGACCGCCAGCTCCGGATTGCCGACGTGCCCGGCCTGGGAACAGGCGTTGATGATTTTCCCGCCGTGGCCCTCTTTTTTAAAGGCGTCGACGGCCGCCTGAATGCCCCAGATGACGCCTTTGACGTTGATGTTATAGACCTTATCGACGGTCTCCTCGACGATCGCTTCGATCGGCGTCGACGGGGCGATGCCGGCATTGTTGACGATAACGTCGAAACCGCCCAGCGCTGTACACGCCTGTTCGACGGCGGCGAAAACCTGTTCACGGCGCGCGACGTCTACCTTAAGCGCCAGCGCCCGGCCGCCGTGCTGGTTGATCTCGGCGGCCACGGCTTTCGCCGCGGTATCGTTGTAATCGGCAATGGCCACGGCAAATCCGTCTTTAACCAGGCGCAGCGCGATAGCTTTACCGATGCCCTGAGCGGCGCCGGTGATAAGGGCGACTTTTTGCATATTTCTTTCCTTTTTGTAGTGACTCACAGTATTTGGCTGAGATGGAGTTGCCCCATCAGCAGAGGGTTATCGCGGTAGTCGACCGGAATAGCGACCACCGCCGGGCCATCGACGTCCATGGCGGCACGTAATGTCGGCTCCAGCGCGTCGGCGCTCTCCACCGAAAAGCCTTTGGCCCCGAAAGATTCGGCGTAGGCTTTGAAATCAACCGGACCGAACTCTACGCCGGAGAGGCGCTGGTATTTTTTCTGTTCCTGAATCGCCACCATGTTGTAACCGTTGTCGACCCAGATGATATGCAGGATATTGGCCTGCAGCCGGACGGCGGTCTCCAGCTCCATGCTGGATTGCAGGAACCCGCCGTCGCCGGAGACCGAGACCACTTTGCGCTGCGGATTGACCAGCCAGGCGCCGATTGCCCACGGCAGCGCGACGCCCATCGTCTGCTGACCGTTGGAAATCATCACCTGGCGGGCGCGGAAGCTGTACAGATAGCGGGCGATCCAGATATGGAAGCTGCCCATGTCGACGGTGAGGGTGACATCGCTGTTGACGATATCCTGCATCGCCCGCACGATGCGCAGCGGATGAAGGGCAAATTGATTCAGCTGCGCGCCGCGGCGGTCGAGCAGCTCGCGCTGATGCTGGCGATCGGTGAGGATCTCCGCCGCCTGCGGGGTTAACACCAGCTTATGGCTGATGCGTCGGGTCAGTTTGTTCAGCGTCGCGGCGATATCACCCACCAGCTCCATATCGGGGGTGTAGTTACGCTCTTCATAGGCCGGCAGCACGTCGATATGTACCAGCGTCGCGTTACCGCGGTTCCACATCGCCGGTTCATATTCGACCGGGCTGTAGCCGATGCAGATGATCAGGTCGGCGAGGTGGAGCAGGCGGTCGCCGGCCTGGTTGTTAAACAGTCCGACCCGGCCGGCGAAGCGCGCAAAGTGCTGCTGATTGACCGCCCCGGCGGCCTGGTAGGTGCTGGTGACCGGAATATGACTCTGTTCCAGCAGCTGGTGCAGGGCGCGGCTGTTTTCCGGCTGGCTGGCCATCAGCCCGAGCAGGAAAACCGGGTTCCTGGCGGCGGCGATCATCTGCGCGACCTTCTCGATCGCCTCGTCAGGGGCCGCGCCCATTTGCGGGGCGTTGCCGACCGGGAGAATCGCGCCGTGGGTGGGTTGATCGACAACATCCTGCGGCAGGCTGATAAAGGCGCTACCGGGGCGCCCCTGCTCAGCGGCGCGGAAAGCGTTGGAGACAACTTCCGCCAGCGCGTCGGCGGCGGTCACTTCAACGGCATATTTGGTCACCGGACTGAACATCGCCACGGTATCCATGCTTTGATGGACCAGTTTTGCCTTATCCGCCCGCTTAACCGCGCCACCCAGCGCCACCACCGGATCGCCCTCGCTGTTCGCGGTAGCCATCCCGGTAATCAGATTCGAACAGCCTGGGCCGGAGGTGACCAGCGCGACGCCCGCTTTACCGGTCAGGCGACCGACTGCCGCGGCCATAAAGGCGGCATTAGCTTCGTGGCGCACGGGAATAATCCGGATGGTGGAGTCCAGCAGCGAATCGAAGACTTTATCTATTTTCGCGCCGGGGATGCCGAAGACCTGGCGGACGCCCTGGGCCTCAAGCTGACTGACTATCATATCCGCGCCGTGCGCCCACTGGCGTTCGTGACGTTGATTGTCCATATGAAGCTCCTTAGTTTTCTACCGCGCGAATGGCGGCGTCGAGATTGTCAGGATGCAAATCGGCCTGGAGAAAAGCGCTGTCGGCCGGGAGGTCAATCAGCAGTTTGTGGATCTCGCCGAAAGTCAGCACGCCGCTATCGAGCTGGTAATCCAGCAGATGGCCGCCGCCCTGACGATCGTCGGTGATGAAGTGTTCGTGATACCCGGCGACGTTAATCCCCTGCATATGCTGCGGGGTGCGAAAACCGACCAGTATCCCTTTGCGCTGGTTGAAGCGGAACACCGGCTGGTCGTCCAGAACATCGGTCATCGCCCGGTAGGGGGGAGTCTGGCGGGGTACGGTCCGGGTATGGGCGTGGCGAAAATGGCCGTCGATATGCAGGGCGCAGAACAGATTGTCGGAGGGGATCTGTCGGTCGATGATCTCATGCAACTGCTGGCGGTTTACCGGGTGGTCGAAGCTGACGCGGTGCTGCGGTCGAAACCAGGTCATCACCGCGAACGGTGTTTTTTGGTCCCCGCGGGCTTTGCGCGCGCTGCCGTCGGCGCGCAGCTGGTAGACCTCGCTGCTGAAGGCGATCAGTTCGCCATCGAGTTCGTTAAAGGTTCCGAGACCGAAATCGCCGTGGGTGAGCAGGTCGGCGATGGTGGTATTGCCCTCATAGACGCCGCTCAGGAGCGCGCTCATCAAAGAGGTCTGATAGAGCACGTTATCAGGCTGCTGGGCAGAAAAACCGCGTACGGTTTCGCACAGGCTTTGCTGGCAGGTGCATGCAGAAGAATGGGTCATCAGAGACTTCCTCGTTCAACAAATATAAGAAAGATTAAATAATTGTTGACCCGATTCAGCTCTCAGTTCCAATATACAAAGCATGCTGGTTTGAGACGTTTTTGATATGGAACTTCGTTATCTACGCTATTTTGTCGCCGTGGCCGAGGCGCGAAATTTCACCCGCGCCGCCAGGGAGCTTGGCATCTCTCAACCGCCATTAAGTCAGCAAATTCAGAGGCTTGAGAGGGAGATTGGTACGCCATTGCTGCGCCGTCTGACGCGGGGAATTGAGCTGACGGAAGCGGGAGAATCGTTTTATGAAGATGCCTGCCAGATCCTTGCTCTGAGCGACGCGGCGCTGGAAAAGACCAAAGGTATCGCCCGCGGGATGAACGGCAGGCTGGCGTTAGGTATCACCAGTTCTAATGCTTTTCATCCGCAGATTTTCGCGCTGCTGCGCCAGTTTCAGCGCCGCTATCCGGCGGTCGCCCTGCGCCAGGTCGAAGGCAATATGGCGGCGCTGATGAGCGCGCTGGGGGAAGGGGAGCTGGATATCGCCTTTGTGCGCCTGCCGTGCGAAAGCAGCAAAGCGTTTAACCTGCGCATTATCGATGTGGAGCCGATGGTTATCGCCCTGCACCGTGACCACCCGCTTGCCGGTGAGAACGCGCTATCGCTGGTACAACTGCAGGAGACCGCGCCGATTCTGTTTCCGCGTGAGGTGGCCCCGGGACTGTATGAGCAGGTCTTTAATAGCTGTTTGCGCGCCGGTATCGATATGCAGCAGGCGAGTCAATCTTCGCAACTCTCCTCCTCCTTAAGCATGGTGGCTGCCGGATTTGGTTTCGCGCTGGTGCCACAGTCGATGACCTGTATCCACCATCCCGAAGTCATCTATCGCCCGTTATCGGGGACGCCGGTGACGACCGATGTTGCGATTGCGTGGCGGCGATTCGAACGATCGCGAACGGTAAAACGTTTTCTGGAGATGTTTTAGCCGCTCCGGTGGGCTATCGGAGCCGTATCAGCGGTCGGGTTGTGGCTATGAGAGGTAGACGTTAGCCGCCGTCGGACCGCGCAGGCCGTTGACCCGGCGAAATTCAACGCGAATACCTGGAATTATGGTTTCTGATTCACCAGGGGATAATGCAGAAATATGGACCTGAACGTCTTTACGACCATCGGAGGGAATTATAAGGCCTTTGCCGGTTTTATTATCAAACGCTTTGACAATGCCTGTCATTTTTTGGAACAAATAAAATCCTTGTAAAAATAAGTACCGGCGAACTATACATTAATCGAACAATAAAGCTATCGATTTAATTTTTTACCGGAGCAGGCTTCCGGATGGCTAAAATAAATCTTGCTAATAAATATACCCTGTGCCTTAATAGCCAGGTCGGTTTGTAAGACAGAAAGCAGTTCACTAAAGCAGTCCTCATTTCCAGGCGTTATCGCTGATACCTCCTTCCTTGAGTCCCTCCATTAAGTGTTAAGTTGATTCTGTAGCGCAAACCAGTTTGCCGATTAAGGGCTCATAAAAAGGAATATCGAATGTCGAATAAAATGACTGGTTTAGTCAAATGGTTTAACGCAGATAAAGGCTTCGGCTTCATTACGCCGGCCGACGGCAGCAAGGACATCTTCGTCCACTTTTCTGCGATTCAAAGCGAAGACTTCCGCACCCTGTTTGAAGGGCAGAAGGTTGAGTTTGTGGTCGGCAGCGGCGCGAAAGGCCCGGCGGCGACAAACGTTTCCATCGTAGGCTAAGTATGCTGAACATGGGCGGGTCTGCGATAACGAAGACGGCAGCAGCCTGAGTAGACAGATTTACCCGTGGAACAGACAGAATAGATTTATTTAAAACCCGCCAGAGTGCGGGTTTTCTATTTGCCAAAAAAATAACAACCGATTGTGCCATTCATTCAAGGTGATAAGAATAATCTAATCAGTGTTGGATTTCGTGGAACAATCAGCGTCTGGCATCTAGAGATTAAGCAGCATTTTTTGCTGTTGTCTGGAAGAGTTTGTGGCAGTAGGGGCAAATGAGCTGGGCGCCTTTTTGTACTCGGCTGAAGCTGTGTTCTGAATCCTGGGAGCAATTAGGGCAGGTGCATTTTACAAGATAATTACGGCGGCTTTTGGCATCTTTTCGATCTGACATATGATTTCCTTCCTGATTTAATGGCCTGAAACCATACATCATTATTAAATAAATAGCCCGAACTCATTGTCTTTTGCCGAAAATAAACCGACGGCAGGAAAATATCCCGCCGGAAAAATGAGGCGCCTGCTCAGCAGGAACGGGCGCCTCCTGAGCAGGTTGTCGGTTATTGCGCGACCCAGCCGCCGTCCATGTTCCATGCCGCGCCGCGCACCTGGGCGGCGCCTTCGCTACAGAGAAACAGCGCCAGTTCACCCAGCTGTTCCGGGGTGACAAACTCGCCGGAGGGCTGCTTTTCCGCCAGCAGCTGTTCGCGGGCCTGCTCAGGGTCGCTACCTTCAGCGATGCGTTTATCGATCTGCTGCTGTACCAGCGGGGTTAGCACCCAGCCGGGACAAATCGCATTGCAGGTCACGCCGGTTCTGGCTGTCTCCAGCGCCAGCGTTTTGCTCAGGCCGATCACGCCGTGTTTGGCCGCGACGTAGGCCGACTTATCCTTCGAGGCCACCAGGCCGTGAACCGAGGCAATATTGATAATGCGCCCCCAGTTACGCGCCCGCATCCCGGGGAGCGCCAGACGACTGGTGTGAAAAACGCTGGAGAGGTTGATAGCTATAATATCGTTCCACTTCTCTACGGCAAAATGCTCCACCGGCGCCACGTGCTGGATCCCGGCGTTATTAATCACAATATCCACGCCGCCAAATTGTGCCTCGGCGTAGGCCATCATCGCCTCAATTTGCTGCACATCGCGCAGGTCGGCATCGTGATATCCCGGGGTTTTGCCGATTTGCGCCACTTCCGCGCGCGCGGATGCGCTATCGCCAAAGCCGTTGAGGATCAGCTGCGCGCCGGATTTTGCCAGTACCTTCGCGATCCCTAAACCGATACCGCTTGTTGAGCCGGTGACCAGCGCCACCTTTCCGTTCAGATTCATGCTATTTTCCTTCATGATGCCGGTAAAATATTGTCGCATCAGACAATGCCGGTTAAATAGAAGACGGCAATGACAAACAGAACCGCCAGACTTTTAATCAGGGTAATGGCAAAAATGCCGCCGTAGGCCTGACGATGGCTGAGGCCGGTAATCGCCAGCAGGGTGATTACCGCGCCATTATGCGGCAGCGTATCCATACCGCCGCTGGCCATCGAGGCCACGCGATGCAGCACCTCCAGCGGAATATCGGCGGCGTGGGCGGCAGCGATAAAGGTCTCCGACATCGCCGCGAGGGCGATACTCATCCCGCCCGATGCGGAACCGGTAATCCCCGCCAGCACCGTCACGCTGATGGCTTCATTCAGCAGCGGGTTGGGAATGGCCGTCAGCGCTTTTGACAAAACCAGGAAACCGGGCAGCGCGGCAATGACGGCGCCAAAGCCATATTCCGAAGCCGTATTCATCGCCGCGAGAATAGCGCCGCTAACGGCGGTGCGGCTGCCTTCCGCCAGACGCCCGCGGATATTGCGAAAGCCGAACACCAGCACCACGACAATGCCAGCCAGCAGCGCTGCTTCAACGGCCCAGATCGCGGTGATTTTGCCCACTTCGGTGACGATCGGCTTCGCCAGTCCCGGTAAAACCAGCTCGTGAGTGGTACCGTACCACCGCGGGATCCAGCGGGTAAACAGCAGGTTCAGGATCCCAACCAGCAGCAGCGGGGCAATGGCTATCAGCGGATGGGGAAGGTTGATGTTGTCCGGCGTGTCCGGCTCGTTTTGTAAATCCGTGCCGTAACCTTCTCCCGCGTGCTGGGCTTTACGGCGTTGACGTTCCAGCCAGAGCAGACCGAAGATGATGATAAACAGCGATCCGATCGTTCCAAGCCAGGGGGCTGCCCAGGCGTTGGTGCCAAAGAAACTGGTGGGAATAATGTTCTGGATCTGCGGCGTCCCGGGCAGGGCATCCATGGTGAATGAAAACGCCCCCAGCGCAACGGTGGCCGGAATCAGCCGTTTGGGGATAGCGCTCTGGCGGAACAGCTCGGCGGCAAACGGGTAGACCGCGAAGGCCACCACAAACAGCGAGACGCCGCCATAGGTTAACAGGGCGCAAACCAGGACGATGACCGGGATGGCGTGACGTCGGCCGAGGATCTGAATGGCGGCGGCGACGATGGCGCGCGAGAAGCCCGACAGCTCAATAAGCTTGCCGAACACCGCGCCCAGCAGAAACACCGGGAAGTAGAGTTTTACAAACCCGACCATTTTTTCCATAAACAGACCGGTAAAGGTCGGTCCTACTGCGCCAGGGTCGGTGAGCAGTACTGCGCCGAGGGCGGCGATAGGGGCAAAGAGGATAACGCTATATCCTCGATAGGCCGCCAGCATCAGTAATGCCAGCGCGGCCAGGGCAATCAAAACACTCATCACGACACCTCACTCTCATTGTTATTGTGGGCTACAGTTCGAGACGCTACGGTTTCAGGGCATAGCGCAGGAGGTGCTCCCGACGCGACTGGATACGCGCCATTCGGGCATTATCCCAGCGATAAAATCCTTGCCCGCTGCGCGCACCGGTCTCGCCCCTGGCGACCTTTTCCGCCACCAGTTCCATCATTTGTGCGCCGCCGGCCAGCTCCGGCAGCAGGTGCTGACAAATATCCTGCACCGTCGCCAGCCCGGTCATATCGGCCGCCTCCAGCGGACCGACCATCGCGTAGCGGCGGCCGAGGGAGGCGCGCATGACCCGATCTACCACTTCCGGCGAGGCGATACCGCTATGGACGATATGCAGCGCCTCGCGCAGCAAAGCGAACTGCAGGCGATTGCCAACGAACCCCGGCGCCGCACGTTGAAGCACCACCGCTTCCAGCGCCGCGGTGGCGAAAAAGTCGCTCACCAGCGCGGGGAGGTCCGGGCGCGTGGCGCTGCCGGGCACCACTTCCACAAGCGGAATAAAGTGCGGCGGGTGCCAGAAGTGGGCGATTAACAGCCGCTGCGGGTGGATCATACCCGCCGCGAGGCTATCCGGCGGCAGGCCGCTGGTGTTGCTGGCAATGATCGCATCGTCGGCAATCAGCGTTTCCAGCTGAGCGTACAGCGCATGTTTGAGCGGCAAACGTTCGGGAATCGCCTCAATCAGCAGCGTCGATTCCGCCAGATCGCTGAGGCTGGTGGTCCCGGTTAAGCGCGCCAGAACCGCCTGCTGGTGGGCGGCGTCAAATTGTCCGCTCTCCTGCAGTTCATGCAAAATAGCGGCGGCAACGGCAGGGACTTCCGCCAGACGCGTCGGGTCGGTGTCGTAAAGCCGTACCCGGTGGCCGTGGCGAGCAAAGTGGCAGGCGATACCGATACCCATCAGTCCGGCGCCGAGCACCGCCAGCGTTGGTTTATACATAGTGACTCCTGTTAACGTGCGATCGTCATGGCGATACCCTGTCCGCCGCCCACGCAGAGGGTGGCAAGCCCTTTACTGACGCTCCGGCGCTGCATTTCATGCAGCAGGGTGACGAGGATCCGGCAGCCGGAGGCGCCGATAGGGTGGCCGAGGGCAATGGCGCCGCCGTTGACGTTGACCTTGCTGCTCTCCCAGCCCAGGGACTGGCCAACCGCCAGCGCCTGAACGGCAAACGCCTCGTTAGCCTCAATTAAATCCACCTCATCCAGCTGCCATCCGGCCCGGGCCAGCGCCATCTCGCAGGCGCTGACGGGACCAATGCCCATGATCGCCGGATCGACGCCTGCCACGGCGCTGCTGACAATGCGTCCCAGTACCGGCAGTCCCCGCTCCCGGGCTTTGTCAGCGCTCATCAGGAGTACCGCCGCCGCGCCGTCGTTAAGCGAAGAGGCGTTCCCGGCGGTGACGGTGCCGTTTTCCACGCGGAACGCAGGGCGCAGCTGCGCCAGCTGCTCTGGAGTGGTGGCCGGGCGGGGCTGCTCGTCGCGGGTAATGGTCTGCGGCGGTTGCTTCCCCTGTCTGACGACGACCGGCACGATCTCTTGTTCAAAGCGGCCCGCGTCGATCGCCGCCGCCGCTTTCTGCTGTGAACCGGCGGCAAAGGCGTCCTGCTGTTGGCGATCGATGGCATAGCGGTCGGCGAGATTTTCTGCCGTTACGCCCATGTGATAGTCGTTGAAAGCATCCCACAGGCCGTCCTGAATCATGCTGTCCCGCATGCTGCAATGGCCGATGCGTAGCCCGGCACGGGCGCCGTCAATCAGATAGGGGGCATTGCTCATGCTCTCCTGCCCCCCGGCGATGACCACCTGGGCGTCGCCGCTGCGGATCGCCTGCACCGCTTGCTGCACGGCTTTCAGCCCGGAACCGCAAACCAGATTCACCGTCACTGCCGGACAGTCGATCGGCAGACCGGCGCGTAAGGCCGTCTGGCGCGCCGGATTCTGCCCGCAGCCGGCGGTTAAAACCTGGCCGAAAATAAGCTCGTCGACTTCCGTTACCGACAGCGAGCAGCGGGCCAGCAGGCTGCGCACGACTTCGGCGCCGAGGTCAACGGCGGAAAGCGCTGAGAATACGCCACGAAAGCTGCCGATGGGCGTTCTGACCGCACTGACAATCACCACTTCTTTCATGTTGCCTCCTCAGTTGAAACGCATTTCACAGACGTCGTCCGGGACAATCAGGCGTCCGGCGGTTTTGCGCCTGATGTCGTCGAGGGTGACGCCCGGCGCGTGTTCGCGCAGGACGAAGGCCCCGTCGCGTATCTCCAGCAGGGCGAGGTCGGTCAGTACCCGCCGAATACAGCCGACGCCGGTCAGCGGCAAGGTACAGCGCGGCAGGAGTTTGGATTCGCCGCTTTTCGAGGCGTGGGTCATCACCACGATGATGTTTTGTGCCCCGGCCACCAGATCCATTGCGCCGCCCATGCCTTTCACCATTTTTCCCGGGATCATCCACGAGGCGATATTGCCCTCAACGTCAACTTCAAAGGCGCCGAGAACGGTCAGATCGACATGACCGCCGCGGATCATGGCGAAGGACTGCGCGGAGTCGAAGATCGCCGCGCCGGTCCGGGCGGTGACCGTCTGTTTCCCGGCGTTGATCATGTCGGCGTCGAGCTCCGCCTCGTGCGGAAAACCGCCCATACCGAGCAGGCCGTTTTCGGATTGCAGCATGACGTCAACGCCTGCCGGGATGTAGTTGGCCACCAGCGTCGGGATGCCGATCCCGAGATTGACGTAGTCGCCATCGCGCAGCTCCCGGGCAACGCGGATAGCCATTTGTTCGCGAGTCAGCATAATCAGAGGCTCCCTGCGCGCAGCGTGCGCTGTTCAATGCGTTTCTCGAACTGGCCGACGATCAGCCGGTCGACGTAGATGCCGGGGGTGTGGATTGAAGAGGGCGGAAGTTCCCCCGGCGGGACGATCTCTTCAACCTCGACCACCGTAATGCGCCCGGCGGCGGCCATCAGCGGATTAAAGTTTTGCGCCGTATGGCGATAGATAACGTTGCCGTACCAGTCCGCCTTCCAGCCTTTGATGAGAGCGAAGTCGCCGGTGATGGCCTCTTCGAGGATGTAGTGCTTACCGGCAAACTGGCGCACCTCTTTTCCTTCCGCCACCGGCGTACCGTAGCCGGTGGCGGTGTAAAAACCGGGGATGCCTGCGCCGCCGGCGCGAACTTTTTCCGCCAGCGTGCCTTGTGGGGTCAGCTCCACCTGCAGTTCGCCGCTGAGCGCCTGCTGCGCAAAGAGGGCGTTTTCGCCGACATACGAGGCCACCACTTTGCGTACCTGGCGCGTCTCCAGCAGGATGCCAAGACCGAAACCGTCGACGCCGCAGTTATTCGATACCACCGTCAGCCCCTGTACGTTCCGGCGTTTGACTTCGGCAATCAAATTTTCGGGAATGCCGCACAGGCCAAAACCGCCGGCCAGCACGGTCATACCATCCGTTAACCCTTCCAGCGCCGCTTCGTAGCTGGCGACGCGCTTATCCAGTCCTGCCATGTTTCACCTCTGCTGGCTTGCGATGGGGCTATCATTGGCGGCGCAGACTGATTTGTTAATTTTGAATTTGTGACCTACTCATTGGGTTTTCTTATTAATTTGTTGTTAACTAAATTTTTTCAATTAGTTAACGGGATGAAAAATGAGAATGAGTGTCAAACAGTTACGCGCGTTTTTAGCGGTAGCTCACACTCTGAATTTTGCCCACGCCAGCGAACGGCTGAATATTTCGCAGCCGGCCCTCAGTCTGACCATCAAAGGACTGGAGGAGGGGCTCGGCGGCGCATTGCTGCAACGCAGCACCCGCCGGGTGACGCTGACTCAGGAGGGGGAGATCTTTTTACCGATGGCTCGTCAGCTGCTGGCCGACTGGGATAACGCCGAAGAGGCGATGCGCCAGAGCTTTACCCTGCAGCGTGGCAAAATCTCGATCGCGGCCATGCCCTCGTTTGCGGCAAACGTCCTGCCCGAGGTGTTGAAAGCCTTTCGCGATCGCTATGCCGGAATTAACGTGACCGTTCACGATGTGATTAACGAGCAGGTGATAGAAATGGTTCGTGAAGGGCGGGTGGAGATGGGGATCGCCTTTGAGCCGGCGCCAACCAATAATCTGCTGTTTACGCCGCTGGGCGTTGACCGTTTTATCGCGATTGTGCCGAAATCATCGCCCCTGGCCGGTAAACATCGTCTCTCCTGGCGCGAGCTGTTGACGCTGGATTTTATTACGCTGCAGCGGCCTTCGGCGGTCCGCCTGATGCTTGAAGAGGAGCTGGCGCGCAGCGGTCGTCAACTGGATGTTGCGCTTGAGAGTCACCAGCTAGTGACGGTCGGCAGAATGGTGGCCAGCGGCCTCGGCGGCAGCGCCGTCCCGGCGCTCTGCCAGTCGCAGATGCAGGCGCTGGGCGCCGTATGTCTGCCGCTGGATAACCCGCCGATTGAGAAGTGTGTCGGGGTGATCCATGCCGGTCATCTGCAGCTGTCGAAAGCGGCGCAGGCGTTGCTGGGCACGCTGAAGGGGGCATTTACGGCTTGACTGACGGGCGAGGATAAAAAAAACCGGCGTGGTTAGCCGGTTCAGGAATCAGATTTTGCAGGCGTCGCCACAATCATCATCGGCAACGATCGCTTCGGCTTTTTTGTCAGCGTCTTCAAGGCGTTCGGCATTGCGCTCTTGCGCTTCTTCCAGACCGCTGAAGACCAGATTGTCGAGATCAATTTCCATGAGTTACCCACTTTAGTTCACTTTTGACTGAGGTCAGATTATAGAGCAAAACCATGCCAGGATGAACCCTCGGCGCCCCGTTACCGCACAGAGCGGTAATAGCGTGGCGCCGCGTGATATTTTCATCTGACGCCAGAAGAGACTGCCAATAATAAGAGTTGACATCCCCCGGCCTTTAATTATAGGCGTGAGAATGATTATCTACCTATTTATTAAATGAAAGGACAACGACTCACTAATCAAGCGTTGACTTGAACTATTTATGATATTATGGCCGCGATTATGGTTGATTCTATGGATCTTGATCAATGGCTCAAACAGCAACAGTTGCCATCAAAGAATGGCGAAAAAATAATAAATTGATTTGTCAAATTAAACTCAAATATAAAAAGGTCTTACGAAAATGCAGAGAAATACCTCTCGCAGGGGGAAAGTATAAGGAATATCAAGCGCTTTGTGATAAATATGTTTGCGCCAGATTAACCGGTGCAACGCAGGGGCTGGTCAGTTTTCAGGATAAGCCGTTCAAAGCCTATTTAAATAAAAAAATGTCAAGAAGAGCCAAGCTGGATATTGCCTATGGCTCCTTGATTTTTATCGAGAAAACCTTTAGCGCAGCCGCGCTGCCACAGCTGTATAACGTGGTGGAGTATGGGCTGACCGTGGCGGAAATTCCGCTGAAAAACGGTAGCCACATTGCGGTGAAATTGCTGGCTTCGCCTTTTCAGGAAGAGGGCGAACTGATGCTATTAATGCTTCAGGATGGAAAACGCATTTACAGCATCTGTTTTTCCTGCACCGAGGATGGCCGGGCTTATATCGGCGGCATTCAGGGAGGGAAGGATATTGCCAATGATGAAATTAAAGTGCTGACTAAAGAGCTGCACGGCACCCGACCGAAAAATTTAATTATCTCTCTGCTATATGGTTTTTTACAGCATAGCGATATTAAAGAGATCTATGCCATCGACTCCGATTTTCACGTCAAAAGCGAGAAAGTACAAACCAGTTATGCTGCGCTGTGGCTGGAAGTCGGGGGCGAAAAACATCGTCGCGGCTGGTATAAATTACCGCCGCAGGAGATCAAAAAAAGTATAGAAGAGGTCAAAAGCAAACATCGCAGTCAGTTTATCAAACGCGAAGGTTTGAAGGAGCTGGCGCAGCTGGAAATGAAGGCAGCTCTGCGGCAAATCAGTGGGTCCCGGCCCGTAAACTAATTTGCACCTACCGGTGTGCTGGCCCACAGGGGGCTGTTGGCCAGCCATCTCCCGCCCGTTTATCCTCCTCTGGTGATTTATCACGCGCTTTATCACCGTTTCTGATGCAACTTCCGTTTATATATTAAAAAATTTTAAACATTTAATGCTGGTTTGTTTTACATAACTTTTACAAATCCATATACTTTATTACGTTCTTCGCTCGGCTCATGAGCGTCCAACCAGGATGTTATGCGGTCTGCATCCGATTTGTTTGGATCGGATGCTGTTAAAAATAAATATATTGGTTATAACGACTAAAGTCGTATGGGATGAGATATGGACGAACAGCGAGGTAGCGGCAGGAGGATCTTCTTCACCGTCTACCGGGTTATATTTGTATTACTCAGTTTTTGTACTGGACTCTTTTTCACTTTCTGGGGCGGTAAGCTCCTGACTCTGGGCGGTAGCGCCTGGTACCTGTTGGCTGGAGTGGCCTATCTGCTTATCGCCATCGGATACCTTATCCGCAGTCAATACGTCCTCCCTTTCACCATCGTGACCTTCTTACTGACCCTTGTCTGGGCGCTTTATGAAGTGCAGCTCAGCTACTGGGGACTGATTCCTCGTCTGGTGGTTCCGGCTCTGCTGCTGATGCTGGGCCTGTGGCTGGCCACAACGCTGCCGGTCAAACGCACCGCGGTCCGCTATGCGAACTGGAGCGCCTCGGCGATTTTCATCGCGCTGCTGGCGACGCTGGTCTCGGCGTTTTCTCCCCACGGTGGCATTCATCATGGCGTGGTGAAAGCCGCCGCCGATAGTAAGCCAACCCTCGCTTCCCAAAGCGACAACTGGGAGTTTTTCGCCCGCGATGCCTCAGGTACCCGTTTTGCTCCATACGATGACATTACCCCGGAGAACGTGAAAAACCTGAAGGTGGCGTGGACCTACCACACCGGCCGCCGGGTAAGCGGCCCGGGGATCGGGGTGGATGAGAATACGCCGCTGCAAATTGGCGATACGCTCTACTCCTGTACGCCGCTGAACGTGGTCACCGCCCTGGATGCGGATACCGGGAAAGCGCGCTGGCGCTTTGACCCACACGCGCAGACCGCAGAGCACGTTACCTGCCGCGGCGTCGGCTACTATGATGTGCAAAACGATACGACGCTGACGGCGCAGGAGAAAGCCAGCCCGGACCTGCAGCAGTGTCCGCAGCGGATTCTGGTCTCTACCGTCGATGCGCGCCTGCTGGCGCTGAACGCCAAAACCGGCGAGCTGTGCGATAACTTCGGCCGCCACGGTAGCGTCGATCTCAAGCAGGGGATGGACAACACCGAAAACAGCAAGCGCTACCATCCGACTTCGACGCCGGTGATCATGGGGCATATTGCGATACTGGGCGGCTGGGTTCGCGATATTATTCACGGCGAACCTTCCGGCGTGGTCCGCGCCTTCGATGTGCGCAGCGGCAACGTGGTTTGGGCCTGGGATGTGGGGCAACCGGAAAATGTGACCGATCCGCAAAAAGGGCGGGTGTACACACTCGAAACGCCGAACGTGTGGACGGTTCCGGGCTTTGATAAAGAGCTGAACCTGGTTTATCTGCCGACCGGCAACGGTCCGCCGGATTACTGGGGCGGCGATCGTAATGAGGCCAAAGAGAAGTACGGCTCTTCGGTGGTGGCGGTGGATGCCAGCACCGGTGAAACAAAATGGGTCTTCCAGACCGTTCACCATGATGTCTGGGACTATGATTTGCCGTCTCAGCCGGTGCTGTTCCATATGAAAAATGACCAGGGCGAAGAGGTTCCGGTCCTGATTCAGACCACCAAAACCGGTCAGATCTATGTTCTCGATCGTCGCACGGGCAAACCGGTGACGCGCGTTGAGGAACGGCCGGTAGCGCACGAAGGCGCAGAAGGCGAACGTCTTTCTACCACGCAGCCGTTCTCGACCGGGATGCCGCAGCTCGGCGTTGAGCCGTTAACCGAGAAATCCATGTGGGGCGTGACGCCGTTTGACCAGCTGATGTGCCGCATTGACTTCAAGGAGTCCACCTACCTTGGGATGTATACGCCGCCGTCAGAGAAGCCGTATATCGAATGGCCGAGCCTGTTGGGCGGCATGAACTGGGGCGGCATCACCATCGATGAACGCACCGGGACGCTGTTTGTTAACGACATGCGTATGCCGCTGAGAATGTCTCTGGTGCGTCAGGAAGATATGGCGAAATACAAGGTCTCCACCGACGAAGTCCCGGGCTTTATGGGCACCGTCCGTCCGCAGATCGCCGGGCCATATGGCGGCGTGCGGATCGATATTCTGCAATCCGCGCTGGGGATTCCGTGTAATACGCCGCCGTTCGGCACGATGAGCGCCATCGATCTCAATACTCGTCAGCTGATGTGGCAGGTTCCGATGGGCTCCGTCGAGGATACCGGTCCGCTGGGTCTGAAAACCCATATGCATATCCCGCTGGGTATGCCGACGCTGGGCGGCCCGACCTCGACCGCTTCCGGGCTGATCTTCTTTGCCGGGACCCAGGATAACTACCTGCGGGCGCTGGATTCCGCAACCGGTAAAGAGCTGTGGCGCGCGCGTCTGCCGGTAGGCGCAGTGGCCGCGCCGCTGATCTACAAATCGCCGAAAACGGGCAAGGAGTATGTGGTGATCTCCGCCGGCGGCGCCAGCCACTCCCCGGATGTGGGCGATGATATTATTGCCTATGCGCTGGAAGAGTAGCGCCCTGAAGGCGGCGTATTGAGTTCGCCGCTCCGCCAGGTTAAAACCAGCCAGCGTCATTGCTGACTGGTTTTTTTTTGCCTCAGCTCAGGTGCCGGCCACGTTGACCGACAGTCGCAGGGCCTCGCGCTTTAGCAGGAGGCGACCACCTCATGGCAGGCCACAAAGTGGCCGGCGGCTATCTCACGCAGCGCGGGGATTTCGCGGCGACAGCGGTCGTTAGCGCTCGGGCAGCGTGAAGAAAAACGACAGCCGGGCGGCGGATTCGCGGGATCGGGGATCTCGCCTTGTACAACCGCGACGGGTTCGGCGTGCGGCTCGAGCGTCGGTACCGCCGCCAGCAGCGCCTGGGTGTAAGGGTGGCGCGGTTGGGCAAACAGCGCATCGCGACTGGCGGTCTCCACCAATTGTCCGAGATACATCACCGCCACGTCATCGCAGAGATGCTCCACCACGCCAAGGTCATGGGAGATAAACAGAAAGGTAACGCCGAAATCGTCGCGCAGATCGGAAAACAGGTTGATGATCTGCGCCTGGATAGAGACATCCAGCGCCGAGATCGGCTCGTCGGCAATGATAAAGTCCGGGTTGAGAATCAGCGCCCGGGCAATCCCGATACGCTGGCGCTGACCGCCCGAGAACTCATGTGGAAAGCGATTGTAGTGGTGGGGCGCGAGGCCGCAGATCTGCATGACCGCAATCACCTTGTCATAGAGTTCCGCCCGGCTGCACAGTTTATGCTGCAGCATGGCTTCGCCAATCGCCTCGCCAACGCGAATCCGCGGGTTCAGTGAACTGTAGGGATCCTGAAACACCAGCTGGATTTTAGGGCGTAGCGCCTGCATCTCCTGCGAGGAGAGGGCGGAGAGCTCCCGGCCCCGGTATTTCACGCTACCGGCGCTCTTCTCGTATAGCCCCAGTAGCGTGCGCCCCACGGTCGTTTTCCCGCTGCCGGATTCGCCCACCAGGCCGAAAATGGTCCCCTGGCGGATGCGAAAGCTGACGCCGTCCACCGCCCGTAGCTGCCCGGTTTGCTGGCCAAACAGCCCCTCGCGCAGCGGAAAGTGCTTTTTTAATCCTTCGACTTCAATGACATATTCATGGCTTTCAGTGTTCATGCAACCGGCCCCGCGGATAGGGTGTGAAAGCAGGCGGCCTGCCGCGTTGTTCCCAATAACGGAGGGAGACTCTGGCGGCAGACTGCGCTGGCCCGCTGGCAGCGGTCGGCAAAGGCGCAGCCGGCCGGCAGGGCGGCCAGATCCGGCACCTGGCCGGGAATTGAGTACAGGCGACGGCGTCGTTCGCCGGGCACCGGACGCGAGGCGATCAGCCCCTGAGTATAGGGATGCTGCGGGTGGCGTAAGATCTCGGCCGTCGGGCCAGACTCGACCACCCGGCCGGCGTACATCACCACCACCTGTTCCGCCATTTGCGCAATCACGCCCAAATCGTGGGTGATCAGCAGCATCGCCATCCGCCTGGACTGCGCCCGATCGCGCAGCAGGCGCAGGATTTGCGCCTGAACGGTGACATCCAGCGCGGTGGTGGGTTCATCGGCGATCAGCAGCTTCGGTTGGCAGCTCAGCGCCATGGCAATCATCACGCGCTGTAGCATCCCGCCGGAGAGCTGGTGCGGGTAGCTGTTCATCAGGCTATCCGCGCGCGCCAGCCCCACTTCGCTTATCAAACGGGTGGCGTGGAGCCAGGCGGCTTTGGGCGTTTCGCCACGGTGGCGAATGAGCGGCTCGCACAGCTGCTCGCCGATGGTCAGCACCGGGTTCAGCGCGGTCATCGGTTCCTGAAAGATCATCGCCAGCTGGTTGCCGCGCAGGTCGGCCATAGGGTTGGCTTTCAGACGCAGCAGGTCCTGCCCGTCAAAGAGGATTTCTCCGCTATCAATACGCGCGGCCTGGGGCGGCAGCAGGCCCATTAAGGCCATGGCGGTGACGCTTTTTCCGCAGCCGGATTCGCCGACGATCCCAACGGTCTGGCCGGCATGAATAGCGAACGACACCTCCTGTACCGCCCGCACACGCTGTTTTTCAGCGGCGAAGGAGACCGAGAGTTGTCGGAATGTGATTAACGGGGCGCTCATTTCAGCCTCTGTTTCATTTTCGGATCCATCGCATCGCGCAGGCCGTCGCCCAGCACGTTAATGGCAATGACGGTGATAAAAATGGCGATACCCGGCGGCATCCATAGCCACGGACGACGCTGGAAATCGATCAGGCTGTTGGCGGCGTCCATCATATTGCCCCAGGAGGGCGTGGGGGGAACCACCCCCAGTCCAAGGTAGCTGAGCGCCGATTCGCTCAGAATGGCATTTGCCACCGCCATGGTGGCCATAACCACCAGAATCGGAATGGTATTGGGCAGCAGATGGCCAAACAGGCGACGGCGCGCGGAGAGGCCCAGCACCCGGGTTGCCAGCATGAAATCACGTTCGCGCAGCGACAGGCATTGACCCCGCACCAACCGCGCCAGCTTTGGCCACTCCAGCAGGCTGAGCATCACCACGACCATGTAGATCCGGGCATCCGGGGAAAAATCGAGCTCGGATAACATCGCGCCAGCGACGATCAGCAGCGGCAGGCCGGGAATCGTCATGACCAGGTCCGCCATGCGCATGATCAGCTTATCGGTCAGGCCGCCGGCATAGCCGGAGACGGCGCCGAGCAGGTAGCCCAGCGCCACCGACAGCAGCATGGTGAGCAGGCCAATAATCAACGAAATACGTCCGGCCATCAGCAGGCGGGTGTAGACATCGCGGCCGAGAAAGTCGGTGCCCAGCCAGTGCTCAGCGCCGGGCGGCTTGTTAATCATCAGGACATCGGTGGCATCATCTTTCCACGGCGACCACAGCGGCCCCAGCACGCACCAGGCGGCCATCACCGCCAGCAGCAGCAGGCAAAACATGGCCAGCCGGTTGCGTTTAAGCGACCGCCAGGCCTGGCGCCACGGTGACGGGGTGATCATAGCGAGCGCCGGAATCTCCGCCTTGCGCAGGCGACGTGGCGTTGAAAACAGAGTGCTAAACATGATTATGACCTCAGCCGAATTCGCGGGTCGGCCCACGCGTAGAGAACATCGGCTATCAGGTTGCCCAGAATGGTGAGCACCGCCAGAAACAGGGTAAATCCCATCAGTACCGGATAATCGCGGGCGGCCAGTGAGTCGATATGAATATGCCCGGCCCCAGGCCAGTTAAAGACCTTTTCCGTGATGATGGCGCCGGAAAACAGTCCCGGTAACTCGAAGCCGAGCAGCGTGATAATGGGCAGCAGCGCATTGCGCAGCGCGTGTTTGAAGATCACCGTCCGTTCATGCAGCCCTTTGGCGCGGGCGGTACGAATAAAATCCATTCTGACCACGTCAAGCATACTGGCGCGGAAGTAGCGCGTCAGGCTGCCGGCCTGCAGCATCACCAGCGCCAGAACCGGCAGCACCAGGTGCGCGGCCACCTGCAGGATATAGCCCCAGCCGCGGTCATCGCTGCCGGTGTTGGTCATTCCGCCAACCGGCAGCCAGTGCAGATCCACGGCGAACCACTTAATCAGCAGCAGACAGAGGAAAAAGGTTGGAAAGGACATCGCGGCAAAGACCGCCACGCTCACCAGGTGGTCAAACAGCGAGTTTGGCTTCATGGCGGAGACGATACCCACCGTCAGGCCGATGCCCCAGTAAAAAACCAGCGCAATGCTTGCCAGCAGGAACGAGTTCCAGATGTACTGGTTTAGCAGCTGGCTGACCGGAATCTGGTACTGCAGCGAGAAACCGAGATCGCCTCGCAGCAGCTGGCCGAGCCAGTGCAGATAGCGGGTCAACAGCGGTTGGTCGAGGCCATAGATGGCTTTGAGTTCGGCGGCGCGAGCGGCAGTGAGGGTAATATTACCGTCGATAAAGTCACCGGGCGTTTTGGCAAACAGCATAAAAATAATCAATGAGGCCAGTAGCAGCATCGGCAGCGTTTGCAGCAGCCGTCTCAGGATAAAATTTCTCATAACATTCTCACATCAGCCGCCGGGTTATTCCGGCGGCTGTGATGGTTACCTGGCGATTTTCACATCCGGCAGGCTGCCGGTCAGGCCGTTATAAATATCCGGTTTAAAACCGGATACCCTGGCGCTGCTGGCCGAGAGAATCTGGCGGTAGCCGAGAAGAATGACCGGCGGGTCTTCCGCCAGCACCTGATACAGCTGGTGGTAAATCGGCTTACGTTTTTCGACGTCGAGCACGGCGTTGCCCGCGTTAATCAGCTTATCGACCTGTGGATTGTTATAGCCTGACTCTTTGGCTTCAGTGCTGTAGAAATCCCATACGCCATCGTGCGGGTCGTTGAGCGTGCTGGTGCTAAAGGAGGCCAGGTCATAGTTGCCCGCTTTACGCTGGGCCATCAGGGCGTTGAAGTCGACCACCTGCGGCTTGAGCACGACGCCGATCTGCTGCCAGTTCTCTTTGGCAATCGGGATCAGCGCATCGTTGAGCACCTTCTTACTGACCAGCAGCGTCAGCTCCAGACGCTGGCCGTCTTTCACGCGGATGCCGTCCGGACCCGGTTTCCAGCCCGCTTCATCGAGCAGTTTTTTCGCCTGCGCCGGATCGTAGTGATACGGGTTAACCCCCTGCGGATTGTAGGCCCAGGAGATAGGGGCGATCGGTTCAACGGCCACCTTGCCATAGCCCTGGTACACCACATCGATCAGCTTCTGGCGGTCGAGGCCGTAAATCAGCGCCTGACGAACTTTGACATCCTTCAGCGCCGGACGACGGACGTTAAACTCCACCTGGCTGTAATCGCTGGAGCCGTAGAGGTTGATATTGGCGAAGCCGAGCATTCTCAGCTGTTCGATATCGTCCGGGCGCGAGGTAAAGGCGTCGTAGTCGGTTTCGCCGGTCTGGAACAGCTGGAAGTTGGTCGACGGGTTGGTGACGCGGTAGATAAAGCGCGGCGTCGGCGGTGTGCCGCGGTAGAAGTGGCTGTTAGCGTGGAAACGAATCTCCTGGCCCGGAATATATTTGTCATAGACGTAAGGACCGTTGCCCAGCGGTTTTCCGTGCAGGGTGCGGAGATAGTCGAGGTTGCCGCGCTGATACTCTTTGCCGTACCAGGCTTTCGACAGCACCGGCCCTCCGATCCGCGAAAGGGTGGTGGCCCCGGGCTGCGTCGTCGTGACCTGCAGGGTCAGCGGGTCGATGACCTTCAGGCCGCTGACGCTGTCGGCTTTCCCGGCTTTATACTCGGCGCCGCCGGCAATGTTGGCGAGGGTAATATCGGTATCGCCGTCATACTTTGGATCCAGCAGCACGGTCAGAGTAAAGGCGACATCTTCCGCGGTGAGCGGCGAGCCGTCGCTGAAGGTCAGATTCGGCCGCAGCTTGATGGTATACACTTTGTTGTCGGCGCTCACTTGCCAGCTTTCGGCCAGGCCAGGGACCAGGTTGCCGTGGCTGTCCCAGTCAATCAGGCGTGAAAAGATGACGTTGGTGACGTTTTCGTCCCAGCCGTTAACGAAGAAGTAGGGGTTAAAGATCCCCTGCGGCTCGGAAATCCCGGCGACGACGGTGTCTTTACGCAGTTTGGCTGCCGCCGGGATCTGGCTGGCATCGGTGGCCGGCGTGATGCCTTCCTGCAAAATATCGTCCGCGCTGGCCACAGAAGAAAATGCCAGCGTGCCGCCGATTAACGCGATTCCAAGAGCGTGTGAAAATCGCGTCCGTTTAGTTTTTAATCCGTGCAGTAATCTGGACAAAAGTGCTCCCTCATCAAATGATTGCGCTGAAATTTACAATTCATGACGAAAGATAAGAGGCGCACCACGGCCTGTCTAACAACGAAAAAATATGATTTATAGCGAATCAGCATTAGCAATAATCTGGCAATAAAATGCCAGATTTTGATTAAGACGTAGAATTTTCCACCGACAGGTCCGTAGCGAGAGTCAGACGGTCCGCGACCCAGCCGTGCTGACCCAGCGCGCGCTCATCCAGCGGCCGGGGCAGCCGGATGCGCAGTTGCCCGATGACCCGCCCCTGAATCTGCTCGCAGTTGCCGTACAGCAGGCGTGCCCCGTCGCCGAGCAAAGCAGCGATATGGTGTAAATCCGGTTCACCGCCGCTGCTGCCGTCGAAGTGCAGGGTCACCAGCTGCGAGCCGTCCACCGACGACAGGTTCTCGCCGGGACGACCGTGATGCAGCGTACTGGTCATGCTGCGCGTCACCTCGTGTTGCGGGTTGCCAAACACTCGCCACACCTCGCCCTGTTCGATAATGTGCCCGCGCTCCAGCACCGCCACCCGATCGCAGAGCGTGCGGATAACCTCCATTTCATGGGTAATGAGGATAATCGTCAGACCCAGGCGCTGGTTAATCTCTTTCAACAGCTTAAGCACAGAGAGGGTGTTTTCCGGATCGAGCGCCGAGGTTGCCTCGTCGCAAAGCAGAATTTCCGGCTGGGTCACCAGCGCACGAGCGATCCCGGTGCGCTGCTTTTGCCCGCCGGAGAGCTTTGCCGGCCAGCTATCGCGCAGGGCGCCGAGGCCGACCAGTTCCAGCATCTCATCGACCCGACGCTGTCTTTCGGCCCGCGGGACGCCGGCCATCTTGAGCGGCAGCTCGACGTTTTGCGCCACCGTTTTGGTCGACATCAGGTTGAAGTGTTGAAAGATCATCGCCACCCGGCGGCGCAGGTCGCGCATCTGACTGCGTGAATAACGCAATGTCTGTTCACCGTGAATGGTGATTTCGCCGCTGTCGGCGTTTTCCAGGCGATTAAACAGGCGCAGCAGCGTCGATTTCCCGGCGCCGCTGCGGCCGATAATGCCAAAAATCTCGCCCTGATAGAGCGTCAGGTCAATATTCTGCAGCGCCTGAACGCCGTTAGGGTAGGCTTTGCTTATTCCGCTTAACTGGATATGCGGTACGGCATGAGGATCGTGAGTCACGGTAGTTTGCTCCATCAACCTTGAAAAACCGGCAGCATCAGCGCTGCCGGATACGCTCCGGCGATCAGAAGCCCGGGACGATTTTGCCTTTGTAGCGGGTCAGGATAAAATTGCGCACCGCGTCGGAGTGCAGCGCTTTCGCCAGCTTCTGGATCCCCGGATCGTTGAGGTTATCGGGACGGGCCACCAGATACTCGACGTACAGATCGCTGCCTTTTTCCACCAGCAGGGCTTTATCGGTGTCGATCCCTGCTTCCAGCGCATAGTTGGCGAAAATAAACGCCAGATCGACCTGATTCACCGCCCGTGCCAGCATGGCGCCTTCCAGCTCGCGAATTTTAAAATGGTGCGGGTTGGCGACAATATCCCGGGTCGCCGATTGCGGATCCTTCGGATTTTTCAGGGTCAGCAGGCCGGCATCGCTTAACATGACCAGCGCCCGCCCGGTGTTGACCGGATCATTCGGCACCGCGATGGTTGCGCCATCCGGGAGCGCTTTGATGTCGTGGTATTTGCTGGAGTAGGCGCCAAACGGTTCAATATGGACGCCTACCACCGGCACCAGATGGGTATGTCGCGTCTGGTTGTAGTTCTCGAGGAACGGACGGTACTGATAGTAGTTGGCGTCGAGGTTTTTCTCCGCCAGCTGTTGGTTGGGCTGAATAAAGTCGTTAAAGACTTTGATTTTCAAATCAACGCCCTGTTTGGCCAGCTCCGGCTTTACAAACTCAAGGATTTCCGCGTGCGGTACCGGCGTGGCGCCGACGGTCAGCGTCTCGTTGGCGGCGACAGAGGCGGAGAAGAGGGTCAGCAGCCCGGCAGCGATAAGGTTTTTTTTCACGATGTTGTTCATGGTTTTTTCCTGGAAAAGTAGCGTGAATGTGTTATTTACGGCTCATGTACCGCACGAGGCGGTCGCCGCTCATCTGTAAAATCTGCACCAGGGCAATCAGCAGCAGGACGGTGACCACCATCACGTCGGTCTGAAAGCGCTGGTAGCCAAAACGAATCGCCAGATCGCCGAGCCCGCCGCCGCCGATAACCCCGGCCATAGAGGTGTAATCCACCAGCAAAATCGCGGTAACGGTGACGGCGGCAAGCAGTCCGCCGCGTGATTCGGGCAGCAGGGTGTGCCAGATCAGCTGCGCGGTATTGCCGCCCATTGACCAGCTGGCCTCCACCAGACCGTGATCCACCTCGCGCAAAGCGCTTTCCACCAGCCGGGCGAAGAAAGGCGCGCAGCCCGCCACCAGCGGCGGAATGGTGCCCTGTACGCCCAGGGAGGTGCCGGTAATTAAGGTGGTGACCGGGATCATGACGATCAGCAAAATAATGAACGGCAGCGAACGCAGGACGTTGACGCAAAGCGACAGCAGGCGATACAGCCGCGGGGCGTGCAGCAGCTGCGGCTGGCCGGTGAGGTAGAGGACAATCCCCAACGGCAGGCCGAACAGTACGGTAAAGCCCAGCGACCAGCCCAGCATGATTAACGTGTCGATGCCCGCCTGGGTCACATCGCTCCAGTCGATATCGGCAAAAAACTCCAGCACGGGGGCCACCTTAGTTCCAGTCGTGACGCTGTGGGCGAATGCCGTTTAATACCCAGTTGCCGAGCAGCTGATATTTCCAGCGTACCGGGTCGTGCAGGGTGTGAACGCGCGCATTGCGCCAGTGGCGATCGAAGTTGTGAAAGTTGCCGGTCGCCCGGGTGCCGCTGAGTTCAAACAGGCGGCTGGCGGCGTCAAGGGCGACCTCGGTGGTGAACACTTTGGCGCGGGCAACGGCGATGGAAGCCTGCGCCACATGCTCTTCGCTGAGATCATGTTTAAACCGGTCGAGAACCTTGCCTGCCTGCTCCAGCAGCGCCTCAGCGGCGGCCAGTCGGCTATCAATCTGTCCGATATGGTAGATGGTGAGCGGATCGTCGCTGGCCCGTTCGACGCCGGCATCAATCCACGGTCGGGCGAACTGGCGAACAAAGGTGACCGTGTCGTTGAGGGCCGCGCGGGCGATCCCGGCATCAATCGCGGCGGTGGTGAGCTGCGCGAAGGGGCCGGCGAGCGTCGGCGTGGCATAAGATTTCCACGTCGGGAAAAGATGGAACGGCGCGACCGCCAGATTCTCCGCCAGGACCGTGCCGCTGGCGGTATTCCGCTGTCCAAGGCAGTCCCAGTCATCGAGCACCGTCAAGCCAGCGCTGTCGCGCGGTACGAAGGCCAGCTGCGCGCGATCGTCGGCGTCCAGCGCCAGAATACCTATCCAGTGGGCGTAGAGCGATCCGGTGCAATAGCCCTTACGTCCGTTGATGTACAGCGTTTCACCGCGGGTTTCCAGGCGGGTGCGGATATCGAGCACCGTTTTGCCGCCGGTCTCGGAGAGCGCGTTGGCAAAACGATACCCCTGTAGCACCAGACTAAAAAAGAAGGCCTGCTGCTCTGCGCTGCCCTGCAAACGAATGTCCTCGAGCAGGCAGTAGTGGTTTTGCGGAATTTGTCCGAGCGACGGATCGGCGGCGGAGATGATGGCAATCACCTGGGCCAGAGTGGCGGCGGAGACCTCGGCACCGCCCCATTGGCGCGGCACCGTGATGCCCCACAGGCCGCTGTTGGAGAAGGTATCGACAATCTCGGGCGCCACCGTCCCGTGACGGTCGCGTTCTGCGGCTCCGGGTTGTAGCCGCTGGGCAATCTCGTGGGCGATGGCGATGGCTTCTTCATCGCTGCCGATGACATGGGCATTCGGCGAATGGCGGGTGTAGCTGACAGGCGATTTACTTTCTGACATACGGATTTCTCGTGGTTAACTAAATGGCTATATGCAAAAAATGGATAACTAAATAACCTATAATTCCAATGTGTTATATGTGAATAGCAAAGGCTGTGCCAGTTCGCGGAGAATTTTTAGATGAATAAAATCAATTAATTACGTTTCTATTTGCCGGAGGGGCTGCTGCAAATGCAGCTGCGGTGATAGCAGGCTGTTGCATTTCCGACAGCCTGCGCCGGGGAAACTTGCTGCAACAAGCGTTATGTAGTTTGATATATATCGAAAAATGATCATCAGAGGATCGGCAATGCATCTGTTTATGTTCTACGTCGGTGGCAATGCGGGTAAATCGAATATTGAAGTCCATGACATTCAGTTTGTGGTGGCGCGAACCCCGGAAGAGGCGTGGCCTGCGCTGCGCGAGGCCTGGTTTGGCGATGCGGATAAAATCCATATTGACGGCTATAGCAGGATCCGCTGGGCCGATGGTTATGAGGTGACTTTGGCCAGAACGCCTGCTCACGACGGAGTGAAGCTGTTCTTTGTTAACGCCGGCGGCTATCGATCCGACACCCTGGCGGAGCTACATGAATTCGGACTGTTTGCGGCGAGTGATGCGCGGGAGGCGAAGGCGAAAGCGCTGCAGACGCTGCTGCGCGGCGCCTGGCAGCAGCATAAGGACAACCTGCAGGCCGTCGATGATTGTCTGCTGCTGGACAAGGTGGGCGACTGGTATCTACACCTGACGCCCAACGCTGCGGGCGAGGCGGCAAAACCCGAGTGGCAAGGCTATCAACCGATTGGGATTTGAAATCCTGTCAGCGCCGGGAGGCATCCTCGCTCATTGCCCGTCAGATTTTGGCCAGATTGACTCGCGCTGAGAGGGCCTGATGGCTCTCTTTACGTTCGCTGTATCGCCCGGCGAGCAGCGGGGTATGGCCTTTCAGCAGCTGGGTTATCTTGAACAGCTCTTCGCTGACGTCGACGATTCTGTCGTACCACGGCGAGGGCTTCATGCGACCCTGTTCATCAAACTCCTGCCAGGCTTTGGGGACAGACGATTGATTCGGGATAGTAAACATCCGCATCCAGCGCCCGAGGATGCGCATCTGATTGACGGCGTTGAACGACTGGGAACCGCCGCACACCTGCATCACCGCCAGCGTTTTGCCCTGAGAAGGGCGAACAGCACCTTCGCTCAGGGGGATCCAGTCAATCTGGGCTTTCATCACCGCGCTCATCGCGCCATGTCGCTCCGGTGAACTCCAGATCATCCCGTCGCACCAGCGCACCCGTTCACGCAGTTCAACCACTTTAGGGTGCGATTCCGGCGCATCATCGGGCAGCGGCAGTCCGGAAGGATTGAAGGTCTGGACGCTGGCGCCCATGGCCGTCAGCAGTCGCCCGGCCTCTTCCGCGGCGAAGCGGCTGAAAGAGCGCTCGCGAAGCGAGCCGTAGAGAATGAGGATGCGCGGTGGCGCCCGATCCGGGAGCTTGTTGGCAAGTTCAAAATCAAAAAATTCATGTTGCAGGGCAGGAAAATCAGCCATGGGGGAACGCCTTTTTTTGAGAGCGGTTGTTTCAAAATTAATATATATGATTTAGCATATATGTAAATGTCACGCTAAGGAATCGAAAATGCCGCATCCGCTAGAGGTTTTTAAAATATTGTCTGACGCCACGCGCCTGACGATCGTGATGTTGCTCAGGGAGCAAGGTGAACTGTGCGTCTGCGATATTTGCGCGCTGACAGCGGAATCACAACCCAAAATCTCCCGTCATATGGCGATTCTTCGCGAGGGAGGGCTGGTTCTTGACCGCCGGGAAGGGAAATGGGTGCACTACCGTTTGTCGCCGCATATGCCGGCCTGGGCGGCAGAGATCATCGACAGCGCATGGCGATGCCTGCGTGATGAGGTGCGTGCCCGGGTCGCTGACGCTTCGCCGTCTTCCTGCTGATGGCGGCTTAATATATCTGTTATTACATATTTGATGGGGTGAGGAATGCTGCTCGCAGGGACCATTTTTTTATTGACGCTGCTGCTGGTTATCTGGCAGCCGAAGGGACTCAGTATCGGCTGGAGTGCGAGCCTGGGGGCGGCGCTGGCGCTGGCGTTCGGCGTTATTCATCTGAGCGATATTCCGGTGGTCTGGAATATTGTCTGGAATGCCACGGCGGCGTTTATTGCGGTGATTGTTATCAGTCTGCTGCTGGACGAGTCGGGCTTTTTCTCCTGGGCGGCACTGCACGTTGCCCGCTGGGGGAACGGGCGCGGGCGGAGACTGTTTAGCTGGATAATTCTGCTGGGCGCCGTCGTGGCTGCGCTGTTTGCTAACGATGGCGCGGCGCTGATTCTGACCCCCATTGTTATCGCGATGCTGTCGGCGCTGGGTTTCAGCCAGCGCGCGACGCTGGCCTTTGTGATGGCTGCCGGTTTTGTTGCCGATACCGCCAGCCTGCCGCTGGTGGTGTCGAATCTGGTCAATATTGTTTCGGCCGACTTTTTCCATCTTGGCTTCAGCAGTTATGCGGCTGTTATGGTGCCGGTCGATATCGCGGCGATCCTCGCGACCCTGGCGATGCTGCATCTGGTCTTTCGTCGCGATATTCCAGCGGTCTACGATCTGGCCCTGTTGCCTGAACCGGCCAGCGCGATTAAAGATCGCCCGACGTTCCTGACCGGTTGGGTGGTGCTGGTGGCGCTGCTGGCCGGCTTTTTCATCCTGGAACCGCTGGGGATCCCGGTCAGCGCTATTGCCGCTGCCGGCGCGGCGGTGCTGCTGGCGGTGGCGAAAAAGGGACGAGTCATTCATACGGGCAACGTGCTGCGCGGCGCGCCGTGGCAAATCGTCATCTTTTCGCTGGGGATGTATCTGGTTGTTTACGGTCTGCGCAATGCCGGGTTAACCGACGCGCTCTCCGGCGTGCTGAATGTGCTGGCGGAAAACGGGCTGTGGGTGGCCACGCTCGGCACCGGGGTGCTGACGGCGGTGCTCTCGTCGCTCATGAATAATATGCCGACGGTGCTGGTCGGAGCGCTATCCATTGATGGCAGCACGGCAACAGGGGTGATTAAAGAGGCGATGATCTACGCCAACGTCATTGGCTGCGATCTGGGGCCAAAAATCACCCCCATCGGCAGCCTTGCGACGCTGCTCTGGCTGCATGTTCTGGCGCAAAAGAACAGAGCCATCTCCTGGGGCTACTATTTCCGTACCGGGATCATCATGACCCTACCGGTACTGCTGGTGACGCTGGCCGCACTCGCTTTGCGTCTCTCTTTTTCTCTGTCGTGAGAACCTGATATGAGCAACACCATCATTTATCACAACCCGGATTGCGGCACGTCGCGCAATACGCTGGCCATGATCCGCAACAGCGGTATTGAGCCGACGATTATCTACTATCTCGACACACCGCCGTCGCGGGAAGAGTTAGTGGGTCTGATTGCGGCGATGGGGATAACGGTGCGCGCGCTGCTGCGTAAAAACGTCGAACCCTACGCGCAGCTGGGGCTCGATGATGAAACCCTTAGCGACGAACGACTGATCGAGAGCATGTTGCAGCAGCCGATCCTGATTAACCGGCCCATTGTGGTCACCCCGTTGGGCACACGCCTTTGTCGTCCGTCGGAAGTGGTGCTGGAGATCCTTACCCAGGCGCAGAAACAGCCGTTTCGTAAGGAGGACGGGGAATGGGTCGTGGCGGCTTCAGACCAGCGGCAGCCATAAGGTATCCGGCTCGGCAAACCCCGCTTCAACCTGGGCGAAAAAACGGCTGGCGTGCAGCCCATCCACAAAAGCGTGGTTGAATTTACCCGCGACCGGAATGACGCCGTTTTTCAGTTTGCCCCAGGTGAGCGCCGGAACCGCCGCGCCCGTATAATACTCGGCCTGGGTGATGGCGCTAAAATGGAGCCACGGTAGACAGCTGGCGCAAAAAAAGTGCTCGCCCTCGACAATCAGCGGCGCCGGATCGGTGGTTTTTGCCGCCTCAATATTCGGCGTCGCCGCCCGGCTAAAGGCGGCGAAGTCGGCGGCATTGTTGCACCACACCTGACGAAACCCTTCCTGGGCGGTCATGACGGGCGTCATCACCGCAATATCATCATATTCAATAATATCGTCGCCTCGCATCCGCTGCTTGAGCTGAGGTACCGCGTTGGCTGCCCGCAGCAGCGCGTAGAGCGCCAGCTGGAAAAAGGAGACCTGGCGATCCTTCGCGCACTCATACAAGCGCTGTGCTTCTACCGGCACGCAGAGGTTGAAGCTGGGGTTGGCAAAAGTGCGATAAAACTCGAAATGATCTCGACGATGCCAGCTCTCTTTATCGATGACATGGTAGGTAGACACGGCGCGTTCCTGCTCAGAATGGGTTGCAGCGATGACTATGCAACGATTTCAATCAGATTGCCATCCGGGTCTTTGATCACCGCTTCATAATAGCCGTCGCCGGTCGTGCGCGGCGGGGAGACTAAAATCCCCTGTGTTTCTGCCCGCTTCGCCAGCGCATCGACCTGCTGCGCGCCGCCGACGGAGATAGCCAGATGTACCCACCCAGTGTGGTTATTGTCCGGCGTGACCGCCTGCAGCCCCGGTTTGCACATCAGCTCAATGGCAATATCTTCGCCAATTTTCACAAAATAAGACTCAAAGCCGGGATTGGTCCGGCTGCAATATTTTTCGTTAATCTGGCCGTTAAAGAAGCTGGTCCAGAAACGGGCCTGTTGTTCAAGCTGCCGGGTCCAGAGCGCGATATGGGCAATTTTCATTTTTACCTCTTTACAGGGTAGGTTGACAGAGCCGGGCGGATGCATGATCATGCTCCTTAATGCTCGGTTAAGATAACTTCAGGAGTTAATGTGCTCGATTATGCAGCTTTCCCTCAGCAACGACAAGCGCTGATTTGTCAGATCCTCCAGGAAAACGGTCGGGTGGTCTGTAGCGAGCTGGCCAGCCGCTTAAACGTCTCCGAGCATACAATTCGCCGCGATCTGCATGAACTTAGCAAAGACGGGTTCTGTAAAAAGGTCTACGGCGGCGCGGTAATGAACCTGCCGGAAGCCGGGGATTACAGCGAGCGGAAAGACAAAAATGCAGCAACAAAACTCAGAATCGCGCAGAAATGCGCAAGGCTGGTGAAGCCCGGCGGCTGCATCTTTATCGATACCGGTACCACCAATCTGGCGATGGCGGAGGCGCTACCAGCCGAACTGGCGTTAACGGTGGTGACCAATTCGCCGGAGATAGCCGCAGAACTACTCAAAAAGCCGCTGTATGACGTGGTGATGCTTGGCGGGCAGGTTCAGCGAGCGTCGGGCGGCTGCGTTGGCGCTTCGGCGGTGGCTCAGCTGCAGGGCGTGCTGTTTGATCAGGGGTTTATCGGCGGCTGCGCGATGGCGCCGGAATCCGGTCTGACCGGATTCGACTATGCCGATTGCGAATTTAAAAAAGCGGTGATTAAACAGTGCAGTGAAATTATCGTCGGCCTGACTTCGGATAAAATTCCGGCGGTGGCCCGTTTTGTCGTCGCCCAAAGCGGCGATATCGATGTGCTGGTGGTGGAGGAGAACATCAGTCGCGAGTATCGCGACACGTTCCGCGAGCACGATATCCGCATTTATACCGTCTGACCCCCGCTAAACGCCGCCGCATCGGCGACAGACCTCCTGCTGAGCCGCGCCATCCGGGCGACGGCTGGCAATTATTAATTTGATAAATTACGTCTTCTCACTTTGATAAAATCACCGTCGTTCGGGCGGTGATACGCTCTCCGCATCCTCCGCTGCGCTGATTTTTCACCGTCGGTGCCTCTTTTTGCGTTTCCAGTCACAAATAATAACCTGCACCACATCCCGGCGGACTTATGGCACAGATATTGGATTTGTTGTCCCGGACGGGTTTTTCCCGTGGGTGAACGGATACTGCATGCAATGGCTAAGTCTGGTTTGCCATCAACGGACAATAATAAGGGGAATATTATGTGCGCTTTACGTTCAGCGTCGCCGGGACGAGTGGATGGCCTGGCGAAAGTCAAAGGAACGGCCATTTATGGTGATGATATCACCCTGCCAGGTATGCTATTTGGTGTCTGCCGCTATGCGGATATCCCGGCGGGCAAAATTGAACACCTTGATTTGAGCGATGCGCTGGCGGTCGACGGCGTGGTGAAAATTGCCACCTGGCAGGATATTCCTGGCACGCCAGCGGTGGGGGTTATCGTGAAAGATTACCTGCCGATCGTCAAAGATGAGGTGGTCTTTCACGGCGACGTGATTGCCGTGATCGCGGCGACCACCTATGAGGCCGCCTGCGAGGCCGCTGACAAAATACACGTCCGCTATACGCCCTATGCGCCGCTCACCGATGTTGAGCAGGCGCTGGCACCCGGTGCCCGGCTGATCCATCCGCAACGCAGCGACAACATTGCCGCGCATCATCATACGATTAAAGGCGATGTTAATAAGGGGTTCGCCGAGGCTCGCCATGTGCTGGAGCGCGAGTATGAAGTGGGCTTTCAGGAGCATGCGTATATCGAGCCGGAAGTGGTGCTCAGCTGGCTGGATCCCACCGACGGCAGCCTGATCATTTCCGGTTCGATTCAGAATCCGCATCGTGTTCGCGGATTCGTGGCCAAATTTATGGGCTGTCCGCAGAGCTTAATTAATATTAAGCGGGCGGTGATGGGGGGATCGTTTGGCGGTAAAGATGATGTGATCGACCATCTGGCCTGCCGTTCGGCCTTACTGACCCACTTAACCGGTCGCCCGGTGAAATTCGCCTATACCCGCGAACAGTCGATTATCGAGAGCTGCAAACGTCACCCCTATAAAATGAAGTATAAAGTGGGGCTCGATGAGGTCGGGCATATTGTCGCGATGAAGGTCGATATTCTCGCGGACAGCGGCGGCTATGCCGCTTCTTCGCCCTTCGTGACCTGGCGGTCTTCGGTACAGGCCGCGGGTCCTTATCGTATTCCTAATGTCCATATTGATGTGAAAGCGGTCTACACCAACAACAGCTATACCTCGGCGATGCGTGGCTTTGGCTCGCCGCAGGTCGTCTACGCCCATGAATCATTGATGGATGAGATTGCGGAATACCTGGATATTCCACCGCTGAAGCTGCGTGAAAAAAACGCGCTACGACAAGGCGATACTTCGATTACCGGCCAGGTGTTTGATAACCACACCGTTTCGGCAATTGAAGTGTTGAATAAGGCCAGCACGTCGGCAGAATTCATGGCGAAACGCCAGCATTATCGTGTGTTGAATCAACAGGGAGGCGTCTGGCGCTACGGTATTGGCCTGGCGCTGAGCTATCGCGGCTGTTCTATCGGTGCGGAAGGGGTTGATACCTCAACGGCGCTGATTCAGGTCAACGAAGACGGCAGCGTTAACCTTTCGACATCAGTATCAGAAAATGGTCAGGGGTTACAGACCACCATGTCGCTCATTGCCGCCGAAGCGTTTGGTATTGGGCTTGAAGACATTCATTTTAGCGAACCGCCAACCTCGGTAATTGGCGATGGCGGATCCACGGCGGCCACGCGCGGAACGATGGTGGGTGGCGGGGCGATTCTCGATGCGGCAGAGAAGATTAAACGGCGCATTCTCAGCGTCGTCGGCGACACGCTTGGCACCTGCGAGCTTGCCGACACCCTCTGGTCAGGTGGGTTGATAATCAATCGCCATGACGAAAGCCGACGTATTGATTTTAAAAGCGCCGTCAATAAAACCAAATGGGCCAGCGTCAGTCTCACCGAGTATGGCTGGTTCGTCCCACCGCCGATTCACTGGGATGAGGAAAAAGGCTGCGGCAGTCCGTACTTTACCTGGGTGTATGGCTGCCAGGTGGCTGAAGTTCGGGTGAACACCAGTACAGGGAAAACTGAACTCCTGCATGTGACCGCTGCGCACGATGTTGGGCGGATACTCAATCCGGTGGGGTTTGAAGGCCAGGTCTGTGGCGGCGTCGCCCAGGGGTTTGGCTATGCGCTGCTGGAGGATTTCAATATTGAGCACGGCCAGGTGAAGTCAGAAAACTTTGACAGCTACCTCCTGCCGACCATTAAAGATATTCCACGAATGACGGTTATCGGCGTAGAGAATCCCGATCTTGCCGGACCGTACGGTGCGAAAGGAATCGGCGAGCCGGCGACTGAACTGGCGGCGGCAGCTATCAATAATGCGGTCAGCTTCGCGCTGGGGAAACGCTTTAATAAGTTGCCGCTGACCCTTGAGCAGGTGATCCTCGGTTTCAATCTGAAAAAGCCCGCCCGGCAGAGCGAGTTGATGATTGAGCCTGAAAATAAAAAGCAGGTGCTGCGGCTGACCGACGTGACGGTAACCCGTCCGCAGAATCTGGAACAGGCGCTGACGCTGCTGGCTCAGGAAGGCGTGAGCGCAATAGCGGGAGGGACGGATGTCATTGTGCAAGGGCGCATGCAAACCCGGGCAATGAAGCTGGTGGATATTTCCCGTCTTCAGGAACTGACCGGGATTACAGAAGATCCCCATAGTCATGAGATGGTCATTGGCGCGGCGATGACCTTTAACCGTATCAGCGAGCATCCGCTGCTGCGCGAGCGTTATCCGCTACTGGTTCAGGCCTGTCACACCGTAGGCTCACATCAGATTCGTAACCGCGCCACCATTGGCGGCAATATCGTTAACGCCGCACCCTGTGGCGACTCCATTCCACCGGCGATCCTCTACGATGCGAGTATTGTGCTGCATTCTCTGCGCGGCACGCGGCGGATGTCGCTGGGTGAGTTTCTGCTATCTGGCTATAAAACCCAGCGTCAGCCGGATGAGCTGCTGACTCAGGTGATCCTGCCGCCGCCAGCCAGACCGGAGGCCAGAGGTTTCTATCATCAACTGGGGCGACGTAATGCGCTGAATATTACCCGGCAAAGTCTGAGCGCGCTGCTGGCGCTGGATACCAACGGCTGCGTCGACTACTGCCGGCTGGTGGATGGCGCGCTGTTTAGCAAACCGCAGCGCCTGCCTGATGTCGAGCGTTGCCTGATTGGCCAGCGGTTAGAGCATGCATCGATTGACAGCGCTTGTGCGGTTCTGGAAAAGCTGATCGATGCCGCCATCGGCAAACGCTGGTCCGCGGCCTATAAGCAGCCTGTGTTTATCAGTATGTTCCGCGACATGATGGCGCAGGCGAAGCAAGAATTTGATAAATAACCATTAATTAACGGGGCGTGATATCGCCCCGCACAGGATAGCGCAATGAGCACAATCAAAGTGAAGGTCAATGGCAAGCTGGTGGAAGCGAAAGTGGAAGGTCATATGCGGTTGTTGGATCTGGTGCGCGACACTTTGCACCTGAGTGCCACTAAAGAGGGCTGTTCCATCGGGGAGTGCGGCGCCTGTACGGTATTAATGGATGGTCATGCCGTCTGTTCATGTCTGGTTCTGGCCGGGCAGTGCGATGAGGCGGAAATCACCACGCTTGAAGGATTGAACGATAACCCGCTGACGCAAAAACTGCAGCAGGCATTTGTCGAGAAAGGCGGCGTGCAGTGCGGTTTTTGTACTCCTGGCGTACTGGTGAGTACCACGGCGCTGCTGACTAAAGTGCCACAGCCGACGGATGAACAGTTGAAAGATGTGCTGGAGGGGAATATCTGTCGCTGTACCGGCTATCAACCGATTCTTGATTCTATTCACCATGCTTTAAAGTCATAGATCGTAAAACCCGGGCTAAGGTGTAGACACCTGGCCCGGGTTGCTCTCTTTTCTGTCTGATAACCTGACCCGCTGATCTAATCGCTCCTGACGACTCCCGAGAGCGGCCGGATCTTTTCCCCGATAAACGTAGCGCAAGCGGGGAACAGTGTTAACCCATTGCGCTTTCGCGCAGGCGGGCTTTCAGCCTGGTGTACTCATCAATCACATACTGCTCGGCGGCGCGCTGGTCGGCGATGCGCTCAACGTTCACGGCACAGTACTTGTACTCCGGCGTTTTGGTTATCGGGCTTAAGTTCTCCGCTACCAGCTCATTACAGGCGCCAATCCACCACTGATAGGTCATATAGACCGCCCCTTTATTCGGCCGGTCGCTGACCTGCGCGCGGGTGATAATGCGGCCTTTACGTGAGTTCACCCACACCAGCGCCTCATCCTCAATACCCAGTCGCGCGGCATCGGCGGTATTGATTTGCGCATAGCCCGGCTCATCCGCCAGCGTGGCCAGCGCCGCGCAGTTGCCGGTCATGGAACGGCACGAATAGTGGCCTACTTCCCGCACGGTGGAGAGCACCATCGGATACTCGTCGGTGAGCTTATCGATCGGCGCAACCCAGTCGCAGGTGAAGAACTGCGCCAGCCCGTTCGGGGTAGCGAACTTCTCTTTAAACAGATAAGAGGTCCCCTGGTCGGCGTCGGACTCATCGCGGCACGGCCACATCACGTAGCCCAGCTCGCCCATTTTCTCGTAGGTGGCGCCGTAAAAGTTCGGGCACAGATGCCGCAACTCGTCCCAGATCTCCTGGGTGTTGTTATAGTGCATCGGATAGCCCATCCGGGTGGCGATTTCGCTGATGATCTGCCAGTCGGTTTTCAGGTCCCACTTCGGCTCTACCGCCTTAAAGAAGCGCTGGAAGCCGCGGTCCGCTGCGGTATAGACGCCTTCGTGCTCGCCCCACGAGGTGGACGGCAGGATAACGTCGGCCGCCGCGGCGGTTTTGGTCATGAAAATATCCTGGACAATCACCAGTTCCAGCTCTTCAAACGCTTTACGCACGGCAGAGAGCTCGGCGTCGGTCTGCAGCGGATCTTCGCCCATAATGTACGCTGCCCGTACTTCACCGTGCGCCGCGCGGTGCGGCAGCTCGCTGATGCGATAGCCGGTATGCGCCGGCAGGCTCCCGACGCCCCAGGCTCTGGCGAACTTCTCGCGGTTCTCCGGGAATTTCACGTATTGATAGCCCGGATAGGTGTCCGGCAGCGCCCCCATATCGCAGGCGCCCTGCACGTTGTTCTGGCCGCGCACCGGGTTGACGCCGACGCTCGGCTTGCCGAGGTTGCCGGTGAGGATCGCCAGGCTGGTCAGCGAGCGCACGGTCTCCACGCCCTGATAGAACTGGGTCACGCCCATGCCCCACAGGATGGCGGCGGATTTCGCGCCGGCATACATCCGGGCACAGGCGCGGATCGCCTGCGCGCTGACGCCGGTGATGGCTTCCACCGACTCCGGCGTATAGCCTTCGACGATTTTACGATACTCCTCGAAGCCCTCAGAACGGCTGGCGACGAAGGATTTATCGTAGAGATCCTCTTCGATAATGACGTGGCCGATGGCGTTGAGCAGCGCGATGTTGGAGCCGTTTTTCAAGGCAATATGCATATCGGCAATGCGCGCGGTTTCAATCTTGCGCGGATCGCAGACGATAATCTTCGCCCCGTTGCGTTTGGCGTTGATGACGTGATTCGCCACAATAGGGTGTGAGTCGGCCGGATTGTAGCCGAAGATAAAGATGAGATCGGTGTTATCAATCTCCGTGATGGCATTACTCATGGCGCCATTACCGACCGACTGGTGCAGACCTGCAACCGAAGGGCCGTGTCAGACGCGAGCGCAGCAGTCGACGTTATTGGTACCAATAACGGCGCGCGCGAACTTTTGCATCACATAGTTAGTTTCGTTCCCCGTCCCGCGGGACGAACCGGTGGTCTGAATGGCGTCCGGACCGTACTTCGCCTTAATGGCGCTGAGACGGGTCGCGACGTAGTCGAGCGCCTCCTCCCAGGAGACGGATTCCAGTTTTCCGCCACGCTGACGGCGGATCATAGGGGTTTTCAGGCGCGGGGTGAGGATCTGGGTATCGTTAATGAAATCCCAGCCATAATAGCCTTTCAGGCACAGGGTTCCCTGGTTGTTTTTTCCCATTGCCGCTTCGGCACGAAGGATTTTTTCCTCCTCAACGACCAGCCTGATCTTACAGCCAGCTGCGCAATACGGGCATACGGTAATCACCTTTTTCATTATGATAATTTTCCTCGTCAGAACGAAGCGGAGACAGCGCGATTAAAAGAATAACCAAAAGTCGAAGCGGCTATGGAAACTCAAATTAATGGCATATTGCACCGCTGGCAGGCTCAGCAAACAGAGAACCGCGGTGGCGAAAACCAGGCGTAATAACATGATAAGTGCTCCTGAGTTCGCGGAATGAATGCTCCCGGTAGCGGGATGACGGCGTCAGAGTTATGCATTGACGCCGTAGTCTTTCTCGTTATTCATCGTGTTGCTGCTGTTTAACTTTGCGCATCAGTAACCACATGCGCATCGTACGTGGCTGGCGCTTAACCGCCGGGTTCTCGGGAATCAGCCCCGTGTGTTTGTTGTAACCGTTAAAGAACAGATTGAGGGTGACGGCGCTGAACGTGGCCAGCATGATCCCGCTATGCAGTAGCGGCTGCAGTACTGTCGGGAATTTTGAGAAAAAATCATGCGACAGCGTTGGTGTCAGACCCACGCCAAGGCTGATGGCGACGATATAAAGGTTGTAACGATTAGAGGAGTAGTTAATACGCGCCAGAATGCGAATTCCCGTCGCCAGTACCATGCCGAACATGACCAGCCCTGCGCCGCCCAGCACAAACTGCGGGATTGAGGCGACCAGCACCGCCATTTTCGGCACCATCCCGAATATGATCAGAATAGCGCCGGAAGCCACGCAGACCCAGCGGCTGTGAACGCCTGTGACGCTGACCAGCCCGACGTTTTGCGAAAAAGAAGTGTGGGGGAAGCTGTTGAAAACGCCGCCAAACACCGTGCCGATACCGTCAACGCGCAAACCACGAACGATATCCTGCGGCGTCAGCTTGCGGCCCACAATTTCACCCAGCGCCAGGAACATCCCCATCGACTCAATAAAAACGATGATGACCACGGCGGTCATCGTGATAATCGACACCGGATCGAAGACCGGCGTCCCTAACGCCATCGGAGTGACAATTGCGAACCATTTGGCGTCGTACAGGCCGTTGAGGTTGACTTCATTCATCATCATGGAAAGGCCAAAGCCAAAGACGATGCCTAACAGGACGGCGACATTAGACATAAAACCTTTGGCGAAGCGTGTGACCAGCAGGATAAACAGAAGTACGGCGAAGGAGATGCACAGATAAACCGGATTACCATAGTCAGGATTGCCTTTCCCGCCGGCCGCCCAGTCGATCCCGACCTGCATAATGCTCAAACCGATAGAGGTGATCACCACGCCGGTGACCAGCGGTGGAAATAGTGGCATCAGCCGTCCGATGAGAGGGGCGAGCAGGGTGGTGATGATTCCGGCGCCGATCGTCGCACCGAAAATCCCCAGCAGTCCGATGTCAGGGTGTATACCAATGGCCAGCATCGGCGTGACGGCGGCAAAGGTCACTGACATAATGACCGGGAGACGAATCCCCATAAAACGACCGATACCGATACATTGCAGTAGCGTCACGACGCCGCAGCAAAACAGATCGGAGCTGATCAGTAGCGCCACCGTATCCTTACTTAATCCTAGCCGGTCCCCTATCATTAAAGGCACGGCGACGGCACCTGCATACATAACCAGAACGTGTTGCAAACCCAAAACGACCAGCTTCCCCGGCGACAAGACGCGATCCACCTCATCTGTTGTATGGGGGCTGCCAGAGACCGATGGTGGCTGAGAATCAATGGCGCTCATAACTTTGTTCTCCTTATTATCCGACATTTTCCGCCAGTGCTTCCTGAAAGGCGCGACTGGGGAGAAGGATGAGTAACGATTGAATACACCTGAGGGGAATATGCTTAGGGAGTGCCAGTTTTTTGAATTTGAGGCAGAAAGTTGTCGAAATGAGTCGACTGTCACAGAACGCGCCTTTTACGCCGCGACAGGTCAGGATTAAACAACGGATGAGGAAGAGAAGGTTCTCATAATGATAGGAATGAAATCATTATGAATCGCCACATGATTCTGCGCGGCATTTCACTGGAGGTCCCCGGTCGGCGCTGGGAAGGGTGTTTCTTTGAGGCGCTTCTCAAAAATGAACCTGCTACGCGGCAGAACATAAAAAGCGCCTGATTATTGCATCGTGACCCTTGTCATTTTCATAATAATAAAAGGGACGCAAATGAATAGATTTATCGTTGCCGATGCCGCCAGCTGCATTGGCTGCCATGCCTGTGAGATAGCCTGTGTGACTGCGCATCATCAGGATGTCTGGCCGCAGCAGCGTCGTCATTTTCTTCCACGCATCCACATTGTCTTCCACCGTAATGAGAGTCGTGCCGCTACCTGTCATCACTGTAACGATGCGCCCTGCGTAACCTCATGCCCGACGCAGGCGCTCTATTTGGCTAATGACAGTATTCAGCTCCAACAGGCACAGTGCATCGGCTGTAAAAACTGTGTGATAGCCTGCCCGTTTGGCGCCATCGAAATGACCTCGGTGGCAGCGGATGCGCCGCAGCTGGCGCAGAAGTGCGATTTGTGCAGCGAACATGCCTCGGGTCAGCAGGCCTGCGTGGCAGCCTGCCCGACCCAGGCGTTGACGCTGATGGATGAGGCCGGTATCAACCGGCTGCGCCGCGAACGACAGATTCGTGCGGCCCAGGGGCTGGCGGTGCAGCCTCGTCAGAGGACGCGACGCGAAGCGTTCCTCGATAAATTACCGCGCGTCGGGGCGAAGAAGATCGCTGCCGAAACGCGAAAGACCCATTTTGCCGAAATCTACCACGGGCTTGAGGCCTGCGATGCGGAATACGAAAGTGAACGCTGCCTCTATTGCGCCCAGAAAGCCTGGTGCAACTGGACCTGTCCGCTGCATAACCACATTCCGGATTTTATTCGCCTTGTCAATAAGGGCAATGTCATCGAAGCGGCGGAGCTGTGTCATCAAAGCAGCTCTTTGCCGGAAATTTGCGGCCGGGTTTGTCCGCAGGATCGTCTATGCGAGGGGGCCTGCACACTGAAAAATGAAGGCGGCTCGGTCACCATTGGCAACCTTGAGCGTTATATCACCGACAGCGCGCTGGCGATGGGCTGGCGACCGAGCGTGGGGCATGTCGTGCCGCGTAAGGAGCGGGTGGCGGTCATTGGCGCCGGTCCGGCAGGCCTGGGCTGCGCTGATATTCTGGCACGCGCGGGGGTACAGGTGGCGGTGTTCGACAGGCATCCTGAAATCGGCGGCCTACTCACCTTTGGTATACCGCCCTTCAAGCTCGATAAAAGCATCCTGCGGGTCAGAAGGGAGATCTTCAGTGAGATGGGGATTACTTTTCACCTTAATCATGAAGTGGGGCGCGATGTGGCGTTCAACGACCTGGTTGCCGGTTATGACGCCGTTTTTCTTGGCGTGGGTACCTACGGCCTGATGGCGGCGGGACTGGAAGGGGAAGACGCAGCGGGCGTGATTCAGGCGCTGCCGTTTTTGATTGCCAGCACGCGTGAAGTGATGGGGCTTGAGGAGAGTCCGGAATATCCGCTGACCGAGATTAAAGGTAAACGCGTAGTGGTGCTCGGGGGCGGCGATACGGCGATGGACTGCCTGCGTACGGCGGTCCGTCGCGGCGCAGCCAGCGTAACCTGCGCCTACAGGCGGGATGAACTGAGCATGCCGGGTTCGAAAAAAGAGGTGGTGAACGCTCGTGAAGAAGGGGTGGCGTTTCAGTTCAACGTTCAGCCGCAGTATATTCTGCGTAACCGCAAAGGCCAGGTCAGCGCGGTTGGGATGATCCGCACCGAAATGGGTGAACCCGGCGCGGACGGGCGTCGTCGTCCGCAGCCGATTGTCGGCTCAGAGTTTGAGCTCCCGGCCGATGTGCTGATCATGGCGTTTGGCTTCCAGGCACATGATATGCCCTGGCTACGTGGGCACGGGATCCAACTCGATCGCTGGGGGCAGATTCGTACCGGTGGTAAAGGTCGCGGCACGACGCAAACCGACAATGACAAAATTTTTGCCGGCGGGGATGCGGTGCATGGCGCCGATTTGGTGGTTACAGCGATGGTGGCCGGGCGCCAGGCGGCTCACGAGATGCTGGATCTGTTCAGGAACAAGGAGGGGATATGACCAGCTTTATCGTCGCCAGTCCACAGGCCTGCATTGGCTGCCGGACCTGTGAAGTCGCCTGCGCCCTGTCGCATATAGCTGAAGGGGCGGAGTTTCATCCGCGCCTGAAGGTGATGCGTCTCGCTAATCTCAGCGTACCGGTGATGTGTCATCAATGTGAAAACGCGCCCTGCGTGTCTGCCTGTCCGGTTGGCGCGTTAACGATGGGAACCGAGCGGGTTGAAGCCGATGCCGCACGTTGTATCGGCTGCCAGGGGTGCGTGGTAGCCTGTCCTTTTGGGGCAATAACGATTGTGGCCACGGCGGCACATCCGCCGGTGGTGGTGAAGTGCGATCTGTGCGTGGCGCGTGAACAGGGGCCCGCCTGCGTTGATGTTTGCCCGACGGCTGCGCTCAGGGTGATGAGCGCTGAGGCGCTGGCGGCGTTGCAAAAACAGCGTAACGTCGCCACCGCCAGTCTGTTGACGCTGTAGATTTGCTGCAAAAAAAGAACCCGGCGCAGAGACCGGGTTCTTTTTCCTGCCAGAGGCGTCAGGCCAGGGCATCCATTCGCTTCCACATCTTCGCCGCAACCTTTCTGGCTTCGGCAAACACCGGTTCGCAGTCAAAGGTAAACTGACGGTCCTCGTAAACCATGACCCCGTTGACCATGACGCTATGCACGTTGCTGCTCCCCATCCCGAAGGCAATGTGGCCGGCAATATTTTCAGCGATAAACGGCGTGGGCGAGGCGTAATCGCTGATGGTCAGGTCGGCCTTGTAACCGGCTTCAACACGACCAAACTGTGCATTAAAGTTACGACTGAGCAGTTCGTTACCATTGCTCAATGCACGGGCAAAGCTATCCGGCCACAGCGGCCCGCCGGCATCACGGTGCTTGAAGAAGGCAAACTTAAGCTCCTCAAACATATCAGAACCTATACCGTCGGTCCCGAGCGCCAGGTTACGGAACGCCGCCAGACGCTGGTTATAGCCCACATGATTGTTCATGTTAGAACGGGCATTATGTACCAGGAACCCGTCATGCGCATTCAGCAGCTCAATATCCCTGACCGAAAGATACAGCCCGTGGGCGATCAGCGTTTTGCTGTCGAGCAGATCGAAATCAGCCAGCCTGACCAGCAGGTCTTTTGCATAATGATGGTGGCTATGGGAGACATCGTAGCGGTCTTCCGCGGCGTGAATATGCAGCCCGCGGCCGGTTGTCTTCAGGGCCTCGGAGAGCATACTCAGGCCTTCATCCGGGACAGTGAACGGCGCGTGAGCGCCGATATGGGCCTCCACCAGATACGGGGTATCGCCTTTTTCCTTTGCGCTATCTATTTCGCGAGCAAAGCGAATGTTTTCCTCAACGCCAGCCCGTAACTCTTTGACGCCACCGTTGCGATCCGTGGTTTCGAAGCAGGTCATTCCGCGTAGCCCCACCTTCAGAAAGGCCTGACGCAGTTGACTAAGCGACCCGGCAATATAATCCGGAGAGGCGTGGTGGTCGATAACCGCGGTACAGCCGCAGCGAATGGCCTCCAGCGAGCAGATGAGTCCGCTGTAGTACAGCGACTCTTCATCCAGCGCCCGGTCGAGCCGCCACCACAGGTTTTTCAGCGTCGAGATAAAGTCCGGACAGGGGGCGATGTTGGCCTGGATACCGCGTGATAAGCCGGAATAGAAATGGTTGTGGGAACATACGTTGCCAGGCATGACCAGGCGGCCCCGCATCTCTTTGATGCTGGCCTGCGGATAGTGCCGACACTGGTCCGCACCAACATCGATAATCGTCTCATTTTCGATAACGATATCGACATTTTCCACGACTTTTGCCGGGTAAAGTTGCACGACAGTCGCATTTTTTAGAATCAGGATACTCATACTTCGACGCCTCCCAGCAGATAGCGATGGTGGAGATGAACATGGCTGATAATGCGGCACATGTCGGTAAGCGGTGGCGGTACGTCGTTAAGCTGACCGCGTTCGTCGATATTCAGCAGCCAGATCCGATCGTTTTGTCGTACGTGAACCTGGTTCGCTTCGACAAGAAAACCCGGGTTGGTGCTGTTGCCGAAATCCTCGGCCAGGCTAAAGATGGTGATTTTGTCTTTGTATGGTTTGCCCTGCCACGGGCAGAACTGGGCGCAGTTACCGCATTCGTTGCAGAAGGCGTCAAGGTGCAAGGTCTGGTAGCGATTCTGGAACCCGGGTACGGCGATTGAGACGTTGGCGCGGTTTGGACAGACATCCACGCACTTGCTGCAGATGTAGTTGCACTCAAGGCAACGGGAGGCCTCTTGGGCCACGAATGCATCGCGATCGTCTTTGTTTACCCTTGCCACGGCAATGGTTCCTTTACGGCGGTAGACTTCCGCCGGATTGACGTTATTCCAGCGTTTATCACCATGGTGACTGAGGATATTCTCGCGGGCCAGAATCGTATCCGTGGCCCGGCGGGCATTGCCGATTGCGGAAACAATGGAAGAGGGGCCGCGCTGCACATCGCCGATCAGGAAGACGTTGGCCTTACCGGTTTCCCCATTGAGATCGACAACCGGCCAGCCATGTTCATTGAGCGGAATACCCATCGCCGCGAGGGCATCATGATCCTGCTGCTCGCCGATGGCGGTTATCAGGGTATCGACCTGCAGCGTGCAGGTCTCGGCGGTTTGTACCGGGCGGCGGCGGCCCTTTTCATCGGCTTCGCCGAGAGTCATAACGCGCAGCGTCAAGGTGCCATCGGCGTTAAACTCTTCCGGGTTGTTCAGAAAACGGAACTGAACGCCATCAGCAACGGCTTCTTCATACTCCTCACGCCACGCCGGCATCTCCTGTTGTGAACGGCGATAAACGATGGTGGTCTTCTCCACGCCGGGGACGCGCAGGGCCGCGCGGGCGCAGTCCATTGCGGTATTGCCTGCACCAATAATGGCCACATGTTTCCCCAGCTTCAGGTTGTCGCCGCGGTTATACTCCCGCAAAAACTGGAGTGATTTTAGTACGTTAAGGTTATCACCGCGTAGCGGGACGCCGCTGTTCTTATCGGTACCGGTTCCCACCAGAACGTAGTGGAATCCTTCCTGCTGCAGCTTTTCAACGCTCAGATGCGGATCGCAGCCGTAAACCAGATTCACCCCATGCCGGGTCACGAAATCGATATCATGTTCGATCAGCTCTGCGGGAATACGGAATTGTGGGATGATATTGCGTACCACGCCACCAGCGTTGGCTTCGCGCTCAAAAAGCGTCACCGGATGCCCGGCGCGGGCGAGAAAATACCCGGCGGCCAGTCCTGCCGGACCTGCGCCAATCACGGCTACCGGATGTCTGGTGCCGGAACCTGCGGGTTTATGCCAGCGCTGCTGGTATTCATCCCAGCCTTTCTCAAGGGCGATTTTTTTCAATTCACGAATGTTAAGCGCGCTGTCGTAGTCCAGGCGAGTACAGTTGTACTGACACTGATGATCGCAGATATGACCGGTAATGGCCGGTAGGGCATTGCGCTGGTAAATCAGCTCCAGCGCGTCGGCATAACGCTGTTCGCCCATCAGACGAATATATTCCGGGATATCCTGCTTAATGGCGCAGGCGGTAACGCAGGGGGCGACGTAGCAGTCGGTGAGGGGCAGTTTCTCGCCGACATCAATACGGTCATCGGGTTTCCAGTGTTTCTGGGTGTACGCCATGCTGACGGCTTTTTCTGCCAGCGCATTCAATCGTGCGACGTCCACCCGGGTCATCTTCCAGCCGTCAGACTGCTCAAGTTCGCGCATACATTCGCTAAGCCGCAGGTAGCCTCCCGGTTTCAGCAGGTCCGTCGCCATGGTGATTGGATGTATTCCTGTTGCAAAAATTTCGCGAATATTGAGCTGGCTGGCGCCTCCGGAATAGGAGATTGGCAGCTTGCCGTCAAAAGCGCGGGAAAGAAGAGCGGCAACATTGATGGACAGCGGGAACAGCGCGCGACCGGACATATACATCTCATCTCCCGGCAGCGCACCTTTGTTGTTGACGGTGCCGAGGGTATTGGTGAGCTTCACACCGAAGCCGAGATGTCTCTCTTTTGCCAGTTGCATCAGGCGTTCCAGCATTTCTAATGCCCGATCGATTTTCAGATCGTGGTCAAAGGACTCTTCATTGAGGGCGATATAGCCGAAGCCGCAGGTATCAAGAATTTCGCGTACCCGCGAATAGCCGAGAAGCGTCGGGTTGAGTTTGACGAAGGTATTGAGGTTTTTCTCTTCCAGCATATAGCGACAAATGGCTTCAATTTCGTCCGGCGGACAGCCATGCATCGTCGACAGCGTCACGCCGTGTACCAGGGTGGCGGGGATCCGGTGTGCCAGCGTGTCGAGCCGTGGACGGATATCATCGAACCGGAAGCGGAGAAGGAACTTGTCGTCATGCAGCCAGCGGTCGAGAATATCGCGATAGCGGGAAAATTCGGGTTGCTTGCTGGCGTTCATCATGCAGTTGATGAACTGCTGCATCGGCGGCTGCTTGATACCGTCCAGGTTATAACCCACGCTCATATTGAAAATAAATGATTTGCCGCCCTTCATCGGCGTGAGCGGGAAAATCTCTTCCAGCAGGTGCAGAATAAACCAGGCTTTCAGGTACTCATCAGCAGCCTTTTTCAGGGTAAATTCGGTCGACCATTCAGTATTAAAACATTCATCTTCGGCGTCGATACACGGTTTTTCCAGCTCAAGCCGATCGAGGATCTGCACGGTTTTCAGTTCGATAAACCGACCGCCGGTTAACCAGGAGGTGATAATATTTTGCGCCAGCTGGGTATGCGGTCCGGCGGCAGGTCCAACCGGGGTTGCACAACTCTCGCCGAACACGGTGAGTCGATTTGGGTTTGCCGGCGAGTAAAATTGCTGTTCAGGAATACCAAATATCGAGCGATGGTTTTGGTATTCATCAAAGATACGCGTCAATAATGCCTCAAACGGGACGGGACGCATGATATCTCCCATAACCCTCTCCTTAGATTAATCGGTGAACGAATATTATCGGGAAAGCGATCTTTCCGACGAATTGGGAGAGGTGGAGCAACAATCACACCAGTTATTTAGCCATTAAGCTAAGCGGGTGCGAATCTGTGAGAGAGATCTAAAGTTAACGACGCTTTATGAAATACATCACGTTACGCTAATGCGAATTAAAATCACTCACCAAAATGAGCTGTGTTTATTTCTCAAAATCAACGCTTATCTATCACAATGATAATTTACGTTATCGCGCTATGCGCGCCTCATGAGGTGCGATGGCATCGCGACGAGAAACGCGGGCTATTCTGCAGGCGAATAAAATCGGCAGGGGTATCAATATCAAAAATAATTTCCGGATATTCCAGTTCCAGTCGTTGATGCCGACCGCTGAGCAGAGCTTTGCGGACAGATGAACCGTCAGATCGGTTCAGCCGCTGTTGCAAATAGCGGCTGGCAACGAGGATGGGATGGCCCGGTATTCCTTGATAATGCGGAAGGAGCGAACCGTTATAGCGCAACGGCCACATGGTGCGGAACACATCAGCCGTGATACAAGGCAGATCGCCGTGGGTGATAAAGCAGTATTCGCTTGTCACGGCACGGGCCCCGCAAATCACGGATGAGAACAACCCATGTTGATAATCCGCATTATGGGCCAGCGTTATCCTGGGATTGTTGCTATACCGTGTCTGCAGTTCCTGCGCGTGAAAACCCGTCACCAGAATAATACGTGAGCAAAATTGCAGGGCATTTTTAATACTTGCATCAAGTATTGTTCCCTCTTGCCAGGGTAACATCATTTTCCATTGCCCCATTCGGGAGGACAACCCGGCGGCGGTAATAATGCAGTCGATCGGCTTCATAGCTCTCTTTAAATAATGGAAATGAACCTGATTAATGGAAAATATACCGCAAGATGACGCCTTGTTTTGTGATTTGGGTGCGTCTGCCAGCCCGTTACTTATTTCCACCGTCGGCGCTGGCGGCAAAACCAGTACGTTGTTGTGGCTGGCTGAATTATTTGTCCGGGCCGGACGACGGGTCCTGTTGACCACCACCACGCATATGTATCTACCGGCGCAGATGCCGGTTGTTATCTGTCGCGATCCGCGGCGGCTGTCGCCAGTCGTCTGGCAACAGCCGCTGCTGGCCTGTTTTTCCGCATGGCTGCCGCAGGCTGGAAAAGTAAAGGGTTTTACCGGCGAGCAACTCGATGGACTGGTGGCGCAGGCTGACGTCGACGTGGTGCTGGTAGAAGCCGACGGCGCTCACGGTTTTGTACTCAAAGCGCCAAACGAGCATGAACCTTGCATCCCTGATTCAAGTCGCTGCGTCATTGCCGTGACGGGAGGCGGGTTGATTGGGCAATGTATTGGTCCTGGGACGGTTCATCGATGGCCCTTTTTTTCCCGAATAACCGCCGCCGTACCGGGTGACAGGCTGAGCTGGCCGATGCTGCATCGTTTCATTCAGCATCCTGAAGGGGCCTTTAAAGATACGCCGACGGGTGTCCGGCGCATCTGGTTACTTAATCAGCTTTCTCAAAATGATAATTTGCTGACAGCCGACCTGCTGACCGATGGCGATGTTGATGCCATCTGGGCGGGATCCGTTCAGGCGCGTCCGGCAATCACGCGCAGACGAGTGAGAGAGTGAGATCCACTCTGGGGTGAAAAGGGATAGCCATCGAGGTTGTTATGAATATTTTCTCAGAAGCTGCAAGACTCGAAGAACAGAATCGCCCGTTTGCGCTGGCGCAGATTGTTGACAGCAGAGGCTCAACGCCCAGGCACTCGGCGCAGATGTTGATCCGCGCTGACGGGACCATTGCGGGAACTATAGGCGGCGGGATGGTGGAGCGAAAAGTGATTGATGAGGCACTGGTGGCGCTGGGTGAGAAGGCGTCGCGAATGTTTCACGGCAGGATGGCGCGCAACGGGGCCGATGCCGTTGGCTCTGACTGCGGAGGCGCGATGTCGGTTTATATCAGCGTGCATGGCCTGCGGCCGCGCCTGGTGCTGATTGGCGGCGGACACGTCAACCGCGCAATTGCGCAAATTGCGGCGCTGGTGGGGTTCGAAATCGCCGTTGCCGATATCTATCGGGAGAGCCTCAATCCTGATTTTTTCCCTCCGTCGACCCAGCTGCTGCATGCCGAAACCTTTGGTTCCGCGTTAGAAAAGCTGGACATTCGCCCGGACAACTTTGTTCTCATCGCCACCAACAATAAAGATCGCGAAGCGCTGGATCGGCTGATTACCCAGCCAGTGGCCTGGCTTGGTCTGTTGGCCAGCCGCCGTAAGGTTCAGGTTTTTTTACGTCAACTGCGTGAAAACGGGGTTGCGGAAGAACACATTGCGCGTCTGCATGCGCCGGTGGGCTATAACATTGGCGCAGAGACGCCAAACGAGATTGCTATCAGCGTCCTGGCGGAGATCCTGCAGGTGAAAAATCAGGCCGCTGGTGGCCTGATGATGGCGGTGGATCATCCCTCACAGCATCTGCGGGTCGTGATTCGCGGTGCCGGAGATATTGCTACCGGGGTGGCGCTGCGGCTCTGGCATGCCGGATTTAAGGTGATCATGCTCGAGGTTGAAAAACCGACGGCGATCCGCCGCAGCGTGGCCTTTGCCCAGGCGATATTCGACGGTGAGGTGACGGTAGAGGGCGTTGTCGCCCGGCGCGCAGCGTCGGTACATGAGGCTATTCGTATCGCCGAAAATGGGGCCATCCCGCTTCTGGTCGATCCAGTGTGCCACTCCCTACACGACCTGAGGCCCGCCTGCGTGGTGGATGCGATTCTGGCGAAGGGAAACTTCGGTACTCATTGCGGGCTGGCACCGGCGGTGATCGCGCTTGGCCCCGGTTTCTGTGCCGGAAAAGATTGCCACGCGGTAATTGAAACCCATCGGGGCCACTGGTTAGGTCAGGTGATTTACCACGGCTGCGCTCAGGCAAATACCGGGATCCCGGGCAATATTCAGGGCCACACGTCGCTGAGGGTAATCCGCGCTCCGGTGGCCGGCGTGCTACAGGGGCGGGTGCGGCTGGGAGATATTGTCAACGAAGGGGAGACGATCGCCACCATCGGTGACCGGGAGATTCTGGCCCCGCTGGGCGGGATGGTGCGTGGGTTATTAAACGATGGCCTGGTGGTTAACAGCGGTTTCAAAATCGGTGATATCGATCCGCGCGGCGCAGACGCCGATTATACCAGCGTATCGGATAAGGCCAGAGCGATTGGCGGTGGCGTGCTTGAAGCGCTAATGACGCTAATGCACCGAGGCGTTAAGGCGAAAGAAGCGGTGTTAACGGTCGCCTGAGCCTGATATCCCGTGGGCTGGTCCTGTAAAAATCGCCCGGAACATCACCGGGCGTATCGAGGGTTACTGGTTTTCTCAGACCTTGTTTAACCCGCTATCACGGTTCCGGTTTTGCCTTCAATTCCTTCTTGAGCCTTGCTCAGAACCGTAATCAGTGCTTGACGTCCGGGACGGGAACGCGCGAACGAGGCGGCAGCCTCGACTTTCGGTAACATAGAACCTTTCGCGAAATGGCCTTCGCGAATATAGCGTTCGGCATCGCTGAGCGTGAGCCTGTCCAGCCACTGCTCATCCGCTTTGCCGAAGTTGATGGCGACTTTCTCCACCGCGGTCAGGATAATCAGCATATCGGCGTCAATCATCGCTGCCAGTTTCGCGCTGGCCCAGTCTTTATCAATCACCGCGCTGGCACCCCGTAGGTGGTGGCCTTCACGAATGACGGGGATACCGCCGCCGCCTACGGTAATCACCACATGACCCGCTTCCATCATCGCTTTCACCGTCTCTTTTTCGATGATATCCACCGGTTGTGGCGATGCGACAACGCGGCGGTAGCCGCGGCCGGCATCCTCTTTCATGGTGTACCCCTGGCGGGTCAGCTGCCTGGCGTCTTCTTCGCTAAAAAAGGAGCCGATAGGTTTGGTTGGATGTTTAAATGCGGGGTCGTTGGCGTCCACTTCGACCTGGGTAATCAGCGTTGCCACGGGCACGGTCATTCCTCGGGAAAGGAGTGCTTCACGGAGTGCGTTTTGTAAGTCGTAGCCAATGTAGCCCTGGCTCAGGGCGACGCAGACCGACATTGGCAGCATGGGCGTGTGCGCTTCCGTTTTAGCAGCGGCTTCAAAAGCGAGGTTAATCATCCCCACCTGCGGACCATTTCCGTGAGTCACCACCACCTGGTGTCCCTGCGCAATCAGGTCAACGATGGCCTGCGCGGTTTGTTTAACGGCCTGCATTTGCCCGGCCAGGTCGTCCCCTAAGGCATTTCCGCCAAGGGCGAGAACAATTTTCTTACTCATTCATTCCTCACTTTAGGGTGCATTTCCGCTTACGGGAGCGTTAGCGATTGAAAAGGGATGGCGGCGCAGGAAACGCCCCTGGCCTGCGGTGCCGGTAAAGTGACCGTTATCGAAGATCACTCTGCCGTGAGACAAGGTCTGGCGAATAGCGCCCTGACAGATAAACCCCTCCCACGGGGAATAGTCAGCGTTGTCATGCAGCATTTCATGACGAATGGTGGTAGTCCGACGCGGATCGATGATCGCCACATCGCCATCGGCGCCGGGTGCCAGCAGCCCTTTTTTCGGCCACAGACCGAACAGTTTTGCCGGCGTCGCGCTGGTGAGAGCCACGAAACGTTCCGCCGAAATGCGTCCGGTCATCACCCCGTGGGAGAACAGGAGCAGCAAACGATTTTCGACTCCCGGCAGACCGTTTGGACAGCGGCTGAAATCGCCACCGGAAAGCTGCTGGCGTTGGGCCATGGAGAAAGCACAGTGATCGGTGGCGACAACATCAATCGCGCCATCGCTGATGCCGCACCACAGGGCATCGTTATGCCTGGCATTACGCAGAGGTGGACTGAGCAGAAACTGCAGGGCATCTTCACGCTCATAGCAGCGTTCGTCGAGCAGCAGATACTGTGGGCAGGTTTCTACCCATACCGGCTGATGGCGGGCCTGGGCGAGACGTAGATAGTCCAGACCCAGACTATTGGAGAGATGCACAATGTATAGCGGTGCGTTGCCGGCAAGCTGTGCCAGATTGATCATCCGCGCGATGGCTTCGGCTTCGCACTCAAACGGGCGACTTAAAGCGTGATAGCGCGGGGCGGTCTTACCGGCGGCAAGAAACTCAGCGCGCTTTTGCGCGATAGCGGCATCATTTTCCGGATGTACGGTCGTTAATGCCCCGGCACGCTGTAGATGACGCATCGCCTGCAGCACCTCGTCATCATTGAGTTTGTACTGGTAGGTCAGGTAGAGCTTAAAGCTACTGATCCCCGCCTCGACCATCATCGGGATCTCATCAAGAATCGCGTGATTTATATGCTGGATAACGCCATGAAAACTGTAGTCAATCACCGCTTTATAAGCGGCATATCCGTGGTAGGCCTCCAGCTGGTGGCGTAACCGACAGCCGGCAGGGCCAAAGCCCATATGATCGATGATGGTTGTTGTACCGCCACACGCGGCGGCGCGGGTACCGGTAAAAAAATCATCACAGCTGCGGGCGAGTCCGGTATCAATATTAAAGTGGGTATGAACATCGATGCCGCCGGGCATCACGTAGCAACCTTCGGCATCAATAGTGTCGCAAGGTTGGTCAGGCGTTATCTGGGGGGCCAGGCGGCTGACCAGACCGTTTTCAATGAGCAGATCCTGTTTAGCCCGGCCGTCGGCATTGACGACGATGCCATTTTTAATCAGTACGCGCATAAACACTCCAGACTCCCGTCGCGAAGCGACGGGAGGGGTTGCAGTCAATGATTATTCAGTGGCCAGCCAGCTAAGCGGAATGGCGGCATACATCGCGGCACAGGTCACCAGATGGGATTTCCAGGTCTTCTCATTAGGCGCATGGGCTTCCGGTTCTTTACCTGGCCCAAAACCGATGACCGGAATGCCGTGACGGCCCATGATGGAGACGCCGTTGGTCGAGAAGGTCCATTTATCAACGACCGGCGCTTTACCAAACAGCCCTTCATAGGCATTGCTTAGCGCACGGACGGTGAAGTGGTTTTCTTCCACTTTCCAGGTCGGGAAATAGCACTCGGTCGGGTAGACCAGCCCGGTCCAGGACGGACGGTCATAGTTATACATCGACACCACCGCGCCGGCATTTTGTACGGCGGGCAGGGCGCGAATTTCAGCCAGAGCGCCTTCCCAGGTTTCCCCCCAGGTCAGGCGCCGGTCGATGGAGACGGCGCAGCTGTCGGCAACGGCGCAGCGGCTTGGCGAGGTGAAGAAAATTTCGGAAACGGTCAGGGTGCCTTTGCCCAGGAACTCATCATTGCCCAGTTTGTGCGAGAGCTCCTGCAGTTCATTGAGGATTGGTCCCATTTTGAAAATCGCGTTATCGCCGCGTTCCGGCGCGGAACCGTGGCAACTGATGCCCTGGACATCAACGCGAATTTCCATACGCCCGCGCTGACCGCGGTAGATCTGACAATCCGTTGGTTCGGTGCTGACAACAAACTCCGGGCGAATACCTGACTGCTCGATGATGTACTGCCAGCACAGCCCATCGCAATCTTCTTCCTGAACGGTGCCGGTGACCAGCAGGGTGTACTCATCTTCCAGTCCGAGGTCTTTGATAATTTTACCGGCGTAGACCATTGAGGCCATTCCCCCCTCCTGGTCAGACGTTCCACGACCGCCGATTAACTCATCGGTCTCCATGCCTTCATAGGGATCGAAATTCCAGTTCTTGATGTTGCCGATGCCGACGGTATCGATATGTGCGTCCATCGCGACGAGACGCGGGCCATGGCCGATATAACCAAGAACGTTGCCCATCGGGTCGATGACCACTTTGTCGAAGCCGACCTTTTCCATCTCTTCTTTAATGCGATGGACAACGCGTTTTTCATCACAGCTTTCGCTAGGTATTGCCACCATGTCCCGTAGAAAACGGGTCATGTCCTGCTGGTAGTGGTTTGCTTTTTCAAGAATAAGTTTGAAGGGAATGTGCTTAGCCATGAATCAGTTCTCCAGTTTTTGTTTCCCGCTCAGCGGGATGAATTTGTCAGTGTTCTGAGGAATTATTGGGCTGCCGGATATTTACCTTCCCAGACGACTTCCCGGTAGTGCTCCACATCGGTATCGCCTTCAGTACTGATAACCAGCACCACGGAGCGGCTATCCAGTCCGAGCTTATTCATCAGCGCTTCGCGCTGTGGATGGAAATGTACGGCGGAGAGAATGCCCAGACCGACAGCGCCAGACTCTCCGGAAATCACCCGCGGATCGGTACCGAGAGGATTACCCAGTACGCGCATCCCGAGCGCGGCTACGGCATCCTGACAGGAGATAAACTGGGTGGCGCAGTTGCGCAGAATGTCCCAGCCCAGCGGATTGGGTTCGCCGCAGGCCAGGCCAGCCATAATCGTGGCCATGCTGCCGCCAACGTTGACGATTTGACCTTTGACGCCTGAACGGTAGAGACAATCCGCCAGCTCTGGCTCAACGATAACCGAATGCAGATCGCGTGCGCCGAAGACGTCCACCAGATAACCGAGCACGCCGCCGGCCATCGCGCCGACGCCAGCCTGCAGGAAAACGTGGGTCGGACGAGCAATGCCCATTGCCGCCATCTGCTCTACCGCTTCATCGGCGAGGGTGGCGTAACCTTGCATAATCCAGGTCGGGATTTTGGTATAACCTTCCCAGGCGGTGTCTTGTACCACTTCCCAGCCGTTTTGCCGGGCGGTTTGCATCGTGAAGCGTACGGTATCGTCATAGTTCATCTCGGTGACGATACACCTGGCGCCAAGCCGCAGGATGGCATCAACGCGCTCCTGGGCAGAACCTTTGGGCATATAGATCACGGCATTCTGTCCCAGCTGCTGTGCCGCCCACGCCACGCCGCGTCCGTGGTTACCGTCGGTGGTGGTGGCAAAGGTCATCTTTTCTTTGATGCTGGATTTGAAGGTTGCGAAGGAAAATGCGTTGATATCCAGGTGATATTTTTCGCACAGCAGCTGTGCGATAGCGTAGGCGCCGCCCAGCATTTTGAATGCGTTCAGACCGAAACGCTGCGACTCGTCTTTGACCAGAATCGTACTTACGCCGAACAGAGCAGCCAGCGATTTGAGGGCATACAGCGGCGTCGGTTTATATCCGACGATTTTTTGATGAAAATGTCGTGCCTGTTGCGCCTGCTGGCGCGAAAACAGCGGGGATGTTTCGCCGGTAAAAAAACGGTTTTCGGCAATATCCATTTTCAGTGAGAAAGCAGACATACTCTGTCCTTATCCATCATGCGGAGAGTGTGATGCTGGCCTGCAGGCCAGCCTGATAGGTTACTTGACGCGTTTTTGTGCTTCGTTGAGCAATTGCTCCAGCAGCTGGCCAGGTCTGGCGTATTTGCGGCACAAAATCATGGCGGCGATGATGTATGGCTTCCAGCTGGCTTCTTTGTAGGTGGCGATACGGTATTTTTCGAAGACCGCTTCGGTGACTTCCCCCTCGTCGCAGGAGACGCCGGTGATGTCGGCAGGCAGACAGTGCATATATAGCGCCTCGCCGTTTTTAGTCTGCGCCATCATCTCTTCAGTACAGTGCCAGTCTTTATGGTTGGCGTTTTGCGCCAGGCAGGCCTGCTCCAGCGCTTTTAACCCATCATGATCGTTAGCGCGCAGCAGTTCGGTGCGTTTTTCCATCACCTTATAAGGTGCCCAGGACTTCGGATATACAATGTCCGCATCCTTAAACGCTTCTGCCATATCGGTGACCTGACGGAAGCGGCCGCCAGAAGCTTCGGCGTTGTTTTTCGCCACGTCGATGACGTCCGGAATCAGATCGTAGCCTTCCGGGTGTGCCAGAGTGACGTCCATACCAAAGCGGGTCATCAGACCGATAATTCCCTGAGGCACCGAGAGAGGTTTGCCGTAACTTGGCGAGTAGGCCCAGGTCATGGCGATTTTTTTACCTTTCAGGTTTTCCAGCGATCCAAAATGTTCGCGCAGCCAGGCAAGATCGGCCATTGCCTGCGTCGGGTGGTCGATATCGCACTGCAGGTTAATGAGGGCCGGGCGCTGCGGCAGTACGCCCTGTTGGAATCCGTCGTCCAGCGCGTCGCCGACTTCGCGCATGTAGGCATTGCCGGCGCCAAGATACATGTCGTCGCGAATACCGATAACGTCGGCACAAAATGAGATCATGTTGGCGGTTTCGCGAACGGTTTCGCCGTGGGCAATTTGTGATTTGCCTTCATCAAGGTCCTGCTGCGCGAGACCTAACAAATTCAGCGCTGAGGCATAGGAGAAACGAGTGCGGGTTGAGTTATCGCGAAAAACGGAAATTCCCAGCCCGCTATTAAAGGCCTGGGTGGCAATATTCTCTGCACGCAGCGTCTTTAAGGCTTCGGCAACATCCAGCACCTGTTTCAGCTCATCCGGAGACTGTTCCCACGTCAGCAGGAAGTCTTTATCGTGAAGGTTGGAGTTGAGGTGGTTGATATCCTTAATCAGTTCGTTAACAGTTTTCATTTTTAGGTCCTGGTAGTGAATGACGAGCTTAATGATTGCTGTGCGGTCGGGAGCGGCGAGCGTGAAGTGGCGACGGCCAGCGCTGTATATTCACTAACAATAACTGTGCCAGTTCCTGATAAAGAGTCTGACGTAGAGATAAATGGCTGTGATTATGCGATGACGATCACGTAAACATCGGTGCTCGAGGGGGTGAGGTAAATAAGATTCATTTTCGTTATGCCGGCTGCCATTCGGTTTCTTTTATTCAGCGGCCGCAGAGCGGGGAAGAAGAGACAGCTTCATCGTCAAATTGATAAAAAACCGCTGCGAATTCTCATATTGATATGAAAATGTGATATCGCCTCCATATTTCCGTCAAAGAGTGAAAAGGGGATTTTATCTGCATCAATTCCGTTCAACCCTGGAGTAGTATCATCGGGAAAGAATAAAAATAGTTTTCGGTTAGTGAGAGTAAGGGTTCATTATGATTTCCTCTAACACCTTATCCGTATTGATGCAAATTCAACCTACAATTCAACGGTTTGCTCGTATGCTCTCCAGCGTGCTTCAGCTTGAGGTCGAGATTGTCGATAACACACTCTGTCGCGTCGCCGGAACAGGCGCGTACGGGAGATTGCTGGGAAAAAAGTTGAATGAAGATTCGCGACTTTTGCGTTACATAATAGAAACAAAAAAAGACAAAGTTGTTACCCATTCTCGTTTTGATCCTCTTTGTAAAGGATGTGCCAGTAAGGAAAGTTGCAAAGAAAAAGCGTTTCTTGGCACTCCTGTTATTTATCAGGGACAGTGTGTGGGCGTTATTAGCCTTATTGCGTTAACCCGCGAGCAGCAGGAGCGAATTAAAGATAATCTTCACGAATTCTCCGATTACGTTCGCCATGTCTCATCAATATTCGTTTCGCGGCTGCTGGAGGGGCAGGGCAGTAGCGATAATATTCAAAAAATATTTTTGACCATGATTGAGAATATGGATCAGGGGGTGCTGGTGGTCAGCCTCGATCAAAAGATAAAATTTGCCAACCAGACGGCATTAAAGATTCTTGGTGTAAATCAGGGAAATATGGTCGGCAAAACGATTAATTTTCGTCCGTTAACCTTTGAGCATAATTTTGTGCGCGGCCATATGCAGCATGTGATCTCCTTTGATGACAAGAAAGAACTTATTATCGGGCAGCTGCATGCTGTTCAGGATCAGTGGCTATTCTTAATGGCTTTTCATCAATCGCACGCCACGACGGATTTCAGTGCGGCGCAGGACGAGCCGCAGATTGAGCAGCTGATTGGCGAATGTCGCCCGATGCGTCAGTTGAAAAAACTGATAAGCCGCATAGCGCGTGGTCCGTCCAGCGTGATGGTTGCTGGCGAAAGCGGGACCGGAAAAGAGGTTGTCGCCCGCGCCATTCATAAGCTGAGCGACCGACAGGCAAAGCCGTTTATTGCCATCAACTGTGCGGCTATCCCCGAACAGCTGCTGGAGAGCGAGCTGTTCGGTTACGTAAAAGGGGCATTTACCGGCGCGTCGGCCAACGGTAAACCCGGGCTGATACAGGCGGCGAATCACGGTACGCTGTTTCTCGATGAGATTGGCGATATGCCCCTTACGCTGCAGGCAAAGCTGCTGAGAGCAATTGAGTCGCGTGAGATCCAGCCGGTAGGGGCCAGTCACCCGGTTCCGGTCGATATCCGCATTATTTCCGCCACCAACCAAAACCTGGCGCAGTTTATCGCCGAGGGTAAATTTCGTGAGGACCTCTATTACCGGCTTAACGTGATTCCGTTAAGGTTACCGCCGCTACGCGAGCGGCAGGATGACATCGAGCTGCTCATTCACCATTTCCTGCAGCTGCATACCCGCCGTCTTGAGCTGGTCTATCCCGGCGTCTCTCCCGAGGTCATCGGTTTGCTTAAGCGCTATCATTGGCCTGGCAATATCCGCGAGCTGAGCAATTTGATGGAGTACCTGGTCAACGTTGTGCCATCGGGTGAGGTGATTGATGCGTCATTGCTTCCGCCAAACTTAATCTGCAGCGGTAAAACCACCGGGCGGGATGCCAGCCTGCCTGGCGAGATGGCGGAGGTTAAAGAGGAAGAAGGGAGCACGGCGCTGGAAGCGATGGAAAAACAGATGATTCGCGACGCTCTGACTCGCTACAGCAATAAGAAACAGGCGGCGGATGAGCTGGGAATTGGCATTGCCACGCTGTATCGCAAAATTAAAAAGTACGAGCTGATTGGCATCTGATTCTTGAACGGACAAGGATAGCCCTTATGCTAAACGTATGGCGGAGCGGCGGCGGGTTATCACTCTGAGAGCGGTAATTATCAAAATCATCTCTTCCTGACTCAGGCTTGAGGTTTGACGCATTCACTGCTGCCGGTAAAGCTATCGCTTCTGGCTATGAGACCAACAGCAGGCAGTGCTTGCTCGCTTCAGTCTGCATTTTTGTCTATTTTTTAACCAGGTGGCGTCATTATTGCTTTGTAACCCTGTCTTCGGCTGCTGAGGTAGCCGGTTAGCAAACATGATAAGGACAGGATTATGGCGCAACTAAATGAGAATACACCTCCCTTAGCCGTATCACCGATAACACCATTTTTTGCTAAGTCTCGCATCATTGCTCGCCCCGGATTTAACCGTTGGCTGGTGCCACCGGCGGCGTTAGCCGTGCATTTATGCATCGGCATGGCTTACGGTTTTTCCGTCTTCTGGTTGCCAATGTCGCAGTTAATTGGCGGTACACACCCCCTGCAGTGTCCGGCTGAGATGTCATTCTGGCAGCAGCTATTTACCCGAGAATGTGACTGGAAAATTTCGCTGCTGGGTTGGACCTATACCTTGTTTTTTGTTTTCCTTGGCTGCGCCGCGGCACTCTGGGGAAGCTGGCTGGAAAAAGTCGGTCCGCGACTGGTGAGTCTCGTCGCGACGCTGTGCTGGTGCGGCGGGTTGCTGCTCTCCGCTCTCGCCATTTACAGTCATCAACTGTGGCTACTCTGGCTGGGAGCCGGAGTGATTGGTGGTATTGGCCTGGGACTGGGCTACATATCGCCGGTTTCTACGTTACTGCGCTGGTTCCCGGACAAGCGCGGGATGGCTGCTGGTATGGCGATCATGGGCTTCGGCGGCGGGGCACTGGTCGGCGCGCCGTTAGCTAACTGGCTGATGAACTTTTTTGCCGGCCCGCAAGGAAACGGCGTCTGGCAGAGTATCCTGGCGCTGGCGGGGATCTACTCGCTGTTTATGTTGTGCGGTACGTTTGGCTACCGTTTGCCGCCGATGGGCTGGCATCCCTCGGGGGAGAAAGCGCAAAAGGTGATGCGTAATCATTCCACCATACAGGTGCATGTCAGCGTGGCGTGGCGAACGCCCCAGTTCTGGCTGCTGTGGCTGGTGTTGTGGTTGAATGTCACCGCCGGTATCGGCATTTTGGGTATGGCATCACCCATGCTGCAGGAGATTTTTGCCGGAAAGCTACTCTCGCAGGACCTGAGCTGGAATGAATTAAGTGGCGAACAGCTGAAGCGGATTGCGACGATGGCCGCCGGATTCACCGGCCTGCTCAGTTTGTTTAATATTCTGGGGCGTTTCTTCTGGGCTTCGGTGTCGGATCTGTGCGGCAGAAAGACCACCTTTGCCTTAATTTTTTTGCTGGGGGCGTTGTTATACGGGACGTTGCCGCTGACCAATCACGGTGGCTATGTGGCGCTTTTCGTCTGCGCGCTGTGCGTCATTATTTCGATGTATGGCGGCGGCTTTGCCACCATTCCGGCTTATCTGGCCGATGTATTTGGTTCTCAGATGGTCGGAGCGATTCACGGTCGTCTGTTGACCGCCTGGTCCGCTGCCGGCATTAGCGGCCCGGTGCTGGTGAATTACCTGCGAGAATATCAGCTGGCGCAGGGCATCGCCCCGGCACGGATCTATGATATTACGCTGCTGGTTTTGACGGTATTACTGGTTATGGGTTTCATCTGCAACCAGCTTGTGCGCCCGATTGCGGAAAAATATGCCATGACCGCCGAACAGCAGCAGCAGGCTAAGGGCATGTATACCATTAATGCCAACGCGCAATTGACATGGGAGGCCCGTCCCTCCGTTGTGCTGCTAACGTTAAGCTGGTTTGCTGTGGGGCTACCGCTGCTGTGGGGAATAGGCACGACGATGCAACAGGCAATAAAATTCTTCATCTAGCAGGAGGTAGTGCACGTACCGACTGAACGCAACCGTTGCGCTGTCTGAGGCGTGAGATCCCTTGTATTTTGTCACAGCCCCGCAGAAACGATCGGGGCTGCAACATATAGATTCCATTTGAATAACGATTCCTATTCTCTGCTGCGGTGATACACTGACAAACTGTGATCTTTGTCATACCGTAATTCATACCGAGAAAAGAGACACTGCTATGCAACATATCATTGAGGGTTTCCTCAACTTCCAGAAAGAGATCTTCCCGCAGCGTAAAGAGCTCTTCCGTAGCCTGGCCTCCAGCCAGAATCCCAAAGCGCTGTTTATCTCCTGTTCTGACAGCCGCCTGGTACCGGAACTGGTGACCCAGCAGGAACCTGGACAGCTCTTTGTCATTCGTAACGCGGGGAATATCGTGCCCTCATTCGGACCAGAGCCGGGCGGCGTGTCCGCGACTATCGAATATGCCGTTGTTGCCCTGGGCGTCACCGATATTGTCATCTGTGGCCATTCCAACTGCGGCGCGATGACTGCGGTTGCGACCTGCCAGTGTCTGGATCCGATGCCGGCAGTGGCGCATTGGCTGCGCTATGCCGATGCCGCAAAAGCGGTGGTCGAAAAAGGCACCTGGAACAGTGAAATCGATAAAGTGAATGCGATGGTGCGGGAAAACGTTATCGCACAGCTGAACAACATCAAAACTCACCCGTCGGTTGCCGTCGGTCTGCGTGATAAGGCGCTGCGCCTGCACGGCTGGGTTTACGATATCGAAAGCGGGGCGATTGGCGCGCTGGATAAGAACACCAAAACCTTTGTATCGCTGTCGGAGAACCCGGCCGTCTACTTCGAGTAATTTCTCTCTTCAGGGCAGGGAAGCCCTGTATCTCAGCGTACCGTTTTTGACTCGTCCTCCCGTTCTTATTCCTGTTCTCCTCTCTGTGGCTTTCCTGTCATCTTTGGAATCACCGGCCGTCGCCGCGCATCTGCCATACTCATGACTGCTTTACCATCGTGCAGGAGGGGAATAATGATTAAGCTGTGTAAAACGTGCGGCACGTCGTATGACGAAAGAAGTACACCCATCTTACGCTGCAAGATTTGTGACGATGAACGCCAGTATGTCCCGGTCAGCGGACAGGCGTGGGTAGCCTTCGAGGATCTCATCAGCCATCATACCAACGCCTGGCAACAGCATGACAACACCTTGTTTAGCCTTAAAACCGTTCCCCGGTTCGCTATCAACCAACGCGCGTTTCTGCTCAGAACGCCGCAGGGCAATATTCTGTGGGATTGCATTGCCAATCTCGATGCCGCCACGATGGCGTTGATAGCTGCGCTTGGCGGTATTGATGCCATCGCGATTTCCCATCCTCATTACTACACCACCATGCAGGATTGGGCGGCCGCCTTTGACGCGCCAGTCTATCTGCATGCCAGCGACAGTGAGTGGATCGTGCGCGATAGCCCGGCGATTCGTCTGTGGCAAGGCGATGCGTTTGAGCTATGGCCCTCGGTGCAGCTGTTGCGACTGGGCGGCCACTTCGCCGGGGGAACCGTTCTACACTGGCGCGAGGGCGATGGCACGCTGCTGGTGGGCGACATCCTGCAGGTGACTCCCGGTGCGGATGCGGTCTCTTTTATGTGGAGCTACCCGAATATGCTGCCGCTGCCCGCGTCGGTCATTGAAAACATCATGCAGCGCCTGGCCGGCGTGCGGTTTGCCAGACTGTACGGAGCCTTCGCCGGGCAAAATATGCTGAACAACGCGCATGAAAGGGTACAGCGTTCCGCACAAAAATATCTCGCCTGCCTGCGTGGATGACGCCTGTTAATCGCGATGAGAGGCCCTTTTGCACAGGCCGCTCATCGCCGCCCATTGCCGAAAAGGGCCGCTACCACACCCCGTCGCCGCCATCCGAACACCAGACCTGGCTTGAGGCGAAGGAGCAGGCGCAAATCTTTTCGCTGGTGAAAACTTGTCCTGGCAACCAGGCTTTATAAGGCCGGTTGAGGAACCTGCACAGGACTTTTTCCTGCGCCGGCTTATCAGCCACCGCAATCATCCACGTCGCGACCGGAGGTATACATGAGACGATTGATGGCAAATGACGCCGCAAAGCGCGGGAGTCGCCCGGCAAAAGACGACCCGCGCGAACAGGGGGAAATACCGCGTAAACGCGATGATAGCGAGGACCATAAGAAAGATCCTTTTCACCCGGATCCCGGGCAGCGCTAAGATTGATCGTCACAGATCGGTCTGCGGCAAACGCCTGCGGCGACGGGACGCCGGACGGGAAATGGCGCCGGCCATGGCTTCAGCCATCTCGGCACAGGCGGTAATACCCTGCACAAAAGGCCGATCATGCATTAACCACGGCAGCGCCGCGAACGCCACGCGGCCTCGTACCTCCGCAGGCTCCTGTAACGTGTAGTCGTTCCCCACGTCCGGGATCTCATCGCCGGTGGCCTGCAGCTGCTCCCGTAACGTCGGGAAGGGCAGATCTTTTGTTTTTAGCGCTCTTTGCCCGCGTGCATCAATAAAGACATCATAGGTGGCCCGGCTTTCCCCCGTGGTAATCACCGTTTTGTCCTCTTCGATCGCCATCTGGTAATCCTCGCCGAGGGCGAGAATGCGGAGCGCTCCGGCTTCGCGAAGCGCCAGCAGGCGGCGGATCGACTCTGACGGAATAGCGGCGTAATTATCGATGAACACCCGGGCGAGCCCGTCGCTAAAGCGCTGACTATCCCGCGCATCCAGATGCGGGACCATTTCCTGCACGGCCTCATGCAGCCGGAGGATGACATAGCGCCACGGAACGGTGTATTTCTCGCGCTTGTTGCGCTCGACTTCCATAAGATTGGCCTGCGCCCAGTGAAACGGGTCATGTTGGTGTCGTTCACGAAACCACGCGTCGCTGAAGCTATCGGCGTTCAGCGTCGGGAGGGCGATACCGGCACTCCATTGCGGATCGGCGCGCTCGATCTCCTCTGCCATCAACCGGAAAACGCGGTCAAGTAAACCCTCTGAACCGGCGGCAATCGCCTTTTCCAGCGCGTCAGGCGTCACCACCGAAAGCGGTTCATAGGGAATCGGGCAGTAAAAATCCGCTTCCGGCAATATGCCGGAGCGCGACATCAGGACAATATTCAGCGCTTTGCTGGCCGGATTGAGCCTGAACTGCAGCGAGCGCGCGGCGGATTCGACAAACTCGCCGTGCTGAACCACCACGGCCATCGCGGCATCAATACCGCTCAACGAGGTACCCATGATACCGACCCTGCATGCCGGGATCTCGGCATCCATCAGGCCGGACCACGGACTGGGGAAAAAGGTACGGGTGGACTCCTCGTCAGCGGGCCAGACGTGGCCCGTGGCGATGACCGCAAGATCGAAACGTTCCGCCGCCGACTCACCTTGTGCCCATAATCTGACGCCTTCTGCCGTGGCCTGCAGGTCGGTGACCTCACAGGATTCATGCACCGTCAGCGAGAAACCCTGTTGTCTGGCTCTGGCTGTCAGGCCGATAAACTGGTCGCGAAAATATTCGCCAAGCAGGATACGCGGAAGAAACTGGCGAACATGCAGCGAATCATAGCTGACGCCATAGCGGGCAAGGTGCTCCTCGCTTTGCTGTTTCAGCCAGTCGATATAGGGACAGAGGATCGGTGGGATTTCAATACTGGCGATATTGGCCAGCATCATGCGCGAGTTTTCTTCGTCGCTGTATGGCATGCCGACGCCGGCCTGACTCGCCTGCTCATAGACCGTCACCGCCAGCGGCTCCGGATATTTTAACAGGGAAAAAAGAGTATAAATCCCGGTGGGGCCTGCGCCGATAATCGCAATTTTCTTCATGCATCATCACCCGTGATAAACGTTCTTCCATTGCCGTTTCCCGCCTGCCGGACGGTCAACCGGGAAAAGCGATCGGCGCCTTAGGTTCAGCAGCGGGAGTCGGGTTTAAGTGTGGTCGAAAACCCCGGCGCCAGCCAGCTGTATGCATGCGGTCTGTACGTCGCTCCCGGCTGTCGGCTGGCGGGCAATAAAAAAGGGGCCTCTGTGCCCCGCAAAAGTTTTCCGCTGTTATATCGCTCAGGGAAAAGGAAACTGTTTCAAGGCCGGATGGGCTTCTGCTATTTCGCTGTGGGCACGAATTGAGTGGAAGTCATCGGCCTTCACCTCCTCGGGGATCATCGCCTGAATAAAGGTCCATACCACGGCGCTGGTTACCGAGACCTGATCGAGCGGCGTGTTGAGCGCCCGGCGTTCCAGCGCGGCGTTCCATTCCCGGCAGGCAGACAGTAACTGCCAGGTGATGCGTTCAATCCACGGTTGATACTGTTTCTCTGGCGGCCGTAAGCGGTGTTCGTAAACCTGTTGTACGGCTTTTTCGCTGGCAGCCAGAATCCATCCCAGCGTCTGAAGGTCTTCGGCCAGCGCAGGGCCGGCGGCGGGGAGCAATTTACGCTGCAAATCTGCCTGAGATTCGAAGTAATGAAGGATCAGCGTGGAGTCCATCAGCCGAACGGCGTTATCCAGAATCAGCGTAGGCGCCTTGACCACCGGATTGAATTTTGCGAAGGGTTCAACGGCACTAAACACCGACAGCGGCAGGTGTTCAAATTCGACACCGTACAGCGCCAGAGATACCGCGACGCGCCTCACGTAAGGGGAGTCCAACATGCCAATGAGTTTCATCATGATTCCTGTTTTCCTGTCTCTGAAAGGAGAATGCCGGGTCAATCAAGGTGCGCCAGGAAGGATATCACCGTGCGCATTGCCCCTGGCTGCAGAGAGACATTACGCCAGATTGGCGATAACGAATATTACGCATTTCTTACCTGAGATGTCAGAATGACTGACCGGTACTGTCGCCCGAGGTTTACCCTCCTGGACCAGGGTAACGTTGACCTCCAGGAGCCGGAATATAAGGAGCTGCTTCATGTCGGATTACCCACCGATCGCCAGTTTACGGAGCTTTGAGGCCGTTGCCCGACTTGGGAGCGTGACGCAGGCGGCGAAAGAGCTGCATGTCACCCATTCGGCAATCAGTCAGCAAATTAAAGTGCTGGAAGAGATGCTCGGCGTGAGATTGTTTACGCGTCACGGACGCGGAGTGCAGATTAACGAAGAGGGGCGACTGTATGCGATGCATGTCCGCGAGGCGCTGGAACATATCGCGGATGCCACTCGTCTGGTCCACGTTAAGCCGCGGACGACGACGTTAACCCTGGCCACGGTACCGTCTTTTGCCTGCCACTGGCTATTGCCGCGCCTGGATCGCTTTCGCACCAGCTATCCCCATATCACGTTGCGGCTGCTGGCCAGTCTGACGGTCACCAACATGCAGCAGGAGGCGGTGGATATCGCCATTCGCATGGGGAAAGGCGACTGGGAAGGGCTGGAAAGCCGCTATATGTTTGCCGATGAGCTGATTGTGGTGGCCGCGCCGCATTACAACGGCGGCGCGCTGCCGGCAACGCCGCAAGAGGTGGCGGCGAGTAAGATTCTATTTTCGATGGAATCCTGGAAAACCTGGTGCCTCAAGGCGGGGCTGGAGCGTGAGATCGTCGCCGGCGGACTCTGTATCAACGACTCGAATCTGGTTCTGGAAGCCGTGCGACTCGGCAATGGCATTGCGCTGGAGCGGCGCTCCCTGGTGCAGGGCGCGATCGATCGAGGAGAGCTGGTCCAGGTCACCGCCTGTTCTGCGCCTTATCCCTGGCCGTACTGGCTGGTCACCCCGCAGCAAAGTGAAAAGAAAACGGAAGTCTCGTTGTTCATCGCCTGGCTGAATGAAGAACTTGCGGCCTGGCGCCAGCGGGAAGATTTGCCGGCGCCGCGATAGCATTGTACCGGCGCTTGCCAGGGGGGCTCAACGGCCGGCGGATCGGGCAAATTCCCGCACCAGCGCCAGAAAGGCGGCCAGCCCGGCGGAGGGGTGACGTCTGCCGGGATAATACAGACACAGGCCGGGAAAAGGGGGCGTCCAGTCGTCCAGTAAACGAATCAGCCGGCCGGCCTCAATATCCTCGATGACATCCTGTTCAAGAAAGAAACCTATTCCCGCATCTTCCAGCACCGCAATCCGCGCCAGCGACGCCTCATCCAGCGTCAGCTGCCCGCGGACATCGACCTGTACCGTTTCTCCTTGCTTCTCAAGATGCCAGCGATAGAGGGAACCATCGGGCAGACGCACCCGGATGCAGGGATGATTGAGCAGATCTGCGGGGGTTTCAGGCCGCTTATGGTGCGAAAGATACTGCGCAGAAGCCACCACGGCATAGCGCTGAGGTTTGCCGAGGGAAAGTGCGATCATATCCTCCGGTATCAGGCTGGCGACCCGTACTCCCATATCGAAGCCTTCCGCAACGATGTCGATCAGCCGGCCATCGGTGACGATATCCACCTGCATTTGCGGATAGCGGCGCAAAAACTCCAGCACGACCCGGGAGAGAAGCGTCCGGGCGGCAAACGGAGGCGTATTGATGCGCAGGACGCCAGAAGGGGTTTCGCTGCGGGAGCGGACAACCTCAAGGGCCTGATGAACGCCCTGCAGCGACGGACCGATGTTATCGATAAACAGGCGACCGGCGTCGGTGAGCCCCACGCTGCGGGTAGTCCGGTTAAATAGACGTACGCCCATTTCGGCTTCAAATCTGGCGATGATATGGCTCAATGCGGTGGTTGATACCCCCAGCTCGATCGCCGCCGCGCGAAAGGTCCCTCGTCGGGCGATGGCCATAACGGCATCTAAATCCGTTAGCGTGATTCGCGACATTATCCCATTTCCTTCATCATGGCATCCCGGTTTGTCCTGATTGTTTAAATTATAAAGGATTCTTAAAGTTAAGCCGTAGCGTTTAATCACGGGAGATTCACTATGGATACGCCATCAGCAGTACAGGCCTTTTTTGCCGCTGAAGATCTGGAGCGCGTTGTCAGCGCCTTCACCCCGGATGCGGTGGTGAAAGATGAAGGGAATACCTATCGCGGACGGCAGGCCATCCGCGAGTGGCGGGTTGCCGCCAGACAAAAATACCGGTATGTCGCCGAACCTATTGAGACGATAACGCAGGGCGCCAGGGTAAAGGTGCGCGCCAACGTCAGCGGAAATTTTCCCGGCAGCCCGGTCATCCTTAGCTATGTATTTCGCCTGACGGCAGGGCAGATCGATGAGCTGGAGATCGGTGATGAGTGATTTTCTGGCGCTGGAAGGAAAGCGCGTTCTGATTACCTCGGGTACCAAAGGGGCCGGGGCGGCAACCGTGGCGCTGTTTCGCCAGCTGGGGGCGCGAGTGTTAACCTGCGCTCGCCATCCGCCGGACGCTCCTGTTGATGCGCTCTTTGTGACGGCGGATCTCGCCACGGCGAGCGGGTGCGCTCTGCTGGCCGCGGAGGTACAGGAGCAGCTGGGCGGCGTTGATATTATCGTTCATATGCTGGGCGGTTCTTCCTCCCCGGCAGGCGGGTTTGCCGCGCTGAGCGATGAGCTGTGGCAGCAGGAGCTGGATCTCAACCTTTTCCCTGCCCTCAGGCTGGATCGTCTACTGCTTCCCCTCATGCTCAACAGCGGGAAGGGGGTGATTATCCACGTCTCTTCAATCCAAAGAAGGATGCCGCTGCCGGAGTCAACCACGGCCTACGCCGCGGCAAAAGCCGCGCTCTCCACCTACAGTAAAAGCCTGTCGAAAGAGGTTTCCCCCAGGGGCGTTCGTGTTCTGAGCGTGGCCCCCGGCTGGATTGAAACCGAGGCGGCGGTCAGATTTGCGCAGCGGCTCGCGCAGCAGCAGGGGGTTGAGTATGCGCGAGGGAAACAAATCATCATGGACTCATTAGGCGGAATTCCACTCGGTCGTCCGGCGCAACCCGAAGAGGTGGCCAATCTGATTGCGTTTTTAGCCTCCGACCGGGCGGCATCGATAACCGGGGCAGAATACCTCATTGATGGTGGAACCGTGCCGACGGTTTAACCATCACCACGAACTGGCAAGGCGCGGCGAAGGGTTTTCTCCTCCCTCAGTCTTGATGGCAAGGTATTGCTGCCAGGGCTTCAGAGGGGCGTGGAGCGTGCGAGGCGGGGATCAAAGGTAAAGGGATACTGACGCACGGAGGCCAGGGCCTCGCTGAACGCGGGATGCAGCGGGTTTAAAATGGCGTTGTTTTCATAGGGAATAATGCAGGAGGGAAGCATCAGCGCCAGACCGCTGCCCGACTGTAGCCAGCCGGTGCCCAGATCCATTGTGGAAACGGGCATCGGATTTTCTTGCCAGTTATCCGGTAACCACTGTTTATCGAGGGATTCCACTTCGCTGTCCGGTATCTCGATACTATACAGCTGATACTGGTTGAGGATTGCCTCATTTTTGACGTGAACCAGGATCTCCAGTGACGCCAGGGCAATGGAAGTGGACACATAGACCGCCGGGTGTCCCTGGTGATTCCAGCGCCCGCCGTACTGGTTGGCCCCGCTTCCCGTCCAGGCTTCGCTGGCGTAACGGCCGGTAACCAGACGATAGAAAATCATGCAAAGACGCCGTGTTCCAGGCGACCAATCAGGTCTGTTACTTCCAGCGCGCCGCTCTCGGTAGCAATCAGATCGATGGGGGCGACATTGCCCAGTCCTCTGACCGGCGACTGCAGCCAGTCGTAGGCATCCTGCTTGCTGCCAAAATAGTCGACGGCGGTATCCAGGACCCTGACAAAACGCGCCACACGTTCGCTTTCGCCTGGCGTCAACGTGCCGCCCGCGCTCTTGCGCCGGGCAACGTTGCGCTCATTAATCCCGGTGATGCGCAGAATGTCGGTTTTCGACATTTCCGTCCACTCATGAATATTATCCAGAATGCTGACCGGTAATCCCATACTCAGCAGCTCAATCAACTGCATACCCCGATTCGCCGGTAGCCCGGCATAGCGCCACAGCGCATTATCGGCAGGTTGCTCTGCAGGAACCCAGGTTTTCATCTTCCCTCCTGAATAAGGACATTTGTCATGCTTTATTATAGTCATTTGTCGGGTTGTTGAAAATATAATCGCCGGGCAGGTCATGAGTTGATTGCGGTTTTGTGGCTGGCGGCCCCGAAAACAGTCCTCAGTAAGGACCGTCAGCTGGACGGTCCTCCGGGGGCGTTTTATTCGTCGCGGATTCAACGTTTACTGCTGCAACACTTCAGCAAATTTCGCCAGCCATTGCGGATGGGCGGGCCAGGCAGGGGCGGTGACCAGGTTGCCGTCAACATGCGCCTGATCGATACCGATCTCAGCATAATGCCCGCCGCTGAGCCGTACTTCCGGCGCGCAGGCCGGGTAGGCGCTACAGGTGCGGCCTTTCAGTATTCCGGCGGCGGCCAGAAGCTGCGGGCCGTGGCAAACGGCGGCAATGGGTTTGTGCGCCGCGTCAAACGCCTGAACCAGTTTGAGCACCTCGTCATTCAAGCGCAGATACTCCGGCGCTCGTCCACCGGGGATCAGCAGGGCGTCATAATCCTGTTCTTTTACGGCAGCAAAGTCGGCGTTGAGGACAAAGCGGTGCCCGGGTTTCTCGCTATAGGTCTGGGCACCGTCAAAATCATGGATCGCCGTCATGATATAGTCGCCTTTGCTCTTCTCCGGGCAAACCGCGTCAACCTGATGGCCAATCATCTGCAATGCCTGAAACGGCACCATGGTTTCGTAATCTTCGGCATAATCACCAACCAGCATCAGAATTTTTTTGCTCATAAGGGTTGTTCCTCAGGGAATAAAGATGCCTAAGGTATAGTCCAGGGGCGAAGGGAATGCGAACCGCAAGTGGCGTTGTGTGTACTGATACCGCGGTGTTTCGCCTGTGCTCTGCTTTTGGAGCGCGCGCAGCTCTCGGCCTGAGTGACTTTGGTAGACGATAAATGATTGCCGACCTGCGGCAGGGAGCCGGGCAAGGAACTACTGAAGCGTCTGGCCAATCCCGAAACTGTAAGGGCATGAAATCGTACGCCATATCGCGTTCTTGTAATGCATTAATGTAATTTCTCATCGGTGTGTGCAGATTGACGATGATCTGCGCGTTTTATATTGCTGCCCGGTCCCGTCAGGACAATAATCGCCCATAGAGATGTCTCCTCACTGAATACAGGCCGCCATGATTATAAAAATCGTTTGTCTGAGTCTGCTTTGCATCATCCTGCTCTCCCTTGGCGCCAGCCTGGCCCAGACGATGTATCAGCGGGAGCTACGTCCGCAGGAGGGCTGGTGGTCCGCCCGTCGTGACTCAGCTGGCCTGGCGCCTGATCCCCAGCAAAACGCCCGCCTGGCCATTGTGCAGGTCTACGCTGCGCCCACCTGGGGCTGGAAAGGCGTGGTGGCGGTGCATCCCTGGATTATCTATAAACGCGCCGGGGAAACGGAATATAACCGCTATGAAGTGATTAGCTGGGGAGGCGGGGAGAAGGTGCGCCGTAATAGCAACCCGCCGGATGGCTACTGGTTCGGCGCGAAACCTCGTTTACTGGTGGAGCATCGGGGAGCAGAGGCCGAGGCCATGATCCCGCAGATTGTCGCGGCAATTGCCTCCTACCCCTGGCCGGATACCTACCACGCCTGGCCGGGCCCTAACAGTAACACCTTTCTGGCCCATATTGGCCGCGAGGTGCCCGCGCTCAAACTGGATATGCCGGCCAACGCGGTGGGGAAAGATTTTCGCTCGCTGCTGAATCCCATTGGCCTACCGCCATCCGGGCGCGGGCTGCAGGTGTCGGTGCTGGGTATCGCCGGCGTAACGCTGGGAGCTGAAGAGGGATTTGAACTCAATCTGCTGGGGCTGAACGTCGGCCTGGATTTCACGCCGCTACGTATCCGTCTGCCATTTATTGGCGGACTGGGCCATGACAATTTGTCCAATAACGCTGCGGAACACTCCCGATAAATGGCGACGCTCCCCACCTGCAGCTAAGCCAACATTGCGTATCGCTGCTGCACATTTCTCCTCTATGTGGCCATAAAGGTCGATGTTGGCATTTCAATTGTTATGTTATAACATAACAATTGAAATGCGATGGTCACACTGAGTGGCCCGAAATCAGCGGACCAATGACAAATGAAGTACGAGGAGATAAAAGGCAATGTCTGACATCAGCGTAGAAAGACAGGGCGACATGCGTCTGCCGGTGACCGTTCTGTCCGGTTTTCTGGGCGCCGGGAAAACGACCCTGCTCAACCATATTCTGAACAACAGAGAGGGCAGACGCGTTGCGGTTATCGTCAATGATATGTCGGAGGTCAATATTGATGCCGCTCTGGTCAGGGAAGGGGGCGCCGAACTTTCACGTACCGATGAAAAACTGGTTGAAATGAGTAACGGCTGTATCTGCTGCACGCTGCGGGAAGATCTCCTGCTGGAAGTGAATCGCCTGGCGAAAGAAGGGCGCTTTGATCAGCTGGTTATCGAGTCTACCGGTATTTCTGAACCGCTTCCGGTTGCTGAAACCTTTACCTTTGCCGGCGATGACGGGCAAAGTCTTTCAACCGTGGCGCGTCTTGATACCATGGTGACCGTCGTGGATGCCTTCAATTTTTTGCGTGATTATGACTCTGCAGATAGCCTCCGCTCACGCGGAGAATCACTGGGCGAAGGCGATGAGCGCAGCGTGGTCGATCTGCTCATTGAGCAGATTGAATTCTGCGATGTGCTGGTCCTGAACAAAGTCGATCTGATCGATGACGGGCAACAAGAAAAGCTAACGGCTATTTTGCGCTCTCTGAATCCACGGGCAAAAATAGTTGTTTCGCAGTTTGGTCAGGTAGCACTGGATAAGGTCCTGAATACCGGGCTGTTTGATTTTGATAATGCCGCACAGGCGCCAGGCTGGCTGAAGGAACTGCGCGGCGAACATACCCCGGAAACAGAAGAGTATGGGATTAGCAGCTTTGTTTTTCGCGCCCGCCGGCCTTTCCATCCGGCCCGTTTCTGCCAGGTGATGGCACATGAGCTGGCCGGAGTGGTCAGATCGAAAGGATATTTTTGGTTGGCCAGTCGTCCGGAATTTGCCGGCGCCTGGTCCCAGGCCGGTGGCGTGGCGCGTCAGGAACTGGGGGGAATGTGGTGGGCAAGTGTCCCCAGAGAACGCTGGCCTCAGGATGATGAGTCGCTGAAATTTATCCGGGCAAACTGGATGGATGGTGTGGGCGATGCCCGGCAGGAACTGGTGTTTATCGGAATGAATATGGATGAATCAGCACTACGCGCCAGGCTGGGTTCGGCTCTGCTTACGGACGAAGAAATGGCGGAGGGGCCGGGCGAATGGCGTCACTACTCCGACCCGTTTGCGCCCTGGGTTGCCGCATAAGTCAACACAAGAGACCCGGTAAAAGCCGGCTCTTCATCGCTCTGTGCAATATGCAATAACGCCACAGATACGGCGTGCGTGCGGGAATATTTCGTCAAGGGGGGCTGCTGAGAGGATAAACTGGCCCCAGTCCTGTTTCAGGAATGGCCTGGATAACCGCAAAGGAGAGATGAGCGTGTTACAGCGAGAAATGTGCGAAATTCGCACCGTTCGATAACCTACAGACGGCTGCTGATGTCTGCGGAATAAAGAATGGTGCGTCCGAGTGGACTCGAACCACCGACCCCCACCATGTCAAGGTGGTGCTCTAACCAACTGAGCTACGGACGCATTATGGTGCGTTTAATTGGACTCGAACCAACGACCCCCACCATGTCAAGGTGGTGCTCTAACCAACTGAGCTATAAACGCATTATGGTGCGTTCAATTGGACTCGAACCAACGACCCCCACCATGTCAAGGTGGTGCTCTAACCAACTGAGCTATGAACGCAATGTTGTGGTGACAACGGGGACGCATATTAGCGATCGGATGGGGTTGTGGCAAGAGGCAAACGTCACTTTTCTTTCAGATCTCACGCGATTGCGGAAGTTTTACGCATATTGCTCATATTTTACTGATGCTAAAGGATATTTCTTATCCAGTTGCCCTGGTCTCGCTGCGGCGTCGTGCCTGACGCGGCGCGAAGTAAGGCCTGGCGACGCTGTCGGGAGAGAATGAGTGATTCGTCAGGCGAATGGTGCAAGAGGCGTCGCAGACGCGGGGGCCGGAAAAGAGAGGTTACCTGAAAATAAGGCGAAGGGTAAAAAGTGCGCAGAGGACTAACAGGATCAGAATAAGCTCAAAACGATAGCGCTGCAGCATAGTGGCCTCCTGAAATAAAACCGGCGCTGAAACAGCGCCGGTTTATGATTAACTCAACTTAGCGGAAAAATTAAGCAGCCGGTTGGGCAGCCGGTTTAGCGGCCTGATGCTTAGTGGTTTTGTGATGTTTTTTTGCCGCCTGAGCTTTCTGGGCTACCGGTTTAGCCGCCGCTTTGTGGTGTTTTTTAGCGGCCTGGGCTTTCTGTTCAGCGGCCGGTTTGGCGGCGGCTTTGTGATGTTTTTTCGCGGCCTGAGCTTTCTGTTCAGCGGCCGGTTTGGCGGCGGCTTTGTGGTGTTTTTTCGCGGCCTGAGCTTTCTGTTCAGCGGCCGGTTTGGCGGCGGCTTTGTGGTGTTTTTTCGCGGCCTGAGCTTTCTGCTCAGCGGCCGGTTTGGCAGCGGCTTTGTGATGTTTTTTATGATGAGTGGTTTTGGCAGTGGTGCTGTGAGTTGCAGCAGCCGGAGCCTGAGTGGTGCTTACTGCGTCAGCAGCGAAAGCAGCAGAAGACAGACCCATAGCAGCGGCAACGACCAGAGCTAATACTTTTTTCATTCTGATATCCTCGAAATTATTTCTTCAGTGAACCCCACTGCGGGGCTGTTGAAATCACTATAAGTTTTTCTTTTTCAGGCTTCAGTGAGTGTTTGGTATCGGCGAGTAACGGAATGTACAACGCATAGAGCGGGCGAAAAGCAGGATGCTCCGCTAACGGATTCAGCGTCAGCGGAGGGGGGGGGTTAGCGACGCGGTGTATCGGACAGCGTCGTGAGCAGCGTCGGGCGGGTCATTCGTACGCAATAGGCAGGCTGGCCGCGTTCAAAACGCCATCCTTCGGACAGTGGTCCGGCGTCTACGGTGTCAAAGCCAAATGCCTCGTACAGCGCGGCGGCGATCGCTTTTCCTTTTTCACTATCGCCTGCCAACGGCAGCGCCCGACGATTTTCCGCGCCCGCGGGCAGTCCATCGCTTTCCAGCTGGGTCATGGGAATCGCGTTAAACGCTTTGGTGACGGTAGCGGCAGGCAGGATTTGGGCGAGCAATTCGCTGGTGGTGGTTTCTCCTGACTCCAGCGCCTCGATCGGGCCGTCACGCTCGGGATAGTAATTCACTGCATCAATGACATGTTTATCCTGAATTCCGCTGACCGGCAGCGAATGGATGGCGCTGAGCGGCACGGCAATGACCACCACCTCGCCAAATTCGGCAGCTTCCTCTGCGCTGCCGACCTGACAGCCAATCATCGGCCCCAGGCTGAAAAGCGTCTGGGGCCCTCGTGAGTTACTCAACATAACGTCGTGACCGGCGGCAAGCGCCAGCTTCGCGACAGACCGGCCAACGAATCCGGCGCCGATAATGCCAATCTTCATTTTCAACTCCTTACGAATGATCTGAGAGTGTTGATAAATTTAATTCCATCCCCGCAGAAGATAAATCGTAAGATAGTGGAATGATAAACAACTCAAATGAGTGAATCATGGACCAGCTCACCAGTATCAGGGTTTTCGTGAAGGCGGCTGAAACGGGGTCGTTTGCCGCCGCTGCCGGACAGCTGCGACTTTCGCCGCAGATGGTCGCCCGACACGTGGCGGCGCTTGAAGCACACCTCGGCACTTCATTAATCGCCCGCACCACGCGGCGACAGACGCTCACCGATATCGGGCGTAGCTATTATGAACGCTGCCGCGTGGTACTGGCGGAGATCGCTGAGGCGGACGCGGTGGCACAGGAGATGAAAGCGACACCTTCAGGCATCATCCGGGTGAATGCGCCGGTCACATTTGGATCGCATGCGCTCGCGGCCTTTATTACCGACTATCTTGCCCGCTATCCTGACGTTCAGGTTGAACTGACGTTGAGCGACCGCATTGTCGACCCGATTGAAGAGGAGTTTGAGGTGATCGTGCGCATCGGTGAGCTGGCCGACAGCTCGATGGTGGCGTGGCCTCTGCTGCCATACCGGCTGATTGCCTGCGCGTCACCGGACTATATTTTGCGTCACGGCGAACCGCAGACGCCGACCGATCTTCAACATCATGCGTGTCTGGTTTATGGACATTGGTCGGCGGGCAGCGCCTGCCGGTGGCGATTTGAGAAACAGGGGGAGATGTTCGAGGTCAAACCCTCCGGGCGGTTTCGCGCGAATGACTGGAAGGCGCTGATGAATGCGGCTATCGCTGGGCACGGTATTACCCTCGGGCCGGAAGATGTGTTGAAAACCGAAGTGGAGCGGGGGAGCCTGGTACAGGTTTTAGCCGGATTCTCAGGACCGGCGCGGCCCATGCATATTCTGGTACCGGCCGGACGTCGGCGGACGACGAAAATTAAATGCTTTGTTGACGCATTAAGAGCTGCGCTGGGCCCGCGCTGAATCCGTACGACGGTGAGAAGCGGCACCCCGGGAACAGGATGCCGCTGGGCGTTAGCGCGCCGCGCGTTGCAAAATCACGCTGGACGGCTGACGCTGCAGGAAACGCATCCGCAGCATCATCATCACCGCTGCCGAGGTGAGCCCGATAATAAATCCGCACCAGAAACCCGCGGGACCCATACGCGGAACCAGCGTATCTGTTAAGGCCAGCAGGTAGCCGCTCGGCAGTCCCAGCACCCAGTACGCGGTAAACGTAATAAAGAAGATCGAACGCGTATCTTTATAGCCGCGCAGAATCCCGCTACCAATCACCTGGACGGAGTCGGAGATCTGATATATCGCGGCCAGCAGCATCAGCTGGGAAGCCAGCAGGACCACCTCCGGATTGTCGTTATACAGCAGCGCAATCTGCTTACGCATCAGGATGGTGAAAATCGCCGTGATCACGGCCATGCAGACGCCAACGCCAACCCCGGTTCTGGCAGAAACCTGCGCATCGAGGGTGGAACCCTGCCCAAGACGGAAGCCGACGCGGATGGTGACCGCTGCCGCCAGCGAAAGGGGTAAAACGAACATCAGCGAACTGAAGTTCAGGGCTATCTGATGGCCCGCGACGTCCACAATGCCCAATGGAGAAACCAGCAGCGCAACGACCGCAAACAGAGTGACTTCGAAAAACAGCGCCAGCGCAATCGGCAGTCCCAACTGCACCAGGCGTTTAAGCACGTTCAAGTCCGGTCCGCTGAAGCCTTCATCGCTACGGATATCGCGCATAGAACGGGCGCGACGTACCCAGGAGATCATGCAGAAGAACATCACCCAGTAAACGGATGCCGTCGCCACGCCGCAGCCGATGCCGCCCAGCTCAGGCATGCCAAAGTGGCCGTAGATAAAGATATAGTTAACGGGAATATTGACCAGCAGGCCGATAAATCCCATCACCATCCCCGGTTTGGTTTTCGCCAGGCCTTCGCACTGGTTACGAGCGACCTGGAAGAAGAGGTAGCCGGGGGCGCCCCACAGCAGCGCGCGCAGGTAGCCTACCGCTTTTTCAGCGAGGGCCGGGTCGATATTGTGCATCGAGCTGATGATGTACCCGGCGTTCCACAGCACGACCATAACCAGCAGCGAAACGAATCCCGCCAGCCAGAACCCCTGACGAACCTGATGGGCAATGCGGTCGCGGCGGCCGGAGCCGTTTAGCTGGGCGATAACCGGCGTCAGCGCCAGCAGCAGACCGTGGCCAAAGAGAATTGCGGGGAGCCAGATAGAGGTCCCAATCGCGACGGCAGCCATATCGGTGGCGCTATAGCCACCCGCCATCACGGTATCGACAAAGCCCATAGAGGTCTGGGCGACCTGTGCCAGGATCACAGGAATGGCCAGGGCTAATAACTGACGCGCTTCAATAAAATACTTCTGCACGTGAACACCTTTATATTGTTGTTATTTTGAGACTAAAAAAGCCGCCGTAATTGGCAGCAAGAAGAAAGAGCTGAGGGGTTTTCCAGTCTATTGTAGCGATGATGCGCCATTAAGCCAGTGAAAAAATGGTAGGGCACGATGCGCGCTGGCAACCTGTTTTGCCAACTGGTATTGTTCCCGACAGGTATAACGGTAATGATACCGTCACGAAAGTCTACAGGAGTAAAGCATGTTTACTGGCATTGTGCAGGGGACCGCTAAAGTGGTGTCCATCGATGAAAAACCCAATTTTCGCACCCATGTGGTGGAGCTGCCTGAGCATATGCTTGCCGGCATCGAGACCGGGGCATCGGTGGCGCACAATGGTTGCTGCCTGACAGTCACCGAAATTGACGGTCCGCGCATCAGTTTTGACCTGATGAAAGAGACGCTGCGTATTACCAACCTCGGCGCGGTAGAGGTGGGGGACGTGGTGAACGTGGAACGAGCGGCAAAATTCAGCGATGAGATCGGCGGCCATCTGATGTCCGGTCATATTATGACCACGGCGGAAATCGTCAAGATCCTGACTTCGGAAAATAACCGCCAGATCTGGTTTAAGGTTCAGGACCCGACGCTGATGAAATATATCCTCTATAAAGGATTCATCGGCGTTGACGGGATCAGCCTGACGGTCGGAGAAGTGACCCCGACGCGTTTTTGCGTGCATTTGATCCCGGAAACGCTGCAGCGCACCACGCTTGGCATTAAAAAACTCGGCGATCGGGTGAATATTGAGATCGACCCGCAAACGCAGGCGGTAGTGGATACCGTGGAACGTGTGCTGGCAGCCAAAGAAGCGGCACAACACCTGAGCGATGAATGATCGGGTGCCGCCGCCGGATGAAGCATAAAAGAAAAGAATATCCCCCGTTTTAACGGGGGATATTTTTAGCGGGCGACGCGAAGGCCGTTTTCAACACCGCGAGAAAAGACCACCTGCCAGAGCTGAATATCGCGCGCGCGAAAAGCCCCCGCGCAGGCGTTCAGATAATAACTAAACATACGTTTAAACCGTTCCGAATAGTTATCGGCGATATCGGGCCAGCTGGCCAGGAAACGTTCGTACCAGGACATCAGCGTAGTATCGTAATCGGCGCCGATATTATGCCAGTCTTCCATCACAAAATGGGATTCGCTGGCTTGCGCGATATGACGAACCGAAGGCAGACAACCGTTGGGGAAAATATATTTATTGATCCACGGATCGACGCTGTGGTCCGTTTTTTTGGAGCCAATGGTGTGCAATAAAAAACGGCCGTCAGGTTTCAAATTACGATCCACCACTTCAAAATAGGTGGCGTAATTTTTAGGTCCCACGTGTTCAAACATCCCGACGGAAACAATGCGATCAAAGTGGTCATGCAGATCGCGATAGTCCTGCAGCAAAATGGTGACGTCTAACCCTTCGCATCTTTGCTGGGCCATTTTTTGCTGCTCGGCAGAAATGGTCACGCCGACTACGCTAACGTGATAATTTTTGGCCATATAGTAAGCCAGACCACCCCAGCCGCAGCCAATGTCCAGCACCCGCATCCCCGGTTCCAGCTGCAGCTTGCGACAAATAAGATCTAATTTTGCCACCTGCGCCTCTTCCAGCGATTGCGCCTCTTTCCAGTAGGCGCAGGAATATTGCATATAGGGGTCGAGCATACGGCTGAAAAGATCGTTGCCGAGGTCGTAATGTTCTTTTCCGACAATCCAGGAGCGCTTTTTACTTTGTAGATTAAACAGGCGAGCACCTGCGATGCGCAACGTATCTTTGAGATGATGCGGGAGCTGATTTTCCAGCCCGGCGCGCAGTACTTTATGGAAGAATATATCCAGCCGTTCACAATCCCACCAGCCGTCCATATAGCTTTCGCCTAACCCCAGCGAGCCTTCCTGTAAAACGCGTTTAAAAAAGAGCGGATTGTTAATCCGCAGATCGGAGGGGGCGGGGCCATTGACCTCAATGCCCGCGCGACCGAGCAATTCGGTTGCAATTCGGTACCAGTCGTCGTTTGGTACGCTTACTTCTTCTATACACGATGAACTCATAGCTTCTCCATCACGCCCAAGTGATCAGAACCTTAAAACAGCGTAGACGCTTTTTTGGCTTTGTGAGAAATCTCACGGAATATCCGTGAAGCTGCTATCCGACGTAGAACAGAGGAAGGGCGATAACCCTTGCCGAAAGGCCTTCCATGGTGAAACGGGACGCATCCTGCTGCCGTTAATCGTAAAAAATATTTTATTTATGTGAAGCCGGTTCAGTATAGGCCGCTGAAATCCGGCTTTCAATAAAAATATATTAGCAGGCTAATTACTGAGCCTTAACATCGCCGAAACGCGTTTATGCATGCGACGATTCGGTAGTCAGGCAGGCGCTGTGACGCTGCATAAAATAACCCAGCCCGGCCAGCACGATCGAGACCAGCATCACGCTGGTGGTGGTGAGCAGCGGTGTGGCAATCAGCGCGGAGACCAGCAGACTGGTCAGGAAGCACAGACCAAGCTGCAGCGTATTCTGCAGCGCGGCGGCACGGCCGGTCGCCTGCGGGAACGGCTTCAGCGCCTGGGCGACAACAATCGGGTAAATCCCGCCATTGACAACGGCCATCACGCAGAAGGGAATCATCACCGCAATGATTGAGACATCTTCAACCCGACCAACCATCCAGGTTGCAGCCACGCTGACGGCGAAAATCACCAGCAGCCAGGGCAGCAGCTGTTGGCCCTGCCATTTCTGCAGCGCCGCGCGGCATCCATAGCCACCGACTAAAAAGGCGATTGTCTGCGGAACATAGCTAAGACCGATAGCGGTCGGGCTGTAGCCCATCTCATGGAGAATAAACGGCGACCCGGTCAACCAGGCAAAAAAGCTGGCGGAGCAGGCGGCGTAAATCAGCACGTTGCCGCTGTATTCGCGCGAACGCAGCAGCGTCATAAAGGTCAACTTCTCGCGGACATCACCCTGCGGCCTGACGACCGGCTTCAGGCGTAGGGCGGGTACCATCAGCAGCAGGGCGATGGCAAACAGGGTGGCAAAAATGGCCTGCCATTCCAGATGGGCAAGCAGCCAGCTGCCGAGCAACGGCGCCAGAGCCGGCGATAGACCCACCAGCGGCATGATGGTGGCGAAAATACGGTTAGTGCGCTGGGCTGGATAATAATCCGTGACCATCGCCTGCCAGGTCACCGCCGCCGCGCAGACGCCGATCGCCTGAATAAAGCGCAGCACCAGCATCAGGGTGGCATCCCGCACCCACAGCATTCCCAGACAGCTGATAGCGAAGATCGCCAGCCCGGTCAGCAGAATCGGTTTACGTCCGTAGCGGTCCGAGAGCGGGCCCCAGAACAGCTGTCCGATGGCGAAGCCGGCGAGGAACAGGCTCAGACTGGCGCTGACCGACGCCGCAGACGTATTGAGATCTTGCTGGATGGCCGAAAAGGCCGGCAGATACATGTCGGTGGCGAGGAAACCCAGCACGCTGAGTCCCGCCAGCCACACTAAAAATCCTTTCCCGGGTTGTTGCATAACATTCTCTTATAGGTGCAGGTATGATGCCGCAGAGTGTAGGGAGTGCATTCTGGCTTGTGAAACGCTAATATTTGCTACATGCATTCAAAATTTTTGCAGGCAGAATATGTGGTCCGAATACTCACTCGAAGTTGTTGATGCTGTCGCCCGCAACGGCAGCTTTAGCGCAGCGGCTCAGGAGCTGCACCGCGTACCTTCGGCGGTCAGTTATACCGTACGTCAGCTGGAGGAGTGGCTGGCAGTACCGCTTTTTGAACGCCGCCATCGCGATGTCGAATTGACCCCCGCCGGGCTCTGGTTTTTACAGGAAGGACGATCTGTTATCAAAAAAATGCAGATCACTCGCCAGCAGTGTCAGCAGATAGCCAACGGCTGGCGCGGCCAGCTGTCGATAGCCGTAGACGACATTGTTAAACCGGCCCGTATGCGTCAGATGATTGTCGATTTTTATCGTCACTTTCCCGATGTCGAGCTGATTGTTTTTCAGGAGGTCTTCAACGGCGTCTGGGACGCGCTGGCCGACGGGCGCGTGGAACTGGCTATCGGGGCAACGCGTTCGATTCCGGTCGGGGGGCGCTACGCCTTTCGCGATATGGGGATGCTGAGCTGGCATTGCGTAGTGGCCAGCCATCACCCGCTGGCGCAGATGAACGGGCCACTGAGCGATGATGTGTTGCGCAACTGGCCGTCGCTGGTCCGGGAGGACACTTCCCGTTCGTTACCGAAACGCACGACCTGGCTACTGGACAACCAGAAAAGGGTAGTGGTGCCGGACTGGGAATCATCAGCTACCTGCCTCTCGGCGGGATTGTGCGTAGGAATGGTGCCGAGCCATTTTGCCCGCCCCTGGATTGACCGCGGTGAATGGACCGCGCTGGCGCTGGAAAACCCGTTCCCGGACGCCGCGTGCTGCCTGACCTGGCAGCAGAGCGACACGTCACCGGCGCTGTCGTGGCTGTTGGATTATCTGGGGGACAGCGAAACGTTGAACCGGGAGTGGCTGCGGGCGCCGGAGTAACCGGCGCCGCACGGGCGATCAGCGACGATAATCGACGAACGGGCCGTCTACGACGGAGCGACGCTCTACCAGCCGCGGGTGAACCTCAATAGATTGCGACTCTTCACGCTTGTTGACGATACGATCCATCAGCATATTGAAGGCCGCTTCCCCCAGCGAATCTTTCGGCTGGTGGATGGTGGTCAGCGCCGGGCTGAAATAGCGGGCGTTACGCACGTTATCATACCCGATCAGCGAAATGTCCTGCGGCACGCGCAGTCCCATCTCATCCGCAGCACAGATTGCGCCCATCGCCATGATGTCGCCGCCGCAGAAGACCGCCGTCGGGCGATGCTGCTGGCTGAGGATCTGCTGCATGGCGCGGTAGCCGGATTCAGGCTCGAAGTCGCCCTGAACAATCCAGCTTTCCGGAACGGCGATCTGCGCTTCTTCCATGGCTTTCATAAAGCCCGCCAGGCGGCCGGCGCCGGTATTACGCTCCAGCGGACCCGGGATCACGCCGATTTCACGGTGGCCGCGTTCCACCAGATAGCGACCGGCCATATAGCCGCCTTCGAAGGCGTTATCGATGACCGAATCGGTGAAGTCGGCTTTGGATTCACCCCAGTCCATTACCACCATCGGAATATGGCGGTACTCTTCCAGCATGCTGAGCACCGATTCCGGATATTCAGAACACATAACCAGCAGGCCGTCGACGCGCTTTTGCGCCATCATCGACAGGTAGGCCTGCTGTTTTTCGAGATCGTTCCACGCATTGCCCAGAATCAGGGTATAGCCTTTCTGGAAACAGCTCTTTTCTACGGCTTCAATAATCTCAGCGAAATAGGCCGCTTCGCTGCTGGTGGCCAGCAGGCCAATCGATTTGGTGTGATTAACCTTCAGGCTGCGAGCAACGGCACTGGGGGAGTAGTGCAGCTCTTTGATCGCCGCCCACACGGCGTTGCGGGTTTCTTCCGCCACGAAACGGGTTTTGTTAATTACATGTGACACTGTTGTAGTGGAAACGTTTGCGCGCTTCGCTACATCTTTAATTGTTGCCATTACTTCTCACTCCAGACCTTGACCTGATCGTCTGATTATCGATACGTAAACGTTTGCCTATACACACCCTGAATACAATTTTCAACATTGCATCACGTCGGGAAAACGACACAGAACGACAGGAAGGGGTCAATGGCCGATACGCTTTCAAATTAGCGTGGGATTTTGTCCGATCTTGCGGCAAAGGGGAAGAGCAAAAATGTGCATCACCCTAAAACATGGAAGATTTTTGCGCTATATTGTGCAAAAATGAGCAAGCTCACTTTTCATGTGGGGATAACTGGGGGGAAAAATTGATGGATACAGATTTAAAGTTTTCGCTGACGACAACGATTATTGTCCTGGGTCTCATCGTGGCCGCCGGCCTGACAGCGGTGCTGCACTGATTTATCCGGGGGAGAGGCCTCTTTCCCCCGACATCCCGCCATTATTATCAATTTCGCAAAAATCTTTTGCCATTTCGTTTACTTTTGTTTTTTTGTGATTGATGTCATGCTTTTGACTTCTGATGAGATACCGTCGCCGATGGCGGTCTGCTGGAGTCATTGAATGAAAATCAACTTTCCCTTGTTAGCGCTGGCGATAGGCGCGTTTGGTATTGGCACCACGGAGTTTTCCCCGATGGGGCTGCTGCCGGTAATTGCCAAAGGCGTCGACGTGTCAATTCCGGCGGCGGGAATGCTGATCAGCGCTTATGCGATCGGCGTGATGGTCGGGGCGCCGCTGATGACTTTGCTGCTCTCTCATCGCGCGCGCAGAAATGCGCTGATTTTTCTGATGGCGATCTTTACGCTGGGTAACGTCCTCTCCTCAATGGCGCCGGATTACACCACGCTGTTGATTTCGCGCATTATCACCAGCCTTAACCACGGCGCTTTCTTCGGCCTCGGTTCGGTGGTGGCGGCGAGCGTGGTGCCAAAACACAAACAGGCCAGTGCGGTGGCGACCATGTTCATGGGGTTAACCATCGCTAACATTGGCGGCGTTCCGGCGGCGACATGGCTTGGCGAGACCATCGGCTGGCGGATGTCGTTCCTCGCGACGGCAGGTCTGGGGCTGGTGGCGATGGTCAGCCTGTGGTTTTCGTTGCCCAAAGGCAGCGCTGGCGAGCGTCCGAACGTAAAGCAGGAACTCTCCGTGCTGGTTCGTCCGCAGGTGCTCTCCGCATTGCTGACCACCGTGCTGGGGGCCGGCGCGATGTTTACCCTCTATACCTATATTTCACCGGTGCTGCACACCATTACGCACGCCTCGCCGCTGTTCGTCACCGCCATGCTGGTGTTGATTGGCGTCGGCTTTTCGCTGGGTAACTACCTCGGCGGTAAATTCGCCGACCGTTCCGTCTCCGGGACGCTGAAGGGGTTTCTGCTGCTGCTGATGGTCATCATGCTGGCGATTCCGCTGCTGGCGCAGACGCAGCTGGGGGCTGCAATCAGTATGGTGGTCTGGGGGGGGGCGACCTTCGCCGTGGTTCCACCGCTGCAAATGCGGGTGATGCGGGTGGCTCATGAAGCGCCGGGGCTCTCTTCGTCGGTCAATATCGGGGCCTTTAACCTCGGCAATGCGCTGGGGGCGGCAGCCGGTGGCGCGGTGATTTCCGGCGGACTGGGCTATGCCTTTGTGCCGGTGATGGGGGCGATAATTGCCGGTGTGGCGCTGCTGCTGGTGCTGTTCGGCGGGCGTTCGCAGCCGGAAGAGGCGTTGGTCGGACAGTAGTCGGTGTATTCGCAGAAGGGTTTCCCCTTCTGCGTTAGCGTTTTAGGCCGCCAGGTTGGCCGCCACAAACTTCCAGTTTACCAGCGCCCAGAAGTGCGCCAGATAGTCAGGACGGGCGTTGCGGTAGTCGATGTAATAGGCATGTTCCCAGACATCCACGGTCAGCAGCGGTTTGGCGTCGCCGGTCAGCGGCGTGCCAGCGTTGCTGGTGGAGACAATGCTCAGGCTGCCATCGCTATTTTTAACCAGCCATGTCCAGCCTGCACCAAAGTTCTTCGCTGCCGCGTCGGTAAACTTCGCTTTGAACTCTGCGAAGCTGCCGAAGGATTGATTGATGGCGGCTGCCAGCTCACCTTCCGGCTCGCCGCCCGCATTCGGCGCGAGGCAGTTCCAGTAGAAAGTATGGTTCCAGACCTGGGCCGCATTGTTAAAGATGCCGCCTTCAGAAGAGCGGACGATCGCTTCTAAAGATTGACCTTCAAACGCGGTGCCTTTGATCAGGTTGTTGAGGTTGGTGACATAGGCCTGGTGATGTTTGCCGTAGTGGTATTCCAGGGTTTCTGCGGAAATGTGCGGCGCCAGGGCGTCTTTTGCATACGGTAATGCAGGTAATTCAAACGACATTGTTACTCTCCTTATAACTTCTTGTTTTCTAGCTCACATTCAAAGGATGTTTGACCATCCACAACAGCATGTACTGTCCCTCGCCGGGGCGAGTGCAACAGGTTTTTATTGTGATCGGAATGCTAACACTTGCAGAAGGGAGTTAAAAGCCTTGCAATGATAAAGGGTATATTTAACAAATGTACCTGGTTAAGCCTTCGCCGGAGCGCAAGGCAGCGCATTTCAGCAGAGCCGGTTGATCGCTGTTGCTGTTGAAATATAAAGTGATTACTGAAAAATCCATTTTGCAGAGGTCTGTTTTGTCTAACATAGTCTATCGCCAGGCGACCCTGGCCGACGTCGAACGCTGTTTTGAAATTGAAACGAGCGCGTATGAAGGGGATGAGGCGGCTACCCGTGAAAAGATTGCCACCCGAATCCAGCAGTACCCGGAAGGATTTCTTTGCATGGAACGGCAAGGAGAGGTTATTGGCTTTATTAACTCAGGGTGCGCGTGGGAAGTCGTTATGTCGGATGAAGCCTTCAAGGAGCTGGTCGGGCACGATCCCCGCGCGCCGAATGTAGTGATTATGTCTGTAGTCATTGCGCCTGAACACCAGGGAAAAGGGTATTCGACCGCCCTGATGGAGCGATTTATCCGGCAGATGGCACAGGCGCAGAAGAGCGCCATTCACCTGATGTGCAAAGACCGACACGTGGCCCTGTATGAGCGGTTTGGTTTTCGCTACGAGCGGCCTTCGGCCTCGGATCATGGCGGGATGTCCTGGCATGAGATGAGCATGGCGTTATAGCCGGGGAATTGACCTGCCGCAGGTGCGGCAGGTCAGGTTCAGCGAATGGTTTTGGGGGTCATCACCCGGCGTGCGCCGACATAGTGGCGAATCCAGTAATCTTCGCTTAATGAGGTGATCTGAATATCGCGGCCGGTACGCGGCGACTGAATAAACTTGCCGTTGCCAACGTAAACGCCGACGTGATCGGCGGTGCCGCGCCCACGGGTGCGGAAGAAGACCAGATCGCCGCTCTGCAGCTCGCCGCGATCGACCGGACGGGCATCGCGCAGGTGATACATCTCATTGGCGGTGCGCGGAATGCGGATTTTTACCAGATCCTTATAGGCGTAGTAGACCAGCCCACTGCAGTCAAAACCGGTACGCGGCGAGGTTCCGCCCCAGCGATACGGTTTGCCAATCTGATCCATTAACTTCGACATCGCGGTGCTTTGCGCTCTCTGCACGCGGGCTTTGTGCGCATCCGCCAGCGTCAGCGGCGGTTCTTCCGCGATTGTTTTACAACGTTTTTTATAGCCTTTACGGACGACGCATTTGCTCTGCACGCTGGCCATGACCGGAGCCGGTTCGGCGGCCGGCGCGATCGTTTTCGCACACTGCTTTTTATACCCTTTACGCAAAACGCATTTTTTGCTGCCGGCGGCCTGACGGTTCAGCGCCGTCTGGCTGGATGCGGTGGTGCGAGTGGGGTGTCTGGTGCGGGTGGCCGTTGAGGCTTTCTTGCTGGCGGTTTTGGTTGTGGACTTCGTTTTCTGAGCGGTGGCTTTTTTCTTACGTTCTGTTGTGCCTTTCGCCGCGTGCGCTTTTGGCGTGGCGGAGGTGTGCGTATGCCCTGAAGCATGCGCCAGTGGTGTAAATGAGATAGATGTAAACAGTAATGCACAGAGCGAAATCGCGATTTTGTTTAGCCGCGCCACTGAGCAATCCCCTGATTAATGACAGATATGTACCCATACCTGACGGTGAATGACAAAACCCAACGATTCTAAAGCATAAAAACCCGGAAAGTTAATACTCTTTTGTATCTAAAGTGTATATGAAAATTTTCCTTTTTTAATCAATGCATTATAAAGGTCAATTCAAAATCATTCAAACCAAATTCATTACCCGACCTCAATCCTGTTCCACTCCCGCCCCTGTCATCACGATATTTTGCTGTATTTACCATTTTTTCCGCTTTTTTTCTTGGTGATTTTCTGCGTCCTGGCGCATCGTTCCCCAGCACACCGTTTACCAGATACGTATACTGCGCCCCTGCATAAGGATTCATACCCATTGCATCGCCTGCATGACGAACGCCATACAATCGGCTGATTTAACCGGTACGTCCGGTTGCCTGATTCTGGCAAGCCTGCATGGCTGCCAAAGCAAAAGCCCGGAGGCACGATGGATGGCGGACATTACCGTACCACCCGCACTGTTCGCCCGTCTGACCGCGAGAAGTGGACAGAAGTAACAGAGATTGCGCCGGCAGTCTGTGCAGCTTGCGAAAGTAAGGGAATGACAAGTGCAAGATGCCGCTGCGGCAGTAAAGGTGAAGTGCCGGGGCGTAAGCAACCAAAGACCGCGGCGCCGCAGTTTTCAAAACATGTGAACGTTGCTCTGGCAGTGGCATCTCTACTGTATCGTCTGCTACGGTATAACATGCCCGCTCCTGGACCGTTGGTGGATACGCTGTCCAAAGGTGAACAGCATGCGTCTACAGTATTCGGGAAGGCAACGACTTAGCGATATGATCGGAATAATCAGAGATACCTTTTGGGGCTGTGTTGCTGACTTTGCATAACATCGTCCTGATGCTTTGCATTATGCAATTTTGCGTCGACACGAAATGAAAAATAGAAACTCTGCCTTGTCGGAGTTTTACAGCTTTTTGTGAAACCGATGGCAAGGCAGAATTTCTTGAGCAAGCAACTTTTGATAAGTCTGGCTACAAGTAAAGTACATATGTTAATATTTTCGGGGTATAACATGTAATGCTGTTATTAACGGAGGATAATGATGAACAAGTACTTCTCTGATTTGTTTTTATGCCTATGCTTCTACACGCTTGTTTGTGCAATTGTCTTCTCTCGTTCAGAACTCAATACAAATGAAGCTATACTCTTAGCTCTATATTGCATAATAAGTAGCGTATTTTTTCCATTTGTTGCGAATTTCTTTCGTGAAATTAAGAAAGGGGATGTCCCTCTCAAATATTGGAATAATGGGGTTCTCACACTGTGTTTAATTCTCTCGCTGCCATTGGGGATTATTTTGTTTATTTATAAAACAAGCAAGAGATAGTTAGCCTCTTGCTTGTTGAATTAAATGCTAAGGATGAATTTATTTAAATCTTGAAGCGCTTTATCTGTAATTAATGCAGCTGTTATAGCCAGAATTGCAGAAAAGCCAATAATACCGATTGGTGTTGTGGCTATGGCAGCATATGCAGTAACAACTAAGAGAGATGCCAATTTGGTGGCGGCTATTTTTTCACCACCAATGATAGCGTCGTTCCAGGATCCCGTACGAAAACCTTTCACTACTCCGTTAATAAATGCCCCCCATGCTATTGCTTCGCCAACAACACCAAACATTTTACTGAATTTCTGCAACTGTGCAGCCATAGCAGCTTTATCGATAGACTCAAGTGCTTTTGCTATAGCGATTCTGTCAACTTTGTTAAACTTCTTGTTAAGGTTATCTTTATATTTTTCGAATGCAGCCATCGCTTCTGATGCATTACGTAATTTTTTACCCTTTGCTGCTGATTCTAATACCTTAGCCTCATTTAATAATTTATCACCAAATTTTTCCGTTAATGTTTTATAAAAATCAGAAGCTATGCTTATAGCATTCGTTGGAAAAGAGCTGAACAAATCTTGTGCGCTTCGTGAGGCTATTTGCTTTCTCTGTGGATCTGTTTTTGAAAAATTAAGCTCAGGGAACATTTCGCCTGGTGTCTTATTATTTGCTTTTGCTACCGCGACCTTAAGATTTTCAGCTTTGGTGTAGGGACGATCAGATGTTTTAGTGATTGAGGTTACCGTTCCTTGCTCGTTTAATTTTACCGCATATCTAAAGCCCTCAACATTAATATCGAAGAGCCTAATATTTGGCGGCAGGGTTTTCCAGGATGTTTCAGCTTCTTTTTTTGCCCTGGCCTGCCGCTCTGACTCTCCTTTTGAAAAATCAAGCTCTGGATATAAATCACCTGGTTTTTTATTCTGTGATTTCGCAACTGCGACTTTTAAGTTTTCAGCTTTAGTGTAGGGGCGGGGGGCTGTTTGTGTAACCGCAACTGTTTTACCAAATTGATCAAGATTCACTTTATATTTGAATTGATCAATTGTTGTATCGAATACATCAGGCAATTTGCTCCACTCTCCTGGCTTAATACTCCATCCTTGGGGGGCAATGGAATCATTAGGACTGGTTGAACTACTGCTATTGTTTCCTTTTGCTGATGAAGTTAAAACACCTGAGAATCCGCCAACAGTGTTCGATGTTCGACTACCAGTTCCAGATGATACGGTGTTATTTTCACCCTGAATACTGGCGGTATAACCCCCGGAACCATCACTTTGTATATTAGAAACCTGCGAAGCTGTAATTTGTGTTCCACCGTAGCTATTGAATTGAGAAGCAATGTCTGCCGGTGAAGGTGCACGCATACCTCCGCTACTGCCACCAATACTACCTGAGTCATCTCCACCACTGTGGACGCCATTCGACCAACTTCCACCAAAACCAGTCCAGGCCATATCTGTATCCCTTTTAAAATTATGGTTAAATTTACCAAAAGCTATAACAAGATTAATTTTTGGACAAGGTTATTTTTCATACGATTAGCAGAAGTTATGTGCTTAAGGTTTATTTTTTATCTAAATAAAGGTCCTGGACAGGAGCGTGGCAAACCGCGGCTATCCACTGAAGATGCGGATGGGAAATCACAGAGCGCTGGCTGACGGAATCCAACAGCGAACAGCCTCATGAATCCCTGAATAACCAGACAACGGAGGAATTTATCCGGAGTCTGTAAAAAGGTCCGGATCTCTGATTTAACCTGGCATCGATATTGGGAAGGGAGCACCATCCCGGCGCATAACCTTAACGAACCGGAACGAGGAGCGGGAGGGATGGAAGCGAGACGTTCACGTGGTGAATTTTTCCGTTAACGCTCTGTATCGGGACGACACTCCTGTTTGATGATGGTGGATTTTAGGCGTAACCAGGAGGTACGGCATGGAGAGGGGCCTGTGGGCAGGTCACAAAATGGTCTTAAATGATTGATAAAGATAAATAGTAACTGGATTTGTGATGTAACGGTGTGAATTGCAGTGTGTTTTTTAATCAACTTTCTATCTAAAGTGTCGTTTGATTAACAATTGCAAAAAAATAGGCCAGTTATCGACCGCCTTGTACGGAAAGTGCGCAGCAGGACGGTGCGCTGGCTGGTGAAGTAATATTTTTAAGGCAACTTCTGACCACAGAAGATAAAATATAATGAGTGAAAAAAATGTTATTATCTGTCCTGCGTTCAGGACGCTACAATGACAAATTACTGCCGTATAGAAGTTAAGGAAGCATGACAATGAGCACGACTGTAGAAAAAATCCAACGTCAAATCGCTGAAAACCCGATCCTGCTGTACATGAAAGGGTCTCCGAAACTGCCAAGCTGCGGTTTTTCCGCTCAGGCTGTGCAGGCGCTGTCTGCATGCGGCGAGCGTTTTGCCTACGTTGACATCCTGCAGAACCCGGATATCCGCGCGGAACTGCCGAAATATGCGAACTGGCCGACCTTCCCGCAGCTGTGGGTTGATGGCGAGCTGGTTGGCGGTTGCGACATCGTGATTGAAATGTATCAGCGCGGCGAACTGCAGCAGCTGATCAAAGAAACGGCGGCAAAGTACAAGACCGACGAGCCGAAAGCTGAATAAGTCTGCTGCCAGTAAAAAAGCGACTTCCAGTGAAGTCGCTTTTTTTTGTCTCTTACTCTTGTCCGGCAAGCGGTAACGGCCAGCCGCCAAGACGTTTCCAGCGGTTGACGATTTCGCAAAACAGCTGCGCCGTCTGCTCGGTATCGTACAGCGCAGAGTGCGCCTTGGTGCCATCAAACGCCATACCTGCGGCCAGGCAGGCTTTGGACAGCACCGTCTGACCGAGGGCCAGTCCACTCAGCGCCGCGGTATCAAACGTCACGAACGGGTGAAACGGATTACGTTTGAGTCCGGCGCGTTCGGCGGCGGCCATCGTAAAGGTGAGATCGAAGGTCGCGTTGTGCGCCACCATGATGGCACGATTACAATCGTGCTCCTTAATGCCCTTGCGGACCATTTTAAAAATGGCGTGCAGGGCGTCGTATTCGCGCACCGCGCCGCGCTCGGGGTCGTTCGGATTGATGCCGTTAAAGGCCAGCGCTTCAGGCTGCAGATTGGCGCCTTCGAAAGGTTCAACATGAAAATGCAATGTCTCGTCCGGCATTAACCAGCCTTGCTCATCCATTTTCAACGTAATGGCGGCGATCTCAAGCAGGGCGTCGGTTTTAGCATTAAACCCGGCGGTTTCTACATCAATTACCACGGGGTAGAAACCACGAAAACGGTCGCACAGACCATTAAGTTGAACGTTCTCGGACATCTGATTCTCTTAACTGGAAAAAAGTAGCGCGCATTATGGCAAATTTTGCCGCGCCTTGCAGCAGGAAGGGGAAAAACAGCGGGCGCCGATAAGCGCCCGGAGCAGGTTAGTTGCCAAGACCTTTGCCGGCATCTTTCTCTTCAATCAGCTCGATTTTGTAACCGTCCGGATCTTCAACGAAAGCGATCACCGTGGTGCCGCCTTTCACCGGACCGGCTTCGCGGGTGACGTTGCCGCCGTTCTGGCGAATACGCTCGCAGGCTTCGGCGGCGTTATCCACGCTCAGCGCGATATGACCGTAAGCGCTGCCGAGGTCGTATTTGTCAACGCCCCAGTTGTAAGTCAGCTCGATAACCGCCGTATCGCTCTCCTCGCCGTAGCCGACGAAGGCCAGCGAGTATTTGTACTCGGTATTTTCGCTGGTGCGCAGCAGCTTCATGCCCAGCACGTTGGTGTAAAACTCGATAGAACGTTGCAGGTCGCCAACGCGCAGCATGGTGTGAAGTAAGCGCATAGTTTTTATACTCCTTGTTTACAGCCCCTTAGCAGAGACCGTATGTGCAATTGTCTGAATAGCGTAACAAAACGGACAAGGCGTTTCATACCCCTGAGCACTATATCGTAAAAAGGCCGCCATTTCAGGCGGCCCTTACGCCGATCTTTCTTATCGCATCCGCGGACGGCGTGAGTGCGTCCAGGACGTGCAGTCAGATGCGACAGAATACGAGTATAGCGGCTAAACGTCGCCATACCCGGCTGGATTATAACGTCGGGTAGTCGGTATAGCCTTCCGCACCGCCGCCGTAGAAGCTTTCAGGGCGCTGCGGGTTCAGCGCGGCCTTGTGCTGCAGACGTGCGACCAGATCGGGGTTGGCAATATAGTCACGACCGAAGGCGACCGCATCAATTAAGCCTTTGCCGATCAGATCGTTGGCTTTTTCTACCGTATAGGCGCCGGCGCCGATAATCGCACCCGGGAAGCGATCGCGCACTTTTTGGCGGAATGCGTCGCTGTACGGCTGGCCGCCGGCCCAGTCCGGCTCGGACATGTGCAGATAGGCAATGCCGCGTTTGGCGAGTTCTTCAATCAGATACAGCGCATCGGCTTCTTCGTTCGGGCCATTATCGACATTCTGGAAACTGCCGATTGGCGACACGCGGATCCCGATACGATCGGCGCTCCACTCTTTGCTGACGGCATCGACAACTTCCAGTACCAGACGCGCGCGGTTTTCAACGCTGCCGCCATATTGATCGGTACGGTGGTTGGAAGAAGGAGACAGGAACTGATGTAGCAGGTAGCCATGCGCAGAGTGCAGCTCTACAAGGTCAAAGCCGGCATCGCGGGCATTGCCGACCGCCTGGCGGAAATCATCGACGATCCCCGGGATTTCATCGAGCTCCAGCGCACGCGGCATGGAGGTGTCGACGCGAATAGCGTGGCCATGCTCATCGCGCAGGGAGGTTCGGGTGCCCGCGCTGATAGCAGAAGGCGCAACCGGCGCTTCGCCGCCGGGCTGCAGGGAGTTGTGGGAAATACGACCGGTATGCCACAGCTGCACGGCGATACGGCCATGTTCAGCGTGAACCCCGGCGGTAATTTTCTGCCATGCCGCGATCTGTTCCGGGCTGTGCAGACCAGGCGCGCCGGCGTAGCCTTTCGCCTGGGCGGAAATCTGCGTGGCTTCGGAGATGATCAGTCCGGAGCTGGCACGTTGACGATAGTACTCTGCCATTAACGGCGTCGGGATATCGCCGGGTTCGATACTGCGCAGACGCGTCAGCGGAGCCATAAATACGCGGTTAGGTACAGTTATTGCACCGACTTTCAGTGGAGAAAACAGTTTTGATTCGGACATAATGACTCCTGAGTAGACCGGTCGTCTTGTAATTCGTTAAATAAAAACGCCTGTTAAACGCCAGGCGCTGCAATAATCTGTTTGGCATGGGCAAGGGCGCTTTCCAGCGGCATTGCGCTGCGGGTAATCTTGGCCTGCAAATTGGCTCCCAGCCACAGGGAGTAAAGCACCTGGGAGAGGGTAAAGGCATCGCCGTCAAATGTCAGGCTCCCTTCCTGGCGACCCTTTTCCAGCGCTTCGCCCAGTAAAGTAATAATCTGGCTGGCGCCTTTGTTCATCTCTTCACGCATGGATTCAGACAAATCGCACACTTCAGCGGAGAGCTTGACCGTCAGGCAACCGCTGATAATACCCTGCTGGCAAAACTGCGTCAGGGTGTGCTGGTAGTAAGCCAGCAGGCGGTCGCGATAGGTTCCTTCGCCGTGAGCAAAATGGTCAACCAGGCGGCGGATATAGCCAGCATAGTGATATTCAAGCAGCGCGACGCCGTAAGCTTCTTTAGAGCGAAAATAGTGGTAGAAAGAGCCTTTCGGCACTTCCGCTATTTTCAGCAGCTCGCTCAGGCCCATTCCGGTAAAACCGCGGTGCATGCACAGCTGTTCACCGGTCAGCAGAATATGTTCGCGGGTATCGTATTCACAATGTTTGTTCATGGCGCTCACTGTAATAGACCGATTGGTCTAATGCAAGCAAAAAAATGTCGCCTGGGGCAGAGGCTGAACAACAAAAGTTGCGAAGCAGAGTTGAAACGTCTTCAATAAAAGACACAGAGAAGTCGCCGGAGGCGTGGAGTGGCAGAGCAGCTGGAGTTTTTCCCGGTACAGAGTCCATGCCGGGGAATTTGTCAGTCGGACGAACGTGGATTTTGTCGCGGTTGCTTTCGTAGTCGCGAAGAGCGTTTTCACTGGCAAACAATGAGTGATGTCCAGAAGCAAGACGTGCTGCGCCTGTGCCGGCAGCGTCTGTTGCGCAAATTACGCGCGAATAAACCGCAGGCCGAGGAAGAACCACAGCAGCCTTCACTGTTTTAATGGCAAAATTGCGTATACTCAACACACTTTTTTGTTGAGGACGTTGTTATGGTTCAGCGTATTGCTATGGCCCCACAGGGGCCGGAATTCTCGCGTTTTGTGATGGGCTACTGGCGTTTGATGGACTGGAATATGTCCGTGAACGAGCGGGTCAGCTTTATTGAGCAGCACCTGGATCTGGGCGTGACTACGGTTGATCACGCAGATATTTACGGTGATTATCAGTGCGAAGCGGCCTTTGGTGAGGCGCTGAAGCAGGCTCCGCATCTGCGTAGCCGCATGGAAATCGTCAGCAAGTGTGGGATTGCCACTAAAGCCCGCGCCGAAAACACCATCGGCCACTATATCACCGACCGCGATCATATCGTCTTAAGTGCCGAGCAGTCCTTGCGCAATCTGGCGACCGACCATCTTGATTTGCTGCTGATTCACCGCCCGGATCCGTTAATGAATGCGGATGAGGTGGCGGAGGCCTTTCTCGCACTGCATCACAGCGGCAAAGTTTGCCACTTTGGCGTCTCCAACTTTACGCCGGCGCAGTTTACGCTGCTGCAATCGCGTCTGCCGTTTACGCTGGCCACCAACCAGGTTGAAATCTCCCCGGTACACCAGCCGCTGCTGCTGGATGGTACGCTGGATCAGCTGCAGCAGCTGCGTATCCGGCCAATGGCCTGGTCTTGTCTCGGCGGCGGGCGCTTGTTTAATGATGAAAGCTTCCAGCCGCTGCGTGATGAGCTGGCGCAAGTGGCTCAGGAGCTGAATGCTGAGAGCATTGAGCAGGTGGTTTATGCGTGGATCCTGCGTCTGCCGTCGCAGCCGTTGCCGATTATCGGCTCCGGTAAAATTGAGCGTGTGCGCTCTGCCGTGGTGGCCGAAAAACTAAATATGTCTCGTCAGCAGTGGTTCCGCATCCGCAAAGCCGCGTTGGGCTACGACGTACCATAATCCTCCCACCGCCTCCGCAATGGCCGTCTCTGGTTTACACTTATCAGGGACAGAGCCATTCTGGAGGTGTTATGCAACGATGTATCCTCGCCATATTGACTTTAGCGATCTCAGCGGGCGCGCAGGCGGCCAGCGAAAACGTGGATCTCAATCTTGTTACCCGCCAAAGCGTGGGCCAGGCCATTGGCAGCGTTAAAATCAGCGAGACCGCAAAGGGGCTGGAATTTACCCCAGATCTCAAAGCGCTACCGCCGGGTCGACATGGTTTTCACATTCATGCTAACGGTAGCTGCCAGCCGGCGATAAAAGAGGGTAAGGCCGTCGCTGCCGGTGCCGCCGGCGGACATTACGACCCGCAACAGACCGGGAAACATGAGGGGCCCGAGGGGCGCGGGCATCTGGGCGACCTGCCGGTACTGGTAGTCAACAGCGACGGGAAAGCCACCCGGCCGGTGGTGGCGCCGCGGCTTAAAACGCTGGATGAGGTACGGGGAAAAGCCCTGATGGTCCACATTGGTGGCGACAATATGTCCGACAGTCCGCAGCCCCTTGGCGGAGGCGGCGAACGTTTTGCCTGCGGGGTGATTAAGTAGCTCTTTCGGTTATCGTCCCGACCTCAGGTGCCTGCTCAAGTTGAGACAGGGCGCAATACAGCCGCCAGATCACGGCGGCCAGCTCTTTTGCCGCCGGCTGGTGATGGTGGTTCAGGGTATCGCAAATTCGCTGTAGCTCCTGCAAGGTTGAGGCCAGAGGACGCTGCTGGACGCCGCGCTCGCTCATGACATCCCGGAGCAGACTGATGCATAAATCCCGCACCTGCGAGAGCGGGTCAGAGCGGGTTTCCCACTCGCGAAGCTGCCAGACCACGTGCGAACAGTTAAGCAGCACCACGCCCCAGCGCAGCAGCCAGCGGCGCGCGAGAGCATCCTGGCTGTTACTTAACTGACTGATGTGATGGTAGACCAGCGATTCAAACTCGTGCTCGCTATGCTGAGGGCGGCGGCTCAGCTGGTCGACAAAGTGACGGCGTAACGCCTTTATGTGCCGGCGGCTCTTGCGCGCATCGGAACCGGGACTGATCACCGCAAAAGCAAGCCAGGCAAAGCCAACGCCAATGATTTTTCCAAGATTGTCGTTGAGAAACGAGGCAAAGTCGTAGACCGGCGGGTTGGTCACCGAAATAAACGACCCCATGAACACAATCAATTGTCCCCAGAGACCCGCCAGCTTTGGCATCTGCAGTTTGAGCAGTTGCATGGTGGTGAGCAGCGGGAAAAGGAACAGCAGGAACTGCCACAGGTCGGTTATCTGCACCATCAGACCGAACTTCACCCCGAAGCTGAATAGCGACAGCAATATCAGCGTACGCATCAGCAGGCTCAGCGATTTGAACGGCGAAGGTGAGACTGAATAAAGCACGCAGCAAATCGCCGCCAGGGTGAGCGCGGCGGCGCAGGACTGCCATTGGGTGCTGATACCCCAGGCACCCACCGCAACCAGCGCACAGAAGGTTCTGATACCGTTCCACAACGCTTCGGCCTGATCGGTATGACGCGCTAACGCCGGGGCGGAAGGAACATTAAATTCGGCGATTACCGAGGCGTTTTCCACGCGGCGGAGCCAGCGACTGCTGTCCAGATACAGGCGGCAGAAATAGCGCAGGCGCTTCCAGAACGCGAGATGGCGATAGTCGGCATCGGCGGGAGGCGCCAGCGGGGCGATTATCCGTGCGACAGCGTAAAAATCGGCCCGTGGATTAGCCAGCGCGGTAAGCAGCGTTTCCAGCACTTCGCGGGTCTGCGCCGGCGCGGCCGGCCAGTTCACTAACATCCGGCGCAGGCTGGAGATTACGCTGGTCAGCCGCAGCTGCTGGTGGAGTAAATAGTTCAGCAGCGGATTCTGACGGCGAAAACGGTAATGACTCCAGAAGGCCTGAATTCGCAGCAGGTTCATGGTCAGGATTTGCCCGATCACGCTTTCGTGGGCGGTACGAATGGCATCGGTGGTTTCCGGCACCCACAGCAGACTGGCGTGCTCAAGCAGACGAGCATGCATATTTTTCAATGCCGTCAGCAGCGCAGTGCCATCCGAGGTACTGGGCATGATCATCATCATCAGCCCGCCGCACAGGATACCGACGATAACCTCGCACACTCGCGACTGCGCGATAGTCCACAGCTCGTTTGCGTCGGTAATGTTGATAACCGGAAAGGCGATAATGGCGCAGGTATAGCCGGCGAGCTGGAAGGCGTAGGCTACGTTGTTGGTATACATCGCGCAGGCCCAGGTGCAGAGCGCAATCCACGCCGAAATGCTGAATAAAAATAGCCAGGGGTCGTTTAGCGTATGTCCGGCGAGCAGTAGCGCGGCGCAGGCGCCGAGCAGGCTTCCGGCAATACGCCCGAAGCTCTTACTGATCACGCCACCCACCGTCGGGAAGCTGACGACGGCGGCAGAGGTCATCGCCCAGTAAGGCTCATCAAGATCCAGCCAGTAGGCAATACTCAGCGCGAGACACATCGCAATGCCGTTACGCAGGGCATAGCGCCATTGCGGACGGCTGGCTTTAACCCAGGGAAGAGCACGCCATGACGGGACCTGCAGTTTCATCAGGGTTCGCCAATTGAGACGGTGCAGGTGGTCCCGGAAACCAGCGTCGTATCCGCAGGCAAACTGTTGAGTTCGATGCGCACCGGTACGCGCTGGGCCAGACGAACCCACGGGATATTCGGTTTAATATTGGCAACCAGGCTGTTCCCGCCTTCGACGCTTTGGTCGACGATGGCGCGACCGATACTGGATACGTGACCCTGTAACGTTTGTTTGCTGCTGTACAACACTATCTGCGCATTATCGCCAGAGCGAATATGGCGCAGCTTAGTTTCTTCAAAATAACCAATGACATAAAACGAATTGCTATCGACAAGGGCGAAAACCGGGTGGCCTGCCGAGGCGTAGTCGCCCACGCGGGTCGTTAAGTTTGTCACCCAGCCATCTACCGGCGATTTCACGGCCGTCTGGCCAAGCTGCCATTGCGCGTGCTCCAGACTGGCCTGCGCCACGCCGACCACCGCTTTGGCGGCCTCAAGGTTGGTGGTGGCGGTGTCCAGCGCGGTATTGGCGCTTTCCAGATCTTCGGCGGAGATGGCCTCTTGCGAAAGATGACGACGACGACGGGCATCACTGGCCGCTTTCGTTTGCTCCGCTTTGGCTTTAGCCATTTCCGCTTGCGCTTTCGCGAGCTGCGCTTCGGCGTTGAGAGCGGCAATACGATAGGGGGTGTCATCGATCCTGAACAGAACGTCGCCGGCTTTGACCAGCTGGTTATCGCGCACGTTCAGCTGGAGGATGCTGCCAGAGACCTGCGGCGTAATGCTGACCTGTTCGGCGCGGACTTTGCCATCCCGGGTCCACGGCGATTGCGTGTAATAGTTCCAGACCAGCCAGGCGGCAATGATGGCGAGTGCGGCGACCAATAAGGTCGAGAGGTATTTGAGTTTTTTCATGTCGTGAACATTACCAGGCAGTCAGTAAAACCAGAGCCAGACACACAGAGAGTGCAAACAGGGACAGATCCATCAGCAAGGGATGCCAGATATCGCCGGCATACATCCAGTCTCGCAGCTGGCGGTGAATAACCAGCCAGATAAAAAATCCCAGCAATACGGCTTTAAACAAGGGGGGAAAGTAAATTGACGCACCGAATACCAGGTCCTGGAGCGCCAATCCGGAAGTGTTAAGACTCAGTTTCACAAGCAAAAATCCTTTGCCATTGCAGGGAGAATGTTCAGAGCATGCTACTATTACACATTGTAAATCATTGTTTTGAATTTGGTGTATCAGGTAATTCATTTGTTTTGATTATTCAAATGCTGCACACTATTCTAAAATCAGTATAATAACTTAGCAAGCTAATTATAAGGAGATGAAATTGGAATCGCCACTGGGTTCTGATCTGGCACGTTTAGTGCGCGTCTGGCGCGCGCTGATCGACCATCGCCTGAAACCTCTGGAGTTAACGCAGACCCATTGGGTCACGTTGCACAATATTCATCAGCTGCCTCCTGAGCAGTCGCAGATTCAACTGGCGAAAGCTATTGGTATCGAGCAACCCTCACTGGTGCGTACGCTGGATCAGCTGGAAGAGAAAGGGCTTATTTCTCGCCAGACTTGTGCAAACGACCGGCGCGCGAAACGAATCAGGTTAACGGAAAAAGCTGAGCCGCTGATCAACGAAATGGAAGAAGTGATCGGCAAGACGCGAGATGAGATTCTGTCTGGTGTGTCGGCAGAAGAGGTCGCTACGCTGCTCAATTTAATCCGTAAACTGGAACAAAATATCCTCGATCTTCAGGCAAAAGATTAATTTATTCAGGGCCCTGAGCATTCAAGGCCCTTTTTTTTATCTCCGGTTATGCGCTGCTTCAGTTAGCCACCTGATAACCTCGCCGTTCCTCGCCTGATACAGGGCGGCATCGGCTGGTTTATCGCCAGACGGAACCCTTCTGCCACCGTCAGTCTTCATAATAAGGCCCGGAATCAACGTATCTCCTCCATCAAAACAGCGCTGAATTTCTGCACGCCGGACGGAAGAATAATACGCATTGCCGTTGACAATAATTTCCATCTTTTAGGGCAGCGCAATAGGTGTGACAGGACAATATGACGAAGCCGTTATTCGTTAACGGTGAGCGGGAAGATGAGGTTGCCTGAGTACGCTATTTTTATCGTTAACCACGGCGCTGCTGAGTTGCAGTTTTCAGACGCTGGCGGACAAGGTTTTGATATTAACAACAGGGAAAAGCAGGGCGGCCATAAAGACCGCACTGAGAGGTTCAAACTTAACGTGGGGAAACGGTAACCTGGCTGCCGCTGCCGGCAATCGCCACGCGCTGACCGACAGAGAACGGCGTGGTACCCTGTTTCTGCACGACCAGGATGGTATTGCCGTCATCCTTACGGATTTCCAGCTCAACGCCCTGAGTTTTGTTCATTGCACCCTGTACGCCCTGGCCGGCTACGCCGCCGGCGACTGCGCCTGCTGCGGTTGCCAGAGAGCGGCCAGTACCGCCGCCGATGGTATTACCGAGGAACCCCCCCAGTACCGCACCACCGATAGCACCGATAGCATTGCTGTCATCACCGCTCTGGATCTGAACTGCACGGGTATGAACAATGGTCCCGTAGGTGACGCTTTGCACCTGTTTGGCTTCCGATGCGGAGTAAACGTCTCCGGAGAGGCCGCTGCTGCTCACGCAACCTGCAAGCGATAAACCAATCATCGAGACAGCCAAAACACGTAAAATCATTTATGAATCTCCTTCACCGAATAGTGTTCTGTTGAACGTCCATGCGTTCAATTATATGGCATTTCATCGTCGGCTGGCATACCTCCGGCATGGACTATACAAAAAATAATAATCCGTTCCTCTTCAACTTAACATAAACATAAGTTCTTTACGTAATGCGCAATCTTTCGCGCTTTAGTGTTAATAAACGTTAGTGCGCCGTAGCATTGCCCTCTTCTTTATGATGGAGTGTGAGGTATACGAGAGTCATGGAATGAAGGAAGACGTATGAAATCAGGTCACTTTATCGGCGTAATGTCCGGAACCAGCCTTGATGGCATTGATGTGGTTCTGGCGGCAATCAACGAAAGCGTAGTGGCGCAGCAGGCCAGTCTGTCGTACCCCATTCCGGTGGCAATAAAAGAGGATATTCTGGCTATCTGCCAGGGACAAACGCTGACGTTATCCCAGCTCGGTCAGCTGGATACGCGTCTGGGGCGCTTATTTGCCGATGCCGTGCTGGCCCTTATGCGTCAGGAGAATGTGCAGCCGACGGATATTGTCGCTATCGGTTGTCATGGGCAAACGGTATGGCATGAACCCACTGGCGAAGCGCCGAATACGCTGCAAATCGGGGATAACAACCAGATAGCGGCCCATACCGGCGTGACGGTGGTAGGGGATTTTCGGCGTCGTGATATGGCGCTAGGCGGTCAGGGAGCACCGCTGGTTCCTGCATTCCACCATGCGCTGTTGGCGCATCCCGTAGAACGGCGGATGGTGCTCAATATCGGCGGGATTGCCAACCTGTCGCTGTTGGCACCGGGCGTGCCGGTCCGCGGCTATGATACCGGGCCGGGTAATATGCTGATGGATGCGTGGATCTGGCGTCAGTGTGGTAAACCCTACGATAAAGACGCGCAGTGGGCCAGCGAAGGCAAGGTGCTGCTACCTCTGCTACAAAATATGCTCAGCGACCCGTGGTTTGCGCTCCCGGCGCCGAAAAGCACCGGACGTGAATATTTCAACTACGGCTGGCTGGAGCGCCATCTGGCTCGTTTCCAGGGGCTGCGTCCGCAGGATGTGCAGGCGACGCTGGCAGAACTGACGGCGGTGACCATCGCGGAACAGGTGCTGCTGAGCGGCGGCTGTGAACGTCTGCTGGTGTGCGGCGGCGGCGCGCGTAATCCGCTGCTGATGGCGCGGCTGGCAGCGCTGCTGCCAGGAACGGAGGTCTCCACAACCGATGCGGCTGGCATCAGCGGCGATGATATGGAAGCGCTGGCGTTTGCCTGGCTGGCATGGCGGACGATGTCCGGCCTCCCCGGTAATCTCCCGTCGGTCACCGGCGCTTGTGAAGCCACTGTGCTCGGGGCCATCTTCCCCGCAAACCGACCGCAGAATCAGAGTTAACTGAAACACCTATTTTTTATTAACCGGTAAACTGGATGAAGTTAACGGGGGGCGATTTGCCCTCCTGGACTGGGAAAGTCGAAGGCAAACGAATGAAAAAAATCCTTATCGCGGTAGTACCCTTTATGCTCGCAGGCTGTAGCTACTATAACCAGTTTGTGGAGCGGATGCAGACGGATACCCTGGAGTATCAGTGCGATCAGAAACCGCTGACCGTGCACATCAACAATACCCGTCAGATTGCCAGCTTTATCTATGACAATCAGCAGTTGAATCTGGCGCAGGGGCTTTCGGCATCAGGGGCGCGCTACACCGACGGCGTGTATGTCTTCTGGTCGAAAGGCGACAGCGCCACCGTTTACAAGCGCGATCGCGTTGTGCTGGAAAACTGTCAGCTGCAGACGCCCAAACGTTGAGATTTCCGTCCCGGGGGCGCACAATGACGCCACCCGATGACTATTTTCTCCATTGCCATGTCTGATAACGACGAATTGCAGCAAATCGCGCATCTGCGCCGAGAGTATACCCGTGGCGGCCTTCGCCGCCGCGATCTTCCCGCTGAACCGCTGACTTTATTTGAGCGTTGGCTCAGACAAGCCTGCGACGCCCGGCTGGCCGACCCGACGGCAATGGTCGTCGCGACCGTTGACGAAAACGGTCAGCCTTACCAGCGAATTGTTCTGCTCAAGCACTATGACGAAAAAGGGCTGGTGTTTTATACCAACCTCGGAAGCCGCAAAGCCCACCAGATCGAAAACAATCCTCGCGTGAGTCTGCTTTTTCCGTGGCACATGCTGGAGCGTCAGGTGATGGTGACTGGCAAGGCGGAGCGCCTGTCAACGCTGGAAGTGGTGAAGTATTTCCACAGCCGCCCGCGCGACAGCCAGATCGGCGCGTGGGTCTCGCAACAGTCAACCCGCATCTCAGCCCGCGGCATCCTGGAAAGTAAGTTCCTGGAGCTGAAACAGAAATTCCAGCAAGGCGAAGTACCGCTGCCGAGCTTCTGGGGCGGATTCCGCGTGAATATTGAGCAGATGGAGTTCTGGCAGGGCGGTGAACACCGTCTGCACGATCGTTTTTTATACCAGCGCGACAACAGCGCATGGAAAATCGATCGTCTGGCCCCGTAATCCCTGAAATTTGTTGTGTTAAGCGCTGGTGCTGGATGGGCTGGCGCTTTATTCTATAGACTTCATTTTTCAAGCTGCGTCTTTGTTGGCTGTGCCGGCTTATTCCGGTCGTTTGCTTGCGTAAGTCTCCGTACTTGCCGCCTTGAGGCAGCTTGAATGATTTTGCATAGATGTTTTTTTTTCGCGTCTGGCGAAAAGTCGTGTACCGGCAAAGGTGCAGTCGTTTATACATGGAGAATTTGATGGCAAGCAGTAACTTGATTAAACAATTGCAAGAGCGGGGGCTGGTAGCCCAGGTGACGGACGAGGAAGCGTTAGCAGAGCGACTGGCGCAAGGCCCGATCGCGCTCTATTGCGGCTTCGATCCAACCGCTGACAGCTTGCATTTGGGGCATCTTGTTCCATTGTTATGCCTGAAACGCTTTCAGCAGGCAGGCCATAAGCCTGTGGCGCTGGTGGGGGGAGCAACCGGTCTGATTGGTGACCCGAGCTTTAAAGCCGCCGAGCGTAAACTGAACACCGAAGATACCGTGCAGGAGTGGGTCGATAAAATTCGCAAACAGGTCGCGCCGTTCCTCGACTTTGATTGCGGTGACAACTCGGCCATTGCCGCGAATAACTACGACTGGTTTGGCAGCATGAACGTGCTGACCTTCCTGCGTGATATCGGCAAGCACTTCTCCGTAAACCAGATGATCAACAAAGAAGCGGTTAAGCAGCGTCTGAACCGCGACGATCAGGGCATCTCATTTACCGAGTTCTCCTATAACCTGCTGCAGGGTTACGACTTCGCGTGTCTGAACAAGCTGCATGGCGTGGCGCTGCAGATTGGCGGTTCCGATCAGTGGGGCAATATCACCTCCGGCATCGACCTGACCCGTCGTCTGCACCAGAACCAGGTGTTTGGTCTGACCGTTCCGCTGATCACCAAAGCCGATGGCACCAAATTTGGTAAGACCGAAGGCGGCGCGGTATGGCTGGATCCGAAAAAGACCAGCCCGTACAAATTCTACCAGTTCTGGATCAACACCGCGGATGCTGACGTTTATCGCTTCCTGAAGTTCTTCACCTTTATGGACATTGCCGAGATCAATGCGCTGGAAGAGGAAGATAAAAACAGCGGTAAGGCCCCGCGCGCGCAGTACGTGCTGGCCGAACAGGTCACTCGTCTGGTACATGGTGAAGAAGGGCTGGTGGCGGCAAAACGCATTACCGAAAGCCTGTTTAACGGCAATCTGAGCGACCTGAGCGAAGCCGACTTCGAACAGCTGGCGCAGGATGGCGTGCCGATGATTGAACTGGAAAAAGACGCCGACCTGATGCAGGCGCTGGTGGATTCTGAGCTGCAGCCATCGCGTGGCCAGGCGCGTAAGACAATCGCCTCCAACGCCGTCACCATCAACGGTGAAAAACAGTCTGACCCGGAATATGTATTTAATGACGGCGATCGTCTGTTTGGTCGCTACACCTTACTGCGTCGCGGTAAGAAAAATTACTGTCTGGTCTGCTGGAAGTAATTGCGTAAAGGCAGGGGCGTGGGAAACCACGCCCCTTATTTTTTGCTGTCAGGTATCCAAGATGAAGAACATCCTCGCCATCCAGTCCCACGTTGTATTTGGTCACGCCGGCAACAGTGCCGCAGAGTTTCCGATGCGCCGCCTTGGCGCAAACGTCTGGCCCCTTAACACCGTTCAGTTCTCCAACCATACGCAGTACGGGAAATGGACCGGTTGCGTGATGCCGCCTGCGCATCTGACCGAGATCGTTCAGGGGATTGCTGATATTAATCAGCTGCAGCGCTGTGATGCGGTACTGAGTGGCTATCTGGGCTCCGCCGAACAGGGAGAGCATATTCTCGGTATCGTGCGTCAGGTCAAAGCGGCCAATCCGGCGGCGAAATATTTCTGCGACCCGGTGATGGGACACCCTGAAAAAGGCTGCATCGTCGCACCCGGCGTGGCGGAGTTTCACGTCCGCCATGCGCTGCCGGCGAGCGACATCATTGCCCCCAACCTGATTGAGCTGGAAATCCTCTGCGGTCATCCGGTGACGAACGTTGCGCAAGCCGTCTTAGCCGCGCGCGAGCTGATTGCGCAGGGCCCGCAGATTGTGCTGGTTAAGCATCTTGCCCGCGCCGGGCTGAGTATGGACCGGTTCGAAATGCTGCTGGTGACGGCTGATGAAGCCTGGCATATCAGTCGCCCGCTGGTGGACTTTGGTCTGCGTCAGCCGGTTGGCGTCGGCGATGTTACCAGCGGACTGCTGCTGGTTAAACTGCTGCAGGGGGCCCAGCTTCGCGATGCGCTGGAACATGTGACCGCCGCGGTGTATGAAATTATGCTGGCCACGAAAAATATGCAGGAGTACGAGCTGCAGGTGGTGGCCGCCCAGGATCGTATTGCCCAGCCGGAGCACTACTTCAGCGCCACGCAGCTGTAACCGAAGAACTGCCCGGCCTCGCAGCCGGGCAGAGGATGTCAGGGGATTAAACTCCTTCCGCCGCCAGCGCCGCGGCTACCGATGGACGAGCGGCCACGTGTTTCATCCAGGCCTCGATATTGCTGTAACCGGTCATATCCAGCTTCACGGCCCACGCCCAGCGCAGTACGGTAAACAGGTAGCCATCAGCGATGGTGAAACGATGCCCGCTCAGCCACTGCTTCTCCTTCAGCGACTCATCAATGTAATGCAGCTTCTTCTCCAGCTGCGCGCGCGCGATCGGTTTGTAATCTTCCGGCGTGTCCGGGCGGAATAGCGGCGTAAAGCCTTTATGCAGCTCCGTCGCGACGTAGTTTAGCCACTCCAGTGTCTGATAGCGCGCAATGGTGCCCACCGGCGCCAGCAGCTGGCGATCCGGCACCCGATCGGCAATGTATTGCATGATGGCGACGCCTTCTGTAAGCAGGATCTCGTCGTCAAGTAGCAGCGCCGGAACCTGTCCCTTCGGGTTGATCCGCAGATAATCCTCCCCGTTTTCCAGGCGCTTCTTCTGCAGGTCGACGCCTTGTAAGGTGAAGTCCAGTCCGCTTTCGCGCAGGGCGATATGTGATGCAAGGGAACAGGCGCCGGGTTTGTAGAACAGTTTCATCAGTAACTCCTCGTGGCTGCAGTTTTCTGTATGTTAGCCCAGGGGTAAAAAAAAAGCCGCTAACAAAACGTTAGCGGCCTAAATTTATTGGTTTTCCCGAAGCGCTTAAGCGGTTGCCGTATCGCGAGCTTTGCTCAGTGAGTCGTCATCCTGGGTCATGCGGTTCAGTTTCGGCGCGATAGCAAACATCAGCACGGCGATAACTGCGGTAGCAATACCAATCTGCAGGAAGACATGGCCATAGACGGCAAGAGACTGCAGCGGGTCGGTCACGTTCTCCGGTACCGCCATCAGGTTGGCGACTTTACCGGCGATGATAGCGGCACCTGCGGTAGTCAGGAACCAGCTGCCCATGATAAAGCCCATCAGGCGCTGTGGTACCAGCTGTGCCACCATCGCCAGACCCAGACCGGAAATCATCAGCTCACCGATACTCTGCAGCGCGTAGCTCAGAATCAGCCAGTTAACGGAGACGATACCGGCGTCGGTTGCAAATTTGGCGCCCAGCGGCAGGACGAGGAAGGCCAGCGAGCAGAGCACCATGCCAATCGCAAATTTGTGCGGCATCGGCAGACGGTCGCCCATCTTGTTATAGATAGCGGCCAGAATCGGGCTGCCGATCATAATCCAGAACGGGTTCAGCGCCTGGAACTGTTCAGGCTGGAAGCTAATGCCCAGAATGGCGTGCTCAACGTTGCGGATAGCAAAGAAGTTCAGTGACGTCGGCATCTGGCTGTAGAGGACGAAGAAGACGATCGCCTGAACCATCAGAATGAAGGCCACAATCATCTTACGACGCGCAGCACCTTTCATCGCAATCGCTTCTTTAGCAAAAATAATCACGATACCCAGAGCCACCACGCCAAGCACCATGCGGGCAATGCCCTGGTTGTGCAGCAGCCAGGTCGCAATCACCACCAGCACGACCACGCCGACGATGGTCGCCAGCAGTTTACCGAAGTGTACCGGGGCAAAGTCAGGCTTCGAACCGTAGTTTTTTACCCATTTTTTGCAGAACATGAAGTTCACCAGGGTAATCAGCATCCCGACGAAGCTCAGAGAGAAGGCGATGCTCCAGCCGAATTTCGCCGCCAGCCACGGGGTAGCCAGCATCGAGAAGAAGGAACCGATGTTGATGGACATGTAGTACATCGTAAATGCGCCATCAAGACGCGGGTCATCTTTCTCATAGCAGGTCGAGAGCAGGGAAGACGGGTTAGCCTTAAACAGGCCGTTACCGACGGCGATGGTCGCCATACCCATATAAACGATAGCCGCGTCATGTCCGGAATACGCCACCAGGGCGTAGCCGATAGCGAGGACGATAGTCCCCAGCATAATCACGCGCTTAGTACCGAGCACTTTATCGCCCAGCCAGCCGCCGATAGCCACGAGGCCATAAACCAGCGCGCTGAAGGAGGAGAAGAGAGTAATAGAATCCGCTTCTGACATACCCAGCTGTTTGACCAGGTAAACGGCCATGATCCCTTGCAGGCCGTAATAACCAAAACGCTCCCATAATTCGATCGAGAAGATCAGATAGAACGATTTCGGTTGTTTGAAAGCGTTCAGACTCACGCTTTCTGCTGGTTTATTGTTTGCAGTTGACACATATACCTCTTTTTTTACATCCCATATTAACGGGGGGTGTTCGGGGCGCAATCTGATAAGACCGCCGCCTTTATAGTTATTCTGGAGGGAAAACGGGAAGTAATGTTCACTATCCTGGCCGTTCAGGCAAGCGTTTTGTAATACTCTGTTACATATATCTTAAGCGTTATAATACGCCAGTCATTCAAATGTTATACAGAGTTAAATTTCACCTTTTACACATTGGTGATATTTTTATCTGTCGAGACCGGAATGGAATCGGATAATGGCGATATATTCTGCTGATAAGCCTTGAACATAGTGATATAGCCCATAATCCTAAAAAATGATGGGGTATTGTCCTGGTGAGTGGTGCTCTGGTATTGGAAATACTGGCTTTCTTTATCATTGCGACAACAATAATTTAACATTAAGTTGCGTGGATGATCTGGATCACAAATGTATAGAAATTTTTTCACCACAAAAAATGATTAACCTGGATGAACGTTATATAGACGGTTAATTGTCCTGTAGAGCGCAGAAATAGTGGCGTTAAAGCTAAGGGAATGGCGGGAAGAACAGAACCATTACCACAAGCAGGGTAATGGTTCTGCCAGAATGTTATGCGTAGACTTTTTCTTTAAACTCGCACAGATCTTCAATCAGGCAGGAGCCGCAGCGAGGTTTGCGCGCAATACAGGTATAGCGGCCGTGGAGAATAAGCCAGTGGTGGCAGTCGACTTTAAATTCGGCGGGAACGACCTTTAGCAGCTTTTCCTCCACCTGTTCAACGTTCTTCCCTGGGGCAAATTGTGTCCGATTGCAAACGCGAAAAATATGCGTATCCACGGCAATCGTCGGCCAGCCGAACGCGGTATTCAGTACCACGTTGGCGGTTTTACGTCCCACGCCGGGAAGGGCTTCCAGCGCCGCCCTGTCCTCGGGAACCTCGCCATTGTGCTGCTCAAGCAGAATCCGGCAGGTTTTAATGACATTTTCAGCTTTGCTGTTAAATAACCCGATAGTTTTGATATACGCTTTGACGCCATCAACACCCAGCGCCAGCATGGCTGCCGGCGTATTGGCCACCGGATAGAGCTTTGCCGTGGCTTTATTCACGCTGACGTCGGTCGCCTGCGCCGAGAGTAGTACGGCTATCAGTAATTCGAACGGGGAGCTGAAATTCAGTTCCGTTGTGGGGTGCGGGTCGTTATCCCGCAGTCGGGTCAGTATTTCCAGACGTTTGCTCTTATTCATCCCAGACTTTCCCTGTGCGCATCAACTGGCGTGGCTTGATTCGCTTCAGCTGCTTTCGCTTTACGTTGCTTAGTTCGTTCGTCAATCAGGTATTTCACCGCCAGCATCATCCCTAAACCGATAAAGGCGCCCGGCGGCAGCATCGCCAGCAGGAACGGCGTATCGGTGTGGAATACTTCGATACGCAGCACTTTCGCCCAGCTACCCAGCAGGCTATCGGCCCCATCAAACAGCGTCCCGTTGCCGAGGATTTCTCGCAGCGAACCGAGCACAAACATCGCGCAGGTCGCCCCCATACCAATGGAGAAACCATCCAGCGCCGACAGTGCCGGCCCTTTTTTGGCAGCGAACGCTTCGGCACGACCGACCACGATGCAGTTGGTTACAATTAGCGGAATAAAAATTCCCAGAGACTGATACAGACCAAATGCATAGGCGTTAATCAGCATCTGTACGACGCTCACGACCGAAGCGATGATCATGACATAAATCGGTATACGAATTTCAGCCGGTGTCCAGCGGCGCAGGCTGGAGATTGTCAGGTTGGTCAGCGTCAGCACCAGGGTTGTCGCCAGTCCCAGCCCTAACGCATTGGTGGCGGTAGAGGTCACGGCGAGCAGGGGGCACATGCCTAACAGTTGGACCAGCGCGGAGTTGTTTTTCCACAACCCCTGAACAATAACGTCTTTGACTTCGCTCATGGCTTACTCTCCACAGGACGTGAGTTCGGGAATCTGTGCGGGCAGCGTTTGCGCGTACAGGCCGGCACGCTTAACGGCGTTGACTACCGCGCGTGGGGTAATAGTGGCGCCGGTGAACTGATCGAAATCACCGCCGTCTTTTTTCACGGCAAAGTGGCTGTCGCCGGAACCATGAATGACTTTGCCCGCAAAGTGGGTTATCCAGTCCGACAGACGGAGTTCAATTTTGTCGCCAAGGCCGGGCGTCTCATGATGCTCCGTTACGCGGGTGCCAAGAACGGTGCCTTTGAAGTCGGCGGCAACCAGCAGCTGAATCGCACCGGAGTAACCATCGGGGGCGGTCGCTTCCATCACCACTCCGACCGGAGCATCGTTATTTTTGGCAATCCAGATCTTATGCTGACCTTTACCGAGCGGTGGCGCGGTGACCAGATAGCAGCTCTGCAGCAAATCGTTATTATAGCGGTCCGCAGGCAAAACCTGATTGAACAGCGCTTTTTGCTGGGTCGCCGCCTGCTCAGCAATCGTCGATTTTGTCAGCTCATTGATGGCCGCGGTTAACCCGGTAGAGCCGGCGGCAAAGAGCGCCAGCGTAATGCCGTGTTTGCGCATGCTTTTTAACATCATCGGTCCTCAGCGGTGGCCATAGACGCGCGGGCGCGTGTAGTAGTCGATTAACGGAACGGTAATGTTCGCCAGCAGCACGGCAAAAGCCACTCCGTCAGGATAACCGCCAAAGCTGCGGATGAGCCACACCAGCAGACCCGCGAGGGCGCCGAATATCAGGCGGCCGCGGTTGGTGGTGGAGGCGGTAACCGGATCCGTTAAAATAAAGAATGCGCCGAGCATGGTCGCGCCGGAAAGCAGATGAATCTGCGGGGCCGCGAAGCTCTGCGGTGAAAACAGCCAGCCCAGGGTGGCGCAGAGGGTCAGGCTAAGCAGGAAGCTCAGCGGGATATGCCAGCGAATAGTCTTCTGCCAGAGTAAAAACAGACCGCCGACCAGATAGGCGATATTGACCCACTGCCAGCCAAGACCGGCCAGCGTGCCGCCGTAGATCGGGTACTGCAGGATCTCCTTCACCGCATGACCGGCATGCAGTGACGTTTTAAACGTATCCAGCGGCGTAGCCTGGCTGATGCCATCGATCCCCAGCCGCAGGGCGTTCATATCGTTGCCGCTGGCGGTGTGGCCGCTAAAAATAACCTGCAGGGCGTCGGTGAAGCCCGGAACGGTGGCCGCAATTTCATGCGGCGGCAGCCAGGAAGTCATCTGCACCGGGAATGAGATCAGAAGCACAACATAGCCAATCATCGCCGGGTTAAACGGGTTGTGGCCCAGCCCCCCGTACAGCTGCTTGGCAATAATAACGGCAAAGGCGGTACCCAAAACGACCAGCCACCAGGGAGCCAGCGGCGGAATACTAATGGCCAGCAGCAGACCGGTCAGCAGCGCGGAGTTATCGGCAAGCGTGGCGGCAATATTCTGTTTCCGCAACCTGAGGATGGCGGCTTCTGTCGCCCAGGCCGTGAGGGAGGCGAGGACGAGCTGCACCACGGTTCCCCAGCCAAAAAACCAGGTCTGAACCGCGATGCCGGGTACGGCTGCGAGCAGAACCAGCAGCATAATCCGTGAGGTCTGACGCTGGTTGTGGGTATAAGGAGAGCTTGCGATTCTGAAAACCATTTATTCCTCGTTAACTGCCTGCCGGGATGCTTTCCTGGCCTGAACGCGGGCGATTGCTTCGGCGACCGCGGCTTTGCGCGGATCGTCGTTGGCGGCTGACTGGGTCATCTCTTGCTGCCCGGCCTTGCGGGCCTTCGCGCGGGCGATAGCCGCTTCAACGGCCGCTTTGCGCGGGTCGATGGCTTCGGTTGCCGGCTGAACGTCAGCCGGTGCGGCGGCCTGCTGCTCAGCCTTGCGGGCCTTCGCGCGGGCGATAGCCGCTTCAACGGCGGCTTTGCGCGGGTCGACGGCTTCGGTTGCAGGCTGAACGTCAGCCGGTGCGGCGGCCTGCTGCTCAGCCTTGCGGGCCTTCGCGCGGGCGATAGCCGCTTCAACGGCCGCTTTACGCGGGTCGACGACTTCGGCGGCGGGCTGAAGGTCAGCCGGTGCGGCGGCCTGCTGCTCAGCCTTGCGGGCCTTCGCGCGGGCGATAGCCGCTTCAACGGCCGCTTTACGCGGGTCGACGACTTCGGCGGCGGGCTGAAGGTCAGCCGGTGCGGCGGCCTGCTGCTCAGCCTTGCGGGCCTTCGCGCGGGCGATAGCCGCTTCAACGGCCGCTTTACGCGGGTCAACGGCTTCGGCGGCGGGCTGAACGTGAGCCTCGGTCGCAAGTTGCCCCGTATCCTGATCCTGCAGCGCCAGTTTGCGGGCACGGGCTTCGGCTTTACGAGCTTCGCGGGCGGCGATCGCTTCACTGTTATCCGGTTTCGCGCCGGCCTGGACTACGATCGGCTGGGCGGCATCGCGTTGTTTTTCGCGAACCCGGGCCAGCGCCGCGTTAATCGCCGCATGATCTTTCGCGGCCGGTTGAACAGCAGACTGTTTGTGGCGCTCCAGGCGTGCGGCTTTGTCCCGTTCCAGGCGAGCCTGGCGGGCCTCAAAGCGGGCTTTGGCCTCCGCTGCACGCTTTTCTTCCTGACGGATAGCCGTAATCTCGGCCTTTTCCTGACGGAAATATTGTACCAGCGGAATATTACTCGGACAGACCCAGGCGCAGGCGCCGCATTCGATGCAGTCGGCCAGGTTATGGGCGGTGGCTTTATCGTGCTGCTGGCCTTTGCTGAACCAGTACAGCTGCTGCGGCAGCAGATCGGCCGGACAGGCGTCCGCACAGGCGCTGCAGCGAATACACCCTTTCTCTTCCTCGGGGTCGCCCATTTCGCTTGCCGATGGCGCCAGCAGGCAGTTGGTGATTTTGACCACCGGAACGTCAAGCCACGGCAGGGTGAACCCCATCAGCGGGCCGCCCATAATGACCATCTGTTCGGCGCTCGGGCAGAAGCCGGCATCTTCCAGCAGATGGCGAACCGGCGTTCCCAGTCGCGCCCACACGTTGCCAGGACGGGTAACCGCCTCGCCGGTGAGGGTGACAACGCGCTCGGTCAGCGGCTCACCGTCGATCACCGCACGTTTAACCGCATAGGCGGTACCGACGTTTTGCATCAGCACGCCGATGTCCGACGAGCGCCCGCCGTGGGGAACCTGTTTGCCGGTGAGGATCTGCGTCAGCTGCTTCGCGCCGCCGGACGGGTATTTGGTGGGAATCACCCGCAGTTCGATACCGTGAGCATCGGCAAGGACTGCCCGCATCATCGAGATGGCCTGCGGTTTATTATCCTCAATACCGATCAGCACCTGGCGCGGCTGTAAAATATGGGCCAGGATGCGGATGCCGGCGATAATTTGCGCTGCGCAATCCTGCATCAGGCGATCGTCGGCGGTAATATAGGGTTCGCATTCAGCGGCGTTAATAATCAGGGTTTCAATTTTGTCGCCGCCGCCGCGTAATTTGCTGCCGGTCGGGAATCCCGCGCCGCCCAGCCCGGCCACGCCGAACTGGTGAATACGCTCGATGAGCTCTTCACGGGTTTTGTTTGCGTAATCACTCCAGCCGTCGCGCTCAATCCACCGGTCTTCACCGTCGGCATCGATAATGACGCTCATCTCGGCGAGGGCGGAAGGGTGAGCGGTCGAGTGCGGCGCGATGGCGCTGACGGTACCGGAGGTCGGGGCATGAACCGGCAACATTCGTCCCCAGCCGCGGGTCAGCGGCTGACCACGCAGTACGCGATCGCCAGGCCGCACGCAGAGCTCACCTTCAGCGCCGATATGCTGTTTTAACGGGATCACAAACTGCTGCGGCAGGGAAACCTGGCGCAGCGGCGTGCCGTTAGACTGGCTTTTCATTTCAGGCGGGTGAATACCGCCGTTGAAGTCCCAGACTTTATCTTTTCTGAACGCGGAAAATAGCTTAAACATGTTGTTCCACAGGAATATTGCGTACTGGAATAGTGTGCAGGTCCCACTTCCAGTTTTCAGTGGTCGTCGCGACAGGAACCATTTCAATACATTGCGTCGGGCAGGGCGCGACGCAAAGATTACAGCCGGTACAAAGATCGCTCATCACGGTGTGCATTGCGCGAGTTGCGCCGACAATCGCATCAACCGGGCAGGCCTGGATACACTTTGTGCAGCCGATACAGTTATTTTCGTCAATGACCGCGAGCATGCGTGCAGGCTCGAGTTGTTGTTCATCGCCATCGATGGGCTGCGGGTCGACGTTCAGCAGGGCGGCAATTTTTAGCATCACCGCTTCGCCGCCAGGGGCGCAGCGGTTGATTTTCTCACCCTGAGTGCCGACGGCCTCGGCATAAGGACGACAGCCGGGGTAGCCGCATTGTCCACACTGACTCTGCGGAAGAAGCTCATCGACTTTTTCAACAACGGGATCATCTTCTACTTCAAACCGACGGGAGGCGTATCCCAGAATCACGCCAAAAATGAGCCCCAACAGGCTAATGGCGATCACGGCTATCCAGACTGCACTCATATTACAACTTCACCAAACCACTAAAGCCCATAAATGCCAGCGACATTAAACCCGCAGTAACCAGGGCAATGGCATTACCACGAAACGGCGCAGGCACATCTGCAACCACCAGCCGTTCGCGAATAGCGGCGAACAGCACCATCACCAGCGAGAAACCGACCGCGGCGGCAAAACCGTAGAGCGCGGACTGCAAGAAGTTATGCCCGAGGTTAATATTCAGCAGCGCGACGCCGAGCACCGCACAGTTGGTAGTGATCAGCGGTAAGAAAATACCCAGCAGTCGATACAGGGCAGGGCTGGTTTTACGCACCACCATCTCGGTGAACTGCACCACTACCGCGATAACCAGGATAAAAGCCAGGGTCCGCAGGTAGATCAGGTTAAGCGGGATAAGAATCCAGGTATCAATCAGCCAGGCGCAAATTGAGGCCAGCGTCATCACAAAGGTGGTGGCCAGCCCCATCCCCATTGCGGTTTCCAGTTTTTTGGAAACCCCCATAAACGGGCACAGTCCAAGAAACTTCACCAGCACGAAGTTGTTCACAAGGACAGTACCAATAAAGAGCAGTAAATAATCAGCCATCAACTCGACCTGAAAACAGAAAAAGCCGCCTATTATCGAATAAATCGATACCGGCGACAACAGGTTAACTGTGGGGTTATTACGAATTCACGAAGGTTCGCTTAACCCGTGCGGAACGTTTGAAATAGGGGACCAACAGCGCCGCGGCAAGAAGCGGAAACAGCAGCTGGCGCAAGGCCATCGCGTCTGAAATGGGTGAAAAAGCAAAGGCCTTTATCGCCAGCAGCAGAGAGATGAGCAGCCAGATAATATAGTGCTTTGGTACGATGCTTCGCCGTTTGAAAAACGCAATGGTCAGCCACAGGGTATAGTACCACATGGCGAGGGCGAACAGCAGCGACCCCACCCAAAGCAGGAGGTGCCCGGCGCTCATTTCCGCCAGCAGGGCGTAGGTCCGGGAGCTCATCAACGCATTAGCAAAGATCAACAGCGACAGCGAAGTGCTAAGCAGAGCAACCAGTAGCCATGCGAGCGGTGCCAGCAGCCACCCGCCGATACGTTCTGCAGAGTGAGAAGACATGATTTCTCCCGGATTCAATCAAAATAAAGAGCGGGAGTATAAGCAACTGGCATGGCTGAGAACAGTTTTTATTGCACATAACGCCAGACGGATTTCGGAACCTGCCCGACATCGAACAATTTACCGCCAGAAACCAGCTCTGCCCGGCGGTGATCGGCTGCGCGATACATGTTGACGATTTCCGTGGTGTCGGTCAGGGAATAGTTAAGATGGTCAAAAAGTTTTTCAAGGCTTTCAAGGGAACTGATTTTACGGAATTTTAATAAGTAGTCCTGAACGGTCATTTGCGGTTCCATTTTATAATCGGAATAAACAAGTCGAATATTAACAACTGTCGGTAAACCAACTTTCAACAAACGGTGCCTTCTTAACGGGCCGGATGAAATTATTTAGGTTGTAAATACTAAAGACAAGAAATGATTTCATTCCTGGGGTAGTCAAAAGAAATTTAAGAATATTCTAGGGCTAAATCAGGCGCCGGGCGGCGCCTGGGAGAGAAGATTAACGCTGTTTGCCCCGGCTGGCAATAACGTTTTGATACCAAAAAAAGCTCTTTTTCCGTTTACGGGCGAGCCCTTGCTGATGATCGACATACACAAAACCGTATTGTTTTTGGTAACCGTTCAGCCAGCTCAGCAGATCAATAAACGACCACGGATAATAACCGCGGACATCGGCCCCCGCCTCAAGGGCTTTTTCCAGCGCATTAATATGGCTGCTAAGATAGTCGATGCGCGGATCGTCAACGACTTCGCCATCAATAATCGGATCTTTCGCGCCTAAACCATTTTCGGTGATGTAAATGGGAATATCGCCATAGCGTGCTTTGATCATCATTATGCCGTCGGTTAACCCCTGCGGCCAAATCTCCCAGCCCCATTCGGTATAGGTGCTCTGCGGGTTACGCACGAAATAAAACAGACCTTCGACGCCCGGTTCACCGCCGCTGGGACCCTCCTGAGGTCGGGCTGAGACGGTTTCACGGCGATAATAGTTGAGTCCAATAAAATCGCAGCGGTTGTCACGCAGCAGCGCGTCATCGCCGGGAGCAAACTGCGGAACACCCCACAGGGTCTGGGTCTGCTGCAAAAGCGACTCGGGGTAATGGCCTTTTAACACCGGATCGTATAGCCAGTGCGTATGTATTGCGTCCGCCATGTCGCTGGCCTGGCGATCTTCTGCGCTGTCGGTGAGCGGCGTATGCGGCTGCAGGACATTAACGAACCCAATCTCACCCTTGATACCGCTTTGGCGAAACTGTTTAACCGCCAGCGCGTGGGCAATAAAAACGTGATGACAGGCCTGGATAGCGCGCGCCGGATCGCGTACCGCCGGCGGATGACAGCCGTTAATATAGCCGTGACCGATGAACACAATGGTTTCGTTGAAGGTTGCCCACAGCTTCACCCGGGAACCGTAGCGCGCGTAACACAGGCGGGCATACTCGGCGAACGCTTCGGCGGTGCTTCGTGCTTCCCAGCCCCCTTCATCCTGCAGCGCCTGCGGCAGATCCCAATGATAGAGCGTAATCATCGGCTCGATATTGTGAGCCAGCAGCTCATCGATCAAATCGCTATAAAACCGGACGCCCGCTTCGTTAACTTCGCCACGGCCGAGAGGCAGCAGGCGAGGCCAGGAGATAGAGAAACGGTAGCTTTGCAGGCCCATTTCGGCCATCAGGGCAACGTCTTCGCGAAAACGATGATAGTGATCGACGGCGACGTCACCATTGGTGTTCTCGAATGTCGCGCCGGGCTGATGGGCGTATATGTCCCAGATTGACGGGCCTTTACCGTCGGCATCGTGACCGCCTTCAACCTGATAGGCTGCGGTGGCGGCGCCCCAAAGAAAATGTTGCGGAAATGCGGCCATGAAAAACTCCTTATCGAATGATAAAGAGAGTGTAGTGAATGCGTTTATCGCTGTGCAACCGGTTTCTGAAACCGGTTGCACACTTGCGAAGTGGGTCACTGTTTAGCGTCAGCAGAGGCTGACAGGCTAATGGGGCAGCGAGGTCGTTTGCACAACATTAGCTGGAGGCGGGGATTGGTAGTTATCAATGTGGTGAGCGATAACCAAAAGCAGGGCTGAGACGCCAAATACAACCCAACCAATAAGTTCTACAATTCGGTTAAAAACGTTTGCCATAATCCTGAAATTAAAAGTTAAAACAGGAGTAAATGTTACTAAATGGGGAGAGTAACGCAAGGGCTGGCGGAAGAGTATTATCACCATTGCTGTAAAGGTGAACGCTTGAGAAGCATAAGCAAAGCTAATAAATCAATTGAAGCTTATAGTTATCAGAGGGCAAAAATCCTTGAATGAGAGGGCAGCAAGATGAGTGACACTATCCGGGTGGGGATGATTGGCTACGGATATGCGAGTAAAACTTTCCATGCGCCGTTAATCAGCGGTACGCCGGGAATGACGCTGGCCGCGGTGTCCAGTAGCGATGAAAAGAAAGTCCAGGCCGACTGGCCTCTGGTGAACGTGGTGGCTGAACCCGCAGGCTTACTGAGCAACCCCGATATTGATTTGATCGTCATCGCTACGCCAAACGATACCCATTTCCCGCTGGCGAAAGCGGCGCTGGAAGCGGGTAAGCATGTGGTCGTGGATAAACCTTTTACCGTGACACTGTCACAGGCGAGAGAGCTGGAGGCCGTGGCCAGACGCTGCGGCAGACTGCTGTCCGTTTTTCATAACCGCCGCTGGGATAGCGATTTTCTGACGCTGAAATCGCTGATTCATGAAGGGCTGCTCGGCGAGGTAGGTTACGTCGAATCGCACTTCGATCGCTATCGTCCAGAGGTGCGTAACCGCTGGCGCGAACAGGGCGGCCCGGGAAGCGGAATCTGGTACGATCTGGGGCCGCACCTTCTTGATCAGGTCGTCAATTTATTTGGCCTGCCGGTCAGTATGACCGTTGATTTGGCGCAGCTGCGTCCGGGCGCCCAGGCTACCGACTATTTCCACGCCGTGTTGGCTTATCCCCAGCGCCGGGTCGTGTTGCACGGTACGCTGCTGGCGGCAGCAGAAACCGCGCGATATATCGTTCACGGATCCCGGGCAAGCTATGTCAAATATGGGCTGGATCCGCAGGAGGAGCGGCTGAAAAATGGCGAGCGGTTGCCGCAGGAAGACTGGGGATACGATATGCGCGACGGGGTGCTGACGCGGGTTGAAGGGGACGCTCGCACGACGGAAAACTGGCTCACTCTGCCGGGCAACTACCCGGCTTACTATGCCGCCATTCGCGACACCCTGAATGGCAGCGGCGAAAATCCGGTGCCAGCCAGCCAGGCGATTCAGATTATGGAGTTGATTGAGCTCGGTCTGGAGTCGGCGAAACATCGCGCCACCCTGAGTCTGATCTAGAGTCTTTGCCCGGCAGCGAGGCCGCCGGGCTGAGGGTCAGGCCTGCTGAACGCGCTGAATCAGCGCCGCTTTTTCCTGGTTGCTGAGAAACGCCAGTTCCAGACCATTAATTTGCGCCTGGCGAATCTGCTCGCGACTCAGGCCTGCTGCCGGCGCGGCCACGGTGTATTCGTGAATGATGTCGATACCTTGTACCGCCGGGTCGTCGGTATTAATGGATGCCAGAACGCCGTGTTCAAGGAACGTTTTGAGCGGATGCTCTGCCAGAGATGCCACGGTGCTGGTCTGGATATTGGAGGTCAGGCAGGACTCAATACCGATACGCTGCTGCGCAAGATAATCCATCAGAGCCGGATCCTGGACCGCTTTTACGCCATGTCCGATACGCTCTGCTCCTAGTTCTCGTATAGCCTGCCAGATGCTTTCCGGACCGGCCGCTTCGCCGGCGTGCACGGTAATACACCAGCCGGCATCGCGAGCGAGGGTAAAGTGTTCCATAAACAGATTGCCCGGGAAACCGAGCTCATCCCCCGCCAGATCCAGGGCGGTGATCGCGTCGCGGTGGGCAAGCAGCGCGTCCAGCTCTTGCTGGCAGGCCGCTTCACCGAATGTCCGGCTCAGAATACCAATCAGACGGGTTTCGACATTAAAATCGCGGCTGCCTTCGCGTACGCCGGCAATCACGGCTTCAACCACGCCGTCGACCGGCAGCTGGTGGGTCATGGCCATATAGCGCGGGGAAAAACGCAGCTCAACGTAGTGGAGACCATTGCGTGCCGCATCCTCGACGTTTTCATAAGCCACGCGACGACAGGCTTCCAGCGAGGCCAGAACTTTTACCCCCCAGTCCAGTTTGGCGAGGAAGCTGACCAGATCGGGTTCATTACTGGTGACCTGTACATGGGGGATCAGCGTGTCGAGTGAGGTTGCCGGAAGGGTGATATTGAACTGGCGGCCAAGATCGAGAATGGTTTGGGCACGAATATTGCCGTCAAGGTGGCGGTGAATGTCGGTTAATGGCAAAGTTAAATCAATCATGGTCGCACTCATTTTTTAGTTAAAGTGCACGTCATTATACAGCAATTCTTTAACTCTTTAAAAGCATTGAAAAAATCCAGTGGATACAATCATCTGTAAGAGCCGCGATCGGTTTTGAACCTACATCACGAGAGTCTCCTGGCCCGAACAGGATCCCCGGCAAACTTGCGGGCGGTGGGCCGGGCGGCGGGCGATTATCCTGTCGACTAAACTTAGCCAGCAGGCCGGCATAGGATGCGGGACGTTGCGTGAGGGAGAGGGCGTCTAAGGAATCCGGGGCGTTCACGATAGAGATGCAAAGAAAGCCATTCGATTCCAGCAGCAGACTCTCGCATCGCGTGGGCAAACGTGGCAGATAGCCGTTGCGAAGATCGATAAACTGTGAGCCAGAGGGGCGTTGTTTCAACTCAGATAAAATAAAGTTAACCGGGTTAACCCGGTTAAAGCAGATTTTTTCATTCACGGCAACGGCGTACGCCAATGCTTCATCCTATGCATGATGACAATTTAAGATGAAAGTGATTCACCTGGATAGCGTTTATCAATCAACGAACGAGAAGACCCAGGCGACCTGGCTGGAAAACGAGGGTATCGGTAGCATTCGCGAGACGCCGGACTATGACCCAACAAAGCTGGCGCTTGCAACGGGCATACGGCCCACAATGCCTGCTCAAATACAGCAGCTTTTCAATAAACTAAACGATCTGGTGCGCGACGACGTACTGGCGGACAGGTTGCCGGAAGCGTGTTTTCATTTTACCTTTTTACCGTTGACTCTCCCGCTATACGCTGAAAACGAGGTCCTTCCCGAAAAGATTTCGCAATTAGGTGAAATGTGGGCTGACTATCAGGCCCGACGTATTACGGTCAGAGAATTGCGTTTGGTTGCCCTGCCTGGCCAGCTATTGCTTGCCGGGATTCCGGATGAGGCGGCGGTTGCGATGCGCCACGCATTTTGTCAGAAAGTTCTGGCATCACCCTGGAAACAAGAACTGCTTGCCCGGCATGCTGCTACGCCGCTTCCGGCCCCTTTCTGGCACAGTACGCTATTGCGCTACCAAGCCCGTTTTCTGCCCGCACACTTGCGACGATACTTCCAGCAGAATCAGGCGCGGCGCTTTGGTACGGTTTCAGGAGAACTCAAGCTCGTCAAAGTGAACTACAACTGGGCGCGCTGTGATTTTGTTCATCTCCAGAACCCGGACATCGGTTACCGACATCCCTGAGAGACGGCACAGGTTATTTACCGGGTACGGCATGTTTATTTCTTTTGTGAACGTACAACAGCTGATCGGATTTGTTGATCGCGCTTTCAAGAGAATCGCCAGCTTCTAATGGATAGTTGCCATGCGAAAAGGAGACCCGCTTGTCTTTATCGGTATGGCGCAGGTTTTCTTTGATGCGGGCGATGACGTCTAAGCTTTTCGCGTAGTCGGTATCGAAGAGAATTAATAGAAATTCATCGCCGCCAGCACGGATGCCATAGTCACTTTTACGAATCGACTGCTCGATAGCGCGGCCTAATGACTGAATGACTTTATCGCCCATATGGTGTCCGAGGGTGTCATTGATTTTCTTCAGACCATCGCTGTCGATAGACACCAGCGTAACAGGAATATGCTTTGCCAATGCCGCGTCTATTTTATGACTTAGCGCGTCGTTCAACACTTTTCGGTTATAAAGGCCGGTCATGGTATCCGTAATATTATCTTTGGACAGTTCAGCATGACGTGCCATTTGCTTTTTCGTGTAGCGACAAAGCAGCCAGGTGCTGAGGGCATAGATGAATACCAGCCATAAGTTATTGATAATAAAATAGATAAGGTCAAGTTTAACATTCAGCTTATATAACGGTGTTAAGTTCGCCTGGTATTTAATGATGTTAATAGATTTGAGTATCGAACGATGGAAATAAATATCACCAGCGGTTGACTCATCCGTGACATACAGTGACAGGAAGCGCCAGAGTACCGGGCGGTCCGCAGTGTAAAACGCAGTGGTCAAATCATCAATATTAACATCGGTGACAATGATGCCTTTGATTAAACCGTTCTGAAAAACTGGCGTGAGCATACTAATTATATTTTTCTTGGTGTAGCCGTCCCGGTAAATATGGGAAGTGATGCTCTCACCATGGAGTAAATCGTTCAATGCGCGACGATCGATGCTGATAGTATGGGCGCTGCGAGTGATATCGATCACGTTATCATCACGGACTAACCAGTTATCAAACTGGTATTTATTAACGTCAATGATTTTATTAATATAAATATAATTATTGATCAGATCGATATAATAGCGGATATTATTGAAAATGTAGCCGCGATAGCTGGAGAAGGTATATTTTGACACCGATATCCGATGATCATTTTGAATAACAGAAAGCGCAGGAACATCCTCGGCCCAGACCTGGCAGTCCGCATTCCGGGTTTGCAATGTCCCGTTTAAACCACGATATGTCTGGTTGCTAAGGTTTAACCCCTGAACACCGTTGGCCGATTCAAGATGTTCGCACACCTTGTCACGCTTATTCTTTTGCACACCTGGCGAGGCAGGCAAAACTGAAAAAGCCCGGGAAAGCTGGAACGCCATATTCTGGTTGATATATTCCGCATGGGAGAGCGCGGATCGTCCATTTTCCGCCACGTAGCCCATATATCTTTCCAGATCGCGGTATTCACGCGTGATGAGACCGATGAAAATTGAGGTGGTCAGAATCACGATCAGCGTATTGATATACCGGAAATTAACGGAAAAGATTTTGGTGTCCATACTCAATGACCTGTGTGCCTGAAGCGGTGATAACCCAGGTCCGATGGCGCTGGAGCACTGGTAATGTAACGTCCCCGAACGTCAACGTTTTCATCAATAAATGAGAACAGCAACGACAAAGGGATGGGTATATTTCTGCCAGCGGTGTTTATTTTTCATGCGTGCCCTCCGGCTGGCAATAAAATCATCAAGTAATATGCTGGAACAGGCGGACTCATCGAATACGCTTGCGTTCAGCCATGGTTCACTGACCTCATCAGCCATGAAAAATCCCTTTCATCCGTTAGCTGATTGAAATTTTAATCTTCATTAGCCAATTTTTCCAGTGAGTTAAACTATAATTTCGTCGCCTCCGTGACAGCTCCGCGAGGAAAACTCAGCCATGAGACAGGCTCATAGCCAATCGCTATAAATCATAGTGAATCAGTCTTTAATATCGCCAATGATATTTCCTATAGTCTCAGGCGCTACTTTTCCTGCTATAAGCGGCAGGCTATTTTAAAAAGGACTCTGGGATTATGGTTTTTACGCTGAAGAAGTTTGCTGTTTCGCTGCTTGTCGCCAGCACCACGCTGCTTGCCGCCTGTGGCCCCGCCGGACAGGACCCGAATCATATCAAAGTGGGTATCAGCGCGGGGATCGATCAGCAGGTATGGGCGGTGGCGCAGAAGGTGGCGAAAGAGAAATATAACCTTGATGTCGAAGTCGTCACCTTTAACGATTTCGTTTTGCCCAATGAAGCGCTGAATAACGGCGATCTGGATATCAACGCTTTCCAGCACAAACCGTACCTGGATAAACAGATCCAGGAGCGCGGCTACAAGCTGGTTGAGGTGGGCACAACATTCGTCTATCCGATCGCCGCCTACTCGAAGAAAATACACGCCATTGATGAGCTACCTGAAGGTGCTCAGGTAGCCGTGCCAAACGATCCGACCAACCTCGGACGTTCGCTGCTTTTGCTGCAGAAGCAGGGCCTGATTACCCTTAAAGATGGGGTGGGTCTGCTGCCAACGTCGTTAGATATTGTGCACAACCCGAAGAAACTGAAAATCGTCGAGATTGAGGCGCCGCAGCTAACTCGCGCGCTTGACGATCGGCAAATTGCGCTTGCCGTGATTAATACGACATTTTCCAGTCAGGTTGGGCTCTCGCCAACCCGCAACGGGCTTTTCATCGAAGATAAAAATTCACCCTACGTCAATATTTTCGCTAGCCGGATTGATAACAAAGACAGTGCAAAGGTGAAAAACCTGGTGAAAGCGTATCAAAGTGATGAAGTCGCCGCTGCGGCAGCGGAGCTGTACAAAGGCGACGCGGTAAAAGGCTGGTAATCTGTATGGCATCAGGCCGGCGGCGGGAGCGCGTCACCGGCCTGGACGGGAGGGATTACTTCTGGATTAAATAGCGGATGGTTGGCCCGTCTTGTTGAATGTCCAGCACCGTATAACCGTAGTTGCGGGCATCCTGCGGAATGTTATTAATCGACTGCGGGCAATCGCTGACCACTTCCAGAATCTCCCCTTTTTTAAGCGAAGGCATCGCTTCCAGAGTGGCAACGGCCGGATAGGGGCAGGGTTCGCCTACCATGTCGAGACGATAATCGGGAACGATAGCTTTCATGCGGTTTCCTTAACATTGGCCATGGCGGCGGACTTCTGGCGGAAAAAGCGTTTCTCCCAGGCAATGACCAGCATCAGCGCGATAAATAGTAGCAGATAGGTCACCAGCAGGCCGCCAAAAGGCCCGAAGGTGGCCAGCAGATTGACTTTATCCCAGCTGGTGGCCAGCGCTGGGGATAAATCATCCCAGAAATAGGCCAGAATCGTCGAACCAATGACGTTGCCCAGTCCTACCCACCAGTAGTGAACCTGACCTTCAACGGCGCGGTACATCCAGCCGGTTTCACAGCCGCCGGCCAGCACAATACCGAAACCAAACAGCAGGCCGCCGATCACCGCATTCGGGCCTGCCCACATGATTTTGGGCTCCATGCCCAGCTGCACATAGCTGAAAATGCCAATCGCGCTCGCCGCCATCCCGAAGATAATCGCTTTGGCCATATAGGTGCGTCCGGTGATCCACATATCGCGGAATGCCGAAGTAAAGCAGATCTGCGCACGTTCAATCAGCAGACCAAAACCGACCCCAAACAGCATCGCCAGGCCGAGTTTAGGCTGATTGAGTGCAGTCAGTAATCCCCAGGCGATCATGGCGAAGAACACCAGCATTCCTGCGCGAAAACGACGCCGCGCCTGCGCCGGCTTTTGTGTGAGCGGCGAGGCCGCAGAAACTTTTTGTATCCTGACCGGAATTCGAAACAGGGGCAGTAGCGTAAAGCGTGCGCCAAACCAGGTCCCGATAGCTGTCGCGATGGCAAAGAACCAGGCGTGGAGGGAAAACTGAGGAATACCGGTAAAAAAGGCTGCCAGGTTGCAGCCCATCGCCAGGCGTGCGCCAAAACCGGCAATGATCCCGCCCGCTACGGCCTGAATAATACGGATCCGGCTGCGCGGCAGGCGTAATTTGATATTGTTTGCCCACAGCGCGGCGGCGAAACAGCCACCAAACATGCCGATAATCATCATGCCGTCAATGCGGGTTAACGGCGTCCCTTCGAGATGAATCAGTTTGAAATAACCCCACTGCTCGGTATGAACGCCGGCAAGTTGCAATAGCTGCCCGCCCCAGCGGGTAAATTCCCCGGTCACGGCCCAGAACGTGCCGGTAATACCGAAATAATAGGTGGAGAGAATACCGGCGGCGATAACCGCGGGGGCCGGTGCCCAGAATTTAATCAGGTAGGCCTGTTTGAACTGTTGCCATGTCATGAAAGATGCCTCTGAACTCAGAAGGTAAATTACCCCGGGCGGGGTGAAAGAAGGCGGGATAATACGCCGCTTATAGCGAGAAAACGCTCGATGGGATCAAAATGAATCGATCCGGCAACAAAAATAAAGGCCACCGCGGCGGCCTTTATTCTCTTTCGGCAGGGCGACGAGCCATCGCCGGGAGGTAATTAATGAAAGCCCAGCCGAATAAGGCTCATTGGGCAATATAACCCTTCGCAGCCTTCTATTTCCACGCAGTCAGCGCGGCGTAATTGTTCCGCCGTTTTACCTTCGCCGTGGATGGCCTTAATGACGCCCGTCACGCCATTTCCTGCCACCATAACCATGCTGCCTGTTGAGATAGCGTTACGGTTACGATCGTAAGTTTTCATGGTTTCCTCCTCTTATCAAAATAGCTGAACGGGATGGTTAGCGGCTTTTTAATACACCTTTTGCCAGTGAATTTTTTTGAGCTTTATCAAAATCATGGCTGTTTTTACCCATGAGTCCGCCCGTCAGGGCGACGGGCGGGAAGCGGGCAAATCTGCGCCGGTGGCTAGGACACTTTTGCGAACATCCAGTACAGCACCGCGGAGAGGATCACCGAGGCGGGCAGCGTCAGTACCCAGGCCATCAGCAGATTACGCACGGTAGAAAACTGCAGTCCTGAGCGATTTGCCGCCATGGTTCCGGCGATACCGGAAGAGAGGACGTGAGTCGTGGAAACGGGAAGGCCAAAAGCATCGGCGGCGCCGATGGTGCTCATCGCCACCAGTTCTGCGCTGGCACCCTGCGCGTAGGTCAGGTGCGTTTTGCCGATCTTCTCGCCAATGGTGACGACAATACGCCGCCAGCCGACCATGGTGCCCAGTCCGAGCGCCAGAGCAACGGCCACTTTGACCCAGAACGGAATGAAACGCGTGGCGTTATCGAGCTCTTTTTTCAGCGCATCGAGATTCTGCGATGTCTCCAGCGGCAGTTGGAGATCGGGGTTATTCTTCAAATGCTTGATAGTTTCCGAAGCCAGATACATATCGTTACGGGTGTTGGATACCGCCTGGGCCGGGATTTTATCTACCGAACCGTACTGGCGAATCTGGTCGCCAATAATGCCGGAAAGGCGCGCCAGCGCCGGTAATACGTCCGGCGTCAGCTGGCTGTCGCGCACATACTGGGTCAACACTTCACGAGGATCGGTGGGGAGGTTGCCCGGGAATTGTTTGAGCAGCCTGTTTTCGGTGACTTCGGCCAGCGCCGCGACCCGCGGTGCCTGTTCCGGCGGCAGAGTGCGGTTAAGCGCATAGGCAATGGGCATGGTCCCCACCAGAATCAGCATAATTAGCCCCATTCCCTTTTGCCCGTCGTTGGAGCCGTGGGCAAACGAGACGCCGGTACAGGTGAGGATCAGCAGACTACGGATCCACAGCGGCGGCGGCGCGTCATTTTCCGGTGCGGCGTAGAGCTGCTTGTTTTTGACGAAACGCTTTAACAGCAGCAGCAGGACGGCGGCGCAGACAAAACCGACCACCGGCGAGAGCAGCAAAGAATAGCCGACATTGACCGCCTGGCCCCAGTCGACGCCGCTGGTACCGTTGCGCCCGTGGATCAGCGCGTTTGAAACGCCGACGCCAATGATCGAGCCGATCAGCGTGTGTGACGAAGAGGACGGCAGGCCGAACCACCAGGTGCCCAGGTTCCAGATAATGGCTGAAAACAGCAGGGCATACACCATGGCAAACCCGTTGCCGGTACCGGCCTGCAGAATGAGTTCGACCGGGAGTAATGAAATGATACCGAAGGCCACCACGCCGCTGGAGAGCAACACGCCGAGGAAATTAAAAAAGCCGGACCACATGACCGCGACCGTCGGCGGCAGGGAGTGGGTATAGATGACGGTGGCCACGGCGTTGGCGGTATCATGAAAGCCGTTAACAAACTCAAAGCCGAGAGCAATCAATAAAGCCAGCCCTAATAAAAGAAAAGGCAGGTAGCTGGTATATACCGTTCCTGAACGGGCTACGTCGTTAAATAAGCTCACGGCGGAAAATGCGATGCCGATAGCTAATAAAAAGACAAAAAAAAGAACAGTTTTTTTACTGTTCTTTTGGTAAATCTTTGACTGGATGATTTGCGGGCTAAGGCCCGGCGCAACGCGTTGCGAGCTGCTGTTATCGCTCATCAGGAACCTTCCTTTAAACGTCAGACAGGATAAATTGTTACGGGTGACAGCGCTGAACTTATAAAACGCAGATGTCAGCCAGGTTTCCGTTTGATGAACAAATCATTAACCTTGCCAGGCTAAGAAAAATAGCGAAAGATGACTTTATTCGGGTCCGAACAGCATGCAATACAATCCTGAGGGATATATGAGTCAAGATGTCGCAGGAAAGATGTTAAAGCCCGATTTTGATATGGAAGTCTCCGGGTTGGTGTACGGTTTTCTTTTTCGGGAAGGGCATCAGCCGCTGCAAATCACCTCCCAGCAAGTATGCGCCCGCTTTCACGAGCTGGACGGCGAAAATGATTTCGTCTGGCTGCATCTCAATCTCAACCACGCAACCGCCGAGAAGTGGTTGATGAATCATTTCCCCGTTGCCGATTTTTTCTTTGAGGAGATCCGCGACGGCTCTCACACCACCCGCATTGAGCGCCAGGGCGACAATTTGTTTGCCGTGCTTAACGACGTCATTTTTCATCCCAAAGAGACCACCGCAGAAACATCGACGCTGTGGCTGTACTGCAGTCAGAAGCTGGTGGTGACGGCCCGCTATAAGCCGCTGCGCTTTATTGAATGGATGTTGCCGCGGCTGGCGACATTGCACGTGACATCCTCTACCGCGCTGCTGGCCTTTTTACTGGAGGAGCAGGAGGAGGTGCTGGAACAGGTGGTGCGCCAGGCCAGCCGCCATGTCGATGCCATCGAAGAGCGGCTGCTCAGTAACCACGTCCAGCGTAACCGCGCCGACCTGGCGCGCCTGCGGCGGATGCTCCTGCGCTTTCAGCGGCTGTTGGCCCCCGAACCGGCAGCCATGTTTCGACTCCTCAACCGGCCTCCGGCGTGGATCGATCGCTCCGTGGTTCAGGAGTTTCGTCAGTTCACCGAGGAGTTTACCGTGGTGCTCAACGATCTCTCCGGGCTGACCGAGCGTATCAGCCTGCTGCAGGAGGAGATCAGCGCCCGGCAAATGGAAAGAAGCAACCGCACGCTATATACCTTGACGGTCATTACCGTGCTGGCGTTACCGATCAATATTGTGGCGGGGTTCTTCGGCATGAACGTCGGGGGGATCCCGCTGTCCACCAATCATCACGGGTTTATCCTGCTGGTGCTGCTCGTCGGTGGATTTACCCTTGGGGCCGGATATCTGGCCTTTCGGCGACGGGACGACTTGTGAGCCGGGGATCCGGGCAGACTTGTCCGCGGCGTTTAACACGGCCGACGCCGTGCGGTACGCCGCGGTATCGCTATGCTAAAGCGCGCAGCGCGGCAATCAATCCGTTGACGCCTTTTTCCAGTTTCTCCCGGGGACAGCCGGCATTGAGGCGCACAAAACCAACGCCTTCTTCGCCGTAGGTATACCCGGGCATAATGGCGACCTTCTGTACCTCGATGAGCGCTTTTTGCAGCGCGCGGTCGTCTACGCCGAGCGGGCGCAGATCGATCCAGGCGAGATAGGTGGCCTGCGGCGGCTGCCAGTTCAGCTGCGGGAAGGCCTGATTGAGCGCCTGAGCAATATAGCGCATGTTGTCCTGCAAATAGGCCCGCAGCGCATCGAGCCACGGGGCGCCTTCACGGTAGGCGGCAATATGGGCGACCAGCGCCGGTACGGAAGGCGAAGAGAGGCCATCGCGACTCTTCAGAGCCGTGAGATAAGCTTCGCGGGATGCGGCATCATCAATCAGGCCGTAAGCCCCGGTAAACGCGGGAATATTGAAGCTTTTTGAGCCGGAGGTGAACAGCGCCCACGGCCCGCGAGCGACGTCGCACCACGGCGTATGACGATGCTCACCCCAACACATATCCATATGAATCTCATCGCTGATGACCTTCACGCCGTGTTTTTCACACAGCAGGGCCATGGCCTCAAGCTCCTCGCGGCGCCACACTTTCCCGGTCGGGTTATGCGGGCTGCACAGCAGCAGCAGCGTGTTGCGCGGCTCCGCCAGCGTGCGTTCAAGCTGCGCCATATCGCAATGCCACTGATTATCCCGCTGCGTCAGCGGCACCGATGCAACGCGACGCCGGTTTCCTTCAATGGTTTTATAAAAAGCGTCATAGGCCGGGGTATGGACGACCACACCGTCGCCTTCGTCAGACCACTGGCGAATCATCTCCGCTACCATGTAAATGACCGACGGGCCATAGACGATCGCATCGCGGTTAACGGGGCAGTGAAAACGGCTGGCGTACCAGTGGGCGACCGCGCCCAGAAACTCATCGTTTTTCCAGCGGCTGTAGCCGAACACGCCGTGCGCCAGGCGCTGACTGAGGGCATCAAGAATGCAGGGGGCGGTGGCGAAATCCATATCGGAGATAGTAAAGGGGAGCAGGTCGGCGGCGCCGAAGCGGTCGGCTACGTAGTCCCATTGCGTACACCAGGTGCCGTGGCGATCGACAGGCGTTGCAAAATCAAACATTGACACTTCCTTTATCAAAGCCCCCTCCGGGTCAGGAGGGGGCGGGCGTTTATGCCTGGACGGTATTCATCAGGACGGTCATTTCATCTTTCACCGACTGTACCTGAGGGCCGATAACAACCTGCAGGTTATGCTGATTCAGCTGTACGACGCCGATGGCGCGGTTGGCTTTCAGCGCGGCGCTATCCACTTTACTCATGTCGTGCACCGACAGCCGCAGGCGGGTAATGCAGTTATCCAGGGAGACGATATTCTCGGCTCCGCCCAGCGCGGCCAGAATTGCCGGCACGTTGTAACCGGATTTACCGGTGACGCCGCTCACGGCTTTGTCAAAGGCCGTTTGGGTTTCGATATCGCGGCCCGGCGTTTTCAGGTTAAAGCGGGTAATGGCGAAACGGAAGATGCCGTAATACACCGCAAACCAGATGGCGGCAACCACCGGCACCAGATACCACTTGGTTGCCAGACCGTGCAGGATGCCGAAGACCACGAAGTCAATGACGTTCCCGTCGGTGTTGCCGATAGTGACGCCCAGCACCGCCATAATGGTGAAACCAAGGCCGGTCAGCAGGGCGTGAATAACATACAGTACCGGGGCGACGAACAGGAACAGGAACTCCAGCGGTTCAGTGGTGCCGCCGACGACACAGGCAATCACCCCGGAGATCAGCAGGCCTTTAATTTTATGACGGTTTTCCGGACGTGCGCAGTGGTACATCGCCAGTGCCGCTCCCGGCAGGCCGCCGAGGAATGCCGGCATTTTACCCTGCGACAGGAAGCGGGTGGCGCTTTCTGAGAAGCCGTGAGTTTCCGGGCAGCTTAGCTGCGCCTGGAAGATAGTCAGCGCGCCGCTGACGGTATGACCGCACACATCCATGGTCCCGCCCGCTTCGGTAAAGCGAATCAGCGCCACCAGAATGTGGTGCAGACCGAACGGCAGCAGCAAACGTTCGCCGGTGCCGAAGATCATCGGTCCGAAGTCGCCCGCGCTGTTAATCACGTGACCGAGCGCATTAATTCCCATGGCAAAGACCGGCCAGACGAGGGGGATAACCAGACCAACCAGCCCGAGCACCACGGTGGTGATAATCGGTACAAAACGCGTGCCGCCGAAGAAGGCTAATGCGTCAGGCAGGCGGATATTGTGAAAACGCTCGTGCAGCATCCAGACAATGATCCCGGCGATCACCGCCCCCAGGATCCCGGTATCGATCGACTGAATACCGATGATGTTCTGGATATTGTTGGCTTTCAGCACCGCGGCATCGGTCGTGGGGAGAATCCCTTTCGCGGTGAGCCAGAAGTTCACCGCCAGGTTCATGACCGCATAGCCGACGAAGCCGGCGAAAGCCGCCACGCCTTTATTTTCACGCGCCAGCCCCAGCGGAATCGCGATACAGAACATCACCGGCAGGAAGCTAAAGGCGAAGGAGCCGACTTTGCTCATCCAGACAAACACAGCCTGCAGCAGCGGAATATCGAGCCATGGCAGCAGGGTGAGCACATCGTGGCTGCTTAAAGAGCTGCCGATCCCCAGCATGATCCCGCAAAAAGAAAGCAATGCCACGGGCAACATAAACGTTTTTCCTAACTGCTGGAAAAACTCCCACAAGGTAATTTTTGGTGTCGTTTTTGCCGTCATTAACACGAATCCTGATTTTTTAAGTTATGGGTAGGGTGTAACGCTACGGCAAGATAAAACGTTTTATCACTTTTTAGTGCGATAAAAATCACATAATCAGGCGAAGATAACGTTTATAAAGGTAACCCATTGATAAAACGTTTTATCGACCGCCACAGGGAGACGGTTGCAGTTATGGCTATCGCAAAAAAGATCACCATTAACGACGTTGCGCAGGTGGCCGGAGTGTCGGTGAGTACGGTCTCACTGGTGCTGAGCGGCAAAGGCCGGATATCGTCGGCCACCGGCGAGCGCGTCAATCAGGCGATTGAACAGCTGGGTTTTGTGCGTAACCGCCAGGCGGCTGCACTGCGCGGCGGGCAGAGCGGCGTGATTGGTCTTATCGTGAGCGACCTCTCCAAGCCGTTTTATGCGGAGCTTACCGCCGGGCTGACCGATGCGCTTGAGGCCGAGGGGAAAATGGTCTTTCTTACCCAGGGCGGCTACGGTGGGGAAAAAATGCGTCAACGTTTTGAAACCCTGATTTCGCAGGGTGTAGACGGGGTGATTATTGCCGGTGCTATCGACAAAGGTAGCGAACTGCGCGATCGCGCCGCGGAGGTTGGTATGCCGCTGGTGTTTGCCTCCCGCGCCAGCTACCTCGATGATATCGACCTTATCCGCCCGGATAATATGCAGGCCGCGCAGATTGTCACCGAGCATCTGATCCGCCGCGGACACCAGCGCATTGCCTGGCTCGGCGGACAAAGCGCGTCGTTGACGCGGGCGGAGCGGGTGGGCGGATACTGCGCGACGCTGCTGAAGTACGGTCTGCCGTTTCATAGCGAATGGGTCGTGGAGTGCGAATCCAGCCAAAAGCTGGCGGCCGAAGCAATGGCCTCGCTGCTGCGGCAGAATCCGACCATAACAGCCGTGCTGTGTTACAACAACGTGATTGCCACCGGCGCCTGGTTTGGCCTGATGCGAGCGGGACGCCAGAGCGGTGAAGACAGCGTGGAGAGCTATTTTGAACAGCGCGTGGCGCTGGCGGCTTTTGCCGAAGTCCCGGAAAGCGCGCTGGATGATGTGCCGTTGACCTGGGTCACCACGCCTGCGCGCGAGATGGGCCAAAGCCTGGCGGAATGTATTCTACGGCGTCTGGAGAAGGGGCAGATGAGCGCGAGAAATCAAATTATGCCCCCGCGGCTGGTGACCCGAAAATAGCCCCTCGAAAGGGCTCAGATGTAAACTATGGTTCCCGCATTCTGGCCCGGTGGCAGTTACGCCTTACCGGGCCTGCGTGATTGTAGCGGTTGCCACGTCTCCGGTAGGCCCGCGCAAGCGAAGCGTCGCCGGGCACTGACCGGTAAACTGAGCCCCTCGAAAGGGGCTAATCGCGAGATTACTGCTGCGGCGCGACCGGCGGCGCCACTTCTTCTGGCAGGGTTTCCTGCGGTTCGGCGCCAGGGGCTGCCGGCAGAGTAAAGCCAAACATTCCGGCGAACTCATCCAGCGGCATTTTCTGCCCGTTCAGGGTGACCTGACCTTCGGCGTATTGCAGACTGGAGGTGATCGCGTTGTCTTCCATCGCGGTAATGCGGAACATCTGGCCCATGGCGGCAAGACCTTTCACCTGCTGGTCTGCCAGTTTAGCCGCATCTTCCGGCTGGTAGCCTTCGAGGCCGGCAACCTGAGTCATAAATGCGGTGGCCATATCGACCGGAATGACCAGCTTGCTGTCGAGCGACTTGACGCTGCGATCCACTTCATCCGCCAGCGTTTGCGGTTCAGCGGTGGTCAGCGCCGGGTCTTTCAGCAGAACAGACATATTAAAGGTGCTTTCCCCTTTGGCGTTGCGCCAGCTCAGCGGGGCGATAGTCAGCGACGGGTTACCCTTCAGTAAAATCGGTAGCGCTTTAAAGAAGGTTTCCGTCAGCGCCTGCTGGTACAGCTCAGGATTCTGCGCCAGCTGCGGGTTCGCCATCAGCGCCTGCGCTTCGGCATTGTACTGCTGGCTGAACTGATGCCAGGCCTGGCCGTCAAGATTCGCCAGCTTGACGGTCAGTTTACCGCTGCCGATATCCTGGTTTTGCAGCTTCAGGCTGTTGACGGTGTAATCCAGCTGGCTGTTAATCCCTTTACCGTCTTCAGTCAGCGAAGACTGGCCATCGATGTTCATGCCTTCCAGCAGGGCCAGCTCTTTCCCTTCAACGCCAATCGACAGCTTCTCCAGGGAGATTTTCTGCTTACCGATGCGCTCATTGAAGCTGGTCATCTCGGTGGCGCCGTCGGTTTTCAGGTTATTGAAGTTCAACTGAACTTTCTGGTTGTATTCATTCAGCGCGTTGATCTGACCGCTGCTCGCTTCGCCGCTCAGACTCACCGATTTGCCTTCCGCATCCGCATCGAGCTGGAACTGACCGCCGCTGAAGGTGACTTTCTCATCGCCTTTCGCGTAGTCCAGTGGTCTCAGGTCGATAGCCGACCGGCTGTCGCCGCTGTAGGCAATCCGGGTATTGATGGTAAACGGTGACTCGCCTTTGGCGATATCAAACAGCCCTTTGCTGGCATCGTTATTGACCAGCGTGGTTCTGACGGACGCCATCGCCGGGGCAAGCTGGCCGGATTTCAGCGCTGCCGCCGGGAAGGGGCCGTGATCGACCACTTCATCAAACACCAGCGACTGCCCGGCCGCCAGCCAGCTGTTCTCTTTACCGGCAACCGGCTTCACTACCAGCTGCAGGTGGCTACTGAATACGCCGCGCTGATAGTTTTGCCATGACAGCTCGACGCCCGCTTCCGGCGCGCTGCTCTGTAGCTGCGCATTAGCCTGTTGCACTACCTCGGCGAGGTGGCTTTCCAGCTGTTTCCCTGTGTACCAGGCGCCACCTGTCCAGATGACGCCCAGCGCCACGATAATTCCTGCTGCGACCAGCGATTTCTTCATAGCATTTGTCCATAAATAAAACCAGGCGGATCGAGCCGCCTGGTCATGTTGTCATGATGAGGGAAAGTCTAGCAAGCGCGACTAAAAAGTTCAGTAACTTACTTGAGCTTATTAAAGACGCGCGCCAGACGACCGCTGCCGCTGACCGCGACCGGCGACTCGTTACAGCCAATAAAGGCCGACTCACCGGCTTTCAGGGTCAGACGCTGTTCACCTTTACGCAGAACCGCTTCGCCTTCTACGCAGAAGATGATAGCCGCGCTCTGCTGGTCGAGGGTGGATTCCTGTGCCGAGAGATCGTGCAGGGAGAAGGCGAAATCATCGACCGGAATCGGGAAATCCAGCTCCGCGGCCTGTTTCACCGGCTGAGTCAGCAGCTCGCCTGCCGGCTTGGCAACGAACTTCACGTTGGCAACCAGCTCAGGAATATCAATGTACTTCGGCGTCAGGCCGGCACGCAGCACGTTATCCGAGTTGGCCATCACCTCCAGCGCCACGCCCTGCAGGTAGGCGTGCGGCGTTTCGGCGAACAGGAACATCGCTTCGCCTGGATTCAGCTTCACCACGTTAAGCAGCAGCGGAGAGAACAGGCCGCTGTCGTCGGGATAGAATTCGGCGATCAGGCGGATGGTCTGCCACGGTTCGCCCTGTTGGTTATCCAGCGCCGCTTGCAGCACGCGCAGAGCCTGCTCTTTTTCTTCGCCTTGCATATTGAGCAGGCCGGCGAACAGCTGGCTTAAATGTTCAGCATCCGGGTGACTGAGGAATTCGCCGATGGCCGGGTGCGCGCTGGCAACCGGCTGCAGCAGGGCGGCAATCTCGTTAAATTCGCGGAACGCGTTCATCGCCAGGAATGGCGTCAGCGCAAAGACCAGCTCCGGCTTGTGGTTAGGATCTTTATAATTACGTTCAGCGGCATCCAGCGGAATGCCGGCGGCGTTCTCTTTGGCAAAGCCAATTTCTGAAGCCTGCTTGTTCGGATGAACCTGAATGGAGAGCGGCTGGGCGGCGCAGAGCACTTTAAACAGGAACGGCAGTTCGCCGAAACGCTGTGCAACCTTGTCGCCGAGCAGGGCGGACTTGTCGCCGTCAATGATCTGGCGCAGCGCGTGCGGGCGACCGTCAGCGTCGAGAACCTGCGAACTGCTCTTCGGATGCGCGCCCATCCACAGCTCTGCCATTGGCAGGTTGTCCGGGTTGGCGATACCATAAAGTTCCGTTAATGCGGTGTGACTTCCCCAGGCATAGTTCTGCACTGAGTTAATGAGCTTTTGCATTCTCAATCCCTGTTTCCACATGATAATAATCGCTCTATTAAACCAGCAAACCGCCGAGAAGCAACTGCTGAAAGAAAAAGTCGTCCCTGTCTCAGTTTTTGTTAAAATTTTGTGTAAAATTGATCGACTCGCTTTTCTACAGGCAAATGGAGTGTCTGCCTGAAATATAATCAGCCCAGCAGTAAGTGAGAGCACAATGTCGAATAAACCGTTTGTTTATCAGGATCCTTTTCCCCTTAAAAAGGATGACACCGAGTATTATCTCCTCAGTCGTGACTACGTCTCTGTCGCCGAATTCGCCGGCCAGGAAGTCCTGAAGGTTGAACCTCAGGCGCTGACCCTTCTGGCACAACACGCTTTCCACGATGCTTCCTTCATGTTGCGCCCGGCGCACCAGCAGCAGGTCGCCGATATCCTTAACGACCCGGAAGCCAGCGAAAACGACAAATACGTCGCCCTGCAGTTCCTGCGCAACTCCGATATCGCGGCCAAAGGCATTTTGCCGACCTGCCAGGATACCGGTACCGCAATCATCACCGGTAAAAAGGGCCAGCGCGTCTGGACCGGCGGCGGCGATGAAGCGGCGCTGGCGCAGGGGGTGTATAACACCTATATCCAGGATAACCTGCGCTACTCGCAGAACGCGGCCCTGGATATGTATAAAGAGGTCAACACCGGGACTAACCTGCCGGCGCAGATCGATCTGTATGCCACCGACGGCGACGAATACAAATTCCTCTGTATCGCCAAGGGCGGCGGTTCGGCCAACAAGACCTATCTGTATCAGGAAACCAAAGCGCTGATTACCCCGGCGAAGCTGAAAAGCTACCTGGTTGAGAAGATGCGCACCCTCGGCACCGCGGCCTGTCCGCCGTACCATATCGCCTTCGTGATTGGCGGCACCTCGGCGGAATCGACGCTGAAAACCGTGAAGCTGGCATCGACCAAATATTATGATGGCCTGCCGACTGAAGGTAACGAACACGGCCAGGCGTTCCGCGATATTCAGCTGGAGCAAGAGCTGCTGCTGGAAGCGCAGAATCTCGGCCTCGGCGCCCAGTTCGGCGGCAAATACTTCGCCCACGATATCCGCGTAGTGCGTCTGCCGCGCCACGGAGCCTCCTGTCCGGTCGGCATGGGCGTCTCCTGTTCCGCTGACCGCAATATCAAGGCCAAAATCAACCGCCACGGTATCTGGATTGAGAAGCTGGAAAGCAATCCGGGTAAATACATTCCGGAGCCGCTGCGTCAGGCCGGTGAAGGTGAAGCGGTGAAGGTTAATCTCAATCAGCCGATGAGCGAGATTCTGGCACTGCTGTCGCAGTACCCGGTATCGACCCGGCTGTCGCTCAGCGGTACCATCATCGTGGCGCGCGATATCGCCCACGCGAAGCTGAAAGAGCTGCTGGATAACGGCGAAGCGCTGCCGCAGTACGTGAAAGATCATCCGATCTACTACGCCGGTCCGGCGAAAACGCCCGATGGCTATGCCTCAGGTTCGCTCGGTCCAACCACCGCGGGGCGCATGGACTCCTATGTTGATCTGCTGCAGTCCCACGGCGCCAGCATGGTGATGCTGGCAAAAGGCAACCGCAGCCAGCAGGTGACCGACGCCTGTCACAAACACGGCGGATTCTATCTCGGCAGCATTGGCGGCCCGGCGGCGGTGCTGGCGCAGCAGAGTATCCGCAGCCTGGAGTGCGTGGCGTATCCGGAACTGGGGATGGAAGCTATCTGGAAAATCGAAGTGGAAGATTTCCCGGCCTTCATCCTGGTGGATGACAAAGGCAACGATTTCTTCCAGCAGATTCAGACCTCGCAGTGCACACGCTGTGTGAAATAATCTAAGCCGCCCTCCGGGGCGGTTTTTTTATGTCGTTTAGCGGCACGAACGAGCAACATAATCTTAAAAATTTGACCAATACTTAACCCTTTATAGCAGGTGAGCTTTGTCGTAATTACGTACTTTGTATTCAAGGAGAAAGTAATGACAACGCATCGCAGTGAAAGAGACTCAATGGGCGCTATCGAGGTGCCTGCCGATAAGCTATGGGGCGCGCAGACCCAGCGTTCGCTGGAACATTTCCGCATCTCGACGGAAAAAATGCCGGGCGAACTGATTTATGCGCTGGCGCTGACCAAACGGGCGGCGGCGAAAGTTAACCAGGATTTGGGATTACTGACCGCAGAGAAGGCCGGAGCGATTATTCAAGCCGCAGATGAAGTTCTGGCCGGCAATCATCCCGATGAATTTCCGCTGGCCATCTGGCAGACCGGTTCCGGCACGCAAAGCAACATGAACATGAACGAAGTGTTGGCCAACCGCGCCAGTGAGCTGCTGGGCGGCGTGCGTGGCATGGAGCGCAAAGTTCATCCTAACGATGACGTTAATAAGAGCCAGAGTTCCAACGATGTCTTTCCAACCGCGATGCATGTCGCGGCGATTATCGCGCTGCGCGAAGCGCTCATCCCCCGGCTCACGGTGCTGAAACAGACGCTGAGTGATAAAGCTGCGGCCTTCAACGACATCGTTAAGATTGGCCGCACGCACCTGCAGGATGCGACGCCGTTAACGCTGGGGCAGGAGTTCTCAGGTTGGGTGGCGATGCTGGAACACAATCTCCGCCATCTGGAGCTGAGCCTGCCGCACCTGAGCGAGCTGGCGTTGGGCGGTACCGCCGTTGGTACCGGTCTGAATACCCATCCGCAATATGCCGTTCGCGTAGCGGAAGAACTGGCGACCCTCAGCGGCCAGCCGTTCGTCACTGCGCCGAATAAATTTGAAGCCCTCGCGACCTGCGATGCGCTGGTTCATGCCCACGGGGCGCTGAAGGGGCTGGCGGCTTCGTTGATGAAGATTGCCAACGATGTACGCTGGCTGGCTTCCGGCCCGCGTTGCGGGATTGGCGAAATCGCGATTCCGGAAAATGAACCCGGCTCATCCATCATGCCCGGCAAGGTTAACCCGACGCAGTGCGAAGCGCTGACGATGCTGTGCTGTCAGGTTATGGGGAATGATGTGGCGGTCAATATCGGCGGGGCGTCCGGTAACTTCGAACTGAACGTATATCGTCCGATGGTAATTCATAACTTCCTGCAATCGGTGCGTCTGCTGGCGGATGGGATGGAGAGTTTTAATGAACACTGTGCGACCGGCATCGAACCGAACCGTGAACGGATCGCTCAGTTGCTCAATGAGTCACTGATGCTGGTCACGGCGCTGAATACCCATATTGGCTATGACAAAGCGGCGGAGATTGCCAAAAAGGCGCATAAAGAGGGGCTGACGCTCAAAGCCTCCGCGTTAGCGCTGGGCTATCTGACGGAGGCCGAATTTGACAGCTGGGTGCGCCCGGAAGAGATGGTGGGCAGCATGGCTACTCGTTAGCCAGCCACAGATGCAGTCGCGGGATAAGTAACCTGAGCGACTGCGCCTGCGGCTTATAGCGATACTGCACATTATCCGCATCGTAGTTCAGTAACTCGCCGATATCCGGCACGCTCACCCCCTGAGTGCCGGATATCAGCGTGATAAGCGGGCCCGGGCAGGCGTACTGCACCTGTTTCTGTTCACCGGCGTACCAGACGCGTGCAATAGGCTGGACCTTCACCGGCCGCTTGATCTTAAGTTTTGCCCGCTGCGGCAGAGCGGCGACATCCTGATATTCTCGCTCCAGTTTGCTTTGCCACTGTTCACGCGTCCAGGGCGGCACCGCGCGCGGCGATTGCAGACTTTTTTCCAGCTGCTGCAGCACCTCATCACGGGTGAGATTTTTAATCACGTGCTTATTAGCCCAACCGAAGCGAAGGGTGCTTGGGTCGCATAGCACCGTCAAGGTACGGTAGGCGCTGAGGGTGATAAGCCCCGGCAGATGACGGTGCACCCATTCAAAACGTGCCGCGGCGGGCAGGCCGGAATCAACGGTGACAATCTTTTCGAAAGCGGCTTTCAGCGCGTTAATGCGAGAAATGCTCTGCAGTAACGCCGCCTGTTCTTCGCCATCGGTTTGCAGGCAGATGGCGCCGGGGAGGCGGACCGCAGCCTTACTGCTACGGCTTTCTGATTGCTGTTGAATGAACAGATGGCTGTAGTGTTTCAGCGCCATCTCCAGCGCCGGTTGACCGGTGTGCTGAACCACCTGAATAGTCTCCAGCGGATCGTGTTCCGTCTCTTTACTGACGGCCGGCAGTTCAAACACCCGGGCGGCCAGTAGTCGACAGGCGCGCAGGCGTTGCTGGAGCATCTGTAGCTCGCGTTCCAGCTGGCGAAAGGTGTCATTCAGACGTTCAACGAGATCGTAGCTGGCCATAGCGCCCACCTTAGTTACAACATACTGTTTAGTTTTTAACTATACGCAGGCCGAAGCACCTGCGCAAGAGGGTCAGGCAGTACTCAAAGAGCGCTCAAATTGGGCAGCTGGTGATAGATTGGCCAGCTAAAACAAAAGCGAGCGCCGCCCAGAGAGCTGGCGCCGCAGCTCACCTCGCCGGACATGGCCTGGGCGATACTGTGGACGATCGCCAGCCCAAGCCCGCAGCCGCCGGTGGCCCTGTCACGGCTAGGATCGAGACGGACAAAGGGCTCAAACACCCGCTCGCGCTCCTCCGGGTCGATGCCCGGACCGTCATCTTCAACCTGTAAAGTTGCGCGCGAACCCTGTAGCGTGAGGCTGACCTGAATTCGCTGATTGCTGTAGCGCAAAGCGTTGTTGACGAGATTGTCCAGCACCCGTTCCATCAGACGCATATCAAGCGCGCCGTAATCCCCGGCGACCACCTTATGTAACGTCACATCGCGTTGGGGATTCACCATCTGAATCTCTTCAACGTGCGCCGCTATCCAGGCGGGAAACTCAGGCGTCGTCAGGTGTAGTTCGTTCTGCGGTCGGTCCAGACGGGCGTAGGTCAACAGCTCCTCGATTAAGGCTTCCAGCTGCCCAATATCGCGGTTCAGCGCCTGGGATTCCGCTTCGGTCAGGTTTTCACTCATCTCAAGGCGATAGCGCAGACGCACCAGCGGAGTACGCAGTTCGTGGGCAATGCCGTCGATCAGCAGCTTCTTGCTGGCGATTAGCGCGTTGATATTGTCGGCCATCTGGTTAAAGGCCACGCCCAGACGCTCGAAGCTGGACATACTGTCGAAATGAATGCGTTCGGTGAAATGCCCCTCGCCAAAGCGTTGTGCTGCGGTCTCAAGACGCAACATATCCTGCCAGTGGGGGCGCATCCAGATGAACACCGGAAAGGCCAGCGAAATGGCGATGAAAGCCATTAAGGCAACATCCAGCAAACGCATCTCGTGGAGGAAGTAGAGATAGGGGACGGGGCCCACCGACAGAACATAGTGGCTTCGCGGAATGCGTTGAATAAAGGTGTATTCATCATCGAGGGCGACAATATCCCCGGCGCGCAGATGCTGCATGGAGTTTTCCGACAGCTTAAATTTGCTCAGCGGCTCAATATGCAGATCGAACGACAGATTAAGATCCAGCTCCTTTAGCGTTTTGCTCCAGTCGCGCGGTGGGATTTCCCGCAGCTCGCTGCGCATCAGATACAACGAGCTTTTCATCAGATCGTCCAGCGACTGCCGGCCCGCACGTTCGGCGGTGAATTTATACACCAGCCCCACCAGCATGGTCATCACCAGGAAGCAGACGAACAGCAGAAGGTAAAACTGCACAAACAGCTTTTTCATTAAATCTCACCTAAAAATCAAAAAAGTTAACTACCTGTCTTTTACCTTCATGGGCACGATGGAGCATTGGTATAACCACCAGAGCGCTGATTCCTCAACGAACCCGATCGTTAGCAAGGGCACTTATCCCGGCAGAATATACGTGAAAAGCATTTCTGCGTGGATAAATGCCCGACTTGATTCGCTATAAAAGCAGGGTTCGCACCGGCTGACAACACCTGGCATGCGTAAGTATGACGCAGTTAATTGGCACGGCGACGAATACTCGCCCTACGTACAGTGGCTTCCTGTCGCGATTTTAGTACTGATAACGGCCAGGAGCGAAAGACGTGTCTCCTGAACAAAAACAGCTATCCACAATGGCTGGTCAGGTTAACTCTAACGGTACACCACGACTTGATGAACGCACCGGTTTTTATGCAACAGGGGGCTTTTTTTTGTGACTCCCTGCTTGGCTTTCGGCAGGTAATAAGAATGCAGTTCAGTTTCCACATTGCTGCTTAAGGATCCATGATGAGACAGTATTAAGTGCCCCGGGCGAATAGGCGTGTTGCCCGGACAGCAGAAACAATCCCTGTTTCCACAAAGGCCACTGAGAGGCTAGTTGGTAATCAAACCATTCGCTGCGTAAAAGCCCGTGAGTTGCCCCCGGCAACTGCCTGATACAACGCGCTGTACCCACCGGTAGTGTTTTACGCCAGACTGCGACTGTTTCATCAGGGTCTACATTCCGGTCATCTTTTCCCATGAGAATCAATACCGGAGTATCTATACCTGAAATCACTTTCGTCGCATCAGCCCGGGAATTCCTGCGCTCGAAGTCCTGTCGCGTACATTGGGTGTTGCAGGGGCGATTAGCCGCTTCTTCTGTAAACTGCCTGTCAAAATCCGCGGCTTCATGTTGTTTAGCATCCAGAATAGCAGACATGGAGCGACCCTCGGCTTTAAGCCGTTGCTCGGTATAGTAAATGCTCTGATTCCGCCAGTTTATCGCTGGACCTATTAGCACAATAAAGTCAGTTGTTGTTAATTGGCTTGCCTGGGGTACGGCCCAACCAGCTTGTGAGAAACCAAGATAACCTCCGCGACTTTCTTTCAGTTCTGGTTGCTCTCTTAATTTTTGTAACTCCAGAACGGCCTCCTTGGCGCGATCTGACATCGTCTGCGCCAACCAGTTTCCGGTGCTTTCACCGACGCCCGGTTTATCCCATGAAAAAACAGCCATTCCCTGTGACACAAGGAAGTTAACCAGAGGAATATATCCGCCGTCTGACCAGCGATCCTGAGGCCCGTCGCCATGAATTAAAAGCACGAACGGAGGATATACCTTATCTGGCGGCAGAATTAATGTACCCGTGAGGAGATCCTGATGATGCGTAAAAGAGAGGGTGCGCAGCTGCCCGTATCCGGCAAGCTCGAAATCAGATAACCGACTGAACAAAAAAATAATGATCAGGATAATCATAACTGAAAATGAAACAATATATTTAATCATATACAGCTCTTTTATGGATTATAAATATTAAACTGCAGCTGATTCTTATCATGTTTTATTTTCCGCTTTTGACAGAAAGCAGACAACCGCTATGTCATGTCACGAGCATCGGTTCTGCCCGTAACCAGCGCTCAAAATCTTGCAGGGCGGGTTCATTAATTCCTGTTTCCACCGGTTTTACCAAACAAAATGTCTTGCTCAGTTGCTCTGAGTCCGGCCAGGGCGCAACCAGCAATCCCTGGTTTAGCTCTTTTTCGACGTATATGCGTGGCACCATGGCCACACCTTGTCCCGCCAGTACGGCTGCTATCGCCATTTCATGAAGGTCATAGCGGACTCCCTGTGCCGGGTTATCAAGGACTATCCCACTTTGCCCGGCATAATGCAGCCAGGCTTCTGGGTTCTGCCGCCGGTGAATGCGGGGCAGTGTATTCAACTGTTCAACGATATCCTTATCGCTTAACAGGTCGGGACGACAAACCGGCACCAGCTTCTCTTCAAACAGAACCTGCGTGCGCATACCCGCCCATGCGGGATGCTCGAAATGAATCGCCGCGTCAAATCCGCTCCCGGTGATAATGAAAGGGTCGGTTCTCGCCGCGATATTCAACGTGATGTCCGGATATAAAGACTGAAAGCCGCTGAGCCGGGGAATCAGCCAGCGGCTGCAAAACGTCGGCAGAACAGCAATTTCCAGGCTTCTGCTGCCTTCGGGCATGCCCATCACATACTGAGTATCCCGTTCTAACCGTTCGAGTATTTCCCGTACGTGATGGGCATAGTGTGAACCCACTGGATTAAGCTTTACTCGGGTTCCCGTACGGTCAAATAGTCTGCACTCGAGCAGAGCCTCCAGGCGGGCAATCTGTCTACTGATGGCGCCTTCGGTCAGCGATAGCTCCGCGGCGGCACGGGCAAAATTACCGTGCCGGGCAGCGGCCTCAAACGCCTGAAGTGAAGCGCTGCTGGGAATTTTTCTGCGCATTAGAATTGCCTTATTCGACGGAAGTGTGAATTGTTAGTGACATAATGTCACTAATACTTGAATTAATATCGATTCATCGCCGAGTTAACAGCATATAGCATGATCAAAAGTCATTAAGCAAGGCCATTCGGGCCCTGCGTTTTATTCATGCAGAGGTGAATCGATGCTCTATACCGTGGAGTGTAACTATACCGACCCTGAAAGTGAGCAGGAGTGGAATGCGTTTTACAGCCAGCAAAAGCTGCCCGCGCTGATTTCGGTCGCCGGGTTTAGCTCTTCCCAGCGTTTTAAGGCCCTGAAACCAGGCGGCTCCCGGTATCTCGCCATTCATACGGTGAAGTATGCAGAGGTGCTTACCAGCGAGGAGTACAAGCTGAAAGGGGGCGGTCATTTTTCACGCTGGCAAAATCACATCACCGACTGGCAGCGTAATTTGTATGAGTGTGACGGCACGGCACCTGCGGTAGCCAGTGATGAAATCCTGCTGCTCAGCACCCAGCCATTGAGCTTTATTGAGGGGCTGGGGTACCCGGCACTGCAAATGCAGGCGTCAGGATTAGATAAAATGCCCGCCCGACGCATTGCCTGGGTGGTGACGCGGGAAACTGCCGCGCAGTTAGCTGACATGCCCGGCGTAAACTTCTATGCGCCGCTGACAGCGCAGTTGACGAATCCTGCTCAAGCCTGAAGGGAGGCGAGTTTATCAACATGCCGAATCTGACGTTTTATCTTTCTCAGGAACATGCTGCCAGGTTTAGTGACCTCCGCGATTTAACGCGTACCTGCAGTGCGCTCTGCACAGGCATTCTCGCTGCGGAGTCGGAAAATGTGCATATCATCTATGTCGATGTAAAACCCGGATGCGGACATCCGGTATATGCCGAGCTTTTTTATCGTCTGACAAACGTGCGTACGTCAGAAGTCATGGAGGAGTTCATGCGCGAGTTAGAACGAGCCATTCGACAAGCTTCGGGCCTTACAGCGCGTATTCGCTGTTTTGGCTCCGCTGCATCACACCTGTTTGCGCGCAATTAACCAGAGGTAACGATGAACCATCACTCTTTTTCAACCCGTCGGATTGGGGATTTTGTGGTGACCGCGCTGAGCGATGGCACGATGTCCGCCAGTCTGGATTGGCTGTCAGGCATTGAAACAGCAGAAGCAACGGTGATTCAACACCGCGCCCGGATCGCTGAACCCGGCAATATCCATATCAACGGCTATCTTATCCAGGGGCGCGGGCGAACCCTCCTGGTCGATGCCGGTGCCGGGGGGCTGAATAACGTAGGCGGGCAACTCATAGATAATCTTGGCGCTGCAGGTATCAGCCCCGATGATGTCGATACCGTGTTGCTGACGCACGGCCATCCTGACCATATTGGGGGGCTTTTAGATGCCGAAGGGCTACCTGTTTTTAAACAGGCCGAACTTCATCTTCACCCGCTTGAGGCGCAATACTGGCAGGATAATGAACGATTTAAAGTAGCGAATGAGCGCGGGAAGCGAAATTTTAACCTCGCCCGCAGGACGTTAGACGCGTACGCCCGGCAGCTGCGTCTGCTTGACGAGGGGGCGATAACTGAGGGCATTCTCCCGGTATGGCTGCCAGGACATACGCCAGGGCATACCGGATTCCGTATCACTTCCGGGGAACAATGCTTATTGATCTGGGGAGACATCGTCCATTTTCCGCATATCCAGTCAGCACGCCCGGACGTTTCCATTGTGTTTGACTGTGACCCCCTTCAGGCTGAAGAGACACGTAAAAAAATCCTCGCGCAGGCGGCAAGTGAAAAACTGTTGGTTGCAGGAATGCATTTAGACCGTTCGGGTTTTGCCAACGTGCTCAAGGCGGGCCAGGGTTACCGTATTGCCTACCGGGAAAACGGGCGAGAATGCAGGTGTGCATCCAGGACTGGCCGCCAGGCCAAAAATGCGGGTCACCTTTAAGTGACCCGCATTAACCCGCCGGCGGTTTTTTGTCGCGCTCTACGGCGGGGGAAGATTAATTGTCCCAGGCGTGAGGAGCGAACAGATACCCTTTATTGCGCACCGTCTTGATGCGATAGGGCTCGGTCGCGCTGTCGAGCAGTTTTTTCCGCAGGCGCGAAATTGCCACATCCACGCTGCGATCCATCCCATCGTAACTGACGCCGCGCAGATTTTTCAGCAACGCATCACGATCCATAATCTGTCCGGCGTGGGTGGCCAGTTCCCATAACAGCTCAAAATCCGCCGTTGAGAGGGCCACGCTTTCGCCACCGAGCAATACCTGACGATTAACCGGGTCGATGAGCAGTGAACCGAATGCAATCGATTTATGCGGGGTGAGCGATGCCGGAGCATTGGTCACGGGGGAGGCGACGTGCTGGCGTAAATGCAGGCGCAGACGTGCCAGCAATACGGCAGGCGGCGTGGTTTTCAGAATGTAATCGCTGGCGCCCATTTCCAGGGACAAAATATGGTTCATATCGCTGTCGAGCGAGGTGAGCAACACAATCGGACCTTGCCACTGGCCGCGCAGATCGCGGCACAGAGTCATGCCGTCTTTGCCTGGCAGCATGATATCCAACAACACCAGATCGGGTTTTTCCCGCGCGATAACCTCTTCTGCCCGGTCACCTCGTGGTTCAACCACTACGTCCATATCGTGCTTTCCGAGATAAGCGGCAATCAGAGCGCCCACTTCCGGATCATCCTCAACAAAAACGATCTTATTCATATCTTACTTGTACTGGAAAAAGAATTAACATACACCGCCACCAGACTACCTGCCATTACTCTTTTATAAAAAAGACCTCATCCTTCAAGCGACCCCGACGTTTGCTTCGCGCGCGGAGCGGTCAGCCGGTTATCTATGCTTCGGGGCATTCGCTCTTGCGCCGCGGTGGGGCGATTCGAATAATATTGTGAAGAGAGATACTTCCGTTATGCTACATCAACTGTTGTTTAAATGTTAAGGCTAAAGGAATGGGGCTGTTGATTAAAGGGCTGATCGGTGCGCTGGTGGTGATATTGATTGGCGTATTGTCGAAAAGCAAAAATTATTATATTGCTGGTTTAATTCCGTTATTTCCGACCTTTGCCCTGATTGCGCATTATATTGTGGCCAGCGAACGCGGGCTTGAGGCGCTGCGGACCACGATCGTCTTTGGGATGTGGTCAATCATTCCCTATTTCGTCTATCTGCTGTCGCTCTGGTACTTCACCGGGATGATGCGCCTGCCGTTGGCGTTGGCGGGCGCAGTCGGGTGCTGGGGGCTGTGTGCCTGGCTGCTGATCCTCGGCTGGAGCCGCTTCCACTAACGCAGGTGTCTGCCGCCATCCACGGCAAAAGAGCGGCCCGTAACGAACCGGCTGGCGAACAGATAATCGAGCAGGTCGATGATCTCTTTTTCGCCCGCCACGCTTTTCATGAGCGATTTATCCAGCGCCTGCTGGCGATATTCGGCGTCGTCGCCCTCATTAAACATGATCAGCGAAGGGGCAACGGCGTTGACCTTAATCTCCGGCGCCAGCTTACGGGAAAACGAGCGGGTCATATTATCCAGTGCCGCTTTACTGGCCGCGTAGGCAATATGTTTATCGCTGCCGCGTTCAACGACATAGTCAGTGATATGAATAATGTCGCTGGCGGCGTGTCCGTGCCCGCGCAGGAGCGTTTCCAGCGCATGGTTGAGCAAATAGGGGGCATGAACGTGGATCTGCATCATGCTGGCCAGCACCGTGGTGAGTGGAATGCCCGGCTTTTCAGCCATCCAGTCGCTGGCGTTATGGACGATGGCGCGCAGGCCGGCGGCGGCGTGGTGTTTTACCGCTTCGGCGAAGGCCAGTATCTGCTCATCGGTACTAAAATCGGCGGTAAGACAGATAGCTCCGGCGTCGCGCAGTGCGTCAATGGCCGGGTAGTGCGTGCGATAGCTGACGATAACCGGCTGCTGCTGATCCAGAAAATGGTGCGCCAGCGCAAGGCCGATGCGGCGGCCTCCACCGGTGATGAGAATCGGGCGAGGCTGTCGGACAGTCATGGGTATCTCCTTTGAGTTCAGCAGCAGGGCGACCGCTTACCCCACCAGCATCCACGTTGCCGGTACAGCGGCAACCAGCAAAAAACCAATTAAGGCTAATTCACGGCGTTTGAGCATGCGATCGTGCTGGTGCGTACGGCGAGCGTACAGGAAAACCAGAAGACCCGGAGCGTAAAGTACCACTGACAACAATAAATGCACAGGGCCGGATGCATATAATAACCATAAGCCATAAATACATGCACCGACACCCACCGCCTTATGCAGCGGGCGTACAGCAATCTTCAGCAGGAAGGCGCCCACGAGGAAATAGGGCACCAGAATCATCTCGGACGCGATGGTCAATAACGTATTGTAATCAGACTTTGTCAGCCAGATGAGCACCAGCGACAGCTGAACACTGATGTTGGTTAGCCACAGCGAGGCCGACGGGGCGTTGTTTTTATTCTGCCGGGCGAAGCGGCGCGGAAATGCTTTATGCGTCGCGGCCAGCCAGGGAACTTCTGCCGCCATAATGGTCCAGCTCAGATAGGCGCCGCACACGGAAATAATCAGCCCGGCAGCGATCACTACTTCGCCCCATGAGCCCATCATTTTCACCATCAGGCCGGCCATCGACGGATTACGCATTTCGGCCAGTTCCGGACGGGCGACCACGCCTAAAGAGAGCAGGGTCACCAGCAGATAAACCACCAGTGCGGAAAGGACCGCCAGCAGCGTAGCGCGGCCGACATCCTGTTTATTACGCGCCCGCGCGGAAACCACGACCGCACCTTCCACGCCGATAAACACCCATAGGGTGATCAGCATGGTGTTCTTCACCTGCTCCCAGACCGGTACGTCGAGCGCCAGACCGCTAAAATCAAGGCGGAACGTCTCCAGACGAAAGGCGATGACGGCGAGGATGATAAATGCACCGAGTGGGATCAGCTTGGCCAGGGTGGCGATCAGGTTAATGCCTGCGGCGGTCTGGACGCCGCGCAGGACCAGAAAGTGCACCACCCACAGCAGGACCGACGCGCCCACGATCGCCTGCCAGGTATTCCCGTTGCCGAAAATAATGGCGTCCGGAGTATCGGTAAAGAAGCTGAGCGCGGCAAAAACAATCACCAGATACGAGACGTTGGCGATCACCGCGCACAGCCAGTAGCCCCAGGCGGAGCAAAAACCGACGAGTTCACCGAAACCTTCGCGGGCATAGGTGAAGATACCGCCGTCAAGATCGGCGCGAATGCGGGTCAACAGCAGCATGGCGAAGGCGAGGAATAAAATCCCCACGCCGGTGATTGCCCAGCCAATCAGCAGCGCCGACGGGCTGGCGACGGCCGCCATGTTTTGCGGCAAGCTGAACACACCTGCGCCCAGCATTGAGCTCAGTACCAGTGCGGTCAAGGCGCTGAGGCCCAGTTTCTTTTCCATTGTATTCCCGAGGTGACGGCAGTTAATCAAGAATATTTATTTGGCGAAATCGCATAAAAATGGAGGATTACGCTAAGGCGCGGGATTTTACGGAGTGTCTTGTGCGCATGCAATGGTGGCGGATGAAAAAAAACAAAAAGGCGGCATATTGCCGCCTTTTTACACAGTGCCGATACGATTATTTATACAGGTCTGCGCTGATGGTGATGTTACCGCCACGTTCCTGCCACTGGCGGGTAATGTGGTAGTACTTCGCCCCTTTCTTCGCCGCGCGCTTGGCGGTCTGGTAAGAAATCTCGGTCATGTTGCCGTAATTGCCGGTGAACTTGATGCTGTCAAACGGCGCCATCTGGGCCGCGGTAATCTTGTTCACTTCTTCGACTTTGGTGCCATCCGGCAGCGTGACGGTGTAACGTCCACCTTTTGATGACTGGGTTTCGAAGAAACGACCTACGCCGGTACCGGAACCGACGGCTGCCGTGGTGGCAACGCCTGGGATTTCAACATTTTTCGCAGCGGTGCCGCCTTCAGCCAGCGCCGCGCGACCGGCTTCAGAGTCGGCCGGGATCGCATCCGGGCTCTGCAGAACGCGTTTTCTGGCATCGGCTTTATAGATATAGGCAGTAATACGCTGGTTACCGCCCTGGTTGGCATCAACCTGACGGACGATAAAGAAGGAGGCGGCACCTTTGGCTTTCGCCGCTTTGGTGATCGCATCATTCACTTCCGGCTGACTGCGATAAAAGCCCTGCACGGTCACGGTATCAAAAGGCTCAAGTTCGACGGCCTGATCCTTTGGTAACTCCATGACGCCATTGATGACGCGATTTTTCGGGGCATCCGCCTGCGGGGCATTGTCTTTATACAAGTCTGCCGTTACGCGCCAGTTGCCGCTGTTGCCATAATCAGAAGTGTCGACAACATAAAATGAGGCCGCGCCATCTTTGTCCGCTTTACGGGACATGGCTTTTACCGCATCGCCGATGGCATTAAAACGGCCCGTGATCACTACGCGATCGTAGGGTTTTAGCGCCGCCGCCTGCTCCGGAGTCAGCTCGGTCGCTGCATGGGCTGACAACGCTGTCGTAGCCAGGAGAGCAGACGCCAGGAGTGAGTTCTTAAGCTTCATAAAAATAATCCTTTGCCTTGCGCAAACCATGTACTGGTATTGTTGTTGACTGATAACGCTCGATTATTGCATTTAAAAGGAGTCACTGTCTGCGTCATTTTTTGCTTACCGCCCGAAACGTGCGTCACAATAATATAACAATTTCTGATATGTTGAAAAAACAGCCGCTTGACCAGCAAAATTGATAATCAATACCACTTTTATAAGTTAACGTAATGTTAAAGTTATGTTCTTGCTGGCGATTAATGGCGTATTACTGCATCAGTTAAGCGATTTATCAGGCCTGACCATAAATTTAAGGTAAATATTGCTGCCTGACACGGTTCGCGATGCGTTTTACCAATAAAATCAAAATTTCTGTTTTATCGCAGTAGATCACAATCGCTATTTTCAGTAGGTTATAAAAAGTTTGTTACTGTTTCATTTTTTCAGTCAATGGAAAAGAAACGGCATGTTTTGCCGCTTAACCGTCGTCTGTAAGAAAAGAAAAACCATCATCAAAAACCGATGGAAGGGAAAACTATGCGTATCGGGGTACCAAAAGAACGGTTTGCCAATGAAACCCGCGTCGCTGCCACGCCGAAAACGGTGGAACAGCTGCTAAAACTCGGGTTTACCGTTGCCGTTGAAAGCGGCGCGGGTCATCTGGCAAGTTTCGATGACGAAGCCTTTGCTCAGGCGGGTGCAGAAGTTGTAGACACCGCTGAAGTCTGGCAGTCATCCATTATTCTGAAGGTGAACGCACCAGAAGAACATGAAATTGCATTACTCAATCCGGGCACCACGCTGGTGAGCTTTATCTGGCCTGCGCAAAATCCTGAGCTGATGCAGAAATTAGCGGCTCGCGATATCAACGTGATGGCGATGGATTCAGTGCCGCGTATTTCTCGCGCCCAGTCGCTGGATGCGCTCAGCTCGATGGCCAACATTGCCGGCTACCGGGCGATTGTTGAAGCGGCCCACGAATTTGGTCGCTTCTTTACCGGTCAGATCACCGCTGCCGGCAAAGTTCCGCCGGCGAAGGTCATGGTCATTGGCGCCGGCGTCGCCGGACTGGCGGCCATCGGCGCGGCGAACAGCCTCGGCGCCATTGTCCGTGCGTTCGATACGCGTCCAGAGGTGAAAGAACAGGTGCAGAGTATGGGCGCCGAGTTCCTGGAGCTGGACTTTAAAGAAGAGGCGGGCAGCGGCGATGGCTACGCCAAAGTGATGTCGGAAGCCTTTATTAAAGCCGAAATGGCGCTGTTTGCCGCGCAGGCCAAAGAGGTGGACATCATCGTCACCACGGCCCTGATCCCGGGTAAACCGGCGCCGAAGCTGATTACCCGTGAAATGGTTGACTCCATGACCGCGGGCAGCGTGGTGGTCGACCTGGCATCGCAGAACGGCGGCAACTGTGAATACACCGTTCCTGGCGAAGTGGTGACTACCGCCAACGGCGTGAAGATCATCGGCTATACCGACCTGCCGGGCCGTCTGCCGACGCAGTCCTCGCAGCTGTACGGGACTAACCTGGTCAACCTGCTGAAGCTGCTGTGCAAAGAGAAAGACGGCAATATCACCATCGATTTTGACGACGTCGTGGTTCGCGGCGTGACGGTGGTTCGTGAGGGCGAAGTGACCTGGCCGGCGCCGCCGATTCAGGTTTCTGCCCAGCCGCAGGCTGCGGCGAAGCCTGTTGATGCGCCGAAAGAAGCAGAAAAACCGACCTCACCGTGGCGTAAATACGCGCTGATGGCGCTGGCGATTATTCTGTTTGGCTGGCTTGCCAACGTGGCGCCGAAAGAGTTCCTCGGTCACTTTACCGTCTTCGCGCTCTCCTGCGTGGTGGGCTATTACGTGGTATGGAACGTTTCTCATGCGCTCCACACGCCGCTGATGTCGGTGACCAACGCTATTTCAGGGATTATCGTTGTCGGAGCGTTATTGCAGATCGGCCACGGTGGCTGGGTCAGCTTCCTGAGTTTTATCGCGGTGCTGATCGCCAGCATTAATATTTTTGGTGGTTTCACCGTTACTCAGCGCATGCTGAAAATGTTCCGCAAGAACTAAGGGGTAGCACATGTCTGGAGGATTAGTTACAGCTGCATACATTGTTGCCGCTATTCTGTTTATTTTTAGCCTTGCGGGGCTGTCAAAGCACGAAACCTCGAAGCAGGGTAACCTGTTCGGGATGGCCGGGATGGCTATCGCGCTGCTGGCGACCATTCTCGGGCCGGATACCGGCAACGTGGCGTGGATCATCCTGGCGATGGTTATCGGCGGCGCGATTGGTATTCGCCTGGCGAAGAAAGTCGAAATGACCGAAATGCCGGAGCTGGTTGCCGTGCTGCACAGCTTTGTGGGCCTGGCCGCGGTGCTGGTAGGCTTTAACAGCTACCTGTATCACGAAGCGGGTATGGAACAGATCCTGGTGAATATTCACCTGACGGAAGTGTTCCTCGGCATCTTTATCGGTGCGGTGACCTTCACCGGCTCGATTGTGGCCTTTGGCAAACTGCGCGGCAAGATTTCGTCTAAACCGCTGATGCTGCCGCATCGCCATAAGCTGAATCTGGCGGCGCTGGTGGTTTCCTTCCTGCTGCTGGTGGCCTTTGTTCGCACCGACAGCACAGGAACTCAGGTTCTGGCGCTGCTGGTGATGACGGTCATTGCCCTGGCCTTTGGCTGGCATCTGGTGGCTTCGATCGGCGGGGCAGATATGCCGGTCGTGGTCTCAATGCTGAACTCCTACTCGGGCTGGGCAGCGGCAGCGGCGGGCTTTATGCTCAGCAACGACCTGCTGATTGTGACCGGGGCGCTGGTGGGCTCGTCGGGTGCGATTCTGTCTTACATCATGTGTAAGGCGATGAACCGCTCATTCTTCAGCGTGATTGCCGGCGGTTTTGGTACCGATGGTTCCTCTACCGGCAGCGATGAAGAAGTAGGCGAACACCGTGAAATCAGCGCCGAAGATACCGCGGAAATGCTGAAAAACTCGCACTCGGTGATCATCACCCCGGGCTACGGCATGGCGGTCGCGCAGGCACAGTATCCGGTGGCGGAAATCACCGAAAGATTACGTGCTCGCGGCATCAAAGTGCGCTTTGGTATTCATCCGGTTGCCGGACGTTTGCCTGGGCACATGAACGTACTGCTGGCGGAAGCGAAAGTGCCGTATGACGTGGTGCTGGAAATGGATGAGATCAACGACGATTTCACCGATACCGATACCGTGCTGGTTATCGGCGCCAACGACACCGTTAACCCGGCGGCGCAGGACGATCCGAAGAGTCCGATCGCCGGCATGCCGGTGCTGGAAGTGTGGAAAGCGCAAAATGTGGTGGTCTTTAAGCGTTCAATGAACACAGGTTATGCCGGCGTTCAGAACCCGCTGTTCTTCAAAGAGAACACCCACATGCTGTTTGGCGATGCGAAAGCCAGCGTCGACGCAATTCTCAAAGCGTTGTAATGGTTTGCCATCCTAAATAATGTTTGATTCTGAAGCCGTCTCTGCTGAGACGGCTTTTTTATATATACAGCAAGGCCATGAATTGCTCATAAAGTCGTCAGCCCGGAGTGCTATACTAAGCCTGTTTTTTCATCACTCTGAGGATATTATGGATACCGAATTAACCCCGGCGCAAATGGCAATCGAGTTTCTGCGTCGCGACCCAACAGCATTAACCCCCGCGCAGTACCTGAAAAAATTCAAACTTCTTGAGCTGGAATTTGCGGATTTGATGTCGCTCTCTTCCAGCGAGCTGAAAGAAGAGATCGATCATGCCTGGCGCTTAGGTATCCATTAAAAGCATTGTTGCTGTCTATGTGTTGTCGATGACGGGGCCGAAAGGCCCTTTGTTTTTTCCGTTGCCGGAGTGGATACCTAAAAAAATCCCCCGCCGAAGCAGGGGAACGTATTTTACGCAGCATCAATCCGCGATCGATTAATCGTCGTCCTCGTCATCCATTTCAACCGGCGTTTTGTACTGCTCAGGCTTGAGAACTAGCAGGTCGCAGCGCAGATGGTCGATAACCTGCTCGGCGGTATTGCCGAGAAAGGCCGCCGACAGTCCGGTGCGCCCGACGGTGCCCAGAACCACAATCCCCGCCTGCAGGTGTTCAGAGAGGTCAGGAATGACCTCTTCCGGCAGGCCTTTTTCAACGTGGGTGCGGTTTTCATCAATGCCGAATTTTTGCCGCAGGGCCTTCATGGCCAGCAAATGCTGACCGCGAATGGCATCGTTGTAGATACTGGGGTCAAAATCAGGTAGTTCGATAGCGATATTAATCGGCGTTACCGGGTAGGCGCCCACCAGATGGACTTCGGTATGGTTGACCTGGTCCGCCAGTTCGAGGGTTTCTTTAACCAGTTTTTCGTTTAACGCGTCGTGGTAATTTTCTTCGCTGGCCAGATTGACGGCCACCAGCGCTTTGCCGCCTTCCGGCCACGGCTGATCTTTTACCATCCAGACCGGACATGGACATTTACGCAGCAGATGCCAGTCGGTTGGGGTGAAAATAACGGCCTCCAGCTTGTCATGCTGGTGCGCCATTTTCAGCAGCAAATCGTGTTTGTCGCTGAGGATTTCCTGAATAATGGCTTCGAAGGGGCGATTGTGCCACACCACCTTAATCTCAATGGGAACACCGGATTCAATATAAAACCGGGCCTGTTCTTTGATCCAGGCGCTACGTTGGCTGATAACGCCCTGGCGCATCGCCGTCCGCTCGTCGGGCGACAGCAGGGTTGTCATCTCATAGGAAAAATCGTAGATCGGCAAAAAGGCTTTGATGCGTCCACCAATCCGTTGGTGTAGATACACCGCACGCCGCAATGCAGGCTGGTCGTCCTGATTGGGGTCGATTACTACCAGCATGTTCTGATACTTGGCCATACAGGGTCTCCTTACAACTGTAACCACAGTCTGTCTTTAAAAAGATAACCTATATGGATGAAATGAAACAGGGGATGACCCTGGCCAGATCAACAAATCAGAAAAAAAATGAGCGATCTGGCGGAGGGACAAAGAGGATCAGGCGACGTTGCGGGCCTGACCAGCGAGCTGAGCAAGCAGGTCGCTATTTTCGATGGTGATGTATTTGCCTTTTACCGCCAGCATGCCGCTTTTCTGGAAACGCCCCAGCAGACGGCTGATGGTTTCGACGGTCAGACCAAGATAGTTGCCGATATCACCGCGGGTCATCGTCAGGCGGAATTCGCGAGGCGAGAAACCGCGCTGCGCGAAACGACGGGACAAATTATAAATAAAGGCCGCCAGACGCTCTTCCGCATTCTTTTTAGACAGCAGCAGGATCATGTCCTGGTCGCCTTTGATCTCGCCACTCATCAGCCGCATCATTTGCTGGCGTAGATTGGGCATTTTACCGGAAAGATCGTCCAGCGTTTCGAAAGGGATTTCGCAGACCATTGAGGTTTCCAGCGCTTGTGCAAAGCTCGGATGCAGCGCGGTACCGATGGCATCAAAGCCAACCAAATCACCCGCCAGGTGGAAGCCGGTAATCTGCTCGTCACCTTGTTCGGTAATGGTATAGCTTTTGATGGTGCCCGAACGAATCGCATACAGAGATTTCAGCTCATCGCCAGCTTTGAATAAGGTTTGCCCTTTCTGGATTGGCTTTTTACGCTCGATGATATTATCCAGCTGATCAAGCTCGTGCTCGTTCAGAGTAAAAGGGATGCAAAGCTGACTAATGCTGCAATCCTGACAATGGATTGCGCAACCGCCAGACTGAATGCGTCGTATAATTCTCTTTTCCGGGATCATAAGTCTGCTCAAGCCTTAATTGATATTGGTCAATTTTAACATCTTTTTGGTGAGCAGGTAAGCCTCGAACCCGTGAAACACGTAATATTAAAAGGGTAAAGCTTTTATCACTTTTATCTCATTGATAACCAATGCAATGTTGGTCGGAAGCATATTGTAAAGTTACCTGATGCTTCCGATAAAAGGCACGTAGCGTTAAAGCAGCAGATACCCCTCATGGCGCAATAACCACTCTTTCCGCTGCACGCCGCCGGCATAGCCGGTCATGGTGCCATTTCGCCCAATCACGCGGTGGCAGGGCACGACAATGCTGACCGGGTTTGAACCGTTGGCCGCGCCGACCGCACGCGCCGCGCCAGGACGCCCCAGCGTTTCCGCCAGCTGGCCGTAATGCATCACCTGACCGCAGGGAATAGTGCGCAGGGCTTGCCAGACTTCACGCTGAAAGGGGGTGCCTGCCGTTGCCGTCGGCAGCGTCTCAATGACGCTGAGATCGCCGGCGAAGTAGGCGTCAAGTTGGCGACTCAGTCCGCCGGGATCGCGGGCATCGATGCGTTGATAACCTTCATGACGATAATGCAGATCAAGCAGTTGCGTCATACGGTCGCTATGCTCGTCCCACTCCACGGCGCGCAGGCGAAACTGCTCGTCGCAAAGAATCCATAACGGCCCCAGCGGGGTGTCGATTTTGTCCTGAAGCAGTACCAGCATCATTTCTCCTTGTTACCTGATTAGCAAGATAACTATTGCGTGATATTGACAAGATATCACGCACGCCGTTCCGCCAACTATACTCCTGAAAGATAATCCACCGCTGTGCGGATAAAGGCCGGGAACCGGGGGAAGAAATGACGCGCGATTTCAATCTGCATACGGCTGCTGAGACGGATAAAACCGCGGAGATACCGTCTGCGGTGATGTTTATTTTTGTATTAATTACGCCGCGCGGGTGTGACGGGTTTTTGTTACTTTTATTCGGCGGCGAATTCCCCTGTGCGGAGGAGCGTTCAGTTCATTTTTCTCTGCAGTTTGTCATACGCACGCGGATTAGTAAGAACTGGCTAATTCATCGGGAGGCACCCGGCGCCGCGAATAAATATACAGGCATTCCTTGAGTCAATTATTTTGCCAGCACCCCGGTGTTGGCTTTTTTTTATAACCATTAGAGGTATCGATATGCAATATATGCTGACAGGACTTTTAATCTTGATTATCAGTGGTTTATTGTTAAACGCTGTCTCTCTTGCGATTGAGTCGGTATATAAGATGCTGAAAGAGATGCATTTAAAAAAACGGCATCTTTAAGAATGTCGCAGGACAACCTCGGGTGACGAAAAATGCGGCGCAGACGACAAGGCTGATATTATAAAAAGTCTGGAGATGAACGCTTCTCTCCACGCGATCACGCGATGATGCGTGTCGTCACGCGCGCAGCGGAGGGTGACCAGGCTCTGGCCACCCGGTTTTATCAGGACAGGCGCGGGTAAATTCCCGGGCCGATGGGTAAACCCAGCCAGTACCATATCACCAGCATCAGAAGCCACACGACGAGGAATATCAGAGGATAGGGCAGGACGAGTGAATAATAAGTACCGAGTTTCGCATCTGAGCGATAGCGTTGCAGGAAGCCAAGAAACAGCGGGACAAACGGCGATACCGGCGCCAGCGGCAGGACCGACGAATCCGCGATGCGGAACAGTATCTGGGCAAAGGCCGGATGAAACCCGAGCAGCATAAACATCGGCACAAAGATCGGCGCCAGAATGGACCAGATTGCCGAGCCGCTGGCGATAAACATACAGAGAAATGCCGACAGTAGCGCCAGGCCAACAAAAGCCGGTACTCCGCTCATTCCCGCCTGCTCCAGCAAATCAGTCAGCCCCACGGCCATAAATTTACCCATATTGCTCCAGTTAAAAATGGCAACAAACTGGGCCAGCGGGAACACCATGACGATAAACCCGGCCATCTCTTTCATCGGTTCGATCATTAACGGCGGCAAATCCGCCTGACGACGAATTTTCCCGGTGGCAATACCGTAGGCCAGCGAGACGAAGCAGAAGAAAAAAATAATCAGCGGCACAATGCCTTTAATAAAGGGAGAGGGCATCACCGTATGGCTGACCGGATCGCGCAGAATACCGTTCTGCGGCACGACCATGATGGCGACCAGAGCGATAAAAACCAATGACGCGATACCGGCAACCCGCAGCCCGAAGCGTTGCTCCGCCGTCAGCGCCTCAAGTCTGTCCTCGCTGCGGCCTTCCCAGCTTCCCAGCCGCGGTTCAATCAACTTATCGGTGATAAGCCCCCCAACCAGGGTCAGAACGATGACCGAACTGGCCATGAAATACCAGTTGTCGATAACGCTGACATGCAGCGAGCCATCCAGTGTTTTTGCCGCCTCGGTACTGATGCCCGAGAGCAGCACATCGGTCGTGACAATCAGCAAATTAGCGGTGAACCCACAGCCGACGCCGGCAATCGCCGCCAGTAAGCCCGCGACCGGGTGGCGGCCAACGGCGAGAAACATCAGGGCGCCTAGCGGCGGCATAATCACCAGAGCGGCGTCGGATGAGATGTGGCTAAAAAAGGCGATAAACAGCACCATATAGCTGGCGTAGCGTGCGCTGACGTGCGAGGCCATTTTGGCCATCAGCGCCGGCAGCAGTCCCACCCGCTCCGCAAGTCCAGCGCCGAGCACCAGCGCCAGAATCGCCCCCAGCGGTGCAAACCCGCTGAAGTTCTTGATGACGTTTGGCAAAAACCAGTGTAACCCTTCGACGCTGAGCAGGTTTTTGACCACCACGGTGGAGCCGTCCGTCGGGTTGATCACCGCCACGCCAAAGGCCGACAGCGCGGCGGTGGTTACCGCCAGCACCACGATAAGATAAATAAACAGCAAAAAAGGGTGTGGAACCTTGTTACCGATCTTTTCAACCCAGCTGTACAGCTTCCCGTTGGGGGAAGGCGACGGTATGGATGACATACTCATGGGCATTCCTCAGTCGTTGTTGTGTTAGTTGTTGTGTTTAGTGCGTGAATGATTGTTTTTATTTTAAAGGTGACGGTGTCACGCCTTGCGGGATCGGGCAGTGATATGGCTTTTCAGCCAGCTGTTGCGCCAGTTCTTGTTGACTGGCTTGCAGCAGCGCACCATCGGTGAGCAGGCGGATCGCCGTGGCGCCGAGCACTTTTCCGGCCACCAGCATCCCCTTATGGGCGATGGCCGTGCGGCCCTGGCTCACCAGTTGCCAGGTATGCAGCGGTGTTCCGACGGCAAAACAGGGGCTGAAACATTGGGCGACCGGGGTTTTCCAGCTGACGTCGCCCACATCGGTGGATCCCGCCAGGATAGTATCCGTCGCAGCCCAGGGGGCGACTTCATCGATTAGCACCGTTTCCCGGTGGCGACGGGCGTAGCGTTTGCCCTCTTCGCCGCCGGTGCCGGCGATATTTCTCAGGCTGTTGTTGAGGTCGTTCTCGCTTAACGTGGCACGAATGTCGTCGGCAAACGCGCGATCCGCCTCGCTCCATGACGGTGTACCGTAGTGGCACACGGCCTGATACATCGCCGCCTCCAGCGTGCGATTAGGTAAATAACTGGAGCAGGCCTTCTCGAAACGACAGGTGACCGACGTTTCAGTCATCAGCGCCGCGCCCTGGGCGATTTTCTCGATGCGGGCATAGATTTGCTGCGCATCCGCCATCTCCGGCGCGCGGATTAAATAGAGCACCTCCGCCTGAGCCTGTACCACGTTGGGGGAAATGCCGCCGCTGTCGGTTATGGCATAATGGACGCGGGCTTTCTCAATAATGTGCTCATTGAGGAAGTTGGTGCCGGTGGTCATCAGCGTGACGGCGTCCAGCGCGCTGCGCCCCAGATGCGGCGAGTTGGCGGCGTGAGCCGCGGTGCCGCTGAAACGCCACGCGGCCTGAATGTTGGCCAGCGTGCTGGTGCTGAACATGCCGGCGTAGGCTTCCGGGTGCCAGGTCAGCGCGGCGTCCACATCGTCAAACATGCCTTCGCGCACCATAAACGTTTTGCCGGAACCGCCTTCTTCCCCCGGACAGCCGTAGAAACGAATCGTCCCGCAACCGCCGTGCTGCACCAGCCAGCTCCGGCAGGCAATGGCGGCGGCCAGTGCGGCGGTGCCCAGCAGGTTGTGACCACAGCCGTGGCCGTTCGCCCCAGGCGTCGCGGCAGCAGGATACGCGCACTGCGCCTGCTGACTAAGCCCGGCCAGCGCATCATATTCACCCAGCAGGGCAATCACCGGCTTTCCGCTGCCGTAGCTGGCGACAAAGGCGTTGGGGATCCCGCCGGCCTCACGGCAGACCTCAAAACCTTCTGCTTCAAGGGCGAGCGCCAGCCTTTCGGCTGACCAGAACTCCTCAAAGCGCGTTTCTGGGTGATCCCAGATGGCGTCGGCGATAGCGGTCAACTCGCCGGCGCGGGCGGTAATCACCTCATCAACGTAGCGGTAGAGGGCCTCCATTACACACCTCGCTGCCAGGGGAAATTGAGCGCGGTGAGGGCCAGAGTTTCCACGGCGATGGCCATCACGTTCTCATCAAAGTCGAATTGTTCGTTGTGGTGACCGGCGCTGAGTTCCGTGCCAAAAACCATATACGAGGCCAGACCATTATGCTGTTGAACCCGGGCCATCATCAGGGTGGCATCTTCTGAGCCGGCAGGGGCGGCAATACGGTCGATAGCCTGCTCCACGCCGGGCACCCGTGCCGCCTGCTCGCGCAGATAGTGTACCCACGCCGGGGACGGTGCGCTGGAGGTCGCCGCGCCCATCAGGCGCAGCTCGACGCTGGCTCCGTACATCGCGGCAGCGCCGTGGATAACCTCCCGCGCGCGTTCAAACACATACCGGTTAATGTCTTCCGTTTCGCCGCGGGTTTCCACCTTCAGGAGCGCGCCGGATGGGACAACGTTCCGCCCGGTGCCCGCCTGCATCACGCCGACATTGACCCGCGATGCGCCGGCGCTATGCGGCGCGATGGCGTGCAGAGCAATCGCCGCCTGCGCCGCGGCGAGCAGCGCATTACGCCCGTCTTCCGGTTTACCTCCGGCGTGGGCCGCAACGCCGGTGAATAGCGCGTCGAATTTAGTGGTCGCCATAAAGTTATCGCTGCCGCACACCACGGTACCGGCCGGGACACCGGTACCGATATGAATAGCGGTAAAGTAATCGACATCATCCACCACGCCAGCGGCGACCATTGCCCGCGCGCCGCGGGTACCTTCCTCCGCAGGCTGGAAAATCAGCTTGATCACGCCGTGCAGCCGATCGGCATACTGTTTCAGAACGTGGGCCAGGCCAAGGCCGATGGCCGTATGACCATCATGTCCGCAGGCGTGCATCATCCCAGGGTTACAGGAGGCAAAATCCTCGCGGAACGGGCGGTGGTGGCCGTCGGTATCTTCATTCAGATCGAGGGCATCCATATCGACCCGAAAGGCCAGAGTGGGGCCGGGACGCCCGGTATCCAGCGTGGCGACGATACCGGTGAAGCCGCCTTCGAATGCGCTCAACCACGGTTCTGGCGCACCTTGCTCACGGGCGCGCTGAAAGGCGTTGGCCAGGATGATCTCATCCGGTAATCCCATCCGGCTATCGGCATCGACCGCGTCGCGGCCCAGGGTCAGGTCGTAGCCCAGCTGATGCAACTGCTCTGCAACTTTACTGGCGGTGCGGAACTCGACCCAGCCGGACTCGGCATAATGGTGTAAATCGCGACGCCATTGCGTCATCTCTGGCAGCAGTTGACGGATGTATTCATTGAGTAACGGCATAACCTGTCCTGTCATATTTAAAAATGTGATGAGGTTCACGGTGTGATAGCTTTTACTTATCGCTGATGGGTTTTTCAGCAGCGCATTCTTACGTTGCCACAACGCTTTGCATTACAGTAGATGCCATTTTCTTCTGTTTGATAAACAATGGTTATCACTACGGCGATGTCTTTTCAGATTAAATTTCACCAAATTCGTGCCTTCGTTGAAGTGGCGCGTCAGGGCAGTATTCGCGGTGCCAGCCGGACGCTGGCGTTATCGCAACCGGCTTTGACCAAGGCCATTAAAGAGCTGGAAGAGGGGCTGTCCGCCCAGCTGTTCGTGCGCCGCAGCCAGGGGGTATCGTTAACCGAGAATGGCGAAAGTTTTTATCAGCACGCCAGTTTGATTCTTGAGGAGCTGCGGGCGGCGCAGGAAGATCTGTTGCAGCGCCAGGGGGCGTTGACCGGGCAGATCAATATTGGTCTTGGAGCCAGCGTGGCGCGCTCGCTGATGCCCTCGGTGATTTGTCGTTTTCATCAGCAGCACCCGCTGGTGAAGGTGCGTATCATGGAAGGTCAGCTGCTGTCGATGATCAACGAACTGCGGCAGGGGGAGCTCGATTTCACCATCAATACCTATTATCCCGGCCCTTACGATCATGAATTCAGCTTTGAGAAACTGTTCGAAAAGCCGTTTGCGGTCTTCGCCCGCGCCGGGCATCCCGCAACCCAGGCGACCTCGATTGAACAACTGCTGCATTACAGCTGGACCATGCCAACCCCGCGCGGCAGCTACTTTAAGCAGCTGCAGGATCTGTTTAGCCACCGTTCGCAGATCCCGCATGTCGGCATCGTGTGCGAAACCTTCTCTTCCTGCATCAGTCTGGTGGTACAGAGTGATTTTCTGAGTATCTTACCGGTTGAGCTGGGCAGCGACCCGATGATTGCCGACAAGCTGGTGATGATCAAGGTGAGCGAAACGTTACCGAAAGCGACCTATTATCTGATCCAGCGCCGCGACTCGCGGCAGACGCCGTTAACGGCCTCGCTGATTACCCAGTTTCGCCGACAAAGTCGCCACCAGTTTCCCGCCTGAGCCGGCAGGGCAAATTGTCGCCGGTTGTCGATAAACGCATTGAGGCGGCGGGGCGCGGCGGCTATAGTAGCCTCCGGTAGCAGCCGGAGGAGTGCACATGAATCTTGACGACAAATCGCTATTTCTTGGCGCCATGGAGGACGTTCAGCCTCTGAAGCGCGGCAATGACGTTCATTGGCATCCGGAACGCAACCCGCGCCCGACGCAGCGTCTTGATGTCCTGCAGCTCGATAATTTTCTCACCACCGGCTATCTCGATATTCTGCCGCTGACCACGCCGCTGGAATTTAAACGCGAAGGGCTGCAAAACGGTGTGCTGGATAAGCTGCGTCTGGGGAAATATGACCAGCAGGCCAGCCTGAATCTGTTGCGCCGTCCGGTCGAACAGTGCCGGCAAATGCTGTTTGCCTTTGTCGTGCAGGCGCAAAAGGAGGGGTTGCGCAATCTGCTGATCGTCCACGGAAAAGGGCGGGAAGATAACGCGCACGCTAATATCGTGCGTAGCTATCTGGCGCGCTGGCTGGTCGAACTGCCCGAGGTACAGGCGTTCTGCGCGGCCTCGGCACAGCATGGCGGCAGCGGAGCGTGTTACGTCGCGTTGCGCAAATCCGCCGAGGCGAAACAGGAGAACTGGGAGCGCCACGCCAAACGCAGCCGCTAGCGCAGCAGCAGTGTCAGCTCGCGAGCCGCTTTTTGCAGCTCGGGTAGAACCCGTTCCAGCATGTCGCGAGTGGAGACCTGCCCGGCATGCACGCCGACGTTCAGCGCGGCCTGTATCTGGCCCTGCGGGTTGAACAAAGGCACCGCCAGCGAGCGCAGTCCCATTTCCAGCTCCTGATCGTTGAGCGCGTAGCCCTGCTGCTGGACGCGCTTCAGCTCCGCGCGCAGCTTGTTCACCGAATCCACCGTTTGCGGGGTGTAGCGAATCATCGTCACCCGCGCCAGCATATCGTTCAGCTTCTCTTCCGGCAGATGGCTTAACAGCACGCGCCCCATCGAGGTCGCCCAGGCCGGGAGGCGGCTGCCGATATCCAGATCGATGGTCATAATCCGCGAACTGGAGGCGCGGGCAATGTAGAGAATATCGTCGCCATCGAGGGTGGCTATCGAGCAGGATTCGTTCAGCATTTCACTCAGGTGTTTAAGAACAGGCTGCGCCGAACGCGCCAGCGGCGTGGAGGCTAGCCACGCGTGGCCGAGGGCCAGAATACGCGGGCGCAGCTGGAAGTTTTTGCCATCTTCCGCATAGACGAATCCCAGTTTCCCCAGCGTGTACAGGCAGCGGCGCACCGCCGCGCGCGGAATACCGGTCTTCTGGCTGATTTGCGAGATAGACAGGACCGGGCGCTGCGGGGTGAAGGCCTGAATCACTTCCAGCCCGCGGGCCAGCGAGGCCATAAAGTTCGGATCGCCTTTAAACGGATCGCTGTCGCCCGTCAGTAAATCGTCTGGATGCTTCTCCATTTTTTTCTCCATATTTGCCGTCGATCACATTCTTTCGCTAAAGATATACGATGTTCGATTATCGCACCATATTTCGATTATCGCCCTTGACCAACATCGTTAAGCGGGTCACATTTTGTGCGAACAACGCATAAAAGTGCGATTACCGCACGTAAAGGAGCGACCTGATGATTGATAAAAGCGTGTCGACGCTAAGTGATGCCATCGCCGGGATTCACGACGGGGCGACCATCATGATCGGCGGTTTTGGTCCCGCCGGTCAGCCAACGTACCTGATTGACGCCCTGATTGAACAGGGTGCCCGCGAGCTCACCATTATCAACAACAATGCGGGCAACGGTGAAGTTGGCCTGGCGGCACTGCTGAAGGCCGGACGCGTGAGAAAGATGGTCTGTTCTTTCCCGCGCCAGGTTGACTCACAGATTTTTGACGATCTTTATCGCCGCGGCAAAGTGGAGCTGGAACTGGTCCCGCAGGGTAATCTCGCGGCGCGAATCCAGGCCGCCGGCGCCGGCCTGGGCGCGATATTTACGCCGACCGGTTACGGCACGCCGCTGGCTGAAGGCAAAGAGACCCGCGAAATCGACGGTCGTCATTACGTCCTCGAATACCCGATCAAGGCCGATTTTGCCCTGATCAAAGCGCACCAGGCCGACCGCTGGGGCAATCTGGTGTATCGCAAAGCGGCGCGCAACTTCGGCCCCATTATGGCCACCGCCGCAAAAACCACCATCGTTGAAGTCTCCCGTCTGGTGAGTCTTGGCGACCTTGACCCGGAAAATGTGATCACCCCGGGGATTTTCGTCCAGCGTGTGTTCTCGCTGGAACATCTGACCACCGCACAACGCGCCTGAGGAGCCAGCTATGCAAAAACTAACCCGCGATGAAATGGCCCAGCGAGTGGCGCGCGATATCCCGGAAGGGGCCTATGTCAACCTGGGCATCGGTTTACCTACCCGCATCGCCAACTATCTGCCGAGCGATAAAGAGGTCTTTCTGCACAGTGAAAATGGCCTGCTGGGGATGGGGGGTAAGCCGCAGCCGGGTGAAGAAGATCCGGAGCTGATTAATGCCGGGAAAGAGTACGTGACCCTGCTCAAAGGCGGCTGCTTTTTCCATCACGGCGACTCATTCGCCATGATGCGCGGCGGCCACCTCGACATTTGCGTACTCGGGGCGTATCAGGTCTCCGCCAGCGGCGATCTCGCCAACTGGAGCACCGGCGCACCGGACGCGATCCCGGCGGTGGGAGGGGCGATGGATCTGGCCATCGGCGCACGTCAGGTGTTTGTGATGATGGATCACCTGACCCGCGACGGCGAGTGTAAGCTGGTTGAACAGTGCAGCTACCCGCTCACCGGAGTGGGCTGCGTCAGCCGGATCTACACCGACCTGGCGGTCATTGACATCACCCCGGCCGGTCCGGTGGTCCGAGAAATTTTCAACGGCCTCTCTTTTGAGGAGCTGCAGCGCATCACTCCGGTGGCGTTGACCTTTGAACATCTGGCGGAAAGCGCATAAGGAACCTATGATGAATCAGGCATTTATCTGTGATGCGGTGCGTACACCGTTCGGACGTTTTGCTGGTACGCTGGCGACAATGCGCGCCGATGATTTGGCCGCTCTGCCGCTGAAAGCGCTGCTGGAGCGCAACCCGGGCCTCGATCCCGCGCGCATTGATGATGTGATTTACGGCTGCGCAAACCAGGCCGGGGAAGATAACCGCAACGTTGCCCGTATGGCGCTGCTGCTGGCCGGGCTCCCGCAAACGGTGCCGGGTAGCACCATTAACCGGCTGTGCGGCTCCAGTCTTGATGCGATCGGCGTCGCAGCGCGGGCCATCAAAAGCGGCGAAACTCAGCTGATGATCGCCGGCGGCGTGGAGAGCATGTCGCGCGCGCCGTTTGTGATGGGTAAGGCGGAGAATGCCTTTAGCCGCAACATGAAGATTGAAGATACGACGATCGGCTGGCGCTTTATCAACGCCCGGATGAAAGAACTGTACGGCGTCGACTCGATGCCGGAGACCGCCGAGAACGTCGCCGCTGATTTTGCCGTTTCGCGTGCCGATCAGGACGCCTTTGCGCTGCGCAGCCAGATGCGCACCGCCGCGGCGCAGGAGGCCGGACGGTTTGCTGATGAGCTGATCGCGGTTTCTATCGCACAGCGTAAAGGCGACCCGCTGCTGTTTACTCGCGATGAACACCCGCGTAGCACGACTGCGGAAGCGCTGGCGAAACTCAAAGGGGTGGTGCGTCCGGACGGATCGGTGACCGCGGGGAACGCCTCCGGGGTGAACGATGGCGCCTGTGCCTTGCTGTTGGCCAGCGAATCGGCGCTGTCGGCCAACGATCTGCACCCACTGGCCCGGGTCGTCGGCGTGGCGACGGCGGGCGTGGCGCCACGTATTATGGGCTTCGGTCCGGCTCCGGCGGTACGTAAAGTGCTGGCGCAGACGGGGCTGACGCTGGAGCAAATGGATGTCATTGAATTGAATGAAGCGTTCGCCGCGCAGGCGCTGGCGGTGACCCGCGATTTAGGGCTGGCCGACGATGCGCCCCACGTCAATCCCAACGGCGGCGCCATTGCGCTGGGCCACCCTCTGGGGGCGTCGGGTGGTCGTCTGGCGATGACCGCCGCGTATCAGCTACGTCGTAGCGGTGGGCGCTATGCGCTGTGTACCATGTGTATTGGTGTCGGTCAGGGTATTGCGCTGATTATTGAACGTGTTTAAGGAGCCAACATGAGTTTGTTGACCCCCATGCTGCGCAGCAGTCCGCTGACCGCCTGGTTTAGCGATGCGCAGCGGGTGCAGGGGATGCTGGATTTTGAAGCGGCGCTGGTCCGCGCACAGGCATCCTGCGGCACCGTGCCGCAGGATGCTGTCGCCCCCATCGTCAGCGCCTGCCAGCATTCGGCCATCGATTTTCCGGCCCTGGGGCTGGCTGCCGCCAGCGCGGGCAACCTGGCGATTCCGCTGGTGAAGCAGCTCACCGCGCGGGTGAAGACGCAGGATGCCGGTGCGGCACGCTACGTTCACTGGGGGGCGACCAGCCAGGATGCCATCGACAGCGGGCTGGTCTTGCAGCTGCGCGGCGCGCTGGACGAAACGGAACGCCTGTTGCAACAGCTGATTGACGGCTTCGCCACCCAGGCTGAACGCTATCAGAACACGGTAATGCCCGGTCGTACCTGGATGCAGCACGCGCTGCCGGTCACCTTTGGCCTGAAGCTGGCGGGTACGCTTGATGCGCTGCTACGCTGGCAGCAGCGTTTGCGGGAGATGCGTCCGCGGGTGCTGGTGCTGCAGTTTGGCGGCGCGGCGGGTACCCTGGATTCGCTAAAGGCCGACGCATCGCCGGTTGCGGCGGCGCTTGCCAGCCTGCTCGGGCTGACTCTGCCGGATACGCCGTGGCACAGTCAGCGTGACCGGTTGCTGGAAGTGGGGGCCTGGTTTGCGGGACTGTGCGGCACGCTGGGCAAATTTGCGAACGATTTTTCCCTGCTGATGCAAACCGAAGTGGCGGAAGTCAACGAACCGGTTGCGGAAGGGCGCGGCGGATCGTCGACCATGCCGCACAAACGCAACCCAATCGCCTGTAGCGCGATTTTAACCGCGGCCCAGCGCACGCCTGGACTGGTGGCGACGCTTTACGCCGGCCAGATTCAGCAGCATGAACGCGCCCTTGGCGGCTGGCAGGCGGAATGGGAGACCCTCCCGGAGCTGATTATGCTGGTGGGTGGGGCACTGGCGCAAAGCGATGCGCTGGTTCGCGATATGCAGGTCTTCCCGCAGAAAATGCGGGCCGACCTGGAGATATCCCACGGACTGATTATGGCCGAGGCGGTGACGCTGGCGCTGGCGGCGTTTATTGGCAAAGCCGATGCCCATCACCGTATTGAGGCGCTGTGCCGCCAGGCGATCGACGAATCCCGCCCGCTGCAGGCGTTGCTGGAGAACGACCCGCTGGTCAGCCAGCATCTTTCGCCCCCCCGTTTAACGCAGCTGCTGGATCCGGCCACGGCCACCGGCAGCGCCGAACGTTTTGTGCGCCAGGTCGTGGCGCGTTACAAGGAGCAACGTAATGAACCTTGATTATCAGCTGGACGGGCCGGAAGGCGCGCCGGTCATTGTGCTTTCTAACTCGCTCGGGACCACCCGCGCAATGTGGCAGCCGCAGATGGCGGCCTTAACCCAACGGTTCCGCGTGCTGCGCTATGACACCCACGGCCATGGTAAAACCCAAAAGTCGGGCAAGGTCACGCTGGCGCAGCTTGGGGAAGATGTGATTGCGCTGCTCGATCATCTCAATATCGCCAAAGCCTGGTTTTGCGGCATCTCGATGGGCGGCCTGACCGGGCTATGGCTGGGGCGTTTTGCCGCGGATCGTTTCTACGGTATCGCGGTGGCCAACACGGCGGCGCGGATTGGCGATCAGGCCAGCTGGCTTTCCCGTTCGCGTGCCGTGCGCCAGGAGGGAATGGACGTGGTGGCCGCCGGTGCGGCGGACCGCTGGTTCACGCACGCCTTCCGTCAGAAGGCGCCGGAGGTGGTTGAGGCGCTGTGCCATCAGCTGATCCATAGCAATGCCGAAGGGTATGCCGAGTGCTGCGAAGCGCTGGCGGCAGCCGATTTGCGCAGCGAAGTCGGACAAATTAGCGTGCCGACGCTGATTATTGCCGGTGAAAGTGACCCTGTCACTACCGTTGCCGATGCGCATTTTTTACATCAGCAGATCCCCGCGTCGCAGGTGGTGGTGGTTTCCGCCTCACATCTGTCCAGCATCGAGTCGCCGGGGGCCTTTAGCGCGGCGCTGTTGGCTTTTTTGCAGGAGGGCGATCGTGGACGATAAAACCCGTTACCAGCAGGGCATGAACGTTCGGCGCAAAGTGCTGGGCGATGCCCATGTCGAGCGCACGCTGCACAATCTGACGCCGCTCAATGACGAGTTTCAGGATTTCATTACCCGCTATGCGTGGGGAGAAACCTGGACCCGACCGGGGCTGGATCACCATACCCGCAGCATGATAACTATCGCCATGCTGATTGCGCTGAACCGTGAAGCGGAGCTGAAAATGCATTTGCGCGCGGCGTTTAATAATGGCGTGACCCGCGATGAGCTAAAAGAGTTGATTATGCACTCGGCGCTGTACTGCGGGCTGCCTGCTGCCAATGCCACGATGCATCTTGCGCAGCAGGTGTTTGATGAGCTGGACGGGAAACCGGCCTGATGCGGCTCTGCTGGCCGGTCTTTACCGGCCAGCATCGTGATTTATCCCTCTGTTGTCTGCGGGTCTTGCGCCGCCGGCGCGGCGTACCAGTCCTCTTTCGCCACCATCACGGTTCCCTTCGGCTGCATGACAAAGTTCGGCGACATGATCTGCACGCCAAATTCATTAAATACATCCTGAATATTGCTGTGCAGTGCGGTACGCCCGTCGGCCAGCGAGGTATCCGCCAGTAGCAGGACCTGCAGCTCATAGGAGACGTACCAGTCCATCAGGCCAAGCTGACGCACCAGCGGCGGCTGACGGTGGTCGATACCCGGCGCGCGGCGGGCCGCCAGTTCCAGCATCGCCTGAACCTGTCGCCACGGCGTGTCGTAGCCGATGGTGACGCCGGTGGTCAGGTTAAGGCCGGCTTCGCTGTTTTGGGCGCTGAGGTTGGTGATTTTCCCGCTGACTACCACGGCGTTTGGCACCGTCACGATATAGTTTTCCCGGGTGACGATTTTGGTGGCCAGCATCCCAATTTCACTGACCTTACCCTCATTATCGGCAATCCGAATCACATCGCCTTTGCGCAGCGCGCGCGAGTAAATCAGCACCAGACCGCTCATGGCATGGTTCATGACTCCCGCCGATCCCAGGGTTAACATCAGACCGAAAAAGACGCTAATGCCTTTAAAAGCCAGCGAGTTGGCGCCAGGCAAAAAGGGGTAAGCGGCGGAGAGGGCGAACAGCCAGATGACCACCGAGATAAGTTTACGCGTCGCGCCTACCGTTTCCGGATGCAGACCCGGAATTTGCAGACGACCGGCTTCCACCTGACTGAGCAGCAGTTTTACCAGACGGATAATAAACCAGGTGATCAGCAGGATAATCAGAACAATCAGCAGGCCGGGTAGCGCCGAGACTATCGACAGCGCAATCTCCTGCAGGACGCGCACCGACCACTCTCCCAGCGATTCGCTCCACACGCGCGTCCAGGGGAACAGGCCGAAGGCCCAGCTTAGCCAGGCATAGAGCGCCACCGTACCAGGCAAGACCATCAGCAGGGCATAGAGTCTGGTTTCGATATTGCCGAGAAACCGCCGCCAGCTCTGGGGGATCCAGCCGCGCTTTTGCAGAATCTGCAGCAGAAAATAGCGGCGAACCCGACGCCAGGAGCGCCAGGCGAAGTAATAAAAGGCGGCCAACAGCAGCGCCCCGACCACCACTTTAACCACCGCCAGCGCCAGGTAGGAGGTGTTGTACTGTTCCCGAAGCGCACTGCGCTGTGCCTCCATACGGGCGAGAACCCGTTGGCTGGCCTGGTCGAGGGTCAGGTCGTCACCTTCGTCGAGGTCGGCCTGGCTCAGCAACATAATGGGTTTACCGTTCATAAGGAACAAACGACCCGGCAGGTTGTAGCGCGTGACCGGAACAACCTGCAGCGGCTGGCTGATATCCGCCTCGGTAAAAGCACGTAGCGTATTCCGAATCCGCAGCACCCGCTCTTCGGGCGTCGTCTGGCCGAAGGTCGCCTGTAACATCACAATCGGCTGGTGGAAAATTTTTACCGTACGGGCCTGTTCACGTTCTGTGGGCTGTTGGCGCGGTTCTGCCGCCGAAAGGGGGAACGCCAGGCATAGCGCGAGGGCGGCTAAAAAAAACGCCTGTATCTTGTTCATATGCAGCACCCAAAAAAAGAGAATTATCGTTATTTTTCAGGTGGTCAACGGCACTCCCTGACCAGGCCCTGCTTTGAGCATAGACCAGCGATAAGCGAATACAAGCGCGGCGGACAGGTCGCGAATATCGAGGACGAGGCCGGCAAACGGCGTCGGGGGCCGCGTCACAATGTGCTGATCGGTGGCCTTGGCGCTGACAAAATGTGCGATCTTCTTGACACTACGTTGACAAATAGATGCCTGGTCAGTAGTTTCAATTGTAATTACTGACCAGGCAAATATCATGAATAACCATCCGGGTATTATTAACAATAGATTTCACTTAGGTTTGTTGATCCATCTGGCTAACCAGTTCAAGGACCAGCTGATTAGCCAGCACTTCTCCGGCATGGACATTACCGCCGCGCAGTTCAAGGTGCTGATCAGTATTTATAAAGGCTTTAACAGCCCGGTCGAAATCAGTAAAAACCTGGTCATGGACGCCGGCGCCATGAGCCGAATGGTGGATCGAATGGTCAAGCGTGAGCTGATCAGCCGCTCCCCAAATCCACAGGATAAACGCCAGGTGATTCTGGCATTGACCGACAAAGGGCTGCTGATTTGCGAGCGCTTTGTCAATGAAGCGCTGGTGTCGATCATCAGCGAACTCACCGCCCGACTGACTCCCGATGAATCCCGACAGCTGGTCGATCTGATGACCAAAATGTTGCCAGACGAGATCGTCGCCCCTCATCGCTAATGCATTCAAAAAGGTCCTGACAAGATGGAAACCACTGCGGTACAACAGGCTGAGCGCGGCAGCAAGCGCAAACGAAACTTTATTATTTTATTGATTATTCTGCTTCTCGCCGCCGGAGGCGGGGTGGCGTGGTATTTGCTGTACGCCCGCTACTATGAAACGACCGACGATGCCTATGTCAATGGTAACCAGGTGACGCTCACCCCGCAGATTGGCGGTACGGTCACTCAGGTGACGGTGGATGAAGGCGACTTCGTGCAGAAGGGGCAGCCGCTGGTGCTGCTCGACCCCAGCGATACCGAAATTGCGCTGCAGCAGGCGGAGGCCAGTCTGGCGAATACCGTTCGCCAGGTTCGCGGCCTGTACAGCACCGCGGATAACTACCGCGCCCAGGTCGCCGCAAAAAAAGTGGCGTTGCAAACGGCGCAAAACGACTATGCGCGGCGGCAGAAAATCTTCCAGAGCGGGGCGATCGCCGCGGAAGACCTGGCGCATTACCGCGATGCGGTCACCAGCGCGCAAAGCGATCTTCTGGCCGCTCAGGAAGCGCTGCGCACCAATATGGCCATGGTGGATGACACCGTAATCGACAGCCACCCGGAAATTAAAAGTGCCGTCGCCACTTTCCGTCAGCGCTATCTCGACAACTCCCGCAGCACCATCGTGGCTCCGGTCAGCGGCTATGTGGCGAAGCGGGCGGTGCAGCTTGGCATGCGCGTTGATTCCGGCACGACGCTGATGGCTATCGTGCCGCTGAACGAAGTCTGGGTGGATGCCAACTTCAAAGAGAGCCAGATGAAGGGGATGCGCCTCGGACAAAAAGTCACGCTCAGCGCGGATCTGTACGGCGATGATGTTGAGTATCACGGCACCATCGAGAGCCTGGGTATTGGCACCGGCAGCGCTTTCTCGCTGCTGCCGGCACAGAACGCCAGCGGTAACTGGATCAAAATTGTCCAGCGTCTGCCGGTCCGTATCGTGCTCGATCCCCATGATATGCAGAAAAACCCGCTGCGCGTCGGCCTGTCGATGAACGTTAGCGTCGATATTCGTGACGCTGACGGGCACCTGCTGCCGCAGCAAACCGTTAGCAGCCCGCGTTTCACCACCGATGTGTATCAAAACCCGCTGGCAGAAGCGGACAAACTGGTGGCTAAAATCCTTCATGACAACAGCAAAACGGTAGCCGCCGGCGCCCGTTAAGAGAGACGTTATGCACGATAAGGCTGCCTTTACACCGCCCAATATGTGGCTGGCGGTGCTCGCGCTGTCTCTGGCCACGTTTATGCAGGTGCTGGATTCCACTATCGCCAACGTGGCGTTGCCGACGATTGCCGGCAACCTCGGGGTCAGCGCGGATCAGGGGACATGGGTGATCACCTCATTTGCGGTATGTAACGCTATCGCGCTGCCGCTGACCGGTTGGTTTACGCGCCGCTTCGGGCAGTTAAAGCTGTTTATTGGCTCGGTGATGATGTTTACGCTGACCTCATTCCTGTGCGGATTTGCCCACAGTATGACCGAGCTGATTATCTTCCGCGCGCTACAGGGCTTTTTCGCCGGCCCTATGTTCCCGATGTGTCAGACGCTGCTGCTGGTTATCTTCCCCGCCAGTAAACGCAGTATGGCCCTGGCGCTCCTGTCGATGGTGACCGTGGTGGCGCCGATTGTCGGGCCGATTACCGGCGGCTGGATAACGGACAACTACTCCTGGCCGTGGATCTTCTACATCAACGTACCGATCGGCATCTTCGCCACTATCGTCGTCTGGACGCAGATGCGTGAACGGGAAGAGACCACCACCCACGCCCCCATTGATTACATCGGGATTGCGCTGCTGGTGCTTGGGGTTGGGCTGCTGCAGGTGGTGCTTGATAAAGGTAACGATCTTGACTGGTTTGCCTCTTCGCAGATCGTTGTGATGTCGACGATTTCAGCCATCTCGCTGGTGTCTTTCGTTATCTGGGAGCTGGGCGAGCGTCATCCGATTGTTAATCTGCGCTTGTTCAAAGATCGCAATTTTGCGATTGGTACGCTCTCGCTGACTCTGGGCTACGCGGCTTTTTTTGCTATCAATATTATTCTGCCGCAGTGGCTGCAAACGCAGATGGGCTACACCGCGATCTGGGCCGGACTGGCCGCCGCGCCGATGGGGATCCTGCCGCTGATAATGACGCCGATTATTGGCCGCTACGCCAATAATTTCGACCTGCGTATTCTGGCTTCGCTGTCGTTCCTGACGATGGGGGCCTCCTGCCTTATTCGCGCGCAGTTCAATACCGATGTCGATTTCCGCACTATCGCCGAAGTGCAGCTGTTCATGGGAATCGGCGTGGCGTTTTTCTTCATGCCTATCACGACGATTGTGCTGTCAAACCTGAACGGCGCAGAAGTGGCGGAAGGCTCCGGTCTGGCGACCTTCTTCCGCGTGCTGGGCGGCTCGTTCGCGTCGTCGCTCACCACCTGGATCTGGTCGCGGCGGGAAGTTTTCCACCATGCCAACCTGACGGAAAGCGTCTCCGCCTACAATCCCGCTGCGGTGGACTACATCGACAAGATGGGCGGAGCCACGCAGCAGCATATGGCGCTGATTGATAAGAGCATTGAGCAGCAGGCCTACATGATGTCGACCATCGACTATTTTTGGGTGCTGGGCTGGGGCTTTATGGCGCTGATCGTGGTTATCTGGTTTGCCCGGCCGCCGTTCAGTCGTGCCGGAGCGCCGGGCGCCCCCTCGGCCGGTCACTAGCCGCGGGGTGATAAAAAACGAGCCCGAGCTGCGTCTGTTAATTCGATCGTTGCCTGCTTTTTCCTCGACCGTTGTTGCTCTCCGCAGTGATGGACATTTTGGGATGAAAAGGCGTGCAGCGGGGCCCTGGACCCCGCTGAAATCGGCGAACCAAAGGCCGGAAGACAAGGGCTGGCCGCCAGGGATGGCGGCAAGAGGCGAATCGAGACAGGAGCGAGCCCCGGAACGGGCGAGCAGGTCGAGTTGAGCCGACCGCAGGCTGCAGGCCGGGAGGTGAGCGCAGTGCGCAGCACCGATTTCCGTGCGGGACCGCGGGGATTGTTAAGGGGAAGACGGTTATCTTCCCCTTAACCCGGTCACCTCGCACTGAGGCCGCATGTTCTGCCTGACGTAGGGTGAACGGAATACCTCTTAGCTCAGCGCCCGGCTTTAGCCGGCAACACTACCGCTGGGCACAGCCGTTACACTGCTTGTTCTGAATCTGCTGGAAGAAATCATTGCCTTTGTCATCCACCAGGATGAAGGCCGGGAAATCTTCCACTTCGATTTTCCAGATAGCTTCCATCCCCAGTTCCGGATACGCCACGCACTCCAGGCTCTTAATACTCTGCTGGGCGAGTACCGCCGCCGGGCCGCCAATGCTGCCGAGATAGAATCCGCCGTGTTTGTGACAGGCGTCGGTCACCTGCTGGCTGCGGTTGCCTTTTGCCAGCATCACCATGCTGGCGCCGTGGGACTGCAGCAGATCAACATAGGAGTCCATGCGCCCTGCGGTGGTTGGGCCGAGTGAACCTGAGGCGTAACCTTCCGGAGTTTTCGCCGGACCGGCGTAGTAGATCGGGTGATCTTTCACGTACTGCGGCAGCGCTTCACCGTTATCCAGCAGCTCTTTCAGCTTCGCGTGGGCGATATCGCGCGCCACGATGATGGTGCCGTTCAGCGTCAGACGGGTGGAGACCGGATGGGCGGACAGCTGCGCCAGGATCTCGCTCATCGGCTGATTCAGATTAATGCTGACCACCTGGCCTTCACCTTGCTCACGCAGCGCTTCCGGGATGTACTGGCCCGGGTTGCTCTCCAGCTTTTCAATCCAGATACCGTGGCGGTTGATTTTGGCTTTGATATTGCGGTCAGCGGAGCAGGAGACGCCCATGCCGACCGGGCAGGAGGCCCCGTGACGCGGCAGGCGAATCACGCGGATATCGTGGGCGAAGTATTTGCCGCCGAACTGCGCGCCGAGGCCGAGATTCTGCGCTGCCAGCAGCAGCTCTTGCTCCAGCTGAACATCGCGGAACGCCTGGCCGTGCTCGTTACCTTCGGTGGGTAAACCATCGTAGTAGCGCGTGGAGGCCAGCTTCACGGTTTTCAGCGTCGATTCCGCCGAGGTGCCGCCGATCACAAAGGCGATATGGTACGGCGGACAGGCCGCGGTGCCGAGGGTGCGCATCTTCTCAACCAGGTAGTTTTTTAGTTTCGCCGGGGTAATCAGCGCTTTGGTTTCCTGATACAGATAGGTTTTGTTGGCTGAGCCGCCGCCTTTCGCCATGCACAGAAATTTGTACTCGTCGCCGTCAACGCTATAGAGATCGATCTGCGCCGGCAGGTTAGTCCCGGTGTTGACCTCTTTGTACATATCCAGCGGAGCATTTTGCGAGTAGCGCAGGTTATCTTCGGTATAGGTGTTGTAAACGCCGCGGGCCAGCGCCGCTTCATCGCCGCCGCCGGTCCAGACGCGCTGACCTTTTTTACCCATGATGATCGCGGTACCGGTATCCTGGCAGGTCGGCAGCACGCCTTTCGCCGCAATTTCCGAATTGCGCAGGAACTGCAGGGCGACGTATTTGTCGTTTTCGCTGGCTTCCGGGTCGAGCAGGATTGACGCAACCTGCTTTTGATGGGAAACGCGCAGCATAAAGGCCGCATCGTGGAAGGCCTGCTGGGCCAGCAGGGTCAGGGCTTCAGGTTCAACCTTCAGGATCTCCTGGCCTTCAAATTCGGCCACGGAAACATGTTCTTTGCTCAGCAGATAGTATTCGGTCTCATCTTTTGCCAGCGGAAAGGCTTCCTGGTATACAAACGGTTTAGTCGACATAGCTTTGCTCCCTAAGAGTAAAACCGCCGGAGGAGAACCTCCGGCGGTTATGAATCAGAACATCATAGACATCCACGGATAGCCAATCAGCAGCAGGGCGGCCAGGAAGATGGCGCCGAAGATGGTGCCGAGGCGCCAGTAGTCTTTGGTTGGCAGGTAGCCGCTGCCGTAGTAAATCGGGCTTGGACCGGTACCGTACGGGGTGATGATGCCCATCACGCCGAGCGAGGTGACCATCAGCAGGACGAAGACCTGCATATTCATACCCGGAATGGTGGAGGCGATAGTCAGCATCGCCGGCAGCAGCGCGGTGGTGTGCGCGGTGGTGCTGGCGAACAGGTAGTGCAGCAGGTAGAACGCCAGCAGCAGCACGATAGTGGCGACCCCCGGGGAGATGCCGCTCATCAACGCGCCACCTTCTTTACCCAGCCAGGCGATAAAACCGGTCGAGGAGAGGCCGTCGGCCAGCGCCACCAGCGTTGCGAACCAGACAAAGGTGTTCCATGCCGCTTTATTGTTGGTGATATCGCTCCACGAAAGTACGCCGGTCCACAGCATCAGCACAATCACCAGCAGGGCGGCCAGCGCCGGTTCAATCCACTCGGCGGCGAAAATCCACATGGTCAGGGCGAAGCAGACGAACACCAGCAGCAGGATCTCATTGCGCGACAGCTTGCCCAGTTTTTCCAGCTCACGAGCGGCCCACAGCGGCACTTCGTTGTTGACTTTCACTTCCGGCGGATAGAACCAGTAAGCCAGCAGCGGCATAGCCAGAATCAGCAGGATACCCAGCGGCAGGAAGGCGATAAACCAGGTGCCCCACGAGATATTGATGCCAACGATGCTTTTGACCAGCGCGAGGGCCAGCAGGTTTGGCGCCAGCGCGGAGAGGAACATCGAACTGGTGATACAGGCGGCGGTAATGGCCACCCACATCAGGTAGGAGCCGATTCGACGCGCGCTGGGATCGTTTGGTTTAGAACCGTACAGCGGCGGCAGGTTGGCGATAATCGGGTAGATTGTCCCGCCGCTGCGCGCGGTATTGGACGGGGTAAACGGTGCCAGCAGCAGGTCAGCAAAGGTAATGGCATAACCCAGCGTCAGGCTGCGGCGGCCCAGATACTTCACCAGGATCAGCGCCAGACGGCGACCAAACTGGGTTTTATCGTAGCCAGCGGCGAACATGAAGGCGCCGAAAATCAGCCAGACGGTGGAGTTACCAAAACCGCTGACCGCCCATTTAAACGAGGCGCCGGCCAGTTTGAATTTAGGGTCGGCCAGTTGCGCCGGGTTGAAGAGCAGCCACTGGCTGCACAGGGCGATGACCACCACCCCGGTGATACCGATCACGGCGCCCGGCAGGGGTTCAAAAATCAGCCCGACAATGACGCCAACGAAGATAGCAAAGTAGTGCCAGGCATAAGGCGGTAACCCGTCAGGCACCGGCACGAAGAGTAAAAGAACTGCAACAATAATGGGCAGCGCCATCATCAGCAGGCGGTTTTTATTTGCAGCCTTGGGACTGGCGGCACCGGCAGGCGGTATGGTTGTCTGTTTCTCTTTCATAATGAGTATCTGCGAGTAGTTGAAAATACGGTTGCGTCACGTCATAACCGGTGATTTTTTTAATTTCAAAACTTTCTTTACTTATTAATCTTTGGTTTTGATGATTTTCGTGACGGTTGTTTAACGCCTTTTTCCGTGCGTTAAATTTAATTTGTTGGTTATTTATATATTGCGCTTTGTTGCTTTATTGCAATTGATCAAGATCAATAAACACGGTGTGTGAAGGTGTTTTTTTATTTTCAAAATAACCCTGACGGATGAGGTGTTTATTTGTTTAAAATATAGATAAATGTTAATGGATAATTGATTTACAAACGTTCGTTAAAACAAAATCTATCCTATCTATATGATATTTATAAGTTTTATTTTGTGTCTGGTATGTTTTGTTATTTAACAAAAGTGGCGAGTATGTTATCGGTGTTTTGCTTTGTGTGAAAATTGTATTTTTAATTAATAATACAATGGAGGTACTGATGTTATTGGTGGTATTAAATAGTTTTTTAACTAACGTAATTAGTTTGGTAACTAAAAATAGCGCTATATTATGGGCATGACAACAGGAATTAAGAAACACAACCAAAAACAATTCCGTCACCCAATTCTGAATTTTCAATATTTAAAATCTGGAGTGTTAATATGACCAGTAACCCACGTATATTGCGTCCTTTTACCTTACCGAATGGTACTGAGTTAAAAAACCGTTTGTTAATGGCACCGATGACCACCTGCACCGGCTATTTTGACGGCAGCGTCACCAGCGAACTGGTGGAATACTATCGCGCTCGTGCCGGCAGCATTGGCACCATTATCGTTGAGTGCTGCTTTATTGATAATTACGGTCTGGCTTTCCCCGGCGCCATCGGCATCGACAATGACGAGAAAATTGCCGGTCTGGCTAAAATCGCCGACGCCATCAAAGCCGAAGGGTCAAAAGCGATTCTGCAGATCTATCACGGCGGGCGTATGGTCGATCCGCAGCTGATCGGCGGCCGTCAACCGGTGGCGCCGAGCGCGCTGGCGGCACCGCGTGAAGGTGCCGCGATGCCGCGTGAGCTGAGCGGTGAAGAAGTTGAGGGCATGATCGCCAAATTTGGCGACGGCGTACGTCGTGCCATTCTGGCCGGTTTTGATGGCGTGGAGATTCACGGCGCTAACACCTATCTTATCCAGCAGTTCTATTCCCCGAACTCCAACCAACGCGATGACCAGTGGGGCGGCAGCCGCGACAACCGCGCGCGTTTCCCGCTGGCGGTGCTGGACATTACCCACAAAATGGCGAGCCAGTACGCCGACGATGCCTTTATTATCGGCTATCGCTTCTCCCCGGAAGAGCTGGAAGAGCCGGGTATCCGTTTTGACGACACCATGTACCTGCTGGAAAAACTGGCGGCGCGCGGTCTCGACTATCTGCACTTCTCCGTCGGCGCGTCACTGCGTCCGTCGATTGTTGATACCCGCGATCCGACGCCGTTGATTGAAAAATATTGTGCGCTGCGCTCTGACACCCTGGCTCAAATCCCGGTGATGGGCGTTGGCGGCGTGGTGAACGCCGCGGATGCGGAGCTGGGGCTGGATCATGGTTACGATCTGATTGCCGTGGGCCGCGCCTGCATTGCCTATCCGGACTGGGCGGCGCGGATTGCTGCGGGAGAAAATCTCGAGCTGTTTATCGATAGCACCCAGCGCGAAGCGCTGAATATCCCGGAGCCGCTGTGGCGCTTCTCGCTGGTAGAAGCCATGATCCGCGACATGAGCATGGGCGATGCGAAGTTTAAACCCGGCCTTTTTGTGGAAACCGTTCAGGACGATGCCAACGAACTGGTCATCAACGTCAGTCTGGAAAATGACCGCATCGCCGATATTGAACTGGCTGCCGGCCCGGTCCAGAACGTGGAGTTCACCACCAGTTTCGAAGAGATCCGCGAGCGCATTTTGACCGCCAATACGCCGCACGTGGACGCGATTTCTGGCGCGACCAGCCAAAGTGAAGCGGTGAAAAAAGCGGTGTCGAAAGCGATGCTGAAATCAAGTAAAGCGCTGGCGCTGGAAGAGGGCGGCGCAGACCTGACGCCGAAAAGCTATGACGTGGTGGTGGTCGGGAGCGGCGGCGCCGGCCTGGCGGCAGCCATTCAGGCGCACGATGAAGGCGCAAGCGTCCTGATCGTAGAGAAAATGCCCACCATCGGCGGTAATACCATTAAAGCCTCTGCCGGAATGAACGCCGCGGAAACGCGCTTCCAGCGGGTAAAAGGTATTGAGGACAGCAAAGAGCTGTTCTATCAGGAAACCTTAAAAGGCGGGCAGAATAAAAACAATCCGCAATTGCTGCGTCGGTTCGTGGAAAACGCCCCGGAGGCCATCGAATGGCTGGCGCGTCGTGGGATCATGCTGAATGACATCACCACCACCGGCGGGATGAGTATCGACCGTACTCACCGTCCGCGTGACGGATCTGCGGTTGGTGGCTATCTGATCAGCGGTCTGGTGCGCAATATCACCCGACGCGGCATCGATGTGATGCTGGATACGTCGGTGGAAGAGATCCTGATGGCTCAAGGCGAAGTGAGCGGCGTACGTCTGCTGAATGATGAGCAGGAAAGCATCGAGGTGCAGACCAAAAGTATCGTCATGGCGACCGGTGGCTTCAGCGCCAATAGCGCGATGGTGGTGAAATATCGCCCGGATCTGGCGGGTTTTGTCACCACCAACCATAAAGGGGCGACCGGCGGCGGCATTGCGCTGCTGGAACGGATTGGCGCCGGTACCGTTGATATGGGCGAAATTCAAATCCACCCGACCGTTGAGCAGAACACGTCGTATCTGATTTCTGAATCGATTCGCGGCGGCGGCGCCATTCTGGTCAATCAACGGGGTAACCGCTTCTTCAACGAAATGGAGACCCGCGATAAAGTGTCTGCGGCGATCATCGCGCTACCGGAGCATTATGCTTACATCGTCTTTGATGAACATGTCCGGGCAAAAAACAAAGCGGCCGACGAATATATCGCCAAAGGTCTGGTGACCAGCGCCAGCTCGCCGCGCGAACTGGCGGAGAAACTGGGGATGGATTACCATGCCTTCCTCGCCACGCTGGAACGCTACAACGGGTTTGTTGAAAATCAGCGTGATGAAGAGTTCGGTCGTACCACCGCGCTGCGCGCGCCGGTTAACCAGGGGCCGTTCCATGCGATTCGCATCGCGCCGGGGGTTCACCACACTATGGGCGGTGTGACCATTAATACTGACACCGCGGTCCTGGATACTCATCATCAGCCGATTGTCGGCGCTTATGCCGCGGGCGAAGTGGTCGGGGGTATCCACGGCGGCAACCGTATCGGCGGCAATGCCGTGGCGGATATTATTATCTTTGGCACCCTGGCGGGCCACCAGGCGGCAAAACGCGCCAGAGGCTAACGCTCAGTGATAACAGGCCGGGTTCGCCCGGCCGATTCCCGGCGGCGTCTGCCTGCCCGGGTGACACAGAGGAGCTTCAATGATGTCTGGTATCTCTGGCGATCAACGCCTCTATAGCTACTCCGCTGTTTTGATGGGGTCTCCCATCCTGCTCAAACTGTTCTCCCACGATGAAGCCCTGGCTTCCCGCACGTTTCAACTGATTAAACGCTACGAAGACCTGTTCACCGTCAACCGCGCACACTCGGAGGTGATGGGGATTAATCATGCCGCCGGCCGCCATCCGGTCAGCGTCAGCCGTCCGGTTTATCAGCTGATCAAATGCGCGAAAGCGGCCAGCATGGTGCAGGAGAGCGCCTTTAATCTGGCGATTGGCCCGCTGGTGAAGCTATGGCGCATCGGTTTTAACGGCCACAGCGTTCCGGCGGCGGCGGATATCGCCGCGCGCTTAGCGCTGACCCGCCCGCAGGATGTGATCCTCGATGACGCCGCCGGCAGCGTTTTTCTCGCCCAGCCGGGAATGGAGATCGATCTTGGGGCGATTGCCAAAGGCTACATTGCCGACCGGGTGCGCGATGACCTGCAGCGCCAGGGCGTCGACGCGGCGCTGATTAACCTCGGCGGCAACGTGCATACCCTGGGGGCGTGGTCGATTGGGCTGAAAAAACCGTTCGCGGCCGATAATGCGCTGGTGGGAAGTATTGACGTCGTCGGCCAGTCGGTGGTGACGTCCGGCATTTACGAGCGCTATTTTGAGCAGGATGGTCGACGCTGGCACCATATTCTCGACCCGCGCACCGGCTATCCGCTTGATAACGAGCTGGAGAGCGTCACCATTATTGCCGATGATTCGCTCGACGGCGATATCTGGACCACGTTGATCTTCGGTCTTGGGGTGGAAAAAGGCTGTGCGGCGCTGCGCCATCGCGAAGACATTGAGGCGATTTTCGTCACCAAAAATCGCGACATTATCCTCTCATCACAGCGCCGCTTTCGTTTTCACTTACTCGACGACAGCTACCGGCTTACTGACTGTACTGCTTAAGCAGGCTGTACTGCTCGGCGACCAGCCGGTAGCGATAGACCGGCCGCCCGGTCGCGCCGTAGTGAATGCTGGTGTAGAGAATATTAATCTGTGCCAGCCAGATCAGGTATTTCCGGCAGGAGACGCGGGAAATATTGACGGCCACCGCCAGTTCATCGGTGGAAAACTCGGTGCCCGGATGGGCATCAATCCACTGGCACAGCGTGCGCAGCGTCTGGGCGGTTAAGCCTTTCGGCAGCTTGCGCGCGTCGCTGGCTTCCGGCGCGTTGCCGTGGAGCAGGCGGTCAACATCGGCCTGTTCATAATAGGGCTGTCCGGTCATCAGTTTGCGTTTTTCGCGCCAGGCGGTCAGCGCCTCTTCGAAGCGCGGAAACTGGAACGGTTTGATCAGATAATCGACGACGCCGTAGTGCATCGAGGTTTGCACGGTGGCGGCATCGGCGGCGGAGGTAATCATAATCACGTCGATAGGGCGACCAGAGGCGCGGATGGTCGGCAGCAGATCCAGGCCGCTGTCATGCTGCATGTAGACATCCAGCAGCACCAGATCGATCTCCTGTGCGCTATCGTTAACCATCTCCTGGGCCTTGCTCAGCGTAGACGCGGTGCCACAGCAGCGGAAGCCGGGAATTCTCGCCACATACAGGCGATTCAGTTCGGCGACCATGGCATCATCGTCAACAATTAATACATTTATCACGCACGTTTCCTTTTACTATCCCAGGGAAGATGAACAAAAAATTGGGTAAAGACGCCAGGCTCAGACTCGACGGCCAGCGTGCCGCCCAGTTCACGGAGCTGCTGGCTGGCGAGAAACAGGCCAACGCCGCGATTCTCACCCTTGGTAGAGAAGCCTTTATTAAAGATGGCATCAATATTCGCCGGCGGGATGCCCGGTCCGTCATCGCTGACTTCGCCGCTCAGCCAGCCGTTCTGATAGTGCAGCAGCAGGCCGACTTCCCCCTCGCTTTGGCCGCTCATGGCATCCAGCGCATTCTCAATCAAATTACCCAGCACGGTGACCAGCACGGTAACCTGCTTTTCATTTGGGCAATCGGGCACCAGGCTCTCTTCGGCTAAGTTAAGGGTGAAGCCGCGCTCTTTGGCGCGCTGGATTTTACCAATCAGGAAACCCGCGACCACCGGTGATTTGATACGGTGCTGAATTTCGCCAATGTCCGCCTGATAAGTATGGGCGGTTTGCAGCACATACTCCTCCAGCTTGTCATAACTTTTCATGTTTAACAGGCCGAGGATCACATGCAGCTTATTCATAAATTCATGCGAGGTCGTGCGCAGCGCATCGACATAGTTAACCATACCGTCCAGCCGCTGCAACAGCTGGCTGACTTCCGTTTTATCACGGAAGGTACTGATGGCGCCGACGATAGCGTTCTGGCTGCGTACCGGCACGGTGTTGCTGATCAGCAGGAAGCCGTTGCAGCCGAGTTCGCGGTCGTAAATCGGCTCGCCGGTCTGCAAAACCTCCTGCAGATCCGCCAGAAGCGGGGTGTGGGCAATCTCTTTGCCGGGGCCGCTAAGCAGGATCTCGCTAGCGGCCGGGTTGATCAGCGTGACGCGACCCTCGACATCCACCGCGACAACCCCTTCTTTTAACGAATGGAGCATCGCCTGCCGCTGCTGAAACTGCGTAGAGATCTCCTGCGGTTCCAGTCCCAGCAGCACGCGCTTGAGTCCGCGCACCAGGCTCCAGGTACCGATTCCGCAGACCAGGGCGCTGAACAGCACGGTTAACAGCACATCCCAGCGTCCTTTGGCAATTTGCTCATCCACTTTACTCAGCGAAATCCCGACCACCACCACGCCAATTTGCTGCTGCTGGTCGTTGAATACCGGCGTAAAGACGCGCAGCGCCGGAGCCAGCACCCCGTGATTGACGGCGACATTCTCTTTGCCGTTAAAGGCGGGTTGAATATCCTCGCCGATAAACTGTTTACCAATAAGCCGGGCGTTGGGATGCGAATAGCGCACGCCATGCATATCGGTCACCACCGCATACAGCAGATCGTTCCGCCGGGTAATGGCCAGCGCCAGCGGCTGGATGAGTCCGCTCTGCGGCGGCAGCGTCAGGGCCTGCTTCACTTCCGGCATATCGGAGAACGTGCGAGCAACCGCCAGCGCCGTATCTTTTACGCCGTCGCGGGTGGTATCGCTGATCTGTATAAACCACAGCGCGTAGACCAGCAGCAGTACCGAACCAATCACGCTGCTAATCATGAGCGTCACGGCGGTACTCAGCTTCATACTCATCAGTCGTTTGCGCGCGGGCGGAATTGACTCCGCGATATCCTTCATACCATCCCCTGAACTGTTCGGCGAAGGGCTATTATCGCTGAAGGTAACCATTTCTTAAAGCTATGTAAAAAAGCAAAAAGACGCTGAAAGAACCGGGAAGCGTGACCTCACTCGCAGGACCTCGCAATAAATATCCTTATAGTGAATATGGAGTTATTTAAAAGGAGGTTTTTATGAGCAGTAAGCCAACCGCATCAATGATGGAACGACGCCACCCTGAAACTCACCACATCGACACTCTCGCCACCCTCGATATGCTGACCCTGCTGCATAAAGACAATCGGCAAATTGCCGACGCCGTCGGGGCCTGTTTACCGGAGGTTGCCCGTCTCGTCGATAATGCCGCCGCAGCCCTGAGCCGGGGAGGGCGGCTGGTGATTGTCGGCGCCGGAGCATCCGGCCGCGCGGCGCTACAGACGGTCAGCGAGTATACGCCGGAAGAGAAACATTCGCTGGTTGGCCTCATTGCCGGCGGCCCCGCAGCCGCGCTGCAGGAGATGGAGACGGCCGCTAACGATTACGATCTCGGGGCGCTTGAGCTGCAGGCTATCCGTTTCACCAGCAACGATATGCTGCTGGCGCTGACGGTTAGCGGACAAACGCCGTGGGTGTGGGGCGCGATGCGTCACGCCTGGTCGCTCGGTGCGCCAATTGCGGTACTGACGCAGCAAGCGGAGAGTGAAGCCGCCCAACTGGCGGATATCATTATCGCGCCGCAAACCGGGCCAGAAGCGGTGGCGGGGTTCGGTAACCCGAAAGCGCAGCTGGCGCAGCGGCAGATCCTCACGATGCTGACTACCGGGCTGGCGATTCGCAGCGGCAGGGTTTACAGCAACCTGCGGGTCGATCTGCAGGCCATTAGCCCGCGCTGGACTGAGCGCCAGATTGCCATCGTCATGACGGCCACCGACTGCTCGCGCAGCGAGGCCAAAGCCGCGCTGGCCAGCTGTAATCAGCATGTGCGCACGGCAATCCTGATGCTGATGACCGGGCTCGACGCCTGGCAGGCGCGGGATCTGCTGGCGGAAAATAACGATCGTTTGCGCCTCGCGCTGCAGGAGACAAAGCGTTCGACGCTGAGCAGCGTAAATTGAATGATGCGGCGCGCAATCGCGCGCCGTAATGCCGCGAGGGCGACGGGATGATAAATAACTAAATAAACCGGCGGGAATTATTTAACCCCTTAATTGCCGCCGTTATTTTCTGATTTTTATTTTTTCGCGCGATATTTTACTTTTTTAAGTTAAAAAAGTATTTGTCAGAAATTGATTAACTGTGCGGAAAATGTAAATGATATTTTAAAATATAATAGAAATGCGTTAACATGTTTGCACTTATTTCATTGTGCTATGCGATAATTCTATTATGCCTGCAATAAAAAAATCTATCTTATCTGTGACCGCCCTGGCGATGTTTGTCAGCACCGCGTCGTATGCGAATACTGATACCGCTCAAAAAACCGATTTCCTGCTGATCGGCGGCGGAATTATGAGCGCCTCCCTCGGCACCTGGCTGCAGGAATTACAGCCGGACTGGAAACAGGTGATGGTCGAGAAGCTGGATGGCGTTGCGCTGGAATCCTCTAACGGCTGGAACAACGCCGGGACCGGCCACTCAGCGAATATGGAGCTGAACTATACGCCGGAGCGTGCGGACGGTTCCATTGATGTCAGCAAAGCGCTGGATATTAACGAGCAGTTTATGATCTCCCGCCAGTTCTGGACGGCGCAGGTCAAACGCGGCATTTTGCACGATCCGCACGCCTTTATTAATTCCACGCCGCATATGAGTTTCGTCTGGGGTGATAATGTGGAGTATCTGCAAAAGCGGTATACCGCATTGCAGCAGACGACGTTATTCCAGGGTATGAAATTCTCCACCGATCACGCGCAAATTAAACAGTGGGCGCCGCTGGTGATGGAAGGGCGCGATCCGCAACAAAAAGTGGCGGCGACCTGGACTCCGGTTGGCACCGACGTCAACTACGGCGAAATTACCCGTCAGCTGATCGGCAGCCTGAAGAAAAATAATAATTTCTCGCTGCAGACCTCTTCTGAAGTCACCGGGTTTAAACGCAATGGCGATAATTCATGGCACGTGACGATCAAAAACGTCAATAGCGGTCAGGAACAGGCGATCGATGCGAAATATGTCTTTATCGGTGCCGGCGGCGGCGCGCTGAAATTACTGCAAAAAACCGGCATTCCGGAAGCGGATAATTACGCGGGCTTCCCGGTCGGCGGCTCCTTCCTGATGACGGAAAATCCGGACGTGACGAAGCAACATCTGGAAAAAGTGTACGGTCAGGCCTCCGTTGGCGCACCGCCGATGTCGGTTCCGCACCTCGATGCCCGTTTCATCGATGGTAAGCGCGTGGTGCTGTTCGGGCCGTTTGCGACTTTCTCGACCAAATTCCTCAAAAATGGTTCCTTTATGGACCTGCTGAGCACCACCACTACCGATAACGTACTGCCGATGACCCACGTGGGGCTCGACAACTTCGATCTGGTGAAATACCTGATTAGCCAGGTGATGTTGAACGATGATGACCGCTTTGCGGCGCTGAAAGAGTACTATCCGGACGCGCGTAAAGAAGACTGGAAACTGATCCAGGCCGGCCAGCGCGTGCAGATTATCAAGAAAGATGCCGACAAGGGCGGAGTCCTGAAGCTGGGTACCGAAGTGGTGGTCGATCAACAGAAAACCATCTCGGCGCTGCTGGGGGCATCACCGGGGGCATCCACCGCGGCACCGATCACCCTTAACGTCCTTAAGCAGATGTTCCCGGAGCAGTTTGCTTCTGCGCAGTGGCAGAACCGCATTCATGCTATCGTACCGAGCTACGGGCAGAAGCTGAACGATAACCCGGCGCTGACGCAGCAGGTGTGGGATGATACCGCCGCGACGCTGCAGCTGGTGAAACCGCCGGTCATCGACATGAGCAAGACTCAGCCAGCGGTGACCACCGCGAAGCCGGCCGAAGCAAAACCTGCGGAGTCAGCACAGCACGATATGGCGCTGTAATCTGACATAACGTCCGTCACAAAGCATGCCAGTTGGTCTGTCGCCAGCTGGCTTTTTTTTGCGGATACGCCTGCCATCCACGCGGCGTACCCTCTGCGCGCCTATTCATGAATGCGGCTCATAACCTCGATACGGTGGCAGGGGATTATCCGCCGCTCCTTTCTCGTTAACATACCTCGCTCTGTATCACTCTCTCCTGACGGATATCTCACATGACTGTGCCGCAAAAAAATGCCGCCAGCGGACCGCTGTTTATTTTGATTTTAAGCGGGCTGATGGCGTTCGCTTCGTTATCCACCGATATTTATCTGCCCGCCATGCCGGTTATGGCGGCGGAATTGCAGGGTGACGCCGAACTGACGATTACCGGTTTTTTAATCGGTTTTGCCCTGGCGCAGCTCATCTGGGGGCCGGTGAGCGACCGTCTTGGTCGTCGCACGCCGCTGTTTATCGGTATGGTGCTGTTTATCATCGGCTCCGCGGGTTGCGCGCTCTCAGACAGCATCGATCGGATTATTTTCTGGCGCGTTTTTCAGGCTCTGGGGGCCTGTACCGGGCCCATGCTGGCGCGGGCGATGGTACGCGATCTCTTTGCCCGGACCCGCGCCGCGCAGATGCTCTCGACGCTGACCATTGTGATGGCCATTGCACCGATTATCGGGCCGCTGATGGGCGGGCAGATGATAAGAGTCACCAGCTGGCATGCCATTTTCTGGCTACTGGCGGGCATTGGTCTGGTGATGCTGATGGCGCTACGCTGGCTGCCGGAGACGCTGCCGCCGGAGCGACGCCAGCAGGGATCGCCGCTGAAGGCGTTTCATCACTACGGGCAGCTGCTGCGCAATCGCATTTTCATGCGCTATACCCTGAGTCTGACCTGTTATTACGTCGCCGCTTACGCTTTTATTACCGGTTCGCCGGATGTCTATATTCGCTATTTCGGCGTTGAACCGCAGCACTATGGCTGGTTATTTGCGGTCAATATTCTCGGCGTGATGACCATGAGCCTGGTTAACCGCCGTCTGGTTCAGCGTTATGCATTGGGGGATCTGCTCAAAGCGGCGCTGGTTGTGGCCTCTCTGGCGATGGCGGCGATGGCGTTCAGCGTCAAATTGCATCACGGCGGTCTCGTTGGGATCGCCCTGTGCGTGTTTCTCTTTTTCTCCATGAACGGCGTGATTGCCGCCACCTCAACGGCGGCAGCGCTGGATGAGGCGGGGGCGTTTGCCGGTTCGGCATCGGCCTTCATCGGCTCGCTGCAATATGGCAGCGGAATCGTCTCTTCACTGCTGCTGGCCGGATTACATGATGGTACACCCTGGACGATGACGTGGATTATGGGGGCCTTTACGCTTGCCAGCCTGCTGCTGGCCTGGACGCCGTCGGCACCGTTGCCTGATGAATTAAACGCCTGATTTCAGGCCGGTTCAGGTTTATCACTGACGGCGGCAGCGGTTCTCGCCGCGAGGAGATGCGACAGGCCCTGAACTTGCGCCCCGTTAAAACTTTCGCCGCGGATTGTGGTTATACTGGCTTGAATTGACAAGAAAAAAGCGGAAATACGGGGCGAAAATAATGAAAGACGACATTAATCAGGAGATAACCTTCCGCAAACTGTCGATATTTATGATGTTTATGGTTAAGGGGAATATTGCCAGAACCGCCGAAGCCATGGAGCTCAGCGGGGTGAGCGTTCATCGGGCGCTGCATACCCTTGAAGAGGGGGTTGGCTGTTCGCTGTTTGTACATAAGGGGCGAAATTTACTGCCGCTGCCGGCGGCCTGGACACTGCTGGAGTATTGCCAGGATGTCACCAGTTTAATGACCCGCGGGCTGGAAGCGACGCGCAAGGTGGCCGGCGTCGGCCAGGGGCGTCTGCGCATTGGCACACTCTACTCGCTAACTCTTGAGACGGTGCCGCGAATTATTATGGGTATGAAGCTACGACGGCCCGAACTGGAGCTCGATCTGACCATGGGATCCAACCAGATGCTGCTGGATATGCTGGAAGACGATGCTCTCGACGCCATTCTGATCGCGACCAATGAAGGGGAGTTCAGTAATACTGCCTTTGATGTGGTCCCGCTGTTTGAAGACGATATTTTCCTCGCCGCACCGGCGGCGGAAAAACTCGACAGCGTGCTGCCTGCCGACCTGCGCGACTATGCAGACCGCAAATTTGTCTCGCTGGCCGAAGGATTTGCCACCTATGCCGGGTTCCAGGAAGCCTTTCAGGTGGCGGGATTCGAACCCGAAATTGTGACCCGGGTGAACGATATCTTCTCAATGATTAGCCTGGTGCAGGCCGGCGTCGGTTTTGCGCTGCTGCCAGGACGCATGAAGAAAGTGTATGAAAACGATGTGCAGCTGTTAAAGCTGGCGGAACCCTACCAGATGCGCCAGCTGATCTCTATCGTCTATGCCCACCATCGTGAACGTGACGCCGATCTGCTGGCGCTGGCGGCAGAAGGGCGAATGTACGCCCGCAGTCTTAACCGTTAAGCCGCTGCGCCAGATGACGCACGACCGCCACGCCGCTACTCTCAAGCGCCAGACTCTCTCCCTGCCAGCCCGCCTGGCGGGTGAGGCAGGTGAGTACACCGCCGGGCGGCATCTCTATTGCCAGTCGGGCGTCGCGCTCCTGGGCTGCGACGACGGTCTCCTGCCAGCGTACCGTCCGCGCCATATTCATCGCCAGATCGTCGGCGATCCGCTGCGGATCCCACAGTACCCGCGCGGTGGAACCGCTCAGGTAAGCGCAGCGCGGGCGCTGCAACGAGACCTGTGTGAAGGCTTGCGCCAGCGCGGCTGCCGGGGCGTCCAGCAGCGCGCAGTGCGAGGGAACGCTGACCGCCAGCCGCTGTGCTTTAGTGGCGCCGATGGCCAGCGCTTTCTGCGCTACGCGCGCCATCGCCTCATCGGTGCCGGCAATCACAATCTGCGTGTCGGCATTGAGGTTAGCGATGTAGGTCTCTCCCGCGATCAGCAGCGCCTCCACCCGATCCCGCGTCAGCCCCATAATCGCGGTCAGGCCGTAACCGTGCGGATAGGCCTGTTCCATTAAATCGCCGCGTCGCGCCACCAGGCGCAGTGCGCTGGCGAAATCCAGCGCCCCGGCGATGACTGCGGCAGGAAAGGCGCCGATCGACAACCCGCTGACGATATCCGGCTGGACCCCCTGGCGCTGTAGTTCCCGCGCCCAGGCGACGCCGGTGATAAGCAGGCACAGCTGCACGGCCCGGGTGTGCCTGAGCGCCTCGACGCTATCTAAGGTGACGATCTCTTCCCCGAGTACGCTGCGGGCCTCGGCGAGGATCGCCTCACGGTGAGGGATGACGCCGAGCATACCCGGGCGCTGGTTTCCCTGACCGGGAAAGGTAAAGAGAATTTTCATGCTTCCTCCCTGTGCCAGGGCGTAGTGGTCAGGCGCGCGCCCCGGGACGTTTTCAGCAATACGCGGCCATCGCGCAGCCATTCATTCAACGCAAAGGCGCCGAACGGCGTTTCAATCTGGGTGTCGGCCCGACACGGCAGTTTCGCAACCTGCGTCTGCCACTGCCGTAGCTCATCCCCGGTCAGCGGCATAGGGGCGCGGATCAGCAAATCGAGATCGCTGTCGGCGTGCAGAACGGGAATTTCGCTGGCAAGCGCATAGCCGGTGCTGCCGGTAATGCCCCACAGCCACGGCCACGCGAAGGTCGTCAGTAAAATAGCCGCCTGAACCGGCGGCTGGGAAACAAACGGTGAGTGCAGCAGGCGTTCGCGGTCGGTGAGCGCTTCCGGCGTCACCACCCGGGAAACCGCCTCTGCCTTCACCCATCCGGCGGCGCGCTGTTCGCGCTTCATGCCGCGCACGCCCACCGGAATATCATGGTTTTCATTTACATCGCGCCGCACCACCACCGGCAAACCGGGGTGCCACTGGGTGGCCACCCACGCCTCCTCAACGGTCAGTAAGGCGTTGGCGTTGTTCAGCCACAGTAAATCGTGCGGGCGCGGGGTAAAGGTCATATCAGAGTCCGGAAGTCAGAGTAATAAACAGCGGTAACGACAGGATACACAGAACGGAGCTCAACAGCAGCACGGCTTCGGCATCCGGTGACTGGACGCCAAAGCGGTTGCCGAACACCACGCCGAAGAAACCGGCAGACAGCGCAATCATCAGGATAGCGGTGATCGCCACCGAACCGTGCAGCCCGAATGCCAGAACGATACCCCAGGCGATAAACGGCTGGATCAGCAGCTTGGCGATGGTTGCGATGCCGACCATCGCGTTCAGCTTCAGCTTACGGGCAGACAGAATGACCCCGGTCAGGAACAGCGCGGCAGCCGTTGCTGAGAGGCCCAGCGGTTTGATCGCCGCCAGCAGCAGGTCTGGCATGGTGATGCCTATCGCCGAAAGGATCACGCCGAGCAGCGGGCCCATGACGATAGGTTTTTTCAGCGAGCGCCACATCAGCACCGGTAGCATCGCCAGGGTAGAACCGCTGTTTTCCCCGGCGGCGCGCGCTTTTTCACGTTCGAGGATCAGCAGGCAAAACGGGGTCATCAGTACCGAGCCGCAGGCAATGGATACCGCCACGGACAGCGAGGTGGCGGAGCTTTCGCCCAGCACGCTACCGAGTATTGGCAGGCCGAGTGCGGCATAGTTCGGCAGCGCCACGGTGAGGGTCAGCACCGCCGCGTCCTGCGGCGACTTTTTAAACACGCCGGTGGCCAGGAAGTAGATCGCCGCATAGGTCACCCACATGGCGCCGGTCAGCACCACAATCAGCGGGGATTGCGCGACGATTCCCGCCCACGGCGTCTGTACGGTGGCGCTGAACAGCGCGGCCGGCAGGGCAAAGTCCATCACGAAGATATTCAGCAGCGACACGTTTTTATTGTCGACCATTTTGGCTTTGCCGGCCCAGAAGCCCAGCAGCATGATGAGAAAAATCGGCGCCAGGGCATGAACAATTACATAAGTCATAGAGTACTCACCTGTAGATAAAAAAAGAGATACGCGTCGTCCTTCACGCTGCCTGTGCGTTGGCTGCCTTCCCGGCTCCCGGTCACTGACTCAACTCAGCTCATGGGGATTGACTCAGCTGCCGCCTTGGGCCAGCGTGAATGATTCAGCGTATTGGGCTAATTGCGATGTTTTTAGTTTTCTAAAAGCCGCGAGCCGTGGGCGCTATGCTGCGCCCGACGGTAGCCGCTTTCGGCAGGTCTTTTTTTACGTACTTCTGATGTTGCCCGTTACCAGCTGGCGCGCATCCGCTCGCGGACCAGGGCAGAGCTACGGCGATTTTCCGCGCCGAGACGGTTTTTCAGCGTTGGGTCTTTGCGCGCATCGGAAATGGCCTTTTGCACGCTGATCTCCACCAGTGCCAGGTCAGCATCAGACGGGGCATCCGGATTGCTGAGATTGAGCAGGTCGGAGAGCAGACCGAGCGTGGCGTAATTGCTGACGTCGTAGGCCATGGGGGGAATGGTCGCCGCCAGTTTTTCCAGCGCCTCGACGGTGCGTAGCGTGATCCGCGCGGCGGACGCTTTGCCCATCGCATGCACCAGCACGCCTTTGTCGTTGATGGCAATCAGACGGTTGGCCTGGTAGCCGTGCGCCAGAAACGCGCCTGACATTGCCTTACCAACGATCAGGCCGATCACCGGATGACCCGCCAGGCGCGCTTTTGCATACGCGCCTGCGGCACCGGCCAGCGCCTGGTGGATACCGAACGCCTCTTCGCGGCGGCCATAGGCCTGGCTTGGGACGTCGATGACCGCCACTATCGGGCGTTTTACGTCGCTGTTGGCGTCGGCATCGATGGTTTCATTGACCACTTTCGCCAGCGTCCAGCCTTCCAGCAGACCCACTTCGCCTTTGGCGGCGCGCGGGTAGTGGTTGTTGGCATCCGGCACCACGGCGATGAAGCGCACGCTTGCGCCGTTCAGTTCACCGTCAGCGACCTGTACTGAAGGGCACAGGCCGTTCATGCGCGGCGCGTTCGGCGCCAGTTTTTCCAGCCATACGGCCCCACGGCTATTGGACTGAGTCATCATTTCACCTCCCGGGCAAAAAGCTGTTTGATCTGCGCGGTATCCGCCTGCTGGCGGGTATCGAAGTGGGTCAGGCGGGCCAGGTAATCCGCATATTTATCGCTGCGGTGTTGTGCCGGGACGCCTTTGGCAATGGCCTCATTCATTGCCGATTTCACCGCATCGATGCCGTCACCGACCAGCGCATCGACCAGCCCGCTTGCATAACGGATTTCGCCGCCGGTCATGCTCCAGATAAACGGGCGATCGCGGGAATCGTACTCTTCGATTCCGGCTTCCTGCTCGATAACCTGCGGGCCGTTGAGACCCAGACGCGCCTCGCGGGTGACAATCAGATAGCTGCACAGGGCGGCGGCGATAGACATCCCGCCGAAACAGCCGACGGTGCCCGCGATAATGCCGACCACCGGGGTGTAGCGCCGCAGGTCCACAATCGCCGCATGAATGTCGGCAATCGCCGCGAGGCCGAGGTTGGCCTCCTGCAGGCGCACGCCGCCGGTTTCGAGGCACAGAACCGCCAGCGTCGGGATGCCGTTGCGGTTGTCTTCGGCCGCCAGTTCCAGTGCCGCCGCCATTTTCGCGCCGGAGACTTCACCCATGCTACCGCCCTGGAAGGTACCTTCGATGGCAATGACCACCGCAGACTGGCCGTTGATGGTGCCGCGAGCGACCACCATGCCGTCGTCGGACTGCGGTACCACGCCCTGCGGCGCGAGCCACGGCGACATCATGCCGGCGAACGGATCGAGCAGTTCGCGGTAGCTGCCTTGATCAAGCAGCGTCCGGGCACGTTCACGGGCGCGTAATTCAATAAAGCTGCGGTCGTTACGCATGGGAAACCTCCTCAAAAACCTGTTCGATGCGAATGCGCGCCACGCCCGGCGTCGCGCCGAAGTCGTGAATAATCAGCGTGCCCGCAGGCAGGCCGTTGATCAGATTCAGACGGTCAAACAGCGCGTTCCAGCGGTGAGTGCTGTTGTCTACGGAGGTGGTGATATCGATGTTGAGCGTGTCGCCGATGGCCGCGGTGAACAGCACTTCCATATCACCGGAGCCTACGACGCCTGCCAGAGCTTTACCGCTGAGGGTACGGCTGGCAGGGAATGACAATGTAATGTGTTCCATAACATCCTCTTTAAATTGAGCAAGACGCGGGCTGGCTGACCCTGTCGAGAAACAGCGTGGCGGCGAGCAAATCGGCGGCGCCGCCGGGCGAAGCGTTGAGGGCGAGCATCTGCGCGTCGAGTTCGGCGAGCGCTTTGCTGCCCTGAACCGTGGCGCTGCCGCCGGCACGCAACACGGCGCGCGCGCCGGCCTGCATCGCGTTGAGACCGGCCATTCCGGCGCGTGAAAGCACGCAGGTATCGCTGAGCGAGGTCATGATTGCTATCAGCGCGTCAAGACGAGCGGCGTTTTCATCCGCGCCCTGTGCGCGGCTGCGCAACAGCTGGGGCAGTGCCAGTTTCATCACGTGCGGGAAGGCCTGCTGCGCCTCTTCACGCGCGCCCGGTACCCGGTAACGGTGCGTCGCCTTCAGCCCTTTGCTGAAGACCTTCGGCGCGGCGCTGTCCGGCAGACGGGCGAGCAGGCCGGCAGTGTCCGCAATCTGCTGCGCGCTGGCGTTGGCGCTTAACATCGCGTTCGCGCTCACCAGTAATCCCAGAGCCCAAATTGCGCCGCGATGGGTATTCACGCCGTCGGTGGCCGCCATCATCTGCCGTTCGCCTTCGCGTCCTAAACGGCCAATGGTTTCGCGCAGGGCGATGTCGGCCGGGCGCTGCCAGCTCTGCTGGGCCAGCTGCAGAAACGTCGGGGTCAGGCTGTGCGCCGAGCGCTCCATCAGATCTAACGACAGGTCGTGATGGGCGCCGTTTCCCCGGCTGTCCACCAGACCCGGCTTCGGGCTTAATCGCGCTTCGTCGATCAGGCAGTCGCGGGCGATCCACGCCAGCGTCTCGGCCTGCAGCCCGGCATGAGTCTGTGACAGGAGTTTCATTACCAGCTCCGGAATTTGGCAGGTGGGTTGTAAAGACCGTCGGACCATTCGACCAGATCGGCAACGCTGCCGGCGGCGAGCAGGGAACGGGTCGCATCGCTGCGGCGAATACCGATATCTTCCGGATAGACCACTTTGCCGCTGCGACGTAGTTCGGCGACGAGTCTGGCATCGACGCCCAGACCGATGTCGGTGATGCCGGCCACGGCGGCGACCATTGCCCGCCGCTCTTCGAGGCTTTCCGCGCGATAGAGATAGGCGATACCCTCTTCGGTCAGCACGTGGGTGACGTCATCGCCGTAGATCATTACCGGGGCTAAAGGCATGCCGGAGGTTTTCGCCACCTCTACCGCATCAAGTTTTTCCACAAAGGTCGGCTTCACGCCGGCCTGGAAGGTTTCGACCATCTGCACCACCAGCTTTTTGCCGCGCTGCATCGGGTCAGGTTCGGTGATCATGTTCAGCCAGGCCGGGGTCGCGTGGCGGCGACCGTGCGGGTCATGACCCATGTTCGGCGCACCGCCGAATCCGGAAAGCCGTCCGCGGGTGACGGTTGAGGAGTTTGCGAGGCCATCAACCTGTAGGGTGGAGCCGATAAACATATCGACCGCGTACTGACCCGCCAGCTGGCAGAAGGCGCGGTTAGAACGCATAGAGCCATCGGCGCCGGTAAAGAACACATCCGGGCGGGCGCGGATGTACTCTTCCATCCCCAGTTCGCCGCCGAAGCAGTGGACGCTTTCCACCCAGCCGCTTTCGATGGCCGGGATCAGCGTCGGATGCGGGTTAAGCGTCCAGTGCTTACAGATTTTGCCTTTCAGCCCCAGCTGTTCACCATAGGTCGGGAGCAGCAGCTCAATGGCGGCGGTGTTAAAGCCGATCCCGTGGTTGAGAGACTGCACCTGATGTTCCGCGTAGATGCCTTTAATCGCCATCATCGCCATCAGAATATGTTCTTGTTTAATCAGGCGCGGGTCGCGGGTAAAGAGAGGTTCAATAAAGAACGGCTTATCGGCCACCACCACGTAGTCTATCCACGAGCCGGGGATATCGACGCGCGGAAGATCGCACTCGTCGTCGACCAGTTCGTTCACCTGGGCGATAACGATCCCGTCGTGGAAGGCGGCGGCTTCGACCAGCGCCGGGGTATCTTCGGTGCTGGGTCCGGTGTAAAGGTTGCCTTTGCGGTCGGCTTTATACCCGGCGATTAGCGCGACGTTGGGTGACAGGTCGACATACAGGCGAGAGTAAAGTTCGATGTAGGTGTGAATCGCGCCGATTTCCAGCAGACCATCTTCCAGCAGCTGCGAAATCCGCAGGCTTTGGGTACCGGAGAACGAGAAATCGAGCTTACGGGCAATCCCTTTTTCAAAGAGATCCAGATGCTCGCTGCGTCCGACGCTGGGCATGATCATATGCAGGTCGTGGATAGTTTGCGGGTTCACTTCCGCAAGCATGCGGGAGAGAAAATCGGCCTGTTTCTGGTTATTGCCCTCCAGTACGACGCGGTCGCCCGGTGCCAGCAGATGTTCCAGCGCCTCGACCAGCTGGTCGGTGGGGATAACCTTACCGGAGACGTTCGCGGCGGCCAGTCGCCGCTGCTTTTCCGTACGACGACGGTTCCAGACGCGCCCCGGCGATTGTTCGGCATTCATTATTAACCTCCTGATTCGACAGATCGTTTTGATTGTCCTGGTGTGGAAGTTAGTGTGCGACGCGCCGGGCAGCGCATCAATTAAGCCCGCTAAAGGATTGTTAGCCTGAGAGTAATAATTCTAAGGGAAATTATGTGACGGCGATCGAAGCAGAGGTTCAAGGTGTCGGCTAGAGGAGGACCAGAAGGAGAGGAATTAAAGGGCAAAATGCAGACATGCGAGGGCGTGCCAGCAGGAGATATCATGCGTTGCCGGGCGGAATCGAGCTGATTACATGAGCGTGAACATCTTTGACAATGCGCAAATGCCGGGTGTCGGCAACGCTTTCCGTCGGCCGACGATGCTCCGCTCGTTTTGCCAGACAGCGCTAAGAAGAGGCGGGGGGCGGATGTCAGAAGCACCCTGAGGTCGGGATCGTCTGGCATGAGAAATTCGCCAACAGCAGCGTGTTTACGCATCGACGAAGGGAAATCTGCCGCTGGCGGCCTTGTACCGCCAGCGCGAACAAAATCTATTTACTTAAATCACTCAGCAGCACGGCGATACTCCGCCCGCCGGGGCTCTGCTCAAGCGCGATTTTGACAATGATTGTCAATGGGACGGAAAGCAGCATGCCTACCGGTCCGAGCAACCATCCCCAGAAAATCAACGACAGAAATACCACCAGCGTCGATAGCCCCAGACCGCGCCCCATGATCCGCGGCTCAAGAATATTCCCGAACACCAGGTTAATCACCAGGTAGCCTGTGAGCACCACCAGCGCGTCGTACAGTCCGCCGAACACCAGCACCTGCAAAATAGGCGGAATGGCGGCCAGCACCGAGCCAATATTCGGAATATAGTTGAGGGCAAAGGCCAGCAGCCCCCACATAAAGGCGAAGCGAACGTCCAGCAGTACCAGCATGCCCCAGACCACCATCCCGGTGACCAGACTGATGGCGGTTTTTAGCACCAGGTAGTGAGAGACGCTGTCGATCGCGCGCTGTATGGCGCCCATACCTTCCACCGGTCTGGACATCAATTGTTGCAGCTTGGCCGGCAGCTGGGGCACTTCCAGCAGCATAAAGACCACCGTCAGCAGCAAGAGGAAGATTGAGGACATTGCGTTCGACAGCTGGGTAAGCAGGCTGGTTACCATCGTCATGACCGCGTTGGGGTCGATGTATTTATTCAACTCGACAACGGAAACGGTAAACCCAAATCGCTGTAGCCAGGGCGTCACGGTTTGCACCGGCTCGCTGAGGGAGGTGCGGTATTGCGGCAGCGTGCGCGCCAGTTCATTCAGCGAGGTACCTAATGAGGCCAGCAAAACCACCGCCAGCATGACAATCGCGCTGATTAATAACGAAATGGCCAGCACGCGCGGTACCCGACAGCGCATCATCAGCCGGACCACCGGGTTAATGACCACGGCGAGGAACAGCGCAAGGATGAACGGGACGATGATATCCGCGGCGAAGCGAATACCGGTGAGGATGATGACCAGCATGCCCAGCATGATGACAATCTTTAATCCATTAAGCGTAATGATGGGTTTAGCCATGTGTGTCCCTGAAAAAATGACCGGTTTTCCTCACAGTGTAGACCCGAATGCCGGGGTAAAATCAGCAAAAACTGCCTCGCTCAGGCAGAATGACTGCGCCGGCTAAAACGTCTACGGTGGTGAAAACAATTCGGTGGCGAAAATAAAAAAGTGAAGCGCCATCATAATGGCGATTGCCATCAGTAAAAGCTAATCAAAATCAAATGTCAGACGTAAAGAAGTGCAAAGACTTTGAGTATAATGTAGCATTATGGTACAAATTTACTGTGTGTAACTACCGAGGACAATACTCATCCGCAATGACGAGAAGCAATACCGCGGATAATTGTAATTTTATGGACAATCAGTTCAGGATGTATATTTCGACTCACCCTGCCGTTTCCTTCCCTGGCTGCCGCTTTGCCGGCGAGCAACACTGGCGCTCCGCGCTTTAGTCCTTTCTCTCTGCCTGAGCTGGCGCCCTGCGCACGGCTAAACAATCTCAGAATTTTTCCGGTTTACCTTCGCTGTAAGCCGCGGTGGATTATATTCTCTAGCAGGAGAAGGATTATGTTTTATTGGATCTTATTAGCGTTAGCAATCGTTGCTGAAATTACCGGCACACTTTCTATGAAATGGGCCAGCGTCAGCGGTGGACACATCGGCTTTATTTTAATGCTGGTGATGATTGCACTTTCCTATATATTTCTGGCTTTTGCCGTTAAAAAAATCGCCCTCGGTGTGGCCTATGCCCTGTGGGAGGGTATCGGTATTTTGCTGATCACTTTATTCAGCGTCCTGCTGTTTGATGAAGCGCTTTCGCCGATCAAAATGGCGGGGCTGGCGACGCTGGTGGTCGGGATCGTGTTAATTAAATCCGGTACCCAAAAAGCGGCGAAGCAGCCAACGGAGGCGGCCCATGCAACAGTTTGAGTGGATTCACGGCGCCTGGCTGGCGCTGGCCATCGTGCTGGAAATTGTCGCTAACGTCTTTTTGAAATTTTCAGACGGTTTTCGTCGTAAAGTATACGGCATACTGTCGCTGCTGGCGGTGCTGGGTGCCTTCAGCGCGCTCTCGCAGGCGGTGAAGGGCATTGACCTGTCGGTGGCCTATGCGCTGTGGGGCGGTTTCGGTATTGCCGCCACGATTGCCGCAGGATGGATTCTGTTCGGCCAACGCTTAAATCATAAAGGCTGGATTGGCGTGATATTGCTGGTGACCGGGATGGTGCTGATTAAACTGGCGTAATGTGATGCCGCCTGCTCCCGCGGGCGGCAAAATTTGTTCTCTGTATTATTCTTTAAAAAAGAGTACTGGCGGCGCGTTTACCTTTAGCCGTGATGAGGACAAAGAATGGTTAATTTGCCTGGCTGGCGCAATCTTCCCTCGGCCAAAACGCTTTCGGTCATGATCTTCCTCGCCGGTATCGGCCTCATTGTTTCTGTTATTTCTTTAATCTATCTTTCCCAGCATCTGATTAGTATTAAAACAAATGAAATCGACAGACATCGCTCCGTTCTTTCGGTGGATGGCGCGGTGCAGACATCGGTGAACCGCGTTCTCTCGCTGGTACTGGATAACTCGATTTGGGACGACGCGGTTAAACAAACCTACGCCCCGGTATTGAATACCGGCTGGCTGTATGACTCCTGGGGCTCGGGCTTCAAAATCAACAATCTTTACGACGGTACCTTTGTGCTCGATCAGCACTATCGCGTGCTGTGGGGATCGTTTCGCAGCCAGGCCTTTAACGAAACCGACATACGCTTTTTTGGCAGCGGTTTGCAATCGCTCATCGCCCGGCATGCTGAAGCATTGCGCAGCGGCAAAGGCGCCTACGCCGGTATTACCCGCACCCGTGAAGGCATCGCCTTTATTGGTATCGGACTGATTCGCCCGACGCTGGGGCGCTTACAGGTGCATGATGATACGCGTCGCTACCTGGTGGTCACCCGGCATATCAATGCCGAGATGCTGCAAAAACTGGGGAATACTTTTCAGATTAACGGCCTGCATGAGACGGAGGGCAGCGGTGAATATAGCATTCCGCTGCGTACCCATGGCGGGGAGATCATTGGCTATCTCAGCTGGCAGCCGCGTCTACCCGGCGCGGAGGCGGCGCATGCGGCGTCGAACAGTATCCGGCTTATCGCCCTGGTGGCCGCCAGCCTGATCCTGCTGTTTATTCTCTTCAGCTGCCTCGGGCTGTACAAACTCTCCTGTGGAGAGAAGCTGGCGCGTAAAATCGCGTTGACCGACTGGCTCAGCCAGTTGCCCAACCGCCGGGCGCTGATCGGGCGATTGAATCAGGAGTGCGATAAGTCGCAGCATGAGACCCAGTGCGTGGTGTTTATTGATCTCGACGGGTTTAAGGATGTCAACGACAACTATGGGCATGAGGTCGGCGACGCGCTGATTGCCCATATTGCGCGGGAGCTGCAGGAGCGGGTGCCGGGCGACGGTCTGCTGGCCCGTATGGGCGGCGATGAGTTTGCCATGACCATCAGCGGGGAGCAGGCGGTGGATCATGCATCGGCTTTTGCGTGGGCGGTGCTGGAGATGCTGAAGTCGCCGGTGAAGCTTAATGAGCGGAAAATTTACATCAGCGCCAGCATCGGTATTGCCAGCGGCACGCCCGCATCCTGTCCGAGTACCGAGCTGTTTCGCCGGGCCGATATTGCGATGTATCACTCGAAAAAATCGGGGAAAGGGCGTACCTCCTGGTATGACGAGACCCTCAACGATACCCGGCAATATCAGCTGAATATCGAAAACGGCATTCGCCAGGGGCTGGAAAACGATGAATTTGATGTCTGGTACCAGCCGATTGTTAACGCCGATACCCTGGTGATGGAGGGGGTCGAAGCGCTGTTGCGCTGGCCGCGTCGGCCGGAAGGGCCGCTGCCGCCGGATGTCTTTATCGGCATCGCGGAAAGCAGCGGTCTGATTTATGCGCTGGGGCAGTTTGCGCTCTACCGGGCCTGCTGCGATCTTCAGTCCATCGGGGAATTGATGCTGTCGGTGAATATCTCGCCCGCACAGTTTCGCGACCCGGAGTTTGAAACGCGCGTCGTCCAGGTGCTCGCCCGCTGCCATTTTCCGGCCCGCCGTTTGCAAATCGAGGTGACCGAGAGCTATGTGATGGAAAATCCCGCCCGCGCCCTTGCGGCGATTGAAAATTTGAAAGCGCTGGGGGCCGCGGTTGCGCTGGATGATTTTGGCATTGGCTATTCCAGCATCGGCTATCTGCGCAGTTTTCGCTTCGACACGCTTAAAATTGATAAATCGTTGGCCGGGCTGGTGGATGTAGATGCCCAGGCCGCGGAACTGGTTCGCGGGACCGTGCGTATCGCCGGAGCGCTGGGAATGACGGTGGTGGCCGAAGGGGTTGAGAATCAGCAGCAGCTGGCGCTGCTGCGGCGGGCGGGATGCGATCGGTTGCAGGGTTTTTACTTCAGCGAACCGATGCCGATCACATCATTGCTACAGCTGCGCCAGCAGCAGGGCTGATCGTTTACTCACCGGCCAGCGCTTCCAGCTTGTCACGAAAACCGGTCACCGAAATCGCCCGGTTATCCGCCCGCCAGCGATCTTTCGGACCGGGCGCTGAACTCTGTACGGCAATGACCTGCCAGCCGGTATCGGTTTTCAACAGCAGCGGCGAACCGCTGTCGCCGGGTAGCGTATCGCACTGATGAGACAGCACCGTGGTCTGCGCCCAGCCGGTCACAATGCAGTCCTGATGGCTGTATAAATTATCCAGATGGTCTTCCGGGTAGCCGGACTGGGTGACTTTTCTCTCAGACACCTTCAGCGCGGCGGTGAGATCGGCTTTATCGCCGCTAAACAGCGGGATCGGCGTGATGCCGCCCGGCGCGTAGCGTAAAACGATTAAGCCAAAGTCCCAGGGCGCAGCCGCCGACGGGACAATCCAGCCGTCGCCATCGGCTTTGAGCCGCTTACCCAGCGACGGGTCGACGCGACCTTCAATGCCGTGAATCTCATACACCCAGCCGCCTTTGCGGGAAATAAAGCGTAGCGCAACGGGTTTATCCGGCTTGCCTTTTGGCGGCGTCAGCAGACAGTGACCGGCGGTCAGCGCCAGATGCGGCGAAATGAGCGTGGCGGTACACAGATTGCCGCTGGCCGTTTCTAATTGACCAATGGCATCCCAGGGTTCCTCGGCAGGATTGTTGACCGGTTTGCGATCGTCATGACCGAAAAAAAGCGTCTTGATATCTTTCGCACTCATGCTGTCATCATCAGCGTGAGCAAACGGGGACAACAAACAAAATGAACACAGCAATAACAGTACGTCTCTACGCATATCACTCTCTGGGGAGAAATTATGTTTCTACATTGCATCCTTTTGCGTACTTCATGCGAATGAAGCCGCCGGGATGATTTTGTCTATATTGACAGTAGCAGGAGATTTAAGTTTATGAAAGTTAAGAGTAATTTTAATCAAAGCCCACGGCGGACAAAATTACCTCAAAACGGCTCTTTTTGGCGGAAGAATGAAGATAACTCAACCGGTTAGCACGCATCTTTCCATCGCGTTATTTCCGCAGAAAGCGCTAGCGGAAGCAACATAAATCGGGTTACGGAAAGTACCAAATCAGACGAAAAACAGGCAAGCGGGCCGCGCGGAGGGATCGGGAGTGTCATGCGCAGAACGCGACGGCGAGCAGTAAAAACAGACATTTCTTCAGCGGAAAATGCACTTCTTTACAGCATTCTCAGTTGCTTTCAATGTGAAACATTTTCTCACCGCAAATATTGTTATTCCTCTCTGCCGTTGAACAAACAGAGATGTTACCCCGGCGATGATATCCGCTAATTCTTATCTCCGGTTTCGGGAGGATGTATGTCTAAAAAAGGTATTCGTGCGTTAGTTTATGTTTCTCTCGCGTCGGTTTTTATCTGGGGCGCGGCGGGATATCTGGTTGTGCAGGCGGTACATGTTATGTAAACCGCCAGGACCGCAGTCACTTTGGCGGCTGACCCAGGCGGGTTAATCCATCCGGGAACGGCGCCGGGATATGTGCGAGTAAAAAGTGATACAGCAGGGCGACAGGCTGTGGATTAAGCCTCTTTTTGGGCCACACCAGGTAATAGCCCTCGCCGGTGGCAACGGCCTGCGGGAACGGAAGCGCCAGCAGGCCGCTGCGAATCGCTTGCAGACTCAAAAAGAGATCGCCCACCGAGACCCCGTGCCCGCTCATGGCCGCCATCGTGCCTTGTTCCAGACTATCAAAGACGATTCCCTGGTTTATCCCGGTCTGCGATAACGCTCCGGCATGCTGTAGCCAACGTCGCCAGTCCCGGCGATCGGTCGTCGGATGAATCAGCGGGCAGGCGGATAATCTCTGGCGAGCGGCCTCGACCATGGACGGGGCGCAGATCGGAACCAGCCATTCGGCAAACAACAGCCTGTGGCAGGTCTCTTCGCCGAAATGACCATCGCCGAGCAGAATCGCGCAATCGTAAGGCTCGCGGCTGAAGTCTACGCTGTCTCTGTCCATCCACACGCTGCTCATCTCTATGACCGGTCGCGGATGCTGCTGGCGAAAGCGCTGCAACACATCCAGCAGCCAGCGCATGGTGAGTGTCGACGGCGATTTCAGCCGCAGCTTGCCCGCCTGATGGCGCAAGGTCTGGCAGGCGCTGTCAATGGCGGCAAAGTTTTCCGCCAGCGCGCTGGCGAGCTGCCTTCCCGCATCGGTGAGCATCACTTTTGGCCCCTGACGGGTAAACAGCTGGCAGTCAAACCAGGCCTCAAGCGTGCTGATATGGCGGCTGACCGCCCCGGGGGTAACGTGCAGCGCCGCAGCGGCTTTGCTAAAGGAGCCAAGGCGGGCGGCGGTTTCAAAAGCGCGGAGGGCATACAGCGGCGGCATCGACATATCGGTCAGCTTTCTATATTGAGTTAAACTCACATTCAAACTCACCATTTGTCGTTTTTCAATCCTGAAATCTAAATAGAAAATGCGCTGACCTGAAAAAAAAGAGTGAGTCAGTATCATGAACTATGCATTGATGGCGGGATACAGCATGACGGTGCTGGCGCTGATTGCTACGCCGGGGCCGGTGGTGCTACTGGTGACCGGCTGCGCCGCCAGAGACGGGGCTTCATCGGCAGTGCGTACGATGATAGGTAGCAATCTCGCGTCGCTGGTGCTGATGGCCGTTGCGGCGGCAATGTTGACCGGCGCCGTGGCGATCCATCCCGACATTCTGCTGCTGTTGGCGGCGCTGGGGTCCATCTATATTACGTGGCTTGCTCTGAGTATGCTGCGTCCGTCGCCTGTGACACCTGGCGCGGCGACCGCGCGAGGCGGCGTGTGGTCGGGGTTCGTGACCGCGCTGAGTAATCCTAAGGACATTCTGTTCTTTGCCGCGTTTTTCCCGCAGTTTATCCAGATTACCAGTGATGTTGGCCTGAGCCTTGGTCTGTTGAGCATCATCTGGGTGGCTATCGATCTTGGGGTGCTGTCGTTCTATATCCTCGCCATTCGGCGCTGGCTGGCCCCGGCGCATGCCCATCGCTTAACGACAATTGCCGCCTGCTTTTTGCTGATCCTTGGGGTGTATGGCGTGGGGTATCATTTCTGGCTGCTGGCAGGTTATTAGCGCTTTCTCGCTACGGGAGGAGCAGCGGTCTGCTGGCGTGACCTTGTGATGAAAATCAGCGCATTGATGCGGTATTCACCGCGCAATCCGACGGGGCGGCAAGGAGGAGCAACGTAGACGGTGACAGCATGGTGAGATGTCGGGCCGGAGAGTCGCTGCGCAGAGTGATGAAGCGCCGTCTTATTCAGTAGAGGAAAAAGCGGGTCGCAATCAGCGCGCAGAGAATTAACAGGATCAGGATGAGCTCAAAACGATAGCGCCGCAGCATAAGTGCCCTCCAGAAAAAAACGGCGCTGAAACAGCGCCGGTTTATGATTAACCTGACTTACCGGAAGAATTAAGCAGCCGGTTGTGCAGCAGGTTTAGCGGCCTGATGTTTAGTAGTTTTGTGGTGTTTTTTAGCAGCCTGAGCTTTCTGGGCTACTGGTTTGGTTGCCGCTTTGTGGTGTTTTTTAGCGGCCTGGGCTTTCTGGGCTACTGGTTTGGTTGCTGCTTTGTGGTGTTTTTTCGCGGCCTGGGCTTTCTGTTCAGCGGCCGGTTTGGCGGCGGCTTTGTGATGTTTTTTCGCGGCCTGAGCTTTCTGTTCGGCGGCCGGTTTGGCGGCGGCTTTGTGGTGTTTTTTCGCGGCCTGAGCTTTCTGCTCAGCGGCCGGTTTGGCAGCGGCTTTGTGATGTTTTTTATGATGAGTGGTTTTGGCAGTGGTGCTGTGAGTTGCAGCAGCCGGAGCCTGAGTGGTGCTTACTGCGTCAGCAGCGAAAGCAGCAGAAGACAGACCCATAGCAGCGGCAACGACCAGAGCTAATACTTTTTTCATTCTGATATCCTCGAAATTGTTTTTTCAGTGAACCCCACTGCGGGGCCGTTGAAAGAACTATATGCCTCTCTTTTCTGGCTTTCCGTGAGTGTTTGGTATCGGCGTGTAACGATATGTACAACCGAAACTGAGACGAGGATATTTCGGTGAGCGCCGGGGAGTGCCCCGGCGCGACGGAGGCATTTACAGGTAGCGTGCGCTGAGATGCTGGCGGAAATAGTCGCTGTTCAGATCTTCCCCGGTGGCGTTAATGATCAGCTGTGAGGTGCTGAACCGGCTGCCGTGCTGCCAGATATTCTGCTGTAGCCAGGCAAACAGCGTCGTGAAATCACCGTTGGCAATGTTGGCCTCCAGCTGCGGCAACGCGCGCTTCGCGGCAGCCATCAGCTGCGCGGCGTACATGGCGCCGAGGGTGTAGGAAGGGAAGTAACCAAACCCGCCATCGGTCCAGTGAATATCCTGCATACAGCCATTACGATAATTGCCGGTGGTAGAGAGTCCCAGCCAGCTTTGCATTTTCTCATCCCACAGCGCGGGAATATCGTCTACCTCGATGTCACCATCGATCAGCGCCCGCTCGATCTCATAGCGCAGGATAACATGGGCCGGATAGCTGACCTCGTCAGCATCCACGCGGATATAACCCGGCTTGACGCGCTGGTTCCAGGCAATGAAATTCTCAGTGCTGAAGGCCGGCTGTTCGCCAAAACGCTGACGCACGGCCGGCAGCAAGCGTTTCAGGAAGGCATCGCTGCGTCCGAGCTGCATTTCGAAGAACAGGCTTTGCGATTCGTGGATCGCCGTTGAGCGGGCCAGCGCCACCGGTTGATCGAGCCATTTACGCGGCAGGTTTTGTTCATAGCGCGCATGACCGGTTTCATGAATCACACCGAACAGGGCGCTGAGCAGATCTTCTTCGTTATAGCGCGTGGTGATGCGCACATCCTGCGGCACGCCGCCGCAGAACGGATGGGCGCTGATATCCAGACGCCCGCCATCAAAATCAAAACCCAGAATCCGCATGGCTTCCAGTCCCAGCTCACGCTGTTCAGCGATCGGGAACGGCCCCTGCGGCGCAACCGGCGGGGTCAGGGACTGCTTTTCGACGACGCTGGCGAGCAGAGCCGGCAGCCAGGATTTGAGATCGGCAAACAACACGTCAAGCCGCGCGCTGGTCATATCCGGTTCGAAAATATCCAGCAGGGCATCATAGCGAGAGCACCCTTTCGCCCCGGCGCGAATCGCCGCTTCTTCACGGCTCAGCTTCACCACCTCGCGCAGGTTTTCGGCGAAACCTTCCCAGTCGTTCGCCGGGCGCTGGCTGCGCCAGGCATGTTCGCAGCGGCTGCCTGCCAGCGATTTGGCCTCAACCAGACTTTCCGGCAGCAGCGCCGCCTGTTCGTACTGGCGAGTCATTTCGCGCAGATTCGCTTGTTCAACGTCGTTCAGATTTTCCTGGCGTGCGTTGCGCAGCGCTTCAGCCACGCTCTTATCCGTCAGGATTTGATGCTGCAGCACGCCCAGTTCCGCCAGAGCCTCGCCTCGCGCGGCGCTGCCGCCCGGCGGCATCATGGCGAACATATCCCAGCCGGCGATAGCGCCGAGATGCGAGAAGCGGGAAAGACGCTGGAAAGTGCGGGTAAGCTGCTGATAGTTTTTGTTGTCAGTCATGTTTAGTTTGGCCTGTTGCGAGTGAACGAAAGGCGTTGCCCGTTGACCTCTACACTATCCTGATCCGCGCCAATCTTCCACACGAGACGCAAGGCTCGCCGGGCCGTCCGGCAGAGCGATCGGTGGGGACGGACTATCGCGCCAGTTTTTTCGCCTGGCCGGGAGCAGGATCGAAATATTGTCACATTGATGTGGTCAGAATAGCGGATTCTTTTTGAGCAGCGGCTAAACTTATTTTGGGCACAGGCCGTCGTTCGGGAGTCATTATGAATCCGTTCACTATGCTATTTATTGCACTGCTGTCTATCGATGCCGTCAGAGAGCTATTGGGGGCGTCGTCGGTACTGGGCATGTGGTGAAAGACGTGGCCGATAAAGGCCACGTGAAGAGAGATTATTGCAGACGTTTGTGCAGGCAAACGCCGGTAAGCAGTGCGGCCATTAGCATCAGCGCGATAAAGCCACCCACGCCGTTCCAGCCATAGTTATGCCAGAATACCCCGCCTAATGTCCCCGCAATACTGGAGCCGAGATAGTAGCTGAACAGGTACAGCGACGATGCCTGGCCGCGGGCGCGGCGCGCACGAGGACCAATCCAGCTGCTGGCGACCGAGTGGGCGGCAAAGAAGCCGGCGGAGAACAGCAGCATGCCCGCAAATATCAGCCACAGAGAGGAGAACAGGGTCAGCGTCAGCCCGGCCAGCATAACGGCGGTAAAGGCAAGCATCACCGGGCCGCGGCCGTAGCGTGCGGTCATTGCCCCGGCCTTCGGGGAACTCCAGGTCCCGGTCAGATATGCGACGGAGAGCAGGCCAACCACCGCCTGACTCAGCGACCAGGGCGACATCATCAGGCGATAGCCAATGTAGTTGAAGAGGGTGACAAAAGACCCCATCAGCAGGAATCCTTCGAGGAACAGCAGCGGCAGCCCGCGATCGCGCCAGTGCAGGTGCAGGTTAATCAGCAGGGTTTTGGGGCGCAGCGAACTCGGGCGGAAGTGTCGCGATTCCGGCAGGATTCGCCAGAACATAATGGCCGAGGCTAACGCGAAGCAGCTGATCACCGCCAGCGCCACGCGCCAGCCGAAAAAGTCGGTGAAAACCCCGGTCAGCAGACGGCCGCTCATTCCGCCAATCGAGTTGCCGCTGATGTACAGTCCCATGGAAAAGGCGACGACGCTGGGGTGGATCTCCTCACTCAGATAGGTCATCCCGACTGCCGCCACGCCGCTTAGCGACAGGCCAATCAGCGCCCGCATAATCAAAATGCCGTGCCAGCTCGACATCATCGTAGACAGTAAAGAACAGCATGAGGCCAGCACCAGCGCGGTGACCATCACCTGTTTACGGCCGATAGCATCCGAAAGCGGGCCGGTAAACAGCAGGCCAACGGCGAGCATCGCGGTGGAAATCGACAGCGAAACGCTGCTGCTGGCGGGTGTCACGCCAAATTCGGTCGAGAGCACCGGCAGAATCGGTTGAACGCAGTAAAGCAGGGCGAAAGTGGCCAGACCGGCGGAGAAGAGGGCGAGAGTGACCCGAATAAACTGGGGGGTACCGCGCTTAATAAACTGATTTGGCTGGGATATAACATTGTCGCTGACCTCGCTTGCCGGCACGGTATCAACGGTAGTTGTACGACTCACGGAAAAATCCTTGCTGAGAACACAGAGTTAGGAAACATCACAGATCACATTTTAAGGGTATGAAAATGTAAATATTCTGTCTAATATATTAATAATCTCAAATAAGACGTTTTAGATATGAATATCGAGCTGCGTCATCTCCGCTACTTCATTGCCGTCGCCGAAGAGCTCCATTTTGGCCGGGCAGCGGCACGGCTGAACATTTCACAGCCGCCGTTAAGCCAGCAGATTCAGATACTTGAACAACAGATTGGCGCACGCCTCTTCGCCAGAACCAACCGCAGCGTGAGTCTGACGGCGGCGGGTCGCCAGTTTCTTGCCGACAGTCGGCACATTCTCAGTCTGGTCGACGATGCGGCGGCGCGCGCAAGCCGTCTGCATCACGGTGAAACCGGGGAGCTACACATCGGCTTTACCTCCTCCGCACCGTTCATCAAGGCGGTTTCCGATACGCTGTCCACCTTTCGCCGGCGCTACCCGGACGTGCATATCCAGACCCGGGAAACCAATACCCGCGAGCAGATTGTGCCGCTGAACGAAGGCGCCCTCGATCTGGGGCTGATGCGCAATACGCAGCTGCCGGAGACCCTGGTCTGGGAACGGGTACTGCGCGAACCGCTGCTGGCGATGGTGCCGAGCGACCATCCCCTCGCGCGTCAGGAGGCGGTAAGCCTGATCGAACTGGCCCGCGAACCGTTCGTCTTTTTTGACCCGCACGTCGGAACCGGACTGTATGACGACATTCTGGGGCTGATGCGACGCTATGGTCAGACGCCGATGATCGCTCAGGAGGTGGGCGAGGCGATGACGATTATCGGCCTGGTGGCTTCCGGGCTGGGGGTATCGATATTACCGGCGTCGTTTAAGCGGGTGCAGCTCAACGAGATGCGCTGGCTACCCATTAAAGAACAGGATGCGGTTTCGGAAATGTGGCTGGTGTGGTCGAAGCATCATGAACAGAGTCAGGCGGCGCAACGCTTTCGTGAATACCTTCTTGCCGCCGCTGCGGTGAATAATTAAGACTAAAAACAGTCAAAAACGTGCGGTAAATCACAAGGCTAAGTAAAAATTTGACGAGTGCTACCGAAGTGCTTCACCATAGCTAAAAGTTTATTTCGAAGCGCGAAAATAAAGGGAGTCAATGGTGGTAGCGGACAGTCAGCCAGGCCATATCGATCAAATAAAGCAGACCAATGCAGGAGCAGTATATCGCCTGATTGATCAGCTTGGCCCGGTGTCGCGCATCGACCTCTCGCGTTTTGCGCAACTGGCGCCGGCCAGCATTACTAAAATCGTGCGTGAAATGCTCGAAGCGCATCTGGTTCAGGAGACGGAAATCCAGGAGCCGGGGAGCCGCGGGCGTCCCGCCGTCGGGCTGATGGTCGAGACCGAGGCCTGGCACTATCTCTCCGTGCGAATCAGCCGCGGTGAAATTCACCTTGCGCTGCGCGATCTCAGCAGCAAACTGGTGGTTGAGGAGCAGCTCGAGCTGGCGCTCCAGCACGAACAGCCGTTCCTGACGCGCGTTGTTGAGCATATCGACCAGTTCTTTATCCGCCATCAAAAGAAGCTGGAACGTCTGACCGCCATCGCCGTCACCATGCCGGGCATCATTGATACCGAAAACGGCGTGATTCATCGGATGCCATTTTATGAAGAGGTCAAAGATCTGCCTCTTGGCGAGGTTCTGGCGAACCACACCGGCGTCTCGGTCTATATTCAGCACGATATCAGCGCATGGACGATGGCGGAATCGCTGTTTGGCGCGTCCCGCGGGGCGCGGGACGTCATTCAGGTGGTGATTGATCATAACGTCGGCGCCGGGGTGATTACCGATGGTCGCCTGCTGCATGCGGGCAGCAGCAGTCTGGTCGAGATCGGTCATACTCAGGTCGATCCCTACGGCAAGCGATGCTACTGCGGTAACCACGGTTGTCTGGAGACTATCGCCAGCGTCGAAAGCGTGCTGGAACTGGCCCAGATACGAATGACTAAATCAATGAGTTCGATGCTGCATCAGCAACCGCTGAGCGTGGAGTGGCTGTGCCAGGCGGCGCTGCAGGGCGATTTGCTGGCGCGGGATATTATTAGCGGCGTGGGCCAGCACGTCGGGCGGATTCTGGCGATCATGGTCAATCTGTTCAACCCGCAAAAAATCCTCATCGGCTCCCCGTTTAGTCTGGCGGCCGATATCTTATTTCCCGCCATTTCAGATTGTATTCGGCAACAATCTCTGCCCGCCTACAGCCGGCATATTAGCGTTGAAAGCACGCAGTTTTCTAACCGTGGAACGATGGCCGGCGCAGCGCTGGTGAAGGATGCCCTCTATAACGGATCTCTGCTGATTCGACTGTTACAGGGTTAACATTTTTTCATAGTCACACCAAAAATTGCGCTATCTCAAGCTGGTATCCGGCGGCTTCGCGTAGACTTTTCCCACAGTTTATTCCTTCTCTTCTGTATAAATCATCAACATAACTGTGGGGTTAATGATGTTTAAGCGTTTCTTTATAACAGGTACTGACACCTCTGTCGGGAAGACAGTGGTTTCTCGTGCGCTGTTGCAGGCACTTGCTGCCAGCGGCAAAAGCGTCGCGGGATACAAGCCTGTGGCGAAGGGCAGCAAAGAGACGCCGGACGGATTGCGTAACAAAGATGCGCTGATTTTACAAAGCGTGTCGTCGCTGGCGTTACCGTATGATGCTGTCAATCCCATAGCATTAAGCGAAGATGAGAGCAGCGTGGCGCACAGCTGCCCGATTAACTACGGGCTGCTGTCGGATGGTCTTCAGCGCCTCAGCGGGCAGGTCGATCACGTTGTGGTTGAGGGGACCGGCGGCTGGCGGAGTCTGATGAACGACCTGCGTCCGCTTTCAGAATGGGTGGTCCAGGAGCAGCTTCCGGTGGTGATGGTCGTTGGCATCCAGGAAGGCTGCATCAACCACGCTCTGCTGACTGCCCAGGCCATTGCTAACGACGGTCTGCCGATGATTGGCTGGGTGGCAAACCGCATTAACCCGGGCTTAGCGCATTACGCTGAAATCATCGAGGTGCTGAGTAAAAAGCTGCCTGGGCCGCTGATCGGCGAACTTCCTTACCTGCCGCGCGCCGAACAGCGTGAGCTGAGCCAGTATATTGACTTAACCATGCTCGGCGACATGATGGCGGTAGATAGAGTCCTGGCGTAACGTCCGGGAGAGCACCGATGCCAGTACGCAGGCAATCAATAAACCGGGCAGTAGCAGGTATTGCCCGGTCATTTCACAGATCATCAATGTCGACATAATCGGCGCATGCGTTGTGGCCGCCAGAAAGGCCGCCATTCCGGTCAGACCAATCATAATTGCCAGTCCTTGATCGTGGTGCAGCCACAGCCCGCTGAAGCTGGCAAACAGCATGCCCATCGCCAGCCCGACGAACAGCGTAGGGGTAAACACGCCGCCCGGCGCGCCGGATCCGCTGCTGGCCAGCACCGCTATCAGTTTGCACACAAAGACCACCGCGATGGCGCTAAACAGCGGCGGCGACTGCAGATAATGCTGTACCGTGCTGTAACCATTGCCCCACACCGCAGGCGTGATCAGCGACAGCAGGCCGACAATCATTCCGCCGAGCGCCAGCTGCCACGGCGGCGAGAGCCTGATGCGTAAAAAACAGCGGTGGCTGTAGCTCATCATCGCGATAAACAGCGGTCCGCAAAGCCCGGCTAACAGTCCAGTAGCCAGCATCAGCGCATAGTGGAGAGCGGTCAGCGTCTCATGAAACTCCACCTGATACAGCGGCGATGCGCCGCCGTTGATCAACTGCGTGAGCAGCAGGGCGATAACCGCGGAAATCACCACCGGACCCAGTGACGCAAGCATCAGCGTGCCAAATAAAATTTCGGCAATAAACAGACTTCCGGCCAGCGGCGCGTGATAGGCGCTGGCCATCCCGGCGGCGGCCCCACAGGCGACCCACAGCTTCCATTCTGCTTTTGGCGTGAAGCGGCGGGCGAACAGCGACGCGGCCAGTGCGGCCAGCAGAATCATCGCGCCTTCGCGACCAATCGCGCTGCCGGTAGTCACCACCAACAAGGAAGCCAGGGATTTAACCAGGCTGGCGGGGGTATCAAACTGACCGTCTCCGCTATCGAGCGCCTCCATATAGTCGGTGGGCGCATGCGGGCGCTGGCGGGTCCGACATTGCCAGAACCAGAGCAGTGCGCCGGCAGCCAGTCCGCCAGCCGCCGGCGTGAGCAGACGTCGCCAGCCGGGTAGTCCTTCGGCGGCATTGACCAGACTCCCGCTATGATCGTTGAGAAAAAGCCCTTCCAGGATCGCCATCGCCGAATGAAATAACGCAACGGCCAGCGCCGCCAGTATACCGACTAGCGTCGCAATCAGCAGGCGACGAAACATGACCTGAACATCAGGATAATTGTGCAGACGGTGCATCAGAGGTTACGGTGAGCGGGAAACATAGACTTATTGTGATAGGAAATAAGCTTAGACGCAAAAGCTATAAATGCCGCTTGCGCTGAAACAGCGGGCGGATGAGGGGGCTTAAAAAATCTGTCTGCGTGACGTTGTCACTGAAAAACCGCCATGCCAGTCCTCCCGGCATGGCGGTGCGTTTAGCGATAAAGCGGTTTGTCGGCGACGGCAATGGGGAGCTGGCGTTGCCATTCGGCGAGCGTCGCCTGCGCCAGTTGTCCGAGGGAATGGTAAAAGGGGTGTTCGGCTCCGGCGATAAACACCTCGAGGAACCGGCCGGACCAGGGCAGCAGATGCCAGGCGAGAAGCTGCGAAAACGCCTCCTCCTGCGCGGATTCGCACAGCCAGGCGGCCAGCAGCAGGAGCGTACCAAAATGATCTTCCGGCTCCTGGCCTTGCGTTGCGTGACCAATTCCGTTCGCGCGCATCCACTCCCGCAATGCCAGAGTAGAGTCGCCGAACAGCACATTCTCTTTATCCAGCCAGACCGAACCCCACGGCGGGGCGGGCAGCGCCCAGGGACCAATAAACAGGCGTTGCCAGGCCTGGGGGAGCGGTTCATCGCTGGCGGCGGCGAACCCGGTCACCAGCGAATCGGCTAGCGGATAAGGCCATTGAGCCTGCCAGCTGCCGTCTTGCAGAGCCGCTACCAGCGGCGCGGCCTGCGCGCTTTCCGGAGAAAATGAAAACAGGGCGCCCAGGGTGCGGGCGCTCAACGCGACGGCGTCGCGGTAGTGAGCTTGTATCATGTACTCTTCCTTACTGCGGCGGGACGGTGCCACGCCTGAATATTAACCAGCAATCGCCACGCCGACGGTCATATGCAGAGCATAAAACAGACCGCGGCCAATAAGTTCTGCGGCCAGAACCAGCAGCAGTCCGAGGAACAAACTGGCCGGACGCGGGGTTTTGTTCCGGCAAAGCGGGCAGATCCAGCAGCCGAGGCCAAGCGCCAGCAGCGCGATGCGCCAGATCTGTAACGCGGCATAATTCGGCACCAGCGCGCCGGCGCGCTGCACTGAGCTCTGAATGTCGCTGAGTTCAACGCCCTGCATAATCACCAGAGCAATGCTGGCAAACAGCGCCAGCACGCTCAAGGAGGCGAAAAAACGCCCGTTGAACTCAACATTCGCAGCCCGCAATAACAGCGCGGCGAACAGCGGCCCGGTCAGCGCCATTGTCAGAAAGAAGGATGTTGTCGTGCCGCCACTATACCATGTCGGGACGGTTTCAATCTGGTAAACCCGGGTCATCGCCAGCACAAAAATGAGGCCCAGCAGCATGCTCAGCAGCAGCCAGGGGCGGCCGAGGGCCGCAGGCAGTTTGCCGAGCCTCGCCAGCCACCACCAGAGGCCGCCGACGGCGAAGAACAGGGCGCCGCTGGCGATTTCATTACTCAGCGCCGAGGTGCCAATGCGATGAAGAGAGTTGAATGCCCGGAGCGGCGATCCCAGATGCAGAACCGATGCCAGAAAACCGACCCCCATCATGAGCCAGAGAAAGACCATGCGTTTGACCAGACGCTGCCGGGCCTCGGAGTTATCTGTCAGCGACATCCATCCCAGACCGCTGACGATAGTCGCTCCCGCCACGCATTGACCGAGTACCGTAAACAGCACCAGCGGCCATTCATGCCATCCACTACCCATGGGCGATCTCCTTGCTGGCTGTTGGCTCGTCTGTGCCTCCTGGCAGCCAGGAGATCATGACGCCGTGTCCTCGACCCTGGCGATGTCAACGAGGTTCGTATGCTGTGGATTTCCTTTTGCCAGCGGAGAGGGCCGCTGGGTGGTCAGGGTATTAATGCAGGCGCCGCGATCGATGCGATCACCGTCCATGTCGGCGTCATGCCATGCTCCCTGGCCCATGGCAGCAACGCCGGGCATGATACGCGGCGTGACTTTCGCCGCAATACGCAGTTCGCCGCGCGGGTTGAAGACGCGCACCAAATCGCCGTTTTTAATTCCACGCTTCCCGGCATCAAGCGGATTGATCCACACCTCCTGGCGGCAGGCAGCCTGTAGCACATCGACGTTGCCGTAGCTGGAGTGGGTTCGGGCTTTGTAGTGAAAACCGAAAAGCTGCAGCGGGAACTGGTCGCGCAGCGGGTCATCCCAGCCTTCGAAAGTGGAGGCGTAGATCGGCAGCGGGCTGATTGTTTCATCCTTCTGCAACTGCCAACGGGCAGCAATATCCGCCAGTTGACTGGAGTAAATCTCAATTTTGCCGGAGGGCGTTTTTAAGGGGTGCGCGATCGGGTCCGCGCGAAAATCGCGATAGGCGACAAAATGGCCGTCCGGATCTTTACGCTTATAAATCCCCATTGCTTTCAGGGCTTCATAGGTGGGTAGCGCGGGATCTCTGGCCAGCATTTTGGCGTACAGATACTGGAGCCACTGCTCCTGGGTGCGACCTTCGGTAAATCGTTGATGAATATCGTCGCCGAGGCGTTTTGCCACTTCGCTGAGAATCCAGTAGATCGGTTTGCGTTCGAATTTCGGCGCGGTTGCGGGCTGAATAAAAATCAGGTAGCCCATGTTCCCGGCGTAGTCGTTAGGGATGATGTCTTCCTGTTCGACGGTCATCAGGTCCGGCAGCAGAATGTCGGCATACTTCGCCGAAGAGGTCATAAAGTTCTCGATCACCACGATCATTTCGCATTTTTTCTCGTCCTTGAGAATTTCGTGGGTTTTGTTGATATCAGAATGCTGGTTGACGAGGGTATTCCCGGCATAGTTCCAGATAAACTTAATCGGGACATCCAGCTTATCTTTGCCTCTGACGCCGTCACGCAGCGCGGTCATCTCCGGGCCGCGCGCGATGGCGTCGGTCCAGCTAAAGCAGGAGATGGCGGTTTTGACCGGATTGACCAGCACCGGCAGGCGCTCAATGGTCAGGGTATAGGTCGATTCGCGCGCGCCGCTGTTGCCGCCGTTAATGCCGACATTGCCGGTCAGAATCGGCAGCATGGCGATCGCCCGGGAAGCCAGTTCCCCGTTAGCCTGGCGCTGCGGTCCCCAGCCCTGGCAAATACAGGCGGGTCGGGTGGTTCCAATTTCCCGGGCCAGCTTAATGATTCGGTCGACGGGGATCCCGGTGATACGCGACGCCCACTGCGGCGTTTTGGCGGTCCCGTCCTCGCCGTGACCGAGAATGTAGGCTTTGTAGTGGCTGTCTGGCGGGGCGCTGGCGGGAAGGGTTTTTTCGTCATAGCCGACGCAGTATTTATCGAGGAACGGCCGATCGACCAGATTCTCACTAATCAGTACCCAGGCGATACCGGCCACCAGCGCGGCATCGGTGCCCGGACGGATGGGGATCCATTCATCTTCCCGCCCGGCGGCAGTATCGGTATAGCGGGGGTCAATGACAATCATCCGCGCGTTGGAGCGTTCTCTGGCCTGCTCCAGATACCAGGTGATGCCGCCGCCGCTCATGCGGGTTTCCGCCGGGTTGTTGCCGAACATCACCACCAGTTTGCTATTTTCGATATCCGAGGTGCTGTTACCCTCGTTGCTGCCGTAGGTGTAGGGCATGGCGCAGGCAATCTGGGCGGTACTGTAGGTGCCGTACTGATTCAGCGACCCGCCATAGCAGTTCATCAGACGGGTGACCGGCGAGGCCGAAGGCGAGGAACGGGTCATATTGCCGCCGACAATTCCCGACGAATAGTTAATGTAAACCGCCTCGTTGCCGTAGTCTTTGACGACTCTTTGCAGATTGCCGGCAATAGTCTCCAGCGCCTCTTCCCAGCTGATGCGCGCAAACTTGCCTTCGCCGCGTTTGCCGATGCGTTTCATCGGGTAATTCAGGCGATCCGGGTGGTTGATTCGCCGGCGAATGGAGCGGCCGCGTAGACAGGCGCGTACCTGATGGTCGCCATAATTGTCCATCCCGGTATTATCCGTTTCTACCCAGGTGACTTCATTATCGCGCACGTGCAGACGCAGCGCGCAGCGACTGCCGCAGTTTACCGAACAGGCGCCCCAGACGATACGTTCTTCACTCTGTGTCGCCTGCTGAACGGCCGCCGCAGCGGAGCGCAGACTAAAAGGAAGCGAGAGTCCACCGGCGGCAAGCGCCAGTGAGCCTATCGCAGACGATTTGATTAACGTGCGTCGGCTGACGCCGCCAGAATGTTCCTGACTGGACATGGCTCACCCCATCGTTGTGTTGCCGCAGAAAGATCGCCGGTATCATTTTCCGGTGTATGGGGGAGCAATCATACCCAAAGTGGGGTAGAAGGATATTATCCCTGGTCAACTCAGGGATAATATCCTTCGAATGAAAATAAGAGGTTAACGGGCGTCGCTGTCTGAATCGGCGCTGCGGGTATAGGTAATTTTGAAGGTGTCGTTAGCACAGTGGCCGACAACCTGGGCACCGGGCTGATCGGGTTGATCGTTGGGCACGATCGCTAAAGTAAAGCCTGAGGCCGGCACGCCGTTATTGACGATCTTTTGTTGAATATCGTTCTTCACGCGTTCGCAGGAATCGGGCGCGGCGAGCGCTGAGGTTGAACCCAGCAGCAGCGCGGCGCATAGCCAGAAAGAGCGTTTCATCATAGACTCCTTATTAATGTTATCCAGATTTAAGCATAGCAGAACTGGTGTAAACAATTGTATTTGCTAATATGATTGCAATGTATACAAAAGGGATTCGGCGTGAAAAAACGGTTATTGCTGATATCGGCGGTGATGGTGCTCAGCGCCTGCGATGCGCAGAAGAAGCCAGAAGCATTTACGCCGGAAATGGCGAGTTTTTCCAATGAGTTCGAGTTCGATCCGCTGCGTGGTCCGGTGAAAGATTTTAGCCAGACGCTGCTCGACGAACACGATGAGGTGGTAAAACGGGTGAGCGCGAGCCTCTCGAGGGAGGGCTGTTTTGATCTGCTGGACCTGGAGGACCGGGAAAATAATACCGGCGCGACGCTGATGCTGGATGCCAACTTCTATCTTGACGCCCGCACCCGTGAGAAACGCCTGCGCCTGCAGGGAAAATGCCAGCTCGCGGAACTGCCGTCGGCCGGCATTATCTGGGAGACGGATGATAACGGCTTTGTGGTGGCCGCGCGTGGCAAAGAGACGACTGCCACCTATCAGTATGACAGCGAGGGTTATCCGACCGGTAAAACCACCGTGGCGAAAAATGAGCGTTTTACGGTGATCTCCACGCCGGCGAAGGATCCACGTAAAAAGCTGGACTACACGGCGACCAGCACCTTCAACGATCGTCAGTTGGGGAACGTGCGTCAAACCTGTGACTACGATAGCCACGATAATCCGGTTGATTGCCAGCTGCAGGTGGTCGATGAAAGCGTCCAGCCGCCGCTGACCCGTCGTTATACCATCAAAAACAGTATCGAATATTACTGAGCCGTGGGCTTCAGCAGCGACTGTCCCTGAGTGCGATGTTCGCTAATATACTGGTGCTGGAACAGGCACATACGAATGGTGTTGCGGTATTCGCCGTTGATGAAAAATTCATGAATCAGCTCCCCCTCTACCATAAACCCAAGCTTGCGGTAGATGTGGATGGCTTTTTCATTTTCGCTGTCGACGATGAGATACAGTTTATACAGATTGAGAACGGTAAAACCGTAGTCCATCGCCAGCTTCGCGGCGCGTGTCGCCAGACCTTTTCCCTGATAATCCGGTGAAATAATGATTTGAAATTCGGCGCGGCGATGGACGTGGTTGATCTCAACCAGTTCCACCAGCCCGGCTTTTTCACCATTACATTCGATAACAAACCGGCGTTCGCTCTGATCGTGAATGTGTTTATCGTAAAGGTCGGAGAGCTCAACAAAAGCTTCGTAGGGCTCTTCGAACCAGTAGCGCATCACGCTGGCATTGTTATCGAGCTGGTGGACAAAACGTAAGTCTTCACGCTCGAGCGGACGAAGTTTGATTGAGTATGCGTCGGTCATGGCTGTTCCTGTCGATAAAAGCTAAATATCGCGCCCGTGGGCGCCATGGATGCGTGACGGATTAAGGTGCAATAGCGCGACCGGTGCGGCGGTCGAGGCAGCGCAGGGTGTTCGGTTCCCAGTACGCGTTGACGTTCGTGCTTTTCTGGCAGTTGTCCTGCGCATCAAAAGCGACGTCAGCCTTGTCCCACTCTTTTTCGGTGCGGGTGTTGACCTTGTGACGCAAAGAGCGGGTGTCGTTCCACTGCTCTTTTTCCATGGTGGCCTGCTGGCGGCTTTGTGCGCTATCGCCGGATTCAATCACCAGCTTGCTGGTTTGCGCGAAAGACGATGCGGTAAAGAGTACGGCGCTCAGCGCCAGCATAGCCGTCAGGCAGTAACGTGTGTTCTGTGTCATTTTCATCACGATTTCCTTTGAGTGATAAAAAGGGGAAGCCCCTGCAATCTGCAGGCAGTTTACTACATCTCTTTTCGCCGGCATACCCGACAAAAGAGTGTGGAAGAAGCAGATTATTGCGTAAAATGGGCCAACAACCTGCTCTCTTTACGTGTCTTTAATGTTCAAAACAACGCTGCTTTTCTTCGCCACCGCGCTCTGTGAAATTCTCGGATGTTATTTACCCTGGCTATGGTTAAAACGCGGCGCAACGCCGCTGCTGTTAATTCCGGCAGGTCTGGCGCTGATGATGTTTGTCTGGTTGCTGACGCTGCATCCAGCAGCAAGCGGGCGGGTTTATGCCGCTTATGGCGGCGTGTATGTCTGCACCGCGCTGCTGTGGCTGCGTTTTGTCGATGGCGTTAAGCTTAGCCATTATGACTGGGCAGGGGCGCTGATTGCGCTGTGCGGCATGTTGATTATTGTCGCTGGCTGGGGACGCGCTTAACGCGCGTTCTTCTGTGATCGTTCACGCTAATTTTAACCTTTATTCTTGTATGGTAGTCGGCTTGTTGTCTTACTGTTAAATGCATATCGTCAATTACAGTAAGGAACAACTATGGCTATCCAGACTCTCGCCAGCCAGACTGGCGCCAAACCGGCTCGCATTCGCCGGGTACAGAATGTGACGCTGGTGCTTCTGTTTATCGCTGGCATCGTCAACTTCCTCGATCGTTCGTCGTTAAGCGTCGCGGGAGAGGCTATTCGCGGTGATTTGGGGCTGAGTGCGACCGAGTTCGGTGTGCTGCTGTCGGCGTTTTCACTATCCTATGGTTTCGCTCAACTACCTTCAGGCATGCTGTTGGACCGCTTTGGCCCGCGCATTGTGCTCGGGGCCGGACTCATCTTTTGGTCATTAATGCAGGCACTGACCGGGATGGTGAACTCATTCAGCCATTTTATTCTCCTGCGTATTGGTCTTGGCATTGGCGAAGCCCCGTTTATGCCCGCGGGCGTTAAATCGATCAACGACTGGTATGTTCAGAAAGAGCGCGGAACGGCCGTGGGGATCTTTAACTCATCGACGGTATTAGGGCAGGCGATTGCGCCGCCAGCGCTGGTGCTGATGCAGATTGCCTGGGGCTGGCGGACGATGTTCGTGGTTATTGGTCTGGCGGGTATTGTGGTGGGTCTGTGCTGGTATGCCTGGTATCGCAACCGGGCGCAGTTTGATCTGCAGCAGGATGAGCGGCTCTACCTTGCGGCGCCGGTGCAGGCGCGTCCGACGCTGAATTTTAGCGAGTGGCTGGGGCTGTTTAAACGCCGGACGACCTGGGGCATGATTCTGGGTTTTTCGGGCGTGAACTATACCGGCTGGCTGTATATTGCCTGGCTGCCGGGATACCTTCAGGCGCAGCAGGGACTCAGTCTTGCAAAAACGGGGTGGGTGGCGGCCATTCCTTTCCTGGCCGCTGCCGTTGGCATGTGGGTTAATGGTATTGTCGTCGATGCCCTGGCGCGCCGGGGATATGATCTGGCGAAGACACGCAAAACCGCGATTGTTGTTGGTCTGCTGCTTTCCGCGCTGGGCACGCTGCTGGTGGTGCAGTCCTCATCGCCGGCTCAGGCCGTGGCTTTTATCTCGATGGCGCTGTTCTGCGTTCATTTTGCCGGAACCTCGGCGTGGGGGCTGGTACAGGTGCTGGTCAGCGAGCAGAAAGTTGCCTCGGTGGCGGCGATTCAGAATTTCGGCAGTTTCGTTTTTGCCTCTTTTGCCCCGGTCGTTACCGGTTGGGTCGTCGACACCACCCACTCATTCAATCTTGCGCTGGTCATTGCCGCCTGTGTGACTTTTACCGGCGCACTTTGCTACTTCTTCATTGTAAAAGACCCTATTCATTAGCCTACAGAAGCGGCGCTCAGCGCCGCTTCACCTCGTCTGAAGAATGTGACCGAACGCGTCTTTTTCTAATTTCATACTTGTATGGTAGTAGGTCTGATGCTTTAATTTTGATCACTTGTCGTCAGGATGGAAGGAAACAGAGATGAAGATCGTTGCCGCTGAAGTTTTCGTCACTTGCCCCGGACGTAACTTTGTCACCCTTAAAATCACCACCGATGACGGGGTTGTCGGGCTGGGGGATGCGACGCTGAACGGACGTGAGCTCTCCGTGGCATCGTATCTGCAGGATCATCTCTGTCCGCAGCTTATTGGCCGCGATGCGCACCGCATTGAAGACATCTGGCAGTTTTTCTACAAAGGAGCGTACTGGCGCCGTGGGCCGGTCACCATGTCGGCTATTTCTGCCGTCGATATGGCGCTGTGGGATATAAAAGCGAAAGCGGCGGGGATGCCTTTGTATCAGCTGTTGGGCGGTGCATCGCGAGAAGGCGTGATGGTTTACTGCCACACCACCGGGCACTCCATCGATGAAGTACTGGAGGACTATGCCCGCCATCAGGAGATGGGCTTTAAGGCCATTCGCGTGCAGTGCGGCGTTCCGGGTATGAAAACGACCTATGGAATGGCGAAGGGGAAAGGCCAGGCGTACGAGCCGGCGACCAAGGGCCAGTGGCCGGAAGAGCAGCTGTGGTCAACGGAGAAATATCTGGATTTTACGCCGCAGCTGTTTGCCGCCGTGCGTGAAAAGTTTGGCTTTAACGAGCATCTGCTGCACGACATGCATCATCGGCTGACGCCCATTGAAGCGGCTCGCTTTGGTAAAAGCATCGAAGAGTATCGCCTGTTCTGGATGGAAGATCCTACCCCGGCAGAGAACCAGGCGTGCTTCCGCCTGATTCGCCAGCACACCGTGACGCCCATTGCCGTCGGTGAAGTCTTCAACAGCATCTGGGATTGCAAGCAGCTGATTGAAGAACAGCTGATCGACTATATCCGCACCACTATCACCCATGCTGGCGGGATTACCGGCATGCGCCGCATTGCCGATTTTGCTTCGCTTTATCAGGTCCGTACCGGTTCGCACGGGCCATCCGATCTGTCGCCGATCTGCATGGCTGCGGCGCTTCATTTTGACCTGTGGGTGCCGAACTTCGGCGTCCAGGAATATATGGGTTATTCCGGGCAGATGCTGGAGGTTTTCCCACACAGCTGGACCTTTGACAACGGCTATATGCATCCAGGAGAAAAGCCGGGGTTGGGTATCGAGTTTGATGAAAAACGGGCAGCAAAATACCCGTATGAGCCCGCCTGTCTGCCGGTAGCCAGACTGGACGACGGCACCTTATGGAACTGGTAAGGAGATAAAAATGAAAAGCATCGTGATACGACAACCCAATGAGCTGAAGGTGGAAGAGAGAGACAGGCCGGAACCTGCGCCTGGAGAAGTGCGGGTAAAAGTTAAGCTGGCGGGGATTTGCGGTTCCGATAGCCATATCTACCGCGGGCATAATCCTTTTGCTAAATACCCTCGCGTTATTGGCCATGAATTCTACGGCATCATCGATGCCGTTGGCGATGGGGTGCTGGACAGGAAGATCGGCCAGCGGGTGAGCGTTGACCCGGTGATTAGCTGTGGTCATTGCTATCCGTGCTCAGTGGGCAAACCCAACGTCTGCACTTCTCTGGTGGTTCTGGGGGTCCACCGGGATGGCGGTTTTAGCGAATATGTGGTTGTGCCTGCTCAAAATTGCTGGTTAGTGCCGGATACGGTACCCGATCGGCACGCGGTGATGGTTGAGCCTTTCACCATTGCTGCCAACGTCACCGGACAGGTTAAACCGACGGCACAGGACATCGCGCTGGTATTTGGCGCCGGGCCGATGGGCTTAACTACGATTCAGGTGCTGAAGCGGGTCTATCGGGTTAAGCAAGTGATTGTGACTGACCAGATCGACGAACGCCTGCAAATGGCGAAGCGCAATGGTGCCGACTGGACGATCAACAACGGTCAAACGTCATTAGCGGAATGCCTGCAGGATAAAGGCATTAAACCGACGCTGATTATTGATGCGGCCTGTCATCCGTCAATTTTTCAGGAGGCCGTGACGCTGGCCTCTCCGGCGGCCAGAATTGTGCTCATGGGATTCTCAACGGAACCCTCGCAGGTTGCCCAGCAGGGTATTACCGGTAAAGAACTGTCTATATTTTCATCGCGGCTGAATGCGCATAAATTCCCCATTGTATTGGCGTGGTTAGAGCAAGGGTTAATTGATCCTGAAGCTCTCATTACTCATGTTTTTGACTATCAGAATATTATCGACGCTATCGAAACTTTTGAAAAAGACAGAAAGAGCTGTTGTAAGGTTTTACTGACCTTTTGACTCTAATAATAAATGCAGGCTCGACTTCTAACAATTAGAGAAAATAATGATGACTACAGTAAATAATGAGAGAACAACGGCCGATCTCATCCGTGCGGCTGTGTCTGGGTGGTTAGGGACCGCTCTGGAGTTTATGGACTTTCAACTCTATTCTTTAGGGGCTGCGCTGGTTTTTCATGAAATCTTTTTTCCTGAGCAATCAGCCGCAATGGCGCTTATTCTGGCGATGGGGACCTATGGCGCGGGATATATTGCGCGAATAGTCGGTGCTTTTATCTTTGGCCGGATGGGGGACAAAATCGGACGTAAACGCGTTCTCTTTATCACTATTACGATGATGGGCATTTGTACCACCCTGATTGGGGTGTTGCCTACCTATGCGCAGGTTGGCATTTTTGCGCCAGTGTTACTGGTGACTTTACGTATTGTCCAGGGGCTGGGCGCCGGGGCTGAAATCTCCGGAGCAGGTACCATGCTGGCCGAATATGCGCCGAAGGGGAAACGCGGCATCATTTCGTCGCTGGTCGCAATGGGGACCAACTGCGGCACGCTGAGCGCAACCGCTATCTGGGCGATAATGTTTTTCCTGCTTGACCGGGAGGAGCTGGTGGCATGGGGATGGCGAATCCCGTTCCTTGCCAGCGCCGTGGTGATGATATTCGCTATCTGGCTGCGGCTGAACCTTAAAGAAAGTCCGGTATTTGAACAGGTCAACGAGGGAGGCGAGCTGCAAACCGGCGCAGCGGAGCGGGAGACTACTTTTGGCGCGATGCTGAAAAGTAAATCCTTCTGGCTGGCAACCGGGTTACGTTTCGGTCAGGCGGGTAACTCAGGTTTATTGCAGACGTTCCTGGCCGGCTATTTGGTACAGACCTTATTATTTGATAAAGCTATTCCAACCGATGCTTTAATGATTAGTTCCGGCATCGGTTTTATCACCATCCCTCTCCTCGGGTGGTTATCCGATAAAATCGGTCGCCGTGTCCCTTATATTATCGTGAATATCACCGCCATTATACTGGCCTATCCGATGGTCTCGATCATTGTTGATAAGAGCTACAGCGTCGGCGCAATTATGGCGTCGTTGATTGTCATCCATAATATTGCTGTGCTGGGTCTGTTTGCGCTTGAAAATATCACCATGGCGGAAATTTTCGGTTCGCGTAACCGCTTTACGCGAATGGCGATTTCAAAAGAAACCGGTGGTTTAGTTGCCGTAGGCTTTGGTCCGGTACTGGCCGGTATTTTCTGTAATATGACGGACTCATGGTGGCCGATCGTTGCCATGCTTATCTGCTACTCGTCTATTGGCTTGCTCTCCGCTCTCCTTATGCCAGAAGTGCGGGACCGCGATCTCAGCTTGCTGGACGATGCGGCAGACGCCGTTCCTCAACATCGCGAGGTGAGAAGCGGTCAGTTAACCTGAACCGTTGACAGACCGACGTGCAAACTGGCCGGGTGCGGAACCCGGCTTTTTATTTCCTCTATTCACCCGTAGTGAAACAGACTGTGAATGGCAAAATCTTCTTGTATGGTAGTTGATGGAAATCAAAGATGTCATACCAATTGCATGAGATGGTTTACCTCACAGAGGCATTCTCCTCGAGAATGGTTGATTAGTAATCATAAAAATGAGAGTCACCATGGAAAACACGCTTTTAACAGCCAAGGCAACGCTTCCTTCCTACGATCGCAGCAAACTGGTTTCGCGCATTGTCCATCTCGGTTTTGGCGCATTCCATCGCGCGCACCAGGCGGTCTATGCCGATATTCTGGCGGCAGAACAGGGCAGCGATTGGGGCTACACCGAAGTTAACCTGATTGGCGGCGAGCAGCAGATTGCCGATCTGCAGAAACAGGATCTCCTGTATACCGTTGCCGAAATGTCGGCGGATGCCTGGACGGCCCGCGTGGTCGGCGTGGTTAAACAAGCCATGCATGCAGAGGTCGATGGCCTTGAGAGTGTGCTGGCGAAGATGTGTGAGCCTCAGGTGGCCATTGTATCCCTGACGATTACCGAAAAAGGCTATTGCCACTCGCCGTCCACCGGCGAGATACAGCTGGAGCATCCGCTGATCGCGGCGGATATTCTGAATCCGCACCAGCCGAAATCTGCGCCGGGCGTTATCGTTGAAGCCCTGGCGCGGCGCAAAGCTGCAGGCTTGCCGGCATTCAGCGTGATGTCCTGCGATAATATGCCGGAGAACGGTCATGTCACGCGCAATGTGGTTTGTGCCCTGGCGCGCGCAATTGACGGCGATCTCGCCGACTGGATTGCGCAACAGGTGACCTTCCCGTCGACGATGGTTGATCGCATTGTGCCGGCGGTGACGGCCGACACGCTGGATAAAATTGAGCAGTTGACCGGCGTGCGCGATCCGGCGGGCGTTGCCTGTGAGCCGTTCCGTCAGTGGGTCATTGAAGACAACTTTGTGGCGGGTCGCCCGGCGTGGGAACTCGCGGGGGCCGAACTGGTCGCTGACGTCGTACCTTTTGAAGAGATGAAACTGCGTATGCTCAACGGCAGCCACTCTTTCCTCGCCTATCTGGGATATCTGGCCGGCTATCAGCATATCAATGACTGTATGCAGGATCAGAATTACCGCCGCGCGGCGCGCAGCTTAATGCTCAGCGAACAGGCGCCGACGTTGAAAGTCCAGGGCGTTGATCTGGAACGTTACGCCGGGCTTCTCATCGACCGTTACAGCAACCCGGCACTGAAACACCGCACCTGGCAGATTGCGATGGACGGCAGCCAGAAACTGCCGCAGCGGATGCTGGATTCCGTGCGCTGGCATCTCGCGCAGCGTACCGACTTCAGCCTGCTGGCGATGGGGATCGCGGGCTGGATGTGCTATGTCGGCGGCGTTGATGAGCAGGGACAGGCGATTGAGATCTGCGATCCGCTGCTGCCGGTGATTCAGCAGGCGGTCCAGAACAGCGCTGAGGGGCCGGAACGGGTGAAAGCGTTGCTGGGTATCGAAGCCATCTTTGGCCGCGATTTGCCGCAGAACGGTCGTTTTGTCGATGCCGTAACGAGCGCCTGGCTGTCGTTGAAAGCGCGGGGCGCGAAGGCGACCGTTGCGGCCTGGGCCCAGACTCACTAGCGGCACCCGTCCCGCTCGACCTTGTGGAACAACATTAAGACACCCATCCGGGTGTCTTAATTTTTGCAATCACGTTCGTTAACATCCTGGCAGGGCGTTTTCTTCGGCGGTAAAAATATTTATTGTGGCTTTTATACAAATATTGATCGAGAACATTGAATATACATAACTTTAGCTATCCAGAGCTAACTATATATAATTGATGTTTATTTTAATGAATATGCCAGATTACAGGGTTATTAGTTGTGTGGGACTGAAAATAAATATGTCATGATGTGCGCAGTGAAATTAAGTACTTCGGAAAAAGGAGCCGCATATGTACAAGAAAATTCTCTTGCCGGTCGATGTATTTGAAATGGATTTGAGTGATAAAGCGGTTCGTCATGCTGAGTTCCTGGCGTCGGCTGAAGAGGGCGAAATTACGTTATTAAACGTATTGCCAAACAGCAGTCGTTCCGTTTTACGCGGCTTCGCTGCGGATATTCAGAAATTCGAAACCTTTATGAAAGCAGAGTCAGAAAAGAAAATGCAGACGCTGTCCCGTCTGTTCTCGATTCCGGCTGAGCGGATTCATACCCGGGTAGTCTTTGGCAATGTCCGCGATGAAATACTGGCTATCGGCAATGCCGACGAGTTTGACGTGATTGTTGTTGGCTCACGCACACCGGGCCTATCCACGCATCTTCTCGGCTCGAACGCTGAATCAATTCTGCGCTACGCAAAAATACCGGTGCTGGTTGTCCGCTAGCGTATTTAGCCATCAGGGCGGCAGCGTTGCTGTTTATTTGGCTGCCGCCGAAATCATTTACTCTTCACTAAACCAGTCGCGGTTTTCCTGACGAATTAATAATACCGATTCACTGATTTCATGCAGGTGAATATTCATCGCGGTGCCGACCGCTTCCGCATCACGATTTTCCAGAGCCTGAAAAATTTGATGGTGTTGGCGCAACAGCATCTCCGGCGAGGTAATGTGATCGAGGCTCATGTAGCGGACCCGGTCAATTGTCGCTTTAATATTCTCGACGGTATCCCACGCCAGCTGACAGTCGGCAATCAGCGACAGTTTTTGGTGAAATTCATCATCCAGCTGAAAAAAATCATTTAACTGCTGACGCTCAACCGCAATACGCTGCTGGTTAAGATTTTGCTCAAGCTGATAGATTTGTTCGGCGGTGATCATTCCGGCGGCACGGCGCACCACGGCGCATTCGATAGCCTGGCGAACGAAACATCCGTTGCGCACCTGAGACAGTGAGATCTTATTGACATAGCTGCCGCGCTGCGGGCGAATTTGAATAAGACCATTCTCAGCCAGTTTGATAAAAGCCTCACGCACCGGTTGGCGGGAAACGCTAAAACGCACAGACACTTCTTTCTCAGACAGCGGGGTACCCGGCGGGATCAAACAATGAACGATATCATGGCGAAGGATACGATAAATTTGCTGGTTTACAGGCTGTGTCGGATTAAGTTGCAATTCTGCGGCCATTGATGGTTACTTTTATTGGGGGATATGCGCTATTTTACGCGTTATTTGTCCATTCGCCCATACCCGGCCGCAAAGCGGCCGGGCTGCCGGTTTTAGCCCGCGCGATGGACGCTCAGGCCGGCAAAGCTTTGGCTGACCGGCATCATTTCCAGCGTGTTGATATTGACATGCGCGGGCAGGGTGGCGACCCACCATACCGCTTCGGTCACATCTTCCGCTGTTAATGCCTGGGTATTCTCGTAGGCTTTACTCGCTTTAGCATCGTCGCCTTTAAAACGGACGTTAGAGAACTCAGTACCGCCGACCAGGCCGGGCTCTACATCGGTCACTCGAATGGCTGTACCGTGCAGATCGGTACGCAGGTTCAGGCTGAACTGACGCACAAAGGCTTTGGTCGCGCCGTAGACGTTGCCGCCGGAATAAGGCCAGCTGCCGGCGGTGGAACCGATATTAATAATATGACCGCGGTTACGCTCAACCATACCCGGCAGCACGGCACGGGTCATATAGACCAGCCCTTTGTTGTTGGTGTCGATCATGTCTTCCCAGTCTTCGACGCTGGCTTTGTGCGCCGGCTCAAGGCCCAGCGCCAGACCGGCGTTATTGACCAGCACATCGATGGCCTGCCACTCGGCCGGTAGTCCGGCAATCATCTCTTCAATCGCGGCACGGTTGCGGACATCCAGCTGCGCGGTGTAGAGATTCGCGCCCAGCTCATCCTGCAACGTTTTCAGGCGCTCTTCGCGACGCCCGGTGGCGATCACCTTGTGACCATTAGCGATAAAACGGCGAGTCATGCTTTCACCAAAACCTGCTGTTGCCCCGGTAATCAGAATAATCATTATCGCTCCTGTCAATGTTCTCATCATGCCCCAGCCGTCTTATGTCGGGGCTTTCCATACCGTCTTGCTTAATATTTTGCGTAAAAACGGTTCGCCTGCGTATTGCTGCGCGCCAAAGGACCCAATCCGGAGAAAAAGATTAAACAATGACGATAACCGCTCATTACCAGCACTGTAGCTACAAAAGAAAAGAGAGTCTACATCCGTGGAACAAGCAATACGTTTCCAAAACAGGTAATTGCGACGGCGAGCGCGGATGAGCGCCTTTCCGCCGGGATAAACATCGCTGTGGCAAGAGTGGGCGAACCGGCGCTGTTGGCTAACGGAAAAGAGGTGGCCGGCTGGTCAGTTATGCGAACCTTGTGGAAAAATAAACAAGAAAGCATTCATGGCATGAATTGATCATCGACGACATTATGGGGATTGTTATTCTGCCGCCACACGACAGAAGAGCACAGGATTGACACCTAAATCCTTGTCGCGCCGGCCCGTTGCGGCGGCGCTTTTTTGCCTGAGGAGGGTTCCGATGAACGAATGGGAAGAAGAAGAGAGCATTCCGACGCACGCCACCATAATCAGCACGGCAATCGATATTCTTGGCGTAACGGGCGCGCTGCTGGTGGCCGGCGTTTTCTTTTTTTTGTTATGACCGCGTTCGGGTAGCGCCGCTCGCCAGCAGGCGGAAATCATTGCGGTCAATCAATGAGTTGCCTAATCTTACTGGATTACCGAGTCCAGGAGACGATGATGGCCGACAATAACCCCTTTTTGCGCGTCAGTCTGTTGCCTTATCAGGCACCCCAGTTTGATCTGATTGACGATACCCATTACCGACCGGCCTTTGATGAAGGCGTTCGCCGTCAGCGGGAAGAGATTGCCGCGATAGTAAATAATCCGGCGCCGGCGGACTTTGCCAACACGCTGGTCGCGCTCGAGCAGAGCGGGCAGCTGCTGGCGCGCGTTACCCGGGTATTTTTTGCCATGGCCGGGGCGCATACCAACCCGACGATCCAGGCGCTTGATGAGCAATTTTCTGCTGAGCTGGCGGATCTGGGAAATGATATCTGGCTTAACGCGGCGCTATTCGAGCGCGTGAAGCAGGTATGGCAGCAGCGTGACACCTTGCCGCCAGATAGCGAGTCCCGCAGGCTGCTGGAGATCACCTGGCAGCGTTTTACGCTGGCCGGTGCGACCCTGGCCGATGCGCAAAAAACGGAGCTGCGGGCTTTGAATACCCAGGCTGCGGCTTTGCAGAGTCAGTTTCAGCAGCGGCTGCTGGCGGCGGTTAAATCCGGCGGTCTAGTGGTTGACGACCCGGAGCAGTTAGCCGGACTCAGCGATGAAGAGATTGCTGAAGCCGCAGATGCCGCGCGGGAAAAAGGGCTGAGCGATCGCTGGCTGCTGCCTTTGCTGAACACCACCCAGCAACCGGCGTTACTCGCCTTACGCTGTCGCCAGACGCGTGAAAATCTGTTTGCTGCCGGCTGGAAACGCAATCAGAAGGGCGATGCGAATGATACCCGCGAGCTGGTGCTTCGCCTGGCGGAGATTCGCGCCCGGAAAGCGGAACTGCTGGGCGTGGCGGATTACGCCAGCTGGTCGATGGCCGACCAAATGGCGGCAACGCCCGAGGCGGCATTTGCGTTCATGCGTCGGATAGCCCCGGCCGCCCGGGCAAGAGCGGAACGGGAGCTGGCGGATATCCAACGGGTGATTGATGGTGAGGGCGGCGGTTTTAAGGCTGAAGCCTGGGACTGGTTGTACTACGGCGAACAGGTGCGCCGGGCGACATTCGCCATCGATGAAGCCCAGTTAAAACCCTACTTCTCCCTCGACCGCGTTTTAGAGGATGGCGTGTTCTGGACGGCGTCGCAGTTGTTTGGTCTGCGCTTTGTCGAACGGTTTGATATTCCGGTTTATCATCCGGACGTCCGGGTATGGGAAATTTTTGACGCCAACGGGGAAGGTCTGGCGCTGTTTTACGGCGACTACTTCTCGCGGGATTCGAAAAGCGGCGGGGCGTGGATGGATGTCTTCGTTGAACAATCCACGCTGCTCGCCCGGCATCCGGTGATTTACAACGTCTGCAACTACCAGAAACCGAAGGCCGGCCACAGCGCGCTGCTCTCCTGGGATGAGGTCATCACCTTATTCCATGAATTTGGTCACGCGCTGCACGGGCTGTTTGCCAGTCAGCGTTACGCCAGTCTGTCGGGGACCAATACGCCGCGCGATTTTGTTGAGTTTCCGTCGCAGATCTTTGAGCACTGGGCCAGTCAGTCTCAGGTGTTCGCCCACTATGCGCGCCATTATCAGACCGGGGAAGCGATGCCGGATACGCTGCGTGAGCGGATGCTGCGCGCGGCGAAGTTTAATAAGGGCTATGACATGAGCGAGCTGCTGGCGGCGGCGCTGTTGGATATGCACTGGCATAGCCTCTCGTCGGCAGATATTCCGCGCGATGTCGATAGCTTTGAAGCGCTGGCGTTGCGTCAGGAGCAGATGGACCTCGCCGCGGTACCGCCGCGCTACCGTAGCAGCTACTTCTCGCATATCTTCGGCGGCGGCTATGCCGCAGGTTATTACGCCTACCTGTGGACGCAGATGCTGGCCGATGACGGCTATCAGTGGTTCGTTGAGCAGGGCGGGTTAACCCGCGAAAACGGCCAGCGCTTCCGCGAGGCGATTTTGTCCCGCGGTAACAGTACTGATTTAGCAGAACTTTATCGCCAGTGGCGCGGGCACGATCCGAAGATTGAGCCGATGCTGGAAAACCGCGGACTGAGTGCATAGGCTAACCGTGTGTCGGAAACAGAACCGGGCCTGAGGCCCGGTTTTTTGTCCACTTTTTGTACCTCAACATCGCTCATGCATGTCGGCGGTATGGGTAAAATCTTGTCCGCAGGCCGATAGATTCACCCCCTGGGGACAATGACATTTTCTCTCTCCGTCACTCCTCGACCATCCACATATCAGCCTCTTCAAACATTTCCTGCACGGCACGGCTGATTTGTTCTTTTTCGTGCTTGCTGGCATCGGTGTTAATTGCCGGTAGCGTCATCATCGGCTTTACACGTACATCAGCATCGGGAAAGATACGGTGAATTCGCTTCGATAGTTCAGCTGCAATCGTCTCTTTCGCCCCGGGAAGGCCCTCAAAGTTCCGTTTGTCATAAATCAGTTCCACAAACATATTTCATCTCTCAGCGTTAATTGTTGGCGCTATTTTTACTGTATTTGCATACAGTATCAAGTTGCGTGGACGACGGGAAGGCTAATAGCGCGATGCAGCGATGGTTTGTTGTGTGTCGCTGGCGAAACCGTCACACGGTTCGTCGCGAAAAGAGCCGCTGATTAAACGTAGCCAGACGTCGGCAAACAGAATCGCCCGGTGTTATCTCTTCTTCATCCTGCAGACCTCTTGCGGCGCTGTCCTTAGTGACGCCCTGCGCTCTGAACGACGTTGTTAAACAACTAAATATTAACTCTTTGTAATTAATATTTTTTTTGCTGTTTATTTGCCCCCGCTTAGACGAGAATATCCTCCCCGATAATGAAATGGCTGAAAAGGATCCGCTATGTTAGAAAAATACTTTCAATTTGATGGCGATAGTGGCGACGCGGCTATCGAGAAACATAAGCGTCTGCTCGCTGTTCAGGCGGCATTAGAAATTTCGAAAGCCGCCGTCTCTTCATCAACCGCGAATTCCGGGATTCGTAGCCAGATGGATTTACGCAATGTGGCTCAGGAAGTCGCTTCCTTAGCCGATGCCATTCAGGATGCGCTCGAAGGTTACGAGGAAAACTAATCCCGGCCATCGCTGCGATCTCTCCGCGTCAGGCCTCGCGTTTGCGAGGCTTTTTTACGTCTGAGGTTTTGTCCGGGGATGTTCCGGATGGCGAGCGATCGCTGACCGGCTAGGGTCTTTTATCGTCTTTGGACCAGTGCCTGACCAGCGTTTCACCGATGGCCGCAATCTGTTTATTGCGCTCATCCATTGAGGCCGGGGTTGCGGTTAAATAAATCACCACGATGCGCGCGGCTTTACCGTCCGGACCGAGAGCGGCGATGATTCCGCGCGAGCCGCGGTTGCCGGCTCCGGTCTTATCGGCAATAAACCAGCCCGCCGGCAGCGCAGAGCGCAACAGCGGCCCCGCAACTTTGTCCTCTACCATCCAGCGTTGCAACTGCTGCTGCGAGGCGGGGGAAAGCACGCGGCCGGTCAACAGATTTCGCAGTGTCCTGGCCATCGCTTCCGGAGTCGTCGTATCACGCACATCGCCCGGCCGCGCTTCATTGAGTTCCGTTTCCCACCGGTCGAGTCGCGAAGTCTGGTCGCCGCTGTGGCGCAGGAACGTGGTCAGCCCCTGCGGGCCGCCGAGAGTGGTCAACAGCAGGTTTGCCGCCGTATTATCGCTCAGGGTAATGGCGGCCGCGCACAGTTCGCCCACGGTGAGCCCATCGGCAAGATGCTTCTCCGTCACCGGCGAGTATTCCACCAGATCCTGCTGCCGGTAATGGATACGGCGATCGAGCTGTTCTTCACCGGTATCGACGCGCGACAAGACTGCGCCGCAGAGCAGCACTTTAAAGGTGCTCATCATCGGGAAGCGTTCGCCAGCGCGATAGCCGGACAGCAGTTGGCCGGAAGCTAAATCCAGTTCGGCGTAGCCGACCCGGCCCTGCAGCTGGCTTTCGGCTTGTTTAACCGTCGTCACCGTGGCTTCATGCGCCCAACCGGGGAGCGCCAGGGCGGCTAACAATGGCAGAAGGGCGAATCGATATTGACGCATAGCGGAATGTTTCCCTGCAGGTTGTTGTCCACAAGTCGATCTGGCGGGTTTTGCGGACGTCACGGAAAATAAACAAAAAATAAAGACAAATAAGAGTTATGAAGATTCACAATTTCTCTTTTTTCCTTCATCATCTGCCAGCTTTTACCAGTAATAATCAATGCTTAGCTCACTATATGAAAGAGTTTTTTTCATTCAGGCTGGTATGAACTATAAGAATGTACTGAAGGTTGTATAAATGCTCTACGCCGTCGGCAATCACATATTAACCATTGATCCATCCGGGAGGAACATGGTGGACCCGCTAATTAAGGTCATGCTGGTGGGGGGAAAGGCGGATGGCCTGTTGGTCAGCGTCGCCGGTACCGCGACGGAACTGTCCGTCACCGCCGCGCAGTATGGCGCGAAATCTGGCAATCCGCTGAGCTATCGGATTGTTTCGCAAACGATCGATGATGAGCGCTACTTTTTCGGTGTGTTTAGCGAAACCCATGACGATGCTGACAAGCTCAAACGCGTGGCCCTGACCCGAGGCATGAAAAAGTCTCTCCGCTGAGTGCGTCCTTGCCGGACGATTGACCTTCGTCCGGCCTGACCGTGTTATCATTCCCCTTGTTTGCCACTGCCGCAGCACGGAGTTTTTTCATCGGGAGCACCATGATTCACCATATCCGCATACAAAATTTCAGGTCGGTCAGGGATATCGAACTGGAACTGGGCGCGCTCAATATCGTATTTGGGCCGAATGGCTGCGGCAAGTCCAACATCTACAAAGCGATTCACCTGTTAACCGCCTCCGCGGACGGCAAGTTCTCAAGCTATATCAGCGAGGAGGGCGGCCTGGAAAATGTGATGTGGTCAGGGCGAACGGCACCGACGGCGCGCCACCCGCGTCGGCTGCAAATTTCCTGTCTGACCGCGGAGTTTGACTATGAGCTCCAGGTGGGTTTCCCGGAAAAGCTGCCTTATCCCACTCAGTTTATGCTCGACCCGATTGTCAAAGAGGAGTCCATCTGGCTGGCGGGATTCTCCCGGCGACCTTCTGCCAGGGTGCTGCAGCGGAAAAACCAGGCCGCGTTCCTGCTCGATGTCAACGGCGAGAAAAATACCTTCACCGACACGATTTATGAAAACGAGTCGATCTTTGGTCAACTGGGCGAGCCGCACCGCTTCCCGGAAGTTTCTCGCGTCCGGGAAACGATGCGCCAGTGGCGTTTCTACCATGAATTTAATATCGGCCGACATTCGGCGCTCCGACATCCGACGGTAGGTTATCGTTCACCGGTCCTCGACAGCGACGGGCATAATCTTGCCGCCGCTTTTCAGACGATTGTCGAAATTGGCGCCGAAGCGCTCCTGCACGAGATTCTGGCCGCCGCTTTTCCGGAGTGCACGTTCTTCTGCGAAAACGAAAACTCGCGTTTCTCGATTAAGATGCGGCGCAACGGGGTGTTTCGCCCGCTGCTGGCGGCGGAAATGTCGGACGGCACGCTGCGTTTTTTATGTCTGGCGGTAGCATTGTTGAGCCCGCGCCCGCCGGCATTCCTGGCAATTAACGAACCGGAAAACAGCCTGCATCGGCAGATGTTCCCGGCGCTGGCCAGACTGATTGTCGAGGCCTCCCGCTATAGCCAAATCTGGTTGACCAGCCACTCTGCCGAGCTGGCGGCACTTATCTCCTCGCAGGCCGAGAGCCGGCTATACGAGCTGGAAAACAGCGACGGCGAGACGCGAATCAAAGCTGCAGCCGCCGGATAATGGTAGCGGCCCGTCGTGCGTAACGGGCTGCTAATTTGCGGTTTACGCGGCGTTGTTATAGCCGGCGGTCGGCAGCAGCGTTTTACTGCCTTTCAAGGTGAACAGTGAGATCACGGTAAAGCCCAGGGTAATCGAACCCAGAATCAAGTAAGCCTGGTGGAAGCCGACGGTGTCGTACATGCGGCCCACCCATGCCGACAGCACCACGCCAGAGAGCTGTTTCGATAAGTTAAAACCGATCAGAAACAGGGTGGCGGACAGTTTCGGGTTAAAGGCCGAGGAGATATATTTAAAGGTGCCGACCAGCAGGAACGGAACTTCAAACATATGCAGCATTTTTAAGATCACGACCTCGACCGCCGTCGTGGCGAATGAGGAGCCGAGAATACGCACGGACATAATTATTCCGGCGGTCAGCAGCGCATTTTTCGCCCCGATACGGTTCACAATAGCCGGGGCGCAGAACATGATCAGCGCATTCAGCAATTCGCCGCCGGTGGTGACGAAACCAAAGACTTCAGTTCCGCGCTGCGGGTCGGCAAAAAAGCCTTTAAAAAAGTTAGCAAACTGCTGGTCGAATACGTCATAGACGCTGGCGACGCCGACCACATAGATAATAAATCCCCAGAATCGCGGCATTCTCAGCAGCTCAGCGGCGACGCGCAGAGAAAACGCCTGACGGTTTGCCCCTAAGGCGTCCATCACCTGTGCGCTGTTGCTGCTTTCCGGACGGGAGAACCACAGCAGCACCCCAAGCACCAGCGCAAAGCCGGAGGCGATCCAGAAGGTGATATTGGGATCAATACCAAACAAGATGCCGGTGATTGACGCGCAGAGCGCCCAGCCGACACAGCCAGCAACGCGAACCTTGCCGTATTCGAAACGGTTGGCGCGACTGACCCGCTCAATATAGGCTTCGACCGCGCCGGAACCGCTGGAGAAGACAATTCCCAGATAGAGTCCCCCCACCAGCGCCCCGGCGATAATATTGACCTGCAGCAGCGGCGAGAAGACAAAGATAAAGAACGGGGCAAACAGAATTAATAAGATGGTGATGGTCCACAGCAGGTGTTTACGCAGTCCCAACTTATCGGATATCAGGCCAAATATCGGTTGGCAAATAATGGCAAACAGCGAAATAGCAGAGAAGACAATCCCGGTTTCCGTTTTAGTTAAATGGTTTACATCCGCCAGCCACACCGGAAAAAACGGGAAATAGGCCGACATAATGAAGTAGTAAAAGAAAAAGAACAGCAGGAAATAAACAAAATTATGCCGTTCGCGTGGCGCCAGTTCAGAGAATTTCATAGAGATGTTCCAGGGTTATTATACTCGTCATCATTCCAGCTGCCTGTTATTGGCGGCACGCCGTTCCCTTCGTGATACTCGCCATTCCTGGCCTTCGGCGCGGATTCTGTCCATTTCCGCCACGCTGCATCCCGAATATGCGGGTATAGCCGTTTTAAAGGGGGGCGAGAGCCCCCGTTGAGGGTTTAGCGTAAAGACAGCGAGAGCTGGTACTGCCAGCGGGTCCCGAGCAGCAGCCACTGCGGCAGCACGCTTGGTGTCCACGAATCGTCGCCGCCGACGCCCATATGCGCGCCGTCGAGGGTGATCCAGACGCCTTTTTCCGGGGTCATCCGGTGCCAGTGATCGGTTTCCATGAGCTGCGCGGTGCTGTAGGGCTGAACCGAGAAGTGGAAGTCACCGGTCACGTGCCAGCGCCCCCAATCCAGCGCTTTGTTGTCGCAGCGCAGGCCGTTTTCCGTCGGGAAAATATAGGGCGTGCTCATCGCTTCCAACGGAAGCTGCCAGCGGGCGAAACAGGCGCTGCTCTTCCGGTCAGGGTAATTTTCATGCGGCCCGTAGCCGAGCCAGGAGACCGGCGACCGCTGGTCCGGGACCTGGAAGTGAAGGCCCACGCGCGGCAGCGGCGGCAGCGTGCCGGCCCGCTCTCCGCTCACCGCCAGATGCAGATGGCCATCGCTATCAAAGGTCATCCGCCACTGACTGACGATGACCACTTCATCGCCGCGCAGATAGTGCCAGCGGCTGTCGATGATGATCTCATGTGCCAGGCGCTGCGCGGTACAGTCAACGCAGCGCGCGTCGAGCGCATAGAGTCCGGCGCTTTTCCAGCGTTCAACCCAGGCGTTGGGGTCGATACGATCCGTTTCACTGACGCCGATATCGTTGTCCAGCGGAGCGCGAACGAACTGGTCGCGCAGCGGAGACAGCAGCTGCTCTATGCCTTCCGCCAGCCAGTGAGTTAACAGACCGCTCTGACGATCGATAATCCATTGCTGAGATCCCTGGCGGACGCTGAAGGTCTCATCATCGACGGTCAGCTCCGGAGCCGGGCCGACGGCGGCGGGCGCGGGTAAGGCCAGCGGGGCGGCGAGGGCGAACTGCGCCCAGGCCACGCGGTGTCCGGCGTCAGACCACGCCGTCGCCTGCGGCTGGACAACTTCCAGCGTCAGCCAGACCTCCCTGGCGCCTGCCGGCAGGGTCAGCTGGTCGCACAAGGTAAAATCTTCCTCGCCCTGCGGCGCGAGGTTCAGCGTCAGGCTGCCGCTGGCGACGGTTTCACCGGCGGACTGCACCTGCCAGTTCAGCACTTCATTATCGCTGGCACGGAACAGGTATTCGCTGACAACGCTGACCCGCAGCGGGGAGTGCGCCAGCAGGGAAAACTGGAAATATTGCTGGGCATGTTTCGCTTCAATCAGCGAAGGATGAGGGCGACGATCCGGGAACACCAGCCCGTTCATGCAGAACTGCCGATCGTTTGGCGTGTCGCCAAAATCCCCGCCGTAGGCCCAGCCCACGCTGCCGTCCTCGAAGGTCTTTTCAATTGCCTGATCCGCCCAGTCCCAGATAAAGCCGCCCTGCAGGCGCGGATATTCCCGGAAGGCCTGCCAGTAATCGGCAAAATTACCGAGGCTGTTGCCCATCGCGTGCGCGTATTCGCAGAGAATCAGCGGTCGCTGTTCGCCGGGCAGGCCGATCCACTTTTTAATGCCCCATTTGGGCACGGCTGGAATCAGCTGATCGCGTTCCACGCGAGCGTACATCGGGCAGATAATATCGGTCGCCGTGCTGTCGGCGCCGCCGCCTTCGTACTGGACCGGCCGCGTAGGATCTTCGCGTTTCAGCCAGTGATACATGGCTTCATGGTTCGCACCGCAGCCGGACTCGTTCCCCAGTGACCAGATAATAATCGACGGATGGTTACGGTGGCTTTGCAGCATCCGGGTGACGCGAGCGCTGTAGGCCGGCAGCCAGGCAGGATCGTCGGACAGGCGGTTCATTGGCACCATGCCATGGGTTTCGATGTTCGCCTCATCGACCACGTACAGGCCGTAGCGGTTACACAGTTCATACCAGCGTGCGGCGTTGGGATAGTGCGAACAGCGCACGGCGTTAAAGTTATTCTGCTTCATCAGCAGAATGTCCTGCAGCATATCCTCTTCGGTCACCACCTGGCCGCGCTGGTGGTGGTGCTCATGGCGGTTCACTCCGCGGATCAGCAGCGGTTTGCCGTTGAGCAGCAGCAGGCCGTTGCCGATCTCCACCCGGCGAAAGCCGATGTCCCAGGCTTCAGCTTCAACCAGATCTTCGCCGCGCCACAGGGCAACCACGGTGCGATAGCAGTGGGGCGTTTCCGCGCTCCATTGCCGCGGTTTTTCCACCGCCAGGACCAGCGTTGCCCGTTCGGCATAATGGCCCCGTTCATCAACTGGCGCAGAACCTGGCCGCTGGCGCCGGCGGGCAATCAGCTGCTCGCCGTCCCACAGACTGACTTCAGCCTCCAGCCCGGCCAGCTGCTCATCAGCGGCGGAGATGGCCAGATTGACCTGTAGTTCGCCGTCGCGATACAGCGCATCCAGCTGCGGGGAAATCTGCACGTCGCTGAGGTGCTGCTTTGGTTTGTTCAGCAGCCACACCGAGCGGAAAATCCCGCTCATGCGCCACATATCCTGATCTTCCAGCCAGCTGCCCGCGCTCCAGCGCATGACCATCACACACAGGCGGTTTTCTCCCGCCCGCAGATAGGGGGTCAGGTCGAAAGCAGCCGGCAGCCGGCTATCCTGGGAGTAACCGACCCACACGCCGTTACACCACAGGTGAAACGCCGAGTTAACGCCGTCGAAAACAATCTGCGTCAGGCCATCGGCCAGCCAGTGTTGCTCCAGGGTGACGTTGAGCGAGTACAGGCCGGTCGGGTTCTCTTCCGGGACCCGCGGCGGCGTCGTATCAATGGGATAACGGACGTTGGTATAGATCGGCGCATCGTAGCCTTCCATCTGCCAGTTAGAGGGCACCGGCGTGCTGCGGCTGGTGTCGAGATCGCGCTCGATCCAGCGGCCATCGACGGCAAACGGGCTGGGTGCCCAGCAAAATTGCCACTGCCCGTCGAGCAGGCGGAGGCGGTCGGAAGGGCGGTTGTCCCGGGCGTCGTCGAGCGATCGCCAACTGGCAAACGTGGGGTGAGCCGCTAAGCGATTAAGGTGAGTAATAGTCTGATTTTGCCAGTCTTCACGGGCCAGCACGTCCTGAAACGTCAACGAGCGAACCGCGTTTGAGTCATGTTGTTGCATAGGCATACCTGACGGATAAGTGGAAAAAATGTCATTCGCTAGACAAGGATGATGTTGTTATCAGATATTTTCTATCAGGCCGCAATAATGGCGAAAATGAAACCGACTCACGATCACGAAACTGCAGAATCAGAGCTGATTTTTGTCGTCAGTTAGACATAAAATGTTAGCGGACGACATTTAACGTAATCAGACGAGTTTTGCGCAGACAGGGGGGATTATGCAGCGGCGTTCAGCAACCTTAGACGATGTGGCACACGAGGCCGGCGTTTCACAGCAAACGGTCTCCCGGGTGCTGAATCGTCCCGATGTCGTCTCCGCGCGGACTCGCGAGAAGGTGATCCGCGCGATGCAGGCGCTGCATTATGTGCCCAACCGATCGGCGCAGCTGCTGGCGGGGAAAGCCGCACCTTCAATCGGGCTGATTACGGCGTCACTGACGCTACACGCGCCGTCGCAAATCGCCTCGGCGGTAAAAAGCCATGCCGGGGCTCATCAGCTGGAAGTGTCCATCGCCATGCCCGAACGCAGCGATTACGCTTCTCTGCAGACCCGGTTGGATGAGTTTCGTGCTCAGCATATTCGCGGCGCGATTATCAGCCTGCCGCTGGAGAGCAGCATCGCGGAACGGCTGGTGAAGGAAAATCCGGATATCGCCTGTCTGTTTCTTGATGTGTCGCCGGAGACCGAAGTCTCCTGCGTGCGCTTTGATCATCGTGACGGCTGCGGCGCCTGCGTTCGGCATCTCTGGGAACTCGGCCATCGCGAATTTGGCCTGCTGGCCGGTCCGGAAAGCTCGGTCTCTGCCCGGATGCGCCTCGGTAGCTGGCGGGAGACATTGCATCGCCTGGGCGTAAGCCAGGCCGTGACGGTTTTCGGCGACTGGAGCGCCGCCAGCGGCTGGCAGAAAACCTTTGAACTGCTCCACCTGCAGCCGCGGCTCAGCGCCATCGTCGTGGCCAATGACCAGATGGCATTAGGGGTACTTAGCGCGCTGGCGCAGCTTAATCGTACCGGTAACAGCGCTGTTTCGGTCACCGGCTACGACGATACGGCGGACAGTCTTTACTTTCAGCCGCCGCTGACGACCGTGGCGCAAAACTTCGATTTGCTGGGGAAACGGGCGGTGGAGCTGCTGATCCAGCAGATGGCGGCGCCGCAGGTGCCGATCCGCGAACTGCTTCCCACCCGGTTGATTGTCCGTCAGTCAACCTGGCCTCGTGAGGGGGAGTATCCGCGCGATCCGCTGATTGCGCAGCTCAAAGCGCTGGTGGATAAACTGTAAGCAGATGTCGGTTTAACTTTCATTGAAGATAACTATGCTAGCGTATGGCCAGGCGTAGAAGGAGAGGGAAAATGCCTCTACGTAAAATGCAAAACACAATCTATCCATGCAAGCATTTATTCACCGCCAGCTATCTGGCGGTTTTTTTTTGCCGCTATTCCCGCATCAGCTAGCGGAATTTTGCTTTATTCCGCCAATTGCGCATTAAGCGCGCATCCAACAGAATAAATACGCTGTTTTTCAGGGTAGTGGTGCGGCGGCTCTCGCGGGTTGTCGTTTCTTACCCAGCATAAAATGCTGCTGAAGAGGGGCGGCCATCCAGCTCTCTGTGCCGATAGAAATGGCGCAATCACCAGCGGATTATTGTCCAAATTTAAATTTAACTCTTTGTTACAGAAGGCTTTCATTTTGAGAGCAATAATCAAATCTCTTCTTTTGCACATTAAGGATAATTGATTGTGAATAAACTTTTCCGTAACACCCTGCTTGCCGTGGCGATGACCGCGGGTTTCTCCATGGCCGCACAGGCAGCCACCGCTGACGAAGTCCCGCCGGTTTCTCAGGACCCGGTGGTGCAGCACCTTAAGCTGAGTAACGATCAGGTGACAAAAATTAAGGGCCTGCATCAGGAGTTTGAAACTAACGTCAACAATATCAAAATCGAAGGTTTCAAAGATGGCGCGCTGATCGATGTGATCCAGTCCGGCAAGTGGGATGAAGCGAAAGTGAAGCAACAGCTGGCCGCTTTTGGACAGTTAGATCAGCAGGTACGTTACTACCGCGTGAAATACTATTTTGGCGTCAACCAGGTGCTGACGCCGGAACAGCGTACCCAGGTTAAAAAAGATCTCCAGCAAGCGCTGAATTAATTGCAAACCCGCCAGCAATGGCGGGATTCTCTTTTTGCAGGATCGCATCACCCGCGACAGAACGAAAAATGAGCCATTATGAAGAGATTCCTGTTCATCGCTCTCAGCTTTCTCGCCTTTACCAGCCAGCCCGGCTTTGCGGGGAGTAAAACCGTGGTGGATTACGGCGTTGTGCAACAAAGTCAAATCATCACCAGCCAGGCCCGTAACCAACCGCTGCGAACGCTTGCCGCCGGCGCGGTTGGCGGGGCCATCGGCCACCAGTTTGGTAACGGGAGCGGGCAAACGGCGATGACGGTGGTGGGGGCGGTTGCCGGAGCCAGCGCGTCGCATCACCGGCAAACGCAGCGCCAGGCCGCCCGGCAGATCGAACTGACGATCAAAACGCAATCTGGCCAGCTAATCCAGGTGCTGCAGCCGTATGATGGTCAACTGACCTTCAATAAAGGCGACAAAGTTCGTATCCTGACCTCCGGTACAAATACCAACGTCGATAAATCCGTTTAACGCACAGGCCGCCGGCGGATAAACGCAGGCGGCCTCTCTCTTTGCCGCCTGTCGGTTGCGCCTTCACTGCTCACAAACAGAGGAAAAAAACCGCGCAACATCAGCCGTCTGTGATAGTATTGAGAATTATTATCAATATGGAAGCTGATGATGAAACTATCCCGGGCATTTCTGTTTGCCGGCTGCTGCCTGATATCAGCCTGTACCAGCCAGATGAAAGGCGTTGCGCCTCAACAGCTTGTCTCCACGCTACCCGATTATCCCTATTACGCTCTGGCCAACCATCTCGACGGGAAAGTGACGATCCGTTTTGATGTCGGGGCGAACGGTAAAGTGGAGAAAATGTGGATACTCACCTCTGAACCACAGCATCTATTCGATGATGCCGTCATTTCCGCCGCGGCAAAATGGCGCTTTGAGAGCAATAAGCCCTATAAGGGAATGACCAAAACCATCCGCTTTAAATTAAACAATGCCGGATAACGCTAATTCGGCAGCCGATCTCTCTGCTCCGGATTCACCCGGCAATCGTTCAGTATCTCTTTGCTGTTGGCCGTCCTTCATCATTCAGTAAAACATCTGCGTGCCGGGACAGCGATGGCAAAGCAGGGGGCATGACCGTGCCTGAACGGCTGGACTCCCCGACGCCTCTTCATGGTAACGTGCGTTAGTTTGCCGCTATTTTGCGCTAAGAACAGGGTTAATGACGATTTTTGCCGGCGAGAAACGTATGCCGAGAGAAGGTAACGCATTGACCTGACGAGCAAAGAGATACGAATAAAAATTGTTCTCATAGACAAAAGTGTGATCGCGATCAATATGGCCGGTCGTGAGTAACATTAAACATAGCTAATGTATTCATTCTAAAAATAATCAGGTGGTAATCGATGGCTATCAAGGACTTCTTTGCACAAACGGAACCCGGGCGCCGGCGTTATGGCGTGGCAACAGGCGTTGGGATCATTGCGGGTATTATGTCGGCATTTGTGAAGTGGGGGGCTGAAGTTCCGTTACCGCCCCGTACTTTCTCCGGCGGCAGGGATGAATTTAATCCACCCTATCTTTTTTTACGTGATTACCTGGGGATTGATCCTACTCACACCGTTTATACCTTCTCAGAGCACATCATCAATCCGGTGATGGTGACGCATATTATTTTCTCGCTGGTATTTGCCATTGGCTATTGCGTGGTGGCAGAAGTTTTCCCCAAAGTAAAATTATGGCAGGGGGTATGGGCGGGTATTGTCGCTACTATCGCCGTTCACTGGATCTCTTTCCCTTTATTAGGTCTGACGCCTTCTCTGCTTAATATCCCCGCCGATGAATATATTTCGGAACTGGTCGGGCATATTTTCTGGTTCTGGGCGATAGAGATGATCCGCCGCGATCTGCGAAACCGTATCACTCATGAACCTGATGCTGAAGTTCCGCTGAATTCACCGTTCAGATAATTGCCGGAAAAGCGATGGCAATGACGGGCTCGCGACGGCGGGCCCGTTTTACGTCATCAGAGGAGTCTCAGGCGCAGACCTAAATCCTGGGGGTAGGGGTTAAAGTAGTTTTGCGTCAGCAGATAGCGGTCTGGAAATTCGCCCAGATAATGTTTGAGCAATGTCATCGGCGCGAGTATTGGCAGCAAACCGGCGCGATAGTTGAGGATCACCTCGCGAAGTTCGCCGCGCTGACGACTATTGAGCCGATCGCGAAAGTAGCCCTGGATATGCATCAGCACGTTGGTATGGTTTTTCCGCGAAGCGGGTTGTTTAAGAATCGCCATCAGCTTCGCGCGATAAGCGACAAAGAAGGCATCCAGATCTTCCCACTGGTGAAGGGAGGCAACGAAAGGCCCAATTTCGCGATAGCCCGCCTGGTCGTGCGCCAGCAGCTGCAGTTTGTACTGGCTATGGAAATCCAGGAGCGCACGGCGGCTAAGTCCCTGCGCTCGCAGGGTAGTTAACTGGTGCAGAGCGAAAACGCGCTCAACAAAGTTCTCCCGCAGCACCGGATCGTGCAGGCGGCCATCCTCTTCTACGGGCAGCCACGGGTAGTGCATCAGCAATTGCTGCGTGAAAAGACCCACTCCCTCTTTACGCCCACGGTGACCATTTTCGTCATACAGCCGCACGCGCTCCATACCGCAGCTGGGCGATTTAGCACAGACAACAAAGCCAGAGAGGGCATCCACGCGGGGGAGAAATGAGGCGCTAAATTCGGCCATTTTCTCCGTCACATCATCGTGGGGCGTTTGGCTAAAACGCATCTCAATGGCTCCTTCGTTGGTTTGCACCAGACGAAGAGCCGGGCGAGGAGCGGGCAGGCCGATGGCCATCTCCGGACAGACGGGTTTGAAGGCGACCCAATCCGCCAGTTCGTCCATGACAAAGCCCATACGTTTATGCCCGCCGTCAAAGCGTACGGCTGAGCCGGTTAAACATGCGCTGATGCCGACTGCGGGTTGCGTGTTCATGGTGCCATCCTCTTAGTGCATTGGTTGTAGGAAGAACAGGGGGACCGCCGGTTGCCGGCCCGCGCGACGTCTTCACATACTTAAAACTTACACAATAACTAATATTTGTCCAAGTATTAGAGAGGATATTTATTATTATCTATTTAATTCAAGTGGTTATATTTAACGGTTTTCATCGGTCCTTTACCGTCAGGCGATGTACTAAAGTCCGGAGGACTCAATCTCTTTGACTGGTATCGGCGGTCGCGTCCGGCGAGATATCGCCGGAGGAAAGGGAGATAACGTCGAGGGCGCTGACCTGCTGCCGCCAGCATGCGATCTGTTTTTTGCGGGCAGCGGTCAGTGTTCCGGAGGTGACCAGCAGCCAGTTTCGCTGCGGGAAAACCTCGGGCGCCAGAGCCGCCGGCGGGACGGGAAGGAGATCGATACGCTGGCCCTGGCCGGTACGGGCGAGGGCCTCCAGCCAGATTTCGCAGGGGTCGGAGAGATGCCAGCCGGCTATCAGCCAGTTATCTCCCGGCGCTTTTTTATCGCCTTCGAGGCAAAACGAGGTATAGGCGATAATGATCCCGTCGAGAATTTCGCGCAGCGTCATCATTGTCGGGATGCGGGCAGACAGTTTACCGCGCAGCGGACGCAGTACTTTCGTAACCAGCTCCGGGCGCGGGGACTCGCGGCCTGCATCGTAGATTAGCTGGCGCAGGGCGTCGATTTTCCCCTCTTTAAGCCGCTGCAGCATGGTTTCCTGCAGGCTTGACCAGTTGTCAGTCCGCCTCGCGACGGGGCTATCCAGCAGAGGTTTCACCTGGCTGACGGGAACCCCTTTTTGAATCCAGTCGAGAATTTTGAGCGCCAGCTGAACATCATCATCACTGTACAGACGGTGTCCACCCTCTGTACGCCGCGGTTTGAGCAGGCCATATCGGCGCTGCCAGGCGCGAAGCGTAGTGGGGTTGATCCCGCAAAGCCGGGCAAATTCACCGATGGAGTAAGACATGAAGGAGACCTGATAAGAGAGAAAAGTCCCAATATACTATGAATTATTACCGGGTAAATGTTAAATGACCGACGCCCGCGTTGCCCTGCGCGGTCGCCGCGATTGCGCAGATGACATCAGGTTCCGCTCATGCCGCCGAACGGCGTTATTTCAACGTTCGCGATGACGTTAAATTCCGCTTCCCGCCACCGCGTTACTGTCGATTCCGGGCGCCCGTCGGTTATCGGTCTTCGCGAACAACCGCAGGCGCTTGCGCGGATCCTGAAATGGAATAAATTGATAATTTCACTGCGGCTTTAAGGTTTCGTTAATTAACCGCAACGATACTGATGAAATTAACTTTCCCGTAAACAAAGTGGTTAAATCATGAAAGACCGGTTATGTCAGGCGCTTCCTCACCGCGATACCCCTTTTTTTCGCGCGCTACATATCAGCGTCGCGATATTGGTTTTATTGCAGATTATTAACTCTGACTTCACTGAAAGTGAGGCCCTCGGCGAGGTTAACCTGGCTGGGTTCGTGACCTGGTTTCACGTTATCTCCGGATTTACATTGATTGCTCTGGGGATTGTGATGCTTATCTGGATGCTGACACAGCGTGGTTTTCATTACTATTTTGCCTGGCTGAAGCTCGATTTTCGCGGCATGGTTGTCGATTTCAAAACGCTGATTTCATTACGTCTTCCTGACGCGCATGCCGGGGGAGTGGCGGCATTTATTCAGGGGCTGGGGGTTCTGGCACTGCTGGGCGTGGCTCTGTGTGGCGGGCTCTGGTTTGTGCTGAATACAGCGCTTGGTCCATCCTCTGCGTTGGCACATGATGTCCTGGGCTTGCATAAATTCCTGACCGTATTTATTGAGACATATTTCTGGGCCCACGGCGCAATGGGATTACTGCATATTTTCCTGAAAGTCCGCAGCCAAAGGAATAATCCCGTGACTGAATAATCATGTTACCGCGAGAAAGGGGTTTCATTATTGTGCCCGACAAAAAACGCCGTCAGGATTTTACCTGGCGGCCATGTGCGAGACGTGAATTGCGCATCAATATTTACGGCTTATATTGTAAATTCCATTCTTTCTTCAGAAGAGCATAAATACAGGTATTGTCATATCGTCGTTCGCCGCTGGCGGTCACAAACGAAACAAACTCTTTAAAACAGCCTTCCTGGCGCATCTGAAGACGTTCACAAAGTTTCTGAGAGGCCTGATTGTAGTCTTCAACATAGGCATACAAACGGCGGGCTTCTTTCGCCGTAAACAGATAGTGAAAAAGCGCGGAAACGGCTTCCGTCGCAAAGCCCTGACCCTCATAACGTTGATTAAAATGCCAGCCCACGGACCAGGTATTGTGGTCCGGCTCTTCGTCGTTGTCGGCAAACAGGTGCCCGATGAGCCGATCGCTTTCCTTGAGGCAAACTGCAAACTGGCTTGCGTCACTGGCCCTTTTGATGACGTCTTCCTTGGCTTGCGCAATGGAATTGAGCTTTTCATCCTGAAAACAGGGCACGCGAGGGGAAGACAGGTATTCCAGCAGCGGCAGGGCATCTTTTTCTTTAAAAGAACGAATAAAAAGTCGTGAAGTCGTCGCTACGATCATGATGGGATAAGTCGCCGGGATAAGTTTGTGCCTAAACTAACATTCATCCAGGGATTGCCTCAATGCCTTTCGAAAACGCTGAACATCTCTCCGGTTAATGATGCCCGGTTTATCTGCTGAAATATCGATGGGAATTGATGATGGCTGCAGAATCATCCAAAAATAAGAAAACATGAAATTGTTAAGGGTATAGCTTTGTCATATGTTTTAAGTGTCAACGTAATCTTAAGGAACAGTTATCATGTTTAAGCGTCGCACTCTCAAAACTGCACTTGCGGCGGTTATATCTCTTGTTGTTCTTGCTGCGCCGGTTTATGCCAACCCAGGAAACGGAAACGGCGGTGGGCATGGCAATGGCGGGGGGAACCACGGGAACAGCGGCAATCATGGCAACAGCGGAGACCATAGCAACCAGGGCCAGGGGAAATCGGCTGAGGATCATGGCAACCGCAAGAACTATGGGAAACCAGACCATGTTGACTCCGATATCAGCTTCTCGCGGGCGCGCTCCCTGGCAGTAAATTATGGTCTGGTGGGTTATAAGGCGCTCCCTCCGGGTATCGCCAGGAATTTAGTCCGGGGCAAGCCATTGCCTCCGGGGATTGCGAAGAAAACGCTCCCGGCATCCATGATTAACGATTTACCCTATTATCCAGGATATGAATGGCGTGCGGTGGGCCATGATTTGGTGCTGGTCGCATTAAGTACGGCCATCGTTACATCAATCATTAATGGTGTTTTTGACTAACGGTAAACCGTTTGCTCTGAGGCCCCGCAAATGTGGGGCTTTTTTATCCGCGAAACAGCAAAGGGCAGCCAGGGCGAAGCGTCTTACGAGCGGCTGATTTTGTCCTCATTGGCTTAACGGGAATATCCCGGTAACGTCTGCCTCTGGCACAAGGCGGGTATCGTGACCCGGGCCATTATTTACCCGCAGACCCGATCATAAGGTGGATGGGCTGACCCCAGAAATATCCGCTGTCAATGTCCCGAGGCCAGGTCGTGGCACAAGCGACCGAGTTGTTCCACAGCCTTCAAAAGATGGCGGGTGGGTTCATTGGCACCGTTCAAGCGCAGGAAGTTTTGCAGTTCTGCCGCCCCCGGGGAAAACAACGGTCCCGGACTGACGCCAATGCCAAGGGCGAGTGCGCGACGATGTACCTCCAGCGCATCTATCTTTGACGGAAGCTTTACCCAAATCAGAAAACCGGCTTCTGGAGCGGCTACCCGCGTGCCCGGTGGGAAGCTTGTTTCAACCTGTGCGATGATAGCCTGCATCCCTTGCGCAATGCGGAGCTTCAGCTGCCGCAGATGCCTGTCATAATCACCACTTGCCAGGAGCTCGCTCGCCGCGGCTTCAATCAGCGGCGCGCCGGCCCACTCTCCGGCCATTCGAGCCTGCAATACCGTTGAGTGATAGCGTCCGGCTGCAATCCAGCCGATTCTCCAGCCCGGCGCCAGGGTTTTAGACAGTGAGCTGCAATAAATAACATTTCCGCACCTGTCGAAGGCTTTACACGCAGGCGGACGCTGCGCATCCCCGGCCAGATCGCCATACACATCGTCCTCAATTAAAGGGATGCCCATGCCGGCAAGCAGGGCCACCAGATCCCGCTTGCGCGCGACGGGCATGCTGGCACCTAACGGATTCTGCACCGTGGGTGAGGCAAGAACGGCCGCAGGACGGTGGCGCTGGAGGGCTTCTTCAAGCGGCGCCAACAGTAAACCTTCAACAGGGTCAGTGGGGATCTGTAATGCCTTCAGGCCCAGATCCTCCAACAGCAGGAGCGTGCCGAAGTAGGCAGGCTGCTCAATTGCCACGGCATCACCCGGTTGGCACACGGCGCGGAGAGCCAGGCGTAGCGCCTGGGTTGCCCCTGCGGTAATGATAAGGTCATCCGCGCCAAAAAGTGCTCCCCACTGTGCCGCGCGCGCGGCAATCTTTCTGCGCAGGTCTGCTCTCCCCGGGGGCAGGCTGTAGCTCTGCCCGCGCGCATCAAGCCGACGACCTGCAGTCTGCAATGCCCTTTGCAGAGTATCTACGGGAAGCCAGGCGGGATCCGGTAGCGCGGCGCCAAGCGGGACCAGGCGCGCCTCGGCGCTCCCGAACAATGAGCGGGCTATTGCGGACATGGTTACCGGCACGGGGACGGGTAAAGAGGCGGTGCCCGGCCTCTCCCCGGCGGAGATGATCTGGTGGACAAAGTAACCTGAGCGTGGTCGCGCGATAATCAGCCCCTCCGCTTCAAGATAACGTAGGGCCTCCAGCGCCGTGGGAAGGCTGACCTGCTCGCGCTCGGCCAGTTTACGCGCGGAAATAATCCGATCTCCTGTGCGCAAAGCGCCTGAAGTCAGCGTCAGCCGCAGCAATTCGGCTATTCGGCGATAGTGGGGAGTCGGCGGGGACGGGTCGGACATCGTAATCTGTATAGTCTGATTTTTGATAAATCTGACTATACAGGCGATACGAGGCGCCATCTATAGTGTGGGCAACACAAACCAGCCAAGGAAGTCCCATGCACAGCGACAATTTTGATCTTTCCCTCTACTTCCGGCGCATAGGCTATAGCGGGCCTGCGGCTGCCGATACCGCCACGCTACAGGCGCTCATGCGCCACCAGCTCTTTGCGCTCCCCTTTGAGAATCTGGACGTACAGGCAGGTAAAATCGTTTCGATGGAGCCTGATGATATTGCCAACAAATTATTACAGCAGAGCCGGGGCGGCTACTGCTATGAACTCAACGGACTGTTTACGATGGCGCTGGAGACGCTGGGTATAACCTACCGTTTTGTCGCGGCGCGGCCAATGTTCTATCCCGCGCGCCGGCCTAAAACCCATATGGCGGTCATTGCCGAAGTTGATGGCCGTCAATGGCTGTGCGACCTTGGATTTGGTAGCTACGGTATCCGCGCGCCGCTGGCCTTAGACGAACTGGATACGGACATCATTCAGGATTTTGATACGTTCCGGCTGAGTCGCGATGCGAGTGGAGACTATCTGCTTCAGGCCATGGTTGACGGAGACTGGTGCGATCAATACGGTTTTGACCTGTCGCCTCAGGAATGGATTGATTTTGTTCCGGCTAATTACCTTAACTCCACGCACCCCGATGCGGTCTTTGTACAAAAGCTGCTTGTCATCCAGCATCGACCCGAGGGGCGCTATATTCTGCTGGGCAATATGCTTAAGACCATTACTGCAGACAGGGTAGAAAAGCAGTGGCTGACAGAAGACGAAATTGCGCATGCGCTGGAAAACCGTTTCGCGCTTGTGCAGACCGTTCAGGTTTAAGCTATTTCATCATCGAGAAGCTGACTTTAATGTTACCGCGCCCAACGGCATCTTGCAGCGTATTCGCCGCAACGACCTTGCCGATCGGCGTATAGCTGTAGGATGTGCGAAAGGTCTCGTAAAAAAGAACAACAGTATGACCACCGTATAACATGAGATCCCCCTGATAGAGGGTTTCAGGGCGGATGGGATTGGGGGGTAAAGGATGGGGTAAGTCAGCGAATTTCTCATTGCCGTTAAGCTCCTGCATCGTCAGCGTTAACGGCAGCTGTTTGATAAACGCCTTCGCTGTCGGATTATCAGCAAGCTCAACGTCGTAACTCTGTTGATGGAGGGTCAATTTCACAATCATCGGCTTCTCCTTACCTGACGGAACAGCACCCCCGGCATAAACGGGAAACACACAATGATTAACCAGGACAAATAACAGCGCTAACGGTTTATTCAACATGGCTCTCCTGTAAATTTTCCGCTCCCTTTATGGGAGCGGCGGGTAGCACTATTTCAGATTGGTTTTAAAGAATGACGTCAGCTTCGCAAAAGGGATCAGATCCGTTCGGTCGTACAGATCGACATGGCCTGCACCAGCAACGATATAGAGCTCTTTCGGTTGAGCTGCGCGCGCATAGGCATCCTCGCTAAACTCTTTTGAATGCGCATTGGCGCCGGTAATAAACAGCATTGGGCGCGGGGCAATGGTTTCAATATCGTTGAATGGATAGAAATTCATAAATTTGCCAATGCTGCTTAACAGCGGTTTGGTGGTCAGCGCCTCTTTCTCGCCCTGCGGGGTATAGCCGCCTCGCGCTGTACGATAGAAATCAAAAAACTCACGCTGTATGGCCGGTGTGGCGTCATCCAGCTTGTTTACGGTCCCCGGAATATATGCCTTCTCTGCACCGTTAAATTCGGCCTGTCGCTGTTCGATGGCCGACTGGATGAAGGACTGACGTTGCTCTGGCGTCTGGGAATGATTCAGGCCATTGCGGAAAGCCGAGCCCATGTCATACATGCTGACAGTGGCAATCGCTTTCATCCTGGGGTCAATTTTGGCCGCGCTGATAACAAAGCTGCCGCTGCCACAAATCCCCAGCACGCCGATATTCTCAGGATCAACGTACGGCTGGCTACTGAGGTAATCAACTGCCGCGCTGAAGTCATCAGAATATATTTCCGGCGAAATCAGATGACCCGGTTTACCTTCACTTTCACCCCAAAAGGAGAGATCGATTGCCAGCGTCACAAAGCCCCGATCCGCCAGTTTTTGCGCATACAGATTCGAGCTTTGCTCTTTTACCGCCCCCATCGGATGTCCGACAATAATTGCCGGATTTTTGACATTCTGATCCAGCGTTTTCGGAATAAATAAATTGCCTACAACGCTCATCTGGTACTGGTTTTTAAACGTCACCTTTTGCTGGATAACCTTATCGCTTTTATAAAAGTTGTCGGCGCCTTTTGACATATCCGCCGCAGAGGCGGCAAACGAGCTGATTAACAGCCCCAGCGCCAGCGTCATATTTTTCATGGAGTTTTATCCTCTATTGTGAGTGGTGTGTTTTACGTGATGTCAGAATGGTTAACCCCGCAGCGACAATCAGCAGCCCGCTACTCAGCGCAAAAGTGCTCTGCCAGCCGGTGTGATCAAACGCCAGGCCGCCAAGCGTGGAACCCAGGGCGATAGAAAGCTGGATCGCCGCGACCATCAGGCCGCCGCCGGCTTCGGCATCATCAGGCAGCGTACGCGCGACCCAGGCCCACCATCCGGTCGGTGCAGCTGTCGCCATCAGTCCCCAGAACCCCAGTAGCGGCACGACAAACCAGAGGTGTTGGCCCGTGAGTATGAGCGTCACGGCGACGACAGCCATGAGTGAAGAGATGGCTGCAAGCGTTGAATAAAGGCCCCGCTTTAAAAAATGACTGATCACCAGCGTGCCAATAAAACCCGCTATCCCGATGGTCAGCAAAATGAGCGATAAGGCGCTGATATCCACCCGGGTGACGGTTTCAAGAAACGGCCGTACGTAGGTGAATAACGAGAACTGCCCCATAAAGAACAGCCCGCAGGCCAGCAGACCAACGGCAACAACGGGACGGGAGAGCAGATGAAAAGCAGAACGCCCGGGCCGCCTGTTGTTGTCGGGTGCCATCGCGGGGAGGCTGAAGCACTGCCAGATGAAGGCGGCGATCGCTACCGGAACAAGGCAGAGGAACGCTCCGCGCCAGCCCATTACGGCGCCGAGATAACTGCCGAGCGGTGCCGCGATAACGGTTGCCAGGGCATTACCGCCATTGAAAATAGCTAATGCGTGAGGGACCCGGCGCCGTGGCACCAGACGCAGCGCAGTGGCGGCAGACATCGACCAGAAGCCACCGATCGCAATGCCAATCAGGGCGCGACCCGTCATATAAATCAGGTAGCTGGGGGACAGGGCGACCATAGTTGCCGATAAAGCCATTAATGCCGTCATGCCCAGCAGCAGATATTTACGATTCAGATTCCCGGCAAGAGTCGAAAGAGACAGGCTGGTCAACACCGCCAGCGCCCCGGAAATGGCGATCCCCTGTCCAGCCAGCCCTTCACTCACCCTGAGGTCGGCCGCGATGGGCGTCAGCAGGCTAACAGGCATAAATTCTGAGGCGATAAGCACAAAGACGCAGAGCGTCATCGCCAGCACACCGCTCCAGTATGCGCGCTCCTGGTGATGTGAATTTTCATGACTGAGTGTGGACATAAACGGCTACCTCTGAATATCGACCCGGCTGAATTCAGGCAAGCCGGGGCCGGACGCTATTCACGGGAATAACGACAAAAAAACGCACGCATAAACATGCTGTTGACGCTTATCAATTGCTGAAAGTTTTACATGACTGGTGTAGCCTGACTAGCTAATGAATACTTAATAGGCTTATAAGCCTGAGTTATTAATCGGGAGTGTCAGCCGAATGAAACGCAACCTGAATGACCTTCTTTATTTTGTCACTGTTGCCCGTGAAGGGAGTTTTACCCGAGCGGCGGCGCATCTTGGTGTGACGCAACCCGCTCTCAGTCAGGCGATTTCAGCCCTGGAAGAGCGCATGCAAATTCGTCTCCTTACCCGAACCACCCGCAGCGTGTCGCCCACCGCAGCCGGAGAGCGGCTGCTGCAGGCCATCGGCAATCGTTTTGATGAAATTGAAGCTGAACTGGATATGCTCACGGAACTGCGTGACAAACCTGCCGGTACGGTACGAATTACCTGTGGGCCGGATGTGTTACGTACCACCTTATTACCCAAACTGACGCCGCTTCTGCGTGAATACCCGGATATTCATATTGAGTTCGATGCTAATCACGGTTTCCGCGATATTGTTGCCGACCGCTTTGATGCTGGAGTGCGTCTGGGCGACACCATTGATAAAGATATGATTGCGATACCGATTGGCCCGGAATTACGCATGGCGGCCGTGGCTTCGCCGGAGTATTTTTCACGCTACCCGATTCCGCAAACTCCGCATGAACTGACGCAACACTGCTGTATAAACCAGAGAATGGTCAAATCCGGAGGGCTGTACGTCTGGGATTTTGATCAGGAAGGTGGTGATTTGAACGTTCGGGTGAACGGGCAGGTGACGTTCAACACTTCAGAGCATATTGTCACCGCCGCACTGGCCGGATTAGGCATCGCTTTTTTACCTGAGCAAGAGTTTGGCGCACATATTGAAGAAGGTCGGCTGATTCGGGTGCTGGAAACCTGGTGCCAGCCTTTCCCTGGCTACTATCTGTATTACCCCAGCCGGAAGCAAGTTTCTCCCGCATTTTCGCGGGTGATCGATGCTCTGCGTGTTTACCGTCGGCGCCAGCCCGTAGACAAGATCCGGTAATTCTGTTTCCTCATGCCCGGACGGCTTCTGGTATGAATACCTGAAGCCGTCATGCTACAGGGGGATGCCTGGGCGGCTGTAGAGTGACGCTCTTTCGGTCTGTCTCTCCGATCTATTTAGATATCTCTGGTAAACGATGTTTGCCTGAAATATGCCAGACGCGGGTGGTTGCTTAAACTATAATCCCCGGCATTTATTGTGGGGGAACTTAATGAAAAGTATGACAGCAGTATTGAGTATTGTGCTCGCAGGAACGTTATCAGGGTGCGCAGCAGTCCAATATAACGATGGTGAAAAGGTCAGCATTCAGGCTGATGCGTGGTACGGTCTCGATAGTTTGCATTCTACGGCCGTTAAAGCCTGTCAGCAGTATGGCAAATCAAAAGCAGTATATGTCCATAGCGCAAATATGAACCCGAATTTGCCGAAGGGCAGCGGGGTACAAAATACCATCTGGAAATGTGAGCCATGATGAGGCCGGGTTGCTGAATCTGTGCCAGACAGAAGGGGATATTCGGCGCGTAAGGCAGGGAATAAGAATGCCGTTCCGGTACGGTTTGCTGAATATCGGCTATGCAGTAGTTTGCCAGATATTTAGTCGCCAGTGCCGCAGCGGCATTGCCGTCTTTAGTGTAGGCCAAGACGGATCAGTTCAACGGGTTCGAACTTACCTTCATTCCCTTCAACTTCAACGGTTTTGCTGCGACGTAATTGGGCGGGGGTGAGTCCACTGGCGTGGATAGCAACAATTTTACCCGTTTTACCTGTCCCATTAATCATCACCTGGCTTCCGTTGGTAATAGGATTGCGGTTACGATCGTAAGTGACCATGGGTATTTCTCCTTTTTTCTCTGTGCATCAAAAAAAACCGTATTGCGTACAAGGCCGGGCCCTGGCAACGGACGTAATATAAATACGCCTTTGCGCCTGCCATGTTTTGAGTTTGATCAATGTCACACTTTTTAGCCGTTAAGAGGCGACTCTTCTCCGGGTGAGCGGTATTTTAATAGTTAAAGAACGCATAACACTTACTTTTTTATAAAAAAACATAATATCAGCGTGTCGCTTTTTATCTGTTGATAGCGATAAACGCGAATATTCTGTTGAACTAATAATCGATACCGCCCTGGGTAATTTCCCGGATAAACCCATGGACCTTCTGCAGGTTATTCGTCCCATCCCTGGGACTCACCCCTTCGGGGCCGACGTCAACGTCGTTCAAAAACGCTCCGGGCGTTTTTGTCCATGCTGGCGGCCCCGGCTCAGCGATTTTCAGCCGCGCCAGCCCCCTGCGGCATGTCCCGTTATTCCATGCTGACCATTCCGCCGCTGAAAAACCTTCAGCAAGGATATCGCAGCGTGACGGCCACGGGAGGGCAGCGCAATGCCGGGGGCAGCCGACCTTAAACGATCGGCATTAATCTGCGGGTGGCTTGATTAACAGCTGTAACAAAATGGCCTTACCACCTTAGCGAAGATCTGGCCCGTGAAAGTGTCCACCACCAGGACCACCGCCGGGTCCGCCTCCGTGGCCTCCCGGCGGAAGGATGCATCCGGAAAGAGACATGGCTCCGCAGAGCACAAAAATGACAAGGATAATTTTTTTCATAATAAACTCCTGAACTGGCGAGCCTCAATTCCAAACCAAAAATGTGATTATTTTATGGAGAATCAATAATTCCCCTTCGCGACACACCTTAATTAGGAATATTCCATGAGGAAGCCTGGCCGCGAGGTCATCAAAGCGATGTGTTGACCTGAGTGATATTTCTGCTGACTCACCGAAGGGGTGTCCAACACCGCTATTTTTCTGTTGAGAATCGACAATTAGCACTATCGCGGGGCATGAGACCAGGAAGACTAGCTCTCACGCTGTGCCTGAAGTCGGTAGGACGGCAGAGCTTCTGCGAAGGGCGGCGATAATCCTCCCCACATCGTACCGAAGTACGGCATAGCGCCAGGCACCGCGTCCGAACCGAGTCGTTATGACGAAAAAATGTGGGATCTTACCGCCAGCAGAGAGAGAGCATTGTCAATGCAGGAAAGCTTTCGAAATTCGGTGGCGGGAGCGGTAGTGCGTGGTCATGCACGATGCCATTACGCCATCGAACGACATGCATTTATCTTGAATAATCCGTGAGGAGGGTCTGTTTAAAAATACGCCGGCTAGCAATGTGAGCAAAAAAGCTAGCAACGGAATAGCTATATGGGTTTTCACTGGCAAGGAATCCGATATCGCGAATAATGCTGAATAATCTACACCCTCAGTATGAAGGTAAAGTGACGATCCTCGTTGCCATCAGGGGGCCGGGTACGGCGGAAGGAATGAATTTCTCACAATGAAGCTAATACTATGTTCGGAAAGCTAAAAACGGAACGCCCCCTGGTGCAGTCAGCAACAGGGGGCGGTTACGGGTGGGGATTATCGTCGTTCATCAGTCATCCCATTTGTGGCTTAGATACGCGGCAAGAAAACCAAAGAACAGAATTGTTCCCAGTACTGCCATAAATACATGCATATTTCCCAGCATGATTAACCTCCATCATTGATTAGTGTGCGCTAAGTAGTCCTTATTGAACGTGGTGTACGGTTGTTGCATAAAGAATAACCTGGTCAACCTAAACAAATAATTAACCAGGAAAACTTTTTCGCCGTAAAATAAATAGTGCGGTGAGTGATTAGAGCGGTCGTTCAAGGACGAACAGATAGGCCTCGCGCGACCAGAACAGTCCGGTTCTGCGGCGCTCCACGGACATCGTTTTGACTTCCCAGCCCTGCAGGGTGAACTCATTGAGAAAACGGCTCATTTTCTCCGGGTCAGCTTTCGCTTCACCAAAAAACATGCTCCCCAGAATCCCCTCTTTGTACAGAACGACTCGACACTCTTTTTTCATCTGACAGGCTCCTTGCGTAATGACAGCAAACTGAAAGCCATTGTGACCGCCTGTTACGATTTTACAACCGCGGCGGCAGAAAACTTCTTCCGGTAGGCAGATGGGCTGATGGCGAACTGCTGGCGAAAATGGTGGCGCAGGGTGCCGGCATCGGCGAAACCGCTGAGTTCGGCGATTTTATCGATGCTGATGCGGCTATGGGTCAGATGCTGCTGCGCGCGCTGCAACCGCTCATCCAGCAGCCAGCGGGCAGGGGTCTTACCGGTCGCCGCCTGAAAACGGCGCAAAAACGTGCGAGGACTCATCCCCGCCTGTTGCGCCAGCGACGCCACGGTATGGCTGGCGGCAAGATGCTGATACAGATAATCAAACACCAGCCCCAGGCGCTGACTTTCCCGCGCCTGGGCCACGGGCCGGACGACCTGCTGCGCCTGCGCGCCGTCGCGATGCGGAGAGACAACCAGTCGCCTGGCCACGGTATTGGCGGCTTCAATCCCAAAATCCTCACGCACAAGGTGCAGGCACAGGTCGATGCCGGCGGCGCTGCCCGCGGAGGTCATAATGCCGTCAGAACCCACGTACAACACATCGGCGACGACATCAATCAGCGGGTAGCGCTGGCGCAGATTTTCCGTGTATCGCCAGTGCGTTGTCGCTTTGCGGCCATTGAGTAACCCGGCGGCCGCGAGAACAAATACGCCGGAGCAGATTGAGATAATCCGGCAGCCTCGCGCATGGGCGGCGGCTAAGGCATCACCCAGCGCCGCCGGGATCGGCGCATCGATCCCGCGCCAGCCGGGCACCACGATAGTCTGCGCATCCTGAAGCAAATTCATGCCGCCGTCGGTCATCAACCGGATACCGCCGGTAGCACGTAGCTCACCGTCATCGACGGCGGCGACCGCGAACTGGTACCAGCGTTCGCCCATCTCCGGGCGGGGAAGACCAAAGATCTCCACCGCGATACCAAACTCAAAGGTGCACAGGCCATCATAGGCCAGCACAACGACCCGATGGCGTGACAACGTCACGGGAGGGTTTGTCAGGATTTCAACGTTTTCTGTCATGGTTGCCGGCAGAGGATAAGTGGGCGGATTCATTAAATTAGTGGTACCACAGACAAGGAGAATACGCCATGAGTGTTGTAACTGCTTTTACCCCAGCCACCTCCAGCGAGGCTGCCGCCTGGTTCCGGCATAAACTGAGTTTTGAAACCGACTGCGCGGATGTCTACAGCGCGATGCGCGACGGGGCCTGCGATTTTGTGCTGCTGCACGTTGTCGGCAGTCCGGAGGCCTTTGCCCGACGGCATCTGCCCGGGGCGCTGCATTTACCGCATCGCCTGATCGATGCCGCCCGAATGAGCGAGTGGCCAGCTGAGACGCTGTTCGTCGTCTATTGCGCCGGCCCACACTGCAACGGTGCGGATATTGCCGCTCTCAGGCTGGCTGAACTGGGGCGTCCGGTCAAAATGATGCTCGGCGGCCTCACCGGCTGGCAGGACGAGGGGCTGCCTTTCGCCGACTAACTCACCGCGGCCGGTTTCCTGCGGGGAGCAGGCCGCACAATGAATTTATTTCATGACCGATGAAATTTTCTCGTTTGCCGCTGACGGCAGTGCATGACAGTATCTGGACATATAGCCATCCAGAAGTCTAAAATTCAAATAATGAACTATCACGGCAGGCAACTAATTGTGCTTACCGCTAAGGAGACACCATGCAACGTCAACAGGCCCCGTTCCGCGCGGATATCGTCGGCAGTTTTTTACGTCCAGAGGCAATAAAAGTCGCGCGTCAGCAGCTTGCCGAAGGCGCCATAGATGCACAACAGCTGCGCCAGATTGAAAATGATGCTATCCGCCAGCTGGTCAGGCAGCAGTGTGACTGCGGGCTGCACGTGGTGACCGACGGGGAATTTCGCCGCGCGTGGTGGCACTTCGATTTCTTCGATGGCTTAGAAGGCGTTGAACGCTACGATTCCGACAAAGGGATCCAGTTTAACGGCGTGCAGACCCGGGCACACGGCGTTCGCGTCATTGGCAAACTGGCGTTTGGCGATCATCCGATGCTGGAAGATTTTCGCTATCTGAAAAGCGTCAGCGGCGAAGCACAGCCGAAGATGACCATTCCAAGCCCGAGCGTGCTCCATTTCCGCGGCGGGCGTAAAGATATCGATGCCACGGTTTATCCGGATCTCGCCGACTATTTCGACGATCTGGCGACGACCTGGCGCGATGCCATCCGCGCCTTCTATGATGCCGGCTGCCGCTATCTGCAGCTCGATGATACCGTCTGGGCCTATCTGTGTTCCGATGAACAGCGCCAGCAGGTGCGCGATCGCGGCGACGATCCCGACGAGCTGGCAAAAACGTATGCCCGGGTGCTGAATAAGGCTCTGGAAGGCAAACCGGACGATTTGACCATCGGCCTGCACGTTTGTCGCGGGAACTTCCGTTCCACCTGGATCTCGGAAGGCGGTTATGAGCCGGTTGCCGAGGTGCTGTTTGGCGGCGTCAACGTCGATGCGTTCTTCCTTGAGTATGATAATGACCGCTCCGGCGATTTCGCCCCGCTGCGCTTTATCCGTCCGGGCAAGCAGCAGGTCGTGCTGGGATTAATCACCACCAAAAACGGCGAGCTGGAAAACCCGGAGGGAGTGAAGGCCCGTCTGCAGGAGGCCGCGCAGTATGTTGCGCTGCAGCAGATTTGCCTCAGCCCGCAGTGTGGCTTCGCCTCGACCGAAGAGGGGAATGCGCTGACGGAATCCCAACAGTGGGATAAAGTCCGCCTGGTCACCGGGATCGCCGCTCAGGTCTGGTAACCGCTCTTCATAGCGCAGCGTTGCACCGTTTTGAGGCAACGCTGCCTGTCTGTTTCTCTCCTGCCGCGCCGTCGCGCGCTTTCCCGCCGTCAGCCAACCTGGCACCGTTTTTGCCTTATCACTTCCGGATAGTCGTTCATTCATTTTTCGTTTTTGCGATTTTCAGGAGTGAATCATGCAGCGTCGAACATTATTAAAAGCTTTTGCCCTCTCCGCCTCTACCGTTCTCATGGGCTACTCTTTCCAGGTTTATGCCGCCGACACCATTAAAGTCGGGATTATGCATTCACTCTCCGGGACCATGGCGATTTCCGAAACACCGTTGAAAGACGTGGCGCTGATGGCAATTGACGACATCAATGCCAAAGGCGGCGTGCTGGGGAAAAAGCTCGAGCCGGTGGTTGTCGATCCCGCCTCAAACTGGCCGCTGTTTGCGGAGAAAGCCCGTCAGCTGCTAACCCAGGACAAAGTGGCGGCGGTCTTTGGCTGCTGGACATCGGTCTCGCGAAAATCGGTGCTGCCGGTTTTTGAAGAGCTGAACGGCCTGCTGTTCTATCCGGTACAGTACGAAGGCGAAGAGATGTCGCCAAACGTCTTCTATACCGGCGCGGCGCCGAATCAGCAGGCGATTCCGGCGGTGGAATACCTGCTGAGTGAAGATGGCGGCGGGGCGAAACGCTTCTTCCTGCTGGGCACCGATTACGTCTATCCGCGTACCACCAACAAAATTCTGCGCGCATTCCTGCATGCGAAAGGGATCCAGGATAAGGACATCGAAGAGGTCTATACCCCGTTCGGTTACAGCGATTACCAGACCATCGTTGCCAACATTAAGAAATTCTCCGCCGGCGGCAAAACGGCGGTGGTTTCTACCATCAACGGCGATTCCAACGTCCCGTTTTATAAAGAGCTGGCAAACCAGGGGCTGAAAGCGACCGATGTGCCGGTGGTGGCCTTCTCGGTCGGTGAAGAGGAGCTGCGCGGTATTGATACCAAACCGCTGGTGGGGAACCTGGCGGCGTGGAACTACTTTGAGTCCGTCGATAACCCGACCAACAAACAGTTTGTGGCGGATTACCGTGCCTATGCCAAAGCCCACAAGCTGCCAAACGCCGATACCGTGGTGACTAACGACCCGATGGAAGCCACCTGGGTTGGGCTGCACATGTGGGCCCAGGCGGTAACCAAAGCGGGAACCACCGATGTCGATAAGGTGCGGGCAGCGATGGCCGGCCAGACCTTCAACGCGCCATCAGGCTTTACTCTGACTATGGACGCGACCAATCACCATCTGCACAAACCGGTGATGATTGGCGAAATCGAAAGCAACGGGCAGTTCAACGTCGTCTGGCAGACCGATAAGCCGGTACGCGCCCAGCCGTGGAGCCCGTGGATCGCCGGCAACGATAAGAAACCCGATCATCCGATAAAAACTGCCGCTAATTAAGCGCCTCTTTCCCGGGCGCGAACGCCTTGCCCGGGCGACATAAGTAGCCCCGGCAAGCGCCAGCGCTGCCGGGGCTATCCCGGAATCCCGCGCGACCCTCGTTAGCGTTAACGGGGAAATGACACAAGGAGATACTCATGAGCACATGGCGCATAGTGGGGTATTACCTCGCGCTACTGGTGATGATCGTGCCGTGGCGGGCGCAGGCAGCGGATGCGGATGATTTTGTGACGGCCAACCGTACCCAGCAGGCGCGCCTGCTGGAACAGTGGGCCGCCGCACCCGATGCCCGGCGGCTGCCGCTGCTGCGGGCGCTGAAAGCGGAAACCCTGGTGGCTGATGACAGTGGCCACGCCTTCAGCCAGCAACAGGCGCTGGGGGCCGCGCGCACTCCGCAAGGGGCGACAAAACCGGTTCGCCTCACCAACCGCCTGCGTAACCTGGTCGCCGGGGCGTTGGCCACCCATTTGCTTTTCAGTGACAGTGTCACGGAGAGGGCGGCAGCCGTCAAAACGCTACAGCGGGAGGCGACGCCGGAAATGGCGGGGCTGCTGCAACAACGGCTGGCGGTTGAAACCGATGAGGGGGTTAAAACGCAGCTGGACATTGCGCTGGCCCGCCTGCAGCTTGCCAGCCCGGACAGCGCCAGACGGCTGGCCGCCGTTGAACAGCTCGGTCACGCCGTGGATCCGGAGACTCAGGCGCTGCTGATTCCCTATACCGATCTTCAACATGAGCCTGACGCCCGCGTGCGCGATGCGGCGGCAAACAGCCTGAGCCAGATTAAACAGCGTCTGCTGCTCGGCGATATTCTCGGCCAGGCATTCATGGGGCTATCGCTGGGGTCGGTGCTGCTGCTGGCAGCGCTGGGGCTGGCCATCACCTACGGGTTGCTGGGCGTCATCAATATGGCGCATGGCGAGATGCTGATGATCGGCGCCTACAGCTGCTGGCTGGTGCAGCAAGCGCTGGCACAGCTGGCGCCGCAGTGGCTGGCGTTCTATCCGCTGGTCGCGCTGCCGGTCGCTTTCCTGATAACCGGCGGCATCGGTATGGCGCTGGAACGCACTATCATTCGTCATCTCTACGGCCGGCCGCTGGAGACGCTGCTGGCCACCTGGGGGATTAGCCTGATGCTGATCCAGCTGGTGCGCATGCTGTTCGGCGCCCAGAACCTGGAAGTGGCAAACCCGGCCTGGCTCTCCGGCGGCTTGCAGGTTCTGCCGAACCTGATCCTGCCGTGGAACCGCCTGGCGGTGCTCGGCTTTGTGCTGCTGGTGCTGTTCTTCACCTGGTTAATTCTCAATAAAACCCGCTTAGGCATGAACGTGCGGGCGGTGACCCAAAACCGGGCGATGGCCGCCTGTTGCGGCGTGCCAACCGGGCGAGTGGATATGCTGGCATTTGGTCTCGGTTCGGGTATCGCCGGTCTGGGTGGTGTGGCGCTGTCGCAGCTGGGAAATGTCGGCCCGGAACTGGGCCAGGGCTATATCATCGACTCCTTCCTGGTGGTGGTGCTCGGCGGCGTCGGCCAGCTGGCGGGGAGCGTAGTGGCAGCCTTTGGCCTCGGCATCTTCAACAAAATCCTCGAACCTCAGCTCGGGGCAGTGTTGGGCAAGATCCTGATCCTGGTGCTGATCATCCTGTTTATTCAGAAGCGTCCGCAGGGTCTGTTTGCCTTAAAAGGGAGGGTTATTGACTGATGAGCCAACCAATTAGCTTAACATTAGCGCGTAAGGCGCCGCGATCGCTGCAATGGCTTGGTGTACTCCTGGTGCTGGGGTTGCTGAGCATGCCGTTTCTGGCGCTGCTGCCGCAGTCACATCCGCTGGCGGTCTCCACCTGGCTGCTGACCCTCAGCGGTAAAATTCTCTGTTACGCGATTGTCGCCGTAGCGCTGGATCTGGTCTGGGGTTACGCCGGTATGCTGTCGCTGGGCCACGGCATCTTTTTCGCCCTCGGCGGCTATGCGATGGGGATGTATCTGATGCGCCAGGCGGCGGGCGATGGTCTGCCGGCATTCATGTCTTTTCTGTCATGGAGCGAGCTGCCGTGGTTCTGGTGGGGAACCCAGCATTTTGCCTGGGCGATGCTGCTGGTGGTGCTGGTTCCGGGCGTACTGGCCCTGGTCTTCGGCTGGTTTGCTTTCCGCTCTAAAATCAAAGGGGTCTACTTCTCGATCATGACCCAGGCGTTGACCTACGCCGGCATGCTGCTCTTTTTCCGTAACGAAACCGGTTTTGGCGGCAACAACGGTTTTACCGGATTCACCACGCTGCTTGGCTATTCCGTTACCGCGACCACCACGCGGGCCGCGCTATTTATGGTCACGGTTTTACTGCTGCTGCTGACGTTAGGGATCGGCTATCTGCTGGCGCAGAGTAAATTCGGCCGTGTCCTGACGGCGGTGCGTGATGCGGAAAACCGGCTGATGTTCTGCGGATACGATCCGCGCGGCTTTAAGCTGCTGGTGTGGACGCTGTCGGCGGTGCTGTGTGGCCTCGCGGGGGCGCTGTACGTGCCTCAGGTGGGCATTATTAACCCCAGCGAAATGTCGCCAACCAACTCCATTGAAGCGGCTATTTGGGTGGCGCTTGGCGGTCGCGGCACCTTAATTGGCCCGGTACTTGGCGCCGGGCTGGTGAACGGAGCGAAGAGCCTGTTCACCGTCACTATGCCGGAATACTGGCAGCTGTTCCTTGGTCTGATTTTTATCATCGTGACCCTGTTTCTACCTCGCGGGGTTATTGGCCTGCTGCGCAAAGGAGACCGCTAATGCAACCGGATGAAGGCCTGTTTACCCGCCAGCAGCCCACGGACCGCTTTCGCGAGCAGACCGACCCGGTGCTCGAGCTGGAGAACATCAACGTCACTTTTGATGGTTTCCAGGCGCTGACGGATCTCTCATTGCAGATTGGCGTGGGCGAGCTGCGCTGTATTATCGGGCCGAACGGCGCCGGGAAAACGACGCTGATGGATGTCATTACCGGCAAAACCCGGCCGCAGAGCGGCAGGGCGCGGTATGACCAGTCGATCGATCTGCTCGGGCTTGATCCTATCGCTATCGCCCGCCAGGGGATCGGCCGCAAGTTTCAGAAACCGACGGTGTTTGAGGCGCTGACCGTCGCCGAAAACCTTGAGCTGGCGTTGAAAGGCGATAAGTCGGTCTGGGCCAGCCTGCGGGCGCGGCTGAACGGCGAGCAGGAGGACCGCATCAGCGACATTCTGCGCCTGCTGCGTCTTGATGGCGAACGCGCGCGCCCGGCGGGGCTGCTTTCTCACGGGCAAAAACAGTTTCTCGAGATCGGCATGCTGCTGGTTCAGGAGCCGCATCTGTTGCTGCTGGATGAGCCCGCTGCCGGGATGACCGATGCTGAAACCGAGTATACCGCCGAGCTGTTCCGCACCCTGGCCGGGCAACATTCCCTGATGGTGGTGGAGCACGATATGGGGTTCGTCGAAACCATCGCTGATCGGGTCACGGTGCTGCATCAGGGCCAGGTACTGGCAGAGGGCTCGCTCCGCGAGGTACAGGCGAATGAGCAGGTGATTGAGGTGTATCTCGGTCGTTAAGGAGAGCGAATGTTACAGGTTAATCAGTTACATCAATACTATGGCGGCAGCCACATTCTGCGCGGGGTCGATTTTGAGGCCCGGCAAGGCGAGGTCACCTGTCTGTTGGGGCGCAATGGCGTGGGTAAAACCACCTTACTGAAGTGCCTGATGGGGCTGATCCCGGCGCGCAGCGGTGAAGTCATCTGGCAGGAGAAAACCATCACCCAGCGTAAACCGCACCAGCGGGTGCAGGCCGGTATTGCCTATGTGCCGCAGGGTCGTGAAATATTTCCTCGCCTGACGGTTGAAGAGAATCTGCTGATGGGGCTGTCGCGGTTTCCGGCCAGCGAGGCCGGGCAGGTACCGGAGGAGATTTATCAGCTGTTTCCGGTGCTGAAAACCATGAAACAGCGGCGCGGCGGCGATCTCTCCGGCGGTCAGCAGCAGCAGCTGGCTATCGGTCGCGCGCTGGCCAGCCGGCCGCAATTGCTGATTCTGGATGAGCCGACGGAAGGTATTCAGCCGTCGGTCATCAAAGAGATTGGCGAAGTGATCCGCCAGCTGGCGAACCGTGGCGATATGGCCATTCTGCTGGTCGAGCAGTTTTATGACTTTGCCGCGGCGCTGGCCGATCGCTATCTGGTGATGTCGCGGGGAACGATTATTCAGCAGGGGAACGGCGCGGCGATGGAAGCGGAAGGGGTGCGCGGCATGGTGACGATTTAACCTTATCGGCCCGTGAGGGCCGATAAGCGTCTTCCCCGCTCCTGTCGCTATTTGCGCAGCAGTCGCTGCAGCCGCGTCTGACGCCAGCTGCGGATCCATCCGCCGAAAACAAACAATCGCATGCCTCTCACCAGCAGCAACGCCCCCCAGATCCCGGCGACCCAGGCAGACCAGTTGTTCTCCGGGTTGGTAAACCGGTTAAGTAAAACCAGCAACACGCATACCACCACAGCGGTCGACAGTGAGCGGAAAAAGCGGCTTTCCTGATGCACGCGCGCTTTTGCCTCTTCGATGCGTAAATCGAGAGACTCTTCGTGCCCCGCCGGGGAGTCACCGGTGATATCGGCAACGTTAACTTCAAAGACGGCGGCAAGGGCGCTCAGCGTTTCCAGCCCTGGGCGGTCGCCGTTTTCAATGCGCTGAATTGTCCGCACGCTGAGGCCGGCAAGTTCTGCCAGCTGCTCCTGGGACCAGGCGCGCTGTAGACGTAATTGTTTAACCTGATTAGTGCTGTTCATCATGTCTATCTCCGGGTGAAAACCTGAGATGGAGTGTGGCGCCGGGCTCTGTCGGGCACCACGATCCGCAGCCGACAGTTGCACGACATTAACCCGACAGCCGCATGACGCCTGGGGTTACGCGCTGACGGCCGAACAGCCATTCTGCCACGGGCGAATTTTCATTCCGCGGAAGATCATCAGCCAGGCAACGATAATAGCGAGCATCAGCACCACAAACAGCGACCAGTGCGGCATATGGGTCAGGATAGATCCGGTAATCATCGGGTTGAAGGCGGCGCCCAGCCAGCCCAGCGACTGGGCGGAAAAGTAGCTCGCCTTCATGCCGGCGGGGGCGATGTTATCAATCAGCATATACTCACCGGGCGCGTAAATGACCTCGCCAAGCGTAAACACGGCGGCAGAGAGCCCCCATAGCAGCAGGCTGCTGTCGGAAACAATAAATCCCCCCAGACCGAGGACGAAACAGAACGTACCAAAGGTCATGAGCGGACGAATATTCCTGGCGCTCAGGCGACGGCCGACGGCGTACTGCAGCGCAACCACCACGGCGGCGTTGACCGGGAGTACCACCGCCACCACCTTTTCGGCAAAATCGCTATCGGCGACCACCAGCACATACTGCGAAATACAGGAGGCGAATGAACCGCCGACGAACGAGGCCAGCAGGCCGGAAAGCGTAAACCACATCAGCGCGCGGTCGCGCAGCAATACGGAAGGCGACCATTGGGTGGCATTATCCTGGGCAATGGTCGCCGAGGAGCGCTGAACGAAGAGCTGAATACCAACCAGCGGCAATGCGGCGCAGGCCGCCGCCAGCCAAAATGGCAGGTTGATACTGTGCATCACCAGCAGCGTGCCGATGGGCGGGCCGACGGTCCAGCCGATGTTGAGAAAGGTATAGTTGAGGGAGAAGATCCGCGCTTTCTTTTCCGGCGACAGAACATCGGCAAACCACGCCTTCAGCACGGTGGAGAAGACGGAGTAGGCGCAGTTGATCAGAGCAAAGAAAAACACCACCAGGCTTACGCTATTGACCAGCGGAATCGCGATAAAGCCGCAGATAAAGGCCAGCACGGCGATAAGCATATAGCGCTTTTTATCAAACTTATCGGCCAGAATGCCAAACCCCATGCTAAAGACGACGCCGACGGTGAGGGCGATGGAGAGCGCATAGCCAATTTTATCCACCTCAAGCTGGTACTGGCGGGTGAGGAAAATGGTCATAAAGGGCAGCGTTGCACCACGGCCGATAGTCAGCAGCAGCGAGGATGCCAGCAGCGCGATGGTGGAGCGCCTGATGGTCGGTATCATGTTGTTTGCCTGATGAAATGTTTTTTTTATGTGGTACTGCTCAGAAATACCATGCTCTCAGGACCTTGTATAGCGCAACCCGGTGTCATCATGTGCTTTGGTACCCTGCTAAAAATAATGATCTATCCGGCGGGCGCTTTTTTGGGTACTTTGATTTTGTTCACAAAAATTCATATAACAACAGAGGCAGGGTATGACACGTAAAGACGGGCTGCTGGCGCTGCTGGTGGTAGTGGTGTGGGGGCTGAATTTTGTGGTGATTAAGGTCGGACTCCACAATATGCCGCCGCTGATGCTGGCGGGACTGCGTTTCTTACTGGTGGCCTTTCCGGCGCTGTTGTTTGTTGCCCGTCCCAAAATTCCGCTGCGCCTGCTGCTCGGCTATGGCCTGACCATCAGCTTTGGTCAGTTCGCCTTTTTATTCTGCGCAATTAATCTTGGGATGCCCGCTGGCCTGGCCTCTTTGGTGCTGCAGGCGCAGGCGTTCTTCACCATTATTCTTGGCGCTTTTGCCTTCGGTGAACGCCTGCAGGGAAAACAGCTGGCCGGGATTGCGCTGGCTATTTTTGGCATCCTGGTGCTGGTGGAAGCCAGCCTCGGCGGCCAGCATGTTCCGGTCGTCGGATTTATGCTGACTCTGGCGGCGGCGTTGAGCTGGGCGTGCGGTAATATCTTTAATAAGAAGATCATGTCCCGCGCCGAGAAACCGCAGATTATGTCCCTGGTGGTGTGGAGCGCGCTGATTCCGGTGCTGCCGTTTATGCTGGCGTCATGGGCGATCGATGGCCCGCAGACGATGGTGGCGAGCCTGATTCATATTGATATGCTGACCGTGCTCTCGCTGCTTTATCTGGCGTTTATTGCCACGATTGTGGGCTACGGCATCTGGGGCTCGCTGCTTGGGCGCTATGAAACCTGGCGCGTGGCGCCGCTGTCGTTGCTGGTGCCGGTAGTGGGGATGGCCAGCGCCGCGCTGTTGCTCGGCGAAACGCTGAACGGCTTGCAGCTGCTGGGGGCCGTTTTGATTATGGCCGGGCTGTATATCAACGTTTTCGGCCTGCGGACCTGGCGGACGGGCGTGGTCCCAAGATAAGTAAAGGCCATATATCTGGACAGGGATGTTTTTTGCATGACGGCGCCAGGGTTGCTTGTCGCTGGTCTTTGACCATGATGTGGTTAGGCTCAGGGGCAAAGCGAATGAGTGACCAAAGGAATATAAATGATTGATGACATCCGCTACCTGATCGTTTTTGCAAAAATTGTAGAGGCGGGATCCATCTCAGGTGGCGCAGAAGCTTTAGGGCTGACGACCGCAACGGCGAGCACGCATCTGGCAAAACTGGAAAAAAATCTGGGTAGTGCTCTGCTATATAGAAATACCCGGAAATTCTCTCTGACTCACGATGGCCTCAGTTTGCTGGAGACGGCCAAATCTATGCTGGAGCTGTATGAGAAGGGGGTTATTGAATTTAAGCAGCGGTCTATATCAACGGCTAACAAGCTGCATATTTCTGTTCCTGCCGTTTTTATCAATAGCGCATTTACTCGCCATCTTGCGGTTTTTATAAAGGAATATCCGGATGTTTTCCTCAATATTTCTTATAGCGACACGCGGAAAGATATTATCGGAGAGAGTATTGATGTTGCTTTTCGGATTGGGGAGCTCCCGGACAGCTCACTCAAAGCCCGGCATCTTTTTGTGCTGCCCCGGCAGCTCGTCGCATCAAAGGCGTTGTTAAGCCAATATAAGCCCATCAACCACCCTGATGATCTTGAACCACTGCCCTGGATTGGACTGACCATGAGGCAGAACCAGCGGGCGTTCAGGCATAAAAATGGCGAGGTGGCGTTAGTAAAGTATACGCCAACGGTTGTCGTTGATAATGTTGAAGCGGCCTATGCTCTTGCAAAGCAACACATTGGACTGGCCGCTCCCCCTCGCTATCTGAGTGAGAATGATGTTAAGCGCGCAGAAATGCAGGAAGTACTCCCGGACTGGTCATTAGAACCTCTAAAGGTATACGCCATATGGCCGGCGAATATATCGACCAGCAGTATTGCCTACAAATTGATTAATAATATTTATAATTCGTTTGAGTCGCATAAATTATGAATGATTCAGGAATGGCAGACAGAGCATGTAGCCAGCCGTAACGATCAGCGAACTGCCCATCAATAAGTTAAACGTACGGATACGTTGTCTGCTCCTGAGCAGCATTGACACTTTGTCACCAAGGACTGCCCATGAAGCCAGTGAGAGATAACAGACTAAAAAATAAATCATGATAAAGACGGATACCGTTGTTCTGGTTGCCGGGTCGGAAAATAACGCCGCTCCTGATGCGCAGGCAGTCCAGGCTTTCGGGTTGAACCATTGCATTAAAAAACCCTGAATGAAACCTGGGGTCTCTGCTTTTTGTAATGACAAATCAGGGTGAGACGACGCTATTTTATAACCCAGGTACATGATAAATACTGCGCCAGCAACGTTGAGATATTTGAAAAATAACGGGTGCTGTTCAATTGCAGCGTAGAATCCGAAACAAACGAATATAAGCAAGGCAGTAAATCCTGTTGTCGCACCAGAGACAAACGGGAAGGTTTTTCTAAATCCATGCGCCGCCGCTGACGATATAATGATCATATTTACCGGGCCTGGTGAAAATGACATGGTGAGGGAAAATATAAACATCGTAACAATTAAAATCATTATTTCTCCGCGAATGTTAAATGTTTAATCAGCATGGGGGTATTGTCCAATAGCGTTGCTGATATCCCGACAGGCTACCTATAAATAGGCATTAGAGTAAGTGGCTTTTCTCTAAAGGTGTATTTGATGTTTTCACCGCACAGTGGCCATAAAGCCCGGCTCATTACCGGGGCGCTGAGGTTTGTTTGTCGTTGTAATGATATGAATTTATTGTTTTTTTTAAGTTGGCAGGGCGACCGGCGGCCCTGTACACGTAGCAGACGGGGCTAACCCGACGCGCATTCTGAGAGGCGGTGGCATAATCAGCATATGCTCGCTGGGAAATGTTACCTGACCAGTCGAAGTCCTCGTGAAACGATTCTCTTGAATTCCTCACAATGGGTATGCTCGGGCTGAGTACAGCGCGCAACATGTTTTAGTCCGCGGCTTAATAATTGCAGTCTGCGAATGGTCACGTCAATTTCCCGTGAGCGTTTGTGGAGCAGTTCGCGATTAATATCTGGAGGAGCTTCCGTACCGATCATCACGGCGATTTCATCCAGAGAAAACCCTGCGGCCTGTCCCAGCGCAATGAGTTGCAGTTTATAAAGCACATTCTCATGGTACTGCCTGCGAAGACCATTTCGCCCGACAGGCCGAATTAATCCTTTCGTTTCGTAATATCGCAATGCGGAGGGTTTAACCCCGGCAAGGTCAGCGATCTCTCTGATATCCCGTTCTTTCATTGTTGACTTAAACCTCACTTTAAGTTGCACACTGGCTGTCAGCTTAGCATTCCATCAATAAGGAGCAGACATTGGATATGATTATTCTCGGTAAAACGGTCATAACAGGCATCGGCGCCACGCTGATCATGGATATCTGGTCACTTTTGCAGAAATACCTGCTCAAAGTACCGCCGTTAAACTATGCGCTGGTTGGGCGCTGGATTTTATGGTTGCCCAGAGGAAAGTACTGGCATTATACGATTGCGACAACGCCGCGAATACAAGGGGAGATGTTCACCGGCTGGATGTTCCACTACCTGATCGGGGTCGTTTTTGCTTTTGTACCGCTTATGCTGAACGCAACCGCCTGGTTCAGCGAGCCCTCTCTTAAAGTCGGTCTTCTGGCCGGTTTATCGACGCTATTTGCTCCGTTCATCATTCTGCAGCCGGCATTGGGTTTTGGTTTCGCTGCTTCACGAACCCCTCGTCCCTGGCTGGCTCGTCTGCTCAGTCTGCTCACGCATCTGGCGTATGGGGGAGGGCTGTATATCTCAGCCCTGATGATGAGCGCCTGAAGATAAAGCATTTTCGTCCGGTCATTTCACCAGCTTATAGCGCGGCGGCTTCAACGCTAGCACAAAAAATGGTAGGGAATATGAAGATAAATGCAATTGCAAATGATATTTATTTTCATTAATGTTTGCATTCCGTAAACTACTGTAAAGAAAAATTACATGTCTACCGTATCCCTGACGAAAGTAACGCTTTGCGCGCTGGCCATTTCATCTTCTCTGCCTGTTTTCTCTGCCTCGGCTAAGGATTTTACCGAGCAGGCCTTCCGCTCACAGCCTCTTGGCCACGGCGTTTATGAGCTGGCTTATGACAACAGTCAGAAGACGCTCTATGCCGCCTCAGCGCCCTCGTTTGAGAAAGATAAAACGACGGGCGTTGTATTTCGGCTGGCGGCCGATTCTCTGCAGATTAATCAGAAGATAGCCACCGAACGGCGTACCTTTGCACTTTCTCTGGATGAAGAAAACCATATCCTGTATTTGGGCAATGCGCTGGATGGTTCGCTAACGCTCGTGGATACGTTGACCAATAAGGTGATTAAAACTATTCAGCTAAGCGATGATGCGGATCCTGAGAAACAGGCTCACGTGCGCGAAGTGGTGCTGGATAAGCAAAATCAACGTCTGTATGTGTCCGGGATCGGGCGCAAAGACAAAGGGCTGCTGTGGGTTGTCGATACGCGAAAGCAGCAGCTTAGCGAAACGCTGAATCATCTCGAACCGGTGGGGTTTGCCGTTGATGACGCGGGTAACAAAGTGTATGTAGTTACCGGCAACGGGGAGTTGGTGACCCTCGATGGCAAAACGTCGAAGCTCCTTGCCCGCGTGAAGGTCGACCCGGCTGAACCGGACCATTATTTCCTCAATATCGCCCTGAACAGCGCCGCGGGAGTCGGGTATATCGCTGATACCAACACTCGCGATGTGCTGGTGGTGCGGCTGGACTCCGGCAAGCTGGTGGATCGTATTGCCTCGCCCAATTCGGTCGCCGTGCTCTATAACGCCGCGCGCGATGAAATCTACGTTACCCATCGCAACGATCGTTCGATTAGCGTCATCGACGCAAAAAACCATCATCTCAAACACGCCATCAAAACGGCGGCCATGCCCAACAGTCTGGCGCTTTCTGCGGATGCCGGAACGCTTTATGCCAGCGTCAAACAGGACGAAAAAAGCGACCAGGCTGACTACGTTCTCAAGATTGATCTAACTAAATTCTAAGGACTTTTTTGTGACGATTAAGACACACATGGAGGTGGCGATTGCGCTCGCCTTCGTCAATCTGCCCGCGGCTGCCTACGCTGCAGATAGCGTTGCCGTAAACGAAGAGCAGATGGTAGTCACCGCCACGGGTTTCAGCCAGGAGAGGCGCGAGGCGCCGGCGACGATCTCGGTGCTTGATGAGAAGGCGCTGAATACCCGTTCCAATCAGAATGTCGCGGAAGCGCTGCGCGAGATGCCGGGCGTGCTGGTGGGCAACGGTCACGGCAGTCTGGCCACCGGCGATGTACAGATGCGCGGTATGGATTCGACCTATACCTCGTTTATGGTCAACGGTATCAAGCAGTCTACCCGCGAATCCCGTCCCTACGGGCATCACATTGGTAGCGAAGTGGCTTTTATGCCGCCGCTGGCTGCCATTGAACGGGTGGAGGTCATTCGCGGCCCCATGTCCTCGCTGTATGGCTCTGACTCGATTGGTGGCGTGGTCAACGTCATCACCAAAAAGTCCTGGAACCTCGAAAAATGGACCGGGGTGCTGGAGGATAATTATTTCCTGCAGGAAAAAAGTGAATACGGCAACACTAATCAGACCAACGCTTTCTTGATGGGGCCTGTCATCCCGGGCAAACTCGGGATCAGCGTGGGCGCAGACTACCTCGATCGTCGCGATGATGATAGCCCAACCAAAGAGCGCTTCGTGAAGCATCAGGCCGGGAATCTGGACGCCACCATTTCTCTGTCGCCTACCGATACTCAGCTCTGGGATCTGAACGCCTCTAAAGGCAATCAGGAGAAAACCCATAACGATAAAGCGTGGTACTGGGGCTTTGACCGCGATGCGGCCTCACTGTCACAGCATGCCTGGTACGGCGATGATCTGGTGGAGGTGAAGAACTTTATCAGCTACGAGAAGGCCCGCACGGAGTACCGCGTGCCCGGGATGGATTCGCAATTTATTAAGCAGAATAATTTTGAGGCCAATAGCGCGAATACCTTTACTCTGGCCGATCACAAGCTGACGTTAGGCGTAAACTTCACGCGCAATGAGCTGAATGACACCTTCGGTATTGCGGATAAGCAGGCGCCCGGCGTCACTCCGGTGAGTAAAATTACGCGTCATGGTTGGGCGGTTTTTGCGGAAGATGCATGGATGATGGTGCCGGACTTTACGCTGACCACCTCTGCGCGCCTGGATCATGATAGCTACTTTGGCTATCACGTCACGCCTAAGCTGTATGGTAACTGGACTATCGACGAGACCTGGGCGCTGAAAGGGGGTGTCTCCGCCGGTTATAAAAAACCGGATTTACGGCAGAACAACGCCGGTTTTACCAGCGTCTATGGTGCTTATCCCTATTCTGAGATTGGTATCGGCAACGACGATCTGAAGCCGGAACAGAGCATCAACACCGAACTGGGCGTGTACTGGCAGCAAAACGCGCTGGCGCTGGATGCGACGCTTTTCCATACCAAATTTAAAGATAAAATCAGCGACCATACCATCTGTACCTCATCGGCCAGCCAACAGTGTCAATACAATGGCTATACCGCTGATAGCGTGTCGCAATATATTAACGTCGGGGATGCGGAGATCTACGGCCTGGAGCTGAACGGCGACTGGCAGGTGACCGCGGCGCTGAAGGCCAACGCCAACTATACCTATACCCACAGTGAACAGAAAAGCGGTGAGTATAAGGGCTATGCGCTAAATGATTTTCCGAGCAGTATGGCCAACGTTTCGCTGTCGTGGAATACAACGTCCGATCTGGAGTTGTGGACCAAGGCGAGCTGGCGCAGCAACTCGCCGGATATCGGCAAGTCCAGCTCAACGGATGCGTATGCGCTGGTTGATTTAGGCGCGCGTTACCATCTGAATAAACACGTCACGTTGATGAGCGGGATCTACAATCTGTTTGATGTGAATCCGGTTTACACCACCACCTACAGGCAGACCGCGATGCTGGAAGGGCGGCGCTATAATTTCGGCGGCCGCGTGGAGTTCTGAGAATGATGCAGGGGCCAAGGGCCCCTGAGACAATATTGCGGAAATCCCGCTCACGGTCTGAAATCCATAATGGCATTGTTGAATGTCTGATAGGTTTGTTCATCCGGGGCTGGCGGAATCTGCGCCTCTTGTAGCGCGGCTATAATTTCCGCGCATAAAGCCGGATCGCCATGCGCTTGCGTTGGATTCTGCACCTTCCCGTCACGCTGGAACGTTAAGCGCACGGAGCATTTTTGCCCCTGATACGCCTGCGGCTGGTCTATTTTAGCGAAGATAGCCGTTCTGACCTGATGCAGATAGCGCAAATTAGTCGCCCGTGGCGAATTGTCTGACCCCATCTCATAATCTGCAAACAGCTTATCCACTTCTGCCGATAATTTAGCCTTTTCAGCGCTCTCAGGTGGGGAAGCGGTGCCTGAGCAGGCCGTCAGGAGTAAAGAGAGGAAACAAAAGAGTAGCGGACTGCGTCTCACGGTCATGGTAATGCCTCCTTGCCTGGTAGGATAAATTCGGCGTGATATGCGGTCATCCTCTGCTATTCAGCGAGGGTATTCAAATGTTTATCAACGAGTGTGCCTGCGGAGGTTCGAACGCAGGCATTCTTTCCGTGTGACGCTGTCACTTTTATGCGACTCCGGCAGGCAGATTACCGCATCCAGTCGCGGATAATTTCTCCGTACAGCTGTTCCGCTTCCTCCAGTCGGCTGAGCAGGCAGTACTCATCGGTTTGATGAGCCAGAGACGGCTCGCCGGGGCCGAGAATAATACAGGGCGGGTTGCCCAGCGCAGGCAGCAGCAGGGAGGCATCGGTAAAGTAGGGAACCACGCGCGGCTCAAGCGGCCGATCGTGCAGCGGCTGGCAGCGTTGATAAACCTGCTTTATCCAAACGTGGTCCGCTTCGCTCAGTACCGCGGGCAAGTCAACCAATGTCGACACCGTGACGCTCTCACCAAGCAGCGTGGTCAATCGCTGCCGGATAGTGGCGTGCTGTAAATTGGGCGCGCTACGGATATCGACATCAAAACGCGTGCGGTCCGGCACGGAGTTGATATTGAGCCCGCCTTCGATTCGTCCGACGTTAAGAGTGGGCTGTTTCATCAGCGGATGCGGCGCGCCTGGCGAGAAATGTTGAATCTTACCTACCGCATCCGCCGCCAGATAGATAGCGTTAATCCCCAGTTCCGGCATCGCGCCGTGCGCGGTTTTCCCTCGCGTTTCACAACGTAGCCAGAGGGCGCCTTTATGCCCGATAACCGGGTAATTGGCGGTGGGTTCGCCGACGATCAGCGCCCCGATCTCCGGCAACGGAGCGGAGGCGATCAGCGCCCGGGCGCCGTCACAGCCGGTTTCTTCCCCTCCGGTAATCAGCAATACCGCACCGCTGCCGGCGAGAATAGTTTCCCGCTGATGAACGCAGGCGACGGCAAATGCCGCCACCGCTGCTTTCATATCGCTGGCGCCGCGTCCATAAAGACGACCGTCCTCCGTCTGTGAACCGAAAGGATCGTATCGCCACTGCGCGTTCCCAAGCGGCACGGTATCCAGATGTCCGGTAAAAGCCAGCGGTTTACCGGCTGTCATCCCGGGCAGACTGGCGATCAGATTGCTGCGTCCCTCGCCGAACGACGACAGCGAAACCTCAAAGCCGCTCTCTTGAAGCCAGTCGGCAAAGAAGCGCATGCAGTCAGCTTCGCTACCCGGCGGGTTGATGGTGTTAAAGCCCAGCAGCTGCCGGGCCAGTTGAAGGGTGGTGGTCATCAGTCGCGTTCCGTTAGCCAGTCGAGGCAGTTAATCCACAGCTGGCGATAGCCGGGCCATTTGGCAAACTCTTCCGGCAGCCAGTGTGCGGACATATCGCTGGTCCACACCAGCGAGCGACCCTGTTGATATTCGCGAATAGCCAGCAGCGGATGACCGGTTCCGGCGACGGTAGCCAGCAGTTTGCCCTGCGGATGCATTTCCACTTCGTTATAGCCCAGCAGCCACGGCCATTCGCCAGGAATATCGTTAAACAGGGCGTGAGATTCTGTCACTTCGGCATAGCAACCTTCCGGGGTTTCAATACGATCGTCCCATGCCAGACAGCGCACCGGCAGAACTTTCTCCACCGCGGTATGGCGATAGCGTGCGCCGCCGTTAATTCCCTGGAAGCTGTAATAGCCCCCAATCATCATCAGCGCACCGCCGGCGGCAACGTAGTCATGGATCAGCGTCAGCCGGTTGGCGGTGCGCCGGCTTTTCAGCCAGGTATCCGGATGCAGCAGCAGCGTATTGGCGCCAATATCCGACAGGATAATTGCATCCCACTGCCGCAGCGCTTCCTGAGTCAGCGGGAAGTCGGTCGCCGCCGCGTGGGCAGGCATGTAGGTAATCGCGTAATGACTGTCCGCAAGCGCGGCGAGAAAATCCGTTGCGCCGGTGTGCCAGGTAGCGGTGGCAAACTGATCGAAGCCTTTAATGTGCGTTGAAGTGCTGGTCCAGGATTCCCCGACCAGTAAGATTTTTTTCTGCATTATGAGTTTCCTTTTATCCGCCAAAGACCCGTTGGGGATTGCCAATCATCAAGGTTTCAAGCTGTTCGCCGCTGACGCCGTGGCGCCGCAGACGAGGAACAAAGTGCTTGAGTATGTAGCCGTAACCGTGGCCGCCGTAGCGGGTGAGCATGGTTTTCAGGAACACATCCTGCGACAGCAAAATCTGCTGGAGATAGCCATCGTCAATTAGCTCGCGAATCGCACGGGCGTTCTCCTCGTCGGAGGGCGACTGCGCCGACTCGTCGGCATAGTAGTAGCTCATGCCGATCATGTCGTATTCGAGAAACGCTCCGCGCTGCGCCAGTTCGCGCTGGTAGCGCTTATCGGCAAAGCTGGGATTCATATGACACAGCACCGTATGACGGAGATCGGCGCCTTCCTGTTCGAGAATATCCAGCACCCGATGACCCAGTCTCTCCCAGCCCGGCAGATGGACCTCGATCGGCACGCCGGTCGCGGCGCTGGCCCGGCCGGCCGCGCGCAGAGACTTCTCTTCATCCGGCGTAAAACGGCTTGAGATACCGATTTCGCCGATAAGCCCGGCGAGCACCTCCGGTTTCTCCTCCGCGCCGCCAAGATCGTAAATCAGCCGTTCGGCCAGCTGTTCGACGCTGCTGGTTTTTACCCACTCGGGGTGTGACGGCTCCAGATAGAGGCCGGTACCCATAACAATGTTCAGACCGGTCAGACGCGCGATGCGCGCCAGCGCTTTGGGGTCGCGGCCAATGCCGATATTGGTCGGGTCGACCACCGTTTCCCCGCCAAGCGCGCGATATTTGGTCAGTTCTTCAATCGCGACGTCGACATCAAACAGCTGGCAGTTATCGCGGCTCATCAGCGGGTTCAGCGACAGTTCGCCGAGGTTTTCCATCTTCACCGGCATTTCGGCTAGATGGCGATCGCTACAGCAGCAGGGCGGCACCCATTTGCCGGAGGCGTCCAGCAGAATATGCTCATGCATCAGCGTGACGCCCATCTCGCTAATCGGCAACGGGCCCAGCACCGTCATGACGTAACCGCTGCTGACGCCGACCGGCAGCGGGGAGGGATGGCGAAAAATTGATCCTTTCATCAGCTATCTATCCTTTTGCCGCCGAGCGCGTGGGGTTGAGAATGCGGGTGTTCAGCCAGATAGCCAGCAGGATGATAGTGCCGGTGGCTATCTGGGTGTAGAACGGTGAAATATGCGACAGGATCAGCCCGTTCTGAATCACCGCAATCGACAGCGCGCCGAGCAGCGTGCCGATAATCGTCCCGAAGCCGCCAAACAGGCTGGTACTGCCGAGCACAACGGCGGCGATGACCTGCAGTTCAAAACCTTCGCCCTGGTTGGAGGAGCCGCTGCCGAGACGTGCGGTAATAATCATTCCGGCCAGCGCGGCGGCCATTCCGCTGATGATATAGACCTTCATGGTCACCGCTTTGGTGTTAATCCCGCTGCGTCGTGCGCCTTCGGCATTCGCGCCGATAGCCGTCACATAGCGGCCAAAACGCATATGGTTGAGAACGATATGCCCGATAATCAGAACCATAATGCCAATCAGCGCTGGCATGGGGATACCCACGACCCACGCGCGCCCTATAAAGGTAAACAGGCTGTCAGCGGGAAGCGGAATCGAATAGCCCTGGGTCACCAGCAGCGCGATACCGCGCACAACGGCCAGGGTGGCGAGGGTGACGATAAACGCCGGAATGCCTTCATAGGCAATAAAAAAGCCGTTGATGGCGCCGACTAATCCGCCGAGCAGCAGACCGCCGAGCAAAACCACCGGCCACGGCAGTCCCCAGTTGTTCAGGGCGATAGCGGAAAGCGCGCCGACCAGCGCGAGGGTGGATCCCACCGACAGGTCGATGCCGCCGGTGGTAATCACCAGGGTCATTGCGGTTGCGACGATCAGCAGCGGGGCGCTCTGACGGATGATATTCAGCCAGTTGGTGCCGGTGAGGAAATTGCCGGTAATCAGCGAAAACACCACGCAGCAGAAGACAAAAAATAGCGCGATGCTCACCACGCCCGAGTGGTTATGCAGCAGGCGGCGCGGCAGCGAATGCTGGATCATGCGGGAGCTGCTTAAGTTCATGATACTCATCCTGTTACCTCAATGTGCAGCCGCAGAGCGGGCGGTGAATTTCTCGCCCACAATCAGGTTAACGATATCGCTCAGGCTGGTGTCGGCCACCCGCCGGTCGGCGACGTTGGTACCTTCATACATCACCATGATCCGGTCACAGACCAGGAACAGGTCCTGCAGGCGGTGGGTAATCAGAATAACGCTCACGCCGCGAGCGGAAACGCGACGAATTAGCTCCAGAACCGCTTCAACTTCCGCGACGGCCAGCGCGGCGGTTGGCTCGTCCATGATCAGCACCTTCGGATCAAAAGCCGCCGCGCGGGCGATGGCAATGGCCTGGCGCTGGCCGCCGGAAAGATTTCGCACCAACAGGCGAGTATCAGGAATGGAAATTCCCAGCCCTTTTAGCATCTCCCGGGCATCGGCGTGCATTCTGGCTTCGTCGAGAAAGGGGATGCCGAGGAGCGATTTCATCGGCTCGCGACCCATAAACAGATTGCCCGCGACGTCGACCGTGTCGCATAGCGACAGATCCTGATACACCATCTCGATATGGCAGCGACGCGAATCGGCCGGATTAGCAAACTGGTGCTGTTCACCGTCGATACGAATAGTGCCGCTGGAGGGGATCACCGCGCCAGATAGTACTTTGGTCAGGGTTGATTTCCCCGCGCCGTTATCGCCCACTAATCCCAGCACCTCGCCCGGAGCCAGCTCCAGGTTGACTCCGCGCAACGAACGTATCGACCCGTAGGTCTTGGTGATATTGATCATCTCCACCCTTGGCGGGGTAGTTTGTGGCTGCTGCATCTGATAACTCCCATCGCTATTGCCGGGAAAATGTTCGCCAGCCTGCGGGAGATACCCCATCCGACACGGTTTACATTCTAGTAAACCGGTTTACCTGCGGAGTGGAGCACTCGCCAACACAGTCTGGTCAAACGCTATGTAAGATATTTGTTCGCCAGTAAGAACATTGCAGCATCCGTGCCAGGGCAGGAACAACACCGCAGCCCTGTGACTTAACCTTATGTAATAGATAGTGTTTCTTGATTACATTCCGGTAAACCGGTTTACTGATTATAGTGAAGAGATGGCAGGTTGAACGTTTTTTGCGCCAAAACTGGGCGCTTTTGCGCCATTTTGGGACGCGCTTAACAAATCTTGATCGAGTCGCGGCCAATCCATTCCACCGGCAGGCGGGTTTCTGCCGGGATATCTTTGTCGTCGTTGAGCAAGCGCATCATGATGTTCACCGCAGTGCGGCCCAGCTCCCGGGCGGGCTGGCGGATAGTTGAAATACGCGGCTGGGTGAAATCGGCATAGCTGGCGTCATCGAAGCCGACTAACGACAGCGCCTCCGGCGCCTGCAGTCCGCCGGCGCGCAGCCCATCGAGCAGGCCAAGCACCAGATAGTCGCTGGCGGCGAAGACGGCAGTAGGGCGAACCGGCTGACTAAACAAATACTGCAGCGCCTGTTGGCCGAACTCGCGCTGGTAGTCGCCGTACATAACCCATTCGGGGGGCCAGCTCAGACCGGCCTGCTTCATGGCGGTGCAAAAGCCCTGATAGCGTTCGCGGACGCTCATCAGCTTGTCCGGACCGCCGACGAAAGCGATATGGCGATGCCCGGCGGCGATCAGTTTTTCGGTCGCAATCCGCCCGCCCTGGACGTTATCGGCAAAGACTTTAGGAACCTTACTGCCGGGAATGTCCTCATCCAGCAGCACAATGCGTTCGTGGCGCTGAACCTCTTTGCGCAGCAGGCCGTTATCGGGGCGGTTGGTGGTGAACAGCAGACCATCGACCTGGCAGGTATCCAGCCAGCGTATAAACTGACACTCTTTTTCCGGGTTATTACGAGTGATGCACAGTACCAGGCTGTAGCCGTTGGCAGAGGCGGCCTCTTCGGCGGCATCGGCCAGTTCGGCAAAGAAGGGGTTGGTGATGTCGGGCAGCACCAGGCCAAGGGTTTCGCTTCCGCCTTTACTCAGACGGCGTGCGAGGCTATTACCGCGATAGTCCAGTTCGCGTATTGCCGTTTCGATGCGGTCGATGGTTTCCTGCGGCAGCACAATACTGTTGTTCATATAGCGCGACAGGGTAGCCTTCGACAGGCCCGCCAGCTTTGCCACGTCGGATAATAATACGCGTTTTATACTCATTTCCTGCGCCATTTCTGCCAGAATCGGCTATCTGTAACATAGTTAAGCGCGGTGGATACAGCAATATCTCTGTTAACAATATCCTTAAATAAATGCTTGACAAATTTTAAATGGCGGAGAATTGTATAGGCAGTTTACCGCATCATCCGGGAAGTCATTCCCAAACCCGTTTAACTCATTCCAGTCGCGCACCGACACGGACCGGTTGCCGGAATGAAATTAAGCAGGTCCAGCCGAACGTTCGACGATCGTTCTGGCCATATAGACGATATTTGCCCGCCAAAAAATAATCCTTCTGCGTTCGCATGCGACGCGGAACTCTGCTGGCTATCAACTATTCCCGACGAGGATACTGATGATGTTATTTAACACCGGAAAACTGCGTTTTATTGCTATAGCAACGACGATGCTGGCATCAGTGAGCTTTATTTCTACCGCCAGTGCCGCCGCTCCCACTTATGCACTGGTACAGATCAATCAGCAGGCTCTGTTTTTTAATTTGATGAATAAAGGCGCTCAGGATGCAGCAAAAGCCAGCGGTAAGGATTTAGTTATTTTTAACTCTAACGACAATCCCGTCGCGCAAAATGACGCGATTGAAAACTATATTCAGCAAGGTGTTAAGGGCATTTTGGTTGCCGCTATCGACGTTAACGGAATTATGCCCGCGGTAAAAGAAGCCGCCGCTGCTAACATTCCTGTGATTGCTATTGATGCCGTATTACCGGCCGGGCCTCAGGCGGCTCAGGTGGGCGTGGATAATATCGAAGGCGGCAGAATTATTGGCCAATACTTCGTTGACTACGTGCAGAAAGAGATGGGCGGCCAGGCGCGGCTGGGGATCGTCGGCGCCCTGAACTCGGCGATTCAGAACCAGCGGCAGAAGGGCTTCGAAGAGACGCTGAAAAGCAACCCGAAAATTACCATCGCCAACGTCGTCGACGGGCAGAACGTGCAGGATAAAGCGATGACCGCGGCGGAAAACCTGATTACCGGCAACCCCGATTTGACGGCTATCTATGCTACCGGCGAACCTGCGCTGCTGGGTGCCATTGCCGCGGTGGAGAACCAGGGGCGTCAGAAAGATATTAAAGTCTTTGGCTGGGATCTGACGGCGAAGGCGATTTCGGGTATTGACGGCGGATACGTCACCGCCGTACTGCAACAGGATCCGGAAAAGATGGGGGCCGAAGCCCTCAAGGCGTTGAACAGCATTACGTCGGGAAAAACCGTGCCGAAAACCATTCTGGTTCCGGCAACGGTGGTGACCAAAGCGAACGTTGATAGCTACCGCTCGCTGTTTAAGTAGGTCAGTGCGCGCCGCCCGTGGCTAACAGGGCGGCGAGTTCCTGAGCATCGGGAAACGCGCTGAGCGTGCCCCGGCGGCTAACGGTAATCGCGGCAGCACGGCTGGCATGGGCAAGCGCCAGGCGATCTGGTTCGACGTCGCGCAGTAGCGCGGATGCCAGCATCACAGCGAGGAACGTATCGCCCGCGCCGGTGGTATCAAGCGCCTCGGCGGGGGCGGCGGGGCAAAACTGACGCTGGCCATCACGGATCAGCCAGGCACCTGCTGCCCCCTGGGTAATCACTAAGGTTTTTACGCCGTATGGCTGGAGCAATTCAGCCTCTGATTCGTTGACCACTGCGATGTCGATAAGCGGCCACAGATGACAAAAGTCAGGATTGACCGGTGAGGGGTTGAATACCGTTGTCATACCGCGGGTTCTGGCGTACTGGAATAGCGCCCGCGTTTTCTCCAGGGAGAAATTGCCCTGTTGTAGCAAAATATCGCCCGCGGCGGCATCGGCCATGTGTGGAATAATATCATCAAGATGGAATGTATCGGCGGCGGCGGTAGTGGTAATGATGGCATTATCGCCATCAGCGCTATTTAAAATAATCGAGGTATCGCTATGTTGGTTAAAATGGCAGTCGGGTAGCAACGTTAATGCTTCATTTTGTATCCGCTGGCGAATCCAGATTCCATTGCTGTCATTTCCTGTGGCAGCAATTAAGCTCGTTTCTATTCCACTGCGGGATAATATAATCGCCTGATTCGCGCCTTTACCGCCGATATCCTGCGAAACTTTAACGCCATGAATTGAAGTGCCTTTTTTTGGTATATCCGAAACAGACCAGGTTTCATCTACGGTAATATTGCCGATAACGTAAACACGCATAGTGTTCCCTTAACAGGATGGATAAGATGGTTGCTATCTCAGCAGAAAAAACGAATGCAATACAAGCTATTTTTTCACGTGGTAAAGTTGTTATAGGTGTTATTCATTGCGATCCTTTTCCCGGCACGCCTAAATATCGAGGGAAATCAGTGGGTGATATTGTCGAGCGTGCGCTTCGGGATGCTGAAAATTATATTTCTGGAGGCGTTCATGGCTTGATTGTTGAAAATCATGGCGATATCCCTTTTTCTAAACCTGAAGATATCGGTCATGAAACCTCGGCGCTGATGGCGGTCATTACCGAGAAAGTACGCGAGCGTTTTGGCGTACCGCTGGGAATTAATGTCCTGGCAAATGCTGCGATTCCGGCGATGGCTATCGCTCTGGCGGGGGGCGCCGATTTCATTCGCGTCAATCAGTGGGCCAATGCTTATATCGCCAACGAAGGGTTTATTGAAGGGGCGGCGGCCAGGGCGTTGCGCTATCGCAGCATGCTGCGCGCTGAACATATCCGCGTTTTTGCCGATAGCCACGTTAAGCACGGCAGCCATGCTATCGTTGCCGATCGTTCGATTCAGGAGCTGACTCGCGATGTGGACTTTTTCGAGGCCGACGCGGTGATTGCCACGGGTCAGCGCACCGGCGATAGCGCCACGATGGCGGAAATTGATGAGATTCGCGCGGCGACAGAGCTACCGTTATTAGTGGGCTCGGGGGTGACACCAGCCAATGTCAGCCAGATCCTCGGACGGACTCAGGGAGTCATTGTGGCCAGCACCATGAAGGTTGATGGCGTCTGGTGGAACGACGTAGAGCTGGCCCGGGTTAAGCATTTTATGTCCGTCGCCCAGGCCGCGCTGGAGGAGGCATAATGGAAGCATTTAGCGATCGCCTGCTGCGCGAACATCAGCAGGTCTGGCAGACGATGCAGAGGCACCGTTTTGTGGTTGATATTGAACAGGATCGTCTGCCGACAACCGTATTTAACCGCTATCTGGTGTTTGAGGGCAACTTTGTCGCCACGGCAATCGCGATTTTCGCCCTCGGGGTCAGCAAGGCGCCGGATATTCAGCAGCAGCGCTGGCTTATCGGCGTACTGAACGCGCTGGTAGACACGCAGATTGCGTGGTTTGAACAGGTCTTGTCAGACCGGCGGATTAATCCCGCGGATTATCCGCACGATTTGCCAGCCGTGCAGCGCTTTCGCGACGGCATGCTGCGGACAGCCCGGTCGGGCAACTATGAACAGATCATTACCATGATGTTCGGGGCGGAATGGATGTACTACTCCTGGTGCCGGGGGGCGAGCGAGCATCGTCAGAGCGATGCTGACGTCAGGCGCTGGGTGGTAATGCACGCCGAAGACGACTTTTATCAGCAGGCTCTCTGGCTGAAGAACGAACTCGATCGCTGCGCCATGGCGCTGAGTGAAAACGAAAAGCAGGCGCTGTCGGCGCTGTACGGGGATGTGCTGCAGTGGGAAATTGATTTCCATCACGCCGCGTACGAGGATTAGCCGCGAGGTAATAGCAGGGGGGCGCCAGCAGCGGCGCCCCCCTGGACATTGATGCTATTATCAGGCAGATAGCAACCTTAATCACTGTTTTCAGGGAAATGATGAAATATCAGGACGTATTGCAGGACCTGTTGTTAAACGACCCGATAAGAATGAAGGCGCTGTATGCCGTTCAGGCGCTGGAACTCAGCGATGGCTGGATTGGTGCCGGCTTGGTCAGAGATGCGGTCTGGGATCATCTGCACGGATACGGGCAAAGGCCAGTCTCAGGTGATGTGGATGTTGTCTGGTTCGACCCGAAAAACTGCAGTTCAGTTGTTGATAGCGCTCTGGAAGAGACGCTCAGCCGGCAATCACCGGTCTTTAACTGGTCGGTGAAGAATCAAGCCAGGATGCATCAACGTAATGATAATGAACCCTATTGCTCGACAGCGAATGCTCTTCGCTACTGGCCTGAGACGGCGACGGCCGTCGCGGTCAGAATAGGCCGTTCCACCCTTCTTGAGATCATTGCGCCTTATGGGCTCGACGATCTGTTTGAACGACGTCTTCGGGCAACGCCATTCTTTGAGAGCGATAAGCGGGATGTTTTCTGGCAGCGTGTCGTGGCAAAACGGTGGCTGGAACGCTATCCGGATTTGCAGCTAATCCTGCCCGCATAGTGTGGGCCTGGGGTTATAGTGGATTATCGTTGGAGATGATGAAAATGAAAGACTTGTTTACATCGGCAGGCCATCATCGAGAGCGCACGATTTTCATCAGGCCACAGCGCAATGACAACATTGCGCCTCCCTAATATCTATGTAAGTAAAGTCCGCTGCGTGCCAGGAGCGGATGTTGCGACCCCTTAGGCGCTATTGTCAATCAGGGTAGACACATAGCGCAAAACATCGATTGGCTACACTTTTGCAGAAATGCAGCCGCCCGGAGTTTTATTCCTGTTGCTGAACTATCGGAACCTGGCATTATTAATTTCGTTTCACCTCGTATTGCAGACACACTACGCCCGACGGGAAAACGTGACTCTTCACCAGCATGAGTGAGGTTCTGTGTTTTATATTTTGGAACAAGGGAATGCCTTGCCCCAGCAGAATCGGATTGACGAATAGCCAATACTCATCAATAAGGTTTTCCGCCATTAGCGAGTGAGTAGCTGAGGGACTACCAAACATTAAGATTTCGCTACCCGCGCTCTGCTTGAGCTTGCTGATTTCGCCGCTTAAATTGCGACTGATAATTTGCGTATTAGGGTGATTTTTCTCCAGAAGGGTTTTCGACAACACCACTTTGTGGGCAGATTTATACCAACGCGAATGCGCATGGTCATGTGGGCTGGCGTCAGGCTTGTCGGCAGCCGTTGGCCAGTACGATTCCATCATCTGGTAGGTGGTGCGCCCATATAAGGCGGTGTCGGTTTGCTGAATTCGCTGCTCTACGTATTCAAACAGGTCGGGGCTTATGCTTATCCAGGCCAGACCCGCCGGGCCCTCTGCGGTAGAAGCGACAAAACCATCTAGCGACACATGGACAAACGAAACTATTTTTCTCATGATTTTCTCTTTGATTAGGTTTTGATTACATAGCCTGCGAGGCGCGCCAGGGTTTGCTTCCCGCTTTCTATCGCCCCCATTTTCTCCAACGCTATCTTGCGTGCTTACGCATCCGGAAAAAACAGAGGTATCGTTACTTTGATTTGTCCATCCACCGCTCATCGCACCGGAGAGGGTGACGAAGGTGTTCCCGGGCACGCTCAAGTTGTATTGGATCAAGATGAATAAAAGAACGAAGTAGTGAGAAAAACAAGTTGCCTCCCGCGGAAAGCCCCTGGTCCCGAAGGTATCTGAAGATCGCCAGATGGGATCGGAACGTAGTTACGTGAGCAGCTGCGGTAGATTCAGCCGTGTTTAAGCCAGCGGGCGAAAGCCACTGGCCCCACGCTGAATGCTAATCAGCAAGCGCTGGTTCCTCTTTTTGGCGCGCATACACCACCAGCCTCAGATGCCTGTCTTCATCCACGGTCAGCGACGTGAATTCGAAAGGCACGGGCTGTTCCTCTATCAGCAAACGGCGGATGCCATTACAAGGCGCGTGAACCTGATGTTGTCGCCACCAGGTTTTGAACTCGGGTGAAACCTGTTCCAGCTCATTGACCAGTTCAGGAATATCGCTGCTCTGGCTGGCGCGAGTGAAGTCACGGCGAAAGTCAGACAACATCAGCGGAGCCTGTTCATCCCAGTCAACCACACGCGCCCGTAGCGCGGAATCGGTGAACAGTAGCCAGAGCAGGTTACGCCGCTCCGGTACATGACGGGCAAAATTAAACAGCTTATCGGCTAACATATTAAAGCCCAGGACATCCCAGCGCAGATTGAGCACAAAAGCAGGATGCGGCAGATCGTGCATCAGCCGCCGCACAAGGGGAGGGAGTACGCACCAGGTTTTTCCGGGGTCGGCAGGAGGACGCTGATGTGCGAGCATAAAGAGGTGTCGACGTTCAGCGGCATCCAGTTTCAGTACCCGCGACAGATTATCCAGAAAGGTGGACGACACCCCAATATCCCGGCCCTGTTCAAGCCACGTGTACCAGGTGAGGCCGACTCCGGCAAGCGCCGCGACTTCTTCACGCCGGAGGCCTGGCGTCCGGCGCCGGGTTCCGCTGGGCAACCCGACGTCGGCAGGTGACAGACGTTCCCGCTGTGCCCGCAGGAAGGCTGCCAGATCGGAACGCGTTCGATTCAGTGTGCGCATCGCTTATCTCGTTACTTAAAGTAATAGTATAAAGTGTTAAATTGTAATGGTTTAAAGAGCAAGAGAGAATCGTCGCATATTCTCCTTACCCTGGATATACATGATGAGTTCACCCCTCTGTTTTTCGATGCCGCGCGAACGTGAAACGCCTCCGTGGGCTGGTTTGACCGTGTTGCTCCTCGCGGGATTCGTCACCATCTTTGATCTGTTTGTCGTTAATGTGGCCATTCCCAGTATTCAGGCCGGGCTGGGGGCAAATTTCGCCGAGATTGGTCTTATTGTCGCCGGATATGAACTCGCGTTTGGCGTTTTGTTGATTACCGGCGGGCGGCTGGGGGATCGGTTTGGCCGCCGTCGCCTCTTCATCATCGGTATGGCTGGCTTTACGCTGGCGTCGGCATTTTGTGGCCTGGCGCCTGATACCGGTTATCTTATCAGCGCCCGGGTGTTACAGGGGCTGGCGGCGGCATTGTTGTTCCCGCAGGTGTATGCCTCCATCCGGGTTAACTTTGCGGGTAATGACAGGCGCAAAGCTTTTGGCCTGTTGGGGATGACTCTGGGGTTGGCCGCGATTGCCGGTCAGGTGCTGGGCGGTTGGCTGGTACATGTAGACCTGTTCGGCCTGAGCTGGCGCACTCTGTTTCTTATCAATGTGCCGGTTGGCGTTCTCGCTATTCTCGCCGCACGATCGATTCCCGAATCCGCCGCCCCGCAAAGACCACAGCTGGACTGGATCGGCGTGGTACTGATCAGCTCCGGGTTGACGCTGTTGCTGGTTCCATTGATAGAAGGGCCGGTGCAAGGCTGGCCCGCGTGGAGTCTATGGTCACCGGGTATCGCGCTGATTGTACTCGCGCTCTTTTGTCGACAACAGGTACGCCGCCGAATGAGTGGTAAATGGCCGCTCGTGGATATGCGCCTGATGGCGAAGCGCCATTTTGCGCTGGGCACGTTGCTGGTATTACTGGTTTATTCGACATCAAGTTCATTTTTCCTCTGCTTTGCTTTACTGGTACAGACGGGGATGGGGTTGGATCCCTTCATGGCGGGAAGCCTGTTTGCGCCCTGTAGCGTAGGGTTTGTGCTTGCGTCACTGGCGGCGCCACGAGTGCTTTCCAGATGGGGAACCCGGACCCTTTTTTGGGGCGCCCTGATCTATGCGCTATTCATCACGGTATTAGTTGCTCAGGTTTGGCTGTCAGGCGCTGAACTGAAGCCGGTGTACTTGCTCCCGGCGCTTGTTATGATCGGTGCCGGACAGGGTTACATTATGACGCCACTGCTGAACCTGGTGCTGGGTTTCGTTGACGAAGCAGACTCCGGCATGGCTTCCGGAGTGGTATCAACAGTACAGCAAGTCGGCGCTGCTCTGGGCGTTGCTGTCGTGGGCATTCTGTTTAATGGCGCTCTTGCAGAGACGACCTCTTTGTCACCAGCCGGACAGTATGCTTCTGCCTTTGTGGCTGGAATGCTTTACAACCTCGCAGCGGCGGGAGCCATCTGCCTGCTGTTGCTGATTCTGGAAAAAACGCAACCAACAACACAATGATCGGGTTTCATCCGTTAGCGCCTTAATCTGACGGTGGATGATTGAGTCTCGCGTATTCACCGTGATAGATGACGGTCCGCTTCTCGCTCAAAGCTGCCGGTTAACTACTGTAAACTCATGAAGGTGTATCGGCAGCCATTCTGCATGCATAGACAGAAACAGCGGAACGCCCGCTGCAACGCGAAAACAGGTAGAAAGAGAGGTCACCGGCAAAAACAGGCTGGAGTGAGGTCTGGCTTTTTCACTTTTCTTCGTTGAGAGGGTTTCCGTGACCGGATCAGGCTATATAGCTGACCGCTGAACAGCGGTCGATAATCCCTGTTAGTCAGCCGCTTAGAGATATAGTATAAATTAATGCTGGCTTGGGTTATTTAACATAGGGAATTGTCAATGCGCGGACCGTCTGTTTTATTCATTGTGCTGGCACTGAGCGGGTGTGTTGTCCATTCGCCGCAGATGGCACAATATAAAGCGGAGTATTCTAACCGACAGGATATTCATTCACATAGCCTTTATCGGTTCATGGCTAAACCCGTTAAATCAAGTGAGGAGAAATACTGGGGCGCAGGCGATTTGACTGAGTTTTTTTACGTTAAAGGTGACAAGACTTCAACTGTAGAGTTAAAACTCGATTATGATTCCAAAACAATGCATATCAAATCGATTGATTCGCAAAACAGAACTCTGGATGAAAGAACATTTGTCCTTCTCGATGGCTCAGAAGAAAAACCATCAGACTCAAACGTGAAATCTCTATATCTGACAAAGGATGGTGAATTAATTAGAAAGGTCAAAAACTGTACCCCAGATATGAGCGCCGGATGCCAGTGGTGGGAGCACCGACTCTTCATCACTCATAATGGAGATTTAGCCGTACAGTATCAGCAAGGAGGTGCCGGTATGCTGTTTCTGATTGTTCCTTTTTATACGAATAGTAGTTACCTTGAAATTTTCCCTCGAGCTCCTGACGTATAGCGTTTTATTCTGATCTGCTTGCAGCCGGAAGGTGAGGTGCCGCAACCGCGGAAGCCGTTTTTTGTGGGCCTCTGGGCAGACATACCGCTTCGTCCAGGTGAGACGGTGAACACCAGAACGAGATTTGTGTTGCTTGATCGCGATGGACGTCAATCAGCTTCGAGTAAAAAGATGTGAATATCGATCGGATACGCTAAAACATACCCCCGGCCCACAGGTGACTGGGGGTTAATAATAATGCCAGGCTGACCTGCCTGCGACTAACCCGGCGGACTCATGGCGTTATTTTTTGGCGGTGATTTTCGTCACTGAACCGGTCTGAACTTTATCTCCGGTCGAGCCATACATAGACACCAGATAAACTGCGCCATCAGGCCCGGCGGTCAGGTTGTTTGGCGTATCATCCACCGGGATATTAGCGACCAGTTTACCGTCCTTGTTCAGCACTGCTACGGTTCCGCCTGCACGCGCGGCGGCGAAAACCTGCGAGGTCACCGGATCCCAGACGACAGATACTCCCCCGGCACCAATATAGGTATCCGCAAGTACCTTACCGTCCGCATCAAGAACCACGACATTGTTCGTCTCCTGGGACGCGACATACAGACGGCCGGTCTGCGGATCGCGAGCGATGTCGGTTGCGCCCTGCGCCTGAGGTACTTTCACCGTCGTACTCTTGCCGGTTTTGAGATCAATCCAGCCTACCCATGGCGTATCGCGGCTGACGCCGTAGAGCTTGCCGCCAGCGCTATCGAGGGTAAGATCGGTACTGTTAAACAGGTTTTTGCCACGCTCCACCACAAACTCCAGCTGACCGATGTGCTCCAGCGTTTTGGTGTCATACACTTCGACAAAACCGGTCAGCGCCGCGCTGACATAGGCCCGATTGTTGGCTTCGTCAATAACCACATCGCGTGGATGTGCGACCGAACCCTCCGGAAAGACTTTGGCGACGGCAAGCGTTTTTGCGTCATAGACGGTCACCGTCTCGGCAAGGGTGTTCGTCGTCCAGACCTGATTATGGGCATTATCAACACCGACGCCGAAGACACCAATCTGCTCGCCCTTTTTGTCTTCAGGCAGTGTTGCCTCCGCTTCGACAGCCAGGGTTCTGGCATTCAGTCTCAGTAGGCGGCTACCATCCTTCGGGCCGCGTGCAGAGGTCACGAACAGCTTTCCGTCAGCCGACACTGCCACCTGGTAAGCCCGCTCACCGACGGACGTTGTTTGCAGCCTGAAAGCCTCCGTGTTTTTTGGCGGGACAATCTGGGACAATTTCAACATGACCTGCGAAACGCTCGCCGGGTTTTGCGTAATAACAGTGAGTGGATGAAGGCCTGTTGCGGCATCGGCCGGAACGGTCAACGGAATAGTGAGGTTTCCCTTCTCGTCGGCGGTCAGTGGTTTCGGTGTCAGGACTTCAGCACCATTGAGAATGGTGACGGTCGTGCCCGCCTGTAGGCTCTTAATGGCTATAACCGTTTTATCTCCGGGCTTGACGGGAATTTCCCGTGACCCGGCACGGATGCTACCAGGAAAGGTCGTGGTGGCGGCTGTCCATTGGCTATCGGCGTATGCCGCTATGGCGGTTGACATCGCAATAGCTGAAGCCAACAGCACTGACCAGACTGAAATTCTTCTCATCTTCTCTCCATAAATTGTATTGATGCTGCATCTCAGCGCAGCCACAGGATTTTCCCACGCGATGAGTCTTATCTTCCGCCATGAGAACCCGCTCTTGTTTTAAGCGCATACAACATAGCACACTGATGCAAATAGTTATCATTACTGTTTGGGGTGGTATCTTAAATGCAGGGCCTTTACTGTATCGCGGGGAAACGTAGTGCGGGTTTTGGCCTGGGTGAGCAGGAGGGAGCACCTTAAGATTCAATCATTAGAAATGATTGAATCTTAAGGTTAGCTGCGAAAAAAAGATCTAGTCACTTACAGCCTGATGAGCCTGAACGCTTTTCAGGCCTGAAAGATCAGTTGGCTTCGTCCTGCAGTCGGTGCCGATAATGTTTCAGGACAACGTGTGTCACGATCTGGCCGTAAATAAAGCCACCCAGCCCAGCAAATATTACGGTGCCGGCCAGTCCGCCAAAGTGCGCTCCCGCGCCGCTGAAGGCCCCGCAGAGGACGAGGCCGCCCCAGGTCTGCCAGTGCCGGAAGGCCGATTTATAGGCATTCCGCCACCGTCTTCCGCGCTCCCGAAAAGATAAGTCTTTTAGTTCGGTAATACTTTTTAGGGTCCAGTAGATTTTCACGGTGTTTTCCTTGTTCCGTTGCTTAGGCCAAGGAAAACATAAAACGCCGGCCTGGGAAAGGATGACTCAAGGTCAGCTTTTCGCTCATCGTCGTCCGATGGTAGCTCTATGGTGGGTTTCGTAGCAAAACGGACACGATTAACATCATGCAGAGTTCATCAATGGGGAACGGGGCACCGGTCGCCTGTTGGGTGTCCTTCTGGTCCTGTTCGCACGATTTAATTGTGTGAACAGGCAGCCAAGGAACGATGCCGGGATCCGCGTTCGGATTCAGGCCACCACCGCCGGCATCATTCTTACTAAAACTTGACGTCGCGATTCAGGACCTACCGGGTTATCATCAGCAGGAACAACTTGCCGCTCTCCACGCGATATTCCCGTGCAGCAACGCGCTGCGTAGTCATGTCGGTGTCGAACGGGTTCTGCTCTGAGGATTCCGACATGACCGCCTTTTATGAACTGACGGCCAACAGTCTGCGTGGCCAGCGCATCTCTATGGCCGACTACGCCGGCAAACTGGTTCTGGTGGTGAATACTGCCAGCCACTGTGGCTTCACGCCGCAATACGCCGGTCTTGAAGCGCTGTACAAAAAGTACGCCGCCCAGGGGCTGGTGGTGCTTGGTTTCCCCTGCAATCAGTTCGGTAAGCAGGAGCCCGGCGGCGCCGACGAAATCGCCCGGACCTGTCACATCAACTACGGTGTGAGCTTCCCGATGTTCGAGAAAGTAGAGGTGAACGGGACCGCAGCGCACCCGGTGTTTCGTTTCCTGAAAGATAAACTGCCCGGCGTACTGGGCGGGCGGATCAAGTGGAACTTCACTAAATTTCTGATTGGACGCGACGGTAAACCGCTCAGGCGTTTTGCACCGTTCGTCACGCCGGAGAAAATGGAAACCATAATCCGTGCTGCACTTGAAATCTAAGTGCTCTTGTCATTCGGGCCATTCATTTTTTAGCTGCTGCCGACCAACTGATTAAATCCGTCTGAGAAGAGAGAGAAAGCAAAGGGCTTCTTGCTTTCTTCTGTCAACCATCGCAGGGGGAACGGGGGGATGTCCAATGCCCCGACGCGGCCTTCTGGCAACATCCCGCATCCAGGCGACGCCACGCTAAAAAACAGTCAAGTTCACCCTTTAAAATGGAGTGTGTTAAGTTCTATTTTCTCTTCTGTATATTAAATGAATAACGTCAGAATTCATTTCTGGCCGTTATAGCGTAGCGGATTGGAAATTCTCGTCTTGTTCATAATGCCTTTTTCTTGTTAAAGTAACGACGTCAGCGTCGAATGCTTTGTGTATTACATGGACGTTATTTCTACAAAAATCAGGGGATGGGGAGAATATGAAGTATGTTTTTGCGTTTATGCTGAGCGTGGGATTATCAGGATGTACCGCAAATGATTGGGTGGATGCTGCGGGCGGGATAATGCAGGCCCATGACAAACAAGAAAAAGACGCCATGAATAAGCGTATAAAAGCCGCCAATAAAGCTGCAGGGTACTGATTTTTTAATAAATTAATATTCCTCTTCTTAATCAAGACAGCATGAGGAGGAATGGTTTTTAATCAAACTTACTGACTAAATATTCCCCTGACTTTTGCCTGTTGACAAGAGATATAGCCATAATGCTGTCGGTTTCCTCTGTTATCGAAAGCGACATAAAAAGGCATGGTCTGTGCGTCTTTTTTCAGCGTCTGGTTGAGGCGGCTCGCGCCGATTTCAGGAACCATTAAAAAATGGGTATAGCGCATTGCATCTCCTTGCAGCGAATATAATTACATGAGGGATTAAAAAACACCCGATATTTTCTGAGCATCTGATATTTAAAAAAAAACAGGGAAGTGCAATTATCGGTCTTATCGATACGCACGTTACGGATTTTTGTGGGACCGCTTGATTATTAGCCATGAATAAGTTTAAAACCTGCTGATGAGTGGTAGCCGCGGGTGTTTAGCAATGCAGGGCAGATAAGGTTACGAAATATGCTTTCGGTCGAACAGACAGATCATCGCAACCATTTCCCCACCCCCTGGGGGACGATGCAAGCGACCGTTCGCCTTCCAGCCTGGGCGAGACATCTCGCCGGCGTTAATGGCGCTGGCGATACCGGACACGTTAATTCGGCGGTCTATCATGGTCGCGTGAAAAGCGTAGCCGCCTCGCGCACAGATCTTCAGGACATCGTTGCCGATCGATGCGGTTCTGCGCGCTCGGATAGTCAATAGCCGTAAGTTACGCGCCACGCCGGCGGCGAGCCTTGCGCCAGAAGGGTCTTCACCTCAGACGAGGCTCGATGTCCGCACCTTGAGCCTGCCCGCCAGCATCACGTGCGTGGCGGCATCTTCCTGGTTGCACAGGTACTCCACCGCCAGGCGTCCCAGCTCGCTGTATGGCAGCTGGATACTGGTCAGCGGCGGGGTGAGCTGCTCGGAGATTTTCTGGTCATCATAACCCGCCAGCAGCATATCCTGGGGGATGCCAATGCCGTTTACCGCCAGCGCCTGATAGCAACCGATCGCCAGCCAGTCGCTGGCGCAGAAGATGGCGTCCGGGCGTTCATCCAGCGCCAGCAGAGAGGTGGTGGCGGTAAAAGACTCGCTGAACTGCCAGTTGGTCTGGCGCACCAGGCTGTCGTCACACGCTAAATCGGCCTGCTGCAGCGCGGCCTGGTAGCCGGCCAGACGCTGGCGGGAGGCTTCCATCCAGCTCTCCCCGGTGATGTGGGCGATACGCTTTGCGCCGCAGGCGATAAGGTGTTTTGTTACCTGGAAGGCGTTGGCGTAGTCGTCCGGAATAAACGACGGCAGCAGCGGCGAGCCGGGGTCGCGCTGGTTGAGCAGCACCAGCGGAATGCGGCTGCAGTCCTGAAAAGCAGTCATGTCGACAAGGGTGGTCACGGGGGAGGCGAGAATAATCCCCACGCAGTTGCGCTTCTCCAGCTGGCGGATAATGTTCAGCGCCAGCTCCACGTCATCGCCATAGTCGTAAACGGTCAGCAGCGCTTCGTTGCGCCACGCGGCTTCCCGCGCCTGGCTGATGGCGTCGATAAACGGATCAAAGCTTTGCAGGGAGCTCACCAGCAGGGCGATTTCTTCCTGGTTGCGCGGCGCATGAATGGCGGGCAGGCGGTCGTAGCCGAGTTCGGTCGCCACGCTGATGACCCGCTGGCGGGTGTCGTCGCTGAGCTTGATGTTGCGCGACTGGTTGAGCACCAGCGATACCGTCGCCTGAGACACGCCCGCCGTTCGCGCAATATCATTCATCGTGACTTTAGTCTTTCGCTTCATTCGTCCTCTCCCTCTCGCGTCACCGCATCATACCCTAACTGCTCGCTTACGCGCTGTCGATCACGTTTCTCATTCACCGAAGCGTGAACTTTGTGAAGGCTGTCGCTTTTCTTCGCGTGGTGATTTGCGCATTTATCCCGCAACTAATATTTATTAGCTAAATATTATCAGCAAGAGGACGCGTAATGAAAGAGCAGTGGAGTAAAGCGCAGGCGCAGGCGTGGTATCAGCAGAAGGGGTGGCTGTGCGGGTTCAACTACCTGCCGTCAACGGCAGTGAACTGGACCGATATCTGGCAGCAAGAGACTTTCGATGCCGAGACCATCGATCGCGAACTGGGCTGGGCGGCGGAGGCGGGCTACAACACCCTGCGTATCAACCTGCCGTTTATTGTCTGGGAAGACGACCGCGACGGCCTGATAGCGCGTATCGACAAGTTTCTGACCCTCGCCGACAGTCGCGGATTCAGCACCATGCTGACTCTGATGGACGACTGCGGTTTCTCCGGTGATGAGCCCTATCTGGGGCCGCAAAAACCGCCGGTGCCGGGTAAGCACAACAGCCAGGCGGCAGCGAGCCCGGGACGTGACAAGGTCTGCGATCCCGACTGCTGGCCGCATATTGAGCGCTATATCCGCGACGTTGTCCGCCAGTTCCGCGACGACAGCCGCGTGCTGCTGTGGGATCTGTATAACGAGCCGGGCAACCGCGGCATTTTCGCAACCGGTACGCAAGAGGTGCAGTATGACGCGAAGCTGGAGACCTGCGCGCATGAGCTGATGAAACTGGCGTTCCGCTGGGCGCGTGAAGAGGATCCGACTCAGCCGCTTACCGTCTGCGCCTGGCGTCTGCCGGCGGAGGAGGAGGGCGAGACGTTTTATCAGCATCCGCTGGATCAGACCGCGCTGGCGTTATCAGACGTGGTGAGTTTCCACGCCTACACCAACACCGGGCGTATGACCGCGATTATCCAGCAGCTGCAGGCGCTTGGGCGACCAATCTTCTGCACCGAATGGCTGGCCCGCCACGTGGGCAGCACCATCGAAGAGCAACTCCCGCTGATGTACGCGGCGAAGATCGCTCCGTATCAGTGGGGACTAGTGCGCGGCAAAACGCAGACGTGGCTGCCGTGGCCGGTAGTGATGAAAGAGTCCACGGACTACTGCCGTCTCTGGTTCCACGATGTGTTTGAGGAGAACGGTATCCCGTTTTCGCGCAGTGAAATGGCCTTAATGAAGAAGCTCCGTCAGATTGCCCCGCAGGCTCAGGGCTAATAATATCCACCCGGCGGCCTGCCGCCGGGCAACCAGGTACGCACTATGGCAATGACAATGAAAATACCGTCTCGCGAGTTGTGGTCTTATTTTGGTTATGGTTTAGGTCAGTGTTTTAGCTTTGGTTTAGTGGGTTCGTTTATTAACTATTTCTACACCGACGTGCTGGGGATCTCGGCACTGGCGGCGAGTACCATCTTCCTGATTGCCCGCGCGTGGGACGCGGTTCACGATCCGCTATTTGCCAGCATAATGGATACCATTAACACCCGGTTCGGCAAGTTTCGCCACTTTTTGCTGATTGCCCCGGTACTGATTACCGGCGTCACGCTGCTGTCGTTCTATAAAATCGAAGCGGACATGACCACTAAAATTCTCTACGCCGGGGTGACGTACATTCTGTGGGGGACGCTGTACGCCATCTCTGATATTCCGTTCTGGTCGATGTCGTCGGTGATGACCAATGACTCCGGGCAGCGCACCCGCGCGGTGACGGCGGCCATGCTGGGGGTCAACGCCGGGATCGCCTGCGCCAATATCTTCTTCCCGAAACTGGCGGCGTTTTTCGCGCACTACAGCAACGACAAAGGCTACTTTATGGCGGCGCTGGTCATGATGCTGGTAGGCCTGCCGCTGATGCTCAACGGCTTTATGCAGATTAAGGAGCGCGTGCCGCCGAGTCCGGAAAAGGTGACGATACGTGACACCTTCCATAACCTGCGCCAGAACAAGCCGCTGTTTATCGTTCTGCTGTCGTTCTTTTTCTGCGTGTTTCACAACGTGGCCGGTGGCCTCTATATCTACTTCTTTATCAACAATATGGGGGACGGCAGCCTGCAGATGGCGATCGGCGTGATGGGGATTATGGCGGCGATGGTGTGCCTTGTCGCCCCGATGCTGACGCGCAGGATGCAGAAGCGGAAGCTGTTTATGATCCTCTGCGGGCTGGATGTCGCGGTACGCGTGGTGATGTGGTTTGTCGGATATCAGCACGCGGCCATGCTGTTTACCCTGCTTGGCCTGAGTACGCTGTTCGTGATGATGACCAATATCCTCACCTCGTCGATGATTGCCGACACCATCGAATATGCGGAGTACCACACCCACAAGCGTTGCGCGGCGATCACCTTCTCCGGACAAACCTTTACCGGCAAGATGTCGGTTGCGGTCGGCGGCGGGTTAATCGGCGTGTTTCTGACGATGATCGGCTATGTGCCGCAGGCGCCCACCCAGAGTGACGGTGTGCTGTCGGGGCTGTTCTTTGGTATCTGCCTGCTCCCGGCCATAGGCTCGCTGATCCGGCTGGTGTTTATGTCGCGCTTTACCTTTACCGAGGAGAAGCATGCGGAGATCTGCCGACTACTGGCGGAGCGCAGGCACGAGAAAGAGCAGCAGGGTGAGGACGAGGGACGTCTGGCGCATCCGGCCACGGTGAACTAACCACTAACGCCTGCACTGCAGGCGTTATGTATTCTTCTCAGCGCCGGAGCGCAATCAACTGTCTGGAGAATAGCCGGAAGCCGTCTCCGCTAACTACGCCAGAATGTACGCGAAAGCAGAATCAGTAGCGGATAGATCTCCAGTCGCCCCAGCAGCATCGCCATACACATCAGGTATTTCGAGACATCATTCAGGCCAGCGAAGCCATCGGCGGTCGCCCCAAAACCGAGGCCCATGTTATTAATGCAGGCGGCAACCGATGCAAACGATGTCAGCAGATCGTAGCCCTGTAGATTCAGCAGCCAGACAAATACGCAGGTCGTGAGGATATACAGAAAGAAGAAACTCCACACCGAACGCAGCACGCGATCGGTGATGATTGCGTTTCCGACGCGGATACTCATGATTGCCCGGGGATGGGCTAATTGATGTACCTCGTGGCGGCTCTGCTTGAAGAGGATCAGAAAACGCAGCGCCTTAATTCCCCCGCAGGTCGACCCGACACAGCCGCCGAAAAAGCTCGCTGACAGCAGCAGCACGATAATTTCCGGCGGCCAGGAGGCATAATCCGCCGTTGCCAGACCGTTATCGGTGATCATAGAACTGGTGAGAAAAAAGGCGTGGACCAATGATTTGGGCAGGCTGTACATCCCCGCACGCCACACTTCGAAAGTGACCACCGCGACCACCAGCGCCACCACCAGGAAAAAGAAATGCATCTCGGTGCTGCGGCGAAACGGTTTCAGACTACGACGCGCGATAGCCACAAAATAGAGGGTGAAGTTAAGGGCCGAGAGCAGAGAAAAGGCCCCGGCCACCAGTTCTATTGCATCGCTCTGGTAGTAGCCGATGCTTTCCGTATGCGTGGAGAACCCTCCCAGCGACACCGTCGATAGCCCGTGACAAAGGGCATCAAAAAACGACATCCCGGCAAGGAAAAAAGCAAGAGTACAGGCGCCCCCCAACAGCATATAGGTGAGCCACAGACTTCTGGCAGTATCCGCCAGCCTCGGCGTCAGACGCTCCTCTTTAAACGGACCGGGCATCTCGGACTGATAAAGCTTCATTCCCCCGATGCCCAGCAGCGGCAACACCGCCACAGCGAGCACGATAACCCCTAAGCCGCCCACAAAATTGAGCTGGGCGCGGTAATAGAGGATCGACACGGGTAGCGAAGAGACGTCATGAAATACTGACGCCCCGGTGGTGGTAATCCCCGAGACGCCCTCAAACAGGGCGTCGGCTATCGACAGGCGTAGTTCGTCATTTAACCACAGCGGCAAAGCGCTGATGGCGGAAAACAGCAGCCAGAACAGCACGATAATCAGAAAACCATCGCGGGTTTCGAGATTAACCTTCGACTGATGCGTCGCCCGCCAGCAGAGCAAACCGCCAGAGAAGGCGAGAACAAAGGTCGAAAAAAAGGCAAAAACGCTGCGCTCTTTGGCGAACAGCGCAATCAGCATCGGCGGGATCATGGTCAGGCTGTAGAGCAAAACCAGAAACCCACACAGGTGAAGAACAATTTTAAACCGGGTTGAAATGTACATCGGCGGTCTTATCGTTTTGCGAGCGTAACTACGATGAACAGGGATAAGGAATTATATGATATTGGGGGACAAATTGAGTTGAGGGAGCGCAGTAAACGGCCACCTGGGGACAGTCAGGGGTCGCGATCCGTTGTTGTCAGAGGCGCAAAAAAAAGCCCCGTAAACGGGGCGAAATGCTCGGGTAGTGCAGTTAATTGTAATACGGTACGCCCAGCTCATCCGATTTGTCGCTACCGGCAGCCATATGATTGAAATCAAATGGAGAGTCGTTATGTTCGGAAGGCATAATCATCGCGTCGCGGTGATTGTGGCGAACCGGCGTAGTCGTTTGCTCCGCATAGCTCTGGCTGGAGACCAGGCCGACCAGGACCATGGCCGCGGTAGCGAATAGTTTCATGATTTCCTCAATACGTCTTGTTGCAGGCGATTAACAGCAGTTGTTTAGTGGCATCAGATAGCGGGATTCACCCGGCATATTGGTCATGCGATATTTGTGCGGCGGAACGTCGAAGTAGTTTTTAAAGGTTCTCGTCAGCGTTTGTTGCGATTCGAAACCGTAACGTTCTGCCAGGTACAAAATCGGCTCATTGCTCTGCTTGAGTTTTTGCGCGATTTCCGTCAGCTTGCGACTGCGGATGTACTGGCCTAAGGAGTGACCGGTCTCTTTTTTAAACATTCTTTGCAGGTGCCATTTGGAGTAACCAGAACGCTCGGACACTTTTTCCAGCGACAGGGGCGATTCCAGGTTATCTTCAATCCACGACAAAATACTATGGATAGTGATGGCGTCATTATTGCGTCTGGACATCATCTTACCTCTTCTTATTACGGCAGGACTTTTTTGAGTAAATGCTCAAGATTGACCACTTCATCCGCCGACAGATTTTTTGTTAATTCCTGGTGCAATTTCTGACCCACAACCTGATGACACTGCTCACAAAGGGCTGCACCGTCTGGTGTTAGCTGCACCAGTACGCCGCGTTTGTCATTGGGGTTGGGTAACCGTTCAATCCAGCCTTTACAGACCAGACGGTCGAGCATGCGCGTCATTGCGCCTGGGTCGACCGACAGCACGGTTTTCAGCTCAACGGGGGTAATACATACTTCGCAACGAATGGAACAAAGCACCCGAAACTGGGTGGAAGTAATATCCATCGGCGAGAGATATTCGTTGAGCAGGCGATCTTTTTTCTGGTTAACCATTTGGATCAAGCGACCGAGGGGGATCATTTCGTTAAACAGATCGCTGGTGTTTTTCACAATGGTTGCCCAGGCAAGTAGTTAATTGCTGCTGATATTATTGCCCAGGCAATAATATGTCAACCTGAGGGATTAGACGATGACACGATTTGCTAAAGCAGACTTCTGGCCCTGGCTGAAGCGGCGGTGGGGCGCTGCACCGGCCGGGTGATAAGCGCTGGAATGATATTGACGAGCAAAGTTATACTGGCGCGGCAAAACTTTTTAATAGTGAAAAATTAACGGGGCCTTAATTCATTATGATTGAACTCTTTCAGGCGATAGGTCTGGGGCTGGTGGTGATTTTACCGCTGGCGAACCCGCTGACGACCGTTGCGTTGTTCCTCGGGCTGGCTGGCAATATGAACAACGAGGAGCGCAACAAACAATCGCTGATGGCCTCGGTGTACGTATTCATTATCCTGATGGTTGCCTGGTATGCCGGTCAGGTGGTGATGAGCACCTTCGGCATCTCTATTCCCGGCCTGCGCATTGCCGGCGGGTTGATTGTGGCCTTCATCGGTTTTCGGATGCTCTTCCCGCAGCAGAAATCGCATGACTCGATGGAAGCGAAGATCAAATCCGAAGAGCTGGTGGATGAACCGACGGCCAATATCGCGTTTGTGCCGCTGGCTATGCCGAGCACCGCCGGGCCGGGGACCATCGCCATGCTGATCAGTACGGCATCGACGGTGAAGCATGGCGTCGATTTTCCGAACTGGGTGGTGCTGGTGGCGCCGCCGATTATCTTTGCCCTGGTCGGGATTATTCTCTGGGGTTGCCTGCGCAGCTCTGGGGCAATCATGCGTCTGGTGGGGAAAGGGGGAATCGAAGCGATTTCGCGCCTGATGGGCTTCCTGCTGGTGTGCATGGGCGTACAGTTTATTATCAACGGTGTGCTGGAAATTATTACCACCTACCACGCCTGATAACGTCGCCGTCGCTTCACTGACGACCCGCGAATAAAAAAGCCTGCCGATGGAACAACCGGCAGGCTTTTTTCTTTCATCATCCCGTTCAGGAGTGGTGAGGCTGATGATCGTCCAGCGACACCGGCCAGCGGCGGAATATCATGATTGACCACACCAGCGCCACCAGCGCCGGAATCGCCCCGACGTAGCCGATCGCGTCCATCGAAAGATGCGTACTGACCTGGCTGCCGACCAGCGCGCCCGCGCCGATACCAATATTAAAGATCCCTGAAAACAGCGACATCGCCACATCGGTGGCATCCGGCGCCAGCGCCAGAACCTTCACCTGCATCCCCAGACCAATAATCATGATCGCGATGCCCCAGAAGATGCTTAACACCATCAGGTGGTGAGCGTTTTGCGATGCCGGCAGCAGCAGCAGCAGGCTGACCAGCAGCAGGCCAATGGCGATGCTAATCAGCCCGGAAGCATGCTGGTTGCCCAGTTTACCAAACAGCACGCTGCCGATGATCCCTGCGCCGCCGAGGATCAGCAGCAGCACGGTGGCAAAATTACCGCTCATACCGGCTACCGTTTGTACAAACGGTTCAATATAGCTGTAGGCGGTGTAATGTGCGGTCACCACGATGACGGTCAGCAGATAGATGCTCAGCAGCGCCGGGCGACGGAACAGCACCGGCAGGCTTTTCAACGAACCGGAATGCTCGCTGGGCAGTTTAGGCAGCAGCTTAAACAGGCACACCAGCGTCACCAGCGCCCCCAGACCGATCGCCAGGAAGGTGGTCCGCCAGCCAAAATACTGCCCGATGATGCGGCCGATAGGAATGCCGAATACCATCGCCAGCGCGGTGCCGGTTGCAATCAGACTCAGCGCCTGCGCACGTTTGCCCGGCGGCGCCAGACGTATTGCTAATGCAGAGGTTATCGACCAGAAGACCGCGTGGGCAAAGGCGATCCCGATGCGGCTGATCACCAGAACGTTGAAGCTCCAGGCAAAGAACGACAGCACATGGCTGGCAATAAACAGAATGAACAGGCCGATCAGCAGGCGGCGGCGCTCCATCTGGCTGGTCAGCAGCATAAACGGCAGCGACATTAACGCGACCACCCACGCATAGATGGTCAGCATCATGCCCACCTGAGCGGTCTCCATGCCGAAGCTGTCGGCAATGTCGGACAGCAGACCGACCGGAGCGAACTCGGTGGTGTTAAAAATGAAAGCGGCGATCGCAAGCGTGACTACCCGAAGCCACGCGACCCTGCGTGAAACCGTGTTTGTAATCATAGGTTCTGAGCTGGTTACTAAAGAGGAAGAAGAGGTCTCGATCTTAAAACGATTGCTGGTGAAAATACAATCGTTTTGTGATCTGGATCTCACTATGGCATCAGGCGGCATTTATAAGCTAACGGATTCATTTTTATATAGATCGTGTACATGACCCGCTTTTATGTCATGTTGAAGAAAAGTAAAAACAGGAAGCGTTGTATGATGCAGGAAATTGATTTTTACCTGGTAGATGCCTTCAGCGATCGCAATTTTGGCGGTAATGCCGCCGCGGTGTGCCCACTCACCGAATGGTTACCCGACGACACGCTGCTGAGTATGGCGCAGCAGCACAACCAGTCCGAGACCGCCTTTTTTGTGCGTACCGATGAGGGTTATGAGCTGCGCTGGTTCACCACGCTGCATGAGATTAACCTCTGCGGTCACGCCACGCTGGCCTCGGCGCACATTATCTTTGAATATCTCGACCATCCTTCCACCACGGTGGTGTTCAGTACCCGTTTTGTGGGGGAACTGAGGGTGACGCGTAACGGCGACTGGCTGACGTTAGACTTCCCGGCGTGGCAAACCACCCCGGTTATCGCCCCGCCGCCGGAGCTGCTGGCCGGACTTGGGCTGGATAAGGCCGTAGAGATTCGCGAAGGGCGGGATTATCTGGTGATCCTCGAAAACCGCCAGCAGGTGGAAGCCGTGCGGCCGAATATGTCATTGCTTGAGCGGACGGGCAAAATGATCTGCGTCAGCGCCGCCGATGATGAATATGATTTCGTCAGCCGCTTTTTCTGCCCGGGCGAGGGCGTTGTTGAAGACCCGGTGACCGGCTCGGCGCACAGTATGCTGATTCCCTACTGGGGGGAAAAACTGGCCAAAACGACGCTGCAGGCGCGGCAGGTCTCCGCCCGCGGGGGCGATCTGCGCTGTCAGTGGCTGGGCGATCGAGTGCTGATTGGCGGGCAAGCGACAACGTACATGACCGGCACCATTACGCTACGCTAAGGATATACCGTGAAAGAGATCCCCATGTATCTGGTTTCAGCGTTCAGTGAACGGCCTTTTGCCGGTAACCCGGCGGCGGTGTGCCTGCTGGACGCGTGGCTGGCGGATGATATTTTGCTCAAAATGGCGCAGGAGCATAATCAGTCTGAAACCGCCTTCGTGGTGCGCGAGGGAGAGGCGTTTTCTCTGCGTTGGTTCACGACCCGCAATGAAGTGAATCTGTGTGGGCACGCCACTCTCGCCAGCGCACACGTTATTTTTCATCACCTCGACTTTCCGCACGCGGCGATTCATTTTGCGACCGCCTCCGGTCGTCTGACCGTGAGCCGGGAAGGGGGCTGGCTGACCCTGGATTTCCCGGCGAGTGCCACGCAAGAGAGCACCCCGCCTGCAGCCCTGCTCGCCGGATTAGGCCTTGAGCGGTACGTGAGCGCCCACCGTGGCCGGGCATGGCTTATCGAGCTGGCCAGCCGCGAAGAGGTTGCCGCCGTGCGCCCGAATATCGCGGCAATGACGCCCGGTGAACATAAGGTGACGATTACCGCCCCCGGCGATGGCGAGTATGACTTTGTCAGCCGCTTTTTCTCCCCGGGAGAAGCGGTATGGGAGGATCCGGTCACCGGTTCGGCGCATACCATGCTGATCCCGTTCTGGAGCGCGAAACTGGGGAAAAGTAAAATGCTGGCCCGTCAGATATCGGCGCGCGGCGGCGATATTCGCTGTGAGCTGAAGGGCGATCGCGTGCTGATGGCCGGCCAGGCGGTGACCTGGCTGCAGGGGAGAATTTTGCTGCGCTGAATCTAAACCCGTGAGAGCTGGATGCCCGCGTAAAGCGGGCATCAACGGCAGAGAAGCGAGTCTAGCCGAGACGGGCGATATTGGCTTTAATCACCTCAACAGAGCGGCGGAATTGCGCCGCTTCATCGTCGGCCAGTTGCAGTTCAATAATCTGCTGGACGCCGCTCTGCGTCAGTACCGCCGGTACGCCAACCGCGACATCATACATACCGTATTCGCCGTCAAGAATGCACGAAATAGCCAGTGCACGGTGGCTGCCGGTGAAAATATTGCGACAGATCTCGGCGATGGTGCCGGCGACGCCGTACTCGGTGCAGCCTTTCCCGGCGTAAATTTCAAAGCCAAGGGTGCGAACCTTCTCCGCGATCTGCTGGCGATCCAGCCGCTGGCCGGTATGTTTCAGGTAAACATCGGCAATCGGGGAACCGTAAACCGACGAATGCGACCAGACCGGAAACTGCGTGTCGCCATGTTCGCCGAGAATAAAAGCATCGATGCTCTGGGCGCCAATATCGAGTGCCTGGGCGAGCACCCGCCGCAAGCGGGTGGTATCCAGCCAGACGCCGGTGCCTATCACCTGGCTACGCGGGAGTCCGGACAGCTTCCATACCTGCCAGGTAATAATATCGCAGGGGTTGGTGGCCACCAGAAAGAGGCCATTGAAGCCGTTGTCCATCATCTGTGGAACGATGCTGTTAACGATTTTGGCGGTGGCGTTCAGCTCGTCAAGGCGGGTCTGGCCTTGTTTCAGCGATCCGCCGGAAACGGTAATCACCGCGATATCGACATCGGCACAGTCGCTGACCTCCCGGGTTGAAATGGTCATCATCCCCGGCATATAGGCGGCTGCATCGCTAAGATCCTGAGCATGTGCCTGTGCTCTGGCCCTATCGAGGTCCACAAGGATCAGCTCCTCGCAGATAGTCTGGTTTAACAATGCGTAAGCCGCTGAGGTGCCGACATTGCCGGCACCGATAATCATCACCTTGCGTGCTTTGGTATTCATGGCCCATTCCCGATATCAAGCGTCATGGCATAAAATTACTGCGGTTCAATTGCTTAGTGCAAGTGGCGGCGGGTTGTATAAGTTAAAACTATGAGAAAGGGGGCATACGCTGCGCTACAGTAGGCGAAAAAAGGAGCTCGCCTATGTATACCATCGCCCCGACAGCCATAACCGATCCGCATCTGGCGGCGCTGATTGCTCGCCTCGATGCCTATCAGGAATCCCTCTATCCGGCCGAGAGCAACCACCTCGTGGATTTGAGCCAGCTGGCGGTGGAGTCGGTGATTGTGCTGCTGATCCGCGATGCCCACCAACAGGCGGTCGGCTGCGGGGCGATTGTGCTCGGCCGCGATGGGGTTGGGGAGATGAAGCGGGTGTTTATCGACCCGGATCATCGTGGGCAAAAGCTTGGCGAACGGCTGCTGGAGGCGCTGGAAACGGAAGCGCTGCGCCGGGACTGCCATACCGTGCGGCTGGAGACGGGAGTTCATCAGCAGGCAGCGGTCAGGTTGTATACCCGCTGGGGTTATCAGACCCGCAGCGCCTTCGCCCCCTATCAACCGGACCCGCTGAGCCTGTTTATGGAGAAACTGCTCGTTGCCGATCTTCGTTCAGCTGCGCTATAAACGCCTCCAGCTGACGGGTTTTCGCTCCGCGCCGCCAGACCAGCCAGGTTGTCAGCCAGCGCCACTCTTCGGCCAGCGGCCAGGCCGACACCTGATGATGGCCGGGCATACTCTCCAGCATACTACGCGGGATCAGCGCCAGCCCGGCGCCGGCAATGACGCAGGCCAGCATCCCGTGATAGGACTCCATTTCATGGATCCGCCCCGGCGTTGCCCGGTCGGCGTGGAACCAGCTCTCAAAATGGCGGCGATAGGAACAGTTAGCGCGAAAGGCGTAGACGCTGCTGCCGTTCACCTCGCTGGCGCGGGTAATCGGCGGATGGCCGAAGGGCGCCACAATCATCATCTCTTCCGGAAAGACCGGTAACCCCTCAAGGCCGGGATGGACCAGCGGCCCGTCGACAAATGCGGCGCTTAAGGTGCCCTCCAGTACGCCATCAATCATCGTTCCGGAAGGGCCGGTAGAAAGCGCGAGATGGATTTTCGGGTAGCGCTGGTTATAAAGCGCCAGCGTCGAGGGAATGCGAACCGCGGCGGTACTCTCCAGTGAACCCAGCGAAAACAGCCCCTGCGGCTCATCTCCGGCGACCACCATTCGGGCTTCATCGACCAGCGCGAGGATCTGCTGGCTGTAGCGCAAAAAGCTGTGTCCCGCCGGCGAAAGGCGCAGGCGCTGATTCTCACGAATAAACAGCTCGACGCCGAGGTCGGCCTCCAGCTGGCGAATTCGGGTCGTCAGATTTGACGGGACGCGGTGCACCTTCTGCGCGGCCTGGGTAATGCTGCCGGTGCTGGCGACGGCGTTAAACATCTCAAGCTGAGTCAGGTCCATAGTGTTCTTCTTTTGTGAATAGGTTGCTTAATATTATTCATTTTCAATGAAAAGCAGGGTAAGCCAGAATGAGGTCAATTCGCAATCAACATTCGTCATCAACAGAGAGAGCATAACGATGAATTTATCTGCAACTCACGCGGTTTCCGTCAACCCGGCCACGGGAGAAAGGGTGTCGTCTCTGCCCTGGGCGAGCGAACAAGAGGTGGATTCGGCGATTGCGCTTGCTGAGCAAGGTTATCGTCAGTGGCGTCACGTCAGTCTCGAACAGCGCGCTGACGCCCTGCGTAAAGTCGGTAACGCGCTGCGCGCCCGCGCCGAAGAGATGGCGCAAATGATCAGCCTGGAGATGGGTAAACCGATTGCCCAGGCTCGTGGTGAGGTGACTAAATCCGCCAATCTCTGCGACTGGTATGCGGAACACGGCCCGGCCATGCTGGCGACCGAAGCCACTCAGGTGGAAAATAACAATGCGGTGATTGAGTATCGTCCGCTGGGCGCGATTCTCGCCATTATGCCGTGGAACTTCCCGCTGTGGCAGGTTCTGCGCGGTGCGGTACCGATTCTGCTGGCGGGGAATAGCTATCTGTTGAAACATGCGCCGAACGTGATGGGGAGCGCGGCGCTGATTGGCGAGATCGTTAATCAGGCAGGGCTGCCGGCCGGCGTATTTGGCTGGGTTAACGCGACCAATGACGGCGTCTCCCGGATGATCAACGATTCGCGTATTGCCGCGGTGACGGTAACCGGCAGCGTACGCGCCGGGAAAGCGATTGGCGCCCAGGCCGGCGCGGCATTGAAGAAATGCGTTCTTGAACTGGGCGGTTCCGATCCGTTTATCGTCCTGAATGATGCCGATCTCGATGAAGCGGTAAAAGCCGCGGTGATTGGCCGCTATCAAAATACCGGGCAGGTTTGTGCCGCCGCGAAGCGCTTTATCGTTGAGGCCGGGATTGCCGAAGCCTTCAGCAAAAAGTTTGTTGCCGCGGTTGAAGCGCTGAAGATGGGCGATCCGCGTGATGAGGCCAATTACCTCGGGCCAATGGCGCGATTCGATCTGCGTGATGAGCTGCATCAACAGGTAACGGCCACCCTGGCTGAAGGGGCGACCCTGCTGCTTGGGGCGGAGAAAATCGCCGGGCAGGGTAACTACTATGCGCCAACGGTACTGGGCAACGTGACCCCGGAGATGACCGGATTCCGCCAGGAGCTGTTTGGTCCGGTAGCGACCATTACCGTGGCGCGAGACGCCGCCCATGCGCTGACGCTGGCAAATGACAGCGAATTCGGCCTGTCGGCGACCGTGTTTACCGCCAGCGTCGATGAAGCCGGGCGTTTTTCTCGCGAGCTGGAGTGCGGTGGCGTCTTTATCAACGGTTACAGCGCAAGCGATGCGCGCGTGGCGTTTGGCGGGGTGAAGAAGAGCGGCTTTGGTCGCGAGCTGTCCCACTTTGGCCTGCATGAGTTCTGCAACGTCCAGACCGTATGGAAAGACCGTCGCTAACGGAAGTCGCACCTGACGATCGTCGTCGTGCTCTGCTATACTCGCAGCCCGAATTTTGACGGCGGGCAAGGAGCCGGGTGTGGCGACGGTCATCAATAATGCAATGCTGGAGACGATTCTGGCAGAAATCAGGCCGCTAATTGGGCGTGGCAAAGTGGCGGATTATATTCCGGCGCTGGCAAGCGTAAGCGGTAATAAGCTGGGTGTGGCGATTTGTACGGTGGAGGGTCAACACTATTCTGCCGGCGATGCCCACGAGCGTTTTTCCATTCAGTCCATCTCTAAAGTGCTGAGCCTGGTGGTGGCGATGAACCACTATCAGGAGGAGGAGATCTGGCAGCGGGTGGGGAAAGATCCTTCCGGACAGCCGTTCAATTCATTATTACAGCTGGAAATCGAGCAGGGCAAACCGCGCAACCCGTTTATTAATGCCGGTGCGCTGGTGGTCTGCGATATGTTGCAAAGCCGACTGAGCGCGCCGCGACAGAGGATGCTGGAAATCGTGCGTCGTCTGAGCGGAGTGACGGATATCGGGTATGATCCGGTGGTGGCGCGTTCGGAGTTCGAACATTCGGCGCGTAATGCCGCGATCGCATGGCTGATGAAATCGTTCGGCAACTTCCATAATGATGTCGCGACGGTCCTGCAAAACTATTTTCACTACTGTTCGCTGGAAATGAGCTGTGTCGAACTGGCGCGGACGTTTCTGTTTCTCGCCGATCGCGGGGTGGCTCCGCATCTGGATACCCCGGTAATTGCCCCGATCCAGTCGCGGCAGGTGAATGCCTTAATGATGACCAGCGGGATGTATCAGAACGCCGGCGAATTTGCCTGGCGCGTCGGACTGCCGGCAAAATCAGGGGTAGGCGGTGGTATTGTCGCCATTGTCCCGCAGGAGATGGCTATCGCGGTGTGGAGTCCGGAGCTGGATGCGGCCGGTAACTCGCTGGCGGGAACCGCGGTACTGGAAAAACTGACCCAACGCCTGGGAAGGTCGGTATTCTGATGGCCAACATAGATTCCTTATTTGCCCGTCTCCAGCGGTCGACCTTTCGTTCCCGCTTCCATCTTGGTCGCAAAGAGCGGCAGTACTGTGTCGATAAAGGACCGGAGATCATTGACCAGCACGCGGCGGATTTTATTGCCCGCCGGCTGGCGCCAGCGCATATTCCGAATGACGGTAAACAGACGCCGATGCGCGGGCATCCGGTATTTATCGCCCAACATGCCACCGCCACCTGCTGTCGTGGCTGTCTCGCGAAGTGGCATGATATTCCCGCCGGCCGTGAACTGACAGACCGGGAGCAGCGCTATGTGGTGCAGGTGATCCATCGCTGGCTGGTTATCCAGATGAATTCATCTGGAGGTCAATAATGCGCATTTATCCGCCATGGGTATGCTGGATAAATATTCTCATGTTATGATAATCCGCTAACTAATTATTAACATAATAATTGCCTGAAACAATTAGACGGATAATCACTGAATGTCTTCACTGTCGATTCGGTTATTCACGCTGTTTCGTGAGGAACACCCCGTGCGTGACGCGCTGGTGTTATTCACCTTAACGTTGTTGCTCCATTTTTTCGGTGCCATGCTGCGTCTGGTCCAGGAACTGTCCTTTTTCTGGCCGCTGAATGCCGTGATGGTCGGGATCTTCGCCCGCTATGTCTGGCTCAATCGTAGCTATTTTTATGCCACCTGTTTTGTGGCGATGATGGTGTACGACGGCTTGACCTCACGCTGGGGAATGGGCTTTGCCTCGCTGCTGATTAATTTCTCGAATATTGTCTTTATCGTCAGCCTGGCGCAGCTGTTGCTGTGGGATAAGCGACGGACTGATTCCATGCCGGGCCCGATCAATGTGCTGAATTTGTTCTGTTACTGTCTGCTGGCCGCTTTCCTGAGCGCCGCCGTGGGGACGCTTGGATCGATGGATGTCGAGCGGGAGACATTTATCTCTCTGCTGGCCGATTGGTTTAGCGAACAGTTCTCGACGGCGGTGCTGATCCTGCCGTTTATCCTGACGGTGACGATCCCTTCGACGTTCAGCGGCTTCCGCTGGAGTCAGCTGCTACCGGTCATGGTGCTGGTGCTGTCCATTATCCTTGGCGTCGCCGTAGGGGGAGCCGAAAGTATCACTTTCCCGCTGCCTGCGCTGATCTGGTGTGCGATTCGTTATCCGCTGCCGCTGACCTGCCTGCTGACTTTCCTCACCGGAATCGGGGAGATCCTGCTGGTGGCGAATGCGTTAGTTCATCTCTCTCCCGATGCGCATCTGCAGCCATGGCAGCTGTTCTCGACCCGCCTTGGCATTGCGGCGATGTTAATCAGCCCGGTGATTGTGGCCTCAAGTGTTGACGCGATTAATAACCTGGTGAAACAGCTGGCGCTGCGGGCTGATTTTGATTTCCAGACGCGGGTTTACTCGCGTTCCGGTCTGAGCGAGGCGCTGAAGCGTCAACCGCAATCAGAAACGCAGCAGCTTACCGTGATGTTGCTGGATATCGATGACTTTAAGCGGGTCAACGATAGCTGGGGTCACGAGTGCGGAGATTGCGTGCTGACTCAGTTCGCCCAGCGGGTGCGGGATCTGGTGGGCGAGCAGGGGCTGGTGGCGCGTATTGGCGGGGAGGAGTTTGCCGTTGCCATGTTGAGCGCGACGCCGCAGGAGGGTCAGCTGCTGGCGGAGAAAATTCGCCAGGGCGTGGCGGCGCAAACCTTCGTCTGGGGGCCGCACAAGATTAAACTGACCCTGAGCATGGGGCTGGAGTGTCGTCCGGTCGGCGGCGGGCGGATCACCGAGCTGTTTAATCAACTGCTGATGGCTGCCGATGATTATCTTATTAATGCGAAGGAAGCCGGGCGCAATCGGATTTGTACGCCGACGCTGGCGGAACATCAGCCATAAGAAAACGCAATGACAATTCCGCTTGTGTTAAATATAAGTTAAAAAGATAGTGATGTGGTCAATTTCATGGAGCGACCAATGACCACATCCTTTTCCCTTCGTACGCTTTCGCGTGCTGATATTCTCGAAAACCTTTCCCCGCTGAGCGATATTCTGGCCGATTGCGTTAACGGCGGTGCCTCCGTCAGTTTTATGCTGCCTTTTTCGTTGCAAACGGCGCGAACGTTCTGGCTGCGCATCGCCGAAAGCGTGGCGGCCGGGGAGCGTCTCGTGCTGGTGGCCGAACATGCCGGGCAGATTGTCGGCACGGTACAGCTGGTCATCGATCAACCGGAAAATCAGCCTCATCGCGCCGACGTGGCAAAACTTTTGGTTCACCAAAATGCGCGGCGGCAGGGGCTGGCTAATGCGATGATGAATTATCTGGAGCAACTTGCCCGCGAGCAGGGCAAGTCGGTTCTGGTCCTTGATACGGCCACCGGCAGCGGCGCAGAACGCTTTTATGTCCAGTGTGGCTGGGAAAAAGCCGGGGAAATTCCGCGTTATGCCTTAATGCCGGACGGAACGATGACGGCGACCTCACTGTTCTATAAGATCCTGCAATAACCGAGACCGGTTTGATCAAAACACGGTTTTACTCTTAGAAAAGCTGTTAAGTTATTACACCAATTACTCAGGTTGTATGACCACTCTACGAGGGAACCTATTGTGAAAACATTAAACCGTCGTGATTTTCCCGGCGCGCAGTACCCTGAACGTATCATCCAGTTCGGTGAAGGTAACTTTCTTCGGGCATTTGTCGACTGGCAGCTTGATCTGCTGAATGAGCATACCGACCTGAACGCCGGCGTGGTGATTGTTCGCCCCATAGAGAGCGCGTTCCCCCCGTCGTTGAGCACGCAGGATGGGCTGTACACCACCATTATCCGCGGTTTGAACGAACGGGGTGAGGCGGTGAGCGATGCGCGTCTGATCCGTTCGGTAAACCGGGAAATCAGCGTTTACGCGGATTATGACGCCTTCCTTCAGCTGGCTCATAACCCGGATATGCGCTTTGTGTTTTCCAATACCACCGAAGCCGGCATCAGCTATCACGCCGGCGATCGGTTTGAAGATGCGCCGGCGGTGAGCTACCCGGCAAAACTGACCCGACTGCTGTACGAGCGTTACAGCCACTTCGCCGGCGCGGCGGATAAAGGCTGGATCATTATCCCTTGCGAACTGATCGATTATAATGGCGAAGCGCTGCGCGAGCTGGTGCTGCGCTATGCTCATGAATGGGCGCTGCCGGCGGCATTTACGACCTGGCTGCAGGAAGCAAACGCTTTCTGCTCGACGCTGGTGGACCGTATCGTAACGGGCTACCCGCGTGATGAAGCCGCGGCGATCGAAGCGCAGCTGGGGTACAAAGACGGTTTCCTCGCCACCGCCGAACACTTCTATCTGTTTGTTATCCAGGGGCCAAAATCGCTGGCCGCTGAACTGCGTCTGGATAAATTGCCACTTAATGTCCTGATTGTTGATGATATTAAGCCGTACAAAGAGCGGAAAGTGGCGATTCTTAACGGCGCACATACCGCCCTGGTACCGGTGGCCTACCAGGCAGGGCTGGATACCGTCGGCGAAGCGATGAATGACCCGGAGATTTGTGCATTCGTCGAGAAGGCGATATATACAGAGATTATTCCGGTGCTCGATCTGCCGCGCGCTGAACTGGACTCTTTTGCCAGCGCGGTGACAGGGCGTTTTCGCAATCCGTATATCAAACATCAGCTGCTCTCCATTGCGCTAAACGGCATGACCAAATTCCGCACCCGCATTCTGCCGCAGCTGCTGGCAGGGCAGGCGAAATCAGGTAAACTACCGGCGCGTCTGACTTTTGCGCTGGCGGCGTTGATTGCCTTCTATCGCGCGGAGCGCGATGGCGCAACTTATCCGGTGCAGGATGACGCCGAATGGATGACGCGTTTCCAGACCCTGTGGGCGCAGCATCGCGACGCGCAGATCGGCACCCGTGAACTGGTGAAAGCGGTGCTATCGGTGACCTCTCATTGGGAGCAGGATCTGACGCAGATTAATGGCCTGGTTGAACAGGTAACGCAGGATCTTGATGCCATTCTGCTGCGCGGCATGCGAGAAGCGGTGAAGCCGTTGTGCTGATTTAAACATCGTCGATCAACGTTGACCCGGCCACGGCCGGGTTATTAACTTGCTTTATTTAGTTACAACATACAATGGCTGCAAATCAGAAACAGACCGCGCAGATCTGTAGCGCTGAAAACAGCAATCGCCAGACAGCGGTAAATGCGCGTACAGATTAAGACGAATAAGGGCAAATTGTGCCCCCGCCGCTTGAAGAAATGTCAGGCCAGGAAAATAATGGGGCATCGTAACTGCAAGACGTTAATCGATCGCCCGCGTAACCGGTCCAGTTCGGACATCAGGAGAGATAATCGATGGTTGTTGATATTCGCGAGGTCTGTGCGCAAGACAAGTCGCAATGGCTGCAGCTTTGGCAAGGCTATACCTCTTTTTATGGCAGCCCGCAGCCGGCCGATGTCACGGAATACACCTGGCAGCGGTTACTGGACCACGGCTCACCGGTTCTGGGGCGTGTGGCCGTGGTCGACGATCGCGTAGCGGGTTTTGCAATCTGCGTCCTCCATGAAGGGACCTGGGTGAAAACCCCGATTTGCTATCTGGAAGACCTGTTCGTCGATCCGCAGCTCCGCGGCCGCGGCATTGCCCGGCAATTGATGCAGGCGCTACGGGCGGAAGCCAAAGAGCAAGGATGGTCGCGCCTTTACTGGCATACGCGCACCGACAATCCGGCCCGTCGACTGTATGACGAATTTACTCCCGCTGATGATTACGTGCGTTATCGCATCACCTGTTAAAACAGGTCAAAAGAAAAGCCGTTGTTCAGCGTCGCCTGGCGGCTGAAAACAACTCAGGAGAATCAAAAATGGAAAAACGCATCGAGACCGCCATTAACCTGATTATGTTTCTTTCGCTGCTGGCCACCGCGTGGGATCTCTCGCTGGTGCACCATCTTTCCTGGTAACTCTGCTGCGGCGCCTGCTTTGGCGCCGCTCAACCGCGCCGGATGTTTATTGCTGAAGCATGATATTGTGCCAGAAGAGAGGGCACCGTGGTTTTCAGGAAAGATATCACCTGATTGATTGCGGGTGAAACCGGTTTTTGCGGTGGGGTCAAGGCATGTAAATCAAAAGCGGGGATGTGATAACCCGGCAATAGCTCAACCATTTCACCATTGCTTATTTCTTTCATGCATGCCGGCGCCTGAAGAACGCCAATGCCGATGCCGCGTTTGACCAGCCCATAAATAGAACTCCAGTGGGTGGTCGCCACCACCGTATTGATACGGGTGTGAACCACCACGCCATCCTCGTCATACAGTATCAGGTCTCCACCATCAAAAATCCCCTTTACGCGAATAAAAGGATGATGGCGGAGCTGTTCCGGAACGGTAATGGCCTCGCTGTTGCGGAGGTATTCAGCTGAGGCAACAAGTTTTCTTTCGACCTGGCCAAGCGGGTGGGCAATAAAAATCCCGTTTGCTAATTTTCCAAGACGCAGAGAGATGTCGACCCCCTCAGTGACCGGATCCACAATTGCATCATTGAGGGTGAGATCGATTTTTAGCAAAGGATAGGCGGCATAGAGCAGTGCCAATAGTTCTGGCACCACCGTTTCGCCGAAGCAGCAGGGCGAAGACAGACGTAACGTCCCGGCAAGTCGATCTTCCGTCGGTGTCACGGCGCGAATGGCTTCTGCCGCCGCCGCAAGGACAATTTTGCTGTGGTTGTAGAACGTCATGCCATAATCCGTGCAGGTGATAGCGCGCGGATTGCGCATCAGTAAACGTACTGCCAGATATTTTTCCAGTCGGGTGAGGGTTTCACTTACCGAAGATTGCCCCATATGCAGATCTTTGGCTGCCTGCGAGATGCTCCCTCGTTCGACAACCCGGGCATATACGCGCATGGCCAGAATCATATCCATAGCATTTTCCGCATTCAGTATTGGCCTAATTATAGTCTTTTCTGGCGAGTAAATAGCGGCATGCTATAAACCGTTCAATCTGTGCAAACCATAAATAATTTGACTGCAAAATAACAATCGTATTAATTGATATTTATTATCGTGTTTATTGACTTAAGTTTATTTTTATCTTCACTTAAGATTTGCGCTGAGGTGAAGTATATGTCAAGAATACATCGTACGAATAAATATGATTTAATGGGTTTATTGAGAGAGGAGTTAAAAAATAAAAGTCTCCTGCAAATACACACGCAAGATAACCTGATGACCACTCAGTTGAAAGAGGTGAGTGCCGCCGGTTTTACCACCGATCTTGATATTTCTGATGGTAAAAAATTATCCTTTACTATTTTTAGCGAGAATGGAAAGGCTAATTTTTTTTCACGGAGAAAGAAGGGTGTAGCGGACAGTATCGGGACACTATTTAATCTCCCGGATAGCATTACAATAACCCAGAGAAGAGCGCATCCGCGCCTGACGACGGCGCCGGACTATCCTTTCTTCTGCCATGGCCGTTTTCGTAATGGCAAAAACTATCATTTTGCGATCGATAATCTATCCTGCGGCGGCTGCGGATTAATAGCGCATCAGGCATTCAGTGAATTAAAAGTCGCTAACCTGTATCTGAAGCAAGCCATATTAAATCTTGGTGCCTATGGCGAAATAATCGTTGATCTGGCGATAAAAAATATTTATAGCCCCCCCCTGTTTTGGCCGCGACAGCCGCGTTGAATATCGTATTTCATGTCAATTTATCTTTCGCCACGAGGACGATAAACAGCGGATGGAAGACCTTATGCTTGAGTTGACGATCAATGAGAAAAGAAAAAACGCGTAATGCCAGAAAGCGGTCATTACAACGACAAAAACGACGCTGACGCCCGGCGATAGCGCATTGCGTGGCTATCTCGCCGGACGTCTCTGTCATCAGAGGCGAGGTTTGCGCTGCGCGACGATAAACAGTCGTGGGAACAGCAGCAGGACCTTTCCGTTACGCTGTAGCGGATAGTGTTGCTGCAACAGCGCCAGATAGCGTTCGAGGAATCCCTCCTGCTGCCCGGCATCGAGCGGTTGCAGGTAGGGGCGAAGCCCCGTGGATTGCAGCCAGTCGATAATCGCCTGGTGCGACTCCAGCGGGTGGTAATATGTTGTTCGCCAGATATCCACCTCGCAACCGCAGGCGGTGAGAATATCGTAATACGCCTGCGCACCCGGCAGCGGATGACGTCCGCTCTCCGGGAATCCCATCTCCTGCGCCACCTGACGCATAAGCGTGTGGGAGGGTTCCTGCCAGTTGTCCGGCATTTGTACCGCCAGCAAGCCGTTATCCGCCAGCTGATTAACGAGGTGCGGAAACAGGGTTTCATGATCCGTCAGCCACTGCAGCGATGCGTTCGCATAGAGAAGATCCGCGGGGCGTTCGGGTTGATACTGGCGAATATCGGCGGCGACGAACCGGCAGGTCGGCAGCGCCCGGGCGGCGTCATCGAGCATCGCCGGTGAGCTGTCGACGCCGACAAGGGTCGCTTCCGGCCAGGCATGATGCAGCAAAGCGGTGCTGTTACCAGGACCGCAGCCCAGATCGACAGCGAATGTGACGGGATGCTGTGCAATACGGGCGACTAATTCAGCGGCGGGGCGCGTACGTTCAGCGCCAAATTTCAGATACAGGGAAGGATTCCAGTCGGCCATGGGTGACTCCGGGTAAGATATACGCGTTCATCAGCATAGAGGGCAATGCCGTCAGATAAAACGTCTTTTGCTCGCGATGAAGGAATTGTCACCCTTTTTGTGACAATGTCACGCACGAGCGGTACGCCGCACGTGCCTCAGCGTTTACACGTGGGCTATGCCGGGGAGCCCGGCATGTGTAATGTGCAATGTGCAATGTGCCGGCGGTTAATCGCTCTCCTTGAGCGCTTCGGCGCGTTTCGCCGTGGCATAGACGAAGTCCAGCATCGGCTCCAGATCGGTGTCATACCCGGCCTGAATAATTTTACCGCGCAGCCATTCGATTTCGCTGGTGATATCCGGATGGAAGATATTGTTGTCCTGAGCTTTACGCAGCCATTTCAGCAGGAAATTGTTCTTTCCTCTGATTCCACCCGATTTTTTTGATTTTCCATGAATTTTCAGCGCGACTAAGATGCAGTAATAGAAATGAACGCGCTGATTAAAGCTTTGATGCATTTGCGTATTTCCCGCCAGGCTCAAGAACTCACCGTCGTGGTCAGTGATTCGGATTGGGTTACGTCACGGGCCGGATCTTTAATTACGCGATCTCTGTTATGCCACCCGCCACGTCAGTGCGCCTGTAACCAGACGTGACAAGGATGTTGGCACGGATGCGGAATCACAGTCAATTATTGATTAGTTTTTTACCGGCTCCGGTAACCTGCGGCTACCGGAGACCGTCGCTCATACGTGGCGCAAAGCGGCGCGTTGCTGCAGGTGGACACGAAAAACCAGCAGGAATGCCAGCACGACGACCACCGCGGCCAGCAGATAAATTGTATCCAGTGCATAATAGCCGGCGACCCAGCCAGCCAGCGGGCCGGTCAAACCCAGCGCTAAATCGAGAAAGGCCGAATAGGTCCCCAGCGCCGTCCCCTGGTTTTGTTCTTCAACCTGTCTGACCGCCTCCACGCCCAGCGCCGGGAAAACCAAAGAGAAACCGCTGCCGGTCAGCAGTGCGCCGAGGCCGGCTATCCATGCGGAAGGCGCGAGCCAGATAATCATCAGCCCGAGACACTCGACCACGAAGCAGACCAGAGAGACGCGGACGCCGCCATAGCGGGTAATTACATTGCCTGCGACCAGGCGAACACAGATAAACCCGGCGCTGAACAGGGAGAGGGTAAATGCCGCGCCTTGCCAGCGATGCGCGGAAAAGTAGAGCGTGATGAAGGTCGCGATGACCCCGAATCCGACGGTTCCCAGGGCCAGGCCCAGGCCATAAGGCCAGATCTTGCGCACCACCACGTGGAACGGCGCCCGGATACCGGCGGTGACGCTGACATCCTGGCGCGTACGGGCAAAGAGCAGGCCAATCACCGCCACCAGAACGACCACCGCGGCAAAACCGCTGATACCAAAGACGCTGTTGAGCATCACGCCGAGCGGCGCGCCTACCGCCATCGCCACATAGGTGGCCACGCCATTCCACGAAATCACTCGCGAAGTATGGATCGCCCCCACGGTTTTAATTCCCCACAGCGTTGCTCCCGTCGCGGTAAAGCTTTCACCGACGCCGAGGAAAATACGCCCAATCAACAAAGCGCTAATCGCCAGCACCGGCACCGATTGCAGCGCCACAGCAACCAGTGTGAACAGACCGCTCAACAGGCAGCAGACGATCCCAAGACTGACGACCTTTTTCGGCCCCCAGATATCCGTATAGCGTCCGGCGTGCGGCCGACTGAACAGCGTCGAAATGTACTGCAGGCTGATAACAACACCGGCAATGAGCGTACTGTATCCCAGCTGGTAATGGATATATCCCGGCAACACGGCAAGCGGCAGGCCGATGGAGAGATAGCAGATACAGGTGAAAACGACGATCGAGATAATGCGCAGATTAAGCTGAGTATTACTGACTGAAGAGGTCATAACATCATGGTATTTCAAACGAAGGTGTGAGCAGCATAGCGCAGACCCGGTCATTCGGACGAGCACAGGATGCGTTTTTCCGCTGTTTTAGCCAAACCCACCAAAATTAGCGTTGGGACAAGACGAATCTGTGCAAGTCTGCGTATTCAATGTATAAATTTTCTACTGGCTCTATTCTGTGTTCACCGTCAGGAGGGAAGATGACAAAAGATTTCACCGATATCGCCGTGCTGTTTGTCGCGGGATTTGGTCCCATCACGCAAAACACCGCGCTGAGCCATGCCTTTTATGGCGAGACGTTAGGTTTACCGTTGAAACGGATGGCGGGTAACGATGACTATCTGCTGACCGAGCAGGATGCGCTGGCGGGAGTGAAACATTTTGCCCTCTGGCCGCTGGCCCAGGCGGCGTTCTCCTGCTTTGGCAGTGAAGAGTGGCCGGCAGATCTGCCCGTTCCCCAGGCGTGGATTGAATTTGAAGTGCGCGATATTCAGGCCGCCTCCGACGTGCTGATGGCCAAAGGATACCGACTGCTGATCGCCAACCGGGAAGAACCATGGGGTCAGACCGTCACCCGACTGCTCAGCCCGGAAGGGCTGCTGACGGGCGTCACGATTACGCCATGGCTCCGCGAGGAGGCTCCGTGAAAGCGCCACTCTTAACCACCGACAGGCTGCGGCTGGTCCCGTTGGTCAAAGACGACGCGCCGCAGATTCAGGCGGTGTTTCCGCAATGGGAAATCGTGCGCCATCTGGCGGCCAGTTTTCCGTGGCCGTTCCCGGACGACGGCGCGTCTCGCTATGTGAACACGATTGCCTTACCGGCTGCCGAAAAGGGGAGCGGCTGGTTCTGGACGATTCGCCGCCAGGCCGACCCGGAGCAGCTTATCGGCCTGATTACGCTCTCCGACCAGGCGGATAACAATCGCGGCTTCTGGCTGGATCCGGCCTGGCAGCGTCAGGGGTTAATGACCGAAGCCTGCCGCTGTGTGACCGATTTCTGGTTTAACACTCTCCATCGGGAGGTGCTGCGCGCGCCTAAAGCCCGCGACAACGATGGATCGAGGAAAATATCGATGAACAGCGGCATGCGCCTGATTCGCGTAGAGAAACAGCAGTTTACCGCGGGCATGCTGGATGCAGAATTGTGGGAAATCACCCGGGAGGAGTGGAACCGCCTGGTGCGCTGAAGCACGATGCGGCTCGTGACCAACATCCTGAAATGGTGTGGGGCAGCCTACTTATGCTGGCCAGGCTTTCAGCTTCTGCTTCGTCCACGTCAGGCCTTCGATACGCGCCAGTCTACCGCGCCTTCTACCAGCAACTGGTTTTTAAAAGGAGTGCTCGGGAACGTATTAAATCCGAAAATGGGGGTATTTATGCTCTTTGCGGCCAGACTGGCGCTCAGTTACCGCTAACCGTTACGGGGGCTGCAAGCCCCCCGCATTATTTATCCGTCGCATTGACCACCACACTTCGTTGTTCAGCGAAGCATCTTCATCGGGCTCCTCTACACTGGCAGCAGTGGTCGGCCTGCGCTCCGCGTTTTCTGCTGGTCGGCCTGTTTATTACCACGACACCAAGAGAACAGTAGAAACGTCATTCTCTTATTGAGATTTTCAGCGGCGAGGTAGCGAGTGAACAGGACGAAACAGCGGCCGGAACGTCAGGCTTTGTGGCTGGCGCTGGCCGGTGCAGTGGTGCTGATTATCGGCATGGGATACGGGCGTTTTGCCTATACCGGAATTCTCCCGGTAATGCTGAATGAGCAGATTCTATCGCTGCGGCAGGGGAATCTGGCAGCGTCGGTCAACTACGCGGGTTATCTGATCGGGGCGCTGCTGCTGTCGAAAGCCCGACCGGCTGACAGCACCCGCCTGACTCTCGCTTCGGTGGCATGCACGTTAGTGTGCCTGGCGCTACTGGCGTGGGTGAGTTCGCCCTCGGGGATCATACTTATCCGCGGACTGGCGGGGGTGCTGAGTGCGGTGACGATGATCGCCGCCTCGCTATGGCTGCTCCAGCATATGCAACACCATCACGGTGCGCCGGTACTCTTTTCCGGCGTTGGAATGGGGATCTTTTTATCCGCCGAAGGTATTTCGCTGGCGAAACATGCGGCGCTCTCCAGCCCACAAATCTGGCTTATCTGCGCCGCGAGCGCGACGATCCTCTTTTTACTGGTCGTGTGCCTGCTGCTGACGCCGGCCCATGAGGTGCAGACCTGGCCGCCGCAGTCGCCGACTTTAACAGCGACGGATGGACAAACCGCCGATGCCTGGCGATTGCTGGCGATATATGGTTTTTCTGGCTTTGGTTACATCATTACCGCGACCTACCTGCCGCTGTTTTTATCCGCTTCGCTGGCGCAGATCGATCCCGTGCAACTCTGGGCGCTGTTTGGTCTCGCGGCGGTCCCTTCATGCTTTATCTGGCACAAACTGGTGATCAAACTGGGCTTCCGCCGGGCGCTGACCGCCAATCTGCTGATACAGGCGGCGGGCGTGGTACTGCCGGCTCTCAGCCAGACGCTCCTCGCTTGCCTGCTCAGCGCGCTGCTGGTCGGTTTTACCTTTATGGGCACCGTTACCATTGCGCTCCCGGAAGCCAGAAGGCTGAATCAGCGGGTAAAATTCAATATGATCGCGGCGATGACGGCCACTTATGGTATCGGACAGATTATCGGGCCATTTGTCGCCGGGACGCTGCATAACCTGACGGGATCGTTTAATCCCTCATTGCTTGCGGCGGCAGCGTCTCTATGTCTGGCGGCAGGGCTGGTTGCGGTCAGGTCAGCGCGCGCGCATCCTTAAAATTGGATGCCCGCCGTCAGCAGTTGCCGCATTTCACTGAGCGCAGGGGACATAGATTCCCGGCGCCAGATGAGCTGAGTCTGTACCTGCTTAAGCGGCTGAATCTGGCAGTTGTCTGGCAGGGGCAGGATATCTATTACGCTTTGCGGCAGGATACCGCGATAACCACCGGACGCAATGCAGGCGATCATGGCGTGGTACGACCCCACATCCTGAATCTCGACATGCGCATCGGAGGCGAAAAACGCTTCCGCGATCGCCCGATAGCTGCAGCCCCTGGGAAAAGCGGCAAGTCTGATATCAGCCGGCCCCTCTGGACTCACCAGCATCAGCTGCTCGTCAAAAACGGGGATCGCGTCGATGTCCGTCGGGCGGACAAGCTCACCTTCGGCGGTAACCGGCAGACTCACCAGCGCGCAGTCGAGGGCGGCACGCTGTACCAGATCGGTCAACTGCTGCGTAGGCTGGGTATGCAACGTCAGTTCGACCTGCGGACAGATGGCGCGGAACCGTGGAAGGAGGTGAATAAGCCGGCTCGCGGCTGTCGCTTCCATCGCCCCCAGGCGCAGGCGCCCGGCGGGGTTTGTCGGGTGCAGCGCCTGTTTCGCCTCTTCGCCAAGGCTCAGTATTCTTAGCGCGTAATCGAGGAACTGCTTGCCGGCAGAGGAGAGCACCATTTTTTTATTGCCCCGCACGAACAGCTCGACATCAAGCTCTTCTTCCAGCTGCTGGATGCGCGTGGTGATGTTTGATTGCACACGGCCCAGCTTCTTGGCTGCCCGGGTAATGCTTTGCTCTTCCGCGACAATTTTAAAGATCAGTAACGTGGCGTGGTTCATATTTTTCTTCTAAATATGGAAATGATATTGATCTTAACATCTCAAAAAGAGATGTTAAGCATTCAGCATCACACATTCAAACAGGGTGACCATGAGCAACCGCTTTACGCAGAGACTGGATATTGCCTATCCCATCATTCAGGCGCCGATGGCCGGGGTCTCAACCCCAGAGCTGGCTGCCGCGGTGAGTAACAGCGGCGGGCTCGGCTCGCTGGGGCTGGGGGCCGCGACCGTTTCCCAGGCCGAAGCGCTGATTGCGCGTACTCGTCATCTGACCACGCAGCCCGTCAATGTCAATCTGTTTTGCCATGCGCCGGCGCGCCGGGACCCGCACACGGAAGCAAGGTGGACCGCGCTGTTGCGTCCGCTATTCGCTCGTTTCGGCGCGCAACCGCCCGAGACGCTGACGGAAATCTATCAAAGTTTCCTTGTGAATCAGCCCATGGCCGAGCTGCTACTTGACCTGGCGCCAGAGGTGGTCAGTTTCCACTTTGGCGTGGCGGATAAGACACTCATTCGCCGGCTGAAGGAAAAAGGTGTGCTGACCATGGCCAGCGCCACCAGCGTAGACGAGGCACAGTGGGTCGTCGCCCAGGGCTTCGATGTGGTGATTGCGCAGGGGTATGAGGCCGGAGGTCATCGCGGGATCTTCGATCCTCGCGGCGACGATCGGCAAATGAGTACCTTGACGCTGGTCCAGGCGCTAAAGCGGACGGTGTCGATACCGGTTATTGCCGCCGGGGGGATCATGGACGGTGCCGGGATCCGCAGCATGATGCATCTGGGCGCAGAAGGGGTTCAGCTGGGGACCGCGTTCCTGCTCTGCCCGGAATCGGCTACCGACGCCGGATATCGCCAGGCGCTGAGCGGTGAACCAACGCCAGAAACCGTGATGACTGCGGCGATTTCCGGTCGCCCGGCGCGCTGCATTGACAATGCATTTTGTGAAACCGGTCGACGCAATCCCGACGTTATGCCCCCGGACTACCCGCTAGCCTACGACGCGGGAAAAGCGCTGGCGGCAGCGGCGAAAGCGCAGGGCGAATGGGGATTTGGGGCACATTGGGCAGGACAGGGGGTCGGGATGATCCGGGCGTTGCCGGCAGCGGAGCTGATGCAAACGCTGATCCGGGAGGGCGGATTTTCCACTCAGCCGTCGCGGCGGTGATGGCGACCTGCCGCGACGGCTGATGTTTAACGACGGTGGGCCAGTCGGCGGACCAGGCTGTCGCCCGCCATCTGCACGCCCTGCACCAGGGCCACCAGAATCAGCACCGTGCCGACCATCACTTCATTATTAAAGCGCTGATAGCCATAGCGAATCGCCAAATCGCCCAGCCCGCCGCCGCCGATCACGCCGGCCATTGACGAGAAGCCAATCAACATCACGATAGTCAGCGTGACGCCAGCCAGCAGGGTTGGCAATGCTTCCGGCAGTAGCGATTTAAAAATTACATGCCAGACCGTGCCGCCCATCGACAAAATGGCTTCAATACGTCCGTAATCCACTTCATCGAGCGCGTTTTCCGTCAGCCGGGCGAAAAAAGGGAAGGCGCCAATCGTTACCGGCACCACCGCCGCCGTGCTCCCGAGCGTCGTACCGATAATCAGCCGGGTAAACGGGATCAGGGCGATCAGCAGCACGATAAACGGCAGCGAGCGACCGAAGTTAATCACTGCCCCCAGCAGCGCGTTGAGTTTCGGCATCGGCAGCAACCCGTTTTTACGCGAAATAAACAGCACCACGCCAACCGGAAGGCCGAGCAGAACGGTAAATACCGCCGCCAGCCCCACCATATACACCGTCTCCAGCGTCCCGTCCCACAGCAGCGGCCAAAGGTCATCCCAGCTCATGCGACTGTGCATAATGGCCTCCGCTGATAACCATGACGAGCAAGAAAATCGCGTTCCGACTGCGGATCGTGCAGCAATGATTGACGCAGCTTCGACCACGGCGCCACCAGCAGTTCGGCGATACTGCCGCTTTCGACGATTTCGCCATTTTCCAGCAGCGCGGCGTGGTCGCACAGGGTTTTGACCACCTCCAGTTCATGGGTGATCAGCACAATCGTCAGATTCAGACGCTGATTAATATCTGCGAGCAATGCCAGCACCGAGGCGGTGGTCTCGGGATCCAGGGCGCTGGTCGCCTCGTCGCACAGCAGGACGTCCGGCCTTGACGCCAGCGCTCTTGCAATACCCACGCGCTGTTTTTGCCCGCCCGATAGCTGGGAAGGGAACGCGTGGGCTTTATCGCTAAGCCCGACCAGCTCAAGCAGCTCCGCGACTCGCGTCTGACGCGCCGTTTTGGTCATGCCGGCAATTTCCAACGGCACAGCGATATTGTCGGCGACGTTACGTGCGTGCAGCAGGTTAAAATGTTGAAAGATCATCCCGGTACGCAGGCGATAAGCGCGCAGCGCGGCTTTATCCATCTGCGTAATATCCTGTCCGTTCACAATAATGCGGCCCGATGTGGGCCGCTCCAGCAGATTCAGACAGCGGATCAGCGTACTTTTTCCCGCGCCGCTGCGTCCGAGGATGCCGTAAATCGCGCCCTTCGGGACCTGCAGCGACACATTGTTCAGCGCCGGTCGGCCTGTTCCGGCGTAGGTTTTACTCAGCCCGATCGCTTCAATCATGATTTCGGGGTAACCGGGATAACCGAGCCGTTATAGCGTTGACGGATAAATTCAGCCACCTGCGGCGAAGTCAGGTCTTTCGCCAGCTGTTTGATGCGCGGATCGCTTGCCAGGGAGGGATTGGTGACCAGAATGTTGGCGTAAGGGTTATGGCTGGCGCTCTCAAGGCCAAGCGCGTCTTTTGCCGGCGTCAGCCCGGCTTCCAGCGCATAGTTACCGTTGATCACGGCCAGATCGACATCGTCCAGAGAGCGCGGGATCTGCGGCGATTCAATTTCGAGAATCTTCAGATGCTTCGGGTTTTCCACAATATCTTTGGGCGTCGCCAGCGTCGTGGCCGGGTCGGTGAAGGAGGAGGCCAGTTTGATCAGTCCCTGGCTTTGCAACAGGAACAGGGCACGGCTCAGGTTGGTGGTGTTATTGGGCACGGCGACGGTGGCATTTTCCGGCAGTGAAGCAAAGTCTTTGTGCTTGCGCGAATAGATACCCAAAGGCTCAATATGAACCGTGGCGGCGACGGCGAAGGTCTTGCCCAGCGCCTTTTCCTGATCCTTCAAATAGGGTACGTGCTGGAAATAGTTTGCATCCACGTCGCCGTTTGCCAGCAGTTCATTGGCATTTACGCCGCTGGTCAGTTCGACCACCTTCAAATCCAGGCTCGGATCGATTTTCTTGATGTAGTTAAGGATCTCCGCATGCGGAACCGGGTCAGCCGCTACGCGTAAGGCGGCGGCCTGCGCTGATGTCCAGGCGAAAGAGAGAGACAGAGCAACCCCTGCCAGTTTAAAAGCGGCAATTTTCATGGTGTTTTCCTTTATTGTTATCTTTAAACGATTGGTTGCCCGGCCGGTTCGCGAAACACATCCTGGTAGTAGCGTTCAGCCACATCCGGGTGTGAGCGCAGGCGGCCCTTCAGGTAATTCCAGCCCACTTCGCGCAGCAGCGGGTTTTGCGGATCGCTGTCCGGTCCGAGCGCTTCCTGCGCCAGTTCCGGCGGCAGGGTGAAGACCGGAACGGTGGCATCCAGCTGCGCACCGAGGAAAAATGCGATAGAGAGACGCTCCTGGTGTACCGGCGGAGACACCACCCGATGGACGGTGGCACGCAGGTAGCCATTGGTGGCCAGCTCCAGCAGTTCGCCAATATTGACGACAAAACTGCCGGCCAGCGGAGTCGCATCGATCCATTGCCCGGGGGCAACTTCTACCTGCAGACCCTTTTGCTCATCCTGAAGCAGGAAGCTGAGGAACCCGGAGTCTTTATGCGCGCCGACGCCCTGGTGGCTTTGCGTCTCATGCTGACCGGGATAGCGGATCAGTTTGATATGCTCGTTGGGTTTATTGCCATACAAGGTCTCAAAGGCGTCATCAGGTAGCGCCAGCGCTTCAGCAAAGGCGCGCAACAGGGTTGTGCCGACCTCGGTCATGGCGCGCTGCCAGCTGAGCAGCGTGGGTTTCAACGTCGGTAGCGCTTCCGGCCACAGGTTAGGCCCCTGCAGACGCTGCCAGCGCGGCGCATCGTCATCCAGACGCAGCGCCGGACGCTCGGCGCCAATATCAAACTGTTCTCGCCAGTCTGGCTGTCCGCGGGTCAGCTCGGATGCGGCGCGGTTATAGCCGCGAAAGTGTGGGGAATGAATCATCGCAACCGGCTGTTTTTGCTCATCAGGCAGGGCAAAAAAGCGGCGGGATTGCTGCTGGACAGCTTTTTGCAGGGCATCGTCGACGCCATGATTGATCAGATAAAAGAAGCCGATCTCGCGGGCCGCATGGCGAAGGTCGGCCAGAAAAGCCGTTTTTTCAGCAGGATCGGCGTAGCGAGCAAGATCGAGAATCGGCAAAGTCGTTGCGTTCATTGTGTGCTCCGAAGACGGCATTCAGGGAGTTGCGTTTATTCATATTCAGGGTTCGGGGACAACAACAGCGCATGGTGATTTCCTCATTCTGTGGGGTGAACACAGCTTGCCTCAACGGAAAATAATCAACCAATAACCTTCTTTTCTAATTTATGACCGGGCGGGGTTCTGTGCTTTTGCGAATAATGGATAAAGGCGTCGCGAACCTGCTTTCTGCCTTGCGCAGGGGCGGTGTAGCCAGTATGGTGTGCGACATTTATCAGGTATTCAGGATTCAACATCGCAATGCAGCCTTCTAAAGATCCTCTTCATGGCATCACCCTTGAGGCTTTACTGAACGCCCTGGTGGCGAAGTATGGCTGGGCCGAGCTGGCAAAACGGATCAATATCAACTGTTTTAAGAGCGACCCGAGCATCAAATCGAGCCTCAAATTTTTACGTCGAACCCCGTGGGCGCGTAAAGAGGTTGAAGACCTTTATATCGACTCTCTCGGCGATTCAACCTCCACCGCGACGCCGCTGTCGGCGGAAAGCCCGTGGGCGAACTGGCAGAATAAAAAAGAGTAGGGCGTAAGCGCGAAGCGTTACAGCACCGTCTCGCCACGGAGCGCCCCTGGCGCTTTGCCGGTGATGCGCTTAAAGGCCCGACTGAAGGCGGCTAACGAACTGTATCCCAGGCGGAAGGCGACCTTTTCCAGCGTCTGACCTTCATCCGAAATATACTGCACGGCCAGACGCATCCGCAGTTCCGTGAGGTAACGCGCGGGTGTGGTACCGGTGGCGGCGAGGAAACGTTCCGCAAAAACGGAACGTGAGGTCCCGGCTTCGCGCGCAAGCTCTTCGACTTTCCAGTTGACGCCAGGCTGCTGATGCATCGCGTAGATAGCTCTGGCAAGTTTGGGATCGCGCAGGACCTGTACCCAGCCGTTTGCGTTACCGCAACCGCACGCCACCCAGCCGCGAACAATCAGCGCCGCCACCACATCGGCAAGTCGCGCCAGAATACCGGCATAGCCCGCCTGTCGAGTGAGGCTTTCGCGTTCCATGGCCGCCAGCATCGGCTGGATTTCCGGGCGGCTGGTCAGAAGGCTGCTGACCAGCATCACTTCGGGCATCGCTTTAACCAGAGGCTGCATGCCGCCCAGCTCAAAGTCCATACAAGCGCTGAAGATAATGGCGCTGCCGCTTTCCGCGTCGTCGCACGCGTTTTTGACACAGCTTACCGAGTCACAAACCGGTTCGCTGGGAAGTCTGGAGACGTTGACTACCGATGCCTGGTCATCAGAGAGCAGCACGTGGCCATCGCCGTTGGGAATAAACAGCGCATCGCCGCTTTGCAACATTAAGCGCTGACCGCTGACCATGCGCAGCAGTACCGGTCCCCGGCTGATAAAGTGAAACTGCGCTTTACCGGGTACAAAGCCGAACTCGACGCCGAAAGGACGGGAGGTTTCGATGCGCCGATAGTTGACGCCGGAAAGGCGCATGCCGCGCAGTAGTTCGCTGGTGAGATCGAGGGCTTGCTGAGTCATAACATCATTCCCGGACGAATTATCAATAATCACAGAGTATTTATCATAGATCGTCCTGACGGAACCTCCTAACCTTAACGAAATGTTAATTGTTCTGGAGAGATGTTTATGAGTTCCTGCATTGCAACTGAAGAGAGGCTGGCCACCGCCAGGCCCGCATGGCGCGCCGTGTATGCACTGGCATTGGGCGTTTTCGGCCTGATTGTTGCAGAGTTTCTTCCCGCCAGCCTGTTAACACCGATGGCAGCCAGCCTTGGGGTCAGCGAAGGGATGGCGGGGCAGGCGGTGACCGCGACGGCTCTGGTGGCGCTGGCGACCGGATTGCTGATCACCCCCGCCACTAAAAATATCGACCGCCGCTGGGTACTGATGTTCTTTTCTGTCCTGCAGATCGTCTCCAGCCTGATGGTGGCTTTCGCCACTTCGCTGGAGTTTCTGCTGCTGGGACGTCTGCTGCTGGGGATAGCGATCGGCGGATTCTGGTCGATGTCGACCGCCACGGCGATGCGTCTGGTGCCTGCCGCGTTCGTGCCGAAAGCGCTGGCGGTGATCTTCTCCGCCGTGTCGATAGCGACCGTGGTAGCGGCGCCGCTGGGCAGCTATCTGGGCGGCCTGATCGGCTGGCGCAGCGTCTTTATTCTCTGTACCGTCCCGAGCGTTCTGGCGCTGCTGTGGCAACTGTGGGTACTGCCCTCAATGCGCCCGGAAAGCGTCGGCAGCTTTGCTACGCTGCTTAAGGTTCTGCGTCGTCCCGGCATGGTTGGCGGGATGCTGGCCACCATTTTAATCTTCAGCGGACATTTTGCCTTTTTCACCTATCTGCGGCCGTTCCTGGAGACCGTCGCCCAGGCCAGCGTCGAAGGGGTCTCTCTGATTCTGCTGGGATTTGGGGTGGCGAACTTTATCGGGACCTCTATTGCCGGGCATCTGCTGAGCCGTAGCCTGCGTTTGACGCTGGCGCTGGTTCCTCTGGCCATGAGCGTGCTGGCGCTGATGATGGTGACCTTCGGCCACATCGCGCTTCTCGACGGACTGCTGGTCGCCATGTGGGGCTTTGCTTTCGGTCTGGTGCCGGTAGGCTGGTCAACCTGGCTGGCGACGACGGTACCGGATGAAGCGGAAAGCGCGGGCGGGCTGCTGGTTGCCTCTATTCAGCTGGCGATTGGCGCCGGCGCGGCCGGCGGCGGGGCGGTGTTTGACCTCAATGGCGCCAGCGGCGTCTTTACCGGCAGCGGTTTACTCCTGCTGACCGCCATGATTATTGTTTTTGCCGGCGTACGGGTGAAATCCCCGGCCAGCGAAGAGTAGATCCGCGCCGCGTCAACGATGCGCCTGCGGGCGCATTTTTTTCGCCTGCTGTTGCGGCCAGGCCGCTTTGCGTTCCAGCAGGTGATACGTTCCCTCGTCGCTTTTCCCTTCGCCAAGCGTGACAAAGCCGCTGGCGGCATAAAACGCCAGCGCCTTGTGATTGCGCGTCAGGCACTTCAGCCGATAGCCGTGTTCTTGCCAGCCGGGTAATGCCTGCAGCAGCATTTTGCCCACTCCGCATCCCTGACGGGCGGGAGCGACATGCAAATGGTGAATAAAGTGGTCTGGCATCCAGACGGCAATGAAACCGGCCAGCTCTCCCTGAGGATCATGCGCCAGCCAGATCGTTTCCCCTTCAGTCTGCTTTTCCAGATCGGTTAAGCGAAAATCGGTGACGTTCAGCCACGTAAACGTATGACACCGCGATAAAAGAAACAGCCGCTGTAATGCTGGCCAGTCATGACGGGTTGCCTGACGAACTGAAATAGTCAATCTCACTCCTTTCTCTTTTCCCTGCCTGAACCCGGAACATCCCCGGCGGCGACACAATTATAGCGAATCTCCCTTTTTAGCTGCACATCAGGCGAACAAAAACCGCCCTTCAGCGGTGCAGCGCAACGCCAGGCTGAACATACGGCGGCCGATAACTTCAAGAAGACATTGATAAATAACAAATAAATAACGTGGCATGGTTAATGCTTAGCACTGTAAGTATTGGGATGCGCAGGGGACGGGGCGGGGTTTCAAGGACCCATAACCGTCATGGCCGTCATTGTTGATTTGTGGCTAACGGATTACTGGAGCTGATTATGACCGTTCTCAGAGAACCTTTGGTTGTCGCCAGATATGGCAAATGGACGCAACTCTCACTTGGCCTGATCTGTATGGCTGCAATATCCAGTCCGCAATATGTCTGGACGTTGCTGACCAGACCGTTGACCGAAAAGCTGGGCGTCGGGTTAGCGGAACTTCAGGTTACCTTTTCGCTGCTGATTATCCTGCAGACGTTTTTCTCGCCGTTTCAGGGACGGCTGGTTGAGCGCTTTGGCCCGCGGCTGCTTATCTCTATCGGCACGGTCATGGCCGGACTGAGCTGGGTTCTCTCGGCTCAGGTCAGCGGCCTGGCCGCGCTGTACCTCGTCTATGGCGGCCTCGGCGGGCTGGGGACCGGTATTGTCTATATCGGCGTCGTCGGTTTAATGGTGCGATGGTTTCCCCGCCATCGTGGATTTGCCGCTGGCGCCGTCGCGGCAGGGTATGGCATGGGGGCGATTATGACCACCTTTCCTGTCTCCGTTTCGTTGGGCCAGTACGGACTGGAACAGACCATGACGGTCTTTGGCATCCTCTTTGCCGCCGTGGGATTGCTGGCCAGTCAGGGGCTGAAGCTGCCGCCCGATAGCGGAGCGTTGCCCGCCAGTCGGAGCGTTGCGCAAAGTACCCGGCAATTCACTTCGCGTGAAATGCTGCGCCAACCGCTTTTCTGGCTGATGTTTGCCATGATGGCGATGATGTCGACCTCCGGACTGATGGTGACGTCGCAAATGGCCGTCTTTGCTGAGGATTTCGGTATCAGTAAGGCGGTGGTTTTCGGCATGGCCGCGCTGCCGCTGGCGCTGACTATCGACCGTTTTACCAATGGCCTGACGCGACCGCTGTTCGGATTTATCTCCGATCGCTATGGCCGCGAAAACACCATGTTTATCGCCTTTGCGCTGGAAGGGGTGGCGATGACCCTGTGGCTGGCCTGCCGGGACGATCCGATGCTGTTTGTGCTGTTGTCCGGGGTGGTGTTTTTCGGCTGGGGAGAGATCTTTTCACTGTTCCCCTCCACGTTGACCGACACGTTCGGCAGCGAATATGCGAGCTCTAACTACGGCTGGTTGTATATATCGCAAGGGATCGGATCGATTTTTGGCGGCCCGCTGGCGGCGCTGCTGTACCAGCATACTCAAGGGTGGGGAGTGGTCTTCAGCTGTGCGATAGGGCTTGATTTTATTACTGCCGCGCTGGCGATTGCGCTGCTGAAACCCTGGCGCGCACGGTTTATCCGTCAACACAGTGACGCTGCCGCGCTTCGCTAAAGGTTCTCAGGTCTCCACCCCGGCGCCAGCCTGTGGCCGCCGGGGCTATTCTTTATCTCATACTGACGAATTTACGCCTGTGCCAGCGACAGCTCGTGCGCGCTGGCCGCCTCCTGACGCTTACGTTCCAGCTCCAGCGCGCCGCGGTGTGACAGGTAGCAAAACAGGATGCAGCACACCACGCCGCCCATCAGCAGATAGAAACCGCCGTGCCAGCCCAGCTTATCTACCATCACGCCGAACAGACTGGTCCCCAGCGACGCGCCGAAGATGTAGCTCATAAAACCGCGCAGACCGACGGCAGAACCGACCGCAAAGCTCGGCACAATCTCCATGGTCTGTACCGAGGCCAGAAATTGCGGGACGTAAATCAGGCAACCGACGATGGCGGCAAACACCGTGACCATAAACAGCGAATCACTTTTCCAGTAGCCAATCAGGCAGAAGAAGATCAGTGTCATGCAGATCATCGCCAGCGGCATGCGGCGACCTTTAAACAACTTATCCGACAGCCAGCCGGCCAGCAGCGTCGACGGAATAGCCGCCCATTCGAAAAACAGAAAGGCGACGCTCATCTCTTCTTTCGAGAAGTGCTTCACCGACAGAAGATAGATAGGCAGCCAGCTGATCATCCCGAAGCGCACCATATAGACGAACACGTCGACCATCGACACGTACCAGGCGTTCTTGTTTTTCAGCACGTAGGTACAAAAGATCTGCCATGCGCTCATGTTTTCCGGCGCTTTTTCCACTTTGCCGGTATTGAGCAACACTTTCTCTTCCGGGAGCATTTCGTCGAGCGCCGGTAGCCCTTCGCTGCGCGGGGAGCCTTTCCCCAGAATCAACACCACAACGGCAAACAGCACCGCAACCGCGGCGGGAACGATATAGCTGGCGGTCTGCCAGTGTTCGGTACCGAGTAGCGCAAAAGCGGTTCCGACGATGGGGGCGACAATACCGCCGCCAACGTTATGCGAAATGTTCCAGAATGCGCCGACCCGGCCGCGTTCGCGGCGTGGAAACCAGTTGGCGATGGTGATAAACGAGGGGCCAACGCCCATGCCCTGAAACAGCCCGTTGATCACTACCAGCGCCACGAAAATCCAGAACGCGCTGCTGAAGCCCAGCCCGACGTTCACCGCCGCGCACATCACCAGTCCGCAGGCCATAAAGACTTTCGGGCTGGCCTTATCCGCCAGGCTGCTCATCACGCCTTTGCTGATACCGTAGGCGATCAACATGCAGCTGCTGAGCATGCCAATTTGAGTGGCGCTCAGGTCAAGCTGCTCTTTGAGGTAGGGGGTCGACAACGTGAAGTTGTTACGCACGATGTAGTAGGCGAGATAGCCGAGAAAGACGCTCAGTAGCGCCTGCATACGATAGCGTTTATAGGTGGGGACAATCTGTTGTGCAGGAATCGTGGCCGAGGCGACCTTGGGTTTTAATAATGAAAGCATAACCGTACCTGTATTTTATTGGCGGTGGTGAATATCGGGATAATTCAATTAAGCGGTTGTCAGTACGCTATCGATTGTGGTGAAAACAAAGCGACAATACAATCCAGACTATTTGAGTCAAAAGTGACTCAAATATAAATCCAGATGTTCTTTTTTTGACCCAAATATATTTTTCTGGCATCACTCATTTTGTGAAATACTCATGCGGGCCGGGGGCATATGGTGCAACGGCGCAAAGGGCCTGCATTCTTGTTAGTTTGACCTTGTTAACAGTATGATTTTAATAGCGGTGCTAGGCTGTTTATTATTCTGCGAGATTAAGCTGAGTGTGGATATTTTCCCGGCTTTAAGCAAAGCGCCGGGCAATGAACTTTTTTGTCACAAACCTCAGCGAGATATTATTTATTCAGGTTCTTGTTTTATGAAAACGATCACAAAACCATTTCAGCGGGAAGGATATTTCATGACGAAGTGGTCAAATAAACGACAGCGCGGATGGGGTATTGCGCTCTTTCTCAGTTTGCTGATGGTCTTTAGCGCTGAGGCCAAAAAGAATGAACTGGTGATTGCCACCACGTTCTCACCTGATGCGACCGCCTATATCATCAGCCGCTGGCAGACTCAGCCGCAATCGGTGATCATCCGTACCCTGAATCGCACCAGCGCCTCACTGGAACAACTGCTGGACGGCGCCGGAGGCGAGAATATCGATCTGGTGCTGACTTCCTCACCCATGCTGCTGCAGCACCTGCAGGAACATCAGCGGCTGGCTGCCTACCCGGACGCGCCGGCCCAGTCGCAGCAGCGGGTTCCGGCTTCGATCCGCGGTACCGCGGTTGCGGTGGCCATCTCCGGTTTTGGTTTACTCATTAACCAGCGTAATCTCAGCGAGCGCCATCTGCCGCTGCCCGGCAGCTGGGACGATCTGATGCAGGCGCGCTACCAGGGCACCTTATTAATGAGTAGCCCCTCGCGTTCGGATACTAACCATCTGATGGTGGAATCGCTGCTGCAACAGGAGGGCTGGAACCACGGTTGGGAAATTATTTTGAGCATGGCGGGAAACCTGATCACCATCTCCAGCCGCAGTTTTGGCGTGGCGGATAAAATCAAAAGCGGCTTAGGTTCGGTCGGCCCGGTGATTGATAACTACGCCAATCTGTTGCTCGACGATCCCAACCTGACGTTTCACTATTTTCCGCACTCGGCGGCATCACCTACCTACGTTGCGATGATTCGTCATAACCCGTACCCGGCGGATGCCCGGCGCTTTATTCAGTTTTTGCTGAGTCCGGAAGGCCAGCAGGCGCTCTCGGATACCAACACCGGAAAATACTCGATTATCCCCGATCCGGGAAATACGCCGCGCGCGCGGCGGCAGCGCCAGCTATTGAGCGAACCCTCGCTCAATTATCAGTTGATCCTGCAACGTCAGCGTCTGGTGCAAAAGTTGTTTGATACCGCGATCAGCTTTCGTCTGTCGCAGCTGAAGGATGCCTGGCGGGCGTTGCACAATGCTGAAGCCCGGCTTAAGACGCCGCTACCGGAGGTCCGTGCGTTGCTGACCGCCATGCCGGTCAGCGAGCAGCAGAGTCGCGATGAGGATTATCTCCGACAGCTGGATAATAAAGATCGGGCCGAACAGCTCATGATGGAGTGGCAGCTCTTTTTCCAGGAACAACAGCGGCAGGCGATCGTCAAGCTGGAGAACCTGAAATGAGGTTGCCCGGCTTTATCAGGAACCTGACTATCAGCGCCAGTCTGCGCGGCGCGTTCCTGACCGGCGCGCTGCTGACCCTCGTCGTCAGCGGCGTCAGCCTCTATTCCTGGCACGAACAGAGCTCGCAAATTCGCTATGCGCTCAACGACTATTTCCCGCGAATTCAGACCTCGTTCCTGATTGAAAATAGCCTGAATACGCTGGTCGATCAGCTTAATGAGTTTTTACTGGCGGCCAATACCACGTCGCGCCTGCAATTACGTAACCAGATCCTGCAACATCTGGATGACATCGACAGGTTAAGCCAGCGCCTTGATAGGCCGGAACGCCAGCAAATTGAGCTGACGCTTCGCGACAGCCGGCAGCTGCTCGCCAGGCTCGATCGCTCGCTCTACAACATGTTTATCGCACGGGAAAAGGTCAATGAAATCACCGCGCGTATTAACTGGCTGCATGATGACTTCACCTCGGAGATGAACTCCCTGGTGCAGGACTTCAGCTGGCAGCAGGGCGCCTTGTTGGATCAGATGGAGGAGAAGCAGGGCCATGCCGTTCACCGTCTGCAGGCCAATCTGCGGGCGGTACAGGGAGAACAGCAGCAGGTCTACACCCTGGCGCGCATTGAGAACCAGATTATTAGCGACCTGCGCGACAGACTCAGCGAGGTGCAGTCCAGCACGGAGGGCGACGGTAACGTGGAAGGGCATATTCGCTACCTGACCTACCTTAAAAACACCGCCGATGACAATATGCATCTGCTGGAAGGCTATCCCAGCACGATCACCCTGCGGCAAACCATCGATGAGCTGCTCGACACCGGCATCGCGGAAAACAAAATGCCGGCCGCGATTCGGGAATACATTGAAGCGCAAAAGGCGCTGGCGCAGGTGACGCAAGCCAAAGAGAGCACGCTGGCGCGTTTTCGCGCCCAGCTGGAGTCCCAGCTCAGCGACAGCCACGGTAAAATGCGCGCGTTCAATCAGCGCCTGGAACATACCATGTGGTTCAGCGGCAGTCTGATTCTGATTGCCACGCTGTTGGCGCTGGCGCTGGCATATTTGCTCAACCACTATTTTATCCGCTCGCGGCTGGTTAAACGCTTTAGCCAGCTGAATCAGGCGGTGGTGCGTATCGGACTGGGCGATGTTAACGCCGCTATTCCGGTGTATGGCGAAGATGAACTGGGGCGCATCGGGAAACTGCTGCGCCATACCCTGGGACAGCTTAATCAACAACGCCAGCTGCTGGAACAGGAGATCGCTGAGCGCAAGAGGATCGATATCCATCTGCGTACGACCCAGGATGAGCTGGTTCAGGCGGCCAAGCTGGCGGTTGTCGGGCAGACGATGACAACGCTGGCGCATGAAATCAATCAGCCGCTCAACGCCCTGTCGATGTATCTCTACAGCGCCCGTACCGCCATTAAGCATGAACAGATGGCCAGCGCCAGCCAGACCCTGGTCAGGGCGGAAGGGCTGATTGGCCGAATTGACGCCATTATCCGCAACCTGCGGCAGTTCTCTCGTCGTGCGGAGGCGGATACGCCCGCCCGCGCCGTCAGTCTGCGCCAGGCATTCGTTGCCGCCTGGGAGCTGCTGGCGTTGCGCCATAAACCGCTGTGCGGCGTACTGAACCTGCCGCCTGATGAACCACGGGTACTCGGTGACGAGGTGCGCATCCAGCAGGTGCTGGTAAATGTGCTCACCAATGCGCTGGATGCCGCCCAGACGGCGCCCTGCATTAGCGTGGCGTGGGAGCGCACGGCTGAAGGCTGGACGGTGATGATCGCGGATAATGGCGGCGGCTGGCCACTGGCGTTGGCGGGGTCGCTCCTCAAGCCATTTGTCACCAGCAAGCAGCTGGGGCTGGGTATCGGCCTGTCGATCAGCGAATCGTTAATGATACAGATGGAAGGGCATCTACGGCTGGCGTCGACGCTGGATCGTCATGCCTGTGTTGTTTTGCAATTTTTAGCTACGGAAATAAGTCATGCTGACCGATCACCACAACATATTGCTGATTGACGATGATAGCGATGTCCTCGATGCCTATACCCAGCTGCTCACCCAGGCCGGGCATCGGGTTTACGCCTGCGGCGATCCGCGAAGCGTACAGGATCTGGTCAGCGAGGCGTGGCCCGGCATTGTGCTCAGCGATGTGTGTATGCCGCACTGTTCCGGTATCGATTTACTGAAGATACTGCTTAAACACGATCCGCATTTGCCGGTGATATTAATTACCGGCCACGGCGATGTCCCGATGGCGGTTGAGGCGGTAAAGCAAGGCGCCTGGGATTTTCTGCAAAAACCGGTTAATCCCGGACAGCTGTTAGAGCTGGTCGATAAAGCGCTGGCCCAGCGTCAGTCGCAGGTGATGCGGCGACAGTGGCAAAAAGAGCAGCTCGAAGACAACCTGATTGGTCGCAGCGAGTGGGTGATTCAGATGCGACAAACGCTTCAGCAGCTGGCCGAAACGGATGTCGCGGTCTATTTTCATGGCGAACGGGGAACGGGGCGAACGCTGGCGGCATGCTACCTGCATCGCCTCAGCACGCGCGGCGATCGGCCGATAATTTTCGGCGATATCCTGCAAGGCCAGGAGACACCGCTGCAGGCGTGGTGTGAGCAGGCGCAGGGCGGCACATTGGTTCTGCGTAATATCGAATTTCTGAGCCAGGCGCAGCAGCTGGTACTGGCCCATCAGCAAGCGCAGGATGAACCGCCGTGTCGACTGGTTGCCACGGGGCTTCAGCCGCTGATTACCCTGGTGGGCAACAACCTGGTTGTTCCCGATCTCTATTACTGTTTTGCCATGACCCAGCAGTTTTGCCCGCCGCTGGCACAGCGTCTCGACGATATCGAGCCCCTGTTTCTGCACTACCTACAGCAGGCCTGCTTACGGCTGAATCATCCGGTACCTGAACTGCCGACGGCGCTGGCTAAAAAGCTGGTCAATCGCCACTGGCCGAACAATGTGCGCGAACTGGCAAATGCCGCCAGGCTGTTTGCCGTCGGGGTGATGCCGCTGGCCGAGATCCCCAATCCGCTGCTGCATCAGGTTGAACCGATGCAACTAGACCAGCGGGTTGAGGATTATGAACGGCAGATCATTATTGAGGCCCTGAACATCCATCAGGGCCGGATCAACGATGTCTCAGAGTATTTGCAGATCCCGCGTAAAAAGCTCTACCTGCGAATGAAGAAATTTGGCTTAGACAAGCACCACTATCGCTAAGCCGGCGGGGCGGTGTTTGAGCTCAATGGCGCTTTACCGCTAGCGGGTTACTGCTGCTCGAGCGCCATGATTAGGGTCTTTGCCGGTGTCAGGGTGACACCAACGGTCAGGGAAGAATCAATCTGCAAAGCGTTAGCGGTGCGCCTGTGGGCGCATTTTTTTGTTCCCCGCACTCAAGCTGACGGTGGCCGGCACGTGTCATTTTTTTCATCTGAAAATTTGGTTTTCTGTCGTTTCGTTTAAATAAAGAATTTTATCCTTAAAAATAAAATTACACAGTTTTAATGATCGAATAAACACATATTTTAAGATATCCATCCGCATCTGTGCAAATGTTTATTGTCCGCTCCATACATTATTTTCATAATAATCATCGCGTTGTTTTTCGCTCATTAAAGCAACCTCGACATATAATTTTGAAGATTGCATGGAATATTTGATGGATAAAATTCGGACAGAATATAAGCTAGTAAAACATCAAATTTGCAGCCCGCCAGATATTCTGGCGCAATCATCATTGCAACCAGCAATGCACGTTTTCGTTTCTCTTTTACACTGCCAGTTTGATGTTAAATCATCGTCTTTTAATAGGTAATCAACCACAAGGCAATCACTTGCTTTGCTCTTCGCAATGGTACAGTGATTGCATCTGTTTAATATTGTTCGGAGATAAACCATGAGTTCGGAAGATATTAAAGACAGAACACAGACCTGGTTTAACTACATTACCAGCCCGGTAAATCATGATCCTATATTCTTGTTTAACTCACAAGATATACTTGTTATGAACCCTGCGATAGCCGCTGCGACGCAGGATTATATTGATGGTAATATTCACGCAAGTAAACTTGTTAATGCAACATCGTCAGCCCCGCAAACAATGTTTGATGGCCTGCAAACCATTGTAAACCTCTGTCGCGTGCAATCAGGTTATAACGCGCTGGATCCTGATGGTACCGGGAATAAAGTCTATTTCACCAGGTTTACTCAGAACGTGGCCAACGTTCCGTGTCTGAGTTTACTAAGCGCAGAGACAAAAAATATTAAACAACAAAGTCATAACGCAGATGAGCTCATCAACTCATTTGTCGATGCTTTTGATGGTCTTACACAAAGCGACCAGTCTAAGATTAAATCCTCCGTAACCTCGTTAGCAAAAGCAGCGCTAAGCTATGCAAACCAGGATCAGAAATCATCAAACTTTACGCAAAACATTTTGCAAACTGGCGACGACCAGGTGATTTTCACGCTATATGCCAGCACATTTGAGATTTCGTCGACCCAAAGCAAAGGCGTGATCTCCTTTAAGTCTGAATACTCATTGCAACAGGCGTTATATAGTCTCTCCCGTGCGAGCTGGGAACGGGTTAAAGATCTGTTTGCGGAACAAGAAAAAACCACCATGGAACAGTGGTTGAATGATATGAAAACGCCGGCTAAAAGTGGTAGCACAGTAAAAGCCCTGTGTCTGGAATGACGTTTTTTTAAATAAAGCGCTGCAATAAATTGCAGCGCTTTCGTTTAATATTGGCGTGGTCAAGCGTAATGCTATGAGGTGTTAAGATGCGTATTTACTATAGATATTTATGCTTGTGGTTTGTGTTCTTATTATTTTCTTGTACTACCAGTTATCAACCCTCGACTCAATTTCCTGTAACAACAGATAATTGTGAAGTTGGATGCCCAAGCGGTGGCAGTGATCAGACATTAGTTCGCGATAGTTATACCCTGAATAATAATAGCAATACTAAGTTTGCTAATTGGGTGGCATATAAAATGACAAAATCCAGTCAGGCGAGCGGCCGTCCGAGAGACTGGAAGCGGGATCCCGCATTACCACCTGCTGATACATTATCCCCGGATGCTTATCAAAATGCTAATACGCTCCTTGGGGTAGACCGCGGACACCAGGCACCGTTGGCTGGGTTAGGAGGCGCGTCAGACTGGCCATCACTCAATTATCTGTCGAATATTACTCCACAAAAGGCGGACCTCAATCAGGGAGCCTGGGTTAGGTTAGAAGATAAAGAACGAGAACTGGCCAACAGAAGTGATGTTACGGCTGTTTATTCAGTCACCGGACCACTTTTCGAACGACATATCGCCACTTTACCGGCGGACCCTTCGGTTGAAATTCCAAGTGCCTACTGGAAGATCATTTTTATTGGCGTCAGTCCTGATAAAGGACAATACGCAGCGTTTCTGATGGATCAGTCAACCCCTAAAACAGCTAATTTTTGCGATTACCAGGTCACCGTAGACTTGATTGAGAGTAAAACAAACCCAAAACTCTCGATTTGGTCCTCGCTGCCTGCGAAGGTCTCGGCTCATATCAAAGCAACGAAAGGGACTTTAGCCAGCGAGATGGGTTGCCTGTAAAACGATAATCTGGCTTGTTAAACTCAGACCGCAGAATGGCCGTGATGGGGATACAGTGGGGTAAGTGTTCATACAACGCCAGCGCCATGAATGTGTGTCGTCCGGGCGGGGCTATCGTTGTTGATTAAGCCAGCGGCGCTCTTCCGGCGTGGATCTTCTGCCGAGCGCCTGATTGCGATACGGGTAGCGGCCAAACTGGTCAATCACCCGCTTGTGCTCTGTTTCTGCTCTGAGTGAGCGTGTGCTCGCGTAGCGTTGATAGAGCCTGAGCGCAGCAGCATGAATTATCGGCGATTCCGAATGCATAAATGGCAGCAGGGCAAAATCGCGTCTTTCAACAGGAAGTTGGTCAAAGTCAGGTTGTTTGACCAATTCCTGTGCCAGGGCCAGGGCCATACCGTCGGCAGCGAATGAAAGCGGGCTGTTGCGAAACAGATTGCGCGAAAACTGATCGAGCACGATGATTTCCGCCAGCCGACCGGAGCTGCTCTCCCGCCACTCGGCCAGCTCACCGCGCAAGGCTGCCTGATGAACATCAGAAAAACGGTGACGAATCTGCTCATCAAAACCCGCGTCCGATCGAAACCAGCGTTCAGGCGGAATTTGATGAAACCAGAATTGCAGAATTTCCCGGGCATCACTCATCGTATTAAGCGACATTTTCGCTCCTGTTATCAAGCCTCGACGATTGCCAGTGGTTTACTCCGCATCCATCACCGGCAAACCTGCCAGCGCGTTCCGGCGATCCTGTTCGCCGATCGGCCTGAGCACCCGGCAGGGAACGCCGGCGGCCACCACGTTGGCGGGAATATCTTTTGTTACCACGCTTCCGGCGCCTATCACGCTGTTACGGCCAATGGTCACGCCAGGGTTAATGATAGCGCCGCTGCCGATCCAGACATTGTCTTCCAGGGTGACGGTCTGTGAAAACTGCTGACCGGTAATGCGAACCGCGGGGTCAATCGGGTGTCCGGTCGTCGAGATGGTGACGTTAGGGGCAATCATGACATTATTGCCGATAATCACTTTGCCATCATCGACAACCACCAGATTAAAATTTGCGTAGAAGTTATCGCCGATACTAATTTGACTGCCGTAGGCCACGTGCAGCGGCGGTTCAATCCAGACGTTATTCCCGACGCGGCCCATCATCTGGCGGATCAACGCCACGCGTTTCTCGGGTTCTGCGGGGGACGTATGATTAAATTCATACGCCAGCATCTTACCCCGAAGCCGCTCTTCCGGCATCCCCTCATCCATATCGGTGTACAGGTAGCCACTGGCGAGGCGTTCCCTTTGCGTCATCATCTTGAGATCCTTTGCATTGTTGAAGTAGGGGGCTTACGTCATCTGGTTTGCGTGCCATCCCGCCTCCGCTTAAGCCTGAGGCGAAGGGCGGGCTGCAGCAAGGGTGATAAGCCGAGAAATCAATGAGGTTATAAAAATACTTTTTTATACATATCACGGATTTGTGCTAAAAATCGAACCTGGATTGTTGATTGTGTGCTTAGGCCAACAGCCAGCTTTTCGCATCGGCTTTCATCTTCGCTTCCAGTTCGCTGCCGCGGGTAGCAAAAATCCGTCCCAGCGGAAAACCACTCTGTTGCAGAAGATAGGCCAAAGCCGCGTATTCGCGGGGGTAAGCCAGCGCTACCGACGGGTCAATTTCAACCGGACCGAGCGGGAAGGTAAAGGTACCCATATCGTAAATGCTCTGCCGGTGAAACAATTTCCACACGCCGTCTCTTTTTTCTGCCAGATCGTAGAACCGGTTATGGCATTCACAGCCCAGATTGAGTTTGACGTTTTCAGCGATGATCATGGCGTTGGTCTCAAGAATAGCCTTGTTCCCGCTGGCATTGAAGGTGATCACGGGTGTGCCGATGAGGTGTTTGGTGCGTAGGTCAGATGCGCCCATCCGCATGGAACCGTCGACAAAATCGCTCGCCAGCCCTTCAAACCACGTAATTTCGATCGTGCCATCAGGATGAAACAGCTGACGTAGCGCGGCCCATTCACCGAGGTCGCGATGCATCCAGCCATTCACCAGATCGTTGAGTTGTTGGCGGTCTTGTTGGCGATTGTTCATAGCTTCAGCTCCTGTTAGTTGACGGCCTTCAGTTTGCGGAACGGCAGGGTTAAACTCAAATAGATAGATCTGACTGAATAATCATTTTAAATGATGAATGGGGGGTGTATGGAGTTACGTCATTTGCGCTATTTTCTGGCCGTGGCGGAGGAAGGGCACTTCGGACGCGCGGCCGAACGGCTGAATATTGTTCAACCCGCACTCAGCATGCAGATCAAAGCGCTGGAAGCGGAATTGGGCGGGGCGCTGTTTATTCGCACCAGCCGCCGCGTTGAGCTCACCGATGCCGGGAAACTGCTGCAAGCAGAGGCCCAGCGGACGTTAGACCAGGTCGAGCATACCCGTCTGGCCGTGGCGCGCTCCCTTCGCGGCGAAACGGGGCGTGTAAGGGTCGGATTTGCCGGCAATGCAATCTTCAGCGGTAAAATGATGAGCGATCTGCGTCAGTTCAGAAAACGCTACCCGGATGCGGAGGTGACGATTGAGGAGATCGGCCCGCAGCAGCAGGTGGCGGCGATTCTTGCCGGGCAGATAGATGTTGGCTACACACCCGATAATAGTACCACCCATTCACCCGGCATCACGGTATATCAGGCGGGGCGCTGGAAGATGATGGTCGCGCTGGCAGACGATCATCCGCTGGCCGCTCACGCCTGTTTGACGGTGGAGATGCTCGCCGGAGAGCCTCTGGTTCTGCATGATACTCACGATAATCATGAACAGCTTTACCTTGTGCTGGGGCAAATGCTGGGCAGCCAGTTCCATGTTGCCCATCGTTCTGGCAGTACTCTGAGCGTGCTGGCGATTGCCGCGGCGGGCCTCGGGCTGGCGCTAATTCCGGCGCCGCTGCAGCAGGTTAACATCCCGGGCCTGGTCTATCGTAGCCTTAACGCACCGGAAGTGGCGGCGAATCTGGTGATTATCGGCCGTGCAACCGAACCGGGTCGCACCGTCGCCGCCTATCTCGCCCTGGCCACCCTGTCGCACACCTAGCGGACAGGCGATCTTTTCTGTAACCCCAGCCAGAAAAACAGCGCCGCCGCGCTGATGCCCGCACCGGCCAGACAGACCGCATTCCAGCCCCAGTGCGCATAACATTGTGTCGCCACCACGGCCCCCAGCGCGCTGCCGACAGAGTAAAAGCACATATATGCCCCGACCAGGCGACTTTGTGCGTCGGGCCGTGCGGCAAAGATCAGACTCTGGTTAGTGACATGAACCGCCTGTACGGCGAAATCGAGCATGATGACCCCGATGACCAGCAGCGGCAGGGAGGTTTCGGCCCTGGCGATCGGGGCCCAGGCAAAGAGCAGTAATGCCAAAGAGACGCCGGTGACGCGCTGCGCTGCCCCGCGATCGGCCCAGTGTCCGGCCTTTGACGCGGCCAGGGCGCCAGCGATGCCCGCCAGGCCAAATAAGCCGATCTGCGTATGGGAAAGTCCCTGAGCGCTGAGCGGTAAGACCAGGGCGGTCCACAAAACGCTGAAGGCGGCGAAAATCAACAGAGCAAAGACGCCTCTGACCCGTAGCGTCGGTTCCGTCATCAGCAGGTGGAAAACCGATGTCATCAGCGCCAGATAGCTTCCAGCCATGGGCGTTTTTCTGACGGCCGGCATCGCCTGAGCAAGCACCGCGGCCAGCAACAGCATCAGGCTGGCTGCGCTGAGATATACCGCGCGCCATCCGGCAAGATCGGCAATCACCCCTGAAGTTAAGCGGGCGAGGAGAATCCCCAGCACCACGCCGCTGGTGACCATCCCTACCGCTTTACCGCGCCCGGCAGGGGCGGCCAGCGCGGCGGTACAGGCCACCACGATCTGCACAACGACCGCCATCATCCCGACAAGCGCCATGGCGCCGAGGAACATAAACCAGCGTTGTGACAGCCCGGCGACCGTCAGCGCGGTCGCCAGTAGCAACAGCTGGGTAATAACCAGATATTTGCGATTCACAAGATCGCCGAGCGGCACAATAAACAGCAGACCGACCGCATAGCCGATCTGCGTCAGGGTCACCACCAACCCGACCGTCGCGGACTGTACGCTGAGGCTTGTTGCCATTGATTCAAGCAAAGGCTGGGCAAAATAGACATTGGCGACGGCCAGCGCCGCCGTCAGTGAAAACAGGCAGGTGAGCCAGGGCGTTAACCGCTGTTCTTCCCGATTCGACTCTGCTACGCAGTACGTTAACGCCGTCTCTTCTTTCAGGCCTGGCTTCATCTTCATGGTGTTTTTCCGTATCAATTTTGGTTTCTTTTTAAAACCAGATTACTCATAATTAGACGTAGAAGTTTTTTTTTGCAACTAGTTTTGTTTGCGTTTATTCTGGCGACTGAACAATTCGCCCAGTGAAAGAAGGAGAGCCCGTATGGCGAAGCAGCAATCACTCACCGACGGTGAATGTCCTGTCGCCAGGACTCTGGAGGCAATCGGCGAACGCTGGTGCATGATGATCATTCGTGAGGCCTTTGACGATGTCCGACGCTTCAGTGAATTCCAAAAGAATCTCGGCCTGGCAAAAAACATTCTCGCCTCACGCCTGAAACAGTTGGTTAATCTGGGCGTGTTCGAGATCTGCCCGGCCTCAGACGGGAGCGCTTATAAAGAGTACGTGCTGACCGAGCGCGGTCGCGCCGCATTTCCTATCGTGGTGGCCATGCGGCAGTGGGGTGAGCGCTATATGTTTGAACGCGGAGAGGTGCATTCGGTACTGCTGGATAAGGCATCGAACCAGGTGGTTATGCCGCTGGAGGTGCGTTCTGCTGAAGGCAAAACGCTGACGCCGCAGGATTGCCATCGTCGGCGAGTGGTGAAAGGCGAGTAGCGCGGAAAGTCCGGCGCCGTCGGTAAGCTATACTCATTCCACTTTCCTGGCGCTGGCAACACGCGCGCAGAACCGGGCGATGTTCATCCCGCGAAATGAGGTCAGCTTTATGAATACTGAAATTAAAGGGGGAATTGATATTGCGATGAAGGTTCCCCCGCACCAGTATCAACAGACGCTGGATTTCTACCGACAAACGCTCAGGCTTCCGGAGATTACGGACAAAGCGCCTGCCACCGGCTTCATCCTTGGCCCAAACCGACTGTGGATCGATGAAGCGCCGGGCCTCAGTCAGGCGGAAGTCTGGCTGGAGCTGTTCACCCCCGATTTTCACGCCGCGGAAAAGCATATCGAACAGCACGGCGTCGTGCGCTGCGATGCGGTTGAGCCCTTGCCGGAAGGGTTTAAGGGGGGATGGATCATGAACCCCTGCAATATTGTCCATATGCTGCGGGAACCAGAAGCCTGGTGATTTCTCTTTGCCGATTGGTTTCCGACTGGCCACCGGCGATTATTTATCATCCCGGCCGCAGGTTACCTGGCAAATTTTCGCGAGCCGATCACGCATAAGATCACGCCCAGGGTGATCAGGATCATCAGCGGGCTGACAACTTCATGCAGGAGCGTAGCCGATAGCGTCAGCCCAAGGAATGGCTGTAACAGCTGTAGCTGGCCGACGGCGGCAATCCCACCGGCCGCCAGCCCTTTGTACCAGAATATAAAGCCGATCAGCATGCTGAAGAGTGAAACATAACCCAGCGCCAGCCAGGCGGAAGCAGAGATCTGGCTAAAAGAGGCCGGCAGGGTCAGAATGGATGCTGTCAGCATAAAGGGCAGGGAAATAATCAGCGCCCAGCTGATAACCTGCCAGCCGCCCAACACGCGAGTCAGTTTTGCCCCTTCAGCGTATCCCAGACCGCAGACCATCACCGCGGCCAGCATCAGCAGATCCCCGGTCAGCGAAACGGCGGCGTTCTGGGATAACGCAAATCCCATGACCAGCAGACTCCCCATCCCAGAGAAGAGCCAGAAAATGGGTGTTGGTCGTTCGCCGCCTCGAATCACACCGAAAATCGCCGTGGCCAGCGGCAGCAGCCCTAAAAAGACGATGGAATGCGCCGACGTCACGTGCTGCAGCGCCATTGCGGTCAGTAAAGGAAAACCGACGACCACGCCGAGCGATACCACAAGCAGAGGTAAAAGTTGGTCCGCACGCGGGCGTTTTTCCCGGTAGCCAAAAATGAGTATCATCGCCAACGCCCCGGCAATCGTTGCCCGCAGGAAGGTCAGGAAAAACGGGTCTATATCGACCACGGCGACCCGCGTGGCGGGTAAAGACCCGCTGAATATCACAACGCCGAGCAAACCATTTAGCCAGCCGGAAGCTGAACCCGGTGCCGTTTTATATGCTGTAGAATTTACCACTATGACCTCACGTTGCGGGAACACTCATTATCTTGAGCATCTGGTGAGCCGATGGTAATCTCACGCATCTGATACAATCAAATTATTGTCATGGATACATTGGATGAAAGCCCGCTATAAAGCCATCGTCGATCGGTTTGCGGCGTCGATTCGCCGCGGTGATATCGCGTCGGGGACGCGTTTGCCGACTCATCGGGATCTTTCGGCAAAGGAGCATATTTCTCTGGCAACGGCGACGCGGGTCTATGCAGAGCTGGAAGCGATGGGGCTGGTCAGCGGTGAGACCGGGCGGGGAACGTTCGTCAGAGAGATTGCGCTGCCGCCTGGTCACGGCGTCGATCAGCACGCGGTGGCCAGCGATGTCCTTGATTTGAACTTTAACTATCCGACATTACCTGGGCAGGGCGATGCGCTACGTGATGCTCTGCGACGGGTGGCCGCCGCCGGTGATATTGAATCACATTTACGCTATCAGCCTCATGCCGGCCGGCTTAGCGAACGCGAGATCATCGCCGGACATCTTGCCGGGCACCGCTTTCAGCCATCAGCGGAGAATGTGATTATCGTCAACGGCGCCCAGCATGGACTGGCTGTCGCGGTGATGGGCCTGCTCAGACCAGGCGATGTGGTGGCCGTTGACGCGCTGACCTATCCCGGCTTTAAAGCCCTGGCCGCGCTCTACCATCTCGAACTTATCGCCATACCTTCGCTGTCCGATGGTCCGGACTTCGCCGCCTTGAAGCAACTTTGCCAGAAACGAGATGTGCGCGCCGTGTATACCATGCCCACGTTACATAACCCGCTGGGCTGGGTGCTGAGCCAACGACAACGTAAAATATTGGCCGACATTGCCCGTACCCATGACCTTGTGATCATTGAAGATGCCGCGTATGCCTATCTGGCTCATCGTCCTCCTCCGCCGGTCGCTGTTTTTGCCCCGGAACGTACTCTCTACATCAACGGATTTTCCAAAAATGTGGCCACCGGACTGAGAGTCGGCGTGGTTATCTGTCCTGATGCTTACCGAGGAGCCCTGCAGAGAGCGGTCCGCGCAACGAGCTGGAACACGCCATCAATTATGACGACCCTGGTATGCAACTGGATACAGGATGGGAGCGTCGCCCGTTTTGAAATGCTGAAGCGACGGGACGCGCGCCAGCGGCAATCCGTGTTGAGAGAAGCGCTCGGGGATATTGCTTATATCGCCCATCCGGGCTCCTATTTTGCCTGGCTTCCTCTGCCGGATGAGACCAGGGCCGACCGGGTGGTCAAAGATCTGCTGGATAAAAATATTGCCGTTTCAGCGGCTGAACCATTCTGTACCTCACAAACGGTGCCTCAGGCTATCCGGATTGCGCTTGGTTCGGTGAATATCACCCATTTAAGAGCGGCGCTGCTTCAGGTCCGCGAGGCTATCGAATCGGAACAATATCGTTAGCATGGAAAAGCGCAGGGAAGGGAGATCCGGATAGGGTATCGGCGGCAGGAGAAGGGGGATGCGTGATAAATATGGTGAACCTGCTTATTTAAATCGCCATGCTACGTAGATTTTCCGCGGCTTAGAGCTGAGTCTTATTACTCTGTATCCAGAATAGGCGCCACAAGCGTTCATCCTGTCCTGACCGGGCGCATGAAGATTGAGCGCACATATAAATTTCAGCCGTTCCCTGCTATAAACGATCGCTAATATCTGCGGTTTTAAAGGATGCCACAATGATGATGCTGCAAGGTAAAGAGGGGCTTAACTCGGTTGACTGGCGGGCAATAGCAGAACTTATCGCGGCTTCCGGGCTGGGGCAACGCGATATATCGTTGCTTGAACAGGCCTTTCGCCACAGTACGTTCTGCTGGTTTGGTTTCCACAACGGCCAGCTGGTTGCGGTAGCCAGAGCGATAAGCGATCTCACCTGGTGTAGCTATCTGGCCGATGTGGCCGTAGATCCGCGTTATCAAGGGCTGGGCTATGGCCGTCAGTTAATGCAGACAATATGTGATGTGCTGTTACCCTACGGGAAAATTTTTATTTATTCGGTGCCGGATAAAACCGGATTTTATCAGCGTCACGGATTTGAATTACTGACGACGGGTATGGTCTGCCTGAGTGATGAAGCTGTAATAAGAATGCGTGAGCAGGGTTATATCAGATAAGCCGCCCGTTTGCCGACTTGCAGAATTATCTGATGTAGACAGCGACAATATATTCAAATAGTCTGACATTGCTTAGCGTGAGCAATGCGCATTATCCGAAACACACATAAAATATTTAACGGGATTATTCAGTGCATATCAACATGAAACCATGCCTATTGTCATTGCTGCTGGCGACGGCAGCCATTCCCGTCTGGGCGAAACAACCTGTTTCCCTTCACTCGCCGGAAGCACACGTCCTGTGCGATAAGTATATCTGCGCCACGGCGACAGACGGCGTTTCTCAGGCCATGACTGCGAAATATCTGGGCAAAGAAGCGGCGAAACGACTGAGTTCACAGGGGCAGTTTGACCCGACTTCGTTTACCTTTGCCGGTGGCACGTTCTGCGATATTAAGGAAAAGCTGTGCCGTGAAGACCGATATTATGGCGCGGATGGTAAACACAGCGGTGCGATTTCGACAAAATATACCCGGCTGCTGTTCGGGAAGTAAGACTTCCCGCTCACCCTTGGTGAAGGGCAGGGAATTCACGGGATGTACTCGCTGCAGCCCTGTGCTCCCTGTTCTGAACCCGCTGTATCATCTGCAAAGCGGGTCCCGAACCGTTGTTGTCGCCGCCACGTATTCCATCCGATCTGGTCTTAGGGCCAATGAGGCGCCGCTTGCCCAGAGCGTGTTCCATCCCGATCGCCTGACGGCGCGCTGTTTTCCTGAAAATACCGACGTCCTTTCATAAGGATGGCCAGGCCGATCCCGGTACCTTTAGCTATATTCTTAATACAGAACAAACGCTTTTCTCTTTCAGGAACGCAGCTTCTCTTATAGGTGTCCTATGAATAAGAAGGATATTTTCCGCTTTCATCGACCCTTATCCCGCTACTCGCATACGTTTGGTGATGAATGGTTTGCCCTGAAAGCTGAAGCATTCGCACGTTTTTTTGGTACACCAACGTTTTTGGTGGCACAAACGGTCATTGTCGTTGTCTGGATCCTTATCAATATTATCGGATGGACCCGGTTTGACCCTTATCCCTTTATTTTGCTTAATCTGGCCTTCAGTTTACAGGCGGCCTACGCGGCGCCGCTGATCCTGCTGGCACAAACCCGACAGGCTGAGCGTGACGGGGCGCACGCGTTAGCCGATGCACAGCACCGTGAAGAGCTGGCGGAAGATATAAGCCAAAGGCAGGGGCTCGCACAGCGGCAATCAGAACAGTTGATGATTTTATTGCAGCAAAATACCGAATTAACGGACCTGACGCGGCAAATGGCTGAGCGCATTGAGAAATTAACGTTGCAGCTCGCCCAACATCAGAACCTGAATATTCAATAAAACGGCCAGATGGACGGGGAATTATGGCTAATAATAACTCAGTAAGCCACAGGACATCAGGAAAGCTCATGCTGGCAGGGGGAGCGCTGGGAGTGGTTTTTGGTGATATTGGCACCAGCCCACTGTATACGCTAAAAACGATACTGCTGTTATCCGGCGATAGTCCCACTCCCGATGTCATTTTGGGTTTATTATCACTTATCATTTGGACACTTATTCTGGTTACTTCCGTTAAATATGCCATCTTCGCCATGCGTATGGATAATAATGGCGAGGGCGGAATCATGGCCCTGATGTCATTGTTGGTACATAAAGGTAAAGATAGTAAGTGGGTGACATTTTCTGCGTTGACTGGTGCGGCGCTGATATACGGAGATGGCGCAATTACGCCCGCTATTTCCGTGCTTTCTGCCCTTGAAGGGCTGAATATTATCTTTCCTGACGCACACTCTTTTATATTACCTGCCACGATAGTGATCCTGGTTACTTTATTCGCTATTCAACCATTCGGCACCGCCAAAATAGGTAAAATCTTTGGTCCGGTGATGACGTTGTGGTTTCTGGCGATTGCTGCGCTGGGGATATCGGGTATCGTCCAGCACCCGGCAGTGCTGCTGGCGATGAATCCTGCCTACGGTGTCTCCTTTTTACTCTCAAATGGGTTCAGCAGCTTCCTGGTATTAGGCGGTGTGTTTCTGTGTGTCACCGGAGCCGAAGCACTTTATGCGGATATGGGCCATTTCGGTAGAAAACCAATCTGGATGGCCTGGTTTGGCCTGGCGTTTCCGGCGTTATTACTCAACTATGCGGGCCAGTCAGCGATAATTCTTTCAGGTGCGGACATTTCACAGAATATCTTCTTCCGTCTTTGCCCACCGTTCCTGCAAATTCCACTGGTTATTCTGGCCACCCTGGCCACTATCATTGCCAGTCAGGCCATTATTACCGGGGCGTTTTCAATGACCCGACAGGCGATTCAGCTTGGCTGGTTTCCGCGCTTGCATATCAAACAAACCACCGCGGAGAGCTACGGGCAAATCTATATCGGCACGATTAACTGGCTGCTGATGATCGTTACCGTCGGTCTCGCGATTGCATTCAAATCATCAGAGAACCTCGCCGCAGCCTATGGGATCGCAGTGTCGTTGACGATGCTGATGACCTCCGGGCTGCTGTTCATGGCTATGCGGCAAATCTGGGGCTGGAATCTGCTTGCCAGTACGCTGGTTGCCATCAGTTTTCTGCTGATCGACAGCAGTTTTCTGATTGCCAATCTGGTCAAAGTCATGGAGGGCGGCTATATCCCGCTTATGCTGGCAGCCGTGGTTTGCGGCGTTATGATTATCTGGAACCGCGGCGTGAAGGCCACGTCACGCGCGATTAATGAGAAAGTGATGGATGTTGACGAGTTCTTCAAGAAAATCAACCGGCTGAAGATTCCTCGCGTACCGGGTACTGCGGTGTTTTTAACCCGTAGTCAGAATGGCGTGCCGCCGGTTATGCGCTGGCACGTCGCGCGTAACCGCGCTCTGCAACAGCAGGTCATCTCATTGACCATTGAAGTACAGAACATCCCTTATGTGGATGCGGGGAAGCGACTGGTGCTTACCGAGCGGGCACCGGGTTATCTGCAGGGCGTTGCGCATTATGGCTTTATGGAGCAACCGCATATTTCGCAGCTTCTTCATAGCGTCCCTGGACTGGCGGTTCCGTTTGTTCCAGAAGAGATCACCTGGTATCTAGGACACGAGACGATCATCGCGCTCGAGGGGCATGGCATGGTCGCGTGGCAGCGTAACTGTTTTGCGTTTATGGTGAGAAACAGCACCCACATTACCAATTACTATCGTTTGCCGGGCGATCAGGTGGTGGAAATTGGTCGGCGGGTAGCAATTTAGCGCGGTGGTAGAGAAATGGCGTTCATCCGGCGGCGGTCTTATCGGCTTCGGAGCCAGCGTTGGCGCTAAATTAGCATATTGTCAAAGCTTAGTAGAATTGTTTAATCAGCGGTTCATTAGAAAATCAGTCATCATTTTCAGTACGTTAGTCAAGGTGAGGGTGTATGGATAATGCGCGATATAAACCGGATGGCCGTAAACGATATACCACATGGTTGTGGTGCGGAATTTTGTATTTGGTTACATGGTATTGTTCGGCGGATGAAATAAACCTGTACTCAATCAATACGGGCTCATATGTTTATCATTTAACCCATAACCACGGGCAGTATACTGAGAATTTTGAAAATAACTTCATATCCGTGGAGCGAAAATTCTCTGATGATTCAAAATATAGTTTTGTGCTCGGCACAATGAAAAACAGCTTTGATGACAGATGCCTGGCTGCCGGCGTAAGAAGGGATTGGGTAGGGTGGGATAATGGCTGGGTTTTCAAGGGAATATATGGCTATGTCGGTGAGTTTTTCTTTGATGCTTTCAGTGATTGCGGCGATCATGGCTCATACCATGATTTTAAGAAAGCGACAGGAATCGGTTTTTCTCCCTATATCTATCATGGGTTCCAGTATAATTTTACATCTTATTTTGGGATGGATGTTGGCATTATCATACCGTCAGTATTTGTCATTACGGCACAGTGGAGCTTTAGATAAAATAGTCGTGAGAAAGCGTATATTTCGAAAATGACATAAGCGTTCGTTTTAGAGAAGGAGAAGCCTGTCATCAAAATGTCTAAGAGGGCCGTTGTTATGCGCTGATTTGAATAACAACGGGCGCTCTCTACCTCAATGTTTTATCCGTATAGATGGATTAATATCCCGTCATATCATCCTCCCTGGGAAGGTGGGATAATGCCCCCCCTTTAATACATTTCAGTATAGTAGTCATGGTGCTTAAATCGTTATCAAAGCCCCCGTGAGAGGTTGATTTTGTCTCGTTGCTTTGCGAATGATAGATTATCAAATTATTTCCTTTCGGCATTCCAGATTTATAAATTTCCATTCCAGCTAATGGCATATTTTTTCTTTCCTCAAATGCACGAGATACCAGATACAGCAGGGAGTGGCGGTATTTTGGCCATGGGACAGATGGCAGGCCAACAATATCATTATACTCCAGGTCATCCTGCATCATATACAGATAAATTTTATCGTTTAGCTTTATACTCCCTTTATCTGTGAGCAGAGGCTGATAATGTTCATTGAAAAAATCCACGGTGCAGGCTGGAGCCATCAAATGAATACTCTCAATACAGAGAGTATTCAGCTCAAAACGGCCGAAAGTGGTAAGTAACCTGCCCAAAACGATTGACCCGGCACTGTGTCCCACCAAATGAATTTTGATCTTTTTCACCCTGGCCTGATCCAGTTTTTTGAGCAATGGCAATAGTCCACGATAGCCGCCATCATAATCAGGGTCGCCGCTGAACGCTGCCTGAGCATCTCCTTTCATATTACGCCAGGCGCGACTCCCAGCGGCTTTTACCGGTCCTGTTTCATACATAAAATCATCACTAAAGCTGACTCCGGCAATATCTGAGGCGGCGGAAATTCCGCCAAACACTTCGCCAATAAAATCGGATGCCCACATCAGATGAAAGTTATAAATGCCGTTGCCATCAAAAATCCCCGACCTCTTCCATTTAGCAATGCGTTTGGCCTCAGCTTCCTCGGAATTAAGTCCTCCGTGAGCATAAATAACCAGATGATCAAATCCATCCCCCTTATTGCTAGTAGGCGAAAGTAATCTTTTTGCTGTCTCTTCTATTTCGAGGCCAACCGGAGAGAAGTATTTACCCGTGGTTTTTAGTTTCCCATCATCAATATTGATAAAATGACCGAGAATTTCATCCCGGGTCGGGGAAGATAAACCAAAAAGCCCAGAGGGAGCATTTGTGAACATTCTGGGGATAGCATCGAAGGCAGAGGGGGCATTCACACCGAGTTGCAAAACCCATGCATCCATCACCGTGTCGGCCCAGTCTTTGTAATCCCAGTGAGCTATGCCCTTATCTCCCCATTCCTCACCCCATGTGTTGAGGATCAGGAAACCGGTTTTGTCATAGCCAACAATGACGAACGCGTGGCCACCAAAGGGCTCACCGCCCGGAATGATGCTACCGTTTTTGACAACATACCAGTTGCTATGAATTTGCGCGGAGATATAAATAGCACCGATATCATTCAGGGCTGCGTGGTAGTGGCTAAGTTCTGGTAACAGCCGATAATAAGCACCCAACCTGATTTCACGTGCTTCTTTTGCCAGTTCATAGGTTAACGTCCAGGATTTCTTATTAGCAGGCGCGCTACTCTCCTTACAGACACCATTACGATAAAAGCCCTTAAGCCCCCCACGCAGACTGGAACCTTCATGAGGTGATTCTGCCCACTCATCATTAGCCCTGGCCATTTCATAAAGCATCCGTGCGCTGACCCGATTATTTATTAGATCATTATTGGCGGACATCAGAATATCGATATAATGCCCCAGCGCAAAACCAACACAGCTGTTATTTCTCCCTTGATCTCGAATAGTGAAGGATAGAGTCGGTTTTATTTCCGGCCTTAATACCCGCAAGTTGGGTTGGAAGAGCGTATCCCTGATATCGGGTTGGTCGGGAAGAATATCCAGTACTCTTGGATTTTTACTTCCCGGTTTGAGCTGTGTGAGGTAGTTTCTACCGCCGATAGAAACCGTGTTGGTATTTATGTTTGGGTTATTTTTCTTTGTAGGCATAGCGGACTCCAAAGGAATTTTGTTGTATTCAACAAGGAATCTCCTGAAGGGAACTCAGCCCGGATTGTTCAGATCGAACAATCTCCAAAAAGAAACACATTATCAACCGAACTGAGCAATGATGATCATAGCATCAATACCTCGTAGCGAATGACGCCTGATGCAGAAAATCATTTATAAAACCCTCTCTGCCTGCAGGCTTATCTCCGTGGCATTCGATTGAGGAACATCGTCCACTGGATAACGTTTTACCTCGCAAGCTTTGCGTTACGGAGACACAGCTCCGAATCCACTGACTTACCTCTCTGAGAACGAGTTGAAGAGCGGGGCGCCGAGAATCGTCAATTGGCGAGGATGACAGTGATTGCAATGACAAGCCGACCGAACTGAAATTTTATTAGTCAGATGCGTGATGCGCTGGTATCCCGTCTACGGGATACCAGCGCATATTTTCATTTAATGGACGGCTGGTTTTTAGGGCACAGGAGAACGACAGCGATCGTATTGGATATGGCGGCACCGGATATAAACTCTGGCCTGACCATTCATCACCAGAATGACCTGAATCGCAACAGATGTGTATAGCAATTTTATATACAAAGTCTATAATTGTGTATACGACTGCTACACATGAGGTATCTATGAAACCAGACGTTCGTGAAGCTCCGATAAACATTCGGGCGAAAACATCCCAGCGCGACCTTATCGACATGGCCGCAAATCTTGTATCTAAATCACGTACTGATTTTATGCTTGAAGTGGCCTGTCGCGAAGCTCAGGACATTCTGTTGGATCAGCGCTTGTTCCTGCTGGACGATAAGCAGTTTGCTAGTTTCATGGAAGAGCTTGACGCACCTATGACAGCGGAGCGTCAGGCACGTATTGATAACCTGATGAACCGCAAATCGCCATGGGAATGAGACCACCGGAACCACTCAGCACTGGACACAACATAGCAGAATTTTGTTGTCAGGATCAGGTTCTTAACGAGTGGTTGAAGAAGAAGGCGCTGAAGAACCACAGTACAGGCATTTCAAGGGTCTTTGTGGTCTGTGCCGAAAACACAAAAAGGGTCATCGCGTATTACAGCTTGTCATCCGGGAGCGTGCACAGAAACACAGTACCGGGGGCATACCGTCGTAATGCACCTGAAGCTGTACCGGTCATTGTTCTGGGAAGGCTTGCGGTCGATGCAGCCTGGGCAGGGAAGGGACTCGGAGCGGCACTGCTTAAGGATGCAATATACCGTACAGAACATATCGCAGTTCAGGTCGGTGTAAGGGCGCTTCTCGTCCATGCCTTGAATGATGAAGTCAGGGAGTTTTACACCAGGTTTGGATTCGAGCCCTCGATTATCAATACACTGACATTATTGTTCCCGATAAAAGTATGAAAATGATGTTTCATTATTGATACAGCCGGCAACAGAGATTGTGGGAAACGAATGGAACTTCTTACTGGTTAAAATGGTAAACGGTAAAGAATGTTGAGTCTGATAATGAGTGGCAAACTCGTTGTTTGCGGGGAACCCTGAGACCAGCTTTAACCCTAAGCGACCGGACAGTTTCTGTGGACTGATGGTCATCAAGTTCCGCGAGTTTTTCACGTGCTAGTGTCGGCCCAAAGTCGATATAGCGTTCGCGGATTATGTTGAGTGCATACCGGGCAAGACCGGCCGGGAGCTGGTTATTGCTGGTTTTTCCCCGAGACGGTTAGCTGTGTTCGCGTAACGCGAAAGAAGACGTCGCGACACTGACGCTCGAAGATACCCAAGGCGCTGCGCGGCTATCTGTGTGGTCAGTCGCTGGCGACAACATCGTGAATGATTTTGAGTCGGTTAACTTCATCCAAAGTGAAAAACTCCGCTGCATGAACAATGCATCGGAATCCCTCGATGGGACATTATAGCTTTGCTACCACATCATTTGTCAAAGCTCACTGGAATTGTCTAATCACTGGCTCGTTAGAAATGTCCTGATGTTGAAAAGTCCGCTTAGTGCCAGGAGCGGAAGTTTTGCAATCTCTGATATATAACTCTTTTGATTTAATTATGTTTTAAATTACTGGCTCATTTGGTAATGTTAGGAAGTATCTGGCACGCAAGGAGTAATGATGAACGTATTCATTGATACAAATCTTTATCTAGACTTTTATCGTATGGGGCAAGACAAGTTAGATGAACTAAATAAAGTATTTGCTTTGCACGACTATGGGCAACTAAAAATTTGGTTGCCTGAACTTTTAAAAAATGAATTTTGGAGAAATCGTTCTAAAGTAGTTGCTGATAATATTAAAGAAATTGAGAAAGACTATAAGCCAACATTACCACATATTTTTAGGCAACATGTAGATCAAAAAACATTCCTTAGAACAGTAAGTGAAGCAAATAGACTTAAGAATAAAATTTTTGAAGATATACAGCAGCAATTTAAAGATGAAACTTTGGCAGCAGATTTGGTTATCAAAAAAATTTTTGCTGCAGCAGTAAAAATAGAAGTTGATGAAGCAACTATCGAAAAAGGTAAGCGTCGTTATGACTTGGGCAATCCGCCTGGAAAGAATAAATCTTACGGCGACGCAGTAAACTGGGAGTGCTTACTAGCTGCTATACCAGAAGGTGAAGACATATACCTAATCACAGAAGATGGTGATTATAAAAGTTCTTTCATTAAAGATGATATGAATGAATATCTGAAATATGAATGGCAAACCAAGAAAAAATCTGAACCGCATATCTATGCTAGATTATCGGAGTTCATCAAAGAGCACTTTCCGCAAGCTAATAATTTAGCAGATATGGAAGTTAACTTGACCATTAAAGAATTAGAAGAGTCGGCGAGTTTTGCTAGTACTCATCGTGTTGTTTCGAAACTTCTAAAATTCAAAGAGTTTAAACAAGATCAAATTTTCAAGATTATAAAAATTTATTTCGAAAACAATCAGGTTCGATACATCAAAGATGATCCCGATGTGAAAAGTTTAGCCTACATGATCATTAAACAAGGTGACGAGGAAAAAGATCCAGAAGGCATGCTTGAAACTTTCAGCGTAATGATAGATTAAAAATAGAAAAATGGGAGATAAAATCTCCCATTTAGACAAATCATACAAAGTCCAGCACATAAATTTTTGTTGCCATTGCATACAACTAAGGTCTGTAATTCACTCACAGCGGATTTGATGATCCTGACCTGTTCCCTGAAGATCAACACGTGTCAATGTTAGTCATGCCTTCATTACCTATGCGAGAACTTCCGCTCCTCGCTCAAAGCGGACCTTAAGCTCTCTGGATCAGTTCGCCGCAGCAAGCCCGGCGATAGCGTGGCTGCTGAATTTTTGGCGCACGTTGCTTGCGGGGAACCCAGAGCCCGGTTTTTATCATAAGCCGTCTGAGCGTTTCCTTACCAAGAACAATACCGTGATTTTCAGCGAGCTTTTCCCGCGCCAGTGTGGGACCAAAATCGGCATAGCGTTCACGGATGATATTCAGGGCCTGATCAGTCAATGATGCGGGAAGCAGGCGATTTCCGGTGCGACCACGACTCTGGTTATTCATGCCCAGTGGCCCGGACTGACGATAACGTTTCAGCAGACGGCTGCAATGGCGCGGCGTGATACCGAGCATTTCGGCTGCCTGACCAGGACGCAGGTTGCGGTCGATGACATCCTGAAGGATTTTGAGGCGGTTGATTTCTTTCACGGTGAACATCCCGGTGTCATGTATAGCCACAGAAAACTCCTCATCAGGAAAAGTGAGTTGTTGACTAGGCATATAGGTCTGAGAACTTTAGCCTGGACATTCCTAATGAGCCACAAATAGACATTATCATTGAGCCCCTACATCATTGGTGCGCATAATGTATATTATGTTAAATTGCATTTAAGGAACCCTGACGTTATACGGCCCTGATGCTATGCCAGATATCAATAAGTAAACTTTAGATGCCCGCCTTGAGTTCCTGCCCTTTTTCATACATCAGCTCGGGATACATTATCTTCATACCGCGTGCTGCTTGTTGCTGCTTCATCAACTCAGCATCACCACCGCAGATTGCTACCATAATCACAAATGTCTGTGGATGTGGATAAATACCCATTCGGCTCACCCTCAGTTGCCAGCTGATGAATTGGGCACTATCTCAGTCCTGTCTGGCTGAATACGGCCTGGCTGAGTCATCACGTTGTCGGACACTGCGTTAATCCGGCTCCGGCGCATTCCAGTTTTCTCCGTCAGTGCAGGCAATTCCCGGTGTCCCGAACGCCAGTGACCCAGTCAAACCACTGGTCCGGCAGCTTGTCGCTAACTCAAAATGAAACGAATAGCGGAAAAAATGAAATACAGGCAGCACGCGAGCTGTATTAAATTCCATCCCCACCTGGCATAGCGCCATTGATGGCGCTCTCTGGCGTTGGCTGCGGCAATTTTGTCTTCAGGTTCTGCGACTTTTGTATTCACTCTTTTTCTTAAAAAGTCCCAACACGACATAACGAGAATTAAAATCACGATCGCTTTAAAAAGTAAGGTATTAAGCATTGTCAAACAGTCAGCCTCGTCTGGCTTAATAACACAAAACCCTGCGGGTACAGCGCAGCAATGGTGCTCAGAACACAAACGTAATATTCCACGCCCAGGCACAACTACAGCGAATATCGCTGATGTCGGCGTAGCGATCCCCAAAAACTGGAATATTCCGCGTATTACCTTATGATTTATAAAGATTTAATGGAAAATGCGTGCGCTACGTGAATTCTGTATGTTTCGCAGTACGCGATTATGCACAAGAATTCACGTAGGCTCCCTGCTCTTTTGGCATTATTACTCGGTTGTCGGCCGTCCCGCCAGCCAGGCATACACCGATGCCAGGTCTCGATCGGCATATCCCTCATCGGCGGCGTCATCCCAACAGTCGGCGATGGTGGCCAGAATCGGCAGCTGCGTATCTTCCGCCGCTTCGAGCGCCAGCCGGGCATCTTTCAGCGCATGGCTGAGCTGCATCTGCGGAGTAAAATCATTCGCCGCGATCATCTCCAGCTTGGCTTTCACATACGGTGCCGCCAGCGGGCCACCGTCAAGCGCGCCCCAGAACGCTTCTGGCGTAAAACCTAATTTCGCCGCCAGTAGCGTACTTTCTGCGACGCCTTCCATCATGGTGATCAGCCAGGCGTTCAGTACCAGCTTCATTTTCTGGCTGTTGCCGGCATCACCAAACCATTGTGTGCCGCGCGCAATCGCGGCAAAGACGCTCTCGGCCTTTGCGCCTCGCTGACGATCCCCGCTGGCAAGCACCAGAATTTGCGCATTTTCCGCCGGTTTTTTGGTTCCCGACACCGGAGCATCAAGATAGACCATCGATGGACGAAGCGACGCCAGCAGGTCAACGGCCTCCTGTGTTTCTTCCACGCCAATCGTCCCCATCTGGCAGAAAACGGCATCTGGCTGGCAAACCGGAGCCATTTCGCGGATCGCATTCAGAGTCGCCTCACCATCGGTCAGTACCGACAGAATCACCTCCGCCGACGCCGCGGCCTGTTGCGGCGTCGCGTGACGGATTAATCCGCTGGCCATCAAATCTTCACCCCGCTCAGGGGAACGGTTCCAGCCATGAACGGTAAAGCCTTTTTTTAACAAATTGCTGGCAAAAGCATGCCCCATGGCGCCGAGCCCAATAACGGCAACAACCGGTAAGTTCATTCCATTTCTCCTGCGTTAATTTCGCACCTGCATAGCGTCCCGGGCAGCGATCCGTCCGTTCAGGTGACGTCGGTAGCGTGCTAACCGGGTAAAGTTCATTCAGTATGCCCGTATCCGCGGAACAAAGGCCAGCACGTTTATCGTCTTTATCCTGCAGAAATCAGTGGCTTGCCCTGGCGAGAAAAACAAACGCCGGCGGGAAATCGCCGGCGGACAGGATATCGCTGCTTTTTTATGTTTAAATGGTGACGCTGTCACTTATCAGGTGACGCCGAGATAGGCATTTCTCACCTCCGGGTTATTCAACAATTCCCTGCCCGTTCCGGTTAATTGAATCTGACCATTCACCATGACGTAGGCGCGATCGGACAACTTCAGCGCATGATGCGCATTTTGTTCCACCAGAAACAGCGTCATGCCCTGCTGCGTCAGCTCCCGCAGGATCTGGAAGATCTGTTTGACCACCAGCGGCGCCAGTCCAAGGCTGGGCTCATCCAGCAGTAACAGTTTTGGCCGGCTCATCAATGCCCGGGCAATGGCCAGCATCTGCTGTTCGCCCCCCGATAACGTCATGGCGCGTTGCGCCCGTCGCTCTTCAAGACGCGGAAAAAGCTGATACATTCGCGCTTTGTCCTCATTCTGATAGTGGCTGCCTACGGGAATTGTCCCCATCAGCAGGTTTTCCTCCACCGTCATATCGGCAAAAATTCGCCGCCCTTCCGGCGCCTGGGCAATACCGTTACTGGCAATAAAATGGGTAGATCGTCGGCTGATATCCTCGCCGCGATAGCGAATTTCTCCTGCAGCGATGCGTGGCTGGCCAAAAATGGACATTAACAGCGTGGACTTCCCGGCGCCGTTGGCGCCGATTAGCGCCACCGTCTCCCCTTCATTAACCGTTAAGGAGACCTGTTTCAACGCCTGGATTTGACCATAGAACACATCAACCTGACGAAATTCAAGCAACGGTTGGCTCATTCGGCAAGCTCCTCTTCATCCGTTCCGAGATAGGCCGCGATCACGCTGGTATTCGACTGAATCTCCTTCGGTTCGCCGCGGGCGATCACGTCGCCATGATCGAGCACGATCACCTGATCGGAAATCTCCATCACCATTCCCATATCGTGTTCAATCAAGAGTACCGTCACGCCGTGATACTGGCGCAGGAAGCGGATAATCTTGCTCAGCGCCTGAGTCTCCACGGGATTCAGCCCCGCCGCCGGCTCATCCAGACAGATCATCTCTGGCCCGGTACACATCGCGCGGGCAATCTCCAGCCGCCGCTGCTGCCCGTAGGAGAGCGTTCCCGCCAGCAGGTTAGCGCAATCCGCCATCCCGACCACCTCCAGCCAGTAAAAGGCCCGATCCAGCGCCCGGTTTTCGGCATTTCGATACCCGCGGGTATTTAAGATCCCGGCGAGTAAATTACGGTTTACCTGCATGTGCTGGGCCACCAGCAGATTTTCAATTACCGACATCTCACGAAACAGCCGGATATTCTGAAAGGTTCGTGCCAGCCCCGCCCGGTTAACCAGATGCGTCCCACCGAACATTTTGTAATACAGCCGCGATCCCAGCGCGGCTGGATGAAGAAAATCCGTCGGATGAAGCTTCTGCCCCAGAACCTGAATCACGTCGGTGATCCGCGAACGGGCATCTAGCCTGATCGCCCCGCCGGTTGCACGATAAAACCCGGTCAGACAGTTAAATACCGTGGTTTTCCCCGCGCCATTAGGGCCAATCAGCGCGGTAATTGACCCTCTTTTGACCTCAAGATTGACATCATTGAGCGCTTTAATGCCGCCAAAATGCATCATCAGATGCTCAACCTGCAAAATAGTGTCATTCATGGCGCCACTCCCTTCCGTACCGCTACCCCCGTACGACTGGTACGCACCAGCCCACGCGGCCGCCAGATCATCATCAGCACCATTAATACGCCAAACAGCAGCACCCGATATTCGTCGAACCCCCTGAGCAGTTCCGGGGCCACCGTCAGGACAAACGCGGCCAGCACCACGCCCAGCGTCGAGCCCATTCCGCCCAACACCACGATGGCCAGAATCAACGCCGACTCAAAAAAGGTAAACGAGGTCGGGTTAACAAACCCTTGATAGGTGGCAAAAAAGACCCCGGCAATTCCTGCCGTGGAGGCTCCCAGCATAAACGCCGAGAGCTTCACCAGCACATGGTTGAGCCCCATAGCCCTGCAGGCTATCTCATCTTCACGCAGCGCCTCCCACGCGCGCCCGATAGGCATTCGCGTCAGCCGGTGCTTAATAAACAGCACCAGCAGGACCACCAGACAAAGCACGGCGTAGATAAAGATAAATTTGAGGTTGGGGTTATAGCTGATGTGCAGAAACTCGTGGATGGGCACCCCGCCGTCTTTGGCCCGCCGGCCAAACTCGAGGCCGAACAGCGTCGGCGCCGGGACGGAAACCCCATTCGGTCCGCCGGTAAAACTGACCCAGTTATTCAGCACCAGGCGGATAATTTCGCCAAACCCGAGGGTGACAATCGCCAGATAATCGCCATGCATTCGCAGCACCGGAAATCCCAGCAGCGCACCGGCCAGCGCCGCCATAATGGCACCGGCCGGCAGCATTGCCCAGAATCCCAGCCCCAGATACTGATAACCCAACGCCAGCCCGTAGGCACCAATAGCATAAAAGGCCACATAGCCCAGATCGAGCAGGCCCGCCAGACCGACCACAATATTCAGCCCCAGTCCCAGCAGGACATAAATCAGCCCGAGAATGGCGACCGTCAGCAGATATTTCGTGGCGACGATCGGGAACAGGATTGCGAGGAGCGCCAGCAGCGGAATCACCCAGCGCAGCCGCGAACGATAACCGGCGGGTCTCACGTATACGCCATCATTCGTTCCTTCAAAACGGGCGAGAAACTGGCGACCGCTGCGACTTTGCAGCAGCAGACTGAGCAGCAGTCGCCCAATCATCACGATGCCAACCAGTATCAACACCCGCTGGGTTGACAGATTGTAACTGTAACCTTTAAGCACAATGCCCACGATCGGGCCAAATACAATCAGCGCGCACAATCCGGCCAGGATGCTGTCGATCAGGCAGCGCCTGATATCCAGCCCTGGCTTACGGGACACTTCAGCCATGTTTGACCCCTTAAACCTTAGCAACCATCGGGCGACCCAACAGCCCTTGCGGGCGGAAAATAAGGATCGCCACCAGCAGCGCGAAGGAAAAAACATCTTTGTAATCCGAGTTCACCAGCCCGGCGAACTGCGCTTCGGCCACCCCCAGCAGTAAACCGCCGAGCATCGCGCCGGGTAGCGAGCCGATCCCCCCCAGCACGGCGGCAGTAAAAGCTTTGATGCCGATGATAAAACCGATATAGAAATCAAAGGTGCCGTAGTTCATGGTCACCAGCACGCCAGCCAGACCGGCCATCGCCGCGCCAATGACGAAAACCAGCGAGATCACCCGATCGGTATTAATTCCAAGGATTGCGGCCATTCGCCGATCCTGCTGCGTCGCCCGGCAGATGCGCCCGAGCCGGGTATGCTGAATGATCCAGGTCAGGACGATCATGCCCACCAGCGCGGCGACAAGGATAAATATTTTGGTCCAGGTGATTTGCACGATGCCGTCGCCAACCTCAAAACGCAGGACGCCGGAGAGCAGCGTCGGGATCCCCTGTTGATTGGGGCCCTGGCTGATTTGTACGTAGTTCTGCAGGATAAGCGACATACCGATAGCCGAAATCAGCGGCGCCAGGCGGGTGGAGTTGCGCAACGGCCGGTAGGCGATACGTTCGATAGTCCAGCCGTAGACGCCGGTCACCACAATGGTGAAGACCAGCGTGCCGAAGATCAGCAAAGGAAAAGAGTGAATCCCAAAACCGGAGAGCAGCGCCAGCCCGATAGCGCACAGATAGGCCGAAATCATGTACACCTCGCCGTGCGCGAAGTTAATCATGCCGATGATGCCGTACACCATGGTATAGCCGATGGCGATTAATCCATATACGGCGCCCAGCGTCAGCCCATTGATCAATTGTTGTAGAAAGAACGCTTCCATAGACACCATCCTGCCGGTAAACGGGCAGCGAACAGCCTGGCGCACCGCCGCTGCCTTTTCGCGAATAGCCCCTTGCGAAGGGGCGGAAAGTTCTGGCGGTTAAAGCTGGTGATATTTGCCTTTATCATCCCACTTATAAACCACGTAATCGGATACCTTCAGATCGCCCTTGCCATCCCAGGCTTTTTTGCCCATCACGGTATCGACGCTGTGGTTTTTCAGCCATTCGCTGGCTTTGGTGTTATCGGCTCCAACGGCCTTATAGGCTGCGGCGATCGCCTGGATCGACGCGTAGGCATACAGGGTATAGCCTTCCGGTTCGAAACCGCTGGCGCGGAATTTTTCAATCACGGCTTTCCCTTCCGCAATGGTGCGCGGATCCTGACCGAAGGTCATCAGCACGCCGTCAGTGAACTGCGGGCCGCCGGCAGCGGTCACCAGCTCTTCCGTCACAATACAATCGCCGGAGAAGAATTTCGCCTGTACCCCCTGTTCTCTCATCTGACGAACCAGCGGGCCGGCTTCCGGATGGCAGCCGCCGAAATAGACCACATCAGGCTTCAGCGCACCAATTTTGGTCACCAGCGCGTTGAAGTCCTTCTCGCCCCGGGACAACCCCTCGTACAGCACCTCTTTCGTCCCGCGTTTCGCCAGCGCGGCGCGGGTGGCATCCGCCAGCCCCTGGCCATAGGTATCTTTATCGTGGATCACGGCGATTTTTTTCGCCTTCAGCACATCCAGCATATAGTTCGCCGCAATAGCCCCCTGCTGGTCGTCACGACCGCACATGCGGAACATATCTTTCATACCGCGTTCGGTGATTTGCGGGTTCGTCGAGCCCGGGGTGATCGTCAGAATACCAGCCTCATCATAGACTTCGGAGGCCGGCATGGTGGATGACGAACAGAAATGCCCCACCACGGCAGAGACACCGGACTCATCGACCAGACGGTTCGCCACCGCGACCGCCTGTTTGGGTTCGCAGGCATCGTCCCCCTGAACCAGCACAATTTTTTCGCCTTTGATTCCTCCCGCCGCATTAATATCCGCCGCCGCCTGCGAGGCCCCTTTCCAGTACTGGGCGCCATAAGTCGCATTCGGCCCGGTAAACGGTCCGGCAACACCAATCTTCACATCCGCCTGTGCGTAAAATGCCACGCTCATACAACCCGCAATCGCAAAATGAAGAGTCAACTTTTTAAGTTTCAGAGACATTCGATATTCCTCAGCGATTTATAGCCTTGCGCCCTGTTACGGCGCGGAAAATATCAATTACTGTTTGGTTTGCCGAAGGCTGACAATGTGCCGTCACGGCCGGGGTGGAAGAAGCAAAAATCCCGCCAGGGAGAAATGGCGCGTCAGATCGCTTAGTGATGGATGGCAATAACGCGTGATAACAACGTTACCGCCTCCGGCTGACGTGCATTTCAGTACGAGTCAGGAGGTCTGTTGCCATCACGTGGCGAGTCGGGAACTGCGGCGTCCATATCGACCAGCGAGCTAAACATAGTTGCTCTTTTCACTCGTTGCGCACTGCCCTGGTGCAAAAGTGCGAAAATGATCATGAGAGTGAATAATTTTGTTGCGGTATTGTGAACAATATAACAAGACGCGCGAGAAGCGGCGCGTTAACAGGGATTCCGCGCTATGGACGCATAGCCCACTCTTATGATTTCCATCGTGCCGGCTGACCTCATCTGACGGCAAAAGGCGGCGATAACGACCCGACGCTGTTGCGGCGTCGTTCGCCGCCGCGCCCGCCCAGCCCACATAACAACAGGTCAGACGCGGGGAGAATACACACACTGATTGACTTGAATCCGAATCGTAGGAGAATGCATCTTCACGCAACGGCCTATAACGATGACGAATATGATTTTCTGCTCTCGTAGCGTCCCTGTTTTCGCTAAAGTCACCCTGTCCGCCGCGGCCGTGGCCGCCGCGCTGTTGTTGGTGAGCTGTTCCGGTAAACCGCCCGCCTCTCTGGTGACTCCGCTTCCTCCGGCGCTGAAACAGCCCCATTTACCCAAAACCCATGAACCGGTACGCGGCGTCTGGCTGACAACGGTATCTCGCCTTGACTGGCCGCCTGTCGACTCGGTGACGACTGGCGACCCTGCGGTTCGGATCCGTCAGCAGCAGAAAGCGTTGACCGATAAACTGGATAAACTGCAAAGCCTCGGCATCAATACCGTCTTCTTCCAGGTCAAGCCGGATGGCACCGCGCTGTGGCCGTCAAAAATTTTGCCGTGGTCCGATATGCTCACCGGCCACATTGGCCAGGATCCGGGCTACGATCCGCTCCAGTTTATGCTCGATGAAGCCCACAAACGCGGTATGCGGGTCCATGCCTGGTTTAACCCCTATCGCGTCTCTGTGAACACCCGGCCAAAAACCGTCAGCGAACTCAACGGAACCCTGTCGCAGATCCCCTCCAGCGTCTTCGTGCTGCATCGCGACTGGATCCGTACCGCCGGCGACCGCTTTGTCCTCGACCCGGGGATTCCGGAAGTCCGCGACTGGATAACCAGCATCGTTGCCGAAGTGGTGGAACACTACCCGGTTGACGGCGTGCAGTTTGACGATTACTTCTACACCGAATCGCCGGGTTCCGCGCTGAACGACACCCAGACCTACCGGAAGTATGGACAAGGATATGCCTCAAAGGCGGACTGGCGGCGACACAATACCCAGCAGCTGATTGCCCAGGTGTCACGCACCATCAAGCAGCTTAATCCCGATGTTGAGTTCGGCGTCAGTCCTGCGGGCGTCTGGCGTAACCGGTCACACGATCCGGCAGGATCCGACACCCGCGGCGCGGCCGCCTATGATGAGTCTTACGCCGATACCCGCAGCTGGGTTCAGCAGGGGCTCCTTGACTACATCGCCCCTCAGCTGTACTGGCCCTTTGCCCGTGATGCGGCCCGCTATGATGTGCTTGCTAAATGGTGGGCCGACGTGGTGAAACCGACCGGTACCCGGCTGTATATCGGCGTGGCGCTGTATAAAATTGGCGAGCCGTCGAAAAATGAGCCCGACTGGATGGTCAACGGCGGCGTTCCGGAGCTGAAGAAACAGCTGGATTTGAACGAATCGATGCCGCAAATCCAGGGGACGATCCTGTTTCGCGAGAACTATCTCAACCAGCCGCAGACCCGGCAGGCGGTGAACTACCTGAAAAGCCGCTGGGGAAGTCGCGTCGGGCCCTCGCTCAGCCCGACGGAGACGCCGCCATTGCGTTCTGCAAGCGTGAATGGACCCACAGTAAGCGATCGGTGATCGCCTCATATACCGGTTGTGAAAAGTCAGGCGGTAAAGTCCCCTTTACCGCCTCAACCGCGCGGGGAACGTTATCGACAAAATAGCGCAGAATCTCCAGCATCTGCTGTTGGGCAAACCCTACCTCTTTAGCCGTGGCGAGAAAGTGACGCGGATAGAGCGTCTGGATCTCCGTTTTACGCCCTTTACTGGCCTTCAGACTCATCGACAGCTTGAGATCGCTCAGGTGCAGTCCCTTTCCGCCAAGCAGCGGAAACGCGGAGATAATGTCGTAGAACGGGGTTAAGCGGTAGCTGCCGCCCGGCTGGAGGAATATCGAGAAGTTTTTGGCGTGGCCATCGGTTGCGCCAATCAGCCACTGGAACACCATAAACTTCATAAAGTTATAGCGATCCTCGAGTGCCTCGCTGGAGCCAACCAGAAAAGCCATAATTGCCCGAATGCCCGGCCCGCCGTCGGACTCATACTTAATCGATGACGGAATGCCGAAGGCCTGACACAGATCTTCCTGCGGCAAACGCAGCAGCACCGTTTTCTCCTGCGCCCAGCGACGGTCGAAACGCTCCACCGCCAGCGCCCTGATACTGGCTGTCTGGATAATGCTGGCGGGTGGAACGGCAAAACCCAGCGCCCGGGCCAGCGCCAGACACAAATATTCGTTATCGACGCTTTCGCTGAGATCCAGCACCGCATCCGGCTGTTTGATCTCGCCGATGGGCAGTTTAATGATGTGGGTAGTCGGCGTGGTACCCGTCGGGATACACCACTGCTCGCCGATTTTCAGCAGCGCGGTTTTCTCCTGGGCCCCGGCCACCGAGATCCTGAAATCATCGTGTTCGTTGACCATTCCGAGCGGTATATCCGACTGGTAGGCCGTCAGTAACGCATCCAGAGCGTGGTTATCCAGCGGCTCCCAGCTCAACGCCCCGCGGGGCGCATTTTCTCCTGGCGGGAGTAACGTTACCGCCCCGACGCTGTCCCGTCCGATCTCGGCCAGCAGATCAAACGGCTGCTTTGAACGCGCCTGATAGCGCTTAACAATGCGGTCCCGTACCCGCGGACTGTCCGGCAGCAGATTGTCAAAGTAGTTAAATACCGCCTCGTCGGTGATGTTACCGTACTGCAGCGGAAGCGACAGTGAGAGCGGTCTGGCGCGCGGATTGCGCATCCACGCCTCTTCATAGCGAAAGAGATGTGCGCCGTTCGCCTGCTTGATTAGCTCGCCGACCCGCTCATTGTTCATCCATGTCACGAGAGTCGCCATTACCACTCCAGATCCCGCGGGTTATCACGGTTATCGTCGGTATCCGGCGCATTTTTTTCGCAAATCGCCATCGACAGTTCCAGTGACTGTAAAATTTTAAACACCGTGGTTAACGTCGTTTTCTCGGGATGATTTTCAAAGTTAGAGACGGTGGCCTGTTTAATCCCCATACGCTGAGCCAGCTCGCTCTGCGTCCACTGGTTTTTCTGGCGCACCAGCTTGAGATAGTTTGCCAGCTGAACCGGGCTGTATATCGTTGGTGAAGGGCTCATCGGGTTTCCTTATCCTCTTCTGCGGATAAAACACTGTTTATACCCTGTCAGGGATAATGTCAACCGGATTGCTCGCCGCTCTCCGCCATTTATCCCCACTAAAGGATAAACATAAAAATATCCCCTTATGGGGATATTTTGGGTGTTTTGGGCTTAGTCAGACGAGCTGCATGAGAGGAAAGCGCGGAACCGGACGGCGGGCTTAGCCGTCGACCAGCTCATCGTAGAAGGTCCGCAGACGCGAACGAAGATAGAGAACGGCTTTATGTTTGCGCGAGAGCAGCGCCTGCTCGCTGGCCCCGCACTCTTCAGCCAGCTCCTTGTAGCTGTAGCCTTGCAGTTCGGTCTTCTCAAAGACTTCGCGCTGGGCGGTCGGCAGTTCGGACAGCGCCTGATTCAGCGCCTCCCAGAGCAGCGCTTTCAGATACTCCTCTTCCGGCGTTTGCGGTACGCCAAACAGCGTCTCTGAGAGCTCATCCTCCGGCAGACTGTCGTCCGGGCTCACATAGCCCGCCAAGGGCAGCTCACGCTTTTTACGCGCCCGGTCGGTCATCTCGTTACGTGCCGCACGAAACAGCCAGGCCGCCACGTTCTCCACCGGCTGTTCCACGGTCATCAGCTGACAGGTGACTTCCTGCAGGATATCATCCGCATCATCGCGCACCGGCGTCCGACCGCGGATAAACGCGCTCAGCCGTGAGCGGCAGGCGTTGATTGCCGATAGCAACAGCGACTCCCCGCCTGGCCCTGTTTTCATCTGACTCACTCGTCTGGCGTCGTTTTGACCGCGTCGTTCTGCGGCGGGGTTTTCTCCTCCCGGCGTTCGTGCCAGCCGCAATGCCCGCGCGGGTCGCGAGAAGCGCGATGGTGGAAGCGCTGAATAAACTCTTCGCGCTGTTCCGGGCTCATCTTCATCCAGCGTTCGTGCATCCGGCGACGCATCCCGAACATGCCGGGGCGAAAGCCCAGACCGCCAAACAGAATGCGCGACAGTGCCAGAATACCTAACGCCTGCCAGAAACCGATACTCTTGACGCCAAGAATGGCCGGCAGCAGCGCATTCCACAGCGACATCACCAGCAGCCCAAGAATCGCGATCAGCACCACGCCGATAATCAGCGGTTTAGCCATTCGATGATGACCGAACTGGCGATCGCGCGCATAGCCGTGCATTCCAAAATCTCTCATCAGTGTGACCTCATTAACGTAGTGAAAAGTAACCTTGTGCTGAGGTAGACGAATGAGCGGCGGGAATATTGCTAAAAAAATAAAAAAAAGCGGCAAGTTGCACAGTTCGATGCGCAGTCAGAACAAACGCGACTAAAAACTCATTGCTAAACCGACGCCGTAGCCCCGGGTATTATCCCCGAACATATAGCGGGCGACGAGACGCGTGCGGCTGATGAACACGGGATACTGGCTGCTGTCGAGCTCCAGCCCAACTCCCAGCGAACTAAGACCGTTAAACCCAAGCTGCCCGCGCTGATCGCCCAGATACTCGGTATGCGCGCCTTCCAGCACGTAGCGCACCGGGCTTTTCAACAGCGTCCAGTCGGAAATGGGCGCCCGGCGACGCAGATATAGCCCCAGGTTTTCGGCGCTGGACTGTCCGCTGACGGCTTCCGGCGTGCTGCCAAAGGTTTGCAGGCTCATGCCGGAATAGCGCAGTTCAACATCGATATCCTGCTCTTTGGAGAACAGTTCGTAATCCAGCATCAGCGAACCACCGAGCCCGTATGCATTAAGCCGTCCACCGTCAAGAAATTTAAAGTCCGCATCCCGCTTATGCTCAATCAACCGGCTGCCGATCCGCACGTCGCTGGCCATGGTCCCCAGCATAAAGTTAAAAATGGGCCGCAGGACCAGCGTACCGCCCCACTTATCGGTATACAGATTAAAGTCCCAGCCGATGCCGCCGGTCCCGGTCAGGCTGTTCCACTTCGCCGGAATAGTGCGGCTGTCATCGCCGTTGCTCAGGACAAACTGCGGATCGTAGCGGCTGTAGCCCAGCGTTCCCTCTAAATAGATCGGATAACGTTTACTCAGGGTCGCCCCGCCGCCGAACTGGGTAATCGACAGCTGATTTTTCTCATTGGTGCCGGAGCCGATATTGAGGTCGCTGGCGGTGACGTCGGGGACGACGGTGTAGCTCATCAGCATCAGCACGGCATCGGCGCGCTGTTTTAAATGGCTACCGTCAAGAGCCAGACAGGCCGGACTGACCAGCAACAGGGCAGCAGACAGAGTGCAGGCACGTGGCAAAGAAACCATCATTTCTTATTTGAAACCTCACCCGGAGATCAAAGGGTTACCCGAAAGCCTGGGCTGACAATGAAATACTGACCTGACGAAAAACAGCGGATCGGTATGATAATTCAGTATAGCGATAGTTTTGCATCCCTCCTGGCGAGCCAACGCGCGGATTGACGTATTTTCTGCCGGCCCCTGGTCGTCCGCGCGCTCAGCCGATCGTTGCAAGGCACAGATTCAGGCGTTTTTTACCGCCAGCCAGACCGTGCGCCCGCCGCAGCACGGGTCGTTGACAACATGCTTCAGTAATTCAAAACCGTGGGTTTCCAGCAGCAGGCGATACGCTTCCGGCGCCAGGCTGGCATGATAGAGCTCGTCCCCCTCAAACCGCCCGATAGCTTCCCCATCGTGGGTCCCGCTGGTGAACATCAGCGGCGCGTGCGGACGGGCATGGGCCGCAAAGCGGGCAAACATCGCGCGCTGGGCGTCACGGGTCAGATGGAAGAAGCTGTCCCACGCCAGCAGCGCGTCAAACTGCTGCCCCAGCGCCAGGGTGCGCATATCTGCCACCATCCACTGTTGTTGCGCAAAGTCCCGGCGGCAGCGGGCAATCATCGTCGGGGAGGCGTCGATGCCGGTCACCCGATATCCCCGGCGGATAAAGTAGGCGGCGACAGGCGTGCCGTTACCGCAGCCAATATCGAGAATATGACCGTCGGGTCTCACCCGCGCAAGAAACGTATCCAGCCAGGGTTGTTCAAACAAGTGGGTTGAACGCAGTTCCGCCCAGCGTCGGGCATGGCGCTCATACAGATCGATGATCTCCTCAGCGCACGGATTATCCGGGGGAGAAGGTTCCGGGGATTGCATACGTTCGTACTCCAGGTGTTTAATATTTTTCGACCAGATGAAGTTTTACCTGGTTTCGCCCTTCTTTCTTCGCGGCATACAGCGCTTTATCGACGCGATTAAACAGCTGATCGATCTCTTCACCCTCTTGATGTTCCGCGACGCCGATACTGACCGTCACCGTACCGGCATGCTCGGGGAGATGATAACAGCTGACCGCGTGGCGAATCGCTTCTGCCATCGCCAGCGCCGGTGCGATTGACGCGCCGGGGAGAAATAATAAAAATTCTTCCCCTCCCCAGCGATAGATCTTGTCCTGAATTTTGGCAGCGGATTCAAGAATTCGGGAAATCGCCAGCAGCACCTCATCGCCTTTTTGGTGTCCGTAGCTATCATTAATCGCTTTAAAATTATCGACATCCACCAGCAGCAGGCAAAAACCGCCTGAATGAAATAATGAAGAATCAACAATACGATAAAACTCGCGTCGGTTAAGTAATCCGGTTAAAGGATCGTGAGTGGCGGCAAATTCAAGTTCTTCCTTCAGATGCACTTCTTCAGTAATGTCATGAACAATACACAGCATCAACCGTATATGGTTCAGCACCACCGGTCCGGCATAGGTCTGAACGTAGCGGAGAGAACCATCGGACAGAATATGGGTAAAATTAAGCGGCTTGTGGCCGCCGGGTAAGCTTGCCACGCTGCGCATCACGGGTAGCACGTCCCTTCCCAGAGTATTGATTTGCCAGGTATGGCGAGTGCGCATCTCATCGGCCGTATAGTTATAAAACCGCAGCGCGGCGATATTAGCATCAATAATTCGCCCGTCCTGTTCAGGGTCAATCAACAGCATCGGGGCAGAACTGGTCATAAAGAATCGCGAAAAGAAACTATTGCTGCGCCGTTTGTAAGGGTGCGCGGGGAGCGCCTTAAACGAGTCATTTTGCTGCAGGATCTTTGCCGCTTCAAAAAGAATTAATGTGTCATATTCTGCGGATTTAATCAGGGTGGTTTTACAATAAACCGGACTCAGACCTTCCGGGGTTTGAATCGTCCACACTTCGAATACTTCAGCAATATTTTTGAAGTAGTACAGATAATTCTGCAGGCTGCGTTCCGGGCAGCTGGAGAGCGTACCTTTGCGCATTTCATCCAGCGACATCGCTCCGCTGAGGGTTCTGGAAGCCTGATTACAATAGACGACTGCTTCTTTAAAAGGATGAACCACCCAAACAGGGGTGCTTAATAAATCAAAAATCATTAACTCTTTTAATAACATGCAGCCCTCCAGCGAACAGGCACCACGCTTCTGAACGACGCGCTCATCGCCAATATGGCCCAACGGCGTAGGCTAATAAGCTAATGAAATGACGTCGAAAGTTCAGACACGAGATGGAGACGCCGGAAGTATAGTTCCTTTTTGATTATGGAAAGTGTACCGGGAAAGCAAAACGGCGCTGCCGCTGACAGAAGCCGGGCATTCTCCCCGGCGCTCGCCGTTCCTGAGTTATTTCTCGATACGCTCAAGCTGGGTTTGATCCGCCCGTTCGGCGCGATCGGCCAGTCCCTGGAACTGCCCGGGGGTATAGAAGGTCTCCGGCACCGGCAGCATCTGCATGTCCTGCCCCGGATGAATTTGCAACTGACCAAGTTCTGCGAGCGAAAAGCCGTCCACCGTCTGCGGCAGAGTTAACCGCCAGGGTGTCGTCCTCTCGAACGGGACCGGCGTCGGAAGCCGATCGTCGCTCATATCGTAATTGCGTTTGAGCACCAGAAATTTATCCGGAACCCGACGCTGGCTGTTCCACCAGTCGCCATCCAGCTTGCGAAACATACTTTCCGTTTCACTGCGCGGAGCCACCATCAGCTTCACCAACACCTTTTTCAGCGCGACGTCCATCGCCCGGTTATAGTCGTCAACCGAACCGGCATGGCCGTGCAAAATGACGCTGATGGCCAGCCGTGCCCCCAGCAGATTCGAATAGAGATCTTCCGGGGAAAAGGCGGAGATTTCCTCCGAAAAACCGGGAACTGACTGGAAACCATTCCACTGCGCAATTTCATGCCATTGCGCAAGTTCATAGGCCAGACGGCCTGCGAGCCAGGCGGCAATCTCATAGCGTCGGGACAGGGAAGCCGGCGGCATAAAAGCATTGAGCTGGATCCGTCTGACGCCCAGCTCCTCGCTGTAGAAAATGCGCCCCGCCTGTCCAAGATTCGGGTAAATGCGGGAGAAGAGATAAAAAGTGTTATCCGCCGTATCGCGCACGTGGGCGATATCGATAAACCCGCCGCGACGGGTATAGATCAGCCCGTTTTCCTCTTCACTCAGCCCGACAAGATTTTTTACCGCCCCCAGCGCGCTGTCGTTGTAACGATGCTTACCCAACGTATCGAGCGTCAGGACATTACCAATTTGATAGACCGGGATCGGCACCCCAATCGCTCTGACATGCAGATCATAGCCAAAAGCACAGCACGGACGCAGCGATTCCGGCGGCGCCAGCTGGCTGACCACCGGTTTGACCCGGGGAGTGGGAACGACCGGTAATACCGGATCCTTCGCGCACACCGAGAACGCGGCCGCCAGCAAAAATAACAAGCCATTACGCATTAACATCGTCTCCAGGACATAAAACGGACGCTCGCAGGCGGCATTTTGCGAGGTTAAAAACGGTATTCTCCGGCAACAAAGAAGCTATTACGTTCGTTAAAACCAAACTCGGTTAAGACGTTAAAGTTCTGCGTAATTTCATATTGCGCGCCCACCAGCATGTTCCACGGAGAAGAGAGTCGCTGCTTCACGTCAAACTTGCCCTGATCGTCTTTATTAACCGCAGCAATAAGCGGCTGGAGTTCCGGCGGCATATGCAGATCGGAGAGATTGCCTTTGAACTCCTGCTGTACGTTCTGGTACATACTGCCCACCCAGATACTTAAGTTTGACGGGCCGGCGATACCTTGCAAATTAAAGCGATAGCCAATGCGCGGCGACACGGTGGTGGCCGAGATTTTACCGTCAAGAATATCGAAGTCGGTACGGGTATAGTTGGTATCGATCAGGCCGAACCAGTTGCCATAGCCGCCGGCGAGGGTAAACCCGGTTCCCCAGGTGGTGCCTTTAAAATCGAGCGCAAAATCAATATCCTGCAGCTGTCCGTTTTCATGGAGCCGATGCACGGATCCGGCAATAATCCGGTCGATCCCGGTATATTTTGAGGGATCGGCGTCAACGGAGACTTTTGATAACGACGATCCGCTGGTATGCCCGGCGATGCCGTAGATATTTAAGAAAGGAAACACCCACATATCCAGACGCAGGTTCTCGGTCTTGCTCTTTTGTCGCGTGTGTCCGGCATCGATAGCGAACATATCGCTCGGTATCGGGTGGTTCCCGAGCTTCAGTCCGGAAAAAGAGATACTGTCGACCAGGATATCCTGGCGAATGTTCATATAGCTTAAATTGACCCCGAAAGGCAGCGGAATGGAGTATCCACGCGCCCTTGCCTCATCACCCCAAATCGGAAAATAGCTGCTGCCGGAACTGTCGGTCGTGCTGGCCCCCCAGGCGGTGCCCGACGTTAACAACAACGTAAGTACGGTTTTAGTCCATCTCATTTTTTTCTCATCTGACCTTAAAGTCCGGAACCTACATTAAAATAAAGCGCCTGTTCATGTTCGCTGAAGGCAATATCAATCCCCGTATGTAATCCATACTGGCGCGCTATCAGGTAGCGAAACCCTGTCCCCCACGCCACTTCGGTTTGCTCCCACAGTGAATGGGCCTCGTCAGCGGCGCTGCCGATACCGACGAACCCTTGCAGGATCCAGCGCGGCTGAAATTCCCAGGCAAGCTGGGTCTGCGCCGTACTGACATAATCCCCCTGATAGCGGTAACGAGAAATCCCGCGTAATTCGATATAAGGGCGAGCCATTGGCGTCAGGCGCTTATCATGGTGGGTCAACGACTGATAGTTGCCAGCCACGGCGAGCGTCAGCGTGCGACTGAGCGGGATATAGTATTTCCCATCGACAGAGAACTGATCGTAATGATAGTCGCCACCTAACAATGAACGGAAAAATCGATATTCGCTTTGTACCGATAACCCCTTCTCAGGATAGAAAAAATTATCCGTAGTGTCATATTCCGCCACCACGCCCAGCGCCGATGATGCACTCTCCTGACCCAGCACCTGCTGCCATACCCGATTAACGACCGGGTTATCGGCGGAAACGTCGGTTTTCGCATACACCTGAGAGGCCCCGACAAATACCGGCGTGTCGCCTACGCGAAACAGCAGTTTTTGCAGACCGCCATAGCCGCGGGTCTGCGAATGAATAGCGGTATTTTTGTTAAAACTGGTCAATCCGTCGGAATAGATATCCAGTTTAATATTGGCGTAGCCCAGCAGCAGCAGATAGCGGATACGGTCATTATTCCAGGTATGCCGGTGGCCGCCGCCGATAAACCAGGTCCCGTTCTGCGTTCCACCGCCGCCAAAAGCGGTGATCGGCGGCGGAATAAAATGATCGCCATCCCGCGTCCCTTTACCGTGCAAAAAGAGACCAAACAGCCCCCCGCCGTAGCCCACCGCCGGCTCGGTTATCACCACAGGCACCGGAAGAAACCCGTACTGGTTATCCTGGAGATAGCGGCTCATATCCAGCATGCCATCTTCGGGATCGAACAGATCGGCGCCAACGGCGGGAAGGGAAAGTGGCACGATGAGCGCCAGCAATAAGGTCGGTAGCGAAAACTTCATGCACTCTCCGGCGCCGTGATGGGTTCTGAATGCCCATGTGGCTGAAGAATAATGGGTTTCATGGTAATGAAAATATATCCTATGGTGCCATGAACTACCAATTTTCGGCCGGCGGTTTTTTTTAATTCTGGACAAATTAGCCAGTTAAAAACGCATAGAAAGCCAATGGTCTACGGCGAAAATATGCCGGCGCTGAGTTTTTAGCCATCATGGTAAGTGACGGTGTCACATATTCAGATGGCAATTCGCCCGCGGCCGGGATTGTAATCAAAAAGTGAATGCCGTATAACATGGCGCAACCGAGGGGTGTCCCGTGAGGGCTGAGATGGCGTAAGCCGAACCCTTTGAACCTGATCTGGGTCATGCCAGCGAAGGGACGGGTCGGCAATTTTGCCAGTTTACCGCCATTGCCTGTTCATACTTCCGCACACCCGGATCTCCCCGTAATCAGGAGGTCCTGTGATTCTGCCGATCTTTACCCAGGGTATTTATGGTCGTCTGCGCCAGCAGGCGGGAGGCGACTGGGAACAGTACGTTGCCCATCCTTTTCTCCGCCAGCTTGCCGACGGTACCTTGCCCGAACGCGCCTTCCGACGCTATCTGACTCAGGACTACCTGTTCCTGATCCACTTTGCCCGTAGCTATGCCCTGCTGGTCAGCAAACTGCGCACGCTCCCGGAGATGCGCGCCGCGGCCGCCTCAATGAACGCGATTCTTGGCGAACTGCCGCTGCACGTCGGCTATTGCGCGGGCTGGGGGCTGGACGAAGCGACAATGGCCGCCGAAAGCGAAGCGCCGGAGACGGTAAACTACACCCGCTACGTGCTGGATATCGGTCATTCCGGCGATGCGCTCGATCTGCTGGTGGCGCTGATGCCCTGCGTGGCTGGCTATGCGGAAATCGGCCTCGGACTGCTCCACAATCCGGCCACCCGGCTCACCGACAACCCCTATGCCTCCTGGATCCGTAACTACGGCGATGCGGGCTATCTCGACGGTGTCACGGCGGCTATCGGCCTGCTGGAGCGTGTCTGGCAGCAGCGCGGCGCCGAATCGCGCATCGCAGAGCTGGGTGCCATCTTCACCACCGCCACCCGTCTGGAAGCCAACTTCTGGCAGATGGGACTGAATGCCGCGGCGGTCGCTCAGTGACGGCTCCGACTATCGCGGTGCGGGAATTAAGTCTGCGCTTCGGCTCACGGGTCATTTTTGACAAGTTGTCGTTTGATATTCCCGCTGGACAGTGGATTTCGCTGCTGGGCGCCAGCGGTGCCGGCAAAACCAGCCTGCTGCGAATTATCGCCGGACTGGCTGCCCCCACTCACGGTCAGGTTCAGGCCAGCGACGGTCGCCCGCTGGCCCCTCGTCTGGCCTGGATGGGGCAAAAGGACCTGCTCTATCCGTGGCTAAGCGTGCGCGACAATGTAGCGCTTGGCGCCCGCCTGCGCGGAGAGCGCGTCGATCGGCAGCGGGTTGCGAGGTTATTAGAGCAGGTGGGACTCAGCCACTGCGCCGACGATCGTCCGGCGTCGCTCTCCGGCGGCATGCGTCAGCGGGCGGCGCTGGCGCGCACGCTGTATGAAGATCGGCCGATCGTGTTAATGGATGAGCCTTTTTCGGCGCTGGACACCCTTACCCGCACGCGTATCCAGACGCTGGCAGCGGAACTGCTGACTCAGCGTACGGTGGTGTTGATTACCCACGATCCGATGGAAGCCTGCCGGCTCAGCCATCGCCTGCTGGTGCTCTCGCCGCCGCCCGGCGGCATTGATGACTCCCATCATCTGACGGGGAAACCGCCGCGGGCGCCGGACGATCCGGCGCTGCTGAGGGGACAAGCCGCGCTACTGCAACAGTTGATGAGGGCCAACGGATGAGAGGGAAACTTTTCCGCGGCGGCGTGGTGTTCTGCGGCCTGCTGGTGTTTTGGTGGCTGCTCAGTAACAGCGGCATTCCGGCGTTCCTGCTGCCGTCGCCATCGGCGGTGGCCGCCGCCCTGTGGAACAACCGCAGCTGGCTGAGCTGGCACACGCTGGTTACTTTGAGCGAGATCCTCAGCGGCCTGACTCTCGGGGTACTGCTCGGCGTGGTGTTGGCCCTGTGTATGATGATCTCGCCGCGCCTACAGCGCTGGCTGATGCCGCTGGTGCTGACCAGTCAGGCGATTCCGGTTTTCGCCCTCGCCCCGCTGCTGGTGCTGTGGTTTGGCTTCGGGATGAGCGCCAAAGTGATGATGGCGGTTCTGGTGATTTTCTTCCCCGTGACGTCGGCATTTTTTGACGGCCTGCGGCGGGTCAATCACGACTACCTCGATCTGGCGCGTACGATGGGCGCCTCGTCAGGGGCGCAGCTGCGACATGTTCGCCTGATGGCCGCCCTGCCAGCGCTGGGTTCCGGCCTGCGCATGGCCGCGGCCGTAGCGCCAATCGGCGCGATCATCGGCGAATGGGTCGGTTCTGCCGAAGGACTGGGCTATGTGATGCTCAATGCTAATGCGCGCATGCAAACCGATGTCTGCTTTGCGGCGCTGTTTATTTTAGTGCTGCTGACCATTCTGCTATGGCTGGCAGTGGATGCTCTATTACACCGGCTGATCAACTGGACACCGGAATAAGGAATAATCATGCATAAACCCGTTTTCACCGCCATCACATTAACCGCGCTTATCAGCGGACAGGCGATGGCCAACGAGAAGCTGACCCTGGTGCTGGACTGGTATATTAACCCGGACCATGCGCCGATTATGGTGGCGGAACAGATTGGCGCCTTTAAAGCGCAGGGCCTGGACGTGAAGATTGTCCCGCCGTCTGACCCGGCCCTGCCGCCGCGTCTGGTGGCCGCCGGCCAGGCGGATCTGGCTATCACCTATCAGCCGCAGGTGCACTTTTTCGCCGATGAGGGGCTGCCGCTGGTGCGGGTCGGGACGTTGATTAACTCGCCGTTGAACACGATCATCGCTCTGGATAAGCGCATCAAAACCCCCGCGGATCTGAAAGGGAAAAAAGTCGGCTATTCGGTTAGCGGTATCGAGCAGGCTACGCTGGCGACTATGGCGCAACATGACCATATCGATCCGCAAAGCATCAAGCTGATTAACGTCAATTTCCAGTTGACCAGCGCCCTGCTGGCCGGCCAGGTTGATGCGGTGATTGGCGGCTATCGTAATATTGAAGCGCTGGAGCTCAAGCTGCAGGGTAAAGATCCGCAGGTGATGAATGTCGAAGATTTCGGCGTTCCGGCCTACGACGAGCTGGTGATTGTCGCCAACCGCGATGAAATTCATGCGGCCAAAATCAAAAAGTTCCTCGTCGCGCTGCAGGAGGGAGTGGCCTATCTGCGCGCGCATCCGCAGGAAACCTGGCAGGCTTTTGCCGCCGCTCATCCGGAGCTAAATACCGAGCTGAACCAGCAGGCCTGGCAGCAGACGGCCCCCCTGTTTGCCGACCATCCCGCGGCGCTGGATAAGGCCCGCTACGAAGCTTATGAACAGTTTTTATATAACAACAAGTTGGTTAAAAAAATCACACCTTTAACTCATTATGCGGTCGAACTGGATTGAGTAACCATACGGCTGACGGAAGAATTTCCGTCAGCTACTTTAGCGAAGCGGTAATAAAACCCGGCGCTTTCCCTCACTAAGAATTACACTTTTAATGGTTTTATAACACTTTAAATAAATCATATAAATCAAAGCATTACCATTGGTTTTCGTTGTGTAAAAATAACGTAAAAATACCTCAATAAATAAAACATTGAATGACGATTTAAAAAGCCATATATTGTGCGCGCTTTATGAATGGCGATTCATTTTCTAAAACCAATTATTCAACCAGTGTTCAACCGTAACGCTGGTTGTGGGAGTGATATGATGACGGATAAAGTCCGTATTGATACTTTAAGTGCAGATTTATTGGACGCTAACAACGAAACCTTTTTGGCCCGTCAGGCTGAATTCGAATCGAACGTCAGGAGTTACCCGCGCAAGCTGCCGCTGGCTATCGCAAAAGCGGAAGGCGTGTGGTTAACCGATGCGGATAACAAACAGTACCTGGATTGCCTTGCCGGTGCTGGTACCCTCGCTCTTGGTCACAACCACCCTGATGTGCTGCAAAGCATCCAAAGTGTCATTACCAGCGGCTTGCCGTTACATACGCTCGATCTGACTACCCCGTTAAAAGATCGCTTCTCCGAATACCTGCTCTCATTACTGCCGGGAGAAGGTAAAGAATACTGCCTGCAGTTCACCGGCCCGTCCGGCGCTGACGCCGTAGAAGCGGCCCTGAAGCTGGCGAAAAAATACACCGGTCGTTCTTCGGTGATTAGCTTCTCCGGCGGCTACCACGGTATGACCCACGGCGCGCTGTCGGTAACCGGCAACCTGTCACCGAAAGAAGCCGTCAACGGCATGATGCCAGAAGTGCAGTTTATGCCGTATCCGCATCAGTACCGCTGCCCGCTGGGTATCGGTGGCGAAGCGGGCGTGAAAGCGCTGACCTACTACTTCGAAAACCTGATCAACGACGTGGAAAGCGGCGTGCGTAAACCGGCGGCGGTCATTCTCGAAGCCGTTCAGGGCGAAGGCGGCGTGAACCCGGCTCCGGTTGAGTGGCTGCAGCGCATCCGCAAAGTGACTCAGGAACACGGCATTCTGCTGATCATCGACGAAGTTCAGGCTGGCTTTGCCCGTACCGGTAAGCTATTTGCCTTCGAACACGCCGGCATTGAGCCGGACATCATCGTGATGTCGAAAGCCGTCGGCGGCGGTCTGCCGCTGGCCGTTCTGGGTATCAAGAAGCAGTTTGACGCCTGGGAACCGGGCCACCATACCGGCACCTTCCGTGGCAACCAGCTGGCGATGGCCACCGGGCTGACCACCCTGCGTCACCTGAAAGACAACGACATTGCCGGCAAAGTGGCCGCGCAGGGCGAATGGCTGAAAGGCAAACTGGCCGATATGCAGAAGCGTTTCCCGGTCATGGGTCACATTCGCGGTCTGGGTCTGATGATCGGTATTGAGATCGTGAACCCGAATGGCGAGCAGGATCATATGGGCTGCTACCCGGCTGACGGCGCGCTGTCCGCCCTGCTGCAGAAGAAATGTTTCGAAGCGGGCCTGATCCTCGAGCGCGGTGGCCGTGGCGGCTGCGTACTGCGTCTGCTGCCGTCGCTGCTGATCAGCAACGCCGAGCTGGAAATTTTCCTCGACAAATTTGAACAGGCCATGCTGGCCGCCGGTGTCAAACCGGTCTGAGTGGAGCGAGTGACCGCAATGTCCAAATTGAATCCGATTCTTGCTGGTTCGCCGCAAAGTATTGAGGCTTATCAGCAGGCGATCGCCCAGACCAGCCAGGCCGTCGCGCAATGGTTGCAGCAGCCTGAGATGTATCAAGGTAAAAGCGTCGCCGAACTGCGTGAGCGCATTACCCTTGAGTTCACCGAGCAGGGTCTGGGTAACCAGGCGGCGATTGAACGTGCGATCGAGTACTTCCTGAAAGACAGCCTGTCGGTGCATCACCCGCAGTGCGTGGCGCATCTGCACTGCCCGAGCCTGGTCGTTAGCCAGGCGGCGGAAGTGCTGATTAACGCGACTAACCAGAGCATGGACTCCTGGGACCAAAGCCCGTCGGCGACCATCATTGAGATGAAGCTGATCGAATGGCTGCGTGCTCAGGTCGGTTACCCGGCCGGCGACGCCGGCGTCTTCACCAGCGGCGGCACCCAAAGCAACCTGATGGGGCTGATGCTGGCGCGCGACGCCTTCTTCGCTCGTCAGGGGCACTCTATCCAGCAGGACGGTCTGCCGGGTGACGTGCGTCAGTATAAAGTGCTGTGCTCTGAAAATGCCCACTTCTCGGTGCAGAAGAACATGGCGCTGATGGGCCTCGGCTACCGCGCCGTGACGCTGGTGAAAACCGACGAATTCGCGCGGATGGACGTCGCTGATCTGAAAGCGAAAATCGCCGAAGCGCAGGCTAACGGCGAGCAGATCATGGCGATCGTCGCCACCGCCGGCACAACCGACGCGGGCGCTATCGACCCGCTGCGTGCTATCGCCGGCGTGGCGGCAGAACATCAGATCTGGCTGCACGTGGATGCGGCATGGGGCGGTGCACTGCTGCTCTCCGAGCAGTACCGCGACTATCTGGACGGCATTGAGTGCGTGGACTCCATTACCCTGGACTTCCACAAGCAGTTCTTCCAGACCATCAGCTGCGGCGCGTTCCTGTTAAAAGACGCGCGCCACTACGAGCTGATGCGCTACCAGGCGGCCTATCTGAACTCCGAGTTCGATGAAGAACACGGCGTGCCGAATCTGGTCTCCAAATCGCTGCAGACCACCCGTCGCTTCGATGCGCTGAAGCTGTGGATGGGGCTGGAAGCGCTGGGCCAGAAACAGTACGCGGCGATCATCGATCACGGCGTGACCATGGCGAAAAAGGTGGCGGAATACGTTAAATCTCAGCCGACGCTGGAACTGGTCATGCAGCCGCAGCTGGCGAGCGTGCTGTTCCGCTCTCGTCCGGCGCAGATGGCCGGCAGCGATGATGCCGCGATCGCCCTGCTCAACCAACGCGTTGGGGATGCGCTGCTCGACTCCGGTCGTGCAAACGTCGGCGTGACCGAGCACAACGGCATGACCTGCCTGAAGCTGACGCTGCTGAACCCGATCGTGACGCTTGAAGACGTGAAGGTGCTGCTGAATCTGGTGGAACGCACCGCGCAGGAATTGCTGGCGAAGTAATATCCTTGAGCGGGACGGTGGTTGACTGCCGCCCCGCTCAACAATCCTCGCCATGAAACTTGTTGGTAAAAGCCGATAACTTAGCTTATCGGCTTTTTTATTTCTGTCTGCGGAGCAGGTATAAGTGACACCGTCACGATTTGAATGATGAGCGGGCCACTGATAACCTGTCAACGTCTGCCACTGGCCGCTTCAGCGCAACGCCAGCGGGACTATTACCCCACTCAGGCTTTCGCCTCTTGTAACAGCTGCTGGATCATTTTCTCCTGCTGCGCGTAGTCCCCTTCGCCAAAAGCGGTGTAGCGCAGCTTCCCCCTGGCATCAAACAGATAATGTGCCGGCCAATACTGGTTGCCAAAGGCGTTCCAGATAGCGTAACCGTTGTCCGCGACGATCGGATACGGCAGCTGCCATTTTGCCACCGCGTCACGCAGCGCCGGCAACGAGCGTTCCCACGGGTATTCCGGCGTATGCACCCCCACGACCAGCAGCCCGGCGGCGCGATATTTGTTCGCCCACGCGCGTACATACGGCAAGGTGTGCTGGCAGTTAATACAATCCCGGGTCCAGAAATCGATCAGAACCACCTTCCCCTGCAGGTCGGCCGGGCGCAGCGGCTGGCTGTTGATCCATGCGCTACCGCCGAGCAGCGCGGGTATATCGCTGGTTGGTTGTGGCGCGACAACCGGTTGTAGTACCGTTGTCTGCGCCCGCTGCGGTAAGCTGGCGCTCAGACGTTGCTCCAGCGACTGCGTCAGACCATTTGCGCCTTGCAGGTAGCGGTCCGCTCCGCTGGCAATCAATGTCACCGAGGCGAGGATCGCCCCTCCCGCCAGCTGACGCAGCCGCTGGCTAAAGGCCAGCCCGCGATGCAGACGCGCCACCAGCTTTGAGCCCAACCACCACAGTAGCGCCAGCATCAGGGCGCAACCGCTGCCGTAGGCGGCCAGCAGCAGGCCCGTGGTCACCGACTGGCCATTAAGAAACGCAAAGCTAAGGATTGCCCCCAGTACCGGCCCGGCGCAGGGCGCCCACAGCAGCCCGATGGCCAGCCCCGCCAGCAGCGCCGAGAATCCGCCGGCATGGCGATAGCTGCGATCGTTGATACGGTTGCCCAGCGCCACCAGCGGTGAAGCAAGCCGTTGGGCGACACGTTGCGAGAGCAGGCTCAGCCCCACCAGGGCCAGAAAAATCAGCGCCAGCCAGCGCCCGGTCAGGGTCAGACTGACGATGCCGCTGCTGGCCAGCGTCACCAGTAGCGACATCCCGGTAAACATCAGCACCATCCCGCTAAGCAGGAGCAGCAGATGGCTGCGTTTACCGCGAAGGTTAGCAAAGATGAGTGGGATCACCGGTAAAGTACACGGACTCAGCAGCGTCAACATACCGCCGAAAAAAGCGATCGGAAGAGACATCATATTCACCTCGTTATCAACATGCGGCCGGTCATGGCCGCAGGCGTATTACATCAGGTGAATGTCGTTATAAAGTGTCTGAATTTACGGGTTTTTGTCTGTTAAGTTGTCTGTCTCAGCGCGAGATACAGACGGATACAAAACGGCGGAGTCGAGACGAATAATCGCCTCTAATCCCCCCTCCGGGCGGTTCCCCAGGCGAAGCGTTCCCGGCATCTGGCTGGTCAGCTGCGCGGCGATCGCCAGGCCGAGCCCGGTGCCGCCGGTTTCGCGGTTGCGCGAATTTTCCAGGCGAAAGAATGGTTGCAGCACCTCCTCCAGGCTCGCTTCCGGGATCCCCGGACCGTTATCCATCACCTGAATAATGGGGTCGCCATTCATTGCATAGCTCAACCGAATATCGACCCGCTCAGCGAACTTTAAGCCATTGTCGATCAGATTGGTCATGATTCGGCGCAGCGCCTGAGGCTGTGTCAGCACGACGCGCCCCTCTTCGGCGGGGATAAAGGCAACCGGTCTGCCGACATCGGCATAATCCAGGGCGATACTGTCCAGAAACGCGTTCAGATCGAGGCGTTGGCGCTTCTCTTCCAGCGGCTGCGCCGAGCGGGCAAAAGCAATCCCTTCCCTGACCAGACGACTCATATTGTCGAGGTCCTGCAGGAGTTTATCGCGCAGTTCCGGCGCGTCGGTCATTTCCAGTCGCAGCTTCATGCGCGTAATCGGCGTCTGGAGATCGTGGGAAATTGCCGCGAGGATCCGCGCGCGTTCCTGTAGATGGTCGCGAATGCGCGTCTGCATCGCGTTGAACGCCCGGGCGGCGTGCTGTACTTCCACCGGCCCCTGTTCCGCCATCATGCCTGGGGCGCTGTTCGCCGGTTGCAGGGCGTCAATCGCGCGGGTAAAGCGCGTCATCGGACGCACAACCTGGCGCACGGCATACCAGGCGCACGCCAGCAGCAGCAGGAACTGGACGATCAGCACCGCCGGGAGCCAGCGGGCAATCGCCGGCAGCCGCGGCCATAAATCAATGCTCAGCGGCGCTCCGTCATGCAGGGTAATATGTGCCTGAATATGTTCACGCGGACCGGGCACCGCAATAATGCTGACCGGATAGCTGCCGCTCAGCGCTTCCTGCAGAGAACGCACCGCATCGCGGGAACGCCAGCTGTCAGGATAGTGTCCGCTGACGCCGGCGGACAACCGGTAGCGATAGTTGCCACGCGCCAGCCGCGCCAGCCACTGCGGACGCTCGGCGGCGGGAAGTCGGTCAAGGATCGCCACGCTGGTTGCCACGTCGTACTCCAGGTTTCCCAGCATCACGCTGCGGGCGCTGCTCATCCGCTCATACAGCAGCAGCGAAAGGGTCAGGGCATTAGCCAGCAGTAAGGTGAAGAAAATCATCAGCATCAGCCGTGACCGCAGAGAAGCGGGCCACAGCCTCATTCGCGGACCTCGCGAATGGCAACCGCGACCGCGAGGACATACCCTTCGCTACGCACGGTTTTGATGTAGGCCGGTTCGCGGGCATCTTCCCGCAGCCGCTGGCGTAAGCGGCTCACCAGCAGATCGATGGAGCGCTCAAACAGCTCGGCATCGCGTCCCTGGGTCAGGTTCAGCAGCTGGTCGCGGTTGAGCACCCGCTGGGGATGGTCGAGAAAGACCCGCAGCAGTCGGTATTCTGCCCCGCTCAGCGCGACGATAGTGCCGTCATTATCCAGCAGATGACGCGCGGAGGTATCCAGTTGCCAGTCGCCAAACGCAATCAGTCTGCCGGCTTCGGTAATTTGCAGATTGGGTGGCAGCGCGCGCGTGCGTCGCAGGATCGCTTTAATCCGCGCCAGCAGCTCCCGGGCGACGAAGGGTTTGACCAGGTAGTCATCGGCGCCCATTTCCAGACCCAGAATACGGTCGCTGTCGTCGGTGCGGGCGGTTAACATCAGAACTGGGATATTTTGCTGACCGTGGCTACGCAGCTGGCGACAGAGGATCAGGCCATCCTCGCCGGGAAGCATAATATCGAGGACAATCAGATCCACATGATGACCCTGCAGCACTGACCACATCGCTTTACCATTTGCAGCACCCGTGGCGCGGTATCCCGATTTATTCAGATAATCGGTCACCAGTTCACGAATATCGCGGTCGTCATCGACAACCAGAATATGGTCAATATGTTCCACCGCAGGCTCCGTCGTGAATGAATGCAACTCAACAAGAATATGCGCTGTTGCCGGAAGCGCAACTCGCCGCCTCCGGCGCACGCGCTACAGACGGTCGGCATCGACCACCGCTTTAACAAAGTCGGCGGGATCTTCCTGCGGTGGATTGTGACCGATGTTGCCGGTTAACGTCCGGTGCTCATATTTGCCGCTAAATTTCGCCCGATAGCTCTCCGGCGTCGGGTGCGGCGCACCGTTGTTGTCGCCCTCAAGCGTAATGGTCGGGACGGAAATCGTCGGCAGCAGCGCCAGTTTCTGTTCATAGGCGGCATATTTCTGTTCGCCTTTATCGATGCCCAGCCGCCAGCGATAGTTACTGATGGTCACGGCAACATGGTCCGGGTTTATCAGCGCTTTGGCGCTTTGCGCAAATTCGGCTTCGCTGAAGGCCCAGCCCGGCGAGGCCTGATGCCAGATCAGCTGCGCAAAATCGCGCGTATTCTGCCGATAGCCCGCCTCGCCGCGCGCGGTGGCGAAATAAAACTGATACCACCAGGAGAGTTCCGCCTGCGGCGGCAGCGGCCTGGCGCCGATTTGCTGGCTGCCAATCAGATACCCGCTCACCGAAACCAGCGATTTAACCCGCTCCGGCCACAGCGCCGCCATGATATCGGCGGTACGCGCCCCCCAGTCAAAACCGGCCACATCGGCCTGTTTTATCTGCAAGGCGTCCATCAGGTGAATAATATCTGCCGCCATCGCCGACGGCTGTCCGTTGCGCGGCGTCTTCGCAGAGAGAAAACGGGTGGTACCATATCCACGCAGATACGGCACGATAACGCGGAACCCTTTTTGCGCTAACGCGGGTGCCACTTTCTCATAGCTATGAATATCATACGGCCAGCCGTGCAGCAGGATAACCGGCTGACCGTCGCGCGGACCGATATCGACATAGCCGATATTCAGATCGCCGGCCTGAATCTGTTGAACATGATCGAATGCACCGGCATCGTCCGCCGCACAAACGCTGGCTGACCACAGAGCCGACAGCGCCAGCATCAGCGCACTACCGTTACGGACCCGAGATAAACTGTTCATAAAGCCACCTGTTAACTGAAAGAGAAGAGCGTACCCAGACAGTTAACCCGCGTTTTGTATACGGCATATGCGCAGAATGGCGGGGTTTTGTATCGCGATGTATTGCTCCCCCGGCAGATACATTGTGATACAGACGGAAGGCGCGCTGTGCGGGCCAACGCTTTACGTTAAGCCCTCAGCGGCCTGTTAAGCATGTGCAACGTCCGGCTCCAGATAGTTGGCCACGAAGCGGGTTAATATTCCCGCCGCGACCGGACACGCCTCCACCTTATCCAGCAGTTGCCGGGGATCGATCCCCTCCGTTCGCAGCACGTCATCACGATAGTGGATCAATGAACGCGCAATTTCAGGGGTAAATTCCGGATGGAACTGTGTGGACAGCGCATGGCGGGTATAGCGCACTATCTGGTGGGGATCGTGCGCTGAAGCGGCCAGCACCGTCGCATCCGGCGGCAGCCTGACGACCGTTTGCAGATGGCTGAGGTGTGCGGGGAAATGGGCCGGCCGGTCGCTGAGCAACGGGTCCGTTCGTCCGGCAGCGGAAAGCGTAATCGCCTTGCATCCCGTTTCACGTCCTGCCGGATGGTACGCCACCTCGCCGCCGAGCGCGTCGGCCATCAGCTGATGACCGTAGCAGATACCAAATAACGGCATCTCTACCGCCATCGCCGAACGGATCCACGCGGCGGTTTTCTCGCTCCACGCCAGCCGATCGGTGACCATCGCCCATGACCCCGTCATTACCGCCACGGTCTGGCTATCCGGAGCGGGCAATGTTTCCCCCGCATAGACACGCACGGTGGCGATCTGCTGACGCCAGGGGGCAAGCAGCCGGCCAAACCACTGCGGAAGATCGCCATGTTCGGCCTCAATTTCCGCCGGCGGCGCGCCGGTCTGCACAATAAGAAGTTTGTTTCTCAACGCCATAGCCCGTTACCCTTCGATGCTTTCTACAGTCCTTTCACTATGGAGAAAGGCGGTTGTTTCGACAAATAACCAATCTCTATGAGTGACACCATGCGGGAATAAGCGCTGCTCCGCGTGGAAGCCGGCAAGGAAATGATTTACGCACCACCCTATTGCACTATCAGGTACGCGCGAACGAGGCAATTTTCTGGAAGCGGAGAATATCCGGCACGCTGGCAAAGTAAGGATCAGACGTGTTTACGGGTTGCATAGCCTGTCGTTTGAGCTTATCGAAATCAACTTGCCGCAATAGCTGAGCAACCGGTGATGTTGAACGAACAACCAGCACAGCGCTGGAAATCTCATCTGCCAACACCATCGCCTGAGGATTATCCAGCGCACGAATCGTTAAGCCAATTTTATCCAGCGGGATCAGCGAAGGCTCCTGATGCCAGACACCGGTATCAATCTCACCAAGGAAGACGGAACGCGGCAGCAAGGTAAAATCGACCTCAACATATTCGCATTGCGTCTCCGGAAACTGGGCGCGGGTAAGACGCTGATGATCGCTGGAGTGAAAATCAATTCCGACGCGCAAACGCGTCGCCGCCACGGTATCGGTTTTTTCCACCACCACCAGACTTTCTGGTCGGTAATAGCTGCCGTTGCCGACTTCAAATAACTCATAGCCTTCAGCAGCCGCATCCTTCATTAGCATTTGCGCCGAACCGGACGAGAGCAGAACGATATCCGCGGTGTTTTCGTTGAAGGCGGCCAGGCGCGAGTGCGCGCCGCGCAGATAGCCAACGGTGGTGACGACACCCCATTGGCTACACTGCTCAACCAGCGCGGAAGCCACCTGGGTCGCTTCCCGGGAGCCTCGAGGAGGGAGTAGCATATGGACCGGCGGTATCCGGGCGGCGTTCCACAGCAATGTAAAATCCCAGGAGACCACAAAGGTCCCCTGATGACCACGAGAAACAAGGGTTACCGCACCGGATTTTTTTAGTTCCTGTAGCGCTTTCTGCACGGTCCCGGAACCGATTTCCAGGACATCCTGATACCAGGAGGTCGTAGGAAGGCGTCCGGACAAGCCGAGTGAAATAATCGAGCGTGCAATAAATGCGACCGGAGAGAGATGCTTTGCTTCACGCGCAATAACCGTCATTGTTTTCGCCGACTTTTACTGTTCCAGATACTGTAACGCTTGTTCAACGCTTTGACCTTCATGCACGACAGCATTGAGCGCACGAAGGACGCCGGCAGGTTGCTGTGCACGGAAAATACGTCGACCAAACATCACCCCTTTGGCGCCTGCCCGAAGCGCATCCGCAGCCAGCTGCAGGGTTGAGTGCGGATCTTCGCCACCCGCGCCTCCGGCGAGTAGCACCGGAGTATAGCAGGTGCTTGTTACAGCAGCAAAATCCTCCACTGACCCCGGCCAGAGCGCTTTGACCAGATCCGCGCCGATATCCGCGGCGATACGGCAATACAGACTCATGACTTTGGCACTCAGGGCATCGGGATCGACACCTTCCAGTGCAGAACGCGGTTCGATAATAACGCCAATCCCATGCCGCTCACATTCGCGTACAATACGCGTATTGCGCGCAATCTCGGCCTGTTCCAGCGCCGTATCTTTCTGCCCCAGATACATGTAGGTCATCACTGCATCAATGCCACACGCAGACACCTCTTCGATGTGCGCTAGTTGTGCCAGAACGCCTTCACTGCGGCCGTCTTTACCCGGGGTATAGATAGAACGGGCATGATTTTTCCAGTCCAGATGCAGGACAAAACCAGGCCGGTCGCGACCAATAAAGGTCTTTTCAACCACAGGAATCATCCCAGGAGTCACCATCACGCCGTCTGCATCACGCAACTGAGCGAAAACAGTTTCAATTTCATCGCGTGTTTTCAGTCCAGAGGGAGGACCTGACATCACCCCGTGGGATGCGGCAACAACCACTGCCCGCCCCGTTTCCGGGCGCAAAATACGACCTAAACGAACTGCCTTACCGGTGCGACTATCCATTTTGCTCTCCTTCACAAAGTCTGGAAAATATTAAAATGCAATTTGCAGCTTTCTGCAAATTGATCGTATATTAGCCACTAACGTGCTGTCAATGAAATATGCCCTGTGCGTTTTACCCCGTCTCATCGCGCCAGGAAAATCCTTTAAACTGAAAAAACAGGAGTTAGTATGTCCGACGTTTCCCATCTCATCACCGACCTGAAAAGCATCCTCCCTGAGTCACAGGTACTCAGCGATCGTGAAACGCTGCAGGCATCCAGCCACGATACCTGGCCTCTGTCCACAAAGCTCAGACGCTTAGGATGCCATGATTATCAGGCTGATGTAGTGGTAAAAGTCACCGACGAAAAACAGATTCAACAAGTACTGGCGCTGGCGACGGCAAATGATACGCCGGTCACCCCCAGGGCGCTGGCATCCTCAGTAACCGGCCAGCCTCTCCCGACGCGCGGCGGCATCGTATTGGATGTAACCGGTATGACGCAGCACCGCGAAATCAACATCACGAACCTCACCGTCGAAGTTTCTGCCGGCTATAACGGAGGTCAGCTGGAAGATGAGCTCCAGCAGATGGGCTGGACGCTGGGTCACTCGCCACAATCACTGTATCAGTCCACCGTCGGAGGCTGGCTGTCCACGCTGGCAACCGGGCAGTTTTCATCTTACTACGGTGGTATTGAAGAGTTAGTTACCGCCTATACGGTCATTCTTGCTACGGGTGAAAAGCTGCGGCTTAAGGCTTCTCCGCGCGCAGCAATGGGCCCGGATCTCCGCCAGCTGTTTATTGGCGCCGAAGGTACGCTTGGGATCGTCACCTCGGTGCAGCTCAAAATATTCCCCCTGCCCCAGACGCGCCTGTACGATTCGCTGGAACTCCCTTCTATCGACGCTGGTCTCGAGATCATGCGTGAGCAGGCCATGGCGGGTCTGCGGCCGTTCCTGCTGCGCCTGTATGATACCAATGAAGCTCGTCATGCAATGCAAAACCCACTGCAGGATAAACCGGTGATGTTCCTCGGCACCCAGGGCGTGGATGCCGTCGCGCACGCTGAAATGGATGCTTTTATGGCCATTGTTCATCGCCACGGCGGAAAATCCATCGGCTCAGAAGGCGTGCTGAAATGGATGGAGCGCCGATTTGATTTTTCAACCGTGGAGAAACTACTTGATAGCCATGGGGGATTTGCCGAGACCATCGAAATTGCGCATACCTGGGACGGTATCTCCGGTCTGTATCACGCTCTGCACGAGATGCTTACCCCGCTCGCGGACGAAGTGCTGTCGCATTTTTCGCACGTTTATCCTCAGGGGACCTCGATGTACATGATTCTCCTTGGGCGGGAGAGCAGCGACCGCGAAGCGGTAGAAAAATTGCGCACCATCTGGCGGGAAACTATGCGCGTTTGTCTGGAACATCATGCCGAACTGTCGCATCACCACGGCGGCGGATTAGTTCGTTCGCCTTATGCCCGCGAATCTCTCGGTTCCGCACATTTATTATTGCGCCGCGTCAAGCAGGCACTCGATCCTAACGGAACGCTGAATCCAGGTAAGCTGGGATTATAAACGGCACAGTGAGGGGGATTCACCATGTGGTTTCTCGGTATAGATATTGGCACGACACATATCAAGATCATCGGTCTGAGCGAGGACGGTGTACTTTTACCCGTGAAAAAGTGCCGCACTCCCATCCTGCAACGTGACGGGTTGACCTTCCACGATGCGCAAGACGTATGGCAAATGCTGGTGATCCAGCTAACAGATTATGCCCGTACAGCGGCCCGGGCTCACGGACCGCTGGCCGCAATTTCTATTGGAACCTTTGGACAAGAAGAGTCCGTGGCCGTGAACCTCCGCGGGGACATTGTCTACCCTTCTCTTGCCTGGTGGGAAAACTACCCTGCCGCCGCGCTGGATAACGAGACGCAAAGCTGGCTGGACAGCGAGGAGCACTATGCCATCTCCGGTATGCGTTCACGACCAAACCAAAGTCCGGAACGGCTGAGCTGGATACGGCAGCATCATGAAGAACTCTGGAATCACATCGATCGCTGGGTTGATTTCGGCACTTTCATCATGTGGCGGTTAACGGGAGAATGGCGCGCACCCTCCTCGCAGCTGACCCATTCGCAGTGCATCGATCTCAAAAGCATGCAGCCGCACGAACCTACGCTGCAACAGCTGCGACTTTCGCCAACATTATTCCCGACGCCGGCAGATACCGGCGAGTGCTGTGGCGAAATCCATGCGCAGATGCTGCCGGGTGTTGAGCTGTATCCGGGCGCCTGCGTATTCATTGGCGGGCATGATCAAATCGTCGGTGCGCTGGCCGTGCAACACAGTCAGCCGACCCACGTTTTCGACTCGATAGGCACATCAGAATACCTGATGGTGTTAACCCCTCATTTTCCTGATACATCTGCTGCCTGGCAACTTGGCGTCGATATCGAACGGACCTGGAAAGCCGGCGAGTTTGTGATGGGTTGCGCGACCCCTTCCGGGAAAATAATCCAGACACTCGCTGAACTGCTTTATCAGGGGGATTATGACCACCTTTTCAACGATCTATTGACTGATGCAGACACCCGTGGGGTGTCGGTGTCGGTGGATGAGAGCGAAGCTCAAGGCCTTTTTTCACTACACCACCTGAATGCCGGTATTCGCCCCGCCGGATTAGTTCAGGCCACACTCAACCACATCGCCGATCGCGCCTACCAGCTGCTTACCCAGATGTGTGAAATGGGGGCGATACGTCCCCAGGACGCCGTACTTATGGGATCGCTATTCCAGCGTTCGGAGATGATTGAACACCGGAAACGCCGCTGGAAAATGCCGCTCTTCGCCAGCACATTAACCGAACCCGTCGCGATGGGGGCCGCCATGATTGCCCGTGAAAGCTGGTTTATCGCGACTCACAGGGAGGACCAGCTATGAAAGTCATCATCGCTTCACTGAATACGGCGATCGAACGTTTGCTACTGGTTGATAAACAGCGCCCTGGCGACGTTCATCGTTTGCTGGATGACAAAACGCTGGCCGGCGGTAAAGGCGTCAATGTCGCGCGGGTACTTAAACAGCTGACGACATATTTACCGGATGCGCCGGTGCCGCTGTTACTGGGGTTTCTCGGCGGCGCCACCGGACGCCTGTGCCATGAGCTTTTGCAACAAGAAGCGCTGGCCGGATGCTGGTGTGATATCGCCGGCAGCACCCGCATCTGCGAGGTCATTACGGAAACGGACTCGCCAGAGAAAGCCAGCGTATATAACGCCGGCGGTCCGCCCATCAGCCAGGAGGAACATCAGCGTCTCCATGCCCTGCTGGCGCAGGAATTACCCCATGCGGATGCGTTAATTTGTACCGGCTCACTGGCAAAAAATCTGCCTCCTGACGAGTACGGATACTGGATAGCGCAGGCACGTGCCTGCGGTGTGCTTACGCTACTCGATACGCACGGCGCAGCTCTGCTGCACTCTGCAAATGCACTTCCGGATATTATCAAAATCAATCGCGACGAACTGCGCCACGCTAATGCGGAGTCGTCGCTGCCTCTCCCTGAGACATGGTTGGTACAAGGGGTGCGTTGCGTGATTATCACCGATGGCCCGCGCCCGACATTAGCCCTTACGCCGGATGGCCATTTCGAACTAACAGCCCCCTCCGTAATGACAGCCAGCCCGGTCGGTTCCGGGGACGCATACTGCGCAGGACTGATCGCCAGCCTACTTTCCAGGCCACAGGCTGGGTGGGTGGAACATCTGAAGCTGGCAGCGGCCTGTGGCGCAGCAAATGCCGCCAGCTCGACGGCAGGCCTCGCTGCCGAACTCCCGCTTTCAACACTACAACGGCGCTGCGCGGTACGCACTATTCCAACACCGCCCCGCTCACCGACTTAATCACGGAGGGTACTATGGTTAGTCATGCACATGTCACGGCAAAAAATGTCTGGATGCGCAACGTCCTGTTGATTTCAATCGTCACCGCCGTCGGCGGGTTTCTGTTTGGCTTTGATAACGGTAGCATTTCGGGTTCCGTTGGTTTTTTGCAAAACAGATTCGCACTGGATGCCGATGGTATTGGTTGGGTCACCTCATCCATCATTATTGGATGTATTGTGGGCGTTGCGCTGGCGGGACCACTTTCCGACGCCGTAGGGCGAAAAAAGGTGCTGTTGTTAACGGCGCTGATTTTTATTTTTGGCGTTCTGGGTGAAGCCATGGCGACAACGGCGGAAATGTTGGTCTGGTTCCGTATTCTGGTGGGCGTCGGTATCGGCGTGGAAACGACAATTGCCCCGCTCTATATTGCGGAGGTCTCCCCAGCCCATATTCGCGGGCGTCTGGTCTCACTTAATCAGCTTTTCAACTGCGTGGGTAATCTGGCCATTTTTTCAATTGCCGCAGTGATTGCCAGTCACGCCAGTGAAGCATGGAATGTTGAACATGGCTGGCGAATTATTTTCGCCACCGGTATCGCACCGGCAATTGTTTTCCTGTTGCTACTGATCTGGGTGCCGGAAAGCCCACGTTGGTTGATACGCAAAGGACGAGATGCGCAGGGTCTGACTATACTGCGCAAAATAAATCCCGATGAAACAACAGCCCGCGAGCAGCTCGCTGCAATTAAGTCCGCCTTATTAAGCGACTCTCCTTCGCGATTGCGTGAACTCTTCACCCCGCGCTTACGTAAAGCGCTGGTGGTTGGCTTTTGCGTTGCACTCTTTCAGCAGATAACAGGCATCAACGCGATTTTTTATTACGCCCCGGAAATATTTAAAACCGCGGGAGTTGATGTCAGCGGCGCGATGTCGTTTACCGTACTTATCGGACTGGTATTGGTTATTTCAACGCTGGTTTCAATGTGGATAATCGATAAGGTTGGCCGCCGCTCGTTGCTCATTTTCGGCTCGGCGGGAATGGCCATTGCTCTTGGCTGTATCGGACTTCTGTTTCGCGCCAGTGAAACACAAACCACGCTTTTGCTGATTTGCATTCTGGCCTATGTGGCTATTTTTGCCGTATCTTACGGCACGGTAGCCTATGTCATTATCGCTGAAATTTTCCCGATTCACGTCCGTGGCATCGCCGTATCAATAGCAACCTTCGCATTATGGGGAGGAAACTTCCTGGTTTCACGATACTTCCCGGTTCTGGTGGAAAATATTAGCGCGGCAAATACCTTCTTTATCTTTTCCGGTATATCCATCATCGCTTTATTTTTTGTCCTGACGAAGGTGCCGGAAACCAAAGGGAAAACGCTGGAGGAAATTGAAACCGAATTACATCGAAAATAATCACCAGGCACCGTCTGGATAAATAGAAAAATACATTACCTGATTCTGTACGCCTAAATAACTATAACCGGAGAATATTATGAGACCTGGTAAAATTCTACATCCGCAGATCGCCGAAGCGCTGGCCAGTTTAGGTCATGGTGATATTGTATTAGTTACCGACGCAGGTGCGCCAATCCCGTCCCATAGCCAGCGAATCGATCTCGCTTTTTATGCCGGGATGATTGATTTACTTGATATTTTATCGGTCCTGCGACAGGAGATTTTTATTGAGAATGTAATTTTTGCCGATGAAGTACCGCAAAAAAACCCGAAACTCCTGCAGCGTGTCACTGAAATATTTACCGGTTCAGGCGCTGATTTCACTTTAATTCCTCACGCGCAATTAGTTGCTGAAGTCTATGGCAGCGCCAGAGTCATTATTCGTTCAGGATCCTTAATGCCATGGGGTAACTTTGCCCTGGTGGCGAGTACCGACCCTGATGCGTGGTTTGACGATTCAATGCAAATCATTCCTGAATATATAGAAAGATCAGCAAAAATCAAAAATGGGGCCGTACCCGTCATAAAGAAAACCGGTGAATAAAATGAAAACAGTATATACCACGAGCTATAAGTTATCCCTTATTGCCTCACTGGCCGGTTTACTCTATGGATTTGACTCCGCGGTGATTGCCGGTGCGATATTACATTTAAGGAATTTTTTCTCCCTTGATGATATAGGGATGGGATGGGCCGTATCTTCTGTTGTCCTTGGGTTTATGATCGGCGCTTTCAGCGGTCAATTTATCACCAACCGGTTGGGAAGAAAAAAGGCGCTGATTATTACCGGAGGGTTGGTTTTTCTTGCCGGAATTGGTACTGCATTCCCCTATAACTTTACCATGTTTATTCTCTGCAGAATTGCCGGTGGGATCGGTGTCGGACTGGGCTCAGCTACTGCCCCCGTGTATATTGGTGAAATTTCGGCCAGCCAGGTGCGGGGGAAAACACTCGGTTTTTATCAGATGATGATCGCCTTCGGGATCCTTTCCGTCTATCTGGTTAATGCCCTGGTTGCCGGCTGGACGCCTGATGCCGAGTGGGCGACGCAGTACTCCTGGCGCTATATGCTCGGTGCCATGTCGGTTCCTGGCTGTGTGTTCATGGGTTTAGCATTCTTTTTGCCGGAATCTCCTCGCTGGTTGATTAATAAACATCGTGAGGAGGAAGCGGAAGTCATTCTTCAGTTCATTCACGGACAACAATATGATAGCCAGACAGCTATTGCGGAGATAAAAAAATCGTTTAATCCGCAAAATGTAACGCATAATAATGAAAAGATGTTGTCTAAAAAATACCGCAAAGTCTCCTTCACTATCATGGCCATGGCGTTACTGGCCAATCTGTGCGGAATAAATGCCGTGCTATATTATGGCAATGTATTATTCGAGAACATCGGAATTGCCAATGAACAAACGGCTTATTATCAGCAAATTATTATTGGTATCGCTTTTTTTGCGGCGGCGGTGTGGGCGGTGTATAACGTCGAGAAATACGGAAGGAGAAAACTACTAATAATCGGATCATTTGTCTGTTTTGTTGCCATTACGCTTCTCGGAATATTAATCTGGATGGGCGTCACCAGCATGCTTATGCTGGTTATTATGATAGTTTACATCCTCTTTTTTGGTGGGACTATCGGCCCCATTTTATGGATTATCATCCCGGAAATGGCACCAAATATGATCCGTGATAAATTGATGTCGTGGGCCACGCTACTCATCTGGACGGGGAGTTTTATCGTTTCACAGACATTTCCTATGCTTACAAACAGCCTGACCCTCAACAACATCTTTAACGGCAGCTTCCCATTCTTACTGTACGGGGCATGTTGCCTGTTATGGTTTTTACTTAACCTGTTTTTCGTTGTTGAAACAAAAAACAAATCACTTGAGCAAATCAGTGCAGAAATGAGTGAAGCCTGAATCCCCACTAAAACGTCAGCCAGCCTCGCCTCTGGCTGACGTTCTGCAAGTACCCTCACCGGCCTCGGCAGACCACATCATGTTGACGGCGATTTACCGCTGTAACCTCGCCCGGCCAGCACAACACCGGGCGATACTCTCCTGTTCTACTGCGCGTCGGCGCTGTCTATCTGCGGAACGCTGGCTTCAGCCCCCTGTGCGACATCAGGCGCGTTGGCCGGATCAAAGATGTGGTCAAGGATAGCGCGCGCCGTTGGCCCGGCGACAACACCCTCGCCGCCGCCGTTTTCCAGAATCAGCGCCATCGCCACCTTTGGATGCTGATACGGAGCAAACAAGGTATAGAAAATATGATCGCGGAGTCTGACCGGGATCATCTTCGCATTGTAGGTCTGATTCTCTTTCAGGCTGAAGACCTGCGAGGTACCGGATTTCGCGGCAATCTGGTACGGCGCGGTATGAAACAGTTTATAACCGGTGCCATTAGGCAAGTTAGCCATGCCGTACATCCCGTTGCGCACGATGCCCCAGTACGGCGATTTCGGGTCGCCCACCTGCGGCGTATTATCCGGCGGCTGATAGCGTTCAACCTTATTGCCGCGCTTCATGGAATAGAGCAGATGGGGATTTTTTACCTTGCCGTTGTTGAGCAGCGTCGTCAGCGCCTTCACCATCTGGACTGGCGTGGCGATCCAGTAGCCCTGGCCGATGCCGACCGAAATGGTGTCCCCCTGATACCACGGTTTTTTATGCACCTTCTGCTTCCACTCGCGGCTCGGCAACACCCCGGCATACTCTTCATTCAAATCAATCCCCGTTAACTGCCCGTAGCCAAACTTGCTCAGCCAGCTGTGAATGCGGTCAATGCCCATTTCGAAGGCCACCTGATAGAAGAAGGTATCCGCCGACTCCTCAATCGCCTTGGTGACATTCAACATCCCGTGACCGGTTTTCAGCCAGTCGCGGTAGCGGCGCTGGGTGCCGGGCAGTGTCCAGGTCGGCGCGCCGAAAAAGGTGGTGGTGGGCGTAATCACGCCAGCGGAAAGTGCCGACAGCGCCATATAGGGTTTTACCGTCGATGCCGGCGGATAGAGCCCCTGGGTCACGCGGTTAATCAGCGGGCGGTCCGGGTTATCGAGCAGAGAACGGTACGCCTTATAGCCAATCCCCTTCACGAAGGGATTTGGGTCATAGCTGGGACTGGAAACCATCGCCAGCACGCCGCCGTCGCGTGGATCAACCACCACCACCGCCGCGCGCTGCCCCTTCAGTACCCCTTCAATATACTGCTGTAAATGCAGATCCAGCGTCAGGTAGATATTCTTCCCGGCTACCGGCGGCACCTCTTTGAGCAGGCGCACCACGCGACCATGGTTATCGACTTCCACCTCCTGATAACCGGTCATGCCGTGGAGCTCTTTTTCGTAATAGCCTTCGATGCCCTGCTTGCCGATATTATGGTCCGCAGCATAGTTTTCCGCCTCACCGTTTTTGTCCAGGCGTTGCAGGTCGCTGTCGTTGATTTTCGATACATAGCCGACCACGTGCGCCAGCTGGGCGCCGTAGGGGTAGTCACGCTGCTGGTAGCTCTCCACCGTGACGCCCGGAAAACGGAACTCGTTGACCGCAAATCGCGCCACTTCAACATCGCTCAGGGCCGACTTCAGGGTCACCTGCTTGTAGCGACTGTTGTGGTGCATATCGTCGCGGAAACTGGCGATATCATCGGGGCTCAAATCCACGATCGGTGTCAATGCGTTCAGCAATGTGGTCATATCGGGAATTTTGCTCGGGATCACCTGCAGGCGGTAGAGGGTGATGTTCTGTACCAGCGGGATACCGTTGCGATCGAAAATAAGCCCACGGCTTGGCGCGATAGGCAGCATTTTTATGTCATTCTGATTCGATCGGGTCTGATAGAAATCGTGCTGCTTAACCTGTAAACGGTAGAGGTTAAAAATCAGCACGCCAAAGCAGACCACCACCAGTAGAAACGCGATCGCGGCACGACGAATAAACAGCATCTCTTCCGCTGAGTGATCGCGAATTTCATCTCTCAATAGGGTCATTAGCGGCAATTCACTTGAGTTTGCATAAAAGGCGAAAAAAAGAAAAAGCGCAGCAGAATAGCGTTATCGACGCGTCAGCCCTACAGAAAGGTTGCTAATGATTTAGCAGAAATGTTTCAGCATGTTAGATACCCGGCAGGCGCCAGCACAAACCCGGGGGATGAAATGAGTGTGACATTGTCACAAAAAGGCCTCTGCCCGGTTAAGGCAGAGGCCCCGGGGTCAGCCGCGGGTCAGCCAGGCCCGCCAGCCTCCGTAGCCGGTAATGTCGGTAGCCCCCTGCAGACCGTACCCTTCGCAGATAAAACCGCTCAGCCAGCGTCCGTCGGACAGTTCGACCTTGCCCAGCCCCAGCGGTGCGGGAATGGCCGCCAGCAGCGAGCCCAGCTCCGACGAGGGCAGCTCCCAGACCTCCACGGCGATGGCCGCGCCGTCGTTTTCATCACGCACCATCCCTGGACGACGTCCGTCGGCCAGGGCATACAGCCGATAGCATGGAGCGCTCTGTATGGCCGTCAGCAGACGCCCGCCCCGCTCCCGCAGCTGCCCGTTCAGCGCCAGGCCATCAAGATGGGCGCCACAGACCACCAGCGGCATACGATCGTGGCTACCGGTGGCGGCAGGCAACGATGCGGCCAGCAGATTCCCGCCGACCAGCGGCAGTGGCTGTACGCGCTGGAACGCGTCGGCCACACCGAGAAGGTACTGGTCGGTGAAAGCCCGGCCAAACAGGGTGACGCCGGAGGGCAATCCGTTTGCCAGAAAACCGACCGGCACATTCACCGCCGCATAATCCAGCAGGTTCATAAAGTTGGTGTAGTAGCCAAGATCGGCATTTCGCTGCACCGGCTCGGCCTCCAGTTCGGCCAGCGTCACCGGGCGCGGACAGGTCGGCGTCAGCACGCAGTCCAGCGTCTCCAGCAACGCGTCACACTGCGCCTTGTACGCTTGCAGCTGGTACATTGCGCGGAATGTGGCCACGGCATCGGTATCCGGCGCTTTCGCCAGCACCTCGCGAATCACCGGCAGCACCGCCTCAGGCTGCTGCGTAATCAACGGTTCCACCACCGCATAACGTTCTGCGACCCACGGGCCGTCGTACAGCAGGCGCGCGGCGGCAAGAAACGGCGTCATATCGAGGTTGACCGGCACGCCACCAAGGGCTATCAGCCGTGCTTTCGCCTGCATAAACTGTGACTCGCTCTGCGCACAGCCAAGGAAATTCAGCGTCTGCGGCACGCCGAAGCGAAATCCCGGCGTCGGGGCGCCAAACGCCTGACGGCTGTTCCACTGCGGGTTGCGGCGACTGTAGGCATCTCGCGGATCCAGCCGTGCGGTCAGGGCCAGCAGCCGGCTGGCCTCGTCGGCGGTGGCGGTAAAGAATGTCGTACAGTCGAGGGTCCGGCAGGCCGGCACCACCCCGGCGGTAGAGATAAGTCCCTTGCTGGCCTTCAGTCCCACCAGGTTATTGAGCGAAGCCGGGACCCGCCCGCTGCCGGCGGTGTCGGTTCCGAGGGCGAAGCTGGCCACTCCGAGCGCGACAGCCAGCGCGGAACCGGCGCTGGATCCACCGGAGGGATAGTCCGCATGATAAGCGTTACGGCAGCGGCCGTAGGGCGAACGCGTTCCGTTCAGGCCGGTGGCAAACTGATCGAGATTGGTTTTGCCGACCGGGATAGCGCCGAGGGCAATTAGCTGGGCCACGATAGTGGCATCCTCAGTCGCGGTGCGGGCGAAGGCCGGACAGGCGGCGGTGGTGGCAATTCCCGCAAGATCGATATTATCTTTGATGGCAAACGGCACGCCGTACAGCGGTAGCGTCTCCGGCGCAACCGTATCCAGCGCCGCCAGCCAGGGCTCCTGCTCATCCGCCGTCAGTATATGAATGAACAACTGATACTCCGGATTCAGCGTCTGCGCCTTCTGGCGGATATCGGCCAGCAGCGCGCGCGGCGTCAATTCGCCGCGGCGATACGCCTCTGCCAGGGTCGCAAGACGTAAATCAAAGGTTGGCTGACTCATACGTTCTCCTCCAGGATCACCGCCACACGTTGCCCGGCGCGTACCGACGCCCCCGGCTGAACATTCATCTGTTGCACCACGCCGTCGCACGGCGCCAACAGCGGGATCTCCATTTTCATTGACTCCAGCACCACCAGAACGTCGCCGGCGCGCACATGACTCCCCGCGGCGGCCTGCACCTGCCACAGATTGCCGGAGATCGGGCTCTCCACGCCCTGCTGTCCGCGCTGCAGCGGCGCCTCGACACCCGCGTCAGCCGGGACTTCCTGGCTATCGAAATGCGCCTGGCCGCTGGCTATCCAGTGTTCGCGTTCATCATTGAAGGCGCGCTGTTGATGCTGGCGAAAAGCGTCGATACTTACCGCTTCCTGCTGCAGAAACTGCTGGTACTCCGCCAGCCGCAGAGTGCTGTGCTCAATGCGCAGCGGATAGCGGCCAAGCGGAAAATCGCGGCGGATCTGTTGCAGTTCCTCGGCAGAAACCGGGTAGAAACGCAGCTGGTCGAAGACGCGCAGCAGCCAGGGTTTACCGGCGAAGTCGGCGACCTCGTGATAGCGATTCCACATCTGCAGCGTTCGGCCAACAAACTGGTAGCCCCCGGGACCTTCCATACCGTAGACGCACAGATAGGCCCCGCCGATCCCCACCGAGTTTTCCGCCGTCCAGGTACGCGCCGGGTTGTACTTGGTGGTCACCAGACGATGACGCGGATCGAGCGGCGTCGCCACCGGCGCGCCAAGATAGACATCGCCCAGCCCCATCACCAGATAGCTGGCGTCGAACACCGTCTGCCATACCGCCTGTTCGTCCGGTAAGTCGTTAATCCGGCGGATAAATTCGAGGTTGCTCGGGCACCATGGCGCGTCGCGCCGTACGGTCGTCATATATTTATCGATAGCGGTGCGACAGGCCGGGTCGTCCCACGACAGCGGCAGATGGACCACCCGGCTCGGCACCTGCAGATCGTCGCTGACGCACACCGCCGCCCACGCCACGCTCACCCAGCTCAACAGCGCGTCAAGCGTCAGGGTTTCCGGCTGGAAATGAATTTGCAGAGAGCGAATACCTGGCGTCAGGTCAATCACCCCCGCGCGGGAGCCGCTTTCCAGCGCCTGCATCAGAGCATGAATGCGAAAGCGCAGCACCAGATCGAGCTCCGCCTCTCCCGCTTCCAGCAGCAGATGGGTATCGCCGGAAAGACGGGCCACCAGACGCTTATCCGCCTCTCCGCAGCTCATCACCACGGGGGAAGTTAACCGCGCGGGTTGCCACGCCACGGGCATTGCCTCCAGCGTCGCCAGCTCCTCCCGGTAGCCAGCCGCCAGTCGACGGGCCGTGGACAGATCCACGGCGACAAAACGCACCTTGTCGCCGGCTTTCAACTGCCCCAGCTGCCAGAGATCGGCTTCAATCACCGTCACCGGGCAGACGAAACCGCCGAGGCTCGGGCCGTCGGGGCCAAGAATAACCGGCATATCGCCGGTAAAATCAACCGCGCCGACGGCATAAGGGTTATCGTGAATATTCGACGGATGCAGCCCCGCGTCGCCGCCGCTGTCGCGGGCCCACAGCGGTTTAGGGCCAATCAGCCGCACGCCGGTACGGCTGGAGTTAAAATGCACCTCCCAGTCGGTGGCAAAAAAGGTGTCGATGTAATCTGCGGCAAAAAATTCCGGCGCACCGTGCGGACCGTAAATCACCCGCAGGGTACGCACCGTTGCCAGCGGCGGCACCAGCGCAACAGGCAGCGCGGCGCCAGTTTCTCCCTTGCCGTCTGGCGCCAGATGCAGAACATCCCCGCTGCGCAGCGCCCGCCCGCCATGGCCGCCAAACTGTCCAAGAGTAAAGGTACTTTTGCTGCCCAGATAATCCGGCACCTGGATGCCGCCGCGCAGGCAGAGGTAGCTTCTGACCCCCGCCCCTTCGACGGCGCCGATTTTCAGCGTCGCCCCGGCCGGGATCGGCAATACGCGGTTCATCTCTTGCGCGATACCGTCAAGGGTGACCGGGACGCCGGCGCCGCTCACCACCGCCAGGGCTGCGCAATGAAACTTCAGCGTTGGCCCGTTCAGGGTGATTTCCAGCGCCGCTGCTCCCGGCGGGTTATCCAGCAGCCGGTTGCCGAGACGCAGCGCCCGATCGTCCATCGGCCCCGACGGCGGGACGCCCACCGCCCAGTAGCCCAGCCGTCCGGGAAAATCCTGGACGCTGGTCTGCGTCCCGGCGCTGAGCACCTCGACGGTGGCGGCCCGATAGTTCAGCTGTTCCAGGCAACGGGTCCAGGGTTCACCCTGGGTAAAGGGTTCAAAGCCCAGAATCTGCTGGAGATAGATGCGGTTAGTTTCCACGCCATACAGGCGGGTGTTCGCCAGCGCCCGGGCCAGTTCAGCGATAGCCTCTGCGCGGGTTGGCCGCCAGGCGATCGTTTTGGCCAGCATCGGATCAAAAAATGGCGGCACGTCGCAGCCGGCTTCTACCCAACGATCGATGCGAAGCGTTTCGCCGTCCGCCGGTGGAAAGAGCACCTCGGTCAGCAGACCCGGCGATGGCTGAAACTGCCGGCCCGGATCCTCCGCATAAATACGCGCCTGGATAGCGTGCCCCCGTGGAGTCAGATCGGCCAGCAGCGCAGTGAGCGGCGGTAAATCTCCGGCTGCCAGCGCCACCATCCAGCGCACCAGGTCGACGCCCCACACCTGCTCGGTGACGCCATGTTCCACCTGGAGCCGGGTATTCACCTCGAGAAAATAGAAGCGTTGCGCCGCGCTGTCATAGACAAATTCGACCGTCCCGGCGCTACGATAGCTGACCGCTTTGCCCAGCGCGACCGCCGCCGCACAGAGGGCCTCCGCCGTTGCGGTGGGTAAATTGGGCGCCGGAGTCTCTTCGATCACTTTTTGATTGCGCCGCTGTATCGAGCAGTCGCGCACCCCGAGGGCGATGACCTCGCCCTGCCCGTCGCCGAATATCTGCACTTCCAGATGGCGCGCGCGTTCAATGTATTTTTCGAGAAACACGCCCGCATCGCTAAAGTTGTTCTGCCCCAGCCGCTGTACGGTCTCAAAAGCGTCCGTCAGCTCGCGGGCGTCGCGACAGACGCGCATCCCGATACCACCGCCCCCGGCGGTGCTTTTTAACATCACCGGATAACCGATGGCGTCCGCCGCCCGGCACGCTTCAACGCTATCGGCCAGCAGACCGGTCCCCTCCAGCAGCGGCACGCCCTGCGCTTTGGCCAGCGCCCGGGCGGTGTGTTTCAGGCCAAACGTGCGGAGCTGAGCGGGCGTCGGGCCAACAAACGCCAGCCCGGCAGCTTCACATGCCTCGGCGAAGGCGGCGTTTTCCGACAGGAAACCGTAGCCGGGATGAATCGCTTCGGCCCCGCTTTTTACAGCGGCGGCGATGATTTTTTCCGTCATCAGGTAGGTTTGCGCCGCCGGGCCGTCGCCAAGGCCGATCGCCTCATCGGCTTCACGGATATGCAGGCTGCTGAGATCCGCGTCGGAATAGACCGCTACGCCCTTCACCTGCATCGCGCGCAGGGTGCGTAAAATTCGACAGGCAATGGCGCCGCGGTTAGCAATCAGTAAGGTTTTGAACATACAAGGGACTCGCGTCGTGGCGGGTCGTCCCGCCAAAAAATTCGACGTCCCCGGGGCCGTCCCCGAGGCGCACAAGCATTCAGGGCTTGCGCGAAGGTGTGCTTAACAGGCGGTCGGCGCGAACGGCAAACAGACGCCAGGCCAGCAGGCGCCAGCGCTGCCAACGGGTCAGTTCCATACCAGCACCTCCGCCGGCGTCGGATTCCAGCCGTTGCAGGGGTTATTCAGCTGCGGGCAGTTGGAGATCAGGACGATCACGTTGCGCTCCGCGCGCAGCTCGACGTACTTCCCGGCGCCAGAGATCCCGTCTTCAAAAGTCAGGCCGCCAGCTTCCGTCACCGGAACGTTCATAAAAAAGTTGATATTGGCGCCAATATCACGCTTATGCAGCCGGCCGTCATGCAGACAGGCGCAGAGAAAATTATCCCGACAGCTATGCATGTAGCGTTTATCCAGCGCATAGCGCACGGTGTTGCTCTCCTGCGCGCAGGCCCCCCCGAGGGTGTCGTGGCGCCCGCAGGTATCGGCCACGATGGTCAACAGCGGATTCCCGAGGTTGGAGTACAGCACGCTGCCGGTCGTCAGGTAGGCGTTGCCCTGGCGGCGCAGCGTGCGCTGCGGATCGTAACGCTCGCGTGGGCTGTCGGCGCAATAAAACAGGGTATCGACAGCCTGGTTGCCTTCCAGATCGAGCAGGCGCAGGGTCTGCCCCTTTTTGATTTCGAACAGCCAGGGTTCGCCTGCGGGAATCACGTGGCGATAGACGGCATCGGCGGGGTTACGGGTACTGGTCACAAGGCTCATCGCAGGCTCCTCAAAGGGCGAACAGGTGGGTGTTGGTGAAGGCGCGCTGGTTTTCATCGCGGGTAAACAGCGATTCGACCGCCGCCTGCTCATCGTCGGCCTGATACCAGTCCAGCTGGACCGGACGAGGAGCATATTCGTCAGACGGGTTCATCGGATGCGGCAGCGCGGTGAGGACCATCAGTACATCCATCGGCGCGAACAGTTCAACGTAGCTACCCGGGGTGGAATGGCCCGCACAAAACTGAAAGCGCCCTTCGCTATCGACGGTGACTTTGCTGAACAAGTTGACCACCATCAGCAGATCCTCGAGGCCGAGATCCCATTTGCCCATTTCGACCAGCAGATTATCGGTGCCGTTGCGATGGAAGGTGTTGCGCAGTTCCTGGTAGCGACCGGCACCATATTTTTCTTCCGTCTCTTGCGCATTGAGCACCCCGCCGAACGGATCGTGCCAGCCGCAGCTATCGGCGATAATGCCCGCCAGTACCCGCCCCATATCGGAGTAGAAACAGTGTCCGGCCGTCAGTCGCGCGGTGTGCTGTCCCTTGAGGGTGTCCGGCAGGTTCAGGCGCTCGCTTTTCTCGTGCGGGTTGAGCATCATCATGCTGACGTTCGCACCGCCCTCGATGTCGGTCAAACGCAGGATCTGTCCACGGCGTAAAATGAACGAGGTATGGCCCCCGCCCGGCAAAAATTCTTCGCGCAGATTTGGTGAGGTATGAAAAAGCGCTGTCATCGGGCTATCTCCTTAAGGCATAGACATTGTTATCGGTACCGGTGCTGAGCATCTGCGACATCCGGGTCTCATTAAGCGGAATATCGTAGGTAATGCGCGCGCCATAGGCGTTGGGAGCCTGCGGGTCGTGGCGTACCTTATCGAAGACCAGCAGACGGGTGCCGAGGTTGAATCCTTCGGCCAGGTCGTGGGTGACCATAAAGACCGTCATTCGCGTTTCGCTCCACAGCTGGAGCAGCAGTGCGTGCATATCTTTACGGATACCGGGGTCGAGTGCGCCGAAAGGTTCGTCGAGCAGCAGAACCCGCGGCTGCATCACAAAGGCCTGGGCGATCGCCAACCGCTGCTGCATCCCGCCGGACAGCTGTGCCGGATAGCGGTCCAGGGCGTGGGCGAGCCCCACTTTGTCCAGCATCTGTGCCGCCTGTTCGCGGGCAGCGCGCTTGCGGGCACCGAACAGACGGCCAAAGCACGGCGAAGATGGCAGCTCCAGACCGACGGTCACGTTATCCAGCACGCTCAGGTGCGGGAAGACCGAATAACGTTGAAACACCACGCCGCGGCTGCGATCCGGCTCGGGAGCCAGCGGCTGACCGTCGAGCGTAATCGCCCCCCGGGTCGGTTGCTCCTGCCCCAGCAGCAGGCGCAAAAAGGTGGATTTCCCGCAGCCGGAAGCGCCGACCATTGAACAAAACTCCCCCTCTTTGACCTCTAAATTGATGCGCTCCAGCACCACATGGTCGCCGTACTCCTGCCAGATATTGTTGATGCGGATAAAACTCATGTCCGGCCTCCTTCGGCCCACGGGAAGCAGACTTTATGCAGCTGGCGCAGCCCCAGATCCATCAGCCAGGCCAGCAGGGTTATCCAGATGACATAGGGGATGATCACATCCATCGCCATGTAACGCCGCACGAGGAAAATGCGGTAGCCCAGCCCGGCGGTAGCGGAAATCGCCTCCGCCGATATCAGAAACAGCCAGGCCGATCCCAGCAGCAAACGCAGCGAGGTGATCAGACGGGACAGCAGCTGCGGCAGGACCACCCGCAGGACCACCGTCCAGCTGTTGGCGCCGAGGGTTTGGGCTTTGATAAACAGTTCCGCCGGGATTTCCCGCGCCCGCTGTTCAAGATCGCGCGCCAGCATCGGCGTGATGCCAATCACGATCAGCATCACCTTAGAGAGTTCATCGAGACCGAAGACGATAAACAGTACCGGCAGGATCGCCAGCGGCGGTACCATCGAGACCACGGTCATCAACGGCGACAGCGCCGCGCGATAGAGCGGAAACACGCCGGCAACGATCCCGATGCTCAGGCCAATCAGCGCGGACACCGCCAGCCCAATGAGCAGGCGGGTCAGGCTGATCAGCGTATCGCCCCACAGCAGGTATTCGCCGCTGCGTTTGTCCGGCGTAAACGCCATCCGCTCGACGGCCGCCGCCATCTGCGACAAACCGGGCAACAGCTTGTCCTGCGGGTTAGCCTCAAGGCGAATAGCGGAGCCGATAAACCAGGCGGCGATCAGCAACACAAAGGGCAGCAGCAATAGCATCAGCCGCATGCCCTGCTGTGGATGGCGGTTAATTTGGCGCATGGCGTTCACTCCCGTCATCAATGATTACAGCTGGCCGGCGGCGGCCATTTTCAGATAGCTATCGTCGAAGCGCAGTCGGGTATTGGCGCTATCGCCGACGGTGACGTCGCCGGGGAAGCGCATGCCAATGAAGTCGGCGCTTTGCGCCCCTTCACCCAATAGCCCTTTATCAAATGAAAACTGCGCCACGCGCTGCATGGTTTTTGCCAGCTCCGGGCTGGAGATGAATGTCAGGGTTTCGGCGGCGGTCCAGAACAAGTGGGTCGTTTTCAGCTGCGCCTGGTAGCCAGCAAGATCGGTGCCGGAATCTGCCGCCATCGCGTTTAGCGCCTGGGCATCTCCGGCATGCATTTTGGCCATCATCTCAAACCATGCGCCGGTCAGGGCTTTACCCAGCGCGGGGTTATCTTTCAGGGTTTGCGTGTTGACCACCATCATGTCGATAAGCTCGCCGGGAACCTGCGCTGAGCTAAAGACTTCGCTGGTCTGCGGGGTCTTTTTAATCGCCGACAGCTGCGGGTTCCACGCCACGGCGGCGCGGACGCTGCTGGTGCCAAAAGCGGAGACAATATCGGCATCGGAGGTATTCACCACTTTGACATCTTTCTCCTGCAGACCGGCCTTCTCCAGACCGCGAACCAGCAGATAGTGCGAAACCGACAGCTCAGGGAGATAGACCTGCATCCCTTTCAGATCGGCTAACGTTTTAGCGCTGCCTTTGAGCACCACGCCGTCATTGCCGTCGGAATAGCTGCCGGTAATAAGCGCGGTGGTATCGACGCCGCCCGCTGCAGGGATCGTCAGCGCATCCATGTTGGTCATGGTGCAGCCATCAAACTGACCGGCGGTGTACTGATTAATCGACTCGATATAGTCGTTGAGTTGGACGATATTGATTTTGATGCCGTATTTCGCGGCCCATTTATCAATAATTTTTTCGTTGCTGATGGCGCCCCAGGGCATCCAGCCGGCATAGATCGTCCAGCAGACGTTGAACTCTTTTTTTACGGCGGCAAAGGAAGGGAAACTGGCCAGCAGCGCCAGCGACAGCATGAACGAGCGGATTACACGGGATGTCTTCATTATGAACCTCTGGTTGGCACAAAAACAGGAGCAGCGCGACACCTGACGGTGCTGCTGTCTCCCGGGCTTTTGTCCCGCCGTGTAACCTCGCAGAGGTCGCCAGCTCTCGGACCAGACATTCACCTGCGTGAACCGGAACCCTAGCCAGCTATTGGATCATCTTGATTGTCTGTTGCGCTGCCTTCTGATGTATTAATTGCAAAGGGCATGCCAGAAAATTGTTCTTTTTAATTCAGTGAGATAACTGAAAGTAGCGTGGCATCACACCACAATGGGGAGTGGTTTTGGGGCAATGCGTAACTTTGGTGCAGGTCATCTGTGCGACCAACGACCCGCCGCAGGCAATCAAGCAAAAACAGGCCCGGGCACATTTTGCAAGCACTACCGGGTTATATAAACGCAGGAACTCGACCGCGGTAATCTTATTTCTTGTCGTCGCGACGGAAACCAGTAAATGACCAGAATTCACCTGCTTAGCTTTTTTTGCAACCGCTGCTTTTATCACCAGAGGCTTCGCTACAGTGTCCTATACTGATTAGCTAATAAGAAAATACGTAAGCTGCTTTACGTATTTTGGCTTTAATCCACAAATTTTTTATGGATTTCTTTGTCACCTGTTGTTAAAAGGATATAACTATTAATTCCGTAGATTCTTTCAAGTATCACTTATTGGTTGCAGTGTATATCGTAATGGCATTCACAAAAGCAAACGGAGCCTGATATGAGCACGTCTAACGATTCATCTAACAACGCATCCGCCGGGAAGTGCCCTTTTCACGCAGGGAAGCCCACACAAAGTGCCGGTGGCGGCACCGCCAACCGCGACTGGTGGCCTAATCAACTCCGCGTGGACCTGCTGAACCAGCATTCCAACCGCTCAAATCCCCTCGGCGAAGACTTTAACTACCGTGAAGAGTTCAAAAAACTCGACTATGCCGCGCTGAAGGCAGACCTGAGAGCACTGCTGACCGATTCGCAGGAGTGGTGGCCGGCAGACTGGGGCAGCTACATCGGGCTGTTTATTCGTATGGCCTGGCACGGTGCAGGCACCTATCGTACCGTTGACGGTCGCGGTGGCGCAGGCCGTGGACAGCAGCGCTTTGCGCCGCTGAACTCCTGGCCGGATAACGTCAGCCTCGATAAAGCCCGTCGCCTGCTGTGGCCGGTAAAACAAAAATACGGCCAGAAAATCTCCTGGGCCGACCTCTATATGCTGGCCGGTAACGTCGCGCTGGAAAACGCCGGTTTCCGCACCTTCGGTTTCGGCGCCGGTCGTGAAGATGTCTGGGAACCGGATCTGGACGTGGACTGGGGCCATGAAAAGGCCTGGCTCGAACATCGTCACCCGGAAAGCCTGGCGCAACAGCCGCTGGGGGCCACCGAAATGGGTCTGATCTACGTTAACCCGGAAGGCCCGAACGCCAGCGGCGACCCGCTCTCCGCCGCCGCCGCCATTCGTGCCACCTTCGGCAACATGGCAATGGACGATGAAGAGATCGTTGCGCTGATTGCCGGCGGTCATACTCTCGGTAAAACCCACGGCGCAGCGGTAACCACTCACGTAGGCCCAGAACCTGAAGCCGCACCGATTGAAGCGCAGGGCCTCGGCTGGTCAAACAGCTACGGCAGCGGAGCCGGTCCCGATGCGATCACCTCAGGTCTGGAAGTGGTCTGGACACAGACCCCGACCCAGTGGAGCAACTACTTCTTCGAGAACCTGTTCAAATACGAGTGGGTCCAGACCCGCAGCCCGGCTGGCGCTATTCAGTTCGAAGCTAAAGACGCCCCGGACCTGATCCCCGATCCGTTCGATCCGGAGAAAAAACGCAAGCCGACCATGCTGGTTACCGACCTGACGCTGCGCTTTGACCCGGAATTCGGCAAGATTTCCCGTCGCTTCCTCAACGATCCGCAGGCCTTTAATGAAGCCTTCGCCCGCGCCTGGTTCAAACTGATCCACCGCGATATGGGGCCAAAATCGCGCTACCTCGGACCGGAAGTGCCGAAAGAAGACCTGATCTGGCAGGATCCGTTACCGGCCGCCATCCACAACCCAACGCCGGCGGATATTGCGACGCTGAAGACCGCCATCGCCGATGCCGGACTGTCGGTCAGCGAGCTGGTGTCGGTGGCCTGGGCCTCTGCCTCCACCTTCCGCGGCGGAGACAAACGCGGCGGGGCTAACGGTGCGCGTCTGGCGCTGGATCCGCAGAAATCGTGGCCGGTGAACGCCGTTGCTGCAAAAGTGCTGCCGACGCTGCAGGCCATTCAGAAAGCCTCGGGTAAAGCGTCGCTGGCCGATATCATCGTGCTGGCAGGCGTCGTGGGTGTCGAACAGGCCGCTGCGGCTGCCGGTGTGCAGGTCAGCGTACCGTTCGCGCCGGGCCGGGTGGATGCCCGTCAGGATCAGACGGATATCGAGTCTTTCGATCTGCTGGAACCGCTGGCGGATGGTTTCCGTAACTATCGCCGTATCGAAGGTGGCGTCTCGACAGAAACGCTGCTGCTGGATAAAGCCCAGCAGCTGACGCTGACCGCGCCGGAAATGACGGTGCTGGTGGGCGGCCTGCGGGTGCTGGGCGCCAACTATGATGGCAGCCAGCACGGGGTCTTCACCGATCGCGTCGGCGTCCTGAGCAATGACTTCTTCGTCAACTTACTCAGCATGGCCACCGTTTGGAACGCTACCGACGAGCAGGGCGAACTGTTCGAAGGCCGCGATCGTCAGAGCGGTGAGAGCAAGTACACCGCGACCCGCGCCGACCTGGTCTTCGGTTCGAACTCAGTCCTGCGGGCGCTGGCGGAAGTTTACGCCTGCCAGGATGCTCAGGAGAAACTGGTTAAGGACTTTGTTGCGGCCTGGACCAAAGTGATGAACCTCGACCGTTACGATCTGTAATCTCCCTCCCCGGCTGGCGCTATGCCCGCCGGGGCTTTTCCCCTTCCCCTCTTATGTTTTCCCCAGCTGCAATAACCGGCTGTAGGTACGCTGAATATCTTCCTGTTCGACATCCGCCACCAGTTCGCTCAGTCCACAGGCAGCCACCACGATCAGCTGACACTGCTTTTCATAGAGCACATCCACCAGATTAATAAAACGCTGCTGCGCCGCCGGGCCTGCCTGACGCAAAGGCGGAACCGCATCCAGCAGCCAGCGCTCATGCCGTTCACAGAGCACCAGATAATCCATCACCGATGTCGCCGCCATGCACAGTTGGTTGAAGGTGAAATGCAGAAAATGCGCCGGCGCAGAGGCGGCCTGCAGCGTACGATAGCCCACCTGCAGCGGCTGCGCGCTGACGCAGGGTTCCGGTAGTTCAAGTCGCTGGCGGGTTTGTGCAGAGGGCTGCACCAGAAACCTCCCGCGGCAGAATGGATTTTCCGCCGGCGCATGGCGCGCCCGGTAATCCTCTTCACCATTGAGCGCGGCTATCGTCATGTGCTGTTTGATCAGCGCAATCGACGGAACAAAACGTTCGTGATACAGCGGGTTAGCCAGTAATTGATCCGGGGGATAGTTGGAGGTAGCCAGCAGAATGATGCCGCGTTGGAACAGCAGCGTAAGCAGCGCTTTCACCAACATGGCGTCGCCCGGATCGTGCAGATGGAACTCATCAAAACACAGGAGTCGACAGCCGTCGGTCATCTGTGCCAGCACCTCAGGCAGGGTTAGCGCGGGCTGCGCGTTCAGCCGCTGATGCAGTTCGCGAAAGAAATAGTGGAAATGCACCCGGCGCTTTTCCGCCAGCGGCAGGCTGGTAAAGAAATGATCGATAATAAAACTTTTGCCGCGCCCGGTACGCCCCCAGACGTACAGCCCTTTGGCGCCGGCGGCCTTGCCTGAGGTCAGTCCGCTCCCCAGCGTGTCCAGTTGATTAACCAGCGCCTGCTGATCTGCATCAAGGGCCAACGCCAGCTCCTGAGCCCGCTGCGCCATAAACGAAGTAAACCTGAATTCAGTCATTCCTTGCGTCATTTTCGCTCTTCGTGGTGTTACCGGCGCATCTGCCCCGGAAAAAGATGAGGAATCCTCATCAATTACACCTTCCCTGCACGACAATAACAAGCTTATCTGCAGCACAACGGTTTTATACCTCTCGCGGACCTGAAAAAATCCATCGCTCTCTTCAGGGGCACATCAGCAGACTAAAACCTGCAAAAACAGATAAATAGCATTGTTTATTCAGTAGCAGGTTGACTGTGCCGACCTACAAAAACCAACGTTATATATTGACATATACAGCGATGTTTTTTATCTTTTTGTCATACAAATAAAAACCGTACCCTTCAGACAGAGACGAGATTTTACCCGCCTCATTCCGCTTTCATTCGTCTGAACTCAAAATTAATGCGCTCATATAAACTCGTTTTATTTACCGGGATGATTCCCTGTTCTCTCATTATGCCGGCGATGCCCGTATATGCGGCAGAAACCCTGGTTGTCACCGCAGAACCGCTTACGCAATCCCTTGATGATGTTACGCCTGCCGCTGAACAGCAGGCTACGGTAGGCAACCTCGGCAAGCAGAAGTTGATTAACGTTCCGTGGTCCGTGCAGACGCTCTCCGACTCTCTGACCCGCCAGGTGCAGGCCAGCAGCGTCAAAGATATCTACCGTTATCTGCCCTCCGTCCAGGGCGACGGCGTTCGTCCGCAAACCCGCGGTATGCAGGGCAGCGTGGTCCAGAACAGCATGATTGATGGCCTGAACGTGGTGTCGACCACCGAGTACCCCGCTGAACAGTTTCAACGCATTGAGGTACTGAACGGTATGGCCGGCGCGTTATATGGCCCGGCGAACCCGGCAGGCATGTTTAACCTGGTCTCGAAACGGCCTACCGATGTGCCGCTGCGCAGGGTAACCGTTGGCGGAGGGACCGCCTCCGGCGCGAATGCCGCGTTGGACCTGAGCGGGCCGGTTGACGCGGCCGACAGAGTAAAATATCGCCTCAATCTGCGGGAGCAGGACGGCAGCAGCTATACCCACGGTAGCCGTCAGCGCAACCAGTATGCGGGTCTGGCGCTCGACTTCCAGCTGACCGACCAGACGGTGCTGGAGAGCAATTTCAGCTACTACCACTTCTATCAAAAAGGTCTTCCCGGCACTTTTGCCCTCGCAAAAGGCACCCGTTTCCCGTCACCGCTGGATCCGACCAAAAGCCAATATGGCCAGTACTACGCCGGCAACGACGACACCACCACAACCGGAAGCCTGCATATTAAGCATGATTTTGACGGTAACTGGCTGCTGGACATTGGCGTACTGCGCCAGATTGCCGACCGCGAATCCACCGCCGTGACCAATACGCTCACCGACAATCGCGGCCATTACACCACCACAACCGCCAACTCTGCCGCCAGCCGTTTTACCATCAACAGCTATCTTGCCAATCTTACCGGCAGCGTCGAGACCGGCTGGCTGCAGCATGATCTGGCGGTCGGCATGCGCGGTTTCGTGTGGAAAAACGACAATCCACGCAACGGCGGGACGCAAACGCTGGGACACGCCTCGCTGGCGGAAAATCCGGATTACGCCCGCCCTGCTTACCCGGACTTTACCGATCGCTATCATTCGGCCACCACCACGCAGCACGTTTTTTTACTGAGCGATACGCTGACTTTCACCCCGCAGTGGAGCCTGCTGCTCTCGGGTAGCGAAAACCTGTTCACCGTCGACAATTACAACAAAAGCGGAAATCGCAGCAGCAATCATGATGACCGGGGTACCAGCGGCTCAGCCAGTCTGATGTATAAACCGGTGGAGAATGTGACGCTCTACACGACCTGGGCAAACAGCATGCAACAGGGCGACACGACGCCGGCCGGAGCCAGCAATGCCGGAGAGGTTCTCGACCCTTATCGTAGCCATCAGCTGGAAGTCGGCGCGAAATATGCCCCGCACCGCGACCTGCTCTTAACCGCGGCGCTATTCCAGGCCGAACGTCCGTTCGCCTACACCAACGATAGCGGCGATTTTGCCGAAGACGGTACGCAAAAAAACCGCGGGCTGGAGCTGATGGCCGACGGACACGTCACCTCTAACCTGCGACTGTTCGGCGGCGCTACCTGGCTCGACCCGCGTCTGCATAATACCTCGAGCGCGGATGCCGATGATAAGCAGGTTGTCGGCCTGCCGCGCTTCACCGCCAACCTGCTGGCCATTTACAGCATCGACCCGGTTCCTGGACTCGACGTCAACGGCAATATTCACTACGTCGGGCGCCGGGCGACGGATAATGCCAATGACAGCTGGGTCGCCAGCTATACCACCGTGGATATCGGCAGCAACTACCGCACCCGACTGTTTGGCACCGACACCACCTTCAGGTTAGCAATTACTAACATTACTAATCGCCACTACTGGACCAACATCGTGCCCGGCGCGCTGACAGGCTATACCGGCGCAGGTTACGCCAGCGCTCAGCCCGGCGCACCGCGCGAAGCGACGGCGTCAGTACAGTTTGATTTCTGAGGAACGACATGAAAAAGATAGCCGCTGGTCTGCTTTCGCTGCTACTCGCTTTCCCGGTGCTGGCCGACCGTCAGGTGACGGACGATGCCGGGCACCCGGTGATATTGCCCGATCGGGTGACTCAGGTGGCAGAGGGGTGGTTCGCGCACCACTCGCTGCTGATGACGCTCGGCGTCGGCGACCGTATCGTCGCCACGGTTAACCGTCCGGATAGCCGCCCGTGGATGTTTCATATCGCTCCCCGGCTCAATCAGGTGCTGATAAGTCGCGGCCCCCACTTCACCAGCGAAGCGCTGCTGACGCGCGATGCTCAGGTGGTCTTTGTGGCGCAGGGCAATGGCGATGCGGACGCCTATCGCCAGGCGGGATTAGCCGTGATGGAAATGCACTTTACCGACTACCCGTCGCTGGCCCACGCCGTAGAGACCACCGCAGCGGTCTTCGATACGCCCCAGGTTCGGGCCAGGGCCCAGGCGTACAACCGGTATCTGCAACAGGTTATCGCCGTTACCACTCAGCGCAACCGGGGTCTGACGGACGGCGAGCGGCCGCGGGTGCTGCATATCCAGTCGCTGAAGCCTCTTAAGGTTGACGGCAGCCATACGCTAATCGATACCTGGATTCACCTGGCCGGTGGGCGAAACGCCGCGGCGGAAATCTCCGGCAATATGCAGGAAATTTCCCCGGAGAAAGTGCTCGCCTGGCAGCCAGATATCATCATCCTCGGCGCCGGGTGCGGCGATTTACAGCACTCGGCTTATGGCAAGCTGTTCGCGCCGCTACGGGCGGTAAAAAACGGCAAGGTCTGGCAGAATCCGGCAGGCGTGTTCCCGTGGGATCGCTACGGCACGGAAAGTGCGCTGCAGATCCAATGGGCGGCGAAACGGTTGCAACCACAGCGTTTTAACGATCTGGATATGATCGCCATCACCCGCGATTTTTATCAGCGCTTTTTCGATTATTCGCTGACCGGGTCGGAAGCAGAGCGGATATTACAGGCGCTGCCGCCGCAGGTAAAAGTGGGCCGGTAAGCAGCGGATCAGCGCATCATGCTGGCCGCCGGTGTCATGGTCATTTACTTCAAATCCGTCGGCCACTCTACGAAGAAACCAGCGTATCCAGTAGACATTTTGCATATCGGCGAGATTTTTTGCTGTGGAAGTCCCATGGAAAGAGGAATTAAAAATTTAAAACCATTAACAATCTAATAACATTAGCAGGCAAACATTTTATCTGAGGAAAATAATAATATGTCTACCACCCAGGTTCTGGGGGATGCGCCTTTTGCACCCGCAGAACACCCCCACTCCAGCTTAACCCGCCGCATTGATGCCCTGCCTGCCTCTGTCGGCCTGTGGTCGTTTATTACTCTGCTGGCGCTGGGCGGCTTCTTTGAGCTCTACGATCTTTTTCAGACCGGGTATATCAGTACCGGACTGCTGGCAGAACATATTTTTCATACCGACCAACAGGGCATTTTTGGCATCTCCGATCAGGCCTCATTTGCCTCGGCCACCTTCTTCGGATTATTTATCGGCGCCAGTCTGCTGGCGCCGCTGGCGGACAAGCTGGGCCGCCGATTAACCTTTATGTTTGCGCTGGCCTGGTACGGCGCGTTTTCACTGCTGATGGCTTTCCAGAACAGCGCCGAAGGGGTCATCTTGTGCCGCTTCCTGGTTGGTATTGGGCTGGGAATTGAACTGGTGACCATCGACACCTACCTGAGCGAATGGGTCCCGACCCATCTGCGCAACAAAGCGTTCGCCTTTGCCTTTTTTATCCAGTTTCTCTCGGTTCCCGCCGTCGCGCTGATGTCATGGATGCTGGTCCCGACGACGCTGTTCGGCCTGAGCGGCTGGCGCTGGGTGATTATCTTTGGCGCACTGTGTTCGCTGATCATTTGGGTCATCCGCAAAAAATTGCCGGAGTCGGCCCGCTGGCTGGAGGTGAAAGGTCGCCATGCGGATGCGCACGCGGTGATGTGTCAGATGGAGCGGCGCTGTGGCGTCACGCCTTCGCCGCAGCATATCCCGGACACCCGGGAAGCGCAGCGCAAAAGTGGAACCTTTAAAGAGATCTGGGCGCCGGAATACCGCAGACGAACCCTCATGCTGATGGTGATGAATTTCTTTCAGGCGATCGGCTTTTTTGGCTTCGGCAACTGGCTGCCGGCGCTGCTTTCCGGCCAGGGGGCGAGCATTACCCACAGCCTGCTGTACGCCTTTTTTATCACTCTCGCCTACCCGCTGGGCTGCTTGTTCTGCACCCGCTTTGTCCACCGGTTTGAGAATAAGTGGCAGATCGTTCTTTCCGCGCTGATGACGGTGGTGTTCGGTACCCTGTTTGCGCTGCAGAATAATCCGGTGATGCTGGTTGTCTGCGGGTTTATGATTACCTGGTCCAACGCCTGGCTGACCATCAGCTATCATGCCTACCAGGCGGAAATCTTCCCGACGCGGATTCGCGCCAGAGCCGTGGGCTTTTGCTACTCGTTCAGCCGCCTGTCAACGGCGCTCACCAGCCTTCTGATCGGCCTGATTTTACAATACGCCGGCACCCCGGGGGTGATTAGCTTCATCGTGGCCAGCATGCTGATGGTGATGCTCTCGGTGGGTATTTACGGCCCGAAAACCCGCGGTATCGAGCTGGAAAATATCTGACTGTCCGCTGCGCCGCCGGGTGATTATCGGCGGCGCAGTCGGCTCATGGCGGGCAATCGTCAGCGCACTAAGCCGTAGTTTGCCAAATGAATATGCCATTGAGCCCCAGGGACGGCCTCCCATCCCCCGGCCATATTAATTAAAAATGACCTGCGCATCGGCAAAACATTTCTCCGCCAGTGACGAGACCGGCTGCTGGTTGCGCATGATCAGCGCCAGCATTGACTCTACTTCGGTTTCGGCGATGGGAATAATCTCCAGATTATCGCTTAACGCCTCCAGACCATTGTTGAGCGGCATAATGGCGCAGCAAATTCCCGCCTGCACCGCCTGGATAATCTGGAAGGTAGAATCGCTCTCAAAAACATATTTCGGCGTGAACCCTTTACTCTTAAAACTCATCTCAATGGATTCACGGTAATGCATTCCTTTAGTGAGAAAACCAAGCGGTAATGCGGCCAGCGTTTCCCAGTCTGGCGTCCCTTCGGCAAACTGAAAATGGCGTTTATCATGCAGCAACCCCATTCGCGTTGCCGGCAGCCGCTTAATGTTGAAAAGCTGGCTATCGACGTGGTGAAGGTAGCAAATGCCCAGATCGAGCTGATTACGGCTGACGCCATCGATAATCTGCTCCGAGGTGAGAGAAAGCAGGCTGAACTGCAGCTCCGGGTACTTCCCGGCCAGCGGTTTAATCAGCTGCATCGGGTTAAGGCTGGCCAGCGGCACCATCCCTACCCGCAGTTGCCCCACCATCTGGCCGCGACAAATCGCCGCTTCCGCCTCCAGCCCGTCATGAGCCGCCAGCAGCGCCCGCGCCCAGGCCAGAATACGTTCGCCTTCCGCGGTAAACCCCTCAAACCGCTGCCCGCGTTGAATCAGAACCAGATTGAGCTCCTCTTCCAGATTGCGGATGCGCATCGAAAGCGTCGGCTGAGTGATATGGCACAGCGCCGCGGCCTGGCCAAAATGACGCGTTTGATCGAGTGCGATCAGGTATTTGAGCTGTTTAATATCCATGGTTAATCCAGTGTGTTGCCGTTCGCTATATGCGAACGGCCGGCGCGATGCAGACTCCCCTCGCCCGGTCAAAAGTATGTTAGTTAAATGTTACGTTCAGCATCGGACAAATACAAGCCGGTCCGGCGCTTGCGGAAGTGACGATCGGCGGACTACACTCGCACAAAACCGCTTCGGGAGGAGCACATGGCGCCCCGCATCCATCACGTCCAGCAGCATCACTTGCCTCTCCCCGGTCTCGAGGCCATGTCGCTGCTGACCGAACAGCACTTTTCGCGCCATGCTCACGAGCAGTTTGGCCTCGGTATTTTCATTCGCGGTGCCCAGCGCTCGTGGAGTCATCTTGGCCAGGTTGACGCCTCGGCCGGGCAGATCATTATGGTCAACCCGGGAGAAATGCACGATGGCGTTCCGCTGAACGGTCCCCGCAGCTGGCAAATGCTCTACCTCGATCCGCAGCTCGTCACCGATGAATTTCAGGGCGCAGTCAAAAGTGAGGATATCCTGCTGCGCCCGGTGGTCGACGACCCGCCGCTGCGCCTGCTCATGCAGCGACTGTTCGCTGAAATCACCGCCCGCACGGGCGATGAGACGGCGCTTGAAGAGGGGCTGCTGCTCTGTCTGCTGCGGGCAACCGGCTGCCATCGTCTCGTCCGGACGGCACCGGCCCGTTACTCCCCGACCATCGCGCTGGCAAAAGAGTATCTTGATGATGCGCCGGAGGAAAAAACCTCCCTCGACATGCTCGCCGCGCTGTGCGGCATGAGTCGTTTCCAGCTGATCCGCGGCTTCGCCCGCGAAACGGGCATTACCCCGCATGCCTATCTGGTGCAGTCCCGGGTACGGCTGGCGCGTCGGCTGTTAAGCGCCGGACATTCCCCCGCCGATGCGGCGCAGATGGCCGGCTTCGCCGATCAAAGCCATCTGACTCGCGCCTTTCAAAAACAGTTCGGCACCACCCCGGGCAGCTATCACTCCGTCCGGTAACCTCGCCTGCAATTTTATTCAAGACGCGCCCGCGGTGTGGCGAAATACTCAGAGCGACTGATTTCTCTCACAGGAACACCGCCATGTCGTTCATCAGCCCTGAATTTCTACTCACCTCATTGCTGGTTGTACTCGCCCCCGGCACCGGGACGCTCTACACCATCGCCACCGGACTCGCTGCCGGAAGACGCAGGAGCTTCGCGGCCGCTTTCGGCTGCACCCTGGGTATCATTCCGCATCTGCTTGCCGCCGTCACCGGTCTGGCGGCGCTGCTCCACCGCACTCCGGAACTCTTCGGTGCGATCAAATATCTCGGTGTCGCCTGGCTGCTGTACATGGCATGGAATACGCTCGCTCAACGGGGCGCGCTCACGCCAGAGAGCCGCGACAAGGCCGATTCACCGCTGAAAATCATCACGCATGCCGTGATGATTAACCTTCTCAACCCGAAACTGCCGCTCTTCTTTTTCGCCTTTCTGCCGCAATTTATCCGCAGCGATGCCGCCTCCCCGGGGGAAGCGATGCTGACGCTGAGCGGGATTTTTATGCTGATGACGCTACTGGTCTTTATGTTATACGGCGCCTGCGCGGCCGCGATGCGCGGCTATGTCCTGACCCGTCCCAGGGTGTTACTGGGGCTGCGGGTCGCTTTTGCCGCCGGTTTTGTCGGCCTTGGCATCAAGCTGGTACTGGCGCCAGAATAGCGAGAGTTTGCTGCCGACGTTGAGGTCGGCAGCGGTCGCGGGCCGATTAGCGCAGGCCGGAGACCGGCCGAATCTCTTTCGAGCGCAGGGTCAGACGAATCGGCACGGATTTATAAGAAGGCGTGCCGCTCTCTTCATCAATGTAGTCCAGCGGAACCAGGACGTTGGCTTCCGGATAGTAGGCGCCAACGGTGCCTGGCGCGATGTTGTAGGCCACCAGCGTAATATCCTCCAGACGCAAATCGCTGTCCGGCAGCGCGGTGGTGATATCCACCCGGTCGCCGTGCTCGAATCCCTGACTGGCCATATCCTGCTCGTTCATAAACAGCACGTCGCGACGGCCAAAAATACCGCGGTAGCGGTCATCCATGGCGTAGATGGTGGTGTTGTACTGATCGTGGCTGCGCAGTGTGACCAGCCGCAGCACCTCCTCGCCCGCAACATGGACGTTCTCATGTACGCCGTGGAACACCGAGAACATGGCTTTCCCGGTTGGCGTTGGCCAGATGCGCTCCGTCGGCGGCAGCGGCATGCGAAAACCGCCCGGGTGACGAATACGCTCGTTGTAGTTATCAAAACCGGGAATGGTGCGTTCGATCAGATCGCGGATACGGTCGTAATCTGCCACCAGCGAGCGCCAGTCGACTTTAGTGTTTGCCAGGGTCGCCATCGCCATACCGGCAACAATCGCCGGTTCTGAACGCAGCAGCGGCGAGGCCGGTTTCAGTTTTCCTGACGAGGCGTGCACCATCGACATGGAATCTTCCACGGTGATCGACTGCCGCCCGGTCTCCTGCATATCCAGCTCGGTGCGGCCCAGACACGGCAGAATAAACGTCTCTTTCGCTACCAGCAGATGCGAACGGTTCAGTTTTGTCCCGACGTGCACGCTGAGATCCAGCCCGCGCATTGCCGGGAACGCGCGCTCATGGTCGGGCATTGCCACCGCAAAGTTACCGCCAAGACACAGCAGAGCCTTCGATTTGCCCTCGATCATCGCCTGCAGCGCTTTTACCGCGTCATGGCCATGCTTGTGTGGCGGCACGAACCCAAACACCTCCTGCAGCTTCGCCAGGAAGGCGGCGCCCGGCTTCTCGGTAATCCCGACGGTGCGGTTGCCCTGGACGTTGGAGTGACCGCGCAACGGACAGATCCCGGCACCGGGTTTGCCGATATTCCCGCGCATCAGCAGCAGGTCGGCGATCAGCCGCACGTTTGATGTGCCTTTGTTATGCTGAGTGATCCCCATGCCATAGGTCACAATCGTGGCGTTCGATTTAGCGTAAGCGTCGGCAACCCGCTGCAGGTCAGCGCGGGTGAGACCGGATTCGCGTTCGATATCTTGCCAGGAGGTCTTCTGCAAATCATCGACAAACGCCGGGAAGTTCTGCGTATGTTCAGTAATAAAGGCGCGATCGAGGACGCTACCCTGCTCTTCTTCCATCTGCAGCAGCGCTTTGGCAATGCCTTTCAGCGCCGCCGCATCGCCACCGGCCTTCACCTGAAAATAGGTAGAGGCAATATTTGTCGAGCGCAGGGTTGCCATCTCGATAACATTCTGCGGGTCGGCAAAACGCTCCAGCGCTCGCTCTTTCAAAGGGTTAAACACGATAATCGGTACGCCGCGACGAGCCAGCTCATGCAGCGTCCCCATCATACGCGGGTGGTTGGTTCCCGGATTATGGCCGATGGAAATCACCAGCTCGGTTTTATCAAAATCATCCAGCGACACCGTTCCCTTGCCGATGCCGATCGACTGCGGCAGCCCGACGCTGGTCGATTCATGGCACATATTCGAACAGTCGGGAAAATTGTTGGTGCCCAGTTCACGGGCAAACAGCTGGAACAGCCAGGCCGCTTCGTTGGAGGCGCGTCCGGAAGTATAGAACTCGACCTCGTCCGGCTGCATGCCGCTGACCACTTCGCCGATACGCGCGAAGGCGCTTTCCCAGCTGGTCGGGCGCAGCGTGTCGCTGGCGCGATCGTAGACCAGCGGATGGGTTAAGCGACCGTAGCCTTCGAGCTCAAAGTCGCTTTTGGCCAACAGCGAAGTGACGGTGTTCGCCGCCAGAAATTTCGGCGTAACGCGTTTGCTGGTCGCTTCCCAGGTCACCGCTTTGGCGCCATTTTCGCAAAACTGGAAAGTAGATTTGTGTTCTTTATCCGGCCAGGCACAGCCGGGGCAGTCAAAGCCGTCAGGCTGATTGGTGCGCAGCAGGGTGACGGGCGCCTCCAGGGCATCCATTTGTGTCCGCACGGCGATGGCCGTTGCTTTCAATGCGCCCCAGCCGCCGGCCGGGCCATCATAAGGATGCACGCCAGGTACTGAGCGTCTTTTCATATTCATATCTACTCCAGAATGCGCCGTCGATAAGCGAGAACGACGTGCCGAATCACCTTAATCAGGGCGATCCGCAACGTGAAAAAGTTCGTCCGCCGGAGAACACCGCGGCGGACGTTTTTGTTAACGAAAGCATAACAATCGGGATCGCAACTGTATAATCAATGTTATCTATCACGCGTTAGATTTAACTTATTTAACAGTTACGCAGAGAGAACCATCAGGTCAGATTGTAGTAGCGGTCGGGCTGCAGCGTTTCCGGCAGCGGGTGCTGACCGGTCATATCCAACAGGTTGCGTTCGATGGTGTTGCACATGGCGTTGAGGGGTAAATCGTTCGCCGCGGTGCCAAACGGATCTTCCAGCTCTTCCGCCAGCGAATCCCAGGACAAGAAGGTGTAAGAGATAAAGACCGACACGAACGGCGTCATGTAGTGCAGATCGCCGACCAGCGCGAAAGGCAGCAAGGTGCAGAACAGATAGACCGTACGCTGCAGAATCAAGGTATATGCGAAAGGGACCGGCGTGCTGGCCAGGCGTTCGCATCCGCCCAACACGTGGGCCAGCTCGTCGAGCTTATTGTCCATCAGACCATAGGTGATATCGCTCACCTTCCCCGCTTCGCGCAGCTGGCCCAGCTCATGACCGACCAGCAACAGGATGCGGTTAGTCGGCATCGAGCTGCCGAGGATCTCCGCGACGGTATCGGGGGGCAGCAGCCGGTTAAGGTCAGCCCCGGGATGGGTTTTACGTAACTGGTGTTTCAGACTCCAGCTAAAGGCAATCAGGTAGCTGGCGATTTTTTGATGCGTTTGGTGCTCCGTCGGAAGAATATTTTTCAGCTGACGCATCAGGGTGCGTTCGGCAATCAGTACCGTCCCCCAGAGATTACGCGCTTCGACAAAACGGTTGTAGCTGGCGCTGTTGCGAAAACCGAGGAATATCGCGATGGCTATCCCCAGCAAACTAAAGGGCGCCACGGTCAGATGGATACCCAGCTGTTCGTACCATTGATAGCTGATGATGGCGATAATCGACATCAGGACGTTAAGCAGCAGGCGAAAAATGATTTTTGACAGCACGGAGCCGTGCCAGTCAAACAGACGAAGGAACCAGTGTTGCTCTGGTCGGATGATCATTGTATGACTTCCTGAATGCCCAGTCTGGCTATAGATAATATCTATTAACCGATTGGATTATTTTATTGAACATAAACACGACAATGCGTTTGTTATTAACCATTAATATGCGATGGAATAATGGCGCAATAATTATGGTCCTTTTTTATTTATCGGGCAATATGAAAACCACTGCGGGGATGCGAGGTAGAGCGCCAATGAATCAACCCTGAGATTAATGTGGCTACATTATCAACCTGCCGGCGTCAGCCTCCTCTGGACAGTTAACGCACCTGTCGCGGGGCCCACACGCAATCGATTCCAGCGAGCCGATAATTTAATTCACAGAGGGCCGAAAACGCGCATAAAAATATAAATCGCGCCGACTTTTTTATTCTGAAATAATAGCCGACAGGTGCTATCCGCGACAAAAACGTTAATTCACGGCCATTCTGCGCATCGCACAATGATAGGCGCCGTTGCGTACCGATGCGCGAAGCACCCTGGCGATACCCTGTACCGCAAGCCGGGCGGTATGCCGCTGCCAGGGAGTCAGCGTCAGAGAGAGCATCTCCTGCGCCCAGGGCGGCAGCAGATCAATCCCGGCACGCATCATCAACTGGCCTGCCGGCTGAGTCAGACGGCCGGGTAAACGGGTGGTCAGCAGCACGTTCGCCACCTCCCGCGTACGTTCATCGCAGCGCAGACGCGGGCGCATATCCTGCAGATATTCCGTCACCTGCTGCGGCGTCACCGGGATATCGCGCGCGCCCAGACGGCGGGCAATCTCAGCCGCCTCGTGGAAATATTGCGTCTGTCGCTCCTCGCTGACCACCGTACGCTTATAGCGCAGATGCGATGCCATAAAGCTGCTGCATTCGGCCACGTGTACCCAGGTCAGCAGCGCCGGATCGCTGGCCTTATACGGCGTGCCGTCTTTATCCTGCCCGCTGACCCGCAGGTGAATGCCCTGCACTTTGGCAATCAGCCTTTCCGCATCGATGGTGGTGCCAAAGGTGGTCGCGGAGATAAACTGGCTGGTGCGCCGCAGGCGGCCGAAGATATCGTCGCGGAAATTGGAGTGATCCCAGACGCCGGCCAGCGCCAGCGGGTGCAACATCTGGAGCAACAGTGCGCTCACGCCTCCGCATAGCATCGACGTAAAGTCGCCGTGTACCTGCCAGATGGCCGATCGGGGGCCGAACAGCCCCGGCTCCCCTTGCGGGTGCTCGAAATCAATCTCTTTCAGCGCCATGCCGGTTAAGCCCAGAACCTGAGCTTCTATCATTCCGCGTATGCTGGTCATTGTTTTGCCTGATTCTCTCCGTGACAGCAAAACATACCACTATTCGGCACGGGACTCATGTGCAGGCCGTGACTTTATCCGCAGCGAGGATGCAGAGTGCCCGCCAGCAACGGGCACTAAAGACTCAAGGATTCAGCTGGTAGTCGAGACTAATCTCAGCGTTCAACACCTGCGATACCGGGCAGCCGGCTTTCGCTTTCTGGATAATGCCGTCAAAGACATCGGCTTCAATGCCCGGCAGAACAATCTGACTCTGCAGCGCCACCTGGGTAATCGCAAAACCGCCGCCGGATTTATCCAGCGTCACCACCGCCACCGTATCAATCGCCGTGGCCGTATAGCCGGCTTCACTGAGCATCAGCGACAGCGCCATCGAGAAGCAGGCCGCATGCGCAGCGCCTATCAACTCTTCCGGATTGGTCCCTTTTACTCCCTCAAAACGGGTATTGAAACCGTACGGCTGCTGGCTCAACGCCCCGCTTTCTGTCGAAACGGTCCCCTTGCCACTTTTTAAATCCCCTTCCCAGTGCGCCTGACCTTTCTTATGGATTGCCATGTAATCGCTCCTGTTGGTATGTCGAACCCAAAGTATAGATGGTGAGGCGTCTTTCGGGGGTGGATTAGGAAAATCCCCTATAAAACAAAAAATTATCAGGTGGCGCCTTCTGTCGTTTTTTTAACACGAAAATGACAATGATTAACATTCGCGCAACAGATCACATTTTCATCATCGCGCCATAGCGAATTTTTTCCGCTCATCTACTATCAGTTCACAACTAGATATATCGAGATAAAAGATATATCTCAATTGGGCTTTGTCTTGAGCAGAACAGGCGGCCACAGAGCTGCTACGTATCCGATACCTGTAGCGATGACTGAAAGAGAGAACCCTACAATGCAGCAGATCAATGAGCTAGTCGGCCAGCCTCCTTTTAATGTGACCCGGGCCAGCCATGTCGTCCTGAACGTACGGGACCTTGAAGCAAGTAAACATTTTTATCGCGAGCTGGTGGGCCTGATCGTCAGCGATGAAGATGCCTCCACCGTCTGGCTGCGTGGCCTGGAAGAGCGCGGTCACCACAGTCTGGTGCTACGTAAAAGCGCACAGCCTGGCTGCGCGCGCATCGGCATGCGGGTCCACAGTGAGGACGATGTCAAACGGGCGCGGGATTATTTCGCCGCACAAGGAGCGAATGCCGAACTGGTTGATGTCCCCTGGCAGGGTCTGACGCTGCACGTCAGCGACAGCATCGGCGTGCCGCTGGAGTTCTGCGCGGCCATGGAGCCGCGCGAACGAATGTTTAAACAGTACGATCGCTACCGCGGCGCCTGTGCCCAGCGTCTCGATCATTATCAGCTGCAGGCCAGCGACGTGCGCACCGCGTTTGATTTCTACCAGCGCCTGGGATTTCGCACCAGCGAATACACCTGGTCAACGCTGGACGGCAATGAGCAGCTCTGGGGGGTGTGGATGCAGCGTAAAGGCAACCCGCACGATATTGTCTTTACTAACGGCGTCGGCCCTCGCCTGCACCATTTCGCTTATACCATCCCGGATAGCAACGACATGATTCGCGCCTGTGACGTGGCCGGAGCGTTGGGCTACGCGCCGCAGCTGGAGCGCGGCCCTGGACGTCACGGCATCAGCGGCGCGCTGTTTATCTATTTTCGCGACCCTGATGGCCACCGCATTGAACTGTTCAACACCCACTATCAGCACATCGACCCGGAACCTGCCGTCGGCTGGGATCTGGCGGATCCCAAACGCGCCGATCAGTGGGGACTGCCGGCACAAAACAAATGGTTTACCGAGGCCACAACGTTCGTGGGCGTGACGCCGCAGCCTCCGCGGCTGCGGGTTGAACCGCCGGACCTGGAACGTTTTCTGGCGATGGCCAACGACGCCTGACATTGCACATCGTCACACGCTGTACCTCAACGCTCCGGCGCCGCGCGCGGCCTGTGAGCAAACTTAACAGCATCCAGGAGTACGATTGTGGCTACATTTTTTCAAAATGCTTATCTCAGAATTCTGGTGACCTACGCCCTCGGCGTGATGGCGGCGATGACCGTCAGTGAAGCGGTCACCGAACTGGGCGCCATTGCACACGCGTTTCATATCGACGGGCACGGCCAGGTGGGACTGATCATGTCGCTCCCTTCCTTAATGGTCGCTCTCGGCGCGCTGCTGGCAGGCTATACCGTTGACCGCTTCGGCGATCGCGTGGTGCTGCTGATTGGCGCGGTGATTATTGTTGCCGGCGACCTGCTGGTGATTGCTGCCCCCACTTTTACGCTGCTGCTGATCTGTCGGGCGATTACCGGCGTGGGCTATGTCCTGACCGCCGTCGCCGCCGTCACCCTGCTTATTCGCATCACAACCGGCAAGCAGAGGACGATGGCGATGGCGCTGTGGTCAACGTTTGTCCCCGCCAGTTTTCTGCTGCCGTTTCTCTCGGCCGGTCTGGCCGAACACTTTGGCGACTGGCGGGTGGCGTTCCTGGCCCACTCGGTCTTGACCCTGCTGCTGGCCGCTGTGGCGCAATGCTGCCTGCCGCGACGCAGTGCGGAAGAAAAAATCATCTTCTCCCGTACCCGGGGCCTGCGCGACGTGCTGAAGAGCCCGCTGCCGTGGCTGCTGGGGATCTCTTTCGGCGCCGATGCGTTTCTGCAAACCGGCGTCATCACCACCCTCGCACCGTGGCTGGCGAAAAGCTATGGCGTGGATCCGCTGGCGGTTTCGCGCTGGAACGTGGTGGCGATGGTCTGTAACGGCATCGGCTGTCTGATGGTCGGCGCCCTGCTCAACCGTGGCGTCCGCGCGATGCTTATCGGCGCGCTGGGCATCGTACTGACCGGTATTCCCGCGCTGGTCATCTTCAGCCTGCAGCTGGGGCTGTGGCCATCGCTGGTGGCGTCGTGGGTCTTTACCTTTGGCAGCGGGCTGCTGGTGGGAATGTGGGCACTGGCGCCGGTGGTGGCCCCTTCACGCGACAGCATTGGCGCCACCAGCGGGCTTATCACCCAGTTGACGCTGATTGGCGTGTTCCTGGGACCGCCGCTGTTTTTCCATGCTCTACAGAATCATACCGGCCATTCGCTATCGCTGCTGGTTCTGGTGGGACTGGCGGTATGTCTGGTCGGCATTCCCGTCTGGCTGCGCGATCCGAACCATAAACCTGCCGCTGAACACCGCGCCCCGGACGGCGCTGGCATCAACAAATCGTCCGTGAACTGACTATGACAGGCCAGCTGGCCTGCCGATAACACAATCTGAGGAAGTTATTATGTTGGATATCGTCATTATTGGTGCCGGTCCGGCAGGGCTGGCTGCGGCCCTGCGTCTGCACCAGCAGGGATTTAAACCGCGTTTATTCGAAGCCGTTCAGGAAATTAAGCCGCTGGGCGTCGGGGTGGATATCAAACCCTACGCGGTAAAAGAGCTGACGGAACTGGGTCTGTACGAGGCTTTTTGCGACATTTCTGTCGACGCTCAGGAGTCGATTTTTTACACCGGTTACGGCCAGCAGATTTTCGCCGAACAGTGCGGTCGACATATGGGATATGAACACGATCAGCGCTTCGTACATCGCGGCCATCTCCAGATGATGCTCTATCGTGCGGTACAGGAACGATTGGGGCCCGAGGCGATTACCCTCGGCTGTCGCTGCCTGAGCTTCACCCAGGACGAGCATGGGGTGACCGTCACGTTTGATAACAGCCTGAACCCGGCGGCCCCGCAGCAGGTACGGGCCGACGTGATGGTTGGCGTGGATGGCATTCGCTCGGTGGTGCGCAGCCAGCTGCTCCCGGCCTCTCAGCGTAGTCACTTTTCCGGCCTGACGCTGTATCGCGGCGTCACCGTAATGCCGCCGATCAAAACCGGCGGCTCGATTTTGCACATCGGCGATCCGATTCGTCAGGGCACTCTGATCGTCTACCCCATTCAGGACAACGTCGATGGTCAGGGAAATCAGCTGGTCAACTGGGTGATTGAGCAGGCCGAAAAACCGCAAAGCGAAGAAGACTGGAATCAGGAAACCGGCGTCAAAGAGATTGAACATGTTTTCGATGACTGCCAGCTCGGTTTCCTGGATGTCAGCGAAATGATCCGCCGCGCCCGCGAATGCTACCTCTTCCCGCTGATCGATCACGATCCCCTCTCCCAGTGGTCTTTTGGCCGTATCACCCTGCTGGGCGACGCCGCGCACGCCATGTATCCGCGCGGCGGCAACAGCGTTTGTCAGGCATTTGTCGACGCCCGCGTGCTGGCTGAGAAACTCAGCACAGTGGCCGATCCGGTTGCGGCGCTGCGGGCCTACGAGGAAGAACGACGCGAGAAGGTGAACTGGCTGGTGCTGGCTTCACGCGGCGAAGGCCCCGAGGTGGTTCGTCGGATTGTTGAAGAGCGCAGCGGCGGGAAACCGTTCGACGATATTGAGGCCATTTTCCCCCACGAAGAGGCGCTGGCTATCTTCAGCGAATACCACGCCAAAGCCGGGATGCGGATTCCTGGAAGTAAAGAGAGCGTAGCGCCCGGTAAATATAAGTCCGTTTTTGCCAGCGAGCAGAAATAACCCCCCACCAACCAACATGACACCAAAAACAAAAGGAAAGAACGCATGAGTAAAATTATCGATGCCAACATGCACTGGCTGCCAGGCGACCTGTTCTCCGACGAAAAACTGCTGAATGCATTTCTGGATTGCGTGCCGAAACAGTACGGGGTCCACACCCGGGTAGAGCAGATCGAAGGCAAACCGCTGCGTCAGCTGATCATCGAACAGCCGAAAGGCTATGTGAATCTCAACTACGCCGAAGGTCAGTACACGCTGGAGAGTCAGCTGGCAGACATGGAAAAAGCCGGCGTCGACCACGCCATTTTCCGTCTTCCGGTATGGCAGGAGTGGCTGGATCTGGAGACCTGTAAAAAGGTCAACGATCGAATGGCTGAATACGTGAAACGCAGCGGCGGAAAAATGTCGGCGCTGGCGGTCGTTCCGCCGTGGGGGACCGAAGAGTGTCTGCGCGAAGTCGACCGCTGTCTGAATCAGCTCGGCTTCCGCGGCGCGCAGATTGTCGCCCACTACGGGCAGATCTATCTCGACGACCCGGCCTTCCGCCCTTACCTCAACTACCTGAACTCGCTGGAAATTCCGGTTGTGGTTCACCATACGCCGCTGCCGGTGGATTTTAACTCCGTACTGCCGTACACCAACCAGCGCCGCCAGTTCGGGCGCTGCATCGACCAGGCCACCGCCGTCGGACGCGAGCTGTTCAGCGGCATGTTTGACGAGTTGCCGAACCTGCGCTTTATCCACTCCATGCTGGGCGGCGCGTTTTACGCCTTCGCCGATATGCTGGTACCGCCGCAGCATCAGTTCAACGATGCGGTCGATCGTTTCCAGACCGGCACCGGCAATCTGCGCGCGCAGTTAAGCAACAACATCTTCTTCGATACTTCCGGCGCGCCGCAATGGGGTAAAGCTCAGCTGGAGGCCGCGGTGAAGGTGATCGGCGGGAAAAATATTCTCTACGGTAGCTCCTACCCGATTCGTAAAGACTGGTTCTTCCAGGGGGTGGACACCATTCAGAGTCTGGATATTTCAGCGGAAGATAAGGCCAATATTCTCGGCGGGAATGCCGCACGGATGTTCCATCTCGACTAACGAAATCGGCCCCGCTAAACATCAGATTATCGGGGCCAAAAGCGAGAAACCGGCAGAGGGCTGCCGGTTTTTTTACGTCCGCTGCCAGCGGATATCCAGCGTTTCGCGCACTGCCGCTTCCGCCAGATGGCGTTCCACGATGGTTTCCATCTCGGCCAGATCGTCGGTTTCCGTGGCGCTCAACGTAATCTGCAACAGGTTATCCTGCACATCCAGCCGGACCTCGCCGATGCTCAGTCGAAACTGCCCGCTGTGCTCATCGCTGACGACCGGCGTGCGATGTTGGAAATGGCTGCACAAGCGGCGCATAAATCGCGAGGCATTGGGCGTCGCGATGCAGGCGATACTGGTGTGCACGCCCTCCGACGCAACCGGGGTAGTCAGCAGATGTTCAATACGTTCGGCGGCCAGATGAATTGCCTGCGCCAGGCTCACGACCATACCGGCAGGCAGCGGCTCATATTTCATCCGCAGGCTGAGCGCCCGTTTCAGGTGGTCCATTGCCTCTACCAGCTCCACCGGCGATGCTCGGTTCGCCTGCGGCGCCACCCGCGACTTAAGCATTTCCATAACCGATTGATTAGCCGTCAGCCATGCCCGGCCCTCTTCGGTAATGCTGTAGCGCTTGCGGCCGCCCTTTTCCAGGTCGATAACCGCATAGTTGCGGTCATACAGCCAGGTCAGGGTCGGATAGATGACCCCCGGGCTGGGCTTATACAACCCGCCAAAGCGTTCTTTAATGTCATGAATTAGTTCGTATCCATGGCTCGGCTGTTCAGACAGCATCGCCAGGAGCAGCACGCGTAGCTCACCGTAATCGAATACCCGCCCACGACGCCCGGTCTGCCCCGCATTTTGCGGGACAGCCGGAGTGTCGTTACCGGCGGACTTTTTTCCGGAGCGTTGTGTTTGTTCCATCGTCGACTCCTTTATCATCCACTGCAACATAACTAAACTTTAAATATATCTTAAAGAGATGACGCAGGCCTGAATTTTGTTCGCCAACGGAATACGTGCGGGAAAGCGAAGAAGCGGTCAGTAAAGTTGGTTAAAGAACGGCGATAAAATCACACTGTACGCGAATATTGCCGTTCAGTTTAGCATCGATGGCGTACCTGGCCGGACGCGATGCCGGATCAGGGAAATAGCGGACCCAGTGGCGGTTCACCGTTTCGCGCTCGTTTCTGTCCGCCATCAACAGCGTCAATCGGGCAATGTTGTCCAGCGTCCCTCCGGCATCCTCAATTAGCGTTTTGATATGGGCAAACATCAGCGCGCACTGGGCATCAAGATCGTCCGGTACCTGCCGGGTCAGCGGATCGCGGCCATAAATCACACCGGAAAATACCATATTGCCAATCCGACAGGCGGCAGGAACGGGATTGGCGTGAACGAAGGCCTCGCTATAAAGACTTTTTCTGTTACTCATATTTATCTCCAGTCAGGATCTGCCGCCGGCAGACCCTGCTACTAATAAAAGGACAATGTCATCACGATTAATATTCGCTGTCCGGCATCATAGCGCCGAATTTATAAACCAGACGCAGGCGTTCAGCATGATAATCACCGGTTATCGGCGACGGCGAGTCAATATAATCAAATTCAAATTCAGCATGTAATCGCGGGGTCAGGTTATAGCCTAATATCATAAACCCGGCATTAATATCCTTAGCGGCAATCGGATAATAAATCCCACTGGAATCTTTTAAATTCAGACGCGTATAGCCTAATACCGCCAGCGCGTTTTGATTATGATAAACATAGCGTAGCGCCAGCGCATCGCCGGGCTGATTACTGGTGATCATCGATGCCAGCGGTTGTCCGGCCTCAATCGGCGTGGTGTCATAAATACCGAAATTATATGGTGCGAAATAGGCGCCATTTAAAAACGCCCCGTCTTTGCTGGGGACATGAGTGGCAATCACCGAGAGACTGTGATTGCGCGAGCGCATCCCCAGTCGGGCAGAATAAAGATCGGTGTCGATATTTTTATACGGCCAGGACTGATCCGATGTATCCCATTCATGCAAATACTGTGCGCCGAAAAATGGCGTCCATTGTCCCACGCTTAGCCCATGTACCGGCAGCTCACCGCCGACAAAAGCCATCTGCGCACGTTTATCAAAGTGATAATACCAGGCCTCGGCCTGGGCATCGTACAGGTGGCCATAGCGCAGACCGAAGGTGGAGAAACCATCGCTGTCGACCGAAGGGATCGTCGTATCATCAACCTCTGGCGCCCCGGTATCTCCCTTACCAAAGGTATCAGAGCTGAAAGGTTTGAAGCGGTAGATTCGATAGCCGTACAGCTTTAACGGCTGCTTATCCAGCAAAGCGTAATCGCCGCCAACCCCCTCATATAAGGCCGGAATCATGGTACGACCTTCGCCGCCGTTGGCGAAAGGCGTGTCGAGTGCAATTCGTCCCCCCTGTAGATTAAATCCATATCCCCGATAGCGCAGATAGGCCTTACCCAGAACATTGATATTATCCGCCGGCAGATAAACTTCCGTTTTTTCACTGTTATCGGGATTGAGACCTAAATTCCACGACGCATAATCTGCAACACCAAAACTAAAGCCATAAAGTTCCGGGCTGACATATTGAATATCACCCCCAAAGGCGTGCGTTTGTTTATCCGCAACGGTACCGTTAAATTCTTTAAAAAAATGCATAGTTTTGACTTCGCCGTAAATATTTCCTTGCGAAAGCCAGTCGTTGAATGAATCAGAGTCGCCACCAGCAGATACCGTATTCGCGTAACAACTGCCGCACATCAACGCCAGCGGAAATAACGCCATCGTTGAGACTCTGAATGAACAGTTTAATTCCATTGCCAGATAACCTCATTGTAGGAGACAGAGATATTTTTATTTACCGCCCGGAGCCTGTTCGCGCAGGCTCATAGAGAATGGCGCGTCAATGCGCCCACCCGCGCTACGCTCTGCGTTCGCGATGGGTGATATCAACAGAAATTAAACCCGACAGGTTTATTTGCGCGTTTGTGCCAATAAGGCTTTGCCGTAATCATTGCCATTGGGAATCCGCGTAATCGTGTGAATATGAAAACGCGCCGGCTGCTCATTGGTCAGCCACATCCCGCTATGGTGATCGAACTCCAGCATCACCACCGGACTTTGAATACGGTAATAAAAGACATCGTCATCGCCGCAGCCGCCAATCCAGCACCACCAGGTTTCCTCAAGATGCTGTTCAATGCACGCCAGCCGCCGCTGTCGCGGAGCATCGGGCAAAAAATCAAGGAAGCAGGCAATCGTCGCCATTAACATCTTGCGCTGCGCCGGACTGAACTCCGCCACACAAATTCCCTCATAAGGAATCATGCGGTTATCCTGAAAAGCCCCGCCGAGATGGCGCTGATCGGCGAAGTTAAAGCGCTCTGGCGGCATCGCCGGATCTTCCATCTGCTGGAAAATCGTTGCTCGTTTCTGCTGCCGCGGAGTCAACGCCTGCATCAACGCCAGGCCGCAGCGCTCTTCGTCGGTAAACAGCGTCGCATCGCTGTCATCACCGCGATCGATAACGTTTGGCTCCACGCCCATAAACGTGGGGGCGATAGTCAGCTGACGTCCGACGATAAAACAGCAAAACGCGACATGATGGCCGTAGATATTCCACCCCCAGGGCCGATCCGCCGAAGGCTCGCCGAACAACATGAAATGGAAGCTCCAGCGGTTCATGATGTTATTCAGGTCATACAGCTCGCCAAGGAAATGGTTGGCATCCATCAGGCGAGAGACTTTGCGAAAACCCTGCTCGCTGGTGCAGGTCCTCAATAACCCGAGAAATGCCTCGCGCGTCGCCGGAGACGTCGCTTCCAGGCGCACGCCATAGTCATTGAACGGAATTTCCGGGTTATACCAGGCACGCCACTGCGGCGCATCAATCGGCTGGCAGACGCGCTGGCGCTGCGACGGCTCCAGCGTCCGCAGCAGCTCTCTGGCGGCGGCAACCGCCTCGTCGACGGCAAACCCTTCATCGGCTAACGCGAAAAGCCCCTCGCGTACCCTGCCGTCAGTCGTGATCCCGCGAAACGTTTCATCCAGGCTGGCCTGCCACTGCGCCTGTAGGTCACGCGCTTTTTCCGTCGCCAGCATCCTGGCGCCATAGGTGGCGACATCCACGTTACGCGCGGCCAGAATACGTGGCGCGTCAGCAGGCAGAAGATAATCACGAAAAGAGTTGCTGCTCATCACGCCTCCCACGCTATGGCATCGTCTTCTGCCACCACGCGATGTTCTATCGCCCCCAGGCCGTCGATGGTCAGATGCAGCAGATCGCCCGGCTGCAGGAAACGCCCGGTCGGCGCGCCAATCCCGGACGGTGTTCCGGTAGCAAGTACGTCGCCCGGCTCCAGCGTCATCACCGATGAGAGATACTCAATTTGTTGATATATGTTGTAAATCATATCGCCGGTTGAGGCGTGCTGACGTTGTTCACCGTTCACCGTTAGCGTCATCTGTAGCGCCAACGGGTCGGCAATTTCATCGCCGGTCGTCAGCCACGGGCCCAGCGGCCCGTGCGTATCGAATGATTTGCCGAGCGTAAAGGTCGGCGATTTTTTCAGCCAGTCCCGCGCGGAGAGATCGTTGACGATCAGATAGCCGGCAATCACCGCGTGTGCATCGCGGGCACAGACGTGGCGACAGCGGCGACCGATAACCACACCGAGCTCGATTTCATAATCCATCTGCTCGCTAACGCGCGGCTTAACGACCGGATCAAAGGGCCCGCTGATGCAGGAAACCTGCTTGTTAAACCACATTTGCGATGGCGGGATGGCGATCCCCGCCCGGCGTGCCTCCTCGGCATGCTGGCGATAGTTCATACCAATGCCGAGAAACTTCTGCGGGTCGTGAATCGGGGCCTCCAGGCGAACCTCCTCCAGCGCAATGGCCGGCCCGGTGGCCCGCTCAAGCCGTTCGCGAAGCGCCGGCAGGTCGTTGAGCAACTGGCGCATTGAGTGATCGATGCCGGTGATTTCGGATAAATCAATGACCGTAGAATCAACCACTTTGCCAAGCCGGGTACGTCCGTGGTGGGTGTAGCGCACGAGCTTCATAACACTCCTTCTTACGCCGCAAAGGGCGTCATTTGTGACAACACAATCTGCCAGCCCTGCGGGGAACGTCGCAGAACCAGCGTGGAAAAACCGTGGCGAACCCTTTCGGCGCCATCGTGCAGTGCACGGACCACGTTGCGCGTTTCGCCGCTGATAATGGCAATATCGCCCAGCAGGCGTATGTCCGGCGTTGGCCGCTCGATAGCCACAAAGCCGCCCATTTTCACCACGTGTTCGAGAAACTCGGCCTTACCCTGCACCATTCCGGTACTGTGAATATGAACAAGATCGTCGGCCAGGAGCCCCGCCAGACGCACGCTATCACCGGCCACCAGTGCCTGCTGACGCTGCGTCTCAAGCGTCATTAGCGCCAGGAGATCCGTATTCATAGCAGCCCCTCATAGGAACCGCCGTCGAGCTGCAGATTTTGTCCGGAAATATAGGAAGCCTGCTGGCTACAGAGAAAGGCACAGGCCGCAGCGAACTCCTCCGGGCGGCCAAAGCGACCGGCGGCGATTGTCGCCTCATTGCGTCGGCGCGCCTCTTGCAGACTGATGCCCTCTTCATCCATCAGCCGCTGCAACATAAATGCCTGGCGCGGCGTATCGATCCGCTCCGGAAGCAGGTTATTGATGGTCACATTGTCGGCTACCACTTCACGACCGATCGCTTTGCAGATAGCAGTCAGCGCCGTCCGCGCCGAGGTGGATAGCCCCATCATGTAGTGCGGCGCTTTGACCATGGCCGAAGTGATATTGACGATCCGCCCGAAGCGCTGCTGCTGCATTGCCGGCAGCCACGCGCGAATCAGCTGTACCGCAGGAATAAAATTGGCCGCCATCGCCCCCAGCAGCGCCTCTTCATGCCAGTCGGCAAGTGCGCCGGGCTGAGGCCCGGCGTTATTGGTCACCAGAATGTCGATTTTTGGCCAGGCCGCCAGGATCGCCGCGCGCCCCGCCGACTGCGTCAGGTCGGCAGTGACGGTGGTGACGGCAACCTGAGGAAAGCGCTGGCGCAGCGCCGATGCCGCCTGCGCCAGCTTCTGTTCATAACGCCCGTTTAGCGTGACGTTCACGCCTTCTGCCGCCAGCGCCGCCGCGCAGGCCAGACCGAGTCCTTGCGATGATGCGCAGACGAAAGCCTGTTTTCCGCCAATCCCCAGATCCATTCTCCGCTCCTGAATGTTAATTATTGGTAAAATAATGTACATATATTGATATATCTCAAATTGCGATATGTCTAGATATCCACAGGAGGATTAGATGAAAGTCGGAGATGGCTCACGAAAGAGGACGCTGTCGGCGCGAACAAGAGACAGACGTGCGGACGCCACCCGGTAGCAGGTAGCGAGGTGAGTGATGGCAGGAGCACGCGCGCCCGCAAGGCGCGACGCAGGATCGGCGGTACGAAAGCGCGCTAGCTAAGCTGCGCCAGCTGCTGTTGGATCTCATCGAGGAACAGCGGTAGCGCGCTGGGTTGATAGTCGCGCGATAAATAGATGCCGTAGACGCTGAGTGCTTTCGGCGTCCAGCCCGGCAACACCGGCTTCAGCGCCCCGCTGTTGAGCGCGCGCTGCGCTTCCAGTTCCGGCAGCATCGCGATACCGCATCCGGCTACCGCCGCTTCGAGTAGTAATGAGGAGATCCCGGCGCTGAGGTTTCCGGAAACCGTCACCGAGACCTCCTCGCCCTGCGAGTCGGTAAGCTGCCAGCTCGGCGCGACAAAATGGCTGTAGTGCAGACAGTTATGTTCGCTAAGCTCCGCCGGCGTCTGCGGCTGGCCATGTAACTGTAGCCAGCGCGGCGATGCGCACAGGACCGAACGACAGACCCCCAGCCGACGGGCAATCGCTCCTGGCTCCGGGTTATCGGTGATGCGAATCGCCACGTCGATGCGCTCGCCGATCAGACTCACCGGATGATTATTGATATCCAGTTCGAGACGCAGCTGGGGATAACGGGCGAGAAAATCGGGTAACAGCGGTGAAATCAGCTGCATAGCCGTAAAGTGAGCGCAGGCGACGCGGAGCGTGCCGCTGGGCACCGCCCGCTCGGTCTGCCCGGCAATTTCATCCGACAGTTGCGTCAGGCTGCGGGTTTTTTGCAGCACCTTCTCCCCGGCCGCGGTTAAGGTTAATTTGCGCGTCGAACGGTGGATCAGGCGGGTACCCGCCCAGTGTTCCATCTGCTCCAGATAGCGACTGACCATCGGGCGTGACATCCCCAGCGCACGGGCCGCGGCGCTCAGGCTCCCCAGTTCGCAGATCCGCATGTAGACCTGCGCGGCAATAATTCTGTCCATCTTTCACTTCCATCTGCACGTTTTATGAAACTCAGCATCTCTTTTTTCAGGAATTTTCGCAAATCAGGAAATCCGTAAAATAGCGTTATTCAACAGACACAGAGAAAACCAACATGAAATTATCCGCCCTTGCCGTTGCCACCGCGCTGTTCAGCTCCGCTGCGTTTGCCGCACCTTTAACATTGCAGACCTATAACCCGCAGGATAAAGGTATCTTCGCCGTGAACTCGACGCTGGCTTCCGGCCCGCATGAAGCGGTGCTGTTTGATGCGCAATTTAGCGTGAAAGATGGCGAAAAGCTGGTCGATATGATCCGCAAAAGCGGTAAGAAACTGAGCCGCATTGTCATTACCTCCGGCGATCCGGATTTCTATTTCGGCCTCGAGCCGCTGGTGAAGGCTTTCCCGGACGCAAAAGTTGTCGCCACGGCCGAGGTGGTCAAGCACATCGAAGCAACCCAGGCCGCGAAGCTGGCATTCTGGGGCCCGCAGATGAAAGATGGCGCACCGAAGCAGCTTTATACGCCGCAGGTGATTGCGGCCAACACCTTTACCATTGACGGCGAAAAAGTTGAAATTCGTCAGCCGCAACACTACGCGGCGTTCGTCTGGATCCCGGCGAACAAAGCCATCCTCGGCGGTACCGGTGTCGCCTGGGGTATGCACGTATGGACGGCCGATACCCAGAGCGCCGAAAGCCGCTTGCAGTGGCGCAAAACGCTCGACGATATGGCCGCACTCCATCCGCAGCAGGTCATTCCGGGCCACTATCTTGGCACACCGCCGGCCGGGGATCGCGCGATCGCCTTTACCCGCGACTATCTGCAGCAGTTTGAGCAGGCGCTGAAAACGCACAAAGATTCCGCCGGGGTGATCGCCGAGATGAAACAGCGCTGGCCGGAGCTGGCGGAAGTCAGTTCGCTGGAGCTGAGTGCGAAGGTGAACACCGGCGAGATGAAGTGGTAAACGCAGACTATTCCTGATTCCGGGTGATAAAGTTGCCAGGGGCGGAAAAATAGACCACGATAGATAGACGGTCGCGCTAGCGCGCCGTTCTTAGGGTTACATTTCGTCCGGCCACGCCGGGCTTGTCCTTGAAACAGAACTGGATTAAGGAGTAAGAATGAAATCGAACCACCAGGCACGTCATCTTCTCGGTCTGAACTATAAACTGTCCCAGCAGAAAAAAGTGGTGCTGGACGGCGATGTGGAAACGACAATTAACCACGCTCATGCCACCGGCCGTAAGCGCCGCGCGGGTTAATTTCTCAGCTGAATGATGATAAAAACACCGTCCTTTCGTCAGGATGGTGTTTTTTTAATACAATTTCCCCTCTTTGATAACATCTGCTCTATACTGCTCCCGCTGCATTCCCTGCCAGCCCGCACGCTTATCGCCGCGCACGGTCTGAAGTGAACATCAAGGAGTTAGTGCGATGCAATTCACCCATAAGAAAAACCGTTCCCTGTATATCCCCTACGCTGGCCCCGTTCTGCTCGAATTTCCCCTTCTCAACAAAGGTAGCGCCTTCAGCATGGAAGAGCGCAGCAGCTTTAACCTGCTCGGCCTGCTGCCAGAAGTTGTTGAAACAATTGAGGAACAAGCTGAACGCGCATGGATCCAGTACCAGGGATTTAAAACTGAGATCGACAAGCATATTTACCTGCGCAACATTCAGGACACCAACGAAACCCTCTTTTATCGCCTGATTGGCAACCATCTCGATGAGATGATGCCGGTCATCTATACGCCGACCGTCGGCGCCGCCTGCGAGCGCTTCTCTGAGATTTACCGTCGTTCGCGCGGTGTTTTTATCTCCTATCAGAACCGGCACAACCTCGACGATATCCTGCAAAACGTCCCGAACCACAACGTCAAAGTGATCGTCGTCACCGACGGGGAACGCATTCTGGGTCTCGGCGACCAGGGCATCGGCGGTATGGGGATCCCGATCGGCAAACTTTCGCTGTACACCACCTGCGGCGGTATCAGCCCGGCCTACACGCTGCCGATTGTGCTGGACGTGGGGACGAACAATCAGCAGCTGCTCGACGATCCGCTGTATATGGGCTGGCGCCATCCGCGTATTACCGACGATGAGTATTATCAGTTTGTCGATGACGTTATCCAGGCCATTAAGCACCGCTGGCCGGACGTTCTGCTGCAGTTTGAAGACTTCGCGCAGAAAAACGCTATGCCGCTGCTCAACCGCTATCGCAATGAGATTTGCTCATTCAATGATGATATCCAGGGCACCGCCTCGGTGACCGTCGGCACGCTGATTGCAGCCAGCCGCGGTGCGGGCAGCCAGCTGAGCGAACAGAAAATCGTCTTCCTCGGCGCCGGCTCTGCCGGTTGCGGGATTGCCGAACAGATTATCGCCCAGATCCAACGCGAAGGATTAAGCGAAGAAGAAGCGCGTCAGCGCGTGTTCATGGTTGACCGTTTCGGCCTGCTGACTGACGCCATGCCGAACCTGCTGCCGTTCCAGAACAAACTGGTGCAGAAGCGTGAAAATCTGCAGCAGTGGGATACCACCAACGAAGTGCTCTCCCTGCTTGACGTTGTGCGCAATGTGAAACCGAATATCCTGATCGGTGTCTCCGGCCAGCCGGGTCTGTTCACCGAAGAGATTATTCGCGAGATGCATAAGCACTGCCCGCGTCCAATCGTAATGCCGCTGTCGAACCCGACCTCTCGGGTGGAAGCCACGCCGCAGAACATCCTCAGTTGGACCGACGGCGAAGCGCTGGTTGCCACCGGCAGCCCGTTCGCGCCGGTCACGCTGAAAGGTAAGCAGTACGTTATTGCCCAGTGCAACAACTCCTATATCTTCCCCGGTATCGGTCTTGGCGTCATCGCCTCAGGGGCATCGCGAGTCACCGATGAGATGCTGATGGCGGCCAGTGAGACGCTGGCGAAGCACTCGCCGCTGGTCAACAACGGCGAAGGCCCGGTGCTGCCGGAACTGAAAGATATCCAGACCGTCTCGCGCGCGATCGCTTTCGCGGTCGGCAAAGTCGCTCAGGAACAGGGCGTGGCGGTGAAAACCTCCGCCGAGGCGCTGTTGCAGGCGATCAGCGATAACTTCTGGTTGCCGGAGTATCGCAACTACCGCCGGACCTCGATCTGATTAACCTGCATCGCAAACGGGCCTGACAACGGGCCCGTTTTTTTGCCGCCGCCCCACTATCTTTAGTTGCTAGCCAAATCGCCGCCCACCACCTACACTGCCTTCACCTGTCAACTCACTGAATGAAAAAGGAGGACCCCATGCTGTTATGTGAAATATCTATGTTTTCACTGACATTTGGTAATCGTCACTGCTCAAGCGTTATCGGTATCGTGCTGCGATAACTTCAGCTTGAGCGAAGACACCCCAGACTAATTCCCTTCCCTCGGGCTTACCGGGTTATCGTCAGCGATGTTTGACGAGGCGTTTTTACGCCTGTAACTCTTGAGTAAGTTCACTATGAGTACATTATTTAGCGCGCAATCTCTGCATGTTGAAACGGCATTCGGGCCGCTTTTCACCGACCTCTCCTTTACCCTGAAAAAAGGCGACCGCATCGGCCTGATCGGCCATAACGGCTGCGGCAAAAGTACCCTGCTGCAGGTGCTGGACGGCACGCTGACGCCCGCTGCCGGCAGCGTGGCGCTGGCGCACCATTGCCTGATGGCGCGGGTTGAACAGCACCTGCCGGATGCCCTGCTGCAACAATCGCTCATTGAGGTGGTTCTGGCGCGGCTTCCCGCCAGCGGGCGTGAACAACAGCGCTGGCAGGCAGAACGTCTGCTGGCAGAAATGGGCTTTACGACGGTGGCGTTCACCCAGCGAGCGGCAACGCTAAGCGGCGGGCAACATACCCGACTGCTGTTGGCCAGAGCGTTAATTCAGCAGCCGGATCTCCTGCTGCTGGACGAACCCGGCAACCATCTCGATCTGCCGACCCTGCTGTGGCTGGAAAGCTTCTTGCAAACCTGGCAGGGGAGCTTCGTGCTGGTGTCCCATGACCCCCTCTTACTGGATGCTGTAACTAATGCCAGTTGGATCCTGCGCGACAGAACCCTGCACGCCTTCTCTCTTCCCTGTAGCGCGGCGCGTCAGGCGCTGGCGGAACGGGACGAAAGCGATGCCCTGCGTCATAAAGCCGAGCAGCGAGAAATCGACCGCGTCACCACCAGCGCCAAACGGCTGGCAACCTGGGGACAGGTGTACGACAACGAAGATCTCTCGCGCAAAGCCAAACAGATGGAGAAACAGGTCGCGCGCCTGAAGGAGAGTCAAACCGAGCTGACCGCCGGCACGCCGTGGCGACTGGCGCTGAACGGTGACGCCCTGCGGGCCGATCGTTTACTCGAAATTGAACAGCTGCCGGTGCCCCCGGCTCCGGGATTACCAGCCCTGTTCACCGCCGGGCTGGCGCGTCTGCGCAGCGGCGACCGGGTGGCGATTATGGGGCGCAACGGCGGCGGGAAATCGTCGTTGCTGCGCCTGCTGTGGCGGCAGATGCAGCAGGCGGCGCCGGATGTCGGCCTGCGTCTGCATCCACGATTACATCCGGGCTACTACGACCAGTCGCTGCATCAGCTGGCGGATAATGCCACGCTGCTGGAGGCGCTGGAGCGCTTCGAACCCGCCGGTGAACGCCGTAAGCGGGCGCTGATTTCCGCCGGTTTCAGCTGGAGCCGCCACGGGCAAAAGGTCAGCACCCTCAGCGGGGGCGAACGTTCCCGCTTGCTGTTTGTCGGGCTGTCGCTGGCGAGCTATAGCCTGCTTCTGCTGGATGAGCCCACCAACCATCTGGATATGGAAGGCAAAGAGGCGCTGGCTGCCTCGCTGCGCGAGTATTCCGGCGGTCTGCTGCTGGTCAGTCATGACCGTCAGTTGATAAGCCAGAGCTGTAACCGCTTCTGGCTGATTGATGATAACGGGCTGAGCGAGTGGCATAGCGCCGACGACGTTTACACCCGCCTGCGCGGCGGGGCGCCCCTGCCCGGGAGGCCCGCCGACGCGGATGCGACGACCACCGTCTCCGAAGACCATGACGCCCTGCTGGAACGGCTGATCGATCTGGAACAACGGCTGGCGGATGATGTATCGCGTAAACCTAAGCACCAGAAACCCCACCTGCAGGCGCAGTGGCGCGAGGAGATCGCGGCCATTACCGCCAGACTGAGTTAAAGGAGACTGAATCCCCGGCTAAGGTGGAGACAGCTTAGCCGGGTGTACGCGGTCAAGGACGGTGGCTACGCCGACGCTGCATCCGCCGGGTATCGGCTGAACTGCTGTTCGGTCATCATCATCCCCCACTGATCGCCCTGCCACTCTTTATGTAACGTAAAGCCGAATGATTCATACAGCGCGCGCGCGGCGTCAAGCCCGCTGAAGGTCCACAGCTGAACGGCAGAAAACGCGCGACGGTCGCAAAAAGCCATCGCCTCGGCCAACAGACGTCGGCCAACGCCGCGGCCCCGACAGCTGTCGTCGAGAATAAACCAACGTAGATGCGCTTCGTTATTGCCCAGATCTTCACCATCGATGGCCACGGAGCCGACGATTTTGCCCTCCAGCACGGCCAGCCAGATCTGATTGCACTCTGCGTCAAGTCGGGCAGAAAACTCTGCCAGCCCGCTGGCGACCTTACCTTCGAAAAAGTGGCCGAACCCGTGGTGCCGGGCATAATATTCGCCGTGCATCTGCGCAATGCGGCCAATCATACCCGGCCGGTATCCGCGCACAATCGTCACGTTGTTTGCCGCAGCGGGCCTTGGTACGTCGCGGCATTTCGCCAGCGCCTGCGCGTACGCGGTCAGCCCCAGCGCCACGTTTTGCTGTTGTCCGGCATCGAGATGCATAAGCGCATCAATGACCCGCATCGCCCCGTAATCGTTAATCCGTCCGACCGTCCCTCGTCCCTGTTCCGTCAGTTCGAGTTGCTTGAAGCGGGCATCTTCGCCGTCGGGTTTTTCCTGCAGCTCGCCGGCGGCCAGCAGACGGGACAACATCCGACTGACGCTTGATTTCTCCAGGCCGAGGATCTGAACCAGCTGCGCGGCGGTCATCGCCCCGTGTGCGGAAATTTCCAGCAGCGTATGCACGGCGGAGGGTGAATAGTCGGTGGCTGCCAGCGTAGAATTCATGAAGCCGAGTTCACGAACCATCAGGCGGGAAGAGCGGCGAATTTCAGTGATGAGCGATTGGTTAATAAGCGATGGATGCGTCATGGCGATGGGTGCAGGTGAGTTAATAGTTGCACAATACAACCATTATTGCGTTCTCCCTGTCAATCCACGCCGCCATTCGGCCCGCACACACGAACGGTATTTCCTTCCGGCTCATCGGCTCTTTGTCAGGATTAAACACGGTCGCAACGGGTCATTTCCCGGCTAAAAAAGTACAGGCACCGTGCGGTGCCTGTTTTTATCTTATTGTGGATTTTTGGCTTTCCACGCATCCCATGCCTGCTTAATCTCTTGTTTTGCCGCAGCGGCATCGTTAAAGCCATTCAGCTCCACCTTTTTACGCCCGTCAGGCAGCTGCTTATAGACGCGGAAAAAGGCCTGCAGCCGCTCCTGCTCAATGGCAGGCAGGTCGCTGATATTCTTGATGTCATCATAGGTCGGATCGATTTTGCTCGCCGGCACGGCAATAATCTTATCGTCCTTTTCCCCACCATCGATCATCTTCAGGACGCCGATTGCCCGCAGCTTAATCAGCGTCCCCGGCGCCATCGGTGCACGCGTGTAGAACACCACGTCCAGCGGATCGCCGTCTCCCGCCAGCGACTGGGTCAGTGAACCGTAGTTAGCCGGATAGGCGACCGGCATCGACTGGAAACGATCGGCTATAATAAATCCCGTCTTCGCGTCGGTCTCATATTTGATGATACCGCCCGTCGGAATTTCCGTGACCGCGTAAAACTCTTCCGGGTTGTTCTCCGGCTGCGGAAAGTCCAGTACGTTGTGGGCCTGAGCGGCGGCAGACAGGAACAGCGATGCGGCGAGGATAGTTTTTACCAGATGCATTGTAGTATCACTCTGTTGTTATAAGAAATTTGCCTGTAACAGCCTGCCGCTTAGCCATGAACAGAATATGACGACCTCATTGCATAATTATTAACAGCCAAAATTCACACATATGCTCGAATTTTGCGCTATTAGTGCTGCTCTAGACCACATATTTCACTAGCTCCCTTGCATTCCTGACTATAAGGGTTAATCCTTAATGAGTATTATTTAAGAGTAAACACCCATTTTTTCTTCAAAATTCAAGGAGTAAACATGAAGGCAGCCGTTGTTACCCACGATCATCAGGTTGATGTGACGGAAAAAACACTGCGTCCCCTGCAACATGGAGAGGCGTTGTTGAAAATGGAGTGCTGTGGCGTATGCCATACCGACCTGCACGTGAAAAACGGCGATTTTGGCGATAAAACCGGCGTGATTCTGGGCCATGAAGGCGTGGGCGTCGTACAGCAGGTTGGTCCGGGCGTCACCTCCCTGAAACCGGGCGACCGCGCCAGCGTGGCGTGGTTCTTCGAAGGCTGTGGGCACTGCGATTACTGTAACAGCGGCAACGAAACGCTCTGCCGTTCGGTAAAAAATGCCGGTTACAGCGTAGACGGCGGCATGGCTGAAGAGTGCATCGTCACCGCTAACTATGCGGTCAAAGTGCCGGACGGCCTCGACTCTGCTGCCGCCAGCAGCATCACCTGCGCGGGTGTTACCACCTATAAAGCGGTGAAAGTTTCCCATATTAAACCGGGCCAATGGATTGCCATCTACGGTCTTGGTGGCCTCGGCAACCTGGCGCTGCAATATGCGAAAAACGTGTTCAATGTCAAAGTCATCGCCATCGACGTTAACGATGCCCAGCTGGCGCTGGCGGCCGAGATGGGCGCAGATCTGACCATTAACTCCCGCAATGAAGATGCGGCGAAGGTGATTCAGGAAAAAACCGGCGGCGCTCACGCGGCCGTCGTCACCGCTGTCGCCAAAGCGGCGTTTAACTCCGCCGTTGACGCCGTTCGCGCCGGAGGCCGCGTGGTGGCCGTTGGCCTGCCTCCGGAAGCCATGAGCCTCGATATTCCCCGTCTGGTACTGGATGGTATCGAAGTGGTGGGCTCGCTGGTCGGCACCCGTCAGGATCTGACCGAAGCCTTCCAGTTCGCGGCCGAAGGGAAAGTCGTTCCTAAAGTGACGCTGCGTCCGCTGGGCGACATCAACGCCATCTTTAAAGAGATGGAACAGGGGCAAATTCGCGGCCGTATGGTTATCGATTTCCGCTGCTAAGCCTCGCGCCTCTCCCGCTCAGGGAGAGGCCGTTTCATGACGCTGGCCATCCGGCATGAACGCATTCCTCCGGCTGTTACCCACATAGAATATTTCCCCGACGCGGTAAATGCCTTTTCCGCAAATGCTTAGCGCAATTCGTTGGTTCCTTTGTTTATATCCGCGCCCGATGATGGCAACACAATAGATAACAAAGGAATTCACCATGCAAAGCCGTTTTCGTCTGCCCGCGTTGGCAGCCCTCTTTTTATCCGGCGCTTTTTCCGCCTGGGCCGCCGATACGCCGGTCAAAGGCGGGACATTAATCTATCTGGAGCAGCAGCCGCACACCAATCTCTATCCACCGGCCGGAGGCTTCTACCCCAACGGCGGCATTCTCAATCAGATAACCGATAAGCTCACCTGGCAAAACCCGAAGACGCTGGCGGTTGAACCGTGGATTGCTGAGAGCTGGGTCACGAACGCCGACAAAACCGAATACACCTTTACGCTGCGTCCGGGCATCACCTTCTCCGACGGTACCCCGCTGGATGCCAACGCGGTGGCCAAAAATTTTGATACCTACGGTCTCGGCAATAAAGCCCACCGGCTGCCGGTCTCTGAAGTGATCAACAACTACGACCATAGCGAAGTCATCAATCCGCTAACGGTGAAGTTTTACTTCAAAAAACCGTCGCCAGGATTCCTGCAGGGTACCGCCACCATTGGCTCCGGGCTGGTCTCTATCAGCACCTTGCAGCGTAATTTCGACGAGCTCGGCGACGCGCGCAATATTATCGGCTCCGGACCCTTTATCGTTAAAGATGAAAAGCCGGGTCGCGAGCTGACGCTGGTCGCCCGTAAGGATTACCAGTGGGGGCCGAAAAACCTGGCTCAACAGGGGCCGGCCAACCTCGACGGCATTACCTTTATCGTCACTCCGGAAGACAGCGTGCGTATCGGGGCGTTACTGGCGGGTCAGGCCGACTTTATCCGCCAGGTCCAGGCCTACGATGAAAAGCAAGCGACCGACCAGGGATTCAGGATTTATGCCGCCCCCACCCGCGGCGTCAATGACAGCCTGAGTTTCCGCCCGGATAACCCGCTGGTGTCCGACCTGCGCGTCCGCCAGGCGCTGCTGCATGCCACCAATGCAAAACAGGTGGTTGATACGCTGTTCTCCGCCAACTACCCGCAGGCGACCTCGGCTATCGCCAGCACGGCGGCAGGGTATGTCAATCTGAGCGACAAGCTGACCTTCGATCAGGCCAAAGCCAGACAGTTGCTCGATGAAGCCGGATGGAAACCGGCCGCCGACGGGATCAGAGAGAAAGATGGCCAGCGCCTGGCGCTGACGGTCTATGAATCGCTGCCGCAGCCGCAAAACAAAGAGGTGCTCCAGCTGATCGCCCAGCAGTGGCGCCAGGTGGGGGCGGCGCTGAGCGTCAAAGCGGGCGATGCCGGTAGCCGGGTAATTGATAACCTCGATCCGCTGAAGACCCCGCTGACCGTTTCAGAAGTGGGTCGCGCCGACCCGGACGTGGTGAAAAGCATGTTCTTCCCGACCAACCGCGATGCTCTGCTGCAACAGGGCGGTTCCAGCGACAAAGTGCAGCACTTCCGCGACGATAAGCTTAACGATCTGCTGACCGCGATTTCCGCCGAAGTCGATGCGCAAAAACGCCTGCAGCTGACCGGCGATGCCCAGCGCTATCTGCTGGATAACGCCTACGTGATCCCGATATTTGAAGAGCCGCAGGTCTTTGCCGGCGCGCCGTGGGTGAAGGGGGTGAGTTTTGAAGCCGTTGGTCGTCCGTCGTTCTACGGCAGCTGGCTGGAAAAGCACTGAGGAGCATGGGATGAGCCATAACCTTCTGCGACGTCTGGGCCAGAGTTTACTGGTGCTGTGGGCGGCCTTCACCCTCTCCTTCGTGCTGCTGCAGGTGCTGCCGGGAGACGCGGTACTGATCAAGTTCCAGAATCCGGATCTGGGTCTCAGTCCGGCGCAAATCGCCGATATGCGTATCGCCTACGGCGCCGACAGCCCAATCTGGACGCAGTATTTCCACACCTTAGCGGCGATGCTGCAGGGGGATTTTGGCTACTCGTTACAGGCGGGTATTGCGGTCAGTACGCTGCTGGCCAGCAACCTGCCGGATACGCTCAGCCTCGCGATCCCGGCGTTTATACTGGCTATCGTGCTGGCCTTTAGCCTGGCCTTCGCCTCACGCCTGCCGGGGCTGCGCTGGCTGAGCAATACCTTACAATCTTTGCCGGTGCTGTTTATCTCGCTGCCGACCTTCTGGCTGGGCATTGCGCTGATTCAACTCTTCTCCTTCCAGCTGCGCTGGATCCCGGTGATCAACCCCGGCCCGCTACAGGGTCTGATACTGCCGATCATTGCCGTCGCGGTGCCCATTTCCGCCCCGCTGGCGCAGATCCTGATGCGCAGCATGGACCAGGTGGCCGCCCTGCCGTTTGTCGCCGTCGCCCGCGCCAAAGGGATGAGTGAAACCGGCGTCCTGTGGCGACACGTTACCGGCAACGCCCTGCTACCGGCGCTGAATATCGCCGGGTTGCTGCTGGGGGAGTTGATCGCCGGCGCATTGATTACCGAAACCGTCTTCGGCCGCGGCGGTCTGGGTCAACTGACCCAGCAGGCGGTCAACAATCAGGATATTGCCGTCTTACAGGCGGTGGTGATGATCTCCGCCCTCGCGTTTGTGTTGATTAACCTGCTGGTGGATCTGCTGATGCCGCTGTTCGATCCCCGCCTGAAAACAGTGACCGGAGGAGTGGTATGAGCCTCGTTGATTACGCTACCGCCGCCCGCCGGCGGGCGCCCGGCCGTCGACCGCTGCGTTTCCAGCCGGGGCTATGGCTCGCCTGGAGCATCATGATCGCCGCGCTGTTGATGGCGCTCGCCCCGCAGCTGTTCAGCGGCTATAACCCGCTTGAAGGGACCTCCGGCGCGCAGCGTCTGGCGCCGCAGGTCGGCCACTGGCTGGGAACCGACCAGCTGGGACGCGATCTGTGGACGCGGATCGTCTATGGCGCGGTCCACTCTCTTTCCGCCGCGCTGGCGGCCGTCGCTATCGGGCTGCTGGTCGGCACCGCGCTCGGTACGCTGGCCGGAGCCGTTGCCGGACGCGTCGAGTCGCTGGTGATGCGGCTGGTTGACGTCCTGCTGGCCATCCCGTCGCTGCTGCTGTCATTAACGGTGATTATCCTGCTTGGCTTCGGCACGCTGAACGCCGCGGTTGCCGTGGGCGTTGCCGCCATTGCCAGTTTTGCCCGCCTGGCACGAGCGGAAGTAGTCCGCGTGCGGCACAGCGACTACGTCGAAGCGGCCTTTGGCAGCGGCGGCACTTTCTTCGCCGTCTTCTGGCGGCATATTTTACCTAATTCCCTCACCGCCGTACTGGCCTTCGCCACGCTGCAGTTTGGCCAGGCGATTCTCGCCCTCTCCACCCTGAGCTTTCTCGGCTACGGGACCCCGCCGCCGGTGCCGGAATGGGGGCTGCTGATTGCCGAAGGCCGTAACTATCTCTCAACCGCCTGGTGGCTGACCACCTTTCCCGGCGTGGCGGTCGTCGCGGTGGTGCTGGCGGCCAACCGCATCAGCCGTCAATTTAGCGGAGAGCGCTCATGAACGTATTACGCGTGGAAAACCTGCGCATCAGCTACCGCTCGCAGCACCGCTGGCAGGAAGTGGTGCATAACGTCAGTTTCAGCCTGCAACGCGGTGAAATGCTGGCATTTGTCGGGGAGTCGGGTTCCGGCAAAACCACCACCGCCCAGGCCATTATCGGCCTGCTGGCGAACAATGCCCGACGCGACAGTGGACGAGTGGAGATCAATGGCGAGGATATCAGCGGCTGGTCGGGGAAACGACTTGATAGTCTGCGCGGTACGCGCATCAGTCTGGTCCCGCAGGACCCGGGCAACTCCCTGAACCCGGTACAAACGATCGGCGCGCAGGTTGGCGAAATTCTGCGTCTGCACCAGAAAGAGCCCGCCGCCGTACGTAAGCAGCAGGTGCTGGCCCTGCTGAGCAAAGTTGGCCTCAGCCACCCCGAACAGCGTTTTCATCAGTATCCGCATCAGCTCTCCGGCGGCATGAAGCAGCGGGTGTTAATTGCGATCGCCATTGCCCTGAAGCCGGACTTGATCATTGCCGACGAGCCAACCAGCGCCCTCGATGTCACCGTACAAAAACGTATTCTCGACCTCCTCGATACCCTGCGCCGGGAGTCCGGGACGGCGGTACTGCTCGTCACCCACGATCTGGCGCTGGCGGCGCAGCGTGCCGACCGGCTGCTGGTTTTTCGCCACGGAGAAATTCAGGAACAGGGCATTACGGCGGATGTTATCCGCGCACCGCAACACGCCTATACTCGCCAGCTGTTGAGCGATCTGCAGGGAATCCAGCCGACAATAGGGGCAGCGCAGCGCCGCCATCCGGCGACGGCCGCTATCCGGGTCGCGGATATCAGTAAACGTTTTTCGCTGGGCGACGCCGGGCTGCAGGCGCTTGACGCCGTCAGCTTTGAGGTGAAACGCGGTACAACCCATGCGTTAGTGGGTGAATCAGGTTCGGGCAAAACCACGCTGGCGCGGATTCTGCTCGGATTTGAACAGGCCGATCGCGGCCACATCGCCATCGATGGTATCGATGCCGGTCATTTAAGTCGCGAGGCGCAGCGTCAGCTGCGGCGTAAAATTCAGTTCGTCTACCAGAACCCGTTCGCCTCGCTCGACCCGCGTCAGACCCTGTTTGAGATTATCGAAGAGCCGCTGAAAAATTTCGAACCGCTGAGCCCGGCCATCCGTCGTGCCCGGGTCGAGGCGGTTGCCGCCCGGGTCGCACTGGCGCCGGAGCTGCTGACGCGGACCGCCCGCGAGCTTTCCGGCGGCCAGCGCCAGCGGGTCGCCATTGCCCGGGCGCTGGTGCTGGAGCCGACGATTCTGGTCCTCGACGAAGCGACTTCCGCGCTGGATGTCACGGTGCAGGCGCAGATTCTGGCCCTGCTTCAGCAGCTCCAGCAACAGCTGGGGCTGACCTATCTGTTTATCACCCACGACCTGGCGACGGTGCGTCGCATCGCGCAGAGCGTCACGGTACTGCGCGCCGGTCAGGTTGTGGAATACGGCGAGGTCAACCGCCTGTTTAGCCAGCCGCAGCACGACTATACCCGTGAACTCATCGCCGCTATTCCCCACCTGTCCACTCTGAGCAAGGAGATCGCATGACGCGTAAACGCCTGGGTTTTTTCACCCGCCTGCTGGACTCTGCCCCTGCGCAAGAGCGCTACCGGCTGGCAACCGAACAGATTCGCCACGCCGAACGTCTCGGCTTTGACAGCGCGTGGATTGCCCAGCATCACTTCCACGAGCATGAAGGCGGCCTGCCTTCGCCGCTGGTCTTTCTCGCCCACGTAGCGGCACAGACCGAACATATTCGCCTCGGTACCGCCATTATTACGCTGCCGATGGAGAACGCACTGCGGGTCGCCGAAGACGCGGCGGTGCTGGATCTTCTGGCCAACGGGCGTCTTGAAGTCGGCTTTGGCTCCGGCGGTACGCCCACTTCATTTCTGCCGTTTGGCTTAACCAGCGAACAGCGGGGCGCCGCCTTTGCCGATAATCTGCATCTGATCCACAGCGCCTGGCGCGGTGATTCACTGGCCCATCCAGAAAACCATCTCTACCCACCGGCGCCGCAGCTGGCTGAACGGATCTGGATAGCGACGTTTTCAATTGACGGTGCCATTCGCGCCGGTCAGGCCGGTCACGGCCTGATGCTCTCCCGCACGCAGCCGCGCCCGCCCGGGCAGCCATATTTAGCGCTTGATGCCATCCAGAATCCGCTGATCGATGCCTACCTCGCGGCGCTGCCCGCCGGCAAAGCGCCAAGGATCCTCGCCTCGCGCACCGCCTTTATTGCCGACAGCCAGGAGTACGCTCTGCAGGTTGCAGCACCCGGATTACGCCAGCAGGCGGCGGCGCATCGCGCCGCCGGGCATGAAATAATCGGTGACACTGTCACCGACCATCTGTCGCAACTGGATGCCCACGTCGGGGATGTCGAACATGTACAGGCGTCTCTGGCGCGGGACAGCGTGCTGGCCCGCGTCACCGATATTTCGTTCCAGGTCCACTCCGTTGAGCCCGCGCACCGTGACACGCTGCGTTCCCTTGAGCTGATCGCTCAACATATCGCCCCGCAACTAAGGTAGGAGTCACCATGACACTGAGTCAGGATATTTTGGCAGAGCTGGCAGAGATTTCCCCGGGTTCCCCGTTAGCCGAGGCCCGGGCCGTGCGCGATGCAGCGACCCGCCATGCGCAGGGCAGCTATGAGGTGCTGTTCAGCCAGCAGGATGAGGATTTTCCACCCGATGAGCGTTTTGCCGTCGCCGCCAAAGTGGCGAAACTGCATCAGGCCGATGCGCTGGCCGCCCACTATGCCGGTTTTGGCCTCGCCGACCCGACCTCCGCGCGGCTGACACCGGCGCTGGCGTTTGCCCGCCTGTTAACCTTCAGCCCGGTGGAGGCCACGCCCTCGGCGCTGCAGGCGCTTACCCGCGGCGGCTGGACCCCGCGGGGGATAGTCACCCTCGCCCAGCTGATCGCCTTCGTCAGCTTCCAGAGCCGGTTGCTCAACGGTCTGCGGTTATTGAACGGCAAACCCTTTGCCAGCGCCGATACGCCGGTGGCGGCCGGTTTCTGGCATACCACCCGGCAAACGGTCAGCGGTAGGCCCGCCCCGGGACATTTCACCCGAGATGAGCTCAACTGGGAGCCCTGGCTTGAGGCCAAACCGCTGGAAGCCTTCAACGACGACGAACGGGCGATTCTGGCGAAATTTGGCCATACGGATTCCCCCTACTTCCGGCTGCTGGCGCGCAATCAGCCGGTGCTGGAGCAGCGTACGCTGACCGACAAAGGCATCTTCTACACCCCAGGCGGTCTGCCGCGTGCGGAACGGGAGCTGGCCGCCACGGTCGCCAGTAAAGTTAACGGCTGTATTTATTGCGCATCGGTCCATGCCCGCAAGGCGGCGCAGCTGGCAAAAGATGAGAGTGCGATAGAAACGCTGCTGGCGGTGACGCCGGGGGAAACATTGAGCGACGGCCAGTCGCCGCGCTGGCGGGCGGAAATAGACTTTGCCGCCGCCCTTTCCGTCACGCCGCCAGCCCTGACCACAGCGCATCTTCATGGCCTTGAACAACAGGGGCTGGATACGCTGGCCCAGCTCGATTTACTGCAATCGGCGGCCTTTTTCGCATGGGCTAACCGCCTGATGTTGACCCTTGGCGAACCGTGGGAAACCGATTAATTCACCGCGCCCGCCGCGATGCGGTTTCGCTGGCCGCGGGCGTAAATCAACAGGGATGTCATGGCCAGGAAGGAGAGTAACGCCGCCGGGAGCGCAATCGCATTCCAGCCAAAGCCCGAGGTAATCATCATCCCGCCGCAAAATGCGCCGATCGCGCTGCCGAGGTTGAAGGCTATCTGCCCGCCGGCCGCCCCCAGCATCTCTCCGCCCCGCGCATTCTGTAGCAATAAGATTTGCAGCGGCGCCGCCAGCGCAAAGAGTCCGGCGCAGCACAAAAATGCCAGCAGCAGCGATGCCGTTTTATGGTCGCCAAAGAGAAAGATCAGCAGCATCACCACCACAATGGCGCCGTCGGTGGCGGCCGCAATGCGCAGCGGGCTGTAGCGAGCGGAGATTTTCCCGCTCAGCAGATTACCGATAACCATCCCCAGCCCTACCAGCATCATGATGGCGATCATCGCGCTTTCGGAAAATCCGGAGACATGGATCATAAAGGGTTTGATGTAGCTGAACCACGTAAACACCCCGGCGTTGCCAAACAGGGTCGCGGCAAAAATAAGCCACGGCGCAGGCGACGATAAGAAGTGAAACTGCTCCCGCAGCCGCGATGTGGATCGATCAAAGACGGTCGGTACCCACCAGAGAATCGACATCAGCACCGCCACGTTGAAGACGGCAATGCCCAGAAAGGTATAGCGCCAGCTGAACTGATGCCCAAGCCATGTCCCGGCGGGGACGCCGACCAGGTTAGCCACCGTCATCCCGGCAATCATTCCCGCCACCGCAGCGGTCACTTTACCCGGCGGCGCCACCTTCGACAGAATAATCGCCCCGACGCCGAAAAAGGCGCCATGCGGGAAGCCGGACACCAGCCGCCCTGTCGCCAGCATGAAATAGCTGGAAGAAAAGGTAAACAAGGTATTCCCGACAATACAGAGCGCCGCGAGAAACAGCATCACCGACTTTAATGAAAAGCGGCTGGAAAACAGCGCCATCACCGGCGCACCAATCACCACCCCGAAGGCATACCAGGCGATCATGTTGCCGGCGACAGGAATGGAGACCCCGACATCGTGAGCAATTTCCGGCAACACACCCATAATGCCAAATTCCGCCATGCCCAGGCCAAACGTACCCAGCGCGAGCGAAAAAATCGTCTTTTTCATTCAGTTAATCACGTAGTTTGGATTTTCGGCCGGCATTATTGACCATTCAGGATCGGCAAACCAGACAAAAACGTCCGCTGACCCGTTTGTCCATAAAATAGCGCGATCCCTGCATGTGAGTCTGGGGCCGGGAGAGATGAATTGGAGAGGATGGCCGGCGCGTCGGCGTGACGCAGAGGCAGTCAGCCGTATCGCAGCGCAATACGGCTGGAGAGCGTTAGTGGGTCGCTTTCCCGATCATGCCGCCGGCCCCGGCGCCCAGCGCCGCGCCCTGCAGCACGCTGTTGCCGGAAACGGCTGCGGCGCCCGCTCCGACTGCGGCGCCGATGGCCCCGCCGGTACGTGCGGCTTTGCCTTTGTCGCCGTGTTCAGTCATGGCGCCGATACCGCCACCGACGACCGCGCCTTGTACCGTAGAGCGCACGCTTTTTCCGCTTAGCGCCCCCACGGCGGCCCCCGCCACGGCGCCACCGGCCGTTTTATCCATCGCGCTGACGGAAAAGGTCAGTGCGCATCCCAAAAAAATGGCTATACCGTTCGCTGTTTTCATCGGTCAATTCCTTTTTAGTTCGCTCCCGAAGGCGTTAACGCCAGCCCTACGGGCAATCCTCAGGAGCCAGACCTCGCGGTCTGATGGCAAAGAGTCGGCAAACGGTATGCGCTCGCTGGCGGAATGAAAAGAGAAAACTTGTCCAAATCTGGACAAGTTTCATGCCTTCTGCCGCGTGACGCCTTGCCGCTTTCAGCCGTTAACCCGCGGAATTGTCATAATGTCCGCCACTCTGGCCCGGGGTGATTACACTTTACGGTACACGGGTCCCATTTCCCCTCTCAGAACGGAGCGATAGCCATGGGAAACAACAAGAAGGCCAAGGGTGTAGCGGGTTCGACCAAAATGAAGCCGCTTGGCGACAAAGAGTATGAAAAAGCGCTGCGCAAGCTCCACATTGAGCTGGTTAAATTGCAGCAGTGGGTGGTCAGTCAGGGACTGAAGGTCTGCATTGTCTTTGAAGGCCGCGATGGCGCCGGTAAAGGTGGCACCATCAAAGCGATCACCGAGCGGGTCAGCCCGCGTGTGTTCCGGGTGATCGCCCTGCCGGCCCCGACCGACAAGGAGAAGACCCAGCTCTATTTTCAACGCTATATCCCGCATCTGCCGGCCGCAGGAGAAATCGTCATTTTCGACCGCAGCTGGTATAACCGGGCCGGCGTTGAACGGGTGATGGGATTTTGCAGCGCCGACGAAGTGGAAAAATTCCTTGCAGGCGCGCCGCTGGTAGAGCGGTCGATGGTGGAGTCCGGCATCATCCTGCTCAAATACTGGCTCGAGGTGACGCCGGAAGAGCAGGAACGTCGGCTGCGCGACCGCATCGATGACGGGCGAAAAATCTGGAAATTATCACCGATGGATATCAAGTCATTTAACCGCTGGGATGAGTACACGCAGGCCAGGGATGCGATGTTTGCCGCCACCGACACCTCCTGGGCGCCGTGGTTTGTCGCCCGTTCGGAAGAGAAGAAGCGCGTGCGCCTGAATATCATTACGCATCTGCTGTCGCAGATCCCCTATAAGAGCGTCCATACCGAACCGGTCAAATTACCCAAACGTAAAATTGGCAAAGTGAAAACGGCCGATTACCCTTTCCGTTTTATTGCCGAGCGTTTCTGAGCCCGGACCCCGCCTTGTCCGCCTCGGCCCTTCGGTGCCGGGGCGGGCAAAGCCCCCCCTTTTCTGGGGAGCTCAAATCGACAAATCCGCCGTTTACCTCAAGTTAACTTAAGGTATTACCCTTAACGCATACTCGTCAGACCACAATAAGGACATGATATGCATGAGATTGACAGCGGTTTTACCCACGTCGCCTTTATGGTGCGGGATCTCGACAGGAGCATCGATTTTTATACCCGTTATACCGCCATGCAGGTGATTCATCGGCGCTCGCCGAATCTTCCCTCCGCACGCCACGTGGCGTGGTTAAGCGATCGTACCCGCTTATTCGCCCTCGTGCTGGTGCAGGCGGATGAGCCGACCGATACCCCGCTGGGGCCGTTTGGTCATTTAGGTGTCGCCTGCGCGACCAAAGCGGAGATCGACGTGAAAACCGCGATGGCGCGGCGGGAAGGCGTGCTGAGAAAGGAGCCGGAGCAACTTGGGGAACCGGTGGGCTATTACGTTTTTTTCCGCGACCCGGATGGCAATACGCTGGAACTCTCTTACGGCCAGCGCGTTGGGCTGGAAGTCCTGCGTAGCGAGAGCTGAAAGCACATGGCGCGACCGGGTCGCGCCATGAAACGGTCAGGAACGGCGGGACGAGATGCCTTCCGAACTCTCTTTTTTCGCTTCCAGGCGCTCAACCTCGCGATACCAGCGCGGGTGGTGTTTCTTCGCCCAGCGACGGCTGACTTTCCCTTCGACCATCCCCTTAATCGACCCTTTCACCCAGAATGCCATATACATATGGATCAGGATGGCGTGAATCAAAATAATCGCCGAGGTGGCGTGAATCAGCAGGCTGTAGCGAATAACCTGGATCGGGAAGAAAGGGGCAAACCAGGGACGCCAGATGATCACCCCGGTCACCAGCAGCACGAAAATCATGCTCATGATGGTCCAGAACATCATCTTCTGCCCGGCATTATATTTGCCGACGCGGGCCACTTTATGCTCATTGCCCTTCAGCACTTCAACAATGCCCTTCAGCCACGGGATGTCCTGCTTGTCCGGAATGTTATGGTGGACAAAGCGTACAAACATAAACATCAGCGCAATGAAGATAGCCACGCCGAAGAAGGGATGCAAAATGCGCCCCATCTGCGGCGTACCGAAGGTTTCCGTCAGCCACTGCAGCGTCGGGAAAAAGAACGAGATCCCGGAGAGCGCTACCAGAAAGAAGCAGATAACCACCGTCCAGTGACAGGCGCGATCGATAAACTTTGTGCGCACAATCATTTTCGATTTATTCATCATGCTCCTCCTCGTCGTCATCCACTTCCTTGTTCGGCCCGATGCCGATGTAGTGATAAATCAACCCGGCAAAGGTAGCGATAAAACCGGCCGCTGACAGCGGTTTCAGCGCCCCTTTCCACAGATTAATACTGGTATCAATCTGCGGCTCTTTCGGCAAATTGTGGTACAGCTCAGGCTGGTCAGCATGGTGCAGGACGTACATCACGTGGGTACCGCCCACCCCCTGCGGGTTGTATACCCCGGCCTGTGAATAGCCGCGCGCTTTCAGCTTGTTGACCCGCTCCTGCGCGACCTCCAGCATCTCCTTCTTGCTGCCAAAATGGATGGCGCCGGTCGGGCAGGTTTTCACGCACGCCGGTTCCTGACCGACGCTAACGCGATCCACGCAGAGGGTACATTTATAGACCCGGTTATCCTCTTTATTGAGACGCGGGACATTAAACGGACAGCCGGCAATGCAGTAGCCGCAGCCGATGCAGTTCTCCTGCTGAAAATCGACGATGCCGTTGGCGTACTGAATAATCGCGCCGGCGGAAGGACAGGCTTTCAGACAGCCTGGCTCCTCGCAGTGCATGCAGCCATCTTTACGGATCAGCCACTCCAGCTTGCCGTTCTGCTCGGTTTCGCTAAAGCGCATCACCGTCCAGGATTTTGCGCTCAGGTCCGCCGGGTTATCGTACACCCCGACGCAATGCCCCACCTCGTCGCGGATATCGTTCCACTCGGAACAGGCCACCTGGCAGGCTTTGCAGCCCACGCAGGAGGAGACATCAATTAGCTTAGCCACTTCCGCCTTGTAGTCCCGCGCACGCGGCGCGGGGGTTATCGGGTTGGTTGCGGAGCGCTTAATAATGTCTTGTGTTTCCATCGCCATTGAATCGCTCCTTACGCTTTCTCGATGTTGACCAGAAACGCTTTATACTCCGGCGTTTGCGAGTTGGAATCGCCGACGTTTGGCGTCAGGGTATTGGCGATATAGCCTTTCTGCGCCACCCCTTCAAAGCCCCAGTGCAGCGGGATCCCGACGGTCTCCACCTGCTGGCCGTGAACGTTGAGGGTCCGCAGACGGCGAGTCACCACCGCCACCGCGCGAATAAAGCCGCGCTGGCTGCTCACCGTCACCCGATCGCCGTTGGCAATGCCTTTCGCCTGCGCCAGACCTTCGCTGATTTCCACAAACTGTTCCGGCTGGGCGATGGCGTTGAGCCGCGCATGCTTGGTCCAGGTATGGAAATGCTCGGTCAGACGATAGGTCGTGCCGACGTAAGGGAACTTATCTTTTTTCCCTAAGCGCAGGGCGTCCTCTTCATACAGACGCACCACCGGACTGGAGATCACCTGCGGATGCAGCGGGTTGGTCCCCAGCGGCGTTTCCATCGGCTCGTAATGTTCCGGGAACGGCCCTTCGGCCAGCTTATCGAGCGCAAACAGACGCCCCAACCCTTCCGGCTGCATGATAAACGGCCCGGTATTGCTGCCCGGCGCGGCGGTATTGAAGTCAGGAATATCGTTCCCCGTCCACTTGCTGCCGTTCCACTGGATCAGCATCCGCTTCGAATCCCACGGCTTGCCGTTAATATCCGCCGACGCCCGGTTGTACAGCACGCGTCGGTTCAGCGGCCACGCCCAGGCCCAGCCCAGCGTATTGCCCAGCCCTGACGGATCGGCGTTATCGCGGTTGGCCATCTGGTTACCCTGCTCCGTCCAGCTACCGGCGTAGATCCAGCAGGACGAGGCCGTAGTGCCGTCATCGCGCAACAGCGCGAAGCTGCTCAACAGCTGGCCTTTTTTCGCCAGCAGAACGCCGTTGCTGTCGTAGAGATCCTCCAGCGCGTAGCCGTTGTTCTCTTTCGCCACCTCTTCCGACTCCGGATGATCCGGCTGCTTGTAGCTCCAGCTCATCTTCAGCAGCGGTTCCGCGCCTTTGCCGCCTTCACGGCGATACATCTCGCGCAGGCGATGGTAAATCCCGGCCAGAATTTCGCCGTCGTTACGCGCTTCTCCCGGCGCATCCTGGCCTTTCCAGTGCCACTGCAGCCAGCGCCCGGAGTTGGCAATCGACCCGTCCTCTTCAGCAAAGCAGGTGGAGGGCAGACGGAACACTTCGGTCTGAATCGCCGCCGGGTCAACATCGTTCGACTCGCCGTGGTTTTGCCAGAAGGTCGAGGTTTCGGTCACCAGCGGGTCGATAACCACCATGTACTTCAGCTTGCTCAGGCTGCGGACCACCTTGTTTTTGTCCGGGAACGAGGCCACCGGGTTGAAGCCCTGGCAGATATAGCCCGTGACCTGACCTTTATCCATCATGTTGAAATACTTGATGACGTCGTAAGCCTGATCCCATTTCGGCAGCCAGTTAAAGCCCCAGTCGTTCTCTTTCTGCGCCGCATCGCCGTAAAACGCTTTCATCAGACTGACCGCAAACTTCGGATAGTTGCTCCAGTAGTTCACCTGATCCGGTCGCGTTGCTTTTGGCGTGTTCGCCGCCAGCCAGGTGTGCAGATCGGTCTGTTTTTCAGACGGCAGCGTCAGATAGCCAGGCAAGCTGGTCGACAGCAGGCCGAGGTCGGTTAAGCCCTGAATATTGGAGTGGCCGCGCAATGCGTTAACGCCGCCGCCGGCCATCCCCATGTTGCCGAGCAGCAGCTGGATCATCGCCATCGTGCGGATGTTCTGCGCGCCGACGGTATGCTGCGTCCAGCCCAATGCGTACAGGAAAGTGGTGGTCCGGTCCGCGGCGCTGGTGGAAGCCAGCACTTCGCACACTTTCAGGAAATCGGCTTTCGGCGTTCCGCAGATATTCTCCACCACTTCCGGCGTATAGCGGGAGACATGCTGCTTCAGCAGGTTCCATACGCAGCGCGGATGTTGCAGGGTCTCATCGCGCAGGGCGTAGCCATTTTCGTCGAACTGATAGTTCCACGACGTTTTGTCGTACTGCCGTTTTTCAGCGTCGTAGCCGCTGAACAGGCCATCTTCGAAGGCAAAATCATCGCGCACCAGCAGGTTGGCGTTGGTGTAGTGCTTAACGTACTCCGCATTGATTTTGTTGTTTTCAATCAGGTACAGCAGCACTCCCGACAGGAAGGTAATGTCGGTCCCGGATCGAATCGGCGCATAGATATCGGCGACCGAAGCCGTACGCGTAAAGCGCGGGTCGACGACGATCAGCGTCGCATCGTTGTTGTTTTTCGCCTCCATCGCCCAGCGGAATCCCACCGGATGCGCCTCAGCGGCGTTGCCGCCCATCACCACCACGACGTTAGCGTTTTTGATATCAACCCAGTGGTTGGTCATCGCACCGCGACCAAATGTTGGAGCAAGACTTGCTACCGTTGGTCCGTGTCAGACGCGCGCCTGGTTATCCACTGCCAGCATGCCGAGCGAACGCACAAACTTCTGCGTCAGCATCCCGGTTTCGTTACTCGCCGCCGAGGCGCACAGCATCCCGGTTGAAAGCCAGCGGTTAACCACGGTGCCCTGCTCGTTTTTCTCAATAAAGTTGGCATCACGGTCGGCTTTCATCAGTCTGGCGATACGGGTAAAGGCATCGTCCCAGGAGATGCGCTGCCATTTGTCAGAGCCTGGCGCGCGGTATTCCGGATAGCGCAGACGGTTATCGCTGTGAACATAATCCAGCAGCCCCGCCCCTTTCGGGCATAAAGCGCCCCGACTGACCGGGTGATCGGGATCCCCTTCAATATGATAAATGGCTTCTTTCGCGTTCTTCGCGCCGTCGCCCAGGCTATACATTAATAGCCCGCAGCCCACGGAACAGTATGTGCAGGTGTTGCGGATCTCTTTGGCGCGCAATAATTTGTAATTACGCGCCTGAGCCAGCGCCATTTTGGGTGCGAAACCCAGGGCAGCAGCTGTTGTTCCGGCCATACCGCCTGCGCAGATTTTAAAAAACTTTCTGCGGCTGACGTCCATTGATTTTCTCCATGCAGGATGCGTGTTCATCGCGGGGGAAACTAACAGCAATGCCCCTGATTTTTTTGCGTCAAATCAATGTCGAAAACCATCGCCCCCTTAATAGTCAAGGTCAGCGGATTTCATTACTCCCTTTGTATTAAGCGCGAAGGAAAACAGGGGCCAGAAGGAATGAAAAAGTGTTATAAATCGACTCTTGATGAATATCGGTGTCAGGTTTGACATGGAAAAGAAAAAAGCAACGTTGACCGGTCTGGCTGCCATTGTGCTGTGGAGCACGATGGTCGGACTAATTCGTGGCGTCAGTGAAGGGTTAGGTCCGGTCGGCGGCGCGGCAATGATCTATACGCTGAGCGGCTTATTATTGCTGGCCACCGTCGGGTTTCCCCGGCTGCGGCAAATGCCGCGCGCCTATCTGCTGGCCGGCAGTCTGCTGTTCGTCAGCTATGAAATTTGTCTGGCGCTGTCGCTGGGCTTTGCCGGCAGCCGCCAGCAGGCGATTGAAGTCGGGATGGTCAATTATCTGTGGCCCAGCCTGACGATTCTCTTTGCCATTCTCTTTAATGGTCAGAAAACCAGCTGGCTGGTCGTTCCCGGCTTATTTCTCGCGCTGCTTGGCGTCACCTGGGTATTAGGCGGTGAGCATGGCCTGAATATCGATGAAATTACCCGGAACGTCGTCTCCAGCCCCCTGAGCTATATTCTGGCCTTTGTCGGCGCATTTATCTGGGCGACCTATTGCACGGTCACCGCAAAATATGCGCGCGGCAAAAACGGCATCACCCTGTTTGTTTTATTAACCGCCCTGACCCTGTGGCTCAAGTTTATGTTCAGCGATCAACCGCCGATGATTTTCAGCTGGCCGGTGGTCATTAAGCTGGTGATGTGCGCGGTGGCGCTGGGGTTTGGCTATGCGGCCTGGAACGTAGGTATTCTCCACGGCAACGTCAGCCTGCTGGCGGCCGCCTCTTACTTTACCCCGGTGCTCTCTTCGGCGCTGGCGGCGGTGCTGCTCAGCGCGGTCCTCTCCTGGCCATTCTGGCAGGGCGCCGGCATGGTATGCGCCGGCTCCCTGCTCTGCTGGTATGCCACCCGACGTTAGCCGAGGTCGCCTCCGGCCACCGGCAGCGTAACGCCGGTGATATAGCTTGCCTCATCGCTGGCGAGAAACAGGATCGCGTTCGCCTGTTCCGTCAGCGTGCCGTAGCGATGCATCAGGCTGCTCTCCACGGTTTGATCGACCACCTGCTGATACCACTCCTGCTCCTGCGCCGTGGGCGTTTCATGATTCCGCGGGGTTAAGCGCGCCGGCGCCTCGGTTCCGCCCGGCGCCACGGCGTTGATGCGAATCCCGCTGCCGCTGTACTCCATAGCAATCGAACGGGTCAGCGCGTTGACCCCGCCTTTCGCCGCCGAGTAAGGCACCCGGTTAACGCCCGCGGTGGCAACGGACGAGACGTTAACGATGCTGCCCTTGCCCTGTTTGAGCATCCACGGTAGGGCCGCGCGGCAGCCCCACAGCGTCGGAAACAGCGAGCGACGAATCTCTTTTTCAATCTGATCCGGCTGATATTCGGCAAACGGCCGCGCCCAGATCGTCCCCCCGATGTTATTAATCACCACGTCCAGTCGGCCAAAATGGGCGACCCCGGCGGCAAAAGCCTGCTCGGTGCTCTCCCACTGTTCGAGGTCTGCCTCCAGCGCCAGCACGTCGCTGCCCCCCTCGACCAGCGTCGCCGCCAGCTCGTGGACATAGCGCGAACGGTCGATCAGCAGCAAACGGGCCCCTTCACGGGCGGCCTGCTCTGCCGTCTGACGGCCAATGCCCTGGGCGGCGCCGGTAATGGCCACCACTTGATGTTGAAAACGCATCGCTCCTCCTTATGCCGCCGCACTCTGGCTGGCGAGAAATTTTTCGTACCAGAAACCTGCCGGATTAATTCCCCGCTCGCGAAGCGCGCCGGAAACCGCGTTGACCATCGGCGGCGGGCCGCACAGATAGATGTCGACATCGCCATCGTTAAGCATCGCGTCATCAAGATGCCCGGTAACAAACCCGCGCTGCGGGCAGGCGCTCTGTTCATCGGCAACGACCGGCAGCCAGCGGTAACCGGAAAGCTGACCGACAAACGCATCCAGCGCCTCGGTCTTCACCAGATCGCTATCGCGGGTGACGCCATAGAGCAGCGTAATCGGCCGGGTACTGCCCTGCAGGGCCAGGGTGTGCAGCATCGACAGCAGCGGCGCCAGCCCGGTCCCGCCCGCCAGCATCAGCAGCGGACGTTCTCCGTTGCGCAGGTAGAAGCTGCCCATCGGGCCGCTGAGGGTGAGACGATCGCCCGCTGCCGCCTGGCGCGTCAGCCACTGGCTCATTACCCCGCCGGGCACATTGCGGATCAGGAACCGACCTTCGCGCTCGCCCGGAAGCGAACTGAAAGAGTAAGCGCGCACCTGCGGTGTGCCCGGTACCTGAATGTTGATGTATTGTCCGGGCAGAAAAGCCAGCGGTTCATCCAGCTGGAGCACCAGCTCAATGGCGGTCTCCGACAGGTGATTCACCTGCATCACCGCCGCACCGCTGCTGGCGAGCGCGGTTTTGCACTGCGCCGCAGCCACCGGAACGTCAATCACGCAATCGCTGGTCGGGATCATCTGACAGGTCAGCACCTGACGAGCATCGGCCTCTTCTTCGCTCAATGCCTCCTCGAGATACTCTTCCCCCATGCCATAGTCGCCGCTGGCGCAATGGCATTTGCAGGTCCCGCAGACGCCGTCCGAGCAATCCATCGGCAGGTTGACCTTCTGGCGGTAGGCGGCGTCCAGCACTTTTTCTCCCGCATTGCACTGGATAAAGCGGGTAATACCATCCTCAAAATTGAGTGCGATAGTAAACATATCCACCTCTTAAATATGGTAAACGTCAATCACCTGACGGATATAATCGTTGTTCAGCCGCACCGTCTTACGCAGGATCTGCGGTTTGCCGTCGCAGGTCGTCAAGGTGACGCAGGTCGAGCCAAACCACGCATCGGTGTGCTGGTACCGGTGGTTGTAAGTCACCCAGTTGTAGCGCACCTCCACCCCCTGCTCATTTTCGCCGAGCAGCTCAACGTTGCTGATCAGGTGGGTGGTACGCGGCTCCGGCGTACTGGCGCCAGAACGTTCCGTTTTGATGCGGTAGACGCGGTCCTCAAGTCCCTCGCGGTTCGGGTAATAGATCAGCGATATTTCGCGCTGCGGGTCGCGGGTCAGCTTGTCGTCATCGCCCCATGCCGGCATCCAGAACACCACTTTCGGGCTGTAGCACGTCAGCCACTGATCCCACTGGCGGTCGTCCAGCAGGCGGGCTTCGTAATAGAGAAACTGGCGAACCTGTTCAAGCGTCAGCATCACACCACCTCCACGCGTTGGGTTATGGACTGTTCATAGCGCTGCTGCTCTTTTTCCAGCGCCGCCAGCATCACGGTTTGCCAGTGATGGTGATGGGCGATGTACAGCGCCTCATCCTCCGATTTCACCCCGCTAAGCAGCGGAGTGAATCCGGCATGCCGGGCGTGTTCATCCGGGCCATCGACCCAGTGCAGCGCGCCGCGACTGAGATCGCTCCACGCCAGGTTCTCGCCGAGATAGCCGCGCTGGCAGGCGCTGAACTCTTCCAGATCGTCCGGCGTTCCCATGCCGCTGACGTTAAAGAAATCCTCGTACTGGCGGATGCGCAGCGCGCGGGCCTGGTCCGGCTCGCCTTTCGGCGCGAAGCACCAGATAGTGACTTCGGTTTTGTCTACTGCGAGCGGGCGAATGACGCGGATCTGCGTGGAAAACTGGTCCATCAAATAGACGTTGGGATAGAGACAAAGATTGCGCGTTTCATTGACCATCTGGTCGGCGCGCAGCTCGCCAAACTCGGCCTGTAAGCGGGCCTGATGGGCGAAAACCGGGCGCACTTCCGGGTTGAGCGCCCGGGTCCACAGCAGCATATGGCCGTTTTCGAAACCGTAACCTCCGCCGAGACTTTTCGACCAGCCGTTGGCATCGACGGAATGCGTCCCTTCGGCTTCGTAGTTGCGGCGCGACATTGTGGAGGCGTAGTTCCAGTGCACCACGCTAACGTGGTAGCCGTCGGCGCCGTTTTCCGCCCCCAGCTTCCAGTTGCCCTCGTAGACATAGCTGGAGGAGCCTTTCAGCACTTCCAGCCCTTCCGACGCCTGATCGACCATCAGATCGATAATTTTGCAGGTTTCGCCAAGATAGGTTTCCAGCGGCTGCACGTCCTCGCTGAGGCTGCCGAATAAGAAGCCGCGATATGAGGCAAAGCGCGGCAGTTTTTTCAGGTCATGCGACCCTTCATGTTTAAAGGTCTCCGGATAACCGCCGGTGCTTTCATCTTTGGCTTTCAGCAATTTACCGTTGTTGCCAAAGGTCCAGCCGTGGAACGGACAGGTAAACGAGTTTTTATTGCCGGTTTTACGACGGCAGAGCATGGCGCCGCGATGGGCGCAGCTATTAATTAACGCGTGCAAGGCATGCTGTTTATCGCGGGTGATAATAACCGGCTGTCGTCCGAGAGTCAGGGTAAAATAATCACCAGGCTCAGGAATTTGACTTTCATGGGCGAGGAACACCCAGTTCCCTTCAAATATATGTTTGATCTCAAATTCAAATAGCTGCGGATCGGTAAAAATCGAACGATGGCAGCGATAAATATGTTTTTGCCGGTCAACAATTAATGCATTGCTGATTTTATCTTTTAATAGCGAGAGTGTTTTTTGCATGAGCTTAGCCCTCCTGCAGAATTCAGGAATTAATAAAGTCAGAGAGAATAATCAATTCGGGAATATCCCCGGCCGCGCGTGGCAGGCCGGGCAACAGCATGGCTCACCGCCCCGGGCGCACCGGCCCGGGAGGTGCGCCGGTCATTACTCTTGTGCGCGCAGGCGGGAAATACGCTGTTCTTCGTCGGCGTTGAGGGCCGGGCACAAAGTAAAGTCGAAGCGAATTTCGGTGTGTTCGCCGTCAAGCTCACGCTGCTGAATCAGCTCACGATCGGTGATTTTAACCGGGTCGGCAATCAGGCCATCGCGGGTGGCGAAGGCAAAGTCATCCCACAGATACTTATCACCGTTAAGGTTAATCTGGCTGGTTAAATGCTTGTGGCCCGGCGCGGAAACAAAGAAGTGAATATGTGCCGGACGGTTGCCGTGACGACCCAACTGGTTAAGCAGCTTTTGGGTCGGGCCATCCGGCGGACAGCCGTAGCCAGAAGGCATGATGCTACGCACGCTGTAGCGGCCATCTGCGCCGGTGCGGATGCGGCGACGCAGGTTGTATTCACTCTGGCTCTGGTCGAAGAACGAATAGTTCCCCAGGGTGTTGGCGTGCCAGATATCCACAATGGCGTTGGCAACCGGACGTCCCTGGGTGTCGCACACCTGACCGTGCAGCCACATGACTTCACCCGCATCGCGGCCGTCATCCATCCGCGCGTGCCCTTCTGCGAGCGGCGCATTGGCCACGTACAGCGGCCCCTCAATGGTGCGCGGCGTACCGGTTTCCCGATGCGCTGCGGCGTCAATCGCATCCTGACGCAGGTCGAGGAAGTGTTCCAGCCCGAGACCTGCCGCCAGCAGCGCCGCTTCCTGACGCCCGCCCAGTTCATGCAAATAGTTCACCGCATGCCAGAACTCTTCCTGGGTAATATTATAATCGTCGATCAGGGTGCACATATCTTCCAGTAAACGATGCACAATGGCTTTAAAGCGTTCATTACCGCCGGGAACATTTAACCCGGCACTTTCACGTAATAATTTCTGCACGGCTTCTTGTTGTACGAAAGAATTTTTCATTGTGATTCTCACTTATTGCTTGCAGTTGGCTTGTAGGGTTTACACCGGAATATCCGGCGCGAGGTTTTTTATTATTTTTAGCTATCGTCTTCACGAATCGAGGAGGGATGACGACACAGTGCCTCGACGCGTATTTCCATAAACGGGTATAACGGCAGAGCCATTAATATCTGGTGTAACTGGTCGGCATCACGCACATCAAAAATACTGACATTGGCGTACAGTCCGGCGACGCGCCAGATATGTCGCCAGGTGCCTTCACGCTGTAATTGCTGCGAATAGGCTTTTTCTCGTTGTTTAATCTCCTCAAGCTCGGCGGCGGGATATCCCAGCGGGATCTTGACGGTCATATCCACTTTAAACAGCATATTTTTCTCCTGTCATGTCCTACGCTTTGCGGGCATAGAACTGCAATTTATCTTCATCGAGTTCGACACCTAAACCCGGCGTCTGAGGCAGGACGACGCTGCCGTCGGTGAACGTTAGCGGCACGCTGACGATGTCATCTTTGAGCAACAGCGGACCAAACATTTCAGTGCCCCATTGCAGCGGCAGCGTCGACCAGGCGTGCAACGATGCGACGGTGCCCACGGTTCCTTCCAGCATAGTGCCGCCATACAATCCGATACCCGCCGCCTGCGCGACGTGCGCCAGGGCTAAAACGCTGGCCGGGCCGCCCGCTTTGGCAATTTTCAAGGCAAAGGCGCCGCTGAAGCCTTGCTGCGCCAGGCGATAGCCATCGTAGTGCGTCGCCACCGCTTCATCCGCCAGAATCGCGGTTTCAATGTGATGGCTGAGGCGAACCAGCGCCGCGTTGTCCTGCGCGCTGACCGGTTGTTCAATTAAGTCGATGCCCATCGCCGCCAGTTCACGACAGCCTTTTGCCGCCACAGTGGCGTCCCAGGCCTGGTTGACATCGACACGAATGCTCGCCCGATCGCCGAGGGCTTCGACAATCGCCCGGGTATGACGTAAATCGGTCGCCAGTTCGCGGGCGCCAATTTTCAACTTAAATGCATGATGGCGACCTTCGGCCAGCAGCGTTTCCCCTTCGGCGATATCCTTGTTGGTATCCCCGCTCGCCAGGGTCCACAGTACCGGCAGCGAGGTCTGCAGCGCGCCGCCAAGCAGCGCTGAAACCGGCAGCCCCAGCGCCTTGCCCTGCGCATCCAACAGCGCGGTTTCAATGGCGGATTTGGCGAAGGTGTTACCTTTGATGGCGCTGTTGATACGCTGCGTCAGCGCATTCAGGTTATCGGCGGGCTGCCCTTTGAGCAGCGGCGTCAGATAATGGTTAATGGCGCTGGAGATGGCTTCCGGACTCTCGACGCCATAGCTCAGCCCGCCGATGGTGGTCGCCTCGCCGATACCGCAAATACCGTCAGAGCGCGTAATGCGGACAATCACCAGCGTCTGGCAGCCCATGGTTGTCATTGAGAGTTTGTGCGGGCGAATGGTCGGGACATCAACCAGCCAGCTTTCAATGCGTTCTACGGTCGCGGTCATGTTTTCTTCCTGATCGTTAAATTCATAACTTTTTGTGACGCCAACCATAACGAAGGGTGACGGTGACTTTGACAATAGGGGGGAGCCGGTGAAATGGTCAACGGCGATAATCGAAATGTTGTGCGATTATCGACGCGCTTGTTAAAATGAGGTTAATAATGTGATCCGGGTGGTAAAACAGGCACATTCCGTCGCCGCCCTTTTTCCCCACGGTATAGTGGTGCCCGTGAGCTTTTGTTTTCGAATGGAGAGGAATTCAATGAGCGCGACACCGCCAACCCCCCTCAGCGCCAGGCAGGCCGAACACGACCCGAATTTCATGCTGTCGCTGGCGCGCGGGTTGGAAGTTCTCAGCGCCTTTACTCCCCAGCGCCAGCGGCTGACTATCTCGCAGCTCAGCCAGAAAACGCAGATTTCCCGCGCCGCCGTCCGCCGCTGCCTGTATACCCTGGCCGCACTCGGCATGGTGCACAGTCCTGACGGACGCAGCTATGAACTGTTGCCGCGGGTGTTGGCCGTCGGCCACGCCTATCTGGCCGGAACGCCGCTGGCGAAAGTGGCCCAGACCGCGCTGGATAACCTCGGTAAGAGCCTCGGCGAATCTTGCTCCGCCGCCACCCTCGATGGCGATAACGTGCTCTATATTGCCAGGGCCGCAGTCAATAATCTGCTGAGCGTTGATATCGGTCGCGGCAGCCGTCTCCCCGCATGGGCGACCTCAATGGGCCGCGTACTGCTTAGCGCCCTGGCGGAAGAGCAGCTGGACGTGACATTGTCACGCGCGAATTTAATTCGCTACACCCCGCATACGCTGTGTGATTTAGCGGGATTGCGGGAGGAAATAACCAGAGTACGTATGCAGGGATATGCGATCGCCGATCGGCAAATTGAGGTGGGATTATGTTCGCTGGCGGTACCGCTACTGTCACGCAGCGGCCAGGTGGTGGCGGCGCTCAACGTCGGCGTGCCCGCCAGTGCCATGAGCGCCGCCGCGCTGAGAGAGAAAGCGCTGGCCCCGCTGCGGCGGGCGGCCATGGAGCTTTCTCTCCAGCTGTAGGGCTAGTTCATTTTCGGCGCCTGCGCCAGACTGCGCCAGATCCCGGCGGCCAGCAGCAGCAGCAGCACCCCGGCGGTGGCCAGCACGATGCTGTGGGCGCTGATAAACGCGGTTTTCGCCGCTGCAATCAGCGAATTCGCCGGAACTGCGGGCAGCGATTGCGCCAGGGCGATCGCTTCGCTGATGGACGACGAGGCCTGCGCTGCGGCCTGACCGTCCACCCCGGCGGGCAGCACAATCGATGAACTGTAGCTGCGGGTCAGAATCAGGCCAAACAGCGCGATCCCCAGACCGGCCCCCAGCTCGTAGGCCATCGTTTCAATGGCGCCGGCCGCCGCCGCTTTCTCTTTCGGCGCCGCCGCCATAATGGCGGAGCCGGAAGCCAACAATGCGCTGGCGACGCTGAAGCCTAAGAGAATCATCAATCCCCATGCCAGCCACTGCTGGGAGCTGAAATCGGTCATCGACAGACCGAGGAAACTGAGCGCGCTCAGCAGCATACCGCCGGTTGCCACCAGCCGCAGGCCCAGGCGAGAAACCATCAACCCGGCAACAGGTCCGCTAAACCCGCTCGCCAGCATCAGCGGCAGCATAAACAGCCCGGCTTCAAACGGTGTTTTGCCGTGGACGAACTGTAGCTCCTGCGCCATCAGTAGCTCGAAGCCAACCAGGGTAATCAGGGCGGTCATCGCCATCATCACGCCGCTTAAGATAATGCGATGCGTAAACAGGCGCATATCGACCATCGGCGTCGCGGCGGAAAGCTGCTGGCGAACAAAGCGCACCAACAGCGCCAGGCCCACCAGCGCGATCGATCCGGTCAGCCATAATGCCATCTGCCCTTTCAGCGCCGATTTTGCGCTGAACACCAGCATCAGGATCGCCACAATCAGCATCAATGCCTGGGTCAGATTAAGCGGCTGTTCGCGCCGTGCCGGCTGGCGCGGCACCATCCGCGCACTGAAGGCGATAACCGCCAGCACGATGGGCACGTTGATCAGGAATACCGATCCCCAGTAAAAATGTTCCAGCAGGATCCCGCCCACCAGCGGGCCGAAGGCGGCGCCGCCAGAGCCAATCGCCGCCCACAGGCCGAGCGCCATGTTGCGGTGGCGCGCCTGAGAAAAAGTGTTACGGATACCGGCGAGCGTCGCCGGGACGATCATCGCCGCACCAATGGCCAGCAGCGCGCGGGAGGCGATCAGCGCCAGCGCAGTGGGTGAAAACGCCGCCGCCAGCGACGAAACGCCGAAAATAGCGCTGCCGAGCAGCAACAGCCGTTTAAAGCCAATTTTATCGCCGAGCGCCCCCATCGGCAGCACCATACCGGCCATGACTAATGAATAAATATCAATGATCCACAGCAGCTCATTGCTGCTGGTCCCCAACGACATACTAAGCGTTGGCGCGGCGACATGCAGTACCGTGGCATCAATCGCCACCGGTAAATACACCAACAAAATCGCCACCAGCGTTAACCATTGCCGAGACATACTTTTTCCTCAATTTTGCAAATTGGACACGCGTCCAGGATTGCGATCCTGCCGGATTGTTGAACAACTGTCCAACTTTTTGTTACTATCGAAGAAAACCACGGCTCAGCGGGGAAATATGCACTACTTAAATCGGGAAGCGCGTCGGGAGGTGATCATGCTGGCGGCGATGCGTGTCGCGCTGCAGGGGGGCTTAGGCGCCATGACCGTCCGGCAAATCGCCGCCGAAGCCGGAGTCTCCACAGGGCAGTTGCATCACCATTTCACCTCCATCGGCGAGCTTAAGGCGCAGGCCTTCGTTCGTTTAATTCGTGAGATGCTGGATATCCAGCTGGTAGCGGAAGACGCCAGCTCGCGCGAGCGCCTGTTTTCAATGCTCGGCAGCGAAGATGGCCGCCTGGATCCCTATATCCGTTTGTGGCGCGAAGGCCAACTGCTCTCCGGGAGCGATAGCGACATCAAAGAGGCCTACCTGCTCACCATGTCGATGTGGCACGAAGAGACGGTCAATATTATTCGTCTCGGCAGCGAAAGCGGTGAATTTCATCCCGATGACAGCGCGGAGAATATCGCCTGGCGTTTAATTGCCCTGGTCTGCGGGCTGGATGGGATTTATGCGCTGGGAATGGAAGCGATCGACGACAGCGCATTTACACGCTATATAAACTACTATATAACGTTAGAACTACTGCGCCCGCCAACCATTTAGCCAACTGAGCTTCTGAATGCGCCGGGAAGGCACGGTCTGTCGGCCCGGCAGACCTGTCGCCGCTGCTGACAGGAGCGCAGTTTAAGTCACATTTCATTTACATTTAGTAACAAATAATAAACCCCTATTGCGCACGCGCTTTCCTGAAGCGTTTTTTTTTATCTATTCTTCAAACACTACAATAATTCATTCGACCACCCTTAATCGCCTCTTCTGCTTAATTTGCGGTGTTGTCATCTTTAAATTTTCTTTGGTTACTGTGCATTCGAGGGCAATATGTCAAGAGAAAGTGAGAAAGATAATCATTACCTTTTAAAAGGGTGGCGCCCGGAAAATCCAGCATTCTGGGAAAATAAAGGCAAAGCCATTGCGCGAAGAAATCTTTTTATTTCAGTAAGTTGTTTACTTCTTGCCTTCTGCGTCTGGATGTTATTCAGCGCGGTTGCGGTGAATCTTAATAAAGTCGGCTTTAATTTCACTACCGATCAGCTTTTTTTATTAACCGCGCTTCCTTCGCTGTCCGGGGCAATATTACGCGTGCCCTATTCTTTTATGGTTCCTATATTTGGCGGACGCTACTGGACGGTGATCAGCACCGTTATTTTAGTGGTGCCCTGCCTGTGGCTTGGGATCGCGGTGCAAAACCCGGCAACCCCATTCTGGATATTTATTCTCATCGCTCTGCTCTGCGGTTTTGCCGGAGCTAACTTTGCCTCCAGCATGGGCAACATCAGTTTTTTCTACCCGAAAGCGAAGCAAGGCAGCGCCCTCGGCGTGAACGGCGGCCTGGGTAACCTCGGCGTCAGCGTGATGCAGCTGCTCTCGCCGGTAGTGATCTTCGTGCCGATCTTCACTTTTGTCGGCGTTCGCGGCGTCGATCAACCGGACGGCGCAACCCTGTGGCTCGGCAACTCGCCGCTCATCTGGGTGCCGCTGCTGCTCGCCGCTACCGTGGCGGCGTGGTTCGGGATGAACGATATCGCCGGTGCCAAAACCTCCATTCGCGATCAGCTCCCGGTGTTGAAACGCCCGCATATGTGGCTGCTGAGCCTGCTTTATCTCGCCACCTTCGGCTCGTTCATCGGGTTTTCCGCCGGCTTCGCGATGCTGGCCAAAACGCAGTTTCCGGATGTGAATATCCTGAAACTGGCCTTCTTTGGCCCGTTTATCGGCGCCCTGGCGCGCTCCTTCGGCGGCATCATTTCCGACCGTCTGGGCGGCGTCAACGTCACCCTGGTGAACTTCATTCTGATGGCGCTGTTTACCGGCCTGCTGTTCCTCACCCTACCCGGCTCCGGTTCCGGGAGTTTTCTGGCGTTTTACGTGGTGTTTATGGGGCTGTTTCTCACCGCAGGTCTCGGCAGCGGCTCTACGTTCCAGATGATCGCCGTGATCTTTCGCCAGATAACCATCGATAGCGTCAAGAAACGCGGCGGCAGCGATGAGCAGGCCCAGCACGAAGCGGTCACCGATACCGCCGCCGCGCTCGGGTTTATCTCCGCTATTGGCGCGGTCGGGGGCTTCTTCATCCCGAAAGCCTTTGGCACCTCGTTAGCCATGACCGGTTCCCCGGTTGGCGCCATGAAGGTTTTCTTTGTCTTTTATGTCGTTTGCGTACTGGTGACCTGGCTGGTCTACGGTCGTCGTAAACCGGCAAAAAAATAACGGCATCGTTGCCGGATGGCGGCTGACGCCTTTATCCGGCCTACGGGATCGTGCGGTCTTGCTGGCCGGATAAGGCGCTAACGCGTCGCATCCGGCAAGGGCTTGATGCCGGACATTATCGGAGCAGGAGAAACGTCATGAGTAAACTACTGGATCGCTTTCGCTACTTTAAGCAGAAACGCGAGACCTTTGCCAACGGCCACGGTCAGGTCCTGGATACCAACCGTGACTGGGAAGATAGTTACCGTCAGCGCTGGCAGTTCGACAAGATCGTCCGTTCCACGCACGGAGTAAACTGTACGGGCTCATGCAGCTGGAAAATTTACGTCAAAAACGGGCTGGTCACCTGGGAAACCCAGCAGACCGACTATCCGCGTACCCGCCCGGATCTGCCCAACCACGAACCGCGCGGCTGCCCGCGCGGCGCCAGCTACTCCTGGTATCTCTACAGCGCCAACCGACTCAAATACCCGCTGGCACGTAAACGGCTGATTGAGCTGTGGCGCGCGGCGCTGGCCCGCCATCCCGACCCGGTCGATGCCTGGAACAGCATTATGGAAGATCCGCAGCAGTGTCTCAGCTACAAGCAGATGCGCGGCAAAGGCGGGTTTATTCGCTCGACCTGGAAAGAGCTGAACCAGCTGATTGCCGCCGCCAACGTCTGGACCATCAAGCACTATGGCCCGGACCGCATTGTCGGCTTCTCGCCGATCCCGGCGATGTCGATGGTCTCTTATGCCGCTGGTACCCGCTACCTGTCGCTAATTGGCGGTACCTGCCTGAGCTTCTACGACTGGTATTGCGACCTGCCCCCCGCCTCGCCGATGACCTGGGGCGAACAGACCGACGTACCGGAATCCGCCGACTGGTATAACTCCAGCTACATCATCGCCTGGGGCTCTAACGTGCCGCAGACCCGAACGCCTGACGCCCACTTTTTTACCGAGGTGCGCTACAAAGGCACCAAAACTATTGCTATTACGCCGGACTATTCGGAAGTGGCGAAACTGTGCGATCAGTGGCTGGCGCCGAAACAGGGTACCGACAGCGCGCTGGCCATGGCGATGGGCCATGTCATCTTAAAACGCTTCCATCTCGACAATCCGAGTGATTACTTCCTTAACTACTGCCGCCACTACACCGACATGCCGATGCTGGTGCTGCTCGACGATCGCGACGATGGTACCTCCGTCCCCGGGCGAATGGTGCGCGCTTCTGACCTGCTGGACGGGCTGGGTGAGAGCAACAATCCGGAGTGGAAAACCGTGGCCTTCAGTTCCGCCGGTGAACTGGTCGCCCCCAATGGCTCTATCGGTTTTCGCTGGGGCGAAAAAGGGAAATGGAACCTCGAACCGCGGGCTGCCGGGAAGGAGACCGAACTGGCGCTGTCCCTGCTGAATATCAAAGATACCGTCGCCGCCGTGGGCTTCCCCTACTTTGGTGGCAACGAGAACCCGCATTTTCGCAGCGTTGAGCAGCAGCCGGTGCTGATTCATCGGCTTCCGGCCAAACGTCTGACCCTGGCCAGCGGCGAGAGCAAACTGGTGGTGAGCGTCTATGACCTGGTCCTGGCTAACTACGGCCTCGACCGGGGGCTCGACGATGAGAACGCGGCCGGCGATTTCAGCGAGGTGAAAGCCTACACTCCGGCCTGGGCGGAGCAGATTACCGGCGTTCCCCGCCACCACATAGAGCAAATCGCCTGGGAGTTCGCCGATACCGCGCATAAAACCCACGGTCGCTCGATGATTATCCTCGGTGCCGGCGTCAACCACTGGTACCACATGGATATGAACTACCGGGGGATGATCAATATGCTGGTGTTCTGCGGCTGCGTCGGACAGAGCGGCGGCGGCTGGTCGCACTATGTCGGCCAGGAAAAACTGCGTCCGCAGACCGGCTGGCTGCCGCTGGCGTTTGCCACCGACTGGAACCGCCCGCCGCGCCAGATGAACAGCACCTCTTATTTCTACAACCACTCCAGCCAGTGGCGCTATGAAAAGCTGACCGCCCAGGAGCTGCTTTCACCGCTGGCGGACGCCAGTCGATATACCGGACACCTGATTGATTTTAACGTGCGCGCCGAGCGCATGGGCTGGCTGCCTTCCGCCCCGCAGCTCAGCGTCAATCCGCTGACCATTAAGCAGCAGGCCGATGCCGCCGGCCTCTCACCCGCCGACTACACCGCGCAGGCGTTAAAATCCGGCGCCATCCGCTTTGCCTGCGAGCAGCCGGACAACGGTAAAAACCATCCGCGGAATATGTTTATCTGGCGCTCCAACCTGCTGGGTTCCTCCGGCAAGGGGCATGAGTACATGCTCAAATATCTGCTGGGCACCGACAGCGGCATCCAGGGCGATGAACTGGGGGCGACGGACGAGGTTAAACCGGAAGAGGTCGAGTGGCAGACCCCGGCGATTGAAGGCAAGCTCGATCTGCTGGTGACCCTCGATTTCCGCATGTCGAGCACCTGCCTGTTCTCAGATATCGTTCTGCCGACCGCCACCTGGTATGAAAAAGACGATATGAACACCTCGGATATGCATCCGTTTATCCACCCGCTTTCCGCCGCCGTCGACCCGGCCTGGGAAGCCAAAAGCGACTGGGAAATCTATAAAGAGATCGCCAACGTCTTTTCGACGGTCTGCGTCGGCCATCTCGACGCGGAGACCGATGTGGTGCTTCTGCCTCTGCAGCATGACTCTGCGGGCGAACTGTCCCAGCCTTTCGATGTGGTTGACTGGCATAAGGGCGAGTGCGATCTGATTCCGGGGAAAACGGCCCCGACCATTGCGGTAGTCGAGCGCGATTACCCTGCCACCTACGAGCGCTTCACTTCCCTGGGCCCGCTGCTGGATAAGCTGGGCAACGGCAGTAAAGGCATCAGCTGGAAAACGCAGGATGAGGTCGATTTCCTCGGCAAACTCAATTACGTCAAGCTCGACGGCCCGGCAAAAGGCCGCCCGCGCATCGACAGCGCCATCGACGCCACGGAAGTGATCCTCAGCCTGGCGCCAGAAACCAACGGCCAGGTGGCGGTCAAAGCCTGGCAGGCGCTGGGAGAGTTTACCGGACGCGATCACACCCATCTGGCTATCAACAAAGAAGATGAGAAGATTCGCTTTCGCGATATTCAGGCCCAGCCGCGCAAAATCATCTCCAGTCCGACCTGGTCCGGGCTGGAAAGCGAGCACGTCTCCTACAACGCCGGCTACACCAATGTCCATGAACTGATCCCCTGGCGCACGCTCTCCGGCCGCCAGCAGCTGTATCAGGATCATCCGTGGATGCGCGCCTTCGGTGAAAGTCTGGTGGTCTACCGGCCGCCGATTGATACCCGGAGCGTCAGCCATATGCATCAGATTCCGCCGAACGGCTTCCCGGAAAAGGCGCTCAATTTCCTCACCCCGCACCAGAAATGGGGGATTCACTCCACCTACAGCGAAAACCTGCTGATGCTGACCCTGTCGCGCGGCGGGCCGATCGTCTGGATCAGTGAAACCGACGCCAGAGAGCTTGGCATTGAGGACAACGACTGGATTGAGGCCTTCAACGCCAACGGTGCGCTCACCGCCCGGGCGGTGGTCAGCCAGCGCGTACCGCCCGGCATGACCATGATGTACCACGCGCAGGAGCGCATCATGAACATTCCCGGATCTGAAGTCACCGGCCGTCGCGGCGGCATTCATAACTCGGTGACCCGCATTTGCCCGAAACCCACCCACATGATTGGCGGCTATGCGCAGCTGGCCTACGGCTTTAACTATTACGGTACCGTCGGCTCCAACCGCGATGAGTTCATCATGATTCGTAAAATGAAAAACATTAACTGGCTGGATGACGAAGGTCGCGATCAGGTACAGGAGGCGAAAAAATGAAAATCCGCTCACAAGTTGGAATGGTGCTCAATCTCGACAAATGCATCGGCTGCCACACCTGCTCGGTCACCTGCAAGAACGTCTGGACCGGGCGCGAAGGGATGGAATACGCCTGGTTTAACAACGTCGAAACCAAACCCGGTATCGGCTACCCGAAAAACTGGGAAGACCAGGAAGAGTGGCAAGGCGGCTGGATCCGCGGGATCACCGGTAAGCTGACGCCGCGCCTCGGCAACCGCGTTGGCGTGTTGGCAAAAATCTTCGCCAACCCGCAGCTGCCGGGCATCGACGACTATTACGAACCCTTCACCTACGATTACCAGCATCTGCATACCGCGCCGGAGAGCCAGCATCTGCCTACCGCCCGCCCCCGTTCGCTGATTAGCGGTAAGCGAATGGATAAAATCAGCTGGGGCCCCAACTGGGAAGAGCTGCTTGGCGGCGAGTTTGAAAAGCGCGCCCGTGACCGTAACTTCGAAGCCATGCAGAAAGAGATGTACGGCCAGTTTGAAAACACCTTCATGATGTATCTGCCGCGCCTGTGCGAACACTGCCTTAACCCGAGCTGCGTCGCGACCTGCCCGAGCGGGGCTATCTATAAGCGCGAAGAGGATGGCATCGTACTGATCGATCAGGATAAATGCCGCGGCTGGCGCATGTGCATCAGCGGCTGCCCGTACAAAAAAATCTACTTTAACTGGAAGAGCGGCAAATCGGAGAAGTGCATCTTCTGCTATCCGCGGATTGAATCCGGCCAGCCGACGGTCTGTTCGGAAACCTGCGTCGGGCGCATTCGCTACCTCGGCGTGCTGCTGTATGACGCCGACCGGATTGAGGAAGCGGCCAGCACCGAACATGAAACCGACCTCTATGAACGCCAGTGCGAGGTATTCCTCGACCCGCACGACCCGGCGGTGATTGAAGAGGCGCTGAAACAAGGGATCCCGCATAACGTCATCGACGCGGCGCAGAAATCGCCGGTGTATAAACTGGCGATGGACTGGAAGCTGGCGCTACCGCTGCACCCGGAGTATCGCACCCTGCCGATGGTCTGGTACGTCCCGCCGCTGTCACCGATTCAGTCGGTCGCCGACGCCGGCGGCCTGCCAAATAATGGCAGCATTCTGCCTGCCGTCGAAAGCCTGCGCATTCCGGTGCAGTATCTCGCCAATCTGCTGAGCGCCGGCGATACCGGCCCGGTGCTGCGCGCCCTGAAACGCATGATGGCGATGCGCCACTACAAACGCTCACAGACCGTCGAAGGAGTGACCGACACCCGGGCTATCGAAGAGGTAGGCTTAAGCGTGGAACAGGTCGAGGAGATGTACCGCTACCTGGCCATCGCTAACTACGAAGATCGCTTCGTGATCCCCACCAGCCACCGGGAAATGGCGGAAGATGCCTTCCCGGAACGCAACGGCTGCGGATTTACCTTCGGCGACGGTTGCCACGGGTCGGATACCAAATTCAACCTGTTCAACAGCCAGCGCATCGATGCGATCAACATCGGGGAGAAAGAGTAATGCGGATCCTCAAAATTATCGGTCTGCTGCTGGAGTATCCGGATAGCCTGCTGTGGGACAACCGTGAAGAGGCGCTGGAATTGGTCCGTGCCGATGCGCCGGCGCTACTGCCGTTTGTTGAATCGCTGCTGGCCGCCCCGCTGCTCGACCGCCAGGCCGAATGGTGTGAAGTGTTTGACCGCGGACGGGCCACCTCGCTGCTGCTGTTTGAGCACGTGCACGCGGAGTCCCGCGACCGCGGCCAGGCGATGGTCGAGCTGATGAATCAGTATGAGCAGGCCGGGCTGCACATCGACTGCCGGGAGCTGCCTGACCATTTACCGCTCTATCTGGAGTACCTCAGTAGCCTGCCGCCAGACGACGCCAGAGAAGGCTTGCAAAACGTGGCCCCGATTCTGGCGCTGCTTGGCGGGCGCGTCAAACAGCGCCAGTGTCAATATTATCAGCTGTTTGACGTCCTGCTGGCGCTGGCTGGCAGCGCGCTCAGCAGTGACAGTGTCACCAGGCAGGTGGCGGGTGAAAAGCGCGATGATACCCGCCAGGCGCTGGATGCGGTGTGGGAGGAGGAGCAGGTGAAGTTTATCGAAGATAACGCCACCGCCTGCGACAGCTCCCCGATGCAACATTATCAACGACGCTTTAGCCAGGACGTCGCGCCACAGTACGTCGACGTCGGTGCCGGAGGCCCGAAATGATACAGTACCTGAACGTCTTTTTTTACGATATCTACCCCTATCTGTGCGGGACGGTGTTTCTCATCGGCAGCTGGCTACGCTACGACTACGGGCAGTATACGTGGCGCGCCTCTTCCAGCCAGATGCTCGACAAACGCGGCATGGTGCTGTGGTCGAATCTGTTCCATATCGGCATCCTGGGCATCTTCTTCGGCCACCTCTTCGGGATGCTGACCCCGCACTGGGTTTACTCCTGGTTCCTGCCAATGTCGCAAAAGCAGCTGATGGCGATGATTCTCGGCGGGATCTGCGGCGTACTGACGCTGGTGGGCGGCGCCGGGCTGCTGATTCGTCGTCTGACCAACCCACGCATTCGCGCCACCTCATCGACGGCGGATATTGTGATTCTGAGCATTCTGCTGATTCAGTGTGCGCTGGGTCTGACGACCATCCCCTTCTCCGCTCAACATCCTGACGGCAGTGAAATGCTGAAGCTGGTGGACTGGGCGCAGGCGGTGGTGACCTTCCACGGCGGCGCCTCGGCGCATCTTGATGGCGTGGCATTTATCTACCGCGTTCACCTGGTGCTGGGGATGACCATCTTCCTGATCTTCCCGTTCACTCGCCTGGTGCACGTCTGGAGCGCGCCAATAGAGTATTTGACCCGCCGCTACCAGCTGGTGAGATCCCGACGCTGAAGGTTTGACTCCCTCTCTGTCAACCCTTATGAGCTAACCCGTCAGCCTCCGCGCCAGGAGGCTGACGCTGTTAAAACAGGGGGAAAAGGTAAACCTGTAGTCGCTTCCCGCAATGACTTATACTGTTCCCGCACGTAATCTCTTCTCTTGAAACGCGCTGACTCAGCCGGATGATACGTAGGTGAGGGAACCATGGGTAAATACGTCATTTTTATCAGCAGTCGCGGCGGGAGAGCCGTAGCAAAAGACGCAGTGACATCCTCTTTGCTTAAAGAGATGAAACGACAGGGATTCAGAAAACATCACGTTGAGGTAGAAGCTGAAAACGAAAACGATGCCGTTAAAGCGTTAAACAGATTTAATGACGATTATCTGACGGAGGTAAAGGAGTACACCGCGAGCGTCATATTTGTGTGCCTGTGCGCGATTGTTGCTTTCATCGTTTTTCTATTTTCAAACAGATAGCAAATTTACGCCTCCAGGCGCAACAAACAGATTAACAAGCGGATTTCAGCGCAAAGCGCAATTATCCGTCGGCGGCATATGCAGCGCAAAACAGGCGGTAATAGTGTGCAGCAGCAGTTTCGCCGGCCCGGTAAGTCGATTTTCATCGCCATATAATCCCACCCCAATGTCACCCGCCGCGGGCAATTTTGCGCAATCAACGATCTGCAGCGTAGCAGGCATGCCTATCGTTGTGCGTAGCGCCACCCCCAGTCCTGCAGATGCGGCAGCCCAGATTCCGTTCAGACTGCGACTGGTAAAGGCAATACGCCAGGGGATTCCGGCTTTATCTAACGCCGCGGTGGCGGCGGTGCGCATGACGCACGGCGCTTCAAAGGCCAGCAGCGGCAGCGGCTGGTTGCTGTCGAGATAACGGGCAACATCGAACGCCGCCGCCGCGATCCACTGCAGCGGCAGTCTCCCCAGCAGATGATCAAAAACCGGTGCGTCGCGCCCTTCCCAGCTCAGGGCCAGATCGAGCTCCTGGCGCATCATCGCCTCGCGCAGCGGCGCATTCCGCGTGACGGTAACCGCAATCTCCACCTCGGGACAGGCCCGCGAAAATTGCCCGAGGACCGCCGGCAGTAACACCTCGCCAAAGTCCTCCTGCAGTCCGAGACGAACCTCGCCGCTTACCCCTCTGGCCTGCAGCGCGGCCCAGGCCTCGTCATTCAGGCTAAGCATTCGCCGCGCGTAGCTCAGCATAATTTCCCCTTCCGCCGTCAACGCCAGATGACGCCCGGCCTTTTGTACCAGCGCCGTGCCGCTCTGCTGCTCAAGCTTTTTAAGCTGAGCGCTGATCGCCGACGTTGAACGCCCCAGGCGTTCGGCGGCAAGGGCAAAACTGCCGAGTTCCATTCCGGTCACGAAAGCGCGTAGCGCGTCGGCATCAAAGGTCAGTGGTCGTCTGGTCATCATTAATCATCCCGTTTTTCAGGATTATTACTCACAAATTATATGATTATCGAAACCATCATAACCGGATATCGTCTCCGTGACATCCCACCTATGAGGTTGCAAATGGACAAAGTTAATCTGACCCGGGAAACCCTGGCAGCGCTGGCGCCAAAGCTGGCATCACTGAGTGAAGAGATCCTGTTTGGCGATATCTGGCAACGCCCCGCGCTGTCACCGCGTGACAGAAGCCTCATCACTCTCAGCGCGCTGGTCGCAATGTATCGTCCTGAACAGCTTGCCTGGCACCTGACATTCGCCCGGGAAAACGGCGTAACGGAGAGCGAAATCACCGAGCTTTTTACCCACCTGTCGTTTTACGCCGGATGGCCAGCGGCGGTTTCAGCACTCAATGTGTTTAGCCAGCTTGATACCGAATGAGGAGACGCGCATGCCCATAACCCGCATCGCCATTTCTGCGCAGCGTTTCGCGCAATGGCACGCTCAAATCTCTATCGATTTGCAGCAGGCGCTTGAAGATCATTTTTCGGTCCCGGCCGGCGACTGCTTTCAGCTTTTTGACTGCTACAGCCCAGGGCAGCGGATAGTTAACCCGCACTATCTCTGTAGGGCTGAAGCCGGACGCAGCGATGATTTCCTGCTGTTTCAGATAACCGCCGGTAAGCCACGCAGCCATCTGCAAAAGCAGCGTTTTTATCAGGATTTAGTGACGCGACTTGAGCAGTCGCTGGGCATCAGCCCGCATGAGGTGATGGTGGTGATCGGCTTTACCGAGCCGGAAGACTGGTCATTCGGCAGCGGGAAAATGTTCAGCCTGACGGATATTCCTCCGCCGCGCTAAGCAACGCTGCAATAACAGAAGCTGTGACCAGTCAGGAGCCGGAAGTCGACCCGGTTGCTGAGGCTGCTTCCCGGCGGCTGACGCTACAGGAGACGCAGCGCCACCACGTTGGGTCATCGCGAAGCATGACTCTCGAGTAAAGAGCAGGTGCCCGATACCGCTCTCGGCCGGGATTAGCAGACCGCGGCCCCGGGGGATACTGGTGAACAACGGGTGACGCTGGAAGCATGTCTCTTGTGGGTTAACATCGCCGAAAGTGACAGGACAAATGCCGCAGTTCCCCGGTTTATGGCCGAGAAAAGGCGGTCGCTATACTCTGTTTTCGCCAGGACGACGCCCTGAAAAAAACCGGGGAGGATTTCAGATGCGACCTTTCACCTTGCGGGTCTGGCGATGCGATAGATGCGGTCCGCCTGCACGGCCGACCGCCCCTTCTGTCTGGACAGCGTCGCCCCTACTTCCCCGCCTCAGGATGGGTATCAAACGCCGCCATGACCGCTGCGAGCTCACCTTCAGTAAAGCCATATTTGGCATCATCGACGCCAAGACCGAAGCGGGTTTGCAGCGCCTCATACAGCGCAGGAACATCCGGTAAATCGATCTTCTCCACCACATGGGCATTATCCCAATGGGTAAAGTGGAAGTTAGTTAACGTCATTTTCCCGCCGTCCGGCAAATGACGACACATCAGCAGATGGTGGCGGAAATGCGATTGCGGCCAGTGCGCCGACCAGAAATTCCCCATGACATAGTCAGCGGCATACTGGCGCCCGAGGTCGAAAACGTACATCGACTGCCAGTGGCCGTGATGGCTGTACTGTAACGTCCACTCATCCCCTTCGCAAATCAGTCGGTAGACACCGTGCGGGGTTGACTGTTCCGCATCCGCCAGCAGCCGGACAGGCGCGGTCAGGGTCTGGCCGCCGAAGCCGACATCGGCGATCCAGCGCTCACCGTCGACCTCAACCAGCAGCAGGCGATGGGTTCGCGGCGGCATCTGCGACGGATTGGCCAGCACCACGCGCCCCAGCAGACTACGGACGTTAAAACCCAGCTCGCGAAGTACCCGCTCCAGCAGCCCATTTTGCTCGAAGCAGTAACCGCCACGACGGCCGTTAATCAGCTTCTCTTCCAGCGTCCGATCGTCAAGATGGATCTCTCTGGGCAGCAGAACATCCAGATTTTCAAACGGGATCGCGCCATTGTGGTGAATATGCAGTTCGCGCAAGGTGTTAAGCGATACATCAGGGGTTCCCGTCCAGCCCAGACGAGAAAAATAAGCGCTTAAAAATCGACTCATCAATGCCTCCAGCAATCGGTGTTCGACATTTATAGCCTATTTTCCCCGGCCGACTGCATATTTTGTGCGGTCACCCTTAACCGCGCGCGCCGCGTTGCATCAAGGCCAGCGCGCCGAGCATCAACGCCAGGCCGGTCAACAGTGTCAGCGAAGCCATGGCCATGCCCTGGCCGATTGACCCTTGCTCAAACTGACGCCAGATAAACACGGACACGGTTTGCGTCCCCGCCGGAGCCAACAGCAGCGATGTCACCAGTTCACGCGAAGCGACGGCAAACACCATCAGCATCGCCGCCAGCAGCGCCGGAAAGACCAGCGGCAGCACAATCAGCCGCAGCGCCTGCAGCGGCGATGCGCCGTGGACCCGCGCCGCCGGTTCGAGATTATTCCCCAGCTGGCGCAGAGCGCTGCCAACATAGCGCACCGGCCACGGCAGCAGCAGGCAACAGTATGACAATAGCAGCATCCATCCGCTGTTATAGGGCGAAACCGGCCAGAACGGCTGGTTCCACAGCAGAATCAGCCCGACGCCCACGACCACCCCCGGCAGCGCCGCCGGCATCAGCGACAGCGCATCGACGATGCCACGGCCTTTGATTTTCTGCACCAGCACCAGCCATGCGACAATCAGCCCCACCAGGCCGACGATCAGCGCCGACGCCAGCGCCAGCGACAGACTGGTTCCCAGCGCCGACAGCGCATCCCCCTGCCTGGCAAACAGCGCGGCAAAATGGCGGAAAGTAAAATTATCGGCATGAATGCCGCCTGATAAGGTCCCCATCAGGCCGGTCAGGACCATCGCCGCGCCCGGCAGCACCACGGCGACGCCTGCGATACCCAGCATCAGCAGAACAGCGGGCAGCGCCAGCCACCCCAGTTCCGCCCCGCTGTTTTCCCCCGGCTTGCCGGTCACGCTGGTGACCTCGGTATCCCCCACCAACCGCTTTTGCAGCCACCAGGCCAGCAGCGCGACGCCAATCAGCAGCAGCGACAGTAGCGACGCGCCCGGCAGATCGATGGGCCAGTCAGCCAGTTTTTTCTCAATACCGACGGTGAGCATCACCAGACCGGCCCGCGATCCTAACGCCGCCGGGACGCCAAACTCCTCAATTGCCAGGGTAAACGCCAGCAGCATCCCCGCCGCCAGCGCCGGGGAAAGCATCGGCAGCGTAATATGCCAGAAGGCTCGCCAGGCGCTGGCGCCGTGAACGCGCGCGACGATCGCCAGCCGCTGACCGCTCGCCAGCAGGCTGCGGGAAACGGCAAAATAGACCACCGGGAAGATATTAAAGGTCATCACCAGCACGATCCCGCCGCGGCTGAACAGCAGATCGTTCAGATCCCAGCCGGTGAGCTGTTGCAGATAGCCGTTGCTTTGCAGCACCAGCATCCACGACAGCGCCGCGATATATGGCGGCGTGAGGAACGGGATCAGGAACAGCAGATCCCACAGGCGCGGCAGCGGAACATTAAACAGGCCGCGCAGCACCCCCAGCGGCAGGCCGATAACCACGCTCATCAGCGCGACGCCGCAGGCCACCCACAGGGTGCCGCCGAGCATCGGCAGGAGCTGAGGATCGGCGAACAGCATCGGTACGCCCGTCAACGCTCCGCTCAGGGAACCGGCGCTGAAATGGGGGAAAATCGCCTGTAAGACGATGAATAAAAGCGGTAACGCCACCAGCACCAGCAGCACCGTCAGAGTGACGCCGGAAATCAGTTTCTGTTTCACGGTAGAGTCCTGGGAATACGGCCCCGTCTCCCGGGTCAGGCGTCAACCGCCCCCCGGGAGAAAGGCAAATTACTGCGCGAAAAGGGTATTGAAGCGGGAAAGTACCGTACTGCGTTCGCTGCTGCCATCGCTGGTGGTCGGCAGAATTCTCAGTTCATTAAGCAGCGGACGTTTAGCCGGGATATCGCTACGTGCAGGCATCAGCCACGCGCCGGCGACCAGCGCCTGGCCTTCCGGCGACAGGACATAGTCAACGAAGGCTTTGGCATCGTCAGCATGCGCCGTGGTTTTAAGGATCATCATCGGCCGCGGGGCAATCACCGTGCCGCTGGCGGGGAAAATCACTTTCAGGGATTCCCCCTGGTCGATATTACCGTAAGAGACATAGTCCACCGCGCCGAACACCGCCGCTTTCGCCCCCTGCATGACCGGCGTCACCGCCTGAGCGTTCGGCCCGCTGACCACCATGCCGTTCTTTTTCAGTTCGTCGAACAATGCCCAGGCCTTGTCGCCCATGCCATTCTGCAACCCGATCAGCAAATCCAGCGATGCGCCGGAGAGCGCCGGATCTGGCGTCGTGACCTTATCTTTAAACGCCGCTTCGGTCAGGTCGCGCCACTCTTTCGGCTCCGGGGTGCCGCTTTTGCTGTTCCAGACGATCCCCAGTGCCGATATCCCCTGCGCAACGTAATCCGCAGATTTCAGGTTCGCCGGGACCTTATCGGCATTGGCGCTTTGATACGGCAGCAGCCAGCCGCGTTGATGCAAATCTTCCGCGGTATCCCAGGAGGCGGAGATCAGCACATCCGCCTGCGGATTGGCCTGCTCCGCGTCGAGACGCGCCATCACCTTACCGGTCGTGGCCTGGAAAATATTGACCTTCACCCCGGTTTTCTTTTCATAGCCGCTGGCGAGACTTTTCGCCAGCGAACCCGGCCCGGCGGTATATACGGTCAGCGCGTGGGCGCTGGACATCATGGTGGCAGACAACAACATCGCGAGCACAGCTCCTTTCTTAACGGTCATAACGGTTTTCATGCGAGTTCCCCGGAGGATGAAGTGATGGTGCGAACGGCGGCAATAGTGCCGGCAGATAAATGAACAATTCGGTCGGCCAGCAGTTCGGCTTCGCGGCGGTCGTGAGTGACATATACCGCGGTGATCCCCAGCTGACGCAGCAGACGGCTCATCTCGACACACAGCGATTCGCGCAGTTCGCTATCGAGGTTGGAGAGCGGTTCGTCAAACAACAGCACGCGAGGTTCGGCAACGATGGCGCGAGCCAGCGCGACGCGCTGCTGCTGACCGCCGGAAAGACCGGAGGGTTTACGATCGGCAAAGCCGTTGAGGCCAACCATCGCCAGCGCATCATTAACCCGCTGTTGTCGCGCTGCGCGCGCTACGCCGCGCATCCGCAGTGGAAAGGCGACATTCTGCGCCGCCGTCATATGCGGCCACAGGGCGTAGTCCTGAAAAACCATGCCGATGTCACGCTGCTCCGGCGCCATACCCCAGCCGGGTTTCGCCACCAGACGATCGCCAAAGCGTATCTCGCCTGCTGCCGGAACGCTGAGCCCCGCCAACAGGCGCAACAGGGTACTTTTGCCGCAGCCAGACGGCCCCAGCAGCGCCACGATGCTCCCCGCATCGATATGCAGGTCTATTTGATTCAGGACAGTATGAGTGCCGAAGGCGAACGAAACGCCGTCGAGTTTGATGCCGGTAAGCGCGCGCATTATCGCCCTCCCTGCCGGGAAAGCGTTGCTCCGCCCGCCGTCAACAGCCGGCGGGCCGCACTCACCTGTGATAAAGACAGGAGAGCTAACATATTGTTATCCTCTTTGGGATTTAGTGGTGCCGACTATAGGGAGCCCGCATGACATATTGATTACATTTTCATTGCGGATTAACGTGTTGTCTGGCATCAGACCCATTTACCAAGGAACGCTTATGAGCCGTTTTCGCCACGTGGAACTCCAGTACGCCAGTCGCCTGCTCAATCATGGCCCGACCATTCTGATAACCAGTTACGATGCCGCTTCTCAACGCCGTAACGTCATGGCCGCCGCGTGGTCGATGCCGGTGGAATTTGCCCCGCCGCGACTCGCCATCGTGGTGGATAAAAGTGCCTGGACAAGGGAGATCATTGAGCGCAACGGTACCTTCGGCATCGTGGTTCCCGGCGTAGAAGCTGCCAGCTGGACCTACGCGGTCGGCAGCATCAGTGGACGTGATGAGGATAAATTTAACGCTTACGGCATCCCCGTGGTGCAGGGGCCGGAACTGGGATTACCGCTGATTGAAGAGAAGTGCCTGGCGTGGATGGAGTGCCGACTGTTGCCGCCAACGGCAGCTCAGGAGCAGTACGACACGCTGTTTGGCGAGGTGGTTTCCGCCGCCGCCGATGAGCGCGCTTTCGTCACCGGACGCTGGCAGTTCGACGACGATAAGATCAATACGCTACATCATCTCGGCACCGGAAACTTTGTCGCCAGCGGCCGCCACGTGCGCGCCAATACTCCGGAAGAGTAACCCCATTCGCCGGCGCAGGCAGGGTTTACCGGCCTGCCTGGCTTGCTGGCCGCATATGCGCTTCGTGGAAATTGCCCGCCGGCGCTTCGCTGGCACGGGCCTACACGATCGGCGCATGACATCCCCTCCCTCGCCGGTCAGGCTATTCTGCTATCACCCGTGTCCCCCTGTAGGCCGGGTAAGGCGTCAGCCGCCACCCGGCAAAATACCGGCACGCTGTCCAGGCCCGATTTATCATCTTTTATGCTGATGTTCACAAAACGCGCGTTGACATTTGATTATCGATAAACTCATCCATATAGTTAGGCGCCATACTATATTGCAGAGGCCGCGATGGAGCTTGAACAGAAATATCTTTCGTTATTGCAGGAGGCCCGGCGTCTTCAGCTTGCCGATGTCGATACGATCCGTCTCTGTTTTCAGACCCTCTCGCTGGCCGCTGCGATTGATCGCGATTGTGCGCTGCTGCTGGCGCCATGGGGATTGTCCGAGGGGCGCTTTGTTCTGTTGTTTATACTCGATGGCGCGCCTGACGGTCTGGCCCCCAACGTACTGGCGGAAAAAGCCGGCGTCACCCGGGCAACCATTACCGGATTGCTGAACGGTCTCGAACGCGACCGGTTAATTGAACGCCACGCCGATCCCCTTGATGGCCGGGCCATGCGTATCGCATTAACCTCTGAGGGGAAGCAGCTTATCGCCCGCGTTTTTGCCCGACACAGCCGCTGGATTGCCGGTTTGTTCAGCCCTCTCTCGGCGCAAGAACGCACCCAGCTGTCTGAACTGCTGGCGAAAGTTGCCGCCGGTACCCAGGCAGGAAAAGGAGATGCCCATGCCGGTTGAACAACAACGTAAAGGCGCAACCCGCGTCGCGGATATCCCTGACGACATTTTGCACCGGCTTTCGCGGGGAGAGTTGCCAGGTGCCAACCTGACGGAAATCCTGGCCATCGATCAGGCCGTTCTGCTGCGCTCGGTCTTTCCAGAGCTGTCGCCGGTTTCCCACCAGGCCGCAGAGGGATTGGCTGCGCAGGGTATTGTTAAACGAATGGCGGGTATTGCTCGTCTGTTGCTGAGCGAACTCGGGGAGAGTGGATTCGACCGCTGTGCGGCTCATTCGTCGGATACCGTGCGCGGCTGGGCCTGTTTTATGCTCGGCGCCGCGCCGGATTTAACGCTCGATGCGCGCTTACACGCTATCTATCCCCTGGCCGACGATAGTCATTTTGGTGTTCGCGAATGGGCGTGGCTGGCGCTGCGTCCGCATCTGGCGCACGATCTGGATCTTACTATCGCCCTGCTCACCCCCTGGACCTGTTGCGCATCGCAGTACATTCGCCGTTTTGCCTGCGAGTCCCTGCGCCCGCGCGGCGTCTGGTGCGCGCATATCGCTGAGCTGAAACAACAGCCCCAGCGGGCGCTGGCAATACTTTCCCCACTGCGTGCTGATCCGTCGAGATATGTCCAGGATTCTGTGGCCAACTGGCTGAATGACGCGGGTAAAGAGAGAGCGGAGTGGGTACAGTCGCTCTGCGCGCAATGGCTGGCAGACAACCCGTCTCCCGCCACCTTGCGCATTTGCCAGCGCGCGAGGCGAAATTTAATCTGATGAGCGACGCAGGCGCCCTGCCCGGGCGACAAACGGCGCCGATTGTTGAGCACGGTCGCCCCCTGCGTCGTTCTGCGCAAACATACCGTATAACCAACTCATCCCACCGAAAGGAACTCGCTATGAGCGTACCGCAAACCCAGGCGCAACTCCTGCAAGCCATCAATAAAAACTACGCTAAACTAGCCGGCTATTTGACGCATATTCCCCCGGAGATGACGGAGCAAAAGACCCTTCCCGGTCATGCACAGAACACCGAAATGAGCGTTCGCGATCTGGTCTGTTATCTGCTGGGATGGAATGAACTGGTTCTCAAATGGCTGGCTCACGATGAAGCGCAGCAGCCCATCGACTTCCCGGAAACCGGTTTTCAATGGAACCAGCTTGGGCTGCTGGCGCAAAAGTTCTACCTCGATTACCCCGCGCAGGACTACCCGGCTCTGCTCGATTCTCTGCATCAGGCTAAACGGCGGCTTATCGCCTGCATCGAAGCCCAGGATAATGATTCGCTTTACGGTCGGCCGTGGTATGGGAAATGGACTCTGGGGCGGATGATTTCACTCAACACCTCGTCGCCTTATGCCAACGCCTGCGCCCGCCTGCGCAAGTGGGCGAAGGCACAAAATGTCGCCTTGAAATAGTGGCTCCCTCAGCGCAGCAAACGACGCCTGTCTTCGCTGGGGGTCACCCCAAAAACCTTTTTGTACAGGGTCGTGAAGTGGTTACTGTTGGCAAATCCACACAAATAAGCCACATCGGTAATCGTCATATCCGTTTCCCGGAGCTTTACTCGCGCTGAGACTAAACGCAGGCGTTTTAAATAATTATCCGGCGTCATCCCGGTGGCTTCTTTTATATGGCGAAAAGCAGTACGTGACGTCAGATGAAATTTTTCGGCCAGCTGTTGCCAGTTATGGTCTTCAAAACAGTGCTCCTGTAACCAGGTCAGCAGCTTATGCAGTTTATATTTGGTATTGCTATATTCCGCTTCGGTTTCCGCATACATTATGGTCGTCACCAGCTGGAAAAAAGCGGCTTCCCGCAGCGCCCTGTTTTCCCCCCGCTGGCCATCCGCTGAAAATATTTTCCCCACCAGTTCCTTGCAGATATGGCGGGCATCTGGCGCCAGCCAGCCGTAGCAGGAGGCCTGCCGGGAAGAGAAGGTCTGCAATAGCGAATCGAGATGCTGTAAATAATGAAATTCAACCTCGGGGTTAATCAATACATTAATTAATTTCAGTGTTCCAAGCTCATCATAATAATGTACATCCCCAGGCTGAACATAAAAAACGTCGCCCTGCTGAATATATAATGGCCGGCCGTTAATAATATGTAAGCCGTGCCCCTCGTCCACTATCACCAGTTCAGCAAACTCGTGGCTGTGTTCATGACTGTTATCTTCCGGATCGCTGGCGTACATCCCCAGTTTATCCTGCGGATCGGCGAAATAATACTCAACGGTTAATATCATCGTTAACAATATCCAAAACGGCATTCGGGCAGTGGCACGATAATGCATTTTACTGGCTGCCACGTACAAGATTTATAGAATTGTGATCGCCAACCGTCCTACCCCACTATCAGTGCCATTTTCATAACAGGATTGGCATTGCCAGAGTGGTTGTGGCGGGCGTCGACATCTTATGCTGCGTGAAAATCAATTCAGAGGACGCAGTATGTCACAGGCCATTCAACGCAACGCGCAGGTCGCGATGACCCGCCACCCGCATTTTTTACGTACCGCCGAAGCGCTCAGACCCGTACTGCGCAGCCAGTCGCGCCAGCCGATGGCGGTGATACAAGCCCATGCCGACCCCGAGTCCCTGTTCGGCTGGCGCGGGGATGAAGTAGGCACCTTAGCGGACTTTTCCCGGCGTGAACTGACCAGCGGTGACAGTGCGATCATCGATTTCGGCAGCCACATCGTCGGCTATCTGCACTTCACCTGTCTGAGCGCCGGCAGCCCCCCCGACGCCCCGGCCCATTTGCAATTGACCTTCGGCGAAACCCTGTGCGAAGTGTGCGAACCCTTCAGCGATTATCAGGGCTGGCTCAGCAGCAGCTGGTTGCAGCAGCAGGACCTGTGGCTTGACGTGTTGCCCGCCGCCGTCGACCTGCCACGCCGCTACTGCTTTCGCTACCTGAAAGTGGAGGTTAAGGCGGTGTCGGAGAAATTCCGCCTGCGTCTCAACCAGATCCAGGTCAATGCCGTGACGTCAGCAACGCAAACCTGCCCACCGGCGGTGACCACCGATCCGCAGCTTCAGGCTATTGACCGGGTTGCCGTCCTGACCCTGAAGAACTGTATGCAGGAGGTGTTTGAAGATGGTCCGAAACGTGACCGCCGCCTGTGGCTCGGGGATTTACGCCTGCAGGCGTTGGTCAATGATGTCACCTTCGCGCACCACGATCTGGTCCGCCGCTGTCTGTACCTGTTTGCCGGTCATACCCGGGAAGACGGGATGGTGTCAGCCAACGTTTTCGTCCAGCCGGACGTGCTGGCTGATGATACCTTTCTCTTTGATTACTCTCTTTTTTTTGCCGACATTCTCTATAACTATCTGCACAGTACCGAAGATGACAAAACCGCTCGCGAACTCTGGCCGACGGCGCGTCGACAAATCGACCTCGCCCTGGCCCGCTGCGAAGCGTCTGGCCTGGTGCGCGATAGCGATGACTGGTGGGTCTTTATCGACTGGCAGGCATCATTGAATAAACAAGCCGCGGCTCAGGGCGTGCTGATCTATTGCCTGCGCCGCGCCATCCGGCTGGCCGAGCGCTTTGAGCCTGAGCGGGTGCCGGACTACCGCGCCCGTTTGCAGCAGCTCTGCGCAGCGGTACAGGAGAGACTGTGGGATGAGAAGCAGGGATTTTACGTCAGCGGCGCACAGCGCCAGGTCTCCTGGGCCTCGCAGATCTGGCTGGTGTTGGCGGAAGTCGGTAGCGCCGGGCAGCGTCGGGAGATCATGCATAATCTGCGACGCCATCCGCCGGCCATCGCCATGAATACCCCCTATTTGCGCCATCACTATATCGCCGCCCTGCTGCAGTGCGGGCTCCGTGAAGAAGCCATTGCCGAAATCAAGGCCTACTGGGGCGCGATGATCAACTACGGCGCCGATACCTTCTGGGAAATTTTTGACCCGGCGGATCCTGAGTTTTCCCCTTATGGCAGCAAACTGATCAACAGCTATTGCCATGCGTGGAGCTGTACCCCGGCCTGGTTTATTCGCCAGTACGGACTTTAACAACAACAATAAGCGAGTGTATTTTATGGCAGAAACATTCTTTACCCGATGGCGGCAGCGCATTGGCTATGGCATCGCCGACCTCTCCTGCAACCTCGTGTGGCAGATGATCTCTTTATATCTGATGTTCTTTTATACCGATGTGATGGGCCTTCCCGCCTACTATGTCGGCCTGATGTTCCTCGTCACCCGTCTGGTTGATGGCGTCGCTGACGTACTGATGGGGCTGGTGATCGATAATACCGCCACCCGCTGGGGGCGCTGCCGTCCGTACCTGCTGATTGGCGCAGTACCCTTCGGTGTGCTCTGTATTCTGGCCTTCTACGTGCCCGATTTTGGCACCACCGGTAAGCTGCTCTACGCCTTTGTGACCTACCTGTGTCTGTCGTTTCTCTACACCCTGGTCAATATTCCATTTTGCGCGATGCTACCGTTTCTGACCAACGACTCGCGGGAGCGCACCACGCTATCGGCGGTGCGTATTCTGCTGGGCTCACTTGGGGCAACGATTGTCGCGGTCGCTACCCTACCGCTGGTCGGGGCGCTGGGCAACGGTAGCCAGGCCGAGGGTTTCTTCTATACCGCGGTGGTTTTCGGCGTGATTGCCACCTTCTTCCTGCTGGTGAGCTTCCGTAACGTCAAAGAGAATATCCGCATCACCGAAGAACGGATGACCTTAAAACGTGCGTGGGTCAGCCTGCGCGCCAATCGTCCCTGGTTGGTCTTCGCGGTGAACATTTTCCTGATGTGGGGGGCGTTCTTCTTCCAGACCGGGGCGCTGGTCTATTTCTTCCACTACTACGTTGGCAATAACGATCTGACGGCGATCGTTGCCGGGATCTCCACGTTTGTCCCGCTGCTGGGCACTCTCACCGTTCCGCTGCTCGCCAGCCGGATGAAAAAGCGCCACGTTTATCTGTGGGCGAGCGCGATTAACCTCATGGGTATGGGCATGATGATGGCGGCCGGCGCTAACAGCTGGGGGCTGATTGCCGGGGCGGTGGTACTGTCCCTCGGCGCCGGTCAGCGAACGGCCATTTACTTCTCCATGCAGGCGGATCCCGTGGATTACGGCGTGTGGAAAACCGGCATCAATACGGCGGGGATTTTAACCTCCATCAACGGTTTTTTGGGGAAAGTGGCGATGGCCGGCGCGGGTGCGATCACCGGCGTGCTGCTCTCTTCCGGCGGCTATATCGCTAACCAGGTACAGAGCAACAGCGCAATGTTGGCGATTAAAGCCTGTTATCTCTACATCCCGGCGCTGCTGATCGTTGCCTCAATGCTGTGGATCGGGCGCTTCTATCGCCTTGACGATCATTACGAACAGATTCGCGCCGACCTCGATGCAGGCCGCCGCGCGCCGCCCGATCCGTCGGTGGCTTCAGGAGAAAAACACGCCATCTAAGGCGCCCCTGCACCGTTCTACCTCTGGAATAAATAAGGATTGATATGCGCATCTCTGTGATAAGCGCAGCGGTTTGCTGCGCCCTTTTTTCGGCCTTCGCCGCCGATGCCACGCCGCTTTCTGTCGAACAAAGGCTGGCGCAGCTGGAAGCTCGCCTGAACCATGCCGAACGTGAGGCGGGAGAAGCAAACCGCCGGGTGCAACAGGCGGAACAACGGACCACCGCCGCCGAGCAACGTGCGGCGGCAGCGGAAAAACAGATACAGACCCTGAGCCAAAGAACCGCGGTGGCCGAACAAAAACAGCAGGCGACCGATAAGCAGCTGGCGAAGAGCAGCCTAAGCGACGGGTTTGAGTTCAATGCCTATGCCCGCGCCGGGATGCTGGTTGACAGCCACGGCAAAGGCGCACGCGGCGGCCCGGGGATCTCTCCGGCCAGTTCGCTCAACGGTGATGCCCACGTTGGCCGTCTTGGCAATGAAAAGGATAACTACGTCGAGCTAAGCTTTGGCAAGAAGATGACCTTCAGCGACGGGTCGTGGGCACGCTTCAAAACGATGCTGGCCGATGGTGCGACCAACCCGGACCCGTGGGTACAGGATAACGACAGCCATCATCTGAACGTGCGCCAGCTGTACGTCGAGATGGGAAACTTCGCCGACTTCTCCGGACCGTTTAAGCACGCGTCGATCTGGGCGGGTAAACGCTTTGACCGCGATAACTTTGATATCCACTTTACCGACAGCGATATCATGTTCCTTGGCGGCACCGGCGGCGGGATCTACGACGTCAACTGGGGCGACAGCCTGCGCGGCGATTATTCGCTCTATGCGCGTAATTTTGGCGACCTGGGAAGCGATAACTACGCAGATAACGACATTCAGAACCTGATGTTCACGGCAAACCACTTCTGGCAAAAATGGCAGCTGATGACCACCGCGATGACCGCCCAGGGCAATGATTCGCTGAAAGATAATACCTCCACCACCGGCAGCTATGCTCTGCGCAGCGACAATACGGCGAAAAATGGCTATTACGCGATGCTCGCGTATCACGACAAAGAGCGGTTCTACGGTCTGGCACCGGGAGTATCGGAAAGTGCTCTGCAGTACGGCAGCGGACTGGGCGCCGAGGCGCGGCAGCCCGGTAGCGATGGCGACCTCACCGAGAACGCCAAATCGTTACGTTTTGCCTCGTACGGCATTTTACCGCTGGGGAAAAACTGGCAGCTGGCGCCATCGGTGATTGCCCAGCATAGTGAAAACCGCTACCGCGACGGCGACCGCTACGACTGGGCGACCTTCAACCTGCGCGTCTCGCAGGCGCTGACCCGTAACTTCGCTCTGCTGTACGAAGCGTCATGGCAGTATATGGACCTGAATCCTGACGGGCGTAGCTACCGCTATAACGACAATCTGTACCAGTATCAGGCGGTGAGCGGCGATTTCTATAAGCTGACCTTTGCGCCGACGTTTAAGGTCGGCGATGTGTTTGATATCAAGGCTCGCCCGGAAATTCGGTTCTTCGTAACGTGGATGAACTGGGACAAAGCGCTGGACCACTACGCTATCAACGATGATTTTGGCAGCAAAGGCTTTACCGCCGGGGGGAACTGGAACTTCGGCATCCAGTCGGAGATTTGGTTCTAATCGGCAAAACCGTGGCCGCTGCTGCGGATGATGATCTGCAGAAAACAGGTCGCCCGGACCCTGCACAGCATCGCCCGGGCGACAACATCCGCACCCTTTTAAAACCGTACTCCGTGACAACAGACCACCACGGCGACGGGCCTGGCAGCGGCCAGCTGACAGGTAGCCCGGACAGGTGCGGCAATCACTGTCCGGGAAAGGTTCGCCATTACATGCTGTAACCCGGCTTCTTAATCAGCTGCTCCATCTGCGGGGCGATTTCGCTGTCCCAGACTTTTTGCCAGTCGCTTTGCTCAACCAGATTGAGGGCGACGCTCACCGCCCCGTCTTTACTGTTCAGATGGCGGATCAGCACCTCGGTAATGTCGGCGGCCAGGGCGCTTTTTTGATCATCGGTCAGTTCGCGGGGAAAACATTTAATATCAACATGCGGCATAGCAGGCTCCTTATTGTGAGAGCGATAAACTAGCATAGCGGTAGTCAGTCGGTTGGCCTTTTGTGCTTTAAATCAACTCGTTGTCACGCAGTACCTGCTGCAGGTCCGGGTGCTGACAGACTTTGTCAGCCACGGCGACAAACTTCGGCGTATGGGCGGAAAACCACTCCCGCCGCGGACCCCAGCGGCACATCGTCGCAATATAACAATCCAGCAGGGTTATCTCCGCCCCCAGCGCATAAGGCGCCGCCGCCAGCTGCTGCTCCAGCCACAGGTACAGCGATTGACGATAGCGGATGCAGTTTTGCCGCAGTTGCTCCGCCGCATCGGCGGCCCAGCGCTGCGGATAATCGGCGTAGGTAAAGGTGGGATAAACATTGGCCACCATCCAGATCAACAGACGCTGAAACTGATGGCGCTGCGCTGTGCCCGGCGCCGGCGCCAGATCCGGACGGCTATCGAGGATCATCAGAGCCATCGCGGCGGTTTCGGTCATCACGCTGCCGTCCGCCAGTCGCAAAGTGGGAACCTGACACAGCGGGTTTATCTGCATCAGGCTATCGCGCTGCGGCCCCGGCTGGTCGAAGCCTGCTACGTTAACGAAATGGTAAGGAATGTTGGCGAGGGTCAGCATCAGCTCACCGATCGCCGATCCCCAGCCGGGAACGCCATAGACAGTAATCATCATCTGCCTCCACGATAAAGCTTAAGTTTAGACACAAAATCGGGCTGACATGCTGGAGATCCGGCCAGCAGTACGGCGCAAGATGCTACAGAACAGGCGTTATCCGCGATGATCTTTGACCGGTAGCGCTACGTTTAGCGTAGCGACGCCCTGCTTTTCAATACCTCATACCTTACCGTTTATCCGCAGAATACTCGCGGCGTTGCAAGCAATATTCATGGCTGACGATTGAGAAAGGGTGAAAATGTCTTCCAGAATTTTTTGGCACACTGAATGTCATATAAGCTGTTAACCACGGCACTGACAATCAGAATAAACATCGCCAGGTAAACAAGAAATAAAACGACAAAACAGGCTACCGCGGCCGCGCCTGACATTTCGGCTACCACGTCGGGCACCGACATAAAGAATCCGTATATGATAGCGGCAATCATCAGCCCGCCGAAAATAACTATCTCCCGGCGCGCCTTTTTCCTTTTACTGGACGGTTGCGTCACGCCTGAATCCGTAACATTCAGCAGCCTCGACATCCGAAGAAAGCTATTCAGGGTTGGCTCATTGAAATCGATATTGTTGCTGGCAATATACTCGAGAATTTTATGGCTGATGGTCACCGGATATCTTATGCCGATACCTTCATATAACGCCTTGATAGCCAGTAAATCAAACGGGGTAAGATCGTTTTTATTTTTCAATTGATTAATACGGCGAAACGTTGCCAGGCGCTTTTCCACATTCACTTTATCAAACTGACTGTCACGATGAAGCTTCCTGCCTTCTCCCCAGCGATTATAAATAGCGCGAATGAATGCGACAACAGCAGGAAACACCACGCCAGATAAGGGTATAATAACTTCTGATAATATATTCACTTCAATCCCTTGATGATTATTGATGTAAAGAGATGGTCCCAGCAGAACCGCGGAGTGAAAATATTAACCACACGAAAAATATACGGATTTTGATAAAAATCAAAATCGTCATCATCATATTTATCTTTGGAATTAAAAACCGGCGAGCTGAAAATGATGGTGCAGTTATCATATTAAATACGTTGCCGAAAGTTAAATCCGCCACACAACGCATAAAGTGACATTGACATCATCTTTGCCGATTGCTGAACACCGCGATGAAAGTCGCTATCAATAATAATCCCCCGCTGTTTCGCCCCGTACTCCGGCGAAACAGCGGTTTTTTTAGTAGGTAATGCCCGGCGGATTCACCTGCGATTGTGTCACCGCCTCTCCCTGTTCGCCCCAGCGCGCCAGCACCTGCTGGTACTCTCCGCGCGCAATGGCGCCATCGAGCGCCGCCTGCAACGCATACACCAGGCCATTGCCCTTTTTGGTGGTGGTGGCGACCCAGGCCTTTTTCGGCCCCAGCCCAACCACTTTGGTTGCTCCGGTCAGCGCCGCTTTATAGGCTGCCGTGGACTGCGGGCCAAAAAAGACGTCGGCGCGCCCTGACTGAATATAGAGGTTGCCGGAGGCGTCATCGGTCAAATAGATCGGCAAAGCCGGTTGACGTCCCGCCGCTTCATTTTCCCCGTTCCAGCCCAGCAAAATGCGCTCCTGATTCGTGCCGGATCCGACGATCACCTTCCGCCCGGAGAGATCCGCCGCACCGCTGATTTTGTCGATGGCGCTGGTGGATTTAACCGAAAATGCCAGCGAATCGACGCGATAGGTGGCGAAATCGAACTTCTCTTTGCGCGGTTCGGTGACGGCGATATTGACCAGCGCCACGTCATAGCGCCCGGAGGTGATCCCCAGCGGCCAGTCTTCCCATGCCGTCGGCACCAGTTTCAGCTTGAGGCCTAAACTGCCGGCCAGCAGGCGGGCAATATCCGGGTCGCTACCGATCCGCGTCCGGTTGTCGCTGGCCAGCAGCGCCAGCGGCGGGGAATTAAGCGCTGAAATCGCCACCGTCAGCGTACCGGGTTCAACAAAGCGATAGCTGGCCGGGATCCTGGCGATCGCGGCGTTGTCCACCGTTACCGGCAGCGGCCGTTCATTCGCCTGGAGATCGATTTCCGCCTGCGCTCCCGCAGAGAGCGCGCCCAGCGCCAGGGCGACTATCCTTTTTTTCATGCCAGCACCTTTGATAAAAATTGCCGCGTACGCTGATGCTGCGGATGATTGAGCACCGCATCGCTGCTGCCCTGCTCAATAATTTTCCCCTCGACCATAAACACCACCTGATCGGCCACTTCGCGGGCAAAACCAATCTCATGCGTCACCACCACCAGCGTGGTACCGGAGCGGGCCAGCTTTTTAATCACATCGAGCACTTCGCCCACCAGCTCCGGATCCAGCGCCGATGTCGGTTCATCGAACAGCAGCACTCGCGGCTTGAGGGCCAGCGCCCTGGCGATGGCAATACGCTGCTGCTGGCCGCCGGAGAGATGGCGCGACCAGGCCTCGGCCTTGTGGCGCAGCCCCACCACGTCCAGCAGCTCATAAGCGCGCGCGATGGCCTCTTTGCGGCTCGCCTGCCGGTGGGCAATCGGCGCTTCAATCAGGTTTTCCAGCACCGTCAGATGCGGGAACAGGTTGAAGTTCTGAAAGACGTAGCCGACGTTAACGCGCTGGCGCAGAATCTCTCTCTCCTTCAGCTCATAGAGCTTATCGCCATGGCGCCGATAGCCAATGTAGTCGCCATCAATCTGAATAAACCCTTCATCCACTCGCTCAAGATGGTTTATGGCACGCAGCAGGGTTGATTTCCCCGAACCGGATGGCCCGAGGATCACCGTCACCGTGCCGGGCGCAATTTCCAGCGAGACATCATCCAGCGCTTTATGGCGGCCAAAATACTTACTGACGCCGGTAATCGAGATATGGCCGTTATGAGAGTTGGGCATGAATGGCCTCCTGCGGTTTCTGCGGCTGGCGAGAGGATTCATCGGCGCGCGCCCGGCGCGGCGAGTTGACCGCCGAACGGCGTTCGCTGCGCGCCAGGGCGCGTTCCACCAGATATTGAATCAGCGACAGGACGCTGGTGATAGCCAGATACCAGACGGCCCCCACCATCAACAGCGGGATCACCTCCTGGGTTCGGTTGTAAATCATCTGGATGGTGTAAAACAGCTCGGGCATCGCCAGCACATAAACCATCGCGGTCCCTTTGGCGAGGCTGATAATCTCATTGAAACCAGAGGGTAAAATCGTGCGCAGCGCCTGAGGCAGAATAATACGCAGCGTACGCCGCCACGCCGGCAGCCCCAGTGCCGCAGCCGCCTCATACTGACCGTGGTCAACGCCGAGGAAACCGCCGCGAATGATCTCCGCGGTATAGGCGCTCTGCACCAGCGTCAGCCCCACGACCGCGGTGGAGAACTGCCCCAGCACATTGATGGTCTGATAACTCCCCCAGCTGATCCCGGTAAACGGAATACCGAGCGATAGCGTGTCATACAGATAAGAGAAGTTGTAGAGGATGATCAGCACCACAATCAGCGGCAGCGATCGAAACAGCCAGATATAGCCCCAGGCCAGGCTGCTCAGCAGCCACGAGGAAGAGAGCCTGGCCAGCGCCAGCAGTCCGCCAAAAATCACGCTCAGGACGGTACCCAGCAGCGTCAGCAGCAGCGTTTGTCCCAGCCCTTCAAGAATGACCGGGTCAAAGAACCAGCGGGCGAAAACCGCCCACTCCCAGCGCGGGTTAAAGGCTACCGACTGCACGACGACCGCCAGCACCAGCAGCGCCACCACCGCGCCAACGGCGCGCAGCGGATAGCGCGCCGGGATCACTTTAATCGTTTCCGATCTGTTCATGTTCTCTCCTCAGGCGCTGCGGCTTAAAACGCTTACTGCCAGCGCTTTGGTGAACCGTAACCGTCCGTCAAATGGCGGCTGGCTGTACTCTTCCGGGTTGCGTGCCAGGTCAAACTGCGCGTCGTACCCCTGACTCAGATAGAGCCTGACCGCTTCCGGCTGGCGAAAGCCGGTCGTCAGGTAGATATGGCTGTAACCTGCCAAAACCGCCCGCCGCTCCAGCTCCTGTACCACTTTCGCCGCCAGCCCCTGCTGGCGCAGGGCCGAATGGGTCCAGATGCGTTTGATTTCCGCCGTATGACTGTCCTTCGGCTTATAGGCGCCGGTGGCGATAATTTCGCCTTCACGTTCAAGGACGATAAACAGCCCCTGCGGCGGCAGATACCACTCGGTCAGCTCAACCTCCGCATCGCGAGAAAAATAGTCGCCATAGCGCGACGCGTATTCGGCGAACAGGCCGTGAATAATCGGCTGGAGTTCCGGCGCTTCAGGTGAGATATCGCGAAATGCTGCACTCATATTGCCTCCTGTTAATCGCCCAGCCCGGCCGGGTTAATTTCGGATTGCGGGATGCTCTCCACGCTTTCCCCCCAGCGGGTAAGCACTTTGCCATAGTCACCGTTCTGAATGGCGCCGTTTAACGCCGTCTGCACGGCCTCAACCAACCCGCTGCCTTTTTTCAGCGTAACTGCAATGTGCGCCGCTTTCGGCCAACCGCCGTCCACGCTGCCCACCAGTTTGGTCTTCCCGGTCAGCGCGGCCTTCCAGGCGCCGATCACGTTCGGGCCAAAAAAGGCGTCGGCGCGACCGGACTGAATGGCCAGCGTCTGGGCGGCATCATCCTTGGTGTAGACCGGCGTAAAGGGCTTCAGCCCCTTTTTCAGGTTTTCCGCATTCCACGCCAGCAGAATGGCTTCCTGGTTAGTGCCGGAGCCGACGATAATCCGCAGCCCGGCAATGTCTTCCGCCTGGTCAATTTTACTCAGCGGGCTGGTACTCTTGACGTAGAAACCCAGCGAGTCCTTACGATAGGTGGCAAAGTCGAACTTCTCTTTGCGCTCTTTGGTGACGGTAATATTGCTGATCGCGGCATCATATTTGCCGGAGGAGACGCCCAGCGGCCAGTCCTCCCAGGAGGTCGGCACGACGTTCAGCTCCAGCCCCAGGCTGTCGGCGACCAGGCGGGCGATATCGACTTCGCTGCCGAGCAGGGTCTTGTTGTCGTCCGAGAAGACGGTCAGTGGCGGCGAGTTCAGCGCCGCGACCGCCACGGTAAATTTACCCGGCACCGCAAGGTGATAATTCGCCGGCAGCCGGGCGATCGCCTGCGGATTTTTGGCCGTGTGCACCGGCGCTTTATTGGCCTCCACGCTTACGCCGGTACCGTTGATATTGACGTCCTGCGCCCATAATGGCGCGCTGAAACCCAGCGCAAGGGCCAGTAAAAGTGACTTTTTCTGCATAGCGAGCGTTCTCTGTTGTTATTGTTGTTGGAATTGATTAATCGGCTGCGTCAGCCCCAGGCTTTCGCGCAACGTCGTTCCCGGATACTCCCGACGGAACAGCCCGCGCGCTTGCAAAATCGGCACCACCCGATCGACAAAGCGCGGGAAGGTATCCGGCGTGCCGCCCTGAATGATAAAACCGTCGGCCCCTCGCTGTTCAAACCAGAGCTGCAAACCGTCGGCGACCTCCTGCGGCGTACCGGCGAAAAGCGGGCGCGGGCTGGCGGCTTCCAGCGCGACCTGGCGCAGGGTCAGTCCACGTTCGCGCGCATTGCGCTTAATTTCATCGGTGGTGCTGCGGAAGCTGTTTTTCCCGAGGTCGCCAATATCGGGGAACGGTTCATCCAGCGGATACTGCGCAAAGTCATGATGTTCGAAATAGCGTCCGAGGTAGTTGAGGGCATCCTCAATCGATACCAGCGCGGCGGTCGTCTGGTATTGCTGTTCGACGTCGTCGGCATCGTCACCAACAATCACGCTGACGCCCTGGAAGATATGTAGTTGGTTATCCTGACGACCGCAGGCCGCCAGCTGATGCTTCACATCTCGATAAAATGCCTGCGCTTCCGCCAGTGACGCCTGATGGGTAAAAATGGCATCGGCATGGCGGGCCGCCAGCTTTTTACCGTCATCGGAGGCCCCGGCCTGAAAAATAATCGGTCGCCCCTGCGGCGTACGGGAAATATTGAGCGGGCCGGCAACCTGGAAAAAATCACCGCGATGGTCGAGGGTATGCAGCTTATTTTTATCGAAGAACTGTCCGGTAGCTTTATTACGGACGAAGGCATCTTGTTCCCAGGAATCCCATAATCCTTTCACCACCCGCAAATATTCATCGGCAATACGGTAGCGCAGCGCGTGGTCAGGATGCTGCGCGCGCGAAAAGTTTTTTGCCGATCCTTCCAGCGGCGAGGTCACCACGTTCCAGCCCGCGCGTCCCTGGCTCAGATGGTCAAGGCTGGCAAACTGCCTCGCGGTGGTAAAAGGCTCGCTGTAGGAGGTCGATAAGGTGCCCACCAGCCCGAGATTGCGGGTGACCGCCGCCAGCGTCGAGAGCACGGTCAGCGGTTCAAAACGGTTTAAAAAATGCGGGATAGATTTCTCATTAATATATAAACCATCGGCAACAAATAAAAAGTCCAGCTTGCCCTCTTCGGCTTTTAAGGCCGTCTGCTTAACGAACTCAAAATTAATACTGGCATCCGCCTGCGCGGCCGGATGACGCCAGGCGGACATATTTCCCGATGCGCCGTGTAATATTGTGCCCAGACGCAATTGTCGTTTTTCAGACATAGCAACCCCTTTCCTTGCCGAAAATAAAAACAGAAGCCCGAACGCTCAGGCGTCAGATCTGGCCTAAAGCCTGCTCCGCCAGCGCCGCAAAATAGCGGGCCGCCGGGGCAATTAAGTTGTCATCCGGATTGTAGGCCGGGTGGTGAAGACCAAATTCGCTGGCGCTGCCGATACTGACAAACGCGCCGGGAATATGCTGTAGATAGACGGCGAAATCCTCGCCGCCCATATGCAGATCCGCATGGCGGGTGCGGTAGCCGGAGCGAGCGGCAACGTCGCTGGCAAATTCCGCCCAGCTCGGGTCATTGACCAACGCCGTGGGACCGGCGTACCAGAACACATCTATCTGGGCGCCAAAAGCACTGGCGAAACCGGCGGCAATATCGCTGACCCGCGCCTTGACCCGCTGCTGCACCTCGCTGCTGTGGGTACGCAGGGTACCTTCCAGCTCCACGCTTTCCGGCAGCACGTTCCAGGTATTGCCCCCCTGGATCCGCGTTACGCTCAGGACCACCGAATCGAGGGTGTTCACCTCGCGGCTGGCCACGCTCTGCAGGACGGTGACCAGCTGGCTGGCCAGCAAAATCGCATCTTTGCCTTCGTGCGGTCGGGCGGCATGCGCCCCTTTGCCGGTGACCTTAAAGACGAAACGATCGACGTTGGCGTAGAACGCCCCGCCGCGGGTGGCGAACTCGCCCAGCGGCAGGCCGGGTTCATTATGCATACCGAAGATCGCCGAGACGCCCTCCAGCGCCCCGGCGCGAATCAGGGTTTTCGCCCCGCCAAAATTCTCTTCCGCCGGCTGGAACAGAATCCGTACTCGTCCCGGGAGCGTCGCTTCGCGTTCTTTCAGCAGCAGCGCCGCCCCCAGCATCACGCTGGTGTGAATATCATGGCCGCAGGCGTGCATCACCCCCTCGTTTTGCGAGCGATACGGCAGGCCGGTGGTCTCAGCGATCGGCAGCGCATCGATATCTGCACGCAGGGCGATAATCTTCTCGCCGCGGCCCACTTCGACGACCAGGCCGGTTTTCAGCGCGTAGGGCAGCACCCGCAGGCCGCCGCTCTCAAGCCAGTCGCGGATGCGCGCCGTCGTCGCCACCTCCTGCAACGAAAGTTCCGGATACTGATGCAGCTCGCGCCGCCAGCTAATCAGCTGTTGTTCAAAACTCATGGCAACACCTCCGCGCCAAGATGGGCCTGAGCCAGCAGGCGGAGTGAGTCGAGGCGCGCCTGCCCCTCGGCGATCGGCGTGTCGATGATAAATTCGTCAATATGCCAGGCGGCATGCAGGGCGTCGAGCTGCGCTTTTACTTCGTCTGCGGTTCCCGCCAGCAGCGAGGCCTCGCGGCGGGCGATGCGCACCGGCGGACTTCCGGCCTGACGGGCAAAGGCGGCCGCCTGCGCTTCGCTACCTACCGTCACCCGCTGGCCGTTTTCCAGTTCGACGCCCCAGATTTCAATCTGCTTCGCCAGTTCAATCGCCGTGGCGCTCTCTTCAGCGACAATGACCTGGATAGCGATGATGGCGTCGCGGCGACTCAGCGCCCGCCAGCGGGTTAACACCTCGCGCAGCAGCGTTTTGTCGCCGTTAAGGTGGGCGGCGAAAACGAAATTCCAGTCCAGCCGGGCGGCGAGCTGAACGCTCTCCAGGCTGGCGCCGAGCAGGAAGCCGTCGGCGCGACGCGGCGGGATTGGCGTGGCGCGCAGGTTCTCTTCCCCTGCGGCATCGGTGAGCGACAGCCAGTTATCCAGCTGGGCGAGGCTATCGGCAAAAGTCCCCTTCTGCGCCGGATCAATCCCCTGCTGCAGCGCCCGCGTTGCCAGCGGCAGGCCGCCCGGCGCTTTTCCGACGCCAAGATCGACGCGGCCAGGCGCTATCGAGGCCAACAGGTTGAAGTTTTCCGCCACTTTGTACGGGCTGTAGTGTTGCAGCATGACGCCGCCGGATCCGACGCGAATCTGCCGGGTCTGGCCAAGGATCCAGGCAATCACCACTTCCGGCGACGGGCTGGCTAATTGATCGGTGTTGTGGTGCTCGGCAATCCAGAAGCGGTGATAGCCCCAGGCTTCCGCCTGTTGCGCCAACGTTAATGTACGCGTCAGCGCCTGAGCGGCCGTTTCTCCCGCCGCCAGCGGACTTTTATCCAGGATACTGATTCGATAAGACATTTCGCAGGCTCGTATTAATTAACATGCCTGCATTATTAGAATCTGCCGCGGCCACTGAGAAACAATTTATTTACATGTACTCTGCCGGAAAATAGATATACGCACTTAACGCGGCGCCACCTGCCGCTGCAGCTGACGGATGAAATCCTCGGTCTGCCGCGGGTGACGCAGGCGTACAAAGCGGATGTGCCGATACGCCGGGTCGGTCATATCAGACTGATAACGCTGGCGATTGTTCTTCCAGGTTTTAAGGGTCCACCAGATAATCGAGTCGCGGCTGAGGAAGGCGCGACGGAAGCTTTCACGGTTGCCGGTTCCCGGCCACAGCTCCTGACCGCTGCTTGCCCGGGAGATGGCCCGACAGATGGCCTGGCGCAGAGTTCGGGCGAAACCATAATCCACCCACACCACCAGATCGACATTGCGCCACTTAACCGGGCGGCTGCGGTTGTAGTTGCCGTCCAGCACCCAGCCGGGAGTCTCGGTGGCTGCAACCACCCTGGCGAAGAACACCTCATCCGGCACGCCCTGCCACTCCGCGCGCCAGTAAAGCCTGTCCATCTCAATGTAGGGAACGGACAAGATCTGCGCGAGCCTTCGCGCCAGCGTCGATTTGCCGACGCCACTGGTCCCCACTACGTTGATATTCATCGCTGTCTCCCAGCCGTTGCGCCGCTGAGAATCATAGCCCGAAAAAGCCCAACGGCGCTACCGGCTGCCCCACGGAACACGGCCGGTAGCTCGGGCCGGACGCGGGGCCAACGGGATTAGCCTGCCGGATACTGGTCGTCGGTCACTTTTTCCAGCCAGCTTACCGGGCTGCCGTTTTCGGCTTCGGCAATCGCAATATGCACCAGGGCGGTCTCGCTGCTGGCGCCGTGCCAGTGTTTTACGCCCGGAGGAATCCAGGCAATATCGCCCTGATTCAGCGCCTGCGGCTCTTTGCCCCACTCCTGCAGCCAGCCGCGCCCCTGGGTGACGATCAGCGTCTGACCAAGCGGATGGGTGTGCCAGGCGGTACGCGCGCCGGGTTCAAAAGTGACCGTCGCACCGCCCACTTTTGCCGGCTCGCTGGCCTGGAACGGCGCATCAATACGAACATCGCCGGTAAACCAGCTATCCGGCCCCTTTCTCGAAGGCTGTGAGCCGCTACGAATAATGTTCATTTCTGTTCCTCTCAACATGACGTGTCTGTTCAAAGTAGCGCAATCTGGCAACGAGGATTAGACTGCAAAATCAGAAAGGAACCATGAACGAAATTCATTAATCCGGAAAAGTGATGTTAAAAGATAACGTTAACGACCTGCTGTCGTTTATGGTGGTCGCCCGCGAGCGTAGCTTCACCCGTGCGGCCGCTCAGCTTGGCGTCTCCCAGTCCGCCCTCAGCCACGCGATGCGCAACCTCGAGGCCCGGCTCGACGTGCGGCTGCTGACCCGCACCACCCGCAGCGTGGCGCCTACCGAAGCGGGCGAAAAGTTGTTCCAGCGCCTGAGTCCGCACCTGCAAGAGATAGAACAGGAGCTTCACGCTCTGCGCGATACCCGCGACCGTCCGGCGGGTAACCTCCGCCTGACCGCCAGCGAGCATGCCACCAGCGCCGTGCTCTGGCCGGCGCTGAAAAACTTCATGTTGCAATACCCGGAGATCAATATCGAAATCACCGTGGACAACGGCCTGACCGATATTGTCGACGGCCGCTATGACGCCGGCGTTCGTCTGGGTGAACAGGTTGCCAGAGATATGATTGCCGTGCGCATCGGGCCCGATATGCGCATGGCGGTAATCGGTTCAGCGGCCTATTTTCAGCGCTACGGTATCCCGCAAACGCCCTACGATCTCGCACAACATCGCTGTATTAATCTGCGCCTGCCGACCCTCGGCGGTATCTATACCTGGGAGTTTGCGCAGGACGATCACGAAGTCCGCGTGCGGGTTGAAGGACAAATTACCTTAAACAGCCTGCCGCAGCGAATTGATGCCGCGGAATCGGGGCTGGGTCTGGCCTATGTCCCGGAAGATAGCGTGCAACAGGCGCTGGCGGAAGGACGACTCATCCGGGTCCTCGAGGCCTGGACTCCCGCCTTCCCCGGCTATCACCTCTACTACCCCAGCCGCCGCCAGCATACGACGGCCTTCAGCCTGCTGGTGGACGCCCTCCGTCTTTGAACTCATTGATATTTAAGCAAGTGCGGTCGAGAAATGTTTTACGTGCGTGACTATCTCGATACGTGTAGGATGCTGCGCCATGCTCTGCTTATCTCCTACGTCAGAATGATGGGAAAGCCAGCATAACGTACTGCTACTCAGCGGTGCGATGAACCACTCATGGACATTGACAGGAAAATGGGTACATCAATGAATACAAAGCAACACTCGACGGCGGAACACCATGCCGCCAGACGTCACTGGCTCAACTCCCAGGAATCGGGCTATCACAAAGCGATGGGCAACCGTCAGGTACAGATGATTGCCATCGGCGGCGCCATCGGTACCGGCCTGTTCCTCGGCGCAGGCGCGCGTTTACAGATGGCTGGCCCCGCGCTGGCGCTGGTTTATCTGGTCTGCGGCCTGTTCTCATTCTTTATCTTACGCGCCCTCGGCGAACTGGTGCTGCATCGTCCTTCCAGCGGCAGTTTCGTCTCCTACGCCCGCGAGTTTTTGGGTGAAAAAGCGGCCTACGTCGCCGGCTGGATGTACTTCGTTAACTGGGCGATGACCGGGATTGTCGATATCACCGCCGTGGCGCTGTATATGCACTACTGGGGCGCCTTCGGCGATGTCCCGCAGTGGGTCTTCGCGCTCGGGGCGCTGGCGATCGTCGGTACCATGAACATGATCGGCGTGAAGTGGTTCGCCGAAATGGAGTTCTGGTTCGCCCTGATCAAAGTGCTGGCGATTGTCGCCTTCCTGGTGGTCGGGACCATTTTCCTCGGCAGCGGCAAACCGCTGGACGGGAATGCCACCGGCTTCCACCTGATTACCGATAACGGCGGTCTGTTCCCGCACGGGCTGATGCCTGCGCTGGTACTGGTTCAGGGGGTGGTGTTTGCCTTTGCCTCCATCGAACTGGTCGGGACCGCCGCCGGCGAGTGTAAAGAGCCGCAGACGATGGTGCCGCGCGCCATTAACAGCGTGATCTGGCGTATCGGCCTGTTCTACGTCGGCTCGGTGCTGCTGCTGGTGCTGCTTCTGCCGTGGAATGCCTATCAGGCCGGGCAAAGTCCGTTTGTGACCTTCTTCTCGAAGCTGGGCGTACCGTACATCGGTAGCGTAATGAATATCGTGGTGCTCACCGCCGCGCTCTCCAGCCTCAACTCTGGCCTGTACTGCACCGGGCGTATTCTGCGTTCGATGTCGATGGGCGGTTCCGCGCCGAAGTTTATGTCGAAGATGAGCCGTCATCAGGTGCCGTATGCCGGGATTCTGGCCACGCTGGCGGTGTATGTCGTCGGGGTGTTCCTGAACTATCTGGTGCCGTCGCAGGTCTTCGAAATCGTCTTAAACGTGGCTTCGTTGGGGATTATCGCGTCGTGGGGCTTTATCGTGGTGTGCCAGATGCGCCTGCGTAAAGCTATCAAGGAAGGGAAAGCGGCGGATGTCAGCTTCAAGATGCCGGGTGCGCCGTTCACCTCCTGGCTGACCCTGTTGTTCCTGCTCAGCGTGCTGGTGCTGATGGCCTTCGATTACCCGAACGGTACCTATACCATCGGTTCCATTCCACTGATTGCAGTACTGCTGGTGGCCGGTTGGTTCGGCGTGCGTAAGCGCGTTCATGCTATTCATAGTACGGCGCCGGGCGTACAGTCAGCGCAAAAATAACCCTATCGCGGTTTGTCCGTCACCGGGCAAACCGCCGCTTCCTGCTTAGTTATCTTCCACCAGCTGCGACACATCGCTGCTGTTAATCTGGCGGTGATTGCCGGATTCATCCACATAGCTGGTCATACCGGTGTCTTTATCCAGACGCGGCTTACCCTGAGTCACAATGGTCTGCCCGCTTTTCGTCGTCATTACATAGTTTGAAGTACAGCCCGCAAGCAGTGCCAGCATCGCGCCAGCGCACAGAACCATAAATGGCTTATTCATACATCCTCCAGAATGATTAATTCCGCCAGGCAGCAGGCGGCAAAACGATGATTGTAAAACCATAACCGCAATCGGGCCAATAAGTGTTTGTAACAGAGGGTGATTCTGGCGGGCGGGAGGGGTTTCCCCCTCCTCAATCACGACTTACAGCGCGATACGGATAACGTCATCCGGCTGGGTCGCTTCTTTCTGACGGGTCGACTCCTGCTTCACGCTGACATACAGCGTTTTACCGTCGGCGGAGAGCGTCAGGCTGTTCGGGTAGGTCGGCGTTTTGAAGGTTTTGACCACTTTATAGGTTTTAGCATCAATTACGCTGACTTCGCCGGCTTTGCGATGGGTCACGTAGGCTTCATTGCGCGTCGGGTTGAACAGCACCGCCAGGGATTCCGGCGCAGCGATTTTCTGCAGCACTTTGCCGTCGCGCAGATCAACAACCAGCACTTCCGGCTGTTTACTGTCGGTGATGAAGGCGCGGTGGCCGGCGGTATCCAGGCTCAGGTTCAGATAGAAGTGTTCTTTACCGTCATCCTGCAGCTTCTTGCGGCTGAGAATTTTGTTGCTCTCGCTGTCGATGGTCAGCAGCTCGCCATCGGCATTGGTGGTGTAAATACGCTTCGCATCAGCATCCACCGCCAGCCCGGTCGCCATGGCGCCAGTATTGGTGATAGTGTCTTTCAGCGTCAGCTTTTCACCATCCACAACCCAGATCACACTCTCTTTACCCAACCCGGTGATATAGACCGTGTTGGTTTTTTCATTGACCGCCAGCTCACGCGGCGCCAGCGGACGCACGGTTTCACTGCGTTGACGATTGTCGAGCACCAGACGGCCTTTCACCGCGCCGGTTTTCGCGTCAATGGCGGTAACGGTGCTGTCAGTGGTGTTACCAAACCACAGCGTTTGCGTAGCATTGTTGATCGTCGCGCCGAACGGTTTCAGATCGTTATGAATAACCTGCGTCACTTCCAGCGTGGTCGGGTCGAGACGATAAACAATCCCGCCTTTATCCAGTGAACGGCTTTGAGAAGTTGCGACCCACAGCGCATTTTCCTGCTGGCTGTAAGCCATTTCGTATGCGCCCTTACCGACCGCCTTGCGCAACATTTCTTCTGCCGCATGAGCGCTGAAGCTCCCCGCCAGCAGTAAAGAGGTTAATAACAGTGAACGACGCAGACGCGGCGCGGACAGATGACGTAATGACATGACGACTCCCTTGAATAAAACACCTATGTGCCTGCTCGACATTGCTTCCCTGACACAAAGTCCTGGCTTTGCGTTCATTTTCAAATGCGAATAGTAATCATTATTTGACATGAAGTGGAGCGTTATTTATGAAAACTGACGGCGAAAATAACCATTCGGTGCCATTATTTAACGAAAATAACGTTAATAATTTTCAAAAAATTACAAAAGGGTTAACATGTGGACATATGTTCCGTTTGGTTCGTTTCACGAGTAGCTCTATGAAAATCCTTTCCGTGCGCACGGCTGCGCTACCTGCCCTCCTCTTTCCGCTGATCGCTGTGGCCCAGCCCGGCACCAGCGATGAACAAACTATGGTTGTGACCGCCGCGCCGACCGCGGTCTCCGAGCTCGATACCCCCGCCGCGGTCAGCGTCGTTAACGGCGATGAGATGCGTCAGGCGGCGCCGCGAGTCAATCTCTCTGAATCGCTGGGCGCCGTACCGGGACTGCAGGTTCAGAACCGACAGAACTATGCTCAGGATCTGCAGCTATCAATTCGCGGTTTTGGTTCCCGTTCCACCTACGGCGTGCGCGGGCTGCGCATTTACGTCGACGGTATTCCGGCCACCATGCCCGATGGCCAGGGCCAAACCTCGAATATTGATATCGGCAGCGTCGATAGCCTCGATGTCCTGCGCGGTCCGTTCTCTGCGCTGTACGGCAACTCCTCCGGCGGGGTGATCAATGTGACGACCCAAACCGGCAGCCAGCCGCCAACCATCGAAGCCAGCAGCTATTACGGCAGCTTCGGCACCTGGCACTATGGCCTGAAGGCGACCGGCGCCGTCGGCGACGGAACGCATGCCGGGGACGTCGATTACACCGTATCGACCAACCGCTTTACCACTCACGGCTACCGCGATCACAGCGGCGCCCGCAAAAACCTGGCGAACGCCAAACTGGGCGTGCGCATCAATGACGTCAGTAAGCTGACCCTGCTGTTTAACAGCGTGGATATCAAAGCCAATGACGCCGGCGGCCTGACCTACGATGAATGGCGGAATAACCCGCGTCAGTCGCCACGCGGCGATCAGTACAATACCCGTAAGTCGACGAAGCAGACCCAGGCAGGATTGCGCTACGAGCGTCAGCTCAGCGAGCAGGATGACCTGAGCGTGATGATGTACGCCGGTGAACGTGAAACCACGCAATATCAGTCAATCCCACGCGCGCCTCAGCTCAACCCCTCTCACGCGGGCGGCGTTATCGACCTGACGCGCCACTATCAGGGGATCGATACCCGCTGGACTCACCGCGGCGAGCTGCTGGTGCCGGTCACCTTCACCACCGGTCTCGACTATGAAAACATGAGCGAGCGGCGCAAAGGGTTTGAAAACTTCGTGATGGTCAACGGCGCGCCGCAGTACGGCGAAGAGGGGAACCTGCGCCGTAATGAACGTAATCTGATGTGGAACATCGACCCGTATCTGCAGACCCAGTGGCAGCTGACGGACAAACTCTCCCTCGATGCCGGCGTGCGCTACAGTTCGGTATGGTTTGACTCCAACGATTATTACGTTACCCCGGGTAACGGCGATGACAGCGGCGACGCCAGCTACCATAAATGGCTGCCGGCCGGCTCGTTAAAGTATGCGGTCACCGAGGCGTGGAACGTCTATCTCTCCGCCGGGCGCGGCTTTGAGACCCCCACCATTAACGAACTCTCCTACCGTTCCGATAACCAGAGCGGTCTGAACTTCGGCCTGCAGCCTGCGACTAACGACACGGTCGAGATCGGCAGTAAGACGCGGATCGGCAATGGCCTGTTTACCGCCGCGTTGTTCCAGACCAACACCGATAACGAGATCGTGGTGGATGCCAGCAGCGGCGGCCGTACCAGCTACAAAAACGCCGGCAAAACCCGTCGTCAGGGGATGGAGCTGGGGCTGGATCAGCAGTTTGGCGAAAGCTGGCGTCTGAAAGCCGCATGGACCTGGCTGGATGCGACCTACCGGACCAATGTCTGCGATGACGCCAGCTGCAACGGCAACCGTATTCCGGGCATCGCGCGCAATATGGGCTACGCCTCGTTCGGCTATCAGCCGGATCGCGGCTGGTACGCCGGCAGCGATATTCGCTATATGAGCGATATCATGGCTAACGACGAGAACACCGCCAAAGCCCCGTCCTGGACGGTGGTCGGTCTCACCACCGGTTATAAGTGGAGCTATGGCAAGATGGACATGGATCTGTTTGGCCGCGTCGATAACCTCTTCGATCGCAGCTACGTCGGCTCGGTGATTGTCAACGAGTCCAACGGTCGTTACTACGAACCCGCGCCGGGACGTAACTATGGCGTCGGCCTGAATCTCGCCTGGCGTTTTGAGTAATCCCAGCCTTAGATCGTACAAACCTGACTCCCCGGGAAGCACAGCGCCACCGGGGAAGCAGACCGCACAAACCCGTAGCCCCGGGAAGCACAGCGCCACCGGGGAAACAGACCGCACAAACCCGTAGCCCCGGCAAGCATAGCGCCACCGGGGAAGCAGACCGCACAAACCCTTAGCCCCGGAAAGCATGGCGCCACCGGCGGATCGTCCCCACGCGCGTCTTATTGCGGCTTACATCACGCTTTGTTTTATCCTTTCTCGTCTGTTGTGCCCTCGAGCGTTACCCTTGTCACAAATAACGCCCAACAAGGAGCTGCTATGGCACTGCCGATCATTCTCGATTGCGACCCCGGTCATGATGACGCCATCGCGATGGTTCTCGCCCTCGCCTCACCCGAACTTGACGTCAAGGCGATCACTGCCTCCGCTGGCAACCAGACGCCGGACAAAACCCTGCGCAACGTGCTGCGCATGCTGACGCTGCTGGGAAGGCAGGACATTCCTGTCGCCGGCGGCGCGCGTAAGCCGCTGATGCGGGAGCTGATCATCGCCGAAAACGTTCACGGCGAAAGCGGGCTTGATGGCCCGGCGCTGCCGGAACCAGATTTTACGCCGCAGGCCTGCACCGCCGTCGAGCTGATGGCCAAAACGCTACGCGAAAGCCCGCAACCGGTGACGATTGTCGCCACCGGCCCGCAAACCAACGTCGCCCTGCTGCTCAACAGCCACCCGGAACTGCATGACAAGATCGCCCGCATTGTCCTGATGGGCGGCGCGATGGTGTTGGGCAACTGGCAGCCCGCCGCCGAGTTTAATATCTACGTCGACCCGGAAGCGGCGGAGATCGTCTTCCAGTCGGGTATTCCGGTGGTGATGGCCGGGCTGGACGTCACGCATCGGGCGCAGATTCATGGCCTGGATATCGAACGTTTCCGCCAGGTGGGCAACCCGGTGGCGACCATTGTTGCCGAGCTGCTCGACTTCTTTATGGAGTATCACAAGGATGCCAAATGGGGTTTCACCGGTGCTCCGCTGCACGATCCCTGCACCATCGCCTGGCTGCTGAAGCCGGAGTTGTTTACCAGCGTTGAGCGCTGGGTGGGCGTGGAAACTCAGGGGAAATACACCCAGGGGATGACGGTGGTTGATTATTACTTTCTCACCGGCAAGCAGCCAAATACCACGGTGTTGCTGGATATCGACCGGGAGCGGTTTGTGGACCTGTTAGTCGAGCGGCTGGCGTTTTATGGCTAAATAAGGATTCTGAGAGACGTTAAAGGCTGCGATACTGCCTTCTGGATAAAGACGAGCGTCGGCAGTTTGCAGAGTATCAGGCGATGAGTTTGTCAGACGCAGAGCCTGTCCGCTCGTTCGTCAATAAACCTGCCTTTGGTCTGTCCGGGTTGGATCTATCAGAGGCAGGCAGCTTCGTTAATTCCAGTATCGTGACCGACAAACAGCGTTTACCCTGGAAAGGTATTCAAGGATAACGGCTCCGAAGAGCCGTTATGACTAGCGGTGTATCAGGTCCAGTCTTCATAGCCGTTCTCGTGGATCCAGACAATGCCAGCTGGGCATTTTTCAGTCAGAAACCAGAAGCCATCAAAAGCATCCTCTTCCATTTCCTCCTGTTTTTTGGGGAATCTCTTTTTAAAGAACGATATTTGCTCAGTAGAACTGCCTTGCAAATACCTCCCATGTGATGCCAACTTAATTTTTCCATCATCAAGAAGCATCTGCAATAATTGAAAGAAGAATGTCTTTCGTTGATTAAAATTAAGTTCAACTCCATAACATTCTGGAGGTGTCACATGCCATATAGCATTCATTGAATGCCCTTCTAAGGCATTTTTATATTCGAGATACTCCTCATTTGTAATTTTCATATGATTTACCTAAATTTAATTTCAATCGGCTTTTTAACTTTTCCCTGCAGATTATTGAGTTGTTCATTTTTTATAATTTCAACGGTCCACCGTGCTTTTGTATCATCCTTGCTCCTGGAAAAATCCCTAAGATTGATAGTCATTCCATCTTTCTTCGCATAATAAACTATTCCTAATGGGGTTTTCTGCTCTTGTAGCGGTACTGTTCCAGCTAGTGATTGTGCATAGTTAAGGATATCCCGCTCAGACAGTTTTTCCGTCGCAAAGACCTTGGTCGTTCCGTACTTATTACTTCCCCCATCACCCAACACCTGCGCAAACTCCTTCCCGAATACATTGAGCTTATCGCTACTCTGTTTTGGATCAAACACTTTAACTAACTGGTCAGTATTGGTTTTCTGGATATTGCGGACATAATCTGCTGTTTTCGTTGACAAACTCGCACCAGCAGCCGTTTCGCCTTTAATGAAACCGGCAACAGGCTGAATATTTAATGTTTTTGTTATATTCAGTTCATCATAGACCTTCACCAACTGCCGCGAAAGCTTCTTCAAGCTGTCTTCGGTTTTCCCGATAATCAGCGTACTGGCAGTGGTAATGGCCCCGGTACCGATAAGCGCTTCTGGTGCCACAATATCTGCCGCATAAATACCAGCCTGATTCAGGCAAAGCGCGGGGTTGGTTTTGCAACCGGCGATGACCAGCCTTGCCGCCAGAACCAACTCTGGTGCAGCACCAATCAGAGTCATGCCACCTGCGGTCAGTGCCATACCTCCACCGCTGGCAGCTGCCACGATAATCGCTGCTTCCCGCCGGGCCTGGACGCGTTTAGCTGCCTCCTTATCCCCTTTATCTGCCGCCAGAATATCCCGCTGATTATCCAGGGCATACTGTTGCAACATATGCTCCGTCATATTGTAGCGGTAAACATTTTGCGCGCTGTCCGCACCGCTATATGCGCCTTCGGGCGTATGCGTGGTCAGCGCACCGGTCAACGCGCCAATCACGCGGGCCGTTTGCTCTTTTGCCTCATTACCGTTTAGCGCTTCCTGCAGACGCCGCAACTGGCGCTCTTGCTCATTCAAATTAGCGGGTTCGAACAACGAGCTTTGCATGATGACGCCGGCCATCTCCGCTGCCAGGGCGCCAGCGGCCGCGCCTTTACCGTCACCCCGCCCGATTTCCGCGCTGATGCCAGCCAGAACCGCGTGGCTGACCGATTTCCCGGCCACGCCTAACACTTCACCATTATCCCCAATCAGCCCTGCGCCTTCGGCCTGAACCTGATTACCAACATTCGATAGCAGAGCATTGACCAGATTGTCCTTAAAGCTGCCGCCATTGATGCCGGTGTTCAGGCTGGAGCTGATCACCGATTGTCCAGCAACGCGCTGGGTAATCTTGCTCCACCCTTCATCTTTGACCAGCGCCGGCAGCCGTGCCTTTTCCGGCGCCACGCTGACGTTCATCACCTCATCAAACCCAGCCAGCGCCCCGCCGATAGCCATAGACGTTGCCAGAGATTTAACGGAGCTGCTGCTTCCAAGGCTTTTAAGAGTTTTTGACAGATTTCCCTGATTTTCAACCAGCGCGACGGCAGCCTGAGAAACCAGGGATGTCATACCCGCATAGGCTGAACCATACACTGCCGCGGAAGCCGTTGCGCCCGTAACGCCGGTTGCCGAAACAGCAGTGGTGCCTGCTATCGTCGCAAGACTGGTGCCTGCAGTGACCGCGGCCGCGGCTATCGCAATCACCGCGGCAACGGCCGGATTCAGACTCTGGCTTTTATAGTTCCAGCTGTCGTAGGCATCCTTGACCACATTCCACTGTACGTCATTACGGGTGTTCAACCCTTTTAGCCATTCGGTGCCCGGCTGAACGCCGAGGGCGGTAATGGCTCCCTGCAGCGCCTGACCATTTTTGGTTTTAACATCAGCACTGATGCCGCTTGCCGCATCCACCGTCAGCTTACCGCCGGCGTAAACGGAAGGCAGGACCCATTTACCTTCGCTATAACCCTTATTTGCCTGTTTAATATAAAAGCCTTTCGAGGTGCTGACGGTCTGCTCGAAGGTCGTATTCTTCACCGCCAGGAAGTTGACTTTTCCGTTGGTACTGGTCAGCGTCGCATTTTTCCCCGCCTCGATTTTACTGGCTTCATAGGTACTGTCATCGCGACTCAGCAGGTTAAGATTGCCTCCGGCGGTAAACTCAGTCACCCGATTGGTGGTCGTATGCTTTGTCTGCTTAACCGTCGTTTTCTGTCCCCACCATTTCCGTTTGGTGGTTTGCTTCTCATAATGACTGGACTCTTCCATCGCCTGGGCATATAGCCAGCCGCCTTTCGCTGCCACGTCCATCGCGCCTTTCGCCAGCAGGCGAGATGCCTGGAACAGAATACTGCCGCCCGAAATCACCGTCAGGGCGCCACCCGCATTAAGTGTCACACCGGTCTGGCTGACGGTCTCCGTCCAGGTGTTCCCGGACTCCCGATAAACGGTCCCCCGCGCGGACTGAAATTGCATATTCCCGCCGGAGGTCAGCGTGATATTACCGTTCGATGTCAGGGTGCTGCCGTTAGCCTGAATACCACCGTTTGCCGCCAGAGTGACACCCTTCGCGCCGTGCAGACGGGTCAATACATTAAGCTCATCCCGGTTATTGTCATTGCCGCTGTCCGTCACGCCATAGCCGTATGCTCCCAGCCAGATAAGCCTCCCCGCCTGTAAGGTTGCCGCTTTCCCGGCCGAAATATCTGCCCCCTGCAGGCCGATATCTGCCGCTGAGCTAATGAGCAGGTTACCCCCGGCTTTCAGGCGGCTGCGTAACTCGGGTATACGGTTGTCCGGGAATAAATCGCTGTAACGGTCGCTGAGGATCCGCATATTCAGGTCAGTATTTGCGCCTGACGTGAGACTAATATTGCCCCCGGCGTCAAGACTGGCGCCATTGAGATACAGATGTTTTCCGCTAAGCGTAATATCACCCGAGGCGCGCAATGAATCCGCGGGTAACATTAGGTTAAACAGCTCCTGTTTGCGTTCCCGGGTCAGGTTATAGCCCGGGCGCATATGGTCCAGCATCGCTTCATTTTTATCCAGCGTGACATATCCGCCGGCAACCAGAGAAATGTTCTGACTCTGAACCGGAAGACGCGTATTCCTCAGCAGAATATTGCCACCAGCAGAAATTGACAGATCCTTACTGGCTTCAATACTCCCTAGCCAACGGACGCCATCGGCATGGAAATAATTCGGCTGTTCACTGGTATGGGAGTTCACGTCGCCAGTACGGCTGACGAGAGTAATATTCTGTCCCTTGAGTTCACTTTGCCAGGCCTCCACAGTTCCGCCCGTCACGACGGAAAGATCCTTCCCGGCCGTCAATAGTGCCAGTGCGACTTTGATACCTTTTTCTGACTGAAGGGTGATGTCTCCGGCGGCTTTCATCACATCGGTGGTGATAATTTGCCCTGCATGCAGGAAAATATTTTTCGCCGTAATGGTATCCGGGCGCGACATCACACCGGAATACTGCACACTGGTGTTATAAGGTTCATTACTCTCAATGCGATCGGAAAAGTCGGCCACAAAATTTCCGCCAGTAACAACTTTACTGGCTAAATAACTTTGTGGGCTCCAGCTATATCCTTTTTCACCGGTATCAAGATAACTCATCGGAGGATAAGGCCAACCCAACTTATCATATTGCTTATAGGCTTCAGTATCCGGAATGAATTTATTGAATCGTTCTTTGATCCCTACAGAATGACTCGTGGAAACAAATGTTTTCCCTGTCAGGATCATGTCACCCTTAGCTTTAAGGATACTGGCATTGTTCCGTAATGAATCAGCATTGATGAAGCTATTTTTACCTGAGTCAATAACTGCCTCAGGCGTACTCATTTTAACTAAAGTGCGAGTACGTTCATCAGGTATCCATCTGTCGATATTGCGAGTGACGTATGTGCATTCCTCAACCGAATTGCAGGGTAACATCCATTTTTCCCGCTTCGCATAATCCTCCTGATAAAGATCTTGTCGATTTTTTATATCACCGTTTTTATGCGCATTGAAAAGTACACCATAAATTCTCATGCCTTCACTGTCTACTGCTTCAGACTGTGACACTATGGTCAAAACATCGCGCACATTGCTGAGTTCATTGGTTCGTATAACTAGATCGCCGCTATTCGTCTGGATTCTGGCTGAACGGTTCTCCACCAGAGTCGCTTTATTACCCTGCGCATCCTTCTGTATCCACAGATTGTTGTTGCTGTGCAGGGCCGCCCCCTCGCCGGTGTTACGCACCGTGGAGGCAAACACCCGCATATCCCCGTGAGCCGTGGTACTGCTGCGGTTATCCACTGTTGTGGCCGCCAGCGTCATATCGCGCTCTGCCCGTACGCTGCTTCCGGCTGGTGTGACGATCTCCCGGCCGCTGACGTTCAGGTCTGTCTGCGATTTGACGTTGCTGAGGGTGATTTTTCCGGCCGCCGTCAGGGATATATCCCGCTGGGTTGAGGTAACGCTGTTCAGATTAACCCCCACCCCGTCTTCGGTGGCGACAAGACGAATTTTCCCGGCGTACATACCGCCCAGCGCCTTCGTATCAACCGCCAGCTGAGGTTTCGCCCCCTCCCCGGCAACAGGTTTTACCGTGCCATCTTTAAAACTGACCTGGTTCGCCCCCAGGGTCATGGTGAGGGTTTTCGCGTTAATTTTTCCATTCAGCTCAGTTGCCCGGCTGATAATATCAACATACTCCGCGCTATTTCCGTCGAGGCCCTTGCTACCGATAATCACTGAGCCTTTCTTAACGGCTAATGCATCCAGCGCCCCTTGTTTATCGAACTGCGGTTTGCCGGTGCTCAGGGTAACCGAAGGCGCGTTAATAAATCCGCAACCATCGCAGGTAATACCGTTCGGGTTGGCTATCATTACGCCAGCTTTATTACCAAAAACTTCCAGCTTGCCTTTTAACTCTGAGCGGTTGCCGCTGGTCACCTCGTTGATAATGAGTTCAGCCGGTTTGCCTTTTAATCTGCTGTTACCGTTGTCAATGGTGACGCCCAGCTGGGTTTTTCCGCCCTGCGTCGCGTTATTTAACACGGCACCGGGGGCCCCCACGTTGAAATCCTGATAGGTGTTGTGTGAAATGCCGGCACCGTTTGGCGTGGCGATATTCACCACCGGAACGTTACCGGGCTTGATGACAACCTGAGTATTCCCGTTAGCTGCAACGATGCCGGCGGCAATTGCGGGATGTAAAGGCTGAACGGCGGTAAGGTAGATCAACAGCCAGCTGGCGCCCCTGGCCAGCGGATGGGCAAGCTTATCCATATCTGAACATCCTTTTATTGTGGAGCCAAAGGGCCCCTGCTGTGTGCCGGCAGTTAAAGTGAAACGGTGGCCTGCCAGTAAACCACCTGTTTATCGGGGTTAAGTCGGTCGGGATACGATAGCGGCATGGCAAAGGTCAAAGACTGGCTGAGCCAGCGGCCTGCCAGCTCCAGTCCGAGGGAGGTCCCCGTCAGCGTGCCGCCATCGGTTATCCCTTTCTGGCTCACCACATGCCCGGTATCCAGCGCCCCCGTGGCTGACAACGTGCCGACGCCAGGAATGGTCATCCATTGCCATGTCAGTTCATTGCGCCAGTAGCCGCCGCGGTTGCCGCTGAGATACTGTTCTTTAAATCCTCTGACCGAGTACTGCCCGCCAACGGACAGCTGCTCGCTGGCGTAAAGGCGATCGGGCGTGGTTTGTCCGTATGCGGACGTCAGCCAGTACAAAGAGGGCGTGAGGGGATAAAACCAGCTGGCGCTCAGGCTAAAACGGCGGAATTCACTGCGCGGTAGCTCAGGATGAGCGGGGTCGTCGCGGGTAGCTCCGGCGAGGCTCAGGCCATGTGAAAGCGACGGGCCGACCGTCAGGTAGCCATTACCGAGAGTACGACTGTAGCTGAGCCCGGCTATTACGCTGGTCAGCGTTGGACTGCTGACGCCGAGACGTACGTCTCCCAGGCGATTCTCAGTTTCCCGGCGAGAAAAGGCCATATCCAGCGCCATCCGCTGTTTCCCGTCACGCCAAAGCGTTCGGCTAACCGCCAGACGCTGGGTCTGGACGTTCCCGTCGTACCGCCAGCGAGAGCTAGAATCGCCAACGGATAACGTTTGATAAAAATCGGACCAGCCGTATTGCGCGCTGAACAACCAGTATCCGTAAGGTACTGAGACTCCGGCCTGAAGGTTACGGCTGCGGCGGTCGTGGTGAAACTCGCTGTCCCTGCCTGCGGATAGCATCCATTGATCCGCCAGGCTGAGCGGATTATCTACGGTCAGCTGCGCATTCATCTGTCTGCTGCCGGTGCTTTTTTGCCCGCTATTATCAGCCCCTAAGCTCAGGCTCACCGGCAAATGATAGTCAGTTGCGATCAGCTCTACCCGGGAAAACCCCTCTCTACTCCCGGGAAGAATATCTATGGTCAGGGTCCTGGAACGCAGGCGATTAAGCTGGTCAAGTCCCTGCTCAAGGTCCCGCAGATTCAGAATCCGACCTTCGGCCTGCGGGAACGCCATTCTGAGGGCATTATCCTGGCTGCCGGCAAGAGTGATGCTTTCCACTTTTCCTTCAGTAACTTCAATCAGTAGAAGCCCACCAGAAATATCCTGTTCCGGCAGCCAGGCGTGGGAGGTAATGAAACCGCGGGAGAGATAGGCCTGAGTGATATCGCGGACGCGCAGCTGAATTTCCTGCAGGGACAAACATCCTTTTGCCGGCGCTGATGTCAGCGTCTTCTGCGCATCGCGAGGTAGAGCCGTGCTGCCCAGCAGGCGGATTTGCTTAATAGCAAAACATGGACCTTTTTCAACCGACAAACTCTTATCCGGGGAAAGCTGTATGGACGTGCTGTTTCGGAGCGCCTCTCGCTGCTGCTGAGTATGGTCCAGCAGAGCCTTCTGCTGTTGCTCAATAGCGCTCTGGTCGGCCGGACTCAAAGGGGCCGCAAACAGAGTAAAAGGCATGAGTAACGGTGCAACAAAAAACCAAAGACGGCGAGCGGCAGGCAATAATGTCAGCATCAAAAACTCCATTTTTTGAAATGTTGCGACATTAAATGTAATATTTTGTAATTAAATGTCCATTAAAAATTCAATATTGTGCATCCGTACTCATCTGAAAAAACAGGCATGGCGCGTTACGGTTAGCCACTGAAGTAACGTATTCACGGTCGCGGAAGAAAGGTAAGGCAGGATATTTAACAAAGAGGTGAGTTAAGGAAAAACCCGGATGGGGCGCGCCATTTCTGGTGCCTGGCCGATCCTCGCCCCGGCGCTCTGCCGCCGGGGCATAAGACCTATTCGTCGGGTGAAACCCGGACCACGACTTTGCCGAAGTTTTCGCCCTTCAGCAGACCAATCAGCGCATTGGGCGCACGCTCCAGGCCATCAACAAGCTGCTCGCGGTACTTGATTTTGCCTTCCCGTACCCAGCGCCCCATCTCCTCCTGGAACTCGGCAATACGATGCCCGTAGTCCTGACCGATAATAAAGCCCTGCATCCGGATCCGTTTTTTCAGCAGCGTCGCCATCAATAGCGGCAGACGATCCGGCCCCTCCGGCAGTCCGGTCGCATTATACCCGCTGACCAGGCCGCACACCGGTACCCGCGCCGAGGTATTGAGTAGCGGCAGCACGGCATCAAACACCTTGCCGCCGACGTTTTCATAGTAAACGTCAATGCCCTGCGGGCAGGCCTGCGCCAGCTGTTCGGCAAAATCCGGCGCGCGATGATCGAGGCAGACGTCAAAGCCCAGCGTCTCGACCGCGTAGCGGCATTTCTCACTGCCCCCGGCAATCCCTACCGTACGGCAGCCTTTTAGCTTCGCGATCTGGCCGACCGTACCGCCAACCGGCCCGGTGGCCGCGGCCACCACCAGCGTTTCTCCCGCCTTCGGCTGACCGATATCCAGCAGCCCCATATAGGCCGTAAAACCAGGCATCCCAAGGATGCCGAGCGCCCACGAGGGGTGTTGCGGATGTTCACCCAGCTTCACCAGCCCGTTGCCATCGGAGAGTTCAAAATCCTGCCAGCCGCCGGAGCTCAGCACCCACTCTCCCGGTGTAAAGTCAGCGTGGTCAGACGCTTCAACGCGACTCACCGTTCCACCGACCATCACGGCGCCGATGGCAACCGGCGGCGAGTAGGACGGCGCATCGCTCATGCGCCCGCGCATGTAGGGATCTAACGAGAGATAAACCGTGCGCAGAAGCACCTGCCCGGGACCCGGCGTCGGGGCCTCGCTCTCTTCCAGACGGAAATTATCCCCTGTCGGCTCGCCGTGCGGGCGAGAAGCCAGCACCCAGCGGCGGTGACGTTGCGGATGAAAAGCCATAGCAAACTCCTCTTGTTTAGGACCTGTACTGAGGCTAGTCGCAATTGCCGCCGCGCACATTGGCATTATGAGGCAGATTGATTTAATCGCACGACCAGATAGGTGCAGGATGTGCTGGATTCATTGATAAAACGGCAGTCGTTAGGCGGCCCCAGTTCGAGACAATCGCCGGCTCGCATCTCATGCCGGGTCGCGCCCTCGACAAAAACCAGCTCCCCCTGTTGCAACCAGATCAGCTGACGCGCCAGCGCGTAGGAGGCTGCGGGCATCGGTACATCGCTACCCGCCGGCAGCTCCACCTGCACCAGATCGATAGGCAGATCGCTGCGCGGCGAAACGTGACGCCGTAAATAGTGGCTTTGCGGATCGCGCCATACCGGCTGCTGGGCAAAGCGCAGCAGTTTACCTTCCTGCATCTCCGCTCGGGCAATCAGCGTCGACATACTAATGCCAAAAGCGCCGGACAGCCGCCCCAGCATCGATGCCGTCGGACTACTCTCGCCGCGTTCGATCTTGTGGATCATGGCGCGTGAGGCGCCGGCGCGCTCGGCCAGTTCGCTGAGCGACCAGCCGCGAGATTCGCGCTCGATGCGGATACGTGCGCTAATGCGCTGATTCATATTGTCTTCAATAGTATTCATAGCGTAGTACTATAGTGTATGAATTAATCTCAAACAAGGCGACCTCAGGCAAAACCCGCGTCGTCTCGTCTGGCCACCTCACCCCCGATATACCTGCACGCAGACGACAGGCCATGATAAATTTCTTGCTAAAACAGATGACAGCGTCGCGTACATTATTGTAATAATACCGTACTACTATAGTGTACGGATATTGAGTTGAGGTTTGCTATGACCATTCGTTATGCCTGCAAAGAAGATTGCGCGGCGATTGCCGAAATTTACAACCACGCGGTGCTGCACACTGCCGCCATCTGGAATGACAAAACCGTCGATACCGATAATCGCATCGCCTGGTTTGAAGCGCGTCAGCTGGCAGGCTATCCGGTCCTGGTGAGCGAAGAAAACGGCGTCGTGAGCGGCTATTCTTCGTTTGGCGACTGGCGCGCATTTGACGGCTTTCGCCATACCGTCGAACATTCGGTCTACGTCCACCCCGATCATCAGGGTAAAGGATTAGGCCGCAGCCTGCTGGTGGCGCTGATTAAGGAGGCCCGTCGCCTGAACAAACATGTCATGGTGGCCGGTATCGAAGCGCAAAACCAGGCCTCTTTGCATCTGCACGAAACGCTCGGGTTTGTGACCACCGGACAGATGCCGCAGGTCGGCACAAAATTTGGCCGCTGGCTGGATCTGACCTTTATGCAGCTCCAGCTCGACGATCGTCGCGATCCGGACGCCAGCGCATGAACGCTTCGCTGACCCTCGCCTGTCTGATTGCCGCCGGCGTCGGACTGGTCGTGCAAAATACGCTGATGGTGCGTATTACGCAGTCCGCCTCCACAATACTCATTGCGATGCTGCTGAACTCGCTGGTGGGGATTGTGATTTTCGTTACCATCCTGCTCCTGCGCCACGGTGCTGCGGGCTTTCAGGAGCTGGCGCTCAGCATAAAATGGTGGACGCTCATTCCAGGATTGCTGGGATCGTTTTTTGTCTTCGCCAGCATCAGTGGCTATCAGAACGTTGGTGCCGCCACGACGATTGCGGTGCTGATTGCCAGCCAGCTGGTGGGGGGACTCGTGTTGGATATCATTCGCGCGCACGGCGTGCCGTGGCGGGCGTTGCTGGGGCCGCTGTGCGGCGCGGTTATGCTGGTGGCAGGCGCCTGGCTGGTAGCCAGACGCCAGTTTTAGCGCGCAATATCAGAGAATGGCGCCGCCTTTATTCAACTGCTCGCGGCGCGTTTCCTGCTCTTCATGCTGCTGACGGCCGTGGTGGGCAATCGTGGTGCGTAAACGCTGCTGCTGGGTATAGCGTTCGTCGCGGCTCAGCTCAGCATCATCGCTCAGCGCCACCAGCAGTTCATTCATGTGAGTAATCACCCCTTCGGCGATCGCCGCATCGACGCGGGCGATAACGTCATCCAGATGTGCCATATGTGCTCCTTTCGGCTTAGTTCAATTTGACCTTCGAAAAATCGCTCCCCATCAGGCTCACGCTATACCCGCTAACGTTGCTGCGCGTGGCGTAGTAGGTTTTCCCGGTCGCCAGGGTGATCCATGGCGCCTGCTGATAAAAGATCTCTTGCGCCTGACCATACAGCGCGGCGCGTTGCTGCGGATCGCTGACCAGGATCGCTTTTTTGACCAGCGCGTCATACGACTTATCGCACCAGCGGGCAACGTTGGAACCGGTCTTGATATTATCACAGCTCAGCAATGTCCCGGCAAAGTTGTCCGGGTCGCCATTGTCCGACATCCAGCCAAACAGGGCGCTGTCGTGTTCGCCTTTGCGCATGCCGGAGAGATATTCCCCCCACTCATACGTGACGATTTTGGCTTTGATGCCCACTTTGCTCCAGTCGTTCTGAATCATTTCGGCAATGCGGCGCGAATTGGGGTTGTAGGGGCGCTGTACCGGCATCGACCACAAGGTCACCTCCGCCCCTTTTTCCAGCCCGGCCTGCTTCAGCAGCGCTTTCGCCTTTTGCGGATCGTAGTCGTAATCCGGCAGATCTTTCTTATAACCGAGCATATTCGCCGGCAGCGGAGATTTGGCTACCGCGCCCGAATCCATAAATACCGCTTTGACGATTGCCTGTTTGTCGGTGGCGTAGTTCAGCGCCTGACGTACCAGCACGTTATCAAACGGTTTTTTCTCGGTATTAAACGCCAGATAGCCGACGTTCAACGCTTCAACAGCCTGCAGCGCCAGATCTTTATTGCCCTTGATCGCGGCGAACTGCACCGGCGACGGCGCCGGGATAATCTGACATTCGTTGGTTTGCAGCTTCGCCAGGCGAGTCTCGACATTCGGGGTGATGGAGAAGATCAGATGTTTTGTCGGCACCTCGCCTTCCCAATAATGCGGGTTAGCAATGTAGCGGATAAGCGAATCGACTTTATACTGCTGAAGCGCATACGGGCCGGTCCCGACAGGCCAGGTATCAACATACTCCGGCGTGCCTTTCTTCATCATGGCATCGGCGTATTCCGCGGAGAGTATTGAGGCAAAATCCATTCCCCAGTCGGCAAGGAAGGCAGCATTCGGCTCGCTCAGTACGAACTGGACATGATAATCATCGACCTTTTTCACCTCTTTAATCAGCTTATCCAGCCCGACATCATGAAAATATTCATAGTTGCCCTGCGAAACGTTATGGTACGGATGTTTCGCATCCTGTTGACGCAGGACGGAGAACAGAACGTCATCGGCGTTAAAATCGCGGCTCGGGGTAAAGTACTTATTGCTGTTGAACTTCACTCCTTTACGCAGGGTAAAGGTCCAGGTCTTGCCATCTGGCGATACCGTCCACGCGGTGGCCAATGAAGGGATCGGTGTGTTTTTAAGCGGATCAAAGGTGATCAGGCGGTTATACAGCACCTGCGAGCTGGCCACAAACGAGGGGCCGGAGCTGGCAATCTGCGGGTTAAATGATTCCGGCGATGCTTCGGAGCAATAGATCAGCGTATCGTTACCGGCCGCCCACGCGGCGCCAGCCGGCAACCAGGCGCTTAACGCCAGCGCAATTAACGTTTTCCCTGTAGACATGGTTATAAACCTTATCAATTTGTTATAAGTGCTCTAATAACAGCACAGCGGCATGCAACCGGCAAATAATCAATCGGTATCAGGTTATGCTGAAAGCGCTGTTTTCGCCGATTTATTCTCCAGTCCGGGCCAACCTGCTGAAGTTGTGAACTGCCTATAAAACCAGAAAAAAAACGTGCGATAACCGCCCTGCCTGTCCCATGCGCTCCCGTCGCCCGATACACTCGGAAAACCGCAGAACACAACCCAACGAGGTTTTCCCATGACAATTACCTGCAACTTATATACCGATGGCCAGTGGCATGATGCTGAAGGCCAGGCCACTTTTACCCGCACCAATCCGCTCAGCGAACAGCCGGCTTCCACCGCATCGGCTGCGAGCCTGGCCGACGCCCGGCGCTGCGTCGAGGCCGCCGCTGCCGCCTTCCCGCAATGGCGTGACACGGCCCCCGCCGAACGTCGCCGCCTGCTGCTGGAGGCGGCGGAGCAAATGCAGCAACGTGAGGCAAAATTCATCGCCGCAATGTCGGCTGAGACGGGCGCGACGGCGCACTGGGCGGGTTTTAACGTTCATCTCGCCGCCGACATTTTGCGGGAAGCCGCCGCCCTCACCACCCAGATTGAAGGGCAGATTATTCCGTCGAATGTACCGGGCAATCTGGCTATGGCCGTCCGTCAGGGTGCTGGAGTGGTACTGGGGATGGCGCCGTGGAATGCGCCGCTGATCCTCGCCACGCGCGCGATTGCAACTCCGTTAGCCTGCGGGAATACGGTGATCCTCAAAGGAGCCGAGATGTCGCCCGCCAGTCAGGCGTTGATTATTGATGCCCTGGCTGCGGCGGGATTACCGGACGGTGTCGTGAACTATCTCACCTGCGCGCCGGAAGATGCGCCCGCGCTGGTGGAGTCGCTTATCGCCCATCCGGCAGTACGCCGCGTTAACTTTACCGGCTCTACGCCGGTCGGACGCATTATCGCCCGCACCTGCGGACAGTACCTGAAACCGGCAGTGCTTGAACTGGGCGGCAAAGCGCCGCTGCTGGTCCTCGATGATGCCGATCTCGAACAAGCGGCGGCCGGAGCCCTCTTTGGCTCATTCGCTAACGCCGGGCAGATCTGTATGTCGACCGAGCGCATTATCGTCGACGAATCGATAGCCGATGCCTTTATCGCCCTGCTCAGCCGCCGCGCGGCAACGTTGCCCGCAGGGCTGATGGGGCCGGTTGTCGATATGAAGACCGTTACACGCTGCAATGCGCTGATTGACGACGCGCTGGCAAAAGGGGCCCGGCTTTTAACCGGTGGTAAAGCCGACACAACCCAGATGCGCGCCACGTTGCTTGATGGGGTGACCCGCAGCATGCGGATATGGCAGGAGGAGTCCTTTGGCCCGGTAAAAGCCATTATCCGGGTGCAGGATGAGCAGGAGGCGCTGACGGTAGCCAACGAAAGTGAATACGGACTCTCCTCGGCGGTATACAGTCGCGACACCGCCCGGGCGTGGAATGTTGCCCAGAGATTGCAAACCGGCATTTGCCACATTAATGGCCCCACCGTGCACGATGAAGCGCAGATGCCGTTTGGCGGCTGCAAAGCTTCCGGCTACGGACGCTTTGGTGGCCGCGCAGGTGTTGCTGAATTTACCGAACTGCGCTGGATAACGCTGCAGACCAGCCCGCGCGAACTGCCGTTTTAATCAGCGGATCTGCCGGTTGCCGATTCTCATCACCAGTTTAAAACAGCCCCATTGCGCTGCCGTTCCGGGGAAGGCTAACCGCGGAACGGTCGCAACGCCGTGACGACAGCGCGCCACAACGAAAGATGCTGATCTTTAACCAGCGCATCTCCTGCCAACCGGGCCGAGAAAGTTAGTCCCGCTACACGCCAGCGTCTTCGCAAGCCACGGCTGGCGGTTCCGTCCTCCGCGCGGTCGGGCAAACAAGTGATCACGGCGATATTTAGCCGTCCGCCTGCGTACCCCCGAAGAATTGCGCCATGCAATCGGCCAGGGCAACGGGATTCTCCCAGGCCATAGAGTGGCCCGCATCCGGCACCACCAGCAGCGGAATACCGACGGCGACAACGTCGTCAGCTTCCTGAGCCGGGAGCGACAGCTCACCGTAAATCAGCGCCTTGCGGCAGGATAATTGCTGAAAGCGGGCGAACCAGGACGGCGACGCCCCGTCGACCAGGCTGCTGGCTCCTCGCCATACTGCCCAGGGGGCGCTGTTTTGCAGACACCCGCTCCAGGGAGACGTTTCCGCTGCCAGCAGATCGGCAAAGCCGCGGGCGACAAACTCGGCTTCCGGCTGGGCGACGATAGCCCGACTGTACATGCCGCCGCCGGCATAAAGATTAGGTTCGGAGACCAGCAGAGCCTGGACGCGACGGCCCAGAAGCTCCGCCGCTTCAATGGCAATACTGCCGCCCATGCTATGCCCGAACAGTGAGCAGCGGGTCAGCTGCAGACTGTCAAGCCACTCCACAACAACCCGCGCCTGTTCAGCGATACCGTAACTAAAAGAGCCGGGCCTGTCGCTATAGCCAAAGCCCGGCAGATCGATCAGCAGAGCCCGCCGGCCGGAAAAAGCCGGATCGGTCGCTACGCCGGGATAATCATAAGAGGATGCACAACCCAGCCCGTGAATAAAGACCACCGGGTCGCCGTGCCCTGGGAAATCAAACCAGCGCACGTTCGCGCCCGCGAATGAGGAAAAATAGCGCTTCATAAGGTTGCCCCGCCAACAGTTACTGTGTTTTTATACAGCAATATTGTGGCGGTTGCCATCGCTTTATGCTGTCAGAATAAAGAGACCAGCAGCGCCATCGGAAAGCTAAACGGCCAGGTGGCGCCGATCAACAGAGCGGCCAGCAGGCGAATCAAACGGCTCTCTTTTGTCAGAAACCAGCTAATGATTGCACAAATACATCCCATAACTGCATAAAAAACCAGCATTTTCTGGTATAAGGTCATTCTTCTTCCTTCCCTGATAAGCCCCATTATGATACGGAGATGCGTGGCAGCAGAAGTGCGACACAGTCCGCAAAATCACACAATGAATCGCACGCTTAATCAGCGGAAAACAACCAATTCATCCTTGTCTGATAGCACTTCCTTTCGCCTCGTACTATACCTGTAGAGGCTTACTCATAAAGGTGGCGTTATGGATGTTTCCAGCAAAACCGTAATTCTGATTAATGTCGGCGTAGCTTTCGCGCTTATCAGCCTGTTATCTGTTCGTTTTGGTTGGTTTTAGTGATTTTATTCAGCAAAGAAACCTAAAAAAGCAGCCTCTGCGGGCTGCTTTTTTACGCTTTAATCGCGACGGTTTTATCCGCGCGGGTCTGAGCCTGAAGCTCGGCATTAGCCTTCATATATTCAGGGTCATAGCCAGGCAGCAGATTAACTTTTTCATTATCCCACTCAGCCGCCGTACAGACGGATTCGCTGACCCCCTGCTGTTCACACAGGCTAATACGCCGGGCAGGTAAATTGCCATACAGAATTGCCGTGGCGCAGGCCACTGACAGAAAAAAAGCTATTTTTTTCAAAACAAGATCAACGTCGAAGTAACAAATTATGACAAATGTTCGCATGAGCCAGCCTGTAAAGTCAAACCTCAAGCATCCTTTTACCCCCAGGCCGCCGCGGCCAGACAGCGTTTCTTAGCATTTTTCTACACCATGTAGTGGAACAAAATGTCGCGGAACAAAAAGATGCCTCCGCGGATATCCCTTCATTCTCCCCCTTTCATCTCTGCAGGTTACTGGACAATATGAACAATTTGTCGTCATTTCCTCTATGAAAACAATCTGGTCAGGTGAAATTAAAAAGAAAATAACTGTCTGATACCTTACATGAGGTTCCGAAGAGTTCGATGAATAATAAAAATAGTGTATAAGAACAAACCTAAAAAACATCATAAATTATACGGTAAATTAATGATGGATAATAAAAAAACCTATAGGAAGTTGACTAAAAATGCGGAACAACTTAAACGCCAGCCCAAAAAACCAGCAAGAAAAAACACACCAATACATTGATTAATAACAAATAATTAAATCAACCCTGTCTTTTCAACAGTGACTGACAATGCACTTATCAGTAAATATCATTTGCGTTATCACCCTTTAGAAATTACATTTTAACTGCATATTTTGACCTTTTTTGTTTTTACTCATTTATTTTGGGGTGGTACATGTCTGGAATTATTGTGCTTATTGTGGCACTGCTATTGCTGGTAATTGCAGCGTATAATCTGGTCTCTTACATTCGCGACCGTCGTCAGTCTGGTTTACCGACCAAAAAATCAAAGCGATAGCACGACGCGCGCGTGACAACATCGTGCGAATAGGCCACAAACGTTTTGCTCACTGCAACTTCATGCGCGATAAATAACACTATAGTTTATGCGGGAAATAGATCGTTCCGCCCTCTCTGCGCCCTTCTCTCACCTATTGTGCCGACGTTGTACACAGCAACAAAAAACCCCTGTATTCAGTACAGGGGTTTTATTGTGGATTGCCGCAGCAGCGGATATATCATCTGGATTCGCTCTCTGTCTCTCCACGCTGACAGGAGGTTACGCGCCCCACCCGGCGCTTATCTCCGGCACTCATTGGCTTAGCTCTTGAAGGGGCATGAGAATATTCTCATATTTCGCTGTCTCTGTTTTAGCAATTACTGCCATTGTGACTATTAGCAAGCTAATGCACTCGATGAGTGACTATCCCGTCCGTTACAAGCTCGCGATCGCGCCATCAGCGTCACCCGGCCACCGCCTCATACTCACGGCCGGCCTCTGAAGGTTGTGCCATCCGCAGCAGCGGGCATAAAAAAGGCCGCCCCGGCGACCTTTATCTTTCACATCAGCTTGATTCTGACGTCGTATCCGTCAAGACCCGACATGGTTTCATGAGCAACAAACTCAATTTCAGAGACTTCTTGCCCCGTTTTCTTGCGCAGTTCTGCAATCTTTTTGCTAATCAGCGCCGAGATCTCTTCTTCAGCTTTACGAGTCAGCTCTTCGCTTTTCATTGGTCAACTCTCCTTGAATTTCACGATGTCGTATAGCGTAAGGGTTGTCCCGCGTTAGCCGAAAGCCAACCCTAATCCATTATAAACAATAGGTTATCTTCCTTGAAGCTGTTTTTTGCTATCGGTTATTTAGTGATATCAGGTCCTGTATCACAACGCCATTTTTTAAGCATAGTACGCCCATCCTGTAGAGGAAAGGAGATGGTGGCGACGCCATTTTTGCGGTTGAAGAGAACTTCGGATTGGTCCAGGTCTTTGGCATAGATGGTTCCTTCCGCATCGCTAAAATTGTCGGCGCCATAAGCTCTTACATACCAGCCATCTATCTCGATCGATGCAAATTGCTGCCATGTCGTGTCAATTCGCCGCAGCCACCCCGCTGAAAAGCTGCCGATGGCAGGACTATCAGCCAGGATGATGTTTTGATCCACCAACATGCAGTTGAGTCGCCTTTTTTCCGTGTATTCAGCATTGTCCGCGCCTGCGCCTGATGAAAGGATTGGCATAGCCATCACTATGGTCGCGAGTAAAATGCGGTACGCAATATATTTGTCTGACATAATCTGTATAAATTAAATTATAAACTGAAAATATAGCACAAAAACAGAATAAATAACCATTCGGATGCTATTACACTCTGCCAGCGCCCTACAGAACGACAATGTTTTGCGATAAACAGGGAAACTGATAGCCATTTCCCGGCTTTGCTAATGTATTTGCATGTGAAAACAGGCAATATTTAGCATTAGATTGGCGGCCAGTATTTCATCGGCCCCCTTCAGATTGTCACGACAAGGAACAATGAATAATGGCGCGGACCTATTTTCTCGGTTGCCTCCTGCTTCTGGCCGCTTCATCCGCCGATGCGGGATGCTGGGTTATTGAAAACTTGCGGGGTTCTGGCGCCCATGAGAACGATCAATATGCCATTAAAAACGATGGTTTCGCGGGAAAAGTGTTTGTGGTGAACATTGATAAAAAATCCCCTTCCGTCACCGACAGCATCATGAATTACACCGTGGTAAGTCCAACGGCCATGACGGGAACCTATGCCACGGATCTGGGGCTGACTATCCAGACATGGCAAATTTCCACCGATGAGACAAAAGCGCTAATGACGCTTAACAGAACCAACAAAAATAACGTCTTACAGGATGCCGTCGCATCTTTTATCGGCGATGTTAAAGCCAGATGTGATCATTAATCTCTTCTCTTGCTGCGCTCCATAGACAGTTCAGTTAGCCATAGCGCGACGACAATCTCCGAATGGCACCTTCGCAGTTCACGGTTCAGCGTTTTATCTCCCTATCGCGCGGCGGCAGTAAAAAAACCGCCCGCAGGCGGCTTTTTATCTCTATGCCGGCAACAGGCACCCGGCTTCTGTCGGCACTTAGTGTTTTATCATCACATGACGCACGACGGTGTAGTCTTCCAGACCATACATCGACATATCCTTCCCATAGCCGGAGAGTTTCTGTCCGCCGTGCGGCATCTCGCTGACCAGCATAAAGTGGGTATTAACCCAGGTACAGCCGTACTGCAGACGCGCGCTCAGACGATGAGCCCTGCCCACATCGCGGGTCCATACCGACGAAGCCAGGCCGTATTGGGAATCATTGGCCCATGCCAGCACCTGATCTTCATCGCTGAACGAGGTCACGCTGACCACCGGACCAAACACCTCACGTTGAACAATATCATCATCTTGCCTGGCGCCCGCCAGCAGCGTCGGTTGATAGAAATATCCCTTGCCAGTCGCCGGGTTTCCTCCGGTCACCACCTGGATATGCGGTAATGCGCGGGCAGCTTCAACGGCTGCGCTGACCCGCTCCAGATGCGCCTGCGAGCTCAGCGGCCCCAGTTCAGTAGCAGGGTCGTCCGGCTGGCCAATTTTCAGCGTAGCCACGGCCGCGCCCAGTTTCTCCACCAGCCGATCGTAGATACCCTGCTGGGCATAAATACGACAGGCTGCGGTACAATCCTGACCAGCATTATAAAAACCGAAGGTCCTCACCCCCTCCACGACGGCATCGATATCCGCATCGTCAAACACGATCACCGGCGCTTTGCCGCCCAGTTCCATGTGCGTACGTTTTATCGACGAGGCCGTATGGCCGATAATATGGGCGCCGGTGGCAATCGAGCCGGTGAGCGACACCATGCGCACCTTCGAATGGCCGGTCAGCGGATCGCCCACGGTTTTACCACGACCAAACAGCACGTTCAGCACGCCGGCAGGGAGAATCTCTCTGGCCAGCTCAGCCAGCTTCAGCGCCGTCAGCGGCGTAATCTCTGACGGTTTGATGACCACGCAGTTGCCGGCTGCCAGCGCCGGCGCCAGCTTCCACGCCGCCATCATTAACGGATAGTTCCACGGTGCGATAGAGGCCACCACGCCAACCGGATCCCGGCGAATCATCGAGGTATGCCCCTCCAGATATTCCCCCGCCGCCATACCCGGCAGACAGCGCGCCGCGCCGGCAAAGAAGCGGAACACATCGGCGACGGCGGGCAGCTCGTCGTTCATCACGCAGTGCAGCGGTTTGCCGCAGTTTAAGGATTCCAGCTTCGCCAGCGCCTCCGCGTGATCGGTAATCGCCTCCGCCAGCTTTAACAGAGAGTCCGCGCGAGTTTTCGGCGTCGTCTGGCTCCAGCTGACAAAGGCCCGATCCGCTGCCTCAACCGCCGCGTTGACCTGGGCCTCCGTGGCTTCTGCAATCTCCAGAATGACCTCACCATTAGCAGGATTGAATACTGGCACCATTTCGCCTTCACCCGCCACTAACTCACCGTTAATCAAAAGGTTATGTTGCATAGCATTATCCTGTAGAAATGAATTATTTACTGTTTTCAGCACTCATGTCGCTATCACGGGTAAGCCACCAGGCCCCCAAAATGGGTATCGTCGTCACCAGCATCACCAGCAGCGCGACCACGTTAGTTACCGGTACATCGCGCGGGCGCCCCAGCTGATTCAACAACCACAGCGGTAAGGTACGCTCATGCCCGGCGGTAAACGTGGTGACGATAATTTCATCAAACGATAAGGCGAACGCCAGCATTCCCCCCGCCAGCAGCGCCGATCCCAGATTCGGCAGCACCACATAGCGAAAGGTCTGCCAGCCCGTGGCGCCTAAATCCATTGATGCCTCCACCAGACTCCACGATGTCCGGCGAAAACGGGCGATGACATTGTTGAACACCACCACCACGCAAAACGTGGCATGCCCCACGACGATAGTGAGCAGGCCAGGTTCCAGATTGACCTCCTTAAAGGCCGTCAGCAGCGCAAGTCCGGTGATAATCCCCGGCAGCGCGATCGGCAACAGCAGCAGTAACGACACCGCGTTTTTGCCAAAAAACGTACTGCGCCATAATGCGCCTGCAGCCAACGTGCCAAGTACCAGCGCAATCGCCGTCGACATTGCGGCGATTTTAAGTGACAACGTCACGGCCTCGATAATATCGCTGCGCCCTGCCGCCTCGCTGAACCAGCGCAGCGTCAGCCCTTGAGGCGGAAAGCTAAAGGCAGCATCTTCGGTATTGAAAGCATACAGCGCGATAATCAGCAGCGGAAAATGGAGGAAAACCACCCCGCCCCAGGTGGCGACTTTGAGGAACAGCGGTGCCCGTTCAGAGTGCATCGAACGCTCCCAGGCGCTTCACGAACGCCAGATAAAGGGCAATCAGCACAATCGGTACCAGGGTAAATGCGGCCGCCATCGGCATGTTGCCGATCGCCCCCTGCTGGGAATAGACCATATTGCCAATAAAGAAGCCGGGCGGCCCCACCAGCTGCGGAACGATAAAGTCCCCCAGCGTCAGGGAGAAAGTAAAAATCGACCCGGCGGCAATGCCGGGGATCGCCAGCGGCAGCACCACGTGGCGGAAGGTCTGCCGCGGGCGGGCGCCAAGATCGGCGGAAGCCTGTAGCAGCGAAGGCGGCAAGCGTTCCAGCGCCGCCTGTACCGGCAGGATCATAAACGGCAGCCAGATATAGACAAACACCAGAAAACGGCCGAGGCCTGAGGTCGACAGCGTATTTCCGCCGACCGCCGGAATCGTCAGCACCAGGTTTAACACCCCCTCCAGCCCGAGATGCCCGAGAAACCATTGCGCCACGCCATCTTTCGCCAGCAGTAACGTCCAGGCGTAGGCCTTCACGATATAGCTCGCCCACATCGGCAGCATGACGGCAATATAGAAGAATGCTTTCATTTTGCCGCGGGTATAGCGAGCCATATACCACGACATCGGCAAAGCCAGCACCGCGCTGGCTATCGTCACCGACAGCGCCATCACCAGCGTGCGGACAATGATGTCGTAGTTCGCCGGATTAAACAGCGCTTTGAGGTTGGCGAGCGTCAGATCCGTGGTGACCGACATGGTGAAATCATCAAAGGTGTAGACGCTTTGCCACAGTAAAGTCAGCAGCGACCCCAGATAGACAATGCCGAACCACATTAACGGCCCCAGCAGGAGCAAGAACAGGCCGAGCGATGGCCTGCGCCAGAAGAGTGCGGACAGACGCCCGGACGGTGCGCGCGGAATGACCATCGTCATCTCAGCCCCCTTGTTCCAAAGGCACCATCGCCGAACGTGACCACGAAGCCAGCACCGTTTGTCCGGTCTGCGGCGCGCTGGATGCCATACCGCCATCGCTGTTCGCCAGGCTGACCAGCAGCTTGTCGCCATTCGCCAGCTTCAGTTCGATACGCGTTGCCGCTCCCTGGTACTGAACCGCCTGCACCACGCCCTGCACCTGAACTTCTCCGCCGCTGTTCAGGCGAATATGTTCCGGCCGCAGTGACCAGACCCCGCGCATCCCGCACAGGCGGGCGGCAAGATCGCTATCAAATACGTTCGCGGTACCGACGAAACCAGCGACAAACGCGGTTTTAGGACGCAGATAGAGGTCGTGCGGGGCATCAACCTGCTCGATACGCCCGTTATTAAAGACCGCCACCCGATCGGACATCGACAGCGCTTCGCCCTGATCGTGGGTGACGAAGATAAAGGTGATCCCCAGCGTCTGCTGGAGTTTTTTCAGTTCGACCTGCATCTGCTCCCGCAGCTTTAAGTCCAGCGCGCCGAGCGGCTCATCAAGCAGCAGCACCCGCGGTTCATTCACCAGCGCACGGGCAATCGCCACCCGCTGCCGCTGTCCGCCGGAGAGCTGTGACGGTTTACGCGTGTACACAAACCCGAGGGCCACCTTTTCCAGCGCCTCCTGCGCGCGAAAGTGGCGCTCCTTTTTGCCGATACCTTTGACCATCAGCCCGTAGGCAACGTTATCGAGGATCGACATATGCGGAAACAGCGCATAGTCCTGAAAGACGGTATTCACGTCACGCTGCCACGGCGGCAGCTCACTGGCCTTGTGACCGTAAATGGAAATCGCCCCGCCGGAGAGCTGCTCAAATCCGGCGATCAGCCGCAGGCAGGTGGTTTTGCCGGAGCCGGACGGCCCCAGCATGGAGAAAAACTCGCCATCACGGATCCCCATGTTGACGCCGTCCACCGCGCGAACGTCACCATAGAAACGTGAGACGTTGTGAAACTCTACCGCGTACGTCATGTTCCGCCTCCGGCCGATTACCGGCCGCCCATAATCGCGATATAGTCCTGCGTCCAGCGGCTGTAAGGCACGTATTTACCCCCTTCGGCCACCGGCGTTTTCCAGAATGCAATTTTAGAGAACTCGTTGTAGCCATTGGTTTCGCAACCTTTGTCACCCAGTAGCGCACTCGCCTTACAGCCTTGCGGAACCACCGGCAACGAGCCAAACCACGCCGCCACGTCGCCTTGTACCTTCGGCGTCAGCGACCAGTTCATCCATTTATAGGCGCACACCGGGTGTCTGGCGTCGCTATGTAACATCGTGGTATCCGCCCAGCCGGTCACCCCCTCTTTCGGGAAGACGGTGGCCACCGGCTGGCCGTCGGCTTTTAAGCCGTTGGCCTGGTATGGCCAGGCGCTCGAGGCCACCACGCCTTCATTTTTGAAGTCGCTCATCTGAACGGTGGTGTCATGCCAGTAGCGGTGGATTAACCCATGCTGAGCGCGCAACACCTTCAGCACCGCCTGGTACTGTGCTTCGGTCAGCTGGTAGGGATCGGTAATGCCCAGCTGCGGCTGGGTTGCTTTCACGAACAACGCCGCATCGGCAATATAGATAGGTCCGTCGTAGGCCTGAACGCGCCCTTGATTACTTTTACCATCGGAGAGTTTTTGCTCCACAAAGACCACGTTCCAGCTGTCTGGCGGCGTCGGGAATATTTTCGTGTTGTACATCAGCAGGTTTGGCCCCCACTGGTACGGGGTGCCGTAAACTTTACCGCCGACGTTAAACCAGGCGCCTTTTTCAACGCGCGGGTCGAGGCTAGACCAGTTGGTAATCAGGGCCGTATTAATGGGCTGCACCCGCTTGCCCATAATTAAGCGCAGAGAGGCGTCACCCGAAGCGGTGACCAGATCGTACCCTCCTTTCGCCATCAGGCTGACCATCTCATCGGACGTGGCGGCCGTTTTCACATTCACCTGACATCCGCTCTCTTTTTCAAACTGGGTGACCCAGTCATAATTTTTATCCGTCTGGCCACGCTCGATATAGCCCGGCCAGGCGATAATATCGAGTCGGCCTTCTCCTTTATCCAGCGAAGCGGGCGGCTCAGCGGCCTGCGCAGTCAGGATCGCCATCCCCAGCGCATAGAGGCTGCCACGGGCAATTTTTTTGCTCATCGGGTGTTACTCCTGTCACAATAAAATTAGCGGCAGCCGTGCCGTAAAAATATCTCCCTTTTTAACCATAGACGGCGCACTTACGCCCCCTGGAGAAATTTATTCAGGTTGTGACAAGGGGCGCATTCCACAAAAATCGATGAAGACCTGGCAACAATATGGATTATAGACAAGGAGTTAGGGGCAGGATACGGCTATGCGTATTTCCTATGACTACGGCCGGTAAAATATTAGCCGGCCGGGTTTGATAATAATATTTAGTTATTTCAGCAGCGGCTGTTTAGCGGTATATAAAAAATCAGTTCTTTAGCTCAGCTGCTCGCGAATAAGTTCGCCGAGTCGTTTAACTCCTTGCTCTTCTCTTTCTCCCCAGCCCCACGCGGTATTAAAGCGGAAAAAAGAGGTCCAGCTGGCGGTGGTAGAGAACATTTTCCCGGGGGCAATACTGATATTATCGCGCAATGCCCTGGCGCTCAGCTCACCGGCATCGGCCCCTTCCGGCAGTTCAAGCCACAAAAAATAGCCGCTGTCGCTGTGATGGATTTTCACCTCGGCGGGCAGATGGCGCAGCAGCGCCTGCCAGGCCTGCTGTTTGCGCTCGGCAAGCTGGCGGCGCAGGCGGCGGAGATGGGCGTCATAGCGCCGGGTAGAGAGGTAATCGACCAGCGCCATCTGCATCGGCGAACTGGTGGAGAGCGTGCTCATTAATTGCAGCTGCTGAATACGTCGGGCATGTTTACCGGCGGCCACCCAGCCGATCCGAAAACCGGGCACCAGGCATTTTGAGAACGAACTGCAGTGCAGCGTCATCTCCTGCCGGTCCCAGAATTTGGCGGGGAGCGGTTTTTCGCGGCCAAAATAGAGTTCACTGTAGACATCGTCTTCAATCAGCACCACGTTATAGCGGGCCAGCAGATCCACCAGCTGCGCCTTTTTCGCCGCACTCAGGGTAAAGCCGAGCGGGTTTTGCCCGTTGGTCATCAGCCAGCAGGCCTTGACCGGGTAACTCTGCAACGCCTGCTCCAGCGCGGCTAAATCAATTCCCTCTTTGACATCCGTCGCCACCGACAGCGCTTTCAGCCGCAGCCTTTCCAGCGCCTGCAGCGCGCCGTAAAAACAGGGGTTTTCCACCACCACCCAGTCGCCCGGCTCCGTCACCGCCTGCAGGCTGAGATTCAGCGCCTCCAGGGCACCGGCGGTAATCACGATTTCATCCGGCGAAATGTTCATCCCCTGCAGCGCGTAGCGCCGGGCAATCGCGTGACGCAGCTCATCATTGCCCGGCGGCAGATTCTCAATGACGCTCATGGCGGTCGCAGTTTTGCTCACCTGCGCCAACGAGCGATTAAGCTGCTGGAGCGGAAACAGCCGCGGGTCGGGAAATGCCGAGGCAAAGGGCAGCATCGAAGCCCGGCGGCTGGCCTGCAGCACCTCAAAAATGTAGGTGTTGATATCGACCGATTCATCACGGGTCACCTGCGCAGGCGGTGGCGGCTGGCGTAGTCTGACCGGTTTTGGCGCCACGTAGTAGCCGGACTGCGGGCGGGCAATAATCCGGCCCTGGCTTTCCAGCAGCTGGTAGGCGTGGCTGACGGTCATAAAACTCATCCCGCTGCTGACCACCTGTTCGCGTAACGAAGGCAACCGATCGCCGGGTTGCCAGACGCCGAGCGCAATCTGTTCGGTCAACTGCTGCGCAAGCTGCTGATACTTTTTCATGAGGAGTCTCGCGGTTCAGGTTTGCGCCTATAGTATATCAGCCATGAAAAAATAGCCGTTTATAAAAACTGTTATAGCTCAGCCCGCGCCGACTTCCGCTGCCGACGCTATCGGCGCGGACGATTTTTTTAGATCTAATGATTAACAAATGAGTTACATGTCACAAATTGCGCGTAAAGCTTTCCCGGCACTTTGACACCCGCCGTTCAGCGCTCTAGAGTTCAGCCTACAGATTTTAGATTAGAGACTATCTGTCATTCATTAAGATGGTCTCTCATTGCCTTTCCTGTATGTAGCGGCCTTCTTTCGAGTATTGCAAAGGGGACCGCTATGTCTGTTCATAAAAATACAAGCAAAAAAAATATTCGCGGCATTGATGATATTATTCAGTTTATCGATGCGCAGCCGAATATTGCGGGTAAAGCCGGCATTATCTGGTGGCTGGCACTCGGTGGATTATTTTTAGACGCCTTCTCTAATTCAGCATTAAGCGCCGGGCTCAATCCGATGACCCGGGATTTACAGTTAAGCGCTACGGACGTGGCGATGCTGACCTCTTTTTCTTCATGGATTGCCATTATTTTTAATCCAGTCGGCGGCTGGATCGCCGACCGCTGGGGGCGGGTCACGCCGCTGATTGCGGCAAAAATATGCGCCGTGCTCGGCGCCCTTCTCGTCACTTTCTCTCCTGATTTCAATTTGATACTTACCGGCCGATTCTTTGTGGGCATCGCCTACGGCATGGATTTTGCGGTGGCGATGGCGCTGCTCGCGGAGTTTACCCCGGCGCGTTTTAAAAGCCGGCTCAACACCTGGCAAGGGGTCTGGTATGTCGCCGTCTGCTTAAATCTGGTGCTGGCGTTGTTATTTTATTCATGGCAGGTCGGCGATACTATCTGGCGCTATTCGGTGGCCGCAACGGCGCTCTGTGGAATAATTATTTTACTGCTGCAAATACGTTATCTGGTTGAAAGTCCGGTGTGGTTAGCGCGTAAATCGCGCCTGGCTGACGCGGTCAAAGCGATGCAAAAAATATATGGCGATCGTTTTATTCTCGCCCCCGCCAGCGAACAAAAACCGATAATTGGCCAGGCGCAAAAAGGGATTAAAAACGTTGTGCTTATTTTTCGCGGCGTCTATTTACCGCGGACAATTCTGGCATCAACAGTGCAGATCTGTCAGTCGATTCAATATTTCGGCGTGGGCTGGTATCTCCCGGTCATCAGCGCCAGTCTGTTCGGTAAAAACTTTGTCTACGCAACGCTTGGTTCACTATTTTTTAACATATTCGGCATTGTCGGCGGTTTTCTGTCACCGTCGATCGGTCGTCGCCTCGGTCTGCGCCGCTCCTCCGCTATCGGCTTCGCCATCGCTTTTCTGGTGCTGCTCACTCTCGGTTTGTTCAGCGACCGCATGCCGCTGTGGGCGTCGCTGATGGTACCGGCTCTGTTTATCCTGTTTCATTCCGGCGGTCCAGGCGCCAACGGTAAGAGTCTCTCTTCTCTCTCCTTTCGCAGCGAATTACGCGCCGGCGCCAACGGCATCGTCGGTGCGTTGGGGGCGATTGGCGCCGCCATCGGTTTGTTTGTCTTCCCCATCTTTCGTGAAATGTACGGATTACAGTCGACCTTTTTGATCATGTCGGCCGTCCCGCTTTTCGCCAGCATCGTCTGCTTCGTTATCTCCTGGGATCCGACGCGCACTGCGATCCAGCCGGATAACGAACCTGGCGCGCCGCAATTTACCCCACTCTCCCGTTCCCCCCTGCAGCCTGTCGCGCAGGAAACCGGCCGAGGCACAAAATGAATTCACCACAAAACGTTATTCTGTCCATTGATGAAGGTACCTCCGGCACCCGCGCGGCGGTCGTCGGCCAGGACGGACAGGTTCACTGTCTGGAATATCACCCGCTTCGGGTCGTCAGCCCCCGTCACGGCGTGGTGGAACAAGATGCCAACGAGATTCTGACTATGACGCTGGCGGTATGTCGCAAGACCATCGCCGAAGCGCAAAGCCGCAACATGCACATTCAGGCACTGGCTATCGCCACCCAGCGATCCACCGCCGTACTCTGGGATCGCCAGAGCGGCCAGGCGCTGGTGCCGGCGATGGTCTGGCAGGATGCTCGCTACGCCCGGACACTGGCGGATAAAGCCGGCGAATGGGACCGACCGCTGCTGAATCACACCGGTCGTCCGGTGGGGATTCGCTCCCCTTACCTGTGGGCCGCCCGCCATATTGCCGAGACCCCGGCGATCGCAGCGGCGCACCGGGCCGGACGCCTGATGTTTGGGACCATCGATAGCTGGCTGCTCTGGCATCTCACCGAGGAGCGGCGCTGCCTGTCCACGCCGACCAATGCCACCTCGGCCGGTGCCTATCAGCTGCGGGATCACCGTTACTACGCCCCGTGGCTGGCGGAACTGGCTTTCCCGAGCGGACTGTTACCGACCCTGGTCGATGATGGTGAGATGCTCGGCACCTCGCGAAAATCGGTGCTCGGCATCGCCGTGCCGGTACTGGCCTGCATGGGCGATCAGTTTGCCGGCGCCGTCGGGCTGGGCTGCATCGCCCGCGGTCAATCCTTGTGTATGCACGGCACCGGCAGTTTTGTCGATCTGCTGGTTGGCGACCGGCTCCCGACACTGCACGAGGCCGGTGAAAGCACGCTGGTGATGACCGCCAGGCGCCAGCACGGTAAAGCCCACTATTCCGTCGAAACCTTCGTCCCTACCAGCGGATCCGCCCTTAACTGGGTGTGTGAAAATCTGGGCTGGTTCGCCACGCCGGAGCAGATCAGCGACCTGGCAGCGCAAACCGCCAGCGCTGGCGGCGTAAGCTTTATTCCGGCGCTAACCGGGCTTCGGGTTCCGGTGCTGCAACCGCAGGCCCGCGCCTCGCTAAACGGGATTTCCATCTCCACCACCCGCGCGCAGATAGCCCGGGCGATTCTCGAAGGCATCGCCCATTCGGTAGCCGCCTGCATTCGCGCCAACGAACAGGCCACCGGCCTCAGCGTCAGTGAGCTGGTGGTGGGCGGCGGAATGTCCAACAGCGACATCCTGATGCAAATCCAGGCCGACCTGAGCGGCATTCCGGTTCTCAGAATGGCCGAAACGGCGCGCGCCAGCCTGCGAGGATCCGCGTTTCTCGCCGGATCCGGCGGTCTGCTGTGGGACTCATTACACGAGGCCTGTCAGACCGTGCAGGTCGCCCGTCGATTTATGCCATCCATCGATAGTGAATGCCGTCGGCAGCAGCGAACCCTCTGGGAGAGCCGCATCACCCAGGAGCTGGCCACGGCCGCCACCTCATCCCACAATCAGGAGTAAAGGCGTTGATGAAGTTTTTTCCGTCCCGTAAAGCCAACAAAGCGCGCAGCGAAATGTTCGACACTGCCCCGCTGCGCCTGCAGCGCGAAGAACAGCTGGACCGGCTGGCCAGCGATACCTTTGATATTTTGATTGTCGGCGGCGGCGTCACCGGTGCCTACACCGCGCTGGACGCCAGCCTGCGCGGCTACCGCGTGGCGCTGGTGGAAAAGAGCGACTTTGCCTCCGGCACCTCGTCCAAATCATCAAAAATGGTCCACGGCGGCCTGCGCTATATCGAACAGGGGAATTTAGGGCTGGTGCGCCACTCGCTGCTTGAGCGTCAGCGTCTGCGCCGCAATGCCCGCCATCTGGTACAGCGCCTGCCGTTTATGTTTCCGGTGCTGGATAAAAACGGCATTTTCGACAAACGCATGGCCTCCGCCTTTGAGAGCCTGCTGTGGACTTACGATCTGGCCGGCGGCTGGCGAGAAGGCATTCTGCACCAGAAACTCACGCCGGCGGAGGTGCTCTCCCACTGTCCGACGCTGAATGAAGAGCAGCTTTCCGGCGGCTTTATGTACTTTGACGCCAGAGTCGATGACGCCCGGCTGACGCTGGCCCTGGTACGTACCGCCGCATTTCACGGGGCGGCGGTGGTGAACCATGCCCAGGCGATCGACACGACTCGCGATGGTCATGGCAAAGTGAACGGCGCGCGGGTCCGGGCCGACGATCGCGAGATCGCGGTCAAAGCCCGGGTGGTGATCATGGCCACCGGCGTGTGGCTGCGCGACTGGAATGGGCAGAAAAAAGGCGCCCCGTCGGCGCTACAAATCCGCCCGGCAAAAGGCGTCCATGTCGCGATTCCGTGGCTCAAAATTCGCAATGACTGCACGGTCACCATCCCCGTCGCCGGGCGCAAACGCCGCGCGACGATTACCCGCTGGGGCAATGTCTCCTATCTGGGCACCACCGATGAAGATTATCACGGTGATCTGGACGATGTGTGCTGCACCCGGGAAGAGCTGGATTTTCTGCTGGATGGAGCCAATTCCGCGCTCAAAACCCAGCTCACCGCGCAGGATGTGGTCGGCAGTATTGCCGGCTGCCGCCCGCTGATAGGCAGCCCCGGCGGAAAAACCGTAGAGCTGAAACGCAATCACGAAATTGATGTCGCGCCGGATGGCCTGATTACGATTGTCGGCGGCAAACTGACCACATCCCGGCATATGGCGGAACAGACCGTCGATGTGGCCGCGAAACTGCTGGGGCGCAAACGCGCCTGTTCCACCAAACGCGCCTTTTTACTTGGCGCCGCCGGCTACGATCCGCAGGCTATTCTCGCTTCCGGCGGGCTCTCCGCCCACCTCGGCGAGCGTTATGGCGCCGAAGCCCATTTTGTCAGCGACCTCATCCACGCCAACCCGGCGTTAGAGACGCCGATTATTGCCGGATTGCCCTACACCGAAGCCGAAGTGATTTACGCCATTCGTCATGAGCTGGCCGGCAGCGTCGACGACATTTTGTCACGTCGTTTACGCGCCCGGCTGATGGCGCGGGATGCCTCGGTGACCGCCGCCGACCGCGTCGGCGAACTCTTACAGCAGGAACTCAACCTGGCCCCGGCAGTCGTTGCGCAGCAAATTGCCGCCTACCGGGCCGCCGTTAAACATGAAAAATCCATCCTTATGGGGAGCGCAGAATGATCAGTAAAGAAGCGATTAAACGTGGTTATAACCGCGGTAATTATCTTGTCGGCGTCCACACGCCACCGGGTTGGGCCGCACAAAGCCAGGCCGAGGGCTGCGGGGACGGTATGCAACGTGACCCTGTCACTGTGAGTGACAGCGTGATAGACCAGCTGCGCAGCGTAGCCAACGAGGTGCTCACCGCCCGTCATGATGTCGTGAGCTGGACCCGCGACTGGTGGGCCGGCTCGATGATCGCCGAGACCGATGGCAACCCGGCAACCCCCATTGCGGTTATCGTCCGCGTCTCCCGCGTCGAACAGGTTCAGGAGGTGGTCAGCATCGCCCATCGCTACCATCTGCCGCTAACGGTTTCCGCCGGACGCAGCAACGTCACCGGCGCCGCGTTGCCGGTACGCGGCGGCATTGTGCTCGACGTTTGTGATCTCAACCAGCTGCTGAGCTTTGACCCGGACAGCCAGATTGTAGAGGTAGAAGCCGGGATGTTTGGCGATATCTTCGAGCAAACCATTCAGCAGGAGTACGGCATGACGATGGGCCACTGGCCCTCTTCGTTTGGCATCAGCACGGTGGGCGGCTGGGTCGCCTGTCGCGGCGCCGGTCAACTGTCGACCCGCTACGGGAAAATTGAGGATATGGTATACGGCATGGATGTGGTGCTGGCTGACGGGCGCTTAATTACCGTCGGCGGTGCGCCGCGCAGCGCCACCGGACCGGACATTCAGCAGCTGTTTATCGGCTCTGAAGGTACGCTGGGCGTCATTGTGCGCGTACGCCTGAAACTGCATCGCCTGCCGGAGTATGGCCGCGCCATCGCCTGGGGTTTCGCCAGCTTTGCCGACGGCCTCGAAGCCTGCCGACAGATCCTCCAGCATGGCGCAACCCCCGCCGCCCTGCGGCTGTACGATAATCTCGAAAGCGGCGTGCAGTTCTCCTTACCGGAGACCAACGTTCTGTTGATTGCCGATGAGGGTGAAAAGGAGCTGGTGGACGCGGTGTTGGCCATCTCGGCGCGCGTCTGTGAGCAATGCCAGGGACAGCCGCTGGAGAGCGATCCGATATTTGAGCGTTGGCTGGATACCCGCTATCTCACCGGGAAGAGCGCCGAAGGCTTTGCCCGCAGCCCGGGTCTGGTGGCCGATACCCTGGAGATGGTTGGCCGCTGGCGCGATCTGGCCGCTATCTATGAGGAGGTCGTCGCCGCCATTAACGCCGTCCCGGGTACCCTCGCCGGCTCCGCCCATCAGTCTCACGCCTACGTCGATGGCGCCTGTCTCTACTTTTCGCTGCGCGGAGATGTCGCCGTTAAGGAGCGAGCGGCCTGGTATCGCGCTGCCTGGGATGCGGCAAACGCGGTGCTGATTCGCCACAACGCGTCTCTCAGCCATCATCATGGAGTAGGTTTATTACGTTCGCCTTATATGCAGGCCGCCTTAGGTGAAACCCTGAAGGTGATGGCGGAGATCAAAGCCGCACTCGATCCACACCGTATTCTCAATCCGGGGAAACTGGGGTTGAGCGATGAATACGTTTCGCGCCCGGCAGGTCAACAATGATCAAAAACCTCGGCACGCAGCTGGCGTGCCACCCGATGATTATGGCGATCTACGGCATCGACCAGTTAAAAGTGGCGCTCACCAGCCGGGCGCAGGTCTGCATTATTGCCAATATCGATCTGATTAAACTTCAGCCAGTGATTACCCTGCTGGCGAAGGCAGACAAGTATGTGATCGTCAATATCGACAGCTGCAACGGCCTGTCGCAGGATAAAGGCGGGATCGACTATATTGCCGAAACCGGCGCCATGGGGCTGCTCTCCACGCGTCTGCAGACCGTGCAGCGGGCCAAAAAAAGCGGGCTGGTGACGATGCAAAAGATCTTTGTCACCGACCGTTCGACCTGGCTGCGCAGTCTGCATGCGCTGGAGCAGAGCGAGCCCGATTATGTGCAGCTGATGCCGGCCCCGATGCTGGCCATGCTGCCGCAGGCCGATCGCCAGCGCCTGCCGCCAATTGTCGCATCCGGATTTGTCAGTAACGAAGCGCAAATCCGCGCGGCGCTTGCCAGCGGCGCGACGGCAGTCTCCAGCAGCGACAGTGCGCTGTGGAATCTGCCCCTTTCATCGCAATAACGCGGAGCTCTCTATGGGAAATCAGCAGCTACAGGTCATCGCCCACTACTACACGCGTCCGGATGAGGTTGAGAACGTGGCAACCGCATTGCACGCCCTCGCCGCAGCCACCCGTCAGGAGACGGACAATCTCTCCTATGCCTTCTTTCAGTCCCTGGAAGATCGTCGCCACTTTGTGATCCTCGAGCGCTATCGTCACGCAGGCGGGCTCGATGCGCACCGGGCAACCCCGCATTTTCAGCACCTGGGCCTCGAAGTGATTGCCCCGTTGCTGGATAAAAAAGAGGTGCAGAGCTTTTTAATTCCGCAGACGGACAACGACAGATAAGGAGTCAGTATGCCCCCATCAGGAAAGGCCTTCACCTTCACCACCGTCGGGACCGTACTCGTCGAATGGCAAGGCGCGGCGCGGCTGGGCGATATCGTCCGGCGCTACTTTCAGGCCCGGCGAATCTTACTGGTCACCGATCCCGGGCTGGTGAGCGCCGGCGTGCTGGCACCGGTGGAAGACGCCTTGTGCCGCAGCGGCTATACGATAACCCGATTCGACCGGGTCGTCGCCGACCCGCCCGCCGATTTGGCCGTGCGCGCGGCGGAACAGGCCCGTGAGGCACGCTGCGATATGGTCATTGGGATCGGCGGCGGCTCCTCGCTGGATGTGGCGAAAATGGCCGCCGTGCTCGCGCCGTCGCAGCAGCCGCTCGACGCGATGTACGGCATGGATAAGGTCGAAGGGACGCGTCTGCCGCTGATGCAAATCCCGACGACCGCCGGAACCGGCTCCGAAGTAACCAACATCGCGATTCTCACCACCGGTGAAAACAGCAAAATGGGCGTGGTGGCCCCGCAGCTGTATTGCGATGTGGTGCTGCTGGATGCCCACCTGACGCTCGGTTTGCCTCCGGTGCATACCGCGGCTGCCGCAATTGACGCTATGGTCCATGCTATCGAAGCCTACACCAGCGCCCATCAAAAAAATCCGCTATCGGATGCGCTGGCCCGCGAAGCGCTGCGGTTGATGACTCGTCATCTGCTCAACGCCTGTCGCCACGGGCAAGATCGCGAGGCGCGCGAGGGAGTGCTGCTCGGGGCGATGCTGGCCGGTCAGGCCTTTGCCAACGCGCCGGTGGCGGCCGTTCATGCGCTCGCTTACCCACTCGGCGGGCGCTATCACGTGCCCCACGGTCTCTCAAACGCCCTGATGCTGATCCCCGTTTTGCATTTCAATGCCCCCGTGGCGGGGGCGCTGTATGCAGAACTTGCGGCGGCTATCGGGCTGCAGACCTGCGGCGATGTGCAACGGGATAGCGCGGCATTCATCGCCGAAATGACCCGTCTTATCGTTGCCAGCGGCGCACCGCAGCGCTTGCGAGATGTCGGGGTAGATCAAGCTCAACTGCCGCTGCTCGCCCGGGATGCCATGCAGCAAACCCGGCTGTTGGTGAATAACCCGGTGACGGTCAACGAGGAGGATGCGCTGCGGCTTTATCAACAGGCCTTTTAAGGCTTTTTGCGCCGCGGATTTGCCCATGCGTAACGCGGCGCGCTTTTATCTCCTGCCTGCGGGCCGACCGACCGCAGCAACAAGCCGCTCGGGGATCATCATCATCGCGTCGACAGGCTGGCTCCCGCGATAAAAGCCATAACAGTCAGGCAACTGTTATCACAAAAAATAGCCTTTCTGCCTCTGCAACCCGAAACTCTCGCCGCCTAGAATTGCGCTGAATCAATTTTCTTGCGGAGTTCTGCATGTTCGGTCTTGATGCATTCCACCTGGCGCGAATTCAATTCGCCTTTACCGTCTCATTTCACATTATCTTTCCTGCCATTACCATCGGCCTGGCCAGCTATCTGGCGGTACTGGAAGGGTTGTGGCTGAAGACAAAAAATCCTGTCTGGCGCTCGCTTTACCACTTCTGGTCAAAGATTTTCGCCGTTAACTTCGGCATGGGCGTCGTCTCCGGTCTGGTGATGGCCTACCAGTTCGGCACCAACTGGAGCGGTTTTTCCGAGTTTGCCGGCAGTATTACCGGCCCGCTGCTGACTTATGAAGTCCTGACCGCCTTCTTCCTTGAGGCGGGGTTCCTTGGGGTCATGCTCTTTGGCTGGAACCGCGTCGGTCCCGGCATGCACTTTTTCGCCACCTGTATGGTCGCGCTGGGGACCATCATCTCGACCTTCTGGATCCTCGCCTCCAACAGCTGGATGCAGACGCCGCAGGGGTTCGAAATCGTTAACGGCCAGGTGGTTCCCGTCGACTGGTTCGCGGTTATCTTCAACCCGTCGTTCCCGTATCGTCTGCTTCATATGACGGTGGCGGCTTTTCTCAGCAGCGCGCTGTTCGTCGGGGCCTCGGCAGCGTGGCATCTGCTGCGCGGTCACAACACGCCGGCGATTCGCGCCATGTTTTCAATGGCACTGTGGATGACGCTTATCGTTGCCCCCATCCAGGCGATGATTGGCGATATGCACGGCCTGAACACCCTGAAACATCAGCCGGCAAAAATTGCCGCCATCGAGGGACACTGGGAAAACCGGCCGGGGGAACCGACGCCCCTGCTGCTGTTCGGCTGGCCGGATATGGCGCAGGAGCGCACCCGCTACGGACTTGAAATCCCGGCACTCGGTAGCCTGATCCTGACGCATAGTCTGGACAAACAGGTGCCCGCCCTGAAAGAGTTCGCGCCGCAAGACCGCCCCAACTCGACCATTGTCTTCTGGTCATTTCGCCTGATGGCCGGACTCGGCATGCTGATGATCCTGCTTGGGGCGCTGGCGCTGTGGCTGCGCTACCGCCAGCGTCTGTATCAGTCGAAGCCCTTCCTGCGCTTTGCCCTGTGGATGGGCCCTTCCGGGCTGATTGCCATTCTCGCAGGCTGGGTCACCACCGAAGTCGGCCGTCAGCCCTGGGTGGTGTATGGCGTACAGCGCACTGCTGATGCCGTCTCCGCCCATGGCGACCTGCATATGACTCTCAGTCTGCTGACCTTTTTCGTCGTCTATAGCTCGGTATTTGGCGTCGGCTACAGCTATATGCTGCGCCTGATCCGCAAAGGCCCGCAGACCTTCAATCCACCGCTCTCCGGTACCCCGGCCCGCCCGCTCTCCGCGGCAACGGAAGGTTTTCAGCATAAGGAGTCCCGCTAATGGGGATCGATCTCTCAGTTATCTGGTTCGTCATTATCGTCTTCGCCACCCTGATGTACATCGTGATGGATGGCTTCGATTTAGGGATCGGCATTTTGTTCTCGGCCACCCGCGATGCTGAAGACCGCGACGTCATGGTGAACAGCGTAGCGCCGGTCTGGGACGGCAACGAAACCTGGCTGGTGCTTGGCGGCGCCGGGCTGTTCGGCGCGTTTCCCCTCGCCTACGCGGTGATTATCGATGCGCTGGCGATCCCGCTGACGTTAATGCTAATCGGCCTGATTTTTCGCGGCGTGGCGTTTGAGTTTCGCTTCCAGGCAACGCCGTCACACCGTCCGTTCTGGGATCGCGCATTTCTCGGCGGCTCGCTGCTGGCCACCTTTTCTCAGGGCGTGGTTGTCGGGGCGGTCATCAATGGCTTTTCGGTAAGCGGTCGCGCGTTCAGCGGCGGAATGCTCGACTGGCTGACGCCGTTCACCCTGTTCTGCGGTCTGGGATTGACCATTGCCTATGCGCTGCTGGGCGCCACCTGGCTGGTCATGAAAAGCGAAAATCCGCTGCAGGACAAAATGCGCCATACCTCGCGAACGCTGCTACTGGCGCTGCTGATCGCCATCGCCGTCATTAGCCTGTGGACACCGCTGGCGCAGCCGGCCATTGCCGCCCGTTGGTTCACGCTGCCGAACCTCTTTTTCCTGCTGCCGGTTCCCCTGCTGGTTGTGGCGCTCGGCGCCTGGCTGTGGCGGGATCTGCGCAACCCTGATCGCCATGCGCTGCCCTTTATTCTGACGCTGGGGCTGGTGTTTCTCGGCTTCAGCGGTCTGGGGATCAGTATCTGGCCGCATATTATCCCGCCGGGCATTACGCTGTGGCAGGCCGCCGCGCCGCCGCAGAGCCAGGGTTTCATGCTGGTAGGCGCCCTGCTGATTATTCCGGTGATCCTCGGCTATACCTTCTGGAGCTATTACGTGTTTCGCGGCAAAGTCCAACATGGCGAGGGGTATCATTGATGAATCAGTCACGACTGAAGCAACTATTATGGATGGTCGCGCTGTGGGGCACCAGCGTGCTGGCGCTGGGGGCAGTCAGTATGCTCTTTCGTTTTTTAATGACCGCGGCCGGGCTGAAAGTTTAATCCCCGGCGCTGCGGATTACGCTGATTAGCAAGAACTCCATTGTCTCTCCATTTTTATTTGCTGAAATCTCAAGGCACATAAAAAATATAGGATGTAGTAATGAAAAAGAGTGTCTTGTTATCCGCAGCGATGTCGTTTGCGCTCTCTTCCCTGGCGTTTGCCGCCGATAATCCCCCGCCGCCTCCGGGGAAAGCGGTCGCAGGCCAGCAGCATAACGGCCACGATAAGAACCGGCAGCAGCACAGCGGTAAACGGCCAGCACAGGGCGCATCGCATAACGGCAAACAGCCGCCGAAAGGCAAGTCGTCCGCGCAGGGCAACAAACAGCCGTCGAAAGACGGCCAGCACAACGGCAATCCATTGCCGCCGAAAAAATAATCACTCTTCGGCCCGACGCGTGTATCGCGCCGGGCTTTTTTTCGCCTTTCGTCAGGAAAGGCTGACGCAGACTTTGCTCTTCTTTGATAACCCAATAATAAAGCTCAAGAAATTCAGAGCATAGTAGCCCCACTCGTCTGTCACTGGAAATCGATATGCTCAGGAGATGCGTTTCGGCATTCGTGCTGATGTGTGCGTTATTTTCCGGCCATCTGCTGGCCCGCAAACAAGGACATGAATACTTCCCGGTACAAAGCCTCGAACAGCAGCTGCTGCACGAGGCCGACAGTGATGAACTGCGCAGCCAGCGGGACGAGGCCGCCGCCGATCTGCGCGAACGTCACCACTGGCAGAATGCGCGCAAACCGAAAATGCACTTCCGCCAGTAGCGTCTGCCGTCGATCAGACGCCTTTACGCTTCGGCAGGGTTTTCAACAGCTCATCCGGGCTGACCGAAGCAACCACGCTCCCCGGAAGCGGCATTTTCAAAATATGATTTTTCATTTTGCCGATAACGTGCATTTCGCACGGACGGCAGTCGAATTTCAGCGTCAGCACTTCATCCCCGTGAATGAGCTGCATTGGCGTCGCTTTCCAGCTCTTAATCGATCCCTTGGCCTGCTTCGGGCATAAATTGAAGGCAAAACGCAGACAGTGTTTCGTGATCATCACCGGCACGTCGCCCTTCTCTTGATGCGCTTCATAGGCCGCATCGATCAGCTTCACGCCATAGCGCTGGTAAAACGCACGCGCCTTATGGTTATAGACGTTGGCAAGGAACGACAGATGGGTGTCCGGGTAAACCGGCGGCGGGACGGAAACCGCTTTGCGCTGGCCGCGCGGCGCGGATTTCACCCGCGCATCGTCCAGTCGTTCTACCGTTTCCCGACGCAGCTGGTTCAGCAGGCTATTCGGCACAAACAGCGCGCCGGGGAGATTGATCTGCACATCGCGGGCAAAATAGATCGTCTGTCCCAGCTTCGCCACGCCGTCCCGCAGGTTCGCCAGCGCTTTCTCCGCCTGGGTCGCTTCGGCAAACTCGCCGTCCAGGGTGTGGGTGACGCTGACGCCATCTTCGCAGGTCATCGTCAGCACCAGCTGCTCCTGCCAGCCGCTGAGGTCGATATCCACCGCAATTCGCCGCTCGCTGGAGGTTTTTTGCAAAGCCTGCTGCCAGTTATGGTCGAGGTTACGGTTCAGCACCTGGCGCGGCCGGACCTTATGCAGGTCTGCCGGCATCTCGTTCGGCCAGACGCGATAGCGATTTTCGCCGGTTTTTTCCACCGTGTTGGCGCGGAAACCGACGATTTCGCGCTTAATCATCACGTTGAGGCCATCGCCGTTGGTCAGCGCTTCGCTCACTTCAACATCGAGGTGGTCTTTCGCCACTTTCAGCACTTCACCCACCGGCAGGCCGATAAATTTCGGCGAATCAAATGCGCCGATGTCACCTTTGCGCGCATTAACAAAGTAGTCGGTGCTGCCGCGATGGAAGGTTTTGTCGGTGGAGGGAACGAAAAAGTGTTCGGTGCGTCCGGCGGACGAACGCATCAGATCGCCGCGATCTTCAATAATCGCGTCGAGCATCTGACGATAGTGCGCGGTAATGTTTTTCACGTAGCTCATATCTTTGTAGCGCCCTTCAATTTTGAAGGAGCGCACGCCGGCATCGATCAACTGGGCCAGGTTGGCGGTCTGATCGTTGTCTTTCATCGACAGGAGGTGTTTCTCATAGGCTACCACGCGACCCTGATCATCTTTCAGGGTATACGGTAAACGGCACGCCTGGGAGCAGTCGCCGCGGTTGGCGCTGCGCCCGGTCTGGGCATGGGAGATATTGCACTGCCCGGAATAGGCCACGCACAGAGCGCCGTGAATAAAGAACTCGATTGTCGCGTCGGTGTTGTCGTAAATCGCTTTAATCTGCTGCAGGTTCAGCTCGCGCGCCAGCACGATTTGGCTGAAACCGACGTCGGAGAGGAATTTTGCCTTCTCGACGCTGCGGATGTCACACTGGGTGCTGGCGTGGAGTTCAATAGGCGGAATATCCAGCTCCATCACCCCCATATCCTGCACGATCAGCGCATCAACGCCGGTTTCATACAGGTCGGTAATCAGTCGCTGCGCCGGTTCCAGCTCATCATCGTGCAGGATCGTATTCAGCGTCACAAAGATTTTCGCGCCGTAGCGATGGGCGAAAGGCACCAGCCCGGCAATATCGCTGAGGCTGTTGCTGGCGTTGTGGCGTGCGCCGAAACCCGGTCCGCCGATATAAACCGCGTCTGCGCCGTGTAAAATCGCTTCACGGGCGATCCCGACATCGCGGGCGGGGCTAAGAAGTTCAAGATGATGGTTGTGCAGGCGCATACGCTCGTCGTTATCCGTTATAGGGGGTCGAAATGGCGGCTATTGTAGTCAGAAGTGGGCAGAGACGAAATCATTTTCCATCACGCGGAAAAGGTGAATTTTCAGTTTCCAGCAAAGCATTGAAGGAAAAGGTATTTCCTTCGCAAAACGTCTACGGTTACAGTCATCACGTATTCCGGATTTTCCTCGTCACGTTGTGAGTGGTTACATTAATCATTTGATTGGCCGCAGGTTAAATACCCGCGGCTTTTTCTTTGGGATAATGAATCAGCGAGTGAAAATGGGCCGTTTGCGCGCCGCTGTTACGATAAGCATGCGCCAGATCGCCGGCAAACCGCCGCCCTTCTCCGCTCGTTAGCGTCTGCCACTCCCCCTGCAGACACAAATCCAGCACGCCGCCGATCACCACCACATGTTCAATTACCCCTTTCTCGTGCGGCGTGGATTCGCTGAGCGCCCCGGGGGCGAGCGTAATCGAGAAGTGGTCAAAACGCAGCTCCGGGTCCCACGGGAAAAGGGGTGTCACCACCATCGCCTGCTGCTGCGGGTCAAAGGCGGTCGGCGCCGTCGATTCATCGGCCACGATAAACGCCGAGAACGGCACGTTCAGACCGGTGGCGATTTTCCACAAGGTCGCTACCGTCGGGCTGGATTCATTTCGCTCAACCTGCCCGAGCATCGCTTTTGACACCCCGGTCTCTTCCGCCAGTCGCGACAGACTCCAGCCCCGCTGTTGACGCAGCGTTTTCAGGGTCGTCGCCAGATGTTGCGCAATATTCATTCCACCTCCTGATATGCTCAGCAGAAATTATACGCGCATTGGTATGATTCTACAGGAAGTTTCGTCGGGAAACGCGCCTGGCGCATCCGCGACGGCGATGACGACGGCATGAAAAGAGGGAAAAGATCATTGTGCGTTATAACGCACAATGCTACATTTTGTCGGATGTTATAACGCACAAGAGGTCACTATGCGCTCGTTCTCACTCCCGCTGCCGACGCTACTCGCCGGGTTTATCGCCGTCCTGGTGGGCTACGCCAGCTCGGCCGCCATTATCTGGCAGGCCGCCGCCAGCGCAGGGGCCAGCGCGAGTCAGATCGCTGGCTGGATGACGGCCCTCGGCCTCGGGATGGGGGTCAGTACGCTGGCCCTCACGCTATGGCGCAAAGTGCCGATCCTCACCGCCTGGTCAACCCCCGGCGCGGCGCTACTGGTCAGCGGATTACAGGGGGTGACGTTGAACCAGGCGGTCGGCGTGTTTATCTTTGCGAATGGCCTGATGGTGCTATGCGGGCTGACCGGCCTTTTTGCCCGGCTGATGAAAATTATCCCCCACTCGCTCGCCGCCGCCATGCTGGCAGGGATTTTACTGCGCTTCGGTCTGCAGGCCTTCGCCACCCTTGAAGACCATCTTCTGCTGTGTGGCGGCATGCTGGCAGCCTGGCTGCTGTGTAAAGCGCTGTACCCGCGCTTTGCGGTGGTCGCGGCGCTGCTGGTCGGCGGCGTTATCGCCGTGTTCTCCGGCGACGTCACCGGGAGCCACATCAGCCTCGCTTTTGTCGCCCCGGAATATACCGCGCCGCAGTTTACCCCTTCGCTGCTCCTCAGCGTCGGGGTGCCGTTCTTCCTGGTCACCATGGCTTCGCAAAACGCCCCCGGTTTCGCCACGATGCAGGCTTCCGGCTATCGGGTACCCGTGTCGCCGCTGATTGTCGCCACCGCCGGCCTGGCGCTGATCCTGTCGCCTTTTGGCGTCTACTCCATCTGTATTGCCGCCATTACCGCCGCCATCTGCCAAAGTCCGGAGGCCCATCCCGATCCGCAGCGACGCTGGCTGGCCGCCGCCGCCGCGGGCGGTTTTTATCTGCTGGCCGGCCTGTTCGGCGGTTCGATTACCTCGTTGATGTCTGCCCTGCCGACGGCGTGGATTCAGATGCTGGCCGGGCTGGCGCTGCTCGGGACGCTTGGCGGGAGTCTGTTTCAGGCGCTGAATCAGGAGAATGAACGCGATGCGGCGGGGGTGACGTTTCTGGTCACCGCCAGCGGCGTGACTTTGGCGGGGATCGGCTCGGCCTTCTGGGGGCTGGCGCTCGGCGGCGCGAGTTTCGCCCTGCTGTCAGCGCTGCGCCGCACGTAACTGCGACGGCGTCAGACCGGTGGCGCTTTTCACCCGGTTACTGAAATGGCTGGCGGAGCTGAAACCGCAGGCCATCGCGATATCGGTCAACGGCCGGGCGCTGCGGCAGATGAGCTCCTGCGCCTTAACCATCCGCCGCTGCATCACATACTGGTGCGGCGCCATGTTCATTGACTGCCGGAACATCCGCGCGAAGTGATATTCGCTGAGCGCCGCCTCCTGCGCCAGATCGGCCAGCGTCAGCGGCTGATCCAGATTCTCCTCAACCCACGCCAGCAGATTACGCAGGACGTGCGGCGCCAGGCCGCCGGAGACCGTGGGCAACCGCCACTGAACGTTCGAATAGTGCTGAATAAGATGGGTCAGCAGCAGCGTGCTGGCGGAGCTTAAGGTCAGCTGGTTGGCCTGCTGCTGCCAGTCGTAATCGAGAAGAAACTGGCGATAGACGGCGGTAATTTTATCATCCCGGGAAAAGGTCTGTTCCTGCAGACTGAACGACGCCGGGCTGCGGTCCCAGATCTGCTCGCCAACCCGACGCAAATGGTCATCGGTACAGTACAGATGCACGAACGAGAGGTCGCCGCGAATATCCCAGGTGCTCTCGGCTCCTTTTGGCATCAGGCAAAAACGATCCGGGCCGCCGCCGTTTTTCCAGCCCTGCGGCGTTTTCTGATAACTTTCGTAACCATCGGCAACGTACAGGCTCAGCGTATGATGGTCGCTGCGCACCGTAACCGTATCGCGATTGTTATACCACGCCGCCAGTTGAATACCGGAGTTAAGCTCCACCGTCTCCCGCAGGACGGCTTTTTGTCGGCGTAATGTTTCGAACGTCCCGTAAGCCATGGCCTTCACACATCTGATTTCGTAAACCTCTAGTCTATGAAGAGTCGGCAGCGGATACCAGATCTCTCCAGCCATTCGATAAAAATAAGCGCAAGAATTTGCAAGTCCAACCCGCAAGGATGACAGCGGCGGCGCGCAAAAACCGCCACACTGCCTCCCTGGAGTGTTTATGGGAGAAATATTTTGAACGCAATACTGTACGGGCTGGTGGTCGTTATCTGGGGAACGACATGGATTGCCATCTTTTTACAACAGGGGCCGGTCTCCGCGCCGGTCTCCATTTTCTGGCGGTTTGCGGTAGCCAGCGTCACGATGCTGGCGATTCTGCTGGCAACCCGTCGTCTGCGCCCGCTGGCGCTGCGCGATCATCTGTTCTGTGTACTACAGGGCTGCTGCGTCTTCTGTTTCAACTTCTGGTGCTTTTATACCGCCGCCGCACACATCAACACCGGTCTTGAATCGGTTATTTTTTCCATGGCGGTCCTGTTTAACGCCATCAACGGGTTTATTTTCTTCCGCCAGCAGCCGCCCGCGCGTTTCTGGCTAGCCGCCGCGCTCGGCCTTGTGGGGATTATCACGCTGTTCTGGGACGATCTGCTCAGTAACGGGCTCAACGCATCCTTGCTGTGGGGAATTGGTCTCAGCGCGCTGGGAACCTACGGTTTTTCTCTCGGCAACATGCTCAGTATGCGCCACCAGCGCCGTGGGCTGGAAACCCTGACCACCAACAGCTGGGCGATGCTCTACGGCACTCTGGTGATGGGGGCTATCGCTCTGGTGCGCGGCGATGATTTCACCCCCCAGTGGACGCTGAGCTATATGGGGGCGCTGCTGTACCTGGCGCTGTTCGGATCGGTGATTGCGTTCGGCGCTTACTTTACGCTGGTTGGCCGGATTGGCGCCGGCAAAGCCGCCTACAGTACCCTGCTGTTCCCGCTGGTGGCCCTGACGATTTCGACCTTTTACGAAGGCTACGTCTGGCACAGTAACGCGGTTATCGGGCTGGCGCTGATTCTGGTGGGGAACCTGGTGATGTTTGCCCGTCCCGAGCAGTGGTTCCTGCGCCGCAGACTGGCTTAATCTCTGCCTGTCGGCATAAAAAAGGTGCCCTCCCGAAGGGCGCCTGAGATTGATGACAGGCCCGTTTTGAACATCGTGCCCACATTATGCCGGGTGGCGGCTGCTCCTGACCCGGCCGACAAAACCCGTCACTTCTAAGGTTTGCACAACCGCTGTAGGCCGCTGTAGGCCCGTACAAGCGCCGCGCCGTCGGGCAATTTAATGTGTCGGCAATCTGAGACGCCCTCCTGAAGGGCGTCTTTCGTTGTTGCGGGCTTATTTCTGCGTCGGGTCAAATTTTACGGCATCGATCGCCATGTCATCAATCACCTGCTTCAGAGTATCAATGGTCATCGGCGTACTTTCGTTAGCCAGTGATTTCCCCTCGCCTTTGCGCACGACTTTGACCACCGGTTTGTTGGTCGCCGGGTCAATCAGTTCACCTTCGAAGTAGAGGTTGGTATCCATTGTACGATGCCCGGTTGCCATCTCTGTACCTGCCACCACCATGGCGACCGGAACCACTTCATAGAACTGCAGGCCTTCTTTGCTGGAATCCACGCCGGTGATGGCGCCGCGGAAAATCAGACTGCGCGGTCCGGGTTTCGCCACCAGCGGTTTACGCTCGGCAATCGCCTGTTTCATCTGCTGGTTGGTGTAATTAAGAATATCGCGCAGCGCCTTTTCCCCGACCTGAGTAGACGGTTTAGGCACCGGATAATAGGTGATCGGGTTATAGACAATACTGTCGTAGTTTTGCGGATTGTAATCCGCAGAGATCCAGCGCAGTTCTGCTTTACCAGACGCTGACGTCGTTTCTTTTAAGTTTGAATAGTCTTTTAAGAAACCAGAATATTTTTCCGGCGCGGCAATTTTTGAGGCGCAGCCCGTAAGAGCCAACAGACCAGCAAGTGCTGCCACTTTAAAAATGAAATGAGTACGCATGAGTGAATCCCTGTAAATGCAGTTGTCGGCGCGATTTATAGCAAAATACCAGGATAAGTTTTGTGACAAAAAAAGGGAACGTCAAACCTTTGAGAAAATAAATCCGCCACGACGGGCGGATTTACATTTGCTGTTTATTTTATATCGACCTGATAGAAAATATGCTTGCCAAAAGGATCAATTTCATAGTCAGAAACGTCTTTACGCACCGGTTCAAAAATAGTCGAGTGGGCAATCATCACCGCCGGCATTTGGTCATGCATCATCTGCTGCGCCTGTTTATACAGCGCTTCGCGTTTTGGACGATCGGTAATCGATTTTGCCTCGGCAATAATTTTATCAAACGGCTGATAGCACCATTTCGCCGAGTTCGAACCGCCGTTGGCCGACTGACAGGTAAATAGCGGCCCGAAGAAGTTGTCGGGATCGCCGGTCGCCGTGGTCCAGCCCATCAGCGCCGCCTGATGTTCGCCATCTTTTACCCGCTTCAGATATTCACCCCATTCATAGGTGGTGATTTTAGTCTGCACGCCGATTTTGGCCCAGTCGGCCTGAATCATCTCGGCCATCCGTTTGGCGTTAGGGTTATAAGGACGCTGCACCGGCATCGCCCACAGATCGATCGTTAGCGGACCGCTAATGCCCGCCTCCTGCAGCAGCGCTTTGGCTTTTTGCGGGTCAAAGTCATAATCTTTCAGCTCCGCGTCCGCGCTCCAGACGCCCGGCGGCAGCAGGTTTTTCGCCTGCGTACCGGTACCGTGGAACACCGCTTCAATAATCGCCGGTTTATTAATCGCCATCGCCAGGGCCTGACGTACTTTGACATTGTCCAGCGGGGGTTTTTGCGTATTAAAAGCAAGGAACCCGGTGTTCAATCCGGCCTTATTCAGTAATTGAATGTTTTTATTTTCCTTCATCCTCGGTAAATCGGCCGGATTAGGGAATGGCATCACCTGGCATTCATTCTTTTCCAGTTTGGCATAGCGCACCGAAGCATCCGGGGTAATGCTAAAAACCAGACGGTCGATTTTTGCTTTCCCCTGCCAGTAGTCCGGGAAGGCGGTATAAAGAATACGCGAATCTTTCTGATACTGCGCCAGCTTAAAGGGACCGGTGCCAAGCGGATCGGAATCGACGCGCTGCGGGGTACCGGCCTTCAGCATCGCATCCGCATATTCCGCCGATAAAACAGAGGCGAAATACCACGCCAGGTCTGCCACAAACGGCGCTTCGGCGCGGGCCAAAGTAAAGCGCACCGTATACTCATCAGGCTTATCAATAGCGGTAATTAACTGGCCAAACTCCAGGCTTTCAAAGTTAGAGTAGCTGCCGCCGGAGACGTTGTGATAAGGATGCTGCGGATCTTTTTGCCGCATGAAGGAGAAAATCACATCATCGGCATTAAAGTCGCGGGTGGGGGTGAAATATTTATTACTTTGAAACTTCACCCCTTTGCGTAAATGGAAGGTATACACTTTTCCGTCATCGCTCACCTCCCAGCTTTCCGCGAGACTCGGCTGCAATTCGGTGGTGCCCACCTTAAAATCAACCAGCCGGTTATAAACAGGTACCGCGCTGGCGTCCACGCTGGTGCCTGAGGTGTAGAGCTGAGGATTGAAATTCTCCGGCGATCCTTCGGAGCAGTAAACCAGCGTTTTTGCGCTCACGGCGGAACCGAACGTGAGTGCCGTTATTGTCAGAGCAAGCGTGGTGAGTTTGCGTTGCATAACGTTTTCCTTTTTTAATTTGTCAGCTAATGAATAGCTTGTTGTTTTCCTGCCCATACATAACACTAAAGCCAGATTGCAAACACCTGAAAAAATAAATAAAGAAGGAATCACTATGTCATCTCCACTCGCCAGTCAATTGACCCAGCGTTTCTTCCGCTACCTTGCCATCAGCAGCCAAAGCGATCCGCGCGCCACCACGCTGCCAACCACGCCGGGACAACATGAGATGGCCCGCGAACTTGCCGACGAGTTAAGCCGCCTTGGGCTGGACGATATCGTGATTGATGACCATGCCACCGTCACCGCGGTAAAAAGAGGGAATGTCCCGGGCGCGCCGCGGATTGGCTTTATCACCCATATCGACACCGTGGACGTCGGCCTGTCCCCGGACATTCATCCACAAATTTTGCGTTTTACCGGCGATGATCTGTGCCTGAATAGTGAAAAGCAGATCTGGCTGCGGGTTGCCGAGCACCCGGAGATTCTCGCCTACCCGGACGAAGAGATTATTTTCAGCGATGGCACCAGCGTGCTCGGCGCCGACAACAAATCGGCGGTCACGGTGGTGATGACGGTGCTGGAAAACCTGATGCCGGAACATCGCCACGGCGATATCGTGGTGGCCTTTGTCCCCGATGAAGAGGTGGGCCTGCGGGGGGCAAAAGCGCTGGACCTCAGCCGTTTTGCCGTCGATTTTGCCTGGACTATCGACTGCTGCGAGCTGGGCGAGATCGTGTATGAGAACTTTAACGCCGCGGCGGCGGAGATTCGTTTCACCGGCGTGACCGCCCATCCGATGTCCGCCAAAGGCGTGCTGGTCAACCCGCTGTTGATGGCCGCCGATTACATCAGCCATTTCGATCGGCTGCAGACCCCGGAACACACCGCCGGACGCGAAGGTTATGTCTGGTTTAATGGCATTCAGGGCGATCAAAACAGCACCCTGCTGCAGGCCAGCATTCGCGATTTCGACAGCGAGAGCTTTTTACGCCGTAAACAGCAGATTGGCGACGTCGCTGAAAAAATTGCCGCACAATACCCGACGGCCAGCGTCGAATTTTCGATCGGCGACACCTACAGCAACATCAGCAATGCCATTGGCGACGATCGCCGGGCTATTGACCTGATGTTCGAAGCCATGGAGAGCATTGGCGTGACGCCGAAGCCTACGCCGATGCGCGGCGGTACCGATGGTGCGGCGCTCTCGGCAAAAGGCCTGTTAACGCCCAACTTCTTCACCGGCGCGCACAACTTCCACTCGAAATTTGAGTTTTTGCCGCTGCGCGCCTTTGAAGCGTCGTACCACACCGCGTTCCAGCTCTGCCTGCTGGCGGCTCGTTAAGCCGGTTTTTGCGCCAGCATGGTGGCAAAACGCAGTTTGATACGATTGCCGTTGGCATCGGTGCGGTGCAGCTCGCCCACCTCTTCGTTGTACCTGAGGAACGACCAGCCGGCGTAGTAGCGTCGCAGTTCCTCAGGTTTAAAGGCAAACGGGAAGCCAACGGTGCAGGGATAATCGTCGGTGTCCATTGCCGCAACGATCAGGTTGTAGCCGCCCGGTCTGGTGCAACGCTGCATGTTGGCGATAAGCCCCGGAATAGTTTTCGCTTCAAGGAACATCAGTACTACGGTGGAGAGAATAAAGTCATATTCACCGTCGAAGCTTAAGCTATTCAGATCCTTGACCGCCGCCTGGAGATTGGTCAGTTCTTCCTGCGCACGAATACTCTCCAGGTTATTGATGCTCATCGGGTTTTTGTCCCACGCCGTCACATCAAAGCCGTTTGCCGCCAGATAGAGGCTATTGCGTCCGTTGCCACACCCCAGATCCAGCGCTTTTCCCGGCGGCACCTGGGTCGCGGCATAGACCACTTCCGAGTGGGTACGGGTCAGCCCGTATTTATCAGTAAAGTAGTTTTCGTCACGGATAGTCATGATAAGTCCTTATTGTTTAATAATGTGGCCCGGTCGACGCGAATCAGCAATTTCCCCCGCAGCAACAGCAGAAACGTGCGCAGCAACAACAGTCCAATAATCAGATTGGTAAAGATAAACAACGGGATCGATAAGTAATGGAAGAAGCCGTTCGGCTGGCTGTGTCCGAGATGCAATCCGGTGCTGGCCAATGCGGAAATCCCAAACGAAAAGCTCCAGAAGGACGCATTGAACGGCTGCCGCAGGTACCACGGCATCAGACGTAACATAAACAGCAGCTGTAAAAGGCCGTAGCCAAACAGCAGTTTGGCAAAGGTATCCGCCTCTGCGCCGTTGACGCTGAGCCAGGCGCTGCACGCTACCAGCGCTGGCGCCAGCTGGATACCCAGCGAGGTCCGCATAGCCGCGGGCAGTTCGCCGTGGCTGCGTAATCGTTGCAGAATCACCGGCTCCAGGCTCAGCCATGAGAAGATCCCGGCGCCGAGAAACACCAGCCCGGCGTCGTTAAAGCCGAGCGCCCCGCAGGCCATCGCGCTGATGAAATTGTTCGCCACGGTTGGTAAATAGAGTCCCGGCGTGGTGGCGTCGCTCGGATGTTTTCCGCGCCACAATCCGGCGCTCTGCCAGGCGGAATAGCTCAGCTGGAGTACCACGCCAATGCCGAACAGCAGCAGCGAGAGCGGACGAAACCACGGCACGAAGCCGATAGCCACCAGCATCGTGGTGGCGGGAAACAGGCTGACAAAACTGCTGGCAACCGGATGGCGCATCTCCTGCAGCACGCTCCACGGAAAGCGAATGGCCCGGGAGATAAACGCTATCGTCAGCAGCGCCCAAATCATCGCCGCCAGCGCCACCAGACCATCGCCGATAGCCCGACTCACCGGCCAGAGGGTGCTGGCATAGCGCCACGCGAACCCCATGCCGATCGTGCCCAGCACCATACCAAAATAGCCCGCAGGTAAATTCAGAACCTGCCGTTCAAGCGGGTTTTTATTCATTTTATTTATTTTTTCAATTTATCTTTAAGTTGCATTTTAAAAGAACCTTATAAAACACGCTACGGAGATTTTTGCTATGTTTATGTTAACCAAAAGTAAAATAAAGCCTTGATAAGAGAAGTCCTGATGAACAAATATCGTCTGAGCGACAAGGTTCGCCTGTTTCACTATGAAGAGGACGGGATTAAACATAGCGTAAATCTGCGGCAAATTGTGGCCCTGCGTGATTTCGCCGATGTGCCGGCCGGCAGCGAAGGCGGCTGGCTGGACGATGAGTCGGCGCTGAGTCAGGCGGGCACCTGCTGGATCTACGACCCCAACAGCGCGGTGTTTGCCGGTGCGCGGATCGAAGGCAATGCGCGGCTGACGGGGACCTGCATCGTCAGCCACTTCGCGATCATCCGCGATGATGCATGGATCGACAGCGGTACCATCAGCCATCACGCCCTCATCTGTGACAATGTCACGCTTCAGGATTCCCGCGTTCGCGGCTTCTGCCGCCTCGCCGACCGGGCGCGCATTCTCCCCCACTGCCTGATTATCGCCGCCCAGGGATTGACCGCCGACCGCGACAAATTTTTGCAAATCTACCAGCGGGCGACGGTCAGCGCCTCACGCATCGTTCATCAGGCGCAGATTTACGGTGATGCCTTCGTGGAGCACGCCTTTGTTGAGCATCGGGCGGAGATATTTGACTATGCCCGGCTGGAAGGCAACGAAGAAAACGATGTCTGGGTCTGCGATAACGCCAGAGTCTACGACCATGCGCGGCTGATTGCCGGACGCGCTGAGGATGCGATACCGACGCTACGCTACAGTTCGCAGGTGGCAGAAAATGCCGTGGTTGAGGGCAACTGCGTGCTTAAACATCGGGTGATGGTGGGCGGCCACGCCCGGCTATGCGGCGGCCCGATCCTGCTGGATGACGACGTGCTGGTGCAAGGCCACGCCCACATCAGTGGCGATGTGGTGATCGAACATCGGGTTGAAATTACCGACAACGCGCGGATTGAGGCGCTGAACGGCGACGCGATTCATCTGCGCGGCCGCAAAGTGATCAACGGCGCGCAGCAGATTACCCGCACGCCGCTGCTGGGATCGCTGTAGCGCGGTATTCCGGCCCAGGCATGACGCCGCACGCCGGGATACCTTATTATCAGGACGCGGGGCTATCGATAATCCGCCCGTAGATATTCTGATCGTCATAAGCGCCGTTCAGGTACTCGGCCTGTTTCAGACAGCCTTCGAGGGTAAAGCCATTGCGCAGCGCCACCTGGTTACTCTTGTGGTTAGCCACCCGACATTTAATCACGAAGCGCCGGACTTCGCCGCGGCGAGCGTAGTAGTGCATAAACGCCTGCAGCGCCTGGGAAAGCAGCCCTTGTCCCTGGTGATGTTCATCAATCCAGTAGCCGATATAACCCGTTTTATTCAGCGGTTCAATCTGGTTGAACGACAGCACACCCACCATCTCATCGCGCAAAAACAGTAAAAACATTTTAGCGTAACCGCGCTGGTGCAGCATGACGTTCCCCTGTACGTGGCGACGGGTTTCATCTTCACTGTCAACCGCGGCGGGCCAGCTGAGCGAATGCTGTAGCCAGTGTTTATTCTTCTCCACCAGCTGATGTAAGTCGGTAACGTAGCGCTCATCCACCGCGCGCAGCGTCAGTTGCCCGGACACCGGGATTATTTCAGGAACGGGGATCTTTTCTGCGGACATGACTATCTCTCACTGCGGGAAAACCCGTCCACGGCACGCAGACGGGCAACCGCGACGGTTACTTCATGACCCGGTCATCAACGTAGTTGCGTTTATCCGGAGCCGGCGGGAAATACTGATACAGCCAGGTCTCACTGATGGCCTCGCCCTGGCAGCGCAGGAACATGCGCATTTCCACCGGGTCGGTGGAATCGTTGGTCGGGTACCAGTCAAACTGGATGCGATAGCCATCGAACGGCTCAACGTACAGAATCTCGATCTGCTTCGCTTCACCGTTAGACAGGGTAATCACCGGTTCGATGCCTTTTGGCGCAGCGGCCTTCAGGTCGCCACCGACGAAATCAATGGCAAAGCGGCGCGCCCATTTGTCCGGATAGTGTTCGCCCGGCGCCCAGCCTTCCGGGAAACCGCCCATTCCGGTGCGGGTGGCCATCACGCGAGCCAGCGGAGAACGCACCGGCGGCTGTGCGCTCCAGTACAGGCGATAGCTAAAGTCCAGCTCATCACCGGCCTTGATCGCTTTTTCCGGCTGCCAGAAGCAGACGATGTTATCCAGCGTCTCACCGGTGGTGGGGATCTCCATCAGGCTGACGGCCCCTTTGCCCCACTGGTTACGCGGCTCGACCCACAGACTCGGACGCTTGTTGTACCAGCCCATGATGTCCTGGTAATGGCTGAAATCGCGGTCAAGCTGCAGCAGACCAAAGCCGCGCGGGTTCTTGTCCTGGAAGGCGTTGAACTGCAGTTTTTGCGGGTTGTTCAGCGGGCGACAGACCCACTCGCCGTTACCGAGCCACATGGCGAGGCGGTCGGAGTCGTGAATTTGCGGGTGGATGGTGTCGCACATCCGGCGCTCGTTGTTGCCGCAGCTGAACATACTGGTCATCGGCGCGATACCCAGCTGTTTGATATCTTTGCGGGCGTAGATGTGGTTTTCCACATCCATAATCACCTGCGTCTCCTGGCAGTTGATCACAAATTTATAGGCGCCGGTGACGCTCGGGCTGTCGAGCAGCGCGTAAACGGTAAAGACGGTGGCGCCCGGCTTGACGGTTTCAAACCAGAACGAGGTAAAGTCCGGGAACTCTTCCGGGGTGTCGGTAAAGGTATCCACCGCCAGACCGCGGGCGGAGAGCCCGTACTGGTAGGTGCTGTCCACCGCGCGGAAGTAGCTCGCGCCGAGGAACGCCACGATATCGCGACGCGCCAGCTCCGGCGCTTTAAACGCGCGGAAACCGGCAAAACCGAGGTCGGTTTGCCCTACCAGCTGTTTGGTGTCTACGCCGGCGTTATTGTAGTTAAACAGTTCCGGACGGAAGTGAATCTCCCGCGCCTGCTGAGTTTGCGAATCCAGCGAGAACATGCGCACGCGGCGGCGAAAACCCATGCCGACGTGGAAAAACTGGATGTCCAGCTTGCGGTCGTCGATGTTATTCCACAGCGAATGTCCCGCATCGTACTGAATGCTGTTGTAGGCCTGCGGAGTCAGATTGGCCAGCGTGGGCGGCAGGTCGCGCGGGGCGCCGCCCCACGGCTGACGCGACAGATCGTGGGCCATCGATTGCAAAACGGTAAAGTCAAAACGGCGCGTCATCCCATCAGCAATGCCCGATTCCTCGGCAAGCGCGGCGTTAGAAAAAAGTGAAGCGACTCCTGATGTTCCGCATACGGCGGCAACAGCCATGGAAGATTTGAGAAAACGTCTGCGATTCATGCCTGAGAAAGCGTCCTTCTGTTATGCCAATTGGTCGACAACGCGACAAACAGATGCGTCGTGAATTTCGCCCACTCTAGACAAAAACGATTGATAATCCAATTGTTGGCGACAGAAAAAGCGTGAAAAAATTCTCGCCATCGGAGCAGACTGAATCCCTCCGCAGGTTTGCCCTGCGGAGGCAGACGGGTTATTTGACGCTGACGTCGATACCCGGGAAGTATTTGGCCGCCAGACGGGTGATGGTGCCGTCAGCGCGAACCTTGTCGATTGCCGCATCAAGCTGTTTTTTGCTCGCCTCGTCGCCTTTGCGCAGGCCGTAGCCGATCCCGCTGCCGAGAATAGTATCGTCAGCCACCGGTTTGCCGATAAAGCCAAAGCCTTTGCCCTGCGGCTTGCTGAGGAAACCGGCCTGCCCGGCGGCAGACATCACCAGCGAAGCATCGATACGGCCATTCAGCAGATCTGCCCACGCCATATTTTGATCTTTATAGGAGACCACCGTCACGCCATGCTTCTCCCAGTGCTCTTTGGCAAAGGTTTCCTGAATCGAACCTTGCAGCACGCCGATGGTTTTGCCTTTCAGGCCTTCCGGGGTGGTCTCCATGCCGCTATCGGCTTTACCGACCAGCTGCGAGGGAATGCGATAAATCGGCTGGGTGAAATCAATGCTTTTGCGCCGCTGTTCGGTGATATTCATCGCCGAGTTAATGGCGTCGAACTTCTTCGCCACCAGCCCCGGGATCAGCGCATCAAACGAGGTTTCCACCCAGCTGCATTTCAGCTGGGCCGCCTTGCAGATGGCGTTGCCGAGGTCGATATCAAAACCCTCCAGCTCCCCTGCCGTATTGCGACTTTCAAACGGCGGGTATTCCGCTTCTACGCCGTAGCGCAGTTCGCCGGCGGCAAACGCAGAGAAGGTGCACATCATCCCTAAAGCAAGGGTAAGGGCTGTTATTTTCATCTTCATCGTGGGGCTCCTTAACGCGGCTTAACGTGACACAGTGCCTGCGCACCGGCCCGCAATGTGGCTTCATCTTTAGCAAAAGAGAGGCGAATCAGTTTGTTATCAGTACCATCCGTATAAAACGCCGACAGCGGGATCGTCGCTACGCCGTAGTCGGTTATCAGCCGCTTCACCATTTCGCTGTCGCTTTCGTCGCTGAAATGGCTGTAGTCCGCCAGCATGAAGAAAGAGCCGGCGCTCGGCAACAGGCGGAACGGTGAGTCAGCCAGCAGCTGGCGGAGTAAATCCCGCTTCTGCTGGTAGAATGGTGCCAGCGAAAGCCAGGACTGGGGATCGGTCATATGCTCAGCAAAGGCATATTGCATCGGCGTGTCGGCAGAGAACATCAGGAACTGGTGAACCTTGCAGATCTCGTCCATCAGCGCCGCCGGCGCAACGCAGTAGCCCACGCGCCAGCCGGTCACGTGGTAGGTCTTGCCGAACGATGAGATGATGACGCTGCGCTCAGCCAGCTGGGGATGGGTCGCAATCCCATGGTGGTGTTCACCGTCAAAAACCACGTGCTCATACACCTCGTCCGACAAAATCACGATATCGGTATGGCGCGTCAACGCCGCCAGCTGGTCTAAATCTGCACGGGAAAATACCTGGCCGCTGGGGTTATGCGGCGTATTAACAATAATCATCCGCGTCCGCGGGGTGATGGCGGCGCGAACTTCATCCCAGTTAACGTTAAAATCAGGCACCGTCAGCTTAATGGCCACCGGCGTCGCCCCCTGCAAGCGGACAATCGGCGCATAGCTGTCAAAAGAGGGTTCGAAGTAGATAACTTCATCGCCCGGATGCACCAGCCCACCGATAGCCGAGTAGATCCCCTGGCTGGCGCTGGCGGTAATCAGGACTTCGTGGTCTACGTCATAACGCGTACCGTACAGGGCCGCAACTTTCCCGGCAATTCGCTCCTTCAGCGCGGGCAGGCCGGTCATCGGCGCATACTGGTTATGCCCCTCCGCCATCGCCCGCGTGACCCCGGCAACCAGCCGGGCATCGCAGGCAAAATTCGGCGCGCCCTGAGAAAGGTTGATGGCATTATGCTGAGCGGAAAGTTGGCCGATCACGGTAAAAATTGTCGTGCCGACATCCGGCAGTTTGGAGCGCGTCGTCACCGGGGAACTGAGACTCATAGTTAATCCTTTCTCATTTTATTTGCATAACCATTCAATCTAATGCGCTACCCGGCGACAACCGAATTGTTATCATAGTAGCCATGCATTCTGATCATGCCTTGAGAAAAGAGACGGCCAGCCCAGGCTGGCCGGAGCGGAAAACTACTTGCGGGTTAAGGTGTTAAAGCTGGTCATCAGATTGCGGTAATCGGGAATATGGTTGGAAAACAGCGTTGCCAGTCCCTCAACATCATTGCGCCAGTCGCGATGTAGCTCACACGCGGCGCCAAACCACGACATCAGCTGCACACCGGCCTGTGACATGCGATCCCAGGCAGCATCGCGGGTAATCGGGTTAAAGGTGCCGGATGCATCGGTGATCACGAAGACCTCATATCCCTCTTCAATCGCCGACAGCGCCGGAAACGCCACGCAGACCTCGGTCACCACCCCGGCGATAATCAGCTGCTTTTTCCCCGTGGCCTTCACCGCATTGACGAAATCTTCGTTATCCCAGGCATTGATATTTCCCGGACGCGCAATATAGGGCGCGTCCGGGAACTGCGCTTTTAGTTCCGGCACCAGCGGGCCGTTGGGGCCGTTCTCAAAGCTGGTGGTCAGGATGGTCGGCAGGCCGAAATATTTCGCCATATCCCCAAGCGCCAGCACGTTGTTCTTGAATTTATCCGGGTCGATGTCGCGAACCAGAGATAACAGTCCTGCCTGATGATCCACCAGCAGCACCGCCGCCTCGCTCTTATCCAGACGTACGTAGGGTTTTGCCATGCTTGACTCCTCATTTAAACATCAGGTTATCCCCGCCAGCCTTCCCGCACCGGCAGATGTTTACTCTACAGGCAGATCATAGTTTACTCGTGGCCTGAGGATTAGCCGGCAAAAGTGGAACGCAGTGTCCCATTCGCTGAACAAAGTGGGCATACTGTCCATGATCAAAATGCATAGCTGGAGATGAGATGTCGCGAAGCGCCCTGCCTTTTCATGCCGTGGAAACCTTTCTGGTCACCGCCAGACACCTTAACTTAACCCATGCCGCGCGCGAACTCTGCCTGACTCAGGGCGCCGTCAGCCGCCAGATTGCGGCGCTGGAGGCGTGGTTTGGTTTCCCGCTTTTTGCCCGCCACGCGCGCGGACTGCATCTTTCACCGCAGGGCAGCGCCCTCTACCCGGAGCTCCAGTCGGCATTTGGCCGTCTGATCGCGGTGGCCGAGCAGGCTCGTCAGCAGCAGACCGTGGTGCGTCTGAAGGCGCCGACCTGCGCCATTCGCTGGCTGGTTCCCCGGCTGGTGGCGATTGAGCAACGTCACCCGGAACTGCAAATCGCCCTGACCACCACCACGGAACATGGCGTCAATTTCAGAACCGAACCCTATGACGCCGCCATCGTCTTCGGAACTCACCACAGCGTCGGCGATCTGCTGTTTGAAGAGGCGCTGACGCCGGTCTGTAACGGTGCCCTTGCGCGGGACAACATGCTCAATGACGTCACGTTTTTGCACCCGACCCGGGATAAGACCGACTGGTCGCTATGGCTGGCGGCATTCTCACCCGATGCCCCGCTACTGATGCGCAAAAATCAGCACTTCGACACCATGGATCTGGCGATCACCGCCGCCATGCAGGGGCTGGGCGTTGCCATGGCTGACGCCACCCTGGTGGCTGAAGATGTCCGCGCCGGCCGCCTGGTGCGCCCTTTCACCCTCAGCGTAAAAACCGGCGCCAGCTATCGGCTGGTGGTCCGCAGTTCGCAGAGTAAAGCCGACGGTCTGGCGCGGTTTCGGGAGGAGCTGGTTAATCCAGCGTAACGTGGTGGCGCATGACCCGGCGAAACAGCGCCAGCCGGGCGCGCATAAAGCGGTTTTCCAGCTTAAACCCGACCCGTTTATGGAGCCCGATGCGCAGCAGGCGATCGCGCCCGCGCAGGCTGGCGGGCCAGCGTACTGCTCCCGGCAGTTCGCTACAGCGATGCCCGGCAAGGCGGGCGAAGTTCACCCAGTAATCGGCGACCTGGGCGGCAAACGCACGGTCCTCCTCGCCGGCGTAGGTACGCACCGGCTCGGCCAGGGTGAGCGTGTCAAACACATAAGGCACTTCATCGCCGTGCCACGCCCCGTGCGGGCAGGTTTCATCAGCGGCCCGGGGAACATAGTCAAACCAGTAGCGCCAGCACGGCTGTCCTACCCGCTGCTGGGCCTGCATCACCACATAGCCCAGCGTGGTGAAGGCCATATCGCGGCACACTTCGCGTCCCAGATTCTCATCCCCTTTCACGCCAGGATAGAGGAGTTTGATCAGTCCGAGGCCAAACCGCCGCTCGCGGCGCAGTTTTTGGATCTGCCCGGCGATATCGACGCCGAAGACCGCCATCACGCTGGCCTCGTCGCTGTTAGAGCCAACCATAACCGGCATCGGGTGCTGACGGCCGGCGAAAAAAGCCTCCAGCATCGGCTGCGGTAACACCGCATCGCCGACGATCGGCGCCGGTCCGGTATTCAGCGGTGCGGTCAGCGACCAGAACGCCTCCGCCGGAATCGCCCGCAGCTGTGCGGCGCTGGCCTCCGGCAGCGAGAAGTGTTCCGCCAGCAAACGCCCTTTCTCCAGCGCTTTTTCTCGCGGCAGATCCGGCAGCGTATAGCCGCTCTGGATGATGGCCTTATGGAACAGTCCGCGGGATTTTGGCGATACCATCAGCGAGAGCACGCTGCGCGCCCCGGCCGATTCGCCAAACAGGGTGACGTTGGTGGCGTCGCCGCCAAAGGCGTGAATATTATCCTGCACCCATTGCAGCGCGGCGATTTGGTCAAGGAGGGCGAAATTATAGACCCGTTCGCCGTCTTCCCCTTCCAGCGCCGGATGGGCGAAGAACCCCAGATGCCCCAGCCGATAGTTGACGGTCACCACCACCACGTCGCGGGCCGCCAGCGCTTTGCCATCGTAAGGCGGCAGGCTGCCGGCGCCAATGGTAAACCCGCCGCCGTGCAGCCAGACCATAACCGGCAGCGGCTGAGTACGTCCGGCGGGTGCCCAGACGTTAAGGTAGAGACAATCTTCTGAGAAGCGCCCGGGATCGCCGCCGCCCAGTTCGCGGCAGTACTCAATATCTTGCCAGCTGGCGGCGGAGAAGGTGTCGGCCTGGCGGACGCCCTGCCAGCGCGCGGGCGGTTGCGGCGCGCGCCAGCGGAGCTCGCCGACCGGCGGCGCGGCAAAGGGAATGCCGCGCCAGAGATGAATACCCTGTTCAGTGATGCCGGATAACGTCCCCTGCCGGGTTTTGACCAGTGGGGTAGACGGGTTCTGCATGACCTGCTTCCTTTTACTGACTGTCCTCAATGATTCATGTCAGCAGAGTACCGGTTTCAGAGCAGACCGCAACGACGTTTACTGCGCTCCTCCGCCTGTTGATAGAGAGTAAACTCGTCCAGCACCGGGCAACCCAGCGCCGTTTCAAAGGCGTCACGGCTGGCATTGCCATGGCTGCGGGCCTGAATTTCATTGCCGAGATTTGACTGGAAAATCCCTGCCGCGCTCACCGGTAAAAAATCTTCATAAATAATCGGTTGCGCCACCACCCAGCCGCGTTCGATCAACGGCTGCGGATCGTCGCCGGGGCCAAAGGCATGACGATGGGCTTCCCCGGCGGGGGTCAGACGATAGCGGAACCATGCCAGCCCCTGCTGGCGCAGCAGGAATTCGCTGTCCGGGAACTGGCTGAACACCTCCTGGAGATGACGCTGATGGTTGAGGTTGTCTTTACCCACGCCCGCTTCGTTCAACAAGCGATCGTACAGCGCCCGGCCTTTCGGCGTCAGCGCAATCCCGCGCTGCTCTATCTCGCCAAAACGCGCGCTGTGGGTCCCCTGGTGCTCCCCGGCAAAGACCACCGGTTCTTCGAGGGCCTTAAAACTGGTCTGGCGCAGCAGAATCGGCACCTCGCGGCGCGGCGGCCCTTCAATCAAAGCCTTCGGCACAATCCCGCACTCCGGCATCAGCGCCTGAACCCGGTCGATATCCAGCGTGCGCGGCGTCAGGTGGTTGATATGGCAGCCGGGGAAACAGACCACATCGGCAATCAGCCGGTGCTCATTATGCAGCGCATGATAGGTGTCGGCGTCCACCGTTGCGTGACTGTGCCAACGAAACGTCTCCAGCGCTTCGCGAACAAATTCCCGGGCCTGCGTCGATGAAAAATGCCCCTGTTCTTCGTGTACAGCGATGAGCTCGCGACAGCGGGGAGTAAAAATATCGCGCCGGGCGAGGATCGCCGCCGCACGCTGGCGCAGCTCAACGTTGGCAATCAGTTCCAGACGCAGCAGCGAGGTAAAAATACGAAACGGATTGCGCGCCAGCGCCGCGTCATCAATCGGACGAAACGCGGTGGAGTGCACCGGCACGCCGGCCTGCGACAGGTCGTAATAGCTGACGGGGAACATCCCCATAATGGCAAACATACGCCGCAGCGTCGCCAGTTCTTCCGCCGTGCCAACGCGGATCGCGCCGTGGCGCTCGACATTAAGTCGCGACAGCTCATCGGCATTCGCCAGTTGCTCATGCAGTTTAGGATGATGCTCCAGCACCGCCAGATTAACGTCAGCCACCAGCTCCAGTAACGTCCCGTACTGTGGAACTTCCTGCTGGTACATCGCCGACATTGCCTGCGAAAAGTTTTCCCGAATCTCATCAGCCGTGATGGTGTTCGCCATGATGCCTTACCTCCAGTGAATACTTCCTGGAGTGTAGAAAAGGCCCGTGGCAACGGCGGGAAGAATTTACAAATTGTGATGCGGATAACCTGCCTCTGTCCTCCATGCCATTCTGAGCATAACCGTGGGTTATGCAAAACGACCGTTAATTTCACTTTAAATTAACAAAGCGTTTACACACACTGTTTCTGGCGATATGACAATAAAAAGCCCTCTACCGATAAAAACGGAGCCACTACCCTATGAATGATAAATGGTCACCGCGCGAGGTTGTGCATCGCGACTACAGCAGTCACCCGCCCGCCTATGCCCCGGGCTACAAAACCAGCGTCCTGCGCTCACCGCGCAATGCGCTGATCTCATTACAGAATTCCCTGTCCGAAATTACCGGCCCGGTATTCGGCCACGACGATCTCGGCCCGCTGGATAATGACCTGATCCTTAATTACGCCAAAGAAGGTCTGCCTATTGGCGAGCGTATTATTGTCCACGGCTACGTGCGCGACGGCTTCGGCCGCCCGATGAAAAACACGCTGGTCGAGGTGTGGCAGGCCAACGCCGGCGGCCGCTATCGACATAAAAAGGATCAGTATCTGGCGCCCATCGACCCCAATTTCGGCGGCTGCGGCCGGATACTGACGGATGAAAACGGCTATTACTGCTTCCGCACCATCAAGCCAGGCCCCTATCCGTGGCGCAATCAGGTCAGCGACTGGCGCCCGGCGCATATTCACTTTTCCCTCTCCGGGGATGCGTGGGCGCAGCGCCTGATTACGCAAATGTATTTCGAGGGCGACCCGCTAATTAAACAGTGTCCGATCGTCAAAACCATTAATAACGACGAGGCGGTTCGCACGCTGATTGCCGAACTCGACACCCATGCCGCCGTACCGCTGGATTGCCTCGCCTATCGCTTTGATCTTGTGCTGCGCGGCCATCGCGCCACGCTGTTTGAAAATCGCACCCAGGGGGCCGCCCGATGAAAGACTATTTAGCCGAAACCGCCTCGCAGACCGCCGGCCCCTATGTGCATATCGGCCTCGCACCCGACGCCGCCGGCTTTCATATCTTTGAAAAGAACTTCGGCCCGCAGCTCACTACGCCGGACACCGAAGGTGAACGCATTACGATCGAAGGTCGGGTGATCGATGGTTCCGGAACGCCGGTGCGTGACGTGCTGCTGGAACTCTGGCAGGCCAATGCCGCCGGGCGCTATCACCACCCCGACGATCGTCAGCTACATAAAAAGCTCGATCCGGGCTTTCGCGGCTGGGGTCGCAGCTGTTCGGACTTTACCTCCGGCATCTGGCGCTTTGAGACCATCAAACCGGGAGCCGTCGTCGGTCGCGATGGCCGGATGATGGCGCCGCACGTCAATTTATGGGTGGTGGCGCGAGGCATCAATATTGGTCTCAACACGCGGATGTACTTTTCCGACGAGCAGGAGGCGAACCAGGCCGATCCGGTGCTGAATCTGATTGAGTGGGAGGTGCGTCGCCAGACGTTGATTGCCCAACGCGAAGTGCGCGGCAGTGAAATTGTCTACCGTTTTGATATTCACCTGCAGGGTGAGAACGAAACCGTCTTCTTTGATATCTGAGTAACTTTCCGTCTGATTTTGCCCCGACCGGGTTCGGGGCGTCTGTTTTTTCATCAAAATAAAAAATTTGTAATACAAGAGAGTGAAATGTTAATAATATTTTGCTATCAGGTTATCAAATTTCAATAACTTCGCTTGTCACCCACTGCGCTCTGTTTTTAACATCAACTATGGAAAAAAATGGTCTTTTTAGTCAGCGCATTCGTTTGCGCCATCTACACACTTTCGTGGCCGTCGCTCAACAGGGAACGCTGGGGCGTGCGGCTGAAACACTTAATCTAAGCCAACCTGCCTTATCAAAAACGCTCAATGAGCTGGAGCAGTTGACCGGTACGCGACTGTTTGAACGCGGGCGGCTGGGCGCTCAGCTGACGCTGGTCGGCGAACAGTTTCTCACCCATGCGGTTAAGGTCCTCGACGCGCTGAATACGGCAGGCCAGGCGCTTAACCGTAAAGAGGGGCTGAATAACGATGTGGTGCGTATCGGCGCACTCCCGACCGCCGCCTTAGGCATTTTACCCACCGTCATTGGCCAGTTTCACAAGCAGCAGAAAGATATCACCCTGCAGGTCGCGACCATGAACAACACCATGCTGTTGGCGGGCTTAAAATCGGGAGAAATCGATATTGGGATCGGCCGCATGTCTGACCCGGAGCTGATGAGTGGCCTCAACTACGAGCTGCTGTTCCTCGAATCTCTGAAGCTGGTGGTACGTCCCGGTCATCCGCTATTGCAGGAAACCGTGACCCTCAGTCGGGTGATGGAGTGGCCGGTCGTCGTCTCCCCTAAAGGCACCATTCCGCGGCAGAATGCGGAAACGCTGCTGCAAAGCCAGGGGTGTAAAATTCCCGCCGGCTGTATCGAAACCCTCTCCGCGTCGCTCTCGCGTCAGCTGACCGTGGATTATGACTACATCTGGTTCGTCCCTTCCGGCGCGGTCAAAGACGACCTGCGCCGCGGGCTGCTGACCGCTCTGCCGGTACCCACCCAGGGTGCGGGCGAACCGATCGGCATTTTGACGCGCGTCGATGCCACATTCTCCTCCGGCGCACAAACTTTACTCAGCGCCATTCGCAAATCCATGCCGGCGTAATGAACGCCGGATACGGCATCTGACGCCCTGTCCGGCCCTTCCCAGCCCCTTCTCACCCGCCCGCCGGCAGGCTTTTGGCCGCCGTAGCCCGGCGGAAAAATCAGCGTGCTAATCAATTAATGCGAAATTGTTTATTAACAATTGCGCAAACTTCATTAACAGATTTATCATTGTCGCGATTTCACCAAATGGTTCATTCGAAATCAACGTAACTTGTGAATACCGCCAACATGAAGGCGTATTCCACTTCACTCAAAAGCACCCCTGTATTTTTTGATTCATTTGGTTCGCATCTGAGAACGGATGGTTTAAGGAGACAAAATGGCAACTGGCAACGTGCCGCGAGGATTCCCCCGGATCCTGCAGTGGCTTCTCGCCGGGCTGATGCTCATCATCGGCCTGGCTATCGGTATTCTTGGGGTCAAGCTCGCCACGCTGGGCGGTACCCTCTATTTCGCAATCATGGGTCTGGTGATGGTTATCGCCGCCGTGCTTATCTTCCGCAATCGTCGCGCCGGTATTGTGCTGTATGCCATCGCGTTCATCGCCTCTGTGGTCTGGGCGATCGGCGATGCCGGCTGGACCTACTGGCCGCTGTTCTCGCGCCTGTTCGCGTTCGGCGCGCTGGCGCTGCTCTCGGCGCTGGTCTGGCCCTATCTTTCGGCCCCGCCGGCGAAGAAAGGCCCGGCGTTTGGCCTGGCCGCGGTGCTGGCCGTGGTGCTGGCCGCCAGCTTTGGCTGGATGTTCAAATCACAGCCGCTGGTCAGCGCTACGGAAGCCGTACCGGTAAAACCGGTTGCCCCGGGTGAACAGCAGAAGAACTGGGAGCACTGGGGTAACACCACCCACGGCGACCGCTTCGCCGCCCTCGACCAGATTAACAAACAGAACGTCAACCAGCTGCAGGTTGCCTGGGTCGCCCATACCGGCGATATCCCGCAAAGCAACGGTTCCGGCGCGGAAGACCAGAACACCCCGCTGCAAATCGGCGATACGCTGTATGTCTGTACGCCGTACAGCAAAGTGCTGGCGCTGGATGTCGATAGCGGAAAGGAAAAGTGGCGCTATGATTCAAAAGCCACCGCGCCAAACTGGCAGCGCTGCCGCGGCCTCGGCTATTACGAAGACAGCCAGGCCCAGGCCGCCGCTGCAGGTGACGTTCAGCCTGCCGCCTGCGCCCGCCGTCTGTTCCTGCCGACCACCGATGCCCGTCTGATCGCGATTGACGCCGATACCGGCAAAACCTGTGAGACTTTCGGCGATCGCGGTATCGTCGATCTGAGCGTCGGAATGGGTGAAATCAAACCGGGCTACTATCAGCAAACCTCCACCCCGCTGGTTGCCGGTAACGTCGTCGTTGTCGGCGGCCGCGTGGCGGATAACTTCTCCACCGGCGAGCCTCCCGGCGTGGTCCGCGCCTACGATGTTCACACCGGTAAACTGGCCTGGGCGTGGGATCCGGGTAATCCGGGCCTGACCGGCCTGCCGCCGGAAGGCCAGACCTACACCCGCGGCACGCCAAACGTCTGGTCGGCGATGTCCTATGACGCGAAGCTGAACCTGATCTATCTGCCAACCGGCAACGCCACCCCGGACTTCTTCGGCGGTGAACGAACCGCGCTGGATGACAAATACAGCTCCTCGATCGTCGCCGTTGATGCCACGACCGGCCAGGTACGCTGGCACTACCAGACCACCCACCACGATCTGTGGGACTTCGACCTGCCGTCACAACCGCTGCTGTACGACCTTCCCGACGGGAAAGGCGGCACCACGCCGGTGCTGGTGCAGACCAGCAAGCAGGGGATGATCTTTATGCTCAACCGCGCGACCGGGGAACCGGTAGCGAAAGTGGAAGAGCGTCCGGTTCCGGCCGGGACGATTAAAGGCGAACGTTACTCTCCGACGCAGCCCTACTCCGTGGGCATGCCAATGATTGGCAATGACACGCTGAAAGAGTCGGATATGTGGGGGGCGACGCCGGTGGACCTGCTGATGTGCCGAATCGCCTTCAAAGCCATGCGCCATCAGGGTATCTTCACCCCGCCGGGCGAAGACCGCTCGCTGCAGTATCCGGGCTCGCTGGGCGGAATGAACTGGGGCAGCGTCTCGGTGGATCCGAACAACAGCCTGATGTTCGTCAACGATATGCGCCTTGGCCTGGCAAACTATATGGTTCCGCGTGAAAAAGTCGCCAAAGATGCCAGCGGCATCGAGATGGGGATTGTGCCGATGGAAGGGACGCCGTTCGGCGCAATGCGTGAACGCTTCCTGTCGCCGCTGGGTATTCCGTGCCAGAAACCGCCGTTCGGTACCATGTCCGCGGTGGATCTGAAGAGCGGTAAACTGGTGTGGCAGGTGCCGGTAGGGACCGTTGAAGATACTGGCCCGCTGGGTATTCGCATGCATATGCCTATCCCCATCGGGATGCCGACGCTGGGCGCATCGCTGTCGACCCAGTCCGGTCTGCTGTTCTTCGCCGGGACTCAGGACTTCTACCTGCGCGCGTTTGATACCGCCAACGGTAAGGAGATCTGGAAATCTCGCCTGCCGGTCGGCAGTCAGTCCGGCCCGATGACCTACGTTTCGCCGAAAACCGGCAAACAGTACATTATCATCAACGCCGGCGGCGCTCGTCAGTCTCCGGATCGCGGCGATTACATCATCGCCTACGCGTTACCGGAACAGAAGTAAGCGTCAGGGCCCCAAACGGGGCCCTGTTTACTGGCAATGTGCGAGCCTGGGCAATTTGCCCGGCGGCGCTACGCTTGCGCGGGCCTGCCGGGAGCAACGCCTGCGCAGGTCTGCCGGAAACAGCGCTTTGTCGGTCGGGCCAGGCGCCACCCGACGAAACCCGCGCATTCGCTAAACCATTTTCTCACCACCCTCAGGGCCCTGGATGGAGGCATCGCGAACGGCAGCGGTGGCGACACGGGTAGGAAAATCTGCGGTGAGAGTCACCACTCTTTAGCAATAACCCGGGCAAGCCCGGGTTATTTTTGGTCTGAAAATCAATTCTCGCCGAAATGAATGACGGTCCGAATCGATTTCCCCTCATGCATCAAATCAAAAGCTTCGTTAATCTGCTCCAGCGGCAGGCGGTGGGTGATAAACGGATCGAGGTCGATTTTACCGGCCATCGCGTCTTCAACCATACCCGGCAGCTGGGTACGCCCTTTCACTCCACCGAATGCCGAACCGCGCCATACGCGCCCGGTCACCAGCTGGAACGGACGGGTTTTGATCTCCTGGCCCGCACCGGCCACGCCGATAATCACGCTTTCGCCCCAGCCTTTATGGCAGCACTCGAGCGCCGCACGCATCACGTTGACGTTGCCAATACATTCGAAGCTGAAGTCCACGCCGCCATCGGTGAGCTCAACGATCACATCCTGAACCGGCTTATCATAATCATTCGGGTTGATAAAATCGGTCGCCCCCATCTCTTTGGCGAGGGTGAATTTTTCCGGGTTGGTATCAACCGCCAGAATGCGCCCGGCTTTCGCCTGCACCGCCCCCTGGATAACCGCCAGACCAATCCCGCCGAGGCCGAAGACCGCCACGGTATCGCCCTCTTTGACCTTCGCGGTATTGTGAACGGCACCGATACCGGTGGTCACGCCGCAGCCCAGCAGACAGACTTTATCCAGCGGCGCCTGCGGGTTCACCTTCGCCAGTGAAATTTCGGCTACCACGGTGTATTCGCTGAAGGTGCTGGTGCCCATATAGTGGTAAACCGGCTCGCCGTTATAGGAGAAACGGGTGGTGCCATCCGGCATCAGACCTTTCCCCTGGGTGGCACGTACTGCCTGGCAGAGGTTAGTTTTACCGGATTTACAGAATTTGCACTCGCGGCACTCTGCGGTATACAGCGGGATAACGTGATCGCCAGGCTGCAGGCTGGTGACGCCTTCGCCAACTTCGACCACGATACCGCCGCCTTCATGACCCAGCACGGCCGGGAACACCCCTTCCGGATCGTCACCGGAGAGCGTAAACGCGTCGGTATGGCAGACGCCGGTGTGGGTAATTTTGACCAGCACTTCGCCTTTTTTCGGCGGAGCAACATCAATTTCAACAATCTTCAGCGGCTGGCCGGGGCCAAACGCGACAGCTGCACGTGATTTCATAACCGTCTCTTCCTTCGTGATGATTTATTTTAAATAAGATCGTAGCAGATGACCGACTTCCGCCATTCTGGCCGCTCGCTGATCCGGGGTTGTTTCGCCGCTGACCAGCTCGTCCTGAAGGTGGATTTCTACCATTTCGCCCATCAGGCCGTTGGTCGCCCCGCGGATGGAGGCAATCTGCTGCAAAATCGACATGCAGGACTCGCCGGACTCCAGCGCCCTTTCCAGGGCTTCAACCTGCCCGCGAATGCGACGTACGCGGCTGAGCGCGCGTTTTTTGTCTTCAGGTGAATGTGGCACGATGATGCCCTCAATATTGTATAGGGGGGTATACTATATTTTATTAAGCAAAGTGGCAAACTGAAACGCCGCTTTATACCGTAGCACGGCGGCGAGCCGTGGCGGTTAGTTGAGCCGGAGCGCCATTTCCACGCAGCGTAAATCCGCCTTCGCCAGCTTTGACGGCAGCAGCTTTTCGCGCACGGCGACAAAACCATGGCGCAGATAAAACCCGGCCGCATTCGGCGTCGCTTCCAGCGTCAGGCGCGGGAGATTCCGCCGCCGCGCTTCGGCGATAATGGTCGTCAAAATCATTCCGGCGCAACCTTTTCCGCCCCATTCGGGCAACGTAAAGATGGCTTCCACACTGGCCGCGCGGAGATCAAGAAAGCCGGTCGCCACCGGGCGCCCGCTCTCTTCCTCAACGACAAAAAAGGGATTGTCGCGCACCGCATGGCGATACCCTTCCGGCATCGTATCCGGCGTCCAGGCCTTGAGGACCGCGGCTGCGTAGCTCTCACGACAGCCGTTGCGAATGGCCTGATTGCGGATGTTCCATAGCGCAGGTGCCTCATCCGGCACGGCAAGTCTGACTTTCATGTTGGACTCCTTTTTCCTCAGTCCGTATCAGATCTACCACAACCGGCAGCGGAAGGAATAAAAAAAAACCCGCTCGGCGGCGGGGTCAGGATATCGGGAGTGATTAGCGCTTACGTGGCATCATGCGCAGCAGCGTATTATCTTTCCACAGATAGTGGTGCAGCAGCGCGGCCAGCGCGTGCGCGCCGATGATAAAGTAACCGGTATTCGCCAGCAGGCTATGTACGCCCTTCAGCGTATCCACCAGCTCAAACTGACTTTGCGCCGCAAACGGCATGGTCAGGCCGAAGGCAAACCACGGATTGCCACGGTAATACATCATCACCAGTCCAACGATCGGCTGGGCGATAAACAGCAGATAGATAATCAGATGCCCCAGATGGGCAAAACCGGTCATCATCGGTGACGGTTTCGGTACAATCGGCGGCGCCGGGGACTTCAGTCGGACCAGCAGGCGCGCAACCATCAACACGAGAATGGCCACCCCGCAGGAAACGTGAATCATATTAATGAGCGGACGGTCGCTGCGGGGGAAAAAACCGCGAAGCTCCATGGTGGCATAGGCGCCAACCACCAATAAAAAGACCAGCCAGTGGATACCTATTTGCAGGCCAGTGTATTTATCGCGCATGTTAAACCCTTAACAAAACTGTGATGCCGACAACATAACGACCTTTCCTGAAAAATTCATTAACTTTTACGTACTTATAAGAAACAATTGCCGTTAAGCCTCTATTCTCAGTAAAAGCAATGGGTTACTCCTGTTTCCCATGACCTGTTGCAGGCTCTTTGCCGCCATTTAAGCGCGCCAAAACCTGCTCCCACTCCCGCTTTTATCACCTAATCTCACCCATAAATAGCCCGATCTCTTTTTAATTGATTCCGCAACGTATTGATGTGCCGCCAGATTTAACCGTTTCAGGTCTTGATATTGCAGCCAGGCCCGCCTCGCTTTACGTGACAACGTCACACACCGCGCCAGCGTCCGGCGGCTGATGTCATGGTTTTTGCTTGTGACGACGGCAGACTGAGAGAGCTGTCGGCCCGGCGGCAATCAGGAGATTAAAAACAATGCGGTAGCCAGGCCGGCTTCAGAAATCATCCATACCGGGCAGGGCCACACATTAAACAGATTAAATTTTAGCCACACGTGGTACACTGAAACACATTCATTGAAAGGTTAATCATCATGTCTTTTCTCGATTACGCAATGAAGTTCATCGGGGGTGCCTCGACCTCCACAATCACCTGCCCCGTCTGTGGCTTATCATCAACCCAGTCCACCTCTAAGATTCGCTTAAAACAGGCCATGCTGTGCCCTGGATGCAAGGCTATTTTTGTCCCGACACGCTAGCCAGCTTCATACACCGACCCACTTAAACCCCGTGTTCTATACTGAATAAAGACCGGCAGCTGTTAAATCCCTGATGCCTCACGCCCATCCTGAGAGAACGTTTCTGAACTGATTTCGCAACTGCTCCTGCGCGTTAATGTCGCATCAGAGCAACGCTATGAAAATGAATCCCCGAGCATGGTTTAGCCGCGCTCATCCCTTTACGAAAATCCCTGGACGGGAACCCTTCCCGGCCAACGACCCGACCGGTGAAAATAGTCTGCGGCCAGAACTGTTTTCGGCCCTCCAGATGGAACGTTACGGCCAGAAACTGGCGCATACTCATAAGCTGTCGCCGGACAAACTGCCTTACTATCTTCTCAAGCGGCTTGGGGACAACGAGGCCGTGATCACCCATAACTGTTATGCGCTCAATGCCGGGAAAAAATCGAGTATCATGCCCGCAGGCGAGTGGCTTCTTGATAATTATTACCTGATTGAGGAGCAAATTCGTATTGTCCGCCAGCACTTGCCGAAAAGCTTTGGCAAAGGTCTCCCCGCCCTGATTTCACCCCACCAGTGCCCGCGCATTTACGATATCGCCTCTGAAGCGATTGCCCACGGAGACGGACGCTGGGACGTAGCCAGCCTCACCAGCTATATCGCCGCCTATCAGCAGGTGACGCCGCTGACGTTAGGCGAGGTCTGGGCTTTACCGGGCATGCTGCGTCTGTCGCTGATCGAAAACCTGCGTCGTGTCAGTATCGAAGTAGTAAAAGCGCAGCAAGAGCGCAGCCTGGCGGACACATGGCTCACGCGGATTTTCGAATGTGCGGAGAATACGCCCGCCGATTTAATCATGGTGGTGGCCGACATGGCGCGCGCCCGCCCGCCGCTCAGCAGTGCGTTTGTCGCAGAACTGGTCCGCCGCCTGCAGGGTCATGGCAATGCGCTGGCGCTGCCGTTGACCTGGGTGGACCAGCGCCTTGCTGAACAGGGCGTGACGACCGAGGTTCTCATTCACCGCTTCAATCAACAGCTTGCCGCCAGCCAGCTTTCTGTCAGCAACAGCATCGCAGGTTTACGTTTGCTGAGCGAAACAAACTGGGCCGATTTTGCCGAGACGATCAGCGTTGTGGAACAGACATTGCGTCTTGACCCGGCCGCTACCTATTCCCGGATGCACTTTGATACCCGGGATCATTACCGGCATGTCATCGAGATTCTGGCCAGAGACAGTCGGTTCAGCGAGCCAGAGGTTGCCAGCCGGGTGCTGGCGCTTTCTCTGGAAAACGCGCCCGCCACGCCGGGATATCATGTGGGTTATTATCTGGCAGGTGAAGGCCGCGAGCAGCTGGAAGTGCAACTCTGCGCTGACACCCCTGGACTTATCCGGCTGCGCCACAGTTTCAACAAAATCCCCTTGTTATCATGGCTCGGCAGTCTCAGCCTGTTGACGACAGCCGTTACGGCCGGAATCCTGCACGCCACAGCGCAACAGGGAATGGGCTGGATACTGATACTTTTGGCTTTACCGCTTATTGTGGCGGTCAGCCAGTTAATTAGCGATCTACTAAGCGAAGCGACCACCCGTTTTCGCATTCCCCGCCCTTTGCCACGAATGGATTTTTCAGCGGGGATTCCCGCTGACTGTGCGACGATGGTAGTGATCCCCTGTATGCTGACCAGCCACGCAGGCATCAGTCAGCTCCTCACTAGTCTCGAAGTATGCTGGCTGGGCAATCAGAATGAACACCTCCGCTTCGCTCTTCTCACCGATTTTGCTGATTCAACAGTTGAAAATCCGCCAGAAAACGCCCTGCTGCTCAGGCAGGCCATCTCGGAAACAGAGGCGCTTAACCGACGTTATCCAGCCAGCCGCCCACGCTTTTATCTTCTGCACCGACAGCCTGAATGGGTTCCGGCGCAGGAAACCTGGATGGGGCATGAACGTAAGCGGGGAAAACTGGCATTGTTGAACAACTGGTTGCGCCACCCGGCAACACAGTTTTCCAGTGTCGCCGGGCTGCCCGCGCACCAGCTGCCGGGCCCGATTAAATATGTCATAACCCTGGACAGCGATACGGTTTTGCCGCGCGACACCGCACATAAACTGGTGGCCACCATGGCGCACCCGCTGAACCAGCCCGTGTATGATCCGCTGCGACAGAGAGTCGTCAAAGGGTATGGTATTTTGCAGCCCGGACTGGCAGAGGAGATGCCGCGCAACGGACAGGGGCGCTATGCTGCCCTGCGCAGCAGCGTACCGGGTAATAATCCCTATTCAATGATGTCTTCGGACATCTATCAGGATCTCTTCGGCGAAGGGTCGTTCGTTGGCAAAGGGATTTATGACGTCGATATCTTTGTCCAGGCCACAGCCAACGCCTGCCCGGAAAATCTGGTTCTCAGCCATGACTTACTCGAAGGGTGCTATGCCCGGTCCGGGCTACTCAGTGAAGTCTTACTCTACGAACAATACCCAAACAACTATCTGTCAGACGTTGCGCGTCGTACGCGCTGGATCCGTGGCGACTGGCAGCTGCTTAACTGGCTCTGCCCGTACGTCAGAAAAGCGGATGGAACGCGGGATAAAAATCCGTTATCCCCGCTCTCCTGGTGGAAGTTATTTGATAATTTACGCCGTAGCCTGGTCGCCCCCTCTTTACTGGTACTTCTTTTTTGTTCCCTGCTCTGGGTTCCCAATCCGCTCTACTGGCTTGGCGCGCTGACGCTGGTGTGGTTATTGCCCGCAGCCCTGAGTATTCTTCACGACCTTCTTCATAAACCCTCTCGTCGCCCGTTGCGGCTACATCTTCCGCTTGTCGCCGCCGGAGCGCTGAAGCGGCTCTCCCGTATTGCACTCAATTTTGTGATACTGCCGCACGAGGCCGGATATTCATGCTATGCCATTGCCGTGACGCTCTGGCGTCTTGCTATCAGTCAGCGCAATCTCATCCAGTGGGCCAGCCACGCGCCGGACAGCCCGCAGTCCAACCTTTCGGTGCTGCGTTTTTATCGGGCGATGTGGCTCAATGTGGTCACCGGGGTCGCCCTGACGATGATGACGTATCATTTTACCCCACCGCTGCTGGCTATCGCCCTGCCCGTCACGATTCTGTGGTGTCTGGCGCCGCTGATGATGCGCTGGTTAAGCCGCCAGCCTGCGCGTAGGACGGTATCACTGAATGCGGACCAGAAGCAGCTGCTGCGTCAGACGAGCCGCGAAATCTGGGCCTTCTTTGAGACCTTTGCCACGGCAAAAGAAAACTGGCTTCCCCCGGATAATTATCAGGAAATACCGCAGCCCACCGTCGCACATCGCACCTCCCCCACCAATATCGGGCTCTCCCTGATGGCCAACCTGACCGCCTGGGATTTTGGCTACCTGCCCGGGGGTGAGGTTTTGCAACGCGTGACGCTGACGCTCGACTCGCTGGATAAAATGGAACACTTCCGCGGCCACCTCTTTAACTGGTATGACACCCGCACGCTCGCGCCCCTCAACCCACGCTATGTCTCAAGCGTTGACAGCGGCAATATGGCGGGTCATTTACTGACATTACGCGAAGGCCTGTCCGCGATGCGTTATCAGCCGGTGTTGAACAGCGAGCAGCTGCTGGCGGGGCTGAACGACACGCTGATTATTCTGGAAAAATACTGGGGCCAAAACGCGCCAACCGGTCTGCGACTGCTGCGCAAACACTGCCTTAACGCGGTATCGTTGCCCGCGGGGCAGCTGTTCGGCGAACTGAAGAAAATGCGCGCTCAGTGTAACCATCTGACGACACAGTGTGCTCAGGAAAACCCGCTGGTGGTGCGCTGGACAGCGCACCTTGAACATCAGCTGGTGCAGCTGTGCCATGAATGGTCGCATCTACTGGGCTGGTTACCCCAGGCGTATAACCAACCGCAGCTACCGACGCTGAGCTGGCTCGCCGGCGCGAGCTATCGCGGCGAAGGAACGCCTCCGGCATCGGTTACGGCGCTGGCCCGCATGCGGCTGAAGATTATCACTGAACTTGAACAGCGTCTGAACGATCATGCGAGAATGGATTTTGCGTTTCTGTACAGCGAAGCAACCTGTCTGCTCAGCGTCGGCTATAACTGTGATACCAATACCGCGGATAAAAGCCATTACGATCTGCTGCCCTCTGAAATCCGCCTGACCAGTTTTCTCGCCATCGCGACGAATCAGCTACCGTTAAAAAGCTGGTATGCCCTGGGACGGTTGTTCACCACCATTGATCATGAAACCGCGCTGATGTCATGGAGCGGTTCGATGTTTGAATACCTGATGCCGAATCTGGTGATGCCCACCTGGCCCGGCTCTCTTCTTGATGAGATGAGCCAGTCAGCGGTGAAACGTCAGATACACTGGGGCAAAGAGCGTGGCGTGCCCTGGGGGGTCTCGGAGTCCGGCTATCATGCTTTTGATGTTCAGCACAATTATCAGTACCAGGCATTTGGCGTACCGGGCCTCGGTCTGCGGCGAGGTCTGGCCGATGATATGGTGATCGCCCCGTACGCAACGCTGCTGGCTCTCATGGTCTCCCCACACAAAGCCTGCGACAATTTGCTCAGTCTGGAAAAAAACGGCGCGCGCGGCGAATACGGTTTTTATGAAGCGCTGGACTATACTCCCTCCCGCCTCGCAACCGGGCAACTGTATGCCGTCGTTCAGTCATGGATGGCGCATCATCAGGGGATGGCATTTCAGGCGCTGGCTCACGTGCTGCTCAACGCCCCGATGACAGAGCGATTCATGTCCAGTACCGCCTTCCGCTCGGCGAGCCTGTTGTTGCAGGAACGCGTCCCGGATGCGGTCGATCTTTACAGCCCGCGCCGTCATTTCGAATCCCATGAAGGGAGGGTCAAACCGGTTCGCTATGAACCGCGTATTTTCAGCGGAGCAGATACCCCGGTCCCTGAAGTGCAGCTGTTGTCCAACGGCCATTACCATCTGATGCTGACCCCTGGCGGCGGCGGTTACAGCCGCTGGAACAATCTTGCCCTCACGCGCTGGCGCAGCGATACGACCCGGGATAACTGGGGAGCATTCTGCTATATCCGCGATGCGCAAACGGACGAAGTCTGGAGCAATACCTGGCATCCTGTCGGCACAGATGCCGATGGCGGCGACGAAGCGATCTTTACCGATGCCGGCGCTGAGTTCCGCCGTACTTTCGGATCGCTGAGCGTCAGAACTCAGATTGTGGTCTCTCCGGAAGATGATATTGAACTGCGGCGGCTCACCCTGGTACACAGAGGACGCTTGCCCCGAGAGCTTGAACTGACAACCTATTGCGAAGTTGTGCTGGCCCCTGATGCCAGCGATCGGGCGCATCCGGCATTCAGCAACTTGTTTATTCAGACGGAGATTAACCCCGATCGTGACGCGATCCTGTGTCATCGCCGCCCGCGCTCGCCGGATGAACAAACCCCCTGCATGCTGCACATGGTGGTTGTGCATGGTAACAGCAGTAAGAGTATCTCGTTTGAAACTGACAGAGCCCTGTTTCTGGGTCGCGGCAAAACCCCTTCAGATGCGCAGACCGCCGGGAAAAGTGGCGCACTCAGCAATACCTCAGGCGCGGTACTGGATCCGATTCTGGCGATACGCCACGCGATTACCCTGCTGCCGGGACAACCGGTCACGGTTGATATCGTGTATGGCATCGGCGAAAGCCGCCAGCAAAGTCTGGCGTTACTGGAAAAATATCGAGATCACCCCATTGCTGACCGTATCTTTGAGCTGGCGTGGTCCCATAGCCTGGTGGTATTACGCCAGATGAATGCCAGTGAAGATGATGCCACGCTGTTTAACCGTCTCGCCAGCGCGGTGCTGTATCCCTGTCAGGAACTGCGGGCCGACGGCCAGATTATCAGCCGTAACCGGCGAGGCCAGTCCGGCCTGTGGGGCTGGGCCATTTCAGGCGATCTGCCGATAGTGCTGCTCAGCATCACCAGCGAAGAGAGTATCGCCTCGGTCACCACCCTGGTACAGGCGCACCGATACTGGCGTCAGAAAGGGCTGGAGGTTGATTTGGTGATCCTCAATGAGAGTCCCGGCGGCTATCAGCAGATCCTGCAGAACCAGATAATGGATTTAATTTATGCCCGCTCAGGAGCCAGCCTGCTGGATAAGTCGGGCGGCATTTTTGTCCGTAATGGCGAACATCTCTCCGCCGAAGATAAGCAGCTTCTGATGAGCGTGGCCTGTTTGTATCTTGATGATCGCGCAGGCGGACTCAGTGAACAGCTTAACCAGCGCATTCATACGTTAACCCCGCCGACCCGCTTATTCATTGCCCACGCGGTGGCACAGAAAAACCACCACGTCGACTGGACACCGGATAGCGATAAGTTACGCCACTTCAACGGGTTCGGAGGTTTTTCAGAAGATGGTCGGGAGTATCAGATTGTCCTCAGCGAAAACCAGCCGACGCCAGCGCCGTGGTCAAATGTACTGGCTAATCCCGGTTTTGGCAGCGTTATCTCGGAGGCGGGGCAAGCCTACAGCTGGTATGAGAATGCTCATGAGTACCGGTTAACGCCGTGGGAGAACGATCCGGTAAGCGACCGCAGCGGCGAAGCCTTTTATCTGCGCGATGAAGAGAGCGGCGCATGCTGGTCGCCGACGGTATTGCCGGTTCGCGGGCACGGTGATTACCTCACCCGCCACGGGTTTGGCTACAGCGTGTTTTCCCATCGCGAGAGCGGTATAGACAGTGAGCTGACGGTACTGGTCGCCGAACAGGCTGCGGTTAAACTGGCGATCCTGACGCTCAGCAACAACTCGGGGCGAACACGTAAACTGTCGGTCACCGGCTATGCTGAATGGACGCTCGGAGATTTACGAACCCGCACCGCCTCCCATATCGTGACGTATCCCGTCAACCATTCCGCTGGTTGCGGGGTGATGGCCAATAATTTTTACGGCGCTAACGGCGGCGAGCGCACGGCATTCTTTGCCGTCAGCGGTTCTTACTGCTCGCTGACCGGCGACCGCCGCGAGTTTATTGGACGCAATGGCTCATTGCAAAATCCGCAGGCGATGGCACTGCGCAGGCTCTCGGGTAAAACAGGCGCCGGCCTGGATCCCTGCGCCGCAGTACAATCCGCAGCGACCTTAATTGATGGCGATCAGCGGACGTTTATCTTCGTCCTTGGCGCGGAAGAAAACCATAGCCGGGCTCAGGAGACCCTGGCCCGCTATCTGAATGAAGATACCGTCCGTCAGGAACTGAACCATGTTCACCGCTACTGGCATAACGCGCTCGATAAAATCGTGGTGACGACGCCGGATACCACCGTGAATTTACTGGTCAACGGCTGGCTGCTGTATCAGACGATGGCCTGTCGCCTTATGGCACGTAGCGGCTACTATCAATCCGGCGGCGCATTTGGTTTTCGCGATCAGCTGCAGGATACGCTGGCTCTCAGCCACGCCGCGCCGGAAAAAATGCGTGAACAAATTGTACTCTGCGCCTCCCGGCAGTTTATTGAAGGAGATGTGCAGCACTGGTGGCATCCCCCGCACGGTAACGGCGTACGGACACGTTGTTCTGATGACTACCTCTGGCTCCCGTTTGCCGTCTGTCACTATGTCGAAACGATCGGCGACCCGGAAATACTGGACCTGAATATCCCTTATCTACAGGGGCGCCCGCTCCCCGCTGGCGAAGAGTCGGTCTACGATACCCCGGTCCAGAGCAGTAGCGAAGAGACGCTCTGGTTACACTGCGTCAAAGCCATTGAGCACGGATTACAGTCCGGACAGCACGGTCTCCCGCTGATGGGCGCGGGGGACTGGAATGACGGGATGAACCGGGTTGGCATTGAGGGTAAAGGTGAAAGCGTCTGGCTGGGCTTCTTCCTGTACGATATTTTACAACGCTTCGCTTCCCTTGCCGATCGGCGGCAGGATGACGCTGTCGCGTCCCTGTGTCGTCGCGAGGCGCTGCGTTTGCAAAACAGTCTCGACGCCTCCGCATGGGACGGTGAATGGTACCGACGAGGATATTTTGACGATGGGACCCCCCTGGGGTCAAAAGCTGCGCAGGACTGCCGGATTGATGCCATTGCCCAGAGCTGGTCGGTACTCTCTGGCGCGGTCAGCCGGGCGCACAGCGACCTGGCGATGCAGGCGCTGGATAAGTACCTGGTGGATAACGAGGGTGGATTAATCAAACTCTTAACCCCGCCGTTCGACGGCCACGGCCCTAATCCGGGCTACATTCAGGGCTACCTGCCCGGAGTGCGGGAAAACGGAGGGCAGTATACTCACGGCGCCATATGGGCGGTGATGGCGTTTGCCCGAATGGGGAACGCAGAACGCGCGTGGCAGCTGTGGTCGATGATCAATCCGATAAACCACGCGCTGGATGCCGATGGCGTGGAAAAATATAAGGCGGAGCCCTATGTCATGAGTGCGGATGTCTACAGTGTCGCCCCGCATACCGGCCGGGCCGGGTGGAGCTGGTATACCGGTTCAGCGGGCTGGGCATATCGTCTGCTGACAGAGGAGTTGCTGGGGATAAAACGCGGCGCGACGTCCTTCACCGTTCACGCGCTGCTGCCTGACAGCTGGCCCTCTTTTACCTTGACCTATCAATACCGCGAGAGTCAGTATCGTATTACCGTCTCACGTGGCGTCGGGCCATATCAGGCCACGCTGGATGGCCTCCTCCTCGCGGACGATTCCATTCCGCTGTTGGATGACGGACAGTCCCACACCCTTGATATCATTCAGAACTGACGCCAGTTAACCCGCGCATTAACGCCTGTCGTTAATGCGCGAATTATTTTTGCCCTTATTCATCGCGCGCTGAATCGAGAAATTATCCGGCTGTTATTTGGTTAACCCGGTTAACGGCGGTGAGACAATATGATTTCCTTATAAATTTCTCCCCACCGCGTGTTGCTGTACCAATATGCGTTAACGGCTCGCTTTTACCCTCTGCAGCAGAGAAATATAATAAAAAGAATAATAGTCAACAAAGGCGTATAATAAATAACACCTCCCTCAGAGAATTAATTTATGTCTTACACCAGTGGAATCAGACATTTCAAAGAAAGACCGGTGCATGTCACTTGCCCGGCCTGTTCCTGCATCGCAGACCAGAAGGCCGGTAAATTACGCAAAGATGCGATTCTGCAATGCCCGCAATGCGGATTATTATTCCGCCCCTCAGAGTGTTGGTGTATTGGCGGCTGAGCAGCACACCAGCACTTTAAAGCGCAACTCTTTAAAAACAGCAACATACCTGTTTTATCAGCGTAATAAAGGAAAGGCTTATGAAAACCAGAAAAGATGTTTTTATTGAAGGCGATATTCTTGCCAGCCGTCATCCTGGCGAAGTGAACCAGCCTTTCTGCATCCATAGGGTAAGGTTTAACAATGGTAAATATGCCATTATTCGGGCAGCGACAGGGCTATGTTTCCTTCCAGGAGAAATGATTCAACGGCAGGAGAACGAATGGTTTTACAACCGTGTGAAAATTCGTTTGCTCGGCTTTGAATATCTTGATGAAAAAGAATCCGCCAGGCAATTTATTGAATATTTTTGATATTAATGAAGCCGTTACCAGAAATAACATCTGCGCTGTAAACAGGTGCCATTAAACCGACACTGAGTCCTCCGTTTTTGCCGACCGGGTTCACCCGGCGCCGCGGCCGTCCCTCGGCCTGACTGAGTGCATAAATTGTCTGAATCACCTTAACACGTTGGTTGAAAGGAGGAATCCTGTTTGTGGCGCTGACTGATGTCCAGAGAGACAACCTGCGGTGAAGGCCATCCGCAAATGTTTCTTCTGGCCGCGTGATGCGTATAATTCGCCCTCTATGTTCACCGATCGCTGCTGGCTAATGGTATGAATCTCAATCGCTTCTGTTATTTACTCCTCGTCTGCGCGGCGACCGGGAGTCTGTTTACTCCGCATCCTTATATCACGTGGTTCCTGCTGGTCAGCGTACTGACGCTGGTGATTTACGGCATGGATAAAATGGCGGCACGCAAGGCCTGGCGTCGGGTGCCAGAATCTACCTTGCTGGTATTCGGCTTTGTGGGCGGATGGCCTGGCGCGATGGTCGGTCAACAGGTGTTCCGCCATAAAACGCAAAAACAGCCCTTTAAAACTTACTTCATCATCAGCGTGATATTGAGTATTCTCGCGACGCTGGCGGTTTATCAGTTCTCTCCGTTCTCTTCTTCGACCGCTTCCCGTTCGGTTTTCCCCAGTGCGAGTGCCTCGCCTTCAGATTTTGCCCATAATGTCAGGCAGTAAGGATTCGATGGCGCTGATGATGCTTCTGACCTTTTGAGGGATAAAGCGGGCGTCGGGATAGACGGCGTAAAGGAAGCGGTCAGGTAAGCGCCAGGCGGGTAATACCGGCACCAGCCTGCCGGATTGTACCGCCCTGGCTGCCAGCGGGAGCTGCATGCCGCCGATCCCGATGCCTGACTCAATCGCCTGTCGCAGAGCCTCACTGGTGTTGGCCCGGAAAACGGTATTCACTTTCACATCGACAGCGTCCTGACCCGAGACCAGACGGAGCGGTGCTTCCAGCGGGATAGCGCTGAAGCGCACGTGCGGATGCATCGCCAGCTCGTTGACGGAATGCAGCGGTGTAAAATCAGGTGCGGCAAAGAGCGCCGTTTCAATACGCGCCAGCACGCGCGCCGCATGCGCTTGCGGCGGCTCATGGCTCAGCCGCAGCGCGACGTCTACCCCTTCAGTAACCAGATCGGCGATGCGGTCATCCAGTGACAGCATCAGATGCAAGCCTGGATTCTCTTTCTGCAGCGCCAGCAGGTGTGGCATAAAAATCTGTCCCAGACCGCTCGGCAACTGCACATGTACCCGGCCCTGAAACTGATGATCGCCAGGGTTCAACCGCCTTTCCGCTTCCCGCATGGCCTCGAGCAAAAGCTGCATATCACGGCGGTAGATTTCCCCCTGCCCGGTCAGCGCCATCACCCGCGTAGTACGATGCAGCAATACCACGCCAAGCGACTCTTCAAGGGCCGCAATCTGCTGACTGACAGCAGATTGCTTCATCCCGCTCTGGCGGGCGGCCGCAGAAAAGGAACCCGCTTCGGCTACGCGTAAAAAAGTGGCTATCGCATTGAGCTTATTATTCATTTAATGATTCTGCTTATAAGTGCCATCAGTTTCAGGGGATATGTGGAAAAAAAAATAATATATCACACTGTTTCCGTCACCTTCCCTGGAGAAACACGATGAATAAGACACAACAACAGAAAGTCGCGCTGGTCGCCGGCGCCAACGGCATTATCGGCAACCAGCTCGTCAAAACGCTTCTGCGCAATGGGTGGGAGGTCATCGGACTGAGCCGCCATGCCCTCTCCCACCCTGACGGCATTCCGATGGTCGAGGTTGATTTACTCGATGCCGCGGGCAGCGCGCGGGCGCTGCGGCCCCTTAGCGATATCACCCATATTTTTTATAGTGCCTGGGTGAATGCTGCAAACTGGACGGAGATGGTTGCCCCGAACGTCACCATGCTGCGTAATCTGGTCAGTCAAATCGAGCACAGGGCTCCGCTGCAAGCGGTCAGTCTGATGCAAGGATACAAGGTCTATGGCGCGCATCTTGGACCGTTTAAAACTCCGGCGCGTGAAAGCGATCCTGGCGTCCCTGGCGCTGAATTTAACGCCGCCCAGCTCGCGTGGCTCAGCCATTTTCAACGAGGTAAAACGTGGCACTGGAATGCCATCAGGCCTGGCGTGGTGGGTAGCGCGGTGCCGGGCAATACCATGAATCTTGTCCTGAGTATCGCCCTGTACGCCTCGCTGTGCCGGGCTCTGAATCTGCCGCTGCGTTTTCCCGGCTCGCCACAGACCTGGCACAGCATCGTCGATTTCACGGATGCCGGATTGTTGGCAGAAGCGACACTGTGGGCAGCCACCTCCCCCGAGGCGCAGAATCAGGCTTTCAACGTCAATAACGGTGACGTCTGGCGCTGGAGCGAACTATGGCCGCTGATCGCACGCTGGTTCGCACTGGAGGTCGCCCCGCCGGTCAGGCTCTCCTTTCAGCAGTTATTTAAGGACTATGGCGCGCAATGGCGCGACCTTGCCGGACAGCGGCTGGTGGAGCCGGAACTTTTACGGTTAAGCGACGGCAATTTTGCCGATTTCGTCTTTAGCTGGAATGACGACATGTTTGGCGATGGCAGTAAGCTGCGCCGGGCGGGCTTCCCTCGGATGCAGGCAACCGACGAAATGTTTTTCAGTCTGTTCACGCAGCTGAGAGAGGCACGTATTATCCCCTGAAAGCGCGTGGCGCTGAAATAAAAACCGCAGCGCGCCGGCCTGTGCCGGAGAACGGTCACCGGGGGAGGTTGCGCGCGATGCTCTCCCGGCACCAGCCGGTGAAGGGGCAGATTACCGGCTTAGTCCCGATGTTTTCCCGGCATCATTCGCAGTATTCAGGGTAAATCCCCTTAAACTCCAGCGCCGCGTAAGTGATTACGATGAGCAGTAATACCAGCCAGTGTAGTGCTATCTGACGACCTGAATATTTTCTCAATTTTATCGCTTAATGGTCATTCAGGCCATGGCCTGACCGGCGAGAGAACCGGCCCCCATGGATAAAGCCATGGCCATTGCGCTCCAGAAAGTGATTCTGATTATTGCCTTCATCGGTGACGCATGGCCCGCAGTCGATGAGATATAGCCAAGAATAACCAGCGAAAAAAGCGTGGAGAGAATAACGAACGGAAAAACCAGCGTTGCCGGCGCTAGCCATGCGATGATGACCGGCAACAGCGCGCCGGCGGAAAAGCTGAACGCTGAAAACATCGCGGCCTGCAGCGGCTGCGCCGAATTTGTCTCCGTCAGCCCCAGCTCTTCCCGGGCATGAGCGTCCAGCGCATCCTTCGCCATAAGCTGTTCCGCGACCCGGTATGCCAGAGCCGACTCCAGTCCGCGCTGCCTGTACAGCGAAGCCAGTTCCTGCACCTCTTCCTCATAATTTGCCGCCAGCTCTCTTTTCTCCTGACTGAGCGCCGCGTGTTCGCTATCCGCCTGCGATGAGACGGAAACATATTCGCCGGTTGCCATCGACATGGCGCCCGCAACCAGCCCAGCCACGCCGGCGAGTAAAATACCCGACGGCGAAGTGCCCGCTGCGGCGACCCCGAGCACCAGACTGGCGGTCGACACGATGCCATCGTTCGCCCCCAGCACTGCCGCTCTTAGCCACCCTACTTTGCCGATACTGTGTCGTTCCAGATGCATAGTGGTTTTCCTTTCGATCGGGAAATGAGTCATCCTGGCATGACAGATATATAAAAACCGCCTCACTTGTAACTTATTCTTTTATCATTAACCTTCCATTAAGATTACGCCAGTATAATCCAGTGCCTGAGGTGAATTATTTAAACGGACAGTTTTATGCGAAATGATAATGGGTATCATGAACGTTCAGCCACCGCACAAAAAAGCACATTAATCAGCGCCGCGGTAAATATTATTTTGTCGTTCATGCAAATTCTTAGCGGTATATTTTCTGGCTCTCAGGGTTTAATTGCTGATGGTATTCATTCTCTTTCTGATTTAGTGGCAGATGTGGTGGTGCTGCTGGCAAATAAAAAGAGCCGTAAACCCTCGGACAGCGACCACCATTACGGCCACTGGCGATACGAGAACGGTGCGTCAATGATTCTCGGAATGATGCTGGTCGCCGTGGGCGTCGGTATGCTGTGGTCGGCTGCGGGAAAATTGCTGCACCCTGCATCACTCTCTGAGGTACATGTGACCGCGCTGTGGGTCGCGCTTGCCGCGCTCGCTATTAAGGAAACGCTGTTCCGCTATATGCGCAGGGTAGCCATCCGTCTCCAGTCCTCTCTGCTGATGGCCAATGCATGGCATGCCCGTTCAGATGCCGCTTCATCGGTTGTTGTCGCGATTGGTATTACCGGGACGCTGGCCGGCTACCCCTGGTTTGATCCAGCGGCGGCTTTTGTGGTCGGATTGCTGATACTGCGCATGGGCTACTCCTTCGCCGCTGACGCGATGCACGATCTGATGGACCGCGCGGTGGATACCGACAAGGAACATGCAATCAAAGCGCTTCTTCTGTCAACGCCGGGGGTCGCCGGGCTTCACGATCTGAAAACGCGAAAAGTGGGAGATCTTATCCTCGTCGATGTGCATCTGGAAGTGCCGGAGCATCTCTCCGTCCGGGATGGCCATGACATTGCGGTGGCGGCTCGGGAACGGGTTTTACACAAGCACGGGGTACTGAATGTCATGGTTCATATTGATCCATGTTCAGTCGCAACGTGACATCGCGGGGTGTAGACGCAGGCTCGCTCAGGTCTGCTCCTCGCACCGCCTTTCCGGGGCGTGTGGCGCAGGCTCCTGGGGTATCTGAATCCGCTGCACAGAAATCCCGTCAGCGCCGTTAACTTACCGCTCAGGACTTTTGCTCATCCGGGATTTCATGGCGCGGCATGGGGGTGCCTGGACATTGCTGTCGTTCGCCATTTGCATAAGGATAATCCTCTTGTCGCGAGGCGATCAGCAAGCGCAGGGTCTGTATAGAAATGGCCGCGCCAACTGTAGACAGCGCGCCCGCGATTAATGCGTATAACAAATCGCCCAGACACCAACAGTCCCATGCAATAAAAAAATTAATTGGGACAATAAATATAAACTGAACCACAGCCATTACAAATATAGAAATATGAACACCTGAAATCATAATTCATTATCTGTTTATTATCTTTAATGGTTGACTTAAATAACCGCAGCTCAACCCTACGGACATAGTCAAAAGCCACCATTTAAATTCATAGAGAATAGCAAACAATAATTATTATAATGACAGATTTATTTTTGTGATGACAACCTGTAATTTGCGAAACGACCGTTCGATAAATACGAATCAGAAGACCCGCAGGCAGACCGGGCAATATCTGCCCGATCTGATCACTCAGTGTGATAATGCAAATTCGATGGCCCGACGGACGGTGACTACCTGCGCCCGGGTACACTCCTGCGGAGACGTTTTCGCGCTATCGGGATAGACTTCGGTTGTGGTGGTAAACGGCGCGCCGGTCATGGTCGAGCACAGGTGCCAGGCATTATTGTCATACTCAACAATCCCCTGGCCGATGACCGGATAACCGAGCACGGTCTCGCCGGGCAGCGACGGAGCAATGTGCGTCACCTGCGCAACTGCGGAAATCAACGCGCTCTGGAAATCCAGCCTTGAATTGCGCTCGTCGCTAACCAGATAGAAGCCATCAGGAATATTCTCCGGTTTATACGCCACGCCGTCTCTGGCAGCCCGCGCGGGGCTGAACTCGCTTTCGTCCGTATCGGTCGTTTCATGCAAATCAACGTGAACGGCGAACCGACCTTTCAACGGCGAAATGAGCCTCATCAATGCCAGGGACTCCTCCGCTGCGCCCTCCGGGAAAAATTGCCGGTTAGGATCGACGGCATCGTAGTTCCAACGGGAAATACGCTCATAGGCCCAGGGGCTGACGCAGGGAGCAACCAGTAGATTGATTTTTCCCGCATACTCATCCTGATATTCCGTCAAAAACGTCAGGGCGCCCATCACGCCGCTGGTTTCATAACCGTGGACGCCGCCCGTCACGAGCGCCACCGGCAGAGTATCGTCCCAGTTTTTTGATTTTACCGCTCTCAACGGATAAACATCATCGGCGTAACGCAATTCGCCATACTGAATGACATCGAAGCGGTGCTTCAGGCCATCGAGGACATCTGACACATCGCGCTGATAGCTCCTGGATCGCGTCTGGTTCTGCCGCCACTGCTGTATTTCGTCTGCTGTCCAGGGTTGCCCCGGGGTACCGATTGGATAAAACTGATTCAGGGTCATATTTCACTCAGAGAATAAAAGAGAGTATCGGGTGCGGGAAGAGAGGTATGCAGCGCACCTTCCGGAACCGTCGATGAAAACATCTCGGGCAATCAGGCCGTTGGCTAATTGCGCCATCTCTGAATTAAAGCACAGATCGCCGCAAGGACAACAGCGGCTGAAGGCAGGTCAACAGGCGATTTCCCGCCAAAGCAGGATCAATACGGAGGCGGACGCTGTTCCTGCCGCCCGGAAAGCTGTGGCCTGGGGCAACCCGCCTTCGTATCAACAGCAGGTAAACTAACCGTGGAGCGAGAGCCCTTTGATCACTTTATCCACCCTTTTTTTCGGGCCACGGATCCCCAGCCCGACCAGATCCAGATTCTCCGCATCGGCGGCCATAAATACCTCACGATTGGCCTCATCATACCCGGTAGCAAACATGGCGTGGATGTAGGGAATGATGGTCACCTCCCGCTCAAGCGCTTTGCGATGCACGACCTGCAGTTTTTCCAGCCCGCCCTCAAAGATCAGCATGGGCTGGCCAGACATATTGCCATATTGCCGGCCCAGTGCATCGATATAGGGCTGGCCGAGGATCTCGGGCGCCGCAGAGGCAATCCCCGTCGCCAGAAATGCCACCACGTTCAGTCGCTGCCATGTCGCTAAATCATCGCGCACGATATAGGCAATCTTAGTGTCAAACGTCATCAAAATACTCCTGTCTGTACCGCGAAAAGGCTATCTTCACGCAGGCACGGGGCATCAGGATAGAACGTTTGAGCAGCGGCTCTGAAAGGCAACCGGAGACATCCGGTAAGCGCGTCGGAACCAGCGACCTAAATGGCTTTGATCGGCAAAACCGGTCTCTGCCGCAACCTGCGACACAGCCAGACCTCCAGCCAGCAGTCGTCGCGCGGTGCGCAGGCGCAGCCTGACCAGATACGCATGGGGCGTCTGTCCGAAGGCCGCCTTGAATTGCCGGCTCAGGCGGAACCGGTCGATACCGCTGATCTCGGCCAGCTCATCGAGGCCGGTATTCCAGGCAAGATGGTCGTGCAGATACTCACGGACCCTGTTCATCCTGACCAGGGAATCGGTCATCGCCGTTGCTGGCTTTACGGCAACGTGCGGCGTCAGATGCGCTACCAGACGATCGAGGCTCTCATCACACGCCAGCCGACCTTCCCCATAATGAATGGCCGCAAACGCCTGCGAGATGGCCACGATCAATTCGCGATCGGCGGTCAGCGTATGGCGAAAAGCGGCCTCCACCAGAGAAATATCGCCCAAGCCGCGCTGATCCAGACTGTCGGACATCCAGCGCTGCGGGATGTAGAGCATGGCATAGGTGAATCCACTGGGCTGCGGGGCATGGCCATCATGCGCTGCGCCCGGCTCAATAAGGATCGCGTTTCCCGGCGTACTGGTATGCACCGCGCGGTGGCAGCTAAAGCGCTGGGAACCCTGTAACGTCACCCCTACCAGCAGCTCCTCGTGGTCATGGCTGTCGTAAGCATGGCCTTTAAAGTGCGCGTTGACGCTTTCAATCCCCGTCGCGGTATCCCGGCGAAAGTCGATCCAATCGCCGGATGTCGCCGGCGGCGTTTTTTCTGACATCATCACACTCTGACAACGTTGGCGAGACAATAAGCTTAACAGGGAACTGCGCGGCGAATTGGCCTAAAATGCGCCACATATTATCGGGGATCGGCGGCGCATCGCACCAGTCAGTCGCTCCCGGACGGGGGCGCCGGCGCCCCGTTTCAATCAATTTATTTGATGCATTATGTTAAACAAACGTGATTTATTCTCCTCAGGGAATACGTAAAGTAGTGATTATGCCCAACGAGAACCGGCAGGCTTATCGAGGCCGGCGCCCGTCTACTGAACATTTCCCTGCAAACCAGGATAAAGACGTCATGAAAAAGATTGGATTTTTGTCATTCGGTCACTGGACGCCATCGCCGCAGTCCGCTACCCGCTCTGCCGCTGACGCGTTGTTGCAATCCATCGATCTGGCGGTGGCCGCTGAAGAGCTGGGCGCTGACGGCGCCTGGTTCAGAGTGCATCACTTTGCCCGTCAGCTCAGCTCGCCGTTTCCCCTGCTGGCGGCGATCGGCGCCAGAACCCGGCGTATTGAGATAGGAACCGGCGTTATCGATATGCGCTATGAAAACCCGCTGTACATGGCCGAAGATGCCGGCGCCGCGGATTTGATCTCCGGCGGACGCCTGCAGCTGGGTATCAGCCGGGGCTCCCCGGAGCAGGTCATCGATGGCTGGCGCTATTTCGGTTACGTCCCTGGCGAAGGGGAAAATGAATCCGATATGGCGCGCCGGCATACTGAGGTGTTGCTGGACGTCCTGCGCGGCGAAGGCTTTGCGAAGCCCAATCCGCAGCCGATGTTCCCGAACCCGCCGGGTCTGCTGCGCCCGGAACCGCATTCCGCGGGTCTGCGCGACCGCATCTGGTGGGGCGCCGGTTCGAATGCGACGGCGGAGTGGGCCGCCAGACTGGGGATGAACCTGCAAAGCTCGACCTTAAAAGACGATGAAACCGGCGAACCGTTCCATATTCAACAGGCAAAACAGATCCGTGCCTATCGCGACGCCTGGGCGCAGGCCGGGCATACGCGGACGCCGCGCGTCTCGGTTAGCCGCAGCATTTTTGCCCTGATGGACGATCGGGACCGGCGCTATTTTGGCTCCAGCCATGACGACAGCGATAAAGTCGGTTTCCTCGATGAGAAGACCCGCGCAATTTTTGGTCGCAGCTACGCCGCCGAACCGGACAAGCTGATTGCCCAGCTGCAGCAGGATGAGGCGATTGCCGAGGCGGATACGCTGATGCTGACCGTGCCGAACCAGCTCGGCGTCGATTACAACGTGCACGTCATCGAGTCCATCCTGCGGCATGTGGCGCCGGCAATGGGCTGGCGCGACAAATAAATTTGCCCTCTCCACGCCCTGCCCGCCGCCGGCTGGCGGGGCACATGGCCCGGTGCAGACCGCCGGGATGAGTTATGGGCGGAGTGGCGGCTGAAGCTGATAGATCCACGCGGTCACGCGCTGCGCCTCTACCGTCGTCACCTCCACCGCCACGCGGTCGTAGCCCGCTTCGAACTCATCCAGCATCGGCCAGTGCGCGGCAAGTTTATCCGATGTAAAGAGATAGCCGTCGACACGGGGACCGTTTTTATCAAGGACGATACCCGGGAAGTCGGCAGCGGCTCCCCAGCCGCGCGCATAAAACGTGCCGTGCACCCACCCCGGCAGCCACTCGCCGCCGATAGTTTCCAGAATGGGGGCATTTTCCTGGCCCGGACGCAGCGTGCCGTAAACAAATAAGCGTTCCATGATTCCTCGTCGCAAAGTCACTCATGCCCGACGGGCGGTGAAAAGGTTCAAAATACGAGGGAACACGGCGCTTAGCAAGATGCGGGAAACGCGGATAATCCGCGGCAGAGAATGCATTAATTTTTCTGTAGTGTTTTTCAACCGCTTAGCGGATGGAGCGACTTTCCGGGTTGCCGATTCACCATCAGTAGAGTATGCCTGGAGTGTCTTATACCCTCAACCTCACTCACCATCCTATCGGAGGCTTTACATGAGCAAACTAGGGATTAATGGCTTTGGTCGTATCGGACGTCTGGTATTACGCCGTTTACTGGAAGTGAACAGCCCGCTTGAAGTGGTGGCGATCAACGATCTGACCTCACCGAAAGTGCTGGCCTATTTGTTAAAACATGATTCTAACTACGGGCCGTTCCCGTGGAGCGTTGATTTTACCGAAGATGCGCTCATCGTGAACGGCAAAAAAATTACCGTCTATGCCGAGAAAGAGGCCCGGCATATTCCGTGGAAAGCGGTGGGTGCAGAACTGATTGTCGAGTGTACCGGCTTCTACACATCAACCGAGAAGGCGCAGGCGCACCTCGATGCCGGGGCGAAAAAAGTCCTGATCTCCGCTCCTGCCGGTGACATGAAGACCATCGTCTATAATGTCAACGACGATACCCTGACCGCCGATGACACCATCATTTCCGTCGCCTCCTGTACCACCAACTGCCTGGCACCGATGGCCAAAGTGCTCAACGACGCCTTCGGCATTAAGCTCGGCACCATGACCACTATTCATGCCTACACCGGCACGCAGTCGCTGGTTGACGGCCCGCGGGGGAAAGATTTACGCGCCTCGCGCGCGGCGGCGGAAAATATCATCCCGCACACCACTGGGGCGGCGAAAGCCATCGGGCTGGTTATTCCTGCGCTCAGCGGCAAGCTGAAGGGTCACGCCCAGCGCGTGCCGACCAAAACCGGCTCAGTCACCGAACTGGTCTCCATCCTGGAGAAAAAAGTCACCGCCGATGAGGTCAACCAGGCGATGAAAAAAGCGGCGGAGAACAACGAATCCTTCGGCTACACCGAAGAAGAGATCGTCTCTTCCGACATTATCGGCAGCCATTTCGGCTCTATTTACGATGCCACCCAGCTTGAAGTCGCCGAAGCCGGCGATGTTCAGCTGGTCAAAACCGTCGCCTGGTACGATAACGAGTACGGTTTTGTCACCCAGCTCATCCGCGTACTGGATAAATTTGCCCGCTAGCCATCGCGGCGACGAAAAAAAGCGGATAGCCCGGCTATCCGCTTGTCGCCCGGCCGGAACCGGCGCTGGCGACTACCGCGCTGACGACTGTAAATAGACGACCTGGGTCTGCAGATACTCATTCAGCCCATGACGACCGTCGGCACCGCCGATACCTGATTTTCGCCATCCGGCATGGAAGCCCTGCATCGCTTCAAAGTTCTCGCGGTTAATGTAGGTTTCACCGAACTTCAGCCCCTTTATCGCCTTCATCGCCACATTCAGATCCCGGGTATAGATCGAGGAGGTCAGGCCATAGTCGCTGTCATTGGCCATCGCCAGCGCCTCATCCAGGGTGTCAAACGCCACCACCGGCAGCACCGGGCCAAACGTCTCTTCATGAATGATGTCCATCTCCTGGCGTACGTCCAGCAGCAGCGTCGGCGGATAGAAATAGCCGCGGCCCGCTACCGCATTGCCGCCCAGCGCCAGACGCGCCCCCTGCGCTAACGCTTTGGCGACTTTCTGCTCGACGCGTTCCCGCGCGGCGGCGTTGATCAACGGCCCCATGGCGATATCGTCCCGGGTAGCCGGGTCGCCAAACTGTACCGCCTTTAAAGCTTCGCCCAGGCGATTTACAAATCGATCGTAAATGCCTTTTTGTACGTAGACCCGCTCCACGCAGTTACATACCTGCCCGCTGTTAATGACCCGGGAATCCACCACCGCTTTTACCGCCAGCTCAAGGTCGGCATCATCCATCACGATCGCTGGCGCCTTGCCGCCCAGCTCAAGGCACACTTTAGTGATGTTCTTCGCCGCGGCGGCCATAATCTTCTCGCCCGCGCCGACGCTGCCGGTCATGCTGACCATCGCCACTTTGGGATTGGCCGCCAGCTCGTGACCAACGGTTTCACCGCGGCCCAGCACCAGATTAAATACCCCTTTCGGCAGACCGATGTCATCGACAATCTGCGCAAACGCGACGGCATTGTTGGGGGTAAATTCGCTGGGTTTAATGACGATGGTGTTACCGGTAATTAACGCTGGCGCCAGCTTGCGGGCGATCAGGAAGAACGGGAAGTTCCACGGCAGGATTCCGGTGGTGACGCCCAGCGCGCGTTTGAAGACGAGGATGTTTTCTCCTGGCCGATCGCTCTGGACGATTTCGCCTTCATAGCGACGAGCCCACTCGGCCATATAGTCAAGATAATCGGCGGTAAATGAGACCTCCACCGCCGCCAGCTGCTGGGTTTTGCCCCCTTCCGCCACGATCAGCGCGGCAATCTCCTGCGCGCGCTGGCGAATGCCGGCGGCAATTTTCCGCAGCCAGCCCGCGCGCTCAATCGCCGGCAGCGCCTCCCAGGCAGGCTGCGCGCGCTCTGCCGCCTCAATAGCCCGCCGGGCATCCTCAGCCGTGCCATCGGGAATACGGGAAAGCAGCGCTTCCGTTGCCGGGTTGAGTACATCGATCCAGGCGTCGCCGCGCCCAACCACAAACTGACCATCAATATACATCGGGTGCTGAACGGGTGCTGTCATGGCCTGCTCCTGTAGATTTAGTGTTTTTAACAAGTAACTTATTTGTTAAAAATCTACCCACACGCCGCGCTAAGAGCAGACGGTCAGCATAATTTTGTGAAACAGCTCATGAAAACGCGCCAACATCACGCCGATGAAGTTACATACTGGCAACAAAAATTGCCCGTTTGCGAAAAACGCGCCGCAAACGGGCAACGCTCAGCCGGGCGCGCGGGCGTTCAGCGCTTCACCCAGCAGGTTGTCTTCACTCAAGCGTTGTCCGGCTTCGAGGATCCGGGCGGGGATATCTACATGGACGATAAAATCTTTTCCGCGCGGGCCGTATCCCTGGGGCGCATCCAGCAATCGCGGCAGCTCGCCAAGAATCAGCGACAGGTAGCGTCCGACCGGCCACAGCCCGGCAGCGTCACCGCGAAACGCCAGCCCGTTCGCCGTATTGCCCAGCAGCGGCGCGCAGCCCGGCGTGCTGTACCACTGCGGCACGACCGCCTCGCCCTGCCAGACCCGGGCAAAGGTCGCCATAGTTCGCCGCTGCATCGTCGGATCCTGGAGCACCACGCCAGCGCGGGGAGCGATTCCCGTCGCCGCCAGCATCTCGCGGGTAAAGCGCGCGTTCTCACCGCAGTTGGTGGAACGATCCTCAACCACGATCCTGTCGCGGGGGATATGCCAGAAACGGTGGGCGATATCGGCGAGGATATGCGCCTCCGGGCGCCCGTCGACCGGCAGCGACCGATAGCGCGGATCGTTGCGTACCGCGTCGTAGAGAAAGACCGTGGAGTGGCCAATCCCGCCGCTAATCAGCAGCGGGACCCCGGCGTCAGCCGCCAGCCGACAGGCGGCATCAATGGTCGGGATCACCGCATTGCCCGCCAGCACCACAATATCCACCGCCGGCATCGGCGCCTGTGCGGTAAAATCATCCAGCGCCAGCCACTGGCCCAGGCGGTTGGCCGCCGCCAGCGTTGCATCCGGCAGGGATGGGAACTGCTCACTCATACTCGCTCCTTTCATGCCATCTCATCCATCAAGGACGTCCGGCCCTATCATAACCCCTCACCCACAGCGTCGGCGAATAAACGGGAAGGCGTGACTAAAAAGCCCCCATGCTAGCTAAAAACGAATGGCTTGCGCCTGAATCATCACCGCAATGATGCCATTAACGCGCGCAGAGGCTCACGCATCATCATGTTGGCCACCTGAAAATCGATAAAAGGCGCGGAGGACGGCAGCGGACGACCGGGTAGCGGCGTATCGGGCAGGAACGGCGGGCCTGTCAGCCGCCGCCATCTTCTGCGGCGGCTGATGAAACTCGCCAGGTTATGCTTTGCTAAAATGACGCCGACAGCAGACCCGCTGCTGTCGGCATTCGGTCAGGCGTTCAGCTTCTCCAGCTGCGTTTGCCCTTCCCGCTTCTGTTTTATCTTCCAGAACAGCCATAGCGCCACAAACCACAGCGGCGTCGCCATCAGCGCTTTCAGCGTATCCGGATCGAAGATCATGATAAAAATCGAGAAGGCGAAAAACAGCAGGCTGATCCAGCTCATGACAACCCCCGCCGGCATCTTAAAGGTCGATTGTTCATGCAGATCCGGACGCTTGTGGCGATACACCAGATAAGCCACCAGAATCATCCCCCAACTGAATACCACCATAATCGCCGCCAGCGTCGACACAATGGTGAACAGCGTCATCACGTTCGGCACCAGGAACAGCAGCAGCGTGCCGCTGAGCATGCAGAAGCAGGAGAACAGCAGGCTACGAACCGGAATACGCGTGGTGCGCGACAGAATGCGGAACTGGTCGTGGGCATGTTTCTCTACCGACAGGCCGTACAGCATGCGGGTACTGGAGTAAACGCCGCTGTTGGCCGATGACATCGCCGAGGTCAGCGCGACAAAGTTAATCACCGCCGCCGCCGCAGGCAGCCCGGCATTAGCAAACAGCGTGACGAAGGGGCTGGCATCCGGCGAGACGCCAGGCCAGGAAGCCACGGCAATAATCACCACCATCGAGAGCAGATAAAAAATGATAATCCGCAGCGGCAGCGCGTTAATCGCCTTCGGCAAAATCTTCTGCGGATCGCGGGTTTCGGCGGTCATCGTGCCGAGCAGCTCAATTCCGGTAAAGGAGAAGATCGCTATCTGGAAACCGGCAAAGAAGCCGGTGACGCCGTGCGGCATAAACACCGTCGGGTCGGTGATGTGGTGCAACGAAGCTTTCACGCCATCAGGCGAAGTCCAGCCGGTCGCCACCATCCACGCGCCGGTGAGAATCAGCGCAATAATGGTAATGACCTTGATCAGCGCAAACCAGAATTCGGCCTCGCCGAACATTTTGACCGACAGCAAATTGAACAGGAACAGAATGCCGAGGGTGCTGAGCGCCGGCACCCAGGCTGACATCTCCGGAAACCAGTACTGCATATAGCTACCGCACACCACCACATCGGCGATACAGGTCACCACCCAGCTCAGCCAGTAGGTCCAGCCTAAATAGAAGCTGGCCTGCGGACCGAGATAATCGCCGACGAAATCGGCGAAAGAGCGGTAATCAAGCCGGGTGAGCAGCACCTCGCCCATAGCCCGCATCACCATATAGGTAAAAAAACCCACCAGGACATAAATCACGAGGATCGAGGTCCCCGCCACCGCAATATTTCTTCCCGCCCCCATGAACAGGCCGGTGCCGATAGCGCCGCCCAGCGCAATCATCTGAATGTGCCGGGCGCCAAGGCCGCGTTTGAGCTGCGACGGGCACTCCCCGTCGATGGCAGGATTCACCTGCCCCTCGCGTTGATGTTGAGTCATGTCGATTCCTTCAAGCAGGCAAAGAAAGGCATGGCGCGGCTGACTTCAGCAACAAACCGGCGCGTTGCCCGGTTGCCACTCCCGCATTCGGAAATAAGATGTACGGCGCGTGAGCCTGAACAACCCACGTTTTATCCGGCTGGCGGGCAATTTCATACCCGGCAGGCAGCGCGGTGAAGTTATCAATTTTCGGGTCAAGGTTGAGCGTAAAATCGCTGTCGCTCTTGATGATGCTCTCCTGCACCAGAAAATAGTCCGCCGGCGCTTTGTCCCGTGCAGGCAGCGCAGCGTCGGCAATCAGTGCGCGCACCGCGGCGTCGGTCCCGGCAAACAGACGGAGGTCGTTTTCGCCAAAAGCCATCACTTTGCCCAGCTCCAGGGTGGCACTTTGCGCGCCGAATTTTTCGCTGGTGTAGTGCGTAAAGGTGCCGCCAGGTTCGGTATGACGCACGATGGCATCCATAGCGCTGGCCTGCAGCAGCGCGTAAAACCCGGCGTCATACTCTCCCTCGCGGGCCGGGAGCAGCGCAAACTGGCGGTAGCGCGAACCGCGTATCGCGGTATGCAAATCCAGATGTAGCCGACGCGCGTGGCCCTGGCGATCCGCGGTCGCAAAGAAGGCCGCGACCGCCCCCTCCAGCTCCGCCGCGCGCCGGGACTCATTCCCCGGTGCCACGGCGAGATGCCGCCCGCCAAACAGGCGGTTGAGGTCGTTATGCAAATAGCGGCGACCGGCGCGAATGGCCGGCAGATTGCCGAACACCAGCAGCAGCGCATGGCTGAGCGGCTGTTTACCCTCGCTCAGCGCCTGCATGATCTGCAGCAGGATCTCAATCGGCGCGGTTTCGTTGCCATGGATCCCCGCTGACACTACCGTAGCCTGGGTCCATGGCGTCTGCGGCAGCAGTTGCAGCACGCCATCGGCTAACCAGCTTGCCTCCATCGCCGCCGGAAAAGGCCAGCGGCTCAGCTTGCACTGGAGTAAATCATTGACTGTTTTTTCCATTCCCGGTCCCTTAGCGCTGGAAGTCATAGACCGAACCCAGACCTAAAATCTGCGTCAGTTCATCAAGGGCCTGGTAAACCTCGCTCAACAGCTGCGGGTCGCCGAGGTCACGGGCATGCAGACGGTCGCGGTAATGTTTTTCAACCCAGCCGGTCAACTGCTGATAGCGTTCGTCATTCATCAGGCTACGCGGATTCACCGCCGCCAGTTCGTCATGATTCAGCACGACGCGCAGGCGCAGGCACGCCGGGCCGCCGCCGTTACGCATGCTTTCACGCAGATCAAAGACCGCCACCTCGTTGATCGGCGAAGCGCCGCTGCTGACCAGTTCACTCAGGTACTGCCAGACATTACTGCGCTGGCGACACTCTTCCGGCACCACGATCAGCATCGTGCCATCCGCTTTACTGAGCAGCTGACTGTTGAACAGATAGGAGGCCACGGTATCATCGAGACTGACCTGCGCCTGGGGCACTTCGACGCTGGTAAACGGGATATCCAGCCGCGCGGTTTTTTCCCGCAGCGTGTCCAGCACCGCCTGCTGATTTAAAAAAGCATGCTGATGATGGAACAGCACGTGGCGGTTGCTGACCGAAATCACATCGTTATGGAACACGCCGTGGTCGATGGCCGCCGGATCCTGCTGGGCGAATACGGTATATTCCGGGTTCAGCCGATGCAGACGCGCAATCGCCTGGCTGGCTTCGAGGGTCTGACGGGCCGGATATTTCGCCGGCGCCACGCCGCCGCTGGCGCGCCTACCGTAGACAAAAAACTGTACCCCCTGGCGGTCATAGTCGGTGCAAAAGCGGTTATGGTTCGCCGCCCCTTCGTCGCCTAAATCGCCATGCTGCGCCAGCGCGTCGTGGTGGCTAAAACGGGTCTCATCGGCAAAGGTGGCGCGCAGAATCGACGCGGTCGTCGGCGCCTCCTGAGAACGATGCAGCTTGTTGTTCAGGTTGGCGACCGTGAAATGCAGCTTTCCGTCGGCGCTGTCGGCAGAAGGCGATACCGTGGCGGCGTTGGCGGTCCACATCGACGACGCGGAGCTAAATGCGGACAGCAGATGCGGCGCCTCGACGGCGGCCTGCTGAATCACCTGCGCATCGCTCCCCTGAAAGCCCAGTCCGCGCAGAGCGGAAATATTTGGCCGCGGCTGCGGCGGTAAAATGCCCTGAACGAAGCCTTTGTCGGCCAGGGTTTTCATTTTAAACAGCCCCTGCAGCGCCGCTTTCTTCGGGTTGGATAAGCCGTCGCGGTTGTTTTGCGAGGCTTCGTTGCCGACCGAAAGACCGGCGTAATGGTGCGTCGGCCCAACCAGGCCATCAAAATTAGCTTCAAAACCAGACATGGTGTCCTCACAGAATCCGTTATCAGAATGACAGGCCAGGCGAGAGGGTCGCCGGCAGCGTCAGCGTTTCGCTGACCAGGGAGGCCATTGGCCACGCGCAGTAATCGGCGGCATACCACGCCGAAGCGCGATGGTTGCCGGACGCTCCCACGCCGCCAAAAGGCGCTTTACTGGAGGCGCCGGTTAGCGGCTTGTTCCAGTTAACGATCCCGGCGCGTGCCTCGTCGACAAACTGCTCAAACAGCGCCGGGTCGGCGGAAATGAGCCCCGCGGCCAGCCCATAACGGGTGTGGTTGGCAATGCGGATCGCCTCATCAAAGGTGTCATAGCGGATCACGGTCAACAGCGGACCAAAGTACTCTTCATCGGGAACATCCAGGCCGGTCACGTCGATAATACCCGGCGTTAAGAGCGTGGAGCGCGGGTCCGGCTGATGCAGGCGTAGCAGGACGTTGCCGCCCAGTTCTTCCAGTTTGTCCTGCGCCGCCAGCATCCCCTGCGCCGCCTGAAGAGAGATAACCCCCCCCATAAACGGCTGTGGTTCGGCGTCCCATTTTCCGCTGCGGATCCTCGCGCTGGCCTCAACCAGACGCTGCAGCAGCGCATCGCCTTCGGCGCCGCGTTTGACCAGCAGCCGGCGCGCGCAGGTGCAGCGCTGTCCGGCGGAGATAAAGGCGGATTGAATAATCACATTCAGCGCCGCATCGCTGTCGGTCACATCGGCGACGATCAGCGCGTTATTGCCGCCCATCTCCAGCGCCAGCATTTTCTCCGGCTGACCGCTGAGGTAGCGATGGAAATGGAATCCGGTAGAGGCGCTGCCGGTAAACAGCACGCCGTCGATATCCCGGTTTTCCAGCAACGCCTGGCCGGTCTCTTTCCCCCCCTGAATCAGGTTGATAACGCCGTCCGGGATCCCGGCCTGCAGCCACAGCTTCACCGTCAGTTCGGCGGTGGCGGGCGTCAGTTCGCTCGGCTTAAACACCACGGTATTCCCGGCAATCAGCGCCGGAATAATGTGTCCGTTCGGCAGGTGACCGGGAAAATTGTAGGGGCCAAAAACGGCCATCACGCCGTGCGGCTTATGGCGCAGCAGCGCTTTACCGTCCGGCATCGCGGTTTCGCGCTGGCCGGTACGCTCGCTGTAGGCTTCTATCGAGATGCCCGCTTTCCCCATCATCGCCTGCACTTCGGTGCGGGTTTCCCACAGCGGCTTGCTGGTTTCCCGGGAGATAAGCGTCGCCAGCGCCTCTTTTTGCGCTTCCAGCAGGGCGGCAAACCGCTGAACGCAGGCGATGCGCTCCGCCAGTGGTCGGTGGGACCAGGCATAGAATGCGCCGCGCGCTGCCGCGCAGGCGGCCTGCACCTCCGCCGCACCGGCGCTGGGCGCCTGCCACAGGACGGATTGATCTTCCGGAGCCAGTTTGGTCAGCGTTGCGCCGCTCCCCTGCTGCCACTGCCCTGCGATTAACTGTGCATTTATCGCCATGATATTCTTGCCTCCGGATGTAAAGTCACCGCATGAACCCGGTCGGTTTCATTCACCGCCAGTGCGTCCAGCGCGGCCTGATTAAGTTGCGATTGATCGTCCGGCGATATCAATACCGCACGGAACTGTTCGAACTGGTTGTTGGCGACGATAAGCGGCGACGACCGCTCCGTCATCAGCTGCATGGCCGGAATAAACTGGCTCTCGCTGATTGCCCTGATGGCGTCGGTTTCAGCTTCCAGTACCGGGCCGGCATCAAAAATATCGACCGAACCGCGCCAGCTGAATCCCTCTTTCTCCAGAATCGCCCGCGCCGGCGAGGTATTGGCATGCACCTGGCCGATCGCTTCGCGGGCGTCATCCGGCAGCAGCGACACGTAAATCGGGTACGCCGGCATCAGTTCGGCAATAAAGGTTTTCATTCCCGTACCGGTCAACCGGTCGGCATCGGCAAACGGAATGTCGAAAAAGTGATGGCCCAGCGCATCCCAGAAGGGGGAGTTGCCCTGCTCATCGCTGCGCCCGCGTAATTCTGCAAACAGATGCGGTGAAAACAGCTCTCTGAAGGCGGCGATAAACAGGAAGCGCGCCTTCGACAGAAACAGACCATTACGGTTTTTCTGATATTCCGGGTCCAGGAACAGCGTGCACAGCTCGCTGTGTCCGGTGTGGTCGTAGCTGAGATTCAGCAATTCCTGATTTTTATAGACCCCCAGCTCTTTCGAGGCGCGGACGGTACGCTGCAGGCGAAAATTATAAAAGGGCTCGTCGAGGCCCACGGCGACTTCAATGGCGCTGACCCCCACGACCCGCGCCAGGCGGGTATCTTCCAGCACAAAGAGAAAGCCCTGCTGGCCGCGCGGCAGCTTACCGGCAAAGGTCTCGACGCTGCGCTGGATCCGCGCGGCCAGCCGCGCGGGGTCGTTGGGTAACGAGGTCATACCGACTCCCGCCCGCGACGCGAGGCGGATAATATCGTCGAGGTCATCTTCCCGAACGGGACGAAATAGCATCATAAACCGTCCCCCGATTAGCGCGTCAGGCGGGCGACGGCGCGTTCAAGGCGCACGAAAGCGTCCTCAATGTCCGCCAGCGGAATATTGAGCGCCGGTGCAAAGCGCAGGACATCCGGACCGGCAATCAGCGCAATGACGCCCTCTTCCGCGGCCAGATTGGTCAGGGTTTTAGCCTGGCCGCGCAGATGGCTGGCCAGCTCTGCGCCGATCAACAGCCCCTTACCGCGTACCGCGCTGAAAAGATCGTAGCGAGCGTTCAGCGCGTTCAGCTTCTCGACGATGAGGTCATGACGCCGGGCGACGCCGGCCAGCAGTGGGTCATCCAGCTGGGCCAGAACGGTGTTGGCGACCGTCGCCGCCAGCGGATTGCCGCCGAACGTGGTGCCGTGGGTGCCCGGCTGGAAAACCTGAGCCCAGGCCTCTTTGGCCAGCATCGCCCCAATCGGGAAACCGCCGCCGAGTCCTTTCGCGCTGGTGAGAATATCCGGAACCACGTTGTAGTGCTGGTAGGCATACAGCGTGCCGGTACGTCCGGCACCGGTCTGGACCTCATCAAAAATCAGCGCAGCATCGTGCTGGTCGCACAGTTCGCGCAGCGCCTGCAGGAACGCCGGGTCGGCAGGCATCACGCCGCCTTCGCCGATAATCGGCTCGACGATCACCGCGCAGGTGCGGTCCGATATTGCCGCTTTGACCGCCGCGATATCGTTATAGGGCAGATGGGTAATATCCTGCGGCAGCGGCGCATAATCGCATGAGTATTTCGGCTGCCCGCCGACCGTCACGGTAAACAGCGTGCGGCCGTGGAATGCATTCTGGAAGGCGATAATTTCGCTTTTGTCCGCGCCAGACTTATCGTGGGCATATTTACGCGCCAGTTTCAGCGCCGCTTCATTGGCTTCCGCCCCGGAGTTACAGAAGAACACCTTATCGGCAAAGGTCGATTCCACCAGCGTTTTCGCCAGCTGCAGCACCGGCTCATTGGTATAGCCGTTGCCGATATGCCAGAGGTTATCAAGCTGAGATTTCAGCGCCGCAACCAGCGCCGGATGGGTGTGCCCGAGAGAGTTAACGGCAATGCCGCCCGCTAAATCGATATATTCTTTACCCTGCTGATCCCAGACTTTCGAGCCCGCCGCCTTCACTGGAATAAAGGGCGCAGGGGCAAAACAGGGAACCATGTAAGAATTAAAATCTTCACGAGTCATAGAGCCTGACATAACAATTCTCCGGAACGATTATTGGCATTATTCAGTGGGCCAATCATGGTGAGTCGACATTAACAATTCCCCGATCCCTGTTTTACTGGCGAACGAGCCCGTTGCGATGAAGATATATTCACCACAATAAAACAAAGCCTTTTTATATTTATGGGTATTTGTTAACTCTCGGTTAATACCTTGTGCATTGCGTGCTCTCATGCTGGGCCCTGTCGCGTGACAAAGTCAATACCAGCACCATCATTTTATTCACTTTTTGAAGATCATCAAGATAATGATAAATATGAAAAAATTATTTTACTATTCACCATAGTGCATAAAATATGCATATAAATGCACAGCATGATCCCGTTTTTGGCTGCGTAGTTATGCAATCGAAAAACCAAATTTCTAACAAAAATTTAAAATTCGGAATACCCGTCAAATACCGGTTTATAAAATTGGTGATAACATTCATTGCACAGAGTTTACTGCTGTGTACCCTGAATCATTCGGGTTGCAGGAAGGCGGCGACGCAGAGGATCCCCAGGGCTTACTGAAGTGAATGACTGGGGTGAACGAGGAAAGCCAACGCTCATGCGGCTTGAAGTATGACGGGTAGAAATATTCCACGGTTTCACACGACATAAATAACACTAAGAACAGGACTCTTATGGAAAAGTTATCTTACGCATCTGAAAGTAGTACATCTCCATGGACAACCTACCTGCGCCAGATCGACCGCGTCGCGCCTTACCTGGGCGATCTCGCCTACTGGGTGGAAACTCTGCGTCACCCGAAACGCGCGCTGATTGTCGACATTCCGGTGCAGATGGATGATGGCACTATCCGTCACTTTGAAGGTTACCGCGTACAGCACAATCTATCGCGTGGACCGGGTAAAGGTGGTGTTCGCTACCATCCAGACGTTGACCTGAACGAAGTGATGGCGCTTTCTGCCTGGATGACCATTAAGTGCGCCGCGGTCAATATTCCTTACGGCGGCGCCAAAGGCGGCGTGCGCGTTGACCCGTTCAGCCTGTCAGAAGGCGAGCTGGAGCGTCTGACCCGCCGCTATACCAGCGAAATCGGTCTGATTATCGGGCCGCAGAAAGATATTCCGGCCCCGGACGTCGGCACCAACGGTAAAGTAATGGCGTGGATGATGGATACCTATTCCATGAACCATGGCACCACGATTACCGGCGTGGTGACCGGCAAGCCGATTCACCTCGGCGGTTCGCTGGGACGTGAAAAAGCGACCGGTCGCGGCGTCTTTATTACCGGCCGTGAAGTCGCCGGCCGTTCCGGAATTGAAATTGAAGGCGCGAAAGTGGCGCTGCAAGGTTTTGGTAACGTCGGTAGCGAAGCCGCTCGTCTGTTCGCCGAAGTGGGCGCGCGGATCGTGGTGATTCAGGACCACACCGCCACCCTGTATAACGAAGGGGGCATTGATATGGCCGCCCTGACCGCATGGCAGGCTGAGAAGAAGCAGATTGCCGGTTTCCCGGGCGCCCGTGAAATCGACAAAGATGCCTTCTGGACCACCCAGATGGACATTCTGATCCCCGCCGCGCTGGAAGGCCAGATCACGCGCGAGCGCGCAGAAAAACTGACCTGTAAGCTGGTGCTGGAAGGGGCGAACGGCCCGACCTATCCGGAAGCGGATGATGTCCTTGCCGAACGCGGTGTCGTCGTGGTTCCTGACGTTATCTGTAACGCCGGCGGCGTGACCGTCAGCTACTTTGAATGGGTCCAGGATATGGCGAGCTTCTTCTGGAGCGAAGAAGAGATCAACGCCAAGATGGACCGCATCATGACTGACGCGATCATTCACGTTTGCGAGAAGGCCGCAGACAAAGAGTGCTCTCTGCGTACCGCAGCCTATATCGTCGCCTGTGAACGCATTCTGATGGCGCGTAAAGATCGCGGTATCTACCCAGGCTAAGATGCAGCGCCCCCCGCCCGGGCTATCGCCCGGGCTTTTTTTTGTCCACGCCAGGCCATCCCACCGGTAGCGCCCTTCCCGGTTCGTTCTTCCCCCCCTGCACGTCAGCGTGTCAGGTATTCCCCCTGCTAAGCGCACGTAGCGTTAACAACTTTTTAGCATCTGCCCTTGAATTTGGCTTTCCATCAGGAATAGAATCGTTAGAGCTCTAATGATTTTGTCATGTACTGATGCGAAGAAGACTATGGATAACCGGCAGCTTACCTTTTCCCATCTGTTGTATCTCACGGCCCACCACTGGCGGCTGGCGGTCAATCGCCGCCTGAAAGACCTCGGTATGAGTCAGGCCAGTTGGGTCGCGGTTGCGGCCATTGCCCGCAACGCCGACCCGCTGTCGCAAATTGAGCTGGCCCAGGAGCTGGGCGTGGAAAGCGCCACCATCGTTCCGCTGGTCAATCGCCTTGTCGGGCTGGGGCTGGTCGAGCGCGTTATCACCGAGCGCGATAAACGCAAACGGCTGCTGGTCGCCACGGAAAAGGGTCTTGAGGTCTATCACCAGGTCAAAACCGTGGCGGACGCCCTGCGCGAAGAGATCCTCAGTTCCATCACCGCCGAGGAGCGCGAGCGCACTCAGCGGGTACTGGAAACTCTGCTGCGCGAGCTGGAGAAAAAATAATGCCGCGCCGCGAGAGTAATCCCTATCGCCCTCATGACTGGGCGCCGCACGAGAAACCCGCGCTGCTCGGCTCGCCGTCAACGCCGATTCACAGCCCCCCGAAACGCATCGCCTATGGCATCGTCGGGCTGCTGGTGTGCCTGACCGGCGCGCTGGGTAATGCGGTGGTGACCGCCAACCTGCAAAACCTGCAGGGGACATTTGCCGCGTGGTCCACGGAGATCGCCTGGCTGCCCGCGGTGTACGTGATGACCAACGTGTCGATTAACCTGCTGCTGGTGAAATTCCGCCAGCAGTTCGGCCTGCGCGCCTTTACCGAAGGCTTCCTGGTGCTCTACGTGCTGGTGACCTTTTTCCACCTCTTCGTCAACGATCTCAGCTCGGCGATGATGGTTCGCGCCGCCCACGGCATGGTGGCGGCCGCCCTCAGTTCTTTGGGTATCTATTATCAGGTGCAGGCGTGGCCCGCTCGCCACCGCCTGAAAGCGTTGACGATTGGCATTACCGGCTCCTCGCTGGCGATCCCCATTGCCCGCCTGTTCTCCACCGAACTGTTACAGCTTGACGAATGGCGCGGACTCTACTTCTTCGAACTGGGGCTGGCACTCATATCCCTGGCCTGCGTTATCGTGCTGAAGCTGCCGCCCAGCGATCGGAAAAAGGTGTTCGAGAAAAAGGATTTCATTACCTTCATGTTGCTGGCGCCCGGCATGGCGCTGGTCTGCGCCGTCCTGTCGCTGGGCCGTCTCGACTGGTGGTTTGAAGCCCCGTGGATTGGCTGGTCGCTGGCGGGCGCGGTGGTGTTAATTGTCTCGGCCATTGTTTTTGAGCACAACCGAAGCAACCCGCTGCTCAATACGCAGTGGCTCTCCAGCGGCAGTATCCTGCGTCTGGGGCTGATTATGCTGCTTATTCGCATTGTGCTGGCGGAGCAAAACACCGGGGTTATCGGCTGGCTACAGTACGCGGGGCTGCAAAACGAACAGATGGGCACCCTGGCCTGGTCAATTTTCGCCGGTATCCTCAGCGGGATTATCGCCAGCTGTCTGACCCTCAATCCGCAGCGGCTCTACTGGCCGATCGCCACCGCGCTGACCTGCATCATGCTAGCCTCGCTGCTCGACAGTCAGTCCACCATCCTGACTCGCCCGGAGCAGCTGATGTTCAGCCAGTTTTTACTCGGTTTCGGCAGCGCCTTTTTCCTCGCTCCGGCCATGCTCGCCGGGATCGGCGGGGTCATTGCCGACCCGCGCAACCTGGTGAGTTTTTCGGTGCTGTTTGGGATGAGCCAGAATATCGGCGGCCTGCTGGGTTCGGCTATTCTCGGGACCTTCCAGACCTGGCGGGAGAAGTTCCACTCCAGCCAGCTGGCCGACCAGCTGACCACTCTGAACCCGTTAATTACCGAGCGCCTGCAGCAATACAGCCAGCTGTACCAAAGCCAGATCGGCGACAGTACCCTGCTGAACGTCCAGGCCAGCACGCTGCTGCAAAACGCCTCGACGCTGCAGGCCAATATTCTTGCCTACAATGACACCTATCTTCTGACCGCGGCGATTTCCGCCGGGACGCTGATCTGGGTGTTCTGGCGATTGATAAGACTGCGTATTACCGCCCGTATCGCGTTGCAACGCGCGACGGGCAGCAAATAACACTGATAATTTTTCTCTGGAGTCGTTATGAGTCAGCAGGATGCGGCCAGGCAACAGGCCAACACTCGCAATAATATCCGCGTGGTATCTATTTTTACCGCCGCCGCCATCGGTCTTATCGGCGTGCTGGTGATTTTGTATGCCTGGCAGCTGCCGCCGTTTACCCGCCACAGCCAATTTACCGATAACGCCTATGTTCGCGGGCAGACCACCTTTATCAGTCCGCAGGTCAGCGGCTATGTGACTGCCGTTAATGTCCAGGATTTCGCCTACGTCAAGCCAGGCCAGGTGCTGTTCCAGATTGATGACCGGATCTACAAACAGCGCGTTCATCAGGCGCAGGCGACGCTGGCGATGAAAGAGGCGGCGCTGAAAAATAACCTGCAGCAGCGTAAAAGTGCCGAGGCGGTCATTCAACGCAACGAAGCGGCGCTGCAAAACGCCCGCGCGCAGAACCAGAAAAACCAGGCCGATTTAAAACGCGTGCAGGATTTGACCGCCGACGGTTCACTGTCCATACGCGAACGCGATTCCGCCCGGGCCAGCGCGGCGCAGGGTTCCGCCGATATTGAACAGGCAAAAGCAACGCTGGAAATGTCGCGCCAGGATCTGCAATCAACCATCGTAAACCGCGATGCGCTGGCAGCCGACGTCGCCAGCGCCAGCGCGGCGCTGGAGCTGGCGGAAATCGATCTGAACAACACGCGCATTGTCGCCCCCACCGCCGGTCAGCTCGGACAGATATCCGTGCGCCTCGGCGCCTACGTCAGCGCCGGTACCCACTTAACCTCGCTGGTGCCGCCGCAGCACTGGGTGATCGCCAACATGAAAGAGACCCAGCTGGCGCAAATTCGTATCGGCCAGCCCGCCACCTTTACCGTCGATGCGCTGAACGGCGAAACATTCAGCGGTACCGTACAAAGCATCTCGCCGGCGACCGGCGTTGAGTTCAGCGCTATCTCCCCGGATAACGCCACCGGCAACTTTGTCAAAATCGCGCAGCGCATTCCGGTGCGCATTGCGGTGAAGGACGGGCAGAAGAACAGTTCGCGACTGCGCCCGGGAATGTCGGTGCAGGTCACCATTGATACCCGCGAGGGAGCACAGCCATGATCCGCCCGCTGACTCTCGCGCTGGCCCTCGTACTGATCGGCTGTCAATCGGCGGACGTTCAGCGTGCCGGGTCGTCATTACAGATCCCGGCCGCCTGGCGTGCCGATGTCGGCCCGGCCAGCCCGGTGGAAGGGGTGTGGTGGCGCCACTTTCACGACAGCCAGCTCAATCGCTATGTCGACCAGGCGCTACGCTACAACAGCGATGTGCTGATCGCCCGCGAGCGCGTCAATGAGTATCAGGCCCGGGCCTACGCCGTCGATAGCAGCCTGTTTCCATCGCTGGATGCCTCATTGACCGGCACCCGCGCGCGGTCGCAGTCCGCAGCAACCGGCCTGCCCGTGCACAGCACGGTCTACAAAGGCGGATTAACCGCCAGCTATGATGTGGATATCTGGGGCGCTAACCGCAGCGCGGCCAGCGCCGCCCAGGCGAGTCTGGAGGCGCAAAAAGCCGCCGCCGCGGCCGCCGATCTCACCGTCGCCACCTCGGTGGCCGCGGGGTATCTGACGCTGCTTTCGCTGGATGAGCAGCTGCGGGTCACCCGGCAGACGCTGAAATCGCGCCAGGACGCGTACAACCTGGCTAAACGTCAGTTTGAGACCGGCTATACATCGCGCCTGGAGCTGATGCAGGCCGATTCTGAACTGCGTTCAACCCGTTCGCAGATCCCGCCGCTTCAGCATCAAATAGCTCAGCAGGAGAACGCCCTGAGCGTCCTGACGGGCAGCAACCCTGGCAGCATTCAGCGCCAGAATTTCAGCCGACTGACGCCGCTCGCGCTGCCGTCCCAGCTGCCCTCCACGCTGCTGAACCGCCGTCCGGATATTGTTCAGGCCCAGCGGCAATTGCTTGCCGCCGATGCCACCCTCACCTCCTCGCAGGCGCAGCTCCTGCCGTCGATCAATTTGACCGCCACCGGTAGCCTGCAGGATCGGACGTTGCCGGACCTGCTCGATAACCCGCTGCGGTTGTGGAGCCTTGGTGGCAGTATTCTCGCCCCGCTGCTCAACCGTCAGGCGCTCAATGCGCAGGTGGATGTGTCGATGGCGCAACGCAACCAGGCGCTGTACGGTTATGAGAAGACGGTGCGCGGCGCGTTTCAGGAAGTGAATGACAGTCTTGATGCCATCGCCCGCTATGGCGAGCAGTTAAACGAACTCCTCAGCCAGCAAGAGGTGGCGCAGGAAACCTTGCGCATTGCGCAGAATCGCTACCGCAACGGCTACTCCTCCTATCTTGACGTACTGGACGCCCAGCGCACGCTGTTCTCTACGCAGATTAGCGTTGTGCAGGTGAAAAACAATCTGCTACTGGCGCAGGTGGATTTATACCGGTCGCTGGGAGGCGGCTGGTCAGACTCATCAGGGACGTAACGCGGGAAATCGCTTATGCAACAACAATGGTCTGCCGTAGACAGTTATCTGATTGATGCTTTAATTCCCCATGATCCGCTGCTCAGCCAGGTGCTGGCGAACAATCAGCGCGCCGGGCTGCCGGCTTTTGACGTCGCCGCTAATCAGGGACAGTTTCTGGCGCTGCTGGTGCGCATGGTGCGGGCGCAGCGGGTGCTGGAAATCGGCACGCTCGGCGGATACAGCACCATCTGGATGGCTCGTGAGCTGCCGGAAGATGGCGAGCTGCTGACCCTGGAGGCCGATCCGCGCCATGCCGCGGTGGCGCGCGAAAATCTGCGTCTGGCGGGGGTCGATAAGCAGGTCACGCTACGGGAGGGGCCGGCGCTGCAGACCCTGGAATCCCTCGGCGATCGCCCGCCGTTTGATCTGATTTTTATTGATGCCGATAAACCCAGCAATCCCGACTATTTGCGCTGGGCCTTGCACTATTCCCGACCGGGAACATTGATTATCGGCGATAACGTGGTGCGCGACGGCGAGGTGGTGAACCCGCGCAGCGAGGACGACCGCGTGCAGGGTGTACGACGCTTTATCGAGATGATGGCCCGCGATCCGCGCCTGACGGTCACGGCGCTGCAAACGGTAGGCAGCAAAGGCTGGGATGGGTTTACGCTGGCGTGGGTCAACGGGTAGCTTTTGTGCGGTTCGATTAGGTTGCGATATTATTGCTGAAAGAATTTTCAGCAATGACTATGCAGGCATGAGGCATCGGGACATGCAGCAGGGGGTTGGGCCGGCTAAAAATCGCTGAGGCGCAGGCGGCTGGACGGGGCCGCCAGCATGGACAAAAACGCCCGGAGCGTTTTTGAACGACGTTGACGTCGGCCCCGAAGGGGTGAGTCCCAGGGATGGGACGAATAACCTGGCGGAGGCAAGCCTTACAGGGAGGTTACCTCTTGCCGTCCCCGAACAGCCAGACGGCGGAGACGAAGGTATCGCGCAGCGACGATTTTTCTTGCCGGGATGCCGGGTCCCCAGAGCCGGGCGAAACCGGCCCTGGGCCGTTCACCTGTGCCGCAGGAAACAGAAGTATACGGAACCGATAGTGAACGGAACATTCCACCGAACATTTCACAGAACAAACTAAGAAAACACGCCTTCGCCCAAACCACCCTAAAAACGACCATCAGCCGGTCGATCAGACGACGATCTGCTCCATCGCCTGCAGCACCCGCTTGTCGGAGATGGGATACGGCGTTCCGAGCTGCTGGGCGAAGAAGCTGACGCGTAGCTCCTCAATCATCCAGCGAATCTCCTGCACATCCGCATCCCCACGACGCCCCGGCGGCAGCTTATTCAGCCACTGCTGCCAGGCCTGCTGGATACTCTCCACCTTAAGCATCTGCGCCCGGTCGCGATGCGGATCGATGGCCATTTTCTCCAGCCGTTTTTCAATCGCCTGCAGATAGCGCAGAGTATCCCCCAGCCGGCGGAAACCGTTGCCGGTCACGAAGCCGCGATAGACCAACCCGCCCATCTGCGCCTTAATATCCGACAGCCCCAGCGCCATGCTCATGTCGACGCGCCCTTTCAGCCGCTTATTGATGTTAAACACTGCGGTCAGAATCTGTTCAACCTGTTTGGCTATCTCCACCACCGTCTCATTCAGTTCGGCGCGCACCTTATCGTGCAGTCTGGCGAAATCCTCCTCGCGCCACACCGGGCCGCCCGCCTCATCGATAAGTTTATCGACGCCACAGGAGATACAGTCATCAATCAGATCCAGCACTTTGCCGTAAGGGTTAAAATAGAGCCCCAGCTTGGCTTTATTCGGCAGCTTCTCGTGCAGATACTTAATCGGCGACGGGATATTCAGCAGCAGCAGACGGCGCAGCCCCTGCCACATCGCCTGCTGCTGCTCCAGCGGATTATCAAACAGCTTAATCGCCACGCTGTCGCGTTCATCCACCAGCGCCGGCCAGGCTTTCACCTTATAGTTGCCGCGTTTTTGCTCGTAGCTCTCCGGCAGCTGACCGAAACTCCAGATATGCAGCCCGCTCTGCTCAATGCCATTGTCGGCAACGGCAGAAAGCGTCTCCTGCACTTTGCCCTTCAAAGCCTCTTTTAAATCCTGCAGCGAACGCCCTTCCGCCAGCTTTTTGTTCTTGTCATCCACCACCCGGAAGGTGATTTTCAGATGATCGGGCACCTGTTCCCACTGCCAGGCCTCGCGGTCGATGGTCACGCCGCTCATCCGCCGCAGCTCGCGCTCCAGCGAATCCAGCAGCGGCAGCTCCAGCGGCGTCACGCGGCCTAAAAACGCCTCGGCGTAGTTCGGCGCCGGCACGAAATTACGGCGCACCGGTTTCGGCAGCGATTTAATCAGCGCGATAATCAGCTCGCGACGCAGGCCGGGAATCTGCCACTCGAACCCGGCCTCTTCCACCTGGTTGAGCAACGGCAGCGGAATATGTACCGTCACCCCGTCGGCATCGGCGCCCGGTTCAAACTGATAGGTCAACCGCAGCTTGAGGTTGCCCTGATGCCAGAAGTTCGGATAGTCAAGCTTACTGACCTGTTCCGCCCCCTCTTTGATCAACATACTCTTTTCGAAGTTGAGCAGATCCGGCGTTTCGCGACTGGCCGCTTTCCACCACTTATCGAAGTGGCGCGCGGAGATCACATCGTGGCTGATACGCTGGTCGTAGAAATCGAACAGCGTATCGTCATCCACCAGAATGTCGCGGCGGCGCGATTTATGCTCCAGCTCTTCGATTTCCGTACGCAGCCTGAGGTTGTCGCGGAAGAAGGCGTGACGCGTCTGCCAGTCCCCCTCCACCAGCGCGTGGCGGATAAACAGCTCGCGGCACAACGCCGGGTCGATCTGGCTATAGTTCACTTTGCGGGCGGCGACGATCGGCAGACCGTAAACGGTCACTTTCTCCGTCGCCATCACCGCCCCCTGCGCCCGCTCCCAGTGCGGTTCGCTGTATGAGCGTTTCAGCAGGTGCTGCGCCACCGGCTCTATCCATTCCGGGTCGATGCGCGCGGCAATCCGTCCCCACAGACGGCTGGTTTCCACCAGTTCGGCAACCATCGTCCACTTCGGCGGTTTCTTGAACAGACCGGAGCCCGGGAAGATAGAGAAACGCGCATTACGCGCGCCGGTAAATTCCTGCTTATCGTTATCTTTCATCCCGATGTGCGACAGCAGACCGGTCAGCAGCGCGGTATGGATTTCGCGATACTCCGCCGGCTCGCTGTTAATCGGCAGCCCCAGCTCTTTCACCACCTGGCGCAGCTGGGTGTAGATATCCTGCCATTCGCGCACCCGCAGATAGTTGAGAAAATCGGTACGGCACTGGCGACGGAACTGGTTCGAGGAGAGCGCTTTTTGCTGCTCGCCAAGGTAGTTCCACAGGTTAACAAACGCCAGGAAGTCGGACTCTTTATCGTGGAAGCGGCGATGTTTCTCATCGGAGGCCTGCTGCTTATCCATCGGGCGTTCGCGCGGGTCCTGAATCGACAGCGCCGAGGTGATGATCATCGCTTCACGCACGCAGCCATGTTTTTGCGCTTCCAGCACCATCCGCGCCAGGCGCGGGTCAACCGGCAGCTGGCTGAGCTGACGGCCCATCGGCGTCAGCTTATAGGCGGTCTGCTGCTCGTCGGTGGTAATCGCCCCCAGCTCCTCAAGCAGACGCACGCCGTCCTGGATATTGCGCTTATCCGGCGCTTCGACGAACGGGAAGGCGGCAATATCTCCGAGGCCCAGCGCGGTCATTTGCAGAATCACCGACGCCAGGTTAGTACGCAGAATTTCCGGGTCGGTAAATTCCGGGCGCGAGAGGAAATCGTCTTCGGAATAGAGACGAATACAGATCCCTTCGGAAACACGGCCGCAGCGCCCTTTACGCTGGTTAGCAGAGGCCTGAGAGACCGGCTCAATCGGCAGACGCTGCACCTTGGTCCGGTAGCTGTAGCGGCTGATGCGCGCGGTGCCCGGATCGATAACATACTTAATGCCCGGCACCGTCAGCGAGGTTTCGGCGACGTTGGTCGCCAGCACAATCCGCCGCCCGCTGTGCGACTGGAAGACGCGGTTCTGCTCGCTGTTCGATAAGCGCGCATAGAGCGGTAGCACTTCGGTATGGCGCAGATTGAGCTTATTGAGCGCATCGGCGGTATCGCGAATTTCGCGCTCGCCGCTCATAAAGATCAGGATATCGCCGGGACTTTCACGTCCCAGTTCATCAACGGCATCGAAGATCGCCTGCAGCTGATCGCGTTCGGTGTCGTCGGCATCTTCAACGATTGGCCGATAGCGCACTTCCACCGGGTAAGTTCGCCCGGATACTTCGATAATCGGCGCGTTGTTAAAGTGGCGCGAAAATCGTTCCGGGTCGATGGTTGCCGAAGTAATGATAATTTTCAGGTCCGGGCGACGCGGCAGCAGTTCCCGTAAATAGCCGAGCAGGAAGTCGATGTTGAGGCTACGTTCGTGCGCTTCATCGATGATGATGGTGTCATACTGCATCAACAGTCGATCCTGCTGGATTTCCGCCAGCAGAATACCGTCGGTCATCAGCTTGACCATGGTGTTGTCGCTAACGTGGTCGCTAAAACGGACCTTATAGCCGATGCAGCCGCCCGGCTCGCTTTGCAGCTCTTCGGCAATACGGTTGGCCACGGTGCGCGCCGCCAGACGACGCGGCTGCGTATGGCCAATCAGCCCTTTCACCCCGCGCCCCAGCTCCATGCAGATTTTCGGCAGCTGGGTGGTTTTACCGGAGCCGGTCTCCCCCGCCACAATGACCACCTGATGGTCGCGAACCGCCTGCAAAATCTCATCTTTTTTCTGGCTGACCGGTAGATTTTCCGGGTAGGTAATCGTCGGACGCGACGCTTCACGCAGCAGGACTCTCCCTGCAGCTTGTTCGATCTCTTGCGCCATCTCCTGAAGAATGGCCTGCTGGGCTTCAGGATTTTTAACCTTCTTCACGCCATGCAGGCGACGGGAAAAGCGTGACTTATCACGCAGCATCAGGCCATCAAGCCGTTGGAATAGCTGAGAGAAGGTGAACTTTTGTTGTTCTGTCATAGCGTTATCGGGCAGCGCACTGCCGGGAAAAATCTCTTTTGATGTATTGCTGTATATTACCACATCTGCGAATCGCATGCCTTGTTCAAAAAAATTGAATACAGGGTTCGATTTATTGCGCTTTCTCTGTGGCATGATTGTGAATACAGTGTCAACAAGCACCAGGGCATCGACCCGTCAACCTCATATAAGGAAACACCCATGAGCAAAGTATTAGTACTGAAATCCAGTATTCTGGCAGGGTACTCACAATCCGGTCAGCTGTCCGACTATTTTGTTGAACAATGGCGTGAACAGCACGCTGAAGATGTTATCACCGTGCGTGACCTGGCAGCCAATCCGATTCCGGTACTGGATGGTGAACTGGTTGGTGCTCTGCGTCCGAGCGATGCGCCGCTGACGCCGCGTCAGCAGGAAGCGCTGGCGCTGTCCGACGAGCTGATCGCTGAACTGCAGGCTAATGACGTGATTGTTATCGCCGCGCCGATGTACAACTTCAACATCCCGACTCAGCTGAAAAACTACTTCGACCTGGTGGCTCGCGCCGGTGTGACCTTCCGCTACACCGAAAAAGGACCAGAAGGTCTGGTTACCGGTAAACGTGCGGTCGTGCTGACCAGCCGTGGCGGTATCCATAAAGATACCCCGACCGATCTGGTGACGCCGTACCTGTCTACCTTCCTCGGCTTCATCGGTATCACCGATGTGAACTTTGTCTTCGCAGAAGGCATTGCTTACGGTCCGGAAGTCGCGGCCAAAGCGCAGTCCGATGCCAAAGCGGCCATCGATAGCGTGGTTGCAGCGTAATTTAGATTGTCACTCCCACCGCCCGGTGGGAGTTTCTTCTCCCCGTCACCCACCTTACGAGACGCCTCGTAAAATCAGCAGCCCATTCTGCCTGTAAATCCTCCAACGTATACGATAGCGCTCACGGCCTGCGGCCAGCTGTCTCCGACCTCCGGGCCTGACCTGACAACATGTCGAAAAATCATCGATAGGTACCATGTACACGCTCAGGTGTACATGGTACCTTAGCAAGGAGCGTACTCATGTGCTGTGCGATTGAATTTATCGAAACGCCGCTGTTTACCCGGCAGATAAAACAGCTTGCGACTGACGATGAGCTTCGGGCGCTGCAGAAAGAACGCATTGGCAATCCGGATGCCGGGGATATCATCCAGAATACGGGTGGACTACGGAAAATCAGGATGGCGACCGGCGCTCAGGGGAAAAGCGGCAGCGCGAGGGTGATTTATTTCCTCGCCACCGCTGAGATTATCTATCTGGTTTTGGCGTACCCGAAAAGCACCAAAGATAATCTCACCGATGCAGAAAAATCCCGGCTCAAAAAACTAGCTAACCTACTGAAAAATGAGGTGTGACATGCGTTTTTTTGATGAGCTTCAAACGTCCCTCAAAGAAGCCGTTGATATCAAAAATGGCGATAAAGCCCCGGCCCGCGTGACTCGCTATGAGATCGCTGACGTAAAAGCCATTCGCGCGCAGCTGAACGTTTCCCAGACGGAAATGGCGCAAGCGCTGGGAACCAGCGTGGATACCATTAAAAGCTGGGAGTCCAGACGACGTAACCCAACGGGACTCGCGGCAAAAGTGCTGGCGGCGATTCAGGCGAACCCGGCACTTTTTCGCGAGCTGGCTAAATATTAGGCCCTCGAAGCCAGGGGCTCTGGTTCAGGATGATGATTTCGGCCGCAGGCTTTCATCAAACTCCAGCCGCTTTCTCTGCGGCTCCACCTCTTTCAGCGGCTCTACCTGATGCAGCGTTTGCTGGCAGCGCTCGACCAGCGCCTGATACTCCCGCGTCCCCTGCTTTTTCCACGCGATCTCCTGTTCGCTCAGGGTGCGAATGGCCTTCGCCGGGCTGCCGACGATCAGATGGTTGGCCGGCATCTCGGCTTTAGCCTTAACGAACGCCGAGGCGCCGACGATGCTGTTTTCGCCAATCGTTGCGCCGTCGATAATCACCGCGCTCATCCCCACCAGCGCGTTGCGGCCGATAACGCAGCCGTGAAGGATCGCCCCGTGACCGATATGCCCGTCCTCTTCGACCACCGTATCCTGGCCGGGAAAGCCGTGCATCACGCAGTTATCCTGAATGTTGGCGCCATCTTTCACCACGATGCGCCCGAAATCACCGCGCAGGCTGGCGTTAGGGCCGACGTAGACGCCTTTCCCGAGGATCACGTCGCCAATCAGCACCGCCGTGGGATGCACATAGCTTTCATCCGGTACAACGGGGGTCATACCGTCAATCTGATAAATCGGCATCAAGCCTCCTTAGGCGCCTGGCAAACCGCCAAAACGCTGATAATAGAGCGGCCCCGGTGCAGGCAGTTCCCCCACCGAGCTTTCCCCTTTTTCGCCGACGAAGGTCAGCGCGCCCGGTGCCACCCGCTGGTAAATATTGATGCACAGCTGGCGCGCGGTTTGGCCGGCCCAGTGCGCAGGCAGGAGCTCCTCCGGTAACAGCGGATCTTTGAGCACCACGCGACGATAGAAATGGATCAGCAGCAGCTGGATCTGAAAGCAACGTTGCGGCGTTAATTCGTCGGCATCCGCATCGCGCAATAGCGGTAGCAGCGGGCGAAACAGAGCAATAAAGGTGTCGTACATCGTGTTCTGCTCGGTCAAATGCCAGCACTCTTCAACCCGGGCGCGCAGCGCCGCCTGGGAGAGCGCCAATGGCGAATGGGCTTCAAAACAGATCACGTTTTCCGCCACGCCCGCTTCGTGCAGCAGCGACTGAACATCCGCCATTTTTTGCGACGGCGAGGCGAGCAGACTCGGTGCCAGAGCGCCAAAGCCTTGCCACAGCAGCTGCTTTTTCACTTCCGCCAGCTGATTTTTCTCCAGCCCTTCCGACAGCAGCAGCAGCCAGGTCCCGTCCCATTCCGGCGCGCTGGCGCGGTAGATTTTATGCTCCGCCCGGCGCGTCAGGCGCAGCCCTTTGTCGCTCAGACGATAGAAACTGCGTCGGCCGATGCGCACCACATCCAGCCACTCCTCTTTGTTCAGCCGGAACAGCGCCGTGCGCACGAACCGTTCGCCAAAACCCAGCCCTTCCAGCAGCGCGGCCACGCTGCCGAGCCACACTTCACCACCGCGTTGTAGCAATGAATCTCCGTACAGCGAGGCAATCAGCGAAGTGCCGCTGACAGGCATCGCTTCGACCGCCTGTTGAATAAAAGTATCGAGTTTACTCATTTGATTCATTCTGTTGTTATTGTTGTCCTTTCTGAATCATAGCACAGGAAAATCCCCGGTAGCGCAGGCTAACCGGGGATCGGGTCTGGATCCCCGGTCGGGCGCAAGCCGCCGCCGGGACGTCGCGGCTTAACCGTTGGCGACGATTTTGCGCAGGTCGGAGACGCGGCAGGCCTTACCTTCCGAACGAGGGATACTGCCGCAGTTGACGATGCTAATATCCGTCGAAATCCCGACCATCGACTTAATACGGTGGCGCAGCTGATGGCAGATCTGGCAGCGCTGTTCATGACTCAACGACAAGCTGCTCTCTTTCAGCTCGACGCGAACAGAAAGTGAATCAAGATGGCCGCGACGATTGACTTCCAGCTGATAGTGCGGCGACAGATGCTCGACTTTAAGGATCTCCTCTTCCAGCTGCGACGGGAAGACGTTTACCCCGCGAATAATCAGCATATCGTCGCTGCGCCCGCTGATGCGATCCATCCGGCGCATGGTGCGTGCGGTGCCCGGCAGCAGACGGGTCAGATCGCGGGTACGGTAACGAATCACCGGCAGCGCCTCTTTGGTCAGCGTGGTAAACAGCAGCTCGCCGTGTTCGCCATCCGCCAGCGGCGTACCGTCGTTGGGGTTAACCACTTCCGGGAAGAAGTGATCTTCCCAGATAGTCGGGCCGTCGGCGGTTTCCAGACACTCCATCGCCACCCCCGGCCCCATCACTTCCGACAAGCCGTAAATATCCAGCGCGGAGATCCCCAGGCGACGCTCAATCTCTCCCCGCATCGCCAGCGTCCACGGCTCGGCGCCGAAGACGCCGACCCGCAGCGAGCAGCCGCTGGCGTCGCCGCCCATCTGGCGTTCCAGCTCTTCAATCAGATTCAGGCAGTAGGACGGTGTCACCATGATCATGTCCGGCTGAAAATCGCGGATCAGCTGCGCCTGCTTTTCCGTCTGGCCGCCGGACATCGGGATCACCGTGGCCCCCAGGCGCTCTGCGCCGTAGTGGGCGCCAAGACCGCCGGTGAACAGCCCGTAGCCGTAGGCGACATGAATTTTATCTTTTGCCGTACCGCCGGCGGCGCGCAGCGAACGGGCAACGATGTTGGCCCAGGTGTCGATATCATTTTGCGTATAGCCCACCACCGTCGGTTTGCCGGTGGTCCCGGACGAGGCGTGGATGCGCACAATCTGCTCCATCGGCACCGCAAAGGTATCAAACGGATAGTTATCGCGCAGATCCTGTTTGGTGGTACACGGGAACTTGCTCAGGTCGCTCAGTTCGCGAAAATCGTCAGGATGGACGCCCGCCGCATCAAATTTACGCCGGTACATCGGCACATTGTCATAGGCATGTTTCAGCGTCCATTTCAGGCGCTGGGTTTGCAAAGCGTGTAATTCGTCACGAGAAGCAGTTTCAATCGGATCTAATTTTGTATTAGTTATCATTTTAGGGTACTCGCAGGTAAAGTCGCTCACACTCGCTCAAGGATCATGGCAATGCCCTGACCCACGCCAATACACATCGTACACAGCGCATAGCGCCCGTTCCGTCGCTGCAGCTCCAGGCTGGCGCTCAATGCCAGCCGCGCGCCGCTCATGCCCAATGGATGACCTAAGGCGATAGCCCCGCCGTTAGGGTTAACATGCTCAGCATCGTCCGCCAGACCCAGCTGCCTGAGGACGCCCAGGGCCTGTGCAGCAAAGGCTTCGTTCAGTTCGATAACATCCATATCGTTAATATTCAGTCCGGCGCGCTCCAGCACTTTGCGTACCGCCGGCACCGGCCCCAGCCCCATAAACTTTGGCTCCACGCCCGCGGTCGCCATCGCTACAATTCGTGCGCGTGGGGTTAACCCCTGCGCCCGCGCCTGCTGTTCGCTGGCGATAATCAGCGCAGCGGCGCCATCGTTCACCCCGGAGGCGTTTCCGGCGGTGACCACGCCACCTTTGCGAAAGGGCGTTTTTAATCCCGCCAGCTGTTCAAGGGTGGTCTCGGCACGCGGGTGTTCATCCTCGCGAACCGCGCTCACCGCCCCTTTCTTGCCAATAATCTGTACCGGCACGATTTCCTGCGCCAGAATCCCCGCCCGCTGCGCTTTCGCCGTCAGCTGCTGGCTGCGAAAAGCGAAGGTATCCTGATCGGCCCGGCTGATATTTAACAACTCAGCTACATTCTCTGCCGTTTCCGGCATACTGTCAGTGCCAAATTGCTGCTGCATGAGCGGGTTCACAAAACGCCAGCCGATGGTGGTATCAAACAGCTCGGCCTGACGCTGGAACGGCGCGCTGGCTTTGCCCATCACAAACGGCGCCCGCGACATCGATTCCACGCCGCCGGCAATCATCAGATCCGCATCCCCGGCTTTGATGGCGCGTGCGGCAAAGCCGATCGCATCCAGGCCGGAACCACACAGCCGGTTGATGGTGGTGCCGGAGACGCTCTGCGGGTAGCCCGCCAACAGCGTCGCCATATGCGCCACGTTGCGGTTATCTTCCCCGGCCTGGTTCGCGCAGCCGAAAATCACATCATCGATAGCCGATGGATCGAGACCCGGATTACGGCTCAGCAACTCTCGCAGCGGAATGGCGGCTAAATCATCGGCGCGGACGCTGGCCAGCGCCCCGCCGTAACGACCAATCGGCGTACGAATCCCATCACAGATAAAGGCGTCACGCATCAGACTTCTCCCGTAATTGTGCCGCCGATGCGGTGCGATTTGCCGCGAAACAGGGCCACAATCTTTTGTTGTTGATTAACGATTTCAATGTCGTAGACGCCGGTCAGTTTCCCCTGCTGCTTCACCCGTGCCGTGGCGACCAGCCGGTCGCCGGCAAAGGCCGGACGCAGGAAGTCGATACTGGCGGCAGAAGCCACCGCCGCCAGCCCCTGGCTGTTACAGGCATAGGCAAATGCGGTGTCGGCCAGCGAAAACAGTTGCCCGCCGTGACAGGTCTGATGGCCGTTAAGCATGGCTGACGAGACGGTCATGCTCATCTGCGCATAGCCGTCATCCATTTCAATAATCTCGATGCCCAGGGTTCTGGCGCAGGTATCTTTTTCGTACATCGCGCGCGCGTTGCGCCAGGCCTCATTGCTCATTACGCTTCTCCACAAGCGCCTTCTGGCGCAGTAAGGAACCGGGGCGATAACGCTCTTCGCCATAGTGCTGTTGCAGGTTCTCCAGCAGGCGCAGCACGCGCTGCCAGCCCAGAGATTCGCCCCACGCCAGCGGGCCATGCGGATAGTTGACGCCCAGGCGCATCGCGGTATCGATATCTTCCGGGCTGGCGACCCCTTTTTGCACCGCGTCGAGGGCTTCATTAATCAACATGGCGAGGGTACGCCAGACCAGCAGACCAGGATAATCGGCAATCAGCAGCACTTTCTTGCCCTGCTGCTGGAAATAGCGCACCGCTTTGTCGGTCGCCGACGCCGGGTTCGTCGCCGCCGTTGCCAGAACCACGGTGTCACCCGCGCAATAGTCATACACCACTACCGGACAGCCATACCGCACGCTCAGCGCCTGGGCGGTTTCACCTTCCGTTTCCAGCAGTCGCACATCGTCCAGCGCGATCGCCACCCTTCCGGTGACACTGTCACCTGTCGTGCAGACGGTTTTGGCCCCGCGAGTCTCAGCCACGGCGGCCAGCGCCGGCACCGATGCGCTCTCAATGGGCCAGCGATAGACGCCCTGTCCACTCTTCTTGCCTAAACGCCCGGCCAGCGCCAGCTCCTGCTGCACCAGCGACGGCAGAAAACGGCGGTCCTGCCAGAACGCGTTAAAGACCGAACAGGTCACGGCGAAGTTGACGTCCTGACCAATCAGGTCGGTCAACGCCAGCGGCCCCATCGGGAAACCGCCGCCGTCGCGCAGCGCGGCATCAATCACCGCTGGGGGAGCCACCTGCTCCTCCAGCGCCCGCCACGCTTCGGCATAGAACGGCCGCGCCACGCGGTTAACGATAAACCCCGGCGTCGAACGGCAGCGTACCGGCTGTTTTCCCCATGCCGTCACGCACCGGCACAGCTGTTCAACCACTTCCGGCGATGTCGCCAGGCCGCTCACCACCTCGACCAGTTTCATCACCGGCGCGGGGTTAAAGAAGTGCAGCCCGGCCACCCGCTCAGGGTGCCTGACATCGGCGGCAATGGCGGTAATCGAGATCGATGAGGTATTGCTGGTCAGCAGCGTTGACGGGGAGCAGATCGCCGCCAGCTGGTTGAAAAGCGCTTTTTTGACATCCGGGCGCTCTGACGCCGCTTCAATCACCAGCCAGGCGTCGGACAGCGCGGCTAACTCGGTGACCGGCACAAGGCGGGCGACAAGCGCATCCGCCTGATCCGCCGTCAGCTTGCCGCGCGCCACGCGGGCGGCCAGACGCTGACGAATACCTTCCACGGCGCGGGTCAGCGCCTCGGCGGCGATATCGTAGAGCAGAACCGGATGTCCGGCCGCAGCGGCCACTTCCGCAATGCCGGCCCCCATGGTGCCCGCGCCGATCACGGCGACGGTTTGCAGTGTTTGGCTCATGGTCTATTTCCCGCTGAACTGTGGAGGACGCTTCGCCAGGAAGGCACTGACGCCTTCCCGATAGTCATCGCTGCGTCCGGCCAGACGCTGATAATCGCGCTCAAGATCCAGCTGCGCATCGAGGCCGTTGGTCTCCGAGGCCTGGAGCGCTTTTTTGATAAGCCCCAGACCGAAGGTCGGCTGCGTCGCCAGATGGCGGGCCAGCTGACGACTGGTATCGGCCAGTTCGGCGTCCTCCACCAGTTGCCAGATCATCCCCCACTGGGCGGCCTGTTCGGCGCTGAGCTTCTCACCCAGCAGCGCCAGCCCCATTGCCCGGGCGCGCCCGGCCACCCGCGGCAGGAACCAGCTACCGCCGCAGTCGGGGACCAGCCCCAGCTTGCTGAAGGCCATCACAAAATTCGCCGACCGCGCGGCGAGGACAATATCGCAGCCCAGCGCGAGGGTGGCGCCCGCGCCAGCCGCCACGCCGTTCACCGCGGCAATGACCGGCTTCGGCAGCGCCGCCAGACGGCGCACCAGCGGGTTATAGAAACGCTCAACGGACAGGCCCAGATCCGGCGCCGGGCCGCTGGGGTCGACGTTTCGATCATTTAAATCCTGGCCGGCGCAAAAACCGCGGCCGGCACCGGTAATCAGCAGACAGCGCACGTTCTCATCGCGCTCGGCCTGAGTCAGACAGGCCGCCAGCTGCTGATGCATAAGGTCGTTAAAGCTATTAAGACGATCCGGGCGGTTAAGGGTAATCGTCATCACACCCTGTTCTACTTCGCTGAGAATAAAAGCGTCCACGATTAGCGTCCTTTAAATTCCGGGGTTCGTTTTTGTAAGAAGGCGGCAATACCTTCGCGGCGATCGTCGGTGGCGCTCAGCAGCGTAAACAGCTGACGCTCCTGTTGAAGACCGGCCTGAAGGCTCACTTCCTGCGCCTGGCGCAGCGACTGTTTCGCCGCACGCAGCGCCAGCGGCGAATGGCCGGCGATGGTCGCCGCCAGCTTCAGGGCATATTCGTCGGTCAACAGCGCCGGGGCGATCTCGCTCACCAGACCGGCCTGTTGCGCCCGCTGCGCATCAATACTTTCACCGCTCAGCACCATCCGGCTGGCCAGCGCTTTCCCTACGCAGCGGATCAGACGCTGGGTGCCTCCGGCGCCGGGCATAATACCGAGAGTGATTTCCGGCAGGCCGAAGCGCGCGTTATCGCCCGCCACCACCAGGTCGCAGAGCAGCGCCAGCTCGCAGCCCGCGCCAAGGGCGTAGCCGTTGACAGCAGCGATCAGCGGCTTCGGAAAAGCATCAATCCGCGCCCACAGACGTGGGCGAATATCATCCATCGTGGCAGGCAGGTCTTTTTCCGCCATTTCGTTCAGGTCGGCGCCGGCGGCAAAGAAACGGCGGTTGCCGCCGATCACGCAGGCACGGATATCCGGGTCAGACGCCGCCGCGTCCAGGGCGTCGGCAATCTGCGTCAGCAGCGCGTTATTCAAGGCATTTCGCGCCTGCGGGCGATTGAGGGTCAGCAGCAGGATCCGCTGGTGACGGGTTATCAGCAGATCGCTCATGCCATTCCCCTTGCGTCAAAGTCCACCACCACATCGCCGCTGGTCGGCAGCGCCTGGCAGCTCAGGACATATCCGGCAGCCAGTTCGTCCGCTTCCAGGCTGTAGTTGGCCGCCATCGCCACTTCACCGCGCAGCACTTTACATTTGCAGGTGGCGCAGACGCCGCCTTTACAGGCGAAGGGCAAATCCGCCCCCTGGCGCAGCGCCGCATCCAGAATGCTGTCATCTTCCGCGGTGAGGGCAATCTGCCGATCGCGGCCGTCCTGACGAATCGTGACGGTGCGGCCTTCAGCCTGCACGCCGGTGGCGCGTTTAACGCTGCTTCCGGGCGTATTAAAGCGCTCGAGATGAATCCGGTTTTCCGCCATCCCCAGCTCGCGCAGCGCCGTTTCGGCTTCATCCATCATCACCGCCGGACCGCAAATAAAGGCCTCGTCGAAGCGGCTGAAATCGAGCAGCCTGACGGAGAGCGCGTGCAGTTTTTCGCCATCAATGCGCCCCTGCAGCAAATCGCTGTCCATCGACTCCTGGCTGAACAGATGCACCACCTGCAGCCGCTGCGGGTAGCGGTCTTTTAAATCCGCCAGCGCCTGACGGAACATCATGCTGCTGCTGCTGCGGTTGCCATAAATCAGGGTGAAGCGACTATTCGCTTCGGTGGCCAGCGTGGCGCCAATAATCGCCATCATCGGAGTGATACCGGATCCGGCGGCAATCGCCAGATAGTCAGCCTCGCGCCCGGCCTGCGGCTGGTAGCCGAAGTGCCCCTGCGGCACCATCACGTCCAGCACCATCCCCTGGCAGATATCGCTCTGCGCATAGCGGGAGAAACGCCCGCCGTCGATGGCTTTGACCGCCACGCTGATTTCTGCCGGCGAGCGGCTGCGACAGATGGAGTAGCAGCGGCGAAGCTCTTCCCCGCCGAGGCGGGCTTTCACGGTCAGGTGCTGGCCCGGGCGGAAGGCATACTCCGCCTGTAGCGCGTCGGGAATCGCAAAGGTAATGGTTACCGCATCGCGGGTTTCCGGCTCCACTTTCGCGACGGTAAGCGAATGAAACGTCGTCATGGCAACCTCAAATACATTTAAAGTAATCAAAGGGTTCACGGCAGCTGTCGCAGCGATAAAGCGCTTTACAGGCCGTCGAACCGAATTCACTGATCGGCGTGGTGTGAACGCTGCCGCAGCGCGGGCATACCACCTCCTGCGGAAGACCGGCATGGCAGGCGTGCCCCTGCGGCGGGCTGATGCCGTACTGGCGCAGACGCTCGCGGGCATCCTGGTTCATCCAGTCGGTGGTCCACGGCGGGTCAAGCTGCAGGACAACATGCACCGGCGTATAGCCGTGGCGAGCCATCGTCGCGCGAATCTCCCCCAGCAGATGCTCGGTCGCCGGGCAGCCCGAGTAGGTCGGCGTAAAGCCAATCACCCAGCCTTCGCCATGCGGCGCCACGCTGCGCACCATGCCAAGATCGGTAATGGTCAGCACCGGCACTTCCGGATCGGGGATCTCACTTAACAGCGCCCAGATAGCATGGACTTCTGCGGGTGCGATATCGGCGAGACGTTGCATAGCCACCTCCTGTTACCACTGCTGACCGGGATAAGCGCGTTGCAAATACTGCATTTCCGCCAGCAACGGCCCGAGATGTTCACTGTGCAGTCCCTGTTTACCGCCGTGGCGAAACGCCGCCTCTTGCGGGATCTGCAGCCCGGCGTCAAGCAGCGCGGTGTGAACCGTACTCTGCCACTCCGCCTGCAGGTCGCGGGGGTCAACGGCGATACCCTGCTCGACAAGGGCAAGCTCCAGCGCGTCGGCGAGGAACAGCTCCCCGGTAAAGCGCCACAGACCATCGACCGCCTGCTGCATTTTCTGCGCCGACACCTCGGTGCCGTTGCCCAGACGCTCCAGCCAGCCGCGGCTGAAGCGCAGGTGGTAGCGCACTTCTTTAAGCCCCTTGGCGGCGATGGCGGCAATTTGCGCATCACGACTGTTAACCAGCCGGGTAAACAGCGCCACGTGCCAGGCATCGATAAAGAACTGACGGGCGATGGTGTCGGCAAAGTTGCCGTTCGGCTGTTCCACCAGCAGGAGATTGCCGTACTGACGTTCATCCCGACCGTAGGCCAGGGTATCTTCATCGCCGCTCCCCGCCAGCTCAGCCGCATAGCTGAGGAAGTTGCGCGCCTGGCCCAGCAGATCGAGGCCGATATTGGCCAGCGCGAGGTCAATTTCCAGCTCCGGGGCATGGCCGCACCACGCGCCTAAGCGCTGGGCCAGCACCAGGCCGTTATCGCCGAGACGTAGCGCATAGGTTGCAACGGGATTCAGGTTGTTCATCGTTGCCTCACATATGTTCCATGCCGTCAGGCACGCTGTAGAAAGTCGGATGGCGATAGACTTTGCTCTCCGCCGGATCAAAAAACTCGCCGCGTTCTTCCGGCTGGGATGCGACGATCTGGCTGGCTTTCACCACCCACAGGGAGCAGCCTTCGCTGCGACGGGTGTAGACATCGCGGGCATTTTCTAACGCCATCTGGTCATCGGCGGCATGCAGACTGCCGACGTGACGATGGGATAACCCCTGCTTGCTGCGAACAAATACTTCATATAACGGCCAGTAAACGTTGCTCATCATGCTTCTCCTTATGCCGCGTCGCGGGCGTGTTGTTTTTGCGCATGCGCCAGCGCGGCTTCCCGCACCCATGCCCCCTCTTCCCAGGCTTTACGCTTGGCGGCCAGGCGTTCGTGGTTACAAATGCCGCGCCCGTTAATCACTTCATTCAGTTCCTGCCAGTTGATTGCGCCAAAACGGTAGTGCCCGGTCGTTTCATCCAGCTGCAAATCGGCGTCCGGCACGGTCATGCCGAGGATCGCGACCTGCGGTACGGTGTTATCGACAAAGCGCTGACGCAGTTCGTCGTTGGAGTGCAGTTTGATTTTCCACGCCATACTGCGCGCGCTGTTCGGCGAGTTATCGTCGCTCGGGCCAAACATCATCAGGGCCGGCCACCAGAAGCGGTTAATCGCATCCTGCAACATCTGACGCTGGGCTTCGCTGCCTTCGGCCAGCGCCATGCAGGCTTCGAACCCCTGACGCTGGTGAAAGCTCTCCTCTTTGCAGATTTTGACCATCGCCCGGGCATAGGGGCCGTAAGATGTGCGGCACAGCGCCACCTGGTTGACGATAGCGGCGCCGTCGACCAGCCAGCCGATCACGCCGATATCAGCCCAGCTCAGCGTCGGATAGTTAAAGATCGAGGAGTATTTCATCTGCCCGTCGAGCATCTTCTGATACAGATCTTCCCGGGCGCAGCCGAGCGTCTCCGCCGCGCTATACAGATACAGGCCGTGTCCGGCCTCATCCTGCACCTTCGCCAGCAGAATTGCCTTCCGGCGCAGCGTCGGCGCGCGGGTAATCCAGTTGCCTTCCGGCAGCATGCCGACAATTTCCGAGTGCGCGTGCTGGCCAATCTGACGGATCAGCGTCTTGCGGTAGGCATCCGGCATCCAGTCCTGCGGTTCGATGGCCGTATCCTGCGCGATACGCTGGTCAAAGCGTTGTTCTTCTGTCACGTCATCACCTTTATGATTCCAATAAATTCAACAAATGCGTATTTGTGAATCACTTTGTTTTATAAAAGTTACACTCAGGTTAAATAAAACCACAAATTTTGTTTGTGTTTTTTGTGATGATGACTACAAAAAATCGCCTTGCGACTGCGACAACACAGGCCATCCGCGGCGAGACACGACGCGTCCACGATCACAATGTTAATAAATTATTAAATAGTCGCTTGCATTTCATGATTCATAAAATAACTATTTATAAAGATTTCACGTAACATATTGGAGATTCGCCATGCAGCAGTTAGCCAGCTATTTATCCGGCGTCTGGCAGAGCGGACGGGGTCGCGCCCGCCCGCTTCGCCACGCCATCAGCGGTGAGACATTATGGGAAGTCACCAGCGAAGGGCTGGATATGGCACAGGCGCGCCGTTTTGCCATCGACCGCGGCGCTAAGGCGTTACAGGCCATGACCTTTATCGAACGCAGCGCGATGCTGAAAGCGGTAGCGAAACACCTGCTGGCAGAAAAAGATGCGTTTTATGCAATTTCAGCGCAAACCGGGGCGACCCGCGCCGATAGCTGGGTCGATATTGAAGGTGGGATCGGCACGCTGTTCACCTACGCCAGCCTCGGCAGTCGCGAGCTGCCGGACGATACGCTGTGGCCGGAAGATGAACTGATCCCGCTGTCGAAACAGGGAGGCTTTGCCGCCCGCCACGTTCTGACTTCAAAATCCGGCGTCGCGGTGCATATCAACGCCTTTAACTTCCCCTGCTGGGGCATGCTGGAAAAGCTGGCGCCAACCTGGCTTGCCGGCATGCCGGCCATTATCAAGCCGGCCACCGCCACCGCCCAGCTGACTCAGGCGATGGTCAAATCCATCGTCGAGAGCGGGCTGGTACCGGACGGGGCCATCAGCCTGATTTGCGGCGGCGCGGGCGATCTGCTCGATCATCTGGATAGCCAGGATGTGGTGACCTTTACCGGCTCCGCCCATACCGGCCAGCAGCTACGCGTTCACCCTAACCTGGTGGCGAAATCGATCCCCTTCACCATGGAGGCCGATTCGCTGAACTGCTGCGTACTCGGAGAGGACATCACTCCCGAACAGCCGGAATTTGCCCTGTTTATCCGCGAAGTGGTGCGCGAGATGACGACCAAAGCCGGGCAGAAATGTACCGCTATCCGCCGCATCATCGTTCCGCAGGCCCAGGTTCATGCGGTCAGCGAAGCGCTGATTGCCCGTCTGCAAAAAGTGACCGTCGGCGACCCGGCGCAAGAAGGGGTAAAAATGGGCGCGCTGGTCAGCGAGGATCAGCGCCAGGATGTACAGGACAACGTCAACGCGCTGATTCAGGCCGGATGCGAGGTTCTGCTCGGCGGCCAGGCCGATCTTAACGCCGCCGGCGCCTTCTTTCCGCCGACGCTGCTGTTCTGCCCGCAGCCGGATGAAACACCGGCGGTGCATGCCATTGAAGCCTTCGGTCCGGTTGCCACCCTGATGCCGTATCAGCATCGCGAGCACGCGCTGTCGCTGGCGCGCGCCGGTGAAGGGAGTCTGGTCGGCACGCTGGTAACCGCCAGCGGCGAGCTGGCGCGTGAATTTATCCTCGGCGCCGCTCGTTCACATGGCCGTATTCAGATCCTCAACCAGACCTCTTCCGTCGAGTCCACCGGTCACGGATCGCCGCTGCCGCAGCTGGTGCATGGCGGGCCGGGTCGGGCCGGCGGCGGCGAAGAACTCGGCGGTTTACGCGCGGTAAAACACTATATGCAGCGCACCGCGATTCAGGGCAGCCCGACGATGCTGGCCGCCATCGGTCAGCAGTGGGTGCGCGGCGCCGAAGTCAGCGAGGACCGCATTCATCCGTTCCGTAAATATTTTGAAGAGATCCAGCCTGGCGATAGCCTGCTGACGCCGCGCCGCACGCTGACCGAAGCGGATATCGTCAATTTTGCCTGTCTCAGCGGCGATCACTTCTATGCCCACATGGACAAGATTGCCGCCGCGGACTCCATTTTCGGCGAGCGCGTGGTCCACGGTTACTTCCTGATCTCCGCGGCAGCCGGGCTGTTTGTCGATGCCGGCGTCGGGCCGGTCATCGCTAACTATGGCATGGAAAACCTGCGCTTTATCGAACCGGTGAAGCCGGGCGATACCATTCAGGTTCGCCTGACCTGCAAACGTAAAACGGTGAAGCGCCAGCGTAGCGCCGAGGAGAAAGCCACCGGGGTGGTGGAGTGGGCGGTAGAGATATTCAACCAGCACCAGCAGCCGGTGGCGCTCTATTCCATCCTGACGCTGGTGGCCCGTCAGCACGGTGACTTTGCGGATTAACCAATGCCTGTCCGTCCCCTGCCGCGCCGGCTAACGCCGGACGTGCAGGGTCGGTTTCCGATGCCTCTGCGGAGGCATTTTTTGTGCCCCGCCCGGCCTGTTCCGGGCATAACTGGCAAATCTGACAAACAACCTGGCAAGAGCAAACAAACGCCAACCGGCCAACCGCTGGTAGGTTAAAGCGAGTAAAGCCGGCATTTCGCAGCGGCAAGCGACAACACAACTCGCCGGAATCATTGGCGTTGCAGACAGTCAGCAGGGACGCGTGGTCACCGTAGATGCAACCCAAAGCATGACGGGAATATAAATATAAGATGAGGTCACAATGGCAAATAACTCAATTCGTTCCCCGCGTAAAACAGCCTTAGCTCTGGCCGTTGCGCTGTTTTGTGCCTGGCAATCACCGGTGTTCGCGCACGGCGACGAAGCGCATATGGTCCCGATGGATAAAACGCTGCAGGCGTTTGGCGCCGACGTGCAGTGGGATGATTATGCCCAGATGTTTACCCTGATGAAGGATGGCGCCTACGTCAAAGTGAAGCCCGGCGCCAAAACGGCCATCGTCAACGGCAAGTCGCTGGATTTACAGGTTCCGGTGGTGATGAAAGACGGTAAGGCGTGGGTCTCCGATACCTTTATCAACGATGTCTTCCAGTCCGGTCTTGATCAGACCTTCCAGGTCGAGAAACGCCCGCATCCGCTCAACTCGTTATCCGCGGCAGAAATCAGCGAAGCGGTGACGATTGTCAAAGCCTCGCCGCAATTCCGCCCCAACACCCGTTTTACCGAAATCTCGCTGCACGAGCCGGATAAAGCGGCGGTGTGGGCCTTCGCGCTTAAAGGAACCGCGGTTGATGCGCCGCGCACCGCTGACGTGGTGATGCTCGATGGCAAACACGTCATCGAAAGCGTGGTGGATTTACAGAATAAGAAAATCATCTCCTGGCAGCCAATTAAAGACGCCCACGGCATGGTCCTGCTGGATGATTTCGTCAGCGTGCAGAACATTATTAACGCCAGTGACGAATTCGCCGCAGTACTCAAAAAACACGGCATCACCGACACCAAAAAAGTCATCACCACGCCGCTGACCGTCGGTTACTTTGACGGCAAAGATGGTCTGAAGCAGGATTCACGCCTGCTGAAAGTGGTGAGCTATCTGGATACCGGCGACGGCAACTACTGGGCGCACCCGATCGAAAACCTGGTCGCGGTGGTGGATCTTGAGCAGAAGAAAATCATCAAAATTGAAGAAGGTCCGGTGATCCCGGTGCCGATGGAGTCGCGCCCTTATGATGGCCGCGACCGCGTAGCTGCCGCCGTTAAACCGCTGGATATCACCGAGCCGGAAGGCAAAAACTACACCATTACCGGCGACACGATTCACTGGCAGAACTGGGATTTCCACCTGCGGCTGAACTCCCGCGTCGGGCCGATTCTCTCCACCGTGACCTACAACGACAACGGACAGAAACGTCAGGTGATGTATGAAGGCTCGCTGGGCGGAATGATCGTGCCATATGGTGACCCGGACGTGGGCTGGTACTTCAAAGCCTATCTCGACTCCGGCGACTACGGCATGGGTACCCTGACCTCGCCAATCGTCCGCGGTAAAGATGCGCCGGCGAACTCGGTACTGCTGGATGAAACCATTGCTGATTATACCGGTGCGCCAACCACTATTCCGCACGCGATTGCGATCTTCGAGCGCTATGCCGGCCCGGAATATAAACATCAGGAGATGGGACAACCGAACGTCAGCACCGAGCGCCGCGAGCTGGTGGTGCGCTGGATCAGCACCGTCGGCAACTACGACTATATCTTTGACTGGGTGTTCCACGAGAACGGCACCATCGGCATTGATGCCGGCGCCACCGGAATCGAAGCGGTCAAAGGCGTCATGGCGAAGACCATGCACGATCCGAGCGCCAAAGAGGATACCCGTTACGGGACGCTGATCGACCATAACATCGTCGGCACCACGCACCAGCATATCTACAACTTCCGTCTTGACCTTGACGTTGATGGTGAGAACAACACGCTGGTGGCCATGGACCCGGAAGTGAAGCCCAATACCGCCGGCGGCCCGCGCACCAGCTCCATGCAGATTAACCAGTACACCATCGACAGCGAACAAAAAGCGGCGCAGAAGTTCGATCCGGGTACTATTCGCCTGCTGAGCAATACCACCAAAGAGAACCGGATGGGTAATCCGGTATCGTATCAAATTATCCCGTACGCGGGCGGAACCCACCCGGTGGCGACCGGTGCCAAATTCGCGCCGGATGAGTGGATTTATCACCGTCTGAGCTTTATGGATAAACAGCTGTGGGTTACCCGCTATCACCCGCAGGAGCGTTATCCGGAAGGGAAATACCCGAACCGGTCGATCCATGATACCGGCCTTGGCGCCTATGCGAAGGATAACGAGTCGCTGACCAACCACGATGACGTGGTCTGGATAACCACCGGCACCACCCACGTGGCGCGCGCGGAGGAGTGGCCGATTATGCCGACCGAATGGGCGCATGCGCTGTTGAAACCGTGGAACTTCTTTGACGAAACCCCGACGCTGGGCGAAAAGAAAAAGTAGTTTGTCGCAGGACCCAATAGAGAAATATGCGCGCCACCGGGGGTAACCTCGGTGGCGCTATCGCTTTCAGCGCGCTTCTCAATTCCAGAGCTGGACTTTAAAGCGCAACGCCCCAGAGATCCCCGGCACCGAAGGCCGTTTATTGCCTTTGGTATCGATGGAGACACTTTCTACGGGTATCGTGACCTCACATGCATTATCGGCGATTTGCTGCGGATCAAGAATAATATCGGCGTTGGAAACCCCTGAGTCCTGCCAGGAATATTTTATCCGCCAGGGGCTGTCGTCATTGGCCGGAGGGACAATTTCAAGGATCAGAGAGTTGCGGAACAAATACCCTCCCTCATAGTGTTCGTTAAACCAAAATCGCTTTTCTATTTCATAATCGGGAATTTTCACTCCCAGTACCAGGCTGTAGGCCAGAGAGCGCCGGGCTTTATTCACTCGCGCACGCCTGGACAAGAAGACGCTCGAGAGATATTGCGAAGCATGTCCCTGCGTATTCCACTCTTTTTGCGTCAGACAGGCAACGGAATCCTCTTCGGCGACACGTCGGGTTAACGACCAGGGTTTACCCCTGGGAGAAGCAATAGCTTCTATCTGATAGATTGCGTCAATCTTATTCGGTTCTCCACCGGCCGCTTTTAGCGCCGCATCCGGAAGACGAATGTCCTTAAGTTCCAACCATATATCCACGCGGACATCGCCAAAAAGAAAGCGTGCCAGATTCTGGAAAGCTTCTTCGCTATTCACGATACCGAAATAGCCGGAATGGGCGCGATAGGTGAAGGCTTTCGCACAAGGCGCGCCGATTGAGCCATCATCATTAAGACCATTCAGCGTAGCATTCTCAATTTTTACCAGACCATCGCTGCCGTTCCCGACAAAGGTTCTCGAGAGTCCGGCGGCAACGTCATAATCAAGGCGATTGGTCCCTACCATAGTGAAAATGCGCGATGAGGGAAGTCGGGACTCAGGGATCAAATCGACCCGTTTATAACGTTGGTACGCATTCTCGAGGTCGAGATACTGCGCCATACGGTCACGACTAAAGTTAGTGACGCTACTTTGCCAGGGAAGGTTCGGGATATTAATCTCCGCAAACTCAATCCCGTTATGTGGCGTAGCGTAGGTGAAAAATTTATCGACGCTTCTGGCCATCTGCTGCGGATCAAGCGCCTGATTTTGTAGAAAAGCCCGGCAAACAAGGCCTCCCATCGAGTGGGCCACCAGATAACAGCGAAAGTCGTCGGGCTCCTGCACGCCGCTGTTGGGGTTTGCCAGCAAAAGCTGCCTGATCGTGGCCAGCAGGCTTGACAGTCCAACTGCCGCCGTTGCTATGTCGGGCGTTTTACCCCTTCCCAGTAGCGTGGACGCATCATCATAATAGCGATACACAATCACCGATTTATCATCCAGGATGTTTCCGGTAGGTTTACCCTCCGGATCCAGCGCCCAACCAGCGTCCGTGATATCCAGTCCCTGCTCAAAAACATCGCTATAACCAAACTCCGAGGCCAGACGAATAACAGGCGATTCAAAATAAAATTTCTTCGGGCGATCTTTCTGGCTCGCAGAGGCTCGCAGCATCGTTGAGCCAAGATTAAAACCATTAAAAGGATCGGCGGTAGTCTCATTAATATCGTGATTAGTCATCGCATAACCACGAACATAAATAATAGGGTAAAAAGGCATTTTCTTATTGGCCATTTTATTATCCTGTAGAATTTAAATATTATCAGGGATGGCGCGAGAGCCCATACAGTCCCTTAAACTTATCATTAGTTGCTGAAGCAACTAAAACTGACCATGAATAATGGAAGATATTCACTTTTGAGGGGTAGGCTCCACGATTACCTTCAATAGTCCACAAAATGCCATCGGCATAGCCTTGAACAATACCAACATGCCCCATCCAGGCAGTCTCTTGCTGCTTTTTAGGATCGACTCTCAACCAACAAATAATATCACCCGGCTGTGGTGGATTGCTCAATGAAGGAGTGTAAGAATAGCCTAATGACTTCATTTTATTATGCAATACCTGAGCTGATGTTTGATAGCCGAATACCGCAGTTGCTCCCTGGTTAAAACAGTAACTGACAAAGACCGCGCACCAGCTTTGCCCCTGGTTTCCGTACCCGGCGAAATATTTTTTAATATCAGGACCGTGATTATCCGAACCTTCTTCACCATGGCCGATCTCCGCCTGAGCGACTTTAAGCGCGGCCAGGCCCGCATGGCTTCCCCCTGACGGGGTGAACGTCGGGAGAGTCGGGTGTTGAAGCACAACGCTGTGTTTACCCAAAGCAGCATCGAGAGCCCAACGGGTGTGTGGTCCTACTTTACCATCGACAATTAACGGTTGGCCTGAGGCATCCACGTTGGCCACCTGGAAAGCTTCTACTGACTTTTTTACTACCTGATCAAATTTATCCGTTGGCGCAAGACCGAATGATAGCTTGCGGAGATCGTCAACCAATTGTGCTACCGCCTTACCTTCATCACCGATTTTTAACATAGAGCCCCCGTAGCATTCAGGTGATTTAATAAACTCAGGTTTGTACAACGCATACAATAATTAGCAGCAACATTAATACTCACCAAAAATAAAATCTGGCCACTCGATTACCTGCTGAGTCAGACTGTTATTTACAATGCTTACCCGGAGTCATTTTTAATAAATATAAACAGGTTATCTTTAAAATAAGAGGCAGGTCTTGTCATGTGACACCTCGCTCAACGACACGATGAGTTACAGGCATAAATATCCCGGACAACAACCAGGTCAGAGAATGAAATGAATAACCAGCATTAGAATGGTGCTACGCAAGAATTGCATTTAAACGCAGCGCTACTTTTTATGGTAGACAGCTCTAACAAGAGATCAAGTTTCTATGCTTCTCTTCGCCAAATATATTGGCAGCTTGCACATAGCGGGCTGAGATCAAACACAATTTTGGTGCGACGGTGGGACAGTGAGCAAGCAGATCTCCGCTTGCCAGCGCTCAAGGGGATAACATACACAGACGACAACCACGTTGCCAGTCACAGCGGCCAGACCTCGCGGAATGCCGCCTGCTATCCGGCGGCTGCAAGCGCCGCCGCTTTATCCCGTCAGCCCGGTCCGTCGCTGGCGGCCGCCAGCAGCGGAACGATAAGATCGCTCAGCGGCGTCGGAATGCCGTGCCGACGTCCGCGGCGCTGTATCACGCCGTTACGAATCTCCCATTCCAGCGGCCGCCCGTTTTCACGGTCAATCTGAATCGAGGTACTGAGATCGGGTGGCGCGCGATGAAATCCGTCGATAATTTCCTGCGCTACGCTGTCGCTCAGCCTTGCGCCTTCCGCGCGCGCGACAAGCAGGCCTTCACGTAAATAGGCCAGCGCGATGTCGCTGATATCGCCACGGGCGAACATACCGGCCCGACGTCCCGTCAGCACCATCAGGCCAGCCACCGCATTTTGCAGCAGCTTGCGCCAGGCTACGGTGGTGAAATCAGCGGCAAGATCGACGGCGCAGCGGGTCCCTTGCAGCGTTTGCTGTACCAGCCGGGCCTGCGGTAGATCCGGCAAGGTCAGCCGGGGCGTCGCGCGCAGCCAGACGGAGGCATCGGGTTGGCGCTGCGCCGGAAACCACACCACCGCAGGTAGCACCGTCGCCCCCGCAACGCGGTCGGCAAACTGCGCCTGCTGTTCGACGCCGTTCTGCAATACGCACACCACCGTTTTTTCATCACACAACGCGGTCAACCACGCGGAAATAGCGGGGTTCTGGGTCGCCTTGACCGCAACGAAAACCAGCGAAAATGGCCGCGCAATGGCCGCCGGGTCGGTCAGCACCGGTCCGGGAAGCGTAATCTCTCCGCCATCGAATCTGAGCAACAGCTGTGCATGAGACGTACGCCCGCATACCACCGGCGTACGCCCCACTTCATGCAGCGCCGCGGCTATCGTGGTCCCAATCGCGCCTGGCCCAATAAGGGCAACGGCAGGCTCCTCCGACATCATATCCGCCTCCTGATGATAAGCTCCGCCACGATGGCGGGAAGGCATTAACAGTAGCGATAAATACGGTGATTCAGCAAGTCCTGTTCACGGCTAACGATGGGCACGGCGCCCGGCGGCGCTTAGCGGGAAATCGTCAGGGAGACGCTGCCGCGATTGTTATCATACATTTGCCACGCATCGTTGGCGTAGGCGTAAAAATAGCCGCTTTTAGCCGGTGTGAACCGACATCCGCTGCCGATAACAACGATCTCATGCCGCGACTCAGGGGCGTCGGTCGCAGGATCTGCCTGATTGGCAACCACGCCAATCAGCGCAAACCACGGCGCCGTGCCGACGCGTCTGCTCAGCCAAAAGTCCACATCCTGGTTTTTGGTTCCCCCTTTCCACAACGCTTCCAGTTTGTCGGAAACGGAGGCCATAATCTGCGCGGCCTCGCCGGGATAAAACTTACCGTCATCGGTCCCGCCCGCATCGCAGGGCACCGAGCCATCCACCCATTTTCCCGTAGCCATAAAGCGATACTCCACTCCCGCCTCCAGCCAGATCCCCGTGGCATTCCAGCGCTCACGCGCAAAAACGTCAAAGGTCGCCGGGTGTTCTGCCGTCACATCGGTGAGCGGTCGGTAGCGACCGTGGAGAAGCATCGGCTGACTTTGCCGCTGTATCACGCTGGCATCGACATCGGGACTTCCGGCGACAATCCGCGGTACGCTGCGCGGGCAGGTATGCAGCAGTTTAAAAATGCTGGTGACCGAATCATGCAGCAGTCCATGAGGATCGGGAGCCAGCTGGGCGTCGATACCCGGCAGCAGCGTAAGTCCCAGTCCGGCTGCCTCTGTCATCATCCATTGCAGAGTAATGTCCGATAATCCGCACTGTGCGTAGCCGCCGCCGACATCAGCATGCACGCCGGCAAACCAACGCTGTTTCACCTTCGGGTTATCCGCCACATTGTCCCATAGCGTGGGAATGAAGCTTTGTCGCTGCTCGTCCAGCGCCAGCGCATGGCGGGCATGTTCAACAATCGGGCTGAGTGACGTATCGTGGAAGGCATACTTTTTAGGGTCATCGAGCAGATTGGCTAACGCCATATCATCGGGAATACCCAGCGCCCCCACCGTTTCCCAGACGCCAATAAAATAGACAGGGATGCTCTCCCTGGTCGGATGTCCCGTCGCCACCGAATAAAAAGGTCTACCCACGCTGGCCACGATAGCCGGCGCGCTGCCTGCAGGCTGGCGGTAATAGCTGAAGAGATCGTTGATATCCTCCCAGACTTTATCGTCGCCGGTTCCTGCCTGGCTGGCATTCAATAATCCGCAGCGCGAAATCATCCCGCCAAGACTCCTGACGGTATAAGCTCCGCGGCTAAAGCCAAACAACCATATTTTATCGCCGGGCTGATAGCGGGTCGCCAGCCAGTAATAGGCGCTGATAATATTCTTATCAAGACCTTCGCCGATGCCACCGCCAATATAGCGATCGACCACTCCGCCTTCGGTACCGACGCCGGAGTGGTAATAGACTCGCTGCTGCGTATTTTCCGCTACGGCATTCCTGAGTTTGACCACATTGGTCGGCGCGGGTTTTCCATCATCAAGCTGTTGGGGCGTATTCCAGGTACCGTCGCAAAACACCAGTAAGTTCATAGGAACCTCATCGCAGGCTGCGTGAAAAGCGGTCAGGATTGACAAAGTAAAAATAGCAGACTGTAATCGAAGCAAGGGAGCAATCGATTAAATACCCGTGATATCCGGCATCGACAGTCGCCGGCAGGTATTCGTGGGGATTTTTTTGGCGAACAGCATAATTAACTTAATGTTATTACGGGGATAATCATGGGAACAGAAACTCACTACCTCCTCGCTGTCAACGAGTTAGCTAAATTACATTTAGTGCCGGTAGAACAAAAACTGGATACAGTTTTTAAAATTTGTACCATGTACCAAGAAAATATTACCGGCTGGTATAAAAAAGAGGTCAAGAAAAAACGCATCCTCTCTTTATTATTGTTATCGGCAATCTTAATTATCATGCTAATCATCGGTGGTATTCAGACCCTTAAACTCCCGTTTACCGCTAATGCCGATGAAAAATTGCGGTTAACCCAATTATCCCTCGCGCTATTAACGCTTGCCGTGCTGCTATTTATAGCCGATCGAGCATTTCGTCTCACCGGTGGATGGATAAATTATATTAATACCATTATGGCCATCGAGACACGCTATGCTGAGTTTATTACCGAATGGATCAAAAATGATGCCACCTACCTTACGCAACAAAATAAACATTATAGTCAAGCGGCAGTCATTGCCGCTGCGTTTATTAATACTATTCACCTTGCGCAACAACAGGAGACACACTCATGGTCAACCCAGTTAACGGAAACCATCAAGCAATTAGACTCTTTAATAAATAAGCAACAGCAGGATAAAAAAACAGGTTTCAGCGCCCGGCCCGGTGTTCGAACTCCGGGCGTCAGGCGCTGAGGCGAGAGTTAATAGCGCACGCAGACCGATTTCGTTTCGCACCAGTCGTCCAGCCAGTCCGGGCCGAAGTCGCGCCCGGTTCCGGACTGCTTCATCCCGCCAAACGGCAGGTTGGCATCGATAAGCGTATGGCTGTTGACCCATACCGTCCCGGCCTGCAGACGCTCGGTGTAGCTCAGGGCCTGTGTCAAATCGCCGGTCCAGACGCTGGCGGTCAGACCAAAATCACTGTCGTTAGCAAGGCGCAGCGCCTCTTCACCATCGGCGACGCGTACCAGATTGACCACCGGTCCAAAGACCTCTTCCCGGCTCAGACGCAGCCCGGCATCCGGGTTGATCACCAGCGTTGGCGCAATGTAATAGCCCTGCGAATCCGGCCCGACCTGCCCGGAGATCAGCTCGGCATTTTGCTTACGCGCCTCATCGAGATAAGCCGCCACTTTCTCGCAGTGCCCTTTTGACACCACCGGGTTAATCTGCGTCGTTTCCAGCATCCCCGGTCCCACCTGCAGCGATTTCACCGCCTGTTCAAAACCGCTCACCAGGTTATCGAACAGCGGGGCTTCAATATAGATGCGTGAGCTGGCGGCGCAGACCTGCCCCTGATTGAGGAAACTGCCGGTCATCAGCCCTTCGATTACCCACTCCGGATTGGCGTCTTTCAGCACGATCGCCGGGTTTTTCCCCCCCAGCTCCAGCGTCACGCGGGTCAGGCGGTCGGCGGCCACCCTGGCGATATGCTTACCGGTTGCGGTGGAGCCGGTAAAGCTGACCTTCGCCACCTGCGGATGAGAGGTTAACGCCGAGCCGCATCCGGCGCCGCTGCCGGTCACGACGTTAAATACTCCGTCCGGGATCCCAGCCTCGGTGGCCAACTCGGCAACGCGCAGCAGCGTCAGCGGCGTGGTCTCCGATGGTTTGATGACGATAGAGCATCCTGCCGCCAGCGCCGGCATCACTTTCCACATCCCGATCATCAGCGGAAAATTCCACGGCACGATACCGGCGACAACGCCCACCGGCTCTTTGCGCGTCCACGCCTGGTAGCGTGCGCCCTGCGGGAACGGAATCGACACATCGAGGGTGCGCCCGCTGATTTTGGTGGTCAGCCCGGCGGTGTAACGCATCCAGTTCAGCGTACAGCCCACTTCAAATGCGCGAGAAATCTGGATGGATTTCCCCTGCTCCAGCGTCTCCAGCTGCGCCAGTTCTTCGCCGTGCTGTTCGACCAGATCGGCAAAACGCAGCAGGATACGTTCGCGGTCGGCCGGCGTGCGCCCAGCCCAGCTGCGGGCGACGAAGGCGCGCCACGCCGACATTACCGCGCGATCGACATCGGCCGCGTTAGCATCCGCGGTACTGGCGATGGCCTGCCCGGTTGCCGGGTTCCAGACGGTAAGACGCTGTTCGCTCTGCGACGCCTGCTGGGTACCGTCGATATATAAGCCATGCTGGCGGTCTAAAAACTGTTGAACGCTGGCAAGCAGCGCTACCTGTGCTGTGGACATATCGCTTCCTTATTGCTCACGGATCGTGAATTCAGTCTACGACGCGGCTGACGTTCGCGCTTTTTTCTCTGTGACATTCGTTTGTGCCGCTGTGACAGCCGCCGCAATTCAACATATTGCGGACGCAGAAATGTGCCTCAGGTAATAGTTCTTTCATATACTCCGCGCCTCGCTCTTGTATGCCACTGTGTAAATGCAACAATGCAAAAACATTATGTTTACATGAGACAGACTATGGCGACGGCGGAGCACGGACAGGACTACCAGCGCTGGTTGGCGAAAATCAATCAGGTCTGCGGCCATTTTGCCGCTCGTCCGCTGGAAGGTCGCTTTCACGGGGAGATTGACGCCAGCTATGCCGGCACGCTGAAAGTCAGCACCGTCACCGCCAGCGGCGTCAATCTGTTCCGCACCCGCAACGAAATTAAGCGCAGCAATGACGACTGGTTTTATACCGTCTTCCAGCTCTCCGGCCAGGCGGCCATCGAGCAGGACGATCGCCAGGTGGTCCTCGACGCCGGTGACATCACCCTGATTGACGCATCTCGCCCCTGCTCTATTTTCTGGCAGCAGACTTCGCGCCAGGCCTCCCTGCTACTGCCCCGACAGCTGCTGGAGCAACAGCTGCGCGGCAGTGAAATAAGCATTGCCACGCGGCTGGAAAAATCGCTGCCGATGGTCCAGCTCAGTCAGCGGCTGCTGCAGGAGAGCATGTGTAGCCCGGAGCTGTCGGAAAGTGAGAGTGCCGCGGCGCTGGAGGCCATCGTCTGCCTGCTGCGTCCGATGCTGCATCATCACGACCCCCGACCGTCGCGTAGGGAGAAGCAGTTTCAGAAGATTATGGATTTAATTGATGAGTCCATTCAGGCGGAACATCTGCGTCCGGAGTGGCTGGCCAGCGAGACCGGTATGTCGGTTCGGAGTCTGTACCGGTTGTTTGCCGACAAGGGGCTGGTGGTCGCACAATATATTAAGAACCGGCGTCTCGATCTCTGCGCGCAGGCATTGCACAATGCCCGTGATGACGAAAAGCTGGCGGGAATTGGCTATAGCTGGGGATTCAGCGACCACAGCCACTTCTCAACCGCTTTCAAACAGCGTTTTGGCGTATCGCCCGGGGAATACCGCAAGCGCTGCCGCTGATTTTTATACGGCAATGGGCCGCAGACTTCCGGCCTCCCCCCCGCCGCTGTCCGGCTGCCGCTTACAGTCGCAGCGCCTCCTGTTGCCACCGCCGCTTGCTGATTCCTCTGTCCGTTACCGGGTGCCGCGCCTGACGTCCGCTTTGTTCCCCCGCAGGCCTCGTGCCGCGCATTTCGCCCCTGTTCCCGCCCGATCCGGGTCTGGCCGTGAAAAAAACAAAAGCGTATAAAAAATATAAAATGGAATTTTAATTTCATTAATAACTGCATGGATTTAAAAGCGTGACTCGTATCAAAAATTTAACTTTTAATTCAATAGCTTATTTTTGACAACCCCATAAACCCCATCAAATATTATCTTTTAAAATCAATTAGATAAAAACATTATCTTTTCTCACAAAGAGAAATTTGTTTCGCTTCAAACAAAATGAAATGAAATGAAATTTTCAAATTGTGATCTATTTGTGATTTTATTTCATTAGCGGATGTCATATTACCCTTCGATAGAACGCAATCTGTCCACTCTCGGCGGTACGCAAACCCGCAAGCACGGAGGAGACCATGAAGGACACAGAAAGAAGATTGAACACGTCGGACGGCAGGAAGCGTTGTCATGTCATCGATTACCTATCGGTCACGACGGTTTTTCCACTGAAAGGAACGCCGGTGACAAAGCACAATGAGGCGTCAGCAAGACACCTTGCACCGCAGGTTGGCTTTCATCGCTTCAAGAGCGAGGGTCAGATGCGGTACCGGATTCGCACAGTCTGTTCTGTGCACAAGCGCTGTCGGGTAACCGTGTGAATGTCGACAGCAAGCATCGCAGATGCCACACACAATCCAGAGACACTGATAACACACCGTCAATCAAAAACACGCCTCATCGCCCGTTGCTCCTCAGCATATGGCGATGAAGACGAATAATCGCACCGCCCATCTCGTTTCCCTCCGTCATCGTTCGACAGGATAAAACTGTAGCCGCGAGCGAAGAGAAACAGAATGACCGGTGCTGTTAATGAAAATAAAAGGTATGAAAATGTCAGCTATCATGAAACTGAACGTACAGCAAAGAAAGCGGCTTCACCAAATAACGCTAGTGGCAACATTTGGCGGCCTGCTATTCGGCTATGACACCGGGGTTATTAATGGTGCATTTTCTTCACTGAAGCAATATATGAGCCTGACGCCGACAACGGAAGGTCTGGTCATGAGCGTATTGCTGGTGGGCGCCGCTATTGGCAGCGTTTTTGGTGGAACCCTCGCCGATTATTTTGGCAGACGCAAATATCTGCTCTGCCTGTCCTTTATTTTCCTTGTCGGGGCATTAATGTCAGCCCTCGCCCCGGATATCACCGTCTTGCTGCTATCCCGTTTTCTGCTGGGATATGCCGTCGGTGGCGCTTCCGTCACGGCACCGACGTTCATTTCTGAAGTTGCCCCCACGGAAATGCGCGGTAAACTCACGGGGCTGAATGAGGTCGCCATTGTTATCGGGCAGCTTGCCGCATTCGCCATCAACGCCGTAATTGGTATTATCTGGGGCCACCTTCCCGACGTCTGGCGATATATGTTGATGGTGCAGGCCATCCCGGCTATCTGTTTATTTGTCGGAATGTTGCGTTCTCCGGAAAGCCCGCGCTGGCTGGTGAGCAAAAACCGTCATCAGGAAGCGCTGGAAGTATTAAAGCAGATCCGCTCGCCGGAACGCGCGGCGCAAGAATTTGCCGATATTTCGACCCTCATCAAAGTTGAAGCCGATCGCAAATTCAGTACGCAAAACGCGTTTTTGACCATTCTCAGCACGCCGTGGATTTTTAAATTACTGCTGGTGGGCATCATTTGGGCCGCGTTGCAGCAGACCACCGGGGTCAATGTCATTATGTACTATGGCACCGAAATCCTGAGTACGGCCGGCTTCTCAGAAAGAACCTCCTTAATATGCAACGTGCTCAACGGGGTCTTCTCGGTGGGGGGAATGCTGGTTGGGGTCTTCTTCCTCGTTGATCGCTTTAAACGCAAAACCATCATTATTTATGGCTTTGCCATTATGGCGACGCTGCACCTGATCATTGCCGGCGTCGATTACACGCTGGTTGGCGATATCAAAGCGACGGCGATCTGGCTGCTCGGCGCGTTGTTTGTCGGGGTCATGCAGGGGACAATGGGCTTTATTACCTGGGTGGTGTTGGCCGAACTGTTCCCGCTGAAATTCCGCGGCCTGTCGATGGGGATTTCAGTGTTTTTCATGTGGATCATGAATGCCGTTGTCAGCTACCTGTTTCCGCTGCTCCAGGCCAAACTCGGCCTTGGTCCGGTATTCCTGATTTTCGCGGCCATCAACTATATCGCGATTATCTTTGTGGTCACGGCGCTTCCGGAAACCTCGAACAAATCGCTGGAACAATTAGAAGAAGAGTTATCGTCTAATAAATATGATGCGCGGGTGAATAACGGCGCGGAGGTCGCTCACAATGATCGCTAATATTACGCAAGAGAACCTTCACCTTGGCTACAAGGCGAAAAATAAGGCCGAAGTGTTGACCCTGCTCGGTGAGGAATTTAAAAAGAAAGGCTACGTCAGCGAAAACTGCACCGCTTTTCTTGATGAAAGGGAACGTCAGGTGTCCACTTTTTTAGGCAATGGCATTACGCTTCCGCACCTGCCGAAATCCGCGACCAATATCATTCTGAAAACCGGAATAGAAATATTTCAGTTCCCGGACGGCGTCATCTGGGACAGAAGCAACGTCATGTTTATCGCCATTGGCGTGATTGCCAAAGAGAAAGAGCATATTGATGTTCTGAAGGACATCGCTTCTATTTTCAGCGATGAAATCATTGCAAATGCGCTGTCATTGATCTCCAGTAAACAGGACTTTTTGACGATTTTACAACAACACCGCTAACCCTGACGCTTAATCGCCGTCAGGCCCCGCCGCCGCTGATGAAAGGGAGTCTCATCAGCGGCCGTTCCTGCCAGGCAAAAGCGCCGGCGCGTTATTTCCGCAGCCATTGACCATTCAGTCCCTGAACATACTCCCCCGGCTGTGCCCGCGAGACCAGTTTTTGTCCGGCCATTTTCGCCACCTCATCCACCGGCAGGTTATTATCATCCGCCAGCTGCTGATAGCTTTCACTTCTGGCCGCGTTGATCTGTTTGACCAGCGCCAGCGTTTCCTTATCCTGACGCAGCGGCGCCAGATAGCCATTCAGCGTTTCGCCGACCCGCCCTTGCTCCCGAGCCTCCCCCAGCGTCAGCGCCAGCGCCGATGAGCTGAGAAGGCCAAGCGCCAACGCCGCCGTTAACAGTCGTTTTCTCATCGCCACCTCAGAATAGATCGCTACGCGACTTCAGTAACTCTTCAACATCCTTATCCACTTTGATATGAATCTCATGCTCAATTTTGACATTCATATTGATGGTGATCGGCTCTTTTGACGCCGCGATTTCAATTCGTGGCGTACAGCCCGCCAGCAGCATCGTCATCAGCACCGGCGTTAGCAATTTCATCATTGTTGTTCCTTACACTTTTTACTGTCCGTACAGCTGCGCACGGGGAGCACCGCATTTTGCTCAAACCATGCCTGTAAATTGTCGCCAAAACGTAAACTGCGCCACAGGTCAAAAATATTCTCTTGATGAGAATAGTTTAAATGCACCGTATTACTCTGCTCCCCGACGCGGCTGGTTCCGCTGATGGTCGCCTTCAGCGTCAGCATGCCCAGATTATCGAGATCGATGCGCGTCCATGAACGGGAGATCTCCATATAGCGCAGCCAGTTAATCGCCGCACCGGCGGAAATATTGTCATTGACCATCGCATCCGCCATATCCTTATCAAGACGTAAGGTCATCGGCCCCGGGTTACCCAGCCAGCCGTCTTTAATGATCCATTTGTCATTGTTCAGCCACAGCGGCAGCGCGCCGTTAAATGCGCCGGACATGGCAAATTGCTTGATATTTATCGCGCTTACCAGTTCGCTGCTGGAAATTTGCTGCAGACGCAGTAGCGCCGGGTCGTGCTGCGGCATACGCAGCTGCTGCATGGTCACCTTACCCCCGAGAACATCCACGCTGACGTTGCTCAACTGCAGCGGTTCGCGCTCGCTCCACGGCCAGGAGCCCTGCAGATCCGCCGAGAGGTTTTTCGCCGTCACCTGGTTGACGACTTCGCCAATACGCAGCGACACCGGTCGGCGGGTTCCCAGTTGCCAGGTCCCCTGACTAAAGCGAAAAGGCAGAACAAAATCTACGCCATTAATCTGATTGTCAGGCATCCAGGCGCTGCCGCCTTTTAAGACGCCGTGGCCGCCGGCTTCAAATCCCTGATCTGCCGCCGCGGAGAAGGCTACCTGCGCATACAGCATTCCTTCACGCAGATTCATTTTCCAGTCTGGCGGCACCAGCGGCTGAAACACGGTTAACGACTGTTTTGGCCACCAGGCCTGGCCCCGCAGACGTTCGCCATCCCAACGCCCGGTGACCCGCACGGGACCTATCTTATTGGCGTGGAGCGCCCCGCTAAACTGAAACCAGGTGGGATCCCGTCCGTCGATCTTGAACTTTAACGTGGAGGGGGGAAGTTCGCTGCCGCTGCTAAAGCTGGTTTTACCCGCGTCCAGCGATAGCGCGCCGGTCAGTTTGGGGTGCTGTTCGCCGCGCAGCCAGTGCACCGGTTCATCCAGGGTTAACCGCGGCGTGCTGACCAGCATCGTGCCGTACTGCAGCTTATCGAAGCCCGTCGACAGGCTGTTCAGCACAATCGAATTGTCTATCCACGCCCCCGCCCCTTTGACGTCCCACTTGGCCTGCATCGGCGTGAAGCGGCCCTCGCCCCAGTAACGCCACTGCCAGCGGCCGCTGTCGGGCATAAAGTTGTCGGCCTGACCGTCAAGGTGCAGCGAAAAGTCGCCCATCTGCTGTTCGTGCGCGCGCAGAATAGCCTGCAGACGGCCGTCCACGCCCTGCTGAGTCACCTTCACCCCGGCCAGCGGCAGACGAACTTCGTCAATGTTGAGCGAATCAATGACCCGCCCGCGGGAACGCAGCAGCGCGCCGGGATGGAACGCCAGCGACGGCGCGGTCAGCGGGCCAGTCAGGTTCGCCGGCAGCACGGCATAGACAATCAGGTCGCCGAGCTTGGCCTCGCCGGTTAACCGCAACGGCATGTCGCTGTTGTCCATGCTCAGTTTGCCAGGGCCAATCGTCAGTACCGCGTTCCCCTTCCCGGCTTCCCCGTGGGTGAGAACGTTGAGACGACCGCTGACCCGCATCTGCTCGGTGCCCTGTTGCCAGTTGCCAACCGACAAGGCCACGCGGCCGCTCAGCGGATATCCGGCATACTCGGTGCTCCAGCGACCATCGCTGATGGCAATACGTTCCGGGGTGATTTCCCAGGGTAAATCGAGCATCGGCTGCACATCGCCGCGCGGCGTAACCAGCAGCTGCCCACGGTTTTTCTGCCACTCCAGCTCCGCATCAACCAGTCCTGCCGTCTGCGGGAATTCGAGCGTGGCGAGCAGATGACCGTCTACCGGCAAACCGTCCGGCACCAGCGGCATATGAAACTCGCCGACCAGCTTCACCGGCGCCTGTCCTTCAACCAGCTGCGCGGAAAAGTCGCTCACCGTCAGCGCCTGCCCGCGCAGGCGCGCCTGCAGCGTCATCTCTTTACCGCTGTAGCCGATATCCTGCTGCTGCGGCGTCAATGACATGACCAGCCGACCCTGCCACTTTTCCCACGGCGAGAGACGCAGGTTTTCAATCGTCAACCAGCTATAGGGAAGCATGGACTGCCATTCCGCCAGGGTACGCGGGGCGCCGGATGCCGGTTCACTTTCCGGCAGTTTGCTCAGGCAGGCGCTATTGATATCAAGTTCGTCAACCTGCAGCCGCCAGCGGCTGGGATGTGAGAGTCGGGCATTGGTTATGCGGGCCAGTTCGCAATCGCCGACCAGATAGCGTAAATCGGGAATACGCAGCGCAGAACGCGTCAGGCGCGGACTGTCGTGCAGCGAAATGCGGGTTCCCTCTGGCAGCCAGATCCCGGCCAGCGTAGGTACCCAATGGGTAAGCGTCGACAACAAGGCCAGCGGTAGCAGAATAAGTGCTAACAATAGCGCGATGGCGGCTTTATATTTACCCTTCATGGGCAGTTAATATCCTGATTAAACAAAAGTAAAAGCCGAAAGTAGCGCGTATTGTGGCACGTTCGACCAGTGAGTTAAAGTTTCTATCCCGCTTAAGAGCCTATCTCATCCGGGCTATTTTGCTTGTCATTTTGCCCCGGGCAGAGCTCACAACGCGCGATTCTTGCACGCCCTTCAGCGCGGCCCGCAGGGTAAGCGAAGCGATGCAAATCGCCAGCAACTTCCTGTACGCTCCGTTTTCTCCGCGCTGTCCGCGTGCAAACGGCCTGCGCCGATAGCCCAGTCGGGATAGATTCTAAGAATAGTTGCTGCGACATCATCGTTATGGTGAATTGTTGCCATCCGCTTATTTAACCGCCATTTAGCCAGCGCCTGTCACACTCGCGGGAATCGATCTAACAAGTGGGCGGATCCCGTGGAGTTTTTTGTTTCGCTTATTGAGTATGCCCAGCGCCACTATTCATTCCTGCTGCTGCTGGTCTTCCTGCTGACGTTCAGCAAATCCTGTGCCCTGATTTCCCTGCTGGTGCCGGGCACATCCGGGCTGCTGCTGCTCGGCCCGCTCGCCTCCGGCAGCCTGAATCACTTCTTATTTATGTGGCTCAGCGCCAGCCTGGGGGCAATCGGTGGATTCTGGATCTCCTGGTGGCTGGGACGGTACTATCAGCATCGTCTGCTACGACTTCGCTGGCTGCGCGGCGATCGGCTGGCCCGTAGCCTGACCTTTCTCCATCGCCACGGCGAATGGGCGGTGTTTTTCGGGCGTTTTCTCTCGCCGCTTCGCGCCACCCTCCCCCTGGCCAGCGGCGTCAGCGGCACGCCGTTCTGGCGTTTTCAACTGGCCAATGTCAGCTCGGGACTTCTCTGGCCGCTGCTTCTGCTGGCTCCCGGTGCCTTCAGCTTCAGTTTTTGGTAAAATACATTGTGTTTTAAAGAGATACCTCAACTCAGTGATATGCTCTAGAATTATTAGATACCCGCCAGGCCAAACTAATTTTTAATATTTGTACGATTATTTTAAATATGCTACCGTGACGGTATAATCACTGGAGAAAAGTCTTATGAAAATCGCTGTGTATAGTACGAAGCAGTACGATAAAAAGTACCTTCAGCATGTTAATGATACATATGGCTTTGAACTCGAATTTTTCGACTTCCTGTTAACCGAAAAAACCGCGAAAACGGCCAACGGTTGTGAAGCCGTGTGCATTTTTGTCAACGATGACGGAAGCCGTCCGGTACTGGAAGAGCTGAAAGCGCATGGCGTGAAGTACATCGCCCTGCGCTGCGCCGGGTTTAACAACGTCGATCTGGATGCGGCAAAAGAGCTGGGTCTGCGCGTTGTCCGCGTTCCCGCCTATTCGCCGGAGGCCGTGGCTGAACATGCCATCGGCATGATGATGTCGTTGAACCGCCGTATCCACCGCGCCTACCAGCGTACCCGCGATGCTAACTTCTCGCTGGAAGGTTTAACCGGCTTTACCATGCACGGTAAAACCGCCGGGGTGATCGGGACGGGCAAAATCGGCGTCGCCACGCTGCGTATTCTGAAAGGGTTTGGCATGCGCCTGCTGGCGTTCGATCCCTATCCAAGCGCCGCGGCGCTGGATCTTGGCGTCGAGTATGTTGATTTGCCGACGCTGTATGCGCAGTCCGACGTGATCTCCCTGCACTGTCCGCTGACGGAAGAGAACTACCATCTGCTGAATCATGCGGCGTTTGAGCAAATGAAAGACGGCGTGATGGTGATCAATACCAGCCGCGGGGCGCTGATTGATTCTCAGGCGGCGATCGATGCGCTGAAACACCAGAAAATCGGGGCGCTGGGCATGGACGTGTATGAGAATGAACGCGATCTGTTCTTCGAAGATAAGTCCAATGACGTGATTCAGGATGACGTCTTCCGTCGCCTTTCTGCCTGTCATAACGTGTTGTTCACCGGGCACCAGGCTTTCCTGACCGCCGAGGCGCTGATCAGCATTTCACAAACGACCCTCGATAACCTGCGCCAGGTCGATGCTGGCGAAACCTGCCCGAACGCGCTGGTCTGATCGTCCTTTCCCTTTTGTGCCCTCCTTCCACGGGGGGCACTTTCAGATAACCCCCACAGAAATTGCCTGCAGTAAAGTTAAACTGTGCGTATTTAATAGATGTGATAAATGTTTTGGAGGAAAAATGAACAAGTTTGCTGCACTGCTGGCGGCAGGAATGCTGTTATCTGGCTGTGTCTACAACAGCAAAGTTTCCACCGGCGCGGAGCAACTTCAGCACCATCGTTTCGTCCTGACCAGCGTGAATGGCCAGGCGCTGGCGGCGGGAGCCAAACCGCTGGAGCTGAGTTTTGGCGAAGATATGTATGTTTCAGGAAACATGTGCAACCGCTTTAGCGGTAAAGGCAAAATCAGCGGCGGCGAGCTGAAGGTCAAAACGCTGGCGATGACCCGTATGCTGTGCACCGATTCTCAGCTGAATACGCTGGATAATACGCTGAGCAAAATGCTGCGCGATGGCGCACAGGTTGACCTGACGGAAAATCAGCTGACGCTGGCCACTGCCGATCAGACTCTGGTCTATAAACTCGCCGACCTGGTCAACTAGTAGTTACCGCAGCTTCCACCCGCTAACGCCTGTTCGCTGCAGCGCTTGCCGTTGGGTAACGCGCACATGCCGATCGCCGAACCATCAAGCTGTCGTGCCACGGACAATGAGCCGCCAATCATCGCGCAGTTCGCCTGCCCTGAGCTGCTCATCGCGGCACGCATTCCCGGCGACACGTGTGCCGCGGTTGCCTGCTGAACAGGTTCGCTACTACAGGCCGACAATAATAACGCGGCACACCCTACTAAAAACGCTGCTCGCATCGTCTCTCCCCTCAGAAACTTCCCAAAATAAACAAACCCAAGAATAATAGGCAGCGCAGCGCCTGACGTCGAGAGGCGAAATACGTATTTATGCGCCCCATTAACATTTCTTAGCAAATTTTCCGCCGATCGTTGATCTTGTCAGGGAAAATGACAGGAATGCTGTGGATCATCTATACCCGCGATGCACGCCGCTGGCCGCGGTCCTCCAGACGGGCTGTGGCTATCGCCGTCAAAACGGCTGTACTTGTGATGAGAAAAGAGCGTTTGCTCTCGCGACCAGGATGCCGCCGCCCATAACGATAAAACCCCGCCAGATGGCAGGGTTGTCATGACGCCCTTCTCCCGCCCCTTCTCTACGGAGCTCGGATCGTGCCAGGAAGGTTATCCCGCTCAGCTATTTATCCACCAGCCGGCGACATCATAGCGTTAATGCTATTATCAAATTGCAAGCCAACGACCAGGTCACCTTTTTTCATTAAAGTTCGGCATTTTTAGATATACCCTAAAATATAATCTCAACCAGCCAATGGTCCTTAAAATTAAAATCCCCAGGCAGACCGCCTCCTGATTTTTATACAGGAGGCAAAATCTAATAAAAATATCAATCAGGTCTCAGGGGGGAATTTTTACTGCACAACGTTAAGCCCGCTTTTTTCCACTCTTTTTTACGGCAACCGCTGTCTTTATGCTCTGACCAAAGTGGATCAAACCGATCTTTTTGCAGGTCCTGTGATTCAGGCGTCCGTGACCATCGCTTTGTACAAAGGGTTTTTCGGGTAGATTTTTGCATAAAAACTCTCCAGGTTGACTTTTGCTAACCATTCCGTAGTTAATCCAGCAATGTTGAGCTGATATTAACACCCGCAAAAGAGAGTTTATTTCAACCTTTGTTTATCTTTGTAAAGGCAGAATGTAAAAATCACAAATAGCGGAGTTCTCACATTCGCAGTCCGCTAACATCCGCCTACAATATGTCCCATCATTGCCAATGTTAATCGTGAATGGCTATTCCACAACGTCAGGATTAGAAAATCGAGTATCGCGAATTCGCAGATAAATAATGCCCCCTGATTCAGACCCACAGGCAGATTGATACGTCAACGGCGATATCTTCGACAGCACGGCTCTCACCACGGGGAAACCTGCCCGTTACGCCGCCTGTCAACATAAATGCATAATAATCATAAAGATAGATGCGAAGCCGTCGGTATCTTTTGCCCTTCCGGGGAAGAATTCGTGGATCAATTTGTGCACTCGAAAGCCTCACAACTTCAAGGGTATAGATAATGCCCTTATACTAGCCACTATAATTACAAGACCTGTAGCCGTTTGTCAGGTCTCTTCTTTTGCGCAATGTTAGGGTGTCTTCTTATGATTACTATCGACGGTAATGGCGCGGCCGCTTCAGTCGCGTTTCGCACAAGTGAGGTTATCGCCATCTACCCGATTACGCCCAGTTCAACGATGGCGGAACAGGCGGATGCCTGGGCGGGTAACGGGCTTAAAAACGTGTGGGGAGACGTACCTCGCGTCGTCGAAATGCAGTCGGAAGCCGGGGCCATCGGTGCTGTACACGGCGCGCTGCAAACCGGGGCGCTCTCGACCTCCTTTACCTCATCGCAGGGTTTACTGCTGATGATCCCCACGCTGTACAAACTGGCCGGTCAGCTGATGCCGTTTGTCCTGCACGTTGCCGCTCGTACCGTCGCCACCCACGCACTCTCGATCTTCGGCGACCACTCCGACGTCATGGCCGTACGCCAGACCGGCTGCGCCATGCTGTGCGCCAGCAGCGTCCAGGAAGCCCAGGACTTTGCGCTGATTTCCCATATCGCCACGCTTAAGAGCCGGGTGCCGTTTATCCATTTCTTCGACGGCTTCCGCACTTCGCATGAAATCAATAAAATCGCCCCGCTTGCGGATGACACCATTCGCAACCTGCTGCCTCAGGACGAGATTGACGCGCACCGTCTGCGCGCGCTGAATCCGGAACATCCGGTGATCCGCGGCACTTCGGCGAACCCGGATACTTATTTCCAGTCCCGCGAAGCCACGAACCCCTGGTACGACGCGGTCTATGACCACGTTGAAACGGCGATGAACGATTTCGCCGCCGCGACCGGGCGTCAGTACAAACCGTTCGAGTTTTATGGCCATCCGCAGGCAGAACGGGTGATTGTGATTATGGGCTCGGCGATCGGCACCTGTGAAGAGGTCGTTGACGAACTGCTGAGCCGTGGCGAAAAAGTCGGTGTCCTGAAAGTTCGCCTCTATCGCCCCTTCTCAGCCGCCCATCTGCTGGAGGCACTGCCGGAAAGCACCCGCGCTATCGCCGTTCTGGATCGCACCAAAGAACCGGGCGCCCATGCCGAGCCGCTGTACCTGGATATCATGACCGCGCTGGCGGAAGCCTTTAACCGCGGCGAACGTGAAACTCTGCCCCGCACCATCGGCGGCCGCTACGGCCTTTCATCGAAAGAGTTCGGCCCGGAGTGCGTGCTGGCTATCTTCAATGAATTGCGCGAAGCCCGGCCCAAACCGCGATTCACCGTCGGCATTTATGATGATGTGACCAATCTCTCCCTGCCGCTCGGGGAGAACACCCTGCCGTCAGAAGCCAAACTGGAGGCGCTGTTCTACGGCCTCGGCAGCGATGGCAGCGTATCGGCCACTAAAAACAATATCAAAATTATCGGTAACTCCACGCCGTGGTTCTCGCAGGGCTATTTTGTCTATGACTCGAAAAAAGCCGGCGGGTTGACCGTTTCGCATTTACGCGTCAGTGAGAAACCGATTCGCTCCTCCTATTTGATCTCGCAGGCCGATTTCGTTGGCTGCCATCAGCTACAGTTTATCGACAAATATCAAATGGTTGAGCGGTTAAAACCCGGCGGGATTTTCTTGCTCAATACACCTTATGGTGTGGATGACGTCTGGTCGCGCCTGCCGCAGGAAGTGCAGGCAACGCTGAATCAGAAAAAAGCGCGCTTTTATATCGTCAACGCTGCGAAAATTGCCCGAGAATGCAGCCTTGGCGCGCGTATCAATACCGTCATGCAGATGGCATTCTTCCACTTAACGCAAATTCTGCCGGGCGACAGCGCGCTGGCCGAACTGCAGGGCGCCATTGCGAAAAGCTACAGCAGCAAAGGCCAGGATCTGGTTGAGCGCAACTGGCAGGCGCTGGCGCTGGCGCGCGAATCGTTGGCCGAAGTGCCGTTGCGCCCGGTCGATGCCTCCAGCCCGAACCGTCCGCCGGTGGTCTCCGATGCCGCGCCGGATTTTGTGAAAACCGTCACCGCCGCGATGCTGGCCGGTCTCGGCGATGCGCTACCGGTCTCCGCGCTGCCGCCGGATGGCACCTGGCCAATGGGCACCACGCGCTGGGAAAAACGCAATATCGCCGAAGAGATCCCCATCTGGAAGGAGGAGCTGTGCACCCAGTGTAACCACTGCGTCGCCGCCTGCCCGCATTCAGCGATTCGCGCCAAAGTGGTCCCTCCGCAGGCCATGGAGGCGGCCCCGGCCAGTCTGCACTCCCTGGACGTCAAATCGCGCGATATGCGCGGGCAGAAATATGTCCTGCAGGTGGCGCCGGAAGATTGCACCGGCTGTAACCTGTGCGTGGAAGTGTGTCCGGCAAAAGACCGGCAGAATCCTGAAATCAAGGCCATCAACATGATGTCGCGCCTTGAGCATGTGGAAGAAGAGAAAGTGAACTACGACTTCTTCCTCAACCTGCCGGAAATCGACCGCAGCACTCTGGAGCGGATTGATATCCGCACCTCGCAACTGATCAGCCCGCTGTTTGAATATTCCGGGGCCTGTTCCGGCTGCGGCGAAACGCCGTATATCAAACTGCTGACCCAGCTGTACGGGGATCGGATGCTGATCGCTAACGCCACCGGCTGCTCGTCGATTTACGGCGGTAATCTGCCATCCACACCGTATACCACCGACGCCAACGGCCGTGGCCCGGCGTGGGCAAACTCGCTGTTCGAAGACAACGCCGAATTTGGCCTCGGCTTCCGCTTAACCGTCGACCAGCACCGTCAGCGCGTCATGCGCCTGCTGGCAACGTTTGCCGATAAACTGCCGCCAGCATTGTATGAGGCGCTGCAGGCCGACGCCACCCCAGAGGTGCGCCGCGAACAGGTGGCCGAGCTACGCCAGGTTCTGGCTAATGAAGCCGGTGCGAAGGAGCTCTTAACCGATGCCGATGCGCTGGTTGAGAAATCCATCTGGCTTATCGGCGGCGATGGCTGGGCCTATGACATTGGCTTCGGCGGTCTCGACCACGTCCTGAGCCTGACCGAAAACGTCAACATTCTGGTTCTCGATACCCAGTGTTATTCCAATACCGGCGGCCAGGCATCGAAGGCGACTCCGCTCGGCGCGGTCACCAAATTTGGTGAGCATGGCAAGCGCAAGGCGCGTAAGGACCTCGGCGTCAGCATGATGATGTACGGACATGTTTACGTCGCGCAAATTTCGCTGGGGGCGCAGCTGAATCAGACGGTGAAAGCGATTCAGGAAGCGGAGGCCTACCCTGGCCCGTCGCTGATTATCGCCTACAGCCCCTGCGAAGAGCACGGTTACGATCTGGCGCTCAGCCACGATCAGATGCGTCAGCTGACCGCCACCGGCTTCTGGCCGCTGTACCGCTTCGACCCTCGTCGTGCGGATGAAGGCAAACTGCCGCTGGCGCTGGACTCTCGCCCACCGTCAGACGCGCTGGCCGAAACGCTGCTTAACGAGCAACGTTTCCGTCGCCTCAATTCTCAGCAGCCCGAAGTGGCGGAGCAGCTGTGGAAGGATGCGGCGGCGGATTTGCAAAAACGCTATGACTTCCTGGCCCAGATGGCCGGCAAAGCGGAGAAACCGGCAACCGAGAGTTAACCCGCTCTGTTTTTAAGCCTTAGCATAAAAAAAGCCCGAATATTCATTCGGGCTTGTCATTTTTATCGTCAAAATAATATCGTGCGTGAATATGTGACGAACATAATAAAGAAGCTGGCGACAATAGAAGGCAATAACGCACGGATAATAAGCGAATAATCCCGTTATGTATAATTTTTATTTTGTATATATTCAGTTTATACATTCACCAAACCATTATCATAACAGGTGTATTTTTTTAGCCTACAGGTTCTATTACCGCTCAGATCATTTTTCACCCTTACACCTCTTTGTTATTTATAACACCCTCAGCGCCACTCTAAATTTAAAATAAAAACACTTCAGAAACATCCAATTGAAGTCATCATTATGTATAACGCTTATCAAATACGTTATTCATCGCCTGCAGATTTATAAAGGAATCAACATAATATTGGCCTGATATTTAAAACACATTATATCCGGCATGAGCAATGTCCATAAAAGTCTCGTTCCATATGCGGGTATTGCGACGATGTACGACTTCAAGCGAAATACTTTGCCGGTGTTTATTCTATAGCCAGTCTATAGGGCACAGATGACAACGCCTTATCGCATAACGCTCCTCTGGCGCCTGCATCGTCGCACCGGTGCCACTGTATCCGCGGTGATGCAAAGTCCCGCCCACAGCAACGCTGTTTTATCGCGTCGTGCCGGGAACATCAATCAAATCAAAACAATATCCCTGGTGTATTAAAACCGTTACCCGATAAATGATATATTGCCGGTAAAGCCTGCCGTAAAGGACGCCAGCCATGGATCATCAACCCGTAAAATCATCCCGAATCGCCTCCATCGCCTATGACGAAGCCTCTGGCATCCTCGAAATCCGGTTTCACGACGCCACCACGCTCCGCTATGAGAAGGTGCCCGAACGCATCTATCGCCTTTTTTTGCAGGTGGTCTCCAAGGGACGTTTTTATGATGGCGTCATCAAAGGGAAATTTACCGAACATCGGGGTAGCTCACGCTAAAATGTGACCCGTCATGGTACATCATGCCGCCAAATGGCGTACACTTTAAGCGGTTACTTAAACAGGAGGTTTTATGGCCAGAATAATTCTTGTACCTATTGATATATCTGAAAAAGAATTAACTCAACGCGTTGTCTGTCACGTTGAGGCGGAAGCGCGTATTGACGATGCCGAAGTACACTTTCTGACCGTGATTCCATCCCTTCCCTACTACGCCTCGCTGGGGATGGCCTATACCACCGAACTACCGCCGATGGATGAGTTTAAAGCGGAATCGGAAACGCGTCTGAAAGAGTTCGTCGCTCAGTTCGCCATTCCTGAAGACCGGGTGCATTTCCATGTTAAGGAAGGTTCGCCGAAGGATAACATTCTGGAGCTGGCGAAAACGCTGCCGGCCGATCTGGTGATTATCGCCTCTCACCGCCCGGACATAACGACCTATCTGCTCGGCTCCAACGCCGCGGCCGTCGTTCGTCATGCCGACTGTTCCGTACTGGTTGTGCGTTAACCCCTTCAGCCCGCCCTCACGGCGGGCTTTTTATCTCAACATCTGTCAGGTTAAACTACCGGAAATGTGCTGACATCCCCACCGCGAATCCGTACCATACACGCCACAGACTTAGACTGACGTCATTAATTGCGACCACCCGCCGTGCCGTGGGCAGAGTGCGTGTGCCACACTATGAATTGAGCTATTATTAAATGCTGCAAAATCAAGAAATTAGCAAAAAAGAAAAGTACAACCTCGATAAATTGCAAAAGCGCCTGCGCCGTAACGTCGGCGAAGCCATTGCCGATTTCAACATGATCGAAGACGGCGACCGGATTATGGTTTGCCTGTCCGGCGGTAAAGATAGCTACACCATGCTGGAAATCCTGCGCAGCCTGCAGAAAAGCGCGCCGATTTCATTCTCGCTGGTCGCGGTCAACCTCGATCAGAAGCAGCCGGGTTTCCCCGCCCACATTCTGCCGGAATATCTCGAGCAGCTTGGCGTCGAGTACAAAATTGTCGAAGAAAACACCTACGGGATCGTCAAAGAGAAGATTCCTGAAGGCAAAACCACCTGCTCGCTCTGTTCGCGTCTGCGTCGCGGTATCCTGTACCGTACCGCGAGTGAACTAGGCGCAACTAAGATTGCCCTCGGCCATCACCGCGACGATATTTTACAGACGCTGTTCCTGAACATGTTCTACGGCGGCAAAATGAAAGGCATGCCGCCGAAGCTGATGAGCGATGACGGTAAACACATCGTGATTCGCCCGCTGGCATACTGCCGTGAAAAAGACATTGAGCGTTTTTCGCAGGCGAAAGGTTTCCCGATCATTCCGTGCAACCTGTGCGGTTCGCAGCCTAACCTGCAGCGCCAGGTGATCGCCGATATGCTGCGCGACTGGGATAAGCGCTATCCTGGCCGTATAGAAACCATGTTCAGCGCCATGCAGAACGTGGTGCCGTCGCATCTGAGCGACATTAACCTGTTTGACTTTAAAGGGATTAACCACAACTCAGAAGTGGTTGATGGCGGCGATCTGGCGTTTGACCGGGAAGAGATTCCGCTGCAGCCTGCCGGCTGGCAGCCGGAAGACGATGCCGCGCAGCTGGATGAACTGCGCCTGAACGTGGTCGAAGTGAAGTAACCCACCGGCGTCTCAGAGTCACCTCTGAGACGCCTTGTCATCGCTTATTTCAGCAGGCGAACGCGGCAGTTTTTGCCTTTAATCTTACCGTTCTGCAGCTGCTTATAGGCCTTCTGCGCCACGCTCTGGCGAATGGCCACATAGACATGCGCAGGATGGACGTTAATCTTGCCGATGTCGGCGCCGTCAAAGCCCATATCGCCGGTCAACGCGCCGAGCACATCGCCGGCGCGCATTTTCGCTTTCTTCCCGCCATCGATACACAGCGTCGCCATCTCTGCGTGAAGCGGTTTGATATTGCCGTTGGTCGGCGCGCTCACCCAGTTCAGCTTCAGCTGCAGCATCTCTGCCAGGATATTGGCGCGCTGCGCCTCTTCCGGCGCGCAGAGGCTGATAGCCAGACCGCTCTCACCCGCGCGGGCGGTACGCCCGATACGGTGCACGTGAACTTCCGGATCCCAGGCCAGCTCATAGTTAACCACCAGCTCCAGCGATTTAATATCGAGGCCGCGCGCGGCAACGTCGGTGGCGACCAGCACACGAGAACTCCCGTTGGCAAATCGCACCAGCGTCTGATCGCGATCGCGTTGTTCAAGATCGCCGTGCAGCGACAGCGCGCTCTGCCCCGCGGCATTCAGCGAATCGCAAACCGCCTGGCAATCTTTTTTGGTGTTGCAAAACACCACGCAAGAGGCCGGCTGATGCTGGCTGAGCAGCGTTTGCAGCAGCGGGATTTTTCCGCGCTGGGAGGTTTCGAAAAACTGCTGCTCGATTGCCGGCAGCGCGTCGACGGAATCGGTCTCAATGGTCAACGGATGGTTTTGTACCCGCCCGCTGATCGCCGCGATCGCTTCCGGCCAGGTGGCGGAGAACAGCAGCGTCTGACGTTCGGCCGGGGCAAAGCGGATCACCTCATCGATGGCCTCGCTGAAGCCCATATCCAGCATCCGATCGGCTTCATCCATCACCAGCGTCTGCAGCGCATCCAGCGACACGGTGCCCTTTTGCAGGTGATCTAACAAACGGCCCGGTGTGGCGACGATGATATGCGGCGCATGCTGCAGCGAATCGCGCTGCGCGCCGAAAGGCTGCCCGCCGCAAAGGGTCAAAATTTTAATATTCGGTAAAAAGCGCGCCAGACGACGCAGCTCACCCGCGACCTGATCGGCCAGTTCGCGGGTTGGGCACAGTACCAGAGATTGTGTCTGGAACAGGGTAGCATCAACATGTTGAAGCAGCCCCAGACCAAATGCCGCTGTTTTACCGCTACCGGTTTTGGCCTGCACGCGCACATCTTTACCCGCCAGAATCGCGGGCAAGGCGGCGGCCTGCACAGGGGTCATCGTGAGATAACCCAGCTCATTGAGATTGGCGAGCTGGGCAGCGGGTAAAACGTTCAGTGTTGAAAAAGCGGTCACAATTTTTTCTCGAATTAACAGGCACACAAAGGGCAGGCGCGTATCCTCGCAGATCTGCGCCTGCGATGCGACAATTTAATCGGCTCATCGTCCGGCGGCGGGTCGGGCAGCGGATGCGGGCGAGGCCGGGGATCGGGCACCGGTATGGGATCGTTAGGTTCTGGCGAGACAGGGATCGATGTCAGGGGCTGATAGCGCATGGTGATTCTCCCGGGAATGAGCGGGTATACCCATTAAGCGTAGAAGCTGCTAACCAGAGAGCAAAAAAAAGCCGACTTAATCAAGTCGGCGTCGTACGAATCAATTGTGCTATGCAGTAATTCAAAAAAGGAAGTAAGACAATATGGAGCGCAACGCCCATCGCTTGACGTTGCATTCACCTGCGAGAGAGATATTGCCCCGAATGGGTAGACGGTTTATTGATTTCGCTCAAACATTCCCGGATTTTCACGCGATGGACGGCGATGAAAAGCGATTATTTACAGCCATTTACTACGATGTAACCACCATGTAACACCGCCAATGAGAACGACTAACATTATGCAGAAGATAGAAAAGCCTAAATGCCACTCATTGCCGGGGATCCCGCCCAGGTTGACGCCAAACAGACCGGTCAAAAAGGTGCTGGGCAGAAACACCATCGCCATCAGCGACATGGTATAGGTACGACGCGACAGCGCCTCCTGCATAATCTGAGCAATCTCATCGCTCATAATCGCCGTCCGGGAAATACAGCTGTCAATCTCATCGAGGCCCCGCCCCAGCCGGTCGGCGATATCCTGCATTCTGCGGCGGTGATCGTCATTCATCCACGGCAGACGCTCGCTGGCAAGGCGGGAGTAGACATCGCGCTGCGGAGACATATAGCGGCGCATCACGATCAGCTGTTTGCGCAGCAGCGCCAGAAAACCACGCGGCGGCACCTGCTGATCCAGCAGGTTATCTTCGAGGTCGATAATCCGGTCATGCAGCTGCTCGATAAATTCGCTGGCGTGATCGGTCAGCGCATCGCAAATATCCACCAGCCAGCCGCCGCAGTCCACCGGCCCGGTTCCCTCGCGCAGATCGCCGAGCACATCATCCAGCGCCAGCACCCGACGCTGACGGGTAGAGACGATTAAGCGCTCGTCCATATACAGGCGCATCGCCACCAGCTGGTCAGGCCGCTCATCGGTACTGCCGTTAATGCAGCGCAGCGTAATTAACGTTCCGTCCCCCACCCGGGTGACCCGGGGACGGGTACTTTCCCCGGCTAAGGCATCGCGGACGCTGTTGGGCAACAGCGGAGTGGATGCCAGCCATTCGGCGCTATCGGCGTGGGTATAGTTCAGATGCAACCAACAGGGATGCTCCTTATCGATAGCGTCACTGTCAGTCAGCGGCTTCACGCCGCCCTGCCCGTCGAATTGCCAGGCAAAAACCGCATCCGGCACGTTCAATTCCGATCCCTTAATGGCGTCCACCAGACCTCCGTCAGTCAGTTCTTATTTTTGCTAGTCTAGCCTGACACATCGGTTAATCAAGGGGTAAAGTCAGCAGGGTGCTGAATTCGCTGATGAAAAGCGGACGAGGAGAAACATAAAAAAAGAACCCGCCGACGGCGGGTTATGCGTGCGTTTCATAAGAATATGTCCAGCCCGCTGAATGAACCACCGCCAGAATGAATACCGGCGGGACGGCAGGCTAGCAGGAGCCGTTCATTTTTTCTCTTCTGCGTACTGACGAGCGTTATCGTGCAAATTGGTACACATGTTTTTATCTCCTTCATTGTTATGAGCAGGAGTAAGAGTAGACCGGAGTTGCCGTTTTGCAAACCCGCCCCTTAAAAAAGTCTCGCCCCGCCCCGACGCCCTGATGAAGCGCCGTCGCGGATATTTTGACCGGTAACGATGAGCGGTTGGGGGGCCTGCAGAACGTTGCGCCATACCGCCCGATACCTCCTCCGTAGAGCGGGCGGCCGCCCTTTCCTCGCCCCATCGCTGCTCCTCTCCAGAAGGTGATGCAAGGACGATTTCTTTTCCTGCGAAATGCTGTATTATGCGAGTTATTGCAGCATTTTGCAGGATTTCATCACCATGCATAAAACCGCCAGACAAAAGTACCTGGTCGACCTTATTAGTGAAAACGGGCAAGTCAGTATCAGCGACCTGGTTGAAAAGCTGCAGGTTTCTGCAGACACCCTGCGCCGCGATCTGGCCGATCTTGAAAAGCAGGGGCTGGCGCAGAAGAACCACGGCGGCGCAATCGCGCTCGACATTTCCGCAATGAATCGCCAGGGCCGAAATGCCCTGCTGCCGCAGACTAAACAGCGTTTAGGCCGCCTGGTCGCCAGCAAAATACCCGCCGGTTCGACCCTCTTTTTAGATGCCGGCAGTACCGTTCTGGCCGTCGCGACCCAGATTCAAGGCCCGATGACGGTTATCACCACCTCATTAGATATTGCCTCGCATTTCAGCACCCGCCCGGATATCCAGCTGATCATGCTGGGGGGAACATGGGATGTGCAGCAGCGGCTGTTTGCCGGCAGCGCCACCCTGGCATTGCTGGCGCGCTATCGTGCCGATATCGCTATCCTCGGCGCCTGCGCCATCCATGCGCAACTCGGTTTAAGCGCCAGCCAGGAGGCCGATGCTGAAATCAAACGCGCCATGCTGGCGGCAAGCACCGAGCACTGGCTGGTCGCCGATCATATGAAGTTGAACCACTGCGAGCCGCATCTGGTGGCCGAATTAACAGACATACATCAGTTATTTTTAGACAAGCCCTGGGAAGAGCTCGGGGATACTAGCGCGCTGCAGGTCAACATTGCTGACGCTCAATAACGTGGAGAGGGTAATGAAAAAAGTCATCGCTCGTGAAGGTAAAAACATTAATATTGCGCTGATCGGCTATGGGTTCGTCGGCAAAACGTTTCACGCCCCGCTGATTCAGTCGGTGGAAGGCCTCACGCTGGCGGTCGTTGCGTCCGGCGATGAAGAGAAGGTGAAGCGCGATCTGCCGGATGTCACCGTCATCGGCTCGCCAGAACAGGCCATTCAACACCCGGATATTGACCTGGTGGTGATCGCCTCCCCCAACGCCACGCACGCCCCGTTAGCCAAACTGGCGCTGAATGCCGGGAAACATGTGGTAGTGGATAAGCCCTTTACGCTGGATATGCAGGAAGCCCGCGAGCTGATTGCGCTGGCGGAAGAGAAGCAGCTGCTGCTTTCGGTCTTCCATAACCGCCGCTGGGACAGCGATTTCCTCGGCATTAAACAGGTTATCGAACAAGGACTTATCGGCAATGTTAAGCACTTTGAGTCGCATTTTGACCGTTTCCGCCCGGAAGTTCGCGTGCGCTGGAGAGAACAAAATGTCCCCGGCAGCGGATTATGGTTCGATTTGGGGCCGCACCTGATCGATCAGGCGCTACAGCTGTTCGGCCTGCCGCAGTCGGTGCAGGGCAATATCGCCACCCTGCGCCAGGGCGCGGAGATTAATGACTGGGCGCATGTGGTCTTAAACTACGCGCAGCATAAGGTGATTTTGCACTGCAGCATGCTGGTGGCCGGTGGCGTATCGCGCTTTACCGTCCACGGAGATAAAGGCAGCGTGGTGAAACAGAAAGCCGATCGCCAGGAAAGCCAGCTGCTGGCCGGGGTGGTTCCCGGCAGCGAAAGCTGGGGGCATGACGACGACAGCCTCGTGGTGTTTGATGCCAGCTCGCAGTCGCGCGAGATCCCTACTCCGCAGGGCGACCAGCGCCAGTACTATATTAACGTGCGCGATGCGTTAACCGGCAAGATCGAGAACCCGGTCCAGCCGCTGCAGGCGCTGGCGGTAATGGCGGTATTAGAAGCGGCGGTACAGTCGGCGGAATCAGGTACGGTGCAAAGCGTTGCGCTGACCGCGGATGAGCTGGCGGCATTGCAATAATCAGGGGGCTCCCATGACCTGCGGTTTCCACAGGTCATGCCCCGCCGCACGTGGCTGGTCGCGGTACTCACCGTGCCAGCCCATTCAGCCGATCGCGCAGATTGTCCGCCGTTCAGCGACGTTGATACCAGGCGGATATCCTCGCCCGCAGCCAGGTATGGTTTTCGGCTACATTCTTATCGGTTGGCTCCGGCTGACGGCGCGCCCTGAAACCAGCGGTACCTTTTCAGGTAGTTATGCCCTCGCCTGCAGCGCTTAATATTATTAAATAAAATAATGACGAATATAGCGCTGTATTAATCAAAGGGAACTGTTCAACTTAAGCGTGTACGCTTACTTTGTACTAAGATGCTTATCCAACAGATGCGTTAAGATATCGTCTCAGGATCAGGATGGATTGATCAGCATGACCAGAACAGAAAGGCTTCTCGAATTACTACAGATATTAAGGGCGCAAAGATACCCGATCACCGCATCCACTCTCTCGATAAGATTAGGAGTAAGTGTACGCTCCCTTTACAGAGATATAAAAACGCTACAACATCAAGGCGTGTGCATTGAAGGCGGTGCTGGAATTGGTTATATCGTTAAGTCTGACTTTCATTTGCCACCCTTAAACCTTTCTCATGAAGAAATCAATGCTATTACGCTTGGGTTAAATTGGGTATCTCATAATACGGATTATGATTTCAAGAATACCGCAAGGAATGCCCTTGCCAAAATACATGCCGTCATTCCTGGTGAATTAAAAAATCTTATTGAGAGTCAATCCTATCTGATCGGTCCTTCAGAAAACAATGAACTGTTTTTTGAAGATATCCGCAATGCTATTAAAAAGCGAAAGAAAATCGAAATAAAGTATTGTGACAAGAAAGACACTTACTCTTCTCGAGTCATATGGCCCATCGGATTGGTATATATGGAGTCATGCTGGCTTTTGGTGGCCTGGTGTGAGATGAGAAATGATTTTCGTCATTTTAGAACTGATAAAATTAAAGAGCTGGCACAGCTGGATTCTACATATAGTGAAAGCAGAACGGTTTTATTGAAAAAATGGAGATTCAAAGAAGGGATCTGCGAGGAGAAAGAGTACTGACAAAAACTGTCACAGCTAATTTGTATACTCACCCCGATGAAAGACTCCATTCTACTTCATAGGGGGAATTATGAATTTCCAGAATAAAGTTGCTGTCATAACAGGAAGTACTGCAGGTATCGGTGAGGCAGTTGCAGAGCAATTACACAAATATGGTGCGAAGGTCGTTATTGTATCCCGTTCCTCAGCGCAGGCTAAACAAAAAGCGAAACGATTAACTTCACAGGGACCACAAGCGCTGGGGATCGGCTGTGATGTCTCACAACCGGAACAAGTACAGAAAATGATCGCTCAGGTTATCCAACAGTTCGGCAGACTTGATTATGCTGTAAATAATGCAGGCTTAACCGGTGAACATGGTAAAAACATAACAGAGCAAACGGTTGAAAACTGGGATAAGGTTATTGCCACCTCCTTGAGCGGCGTTTTTTACTGTCTGAAATATGAAATACCTGAGATGATGAAATTTGGTGGTTCTATCGTTAATTTATCTGCAGTAAATGGCCTGGTTGGCATTCCTGGATTAGCACCTTACACCGTGGCTAAACACGGTATAATCGGTTTAACCCAAACCGCAGCGTTAGAATTTGCAAGCCAGGACATTCGAATCAACGCAGTCGCTCCGGGCTATGTCCAAACCCCACGAATGACTGAATTTCCTGAAAATATCGTACGTAGTTTCGCAAATAGCCACCCTATGAAAAGGATGGCAACAATGCAAGAAATAGCAGACTTCATATTGTTTTTGCTTTCAGACAAATCAGCGTTCTGTACCGGAGGCGTTTATCCAATCGATGGTGGTTATTTAGCCGAGTAACATCCCGCGAAAGTTCTTTTAAACTGTAAGAGTTGCTTTAACAAAGTGGCAGGCTCAATGAGAGCGTGCAAATATACAGTTAACGCTTCCGCTGTAGGGCTATTGATAACAATATTTCCCGTATGGATTAACAGGAGTACAGATGATCGACTCTCCAGGGGTTCATACATCATGCCATTAACAACGTCCGCTCCTGGCACTTAGCACTCTGGCCAGAGGCGCCAGGGTGGCGTTAAGTTAGAGGAGACGTTGACTTCACCGCACGTCCGCAAAGTCAACATCACTCATGTGCAGGGCATCAGCACGATGCCCGATACAAAATGGCCGTATGGGCGACCGGCCATTATGGGTTATCCAATGCACTCCCGTCTAAGCCGGTAAGTCGCTATCCGTTGAACGTGTTAGTGTTTCCCATTGCTCGATTTCCTTATCTAATGCAGCGAGTTTTTGCCGCACTAAACTCAATGCATCGCTGCCCAACAATAAATGCGTGGGTGGGTTCTGGCTCTCAATGATTGTCAGTATGGCGCGGGCAGCCATCACGGGATCGCCGGGTTGCTTGCCGCTTTTTTCCATACGCGCCTGCCGAATGGGTTCGAAAAGAGCATCATAGTCCGGGATGCTACGCGCGCTGCGTACCATTGAACGCCCGGCCCAGTCGGTGCGAAACGACCCTGGCGCCACGGCGGTCACGTGTATATTGAACGGGATAAGCTCTTTGCTTAACGTTTCTGATATGCCTTCCAGCGCGAATTTGCTGCCGCAGTAATAGCTGATACCGGGTAGAGTAATAAAACTGCCCATTGAGGTGATATTAATAATATGGCCACGACGGCGCTGGCGCATGCCCGCTAGCACGGCTTTCATCATTGCCACTGCGCCAAACACATTCACCTCAAACTGGTGGCGCATCTCCGCAAGCGAGGCTTCTTCCATGATGCCTTCATGGCCGTAACCGGCATTATTCACCAGCACATCAACCGGACCGACGGTCGATTCAACCTCCGCTACCACCTCAGCAATACGCCCGGCGTCCGTAACATCCAGCAAGCGGCCGAAAGCCCGCTGTGCATCAAGGGCCTCGAAAGCCTGCTTTGCGTGGTGATTACGCACGGTCCCGATAACCCGATGACCTGCGGTGAGTGCTTCCTGCGCCAGCGCACGACCAAAGCCGCTGCTGACGCCAGTGATTAAAATCGTTTTTACCGATGTCATAAAAAAGAACTCCCATGAACAGTGAAGGTTGCATGGTATTCTCTGTACTGTCCTATTTTTAGGCCGAATCTTCTCTTTTTATTGCCTGATTTTATGAGGTGCCGTGATGTCCGGGATGATTAGCATGATGAAAACACTGGCCGCGCAGGAGGGGTACAACCTGACCGCGCTGCCTGATGTGCGAATCTTGCGTGCCGACCGGCCGCTTGCCAGAACACCTGTGCTGTACGATCCGGGGATCGTGATTGTCTGCCAGGGCAGCAAACGCGGCTATTTCGGCCAGCAGACCTATTTATATGATGAGCAGCACTACCTGGCGGTTTCGGTGCCGGTGCCGTTTGTGATGGAAACCGACGCCTCGGCAGAACATCCGTTGCTGGCGATTTATATGCATCTGAATTTTCAGCTTGCCGCTGAACTGATGTTACAGATTGAACAGCATGGTGCCCCGCATCCCCCCGCCGTGCCGCAAAGCATGATGTCGAGTCCGATGGATGACGCGGTAAAAACAGCGGTGCTGCGTTTGCTAGAAGTTCTGAACAATCCGCTTGAGGCGGCGATCCTTGGCCCTGCGCGGGTGCGTGAGCTCTATTTCCGGGTTCTGACAGGCGAGCAAGGCAACGCAATGCGCGCCGCGCTGGCCTTGCAAGGGCAATTCGGCAAAATCGGTAAAGTGCTACAGCGCATCCATGCTCTCTACGCTGAGCCGTTCACGCTGACGCAGCTGGCGCTGGAAGCAGGAATGAGTGTGCCGACGTTTCATAGCCATTTCAAAGCGATAACCCGGATGCCGCCGATGCAGTATGTGAAATCGGTCCGCCTGCACCAGGCGCGCATGTTGATGGTGCGCCAGCAGATCACCGCCAGCGCCGCGAGTTACGCCGTAGGCTATGAAAGCCCGTCGCAGTTTAATCGCGAGTTCAAACGCCTGTTTGGCCTGCCACCGGCGGAGGAGATAAAACGTATGCAGCGTAATTTCGCCGTTCCGCCAGCCCAGCAAGCCTCGGTATTTATTTCATCGCATTAAGCTTAATCAGAGGGCAAATAGCGTTTCAATTTCAATCTTGAGATCGGGTGCAAAGAGACGGCTGACTTCCACCAGCGAACTGGCAGGCAAGTGATCGCCGTAATAGCGGTAGAGTACCTCGCGCAGCGCGTTGATCTCGTCAAAAGAGGTAATGAAAATAGTCACTTTAATGAGAGACGAGAAATCAGTACCCTCTGCGGTGACGATTTTACAAATCTGACTGAATATCTCCTCAGCCTGTTCAACGATGCCTGATTGCTGTGCGGGTGTGCCAAATGCGGTAAGCCCCGAGATATAGAGCGTATCGCCATGTCTCACGGAGTGAACGTAGGGGGCCTTTACCTCACCTAACTCAGGATAATTTTTGCGAATCAGCCTGTTCATAATGGGTTCCTTAATGGGACCAGACAGAAATCAATCTTATCATTGTCTTGTTACGGCTCAATATTCATCAGCATAGCGAACACTGCTTACTCCGTTTGCTCAATTTTGGCCATTCAGTTAGTCTTGCAAAATTCAACCTCACTTAGCCTCATTGTAAGTTTCCCACCAGGCGAACCATGCACTTTTAGATATCTAACCTAACGTGTCGTAATGTCCGAGATATCCTCTTGTGGTGCAAAGCACTCTTCGCCAACGGTCAGTGGCCGCTGTGAGCGAAAAACAGAAGTTCTGAATGTTTACTTACATCGAAGTGCCTTGGGTCATCGTAAGCAGATCACTGCAGTTGACTAAAAGGATAATGACAAATCTCAGCTGATAACTGATAATTATTAGCTGTTAAGTAACACCAGAACGGATAATGGCTATGTGTTACTATAATAAAAATGGGGTCTTGAGGGGTTAGGGATTATACATATATGAGATTTTATAGCATAGATTATCTACAAACGCAGTCTAGCATCAATGATTATTTAAAATACATCGTTATATTTAGTACTTTATTTATCCTGATCGTTGTTTTTAGTCTGTACATGCGCCATCGTTTGCAAACTAAATATCGTGACTTAACAATCATAGCCTTCTTATTTTTGCTCTTCATTTCCGGTGTGCAATATGCTGATTATACTGATAGTAAAAATATACATTCCCAATCATCACAAATGGTTAATTTTGTCAGGTCCTTATCACAAAAAAAAGATGTGGATGTGAATGCTATATTTTCCAGTTCAGTACAACTCTCTGATGGCATTATCGTTAAAGTTAACGATCTTTTTTATCGCGTCAACTTAAGTCCGGATCAAAAAACATACAATTTAGTAGAGGTTTCGTTAGTAAACCCAGAAATAGAAATCATAAAAAACTGAGGTGTAGAAATGATAATTTATTTACCTATCATTATAAAGTTGGGGCTGGGGATACTGTGTTTAATTGTTCAAATAAATCTTATGGGAAAAGGGAATCTGGCCCCCTCATCCGCAATGGACCAGGTTCAAAACTATGTGCTGGGGGGGATTATAGGAGGCGTAATTTACAACGAATCTATAACAGTACTCCAGTTTGTCCTGGTCCTAATCATATGGACTTTCTTGGTCTTTTCTCTTAAGTTTTTTAAAGAAAACAATCGGTTAGTTAAAAGAATTATTGATGGAAAACCTATTACTTTAGTACACAATGGCAGCATTAATGTCAAGGAGTGTTTACGGAATGGTGTTTCTGCAAATGATTTAATGTTCAAATTAAGAGCAAATGGCATTTATGAAATAGAACAACTAAAACGCGTGGTTCTCGAACAAAATGGGCAATTAACCATCATACAAAGTGGCGATGAAAATATACGCTACCCTATTATAGTGGACGGTTTAGCCAACCATGATCTGCTAGAAATCCTTAATAAAGACAATGAATGGTTAGAACATGAAGTTACAAAGAAAGGCTTTAATAAAATTAGTGAAGTATATTTAGGTGAGTACTTATCGGGTAGGATTAATTTATACGGATATGAAAAATAACATCCAAAATTAATGCCCATTTATCAAGAGGCAGCCATTTTAGGTGTGCCTCTGTCTGAGAACACTGAAATCAACGTTCGATCCTGGCACAGGGCTGCTGTTGCAGCTCTGACAACCTTAGACTTCAATCGGCTCAGAGATCTCTAACGCATCATCTACTTCAATGCCCAGATCACGCACTCACTCGCTAATGGCGGAAAACCTTATTGATGAGTATTGGCTATTCGTCAATCCGATTCTGCTGGGGCAAGGCATTCCCTTGTTCCAAAATATAAAACACAGAACCTCACTCATGCTGGTGAAGAGTAACGCTTTGCCGTCGGGCGTAGTGTGTCTGCAATACGAGGTGAAACGAAATCAATAATGCCAGGTTCCGATAGTTCAGCAACAGGAATAAAACTCCGAGCGGCTGCATTTCTGCGAAAGTGTCGCCAATCGATGTTTTGCGGTATGTGTCTACCCTGATTGACAATAGCACCTAAGGGGCCGCAACATCCGCTCCTGGCATGAAGCGGACGAACTGACTGAGCGGAAGGTCTGCTTTGAGCGAGGAGCGGACATCAGACCTGTACGGCTGCATAATTTATCTGTTTCTGCGCGCAGCGATCTTTATCTGATACCTTCCCTCATCGACCGGGGTCAACCCTAAATATGGTGGTAGTGCCCCCTACCTTCATCGCGTTAGTCTGTCTGCGTTATAAAACTCCAAAAACGAAGATCTTTATGGAAATTATTTTAATGCATCATGGAAAGCCGTCTTTTACAGGTTCTATTCGTGCGATGCTCGGAGGGGCTTTATTATTGGCGTCTGTCTTCATCCCGATGACCAAAGCTCAATCTCTGCCCATATCATCAGAACATCCGAACTTGCAGCTTATTTCCGTTCAAACGCAAGGCTCAGGAACGGATGTCATATTGATTCCAGGGCTGGCGTCGTCTCGCGCAATCTGGACCGATTTAGTATCAGGTTTACAGTTGAGCCACCGCGTTCACATTTTAGAGCTAGCGGGCTTTGCGAGTACGCCTGCTATTTCCAACCGGGACGGTAAAATTATCGCTCCAGTAGTTGACGCCATCGCTGAATACATCCGCACCCAACACATCAAAGCTCCGGCGATCATTGGCCATTCACTTGGCGGGGAGATTGCATTGATGTTAGGTGCGCGGCATCCTGACCTGGTTGGTCGCTTAATGATTGTCGATGCTTTGCCGTTCTATACGTTAATGATTGATCCTGCGGCGACCAGCGAAACAGCGTCCCAACGTGCTATTGCGACAAGGGACTGGATACTGGCGCAATCGCCGGAAGAATTTCTAGCGTTTCAGAAAACATCCATAGCCCGTTTAGCCAGGACCGAGGCGGTGAGGCCTGCTCTGGTGGCTGCCGGGCTCAGTTCCGATCGCAGAACCATTGCAGATGCTGTGTATGAATTGATGATTACCGATTTGCGCCCCGAACTTGGCCGCATTAGAGCACCGATTGAGATCGTTTATGCGTATGACGCCTTATTCGGGGTGCCTGCATCCGGCGTGGATGAAATGTACCGTCGAGCCTATACCAATACGCCCGATATCCATTTCACACGAATCGATGATAGTTTTCACTTTATCATGCTTGATCAGCCAGAACGGTTTTCCAGCGCGGTTCAGTCATTCTTAAATAAATAAGGCATGCTTGCACATCAAGTCGACGTTGCTGCAGCAGCCGTAAAGCAGTGATGTCCGCTTCTGGCACGAAGCGGACGAACTGACTGAGCGGAAGGTCCACTGTGAGCGAGGAACGAGGCTAACTTATACCTTCGTGACCTAAGACATCGGAAGCAGGGCAATCACATTATTCAGGAATCATTCGTCTCTGCGGCATGAACGCTATTTACCAGAGGAGAGTCGAGACTCGATAGATTATCTGGGCCTGTTTCCTGGACTGATGTTTAAGTGAGGAAGCAGAACGTGAACCTCTGCCAGCCTACTCCCGGTTGCTGATTGCCCGCTTAGTCAGTCACGACGAAACCAGTGAACATGCACAAAAAGAGATAGCCTGAGAAGCCAATAGCAGCGGGCGTCAAATTGACGAAATCGCGTTCTTTCTGCATAAATGGCACAACGAGTCGTGCCTGCTGAGACCCTTTTAAAAAAACCAGCGTGTGGTTACCTCCCCCCTGATTAATAGCCACCCGATGCGGTACCAGCGGACAGAGATGCCAAAGGCGGACAAGAAAGAGCGCTGAACGCGGATTGTCTCTAATCCCGGTGGCATTTCTCTTCGTAGATTACGCGCGACCTCACACCTTTTCGTTTTCGCCTGCCGCTCCAGACAGGCTTGAGGATAAATGCTGATGTTGATGCCCGTCTCTCGGCATACTGCCTGGCAATACGCCCTCTTCCCTAAGCCGTCATTTTATGACCCACCCAGTTGTTTCATCAGGGTCAGGTTATCTTCAAGATGCCAGTTCGCGATGATTTTATTATTCCTGACCTGATAGATATCCGTCGCGATAAAATCAACCTGCTGGCCCTTACCTTTCAGTTTGCCGAAGGTTCCGGTGAAATGTCCGCGGAAATGAAGGTGCGATACGACTCGATCGCCTGCAACGATCATCTGCTCAATCTCGCAACTCAGATCCGGGACGGCGGTACGGAAGGCACGGGAGGCCAGAAGTGCGCCTTCCGGTCCCTGTTTGCGGCCCTCAGGCGGCGTCTTATCGACAAAATTATCGGCCAGCGCCTCACGGGCCAGGGCTTCATCACCTGTATTCCAGAATGTTGCGTAACGTCTCGCGACGGTTTCAAGCGCGGCCTCGCGGGCGGATAACCGGCTATTTTCCGCAATCAATTGATGGGGTTTCACCAGCGCAGGCGATGCAGAAAAGGCAGCGCTGGCCACGGGTAGCAGCATAAGCGCCGCCAGCCGGGTAGGATAAATCGTCAACTTTTGCATAAAAGGTCCTTTGTGTTGCCTCAAAGAAACAGGTAACCCGGGCGTATTTCAGCCGCTTGCGGGTAAAATGTGAGGATTAGTTAATCAGCGCGCCGCCTTCGATATCCAGCAGGGATCCGGTGACAAAGGGATTGTCCATCACGAACAGATAGCCTTTTGCGATATCCTCTGCCCGCCCGAAAGCTTTTGCCGGTAGAGTTTCAGCGGCAGACGCAAACCATTTTTCGCGGGCAGCAGGATCCATACCGGCGTAAGCCTCGGTATCTGTCAGCCCCGGGCTCACCGCGTTTACCCGCAGCGGAAAGCTCCTTCGCCAGAACCTTAACGGCGGACTCCAGGGCCGCGTTCATGGTGGTTTTGACGATAGCGCCCGCGACAGTGCGGCGGGAAACAAAGCCGCTGGTCAGCGTCAGAGTGCCGCGGGCACTAATATTTTTACTCAGATGCCTGGCGACATGGATACTGCCCCAGAATTTGCTGTCGAAAGCCAGCCGGGCCTCGTTCAGATCCAGTGAAGTGAGCGCCCCGCCGGGCGCATGCGATCCCGCCGTCACAATAATGTTATCGACCTCTCCGAGCGTCTGGCTAAGCTGGATCACCTCCTCCTCTTTGCTGATATCAAGGACGACAGTATCCACAGATGCACTTTCCTGACTCAGTAACTGTCTGGCCCGCGCCAGCTTTTCTCCGTCCCGTCCGGCAAGGATCAGGCTTTCTCCCTGTTCAGCCAGAGCGCCAGCCACAGCAAAGCCAATGCCGGAACTCCCGCCGATGATTAATGTTTTTTTCGCCATCACTTTACGCCTCGTCGATTTTGTAGAACGGATAATCGGTATAGCCTGCGCTGCTGCCGCCAAAAAGCGTGGCGGGATTGCTTACCGTCGCTAATGGAAGGCTATTCCTGAGCCGGTACGGCAGGTCAGGGTTGGCAATGAACGGGCGGCCAAAGGCAAACAGGTCGGCCAGCCCCGCCTTAAGGAGCTTGTCCACTTTGTCCTGGGTATAATTGCCGGCGACAATAAGCGTGCCGCTGAAGGTGGCGCGTAATCGTTGACGAAATTCAGCAGGTACCTGCGGGGCATCGTCCCAGTCAGCCTCTGCCAGATGGATATAAGCGATACCTTTCTTTTCACACCATGCAGCCAGCGCGAGGATCGCTTCAATCACCTGTGGGTCGTTCATTCCGCGCTGGGTGATGAATGGGGAAAGGCGTATGCCCGTGCGCGTAGTGCCGATGGCGTCGCTGATAGCCTCCAGCACCTCCTGCGCAAAACGGATCCGGTTAGCCAGGCTACCGCCATACTCATCGGTACGTTTGTTCGATGTCCGGCGAAGAAACTGATCGATCAGATAACCATTACCACCGTGCACCTCAATACCATCAAAACCGGCGTTAATCGCATTTAGTGCGGCCTGCCGGTAATCAGCAATAATCTGCTGAATATCGGCAGGCTCAAGTGCCCGCGGCTCCGGACAATCGACCATATGCCCTTCCCCCTGCTCATCAACAACCCAGACCTGGGCATCGGGCGCGAGCGCAGACGGCGCGACAGGTTTGCCATCTTCCTGGAAACCCGCATATGACATGCGCCCCACATGCCAGAGCTGGGAAAAGATAATTCCCCCCGCGCGGTGAACGGCTTCTGTGCTCAGCCGCCATCCTTCAATCTGTTCAGCGGAGTGCAGACCTGGTGTCCAGGAGTATCCCTGCCCCTGAGGTGAAATCTGCGTGGCTTCTGTAATGATCAACCCCGCGCTGGCACGCTGCTGGTAGTACGCCGCCATAAGTGCTGAGGGCACGTTTCCCGGTTGTAACGCCCGTGCCCGGGTCATTGGCGCCATCACAATCCGGTTTTTCAGGCTGAGCGCCTTCAGGTAGTAGCTATCAAAAAGCGTACGATTTTCCATTTTCTGTCCCCGTAATGAATTGTTGAAAATACTTTACGAGGTGAGCGATATTTTGATAATGACATTAAAATATGATTGTCTTTTCAGGATTACTGAATAATGGGAAAGCTTGAAGACATGGCACTGCTGGTTGCCGTGGTGGAGGCCGGCGGGCTTTCAGCCGCCGGTCGCCATATGGGACTCTCCCCGGCCACCATGACCGCCAGGCTGAAGGCGATTGAAGAGCGTTATCAGACCCGTCTGTTCCACCGCTCCACTCGCGCCATTACCATGACGCGTGCCGGTGAGGAGTTCTACCACGCTGCGCTGCGCGTACTGGATGAAATGAACCATGCTGAGTCGCTACTTACGCAAAAAGAAGGGGTGCTCAGCGGTAATATCCGTATTTCGGCCCCCTCCGATTTTGGCCGACAGTATCTCAGCCCGGCGCTGCTCGATTTTTCCCGGCTGCATCCGGCAGTGAAAACCTCGGTATACCTGGGCGAAAGTGTCAAAGATCTGGTCGCCAATCGTCTGGACATGAGCATTCGTTTCGGAAACCTGCCAGACAGCAGCCTGGTCGTCAGAAATATCCGCCCGAATCATCGGGTTCTGGTTGCCTCGGCCAACTATCTTCGGGCGGCAGGCACTCCGGGCGCCATTGAGGATTTACACCACCACCGATGCCTGGCGCTGGAGCTGCGCGGAATGGTCATGAACGAATGGCGTTTTGAGCACGACGGTAAACAGAGCACATTACGCTTTACCCCAGCCATGGTATGCGACGATGGCGCGCTACTCCGCCAGTGGGTGCTGGCTGATGCGGGTATCGCCAGCAAATCATGGTGGGATGTCAAGCGAGATGTGGAACAAGGCAGGCTACAACTGCTGTTTGCTGAAAGTTTTATTGGGTTTAGCCGCTTTGATAAAAAAAATGTCGGGCTGCAATTTGTCTATCCGCAGCGACGGCTGCAGCCGCTGCCGGTTACCGCTTTCACCCGGTTCTTCATTGACTGGCTGGAAAATGAATAGAAATCGATGACCTGTTCCCCGTTTTTTCACTCACCGTTACGTGACCTGGCTCGACGCGCAGAGGAAACCAGGCCATAAAATTCACGGTGAGCGAAAAAACAGACGCTCTGGGTTAAGTAGAGATTCATTATCCCACCGGGACTCTCTGTCGCGATTCCATACCGCCTTACGTTGCTAAAGATGTATTGCTCAACTTCTGATGCATAAAATCAATGAGCGCTCTTGTTTTAGCCGGCAAGTAACGCCGATCGGAATAAAGTGCGAACAACTGCAATGGGGCTGGCGATTGTTCAAACTCAATCTCGATTAACCGTCCATCGCTAATATAGGGTTGGCAGGCTTGTTTCGACAGGATGGCAAAACCAACGCCGGCTACCGCAGCGCGCCCTGCCATCTCTCCGCTGTTTACCCGATAATGCCCATTCACCTTAATTGTCTCAAATCCCCCCTTCATAGTGACAAACTGCCAGGGGGCACCTTTCAGGGCGCTTACCGTTGTAATGCAGGGTAATTCTTCAAACTGCCGGATATGAGAAGGGGTGCCGTAGCGCTGAATGACGGAGGGCGCGGCAACAATGGTGCAAGGAATAGTCACCAGATGCCGGGCTATATAGTCACTGTCATCCATCTGACCACGGGTAATAATGATAGCTAAATCCAGATCATCTCTCAGGGATTCGAGACCTGACAGATTAGTCACACAGCTGATCTCCAGATCCGGATACTGACAGGCGAAATCGGCAATAACAGAACCCAGCAATGCAGGACCGATCTCATTGGGAATACAGATGCGTAATGGCCCCTTGAGCTGCATTTGCCGCAACGTTAATTCTGTCTCAGTTTGCTCAAGCGCCTCCAGTAATGGCTTCGCTCGGGTATAGAGTAGGTGCCCCGCCTGGGTGAGTTTCATATGTCGGGTGCTGCGCTCAATGAGCTGAAGATTCAGTTTTTCTTCTAACTGAGAAATGCAACGACTCACGTTTGATGTCGGCATTGCAAGAACTTTCGCTGCCCCCACGAAACTTTCTCTTTCAACTACCGCGATGAATACTTTCAGGGCATTAAAATCAAGAGCTGAACGCATCAACTATCCCACATTTGATAATAATAAGTGCCATTTTTACCATCTAATGAACATCATTGATAGTGGTTAAACTCGGATATCTTTCATCCATAGGTTGCTTATTATGCCACTGGTCACACAGACGTTTAATCATAAAACCCTCATGCGGATAGCCATTGTTATGGCTTTTGTCCAGTTCACTAATGCGTTGGAATATATGGCGTTAACGCCTGTTTTTGCTTTTATGGCCGACGGATTTTCGGTTCCTGTATCATTTTCTGGCTATGTCTCCGGTATGTATACGCTGGGTGCGGTACTTTCTGGAATCATGGCCTTTTATTGGATTGACCTGTTTAATAAAAAACAGTTCTTGTTCAAGAATATGGTGCTGCTGGGAGCGCTAACATTTTTGTCCACACTCACGACTCATTTTGGCACTCTTCTGGCACTACGATTTTGCGCAGGATTGGTGGGGGGGACGACAATGGGCGTGGGTATGAGTATTTTGATAAATTATGCCCCGGCAAACTTACGTGGAAAAATGCTGGCAACGGTCATTGCATCATTTTCGCTGGTCAGTATCGTCGGCATGCCAGCTATATTATTTTTGTGCACGCACTATGGTTGGCATACTGCGCTATGGTTAATCAGTTCACTTTGTCTGTTATCTTTACCGTTGATAGTATTTATTATCCCCAAGGATACGCTCTCGCCGGGCGTGCAGAGGAAGCTATCTATTGATTCTCCAACCTTACTTTTCGCCTCTTGTACTGCTCTGGTACAATTTAGTCCAATGCTGATCATTCCCATTCTGACCCCATTAATGACGCAGTATATGGGCGCCCAACAAAACCTATTACCTTTATTATTTTTAAGCGGCGGGATAGCCGGTTATCTGACGACAAAAATAACAGGTATGCTGACATCGCGTTTATCTGCTCTGCTGTTGGCGATAATTTCAACGCTACTCTTTGTAGCAAGCTTGCTGATTCCCGCGATGGGTTATCATAATGTATTTCTATTTATAACCTTATTTCTTGGGGCTTCATACAGTCGGCTGGTTTGCGCTTCATCGGTTGTAGTCCCGTTTCCGGAGGATAAACAACGAGCCAGTTTTACTTCCCTACAGACAGCCATGATGTACCTGATAACAACTCTCGCGTTCTTTCTGTCTTCCTTATTACTCCCTGACCAGGGAATAACCACGCAAAATCTAAACACGCTGTTGGTTGTTAGTGCATTAGCCGCATCTGTATTTCCCGTCCTGGTCATAATACTTCAAAAGAAACTGGCTACACGTACTATCCCGTCTGACCCCCTCATCATTGATTAGCATAACGTCCGCTCCTGCCGCGGAGCGGACCGTCAGATTCTGCTCCGTCACTCCCTTACCCATTCCGGCCCGCTGCACCACCGCTTTGCGCTAAGCCGTGTCACCCCGTAGTGGTATCGCGCGCGTCAACCTTAACGCCGGCGCCATGAATCTGCTGAGAGAGAGATCGTTTTTTAAGTAACTTGCATTTTGATAGTTACTATGTCAATTTGCTCCCGAAAGCCACCTCTCTATCCAGGTCAGCCCATGAAAAATGAACCGCTTTGCCACGCTCCCTGCCCCATCGCCCGTAGCCTTGGTCGCATCGGTGACAGCTGGAGCATAATGATCCTGCGCGACGCCTTCGCGGGCTTTACCCGCTTTGACGAGTTTCAGAAAAGCAGCAACGTCGCGCCCAATATTCTTTCACGCCGCCTGAAGGCGCTGGTAGACGACGGCCTGCTGGAGAAGGTTTGCTACAGCAGCACACCGCCGCGCTACGAATACCACCTCACGCAAAGCGGCCGCGATTTTCGCATGGTACTGCTGGCGCTGGCGGAATGGGGTAACCGCCACTTCTCACCCGAAGGCCGTCAGATGCAATTGGTGGAAAGTGAAACCCAGCGACCGGTGGAGCCGATGCTGGTCGATAAAGCGACCGGCGAAGAGATTATTCCGGGTAAATACACCATGGTGCCGGGACCCGCAGCCTCGCCGATGATGAAATATCGTCACCAATATCTGCTGCGCAAACGCGAGGGCGATAGCGGCCAAAAGTTTCAACCCGAACCCTACAGAGATGCCAGCCATGAATCCGGCCAGTAAGAGAAGAGCCCTCGTCCTGGCGACACTCGCCGTCGCCGCGCTGGCGGCAGCGAGCTACGGCGCTTACTGGTGGCATAGCGGGCGCTTTATGCAGACAACCGATGATGCCTATGTTGGCGGCGACATTAGCGCCATCTCCAGCAAAATCTCCGGTTATATCCAGCAGCTGGCGGTGCAGGACAATATGGCGGTGAAAAAAGGCGATCTGCTGATTCGCATTGACGACCGCGATTACCGCGCCGCCCTGGCAAAAGCCGCCGGAGAAGTGGCGGCGCAACAGGCCGCGCTGGCCGATGTCATTGCCACCCGGCAGCTACAGCAGGCGACCATTGCCGGCTCTGCGGCCTCGTTACAGGCCGCCACGGCGGCGGCCGAAAAATTGGCTAACGACAACCGGCGCTATCACGCCCTGGCCGCGTCGAGCGCGATTTCCGCACAAATTCGCGATAACGCCTCCGCCGATTACCGCCGGGCGCACGCCGAGCAGGATAAAGCACAAGCGGATAAAACCGCGGCCGAACGCCAGCTGGCGGTGCTGGATGCCCGCCAGCAACAAACGCTGGCCGCCCTGGCACAGGCCCAGGCTAACCTCGAGATAGCCACGCTGAACCTCAGCTATACCGAAATTCGCGCACCGTTCGATGGGGTAATTGGCAACCGCCGCGCGTGGTCCGGTTCATTTGTCAGCAGCGGCACGCAGCTGCTGTCCCTGGTTCCCGCGCACGGCCTGTGGATTGACGCCAACTTCAAAGAAAACCAGTTGGCGCATATGCGGGCCGGCCAGCCGGTGACCATCGTGGCCGATGTGCTGCCGGCCCATACCTTTAAGGGCCATGTTGCCAGTCTGGCGCCGGCGACCGGCTCACGCTTCAGCATTCTTCCTGCGGAGAACGCGACGGGGAATTTCACTAAAATCGTTCAGCGCGTGCCGGTCCGCATTGCGCTGGAAGGAGAAGGAGCAAAACTTGACGTCCTGCGCCCAGGGCTATCGGTGATCGTCACCGTGAACGAAAAGAGCCGCCGATGAGCACCGCTCAGGCGCTGCCCGCTCCGCAGGGTCTATCGATGCCGATGACGAAGAAGATCTTCGCTTTCGCCAGCATGTGCGTGGGGATGTTTATCGCGCTCATCGATATCCAGATCGTGTCCGCCTCGCTGCGGGATATCGGCGGTGGCCTCTCGGCGGGCGACGATGAAACCGTGTGGGTACAAACCAGCTACCTGATTGCCGAGATCATTATTATCCCGCTTTCCGGCTGGCTGGCACGGGTCATGTCAACGCGCTGGCTGTTTGCCGCTTCCGCGGCGGGCTTCACGCTGATGAGTCTGCTGTGCGGCTGGGCGTGGAACATCCAGAGCATGATCGCCTTTCGCGCCCTGCAGGGACTGGCCGGCGGGTCGATGATCCCGCTGGTTTTCACTACCGCCTTCGCCTTTTTCCAGGGCAAACAGCGGGTCATTGCCGCCGCGACGATCGGCGGCCTGGCCTCCCTGGCTCCCACGCTTGGCCCGACGGTGGGCGGCTGGATCACCGAAAACTTCAGCTGGCACTGGCTGTTTTTTATTAACGTGGTTCCGGGGATTTACATCGCGGTTGCCGTACCGCTGCTGGTGAAAGTGGATACCGCTGACCCCTCGCTGCTGCGCGGCGCGGACTACTTCAGTATTCTGCTGCTGGCGTTGTCTCTCGGTTGCCTGGAATATACCCTGGAAGAAGGCCCGCGCTGGGGCTGGTTTGACGACGCCACCCTGACGACGACCGCCTGGATCGCCCTGCTGTGCGGCGTGGCGTTTATTATCCGCACCCTGCGCCATCCGCAGCCGGTCATGGATCTCCGGGCCCTGCAGGACCGAACCTTTAGCCTCGGCTGCTATTTCTCGTTTATGGCCGGCGTCGGCATCTTCGCCACCATCTATTTAACCCCGCTGTACCTCGGTAGCGTGCGCGGTTTCAGCGCCCTGGAGATTGGACTGGCGGTATTTTCCACCGGCCTGTTCCAGGTGATGTCGATCCCGTTTTATTCGTGGCTCGCCAACCGCGTCGACCTGCGCTGGCTGCTGATGGCCGGGCTGGTCGGCTTTGCGGTCTCGATGTACAGCTTTGTGCCGATAACCCACGACTGGGGCGCCGACCAGCTGCTGCTACCGCAGGCTTTTCGCGGGCTGGCGCAGCAGTTTGCCGTCGCGCCTACCGTGACCCTGACGCTGGGCAGCCTGCCTCCCGCACGCCTTAAGCTGGCCTCCGGGCTGTTTAATTTAATGCGCAACCTCGGCGGCGCCATCGGCATCGCCCTGTGCGGTACGGTGCTTAACGACAGGACCAATTTGCATTACAGCCGCCTGGCGGATCATCTGAATAACGCCAACCTGGCAATGAGCGATTTTGTTCAACGCAGCGCGGCAAACTTTGTCGCTCAGGGGATCTCGCCGGATGCCGCTCATACGGCTGCGCTAAAGAATCTTTCCGCTCTGACGCTGCGGGAGGCGCGAACACAGGCATTTTCCGATGCTTTTTACCTCATCATGATCGGTTTTTTGATTGCTGCGCTGCTGGTTCCATTGATGAACAAGCCGCCGGCACACTGATATTACAGGAGAGTTGATTATGAGCGTTTCAGCTAAACGCATTGTCGTGACCGGGATGGGGATTGTCAGCCCTCTGGGCTGCGGCGTACAGCACGTCTGGCAGTCGCTGCTGGCAGGCAGGTCAGGTATTACAAAGCTTAGCGAGCAGCTGGTCGAAGACATTCCCTGCAAAGTGGCCGGGCAGGTTCCGTCCATCGAACGCGATCCGCTGCACGGCTTCGATCCGCTGGCAACCATCCCGGCCAGGGAACGTAAAAAGATGGATCGCTTTATCGAGTTTGCGCTGGTCGCCGCACGTGAGGCGCTGACGCAGGCCGGGTGGTCGCCAGCATCACCGGCAGAACAAGATCGCACCGCAACGGTCATTGCCACCGGGATCGGCGGCTTTGGCGAGATCGCCAATGCGGTACATACAACGGATGATCGCGGGCCGCGTCGCCTGTCTCCGTTCACCATCCCCTCTTTTCTTGCCAACCTGGCCGCCGGGCATGTGTCTATCGCCCACGGTTTCCGTGGCCCCATCGGCGCGCCGGTCACCGCCTGCGCGGCAGGCGCGCAGGCCATTGGCGATGCTGCACGGATGATCCGCAGCGGCGAGGCGGATATCGCCCTTTGCGGCGGCGCAGAAGCGGCAATTCATCGCGTCAGCCTTGCCGGATTTGCCGCAGCCAGGGCGCTCTCCAGCGCGTCCAATGAGCAGCCGGAAGCGGCCTCCCGCCCTTTCGACCGCGACCGCGATGGTTTTGTGATGGGAGAAGGCGCCGGGCTTATCGTGATTGAGTCGCTGGAACACGCCCTGGCGCGCGGCGCCACCCCGCTGGCGGAGCTGGTGGGCTATGGCACCAGCGCAGATGCTTATCACCTGACCGCAGGTCCGGAAGACGGGAACGGCGCGCGCCGGGCCATGGAAATGGCCATTCGTCAGGCGGGGGTGACAGCAGAAGAGATTGACCATATCAACGCCCACGCCACCTCGACTCAGGTAGGAGACAAAGGCGAACTGGCGGCGATTAAAAGCCTGTTTGCTACCCATCCCGTCGCCATTACGTCGACGAAATCAGCAACCGGCCATCTGTTAGGCGCAGCCGGCGGGATTGAGGCCATCTTCACCATTCAGGCGCTGCGTGACCAGATAGTGCCGCCGACGCTGAACCTGCATCACCCCGATGAAGACGCGGAAGGCCTGAACCTGGTGGCGCTGGTGGCCCGCCCGCAGAAAATGCGGTATGCGCTGTCGAACGGGTTTGGCTTTGGCGGCGTCAACGCCAGCCTGCTGCTGAAACGCTGGGAATAATTGTTCAGCTCCCCCTCTGGCAAAGGCCGGAGGGGAGTTTCAGCGCCTGGATACTCTCGGTTTATTTCCGCTGGTTGATGCGTGAGTTTTCCCCGCGTTCAGGTTCAGCCACCATCCCCCCAACCATCAGAGTAACAAGCGCCAGATATCATCTCATCCGTCTGCTTGCTGTCGGGCTAACCGGGATCTTCGCCGGCATGGCGCTGATGATGGGTCAGCGCGGTTTAACCTTTTGTGTGAATCGCAGCGCGGGGAACACCGTCCGTTTGCGCAGCCTGTCGGTACATAATATCGTGGGTGCCGACGCGGCCGATCGTTTATCTGCCCTGTGGCCAGGTAAAGCCTACATCACTCAGTTGAGGAGCCAGACCATGCCTGATAACCATCCGGACTCACAGCATAGACGCTGGCAACAGGAAATGGCGTCGCGACGTGGTGAGATCAGAGAGAAAATCAGAGCCTATACCGGACGGCGGGAAAATATTCTTTGCCCCTTTCCCGGTATGAGCGTTGTCGAACTACACCGCCCGATGCCGCCCTGTGCCTGTCTCTACCAGCCCAGCGTGTCGCTGATTATTCAGGGGGAGAAGCGCGTCAGTCTGGGCGAAAAAACCTATGCTTATAATGAATCCCACTTTCTTCTGACCGCCGTCAATTTGCCGACCGTCGCCGAAGTGATGCAAGCCAGCGCTGAACAACCGTTTATCTCGCTGCTGCTGCAGCTGGACTTATCTCTCGCCCGGGAAGTGATGATCGACATGAAACAGTACGGAAATGAGGCGGAATACAGCGATGAGGGAATGTCCCTGGGGCCGGCCGACGGCCCGCTGCTTGATGCGCTGCTACGCTATCTGAACGCCAACGAACATCCGCAGGATAAAGGCTACATGGGTAACCTCATTCAGCGCGAAATACTGTATCGTATTCTCACCAGCCCGGCGGGCAGGACCCTGAGGGAAACCGTGTTGACCGGCTCCAGCGGGCAACGGATATCCGTGGCCCTGGACTGGCTACGCGATAACTATGCGCAGCCGTTAAAAGTCGAAGCGCTGGCGCGGATTGCCGGTATGGGCGTCTCCACGCTGCACCACCATTTTCGCCGCATGACGAACATGAGTCCGCTGCAGTACCAGAAGCAGCTACGGCTTCTTGAAGCCAGACGGTTGTTATTGTCGCAAGATGCGGATGCCTCGACGGCGGCGATAAGCGTGGGGTATGAAAGCGTCAGCCAGTTCCACCGTGAGTACAAGCGTCAGTTTGGTATTACGCCGATCGGCGATAAAGCCCTGTCGCTGGCGGCCGGGACCGGGCGCCCCTACTAAAGCTCAGCAAAGGCTGACAGCGGTTCACCGATGTCAGCCGTCCTCATCAGGCCGACAGCGAGGCCATATCAATCACGAAACGGTACTTCACCTCTCCCCGTTCCATGCGTTCAAACGCCTGGTTAATCTGCTGGATGGGGATGATCTCGCACTCCGGGTAAACCCCTTTCTGCGCGCAGAAATTCAGCATTTCCTGGGTTTGCGCAATGCCGCCGGAAGGTGAGCCGGTAATGCGGCGGCGGCCCAGGATGAGCGGTAAGGTGCTGAAACCGTCCATATCGCCCAGATTGCCGACAATCACCAGCGCCCCTTCAATATCCAGCAACTGCACGTACGCAGAGAGATCGTGCCGGGTGGGAATCGTATCAATGATCACGTCGAACGAGGAGCCTGCCCGCTGCATATCCTCTGCTGAGGTCGACAGTAAAACATGTTTCGCCCCCAGCTCATGCGCCTCCTGAGCTTTTGCCGCGCTCCGGGTAATCACGGTGACCGTAGCGCCCAGCGCCTCTGCCAGACGTACGGCAAGATGCCCCAGGCCACCGATGCCAATCACCCCTACGCGTGAGCCCGGTCCCACATTCCAGGTTCGCAGCGGGGAGTAAACGGTAATACCGGCACACAGGAGCGGCGCGGCGCGGGAAGGATCGAGCTCTTCCGGCAGATTTAAGACAAACTCTTCGCGTACCACGATATGCTTCGCATAGCCGCCATAGGTGATCTCGCCCGAAATGCGATCGCGGCCATTGTAGGTCACCGTCGGAAATTCGCGACACATCTGCTCTTCATGGCGGCGGCACTGATCGCACTCCTGGCAGCTGTCGACTATCGTCCCGACGGCCACCATCTGCCCAACCTGATAGCGGCTAACTTCACTGCCAACCTCACTTACCCGGCCAATAATTTCGTGCCCGGGAACGCAGGGATAAACGGTCGCCCCCCACTCTTTCCAGTCATCCCGGGTTTGATGCAGATCGCTGTGGCACACCCCGGACCACAGGATCTCAATCGCCACATCGTTACGACGCAAAGCGCGTCGTTCAAAGCTGAAGGGAACCAGCGGAGTGGTGGCATTAAGTGCGGCATAACCCATCGTTTTCATAGCTGCTCCAGTTGTGCATTAACCTTGCTGAACTGTAGCGGCCAGATGGGCAACCCGGTGAGCCCGATCCTGCCTGATTACTGCCTATTACTCTTGAGCCGTAAATATCGGCACGCGGGAAAATATCGCCGGGTATGCTCCGAGAGGATATGCAGCGACCTGGGTTGAGTATTACCGTTGGACGGCGCGCATGGCGCTTCACGCAAAATATGTGTAGTGGTCAACTAAAACTGGCCACCACTTTAGCGTTCTTCCAGTATCGTTTTCTGATTCGTTAGATGATAGCCCACCGTTATATTCATGCAGCCTGAGCGCGCTGTAATACCCAACGATATCGTGGAAAGACCAACATCCATAGCCTTAGCTGGGTCAGAGACGGTGTAATTTTGATCGACAGGCAACTGAGCGGATTCACGTTTGAATTCAGGACTTTTTCATTGGAGCACCTCTACAGCTTACATTTTTTGATTCGGTTAAACCGCCAATAAAGTGGCAATAGTCTCCAAAGCGCTTTTTAATTGAACCTGATTTTTAGCGGCTGTTAAACTGATTCGAATTGCATTCAACGGGGCCTGTCGTACCGCAAAAACATCTGCCGATACAACATTAATTCCCGCCTGAGAACAGAGTTGGACCAGTTCAGGTGTTTCAAAAGGGGCTGTAAGCCAAACATGTGGGCTTGGGCAGGTCACATTCAGCATATATTGTCCTACAAGCTTACGCGCCAGGTGCCAGCGTTGTGCAACTTCTCTGCGTTGCCAGTTTAATCTTTTTTCAGCCGTGCCATCCTGAATCCACCGATTCGCTATCATCAGATTTAGCGAAGATACCGCCCAATGCGTTAGCTGAGCATCCGGATCTATCTTGCTTAACAGGGGGACTGGCGCTGCGATATATCCCAGTCGCAAGCCCGCAGCCACCGTTTTCGAAAAACTGCTGATAAGAATGGTTCGCTCCGGTAATAAAACACTCAGCGGTGGCTGTTTAATCAATCCGCCATAGACATCGTCTTCAATCATTATGAGTTGATATTTATTGATAATATCAGCAACCTCACCACGCCGCCGATGTCCCATAACCGTGCCCGTAGGATTCTGCAGAGAAGGGGTTAAAATAACCACTCTTGCACCTGTGGTACGAATCATTCGATCAAACTCATCCGGAATTATGCCCTGTTCATCTGACATAATTCCGTGCAACGGTAAATGTAGTTGCCGCGATGCAGCCTTGATCCCGGGTGCAGTGAGCTCTTCTACCAGAATCGACTCTCCCCTCTGACAAAGAGAAAGCAAAACCGTCATCAGACCTTGCTGCGCTCCGGCACATAATTTTATGTTTTCAGGTAAATAACTTACCTTACGTAATTTAAGCCATTCAGTAGCCCGAATTTTTCCTGATTGAATGGCATCCGGCGTTAAATAGCTTTGCACACCGCCCCACTCAGCTGACATCGTGAGCTCCATGAGCGTTGAAGCCAGGTCGCGATTATCTTGATCGATAGCAGGAAGGTTTGTTGAAAGATCGATACGCTCTTTTAACGGTAGTGGGTTCTTTATCAAAAAAAGTGATGCCTCCTTGCTCCCTGGAAGCACATAAGTCCCGCGTCCCACTTCACCGCTAACCAGATGTCGCCGGGCGGCTTCCCTATAGGCCTGCATGGTCGTACTCGGATTCAGGTTTAACTTCCAGGCCAACTGTCTCTGCGGCGGTAAACGCTCCCCCACTTTGAGTTCACCTTTTTCAATCGCCTCGGCAATAGCTTCCACCAGGAGAATATATTTAGGTTGATTTGTCTCTTTTAATGTTGGGACCCACATTATTGCCTGCCATACAATATAATTATTTACCCATACAATATCGGTTGCTACGCTCTGGAGCAAGACTTACAACCAGAGAGTGTCAACTATGTTTAATATAGATGAACTACGCGCCTCAGCCAGCGCGGTATACCATGTTATGCCAGCTACGCCACAATATACATGGCCTTTATTGAGTAAACGTTTAAATTGCGAAGTATGGGTTAAACATGAAAATCATACACCAACCGGCGCTTTTAAAATAAGAGGCGGGATCATTTTTATTAACTGTTTATTAAAACGGGAACCTAATATTAACGGTATCATTACCGCAACACGAGGGAACCACGGACAAAGCCTGGCTCTGGCGGCGACAAAAGCGGGATTGCCCTGCTACCTGGTTGTACCAAAGGGTAATTCCCGTGAAAAAAATGCCGCCATGCAGGCGCTGGGCGGACAAATCATCGAATACGGTGTTGATTTTGATGAAGCGCGCGCTAAAGCCGCTGAGATAGCGCAACAAAGGGGGCTTTACTTTGTTCCCGCATTTCATAAAGACCTTATCCTTGGCGTTGCAACCTACGCGCTGGAACTCTTTAATGCCGTGGCTGAGTTGGATACCGTTTATGTACCGGTCGGAATGGGTTCAGGCATCTGTGGTTTAATACAAACCCGGGATTTGCTTGGTCTAAAGACAAAAATAGTAGGTATTGTCTCTGACCAGGCTGACGCATTCGCACAAAGCTTTGAACAAGGGAAAATTATCACGACGCTAAGCGCCGATACCATGGCCGATGGCCTTGCCTGTCGTATGCCTCTGGCTGAATCATTTGCCATGATTCAGCGCGGTGCAGAGCGCATTATCAGGGTCACCGATGATGAAGTTTGCCATGCCATTCGCATCTATCATGAAGATACGCATAATATGGCTGAAGGAGCAGGAGCCGCTGGCCTCGCGGGATTAATAAAGGAACGCCGATTACAGAAAAACAAAAAAGTGGCCGTAATACTGAGCGGAGCCAATATTGATCGCCCCCTCTATGCCAGTATTTTGCAGCAGCAGATCCCCACCCCATAGAGGCAGGGATAAGCCCTCGTTCATTCACTATACCTACATGAGCCATCTTGTCAGCTAACCCTGACTTACCCAATATAGGCTGTTTACTGATACAAAATATTCCGGGTAAAACTTTCAGGATCGCTCATGGAAGAGACTTGCAAGTAAAATCTAATTTTGTGGCTTTATCAATAATTAAAAACTGAAGACCAGTCAAAATCAGCAGACTTTTCTAAAGAACTGGGCCAGTTAGATAAATACTCAGGGGTTATTGGATTTTCCACACGATCTAAACTGGGAATGTAAGGTTTAATATCGATAACTGGACTACCATTTTCCGCATCAATCCAGGATACAATGAGCAATCCGGCGTTTAAATCAACATGCAATACCTCTGTTGTTGTAATCGCTATGGGATTCGGTCTTTGCGGCGAGCGAGTGGCAAATACGCCCATTTCATCTTCAGTATAAGGCGTTGATGTAATAATAGTCTGGCGAGACGATTTATCATCGCAACCATCACACCACCATAATAGACTGACATGACTATGCCCTTCTATTCCTTTTAATCCATCCCGGTAAGGAGGATGCAGGATAACATTTACTTTATCATCCATTAAAGTAATTATACCTATTGCGTGCAGATTAATTTCTTGCATATACAATTCCTTAGCGTCAATATTTCCACCATTTTATATTCACAGTAGCCGTCGACGACAAAAACCATCCTGAATTAACTATTAAGTCGATGCAACAGAAAAATCATACTTTAAAGGTAAATGTTATTCATCGAGTGAAACGGGCTGTTCCGTAACTTATCGCGCCTCCGTTTCTGACGCCGGGGTCAAGCTCAAAAGATGCGTGGAACTAAAGCCGGGATGCTTACAGCGCCAATGATGTGATCAGAATACGGTGTGTGATCTGTCATGCTGTGACGGATAAAACGATACAAATATGGCTCACGCGCCCAAACGAGTCGAAACCACAAAAAGTGGGCTTAGCAATTACACTATCTTGCCAGATGTGACCCGATAGTTAGTATTCAATAACAACTCCATGAATTGAGGTGAGGTTTCAGCCCCAGACCAGCAATCGCTGGAGCCAAGACTACGGAATGTTACCCCGGCAGCCAATGCAATCTTGTTCGGTAACCGGCTGTCACTCAACATCTGTGCCAACGCCTCCATCTCTTCTGCCCTACGCGTGATATGGTGCGGATAGGTTGGAACCAGCTTTCGTAAATCAGACAATGTGCTTCCCAGATGATACTCAAGCAGCTCGAACAGAGGATCGGTAACATCAAAAGCATTGGCAGTATTAGCCGTTTCAAACAAGGCAGCAGTAACAGCCTTGTTGAAACCTGCAAAAACCATTTTGAAAATTGATGCCTGGACGATTTCATCGCCAAGTCGAATCACCGGCAATATACCTTTAAATAATTTTTCTATCGGCATTGTGTCTGGACCACTGACATAAATTCGTCCTTCTTCGCCCAAATGTGAGGCGCGCCCGATAATACAAGCATTGCAAAAAGGCAATGAAGCCTGGTCGAAAACCCTGCTCAAGTACTCTGCATCCGCAGGGGTCTTTGCATTCAGATCGATAAATACGGGCATAGCATTCTTTTCTCGGCAGGCACGAATTGCTTGATGTGCCACCTCGACGACAGCCGATGGGGGGACCAGCGACAAAATCAGGTCACTTTCAACAACAGCATCGGCCATGCTGTCGCGCATGCCTATCCCGATCTCCCGTGCCGATTTTTGGGTTTTCTCGCTACGGCAACCCATCGGACTGATCGTTTCATGGCCAGCCGCCCGCAGCAATGCAGCAAAAGCCCTGCCCATTTGGCCCGGATAGAGAATAGCGATCGTCGACATGATATTACCTCCTGTATAGATTTAAGGATTTGGTGTTATTCGTGGGGGTAATACAGGCACCCAGAAGAGCCAGACCACCGAAAACGGCAATCGCCGCGTAAATCTCGAAGGCAAATATATAGCTACCCGTGATATCGAACAGCAGCGCTGCCAATAACGGTCCACCGATACCTGAGATCATGACTAAGGGCGTAACGACCCCCATAATAACGCCTTGATTCTTGCGCCCGAATAACGAAGCGAGAAGAAACGGCATCATCATGATCAGCCCTCCTGCAGATAAACCGCTCAAGACACCATAGCCTAACTGCAGTTGCCAAATATTCCCCGCGGTGATGAAGAGGATGAGACCTATTGCCTGAAATACAGAGAGGCTGAGAACAACCCATTTCGCTGAAACTTGCTCTACAATGAAACCCGTTAATAATTTACCCAGGATCGCAAAAGCGCCATAGGTCAAGATCACACTACCTGCCTCGGCGGTTGTAAAGCCAAGCGATTCTGCCGCCGGAACCTTATGTAACAAGACGCCTTTCAAGACAAAATCGCTGAGATTCCAGCCGACGATAAGACACCAGAAACCAGGCGAGCGAATGGCTTCTGTCAATGTAAGATCAGGACGCTCCCCCCCGCTTTTTTCTTGAGCAAATGCGCTACCCTGCTCTTCGCCGAGCGGCAGAAGGTTCATATCCGCTGGCTCGCGACGTAGAACAAAGAGAGCCAGTGGCACCAGAAAGAGAATGGGCAGAAAACCAAGCAAGAACCAGGTAGAGCGCCAGTCGGAAATAGACAACAGCCAAATGATAACGGGTGACAGCAATATGCCGCCGAGGTTGGCGCCAGATGATACCAGACCGGTCGCACGCCCGCGCTGCGTCGTAAACCATTTGGCAATCAGAGGAAACACTAATGCGTTAGACAGGCCCGCAACTCCGATACCGCCGATTACGCCAAAAATAAGCGCGAACTGCCAGAAAGTTTGTGTGAAAGAGACCACACTGAGGGAGAAGCCAACAAGAATAGCGCCAACCACTATAATAATTCCTGGCCCCCGTCGATCAACTAACCAGCCGACAAGAGGGGCGATAGCGCCTGCGATCAGCTCTCTGAATGCGATGACCCCTGTAATTTGAGTATTGGACCATCCAAGCTCTTCCCGGGCCGGATTTATAATGAAACCCATGGTCTGGAAACCGATTCCGGCACGGATAGACGATATAGCCAAACAGGCAAAAGCAACATACCAGGCATAGTGAACACGCGTTAATCTACACATACACAACATGAACCTTATAAGTTGAATTTCGGCTGGGTCACGAGTGTAGCGATTGATACTACCGCGAGTCCCCTGGCCCCGATCCCTTGTTTGTGCTAGCGACGCCCGTTTTCACCTCTATGGGTATCAATAAAAGTAACCATGAAAATACCAACGATGGCTTAGAAAATCGTTTTATTCTGTGAGTCCTTCACTTTGTATATTGTTACGAAAAAATCCATCTATAAATAAGGTAATAAATGTAGTTAACAATAAAAAACCCTAAACACTATGATGAAAGTGTGAAGATAACGTAAAGTAATACTGTTGTAAGTATCCCGCAGAAGGCAAAACGCCAGCGCCAAAACTCGATCTCCTGTAGTAACACACTGAATTTGGCCACAAGCAGAGGATATACCCCAGCCTGTGCGGCCGGGGGCATCGGAGGCGAACTAAATATGCTTATTGAAGAAGACGTCTAACTTTTGCATGGCCTGGTCAACGTATTTAGGAACCCAATATGTTTCGATATGAGTAGCGCCATCGATCAGGAACAGTTCTTTATCCTGCGTACCGGTCGCTTTCGCGAACGCATCTTCAGTCATATAGAGCGTATCCGCTTTTGAACCGGCAATCATCAGCAGCGGTTTATTTATGAGATTGATATGGTCCGTCACGTCAAAGCTCATCAAATCCAACAGGCTGCTGGTGGTGTATTTAAACGTTGAGTTCGGGTGGGCATGGGTTTTCCAGTAGTACTCGTAGCCCTGTCGATAGAGGGCAAAAGGTAATTTAGCGATCTGTTCATCCGTCAGATTTGCATCGCCGGAGTAAAGCACTTCGCCTCCGGCAGCTTCCTGAGCACGGGCGTCAGAAGCCTGCTGAAGCCGCTGCTGGATAGTATCCAGCTGTGAATTCTGAAAACCATTGCGGCGTACAAGCCCTGAATTAAACATGCTGATGGTTGCAATCGATTTGAATCGTTTATCCGTCTCGGCGGCAGCCAGTGAATACCCGCCACCTCCGCAAATACCCAGCAGACCGAGGCGTGCGGTATCGACCCCAGGATATTGGCTGATGTAATCCGCCATACCGTGGATATCCTCAATACGATTTGCCGGTTTATCCACGCTACGAGGCATCCCGCCGCTAGCGCCCTGATAAGCCGCGTCGGCGGTAATCGTGATGTACCCCTGCTCAGCGAGACGTTGGGCATACAAACCCGCGACCTGCTCTTTTACGCCGCCATTAGGGTGTGCGACCACCACCGCAGGGTATTTTTGGGCGGGATCGTAGTGAGCTGGCGTATAGACATTCGCAGCAATCTGGATGCCGTGCAGATCGTATTTCACCGGATGAATGTTGACCTTACCTTTGATATTTTCAGTAATGGCACCGTCATAAACGAGGGTGAACGGATTTTTCTTGTAATCAGCCGCCTTGACTGAGGTCACTCCGGCGACAGCCGTCAGCAGCATGGCGCTTATAAGCATCAATTTCATGGTCTCTCCCGATGAGTATCAGCCTGGTTATCCAGGCTCGCGGAATTCAATTTGCAGCCTCAGGTTAGGGAGAAAGGGCTGTCAGCAGCGTGACCGAGGAATAACATTTTTGTCAGGAAGCGGACCGGGATGAGAACCTGTTCCTGACAGCGCTGTCAGGTAAGCGTCAGCTTTATGTTGGCTATCAAGGCGCAGAATGGTCTCGGTTAGATGAGATTCATGTTCAATTTTCCGAGCAAAGGAGCGATCGATGAAACGCCAAAACGCCTCAACACGACCAGAGCGACGTAAGCGATTAGTCGCCAGGGCGAGCATTGCCGCCACCTTGCTGATTCCCCATGTATCGGCAACAAATAAAGACCCTATGCGACAAAATAGAGCGGCGGCCGGCGTATCGCTGACCGCGCTTACCCGCTCACTGGCAACCCTGACTATCCAGGGGCAACGTCTGCCGGATGCCGGACAGATCTATTCAGATATTGAAGCACCGTTGAAAAGCTTAGAGGAAGTTCCGTTATGCGCCTGTTGTTAGTCGAAGATGAAGAAAAAACGTCAACCTATCTCAGCCGTGCGCTGGGTGAGTCCGGATTTACGGTCGATATCTCTGCCGATGGCGCTGAGGGCCTTCATTACGCGCTGGAGTTTGACTACGACGCCATCATCCTGGATGTGATGCTGCCGGGGATGGATGGCTACCGGGTACTCGAGGGGGTACGAGCCGTCAAACAGACGCCGGTGCTGATGCTCTCTGCACGGGGATCGGTCGACGAACGGGTCAAAGGACTTCGCCTTGGCGCTGATGATTATCTCCCCAAGCCCTTTTCACTTATTGAGCTGGTGGCGCGTATTCAGGCCCTGGTGCGCCGCCGCTCTGTGGACGGTGCAGACATCACCCAGCTGCACATTCACGATCTGCATCTCGACTTACTGGCTCGCCGGGTATTTCGCGCCGGAACGCGACTGGAACTGACCGCAAAAGAGTTTTCCCTGCTGAGCCTTCTCTCCCGCCATCAGGGAGAAATTCTGTCCAAGATGATGATTGCTGAGCAGGTATGGGACATGAATTTTGACAGCGATGCCAACGTGGTTGAAGTCGCCATTAAACGTCTGCGCGCCAAAGTGGATGCCCCGTTCGACATCAAGCTACTTCATACCGTTCGTGGTATGGGGTACGTCCTTGAAGTCCGCGCTGAATAAATGAAGGGGATAAGCATGCTTAAGCGCTCCATCTCAGTCCACCTGGCGCTGATGTTCGCCCTATCCGCGCTGCTGATCGTGTCCGTTATCGGTATCCTGCTAAGAAGCTCTCTGCATGACTCTCTGCAAAAGCAGATGCACAACGAGCTGTTATTCCGGGAATCATTGATGAGTCCATGGATCACCGCGCGGACCTCGGCTGACGGCTGGTCGACGCTTACCAGTAAATTTACCCTGTTAACCAATTCTGAAGGTGAGCGCGTTCGCTACTGGATAGTGAGCGACGATCCGCGCTTTAGTATAGGGGGAACGCCGCCGCTGGGAGTCCAGTGGTCTGCTTTACGGGAGGGGTTTAATCAAGTGCCCGGCGCAGCGGAAGGGGCATGTTCACTGTTCCTGTTAGTGAAAACCATCCCCGCCAACGGTGAAAGGCCTGAGCTGCGCTACGTGGTTGCCATCGACTCCACGCCGTATATGGGCACACTGAATGCCTTCACGCGTACGCTGCTGATTATTGCCGCGCTGGGCGTAGCGATCGTCGCCCTGCTGGGATACGTCGTTTCAAGGATTGGTCTGCGTCCGGTGGGAATGCTCAGTAAACAGGCACAACATCTCGCCCCGGTGGACCATGGCCAACGCCTGGATACCCGCGCATTGCCCGAAGAACTACAGCAGTTAGCCTCATCGTTTAACGGCGTATTAGCGCGTCAGGAGGTCGCCTGGCGACAGCTTGAAAGCTTTAACGCCGATGTTGCCCATGAGCTCCGCACACCGCTGACCAACCTGATTGGTCAGACGCAGCTGGGTCTCTCGCGCCGACGCTCGCCTGATGAACTGGAAGAGTTGCTGGGTTCAAATCTCGAGGAGCTGGAGCGCATGACGTCAATTGTGAACGACATGCTGTTCCTGTCCCACGCTCACGCAGGTGAACATGCTTCCCAGCTTACCCGGGTCTCCCTGCGAGAAGAAACCCTGAAAACCGCGGAGTATGTTGAGCCCTCCTTTGCTGAAAAACAGCTTTCTCTGGATGTTGAGGGCGATGTCAGCGCGCACATCGACCGGCGGCTGTTCCACCGCTCACTGGCCAATTTACTGGAAAACAGCGCCCGGCATTCGCCATCGAACAGTGCGGTCACCGTGCGACTCAGCGAAAAGGATAATCAAGCCTGTGTTGAAGTTTCAAACCCAGGCGATCCGATAGCACCGGAGCATTTACATCGGCTTTTTGAACGGTTTTATCGTGTCGACACCTCCCGAGCCAGGAGTGATACCCATCATGGGCTGGGGCTGTCGATCGTGCGTGCCGTCGCCATTATGCACCGGGGAGATGTCTTTGCCCGTAGTGAAGGTGGCATCAATACATTTGGACTGACGTTTGCTAAACAACCCGACGCTATCCGAACAGAGAGACTGATTTCAGAGACAACATCGGGACGTCCGCACGCTAAGCCCTCTGACGAAATTGTCAGAGGGCCGTCAGTCTGATGTCAGGTTGCCTGCGCCAGAATCACCGCTAAGACTAACCACTGCTGATGGAAGGAATGAAACAGTGAGAATAAACAAGGTATTTAGCGGGTTTCTGGCGATAATTTTCACGGGGCTTCTGGGACAGCCCGCGTCCGCATCAGAGAATTCATCTGCTCAGTCCCGCACGCTGATTATCTACTTTTCACAACCCGAGGAGATGAAACCTGATGCCGTGGATGGTTTTTCCGGGGCCAGCGTATTACAAAAAAATACCCCAGAGACCGGCAGCACGCAGTTTATTGCGCAGCTGGTGCAGAAACAGACTCACGGCGATTTGTTTCGCATTGAAACAACCACCGCCTACCCTCGCCAGCATGACGCGCTGTTACGCGTTGCCGAAAAGGAGCAGCAAACTAAAGCCAGGCCCGCGCTAAAAACGCCGCTCCCCGCACTCAGCGATTACGACACCATTTACGTCGGCTACCCCATCTGGTGGTACACCATGCCCATGGTGATTTATAGCCTTTTTGAGCAAAATGATTTTGCCGGTAAAACGGTCATTCCCTTTACCACCCATGGAGGCAGCCGGTTAGCCGACTCCCTGCGAGAAATTGCCCGCATGCAGCCCCAGGCCAAATTAGTCACTCGCGCGCTCTCGATCTCACGCAACGATATTGCAGATCCTGACGTACCCACGCAAGTTGAGCAATGGGTCAAACAAGTCCAGCCACCGCGTTAAGCCATCGACATGAAGAAAATTTATATTTTCCAGGTCATGCAGGATACGCTCATGACGTTACTTCTGCTGGTGCTGATGGGGTTTCACCTTCAGGGTGAAATCATTCATGAATGGGCGAGTATTATTTTTACGCTGCTCATCATTTTGCATTTATATCTTAACAGGCGGCGCTTGTGGTTATTGTCGATGAAAATTCCGTTATCGATGCGGATAGTTAACAGAGCCATTAATGTGGTGACATTCGTTGTTATTCTGACCGCGATTGTCTCTGGCATGATGCTGTCCCGACATATCCTTCTGGACCTGCCGTTCCACAACCCGGCAAGCTGGGTCAGAAAAATACACATGACGTCGGTCCACTGGGGTATGCTCATTCTGGCACTGCATATTGGGCTGCACTGGAAAATGCTGGCAACGTTTTTCTGCCGGATCCTGAACATCTCCGACGACTCACGCTTTGCCAATGTCATTATGCCGGGGATTTTTTCGATTATTGCGTTACTGGGGTTGTACTGGCTTCTGAATCAGAACTATCTCGACTATTTGCTGATGAAGGTGGATTTCTCCTTTTTCGACTACGACGAATCTACCCTTCTGTTTTATTTGCGCTACCTGGCCATTATTGTTTTATTTGCATTAATGACACGGTTTTTGCTTTGGTGCTTTATTTTCAGGAAGTATAAAGCGGTGTCACCCTAATAGAGCTTAACTGACATCATTGTCAGGGGGGCGTCAGCCTGACGACATGCCACCCTTATTACAATCATTGCAGACCATCCCCCTCATCGTAGATAAGGACGCTTTGCATGATCGGACATTTACGTTACCTCGGGCTGTTACTGCCCCTCTTCACTTTTTCATCCTCGGCAGCGGCACAACATTCCGCTGTCCATATCGCCCCCGCCGGGAGCCAGATCGCGGTGTATGGGCCAGCGGAGAACTTTACCGGTCGCGTTCGGGTCGATCCCCTGTTCAAGGCGGATAACGACATCCGGGTTTCCGCGGCTTATGTCACCTTTGAACCTGGTGCCCGCTCCGCCTGGCATACGCATCCGGCAGGTCAGCGGCTGATCGTGACCTCTGGCGTCGGGCTCACCCAGCAAGAAGGCCAGCCGGTGCAGGTCATCCGCACTGGCGATGTTGTCTCTTGTCCGGCGGGCGTCAAACACTGGCACGGAGCTGCCCCCGGCAGTGCAATGACGCATCTGGCGATAACCGGGATTGTGGATGGCAAAAGCGTTAACTGGATGGAGAAAGTGACAGATGAACAATACCACGCCCATTAAGGCATTAACGGCAGCGCTACTGCTGACTTTTGGTTTTGCTCTCACCGCAAATGCTGCCCCCGTCATTACAGGAGCCTCAGAAATGAACCAGCAACAAACCGTTTCAGATACGCTGTCAGCTCGCCAGCAGGCCATCCCGTTGATCGCGGCATCGATGGCCAGCAGTCAGATGGAGAAGCTGAATACGGCCCTGAATCAGGGACTTGACGCTGGGCTCACGGTAAACGAAGCCAAAGAGATTCTCGTCCAGCTTTATGCCTATACGGGCTTCCCCCGTAGCCTGAATGCGCTCAGTGAACTGATGAAGGTCGTCGACGCACGCAAACAACGTGGTATTGAAGACGTTGAGGGCAAAGAATCGGTCGCCACCATCCCAGTCGGGGATGAACTTCGCCGGGTCGGTACCGCAAACCAGACCAAAATCTCAGGCGCTCCCGTCCAGGGGCCGCTGTTTGATTTTGCGCCGGTCATTAATCAATTTCTGCAAACGCATCTGTTCGGCGATATTTTCGCCCGCGATAACCTCGACTGGCAGAGCCGCGAGCTGGCAACGGTTGGCGCATTAGCGGCCACTCCGGGCGTCGAAGCCCAGCTGTTATCGCATACGCGAGCCAGCATGCGGGTCGGCCTGACGGCAGCGCAGCTGCGCCAGCTGGCGCAGGTCCTGCGCGAATATGGCGAAAATGATGCGGCTATGCGAGCTGAAAAGGCGCTGCAACAGGCGCTCGCCAACCATTAGGAGTTGATTATGGAGCATGATCCCACCCGCAGAATGTTGCTTACCGCGCTTGCCGGGCTGACGCTGGCGAACGTCTCGCGGTCATCAGCAGCCACCGGAAATGCAAATATACAGGGTAAAAGTCGAATTCTGGTGGCGTACTTTTCCCGCAGCGGTAACACACGGGTGATTGCCGGCGTCATTCATCGCAGCCTGAACACCGATCTGTTGGCAATCGAACCGGCAACGCCATATCCGGAAGACTATTTCCAGACCGTTGAACAAGCAAAACATGAGCGTGAGCGGGGAGTCAAACCCGCCTTAAAAAATAGCGTCGCAGATATCTCACGCTATGAGACTGTGTACGTAGGCTTTCCCATCTGGGGGACCAGCGTCCCCCCCGTCGTGCAAACGTTTCTCAGCAGCCATAACCTTGCGGGGAAATTACTCATCCCCTTCATTACTCACGGCGGCTACGGTAAAGGAGACAGCGACGACATCCTTGCCAGTCTGGCGCCCACCGCGCGCCGGGAAAAACCGCTGGTCATTGAATGCGACCAGGAGCGCAGAACCACAGAAACGGTCAACCGCTGGTTAGAAACCATCCGCGGCTAATCGCCCGCATTCATGAGGCTGCCAAATAAGGGCAATCAAGGCTGCTAAATAATTAACGCAGACAACTCAGATATGATTGAACGGTAAACATAACAGAGGATGTAATCTTGAAGACGATTTTAAAAACGCTGGCCATCTGCGTCATGGCGGGTGGCCTGGTGGCTCAGTCGGTATATGCCGAGCCATTGGTCATTCAGGAACAAGGAAGCTTTTCTGCCGGTGGCACCCTCATCACTGCCCCGGGAACCTTCGACGCGAAAAAACCGCTGGATTCTGCTGGTCAAACTTATCATGGCGATCATGCGTCCGTGTTCTACCAAATCCCGGTGAATCCGCATAAATACTCTATTGTCATGCTGCACGGTGCAGGTCAGTTTTCCCGTACCTGGGAAAGCACCCCGGATGGTCGTGAAGGGTTCCAGAACATCTTCCTGCGCCGCGGATTCTCAACCTGGCTTGTCGATCAACCGCGTCGGGGCAGCGCCGGGCGCACGACTGTAGAAGGTACGGTAACGCCAAAACCGGATGAGCAGATGTGGTTTAATCAGTTCCGCGTCGGCGTGTGGCCGGAGTATTTTAAAGGCGTCCAGTTCTCACACGATAAAGAAGCCCTGAATCAGTATTTCCGTCAGATGACCCCCAATACCGGGCCGTTTGATATCAACGTTATCTCCGATGCGATGTCCGCTGTCGTGGATAAATCCGGCCCGGCGATCCTCTTCACCCACTCTCAGGGTGGCGGACCGGGCTGGTACACGGCGATGAAAAACGATAAGGTCAAAGCCATTGTTGCCTTCGAGCCTGGCAGCAGCTTTGTCTTCCCGGAGCAAGAACTCCCTGCCCCGATGCCAAGCGCATTCGACACGCTGAAGGGTGAGCCTGTGCCGCTGAAACAGTTTATGGCGCTGACTAAAATCCCGATTCTGATTATTTACGGCGATAACATCCCGGAGAAACCCGTCGCCATGCCGGCACAGGACAGCTGGCGCGTTCGTCTGGCGATGGCTCGCGAGTGGCGTGACGCGGTGAACAAGCATGGCGGGGATGTCACGGTAACGCATCTGCCTGAGATAGGTATCAAAGGTAATACCCACTTCCCGTTCTCTGATTTAAATAATGTGCAGATTGCTGATTTGGTGAGTCAGTTCCTGAAGGAAAAAGATCTGCAGTAGAAAGAAGCTGTATTGGGCCTTTATTCATGAAGGCTCAATACAAACATCAGAATGAAAAATGGACGACTTTTGGCGGAAAGGTGTTGAACGTGGCGGTCAGCTTTGAGCGAGGAGCTGACTTGCAGATGGTAATTGCACAGCAAATGAGACGTGGGATGATGACTCCGATGCCCGGCGCTGCCTGCATCTCATCCGCCCAGTTCAGCAATAGCCAACTCAGCAATTTCAACCTGGACTGATATACGATCATTGCATTCGAGCGACCATATCGCTGAGAGCCCGCACCATGCAATTATCCACTGCAGAAGTCGCTCTCTGTTTATTCCCGCTATCTCAGTAACGATCGCAAGTCGCTGTTTAAAAATACTCGGTACTCTTGCAACATAATGCTCAGGATGACCAAGATCCGGATTGGTGAAAATATTAGCAAAGTCGAATCCTCGTTCGCCGAGTAGCCCTTTGGGATCGATGGCCAGCCAACCATATGATGCGAAATCCAGCACGTTATCGTGATGCAAGTCACCATGTAATACCACGACATCTTGCCCAGAGGAGAGCAGTTGCTGAGCGATCTCGGCGCAATGTGCCAGAATACCTCCATGCTCAAGGGCTGCGGGTTCTAGCGAAGAAAACCAGCGATGTAGCGGTGTAAGTTGTGGCCAGGGTTTATCTGACTTGCTGTGAAGCCTGTTCGCAGTTGCACACAAAATGCGACAGGCTTCCTTGTCTTGACCATTTTTGGACATCGTTGACAATGATGCAATTCCTGTAGCGCGAGCGAGCAGAATAGCCTCTTTTTCATAAGCCATAACCTGGGCTGCGCCGTTACCTTCCCACCATGCCATCAGTGCGTTTCCGGTTTGCTCATCCGCATCATCGGTCACTTTCAACATAGCTTTAATACCATGCGTTGCTGTTTTTACCGGGAGCAACGTTGATGTATGAGTGATAAATATCTCCCCATCCGGAATAAGTGACCAACGATTTAACCAAAAACTCAACTTATCTGTATCCATAGCGATTCCTTTAAAATCCTTATTACCACCGAGCGGACTGAGGCATACAACCGAACTATTTTAACCTATGACTCCAGATACTCCCTGAAATTGTCCCAGGGATGGAGAACGTCCGCATCTGGTACAAAGCAGGTATCCAGGCAATCTGCCGTATCAGAGTGAGTCGCTCACGCTATATTTATCGCTGCCTGAGTCGCGTAAACCGGTCTTGCGGAATGTCCGCCGTCAGGATGGAGACAAACTGTTAAGGCATAATGGAAACGCTGGCGGATAATCCTGCCACGAGTTCAATTCCCTCCGGTATCTTATCTAACTGGATACGTACAGGTACTCGCTGCGCCAGTCGCACCCAGCTGAAGGTGGGATTGACATCCGGCAGCCCAAGCCCGCCCGTCTGGTCATTGCTATCATCGATCCCCCGGCCAATACTCTCCACATGCCCCGTGATGTGCGGGTCGAACCCCATCAGCGAAATTTGTGCGGCGTTCCCGATACGAATATGACGCAGTTTGGTCTCTTCAAAATAACCCACCACCCAGAAACTGCGGGCATCGACAACGGCGACCTTTGTCTCTCCCACGGTGGCGTAGTCGCCCGGGCGAAGCCGAAGATGCGTGACGTAGCCGGCAACCGGAGCGCGCACGGTAGCATGAGATAAATTAAGCTGCGCCAGTTCCAGCGCCGCCAGCGCCCCCTGATAATTGGCCGCCGCAACGCGTGCTGCACTGCCTGTTTGCTGGATGTCCTCGCCGGAGATGACGCCTTTGATTAGCGCACGTCGCCTGGCCGCATCCTGGCGCATCAGCATCTCATGACGTTTTGCTTCAACGTCGGCCTGCGCGCTGAGCACGGCCAGCTTCAGCCAGCGCGGGTCGATAGCATAAAGCACGTCGCCCTGGTTAACCCACTGATTATCGCGGACAGCCACGCTGCTCACCGGCCCGGAAACATCCGGCGCAATCTGCACCACATCTGCCCTAATCCGTCCATCGCGAGTCCAGGGCGTCTGCGCATACTGTTTCCAGAAAATAAACGCCACGAAAGTCGCCACCGCCACTGCGATTAACGTCAGCGCGTAACGACCCAGCAAAGAGAGTAAAGGTTTCATGCGAATAACCCCGGTGTGGTCAGGCCCTGCAAAAGCAGGAAAAAGGTCAGAATATAGGTTGAGACATCAAGCAACGGGCGCAAGGGTAAACGCCGGTAAAGCCTGCTGAAAGAGAAAAGCGGCACGAGTAACAGCGTACAGACCTGAGCGATGAGCGCGGTCAGCAGTAGTCCGGGGATAAAAACACCCCCGATATTGATATCATTTATCATGGGTGAGTTCCTTGTTCTGCGTCCGTAACGCGCAGTGCAGATCAACCAGCCTGTCGACAAACTGGCTTGATTGTTCATCTGTCGCGGGCAAGCAGAGAGCGGCCATTGCGGCAACGCGCTCGCGTAAGGCTTCGGTTTCCGTTGTGCGGGTAAGATGATAAAGCACCTCGTTGATATCACTGCCTGCGGGCGTATCGCCACGGCGCAGGCGCATCACACAGAGGCCAATGCGCAGAAAGTGTACCAGGCGTTCAAGCGCCCGTGCGGATGACTGCCCGCTGCGCGGCAAGCGTGGCAGCAACAGGGCTGCCCGGTCGATCATCAGATTGGTCCAGTGCGTTTCATCGCCTTTAAACACCCCGTTCACGCTGCGGCGAATATCGCGTTGGCAAAGTTTTAGCAGACGGTTTATCGCCGCGTCCGCCTGCACGGTTTGCAGCAGACTCATGCCGATAACCGCAAAGCCGGTCGCGAAAAACAGGGCGATAGCGGTGTTGACCGCGTCGGCGAAGTCGCCGCTGTAGTGTGCGCCCAGCTCGCACAGCACAGGCAGCGTCAGGGTGATCCCCATCGCCATAAAGGTCGTGGGCGGCCGCGCCTGCAGTGACCCGGCAAACAGATAGACTGGGGCAAGCACCGCCACCAGCACCGGGAAATCGCTGAGCGGAGGAAGCAGCGCGAAGCTATAGATAAGGCTTATCAATACGCCCCAGACGGAGCCGATAATGTATTTAACAATATGCGGGGCCGGCGTATCGAAACCGCCAAACAGCGTGCAGCAAACCCCAAGAATCGAGACCGCCGTGCCGCCATCGGGCCAGGCGGAGTAAATCCATAACAGACAGCCGCCCAGAATGATGACAAAAGCGCCCAGCGCCGTTCGGGCTGCACTCAGGGGATCGCGATGGAAAACATACCCTTTCGCCGCATGATCTTCCGCCTGCATGGGGGCGGGTCTGGCGTGGTGGATGGCATCCGAAAGACGCTCACACTGTTGCAGGAGGGTAATCAACTCAACAAGATAGCGTAACAAATTTACCCGCAGCGCATCCTCAAACGTCAGCGCCTGCGCAGCGTGCCGCTGTGCTAACTGCGCGCTGCGTTGTTGTAGCGCATCGGCTGAGTTTCTGCGTTTCCCGGTATCGTCGCAGGTCAGCCAGGCCTGAACATCATCCAGCAGCCTCTGCATATCGGCGGGCATCTCCGCGATCGCCTGTAACCGATCGCACAATTCGCCGTTCACAATGACTAACCGCGCCAGCCTGTCATGGAGCGCTTTCCTGGCCTGACGGACCGGAACCGAAAGGGCAAAATCATACGGAATATGGTGGCTGATGCCCTGCAGGAACTGTAGCGCCAGCGCCAGATGCAGAGGCTCTGACCGCGCGTTGGACTTGCCTGCAAGGGTGTCGGCAAGCCGCTGACGCGCGGCCTGCAGCGTCTGCGCTAATTTGCTGTTGAACAGCCCTGATATCCGGGTAGGCAAAATGTAGCGGTGAATCAGCGCGGCGCAGACGATGCCGATGGTGATCTCCTGAACCCGAATGATGGCAATGTTAAACACCGTGCCAGGGTCAGAGACGGCGGGAAAACCAATCAGACTTGCGGTGTAGCCGGCCAGTACAAAGGCATAGGCGCGGGGCGTGCGTTCAAGCAGGGATAAATAGAGGCAGAAGATGATCCAACCTGTCAGAATCACGCTGCATAAAATCGGCATATTCACAAACGTGGGCACAATCAACACCGTGGCCCCCGCGCCGGCCACGGTCCCTGCCAGGCGATACAGGCTCCTGCTCAAGGACGCGCCCACCGAGGTTTGTGAAACGATATAGACGGTGATGATGGCCCATGAGGGTCGTTCAAGGCCAATCGCCAGGGCAATGTAATACGCGAGCATCGCTGCGGCAAAACTCCTGGCGGAATAGAGCAGCGCATGGGCGTCGCTCAGCAGTGCGGGAGAGGCTATACGGCCTGACCAACGGCTTATCGCGTGCAAAACGCGGCGGTGATGGAGAGTTAATTTGCTCATGCCGGGAATTATTCCCGCTTTGCGCCTGCCCTTAAATACTCTATTCTGTCAAAAAATACCTAAATATTGCCAATAAGATGCCGTCCAGACTTGCCCATACCCTGTTTGATCCCGATAGCACGCCGAGCCCTGCCGTCGCACGGCATATTGATTTCGTTGATTATGCGGCAGAAGTGCCGGTTCATACCCACCGCAAGGGGCAACTGATTATTGCCCTGTATGGGGCAGTGATTTGTCGCGCGGAAAACGATATCTGGATAGTGCCGCCAGATTGCGCGGTGTGGATCCCCGGTGGGATCCCCCATAGCGCCAAAGCCACCTGGAATGCGCATCTCAACTATTTATTTATTGAACCCGGCGCCGCCGCACTGCCGGAGAAATGCTGCACGCTGGCGATTTCTCCGCTGATAAAAGCGTTAGTTGACCGCTTAACGAATGAGGACGTTGATTACGTAGCGCAGAGCCATGTCGGCAGGCTGACCAGAGTGACGCTCGATGAACTGGCCGCCATGCCGCAGCAGAAACTGAGTCTGCCGGTTTCGGCACACCCGAAGATCCGCGCCATGGCGGATGCGCTGGTCAGCCACCCTGAGGATCGCAGTACCTTTAAAGCCTGGGCGAAACGGCTGGCGCTCAGCGAGCGTTCATTAGCACGCCTGATGCTGCGCGAAACCGGGCTGACCTTCGGGCGCTGGCGTCAGCAACTGCATTTGATTATTGCCCTTCGGGAGCTGGCAAGTGGAGTATCGGTGCAAAACGTCGCGGCTAATCTGGGGTATGAGTCGGTAAACGCGTTTATTACCATGTTCCGAAAAACGATGGGTAGCACTCCCGCGCACTATTTTGCCGGTCGAAGAACGACAGATGCCTGAATGACACACAGAGTGGATACGAAGTAAGGTGCTAAATGTCCGCATCGGGGATAACGCAGTCACGGCAACGGCCAGGGACTGCTTTGAGCGAAGAGCAGAAGCTGACACCTTTGCCTAAACTGTTCCCACGACAGTAGACAAATCCAATCCTCAGGACGAGAACTGTTTGAAGGCCCGGGTTGTGTGGATCAGTTTTCTGATGCGCTACTTTTTCAGTGAACTGAAGCAAGAGTACCGCTGGCAGCAGCGCGGTACTCTTGTTTTAGCATAGGTCGCCTCTCTGTTTAGATGTAGCTTATGACGTCAGCCGATAGTGCGACTGTACCAGACCCGATGGGAAGCTGCGGCTTGATAACAGAGTCAAATCTATATCCCTACTCAGGGATCCGAACAACGGTTTTCCCGAACCGAGCAGGACAGGAACGGTCGTGATAACGATATCGGCGACCAGACCTTCGCGCAGGAACGACTGTATTACCTGCCCGCCATCTATATAGACGCGATGTGCGTTCTGCTCCGTCAGGTCAGCAAGCACCTCCCTTGGCGTACGGCATGAGAACTGTACTTTGGCCTTCAACGCCTCGGGCACGGAGGTACCGGTTAGCTGTCGCGAGAGAACCAGCACGGGTCGATCATAAGGCCATTCGTCAAAGGTCAGCGCCTTTTCATAGCTGCCTCGCCCCATAACGATCCAATCTTTGTCCGCAATGAATGCTGCATAGCCATGATCTTCTGTAGGGTCATCGCGCTGCACCAGCCAGTCGATATCGCCATCCTGTCGGGCGATATAACCATCAAGACTGACAGCGATAAAAACATGTGTGGTGACCATCAAGTGCTCCGTATTCAGGTTGCATATATCCCATTGAGTTTAGCGATGTTAACGATATTGATATGTGTTCTGTGGAAAAACATAGCATGAGAGCAGCAATATCCCCTTTGTGGATTAAGACAAAAAAATCGCGTGGTGTTGAATCCAGGATGGAATGAAAATCAATAACCTGCTCCCAATTAAGTAACATATCACAATGTTATCAACGGCCGCTGCTGGCACTTAACTGACCGCTGCCCAGGACTTTTTTGAACGAGGAGCAAAAGTAAGAACGTATTCGTCTGACTGGCTACACGGCAAACCAGCCCACAGCATTTGATAATCCAGGGAAACCTTGGCATGGCGCAATCCACACGTGAGCAAATTACACCATGCCTGCCACATATGCGCTGCTAAGCTTTTCTCTTGCTCTCGTGATTTGCCAGTTGCCGAATAAACTCTTCAGCCGTACAACCTTGTTGTAACGCTTCAAGCAACAACTGCTGCTGTGTTTTTGGCACCAGGCCACCCAGCGGCGGATCGGTATCAAGATTGGTCGGGAAGGAATAGCCTTCAGCGCTTGCTGCCACAACTGCCTGTAACTGCTCATCGTTTAATGGTTTATCCAGCAAAACGGGATAGATTGCTTCCATGACTTTGACGTGATTCACTTTTTCCATTGTTTTGCCAAATGCGGATGAGACCTGCAGCAAATTAGCCGTACGCACATGGTCCTGCGTCACGTTATTCCCCGCGGCATGGAACAGCGCCGGATTGAAGAACAACCCGTCGCCTTTTTTCAGTGGCAACTGAATGGCATGCTGCTGGAAAAATTCAATAAAACGCGGATCGCGCCATGCCAGGTATCCTTCAGCATATTGTTGCGACCACGGTAAAAGCTGCGTCGGTCCTGACTCTACCGGCATATCGCTGTGCGCGACCGCACCCTGAAGCGTCAGGTATTGCGACAGAATCTGCAGAGGCAGCGGGAAGCGGGCAACCACCTCATTAAGCTGGAATCCGAGATGGTAATCCCGATGCGGCTGTTGCGCTTTACCGCCAGGGCGGACCTGATTCACCTGGGCCGTGATTTCATAGCCGGGGCCAACCCAGGCTTCGCAAATCAGGGCCAGTAAAGGATTGCTGTAGTAGTCGACGAAGGCATCGGCATCACGCTCAGCGACTTTTTGTAGCGCGTTCCAGATACGTCCATTGCTACCGGCTTTGGCAAAGTGATCGCCACCGCCACCGTTTGTCGCTTCACTGACGAGGATATTGTCAAACACCTTATTGCTGCTGTCTATGGCTGAGAGATCGCGGTACAAGCCCTGAACCACGAACACGCCTGGTCCGCCAGACAGTGCGTGATGCAGTTCGCCCAGCATGGTTTGACGATCGGCTCTGGCTGCTGCAAGCAGATCATCATGATGATAGATCGGTACGTTTTTATCGGCGGAACGCGCCAGCGGGAAATCGCCCTTACGCAAGGTTTGCGCGCATAGCGTGGCGAACTTATCGAGAGAAATATGGCTGTCATTTATATAGGGCGTATTCATTTTTACCTCACAGCGTCAGGGCATGTGGTGGCTGAAAACCGCCGTTGTCACCGCAACCGACCACGCTTTGATCGAAATCGATCACCGCGCCTGTCATCATTCCCGACTCCTCTGAAAGGAGAAATGCTACGCCACGCGCGACCTCGTCTGGCTTCAGCAATCGGCCAAAAGGCTGGGCCTGCTCAGCACTGGCAAGCCAGTTTTCTTCAGCATCATGATATTGCCGCTGGATGTCGTGTTCATGCGGCGTGTCCATCCAGCCAATGTTCAGGCCGTTTACTCTTATCCGGTTGCGCATAACGCTGAAGGCCACGTTTTTGGTCAGCGTGACCAGGGCGCCTTTCGATGCGGCGTAGGCGGTCAGGAAGCTCTGGCCGCCGTGGGAAGTCATGGTAATGATATTAACAATGCTGCCTTCTACGCCCCTGGCAATCATCAGTTTGATCGCCGCCTGCATCAGAAAAAAAGGCGCGCGAGTGTTGACCGCCATGATGGCGTCAAATAATTCCGGAGAGGTATCAAGGATGGTGCCACGGTCCGACATGCCTGCACAGTTCACCAGTCCATGCAGCGTGCCAAACGCCGATTCTGCGGCGCCCACCACTTTTTTGCAGGCTTCAGGCGAACTGATATCCGCCTCGACGAATATCACTTCACATCCGCCATGGCTAAGGGTTTCTGCTTGTTCACGTCCGGCTTTCACGTTACGTCCGCAAATAACGATGCCTCGCGCCCCACGCTCTACCAGCAGACGGGTAACCGCTGCGCCGAGTCCCTGGGTTCCGCCGGTAACGACGAACACTTTGTTGTTAAAACCACTGCCATTAATCATGTCCATTTGTTGTCCTTTCTTATTGAGGAGAGATCGGGTTTGTTCGCTTGCTTACCCTGACCTTAGCAGCTACATTCGATTAACAATATGTACACATAACCTCAGAAAGACCTCAATTTATGGCAAGGTCATTTTCCATCAAACAAATCGCAGCCCAGTCTGGCGTGAGTAAAGCTACGGTCGACAGGGCGTTGCACCAGCGTGGCAGTGTGAGTCCCCGTACAGCCCGACGCATTGCGCAGGCAATCAGCGATCTGGAATTACAACAGCGCACCAGCCTTGCAAGCGGCCGCACGTTGCCGATCGACCTGGTGATGCACACGCCGGAACGCTTCAGTTCACTGACGGTCGCGGCGCTGCTCAGCCAAATTAAAACCTTTTCACCGTTTCGCCTGACGCTACGCTGCCACATTTTTGAAGAAGTCACGCCTGAGGAGTTGCAACGTGAACTGCGCCGCTGCGGCAATGACAGCTACGGCGTGTTGCTTAAAGCCAGCGATCATCCGTTGCTTGAAAGCGCTATTGCGGAACTGGCGGAGCTTAATGTTCCGGTGGTCACGCTGGTCACTGACCTGCCGCACAGCAGACGTATCCGTTACGTGGGAATGGATAATGCCGGAGCAGGGCGAACAGCAGCATGGCTCCTGTCGCGATGGCTTTTGAAAGAAGCGCAAACGGTCGCAGTCGTGCTCAGTAGTAAGGATTTTCGCGGAGAAGAACAGCGCATGGCAGGCTTTATCCAGGCGCTAACCGATCGGGCACCGTATCTGAAGACCATCGCCGTCAGTGAAGGATATGGTATCGATACGCTGACTTTTACGCAGATGCGTAAAGCGCTGGAACAGGACCCTTCAATCCAGTCTGTTTACAGCGTAGGTGGGGGAAACAGCGCTATTCTACGGGCTTTTGCAGCGATGCAACGAGAGATAAAAGTCTTTATTGGCCACGATCTGGATGAGGAAAACCGCAGTCTGCTGGCTGCTGAAAAAATGGATGCGGTGATTGATCATGACCTGTGTGAAGACGCACGGTCAGCATTTAGCGCCATCCTGCGATTCCATGGTTTTTTGCCGGAAACAGAGAATGAAATAGCGCCCTCGCGTGTCATTGTGGTCACACCTTACAATATTTGAATTAACTTGTTGTTTATAAAGAAATAGATTGTATTTAGTCGATCATGCCAGACCGTTTTAACGTCCCCCAGTGCCGATGAGATTTCGAGAGCGCTTAAATGTGTACGAGTGACAACGTGCATGACAGCTGTGAAAGTCTGCTTTGAGCGAAAATCAGACGCTGGGCTAATTGTGTTTGACGCCTGGTAGCTGCAAAATCGAGTTCGCTGAGGGGGTACCTATTCAAACCTGAACACTTGTGCGATTTGCCGGACCTGTATATTCTCATTTTAGGCCCGTGCTGCCTGCCGCTCGCTTCCTGTATGGAAATGGTGAAAGCATGTTTGTCCTCAACCTCAATGATTTAACCACTCTTGACGGTCGGGATTTGGTAATGCGGGCACCATGGTTTCCTGACGACAGGAGAAATTATGTTATCAATCGAGCAAGCCAAGCAAATGGCTGCGAAGTTAAAAAGCTCTCTCGAAATGCGCGGTCATAAAATTTCTTATTCCGCCGCACTCGAAACTGTTTCACAACAGCTGGGCTACAAGGACTGGAACACAGCATCGGCTGCGTTGCTCCCACCAGTTGTTCCTCAGCCTCAAATTCATTTCATCAAGACTATACCTATCTTACGAATGTTCGATGAGCGAAAAGCGCGAGAGTTCTATCTCGAGTTTCTGTCATTCAGCGTTGAATTTGAACACCGGTTCGAGCCCAACTTACCTTTGTATCTGGGCATTGCTCGAGATGGTTTGCAGTTGCACCTCTCTGAACATCACGGTGACGCCAGCCCGGGGGCAACGATATTTATACCTGTGCAGAATATCGAGTTGTTTAGAGACCAACTACACGCAAAACAATATGGCTATGGTCGCCCGGAAATCGTGAAGCAGGACTGGGGAGATATTCTGGAAGTCTACGACCCATTTGGAAACCGGCTCCGGTTCTGTCAAAGCTGATTTATTTTTCCCGATACGGAGGGTATTGCCATAGGCAATACCCCTTTTTCATACGCACGCAATGTCCGCTTCTGGCACACAGCAGCCGTTCTGACCGAAACTCGTCATTAGAAGGGAGTTATGCGCAAATTTTGTTGACGATGGTGAAGTGACTGGCAAACGGTCGCTATGTTTTGCGAGATGATAAAACCCATCAGGGATGGCTGGAGCCGTATTGTGCGTGTCACACTGTGAAGTTAAAACCGTGGACTGACGCCAGCCGTCCATTGAAAACCCGTCACCTCGGGGGATTTGACGGTGTGATATCAGCTTTAAATCTGCGCCATACCGCCGTCAACAAACAGCTCTATGGCATTGATAAAACTGGCGGCATCAGACGCCAGAAACGCAACGGCTTTGCCGACTTCCGCTGGCTCACCAATCCGGCCCAACGGAACCTGCGCTGCCAGTGCATCAAACAGGCCCTGACGCTCTTCCTCGGCAACCAGCCCCCCTAATCCAGGGGTTTTGACCGGACCCGGACTCACGACATTCACCCGAATACCACGCCCCTGCAAGTCCAGCGCCCATGAGCGAGCAAAGTTTCTCACTGCGGCTTTACTGGCACTATACACGCTAAAGTTAGCCGTCCCTTTTACCGAAACGGTGGAAGCGGTGAGGATAATGGATGAACCGGCACCAAGCAGTGGCAGTGCTTTCTGGACGGTGAATAATACTCCGCGAACATTAGTCCCGAAAATCCGGTCAAAATGTTCTTCGGTTATGGCACCCAGCGCCAGCATATCTCCGCCACCGGCGTTAGCAAACAAAATGTCCAGACGCCCCGACTCTTCTGCAATCTGCGCGTAAACCTTATCCAGATCGTCAAGACGGGAGACATCGGCCCGAATCCCCTTAGCAGACGTGCCGATCAACGCGATGGCCGCATCCAGTTCCTGCTGACGACGTCCGGTGATGTAGACTTTTGCCCCCTGCGCAGCCAGTTCCTGCGCACTGGCAAGACCGATTCCTGTGCTGCCGCCCGTGACCAGGGCAATTTTGTCTGAAAGTGGTTTACTCATTATTCATATCCTCGACGTTGTTTCGAATTGGCAGTCATTCAGCCTGTGAACACACTCTAGCCGCAGAGAAATTATTGATAAATTAGTAAAAATAGAAAACACTCTTTCTACAGGTGCATAATCAGATGTCACACGGAGAAACAGAACGTGGATCAGTTAATGGCTATGCGTGCGTTTACACGGGTAGTGGAAACCGGCAATTTTACGCGGGCAGCGGATTCACTGAATCTGCCAAATGCCACATTAAGTAAACTGGTTAAATCACTGGAGGCCCATCTCGGCGTGCGTCTTTTACATCGCACAACCCGGCGCGTCGTCACAACGCCAGAGGGTCAGGACTATTATGAAAAAGCCTCTCGGGTGCTAATTGATATTGAGGAGATAGACACTTCGTTTAGCGCCTCGCAGAGCAGACCTAAAGGGTATCTGCGTATTGATGTCGGCGGCTCTACCGCACGTGAAGTCCTGATCCCGGCGTTACCGGATTTTTTGCAGCGCTATCCGGAAATCAAAATCGATTTAGGCGTGTCCGATAGGCCGGTGGATCTTATTAGCGGAAATGTGGACTGTGTAATCCGTGGTGGCTCTCTCGATGACTCATCGTTGATCGCCCGTCATATTGGTGATGCCCCGATGGTGACCTGCGCTACGCCGGGATACCTGAAAGCCGCTGGCGTACCTGCGTATCCGGATGAATTAAGAAATGGACATAAGCTGGTGAGCTATTTGTCTCCGCTGACGGGCAGAGCCTTTCCTTTTCGCTTTATCGTAGAAGGTGAAATGCGGGAGATGAAGACGCAGCATCACATCGGGGTTAACGAAAGTAATGCGCATTTGGCTGCCGCCGTGGCCGGAATGGGAATTATCCAGACCTTTTGTTATGCGGCGAAAGATGAACTGAACAACGGCACACTTGTTGAGATCCTACAGGCATGGCGTCCCGCGAGTTATCCTTTTTATGTCGTCTATCCGCAGAACAGGCACATGACGCACCGGTTACGAGTGTTTATTGACTGGCTAACCGAGGTATTCCCAGCGGCACTGCGCGATTACCGATAAACATACCTCTGACGATCCAGATGGGTGCAAAAGATACACCAATTGCTCTTCTATTGTGCCCTTCTCTAATGCCCGCCCTCGGCGGTCATCCGCTATGAACGAACAACGGACCTTTGTCATTCTGTCGTAAAATTCGCCGCGCGATCGGGTTAAGCAATACCTCTTTCTGAGGGTTGTCATGAAAAGTCTTGCACGTTTGGTTTTCTAAAGGACCAGCAGACTTCCGGTCCAATGGCGGGATTATTTCAGTTCCAGCGCTCTTATCACCCCGGCAATATCAGCAATATCACCCACCGACAGCGGCTGAAGTGGTCGAGGCAAACAATCCGTATCCGTCAGCCCAAGCACGCCTGCGGCTGCAGCAATAACCCGGAGACTTCCTCTATGTTTACGGAAAAGAGCCCACAGAGGCTCAAGGCGGGTTGTCAAGGTCGTGACGCGCTCACGATCGTTCGCCGCCGCGGCTTCCGTGATTTGTTTCGCCGTCACCGGGAACAAACCGCCGCACACGGAGTACCAGACTTCACAGCCGGCGTTTAATCCCAGCCCGGCATAAGCATCTCCACTAATACCGATTGTTACACCAGGACGCAGATGTTGACGTAACGCATCCACCCGCTCAGCCGCTGCAGCCGGGTTATCCGGGACGCCAGGGATCTTAACCGAATGGATACCCTCCAGCGAGGAGAGAAGGCCATGCAGTTCATCCGTAAAGGTAAAATGCGTGGTGCCTGGATTATCATAGATGCACACCGGTACAGACACGTGCCGGGTAACGGTCTCAAAGAGTGCGAAGACTTCTTCGTCACGGAGCGACTGGTAGCTAACCGCCGGTAGCAGCAAGGCATCTGCGCCTGCGGCTTGCGCATCGTCTGACAGATGCAGGATGGCATCCGTGCTGACAGCACCCACACATACCATGACGGGGATCTCTCCGGCATGCTGTTTTGCCAGAGTCGCGATGCGCCGGCGTTGCTCTCGGGTCAGATACGCGTAGCTACCGGTTGACCCGAGGATACCCATAGAATCAACCCGAGCTTCTGTAAGGCGGGAAAGAATATGACTGAAACCCTTTTCGTCCACGCCGCTGGCGGTGATTGGTGTTATTGGGAACGCAGACAAACCGGTAAACATAGTGTTTCTCCTGAATGATATTACTGGCGTTGCTCTTCGATGAGAGCCACATCAAACCACAGACCTGGCATCATTTTTTCAAGACCATCAGTCAGCATTTTTCCGGCGTCGTGAAGCTTTTCCAGCGGCATCTGCGGCAGACTTTCCAGAATAAACCACATTTGTTGAGCTTCCGCGCTTAAGCGGGTTCGGCTCCCCTGTCGCCAGTTCCAGCGGCGACAGGTTACGCCTGCGTCATCGCGCCAGATAATTTCGTTTTGTGAAGGATATTCAACGGCGGTTTCCCCCTCTTTTACCGTATCAAAAGGCTCAGTGCCTTCTGCCATAACCAGACGTGGCGACCCCTGATAGGCAGCAATGTTTTCGCCACCAACCGGAATGGCGTAGCGGAGACTCACGGCGTTATAAAGATCAACGATGGGATCGAGTGCTGGCATCGTACCGTCACGTAATACGCGCTTACGTAATGCATCGGCTGAACAAGGGGTGCGTTTGGGTTTGGCGCCAAACTGTTGAAAAACCTCAGCCCATGCGGCCAGATGAGATTCCGCCCATTCAGGCTCACCGGCCAGAACCGCTTCACTTGCTTCTCGCAACGCCGTTTCTCCAGTATCAGGGTTCAGCACCGGGGCAGCTTTTACGTAGATACTGAGTGCCCGAAAACCGGGAGCAATACGATAAATTTCAGGGGCAATTGACGGAGATACTGTAAACACGTGATAATCCTGTAACGACCAATTTATTCCATAATAATGACCGATGACCAAAAAAGTCAATTTAATGACCGACGCAAATTCTATAGTCAGCACCGTGAATGAAGCCGTATCTCAGCGGATTAAGCTGTATCGTAAGCAAAAGAAAATATCACTCGATGAACTGTCCCGTCGGGCGGGCGTCAGCAAGGGGGCGCTGGTTGAGATTGAGGGGTGCCGGGCGAATCCCAGCATTGCCCTGCTATGCCGCCTGGCTGCCGCAATGGGAGTTTCGGTGGCTGACTTTGTGGATGTCAGTTCAAAACCAACGGTTCATCTCATTGCTGAAGATGAGATCCCAGAATTGTGGGAAGGTGAAAAAGGCGGGAGAGCAAGGTTGCTCGCAGGATCTGGTGGCCCTGATATGACAGAGCTCTGGATGTGGGAAATGCAGCCGGGGGAGAAGTTTGCTTCACCCGGGCACACGGAAGGGACGCTTGAATTGTTTTATGTTCAGACGGGCTCGCTGACACTTGGCGTACAGGACCACCTGTATCTGGTGAAGACCGGGTGTTCGGCAACGGCCAGAACGGACGTTCCTCATTTCTATGAAAACCGGGGGGAGAGCCCATTGATTTTCATCATGACAGTACATGAAAAAGCATCCTGAGTGTTTCCCGTTTAACCAGTAAGGCTTGTCTCATCACCAGTCAGTCCAGAAGGAAACGTTCAGTGAATAATCAGCATCTGAGTTTTACCAAAGATAATTTTACTGTCACAACCGATCCCGCTTTTTTTCAGCTGGAAGCCGTTCACGATTACCTCTCGCAATCGTCCTGGGCTCCGGGTATTGATGTCGAAACGGTCAGGTTATCCGTCCAGAACAGCCTTTGTTTTGCGCTTCTGGATGGAACAAGACAAATCGGCTTCGCCCGTCTGGTCACAGACTATGCCACTTTTGGTTATCTGTGCGACGTCTACGTGCTGAACGATTATCAGAAAAGTGGTCTTGGCCGGTGGCTGATTGAATGCTGTCACGCCCATCCGGTGCTGTCACGTCTGCGACGGATAATGCTGGTAACCGACAGTGCGCCCTGGCTATACCAGAAGTTGGGGTATAACCCGTTGAACCGGCAAGATTTTGTCTGGCAGATCAATCGACCAGACATTTATCGTAAACACGGGCAACAATAAGAATACGTAGCCGGCAATAGCTGAACGAACATTACGAGCGCCACTTTCAGTAGAAAACCGATTGGCAAATCCTCTCAAAATTAATGAACAAATCTAATAAACCCTAGCGAATTACCCCATCTAATCGAATAAATCCGTTTGCGTTATGCTTTTCCCACACAACAGCTGAAGGATAACGTCATGCAAACTGTAAAACTGAACAACGGTATTGAAATGCCCCTGCTGGGCTTTGGTGTGTTTCAGATGTCTGATGCCGCTGAATGCGAAAGAGCCGTTATTGATGCCATCGATACGGGATACCGCCTGATCGATACCGCCGCGTCTTACCAGAATGAAACCCAGGTCGGGAATGCGCTGAAACAGACCGGTATCGCACGTCACGAACTCTTTGTCACAACCAAACTGTGGCTGCAGGATACCCACTACGAAGGCGCTAAAGCACAGTTCGAACGTTCCCTGAATCGGCTGCAACTTGACTACGTTGACCTGTACCTGATTCATCAGCCTTACGGTGATGTCCATGGGGCCTGGCGGGCCATGGAGGAATTGCAACAGGCCGGCAAAATTCGCGCCATTGGCGTCAGCAACTTCCATCCTGACCGACTGGCCGACCTTATCGCCTTCAACCACGTTGTCCCGGCGGTAAACCAGATTGAAGTTAACCCCTTCAACCAGCAGCTGCAGGCCGTTCCATGGAATCAAAGCCGTGGCATTCAGCCGGAAGCCTGGGCACCGTTTGCAGAAGGTAAAAATGGCCTGTTCCAGCATCCGGTGTTAACGGCGATTGGTCAGAAGTACGGCAAAAGCGTGGGCCAGGTTGTACTGCGGTGGATCTTCCAGCGAGGCATCGTTTCACTGGCCAAATCGGTGCGAAAAGAGCGCATGGAAGAGAACATCAACATTCTCGATTTTGAACTCAGTGGTGAAGATATGCTGCAGATTGCCGCCCTCGACACCGCCACCAGCGCCTTCTTCTCTCACCGCGATCCGGCGATGGTGGAATGGCTGACCGGTCGCAAACTTGATGTTTAAGGCGCAATAAGCAGAGGTATTCATTCAATGCAAAAACGTTATCTGGGTCAATCCGGACTCGAAGTCTCCGCCCCTGGACTCGGTTGCATGGGCTTAAGCCACGGCTACGGCCCGGCGACCGATACCCGTCAGGCTATCGAGCTCATTCGCGCAGCGGTTGAACGTGGCGTCACGTTCTTTGATACCGCCGAAGTGTATGGCCCATATCTTAATGAAGAGGTTGTCGGTGAAGCCTTAAAACCGTTTCGTGATCGTGTGGTCATCGCCACCAAATTTGGTTTTACCTTCGGTGCGGACAACAAGCAGCAGATTTTAAACAGCCGCCCGGCGCATATCCGTGAAGCGGTTGAAGGATCATTACGCCGTCTTAAGACGGATGTCATTGATCTGCTGTATCAACACCGTGTCGACCCGGATGTCCCCATTGAAGATGTTGCGGGAACGGTGAAAGACCTGATAGCGGAAGGCAAAGTCAAACATTTCGGTTTGTCCGAAGCGGGCGCGCAAACTATCCGTCGTGCGCATGCGGTACAACCGGTCACGGCCCTGCAAAGTGAGTACTCCATGTGGTGGCGCGAACCTGAGCAGGAGATCCTGCCGTTGCTGGAGGAACTGGGTATTGGTTTTGTGCCCTTTAGCCCATTAGGCAAAGGCTTCCTGACGGGATCGATTAAGCCAGGAACCACTTTCGGTAAGGATGATTACCGCAGTACCGTGCCGCGCTTCGCCGAACAAGCCATTGAAGCCAATGAAAAGCTGGTTTCGTTGTTGGGTGAACTGGCGGCCGGCAAAGGCGTCACATCTGCGCAAATCGCACTGGCATGGCTGCTGGCACAAAAACCGTGGATTGTTCCCATCCCGGGCACCACCAAACTACACCGGCTGGAGGAAAACCTCGGCGCTGCCAACATCGTTCTTTCACCGGATGACTTGCGGCAGATAACCCAGGCGCTGGAAACGATTAAAATCGTCGGCGAGCGTTACTCTCCTGAGCACCAGGCTCGCGTAGGCCGTTAATCAATACCCGGACGGGTCCCCCGGCGAATGGCGGACCCGTTATTCCGCGTAGCGAAGGGCATCGATCATCAGCGCAAAAGCGGGCGGATGCTGCTTACGACTGGGGTAGTAAAGATAATATCCGGGGAAAGACGGACACCACTCCTGCAGAACCTGAATCAGCTCTCCTGACTTTATATATTCCTGCACTCTGTCTTCAGGTATACAGGCGAGGCCAAAACCGGATAACGCCGCATCAATCCTTTCCGCCTGCAGATTAAACGTTACCTGCCCTTCCACTCTGACCCGTAACGGTTTCCCTTCCCTCTCAAACTCCCAGTGGTAAAGCCCGCCGGCCGTCGGCAGGCGCATATTGATGCAGCGATGATTTTGTAGCTCGTGAGGCGTGTCAGGCACGGGGTTAGCGGCAAAATAGGACGGTGCACCCACCACAGCCATGCGCATATCCGGCCCAATCTTTACGGCGATCATGTCTTTATCCACGCTTTCGCCCAGGCGGATCCCGGCATCAAAACGCCCCTCAACAATATCGACAAAGCCGTTATCGACCACCAGCTCAAGATTAATTTCCGGATATTCCCTGAGGAAAGGTTTTAACTTCGGCCATACCAGACTTCGCGCGGCATGCTCCCCGGCGGATAAACGGATATTACCGGAGGCGGTGCCGTTCAGTTGCACAAGCGCTTCCAGCTCCTGCTCAAGATCGGCAATACGGGGTTCAAGACAGGCAATAATTCGCTCACCGGCTTCCGTAGGGGCAACGCTTCGGGTCGTACGAGTCAGAAGGCGGATATTTAGCCTTTCCTCCAGCGCTTTCATCGCATGACTGAGTGCGGACTGAGAAACACCCAGTTTGCCCGCTGCTTTGGTAAAACTCCGCTCTCTTGCGACCACAAGAAAGATTTGCAGTTCGTTGAAGTTTTCTTTCAGCATTGGCGATTTCCTTATAGAGGCATTCCCTTCGCAGCGCACTCATGAAGGGTGTTCATAGACACAATCATTTGTGCCCCATTACTGACAATAATGATAATTGATATTCTGGCCATATCGAAAATAAATCTGAATTATCAGAAGGTTTATCATGAAAATACTCGTTGCCGGAGCGACAGGAAGTATTGGTCTTCATGTCGTGAATACCGCTATTGAAATGGGCCATCACCCCGTGGCGCTGGTCAGAAATAAGCACAAAGTAAAATGGCTTCCTCGTGGAACGGATGTTTTTTACGGCGATGTTTCCATGCCCGAAACTCTCACCGATTTACCGAAAGATATTGCTGCGGTCATCTTCACGCTCGGTTCCGATGGCCAGGGTCGTATTGGTGCCAGAGCGATAGATTACGGCGGTGTGCGTAACATTTTGCGCATCTTCAAGGATACCCCTGTTTGCATCAGCTTAATGACCACGATTGGCGTGACTGAACGGCTCAGCACCTGGAATCAACGTACTGAGGTTCATGACTGGAAAAGACGAGCCGAACGTCTGGTCAGGGCGAGCGGCCATCCCTACACCATCGTCAGGCCCGGCTGGTTTGATTACAACAAGGATGATGAGCACAGAATCGTTATGCTGCAGGGCGATCGACGCCATACGGGAACGCCGGAAGATGGCGTGATATCCCGAGAGCAAATCGCCCGGGTTCTGGTCAGCGCCCTGAGCAACGATGCGGCAAAAAATAAAACGTTCGAGCTGGTGGCAGAACGAGGGGAAGCGCAGCAGGATCTCACCCCTCTGTTTGCAGCTCTGCGGACGGATCATCGCCAAAAAAATGATGGGATTCTGGATATGGACAATATGCCCCTCAGTGAAGAGCCTGAGTGCATTATTCACGAGCTGAACTGTATTCCAGCTAAGCTAAAAACCTGACAATTTTGTCATATCGCGGTCAGCCTGATGACAGCTTAGATCGGTATATTTAACTATCAAGACGGAGGGCCTTCCTCCTGACAGAAGTCCAGTTTCAACCCTATTATTTAAAAGAGGTATAGAATATGAAAGCACGACTTATTACGCTATTGTTCATGGGATTTATTGCTGTGAATGCCGCATCTGCAGCTCAGGAACTTAATCATGCAGATGGCAAAGAAAAAATAGGTGTGGTCTCAGCCAGCAATGCCCTTACGCTTGATGAGTTATCGACTGCGCTTTCTCGTAAGGCCGATGAGCAAGGTGCCACGTCATTCAAAATCCTGTCCGCGACCGGAAATAACAGGCTACACGGAGTGGCTGAAATCTATAAATGAATCATTAGCATCCTGTAAAGGATGTTTCATAAACCTTTTATTATGAGCATCGATTTATGTTCAGAACAGAAGACATCATCGATGAGATAACCCAATGGATTGATTCAAACTTACACAAACCGCTGAGGATTGAGGATGTTGCTGCACGGGCGGGATATTCCAGGTGGCATCTTCAGCGGGTTTTTGTACAGGTAAAAGCAGTGAGCCTGGGGAAATATATCAGAGATAAGAAACTCAGTCTGGCGGCAAAAGATCTTATTGAGACAGATGAACCCGTGATCAGCATAGCCTATAAATATGGATTTGACTCACAGCAGACCTTTACACGCATTTTTTCTAAAAATTATAAACTGCCACCATTAAGGTATCGACACGCTAAAAGAATAAAATAATAACAACGGCTTGAACCACGCAAATTTTTTAATATCACGCAAACAGAAATTTATTCCAGCACCAGCAGCTGCAGGCCTTTTTACTCCAGCAGCGTCTTGTTCTGAACGAGGCTCATAACCTATGGTATACGGTTGTCACGCCCGGTGTCTGCGCCTTTAGCCATTGTACATCGGCAGGAAAACAGACCCGCAGCCGATCGCTATCTGAGCCACGTCGCCACATCATCTATCCACGCGAAACATGAGCTTTTAGGTATCTTACGTACCGTTATGTTCACCTTATCGGCTCATGGTACAAAGTGGACATAATATCGTTGCAATAGTCGGCGAGGCTCGTCGCATCACGCGGATAAAATATTGGCTATCGGTGGAAAAGAGATATTACCCGTCATTCAGACTCTTCCCCAATGAGTCCGCAGGAAACTGTGATTTCTGCTAAATCTATAATAATCAGGGTGCCAAAACTACCGGTTTCCACAGTATGAGGAATGCCCGCTTTGGCTACATAAAGCTGGCCAGACGTTACAGAGATTTTTTTACCCTCCACGCTCAGTTCGAGGCATCCGTCAATGACCAGTAACCCCTCGTCATACTCATGTACTTCTTCAGTTGCTGAGCGCTTATCCATACGTAAGACTTTGAGATTCGCAGCGCCAACGCGACCTAAAATATGAGAGTGCCATGCCTCCGGTATAGCATGTGCTTCGGTTCTGAGATCATAAAGCGGCATAAGGTCACTCCCTTTGATGTTCATTTAATACTTATATGCCATATAAGTGACCGGTCGACATATAACAAATATGGCAAAAGAAGTTGAAAAAGAGAATAAATCCCTCCCCGATGCGGCTATTAATGCTGAAATGTAAGATTCAGCCCCCTGAGCAGAACAATAGTTATCAAAAAGTCGATGAGGTAATCACGTCCGTATCTGACACTAAAGGGAAGCGGCTGAATATGCAGTTGGCAACGGGGACGAAAGAAATGAAGTCAGCGGCGTGGCTGTACGCCCGCTCAGGCTTGTTTACTTCATTCCCCCCCCAGCGTACGCCCCATGGCCGCTGACATTCAGCGCATTATTTTTTTGCCATTAACCTGCACTGGCTCTTGCCGGTGCGCGTGACGGTATTTTACCGATCCGCTCATGCCACTGACAGGCATACATCAGGAACAAATCAACCGTAACAGGCTGGCGCAAGCCTGTATTTGCGCCATTCTTCAGGATCGTGCCCGGGAATAAGTAGCGCATTATGTTGCCGGGTAAGTTGGCGCAACTTTCGTACAGACTGAGCAACGTCACTGGCTGACGTCATCAGACCTGGAAGCGCTCGATCATGATAATGATCGAGGGTATAACACGCATCAATGGCGAGCATAAAGGTTGTACCGCTCGGTAACCTGATAAGAAAAGATTGATGTCCTGGCGAATGCCCGGGCGTGAAAATACATTGTAACGTGCCATCACCGTACAGGTCATGGCGATCATCTGACAGACCGTTTAGAAACAACCAGTCAAGTTCAGGATGGTCAAAATCCTTTCTACAATAGGCGCCAGAGGTAAACCAGTCAGGGGCATAAGCATATTCATACTCACATTTTTGCACTATATGAGTGGCGTTGGGGAAGCGCCCAATCGCGCCAGTATGATCCGAGTGCAAGTGGGACACTAGCACGTAGCGGATTTCCTCAGGGGCAATGCCAATTTTTTTGAGCTGTTCTACGCAACCCTGTTCTGCTGACATCACCGGCTTAAACAGCTCTACCGCACTGCCCCAGTAAGCATGGGGGTCTTTCAATCCTTCGACAGCCAGGCCACCGTCGATCAGAGCAAAGCCATCCGGATGTGTCAGTAAGAACCAGGGGACAGGTATCTCATAGCGCTCTCCTGCGCCTTGATTCATACGGATATGCTGATATTTACATTGCTGTATTCCTGACTGGAACATAAAAAGCTTGATATCTGACATGATAAATCTCCATAAAAATTAATGAATTATATGACTCCACGGTCCAGGGCTGACTCTGGCGTTAAGTTTCCATTATTTCGAAGGAGAGCAGTAGAATCCTGTATCCACTTACATATATCAGTAAAACCAATATAATCGTTGAATGGATATACTCTCAGCAATGCGCATATTCGTCAGGGTGGTTGAGCGGGGCAGCATGTCGGCTGCTGCCCGCGATCTCGGTATTGGGCAACCTGCCGTCAGTGAACGGATTGAAAAACTGGAAACGCACCTTGGTACGCGTTTGCTAAGACGCAATACGCGTAATATGTCTCTGACGCATAGCGGTAATCTGTTTTATGAGCGGAGCAAAACGGCGCTTCAGGCGGCTGATCACGCGCTGTCGGTGAACGAAGAACATCAGGGTTTGCAAGGCAAAATACGTATTGCCACCCCTTACTCCGTTGGAGACAGCGTGCTGATGCCTGCAATATTGCAGCTTCAGAAGGAACATCCCGATCTGCAGATCGATATGATTTTTAACGACCGCGTCATCGATCCTGTCACTGAAGGTGTGGATTTGTCATTGAGACTTGGAGAGGTCACGGAAGGTTTTTTTGTCGCGCGTCCACTCGGTATCGTGCACAGAATGTTACTGGCATCGCCTGCCCTCCTGGCGAAAATGGGTTCGCCACAATCTCCGGAAGAACTGGTCCGTTATCCTTTTGCTGCGGTATCGGGAATTTTCGCCAATAATCGCATTCCATTAATGACCGCTGAAGATCAACACATTAATGCTCCCATTAACGTTAAATTTCGTTCCACGCACTGGCGGAGTGTCTTCACCTATTTATTAGCCGGGCATGGGATCGGTGTTTTGCAATATCCAGTCTGCAAGAACGCCATTGAACAGGGGAGATTAATCCCCCTTTTAAGCCACTACCCGCTACCGCCTTTTAGTGCCTGGTTACTTCATCCACCGGCAAGCATGATGTCAAATGAAACGCGAATTTGTGCGTCGCTGCTAGAGGGTTATCTCAGAGATTCGCTGCCAGGGATGTTGTGAGGTTAATCACCTCCTCCCCTGGCCCGCAGCAGACAGCGCCAGGGAAGATGCCGTTCTCCTGGCGCAAGGAGCGGGCCTGCAGGAGAGACTCTCGACTTAATCAGGATAAATATTGTGCGGATTGCGCCGCAAATTGCCCATCACGATCTCTTTAGGTGCCAGGGTGATATTCTGTCGTTAAATGAGGGAAAGCAAATGATTGTAAGGACCTGGCACGGTTGTGTCCCGCTTAAACACGCAGAAGGTTTTGCGAATCATCTTCAGCGGACAGGCGTGGAACACGCAAGGAGTATCGAGGGGAACAGAGGCGCCTTTGTGCGCAGGGAGACTCAGGGCGATCGGGAGCACTTCTTTCTGGCGACTTACTGGCAGGATTTACCGTCGGTGAAAGCATTTGCTGGAGAAAACTATCAGGTCGCAGTTACTTATCCAGATGACGAAGAATTTGAGCTCCTTTCCGACCCCTACGTCTTTCAGCATGTTGTAGAAGCCATTTCACCGCTTTAACGACATTTCCGGGGCCCCCTTATCGGTCACCCGGAATGGTCGTAACCTTGCAAAAATTCTCCTTCTCAGCGTTCGCTTCTGGCACAAGCTGACAGGTAATGACCGGAGGAGTATCACTTAACCGTGAGCAGGTCGGCATAGCGCGTGGTGTATCTCGGCGAAAGCATTTCCCGTTTCATCCGCCACTGCGGCTGGATACCCTGTCCGGCGAAATAAAGCGTTTCGCGCCCCTCTTTCGCATTCAGACGATCCAACACCTCCATCAGCTTCTGGCTGTTGTGTCGCGGCGCATTTTCATCGAACAGGTTAAGCTGCGCCACCCCCTGACTATAAAAGTCACCCAGCATAACCCCCCCTTTCTGATACCGCTGACCATCTTTCCAGATGGCATCCAGGCAGCGCATCGCCGCGCCGATAATATCCCGGCTGTCCTGGGTGGGGGTCAGCAGCTTTACCGATGCGCTGTTGCTGTAATACGGCTCGTTGTGCGCAAATGGCGAGGTTTTAACAAACGCGGAGATAAAGCGGCAATATTGATGCTCGCTACGCAGTTTCTCCGCAGCCCGTGTGGCATAGCTGCAAATAGCCTGCCGCATCTCCTCATATTCCACGATGTAGTGGCTGAAGGACCGGGAGCAGATAATCTCCTGTTTGATCGGAGCAAATTCTTCCAGTTCAAGACATGGCTCGCCGCGGAGTTCACGCACGGTTCTCTCCAGCACAACGTTGAAATGCTTTCTGATAAACCGAATATCGGTGTCTGCCAGCTGCAGGACGGTCCTGATGCCCAGCCCTTCCAGTTTTTTCGCAATCCGCCGACCTACGCCCCAGACGTCACCGACATTTAATGCCGCCATGAGCCTCCGCTGACGCGCAATATTTGACAGATCGACCACCCCTCCGGTCTGCCGTTGCCATTTTTTGGCCGCATAGTTCGCCAGTTTGGCCAGGGTTTTGGTCTGAGCGATCCCCACCCCAACCGTCAGATGCGTACGTTGCAAAACCGTGGCTCTGATTTCGCGCCCAAACTCCGTCAGATCGCGACAGTTGCGCACGCCGGTGAGGTCACAAAAAATCTCATCAATAGAGTATATTTCGCAGCGGGGAGACATCTCCTCGATCGTGGTCATCACCCGATTGGACATATCCGCATAGAGTTCATAGTTGCTACTGAAGCAAACCACCCGGTGACGCCTGAAGAGATCCTTCAGTTTGAAGTACGGTTCACCGGTTTTCACCAGCGATTGCGCTTCGGCAGAACGCGCAATAACGCATCCGTCGTTATTGGATAACACCACCACGGGCCGCCCCTTCAGGTCCGGGCGAAAAACGGTTTCACACGAGGCATAAAACGAATTCACATCGCACAGCGCAAACATGATCAGCTCACAGACTTCACGATGTAGGTCACCACCCCGAAAATATCCAGGCTATCTTCGCGGCCAATCACAATCGGGGAATAGGCGCTGTTTTCAGGCTTAAGCATCGCAACGGGATGCAGTTGCAGGCGCTTAACGGTAAATTCGCCATCGACCGCGGCAATAACGATATGGCCATGCTCAGCCTTACGGGAGCTATCCACCACCAGCAAATCCCCTTCGCCAATTCCGGCGTCGATCATTGAATCGCCGGTGGATTTCACAAAATAGGTCGCGCTCGGGTGCTGAATCATCAGTTCATTCAGGTCAATACGCCGCTCGACATAATCCTGTGCCGGACTCGGAAAGCCGCATGGCACAAGATCGCTGAACAAAGGCAACGCCACGATCTGGCGTAGGTCGGCAGGTGTGAAAAACCGCATGATAATCACCATCAAAAATACTGTATACACATACAGTATTATCGATCGATGAAAGAAATCAAGGGCTGCCTGCGTGCTAACGGAGTACTGGCAGCGTATCCCTCTGATTTCATGACGACTCTTTGTGCTTATAAGGCAAGGCTCTGGTCTGCAGGGCAAGGCAGCGAGAAAAGGCGGACGATAAAGCAAAAGCTACGGTCACCGGCCGGCACGATAAGAGATATCACTCGCCAGATGCCCACCACAAACACGAGCGCTGGCAGAAGAAGTGACCAGAAAATTGGCAAAGAGTAAGTCGCATCTCTGGAAATTTGCGCCGATTGGGAGGAGGATAGTCTCTGTGCAACCGACCGTTATGGGCCATCGCTATCCCCACCATACCGGCGATGTATCCGACATACTGAACTGGAGATTCTTATGTATTACACGTTAGGAGATACCACCCTCCACTTTTATCGCTATCAGTGCCGATTCTACGTCGCCCATTGGGACGGCGGTAATGTCATGAGCGATAAGTTCAAGCAGTTCATTGAGTTGATTACCGAAAAAACGGGTATTGATTCAAAGCGCGTCGAAGCCGTTGCGCGGGACTACTTCAATAACGTGGATTGACGCCGGTCGGAATCCGCACAGGTTTTTATTTCTCATTCGGGCACAGCAGTCCGGTGAGCGTTTATGGATGAACAGCCCGTCGTTACCCGCTCACGGAGGGCTGTCACGCGCGATCCGCGCGCGTATTGTGCTAAACAGGCCTCTTCAGCAGGTCTCTCGCGAGACCTGCTGCCTCATGTTTCACTAAAACTCCCGCCACGCCGCCCGTTTGCTATTTCCAGTGAGTTATTAATCAGATATCGCCTGCTACCGGCCTCTTTTTTCTGCTTATCTGCCTCACAGGCCAACCGCAGCGTACCCGATGTTTTTGAGCGAAAAATCCATTATCAATAACCATATAATGCTACGCCATCGCGGCATGATTGGCACAAAATCTCGCACTAACGGCATAAACAGAATTAAAAAAACTTTTTTCACATTCCATTAAAATATTTAGTTAGGATTTTTCTTAATCCTGGAGTAGATTCGCTTTCATAAAAGCAAGAATATCCATGAACTTCTCGGGGACTAAACCACATGGCAAACTTATTCTTTTTAGTATTAGCTATAGTACTGCTTCTGGTTGCTGTTTTTTCTCTCGTTTCTTATATCAAGGACAGAAAAAAGCAGCAGTTTACGTTCAAAAAAAGGCGTTAATAACAAACCACCACTGGAGAGGCACGCATCGGTGAACTTTCTAAAATGAATTTATCTTAATGTTCGATAGTCTGACATGGCCCGTTTAACGCGAGATCGCGTCAAAAGGTTGACGTCGCTTTAAACGCACAGGTCATGAGTTTTAGCCATATTACGCATAAGCAAATCCAATTAATAATATTGCATTAATAAGATTTTAATTTCTCGTGGGTTACTCAAGATGGTTATTTAACGATCTTATCAACACCGAAGGGTAATTGATGCTGACAGGCCGTGCCGCGAAATTAAAATGCTGTTTGTCCTCTCGGTGGTCTGCTGCTGGCCACCCGAGTTGACCCGTCGGTGTCATCCCTCCGCATCCTTTCGCCACAAATCGTCTGCGAACGTCAGGTCATCTCATACTCGGTGCCATCAGGGCAATGGTTCCTCTCGCCAGCCATCGAAATCCGTTGATTCTGTATGTCGACAATATCACCTGCCCGGAGAATGCGCTGTAGACGTTGAGTGAACTCCTGCACGCCCACAAAAATGCGATAACCAAATATACTTGCAACCCTGTCAGTACGCCTGCAGGGGTACAGTGAGCGGCCATTTTCCGCTATCAGTCCGCGAAATCATCGCCGCATACGCCACAGAACCAGGAGCGTCTTTGAGATTCCCGCCCGACGGGAGAGGCTCTGTCGGATTAAGGGAAGGGAGATGCCCTCCGGCGGCGGATAGCAAAACAGCGCGGCCAAATTCACTCAGGTCGCTCTGACCTTACCGCAGCGTGGTCAGCCTGAAATGATGCGATTAATCTGTCGATTCTCTCTCCTTTATCATGAGAAAGAACATGGTACTCGCGACACCATCCGCGACATCATAGAGCCCCCCTTTTTTCAGGCTCCGGCGCGATCAATTCTCCCCCGCTGCATCGAGCGGAGTGGGCTCCGACATATTTATCACCGATGCTATTTCACACTCTGACATCATTGTTACCTGCAGTAATAACCTTCCGTACTGTCTTTACCCATATTGACTAAATAATACTATCGACGCATAAAGATCATGAAATACAGATAATTTCCGCTGTGCCTTTATTTATTAAAACAGCGCTATCTCTCTCTTCAACGCCGCTGCGCCGACTAGCGGCAGCGATTTTCGTTTAAAATAAAACAAAACAAACTATTACAATGCGCTAATTCATTGTTAAATAGGATTTTTCTTAGCAAAGTAAGACTGTATCTCATTTTTGCCACAGCGCTTGCAAAGATAATGGTAGTGAAATATCTTAGCTGCAATGCATGAATAAAATAAATTTATAATAAATATAACATTATCATATCTTGCCCTGACGATTAACTGTGAACACTAAATGACTAGAATCTTACTTAATATAAAAAATATTTACTTCCGATTTGCCATAATGAAATTAATTGAAGATCTCATCATTGAGCATGAAAACATTACTTATGATTTCAACTACAATATAAAAAACATCAGCACTGCCGATATCATCTTTACAGAGATGGTGGTGGGCGAATTTTCTTTATGTCATGACACGCTGAATAACAGAAGCGACGCCGCCAGAATTTTCATCATTCACTCCCAAAAGGGCCCTGTGGTAAAAAATCCACTCCCCAACTGCATTAAAGGATCTGTATTTATCTACGAAAAAGATTTACCTGGCAATATCAAAAAGACCATGGCAAAAGCACTGGATGTCAGCAGCATAAAAACTACGAATGAATCAGCATCATGCGGCCTCAGGAGATGTCTTGACTGCCAGTGCAATTCGGTCACCGCGATACAGTTAAAGATTCTCTATGCCACCAGCATTGGATTAAATACTTCCGATATTGCCAATAAATTAAGCATGAACTATAAAACGGTGTTTTCACACAAACGGAATGTAATGACTAAATTTAATCTTGCCAACAAACAGGAACTGCAAAAATTTGCTAATCTGTTTGGCCAAAAAAAGAAGTGAATCAAACCGTTACCTGCCTCTGCATTAAGAAAGGTTGACTCAGAAATGCATCGGCCTTTTACATTATATTAATAAGAATATACGGACCACAGGGTGATAATAAAAAGAAAACAGACGATAAAGATTAAAATAACAGCGACCATACAAAGTATTCCGTAACGGGCAACAATTAGACTGCGTTGACTTTATTATGCAACCATCGGATATTCAAGAACGCAGCATGATTTTCAGTCCACGGATTAAAAACGCAAGAAAAATCTTAAGTCACGATCGTCGATCGGTTTACCTTTTCGGCCACCGCACCTACAGCGTATTCCTTAATGTCGGCTAAATAAAGTCGTAGTTTTTGGGGCGCGATCACCATATTCCCTGCGCTACGCTAAATGAGCCCTCCGTGCGCTGGCATTTATACTGCGGCCGCGACAAGGATAAAGACGGGCCTGCGCAAAAAGGAAGTTATCCCCCTCTGACATAACGTCAGAACGGACTATCGTAGCCAATAATATTGCCAAAAAATCAGGGCGCGGATAACCGCGCCCTGATGAAATGGTGCTGAGGTAAGCGTTATGGGTGCTTCTCGATATACATCGTACGGCTATAGGCAACATCTTCCGGGTTATTAATCGGATACCCTTTTAGCCACGGCTTAATCAGACGCCCGTTGGTATACTGATAGATCGGGGCAACAGGCGCTTTGCTCATGATGATTTTTTCCGCCGCATTGTAATCATCATTACGCGCTTTATCCGAGGTTTCCTGTGCCGCCTGGCTCAGAATCTTGTCATAGGCCGGGTCGTTGAAACGGGAAATATTCCCGCTGTGGGTCGAGGTCAGCAGCGACAGGAAAGTGGAAGGTTCGTTATAATCCCCTACCCACGAAGCGCGAATCACATCAAAGTTACCGGTGTTGCGGCTATCGATATAGGTTTTCCACTCCTGATTCTGCAGCTTCACATCCACGCCGAGATTTTTCTTCCACATCGAAGCAACCGCAATCGCGATTTTCTGGTGGTTTTCTGAAGTGTTATACAGCAGCGTCAGCTGCAGCGGACGACCGGGACCGTAGCCTGCCGCCTGCAATAGCGCTTTGGCCTGAGCGTTCAGCTCGGCCTGACTCATGCTTTCCATCTGCGACGGCTGCGGTACAAACCCGGCGGTCACGTCCGGCGTAAAATGCCAGGCCGGTTTTTCGCCGGTTCCCAGTACCTTCTCCGCCATCAGACGACGGTCGATAGTCATGCTCAGCGCCAGACGCACGCGCTCATCGGCGGTCGGACCTTTCTGAGTATTAAAGGCGTAGTAATAGGTTCCCAGCTGCGGCGGCGTATACACCTGGCCCGGAATATCCTTCAGCAATTTCTGATACAGATTCTTCGGGAAAGACTCGGTGATATCAATATCGCCGGCCAGATAGCGTTTCGTTGCCGAGGACTCCTGATTGATCGGAACAAACGTCACCTGCTGAATAACCGTTTTCGCATTATCCCAATAGTGGCTGTTCGGCACGACCACCAGTTTCTCGTTAACGACGCGATCTTTTAAAACGTAAGCGCCGTTGCCGATAAGATTGCCCGGACGCGTCCAGTTAGCACCGCTCTCTACGTTAGCTTTCTGTACCGGATAAAAGGCGAAGCTGGCCGTCAGGTTACTGAACCACGGCAGCGGTTTATCCAGCTGCACGCGCAGGGTACGCGCATCAACGGCGGTGACGCCCAGCGTCTGCGGCGCCGCTTTACCATCGATAATATTTTGCGCGTTGCTGATCCCCGCCAGCGCGGCGAACCAGGCGAAAGGCGAGGTGGTTTTCGGGTCAACCAGACGCTGCCAGCTATAGACAAAGTCCTCTGCGGTCACCGGTGAGCCATCGGACCAGCGCGCGTTATCGCGCAGCGTAAACGTCCAGACGCGGTTATCATTACTCTGCCAGCGGGTCGCCACGCCTGGGATAATATTGCCTTTCGCGTCCTGGTTGACTAAACCTTCAAAAAGATCGCGAATCACCTGAATTTCCGGCAGACCAACGGCTTTGGCGGGATCTAATGATGCGGGTTCATCTTTAATATGCCGTACCAGCAGCTGCTTTTCGGCTAATACGGTTCCCTGGGGGACATCCGCTGCCCAGGCAAGAGAAGAAACGCTGGCTAACCACAGCGCGCCGCATGTCAATGTGACAGGATACTTCATGAGATCCCCTTTAAAATAAAAGAACCAGAGCTGGCAGAGCGATAATTATTTGTTTCATCACCTGAAATTGCAAACGGCTTGTGATAGAAAATTGACATGTCCACTGATTTAGCCGCCCCAGAAAACTATTTGATTCCGGGAGGCTTTTACACAACACTGCAGAAAATAACCTGCTAACAGGATGCCCTATGCCCGTTTCCCGTCCTCGCCCCCTGCGCGGCGCCTTTCCGCCCGGTACGCAGCGCTATGGTCAGTCACATCTTGGCGCGCCGCTGCTCTGGTTCCCCGCCCCGCTGGCGGACAGCCGCAGCGGCCTGATTCTTGCCGGTACCCACGGCGATGAAAACTCATCGATCGTGACGCTCTCCTGTGCGCTGCGTACCCTGAAACCGGAATTACGCCGCCATCACGTCGTGCTGGCGGTGAATCCCGATGGCTGTCAGCTGGGACTACGGGCCAACGCCCGCGGCGTCGATCTGAACCGCAACTTCCCCGCGGCAAACTGGAAAGAAGGGGAAACGGTGTATCGCTGGAATAGCGCGGCAGAACAGCGCGATGTGGTACTGCTGACCGGCGAAAAACCCGGTTCAGAACCGGAAACCCAGGCACTGTGCCAGCTGATCCATCAGATCCACCCCGCGTGGGTCGTCTCCTTCCACGATCCGCTGGCCTGCATTGAAGATCCCGGCCACAGCGAGCTGGGACAGTGGCTGGCCGACGCGTTTGCCCTGCCGCTGGTCGGCAGCGTCGGTTACGAAACCCCCGGCTCTTTTGGCAGCTGGTGTGCCGATATCGGCCTGCCCTGCATCACCGCCGAGTTTCCGCCCATCTCAGCCGACGAAGCGACGGAAAAGCATCTGTCGGCAATGATGGATCTACTGCGCTGGCACGCTCAGAGATGAAGCACCCCGGTGCTGAAATGCAGCGCCGGCTCAACATCTACCGCCAGCCAGGTCGGGCCATCCAGATCGGCGAAACGCGCCAGCGGCACCAGCGGGAGCGCCGCTGAAATGGCCCGCGACGTGCAGAGCATGCAGCCCAGCATACGTTCAAACCCCAGCTCCCCGGCCTCCTGCGCCAGAAACAGCGCTTCGGTCAAGCCACCGGTTTTATCCAGCTTAATATTCACCATCTCATAACGCCCGCGCAGCTGCGGCAGGCTATCGCGGGTGTGGCAGCTCTCGTCGGCACAGATGGGCAGCGGGTGAATAAAATTTTCCAGCGCGTCGTCGGCGTCCGCCGGAAGCGGCTGTTCGAGCATGGCCACACCGATGTCCGCCAGCAGCTGACAGCGCGCCGCCAGGCCATCGCTGGACCAGGATTCATTGGCATCCACTATCAGCGTCGCCTCTGGCACCACGTTGCGAATGGCAATCAGCCGTTCGCTGATCAGATGATTATCCAGTTTCACCTTCAGTAGCCGGGCCCCCTTCTCCCACAGCGCGGCGGCGCTGGCCGCCATCTGTTCAGGGGTTCCGATCACGACCGTCTGCGCCGTCACCACCCGATTGGGGAGTCCGATACCCAGCAGTTGAGGAATCGTTTTCCCGACGCGACGGGCCTGCAGATCCCACAGCGCACAATCTACGGCGTTGCGCGCGGCCCCTGCCGGCAGCAGATGCTGGAGCTGTTCGCGGGTCATGCCGCTTTCCAGCTGCTCGCCAATGGTGAGGATCTGCGCCATGACCGACGCGAGGCTCTCACCATAGCGCGGGTACGGCGTGCACTCTCCAACGCCTTTTACGCCGTCCTCTTCAATTTCCACCACCACCACCTTCGCCTCGCTGCGACTGCCGCGGGCAATCACAAAGGGCGTATGTAACGGCCAGGCTTCTTCGTACACTCGCAGGTTTCGCATTCCCAGGTTCCTCCAGGGGAAACATTAAATAGGATTTGCCGTGCCGATAACGGATGTCATACACTACCCGTGACGTTAACTATATGTAAACAGGAAGATAAACATGTCACAAACCGTGCATTTCCAGGGCAACCCCGTTTCTGTTCAGGGCACCATTCCGCAGGCTGGCGCTACCGCGCAGCCGTTTACGCTGGTCGCCAAAGATCTCTCTGACGTCGCGCTGAGCCAGTTCGCCGGCAAACGTAAAGTACTGAATATTTTCCCGAGCATCGATACCGGCGTTTGCGCGGCATCGGTTCGTAAATTTAACCAACTGGCCTCCGAGCTGGATAACACCGTTGTGCTGTGCATCTCTGCCGACCTGCCGTTCGCCCAGTCTCGCTTCTGCGGCGCGGAAGGCCTGAACAATGTCGTCACCCTGTCCACGCTGCGCGCTCCGCAGTTCCTGGCCGATTACGGTGTCGCCATTGCAGCCGGTCCGCTGGCCGGTCTGGCCGCGCGTGCGGTGGTCGTTATTGATGAAAATGACCAGGTTGTTTACAGCCAGCTGGTGAACGAAATCACCGAAGAGCCGGACTACGATGCGGCCCTGGCTTCGCTGAAAGGCTAAGACCACAAGCTATCCCGGAAAATGGCGTCACCGCCGGCCTTCCGGCTACGTTAAGCCTCCGTTCTGCGGAGGCTTGTTTATTTCTGCGGCGCATAGCGCGAAATCAAACGCGCAATCATCGGGCCGGTCAGCAAAATGGTAAACAGACGCAGCGTCTGCATCGCCATAATAAACGACATATCCGCCCGCGTACCTGCGGCAATAATCGCCACCGTATCCAGCCCGCCGGGGCTTGTCGCCAGATAAGCGGTCATAAAATCGAGCGGCAGCACCTGGGTCACCCCCAGCGCCAGCAGCGCACAAACCACAATCAGGCCGATAATGGAGGCGATAATCTGCGGCAGCGTTTTCAGGGCCAGCAGGAAGATCTCTTTATTAAACTTTAGTCCAACGCTCCAGCCAATGGCGGCATATGCCAGCGCCAGCAGCCATTCAGGCAGCTCAAGCATCCACCAGCCCTCTCCCTGCACCACCGCGCCCGCCAGCATCGGGAATAGCATCGCACCGGACGGGAAACGCATTCTCAGCCCCAGCCATCCCGCGACCATCGTCAGCAGCAGCGTCCACGGCAGCTGCCACGTCAATGGTGGAAACCAGACGATATGCTGGGTCATCGCCTGCGCATCGCCGCCCAGGGCAAAACGCACCACCAGCGCCGCCGCGCCCGCGACAAACAGCACCCGCAGATACTGCATCAGGGCCACCAGCCGCACATCGGCGCCATACTCCTGCGCCATCACCACCATAGCCGACGCTCCGCCAGGCGAACTGCCCCACGCACCGGTCGCGCCGGGGAGCGCGCTATAGCGCACCAGCAGCCACCCCGTCAGCGCGCTGACGGCAAGCGTGGAGAAGAGGGTAAGCAGCACCAGCGGCCAGTGCCCGATGAGGACGCTAAAAACAGAGGGGGTTAAGGTGCGGGCAATCATGCAGCCGATAATGGCCTGAGCGGCAATAAAAAACGGCCGCGGAACGCGAATGCTCGCCCCGCGCAGACTCAACGTTATCCCGGCGATCATCGGCCCCAGCAGCAATGCCGCAGGCAGGTGCAGCCCGAACAGAACCCCGGAGAGTCCGGCAGAGAGTCCCAGCAGTTTCATCCACTGAAGCAGATGACCCGGCGAAGTTGACATCCGTATTCCTGGAAAAAGATGAAGAAAACTGAGTATATACAGAAGCGGGCGAAAGGTTGAAGCCTCTATGGCGCCAGATTGTCACCGGCCGCCTGAGCCGCCGGTGACAGCGCCTACTCTTCGCCTTTCTTCTGGCTCAGACCGTATTCACGCAGCTTATTGGCGATCGCGGTATGCGATACGCCGAGGCGCTTCGCCAGCTTACGGGTGCTCGGGAAGCTGCGATAAAGCTGGGTCAGCACCGAGCGTTCAAAGCGACGGGTAATGTCATCCAGCGACCCTTCCATCGCCTCTTCGCCAACCGGTAGCGAGGCCACATCGTGATCCGGCAACAGAATATCCTGCGGACGCATCTCATAGCCTTCGAGCTGGGTCAGCGCGCGGTAAACCGCGTTCTTCAGCTGGCGAACGTTGCCAGGCCAGCTATAGCGGGTCAACACCGTGCTGAGGTCGGCGGAAAGCTTCGGTCGCGGGATCCCCTGTTCGTCGGCAAACCGGGAAACAAACAGCTCCGTCAGCGGAATGATATCCTGCGGACAGTCGCGCAGCGGCGGCAGGTAGAGGGTGAGCACGTTGAGGCGGTAGTAGAGATCCTCGCGGAATAATCCCTTCTGCACCAGCTCCACCAGATTTTTCTGCGTCGCGCAGATGACCCGCACGTCGACGTGAACTTCGTGATCTTCCCCGACGCGCCGGAAGGTGCCGTCATTAAGAAAACGCAGTAGCTTGGTCTGCATACGCGGCGACATTTCGCCGATTTCATCCAGCAGGACCGAACCGCCGTTCGCCTGCTCAAAGAAGCCTTTTTTGCCTTGAATAGCGTCGCCAAACAACTCGCTTTCCACCGCATCTTCCGGGATGGAGCCACAGTTCAGCGCCAGATAGGGTTTGTTTGCCCGCGGGCTGGCCAGATGGCAGGCGTGGGCGAGTAAATCTTTGCCGGTTCCGGTATCGCCGACGATCAGCAGCGGCGCGCTGAGCATCGCCAGCTTACGAGCCTGTTCGACGACATGGCGCATTTTCGGGCCGACGGCGAGGATTTGACTGAAGGCACTGGTGTCCTGCGTCGTCATGGTTTGCAGCTGACGCCCCATACGAACGGTGGAACGCAACATCGCCACCGCACCGGTCAGGACCCGTTCGCCGTGTTCGCCTTCAAGGTAGACCGGGGTGATTTCCAGCACGAAGTTCTGGCCGTTAACCACCACATGCTCGCTATGCGACTCCTGCGGGCTGCTCTCCAGCCAGCGCTGGACGTTAAAATCGGTAATTAACTGAGCGACCGGATGATTGCGCAGCCGCTCCGGGCTCTGCGCAAACAGCTGGCAGCTGGCGGGGTTCGCCAGTTCAACCTTGCCTTTGGTGTCCAGCGACAGCACCGGCTCCGGCATCGCCACCAGCAGCGCGCTGAGCGCCAGGTGTTCACGTTCCGACGGCATCCACGGCACGGTACGCACGTCGGTGACGCCGGCAATCCGGCGGATTTCCGCCATCAGGCTGCTGAAGCTGGCAAACTCCAGCTCGGCAAAATTAAGATAAATTCGGCCAATGGGATCAATGTCGATGCCGCGCAGATCGATACCGCGGAGCACCAGCAAATCAAGCAATTCACGAGTCAGACCAAGACGGTCTTCACAAAAGACTTCAAGACGCATGGGAGTATTCACCCTAAAAAGGCCAATGACGGATGAATAATAGGACAGTTATTTGCTGGCGTGAAGATAGCTGTCAACAATTATTGACAGCATGGCGGAAAAACGGCCGTTATGGCGTAAAGATATCCGTTCAAAGCCCCGGGCGCCGGGGGAGATGTCCTAAAACCGCCGGTCGCCCGGCGGTTATCAGAAGGCGATCAGGGCTGCGGACCGCTTTTACTTTTTTGTAGCGTCTCTTTCAGCTGACCAATCAGTTCACGACGGAAATCGCCCAGCCGCGGTTTGTCGTCAGCGATCCACGGTAGCGGGCGACACAGCTCCATGGCCTTAATCCCCAGACGTGCCGTAAGCAGTCCGGCGCCAATCCCCTGCGCCGCACGCGCTGAAAGTCTGGCCGCCAGGTCCTGCGACATCCAGTCCATGCCCACTTCCCGCACCAGTTCGCTGGCGCCGGCAAAGGCGATATTCAGCAGCACCAGGCGGAACAGACGCAGGCGGCTGTAATAACCCAGCTCAATGCCATACAGCGTGGCAATGCGGTTGATCAGGCGTAAATTACGCCAGGCGATAAAGGCCATATCCACCAGCGCCAGCGGGCTGACGGCGATCATCAGCGTGGACTCCGCCGCCGAACGGCTGATTTCCCGCCGCGCCTGGGCATCCAGCACCGGCTGCACCAGCTGCGCATACAGGCTGACCACTTCCCGATCGTTTTGCGTTTCATGAATCGCCGCATACCAACGCTGCAGCGCAGGATGCGCCTGATCAAGCCCGGCCTGCTGCGCCAGTTTCTCGCAAAACGCGCGTCCTTTTCCGACCGCGTGACTGTGCATCAAATCCCGCGCCTCGTCGCGCTCATGGGCCCGCTGGCGCAGACGCCACAGTCGCCGCCATTCGGTCGCGACCGACCCAACACCGGCGCCGACAATCAGCGCTCCCGCCGCACAGCCGCCGAGCGCAATCCAGTCCTGGGTTTGCCAGGCGGTCAGGGTCCACTGTACGCCCTGCGCCACGACGCTGACGCCAAAAATAGCCAGACCGGCGCTGACCATGCGGCGCCATAAACTACGTTTTGGCCGCAGAACCGATTCGACCACCGCTTCTGCCGCCCCTTCGTCTTCCTCCAGCGCATCCACTCGCGCCGGGGCAAATTTCGCCGCTTCCGCGCCGTCAAAGGCACGTGCCGATTTCAGCGCCTCCATTTTCTCCGCTTCCAGCGGACCGTCGAAGTCGATACGCGGTTTTAAGGGTTCGCTCATCGCAATTTATCTCCGATCAAAAATTCAAGCGCGGCATCCAGGCGGATATGCGGCAGCGGCTTATCGACGTCCATCACCTGCGGACGGAAATTCTCAAACTGAAACCCCTGCTGCTGCCAGAACGCCTGACCCGGCAACCGGGCCGGAACCTCTCCGGGGTAGACGGTCAGCGGCTGACCGTCGCTCAGGCGGTTGCCGCGCAGCGCGGGGATCTTCTCGCCGTTAACCTCAATCAACCCGCTCTGCGTCGCCTGAATCGATGCCAGTCCCAGACAATCCATACTGATGCCTTCGAACGCGGCATTCTGCCAGGCGTCCTGAATCAGCTGCTGCAGCAGAGAAACCATATTGCCGTGTTGATCGACGGTGACATGATCGGCTTTGGTCGCGGCAAACAGCAGCTTGTCGATCACCGGGGAAAACAGACGGCGGAACAGGGTTCGCTGACCGTAATGGAAGCTCTGCATCAGCTGAGTCAGCGCCAGGCGCATATCGTTGAAGGCCTGCGGGCCGCTGTTCAGCGGCTGCAGGCAGTCCACCAGCACGATCTGGCGGTCAAAACGCAGGAAATGGTCTTTGTAAAAGCCCTTAACCACTTTTTCGCAGTAATATTTAAAGCGTTCGCGCAGCATTCCGGCGTTGCTGTGTTTATCCGCCTGGGCCAGCTTCGCTTCACCAATTGCGTCCACATCCGGCCAGGGGAAAAACTGCAGGGCCGGCGCCCCGGCCATATCTCCCGGCAGTACAAAGCGTCCCGGCTGAATAAAGTGCAGACCTTCTCGTTTACAGGCATGCAGATACTCCGTCCACGCGGCGGCAATCTCCGCCAGACGGTTTTCATCCGCCGGAGCCAGCGGATCCAGCCCGTCACAGAGCTGACGCCAGCGGGCTGACCACGCCTCACGCTGCCCTTGCAGCAGGCCGGTCATCTGCCGCGACCAGCTGAGGTAGTCCTGCGCCAGCATCGGTAAATCAAGCAGCCACTCGCCCGGATAATCGACAATCTCCAGGTACAGCGTGGAGGTCTCTTTAAAATGGCGGAGCAGCGATTCGCTGGAGCGGTAACGCAGCGCCAGACGAATTTCGCTCACTCCGCGGGTCGGCGTCGGCCAGACCGGCGGCGAACCGTACAGCTGCGCCAGCCCTTCATCATAGGTAAAACGCGGAATGCCGAAATCACGTTGCGGAACCCGTTTGACGCCAAGCAGGCGCTCTTCTCTCACCGCGCTAAGCAGCGGCAGGCGCGCCCCGGAGTGAATATTCAGCAGTTGATTGACCAGCGCGGTGATAAAGGCGGTTTTACCGCTGCGGCTCAGCCCCGTGACCGCCAGACGCAAATGGCGGTCAACGCCGCGGTTCACCAGCGCATTAAATTCAGTTTTGAATCGCTTCATTGCCATCCTGTTATGCTCTGAAGGAAAGTGCTTTGATTATAAGCTATTAGGTGAGGATAAGTAGCAAGATTCCCGCCCGTGATGCCGGAGGCTGAGCGCTGATGGCATTCACCTCAGTGGCTGCGCGCAGGCGCGCCTGCGCGAGTTCACCCCGTCCACCCCGTCGACGTCGGTACGATGCGCCTGACGCATCGCCTCGTTCGATCATTTCATCCCACGGGCAAAACGATTGGCCAGACGGCTGAGCAACGGTTCCAGCGCCACAGCCAGCAGCATTTTTAATGGCCGACGCGCCACCGATTTCACCGCCCAGCCGGCAACGCCCGCCGGGCCATAACGTAACGCGGTCAGCAGAACCAGCTTACCCGCGATTTTCAGGCCGGGTTTCACTTTTTGCCCCGCCTGCTGCCATTTTATATTCATGCGTGACCTCAGATTTCAGTTAGAGCTGGCGAAAACGGCTGCGTAACGTAAAGGTATCCGACGTGACATAGCGTTCCATTTCGCGCAGGCGGCGTTCGCTGGCCGCCAGTTCTTGATCCGCCGCGGCCAGCAGCTCACCGCTGGTCGGCATTTTCTCGCCGTACAATTCACTTTCCGGCATCGGGTCAAGAGCGAATGTCAGGATGATGTACGCCACCACCACAAAGAAAAACAGGCCAAAGATCATCGCCAGTACGGTAATCAGTCGTACCAGCTTGACCGGCACATCCAGATACTGCGCGATACCGGCGCAGACGCCTTTTACCATGCCGTGCTGCGGCACGCGCCACAGTTTTTTATTCAGATCCAGTCCGCCCATTATTTGTCTCTCCAGTTCGGATGTTCGGCATCAAGAATGTCTTCCAGCGTCTGAATACGTTCGCGCATGCGCTTTGCATCGTCGGTCAGCTGCAGCAAACGCTGCTGTTCATTCTGCGATAAGCTGCCGCTCGCGGTGCGGTTGTTGTAGTGCAGCCAAAGCCAGACCGGTAAAACGAACAGCACAAACAGCGTCAGGGGTATGGCAATAAAAAGCGTACTCATGTGTACTCCTTACAGTGAGTGAACGGCGGCGCATAGCAGCGCCGCAACGCGTTATCCTTCAGAACGTCGGAGCATCGACCCACGACCAGCTTTAGCTGAGGCCGCCAGACCTGGCCTGCCTGTCCCGAAGGCGCTGGCCTATGCCATTAGTTGTTTTGATTCATTTTGCTTTTCAACGCCGCCAGCTGTGCGCTGATTTCATCATCCGCTTTCAGGTCGGCAAACTGCTGATCCAGCGTTTTCTGTTTACCAAAACCGTGGCTTTCCGCTTCGGCTTCCATATGATCGATGCGGCGTTCAAAGGATTCAAAACGCGCCATAGCTTCATCAATTTTACCGCTATCCAGCTGACGACGCACATCGCGGGAAGAGCTGGCCGCCTGATGACGCAGAGTCAGCGCCTGCTGGCGAGCGCGGGTTTCGCTCAGTTTATTCTCCAGCTCACCAATCTCTTTTTTCATGCGCGTCAGCGTTTCATCAACCATCTGCGCTTCATTTTCCAGACTGCCGATAAGGTCGGTCAGCTTTTGCTTTTCGATAAGCGCGGCACGCGCCAAATCTTCTTTGTCCTTACGCAGCGCCAGTTCCGCTTTTTCCTGCCACTCGGCCTGCTGGGCAAGCGCTTGTTCAATTCGGCGGCTCAGCTGTTTCTTTTCCGCCAGCGCGCGTGCCGAAGTCGAACGCACTTCGACCAGCGTATCCTCCATCTCCTGGATCATCAGACGAACCAGCTTCTGCGGATCTTCCGCTTTCTCCAGCAGGGAGTTGATGTTGGCGTTCACGATGTCGGCAAAACGAGAAAAAATACCCATAACGTTGATCCTCATAGTTCTGATTTCAGGCCGGGGCCTGTGATGATACTTACGCTGATTAATACAAATCCTGTGCCAACTTTTTATCTTGTTGATTTTAAAAGGAGTGGTTGTTATCTACACAGCAGGTTGCTACAGTAACCTGGTGAATCACACGATTAAATGGCGAATTTCATCATGGCGGAATACAAGGATAACCTGCTCGGAGAAGCGAACAGCTTTCTCGAGGTGCTGGAACAAGTGTCGCGGCTGGCGCCGCTGGACAAACCGGTGCTGGTCATTGGTGAACGCGGCACCGGTAAAGAGCTTATCGCCAACCGCCTGCACTTTCTCTCTTCGCGCTGGCAGGGACCGTTCATCTCCCTCAACTGCGCGGCGCTGAATGAAAATCTGCTGGATAGCGAACTGTTTGGCCATGAAGCCGGCGCCTTTACCGGAGCCAGCAAGCGTCATCCGGGACGCTTTGAGCGCGCCGACGGTGGAACCCTGTTCCTGGATGAGCTGGCGACAGCGCCGATGCTGGTACAGGAAAAGCTGCTGCGGGTAATTGAATATGGCGAACTGGAGCGCGTGGGCGGCAGTCAGCCGCTGCAGGTCAACGTGCGTCTGGTGTGTGCGACCAATGCCGATCTGCCGCAGATGGTTGAGGCCGGCCATTTCCGCGCCGACCTCCTCGACCGCCTCGCCTTCGATGTGGTGCAGCTGCCGCCGCTACGCGACAGACAGAGCGACATTATGCTGCTGGCAAACCAGTTCGCTATCCAGATGTGTCGTGAACTGGGTCTGCCGCTGTTTCCCGGCTTCAGCGATCGCGCCCGCGAAACGCTGCTCGGCTACCGCTGGCCGGGGAATATTCGTGAGCTGAAAAACGTGGTGGAGCGCTCGGTCTATCGCCACGGCACCAGCGACAGCGAACTGGATAACATCATCATTAATCCGTTCCATCAACCTCTGCCGCTTCAGTCGCCCCCTGCAGACGTTGCCGCAAATCCCGCCGGGCCAACGCTACCTCTGGATCTGCGGGCCTTCCAGCAGGAACAAGAAAAAAACCTGCTGCAGACGAGTCTGCAGCAGGCGAAATACAATCAAAAACAGGCGGCGGCGCTGCTTGGGTTAACCTACCACCAGCTGCGGGCGCTGCTCAAAAAACATCAGCTGTGAGACCGACACGGCAGCATCAGGGCGCTGACCACCGTTGCCCCCAGGCACATCGCCGCGTTAAACCACAGCGCATACTGGGCGGCGCTGGCCATACCGAGCGGTAAAAACAGCGCAAAAAGTGACGCTGTCACCGCAATTCCCATCGCCCCACCCAGCGAGCTGCCCATTTTGTAAATCCCCGAGGCGACGCCCACTTTATTTTCCGGCGCGTTGACTACCGCCGTGTCGGTAGAGGGTGTCGCATAGCACCCCAGCCCGAGGCCAAACAGCACGTTGCTGAGAAAAACGGTGACGATATAGAGCGACTTATCGAGAAAGGTGCAGGAGATAAGCACAATCGCCACGGCGGTCAGGAGCGGCCCGGTCATCATCGGCAGCCTGGCCCCGTAGCGCTGCAGCAGCTTTTCCCCCACGCGGATCATCGCCAGAACGGTCACCAGATAGCCCAGCGTCATGCCGCCGGTCTCCAGCGGGCTCATATTGTGCCCTTTTTGCAGCCAGATACTGGTGATCATCATCGTGCCAATCGCGCCGTTAAGCAGAAAGTTTGACAGCACGGCGGCGCTGTAGGCCCGGTTGCGAAACAGCGCAAAATCAATCAGCGCGGCGTCCCCTTTGCGCAGGCCGCTGCGGATGAAAAACCCTGCCGCCAGCAGCGAGCCGGCAAACATCGTCAGCGACAGGCCGCTGCTCCAGCCCCACCCGTGCCCCTTACTGATAAACAGATTCAACAGCACCAGCGACGCGATCAGGCTCAACAGGCCGCTGATATCCAGCTTTTGCTGCTGCGCGCCGGCGCTACGGCTTTCCGGCGTGCCGCGAAGCAGCAGCAGCGCCACCAGCGCAACGGCAATGGAAAAGACAAAGATCCAGCGCCAGCCAAGACCGGTCGCGATGGCGCCGCCGACGAATGAACACAGCCCGCTACCGCCCCACGAACCGATAACCCAGAAGCTCACTGCGCGCTGGCGGGCCTTGCCTTCATACCAGGTTTTGATCAATGCCAGGGTCGCGGGCATGATGCAGGCCGCCGACAGCCCCTGTAAAACGCGCCCGGCGAGAAACAGCCAGGGTCCCTGGGCCAGGATCAGCAGCGCACTACCGGCAATACTCAATCCTAAGCCGATATGGGTCATGCGCATCCGGCCAAATTTATCCGCCAGCCCGCCGCTGGCGACAACAAAGCAGCCGCTGAAAAGTGCGCTGAGGCTGACGGCAAGCGTCAGCGTCTCCAGGGAAATATCCAGACTGTTTTTCATTGCCGGCACGACGTTGATAACCGACTGGGCAAACAGCCAGAAGGTCAGCACGCTCAGCACGATGCCTGCCAGCAGACGATCGGTGCCGACAAACGGTGTGTCGGTCAGAGATACGGAGCTCATCGAGTGCCTCCGGGATACTTCGTCCTTTTAGGACGGCGAGGAAAGGAGCTGGGTTTCCCCCTGACTGCTTTTGATTTGACCATCGTCAATATCCTTCACATTTTTATGCGTATTTTCTGAGGCTATGAGACGCGCCTATAAATACAGGTTTTATCCAACACCCGGGCAAGCTGAGCTTCTGGCTCAAACGTTCGGATGCGTGCGTTTTGTCTATAACTCGATCCTGCGCTGGCGTACCGATGCCTACTACGAACGCCAGGAGAAAATAGGCTATACACAAGCCAGTGCCCGTCTGACAGCACTGAAAAAAGAGCCAGAATTTGTCTGGCTGAATGACGTTTCCTGCGTGCCACTACAGCAAGCCTTGCGCCACCAACAAACGGCGTTTTCGAACTTCTTCGCCGGACGTGCCGCATACCCTGCCTTTAAGAGCAAACGCCATAAACAGACGGCAGAGCTGACCGCCAGCGCGTTTAAATACCGTGACGGCAGGTTGTACATGGCAAAATGCAAAGCGCCTTTAGACGTGCGCTGGAGCCGTGAATTACCGTCTGCACCCTCTACCGTCACTATTTCAAAAGATGCCGCCGGACGATATTTCGTCTCCTGCCTTTGCGAGTCTGAACCTGTATCACTGCCGATCGCCGCTTCCACCGTCGGCCTTGATGTCGGTTTAAAAGATTTGTTCGTCACCGATACCGGATTTAAACAAAGCAATCCCCGCCATACTGCTAAATACGCAGCACGCCTGGCTCTACTCCAGCGCCGGTTAAGCAAAAAGGCCAGAGGGTCGAAAAACCGCGCCAGGGCTCGCTTAAAAGTTGCCCGACTTTACGCAAAAATTGCCGATTGCCAACTGGATGCCTTGCACAAGGCAACCCGCAAACTGATTAACGATAACCAGGTTGTTTGCGTCGAATCCCTTAAGGTGAACAACATGCTCCGCAACCCGTCACTATCCAAAGCGATAGCAGACGCGAGCTGGAGCGAATTCGTGCGCCAGCTCCGGTATAAAGGCGAATGGGCAGGGCGTAGCGTGGTCGCAATTGACCCGTATTTTCCGTCCTCAAAACGCTGTAGCTGTTGCGGTTTCACCATGCAAAAAATGCCTCTTGATGTTCGGAAATGGCACTGCCCTGAATGCGGCGCAGACCATGACCGTGACATTAACGCGGCCCGGAATATAAAAGCTGCCGGACTGGCAGTGTTAGCTTGTGGAGAGTCTGTAAATCCTAAAACGCTTAGTGCGGCTCAGGTTCGACTCCGCGAAACAAGAATCCCCTTCCTTCAGGGTGGGGAGTGTCAAAATAGGGTCCTCCCGGTCGCGGGTCGTTAGCGCAGATAATGTTCCGTCAGGCCGCACCACAGCGCCGCGCCCTTGAGCAGGATCTCGTCGTTAAAATCATAGCCGGGGTTATGCACCATACAGCGATCGGCTTCATCTCCGGCGCCGATAGTGAAATAACACCCGTTCGGATTATGTTCGAGCATAAAGGCAAAATCTTCGCTGCCCATAAACGGTTTCACCTCCCCGACCTGCGCTTCGCCAAACAGCGACGTCGCCACCTCGCGCACCATCTGATTCGCGGCGGGATCGTTTTTCAGCACCGGACTGCCGTTGACGTGGGTTAAGGTGGCCGTGGCGTTAAAGCTTTCCGCCTGGGCAACGGCAATATCGTGAATGCGCTGCAGGACCGTTTCCCGCACCTGCTCATTCAGCGTGCGGACCGTCAGCTTCATCAGCACCTTATCGTTGATAATGTTTGGCGCATGTCCCGCCTGAATACTGCCGACGGTCACCACCGCCGGTTCAAATGGCGTGATATTGCGCGACACGATGGATTGCAGCGCCAGCGTGATGTGACAGGCAACCAGCGTGGCGTCAACGGTATGCTCCGGTACCGCCCCGTGCCCGCCCACTCCCTTGACCTCAATATGCAGGGTATCGGAGGAGGCCATCATGGCGCCGTCGCGCAGGCCAATGTTACCCACCGCCTGCCCCGGCATATTGTGCAGACCAAAGATCAGGTCGCAGGGGAATTTATCGAACAGGCCGTCTTCCACCATAACCCGCCCGCCGTACAGCAGCTCTTCAGCGGGCTGAAAAATCAGCTGTAGCGTGCCATTAAACTGCCGGGTACGCGCCAGATACTCGGCGGCGTACAGGAGCGTGGTGGTGTGTCCGTCATGACCGCAGCCGTGAAAACGACCATCGACCTGACTGGCCCAGGCTTTACCGCTCACCTCCTGCATCGGCAGCGCGTCCATGTCGGCGCGCAGGCCGAGGCGACGCTGACCGCTGCCGACGGTCAGGCTCCCGACCACGCCGGTTCCCGCCAGACCACGATGCACCTCATAGCCCCACTCGGTCAGCAGGCGTGCCACTTCATCGCTGGTTTGATGTTCTTCGAAGCCGATCTCCGGCTGCTGATGGAAACGGCGACGCAGGGCGATAAACTGCGCTTCATTAACCTGTAAGGCCTCAATAAGTGGATGTGTCATTTTTGTTATTCCTTCATTGGGTTTGCGCGACACTTCCGAGTTTATGCGGTTAAAAAGTCTACGATGCGCTGTTTTTTGTTTTATATTGACGGATTATTCATGAGTGCTTTTCATACAAATCGGTTATGACAAAAAATAACCTGTTATTTTTTGTCTTTGAGGGGACGTTACGGTGGAACACCATTCAGGCGATTTTAGCGTCGTGGTTCGCGATGTTCGTCAGTACAGTCAACAGGATAGCGATGCCTTAACGTTGCTGTGGGTGCTGGAAGGCCGCGTCGGGCTGCATGACGGCGATCTCCGTCAGCAGCTGGATACTGACGACCTGGCGATAGTGAACCGTCATCAGCGCTGGAGCCTGACCGCCGCCGCCGCCGCCAATGCGGTGATGCTGTTGACCCTGCCTTATGGCTGGCTGACGCGTCTTGACGGTGATTTTTTCGCCGTTGACTACCAGGTCACCGACGCCACCCGCGATGCCGATGATAACCTGCGCCATCTGATGCGCCAGCTGTTGGTCATTGAACTGGTGAATCACCAGTCCCGCTACCGCCTGGAAGCCAATCGCTGGCTCAGTGAAATTGCCCTGCTGCTGGCTACTCGCTACACCCGGCCCGTCATCGCCAGGACACAGCGCGGGGCGGAGAAGTGGAGCCGCCGCATTGCCCGGGTGGTGGCGCGGATCGAGGCCAACTATCAGCAGCGGCTTTCGCTACACGATGTCGCCGCGGCCGAATTTGTCTCCGAAGCCTGGCTATCCAGGCTGTTTCGCAAGGAGGTCGGCGTAAGCTTTGTGCAGTACATTACCGCTCTGCGTCTCAACAAGGCGGCGGAACAGCTCCTCACCACCCGCAAGTCGGTGCAGCAGATTGCCCAGGAGCAGGGGTTCGCCAGCACCCGCATCATGAGCGACCTGTTTAAACGGCTGCATGAACTGACGCCGCGTCAGTTTCGCCAGCAGCATCCGCAGAGCCACCAGGAATCCGTCCGTTCACGGATAGGCCAGGCCGATATCTGGCAGCCGGTAGCCGTGGAGCGCCTCTATGCCCGGCTGAATGAGCCGGAGAAAAACGGCTGGGATAATCCTCCGCCGCGGCTGAATCCGCAGCAGACCCGCCAGATTGATCTGCGTCAGCTACCGGGCCGGGCCACGCCATTACGCCATACCCGAATCGTGGTCACCGTGCGCGAACTGGACGATTTATTACGCGAAGATGTCCGCCGCGAGCTGGAGCGGCTGCACGATACCCTGCCGGTCTATGCGATTGATATTCACGACCCGTTTCTCAGCAGCAGACTGTTCGCCACCGGCTGGGATGACCCGCAGATGGCAGGCTATGCCTGCTGGTACCAGCTGCAGCAAATTTTCAGCTGGCTGGCCAACATGGGCTGGGGGCTGATTTTGCATACCGGGCTGACCACCCGCTGCGATCTGCTACAGCGTTTTTTACGCCTCGCCGCGAATCACTTCCCTCCGGCGACGCTTGCCAGCTGGCGATTTGTCTGGCACTGGTCACCGCAGGCCAGCGAAGAGGCGCGCCAGCACGCCTGGCAACAGCAGCGCGACACGCTGCGGGCGATAGTGCCGCAGTCGCAGCTGGGGATCTGGCATCGCTTCCCGGAGAGCGCCATTGCTGAAGACACTCTGCTCCGTTCGCCGCTGTTGACCGAAGCCAGTTTTCTCGCCTGTCAGGCCGATGCGAACGAACTGCTGGATCTGGCCCAGCTCGATAGCAGCAGGCTGGCCGCCAGCGAAAACTATCCGGTACATAAACTGCGCCAGATCCATAGCGCCCTGCGCCAGCGCCAGCTGTCGCTTCCCGTCTGGCTGCTCTCCTGGAATACGTTGACCGGCAACACCCGCGACACCAACGGCCGTTTCTTTCGCGGCGCGCTGTTGATGGATAACCTGCTGGGGCTGGCGGATCAGGTGTGGCTGGCCGGGTTCTGGCTCAACTCAGGCCTGCAGGGCGAAGCGCGGGCGAACGGCAAGCTGGATACCTCGAGCCTGGCGCTGCACTATCTGCACGGCCTCCCGCGTCCGGTTTACTGGGTGCTGTGGCTGTGGCGCCGCCTGCGTGGGGAGGTGCTGGTGAATGACAAAAATCTGCTGCTGTTACGCCACGGGGAACATTACCAGCTGCTGTTACGTAATACGGTGGTGTTCAATCCCTGGCTCTCCAGCGAAGAGGCTTTTATCCAACGCTTCAGCCAGCCCTATAGCGTACAGCTATTGGGGCTGGAGGGCCGCTGGCGGGTTAAACAGCATCTCTTCGATCGCCATCACGGGGCGTTATTCCCGCTTTTTGACGCCTTCCGCAGCCAGAGCGGGCCGGAAGAAGAGGATTATCACTGGATAATGCACAAAGCCCGCCCGGCGCTGAGCGTCTCAGAAGAGCGGCAGGAAAACGGCTGGCATGTCGTCGACTCGCTGGAAAGCAACGCCCTGGTTCTCTACGAATTTACCCCGGTAAGTGACTAACCTCTCCACCATCAGATAACGGCGTTCCCTGTTTTACCCAATCATGGATTTTCACCCGGCTCTCCTCGGTTGCCGGGTTAAATACCATCATGGTGAGGTCCGGGCGGCCATCAACGGTAAAGGTGGAAAACTCCAGCTCAATCATACCAAGCTGCGGATGATGCATGCGCTTAAAGCCTTCGCCCTGCCCGGCCACATCATTGCTGCGCCAGAAGGTGTCAAATTCCGGGCTCTGACGGCAGAGTTCGGCGATGAGCCGTTCGTTTTCCGGCGATGCGCCTACCCGGGCAACATCGGCACGAAAGGCGCTGACGATAAGGCGGGCAACGGACGACCAGTCCTCCAGCGCGCTGCGCGCAGAGTGGTGGGTAAACAGGCGACGGAGAATATTACGTTCGGCGGGCGCCAGTCGGCCATAGTCGGTCAGGACACGGGCGGCGGCATCATTCCACGCAATCACGTCCCAGGCGACGGTTTTGACGATCGCCGGAACGGGGAAGGCATCCAGCACCCGCTGTAAACGCGGGGTAATGTCGTCGGAGACAATCAGCCGGGTTTCCGGCGGATGGCCAAATGCCAGAATAAACAGGTGTTCACGCTCCGGCGTTGTCAGCCTTAATCCACCGGCAATACGGCCCAGCACTTCCCGGGATGGCGCTCCGCCGCGCCCCTGTTCCAGCCAGGTGTACCAGGTGGGGCTGATATTTGCCAGCTGAGCAACCTCTTCGCGCCGGAGCCCGGGCGTGCGCCGACGGCCTGGCGTGAAGCCAAATGTTGCCGGATCGAGCCGTAAACGCCGCGCCCGCAGAAATTCACCCAATGCATACGTTGAAGAGTCGCTCATACTCAGCCTGTTAGTCTTTATACCCTGATAATGTCTCTACTTTTATCGTATCGCGTTAAGACTACCATAGCCTGGATACTCATTCTGGAGGCAGGTTATGCGAATTTTTCTCACCGGCGCGAGCGGATTTATCGGCTCACGTATTCTCAGCGAACTGCTGGCCGCCGGGCACCAGGTCACCGGCCTGGCGCGTTCAGAGGCCAGCGCCCTCGCGCTGCAGACGGCAGGCGCAGAAGTGCAGTACGGAAGCCTGGAAGATCCGGACTCGCTGCTGGCGGCGGTCGCCCGCTGCGATGCGGTGATCCACACCGCTTTCGATCATGATTTCAGCCGCTTTGTGGAAAACTGCGAAAAAGACCACCGCGTTATTCTCGCCATCGGCGCGGCGTTGAAAGGCAGCCGGCGGCCGCTCATCATCACCTCCGGTACCGCCATGGGTGACATCGGTAACGGACTACCCGCCAGTGAAATGCACTTCAACCCCGGGCACCCGAACCCGCGCGTCGCCTCAGAGCGTGCGGGAAACCGGCTGCTGGATGCCGGGGTTGATGTCCGGGTGGTGCGACTGCCTCAGGTGCATGACACCACCCGCCAGGGCTTATTGACCTATTACATCGCGCAGGCGGCAGAAAAAGGGGTCGTGGCCGTGGTCGGCGAGGGGAATAACTGCTGGTCGGCCGCCCACATCAGCGATGTTGCCGCGCTGTATCTGCGGGTACTGGAACAAGGTCTGGCCGGCAGGCGCTATCATGCCGTTGATGAAGAGGCGATCCCCTCTCTGCGCATCGCCGAGGCGGTGGCGGAGAAACTGCACCTGCCGCTGCAGTCCCTGAGCGCCGATCGCGCGGCGGCCCACTTTGGCTGGTTTGCCGCCTTCGCCGGCATGGATTTACGCGCAACCTCGGTCTGGACCCGTCAGCAGCTGAACTGGCGGCCCACCGGCCCGAGCCTGCTGGACGATCTGCGTCGCCTGAATCACGATAAGTGACAATGTCACTAAAACGGCGGCCGTATGCTTAGCGCGCGCTGAGCCGGCGGCCCTTTTATCTCGCCGCCCGAATAAATTTGTCAGACAAAATTGATGGGCCACGCATTTTCTCCGCCGGGAGCGGAATAAGGTAGTTGCGGTACTCCATCGAGGATAAAACCGTGAAAAAATTACTGATATGTTGCCTGTCCGGCGAGACAGCGAACATCTTAGCGAAGAAAATGCAAAAAATAGCGGATGCGCAGGGTCTGAATCTGTTAATCAGCGCCGTAGGCCTGGAGAATGTGTTTAGCGTTGCCCCGGCCTACAACGCCGTATTAGTGGCGCCGCATATTCAATATAAAAGGGATGAGATCGCTAACGTGCTGCAAGACCAACAGGAGATTGCGGTTATTGAGAGCCTGCCCTACGCCGCATTCAACGGCGACAGCGTGCTTAAATTTGCGCTGGCCAATCTGTCGCAATCGCTCACCTGACAGAGCATGAAACAATGCGGGTAAGTCGCAGACGGCCGGCCCGCATTATCCCGCATCGTCGGTATTGAATGACCCCCGGCGCTCCCGCCCTCCGAGTTAATTATTTGTAACTGGTAAGATGTGCCAATGTGAATTATAGTCTGCGCATCATCGTTCAATGGACTGAAAACGCACATGATTCCGGTTAATATTCATACTCTTAGTCGCTATGCGGCCCATGTCAGCCTGACCCACACGATGAAAAACCATCGTTCGCCCGCCCTCTCCGTAATGATGATCTTCTCCGATTTATGTATCCGTTCAACCCTGGATTCCTACAGCGAACAGGGCTGGGAAATTAGCGAGAAGTGCAGCGGACTGGTTCTGCGCAGCTTTGTTGCCACCCATCGGGGTGGGACGGCGATCGAAATCACGCCAAAGGATTATATCGGTCGATATAACCGCTTACTTCCGCTGTAAGCGTCGGTGAATTAACAGCTAACTGGAGAAAGTGGCAATAAAAAGATACCATGTTTCATTATCCGCCATACACCGCATGAATATGCTGAGAAGCGCCTAAAAGAGCACCATACCCTCAGGTTTTTGATGAATATCAATCCACAGCTCCCTTTGCAGCATCACGATCGGCGCAACCCGTGCTCTCGTACGCTTTGTCCGTTTATTCAGGGAGATGGAGGATAAAAACGCCTGGTGGTTTTACGAGGTATACTCGAAGTAGCGGTGTGGTATGCATTCGAACCTGCGGAACAGCACGGCGGCGCAGCCGTCGTGATATTGTCCCTGTGAGCGTTGAAGGTGATGGAATATGTCATTCAATATTAATAAGATAGAGCACCGCTCTATCATCATAAAAACATTATGCGCCTGAAAATATCTTCTCTCCTGGCGGTAGCATCGCTGCTGTGCGGGCAGGCTGTTGCCGCGCCCACGCTGCCTGCGAATGCCGATATTCGCGATAGCGGCTTTGTTTACTGCGTCAGCGGTCAGGTTAATACCTTTAACCCGCAGAAAGTCAGCAGCGGTCTGATTGTCGACACGTTAGCCGCCCAGCTGTACGATCGCCTGCTGGATGTCGATCCCTATACCTACCGTCTGGTCCCTGAGCTGGCCGAAAGCTGGGAAGTCCTGGATAACGGCGCGACTTACCGCTTCCATCTGCGTAGCCACGTCCCTTTCCAGTCGACATCCTGGTTTAAACCCACCCGCGCCTTTAACGCTGACGATGTGATTTTCACCTTCAGTCGTATTTTTAACCGCGACGATCCGTGGCACAGCGTCAACGGCAGCAGCTTCCCCTATTTCGACAGCTTACAGTTCGCCGACAGCGTCGAAAGCGTGCGTAAGCTGGACAACCAAACCGTCGAATTTCGCCTGAAGCGGCCGGATGCCTCGTTCCTCTGGCACCTGGCCACCCACTATGCGTCGGTCATGTCTGCGGAATACGGCGCGCAGTTGACCAAAGCCGATCGTCCGGAACAGCTTGACCGTCAACCGGTCGGTACCGGTCCGTTCCAGCTGGAAGAGTACCGCGCCGGGCAATACGTGCGCCTGCAGCGCCATCCGGATTACTGGCGCGGCAAACCGCTGATGCCGCAGGTGGTGGTCGACCTCGGTTCCGGCGGTACCGGCCGCTTGTCGAAACTGCTCACCGGGGAGTGCGACGTTCTGGCCTGGCCTGCCGCCAGCCAGTTGACCATTTTACGCGACGATCCCCGTCTGCGTCTGACGCTACGCCCGGGAATGAATATCGCCTGGCTGGCGTTCAATACCGCCCGGCCGCCGCTGGATAAACCGGAAGTTCGCCATGCGCTGGCGCTGGCTATCAACAACCAACGCCTGATGCAGTCTATTTATTACGGTACGGCGGAAACAGCCGCGTCGATGTTGCCGCGCGCCTCGTGGGCCTACGATAACGACGCTAAAATTACCGAATACAATCCAAAAGAAGCGCGCGAGCGGCTCAAAGCGCTGGGGCTGGAAAAGCTGACGCTCAAGCTCTGGGTGCCCACCAGCTCACAGGCCTGGAACCCCAGCCCGCTGAAAACCGCCGAGCTGATTCAGGCGGACATGGCGCAAATTGGCGTGAAGGTGATTATTGTACCGGTCGAAGGCCGTTTCCAGGAGGCCAGGCTGATGGACATGAACCACGATCTGACGCTCTCCGGTTGGGCCACGGACAGCAACGACCCGGATAGTTTTTTCCGCCCGCTGCTGAGCTGTGCGGCCATTGCCTCACAGACCAACTTCGCCCACTGGTGCAATCGCGAATTTGACGAGGTATTGCAAAAGGCCCTGCGCTCGCAGCAGCTGGCGTCGCGCATTGAAGCCTATAAAGAGGCGCAGCATATCCTGGCCCGCGACCTGCCGGTGCTGCCGCTGGCGTCATCGCTGCGTCTGCAGGCCTACCGCTATGATATGAAAGGTCTGATACTGAGTCCGTTTGGCAACGCTTCCTTTGCGGGCGTCTCGCGGGAGAAAAAAGACGAGGTGAAAAAACCATGATTATTTTTACCCTGCGCCGCCTGCTGCTGCTGCTGGTCACCCTCTTTTTCCTGACCTTCGTCGGCTTCAGCCTGAGCTATTTTACCCCCCACGCCCCGCTGCAGGGCGCGTCGCTGTGGAACGCCTGGCAGTTTTGGTTCAGCGGGCTGTTGCACTGGGACTTCGGGGTCTCCAGCATTAACGGTCAGCTGATTTCCGAACAGCTGAAAGAGGTTTTCCCTGCCACCATGGAGCTGTGTATCCTCGCGTTTGGCTTCGCGCTGCTGGTGGGTATCCCCGTCGGTATGCTGGCGGGGATTATGCGCAACAAGTGGCCCGATACGCTGATCAGCGCCCTCGCGCTGCTTGGCTTCTCGATTCCCGTGTTCTGGCTGGCGCTGCTGCTGACGCTCTTTTTCTCTCTGACCCTCGGCTGGTTCCCGGTCTCCGGGCGCTTCGACCTGCTGTACGAAGTGAAAACGGTTACCGGTTTTGCGCTGATTGACGCCTGGCTGTCCGATTCGCCGTGGCGCCATGAGATGATCGTCAGCGCCGTTCGCCATATGGTGCTGCCGGTACTGACGCTGGCGGTCGCCCCCACCACCGAAGTGATCCGCCTGATGCGCATCAGCACCAGCGAAGTGTATGACACCAACTACGTGAAGGCGGCGGCTACCCGCGGCGTGTCGCGACGTACGATTTTACACCGCCACGTGCTGCACAACGCTCTGCCGCCGGTGATCCCACGTCTTGGGCTGCAGTTTTCAACCATGCTGACCCTGGCGATGATCACTGAAATGGTCTTCAGCTGGCCGGGGCTCGGTCGCTGGTTGATAAACGCGATTCGCCAGCAGGATTACGCCGCCATTTCGGCCGGCGTGATGGTCATTGGCGCACTGGTGATTACCGTCAACGTGATATCAGATATTCTGGGTGCGATGGCTAACCCGCTGAAACATAAGGAATGGTATGCCCTACGATAGTGTGTATCTGGAAAAGCGTCCGCCCGGGGCGCTGCGTACCGTCTGGCGAAAATTCTACGGCGACACGACTGCGATGATCGGCCTGTACGGCTGCGCGGGTCTGGTGCTGCTGTGCGTCTTCGGCGGCTGGTTTGCCCCTTATGGTATCGATCAGCAGTTTCTTGGCTACCAGCTGTTGCCGCCGTCATGGTCGCGCTATGGCGAAGTGTCGTTCTTCCTCGGGACCGACGATCTCGGTCGCGATGTATTGAGCCGTCTGCTGAGCGGCGCGGCGCCGACCGTCGGCGGCGCTTTTGTCGTCACCTTCGCGGCGACGCTGTTTGGCCTGGTGCTCGGCGTCGTCGCCGGCTCAACCCATGGCCTGCTGTCGGCGATGTTGAACCATATCCTCGATACCCTGCTGTCGATTCCGTCGCTGCTGCTGGCCATTATTGTCGTGGCTTTCGCCGGGCCGCATCTGAGCCACGCGATGTTCGCCGTCTGGCTGGCGCTGCTGCCGCGTATCGTGCGTTCGGTCTACAGCATGGTGCATGATGAGCTGGAAAAAGAGTACGTCATCGCCGCCCGTCTCGACGGCGCGTCGACATTAAATATTCTCTGGTTTGCGGTGCTGCCGAATATCGCCTCCGGGCTGGTCACGGAGATCACCCGCGCATTATCCATGGCGATTCTCGATATCGCTGCCCTGGGCTTTCTCGACCTCGGCGCCCAGCTTCCCTCCCCGGAATGGGGGGCGATGCTGGGCGACGCGCTGGAGCTGATTTACGTCGCGCCATGGACGGTAATGCTGCCCGGTGCGGCGATTATGATTAGCGTCCTGTTGGTCAACCTGCTGGGCGACGGGATCCGCCGCGCCATTATCGCCGGGGTGGAATAATGCCGTTACTTGATATTCGCAACCTGACCATTGAGTTCAAAACCAACGAGGGCTGGGTCAAAGCCGTCGACCGCGTCAGCCTGACCCTTGCGGAAGGTGAGATTCGCGGCCTGGTGGGCGAATCCGGCTCCGGTAAAAGTTTAATTGCCAAAGCGATCTGTGGCGTCACCAAAGACAACTGGCGGGTCACCGCCGACCGTATGCGTTTCGATGATATCGATCTCTTACGCCTTTCCAGCCGCGAACGCCGCAAGCTGATTGGCCACAACGTGTCGATGATTTTTCAGGAGCCACAGTCCTGTCTCGATCCGTCGGAGCGTATCGGCCTGCAGTTAATGCAGAATATCCCCGGCTGGACTTTTAAAGGCCGCTGGTGGCAGCGTATCGGCTGGCGAAAACGCCGGGCCATCGAACTGCTGCATCGTGTCGGGATTAAAGATCACAAAGACGCCATGCGCAGTTTTCCCTACGAATTAACCGACGGGGAGTGTCAGAAGGTGATGATTGCCATCGCCCTCGCCAACCAGCCGCGTCTGCTGATCGCCGATGAGCCGACCAACGCCATGGAACCGACAACCCAGGCGCAAATCATCCGCCTGCTTACGCGTCTGAATCAGAACAATAACACCACCATTTTGCTGATCAGCCACGATATGCAGATGCTCAGCAAATGGGCGGATAAAATCAATGTCATGTACTGCGGACAAACGGTAGAAACGGCGCCCAGCGAAGAGCTGGTGACAACGCCTCATCATCCGTATACCCAGGCATTAATCCGCGCGATCCCGGATTTTGGCAGCGCGCTCCCGCATAAAAGCCGCCTGAATACGCTGCCGGGAGCCATCCCTCTGCTCGAGCAGCTGCCGATCGGCTGCCGTCTTGGACCGCGGTGCCCCTACGCGCAGCGTGAATGCATTGAAACGCCGCGCCTGACCGGAGCCAGAACGCATCTGTATGCCTGTCATTTCCCGCTAAACATGGAGAAAGAGTGAAATGGTCGAAACATTGCTCGAAGTCCGTAATCTGAGTAAGACCTTTCGCTACCGTACCGGCTGGTTTCGTCGTCAGATGGTGGAAGCGGTGAAACCGCTCAGTTTTACGCTGCGCGAACGCCAGACGCTGGCGATTATCGGCGAGAACGGTTCAGGAAAATCGACCCTGGCGAAAATGCTGGCGGGCATGATCGAACCGACATCCGGCGAGCTGTTGATTGACGATCATCCGCTGACGTTTGGCGACTACTCTTTCCGCAGTCAGCGTATCCGCATGATCTTTCAGGACCCGTCGACCTCGCTGAACCCGCGGCAGCGTATTTCGCAGATCCTCGACTTCCCGCTGCGCCTGAATACCGACCTCGAACCAGAGGCGCGGGAGAAGCAGATTATTGAGACGCTGCGAATGGTCGGCCTGCTGCCGGACCACGTGAGCTACTATCCACATATGCTGGCTCCCGGCCAGAAGCAGCGTCTGGGCCTCGCGCGCGCGCTGATTCTGCGTCCGAAAGTGATCATCTGTGATGAAGCCCTGGCGTCGCTGGATATGTCAATGCGTTCGCAGCTGATCAACCTGATGCTGGAGTTACAGGAGAAACAGGGGATTTCGTATATCTACGTGACCCAGCATCTGGGGATGATGAAGCATATCAGCGACCAGGTTCTGGTGATGCATCAGGGCGAGGTCGTCGAGCGCGGCAGTACTGCCGATGTGCTGGCGTCACCGCTGCACGACCTCACCCGACGTCTGATTGCCGGCCACTTTGGCGAGGCGCTGACCGCCGATGCCTGGCGCAAAGACGGTAAATAACCGTCCGCGCCGGCAGCAGCTCCATCGGCCCTAGTCCGGGAACACGCTCTGCGTCGGCAGCACGCGACGATCAAAACGACGCAGCGCGTAGTAAAGAGCCCCGGTCCCGAACCAGCCGATAATCCAGGAGACATCGTTGCCGGCAAACAGCCACGTCAGCGAGCCGTGATACAGCGGGTTCTCAATAAACGGCAGCTGGATAAGCACGCCGGCCACATAAACGACAATCGCGTAGATGTTCCAGTATCCGTAACGCTGTTGCGGATCGGAGAGCGCGGGAATATCCACGGCGCCTGCGGAAATCAGATAGTAGTCGGTCAGACTGATGGCGCTCCACGGAACGAAAAACGCCAGCAGGAAGAGCAGAAAATGGGTGAAGTTCTTTAAGAACGCCGGCTCGCTCAACAACGCAATCACGCATGAGATAGCCACCATCAGCACCACGAAGAGAATACGCGCCCGCTTCGACAGCGAAGCCTGACGGCGAAATCCGGAAACGATGGTGCTCAGCGACATAAAGCTGCCGTAGGCGTTCAGGGTGGTAAAGGTGATTTTGCCAAAGCAGATCGCAAAGTAAATCACCATCGCCATCAGCTGGCTTTTGCCTAACCCGACGATAAAGCTCACTTCATGGCCGGAAAACGCGCTGCCGGCGATAGCCGCCGTCAGAACGCCTAGCGTCATCGATGCCTGAGTCCCCAGCACCGTACCGCTGAAGACGCACAAAAACGTTTTCGCGCCCGAGACATTGCGCGGCAGATAGCGAGAGTAATCGGAAACGTAGGGGCAGAACGCAATCTGCCACGACGATGATAACGACACGGCCAGTAAAAACATCGGCAGAGAAAAATGGTTATTCTGCGCGATCGCCGGCAGATTGGCGGACAGCAGCAGCGTCACGAACAGATAGACAAACGCCAGCACCCCGACCACGCTCGCCACTTTGCCCAGCTTATGGATGACCCTATAGCCCAGCACGGCAATCACAATAATAATCGCGCTGAACAACAACATGCCGGCCACGTCAGAGATCGACAGCAGCCTTGCCATTGCCTGACCGGCCAGTACGGTACCGCTGGCCGAAAAGCCGACATACATCACGCACACCAGCACCAGCGGCACCACGGCACCAAACACGCCAAACTGCGCCCGGCTGATGATCATCTGCGGCAACCCCAGGCGCGGCCCCTGTAGCGCATGCAGGGACATCACCGCCGCGCCAAGCACCTGCCCCACCAACAGCCCAATCAGCGACCAGACAACATCGCCCCCCAGCACCACCGCCAGCGCACCGGTGACGATGGCGGTAATCTGCAGATTACCGCCGAACCACAGCGTAAACTGGCTAAAGGGATGCCCGTGGCGTTCGCGGTCAGGAATATAATCGATCGACCGCGTTTCCGTTACCCCCTGTTCGCGCTGGGTTGACTGCCGGTCGGCTGGTGAAAAAGAAGACATTATTTCCTCGCTATAGATTATTGTTATTGTTGTGTTTTATTTTCTTATTCTGTTGCTATTGACCGTTCAGGCGCGATGCCATCCAGTCAGCCCGATGGCTTTTGATGGTCGCCACCGCTTTGGCGATTTCTGGCGCCAGCCAGCGATCGTCTTCCCATGTCGCCACGCGCTGTCGCAGCAGCGCCAGCGCGTGACGCGTGCCGGCTGCCAGCATGTCCTGAGCATGAAACTCCAGCCCCTGAGCGGCCAGCAGATACTCGATAGCCATAATTTGATACAGGTTGGCCAGCAGGCGCTGTAGCTTGAGCGATGCGCCGGTCCCGAGGCTCAGGTGATCTTCCTGCAGCGCCGAGGTCACAAAATTATCAAGCACCGCCGGCTGCGCCAGCTGCTTGTTCTCCGCACAAAGCGAGGCCGCGACGTACTGGGCGATCATCATCCCGGAGTTCACCCCGGGTTTGGCCACCAGGAACGCCGGCAGGCCGCTGATTAACGGGTTGACCAGGCGATCCAGACGCCGCTCGGCAATCGCGCCCAGTTCGGCCATCGCAATCGCCAGCACATCACAGGCCATGGCGACCGATTCCCCATGCGGATGCGCCTGCGACACCACTCGCCAGTTCTCGAGGGTGCCGAGAATCAAGGGATTATCCGTACAGGCGTTCAGCTCGGTGTTAATTTGCCGCTCGGCATGATCGAACTGATCGCGGCAGGCGCCGTGTACCTGCGGCATAGATCGCAGACTGAGCGCATCCTGGGTACGTATCCCCTGGCTGGCGCTCAACAGTGGACTGTCGGCCAGCAGCTGGCGCAATCGGGCGCCGCTGTGCTGCATGCCAGGACTGGCCTTCAATGCCAGGATCTCGGCGTCAAACGCCACGATCTGTCCGCGCAGCGCTTCAAAACTCATCGCACCGGTGACGTCGGCCCAGTCCAGCAGTTGGCTGGCGTCGTCGAGGGCCAGACAGGCCATTCCGGTCATACACGGCGTCCCGTTGACCAGGCTTAATCCCTCTTTTGCCCCCGGCGAAATGGCGGATAGTCCCGCCTGCGCCAGCGCTTCGGCAGCAGGAACCACCCGCCCCTGCCAGCTCACCTCGCCGATCCCCATCAGCGCCAGGCCGATATGCGCCATATGCGTCAGATAGCCCACCGAACCTTGCGAAGGCACCTGCGGCGTGATTTGCTGATTCAGGAAGGCGAGCAGCTGTTGCACGATGGCGCAGGAAATCCCGGACTTACCATGGCTGTAGTTGGCGACGGCGGCGCACATAATGGCCCGCGTCTGGGCGTCGTCCAGCAGAGGGCCGACGCCGCAGGCGTGGCTCAACAGCGTATTGCGCGATAGCTGGCTCAGCTGCTCTTCAGGCAGAGTGATATTGCACAAGGCTCCGAGGCCGGTATTAATCCCGTAGGCTATCTGCCCCGCGTCGATAATATGCTGAACAATCGCTCGCCCCTGTGCGATGCGCTCCCAGGCGCCGGCGCTGAGCGCCAGCTGCGCCTGGCCTCTGGCGACCTGCACAACCTCCTGCCAGCATAACGGGGCGTCGCCCCACAGCACCTGTTGGTTCATACGGATTGTCCTGGTTGGTGATGGCTGGAAATAAACTGTTGAAAACGCGGCGACCCATGCGCGCCGAACAGCGCCTCCGGCGCACCGTCGCAATCAATCGTGCCTTGATGCATAAACACCACGCGGTTGGAGACATGGCGGGCAAAGCCTAGCTCATGCGTGACCACCAGCATCGTGCGCCCCTCTTCCGCCAGGCTGCGCATCACTTTTAATACTTCGCCCACCAGTTCCGGATCTAACGCCGAAGTCGGCTCATCAAAGAGCATCACCTCCGGATCCATCGCCAGCGCCCGGGCTATTGCCACGCGCTGTTGCTGACCTCCCGAGAGCTGGGCCGGGTAAAAATCCTTGCGGTTCAACATGCCGACGCGATCGAGCAGCTGCTCCGCCTGTTCAATGCACTCCTGCTTACTGCGTTTTAAGACGTAATGCGGCCCTTCAATCACGTTTTGCAGCACCGTCATATGCGACCACAGGTTAAAGCTTTGGAACACCATCCCCAGCCGCGAACGCAGACGTTCGATCTGCTTAGGGTTGGCCGCTAAACGGTGGCCGCGCGCATGGTGTTTCATCTCAATGGTTTCACCCCCCACGCTGACCACGCCCGCATCGGGTGTTTCCAGCAGGTTGATGCAGCGCAACAGCGTACTCTTACCTGAACCGCTGGCGCCCAGAATCGAGATCACATCGCCTTTTTGCGCCTGGATAGAAATTCCCTTCAGCACATCAAGTGAACCAAAGGATTTATGGATATCGCTGACGGACAGCGTCACGGGACGGGGATCGTGCATACTATTCTCCTTTGGCGGCCGGTTTGAGTGCGACGGTGGCCGGGGTTTGCCGGGTATGCGGCGTCAGACGACGCTCAAGCAGCGCATAAAGCTGTACGATGATAAAGTTGAGCAGCAAATAGATAACCGCGGCGCAGAGAAAGACCTCCATCGTCCGGTAGGTTCTCTGGATAATTTGCTGCGCCACGCCGGTCACATCCCACACCGTCACCAGACTGGCCAGCGCGGTGGATTTCACCAGCAAAATCGCCTCGGTTGAGTAGGCCGGCAGCGCATAGCGCAGCATCACCGGGGCGATGATGCGGCGCAGCAGCAGAAAACGGGACATCCCGCATGCCTGTCCGGCTTCAATCTGGCCAGAGGGCACCGCCAGCAGCGCGCCGCGCAGGATTTCCGCGGTGTAGGCGGCGGTACACAGCGCCAGCGCCAGCACCGCGCAGATAAACGGCTCGCGCAGCAGCGGCCACAGAAAACTGTGGCGAATCACGCCAAACTGCCCCAGCCCGTAATAGATAAGAAACAGCTGGATCAGCAGCGGCGAACCGCGAAACACCAGAATGTAACCTTTGGCAACACTGCTGAGCAGCGGCCAGCGGCTCATGCGCAGCGCCAGAACCCCCACCGCCAGTACGCCGCCGCAGAGAAAGGAGCAGATAAACAGCCCCAGCGTGACCGGCAGCGCGGCACAGAGCTTGAGGAAGGTATCGCTGAGAAAGGCAACGTCGATAAACATAAATTCTCCTTAAGCCTGAGCCGCGGTACGGCGCAGCCAGGCGCGATTCAGGCGAAGTTCCGCCCGAATAAACGCCCGGTTGGACACCAGGGTGAGTATCAGGTAGCAGCCGCCGCCAATCACATAGAACAGGAAGTATTCGCGGGTGGAGCCAGCGGCGATCTGGCTGGCGCGCATTAGCTCCGCAATCCCCGTCACCGAGACCAGCGCCGAATCTTTAAGGCTCATCTGCCAGACGTTTGACAACCCAGGCAGCGAATAGCGGGCAATCTGCGGCAGCATGATGCGCTGAAAAATCCGCCAGCGCGGCATGCCGATTGCCGATGCCGCCTCGACTTCACCGGGCATCAGCGCCAGGCGCGCCGCGCGGTAAACTTCAGCCTGATAAGAGGCGGAAATTAAGCCGATAGCCAGCGAGCCAATCAGAAACGGCGGGACCTCGATAAAGCCGTCGGCGCCAAACAGCTGACCAATCGCCGAGACCAGTCCAGACCCGCCAAAATAGAACAGGTAAATGACCAGCAGCTCAGGAATGCCGCGGAATACCACCGAATAGGCGGAGCCGAACCAGCGCACGGGGGCGTGTGGCGACAGCTTTGCTGCGGCAATCATGCCGCCGACCACGGCGCCGACCGCTAACGCGGCGAGAGACAGCAGCAGCGTGGTCAGCGTCGCGCTCAGGATGAGCGTTCCCCAACCGTTCTCACCAAAACTCAGCAGACTAAGCATCTTCAACCTCACTTATGGCGTGACATCGCTTTTAAACCATTTTTCGCTCAGCTTTTTCACCGTTCCGTCCGCCAGCGCGGCCTGAATCGCGGTATCCAGCTTCGCTTTTAAATCGACATCAGCGTGACGAACGCCCATCGCTTCGCCCTCGCCCCAGATGGGGCCGCTCAGCTGCGGGCCGCTGAAGTTGAGGTTGCTGTTTTCCGGACGCGCAAGGGTGGTGTTGGCGAAGGTAATATCGTCGAAGACGGCATCAATACGTTCGGCCTGGAGATCCAAAATAGCGTCCGCTGAATTGCTGTATTCACGAATATCGGCCACATCTTTGAAGTATTTGTCGATGAACGGGGTATAAACGGTGCCGGAAGCGATACCGATCGTTTTTCCTTTCAGGGCCGCTTTTAATGGCGCAATCGCCGCCTGAATCTCTTTTTCATCATCGTTAAGCTTGATGGTGTGGTTGGCTCCGGTCGCCGGCGGCAGCAACGTGCCTTTTACCGCGATAAATGACGCCGGTGTTGCGGCATAGGGGACCGTGAAGGAGACCACCTGTTTTCTTTCCGGGGTGATGACGATGGCGTCCATAATCACATCGTATTTCCCGGCGTTGAGTCCGGCGATCATCCCGTCCCAGTTTTGCACCACCAGCTTGCACTCAATGCCCATGCGCTGGCAGAGATTAGCCATCAGTTCTGGTTCGAAGCCGCTGAGCTTGCCGCCCGGCAGCGTCAGGTTCCAGGGTTCATAACCCCCTTCCGTTGCGATGGTGATGGACTTCCACTCTTTGGCATTGACCGTACTGCCGCAGAGCAAAAGTCCTGAAAACAGGGTTGTCAGACAGACCTGGCGAAAAGTGATGCTCTGCTTCATGATAATTCTCCTGATTTCATTTAAGTCATGCCGCTCTGGCGGTGCCAGCCGGACGTAAAATTCAGATGACAGAGCATGTATATACAAGCATTGACAAATCAGCACACCCTCCTGATGATGGATTTGTGAGCTGCACTGTAAATAATTTGTAATCGAATTGAAAATTGTGTGTAGCTAAAACTTTACACAAAGCGACAAAGCGATGGTGAAACTGCGATGATAACTCCCTTTAACTTCTCTTCCCTGCCGAGGACTCCGTGGAAAAACGGCGGCGGCGAAACCCGCGAAATTGTCAGCGTGCCCTCGCCTGACGCCGATGCCCCGTTTCTGTGGCGAGCCAGCATTGCCACGCTGGAGCACGACGGACCGTTTTCCCGGTTCAGCGGCATTGACCGGATCATTACCTTAATTGAGGGCCAGCCGCTCTGGCTTCGCGGCGAGGGGATTCATCATCATCTGAGACGCTGGGAGCCGTGGGCATTTTCCGGCGAATGGGCGCTGGGTAGCGAAGGCATTTCCGCACCGGGGCTGGATTTTAACATTATGACGCAACGCACCCGCGCGGCTGCGCAGGTCAGCGTGGTCTCCGGTGAACAGCATCCCGGTAACGAAGGCATCGCCTGGGTACTTCAGGGATGCTGGCAGCTTGCCGGCGAACGCTATGACGCGCGCTCAGGGCTCTGGTGGCAGAGCCAGTCGCCCGGGGCCCTGATTCCACTCTCGCCTGATGCCCGGCTTTTGCTGACCGGTATCACCCGTCGTTAGCCCGCACAACGCCGGGCAAGAGGCGTAAAACGAGCCTGATATCCGGTGATATACTGGAGTGTGTCTGGTCGTCATTACGTGTTAAGGCACGAAAATATCGTGACACAAGGGGTCGTCAGTGGGATATAATTCTCGGCTAAATTTGAGTTATTTTGAAATAACAACCTTAACCCCATGATTGTTAAAGTAAAAATAAGCAATAACGATAAGGATTAAAGCTATGGGTTTTCTTTCCGGTAAGCGCATTCTGGTCACTGGCGTTGCCAGCAAACTGTCCATCGCCTACGGTATTGCGCAAGCAATGCACCGTGAAGGGGCTGAACTGGCGTTCACCTATCAGAACGAAAAACTGAAAGGTCGTGTGGAAGAATTTGCCGCGGCACTGGGTTCTGACATCGTACTGCCGTGCGACGTGGCTGAAGATGAGAGCATCGACTCTCTGTTCGCTGAACTGACTAAAGTCTGGCCGAAATTTGACGGCTTCGTTCACTCAATCGGTTTCGCACCGGCTGACCAGCTGGACGGCGACTACGTCAACGCGGTCACCCGCGAAGGTTTCAAAATCGCTCACGATATCAGCGCCTACAGCTTCGTGGCGATGGCGAAAGCCTGCCGCGGTATGCTGAACCCGGGTTCCGCGCTGCTGACGCTCTCCTATCTGGGCGCAGAGCGTGCGATTCCTAACTACAACGTTATGGGTCTGGCAAAAGCGTCTCTGGAAGCGAACGTGCGCTACATGGCAAACGCGATGGGTCCGGAAGGCGTGCGCGTTAACGCCATCTCTGCGGGTCCAATCCGTACGCTGGCAGCGTCCGGCATTAAAGATTTCCGTAAAATGCTGGCGCATTGCGAAGCGGTTACCCCGATTCGCCGTACCGTGACTATCGAAGACGTGGGTAACAGCGCAGCCTTCCTGTGCTCCGACCTGTCTGCCGGTATCTCCGGTGAAGTCGTTCACGTCGATGGCGGTTTCAGCATCGCGGCAATGAACGAGCTGGAACTGAAATAAGTTCCTTTCCCTCCTCACCCCGTGAGGAGGGATTGCCTTCGCGGCATCCCGCTCTTCTCTGCATTTCCTGCATTCCCTGCATTCCCTGCATTCCCTGCATTCCCTGCATTCCCTGCATTCCCTGCATTCCCTGCATTCCCTGCATTCCCTGCATTCCCTGCATTCCCTGCATTCCCTGCATTCCAGAAACCTACATTCACCCCTGTTATTCCAAACAGCTATTTGTTAGCACGTATCAATATTTTCTCCCGCTCCAGGGTTACGCCAGGATAGTTATGCATATATGGCCGACGGAAGTGCGGCTCGCCACATACCGATCAAGGAACGCCCATGGAGCAACGCCGCGTGTATGGCAAAAACCACTGGTATCATGAAACCCAGTCAACAATCTGCCCGGTGGATGTGCTGCCGCTCGTCCCTGAAGCCGCCCATGTCGAAGATCGCTTTTTACTCGATCTGACGTTACCGGAAGAGTGGCTTCACGCCCATGCGGGCTGGCTGACGCCAGCGCGATGTCTGGCCGACGCGCTCTTCCCTGCCTCCGTCGTCGTCAATCGCTTACAAACCGTTAGCGCTTATGACCGACTGAGCACCGCGCTGACCGTCGCTCAGGTGTATGGCGTGCAGCGACTGTGTAATCACTATGCCGCCCGGCTGGCGCCGCTGCCGGGACCGGACTCTTCACGTGAGAGCAATCGCCGACTGGCGCAAATGACCCAATATGCCCGCCAGCTGGCCGGTTCGCCTTCGGTCATTAACACCCTTTCCCGCAGCCAGCTGGATGAGGTCGGGTTAACCAGCCGCGATATGATCCTCATTAATCAGATTGTCGGTTTTGTCGGTTTCCAGGCGCGCGCAATTGCCGCGTTTCACGCCGGCCTCGGCTTTCCGGTGCGCTGGATGCCGGGAATGCCGCAGCAGGAAGATGCGCCGGCAGACGATTTTACGATCGGTCAGCTGACCTGGACACCCGACATCAACGATACCGATCTCCGCTATGCCAATGACGAACGCCAGGTGCTGCTGGCCGACTGGCTACCGCATCCTGGCCTGTCCGGGCTGGCGCCGCTGCTTGCAGCCCACGAAACAATACTCAAAGCCCAGCATCAATTACTCACCCAATTAAGCGTAAATCAGCCTTTTGCTTCGCTGGTGGCGCTGATGACCGCGCGCATCAACGGTAGCGCCAGCTGTTTTAACGCCTGGGCCGAAAGCGGATCCGTTTCCCCGCAGCTTGCTGATGCATTACGCCACGATGAGCGTACGCCAGAAGCCTGGGAACCAAGCCATCCCACCGAGCGCGTCATCTTGCAGGCGGTACAGCTTTTGACCCGGGCGCCCGACCGTTTCAGCGCGGCGCAATTAACGCCCCTCGCTGAACAGGGGCTTTCCCATGCGCAGATTATCGATATTCTGGCGTGGAGCGGTGCGTGTGGTTGGATGAATCGTCTGAAAATCGCCCTCGGCATCGTTCGTCAACAGACGTAAAATGCCAAACATCGCTTGCTGCAACAGGCATTATCGCGTAAAAATGTCAGCCGCTCTTTTAGCCACGAAAATACCTAATTATGTTTCAGGACAACCCGCTGCTAGCGCAGCTTAAACAGCAACTGCATTCCCAGACTCCTCGTGTTGAAGGGGTCGTGAAGGGGACGGAAAAAGGTTTTGGCTTCCTCGAAGTTGATGCGCAGAAAAGCTACTTTATTCCGCCGCCGCAAATGAAAAAAGTGATGCATGGCGACCGTATCAGCGCCGTGATCCACACTGAAAAAGAACGTGAAAGCGCCGAGCCGGAAGAGTTGATTGAACCTTTCCTGACCCGTTTCGTCGGTAAAGTGCATAAGAAAGATGACCGACTGTCCATCGTTCCCGATCATCCGCTGCTGAAAGACGCTATTCCCTGCCGCGCCGACCGTAGCGTGAGCCATGATTTTAAAGAGGGTGACTGGGCCGTTGCTGAAATGCGCCGTCATCCGCTGAAAGGCGACCGCGGTTTTTATGCCGAATTAACCCAGTTTATTACCTTCAGCGACGATCATTTCGTTCCGTGGTGGGTCACGCTGGCTCGCCACAATCTGGAAAAAGAAGCCCCGGACGGCGTGGCGACCGAATTGCTGGATGAAGGTCTGGAACGTCGTGACTTAACGGCGCTGGACTTCGTCACCATCGACAGCGCCAGCACCGAAGATATGGACGATGCGCTGTATGTCGAAGCCGCCGCCGACGGCAAGCTGCATTTGACCGTCGCTATCGCCGATCCGACCGCCTGGATTGCCGAAGGCAGCAAACTGGACAAAGCGGCAAAAATTCGCGCCTTCACCAACTATCTGCCGGGCTTTAACATCCCGATGTTGCCGCGCGAGCTGTCTGACGACCTGTGCTCTCTGCGCGCCAACGAAGTGCGTCCGGTCCTCGCCTGCCGCATGATCCTGACGGCTGACGGCACGATTGAAGACGATATCGAATTCTTCGCCGCGACTATTGAGTCAAAAGCCAAGCTGGCCTACGACAACGTCTCCGACTGGCTGGAAAATACCGGCAGCTGGCAGCCTGAGAGCGAGTCTATCGCTCAGCAGATCAAACTGCTGCAGGATGTCTGCCTGCGCCGCAGCGAATGGCGTAAAACCCATGCGCTGGTATTCAAGGACCGTCCTGACTACCGTTTCGTGCTGGGTGAGAAAGGCGAGGTGCTGGATATCGTTGCCGAACCGCGCCGCATCGCTAACCGCATTGTCGAAGAATCAATGATTGCGGCAAACATCTGCGCGGCCCGCGTTCTGCGCGACAAGCTGGGCTTTGGTGTTTATAACGTGCATACCGGCTTTGATCCGGCCAACACCGAACAGCTGGCAACGTTGCTGAAGACTCACGACGTCCACGTTGATCCGGTTGAAGTGCTGACCCTCGAGGGTTTCTGCAAACTGCGTCGCGAGCTTGATGCCCAGCCGTCGGGTTTCCTCGACAGCCGCATTCGTCGCTTCCAGTCCTACGCGGAAATCAGCACCGAACCGGGTCCGCACTTTGGCCTTGGCCTTGAAGCCTATGCCACCTGGACCTCACCGATTCGTAAATATGGCGACATGATTAACCATCGCCTGCTGAAAGCGATCATCAAAGGTGAAACGGCAACGCGTCCGCAAGATGAGATTGCCGTACAGATGGCCGAGCGCCGTCGCCTGAACCGCATGGCCGAACGCGATGTTGGTGACTGGCTGTACGCCCGTTATCTGAGCCCGCAGGCCGGTACCGATACGCGCTATGCCGCGGAAATTATCGATATCAGCCGCGGCGGGATGCGCGTTCGCCTGGTGGATAACGGCGCCGTCGCCTTTATCCCGGCACCGTTCCTGCACGCCGTTCGTGATGAGCTGGTCTGTAGCCAGGAAAACGGTACCGTGCAGATCAAAGGCGAAACCGTCTACAAAGTGACTGACGTTATCGACGTCAAGATTGCCGAAGTCCGTATGGAAACCCGCAGCGTCATCGCGCGTCCGTTCGCCTGATAGCCGTCTTCAGCGGCTCCCGTTATCGGGGGCCGCTTATTTTTTCCCCGCGTTGTCTGATATTGTCCCGTTTTTCCTCGTTTTCCTGACTATCTATCGCAGATGATTTACGTTGTGCGTTTTTTTCTCTTCTCTTTTTCATCTGTTTTTAGCATCATTGATTTCATTCGTTTTTGTAACCAGGATAATGCTATGTCTGATCTGAATGCCCGCCTGCTCGCCCAACGTATCGATACCGTGCTGGATATTCTGGTTGCCGGAGATTATCACTCTGCGATTCATAATCTGGAGATCCTCAAAGCGGAGCTTCAGGCGCTTTCTGCCGATGAGCCTGAAGCGAAACCCGGCCAACCTAAAGCGCCCTGGGAAATCTGATCGCCCACATCGCCACAATCGATCAATGATGTCGATTGTCAGCCAAAATAGTCCCCTAACTGTGATGTTGCTATGAACGCCCGACAACAAAGTATTTTGCAAACGGTCATCGATAAAGGCCGCATGAGCGTGGCCGATCTCGCGAAAATGACCGGTGTCTCTGAAGTCACGATTCGTCAGGATTTGAATTTACTGGAAAAGCAGAGCTATCTGCGCCGGACTCATGGTTTCGCCGTACCGCTGGATAGCGAAGATGTCGAAACCCGTATGATGACCCATTTCTCGATCAAACGTGAACTGGCTACGCGCGCCGCGGAGCTGGTCAACGCCGGTGAGACGGTATTTATCGAAAACGGCAGCTGCAACGCCCTCCTCGCCCGTACGCTTGCCGAGCGCGGCGATATTACCATCATCACCGTCAGCAGCTATATTGCGCATCTGCTTAAAGAGACACCCGGGGAGGTCATTCTGCTCGGTGGAATCTACCAGAAGCGCAGCGAAAGTATGGTCGGTCCGCTCACGCGGCAGTTTATTCAGCAGGTCCACTTCAGCAAAGCGTTTATTGGCATCGATGGCTGGCAGCCGGAAACCGGGTTTACCGGCAAGGATATGATGCGTGCGGATGTAGTCAATGCCGTCCTTGAAAAGGGCTGTGAGGCGATTGTCCTGAGCGACAGTTCGAAGTTCAGCGTCGTGCACCCTTATCCGCTCGGTCCGGTAGCGCGTTTTAGCCGCATCATTACCGACAGCAGTCTGCACGATGATGCGCGCCAGCAGCTGACAGAAAGCGGGCTCACCGTCGATATTGTCAGTTTTTCCTGAACTCATCCCGACTCTCTTTTTCGCCCAGCGTTTTTCTTCCCCCGCCGCCCACTCATGTGGGCGCAGACCGCATGACTCCCTGTCTGAGAGTTTTCCGAGCCCGCAATTAAGAGTTTTTACCTGCCGGTAAAATTTAAAAAAAGTAGAATTAATGTTAGCGATATAACAGGAAGTGACTATCACCCGCGTGATTAAAGTAACACCTGCGCAACTTAAGTTTCATGGAATAGCCCTTAAAACCCGGCATCACGCTATGCTTTAAGGAAGTTGTATCCATGAATAGATTATTCAGGAGAAAATTATGATGACTTCAATGAGCAAAAAAATGGCTGCAGCTGTGCTGGCCGTTACCGTAGTAATGTCTCTGAGCGCATGTTCCAACTGGTCTAAACGCGATCGTAATACCGCAATCGGTGCAGGCGCGGGCGCACTCGGCGGCGCAGTATTAACCGATGGCAGCGCGCTGGGGACCCTGGGCGGCGCAGCGGTTGGCGGGATTATCGGTCACCAGGTTGGTAAATAAGGCCTGAACCGGATCAACGATAAAAAATAATCCGCATCGGTAGACTTACAGACTTACGCACCGGCAAAGAATCAAGGCCACGGCATTTACCGTGGCCTTGTTGTTTATTAACCGCCGGCCAGCTTAACTTTCATGCCTTTGGCTTCCAGCAGTGATTTGAGCAAATCGCGCTTATCGCCCTGAATTTCAATCACGCCATCTTTCACCGACCCGCCGCAGCCACACTTCTTTTTCAGCTCAGCGGCCAGTTTTGTCAGCGCATCATCATCCAGGTCAATACCGGCGATCAGACATACGCCCTTCCCCTTGCGGCCGCTGGTCTGACGGTGAATGCGCACCACGCCATCGCCTTTAGGCCGCTCAACCACCGCCCTGGGTTCGTCAATACGGCCGCTTTCCGTCGAGTACACCAGACGACTATTAGAATCGGTCATTATGCCCCCTTATTCAGTGACGCATTGATACTGCGTAAGGTCGCCGCCGGATCCGCAGACTGAGTCACCGGACGACCAATCACCATGTAGTCTACGCCAGCTGCCTGCGCCTGTTCCGGCGTCATGATGCGGCGCTGGTCTCCGGCATCGCTGCCCTGCGGGCGGATGCCGGGCGTCACCAGCTTAAAGGCCTGCCCCAGCTCCTGCTTGAAGCGAGCCGCTTCCTGCGCAGAACAGACCACGCCGTCCAGTCCGCAGCGCTGCGTTAATGCCGCCAGTTTTGCCGCATGATCGGCGGGAGAAAGCGTAATACCCAGATCCTGGAGATCGCTGGCTTCCATGCTGGTCAGGACGGTCACGGCAATCAACAGCGGCGCATCCTGGCCAAACGGGAGCAACGCTTCACGTGCCGCGGTCATCATTCGCGCACCGCCAGAGGCATGAACATTGACCATCCAGACACCCAGCTCTGCCGCAGCGGCTACCGCCCGCGCGGTGGTGTTCGGGATATCATGAAATTTCAGGTCAAGGAAGACCTCAAAACCACGCTGATGCAAGTCGCGAACAAACTGTGGCCCGAGCAGCGTAAACATCTCCTTGCCCACCTTCAGGCGGCAGTCGCGTGGATCAATGCGGTCAACAAAGGCCAGCGCTTTGTCGCGGTTATCATAATCGAGCGCAACAACAACGGGAGAGGATGTGACAACGCGAGGCGAAGATGAAGCAGTAGACGTCATGACCAGACCTTAATTGTTGATGGGCGCCGTTTTGGCGCAAAAAAGGTAAACGGGCAGCATTCTACCTGCGATGAAGGGAAATTGACAGGCTGCTTTTACCGCCTGGCGGACGATGGCAGCGCTGACGTTAAAGCGGGCAAACGCTAAAAACCGATAAGTATGTTGTAACTAAAATGCGATGTTTTAAAAACTATTGTCCGTCGAGGCCGCGGATCGGTTTAATCGTTGACCACGAACGGCAGGACGGGCAGTGCCAGTACAGAGTGTGGGCGGTGAAGCCGCACTTTTGACAGCGGTAGCGCGGTTTACTGCGGACCTGCTCCCCCACCATATTGCGCAGAACGCCAAGGCTCTCCTTCGCGCGCCCCTCTTCGGCTTCATTAAGGTGGTAGTCCATCAGCTTATGGAAGACCCGCATCGTCGGATGACGCTCCAGCTGACGGGTAACATAGCTCTGCGCAGCCTCCACGCCTTCGCGCTGTTCGAGAATTTGCGCCAGCATCAGCTCCGCGGTTGCCCCGGTGTTTTCATCGACGCAGCGGCGCAGGAAGAGCTCCCATTCATCGGGTTTACCCAGCTGCTGATAGCAGGTCTGCAGCATCTCGAGCGTTTCACCCACCAGCTCTTTATCCTGATTGATGACCCGTTCCAGGCTCTCTACCGCTTTCGCGTAATCGCCCTTTTCCATCCATACCCGACCCATCATAATCGACACGCGGGCGCTGTTGCGGTCAGCCGAGGCCCCTTTTTTCAGCAGCGACATCGCTTTATCCATATCGCTGTTCGCCATCTGCTGCAGCGCGAGCTCGCACCAGAAGTTGGCAATATCGCCCCGGTGTTTTTCTTTGCCCAGCTTCACTAAACGCTCGGCAACATCAATGGCGGACTGCCAGTCGCTGGTGGCCTGATAAATTTGCAGCAGCTGCTGCAGCGCGCTGAGGCGAAAATCGGTTTCATCCACCAGCTGCTTGAACATATCTTCCGCGCGATCGTAGAGACCGGCGGCCATGTAGTCGCGCCCCAGCTGCTGCACGGCCAGCAGCCGCTGATCGTAGGTCAGCGAGGCGCTTTCCATCAGGCTCTGGTGAATACGGATAGCCCGGTCAACCTCGCCACGGGAGCGGAACAGGTTTCCCAGCGTCAGGTGGGCCTCAACGGTACCGGTATCCTCTTTCAGCATGTCGAGGAACAGATCCACCGCTTTATCCTGCTGGTTGCTCAGCAGGAAGTTCACCCCGGTCACGTAGTCACGCGACAGGCGGTTAGCGTCGTCCTGTTTGGACTGTTGTGCACTTCTGCGCCCCATATACCATCCGTAAGCAGCGGCAACGGGCAAAAGCAGAAACAACAACTCCAGCATAAATGATTATTCCTTCACCGCAGGAACACCTGCGTCGGCCGGCGCGGCGTTGGTTGGCGCAATCTGATGTTCAAGACGCTTTATTTTACGTTCAGCGCGAACCAGAGAAACGCGAACCCGCAGCCAGAAAAGGCCGCAAATCAGCCAGCCAATAGCAAACCCTGCGGCAAAGAGCACTGCCAGCAACGTCGAAATACGGAATTCACCCTGCGCGAGCAAATAGTTGAACGTGACCAGTTGATCATTCTGTGCACCTAACGTCACGGAGATGACGAAGATGGCTAATACCAGTAAGAAAATCAGTAAATATTTCACACTACTTCCCGTTTTGTGGGTTGAGCGAAAAAATCCCGCGTTCAGCCCTATAAAGTATCATTTTCGCTGCAGCGGTGAAATGGAAAAGCATGACACCCTGTCAGGATATGCGTCCGTCAGGCGCGAAAATCAACGTTATCCCTGATTTATCGTCCGTGTCTTAATCTCCTGCGCCTCTTCTCCCGGCGGCGTCAGCGGGCCGCACAGCCGCTGGGTGAGCCAGGTGGCCAGCGTCACCAGCAGCCAGGAGATAAGCGTGGCGACCAGCAAATCTTGCGGCCAGTGCATGCCAAGCGCCAGCCGGCTGCCCATCACGGCCGTCGCCCACGTCAGCAGCGCGGCGATGGTGACCCAGCGTCGCCGCGGCCACAGCAGTCCGACACCCAGCAATGCCCAGCTGGCTGCAAACATCGTGTGCCCGGACGGAAAAGCAAAACCGGTCTCTTTCTGCCAGTGCTTGCGCAGGAAGCGAGGAATATCCTGCTCTTGCGCCAGCTGCTCATGCACCAGTTTAGCGCGTTCTTTGCGTTTTAACGCGTAGAATTGATCGACAGGCACCTGCCGGCTCTTTTCCAGCCAAACCACAAAAGGACGCGGCTCCTGAACCTGCTCTTTGATCCAGGACTTTATGCCCTGCCCCAGCAGAATCGCCGTCCCCAGAATCACAAACAGCATCACGGCGGCGCGCAGACGAAAACGCAGACACCACAGAAACCAGCCGCATAAAACCGTATGGGTGATGATGCCCCACGGCTGGGTCACGCTTTCAGTCACCCAGTAGAGCAGTTTTAACCATGCTTGCGGAAGGTCTGGCTGCCACTTCCAGCCGGATACCCACACCACCCCGGGCATAATCATAAGCAATGCCGCACCGATGGCGGTTCGTCTGGCGATCGACAGCATCTTATCTCCTTATCTCTTCTTCCGACTATCATAACGGAAAGTGGTACGTTTGTGCGCTTTACGCGCAGGCAGCCGTGCGTAATTAGGAGAACGTCGCGCCACTGTGGCAAAATAGCGCCAAACAGAAAGCACATTCAGGTGCTGACAGAATCTGGAGAATCACATGCAGCTTAAACGTGTGGCAGAAGCCAAACTGCCAACCCCCTGGGGCGATTTCCTGATGGTGGGATTTGAAGAACTGGCAACCGGGCAGGATCATGTCGCGCTGGTCTTCGGCGACATTTCGGGCCAGTCCCCCGTCCTTGCACGCGTACATTCTGAGTGCTTAACGGGCGACGCCCTTTTTAGTCTGCGTTGTGATTGCGGTTTTCAGCTCGAAGCGGCGCTGTCGCATATTGCCGAAGAGGGGCGCGGTATCCTGTTGTACCATCGTCAGGAAGGCCGCAACATTGGCCTGCTGAATAAAATTCGCGCCTATGCCTTGCAGGACCAGGGCTATGACACCGTGGAAGCCAACCATCAGCTGGGCTTTGCGGCAGACGAGCGCGACTTTACGCTGTGCGCAGATATGTTCAAACTGCTCCACGTCGACCAGGTGCGTCTGCTGACCAACAACCCGAAAAAAGTGGAAATTCTCAGCGAAGCCGGGATTAATATCGTTGAGCGCGTGCCGCTGATTGTCGGGCGCAACCCGAAAAACGCCCACTATCTGGACACCAAGGCCGCCAAAATGGGGCATCTGTTGAATAAATAAATCGGCAGAAAAATGAAGGGCCAGCGCTTGCTGGCCCTTTTTTTTACAGCATGTTGCGGATCACATAATGCAGAATACCGTCATTCTGATAGTAGGTCAGTTCGGTGGCGGTATCGATGCGACAACGGCAGAGGATCACCTCTTGTTTACCATTCGCCCGCGTCAGGGTCACCGCAACCGTTGCGCCAGGCTGCAAGGCCTGCAGGTTGCTGATATCTATCCGCTCTTCCCCGTTCAGCCCCAGCGTTTTACGCGTGACGCCCTGCGGGAACTCCAGCGGCAGGATCCCCATCCCGATCAGGTTGGAACGGTGGATACGCTCGAATGATTCGGCGATCACCACCCGCACGCCCAGCAACCGCGGGCCTTTCGCCGCCCAGTCGCGGCTGGAGCCTGAGCCGTACTCTTTCCCGGCCACCACCGCCAGCGGGATCCCCTCATTTTTATAGCGCATTGCCGCGTCATAAATCGCTATCGGCTCGCTGCCCGGCAGGTGCCGGGTCATCCCACCTTCCACGCCCGGCACCATTTCGTTGCGAATACGGATGTTGGCAAAGGTCCCGCGCATCATCACTTCATGGTTGCCGCGGCGGGAACCGTAGGAGTTAAAATCAGCGCGCGCGACGCCGTGTTCCTGCAAATAGCGTCCGGCCGGGCTGTCCTGCTTGATACTCCCGGCCGGAGAGATGTGGTCCGTGGTGACCGAATCGCCGAGCATCGCCAGAATACGCGCACCGTGAATATCTTCCACCGGCTCAGGCTGAACCTCCATCTGGTCAAAGAATGGCGACAGACGGATATAGGTCGAATCCTCCTGCCAGTCGTAAGTATCGGAGCGATCGACGTGAATGGCTTTCCATTCAGGCGTTCCTTCAAATACCTCCGCGTACTCTTTGTGGAACATCTCGGTCGTGACCTGCTCAACCGCCTGGGCGATCTCAAGACCGCTCGGCCAGATATCCTTCAGATAGACCGGCTGACCATTTTTGCCGGTGCCAAGCGGATCGCGGGTCAGATTGACGTTCATGTTCCCGGCCAGAGCGTAGGCCACCACCAGCGGCGGTGATGCCAGCCAGTTGGTTTTCACCAGCGGATGAATACGCCCTTCGAAGTTACGGTTACCGGACAGCACCGCGCCGACGGTTAAATCCCCTTTCTTGATCGCCTCTTCGATCGGTTCCGGCAGCGGGCCGGAGTTACCGATACAGGTGGTACACCCGTACCCGACCAGGTTGAACCCCAGCGCATCGAGATACGGCGTCAGCCCGGCGTGGGCCAGATAATCGGACACCACTTTAGATCCTGGCGCCAGAGAGGCTTTGACCCACGGTTGCGGCTTCAGGCCCAGCTCAACCGCTTTTTTGGCCAGCAGACCGGCGGCCATGAGCACGCTGGGGTTAGAGGTGTTGGTGCAGGAGGTGATGGCGGCAATCGCCACCGCGCCGTCGGGTAGCGAATAGCGATGCCCGTTCAGCGTATAGTCGACCGGCTGGCGCTGTTTTTGCGTCAGGTTGACCTCCAGCTCGCTGCTGGCGGCAAAGGCTTTCGGGACATCCCCCAGCGCAACGCGATCCTGCGGCCGTTTTGGCCCGGCGAGACTCGCTTCGACAGTTCCCATATCTAACGCCAGCGTACTGGTAAAGACCGGCTCATCGCCCGTCTGACGCCACATTCCCTGCGCTTTGGCATAGGCCTCCACCAGCGCCACCTGTTCATCGCTGCGGCCGCTCAGACGCATATAGCTGAGGGTTACCGCATCAATCGGGAAGAAGCCGCAGGTAGCACCGTACTCAGGCGACATATTGGCGATGGTCGCGCGGTCGGCCAGCGGGAGCGAATCCAGGCCATCGCCGTAAAACTCAACAAACTTACCCACGACGCCGTGCTGCCGCAGCATCTGGGTGACGGTGAGCACGAGATCGGTGGCGGTAATGCCTTCGCGGAGTTTACCGCTCAGTTTAAAGCCCACCACATCCGGGATCAGCATCGAGACCGGCTGGCCCAGCATCGCGGCTTCCGCCTCAATGCCGCCGACGCCCCAGCCCAGTACGCCCAGGCCGTTGATCATCGTGGTATGCGAATCGGTACCGACCAGCGTATCGGGCCAGGCAACCCATTCGCCGTTTTGCTCTTCACTCCAGACCGCTTTGCCAAGGTATTCGAGGTTAACCTGGTGGCAAATACCGGTACCCGGCGGCACGACGCTGAAGCGGCTGAACGCCTGCTGTCCCCAGCGCAGGAAAACGTAGCGCTCGTGGTTACGTTCCATCTCAAGACGCACGTTTTCCTCAAACGCATCGTCATTGCCGAAGCGATCGACGGTGACCGAATGGTCGATAACCAGGTCCACCGGCGACAGCGGGTTAACCTTCGCCGTATCGCCTCCCAGCCGTTTGACCGCCTCACGCATTGCCGCAAGATCCACCACCGCGGGCACGCCGGTAAAATCCTGCATCAGCACGCGCGCCGGACGATAGGCAATTTCCCGGTCAGCATGAGCATGTTCAAGCCAGCCTGCCAGCGCATGAATATCTTCGGCGGTGACCGAGTCACCGTCCTGCCAGCGCAGCAGATTCTCCAGCAGGACTTTAAGCGATTTGGGCAAACGGGTCAGATCGCCCAGTTCTTTAGCGGCCAGCGGTAAGCTGTAGTAGCGGTAGGTTTTATCTTTGACCTGTAGCGTATCCTTACTGGCTGCTCGTAGGGTTGACGACATAGCTCCTCCTTTATCACAGGGATGGCATGCCCTGATCCTCCTCAGGGTTAATATTAAAGATAACACATACCAGGCATAACACTTTGATAACAACCCAAATTGCTAAAATCGGTTAAATGTTTTAAAGCAAAAAATCTGAATGATTATACGAGAAAATATCGAATGAATTTGATAGAGGGGAACTGGCAGCAGGATAACTGTACGAGTACATGAGTACAGAAAGAACTAATCGCCAGTTAATTGACGATTAGTTCACAGGAAGGGATGTTTGTTTATACACAAAGTGTCGCGAAATATATCCTCCTTGTCACCGCGGGTTATTAGCTTAAATAATTTCTCACGATTTCGCCGTCATAAAAATGACACATACAGCCATCCAGAAAATGTACGCTCAGCTGATGATCCAAACGTTACAGACTACGAGCGCGATGATACTCCAGAACATCGCCAGCCCAACGAGCACGGCACTCCAGGCGCGGCTCCTCAACACAGGATCAATCTCCGTTTTGTCACTTTCCTGTGACATCGCCAACTTCATATAATCGATATCACTAATCATTTTATCACCACCAATCGCTAAAATTATCAGGTACAGTTAAAGCTTAATTATAGCTAATGAATTAATCCAGTGAATTCTTCCCTCTGGATATTATCTTTAACTATTATTTTGATCGGAGCGGGTATATTTGCAATCGTGTTAATAGAAATAACGATTTTTGTGATTCAGGCGAGGTTTACAAATTTAATTCGGGGCCATTATAAGTATTGGCATCCCCGACAGGGATGCCAGATTGTTGGTTGAATCACTTTTCCGGTAGTTTAATATCTTTGAACATTGCCTCAATATCTTCATTCGAACGCAAAGCCACCGCGGTATCCACCACATCTCGCGTCAAATGCGGCGCAAAACGCTGAATAAAATCATACATATAGCTGCGAAGGAAGGTGCTACGGCGGAAACCTATCTTCGTGGTGCTGTGGCTGAAAATACCGTTAGCATCAAGTTTCACCAGGTCAGGATCGGAGACCGGATCCACCGCCATGCTGGCAATAACCCCAACGCCAAGGCCAAGACGGACGTAGGTTTTGATAACGTCAGCATCGGTGGCGGTGAAGACGATACGCGGCGTCAGCCCGGCGCGGTTAAAGGCGGTATCCAGCTCGGAGCGGCCGGTAAAGCCAAAGGTGTAGGTGACCAGCGGGTACTGCGCCAGCTCTTCAATCGTCACCGAACCACGGGAGGCCAGCGGATGTTCAGGCGTCACGACAATCGAGCGGTTCCAGTGATAGCACGGCAGCATGACCAGATCATCATAGAGATGCAGCGCTTCGGTGGCGATGGCGAAATCAGCATTCCCCTTTGACACCGCTTCCGCAATTTGCGTCGGCGATCCCTGATGCATATGCAAAGAGACGCGCGGGTAGCGCTCAATAAAACCTTTTATCACCCCGGGCAGCGCATAGCGGGCCTGAGTATGGGTGGTGGCCACATACAGCGAGCCTTTGTCGGGCCAGGTATGTTCCCCTGCGACCGACTTAATCGCATCGACCTTCGACAGGACTTCGCGGGCGATGCGGATGATCTCCTGGCCCGCCGGCGTCACCTGAGTTAAATGTTTGCCGCTACGGGCGAAAATCTGAATACCGAGCTCATCTTCCAGCATGCGTACCTGCTTGCTGATACCGGGCTGTGAGGTATACAGGCCTTCGGCAGTCGAGGAGACATTCAGATTATGATTAACAACCTCAACGATGTAGCGGAGCTGCTGTAGTTTCATGGCTGATATCCGTTAACGCGTAAAATGAATTCGTTCATACATTTTACGTTCAGGCCGCCTGTCGGCAAGCTGCGCGTTTGCCGTCCCTGCGACTCGCCGTTATGGCGCCACAAAGCATCCTGAACACGATGATGTATAAGACGATTTAATAATAAAAAAGAGATTAGCTATAACCACTATATCATTTATATCTACAGTGTATAGATACTAACGAAAAATAATAAGCTGGTTATAAGGCCGCCGTCCGGCGTCAAAGAATGGCGAATAAGGCAGGGAAATCAGTGAGAAAAAGGGCCGCATCGCGGCCCTTCACAGAGAGTACTACGCTTACTTCTTCGCTTCAGTCCATTTACCGTCGATATAGAAGGCGGACCAACCGGTCGCTTTGCCATCTTTCTCTGACGCGACGTACTGCTGCTTCGTTTTACGGCTAAAACGCACCAGCGTTTTGTTACCCTCGGGATCCTGCTGCGGCGCGTCGGCCAGATAACGCAGTTTCTCCGGCAGGCGATCGCGGAAGCGGTACAGCTCTTCCACCAGCGGCGCACGAGTTTCACGCGATTTCGGGAAGGTGTTTGCCGCAAGGAAAACACCTGCCGCACCATCACGCAGGACGAAAAAGGCGTCCGACTTCTCACACGGCAGCTCCGGTAACGGAACCGGATCTTCCTTCGGCGGAGCGACTTCGCCGTTACGCAGAATTTTTCGCGTATTCTTACATTCGTCGTTGGTGCAGGCCATGTACTTACCAAAACGCCCCATTTTCAGGTGCATTTCAGAACCACATTTTTCACACTCAACCACCGGGCCGTCGTAACCCTTGATGCGGAACTCGCCCTCTTCGATCTCATAGCCGTCGCAGGTCGGGTTGTTACCACATACGTGCAGCTTGCGCTTAGGATCGATAAGGTAGCTGTCCATCGCCGTGCCGCACTTCTGGCAACGACGCTTGGCACGCAGCGCGTTGGTTTCGGCATCGTCGCCTTCCAGCACGTTGAGCACTTCGTTTTCCGGCACCAGGTTAATGGTGGTCTTGCAGCGTTCTTTCGGCGGCAGCGCATAGCCTGAACAGCCCAGGAATACCCCGGTGCTGGCCGTGCGAATCCCCATCTGGCGACCGCAGGTCGGACAGTCGATGCTGGTCAGCACCATCGGGTTCGGCTGCATGCCGCCCTCTTCCGGATCCTTCTCCGCCGTTTCCAGCTGAGTCGTGAAGTCACCGAAGAAGTGGTCCAGTACCTGACGCCACTCGGCCTGATGATTCGCCACCTGATCGAGGCGATCTTCCATTTGCGCGGTAAAATCGTAGTTCATCAGATCGCGGAAGTTCTCTTCCAGGCGATCGGTGACAATCTCACCCATTTTCTCGGCGTAGAAGCGGCGGTTTTCCACCCGCACGTAGCCGCGATCCTGAATGGTCGAAATGATCGACGCATAGGTAGACGGCCGGCCGATACCCCGTTTTTCCAGCTCTTTGACCAGCGAGGCTTCGCTAAAGCGCGCAGGCGGTTTGGTAAAGTGCTGTGCCGGAGTCAGTTCGACCAGGCTCAGGCTCTCGCCCTGGTTGACGACCGGTAACGTCCGATCTTCATCGCCTTTACGCAGCGCCGGCATCACTTTGGTCCAGCCGTCAAACCGCAGGGTACGGCCGCGCGCTTTGAGTTTAAAGTCGCCGGCTTTGACGGTCAGCGTGGTGGAATCGTACTGCGCCGGCGTCATCTGACAGGCGACGAACTGGCGCCAGATCAGCTGATACAGTTTCAGCGCGTCGGCTTCCATCCCTTTAAGATCTTCGGCCATCACGTTCACGTCAGAAGGACGAATCGCTTCGTGCGCTTCCTGTGAGTTTTCTTTGCTGGCGTACTGGTTGGCGTTCTCTGGCAGATATTTTTTGCCAAAGTTATCGCCGATATAGCCGCGAACCATGCTCAGCGCATCCTGGCTCAGGTTCGTTGAATCGGTACGCATATAGGTGATGTAGCCGGCCTCATAGAGGCGCTGCGCCATCATCATGGTTTTCTTCACCCCAAAGCCCAGGCGAGTGCTGGCTGCCTGCTGCAAGGTCGAGGTAATAAACGGCGCGCCAGGCTTGCTGCTGGTCGGTTTGTCTTCACGCTCCAGCACGCTGTAGCTGGCTTTCTCCAGCAGCGCAACGGCAGCCATAGTTTCATCGCGGTTAACCGGACGGAACGGCTTGTCGTGCTTATGCGTCACCTGCAGCGGCAGAGCATCGCCGCCCGGCGTGGTAGTGCTGGCGTCGATTTCCCAGAACTCTTCCGGCACGAACGCTTTAATTTCGCGTTCACGTTCCACGACCAGGCGTACAGCAACCGACTGAACGCGGCCTGCGGACAGACCGCGGGCAATTTTTTTCCACAGCAGCGGGGAAACCATGTAGCCCACGACGCGGTCCATAAAGCGACGCGCCTGCTGGGCGTTAACACGATCGATATTCAGCTCGCCCGGCTTGTCAAAAGCCTGACGGATCGCATTTTTGGTGATTTCGTTGAACACCACGCGGCTATAGCGTTTTTCATCTCCACCGATCACTTCCCGCAGGTGCCATGCAATGGCTTCCCCTTCGCGGTCAAGGTCGGTTGCGAGATAGATGTGGTCGGCTTTTTCCGCCAACTGCTTGAGTTCTGAAACTACCTTTTCTTTACCCGGAAGTACTTCATACTGAGCATCCCAGTCATGCCATGGGTCTACACCCATACGATTGACCAGAGCGCTACGTTCATCCTTTTTAGGCTTTTTAGCCCCTTTGGTGGAGGTAGAGTCGGCGCTCTTTTTGGAAGCTGAGCCACTGGTCGGCAAATCGCGGATATGACCCACGCTGGATTTCACCACGTAGTCATTACCCAGATACTTATTGATCGTTTTGGCTTTTGCCGGGGACTCAACGATAACGAGAGCTTTACCCATATTCACCTTTACCTAATTTGATTCATCCAGGAATACATCGCACATTTTGATTCACCATCCGCTGACGACGTACGTCAAATGTTGCGACGCCGTCGATGGATATCAACCCTTTGCACGTCCAGTTTCACATCCATAAAACCAGATAGCTGAGTTTACTGACTTTTGCTCGTCAGGTGACATAGCACGAAGAATTTTTGGCCGAATGTCAAGCAAATCTGTTGCCAGATCGCCGAAAGCGTCACACTGTACCTGATAAAATTCGTTACGCAACTTTATTAGCATGCAAAAGCAAATCCCGCCAGTAAAGTCATGTTTCTTAGAGCTTTGCCATTAACCCTGTACTCTGAATGGAAAATTTGCCCCATCTCGCCGCGCGGCGTAAACTAGCGGACGAAGAATCACAGGAGTCACTTATGCAAGGTACAACCCAACCTATCGATCGCCAGTCGCTGCTTGAAATAGCCAACAAACTCATTCGTGAACATGAAGATACGCTAGCCGGGATCGAAGCTACCGACGTCGCTCAGCGTAACGGCGTGCTGGTATTCAGCGGCGAGTTTTATCTTGATGAGCAAGGCCTGCCAACGGCGAAGAGTACGGCGGTATTCAATATGTTCAAATACCTCGCGCACGCGCTGTCAGAGAAATACCATCTGACCGATTAAGCCCTCTTATTATTTAGCGGGCATAAATTATTTATCGGGCATAAAACGCCAACGCGAGGCAGTTGCCTCGCGTTGTTTTGTTCACGTACGCTGATTACATCAGCGGCTTTTCCCCTCGCTGCCACCAGCGTAGCAGCAGACGGTCGGCGCTTTCGGCGGCGCTGCCGGTAAAACGGTCGAGCATTTTTTTACGCTGCTGGTAACGAACGCCGATCACATCGTGATTGTCGATCAGCCCCAGAAGCAGTTCGTCACTGGTTTCCACCAGGTCCACCAGCCCTTTCTCCAGCGCCTGAACTCCGTACCAGTGTTCACCAGTTGCAACGGCCTCAATATCCAGCGACGGCCGCATCTCGTGGACAAAATCTTTGAACAACTGGTGAGTCTCATTCAGGTCTTCACGGAACTTACGCCGGCCTTCGTCAGTATTCTCACCCAGCATCGTTAAGGTGCGTTTGTACTGCCCGGCGGTATGCAGTTCGATATCGATATCTTTGTTCTTCAGGAAGCGATGCAGGTTAGGGATCTGCGCAACCACGCCGATAGAGCCCAGGATGGCGAACGGCGCAGCCACTATTTTGTTCGCCACGCAGGCCATCATGTAACCGCCGCTGGCCGCGACTTTATCCACCGCTACGGTTAAGGGAATTTGCTTATCACGCAGCCGCTGCAGCTGTGATGCCGCGAGGCCGTAGCCGTGAACCACACCGCCGGGGCTTTCCAGACGGAGGATCACCTGATCGCGCGGTTTTACCGCCGCCAGAACCGCGGTGATCTCTTCGCGCAGGCTGGCGACTTCGTGGGCGTCCATACTGCCTTTGAAATCCAGCACCCAGGCACGCGGCTTGCTGTTTGGCTCCGTAGACCCGAGCTTAGCCCGCGCCCTGGCCGCTTTCGCCTCCTGCTTGTGCTTTTTCTTTTGCGCTTTGTGCCACACCTTTTGCTGCGGACCATCAAGCAGCGCAACCGCCAGCTCTTCCCGCATCTCTTTGTATTGCTCGCTGAGATTGGTTACCCGCAGTTCCCCGCGCTGTTTCTTCCGCTGGGTCAGGTTAACGATGAGGGCGGTAATAACCGCAATGGCGACGACAACGGTCGCGATTTTGGCCAAAAACAGGCCATATTGAGCAAGTAATTCCACGTATTCACCTTGTGCAAACCACTGACGTTGAAGCACAGTGTACATCAGCCTGCGTGACGAAGTCTCTGCGCTTTGTGTGGTGCGCGAGGCCCCTTCCCGTTTTTTTCAGCGACGATGAAATCGTTGCAAGATGTTCATTCCGCAAAGAGTTTCCCTTTCGCTGATTGCAATGCCCGGCTGTTTCAGGCATAAAACGCAAAAGTATGAGACCGAATACAACGCGCGATCGTCAGCAGATTGCCTAAGGAGTCGCCGTGCACTATCAACCGCAGCATCATTTATTAAAAGATCGCATTATCCTGGTGACCGGCGCCAGCGACGGTATTGGCCGCGAAGCCGCATTGACCTATTCCCGCTACAGCGCAAGCGTGGTGCTGGTCGGACGTAACGAAGAGAAACTGCGCAGCGTGGCGCAAGAAATAGACCAGGCCGGCGGGCTTCCGGCACGTTGGTTCACGCTGGATCTGTTAACCTGCACGCCGCAGGAGTGCCAACAGCTGGCGCAGCAGATCGGCGTCCACTACCCGCGCCTCGATGGCGTACTGCACAATGCCGGTTTGCTCGGCGATGTCTGTCCGATGGATCGGCAAAAGCCGGAAGTCTGGCAGCAGGTGATGCAGGTCAACGTCAACGGCACCTTTATGCTGACCCAGGCACTGCTTCCTTTATTACTCAAGTCGGAGTCGGGGTCGCTGGTCTTCACCTCTTCCAGCGTCGGCCGCCAGGGACGCGCCAACTGGGGCGCCTATGCGGCCTCCAAGTTTGCCACGGAAGGGATGATGCAGGTGCTGGCCGAAGAGTACCAGAGCCGTCATCTGCGGGTTAACTGTATCAATCCAGGCGGAACGCGCACCAAAATGCGCGCTAACGCTTTCCCGACGGAAGATCCGCAAAAGCTCAAAACCCCCGCCGATATTATGCCGGTTTATTTATGGCTGATGGGCGATGACAGCCGTCGCAAGACGGGAATGACCTTCGATGCCCAGCCAGGGCGTAAACCAGGAATTGCACAATGAGTGATGAACGCTACCGTGAACGCCAGCAGCGGGTAAAAGACAAAGTTGATGCCCGCGTGGCGGCAGCGCAGGAAGAACGCGGTATTGTTATCGTGTTCACCGGTAACGGAAAAGGAAAAACGACGGCCGGTTTTGGTACCGTCACCCGCGCTATCGGACATGGGAAAAAAGCGGGCGTCATCCAGTTTATCAAAGGCACCTGGCCCAACGGCGAGCGTAACCTGCTGGAGCCGCACGGCGTCGAGTTTCAGGTGATGGCCACCGGATTTACCTGGAATACCCAGGATCGTGAAAGCGATACGGCGGCCTGCCTTGCCGTCTGGCAGCACGCGCAGCGGATGCTGGCCGACGAATCCCTGGATATGGTGCTGCTGGATGAGCTGACTTATATGGTGGCGTACGACTATTTGCCGCTCGAGACGGTTCTCACCGCACTGCGCAATCGCCCGCTACAGCAGACGGTGATTATCACCGGGCGCGGCTGCCACCGGGAGATCATCGAGCTGGCCGATACCGTCAGCGAACTGCGGCCGGTTAAGCACGCATTCGATGCCGGTATCAAAGCCCAGATGGGGATTGATTACTAAGCGTCAGCCGCGCCAGCAGCGCATGATTCAGCGGCAGACACAGGCAGTCCTCTCCCAACGCCAGCGCGCTTTCAATCATGTTCTGCCGCGAAACAAAGCGCTTACGGTATTCCGTCGGCGTCAGACCACAGTATTTATTGAAGGCGGCAATCAGGTACTTATGTTCCTGGAAGCCGCAGCTGTGGCTGATTTCGGTAATTGGCGTGCGGGTATCGCGCAGTAGCGTTCTCGCCTTATTCAGCCGGACCAGGGTGAGATACTCTTTGAAATTATGCCGGCTGACCTTTTTGAACAGGCGCGAAAACCACGAATAGCTCATACCGCTATGATTCGCTACCTCGCTCAGGGTCAGCGGCTGGTCGAAGTGCTGATTAATAAAATCGATCCCTTTCTTGATCATCGCCTCTTCGCGCAGTGAACTCTCCACCTGGGTGGCCGGTTCTCCGGCCTGTACCAGCGCATCGAGCAGCAAATAGGTCATCGCGATACGCTGGAACGGCGCGCGGTTATCAATCAGCTGAGCGAGCAGGTCGCAAAGGCACTGCAGGACCTGTTGGTCTGCCGCGCTCTGGCTGCGCCCCCGGGTACACCAGGTCAGAACCGGCGCCGGGTGCAGCTCATCGAACAAACCGGGGGAAAACTGGACGGTCACCAGCGAACTCCCCGCCACTTCCGCACGCAGCGAGTGCACCGCCTCGGCGTTGATGTAGAGCATGTCTCCCTCAACCATCTCCACGCTTTGCTGGCCGACGACAATAGAAAACCGCCCGCTCAGAACGGTGATAAGCTCTGGTGCCGGGTGCCAGTGAGGTTCGCAGTAGCGTACCTCGGCCGCAAAAACATTGAGCTTTTCAGCATCAAAAGCAATCAGCTCATAGCCGCTGTTCGCCGTATGCCGCCCGGTCTCTGTCGCCGAACGTGGATGTGTCACGGAAAATGGAAACACGCATCATCTCCTGTCGCGGGACGATTATTCCGTCCCTTTAAGCGCGGCATTCAGCTCATCGCGGTCAATATCAAGCGCTAAAAACTCGGTCAGCGCGATCAGCAGCCCGCAGAACAGGTCCGGCGCCAGTTGGATCAGCCGTTCGCGGATTTGCGCCGGCGGCCGCTGGCTCTTACGGGCAATCAGCGCCACCACCCGCGCGAACGCCTCCGGCTGCTGGATTAACTGCTGCAACGAGTTATCATCACGTAGCGGAACATAGCGCGGCGGACAGTCCACCTCGACCTGGGCACTCAGCGCCAGATCGCGAGAGGAGCTCCCCAGGCGAATCTGCCAGCGCCCGGGCGTTACCACCCAATCCGCCAGCCCGGGATGATAGCAGGCAAGCTCAGCGACAGGCAGCTGGAGCGTGACGCGGCGAGTTTCTCCGGCAGCGAGCGACACTTTACAGAACCCTTTCAGCGCCTGCTCTTCACGAATCAACTCCCCGACCGGCGCGCTGACGTACAGCTGCACAATCTCTTTGCCTTCGCACTCGCCGCAGTTGGTCAGTTCGAAAGAGACGGTGAGGGTCTCATCGGGCCCGACGCGCGACGCCGAAAGCTGGATATCGCGCCAGGCAAAGCGGGTGTAGCTCAGGCCGAACCCAAACGGAAACCGCGGCGTCATGCGGCGTTTATCATAATAGCGATAGCCGACAAACAGCCCTTCTCCGTAATGATGACGCAGGTTTTCCCCGGGATAATGCAGCCAGGCGGGCGTCTCTTCAAGGGTCTCAGGTACGGTGACCGTGAGCTTGCCGCAGGGATTACGTTTACCGAACAGAATCTCGGCCACGGCGCGGCCCATCCCCTGCCCGGCGAAGAAGGTTTCCAGCAGCGCTTTACATTCGGAAAGCCAGGGCATCACCACCGCATCGCTGTTCGCCAGCACCACCACGATATTGGGTTGAACCGTTGCCACTTCCCGAATCAGCTGCTCATGTACCGCCAGAATATTCAAATCCTGACGATCGCCGTTTTCACCGTCTTCGCCGACGGCGGTACTGACAAAGATAATCGCCACGTCCGCCGCCTGAGCCACCGCTCGCGCTTCTGCCAGCGCCTGCGGATCGCTGCGCAGGTCGTCCGGGGCGCCAGTGGCCCAGGAGACGCTAAACTCATCCCCGGCGAGGTCAAAAATTTCATCGAGCGGGCGATCCAGCAGCCAGGGTACCGTGGTCGCGCAGCCCGATCCTTGAATCACCGGCTCCTGCGCCGGTTTGCCGAGAACGGCAATCCGGCGGGTACATTCCGCCCGCAGCGGCAGCAGGTTATCGTCATTCTTCAGCAGAACGATAGATTCCGCCGCTAGCTGCTGCGCCAGCGCGTGATGCGCCGGGAAATCGGCCTGCGTCTGCGGACGACGATGGCGCTGAACCTTATCCAGCAGCGTCAACATCCGCAGACAGGCGCGATCGACTACCGCCATCGGCACTTCACCGGCGTGAATCGCCGCCAGCAGCGTCTGCTTATCGCGGCGGGTTTCCGGCATGGCCAGATCGTTCCCCGCCAGCAGGGATGCCGGCCGGTCCTTAATGCCATACCAGTCGGACATCACCACTCCATCGTAGCCCCACTCATCGCGTAATACCTGAGTGAGTAAAAAAGGATCCTGCGATGTCTGCACGCCATTAAGCCGGTTATAGGAGGACATCACCGTCCACGGCCGGGATTTGGCGATGGCCCGCTGAAAACCGGCCAGATAGATTTCGCGTAGCGCCCGTTCGTCGATGATCGAATCCATTTCGGTGCGCCGGTATTCGGAATTATTCGCCGCAAAGTGTTTCAGACTGGCGCCAACCCCTTCCTGCTGCAGACCGTTGATTAGCGCTGCGGCAATATCCCCGCTGACTACCGGGTCCTCAGCATAGTATTCGTAGCCTCGTCCGGCCAGCGGCGTACGGCGAATATTGATTCCCGGCCCCAGCAGAATCCCTACGCCCATTTGCTGGCATTCACGCCCCAGCGCCTGCCCCATCTGATACACCAGATCGACGTCCCAGCAGCAGGCCAGGCTGGATCCGTTGGGAAAACAGGTCGCCGGCAACGACGGACTGAACAGCGCTTCGCTGCCGCCCTTTGCCGCGGGTTCTTCCCCGTTGACCCGGTCGGCGGTCTGCGTGATCACCGAGATAAAGTCGTCCATACTCCATTTTTCGTCGCCGTCGATCTGCGCGCTGCTGTAGCGCACGCCGTAGGTACCGTCGGTCATCACGATATCAGCGATGCCGTGCTGTGGCAGGGATGCCGTCCGCCACAGCCCGCTCCCGGTCAACAGCGCAACTTTCTCTTCTGCGGTCATCGCCGCGATAAGGGTATTCAATTCGGTATTCATCTCTGGCTCCCTGAGGTTAAAGCGCATTCTGTTTACGCAGGCTAATTTTCTGAACAATCTCGCGATACGTTTTTTCATCCAGCGAGTAACATCCGACAAATATCGCGCTGATGGCAAACATTGCGCCTGGGAATAACGTCATCAGAATATTAATCCCGTTAATTGCGCTGGCGCTAATATTGCCGGCATCATATTGATAGTAGTCCAGCATCCAGCCCGCACAGCCGCCGCCGATCGCCATCGCAATTTTGGTAATAAAGTTGAAAAAACCATAAATTGCGCCTTCTGTACGCACACCATGATGCCACTCGGCATATTCCACGGTATCTGCAATCATTGACCACATAGCGACAAATCCCATCCCCAGCGTAATACTGTAGAGACACACCCCGGCCATAATCAGCCACAGGTTGTGCCCGGCAACAAAATATTGCATCAGCACCCCCAACGTACCGATCAGCAGTGCCACCAGCGTCATTCTCTTTTTGCCCATCAGCGCTATCGCTTTTTCTGAAATAACGGTACCGACAATATAGGCCCCTGACTGAATCAGGAAAAAGGTGGCGGTATAGCCTTCACTACCGATAATGTACTTAATAAAATAGATCGCAATCGCCATCCACACGGTATAGGCAATATAGAAGAACACGGTGAACAGCGATAAATTAAGCAGCGGCGCATTGCCCATCACCGCCCGCAGCATTTCCCGCAGCGATGGCGCCGGAGTCTCCTCCTCTTCGCCCACCCGTTCACGGGTCATGCCGAAACAGGCGAGGAACAAAAAGGTTGCCAGCAGCGCAAAGCAAGAGACCGCGAAGACATACCCTGATTGCTTATCCGTAAAGGGCGAGATCAGCATATCAGCGGTGGTTGAAACAATGAGATAACCGACAATCGCCAGCACAAACCGGTATACCGACAGCGATGAACGAGAAGCTTCATGTTGCGTCAGACGATTAGTTAGCGCCGAATAGGGGGTATTGACCGAGGTATACGCCAGGCAATAGAGCGTATAAGAGATCAGCGCAAAGTAAAATTTCGCCTCACCGCCAAAGGGGACAAAACACAACACCGTTAAAAACCCTAAAGGTATTGCTCCATATAATAACCAGGGACGTAGTTTGCCATACCGACTGTGCGTTTTATCAATAGCAAAACCGATCAGAATATTAAAAATGGCATCAATAACCCGGGCTATAACAAATATCAGACTGGCCTGCACCGCACTGATGCCGTAAATATTAGTATAAAAAAACAGTAAGAACAGAGAGACAAAACCGAAAGATAAATTGGAAGCAAAGTCACCAAAGCCGTAACCTATTTTCTCTTTCACGCCGATAACGACATAGCTTGCCGATAACTTTCCTGCTGTATCCATTTTTTGGCTACCTGTTTTTGTAATCAGTGTCGACAGTATATGGCGATAGCAGAAACCGTACTTTGCGTTATTTGTCCGGGCGTTTCCTGTTTTTTGTCTTTATGCAGAAGTGTGAAAGGAATCACATGCAAGGAGGGTAGCGCAGAGAAATCCGGCGGGTGCCCGCCGGATTTAATCAGATTAGCCGTTGCTACGACTTCCGCCCGAACGGCGGTTGTTGCTGTTCCCCACCTGAGAATGGCGTTTCACCGCGCGACGAATCTGATTCGCCTTCATACGGCGGCGATCTTTCTCTACCGCGACTTTCGAGGTGGTTTCTGCAGGCAGCTCAACCAGCTCACGCAGGTAGTTGGTTTGCGCCAGATCCAGCTCGGTATAACCACCGCGCGGCAGGCCTTTCGGCAGCGGAATATCGCCGTAGCGAACGCGAATCAGGCGACTGACCTGCACGCCAACCGCTTCCCACAGGCGGCGCACTTCACGGTTGCGCCCTTCGGTCAGCGTGACGTTGTACCACTGGTTAATCCCTTCGCCACCGGCAAACTTAATCGTTTTAAACGCCGCCGGGCCATCTTCCAGCTGCACGCCGCGCGACAGCTGACGCAGTTTGTCGTCATCAACCTGACCGAATACACGCACGGCGTACTCACGTTCCACTTCGCGGCTCGGGTGCATCAGACGGTTTGCCAGTTCGCCATCGGTCGTGAACAGCAGCAGACCGCAGGTGTTGACGTCCAGACGCCCCACCGCAATCCAGCGCGCGCCGCGCAGTTTCGGCAAACGGTCAAACACCGTCGGGCGACCTTCAGGATCGTTACGCGTACAGAGTTCGCCTTCCGGCTTGTAATAGGCCAGGACGCGGCAAATCTGCTCAGCGGACTCTTTCACCGAAATCAGATGACCATCGATACGAATTTTTAAACCAGGAACCACTTCTACACGATCGCCGAGGGTGGCGACTTTACCATCGACGCTGACCCGGCCAGCTTCGATTTTAGATTCAATTTCACGGCGGGAGCCGTGGCCAGCGCGGGCCAGCACTTTCTGTAATTTCTCGCTCATTGAGCTTCCTTAAGGTGTCGCCTTCCCAGGCGTCTGGTATACTTTATAAAACAACAGGTTAATATTTATAACCTATTGTTCTGTAGCTACTTTTTGCATCAAAGGCCGTCGCTATCTTCCGCAGAAGCCGGACGCGCCCGTATACGTGGGCGGCCATTCTACACTAACTTGAAAATGAATGCCTCTTCGCGTTTCAATCGCCTGGCGACATCTCTGCATATCGTCGGCACCTCGCCTCCATTATGCGCCAGATTGTCTCTTTTATCCTGCTGACCGCCGCCGTTTCAGGCAGATTTTTCCTCTTTCGCTCCGTCATTCCCCGCGTCATTCTGATAATAAAATATCCCCGTTTCACAGCGGAAACTGGCGAACTCCGCCGGCCGGTGAGAATAGTCTCCCTGAGCTTTCTGGCAGCCCAGCTGCTGCAGCTGCAGCTTCACCGCTTCGTCTTCAATCCCCTCGGCAATCAGCGGCACGTGAATCTTCTTCCGGCTTTTTACGCCGGCCTTCAAGCACCCGACTGTGAGCGCGAGACGGATCGCTATACCGTAGCGAGGCTGGCAATATCATAGCGTTGATGCTAAGAATCCACCGCAACATGAATGTTATCTTCAAATAAACATTGGGCGGGAGGCTGGGCCGGGCGGTCGCGAAAGTCCCGCCCGGAGAGAAGAGGTTTACAGGAATGGCTTCACATCGCCGACGCCTTCACGCAGCACCACCGGCGCATCTTCGGTCAGATCGATGACGGTGGTCGGCTGCTGGCCAAGATAGCCACCGTGGATAATCAAATCCACCAGCTTCTCCAGCCGGTCTTTGATCTCTTCCGGGTCGGATTCGGTGAATTCGCTACCGGGCAGCATCAACGAGGTCGACAGCATCGGCTCGCCGAGCGTCTCCAGCAGCGCCTGGGCTATCGGGTTCGACGGCACGCGCATCCCGATGGTCTTACGCTTCTCCTGCAGCAGGCGACGCGGTACCTCTTTGGTCCCCTTGAGGATAAACGTGTAGTTGCCCGGGGTGTTATTTTTTATCAGGCGAAACGCGACGTTATCGACAAACGCGTAGGTCGACAGCTCAGACAGGTCGCGGCACATCAGCGTGAAGTTGTGGCCATCAGGCAGCTGACGAATGCGGCAAATACGCTCCATCGCACCTTTATCTTCAATCTTACAGCCCAGCGCGTAACCGGAATCCGTGGGATAAACGATCACCCCACCCTTACGCACAATCTCCACCGCCTGGTTAATCAACCGTGCCTGCGGGTTGTCTGGATGGATATAAAAAAACTGGCTCATACTTCCCTCTCAATTTTATTCTGCGGCCGTTTCCCAGCTGTGCCAGATCCCTTCCACACCAGCGGGTAGCCAAAGTTTGCGGCCCAGCTCGATCCACGGACAAGGCTGATGAAAATCAGAGCCTTGCGAACCCAGAAGACCAAACTGCACGGCGTACGCGGCAAGCTGCGTACGTTCATGGGGCGCCTGCTGACATTGCGCCAGTTCCATCGCATCGCCACCCTGCTCGCTGAAGTGGGCCAACAGCCGTTTCAGCCACTTGGCGGAGAGGTCGTAACGCCCGGGATGGGCGATAACCGCTTTGCCGCCAGAATGATGAATGACATCAATCGCTTGTTTTATTGTACACCACTGCGGCGGAACGTATCCGGTTTTCCCGCGGGCGAGATATTTTTTAAAAACGTCGGCAATATTGCTGGCATAGCCGGCTTCCACCAGGAAACGCGCGAAATGTCCGCGGGTTACCGCGCCGCCGTCGGCAAGCTTCATGGCCCCCTCCCAGGCGCCTGGAATCCGCGCTTTCTCCAGCCGTTCGGCGATCATCTGCGCGCGCAGCTGGCGACGCGCCTTCTGCTCTTCCAGAAGCGTGGTCAGCGCCGGGTGCGCAATATCAATATTCAACCCGACAATATGAATTTCGTGGTTTTCCCACAATGTTGAAATTTCCACCCCGGTCACCAGCGTGAGCGGTAAGCCGGCGCGGGCGATTTCGGCACGAGCGGCGGGAATCGCCGCCACGGTATCGTGGTCGGTAATCGCCAGCGTCCCGACGCGCATCTGGTGAGCGCGATGAACCAGTTCTTCCGGAGTCAGCCGCCCGTCAGAGGCGGTGGTGTGGCTGTGCAGATCGTAAATCACTGCGTAATGGGTGTCGCTCAAAGAGACTCCTGCTGGACATGGACTTAAATTAGCGCATTATCATAACGACTCGCGGAGAAAATCTGCAAACAGGGGTTGACTTTATTCCTCTGGACTAGTTAACTAGTACGCAAGTTCACATGAAGGGGTATCACGATGAAAACGCAATTTATCACTCTGCACGGCTGGTGGCGCACCTCCTGATATCGGGCGGCGTGATCGCGTTTTGCACTCAGCATACAGATACCCGGCCCGCCAATGAGCGGGCTTTTTATTGGACAAATTATTATACCGAAAGGCGAGAACAATAATGCAAACATCAAAACCGGCACTCGAGCTTCTCACCAGCGACGCCATCTATCGCGAAAACCCCACGGCGCTGTTTCACCAGCTGTGCGGCGCCCGCCCGGCCACGCTGCTGCTGGAATCGGCGGACATCGACAGCAAAGACGATTTAAAAAGCCTGCTGCTGGTTGACAGCGCGCTGCGCATTACCGCATTAGGTGACACTGTCACCCTGCAGGCGCTTTCTGCTAACGGCGCGGCCCTGCTGGATTTACTGGATAATACTCTGCCTTCGGGCATCGGCAATCAGCGCCAGCCCAATAGCCGGATCCTGACCTTCCCGCCCGTCAGCGCGCTGCTGGATGAAGATGCCCGCCTGTGCTCTTTATCCGTCTTTGACGCCTTCCGTCTGCTGCAGGAGCTGGTCACCGTTCCGCCGGACGAGCGTGAAGCGATGTTCTTCGGCGGCCTGTTTGCCTATGACCTGGTGGCCGGTTTTGAAAATCTGCCGCCGCTGGAAAGCGACACCGCCTGTCCGGACTACTGCTTCTATCTGGCCGAAACCCTGCTGGTTATCGATCATCAGACCAAAAACACCCGCATTCAGTCGAGCCTGTTCACCCCGCTGGAAAATGAAAAACAGCGTCTGATACAGCGGATTGCCCAGCTTCGCCAGCAGCTTAACGAGCCGCCGGCGCCGCTGCCGGTGACTAAAGTCGAATCGATGACCTGCGACTGCGATCAGAGCGATGAAGAGTACGGCGCGGTGGTACGCAAAATGCAGCGCGCCATTCGCGCAGGTGAAATCTTCCAGGTGGTGCCATCCCGTCGCTTCTCTCTGCCCTGCCCGTCGGCGCTGGCGGCCTACGACGTCCTGAAAAAGAGCAACCCCAGCCCGTACATGTTCTTTATGCAGGATAACGACTTCTCTCTGTTTGGCGCATCGCCAGAGAGCTCGCTGAAATATGACGCCGTCAGCCGCCAGATTGAGATCTACCCGATTGCCGGTACCCGCCCACGCGGTCGTCGCGCCGACGGGTCGCTGGATCGCGACCTCGACAGCCGTATCGAACTGGAAATGCGCACTGACCATAAAGAGCTTTCCGAGCATCTGATGCTGGTTGACCTGGCGCGTAACGACCTCGCGCGAATCTGTACGCCGGGCAGTCGCTACGTCGCCGACCTGACCAAAGTTGACCGCTACTCCTTTGTAATGCACCTGGTGTCCCGCGTGGTGGGCGAACTGCGTAGCGACCTCGACGTCCTGCATGCTTATCGCGCCTGTATGAACATGGGCACCCTGAGCGGCGCGCCGAAAGTACGCGCCATGCAGCTTATCGCCGCCGCCGAAGGCAAACGCCGCGGCAGCTACGGCGGCGCGGTGGGTTACTTTACCGCCCACGGCGACCTCGATACCTGCATCGTGATTCGTTCTGCCTATGTGCAGGACGGCATCGCCACCGTCCAGGCCGGCGCCGGTATTGTTCTGGATTCGGTGCCTCAGTCCGAAGCGGATGAAACCCGTAATAAAGCTCGCGCGGTGCTGCGCGCAATTGCTCAGGCCCACCACGCTAAGGAGACTTTCTGATGGCCGACATTCTGCTGCTCGATAATATCGACTCTTTTACCTATAACCTGGCAGACCAGCTGCGCGCGAACGGCCATAACGTGGTGATTTACCGTAACTCGGTTCCGGCACAGACCTTAATTGAGCGTATTGGTACGATGGATAATCCGGTACTGATGCTCTCTCCGGGGCCGGGGACTCCCAGCGAAGCGGGCTGCATGCCGGAGCTGCTGACCCGGATGCGTGGCAAACTGCCCATCATCGGTATCTGCCTCGGTCATCAGGCCATTGTTGAAGCTTACGGCGGCTACGTCGGCCAGGCCGGCGAAATCCTCCACGGCAAAGCCTCCAGCATCGAACATGATGGCCAGGCGATGTTTGCCGGACTGACCAACCCGCTGCCGGTGGCGCGTTATCACTCGCTGGTGGGCAGCAATATTCCGGCCGGGCTGACCATCAACGCCAACTTTAACGGGATGGTCATGGCGGTACGTCATGATGCCGATCGCGTTTGCGGCTTCCAGTTCCATCCTGAGTCGATTCTCACCACCCAGGGCGCACGTCTACTGGAGCAGACCCTGGCATGGGCGCTGCAGAAACTCGAGCAGACCAACGTGATTCAGCCGATCCTCGAGAAGCTGTATCAGGCGGAAACCCTGAGCCAGCAGGAGAGCCACCTGCTGTTCTCTGCGGTGGTGCGTGGCGAGGTGAAACCCGAGCAGCTGGCTGCCGCGCTGGTGAGCATGAAAGTGCGCGGTGAACAGCCGCAAGAGATTGCCGGCGCCGCAACCGCCCTGCTGGAAAACGCCGCGCCGTTCCCGCGCCCGGATTACCTGTTCGCCGATATCGTAGGTACCGGCGGCGACGGCAGCAACAGCATCAACATTTCTACCGCCAGCGCCTTTGTGGCCGCGGCCTGCGGCCTGAAAGTCGCCAAACACGGCAACCGCAGCGTATCGAGCAAGTCGGGCTCTTCCGATCTGCTGGCGGCGTTCGGTATCAACCTGGATATGAATGCCGACAAGTCCCGCACCGCGCTGGATGAACTGGGCGTCTGCTTCCTGTTTGCGCCGAAGTATCACACCGGTTTTCGCCATGCGATGCCGGTTCGCCAGCAGCTGAAAACCCGCACGCTGTTCAACGTGCTCGGGCCGCTGATTAACCCGGCGCATCCGCCGCTGGCGCTGATTGGCGTCTACAGCCCGGAACTGGTGCTGCCGATTGCCGAAACCCTGCGCGTGCTGGGCTACCAGCGTGCTGCGGTGGTTCACAGCGGCGGGATGGATGAAGTGTCGCTGCATGCGCCGACGGTGGTCGCCGAGTTGAATAACGGGGAAATCAAAAGCTATCAGCTGACGGCCAATGACTTTGGTCTCACCCCTTACCATCAGGAGCAGCTGGCCGGCGGCACGCCGGAAGAAAACCGTGACATTCTGACGCGCTTGCTACAAGGTAAAGGTGAAGCCGCTCACGAAGCCGCCGTCGCCGCCAACGTCGCCATGCTGATGCGCCTGTACGGGCATGAAGACCTGAAGGCCAACGCTCAGCGGGTGATCGACGTGCTGCGCAGCGGAGCGGCCTATGACAGAGTGACCGCATTAGCGGCAAGAGGGTAAATAATGCAGACCGTTTTAGCAAAAATCGTTGCCGACAAAGCGATTTGGGTAGAAGCCCGCAAACAACAGCAACCGCTAGCCAGTTTTCAGAACGACGTCGTCCCGACTCAGCGTAATTTTTACGATGCGCTCGCCGGTACGCGCACCGCGTTTATTCTGGAATGCAAAAAAGCGTCTCCGTCGAAAGGACTGATTCGCCAGGATTTTGACCCGGCGACCATCGCCGGCGTCTATAAAAATTATGCCTCGGCCATCTCGGTCCTGTGCGACGAGAAATATTTCCAGGGCAGCTTCGACTTTCTGCCGATCGTCAGCGCCATCGCGCCGCAGCCGATTCTGTGCAAGGACTTCACCATCGATCCTTACCAGATCTACCTGGCGCGCTACTACCAGGCCGACGCCTGCCTGCTGATGCTGTCGGTGCTGGATGACGATAGCTACCGTCAGCTGGCCGCCGTGGCCCATAGCCTGAACATGGGCGTGCTGACTGAAGTCAGCAACGAAGAGGAGCTGGAGCGCGCCATTGCGCTGAAGGCTAAAGTGGTCGGGATTAACAACCGCGACCTGCGCGATATGTCGATTGATCTGAACCGCACCCGCCAGCTGGCGCCGCGCCTGGATCATGATGTGACGGTGATCAGCGAATCCGGTATCCATACTTACGCCGAAGTGCGCGAACTCAGCCATTTTGCCAACGGTTTCCTGATCGGTTCCGCCTTGATGGAACAGGCGGATCTCGATGCTGCGGTGAAGCGCGTGCTGCTCGGCGAGAATAAAGTTTGCGGCCTGACCCGGCCTCAGGATGCACAGATCGCCTGTGAATCCGGCGCAATTTATGGCGGGCTGATTTTTGTTCCCTCCTCGCCGCGCGCCGTCAACGATGCCCAGGCGAAAGAGATTATTCAGTCCGCTCCGCTGCGCTACGTTGGCGTCTTCCGCGATGCGCCCGTCGAGGCGGTCGCCGCCCGGGCAGAACAGCTTCAGCTGGCGGCAATTCAACTGCACGGCAGCGAAGATCAGACCTATATTGACGCCCTGCGTGCGGCCCTTCCGCAGTCGGTGCAGATCTGGAAAGCCCTCAGCGTCAGCGACACGCTGCCCTCACGTCACTTCACCCATGTCGATAAGTATGTTTTCGATAATGGCCAGGGCGGTAGCGGCCAGCGTTTCGACTGGACGCTGCTGCAGGGCCAGGACCTGCGTAATGTCATTCTGGCAGGCGGCCTGGGCGCCGATAACTGTGTAGAAGCGGCGAAAAGCGGCTGTGCCGGACTCGATTTCAATTCAGGCGTAGAGTCGCAGCCGGGTATTAAAGATCCCAGCAAACTGGCTTCGGTGTTTCAAACACTGCGCGCATATTAAGGAGCAATAATGAGCACTTTACTTAATCCCTATTTTGGCGAATTTGGCGGTATGTACGTCCCGCAGATTCTGATGCCCGCCCTGCGCCAGCTGGAAGAAGCGTTCGTCAGCGCGCAGAAAGATCCTGCCTTTCAGGCGGAATTTACCGACCTGCTGAAAAACTACGCCGGTCGTCCAACGGCGCTGACTAAATGCCGTAACCTGACCGAAGGGACCCGCACCACGCTGTATCTGAAGCGCGAAGATCTGCTGCACGGCGGCGCGCACAAAACCAACCAGGTGCTGGGTCAGGCGCTGCTGGCTAAACGGATGGGTAAAACCGAAATTATCGCCGAAACCGGCGCCGGTCAGCACGGCGTGGCGTCCGCACTCGCCAGCGCTCTGCTCGGCCTGAAGTGCCGCATCTATATGGGCGCAAAAGACGTCGAACGTCAGTCGCCGAACGTGTTCCGCATGCGATTAATGGGTGCCGAAGTGATTCCGGTGCACAGCGGTTCCGCCACGCTGAAAGATGCCTGTAACGAAGCGCTGCGCGACTGGTCTGGCAGCTATGAGACCGCGCACTATATGCTCGGTACCGCGGCGGGCCCGCACCCGTTCCCGACCATCGTGCGTGAATTCCAGCGCATGATTGGCGAAGAGACCAAAGCGCAAATTCTTGAAAAAGAAGGACGTCTTCCGGATGCGGTCATCGCCTGCGTCGGCGGTGGATCCAACGCTATCGGTATGTTTGCTGACTTTATCGATGAAACCAACGTCGGTCTGATCGGCGTCGAGCCTGCGGGTCACGGGATTGAAACCGGTGAACACGGCGCGCCGCTGAAGCATGGTCGCGTCGGCATCTACTTCGGTATGAAGTCACCGATGATGCAAACCGCAGACGGCCAGATTGAAGAGTCCTACTCCATTTCCGCCGGTCTGGATTTCCCGTCCGTTGGCCCACAGCACGCTTTCCTCAACAGTACCGGCCGCGCCGATTACGTGTCAATCACCGATAACGAAGCGCTGGAGGCCTTCAAAGCGCTCTCCCGCCATGAAGGGATTATTCCGGCGCTGGAGTCCTCTCACGCTCTGGCACATGCGCTGAAAATGATGCGTGAAAACCCGGAAAAAGAGCAGCTGCTGGTGGTTAACCTGTCCGGTCGCGGCGACAAAGACATCTTCACCGTACACGATATTCTGAAAGCGCGAGGGGAAATCTGATGGAACGTTATGAGACGCTGTTTGCACAACTGAAAACCCGCCGGGAAGGCGCGTTTGTTCCCTTCGTCACCCTCGGCGATCCGAACCCTGAGCAGTCGCTAAAGATCATCGATACGCTGATTGAAGCCGGTGCCGACGCACTGGAACTGGGGATCCCCTTCTCCGATCCGCTGGCGGATGGCCCGACGATTCAGGGCGCAACCCTGCGCGCCTTTGCCGCGGGTGTCAATCCAGCGCAATGTTTTGAAATGCTGGCGGCGATTCGCCACAAACACCCGACTATTCCGATTGGCCTGCTGATGTACGCCAACCTGGTATTCAGCCCGGGTATTGACGAATTTTATGCCCAATGCGAGCGAGTGGGCGTCGATTCGGTGCTGGTCGCCGATGTCCCGATTGAAGAGTCCGCCCCGTTCCGCCAGGCGGCGCTGCGCCATAATATCGCGCCGATCTTCATCTGCCCGCCTAACGCCGATGATGACCTGCTGCGCCAGATTGCCTCCTGGGGCCGCGGCTATACCTACCTGCTGTCACGCGCCGGCGTGACCGGAGCGGAAAACCGCGCCGCGCTGCCGCTGCACCACCTGGTGGAAAAGCTGGCCGAATATAACGCCGCACCGCCGCTGCAGGGCTTTGGCATCTCCGCGCCGGAGCAGGTGACCGCTGCGCTTGAAGCCGGAGCTGCCGGAGCGATTTCCGGTTCAGCGATCGTGAAAATTATCGAGCGCAATGTTAACGATCCGCAGACCATGCTGGCCGAGCTCAAAGCATTCGTGCAGAGCCTGAAGGCAGCGACTAAAGCGGCATAACTTGCCTCCGCCGCCTGGCGCCAGTGCCGGGCGGTTATTTCCGCTGCAAGCTGTCGGCGTATTTGCGCGTCAGACGAAACAGCGCCTCAACCTCTTCCTCACTCCACTCTGCCAGTACCTGATTCATCAGCCGTGTCCTCGCCACCGCGATGCGTTCAATCACGGTTTTTCCCTGCTCGCTCAAGGTGACTTCGCTGATCCGCCGATCGTGGATATTAGGCTGTTTGAGCGCCAGTCCCTGCGCCTCCAGTTTTTTTACCTGCCGACTGACGGTGGTGTAATCGCGCCCCAGACTATCCGCCAGCTCCACAACGCCCACCGGCCCGTAGCGTCCGATGGCCACCAGCAGTGGAAACAGGATTTGATCGATTTGCACATCCGCGGCCTGAAGCAGCTGTTCATCGCGAACGGGCTGGTTCATCACGCTAATGATATCGAGCAGCGCGCCGTGGAAATCGGTAATATCGTAATTATTATGTGCATCTTGCATATATTTTTTAACCGGGTATAGTGCCGTTATCTATTATGTGCATTTTACACATAATTGCCTTCAGGAGATAACATTATGAAAGCAGCCGTAGTTTTCGATCTGCAACAGGGTCCTGTCTGGGCCGATTTTACCGATCCGCAGGCCGATGCCCGTCACTCCCTGGTAAAAGTGAATGCCGCCGCCATCAGCCATGTGGTGAAAGGTCGCGCCTCCGGTAAGCATTACAGTTTCGACGGCCGGCTACCGTTTGTGGTCGGCATTGATGGCGTTGGAACGCTGGCCGATGGGCAGCGGGTCTATTTTGCCTTCCCCACTGCGCCCTGGGGCAGCATGGCGCAGTGGGCGCCGGTCGCCGTCGAGAACTGCCTGCCTTTACCAGATAACCTGGATGATATTACCGCCGCGGCGATGGCAAATCCTGGCATGTCCGCCTGGGCGGCGCTCGTAAAGCGTGCCGGACTGGCTGCCGGAGAGAGCGTACTGATCAACGGCGCAACCGGCAGCGCCGGTCAGCTTGCGGTACAGATTGCCCGCTTCCTCGGCGCAAGGAAGATCATCGTCACCGGCCGGAATACCCAGATGCTGGCCGCCCTCGGCGCCGACGTCTGCATCGACTTAACGGCAGACGATCTGACGCTACAGGCACAATTCAGCGAACAGGCGGCGCAGCAGGTTGATGTGGTGGTGGATTATCTCTGGGGCCGCAGCGCCGAACTGATGCTGCCGGCGCTGGCGAAACACAGTCCAGGCAACGCGCCGGTGCGCTACGTCCAGGTGGGTTCGCTTTCCGGCGCTGAAATTGCGCTCAACGGCGCGGTACTGAGAGCGGCCCCGCTGCAGCTGATGGGCAGTGGTATCGGTAGCCTGTCGATGCCGCAGCTGCTGGCGGCAACCGGTGAAATGCTGCAGGCTGCCGTTGCAGGTGGTTTTACCATCGCCACCACCCCGCTTGCGCTCAGCGAAGTAGCGAGCGCATGGCCGCGTGATAACAGCCAGAAACGGACCGTCTTTCTGCTCAGCTAAAAAAAAACGCTTCCGCACAAAAGATGGGGTTGATATCTTAGATGAGAACCATTATCTTTCTCATTACCGAATAGTTGAGCAAAACACTCAGGTATTCGGTACGACATTGCTCACATTGCTTCCAGTATTTTTCGCCCGCACTTGTGCGGGCTTTTTTTTTGCCATCATGCCACCGGCCGACACACGCTCAACACCTGCTGGCGTAGCCAGGCATGACCGGGGGCAAGCTCCTGACGCGGATGCCACATCTGCGAGACGGTAATCTCCGGTGTGCTGACCGGCAGTTCAAAGGCGACGATGCCCTCCTGCAGGCCATGACGCAGGCAAGAGGCCGGGACCAGCGCCACCAGCTGCGAGCCTCGGGCAACCGCCAGCGCAGCGGTAAAACCCGGCACCACCGCCGCAATTTTGCGGCTCAGCCCCAATTCCGCCAGCGCCTGATCAACGGGTCCGTGCACCATCCCGTGGCGGGAAACAATCACATGTTCGCAGGCGGCATAACGCTCGCGAGTGATTTGTCCTCCCTGCGCCAGCGGATGTGTTTTAGCCACTACGCCAACAAAACGATCGCGAAACAACGCCTGCAGCCGAATTTCCGGTCCCATATTTTTCAGCACCCCAATCTCCAGATCCACGCTCCCGTCGCGCAGAAACTGCGGCCCTTTTTCACTTTTGGCGACGAAGTTAAGCTTCACTCCCGGCGCCTGCGCCGCGCAGGCGCAAATTAGTGCCGGGGCAAAAGCGTCAACAAATCCCTCGTTGGTACGCAGAGTAAAGGTTTGCTCCAGCGTCGGAAGATGAAGCGGCGCAGCGGCGTTGTTGAGCACCGAACGCATCTCAGACACCACGTTTTGCGTTCGCGCTTTTAAGTTTTGCGCATGCGGCGTTAAGACCATTTTGCGCCCGGCTCTCACCAGTAACGGGTCACCGGTAACCTCACGCAGACGGGTCAGGGTACGGCTCATCGCCGAGGCGCTGAGACCGGAGCGGCGCGCCGCCCCCGCCACGCTCTCTTCCGCCAGTAAAATATCCAGCGCCACGAGTAAATTGAAATCGGGATCGGTCATTTAAGTTCCTGGGTTCAGTCATGGCGTCTGCTGCAGCATATTACTGCAAATGCTGCGCCTTCCGCCTGATATGTCCTATGACTATAGTCATGGACTCACGCTTTGCTCAGGAGTTTTATTATGACCACGACCGTTCGCCCTACCGTACTGATTGTCGGCGCTTCACGCGGCCTCGGCCACGCGATGGCTGCTGAATTTCTGCGCCATGGCTGGAATGTAATCGGCACCGTTCGCGATATTCAATCCACCACTCCGCTTCATCAACTCGCGCAGGAAAACCCCGATCGGGTACGCCTGGAAACGCTGGATGTGTGTGATGATGACCAGCTGGCCGCGCTGGATACAAAGCTCTCCGCTGACCGCCTGGCGATGCTGTTTGTTAATGCGGGAACCACCAATCGCGATCCGACGCAGACCATTGGCGAAGTCTCCACCGCGGAATTTGTTGAGGTGATGCTGACCAATGCCCTTGCGCCAATGCGGGTACTTGAACGCCTACAGCACCACGTGACGCCGCAGGGGCTGCTGGGCGCGATGTCCTCAGGCCAGGGTAGCCTGACCAATAATCTCCGCGGCCAGCGCGAGCTCTATCGCGGCAGCAAAGCAGCGCTGAATATGTTTATGCGCAGTTTTGCCGCCCGCTCGGCATCACGTCCGCTGGTGGTGATGGCACCGGGATGGATTCGAACCGCGCTGGGTGGCGATGACGCGCCGCTGAGTATCGAAGAGACGATTCCTCATCTGGTTACCGTGCTGCTGGCGAAACAGCAGAGGCCTGGTCTGGAGTACCTGGATTATCAAGGAAGAACCGTGCCGTGGTGATCGGTTTAATGGACGACGCACAACCATCCCGGCGTCCCTGACTCTTGTTTCAGGGCATGTAGCCGGTTTTATGATTCACGACCGGCTGCTTACTTGATATAGGAGTCGAGGACCTTGAGGACAACGTCCAGATCGGTTTCTCGCTTCGCCTCATCCCCTTCATGAACAATGTGCTCGACCAAATGGCCCTTAATGACCTCACGCATTAATCCATTGACCGCCCCGCGTATTGCGGCGATCTGTTGGAGTACAGCGGCACATTCATGCGGTTCATCGAGCATTTTTTTCAGCGCAATGACCTGCCCCTGTATCTTGTTGGTGCGGGCTTTAAGCTTTTTTTGATCGCGGATGGTATGCGACATGCTGCAATCTCCCATGGAAAAATCATGCTGATTATACCATTACGATTCTACTGGGGGGTAGTATTTGGTACTGGGGGGGAGTAGAATCCAGACACCCTCCACGACCCAGAATTCGACTCATGACCGACTTTACAACGCTGCTCCAGCAGGGAAACGCCTGGTTCTTCATTCCTGGCGCGGTGCTCCTTGGCGCGCTTCATGGACTGGAACCAGGACATTCAAAAACGATGATGGCGGCCTTCATCATCGCCATCAAAGGGACGGCCAGACAGGCTGCCATGCTCGGGCTCGCAGCCACTCTTTCACACACCGCCATCGTCTGGTTGATTGCTTTTGGCGGAATGTACATCAGTAACCGCTTTACCGCAGAATCAGCTGAGCCGTGGCTGCAGCTGGTTTCTGCCATCATCATTCTCGGCACCGCCGTCTGGATGTTCTGCCGAACCTGGAGGGGAGAAAAAGACTGGCTGGCCGCCCGACAGGAGAGCGAACGGCATCATCATGATGAATCAAAACTGATTGATACCGGTCATGGCACAGTGGAACTGTCCATTTTTGAACAAGGTCAGCCGCCGCACTGGCGCATACGCACGCTCAGCGGTAAAGAGTGGGATGCCGGTACTGTTTCGTTAGTGACGCAGCGAGAAACGCCCGCTGGTACGCAATCATTTGATTTTGTCGATTGCGGCAGCTATCTGCAGTCAACATCCCCCATTCCGGAACCACATGATTTTGTCGTTCGACTGTCGCTGGGACATCGCGGCCATGTCCATGATTACGATTTGGAATTTTGCGAGCATGAACATACGCACGATCATACGGAACTTGAAGGACTGGATATCAATTCCGCAGAGTACCGGGATGCTCACGAACTGGCCCACGCGCACGACATTGAAAAACGGTTCACCGATAAAGAGGTCACCAACGGGCAGATTTTACTTTTTGGCCTGACCGGCGGATTAATCCCCTGTCCCGCAGCCATTACGGTGATGTTGATTTGTATCCAGATCAAAGCCCTGGCGCTGGGCGCAACGCTGGTGGTGAGTTTTAGTATTGGACTTGCCCTGACGCTGGTGACGGTGGGGGTGGGTGCCGCAATCGGCGTCCGTCAGGTCGCCAGACGCTGGGACGGCTTTTATACCCTTGCCCGCAGAGCGCCCTATTTTTCAAGCCTGCTGATTGCCGTCATGGGGATCTATCTGGCTATCCACAGCGGGATCGTCCTGCTGCGCTAATCCTGTTCATCTTATTCCTCTTGTTCCTCTTCTTCCCGCTGAGTATCAAGAAGATGAACAGGCTGACTGACCATAACCCCGCGGATTAATAGCCGGCGGCTTTATTCGCCGCCTTTATCCGCTCGGTTCTCGCCACTTTTCCTTATGCTCTGGGCACGTGGATACACGCTGCTCTTATATAGCCAGCGATCATCCGTTAAGTCCAGCGCTCGCCCTTCTCGATCGGAAATCACCTTTATATACCGGTGTCCTTCGTAAAAACGACTTCGCCCACATGACATATGCATGGCCGATAACGTTTTTTGTTCTGGCAAGTCCACGTCTTACAGACCAGAACATTATGCCGTCAACCGCATAACATCCAGCTTCGATTATCTATAAGCATAAGTATTACAATAATGCTCATTCAACTGTATGATGTTACTCATCGAATAACCTTAACCGTAGGGAAAACAACATGCCAGATTTTTCTTTAATATTTTTTGGTGCCATTCTATTAAGCTTCCTGGTTTATGTGATAAGAAGCATAATGAAATCACACAATAAAAAAGAAACTATATTTGGTATTTTAATGTGGATAATACTAGCCTTTTCTATAGCATACATTTCTTTTTCAGATAATGCCGTTGAAGCCTTTCTTTACTTATCATCCATATCAGTAATCCTGTTCTTTACAGTAGTCATATTAAGCACCTTAATTGATTTTATACTGATCAAGACATGCATAACGCGAGCTTTAAAAAAAATACACTCCCAAAAAAAACTCGACATCCATGATATATTCAAGCTAAAAAAATCAATTTTTACTCCAATAAAGCATGGTACATAGCATATTCAACAATCAATGGCTTCACTCTTATAGGCATAAACAAATTCAAAGACAAACCACATTCGAATAAACAGTTTAACATGAAAGCCTTAAGTGGTGAAAATTATCGCACCGACTCAATAGCACCCTTTCAGGAAGAAGAGATGGGTAAAGTCTCTTTCATTTGCCCCTTAAAAGAATTTTATGATTCCGGAAAAGCAAATAGAAAAATAGTTTATGATTATTTATTAAAATTAAAAAATGAAAAGTTCTAGTTTTTTTCTTCTGTCGTCACTATTGAAAACTTGTCCTGTAGAAAGCCCTCAGCGTTAACTGTGAGCTTTAGTCATCCCTGCGACTCAGAAATGCAGGTGTCACGGCGTTCGCTGGATAACAACAAGTCACGCTGCAGCGCGTCTTCGAGGCGTTTATACATCACGCTCTGAACGCCTCGATGTCAATATTCAGGCTAACAGCATAATACTGCCCGGGCATACCAGACAGGTACAGTGATTCTCGGGGGAAAGAGTGGAAAAACTGGCCGTATAACGACCAGCTTTGCAGAAGGGTTTTGCAGGAGTTTTGTAGAGGAACTCAGAACCGGTAGCCGGCAGAGAACATAAACACCCACGGGTCGATACGGGTACTGACTTTCTGGTCCACGCCGCCGGCTTTAAATTTCACATCGGTGTCGATATCCATGTACCACACCGACATGTTCAGCAACCAGTCGCGGTTAATCAGGTAATCCAGCCCCACCTGACCTGCCGCACCCCAGGAGTCTTTAAGACTCAGATCGCTCAATCCGGCATTTTTACCGGTGTCATTAAAGTCTGCATTAAAGAAGGTGGTGTAGTTAATACCTGCCCCGATATACGGGCGCACTTTGCTCTGGGCATCGCCAAAGTACCATTGCGCCATCAGCGTTGGCGGCAGCTGATGCACGGTGGCGATGGTCCCGGTCGGGCCGGTGCCAACCTTGTGACGAAATGGCGTAGCCGCCAGCAGTTCAACGCCGATGTTGTCCGTCGCCATATAGGTGAAGGTCAAGCCCAGCTGCGTGTTATTACTGACGTTAAACCCACCCAGACTGCCTAATACGTTATCAGAACCTTCCGTCGGTCGAACGGTGGCAGAACCCGCGCGAATAAAGAACTCCCCGGCTTCATGCGCCCAGACGCTGCCGGAAAGGGTACTCAAAATAATGCCAACCGCTGCTAACTTTTTCATATCCACTTCCTCATTATGGTTATTCAGCGCGGGCCAATATACCCATAACGAGTTACCTTTGATCCGTTCTGGATCACATAAAGTTGTAAGATTTAACATTTATTGATCCAGATTAATTTTTACTTTCATGGCGATACCAAAAAACTCACATTCGCATCAATTTTCACTGTTCGAGTCGCAAAAATTTTTTCCCGCCTCTTGCCGCCCTCGATGCGTCTGGATAATTTATCTGCCGACAATCTGTGTTGATGCGTTTTTATCAGGTGTAATCATGAGTGAAATCAACCCGTGCATGACGTGCGGTGCCTGTTGTGCGTATTTTCGAGTCTCTTTCTACTGGGCGGAAGCCGATGATGCCGGCGGCGTTGTGCCGACCAGGCTTACCGAGCCGCTCACCCCTTTTCTGCGCTGCATGAGCGGCACCAACCAACGACAAATCCGCTGCGCCGCCCTCAAAGGTGAAATCGGTGAATCGGTGCACTGCTCAATTTATCGGCATCGCCCCTCTCCCTGCCGCGAATTCAGCCAGTCCGGTGAAGGCGGCGAGGTAAACGAAGCCTGCAACCGGGCCCGCGCCCGCTACGGCCTGCCGCCGCTCATCCCTCTTTACAAAGATATACTTAGCCTGACAGCGGCAGAGGCTGCTACCTGCGAGGGATTTGCGGTACAATCGCCGGCTAGTTAACACCTGCAATACTCAAGGAGAGTGCATGTCTATCACGGCGAAGACCGTCTACCGTGACACGGGAAATTTTTTTCGTAATCAGTTTGTCACCATTTTGCTGATTGCGTTGTTATGCGCGTTAATTACGGTAGTCCTTGGCCATGCTTTTTCACCCAGTGAAGAGCAGCTCTCGATTCTGAGCGAAGGGGATAATCTGGCGGGGAGCGCCGGGCTGTTTGAGCTGGTACAAAACATGACCCCAGAGCAACAGCAGATCCTGCTGCGCGCCTCGGCCGCATCGACCTTCTCCGGTCTGGTGGGTAATGCCATTCTTGCCGGCGGCGTGCTGCTGATGATTCAGCTGGTCTCCGCCGGACAGCGGGTCAGCGCGCTGCGCGCTATCGGCGCTTCTGCGCCGGTACTGCCAAAGCTGCTGCTGCTGATTCTGTTCACCACCTTTGTGGTGCAGATGGGGATGATGCTGGTGCTGGTACCGGGCGTGCTGCTCGCTATCGTACTGGCTTTTGCCCCTGTCATGCTGGTGCAGGATAAGCTGGGAATTTTTAACGCCATGCGCAGCAGTATGCGTCTGGTGTGGGCCAATATGCGTCTGGTCGCCCCGGCGGTGATTGGCTGGCTGCTGGCGAAAACACTCCTGCTGCTGTTTGCATCCAGCTTTGCGGTACTGACGCCGAACGTCGGCGCGGTGGTAATCAATACGATCAGCAATCTGATATCTGCGCTGTTGCTGATCTATTTGTTCCGCCTGTATATGCTTATCCGCAACTAAATTAACCTGGGCCGGGACTCTTCCGGCCCTATCTGAACGACGGGTCCGATGTATGAAGCAGTTTCTGGATTTTTTACCGCTGGTAGTCTTCTTCGCCTTCTACAAACTTTACGATATCTACGCCGCAACCACCGCGCTGATTATCGCCACCGCTATCGTGCTGATCTATACCTGGGTACGCTATCGTAAAGTCGAAAAGATGGCGCTGATTACCTTTGTGCTGGTTGCCGTATTTGGCGGCCTGACCATTTTCTTCCATAACGATGAGTTTATAAAATGGAAGGTCACGGTCATCTACGCTCTGTTTGCCGGCGCCTTGCTGTTCAGCCAATGGGTAATGAAAAAACCATTGATTCAACGCATGCTCGGGAAAGAGCTGACCCTGCCACAGCAGGTCTGGTCGCGTCTGAATCTCGCCTGGGCGCTGTTTTTTATTCTCTGCGGTCTGGCCAATATCTACATCGCCTTCTGGTTGCCGCAGAATATCTGGGTCAACTTCAAGGTCTTCGGCCTGACGGCGCTGACGCTGGTCTTCACGCTGTTGAGCGGCGTATACATCTATCGCCATATGCCGCAGGACGATAACCACTAATTAAGAAGCCGGGGGTAGCGCTTCTGCCCCCGCCCTTCTTTGCGTGACGAGTTCCACTCTCATCGTCTTGTTCTCGTTTTCAGCATGGGCAACTATCTCTCTTAAGCATCGCCTGACTTGCCGTTTCCCTGTTCCGACTTTTGTGCAGAAAACGCTTCAGCTGACGCGTTTCACCTTGTAAAATGAGCCTCACAGGGGATGGCATTCCCCCTTGAACCGCCATGTGGCTAATGATGCCTGCTTTTTATTCCCGGACCGGGAATGAGCAGGCATATTTATCATGCAGGCAACGCGTCCGGGATGGTCAACCCTCTAAGGATTCGTTCATGCGATCGCTTCATACTTCACCTCTCACCACGCTCTTGTTCCTCGGACAGTGGCTTTTTATCGCCTTTATCGTTGCCGTTCTTGCGGGGAGCGCATCCGCCGCCTTCCTCTTTTCCCTTGAGTGGGCAACGGCCAGCCGCGAAAGCCATCGCTGGATGATTTGGCTGTTACCCGTTGCCGGCTTCAGCGTCGGCTGGGTTTATCTCCGCTATGGTAGCCGCGTCGAGGCCGGTAATAATCTCATTCTGGAAGAGATCCATCACCCCGCTCAGGTCATTCCTCTGCGGATGGCGCCGCTGGTCTTTATCAGCACGGTCATCTCTCATCTCTTTGGCGCATCGGTTGGCCGGGAAGGTACCGCAGTACAAATGGGGGCCTCGATAGCCGATCAATTCACCGCGCTTCTGCGCCTTAACAATAACGGCCGGCGTATCGTGTTGATGACCGGGATCAGCGCGGGCTTCTCCTCGGTGTTCGGTACCCCGCTCGCCGCGGCATTATTCGCGCTGGAGGTGCTGGCGATCGGTCGGATGGACTACCGGGCGATCCTGCCCTGCCTGTTTGCCGCGATCGTCGCAGACCAGGTGGGATTGATGTGGGGCGTACAGCATACCCACTATCTGGTCACCTCCATTCCTGCGCTTTCAGCCTGGACACTGCTTGCCGTGATCCTCGCCGGATGCTGCTTTGGCCTGGCCGCCCGCCTCTTCGCCGATACAACGCATCTGCTGAGTAGCCTGATGAAAAAACAGCTACCCTACGCGCCTCTCAGACCGTTTATTGGCGGACTGGTGATTGCGACGGCCGTCTCTCTCCTGCATGGCGAACGCTATATCGGGCTGGGGATCCCGGAGATCAGCGATGCGTTTTTGCATCCGCTGGCAGCGTGGGATTTTTGTGGCAAGCTGATCTTTACCGTTATCTCGCTGGGAAGCGGTTTTAAAGGCGGGGAAGTGACGCCGCTGTTCTATATCGGCGCGACGCTCGGCAATACGTTAGCACCGCTGATGCACCTGCCTGTCGGGTTCCTCGCGGGTCTCGGCTTCGTGGCCCTGTTTGCCGGCGCGGCCAATACGCCCGTCGCTTCTACGCTGATGGCCATTGAACTGTTTGGCGCAGAGATCGGCGTGTATGCCGCGCTGGCCTGCGTGGTGGCCTACCTGGTCTCTGGCTATACGGGGATCTACCGGGCGCAGCGGATTGCCGGCCCAAAACACCGTGTCGTACCGACCGGTATCCGTCTGGCGGAGCTTCCGGCCTGGCATCAGCGGCAAACGCCCGCCGCGTCTGAGACGAAAGAAGACAAACATCCTTCCCCGTAAGCCGCCCACTCTGCGCCGCATTCCCGCGGCGCGGACCCCCATCCCCTGCTGCTGCCGTCAACCCCGCCTGTTTATTCACCTTTCTGCTATAACCCGGCAAAGTTGCGCCAATTGTGAGGATTTAATGAAGATTCATTTGCATGCATTGAAATGATAATAATTATCATTGATATTCGCAGTCTCAATTTTTAACGCTTTGATATGGATATTTACAATGAGACCGCAAAACTATTATGCCATTACGCCACTCGCGCTGGTATTTGCTGGCTTTCTGACGCCCGACGCCTTTGCTGAGGAAGCGGAACGCGATACCGAAACAATGGTGGTACACAGCACGGCTGAAGAAGCACTCAAGCAGCAGCCGGGGGTATCTGTCATCACCGCTGAAGATATTGCCCGCGATCCACCGGTTAACGATCTGTCGGAAATCATTCGTAAAATGCCCGGCGTCAATTTAACCGGCAACAGCGCCAGCGGCAGCCGGGGTAACAACCGGCAGATCGATATTCGCGGAATGGGGCCGGAGAACACCCTTATCCTGATCGATGGCGTTCCGGTGACATCCCGTAACTCGGTACGCTACAGCTGGCGCGGCGAACGTGATACCCGCGGGGATAGCAACTGGGTGCCACCGGAGATGGTCGAACGCATTGAAGTTCTGCGCGGCCCGGCAGCAGCCCGCTACGGATCCGGTGCCGCCGGCGGCGTGGTCAATATCATTACTAAACGCCCCACTAACGACTGGCATGGATCGCTATCGTTTTATACCAACCAGCCGGAAAACAACAAAGAGGGGGCGACGAATCGCGCCAACTTTAGCCTCAACGGACCGTTGGCCGGCGATGCGCTGACCATGCGTCTGTACGGTAACATCAATAAAACCGATGCTGACGCCTGGGACATTAACCATGCCCAAAATGGTTCGTACGCCGCCGGTCGCGAAGGGGTGCGCAACAAGGACATCAACGCCCTGCTGTCATGGAAACTGACGCCACAGCAGATTGTCGATTTTAACTACGCCTATAGCCGCCAGGGCAATATTTACGCCGGCGATACCCAATACAGCAACGGTAACCTCAGCCCCGATGGCCTGGTCAGCGAGCTGTATGGCCACGAAACCAACCGTCTGTATCGCCAGTCCTGGGGGCTGACCTATAACGGAATCTGGGACTGGGGCCAGTCCAAAGCCGGAGTCTATTACGAGAAAACCAATAACACGCGTCTGCAGGAAGGTTCTACCGGCCGCGTGGAGGGGATGATCAACAGCAATGAGTACGCCACCAGCCGCCTCGAATCCTGGCGTTCAACCGGCGAGCTGAATCTCCCCTTCCACTGGCTGGCCGACCAGACCCTGACCCTCGGGATGGAGTGGAACCGCGATGAACTCAACGACCCGGCCTCCATGCAGGCAACCAACGTTACTGGCGAGACCATCCCTGGCACCTCAGGCGAGGCCTCCCAGCGCAGCACCACCAACAGCGCTACCCTCACGGGTCTCTACCTGGAAGATAATATTGAGGCAACGCCGGGCACCAATATCATCCCCGGACTGCGTTTTGACTACCACAATGAATTTGGCAGTAACTGGAGCCCAAGCCTGAACCTGGCGCAGGAGCTTGGCGAGATGTTCAAAGTCAAAGCCGGCATTGCGCGTGTCTTCAAGGCGCCAAACCTGTACCAGTCCAGCGAAGGCTATCTGCTGTCGACCCGCGGCAACGGCTGCCCGAACACCATCAGCAACGGCAGCTGCTACCTGCTCGGTAACCCGGACCTCGATCCGGAAATCAGCATCAATAAAGAGCTCGGCCTTGAATTTAACCTCAACGGCTATAACGCAGGCGTAACGTGGTTCCGTAACGATTATAAAAACAAAATCGTCTCCGGTACCGATGTGCTGGGCTATACCTCGAGCGGCAACAATATCCTGCAATGGCAAAACGGCGGCAAAGCGATCGTCGAAGGGCTGGAAGGTACCCTGCTCATCCCGATTGTGGCCGATACGCTGGACTGGCGAACCAATGCGACCTATATGATCAAATCGGAGAACAAAGATACCGGTAATCCGCTGTCGGTGATCCCGAAATATACGATTAACACCATGCTGGACTGGCAGGTCAACAGCAAGCTTTCGGCGAACGTCAACTGGACGATGTACGGCCGGCAGAAACCGCGTCAGTATGCGGAGATCCGCAACGAGACCGGCACGCTCGCCACGAATGAAATCGGTGCCTATTCCGTTGTCGGTATCGGTGCGAACTACCAGCTGCTGAAAGATCTTCGCCTGAATGCCGGCATCAGCAACCTGTTCGATAAGCAAATTTATCGCGAAAACGCGGGCGCTTCGACCTATAACGAACCCGGACGCGCCTATTACGCTGGCGTCACCCTCTCCTTCTGAATGCCCACGCCCGCAGCCGCGGGCGTATTCCCCTGTTTTCTCCCTGCCATTTTCATAGTAGCATCGCGCTGATCTTCTTTGACCAGCACAGAGTACAGAATGACAACAACAGATCTCACCCCGAAGGGCGAAATGGTTTTACGCACCCTGGCAATGCCAGCAGACACGAACGCCAATGGCGATATTTTTGGCGGCTGGTTGATGTCGCAGATGGATATCGGCGGCGCGATCATGGCCAAAGAGATTGCGCAGGGTCGCGTAGTGACCGTGCGCGTTGACGGAATGACCTTTTTACGGCCGGTGGCCGTGGGCGACGTGGTGTGCTGCTACGCACGCTGCGTGAAACGCGGCAACACCTCGATCACCATCAACATCGAAGTCTGGGTGAAGAAAGTGTCGTCTGAGCCGATTGGCCAACGTTATAAAGCCACGGAAGCCCTGTTTATCTATGTGGCGGTCGACAATCAGGGCAAGCCACGCGCGATACCTGGCGAATAAAAAAAGTGCCCGGCGTGCCGGGCCATTTTTTACAAGAATCCGAGCAGCGAGAAGAACACATAGCCGAGAACAATCATGATCACCGGCAGGATATACAGCGGGAAGTACTGCACCAGAATCGTATGCCGGGGTACCACAATACGCTCCGCAATTTGCTCACGCGTGAGCCCTTCCGGCCCCTTAGCCTGTTCAAGAATCAGCTGATCTTCCACCCCTTCACGCAGGAACTTCGCCTGGCGGCTCATGCGCGCGCCTGACGCCTGCAGCGCCATGCCAACAAACACCAGAATATAGATAATCCAGAAGCCAATATTCAGGCTGTGTTTAAAATCCGGCAGCGGCGAGTTGTACCAGAAAAAGTTAAGGAACGGGGTATTAAAACGCATCATTTCAATCATGACGTGCGCAAAATCCATCAGCACCGCATCAATGCCCGGTTTTTTTTCGCTGTGTTCATACATAAACTTCAGTACCGAAATCAGCGTTGAAATCACCGCGGGTATAAAAATAACCCACCCTAAAATACGTTTAAGCACTGCAATGCGTCCAGCTTGTTGATACGTCATGGATTCCCCTTGTTTAAGACGCCTTCATCACCGTCTAAGTCTACCCTCACCGGCGAATTTCGCCCAATAATGCGCGGTATGATATACCATGAGGATAAATTCGTTATCTACTTGCGCTACAGGAGAAGGACTTATGTCAGCCAGGCGACAAATTCATGCCGCTATTTTCGATATGGATGGATTACTGATTGATTCCGAACCGCTATGGGATCAGGCGGAGCTGGAGGTTATTGAAAGCCTCGGCGTCGATATCAGCCGCCGCGATGAGCTGCCCGATATGCTGGGGTTGCGCATCGATTTAGTGGTGGATCTGTGGTTTGCCCAGCAGCCATGGAAAGGCGCGGACCGTGCTGAAGTCACCGCGCGGATTATCAGCCGCGCGATTGAGCTGGTTGAGGCCTCCCGCCCTCTGTTACCCGGCGTACGAGAAGCCGTCGCCTTATGTAAGGCACAAGGGTTAAAGGTTGGCCTCGCATCGGCCTCGCCGCTGCGGATGCTGGAAAAGGTCCTCACCATGTTCGAGCTGCGCGAGCAGTTTGACGCCCTCTCCTCTGCCGAATCGCTGCCGTACAGCAAGCCCCATCCTCAGGTCTATCTCAACTGTGCCGCCAGCCTGGGCGTGGACCCAATGGCCTGCGTCGCGCTGGAAGATTCGGTCAACGGAATGATCGCCAGTAAGGCAGCCCGCATGCGCTCTATCGTCGTTCCGGCCGAGGAAAATCGTCACGATCCGCGTTTTGTGCTGGCAGACGTTAAGCTCACGACGCTGGAGTCACTCACCGCCACCGATCTCTGCGGCCTGCTTTCCGGCCAGCGGTAGGCGTCCAGCGGTTGAACAATCACAAAAATAAAACGATGTTTCATTTTTAATTGTTTTTCCGCTCAGCACCCTCTATGCTTGAAAAAACGGCGTGGTTAAACGCATAAATCAGCATACAGAGGTGCATATGGTACTTAACGCCTTCGACCTGACGGGTAAGGTCGCTATCGTGACGGGATGTGACACCGGGCTGGGCCAGGGAATGACGCTGGCCCTTGCCCAGGCCGGCTGCGATATCGTCGGCGTCAATCGTAAGATCCCACAGCAAACGGCCGAACAGGTGCTGGCGCTGGGGCGTCGATTTACCGCCATTCAGGCTGACCTCAGCCGCCAGGATGCCATCGCCGACATCGTCGCGAAAGCCGTCTCCGCCATGGGCCGGGTGGACATTCTGGTTAATAACGCCGGTACGATACGCCGCGCCGATGCGCTCACCTTTAGCGAAAAAGAGTGGGACGACGTCCTCAATCTCAACCTCAAGTCGGTATTCTTTTTATCGCAGGCGGTCGCCAGGCAGTTTATTCGCCAGGGCAGCGGCGGAAAGATCATTAACATCGCGTCCATGCTCTCGTTCCAGGGCGGGATTCGCGTCCCCTCGTATACTGCCTCAAAAAGCGGCGTGCTCGGTTTAACCCGCCTGATGGCCAACGAATGGGCCGGACAGAATATCAACGTCAATGCCATCGCCCCCGGGTACATGGCCACCGATAATACCCGGCAGTTACGCGATGATGCCGATCGCAGTAAAGAGATCCTCGACCGTATCCCGGCCGGGCGCTGGGGCGTCCCGGATGATCTACAGGGCCCGGTCGTGTTCCTGGCGTCGCAGGCAGCGGATTACATCAATGGATATACGCTGGCGGTTGATGGCGGCTGGCTGGCGCGTTAATAATTTTGTGACAAAGAGTTACACCGTCACCTCTTTCACACACTGTATAAAAACCCTATACTGTATGAATTGACAGTTTAGGGTTTTTATCATGACGGCGGAAGGCCATCTCTTCTTTTCTATCGCCTGTGCGGTATTTGCGAAAAATGCGGAATTAACCCCCGTTCTGGCACAGGGTGACTGGTGGCATATTGTTCCCTCAGCGGTACTGACCTGCCTGCTGCCGGATATCGATCATCCGAAGTCATTTCTCGGGCAGCGGCTAAGCTGGATATCGAAGCCCGTCGCCCGCGCCTTTGGCCACCGCGGGTTCACCCATAGCCTGCTGGCGGTTTTTGGCGCAATCACGCTGTTTTATCTGAAAGTGCCGGAAAGCTGGTTCGTGCCCGCCGATGCCGTGCAGGGACTGGTGCTTGGCTATCTCAGCCATATTCTTGCCGATATGCTCACCCCGGCGGGCGTACCGCTGCTGTGGCCCTGCCGCTGGCGCTTCCGCCTGCCGATCCTCGCGCCGCGAAAAGGCAACCAGCTGGAGCGGGCGCTGTGCATGGCGCTGTTCGTTTATGCCGTATGGATGCCGCAAACTTTCGCTGAGAACAGCGCCGTGCGCTGGTCTTCGGGGATGATTAATTCACTGCAGATCACCTTTAATCGTTTTATTAGTCACCAGACCGGACGATAAACAGGCAAAACAGTCAAAATAGTTATAACCCATTCCATTTGAATATAAGTAATGAATTCCTCTTCTGCTAACCTTGCGCCATTAGAGCTGGTAACAGACCAGCCAGATAAAAACCTATCAGGAGAACGGGGATGAATTTTCCATTAATAGCGAACGTTATCGTGTTCGCGGTTTTGCTGTTTGCGCTGGGGCAAACCCGCCACAAACAGTGGAGCCTCGCCAAAAAAGTACTGCTCGGCCTCGTCATTGGCGTGGTGTTCGGCCTGGCGCTGCAGTTGATTTATGGTTCCGACAGCCAGGTGCTGAAAGACTCCATTCAATGGTTCAATATCGTCGGCAATGGCTATGTCCAGCTGCTGCAGATGATCGTCATGCCGCTGGTTTTCGCTTCTATTCTCAGCGCCGTTGCTCGCCTGCATAATGCCTCGCAGCTGGGGAAAATCAGCTTCCTGAGTATCGGTACCCTGCTGTTCACCACGCTGATTGCGGCGCTGGTCGGCGTGCTGGTGACCAACCTATTCGGCCTGAGCGCCGAAGGTCTGGTGCAGGGCAGCGCGGAAACCGCGCGTCTGAATGCGATTCAGAGCAACTATGTCGGTAAAGTCGCTGACCTGAGCGTACCGCAGCTGATCCTCTCTTTTGTACCGAAGAACCCGTTTGCCGATCTGACCGGTGCGAACCCGACCTCTATCATTAGCATCGTTATCTTCTCCGCCTTCCTCGGCGTCGCCGCGCTGAAGCTGTTGAAAGATGACGTTGAAAAGGGCCAGCGCGTCCTGACCGCGATCGACACCCTGCAAAGCTGGGTGATGAAGCTGGTACGTCTGGTGATGCAGTTAACGCCGTACGGCGTGCTGGCGCTGATGACCAAAGTGGTGGCCGGTTCCAATCTGCAGGACATCATCAAACTCGGTAGCTTCGTGATTGCCTCCTATATTGGCCTCGGCATTATGTTTGTGGTTCACGGTCTGCTGCTGGCGATTAACGGCGTGAGCCCGCTGAAATATTTCCGCAAGGTGTGGCCGGTCCTGACGTTCGCCTTCACCAGCCGCTCCAGCGCCGCGTCGATCCCGCTGAATGTCGAAGCGCAAACCCGTCGCCTGGGCGTACCGGAATCCATTGCCAGCTTCTCAGCCTCCTTTGGCGCAACCATCGGTCAGAACGGTTGTGCGGGTCTCTACCCGGCGATGCTGGCCGTCATGGTGGCACCGACTGTCGGTATCAACCCGTTTGATCCGCTGTGGATCGCCACGCTGGTCGGCATCGTCACCGTGAGCTCCGCAGGGGTTGCAGGAGTCGGCGGCGGCGCAACGTTCGCGGCGCTGATCGTCCTGCCGGCCATGGGCCTGCCGGTGACTCTGGTGGCGCTGCTTATTTCCGTCGAACCGCTGATCGACATGGGCCGTACGGCATTGAACGTGAACGGCTCAATGACGGCCGGTACCCTGACCAGCCAATGGCTGCGCCAGACCGACAAAACGATTCTCGACAGCGAAGAAGACGCCGAACTGGCGCATCGCTAAGCCAACAGGCACAAAAAAACCGCAGATAGCCATCTGCGGTTTTTTTTATTTCTCGCTACCCTCTCATGAGGTGATTTCGCCTTCCTGGCGCATCTGCATGGCCCAGCGCTGCGCCGCTTCCGGGACGCTAAACGCTGGCGAGCGGCGGAAATGTTCGCCCATCAGCACAAAGGCGACATACTTGCCGCGCAACAGCCACACATCGCGAAAACCGTCCATTTTGACGGCGTGTTCCGGAGGGGCGGGCTCCACCCGAGGCACGTAGCTAATGACAGGGCGGTTTTGTTGGCGAAGTGTTTTCATAACCAATAGATTCACTAAACAAAGCGGGAAACAGAAACAGCTATCATAGCCGATTGCCCTGCCTTTCGTCGCCCCTTACGTGTGTTCTGCCCGCCGGGCAATAGTTTTCACGCCTCCTGCCGGCTCATCTGGTGAGATGCTCTATAGTTAGAAGGGTTTTGGTACCGCAACGACCATTTTTCAGTAATGAAAACAGGAGACGAGCAATGTCTGATCAGAACCATAAACCACAAAACCACAAAGCGCCTCATGACGGCAGCGAATCACAACCCGGACTGGACGCTCTGGCTCCGGACGATCAATCATGGCGCCCGACGCCGCATCCCACGGCTCCCGGAGAAGAACCCAGCGCGCCGGGAAGCCTCAAAGCGCCCGATATCCACAGCAGCAAACTTGACGCGCTGGCTCACCAGCGCAAAGGCAGCGAAAACGTCCCCCTGACCACCAATCAAGGGGTACGGATTGCCGACGATCAGAATTCGCTCCGCGCGGGGAACCGGGGCCCCACGCTGCTGGAAGACTTTATTCTGCGTGAAAAAATAACCCACTTTGACCATGAGCGGATCCCGGAGCGAATCGTCCATGCGCGCGGGTCGGCGGCGCACGGCTATTTTCAGCCCTATCGCAGCCTGCGCGACGTGACGAAAGCGGATTTTCTCTGCGATCCCGCGAGGAAAACCCCGGTATTCGTCCGTTTCTCTACCGTCCAGGGCGGCGCCGGCTCGGCCGATACGGTGCGCGATATTCGCGGCTTCGCCACTAAATTTTATACCGATGAAGGCATTTTTGACCTCGTCGGGAACAACACGCCGATCTTCTTCATCCAGGATGCGCTGAAATTCCCCGATTTCGTTCATGCGGTGAAGCCGGAACCACACTGGGCTATCCCGCAGGGACAAAGCGCTCACGACACCTTCTGGGATTACGTCTCTCTACAGCCGGAAACGTTACATAACGTGATGTGGGCAATGTCCGATCGCGGCATACCGCGCAGCTATCGCACCATGGAAGGATTTGGTATTCACACCTTCCGCCTGATCAATGCCGAAGGTAAGGCTACCTTTGTCCGTTTTCACTGGAAACCGCTGGCCGGTAAAGCCTCTTTGCTCTGGGATGAGTCGCAAAAGCTGACCGGTCGGGATCCGGATTTCCATCGCCGCGATCTGTGGCAAGCGATAGAAGCCGGCGATTATCCGGAGTATGAGCTGGGTCTGCAGCTGATCCCGGAAGAGGATGAACAGGCGTTTGACTTCGATCTGCTGGATCCCACTAAGCTGATCCCCGAAGCGCTGGTCCCGGTACAGAGGGTCGGGAAAATGGTGCTTAACCGCAACCCGGATAACTTCTTTGCCGAAAACGAACAGGCGGCGTTCCATCCAGGCCATATCGTACCGGGGATAGATTTCAGCAACGACCCGTTACTGCAGGGGCGGCTATTTTCGTATACTGATACCCAGATCAGCCGGCTGGGTGGGCCTAATTTCCATGAAATCCCGATTAATAAACCCACCTGCCCGTATCACAACTTCCAGCGCGATGGCATGCACCGGATGGATATTGATACCAACCCCGCCAACTACGAGCCAAACTCGCTCAACGATAACTGGCCGCGCGAAACGCCACCGGCCCCTAAGCGCGGCGGTTTTGAGTCGTACGCTGAACGCGTCGACGGTGAGAAAATTCGCCAGCGTAGCCCCTCGTTCACCGAGTATTACGCCCACCCGCTGCTGTTCTGGCGCAGCCAGACCCCGGTTGAGCAGCAGCATATTATTGATGCCTTTAGCTTCGAGTTAAGCAAAGTTGTCCGGGTATGGATCCGCGAACGGGTGGTCGATCAGCTGGCGCACATCGATATCCCGCTGGCGCAGGCCGTCGGCAAAAATTCAGGCATCGCGCTGAGCGACGAACAGTGCAAGATTACCCCGCCGCCGGACGTGAACGGGGTGAAAAAGGATCCCAGCCTGAGCCTGTATGCCATCCCCGGCGGGGAGATCAAGGGCCGCGTCGTCGCCGTGCTGCTCAACGAGCGCCCGGCAGCGCAGGATGTGCTGACCCTGCTGCAATCCCTGAAGGCGAAAGGGGTTCATCCCCGATTGCTTTATTCACGGATGGGAGAAGTGATTGCCGATGACGGCACGCGGCTGCCCATCTCCGGGACCTTTAGCGGCTCGCCATCGCTGACGGTCGATGCGGTCATCGTCCCGGGTGGCGACATGTCCCTTCTCAGCAACAGCGGGGAGCTACATTACTACCTGCTGGAGGCCTATAAGCATTTAAAACCGATCGTGCTGGCGGGCGACGGGCGCCAGTTTAAGGCTCTGCTGCAGGTCGCCACTCAGGGGGAGGAAGGACTTGTCGAGGCGGACGCCATTGACGCTCCGGCGATGGATACGCTGTTCACGCTGATGGCCGCGCATCGGGTGTGGTCGCGCGCCGGCAAAACGGCGGCGATTCCGGCCTGACAGAAAAGGACGGCGCGGGATCCCCCTCGCCGGATCTCCGACGCACGGGTGCAATCAGGGGAAGCCGTGTGCTTCCCCTCCGCCCGCGTTAAACGTCGCGGTAAGTCCCTAAACGGTACCCGCGCTCGGCAACCGCGTACTTGAGTGATGCCGAGGTCAGCACCTCCAGCTCTGCCAGCCGCGGGTAACAATAGGCGCTGCCCATAATGGTGTTATCCACAAACGCCGGATGGCACATCACTTCCAGAGACGATTCGCCCCGCTGGATAGAGGCATCCAGGGTTTGTAAAAACAGCGCCTCCGAGATGGCCTCGCCGTAAAACTCGCTGGTAAAACCGTCGCTGCTGCGCGCGGCATCCTGCGCCAGGTCATCACGCTCAGCGACCTGACGGTCAATACGCAGCGCCACCCCCTTCTCGCGGGCAAATGCCGCGACAATGGGATAAATCCGGGCGATCATATGCACGTGGTGATGGCTGTCGATATGCGTCGGCTCGCAGCCAAACAGCGCGATAAACCGGCGATACTGGCACTCCAGCTCATGCGCAATTTCATCCAGCGGCAGGCTATCCTCTTCCGCCATTTGCCAGATCCACTTCCCCAGACGCCCCTCGCGGGTCAGACCCGGCATCGCCGATAAAGGCTCGCCCAGAGTCAGGACAAAATGCATCCCGACCCCCAGCTCCGGCACGCAGCGGCTCAGCTGAGCCGCATGGCTAATCGCCGCCCCGTTAACCAGCGCCGTTGTCGAGGTGACCAGGCCATTTTTACAGGCTTCAATAATGCCGTAGTTCTGACCTTTACTCAGGCCAAAATCGTCGGCATTAACGATTAACACGCGTTCCATCAGCTCTCCCGTTACGCTTTCAGTTTCTCGATTGTCGCGGCAAAGTTTGGCAGCCACCTTTCGTGCGCGAGGATCATTTCGCGCGCCAGCTGCTCGGCATCGCGGTCAGAGTGAATCAGCGGACTCAAATTGAGCGCCAGCAGTACGTCGTTCAGTTCGCCGCTGATCGCGGCCTGGCTGGCCGCCACTTCAAAACCTTTGATGGTATAAATCAGCCCCAGCACTTTCTCATCGAAATGGCTGATGCGCGGCGTCGGCGTCGCCCCTACACTGCCGAGGGTGCAGGTCATTTCCACCGCCCAGTCCGCCGGAATATTATCAATATGGCCATGATGCGGGATATTCACGTAGTGCTCGGTCTGCTTGTCATTGTAGATAGCATTGATCACTTCACAGGCCGCATCGGAGTAATAGGCGCCGCCGCGCTGCTCCAGCTCTTTTGGTTTCACCTTCAGATCCGGGTTTTTATACAGCTCAAACAGCTGTTTTTCGACCTTCTGCACCACCTGGGCGCGGGCGCCGCCTTTGTAATACTCGCCCATTTCGATGGCCAGCATCTCTTTTGGTTTAAAGTAGTAGAGCAGATAGGAGCACGGAATCAGGCGCAGCGAGCGGATCAGCCCTTCGCTGAACGGTAAATCGAAGATGTTTTTCACCGAGTTGGCGCTCAGGGTACCGGAGGCTACGCCATCGAGCAGCTCGTCGAAGCGCGATTTGCCATTCACCAGCACATCGCGAACGAACACCAGGTGATTAAGACCAAACAGGTCGATATTCAGTTCATCTTCCGGCGTCAGCTGCAGCACATCGGTGATAAACATTTTCATGCCGATCGGAATATTACACACGCCGATAAAGCGCTTAAAGTTGGTGTGGCGATAGACCGCCTCGGTCACCATCCCCGCCGGGTTGGTAAAGTTGATGATCCAGGCATCCGGGCAGATCTCCTGTACATCCTTCACGATATCAAAAATCACCGGAATGGTACGCAGACCTTTAAACAGACCGCCGGCGCCGTTAGTCTCCTGACCGAGGTAGCCGTGGCTGAGCGGAATGCGTTCATCTTTTTCTCGCGCCTTCAGCTGGCCAACCCGCAGCTGTGTGGTGACGAAATGAGCCCCTTCCAGCGCGGCGCGGCGATCCAGCGTTTTGTAGACCTTCATCGGAACGCCCGCTTTTTCCACCATACGCTGGCACAGCGCATGGATAATATCGAGTTTCTCCTGCCCTTCTTCTACATCAACCAGCCACAATTCCGTTACCGGCAGTTCGTGATAACGCTTGATAAACCCTTCCAGTAATTCCGGGGTATAGCTGCTGCCGCCGCCGATAGTGACAATTTTTAATTTCTGGCTCATTATATTCTCCCTTGGGGCACTACGAATTGTACGTAGCCCACCCTCCGCCTGGAGGCGGAAAGTTAAATTGAATATGTCCTGGCGCGGAACAATCCGCTCCGGTTAATTAATGCTGGTCAGTTGTTTTCGGTAATTGCTTGGCGTAAATGAGGTCAGCTTCTTGAATGTTTTAATAAACAAACTTGGGCTGCTGTACCCCGATTCGTAAGCAATATCGGTGACCGAGTAGTTGGTGATTTCCAGCTGCTTCTTGGCGAAATTGATGCGAATATCATTGATAATCTGCATCGGCGTTTTACCATAATAGCGTTGGGTTGCCCGGGTTAAATATTCCTGGGTTTTCCCGGAGAGCGCGACCATATTCTCCAGCGCGCCTTCACCAAACTTCAGTTTATCGTGCATATCCTCGACGGTATTTTTCAGCCATTGCGGAATGACATCCTGCACCGGCTCCTCGCGATAATGCCGTAAACGGTTAATGGTATAAAACGAGACCAGCTCAATAAATTCGTCAAACTCAGTTTCGCGAAAGTTCAGCGAAGCGATAACCGACTCGATGTAGCTGAGAAAGGTGCTTTTTACCGCGTAGACCTGCGAAGCAACCAGACCAAACGGCAGCAGCGGCAGATAGTGTTTCTCAAAGAAACTTTTGCTGATGCCAACGTTAAGAATGCGAGTCGCGCCAAAAGCATAAAAACTCTGGTGGTGCGACCCCATCGGGATAAAGACAAAATCCCCGCGCTCCAGCAATACCCGTTTGCCATTGATTTCCTGATAATAGCGCCCGGTTAAAACGATGGTGTACTCGTAATAATCATGCTGGTGAAGCCCGCTTACGCTTTCCGTTTTGTTATAGATAACCACATGAAAATTTTTCCCGTTGAAAAGCTGTTGTTCCCGTGCGGTACTGATCTCGGTGGTTATCATCTTTGGCTGCCTCATCGTGTTGATGGCCTATTGTACCTTCTCGTGCAGCTCAATCAATTCGGCAACCAGCTCGCGCGCCAGCATTGAGGTCATCAGATGATCCTGCGCATGAACCAGTACCAGACTGACCTTCATTTTGCCTTCGCCTTCATCGCTTTCAATGAGCTGCGTCTGCACGCGATGCGCTTCGCTCAGCGCCATTCGCGACTGCTCCATCATGTTTTTAGCGGCGGCAAAATCGCCCTGCTTGGCCTGCTTAAGTGCAGCATATGCCAGGCTACGGGCCTGTCCGGAGTTGATAATCAGCCCCATCACCACCTCTTCGAGGTCATTTTCAGGTGCGTCAACCGCTTCGATATTATCCAGATCAAACATAGTATTTCCTCATTTCTCAGGCGGTACGGGAAAGCTCCCGTACCGCTCGACATCAGAATTTCAGCGCGTTAGCGATATCTTCTTCGCTTTCCTGCTCTTCAATAACCGCCTGTGCCTTGTTGGAGACCGCGACGAACGGCAGGTAAACCAGCACCGACACACACAGGTTGAACAGCGCCACGCAAAGTGCAGCGATACTCCCGTTACTGTTGAAGAATGCCCCGAGGCCGGTAGGCATGGTCCACGGCGCCAGGTTGGTCACCGGCGGGATAATTCCCATCGAGTAAGCAGCCAGCGTAATCGCGGCCAGAATCGGCTGAATCAGGACGAACGGGATAAACATCACCGGGTTCATAATAATCGGCAGACCAAACAGAATCGGCTCGTTAATCTGGAAGATGCCTGACGGCAGCGCCAGTTTAGCCACCTGACGATGATCTGCGCGGCGTGAGCCGATGAAGATGGCGATAATCAGACCGAGCGTGGCCCCGGAACCACCCAACAGGATGTAGGAGTCCAGCATCGGCTTGGCCCAGAAGTGGAACTCTTTGCCCGCAGCGATAGCGGCTTCAACGGAACCGTACTGGTTGTACAGCGCGATGTTTTCCAGCGCCCACGGAGTCATGATGCCGTTGTCCAGCGCGGTCAGCGCCAGAGACCCGTGTACGCCGAAGAACCACAGCAGGGAGTTAAAGATAACGTAGGCCCAGCCCACCACGCTGCCCATCGACGCCAGCGGTCTGGAGATGGAGTCCATGATGATCTGGTGGAAGTTGCTGCCATGGTTGGCCAACAGCCAGGAGATAATGCCGAATACGGAGAGGATCAGGAAGCCCGGAATCAGCGCAGAGAATGAGCGCGATACCGAGGCCGGTACGCTGTCCGGCAGGGTAATAACCCAGTTGCGACGGATAACAAAGGTGAACATTTCCGCCACCAGCAGGCCAATAATCATGCCCGAGATGATGTTTGCCCCACCCAGCCAGTTTGCGCCGACCGCATAGGCCTCGCCTACGCTGTAAGGTGTAACGGTCATAAAGGCAGCGACCGATAACAGCCCCGCGGCCAGCGGATCGACTTTGCGCTCTTCAGCCAGCGCCATGCCGATAAAGAACGGCGCCATCAGCGACATTATCCCTAACGTCCCGTTATAAACGTTGCCGCCGATAGCCTTAAAGCCATTTAATGTTTCAATGGTCGAGCCATCCAGGCGAATACCCATTGAATAGAAGAAAGAACCTTCACCAAAGCTCAGAAAAACGTTGTTGATTAATACGAACATGGCCCCCGCGAGGGTCAGCGGCATTAATTTAATAAAGCCGTTTTTAATCGCATTAATGTGCGGTTGCTTTCCTATTTTAACTGCAAAAGGAAGGAGTACCTTTTCAAGCGAGTCAATCACTTTGCTCATAGCAAATACCCTTAAAAGCCGTAATCGAATCATTACGGCATAGATGTATGAAATTACTCTTTGACGGGAAAATAAACTCTCACCTTTCGCTATTCAGGAAAATCAGATAATGCTTTAACGCACTGTTGATTCAGCGAAAAACAAAAAGATATTGAGTTTTAAAATTAAATTATTGTGCAGCAGCTTTCTTAATGGCCGCAACGGCCGCTTTCAGTACACCTAACCCATCGACTTTGCCATAAAGCACAGAGTCGATAACTTCCACCGGCTTATTCGGTAACAGCCGCTGAATTTCTGGAAGCATATACGCAATTTGTGGACCTAATAATACGACATCGGCTTCAGGGCCTTTTTCTCCAGCAAGTGTCTCAGGATAGGCCTCAATGATGACCGGCACTTCATATTTTTCGGCCTGTGCACGCATTTTAGAGACCAGCAGTGAAGTAGACATTCCAGCCGAGCAAAACAAATAGATGTGTTTCTTTTCCATGAGCGCTTCCTCAATTTGTAAGACCTGGCGGCTTCAGTATCATCTGATGTCTGACAGCCGGTTAAGACAGGTAATCATTCAATTAGTATTGTTTATGCATTGAGTATACGGCATCGTGCGGGGCCTGGATAATTCCTGGTTAATCAAAATTGTCTCTCATTGACCTCGTGTTTTGACTACCCTCACATTTCCCCCAAATAATTCGCGCAATTAAATAAGCATTAGCGGTCATAAAAAAACCCGACCAGTGGTCGGGCTTTCGTAGATCTCAGCATGTTGCATTACTTGCTGTTGCGCGGGTCGGTATCGTACTCCGCACAGGTCTGGTAGCCGGAGTTCATGACGCGACCGGTATCGTCGAGGGCAACAAAGTAGGTTTCAAGTTTACCATCTCGTTGACCCAGGATATAGGTCTGGCAGGTTCCACGTGCGTGGATCATGGTGACCTCAGAAGACGGTTTACCCGCAATCTGTAAAACCTGTGACCGGGTCATCCCTTTTTTGACATCTTTGACGACCGGTTGAGTGAACTGGTCGGCGGTACGATCGTAAGCCGTACACCCTGCCAGCATGGTCAAAACTGCTGCTGCGCCCAGAAATCCTGCTAAATTCTTGTTCATATTGCGTCCTCTTTTCTTCTGCGTGTTAATAAGCCTGGAATAAATACCGTTATTTTTCAAGCCGAAGGTACAAAAGGAGCTAATTTAAGCTTTTTCTAATAAAAAAATCCTATGTCATTGATTGCTCTCTTTTGCGCCACTCAATTCTGTGATCCTTGTCGTTTTCCCGGCAAAGAGGTAGCTTTAACCCCTACTGGCAGCCAAACAGATTCACTTTCCGGAGGGCGCGATGACGCTACAACAAGAAATTATTCAGGCGCTGGGCGCGAAGCCCCAGATCGATGCTGAGGGTGAAATTCGCCGCAGCGTGGACTTTTTGAAGTCGTACTTGCAGACCTACCCTTTTATTAAGTCACTGGTTCTGGGAATCAGCGGCGGCCAGGATTCAACCCTGACAGGCAAACTTTGTCAGCAGGCCATTAATGAACTGCGTGCCGAAACCGGCGATGAAAAGCTGCAGTTTATTGCCGTACGCCTGCCTTACGGTGTCCAGGCGGATGAGCAAGATTGCCAGGATGCGATCGCCTTCATCCAGCCGGATCGGGTGCTGACGGTGAATATTAAAGGTGCGGTACTGGCCAGCGAGCAGGCATTGCGGGAAGCCGGGATTGAGCTCAGCGACTTTGTTCGCGGCAATGAGAAAGCCCGTGAACGCATGAAAGCACAATACAGTATTGCCGGGATGACCCACGGCGTGGTGGTAGGCACTGACCATGCGGCGGAGGCGATTACCGGCTTCTTTACCAAGTACGGAGACGGCGGCACGGATATCAACCCCATCTTCCGTCTCAATAAGCGCCAGGGCAAGCAGCTGCTGGCGCTGCTGGGCTGCCCGGAGCATCTGTATAAGAAGCTGCCGACCGCCGATCTGGAAGACGATCGCCCGTCGCTGCCGGACGAAGCTGCGCTGGGCGTAACCTACGACAATATTGATGACTATCTGGAAGGTAAAACGCTGGATGCGAGCATCGCCCGAATTATTGAAGGCTGGTATCTGAAAACCGAGCATAAGCGCCGGACGCCGATCACCGTTTTCGATGACTTCTGGAAAAAATAACGCGCTCCCCCCGCATTTCTCTGACCCCGGCCATCGCCGGGGTTATTTTTTGCACTTTTCGCTGCCTGCACGCCCTGCTATACTGGATAAATAACCAGCATCAGGAGCCCGTGTGGTGAGAAGGCAATCTGCCCCGCGTCTGGAATTCGACGCCGCGGCTATCTATGAATATCCCGAACATCTGCGTCCGTGGGTCGAGGCACTGCCTAATCTGCCGGGCGTGTATCTGTTTCACGGCGAGAGCGATACGCTCCCGCTGTATATCGGTAAGAGCGTGAATCTCCGCAGTCGGGTGCTATCGCACCTGCGTACTCCCGAAGAGGCGGCCATGCTGCGTCAGGCACGAAGCATCAGCTGGCAACGTACCGCGGGAGAGCTGGGCGCGCTGCTGCTGGAGGCGCAGCTGATTAAAGAACGCCAGCCGCTGTTTAATAAGCGCCTGCGGCGTAATAAGCAGCTCTGCTCGTTGCTGTTGGAAGACATCCGCCCGCAGGTGGTGTACGCCCGCGAGGTTGATTTTTCCCACCACAATCATCTGTATGGCCTGTTCGCAAACCGGCGGGCAGCGCTGCAGGCGCTGAAAACCCTCGCTGACGAACATCATCTTTGCTACGGGCTGCTGGGACTGGAGACGCTTACTCCGGGCCGCGCCTGTTTCCGACACGCGCTGGGGCGTTGCGCCGGCGCCTGCTGCGGTCGGGAAAGTCTTGCCGCACATCATGAAAGACTCCGCGCCCGGATGGCGCAGATGCAGCTGGTGTGCTGGCCGTGGCCTGGGGCCGTCGCGCTGGAGGAGAAAGGCCCGGACCTCACCCACTATCACGTCATTCATAACTGGCTGTGGCTGGGATCGGTCGAGACGCTGGAGCAGGCCGAGACCTTAACGCGCCAGCCGGCCGGTTTTGATCATGACGGCTACAAAATTCTCTGCAAACCGCTGCTGAGCGGCCGCTTTACGCTGCATCCGCTCTCCCCTCGTTAGCACAAAAAAAACCGCCGGTCCTGCCCAATGCCTGACGGCGATGTTGGGCAAGACCGGCGGTCTTCATTCAAAGCGCTGAGTTATTCAGCTGGTGCAGGCATTTTACCTTCTGGCGCTTTGCGATCTGTCAGATGCTTCTCAAAATTCGCATTGAACTGTTTTTTCTGTTCCGGCGTCAGAATGTTGTAAATCTTGTTCTGGGTTTCCATACGGGAAAGCGCCATCGCTTTATGCTGCGCTTCCATTTTATCGATCTGCGCTTCCGCTTTCGCTTTATCGAAGGTATCGCTGGCGATCAGCTCATGCATCGCGCGGCGTTCGTCCAGGGACGGACGTTTCATGTTTTCGCGCTGGCCCTTCATGATGTCGCGGATCTGCTGTTTTTGCGCATCGGTCAGATTGAGCCCCTTGAACATCATTTCGTGCTGGCCGCCATGCATACCTTTATGGTGCATCATCGGTTTGCTTTCAGGCTGAGCCGCGGTGGTATCAGCAGCGTGAGCCAGGTTAGCGGCACCCAGAGCCAGTGTAGAGGCAACAAACAGAGCAGTAATCTTCTTCATATCCAGTCCTTACTTTAAGTTATTCTTACGGCGTGTTGCCGTGTTGACGAGATAAACTTTACGACGTTTATCGTCAATTAGTCAGAGCAAGAGTAAAACAATGAAAGTGTAAAAAACATTTTCTCACCAATTGTGGAGAAAATAAGGAAATTAAGGAGGGAATTGCAACAAAAAATATATAACGCATTGTTTTTTATTTGTTTTGATGGATTATAAAGCAGCAGAGATTAAAAACAAAGCATTTATCCAGGAATAATCTGCAATCAGCCCCCCGCGCACGAAAAAATAAAATTATGCACAAGAGGTGACTATACAAAATTAAACGGCCGCCCGAATGAGCGGCAGAATATTCGGCGAGCGGCTACGATAAACGCTCCAGCATCAACCCGGCCCGCAGCCCCCGCGCCACGGACGGGTTAGGAAACAGAACAAACTCCTGTGCCTTTTCTACCACATAGCGGGTATCACCATCTTCGGCGAGCAAGGTTCCGCCAGGAAAGGCGGTAAAATTGAGCGTCTGATCCGACATACAGAGATGAAAATTATCGCTATGACGGGTAATTTGCTGCACCACCCGATAGCGCAGCGGCGCCGGATCGGCGTCAACGACCGTCAGATCGCCCACCAGCAAACGCATTAGCGCCCGTTGGGTGACGTTAAATTGCGTCAGATTGTTAGCGCCAAACGGTAACGCCTTACCAAGTTCCAGGGTACAGGAGAGCGCAGCAAAGCGTTCGCAGCTGAAGTGGGTGAATGTCCCCGCCGGCTGCTGATGGAAGACCAGCGCCTCCAGCCCGGCACCTCCCAGCCAACTTAAAAACCCGTCATCCCACGGAGTTTCCCGCGCCGGAAGCACGCCAAAGCGCGTATGCAGCGATCCGCGTATCGCGGTATGTAAATCAAGGTGCCAGCGGCTGCCCGTGCCGGCGCCATAAAACCGCGTCAGTACCTGCTCCAGCTGACGCGCTCTGGCCGTCTCGTCGCTGACGGGAAAACGCTGCCAGCGCCCGCCAAACATCCGGTTCATGTCGCTGTCGCGGTAGCGCTTATTTTCCCGCAGCGCGAGCGGGTTGCCAAAGATCACCAGCAGCCGCCAGTGCAGCGGCAGCTCACCGCTAAACAGCTGCTGTAGCAGCAGATGGGTCATCTCCACCGGAGCGGTTTCATTGCCGTGGATACCCGCGGACAGAACCAGCGAACGCTCGCAGCGCGCATGCGGAGTCAATTGCAACACCCCGCAGTCCAGCCAGTGCCAGCGAAAATGCGCCGTTTCGCCATGAAAATGGTGAGGCAAACGCCCCGCCAGAGTTAATGCCAGAAAGTCGTCCACGACGCCTCCTTGAAACGAAAACTGAGTCACAGCGACTGCTGGAACGGATAAACGGAACCCAGCTGCAGGATTTGCGTCAGCCGATCGAGCGCCTCGCGACCTTCGTTCAGCAGCTGTGGATCCGCCAGATCCGCCTGGGTGAGACGATCGCGATAGTAGCGATCGACCCAGTCATTGAGGGTCACAAACAGCGCCTCGTTCATCAACACCGCCGGATTCACCGCCCGCAGCTCCGCCTCCGTCAACACCACTCGCAGGCGTAGACAGGCCGGCCCCCCGCCGTTCGCCATACTTTCGCGCAGATCGTAAACCTGCAGTTCATCAATCGGATTATCTGCGGCCAGAAGCGTATTCAGGTAGCGCCAGACGCCAGGATGTTCCTGTGCCTCCTGAGGGAGAATCAGCCGCATCGTTCCATCGGGCTTACTCAGCAACTGACTGTTAAACAGATAGGTCGCCACCGCCTCTTCTACCGTCACCGCCTGAGTCGGTACGATAACGGGCGTAAACCCGGCAACCTGCCCGGCAAGCTGGCGCATCAGCTGCGGCTGATCGACGAACGCCTGCTCATGGCAAAACAGCACCTGGCGATTACTCACCGCAATCACATCGTTGTGAAATACCCCTTTATCAATCACCGCCGGATTCTGTCGGGCAAAAATCACCTGCCGCGGGTTAACCTGATTCAGGCGCGCAACCGCCTGACTGGCTTCCAGCGTCTGCCGTGCCGGGTAGCGCTGCGGGCTTTCTCCCTCGCCGCCCTGCTGACGACCGTAAATAAAAAGCTGCAGACCCGGCGCGCCATACTCGCCACCGAGGCGGTTATGGTTCGCCGCCCCTTCATCGCCAAACAGCGCCACCTGCGGTAGAGGAGGATGGATAGCAAAGCGCTGCTCATCGGGGAAGATCGCGCGCAGCAGCGCCTCGGTCGTTGGCGCTTCGCTGGCGCGGTGGAATTTATCGTTAAGATTGGCCACGGTCAGGTGAACCCGGCCATCCAGCGAATCGGCGGAAGGTGAAACCGTCGCCGCGTTGGCCACCCACATTGACGAAGCCGAGCTCACCGCCGACAGCAGATCCGGCGCCTGGCGGGCCGCCTTCTCGATGACCTGCGGATCGCTGCCGCTGAATCCAAGCTGGCGCAGCAGGGGAACATTCGGCCGTTCCTGTGGCGCAATGACGGCCTGGGGATAGCCGGCATCCGCCAGCGCCTTCATCTTTTTCAGCCCCTGCTTCGCCGCCAGCTGCGGGTTCGATACCCGATAGCGATGCCGTGTCGACGCCTCATTGCCAAAAGAGAGTCCGGCGTAGTGATGGGTCAGACCGGGAAGCCCGTCAAAATTTACCTCAAAGGCTTTCATCGTCCGGCTCCTCGCAGGAAGTCGAGACCGGGACTGAGGGTCTCCGGCAGCGTCAGTTCCGGCGTTTCGAGACTTGCCATCGGCCACGCGCAATAATCGGCCGCGTACCACGCTCCCGGACGGTGGTTACCGGAGGCTCCCACGCCGCCAAACGGTGCGGTGCTGGCGGCGCCGGTCAGCGGTTTGTTCCAGTTGACAATTCCGGCCCGCGCCTCCAGCAGCAGACGGTCGAATTTCTCGCGCTCTGCGGAAATCAACCCGCAGGAAAGCCCAAATCGAGTGGCATTCGCGAGAGTAATCGCCTCAGCAAAATCGTCATAGCGCCAGACGCTGAGCAGCGGACCAAACACTTCCTCGTCGGCGACTTCCGCCACCGTCGTCAGCTCGATGATTCCCGGCGTCAGCAACGAGGTTCCGGCCCGTAGCAGCCGCGGCTCCAGCAACGTTTTTCCGCCGTTAGCAACGTGCCCGAGCCAGGCCTGATGAACCTTTTGCGCCGCCTGGGGCGAGATCAGCCCGCCAAGGAACGGCTGCGGCGACGCATCCCAGGCGTCGGGCACCAAAGTTTGTGACACCGTCACCAAACGGGCAAGAAACGCATCGCCTTTCTCGCCGCGCTTCACCAACAGGCGACGAGCACAGGTACAGCGCTGTCCGGCGGTAATAAAGGCTGACTGGATGGTCAAATGTACCGCCGCATCGATGTCCTGCGGGTCGTCGACAATCAGCGGATTGTTGCCGCCCATTTCCAACGCGAGAATCTTTTCCGGCTGGCCGGCGAGCTGGCGGTGCAGCTGAAACCCCGTCGCCGAGCTGCCGGTAAACAGCAGCCCGTCAATATCCGGCTGGGCGCTGAGCGCTTCGCCGGTTTCTCGTCCGCCCTGCAGCAAGTTCAGAACCCCCGGCGGCAGTCCCGCCTCGGCCCATAGCTTCACCACCGCCTCGCCGCTGTGTGGCGTCAGTTCGCTGGGCTTAAACACCAGCGTATTCCCCGCCAGCAGCGCCGGCACAATATGCCCATTGGGCAAATGGCCGGGAAAATTGTATGGGCCAAACACCGCCAGCACGCCATGCGGGCGATGACGCAGCGTCGCCGAGCCGTCGCCCATAGCCGTCTGCGACTCACCGGTACGGCTATGGTAGGCTTTCAGGGAAATAGCGATTTTGTTGATCATCGCGCTGATTTCCGTTACCGCTTCCCACTGCGGCTTACCGGTTTCCGCGGCAATGATGGCGGTTAACTTTGTTTTGTTCGCTTCCAGCAGCGCGGCAAACTTTTCTACGATCGCCTGACGGACGCTGAACGGCTGTCTGGCCCACGTCGGGAAGGCTCGTCTCGCGGCACTGACCGCCAGCGCCACCTGTCCGGCATCGGCGTCGCTACCCTGCCAGAGCAGCGCCTGGCTGACCGGGTTGGTTTTTGTCCGCGCCGGACCGTGTCCGCTCTGCCAGTCACCGTTGATCCATAAACTCATGATTTTTTCTCCTCCGGAATCAGACGCACCAGTCTCACCCGGTCGCCGACATGGCATTTCAGGGCATCCAGTTCGCGCGCGCTTAACAGCAGGCGATCGGTATCCGGATCGGCGTGCACCAACAGCGCGCGAAACTGCAGATACTGCTCGTTGGCAACCAGGCATACCGGCCATTCCCCCGGTGCGGGCTGCCCTTCCGCAACGGTCACCAGCCGGCTTTTACGAATCGCCCGTACCCGGTCAATGTCGCACTCCAGCGTCGGCCCACCGTCGAAAATGTCGATATAGTTGCGGTAGCGAAACCCTTCTTTCTCCAGCACCGCACGTGCCGGCGCCGTTTGCGGGTGCACTTCGCCGATCACCGCGCGCGCCTCATCGGATAGAAAGTCGATATACAGCGGATGCTTCGGCATCAGGGCGGCAATAAAGGCTTTTTGCCCGGTCCCGCACAGGTAGTCGGCACGAGAGAACTCCATGGCGAAAAAGCGTTTGCCGAGGCTTTCCCAGAACGGGGAATAGCCCTGTTCATCAATCACGCCGCGCATCTCCGCCACCACTTTTTCATTAAAGTGTTCGCGGAACGCGGCCATAAACATAAAGCGCGATTTCGACAACAGATAGCCGTTGCCCTCTTTACGCCAGGCCGGATCGAGAAACAGCGTGCACAGCTCGCTGCTGCCGGTGTGATCGTTGCTGAGAAACAGCGTCGGCAACGCATTGTAGACATTCAGCTCTTTCGAGGCATGAACCTGCGTCCCCACGCGGTAGTTGTACCAGGGATCGTTCAACCCCACCGCAACTTCGATAGCGCAAATCCCCACCACCGCGCCGCTGCTGGTCTCTTCAAGCACAAAAACATAGCCCTGTTCGCTTTTTGGCAGCTCCCCTCGCCAGGTTTTCTGTGAACGTTCAATCCGCGCCGCCAGCGTCTTTTCATCGGCAGGCAGCGATGTCAGGCCGCCGCCGGTTTCACCAGCCAGGGTCATCAGACCGGCCAGATCTTCGGCGACTACAGGACGAATCACCATCATGATGACGCTCCCGCGAGGAAGTGTTGGCAGGCCAGCTCAAAGCGATCCAGCCCGGTTTTGACCTCTTCCTCACTCACAATGAGCGCCGGAGCGAAACGCACCACGTTCGCGCCGGCAATCAGAATCATCAGCCCCTCTTCCGCCGCCTGGGTACTGATGGCTTTCGCCTTTCCGGCCCAGGCATCATTGAGGACGCAGCCGATCAGCAATCCCAGCCCCCGGATCTCCTTAAACAGACCATAACGCGCGTTAATGGCGTTCAGTCTCTCGGTAAACCACTGGTGGCGCTGCTTCACGCCGTTCAGTACCGCCGGCGTATTGACGATCGACAGCACTTCGCCGGCCACCGCGCTGGCCAGCGGATTACCACCGTAGGTGGTACCGTGCGTCCCGACGGTCATGACGCTGGCACAGGCTTCCGTTGCCAGCAGCGCGCCAATCGGGAAACCGCCGCCCAGCGCTTTCGCCGTCGACAGGACATCCGGCGTGACGCCATAGTGCATGTAGGCATACAGTTCACCGGTACGACCCACACCGGTCTGGACTTCATCAAAAATCAACAGCGCATGATGGGCGTCGCACAGCTCGCGCAGGCCGCGCAGGAAAGCCGGATCGGCTGGCACCACGCCCCCTTCGCCCTGCATCGGCTCGACAATGACCGCGCAGGTATTGTCATCGATAAGCGCCCGGGCTGATTCGAGATCGTTATAGACAGCATGCTGGATCTGCGGCGGCAGCGGGGCAAAATCCTGAGAATAGGCCGGCTGGCCGCCCGCGGAGACGGTAAACAAGGTGCGACCGTGGAAGGCATTTTTGAACGCGACGATACCGCTTTTATGGCTGCCGAAACGGTCATGAGCATATTTGCGCGCCAGCTTCAGCACCGCTTCGTTAGCCTCTGCGCCTGAGTTACAGAAGAAAACGCGATCGGCAAACGTCGCGTCAATCAGCTGTTTCGCCAGGCGCAGGACCGGCTCATTGGTATACCCGTTGCCGGTGTGCCAGAACTTTCCGGCTTGTTCCGTCAACGCGCGAATGAGCTGAGGGTGAGCATGTCCCAGGGCATTCACCGCAATGCCGCCGGCAAAATCGATATACTCTTTTCCCTGCTGATCCCACAGGCGTGAACCTTCACCGCGTACCGGAATAAAAGCCGCTGGCGCGTAGACCGGCATCATCCATTCATCAAAATTGTTACGCGTAATTGACTGAGACATATCGACCTCTTCCGGTAAATAAAAAGTATGAATAATGTTAAAAATTATGGGTTATTACGCTGTAAATGTAGATTGCACGCTTCGTGCCAGCCAGAGGGGAAAATGCATAAATCAGAGTCAAGTAAGGAATATCAATAGGTTACGATTTCTCTTTATGCACAATAAATGCATAAATAGTGAATAAATATCTTACTCGCCGGCCATAACAGTGAATAAATCAAATAGTTTATGCATCGGTAAGATATAATTCTGTATTTGTGATCCTCTACGAAATTTATCGTAGATATCCGCCCTTTTTTAGCGCAGCCTGCGCCAGAATGGTGCGCGCGGGTTACGTCAGCGACGCCAATCGGAACAACAGGCACAATAAAATGCCTTCCGGCAGCCAGCCCGGCGAATTTCTGCTACCATCCCTGCACTATTCACCTTGCACAGTGGCAGCGACTATGAAATTTCTCTCTTTTAATATCAACGGCCTGCGTGCCCGCCCCCACCAGCTGGCCGCCATCGTCGACAAACATCAGCCTGACGTCATTGGCTTACAAGAAACCAAAGTACACGACGACATGTTTCCGCTCGAAGAGGTTGCAAAGCTCGGGTACAACGTGTTCTACCACGGTCAAAAAGGGCACTATGGCGTGGCGCTGCTGACCAAAGAGACGCCGGTCGCCGTACGCCGCGGTTTCCCCAACGATGGCGAAGAGGCCCAGCGCCGCATCATCATGGCGGAAATTCCGTCGGCATTCGGGAATGTCACGGTGATCAACGGCTACTTCCCGCAGGGCGAAAGCCGCGACCACGAAACCAAGTTCCCGGCAAAAGCGGCGTTCTACCAGAACCTGCAAAACTATCTTGATAGCGAACTGAACAAAGATAATCCGCTGCTGATCATGGGCGATATGAACATCAGCCCAACCGACCTTGACATCGGCATTGGCGAAGAGAACCGCAAGCGCTGGCTGCGCACCGGTAAGTGCTCATTCCTGCCGGAAGAGCGCGAGTGGATGGCGCGTTTGCTGGACTGGGGTCTGGTTGACACCTGGCGTCAGGCCAACCCGGACAACCAGGATCGCTTCTCCTGGTTTGACTACCGCTCCAAAGGCTTTGACGATAACCGCGGTCTGCGTATCGACCTGCTGCTGGCAAGCTCTCCGCTGGCGCAGCGCTGCGTAGAAACCGGTATTGATTACGACATTCGCGGTATGGAAAAACCGTCTGACCATGCGCCGGTCTGGGCCACCTTCAAACCGTAACGCGTTTTCTCCGTCGACTCTCCCGGCCTGACGGTCGCGGAGAGTCCGCTTATCCTGAGCAAAATCAATAAATCCGCGGTAAGACATTGTTGTAGCTCGCCATTTATTATACTGTCGCGCACACCCTGGCAAGCGGGGTGGAGGTTCACGGAACGCGGTTAAAACAGGAGATCCCCCATGGAAAAGAAGCCGTCATAAAGCAGAATCCAGGCTGCTGCTGATTTTCGCCCTGCTCTGCGCCACGCTGGCGATGATCTCCTTCTCCGGCTTTGCCGATCTGGTGACCCACTTCCGCCATCTCCAGTCGCTGATTCAACACAGCGGCCCGCTCGGCTGGACGCTCTATGTTGCCTTATTTATCGTCGCGACCCTGTGCCTGATTCCGGGCAGTATCCTGGTGATGGTCGGAGGCGTGGTCTTTGGCCCGGTATGGGGCACCCTGTTATCGCTGTGTGCGGCCACGGTGGCCTCGGCGCTCTCGTTTTTGCTGGCCCGCTGGCTGGGTCGGGATCTGCTGCTGAAATATGCCGGACATACCGCGACCTTTCAGGCGATTGAACGTGGTATTGCCCGCAGCGGTACTGATTTCCTGATTTTTACCCGCCTGGTGCCGCTGTTTCCGTACAACATTCAAAACTATGCCTATGGTCTGACGGCCATTCCGTTCGGCTCATTTATGCTGATCTCGGTCCTGACAACCCTGCCAGGGCTGTTTATCTATACCCTGATGGCGAGCGAACTCGCCAGAGAGGGCATTACGTTGGGGTTTATGCTGAAACTGAGTCTGGCCGGCCTCGCCTTATTTGGCATCATTCAGGGCGCCAAAATCTTTGCCCGGCGGCGGCAGATCGATCCCGACAAACTGCAGGTTAGCCATGAAGAAAAATAACGCCCGTCTCATCTGGTACGCTCGCGCGGCGCTGATCCTCATTGTCGTGGCCGCGCTCGTCGCCTGGTGGCGTATCCCCGCCGTGAATGCGTTTATTCAGCACAGTCTGGCGGCTTTTTCCGCCTTAGATCAGCACGCCATTGAGCGCTTTATTCACGCCTACGGTCCGCAGGCGGCCCTGGTTTCTTTCGCCTTAATGATCCTGCAGGCTGTCGTGGCGCCGCTCCCCGCCTTTCTGATCACCTTCGCAAACGCGTCGCTGTTTGGCGCCTTCTGGGGCGGTGCCCTTTCCTGGGTCAGCGCCATGGCCGGCGCCGCGCTGTGTTTTTTTATCGCCAGGGTGCTGGGTCGTGAAGCGGTTGAAAAGCTGACCGGAAAAACGGTGCTGCGCAGTATGGACGCTTTCTTCGACCGCTACGGCCACCAGACGGTGTTGATCTGCCGGCTGCTGCCGTTTGTCCCCTTTGATCCCATCAGCTATGCGGCGGGTCTGACGTCGATTCGCTTTCGCCAGTTTATGTTTGCCACCGGCATCGGCCAGTTGCCCGCCACGATAGTGTACTCGTGGGTGGGCAGCCAGTTAACCGGCGGGACATTCTGGTTTATGACCGCCTTATCCGTTCTGTTTGCGCTGACGCTGATTATCTTTATTGCTAAAGCCTGCTATCTCGAACGTCATAAGAGGAAATCCTGATGAGGTTGCCGCCGCTGCGTACCATCCCCCTGATCCTGCGCCCGCAGGCCTGGCTGCATCGTCGCCACTACGGCGAGGTGCTTAGCCCTATTCGCTGGTGGGGGCGTATTCCGCTGGTCTTTTATCTGGTGTCGATGTTTGTCGGCTATCTTGAACGCAAGCGTTCGCCCCTTGATCCGGTGCTACGCGCGCTGGTCAGCGCCCGCATCGCTCAGATGTGTCTGTGCGAATTTTGCGTGGATATCACCAGCATGAAGCTGGCTGAACGCACCGGCAGCGCCGAGAAGCTCCTCGCCGTCGCCCGCTGGCGCCAGAGCCCGCTGTTCAGCGAAGACGAACGTCTGGCGCTGGAGTATGCCGAAACCGCCAGCCTTACGCCGCCAACCGTCGACGATGCGCTGCGCGGCAAACTCATGGCGCGATTTGATGCCCAGGCCCTGACCGAACTCACGGCGCTGATCGGCTTACAAAATTTGTCGGCACGGTTTAATTCCGCCATGGCGATCCCGGCTCAGGGCCTGTGCCAGATCCCTCAGCCAACCTCTTCAGAAGACACCAAATCATAAGGAGCGGATCATGCGCTACTGTTTACTCTGGCTCGCGGCGCTGCTGTGGGCCCCGCTTGCCGCTCACGCCGACGATAGCTGGCAACAGATCGCCCGCCAGGCCCGCGGACAGACGGTGTGGTTTAATGCCTGGGGCGGCGACCCGGCGGTAAATCGCTATCTCGACTGGGTCAGCGCGGAGGTGAAACGCGACTATGCTATCGACCTGCGCATTGTGCATATCGCCGATGCCGCAGATACGGTAAAGCGCCTGCAAACGGAAGCCCGCGCCGGGCGCAAGCATCATGGCTCCGTCGATCTGCTGTGGGTCAACGGCGAGAACTTCCGTACCCTGAAAACCGCCAACCTGCTGCAAACCGGATGGGCGGAGACGCTGCCAAACTGGCGCTATGTTGATACCCGCCAGCCGGTGCGTGAAGATTTCTCCCTGCCGACCGAAGGCGCAGAGTCCCCGTGGGGCAGCGCGCAGCTCACCTTTATCGCCCGACGTACGCAGACGCCGACGCCACCAGACAGCCCGGAGACGCTGCTGACCTTTGCCGTCGCGCATCGCGGCGAGGTCACCTATCCGCGTCCGCCGGACTTTACCGGTACCGCCTTCCTCGAACAGTTGTTGATGACTCTGACGGAACGCCCGGAAGCGCTGCGTCGCCCCCCGGAGCCGCAGACGTTTGCCGCCGTCACCGCACCGCTGTGGCGCTATCTCGACCGGCTTCATCCCCTGCTGTGGCGGGAGGGGCGCGACTTCCCGGCCTCGCCGGCCCGCATGGATGCCATGCTGGCAACCGGTACGCTTCGGCTGTCGCTGACGTTTAACCCGCTGCATGCCCGGCAAAAAGCGGTCAGCGGCGAGCTGCCGAAGGACAGCTATGGCTTTGGTTTTGAGCGCGGGATGCTCGGCAATGTGCACTTCGTGACCATTCCAGCCAATGCGCGCGCCCCGGCGGGCGCCAGAGTGGTGGCCAACTTCCTGCTCTCCCCGGCGGCGCAGCTGCGTAAAGCCGATCCGGCGGTGTGGGGCGACCCCAGCGTGTTGAACCCGCAGAGCTTACCCGACGACCAGCGCCAGGCCCTGCAGGCGCGGGCTCCGCAGAACCCGCCGCCGGTACTGGCGGAACCCCACGCGGCCTGGGTTGATGCCCTGGAGCAGGAATGGCTGCGCCGTTACGGTACCCACTGATTCTGCTGGCCTGGGGAATCATGGCGCTGATTTACCTGCCCGTCTTCCCGGCCATTGCGCTCATGCTCGCGCCGGCGTTCCGCCTCGCCTGCTGGCAGGCGCTGTTCGCCGATCCTCAGATTTGGCAGGCGCTGGCGGCGACCCTGATCTCCACGCTCCTCGCGGTCGGCGGCGCGCTGCTGATAAGTCTGACTCTCGTCGCCGCGCTCTGGCCCTCCCGCGGCTGGCGGCAGCTGGCGGGACGCCTGCCGCTCCTGTTAGCCGTGCCCCACGTCGCCTTTGCCACCGGCGCGCTGCTCCTTTTCGCCGAAGGCGGCTGGCTGTATCGCGTCTGTTCCGTTTGCTCCCCGCCGGCCGATCGCTACGGCATTGGTCTGGGGCTGACGATGGCCATCAAAGAGAGCGGATTTTTGCTGTGGGCGATCTACGGTCTTCTGAGCGAAAAACGCCTGGCCGAGCAGGCTACGGTCCTGAAAAGCCAGGGATACGGCCGCTGGCAGTGTCTCAACTGGCTGATACTGCCGACGCTGTTGCCTTCACTTGCTATCGTTCTGGTGGCCACCACCGCATGGAGCCTGTCGACGGTGGATGTCGCGCTGGTGATCGGCCCGGGCAACCCGCCTACGCTTGCGGTACTCGCCTGGCAATGGTTAAACCAGGGTGATGATATGCAGCAGGCGAAAGGTGCCCTCGCCAGCCTGCTGTTGCTGCTCATCCTGGGAGGGGTGCTTGTTTGCGCCTGGGGTGGATGGCGTCTCTGGCAGCGACAGATCCCTGACCTGCGAGGCATTCGTCGTCCGCAGCCGCGCGCGCTCGCCGGACGGCTGCTGGCAATCGGCCTGCCGTTGAGCGGCCTGCTTTGCGCGCTGCTGCTGGCGGCGCTGGCGCAGAGCGCCTCTCCGCTAAACGATAGCCTGGCGAACAGCCTGGGGCTGGCGCTTCTCGCCTCTCTGGCAGGGGCGCTTGTCTGCCTGCTGTGGCTGGAGTGCGGTCCTTCCCGCGGCGATAGCTGGGTCTGGCTACCGCTGGTTCTGCCCGCGCTGCCGCTGGCCGACGGTCAGTATCAACTGGCGCTGTATACCTGGCAGGATGGGCAATTTGCCACCGTCTTGTGGGGCCATCTGCTGTGGGTGGTTCCGTGGATGCTGTTTGTTCTGCGTCCGGCGTGGCGTCACCGCGATCCGCGTCTGGAACTGGTCGCGCGAACCCTTGGCTGGGGACGCTGGCAACGCGTCTGGCGGGTAAAACTTCCGATGCTGGTGCGCCCGCTGCTGATGGCGCTGGCGGTCGGCTTCTCGGTAAGCATTGCCCAGTATCTGCCCACCCTGTGGCTGGGGGCCGGCCGGACGCCGACATTAACCAGCGAAGCCGTAGCGCTCAGCAGCGGCGGCGATACGCAAACGCTCGCCGCGCAGGCATTATGGCAACTGCTGCTACCGGCGATGGTCTTTTCCCTGACCGCCCTGCTGGCATGGCTGGCTGGCCGCTATCGACGAGGATTACGCTAGTGCTCACCGTAAACAATCTGACCCTGACGTTGCATCACCGTCCCCTGCTGCGGGAAATCGCCTTTTCCGTTTCTCCGGGAGAAGTACTGACGCTGATGGGGCCATCCGGCAGCGGCAAATCTACGCTGTTCGCCTGGATGATTGGCGCGCTGGAGGCCCCTTTTCACGCCAGCGGCGAACTGTGGCTCTACAACGAACGCTGCGATGAACGCCCCACCGAGCGACGGCGGATTGGGATTCTGTTTCAGGATGCGCTGCTGTTCGACCACTTCAGCGTCGGGCAAAACCTGCTGCTGGCGCTGCCGGCCGACATCCGCGGCGCGGCGCGCAAAATTCAGGTGCAGCAGGCGCTGGAACGGGCCGGGCTGGCCGGGTTCTATTCCCGCGATCCGGCGACACTCTCCGGCGGCCAGCGCGCCCGCGTCAGCCTGCTCCGCGCCCTGCTGGCGCGCCCGCTGGCACTGCTGCTGGATGAGCCGTTTAACCGCCTGGATGCCGAACTACGCGCCGGTTTTCGCCGTTGGGTATTTGATGAGCTGGCGCGCCTCGCCATTCCGGCGGTGCTGGTGACCCACGACAGTGGCGATATTCCCGACCGCGGCCGCTGTCTGAATATCCGCGACTGGCAATGAAAACCCTGCTAACCTGCGTTATCGCAAAGAATTCCCTACGGAGGCAGCGGAAAATGTGCGCTCAATTTTCTCTTGTCGGGCATTTCGATGAAACGTGTTTCTCAATTGACCGCACTCGCCCTGCTGATCGGGCTTGCTGCTTCCCCCTCCTTCGCCGCTGAAACCATGCCAACGCTGACGCTCTCCGCGCTCCAACAGCAGCACGGTATCGCGATTGATACACGCCTCAGCGCGTTCTACAACGGCTGGCCCCAACAGGCTAACGGCCCGCAGGGTCACGAACCGCTGGCGCTGAATCTCTCCGCCAGTTGGCTCAGCGCCATGAACGATGAACAGCTTAGCGCGTGGGCCCAACAGCATCAGCTGCGGGCCGATACCCCCGTTGCGCTGTACGGCAGCGATACAGACAACGCGAAAGTCGCCGCGCGCCTGCAGGCCGCCGGGTTTACCCATCTCAGTACCCTTAGCGATGCGCTGAGTCACCCCGAACGTCTGCAAAAGCTGCCGCACTTTGAGCAGCTGGTTTACCCGCAGTGGCTGCACGATCTCCAGCAGGGTAAAGCGGTGACCGCCGCTCCGGCCGGACAGTGGAAAGTGATTGAAGCCGCCTGGGGCGCGCCCAAATTCTATCTGCTGAATCATATTCCCGGCGCCGGATATATCGACACCAACGAGGTCGAAAGCGAACCGCTGTGGAATAAGGTCTCCGATGCCCAGCTGAAAGCACTGCTGGCGAAACAGGGCATTCGTCATGACACCACGGTGATTCTCTACGGTCGCGACGTCTACGCCGCCGCCCGCGTGGCGCAGATTCTGCTGTACGCCGGGGTGAAAGACGTGCGTCTGCTCGACGGCGGCTGGAAAAGCTGGTCCGATGCCGGTCTGCCGGTGGAACGCGGCATGCCGCCGGAACAAAAACCGGCGCCTGACTTCGGCGCGCCGATTCCCGGCCAGCCGCAGCTGATGCTGAATATGGAGCAGGCGCGCGCGCTGCTGCATCGTCAGGATGCGTCGCTGGTCAGTATCCGTTCCTGGCCGGAGTTTATCGGCACCACCAGCGGCTACAGCTATATCAAGCCAAAAGGCGAAATTGCCGGCGCCCGCTGGGGGCACGCCGGGAGCGACTCCACCCACATGGAAGACTTCCACAACCCGGACGGCACCATGCGCAGCGCGGAGGATATCACCGCCATGTGGCGACAGTGGAATATTCGTCCCGACCAGCAGGTCTCTTTCTACTGCGGCACCGGCTGGCGCGCCTCAGAGACCTTTATGTACGCCCGCGCCATGGGCTGGAAAAATATCTCGGTGTACGATGGCGGCTGGTACGAGTGGAGCAGCGACCCGAAAAACCCGGTGCAGACCGGCGTGCGCGGCCCGGATAACAGCCAGTAACCGCGTTATGCCTGGCGCTGAAGCTGCTTCAGCGTCAGGTAGCCACTGTAAATACGGGTGGCGGTGGTCAGCCAGCAGAGCGCGCCGAACAGCCACGCCAGCCAGGCGAAATATGCGGGAAACAGGCAGCACAGCACGAACAGCAGGATGGTTTCACTCCCCTCCGTCAATCCTCCCAGGTAGTAAAACGACTTATGCGCATAGCCCGGGTTGGCTATCTGATGTTTTGCCGCCAGCGCGGCAAAGGCGAGAAAACTGCTGCCGGTTCCGATAAAAGAAAAAAGCAGCCAGCCCCCGGCCACGGCGTTTTGCGCCGGATCGGCGATAATAAACCCAAACGGTACCAGGGCATAAAACAAAAAGTCGAGGGAGATATCGAGAAATCCCCCCGCGTCGGTCAACCCGCGGCGACGCGCCAGCGCGCCATCTACGCCATCGAGAAGCCGGTTCACGACAATCGCCGCCAACGCCGCCCCGTACCAACGAAGCCCCAGAAACGGCAGCGCCAGAACACCAATGGCGAAGCCCGTCAGGGTCACGCCGTCGGCAGAGACGCCGAGGCGCTCCAGCCGCGCGGCGCAAACATTGAGCAAGGGTTTCAGGCGAGGATGCAGATGACTATCGAGCACAGCATATCTCCGATGGGCTAAAGGTTGTCTGGCAAAGATAAAGGCGGTGATAATAGGCCATTATCCTGCCCGGAACGATGATTCAGATGCAAAAAACGCTTGATGTTGTAGCCGCCATTATTGAACAGGACGGCAAAATTCTGCTGGCGCAACGCCCGCCCCATGCCGATCAGCCCGGCCTATGGGAATTTGCCGGAGGCAAAGTGGAGCCCGGCGAGAGCCAGCCGCAGGCGCTTATCCGCGAGCTGCAGGAGGAGCTCGGCATCACGGCGGAGGTTGAGCGCTATATCGCCAGCCATCAACGGGAGGTCTCCGGCCGCCTGATTCACCTGCACGCCTGGTGGGTGGCGCGCTTTAGCGGCCTTCCTGCCGCCCACTATCACCGTCAGCTGCGCTGGTGCACGCCGCAAGAGGCGCTCACCTTCGACCTTGCTCCGGCAGATATTCCGCTACTGAACGCGTTTATTGCCCAACGCGCCGCCGATCTTCCCCGCTAATTCCCTGCCACTGGCGTCATCGTTTTTAGTTATGACTGACGCCAGATTATAAATTTTGCTGTCTGGATAATTTTTCCTTGCTTGCCTAACGATTCCCGGTGTTATAGTCGGAAAATCGGTCTTTTCAAGGGCCGAATAATAAAAAAAGAGATACAAAATCATTCAGATTGCATCGGGCGGCCGCAGAAGCGCTCCCGAAGCGGGCAGCGAAGCAATCTGCAACGTGACGCGTATACATGCAACCACAACCATAAGGGGAAATTATATCTATGGATCAGATGTGCACTCTGGAAAGTTTTCTCACCCGCGTTCAACAGCGCGACCCGCATCAAACCGAGTTTGCTCAGGCCGTCCGCGAAGTTATGACCACGCTGTGGCCTTTCCTTGAGGAAAACCCGCGCTATCGCCAGCTCTCTTTGCTGGAACGTCTGGTTGAACCAGAGCGTGCTATTCAGTTCCGCGTCGTCTGGGTCGACGACCGCAATCAGGTTCAGGTTAACCGCGCGTGGCGCGTGCAGTTCAACTCGGCAATTGGCCCGTACAAAGGCGGCATGCGTTTCCACCCGTCGGTTAACCTGTCGATTCTCAAGTTCCTCGGCTTTGAACAGACCTTTAAAAACGCCCTCACTACGTTGCCAATGGGCGGCGGAAAAGGCGGCAGCGACTTCGATCCGAAAGGTAAGAGCGACGGTGAAGTGATGCGCTTCTGTCAGGCGCTGATGACCGAACTGTATCGCCATTTGGGCCCGGACACCGACGTTCCGGCAGGCGATATTGGCGTGGGCGGTCGTGAAGTCGGCTTTATGGCCGGGATGATGCGTAAACTCTCCAACAACAGCGCCTGCGTGTTCACCGGCAAAGGGCTCTCCTTCGGCGGCAGTCTGATTCGTCCGGAAGCGACCGGCTACGGTCTGGTGTACTTCACCGACGCGATGCTCAAGCGTCACGGCCTGGGCTTCGAAGGGATGCGAGTCGCGGTTTCCGGTTCCGGTAACGTGGCGCAGTATGCTATCGAAAAAGCGATGGCCCTCGGCGCCCGCGTGATCACCGCCTCCGACTCCAGCGGCACCGTTGTCGATGAAGCTGGCTTTACCCCGGAAAAACTGGCCCGTCTGTGCGAAATCAAAGCCAGCCGCGACGGCCGGGTTGCCGACTACGCCCGCGAGTTTGGTCTGACCTACCTTGAAGGTAAACAGCCGTGGTCCGTTCCCGTGGATATCGCGCTGCCTTGCGCCACGCAAAACGAACTGGACGCCGATGCGGCGCGTCTGTTGATCGCTAACGGCGTGAAGGCCGTTGCCGAAGGCGCTAACATGCCGACCACCATCGCCGCCACCGATCTGTTCCTCGATGCCGGTGTGCTGTTCGCCCCTGGCAAGGCCGCGAACGCCGGCGGCGTCGCCACTTCTGGCCTCGAAATGGCGCAGAACGCAGCCCGTATGAGCTGGAAGGCGGAGAAAGTCGACGCCCGCCTGCATCACATCATGCTGGATATTCACCACGCCTGTGTTGAATACGGCGGCGAGGCGCAGCAGACCAACTACGTCCGCGGCGCCAATATCGCCGGTTTCGTCAAAGTGGCCGATGCCATGCTGGCGCAGGGCGTCATTTAAGACGTCGTGGTTCCCTGCCGTCGTCCCCTGACGTCCGGGGATGAGCGGCAACCCCGGAAGCCCGTCATGCGGGTCACTGAAAGGTGACCCGCTTTTTTTGGTTTATCGCCGACCAGGGCGAGCCGGTAAACGGTGGCTGGCGTGAAAGGGGCTTCGCATTCTGGCGCATGTTTCTGTGGGATATTCCGTTCACCATAAGTCCCGCGTATTTCTGTTTCCTGCGCTGCAGGTGAACGACCCAGGGCCGGTTTCGCCCGGCCCTGGGAACCCGGCATTGCGTCAGGAACACGGGCGAAAACGCAGGGGCGCATCGAGGACTGGCCGCAGGACAAAAACGCCCGGAGCGTTTTTGAACGACGTCAGCGTTTGGCTCCGGCGGGTGAGTCCCATGGCTGGGACGAATAAGGCGGCCAGAGGGCAGGTCGAGACAGGGAGGTTGAGTCCCGCCCGGTCCGCCAGATGAAGCCGGAGTGGAGCATACCGCGCAACGGCCGTTTTCAGCGCAATGCCGGGGGGCATCGGAGGCGGGTGAACGCCCCCATGCCGTTAACCCGCAGCGGGTATGAGAAAAGTGTCGAATTTATCGTGAACGGAACATGCCACAAAAGTGAACGGAATACTCCCCAGAACACATACTCCAGAGTATGCTCCCCCCTTTCGCGCAAACCAGCGTAAAACGACATCCCTGGCTTAATAGCGAACGACGGGACAGAAACTCCTGCAGATATATTGAAAACCTGACAGCGCCGCATAAGAATCGGTCATCTCCGTGAGATGACCGATTCTTACACCTCTGCCGGATCGGTCTGCCGACCCTTAAACGATCGGCATTACGGAAGACCGGTTTTTTTTATGGATTTTCCGCGGCGGAGTCCGCAGCGGGCTTCTTGTCTTTCGTTTTAGCTTTGGTTTTACCTTTGCTGAAACTCTTTTTAGCGCCACCCGGCGCGACAATGCCGCGGAACTGACGCACCGGCGTACTCCTGGCCTGCTCAATCAGCTGATAAAGCGTGCCGACCAGCGGCTGCATAAAGTCCTGATAACGGCACTGCTTCTCGCTAATTTGCGTCAGTACCGACTCCCAGTGAGCGGTCATATCCGGCCGGGCAGCCATCTCCGGCAGGGAGTGAATCAGCGCACGTCCGGCATCGGTGGAGTGAATATAGCGCCCCTTTTTAACTAAAAAGCCCCGCTTAAACAGCAGTTCGATAATCCCGGCGCGGGTCGCTTCCGTACCCAGGCCGTCGGTCGCACGCAGAATTTTTTTCAGTTCTTTATCCTGCACAAAACGAGCAATCCCGGTCATCGCCGACAGCAGCGTTGCATCGGTAAAATAGCGCGGCGGCTGAGTTTGCCGCTCCACCACTTCGCCCTTTTCACACAACAGCTCGTCGTCTTTGGCCACCACCGGCAGCGGGGTACCGTCGTTCTCTTCATCCCGCTCTTTGTTACCCAGCAGCGCGCGCCAGCCGGCTTCGGCGAGGAAACGCGCTTTGGCGACAAATTTGCCATTGGCAATATCAAGATCGATCTGACACTTGCGGAAGACCGCATCCGGGCAGAACTGCATCAGATACTGGCGGGCAATCAGGCCATACACCTTCTCTTCGTTATCGGACAGTTTCACCTGGCTGCTGCGGGCGGTCGGGATGATCGCATGGTGCGCATCCACTTTTTTATCGTCCCAGCAGCGGTTGCGGATTTCCGGATCAACCGCCGGCTGCGGCAGCAGATCCGCCGCATGAACCGCGATGGCATTAAGAACCGCATGCCGACCGGCAAAATGCTCCTCCGGCAGATAGCGGCTGTCCGAACGCGGATAGGTAATCAGTTTGTGGGTTTCATACAGTTTCTGGCAGATATCCAGCACGTTTTGCGCGCTAAAGCCAAAGCGCTTCGCCGCCTCAATCTGCAGCGTCGAAAGCGAAAACGGCAGCGGCGCCGGCTCAGAATCCCGCTTATCGTTGTAGGCGGTCACCCGCGCCTGCTGGCCCTCAATGCGCGCCACCACGTGTTCGGCCAGCGGACGATGCAGCAGACGCCCCTCTTCATCCTGATACGGTTCGCAGGCATCGCTCGGTACCCAGGTGGCAACGAAACGCTCATCCTTCGGCGTCACGATATGCGCCTTGACGTCAAAGAAATCTTTGGCGACGAAATTCTCAATCTCTTCATCACGCCGCACGACCAGCCCCAGCACCGGCGTCTGCACCCGCCCGACCGACAGCACCCCCTGGTAGCCGGCATTGCGGCCGAGCAGCGTATAGGCGCGGGTCATGTTAATCCCGTACAGCCAGTCGGCGCGGGCGCGGGCCAGGGCCGAAACGCACAGCGGAATAAACTCGCTGTTGGCGCGCAGACGAGCAATCGCCCGCTCCACCGCCTGCGGGTTGAGATCGTTAATCAGGCAGCGCTGAACCTGCTGGCGCTTTTCTGGCGCCAGCTGCAGATAGTCGAGAACTTCGTCTACCAGCAGCTGCCCCTCTCTGTCCGGGTCACCGGCGTGAATCACCTCCTGCGCATCGCCCAGCAGACGCTTGATGACGTTGAGCTGTTTGGTGACCGACGGTTTGGGCTGCAGCTGCCACTTCTCCGGCACAATAGGCAGGTCGAGCAGATTCCAGCGCGCATAGCGCCCGTCATAGACGTCCGGCTGAGCCTGCTCGAGCAGATGGCCGATACACCAGGTGACCACCTGCCCGTTACCGCACTCAATGTAGCCATCACCTTTGCGATGCGGTTTGGGGAGCACGTCGGCGATTGCGCGACCGAGACTGGGTTTTTCCGCAATAAACAACCGCATGTAATCAACGGATCTCGATCATGGGACGTCCGCCGCGTGCGGTCACCAGCTCGCCGATGGCGGCAAGCTTAATGCCGAACTCTTCGGCTGCGGCGCGCACTTCGGCTTCCGCTTCCGGCGTCACCGCCAGCAGCAGACCGCCGGAGGTTTGCGGGTCACACAGCAGATCGCGCCACGCCGCCGGCATGTCGCCCATCAGATGGCCGTAGCTGGCAAAGTTGCGCCCGGTGCCACCGGGAACGGCGCCCGCGGCAATGTACTCTTCAACGCCCGGCAGTTTCGGGATATCCGCGTAATTGAGTAGCGCCTGAACACCCGCCCCGCGACACACTTCGCTCAGATGGCCCAGCAGGCCGAAGCCGGTGACGTCGGTCATCGCTTTTACGCCGCCGATGGTGGCAAAGGCCGCGCCGGCGAGGTTCATCTGGCACATGGTTTCCGTCGCCAGCCCCTGGTGCTCCGGTTTGAGCAGCGATTTTTTCTCTGCGGTGGTCAGCACGCCAATGCCTAACGGCTTGGTGAGATAGAGTTTGCAGCCCGCCTCGGCGGTGCTGTTTTTCTTGATCCGCTCGGTCGGCACCACGCCGGTGACCGCCAGACCGAAAATCGGCTCCGGCGCGTCAATCGAGTGGCCACCGGCCAGGGAGATGCCCGCCTGCTGGCAGGCAAAACGCCCGCCTTCCACAACTTCGCGGGCAATTTCCGGCGCCAGGGTATTAATCGGCCAGCCAAGAATGGCAATCGCCATAATCGGTTTTCCGCCCATCGCGAAAATGTCGCTGATGGCGTTGGTGGCGGCGATACGGCCAAAGTCGAACGGGCTGTCGACTATCGGCATAAAAAAGTCGGTGGTGCTGATGATGGACGTCCCGTTGCCAAGGTCGTAAACCGCCGCATCATCACTGGTCTCATTCCCCACCAGCAGGTTCGGGTCGATAAACTTCGCCCGATCGCTCTTCAGAATGGTTTCCAGTACTTTAGGGGAAATTTTACAACCACAACCGGCTCCGTGGCTGTATTGCGTTAAACGAATAGTTTGCTCGCTCATGGACATCTCCTGTCATTGCAATCCCGCTATGGTAGCGCTCAAACGCCAAGGTGGTAAGTATGACAGTCCGAAATCGCGAATGGTTGCTCATTAAGCAGACAAATAGACGATTTTGCGATGGACAAGCCGCATTACCTCGCCATCTTCACTTTTGCTGAAAGTCCGGCATGGCTAAAAATAGACAAAATGCGGAGCGGCGGGTCGATAAAATCAGCGCCGGCCACCGTCAGATTCTTCGCCCGGGATCCTGCCCCGCTCTCACACTCAACGGGCCCGCCTGCCAGCAAGCGGCAGCGCGCCGCTATGGCGCTTTTCGACGTAGCTCAAGCGTAAAATCATAGTAATCATTCAGGCACCAGGTCCGAGTGTATTCCACGGGCCTGTCATCGGAGGTGAAGCCGATCCGGGTCACCAGCAGAAGCGGCTCATCTTGTTTGATGTTCAGATAGTAAGCCAGCTGACTGTCCGTTGATACGGCCCGGAAATGCTGAGTTGCCCGCAGCACCGGTGAGCCTTTTGTCTCCAGGTGCAGATATAACGATTCATCCATTTCGCTGATTTTATCCAGCAGATGCGCAGGCAAAACCGCCGTCTGCAGGGAAACGGCGATACCGTTAATTTTCCTCAGCCGGGTCAGCTCGACAATTTCACTTTGACCGTCTGTCAGTTGCAGAGCGCGGCGCTCCTCCTGGGTCGCTAACCGCCGCAGATATCCCACCAGCTCGCTTTGCGCTGTGCCTCCGCTCGCTGCCGCCATTTCACTAAAACTTTCCAGCGACGGCAGGGACTGGCGCACCTGCGGAGCCACGAAGGTACCGGACCCCTGATTCCGAATCAGAACCCCTTCCTCCAGCAACTGCTGTAATGCTTTTCGGGCTGTGCCTCGCGCAATTTTCAGCATCTCTACCAGCGCCCGTTCTGACGGCAGAACATCGCCTGGACGCAGCCGGCCTTCAGCAACGGCCGACTTAATGGCGTTAACCAGCTGCATATACAGCGGCAACGCGCTGGATTCATCGAGATAAAACCCGGGATGCGAAGTTGTGTTCATCGTCTCTCTGCGCAAGTGGTGACTGGTCCAGCTCCTGTGAACCAATTCTTAACCAATAATCGATCGTTGTCATCCCCAAATCAGACGCAGAGAAAAGCCTCTCAGATCACAAAATGGCCATTTTGTCGTAGTCAGGATCTCTTTTTATTCAGTATGGTTCACTAATGGTACACAAGTGGTTTAGTTTTAATTAAACCAAAGATGGCCGATGACGACTGAGGTAAATTTATGCAGGGAATTCTTTTCGCCAGCATCCAGCGACGGGTCGAGGCGCGGATAGTGCCTGCCCAGGCCGCAGGTAAAATCAGAGAACGAATTCAGCAACGAGGCATATCCCGATGAAAACTAAACGCTTGCTGGACTGCTGTGCCTCCGATTTTGTATCGATGAATAAAGAGCAGCTGCTGTATGCCATTCGCGCCAGCGAAGGTCGGGTAATGGTCAGCGAATCTATCGCCATCACTCAGCCATTGCTGAACAATGTCACCAATGCCGAGCTTGCCGCATCGCAGGGTGCGGATATCTTGCTGATTAATATGTTTGACAGTGAAAACCCGCATATTGAGGGGTTGCCTGCCGATATCGCGCCGGACAAAACGTTGCATGAACTGCAGCGCCTGACCGGGCGTATTATTGGTGTCAATCTGGAGGCGGTAGATCCGGAATTTGCGGTTGCCCATGACGATATCTGGAAAATGAGACCGGGGCGCTCGGCAACGGCTGACAATGCCCGTAAGCTGGTCGCGATGGGAGCGAAAATTCTGGTGTTAACGGGCAACCCGGCTAACGGGGTCAGCAACCGGGCGCTGGGGATAGCAGCCGAAGAGATTCGCCAGGCGGTGGGCGACAGCGCGGTGATTATCACCGGGAAAATGCACGGTGCGGGAGTGGTGCGCGAAAGCGGCAGCAGCATTATCAGCGAGCAGGATGTTATCTGGTTCGCCGCCCAGGGGGCGGATATTGTGTTGCTCCCGGCCCCAGGCACGATACCGGGAATGAGTCAGCAACGTGTGGCATCGCTTATCGATACTGCGCATGCGCATGGCGTGCTGGCGATGACGGCGATTGGGACCTCCCAGGAAGGCGCTGATGTCGGCACCCTTCGTCAGATAGCGTTGATGAGTAAAATGGCGGGCGCCGACCTGCACCATATTGGCGATACGGGTTATATGGGGATGGCATTACCGGAGAATATTCTGGCCTACAGTATTGCTATTCGCGGGGTCAGGCATACCTACACCCGCATCGCGCGTTCGGTTTATCGGTAAACAGGTATCATCGGTACCTGAGTCGTCTCTCATCCGGCACAGAAAAACGCGCCGAATGAGAGAGTGTAGAGCCTGTCCCGGCAGGCGTTATAGCACAGGCAGTTTGCACAGGGACCGCGGTGAAACCACGGCGTACAGGTCGTTCGTGAGTCTTCGCTGCGCTCCCCCTTCGGGCGGCCCTGAAAGGCGTTCAAAGATACATCGTTGTGAGCACGCCCCGGGTCAAAATGACCAGCAAAATCGTCCTGTTGAGACAGGCTCTTGATTTCAGCAAAACAATGGTTCGTTAACTTTGCGTCAGTTTCGCGCCATTGTTCCTCTCCACCACAATAAGGATATCCTGATGAAAAAGCGTGTACTCGCCCTTTGCTTTGCCAGTCTCTTTTCGGTTAGCGCCTTTGCGCTGGTTCCCGCCGGGAATGATGCCACCACTAAGCCCGATCTCTACTATCTGAAAAATGCCCAGGCCATTGACAGCCTGGCGCTGCTCCCGCCGCCGCCGGAAGTGGGCAGCATTGCGTTTTTAAACGATCAGGCGATGTATGAGAAAGGCCGTCTGCTGCGCGCCACCGCCCGCGGCAAGCTGGCAGCAGAGGATGCCAACCTGAGCGCGGGTGGCGTGGCCAACGCCTTCTCCGCGGCATTCGGCTCCCCGATCACCGAAAAAGACGCCCCGGCGCTCCACAAGCTGCTCACCAATATGATTGAAGACGCGGGCGATCTGGCGACCCGGGGCGCGAAAGAGAAGTATATGCGTATTCGTCCGTTTGCCTTCTACGGCGTGTCCACCTGCAATACCACCGAACAGGATAAGCTGTCGAAAAACGGCTCCTACCCTTCCGGACACACCTCTATCGGCTGGGCTACCGCCCTGGTGCTGGCTGAAATCAACCCGCAGCGCCAGAATGAGATTCTCAAACGCGGCTATGAGCTCGGTGAAAGTCGGGTGATCTGCGGTTACCACTGGCAGAGCGATGTTGACGCCGCGCGGATTGTCGGCTCAGCGGTGGTTGCCACCCTGCATACCAATCCGGCCTTCCAGCAGCAGCTGCAAAAAGCCAAAGACGAGTTTGCGAAACAGCAGAAATAGTCGACGCGACAGCCCGGCGGTTCACGCCTGCCGGGCTATGCTTACGCGATGTTGCTCAGAAACGGACCACAAACGGCGCGGTGTCCGGCAGAGAAACGGTGGTTGAGGCTTTTAGCTGCGGCGTTCCCAGATAGAGAAAACCGACGATTTTATCCTGCTCGCGGCAGGCAAAACCTTCACGGACGATCGGGCTTTCGGTCAATGCACCGCTGCGCCAGATACCGTTAAAGCCTTGCGCCAGCGCCGCCATCTGCATGGCCATCACCGCGCAGCCGGCCGACATTTCCTGCTCCCATTTCGGCACCTTCGGGTGATCTTCGCAGCGAGCGACGACGGTGATAATCAGCGGGGCGCGGAACGGTGCACTGCGGGCCTTTTCAATGCCTTTGTCATCCTGCCCGGCCTCAATCGCCCCTTTCTCCAGCAGTTGACTGAAGCGTTCACGGCCTTCATCAGAAATAATAAAGAAACGCCAGGGTTGCAGCGTCCCGTGATCCGGGGCGCGCAGTCCGGCACGGAGAATGTTTTCCAGTTGTTCACCGGTCGGTGCCGGCTCGGCAAGACGAGAAGCGCTGCGGCGGTTTATCAATAGTTCGAGAGCATCCATCTATGTGACTCCTGTGATGTCATTTTTCATAAAATTAACATGCGCAGGAATTTTGTTACAGCACGACCGGTGATTCCTGCTGACAACCGCCAGCCGTCTCTTTAGGATAACCAGACGCGGCAACTCATGCGGTTAGCCCATTTTTAACAATGTTAGGGAGAATACATGCGAACTCTTTGGCGGCTGCTCGCCGGATTTTTTAAATGGACATGGCGGGTACTCAACTTTATTCGCCAGCTCGCACTGAACCTGGTTTTCCTGTTGCTGGTTCTGGTTTGTGTCGGTATCTGGGCACAGTTCAGCAGCACCACCACGGAACATACCGCTCGCGGCGCGCTGCTGATGGATATAACCGGCGTGGTGGTCGATAAACCGTCCGCCAGCAGCAAACTCGGCGTGATCGGTCGTCAGCTCTTTGGAGCCAGTTCCGATCGTCTCCAGGAAAACTCGCTGTTTGATATCGTACAGACTATTCGCCAGGCGAAAGATGACCGCAATATCACCGGTATCGTGCTGGATCTGAAAAATTTTGCCGGCGGCGATCAGCCTTCGATGCAGTATATCGGTAAGGCGCTGCGCGAATTTCGCGATAGCGGCAAACCGGTGTATGCCGTGGGGAGCAGCTACAGCCAGGGGCAGTATTATCTGGCCAGCTTCGCCAATAAAATCTGGCTTTCGCCGCAGGGTGATGTCGATCTGCACGGTTTTGCCACCAACGGCCTGTATTACAAATCGCTGCTCGACAAGCTGAAAGTCTCCACCCACGTTTTCCGCGTCGGAACCTATAAATCGGCGGTCGAGCCGTTTATCCGCGACGATATGTCGCCTGCCGCTCGGGAAGCCGACAGCCGTTGGATTGGCGAGCTGTGGCAAAACTACCTCAATACCATCGCCGCTAACCGCCAAATCACGGCTCAGCAGCTGTTCCCTGGCGCTCAGGGGCTGATTGATGGTCTGCGTAAAGTGGATGGCGATACGGCGCAGTACGCGCTGAACAACAAGCTGGTTGATGAGCTGGGCACCGCCACCGACGTGGAGAAGGCGCTGACTAAACAGTTCGGCTGGAGCAAAGCGGATAATAACTATCGCGCCATCAGCTATTACGATTACAGCGTGAAAACGCCGTCCGACCAGGGCGCCACCATTGCGGTGATCTTCGCTAACGGCGCGATCATGGACGGCGAAGAGACGCCGGGTAACGTCGGGGGAGACACCACCGCCGCGCAGATTCGCGATGCCCGCCTCGATCCGAAGGTGAAAGCGATTGTTCTGCGCGTCAACAGCCCGGGCGGCAGCGTCAGCGCCTCGGAAGTGATTCGTGAAGAGCTGGCGGCAGCAAAAGCCGCGGGTAAACCGGTGGTGGTTTCCATGGGCGGCATGGCCGCTTCCGGCGGCTACTGGATCTCCACGCCGGCCAATTATATCGTCGCCAACCCAAGCACCCTCACCGGTTCGATTGGCATCTTCGGCGTCATTAACACCGTCGAAAATACGCTGGATTCGATCGGCGTCCATACCGATGGCGTGGCGACGTCGGCGCTAGCGGACGTATCAACCACCAAATCGCTGCCGCCTGAAGTTCAGCAGCTGATGCAGCTGAGCATCGAAAACGGCTACAAACGTTTTATCACGCTGGTGGCCAACGCGCGTAACAGTACGCCGGAGAAAATCGACCAGATTGCCCAGGGCCATGTCTGGACCGGTGAAGATGCGAAAGCCAACGGGCTGGTCGATAGCCTGGGCGACTTTGATGACGCGGTGGCAAAAGCCGCGGAGCTGGCGAAGCTGAAACAGTGGCACATCAACTACTATCAGGAAGAGCCGACGTTCTTCTCGATGGTGATCGATAACCTGACCGGTTCGGTCCGCGCGTCGCTGCCAGCGGCACTGCAGGCCTGGCTGCCGGCGCCGGTTGCCGCCGCGGCCAATGCCGTCAAGGCTGAGAGCGATAAGCTCGCCGCGTTCAACGATCCGCAGAACCGCTACGCATTCTGCTTAACCTGCGCCAATATCCGCTAATTCCTTCATGCAGCCCAGTTCCCCCGACAACTCAATGTTGTCGGGGGAACACTACGCGGCCAACGCACCTGCAACGTGAAGTATGACGGGTATCCCCTGAATAATTCGAGTGCCAGGCAGGCGGCAAGCGGGTGTATCCCCGGAATGCATAGTCCGCGATGTGACCGGGGTAAACACGCGCGGCCAACGCACCTGCAACGTCAAGTATGACGGGTATCCCCTGAATAATTCGAGTGCCAGGCAGGCGGCAAGCGGGTGCATCCCCGGAATGCATAGTCCGCTATGTGACCGGGGTAAACACGCGTGGCCAACGCACCTGCAACGTGAAGTATGACGGGGATCCCCTGAATAATTCGAGTTCCAGGCAGGCGGCAAGCGGGTGCATCCCCGGGAGCATAGTCCGCTATGTGACCGGGGTAAACACGCGCGGCCAACGCACCTGCAACGTGAAGTATGACGGGGATTGCGCTGTATTTTTTTAGCGGTCACCTTATACTGCGCCTGTCTACGTACAACCTAAGCGATGATATGCAAAAGAAATCGATTTACGTTGCCTACACCGGTGGGACCATCGGTATGCAGCGCTCAGAACACGGTTATATCCCCGTTTCCGGCCACCTGCAGCGTCAGCTGGCGCTGATGCCTGAGTTCCACCGTCCTGAGATGCCGGACTTTACGATTCATGAATATGAACCGCTGATGGACTCTTCCGATATGACGCCGGAGGACTGGCAGCACATCGCCGACGACATCCGCGCGCATTACGACGAGTACGACGGCTTTGTTATCCTCCACGGTACTGACACCATGGCCTTTACCGCCTCAGCGCTGTCGTTCATGCTGGAGCATCTGGGCAAACCGGTCATTGTGACAGGGTCACAAATCCCGTTGGCCGAACTGCGTTCCGACGGGCAGATCAATTTGCTGAATGCCCTGTACGTTGCCGCTAATTACCCGATTAATGAAGTGGCGCTGTTCTTCAATAATCGTCTCTATCGCGGCAACCGCACGACCAAAGCCCATGCCGATGGTTTCGATGCCTTCGCCTCCCCCAATCTGGCGCCTTTACTGGAAGCCGGGATCCACATTCGTCGCCTCGGTACACCGCCAGCCCCACAGGGTATCGGCGAGCTGGTTGTGCATCCCATCACGCCACAACCCATTGGCGTCGTTACGATCTATCCGGGCATTTCTGCCGATGTGGTACGTAATTTCCTGCGTCAGCCGGTGAAAGCGTTGATTCTGCGCTCCTATGGCGTCGGCAACGCCCCGCAAAATGGCGAGTTCATTCAGGTTCTGGCGGAAGCCAGCCAGCGCGGGATCGTGGTCATCAACCTGACCCAGTGCATGTCCGGCAAGGTCAATATGGGCGGGTATGCCACCGGTAACGCCCTCGCCCAGGCGGGCGTCATCAGCGGTTTTGATATGACCGTTGAGGCCACGTTGACCAAGCTACACTACCTGCTGAGTCAGAACCTGAGCGTCGATGAGATCCGCAACCTGATGCAGGAAAACCTGCGTGGCGAACTGACCCCCGATGAGTAAGGAGAACCGATGACGAATCGCGCACTACTGCTGGTCGATTTACAAAATGATTTTTGCGCGGGCGGCGCGCTTGCCGTACCGGAAGGTGATAGCACAATCGATATCGCCAACCGATTGATCGACCATTGTCTTGCCCGCGGCGAAACCGTCGTCGCCAGCCAGGACTGGCACCCGGCAAACCATGGCAGCTTCGCCAGCCAGCACCAGGTCGAACCTTATACCCAGGGACAGCTCGATGGCCTGGTGCAAACGTTCTGGCCCGATCACTGCGTGCAGAACGGCGAAGGTGCGGCGCTGCATCCGCTGCTGCAGCAGCAGGCGATTGCCGCGGTGTTTCATAAAGGGGAAAATCCGGCCATCGATAGCTACAGCGCCTTTTTTGACAATGGACATCGGCAAAAAACCCGGCTTGACGAGTGGCTACGCCAACGCGAGATCACCGATCTGATCATTCTTGGGCTGGCAACCGATTACTGCGTCAAATTCACCGTGCTGGATGCGCTGAATCTCGGCTATACCGTCAACGTGATTACCGACGGCTGCCGCGGAGTCAACCTCCAGCCGCAGGATAGCGCGCACGCCTTTATGGAGATGGCCGCCGCGGGTGCTACGCTGTACACCCTCGACGACTGGCTGGAAACTCAGGCCTAAGCCTTGTCCCCGAACTTGTGCCCGAAGCCGCCGCCTCGGGCCATTTTCCCGCGTTTCTCTTTGACTATAAATTGAGCTGACTCGCAGATTCAACGCCCTATCGCTGGTAGTGTTAACGCGTTGTTTTTTCGCCACGCCATTTACGTGGCGTGTTTGTTTTTCAATGTCACTTTTTAAGTCAAAGAGGATCTGATATGAAGCTTTTGCCTTTACTGGCAGCATTACCCCTGCTCTGCGCTTCCGTGGTCTCCGCCAGCGCCCTGATGTCCGTCGGCTACTTTAACGGCGGCGGTGACGTCACTGCCGGTCCCGGCGGCGATATCGATAAGCTGGACGTTCGGCAGATAACCCATCTCAACTACTCGTTTGGTCTGGTCTATAACGACGAAAAAGACGAAACCAATGACGCTTTAAAAGATGCCAGCAAGCTGCATCAGATTTGGCTGTCGCCGAAAGTACAGGCTGACCTGCAGAAAATCCCGACATTGCGCCAGCAGAACCCGAACCTGAAAGTCCTGCTTTCCGTCGGCGGCTGGGGAGCTCGCGGATTCTCCGGCGCAGCGGCGACGAAGGAAACCCGGGCGGTGTTTATTCAGTCCGCGCAGGAGATTGTTGAAAAGTATGGTCTGGATGGCATCGATCTCGACTGGGAGTATCCGGTCAATGGCGCCTGGGGACTGGTCGCCAGCCAACCGGCCGATCGCGATAACTTCACGGCCTTACTGAAAGAGCTGCGCGCGGCTTTTGGGAGCAGGAAACTGGTGACCATCGCCGTGGGCGCTAACGCCGAGAGCCCGAAAAGCTGGGTGGATATTAAAGCGATTGCGCCGTCGCTCGACTATATCAACCTGATGACCTACGACATGGCCTACGGAACCCAGTACTTCAACGCCAACCTGTATGATTCAACCCGCTGGCCGACGGTCGCGGCTGCGGATAAGTACAGCGCCGATTTTGTGGTCAATAACTATCTCGCCGCCGGTTTAAAACCGAGCCAGATGAACCTGGGGATTGGCTTCTATGGCCGGGTGCCAAAACGCGCCCTTGAGCCGGGTATCGACTGGACGAAGCCGGATGCGCAAAAAAATCCCGTCACTCAGCCGTGGTTCGGACCACAGCAAATCGCCCTGTTTTCATCGCTGGGTTTTGATCTGACGAAAGACACGTACGTGAAATATAACGACATCGTCGACAAAATGCTTAACGACCCGCAAAAACGCTTTACCGAACATTGGGATGATGAGGCGAAGGAACCGTGGCTGTCGATCCAGTCGGCGGACGGCAAAGCGCTGTTCGCGTTGTCATACGAGAATCCGCGTTCGGTGGCGATAAAGGCTGATTACATTAAGCAAAAAGGTCTGGCGGGGGCTATGTTCTGGGAGTATGGCGCCGATGACCACAATCAGCTGGCGAAGCAGCTCGCGACATCGCTTGGGATTAAACATTAATCGGCGATCGGCCGTCGGGTGAGATAAGCGGCGCCCCACCCGAAGGCTACAACTTTGCCCGGTAGCGGCGTTGCCTTACCGGGCCTGTTAAATCCAGCCGCAGGTCCTTGCAAGGATTACCGGGTCTGCTTAATCCAACTACAGGCCCTGCAAGGATTACCGGGCCTGCTTAATCCAACTACAGGCCCTGCAAGGGTTAACCCCTGCGGGCATCAGTCCGTCCCGTCACTGCATCTTCAGCGTGGCAATCGGCTTGGGCGCGATACCAAAATCTTCTTTCAGCTGCTGCTTGCTCTTCATCACCATCTGGCCGTTGGTGTCGATGGTCATGTGCTGCGCGTCGCTGTTATGCCGCGCCTGGTAGAGCATCACCAGCTGCAGGCTGTTCTCTTTCTGCTCGGGCGTTAAGGCCACACCATCCGGCCATTTTCCCAGCTCCACCGCCGTCGCCAGGCGCTGATACACTTCCGGCGTCATACTGTCTATTATTTGCTCGATTTCCATGGTCCGCTCAACTCCGCACTGGAATAATTTGCTGAATCGTTTCTTTAACCTTTAATCTGCTCGCCATTATCGTCGTCATTGAAGCTTAATGAGGCCGAATTGACGCAAAAACGCTCCCCCGTCGGCTGCGGTCCATCGGGAAATACATGTCCCAGATGCGCATCGCAGTTTCCGCAGCGAATTTCAGTGCGCTGCATACCGTGAGAGTAATCGTTCAGATAGCGAATCGCCTCCTCGCTCACCGGCTCGTAAAAGCTCGGCCAGCCGCAGCCTGAATCATACTTCGTTTGCGAGTGAAACAGCGGCGCGTCGCACACCAGGCAGTGGTAGACGCCGTCCCGTTTGTTGTGGAGCAGTCGTCCGGTGAACGGCGGCTCAGTACCGTGATTCTGCGTCACGTAAAACTGCATCTCGCTCAAATTTTTTTTGAGCTCGTCCGAGGAGGGTTTATTCGCCATGTGCTTGCTTCTCACTGTGAAAGGACAACTTTACGCCTCGATTCTAACAAAACATTAACAATGAAGCGTGGACTTTTGTTCTAAACTTATTCGATGCCAAAAGGCAGCCCAGATAATTGTGACTAACATCACATTTTTATCTTTAACGCCCTTTAAAATTCCGGGCGCGGCCCCAATATGGAATTGGGCTCAAAGGGAGAGTGAGGCAAAACATTCGAGCAAAGGTATGCTCAGGATTGATTTGTCGCAATGATTGACACGATTCCGCTTGACGCTGCGTAAGGTTTTTGTAATTTTACAGGCAACCTTTTATTCACTAACAAATAGCTGGTGGAATATATGACTATCAAAGTAGGTATCAACGGTTTTGGCCGTATCGGTCGCATTGTTTTCCGTGCTGCTCAGGAACGTTCTGACATCGAGATCGTTGCAATCAACGACCTGTTAGACGCTGACTACATGGCATACATGCTGAAGTATGACTCCACTCACGGCCGTTTTAACGGTACCGTTGAAGTGAAAGACGGTCATCTGATCGTTAACGGTAAAAAAATCCGTGTTACCGCTGAACGTGATCCGGCTAACCTGAAGTGGAACGAAGCAGGCGTTGACGTTGTTGCTGAAGCAACTGGTCTGTTCCTGACTGACGAAACCGCTCGTAAACACATCACTGCTGGCGCGAAAAAAGTCGTTCTGACTGGCCCGTCCAAAGACAACACTCCGATGTTTGTTAAAGGCGCTAACTTTGACAAATACGAAGGCCAGGACATCGTTTCTAACGCATCCTGCACCACCAACTGCCTGGCTCCGCTGGCTAAAGTTATCAACGACAACTTCGGCATCATCGAAGGCCTGATGACCACCGTTCACGCGACCACCGCGACTCAGAAAACCGTTGACGGCCCGTCTCACAAAGACTGGCGCGGCGGCCGCGGCGCAGCACAGAACATCATCCCGTCCTCTACCGGTGCTGCTAAAGCAGTAGGTAAAGTACTGCCAGAACTGAACGGCAAACTGACCGGTATGGCGTTCCGCGTTCCGACTCCGAACGTATCCGTTGTTGACCTGACCGTTCGTCTGGAAAAAGCAGCGTCTTACGAAGAAATCAAGAAAGCAATCAAAGCGGCTTCTGAAGGCGCAATGAAAGGCGTTCTGGGTTACACCGAAGACGACGTTGTTTCTACCGATTTCAACGGCGAAGTTTGCACTTCCGTGTTCGATGCTAAAGCAGGTATCGCACTGAACGACAACTTCGTGAAACTGGTTTCCTGGTACGACAACGAAACGGGTTACTCCAACAAAGTTCTGGACCTGATCGCTCACATCTCCAAATAAGTTGAGATGAGACATTGATCCAAAAAGGCGACCTCGGTCGCCTTTTTTTATGGCTTCATGTTTACGGCTAACCTTTAGGATTGCACCATGATTAACAAAATTTTTGCTCTCCCGGTAGTTGAACAACTTACCCCTGTCCTCTCCCGCCGCCAGCTTGATGAGCTGGAGCTGATCGTTGTTGACCATCCGCAGGTTAAAGCCTCCGTGGCTTTCCAGGGCGCGCACCTGCTCTCCTGGAAACCGGCTGGCGAAGAAGAAGTGCTGTGGCTCAGCAACAATACGCCGTTCAAAAACGGCGTCGCCCTGCGCGGCGGCGTGCCGGTTTGCTGGCCGTGGTTCGGTCCGGCGGCGCAGCAGGGTTTACCGTCCCATGGCTTCGCCCGTAACCTGCCGTGGGCGCTGAAAGGCCACGATGAAGATGAAAGCGGGGTGATGCTGACCTTTGAACTCAAAAGTAGCGATGCAACCCGCAAATACTGGCCGCACGAATTTACGCTCTATGCGCGTTTCAAACTGGGTAAAACCTGCGAGATCGAGCTGGAAGCGCACGGTGAATTTGAAACCACCTCCGCACTGCATACCTACTTCAACGTCGGCGACATTGCGGCAGTGAAGGTCAGCGGTCTGGGTGACCGTTATATTGATAAAGTGAAAAATGCCGAAGAAGGCGTGTTAAGCAACGGTACCGAGACCTTCCCTGACCGTACCGACCGCGTCTATCTGAATGCCGAAGCCTGTAGCGTGATTCACGACGCTGCGCTGAACCGCAACATCGATGTTGTCCACCATCACCACAGCAATGTCGTGGGCTGGAACCCAGGCCCGGCGCTCTCCGTCAGCATGGGCGATATGCCGGATGACGGGTACAAAACCTTTGTTTGCGTCGAAACCTGCTGTGTCACCGAAACGCAGAAAACCAGCGAAGAGAAACCGTCTCGCCTGGCGCAAACTATCCGCGTCGTGAAACGAGGCTAGTCCCTTCCACTCCCGATAGCCGGGAGATGAGGGATTAAAAACAGGGCGATAACGCCCTGTTTTGTTTACTGACACTCGTGACGTTTTTCCGTTACCAGAATCCCACCAGTTTCATCCACGCGCCTCCCAACACTAACCAGATAGCAATCGAGGCCAGCGATACCACAAAACTGACTCCCCACCACTGCCCGGTCGTGTTATATCCCGAGCCAAACAGCGCTGGCCCCGGGCCCCCGGAGTATTGCGTAAGCCCCATCGACAAGTTTGAGGTATACCCCAGCACCAGCGCGGCAAACAGCGGCGGTACGCCGACGGAAACGGCCACGGCAAGAAATGCCAGATACATCGCGGAAATATGCGCCATCGCCGACGCGAAAAAATAGCGGGTGTAGAAATAAACCACGACAAGCAGTAAAAAAACCGTTATCCATTCGAAGTGGCCGACATAGCCGACAATTCGCTCCGATATCCAGCTAATCATGCCGTACTTATTGAGCGCATTGGCCATCATCACCAGTACGGCAAACCAGAACATGGTGTCCCAGGCCGTTTTTTCTTCGATAATATTCTTCCACGACATGATGTTGCTGATCAGCAGCACCATCAGTCCAATAAACGCCGAAAGCGTCGCGGGAATCGAAAAGAAAATATCACCGACGGTCCATAGCAATATCAGCAGGACAAAATCAAACGCCAGAATTTTTTCTGCCAGCGACATCGGTCCCATTTTGCGCAGCTCTTCCCGGGCAATCGAGGGTATCTCCGGCGTTTTCTTCAACTGCGGCGGATAGATCGCGTAAATCACCAGCGGCAGCAGGATCAGTGAGGCAATCCCCGGAGCGATGGCCCCGACAAACCAGGTCGTCCAGGTGATCTCTATTCCCTGGCTTCGCGCCAGTTCGGCGACCAGCGGGTTACCCGCCATCGCCGTTAAAAACATCGTGCAGACGATGGCATCGATCTGTGAAACGCAAATCATTAAAAAGGCGCCGGCTTTTCTCGCCGTCGCCCCAGGTTCTGACTGGTAAGCCGTGGCAATGGACTGCGTAATCGGGTACATAATTCCGCCGCCCCTCGCGGATGCCGAAGGGATCCCCGGTCCGAGGACGACATCTGACAGCGCCAGTCCATAGGCAACGCCCAACATGCTGGAACCGCATTTAGAAATAAACCACAGCGCCACCCGCTTGCCCAACCCGGTCTTGATCACCGCCCGGGAGATGAACATAGCGATACCAATCAACCAGATAGTCCCGTTAGCAAACCCGGATAACGCCGCAACTTTGTCGCTTTTACCCGGCGAGAGAGGCGTCACGCCCAAAAACGCAGAGACGATCAGCGCAATCATCGTCACCGCCCCCATCGGGAGCACCTTTAGAATGATGGCAAAGATAGTGGCGGCAAAAATGGCAAACATTTGCCATGCGTGGAGGGCGAGTCCATCAGGCGGCGGAGTAAACCAGATAATAACGCCGAAGAGTATCGTGAGAATCGCTTTCCACAGCGGGAAAGCCAGCTTCACATCCAGAGGCTTGTTAAGTTCAGTCATGTAAATCTCCTTTTTCTTTTATCTTTAAGGAGATAATCACCACTGGACCTTGATGTTCATCAACTAAGCGCCAAAGTGTTTTGGCGAATAACTGTTCTTTACACCATATCGAGCGGGACTTTTTTGCCCGGCGCGGGAAAAGCACTATCCAGCCGCGCCAGCTCCTGCACGGTGAGCGTTATCGACAGCGCAGCGGCATTTTGCGTAACATGCTCTACGCTTGCCGCTTTCGGGATAGCCATAACGCCCGGATGACTGATGACCCAGGCCAGCAGAATTTGGGCCGCGCTCACCCCTCGGTCTTCAGCAATATTTTTCACAACGCTGTGATTTAAAAGTCCATCGCGCAGACGTCCGGCCTGAGCCAACGGACTGTAGGCCATCACCGGCAGCGACCGTTGCTGACACCACGCCAGCAGGTCATGTTCAATGCCCCGCGACGCCAGGTGGTACAGTACCTGATTGGTCGCGCACCGTAGGCCCCCGGCAACCTGCCACAGCGCCTGCATCGCGGCAGTATCGAGATTCGATACGCCCCAACGGCGAATTTTTCCCTGCGCCACCAGCCTCTCCATGCCCTCAACGGTTTGCGCAAAGGAAAACTCGCCGGCCCAGTGCAGCAGGTACATATCGAGGTAATCGGTCCCCAGACGGCGCAGGCTGGCCTCGCAGGCATCCATCATCTGCTGTCCACCCGCATGCCACGGATAGACTTTAGAGACCAGTACGACGCGATCCCGCAGGCCGCGAATCGCCTCTCCCACCACCTCTTCCGCCCCGCCATCTGCATACATTTCGGCGGTGTCGATGACCGTCAGCCCGCGTTCCACGCCCGCTCGTAGTGCAGCCACCTCCTGCGTACGTCGGGCACTGTCTTCACCCATATACCAGGTTCCCTGCCCGATAGCAGGAACCGCCGCACGATCGCCAAAAGATACTGTTTTTTCCATCATCGCCTCCTCCGGTTATGCCGTTGCACCACCGTAATGCAAAACAGGGCGTTATGCCCTGTTTTGATGCACGAATCTCTTCGTTATGGTGCACGATCGTCTGTTCGACGATCGCTATCGTGTGCGATCAGAAGGTGTAGGTAATCCCCGTGGAGATCAGACCGCTCCAGGATTTGTCGACCATCGGACTGTCGGTGATTTCATTAGACAGGTGGGTGTAACGCGCCACGCCATACACGCTCCAGTCGCCGAGGAAACGATAGTTAGCCGACAGCTCAAGGTACGGGTTCCAGCTGCTATCCGGGTCGTAGCTACGCATGCCGCTACGATTAGACTCATGCTGAGAAACGCCGTAGTAGTATTCGTTCTGGTTATCGCTGTTCCACTCGAGGCCAATCCCCGGCGTCAAGGTCAGGTTGCCGTTGGTATAGCGATAAAGCCAGGCCGTATCCCAGGTGATACCGTTGCTGTTACCCAGCGTGTCGCCCGCAAGCGTCGTACGCAAGAAGCCGTACTGCGTGTTGTGGACATAAGAGAGCCCGGCCATCATGGTGGTTTTACGGCGATCCAGCTTGCGCATTTGCTCACTATCGCTGTCGCCCGGCTTGAAGTACATCGGCGACCAGTAGGCGGTCACGGACAGCTTATCGGTGTTGTCATTCCACAAATAGTAGCCGCCACCGAGGCCGTGAAACCAAAAGCTGTCGCTCTCATAGCTAATTGCCGGGACGGGGAAAACATCGGCATCGTATTGTTTATAAGGGTTCTCGACGATACCCACGCCGGCCCCTAACGTAAATTTCCCTTCCGCGTGGGCAGCCGAAACAGAGGCCGCAAGGCACACGCTGAGTGCCAGAGGTTTGATCTTATTCACAATCCATATTCCCGTTTGTCAATTAATACGCCGGGGCAGTTTACCGTCGTAGGCCTCATGCCTCAAATTCTTTACCCGTCATTACATAAACCATTCAATTTCTCATCAACAGATGACCATAAACTTGCAGCCGGATGACAGCCCCATGACGCGGCCTGGCAAGACGTGCGAAAAAGCGCCTTTTTTCCGGATGAGTTATTGATATGTCATTGAAATTGATTTTTGCCGGCATGCAAGTTTTCTAAATGCATCTACGCTTTAATTTAGAAGAAGTGATTTTGGCGCACGTTGTCTGTGTCGCTTCGTCAACCTGGCATAAGGGTTGCTGGAGAATCGATGAACGTCGCGCAGTTTACCTCTTCCGGGAGCTCCCACTATTCATATGAACGGCTCTCAACTTGTGCTAAAAACGAAAGGACGGCATGCCATGAATATATTCGATCACTATCGCCAGCGTTATGAAGCTGCCAAGGACGAAGAGTTCACACTGCAGGAGTTTCTTACCATCTGCCGGCAAGATCGCAGTGCTTATGCCAACGCGGCAGAACGGCTGCTGATGGCCATTGGTGAGCCAGTCATGGTCGACACGGCCCTGGAACCCCGGCTGTCCCGTCTCTTTTCAAACCGGGTTGTCGCACGCTATCCGGCATTTGAAGAGTTTTACGGCATGGAAGATGCCATCGAGCAGATCGTCTCTTACCTGAAACACGCCGCACAAGGTCTGGAAGAGAAGAAACAGATTCTGTATCTGCTGGGCCCGGTGGGCGGGGGTAAATCGTCGCTGGCTGAACGTCTGAAATCCTTAATGCAGCGTGTACCTATCTATATACTGAGCGCCAACGGTGAACGTAGCCCGGTCAACGATCATCCGCTGTGCCTGTTTAACCCGCAGGAAGACGCGCAGATTCTCGATAAAGAGTATGGCGTGCCTACCCGTTATCTCGGCACCATCATGTCGCCGTGGGCGGCAAAACGCCTGCACGAGTTCGGTGGCGACATCACCAAATTCCGCGTGATCAAAGTGTGGCCCTCTATCCTTGAGCAAATTGCCATCGCCAAGACAGAACCGGGTGATGAGAATAACCAGGATATCTCCGCGCTGGTCGGTAAAGTGGATATTCGTAAACTGGAGCATTATGCCCAGAACGATCCGGACGCCTACGGCTACTCCGGCGCCCTGTGCCGCGCCAACCAGGGGATTATGGAGTTCGTCGAGATGTTTAAAGCGCCTATCAAGGTGCTGCATCCGCTGCTGACCGCCACGCAGGAAGGCAACTATAACGGAACCGAGGGAATTTCGGCCCTGCCGTTTAACGGCATTATTCTCGCCCACTCCAACGAATCCGAATGGGTGACCTTCCGTAATAACAAAAACAACGAGGCTTTCCTCGACCGCGTGTATATCGTCAAGGTGCCTTATTGCCTGCGTATCTCCGAAGAGATGCGCATCTACGAAAAACTGCTTAACAACAGTGAGCTGACCCACGCGCCGTGCGCCCCGGGGACCCTGGAGACGCTGTCGCGCTTCTCCATACTGTCGCGGCTGAAAGAGCCGGAAAACTCGAGCATTTACTCCAAAATGCGCGTGTACGACGGTGAAAGCCTGAAAGACACCGACCCGAAAGCGAAATCCTATCAGGAGTACCGCGATTACGCCGGCGTCGACGAAGGGATGAACGGTCTGTCCACCCGCTTCGCCTTCAAAATATTGTCGCGCGTGTTTAACTTTGACCACGCCGAGGTCGCCGCGAACCCGGTCCATCTGTTCTACGTCCTGGAACAGCAAATCGAGCGCGAGCAGTTCCCGCAAGAGCAGTCGGAACGTTATCTGGAGTTCCTCAAAGGCTATCTGATCCCGAAATATGCCGAGTTTATCGGTAAAGAGATTCAGACCGCCTATCTTGAGTCCTACTCCGAATACGGGCAGAACATCTTTGACCGCTATGTCACCTATGCGGACTTCTGGATTCAGGATCAGGAGTACCGCGATCCGGACACTGGCCAACTGTTTGACCGTGAGTCGTTGAATGCGGAGCTGGAGAAAATTGAGAAGCCGGCCGGGATCAGCAACCCGAAAGACTTCCGTAATGAGATAGTCAACTTCGTCCTGCGCGCCAGGGCTAATATCAACGGACGGAACCCGAACTGGACCAGCTACGAAAAACTGCGCACGGTGATTGAGAAGAAAATGTTCTCCAATACCGAAGAGCTGCTGCCGGTGATTTCGTTTAACGCCAAAACCTCAACCGACGAGCAGAAAAAACACGACGATTTTGTCGATCGTATGATGGAGAAAGGCTATACCCGTAAGCAGGTCCGTCTGCTGTGCGAATGGTACCTGCGCGTACGTAAATCATCCTGATAACGGAAATTGCCCGGCGGTGCGTTGCCCGCCGGGCCTACAAAAACAGCGACCTGTAGGCCGGGTAAGCTCAGCGCCATCCGGCATTTCCGTCGCAGCGTAAGGTTGGCAATTGCAGCACAGGAGGGCATATGACCTGGTTCATAGACCGGCGCCTGAACGGAAAGAATAAAAGTGCGGTGAATCGCCAGCGCTTTTTGCGCCGTTATAAGGCGCAGATTAAACAGTCCATCTCCGAGGCGATCAATAAGCGTTCAGTGACGGATATTGACAGCGGAGAATCCGTTTCTATCCCGACGGATGATATCAACGAACCGATGTTTCATCAGGGACGCGGGGGGCTTCGTAACCGCGTCCATCCGGGAAACGACCACTTTGTACAGAATGACCGCATCGAGCGTCCTCAGGGCGGCGGCGGCGGTGGCGGGAGCGGTCAAGGGCAGGCCAGCGCCGACGGCGAAGGCCAGGATGGTTTTGTCTTTCAAATATCGAAAGATGAGTATCTGGATCTACTGTTTGAGGATCTCGCCCTGCCGAACCTGAAGAAAAACCAGCAGCGCCAGCTCACCGAATTTAAAACTCACCGGGCTGGCTTTACCGCCAACGGCGTGCCGGCCAATATCAGCGTGGTGCGATCCCTGCAAAACTCGCTGGCGCGACGTACGGCGATGACGGCGGGCAAGCGTCGCGAACTACGGGCGCTTGAGGAGGATCTGGACACCATAGCCAAAAGCGAACCGGCGCAGCTGCTGGAAGAGGAGCGTTTACGTCGGGAAATCGCCGAGCTGCGGGCAAAAATCGAACGCGTGCCTTTTATCGATACCTTTGACCTGCGCTATAAGAATTACGAAAAACGCCCGGAGCCGTCCAGTCAGGCGGTTATGTTCTGTCTTATGGATGTCTCGGGTTCGATGGATCAGGTCACCAAGGATATGGCCAAACGATTTTATATCCTGCTGTATCTGTTCCTCAGCCGGACCTATAAGAACGTTGAGGTCGTCTATATTCGCCACCATACGCAGGCCAAAGAGGTGGACGAGCACGAGTTTTTCTACTCCCAGGAAACCGGCGGCACTATCGTCTCGAGCGCCCTCAAGCTCATGGATGAGGTTGTTAAGGCACGGTACGATCCGTCGCAGTGGAATATCTATGCCGCGCAGGCCTCGGACGGCGACAACTGGGCGGATGATTCACCGTTGTGCCATGAACTGCTGGCTAAAAATATTCTGCCGGTGGTGCGTTACTACAGCTATATAGAAATAACCCGCCGCGCGCACCAGACGCTGTGGCGCGAATATGAGCATCTGCAGGAAACCTTTGAGAACTTTGCGATGCAGCACATTCGCGATCAGGAGGATATCTATCCGGTGTTCCGCGAACTGTTCCACAAGCAGGGTTCCGAGGCCAGAAACTAGCCAATAAAAACAGTCAGTTACATTAAGATCCTGACTGTTTTCCTTGAAGGCTGGCCGTTGAGTTTTTGCGCTTCAATTCAAATAATGACGTCTGAATAAGCCTCAATCAGTGCCTGACTGGAAGCGACTGCCACTATGCGTCTGACCGCCCACCTCTACGTTCGTCTGCCCCTGCTGATTTCAATCGTTCTGGGCGTTGTCTGTTTTTTCTTGCTTCCGACACAGCTCGGGACCTTGCAAAGAGTGCTGATCGGCTGGAATACGCTGGCATGGCCTTATCTGATTTTTATCTGGATCCGCATGTTGATTACTGATGTATCGGGCATTCAGCGCATTGCCCGGTTACAGGACCAAAGCGCGATGCTCGTGCTAACGATAGTCATTGTGGCCTGTGCGGCCAGCATCGTCGCCATTTTAAGCGAACTCTCTGCGTTGAAAGAGCTCTCCGGCACGCCGCGCGTGGTCCATCTCCTGTTGACGGTGACAACCCTCATTGTCTCCTGGGCCCTCGTGCCCAGCTCTTTCGCTATGCACTATGCCCATCAGCACTATCTGCATCGGACGCAGGAGGTCACCCCGATGATATTTCCTGAAAAGCCGGAGGAGCCTGGATACTGGGATTTCCTGTACTACGCGTTTACGATTGCGGTGGCCGCACAAACCGCCGATGTGGCCACCGGGACAACCGGGATCCGGCAAATCACGCTGCTACAATCGGTTATCTCCTTCGTGTTCAATCTCGCAATACTGGGTCTGTCGGTCAACGTCGGCGCAGGTCTGCTGAATTAGTCTCTCCGAATCCGTTTCAACTGGCGCAGCAAGAAAGCCGGCTGTCGTTCCAACATGACGCGACGGAGGTTGCCCTTCCCCCCGCCCCTCCTTCTCCCGACCGGTTCCTTAGGGTCAGCATTGCCGTTTAAAACGCTTATTTTTGTGCGCTAGTCCACAATTTAATATTCCGCAAGGGCAATATTTACTTTTAAATAAATGTGCTGTTTTAGAGCCAGAGGTTACACCATACACTATGCCTGAACGTGCAATGCTGCCTGAAAAATTAATATTCTTTTATAGCAATTAAAATATTTTACATTTTAACCGCCACCAGCCGCGGCTGAGGTTTAATAATTAAACCCCGTGCAATTTGTTACGGAACTTATATTTTAAAAACACCAGGAATTAATTAATGAAAAAATCTTTATTACCCCTTGCCATTGCGTCGTCACTTTCAATGGTGTCCACAGCCGTATTCGCAGATGATAAAACAGATGCCCCATCCAAAACCGTCACCGCCACCGACACCTTGGATGGCATTGATTTTTATGGGTATTTCCGTTCAGGCATGGGGGCCAGTGACGGCGGTGGTTCGATGAAAGACGCAACCGGCGGCAGCTTCGAGAAAAATAAACTCGGTCGTCTGGGTAATGAATTTGACACCTACGCGGAAGTTGGTTTTGGTAAAGAATTATATCGTTCAGGAAGCCAGTCTGTATATATCCAGACGATGATCAATATGTACGACGGCGACACCAACAGCAGCCACGAAAATAAGTTTGGCTGGGAAAACATGAATATCCAGTTCCGTAATTTTATGGGCCTGGATGAAACAACCTGGGCGGGTATCCGCCAGTATAATAAATACAGCATTGACGCTAACGACTACGATTTCTGGAACCATACCAACGTCGGCGGCGGTATTGAAAAAATGAGTCTCGGTCAGGGAAAACTGTCTGTCGCCTTCTTACATCGCGATATTGATGAAGATCTTTCAGCCTTCGCCGAAGGCGAAGTGGACGCCCAGCAGCTGATCGATTCCAATCAACTTGAACTGATGTATGACAGCCAGCCTCTGTGGGATGGCGCAACGCTGGCGGTGGGTTATAAATACCTGCACGCAGATGCCAACGATGAGCAAGTAGAGCGAGCCAACCACGATTATGTCGATGGCCAAACGGCGATGGTGGTGTTGAAGCAGCAGATCTTCGACAAAGGCGTTAACAATACGGTTATTCAGTATTATGGCAAAGGCTCCGCCCTGCAAGGCGTGACCTTTGGTGCTGCGGACACGCTCAATGGCACGGTTAAAGAGGGTGAAGGTTGGGCACTGCGTAACTACGGCACTATCCCGGTTGCCGCGGACTGGGATGTCAGCCATGCGCTGAACTATGCTGCCGCCAACGATGTTGAACTGTGGAATGGTGATAAAGGCGATGCGTCAACGGCGTCCGTCAGCGCGAAAGTGACCTATCACTGGTCTGATTACACCCGGACTTACCTTGAAATGGGTTATTTCGACGACAAGAAAACGGTTAACGGGACTGACTACGATCGCAGCGGGGCAAAATACACCCTTGCGCAGGCGCTGTCCTACGGTCGCGATAAGCCAGAATTGCGTGTATTCGTCAGCCATTACGATAGCGACCGGGATAACTGGACGGATGCCAGCGAATCGTCCTTCAACAATGGTCTCGACAACGACACCTGGGCTGTGGGTATTCAGGCTAACGTCTTCTGGTAATAATGGACTGTCCGCTGCGGGCGACTGGCATAAGCTGCCCGCAGTCGGCAAACCGGCGCAGGATTCTGTCTGAGTGAATACGCCGGGCAGCACGGTCGCGGAGATAGCCGGATCGGAATCCACGCAAAGAGGCGCGTGGCAGGGCTGCTCAGGCAGCCCTGAACCCGCAGGGAAGATAGCTGATTTTATGACTTCTTATTGAGCATCGATTTTAAATCCGCAAAGGGGTTATAGGTTGCGGCGGCCACATCTTTTTGCGCATCCTCCCCCGCCACCACTCGCGTCCCGTACTGGTCAGCCTCGGTGTATTTGGAGTGCTCATGATCGTGGCAGTACAGACACAATAACTCCCAGTTACTGCCATCTTCCGGATTATTGGTATGATCGTGATCGATATGGTGAACCGTTAATTCACGCAGGTTGGAATAGACAAACTCCCGCGAGCAGCGCCCACATATCCACGGATAGATTTTTAATGCTTTTTCACGATAGCCGCTTTCCAGCCGGGCATAGTTTTTAGGGATCAGAGCCATTGGAGATGTTACCTGTTACAAAGAGATAATGGGTTAGATAGTACCCCCAATCTGCTCCGCAAGGGAACAGAAGGTCTGATGAAAGCGCAACAGGATATGGCGTATGACGGGTAATCCCTGCGGCGCAAATCCCCCTTGTCGCTCCTGCTAGCGCGCTGGCTGAGCGGAAATCTGACGCATAAAGACGCATAAAAAAGCCAGCGATCTTGTATCGCTGGCCACGGGATGACGCCCTGCTGCCGGACTGACTCTTTACCGGCAGCGACGATTATCGATCGTTCAGACAATCCCGCGCGGGCTCTTTTGCCAGCACGCCGCCTTCAATCTCACGCATAATCAGACTGGCCAGATTCTCCATTTGATGGACCTTGCCGCATTTGACAATGATCTGCCGCGCGTTGTCATATCCCGGCGCCCACAATCGGTTGTTCATGCGCACATCTTTATAGATAGCCACCAGCGGTTTTCTCCACGCCGCCGCCATATGCACCACCGAGGTATCCGGTGAGATAACCAGATCGGCCTCGGCAATCAGCGCCATGGCGTGATGCAGCGTTTTGAAGGGGTTAATGCTCACCTTTTCTGGCAGCGGGAGTCGGATCTCATTGCGGTGATCGAGCAAAATAATCTGTACATCGGGATAAGCCTCCTGCAGTTTGCCGATCAGGGATGACAACTGCGCCTGCGACAGACTGCGGTCCGGATGCCCGGCAAAAATATTAATGATGACTTTTCGCCCGACAAGCCCCGCCAGATACTGCCGGGTTTGCTGATAAATATCCTCTGGAATATGGAGGTCATAGCGCTCCAGATGTTTTTTATCCAGATTCAGATGCTCGGCGATAAACGTATAGGTTTGGCTGACATGCCAGTTTTCACAATCAAAATCAAAGGATTTTGAATAATGATTAATCGATGCCCATTTATTAAACCCCAGAACCGATTTTGCTTTTATTTGTCGCAATAACAGCATCCGGTGTATGGGCATATCGAATAAAGAGGGATCGATAACAATGTCATACTTATTATTCGCAAGCTCATTAATAACGGACTCAGGAACATTATGGGTAAATTTACGCAGGAAATCACCGGAGGCTACATTCTCAGCCTCATAGATCCGACGAATGCCCGGATGATACCGCATCACCTGGCTATTCGATTTTGTCAGCAGGAAATCCACGATAAACCCAGACTGATGAAGGCACTTAACCAATGCGGAATCGACAACCACATCCCCGATAGCGCCTTCATTGCGCATCAGCAGCACCGTTTTTGCCGATGATAAATCCAGCTCAGACCGCGCAGGGCTATCCCACAGCGTTTTTGCAATATAAACACGTAAGGCGTTACGCACTCTTTTTGTAAAATAATTACGGCGTCTGTTAAGTTCCCTTATTTTTTTAAACTTCTTTGGGGATACCCGCACCGCTGTGTTGTCCATCATCATATCCTCGTCACCACAATTAACCGCACCACTATCGATTTTGTTAAGGACTCAATAAAATGAGAAAAGTTCTATTGCTTAATAAATTCTTTCCATTTTGTTGGGATCGGTGCTTTGGCCAGCGATAAATTGAAGAGAAATTGCCTAAATTATGAATTAAATGCGAATAATCCGATGAGAAATACGAATTGACCCTCACCGCTCGCGGAGATATTCATCGTTACGCATCATGTCGTCTGTCTCTCTCCTCGGTCGAACATTCACCGCGCAAGAAATCAGCAGCAAAATGCCCCCTCAGGTTCCGTTGGTTCTCATCTGGTGTGAAGACGATTATGCTGACGACTTTGTCATGATGGAAAGAGTGAGATGAACATGCCGGAAAAACGCAACACCCACCGTCAGCTGCTCGCGCTGCTTGAACAGCACCAGGCCCACTATCGCGTCGTGGAACATGAGGCCGTGGGGAAATGTGAGGCCGTGTCGGAGATTCGCGGTACCGCTTTGGGCCAGGGGGCAAAAGCGCTGGTCTGTAAAGTCAAAGGGAACGGCGTGAACCAGCATGTCCTGGCGATCCTCGCCGCCGACCAACAGGCGGACCTGTCACGCCTGGCGCAGCATATCGGCGGCAGCAAGGCATCGCTGGCCAGTCCGGCGGAAGTCGATACGCTCACCGCCTGCGTTTTTGGCGCCATCCCACCGTTCAGCTTTCACCCGGATTTGCGGCTGATTGCCGATCCGCTGCTGTTCGATCGCTACCCTGAGATTGCCTTTAACGCCGGCCAGCTGGATAAATCCATTATCCTGAACACCGAGGATTATCTGCGCATTGCCCGCCCGGAGCTGGTCGCCTTTCGCCGCGAAAGCTGAGAGGTGATGGCTCACCGCCACGCCAAATTGTGCAGATGCCTGGAAACGCGGTCACTGGTCAAAAAAAGCCTGTCTATTCACGCTATTACGCGTAGAGTAGACAGGCTTATTATTTTGGCAAGGATCTCCCGTCATGTTCGATACAACCCTGTTTATTCTGCTCGGGCTGGCCGCGCTGGGTTTTATCAGCCATAACACCACCGTGGCTATTTCTATCCTCGTTTTAATCATCGTTCGCGTCACACCGCTCAACGTCTTTTTCCCGTGGATTGAAAAACAGGGGCTGACGATCGGTATTATCATTCTGACCATTGGCGTAATGGCTCCCATTGCCAGCGGCACGCTGCCGCCGTCGACGCTGCTGCACTCGTTCGTCAACTGGAAGTCGCTGCTGGCGATTGCCGTGGGCGTATTCGTCTCGTGGCTGGGCGGACGCGGCGTGGCGCTGATGGGCTCGCAGCCGCAGCTGGTCGCCGGACTGCTGGTCGGCACGGTCCTTGGCGTAGCGCTGTTCCGCGGCGTACCGGTTGGCCCGCTGATCGCCGCCGGCATTATTTCGCTGTTTATCGGGAAGTCGTAACCAGACTCGCCAGGTAGCGGCCTGGCGTCTGGCCCAGCCCCTTTTTAAACATCGTAATAAACGCGGTCGTCGAGTCATATCCCAGCGTTTGCGCGGTCTGCTGGACCGTTTGCCCGCGAATCAACATCTGCAGGGCCAGGATCAGCTGCAGCTGGTGTCGCCAGCGGCGAAAGCTCAGTCCGGTCTCGCGCACCACCAGCCGCGCCAGATTCCGTTCGCTCATCGCGAATTCTGCCGCCCACTGCGCCAGCGTCTGCCAGCGGGCCGGATCAACCGCCATGAAATCCGCCATCTGGCGAATCTTCGGATGTGGGGAAACCGGCAGCTGCAGATGTTCCTGCGGCTGTCGCGGGAGCTCATCGAACAGCACCTGCACCAGCCGTTGCGTTGTCGGATGGGCAAACGCCTCCCCGTGACGTCCGGCAAGGGTCAGAATAAGCTCGCGCACCAGAGGCGAAATTTTTAAGGTACAACAGTGCGCCGGCATTGGCGCAGCATCCGGTTCAATAAACAGAAAACTGATTTGCGCCCCCGGCGTGGCGCGGTTGCTGTGGGGCATCTGACCCGGTACCCACACCGCATACTGCGGCGGCACCATCCACATCGCGTTCTCCACCTCGCAGGTGAGCGCCCCATGCAAGGCGAGGATCAGCTGGCCTTTGCGGTGCTGATGGCGCGGGATGAACTGCTCGTCTTCCACCACCTGAATACGAAACGCGAGGGCCGATTCATGGCCGCTGTCCGGATCGTAGCCATCCAGGCCAAGTCCTATCATGATTTTGTCCGATATTAGCGATAATCTGTCATTTTAGCTTGATTTAAACCATCGGCAAACGCGCTATTGTAGCCGCCCTGTTTACTCGTCAGAGATTGCCATGAGTTCTGTTTTGCCTTCTACCGGCCGCCGTCATCTGCTGCTGATTGCCGGGATTTTATTCATTGCCTCCACGCTACGCGTGACTTTTACCGGCGCAGCCCCGCTGCTCGACGCCATTCGCGCTGACTATGGTCTCTCCACCGCACAAACCGGGATGCTCACCACATTGCCGCTGCTGGCCTTTGGCCTGGTATCACCGCTGGCGGCAGGCGTCGGTCGCCGGCTGGGCATTGAGCGCAGCCTGCTGGTGGCGCTAGTCCTTATTTGTCTGGGTATCGGACTGCGTTCGCTTCCTTCCACCGCCTTGCTGTTCGGCGGTACGGCGATCATCGGCTGCGGAATTGCGCTCGGTAACGTTCTGCTGCCGGGTCTGATCAAACGCGACTTCTCACAGCATGTTGCCAGGATGACCGGGGCCTACTCGATCACTATGGGCGGAGCGGCCGCGCTGGGTTCAGCCATGGTGGTGCCGCTGGCGCTGGCGGGTTTCGGCTGGCACGGCGCACTCTTGATGTTAATGGTCTTTCCGCTGCTGGCGCTGCTGGTATGGTTGCCGCAAACGCGCAAGACCGCGACCGCGCCGCTCACCGGGTCCGGCGCCATGCACAATCGCGGAATCTGGCGCTCCGCGCTCGCCTGGCAGGTCACCCTGTTCCTCGGCATCAACTCGCTGGTCTATTACGTTATTATTGGCTGGCTGCCGGCCATTCTGCAGAGCCTTGGCTACAGCGAAGCGCAGGCGGGCTCTCTGCATGGTTTGCTCCAGCTGGCCACCGCCGCCCCCGGGCTGGCAATTCCGCTGATTCTTCATCGCCTTAAAGACCAGCGCGCCATCGCGATCATTGTGGCGCTGATGTGCGCCATCAGCGCCTGCGGACTGTGGTTCTGGCCGGGACAGGCGGTAGTCTGGACGCTAATCTTTGGTTTCGGTTCGGGGGCAACCATGATTCTGGGGTTGACGTTTATCGGCCTGCGCGCAAACTCTGCGCATCAGGCAGCGGCTTTGTCGGGGATGGCGCAGACCATCGGATATCTGCTGGCCGCCTGCGGACCACCGCTCATGGGGAAAATTCATGATGCCAACGGCGACTGGCAGATCCCGCTTCTCGCCGTGGCGCTGATTTCAGTCGTTATGGCCCTGTTCGGCGCGCTGGCCGGTCGCGACCGGGAGATAAACGGATAGCGCTTTGATAAGCCGCCATTACGATGGCGGCAATATTTTCCTGCTCACCCGCGCGTCCGGGGCGGCACCGGCAATGCGAACTGAATCCTGGAAGATTAACCGGCGGTGAGTTTATTGGCTTGCGGCATGTAAAAACGCCTGCACCAGCGGTGCGGGACGCCCTTCCAGGGCATGACGTTCATGCTGGAACAAGGTCGCCACAAAAAACGGATGCGTGACCAGCTCCACCGCGCGAATCTCCCCCTCTTCATCCCATCCGGTTACCCGCAGCTCTCCCTGCTCAAGTTCACGGGCAAAGCTGTCGGCGATACCATAGTTGCAGTGGTAGCCCTCTTCAATATGATCGCGGCCATACGCACGGGCTATCAGGGTATGAGCGCGCAGCTCAATGGTGTCCGACTTTTCAACCAGCGAACAGCTTAGCGGCGCTATCACCATCCGTCCTTCGGTATCGGTTTCAGCATGTGCCGCATCCTGCCAGCCCATCACGTTACGCGCATATTCGATTATCGCGTGCTGAAAACCACCGCAGGTTCCGAGGAAAGGCACGCTGTTTTCGCGCGCGTAGCGAATGGCGGTAAATGCGCCTTCGGCATTTTCATACGGGCTGGCGGGCACCACCCAGATAGCATCGTAATCCACCAGCGCGTCGGCATGGTGAATATCACGAGTTGCCAGCCAGTCATAGCGCACGGGCAGTTCCAGCACGGCGGCGGCATCGTCGATAGCCAGGGGGATAGCTTTATGGGCAATCACGTCAGGATTGTAGTCGCCAACCAGGGCAATACGCAGGGGGGTGTTCATAGCAGGATCCTTATGTCAGAGCGATTTTCGGGCAACACAAGGAGCCTCAGATTAGCGATCTCCGTCGCGGAACACAACCCCTGTTTTCACCGCGCCAGAAGGTCCTTCGCGCTTTTGGATTGCTTTGTAGGCGGGTAATTTCCGCGCGCAGGCGCTATTGTATAGCGCAGAGAAACAATGATGGACCGCCTATGAAAAGCAAAATTTTAGTCAGCGCCTGCCTGATGGGGTTTCAGGTTCGCTATAATGGCAGCCAAAAAGCGCAGCTTGCCGACGCGCTGGCACGTTGGCAGCGCGACGGTCGGCTGGTGATTCATTGCCCGGAGCTCGCCGCCGGGCTGCCGGTCCCCCGACTCCCGGCCGAAATCCTTCACGCCCAGGGCACGGATGTCATGCAGGACCGCGCGCGTATCGTTGAGAGCGACGGTCAGGACGTCACTCCGCACTATCAGCTGGCCGCATGGCTGGCCCTGCGCACCGCACAGGAAGCCGGCTGTAAGGCCGCGTTGTTAACCGACGGCAGCCCGACCTGCGGCAGCCAGTTTATCTACGACGGGACGTTCAGCGGGCAGCGAAAGCCGGGGTCAGGCGTGGCGGCGGCGCTACTGCGTGAACACGGCATCGCCGTTTTTTCCGACCGACAGCTACCCCAACTCCTCGCCTGGATGCAACAGAGAGAAAATAGCGATGATTCACTGTAAACGCGTTTATGATCCGGCAGAGCCCGGCGACGGTTACCGCGTTCTGGTTGACCGACTCTGGCCGCGCGGTATGAAAAAAGAGGCTTTGCGCTACGATGAATGGTGCAAATCGCTCTCGCCCTCTTCGGCGCTACGTAAAGCGTTCCACGGCGAGGCGATCGATTTTGTCAGCTTCAGTCAACAGTATCGCGAAGAACTCGACGCCCGGCGCGACGAAGGATTGCGTCTCGCCGGGCTGGCTCGCCAACAGCCATTAACCTTGCTGTATGCCGCCAAAGATACCCGGCAAAACCATGCGCTGGTGCTGGCTGAGTGGCTGGAAAACCTGTCTGCCGGCGAGGCTACGCCTTAGCGGGGTGATCCCGGCGCCACAGCTCCCATTCATCGAGGGTTTCCCCGCCGGGCAGTTTACAGTCGCTGCGCACGCCCTGCGGCGTCTGAACCGGTATCAACTTACCGCCCTTCTGACCGCAGTAAACCGAGGCCGGGTTCGCCATGCCGATAGACTTCGGCGGCGGCGGCGCATCCTGCGGCTGCGGCTGCTTCGCGCAGCCGGCCAGGGCCAGCGGCAGCAGCATTATCATCCACTTCATTTCTGCTCCTTCTTTGCACAGAGCACGTATTTGCCCTGATTCTTCATGGTTTCTCCATTTTAACTACACTTTTGCCGCGTAGAGTAGCGCTTGTTCTCGAACTGACCAGAGAACAGATCATTCCATAATCAATGAGTTTTCCCCGTCGCCCCCGACGGGGCTTTTTTTCCCCGCTGCGATCGCAGGTATTCCCTTCATTAATGTGTTAAATTTGTTGTATCTATGTTTACTCTTCGTTGGTAGCCGTTTTCCAGCATAAATGACTGACGGCCCCACCCGCGATCGGGAGCCGTACATTCATGTCAGATTTTATTCTTGCTCGCGTCTCGCAAACGCTCGCCACTGAACATTCCCTCGAAATGTTAGTCAGGCAGCTGCTTGAGATGCTGGAGCTTGTGACCAGAATGGAGTCAACTTATCTGACTCGTATTGATTTAAAAGCGCAGCGCCAGCTGGTGCTGTACGCGCATAACAGCAGCGAAATGCAGATCCCGGAAGGGTTTTCGGTGCCGTGGAATGAGTCGCTGTGTAAACGTGCAATCGATGATAACTGCCAGTTCAGTAACGATGTCAACACCCGCTGGCCGTCGTGCATCGCTGCTCAGGGGCTGGGGATTATCACCTTCTTCAGCATTCCCGTGCGCCTCGCCGATGGCTCGCTGTACGGCACATTATGTGCAACCAGCCGCAATAAACAGCCCTATAACCTCGAAGGCGAGCAGGTGATGGCGCTGTTTGCCAACTTAATTTCTCACTATGTTGAGAAAGAGACGCTGGTTGATCAGCTTCGCGCCGCCAACGTCGCGCTGGAAATGCACTCCTATACCGACGAGCTGACCGGTTTAGCCAATCGCCGGGCGCTGTTTAAGCATCTGTCGTCAATGTTTCCCCGCGAGCGCGAGCAGCAGCGCAATCTGCTGATGATCTTTATCGACCTTGACGATTTTAAAGCGATAAACGATCGCTTTGGTCATCAGTGCGGGGACAGCTTTCTGGTCCAGATTGGCGAACGGCTGAAGGCGCATATTCGCCAGGGAGACCTGGTGGGACGCCTCGGCGGTGATGAGTTTTTAGTCGTCGGCACCGAACTGGACACGCTGCAGCAACAGTCCTTTGTTGCGACCCTGCGGCAGGCCTTATGTGGGGTTTACTTTCTTGGCGAACACCGAATTAACTATCCTGGCGCCAGTTTTGGCATCACAGAGGTAAATCCCCAGGTTCTGGATGTCGAAAGTGCGCTGCGCGCTGCGGATGACGCTATGTATCAGGATAAAAAGTCCCGGCGGCGGGATTCCTTTCTGAATATTGATTAAAACCTGGCGGCGATATCCAGTATGATAGCGAGGTTTTCCGGTAAGCTGTTGCGATGCGGCGGCTTAATGGTTTTGTGGCAGGACAGGTCATATTTTTAGCTTCAGGGGTAACATCATGAGATTGGGTATTCTTTTCCCGGTGGCCATTTTTATCGTCGCCGTTGTTTTTCTCGGTTGGTTTTTCGTCGGCGGCTACGCGGCTCCGGGCGGCGCGTAATGAAAAAAAGCACCATTCTGATGATTATCATCGCGATCGTTGCCCTGGCCGGCGTTCAGTTTGGCTGGTGGTAGCATCGGCGGTCGGGGATCGTTAGTCAGAGCGTTATTGCGGAGTTATCCTATCCACTCAATAAGTTAACGCTATACACTCACTTCATCAGCCGACTCCGCACGCTCTTTGCCCGCGGACGGTGGACAACGGAGAAGTGAGAAATGAAAAAACCGATCGTGTTATCGTTGATTCTTGCGCTATGCACGCTGTTATCGGGATGTATTGTTGACGACGGCTATCACCACAGGCACCACCACCATCATCATTATGACGGCCGCGGCTGGTGACGGAAGGGTTAAGCAGGGCGAACGCGCGTTCGCCCCATAGCCTTAGTCCTGACGGTCAGAACCTAAAAAGAAGAAGCCCAGCGGAATGGAAAACAGCAGCGTGAACACGATGCTGTACACGGTCACCATCGCCCCCTGCAGGAAAAACATCGATGTGCTCCATTCGGAGTACGGCATATTGTATTCGCTAACGACCCCGCCAAACGTTGCGCGGCCCACCACGGTAAGCGCGATGGCAAACACAATCCCTATCGACAAGAAGAATTTCTTGCTGTTTTTGTTGCTGATGAGCTTTTGCAGAATCATCCGGGTTCCCTTTTCTCTGACCGATAATCGGCTGTATATGTAACATCAATGCAATAAAAATTGAAGGGTTTTTGTTACAAGCCAGAGGATAAAGCTATCAGGCCGGAATCACTACCGGCCAGCGGTTTACGATTGCAGGGTTGCCAGGCGCGCAGCAAAGCCGACAAACACCAGACCAATCAGACTGTTGCCGATTTTTGCCAGTTTCTTTCTGGTCTTCACGTAGCGCGTCACGAACGAGCCGGACAGGATCAGGAAGCTCATATACATAAAGCTAATCACTTCCAGCGTCAGCGCGAGGATAAAGAACGCCAGTCCGGGTGTTGTCGCGTTAACGTCGATGAACTGCACGAAAAAAGAGACATAGAAAAGAATGGCTTTGGGATTGGTCAGGCTAAGCGTCAGCGAGCGTTTCAGAATCGCGCTTCCCGGTTCAGCCCCGGCGTCCGCGTGCCCTTCCCGCTGAGTCAGAACGGAATAGAGCATCTTGCCACCCAGCCACAGCAGGTAAATCGCGCCCAGATAACGAACGATATTAAACAGCACCGGCGTGGTCTTAATCAGGGTCGCAACGCCGGCAAACGCCAGCAGCATCAGCACCGCGTCGCCGATGAACACGCCAGCCGCCGCCAGATAGCCCTTTTTAACGCCGTGTGCGATACCGGTTTTCAGAACAAAAAAGGTATTAGGGCCGGGCACCAGGATGATAAAAATAGCCCCGACCAGATAGGTCAGATAATTCAACACACCAAACTCAGCGAACACGCTGCACTCCTTCGCTTTCAACAAAAAACATGATCGCGCTCACGTTAACGCAACTGCCGCGATTTTGAAAGCGCTTACGGTGCTTGTTGGCTTAGTAGAGTGAGCCTTCGCCCAGCGGGCGGGTTTTGAAGCGCCGATGTACCCACAGATATTGCTCCGGCGCGCGCAGAATCTCTTTTTCAATCACCCGGTTGATATAGCTGGCCGCATCCTGTTTATCTTCGCCAGGATAGTCATTCAGCACATCGCTGATGTACAGGGTGTAACCTTTACGGTCCATCTTACGCACCATACTGATGCTCAGCATCTTCGCACCGGAGAGACGCGACAGGACGTAGGTGCCGTTTGTCGTCGCCGCCTGAGGGACAGAGAAGAACGGCGCAAACACGCTGCCTTTCGGGCCATAGTCCTGATCCGGGGCGAACCATACCGCCTCGCCGGCTTTCAGCGCGTGCACCAGACCAGATAAATTGCGGCGATCGATCATCGCTTTATTCGAACGCAGGCGTCCGCGGGTTTGCACCCACTCCATCAGCGGGCTGTTGTGCGGGCGATAGGTCGCCATCATCGGCCGACACAGACCCATGGTACGGCCACCGAGCTCCAGCGACATAAAGTGCACGCCAACAACCATAACACCCTGCCCGGCGCTTAACGCTTTGCTCAGATTCTCAAAGCCTTCAACGTCGAACCATTTTTTAACCCGCTCGTCGCTCCAGAACCAGGCCATACCGGTTTCGATAAGTCCCATGCCCAGCGACATAAAATTCTGCTCAATCATCTTTTCCCGCGCTTGCGGTGACATGTCCGGAAAACAGAGTTCAAGATTACGTCGGGCAATATGTTCGCGGCGCTTAAGGAAGCGGCGTGACGCCTTGCCTGCGCTGGTGCCGATGATGTGTAACAGAGGATAAGGCAATTGCACGATTAACCAGAGAATGGCAAGGCCAAACCAGGTCCCCCAGTTGCGAGGGTGCAGAAGACTTTTATTAAAAGCGCAAGGCATGATTTTTCCTGTAAACGTCTATAAATGAGTAGCGCTTAAGGAAAAAACGAAGTCCATTCATCAGTCGTTAGGCGGTACGTATAGCAACTATGACAATAGTAATCCGGCTAAATTCACTCCGGCAAGTAAAAAACACCTCCGCGGTGAAAAAAGCATAATACCCTCATAGTTGTAACAGAATGTAAAATAAAAAAGAAGATCCCATTACAAATATTTACTGTGACAACCCTTTTCTCGCTAATTATTTCGTTCCGCTGATTGCACATTATTAAATCAATTTGTACTCTTCAGCGTCATATTGCTTCGCAGCCCCTGCCGTCACTGGCCGGCAACAACTTACCCACCCTGTCATCCTGCCCGAGGCGACGCGGTGGTAAAAAGTATAAACGTTGCTAAAGAATCGCGGCAATCAATATAACGCATCTCCATATATCAGAGTCAGAATCTATAAAACAGTATGCAACATATCTTTTCATTCCTTTTCTATATATCAAATAAGAATCACCTTATTTTATAAATCCGCACAATGTCTGGCGCTTTCGCTAAATAAATCATCCACTATTCGTTTACAACGAAAAATTATCCTTTTTTATCCCCGACCTTCAATGATAAGCCGCCCGTAACACGGGCCGGAGACCTGATGCCGTGAAATCAACAACATTTTCTAATCGCAACAGTCACTTATTGAAATTATTGTTCGCACGACCCATTTTTGCGCCGCCTTTTAATTGTAATGATAACCATTCTCATATTAACATGTCGCTATTGATAACCTGTTTTGAACCCGCTTATGTCTCAGCTTTCCGCCGCCACGCCGTTCACGCTCGCGTCTCTGTATCAAGCCCATCACGGCTGGCTGACAACCTGGTTAACCGGCAAGCTGCAATCCGCCTTTGACGCCGATGATGTCACTCAGGATACCTTTCTGCGCGTGATGGGCAGCGAATCGCTGACGGCGATCCGCGATCCTAGATCCTTCCTGTGCACCATCGCCAGACGGGTGATGATCGATCTGTTTCGCCGTAATGCGCTGGAACGCGCGTGGCTGGAGATGCTTGCCCAGCTTCCGCAGGCCCTGGTCCCTTCGCCGGAGCGACAGCACATCCAGCTGGAGACGCTGCAGCAGGTCGATGCCATGCTTGATGGCCTGAGCCGGAAAGCCCGCGCGGCCTTTTTGCTTTCGCAGCTGGAGGGGCTGACGTATGCCGAGATTGCCGAACGCCTGATGGTATCGGTCAGCTCAGTAAAAAAATACGTCGCCAGAGCGACTGAGCACTGCCTGCTTTTTCGCCTGGAGAATGGCCTGTGAGTTCCGCATTAACCGAATCCCGTCGTCTGGCTCTGCGTTCCGCATCGCGCTGGTACGCGGTATTAAGCGATAGTCGCGTCAACCCCCGACAGGAGGTCCGCTGGCAACAGTGGTATGAACAAAGCCGCGATCACCAGTGGGCGTGGCAGCAGGTCGAAAACCTGCGCCAGCAGATGGGACAACTTCCCGGTCCCCTTGCCAGCCGGACGCTCAACGACAGTCGCCTGACGCGTCGCCAGGTGCTGAAAGGGCTGATGCTGCTGGTTGCCGCCGGCGGCGGCTGGCAGATGTGGAGCAGCGAACTGGCGGAAGGATTGCGCGCCGATTACCGCACGGCAAAAGGCATGCCCCTGCGGCAAACGCTCAGCGACGGCACTCTGCTGACGCTCAATACCGACAGCGCCGCCGATGTGCGCTTTGATGGCCACCAGCGCCTGATTCGCCTGCGCTACGGCGAAATTGCCATCACCACCGCCCGCGACCGCCGGCAACGACCGTTTCGCGTCCAGACCCGCGACGGTTTACTCACCGCGCTGGGCACCGAATTTACCGTCCGCCAGTTTGCCCGTGACACGCGCCTGACGGTGCAACAGCACGCCGTCGAGGCGCTGCTGCCAGACGGACAGCGCAAGATTGTCCACGCGGGCGAGAGCCTGTGGTTTACCCGCGATGCCTTCATCCGCCTTCAGGCGCTCAACAGCAGCGACGCCAGCTGGACGCAGGGCGTCCTCAGCTTCCGCGATCGTCCGCTGCATGAAGTGCTCGCCACACTCTCCCGCTATCGCCCCGGGATCTTACGCTGCGATCCCGCCGTCGCCGGTTTGCGTCTGAGCGGCACCTTTCCGCTGGGCGACACCGATGCGATTTTGCACATCATCGCACAGACCCTGCCGGTAAAACTGCAATTTGCCACCCGCTACTGGGTCACTGTCATCGCAGCCTGAGAAAAAAAACAAAAAATTTGCCTTCTCCATTGTCCCTTTTCACCCGCTCGTTCGACTTAACAGATGATGACAACCAAAAACGATTGTGGAGAACACATGACGCCTTTACGCGTATTACGCAAACCGATGCCTCTGGTGATGGCAATCCGTTTAAGCCTGCTGCCGCTCGCGGGGCTGGTCGCTGCCCCCGCATTGGCGGCAACGCAGTTTGATATTGCCGCCGGGGATTTAGACAGCGCACTGAACCAGTACGCCGCCCGCAGCGGCATTACGCTCTCGGCGGATGCTGGCCTGACGCGCGGAAAACACAGCGATGGCCTGCACGGCCGCTATGAGCTGGAAGAGGGTCTGCAAACGCTGCTCAGCGGGAGCGGACTGCAGCTGAAATCTCTGGGTAATCAGGCCTGGACGCTGGAACCGGCGCCGGTTAATACGGAATCCACGCTGACGGTGATCGGCGACTGGCTTGGCGACGCCCGGGAAAACGATGTTTTTGAACACGCCGGCGCCCGCGATGTTATCCGCCGCGACGATTTCGCCAAAACCGGCGCCACCACTATGCGCGAAGTCCTGAATCGCATTCCCGGCGTCAATGCGCCGGAAAATACCGGTACCGGCAGCCACGATCTGGCGATGAACTTTGGCATCCGGGGGCTGAACCCACGCCTCGCCAGCCGTTCTACGGTACTGATGGACGGTATTCCGGTGCCTTTCGCCCCCTACGGTCAACCTCAGCTATCGCTGGCGCCGGTATCGCTGGGCAATATGGATGCGGTGGATGTGGTTCGCGGCGCAGGCGCCGTGCGCTACGGGCCACAAAACGTGGGCGGCGTAGTGAACTTTGTCACCCGGGCCATCCCGCAGGACTTTGCTATCGCGGGCGGCGTAGAAGGCCAGCTCAGCCCGACCTCTTCGCAGAACAATCCCAAAGAGACGCATAACCTGATGCTGGGAGGGACCGCCGATAACGGACTGGGGGCTGCCCTGCTCTATTCAGGTACCCGCGGCAGCGACTGGCGTGAACATAGCGCCACGCGCATCGATGACGTGATGCTGAAAGGCAAATATGCGCCAAACGCGGTGCACACGTTCAACAGCTTGCTGCAGTACTACGATGGTGAAGCCGATATGCCCGGCGGCCTGTCCCGCGCCGATTATGCTGCCGATCGCTGGCAGTCCACCCGCTTAAAAGATCGCTTCTGGGGACGACGTCAGCTGGCCAGCCTCGGCTATCAGTTCCAGCCCGATGACCGGCACAAGTTCAACATTCAGGGCTTCTATACTCATACGCTGCGCAGCGGTTATCTGGAGCAAGGGAAACGCACCACGCTTTCCCCGCGCGAATACTGGGTGCGCGGTATCGAGCCGCGCTACAGCCAAAGCTTTATGCTTGGCGCTTCCGCGCATGAAGTCGGCGTCGGCTATCGCTACGTGAATGAATCCACGCACGAGATGCGCTATTACACCCCCACCGTCAGCGGCAAGTTGCCCGACACCGCCAGTCCGTACGACCGCGATACCCGCTCTGGCACCGAGGCTCACGCCTGGTATATCGACGATCGCATCGATATCGGCAACTGGACGGTCACGCCGGGGATGCGTTTCGAACATATTGAGTCTTACCAGGACGACAGCCTGAAAGGCACCCGTCAGCAGGTCAGCTATAACGCCCCGCTGCCGGCGCTTAACGTACTTTATCACCTCACCGACAGCTGGAATCTTTATGCCAATACAGAAGGATCGTTCGGTACCGTACAGTACAGCCAAATTGGCAAGGCTGTGCAAAGCGGCAATGTGGAACCGGAAAAGGCCCGCACCTGGGAAGTCGGTACCCGCTACGACAACGGCGCGCTGAGCGCGGAAATGGGACTCTTCCTGATTAACTTCAACAATCAGTACGACTCCAACCAGACCAACGATACCGTCACCGCTCGCGGTAAAACTCGCCACAGCGGACTGGAGACGCAGACGCGTTACGATCTCGGCGATCTCAATCCGCAGCTGGAAAATCTGTCGGTCTATGCCAGCTATGCCTATGTCAACGCCGTCATTCGTGAGAAAGGCGATACCTACGGCAACCAGGTGCCTTTCTCACCCAGACATAAAGGTACGCTCGGGGTAGATTACAAACCGGGTAACTGGACGTTCAACCTCAATAGCGATTTCCAGTCCAGTCAGTTTGCTGACAACGCCAACACCGTGGAAGAGAGCGCTGACGGCAGCAACGGCCGCATTCCGGGCTATATGCTGTGGGGCGCCCGCGTCGCCTACGATTTTGGCCCGCAAATGGCCAATCTCAATCTGGCGTTTGGCGTAAAAAATATTTTCGACCATGAGTACTACACCCGCTCATACGACGATAACAACAAAGGCATCTATGTCGGCCAGCCGCGTACCTTGTATCTGCAAGGTGCCATGACATTCTGATGATGACGTGGTGGTAATCAAAACGTTCGTCACCGTCCCGCCCAGGGGCGGTGACGGTGTTGTTTTACCGTGGGGCCGACGTTCGGCCCTGTACTGGCTTCACGCCGCCAACAACTCGCGAGGCAACAGCGTCTCCGTCAGCGGCGACCGGCAAGCGTTCATCACACCATCACGCAGCCTGTTCTAAAATTCGTTTTGCTGACGATCGAATCAGATAAGCCTCATCCCGGCGGCGAGGTAACGCAAGCTACTCACGACAATGTATTTTCTTTTTATGAGCAAAATGATTAACTGACGCCTGTTAAAGACTTTTTTCACGCTTTTATGCGTCTTTGTCGCCACGCATTTCGGGCTTGAGTATGGCTATAAATGAAATTATTTCGGGATTTGCTCACCGATTATTTCGCCGCGAACTGGCGTCTCTACCCCCTGCTGGCGTTATCTGGATACAGGCCACCAGAATGAGCCGATATTATCCCAATCACGCGGATGGAGAAAAACGATGCGTCTCGCCTTAAAATCAGCATTGATGCTAACCACGCGCGTTATACAGATAATCAACCCGGAACTTCAGTTGCATATGCAACGCACGGCGCTAATTGCTCTCGAACTTTCGTTAGCTCTGGAACTGCCGCGGTCGCAGCAGCAGACCATATTTTGCGCCGCACTGCTTCACGATATTGGCGTGCTCGGCGATAAGCGAATCGTCACTTCGCTGAATGACATTGATAATATCGAAGACCCTCACCAGCATCGGGGGGCCGAGATGCTCAGCGGCTTACCCACCTTCGCGCCTGTTTTGCCTGTTATCCGCCATCACCACTTTAACCCGGCGCATAAAGGTAACCTCGAAGAGCATATCGTTTTTTTTGCCGATGCTTTTGAACGTCTGCTCTCCACCGGAAATATCACCACGGATCACCACCCCGACATTATCATCGACACCTTCCGCACCTTGCATCATGAGATTGATCCGATGCTCTGTGACACCGTCTGCCAGCTCGCGCAAAAAGAGCATTTCTGGCTGCATCTTCATCCCGGACATATCCAAAGGATGCTGGAGATCATCGGCCCGATTAACGAGCTGTACATCGATATCGACGGGCTGAAAGATATTTGTTTGTTAATCGCCAAAATTGTCGATACCTACAGCAGTTTCACCGCCAGCCACAGTATTATGGTCGGTGAAATATCCTGCCTGCTGGCAACCTATATGCATCTGCCGGAACAGGAGTGTAAAAAAATCGAAATTGCCGGCTATTTGCACGATATTGGTAAAATTAATATCCCGCTGGATATCCTGGAAAAGCAAAGCGAACTCACGCCTGATGAACTCCGTCAGGTGCGAGAACATAGCTATATGACCGGTGAAATTCTCAGCGCCTTTAGCGAACTGGGTGAAATCATTAACTGGGCGGCAAACCACCATGAAAAACTCGATGGCAGCGGCTATCCGCTGCATCTGAATCAGGATTATCTGCAACTCCCTGACCGGATCATCGCCATTGCCGATATTTTTACCGCTCTGACCGAAGATCGCCCCTATCGCGTCGCCATGCGTTATCAGGATGCATTACAGCTGATAGAGAACGATGTTATAACTGGCGCCCTGGATAAAGATGTTTTTTGTACCTTATGCCAGCATGCCGGCACGCTACATAGCACGATTATTCGCAAAAAACGCAGCTAACCCTCTGCCCGCAAGTGGGCAAAAGCGGGTTCTATAATTAGACGTAACGTCATTTGTTCATCTGCACGCAAGGAAAATTCGGGTGAGAATCGCCACCATGACCAACTGGGCCTACGGGATCACCGTTTGCCTGACCATCACTTCCGGTATTGCCATGCTGATGGCGTCCAACGCGGAGACGGCCGAACGCCAGGCCGTACAACAGCGGCAGATCTTCGACCAGTTAACCGAAACGGTTGAAACCGAGAGCTGGGAATTATCCGACCTCGCTCGCGCTTACGTCATTAACAAAAATCCGGATGTGTTGCAGGAGTACCGCCAGCAGGCCCGTTCGCTGACGACCATAGAGCAGCGGCTGGAAAAGCTGAAAGATCGGGGAGCGACGCCGCAGGAGCTGATGTTGCTGCGCGAGGGGCTGCAGATCGCGGATGAGCTGCAGGATGAACAGCAGGCTGCGCTCGCCAGTATTGAACGCGGCGCAGACAGCGAGGCGCTCTCCCTGCTCTACGGCAAGCATTATGAACAGGAGCTGGACCGGGTACAGACACAGATCGATCACTTCCGCCTTATGCTGGAAGGCCGGGCCGCCAGCGCCATTGCACAAGCCACGGAAAAATCGCACACCTGGCGTACGTTATCAGAAATAATGGTCGCGCTGACGGCGCTGATGTTCCTGTTTGTCCTCGGGTTTATCCTTCAACGGCGGGTATTGTACCCGGTTGTTCGTTTAAGCGATGTGGTACAGCGTCTCGCCTCACAGGATTATGCCGTCGAAGCTCCCCAGTTCACGCAGATCGATGAGATTGGCGATATGGCGCAGGCGATCCGTATTTTCCGCGAAAATGGCCTGGCGCGTCAGCGTCTTGAACAAGAGCGCGATGCCGACTGGGCGATTCGGGAACTGCTGGCGCGCATGACGCAGCGTCTGCAAGGCTGCGAATCTTTTGACGATGTTATCAAGGTCGCCGAGCTCTTCGCGCCGAATATCGCCCCCGCAATTCCCGGGCGCCTGTATGTTCTCGAAACCAACCCCTGGCAGTTGCGCTGTGTGGCCCAATGGCTCTCGCCGCCGGATGAACCCGAGGTCTTTTATCCTGACAACTGCTGGGCCGTCCGCCGTGGATTAAGCCATCCACCGGTCAATGGTGAGCCTGACATCGCCTGTTCACACCTGCCGGACGCCTGCATTCATCAATCGCTTTGCGTGCCGCTGGTTGCGCAAGGAGAAGCCATCGGCCTGCTCTCCTTCAGGAATGTCACCTCTGCTACCGCCCCTTCGCGTGCCTATCTGGAGCTGATGGCCGAAGCGCTGGGTCTGGCGCTGGCAAACCAGCGTCTGCGCAGCGCGCTGCTGGAGAAAGCGCTGTTTGATTCGCTGACCGGGCTGCGTAACCGTCATCATCTGGATGATGCCTTGCATACGCAAATCAATCTCGCGGTGCAAAACCATGCTCCGCTGAGCTGCCTGATGATCGATATCGATCACTTCAAGACGATTAACGATCGGTATGGTCACGAAGCCGGCGATCTGGTGATCAAGAGCGTGGCGGTCATTGTCCAACGCGCGGTACGCGACAAAGGCATGGCTTTTCGCTACGGCGGCGAGGAGTTTCTGGTGCTGCTGGCCGGCGCCAGTGAAGAGGCGGCCCGGGCCTGCGCAGAGGAGATTTACGACAGTGTCCGCAGCCTGACCCTGCGGGATGGCCTCACCGAGATTGGCCAGGTGGATGTCTCCATCGGCATTGCCAGCTTCCCGCAGCATACCCAGAGCGACAGCCTGCTGCGTGCCGCGGATGCCGCACTTTACCGGGCCAAAGAGCAGGGCCGCTCCAGAATAGTCAGTTTCGGCATGCTGAAATCCGACTAAACGCCACAAGGGGATAAGCTGTCTGCTTATCCCCGCAGCAGCAAATGGGTGGCTATCCCCCATTTCACCAGCGATAACCGACCTGCCGCATACTCCAGAACCGAGTAGCTGCCATTCTGATGCGTATAGCGGGGGAAGTGCTCCGCGCCATGGCCGTCAAGAATGGAGATAACCGCCTGTATGACCTGGCCATGAGAAACCACGCACACGCAGCGATCCCCCGCCTCACCGGCTGCAAGCAGCGCCGCGGTTGTTCTGGCGGCGGCAGCGGTCAGCGACTCGCCGTTCGGCGGCGTCACGTGCGGATCGCCGGAGTAGATCGTATCGAACAGCCTTCGCTGCGCGTCGTTGAGCTGCGGATAGACCGTGCCCTCTAATGGCCCGAAACCCCGTTCAATGAGCCGCGCATCAAAGCGGATTGGACAGGCAAAATGGGCCGCGATCGGCATAGCCGCCGCGACGGCGCGACCTGCAGGAGAAGAGACCACCCGATCTATCTCCTCACCGTCAAGCGCGCGAATCAATGCCGCGATTTGTCGATGCCCACGCGCGGTTACCGGGCTATCAAGCTGCCCCTGCAGGCGGTTAACGCTATTCCATTCGGTTTCACCATGTCTGACGAGCAATATCTTCATTGACAGCATCGGGTTACGAGTTAGCGGGCAACATTACCCTCTGCAGAGAATAAAAAGAAAGTGATGCCCGGTCCAGCGTTCCCCTGACGCGCATCCTGTTGGCCGCGCGGTGGAACAGAAAATCAGACCGCCATACTCTCAGGGCGTTTTTCGCCTTCGGATCTCCGCAATGCGGATGGCAGAAAAAATGAAATAAGGATGATATGATCTCTGGAAAATGATGCCGGCATTAACCTAAGGGCCTACTGAATGAATAATGAAATACCGTTAAAGTATTATGACATCGCCGACGAGTACGCGACAGAATGCGCAAAGCCGGTCAGTGAAGCGGAACGCGAACCTCTGGCGCACTATTTTCAGCTGCTGCTCAGCCGTCTGATGAACAACGAGGAGATCAGCGAAGAGGCCCAGGCAGAAATGGCGCACGAAGCCGGTCTCCACCCGGATCGTATCGATGAGATCGCGACGTTCCTTAATCAGTGGGGCAATGAGTAGCCTGCCACCAGTTCTCTGGCCATGATAAACAGGCGTGTTGTTATTCTGAGGCACGCTATTTCCCCTCGCATAGCCAAAATTTATCGTCCAGACTGAAACCAAAGACGTGGTCTGCGCAGCCATTGTGCATTACACTGCGCGCTGCAAAAATTGAGTTAATACACGATTAAGTAGGTGGTAACGGCGATGAACGGAACAATCACAACCTGGTTTAAAGATAAAGGTTTTGGATTTATCAAAGATGAAAACGGCGATAACCGCTATTTTCATGTGATTAAGGTCGCCAATCCTGAGCTGATTAAGAAAGATGCGGCGGTGACCTTCGAACCCACCACCAATAACAAGGGTTTGTCAGCGTACGCGGTGAAAGTGGTACCAGAAAGCAAATATATCTATATCGCCGGCGAACGCCTGAAGCTTACTTCGATCAAATCCTACCTGGTCTACAGCGAAGAGGTACCTGCCGATACCCGCATTGATAAAGAAAATGCGGTGCTGTCCGTGGGGATCCTGATGAGCAGCATCAAGCCGAAATCCGACGTTAAGCCCGGTGACATGCGCTCGCTGAAAAAACTGGCGATCACCACTTTTCAGGGCACGACATTGATCTTCTCAGAAGATGAAATTGACATCGATGCCACGGTGAAACTGCTTAAAGTCTGATCGTATTCTGATCCAGGCCGGCAGGCTGCACCCTTCTGATGCAGCCTGCCGGCCCCTCAAACCGCTCTCCATACGCCCTCTCTTGCCCCGGTTCTGCAACCTCGGGTGCCAGAGTAACATCGGCGCATTCACTCACACAGGTCATGCATTTACCGCCCCTTGCAAGATAGCCTGCTGCCGATCCAGGGTGAAAATGCGCCACTCTACCTGGCGGGCATTCAGCACAAACAGGGCCGTAGCCAGGGTATTTTCCTCATCCGGATCCTGCGGCGATAAACGGTATATCGGCAGTGCCGCAACCTGCTGATCGGATAAGATAGCCAGGGCGCCCGTTGCATCCAGTTGCGATGACGTTGTTAACTCGTCGATAAGGCGAGCCTGGCGCGAAGCGGAACTGTCGGTAATGACCTGCTGCACATCCCTGAGCGATTCGTGAATCAAATGGTTAGCATGACCAAATGTGCCATCCAGCAAACGCACTGAATGCCCGGCGCCTGTCGCTTCAATGCTGAACAGACGACTATCTCCGGACTGTCCCAGGGTGTGATGGAATGCACCTGAACGCGGCAGGGTGGTTAAAACGGCAATGGCCTCATCCAGCGTGCTGGCATTCAGCGCAGCGCGCGCCAGGATTTGCCGCGGTATACCGACGGGCCGGTGCAGCGCGCGAATGTTATTTACGGTATTCACGATCCCCATGGCATTGACTGCAAAAGTATGACCGCAAAGCGAACCTGGGTAAGCAAAGCTGGAAAAGGCCATCCCCTCGGTAGGTGAAATACTGACCCATGCGCAATCGTCGCGTAACTGCGGGAACCCGTCTTCGTTGTGGGCGATCACGCGTTCCCCCTCGCGGCTCTCCCCCACTACCGTGGTACAACCATCGGACGTTGATCGCACTAAATCACCCCGGCAGTTCCAGGCGAAAACTTCGTCAACCGGCGCTTGTAAACCCGCTGCCATACCGGTCAGCTCCTGCCAAATCAACGGAAACTGCTGCTCAACCAGGGTTCGCATCGCCCGAGTTTGCGCACTGTCTTTCATACCGATAACCGTTTGCCACAGCGGAATATGTACCAGCTTTTGATGCCAGGCGTCGCGACCGAATTCGCCCAGGCGTTGACCAACGGCAAACGAAGATCCACTAATTGTGATTTTTTTCATATTGTTATCATTCACTTCTATTCAGGATACGTGTTGCAAAAATTCTTTCAGGCGCGGATTACTGCTCGCGTTTAGCAGCATATCAGGTGATCCATCTTCGGCAATGGTTCCCCTGTCAATAAAGATCAAGCGCGATGCCACGTCACGCGCAAAGCCAATTTCGTGCGTGACAATGACCATAGTCATCCCTTCATCAGCCAGCGAGCGCATAACCTTTAACACTTCATGACGCAATTCAGGGTCAAGCGCGGAAGTAGGTTCATCGAACAGCATCATTTTCGGCTTCACCGCCAGCGCACGCGCAATCGCCACGCGCTGCTGTTGGCCGCCGGATAACTCCGATGGATAGTGATTAGCTCGGTCCTTCAGGCCGACGCGATCCAGCAATGCCAGCGCCTGTTCGCGCGCCGCTGCTTTACTCTGTTTACGCACCCGAATGGGGCCAAACATCACATTCTCCAGCGCGGTTAAATGCGGAAAGAGATGGAATTGCTGGAACACCATGCCTGCTTCACGGCGGATATCACATTCGCTGGCGTGCGGATCGGTAATATGCATCCCCGCCACCAGCAGCGTACCAGAGCTAATTGCCTCCAGTTTATTGATACAGCGTAGCAGCGTCGATTTACCCGACCCCGAAGGTCCGATAATCACCACCACTTCTCCGGCTTCAATTTTCAGATTGATATCATGCAGCACGGGCGTCGTGCCGAAGCTTTTAGATACTGCGCTAAATTCAACCATGCTCATAAAATATGGATCCTTTTCTCTAGTTGCTTCAGCAGAAAACTCAGGCACAACGTCACCATCAGATAAATCAACGCTACTGCCGTCCACACTTCCAGGGCGCGAAAGTTGCCGGCAATAATTTCCTGTCCTTGCCGCGTTAACTCAGCTACACCGATGACAATGAACAACGAAGTATCTTTAATACTGATAATCCATTGGTTACCCAGCGCTGGAATCATACGCCGCAATGCCAGAGGCATAATCACATGCCACACGGTGCTGCGTTGGGATAATCCCATTGCCAGGCTGGCTTCTTTAAAACCTTTATTGATCGATAATATTGCTCCACGCGTTATTTCGGCAATATAGGCACCGGAGTTAATTACAATCGTCGCAATCGCGGCAGTAACGGGTTCGATACGCACAGGTAATATCATCGGTAATGCGAAATAAATAAACATCACCTGTACCATGATCGGCGTACCACGAATTAATTCAATAAACACTAACGATAGCGTTTTCGCTATGCGACCACCAAAAGCCCGGCAGGTCCCGGCGAACAAACCAATAATAAAACCGCCCAACAGACCTGACAGTGAAATAATCAATGTCAGTTGCAACCCCTGCAACAACAGTGGCAGGGATTGCCATATATAATGACTATCAAAATTCATAATAAAACCAGTTCAGATGGAGTATGGGCCGAATTTCTTCGGCCAGAAGATGTTATTTCGGTTGTTTATCGAACCACTTCACATAAATTTTGCTATAGGTACCATCTGCGCGTAATGCCTCAAGTGCGGCATTTATTTTTGGTGTCAGGCTGCTGTTTTTCTGCATCGCGAAGCCATACTGCTGTGGCAAAATGCTATCGCTTTCCCCTGTAGATTTAACTTTCCCACCGCCCGCCGTTTTTACGTAATAGAGCACGTTCGGCGAGTCATGTACCACGGCGTCGAGGTTCCCTGCCTGCAGATCGAGATAGGCATTGTCGATGTTCGGAAATTCAATATAGTTAGCTTTGTATTTTGATTTCATAAAGGTCGCGGCGGCGGTGCCTTGTTTAAGCCCTACTTTCTTGCCCGCCAGATCGCTGAAGCGGGTGATGCTATTATTACCTGTCTTCACCGCCATTAATAAATCAGCGTTATAATACCCATCGCTAAAGTCGACAACCTGTTTTCGCGCATCGGTAATGGTAATCCCCGCCATAGCCACATCTAAATTACGCGATTGCAAGCCAGGAATTAACCCACCGAAATCCATGGGGCGTAATTCGTAGCTTATATTCATTTTTTTGGCAATCGCATCCCACAGGTCGATATCAAAGCCCACGTATTTATCACCTTGTTTAAATTCAAAGGGAACAAATGCCGTATCAACACCCACCGTAATTTTATCCTGGGCTGCGGCCAGGAAACTGGTGGAACACGCGACCAGAGCCAATGTGATTTTTAATTTGCTAAGTAAAGTAGACATAATAAACCTCAACGTCGATGAGAAAATATATATAACAAAACAGGTGCTGCGCCCGCTGAAAGGCTAACAACTGATGTGTGTATTCCATGACAAATTATGCCTGCCAAGAGGAATGAAGAAAAAATAGACTCCTGTTTGTCAGTCAATTATTTAAGCGGGAATAATCTCATCCCCGGTATCGGGTACTGGCGTCTGTGCACCGTTCATAAGCATAGAAAGTAAGCTGTAATAGCCGTTAATTCCCATCAAATCCACCACGCCCTTTTCTCCCCAAAGCGCTATGGCGTGTTGCCAGGTATCATCGCGGATTTTTTTCTCCTGGTGTAGCTGCTGGCAGAAATGATAAACCACCCACTCATCCGCTTGTAAATCCAGCGGTAGACGGCATTCATTAATAGCCTGTACCGCAGCGGCTGAAATTCCCTTCTCGCGGGCAATGGGCGCATGAATCGCCCATTCCACCGGCTGGGACCAATGGCGCGCGGTCATAAGAATGGCCAGTTCAGACAACCGTTGTCCGAGTGCGCTGCGATAACGCAGGTACTCCCCCATCCGCTGTGCGTGAGCCATCAATTCAGGGCTACGCAGCAACGGTTCAAAGGGCGGTAACAGCGCACCACGGGGGCCGTTGATGATCTCCTCTGCCAGCGGACGCTGATATTCATCCCACTCCTGTTCGGCCAGCGGCGGTAAGCGATTAATCATGCTGGCCTCGCTAACTTGTGCGTTTCTTCACGAATGACCCGGTGCAGCGTATCTACCACAAAATCAAGCTGCGGCGGGGTAATGATAAACGGCGGGGCTATCAGGATATGATCGCCATATTGCCCATCAATGGTTCCTCCCATCGGATAGACCATCAGGCCACGGGACAAACAGTTGGCCTTGATTGCCGCATGCAGCTTTAATGCGGGATCGAACGGAGTTTTGTCCCCTTTATCATGGACCAACTCAACACCGGCAAACAGGCCTCGTCCGCGGGTGTCACCGACATGCGGTAGCGCACCCAGCACATCACGCAGCGCGCTTTGTAAGTAATGACCCTGTTGTTTCACCGCTTCCAGCAGATTGTCACGCTCGATAACCTGCTGGACCGCCAATGCCGCGGCGGCGGCAGTGGCGTGACAGATGTAGGTATGTCCATGCTGGAACAGACCGCTACCAGCCTGAAGTGCGGCCATAATCTTCTCACCGGCCAGTACCGCGCCGATCGGCTGATATCCGCCCCCCAAACCTTTTGCGATGGTCACCAGATCCGGGACAACATCATCCTGCTCGAAAGCGTGCAGCGTGCCTGTACGTCCCATGCCGCACATCACTTCATCGGCAATATACAAAATGCCGTATTTATCGCACAGTTGACGCACGCCGCGCAGATAACCCGGGGTCGGTGGGGTCGCGCCGGTTGTCGCGCCGACCACCGTTTCTGCACAGAAACCGATGATAGTTTCCGGGCCGGCCTCAATCATTCCCTGCTCCAGTTCCAGCAGCAAACGATCGGTATACTGCTGCTGGCTCTCATCCTCGCGCCGATCGCGATATTCATTGCAGGCGGCGACGCGAATCACATCGATCAGCAACGGTGCGAATTGACGGCGACGCCATTCATTTCCTCCCACGGCCAATGCTCCCAGCGTATTGCCATGGTAGCTCTGCTTGCGGGCCATAAATTTGGTGCGCTCCGGCTGACCGATTTCGACAAAATACTGGCGCGCCAGTTTCAATGCGGTTTCGACCGCTTCGGAGCCCCCGGAGACGAAATAGACGTAGTTAAGGTCTCCCGGCGCCTGGCGAGTCAACTGCTCCGCCAGTTGCTCAACGGTATCGCTGGTAAAGAAACTGGTATGCGCATAGGCTAACCGATCGATCTGTCGATGCAAGGCGGCCAGCACGTCAGGATGCCCATGCCCAAGGCATGAGACGGCGGCTCCGCCACAGGCATCAAGATAACGTTTGCCGCTGGCATCGGTGATGTAAACACCTTGCGCGCTCGCCGCGACGGCGGGGGTGTGGCGTAAGCTGCGATGAATGATCTGACTCATGCTCTGTTCCTGCTCCTGAAAACGCTATTGCGTACTATGAGGATTATCTTGCAGGATTCATTTGAATCACGTCAACGCAATTATGATACACATGTATTTAATTTTCTTATCACAGAGACAAATGCTTCATTTATCCGGATTTGCCGGGGACCACATACGCGCCAGAGTCGATCAGATAACGCTCGGCGCTCTCGATTTTGCTGACCGCCTCGTTGCCGTGACGCGCCACCAGCATCGCCAGCAGGCATTCCGCCAGCCCCATCCCGGAGACGACCGACGGGAAAAATGAAGGGCTGTCAATTGAAAACAACAATGTACACTCCGCAGCCTGAGCTAAAGGGGAGACCGGTGAGTCGGTGATGGCGATAATGCGAGCACCAGCCCGCTGTGCCGCATGCAGGACACCCAGGGACTCTCGTGAATAGGGGGCAAAACTGGTGAGCAGAACACAATCGCGAGCGGTTAGTTCACGGGTAAACACTTCAATGTTGCTTGCCAGGCCATCAATCAATGACACCCGACGATTGAATAAGCGGTAGACGTAATACAACGACCAGGCAATCGGGAAGCTGGCGCGAAACCCGCAGATATAGACGTTGTCCGCCTCATCCAGCAGCGTGACGGCTCGCGGCATCGCCTGCTGATTTTCACTCCCGGTGAAGACCAGATTCGCCTGATGCGCCTGAAAGACTTCCTCATACAGATTCGATTGCGTATCTTTGGCAACGAGCTTTTTTGCTTTAGATACATATGTATCATTGCGTAAGCCGAGATCGTCAATAAAGGCATCTTTCAGCTCTCCCCAGCCGCTAAATCCGAGACGCTGCGCCAGACGCAGCAGCGTGGCGGGCTTCACCCCGGCTTGTGCCGCGAACGCTCGCATAGATTGCACAACCAGTATATTCACGTTTTGCAGACAGAACTCCGCAGCCCGCTGTAACTCAGGGGAAAGTGTACTGAACTGACTGACAATATTTTCTTGTGGATTCATCATGTTGGTCACCGGATTTCAGAAGCAAATATCTAAACACATTTGTGATTGAGACTCTACTCTCCGGGTTGCTCAGCCCTGCAACTCACCTACTTCGCCCGAGAAGCTGCACTCTGACCGCCGGCTATCCGCAGTGATGCTCCGGCACTTCGTCAGCCTTGCTGCCATGGGTTTGCTCGTCGACCATGAAGATGACTCATGTTGTAATGAAATTATGTCGCTTTCACTCCTCCAGGGACTCTGGCATAAAATATGCTCTATTAATCAGAGACAATATGATGATCGCTGAATGAAATAACCAGATAAAAAGAAAGGATATGCTGGGATTCAGGGAATAACTTCAGTTTTCATATCAGAACTTAGGGTGCACCATCGCGATGAATAAAGATTTTGCTTTTACTATTAAACGTAGTCGTTTTGACGCGCATTATAACCCCGCTGAAAATACGCGAATTACAACCAACTTCGCGAATCTGGCCAGAGGGGAAAATCGCGAGGAGAACTTGCGTAACACGCTGACGATGATTGACAATCGTTTTAATGCGCTGGCGTACTGGGATAACCCGAAAAGCGATCGTTATTCTGTTGAGCTTGAAATTATTTCAGTTGAAATGACACTCACTGACCAGCACCGCAGCGGCAGCTTTCCGGTCATTGAGATATTAAAAACGAACATTCTCGATAAAAAAACGCACGAACGTATTGACGGTCTCGCCGGGAATAATTTCTCCTCTTACGTACGCGATTATGATTTTAGCGTGCGACTGTTAGAGCATAACCAACAGCAATCCGCCTTTAGCATCCCGGATGGTTTTGGTGAATTACATGGAAATATCTTTAAACACTTCGTTAATTCAACGGTATACCAGCAGAACTTTAACAAACCGCCGGTAATCTGCCTTAGCGTATCGAGCAAAGACACCTATCAGCGCACGGGAAATCAGCATCCGGTACTGGGTATCGAATACCAGCAAAATGGCTCGTCGTTGACTGAACAATATTTTTCCAGAATGGGATTAAAGGTTCGCTATTTTATGCCGCAGAATAGCGTTGCGCCGTTAGCTTTTTATTTTTCTGGTGACTTGCTTAGTGATTACACTAATCTTGAGCTTATCAGTACCATCAGTACGATGGAGACGTTCCAGAAGATTTATCGGCCTGAAATTTATAATGCCAACGCCGCCGCAGGGCAATATTATCAACCGAACCTGAATCACCAGGATCATTCATTAACCAAAATTGTTTATGATCGGGAAGAACGCAGCCAACTGGCGATTGAACAGGGAAAATTTACTGAAGAGCATTTTATCAAGCCTTACCAGAATATTCTTGAGAAATGGTCTGCTGGCTACGCGCTTTAATTTACCGAACATACAAGGTTTTCTATTATGAAAAAATTATTACCCACGTCGACGGCTGGCAGCTTACCTAAACCTTCCTGGCTGGCAGAGCCTGAGAAACTATGGTCTCCGTGGAAATTACACGACCAGGAATTAATTGAAGGGAAAAAAGATGCGCTAAGCTTGTCGCTGTATGATCAGTTACGCGCAGGAATTGACATTGTCAGCGATGGCGAACAAACGCGCCAGCACTTTGTCACCACCTTTATTGAGCATCTCAGCGGCGTCGATTTTGAGAAACGCGAGGTGGTGAAAATTCGCAATCGCTATGAGGCGAGCGTGCCGACGGTCGTGGGTGAAGTGGCGCGTCAGAAGCCCGTTTTCGTTGAAGATGCCCGGTTTTTACGTCAGCTGACCAGACAACCTATTAAATGGGCTCTGCCAGGACCGATGACGATGATCGATACCCTCTATGATAACCACTATAAAAGCCGTGAAAAGCTGGCCTGGGAATTCGCCAAAATTCTCAATCAGGAAGCGAAAGAATTAGAGGCGGCGGGTGTCGATATTATCCAGTTTGATGAACCGGCATTTAATGTCTTTTTTGATGAGGTGAATGACTGGGGGATCGCCGCGTTAGAAAGAGCCATTGAAGGACTAAAATGTGAAACGGCGGTACATATCTGCTATGGATATGGCATCAAAGCCAATACTGACTGGAAAAAGACGCTGGGATCAGAGTGGCGCCAGTATGAAGAGGCGTTCCCAAGGCTGCAAACATCGAATATCGATATCATCTCGCTGGAGTGTCATAACTCGCGTGTCCCCATGGATCTGCTGGAGCTGATTCGCGGCAAAAAGGTGGTGGTGGGAGCGATTGACGTGGCAACCCAGGCGATTGAGACGCCGGAAGAGGTCGCCGGTACGCTACGTAAAGCGCTTGAGTTTGTCGATGCCGATAAGCTTTATCCTTCGACCAACTGCGGGATGGCGCCCCTGTCTCGTCAGGTCGCCAGAGGCAAGCTCAATGCGCTAAGTGCCGGCGCAGAGATCGTCCGCAAAGAGCTGCTGGCGAAATAACGCTGGCGGAGCCAGCGCGCTGAAAGAAAGTCCGGGTCAGGCGTTCGGATCGCTATCCCCCTGGCCGGACCGAACAGCGCGCAATACGACCGCACAGAAAGCCTGAGGTGCCGTGCGTTCATCTCTCCCTTTAACCGCCGTGCAGCCCGTCGGAACGCTGTCTCCGCGGGCGTTAATCGGATAACGTCTTACTCATATTGATTCCCGTCACCCAAAAGCCGGTGGACTCGTAGACGTGGCGGGCGCGTTGGTTATCTCCGGCCACGCGAAGTCGAATCTGTTCGATCCCCTGCTCCCGCATCTCCCGCTCAAAGGCGCGTAGCGCCTGCGTGCCCAGCCCCTGCCCCTGACAGGCGTTGAAGATATAAAAATCAAAGATGAACACGGTTCGCGCGGCGGTATCGGGTTTGTACCAGAGGTAGCCGACGTGCTCGTCGCGATTGTCTGATTGGCTAAAAAGAGACAGCAAAACCTGCCCGGGGGTATTCACCCCCTCAGGAAGATCCTCGGCGATTTCACGCGTCGCTTTTGTCAGTGAATCCTCTGCGCTAAGCCGATAGTTGGCGGCAATTTCACGCGCATAATCCGTAATAAAGTATTCCAGATATGCCGGATATTCTTCTTCGCGCATGGGGCGGAACATCATCATTGATTCATCCTTTGAGGGGGCGATATTTTCGCAGCGAGACGATGCATTCATCCCTTTTCATTGACGCGGCCATCCACAGCGACAGATGACGAGCGGCAAGGCCAGCTACCACATTAAATCATCAGGTACTTTGAAATCAGCATACGGATCGTCTTCATCCTGCTCTTCCTGACTGAGCGCGCTGTGTAACACAATGCTGTCCGCATCGCGCTGCGCAATCTTATCTGCGACGTTAGCCGGAATAATCGCGTATACGCTCTCGCCGCTGCTGTCTGGCACCAGACGCGCGATCGCCAGACGGCCGCTAATCAGTTGAGCCTGAATCAGCTTATCGACAAAAATTTTCTTGATGAGGTTGTTGTCGGTAAAGTTAAAGCCAATGTCGCCTTTTGCCGGAACAATCCGGTTCATTTCAATAAGCTGCTTCACCTGGGCTTTATATTCTTTGGCTAAAGCGGCCTGCTTTTGCTGTTCACCCAGCTGCTTATCACGCTCGAGCTGCGCTTTTTTGTTTTCTTCCACCGCTTCTCGCGCTTCACGTGCCTGAACCCGTGATTTTTTGGCCGTTCTTTGCACTTTAGCGACCTTTTTGCTGGTCACTAACCCGGCTTTCAGCAGCTGCTCTTGTAAGGTGAGTTTTGTCATTTCGTCTCTGAACCCGTTGAGAAATTTCTGCGATTATAGCGGGAATGTTGGCGGCTGTGCCAGATTGCATCGCCGCAAGGCGAGCTGGTTTATGGAAGACGGCGGCCTTACAGGTCGAGGGAAGCATGGCAGAATTCCATTTCGAAATGGGGCAAGGTCAAGGGTGATGCAGGCGGAACGTTGCGCCGGTTCCGGTCTGAAAACCACTCTCAGAATATGCGTAAACATCCGCGACATGTCGGATTTAAAGACGTTGGAAACCAACATGGCGTCCGCAGGCTTTTACCCGATTCACCGACGGTATTACTGGATATGCGTCGGCAAAAGTCCAGGCCAGCAACGCTGTGTTCATTAAGAAACAAACGAACACTCACCACTTGAGAGCATTACCTTCTGACAATCCTGACTATTGGCTATGCCCACTGACCACGACTCTGTTTCGTCCTTGTCGTTTCGCTTGATATAACGCGGAATCAGCTTCCATAAGAAGCCGCTCGTAGTCACCCTCATAATCTTTTAGCCCCGCCACACCGATCGAGACCGTAAGGTGTCCGGCCTCAGAGAACTCGGTATCCGATATGACCTGGCGGATCCGTTCGGCTATCGCAGCAGACTCGGCGAGCGTGGTTTCCGCCAAAAGGATAACGAACTCCTCGCCCCCAAAGCGGCTGATAACATCCTCTTTTCGACATGTCAGTCTGAGCAAATCCGCGGTATGAACCAGCACGGTATCCCCCGCACTGTGCCCGAAACGATCGTTAATCGTTTTAAAATGATCGATATCTACTGCGATTGCGCACTGATTTTTAAGGTTCTTGATATACGTTAATTGCTCATAGAAACCACGCCGGTTATATAAACCCGTCAAAGGATCTGTCATCGCCTCATCACTGAGCGCTGCAAATTGTGCAGAGACTAAACGAAAACGTTTTTCCATCGCATCTCTGAGTAAATACGCCTCCTGGTACCAGGCCCTGATCGAAGAGAGTTTCTCTGGCGACATGAGACTGTCATTGGCCTGAACCAGCCGCGCAAGCTGCTCCAGCGGTTTTGCGATACGGGAAGAAAGAAAAGCCACCCCTGTAGTAATAAAGAACAGTATCGCCAGCACCAGTCCGGAAATTTTCTTCACAGTATTGAGCAACATACTGGTGACGACCTCTGACGGCGTCGACACAATAATATTCCAGTCAGATTTCTTAAGACCCGCATAGCCAACCAAATAATCTCGTCCGACAAAAGAACCGTTTAAGTTGTTGCTCATATACGTTTTCAATTGCGGCGTGAGATTGACGGGCGAGCGGGTCATCGTGGGAACAGTATTGAATATAACCTTGCCATCGCGATCGACAATAGTGACAGAGACATTATCTTTATAAAAATGAAGGCCAATAAGATCGCTGAGCATACTCTGTTTTTTCAGATAAATGCTGCCGCCGAGATACCCCAGATAGTGACCATCTGGCGAACGGAGTGGATGCGAGAGCATTATCATGTCATTTCCGGCAATCGACGTGAACGGACCAGAAATCAGTGGTTTTCGCGCAACCAGAGCAGCCTGGCTTGCTTCGGAATGTACTCTGACGCCTGTCAGTGCGGGCAAGTAAGGTGACGTGGCAACAATCACCGCCTTCGCATTAACCACCCCAACCGAGTTAAATACCGCTGACCGGATCCGCAGACGCTCGACCTCATCCCTGGCCACGGATGCATCGGTGCTCTGTAACTCAGACGCTGTCCAGGCTAATTCACGCTGGGCCATGGCCAGATATCGGTCTGTGGTATCCGCAATTTTCATCGCGTAAGCCAGGTTGCTCTCACGGAGAGAATCTTCTATTTCTTTCTTTTGAAAGAAATAGATACCGGCAAGGAGAAGAATAGTTGTCAGGATAGCTCCTCCGGAGTAGAGCGCAATAAGCAGAGGGAGGAGAAACGGTTTTTTTTGAAACATTTATCACCTGTATTTCAGAACATCCTGGCGACCTGCCGTCAATTTTATCTTATGTAGCTGGCGCAGCCCTCTAAGGGCTTCCCTTCTGACAGGATTTTCATTGCTGCTGTTTTGCCGTCATAGACAACATTCACGTGTTCATGTGGGGATGATAGCAAATACCTGAGCAGGTATTATCACTACTCTGTTTTCGCTCCACCTTATTGTTGATCATTGCGCCTTCCTGGTCATCAGCCGCAGCTTTTCAGGTGTCACTATTCTGTGTCGGTGTACCCGGTTTAATAAATTCCGGCATCACGGCATACGGCCAGGGTCAGCGAGATATGTTCAGAAACGTTATCGCCCTGGTTTCTGCGGATAGCCAGGTTTGTCACGATGAGTCCAGCATTCTCCCCCCACCAGGCCGGGATATTCAATGGGAGGTGGTCAACAAGATGGATCGCAGGGTCATCAGCGATAGCCAACAAAATATCCATGTTCACGACGCCCTGGGCGATAAGGGAGCAGAGGTTCAGATGTAAGGCTGCAGAGCGGAAATGATGAGGCCTGCAGCAAAACACATGAACACCACCCCACCGGTTTTATTGAGTTTACTGAAGAGATGACCGGAAGACATCTTCATCTTTACGGAGTGTGCGAAAAATCCGTAAAGCGAGTGGATGACGATCACCAAAAGACAGAAAATAGCCGAGAGTATCGAAAACTGGGGGGCAAATGGCTGCTGCGGGTTAATGAACTGCGGGAACAGGGCCATAAAAAAGACGATGGCTTTAGGGTTCAGCAGAGAAACCAGCATCCCCTGGCGGAAGCTTTTACCGGTGGACGGCGCGACATCGCTTCCCGCAGTGGCCGCGTTATTGTTCATCGCCCGGGGTACTGAACGGAATAATTTGCTGCCGAGATAAATCAGGTAAGCGGCCCCGATGATTTTCACTGCCAGCAGGGCCAGCCAGGAGGTGGTAATGATCGCCCCAATGCTGCTGGCCGCGACGATCGATATCACCCCCATTCCGGCGGCGACACCAATGATCCCGGCCATGGCATGGCGCAAGTTATAGTTGAGCGTGTTCGTCAGGGTGAACAAAACGCCCGGGCCGGGGCTGGCGATGGTCAGGCTGGCGATAAGAATATAAAAAGCGATTTGTTGCATGAGGATACATCCTGTCAGCTGCAAGGGCGCCTCTGCACCCCGGTAAGATCAGCGGGAATGATCCCGATATAGTGAGTCGACAAATACGGTGCTATCTGACAGGCACTCACAGGCAGCGTCAATTTCCCGCCGGAGCCAGCCCCTTTTTTCAGAAGTATTCGTGATACAACAGAACAGTGAATACACTAAATTTTACTTTATAGTAACATTTTATTCTTGTCACAAAATTTTGCTGATACCTTAAAAATCAATTGATTAAATTTTATATCTTACAAATTTTGCCCTATTTGCTGCTACTTTAATCACATCGATGACGATGAAGTCTATTTCGGAACCAGCGATGATAAATATTCCGAATTTCATTCCCGTATTTTATGTTATTGACTCTTGCAGCCTGCAAAAAAATCACTGCCTTTAACTCCGGCAGAACGCTATTGCAGGAGGATGCTCTGCGTTTTCTCTGCGGCCTGCGCGATCGATGCGATCATGATGCGATAGACGCAGCGTTGCGCCGCTTCGTTACGAGAAGCGCTTTCAGGGTGTTCGTAAACATCCGGCATATTTCGTCCTTAAATGCGGTAGAGCTCAACATGATTTCCCGCAGGAGTTGACCATACTCATTCAAGGCCTGACTGAGCATGCCGTCATTGGTTGAGGCTGGAACGCAGGGGAAGGATAATGACCGCTAAACCGGTTGGCTTCGGATACATTGTATTACGGCTGAACTTTATGATAAGGCCGCCGCGAGCTGCCAATGACTTTTTTAATTTAAATCCCGATCGGTAAATAATTTATCTATTTCATAATTAATAATAACGTTGTGTCATTAAGCGCGTTGCCCCGAGAATGATAACTTTGCTTGCGGACGGTGCAGGAGCGCCATGAATAACGGGTCAAATCCGCATTTTTTATGGCATCCATATTGCTTTATTTATTGCTCAGGCAATGGAGTGGCAATACCTATAGCGGACTGAGTGAAGGGATAACGGATGGAAGCTCAAAAAATGCACACCGGAACCTTCGCGTTAAAAGAGACGCCCGCCGGCAACCGCTGCTCTTTGCTCTTCCCTGTCCACGCCATGCGATTTATGCTCAGGAGCTGCCACTTGATTACGGCGAGTTTTATTGTCTGTCGGTGAACATATCGAGACATCACAGGAAGACGTTGCGGCTTATAAACGCAATGTGCGGGGAAAAGTTCCTCCCGGCATCAGCCTGGAACAGTTAATGCAGCGTTTAACGGAGGATGCTTGCGCTTTACTTCCGTTCAGTTCATCCCTCCAGGAGGGCATCATGCGATACATACCAGGCCGCATCCCCGTTATCCTTGCGGTCAGTAATCTGTTTTTTACCTGTGCGGTCTCTGTTGACCTGACAATTGCCACTCTGGTGGGCTATCAGCTGGCCCCGTCGGATGAACTGGCCACCGTGCCATTTGCGCTCATCACTGTTGCCGGCGCGTTCTCGAGTCTGTTTGCTGCCGGCATGATCGGGCGGGGAAACGAGAAACTTGCGTTTATGTTGGGGTCTGGATGCGGTACCGCCGGCGGATTATTGTCTTTTGTCGCTGTGCTGAAGGGCAGTTTTTTACTTTTTTGCACCGGCTGCTTTCTTGTTGGCGTCTATCAGGCTTTCAGCCAGTACTATCGTCTGGTTGCCGCCGATCACTCCCCGCCGGAAGTGAAGGGGCAGTCTATCTCTCTGGTCATGGTTGGCGGTGTTGTAGCGGCAATCCTGGGGCCGCTGTTGACGATTGTTGCGCGGGATGTCCCGGGGCTACCTCGCTTTGCCGGCGTTTATCTCGTGGTGGCCGCGCTGGGTATTCTGTCTGCACTTAATCTGGCCCTGTTCTTCGGTCATGCGAAAAAATATTCCCCTACTCCGGACACCGCTGCGCCTTCAGAACGGTCACCGACCAGTCGGGAATTAATGAAACGCCCGGATTATCGCACCGCCTGGTTTCACCTGGTTGTTGGCTCCCTGGTGATGCTGTTTCTCATGACGGCGGCCCCGCTCTCCGTGACGCACCACCATTCAATGAATGATGGTGCCCTGGTCATTCAGCTGCATCTGCTGGGAATGTATGTCCCTTCGCTGTTTACCGGTCTCCTGATACGAAAGGTGGGGCTCACCGTACTGTTATATAGCGGGATCGCTCTCAACATGTCAGCTATCGTGGTTAACCTGACCGGGGAAACGATGCTGGCATACAGCTTAAGTCTGCTTCTGGTGGGGGTCGGATGGAACTTTATGTTTGTGGGGGGCTCTACGCTGCTCAGTCTCTCTTATCGTGATCATGAGCGAAAAAAAGCGCAGGGTCTGGCCGAAACCAGCCGCTTTATTTTCTCCGCGATCGCCACATCAGGGGCGGGTGTGATGCTGGCATTGCTGGGCTGGAAGCTGCTGGGCCTGATGATGTTACCGGTCTTACTGATATGTCTGGTATCCACCTGGCAGTACGATCAGACTATCAGGAAAGCACGCCGAACGGCGTCGCGTACTGCTGAAGACGGTTCTTAAATCCGCTCACTCCGGCCGGATGTCACATATTGGGCATTCTTGAGTGCCGGCCCGTTTCAGTGTTGTAAAGGCGCCTCTTGCGCAAGGAAGAGGTGAGCATTCCGCGGACGCTACCCGCCGCAAAACGCTCATGGTTGGCGGATCTGTTTTCGCATTATGCGTATTCAACAGGGCTGCTGGGTTGATAAACAAATTCGCCCTTCCGTAGACAGATGTGCCGGGATGACCGGCATGACAGAAAGGGGCTATTCGTCAAAAAAGAGTGTATCCCCGCAGGAAAGGCGATATTTATCCCTCAGCCACAGTCTGCCCCATCGTCCCGTACAGTGGCATCCGATGATTTTTTCAGGCTCTATTTCCCTGAGAAACTTCATAAGATTGATCAATTTTAATGGCGAGGCTGTACGCAGGTGCAGTCCGCCGATAACGGCATAAACCTTCTCTTCCCGCGTAATATTCCGACAATGGCGAACCGTGTTCTCCAGCCCGCGGTGACCGCATCCGGTAATAATGACCAGACCACGCGAGGAGCGCCAGATCAGGGCCCCTTCGTCAGCCACATAATCAAGAGCTCCGGTACGGAGATCGGTAATACCATATGCAACGGGCTTTTCGACGGGAATTTCACCTGTCCAGGTAAAGCGTTTTCCCACTGCCAGCGGGCCTTTACTGAACAGCACATTTTTGCCGGTGAAATTAAGGTGCCGTGAAAGCTTTTTCACCGGTATGGCCTTACCGGGGAGGCGTACACAGGCATATCTTTCCCGCCCAACGTCAGGATGACAGATAATCCTGGTCCCTGAATTGAGCCAGTTGACGCCTCCGATATGATCATAGTGGCCATGCGATAGCACCACCGCGCTCAGATTCGACAGAGGTTCATTCATCAGCCGGGCGTTGCGGATAAATGTTTCATCCGGGCCGGTATCAAACAGTATCCGGCTGTCCCCGTCATCCAGCAGAATACAGAGCCCCGCACGGGGTTGCATCCCAGGCACCGCCTGTGGGGAGAGATGGTTTTCAACCAGCATTGTCATTTTCAGCATCAGGTCTTCGGTTCCCTGGGTTTGGCTATCGTTTCAGGCCGGTTTAGCAGGAAATTTTAACTGCCTGAAAATAATAAGTGAGCCTAACACAATAGCCTGGTGACGTATCATGTTCAGTGAACCGATCTGCGGCAGATTGAGCGAGAAGATCACGTCAACCATCCGCCAGCGACATTGGCCTCTCTCGGTCGAGAGAAACCGGCAAGCCCAGCCTACCCCGCTAAATGACCCGCCGGATGTGTAGGTACAGTGAAGCAAAGGCTGAAGACTGCGGCCTGGTAAACCTGTTTTGCTAAAATTTTGATAACCGTCAGAAAACACATAATAAAAAACGGGAGCTCCGAGGCTCCCGTTATTGTTTAACCCAGAGGCTGGATTACATGTTCGCGATGATCGCGTCGCCAAACTCTGAACATTTCAGCAGTTTAGCGCCTTCCATCAGACGTTCAAAGTCATAGGTCACAGTCTTAGCGGCGATAGCGCCTTCGGTGCCTTTAACGATCAGGTCTGCGGCTTCGAACCACTGCATATGGCGCAGCATCATCTCAGCGGACAGAATGATAGAACCCGGGTTCACCTTATCCTGGCCAGCATATTTCGGTGCTGTGCCGTGGGTCGCTTCGAACAGCGCGCATTCGTCACCGATGTTCGCGCCCGGTGCAATACCGATACCGCCAACCTGCGCTGCCAGAGCATCGGAGATGTAGTCGCCGTTCAGGTTCATACAGGCAATGACGTCATACTCCGCCGGACGCAGCAAGATCTGCTGCAGGAAAGCATCGGCGATCACGTCTTTGATAATGATCTCTTTACCGGTATTCGGGTTTTTAACCTTCTGCCACGGGCCGCCGTCAATCAGCTCGCCACCGAACTCTTCGCGGATCAGCTGGTAGCCCCAGTCTTTAAACGCGCCTTCGGTGAACTTCATGATGTTGCCTTTGTGTACCAGGGTCAGCGAATCGCGATCGTTGGTGATAGCGTATTCCATCGCCGCGCGAACCAGGCGCTTGGTGCCTTCTTCAGAGCACGGCTTGATACCGATACCGCAATGTTCCGGGAAGCGAATTTTCTTCACGCCCATCTCATCGCGCAGGAATTTGATCACTTTTTCTGCTTCAGCAGAGTCCGCTTTCCACTCGATGCCCGCATAGATGTCTTCGGAGTTTTCACGGAAGATAACCATGTCGGTCAGCTCAGGGTGTTTAACCGGGCTCGGAGTACCCTGGTAGTAACGAACCGGGCGCAGGCAGACGTAGAGGTCCAGTTCCTGGCGCAGCGCAACGTTCAGAGAACGAATACCGCCGCCAACTGGCGTCGTCAGAGGGCCTTTGATAGCAACACGATAGTCACGAATCAGATCAAGAGTTTCGGCAGGCAGCCAGACGTCCTGGCCATACACCTGGGTCGATTTTTCGCCGGTGTAAATTTCCATCCAGGAAATTTTACGCTCGCCTTTATAGGCTTTCTCAACGGCGGCATCCACCACTTTCAGCATCGCCGGAGTCACGTCAACACCGATACCATCACCCTCGATAAACGGGATGATCGGGTTGTTAGGGACATTCAGTTTGCCATCTTGCAGGGTGATTTTTTGACCTTCCGCCGGAACTACTACTTTGCTTTCCATTAACCTCTCCTTCGAGCGCTTCTGGTTCTGCTCTTCCTTTTCACACTAACCGAGCGTTGGCTTTATCCGCCCACTCCGCCACCGGGTCATCCCGCTAACCGGAGATTCGCGTCCGTGCCGCCTTCTAGTAGCGCGAATCAGTTTGAGCAATATTTTTGTTAAAAAATTGTGATGAGCATGTCAATACTACCTGAATGTTTGCGTCCATGAAAGGCATTCGTAATTAGGCTATAATGCGGCAATTGTCAGGACCTGAAAATACCATGCAGAAAACTTCATTTAGAAAACATCGCGTTGAGCGATTCAGCTCACAACAAGTCGCCAGACAACGCAAAGAACACGCGCCAAAACGCGTGATCTTGTTCAATAAACCCTACGATGTGTTGCCGCAGTTTACGGACGAAGCCGGGCGCAGCACGCTGAAAGATTTTATTTCCGTCTCCGGGGTCTACGCCGCGGGTCGTCTTGACCGCGATAGCGAAGGCTTGCTGGTGCTGACCAACGATGGCGCGCTGCAGGCTACGCTGACTCAACCCGGCAAGCGCACCGGTAAAATTTACTACGTTCAGGTTGAAGGCCTGCCAACGGAAGATGCGCTGGCCGCGCTGCGCGCCGGCATCACGCTCAACGATGGTCCTACCCTGCCCGCAGGTATTGAGCGGGTCGCTGAACCGGCCTGGCTGTGGCCGCGCAACCCGCCTATCCGCGAACGCAAATCCATACCCACCAGCTGGCTGAAAATCACCCTTTATGAAGGACGCAACCGCCAGGTGCGACGCATGACCGCTCACGTAGGTTACCCCACGCTGCGGCTTATTCGTTACGCCATGGGCGGCTATACTCTCGACGGACTGGCCAACGGCGAGTGGCGCCAGGTCGGCTAATCACACAAGGAACGGGAAGTATGTTTAAACCGCACGTCACCGTCGCCTGCGTCGTACACGCGAAAGACAAATTTCTGATCGTTGAGGAAACCATCAACGGCAAAGCGCTGTGGAATCAGCCGGCAGGACACCTCGAAGCAGATGAAACGCTGGTGCAGGCCGCCGAACGAGAGCTGTGGGAAGAGACCGGCATTCGCGCCACGCCACAGCATTTTATCCGCATGCATCAGTGGATTGCGCCGGACAATACGCCGTTTTTACGCTTCCTGTTCGCCATCGAACTTAACGATACGTGCGCCACACAGCCGCATGACAGCGATATCGACCGCTGCCTGTGGCTGAGCGCGCAAGAGATCCTGACGGCATCAAATCTGCGCTCTCAGCTGGTTGCCGAAAGCATCCGCAGCTATCAACAGGACCCGCGCTATCCGCTGTCATTAATTGGTGCGTTTAACTGGCCGCTCCTGGGGGGTGCCTGAGCCGCTCGTGCGTGCTAGAATATGCCGCCTTGAAGTTCAATGTGGTGAATATTCCAATGTCAGAAAGCCAAAAAAAAGTGATCGTCGGCATGTCCGGCGGCGTCGACTCCTCTGTTTCTGCCTGGTTGCTGCTTCAGCAAGGTTATAAGGTAGAAGGCCTGTTCATGAAGAACTGGGAGGAAGACGATGGTGAGGAATACTGCACCGCCGCTGCCGACCTCGCCGACGCGCAAGCCGTCTGCGATAAGCTCGGGATTGAGCTTCATACCGTTAACTTTGCCGCAGAGTACTGGGACAACGTGTTTGAACTGTTCCTGGCCGAATACAAAGCCGGGCGCACGCCGAACCCGGACATTCTGTGCAACAAAGAAATCAAATTTAAAGCCTTCCTGGAGTTCGCCGCAGAAGATCTGGGCGCCGACTATATTGCGACCGGTCACTACGTGCGCCGTGCCGATGTCAACGGTAAAAGCCAGCTGCTGCGCGGCCTGGACGGCAACAAAGATCAGAGCTACTTCCTGTACACCCTCAGCCATGAGCAGATTGCCCAGAGCCTGTTCCCGGTTGGCGAGCTGGAAAAGCCGCAGGTGCGCAAGATCGCGGAAGATCTCGACCTGATCACCGCGAAGAAAAAAGACTCTACCGGGATCTGCTTTATCGGTGAACGTAAATTCCGCGAGTTCCTCGGGCGCTACCTTCCTGCTCAGCCGGGCAAAATCGTCACCGTTGACGGCGACGAAATCGGTGAGCATCAGGGTCTGATGTACCATACCCTTGGCCAGCGTAAAGGCCTCGGCATCGGCGGCACCAAAGAAGGCAGCGAAGACCCGTGGTACGTGGTTGATAAAGACGTCGAAAACAATATTCTGGTCGTAGCTCAAGGCCACGACCACCCGCGTCTGATGTCCAGGGGCCTGATTGCCCAACAGCTGCACTGGGTCGATCGCGAACCGGTTACCGGCACTCTGCGCTGCACGGTGAAGACCCGCTATCGCCAGACCGATATCCCGTGCACCGTGAACGCGCTGGATAACGAGCGCATCGAAGTGCTGTTTGACGAACCGGTTGCGGCGGTGACGCCGGGCCAGTCGGCGGTCTTCTATCTTGGCGAAGTGTGCCTCGGCGGCGGCGTGATCGAGCAGCGTCTGCCGCTGCAGTCCTGACAGACAGTTTTTACCGCCGGTGAGACAAAACCCTCCCCGACGGTTTACAAGGAGTAGGTGTGGCGAAGAATTATTATGACATCACGTTGGCGCTGGCGGGCATCTGCCAGGCCGCCCGTCTGGTTCAGCAGCTGGCGCACCAGGGCCATTGCGACAGCGATGCCCTGCACGTTTCGCTGAACAGCATCATCGATCTCAACCCGGATTCAACGCTGGCGGTGTTCGGTGGTAGTGAAGCCAATCTTCGCCTCGGGCTGGAAACGCTGCTTGGCGTGCTCAACAGCGGCAGTCGCCAGGGCCTCAATGCCGAGCTGACCCGCTACACGTTAAGCCTGATGGTGCTCGAGCGTAAGCTTGACGGCAGCAAAGGGGCGATGGATACCCTTGGCAACCGCATCGCCGGTCTGCGCCGTCAGCTGGAACATTTCGACCTGCAGTCTGAAACGCTGCTCAGCGCCATGGCGGGCATCTATGTTGACGTCATCAGTCCACTTGGTCCGCGTATTCAGGTGACCGGCTCACCGGCCGTGTTGCAAAGCCCGCAGGTTCAGGCCAAGGTCCGCGCCTCCCTGCTGGCAGGCATTCGTGCCGCCGTGCTCTGGCATCAGGTGGGCGGCGGGCGCATGCAGCTCATGTTTTCTCGTAATCGTCTGGTTAACCAGGCAAAACAAATTCTTGCTCATTTAACCCCGGAGTTGTGATCTATGGAATTATCCTCACTGACCGCCGTTTCCCCTGTCGATGGACGCTACGGCGATAAAGTCAGCGCGCTGCGCGGTATCTTCAGCGAATTCGGTTTGCTGAAATTCCGTGTACAAGTTGAAGTACGTTGGCTGCAGAAGTTAGCCGCGCACGCAGCGATCAAGGAAGTTCCTGCTTTTGCTGCCGACGCAAACGGTTTCCTTGATAAAATCGTTGCCGACTTCAGCGTTGAAGATGCGCAGCGCATCAAAACCATCGAACGTACCACCAACCACGATGTGAAAGCGGTAGAGTATTTCCTCAAGGAAAAAGTGGCCGATATCGCTGAACTGCATGCGGTATCCGAATTCATCCACTTCGCCTGCACCTCCGAAGACATTAACAACCTCTCCCACGCGCTGATGCTGAAAACCGCGCGCGATGAGGTGGTTCTGCCGTACTGGCGCAAGCTTATCGACGCGGTGAAAGACCTGGCGGTTCAGTATCGCGATGTACCGCTGCTGTCCCGTACTCACGGTCAGCCGGCCACGCCGTCCACAATGGGTAAAGAGATGGCTAACGTCGCTTACCGTATGGAGCGTCAGTATCGTCAGCTGAACCAGGTAGAAATTCTGGGCAAAATCAATGGCGCGGTGGGTAACTATAACGCCCACATCGCGGCGTATCCGGAAGTGGACTGGCACCAGTTTAGCGAAGAGTTTGTTACCTCGCTGGGCATTCAGTGGAACCCGTACACCACGCAGATTGAGCCGCATGACTATATTGCCGAGCTCTTCGACTGCATCGCCCGCTTCAACACCATCCTGATCGACTTCGATCGCGACGTGTGGGGCTACATCGCGCTGAACCACTTCAAGCAGAAGACGATCGCCGGTGAAATCGGTTCATCCACCATGCCGCATAAAGTGAATCCGATCGATTTCGAAAACTCCGAAGGTAACCTCGGCCTGGCTAACGCCATGATGCAGCATCTGGCGAGCAAACTGCCGGTTTCCCGCTGGCAGCGCGACCTGACCGATTCAACCGTACTGCGTAACCTCGGTGTGGGTATCGGCTATGCGCTGATTGCTTACCAGTCGACCCTTAAAGGCGTCAGCAAACTGGAGCTGAACGGCGATCGCCTGCTGGACGAGCTGGATCATAACTGGGAAGTGCTGGCTGAGCCGATCCAGACCGTGATGCGCCGCTACGGCATCGAAAAACCATACGAGAAGCTGAAAGAGCTGACCCGCGGTAAGCGCGTGGACGCGGAAGGGATGCAACAGTTCATCGACAGCCTGCCGCTGCCGGAAGACGAGAAGGTTCGCCTGAAAGCCATGACGCCGGCTAACTACATCGGTCGCGCGACGACTATGGTTGACGAACTGAAATAATCGCCTGGTCTCGCCTTCCTGCGGGAATCGGCGAAGAGTGAGTGAATGCAGAGAAACAGATGGCCGGGAATTATTCCGGCCATCAATTTGTCATGACGTCGTCAGGGCGATAAATCCCCCCGTCACCCGCCTGAGTTTGCTTTTTTCGTCACATCCTCCATCGTTGCGCCGCTTTCCATTTCATCGTCTCTTAACCCAGCCTGAGTTTCCCCCCTCCTTCACCTGCGCGCTGCTGAGAGCTCCGTCGTCATCGCTGATACGATGCGGATTCTTTTAGTTGCTCTTTGTCGGCCGTTTCTGGCGGGGTTTTCAGCCAAAACTGACGAAAAGAAAACTAAGATTAAACATGTTGTTAGCATCAGGAAGCCGGTTCCAACCCACTCAGTCTCATCCCTGAACGCTCTGCGCCGGGATACTCTTCCCGGGCAGCCCCACCATTTTATCCACACAATGTTCGTCGGGCTGGCAACAGGAGGATAAACTTGCCAATATATGCCCACGATATGCCCCTTCTCTTGCCGGATGTATATCGGGCGCTGGCGCTACCGCCCTCTCTCTACCGGCGTGGCAGGCCAGAAAGCAGAACGGCTGGCGAAGTTACATCGCAAGCCTTTCATTTACAGCCGTTTAAATTCAGTATATCTATTCAGCGCTACACTATTCGAAACCAAAATAAACGGGAGAAAAGGCATGCGCGTACTCGTCGTTGAGGATAACGCTTTACTGCGCCATCACCTGAAAGTTCAGCTCCAGGAATTAGGCCATCAGGTGGACGCAGCAGAAGATGCAAAGGAAGCCGATTACTATCTGGGTGAGCACGTGCCGGATATCGCCATTGTCGATCTGGGTCTGCCCGATGAAGACGGTCTTTCACTGATTCGCCGCTGGCGCAGTCATGACGTGTCGGTTCCGGTACTGGTGTTGACCGCCCGTGAAGGCTGGCAGGATAAAGTCGAGGTGCTGAGCGCCGGGGCGGACGACTACGTCACCAAACCGTTCCATATTGAAGAGGTCGCGGCGCGCATGCAGGCGCTACTGCGTCGCAACAGCGGCCTGGCGTCACAGGTTATTTCTCTGCCGCCTTTCCAGGTTGACCTGTCACGCCGCGAGCTATCGATTAACGAACAGCCCATCAAGCTGACCGCATTTGAATACACCATTATGGAAACGCTGATCCGTAACCGTGGCAAAGTCGTCAGCAAAGATTCGTTAATGCTCCAGCTCTACCCCGATGCTGAACTGCGCGAAAGTCACACCATCGACGTACTGATGGGACGGCTGCGGAAAAAAATTCAGACTCAGCATCCGCATGACGTCATTACGACCGTGCGCGGCCAGGGCTATTTATTTGAACTACGCGAATGAAAAGCCCGCTCCGGCATATTTTGCCGCTTTCTTTACGCGTTCGTTTTCTGCTGGCGACGGCGGCAGTGGTGCTGGTGCTTTCGCTGGCCTACGGCATGGTTGCGCTGGTGGGCTACAGCGTCAGCTTTGATAAAACCACCTTCCGCCTGCTGCGCGGCGAAAGTAACCTGTTCTATATGCTGGCAAAGTGGGAAAACAACCATATCGACGTGGATATCCCCGAAAACCTCAACATGCAGAGCCCGACGGTGACATTGATATACGATGCCAAAGGCAAACTGCTGTGGATGCAGCGCGATGTCGGCTGGCTGGCAAAACGCATTCAACCTGAATGGCTGAAAAGAAACGGCTTCCACGAAATCGAGTCCGACGTTGACAGCAGTAGCATGCTGCTGCGCAACAATCATCAGTTCCAGGAGGAGCTGGACGCTCTTCGCCAGCAGGATGATGGTTCCGAAATGACCCACTCGGTGGCGATCAATATCTACCCGGCAACCGATAAGCTGCCGCAGCTGAGCATCGTGGTGATCGACACCATTCCTGTCGAACTGAAACGCTCTTATATGGTCTGGAGCTGGTTTATCTATGTGCTGGTTGCCAACCTGCTGCTGGTGATCCCGCTGCTTTGGGTGGCGGCCTGGTGGAGCCTGCGCCCCATCGAGTCGCTGGCAAAAGAGGTCCGCGAGCTGGAAGAGCATCACCGCGAAATGCTCAATCCGAATACCACCCGCGAACTGACCCGACTGGTCAGCAACCTTAACCGGCTACTGACAAGCGAGCGCGAGCGCTACGACAAATATCGCACCACGCTGACCGATCTGACCCATAGTCTGAAAACGCCGCTGGCCGTGCTGCAAAGCACCCTGCGTTCTTTACGCGGCGAGAAGATTGACCTCAATGAAGCAGAACCGATCATGCTGGAGCAGATCAGCCGCATCTCACAGCAAATTGGCTACTACCTGCATCGCGCCAGTATGCGCAGCGGCGGTACCCTGCTCAGCCGCGAACTGCACCCCATTGCGCCGCTGCTCGACAAGTTGACCTCGGCGCTGAACAAGGTTTACCAGCGCAAAGGGGTCAATATCAGTCTCGATATCTCTCCGGAGATCAGCTTTGTCGGCGAACAGAATGATTTTATGGAAGTGATGGGCAACGTGCTGGATAACGCCTGCAAATACTGCCTGGAATTTGTCGAAGTTTCCGTGCGTCAGACCAACGACAACCACCTGCATATTCTGGTGGAAGATGATGGCCCCGGTATCCCGCTGAACCAGCGAACTGCCGTATTCGATCGCGGGCAACGAGCCGATACGCTGCGACCAGGTCAGGGCGTAGGACTTTCCGTCGCCCGGGAGATCGTTGAGCAATACGATGGCGACATTCTCACCGGCGAAAGTCTGCTCGGCGGAGCCTGCATGGAGGTCGTTTTCGGCCGCCAGCTGCCCGACGATACGGAAAGCTGAACCGCCCCGCTTCCCGCGCCTGGGCAAACTCTGTGACTGCGAAGCACAATCGCCGTCAACAAAGAGGCAGTTTGAAGCATGGCGTGTATAATCCCAGACAGACACCTGCTGTGGAATAAATAAAATGGATTATCAATTAACGCTCAACTGGCCTGACTTTATCGAACGCTACTGGCAAAAACGCCCGGTAGTCCTCAAGCGCGGCTTCGCTAATTTCGTCGATCCCATTAGCCCGGATGAACTGGCCGGGCTGGCGATGGAAAGCGAAGTCGATAGCCGCCTGGTCAGCCACCAGGACGGGAAATGGCAGGTCAGCCATGGCCCTTTCGAAAGCTACGATCACCTGAGCGAAAACAACTGGTCGCTGCTGGTGCAGGCGGTGAATAACTGGCACGAGCCGACGGCCGCGCTGATGCAGCCCTTCCGCGCGCTCCCCGACTGGCGTATTGATGATCTGATGATCTCTTTCTCCGTGCCCGGCGGCGGCGTAGGTCCCCATCTCGATCAGTACGACGTGTTTATCATCCAGGGAACCGGCCGGCGTCGCTGGCGCGTGGGCGATAAAGTCCCGATGAAGCAGCACTGTCCACATCCGGACCTGCTGCAGGTGGATCCGTTCGACGCCATCATTGATGAAGAGATGGAACCGGGCGATATTCTCTATATTCCGCCGGGATTCCCGCATGAGGGTTATTCCCTGGAAAACTCGCTCAACTATTCGGTGGGCTATCGCGCGCCAAATGCCCGCGAGCTGTTCAGCGGCTTTGCCGACTATATTCTGCAGCGTGAACTGGGCAGCCAGCGCTATGCCGATCCGGATGTGCCTTCCCGCGATCACCCGGCGGATATTCTGCCGGCTGAACTCGACCGCCTGCGCGATATGATGCTGGGGTTGATTAACCAGCCAGAGCATTTTAAGCAGTGGTTTGGCGAGTTTATCACCCAGTCCCGCCACGAGCTGGACGTGGCTCCTGCCGAGCCGCCGTATCAGCCTGATGAGATTTACGACGCGCTGCAACAGGGCGATCGCCTGGTGCGGCTGGGCGGGCTACGCGTGCTGCGTATCGATGGCGAGGTGTTCGTCAACGGCGAGAAAATTAATTCGCCGCACCGTCCGGCGCTGGACGCGCTGGCAACGCATCTGTCGCTTAACGCGGAACATTTTGGCGATGCGCTGGAAGACCCGTCGTTCCTCGCGATGCTGGCTGCGCTGGTCAACTGCGGCTACTGGTTCTTCGAGGACTAAACCGCGCGATGCCCGGTGGCGGCTCACGCCTTACCGGGCCTACGGACCGGGCACCGGGATTGTGTATCGAACCGCATGTATTGCCCGGTGGCGGCTTGCGCCTTACCGGGCCTACGGACCGGGCACCGGAATGGTGTATCGCTCCGCATGTATTGTCCGGTGGCGGCTCACGCCTTACCGGGCCTCCGGGCCGGACGCCGGAATGGTGTATCGCTCCGCATGTATTGCCCGGTGGCGGCTTGCGCCTTACCGGGCCTACGGGCTGAATGTGAGGCCGGATTCTGTAGGCCGGGTAAGGCGCAAGCCGTCACCCGGCGTTCTGTCTGCGCTCTCCGGCGTCAAAATCGGCAACCTCCCCGGCCCAATCCGGCGGATACACCCCGAGACTCACATCACGATGAAACGTTGAATACGGCCAGTCAATCACCCTCTTCACATAGCCATGCTTCACCGGATTGATATAAACGTAATCCATATGCCGTCGGTAATCGTCTTCGTTACGTATCGCATGTTCCCAGAAACGATGTTGCCAGACCTCGCGCATACCCAGTTCGCGGGTGAACGTTTTTTTAATATCCCGCCAGCGTCCCGAATAATCGGTATCACCTTCCGGTAACGTCCAGATAGCGTGCATATGTTCGGGTAAAATAACCCACGCGTTAATCAGAAAGGGCTTTTTGCGTTTAATGGCGGCTGTCACAGTACGAAGCCGATCGATATGGCGGGTCAAAAGATCGCTTTGCCGATTTCGCAAATTGACAGTAAAGAACCAGGTGCCGCCGGGGATATTGCTGCGGCGGTAATTTGACATCAGAGGTTATCTCCTCTTCCGCAGGTACGGAGTCTTTGCCAACCGCACGTTTTTATATTGCCCGGTGGCGGCTCGCGCCTTACCGGGCCTACGGACCGGACGCCGGGATTGTGTATCGCACCGCATGTATTGCCCGGTGGCGGCTTGCGCCTTACCGGGCCTACGGGCCGGACGCCGGAATGGTGTATCGCACCGCATATATTGCCCGGTGGCGGCTCTCCGCGATCAGACGCCGCGTTTTGCCGTCAGCTCCGCGATGCGCACAATCACCTGAACCGCCTTCTCCATCCCCTCCAGCGTGACGAATTCATGCTTGCCGTGATAGTTATAGCCGCCGGTAAACAGGTTCGGACAGGGGAGTCCCATAAAGGAGAGCTGCGCACCGTCGGTACCGCCGCGAATTGGCTTCATTTGCGGTTCAATATCGCAATCCACCATCGCCTGGCGGGCAATCTCGACGACGTGCGGGTGCGACATCACTTTTTCATGCATATTGTAATAGCTGTCTTCAATCACCAGCTCAATATAGCAATCCGGATGCAGCCCCTTACCGACCTTTTTGGCAATTTCCATCATTTTGCGCTTGCGGGCCTCGAACTGCTTACGGTCAAAGTCGCGAATGATGTAGTGCATTTCGGCCCGGTCAACGCTGCCTTTCATGCTCGCCAGATGGTAAAAACCTTCGTAGCCTTCGGTGGTTTCCGGCACCTCGTCGGCAGGGATTTCCGCATGAATCCGTGCCGCCAGCGACAGCGCATTCACCATCACCCCTTTTGCGGTGCCCGGATGGACATTATTGCCCACGATCTTAATGGTCACCGACGCGGCGTTGAAGTTTTCAAACTCCAGCTCGCCCACGCCACCGCCGTCAACGGTATAGGCCCAGCGGGCGTCAAACGCGGCGACGTCAAAATGCTTCGCCCCTTTCCCGACCTCTTCATCCGGCGTGAAGGCCACGCGAATATCGCCGTGAGGAATGTTTTTCGCCTTCAGCGTCGCCAGCGCGGTCATTATCTCGGCAATACCGGCCTTGTCATCGGCGCCAAGCAGCGTTTTGCCATCGGTGGTGATCAGCGTTTGCCCGAGCAGCTGGTGCAGGACCGGGAACATCACCGGGGAGAGCACTTCATCGCCAATCCCGAGAGCGATATCACCGCCACGGTAGTTTTCAACGATTTGCGGGTTTACGTTTTTGCCGCTGAAGTCCGGCGCCGTGTCGACGTGGGAAATAAAGCCAATGGGCGGAATAGCGCCGGCAACGTTGGCCGGAAGGGTTCCCATCACCGTCCCTTTCTCACTTAGCGTTACATTAACCAGTCCCATCTCTTCCAGCTGCGCCTGCAGCAGGCGTAACAGCTTCCACTGACCTTCCGTGCTTGGAACCTGACGCACGCCAGGCTTCGACTGTGTGTCCAGAGAAACGTACTGTAAAAAACGCTCAAGCAATTTATCCATGTAGCCACCCTCATCTTTTGTGACAACATTATTCATAAGCCCGAAAAGACAAATATTGCGTCAGGTCATTTTTAGCCCGGCAAATAAAAATTTAATACATGAACCGACGTATTGTTGTAAAGGTCGTGCATCCATATGAGACAGGCATTGGCGATCGCAAGCGATTGCCGTAGAATGCTTGCCCTCGTTTATTATGCGCAACCGCAAAGGTGGTTAACCACAAACCCCGCAACGGTCAATCGTCCGCTGCGTCTACATGGGACAGAGTTAAAAATTGAATATACAACCGCGTTCGCTTTCGCCGCTGGTGCAACTGGCGGGAATTCGCAAAAGCTTTGATGGAAAAACGGTTATCTCAGATCTGAATCTGACCATCAACAACGGTGAGTTTCTCACCCTGCTTGGCCCCTCTGGCTGCGGTAAAACCACCGTTCTTCGTCTTATTGCCGGGCTTGAAAACGTCGACAGCGGGCGAATTCATCTCGAAGATCAGGACATCACTCATGTTCCGGCGGAAAACCGCCACGTCAATACCGTCTTTCAAAGCTACGCTCTGTTTCCCCATATGAGCGTATTCGAAAACGTCGCCTTCGGTCTGCGGATGCAGAAAACGCCGGCGGCGGAAATCACGCCTCGCGTCCTCGATGCGCTACGCATGGTCCAGCTGGAGGAGTTTGCCCAACGCAAACCGCATCAGCTCTCCGGCGGCCAGCAGCAGCGGGTGGCTATCGCCCGGGCAGTGGTCAACAAACCGCGCCTGCTGCTGCTGGATGAGTCCCTGTCGGCGCTGGATTACAAGCTGCGTAAACAGATGCAAAACGAGCTGAAGGCGCTGCAGCGTAAGCTTGGCATCACCTTCGTCTTCGTCACCCACGATCAGGAAGAGGCCCTGACCATGTCCGACCGCATCGTGGTCATGCGCGATGGGAAAATCGAGCAGGACGGCACGCCGCGTGAAATCTACGAAGAGCCGAAAAACCTGTTCGTCGCCAGTTTTATCGGCGAGATTAATCTGTTTAATGCAACGGTCATTGAACGCCTTGACGAGCAGCGCGTCCGCGCCAGTGTTGAAGGCCGTGAATGCAATATCTACGTCAACTTCCCCGTCGAGCGGGGCCAGCGGCTGAACGTTCTGCTGCGCCCGGAAGATCTGCGCGTCGATGAAGTCCACGACGGCAGCGATGCCGACGGACTGATCGGCTACATCCGCGAGCGCAACTACAAAGGCATGACGCTGGAGTCGGTTGTCGAACTGGAAAATGGCAAAATGGTGATGGTCAGTGAATTCTTTAACGAAGACGATCCGGACTTTGACCACCCGCTTGACCAGAAAATGGCCATTAACTGGGTAGAAAGCTGGGAGGTTGTGCTGGCAGATGAAGAACACAAGTAAATTCCAGAATGTGGTGATCGCCACTATCGTGGGTTGGCTTGTGCTGTTTGTGTTCCTGCCCAACCTGATGATCATCGGTACCAGTTTTTTGACCCGCGACGACGCCAGTTTCGTCAAGCTGGTCTTCACGCTGGATAACTACACGCGCCTGCTGGATCCGCTCTATTACGACGTGCTGCTGCACTCGCTCAATATGGCGCTGCTGGCGACCCTGGCCTGCCTGGCGCTCGGCTATCCTTTCGCCTGGTTTCTGGCCAGGCTGCCGGAAAAAGTGCGTCCGCTGCTGCTGTTTCTGCTGATCGTGCCGTTCTGGACCAACTCATTGATCCGTATCTACGGGCTGAAAATATTCCTCAGCACCAAAGGGTATCTCAACGAGTTTCTGCTGTGGCTGGGGGTGATTGATACGCCGCTGCGCATCATGTACACCCCGTCCGCGGTCATCATCGGACTGGTCTATATTCTGCTGCCGTTTATGGTGATGCCGCTCTACTCCAGTATTGAGAAGCTGGATCGTCCTCTGCTGGAAGCGGCAAGGGATCTGGGCGCCAGCAAGCTGCAAACCTTTATCCGCATCATTATTCCACTGACGATGCCGGGCATTATTGCCGGCTGCCTGCTGGTGATGCTGCCGGCGATGGGGCTGTTCTACGTCTCGGATCTGATGGGCGGCGCTAAAAACCTGTTGATCGGTAACGTTATCAAGAGTCAGTTCCTGAATATCCGCGACTGGCCGTTTGGCGCCGCAACCAGCATTACTCTGACGCTGGTTATGGGCCTGATGCTGTTAATTTACTGGCGCGCGGCGCGTCTGTTGAATAAGAAGGTGGAGCTCGAATGATCGGTCGACTGCTGCGCGGCGGCTTTATGACCGCCATTTATGCTTACCTTTATATTCCGATCATTATTCTGATCGTCAACTCGTTTAACAGTTCGCGCTTTGGTATTAACTGGCAGGGCTTCACCACCCGGTGGTATAGCCTGTTGATGAACAACGATAGCCTGCTGCAGGCAGCACAGCACTCGCTGACCATGGCGGTGCTATCGGCCACCTTTGCGACGCTGATCGGCTCGCTGACCGCCGTCGCGCTGTATCGCTATCGTTTTCGTGGTAAACCGTTCGTCAGCGGGATGCTGTTCGTGGTGATGATGTCGCCGGATATCGTCATGGCGATCTCCCTGCTGGTGCTGTTTATGCTGATCGGCATCCAGCTCGGGTTCTGGTCGCTGCTGTTTTCGCACATCACCTTCTGCCTGCCTTTCGTGGTGGTGACGGTCTATTCGCGTCTCAAAGGTTTTGATGTGCGGATGCTGGAGGCGGCGAAAGATCTGGGCGCCAGCGAGTTGACCATTCTGCGTAAAATTCTTCTGCCGCTGGCGCTGCCTGCCGTGGCCGCCGGATGGCTGTTGAGCTTTACGCTATCGATGGATGATGTGGTGGTATCGTCATTCGTAACCGGCCCGGGTTACGAGATCCTGCCACTGAAGATCTACTCGATGGTCAAAGTGGGCGTATCGCCGGAAGTGAACGCCCTGGCGACGATTCTGTTAGTTCTGTCGCTGGTGATGGTCATCGCCAGCCAATTGATTGCACGTGATAAAACTCAGGGGACGTTAAAATGAAAAAATGGTCACGCCACCTGCTCGCAGCGGGCGCTCTGGTAATGGGTATCAGCGCCGCGCATGCGGACGACAGCAAAACGCTCTATTTCTATAACTGGACCGAGTATGTACCGCCGGGTCTGCTGGAGCAGTTCACCAAAGAGACCGGCATCAAGGTTATCTATTCCACTTACGAGTCGAATGAAACCATGTATGCCAAACTCAAAACCTATAAAGACGGGGCGTACGATCTGGTGGTGCCTTCCACCTATTTCGTCGACAAGATGCGTAAAGAAGGCATGTTGCAGAAGATCGATAAGAGCAAGCTGACTCACTTCAATAACCTCGATCCGCAGATGCTGAATAAACCGTTCGATCCGGGCAACGATTATTCCATTCCCTACATCTGGGGCGCTACGGCCATTGGCGTCAATAGCGATGCTATCGACCCGAAAACCGTCACCAGCTGGGCCGACCTGTGGAAACCAGAGTATAAGAGCAGCCTGCTGCTGACCGACGATGCGCGGGAAGTGTTCCAGGTTGCCTTACGTAAGCTGGGCTATTCCGGCAATACTACCGACCCGAAAGAGATTGAAGCCGCCTACAACGAGCTGAAAAAACTGATGCCTAACGTGGCGGCGTTTAACTCCGATAACCCGGCCAACCCCTATATGGAAGGCGAAGTGAATCTCGGCATGGTGTGGAACGGTTCGGCATGGGTTGCCCGCCAGTCAGGCACGCCGCTCGAGGTCGTCTGGCCGAAAGAAGGCGGGATCTTCTGGATGGATAGCCTGGCGATTCCGGCGAATGCGAAAAACGTCGACGGCGCGCTCAAGCTGATTAACTTCCTGCTGCGCCCGGAAGTGGCAAAACAGGTGGCGGAAACCATCGGCTACCCGACGCCAAACCTCGCCGCGCGTAAAATGCTCAGCCCGGAAGTCGCCAATGATAAGTCGCTCTACCCGGATGCCGACACCATCGCCAAAGGCGAATGGCAAAACGATGTCGGCAGCGCCAGCACCCTGTATGAAGAGTATTATCAGAAGCTAAAAGCGGGCCGTTAATCCCGTCAGGCGGAGCCCCGGCTCCGCCGTTTTTTTGTCCTCTCTCTGCGTGGCTCAGCTACACTTTTCCTCATGACACCGCTGAATGTCCGGCTCGAGGTTAATCATGATGGCGACGGTATGGCTGTTTCTGGCACTGCTCAATCTGGTCGTATTTACCGCCTTTATCATTCCGCGCAAGCAGCCGGCCGAGGCATCTCCTCTGTTTCCTGTCGCCGCGATCAAACTCTTAAGGTTCATGTGGCTGGTTCCGATCCTTATTTTTGGCTATAGCCTGTCTCTGGTGGCAACCATTAGCCTGATTGAATGGGGATGTCTGGCGATTGCCGTGATCGGTAATATCCTGATGATAAAAGGCAAACTTGATTTAGGCCGGTGCCATACCTGGGCGGGTTACTATCTGCCAGGCGTGTCGGCTATCAGAACCGGCATTTTTAGATGGCTTCCCCACCCTATGTATACCGGCATCGTTCTGGTCATTCTCTCGTGCAGCCTGATTTACGTCACCCACCTGCCGGCTTACATCAGCGCGATGGCGTTGATCTGTTGTCTTTATATCATCATTTTTTTACTGTTCGCCGCTTACAGAGAAAGCAAAATGCTTATGCCCCTGGCTCACGGGGCATAAACCTTAGGGCGGCCAGAAACCGATTTAGCCCGCCTCGCGCCCATCCGCCATCAGAATCTGACCGAACTCGGCGCGCAGTCGGTTTTTCAGGACTTTACCGGTGGCGCTGACGGGGAGCGCATCGATGAACAGAATCCGGTCCGGCAGCTGCCATTTCGGCACCCGTGCCTGGTACCAGGCCAGCAGCTCCGGCTCTTCAATTTCGCCCCCTTCCGCCCTGACGCACAGCAGCACCGGACGCTCATCCCAGCGCGGATGCTGCGCCGCAATCGCCGCCGCGCTGCGAATCGCCGGATGGGCAAGGGCAATATTCTCCAGCTCCACCGTCGAGATCCACTCTCCGCCGGACTTAATGATATCTTTCGCCCGATCGTGAATCACCAGGTAGCCATTCTCATCAAGAGTGCCAATATCGCCGGTATCGAACCAGCCGTCATCGGTCAACGCCGTATCGGGACGACCATAGTAATTTGCCGCCACCCAATGGCCGCGCACCTGCAGATAGCCCTGACTTTCGCCATCGTTGGCCAGCGTCTGGCCCTGCGCATCCACCACCCGCAGATCGATGCCAAAAATGACGCGTCCCTGACCGTGCCCCCGTTTTTCCTGTGTCTCCTGGGTCAGGGCCTTATGTTTGCTCAGCGGCGTGTTGATGGTGCCGATGGGCGAAGTCTCGGTCATCCCCCAGGCATGAATCAGCGCAATATCATAATCGCGGCGGAAGACTTCAATCATCGACGGCGGCAGCGCCGACCCGCCGACAAAAGATCGTTTAAAATGCGGCAGGCGAATATCCGATTTACGCAGCGCGGCAAGCAAACCGGCCCAGATGACCGGAACGCCGAAGGCGACGCTGACCTGCTCTTCGCTCAGCAGCCGCAGCAGGCTGTCGCCGTCCAGATTCGGCCCCGGCAGAACCAGGCGAGCGCCCGCCATCGCGGCAATAAAAGGCGTGCCCCAGGCATTGACGTGGAACATCGGCACCACCGGCAGCAGCGTGTCCTGTGCCGATATACCGGCCGCATCCGGTTGATTGCCGCTCAGCGTATGCAGTACCAGCGAGCGGTGGGTATTCAGCACCCCTTTCGGCTTCCCCGTGGTCCCGGAGGTATAGCACAGCGAGGCTGGAGAATCTTCGCTCACCTCGGGCCAGCGATACGCCGGATCCGCTTCAGCGACCAGCTCATCAAAAAACAGCAGCGCATCCAGCGCGGCGAGCGCTTCGTCATTCCGCGGCGCCAGCAGAACAAAATGCTTTACCGTTGGCAATTGGGGCCGCAGCGCGCAGATAAGCGGCAGAAAGGTGTAGTCGAAAAACAGAATCTCGTCCGCGGCATCATTGATGATAAAGGCGAGATGTTCCGCGGACAGGCGTGGATTGATGGTATGCGTCACCCATCCCCCAGAACTGATGCCAAAATAGATTTCCAGATGACGGCGATTATTCCACGCCAGCGTACCGCAGCGGGCGCCTGCCGGGAGATCCAGCCGATGCATGGCGGAGGCCAGATGCCGGGCGTTATCCGCCACCTCTCCCCAGGTACTGTACTCCCTTCCCCCCAACGTCCCGACCGAGACAATTCCCGTATCGCTATGATATCGCGCGGCATGTTCAATGAGCGCCCGGGTCGTTAAATCCTGATACATCATCGGTGGATGCATGACTGATACTCCGCGACTGGCTGATATGTTGTGTAAGTGATGCGGTCCGGTGTGCACGCGAACTCTCACTAAATCTGGCAACAACCCTGGCAGCCAACCAAAACAGATGTGCAAAATTTAGCGTTCACGCACAACAATTCTCGTCTGGCGGCGGGGAATGTGATGGGAGATGGCTTTTCACCCGCCGCGACAGCGCGCGCTATCGGCAGAAGAGAGGCCGGTGAACGGCGAGCGAGACAGCGGCGCGCAGCGAAGAAAGTACGAGTGGTACTCGCGCCGCATTCGACTCGCGCCGGCGGAATGTTTCAGCGGCCAGGCTCGGGGTGCGGGGCCGTAAATTTATAGCCTTTTCCCCAAACCGTCAGGATAAACTCCGGCTCCGCCGGATTATCTTCTATTTTCATCCTCAGCCGATTAATGTGCGTGTTGACCGTATGCTCATACCCTTCATGCTGATAGCCCCAGACCTGGTTGAGCAAGCTGATGCGGGAAAAGACCTTATCGGGATGCCTGGCAAAGAACCACAGCAGGTCGAACTCGCGCGGCGTCAGGTCAAGCGGGAGATCGCGCAGGCGCGCTTCGCGCGCAAGCGGGTCGATGGCCAGCCGGTCAATATGCAACATGCCGGCGTCCTGCATCAGATTCTGGGTCATGGCCTCCTGACGGCGGAAGAGCGCCTTCACTCGCGCCACCAGTTCAAGCATTGAAAAGGGTTTCGCGAGGTAGTCATCTGCCCCGAGCTCCAGCCCCAGGACACGATGGACTTCACTTGAGCGCGCGCTGATTATCACTATCGGCATGTAGCTTGCCATAGTGCGAGCATGCCGGCAGATCTCCAGACCGTCGATGCCCGGTAACATCAGATCGAGGATCAGCGCGTCCCAGCCGCCCTGCCTGACCATCGCCAGCCCACCGACGCCTTCAGCAGCATGGCTGATTTCATAGCCCTCTTCGCATAAATGTAGCTGCAGAAGCTCCGCGATATTTTCATCATCTTCAATAATTAACACTTTTTTGGGCTTCATCGCTGCCGCCTTATTGATCGCTTTCAGAGAAAGTCTATACGACATTTGCATCGCGAGTTATCACATTTAATTTAACTTTTCGTGATACATCGGCGAACAGATTCAGGCCACACTGTGATTAACGCAATAACCGGGAATATCATGATGAACAGCCCCTCAGGTCAGGTGAAACCCGCTATCGTTCATCCTTTGTGGTTAAGAATTTGCCACTGGGTCAATGCGCTTTCGATATTAATTATGGTGACCAGCGGCTGGCGTATTTATAACGCATCACCGTTGTTTAATTTTGATATTCCGGATGCACTGACTCTTGGCGGTTGGCTGGCCGGCGCATTGCAATGGCATTTTTCAGCAATGTGGTTATTTGCTCTTAACGGTGTATTTTACCTGCTGATGAATGTTGTCAGCGGACGCTTAAAAAAACAATTCTGGCCGCTGTCGCCACGAGGGGTCATTCACGATTTTATTTCCGCATTACGCGGCAGGCTGACACATGACAATCACGGCCATTATAACTACGTCCAGAAACTGGCCTATCTCTTCGTCATGCTCGATAGCATTATTCTGGCGCTATCCGGTCTGGTTATCTGGAAGTCTGTGCAGTTTCCGCTGCTACGAACCTTACTCGGGGGATATGACAATGCACGGGTGATTCATTTCCTGGCGATGTCCGCACTGATGGGGTTTGCCGTTATTCATCTGCTGATGGTGCTGCTGGTCCCGAAAACGTTACTGGCGATGCTCCGCGGACGATAAGGAAAATACAGTGAACAATCATAAAAATTTACTCTCCGCAGCCGACAAGACAATCGTCGTTCAGGAGGCGAGCCGGGAAATTAACAAGCAGCTCTCATCGGAAGGCCGCCGCCGCTTTATCAGGCAGGGATTAACCTTTGGCGGCCTGATGCTGTTAACCGGTTGCGATATCAGCAATAACAGCGAGGTCGAAAAAACCTTAAGCCAGATCTCCCGATTTAACGATCGTATTCAACACTGGTTATTTAATCCTGATAACCTTGCGCCGGTTTATCCCGAAAGTAGGATCGCTCGCCCTTTCCCGTTTAATGCATTTTATAGCGAGGATCAGGCGCCTACGATCGATGCCAGCGATTATCGCCTTGAAATTACGGGATTAGTAACGGACAAACGCCCCTGGACACTGGCCGAACTCCATACAATGGCGCAGGTCAGCCAGGTCACACGGCATATTTGCGTGGAAGGATGGAGCGCCATTGGTAAATGGGGCGGGGTTCCTTTTGCCCTCTTCCTCAAAAGGATCGGTGCCGATCTGCGCGCCAGCTACGTCAGTTTTCGCTGTGCTGATAATTATTATACCAGTATCGACATGGCCACTGCGCTCCATCCCCAGACGATTATTGCATTAACCTACGATGGCCAGCTATTGCCGCGTAAATATGGTTTTCCGATGAAGTTAAGAATTCCAACCAAGCTCGGCTATAAAAACCCGAAACATATTATGGCGATTGAAGTGACCAATCGTTACCCCGGCGGCTACTGGGAAGACCAGGGTTATAACTGGTTCGCGGGTAGTTAATTTATAGCCGTCATCATCCGTTATTTATACAACATGAAGGAATTACCAAATGAAAAAAATGAATACCTTACTGATGTGCTCTGCTTTATTTTTCGGTATATCCAGCGTCTACGCTGCCGATAATATGGCGAAAGATAACATGGCCAAAGATAATATGGGTAAGATGTCTCACAACTGCACGAAAGATAGCATGAAAAAAGAGTGTATGTCGAAAGATGGGATGTCGAAGGATAGTATGAGCAAAGACGGTATGGCCAAAGATTCAATGTCGAAAGACAAAATGGGCAAAGACGCGATGGGTAAACAATAACCGCGCCGCCCGGCGACGAGGTCAAAGGGGTTGCCTGCCGGTTGGTCAGGTAACCCCTTTTCATTTCATGGAGCCAAAGCCCGCGCGTTCTGCGACGCTATGACTACAGCAGCGCTTTCGCTTTCGCGACCACGTTGTCGACGGTGAAGCCGAACTCTTCGAACAGCTGCTCTGCCGGCGCAGACTCACCGAAGGTGGTCATGCCAACGATAGCGCCATTCAGGCCGACGTATTTGAACCAGTAGTCGGCGATGCCGGCTTCAATGGCCACGCGAGCAGAGACCGCTTTCGGCAGCACCGATTCACGGTACGCCGCATCCTGCTTGTCGAACGCGTCGGTAGACGGCATGGAGACCACGCGCGCCTTCACCCCTTCGGCAGTCAGTTTGTCCCATGCGGCCACCGCCAGCTCCACTTCAGAGCCGGTGGCAATGAAGATCAGCTCCGGCTGACCGGCGCACTCTTTCAGCACGTAGCCACCGCGAGCGATGTTCGCCAGCTGCTCAGGAGTACGATCCTGCTGCGCCAGGTTCTGACGGGAGAGGATCAGCGCGGTCGGGCCGTCGTGACGCTCAACGCCATATTTCCACGCCACCGCCGATTCCACCTGGTCACACGGACGCCATGTGGACATGTTCGGGGTCACGCGCAGGGACGCCACCTGCTCTACCGGCTGGTGCGTCGGGCCATCTTCGCCCAGACCGATGGAGTCGTGGGTGTAGACCATCACCTGACGCTGTTTCATCAGCGCCGCCATACGCACCGCGTTACGGGCATATTCCACGAACATCAGGAAGGTGGAGGTGTACGGCAGGAAACCACCGTGCAGAGCGATCCCGTTGGCGATCGCGGTCATGCCGAATTCACGCACGCCGTAATGGATATAGTTACCGGCGGTGTCTTCGTTAATCGCTTTCGAACCAGACCACAGAGTCAGGTTGGACGGCGCCAGGTCAGCAGAGCCGCCGAGGAATTCCGGCAGCAGCGGGCCAAATGCTTCAATCGCATTCTGCGACGCTTTACGGCTGGCGATTTTAGACGGGTTCACCTGCAGCTTAGCGATAAATTCACTGGCTTTGGCGTCGAAGTCAGCCGGCATTTCACCCTTCATGCGACGGGTAAATTCTGCGGCTTCCTGAGGGAAGGCTTTCGCATAAGCAGCGAACTTCTCGTTCCAGGCCGCTTCTTTCGCCTGACCGGCTTCTTTGGCATCCCACTGTGCGTAGATTTCAGACGGGATTTCGAACGGCGCGAATTTCCAGCCCAGCTGTTCGCGGGTCAGCGCAATCTCTGCATCGCCCAGCGGCGCGCCGTGGGAATCGTGGGTACCGGCTTTGTTCGGGGAACCGAAGCCAATGATGGTTTTGCACATCAGCAGGGACGGTTTGTCGGTGACCGCACGCGCTTCTTCTACCGCACGTTTGATGGCGTCTGCGTCGTGACCGTCAACGCCGCGCACCACGTGCCAGCCGTAGGCTTCGAAACGTTTAGCGGTGTCGTCGGTGAACCAGCCTTCCACATGACCGTCGATGGAGATACCGTTGTCATCATAGAACGCCACCAGTTTACCCAGTTTCAGGGTACCGGCCAGGGAGCAGACCTCGTGAGAGATCCCTTCCATCATGCAGCCGTCGCCCATGAAGGCGTAGGTGAAGTGGTCAACGATATCGTGGCCCGGACGGTTGAACTGCGCGGCCAGCGTTTTTTCCGCGATAGCCATGCCCACAGCGTTAGCAATCCCCTGACCCAGCGGGCCGGTGGTGGTTTCTACGCCAGCGGTGTAGCCCACTTCCGGGTGGCCCGGCGTCTTAGAGTGCAGCTGACGGAAGTTTTTCAGCTCTTCGATCGGCAGATCATAACCGGTGAGGTGCAGCAGGCTGTAAATCAGCATCGAGCCGTGGCCGTTGGACAGCACAAAGCGGTCGCGGTCGGCCCAGGCCGGGTTGTTCGGGTTATGTCTCAGGAAGTCCCGCCACAGGACCTCCGCAATGTCAGCCATCCCCATCGGGGCACCCGGGTGGCCGGATTTGGCTTTCTGTACCGCATCCATGCTCAGCGCACGCAGCGCGTTGGCGCACAGACGGCGGTGGGTTTTCGTGGTGTTCATGAGCTTCTTTCCCTGCCCTTACAGCATCTGCTGAATCTGGTTTTCCAGTTTGACCTGATCGACGGCGAACAGCCGGATACCTTCCGCCAGTTTTTCCACCGCCATCGGATCCTGATGATGCTGCCAGAGGAACGCCGCCTGCGTCATCGGGCTGGGGCGAGTTTCCGTGACGCAGCCTGGCGCCAGCTGGCGACTCAGCGTCCCTGCACTGGCGGCCAGCTCATCGAGCAGTGCCGGGGAGATGGTCAGACGGTCACAGCCCGCCAGCGCCTGGATCTGCTCAATGCGGCGGAAGCTAGCCCCCATCACCACGGTGTCGTAGCCGTGAGATTTGTAGTACTGATAAATCTGGCGCACGGAAACCACGCCCGGATCGCTGTCGACCTGATACTCAGCCTGCGGCTGGTTTTTCTGATACCAGTCATAAATACGCCCGACGAACGGCGAGATTAAAAAGACGCCCGCTTCGGCGCAGGCCCGCGCCTGTGCGAAGGAGAACAGCAGGGTCAGATTACAGTTGATGCCGCTCTGCTCCAGCTCCTCTGCGGCGCGAATGCCCTCCCAGGTGGCGGCGAGTTTGATGAGGATGCGCTCCGGCCCAATGCCGTTCTTTGCATACATCTGGATAAGCTTGCGCGCTTTCGACACGCACATCCCGCGATCCCAGGCAAAACGGGCATCGACTTCGGTAGAAATACGCCCCGGCACGTGACGTAGCACCTCAGTGCCGATATCCACCGCGACCTGATCACAGGCGTTAATCAGCTGGGTTTCTGCGCTGCCGCCCTGCTGACGCGCCTTGCCGATTGCGTCGGCAATCAGCGCCTGATATTGCGGGAGCTGCGCGGCCTTCAGCACCAGCGAAGGGTTGGTGGTGGCATCCTGCGGGGCAAACTTTTTAATCGATTCGATATCACCGGTATCGGCCACCACGGTGGTATATTTTTTCAGCTCGTCTAACTGGCTCATAGTCTGTTCCTTATATTACGACTGCGGATATTAATCTCTGGCGTGCTGGTGTTCGTAATAGTCGATACGCTCCACTTTTGACGCGGAGCCGCCGCCTTCATATTCGGATTCAAGCCAGGCCTGAATAATTTTTTTGCCCAGCTCCGGGCCAATCACGCGCGCGCCAAGGGTAATAATCTGCGCGTTATTACTTTTGCGCGCCCGCTCGGCGGAGAAAGTATCGTGGCATTGGGCGGCACGTACTCCCGGTACTTTATTCGCCACAATGCTCATCCCAATACCGGTGCCGCAAATCAGGATGCCGCGATCGTGCTCGCCCTGCTTTATCGACATCGCCACCGCATGAGCAACATCCGGATAGACCGTACTGCCCTGGCGTTTATCGCTGCTGTAATCCGCGACCTTCATCCCGAGCCCATTCAGATAAGCGACGATAGCGTCGCGGAAAGCATAGGCGGCATCATCCGCACCAATAGCGATTGTTTTCATGATAATTTCCTTAATTTAGCTCCAGGTCTTAATTTAGATCCTGATAGAAAGATATTCGGTCACCACGCTGGATATCATGTGGTGATTGACCACACAGATGTACCATCCCCGGTAATTCAGCCGTTGCAGCACCATCAAAATTTAAAGTGATATGGCCAAGCTGTTTTAAATTTGCCGTTGCAACACTACCTACCGCCGTCACCCGATAAATAGCCTGATTTATTTTCATTATCTGCCCGGGTGATAATTCAGCCGTTAGCTCACTGCCCCGGTGTACCGCGCAATACATCGCAATATCGTCAGGAACGGGCTCAGAGAATAAGATTAGCTTCTGTTCCTGCAGATAGTTTTCAACATACTCCCCGACAGCCGTGATAAGTAATGAATACAACGGCACAGTCATATTATTTGTTTCCTTTTGCGGCATGAGAAGATAATGCCACCTTCTCTTCACTGCTCTTTTCTTTCACCGGTTCAACCACCGGCGCGCGCTTTTTCAGACGTTTATCAAACCAGGCCACCAGTACCGGCGCGGTAATCATCGTGATGATGCTCGCCGTCGCCAGCTGTGCGGTGGCGGCATCAACGTACATCGCCAGCGAGGGGTCGGCTTGAGCGACCATTGCTGGCGTCAGCGCCGAGCTGGCTGCCGTCGTACCCAGCGCGGCTCCCAGCGCGGTTTTCTTCTTCAGGAACAGGTTGTAGATAAAATAGAACACAATGCCGGTCACCGCAGAGATAATGCCGAGCAGGATCCCCGACAGACCGGCGGTAAATACCGTGTTGATACTGGAATTGGCGCCGATAGCAAACGACATAATAATAATGATTAGCGGCTGAGCGGCGGCGCACAGCTGTTTAAAGCGCTCATCAAGGTTGCCCCACAGCATCCCAATCAGCAGCGGGATCAGCATCGACAGCAGCGCGGCGAAAGGAATATTGGCCAGGCCGCTGACCCCCAGCACCATCATAGTAACAAACGGGCCGTCCTTGACGCAGAAGACGGAGATCGCCCCGGCGTCGCTGGCATCGCCGTAGTTGCTGCACAGCGCGATATACAGCGAGCTGTTGGAGCTGGTTAAACAGGCAATCAGCGCCAGCGTGGAAATCCCGAGGAAACCGTTAGGGCCGAACAGCGCCCCCGCAGCCCACACTGCCAGCGCGCCGGCGAGACATTTAAGGAATAGCAGTACCGCACCTTTATAAAGCGGCAGCCCGGCCTGACGGATATTAATCGAGGTGCCGCAAATGAGTAGGAAAATCCCCATCATCGCGCTGGAACCGACTTTGAATAATGCGGTTGTCGGGCCGCCGATGCCCAGCACTTCGGGGGCCAGGGTATTAATAAAAATCGCCGCAAGCAGTGGGATAATAATTAAACCGCCTGGCACCTTGTTCATCTTTTCAAGTATATTTATGTTCATAGGGTAACTCATAAATTATGATTTGACAGAGATAACGACGCAATACTACCCAGACGACCATTACGCCGATTTTTATTTATATGAATTATTAATTATTGCTGTGCTTCTTTATAAATTCTTTCGACAATGGTGCTAATAATATCATCCGGCCCGGTTAAACCGCCTTTGCCAATGCAAATCAGGCCGGCATAATCGCCGCCGATAATACGCACCATATCGGTTTGCGGTATCACATAGTCAATCATTTCAATTCCCGTGGCGCCGAGTTCTTTAAGAACATTCACCATCGTGTCGCCACCGGTCATATACAGACCTTTAATTTCTCCCGACGCGCAGCTAAGCACTTCACGGACAATATTCCCCAATCCCTGGTTAATATTTTTCGCAGCCTGACCGTGCGCCAGACCAAAGCGCTGTTCTTCTTCCTGTAGATCCAGCAGTCGTCCGGTTAACGCTGATTCAAAAACGAATATGGCGTTCTGCTGCGCCGGTACGCACTGCCGGGCATGCTGTACCACGCGATTAACTTCGATTTCAGCGGCGTTTTTCCTGTCGACCAACAGTTCGGCGTCAACGGGGATGTGGCAAACCCTTTCATCATTGGCGATCAGATGCTGGAGCTGCTTTTTCGTCACCGGCGTTGCGCTACCGGCAACCACAAGAATCGATCCGCGCTGGCTTTCCGCTGCCGTCGTCGCTGATACGCTACTTCGCGTCTCCCGCATCAGGCCACGACGCACCGCCAGTCGTTCGGTAAAGGGGCCCGGGTCGACCGCCAGTACGTTCCAGTTCAGCGCAACCACCGCCCCGGCAATCGCATCGACATCTTCCACGGTAATGGCATCGACCACAATCACCCGCACGCCGCGCTGCTGCTGTTCCTGGAGATCCTCCTGCAACTGCCCCTCGCCTTTCATCACCGAGGCCAGCGCGATATGTCCAACCTGATGATGAGTCTGCGCCGCCAGCAGCCCCGGCACCCAGGACTCGGTAACCGGAGTGCGTACATCGCGTGCCACATCTGTGCGTGAAAGCGCGACGGAGTCAATCACCGAGTAGCCGCCAACCAGAATACGCCGCGACTGCGGCATAGCCGGCACCACAACGGCAACCGTTTCCAGCGGCAGTTGCTCCAGCATGGCGTCGATTTCAAAACCTATGCCGCCGCGCAGGGTGGTATCGATACGCTTGGTAAAGTAGTGCGCGCCGCGGGTCTGCAGCTGTTTCACCGCGGCGCTGACCTGCTGCTGGGCTTCCGCTTTCGGCAGAGGACGGCTGTCGCTGCTGACCACCATCGCCGGATACTCCACCTCATTGCGAGCGAAGGATTCGGTATCGAAGAACGCGGCGGTTTTTAAACCGCTGCGCGCCAGTAATACCCCAACGGTGGTCGCACCGGTCAGATCGTCGGCGACGATCCCCAGCTTACCGCCTTCCCCTTGCGGCCAGACCATTTCGATGCAGGCCGGCGTCACGCCGGAAACATAGATGCCTTCATGAATAAACTCCGCCAGCGGACCGCTTTTACCGGTTGGATGCAGGTTGATAGTCGGAATACCCCGTTTCGGATAGAGCCCACAGCGCAACGTACCGCCGCAATCAATAACCATCAAACCAATTTCGTCTTCCGGTGGCTCGCCGTTCTTAAAGACGTCAACGGAAGGCCAGCCGGTCAGCTCACTCAGTCGTTCAACAACCGGGGGAACCAATCCCCCGGTGATATAAGCAATCTTTTTGCTCTGATGGATATCAATCGTCAGCGGCCCACCCCAGCCTTTACTGCCTTTGCTAATCAACAGATGCTTTTCCATCTCTTTGTCCTCATTGATTCGCATTAACGCCCGCGATTATTGATGTTTCATTTTCCAGTAACGCGCCGCGACCAGCGTCGATTCCAGCATGCTGACGGTTCCTGCTTTGCCAGTACCGGCAATATCGAAAGCGGTCCCGTGGTCAACGGAGCTGCGCATAAACGGCAGGCCGAAGGTGATAGTAATGGAGCGTTCAAAGTCGAGGGTTTTGCAGGCGATATGCCCCTGGTCGTGGTACAGGGAAAGGATCGCGTCATAACGTCCCTGCTTGCCAAGATGGAATACCGAATCCGCCGGAACCGGGCCAATCGCATTGATTCCCATCTCCTGCGCCGCCTTCACCGCCGGAATCAGGTTGTCCGCTTCCTCGTGACCAAACAGGCCGTTATCAGAAGCGTGCGGGTTAAGCGCCGCAACCGCGATACGCGGATTGGCAATTTTGAGGGCGGTGAACTCATGGTGAATTTGCTGTACGCAGGCCAGCACGCGTTCTTTGTTGGCATAATCACACGCGGCTTTCAACGCCATATGGCGACTGACGAAGAACACCCGCAATTTTTGAACATGAAACATCGTCAGGCCATAATCTGACTGCGTTTCAACCTGATAGATCTCGGTATGACCCGGTAATTTACAGCCTGCCAGCTTAATCGCTTCTTTATGAATCGGCGCCGTCGAGACCACATCAATCAGGCCTGCTTTACCTAATTCGATGGATTTCATCACATAATCTAGCGACATTTTTCCCGCCAACTGCTGCACTTTTCCCCATTCAATGCTGTCGCAATCGTAATCGCCGGTTTCCATCACATCGATGGTTCCCCAGCGATACAGCGCTTCCTCCGGGTGTGTGATTTTGTTCAACGCAAAATCACATCCCATGATCTTCATCGCCCGGGCGACAATGGGGATCGATCCAATCAGAAAAGGTTGGCACTCGTCATACACGCTTTTATCCATCATGGTGGCAACGGTGATCTCCGGGCCGATCCCAGCAGGATCGCCGATAGTGATTGCGACAACAGGTTTTTTTTCTTGTGACATCGTGGGCCTCTCGTAGTTGAACGTCATTTTGTTCATATGTTCACTTGCTAATCATATGAGCAAAACATTACCTGAGGATTAAGAAGATATTGGTGATCTTTGTCACATAAAAAAATCAACCGAATTATTTAATAAAAAAATGTGATCTAACATATGTTCACACAGTGATAAAAAGTTCAATCTTTCACAGCGGTGAATAAACCATGTTCACAACGCATTGATTTACTTACGATGGAGAACGAAAGATGAAGACAATTTGGTTAGGCACCAGTTGGAAGATGAACAAGCCGCTTTCCGAAGCGATGCAATGGTGCGAGATTTTGGCGCAGCGTCTGGGGCAGGTTGTTCATCCGGATATTCAGCCTTTTGTCATCCCTCCTTTTACGGCCATTCATCCGGTCAGCCGCTATTTGCAGGAGCGACATATTCGCTGTCTGACCGGCGCGCAAAATATGCATGAAGCCGACAGCGGTCCATGGACAGGTGAAATATCCGCAGACATGCTGCTGGAAACGGGAGCGACGCTTGTTGAGCTCGGTCATTCCGAACGACGCGGTGCCTTCAACGAAACCGACGCCGCCATTAACAGAAAGGTCCATAGCGCGTTGCGTCATGGCTTGCGTCCGCTGATATGTATTGGCGACAGCGCCGAAGAGAAAAGCTGGCAGGTCTCGCGCGAAACGGTCGTCCGTCAGATGAAAATCGCCCTTCATGGCTTAAGCCGGCAGCAGGTTGTAGACACGCTTGTTGCCTATGAACCAATCTGGGCGATTGGCGAACAGGGTACGCCGGCCCGTCCGGAGCAAGCAGGAGAGATCCATCGGGCGCTACGCCAGGGGCTATGTGAACTTTTTGGTCAGGAAACCGGGCTGCAAATCCCCCTGCTCTACGGCGGCAGCGTTAACAAGCAAAATGCGGTGGAATTACTGCAACAAGAGGATGTCGACGGTCTCTTCATTGGCCGGGCGGCCTGGGACGCCACTGCCTATTGTGAAATCGTTCAACGCGTTACACAGGAATTTATTCTTAAGTCGCAGTAATATTAGGCGGACATCAGAGATGGAAACACCAAACGATGACTGAACAAGACCCAGATTATGCACTGCTGACCGAAATCGCCGTGGCCTATTATGACCAGGAACAAACTCAGGAAGAGATTGCCCAGCGATTCGGCATTTCACGGATTAAAGTCGGTCGGCTGCTGAAAAAAGCCCGACAGGAAGGGATTGTGGAGATCAGCGTGAAATATCACCCGGTCTTTAGCTCGCAGATAGAGCAGCAGTTTATTTCCCATTTCGGCATCAAACGCGCCTTAATCGCCCTGGACCACCATGATGAAGACGAACAGCGTCAGCAGGTGGCGGCGTTGGTCAGTAACTACCTTGCCGGCATCTTAAAGAATGATATGACGGTGACCGTCGGACAAGGGCGCAATGTGGCTGCCGTCGCCAACCACGTTGGGATCTTCCCGGAGCGGCACTGCCGTTTTATCTGTGGAATCGGCGGAACCAAACGCGACAACCAGCTCATAGATGCCGATCACATCAGCCGTAACCTGGCACGTAAATTTAACGGCTTCAGTGAAACGCTCTACGCCCCTGCATATGTTGAAACTCCGGAGTTGCGAGCGGCATTTATGCAAAACCGCCTCATCAAAGCGACCCTTGAGCAGGCCAGCAAAGCTGACGTTGCGATAATTGGTCTCGGCGATATGAATGAGAACAGCTTTATGGTTCAGCTCGGCTGGTTTTCCCCCAAAGAGATTGCGACAGCCCGGCAGGATCAGGGAGTGGTGGGAGATATCGCCGGATACAGTTTTTTCAATATCCAGGGGAAACCGGTCGATACCGTTATGAACGATCGGGTTATCGGCCTGAGTCTTGAACAACTGCGGTCCATCCCCTGCGTCATTGCCATCGCCTCGGAAAGTACCAAAGCAACGGCGATACTCGGCGCCCTGCGCACTGGCGTCATCGATGTCCTCGCCACCAGCGCGTCCAACGCCCGCGCGGTCATCAATATGCACAAAGCGTTATAAAACGTGGCGCGTGGCGCGGCCTGCATAACCGGGGAGCGCTGGCCGTTGCTCCGGTTTGCCGCCTGCTCTGCTGTCATACCCGGCGGGAACGATCGGGCCGATATGAAACAGGCCGCCTATGAAAAACATAGAGCGGCCTGGTGTCTTTCGCGCCCGGCAATCAACGCCATCGCGCGACGGAATCAGAGATCTTTCAACAGCCGGTCGACGAATGCCGGTACAACCTCGCTCGCCAGACCGTAGTGTTTTTCGGCAAATTCGCTGCCGACCTGGCTGGGTTCGAGGTTGAGCTCCACGGTATGCGCTCCCTGCAGACGGGCTTCGTGCACGAAACCTGCCGCCGGGTAAACGTGCCCGGAAGTGCCAATGGCGATGAAGATATCGGCATCGGCCAGCGCGTTGTAAATGTCATCCATCCCCAGCGGCATCTCCCCAAACCAGACCACGTGCGGGCGCAGCGGCGCCGGGAACTGACAGCAGTGGCACTTATCTTCCGCCGTGACGTCTCCGGTCCACTCCAGCACCTGTCCGCTCCACGAACAGCGCACCTTCAACAGCTCGCCGTGCATATGAATCACCCGGCGGTTTCCCGCGCGTTCGTGCAGGTTATCAATGTTCTGGGTGACCAGCACAAATCGATCGCCCAACGCCGCTTCCAGCCGCGCCAGCGCCTGATGTGCCGCATTCGGCGCTATCTCGGGGCTCTGCAGCTGCCGGCGACGGGCGTTATAAAATGCCTGCACCAGCGCAGGATCGCGGGCGAAGCCTTCCGGCGTCGCCACATCTTCCACCCGGTGCTCTTCCCACAAACCATCGGCCGCGCGAAACGTTTTAATACCTGACTCCGCCGAAATGCCGGCGCCGGTCAGCACCACAACCCTGGGTTTATCTACTGTTTCCACAGCCGCCTTATCCTCTTTAAAAAAAATCCGCTGGCGCAGACGTTCACGCAAGCGACGTTTATTGCGACGAAAACGGCTCAATCGGTGTAAGCGGCGCGACAACATAGCTCCCCCTGTGGTTAATGAGTCAAATGAAGGAAGGCCGCACCGCGCATACCTCCGGCATCGCCATGGCGCGCACGTTCAATACGCGGTACCCGGGCAACCGGAAGTAAATGTCGCGGCAGGCGCTGCGCCAGCCCTTCGCTTATGGCAGTAAAGTTAGACAATCCTCCGCCAAGCACCAGCAGATCCGGATCAACGATAGTCAGAATATTACCCAGACAGACCGCCAGCAGGTCAAGATAGCGTTCGACGTGCTCACGCGCCCGCGCATCGCCCTGCTGCCAGAGCGCCACGATGTCGGGTGAAGTCAGGGTGTGTTGATAGAAATGTTCATAGAGCCAGGCAAAACCGCGGCCGGAGAGATAGTTTTCAATGCAGCCCAGCTGGCCGCAGCCGCAGCGGGTGAGCGGGAAATCACGCCCCACCACCTCCAGCGCATCCACCGGCAGCCGGATATGGCCAAATTCACCGGTAATATAGCTATGTCCGGTAATCGATTTACCGTTGAGGACCAGGCCGCCGCCCACTCCGGTACCGAGAATCAGCCCCATGACCAGCGGATATTGCGTAAATTCATCGTCCCAGGCTTCGGAGAGAGCAAAGCAGTTGGCATCGTTATCCAGACGGACTTCACGCCCGAGCCGGGCGCTCAGATCGCTGCGCAGCGACTGACCGCTGGCTGCGGGAACATTGGCAGCATACAGCGTGCCGTCCGCAGTTTCCGGCATTCCCGGAATCCCAATCCCCACCGTCCCCTGACAGTCAAAGCGGCTGTCAGCTTCATGGACCAGCGCCTCTACCGCCTGCAGAAAGTCGGCATAACTCTCCTTCGGCGTGGCAACGCGTTTTTCCCACTGCAATCGCCGCGCGCTATCAAACACGCCCAGCGCTATTTTGCTGCCACCAATGTCAAATCCGTAGTACATAGCAATTCCTCTTTACTGACCGAAAAGGTCAGGACGTAAAGAGTGGACGACAGAAGTTCTTGTAGGTCCGCGCAAGCGAAGCGCCAGCGGGCGCAATGTCAGGCGGCGGCTTCGCCTTACCCGACCTACGAGTTCATCCCCCGCAATCCACTGAATTACTGGCCACTCAGCACCCTCGCCGGGTCTATGCGGCTGGCGCGGCGGGCGGGATACCAGCTGGCCAGCAAACTCAGCAACAGTGCCGTCACCAGCACATAAATAACATCCAGCCAGTGCAGTTCAGACGGCAGGAAGTCAATAAAATAGATGTCGCCGGACAAGAATTTGTGCCCGATCAGGTATTCGAGGCCGTTGATGATGGACGTCAGATTCAGCGCACAAATGACGCCGATCGCCACGCCAATCAGGCTCCCGACCGAACCGGCAAGCAAACCATACCAGACAAAAATGGCGCGGATCAGGCCATCTTTCGCCCCGAGCGTGCGCAGTACCGCAATATCGCTGCTTTTATCTTTCACCGCCATCACCAGGGTGGAAACGATGTTAAAGCAGGCCACGCCGATCACCAGCACCATCGCGAGGTACATAATGGCGCGGATCATCTGAATATCACGATACATATAACCGTAAGTCCCGATCCAGCTTTTGATGTAAACGTAGCTGTTGGTCACTTCGCCGGCATCACGCACCAGCGTGTTGGCGTGGAACACATCGGTAACTTTAATCGCAATCCCGGTCACGCTGCCAGCCATCTCCAGATACTGTTGGGCATCGCTCATCGGGATCATCGCAAAACTGTGATCGAGCTGGCCGCTGAGCTGCAAAATCCCGGTCACATGCAGCCTGACGCGTTTCGGCTGCAGGAGCTGATGTTCGGAGTCAGAGTTGGGGATCATGATGGAAACCCAGTCGCCCTGCTTCACGTGCAGCGCATCCGCCACCCCTTTACCGAGAATGACCTGCTGTTCGCCGGCTTTAAAATTAGCCCACGCGTTATTCTGAACAAACTGAGGCAGCGAACTCAGGCGGCTTTCCTGCTGAGGATCGACACCCTTGACCTGAATGGCGCGCATGTTGCTGCCGCTCTCCACCAGCCCGGTGAAGTTAATATACGGCGCCGCGGCAACGATCCCTTTAACCTTTTCCACCTTCGCCAGCGCGTCGTTCCAGTTGGTCCACGGCTGCTTCACCGGCTCGATTTCGCCATGCGGCACCACGGCCAGAATGCGGTTGTTCAGCTCACGTTCAAAACCGTTCATTGCGCTGAGGCCGACGATCAATACCGCCACCCCGAGCGCAATCCCGATGGTTGAAATCACCGAAATCAGCGACACCATGCCGCCACGCCGCCGTCCGCGGCTAAAACGCAGGGCAATCAATAACGATAACGGAGAAGTCATTACCTGGCCCCCATCAGGGTCAGTTCCGCGTCCAGATGGCCATCACGCATCTCCAGCTGGCGATTCATCCGTTTGGCCAGTTGCAGGTCGTGGGTCACCACCAGAAAAGCGGTGCGCTGGGCAACGTTCAGTTCCCCCAGCAGCTGAAAAATACTGTCGGCGTTGCGGGCATCGAGGTTACCGGTCGGCTCATCCGCCAGCACCAGCCGCGGCTTGTTGACCAGCGCCCGGGCAATCGCCACCCGCTGGCGCTCGCCGCCGGATAGCTCTGACGGGCGGTGGTTGCTGCGGTGTTCCAGCCCCACGGCATGCAGCATCGCCTTAGCCTGACGTTCAATATCCGCTGCTTTCTGTTTGCCAATCAGCAGCGGCATTGCCACGTTTTCAAGGGCGGTGAAATCCGGCAACAGGTGGTGGAACTGATAGATAAAACCCAGTTCACGGTTACGCAGGTCGGCTCGCGCGGCCGCAGAGAGCCGGTTCATCGACTGCCCGGAGAAGATCACATCGCCGGAGGTCGGCGTATCCAGTCCGCCGAGCAGATGGAGCAGCGTACTTTTCCCGGAACCCGAGGTACCGACAATCGCCATCATCTCCCCTTCCTCAATGCTGAAGCTGACATTGTGCAACACGTCGGTTTGCACAGTGCCTTCCTGATAGCGTTTGCACAGATTGTCGCATTGCAGCAGGATCTTATTCATAACGTAAAGCCTCAGCGGGTTGAGTGGCGGCAGCGCGCCAGGAAGGATACAACGTTGATAACAATGCCAGCACCATGGCCACCAGAACGATAATCGTCACCTGTAAAGGCTCGATTGCGACCGGCAGCGCAGCGCCGTCAAGGAACGCGCCGATAATCGGCATTAAATTATTTAACTGGCTGGCAAGCAGTACGCCGAATGCGGCGCCAAGCAAAGCGCCGACGATCCCGGCGCTGGCCCCCTGGACCATAAAGACCAGCATAATCTGTCGCGGGGTTAGCCCCAGGGTTTGCAAAATCGCCACCTCGCCCTGTTTTTCCATGACCATCATCCCCAGCGAGGTAATGATATTAAACGCCGCAACGGCCACGATCAGGCTCAGCAGCAGGCCCATCATATTTTTTTCCATACGCACGGCCTGGAACAGCTCGCCTTTCCGCTCGCGCCAGTCCTGCCACTTCGTTCCCTGCGGCAGCGCCTGCTGGCTGAGAGTATCCACCTGCAAAGGCTGACTCAACCACAGACGCCAGCCGGTAATGTTACCCAGCGGGTAGCGCATCAGGCGCGAGGCGTCGTCGATATTGGTCAACATCTGATAGCCGTCCACTTCACTGTTGGCGGCAAAGGTGCCGATAACGTTAAACAGTCGTTGGCTGGGCACCCGCCCCATTGGCGTGAACTGACTGGCTGAGGGCACCATGACCCGAATCCGATCGCCGCGGTTGACCCCCAGCTGACCGGCAAGCTGTTCGCCCAGAATAACGTTATATTTCCCGGCCTGAAGATCGCTTTGCTTCACGTTAACGAGATAGGGAGTGAGCGGATCGTTTTGCGTCGGGTCGATACCCAGCATCACGCCAACTGCGACGCTGCGGGCGCTTTGCAGCACCACATCGCCGGTCGTTAATGGCGCAATACGCGTAACGCCCTGTAATTTGATGGCGCTTTCCGGCAGTTGCTGAGGGTTCACCGAGCCCTGCTGTGCGCTGATCATGGCCTGCGGCATCAGCCCCAGGATGTTGTTCTGCAGCTCGCGCTCGAAGCCGTTCATGACCGAAAGCACGGTCACCAGCGCCATCACGCCAAGCGTAATGCCGATGGTGGATAGCCAGGAGACGAAACGACCGAAGCGGTCGGCTGCGCGCCCGCGCATGTAGCGAAGGCCGATAAAGAGTGCGGCAGGTTGGTACATGTAATCCATCTGGTTGCTGATAGCCGATGCACGAGTATATATGGCATAGCACAACGCGTAAATCACTGGAACGGTAAGTTTTTGTCGCGCAATAAGAAAAAAGTAAAGATAAATCAAATGGATATTTGATTAGTCAGCGCATATCTATCAGAATCTTTCCCCGTGGCGGGTCCTCTCACCGTCAATCAGGTTGGCGAATACGGGTCAATCGCGGATAATCATCAACATTGAATATTAGCGGTTTGCCCTTATATACCCGTCATACTTCAAGCTGCATGTGCATTGGCGACGCTGGTTTACCCGAATCACTTACCTGCGTAAGCTCATCGGGTCGCAATCGGCAAAATGAGGGATCACTTTGTCCCTCGCCAGAGGCATCGTCGACTGTTCAGGTTCGTTCCTGACGAATTTGTCGCTCACTTGCCGCGTAACCTGGCCTGTGGCCTTGTCCCTTCGGGGTCAGTGCAAGCGCTGTTCAACAATGCCTGAGGTGTTTTTGAGCAGCAATTCGAAATATTTAGGGTACACATATCGAGCGAATCAAGAAGGGATCCTGATAACAGCTATGCCTCAACAATACCGATACACACTGCCGGTCAAGCCCGGCGAACAGCGGCACCTCGGTGAATTAACCGGCGCGGCTTGTGCCACGTTGGTTGCGGAAATGGCCGAGCGCCACGGTGGGCCGGTTATACTCGTCGCCCCCGATATGCAAAATGCCCTGCGCCTGAACGATGAAGTTCGCCAGTTTACCGACAGCATGGTGACGGGCCTGGCAGACTGGGAAACGCTACCTTACGATAGCTTCTCGCCGCATCAGGACATTATCTCTTCCCGCCTCGCCACTCTCTATCAATTACCCACCATGCAGCGCGGCGTGCTGATCGTGCCGGTCAGCACACTCATGCAGCGCGTCTGTCCGCATAATTTCCTCCACGGACACGCGCTGGTGATGAAAAAAGGCCAGCGTCTGTCGCGTGACGCCCTGCGCACTCAGCTGGACAGCGCCGGCTATCGCCATGTGGATCAGGTAATGGAACACGGGGAGTACGCCACCCGCGGCGCCCTGCTTGACCTGTTCCCGATGGGTAGCGAACAACCCTACCGCCTCGACTTCTTCGATGATGAAATCGACAGCCTGCGCCTGTTCGACGTCGACAGCCAGCGTACGCTGGAAGAGGTGGCCGCCATTAATCTGCTGCCCGCACATGAGTTCCCGACCGATCAGGCGGCGATTGAGCTGTTCCGTAGCCAGTGGCGCGACCGTTTTGAGGTCAAGCGGGACGCCGAACATATCTATCAGCAGGTCAGCAAAGGGACCTTACCGACCGGGATTGAATACTGGCAGCCGCTGTTTTTCAGTGAGCCGCTCCCGCCGCTGTTCAGCTACTTCCCGGCAAACGCCCTGATCGTCAATACCGGCGATCTGGAAGCCAGCGCCGGGCGTTTTCAGAACGAAACCCGCGCCCGTTTCGAAAGCCGCGGCGTCGACCCGATGCGTCCGCTGCTGCCGCCGGAACAGCTCTGGCTGCGGATCGACGAACTGTTCAGCGAGCTGAAAAAATGGCCGCGTATTCAGTTAAAAACGGAGCGTCTGGCCGAGAAAGCCGCCAATATTAACCTCGGCTATCAAACGCTGCCGGACCTCTCGGTGCAGGCACAGAACAAAGCGCCGCTGGACAATCTGCGTCGTTTCCTCGAAACCTTTAACGGCCCGGTTATTTTCTCGGTTGAGAGCGAAGGTCGCCGGGAGGCGCTGGGCGAAGTGCTGGCGCGCATCAAAATTGCGCCGAAACATATTCTGCGGCTGGAAGAAGCCACCGGCAACGGCCGCTATTTAATGATTGGCGCCGCCGAACACGGGTTTATCGATAGCCCGCGTAATCTGGCACTGATTTGCGAAAGCGACCTGCTGGGCGAGCGCGTGGCGCGTCGTCGCCAGGATTCACGCCGCACCATTAACCCCGACACCTTAATCCGTAACCTGGCGGAACTGCACATCGGCCAGCCGGTGGTGCACCTGGAGCATGGCGTTGGTCGTTATGCCGGTATGACCACGCTGGAAGCTGGCGGCATCAAAGGGGAATACCTGATGCTGACCTACGCCAACGATGCCAAACTGTATGTGCCGGTGTCATCATTGCATCTGATTAGCCGCTACGCCGGCGGGGCAGAAGAGAGCGCCCCGCTGCATAAACTCGGTGGCGATGCCTGGGCGCGCGCGCGGCAGAAAGCGGCGGAAAAAGTGCGCGACGTGGCGGCGGAACTGCTCGATATTTATGCCCAGCGCGCGGCGAAATCGGGCTTTGCCTTTAAGCACGATCGCGAACAGTACCAGCTATTCTGCGACGGTTTCCCGTTTGAGACCACGCCGGATCAGGCGCAGGCAATTAACGCCGTTCTCAGCGACATGTGTCAACCGCTGGCCATGGACCGCCTGGTCTGTGGCGACGTCGGCTTCGGTAAAACCGAAGTAGCGATGCGTGCCGCGTTCCTGGCAGTGGAGAACCACAAGCAGGTCGCGGTCCTGGTGCCAACCACCCTGCTCGCGCAGCAGCACTTCGATAATTTCTGCGACCGCTTTGCCAACTGGCCGGTACGCATTGAAATGCTGTCACGCTTTCGCAGCGCGAAAGAGCAGGCGCAGATTCTTGAACAGGCCGCCGAGGGTAAAATCGATATTCTTATCGGCACGCATAAGCTGCTGCAAAGCGAAGTCAAACTGCGCGACCTTGGGCTGCTGATCGTCGATGAAGAGCATCGCTTCGGGGTTCGCCACAAAGAGCGAATCAAGGCGATGCGTGCCGACGTCGATATTCTGACGCTGACCGCCACGCCGATCCCACGAACGCTGAACATGGCGATGAGCGGAATGCGGGATCTGTCCATTATTGCCACGCCGCCCGCCCGCCGTCTGGCGGTGAAAACCTTCGTCCGGGAGTATGACTCGCTGGTGGTTCGCGAGGCGATTCTGCGTGAAGTGCTGCGCGGCGGCCAGGTCTACTACCTCTATAACGACGTGGAGAATATCCAGAAAGCGGCGGATCGACTCGCGGAGCTGGTGCCGGAGGCACGTATTGCCATCGGTCACGGGCAGATGCGCGAGCGCGAGCTGGAACGGGTGATGAATGATTTCCACCACCAGCGCTTTAACGTGCTGGTCTGTACCACCATCATTGAGACCGGGATCGATATCCCGACCGCCAATACCATTATCATCGAGCGCGCGGACCATTTCGGTCTGGCTCAGCTGCACCAGCTGCGCGGACGCGTTGGCCGCTCGCATCATCAGGCCTATGCCTGGCTGCTGACGCCGCACCCGAAAGCGATGACCACCGATGCGCAAAAGCGTCTGGAAGCCATCGCCTCGCTGGAGGATCTCGGCGCCGGTTTCGCGCTGGCTACGCATGACCTGGAAATCCGCGGTGCCGGCGAGCTGCTGGGCGAAGATCAGAGCGGGCAGATGACCACCATCGGTTTTTCGCTCTATATGGAGCTTCTGGAGAATGCTGTCGATGCGCTGAAAGCCGGACGCGAACCTTCGCTTGAGGATCTGACCAGCCAGCAGACTGAAGTTGAGCTGCGTATGCCTTCACTGTTGCCGGACGACTTTATTCCTGATGTGAATACCCGACTCTCGTTCTACAAGCGGATTGCCAGCGCCAGGAATGAGCACGACCTGGAAGAGATTAAAGTCGAACTGATTGACCGCTTCGGCCCGCTGCCGGATGCGGCGAGAAACCTGCTGGATATCGCCCGCCTGCGTCAACAGGCGCAGAAGCTGGGAATCCGGAAGCTGGAGGGCAATGAGAAAGGCGGCGTGATTGAGTTCAATGAAAAGAACAACGTCAACCCGGTATGGCTGATTGGCCTGCTGCAAAAACAGCCACAGCACTTCCGTCTGGATGGTCCGACGCGACTGAAGTTCATGCAGGATCTTGGCGAGCGTAAAACGCGGATGGAGTGGGTTCGCCAGTTTATGCGTCAGTTAGAAGAGAACGCGACCGCATAATCGCAGCGCGGAGACGGTGCCCGTCGCCGTCTTCCGCGCCTGTTTTTCTTCCGTCGCGGTCACACCCGGTAAACTTTACAAACATTTTGCAATTCACCAGGGTTTCCCCACAGATGCCCGCGCGATAATCCCCGTCTGTTTCCTCATAAAAAATAACCACTTATTTATTATGACTACTCTCATATCGCGTTTCTCACTGTGGCTGATAATGGTGGCCGTTGCTGGCGTCCTGGCCCTTCCTGCCCGCGCCAATACCTGGCCCTTACCGCCGTCAGGCAGCCGCCTCGTCGGGCAAAATCAGTTTCACGTCGTCCAGAATAACGGCGGTTCGCTGGAAGCTATCGCCAAAAAATACAACGTGGGCTTTCTGGCATTACTTCAGGCTAATCCCGGCGTCGACCCTTACGTTCCGCGTGCCGGCAGCGTGCTGACCATTCCGCTCCAGACTCTACTGCCGGAAGCGCCGCGCGAAGGGCTGGTGATTAATCTCGCCGAGCTTCGCCTCTACTATTACCCGCCGGGGAAAAACGAGGTCACCGTCTACCCTATCGGTATCGGCCAGTTGGGAGGCGATACCCTGACCCCTACGATGATCACCACCGTCTCCGACAAGCGCGCAAATCCAACCTGGACGCCGACGGCGAATATTCGCGCACGGTATAAAGCGATGGGGATAGAACTCCCGGGCGTGGTACCTGCCGGGCCGGATAACCCGATGGGCCACCATGCTATCCGCCTTGCGGCCTACGGCGGCGTCTATCTGCTGCATGGCACGAATGCCGATTTTGGCATCGGAATGCGCGTCAGCTCCGGCTGTATCCGCCTGCGCGATGACGACATCAAAACCCTGTTTAAGCACGTCACCCCAGGGACAAAAGTCAATATTATCAACACGCCAGTGAAAGTCTCCGTGGAGCCTGACGGTAGACGTCTGGTGGAAATCCATCAGCCGCTGTCCAAACACTTAAATGACGATCCGCAGACGCTGCCGATAGTCCTGAATAGTGAGATGACGGCGTTTAAGCAGGCCGCGCAGACCGATCAGACGGTGATGGATCGTGCGATGACGCTGCGTTCAGGTATGCCGATTGACGTTACCCGCCACCATACTGCTGGCGAGCAGTCATTGTAAGTGCGTAGACTGAAATAAAAAAACCGCCCCTGGGGGCGGTTTTTTTATGGGATAACAAAGGGGTAAAACGATAGTGCGACGCTTCGCGGTTTCATAAAGGGGTGAAAACCGCGTCACGTAAGTGGCATAACAGGGAACAACTTACTGCTCGCGGCCTGATAAAGGGGTCAGGGGTCGCGTTTTGTCAGTGGCATGACAGGGGTAAAACGAAACTTATTTGTAGATAACCGCAGTGCCATGCAGGGTGTTTGGACCCGTGACTGAGGTGATACGGAAAGAGGTTGCGCCCATTTCTTCCGCTTTCTGCGCCAGCTGGTCTTCCAGCGAGCCCAGGTTTGTCCCGGCGGAGGCAGAAACAGTACCTATTTTGTGTTGGCCGGCAGGTGTGGATTGCACCTCAACAGCCGCGAAGCTGGCGAAAGAAAGAGAGCTTAGCACGGCGGCCAGCGTCAGCGTTTTGATGTTTTTCATGATTATTATACCTATGCAGATGATTTTTTTAGTAGGGTCGCAAGAATTAACTAACGATCGATAGGTAAATAATAATGTGACCTATATCACACGTCAATGAATTTTTATAACGATCGTTTATTTATTTATAAACAACTTAAAATTCATACATATATGAATTATTTATTTTTGCGGGTTCAGCGCTGGAAGGTTGTAACGTTTGTTTTTATAATGCCCCTTCAACAAACCAACATAGGTACAGCGGCATCATGACAACTGACGTTCAAAGTTGCACAAAAAAAAGCCGTGGCCGACCTAAAGTGTTCGACAAGGAAGCGGCGCTGGATAAGGCTATGGCACTTTTCTGGCAGCACGGCTACGAGGCAACTTCTCTTGCCGATCTGGTGGAGGCGACCGGGGCAAAAGCACCGACGCTGTACGCTGAGTTCGTCAACAAGGAAGGGTTATTTCGCGCGGTTCTGGATCGCTATATTTCACGTTTTGCCGCCAGACATGAAGCGCTGTTGTTTGCCGAAGAAAAATCAGTCGATCAGGCGCTGCGGGACTATTTCACCGCCATTGCCACCTGCTTTACCAGCAAAGACACGCCGGCAGGCTGCTTTATGATCAATACTTCCGCGGCGCTGGCGGCATCATCTACCGCGATCGCCAATACCATTAAGTCGCGGCACGCGATGCAGGAACAAACGCTGACCCAGTTCTTCCAGCAGCGTCAGCTGCGCGGCGAGCTGCCGGAAAACGGCGATGTGCGACAGCTGGCGCAGTTCTTAAACTGCGTGTTGCAAGGGATGTCCATCAGCGCACGCGAAGGGGCTGATTTCACCAGACTGATGCAAATCGCCGATACCACTCTGCGGCTGTGGCCGCAAATCCTCCAGCACTAATCTGCGCTTCCCCGGTGACGATCGCCACCGGGTTTTCACCCTTCTTTCCTGATTAACCCCAATTTTACTCATGTTTTCACGCTGTTAGGTGTCAATTTTGTTGTAAATGATATTGATAACAATAATCACTACGTGCAAAATCCGCTCTTAAGTTTTTCTGCTTATTTCCATCTGTAACATCCGATGCGCCCGCATCGAACACTAAAAACAATATGAATGCCGTTAACTCATAAAAGGAATGCGTATGAACAAGCGTCTCTGGGTGCTTAACCCACTGCTGCTGGCCACCGCCCTGCCCGCCTTTGTCGCGCAGGCGGATGAAGAAAACATTATCGTTAGCGCCAACCGAACTCACCGCACCGTCGCCGAAATGGCGCAAACCACGTGGGTTATCGAAGGTCAGGAGATAGAACAACAGGTTCAGGGTGGAAAGGAGTTCAAAGACGTCCTGGCCCAGTTGATTCCCGGCATTGATGTCAGCAGCCAGGGACGAACCAACTACGGAATGAACATGCGTGGGCGGGCCATCGTGGTGCTGATCGACGGCGTTCGCCTCAACTCTTCCCGTACCGACAGCCGTCAGCTCGACGCCATCGACCCGTTCAACATTGAGCATATTGAAGTCATCTCCGGCGCCACTTCGCTGTATGGCGGCGGCAGTACCGGCGGCCTGATCAATATCGTGACCAAAAAAGGGCAGCAGGAACGCCAGGTGGATCTGGAATTAGGTGGCAAAAGCGGGTTTGCCAACAGCAACGATCACGACGAACGCGTAGCGGCGGCGGTCAGCGGCGGCACCGACCATGCCTCCGGCCGGTTATCGGTGGCTTATCAGCGTTTTGGCGGCTGGTATGATGGCAATAACGATGCGCTGGTCCTCGATAATACGCAGACCGGCCTGCAGCACTCGGATCGTCTGGATGTCATGGGCACCGGCACCATCAACATTGACGATAACCGTCAGCTGCAGCTGGTAACGCAATACTATAAAAGCCAGGGCGATGATTACGGCCTGTATCTCGGCAAAAACATGTCGGCCGTCACCGGCGAGGGTAAAGCCTATACCACCGACGGACTCAATTCCGACCGCGTTCCTGGCACCGAACGGCATCTGATTAGCCTGCAATACTCCGATGCCGATTTCTACGGCCAGAATCTGGTCAGCCAGATCTATTATCGCGACGAGTCGCTGACCTTTTACCCCTTCCCGACGCTCACCAAAGGTCAGGTCAACAGCTTCTCCTCATCTAAACAGGATACCGATCAGTACGGTGCGAAGATTACCCTCAACAGCCAACCGCTCGACGGCTGGGATCTGACCTGGGGGCTGGATGCCGATCATGAGACCTTTAATGCCAACCAGATGTTCTTCGATCTGAACACCTCGATGGCATCAGGCGGCCTGCACAACGAGTCTATCTATACAACAGGACGTTATCCGGGCTATAGCATTACAAACCTGGCGCCGTTCCTGCAGAGTAGTTATGACCTGAATGATATTTTCACCCTGAGCGGCGGCGTGCGCTATCAGTGGACGGAAAACCGGGTTGATGATTTTGTCGGCTACGCCCAGCAGCAGGATGTCGCCAGCGGCAAGGTGAACTCGGCCGATGCCATCCCGGGTGGTAAAACGGATTATGATAACTTCCTGTTTAACGCCGGTATTGTCGCCCACCTCACCGACCGCCAGCAGACCTGGTTTAACTTCTCGCAGGGCGTCGAGCTGCCGGACCCGGGTAAATACTATGGTATCGGCAAATACGGCGCGGCGGTCAACGGCAACTATCCCCTGCTGTCGAGTGTCAACGTGGGTGATTCGCCGCTGCAGGGGATCAAAGTCAACTCCTACGAACTGGGCTGGCGTTACACCGGCGATAATCTGCGTACCCAGCTGGCGGCATACTACTCCACCTCGGACAAAACCATTGTTGTTAACCGTACCGATATGACGATCGACGTACAATCCGACAAGCGGCGTATTTACGGTGTGGAAGGGGCCGTCGATTACTTCTTCCCGGATAGCGACTGGAGCACAGGTGCAAACTTCAACGTGTTGAAATCCCAGGTGAAGAGTGACGGTAGCTGGCAGAAATGGGATGTGACTCTCGCTTCGCCTTCCAAAGCCACCGCCTGGGTCGGCTGGGCGCCGGATCCGTGGTCGCTGCGCGTGCAGACTCAGCAGGTATTCGACCTGAGCGATGCCAGCGGTAATAAGCTCGACGGCTACAATACCGTAGACTTTATCGGCAGCTATGCGCTCCCGGTTGGCAAACTGACCTTCAGCATCGAGAACCTGCTGAACGAAGACTATGTCACCATCTGGGGACAGCGCGCCCCGCTGCTCTACAGCCCGACCTACGGCAGCAGTTCACTGTATGAATACAAAGGTCGCGGGCGTACCTTTGGCCTGAACTACGCCGTCAGCTTCTGATAAAAAAAGCCCCTCAGCCTGAGTGCAGGAGGGGCAAATAACAGTCACGTCTTTTTTACGCTTTGTTGTTAAGGACCAGCTGGCCGTTACTGTCCAGCGGAATCTGCGTACCGGGATCGTGTTCCATGCGGATTTTTCCCTGCTGATCGCCGATTTTGTAGGTCACATCGTAGCCCAGCATTTTGTCCGACTTGTCGTACACCGTTTTACAGCGCTGCTGGGTGGTGGTGTAGGTATCCCCTTCCTGCATCGAGCCCTGAATCTGGTTACCGGCATAACCGCCGCCCAACGCGCCCACTACGGTCGCCACGCTGCGACCACGACCGCCGCCAAACTGATGGCCGATGACCCCGCCGGCAACGGCGCCAAGAACGGAGCCGGCGATGCGGTTTTCATCCTGCACCGGACGACGATGGGTCACGGTGACGTTACGGCATTCCTGACGCGGAGTTTTTACGGTCTCTTTTATCGGTGTACTGGACACCACTTGCGCATATTGCGGGCCACGATCTAAGACGTTAAGACCAGCGACAGCTGCAACACCCAGCGCGGCAGCCACGCCAATCCCTATACCCGCCAACATTGATTTATTCACGGGGTATCCTCCCTTGTTGCTGATAGAAACAATTCTGCTATCGACCCGGGAACCTTGCAAATGAGAAAGCGGATGAAAAATGCGAGGAAAAGCGGAAAACGGAGTGGATTCAGAGGAATCTGAGATGTTATGCGCTCAATGACAGACAGAAATTCTGTCGTTGAGCCGGCAAGGAGATAACCGGCTCGACGTTAGCCTTGTCACAATCCCGAGCGCGCCTGGCGGCACAACCCGGGAATGAGGCAAACAGATACTCAGTGCAGCTTCAGACGGGGACGAATGATGCGGTTGATGCGACCTACCAGCATCATCAGGCCGGTCTTGCAGTAGCCGTGCAGCGCGATCTGGTGCATACGGTACAGAGAGATATAGACGAAGCGCGCAATACGTCCTTCAACCATCATCGAACCGCGCATCAGGTTGCCCATCAGGCTCCCGACGGTCGAGTAGTTGGAGAGCGAAACCAGCGAACCGTGATCTTTGTAGACGTAGGACTTCAGCGGTTTGTCTTTCATCTGCGCCAGAATATTATTCAGCGCGCAGGTCGCCATCTGGTGAGCCGCCTGGGCGCGCGGCGGCACAAATCCGCCTTCCGGACGCGCGCAGGATGCGCAGTCGCCGATCGCATAAATATCCGGGTCAAGCGTCGTTTGCAGCGTTGGCTGAACCACCAGCTGGTTAATGCGGTTGGTTTCCAGACCGCCGATCTCTTTCATAAAGTCCGGCGCTTTGATCCCCGCCGCCCAAACCATCAGGTCGGCATTAATGAACTCGCCGTCTTTGGTGTGCAGACCATTGGCATCGGCGCTGGTCACCATGGTTTTCGTCAGGACGCGCACGCCAAGCTTTGTCAGTTCATTGTGAGCGGCGCCGGAAATACGCGGCGGCAGCGCAGGAAGAATACGCTCACCCGCTTCAACCAGGGTCACGTTCAATGCCTCGTTAGTCAGCCCTTTATAACCGTAGCTGTGCAGCTGCTTCACCGCGTTGTGCAGTTCAGCCGAGAGCTCTACGCCGGTTGCCCCGCCGCCCACGATCGCGATATTGACTTTGCCGTTGGCGCCGAGGTTAGCCGAGTATTTCAGGAACAGGTTCAGCATTTCCTGATGGAAACGACGTGCCTGGTGCGGGTTATCAAGGAAAATACAGTTCTCTTTGACGCCCGGAGTATTAAAATCGTTAGAGGTACTGCCCAGCGCCATCACCAGCGTGTCGTACGGCAGTTTGCGCTCGGCGACCAGCAGCTCACCCTTCTCGTCACGCAGCTCGGACAGCGTAATGGTTTTCGCTTCACGGTTAATATCCGCCACTGAACCCAGCTGGAACTGGAAACCGTGGTTGCGGGCGTGGGCCAGATAGCTCAGCGCATCGACACCTTCATCGAGCGAACCGGTCGCCACTTCATGCAGCAACGGCTTCCACAGATGGCTATGATTACGGTCCACCAGCGTGATTTTCGCTTTTTTGTTACGCCCCAGCTTTCTCCCCAGCTGAGTCGCCAGTTCCAGTCCACCGGCACCGCCACCTACGATTACGATTTTTTTCAATGGTGTAGTCACGAGACCCCCTAAAAATATTAACCAATTGTTAATTAAAAGTTATATAAATAGCTCTTATTTAACAACAAGTTACAGCAGTGAAACCATTCAGCGAAATTGAGAATACCATGAACGGGTCATTGGTCATACCAAAATTGATATGCATCAAGTTTTACCGCCTGTTTTTTAACCATGCCATCACCGGCGACATAAAAAAAGCCCGCCGTATTCACATACGACGGGCCGGAGGCCGGGAGCAGATCAGCCTAGCGTCTTAAAGGCTTTTATCCGCTGCAGATGGGGTGAGATGTTTTTGAATTTGTGGGTCTGCTCATGATCCCAGATGATTTCATAGTAGTGATGCAGCAGGTCGGCGGAACGCTGGCTGTCCAGCGCTTCGTCCTGGCGGGAGAGTATCACCAGACAACGATCGCGGTTTTTCTCGCGGAAATTATTGACGCACTTGGTCCCGATATCAGCATACTCTTCAGGCCTGTCGATCTTCCCTTCCATGTTTTCCGCAGGAAACAGATTGGGGTTAAAAATAGCCTGACGCACATCGCAAAGGAAACCGATCCGTTCCGCCCAATAGCCGCCCAGACCGACGCCGCAAATCAGCGGCCGATCGTCAGTATTAAGCTGCAGCATTTTATCGACTTCTTTTAACAAGTGCTGCATATCATGTTTTGGGTGCCGCGTGCTGTAGCTTATCAGACGCACATCGGGATCGATAAACTGCAGCTGCAGCACCTTCTCATGGTTTCCGGGACTGTTTGAGTCAAAACCGTGTAAATAGATAATCATCGCATCCTCACCAGACTTCAGGTCAATTACGCAGACTTCGCCTCTTGCCAACGCGCGTGGAGCTGCTCCAGCTGCGCATTAACCGTCTTCCAACGGGCAGAATCCCTTAACTCCTGACGGGTAAATGAACCTTTATGATACAATTTCGTAACACGCTCTGCTTTGATCGGCGACAGGTTATCCAGCACGCTGACCGCCCCCTTACGATTATTGCAGACCAGGATCATATCGCAACCTGCATCCAGCGATGCCTGCCCGCGTTCGGCATAGCTGCCCATGATCGCCGCCCCTTCCATCGACAGATCGTCAGAGAAGATCACCCCATCGAAACCCAGTTCACCGCGCAGCACCGTCTTGAGCCAGTGCGCTGAACCGCTGGCCGGGCGCGGATCCACATCGCTGTAGATAACGTGGGCAGGCATAATGGCGTCGAGACGATTTTCCGCCACCAGGGTGCGGAAAACCGCCATATCCCGGGCCCGAATCTCGGCTTCAGCACGCGGATCTCGCGGCGTCTCTTTATGCGAATCCGCGGTCACTGCGCCGTGTCCCGGGAAGTGTTTCCCGGTGGTTTTCATTCCCGCCTCGTGCATTCCGTCGATAAAGCGGCGGGCGATAGCCAGCGCTTTATCCGGATCGTCATGATAAGCGCGTTCACCGATCGCGGCACTGATGTGGCCGACATCGAGAACCGGCGCAAAGCTGATATCGATATCCATCGCGATCATCTCGCTGGCCATCAGCCAACCGGCCTGAGCCGCCAGCGCGCCGCCCTCTTCCATCCCCAGTAGCGCCGCAAAAGATTGCGCGGCCGGCAGTCGGGTAAACCCCTCGCGAAAGCGCTGAACGCGACCGCCTTCCTGATCGACGGCCACCACCAGATGATTGCGCGAAGCCTCGCGGATCTGGCGCACCAGCTCCCGCAGTTGGGCCGGATCGTGATAGTTGCGGGTGAATAAAATCAGCCCGCCCACCAGCGGATGAGCGAGAATCTCACGCTCTTCCGCATCCAGTTCAAACCCTTCGACATCCAACATTACCGGACCCACACTGACCTCTCTTATCCTTTTCATTCTTTGCCTAACTGACACCATGTTTCATCTGCCAGCGTGATAAATTGCCGGTCGCCGGTCTGCTGCCAGCGGCGTTCATACCAGCCCGCCATCAGCAATATGACCCAGGGACGCCAGCGTTGTACCTGTCGCCACAGCAGCCGCTCATCAATATGTGCCAGCCGGGAATATGCGGTGACCAGCTGGCGATGCGCCGTCGGCGCAATCCACACCGCGGCCAGCTCCAGCGCAATGTCGCCATCGCCCGCATATTCCCAGTCGATCAACCGCGGCCCCGCTTTCGTATGGACAATATTGCCGGCGTGCACATCCATATGTAGCGGCGCCAGCCGCAGAGGGCGAGGCTCGCCGCGCTGCAACAAACGTTTATGCCAACGCAACCACAGCGGCGTGCGCCGCGCAGGATCGCAGGCCAGCCAGTAGCGTTCAAGCAGCGGTGCCAGCGCCACACGCCAGCCCAGACGCGGCTGCCGGTGCAGATGATACAATAACCCTGCCAGCCGCGGGCACTCCGGAAGCGTGCTTTTCATCTCGCCGTCGCAATATTCCACCGCCAGCCATCCCGGCGAATAGAAAAGCGGCGCGGGGACGACGGTCTTCGGCAGGCGAGACAGGGTGCGGTACTGGCGGAGGAATTCACGGGCGGGAGCGTCGGGGTCGTGCGGCTGGCGCAGGACCAGCCGCCGGACGCCGTCGCTGATAATACAGCTGCCGCCGCTCAGGCCATTCTGGCCCAGGCCGGCGACAGGTGAATAGCGGGGAAAAAAGCGCGACAACACCTCATCGCGCGTCAGTTTACTGTTGCTGAACGGCACCTTTACCTGACCAAATAATCTCGCCGGTCTGAACCAGCATCAGCTGCATTTTCAGCTCAGGTGAATTGACGTTGCCGGTCGCATTTGAGTACAGCACGTACTGAGCTCCCACGGTACGGGCAATCCCCATCGCTTTGCTGCGGCTGCCGAGACTATCCTGAGGGGATAAACCCAGCTGCTGTTTTGCCACGCCCAGCTGCTGGGCAGACACCAGCGTAAATTTGCCATTGCCGCTCAGGGCATTGCGCAACGCCGTCGTCGCCTCTCCGGCGTTTAGCGTGCCGTTGGTGCGGTTATTCACGCTGTCGACCAGCAGAATACTTCCCGCATTGACGCCGCCTGCCTGCAGCATTTGCCCCACCATCGGTTGTACCGCCGCATTCCAGTCATAATGACGCACGCGCGGCGCTGGCTGTGCCGGCTGCTGCTCGTGTTCAATCGGCCCTGGCTGCCCCGGAATAGTCGGAACCGTAGGTACGGTTGGTACCGTCGGCTGCGGCTGGGCGGGCTGCGTTGGCTTCGGCTGCGCCTCCTCAACGGGAGCGGGCTCCTGGCGTTGCCCCACGCACCCAGCAAGGAATATCGCCAGTGCCGTGATTAACGCGTAGCGACACATTTTAATCATTACAATTACCCCTTACAGATAAAGATACAGGCGGGCCTTATGCGCCCCCAAAATATTCGCGCTACCGTACAAGGTGACAGAAGAGTGCGCAGGCACCGTGATACTCCGGGCCGGCTCCAGCGGATGCATTTCCAGTCCTCTGGCGTCATACCAGAAGAAGCGGTAATGCACGGTGATCGGTTCCTGTCGTTCATTAAACAGTCTGGAAGTGGCGGTTGCCTGAATCTCTGAGGCCGTGACCTCTGGCGCATCGGCGCTGATGCCCGCCGCCAGCACGTTGGATTCCATCACCAGAGTCTGCTGTTCACCCACGGGGATTTCCGCATGGGAACCGCACCCGACCAGGAGCACAGCCGCCAGAAGCGGGCCGAAATGAGCTGCGCGCATCGATTAACCTTTGTGAGCCAGCATCTGACCTAGCGGGCGACCGCCCAGCAGGTGCATGTGGATATGGTAGACTTCCTGGCCGCCGTGGCGGTTGCAATTGACAATCAGACGATAGCCATCGTCAGCAAGACCCTCATCACGCGCAATTTTTGCCGCCACGGTCATCATGCGCCCCAGCGTCAGTTCATGTTCAGCGGTCACATCGTTGACGGTAGGAATCAGGATATTGGGGACAATCAGAATGTGGGTCGGCGCCTGCGGGGAAATATCGCGAAAAGCGGTCACCAGTTCATCCTGATAAACCATATCCGACGGGATCTCCCGGCGAATGATTTTGCTAAAAATCGTTTCTTCTGCCATGACTGATTCCTTATTAATTTTTATACCGTGCTCTGGCCTGCCTCTGCAGATAAACGCGGATGCACAGGATTCGCCTAAGAGTATGAGCGAGTTACTCCTCCTCTTTCAACCTGAATGCGCTTTTTCTTATCCCGCGGCGCTGTTAGCTGCTGATGGATTAATCATATCTCCGGTGAATGCGTTTAACCGAAGCGCTAATTGCCGTTTCTGATAACACTTCTTACTTCTGTTTACACATTAAATACTAATGCGTATATTTCTCATTTGTATTCACTATTGGATGCGGTGCGCTTCCAGACACGATATGACCGTGGCCGTAGAGTCCCGGCACATAACAATAACTATTTGATTAAGGGTTTATGATGCTTCTCACGATTAATTCCCGGGATCGGCGTATCGCGCCGTCCCTGCTGGCCGTTGGTATTGCGCTGGCGCTTCATCCCGGCCTCAGCATTGCCGCCGCCGATACCGACGATACCATCATTGTAGAAGGTACAACGGAAATCAGGCCTGATGCCCAGCAGCAGGATTACAGCGTTAAAACCACCACCACTGGCACTAAACTGCTATTAGTACAACGGGATATCCCACAATCCGTCAGTGTCATCAGCCAGCAGCGCATGCAGGACCAGGAACTCAACACTATCGAACAGGTTCTGGATAATACGACCGGCGTGAGCGCATCCCGCGTTGACACCCATCGTACTAACTTTTATTCCCGCGGCTTCTTCGTCAGCAACTTTGCGTATGAAGATATGCCAACGTTCCTCGATAACCGATGGAACTTCGGCGATACCGCTGGCGATACGGCAATTTATGACAAAATCGAAGTAGTACGCGGCGCGGCGGGGTTAATGAGCGGTACGGGCAACCCTTCAGCCTATGTCAACATGGTACGTAAGCATGCCGACAGTAAAGAATTTAAAGGCTCGGTTTCTGCCACCTATGGCAGCTGGAACAATCAACGTTATGTATTGGATCTCCAGGCTCCGTTAACCGAGTCGGGCAACGTCCGGGGACGGGTCATCACCGGCTACCAGGATAAGGATTCGTGGGTTGAACGTAACCACTATCGTAAAAAATTCATCTACGGCGTCGTGGATGCGGACGTCACGGATTCCACCACTCTTTCGTTGGGCTATGACTATCAGGAGAGTGAGGAAGACAGCCCGACCTGGGGCGGTTTCCCGTCAATGTTCAGCGATGGCAGCAAGACCCATTTCCGTCGAGGCTTTAACACCGCGGCCGACTGGACCTACTCTAACGTCGATTCAACCAAAATCTTCGCCAACCTCACACAGCGCTTTGATAACGGCTGGGAAGCCAAAATCAATACCATGCACGCGGAAACCAACTTTGACAGCAAGTTAATGTATATCGACGGTTATCCCGATAAAGCAACGGGACTGTATGACGCATCCAAATGGTATGGCGCCTGGGGCGGCTGGAACAAGGGTCAACGTAAACAGGACTCAGTGGACGCATTCGTACGCGGCGGGTACAACCTGCTGGGCCGCCAGCATGAAGTCATGTTCGGCGGCAGCTATAGCCGCCAGCGCAATAACTATGACAACGCCTATCCGGTTAACGATAACTATGGCCTGATGGACGTTGGCAGTATTTACGACTATAACGGTAAGCTGTCCGACCCGGCATGGTCCAATTTTGCGCTCTATCAGCGCGACGTGATCCGGCAGAAATCCCTGTATGCCGCGTCGCGCATCTCCCTTGCGGATCCGCTGCACCTGATCCTTGGCGCCCGCTATACAGAGTGGAGCGCTAAATATAACCTCGAGCGCCAGCCGGATGAAATCCGTCACGCAAAATTCGACGACGTGACCCCGTATGCCGGCCTGATTTATGACATCGACGATACCTGGTCCGTTTACGCCAGCTATACCTCTATCTTCCAGCCGACCGGCCAGCGCGATATCAATAGTGTGTTCCTCGATCCGACGACCGGTAAGAGCTATGAAACAGGCGTGAAAGGTGACTGGTTCGACACTCGTCTGACAGCAACGGTATCCCTCTTCCGTATTGAACAGGACAACGTCGCCGTGAATACCGGGACAACAATTCCAGGTTCTGGCGGCCAGACGGCATATAAATCTGTCGATGGCACCGTCAGCAAAGGGATTGAATTTGAGCTGAACGGTGCGCTGACCGATAACTGGCAATTAACCTTTGGCGGCAGTCGCTACGTTGCAGAAGATGAAGACGGAAATGCGGTTAACCCAAGCCAGCCGCGTACCTCACTGAAGTTGTTCACCCGTTACCAGTTGCCAGTGTTGCCGGCATTGACCATCGGCGGCGGCGCGCGCTGGCAGAATAAAACCTGGCAAGAGCTTGATAATGGCCCGAACAACGTCAGCACGATTACCCAAAGCGGTTACACGATTATCGATCTGTTCACCCGCTACCAGGTGAGTAAAAACTTTGCCGTGCAGGGCAATGTCAACAACCTGTTCGACAAAGAGTACTACGACTATCTGGGTAGCTACGGCGTGTATGGTGCGCCACGCAACTTCTCAGTTAATGCCAGCTACAGCTTCTGATCTATCGATTTAAGCTGTTCTCTACCAGTCAGTCCCCGCTCGTGAATAATACGGCGGGGGCTTTTTCATCCCCGATATCATCCATCTCGTCTCTTATTCACCTGTTCATCCGCGGCCCAAGGCAGCAATAAAAAAGGCAGCCAGTTGGCTGCCTTAGTCTCCCCACATCACGACTTAGTTGCTGCGGATGTATTCATCCATTTCAGTTTTCAGGTTATCGGATTTGGTCCCGAAGATTGCCTGAACACCTGAACCTGCAACAACCACACCAGCAGCGCCCAGTTTTTTCAGGCCAGCCTGATCAACTTTCGCTACGTCGGCCACGCTGACGCGCAGACGGGTGATGCATGCATCAAGGTTAGTGATGTTGTCTTTACCGCCGAACGCTGCAATCAGTGCCGGAGCCATTTCGCTGGTCGCACCGGCTTTGCTGTCTTCAGTGGTATCTTCACGACCCGGAGTTTTCAGGTCCAGTGCTTTAATCAGCACGCGGAAGATAACGTAGTAGACGATGGCATAGCAGATACCGACGATCGGGAACAGCCACAGCTTGCTGCTGTTACCAGACAGGACGATGAAGTCGATCAGACCGTGAGAGAACGACGTACCATCACGCATACCCAGCAGGATACAGATCGGGAAGGCCAGACCGGCAAGAATTGCGTGGATAACGTACAGAATCGGCGCAACGAACATGAAGGAGAACTCGATCGGCTCGGTGATACCGGTCAGGAACGAGGTCAACGCTGCGGAGATCATGATACCGCCCACTTTCGCGCGGTTTTCCGGCTTAGCGGAGTGCCAAATCGCGATAGCAGCAGCCGGCAGGCCGTACATTTTGAACAGGAAGCCACCGGACAGTTTACCCGCAGTCGGGTCGCCTGCCATATAACGAGGGATATCGCCGTGGAAGACCTGACCTGCCGCGTTGGTGTATTCACCAATCTGCATCTGGAAAGGAACGTTCCAGATGTGGTGCAGACCAAACGGTACCAGGCAGCGTTCGATGAAGCCGTAGATACCGAACGCCACAACCGGGTTCTGGTATGCCGCCCACTGAGAGAAGGTCTGGATAGCAGTACCGATCGGTGGCCAGATGAAGGACAGGATCACGCCGGTGAAAATAGCGGCGAGACCGGAGATAATCGGAACAAAACGCTTGCCCGCAAAGAAGCCCAGATATTCAGGCAGCTTGATACGGTAGAAGCGGTTGAACATGTACGCTGCAATAGCACCAGAGATAATACCGCCGAGTACGCCGGTATCAGCCAGGTGTTTGGCCGCAATTTCTTCAGCAGGTAAATGCAGAACCAGCGGCGCAACGACCGCCATGGTTTTCACCATGATGCCGTAAGCAACAACGGAAGCCAGCGCAGATACGCCGTCGTTATTGGTGAAGCCAAGCGCCACACCGATAGCGAAGATCAATGGCATATTGGCAAAGACTGAACCGCCTGCTTCTGCCATAACGTGGGAAACAACGGCTGGCAGCCAGCTGAAGTTTGCGGAACCGACGCCCAGCAGGATACCTGCGATAGGCAGCACGGAGACCGGCAGCATCAGCGATTTACCGACCTTCTGCAGGTTAGCAAATGCATTCTTAAACATAATTGAGAGTGCTCCTGAGTATTTGGTGCTTTTTACGTTTTCACGCATTGGCACGGGGGGAGAACCGTGCCGTGGACAGGACATCTAAGCGCCCTTTATTTATTACACAGAGTAAAATAATTGACGGAATCATTGTTTGACGGCTATCACGTTTCAATCAGTCAGCGTTGAAAAATTTACACCAACTTACATAAGCCGTGTCTGGATGTTGCAAAAAACCCTTCACCGCCCATTTTGTGGCGGTGAACTTTACTCGCTTTACCTATTAATTACGAGCCTTAAAATAATAGAAAGATCGGCAGGTTACAGTCTGGCGGGGTCAATGTGGAACAGGCTGGCGAAATTTTGCGTGGTCTGTTGCGCCAGTTGCTCAAGCGAAACCCCCTTCAGTACCGCCATGTATTCCGCAACATCGCGTACCATTGCCGGCTGGTTCTCTTTGCCGCGATGCGGGACCGGCGCCAGGTACGGCGAGTCGGTTTCCACCAGCAGGCGGTCGAGCGGAACATAGCGCGCGGCATCGCGCAGCTGTTCGGCATTACGGAAGGTGACGATCCCGGAAAACGAGATATAGAAACCCATATCCAGCAGTTTACCTGCCGTCTCCCTGTCCTCAGTGAAACAGTGTAGTACGCCACCGCAATCCGTCACTTTTTCTTCCTGTAAAATCGCCAGCGTGTCGGCGCGCGCGTCGCGGGTATGCACGATAACCGGCTTGTTTAACTCGCGGCCAATGCGGATATGATCGCGAAAGGAGGCCTGCTGGCGGGGTTTGGTTTCCGGCGTGTAAAAATAGTCCAGCCCGGTCTCCCCCATTGCGACAACCCCCTCTTCCGCCGCCAGCTTGCGCAGCTCGTCAACATCGTACTCTTCATCCTGATTGAGCGGATGGACGCCGCAGGAGAAAACCACATTGTCGCGCGGGCCGACCAACTCACGCATTCCGCGGTATCCCGGCAGCGTCGTGGCCACCGCGAGGAAAAACTTCACGTCACGGGCAGCGGCTTTTGCCAGCACATCGTCCACGTCTTTGTGCAGCGTTTGATAATCCAGGCCATCCAGATGGCAGTGGGAGTCGACTAAAAACATAATGTCTCGCTCAGAGGTGGGATACGGGAAGTACCGTCCCAGGTTGCAGGTAATGTTCCCAGCGCAGAAGGCGCTCGGTTAGCAGCAGTTCGCGGTTGACGCCAACCACGTTCAACAGCTGGTCCCGGCAGGCGCTGACGTCGCGTGCGATCGCCTGCAAGCGGGCGGCAGGCAGCGCCTGCGCCAGCTGATTGACCAGCGTCCAGGCATCAGGGTTACTCACCAGGGTGATTCCCTGCTGCCGTTTTTGTGCATCCAGCAGCAGCGATGCCAGCCAGTGCAAACGAACTGCGGCCTGTTCGTGATTCAGAATCGGCAGCAGCGCCAGCCAGTCGCCGCTGCTTAACACGCTCGCCAGCGTCTGGACCAGCTGCTGCCGGGAAGCCCAGTGACTTTCCTGCAGCAGATCCAGCGCCGCCGCAGGCGCATTCGCGCTCAGGCGTAGCGCGGAGAGCAGCGCCTCCTGAGGCAGTGCCACCTCGCGTTCCAGCCACGCCAGCCCGTAGGACTCTGACGGTGGCGCAAGGTGATGGAGGCGACAGCGGCTGCGCAGCGTGGCCAGCAACCGAGCGGGTTCCTGACAGGCGAGGAAAAACCAGGTGTTTTCCGGCGGTTCTTCCAGCGTTTTTAACAGGGCATTTGCCGCGGCATCCGTTAACAAGGCAGCATCGCCTATCCATACCACTTTGGCGCCGCCAAGACGGGAACGCTCATACAGCTTTTCGTTAACGTCACGCACCGCGTCAATACCGAGGGCGCTTTTGCCTTTTTCCGGCGCCAGGGTGTAGTAATCGGGGTGCGTGCCAGCCTGCATCAGCTGGCAGCTATGGCACTGCCCGCAGCTTTTATTTCCTTCCGGCTGGCGGCACATGAGATAGCGGCACAGCCCATAGATCAGCGCCTCGCCCCCCATGCCAGGCAATGCCTGAAGCAGTAACGCATGGTGACCCCGTCCAGCCTGATAGCCGGCGACTAATTGTTCAAATGACGGGCGTAACCACGGGTACCATTTCATGCGCTTTGCTCCGCGACCCACCGACTGATAACCGCCCTGATATCGCTTGCGACGGCGTCCAGCGATTGCGTCGCATCGATGGTGTGAATAGTAGGATCCTGCGCCGCCAGCTCAAGGTAGCGCGCCCGGGTACGATTGAAGAAATCCAGCGACTCTTGTTCAATGCGATCGAGTTCGCCGCGCGCGCGCGCGCGCTTCAGACCCACCTCCGGCGTCACATCCAGATACAGCGTCAGGTGCGGGCGAAAATCGCCCAGTACCGCATCACGCAGCGTCGCCAGCATCGTCTGGTCGATACCGCGACCGCCGCCCTGATAGGCCTGGGTCGACAGATCGTGACGATCGCCGATGACCCATTGGCCGCGAGCCAGAGCGGGTTTGATCACCGTCTCGACCAGCTGAACACGGGCGGCGTAAAACATCAGCACTTCGGCTTTGTCATTAATCACTTCATCGCCGGTGGATTGAATATCCAGCACCAGGCTGCGCAGCTTCTCGGCCAGAATAGTGCCGCCCGGCTCACGGGTAAACACCAGATCGCTGATACCCGACTCCTGCAGCGCCTCCACCACCAGATTGCGCGCGGTGGTCTTCCCTGCGCCTTCCAGGCCTTCGATAACGATATAGTTACTGCGCATTTTTTTCCTTAAGTACTTTCAGATAATCCTGTACCGAGCGGTTGTGGCTGGCCAGATTGGTATTAAACGTATGCCCACCTTTACCATCGGCAACAAAATAGAGATAAGGCGTTTTCGCCGGGTGCGCCGCGGCATTCAGAGAGGCTTCTCCCGGTACGGCGATAGGCCCCGGCGGCAAACCGCCGATCGCGTAGGTATTGTAGGCCGTCGGCGTCTCCAGATCTTTGCGAGTCAGCTTGCCAGTATAACTCTCCCCCATACCGTAGATCACGGTCGGGTCGGTTTGCAGACGCATGCCAATCCGTAGACGATTGATAAATACCGACGCCACGCGGTCGCGTTCTGCGGCAACCGCCGTCTCTTTTTCAATAATGGACGCCATGGTCAGCAGCTGGTTCTGATCTTTGTACGGCAGATTATCCATCCGCCCTTCCCAGGCTTTTTCGACCTGCGCGACCATCTTCTGATGCGCGCGCTTGAGGATCGCCACATCGCTGGTATGGGCGGTATACATCCAGGTATCCGGCCAGAACCAGCCTTCAACCCAGTCCGCATGCTCGAGGTTAAGCGCCTGGGCGACGGTTTCGTAGCGATCGTCCGCCAGCGTATGTTTGATGTACGGCGCATCGCGCAGCTGACGCAGGTAGTCGCTCACCCGCATCCCTTCCACAAACCGCAGCGGGAACTGGGCCTCTTTGCCGCTGCCCAGCAGTTGCAGCATTTCACGCACCGTCATGTTCGGCGTGAAGCGGTAGGTACCGGCTTTAAAGTGGGATAATTCAGGCTCAAGACGTAGCAGCCACTGGAATACGCGCGGCCGGTTAATGACCTTATCGCCGTACAGCTGTTCCCCCAGCGCCATGCGCCCGGTACCGGCCTCTAAGGTGAAGATCGTCTCTTCTTTAATCAGCAGCTTGCTCTGGGCAAGCTGACGAACTTTCCAGATGCCCGCGCCTGCAGCAATGCCCAGCACGACCAATAACAGCAGGATAAAACGTAACATTTTCTTCATGACTAACCAGACAGCTCACACAGTGGGGCTAAAAAATGATAAAGCTCTCGCGAGGACCAGCATGTCTCGTCCCAGCGGCGAACCGGTACCAGCGGCATCAGCGCATTGCATATCAGCACTTCATCGGCATCACGCAAGGCATCTGCGCCCGCAGTGACTTCGACAACGCGAAACGACGATTGTGCCAGCTGCGCGATGCAATGCTGACGCATAATGCCATTGACTCCGGCATGATCGAGACGTGGCGTAAACACATCCATCCCCTTGCGCCAGAACAGATTTGCGGCACAGCATTCCGTAAGCCACCCGTCGCTGTCAAGAACCAGCGCCTCATCGGCGTCCGTCTGCTCAAGATGAGACCGGATCAACACCTGCTCCAGTCGGTTCAGATGCTTCAGCCCGGCCAGCAATGGATTACGCCCCAGGCGAACCGGGCTTAGCGTCAGCGCAACGCCGGTTTCTTGCCAGCGCGCATAATGGGCGGGATAAGCTGAAACGCTGAGGATACGTGTGGGACTCTGACAGCTCGCGCCGCTGTAGCCGCGACCGCCCGCCCCCCGGGTCAGTATCACTTTCAGCACGCCGCTTTGCTGTTCAAGCGCCAGGCGCTGCATTTCAGCTTCCAGCTGCTGCCATTGCGCGTAGGGAATCATGAGCGCTGCGCAGGCCAGCTGCAAACGTCGGAGATGGGCCGGCAACATCTGCACTTGATGTCCCACGATACGTGCGGTGGTAAAGCACCCGTCGCCGAACTGGATTGCCCGGTCACTGGCGGCGAGGGTGTCCCGTTCAATGCCATTAATCAAGAACATAGCGGCTCCTTATCGGTGGCCTGTCAGTGTCTCAGGATGAATTACGCAGGACAAGCAGAGAAAGCTGAAGAAAAAAGAAGGCCCGCATTTTATGCAGGCCTGAGTCAGGATTTAGCGGCAGGCGCGACGGGCTTAGATCTTTTTAAAGATCAGTGAACCGTTGGTGCCACCAAAGCCGAAGGAGTTACACAGCGCGTACTCCATACCGGAAACCTGACGCGCTTCGTGCGGAACGAAGTCCAGGTCACAACCCTCATCCGGATTATCCAGGTTGATGGTCGGCGGAACCACGCCATCGCGCAGCGCCAGGATGGAGTAGATCGATTCTACTGCTCCGGCGGCGCCCAGCAGGTGCCCGGTCATTGATTTGGTTGAGCTGACCATCACGCGGCTTGCAGCATCGCCGAAGACAGATTTAACCGCCTGCGCTTCTGCTTTATCGCCCGCCGGCGTCGAGGTGCCGTGCGCATTGACGTAAGCAATCTGGCCCGGTTCAATCCCTGCATCGCGGATGGCATTCACCATCGCCAGGGCCGCACCGGCACCATTCTCCGGAGGAGACGTCATATGGTAAGCATCGCTGCTCATACCAAAGCCGACGATTTCCGCGTAGATTTTCGCGCCGCGTTTTTTGGCGTGTTCGTACTCTTCCAGCACGACCATACCCGCACCGTCGCCCAGCACAAAACCGTCACGATCTTTATCCCACGGACGGCTTGCCGCCTGCGGATTGTCGTTGCGGGTTGAGAGCGCACGCGCGGCACCAAAGCCACCCACGCCAAGCGGGGTACTGGCTTTTTCCGCACCGCCGGCCACCATTGCGTCAGCATCGCCGTACGCAATGATACGCGCAGCCTGACCAATATTGTGTACGCCAGAGGTACAAGCGGTCGCGATAGAAATACTCGGCCCACGCAGACCAAACATGATGGTCAAATGCCCGGCCACCATGTTAACAATTGTAGACGGTACAAAGAACGGGCTGATCTTACGAGGTCCGCCGTTGGTCAACGAACTGTGGTTTTCCTCGATCAGGCCGAGACCGCCAATGCCGGAACCAATAGCGGCACCGATGCGGGTTGCGTTCTCTTCCGTTACTTCAAGACCAGAATCCTGCATGGCCTGAACGCCAGCGACAATTCCATATTGAATGAAGGCATCCATCTTGCGCTGTTCTTTGCGCGAGATAATGTCATCACAGTTAAAATCCTTTACTAAGCCAGCAAATTTTGTTGCATAGGCGCTAGTATCGAAATGGTCGATCAGGCTGATGCCACTCTGACCGGCAAGGAGAGCTTTCCAGGTAGACTCTACGGTATTGCCGACAGGAGACAACATGCCCAGTCCGGTCACAACTACACGACGCTTAGACACGGTTGTCCTCCAGGGAGGGAAAATAGATTCTTGTGGGACAAAAAGATAAAACTCAGGCGGTCGAATGACCGCCTGGAGATGTTCACTTACGCCTGGTGACCGTTGATGTAATCAATGGCAGCCTGAACAGTGGTGATTTTCTCAGCTTCTTCGTCCGGAATCTCAGTATCAAACTCTTCTTCCAGAGCCATTACCAGCTCAACGGTGTCAAGAGAATCAGCGCCCAGGTCTTCAACGAAGGAAGCATTGTTGGTAACTTCTTCCTGCTTAACGCCCAGCTGTTCGCCGATAATTTTCTTAACGCGTTCTTCGATAGTGCTCATACTCTTAAATTTCCTATCAAAACTCGCTTTCGCGATGGTTTTCGTAGTGTATAAAATGTTGAAAAATTTGCAACTAAATCCCGGCAGGTCTTACCACGATTTTACGCTATTTTGCGGGTGTTTGCCCTCAGAACGCAAATCATTTTGCACAAAACCGCATTCGGGATCGCACAGACTGCGCGGTTCCTGAGCGTTTTGTGCAAATCTCGGTCAGACCATATACATTCCGCCGTTGACGTGCAGGGTTTCACCAGAGATGTAACCTGCTTCGTCAGAAGCTAAGAACGCAACCGCACTGGCGATTTCTTTTGCATCGCCGAGGCGACCCGCAGGAACTTGCGCCAGAATACCCGCACGCTGATCTTCAGACAGCGCACGCGTCATGTCCGTTTCAATAAAGCCCGGAGCAACAACGTTAACAGTAATACCGCGGGACGCGACTTCACGTGCCAGCGATTTACTAAAACCAATCAGACCCGCTTTCGCCGCAGCGTAGTTGGCCTGACCAGCATTTCCCATGGTACCGACCACAGAACCGATAGTAATAATGCGGCCGTGACGCTTTTTCATCATAGCGCGCATTACTGCTTTTGACAGACGGAAAACTGATGACAGGTTGGTTTCGATAATATCGTTCCACTCATCATCTTTCATTCGCATTAACAGGTTATCACGAGTAATACCGGCATTATTAACCAGGATATCAACTTCACCAAACTCTGCGCGAATATTTCCCAGAACAGATTCGATAGATGCCGGATCGGTCACATTCAACAGCATACCTTTGCCATTAGCACCGAGGTAATCGCTGATCGCCTGCGCACCGCTCTCGCTGGTGGCCGTGCCGATCACTTTTGCGCCACGGGCGACAAGCGTTTCTGCGATTGCGCGGCCAATGCCGCGACTTGCACCGGTAACCAGCGCGATTTTTCCTTCAAAACTCATGGTATTCCTCTTTTATTGCTCAAGCGCCGCAGACATCGCTGCTGGCTCGTTAAGCGCGGAAGCGGTCAGGGTGTCAACAATACGTTTGGTCAGACCGGTGAGGACTTTACCCGGTCCCACTTCATACAGATGCTCTACGCCCTGGGATGCCATAAACTCAACGGTTTTGGTCCACTGAACCGGGCTGTACAGCTGGCGAATCAGCGCATCGCGAATCGCGTCTGGCGCCGTTTCACACTTCACATCAACGTTGTTCACCACCGAAATAACCGGTGCGTTAAAGGTGATGTTTTGCAGTTCAACCGCCAGTTTTTCCGCCGCAGGCTTCATCAGCGCGCAGTGGGACGGGACGCTCACCGGCAGCGGCAGCGCACGTTTAGCACCGGCAGCTTTGCAGGCGGCACCGGCACGCTCAACGGCTTCTTTGTTGCCGGCAATGACCACCTGGCCCGGCGAGTTAAAGTTGACCGGAGCCACGACCTGCCCTTCGGCAGACTCTTCGCAGGCTTTGGCAATAGACGCATCGTCAAGACCGATAATCGCTGACATGGCGCCGGTCCCTTCCGGAACAGCTTCCTGCATAAATTTGCCGCGCATTTCGACCAGACGCACCGCGTCGGCAAAATCAATCACGCCGGCGCAAACCAGCGCGGAATACTCACCCAGGCTATGACCCGCCAGCAGAGCCGGGGTCTTACCGCCCTGCTGCTGCCAGACGCGATACAGCGCCACGGAAGCAGTCAGCAGCGCAGGCTGAGTTTGCCAGGTTTTGTTCAGTTCTTCCGCCGGGCCCTGCTGAGCAAGCGCCCACAGATCGTAACCCAACGCCGCAGAGGCTTCACGGAAAGTTTCTTCGATAACCGGATACGCCGCTGCCATGTCAGACAACATGCCGACCGTCTGAGAACCTTGTCCCGGGAACACAAAAGCAAATTGCGTCATGTCTAAATCCTTATACTAAAAACGAACCAGCGCGGAACCCCAGGTGAAACCGCCACCAAAGGCTTCCAGCAGAATCAGCTGACCACGCTGGATGCGGCCATCGCGAACCGCTTCATCCAGCGCACAGGGAACGGAAGCCGCGGAGGTATTGCCATGACGATCGAGCGTCACCACCACGTTATCCATCGACATTCCCAGTTTTCTCGCCGTCGCGCTGATGATGCGCAGGTTAGCCTGATGCGGTACCAGCCAGTCCAGCGCCGAGCGATCGAGATTGTTCGCCGCCAGCGTCTCATCAACAATGTGCGCCAGCTCGGTCACGGCAACTTTAAACACTTCGTTGCCCGCCATCGTCAGATAGATCGGATTTTCCGGCTCTACGCGATCGGCATTCGGCAGCGTTAACAGCTCGCCGTAGCGGCCATCCGCATGCAGGTGGGTGGAAATGATCCCCGGCTCTTCAGAAGCGCCCAGTACGACGGCTCCCGCGCCATCACCAAAAATAATGATCGTCCCGCGATCGTCAGGATTGCAGGTGCGCGCCAGAACGTCAGCGCCAATCACCAGCGCATAGTCCACGGCTCCGTTTTTCACGTATTGATCGGCGATGCTCAGCGCGTAGGTAAACCCTGCGCACGCCGCCGCTACGTCAAAGGCCGGGCAGCCATTAATACCCAGCATAGCCTGAATCTGACACGCTGAACTTGGAAATGCGTGAGTACCCGAGGTGGTCGCAACAACGATCAGACCAATTTGCTCCGGTTTAACGCCCGCCATATCCAGCGCATTTTTTGCCGCTTCAAAACCCAGCGTAGCAACGGTTTCATTCGGTGCAGCAATACGACGTTCACGGATACCCGTACGAGTGACAATCCACTCGTCAGACGTCTCTACCATTTTTTCCAGGTCGGCGTTAGTACGCACTTGCTCGGGCAGATAACTGCCGGTACCAATAATCTTCGTATACATGTACGCTCAGTCACTCTTGGGTAATATACCCGCCTTGTTCAAACCGCTGGTCGTCAGCCTTCTTCGTTCGTCCCGCTTTGCTGCCGGGAGTTCCCGTTTCTGTCGCCCGTGGGCAGTTCGAAACCTGCTGGGTATAAAGATTCCAGGCGAGCGGCGATCCGCTGAGGAATTTGCCGCTGCACCGCCTGCACTGCCTGCTCTATCGCCACGCTGAAGGCGCGCTGATTGGCAGCACCGTGACTCTTAATCACGGAACCGCGCAATCCTAACAGACAGGCGCCATTATACTGGTCGGGGTTGAGGTGACTGAATCGCCTGGCCAGGCTTTTTTGTAACCAACGCTTCAATAACAGCAGCCACCACGACCGTTTTTTGCCCTCACCCTGTGATTTCAGCAGCGAGAGGAACATTCTGACAACACCTTCCATAGTTTTTAATGTGACGTTGCCCGTGAATCCATCACAAACCAGCACATCGGTTTTGCCCGTCAATAGTTCGTTGGCTTCAAGATAGCCGATATAGTTCAGCGACGGCAGTGTCTTTAGCACCGCAGCGGCATCGCGAATACTGCTGAGGCCCTTCATCTCTTCTTCGCCGATGTTCAGCAGCGCGACGCGGGGGTTCTCAATGCCGACCACTTCTTCGGCCAGTACGGCGCCCATCACCGCAAACTGCACCAGCATCGTACTATCGCAATCTACGTTGGCGCCTAAATCAAGCACCACCGTTTTGCCCTTTTGCTGATGCGGTAAGACCGTCACCAGCGCCGGACGCTCAATCCCTTCAATGGGTTTGAGTAATAATTTTGCCAGCCCCATCAGCGCACCGGTATTCCCCGCGCTGACGCAGGCTTCCGCCCGCCCTTCTTTTACTAACTCCAGCGCCACGCGCATTGAGCTTCCGCGGCTACTGCGGATCGCCTGAGCGGGCCGCGCATCACTAGCAATAACTGACTGCGCAGGGATCACCTGCAGTCGCGAACGTTGTTCGAAATCAGCTTTGGCAAGTAATGGCGTGATGGTGTCGGGGTCGCCGACTAAAAGAAGTGTGAGTTGCGAATTAGAGTTCAGTGCCTGCAGTGCTGCAGGCACTGTCACGGATGGGCCAAAATCACCCCCCATGACATCTAACGCCAGGGTTAGACGTGTCAAGGTATCGTCGCTGCCCGGTTCGGTTATTCCCCAGTCACCTGGGGAAATCCTCGCTAAGCTTCATCACGCTTATACTCTTTGTCTTTCACGCTGCAAGTATGTTGACTGCGCTTGTTCATCCCGATCGCATAGTTGTCTATGCTGCCGGCGATGTCTTCGCTTACGCCTCTTGCCGCGCGAAATCCATGGAGTAGTGCGTGATTACTTAGCGATAACCTTGCGACCGCGGTAGAAACCGTCGGCAGTGATGTGGTGACGCAGGTGTTTCTCACCAGAAGTTTTGTCTACAGACAGGCTGGTGACTGCGGTCAGAGCGTCATGGGAACGACGCATGCCACGTTTGGAACGGGTTGGTTTATTCTGTTGTACGGCCATGGACCTTACTCCTCAATTACTTATGCTTTAAGCTGGCTAATACGGCAAATGGATTTGGTTTTTGTGCCTCTTCAGGCAGTTCACCAAAGACCATGTCCGCGTCGGACACTTCACAGTGTTCAGAATCATGCACCGGAACTACAGGCAAGGAGAGAATGATTTCATCCTCAACCATCGCTTGCAGGTCGATTTCACCGAATTCGTTAACCTCAATCGGCTCATACGCTTCCGGCAGTGCTTCGGCCTGTTCGTCATTTCTGACGGGGCTAAAACAATACGTTGTGTGGACATGATGGGGGAACGGTTTCCCGCAACGCTGACATTCGAGGGTTACTGATACCTTTGCATCGCCGGTAATAACGGCAAGGCGCTGATTATCAATAGCGAACGACATGCTGCATTCCACATCGCTGTCCACGCTGACGACTGAATCGGCTACACGTTCAACCTGATCACGGGCATAAATACCTTCGTAATCGAGGCGTTTTTGAGCCGTGCGAACCGGATCGAGAGTCAGGGGTAATTTTACCTTTTGCATAGGGCGCGCATATTAACTTTGTAATGTCATAGAGTCAAAGAAAAAGGCAGCCTCAGGTTGCCTTTCGCCATTTATTCGCACACATTGCGGCCCATAGTTTAAAATGATGCTCTTCGAAGCGCTATATGTGGATGAAAAAATATGTCTGAGCTTATCCTGGCATCGACATCGCCCTGGCGGCGAATGTTGCTGGAAAAACTGGCAATGCCGTTTGACTGCGCGGCGCCTGACGTCGACGAAACCCCTCATCCAGGCGAACCCGCCCGCCAGCTGGTGGTCCGTCTGGCACAGGCAAAGGCGCAGGCTCTTGCCGAGCGCTATCCGCGGCACTTAATTATCGGTTCCGATCAGGTCTGCGTCCTCGATGGCGAAATTACCGGCAAGCCGCACAGCGAAGAGAATGCGCGCCTGCAGTTAAGGAAAGCCAGCGGCACAATTGTGACCTTTTATACCGGGCTGGCGCTTTATAATTCCGCCAACGGCCATCTACAAACCGAGTGTGAACCCTTTGATGTCCATTTTCGCCATTTAAGCGAGCAGGAAATAGACAATTATGTGCGCAAAGAGCGTCCGCTGCACTGCGCCGGGAGTTTTAAAAGTGAAGGACTGGGCATTACCCTCTTCGAACGCCTGGAAGGACGCGACCCGAATGCGCTGGTGGGCCTGCCGCTGATCGCCCTGTGTCAGATGCTACGCCGGGAAGGCTGTAATCCGCTGTTGCGCTAGCCGTTTATTCTGCCGGGCCGGAACCGCCGTTCTGGCCTGCTTCTTTGCCCTGGGTTTTCCCGTCTCAACCAGCCATCTCTTTTCCCCTGTCGACTGAAATGACCGTGGACTCACTCACGCGTCGACCCCGGCTGCCCATTACCCCGCCAGCCTGATTAGAGGGCGCGGACTGTCGGTCTGTTTATCCATCCGCTGGTGGACGACACAACACGGCTATTGCCGAAGTCAGGATGGCGCTGACAACAGGTCAGTGGCTGCGGGGAGCGAGTCGACCGCTGTCTGGCGCCTGACCCGGAGGTCTGGCGATGGAGTACACCGGCAATCTTGATTGGTTGTGGTATGGGCATATCGCGCAGGCGCGGCGTGCTGCGGATGAATTGACCCGGAGAGGTGTAAAGGTCGCGGTGAAGGCTGGCACAGCGACGCGGCAGATGACAGCGGCGGACTCACCGTCCGCCGGGACGATCATTTGCTATTACGTAGCACCTGCAGGCAGCGCTTCAGCTGGTTATCCAGCGGCGCTTCGACACGCATTACTTCCCCGGTCCCCGGATGAGTAAATTTCAGCGCGGCGGCATGGAGGAACAACCGATTCAGGCCGGTGCCAGCCAGCTGTTTGTCAAACTCGCGGTCGCCATAACGGTCGTCAAAAGCAATCGGGTGGCCCGCATACTGCGTGTGAACGCGGATCTGATGCGTACGCCCGGTAACCGGACTGCAGCGAACCAGCGTCGCGTGCGTATAGCGCTCTTCAACCTTAAAGCGCGTCTCCGACGGTTTTCCTTCCTGACTGACGCGAACGATACGTTCGCCGCTCTGCAGAATGTTTTTCAGCAGCGGTGCCTGCACCACTTTGGTGTGCGACTGCCACTGCCCGCGCACCAGCGCCAGATAATCCTTCTGCATCCCTTTTTCGCGCAGCTGTTCATGCAGCGAACGCAGTGCGGAGCGCTTCTTCGCCACCAGCAGTACGCCGGAGGTATCGCGGTCAAGGCGGTGAACCAGTTCGAGGAAACGGGCTTCCGGACGCAGCGCGCGCAGGCCTTCAATGACGCCGAAACTCAGGCCGCTGCCGCCGTGCACCGCGGTACCGGAAGGTTTATTCAGCACCAGAATATGGTCATCCTCATACAGAATCACATCGGCCAGCGCCGACACCTTCTGCAGATGCGGGGAGACGGCTTCTTCTTCACGCTCGGCAACCCGAACGGGAGGAATGCGGATTTCGTCGCCGGCTTCCAGCTTGTATTCCGGCTTGACGCGTTTTTTATTCACCCGCACCTCGCCTTTACGCAGGATGCGATAAATCATGCTCTTCGGTACGCCCTTTAGCTGCGTACGCAAAAAGTTATCGATGCGTTGCCCCGCTTCATCGGCGGTAATGGCAACCATTTTTACGCTTGGAGTCTCAGTTTTCATGGTGCGCGATTCTAAATAGCCCGACGCATTAGCGCCACTCATTTTTATATGCTTATATTTATCATTATCCGGTTTTCATTGAATGCTTCATCAGCGTTTTGTTTGTTATTAGAACAATCTGTATGCGCTGGTGAAAAAACTGTGAGTAACCGGGTGATAAAAGGTAAAAGTCAACTTGCTATAACAAGGTTAGCAATGGAATAATGATGCCGTTTTCCGTGTTGAATCTTGTTAGAACAAGAAATTAGCGGAATGACCAATTTTGTCTGACCGATCATCCACGCAGCAATGGCGTAAGACGTATTGATCTTTCAGACAGTTAGCGGGCTGCGGGTTGCAGTCCTTACCGGTACAGGCCTCTATGGATTTCACGTCGCAGGAAGGCGTCGACTCCGGGTATTCCCGGGTGCTCTACTCAGTCCGCTGATTGAGATGAGCGGGTTAAGCCACTACATCTGTAATGTGAAAGACGACGAGATATACGCAAAATTATTCAGGATGCGCCAAGGCGGCGAAAGAGAGAATCTCCGGAACTGACATCATCAGTAGGTCAGCGACAGGGGTGAACGAGCAAGCCGAAGCAGAAGCAACCTGAAAAATGACGTGTATAAATGGAATCTTCTCTGGTGATACATCCCAGGCTGTTCCCCTGCTAATTGCGCTGTGTTTCCGTTTGAAATACAGGCGACCGACACTCTGCGCCTCTTAAGCGCGCGACAACCGTGAGGTTGGCGACGTGAAACAGACACGAGGCCATCGGTTTTCCCCGGCAAGGCAATACTCTGCCCGCAGCTTAGTCGTCAATGTAAGAATAATGAGTAAGTTACGATGAAAAGAATGTTAATCAACGCAACTCAGCAGGAAGAGTTGCGCGTCGCCCTTGTTGATGGGCAGCGCCTGTACGACCTGGATATCGAAAGCCCCGGGCACGAACAGAAAAAAGCGAACATCTACAAAGGCAAAATTACCCGTATTGAACCTAGCCTTGAAGCCGCGTTTGTTGATTACGGCGCCGAGCGTCATGGTTTCCTCCCCCTCAAAGAAATCGCCCGCGAATACTTCCCTGCCAACTACAATTCTCACGGTCGTCCGAATATTAAGGATGTTCTGCGTGAAGGTCAGGAAGTAATTGTTCAGATTGATAAAGAAGAACGTGGCAACAAAGGTGCCGCGCTCACCACCTTTATCAGCCTGGCGGGTAGCTATCTGGTACTGATGCCGAACAACCCGCGCGCGGGCGGCATTTCACGCCGTATCGAGGGTGACGACCGTACCGAACTGAAAGAAGCGCTGGCCAGCCTTGAGCTGCCGGACGGCATGGGGCTTATCGTGCGTACCGCGGGCGTCGGCAAATCTGCCGAAGCGCTGCAGTGGGACCTGAGCTTCCGTCTGAAACACTGGGAAGCCATCCAGAAAGCCGCTGATAGCCGCCCGGCGCCGTTCCTGATTCATCAGGAAAGCAACGTCATCGTGCGCGCCTTCCGTGATTACCTGCGCCAGGACATCGGCGAAATCCTGATCGATAACCCGAAAGTGCTTGAGCTGGCTCGCCAGCACATCGCTGCACTGGGTCGCCCGGATTTCAGCAGCAAAATCAAACTGTACACCGGTGAAATCCCGCTGTTCAGCCATTACCAAATCGAATCGCAGATTGAATCCGCCTTCCAGCGCGAAGTGCGCCTGCCTTCCGGCGGGTCAATCGTTATCGACAGCACCGAAGCGTTAACCGCTATCGATATCAACTCCGCTCGCGCCACCCGCGGCGGTGACATCGAAGAAACGGCATTCAACACGAACCTGGAAGCGGCCGATGAGATTGCCCGCCAGCTGCGTCTGCGTGACCTCGGCGGCCTGATTGTCATCGACTTCATCGACATGACGCCGGTGCGCCACCAGCGCGCGGTTGAAAACCGCCTGCGCGAAGCGGTACGTCAGGATCGTGCCCGTATCCAGATCAGCCATATTTCTCGCTTCGGCCTGCTCGAAATGTCGCGTCAGCGTCTGAGCCCGTCGCTGGGTGAATCCAGTCATCACGTCTGCCCGCGCTGTAGCGGTACCGGCACCGTTCGTGATAACGAGTCCCTGTCGCTCTCGATCCTGCGTCTGATTGAAGAAGAAGCGCTGAAAGAGAACACCCAGGAAGTTCACGCTATCGTGCCTGTGCCGATTGCGTCCTACCTGCTGAACGAAAAACGCGCTGCGGTGAGCGCCATCGAAACCCGTCAGGGCGACGTTCGCGTGATCATCGTCCCGAACGATCAGATGGAAACCCCGCACTACTCCGTGCTGCGCGTACGCAAAGGCGAAGAGACCTCTACCCTGAGCTATCTGCTGCCTAAACTGCATGAAGAAGAGATGGCGCTGCCTGCGGACGAAGAACCGGCCGAGCGTAAACGCCCTGAGCAACCGGCTCTGGCCACCTTCGTGATGCCGGACGTACCGCCTGCACCCGAGCAGGAAGTTCCTGTTGCCGCACCTGCCGCCGCAAAACCAGCGGTTGCCGCTGCCGCGCCGGCGCAGCCTGGTCTGCTCTCGCGCTTCTTTGGTGCCCTGAAAAACATCTTCTCCGGTGCAGAAGAAGCTAAACCGGCAGAACCTCAGGTAGAGAAGAAAGCCGAAGAGAAACCGGAACGTCAGCAAGAACGTCGCAAACCGCGGACCAACAATCGCCGCGACCGCAACGATCGTCGTGATAACCGTGATAACCGCGACGGTCGTGATAACCGCGATAACCGCGCTGAAAATAGCGAAGGCCGTGAACCTCGTGAATCCCGCGAGGAAAACCGCCGTAATCGTCGCGAGAAACAGCAGCAGAATGTCGAGCCGCGTGAATCTCGCCAGACGGTGACCGAGGATGCTGAAAAAGGCAAAGCGCGCGATGAGCAGCAGCCGCGTCGTGAGCGTAATCGTCGTCGTAACGATGAGAAGCGCCAGGCGCCGCAGGAAGCTAAGCCACAAACGCGCGAAGAGCCGGTAGTCCAGCAGGAAGCCGAGCAGGAAGAACGCGTTCAGACGATGTCTCGTCGTAAACCGCGTCAGTTATCCCAGAAGGTTCGCATCGAGTCTGCGGTCGCAGAAACGGCCGCTCAGGTTGCTGAAACCGCGGCTGCGGTCCAGCCGGAAGCTGTCGCTCCGCGCACGGAACTGGCGAAAGTCGATCTGCCTGCCGTCGTTGAAAGTAACGGCGACCATGACGACAACAACGAGTCTCGCGAAGCCAACGGTATGCCGCGTCGCTCTCGTCGCTCGCCGCGTCATCTGCGCGTCAGCGGTCAGCGCCGTCGTCGTTACCGCGATGAGCGTTACCCGACCCAGTCGCCGATGCCGCTGACCGTAGCCTGTGCATCTCCGGAAATGGCGTCAGGTAAAGTGTGGATTCGTTACCCGGTTGCCCGTCCGCAGGATCAACAGCAGGAAGAACAGCAGGTTCAGGCCTCCGTGACTGAAACTGTCGCTCCTGTTGCTGTCGCTGAAGCTGCCATTGCAGAAGTGGTCGCCCCGGCGGTTGCCGAAGCAGCGCCTGTTGCCGCCGAACAACCTGTCGTAGCCGAAGCGACCGTCGCTGAAGCCGCGCAGACTGTTCAGCCGGAGGTCGCCCGCGAAACCGAGGTTGCTCCGCAGGATATTATCGCCGCAGAAGCGCCGGTAGTTGAGGCAGAAAGCATTGTTGCGCCGGTTGTTGCCGAGCCGGAAACAGTAGCGGTAGACACGGCTGCAGAAGCCGTTGTTGAGGAACCTGCCCCGGTTGTGGCAGCAGAAGCTCCGGCACCGCAGGTCATTGAACCGGCGCCGGTGGTTGAAGCTACTCCGGTAGTTGAAACTGCTCCGGTGGTTGAAGCTGCTCCGGTAGTTGAAGCCGTGCCGGTCGTCGAATCAGCGCCTGCTCCGGTCGTGGTCGCTACACCAGCGGCAGCGGTTGTCGTGTCTCATCGCCACGCCACCGCCCCGATGACGCGTGCTCCGGCGCCGGCCTACGAGCCAGAAGCGCCGCGTCACAGCGACTGGGTTCGTCCGTCGTTTGCCTTTGACGGCAAAGGCGCAGCAGGCGGCCACAGCGCAACTCACCAGGCGACGGCGGAACCTACCCGTCCACAACCTGCCGAGTAAACGCGGTACGTCATAAAAAACCGGCCACAGGCCTAATGCGGGTTACTTAAAGGTAACCCGCATTTTTTTTGCTTTATCGCCGGACAGGGTGATGCCGGTAAACGGTGGTTGGCGCGAAAAGGGTCTGCCGCGGGGGTGCAGTGGAGTATTCCGTTCACTTTTGTGGCATGTTCCGTTCACGATAAATCCGCCACTTTTCTCCCCCCCGCTGCGGGTGAACGGCATTGCGCTGAAAACGGCCGCTGCGCGGTATGCTCCACTCCGTCTTCATCTGGCGGAGGCAAGCCTTACAGGGAGGTGACCTCTTGCCGTCCCCCAACAGCCAGACGGCGGAGACAAAGGTATCGCGTCGCGACGATTTTCCTGCCGCAATGCCGGGTTCCCAGGGCCAGGCGAAACCGGCCTTGTGCCGTTCACCTGTCGCGCAGGAAACAGCAGCGTGCGGAATCTCACGTGAACGGAATATTCCACACAACACATGCGCCAGAGTACGAAGACCCTTTTCGCATAAACCAGCGTAAAAATGACATCCCTGGCTTAACAGCGAACGACGGGACAGAAACTCCTGCAGAGATGTTGAAAACCTGACCACGCCGCATAAAAAACGGTAATCTCCGTGAGATGACGGATTCTTACACCTCTGCCGGATCGGTCAGCCGCCCCTTAAACAATCGATATTAGCCTCTGGCCGTTTCTTTATTCCCCCTCCGGGCGCTGCATCCCGGCAACCTGCGGCATCACTTCGCGCATCAGATCGAGAAACTTCCGCAGGCGGGTCGGATAATAACGCGCCCACGGATAGACCAGGTGGACCGGCAGCGGAGAGGCCCGCCACTGCGGAAATGGCTCAATCAGCCGACCGGCGGCGATATCCTCCGTCACAGCCCAACTCGACACGATAGCAGCCCCCAGCCCCGCCAGCGCCGTATTACGGGCCACATACACGCTATCGGTGCTCAGGCACGGCACAATACCAAACGAAAGCTCCCGGCTATCCTCCTGATGCTGCAACTCCACTTCATGTTGATAAAAGGTACTGATGGCCACCCACGGCAGCCGCGACAGATCCTGAGGTATCGCTAATGCCGGATAGCGCGACAACAGCTCCGGGGCGACCACCAGACTACGCGGAACTTCGGCCAGCAGCACCGACACCGTGGCCGGGTCAACTTCAGCCCCCACCCGAATCGCACAATCGATATTGTCACTGAGAAAATCGACGGTTTTGTCATTCAGCATCCACTCCACCGCCAGCTGCGGATAGCGCTGCAGAAAACTGACCAGCGGCCCCAGCAGCTGCTGCTGACCAAAGGCATGAGGCGCACGCACGCGCAGTACCCCTACCGGCCGCTCGTCGGCGATACTCATCTCGTCCTCCAGCGCCAGCCAGGCATCTACCACCTGACGCGCATGCTGGTAACAGCGTTCGCCATCATCGGTGAGCTTCATCGCATGGGTTGTGCGCAGGATCAGCCGGCTACCGAGCATACTCTCCAGCGACTGCAGACGGCGGCTGACCGTCGCCTGGGTAGTCTCCAGCTGCCGCGCCGCCGAAGAGAGTGAACCGGCCTCGACGATTCGAATAAAGGTCCGCATCAGTTCGATGCGATCTATACGCTCCTGCCTCTTCATTATCATTTTCTCTATACGTGAAACGTATAACCGTTTTACCACCACGCTATCTACCGCGCCAGCGGCATTCGGGGAAGAATAGCGCCATCTCATCTACGAGGACTTCATCATGACCCCGACTCCACTATCCTCCCGCGAGGCAGGCTGGATCATTTTTATACTCGCTCTTGGCGCTGGTTTTAGCGTTGCCTCTATTTATTACGCCCAGCCCCTGCTCCCGCTGATGGGTGCCAACCTGCGCCTGAGCGTTGAAGGGATGGGTCTCGTCCCGACCCTGACCCAGGCGGGCTACGCGCTGGGCATTCTGTTTCTGCTGCCGCTCGGCGATCGCCACGACCGGCGGACGCTGATTCTGCTGAAAAGCGCGGCGCTGGCGGTCCTGCTACTGCTGTGTAGCCTGACAGACCAGCTCACTTCACTGCTGGTGGTCAGCTTACTGATCGGGATGGCCGCGACGATGGCGCAGGATATTGTTCCGGCAGCAGCGATTCTGGCCCCGGCCGGTAAGCAGGGAAAAATGGTCGGGACGGTGATGACCGGCCTGCTGCTGGGGATTCTGCTCTCGCGGACCGTCAGCGGCCTGGTCGGGGCGCTGTTCGGTTGGCGGGTGATGTATCAGGCGGCAGCCGTGAGTATCGCTCTCATCGGTCTGCTGATGTGGCGTATTCTTCCCCGCTTTGCGATTCACTCCACGCTAAGCTATCCGCAGCTGATGAAATCCATGGCGCATCTGTGGCAACGCTATCCTGCGCTGCGACGCGCGGCACTGGCTCAGGGCTTTTTATCCATAGCCTTCAGCGCCTTCTGGTCAACGCTGGCGGTGATGCTGCTCGCACATTATCAGATGGGCAGCGCCGTGGCCGGGGGATTCGGCATCGCCGGAGCGGCCGGAGCCCTTGCCGCCCCGCTGGCGGGTGGTCTGGCCGATAAATATGGCGCGGGAAGAGTCACTCAGCTGGGTGCAGGCCTGGTTACCCTCTCTTTTACCCTGATGTTCCTGATGCCGGTCCTGCCGCCACATGGTCAGCTGCTGCTAATCGGTCTTTCGGCCATCGGCTTCGATCTCGGTCTACAGTCCAGCCTGGTCGCGCACCAGAATCTGGTTTATAGCCTCGAGCCGCAGGCTCGCGGTCGCCTGAACGCCCTGCTGTTCACCGGCGTGTTTATTGGGATGGCGCTCGGTTCAGTACTCGGCAGTCGGCTATACGTGGTCGCCGGCTGGAACGGTGTTGTTGTTCTGGCCGTGGTCACCGGCGCGATTGCGCTCGCGATTCGTCTGCGGGAAAGCGCCCGTCTGGCATCCGTAGCGCGCGCAGTCCGATAAAAAAAGACCCGCTCCGCCATGCGGAACGGGTCTTTTTCAATCCGGCGAATGACCTCAGGCCGTACGTCGGGCAAACTCTTTTACCCGGAAGCCCAGCGCCATTAAGGTGGCAAAATACGCCACTACGCCCGCCGCCACAACCGCCATCAGGCGCAGCAGACGGAACGGCATGGAGCCCTGCGACCACTCCGGCATGATATACATCATACCCAGCAGCGCCGCCGACATCACCAGCACCGCAACCACCAGGCGCAGCAGGAAGGAGAACCATCCCGGCTGCGGAGTAAAGATCTTTTGCTTACGCAGCTGCCAGTACAACAGACCGGCGTTAAGACAGGCCGCCAGGCCGATAGAGAGCGACAGCCCGGCATGCTTCAGCGGGCCAATAAAGATCAGGTTCATCACCTGGGTCATAATCAGCGTAACGATCGCGATTTTTACCGGGGTTTTAATGTCCTGCCGTGAATAAAAGCCCGGCGCCAGAACCTTAACGACAATCAGTCCCATCAGTCCGACGGAGTAAGCCACCAGCGCGCGTTGGGTCATCGCCGCATCAAACGCGCTGAATTTCCCGTACTGGAACAGCGCCACGGTGAGCGGCTTCGCCAGGATCCCCAGCGCCACGGCGCTTGGCAACGCCAGCAGAAAGCACAGGCGCAGCCCCCAGTCCATCAGGCGGCAGTACTCATCATGATTACCGCTGGCAAAGCTTTTTGACAGCGATGGCAGCAGGATAGTCCCCAGCGCCACGCCAAGGACCCCGGACGGAAACTCCATCAGGCGATCCGCGTAATACATCCACGACACCGAACCGGATACCAGGAACGAGGCAAAGATGGTGTTGATAATCAATGAAATCTGGCTGACGGAGACGCCAAGGATCGCCGGCCCCATCTGTTTGACCACCCGCATTGCGCCGGCATCTTTCAGGTTAATGCGCGGCAGAACCAACATGCCAATCTTTTTCAGATGCGGCAGTTGATAGGCCAGCTGCAGCACGCCGCCGACGGTGACCGCCCACGCCATCGCCAGCATAGGCGGATGGAAATAGGGTGCGGCAAACAGAGCAAAACCAATCATACTGACGTTGAGGAACGTCGGAGCGAAAGCGGGAACGGAAAAACGGTTCCAGGTGTTGAGAATCGCCCCGGCTAGCGACGCCAGTGAAATCAGCAGAATATAAGGAAAGGTGATGCGCAGCAGCTGGGTGGTCAGGGTAAATTTATCCGGGCTGTCGGCAAAACCGGGCGCGGTCACGGTAATCACCCAGGGTGCCGCCAGCATTCCAAGAACGGTAACGACCGCCAGAACCAGCGTCAGCAGGCCAGAGACATAGGCCACAAACACGCGGGTCGCATCTTCGCCCTGCTTGCTTTTATATTCGGCAAGAATGGGAACAAATGCCTGAGAGAACGCCCCTTCAGCGAAGATACGGCGCAGCAAATTCGGTAATTTAAACGCGACGAAAAAGGCATCCGTCGCCATCCCTGCGCCAAAAATTCGGGCGACGATAGCATCACGCGCAAACCCCAGAACGCGTGAAAACATGGTCATCGAACTGACTGCTGCCAGTGATTTTAAAAGGTTCATTAACGTGTTATTCCACAACCCTGAAGTAAAACGCCCGCGATTGCGGGCGCTGGAAAGTGGCGATAGTCTACCGGGTTCGTCATGAATTACTACTCCCAGATGTTACAACCAATTATTCACTCATTGCCTCGCGCCAGAGTTTTTCGACCACCCGTTGCGCCAGCAGCGCCTGTTCACCCGCAGTTTCCGGAACCGTCTGATTTTGCACGCATTCGATGAAGTGGCGAGCGCAGCCGGCAAAACCCCGTTGCTCGAGCGTGGTTTGCCAGCCCGGAACCGGGCGCATAATCACCCCCTGACCGCGCTCTTCCTGCCATTCACGCATATCACAGACGGCGTACAGTCCGCCGTCAGTCACCGCCTGCACCCACTCCCGCTGACTACCGGCACGCCGGTGCATGCTGGTGGTGACCTCCAGTTGAGGCGTGCTGAAGTGGTGTTCGGCGTAGAGCATTTCGCCCTGGGCCGTGGTATGCAGCGAGCCGCCGCTCAGGCGCGCGGTACCGCCCGCCAGCCACAGCGCGGTATCCACCACATGCAGATAATCATCCAGCAACGTAAAACGCAGATCGTGGCCGACGCTGTCGCTGCGATGTTTATCCATGCGCAGCGATGCGGCGCCGCCCATCTGCGTTTTGAGTTCACGATACAGCGGCGCAAAGCGACGGTTAAAACCGACCATCAGCGTGAGCTTGCGGCGCGCCGCCAGTTCGACCAGCGACTCTGCCTCATTCAGCTTATCGGCCAGCGGTTTATCCACGCACACATGCACCCCGGCATGCAACAGGCGGCTCACCACCTCAAAATGCGAAGCCGTTGAAGTATGCACAAAGACCGCGTCACACTGCGCCGCCAGCTGCTCCAGCGAGTCGGCATAAGGAATGCGCCAGGCGTCGCAGATGCGTAGCGCTTTCTCTTTACCCGGCGACCAGGCCGCCTGCAGCGTCCAACCGTCTGCGGCGCCCAGCACCGGCAGCCAGGCCTTCTGCGCGATGCCCCCTAACCCCACCACGCCAATGCGTAATTTCGCGGTCACGATTAATCTCCCAGGTGAGCCAGCAGCGAGGCCAGCCGCTCTTTCAGTTCCGCGACTTCGCCTTCCAGCGCCTCAACCCGCGCGAGAAGATCATCGGCCGGCGGCGAGACGGCCTCGACGGCGGTAATAAGCGAGTCCATATCATCGCAGAACAGATGCATATAGCGGGATTCTCGTTTCCCTGGCTCGCGCGGTAGACGAGCGACGAAAGGTCCGTCATCCCGGGTTGCCAGCGTTTCCAGCACGCTCTCCACTTCCGCCATATCGCTAAAGTCATACATTCGCTGCGCTCGGCTGCGCAACTCGCCCGGCGTCTGCGCGCCGCGCAGCAGCAGCGTCGTCACGATCGCCACTTCCGCCGGAGACAGTTTCAGATCGCCAAACTCGGAATTACAAAAGCGCTGTTCATATTTGGTCACCCGATTGCCGAAACCGCTGACCGTACGCAGGTAATGGCGTTTGACCAGGGCATCCAGCAGATCCTGAATATCACTTTCGCTCAGCGACATCACCGGCTCACGATTGGTTTTCTGATTGCAGGCGGTCACCACCGCATTGACCGACAGCGGATACTGCTCAGGCGTGGTTACTTGTTTTTCCAGCAGACACCCGATGACGCGCGCTTCGTGTGCGGTTAACTGATATTTCATGCTCTCTCCTCAGCGACCCGGAGTCCAGTCCGGTGTCGTCAACGCCGTCAGTACATGGTCACGCCACTGCCCGTCAATCAGCAGATAATTTTTGGCGTACCCCTCTTTTTCAAAGCCAAGACGAGCCAGTAAATCGCCGCTACGTTGATTATGCGGCATGTAGTTGGCCATGATGCGATGGATATGCTGCGTGCGCTGCATATAGCGAATCGCCGCGGTCAGGGCCTCAAACATCAGCCCCTGGCCTTGCCACTTCTCGCCAATGGAATAGCCGAGGTAGCAGGCATGAAACGACCCGCGAACCACATTGGAAAAATTTGCCACGCCGATAATCTCTTTCTCTTCCGGATCGAGCAGCGCAAAATAGAATGCCGAGCCCTGTTTATGAAACTCGGAAATCATCGATAAACGCGCCTGCCAGCCAGAGGGGTAGCAGTGGCTGTCATCGCGCACTGGCTCCCAGGGTTTTAAGAACCCTTTATTCTCCGCGTAATAATCGGCCAGACGCCAGGCGTCACGATCGTATACCAGCCGCACCACCAGCCTGTCCGTCGTCAAACGCACCTTAGGTACGTTACTGCGATAGCCAAACATTCCCTTCTCCTGTTCCCCTGACTGATTACCCTGCTCCTTTCACTATACCTGTCCTGAACGGTTGTGTGAAAACAGCAACATACCATTTTCTGCACCATCTCCCTTTTTCGATGAATAGACTCTATCGATCTTGCTTTTTGATAAAAAAATATTGTCGCAATGATGCTGGGAAAGTCAGCATCTTCCCCGCACACTATCCGGGTAACTCTTTATTTTCCCTGGAGGGGAAATGTCCCGCGTATCGCAGGCAAGGAGCCTGGGTAAATATTTCCTGTTGGTCGACAACATGCTGGTGGTTCTGGGCTTTTTTGTCGTCTTCCCGCTAATTTCTATTCGCTTTGTTGACCAGATGGGCTGGGCGGCGCTGATGGTCGGGATTGCGCTCGGCCTGCGCCAGCTGGTACAGCAAGGATTAGGCATTTTTGGCGGCGCGGTCGCCGATCGCTTTGGCGCCAAGCCGATGATCGTCACCGGCATGCTCATGCGCGCGGGCGGTTTCGCGGCGATGGCCGTGGCCCATGAACCGTGGGTTCTGTGGCTCTCCTGCATTCTCTCCGGGCTCGGCGGCACCCTGTTCGATCCGCCGCGCGCCGCGCTGGTGGTCAAGCTGGTGCGTCCGCATCAGCGCGGGCGATTCTTTTCGATTCTGATGATGCAGGACAGCGCCGGGGCGGTGATTGGCGCCCTGCTCGGCAGCTGGCTGCTGCAATACGACTTCCGCCTGGTCTGCAGCGTGGGCGCGGCGTTGTTTGTCGCCTGCGCCGCGTTCAACGCCTGGTATCTCCCGGCGTGGAAGCTTTCCACCGTGAAAACACCGGTGCGGGAAGGCCTGGGCCGGGTGCTGCGCGACAAGCGCTTTGTCACCTACGTTCTGACGCTCACCGGCTACTATATGCTGGCCGTCCAGGTGATGCTCATGCTGCCCATTATGGTTAACGACATCGCCGGTTCACCGACCGCGGTAAAATGGATGTATGCCATTGAAGCCGCTATATCGTTAACCCTGCTCTATCCCATTGCCCGCTGGAGCGAACAGCGATTTCGCCTGGAGCATCGGCTGATGGCCGGGTTACTGGTGATGACCCTCGCCATGTTGCCTATTGGCTTGACCAGCAATTTACAGCAGCTGTTTACCCTGATTTGTATCTTCTATATTGGATCGATCGTTGCGGAACCGGCGCGGGAAACCCTGGGAGCCTCTTTAGCCGATGCCCGGGCGCGCGGCAGCTATATGGGCTTCAGTCGGCTGGGGCTGGCCTTTGGCGGCGCATTTGGCTACGCCGGCGGCGGATGGTTGTTCGATGCGGGTAAAGCGCTGAATCAGCCCGAACTGCCGTGGCTGATGCTGGGTGTTATCGGCCTGTTTACCTTCATTGCTCTGTGGTGGCAGTTCAGCCAGAAGCGGTCGACGTCCGGCATGCTGGAGCCACGTACCTGACCAGAGATTTAAGGTAAGGCCTGTTTTCAGCATTTTCCGCTAGTGCGTCGAATGCTGGCAGGCCATACTGCTTTATGTCAGGATAAGTCCTGGCATGACCGTTAAGGAATCTAATGAAAAAGATGTTTATCGTGGCCGCGCTCATTGTCAGCGGCCTTCTGAGCGGCTGTAACCAGCTCACACAGTATTCAGTTAGCGAGCAGGAAATTAACCAGGCGCTACAGAAACGTAACCATTTCGCCAAAGATATCGGCCTGCCGGGCGTGGCGGATGCCCATATTGAGTTACACGATCTGACCAGTGCGATTGGCCGTGAAGAGCCGAATAAAGTGACGCTGAGCGGCATTGCCAACCTGGATCTGAACTCGTTATTCGGCAATCAGAAAGCCACCATCGACCTGAAGCTCAAGGCGCTGCCGGTCTTTAATAAAGAGAAAGGCGCGATCTTCCTGCAGGAGATGGAAGTGGTTGATGCGAAAGTGTCGCCTGAGAAACTGCAGTCCGTCGTACAGACCCTGATTCCCTATCTGAATCAGTCTCTGCGTAGCTATTTTAACCAGCAGCCGGCCTACGTTCTGCGCGAAGATGCCAGCACCGGCGAAGCGCTGGCGAAAAAATACGCAAAAGGCATCGAGGTGAAACCGGGCGAAATTATCATCCCGTTCACCAATTAATACGACGGGCGCTGCCGCGCCCGTTTTTTTACGGAAATTGATGCAAAGGAAAACGTTTACGCTTATCCTTAGTGCCCGGCAAAAACAGCCCTGATGACTGACCCTATTAGCCGGAGCTTTCCATGACAGCACAATCCCAGGTATTGAAAATCCGCCGCCCTGACGACTGGCATATCCATCTCCGCGATGACGATATGCTGAAGACCGTCGTGCCTTACACCAGTGAATTTTATGGCCGGGCGATCGTGATGCCGAATCTGGTGCCGCCTGTCACCACCGTTGAAGCTGCGATAGCCTATCGCCAGCGTATCCTTGACGCCGTTCCCGCCGGGCACGACTTTACGCCGTTGATGACCTGCTACCTGACCGATACGCTCGACCCGGCGGAGCTGGAGCGTGGATTCCACGCTGGCGTATTCACCGCAGCCAAACTCTATCCGGCCAATGCCACCACCAACTCCAGCCACGGCGTCACCAGCATCGATGCCATCATGCCGGTGCTGGAGCGCATGGAAAAGCTGGGCATGCCGCTGCTGGTTCACGGTGAAGTCACCCACGCCGAGATTGACATCTTCGATCGCGAAGCGCGCTTTATCGAAACGGTAATGGAGCCGCTGCGTCAGCGTTTACCGGGCCTGAAAGTGGTGTTCGAACATATCACCACCAAAGATGCCGCCGAATACGTTCGCGACGGTAACGAACTGCTGGCCGCGACCATTACGCCTCAGCATCTGATGTTTAACCGTAATCACATGCTGGTTGGCGGCGTGCGTCCCCATCTTTACTGTCTGCCGATTCTGAAGCGCAATATCCACCAGCAGGCGCTGCGTGAGCTGGTTGCCAGCGGCTTTAGCCGCGCGTTTCTGGGAACCGACTCCGCTCCGCACGCCCGCCATCGTAAAGAGGCCAGCTGCGGATGCGCCGGTTGCTTTAACGCGCCGACCGCGCTGGGCAGCTATGCGACGGTATTTGAAGAGATGAATGCCCTGCAGCACTTCGAAGCGTTTTGTTCACTCAACGGCCCGCGCTTCTACGGCCTGCCGGTGAATGATACCTTTGTTGAGCTGGTGCGCGAAGAGAGCACCGTCGTTGAAAGCATCGCCCTGCCGGACGACACCCTGGTGCCTTTCCTTGCCGGTGAAACCCTGCGCTGGACGATGAAAAAATAAAAGCGCTGCCCCTTGTTGTAAACGCAAACTGAATACTGTATAAATAACCAGTATATTACACAGGGGGCAATCATGCGCATCGAAGTGTCTATCGCCAAATCTACAGCCTTACCACACGGCGCCTTAGAAGCGCTAAATAATGAACTCTCCCGACGCATTGAACAGCAGTTCCCGGCTCTTCCAAGCCAGGTAACCGTACGCTTTGCCGCCAATAACAATTTGTCCGTCATTGGCGGCCTGAAAGAAGATAAAGACCGGATAAGCGAAATCCTGCAAGAAACCTGGGAAAGCGCTGATGACTGGTTTGTCCATGACGCATCCTGACGCCTCTCTGGCAGCATGCCGCAGCAGAATGGCACGGGCTCTGAACAAACAGAGCAGGCCAGTCTGAAGCAAAAGCTGCCGGAACATCGCGTCAGGCACAGCAAATTCAATTTGCTCCCTCATTGTGCTTTTTTTGCCGGGTCGCCCCGGCTTTTTTATCCCCGTTGCAATCTCAGACTTTTCTTTTTCCTCCTGATTATTTCCTTTAAAAATAACGATGCACGGCACTAAATTTGCGCAAAAAAGCACCAAACAGATGAAAGCTCGCCCTGTTTGATTTAATTTCTCGAGTTTATTCTTAACAGCTGATATAATTAACTTGCTTCAAAAAATATGCATTAAACCTCGAGAATTGTTGTCTTTTAACATATGAATAAGGGGTTATGATGGAAAAGAATAATGAAGTCATCCAGACCCATCCCCTCGTCGGATGGGACATCAGCACCGTTGATAGCTACGATGCAATGATGTTGCGCCTGCACTACCAAAACCCCACTCAAGAAAGCAGTAACGAAGCTGAAATTGGCCAGACGCTCTGGCTAACGACGGAAGTCGCACGTCAATTTATTTCTATCCTGGAAGCAGGTATTGCGAAGATAGAATCAGGTGAATACCAGGCAAACGAGTACCGCAGGCATTAATGATTATGCCGCGATCGATATATGCTAACTAAACAGGCACCTGCGGGTGCCTGATTTATTTTCGGGCTTGTATATGTGCAGGTTGTTAATTACCCTGCTAATAAAGCAAAAAACCGGAACAGACCATGCAATACGACCTCATCATTATCGGCAGCGGCTCCACTGGCGCCGCTGCCGGCTATTATGCCCGCCGGGCTGGACTTAACGTGCTGATGACCGACGCGCACACGCCTCCGCATCAGGAGGGCAGCCATCACGGTAATACGCGTCTTATCCGTCACGCCTACGGTGAAGGAGAGAGATATGTCCCGCTGGTGCTGCGTGCGCAGGCGCTGTGGGATGAGCTTGCAACCCTCAGCGGCGAGGCGGTCTTCGAACGCACCGGGGTGATTAACCTCGGCCCGGCAAACTCGACGTTTCTCAGCAACGTTGCGAACAGCGCCCGCCAGTTCCAACTGAACGTCGAAGAGATGGATGCCCCGGCTATCATGGCCCGCTGGCCTGAGATTCGCGTACCGGATGATTATCGTGGCATATTCGAACCGGCATCCGGGGTTTTACGTAGCGAGCTGGCCATCGAAACCTGGATACGTCTCGCGCGTGAGGCGGGCTGCGCTCAGCTGTTTAATTGCCCGGTTACCGCCATACACCATCACCCGGATGGCGTGACAATCGACACCGCCGATGGCAGCTACAGCGGCAAGAAACTGCTGGTCAGCGCCGGTACATGGGTAACGCGTCTGCTGCCCGACCTGCCAGTCCAGCCCGTACGCAAAATCTTCGCCTGGTTCCAGGCTGATGGACGCTATAGCACTAAAAACCACTTCCCGGCATTTACCGGTGAGCTGCCAAACGGCGACCAGTTCTATGGTTTCCCGGCGGAAGACAATGAACTGAAGATCGGCAAGCACAACGGCGGGCAACTTATCTCCGCGCCGGAAGAACGCACGCCATTTGGCGCGGTGGCCACCGACGGCTCTGAGTCGTTCAGTTTCCTGCGTAACGTGCTGCCCGGTATCGGCGGCTGCCTGCATGGCGCCTCCTGTACCTACGATAATACGACGGACGAAGACTTTATTATCGACACCCTCCCCGGCCATCCTGAAACGTTGCTGATTAGCGGGTTAAGCGGTCATGGTTTCAAATTCGCCCCGGTGCTGGGAGAAATTGCCACGCAGTTTGCCCAGGGGGAAACCCCCGCCTTCGACCTGACCCCCTTCTCGCTGGCACGCTTTCAGGGTTAGATGGCCGCCGTGCGCGGTGTTGATTTGAGCAATAAAAAACGGCCTCAGAGGAGGCCGTTCATCACAGAGAGAGTTTATGCGTCGCCTGTACGATTTACTGGTCAACAACGTCCGCGAGCACTTTATGATTTATCTCGCACTATGGCTGCTGCTGGCGATCGTTGATCTTATCTGGTTATGGTTTTTCTGAGGTCTCAGGGTCCGGGATCCCCAGCTTCGTGTTCAGGCGGCCGCGAGATTTGTTGAAGATCTTATTGCCGTTTTCTCGTCCGGCACGCAGCTGACGCTGCTCCTCTTCCGGCAGCTTATGCTCTTCCATGCACGCCTCGCTACAGCAGCCGGCGAACTTCTCGGCGCAGCTCGGGCACTGTATAAACAGCAGATGGCAGCCGTCATTCAGGCAGTTCGTATGGCTATCACACGGGGTACCGCACTGGTGGCAATGGGCAATCACATCATCGGAAATCCGCTCCCCCATCCGCTCGTCAAAGACAAAGTTCTTACCGATAAAGCGTACCGGCAGCCCCTGTTCGCGCGCACGACGGGCATATTCAATAATCCCGCCCTCAATGTGCCAGACCTTACTGAAGCCGTTGTGCTTCATCCAGGCGCTGGCTTTTTCACAACGAATACCGCCGGTGCAGTACATAACGATTTTTTTATCTTTATGTTCCTGCATCATCTCGACCGCTTTCGGCAACTGATCGCGGAACGTGTCCGCCGGGATTTCCAGCGCCTGCTCAAAATGGCCCACTTCATATTCATAGTGGTTACGCATATCGATAAACACCGCATCGGGATCGTCCAGCATCGCATTCACTTCCGCCGCTTTCAGATAATCACCCACGTCTGAGGCATCAAACGTCGGATCATCGATCCCATCCGCCACGATACGATCGCGGACTTTCAGGCGTAGCACCCAGAAGGATTTTCCGTCGTCGTCCAGCGCGATGTTCATCCGCAGGCCATCCAGCGCCGGGTCGAAGGCGTAGAGAAACTCGCGTAGCGCATCGACCTGACTTTCTGGCACGCTGATTTGGGCATTGATCCCTTCGTGGGCCAGATAGATACGACCAAACACGTTTAATTTGGTGAGGGCAATCCACAATGCATCGCGCGTGGCTTTTGGATCCACGATGGTGAAATATTTATAAAACGAGATCGTTGTACGCGGTTCGCTCTCAGCTAACATCTGCGCTTTTAACGTCTCATTTGAAATGCGGTTATGTAACACTGGCATGGTGTACCTGCTCGACATAGGAAATGAGGTAAATAAACGGCCGGCATCATATAGCAAACGACGTTAATTTACATCCCCACATTTTGCGCTACATTCATTTCACTCCCGTTCGTTCGCGTTTAACAATAAATGCCACCTGGGACAGCCGTTTTGGCTGAAGCATGAAAAAATGCGATAATAGAATGAGTTGCTTATTTAAACAGGTATGAGATGACCCATTTACCTAAATTTTCCGCGGCGCTGCTGCATCCGCGTTACTGGCTGCTTTGGCTAGGTATTGGCCTGCTGTGGCTGGTTGTTCAGCTTCCCTATCCGTTGATTTACCGCCTTGGCAATGCGATTGGCCGCCTGGCAATGCGCTTTATGAAACGCCGCGCCAAAATCGCTTACCGTAACCTGGAGCTGTGCTTCCCGGACAAAAGCGAAGAAGAGCGCCATCAGATGGTGGTGCAAAACTTCGAATCGGTGGGGATGGGGTTAATGGAGACCGGGATGGCCTGGTTCTGGCCGACCCGGCGTATTGCGCGCTGGACCGACTCCATCGGCGTTGAGCATATCCGGGACGTTCAGGCGCAACAGCGCGGCATTCTGCTGATCGGCATTCACTTCCTCACGCTGGAAATGGGGGCGCGGATGTTTGGTATCAACGAACCCGGCATCGGCGTCTACCGTCCAAATGACAATCCGGTCATTGACTGGCTGCAAACCTGGGGCCGGCTGCGCTCGAATAAAGACATGATCGACCGTAAAGATCTGAAAGGGATGATTCGCGCGCTGAAAAAAGGCGAAGTGATCTGGTATGCGCCTGACCACGACTACGGCCCGACCGCCAGCGTATTCGTGCCGCTCTTTGCCGTCGACCAGGCGGCAACGACGTCGGGGACCTGGATGCTGGCAAAGATGTCGAAAGCCTGCATTGTTCCGTTCGTTCCGCGGCGTAAACCCGACGGTAAAGGTTATGAGCTGATTATTCTGCCGCCGGAATGCGATCCGCCGCTTGATGATGCGGAAACGACCGCGGCCTGGATGAACCGCATCGTCGAGAAATGCATTCTGATGGCGCCGGAGCAATATATGTGGCTGCACCGCCGCTTTAAGACCCGTCCGCCCGGCGTACCTTCACGCTATTAAGTGTGCTTCCTCCGGCAGCCCGATGCTGCCGGAGGCACTTTCCGCTTTAGCGTTAAGCGCTCTCCTCCATTGCGATGATCGTTACTCAGGCGCATAATTAGCAGGCTCATCTTTTGTTTTTTGTCCTGCATCGCAGGCCAATGGAAGCCTATGTCGTCTGCAGATAGTCCGATTAACTGGAAACGAAATCTCACGGTCACCTGGCTCGGCTGTTTTTTGACCGGTGCCGCTTTTAGCCTGGTCATGCCCTTTCTCCCGCTCTACGTCGAGCAGCTTGGCGTGACGGGCCACAGTGCCCTGAATATGTGGTCAGGACTGGTATTCAGCATTACCTTCTTGTTCTCCGCCGTTGCCTCTCCCTTCTGGGGCGGCCTGGCCGATCGCAAAGGGCGAAAAATTATGCTGCTGCGCTCCGCGCTGGGGATGGCTATCGTCATGATGTTGATGGGGCTGGCGCAAAACATCTGGCAGTTTCTGGTACTGCGGGCCTTGCTGGGGCTGTTGGGTGGTTTTATTCCCAATGCGAATGCCCTGATCGCCACCCAGATCCCGCGCCAGAAGAGCGGCTGGGCGCTGGGTACGCTATCTACCGGCGCCGTGAGCGGCGCGCTGCTTGGCCCGCTGGCGGGCGGCTTTCTTGCCGACCATTGGGGACTACGCACCGTCTTCTTTCTGACCGCCAGCGTCCTGCTCGTCTGTTTTATCCTGACGCTGTTTTTCATTCGCGAGCAGTTCGTCCCGGTCGCGAAGAAAGAGATGCTTAATGCAAGGGATGTCTTTTCGTCCCTGAAAAGCCCAAAGCTGGTCTTGAGTCTGTTTGTCACCACGATGATTATTCAGGTCGCCACCGGCTCAATCGCTCCTATCCTGACCCTCTACGTTCGGGAGCTGGCCGGAGACGTCGGAAATATCGCCTTTATCAGCGGGATGATAGCCTCCGTTCCGGGCGTCGCGGCGCTGATCAGCGCCCCGCGCCTCGGTAAGCTCGGGGATCGTATCGGGCCGGAAAAAATCCTTATCGTCGCGCTGATGGTCTCCGTTCTGCTGCTGATTCCAATGTCATTCGTCCAGACGCCGCTGCAGCTGGCTATTTTACGCTTTCTGCTGGGTGCCGCCGACGGCGCGCTGCTGCCGGCCGTCCAGACGCTGCTGGTGTACAACTCAACCAGCCAGGTGGCCGGGCGCATTTTTAGCTATAACCAGTCATTTCGCGATATCGGCAACGTCACCGGCCCATTGATCGGCGCAGCGGTATCTGCCAGCTATGGTTTCCGGGCGGTCTTTTTTGTCACCGCAACGGTCGTCCTGTTCAACGCTATCTATTCCACCCTCAGCTTGCGGCGTCCTTCCGGTGATGAACCCGCGCAGAACGCGGACTCGGGCGGTCGTTCGGTAAATTAAGTTCAACAGCGTCGCCTTCCCCTTGACGCAACGCTCACCGCCTTCTATAGATTGAATCGTGTCCATTTTTCATTCTTCTTAGGGGGTTATCTATGCCAAAGGATTCGATTTTCTATGCCACGCTCGAAGAAGCTATCGATGCGGCCCGCGAAGAGTTCCTGGTCAATAATCCGGATAGCGACGAGGAGAGTGCCAACGTTGAGCAGCTGAATATCCAAAAGTACGTTCTGCAGGATGGCGATATCGCCTGGCAGGCCGAATTTTTTGCCGACGAAGATGAAGAAGGCGAATGCCTGCCGATGTTAAGCGGCGAAGCGGCACAGAGCGTTTTTGACGGCGACTATGACGAGATAGAGCTGCGTCAGGAGTGGCTGGAAGAGAATACGCTGCATGAGTGGGACGAAGGAGAGTTTCAGCTGGAACCCTCTCTGGATACCGAAGAGGGTCAGACCGCCGCCGATGAGTGGGATGAACGCTGATTAGTTGTACGGACCGTGGCTGGCATCAAGCGGCAACAGCAACGTATCGAACACCAGCGAAAAAGGCAGATCGAGAATGGTGATGTATCGCCATGACGAATCACGCACATCCCACTGCACGCCGGGGTAATACTGATTCCCATGCCCCTGCCCCGGCACCGTGCGGCTAATAATACTGCCGCAGCCGCTGAGCAGCAGCGCCATGGCAATAACCAGTAAAATTCTCATCTGCTACCTCAATGCTCAGATAAAAAAATACCGGCAATATTGCCGGTATTTTCCTTCACATACCGCTTATTTCGTTTTCAACGCCAGCGGGTTGAGCGTCACCTGCTGATAGGCGCTCACCCACGAAGAGTATTTCTCCGGCGCGGCCCACACACGATAGTGCAAACGTGACAAGGTGACCGGGTCGCTCAACAGCACCAGACGACGGTCGCGATTGAGTTTGTCGGGCGTCTCGTTCAGCGCCTGTTCAACGTGACGTTCGCGGGCGATATCCAGAATGTGACCATGGCGGTGACGTGCCGTCGCCATTGCCGTCGCCAGCGCGTTGAAGGACGGGTTAAACACGGCGTGCATAAACCCATCGTCCAGGGAACGCTGACGGTTCAGGGTCAGATATGCATCGGTATCCTTCAGCACCTGCGGCGGGGAATACTCTTCCGGGATCAGGAACAGCTTCCAGCGTTTGGTACGCAGGCCCACGGTGGCCCGACTGGAAATCACCGACACGAACGGCGACAGGATCAGCGAGAAGACGATCGGCGCCAGCCAGAACAGGAAACGCAGATCCAGCCACGCCATACCGACCGCCCACACCAGCCCCAGCAGCAGCTGCGAACCGTGGCGCATAAAGGCTTCACCCCATGGGGTGGAGTCATCATCACGCTGCGGAGAATTCCATACCACTTCCCAACCGAGGAACGCACTGACCACAAACACGGTATGGAACAGCATACGCACCGGCGCCAGCAGTACCGAGAACAGCACTTCCAGCAGCAAAGAGAGCGTCACGCGAATGAAGCCGCCGTACTCTTTTGAACCTTTGCACCACACCAGAATAATGCTCAACAATTTCGGCAGGAACAGCAGCACCATCGTCGAGGCGAACAGCGCAATCGCCAGCTCCGGACGCCACTGCGGCCAGACCGGGAACAGCTGCCGCGGCTGCAGGAAGTACTGTGGCTCAGTCAGCGCATGCACGACCTGTAGCGCGGTCGACAGGGCGAGGAACATGAACCACAGCGGCGCCGACAGGTAGGACATGACGCCGGTCAGGAACACCGCCCGGTGCACCGGGTGCATGCCTTTGACCAGGAACAGACGGAAGTTCATCAGGTTACCGTGGCACCAGCGGCGGTCACGCTTCAGTTCATCCAGCAGGTTCGGCGGCAGTTCTTCATAAGAGCCCGGCAGATCGTAGGCAATCCACACCCCCCAGCCGGCACGACGCATCAGCGCCGCTTCCACGAAGTCGTGCGACAGAATCGACCCGGCAAATGAACCTTCTCCCGGCAGCGGCGCCAGCGCGCAGTGCTCGATAAACGGCTTCACGCGGATAATGGCGTTATGGCCCCAGTAGTGTGATTCACCAAGCTGCCAGAAGTGCAGGCCGGCGGTGAACAGCGGACCGTAAACGCGGGTCGCAAACTGCTGGCAACGGGCATACAGGGTGTCCATACCAGAAGCGCGCGGCGAGGACTGAATGATCCCGGCATTCGGGTTCGCCTCCATCAGACGCACCAGCCCGGTCAGACATTCACCGGTCATCACCGAGTCAGCATCCAGCACCACCATATAGCTATACTGGCTGCCCCAGCGACGGCAGAAGTCATCGATGTTACCGCTCTTACGCTTCACACGACGACGACGACGGCGATAGAAAATCTGCCCCTCGCCCTGCACTTCCGCAATCAGCTCCATCCACGCTTTCTGCTCGGCAACGCAAATATCCGGATTGTAGCTGTCACTCAGGATATACACGTCGAAGTGCTGCTGTTGCCCTGTCGCCTTCACCGACTCCCAGGTGGCACGCAGGCCGGCGAATACGCGATCGACGTCTTCGTTGCAGATCGGCATGATCAGCGCCGTACGGTGTTCTGGGTTCAGCGGTTCATCGCCGACGGTTGACGCGGAGATACTGTACTTATCGCGCCCCATCAGCAGCTGCAGGAAGCCCATCAGCGCGGTCCAGAAACCGGCGGAAACCCAACAGAAAAGGACCGCGAAAAGGATCAGGATCCCAGTTTGCAGCATGTACGGCAGCAGCTGCATGAAGGAAATCCACAGATTCTGCCCGACCATGTCAGCCGGATTGATGAGCGCCCATCCCTGATACGGCAGGATGGTTTTCATGTACCAGGTTGCGACAACGGTCTGCGCCAGCGTCAGCAGCAGCAGGATGTAACGACGGATGGTCCCGACGGTACGCCACTTCTGCTCGCTCTCCTGCTCTTCTTTGGTCAGGCGAGAAAGATAGCGCGGGGTGACATCACGTCCCCGTAGCCGATCCCAGAAACGCCCAACCGGGTTGGTGCGCCACGGGTCCGGGAACATTGAGGAGCGTTTTGCTTTCGGCATTGCGTTGAGCTGAGTACGCCCTTCATCATCTTTTATCAGCTGGTTACCGGCCAGGGAGTCTGGCCAGCTATGTTCCAGTCGTGATTTCACGGAACCCAGCGGGGAATCGTCTTCACGAACAAAAGCATGATGATCGGCGTCCAGCGCTTCATGTACGGCCTGCAGGCTTGTATCAGGCAGCGCGGCTTTTTCAGCCTCAGACAGCGGCAACGCGTCAATGTACTTCGTTATCTTATTCATTGGCAGGCAGCTGATAGCTCCAGGTTTCACTCAGCGTCTGATCAGCATTGACCAGCGCAGCGCGCATTTCCGTGGTTTTCTTCGGATCTTTTACCTTCACACGCAGAACCATACGCCAGCCCTTAGTGACCGGGTTATAACGCACGGTATTCTCAACAATTTCTGCGTTATCGCCGATGCTCGCCTGCGCCGTTACCGGCGTATCTGACGGCATTTTTTTCATTTCAGCGCCGGTGAAGTCAACGATAAAGGCAATGGTGCCATCCGGCTGACGAATCAGGTTCGACTGCTTCACATCCCCGGTAGAACGGCGGGTCTGCATCACATAGGCGTTATCCGGCGCGTGCAGTTTGTCTTCATCGCGGCTGAAGGTAATCGAGTATTTGAAGTTCATCTCTTTACCCGGTTCCGGCAGCTGATCCGGCGTCCAGTAGGTCACGATGTTATCGTTGGTTTCGTCATTGGTCGGGATTTCAACCAGTTCGATTTTCCCTTTACCCCAGTCGCCCTTCGGCGTGATCCAGGCGCTCGGGCGCAGATCGTAACGGTCGTCGAGGTCCTCAAAGCGCGAGAACTGACGGCCGCGCTGCAGCAGGCCGAAGCCCTGCGGATTTTCCATCGCATAGCTGCTGACGGCCAGATGCTTCGGATTGTTCAGCGGACGCCAGATCCACTCGCCGTTACCGGCAAGAATCGACAGGCCGTTAGAATCATGCAGCGCCGGACGATAGTTGGTCGCCGGAGAGGGTTGATTCGGCCCGAACAGGAACATGCTGGTCAGCGGTGCAACGCCTAGTTTGCCGACTTTGTCACGCAGGTACACTTTAGACTGCACATCAACGACGGTATCGCGGCCCGGCATAATCACAAAACGGTAGGCGCCGGTCGCACGTGGGGAGTCAAGCAGTGCATAAATAGTCAAACGCTTGTCCGTGGCTTTTGGATGCTCAATCCAGAACTCACGAAAACGAGGGAATTCTTCGCCGGAAGGCAGCGCGGTATCGATAGCCAGGCCGCGCGCGGAAAGCCCGTACACCTGGCCCTGACCCAGAACACGGAAGTAGCTGGCGCCGAGCATGCTGACGATTTCGTCGTTCTTATCTTTGCTGTTGATCGGGTACAGTACTTTGAAACCGGCGAAGCCCAGGTCTTTCACCGTATCTTTATCATGCTGGACGCTGCCAAAATTAAAGTAATCCGGATTATATTTAATCTTACGCACGCTGCTTGCCGTCACTTCGTTAATGGTGACCGGCGTGTCGAAGTACATGCCCTGATGATAAAACTCAAGTTTGAATGGGGTTTTCTGATTGTTCCAGTAAGCCTTATCGTGATTAAACTGGATTTGCTGGTAGTCCGCGTATTTCATGTCGCGGAAAGCGGAGGGCAAGTTGCTCTTCGGCGCTTCATAGCCTTTCCCGGCTAACGCTTTGGCCTGTTTTGCAACGTCATCAATGCTAAACGCCCATGCAGATGAAGTACACAGGGACAACATTACGGCTGCGCTTAACCAGCGCATTTTCATCATCTGTGGTTTAAGTTTCATATAAGTAAGCACTTCCCCCTTTGTGTGCTTAAATCGATCCGATCTATTTTAATGGTAATTCAGGCAATCCGACAACATAATCCCTGCTTTGTTCACCTTAGCGGCGCAGGTAATAGGCAGTTAACTGCCACATTTGTACTTTACGTACTTATCCTGGAGACAGGTATCCAGAGTTGATGTAGGGTTGCTGAGAATTTAAACGTTATCACGTTGAGTGATAAGACGAATTGTCCGAGAATGTAGTGATATTGTATGAATAATACGCCAGTACAACGTGAATATTTCTTCGATAGCATCCGCGCCTGGCTGATGCTACTGGGGATCCCTTTTCATATATCACTGATCTATTCCAGCCACAGCTGGCATGTGAATAGCCTCGAGCCCTCCTGGTGGCTGACGCTGTTTAACGATTTTATCCATGCTTTTCGCATGCAGGTCTTCTTTGTCATTTCTGGCTACTTTTCCTACATGCTTTTTTTACGTTATCCGCTGAAGAAGTGGTGGAAAGTGCGCGTTGAGCGTGTCGGCATTCCGATGCTGACCGCCATTCCTCTGCTGACGCTGCCGCAGTTCATCATGCTGCAGTACGTTAACGGCAAGGCCGAAAACTGGCACACCCTCTCGGGTTACGACAAATTCAATACTCTGGCGTGGGAACTGGTTTCTCACCTGTGGTTTTTACTGGTGCTGGTGGTCCTGACCTCTCTGGGAGTCGTGCTGTTTCGCTGGCTGACCGGCCGCCGCTCAGCCAGGGCATCGACCTTTGGTGACACCGTCACATTAGCTCAGCTGTCGATGATTTTTCTGGCGCTCGGCGTGCTTTACGCGGTGATCCGCCGCTCGCTGTTTGTCCTTTACGCCCCCGTGCTCAGCAACGGCCTGTTTAATTTCATCGTGATGCAGACTCTGTTTTACCTGCCCTTCTTCATTCTTGGTGCCCAGGTATTTATCAATCCGCGCTTAAAAACGATGTTTACCACTCCGTCGCCATGGTGCTTCGTCGGCGCGCTGCTAGGCTTTATCGCCTATCGCCTGAATCAGCAATATGGTTCCGGTGATGGCTGGATGTATGAAACCGAATCGGTCATTACCATGGTTCTGGGTCTGTGGATGGTGAACGTGGTCTTTTCTCTCGGCCACCGTCTGCTGAACTTTCAGTCGGCGCGGGTGACCTATTTTGTTAATGCTTCGCTGTTCATTTATCTGGTGCACCACCCGCTGACCCTGCTTTATGGCGCATGGCTGGCGCCGGCGATCAAATCCAACGCGCTTGGGTTTATTGCTGGCTTAGTCTTCGTGGTCGGTATTGCGCTGGTGCTGTATGAAATTCATCTGCGCATTCCTCTGCTACGCTTTCTCTTTTCGGGAAAATTCCAGCCGAAAGCAGCTAAGACTCAAGTGTCCGCTGGCTGATCGCCCGCCCGCTCGCCCGCAGATGTCAGGCGGCGGGTGGTCGGGGCCCCCGACTTTCACGCACCTCGCTGCGGCTCAAGCAAGCGCCGGTAAATGTCCGCGGTCTCCTCATCGAAACAGACAAAGCAGACGCGCTCTAAAGGATTGTAACGCGTCAGAAAGGTGCTGACCGTCTGCACGGCAATTTCTGCCGCCGCCTGCTTAGGATATCCATATACGCCGGTACTGATGGCCGGGAAGGCAATCGATCGATAGCTGTTCGCTGACGCCAGCTGCAGGCTGTTTCGATACGCGTCAGCAAGCAGTTCAGCCTCCTGATGCCCGCCACCGTGCCAGACGGGCCCGACGGCATGGATCACCGCGCTGGCCGGCAGCTGACCCGCGGTAGTAATCACCGCATGACCCGGAGGGCACTCGCCTTGTTGTTGCCGGACGACCTGACACGCGGCAAGGAGCTCCGGCCCGGCTGCACGATGGATTGCGCCATCCACGCCCCCGCCGCCTAGCAGCGAGGGATTGGCGGCATTGACGATAACATCGACGTCAAGCGTAGTGATGTCGCCGAGAATAACCTCAGGTTTAACAGTCATTTCGCCTCCTGTCGGCAAACGTCTTTACATAAAGCACAGAGGGTAATATGGCACGATAGCCCGCCCGACGAAAGTCCGGGAAACTTGCGGCGGCTATAACCCGTCTGGAGGATAGCAAGGCTATGTTGCGGGTTAATATTCTTTCACGTTACGGTTGCGTGGCGGGGGCTACCCCGTGAGTCGGGTCGACGGGCCGCAAGTCTGAACAGCCCGACCAGCGCCAGCAGAAAGAAAAACAGGACCTGAGGTCCTGTTTCTTGTGCGGGTGACATCAGCTTATGCCTGGTCGGGCGTTTCGTTCACTAATGTGGATTTGTTTTTCCGCGCACGCGCGGCCAGCCATAGCCCACAATTTTTCATCGCGTAACCAAACACCAGCCCTAGCGCCAGAGAAGGTACCACCAGCCGCCAGTTCCCGTCGCCGGCAAATGTGGCGCAGGCGCCAATAAAAGTGCCGGGGACAAAAGAGAGCAGCAGCTGACGAGCCTGAATACACATCAGGAAGGCCACGCCCCCGGTCATCATATAGCCAAGGATTTCCAGATGCGGCGCCAGCGCACTGCCGTAAATAATGACCAGCGCCCACACCACACCGCTCATTACCGTACAGGTTGAGATCAGCAACCCTTTTAGCCCGCCCTGCGGGCAAGCGAAATAGGCCGTGCAGCCCAGGAAGCCCGCCCAGCTCAGCAGACCAAGCGCGACCGCCACCCATCCCCAGATTCCGGAGAGAATGCCTGTCGTTATTGCGATTGCGAAGAGTATGTTCATGACGCGTATCATAGCAGATACGCGTCCGCCAAATGAGATCTGAAGCACGTTATATGCAATCTCATACTTTCCATTGCAATAAAAACGTGACAAATATCACATTTACTCTTCCGATTCCTCCTGCAGTTCATCCCACATGGCGGAGAGCGCTTCCCGCGTCAGGGGCGCCATCGTCCGCCAGAAAGGTGTCCCGGCATGCGCCTCGACTTTGCCGAGGAAAACCCCGCACCACGGCAAAATGTAGTCAGCAAACAGCGTTTCCAGCGTTTCGCTTTCATCTTCCGTAGCATGATCTTCAAGCCACGAGGCCGCCAGCAGCAGTGACCCAATGTGGTCGGCCTGACCTTCTCCGGTCGGGATCCCGTGTTCGCTGAAGAAACCGCGAACTTCAGCTTCGCTTGCCCCTTCAACCCACGCGCTACGATAAGGAGGAACGCTGCACTCTTCACCGACAAACAGCGCATTGTAATCGGCGGCCAGCGGTTGCACGTCGCAGCTTTTTTGCAGACGTTCCAGCAGCTCATCCTGCTCCAGCGGCCAGCTCGCCGCCAGCTTCCCTTCACGGATCAGGGTAAACAGCGGCACCAGCAGCGGATCCTGCGGCTGACGGTAGTACAAAGAGCCCAGCACGCGGCAGAGGATTGAAAACTCGTTCATTCAATTTTTCCAGTTATTCATATTAAAGATCGGCAAATTCAGGGATCGCCGGCATCCCGCGAGACTCAAGGAAATTCAACAGCCGACGCGGGGACACGTTAAGGATCCGCTCTTCGGGGAAGTTCACATCATCGAGGATCTTACGACACTCTTTGAACTCGCCGAGCGTAAATGCGGTATGCGAATCCGATCCCAGCGCGACCCAACCTCCGGCATCGCGCACGGCGGCGGCAACCGCCCGGCAGTTATCTTCGCTGCCCACACGCGACGAGACGAAGGATGAGTTGTTGATTTCCAGCGCCACCTGGTATTTTGCCGCCGCGGCGGCTATCGCCGGAATATCGACGGGGTATTTCGGATTACCCGGATGGCTAATAATATGTACCGCGCCGCTCGCCATAGTGGCGATCATCGCTTCAGTATGGGTGGCTTTATCCTGCGGCGGGAAAACCGGCTCATGGAAGCCCGCAATGAACAGGTCCAGCGAGGTCAGCATCGGCCCGGTGCAGTCAATTTCGCCGAGGGTATTTTTTATGTTGGCTTCAATACCCCGTAAAATGCCGACGCCGTCGACCATCCGCGGCCAGATGCGCATATTGACGAAATGCCAGTAGTGCGGAGCATCGGCCATATCCGGACCATGATCGGTTATGGCAAAAAGTTTGATCCCCTTACGCTTTGCTTCAGCAATATAATCGTGCAGGGTACTGTAGGCGTGGGTACTGGCGACGGTATGCATGTGCAGGTCAACAGGATACATCACAATCTCCTTCTCTGTTTGTGGCAAGAATAGCAGGAATCAGGACGCATGATTAGCAAAACCCCGCCACAGCGGGGTTTCTCTTAGTATCCGCGCTGACGATCGACCTGCCCGTTCACCGCCTCCCCACGCTCCAGGCGGCCAATGGTGCTGGCAATATAGGTGATCGCTTCCAGCGGACGGGTGACTGCGGCGACATGTGGCGTCATCGCCACCCGAGGATGCGCCCACAGCGGACTTTCCGCCGGTAATGGCTCGCGGCTAAAGACATCCAGCATCGCGCCTTTAAGCTTACCGCTATTCAGTGCCGCCAGCAGATCCGCTTCGACCACGTGAACGCCACGTGCCAGATTGAGAACATAGCTGTTATCCGGAAGCTGCGCCAACAGTCGCTGATTAATAATGCCGACGGTTTCCGCCGTGTTTGGCAGCAGGTTGATCAGTACCCGCGTCGCGCCGAGGAAGTCGCCCAGCTCCTCCTGACCGGCAAAGCTTTGCACCTGAGGCCAGGATTTACGACTACGGCTCCAGCTCCGCAGCGGAAATCCCCATACCTGAAGCGCTTCCGCCACTTTCGAACCAAGCACGCCCGCGCCCATTATCCCGATAGTGAACTCTTCGCGACGATAATCCTCCAGCGGCTGCCAGCGGGCCTGCTGTTTTAATGCCTGGTAGTCGTCGAAGCGACGGAACCAGTGCAGCACCTGGCTCACCGCATACTCTTGCATCTGCTGACCCATTCCGGTGTCTTCGAGGCGAAAGAGTGGAATCGACATCGGCAGCATTTCCGGGTGTTCACGGAGTTTAGTCAGAATTGAATCGACGCCAGCGCCGAGGGCAAAAACGGCTTTTAAGTCCCGTCCCTGAAGCATTTCCACCGGCGGATGCCAGACCAGCGCATAGTCCGCATGCTGAGTATCGCCGGATTTCCATTCGCGTACGCGCGCGCCCGGCAGCTGTTTTTCCAGCTCAGCAATCCAGTAAGCGGTATCAAATGTCGGGTGATAAAAGATTATGTCCATCATGGCTCCTGATCGCGGGCGCTGGTTGCAGGTTGACCCTGGCGCCGTATTTTACTTATTGTTTTCTATTGGATTGCCAGCATAGCAAATTTCATTTTTCTATCGAATAAAAAGAGGGTGGCGACAAAAAAATCGATTGTCGCGCATTTAAAAAGCAAGTTGCGCGAAGTTTGTCTAAACGCGCTGTTTTTTGAAAAAGTTGATTGACGAGAGATACGTATTTCCCTAAATTAGCGCCCGTTGACCACCCAGGGTGAGCAGCAAAACAATATGGTGAGGTGTCCGAGTGGCTGAAGGAGCACGCCTGGAAAGTGTGTATACGGCAACGTATCGGGGGTTCGAATCCCCCCCTCACCGCCATATTTAAAGAAGAGCTCGTACGCAAGTACGGGCTTTTTTTTCGCCTGTGGCACCGCCCGGGGGGATGAGAAACCCCGATCGGGGGTCGACAGCTGGCGCAGCCAGCTGGACAGACCGCGAGCCTGCGAGCGGGCTGCCCGCACAAAAATGCCGGGAGCATTTTTGAACAACGCCTGCGTTGGCCCCGAAGGGGCGAGGCCCAGGGACGGGCCGAGTAACGGTGAGCGAAGCGAATCAATCCTCCCCTCACCGCCATCTTTAAAGAAGAGCTCGTACGCAGGTACGGGCTTTTTTTTCGCCTGTGGCACCGCCCGGGGGGGATGAGAAGCCCCGACCGGGTGTCGACATGCGTGCTTTGCCCGGGATACAACCCCCTTATCAATCCTCTTCCATCCGCTGGTATTCTTCGCTCAGAAAGTCTACCAGTGCTCTCACCGACGGCAGCAGACCGCGACGAGAGGCAAAAACCGCATGAATGACTTCCCGCTGTGGTTGCCACGCATCCAGTACCACCTCCAGGGTCCCGGCAGCCAGCTGATCGCGCACCATTAAGAGAGGAAGCTGAACCACCCCAACGCCGGCTATCGCCGCTTCACGCAATGCCAGCATGTCCGTCGTGACCATCCGCGGCGTGAAATAGACTTCCGCCCTTGCCCCCTCCGGCCCGCTCAGTTGCCACTTATGCTGATGCTTTCCGGCATCGAGACTCAGTCCCGGCCACGTACTCAGCTGCGATGGCGCCTGTGGCCGCCCCATTCGCGCAATACAAGCCGGGCTGGCGACCAGACGCTGTCCGCGGTCGGCCAGTACCCGCATCACCAGATCGCTATCGTCAAACGGACGCGGGCGCACGCGGATCGCAACGTCAATCCCTTCGCCAACAACGTCCACCCGCCGATTGGTAGCCTCCAGCTGCACATTGACGCCCGGGTAACGTAGCATAAACCGCGCCAGCATCGGCCCGACATGGGCATGCAATAAGGTCACCGGGCAGGTGAGTTTAACGCTGCCGCGCGGCTCCGAACGCAGCGTTTCCACCGCCTGCTGCGCCGCCTCGGCCTCTATCAGCATCGCTTTGCAGTGCTGGTAGAAGGTCTGCCCCACTTCGGTGACCACGAACTGCCGGGTCGTGCGATGAATCAGCCGCACACCAAGCCGCTCTTCCAGCTGCGCGATCCGACGGCTTAATTTTGATTTCGGCTGATCGAGCGCCCTGCCCGCCGCGGCGAATCCTTCATGATCGACGACCTGGACAAACCAGGCTAAGTCATTGAGATCCAGCATCCTTCCTCCATTGTTCCATTTTCAGAACAGTATAGGCCAGTTTTGCTATCTACCGGTTTATTGGCCGCAGATCTAATCTTATAGTCATCAGAAATCGCGACACAGGAGAGCACCATGAAACAGATTACAGGCGTCTACACCGCACCGGCCCAACATTGGGTTGGGGATGGCTTTCCGGTTCGCTCACTGTTCTCTTACCAGACTCATGGCGAACCGTTAAGCCCCTTCCTGCTGCTGGACTACGCCGGTCCTCACCACTTCCCGGCGGGAAGCGGCAGACGTGGGGTTGGCGAACATCCGCATCGCGGATTTGAAACCGTCACCATCGTCTATTCCGGTGAAGTTGAACACCGTGACTCGACGGGTAAAGGTGGGGTCATTGGCCCGGGCGATGTGCAGTGGATGACCGCCGGCGCCGGCATTCTGCATGAAGAGTTCCATTCGGCGGAGTTTACCCGCACCGGCGGCGAACTGAAGATGATCCAGCTGTGGGTCAACCTGCCGGCGAAAGACAAAATGACTCATCCGGGCTATCAGAGCATCACCGCGGATGTCATCCCCGATGTCGCCCTGGCGGACGGCGCGGGAAATATCCGGGTTATCGCCGGCAGCTATGACCAGGTGACTGGACCTGCGCACACTTTCTCGCCACTGAACGTCTGGGATATGCAGCTGAATCAGGGCCATGACATCACGCTCCGTCAGCCTGATGGCTGGAGCAGTGCGCTAGTGGTCCTTGAAGGTGAGATTACGGTCAACGGTGCAGAGCAGGCACGTGAAGGGCAGCTGGTGGTGTTTAGTCAGCAGGGAGAAGCAATTCATCTTCATGCAACGGCGAATGCCAAAGTGCTGCTGCTGGCCGGTGAACCGTTGCGGGAGCCCATTGTGGGTTACGGTCCGTTTGTGATGAATACCAGGCAGCAGATCGCAGAAGCCGTGCGCGATTTTAACGGCGGACGCTTTGGCCAAATCTGACATCAGTGCCTTCCCGGCCTGCCAGCGTGGCGCTAAAGCAGCGCACGAGGCTGGTGAAGCATCGCAAACAGCTTGATTCTCTGCGTTAAAATCGCTGCCCCGTCGGTTTTCAGCGGGGCAGTGTTCATTGCTTGACCGAACGGTAAAGAAAGAATAAATACTGCTTGACCGTTTTAGCGCAACTCCCTATAGTAGCGCCCCGTTGCCCACCCAAGGTGAGCAGCAAAACAATATGGTGAGGTGTCCGAGTGGCTGAAGGAGCACGCCTGGAAAGTGTGTATACGGCAACGTATCGGGGGTTCGAATCCCCCCCTCACCGCCATATTTAAAGAAGAGCTCGTACGCAGGTACGGGCTTTTTTTTCGCCTGTGGCACCGCCCGGGGGGATGAGAAACCCCGACCGGGGGTCGACAGCTGGCGCAGCCAGCCGGAGGTATGGCCTTATCGCTCCTCCGCCAAACCCCCGCTCTCTGACCTGACCGCTTCGCGGTGCATCCCTGCCCCGCGAAGCGTCACACGTTTAGAACGCCAGCGACGCCTGAACAAAGAAGGTTCGCGGCTCGCCGACATATTTGCCGTAGTTATTATCCGTTGAACGCGTGTAGTAGCGCTGATCGAAAAGGTTTTTAACCCCGGCGCCCAGTTTCAGATTTGACCACGACGGCCCCATGTCATATTCGCCGCGCATATTCCACACCATATAGCCGGCAATATTACCGTACTGACCATCATCGCTCTCTTGGGTGATATAGCCATTCCCGGCAGCAGAAGATCCCGGAGAATGCTGGCGGGATTGCGAATAGCCATCGACGTTCCACACCCAGTTGCCCGTCGCGTAGCGGGAACCCACCGTCAGTACCTGGCGGGAATAGAAGGGCAGATCTTTACCCGAAAACTCGCCGCTGACGGATACGGCGCGGGTATAGGTATAGGTGGAATAGAGGCTGACCCCATCCAGGCTGTGCGTCAGTTCGCTGAGATCGTAGTTCAGAGCCAGCTCGACGCCTTGATGTTTGGTGGCGCCCAGCGTGGTCCAGCCGATGGTGTTGTTGATGTACTGCAGCTGATTATCAAAATCAATGTAGAAAGCCGTCAGCTCCGCTTTGAGTAAGGAGTCGTCATAGCGGGTACCGACTTCATAGGTGCGCGCCTTTTCCGGCTGCAGGCCCGGAGCCGGCTGCCCGTGATTCCCTCCGCGGGTGAGCTGGAAATACTGCAAGCTGCCGAAAGAGGTATTGGCATTAGCAAATAGCTTCCAGCTATCGGACAGGTGATACATCACGTTGATCGATGGCAGCGGTTCACTGTACGATTTTTCACGCGCAATATCGGCAAAAGCGTCATTCACATGCGTGCGGATGCTTTCATAACGCAGCCCCGGGGTAATCGTCCAGTTACCAACGTTGACGGCATCATCAATATAAAACGCGTTAGCTTCCGTACCGCCGGAGGTATGCTGATAATAGTTTTCTTTAGAATTCGGGGCAGAGGTCGTGGTCGTCGGATCGTACCAGTTGGACCGATATCCTTTTTCATCCGATGTCTCGTTCAGATAGCGATAGCCAAGGGTGACTTCATGGGCCATATCCCAGAAGCGGAACAGATGCGAATAGGTTGGTTCGATGGCCCAGGTGGTGTAGTGGCGAGGGGCGGCAGCCAGACGACTCTGCCCTTCCAGAGCCCCGGAGCCGTTGGTCTGAATATCGCTGGTGCGGAAACTTTTGGTGAAATAGGTCAGCACTTCAAACTGGCTATCCTCTTCCTGATGGCGATATTTGAAAGACATATCCTGGCGGCGTCCGGCAAACTGATCGAACGGGCGCACTGACTGGAAGGGATTTTGCTGGTACTGCTCTTTCGTCAGGCCGCCGGGCATACCCGCGGAGGCGTTATAATAATGGAAGTTACCGGTCAGTTCGTCCTGCGGAGTGAAACGATAACGCGTTTTCAGCATAAAATCGTCAATATCGGTATTGTCATTATTTTCCCGGTATCCCTGCCCGTGCAAGCCCGAGTACAGCAGCTCCGCCCCCAGACCGTTCTCCGCCGTGCCGCCAACGGAAGCGCTGGTCAGCGTTTTTAATCCGCCGTGTGAGGCCCCTTCCGTTTGCGCGCTCACCGCACCGCCGAACGTTTCCGGAATATCCTTCGAGACAAAGTTGATCACTCCGCCGACGTTCTGCGGCCCGTAACGAACGGCGCTGCCGCCGCGGATGACGTCAATGGACTGAATGTTCCCCATTGACAGCGGAGCCATTGACAGCTGCGGCTGGCCGTAAGGCGCGACAGAAAGCGGTACGCCGTCCATCATGATGGTTGAGCGAGGCGAAAGGCGCGATGTCAGGCCGCGCACGCCGACGTTCAGTGACACATCGCTCCCGCCGGTGCCGTTATTCTCCTGAACCTGAACCCCGGGAATACCGCGCAGCGCTTCTGAAATCGTCTCGCCGCCTTTTTCTTTAACCTGCTGCTCCGTCACGATGGTCCTTGCGCCGGGATGATCGAGCACTACCGTACTGTAATCCGGCGAATCAAGCCAGTTGCCCACGACCGTCAGGGTATCCGTACGATCGGTTGATGAAGAGTTATCATTTTTATCAGCAGCCCAGGCCGGGAACGCTAAAACAATAGCGCTAGCAAGCAGCGAGAGCCGGAAGTGACCAGACATGAGAAGATCCCCTGTAAAATAAATATATTAATTATCAATTATTTGTGTTGCGAATGATTTGAATTATGAGAAACGAAATGATAATAGTTAGCAATACATAGCAATGTAAACTTTTTTTTGAACGGAAGGTTGTTTTACGCTCCAGCCAAACTGGCCGGGTTGTCTCACGGCTGCGGACAGACGGATTGGATAAAATGAGGCAGAAACTTTTCTGGCGGCTGGTATTAGGCTGGCTACTTTTACTGTCGGCAGCAAATTTACAGGCATCTCCCGTCACGGCGATGGATATTGTCGGAAGAGAAGTGCCCCTCCAGCAACCGGCAAAAAGAGTCATCCTGGCGGATGCCAGGGCCATTCAGGCATGACAGATTGTGCATCCGGATAATCCTTTTGCGCAGCTGATTGCCTGGGATAATCCCCTCAAAATCAAAGCGCCGGACCTTGACTCGCTTTATCTTGCAAAATCCCCCCAGCTAAAACAGCTGCCGATGCTTGAAAATGCATATCTCACTGGTTTCAGCGTCGAGCGCGCCGTTCAGATGCAGCCGGATCTGAACGTCTTCGATTTTGGCGTACGGGGAAAACTGAAAGAGAGCCGCGTGCTGGATCTGCTTGCGGCGATCGGTATTCCCGTCGTCTTTATCGACTTTCGCCTGCGCCCTCTTACCAACAGCGTCACCAGCAAAAGGCTGCTGGGGAAAGTGCTGGGCGGCGACGACGCGCCGAAGCGTGGGCGCGTTTCGATGAAGAGCGGCTCAACCTGATACGCCAGCGCACCGCCGGATTAAATGACAAAGAAAAGCCGCTTAATAAATGGTTAAGCGAAATGTCAGGGCACAAACTCCGCTACAAGAAAGATTGTCTACAGGCGAAGCAAAACTCCCACATACAGGCATACGTCCTTCTCCCGGAATCGGCATAAATGCCTCCCCGACTGGCCGCCCCGCAGGCAGAATCCGACGTTCGTCGTTTTTTGTCGTCAACACATTACGTTACCAGTCTTTCCCCATGAAGCATGACAGACAGTGTTTTAAATAAAACCCTGGTCATTTATTCCGTTATAAATATTAAAAACATACAGTTAATGTCATCATAACAGCCCACAATGCCCCTCAACCGAGTAGATCGCATCCGCCGACAAATTTATACTTAGCGCACATTTTTATTCCAAAGGTCTGGACATGACGTTCTCTTCTCCACTTAACAAACGCGGCGTAACGCCGGCGAAAGCCATGGTCGCGGCGATCAGCGGCTACGCAATGGATGGCTTTGACCTGCTGATCCTCGGTTTCATGCTGCCGGCAATCAGCGTTTCGCTGGCGCTCACCACTTCTCAGGCCGGTTCCCTCGTTACCTGGACGCTGATTGGCGCGGTACTGGGCGGGATTTTTTTCGGCCATCTCAGCGACCGTCTGGGCCGCATTCGCGTCCTGACCTTCACGATCCTGATGTTCTCGGTCTTTACCGGTCTCTGTGCGGTTGCCCAGGGCTATTGGGATCTGCTGGCCTATCGCACCCTTGCGGGTATGGGGCTCGGCGGCGAATTCGGTATCGGCATGGCGCTGATTGCCGAAGTCTGGCCGGCCCATAAGCGCAACCGCGCCTCGGCGTGGGTTGGTATCGGCTGGCAGCTTGGCGTGCTGCTGGCCGCCTTTATCACCCCTCTCCTGCTGGATATCATCGGCTGGCGCGGGATGTTTCTGGTTGGCCTTCTGCCGGCGCTGGTCTCATTTGCCATCCGCCGCGGGATGGGAGAACCGGAGGCGTTTACCAAAGATAGCCGCGTCGCGCAGGAAATATCGTTCACCGCGCGCCTCAGGATGCTGTTTGCCGACCGCGCCACCTCGAAGGCCAGTATCGGCATCCTCATCCTCTGCTCGGTACAGAATTTTGGCTACTATGGCCTGATGATCTGGATGCCCAGCTATCTCTCCTCCAGTTTTGGCTTTTCGCTCACCAAATCAGGGCTGTGGACGGCGGTCACCGTCGTGGGGATGACCTTCGGCATCTGGCTGTTCGGCGTGCTGGCAGACCGTTTCGCCCGCTGGAAGATCTTTCTGATTTACCAGGTGGGGGCCGTCGTGATGGTCATCGTCTACGCCCAGCTGCGGGACCCGACCCTGATGCTGTTTACCGGAGCGGTAATGGGGATGTTTGTCAACGGCATGATTGGCGGCTATGGCGCGCTGATCTCTGATACCTACCCGCTACAGGTCCGCGCCACCGCGCAGAACGTGCTGTTTAACCTCGGGCGCGGCGTGGGCGGCTTTGGACCGCTGGTGATTGGCCTGTTCGTCAGCCACTGGTCGTTTACCGCGGCGATCACCCTGCTGGCCCTGCTCTATCTGCTGGATATTTTCGCCACCCTGTTCCTGCTGCCAAAAACCCAGGGCAGCGAAGATGCGCTGGGCGCGATCGGCTAACGCCCTGCGCTCCAGATAACAAAGCCCGGGTTTCCCCGGGCTTTGCACACAAGATAGCGATCAGTAGTAGGCTTTCAACGTTCGCTGGCAAAGCATCGAACGGACGCAATCATCGGCGGTAAAACGCACAACGCCGATCATGTCGTCTTCCGCAAAACGCGCCAGCGCATCGACCAGCCCGGACTTCACGCCAGAGGGTAAATCACACTGGGTAATGTCGCCGTTCACGATGACCGTCACGTTTTCCCCGAGGCGGGTTAAAAACATTTTCATTTGCGCAGCGGTCACGTTCTGAGCCTCGTCCAGAATCACAACCGCATTTTCAAATGTACGTCCGCGCATATAGGCGAACGGCGCGATTTCCACCTTGCCAATTTCCGGTCGCAGGCAGTATTGCATAAAGGAAGCGCCCAGCCTTCTCACCAGTACGTCGTACACCGGTCGGAAATAGGGAGCAAACTTCTCGGCGATATCTCCCGGTAAGAAGCCGAGATCTTCATCGGCCTGCAGAACGGGACGGGTAACAATAATCCTGTCCACATCTTTGTGAATCAGGGCTTCAGCGGCTTTTGCTGCGCTAATCCAGGTTTTACCGCACCCGGCTTCGCCCGTGGCAAAAATCAGCTGTTTATTGTCGATGGCATTCAAATAATGCGCCTGAGCGTCATTGCGCGCTTCAATTGGGGAAGTATCACGGCTGTCCCGCGCCATGCCAATTGCTTCTACGCCACTCATTTGCACAAGCGATGTGACCGATTCTTCTTCGCGTTGCTTATGGCTGCGCGAATCCTGTCTCAGCACACGTTTGGCCTCACGACGAGCTTTGGTCACTGCTTTTTGTCTTCCCATGGATAGCACCTTGCGTTGTTGGTTTACATCACACGCGTCAATATCGACGCGATTATGCGCACGAACGATTGAGGTTTGGCTTCCTTGTAAGCCATTGCTTGCCTGTCGAATTGACAACGGGTCACGGCTACGCGCACCGCGTACCCGGTCTGGGTTTAGGTTATTGGTGGTGACTGGAGAAAAATTCGAGGTGTGGGAATCGCGGCCGGAAGTGTGGCCCCCGTGCTGAGGAGTACGGTAAGAAGATTTACATTTTCCGTTACAGCAATCGGGCATTCGCGATCTCCATAGTGAAACGACATCACTGCCGGGAACTACCGCGTCTGTAATAAGTACATCAAAAATAATTCTTAATGCAACTTATTTTTTACATGCGGACAACAAATAATTCTCATCGCAGCTCAGGAGAGTTTCCGACAAATAGATTACAGAAAAATAACACAAGGCAGGAAATACAAAAAAAGAATGGAAAAACAGCAGAAACGCCCTGCCCTTGCGGGCAGGTGCGTCAGGCTTCGAGCAGAGATTGCGCCAGGTAGTGCTGGCTGTCGATTACGCCCGGTAACACAAAGAAGTAGCCGCCGCCGATAGGTTTGACGTACTCCTCCAGCGCTTCGCCGTTAAGGCGTTTTTGCACCGTCAGGAATCCCTTCTCCAGATCATGCTGATAGCAGACAAACAGCAGTCCCATATCCAGCTGCCCGGAGTTGGTCACCCCCAGCGAATAACTGTAGCCGCGACGCATCATCAGACTGGACTGCGTCTGCGGTGTGCGCGGGTTCGCCAGACGAATGTGGCTATCCAGCGCGATAATATCGCCATCAGGATCCCGACTGTAATCCGGCACGTCATGCTCATGCTGCATACCCAGCGGCGCGCCGCTGTGCTTATCGCGCCCAAAAATGGTCTGCTGCTCTTTCAGCGGGGTGCGATCCCAGAACTCCACATGGAACTGGATGATACGCGCCGCCTGATAGCTGCCGCCGGTTGCCCACGCAGGCTCGCCTTGATCGGAGGTCACCCATACCACTTCATCCATCAGCGCCTTATCGGTACTGACCGGGTTCGCGGTGCCGTCTTTAAAGCCCAGCAGGTTAACCGGCGTCTCTTTGCCTTTACTCCGCGCGGCGCTATCGGAAATAAACCCTTCGCGCTTCCAGCGGACGCTGAGCAGGTCCGGCGTATGTTTAATCACATCGCGCAGCGCATGGATAACCGTATCCTGAGTATTGGCACAGATTTGCAACAGCAGATCGCCATGACAGAGCGCCGCATCCAGCGAATCGTTGGGGAAGCGGGTCATTTTTTGCAGCTTTTTCGGCGCCTTATCCGCTAATCCATAGCGCTCATCAAACAGCGAATGGCCAACCGAAACGGTGACAGTCAGGTTATCCGGGGAGATCCACGCGCCGAGGATCCCCGAATCCATCGGCGGCAGACGCGGATTTGGCGTGTCCGGCGCCGGCCCCCCTTTGGTCAGAAAGGCAATGCGCTGAGTCAGCAGGCGAAACAGGCGCTCCAGGTCAGCTTTATCGCTGGCCAGCACATCAAAGGCCACCAGCATCATCGATGCCTGCTGCGGCGTCAGCACGCCGGCCTGGTGCTGCCCGTAAAAAGGCTGCGCTTCGGCACGCGCGTCCGGCGACAGCACGCCCGGAGAGCTGTTGCCCTTCGCCGCGTGTGCCACCGGACAGCCGCCGGTGATAGCCAGCGCGCCGCCAAGCGCGCCGATCCCTTTTAATAATCGACGACGTGAAGGTTCATTCACATCAAGTTGCTTCTGTTCTGCCATCGACTTAGTCCAGCCCAAGGATCCCGCGCAACTGAGCCAGATCTTCCGCCAGCGTGGTGATCGGCCCTTTTAACGCATTACGATCCGCATCCGTCAGCTTGTCATACGTTTCGAAGCCGTCTTTAGTGCGGTATTTGCTGAGGATAGCGTCAACTTTCTTGAAGTTAGCGTCAACTTTCGCCAGCAGCGCGCTGTTCTCTTTTTGCAGCTGCGGGCGCAGCAGGTCAACGATCTTCTGCGCGCCGTCGATGTTCGCCTGGAAGTCCCACAGATCGGTGTGGCTGTAGCGATCTTCTTCACCGCTGATTTTGCTGGCCGCGACTTCTTCAATCAGGCCCGCCGCGCCGCCCACCACTTTCGACGGCGGGAACGCCAGTTCGCTGATGCGTTTTTGCAGTTCAAGCACATCGCTGTTCAGCTGATCGGCATACTTTTCCATCCCCTTGACGCTGTTGTCGCCAAACAGGGCTTTTTCCAGACGGTGGAAGCCGGTGAATTTCGGATCTGCGGCTTTTTTCTCGTAATCGTCTTCACGAGCATCAATACTGCCGTCCAGATCGGAGAACAGCTCCGCGATCGGTTCAATGCGCTCGTAGTGCTGACGCGTCGGAGCATACAGCGCTTTCGCTTTTTCAATATCTCCCGCCTTCACCGCGTCGGTGAACGCTTTCGTGCCGCTAACCAGCTGTGCGGTTTCCGCCGTAACGTAGGCTTTATAGGCGGTAATCGCCTCGCCAAGACTCAGCAGCGCATCGGCTTTCGCCGCATCTTTGGTGGCGGCACCGGTCACAATCAGCTTGCCTTTCGGGTTGGTCAGCAGCCCGCAGGTCATGTCGTATTCGCCCGGCTGCAGGTTCGCCGTCAGCTTTTGCGTAAAGCCTGGCGCAATGTTCTCGCGCTCTTCAACGACCATCACGCCTTTGAGAATCTCCCACTCCAGCGCTTTCTGACTGTGGTTTTGAATAATGAACTGCGTTTTCCCCGCTTTCACGGTGACGTTCATCGGCTCACACTGTTTATCGTTAACGGTGACTTTTACCTGCGGGATATCCGCAGCCTGAGCGTAGAAGGCAGAGCTGAACAACGCTGCGACGGCAAGCTGCAGCGCATTACGGCGAAAATGAATCATCATGATCATCCCTTTCGGTAAGTATGTTGTAACCATAATCCTGCGGCGCCCTACTTAAGCGGAGCAGTGCGCGAGGTTGCTGTATTGCTACGCGGCGGCAGCGCAAACAGCACCAGCGCCGGAATCAAATAGATAAAGTAGACCGCCACTTCACTGACGGTAGGCGCCTCCTGGTAACCGAAGATCCCTTCGAGCAGCGTGCCGAAAAGCGTGTGGGTCGACAGCACGCCGCTCAGGTCAAACGCCACGTCCTGGAAGTGGTTCCACAGACCGGCCTCATGGAAGGCGCGAATGGCCCCGGCCGCCAGCCCGGCCGCCACCAGCAGAATGAACAGACTGGTCCATTTGAAGAACACGCCGAGGTTGAGGCGGATCCCGCCCCAGTAAAGCAGAAAGCCGAGGACAATCGCGGTAGCCAGCCCCAGCATCGCCCCGAGCGGCGGCCAAATCCCCACATCCTGCTGGAAGGCCGCCAGCAGGAAGAACACCGACTCCAGCCCTTCCCGCGCGACGGCGAAAAAGACCATCATGATCAGCGCCCAGCCATGATGATTACCGCGCTGCAGCGCATTATCCACCGCCTGTTCCAGCTGCTGTTTCACGTTGCGCGAGACTTTGCGCATCCAGAAGACCATCCAGGTCAGGATGCATACCGCTACCAGTGCCACGATGCCTTCGAACAGCTCCTGTTCCCGCTGGGGAAACTCGCCGGTCGTTTCGTTAATGAAGATCCCCAGGCCCAGGCACAGCGCCGCCGCCAGGATAACGCCAATCCACATGACGCCAATCAAGCTGCCGCGCTGGGTGCGTTTGAGATAGCTGGCAATCAGGCTGACAATCAGCGCCGCCTCCAGCCCTTCGCGTAACATAATGAGAAATGGAACGAACATGCCGACACCCTTCAATGTGAATCGCAGTCAGTGGATGCAAAGATAAGTAAATATTTCTGATAGTGATTATCATTACAATAATCAGAAACACAAGTGAAATGTAGAGAGTTTGGTATCGAGTTGTAAATTAATCGCTTTAAAATAATTACTTAGGGGATTATCTGTCTTCATCGCGGTCAGGCAGCCGGCGCGGCGGTTTTTTCGCTACAGATATTTACCAGGCTGACCGGCTGTGGCTAAATAGCGGCCTTATTGACCTGCGAAAAGAACAACATGACACAATTCTTGCACTTCCTGCTGGCGCTGGCGGTTATTCTCGGCCTTGCCTGGCTTGCCAGCTATGACCGACAAAAAATCCGTGTTCGTTATATTATCCAGTTAATTATCATTGAAATTGCGCTGGCATTCTTTTTTCTGCATGCCGAAAGCGGTCTGTGGATAGTTAAAAATATCTCAAGCTTTTTCACTTCGTTGCTCGGTTTTGCTGCCGAAGGCACCAACTTTGTATTTGGCGGTATGAGCGAAAAAGGAATGGCGTTTATTTTCCTTGGCGTGCTGTGCCCGATTGTCTTTATTTCGGCGCTGATCGGTATTCTTCAGCACTGGCGCATTCTGCCTGTTTTCATCCGTGTGATTGGCACCCTGCTCTCCAAAGTCAACGGCATGGGTAAACTGGAATCCTTCAACGCCGTCAGCTCGCTGATTCTCGGCCAGTCGGAGAACTTTATCGCCTATAAGGGCGTGCTCGGCGACCTCTCCTCACGCCGGCTGTTCACCATGGCGGCCACCGCGATGTCAACGGTATCGCTCTCCATCGTCGGCGCCTATATGAGCATGCTCGATGCAAAATATGTGGTCGCGGCGCTGATCCTTAATATGTTCAGCACCTTTATTGTACTGTCGATTATTAACCCGACGCGTCCGGGTAGCGAAGAAGAGATTAAGCTGGAGAAGCTCCACGAATCACAAAGCTTCTTCGAAATGCTCGGGGAATATATTCTTGCCGGCTTTAAAGTGGCGATGATTATTCTGGCGATGCTGATTGGTTTTATTGCCCTGATCAGCGCCATTAATGCCCTGTTTGCCACGCTATTTGGCCTGAGTTTCCAACAAATTCTCGGCTACGTTTTTTATCCGCTGGCCTGGCTGATTGGTATTCCGCTCAGCGATGCGTTGAGCGCCGGAAGTATTATGGCAACCAAGCTGGTGGCGAATGAGTTCGTGGCGATGATTGAGCTGCAAAAAATTGCCGCCGGCATGACCCCGCGTGGACTGGGTATCCTCTCGGTCTTCCTGGTCTCTTTCGCGAACTTTGCCTCCATCGGCATTATTGCCGGAGCCATTAAAGGACTGAACGAACAGCAGGGGAATATCGTCTCCCGCTTCGGCCTGCGTCTGGTCTACGGCGCCACGCTGGTCAGTCTGCTTTCCGCCAGCTTCGCCGGCCTGGTGCTGTAACAGACAGGGCGGGGAATTTCCCCGCCCTGTTTTCAGAAGTGAACGCAGACCGGCTGGTCAACGCGCATCACCGACTCCTGGGCAAAGCGCGATTTATAGAGGTGACGTAACGCCTCAATCCCCTCTTCGCTGCCACCGTCTTTACCATGAATCAGCATCAGCGCTTTGCTCTGCTCGCGGGCCACGCTGCCGTCATTCCCCAGCCACTGCCCCCGGGCGTCAAACACCGTTAACCCCTCGCGAAAACGCGGCGTGACGTCGCGGTCAACAAACTGCTGCCACTCCTGGGCGGTGATATCTTTACCCGCCGGCCGGCTTAAACCGAAATAGAGCGTGGTCTGCACCATCGCATTCTCTGCCGGGCATACCGCTGCCGTGGGAGTCGGCGGACGCTTCTTCGCCGGCGCCACGCAACCGCCAAGCAGCCCTGCCATCACCAGCACCAGCGCACCCTGTCTGAACGTCATTTTGCTATCCTCATTGTTTTTTGTGCCCCCGATATCAGCGTATTTTCATGGAATTAGCAAGAGGGGGGAGCTGTGGCGGACGCCGGAACTGCTTTCAGCAACAAAAAAGCCCGCTGAGCGCGGGCTTGATTAAGCGATCCTGAATTTACTCGGCGGTAGCCGGTATCGGCGGAGCCGAATGATAATGGGCGTCCGCTTCGGCAAAGCGTTGCTGCATGGATGTCGACGGGGCTTTGCCCAGCAGGCTGAAGACCACGATGCCCAGGCTGCCGAAGATAAAGCCAGGGATGATTTCATACAGCCCCAGCCAGCCGAACTGTTTCCAGACAATCACCGTCAGCGCGCCAATCACCATCCCGGCCAGCGCCCCGTTACGCGTCATGCGCGACCACATCACCGAGAACAGCACCACCGGACCAAACGCGGCACCGAAGCCTGCCCAGGCATAGCTCACCAGACCCAGCACACGGTTGTTCGGGTTTGCCGCCAGCGCAATGGCGATCAGCGCCACCACCAGGACCATCGTCCGTCCGACCCACACCAGCTCTTTCTGACCGGCGTTTTTACGCAGAAACGCTTTATACAGGTCTTCGGTAATCGCGCTGGAGCACACCAGCAGCTGGCAGCTCAGGGTGGACATTACCGCCGCCAGAATCGCCGACAGCAGAATACCGGCAATCCACGGGTTAAACAGGATTTGCGCCAGTTCGATAAACACGCGCTCGGAGTTCTGATTCACCGCGCCGGCCAGCGCCGGGTTATTATTGAACCATGCAATACCGAAGAAACCGACCGCCACGGCACCCGCCAGGCAGAGAATCATCCAGGTCATGCTGATACGACGTGCGTGAACGATACTGTGGTGGGAATCCGCCGCCATAAAACGCGCCAGAATATGCGGCTGGCCAAAGTAGCCCAGGCCCCAGCCCATCAGCGAAATAATCGCCACAAAATTCAGTCCTTTGAGCATATCGACGTTTTCAATGCTCTTCTGCTTGATCACTTCCAGCGATTCGCCAAAACCGCCAACGGAAATAATCACCATCACCGGCGTCAGAATCAGCGCGAAAATCATCAGGCTGGCCTGCACGGTATCGGTCCAGCTTACCGCGAGGAATCCGCCGACGAAGGTATACACAATCGTCGCCGCCGCACCGGCCCACAGCGCCGTTTCATAGCTCATGCCAAAGGTGCTTTCAAACAGACGAGCACCGGCGACAATCCCGGAGGCACAATAAATGGTGAAGAACAGCAAAATAACCAGCGCCGAAATAATACGCAGCACACGGCTTTTATCTTCAAAGCGGCCGGTAAAATAATCCGGCAAGGTCAGCGCATTATTATTTACCTCGGTATGAACGCGCAGACGACCGGCGACCAGTTTCCAGTTAATCCATGCGCCAAGCGTCAGACCAATGGCAATCCAGCTCTCAGAAATACCGGAGAGAAATATTGCGCCAGGTAATCCCATCAGCAGCCAGCCGCTCATATCGGAGGCGCCGGCGGAGAGCGCCGTCACAAATGGCCCGAGACTGCGGCCGCCGAGAATATAATCATCAAAGTTTTTCGTCGATCGCCAGGCAATAAAACCGATCAGTACCATGCCAAATATATAAATAGTAAAAGTCACCAACATGGGGGTGCTAATAGCCATGTAAAATCTCCAGATTCTTTTGTCGACAACATCCTGCTTTGTCATTTTATTCCACTACCGGAACGGGGTAATGGCACAATGGTTGTATTGGGCGACCGTATCCTGACGGAAGCGTCGGAATTTCACAAACGATTTAACACAGCATTTACACTACTTTTTGTCCGCACCAAACTTCATTTTGTTATAGGTTGCACTCTCTCACGTTTTTATTGGTTGCACCTTGTAAAACTGTTAACTGACGCATAAAAACACCCTGATGGAGAAAGGTTAATTTCCCGTTACATCCACCATCTCAATTAACAACTCACTCATTTCTCAGCTTGCTACACAGGTCACGATTAACAAGGTTGCACAAAGTTGCAACATAGTGGATATTTTCGCGTAACCGCAAAAAAGAACAACGATTCATAACAGGAGTGATAAGCATGGGCACCACTACCATGGGTGTTAAGCTTGACGACGCGACGCGTGAACGCATCAAGTTCGCCGCGAGCCGTATTGACCGCACGCCGCATTGGCTGATTAAACAGGCCATTTTCAACTATCTGGAAAAGCTGGAAAACGACGAGACGCTGCCCGAGCTGCCGGCCCTGCTTGCCGGCGCCGCCAATGAAAGCGATGACGTCAGCAGCCCGGTCGATGAACCGTGGCAGCCTTTCCTCGATTTTGCCGAGCAGATTCTGCCGCAGTCCGTCACCCGGGCCTCGATTACCGCCGCCTACCGCCGGGCAGAAACCGACGCCGTCCCGATGTTGCTGGAGCAGGCGCGCCTGCCGCAGCCGCTGGCAGACCAGGCGCATAAGCTGGCTTATCAGCTGGCGGAAAAACTGCGTAATCAAAAAACCGCCAGCGGTCGCGCCGGCATGGTGCAGAGTCTGCTGCAGGAGTTTTCGCTCTCTTCACAGGAAGGGGTGGCGCTGATGTGTCTGGCGGAGGCGCTGCTGCGTATTCCGGACAAAGCCACCCGCGATGCCCTTATCCGCGACAAAATCAGCAACGGTAACTGGCAGTCGCACATCGGTCGCAGCCCTTCGCTGTTCGTCAATGCGGCAACCTGGGGCCTGCTGTTTACCGGCAAACTGGTCTCAACCCACAACGAAACCAGCCTTTCGCGCTCGCTGAACCGGATTATCGGCAAAAGCGGCGAACCGCTGATTCGCAAAGGCGTCGACATGGCGATGCGTTTGATGGGCGAACAGTTCGTGACCGGCGAAACCATCGCCGAAGCGCTGGCCAACGCCCGCAAGCTGGAAGAGAAAGGGTTCCGTTACTCCTACGATATGCTGGGCGAAGCGGCGCTCACCGCCGCCGATGCTCAGGCCTATATGGTCTCCTACCAGCAGGCGATCCACGCGATCGGCAAAGCCTCTAATGGCCGCGGCATTTATGAAGGCCCGGGGATTTCGATCAAGCTCTCCGCGCTGCACCCGCGCTACAGCCGCGCGCAATACGATCGGGTAATGGATGAACTGTATCCGCGCCTGAAATCATTGACCCTGCTGGCGCGTCAGTACGATATCGGGATTAACATCGATGCCGAAGAGGCCGATCGCCTGGAGATCTCTCTCGACCTGCTGGAGAAGCTGTGCTTTGAACCGGAGCTGGCCGGCTGGAACGGGATCGGCTTCGTCATTCAGGCCTATCAGAAACGCTGCCCGTTCGTCATTGATTCTCTGATCGATCTTGCCACCCGCAGCCGCCGTCGCCTGATGATCCGCCTGGTAAAAGGGGCCTACTGGGATAGTGAAATCAAACGCGCGCAGATGGACGGCCTCGAAGGCTATCCGGTCTATACCCGCAAAGTGTATACCGACGTCTCCTACCTCGCCTGCGCGAAAAAGCTGCTGGCGGTGCCGAGCCTGATCTATCCGCAGTTCGCCACCCACAACGCCCACACTCTGGCAGCCATTTATCAGTTGGCCGGGCAGAACTACTATCCGGGCCAGTATGAATTCCAGTGCCTGCACGGCATGGGTGAACCGCTCTACGAACAGGTAGTCGGCAAGGTTGCCGACGGGAAACTGAACCGTCCGTGCCGGATTTATGCGCCGGTCGGGACCCACGAAACGCTGCTGGCATACCTGGTACGCCGCCTGCTGGAAAACGGCGCCAACACCTCCTTTGTTAACCGTATCGCGGATACGACGCTACCGCTGGATGAGCTGGTTGCCGACCCGGTCAGCGCCGTGGAAAAACTGGCTCAGCAGGAGGGTCAGGCCGGTCTGCCCCATCCGAAGATCCCGCTGCCGCGCGATCTGTACGGCAAAGGCCGCAGCAACTCCGCGGGCCTGGATCTGGCCAACGAACATCGTCTGGCCTCCCTCTCCTCCTCTCTGCTAAACAGCGCATTGCACAAATGGCAGGCGCTGCCGGCGCTGGAACATCCGGTCATTGCCGGGGAACTGCAGACGGTAATTAACCCGGCCGAGCCGAAAGATATCGTCGGCCACGTGCGTGAAGCCCGCCCGGAAGAGATTGAACTGGCGCTGACCAGCGCAGTCAATAACGCGCCTATCTGGTTTGCCACCCCGCCGCAGGAGCGAGCGGCGATCCTTGAACGCGCGGCGGTGCTGATGGAAGATCAGATGCAGACGCTGATCGGCATTCTGGTCCGCGAAGCCGGTAAAACCTTCAGCAACGCCATCGCCGAAGTCCGCGAAGCCGTCGATTTCCTCCACTACTATGCCGGTCAGGTGCGCGACGATTTCGATAATGAAACCCACCGTCCGCTGGGACCGGTCGTTTGTATTAGTCCGTGGAACTTCCCGCTGGCGATTTTCACCGGTCAGATTGCCGCCGCGCTGGCCGCCGGTAACAGCGTACTGGCGAAACCCGCCGAACAGACGCCGCTGATTGCCGCTCAGGGCGTGGCAATTCTGCTGGAAGCCGGCGTTCCGCCGGGCGTCATTCAGCTGCTGCCGGGCCGCGGGGAAACCGTCGGCGCCGCGCTAACCACCGACGAACGCGTTCGCGGCGTGATGTTCACAGGCTCAACCGAAGTCGCCACGTTGCTGCAACGCAACATCGCCAGCCGCCTGGATGCACAGGGTCGCCCGACGCCGCTTATCGCTGAAACCGGCGGGATGAACGCCATGATCGTCGACTCCTCCGCCCTCACCGAGCAAGTGGTGGTCGACGTGCTGGCCTCGGCGTTTGATAGCGCCGGGCAGCGCTGTTCCGCCCTGCGTATACTCTGCCTGCAGGAAGAGATCGCCGACCATACGCTGACCATGCTGCGCGGCGCGATGGGCGAATGCCGGATGGGCAACCCTGGCCGTCTGACCACCGACATTGGTCCGGTCATCGATGCCGAAGCGAAAGAGAATATTGAACGCCATATTCAGAGCCTGCGCGCCAAGGGCCGCACGGTGTTCCAGGCGGTACGGGAAAACAGCGAGGATGCGCGTGAGTGGCAAAGCGGGACCTTCATTCCGCCGACCCTGATCGAGCTCGAGAGCTTTGATGAGCTGAAAAAAGAGGTCTTTGGCCCGGTGCTGCACGTGGTTCGCTATAACCGTAACGCCCTGGATCAGCTGGTCGAGCAGATTAACGCCTCCGGCTACGGTCTGACCCTCGGCGTCCATACCCGCATCGATGAGACCATCGCTCAGGTCACCGGCAGCGCCAAAGTCGGCAACCTGTACGTTAACCGCAATATGGTTGGCGCCGTGGTCGGCGTGCAGCCGTTTGGCGGCGAAGGTCTGTCGGGGACCGGACCGAAAGCCGGCGGCCCTCTGTATCTGTATCGCCTGCTCTCCAGCCGTCCGCAAAATGCCGTGGGGACCACCCTTGCCCGCCAGGATGCGGAACGTCCGCTGGATGCGCAGCTGAAAACCCTGCTGGAAAAACCGCTGAACGCGCTGCAGCAGTGGGCCGCCGGTCGCCCTGAACTGCAGGCGCTGTGCCAGCAGTACCGTGACCTGGCGCAAGCCGGAACCCAACGTCTGCTGCCGGGCCCGACCGGCGAGCGCAATACCCTGACCTTTATCCCTCGCGACCGCGTACTGTGCGTAGCGGATAACGAGCAGGATGCGCTGATTCAGCTGGCGGCGGTCACCGCGGTCGGCTGTGAAATCCTGTGGCCGGAGAGCGCTCTGCATCGTGAGCTGGCGAAAAAGCTGCCGCGCGAGGTCAGCGAACGTCTCCACTTTGCCAAACCAGAGATGCTGACCGCTCAGGCTTTCGATGCGGTGATCTACCACGGCGACTCCGATCAGCTGCGTGAATTGTGCGAACAGGTGGCGGCACGCGACGGCGCGATTATTTCGGTCCAGGGCTTCGCCCGCGGTGAAACCAACCTGCTGCTGGAACGCCTCTACATTGAACGCTCGCTGAGCGTCAATACCGCGGCGGCAGGCGGTAACGCCAGCCTGATGACCATCGGCTAAGGGTCTGTTCCGACCGGTATCCATGTCGGCTGATGACACCGGACGCCGGCTGTGGTTAATTAAAGCTCCCCGACGGGAGCTTTTTTTATGGGAGTGGACCAATGAAACGAACTTTAGTTGCCCTCGCAGCTCTGCTGGCAAGCGGACATGCGCTGGCGGACGAATGCGCCAACGCCGGCAATCAGGCTGAGATGAACCAGTGTACGGCCGCGCAATATCAGGCGGCCGATAGCAAGCTGAATCAGACTTATCAGGAAGCGTTGAAGCGCGCGGCGGGTAAACAGCAGGAACAGCTGAAAAAAGCGCAGCTGGCGTGGATAGCGCTGCGCGACGCCGACTGCACCTTCCTCGCTTCCGGCGCCGAAGGCGGCAGCGTCCAGCCGATGCTTATTAACCAGTGTATGGCAGACAAAACCGTTGAGCGCGAATCGTTCCTTGCTTCGCTGCTGCAGTGTGAAGATGGCGACCAGAGCTGCCCGCTTCCCCCCGCCAATTAACGTACCCGGATTCCTTCAATGATCATCCGCTGGACGTTGTCTACGGTTTGTTGAAAAAACGCCTCGTCGCGTAACGTTGCGCCGGTGACCGCCTCAATCTGCGTGGCAAAATCGGCGTAATGTTGAGTGGTGGCCCAGATCATGAAGATCAGATGCTGAGGGTCGACCGGCGCCAGTTTCCCGCTATCGACCCAGCCAGAGACAATCGCCGATTTCTCATCAACCAGCGCTTTCAGATCGCCGGTCAGCTCGCCCATCAGCAGCGGCGCGCCCTGTAGCATCTCCAGACAAAACAGCCGGGAGGCCTGCGGATAATCGCGCGACACCTCCAGCTTAAGGCGAATATATTCGCGGATAGCAACCAGCGGGCTGATATCTTCGCGAAACGCCCTCAGCGGCGCCAGCCAGATGGTGAGGATCTGCTGCAGTACGGCGACATACAGCGCCTCTTTCGACGGGTAGTAATAGAGTAGATTGGTTTTCGATACCCCGGCCAACTCTGCAACCTGCTCAAGCCGCGTACCGTGGATACCAAATTGGGAAAATGCGTCCAGCGCAGCGGCCAGGATAGCCTCTTTCTTTGCGCTCACCGCCTGCGAACGCTTCCCGGTTTTTTTCACAGCGCCCTCTGCCATCATCATCTCCTTCTTTCAACGCCATCAGCATAGCAAAAGCCCACCCCTGGCACGACCTTATGCACTCCAATTGCGCATGACTGCCGTTTTTTCGTGCACTCATTTTGACCATTCAGTCCACTTTTATCACGCTCACTTTCAGCAACCAATACGCAACACATTAATAACATTGGTTTTTGCAAAACTGGCATCGCCTTTGCTTTAGCTTTCTGGCGAGGTGACCCAGGAGATGCAGGATGCAGCACCGCGCGCCTTCTTCTTCACGATTGCAGAGAGGTACGTATGAAAATTGGTGTCTTCGTTCCGATTGGTAATAACGGCTGGCTGATTTCAACCCACGCTCCGCAGTACATGCCGACGTTCGAACTGAATAAAGCGATCGTCCAGAAAGCGGAGCATTACCACTTTGATTTTGCGCTGTCGATGATCAAACTGCGCGGTTTCGGCGGCAAAACCGAATTCTGGGATCACAACCTCGAATCCTTCACCTTAATGGCCGGCCTGGCGGCGGTCACCTCGCGGATCCAGATCTACGCCACCGCCGCGACGCTCACGCTGCCGCCGGCCATTGTCGCTCGTATGGCCTCCACCATCGACGCTATCTCCGGCGGCCGCTTTGGCGTCAATCTGGTGACCGGCTGGCAAAAACCAGAATATGAGCAGATGGGCATCTGGCCCGGCGACGACTACTTCGCCCGTCGCTACGACTATCTCACCGAATATGTCCAGGTGCTGCGCGACCTGTGGGGCACCGGGCGCAGCGACTTTAAAGGCGACTACTTCACGATGAATGACTGCCGCGTCAGCCCGCAGCCGTCGCAGCCGATGAAAGTTATCTGCGCCGGACAGAGCGATGCGGGGATGGCCTTCTCCGCCCAGTATGCCGACTATAACTTCTGCTTCGGCAAAGGGGTCAATACGCCGACCGCCTTTGCGCCGACCGCCGCGCGCATGATGCAGGCGGCGGAAAAGACCGGTCGCGACGTGGGCTCCTATGTGCTGTTCATGGTTATCGCCGATGAAACCGACGAAGCGGCTCGTGCTAAATGGGAGCACTACAAGGCGGGAGCCGATGACGAAGCGCTGGCCTGGCTCACCGAACAAAGCCAGAAAGACACCCGTTCCGGGAGCGACACCAACGTGCGGCAAATGGCCGATCCGACCTCGGCGGTCAATATCAATATGGGCACGCTGGTTGGATCCTACGCCAGCGTCGCCCGTATGCTCGACGACGTCGCCTCCGTACCCGGCACCGACGGCGTACTGCTCACGTTTGATGATTTTCTTTCCGGCATCGATGCCTTTGGCGAGCGCATTCAGCCGCTGATGCGCTGCCGCGACCATATTGCCACCGTTACCCGCGAGGTTGCCTGATGATTACGCTTTCCGCCCGTCCGGAATCCCTGACCTTCCCGGCGCAAAACAGCGCGCTGATCGTCGTCGATATGCAAAACGCCTATGCCAGCCAGGGAGGGTATCTCGACCTCGCCGGATTTGACGTCTCCACCACCCGGCCGGTTATCGACAACATTAAAACCGCCGTTGCCGCGGCTCGCGCCGCCGGAATGGCGATCGTCTGGTTCCAGAACGGCTGGGACGAGGAGTATATGGAAGCCGGTGGCCCGGGGTCGCCGAACTACCACAAATCTAACGCCCTGAAGACCATGCGCCGTCGTCCTGAGCTGCAGGGCAAGCTGCTGGCTAAAGGCGGTTGGGATTATCAGCTGGTCGATGAGCTGCAGCCCCTGCCCGGTGATGTGGTGCTGCCGAAACCGCGCTACAGCGGCTTTTTCAACACGCAACTGGACAGTATTTTGCGCAGCCGCGGCATCCGTCACCTGATTTTTACCGGTATCGCCACCAACGTTTGCGTGGAGTCCACCCTGCGCGACGGCTTCTTCCTGGAGTATTTCGGCGTCGTGCTGGAAGACGCCACCCACCAGGCGGGCCCGGCCTTCGCCCAGCAGGCTGCGCTGTTCAATATTGAGACCTTTTTTGGCTGGGTCAGCGATGTCGCCAGCTTCTGCGATGCGCTGGCCCCGGCCGCCGCGCACTCTCTCCCGGAGGAGAAACGTTATGCCTAAACAGGTCATTATTCCGCCCGGCACCACCACGCCGATCGCCCCTTTTGTCCCCGGTACGCTGGCCGATGGCGTGGTTTACGTCTCCGGTACGCTGCCGTTTGATAAACACAATAACGTGGTCTATCTCGATGACCCAAAGGCGCAAACCCGCCACGTTCTCGAAACGATCAAAACGGTGATCGAAACGGCGGGTGGCCGCATGGAGGATGTGACGTTCAACAGCATCTTTATCACCGACTGGAAAAACTACGCCGCGATTAACGAAGTCTATGCCGAGTTCTTCCCCGGGGATAAACCGGCGCGCTTCTGCATCCAGTGCGGACTGGTCAAGCCAGAGGCGCTGGTTGAGATTGCGACCGTCGCCCATATCGGAAAAACCGCATCATGAAACTGAATATCTCCCCGGCCCCCTTTGAGGGCGCACCGACGGTGGTGCTGAGCGCCGGTTTAGGCGGTGCGGGCAGCTACTGGCTCCCGCAGCGCGCGGCGCTGGAACAACGGTATCAGCTGGTGAGCTATGATCAGAACGGCACCGGTGAAAACGCCGGGCCGCTGCCCGCCGGCTACAGCATGGCGATCATGGCGCAGGAGCTCAATCAGGCGCTGCAGGCGGCGGGAATCTCCCGCTTTGCCCTGGTGGGGCACGCCCTCGGTGCGCTGATCGCCCTGCAGCTGGCGTTGGATTTTCCCGACGCGGTCAGCGGCCTGGTGTTGGTCAACGGCTGGCTAACCCTGTCTCCCCACACCCGTCGCTGTTTTCAGGTACGCGAGCGGCTGCTGCACGCCGGCGGTGCCCAGGCGTGGGTTGAGGCGCAGCCTTTGTTCCTCTACCCCGCGGAGTGGATGGCCGCCCGGATGCCAAGGCTGGAAGCGGAAGATGCGCTTGCGCTCAGCCATTTTCAGGGCAAGGAGAATCTGCTCAAGCGGCTGCAGGCGCTGAAGCAGGCCGACTTCACTCGCCGGGCCGCCGCCGTGGCATGCCCGACCCTGATCGTCAGCGCCCATGACGATCTGCTGGTTCCTGCTTCCTGCTCGCGCACGCTACAAGCGGCGATACCGGGTAGCCAGCGGGTCGAGATGGCCTGGGGCGGCCACGCCTGCAACGTGACCGATGCCGACACCTTCAACCCTATTTTATGCAACGGTCTGGCCGCCATGCTGGCCTGATATCAGGAGAATCTATGAGCGAAAGCATTAGCCAAAGCGCGCGCGACAGTCTGTTTACTCACGCCCGTACCCACAACGGCTGGCTGGATAAACCGGTCAGCGATAGCCTGCTGCACGAAATATACGATCTGATGAAAATGGGTCCGACCTCCGCCAACTGCTCCCCCGCGCGGATCCTTTTTGTCCGCACGCCGGAAGGAAAGGAGAAGCTGCGCCCGACGCTCTCCAGCGGCAACCTCGAAAAAACCCTGCGCGCGCCGGTGACCGCCATCGTGGCCTGGGATCGCGCCTTCTACGATCGTCTGCCGACGCTGTTTCCCCACGGCGATGCCCGCAGCTGGTTCACCTCCAGCCCACAGCTGGCGGAAGAGACCGCCTTTCGCAACAGCTCTCTGCAGGCGGCATATCTGATTTTCGCCTGCCGCGCCCTTGGCCTGGATACCGGCCCGATGTCGGGATTTGACCGCGACAAGGTCGATGCGGCGTTCTTCGCCGAAAACGGCTGGAAGAGCAATCTGTTGATCAATATCGGTTACGGCGACGAGACCCGGCTGTATGGTCGTCTGCCGCGCCTGCCCTTCGATGATGCCTGCCAGCTGGCGTAAGGAGCCACTATGTCCGTAGCGGATAAACAGAGTTTTCGTGACGCCATGGCCCAGGTCGGCGCGGCGGTCAACGTCATTACCACCGATGGCCCGGCGGGTCGGGCCGGATTTACCGCCAGCGCGGTCTGTAGCGTGACCGATACGCCCCCCACGCTGCTGGTCTGTCTCAACCGTTCCGCCTCGGTGTGGCCAACCTTCCGCCAGCACCAGGCGCTGTGCGTCAACACCCTGGCGGCTGGCCAGGAGTCGCTCTCCAACGTCTTTGGTGGTAAAACGCCGATGGCGGAGCGTTTCGCTGCCGCCGAATGGCAAACCGGTCTCACCGGCTGCCCGCGGCTGGTGGATGCGCTGGTCAGCTTCGATTGTCGTATCAACCAGATAGTCAGCGTCGGCACCCACGACATTTTGTTCTGTGAAGTGGCCGCCATCGTCAGACATCCAGAGCCGCGCGGGCTGATGTGGTTCGACCGCGGCTACCATACGCTTATGCGTCCAGCCTGTTAACTTCAAACCCGGGATATCATCATGGCACTTTTCGATTTTCCTCGCTGGCAGTTGACCTCCCCTTCCGCCGCGTCCGGCGTGGTGGCCCCCGATGAACGCCTCTCCGTCGGACAAACGATGGTCATGGGCGTCCAGCACGCGGTCGCCATGTTTGGCGCCACGGTGCTGATGCCCATCCTGATGGGGCTGGATCCTAACCTGGCGATTTTATTGTCCGGTATCGGCACGCTACTGTTTTTCCTCGTGACCGGCGGCCGGGTGCCAAGCTACCTGGGCTCCAGCGCCGCCTTCATCGGCGTGGTTATCGCCGTCACCGGCTTTAATGGGCAGGGACTCAATCCGCACCTTAGCGTTGCCCTCGGGGGGATTATCGCCTGCGGCCTGGTCTACACCCTGATTGGCGTCGTGGTGATGAAAATCGGTACCCGCTGGATTGAACGACTGATGCCGCCGGTAGTGACCGGCGCGGTGGTGATGGCCATTGGGCTCAATCTCGCCCCTATCGCCGTGCACAGCGTCTCCGCCTCCGCCTTCGATGGCTGGATTGCGGTGCTGACCGTACTCTGTATTGGACTGGTGGCGGTTTTTACCCGCGGGATGATCCAGCGGCTGCTGATTCTCGTTGGCCTGATCGTCGCCTGCGGGCTGTACGCGCTGCTGGCGAATCTCCTCGGGCTGGGTAAACCGCTCGACTTTACCTTACTCCACCAGGCGGCGTGGTTCGGGCTGCCGCACTTTACCGCCCCGACCTTTGACGGCCAGGCAATGATGCTGATAGCCCCGGTGGCGGTGATTCTGGTGGCGGAAAACCTGGGGCATCTGAAAGCGGTCGCCGGAATGACCGGACGCAATATGGATCCTTATATGGGACGGGCGTTCGTCGGTGACGGGCTGGCGACGATGCTCTCCGGCGCGGTTGGCGGCAGCGGCGTGACCACCTATGCCGAAAATATCGGCGTGATGGCGGTGACCAAAGTCTATTCCACCCTGGTGTTCGTAGCCGCCGCGCTGATTGCCATTTTACTCGGCTTTTCACCGAAGTTTGGCGCGTTAATCCACACCATTCCCGGGCCGGTTATCGGCGGCGCGTCGATCGTGGTGTTTGGCTTGATTGCGGTCGCCGGCGCCCGTATCTGGGTGCAGAATCGGGTTGATCTGAGCCAGAACAGCAATCTGATCATGGTGGCGGTCACGCTGGTGCTCGGTGCCGGCGATTTTGCCCTGTCGCTGGGCGGGTTTACCCTTGGCGGGATCGGAACGGCCACCTTCGGCGCCATTTTACTTCACGCGCTGCTTAACCGCCGCGCACGTGAAGCAGAACAGCCCGGCGTCACCCCCGTTTAAATCGCAGCGCTTATGGGCGGCGAAGAGGGTGTCGCCCCACCCTCTATGCGCTGCCAGCAGGCTCTCGCGATGGGCAATAAAAACCGCCGGCGAATGCCGGCGGCGAGGAGAATGTGGCTGGCGCCGAGGAGAGGATAGCCACATCGAACACAGTCAGCCGCGCCGATCAGCTATGACGATTGCCGTGACTGTTTTTCCCCCCTTTTTTGCCTGCTTCCGAGGCGCGCTGGGGATCGTTTTTGAAGTTCCCCCCGCTATGCTGGCCACCCTTACGACCTGCTTCTGATGCTCTTTCACGATCCTCAGCAAAATTGCCGGAACCGCCACGATGGTTTGCCATCACTGACCTCCACTTGGTTAGACATCATCTTGCATTGCGTACAATACGAGGCCGCGACTCAGCGGCATATGGCATGGCCATTTTTCGTATTGCGTGCTGTTAAGCGTAGTGAATGAAACTCATTCGCCAGGTAAATAGTAACATTCTGTAATAATTTGACGCCCGCAACGGATTTACCGCCGTCCGCGCCGCGCTAAGCGTCTCTTATGGCTGATGAAAAGCGGGCGGATAAAGATGTTTCTTTTTGCGACAAACGCGTTCTTTGCAATTTTGTTATAAATCAAATAAATGATTGTTAGATTTGCACTCTTAGCCAGAGGCCTTATCTTTAAAGGTAGCCAGTCGTTTGGCTGGTCTCAAACGCAACCGAGGAGTGATGCAAATGGCTAAAATTCTGGTGCTTTATTATTCAATGTATGGACACATCGAAACCATGGCTCATGCCGTCGCCGAAGGGGCGAACAAAGTAGACGGCGTTGAGGTGGTCGTGAAGCGCGTGCCGGAAACTATGCAAGCTGAGGCGTTCGCCAAAGCAGGCGGGAAAACGCAAAATGCGCCCGTCGCCACGCCGCAGGAACTGGCAGAGTATGATGCTATCATCTTTGGTACCCCCACCCGCTTCGGCAATATGTCCGGGCAAATGCGCACCTTCCTCGATCAGACCGGCGGCCTGTGGGCATCGGGCGCACTGTACGGCAAACTGGCCAGCGTCTTTAGCTCTACCGGTACCGGCGGTGGACAAGAGCAGACCATTACCTCTACCTGGACAACGCTTGCCCACCATGGGATGGTGATTGTCCCTATCGGCTACGGTGCCCAGGAGCTTTTTGATGTGTCGGCGGTGCGCGGCGGCACACCGTATGGCGCAACCACTATCGCCGGCGGCGATGGTTCCCGTCAGCCAAGTCAGGAAGAGCTGGCGATCGCCCGCTATCAGGGTGAACATGTCGCAGGACTGGCAGTTAAACTACACGGCTAACCTTCAGCAGGAGGATTTGCATGCCAACTCAAGAAGCGAAAGCCCACCACGTGGGTGAATGGGCAAGTTTACGAAATACCTCTTTAGAGATCGCCGAAGCGATTTTTGAATTAGCCAAATACGATGAGAAGTTAGCAGAAAAAATCTGGGAAGAAGGCAGCGATGAAGTGCTCTCTTTGGCCTTCGCGAAAACAGATAAAGACGCCCTTTTCTGGGGTGAGCAAACCATCGAGCGCAAAAACGTATAACCCGAAGCGCCCGGCGCACGATCGGGCCAACAAAACAAAACCCGGACCGACCAGCCATGGCCGGTCCGTTTTTTCTATTTCGCCGCGTCGTTCATCACCTGCTTAAAGGTCTCCATCGGACAGAAGCCGTTGGCATCCACCGGGCAGCCGTTCAGCGCCAGGGTCACGCGCTGCGGCGGGGATTGCAGGGTTAAGGTTTCGGTATTGCGCAGCTGCGCCGTGCTTTGATACACATACTCAATTTTCATCAGCTCGCGGTTAGCGCCGCTATCATGCCAGCGCTGGAAAACGATCTTCCCGCCGATCGGGGTGCGTTCATACTGGTCATGCAGCTGATAAGGTCTGAAGTCTAATGCCGTCAGCAGTGAGGCAATATTGGAATCGTGCCCCACCAGCAGCGTCACTTTCGCCGCCTGAGCGGGATCGCTGACCAGCGCTTTATCGATATATTTCACCAGCGGTTTAGCCACGTTGCGCGCCACTTCTGCCGAGGTGAACAGGCTATCCTGATAGCCGTTTTTCAGCTTCGATAACACCTGCCACTGTTTGTCGGTTTTTATCTCACCCCACGCCACCTGATCCAGCGGATACCCTTCGTAATACTGCAGCGTGAAGGCATCAACCAGCGAATTACCCACCTTTAACGGCCCGGAAACACCCGGTTCCTGCTGATATTTTGCGCTGAAGGTATCTTTGCCGTCGCTCAGCGAGCACTGCTGCTTCTCTTTACAGGAGGGTGAATTTTGATAGTCCGTCATCACTTCGAGTAGCTTGTAGCTGTCGGCCAGCTGCATTGTCTGCCGCTCTTTTTCCATCGCCTGTACGGCTTTTTCGCTAAAGGCGGCAGAATCGTCGGTAATCACCGGGTTAAACGTCGGGTCCATGGTGCCCATTTGCGGCTGGTGATGAACCGTGACTCCACAGCCTGGGAAGGCGCCGGTTATAAAGAACTGCGCGGTCGCCACGGTACGTTGCAGACTGTTGGCGTAAGCGTAAACGGTATTCTCCGGCGGACACTCACCGCGGGTGACCAGCCCCTGCTGCGCCAGCCATTCACGCATATAGTGCCCCATATAGACCTCAAGCACTCCGCCCTTCGTGGTCAGCTGACCGCCGGGCACATCCCACTCCGGCCATGATTTCGGCGTTGACTGCTCCAGCACGCTGCCGTTGTTGGCCAGCGGCGCGCGCAGGTTGTGGCGACTCATGATCAACACCTGCTGTAGCTGATAGCCCTGCGGTGCCGTCTGTTCCTCAGCCTGGGCAGCCGTCGATAACAATATGGCGCCGGCCACGACGCTGGCGAGTAGACTCTTTTGCATCCCTTAATCCTCAGTCAGTGATTATCATCGCTTACATTGTGACAAATTGATGACATTTTTCCGCACGACGGCTCGCAAACTGACGCAACGGGAGAAACTTTTCTCAGCCCGGGGAAATAGTTTTATAATAAAACAACTGAAGCCACAGGAGCTCTCGTGAAACGTACCCGTCTGGAAAACAGCAGTTGCCCTATTGCCCGCTCACTTGACGTCATTGGCGACTGGTGGTCGCTACTCATTGTCCGCGATGCCTTGGGGGGGACCCGGCGCTTCAGCGAATTTCAAAAGCACCTTGGCATTGCTAAGAACATGCTCGCCGGGCGGCTAAAAATGCTGGTGGATGAAGGTATTCTCACGATGCAGCCCGCTTCAGACGGTAGCGCATGGCAGGAGTACGTGCTTACCGAAAAGGGGCGTGGGCTGCAAACTGTGCTGGTGGCGCTGGCGCAATGGGCCGACGAGTATCTGTTGACGCCCGACGAACCCGCCACCGTATTGATTGATAATCTCACGCGCCAGCCGCTGCGCAAACTGGTGCTGCAGGCCGCCGATGGCCGGACGCTCCGACCCGATGACATCACCACCAGACTACCTGTAACAGACTGATTTTAATTATTATTCTGTTTTAATCATTTCTCATAATAAAATAATCCTTACATATTGGTTGCATTATTAAACCATTTAACTCATGCTGAATTTGGTTTAATAATGCAACCATATTACTTGAGGTAACGCCATGACGATCCCTTCCCAAACCGCGTTAATTACCGGCGCATCTTCCGGCATCGGCGCCCTGTATGCCGAACGTCTCGCCGCGCGCGGCTATCACCTGATTCTGGTCGCACGCCGTGAAGAACGTTTGCAGGCCCTCGCCGAGGATCTGCAACGCCAGTATGGCATTCGGGCCGACGTGCTAAAGGCAGACCTGAGCGAAGAAAGCGGTATCCGCGCCGTTGAAGCGCGCCTGCAGTCGGATCCGACGATTGCGCTGGTGATTAATAACGCCGGCACGGCGAAAATGGGAGGATTGCTGAGCGCGGATGTGCGCGAGCATCAGATGATTCATACCCTGAATACCACCGCTCTGCTGCGCCTGAGCTATGCTGCGTTGGCCGCCTTCAGCCCCCGAGGTCAGGGGACGCTGATCAATATCGCCTCAATCCTTGCGCTGCATGCGCTACCGGGCAGCGCCGTCTACAGCGCCAGCAAAGCGTGGGTGCTGAGCTTTACCCGCGCGCTTCAGGAAGAGTTTGCCGACAGCGGTGTGCGTATTCAGGCGGTGCTTCCGGCGGCAACCGCGACGGATCTGTGGCCCACCTCCGGCGTCGCTCTTGACGCCCTGCCGGCAGGATCGGTGATGACGACGGAAGATCTGGTGGACGCGGCGCTGAGCGGCCTCGATCAGGGCGAGAATATCACCCTGCCGCCGGTTCACGATCTGGCGCTGTGGACCCATTTCGACCAGGCGAGACTCGCGCTGTTCGGCAGTGCACGCACCGGCCAACCGGCGCCGCGCTATCGCCGGGCTTAACGTTTGAGCAGGTGGCCGTGCTGACTCATCCACTCCGCCAGCGGCTGAAGCGCACTGCGCATCGACAGCCCCAGGACAGTTATCTGATATTCAACGCGGGGGGGAATTTCGGGATAGACGCAGCGCGACACCAGCCCGCGCTGCTCGAACAGCCGCAGCTGGCGGGTCAGCTCTTTTTGCGTAATCGGCGCCGCCGCGCGCAGCAGCTCGCCGAAGCGCACCGGCGCATTAAGGACAATCAGCCGGTAGAGAATCGGGATCGCCCACTTCCCGGCAATCAGATTCACAAAATCGGTCATCGGGCACGCATGCTGCACAAAATTATTTTCCCCGACGCGCGCCGCTCTCTTCGCCATAGCACACCTTTCGCCTCATTAGTATCCAATTGGTACCTGGTATCCTTTGGATACTAAAGCTTTTATAGTCCCTTTTCCAGAGCACAGTCAGGAGAAGATAATGGGACGTTTAGCAGGAAAATATGCGCTGATCACCGGCGGCACCAGCGGGATTGGTCTCGCGACGGCGCAGACGTTTATCGCCGAAGGGGCGCAGGTGGCGGTGACCGGGCGTAATCCGCTCGCCCTTGAGCAGGCGCAGGCGCTATTGGGTGACAATGGCTGGGTCATCGCCGCCGATTCCGGCGACGCCGCCGGGCAGCGCCAGCTGGCCGCAACCCTCGCCGACCGCTGGCCGCAGCTGGATGTGGTGTTCGTCAACGCCGGTGATGTCACCCACGCCCCCTTCGGCGACTGGCGCGAAGCGGAGTGGGATCGATTGATGAATATCAACCTGAAAGGGCCGTTCTTCTTGCTGCAGGCGCTGCTGCCGCTGCTCGCCAACCCGGCGTCGGTCATTCTTTGCGGATCGGTCAGCGCCCACATCGGCCTGCCCACCAGCAGCGCCTATGCCGCCAGTAAAGCCGGGCTGCTGTCGCTGGCGCGCACCCTGTCGGCGGAGCTGCTGCCGCGCGGGATCCGGGTGAATGGCCTGAGTCCGGGCCCCGTGCGCACCCCGGCGCTGGATAAGCTGGGCCTCAGCGCCCAGGCCTTGAGCGACCTGCAGGAGGAGATCAAAAACCTGGTGCCGCTGGGACGGATGGGCACGCCGCAGGAACTGGCCAACGCCGCTCTGTATCTGGCATCGGATGAGTCCAGCTACGTCCTCGGCAGCGAACTGCGGGTGGATGGCGGCACGGGAAATCTCTGACCCGGCGGCGGCGGGGGTTACTCCGGTAGCGGTACCGCCGCCAGCGTGCAGATCGCCTGATGTTCGCCGCCGCGGCGATCGACCATCACTACTTTGTCCCCCGCTTTTTTGCCTTCACAGGGTTTTAGCACCTGATCCATGATGCGTTCGCGGGTTTGTTGGCGATCTGACTCCGCTGCGCCGGCAAATGAAGTCAGGATAAGAGTCAGCCCAACCAGGCCGACGATATGTTGATTACGCATGCATTACTCTCAGATAATTCTTACTCAAATGCAGGGTATCAGCCCGCGGGCTGTACGTCTGTAAAATCACTTAACGGAGTGTTACCCGACCGACGAAACGGCGCTTCAGACCGGTCAGCATGGTTTTATCATCCTGATTTTTTTCGATTTTAACCGAAAAACGAGTCATATTTCGGACACATCCTGATGCTATCTTACACGTAACTTAATAGAGTTCATGGTTTTCAACTCAAGCCCAGGATCGCTTATGTCCGGTATTATTCTCATTGTTGTCGCGGTCATTTTGCTGGGAGTGGCGATTTACAGTCTGGTGTCATACGTCAAAGAACGCCGCGCCAGCCAGCTCCCGACCCATAAGAAGAAAAAATAGCCCCTCTCGATATACCACGTTGCGCCACGACGCATCATAGAAGAATAAAAGCAGGCGTTATGCCTGCTTTTATTCTTTACTTCCTGTTCAGTCTGAACGGTTACGACTCCCAGGCCTGCTCCGCTTTGCGGCCATCGAACTGCGGCGGAGGCTGACGGAAGCGACGGGTCAACCAGGTCAGATACAGCAGCCCTACCGCCGCCCACACCAGACCGAGGGTCAATGATGTTACCTCCAGGTTAACCCACAGCACCGCCACCGTCGCCGCGCCAATCAGCGGTAGAATCAGGTAGTGCACGCGATCCTTCCACGTTTTGTTATAGCCTTTACGCCGCCAGAAGTGGTTGAACACCGACAGGTTGACGAAGGTAAACGCCACCAGCGCGCCAAAGTTAATCAGCGCCGTCGCGGTCACCAGATCAAAGAACAGCGCCGACATCGCCACCACGCCCACCATCAGCACGTTGAGGGCCGGAGTCCGCCATTTCGGATGCACATAGCCAAAAATACGCTCCGGAAAGACGTTATCGCGCCCCATGACGTACAGCAGGCGGGAGACGCTGGCGTGTGAGGCCAGACCCGAGGCCAGCGTGTTGACGAAGGTGGTGCAGAGGAAAATCGACTGGAACAGTTTTCCGCCAACGTACAGCGCAATTTCCGGCAGCGCCGCATCCGGATCCTTAAAGCGGCTGATATCGGGGAAAAAGAGCTGCATAAAGAAGGAGGCGACGATAAAGATAATCCCGCCATAGACCGCCGTCAGGAAAATGGCTTTCGGAATGGTGCGCGCGGCATCCGGCGTCTCTTCCGATAGCGTGGTGACCGCATCAAAACCGAGGAACGAGAAACAGACAATCGTCGCCCCGGTGATAATCGGAATCAGATGGGCATTCTGGCTGATGAACGGTTGCAGCGACCAGACGGTCCCGACCCCTTCTCCCTTATGTAATCCCTGCACCACCAGGAAGATAAAGACCACCATGATCGCAATCTGCACCAGCACAAACAGCGTATTGAAGTTGGCCACCAGATTGACGCTTTTAAGATTCGCCGCGGTCAGAATCGCGACAAAACCTACCACCCAGATCCACGGCGGCACCTCCGGGAACAGCGCCGACAGATAAATCTTCGCCAGCAGCACGTTGATCATCGGTAAGAAAAGATAATCCAGCAGCGACGACCAGCCCACCATAAAGCCCACGTGCGGACTGATCGACTTCTGCGCATAGGTATACGCCGACCCCGCTTCGGGGAACTGACGGACCAGCTTGCCATAGCTAATAGCGGTGAACAGTACCCCAGCCAACGCCAGAATATAGGAGGCCGGCACGTGGCCATTGCTGATACCCGACACAATACCAAACGTATCAAATACCGACATCGGCGTGAGATAGGCCAGCCCCATAACCACCACCTGCCAGAGCTTGAGCGACTTACGCAGACGAGGTTTTCCCGCCTCGGATGAGATATCGAGAGAAGCGTTAGCAGCCATAGTCATACCCCCCCATGTAAACGTGGGTTTGTAGGCGCAATGACCGGGTAACAAACCTGCTTAGCAAGGGGGTAAGGCATAAATAATCGGTTAAAACGTATCGACTTACGGCGGTTAATTCTGTGTTATTGCGGCCTTCATGGCCCCCTTCTCCCTGCGGATATTTGAACATCGGCGTCATCTCTTACCTCGTCACACACTGTGTCGTTAACTGAAGCCCCGTTATCGCCTGCGCTCCTTTACGCGACATCCGGGAAATGGCTGGACTCCCAGCAAAAACGTCCGACCAGGCTCCGCTCAGGCCGTATGATGCTACTTGTCGATCAAATCTACAGGCCCCTTGCGGGGCGACAATCAGGCGTTTTTCAACATCCACTCAATTTCTGTTTCTGTGATAAGACGCTCAAATTGCAGTAATTCGTCATGTTTACAGGCGTGGTAAACGTGGCAGAAACGTTCACCCAGGCGCTCGCGCAGGCTATCGTTTTGCATAAACTCCCACAGCGCATCGCTTTGACGGATCGGGAACGGCAGCCCTTCCTGCTCCAGGCCGTTGCCTTCCACCTCTTCCTGCAACGGCAGCGTATTGTCCAGACCGTGCAAAATGCCGGCAAAAATCGCCGCCATCACCAGATACGGGTTGGCGTCGGCCCCCGCCACGCGATACTCCACGCGGTGATTCTGGCGGTCGCCGCAGGGGATCCGCAGCGCCACCGTCCGGTTGTTATGCCCCCAGGAGGCCTGCGTCGGCACATACATACCCGGCTGGAAGCGGCGGTATGAGTTGACGTTTGGCGCCAGCAGCGCCATCGACGCCGGCATCAGGTCAATCATCCCGGCGAGCGCGCGTTTCAACAGCGCAGAATCTTCGCCATTGGCATCCGCGAGGACGTTTTCACCCTTGTTGTTTTGCATGCTGATATGGATATGCATCCCGCTACCGGCATGTTCTTCATAAGGCTTGGCCATAAAAGTGGCATGCATCTTATGCTTCTCGGCCATCAAACGCACGAGGCGTTTTAACGCCAGCGCATCATCGCAGGCATCCAGCACGTTATCGGTATGATGAAGGTTGATTTCGAACTGACCCGGCGACGCTTCTGCCACCGCGCCATCGGCCGGAATCAGCTGCAGCTGGGCCAGCTCATCAATATCGTTGAGCACGTCGGCGAAGTGGTTGAGGTTATCCACGGAATAGACCTGGCTTTGGGTGTTGCGATCGCCGGTACCCGGCGCGCAAGGCGGCTGGAGATAGCCTTCAGCATCGCGTTTACGATCGAGTAAATAGAACTCCAGCTCTACCGCTACCACGGGGAACAACCCACGCTGGCGCAGCTGCTGCCAGAGTCGATTGAGAACGTTCCGCGGCTCAACGTCAAAGGGAGCGCCATCTTCATCAACCATGGTCAGCTGCAGCTGCGCGATAAATGCCGGGTCGGCAGCAGAAGGCGTTAAGGTACCCGGTACCGGTACGCAGGTGCAGTCCGGTTCCCCCATCTCCTGGCCGAGACCGGCCTCTTCTACCACATTTCCCAGAATATCCATGGCAAAAACGGAGGCCGGGAAGTAGCACCCTTTTTCCAGTTTGCTCAGGCTGGAGACCGGGATGCGCTTCCCGCGGAAACAGCCGTTCAGATCGGTCAGCAGCACATCGACATACTGCGTATTCGGATACTGCTCAAGGTAGCGCTTCACTTCCCAGGTGAATGCGCTGCCCCGTCTCTCTTCTGACTGCTGAACAAAATTCTCAACTTCTACAATATTGGTTTCCATCATTCACCGCCGTTGTGTTGGTTTCGGAGCCGGGCTTTCTTGCCGTTAAATATAATGTCCACTCTTCGAATGTGTATGCAAACAAAATGTTTGTCAAATGTTAAATTAAGTTTGCAAACGGCAATTCTCACTGCTAGATTGAGAAAATATTGAACGATATGGCCATTTAAAGCGCTAAATGGTCATAATTTAGTCCACTTTGTGAGGGCGATCATGGAAAATATAATGTACAAGCCAGTTATTGGTGTCGTGATGTGCAGGAACAGGCTGAAGGGTCACCAGACCCAGACCCTGCAAGAAAAATACCTGAATGCAATAATTAACGCCGGTGGATTACCGATTGCCCTGCCGCATGCGCTGGCTGAACCGGAACTGCTTGCCGCGTTGTTACCTCAACTGGACGGAATTTACCTGCCGGGCAGCCCCAGCAATGTGCAGCCGCACCTTTATGGTGAAAACGGCGATGAGCCTGACGCCGATCCCGGGCGTGATCTTCTGAGCATGGCACTGATTAACGCCGCACTCGAAAGGCGCATCCCCATTTTCGCCATCTGCCGTGGGTTACAGGAACTGGTTGTCGCCACCGGTGGGACTCTGTATCGTCGTCTTTTCGAGCAGCCGGAGCTCCTCGAACATCGCGAAGATCCGGAACTGCCGGTTGAGCAGCAATATGCGCCGTCTCACGAAGTACAGGTTCAGCAAGGAGGATTACTTTCTCAGTTAATACCGGGCTGCAACACGTTTTGGGTAAACTCGCTACATGGGCAGGGAGCAAAGACATTAAGCTCGCGTCTGCGCGTCGAAGCCCGTTCTTCCGATGGGCTGGCAGAAGCGGTCAGCGTTAATGACCACCCCTTCGCGCTGGGGGTACAGTGGCATCCGGAATGGAACAGTAGTGAATACGCCCTGTCGCGTTTGTTGTTTGAAGGTTTTATCACCGCCTGTCAGAAGCGCATGGCTGAAAAGCCGCGACTCTGACCATTACAGTTAAGGAAATGCAAATATGAGCGATGACGGACTGGCGCCAGGAAAACGTCTGTCAGAGATCCGCCAACAGCTGGGTCTCTCACAACGTCGTGCCGCCGAACTGTCTGGGTTAACACATAGTGCCATCAGTACCATAGAACAGGACAAAGTCAGTCCTGCCATCAGTACGCTGCAAAAGCTGCTGAAAGTTTATGGGCTGTCGCTCTCGGAATTCTTTTCTGAACCAGAAAAACCTGATGAACCGCAGGTGGTTATTAATCAGGATGACCTTATCGAAATCGGCAGTCAGGGGGTTTCGATGAAGCTGGTGCATAACGGAAATCCGAACCGTACGCTGGCGATGATTTTTGAAACTTACCAGCCTGGAACCACAACCGGGGAGAGGATCAAACATCAAGGTGAGGAAATTGGCACCATACTGGAAGGTGAAGTCGTACTGGTCATAAATGGTCAGTCGTATCATCTGGTGGCTGGGCAAAGCTATGCCATAAATACCGGCATACCGCACAGTTTCAGCAATACTTCGGCCGGCATTTGCCGAATTATCAGTGCCCATACTCCCACCACATTCTGATTTTTTAGCCTGAGCAGGTTTCAGGCTTTCTTCTGGCCTGCTCCGTCGGATGCCCTGTTTCCGGCGGAGCGAAGAACACGCAAATAATACGCAGCGTAGTGCGGAATCTTATTTCCTGCTGGCCTCAATAATACGCGCAAATAAAACGCGCGAAAGACGGTATCTGACTCCGGGGACGCCCTGCGCCCTGTGCTGTCTGAAATGCCCACTATTCGATTATGTGATTAAGGAGTCTTATATGGATTTCAAACATCTGGCCTGGTGGCAGGATAAAGCGAAAAGCATGGAGATTGAAACGCGGTTATTTATTAATGGCGAATACTGCTCTGCTGTCGATAATACCACGTTTGAAACCATCGACCCTGCCGCCCAGCAAACTCTGGCGCACGTCGCCCGCGGTAAAAAGGCCGACGTCGACCTCGCCGTTCAGGCCGCGCGCCGCGTTTTTGAACGCGGCGACTGGTCGCAGACCTCACCCGCGCAGCGTAAAGCGGTGCTCAATAAGCTGGCGGACCTGATGGAAAGCCACCGTGAAGAGCTGGCGCTGCTGGAGACGCTCGATACCGGAAAGCCGATCCGCCACAGCCTGCGCGACGATATCCCCGGCGCGGCGCGGGCGATCCGCTGGTATGCGGAAGCCATCGACAAAGTGTATGGCGAAGTCGCCCCTACCGGCGTCAATGAACTGGCGATGATCGTCCGTGAGCCGGTAGGCGTGATTGCCGCCGTGGTCCCGTGGAATTTCCCGCTGCTGCTGGCCTGCTGGAAACTCGGCCCGGCGCTGGCCACCGGCAATAGCATCGTGCTTAAACCGTCTGAAAAATCACCGCTCACCGCCCTGCGTCTTGCTGGCCTGGCGAAAGAAGCCGGGCTGCCGGACGGCGTGCTGAACGTGATCAGCGGGTTTGGCCACGAGGCGGGCCAGGCCCTGTCGCTGCACCCGGACGTTGAGGTCATCACCTTTACCGGCTCTACCCGCACCGGCAAACAGCTGTTAAAAGATGCCGGCGACAGCAACATGAAGCGCGTCTGGCTGGAAGCGGGGGGGAAAAGCGCCAATATCGTCTTTGCCGACTGCCCGGATCTGCAAAAAGCGGTCAACGCCACCGCCGGCGGCATCTTTTACAACCAGGGCCAGGTGTGCATCGCCGGTACCCGCCTGCTGGTTGAAGAGAGCATTGCCGATGAGTTCCTCAGCCGTCTGCAGGAGCAGGCTCGCCTCTGGCAGCCGGGCAACCCGCTCGACCCCAACACCACCATGGGCATGTTGATTGATAACACCCATGCCGACAGCGTCCACAGTTTTATCCGCGTGGGAGAAAGTCACAGCACCTTACTGCTCGATGGCCGGAAAAATCCGTGGCCGGCCGCCGTCGGCCCGACCATTTTCGTTGATGTCGATCCGGCCTCTCCCCTGAGTCGGGAAGAGATTTTCGGCCCGGTACTGGTGGTCACCCGCTTCACCTCAGAAGCCGAGGCACTGCGGCTTGCCAACGACAGCCATTACGGCCTGGGCGCAGCGGTCTGGACCCGCGATCTTTCCCGCGCCCACCGCATGAGCCGCCGCCTGAAAGCGGGCTCCGTTTTTGTGAACAACTATAACGATGGTGATATGACCGTCCCGTTTGGCGGCTATAAACAAAGCGGCAACGGACGCGATAAATCTCTGCACGCGCTGGAAAAATTCACCGAACTGAAAACGATCTGGATGACTCTGGAGTCTTAATCATGACCGAACATACCACCAGTTATTACGCCGCCAGCGCCAACAAATACGCACCGTTTCCGACGCTGAGCGAATCCATCAGCTGCGACGTCTGCGTCGTCGGCGGCGGCTACACCGGCCTCTCTTCCGCCCTACATCTTGCCGAAATGGGCTACGACGTGGTGCTGCTGGAAAGCGCCCGAATTGGCTTTGGCGCCAGCGGACGCAACGGCGGCCAGTTGGTTAACTCCTATAGCCGCGATATTGACGTCATTGAAAAAACCTACGGACCGGACGCGGCAAGAATGCTCGGCAGCATGATGTTTGAAGGTGGCGAGATCATCCGCGAACGTATCCAGCGCTATCAGATTCAGTGCGACTATCGCCCCGGCGGCCTGTTTGTGGCGATGAACCACAAACAGCTGGAAACTCTGGAAGAGCAGAAAGCCAACTGGCAGCGCTACGGTAACAACCAGCTGGAGCTGCTGGATGCCAATGCCATCCGCCGTGAGGTCAACAGCGATCGTTATATCGGCGCCCTGCTCGATCATAGCGGTGGTCATATTCATCCCCTGAATCTGGCCATCGGCGAAGCGGATGCCATTCGTCTGAACGGCGGTCGGATTTATGAACAATCGCCGGTCATCCGCATCCAGCACACCAGCCCGGCGGTGGTGAGCACCGCCAAAGGCCAGGTGACCGCACGCTACGTGATCGTCGCCGGAAACGCCTACCTTGGCGACAAAGTGGAGCCGGAGCTGGCCAAACGCAGTATGCCGTGCGGTACCCAGGTCGTCACCACCGAGCCGCTGTCCGACGACGTCGCCCGTTCGCTGATCCCGAAAAATTACTGCGTGGAAGACTGCAACTACCTGCTGGACTACTACCGTCTGACCGGCGATAACCGCCTGTTGTACGGCGGCGGCGTCGTCTACGGCGCCCGCGATCCGGACGACGTTGAACGGCTGATCATGCCGAAACTGCTGAAGACTTTCCCGCAGCTGAAAGGGGTGAAAATCGATTATCGCTGGACCGGCAACTTCCTGCTGACGCTTTCGAGGATGCCGCAGTTCGGACGCCTGGACAACAACATCTACTATATGCAGGGTTACAGCGGCCACGGCGTCACCTGTACCCATCTCGCCGGGCGGCTGATCTCCGAGCTGCTGCGCGGGGATGCCGAGCGCTTCGACGCCTTTGCGAACCTGCCCCACTACCCGTTCCCGGGCGGGCGCAGCTTACGCATTCCGTTTACCGCAATGGGCGCGGCGTACTACAGCTTGCGCGACCGCCTCGGCGTGTGAGCCGCTACGCCGCCTGGAACAACAGCCGCCGGGTGCGTTGATCCGGCGCCCGGCGCGCCGCTGTTTGAGCCAACGCCCGGCGGCGTTAACGCCGTCCGCACCACCGACAGCCAACGCCGGTGGTGTTCTCGTCTTGCGCATCAGGTTTCGCGGCTCACAACGCATTGCTGCGGATAGTGCTGCTGAAAGTAGTGGCGTAAAAACTCCACCGTGGCCCGAATTTTCGCCGAAGTCGCCAGCCGCGACACATACACCGCCCAGATGTTGGCCGGCTGAGAGTATTCCGGCAGCAGATGCACCAGGTGACCGCTGGCGATATTGTCACTGACATCCCACCACGAGCGTAGCGAGATCCCCTGCCCGTCAAGACACCACTGATGCACGATCTCCCCGTGGTTAGAGGCGAGCGGGCCGGTCACCTTAATCGCCTGCTCCCCCTCTTTACCGTGGAGCTGCCAGACGCCAAACGGTCGATCGCGCTCTTTAATCACCAGACAGGGCAAGGTCGCCAGATCGCTGAGCTGCCTGGGCTGCGGATAGCGGGCCAGAAACGCCGGTGAAGCGCAGAGAATCCGCTGGTTGGTCGCCAGTTTGCGGGCAATCAGATTGGGGGCAATATCATCACCCACGCGAATATCGAGATCGACGCCTTCATTCACGAGGTCGACCAGCCGGTCTTCAACATCAAACCGCAGCTCCAGCTGCGGATACTGACGCGACAGCGCCGACAGCGCCGGCGCCACCACCCGGCGGCCAAAACCAAAGCTGCTGATAATCCGCAGCGTACCCTGCGGCACCTGACGCACATCGGACAGCTCATCCATCATTTGGTCGACGTCCTGCAAAATGCGCTGCGCCCATTCGTAGATGCGCTCGCCCTCTTCGGTTATCGTGACCCGACGGGTAGTGCGGTGCAGCAGCAGCACATTCAGCGTCTGCTCAAGCAAAGAAATGCGCTTGCTGACAAAGGCGGGCGAAACGCCGAGCTCTTCGGCGGCAGAGGCAAAACCGGCGCGGCGGGCTACCAGCATAAACACGCGTAAATCATTTAGCAGCGGCAGATTATTCATGAACTGTGTTTTATGTTTCACCAGTTAGCGTGATTAATTATGAACCAGTCAATTATAGGATAGAAAGGAAGTCAATTTTCATCGCTGATAAGTGAGAACCGGTATGAAGAAAAGCTGTCGTATTGCCGCCATCCCAGGAGACGGGATAGGTAAAGAAGTGCTGCCTGAAGGTATTCGCGTCTTACAAGCCGCGGCTGAACGCTGGGATTTGTCATTAAGCTTTGAACAGATTGAATGGGCCAGCTGCGACTATTATGTCCGCCACGGTAAAATGATGCCCGACGACTGGCATGAGCAGCTCAAAACCTTTGATGCTCTCTATTTTGGCGCCGTCGGCTGGCCCGACACCGTAGCGGATCACGTCTCACTGTGGGGCTCGCTGCTCAAGTTTCGCCGCGAGTTCGATCAGTACGTCAACCTGCGTCCGGTGCGCCTGTTCCCCGGCGTTCCCTGCCCGCTGGCGGGTAAAAAAGCCGGCGATATTGATTTCTACGTGGTGCGGGAGAATACCGAAGGGGAATACTCCTCGCTCGGCGGACGCGTGAACCCCGGGACCGAGTATGAGATGGTGATTCAGGAGTCGGTCTTCACCCGCCGCGGCGTAGACCGGATCCTGCGCTACGCGTTTGAACTGGCGCAAAGCCGCCCGCGTAAAACCCTGACCTCCGCCACCAAATCCAACGGGCTGGCCATCAGCATGCCTTACTGGGATGAGCGCGTAGAAGCCATGGCCCGGGAGTATCCTGAGATCCGCTGGGACAAACAGCATATCGATATTCTGTGCGCCCGCTTCGTCCTCCAGCCGGAACGCTTCGACGTGGTCGTCGGCTCAAATCTGTTCGGCGATATCCTCTCCGATCTTGGCCCGGCCTGTACCGGTACCATTGGCATCGCCCCGTCGGCGAACCTGAATCCGGAGCGTACCTTCCCGTCTCTGTTCGAGCCGGTCCACGGCTCAGCGCCGGATATTTACGGTCAGAACATCGCCAACCCGATAGCGACTATCTGGGCGGGCGCCATGATGCTGGATTTCCTCGGCGCCGGCGATGCGCGTTATCAGGCCGCCCATGACGGTATTTTACAGGCTATTGAGCAGGTTATCGCCAGCGGGCCGAAAACGCCGGATATGAAGGGGGATGCCTCGACCCGGCAGGTCAGCGAAGCCATCTGCCAGGCGATTTTGCGCTAACCCGCCTCTCCGGCGGCACCGTTCCGCCGGAGAAACTACAGCTCCAGCTCGCGCTGCAATAACCCGGCGATGGCCTCGCTGCTGTCGGCGGTGACCAGCGCGTGACGAAACGCCTCGTGCATAATGCGCCGCGCCAGACGAGAGAAGATGCGCATATGCTGATCCCCGGCGGCATGTTTGTTCAGCGTCAGCATAATCACAAATTGCGCTTCGTCCTCTCCCCACGCCACCGGCCGGGCCAGGCGAGCCACGCTGATGGTGGACTGCTCAATATGTTCCGACTTGCTGTGCGGAATGGCAAAGCTGAAGCCCAGCCCGGTGGAAAATACCGCTTCGCGCGCCCAGAGATCGGCCTCCAGCTTACGCGGGTAGCGGCAACGCCCCGCCAGCAGCAGATTGTCGGTCATGCCTTTCAGCACCTCTTCTTTACTGCGCCAGTCGCTGTTTAAGGTAATGCACTGCGTGGTAATCAGCGGCGCGTCCTGCTGGGCCATGCGGAACTGAGCTAATAAATGTTCCACCTCCAGCGAGGTGCGACACTGCATAGCCTGGTTCAGCAGCTGGCGACAGGCCCGACTATCCAGCCGGGCCAGACGCGCTTTCGTCGCCGGAATCGCCGGCGCGCTCATGCTCAGTTCATCCAGCCCAAGTCCCACCAGCAGCGGCAGCACCGAGCCTTTCGCCCCCAGTTCACCGCACAGACCAATCCATTTCCCCTGCCGATGTACCGCCTGCACGGCGTAGTCCAGCGCGCGCAAAAAAGCCGGGTTGAGGCTGTTGTAGTGGCGCGTGACTTTGCTGTTATCACGATCCACCGCCAGCAGATACTGCGTCAGGTCATTGCTGCCAATACTGAAAAAATCGATCTCTTCACAGCACTGGTCGATGATAAACATCACCGACGGCACTTCCAGCATGATGCCAAACGGGATCTTCTCATCGAACGGAATATGTTCATCGCGCAGGGATTGCCTGGCTTCGGCCAGCCTTTCTTTCACCCACAGAATCTCCTCCATCGAGGAGATCATCGGAATCATAATTTTCAACGAGCCGTGCGCCGAGGCGCGCAGAATCGCCCTGAGCTGCGTGCGGAACAGCGTCTGGTACTCTTCGTAAATTCGCACCGCGCGATAGCCGAGGAAGGGGTTGTTTTCCGCCGGGATATTGAGATAGGCCACCGGCTTATCGCCCCCGATATCCATGGTGCGAATAATAATGCTGCGGCCCTTCGCCGGTTCCAGCGCCTGACAAAAAATATTATACAGCTCATCTTCGGACGGCGCGCCGGGCCGGTCCATATACAGCATTTCGGTACGAAACAGGCCCACCGCCTGTGCGCCGTTGCCAAACGCCGCGGCGGCTTCAACGGAGTGGGCAATATTGGCCGCCACCTCCAGACGCAGGCCATCTTTTGTGACCCCGTCTTTATCAAACCACGCCTGCTGCTGACGACGTAACTGCGCCGCGGCCCAGGCCTCCTGCTGGTAGTAGCGCGTCACCGCCTCATCCGGGTTAACCGCCACCAGCCCGGCATTGCCGTCGATATATACCGGTTGCCCCACCCACGGCTGCAGCGCCGCCATCTCCACGCCGACCAGAGTCGGAATATTAAACGAACGCGCCAGAATCACGGTATGCGAAGTGGTCCCGCCGCCGCTCAGCAGCAGGCCTTTCAGCAGCGTTTTATCCAGCTCAAGAAACTGGCTGGGCGTTAACTCATCGGCAAGACAAATCGCCGGGACGGTCAGCTTACCCGGAGCCGGGAAGCGGGACTCGCCGTAGATATGCTGCAGAAGCTGGAAGCAGACATCGCGGATGTCCAGCACCCGCTCCTGTAAATAGCGGTTGCCGGAGTCGTGGAACTGAGCGCAGAAGTGCTCGCCGCTGGCGACGATCGCCTGGGCGCAGCTCAGGCCGGTCAGCAGCCCGCCAAGCAGATGCTGGCGTAGAGAAGCATCCGTCGCCAGCGAACGATGCGCCTCCAGAATGGCGCCGGCGGTTCCGTCGTTATCCAGCAGCCGCAGCTCGATATTTTTAACCAGCAGCAGCAAACCTTGATCCAGCAGCGCCTGCTCGTGCTCAACATTCCCGGCAGCGGGCAGCGGGCCCGGGTCGCGCAGATCGAAAGATTTCAGCCGGGTGAGCGTGCCCCCGGCGCTCCCGGCACACACTGGCCGCCCGTGCAACAGGATGGGATTCAGCCGCGACAGCGATTCCGGAACCGGCTGTACCTCTGGACTTTCCGCCGCCGGCAACGGCGTATCGCAGTGCGGAAATTCATCCTGAATAAATGCCGACAGGGCAGCAAGCGCCCGCTGCTCATCCTCACCGCGGATAATTAACTGGCACTCGTCGCCCTGTATTGTGTTGGTGGCAATAATAGCCAGCGCGCTTTTCGCATTGCCGCGCAGGTCGCTGCGCGTATTCCACCAGTCAACAGAAGACAAAAAGGTATTGCATAGCGTTTCTACCAGACTAGCCGGACGGGCGTGGACGCCATTTGGCAAATCACAACGGAATTTAATAACCTGGGCCATTGGCTTTCTCCTGAGCAAGACATCATTGCCTCAACGGTAAAGAAAGCGCGCCGCAGGAACTACGCGAGAAAAGAGTGAATTACTGGAAAATTGTACACAGAGATCTTTTTTCTGTTCCGGCTCACAATTCTCTCGTTTGCTCGCAACATTCCCCCATAACACCTAAGATTTGAGGTGGATCGCAATTTCACGCGCACCTTACAAATATCCAGTAAATGCACTTTTTCTCTACTGTTTTCTCCCCCGCCATTTTCCTACTGTTGAAGCAACAATACTGTCACGAGCGTTAGCGCGCTCAGGAGCAAGCAATGAACGAACTGGTGCAAATACTAAAAAATACACGCCAGCATCTCATGACCGGCGTCTCACATATGATCCCCTTTGTGGTCTCCGGCGGGATCCTCCTCGCCGTCTCGGTCATGCTATACGGCAAAGGCGCCGTGCCCGATGGCGCGACGGATCCCAACCTGAAAAAACTGTTTGATATTGGCGTCGCCGGACTGACCCTGATGGTGCCTTTTCTGGCGGCCTATATCGGCTACTCCATTTCTGACCGCGCGGCGCTGGCCCCGTGCGCCATTGGCGCGTGGGTCGGCAACAGTTTTGGCGCCGGTTTTTTCGGCGCACTGATCGCCGGGATGATCGGCGGCCTGGTGGTTTACTACCTGAAGAAAATCCCAGTCCACAAAGTGCTGCGCTCCGTGATGCCCATTTTTGTTATCCCCATTATCGGCACTTTTATTACGGCCGGGATCATGATGTGGGGGCTGGGTGAACCTATCGGCGCGCTCACCGCCGGTCTGACAACCTGGCTACAGGGCATGCGCGAGGGCAGCATCGTGCTTCTCGCCATCATCATGGGGCTGATGCTGGCCTTCGACATGGGGGGGCCGGTCAATAAAGTGGCCTACGCCTTCATGCTGATTTGCGTCTCCCAGGGGGTTTATAGCGTGGTGGCTATCGCCGCCGTCGGGATCGCCATTCCGCCGCTGGGCATGGGTCTGGCGACGCTGGTGGGTCGCAAATACTTCACGCCAGAGGAGCGAGAAGCGGGCAAAGCCGCGCTGGTCATGGGCTGCGTTGGCGTGTCGGAAGGCGCCATCCCCTTCGCGGCCGCCGACCCGCTGCGCGTCATCCCGTCGATCATGATTGGCGCCGCCAGCGGCTGCGCGACGACCGCCCTGCTCGGCGTTCAGTGCTACGCCGGCTGGGGCGGACTGATTGTCCTGCCGGTGGTTCAGGGTAAAGGCGGGTTCATCATCGGCCTGCTGGTCGGGGCATTGGTCAGCGCCGCCTGCGTCATCGTGCTTAAAGCCCTCACCAGGAAGAAAGCGTCAGAAGCCAAAGCCGATGACGAACTGGATCTTGATTTCGAAATTAACTGAAACCGCAGAAGGAATAGTTTATGACCAGGATTATCGCCGTTACCGCCTGCCCGTCCGGCGTCGCACACACCTACATGGCAGCGGAGTCGCTGGAGAGCGCCGCCACAGCCAAAGGCTGGCAGGTCAAGGTGGAGACCCAGGGCTCCATCGGTATTGAAAATGAGCTGTCGGCAGACGATGTCGCCAGCGCCGATATCGTGATTCTGACCAAAGATATCGGCATCAAGAGTGAAGAGCGGTTTGCCGGTAAAACCATCGTTCGCGTCAATATCAGCGATGCCGTGAAGCGGGCTGACGCCATTATGAACAAAATCGACAGCCATCTTTCGCAGAAAGCCTGAATACCGTCGCGCGCAGCGACGCTGCGCAAAACTCAGCGCCCCGCTCCACGAGCGTCATAGTGACCGGCAGTCCGTGCGCAACGCGCGTCGCGAATTGCCTCAATCCGCGCGTGGAGAGGGCGTTCACATGGAGTTTGTCATGACCAATCGTACCCAACGCTTAATAGCGGGCCTGTTCGCTCACCCGCGGGAAATCTCGCTCGAACGCGCCCTGCTCTATACCGAAAGCCACAAACGCACCGAGGGGGAGCCGACGATGATTCGTCGGGCGAAGGCCACCGCCTGGATCCTTGACCATGTACAGATTTCGATTCGTAATGATGAACTGATCGCCGGCAACCGGACAATCAAACCGCGCGCCGGCATCGTCTCGCCCGAGATGGACCCCTACTGGTTGCTTAACGAGCTGGATCGGTTCCCGGTTCGCCCGCAGGATCGCTTCGCCATCAGCGATGAAGACAAGCGCATCTACCGTGAAGCGCTGTTCCCGTACTGGGAAAAACGCTCGATGAAAGATGTTATTAACGCCCAGATGACCGACGAGGTGAAAGCGGCGGTAGGCACGCAGATTTTCAGCATCAACCAGACCGACAAGGGCCAGGGGCACATCATTATCGATTATCCCCGCCTGCTGAATAAAGGACTGGCGGCGCTGGCGACGGAAATGAAAAGTCTGGCCCGACAGCATCCGGAGAACGACTTTTATCAGGCGGTGCTGATTTTACTGGCGGCCTCGCAGCGCCACATTTTGCGTTACGCCACCCTCGCCGCTGACATGGCCCGCCGCTGCGACGATCCGCAGCGACGCCAGGAGCTGGAGACGATTGCCGCTCATTCGCGCCATAACGCCGCGCATCGCCCGGAAGATTTCTGGCAGGCCTGCCAGCTGTTCTGGTACATGAACATCATTCTGCAGTACGAGTCCAACGCCAGTTCGATTTCGCTTGGCCGTTTTGACCAGTATATGCTGCCGTTTTATCAGGCGTCGTTAACCCGTGGCGAGGATCCCGCGTTGCTGAAAACGCTGCTGGAATCGCTGTGGGTCAAGTGCAACGATATTGTCCTGCTGCGCTCATCCAGCAGCGCCCGCTACTTTGCCGGCTTTCCGACGGGCTATACCGCCTTGCTCGGCGGCCTGAGTGAGACCGGACGCAGCGCGGTAAACGTGCTCTCCTTTCTCGCGCTGGATGCCTACCAGAACGTCCGTCTGCCGCAGCCCAATCTCGGCGTGCGCGTCAACGAACTGATCGACCGCCCGTTCCTGCACAAAACGGCGGAAACCATCCGCTTAGGTACCGGGATCCCACAAATTTTCAACGACGAAGTGGTGGTTCCGGCCTTTCTCAACCGCGGCGTCTCGCTGGAGGATGCGCGGGATTATGCCGTCGTCGGCTGCGTCGAACTCTCTATCCCCGGCCGCACCTATGGGCTGCACGATATTGCGATGTTCAACCTGCTGAAGGTCATGGAGATCGTGATGCTGGAGAACGAAGGTAACCCCGATATCAGCTGGGACGGGCTGATTCAGCAGATCCGCGAGAAAATCCGCTACTACATCAGGCTGATGGTCGAAGGCAGCAACATTTGCGACCTCGGCCACCGGGATCAGGCGCCGGTTCCCCTGCTCTCTTCGTTTATTCAGGATTGCGTGTTGCACGGAAAGGACATCACCGAAGGCGGCGCGCGCTACAACTTCTCCGGCGTTCAGGGAATTGGTATCGCCAATCTCAGCGACTCCCTGCATGCGCTCAAGGGGATGGTCTTCGAGCAGCAGCGCATGAGCTACGACGAGCTGATTCAGGTCCTCAAGGCCAATTTCCAGACGCCGGAAGGCGAGAAAATCCGCGCCCGACTGGTTCACCGCTTTGAAAAATATGGCAACGATATCGACGAGGTAGACAATATCAGCGCCGACGTGCTGCGCTTTTACTGTAAAGAGGTTGAGCAGTACCGCAACCCGCGCGGCGGGCACTTCACCCCCGGTTCCTATACCGTCTCGGCGCACGTTCCGCTCGGCTCGGTGGTCGGCGCAACGCCGGATGGCCGCCTGGCCGGCGAGCAGTTAGCCGATGGCGGTCTGTCGCCGATGGTCGGCCAGGATTCTCAGGGGCCAACGGCGGTCCTGAAATCGGTCAGCAAGCTGGATAACTACCTGCTCTCCAACGGCACGCTGCTGAACGTGAAGTTCACCCCGGCGACCCTGAGCGGAGAGAGCGGGCTCAACAAGCTGGCCGATTTCTTACAGGCTTTCACCAGCCTGAAGCTACAGCATATCCAGTTTAACGTGGTCAACGCACAGACGCTGCGCGAAGCGCAGCAGCGCCCTCAGGATTTCGCCGGCCTGGTGGTACGCGTCGCGGGCTACAGCGCCTTCTTTGTGGAGTTATCGAAGGAGATCCAGGATGACATTATCCACCGCACCACGCATCAACTGTGACGTTATCGAGACGCGCGCCGACCGGGCGCGCATTTTCAATCTCCAGCGCTACTCGCTGAACGATGGCCAGGGGATCAGAACCGTCGTCTTTTTTAAAGGTTGCCCGCATACCTGCCCGTGGTGTGCCAACCCGGAATCCCTCTCCCCCCAAATTGAAACCGTGCGCCGGGAAAGCCGGTGTCTCCACTGCGCTCGCTGCCAGCAGGACGTCGAAGAGTGCCCTTCCGGCGCATGGGAGCAAATTGGCCGCGATGTCACTCAGGAAGCGTTGCTCAAAGAGGTTCTGAAAGATGAGATCTTTTTTCGCGCCTCGGGCGGCGGCGTCACGCTATCGGGTGGAGAGGTGTTGATGCAGGCCGGGTTTGCCACCCGTTTCTTACGCGCGTTGCGCCAGTGGGGGATCCACACGGCGATAGAAACGGCGGGCGACGCCGCCTTCAGCCGCGTTTACCCTCTTGCCCAGGCATGCGACGAAGTGCTGTTTGATCTGAAAATGATGGATCCCGGGCAGGCCAGAGAACAGCTCGCCCTGAATCTCCCCCGGGTGCTGGAAAATTTCAGCCGGCTGGTGGAAAATGGCGTTCACGTCATTCCCAGAGTGCCGCTCATTCCCGGCTTTACCCTGTGTGAAAAGAACTTCAGCCAGATTCTCTCCTTCCTGGCGCCGTTTGCGCTGCCTGACATTCACCTGCTGCCGTTTCACCACTATGGCGAACCGAAATACTCGCTGTTGGGCAAGAGATGGGCGATGGCAAAGGTCGGAGCGCCATCGGCAGCAGAGATTAACCGATTCACTCTCATGGCTGAACAAGCTGGTTTTCGCGTAACTGTCGGTGGCTAATGCCCGGAGGATGCTATGGATCTCAAGATCGTTGCGGTCACGGCCTGCGTGAGCGGCGTGGCCCATACCTATATGGCGGCGGAGCGGTTACAAAAAGTCGGCCACCACGAAAAGTGGCAGATCAAAATCGAAACCCAGGGCGCGCTGGGGATTGAAAATAAAATTACCCCCGACGATATTGCCGGGGCCGATGTCGTCCTGCTGGTTACGGATATTGAAATCGACGACGCCAGGCGCTTTTGCGGCCAGCGCACGATTAAAACCAGCATCAAAACGTTTTTACTTCAGCCGCAGCAGATCGCTGAAGCGGTAAAAAGCATCATGAAAAAGCCGGTCGTCTATTTAGAGATCCCCTGAGAGCGGGCTGGCGCATTCCACTGCTTCTCAGGAACGACGAACCGCTATCGTCTGCCGGTTTGTCGCCCGGACAGCAGAGCCGCGCCGCCGAACCGACAAGGGATGCCGGGCCGTAGCCCGGGCAAATAATTTATCCCGCCGCCCGGGAGTCTCTCCCCGGTGACGCTGCGCTTACCGGGGCTACTTGATACCGCACCGACAAGGGATGCCGGGCCGTAGCCCGGGCAAATAATCTATCCCGCCGCCCGGGAACCTCTCCCCGGTGACGCTGCGCTTACCGGGGCTACCTGATACCGAACCGACAAGGGATGCCGGGCCGTAGCCCGGGCAAATAATTTATCCCGCCGCCCGGGAACCTCCCCGGTGATGCTGCGCTTACCGGGGCTACCTGATACCGAACCGACAAGGGATGCCGGGCCGTAGCCCGGGCAAATAATTTATCCCGCCGCCCGGGAGTCTCTCCCCGGTGGCGCTACGCTTACCGGGGCTACCTGATACCGAACCGGCAAGGGATGCCGGGCCGTAGCCCGGGCAAATAATCTATCCCGCCGCCATCTGGCAAAAAATGGACGCCCGGGCTTACTCCACATCCAGCAGCCATTTTTGCGCCGGCGTCAGGCGACTGGCGGTTTCCGGCTTTAGCCAGCGCCGCTGGTCCTGCTGCGCGCTGTCCTGGCGGTCAATGTATAAACCGTGCAGCACCCGTCTTCTGCTGCCGGTGGTATTACAGGTTCCGCCGTGCCAGGTATGTGCGTTATAAATCATTACGCTCCCCGCCGGGGCGGCAAACACCACCTCATCCGGGTGCGGCAGTTCAGGGTCGCTCAGGACCTCCTCGGGCAGCTCCGGGCGCAGATGCGTACCGGGAATAATTCGCGGGGCGCCATTCTCAGCACTCAAATCATCGATTGCCCAGATGGTATTCACCAGATGCACTTTGGGAAAATCGGGACGCGGTTTTTTCCAGTCGGCATGTAGCGGCTGGTGGCCGCCGTTAACCAGCGCCTCGCGCGCATTCAGGCTGGACACTTTAAAATCGCCCTGAAAAATATAGCGGCAGGCCGACAGCACCAGCGGATGGGACCACACCTTCTCCCAAATCACCCCTTTATTCACCAGGTTGGCAATGCGCGTCGCGGTCGCCTCCTGATGGTGTTCTATGGCCAGGTTATCCCCCTCGCTCTCGACAAGCGTATCGATGAGCTCGCGCATCGCCGCCAGCCACGCCGGGTCGGCCAGATGATGCACCACGGTGTAGCCAAGCGTATCCAGCTCCTGTTTCATTTTGTCGGATAAGGCGATGTTGGCGCCGAGGGCATCCAGATAGACAGCAGATTGATGTTCCATATTTCCTTTCCTTAACCTTTCGATAACACGAAATAAACTCTAATCGTCGGCCAGGGGAAATACATGAGGCGATTCCTACGAAAAACTGGACATCCGTACGCGGGGAGGCAAAGTGTGATGATCGTCAAACTCTGAGACTCAGGCGGCCGCAGGCTGGCTCTGCGCGCTCAATCGGGCGAACTAAAAGAGATCTGCGGATATTAAATAGATTATATTCAACAGGATAATAGTTCGCTCTCGGGGTGAAGGGATGATTGAAGATCTGCCGGATATTTTAAATCGTCTGGTCAATCAGAAGGACAGGCTGCTGGTCAGGTTCCCGGAACCGGATATTTCTGTCCCGGAACTGGCCTATCAGGTCGCGTTTCCGCGTCTGGAGATTGTGCTGGAGGGCGAGCTGCGGGAGAACGGTTTACCCTTGTCCGATATGGTGCTGTCAACATCGCAGGTGCTTTATGTCCAGGCGGGAAAGTGGACCTGCCCGCAGTGGACCGGTCAGGCATCGACCTTAAGTATTTTATTTGGCAGACAAAAGCTGGGGTTTTGCATCCAGCACTGGGACGGTAAACGGCTGCGAACGGAGAAACAAAGCGTCGCCCGCCTGGGGCCGCGCGTGGGCTCTTATCTGCTGCTGGCGCTGAACGAAATCTGTCTGCAGCCAGACCCGGTCACCGCCCGGCTTGTGGTGTCGGCGCTGCTGAGCCACTGCCTTGAACAGCTGGTCGGCCTGGAGATGCGGGTCAGCCGCAGCCGCGATCTGTTTATGGCGGTACAGGATTATCTGGAGGAGAATCTCAGCCAGCCGTTAACCCGCGAATCGGTGGCAAAACGTTTTCATATCACCCCAAACTACCTGTCGCACATTTTTCAGAAATCGGGTTCCGTCGGTTTTAACGAATACCTGACCCGCGTCCGGCTGGAGCAGGCCAAAAAGCTGCTGCGGGGTTACGACTTAAAAGTCAAAGAGATTGCCCACAACTGCGGCTTTATCGACAGCAACTATTTTTGCCGGGTGTTTAAACGCTATACCGAACGTTCGCCTTCCGAATATCGCCGCCATTGTCGCAGCGCGCAGCAGGGGTAGCGGCCTCAGGATGCGGCCCACTCGACGCGTCCGCGGCCGTTATGTTTAGCCTGGTAGAGCGCTTCATCCACCTTCTTAATAAACGCATCCTGCGCTTCATCTTTTTCACGCATGCCGACGCCAATGCTGACCGACAGCGGATAATCATGATTAATCAGAATGGAGCGGACATTCTCCAGAATGGACTGCGCCAGGTTGCGCACCTCTTCGGCCGACATTCCGTCAACAATAATGGCAAACTCTTCGCCACCAATCCGGGCCGGCAGAATTTTATCGCTGGTTAATTTTGCCAGCTGTTTACCCAACGCGAATAGCACCTCATCGCCCACCAGATGGCCGTAGGTATCATTTATCTTCTTGAAAAAATCAATATCCAGAATCATCAGCGCCAGCTGATGGCCCTGTTTTTCCCGGATAGTATCAATGAAAAAGCGCCGGTTAGGCAGTTGAGTCAGCTCGTCTTTTAACGATTGAGAACGCGCGTCCACGTACAGCACGTTAATACGCTCGATAATTTTGTAGATGCCGATAGTCGTCAACAGCATGCCGGAAAGACGGAGCAGATCTTCGCAGTAATAGCCCATCCATTTCGGCTGGACAAATATCTCGTCCATTAAATCAAAGGTGCCGCCGGCTATCCAGAGTAACAGCCCGTAGCGCACCCAGTTTACCGCGACATAGCTCATTCTGACTTTTGCCGAAATCCATAACATAAACACCAGGAACAATAAGGCTAACAGATCAATATACAGCCCGGCGTTGGCGAAGATAACCTCCCAGGGACCTAATGGTTTCGATATCACGACACACAATGTGGAAACGGCGATAATCACCAGTAATGCGGGGAAAAGATTCATCCCGGAACGGGAGGACTGCGTCTGTATATTAATACTCTTATCTGAATTCAGCATCGGCATGTCTCTCGTCAGCAGCATATCTTTTCACAAGGTAGCATAACAGTCGGGGAATTTTCAGCGAATAAAAATGATGATTATCTGAGGGTTAAAGGCGTCATCGATGCTTGACAAGAAGAGCAGACTGACCCCGCGGAATTATTCCAACTGACTACCAATCCATGGCGACGAGGTCAGTGCCGCGGATGGTATAGAGTTCATCACCCGCACATTTAGCACTTTGTGCTACTTTCGCGTAAAAATAGCCCTTCACTGCGGTCAATCTGCCGCCGGTCAGCGGCCTCCAGCGCGGCGCCGGCGCAGAAGAAGCCGCGAGTGCGACCGCGCGGGACGACTTATGCGTTTTCGGCCAGCGCCCAGGTCGCGCGGCGAAACGCGGCAATAGCCAACGCCACATCCTGCCGGGTCACGGACTCCGCCGGGTGGTGGCTGACGCCGCCTTTGCAGCGCACAAACAGCATACCTACCGGCCAACGTTCGGCGATGGCGATCGCATCGTGCCCGGCGCCGCTCGGCAGGGACAGCGAGCGCCCCTGAACCTCGTTGACGGCTTGCGTCAACACCGCCTGTAGCCGCCGATCGCAGGCGGTCGCGGCGATGTGGTAGAACGCTTCGGCGGCAAAGTGCAGATGGCGACGAGCGGCTATCGCCTGCGCGGCATCCAGCAACGTGGCGAGCAGCGCGTCGAGCGGACCATCCTGCGGGCCGCGAATATCCAGCGTCAGCGCCACCTCGCCGGGAATGACGTTAACCGCGCCCGGGGAGCAGCGCAGCGTCCCCACCGTAGCCACCAGGTTTCCCCCGTGCTGCCGGGTTGTCGTCTCAATGAGGACCATCCATTCGGCGGCGGCGGCCAGCGCATCCCGACGCTGACTCATCGGAACCGTTCCGGCATGGCCCGCTTCGCCGGTAAAACGGCAGTTCAGGCGGCGGGCACCGTTGATCGCCTCCACCACCCCGAGCGCCAGCCCCGCTTGCTCAAGGCACGGCCCCTGCTCAATGTGCAGCTCCAGATAACCAGCGATATCCGCCGTCGGACGCGCGGCCAGACTGACTCGCGCAGGATCAAGCCCGACCTGCACCATCGCCTGCGCCACGCTGATCCCCTGGGCATCGGTCTGCGTCAGCCAGCTCTCTGGCCAGGTTCCCGTCAGGCCGCGGCTGCCCAGCAACGTGATGCCAAAACGGGTCCCTTCTTCATCGCAGAAACCCACAATCTCTATCGCTTTCGCCAGGCGACGCCCCTGCTGATGCAGGTTTTCCACCACGTCAATCGCCGTGAGCACCCCCAGCATGCCGTCGTAGCGCCCGGCATTGCGTACCGTATCCAGATGCGACCCCAGCAGAATTGCCGGCGCCCCCTCCTGCTCGCCTTCATAGCGCCCGCAAATGTTCCCGACGCTATCCTGCCAGACGGTCATCCCCGCCTGCGTCATCCAGCGCGCCACCTGCTGATTGGCCTGCAAATGCTGCGGCGAGAGATACACCCGGGTCAGTCCTTCTGCCGTTTCGCTGATCGCGGCCAGCTCATCGGCGCGGGCCATCACCCGCTCCGCGGCCGCCATCATCTCCGCCTGCTGGCGTGTTGATTGATTCATCGCGCACTCTCGCTGCAATAGTGATCCCACGCCGCCTGCATCGCCGCGCCCTGGGTGGTAGAGAATTTCAGGTAATTCAGTACCGACTCCAGAGCGCTGAGCGTGGTCAGCACGCAATCTTTCCGCGCGTTATAGCCCATAGTGCCGATGCGCCACACTTTGCCATGCAGCGGGCCAAAGGAGGTGCCGATCTCAATGCCGAAATCTTCCAGCATCAGTTTCCGTACCTGGTCACCGTTGATGCCCTGCGGAATCATGACGCCGAGCACGTTGTTCATCTTATGTTGCAGGTCGCCAAAGGTCTCCAGCCCCATCGCCTGAATGCCTTTGAGCAGCGCATCGCCATGCAGCTTATGCCGGGCGATCCCCTGATCCAGCCCCTCCTGCAGGATCAGGCGCGCGCATTCGCGGGCGCCAAACAGCGCCGATGTAGCTTCGGTGTGGTGATTCAGGCGCTCCGGCCCCCAGTAGTCCATCACCATGCCGAGGTCGAAGTAGTTGGAGTAAACCATCTCATCCACACCATCAAGGTGGGCGTCGGTACGAATGCCCTCCTCCACGCATTTGCGGCGGCGAATCACCTCCTCCATGCGCGCGCTGAGGGTAATCGGCGAGGTTCCGGACGGGCCGCCGAGGCATTTCTGCATGCCTGCCGACACCGCATCCAGCCCCCAGGCATCGGTCTCCAGGGCGTTGCCGGCCAGCGAGGCGGTCGCGTCGGTGTAAAACAGCACCTCGTGACGGCGACAGATATCGCCCAGCTCCGCCAGCGGCTGGAGCATGGTGGTCGAGGTGTCGCCCTGCACGGTCAGCAGCAGGCGCGGACGCACGCGTTTGATGGCGTCTTCAATCCGATCGGGAGTGAAGACTTCGCCCCACGGTACCTCGATGGTGTGAACCTCGGCACGACAGCGGCGGGCGATTTCGCACAGCAGATGGCCGAAGCGGCCAAATACCGGCACCAGCACCTTATCGCCAGGGCGAATAGCCGATACCAGAATCGCTTCGATTCCCGCGCGCGAGGTGCCGTCCACCAGCATCGTCCAACGGTTTTCGGTACGGAACACCCCGCGATACAGCGCCATGACCTCATTCATATAGTGGGTCATCGCCGGATCGTACTGACCAATCAGCTGACTCGACATGGCGCGCAGCACGCGCGGGTCGGCGTTAATCGGCCCCGGCCCCATCAGCAGGCGCGGCGGCGGGTTGAGTTGCGAAAATTGAGCGATATCCATTTTAGAGTCCTTTGATTAATTCAGGCCGCGAACGGAGGAGATAAACTGCTTCAGTTCATTGGTCTGCGGGTTGGCAAACAGCGTTTTACTGTCACCCTGTTCCCAGACCCGTCCCTGATGCATAAACACCACCCGATCGCCCACTTCACGGGCAAAATTCATTTCATGGGTGACGAGAATCAGCGTCATTCCCTCAGCAGCCAGCTGCTCAAGAACCTTGAGCACTTCACCCACCAGTTCAGGATCCAGCGCCGAGGTAATCTCGTCACACAGTAACACCTTTGGCGACATCGCCAGCGCGCGGGCAATCGCCACCCGCTGCTGCTGGCCGCCGGAGAGACTGGAAGGATAATAGTCCAGCCGATCGCCAAGACCGACCTTCTCCAGCATTCGCTGCGCCAGCTCACGACATTCGGCGGCGCTTTTTTTCAGCACCCGTCGCGGCGCCAGCATGACGTTTTCCAGCGCGGTCATGTGCGGAAACAGGTTAAAGTTCTGGAACACCATCCCGACGGAACGGCTGATCTCGCGGGCCTGCGAATCGCGGTCGGTGATGGTCATGCCGCCCAGTTTGATGCTGCCATCCTGATAACCTTCCAGCCCGTTGATGCAGCGCAGCAGCGTGCTTTTTCCCGAGCCGCTACGGCCAATAATGGAAATCACCTCGCCCATCTCGATGTCCAGATCGACACCTTTCAGCACGTGGTTGTCGCCGTAGTACTTCTGCATCTGATTAATGGTGATGAGAGGCATTGAATTTATTCTCCAGATAGCGGCTGTAGCGGGACAGCGGGTAGCACAGAATGAAGTAGCCCAGCGCCACCAGCGCAAAGACTTTAAACGGCTGATAGGTGACGTTGGTCAGCATCGTGCCGGCTTTGGTCAGCTCGACGAAGCCGATAATCGATGCCAGCGCGGTACCTTTCACCACCTGCACCGCAAACCCCACGGTGGGCGCAATGGCGATACGCAGCGCCTGCGGCGCAATGACGCGAAACAGCGTCTGGGCGAAACTGAGGCCCAGACAGCGCGAAGCTTCCCACTGCCCTTTCGGCAACGCGCGGATGCTGCCAAACCAGATATCAAGTAAAAAGGCGCTGGTGTAGAAGGTCAGCGCCATCGACGCAGCGGTCCACGGCGAAACATCGATGCCGAACAGCGCCACGCCGAAAAAGGCCAGAAACAGCTGCATCAGCAGCGGCGTCCCCTGAAACAGTTCGATATAGCCGCGAATCAGACGTCTGACCTGGCGTCCGCCGGTCAGGCGCAGCAGCAGCAGCGGCAACGTCACCAGCGCGCCGCCGATAAAGGCCACCAGCGACAGCAGCACCGTCCAGCGGCCGGCCAGCAGCAGATTGCGAATAATGTCCCAGTCGGTAAAGGTGACCATCATGCCTGCACCCCCAGCCATTTTCGCCCTGCCGCCATCAGCAGCTGACGCAGCGTTATCGATAACACTAAGTAGATCCCCGTCGTCACCAGATAGACCTCGAAGCTCAGAAACGTCCGCGACTGGATCAGGTTGGCGGCAAAGGTCAGCTCTTCATAAGAGACCTGAGAAACCACCGACGATCCCAACATCACGATAATGCACTGACTGACCAGCGCCGGATAAATCCGCTGTAGCGCCGGCGGTAATACCACCCGGATAAAGGTCTGCGTGCGGCTCAGCCCCAGCACGCGCCCGGCCTCCCACTGCCCTTTTGGCGTCACCTGGATCCCGGCGCGGACAATCTCGGTACTGTAGGCGCCAAGGTTGACCACCATCGCCAGCAGCGCGGCTTCACCCGCCGTCATCTTGAGCCCGAGGTTAGGCAGCCCAAAGACGATAAAAAACAGCTGGACCACGAACGGCGTGTTGCGAATCAGCTCCACATAGCCGCCCCAAATCCGACTCAACCACGATGGCCGCCCGCTGCGAATGGCGGCCCCCAAAATGCCGATAGCCAGGCCGCCGATCGTGGCCATGACCGTCAGTTGAATAGTCACCCACAGCCCGGCCAGCAGCTCCGGCCAGTGCGGCCAGAGCGCAGAAAAATGAAGTTGTTCCGTCATTCACTGACCTTATGCGGAAAAGTCGGCGGGCAACGGCGCTTTCAGCCACTGCTGCGATAACGCGTTGAGGGTACCGTCTTTGATGCCTTGCTCAATCAGCGCATCCACTTTGGCTTTCAGCGCCGGTTCATTCTTTTTCAGACCAATCACGCACGGCGAATCTTTCAGCATAAAACTCGGTACCGGCGCTTTCGCCGGATTCTGGCGGGCGATCGCCGCTACCACCAGGTTCCCGGTCGCCACGTACTGTACCTGGCCGGAGAGATAAGCCGACAGCGTGGTGTTGTTGTCTTCGTAGCGTTTAATCTGCGCCTCTTTTGGCGCGATACCGGTCAGCACCATATCTTCCACCGCACCGCGGGTCACGCCGATAGTTTTCCCGCTCAGCGCCGCCGCCTCTTTGATCTCCGCCCCTTTCGGGCCAAACACGCCGAGGAAGAACGGCGCATAGGCGCGGCTGAAATCAATCACCTTCTCGCGCTCGGCATTCTTACCGAGGCTGGAGATCACCAGGTCAACTTTATCGGTTTGCAGATAAGGTACCCGGTTGGCGCTGGTGACCGGCACCAGCTGCAGCTTGAGCTTCATCTGACTGGCAAGGTAACGCGCCATATCGATGTCATAGCCCTGCGGCTGGAGATCGGTTCCCACCGAACCGAACGGCGGGAAATCCTGCGGTACCGCAATGCGAATCACGCCGCGCTTTTCAATATCCTGCAGCTGGTCGGCTTTTGCCGCTGTGATTTGCGTGAACAGACAAGCGGCCCCGGCCAGTGCGATCAGCAGTTTTTTCATGATGTTTACCCGTTACGTTAGTATGAAACAAAAGATTCTTTAAATAAACTTCTGCAACTAATGTGCCAGATACAAAAAATGAGAGGGCCACGCCAGAAAGCGCAAAAAAAGAGAGAATAAACAGGATATAGCGGAAAGAAGTGGGAAAACGGAGCTCATTTCCCCACTATTTTATTGCACCAAAAAAGAGCAAAGCACCAGCCTGAGGCCCCATTATCGTTGCTCAAGCTCGTCCAGCTGCTGATAGAGGGTGGCTATATCGTGGATACGCGGACGGCCTTTATCGAGAATTTCATGTAAAAACGCATTCGCCAGCAGGTTGATCAAGCTGTTTACCGAGCTGTAGCTGTCATAGGCCGAGACGCTATCCAGGGGGGCGCACAGCTGCCAGCGGGACAGCGGAAACAGGCTGTATGCCTGCGGTTCGCAAATCAGCAGTACCGGAATACCGCGCAGCTGGAGCTGCTGCAACAGCGGGCGAATAATGCGCGGACGGCGGCGAAAAGCCATAACCACCACCAGATCGTCCGCCGTCAGATCCACCAGCTCTTCGCTTAAACTCTGCCCCGGCTGCGGCAGCACCTGTACCTGCCCGCGCGCCTGCAGCAGCTGCTGGCGCAGGTGCAGCGCCACCGGCCAGGAGTTGCGCATTCCGATGATCGCAATGCGCCGGGCATCGACCATCCCGCTAATCGCATCGGCAAACTGCTGCGCGTCGAGCGCATTGACCCACTGCGTCAGATTCGCCATTTCCTGTTTATAGTGCCGCGCCAGCAGCGTGTTCCCCTGCACCGCATCGCGATGATCGGTCAGCGGCATTCCGCTCTGGCGTAACGTGCGCAGCTCATCGCGCATATCCTTATATTTTTCGTAGCCCAGCCGCTTAAACAGACGGCTCACCGTGGCTTTTGACACCCCGCTCAGCTGCGCCAGCTCGGCGCTGTTATAGCTAATCAGGTCGTCGAAGTGATCGAAAATAAAATCCGCCACCCGCTGTTCCTGAGGCGACAATGAGGCATATTGCCCTTTCAAGCGTTCATCCAGTTGTTCCATACGGCCTCTGTAACTTTTGTTTCATCAAACTATACATGATGTGAGCCCTTTCATAATGCATGCCAGTTTAAGAAAAAGGTCCGGCCCCCTGACGAATGAAACTTTACGCTCAAAGTGGAACAGCTTTTGCAGCGTTGGCATCACGTTTGGATCATGAGGACAACCCATGCAGAGTAATGTATCCGCCCACGGGATGGCGGTCGCCCCGCACCATCTGGCCAGCCAAAGCGCGGTTGCCGTGCTGCGCGAAGGCGGCAGCGCGATAGAAGCCATGGTCGCCGCGGCGGCCACCATTGCGGTGGTTTACCCACATATGAACGGCCTGGGCGGCGATGGCTTCTGGCTTATCGTCCCGCCGGAGGGCGAACCGATAGCCATTGACGCCAGCGGCGCGGCGGGGTCGCTGGCCACCCCGGAAGCCTACGCCGGGCTGGCGCAAATTCCGCACCGCGGGCCGCAAGCGGCGCTGACCGTCGCCGGGACCGTCAGCGGCTGGGATGAAGCGCTCAAGATCTCGCAGACGCTGACCGGAAAAGCGCTGCCGCTGGCGCGCCTGCTGGAGGATGCGATTCGCTATGCCGCTGACGGCACGCCGGTGACGGCGTCCCAGTCCAGCGCCAGCGCCGGAAAACTCGCCGAACTCCGCGACCTGCCGGGGTTCGCCGAGACCTTTCTGGTCAACGGCCAACCGCCGGTCGCCGGCAGTCGGTTTCGCCAGCCCGCGCTGGCATCAACGCTTAAGCAGCTGGTCGACGATGGCCTCGACAGTTTTTATCGCGGCCCGCTGGCCCGCCGTCTGGCTGCGGGGATGGCGGCCTGCGGCCTGCCCGTCACCCTTGCAGACCTCCAGCAGCATCGCGCCCGTCGCCCTGCGCCGCTGAAGCTTCAGCACCAGCACGGCGAATTGTGGAATCTGGCGCCGCCCACGCAGGGACTGGTCTCGCTGGCGATCCTCGGGATTACCGACCGGCTGGCGATGCACGATGCCGATGACGCGCAGACCGTGCACCGTATCGTCGAGGCCACCAAGCAGGCTTTTGGCCTGCGCGATGCCCACATTACCGACCCCCGTCATCTCGACGTGGATATTCAAAGCCTGCTCGACCCGCAGGCGCTCCAGCAGCTGGCCGAAAACATCGACGATCGGCAGGCCGCCCCCTGGGGAGCGGGAAAAGGCCCCGGCGACACCGTCTGGATGGGGGTGATAGACAGCAGCGGGCTGGCGGTCTCCTTTATTCAAAGTCTTTATCATGAATTTGGCAGCGGTGTCGTCCTGCCGGATAGCGGGATCGTCTGGCAAAACCGCGGCGCCTCGTTCAGTCTCGACCCCGCGCATCTGCTGGCGCTGGCGCCAGGCAAACAGCCGTTTCATACCCTCAACCCCGCCGCCGCGCGCCTTAACGATGGCCGGGTCATGGTATATGGGTCAATGGGTGGGGATGGCCAACCGCAAACTCAGGCGGCCATTTTCACCCGCTACATTCTGCAGGGCATCCCGCTGCAGGAGAGTATTTCGCGCCCGCGCTGGCTGCTGGGCCGGACCTGGGGACAAACCTCAGATTCACTGAAGCTGGAAGGTCGCTTCCCGCCGGATAGCATCGCCCGTCTACGGGCGCTGGGTCATGACGTGGAGGTGCTGGCCGATTATAGCGAAGCCATGGGCCACGCCGGCGCCATCGTCCGCCATCCCAACGGCCTGTTTGAAGGGGCCTCCGATCCACGCAGCAACGGCTCCGCCGCCGGTTATTAGGAGACCAACATGACGCATAGCGTAAACGACTGGCGCGCTTATCTGGCGCAAATGGAACACCTGCTGGCGCTGGAACTGGACGACACCCGCCGCGGCGAGCTTCAGCTACAGTTCGCCCGCATTGCCGCCATGGCTGAGCCGCTGATGGCCTTTCCCCTCGATGAACGCCTGGAGATTGCCGGAGTGTACAAAGCATGACGCTGACTGAGATGACGATTGCTGATATTCAGCGCGCGCTGGCCGAGGGTGAGCTGAGCGCCAGAGAAATTGCCCGCCGCACCCTGGACGACATGGCGCAGGTTAACCCGCAGATTAATGCCTGGACGCAGATCACCGAACGCCGGATGCTCGCCGAAGCCGACCAGATTGATGCGCTGTGTCGAACCCGTCAGCCGTTACCGGCGCTGGCGGGGGTCCCCTACGCGGTAAAAAATCTGTTCGACGTTGCCGGGGAAACCACCCTCGCCGGCGCACAGCTGTTCAGCGACCGCCCGCCTGCCGTCAATGACGGCTGGGCGGTACGGCAGATCTGCGCGGCAGGCGGCCTGCTTAGCGGAATGGTCAATATGGATGCCTACGCCTACGGGTTCACCACCGAAAACAGCCACTATGGCGCCACCCATAATCCGCACGATCTGCAGCGTATTGCCGGCGGCTCTTCCGGCGGTTCGGCAGCGGCGGTTGCCGCCGGGCTGGTTCACTTCTCTCTGGGAAGCGATACCAACGGCTCAATCCGCGTCCCGGCCTCCCTGTGCGGCATTTTTGGTCTGAAACCGACGTTTGGCCGCCTGTCGCGTGCGGGCAGCCATCCGTTCGTCGCCAGCCTCGATCACATTGGCCCGTTTGCCCGCTGCGTCGACGATCTGGCGGCGGTGTACGATGCCTTACAGGGGCACGACCCCGATGATGATGCCCAGGCGGACGAAGCCGTTGCCCCCACTCGCCAGCGGCTGGAACGCGGGGCGGAGGATCTGCGCTGCGGAGTGCTGGGCGGCTATTTCAGCGACTGGTGCGATAGCGACGCCCGTGCCGCCGTGGCACGTGTGGCGCAGGCCCTTGAGGCCCGCGAAGAGCATGTTTTCCCCGAGGCGGAGCTTGCCCGTTCGGCGGCGTTTATCATCAGCGCCTCCGAAGGGGGCAATCACTATCTGCCGGCGCTGCGGCGTGAACCGGCTCGCTTTGAACCGAACTCGCGGGAGCGTCTGCTGGCCGGGGCGATGATTCCTTCGGCCTGGTATCTTCAGGCGCAGCGTTTTCGGCGCCATGCCCGGGAGGCGATAAAATCGCTGTTTCACCACGTCGATGTACTCATCGCCCCGGCGACGCCGTGCAGCGCCACCCTTATCGGCCAACCGACGATGACGATCAACGGCGAGATGCTGCCCGTTCGCGCCAGTATGGGCATGCTCACTCAGCCCATCTCGTTCCTTGGCCTGCCGGTGGTGACGGTCCCGTTGCGCACCGCGTCCAACCGCCCCATTGGCGTGCAGCTGATTGCCGCGCCGTTTAATGAACTGGCCTGTCTGCGCGCCGCGCGCGCGCTGGAACACGCGGGCATCAGCGAGGCCCGCCCTGCGGAGAGAGCACGATGATCAATCAGGATAATATTAACCGGCCGCGCGTTCTGGCCGAGGTAACGGCCGCCTTTTACCGCTACGAAGAGGCGCTGGTCAGCAACAACATTGCGGTGCTGGATGAGCTCTTCTGGCACGATAAACGGACGGTGCGCCTGGGCGCCGGCGAGAACCTCTACGGTATCGATGAAATTCGCGCCTTTCGCGCCGCACGTCCGGCGGCGGGATTACAGCGCGAATTACGCCACACCGAGATCGTCACCTTCGGCGAGGATTACGCGGTGTGCAGCACCGAGTTTACCCGCGCCGGCAGCGATCGCATCGGCCGCCAGCAGCAAACCTGGGTCCGCTTTCCTTTTGGCTGGCGGATTGTTGCCGCGCAGGTCAGCCTGATGAGCTAGCCCGGCGCTGAGCCGGGCTACCCGGGAACGACAGCTATTCCCGGTACGGATGGACTTCGCGCCAGTGCGTGGCGATCTGCTGGCGCGTACAGACCCACACCCGCTCGTGCTGCTGGACATAATCGAGGAAACGCTGCAGGGCGCGGAAGCGCCCCGGCCGGCCAAGCAGGCGACAGTGCATACCGATAGACATCATCTTCGGCGCATCTTCCCCTTCTTCATACAGCACATCAAAACTATCTTTCAGGTAGGTATAAAACTGCTCAGCGGTATTGAACCCCTGCGCGGTGGCAAAGCGCATGTCGTTGGCGTCGAGGGTATAGGGGACGATCAGATGCGGCTTGCGCGAACCGTCGCCGCACGGCACCTCGGTCCAGAAAGGTAAATCATCGCCATAGTAGTCGCTGTCATACTCGAAACCGCCGTGTTCCACCACCAGCCGCCGCGTATTGGGACTGTCCCGCCCGGTGTACCAGCCGGTTGGCGGCTTGCCGAACAGGTCTGTTAAGACGTGCACTGCCTTGTGCAGATGCTCGCGCTCCATGTCGCTATCCATATGCTGATAGTGGATCCAACGCCAGCCGTGGCTAACCACGTCGTAGTCGGCGGCTTTAATCGCCGCGACGATATCGGGGTGACGCGCGAGGGCCATCGCCACGCCGAACACCGTCAGCGGCAGCCCGCGCCGGCTGAACTCCTGATGAATGCGCCAGAACCCGGCGCGGCTGCCGTACTCATACAGCGAGTCCATCGACATGTGCCGGTCCGGGTAGCTGGCGGCGCCGATAATATCGGAGAGAAACTGCTCGGAACCGGCGTCGCCATGCAGAACATGGTTTTCCGCCCCCTCTTCATAATTGAGGACAAACTGCACGGCAATGCGCGCCTGGTTCGGCCACTGCGCGTGCGGCGGTTGACCGGCGTATCCTCGCAGGTCGCGAGGGTAATTCTGTGCTGCTGACGTCATCTCCCACCCCTTAAATTGAAAATGTATTGAATGCCTGAAATTTACCGCTCAGGGTTTTGGCTTCCGGGAACGCCAGGTCCCCGCGTTTGCTGGTCGACAGCCCCAGCGCCACCAGCGACTCCACCATCTTTACCGCTGCGCTGACGCCATCAATGACCGGCGCCTGCAGTTCGCGGGTCAGCTCCTGGGCCAGGGTCGCCATTCCGCCGCAGCCCAGCACGATGGTGCCACAGCCATCCTCTTTTAATGCCTGGATACAGCGCGCGCGCACCTTCTCCTGCGCCACGCCGCTGCCGTCTTCCAGCGCCAGCACCGGCAGATCGATGGCGTGTAGCCCGGAACAGTGGTCGTAAAAGCCATACTGGTGCAGCAGATGGCGGGCGATGATCAGCGTACGCGGCAGCGTGGTCACAATGGAAAAGCGCGTGGCTACCAGCGTGGCCATATGCATCGCCGCTTCGGCAATGCCGATCACCGGCCCCTGCGCCAGTTCGCGGGCCGCCAGCAATCCCGGATCGCCGAAACAGGCGATGACGTGGCCCGAAACGCCCTGCTGGCGGCCGGCCTGAATCTGCTCCAGCACGCCGACGGCGGCGATGGCTTCATCAAAATGGCCTTCAATGGACGGCACCCCTTCCCGTGCAGAGACCGCCATAATCTCGGTCCCCGGCGCCGCCGCCATGCGGGCGGCGATCGCGATGGTGTCGGTCATCCCGGCGTTGGTGTTGGGATTAATCACTTGTATACAAATAGCGGCCATCAGGACTCCTTGTCGCCGGCAAAGAGCCGGGCAAAATCAGGCAGGCATTCACCAGCCCGCTCAAAGCAGAGGCTGGCAACAATATGTTCAAAATGGTGCGTTAACGCCGCGCTGAGGGGCGGCAGCGCTTTTTGCCGCAGCAGCTGGACAAGCTGCTGGTGATCGTCGCAGCGACAGCCCTGACGCCACGGCGCCCCCCATGCCGCAATCACTAATGAAGAGCGCTGACTCAGGCGGGTCACCATTTCGGTGAGGACCTGATTGCCGGAAATGGCCTGCAGCTGAATATGAAATTCGGCGGAAAAGCGAATCGCCGCCGGGCCATCACCGGTTTCATGCGCCTGCTGCTCCTGGCGAATAATCGCCTCCAGCGCCGCCAGGTGCGGTGGCTGGCAGCGGGCGATGACATCGGGCAGGTTCGCCACCTCCAGCAGCGCGCGGGTGCGGAAGATCTCCCGCGCCTCTTCCACCGTCGGGCTGGCGACCTGTGCACCACGTTTGGGCGCTAATGTCACCATTTGCACAGCATTGAGTCGTTGCAGCACCTTGCGGATCCCGGTCCGACTCACGCCGAACACTTCGGCCAGCGCCTCCTCCGGCAACCTGCTGCCCGGCAGGAGCTGATGTTCGACGATGGCGGTCATCAGGGCCTGATAGATGGATTCATCCTTGTCATGCGGCGCTGCCGCGGCCTGCTGACGGTTTTCATTACGCATTCACCCACTCCGGATTTTACTTTTCGATAGCCAATCGTATACATAAAATAAATTTCTTGTATACAAGATTAACGATTCTGGCCTGAATCCTGCAACAGCCTCAACCAGTAACGTAAAAGGGTTTTCATTCAGAGGAGCAGGTTTCATGCCAAACAGACAACATACCCATCAGGTTAAGGCCGCTGACTCCACCGTCGGCTACAGCCCACGGCTGTGTAATGAGGATCTGGCGCCGACGCGCGACCAGAACTGGAGCTGGTACAACATCTTTTCTTTCTGGATGTCCGACGTCCATAGCATGGGAGGCTACGTGGTCGCGGCGAGCTTCTTCACGCTCGGGCTGGCCAGCTGGCAGGTCCTTCTCTGCCTGCTGGTGGGAATTTGTATCGTCCAGCTGTGCGCCAACCTGGTAGCGAAGCCGAGCCAGATGGCGGGGGTGCCCTATGCGGTCATCTGTCGTCAGGCATTTGGCGTCTTTGGCGCCAATATCCCGGCGGTGATCCGCGGTCTTATCGCCTTCGCCTGGTACGGCATTCAGACCTATCTGGCGGCCAACGCGCTGATGCTGGTGCTGCTCAAGTTCTGGCCTTCGCTGGCGACATTAACCGCAGCCTCCTTCCTTGGCCTGTCGCACCTCGGATGGCTCTGTTTCGCCACCATGTGGCTACTGCAGGCGATGGTTTTCTGGCACGGGATGAGCGCCATTAAGCGCTTTATTGATATTGCCGGGCCGGCGGTCTACGTGGTGATGCTGGCGCTGGCGGGCTGGATTGTATACAAAACCGGCTTTGACGGTATTTCCTTTACCCTGGCCAGCAAATCGCTGACCGCCGGCGAGCAGACCTGGCAGATGATCACCGCCACCGCGCTGGTGGTCTCCTACTTCTCCGGCCCGCTGCTGAACTTCGGCGACTTCTCGCGCTACGGCAAAAGCATGGGTGAAATCCGCCGCGGTAATCGCTGGGGTTTGCCGTTTAACTTCCTGCTGTTTTCGATCGTTACCGTGGTGATTGTCTCCGGCACCCAGTCGCTGTTCGGCCGGATGATCACCGACCCGATTGAAACCGTCAGCCGCGTGGGGAACGACCTGGCGGTCGCCATTGGTCTGCTGACGATGATTACGGCCACCATCGGTATCAATATTGTCGCCAACTTTGTCTCACCGGCGTTTGACTTCTCCAACTGCTCGCCGCAGAAAATCAGCTTCCGTACCGGCGGCATGATCGCCGCGGTCGGCTCCATTGTGCTCACGCCGTGGAACCTGTTTAACTCACCGGAGCTGATTCACTATACGCTGGATGTTCTGGGCGCCTTTATCGGCCCGCTGTTTGGTATTCTGATTGTCGACTTCTACCTGATTAAGCGCGGCCAGGTGTCCGTCGACGACTTGTTTGATGCCACGCCGCAGGGTCAGTACTGGTATCGCAACGGCTTTAACCCGAAAGCCATTGCGGCGTTGATCCCATCGGTGGCGATCGGTCTGGTGATTAGCTTTATTCCGGCCCTGCATGAAGTGGCGAACTTTAGCTGGTTTATCGGCGTCTTCCTGAGCGGCGCGGCCTATCGCTGGATCGCCCGCGACGATCGCGCCCCCGCCGCATCGCGCTTGACCTCCCGCCCGCTTACCCAGAAAGAGTAGCCCGCTCCCTTTTGCCGCGGCGCTGCGCCGCGGTATCTCCCGTCCGGCAAACTGGCATTAATTTTGCTCAATACCCCTGCCCCTGTCTGGAACAAAGAAGGTTGTCCTGATGATTGAATACCACACCGCCGTTCGCGGCGCTTTTTTCGATATCGCCCGCATCGCCGACAGCGCCGACGATATCGCTCGCCATGCGCGCTACCTTGATGATGGCGTGCTGTTTATCCAGCAGGGAAAAATTCAGGCGCTGCTGCCGTGGCAGGAGGGCGAACGGTACCTGCATCCGCAAACAGGCTATCTCGATCTGCGCGGGCAGCTGTTACTCCCCGGTTTTGTCGATGCGCACGTGCATTATCCGCAAACTGAGATGATTGGCGCCTTCGGCGAGCAGCTGCTGGAGTGGCTGACCACCTACACCTTTCCGGTGGAGAGTCAGTTTTGTGATGAAGAGTATGCCGCAGAGATCGCGCAGTTCTTTATCAACCAGCTGCTGAGCCACGGCACCACCACCGCGCTGGTGTTTTGTACCCTGCATCCCGAATCGGTCGATGCGCTGTTTACCGAAGCCCTGCGGCTGAATATGCGCCTGCTCGCCGGTAAAGTGATGATGGACCGCCACACTCCGGACTATCTGAGTGAAACGGCGGAGCAGAGCTACCGGCAGACCCGGGAGCTCATTCAGCGCTGGCACCATCAGGGCCGCCTCGGCTACGCCATCACGCCGCGTTTTGCCCCTACGTCGACGCCAGAGCTGCTGACGGCGGTTCAACGCCTGCGGGAAGAGTTCCCGGATACCTGGCTGCATACCCATTTGAGCGAAAACCTCAATGAGATTGCGTGGGTGAAAAGCCTGTGGCCGGAGCATGAGCACTATCTTGATGTGTATCACCACTACCGCTTAACCGGCGAACGCAGCGTATTTGCCCACGGAATTCATCTCGCCGATGCGGAGTGGCGATGCCTGCACGAAACCGGCTCGGCGCTCGCCTTCTGCCCGACCTCAAACCTGTTTCTCGGCAGCGGTCTGTTCCGCTTGCCCACCAGCTGGCAGCAGAAGGTGCGTATTGGCATCGGCAGCGACGTCGGCGCGGGGACGACCTTCAGTATGCTACGCACTCTGGGTGAAGCCTATAAAGTGGCACAGCTGCAAAGCTATCGTCTGCGTGCCAGCGAAGCGTTTTACCATGCTACGCTGGGAGGAGCCCGCGCGCTGTGTCTCGATGAGAGGATTGGCAACTTCCAGCCGGGAAAAGAGGCCGACTTTGTCGCCATCACGCCAGGGGTGACGCCGCTGCAGCGGCTGCGCCTCTCCCGCTGTCAGGATATTTACGAACAGCTGTTTGTCCTGATGACGCTGGGCGACGAACGCAATATTCACCAGACCTGGGTCAACGGCGAGTGCGTCTGGCAGAGAGAGGCGGAATAAGCAAGCCCGGCCAGCCGCCGGGCGTCGGTGCGCTCAGCTTCCGCGATAGGTTGACCAGCCCCCCGGGGCAATCAAGAACGGCAGATGGAAATGCTCATCCGCCTCCTCGGCAATCGCAAAATCAATCTGCGCGCACAGATACAGCGTCTCGAGGCCGCCGCGTGTGAACCAGTCGCCCGTCTCCGCCACCAGCCGGTAGCGACCGGCGGTTAGCTTGCCCGGCGCCAGCGACGCGATACGCCCCTTTTCATCCGTGATGCCGCTGGCGATAGATTGCCCTCCCCGCAGCAGATTGACCGCCACTCCCTGTGCAGGCTTACCGGTGGAAATATCCAGAATATGGGTACTTAACGTATTCATTCGCCAATGACTCCCGTTAGTCGTAATAAGGTAATTTCACGGAGCTGTGCCAGCGCGGACGCAACCTCTTGCGCCGCGTTGTGGGTCAGTCGTTGCCCCAGCGCCTGCAGTATCTCCTCCCCGCTGCGGCCCGTGGCGCGAATCAGGAATACCCGGCCAAAGCGCGCTTCGTAGCGGGCGTTCCCCTCCATTAACGCCTGGATGAGCGACGCGTCACGATCGTTGACCGCCGCCTGTTCCTGCCGCGACAGCGCGGCATGCCCGTGCCGGGCGGCGGGTTTTTCGCCAATGCGCGGATGCGCGCTCAGCGCCAGATCCAGTTCCGGTTCGCCCCACGCCAGCGACGTCTGCCGCGCTACGGCGTGCAGCGTCGCAAGGTCCGGATATGGCCGGGCCTGCACCAGCGCCGTCACCCAGCTATCAATCGCCACGCACGGTTCCAGCAGACGCGCGGCCTCGTCGGGAGGAAGTTGGTTAAAGTGAGTCAGCGGGATCATTGTCGCTCCTTGCCGCCGCCCCGCGTTGTCCGCGTGATATCGCCCGGCGCAGGGTCGTCGCCAGCCGTTGACCGCGCCGACAGGATCCAGCGCCATTGCCCATTGTCCCGGCCGTAAACTGACCGCGGTTCTTGTTTTGCAACATTATCATTCCCCTGTTTCACATCAACGTTGTCTGCACAGTGCACAAAGCAGGCCAGAGTGGCACCGCGGATCTCTCATCAGTTGCAGAGTTCAATAACCGATTGTTTATTAATGATAATTATCCTATGACACCGTTGCTTGTCCGCTCATCAGGGGGGCGCCATTCATGAAACTTTCGATTCCTTCATCACCATTAAGAAATTTTTAGTTCATAAAATGGCAGTTGCCACCCTCCAACGCACCAGATGAGTGCGAAACCTTGCCGTGCTGTCGCCGCAAGGCCGATTTTGGTGCTTTGCGCAAGCTGGTACGCAAATTGCTCACCTCCTGATGACGCAATATAAGGAGAACAGCATGAAAGCATTAGTGATTGGTGCCGGCATCGGCGGTCTGAGCGCGGCGGTGGCCTTGAAGAATGCGGGAATCACCTGCGAGGTGTTTGAGGCGGTGAAAGAGATAAAACCGGTCGGCGCGGCGATCTCCATCTGGCCAAACGGCGTGAAGTGCATGAAAAACCTCGGCATGGGCGAGATCATCGAAACCTACGGCGGCCCGATGCACTTTTTAGCCTATAAAGAGTATCAGGGCGGAGAAACCCTGACCCGGTTTAGCCTTGCCCCGCTGGTTGAACGCACCGGCGGCCGCCCCTGCCCCGTGTCACGTAGCGAACTACAAAGGGAGATGCTCGATTTTTGGGGACGCGAGGCGGTGCAGTTTGGTAAACGGGTGACCCGTGCGGAAGAAAACGCCGACGGCGTGACCGTCTGGTTTAGCGACGGGACCACGGCCCACGGTGATTTTCTGATCGCCGCCGACGGCAGCCACTCGGCGCTGCGCCCCTATGTACTTGGTCATAAGCCCGAACGCCGCTATGCGGGTTACGTCAACTGGAATGGACTGGTGGATATCGATGAGAGCATTGCCCCGGCGGATCAGTGGACCACCTTCGTTGGTGAAGGCAAGCGCGTCTCGCTGATGCCGGTGGCGCATGGCCGTTTCTATTTCTTCTTTGATGTTCCGCTGCCCGCCGGTCTGGCCGAAGATCGGCACACTTTGCGCGACGATCTCAGCCGCTACTTCAGCGGCTGGGCGCCAGCGGTACAAAAACTGATTGCCGCTCTGGATCCACAGACGACCAACCGCGTTGAAATCCATGACATTGAGCCCTTCGATACCCTGGTGCGCGGCAAGGTCGCGCTGCTCGGCGACGCCGGACACAGCACGACCCCGGACATCGGACAGGGCGGCTGCGCGGCAATGGAGGATGCGGTGGTGCTGGGCAATATTTTCCTGGAAAATCGCGAGATTGTTTCCGCGCTGCGGCAGTACGAAGCGCTGCGCTGCGCGCGCGTGCGCGACCTGATACTCAAGGCGCGCAAGCGCTGCGACATCACGCACGGGAAAGATATGGCTCTGACCCAGGCGTGGTATCAGGAGCTCAAGGAGGAGACCGGAGAGCGAATTATCAATGGCCTGTGTGAAACCATCCAGGGCGGCCCGCTGGGCTAACCTCCGCCAACGGTTTGCATCTCCTCCATCACCGCCGTCAATTTTTGAATCGCCATTTGCGCCGGGCGAGATAGCTGGCGCGATGGCGCCGTACACAGCGCCAGCGTAAGCGGCCGCAGCAGCTTATTGCGCAGCGGAACAAACGCCAGCTGGCCGCTTTTCACGTCATCCAGAACATCCAGCAGGCTCAGAACGGTCACGCCGCTGCCCTTCAGCACCAGCGATTTAATCAGCCGGATATCGTTGCAGCTGATGCTGTTGGCCGGGCTAAAATCATAATGGCGATAGAGCATGCCGACACGGTCGTGCACAATCAGCGGAGCGCCAGGGACGATATGGCGCTGCTGGCTGAGCTCCCCCAGCGAGAGCGTAGCCGCATCCGCCAGGGGATTATCCGGACGCATGACCACCCCCATTTCCAGTTCAACAAACGCCAGTACGCTCAGCCCCGCCTGGCCTTCCGGGTCAAGAATCAGGCCGAAATCAAGATCGGCCTGACGGACTTTTTCACTGACCGTATGGCTGTCGGCCACCTGCAAAACCAGCTCCAGCCAGTCCCAGGTGCCGATGATATCGGCCAGCGCCGCGGCAAAGCTCCCCTCCGCCAGCGCCTGCACCATCCCCACGCTGACCGTTCCACGCTTCAGCCCCTGCAGCTCATCAAACTTTTGCCGGGTCAGGCGAAACTCTTTTTGCCAGCGCAGCAGATTGTCATACAGCAGCTCGCCGGCGGCCGTCATCCGCAGACCTTCCGGTAGACGTTCGAACAGCGGCGTACCAAATGCCTCTTCGGCCTGCAGGATCTGGCGATTGATCGCCGAAGCCGAAATATGCAGCTTTTCAGCGGCGCGACGCAGGCTGCCGCTGCGGGCGACTTCAGCAAAATAGAGCGCAAAACGCGAAAACGGACTCATGCCTACCCTGTCCTCTTTTTTGCAACGGGTGAGTGAAATAATGCTGATGGATGTCAACACCCTAATATGACAACAATAAACTCACAACAATTAAACAAATGTATTCTGTGAGCAGGAAGGAAAATCATGAACAGAGCCGCGCCAACGCCCCCCGCCCATTGCACTTTCGATCCTGAAGACTGGCTACGCCTGGCCCGCTGCTGGCATCCGGTCGCCCGCGCCGAAGATATTGGCGCCGCGCCGGTGAAAGCAGTGTTGCTGGATGAACAGCTGGTTATCTATCGCGTTAAGGGGCAGGTCGTGGTTGCGCGCGACGTCTGCCCGCACCGCGGCGTGCCGCTGACGCTGGGCTTCCATGATGGAGAAGGGATCGTTTGTCCCTATCACGGCCTGCGCTTCGGGGAGGATGGCCTCTGCAACCGCATTCCCTCAAGCCCCGATCGTCCGGTGCCGGCAAAGCTTAATCTCACCTGCTACGCGGTCGAAGAGCGCTACGGGCTGATCTGGACCTGCCTGGCTTTCGACGCGGAAAACCCAATGCCGTTGCCCACCCTTCCCCACTGGGACGATGAGGGCTTCCAGCAGATTAACTGCCCCGGATTTGAGGTCAATGGCTTTGCCGGCCGCCAGGTCGAGGGATTTCTCGATGTTGCCCACTTCGCCTGGATCCATACCGACACCTTTGCGGATCCCGATAATCAGCTGGTTCCCGACTATATCCCGCAGGAGACCCCCTTTGGCTTCACCGCCGATTACTGGAGTTCGGTCGGCAATTACCCGGCCAGTTCTGAATTTCGGGCCCCGGACGGCTTCCAGTGGCTGCGCCATTTTGAGTTGCACCTGCCCTTCACGGCGACCCTGACCATCCATTTCCCCGGCGAGGCCCGACTGGTGATCATGAATGCCGCCTCACCGGTCTCATCGCGGGTGACCCGAATGTTTGCCCCCATTGCGCGCAATTTTGATCTGCATGTGCCGGTCGAAGAGGTACATGCCTTCAACCTGCGCGTGTTCGAAGAAGACCGTCTGATGGTGGAGACCCAGCGTCCGGAACGACTGCCGCTGGACTTAACGCTTGAGGCGCACATTCCCGCCGATCGCAGTTCAATCGCCTATCGTCGTAGCCTGAAGAAAATGGGCTTTGGTGAGTTTTTCCTGGTGTAAAGGGAGAAGAGTGATGAGTGACGTACTGAAGGTGGTTGTCGATGGCCTGTGGCGCGAGGGGGACAAAAGCCTCGCTATCAAATTGTTAGCCCAGGACGGCAGACCGCTTCCCGGCTGGCTGCCGGGGGCGCATATTGATGTTCACCTGCCCTGCGGGATAATTCGCCAGTATTCGCTTACCGGTCCCCACGCCGAAGCGGGCGCCGACGCTTATCTGATCTGCGTTAGCCGGGAGGAGGCCTCCCGCGGCGGGTCACGTTATATTCATGAGACGCTGCGCCCGGGCCAGACGCTGCTTATCTCTCCGCCGCGCAATCTGTTTGCGCTGCAGCCTGCGCGACAGGTAACGCTGCTGGCCGCCGGCATTGGCATCACGCCGCTGTATACCATGGCGCTGTATCTCGACGCGGTGGGCACGCCGTTTGAGCTGCATTATTACGTTAAATGTCGGGAAAATGCGGCTTTTGTCGGCGAAATGGCAAAAATCATCAGCCACGGCACCTGCGTGGTCCATTGTTCAGATGAAGGGCAAAGTCCACGCGCATCGTTGGCTGATACGCTGGGCGATGCGCGCGCCGACCACCATCTGTATCTCTGCGGCCCGTCGGGTTTTATGGCTACCGCCCGGCGGATTGCGGCGGAAAAAAACTGGCCCGAGGCGCAGGTTCACAGCGAAGCCTTCCAGCCGCTGAAGGTCGCCGCGGCGACCGATGGTCAGGATACGTTTACCGTCACCCTGGCGTCGTCGGGCGAGACGTGGCCGGTCCCGGGCGATAAAACCATTGCCCAGGTGCTGCAGGAACATGGCGTTGCCGTGGCGCTCTCCTGCGAAATGGGGATGTGTGGCGCCTGCCTGACCCCGCTGATGGCCGGCGAGGCCGATCATCGTGATACGGTACAGTCAGAGGCCGAGAAAGCCGCCGCCGCACAGCAGATAGCCCTGTGCTGCTCCCGCAGCCGCTCGGCCAACTTGCTGATTGATTTGTAATTTTTATCTTTCCGGAGTCTGATGATAGCGCACACCAGCCTCTCAGACGCCGGACCTGCCCTCTCCCGCGCATCACAATAAAATTTATTATAATCAGCAAGATATAAAATCATGCCATTCATTCATAATTAAGATAAAAATTATTCATTTTCTTTCTGAATCAATCATCGCCATATTTGTATGACAAATAACCCCACAGCGAACGGGCCGTGCCGATATCATGGTAACAACACTGCAAGAGAAACAGATTCAGGCGCAAAGTCTGCAGGAGCGGGGATTATTGCGGCGCGCCTTAGCGATCTGGAACGAAATAGCGCGACACGAGGACAGCGAGCTGGCGCCGATAGCCCGCCAAAAGCAGCAGGAGATCGCCGCCCTGCTGGCGCAGCAAAAAGTAGAGAAAGAGGCAGCGAAATACCACTGCCGCTCCCATGTCGACGCCGATCGGCAATGGATTATGACCCATCTGCGTAACGGCATGAAGCCGAGGGAGATTGAAGGGTTAACCCGGCGTTCCAGCGCGTTTATCTACAGTTGCAAAAAGCTGCTGGCCGGAGAATAACCCCGCGAGGCGACGATAGCTGGCCAGCTTTCTGGGTATTGCAGCGTCTACCGCCGTGTCCAGACAGGTGTTCAGGTTCCCCCGAAACACCAATCATAATATGGAGTTGTATCCGAAACTTTGCCAGCCAGTTTCTGGCTGGCTTTTTTTTCGCCGCCGGAATACAGCGATGGCGGCTTACTTTCCGGGGTGTTTTTCATTCAGCAGCCGGGCGTATCTGGCCCTGTTTTCTTCGTACAGCGCGTTAAACGCCTCCCGATTTTGGGGATCCATTTCCGCCAGCATCGCCTCATGTTTTTCCTGGCGCTGGATACGCTCCTGCACCGATTTCAAGGCCGCTTCCATCGCAATCAGCTCTCCGGAGAGCGCGCTCTCCAGCATTGAGCGATACAAATACTCGCGTGCCAGCGTCCCGAGCGCATTATTGGCCTGGTTGATGGCGTCGTGGGTTTTACTAAGGGATTCAGCAACGGCGGCCAGGATTTTATTCTCATTCATTTTTTCGTCTCCCCGACCGACAGCAATGCCAGCGTCTCTGTCAGACTACGGTGAAACATTTCGCGCTGGGTAATGGTCATCGCATCCACCTCTTTTTTCACAGCCTGGAGGCGCGCGTAATAGTCGTCCATCACCTCTTCCCGAATCGCCTGCTTACGCGCCTGCGGAATATCGTCAAAGGTATCTGCCGCAGAAGCGGTCGGCACAGGGATATCGCCATTGAGTCGTTGCCTTGCCATTATCGCTCCTGATTAGTTAGAAAAGAGACATATTGCGGAGATCGCCATCGCTGGTGTTGTAAATGGTGAAGCGTTCGATCAGTGCGATGAACGCATCTCGCGGGGGAATAGCCGTTGTTAACAATTGCCGCTGGCGTAGCGCGCACCACAGCGCCACGGAGTAGGCCTGGCAGTTGACCGATTTCGCCGGATTAAATTCGATATCGGTAAAGGCCGAATAGTTCAGCACCTGCTCTTTACAAGGCGAGTGGTACAGCGCGTTGAGATACAGCCAGTCATAGAACGCGCTTTTCGGCTCCAGCGGCCAGATAACCGGTTCACGCGCCTCGTTGGGCTGAAAGGAAAAGTGGGTTAAGCGCCCCGAAGTTTTGAGCACCTCCGCGCGTCGGGCCTCTTTTGGCGCCTTTCGCATCAGCTCGCGAAAGGGCCCGCGTACCGTTCCGCTATCGGTAAACACTTTCGAAGACTGGAACAGCGATTCCACGCTGATAAATTGTCCGCCGAGGCTACCGACGCCCATGTTAAAGGCGCTGAGCTGAACGCCCAGTGCATCCGGAGATTTACTGGATACTTCAAGAATCTTTGCTTCCGGCGACATCCGGGCGTAACCGTCATGCAGCGCGGCTATAGACTTTTGTTTCTGGCTGACCGCCAGACCCGGTGACCAGCTGAAATCCACGTTAACGATGTCAACCAGCGCCTCCCCTTCTCGGGTCGGGATAAAGACGGGACGAACGGCCATAAACTCACCTGAAAGAAAAATGTGAAGGGTCAACCACGATGTTCACCGTATAGTCGCGTAACCACGGCGGGATCTTATCCGCGGAATAAAAAATAACGTCACTAATAAACCAGACTGGGATCTCGCCAGAATATAAAATTTCGGCCTGGATATCATACGGGCGATCGCCGGAATCTTGATGATTATCACCGCAAAACATCGCCTGGAAAGCCTGATGTTTTTGCCGCTGCTCCACGCTGATGGCTCTGACAGCGGAAGACGCCGCGTTGTGGTGGCAAAAAATGGCTCGTTTGAGCAAAGCCCGATGATCGAATGAAGGTTGGGTGGGTCCGCTAATTAGCTCTTTTTTAATTTTGAAGATCACCCAGTCGCGATCGCGCAGCCCGTGGGAATATTTGTAGAGCATTTTTTTATTCACCTCACCTAACGACAGGGAAATCGCATCCCTTACCCCCTCCAGCCTCAGTTCATCATTATAGTGAAAACGGTGCCCACCCTCTTCGAGTCGTTGGCGGCTAATAATCCCAGATTTAAATATGCTTCTCAGATTTGACAGGTGGCTAAAGTGATATAACGAAGAAATATTTCTCCGCGGGGTAGAAGAAAAATCAATGACTCGTGCCCAGTTAAATTGCTGAATAGCATAGAAGGGTTTATTCACAATTAAGCGCATGAAATTATCATGGACATCGGACATATAAGCCGGTGCCAGGTGAGTTAATCCCGTTATTGCATAGCGCGTTAACATATACTCTTTAAACCCGTCAATATGCATAATAAGATTTAGCGCTTCCGCTATCGTAATACCGGGCGCAGCCTTATTTACATCGACCATTAACGAGTGCGGCGCCTTGTCATCCGTCGCTATGTCACTCAAAAGCATCCGCGGCTTCGTCACCGGCTTTACCGGGTCAACCTGCAGGGTATATGCTTTTCGTTTTTCAACGTCAACCAACGGCTCGGCCACCCGACTACCTTTTTTAGTAGGGGGCGTTTCTTTTTTCTTTATTACATTGCCGATAAAAACCAGAACTAAAAAAATGCCAATCACAGTCCACATATGAACTCCAGCACTATCATTATTCTCTTATTGTGCATTACCGCGCACGCCGTTACGCTTCACCGATAGCAAAGAGGAAGTGAGTGTTATCTTATTCGTATTTTTAGTTGTTCAGAGGCCCCACGGAACGTGCAAAGGATGGGTGAACGACGACTCACATTAATCGATTCATTCAGTTAACTCAAGGGCTAACGCTAGCCTGTACGCCGGCATGACGGGCGCGAAAATGCGGCGCGATTAGCCGACAGGGATCCGCAATCAGCATTTTTAGCCGCCAGACCATGCGTGTCGATATTATTCATCCACGTCACGGTCGCCGGTAGAATAAATGACGCCAGAAATACCCTGGCGCGATTTTCATTTATTAAGGAATAAACACCCGCCCTTTACCGCTGACCTCAATATGTACCCGGCGGCCCGGCACCCAGTCCGCCCGGCTGACGGTTTTCAGGGTCAGCGTCTGCTGCGCGATCGCCAGCGTTAAAGTCGACAAATGGCCGGAAAAATCCACGTCGAGGATGGTGGCGGCACTCTCCTCATTCTGGCAAGGCGTAATCATTAGCTGTTCCGGACGCAGCATAACCCGCCCCTGCCCGGTGATATCGTCATTATCGGTCAGCAGCGCGCCAATCGCGCACTGCGCCCGTCCGCCTTGAAGCTCGGCAGGAAGCACCAGCGCATCGCCCAGAAACAGCGCCGTGGCTTCATCGGCGGGCCGCGAATAGACCTCAAACGGGGTGCCCACCTGGGTAAAGCGCCCCTGACGCATCACCGCAACCTGGCTGGCAAACGACAGCGCTTCATTCTGATCGTGGGTCACCAGAATCGCGGCGACGCCGGCCTGGGCAAGCAGGTCTGCCGTCGCCTTTCGCGTGGTGGCACGAAGTCCGGTATCGAGGGCGGAAAAAGGTTCATCCAGCAGCATCAGCGATGGCCGCTGCGCCAGCGCCCGGGCGAGGGCCACGCGCTGCTGCTGGCCGCCGGATATTTCATGCGGCCAGTGCGTGGCCAGCTGCCCATCCAGCGACACCATCTCCATCAATGCCGCGACCCGACGGCGCTTCTCCTGCCGGGAGCAATCTAAGCCCCAGGCAATATTGTCGGCGACGTTAAGGTGCGGGAACAAGGCTCCCTCCTGCGGGACGAAACCGATGCCGCGCTGATGGGCGGGAATAAAAATCCCCTCATCAAACAGCGTTCTGCCCTGCATCACGATGCGCCCGGCATCCGGCGTTTCAAACCCGGCGAGAATACGCAGCAGCGTTGTTTTTCCGGAGCCGGACGGCCCGACGATGGCCGTGCGGCTGCCGGGGGCCACCGACAGAAAAAGGTTATCCAGCACCTGAACATCGGCAAAAGATTTTGAGATCGAGGTTAATTCCAGCATTTACAGACCTGCAATTTTTTTCGACTGGTGATAGAGCACACCGGTCAACGGTAGAGAAATCGCGATCATCAGCATCGCGTAGGGCGCCGCAGCGACATAATCTATCTCGCTGGTTAGTGCCCAAAAGCCGGTGGCCAGCGTACGGGTTCCCAGCGGTGAAAGCAGCAGCGTCGCGGTCAGTTCGTTGCTGACGCCGAGAAAGACCAGAGCGGCCCCGGCCGTCGCGCCCGGCGCGGCGAGACGCATCGTGATGCTCCACAGCGCCCGCCCCGGGCTTCTTCCCAGACTCCGCGCGACGTTTTCCAGCTCCACCGGCGCCTGGGCGATTCCCGCGCGAAGATTGATCAGCGCACGAGGCATAAACATCAGCAGGTAGGCCAGAAACAGCGTCACTTCAGTCTGATAGATGGGCCGGGCATAGTGGATAGTCACCGTAACCAGCGCCAGCGCGGTCACAATACCCGGCAGCGAACTGGTCATGTAATTGCACCCTTCAAGCAGGCGAAACAGACGATGCGGGTAGCGAATCCCCAGCCAGGCGATGGGGATACCGCAGGCGGTCGTCAGCAGCGCACCGCTGGCCCCCAGCACCAGCGTCTGGCGAAGAGAGTGCCACAGGTCGGCGTTCATCCAGTTCTCGAGGCCCCCCAACCACAGCCAGCGACACAGCACCAGCAGCGGTACCCCTAGCGCCAGCAGCACCAGCGCACACAGCAGCGACTGTGCAGCGAGGGTCGCCATCACATTCATGCGTTTGCGTTTCTGCTCCCGCGCGGCCCCGGCGCCAATACGGGCATAGCGCGCTTTCCCCCGGGTGGCGCTCTCCAGCAGCAGGAACGCCAGGCAGCACAGCGCCAGCACGCCGGCCAGCATATTGGCCGCCGGACCGCTGAACGTGGACTGGAACTGGTCATAGATCGCGGTCGTAAAGGTATCGAAACGGATCATCGCATACAGGCCGTATTCCGCCAGCAGGTGCAGCGCCACCAGCAGCGCGCCGCCGCAAATGGCCAGCTTCAGCTGCGGTAACACCACGCGGAAAAAAACCTTCCACGGCGGCGTGCCCAGCGAGGCGGCAACGTCTTCCAGCGTCGGATCCAGGCGGCGAAGCACCGCCGCGACCGGCATATAGATGAAGGGATAGTAGGCAAGCACCGAGAGGAACACGCCGGAGGAGAGGCCGTGCATCGATGGCACCGCGCTGACCCAGGCATAGCTCTGAACAAACGCCGGAATCGCCAGCGGGGCAACCGCCAGCGCCGACCAGACCTGCCGCCCTGCCAGGGTCGTGCGTTCAGTCAGCCACGCGACCGTCACGCCGAGCGCAATGCACGCCGGGACGGTCAGGGCGCTGAGCCACAGCGTATTGCTGAGCAACTCCCCGACGCGCGGACGGAACACCAGCGCCTTAATGGTCTCCCATCCGGTATCAATCCCCACGGCAACGACAAAACCCGGCGGGAGGAGTGCTAATAATGAAAACAGTACCGCTAATGCAACCATCGGAAATGCAGGACGCCTGCGCTCAGGCAGGCGTCGTACTTTTTTTCCGAGTGTAATACTCAGACCAGACATAAGGTATTCACTTCACCGGAGGGATCACAGCAGGCCAGCTTGCGTCATCAGTTCGATAACTTTTTTGCTGTTCAGCGAAGAAGGCTCTACTTTCGGCGCATCCAGTTCTTTCAGCGGCGTCAGTTTCGGGTTAGAGGCGGCATCGACACCTACGGCATATTCAAAGGCATTATTGGTTCTCAGCTCATCCTGACCCTGCTTACCGGTGATCCACTTGATGAAGGCCTGCGCCTGCTCTTTATGTTTGCTGGAGGCCAGCACGCCGCCGCCGGAGATACTCACGAAAGCACCCGGATCCTGATGTTTGAAATAATACAGTTTGGTGTTTTTGCTGTTTTCACCGGTTTTGGCCTGATCGACAAAGCGATAGTAGTGGTAAATCACCCCGCCATCAATTTGCCCGGCATTGACGGCCTTCATCACGGTGCTGTTGCCTTTATAGGCCACGAAGTTGGTTTTCATCGCTTTGAGCCAGTCCAGCGTCGCTTGCTCGCCCTTCAGTGCCAGCATCGCGCTGACAATGGCCTGGAAATCAGCACCCGATGGCGATGCGGCCCAGCGCCCTTTCCATTCCGGTTTCGCCAGATCCATCAGAGAATGCGGCAGCTGAGCTTCGCTGATTTTTTCCGGGTTATAGACAAAAACGGTGCTACGCGCCGCGATGCCGATCCAGCGGCCGTGATCAGGGCGAAATTCCGGCGCCACCTGACTTAAGGTGTCGGCGTTCAGCGGCGCGAATAATTTTGCATTGTCGACCAGGACCATTGACGGGGAGTTTTCCGTCAGGAAAACGTCAGCCGGCGAAGCCGCGCCTTCCTGCACCAGCTGATTTCCCAGCTCGCTATCACCGCCGTTACGCAGAGTCACTTTAATACCGGTTTCTTTGGTAAAGCCATCCACCCACGACTTGACCAGATTTTCATGCTGCGCGTTATAGACAACAATGCCTTCACCGCTTTCGGCCGCCAGGACCTGAGGAGCAAGAAACACAGAAGCAGCGACGAGCGCGGCGGAGCAATAAGACGACAGGCGAAAATTCATGTGCTAATCCTTAGTATTAATGGATAAATGGCCGCCGATAGCCTGGCCGGAAAGGATTAAAACACAGAGAAATGGGAATGATAATGAAAACAATTCCCATAAAATAAAAACAGTTAAAAATATTGCCCCGCATCGCTTTCTTATCTGAAAATGCTTTATTTAAAACAAGATAAAATAAAAGATTAAAACAACCTTAAGATGCGATCGTTTTTCGCGGAAAATATTAAAAATATGATCCAGATTGCATTTATGCCGCGAACAAAAATCCTACACCATCAGCTCACCGGACGCCAGCGAGCGCGAATATGCGCCACAATAGCAGCGGGTCTGCCCGCTGACGGCACGTTCAATCCTCCGCACACCCACCGCGCGCTGTGGGTGAAATGGTCGGTATTTTGTTCCCCCACAAGGTTGGTATTTACAGTGGGATAATTCGGCCTACAATAATGGGTCTTTGCCACGAGGTTTAAGATGAATATTTATCAGGCGCAACCCAAGGATGTGGATAAAATCCTGCCGCTGTTTCTTGCATATCGCGAATTTTATGATGTCGGGGCCCAGCGTGAGCAGGCGCGTGATTTTATTCTGCAACGCTTACAGCTTAATGAATCGACTATTTTCTTTGCTCAAATTGCCGACAAAGTCGTGGGATTTACGCAACTGTATCCGCTGTTCTGCTCATTAGAAATGAAGCGTATCTGGTTACTGTATGACTTGTTTGTTGATCCTTCGTCCCGTAAACAGGGGGTTGCTGAAGCGCTTATCGCCCGCGCCGGGCAGTTAGCCAAAGAGTCCGACTCGGCTTTTATTATGCTCAGTACCGCAACGGATAATACGCGAGCACAAGCGCTGTATGAGAAAAATGGCTTCGTACGCGACACGGATTTCTACGTCTATAATAAGCTGCTAACTAAATAACCGCTCTCGCCGCTGCGATAATAGATCGGGATTGCGCACCCTGCACGCAGCCAGCGAGGAATGCAGAGCAGATGCTTTGGGGGCTTAGCGCCGAATGAGCGTAGAGGGCCAGCCGCCAAATATCGCGTGGGTCCTGCGCGGCAACTGCTGAAATAACGCAGTTGCCGACTTGTGCTTCAGCTCGCGTTGACGGTTCCCCGGCCGCAGCGGGAGAGACGCTACGCGCAAACCAGGCCGATCTTTGTTGGTTGCTTCAGACCGGGCGCAAAAAGAATTTCGTCGGTGTTTTACCCTTTCCGCTGGCGAGTCGTTCATGAGGTAGGGGTTGTTGATTATCGACAATCACCATTTTGTCGCTGTCCTGGCGTTCCAGCACCAGATAAATATGATCATAACCATGGTGGGCCGTCGGGCCGCAGGTAGAACCAACATCTCCAGGTTGCTGTTGTCCAACAGGAATTTTTTGCCATTTTCTTTCATCGTGAAGATAGTTGCCCAAAGCTAATGCTTGCGTAATATCGGGAACGGCAATGCCACCTTCCTGCAATAGATTAGCCAGATTTAACGCACAGCCGTCATGTGGCCAGCTCTCATGGGTCAGCTTAAAGAGCTCACTCGCGGCAATCTCCTGTACTTTTTCATAACGGGCTGGCGTTCTGGCAATATTTATCACCTCAATCATTTTATCTTTGTCGCTGAGCGGCCCGATACCTGCCGCGGAGAGCGTTTGGGACGATATTCGGGGCGAGAGGAATGTCTGAAATTCCTCTACGGCATCGCGCCGCACGTGGGAGATAACCTTAGTCGGGTCTTTTATCGTACCGCACCAGGCGGTGCTGATCCGCAATAATCGGGCACAATATTCCACGGCCAGGCCGTGGTCCGTTTTCATTTTAGTAATGAACGTTTCTGCCGTGTCTATGCCATGCTGTTTCGCAAAACCCAGCAGTGCCGATTGTCTGGTGCCAATACTGTCAAATGATACCTGGAAGGCTCCGGTCTCTTCGCTTTCAATGTGAGTCCGGGAACGATGATTTCCCGAATCGACGCCAGCATCCCAGCGCCAGTCCGATTCAAACCCCGCCTGCACGCGAAGCACTTCACACATCACTGCTTTTCGGTGTTTAAGGCTGGTGTAAGGCCCAAGCACACCTTTCATGACGGCATAGATATCATGAAGCTCATTTTCAGCAAAAACATCATCGGGTAACCCATCCAGAGTCTCCACCAGTTGTTGCAGAAACGCGATGGGCGGGCGACCATGTTGCGCGCTGACGGGATAGCGGGTCGTGATGAATATACGTTTGTTGATCGTCTCCATAATATTCTCCTTCATGGGTTTATTACTGCAGAGACGCGATTTCGTCTCTATTTATTTGAGGACAGGCTCTGAAACAAAGAAGAGAACTTATTCACCAGGTATGGTGCAAATAATGTCATCCCGGCAGACAGGAATTTAATAATCTCGCCAACGGATTCAGGACTTGATATTTTACCAGTCATGCCATAATCAAGTAATATTAAGGACCCAAAACCAATAAACATAAATAAAATGACCAGCATTCCTGTCAGTGCAATGAGTCGACTCGAGCTGGCTTTCATTACGGTTTCCAGAACAGGTTTGCCTGCCGGGTCATAAAGCGGTGTTTTGGTCACTGTATCAATACCATCTTTTGTTTCCTTAACTTCAGTGACGGCAGATAACTCCACATCTTCAGAAAGCGCATCCGCCAAAGACCACGTTTCAGGAAGAGAGCGGCGGATAACTAAAATAGAAACCAGCGTACCGCAGATGACAATAAAAAGTATGACAGGTAAGAAAATACATCTGTAATTTTCCTCACACAGATACTGCCCCTGTGCTGATGGTTCCCCGGCCAGGACTGAAGCAGAAAAAAAGAGCAGGCATATTGCATGTGCTGACCAGTATGTTTTGCGAGAAAACATAAATACACTCCTCATCAATATAACTTTCATTTATTATTGACATGTGAAGATAGCGTCATTCATATAATGACATCCGTTACACAGGATGCGATCTCGCTTCTTTTCGCCATTCCGGGGTTCCGTGCTTCGCGCCTGTTCAGAACCACACGCCGATAGCAGTGATGTCAGAATGATGAACGAAAGACGTTTCAGGTTATTTCTCATCAAATTCCACACACCAAACATAACCCGGCGCGCTAAAAACAGTAAGACGGTCAGATAAAGATAAAACATCATTCCCGCATCCCGTAAACAGACACGGATATACTGCCGGCATGAATGAAGGTAGTGAAAATCCGGTCAGCCGTATAAGCATGAGTATAATGGCGGGAATGCAACTCTCACTCATTCATATGAAGGAGTGCGTGAAATAAATCAGCCGTGAATGGCCCGGATAATGAGCAGCAATTCGGACTGATTTCGGGTATGTGTTTTCCGGTACAGCGCACTGAGATGGCTTCTGATGGTGGTGATGGATACGCCCAGATGTAGGGCGCATTCATCCGGGGTCATCCCCCTGACCAGCAGTTCTGCCACCGCATTCTCGGCGGGTTTAACATCAAACACCTCCATTAAGGCGCTGCCGCTGAGGAAAGGCTCGGGGATGATAATGCAGGCGACTCCGGGAATACGGGAGGCCGGAAGCACCAGGATCGGTTTTGCAGGGCGTCTGGTGGTGTAGCACAATCCCGCCCGGGGGGGCGCCCCGGTTCGCGTGGCCTGTTCGATGGCATGTTTCAGTTTTTTGCTGTCAGTATCCAGACTGAGTGTATCCGCGCCGGCAGACCAGACCAACCGGACGCTCGCACGCTGGTAACTTTCGGCATGGGCACTGGCGTAAAGAATTTTCCCGCTACGATCCACCAGCCAGACCGGGTAAATACCGTTATCCATAATCGCAGTTTGATACTCAATCGTGTCACGAAGTTGCTCAAATCTGGCGTGAAGCTGACTGGCGGTAATTAACGCCGGGATGAGCCGCCGAAATACGTCAAATTGTGCAGACTGCGGATAGGCGGCATCGTTGGCTGTCATCAGCGATAAATAGGTGGAATAACCGTTGACGGTACACAGCTTGACACTGGTCAGATAATTCAGGTCATTCGGGTGATGAAATTCATTGTAATAAATGCTGTTAGCAATAAATTTATCGCCTAAAAACTCCCTGTCCCTGTACATCTGCCCGACAGGCAGCCCCGTCAGTATTTTTTCAGCAGGGTCAATGGCCAGAAATACATCCCGGTAGGCCGTAAATACCTTTTCTTCAAAGAGGAAGGAATCGGTCATCAGATGTGCATTACCTTTATCATAAAAAAGTAATGCCGCGTACTGATGACCTGTCAGGAACGACAGCTTCTGCAGCGCGAGTTTCCACAGCTGGGGATCCAGCGTGGCCATCAGGATAGTTTCCAGGATCTCAAGATAAATCAGTTCCGGATCAGTGGCCATAACAACACCTGTTAATCAGTGTTTAACCTGCCTGGACGGCACATGATGCCTGCTCATTCAGCATAGACCCGGAAGATAAATCATGGCAATCCTGACAGGGAAATACAGCAACAACGCCGATCCCGTGAGTTTTACGACGTCAGGCATGGCGCAAGACTCGTGGCGATAGCATTATCTGGCGGGCATCATCTGGAAAAGCGCAAATAGCCTGCGCCAGACAGATGTTCTCGCTCAGCGGCCTATAGCCCAGCGATGGATGAGTGAATCCCTGGCGCAAGGTCAAGAACGCGTTGGCTGGAATGTGTTGGATTCGGTGCTGGTTTCGGCCATTGAATCCGCCTGACGTGCAGCCGATCGCCGGTCAGCACTCGCGGGAAGAAAAAAAAACCCGCAGAGATAGAGCGGGTCGATTCAAATTCAAATCCATTGCATGCAAGTAACATCACAATAACCGGGGGTTATTTTATGACTTGCATCACAAAAATACCCCTCCCCGTTCGGGGGGGAGCCTGAGGTCTCCTCCCCTCCTGGTCGGTCGCGCGCGATGAGAAGAAATACCGTTTACGCCTGTGGTCGTATCGAATGGAACGGAACCTCAGGACGGATCCGGAACCAGATCGCATACATCGCCGGCAAGAAGACCAGCGTCATGATGGTGCCCCCTAACGTTCCGCCAATCAGCGTATAAGCGAGGGTCCCCCAGAACACCGAATGGGTCAGGGGAATAAACGCCAGCACAGCGGCCATTGCCGTCAGGAGTACGGGTCTTGCCCGCTGTACCGTAGCTTCTATCACCGCATGGTACGGGTCGAGGCCTTGCCTCTCGTTATGATGGATTTGGCCGATAAGAATCAGCGTATTACGCATAAGGATCCCCGAAAGCGCGATCAACCCGACAAGAGCATTGATGCCAAACGGTTGATTGAAAAGCAGCAGCGCAGGAACCACGCCGATCAGCCCCAGCGGAGCGGTAAGAAACACCATCACCATGGCTGACATTGAACGTACCTGCAGAATGATGATCAGCAGCGTCAGGGCAATCATGATGGGGAACAACGGCGCCATCGCCTGAGTGGCTTTGCCCGATTCCTCAATCGAGCCCGCCATGTCGATACGGTATCCGGGCGGGAGCGAATCAATAATCGGCTGTAGCTGCTTCATGAGGGCGGCAGAAACGTCCGGCGGCTGAAGATTATCGGCAATGTCCCCCCGCACGGTAATGGTGGGCGTTCGATCGCGACGACGCAGTAGCGGGTCTTCCATTCTCACCTCCACCTCGCCGATTTGCGCCAGAGGAATGCGCTGCCCCGCCTTGCCCACCAGGGTAAGCCCCTCAATTTTCGCCGGATCCAGACGTATATCACCGGCGGCGCGCCCCGTTACCTGCACCGAGCGAATATCTTCCCGTACCGAGGTAATGGGAATACCCGATAACAGGAACTGGAGCTGTTGGGCCACGGCATTCGACGTTAAACCGGTTGCCTGCAGACGGTCCTGATCGAGGATGAAATGTAAGGCTGGTACCTTTGTCCCCCAGTCGGTATTGACGGTCCTCATCATCGGGCTTGCCTGCAGCACAGCCTTAACCTTATCGGCGATGTCGCGCAATTTATCACTATCTGGCCCCATCACCCGCCATGCCACCGGGAAAGGTGAATACGGGCCAAACACCAGTTGCGTTACGCGAACGCGCGCTTCTGGCGCCAGTCCGCTGGCGACGGCTTCCCGCAGTCGAAGTTTGAGCGCATCGCGTGATTGCTGGCTGTCCGTCAACACCACTATTTTGGCAAACGACGGGTCGGGTAGCTCGGGGGCCATCGCCAGATAAAAGCGCGGTGAGCCCTGGCCGATGTAGGCGGTAACAATTTTCGCTTCCGGCTGTTTTTGCAACCACGCCTCTATTTTGGCCGCCGCTGCGCTGGTCTGCCCAATCGAGGTGCCATAGGGCATCTGCACTTCGACCAGAACTTCCGGCCGGTCAGAGGTGGGGAAAAATTGTTTTTTCACCAGCCCCATTCCGAGAACGGCCAGAACGAAAATAGCGACGACGGAACCGGCCACTCCCCATTTGCTTGCGATAACGCGGGCCAGCATACGGCGGAAGCGGTTATAGCGCGGCGTGTTATAGATAGCGGCATGGCCGCCTTCCACTTTTACAATATCCGGCAGCATCTTCACGCCCAGATACGGTGTGAAAACAACGGCAACCAGCCACGAGGCGATCAGAGCGAGGCCGACAATCCAGAACATATTGCTGGTGTATTCTCCGGCCGTAGACTGCGCAAAACCATTTGGCATAAAGCCAATGGCTGTCACCAGCGTTCCTGCCAGCATTGGCGCGGCGGTATGGCTCCAGGCGTAGGCCGAAGCTTTAATTCTGTCGTAGCCCTCCTCCATTTTCACCACCATCATTTCGATGGCGATAATGGCATCATCGACCAGCAGGCCGAGAGCAAGAATAAGCGAGCCGAGGGTGACGCGGTCAAAGTTGATACCGGAGGCTTCCATCACCACAAAAACAATCGCCAGCGTCAGGGGGACCGCCGCCGCGACCACAACGCCCACGCGCCACCCCATGCTGACAAAACAGACCATCATAACGACCAGCAGGGCGGCGAAGAATTTGATCATGAACTCGTCGACCGACGCGCCGATATTCACCGACTGATCGGTGACTTTCGTCAGGGTCAGCCCCAGCGGCATAGCCGCATTGATTTTTGCCGCTTCGGCATCCAGCGCTTTACCTAACGCCAGACCATTCCAGCCTTCGCGCATGACAATACCGAGCAGCAGCGCTGGTTCAGACTGGTTACGAATCTGCAGCGTGGGAGGATCTTCATAGCCTCGTTCCACCGTTGCCACGTCGGATAGCTTGAGCGTTTTACCCTGAGCGATAAATGGCGTATCGCGGATCTTCTGCAATTCGTCGAAAGCGCCATCGAGGCGAATAAAGATCTGCGCGCCGCGAGTCTCGATGGAGCCCGCCGGGGTTAAGGCGTTCTGGCTGTTAAGCGCATTGAAAATATCCTGCGGAGAGAGTCCCATCGTAGCCAGACGCTCATGCGAGAAAGAGATATAAATCCGTTCAGCCTGCTCGCCGATAATATTGACTTTCTTCACGCCAGGGACGTGCAGGAGCTGCTGGCGTAATGTTTCGGCATCACGAACCAACAGGCGCTGCGGCTCCCCTTTCGCTTTCAGCGCAAAGAGCGCGAAAGTCACGTCGGCGAATTCATCATTGATCATCGGCCCGGTCACGCCAGCGGGGAGATTTTTGGCCTCATCCCCAAGCTTTTTTCGCGCCTGATAGAACTCTTCCTGCACCTGAGATGGCGGCGTGCTGTCCTGCAATGAGAGCGTGATAAATGCCATGCCGGGGCGGGTATAGGTTTCCGTACGGTCATACCATTTGAGCTCCTGCAGACGTTTTTCCAGCGGCTCGGCAACCTGATCCTGAATTTCCTGCGCGGTCGCCCCTGGCCAGACGCTGATAATGGTCATCTGTTTGACCGTAAAGGGCGGATCTTCCGCTCGCCCAAGGCCAAAAAACGAATAAATACCGGCTATCGTAATCAGAATAATCAAAAACAGCGTGATCGAGCGCTCGCGCACCGCAAGCGCTGACAGATTGAAGCGTTTTGCGCTCATGGTTTGCTCCCCGCATGGGCAGCATCGCGTGGTTCAGCAAGTCGGACAGACTCGCCTTCATGCAGAAGATGCGCCCCTAGCGCCACAATCTTCTCGCCCGGCCGCAGATCGCCAGTCACCTGCACCGCTTCCGCACCTACGCTAAGCACCTTCACCGGCTGCCAGACGACCTTTGTCGGCCGCGCGGAAATGCGCCAGATACCGGGCCCTTTGCCCGCATCGTACAGAGCAGCCAGCGGAACCTGCATCACCGGGCGCTCCCCGCTATTTTTTTGGATTTGCAGCGTCACGGTCGACCCCAGCGGGGCGTTCGCCAGCGGCCCTTCCAGCACGTACCGCGCCTCGAATGTGCGGGTCGTCGCATCGGCCGAATCCGAAAGCAGCCGCAGTCTGGCAACGACAGGCTCTGTTTCGTTGCCATAGCGCGTAGCCTGAGCTTCGCTGCCGATGGCGGGACGCAACGTCTCCGGTAGCTGCACCAGCGCCTCGCGCTGCCCCGCTCTCGCCAACCGGATCACCGCCTGTCCGGCGCTGACGACCTGACCGGGTTCGCCGAGGGTCTCCATCACCACGCCGTCGGAATCGGCCAGCAGCACGGCATAGCCCGTCGCGTTTTGCGCCACGTTTGCCTGAGCCTGGGCGGCGCTGAGCTCCGCTTTAGCCGAATCGGCCGCCGCTTTAATCTGGTCATACTCTGACGCGGATACGGCGCCAGAGGCAACGAGGCCACGATAGCGCGCCTCATCACTGATTGCTTTTCTTGCGCGTGCCCTGGCGGCATCAACGGCCTGTTGCTGCGCCAGCGCCTGCAGCTTCAGGTCAACAGGGTCCAGTCGCATCAATGGCTGACCACGTTTAACGCTCTGGCCAGTATCCACAAAACGTTCGAGGATCTTACCCTGCACCCTGAAACCAAGATCGCTTTGCGTTCGTGCTACCACCACGCCGGTAAAGCTCCGGGAAGTGGTGTTCGCGAGTTCAACGGACCCGGCTCTGACGAGCGGCGGCCGCGTGCGCGGATCGTCATTAGCGGAATTGTCGCCGCAGGCCCCCAGGATGAACGGCAGGAGGCAGACGGCAAGGCGGGCTGAATTAAGCCTGAGCATGGGAACCTTATTGCATTAGCAGAATGGTATCCGCATTCTCAGACTAGTGACCAATAAAGTCAATGGTCACAAATCAGGGGGCCAGGCTTCTTAAAATCAGTGAAGAAAGCAGTACCGCTGCTTTGGGAGCCGCTTCGAGATTAAACTGCAGCTGGACGGGGTTAACGAAAGGACACATCACCAGATATACCGCGTGCGTGGCTTCATCCAGCGGCGTTTTTCTTTCAAACTCCCCGTTCTTCCTGCCTTCAAGCAGAATGCCCTCAATCAGCTTCATCAGATGTTCTGTATACTTTTCCGTCGCAGGCCACCGGTCCCGTGCGGCTACGGCGGCAATGTCGTAAAGCTTACGATCGTGGAAAAACAGCTCGCTCCCCGCTTCGGTGAGCGCCCCGAAGAGACGACGGAGTTTCTCGCTGGCTGACGGCGCATCGGCTATTGCCGAATGCACGGCCTCCATGATCAACGACAGACGGTTAGCGCAGATCACCTCGCCGATAGCCTGTTTAGAATCAAAAAATTTATAGATGTAAGATTTTGAAAAACCTATAGATTTAGCAAGCTCTGCCACGGTGGTTTTTTCGTAGCCGTAGTGGCCGAAATGCTCAAAAGCAGCTTCGACAATTTGCTCTCGGACGCTGTGATCAAGTGGACCACGTGATGATGGGACGTTCATATTCTTAGTCATTTTTTCAGCTTAGCGTGATAGCCATTGATTGAAATTTGTGACCACATTGGAATTTAGTCACCTTTCCGGCTAGTTTCAAGGTCGCGCAATGTTATCCTCGCCGGCGACGCTACCTGCGCAGCGCATCTGTTCGCTGCGGGATATGCTGGCGGATCGGTTCGAATGCTCCAGTACCGAAATTGTACCAGACAAATACCTTTGCCAATAAAAGTGCCGAATCCCTATATGAAAGCTTATCTCAATGACAGAAGTGAATGCCCCCGCAGGAATGGTCTCTGCTTTTCATCAATGCGAGCAAGCAGTAAGGCGATGCGTTGCAATCTATCCATAACAGATAAGTTCCCTGGGAGGGGTTATTCCGGGCCAGGCAAGATAGTCACTATCGCTGAGCAGGATGCTCTACTTTTGGCGCCTGATAGCAGACTGGATGAACGGGTGATGCCGGGAAACGGCGAATAGACAACGGCCCGGAACTCAGTTCGCGGCCCCGGCGCAGCAGGGTCAAGAGCGTGGCGTCCTGAGCGCCTCACAATGGAGGCGATGTTACTGATGGGGAAACGACCCCAAAGCAAAAAGGGGTTACCTTTCGGTAACCCCTTTTTTTATTTGGCGGAAGCGTAGAGATTCGAACTCTAGAACCCTTTCGGGTCGCCGGTTTTCAAGACCGGTGCCTTCAACCGCTCGGCCACGCTTCCAGAATGACGCGCACTATAAACACCTCTTAGCGCCATGTAAAGCAGGAATTTATCGAACGCGGAGGTTTCTCTCGCAATGGCGCAAAAAACGAGCAATGCGCTAACATCGTTATTTACAACGGCGCCCATAGAGAAGGTTCGCCGATATGAAAAGGGTCAACGCCTTAGCTATTTTGGCGTTTATTTTATTGCTCCCCTCTGAAGCATCGGCTCAATATCCTGCATTTGCGGCATTCACCCCACCGTCGAAAGAATATGTGGTGCAAAGCGATCTGAGTGAAGTCACTAACTTACCCAACGTGCCTGCACAGGGTGGCCGGGGGATCTGTTACGCCGCCTCTGCGGCAGTCATGCTTACTGCAGAAAACGGCCTCAAATTACCTGAGGATTGTACTCGCTATACGCCAGACAAGATTTTTTCACCTTACGGGCTGGTAAAACCTTTTGGTGAAGAGGATTCAGGAAGTCATGAGCCTCTTGCAGATGAAGGCGGGAGTGCAATAAATGCCTTAAATTATGCCGCATATGTCGCGTTCGGTAACCCATCACTGGAGTGCTCGTCAAAAGATAAAACGATGCCTGATTTCGCCGATAACGATGATGGTGGTATTCGGGAATATACAATGTGGAATCAGGTTTATAATATTTACGAAAACCTCACAAACACAGTTCAAAAAATAAACTTTAATTGTCAGGCATGCATTGAGAATTTTTTTCATACTCACAAAACAGCATTCTCAACCTTAAAGAAAATATTTCCCAATATAAAACAGGAGTCGGTCAGTTTTCTCAGGCTCATGCGGGAACCTACTTATCGCGACTTCGTGGTTAAACTTACCGTGCCGATGAAATGCCAGCGGAAATCCGTGCATAGAGGTTCTGAAGGTTATAAACAGCTGGGGAGAATCCTGGCAAAAAGAAGTCAATGATGGCTGGGTGCAAGCAAAGCCTCTGCTGGATAGCACACGTTACGCTGAATCTATGATGGGCTGGCGCAGTGACAAGACCAGGCCCTGACAGCAAGATTCCGCAGTGTAGACAAAAAAAAATCCCGCGATATTTCTATCGCGGGATTTTTTTGTATCTGGCGGAAGCGTAGAGATTCGAACTCTAGAACCCTTTCGGGTCGCCGGTTTTCAAGACCGGTGCCTTCAACCACTCGGCCACACTTCCGTAATGAGGCGCACTATAAACAGCTACTTGCGTCGTGTAAAGCCAGCAACCGTTCACTTGCTTCAAAAATAACCAAAATGCTGTTAATCGGTTGAATCAACAACAGATTGACCGTTTTTTCAGCACAAAATCTTACCCCTGAGCGTTAGTGCTTTTTGATGTACATATCTTTGGTGAAGTAGTATCCCAGCTTATCCGGCGTAAATCCCCCCACCCACGGTTTTACCAGGTGGGTACGAACATAGTGATAAACCGGAACCGCCGGCACATCTTTCGCCAGCAGATCCTCTGCCTGCTGGTAGTACTTACCGCGCGTCACCCCATCTGACGCTTTGGCGGCGTTCTTTAAGGCTTCATCATAGGCAGGATTGCTGTACTGGCTGGTATTCTCACTGTCGCCGGTGCGGAAGTTATTCAGGAAAGTGGCGGCATCGTCATAATCGGCAATCCACGCATAGCGCACCGCGTCAAAATTGTGCGTGTGCATGGTGTCGAGCATCGTCTTCCACTCCTGGTTTTGCAGCTTCGCCTCCACGCCGAGATTTTTCTTCCACATCGAACTGGCGGCAATCGCCACGCGCTGGTGTGATTCCGATGTGTTGTACAGCAGATTAAACACCAGCGGGTGATTATCTGAGTATCCCGCTTCGCTCAGCAGTTTTTTGGCTTCGGCAATGCGTTTCTCGCGCGGCCAGCTGGCGTATTCCGGATTTTGCAGTTTTACGCCGCCGATATCAGGCTGGCTAATCAGCCAGGCCGGGCGTTGTCCCTGCCCCAGTACTTTTTCCGCAATGATGTCTTTATCCAGCGCCATGTTCAGCGCCAGCCGGACACGCGGATCGTTAAATGGCGGCCTGGTGGTGTTGAACTCGTAATAATAGGTCGCCAGCTGCGGCGACACATTCAGCTGATCGCCCATGGTCTTTTTAAGCTGCGCGAACTGGTTAATCGGTACCGTATAAACAATATCGATTTCACCCGCTTTATAACGGTTAACGTCCGCCGCTTCTGAATGAATCGGCAGCCAGGTCACTTTATTGATTACCGTATGCTCATTGTCCCAATAACGCGGGTTACGTTCGGCCACGATGCGCTCGTTAACGACCCACGCAGACAGCTTATACGGACCGCTGGTCACGATATGCTCCGGTTTGGTCCACTGTTCGCCAAAGCGGTTTACCAGCACTTTATCAATCGGAACCAGCGAAGGGTGCGCCAGCATCGCTAAAAACGCCGCGTTCGGCTGGGTTAATGTAACTTCCAGCGTCGCATCATCCACCGCCTTCACCCCCAGCGTCTCCGGCGCTTTTTTCCCTTCGGCAATCTCCTTCGCGTTCACAATATGCATATTGCCCGGGTAGCTGGAATAAGGTGATGCCGTCAGAGGAGAGACCAGTCGCTGCCAGCTCCAGACAATATCCTGAGCGGTAATGGCGGTCCCGTCCGACCAGGTAATGCCCGGACGTAAATGGAAGGTCCAGACGGTGTTCTCTTTATTTTCCCACTTTTCCGCCAGCCGCGGCTGTATTTCACCAGCCGGTGAGACGCTGACCAGCCCTTCGAAAAGATCGCTGATAATATTAAACTCAACGTCACTCTCGACCTTATGCGGATCCAGTGATGCCGGCTCGCTGCCGTTATTTCTTACCAGTTCCTGCTTCTCTGCCAGCACCGTCCCGGGGGGAACCTGAGCGGCAAATACCGTGGCCGTCGTGCAGAGTAAACCGAGAGCCAGCACTGCTTGCGTGATGTGATTGTATTTTTGTGATTTCATATCCCTTGCCTTTATTACGCTTCGTTTGTACCCTCTCCACACTTAGCCACAGAACGGCAATAACGCAATATTTTTCAGTAACCTATCAGATTCCGATCTGGTTCCTGAAGCCAAACACACAAACTCACCACCTTTCCATTATTTATTAGCATAATATGCTGCGTGATTGCCTCGGGGGTCTAAGTAAAGATGGGTAAAAGCACTATGGCTTCCGTCGTGGTTTTTTTATGCTTCATTATTAATTACATCTGTCATAAGAGAGTGACTCATGGATCGTATTATTACGTCGTCGCGTGACCGTTCATCGCTGCTCAGTACGCATAAAGTTCTGCGGAACACCTATTTCCTCCTCAGTCTGACGCTGGCATTTTCCGCCATTACGGCAACGGCCAGCACGGTGCTGATGCTGCCTTCTCCAGGGCTGATTCTGACGCTGGTGGGTATGTATGGTCTGATGTTCCTGACCTATAAACTGGCCAATAAGCCGACAGGTATTCTGGCGGCCTTCGCTTTCACCGGCTTCCTGGGTTATATCCTTGGGCCAATGCTCAACGCCTATCTGTCTGCGGGCATGGGTGACCTGATTGGTCTGGCGCTGGGCGGTACCGCTCTGGTGTTCTTCTGCTGCTCGGCCTATGTGTTGACCACCCGTAAAGACATGTCCTTCCTCGGCGGAATGCTGATGGCAGGCGTAGTGGTGGTGCTGATCGGTATGGTTGCTAACATCTTCCTGCAGCTGCCGGCTCTGCACCTGGCCATCAGCGCGGTGTTTATCCTGATTTCTTCAGGCGCAATCCTGTTTGAAACCAGCAATATCATCCGCGGCGGTGAGACCAACTATATCCGCGCTACCGTCAGCCTGTACGTGTCGCTGTACAACATCTTCGTCAGCCTGCTGAGCATCCTTGGCTTCGCAAGCCGGGACTAACCTCTGCCGACGCCGTACTCAGGCCCCGCTTATGCGGGGCCTTATTTTTTGCTACACTGCGGCCAGTCTGAACGGTATGTGAAGAATTATGTTTATCTTTGAAGGCAACGAAATTGAGACCGATAGCGAAGGCTATCTGAAAGAGACGACACAGTGGAACGAAGCCATGGCGGAAGTTATCGCCGGGCAGGAGGGCATTACGCTTTCCGTTGAACACTGGGAAGTGGTGCGTTTTGTGCGCGAATTTTATCTGGAATTCAACACATCGCCCGCCATTCGCATGTTAGTAAAGGCGATGGCGAATAAGTTTGGCGAAGAGAAAGGCAACAGCCGCTATCTCTATCGCCTGTTCCCGAAAGGACCGGCTAAACAGGCCACCAAAATTGCCGGCCTGCCTAAACCGGTGAAATGCATCTAATAGAGGATGGCAAATTTTTGCCACTCTCTGGTGGGTTGATGAGGCTCAGTATTGACCCTGTCAACCCGCGCACTGCGCGGCCCACCGGCGTTTAGCCAGGCGATAAGTGCCGCAACCTGGTCTTCTTCCCCGCAGGCCAGCACCTCCACGCTGCCATCATCAAGATTACGTGCATAGCCCGTCAGCCCAAGGCGTAGCGCCTCCCGCTGCGTCGAGTAGCGAAACCCCACGCCCTGAACCGAGCCATATACCCATGCCATTGTGCAGATTGTCGCCATCGTTACACTCCTTTTTTGGCCTGCCCTGAAGCACAGAATAGCAAATTCTCGTCAGCGCACATGCTTCGGCAACAGGCCATAGTGTTGACGAAAACGCGCGGTAAAGCGTGACCCGGACTGATAGCCGCTGTTGAGTGCGATCTCACCTATAGGCAGCGACGTTGACTGCAGCTGGCCTAAGGCGTACGCCATACGAACCTCTTCAACGATCAGGCGAAAACTTTGCGATTCCTGCTGTAAACGGCGGCGCAGCGTCGACTCCCCCAGAAACAACAACCTGGCCACCCGAGGAACGCTCCACGCTTCCGCCGGCGACAGCATGATAATTTGCCGTACCTGGCCGGTCAGATCCTGCTGTCTTTCGTTTAATAGCGGTCCGGCATATCCCGCCTGCTGCAATGCCAGCAGCAGCCCCATCGCCTGATGATGCTGCAGCTCCGTCGAGAGTCCCCCTCTCACCGCTTGCAACACGTTCTGCCACATAAACGACAGCTCCGGGGTCATCGGCGCGCATAGTGATGTCAGCCGGCCGGGCGGCGGCTCGCTCATGTAACGGGCTTTAAAATCCGCGAGCAGGTCTGCGGTCAACGAGAGCAGGTCGGAACAAAATAGCCCATTGTCCGGCTGATTAATGACCTCAAGCTCAAGGTCGGCGGGCAAAATAATCAGCTGCTGCGGGGTGACCTGCATCTGACTGGCCCCCTGCACGATGATTTTACTTCCACGATTGACCCGACACAGCGCAGGCGAAAAAAGCCTGACGCGGTGCAGTTTATATAATCGCCGGGAGGTGATTTCTGCCGCCGATAACGCGTTATGCTGAAAGTGAATATTCCGCATTTGAGCTCTCTGTCTGTCGTTTAGCGTCCTGACATGGCCGTCAGCCGGGCGCTGGCGATAGCATGGCTGCGCAGCATAAAGCCCACCAACGCGCCGCTGGCCTGTGCATCAATCGGTAAAGTCGGCGTATTCAGCGCCCATACCGTAAAGTGGTAATGATGAGGCTTATCCCCAGGCGGAGGACACGCTCCGCCAAAGCCCGCATAGCCGAAGTCATTTCGCCCCTGCACGGCACCTGCAGGCAGTTTAGCGTTGTTTTTATCTCCGGCACCAGTCGCCAGGCTGGAAACCGTCGACGGTATGTTCACAACCGTCCAGTGCCACCACCCGCTTCCGCTGGGGGCATCCGGGTCGTAGGCGGTCACCGCAAAACTGCGGGTGCCCGTCGGCGCATGTTCCCAGACCAGCTGGGGCGAGACATTCCCCCCGCGACAGCCAAAACCATTAAACTGTTGGGATGCCGCCAGGCTATCCCCTTCGCGCATGTCGCTGCTGGTGACGCGAAATGGCGCCGCTGCCGCGCTGGTACTGATAACCGCAATTAAGATTGCCGCTAACCGGGATCCTGTTTTCATCGTATTTTCCTCCGTTGGGTGAGGAATCACTGTAAGATCGCGGGAAGGTTTTTATTGTGCCAAAGCGCCTGCGTTTTGTGCCGAAACGCTCACCTGTCGGCGCGGGTGGAATGATGCTTGCGCCGGTCACTTGTGCTAACCTACGCGCCATTTTTCGGTGCCGACATTCCCGTTGCTTAAAGGTAGCTCCATGACAGATTCCATTTTCCCCCGCTTAGTGTTAACCAAAGGACGCGAGAAATCCCTGCTGCGTCGCCATCCGTGGATTTTCTCCGGCGCCGTCGCCCGGATGGAAGGTAAAGCTCGCTCCGGTGAGACCATCGATATCGTTGATTCGCAAGGGAAATGGCTGGCCCGCGGCGCGTATTCGCCCTCTTCGCAGATCCGCGCTCGCGTCTGGAGCTTCGATCGCAATGAAGCTATCGATAACGCCTTTTTCGAGCGTCGCCTGCAGCAGGCGCAGACCTGGCGCGAATGGCTGGCGGCTCGCGATGGCCTTGACAGCTATCGTCTGATCGCCGGCGAATCCGACGGTCTGCCGGGCGTGACCATCGATCGCTTTGGTCACTTCTTCGTCCTGCAGCTGCTGAGCGCCGGTGCTGAATACCAGCGTGCCGCCATCGTCAGCGCGTTGCAAACGCTGTTCCCGAACTGCTCTATCTACGATCGCAGCGACGTCGCGGTGCGTAAAAAAGAGGGGCTGGAGCTGGCGCAAGGTCCGGTTGTCGGCGAACTGCCGCCGGCCCTGCTGCCGATTACCGAGCACGGTATGCAGCTGCTGGTCGACATTCAGGGCGGCCACAAAACCGGTTACTACCTCGACCAGCGCGATAGCCGTCTGGCGACCCGCCGCTATGTCGCCGACAAGCGCGTTCTTAACTGTTTCTCCTATACCGGTGGTTTCGCTGTTTCCGCCCTGATGGGCGGCTGCCGCCAGGTTATTAGCGTCGATACCTCCCAGGAGGCGCTGGACGTTGCGAAACAAAACGTAGAGCTGAACAAGCTGGATCTTTCCAGAGCGGAATTTGTTCGCGACGACGTCTTTAAACTGCTGCGTAAATATCGCGATCAGGGGGAGACGTTTGACGTTATCGTCATGGATCCGCCGAAGTTCGTCGAGAATAAAAACCAGCTGATGGGCGCCTGCCGTGGTTATAAAGATATCAATATGTTGGCGATTCAGCTCTTGAATCCCGGCGGCATCCTGCTGACCTTCTCCTGCTCGGGTCTGATGGCGACCGATTTATTTCAGAAAATCATTGCCGATGCCGCAATTGATGCCGGACGTGATGTACAATTTATAGAACAGTTCCGTCAGGCTGCCGATCACCCGGTGATTGCAACCTACCCGGAAGGGCTGTATCTGAAAGGGTTTGCCTGTCGCATCATGTAACTTGAAAAGCGGAACATTGCCCGCATATAGCAGGTAATAACGTTTCCCAGGAGGTGCCTATGATTGCCAGCAAATTCGGTATCGGCCAGCAGGTTCGCCATACGCTATTAGGCTACCTCGGCGTGGTTGTTGATATCGATCCGGTATACTCGCTCGCCGAACCGGAAGAGGATGAAATTGCAGCCAATGACGAACTGCGCGCCTCGCCCTGGTATCATGTGGTAATGGAAGATGAGGACGGCCAGCCGATCCACACTTATCTTGCGGAAGCGCAGCTGAGCGGTGAAGCCAGCGATGAACATCCGGAACAGCCGTCGATGGACGAGCTGGCCAGAACGATTCGCCGACAGCTGCAGGCCCCGCGGCTACGTAACTGATGTAAAAAAACCCCGCTATTGCGGGGTTTTTTATTTACTTCGCCAGACCTAAGCGCGGTATTTCAATCGCCGGGCAGCGATCCATCACCACATTCAGCCCAGCCTCGCGCGCCAGTACCGCCGCCTGTTCGTTAATCACTCCCAGCTGCAGCCACAGCGTTTTCGCACCAATTGCGATGGCCTCCTGAGCAACGGCCAGCGCCGCATCGGAGTTGCGGAAGACATCGACCATATCCACTTTTTCCGGTACATCGCCAAGGGTGGCGTAACCTTTCTGCCCCATCAGCGTGGTACCAGCAACTTTCGGCGAAACGGGGATAACGTGATAGCCCTGTTCAAGAAGGTATTTCATCACCCGATAACTTGGGCGATCCGGTTTGTCACTCGCCCCCACCAGCGCAATCGTCTGGGTTGAGGTGAGAATGCCTGCGATATCGTTCTCTTTCATTTTATCCTCCACTCTTTAGCCCAAGTGTATGCTAATCCGACTGAACGAGCCATTCATCCTAACTTACGGATGCGTCAAAAATTTTCACCCGGACACTTGCAGCAGCAGTCACTTCCAGTAATCTGTCTGCAGGTCAAAATGTGGAATGAAAATATGGAACTGACGACACGTACGTTACCCGCACGCAAACATATCGCGCTGGTTGCTCACGATCACTGTAAAGATATGCTGATGAAATGGGTTGCGCGCCACCAGCCGCTGCTGGCCCAGCACGAACTCTATGCAACCGGCACCACCGGTAACCTTATCTCCCGCGCAACCGGGCTGGAGGTTAACGCGATGCTGAGCGGACCGATGGGTGGCGATCAGCAGGTCGGCGCGCTGATCTCGGAAGGTAAAATCGATGTGCTGATTTTCTTCTGGGATCCGCTCAACGCCGTGCCGCACGACCCGGACGTCAAGGCACTGCTGCGCCTGGCTACGGTGTGGAACATCCCTGTAGCCACCAATGCCTCAACGGCCGACTTTATTATTCTGTCGCCGAATTTCGCCGAACCTCTCGATATTCTGATCCCGGATTATCAACGTTACCTCGCCGACCGTCTGAAGTAATCCCGGCCGGCGGCCCGCCCGCCGGCACTTACGGTTTTCTCGCCACCGGCACATCCAGATCTTCTAACATTTCGACAAACGGCGAAGGCCGCGCTTTGTTGAACAACAGCCAGACGCGAAGCCGCGCACGCGTAATAGCGACATAGAGCAAGCGCCGCTCTTCCGCATCCGGAAAATCCTCCGGCTGCGGCAGTAGCGCCTGCTCCATAATGGATTCGCGCGCCGGGGCCGGAAACGCATCGTCCCCCTCCTGCAGCCCCAACACAATGACATAATCCGCCTGCTGGCCTTTACTGGCATGAATGGTCATAAAATCGAGCTGCAGATGCGGCCAGCGCGTCGCCGCTTTTTCCAGCGCCTCGGGTTTCAAATGATGATAGCGCGCCAGCAATAAAATCCGCTGGTCCGGTTTCGCATAGCCGCTGAGTTTATCGAGGAGATCGTCGAGCTTATCGTCCGCCAGCAGCGTCACGGCTTTCTTGTCTCCGGTCGTCAGGCTGTTCAATGGTTTACTCAACTGATGCGGGTTTTGTTGTATAAAACCGTTCGCCACCTCCCCAATACGCCCGTTAAACCGGTAGGTGGTATCCAGCGCACAGCAATCGCCTTCGCCAAAATAGTGATTGAATGCGGTGGTCAAAGAGAGTTGAGCCCCGCTGAAGCGATAGATAGCCTGCCAGTCATCGCCAACGGCAAATAACGTCGCCTGCGTGTTCTGCCGACGCAGCGCAGCAAGCAAGGCGGCGCGCTGCGGCGAGATATCCTGAAACTCGTCGACCAGAATATGTTTCCACGGGCTGACGAAGCGCCCTTTATCCAGAATATTAATCGCCTGATGTATCAGCCCGGAAAAATCGACCGCGCCTTCGTCTTTCAGCGCCGTTTTCCACGCTTTTAACAGCGGCGCCATCAGCTTAACGCGCTTGCCGAACAGGTCGCGCACCTCTTCCGGCGCGCCGGCGATCATCTCCGCCTGCGATCCCCCGTGCATGCGCATCAGGCTAACCCAGCGATCGAGGCGACTGGCCATTCGCCGCTGGATTTTTTTATCCTGCCAGAATTCGCCGTCCGGCACCTGCCAGCCCATCTCTTCCTCCAGCCACTGCCGCCACCCCTTGGCCTGCGCTTTTTTCTCCTGGCACTGCTGGCGCCAGTTTTTCAGCAGCAAGGTCTGGCGGGCCGTGCTGTCGCTCTCCAGCTTGCTGATGGTCGGCACTTTTTTGCTGCCCTGCTGAATAATATGTAATGCCAGAGAGTGAAAGGTACGAGCCGCGATCTCTTCTGAACCCAGACGTTCACGAATACGCTCATCCATTTCCTGCGCCGCCTGGCGGCCAAATGCCAGCAGCAGAATCTGATCGGCGGCGGCTTCTCCCCGCGTTAATAACCACCCGGCTCGCGCCACCAGCACGGAGGTTTTGCCGCTTCCGGCCCCGGCAAGCACCAACAAAGCGCGCTCGCCGTTGACCACCGCCCGCGCCTGCGCGGGATTCAGCGGAGAAGTTTCGACGCTGGCAAAAAATCCGTGATACTGCTCGAGCATCGATTCGGTAAAAGCCTGATTATGAGCCAGCCGGGCCTCTTCGGTATCAGCCAGCCAGCTTTGGCACTGCCGCCACAGCTCACGACAGTTCTCGAAAGCGTCAAGACGGCTGGTCGGCATCGGCAGACCGGTCAACGCACGACGAATCTTCACCTGAATATCAGTAACCTGCTGACGGGTTAGCCACTTGCCTTCGGCGCTGGCGCGGGCAACCTCCTCCAGCTGCTGCTGGAGAACACCGGCGGCAATACCGCTCATTTCCGCGCTCCACTGCTGCCAGAGGGTATTCAGATGATGATAAAAACGCTGCGTTTCATTCCACTCGGTGCCGTGTAAACGCACGACTTTGCTGTCCGGTAAAACGAACTCCAGTTCGCCCCAGACCAGGCCGCGCTTACATTGAACTGACAATAACTGATTGAAAGGGATAAGATACTCATGGTTATCACCCGAGACTTTTACTCCCGCGTTAAGCAGTTGCACCCGGTCGTAGGGATGCTGTGCCATACGTTTGCCCAATGTTGTCGCTTTAAGTTCCATATCATGCCGAATTTCAATCAGGTTGGATGTTTTTAAGTTTAACCGCCAGCGACCAGGTGCTCCAGCGTAAAAAACGTTACAATGGTCAGGTCTTATTATCTCCAGGACTGAACTGAGGGTTTATGCGTACCATTCTGAATATTTTGAACTTTATCCTTGGCGGTTTCGCCACCACGCTGGGCTGGCTGCTGGCAACCCTGGTCAGCATCATCCTGATCTTCACCTTGCCATTAACCCGCTCATGCTGGGAAATTACCCGACTCTCCCTGCTGCCTTACGGGAATGAAGCCATTCATGTCGATGAACTTGAACCGCAAGGCAAAAATAGCCTGCTGAATGCCGGTGGTACGATTCTGAATATTTTGTGGTTTATCTTTTTTGGCTGGTGGCTGTGCCTGATGCATATTTTCAGCGGTATCGCCCAATGCCTGACCATCATTGGCATCCCGGTCGGTATTGCTAATTTTAAAATTGCCGCCATTGCATTATGGCCGGTGGGACGTAGAGTGGTTTCCGTCGAAACGGCTCGTGCCGCGCGTGAAGCAAATGCGCGTCGTCGCTTTCAGTAACCGGACGGAACACGACCATGCTTAGCCCCTTGCTACGCCGTTATACATGGAACAGTGCCTGGCTGTATAACGCCAGGATTTTTATCGCACTCTGCGGCACAACCGCCGTTCCATGGTGGCTTGGCGAAGTCAAACTGACCATTCCCCTGACGCTGGGCGTGGTGGCCGCGGCATTGACCGACCTCGACGATCGTCTGGCCGGCCGGTTGCGCAATCTGGCCATCACGCTGGTGTGTTTTTTTATTGCTTCCGCCTCGGTGGAGCTACTGTTCCCCTGGCCCTGGCTGTTTGCGCTTGGGTTAACCGTATCGACCACCGGATTTATTTTGCTCGGCGGTCTGGGACAGCGTTATGCCACTATCGCATTTGGCGCCTTGCTGATCGCCATTTATACCATGCTGGGCGTAACGCTCTACGATCGCTGGTATCTGCAGCCGTGCTTTCTGCTGACCGGTGCGGTCTGGTACAACCTGCTGACCCTCTGCGGACACCTGATTTTCCCGATTCGCCCCCTGCAGGATAATCTTGCGCGCAGCTATGAACAGCTGGCGCATTACCTTGAGCTCAAATCCCGTCTGTTTGACCCGGATATTGAGGATGAGAGCCAGGCGCCGCTGTATGATTTAGCCATTGCCAATGGTCAACTGGTGACGACGCTCAATCAGACCAAGGCCTCTCTGCTGACGCGTCTGCGCGGCGACCGTGGCCAGCGCGGCACCCGCCGCACGTTACAATACTACTTTGTTGCTCAGGATATTCACGAGCGCGCCAGTTCATCACACATTCAGTACCAAACGCTACGCGATCATTTTCGCTATAGCGATGTAATGTTCCGCTTCCAGCGCATGCTGTCGATGCAGGCGCAGGCATGCCAGAAATTATCCCGCGCGATTCTTTTACGCGAACCTTACCAGCACGATGCCCATTTCGAGCGGGCATTTATGCACCTTGATGCCGCCCTCGACCGCGTACACGCCAGCGGCGCTCCGGCTGAACAGATGAAAGCGCTGGGCTTTCTGCTTAACAATCTCCGTGCGATCGATGCTCAGCTGGCAACAATTGAATCGGCGCAAACCAGTGCCCCGGCAAACAGCGCGACCGAAAACCTGCTCGCGGACGATGGACTTAACAGTTTCAGCGATATTTGGCTGCGGCTGCGCCGCAACATGTCGCCAGAATCGGCGCTGTTCCGTCATGCGGTCAGGATGTCACTGGTCCTCTGTACCGGCTATGCATTTATCCAGTTCACCGGCTTAGACCACGGATACTGGATACTCCTGACCAGCCTGTTTGTCTGCCAGCCGAACTATAACGCCACCCGTCATCGGCTCGCGCTGAGGATTATCGGTACCCTGGTTGGGGTGGCCATAGGCCTGCCGATATTACTGCTCGTGCCATCTGTTGAAGGCCAGCTGCTGCTCATTGTCCTGACCGGCGTGCTGTTTTTTGCTTTTCGCAACGTACAGTATGCCCACGCGACAATGTTCATCACCCTGCTGGTTCTGCTGTGTTTTAACCTGCTAGGTGAAGGTTTCGAGGTCGCGCTACCACGTATTTTCGACACGCTGATTGGCTGTGCGATCGCCTGGGCGGCCGTGAGCTTTATCTGGCCAGACTGGAAGTTCCGCAATTTGCCGCGGGTGCTGGACCAGGCTATCAACGCCAACTGCCGATACCTCGATGCCATTCTCGAGCAATATCACCAGGGACGCGATAACCGCCTGGCCTATCGCGTTGCCCGCCGCGATGCCCATAGCCGGGATGGCGAACTGGCATCTGTGGTATCAAACCTGTCGACGGAACCGCGGGCAAACTCAGCCATGCGCGAAACGGCATTCCGTTTACTTTGCCTGAACCATACCTTTACCAGCTATATTTCCGCACTCGGCGCGCACCGGGAAAAACTCACGACGGCGGAAATTCTCGCCCTGCTTGATGATGCCGTCTGCTACGTGGATGATGCGCTGCACCACACGCCTGCCGACGAGCAGCGGGTGCAGCAGGCGCTTAATAGTCTGCAGACCCGGATCCAACATCTTGAGCCCCGGGCTGACAGCAAAGAGCCGCTGGTGCTTCAGCAAATTGGTCTGCTGCTGGCGCTGTTACCGGAAATCTGCAGGTTGCAAAAACAGGTTGCGGTTCAACCCGAGTAAGCATCGATACTCTTGTGCTGGCTGTCGGCCCAAACCTTAAGCTCCTGACGCCGCTGCGTCGGGAGCGCTGCGGAATGCACGCCGGCAATCGCGCCTTCCAGCGCATAGAGAACATTCAGGGTGAGGGCTTTATTTGACTCGCGCAATTTCAGCCAGACTTTCTCTGCCCCAAACTGACGGAGCATGTTTTCATCGCTCACGCCCGCGTTAATCAACAGCAGCTCCATGTGAAAACTGATGTTCGGGAGATCTTTTAATCTTCCGGACGCGCGCTGTCGGTGCTTTTCATTACGTGCACTTTGTAATGAGGACGCCGATAGATTGAAAAGCGTTTTGCTATCCCCCCAGAGAGTCTCGTCAACCTGATAATATTTCAGTAATACCGGGCGACCATTTTTCCGCATCGTCAAAAGAGGGGTAGCATGCACAACGCGATATTCCGCGCTCTGCTCACAAATTTTAAGATAGATTTCGCCCTCGGCAACCATGGCAAAAACGGTATCGTCTATGGCAAGGCTATAGCCCCCAAAGAGCGGGCGACAGCTTATTTTGCCGAGTGGAGATAAACATTCCTGGAGTTGATGGAACCGTAAAGATGAAATTTTCTTCATGATTATTCCTTTGTTAATCATGTAAATAGAATATTATTTGTGAACGGATCCGTTAATATAGAAAGTAAGTGACTTCGTATATTGCAGCAAGATGATTTTTACACTGTTCAACATTTAATCATCATTTTGCGAGGTGCTTTCAGAAAACTGTCTGCCGGGAATACCCGATATATAAGGAATAAATACGCAAGCCCCGCGCACTGAAATACAAGTGAATAGTTTGGCGAGCAGGGTGAAAAATTTGAGAGATATGAATATAGCGATGGACCAGACGATCTGGTCTCTGCCATAACCATTGCCGAGAAGTATCGATCTCTCCACTCTCCCCACCAGGAAGGTCTGGCGCGGAAGCGACAAAAATAATGTACAATTTTCAACCAATGAAGTGATAAATGAGGTTGATCTTTTCCCCTGCTGGATATACTGTATATTCATACAGTAACCCACAGGCGGGATAGACTATGTTTACTTCAGCTTACGCAAATCGTTCATCACTGACTTCTGCTTCAGTACGTCGCCCTTCACATGACGTCGTCGAACAACCGGCCAGCGGGCTGATCAGTGAAATTGTCTACCGTGAAGATCAACCTATGATGACGCAATTACTCCTGCTACCTTTATTACAGCAGCTTGGCCAGCAGTCTCGCTGGCAGCTCTGGCTCACGCCGAAGCAGAAATTGAGTCGCGAATGGGTTCAGTCTTCCGGATTACCGCTGTCGAAGGTTATGCAGATTAATCAGCTCTCCCCTTTCAACACCGTCGATTCGATGATCCGCGCGCTGCGCACAGGGAATTACAGTGTGGTGATTGGCTGGCTGACAGATGAACTGACGGCAGAAGAGCACGAACGTCTGGTCATCGCCGCACAAGAAGGACATGCAATGGGGTTTATCATGCGGCCGGTTGGAAATACGAACCCGGCTGGGAGACAACTCAGCGGGCTAAAAATTCACTCGAATTTGTACCATTAAGCCAAATTAGGATTAATCCTAGAATTTTTTTTGCTTACAACAATACCATTTTCTGAACAGGGTGATTTGTACCGGAATGCCTGTCTGATGCGGTTTCGCGGCTTTATTTGGCGAACAAAAATTAACCATATTTGTTAAATCTTGTGTACACAACCCTTTTTTTTCATATGCCTGACGGAGTTCACACTTGTAAGTTTCGAACTAAGTTGTAGACTTTACATCGCCAGGGGTGATCGGCTTACGCTGCATGTATCAGCATAGTTAACAACAAGTCACGCCCCGGGTGAAGGATTTAACCGTGAGGTCTTTTGTAACTTCATGGCGAATTTTGGATGATAATGAGGCGCAAAAAATGAAAAAGACAGCTATCGCGATTGCAGTGGCACTGGCTGGCTTCGCTACCGTAGCGCAGGCCGCACCGAAAGATAACACCTGGTATGCAGGTGGTAAACTGGGCTGGTCCCAGTTTCACGATACCGGTTTCTACGGTAACGGTTTCCAGAACAACAATGGCCCAACCCACAACAGCCAGCTCGGTGCTGGTGCGTTCGGTGGTTATCAGGTAAACCCGTACCTGGGTTTTGAAATGGGTTACGATTGGCTGGGTCGCGTTGCATATAAAGGCAGCGTAGACAACGGCGCTTTCAAAGCTCAGGGCGTTCAGCTGACTGCTAAACTGGGTTACCCGATCACTGACGATCTGGATATCTATACCCGTCTGGGTGGTATGGTCTGGCGTGCAGATGCTGACGGCAACTACGGTTCTACCGGCGTTTCCCGCAGCGAACACGACACTGGCGTATCCCCGGTATTTGCTGGTGGTTTAGAGTGGGCTGTTACTCGTGACATCGCTACCCGTCTGGAATACCAGTGGGTTAACAACATCGGTGACGCAGGTACCGTTGGCGCGCGTCCTGACAACGGCATGCTGAGCCTGGGTGTTTCTTACCGTTTCGGTCAGGAAGAAGCAGCTCCGGTTGTTGCTCCGGCACCGGCACCGGCTCCGGAAGTGACTACTAAGCACTTCACTCTGAAGTCTGACGTTCTGTTCAACTTCAACAAATCTACCCTGAAACCGGAAGGTCAGCAGGCGCTGGATCAGCTGTACACTCAGCTGAGCAACATGGATCCGAAAGACGGTTCTGCAGTGGTTCTGGGCTACACCGACCGTATCGGTTCTGACGCTTACAACCAGCAGCTGTCTGAGAAACGTGCTCAGTCCGTTGTTGATTACCTGGTGTCTAAAGGTATCCCGGCTGGCAAAATCTCCGCACGTGGCATGGGTGAATCCAACCCGGTTACCGGCAATACCTGTGACAACGTGAAAGCTCGCGCTGCACTGATCGACTGCCTGGGCCCAGATCGTCGCGTAGAGATCGAAGTTAAAGGTTACAAAGACGTAGTAACTCAGCCGCAGGCTTAAGTTTAACTACCGATAAAAAACCCCGCTTTGGCGGGGTTTTTTTTGGGCTAAATTCTGGTATCAACACACAGTCTGCCCGGTACTGTCGTCCTGCCCTGTCCTTTGCAGCTACTCTTTCCCCAACAGCACCTGTAGATCGTGCTTCAGGCTGGACATTTTACTGGCGTACTTCTCTTTATGCTCGGCGTCTTCAATCAACTGTACGATGGTTTCAGACAGGGTTTTTCCACGCCGCTGCGCGAGTCCCGCCAGTCGCTGCCAGACCATAAACTCCAGATCGATCGACTTTTTGCGCGTGTGCAGATGCTCAGCGTTGAAGTGCCGTTTCCGACGCGCGCGGATTGTCTGCTTCATCCGGTTCATTAACTCCGGATTCATATGCTGCTCAATCCAGGTATGCACCAGAACAGGTTCATTTTCGAGCGTCAGTAAGACATCGACCGCGGCTTTCGCTGCGCTGGCTTCAATGTAGCGGGTAATCAGCTCACCTTCCCGGTGCTTTTTTACCAGATATTTCCATTTCCAGCCGCTTTCAAGGTTTTCCAGTTGTTGATATTTCATTGCGATCTCAATGTGACCGTGTAACTCATTTCAGGATATCAGTTTTTTCCCAATGTGCTGAGAATAAATCATCATTCGTGATGCAGGTAGCCCGGTAATCATCACGGCAAACGCAATCCCCCGTGTGCTCAGACGCAGCATAAGGTATAATCGCGCGTTTTACATCTGACTAAAAAACAGCGACTTTGACCATTACGAAACTTACCCGAAACGACCTCGCTCCTGATACGGAAAGTTATCAGGCGCTGTTTGCACAAGCCGATTTAGCCCAGGCGGAAGATGGCCTCTCCGGCGAACTGCAGCCCCGTTTATTCTATGGTCTGGAGCAACTTCTGGTGACTCCGACCATCTCGCCATTCATGCTGGTGAAAGCCCCGGAAGAGCCGGAGTACCTGCAGTGGCTGGCGACGGAAACGCGAACCTTACATGAGCCTGCCGCACCGCTCTACGGTGTGCGCTATCAGGTCAATGGCGGCAACGTCACCCTCACCCCGGCTAAAGATGCCGACGATAATTTTGCCAGCTCCGCGCCGGTTGAAACTGCCGACTGGGTAGAAGCGGAGCAGCTCTTTGGCTGCGTGCGCCAATTTAACGGCGAAATCACTCTCCAGCCGGGACTGGTACACCGGGCCAACGGCGGCGTACTGATTATTTCTCTGCGCGCGTTACTCGCTCAGCCGCTGCTCTGGATGCGTCTGAAAAGCATGGTCACCCGCCAGCGCTTTGACTGGCTGTCCATTGACGAGTCTCGTCCTCTGCCGGTCGCGATTCCCTCTATGGCGCTCAGCCTGAAAGTGATTCTGGTTGGGGAACGTGATTCATTGGCCGATTTCCAGGAGATGGAGCCCGAACTCTCCGCTCAGGCGATTTACAGCGAATACGAAGAGAATATACAGATTGCCGATGCAGATACGCTCAAACTGTGGTGTCAGTGGGTAGGGAAAAACGCGCAGCAGCTCGGACTACCGGGAGTGGCCGCTGACGCCTGGCCCCTGCTGATTCAGGAAGCCGCGCGTTATACCGGCGATCAGGGGACATTACCGCTGTGCCCGCTCTGGATAGCCCGCCAGCTACGCGAAGCGGCGGCGTTCTGCGAAGGTGGGCAGATCACCGCGGAAGAGATGCAAACCATGCTGGCCCGCCGCGAGTGGCGTGAAGGCTATCTCGCCGAGCGGATTCAGGACGAAATCCTGCAAGAACAGATAATGATTGAAACCGAAGGCGAATGCATCGGCCAGATTAACGCCTTGTCGGTCATCGAATTCCCCGGACATCCGCGTCCGTTTGGCGAACCGTCCCGCATCAGCTGCGTGGTACACATCGGCGACGGTGAGTTCATCGACGTTGAACGTAAGGCGGAACTGGGCGGCAACATCCATGCCAAAGGCATGATGATCATGCAGGCGTTCCTGATGTCCGAGCTGGAACTCGAACAGCAGCTCCCCTTCACGGCTTCGCTGACCTTCGAACAATCCTACAGTGAAGTCGACGGCGACAGCGCCTCGATGGCCGAGCTATGTGCGCTAATCAGCGCTCTCGCTGGCGTACCGATTAATCAGAGCATCGCCATTACCGGTTCCGTCGATCAGTTTGGTCGCGTGCAGCCGGTAGGCGGCCTTAATGAGAAAATCGAAGGCTTTTTCACCATTTGCCAGCAGCGCGGATTAACCGGTAAGCAAGGGGTCATTATTCCCGCGGCAAATATCCGCCACCTGAGTCTGGCAGCAGAACTCCGGCAGGCCGTTGCTGACGAGCAGTTTTTCATCTGGGCGGTGGAAGATGTCACGGAAGCGCTGCCTGTTCTGACCCAGCTGCTCTGGGACGGTGAAGGGCAAACTTTACGGCAAACCATCCAGGAACGGATCGCGCAGGCGACGCAGCAAGAGAGTCGTCATCGTTTTCCGTGGCCGCTACGCTGGTTAGGTGGTTCAGGTTCGAACTGATCGGACTTGTTCAGCTTACACGTGTTAGCTATCCTGCGTCCCGAACTCAAAATAAGGCTTACTGAAAACATGGTAGATAAACGCGAATCCTATACGAAAGAAGACCTTCTTGCCTCTGGCCGTGGTGAACTGTTTGGCGCAAAAGGCCCACAGTTACCCGCGCCGAATATGCTGATGATGGACCGCGTCATCAAAATGACTGAGACGGGTGGTAACTACGATAAAGGTTATGTTGAAGCAGAACTCGATATTAACCCGGACCTGTGGTTCTTCGGTTGCCACTTTATCGGCGATCCGGTTATGCCTGGCTGTCTGGGACTGGATGCCATGTGGCAGCTGGTTGGTTTCTATCTGGGCTGGCTCGGCGGCGAAGGCAAAGGCCGCGCACTGGGCGTTGGCGAGGTAAAATTCACCGGCCAGGTCCTGCCGACTGCGAAGAAAGTCACTTACCGTATTCACTTCAAACGCGTTGTTAACCGTCGTCTGATTATGGGCCTGGCGGATGGTGAAGTGCTGGTTGACGATCGTCTGATCTACACCGCAAACGATCTGAAAGTCGGTCTGTTCCAGGATACGTCTGCATTCTGATAAGCAGCGATGCTTAAAAAAGGCGAAGCCCCCGCTCTGCGGAGGCTTCTTTTTTTAAAGAGACAGTCAGGCAGTTTGTACCCTGTCCTCCATGGCTTCTCGCCAGCCTCCTAGCCAGTAGGACCTTTGGTTCAAGGTCTGGTAGGGACACATTTCTTTCGATCTTCCGGTTATCCCGGCCTGGTATCCACGTTGATGTGCCCGTTCCAGGCGATCTCGTTTTTGTCTCTTCATGCCTCGTTTCCCTCATTATTTGATCTGGTGGAAAAGAAAACAGTGGTCACTAAACGTGCAACCACGGTTAACGAATACCGCGAATCAGAGGCAACGTCAATGCGCAAAATTCACGCCATTGTCATAATTGTGAGCTACATGAAAATTCATTTGTACAAAAAATGTGAACCGGCACAAGTAACGATCTGACGAGACAAATAAAAAAACCGCGGGGTTTTTCAGACCACCGCGGCGCTTCATTTTCATTCATTTTGCTTATGGCAGGCGATTCAATTCGCTGGCAATTGCCGTGGCTTCCTGAGACCAGGCCTGAGCCAGGGTCTTCACCATCGCATCATAGCCATCCTGCTGCTGCTTAAGCTCAATATTGAACGGACGCTTAATCAGCTGCCCCTGATGCTTGAGCAACCACTCACCGCTGACAATGACCCGGCCATCGTAACGGCCATGGAAACCATTAACCGCCACGTTGAGCGTATCCTGTTCGCTGCCCAGAGGCTGTGAAGCAACCACCCAGCCCGGAAGTTGAGCACTCAGATTCGCCACCAGCGTCGTACGCAGCTGCTGATCGAGCGGGCTGGCCCACAGATTGTTATTGGCAATGACATACTGCACGTCACTGGTCTGATAGACCACCCCGTTGCCCGCCAGATAATCCGGGATACTGACCTGTTCAACCCACAGCAGATTTCTGCTCTGGTGGGCGGCGCTTTGCGCGCCGCTTTGTACAACCGGAAGCTGATAGTAGGTTTTATTTTCCCCACTGCTGCAGGCCGCCAACGCGCAGGCCGCAGCCACAATTAGCCATTTTTTCATTATTTCGCTCCCTTCGGCTGAGGATCTTTCTTATCCTTGGCCTCGAATACCAGCGCATTGCTCTTATCATTGAGCGTTTTCAGTACCGGCTGCAGTTCGCGAAGAACCTGATCCAGTCGCTGCATATCGGCCACCATTTTATTGTATGCCGCCGAGCCTGGCTGGAAGCCCTGCATACTGCGGTTCAGTTCGCGCAGCGTATTCTGCATATCGCCAGGAAGCTGCTGCATTGACGGGCTTGCCGCTATCTTGTTCAGGCTATCCAGCGTGGTCTGAACATGCTGCATCGTTTTTTCACTTTGCGCCAGCGTGGTGGTCGCTTGTTCCAACAGCGGATTTATCGGCAGGTTGTTAATCTTATCCAGCGCTTCCATCAGGCGCTGCTGGATCTGCGCCAGACCACCGCTGATTGTTGGAATGATCGGATAGGATCCAAACTCCTGAATCTTGCCGCGCGGAGGCGCCTTCGGATAGAAGTCGAGATCGATATACAGCGCACCGGTCACCAGGTTCCCTGTTTTCAGCGATCCCCGCAGGCCACGATTAATCAGATCATCAATATGCGTACGGATATTTGGATCGCCGCCGAGCTGACTAATCAGCCGTTCTGGTTCAATACGAACCTCTACCGGGATACGATAGTCTTCATTCAGGTGCTGATACAGTCCTGGAATAAAGAACGGCACTTTACCGACGGTACCCAGGCGGATTCCACGGAACTCGACCGGAGCCCCCGGCTGCAGTCCGCGCACCGAGTCTTTAAAGAACATGACGTAATCAATATGCTGGGTAAAGACGGAATCCTGAATGCTCTTCTGATCGTCAAACAGATGGTAACCCGTTTTGTTCGCCACCGGCTCGCCCATATCCAGACCTTCCGGGATATCAAAGCTGACGCCGCCGCCGAACAGGGTCGCCAGCGATCCCATCTCCACGCGCATCCCGGATGAGGAGAGATCGACCGCAATACCGCTGTCTTTCCAGAAGCGGACGTTGGTTGTTACCAGACGATCGTTGGGCGCATTGATAAACAGCTGATAGGTGATGCTGCGCTTTTGGGCATCAAAGGAGCTGGTTTCCACCGATCCAACGCGATAGCCACGGAAGAGTACCGGATCGCCAGGCGACAGCTGACCCGCTTTATTACTCTCCAGCAGAATACGGATCCCTTTTGCATCCGGCGAAGCCAGCGGCGGAGAGTCCAGCAGCGGGAAACGGGCGGGCTCCCCGCCTTTCGTCCCCGGCTGCAGTTCAATATATGCTCCGGACAACAGCGTACCGAGTCCGCTGATCCCTTCACGTCCTACCTGCGGTTTGACGACCCAAAAAACGGAATCTTCATGCAACAGTTTCTTCATGCCGGCGTTCAGCCGGGCTTTAATCTCTACGTGGGTCAGATCGTCGGTCAACGTGGCGCTCTCGACGACCCCCACATCCACGCTGCGGCTTTTAATCCGGGTTTTCCCGCCTTCAATCCCTTCAGCGTTGGTGGTGATCAGCGTCACTTCCGGCCCTTGATGGCTGTAGTGATAAAAAAGAATCCACGCGCCGATTAGCACAGTGACGATGGGGAAGATCCACACGGGTGACCAGTTCTTCACCTTTTGCACTTTCGCTTCTCCGCTCTTATTTTCCATGCTGCTGCATTTCCTCATGGCTTGAATCTGGTTCACGGTCCCACAACAAACGAGGGTCAAAGGTCATGGCTGAGAACATTGTCATGACAACAACGAGCGCAAACATCACCGCCCCTATCGCAGGATAGATACTCATCAACCCTCCCATGCGCACCAGCGCCGAGAGCACAGCGATGACAAAAACATCAATCATTGACCAGCGGCCAACAAACTCCACAATTTCGTAAATCAGGTGCATGCGCTCCGAGTCGCGCTGTCCATTACCGTTAGCGTTCCAGCACAGCCAGGCAATGGCGAGCATTTTCAGCGTCGGCACCATAATACTGGCGATAAATATCACCAGCGCCACCGGGTACGAGCCTTCACTCCACAGCAGGATCACCCCCGCCATGATCGTTGACGGCAATTTATCGCCCAGTAAATCGGTAATCATGATCGGCATGATATTGGCGGGCAGATAAAGGACGCATGAGGTCAGCAGCAGGGCCAGCGTCCACTGCAGGCTATGCTTGCGTCGCGCGGTACCTTTTGTCTGACAGCGGGGACAAACGGCTTCATCAGCGGGCAAAACCGCGGTACAGCACGAACATGAACGTAGCCCCTGGCGGATCCCCGTCACGCCGATCTTCAGCGGCTGCGTCACCGCCGGCATCGGGGCAATATCGTCCCACAACCAGCGCCGGTCTACGCACTGCAGCGCACGCAGCTGCAGCATGCAGAACAAACACCAGGGAACGAAGCTTAAGCCGACGCCGATATCACCGTATGCCATCAGCTTGACGAAGCTCACCAGCACCCCGGCGAGGAAAATCTCCGCCATTCCCCAGGTTTTAAGGTGAAACAGAATGCGCGCCAGAAACGCCTTTAGCGCGCGCGGCATATGAATGCGGTTGACCAGCAGCAGAATGGTGACCAGACAAAAAGCGGGCACCAGCTGTACGAAGAGTAAAAAGAAGGTGCCGAGGCTGGCGTAATCTTCGCTAAACAGCACGCCGGGGATTTCCAGCAGCTTGATTTCGCTGCTGAGACCGCTCACCTTCATATCCACAAAGGGAAACAGATTGGCCAACAGCAGCATAAACAACGCCACCAGCGCATAGGCTGTAGGACGCTGCCGGGGCGCGTCCCACGAAGTTGTCAGCGTCGTGCCGCAGCGCGGACACACGGCTTTCTGGCGATGCTCCAGCTGCGGCAAAGCCACCAGCAAATCACATTGTGGGCACAGGATATGCCGCGCAGCATGATGATGATCGCACATGAAAACTCCTCAGCTTATGCGCCGTTTTTTAATCCTTCGAGATATTCCCAGCGTTCAAAGGCAGTTTCCAGCGCCTGTTCCGCCTCGGCCAGCTGCGCCAGCACCTGCTGCGTATGATCATGGGACTGGCCAAAGAAAGAAGGATCGGCAACCTGTTCCTGCAGGGTTTGCAGTTGGGTTTCCAGTTCTTCGAGCCGTTGTGGCAACTGTTCCAGTTCGCGCTGCAGGTTATAGCTTAGTTTGCCTGATGCTCGTTTGACACTTTCTGCTTTCGGTTGAGCAACCTCTACCGCTTTTTTGCTAATCTGCTGCTTTTGCGCCAGATACTGCGCTTGCTGGCCGCGGGCGTCGTGATAGCCGCCGACATATTGCCCGATGCGCCCTTCCCCTTCGAAGATCCAGCACTCGGTAACGGTATTATCGACGAATTGACGGTCGTGGCTGACCAGCATCACGGTGCCCTGATAACCGTCCACCAGCTCTTCCAGCAGTTCGAGGGTTTCGACATCCAGATCGTTGGTCGGTTCATCGAGGATCAGCAGGTTGCTGGGCTTGAGGAACAGACGCGCCAGCAGCAGGCGGTTACGCTCACCGCCGGAGAGCGCGCGCACCGGTGTCATCGCGCGCTTCGGATGGAACATGAAGTCCTGCAGGTAGCCCAGAACGTGGCGCGGCTTACCGTTGACCATCACTTCCTGCTTGCCTTCCGCAAGGTTGTCCATCACCGTTTTATCCGGGTCAAGCTCCGCGCGGTGCTGGTCGAAGTAGGCCACTTCCAGCTTGGTCCCGACGTGAATACGTCCGCTATCCGCTTTCAGCTGACCAAGCATCAATTTCAGCAGCGTGGTTTTCCCACAGCCGTTCGGGCCAATCAGGGCAATTTTGTCACCGCGCTGGATCTGGGCGCTGAAATCCTTAATCAGGACCTTGCCATCAACCTGGTAGTTGACGTTCTCCATTTCGAAGACAATCTTACCCGAGCGAGCAGCCTCTTCGACCTGCATCTTCGCGCTGCCCATCACTTCACGGCGCTCGCCACGTTCGCGGCGCATGGCTTTCAGTGCCCGCACACGCCCTTCGTTACGGGTACGACGCGCTTTGATCCCCTGACGGATCCACACCTCTTCCTGCGCCAGCTTACGATCGAATTCCGCATTCTGGAGCTCTTCCACGCGCAGCGCTTCTTCTTTATCCAGCAGATACTGATCGTAGTTCCCCGGGTAGGTCACCAGCTTGCCACGATCGAGATCGACAATCCGCGTCGCCATGTTGCGAATAAAGGAACGGTCGTGCGAGATGAAAATAATGGTCCCTTTGAAGGTCTTGAGGAAACCTTCCAGCCAGTCAATGGTTTCAATATCCAGGTGGTTGGTCGGTTCATCGAGCAGCAGCACGCGCGGCCCGCTGACCAGGGCGCGGCCGAGAGCCGCTTTACGCAGCCAGCCGCCGGAGAGCGAGGAGAGCTCGGCGTTGGCATCGAGATTAAGCTGCTCCAGCACTTCGTTAATACGGCTGTCGAGCTGCCACAGCCCTAAATTGTCCAGCTGCTCCTGCAGACGCGCCAGTTCATTCAGGTTCTTGTCGCTCGGGTCGGTCATCACCAACTGCGAAACATCGTGATAGCCTTTGAGATAGGCCGCCTGCTCGGCGATGCCTTCGGCAACGAAATCATAGACGGTTCCGCTCACATTACGCGGCGGATCCTGCTGCAGTCGCGCGACCACCAGATCCAGCTCATAAATAATGCGCCCGTCATCCAGCCCCTGCTCCCGGTTAAGGATTTTCATCAGGGTGGATTTGCCCGCGCCGTTGCGCCCGACCAGACAGACGCGTTCGTTATCTTCGATATGCAACTCGGCATTATCCAGCAGCGGAGAGTCGCTGAAGGAGAGCCAGGCACCATGCATACTAATTAATGACATTCTTTATTCCTTTCAGGCTGCAGTAATCAGCCAGCAGTTGTGGATCTGACGGTTACGGGCGAAATCCTGAGACAGCGTTTTTTGGGTAATTTCTTGCGCTTTCAGCCCCAGCTGCGCCAGCCCGTCATGATCCATACGGAAACCGCGTTTGTTATTCGAGAACATAATCGTGCCGCCTTTACGCAGCAGACGTTTGAGATCCGTCATCAGACGCAGGTGGTCGCGCTGCACGTCGAAGGCATCTTCCATGCGTTTTGAGTTAGAGAACGTCGGCGGATCGATAAAGATCAGATCGAACTGCTCATCGCTCTCGCGCAGCCAGCCCAGCACGTCAGCCTGCATCAGGCGATGCGCGCGCCCGGTTAAGCCGTTGAGGCGCAGGTTACGTTCGGCCCATTCGAGATAAGTTCGCGACATATCGACGGTGGTCGTTGAACGCGCCCCGCCGAGGCCGGCATGAACGCTGGCGCTGCCGGTGTAGGCGAAAAGGTTGAGGAAGTCTTTCCCTTTGCTCATCTGGCCCAGCATGCGACGCGCAATACGGTGGTCAAGGAACAGACCGGTATCCAGATAGTCGGTCAGGTTGACCCACAAACGCGCGTTATACTCCTGAACCTCGAGGAAATCGCCCTTCTCGGCCATTTTCTGATACTGGTTTTTCCCTTTCTGCCGCTCGCGGGTTTTCAACACCAGCTTATTCGGCGCAATGCCAAGCACGGAGATCGTTGCGGCGATAATATCGAACAGACGCTGACGCGCTTTATGCGCATCAACCGTTTTCGGTGGCGCATACTCCTGTACCACAACCCACTCGCCGTAGCGGTCGATCGCGACGTTATACTCCGGCAGATCGGCATCATACAGCCGGTAACACTCGATCCCTTCCTGACGCGCCCATTTCTCGTATTTCTTCAGATTTTTGCGCAGGCGGTTAGCGAAATCTTCCGCCAGGGAGACCGCGCCGCTGCCGTCGTTTTCCGCCAGATGGTAATTCTTCTGTACGCAGTCCAGCGGGCCGTTCTTGGCTTTAAACTGCTTGTCCGCACGCAATTGCAGGCAGCTCAGAAGCTCCGGCGAAGCGCTGAACAGCGACAGATTCCAGCCGCCAAACTGGGTTTTCATCGTCCGACCAAGCAGGCTATGCAGGGCAATCAGCGCCGGCTCGCTTTCAAGACGTTCGCCGTACGGCGGGTTGCTGATAACGGTCCCGTACGGGCCTTTTGGCAGCGGATTGCTGAGTTGGGCAACATCTTTCGCTTCAAATGTAATCAGTTCGCCGACGCCCGCGCGACGGGCGTTGCTGCGCGCGCGTTCAATGACGCGGGCATCGACATCAGAGCCATAGAAACGCGACTCATAGGCCGCCAGCCCTTTACGTGCGCGGGTCTGTGCTTCGGCCTTCACCTCTTTCCAGACCGCGTCATCGTGCTGCAGCCAGCCGTTGAAGCCCCAGTGACCGCGATGCAGACCCGGTGCGCGGTCGGTCGCCAGCATAGCGGCTTCAATCAGCAGCGTACCGGAGCCGCACATAGGATCGAGCAGCGGTGTTCCCGGAACCCAGCCAGAGCGCATGACGATCGCCGAAGCTAGCGTCTCTTTGATCGGCGCCATGCCGGTGCCGTCGCGGTAGCCGCGCAGGTGCAGACCTTCGCCGCTGAGATCGAGTGAAATGTGCGCCGTCTCTTTATTCAGCCAGACATTAATCCGCAGATCGGGGTTTTCACGATCGACGTTTGGCCGCGGCAGATTTTTACGCGTGAAGCTATCGACGATCGCATCTTTAACCTTTAACGCCCCGTACTGACTGTTGCGAATCTCATCGTTCAGCCCGCTAAAATGGACGGCGAAGGTGGCGTCAGGGGTGAAAATCTCCGTCCATGGAATGGCCTGCACACCGAGGTACAGATCCAGGTCGCTATACACGCTACACTGGCCCAGCGGCAGCATGATGCGCGAAGCCAGTCGGCTCCACATCAGGCTTTGATACAACAGGCGCGTATCCCCCTGAAAATGGACCCCGCCCTGGACAACCTGGCAGTCCACCGCGCCAAGTGCTTCCAGTTCAGTTTTTAACAGCTCTTCAAGGCCACGAGCCGTACTGGCAAACAGAGAATTCATATCGTCACTTTTACTAAAAGAAAATTGTTGCGCATTATAGCCAATATGCGCCCCATGTCATAAAGTTAAAGGCTTATTTTTAAGCCCAGAGGCAGCGCATGATAACGCTATCGCGACTTTTTATTCATCCCGTCAAATCCATGCGTGGAATTGGTCTGACGCACGCGTTTGCCGATATCAGCGGCCTGGCCTTCGATCGCGCCTTTATGGTGACGGAAACCGATGGCACCTTTATTACTGCCCGCCAGTTTCCGCAGATGGTGAAGTTTACGCCATCCCCGCTGCACGACGGTATTCATCTGACGGCGGTAGACGGCAGCAGCGCGATAGTGCGCTTCAGCGATTTTTCAGCGCAGGGTGCGCCTACCGAGGTATGGGGGAATCACTTCACCGCGCTGATTGCTCCGCCATCGGTCAACCAGTGGCTCAGCGGTTTCTTTAACCGCGATGTTCAGCTCCGCTGGTTAGGCCCTCACCTCACCCGGCGGGTGAAGCGCCATGATGCCGTCCCACTCTCCTTCGCCGATGGTTTCCCCTATCTGCTGGCTAACGAAGCCTCACTGCGCGATCTGCAACAACGCTGTCGGGCCAGCGTGCGAATGGAGCAGTTTCGCCCTAATCTGGTGGTGACCGGCGCGGCGGCCTGGGAAGAGGATACCTGGAAAGTGATTCGCATTGGTGACGTGGTTTTTGACGTCGCCAAACCATGTAGCCGCTGCGTGCTGACGACCGTCAGTCCGGAACGGGGGCAAAAGCACCCCTCCGGTGAACCGCTGGCCACGCTGCAGCAGTTCCGCACCGCGCTGGATAACGGCGATGTCGATTTTGGGCAAAACCTGATTGCCCGCAACAGCGGCGTCGTGCGCGTGGGCGATGAAGTGGAAGTGCTGACTCGCGGCCCGGCAAAAGCCTACGGCGCAGGCGAGAGCGACGATACGCCGGCGGTTGTCGCACAGCCGGATGCGGTCATTGAAATTGAATGGCAGGGGCAGCGGTTTAGCGGCAATAATCAGCAGGTATTGCTGGAGCAGCTGGAGCAAAAAGGCATTCGCATCCCCTACTCTTGTCGGGCTGGGATTTGCGGCAGCTGCCGCATCAGACTGGAAGAAGGCGAGGTCAGCCCGTTGAAGAAAAACGCGGTCGCTGGCGATGGTACGATTCTGTGCTGTAGCTGTATACCGAAAACGGCCTTACGGCTGGCGCCTTAGCGCGTTTTAGACCGCCTGACCCAGGCTGTAACTGGTCATACCCTGCGCCGGTTGCAGCCTGTCATTCATGATTTTAATCACATCCCCCAGCTGCATGACTCGCCCGGCGACCGTCACGCCCGGCTGCGCCAACAGACAGAGCGCGGCATTTTCACCCGGTTCAACCACCAGCAGATTAACCTGCTGTCCGCTATCGCTGAGCCAGGCGCTGGCGGCATCGCCGGTGGCGGGCTGCCAGGAGACCTCATGCGTTGTGAAGTGCCAGCTTTTTGGCATCTGCGGTTTCAGGAAGCGAATGGCGACCAGCGCGTTGAGAACTAATTCCGCGCGCTGCTCTTTAGATAACTCGATATCGCGACATTTTTCTTCAAAAGAGAAATACAGCGCGGCATCGTCAACACAGAATCCGGAAGGTGAGAAGGCGTCGGGCGTCAACATTCGACGTGCAAACCGCGAACGGAACAACATACCATTGGCCAAATCGAGCATCATACGATCGTGCTCTTCATCGTAATACCAACGCCAGTTATCGTCAGGTTTAATTCGCATCGTTCCCCCGTCCTCTTTCCCGTGCATCTCTTATGCAATAGCATCCTGCAGCAGAATAATTTCCAAAATTAAGAAAAGACTAAAATGTCTAAATAAGCAACAATGAAGGAATATAAAACAACCAGGGCCGGAAATAAAGCCCTGGGGGGGATCAGAGGGGGAAAAGATTAGATATGGGTAACAATTTCTTTAATCAGCGGAGGGCCTTTAAAAATAAATCCGGAATAAATCTGGACAAGGCTGGCACCGGCGGCGATTTTTTCCCGTGCCGCGATCACCGAGTCAATCCCTCCGACTCCGATAATGGGCAAACGACCATTTAATTCTGTCGCCAGCATACGGATAATTTCCGTACTCTTTAATTGCAATGGACGACCGCTGAGACCACCGGTTTCATCACAGAATTTCATTCCCTGGACCAGCGAACGATCGAGGGTAGTATTGGTGGCAATGACGCCATCAATATTATGACGAACTAAACTATCGGCCACCTGGATCAATTCCTCAAGAGAAAGATCCGGCGCGATCTTCACAGCGACTGGAACATATTTCTGATGCTTTTGCTGCAGCTCAAGCTGCTTATTTTTAATACCAGAGAGTAAATCATCCAGGGCATCGCCGTATTGTAAGGTGCGCAGGCCTGGGGTATTCGGTGAAGAGATATTAATGGCGATATACCCGGCATACGGATAGACTTTTTCCATACAAATCAGATAATCATCTTTACCCTGCTCAACCGGCGTATCTTTATTCTTACCGATATTAATACCGAGAATACCGTCAAAATGCGCCTTTTTAACGTTCTCAACCAGGTTATCAACACCGTGGTTATTAAAGCCCATGCGGTTGATCAAACCTTCGGCATCCACCAGACGGAAGATCCTCGGCTTATCGTTCCCCGGCTGCGGACGCGGCGTTACGGTACCAATTTCAATGGAGCCAAAACCCATGGCGCCGAGCGCATCAATGCACTCGCCGTTCTTGTCCAGCCCAGCGGCCAGACCCAGCGGATTTTTAAACGTGAGACCCATGCAGGTGACCGGTTTGGACGGTACCTTCTGACGGACCAGCATTTCCAGCGGCGTACCTGATACACGGCGTAATTGTTGAAAAGTAACTTCATGAGCGCGCTCAGGATCGAGCTGAAAAAGGGCTTTACGAACGAAGGGGTAGTACATGAACTCTCCTGGATTCCCGGTGTGCAAACCGGGGGCGTATTATGTTCGATCGACGCCTGAAAGGGAATTGACCTACGACAAAAAATCTCGCATCCAACGCAAACGTTTACTTTTCTCCCCGGCGTTATGCAATTTCTGACAAAACTAGGGTGGAAAAATCATTTAGGGAAATAAATCGGCTCTGTCACACTGCCATTAAATGTTATCAATTATAGATAAATGCAAACATTTGGTTATAAGGAGAGAGAAGATGCGTGTCATTACACTTGCGGGCAGTCCGCGTTACCCTTCCCGTTCCAGCGCGCTTCTGGAATATGCCAGAGAGACGCTCTCCGCGGCAGATGTTGAAGTCTGCCACTGGCATCTGCAAAATTTTGCTCCGGAAGACCTGCTGTATGCTCGCTTCGATAACCCGGCATTACATACGCTGAATGAACAGCTGGCAGGCGCCGACGGGCTTATCATCGCAACCCCGGTCTATAAAGCCTCTTTTTCCGGCGCGCTGAAGACGCTGCTCGACCTGCTCCCGGAACGGGCGCTGGAGGGAAAAATCGTCCTGCCTCTGGCGACCGGCGGCACGATCGCCCACATGCTGGCGGTGGATTATGCGCTGAAGCCGGTGCTCAACGCCCTGAAAGCGCAGGAGATTCTGCACGGAGTGTTTGCCGACGATAGCCAGGTCACCGACTATCAACATAAACCGCAGTTTACCCCTAATCTGCAGGGGCGGCTCGATCTGGCGCTGGAGACCTTCTGGCAGGCGCTGCATCGCCCGACCAGCCGCGCTCCCGCGCTCAAGACCCTCCGCGGGGTGGAACATGCATAACCTTTTCAGAACTCTCGCGCTGGGCGGGTTGCTGACGCTATCGGCCCTGAGCCATGCCGCACAATCCGCGCCGGACGCGCTGCGCATCGGCTACCAAAAAGGCAGCGTCAGTATGGTGCTGGCTAAAAGCCATCAGCTGCTGGAAAAGCGCTACCCGAACACCAACATCTCCTGGGTAGAATTTCCCGCCGGTCCGCAAATGCTTGAAGCGCTAAACGTCGGCAGTATCGATCTGGGGAGTACCGGCGATATCCCACCGATTTTCGCCCAGGCCGCCGGAGCCGATCTGGTTTACGTCGGCTCGGAACCGCCGAAGCCAAAAGCGGAAGTGATTCTGGTTGCGGAAAATAGCCCAATCAAAACCGTCGCTGAACTGAAGGGTCGCAAAGTCGCGTTTCAGAAAGGCTCCAGCTCCCACAACCTGCTGCTAAGGGCATTGCAGCAGGCGGGACTGAAATTCAGCGATATTCAGCCCGTTTATCTTGCCCCCGCGGACGCCCGCGCGGCGTTTCAACAGGGCAATGTTGATGCCTGGGCTATCTGGGATCCCTACTATTCAGCCGCTCTGCAACAAGCGAGCGCCCGGGTGCTTAAAGACGGAACCGATCTGAAACAAACCGGCTCTTTCTATCTGGCTTCGCGCCCCTATGCAGAAAAGAACGGCGCCTTTATTAGCGGCGTGCTCGATACATTCAGCCAGGCGGATGCCCTGACGCTGAGCCAACGCCCGCAGAGCATTACCCTGCTGGCAAAAACGATGGGACTCCCTGAAGCGGTGATCGCCAGCTATCTGGATCATCGGCCGCCGACCACCATCACTCCGGTCAGTAGCGAAACCGCCGCCCGGCAGCAGCAAACCGCCGATCTGTTCTACGAGAATAAGCTGGTGCCGAAAAAAGTCGACATCCGTACCCGCATCTGGCTGCCCGCAACCGTACAAGGAGCAAAATCATGAGTCTGAATATGTTCTGGTTTTTACCGACCCACGGTGATGGTCGCTACCTGGGGACTGAAGAGGGCGCCCGCCCGGTTGATTACGGCTACCTGCAGCAAATTGCGCAAACCGCGGATCGCCTCGGTTTTACCGGCGTCCTGATCCCGACCGGACGTTCCTGTGAAGATGCGTGGCTGGTTGCTGCTTCGATGATTCCCGTCACCCAGCGTCTGAAATTTCTTGTCGCCCTGCGCCCGAGCGTGACCTCCCCGACTGTCGCCGCCCGCCAGGCCGCGACGCTCGACCGCCTGTCTAACGGCCGGGCGTTGTTTAACCTGGTGACCGGCAGCGATCCGCAGGAGCTCGCCGGCGACGGGGTTTTCCTCGACCATACCGAACGTTACGAAGCCTCTGCTGAATTTACTCATATCTGGCGCCGCCTGATGGAAGGTGAAACCGTGACCTTCAATGGAAAACATCAGCGGGTACGCGGCGCGAAGCTGCTATTCCCTCCCTTGCAGCAGCCGCGCCCGCCGCTCTACTTTGGCGGGTCGTCCGACGTGGCGCAGGATCTCGCCGCCGAGCAGGTCGATCTCTATCTCACCTGGGGAGAGCCCCCGGAGCAGGTTGCGGAAAAAATCGCCCAGGTGCGTGAAAAAGCCGCCCGCCACGGTCGTAGGGTCCGTTTCGGTATTCGTCTGCATGTGATTGTCCGGGAAACCAATGAAGAGGCCTGGGAAGCGGCCGAAAGCCTCATCTCGCATCTTGATGACGATACCATTGCCCGGGCGCAGGCCGCCTTTGCCAAAACCGATTCCGTCGGACAGCAGCGGATGGCCGCGTTGCACAACGGTCGGCGCGACAAGCTTGAAATCAGCCCTAATCTGTGGGCTGGCGTCGGACTGGCACGCGGAGGGGCGGGAACCGCTCTGGTCGGCGATGCGGCTACCGTGGCCGAACGAATCAATGAATATGCAGCGCTGGGTATCGATAGCTTCATCTTCTCCGGCTATCCGCATCTTGAAGAGGCTTATCGCGTCGGCGAACTGCTGTTCCCGCTGCTGGATGTTACTATCCCGTCGATTCCGCAACCGCAACCTCTGGGTCTGCAGGGCGAGGCGGTGGCAAACGAGTTTATTCCGCGCAAAGTCGCACAAAGCTAAGGAGCACGCCATGGCTACGTCTGCGCAAAAGCTGCTGCTGCGGGTTGCCCCCTGGCTTCTGCCGGTGGGGACCGTCATCATCTGGCAGCTCGCCTCTTCCGTGGGCTGGTTGTCCACCCGCATCCTTCCCTCTCCGGAGGGGGTGCTCAAGGCCTTCTGGACGCTTTCCGCCAGCGGCGAACTGTGGCAACACCTGGCCATCAGTTCGTGGCGTGCTCTGCTGGGCTTCGCCATCGGCGGTTCCATCGGGCTGGTGCTGGGCCTGATCAGCGGCCTGTCGCGTTGGGGGGAGCGTCTGCTGGATACCTCGATTCAGATGCTGCGTAACGTCCCGCATCTGGCGTTGATTCCGCTGGTTATTTTATGGTTCGGCATTGATGAAAGCGCCAAGATCTTCCTCGTCGCGCTGGGGACCATGTTCCCGATCTACATTAATACCTGGCACGGCATCCGCAATATCGATCGCGGGCTGGTGGAAATGGCGCGTAGCTATGGCCTGTCCGGCTTCGCCCTGTTCCGCCATGTGATTCTGCCGGGGGCCCTGCCCTCAATAATGGTCGGCATCCGCTTCGCCCTCGGGCTGATGTGGTTAACGCTGATTGTCGCCGAAACCATCTCCGCTAACGCCGGCATCGGCTATCTGGCGATGAATGCGCGGGAGTTTTTACAAACGGATGTGGTGGTCGTCGCCATTATTCTTTACGCCATTCTTGGCAAACTGGCCGACTTCAGCGCGCAGCTGCTGGAACGCGTCTGGCTACGCTGGAACCCGGCTTATCATCTTCAGGAGGCCAACGCATGACCACTGCCCGTCTGAACCCAGGGATCCCGCTGTTGCTTAACGGCGTGACCAAACGCTACGGCGAAAATACCATTCTTAACGCACTGGATTTACATATTCCGACCGGGCAGTTTGTCGCGGTGGTCGGGCGCAGCGGCGGCGGCAAAAGTACCCTGCTGCGTCTGCTGGCCGGGCTCGAAAAACCCAATGGTGGCGAGCTGCTGGCCGGCTCAACGCCGCTGGCGCAGGTCCAGGAAGACAGTCGCATGATGTTCCAGGACTCGCGGCTGCTGCCGTGGAAAACGGTGATAGACAACGTCGGTCTTGGGCTGAAGGGGCAATGGCGTGATGCCGCCCTGCAGGCGCTGGCCAGCGTTGGCCTGGAAAACCGCGCCGGCGACTGGCCAGCAGCCCTCTCCGGCGGACAAAAACAGCGCGTTGCGCTGGCCCGCGCGCTGATTCATCGTCCTCGCCTGCTGCTTCTCGATGAACCGCTGGGCGCGCTGGATGCGTTAACCCGGCTGGAGATGCAGGATCTGATCGTCTCGCTGTGGGAAGAATACGGTTTTACCGTACTGCTGGTCACACACGATGTGAGTGAGGCGGTGGCCATGGCGGACCGGGTGCTGTTGATTGAAGAAGGGAAAATTGGCCTCGATGTCGCCGTCGATATTCCGCGGCCGCGGCGGACCGGATCGGCCAGGCTGGCTGAACTGGAAGCCGAGGTACTGAACCGAGTCATGAAACGTGGCAAGAGCGAATCGGCGCCGCGCTTATTGAGCCACGGTTAATCCCGCCCGAAGATCGCCCCGGCGACGCTGCAGCTGTCGGGGCGACGGTCTGAGGTTGTGAATAGCCCGGATAAGGCGCATCCGCGCCGTTATCCGGGAGTCCTGCCCCGTTACGCCAGCGCCTTACTGATTTTTTCGAACAGATCCCCGGAGAGATTCTCCAGACCTTTCAGCTGTTCCAGCGCCGCGCGCATCAGCGCCTGGCGTTTAGCATCGTAGCGTTTCAGCCGAATCAACGGCTCAATCAACCGGGACGCCACCTGCGGGTTGCGGCTGTTGAGCTCGGTCAGCATCTCCACCATGAACTGATAGCCACTGCCATCTTCGGCGTGGAATGCCGCCGGGTTACTGCCGGCAAACGCGCCAATCAGCGAGCGTACGCGGTTCGGGTTGCTCATACTAAACGAGCGGTGATTCAGCAGACCGCGTACCGTCTCCAGAACATTGTCCGCCGGGCTGGTGGACTGCAGGATAAACCATTTATCCATTACCAGGCCGTCCTGGTGCCATTTGTCATCATACTCCTGCATCAGCGCATCACGGCAAGGCAGCTGCGCGGCAACCGCGGCCGACAGGGCAGCCAGCGCATCGGTCATGTTGTCGGCCTGATGATACTGGGCGACGACCAGCTTATCCGCCAGCTCAACGTCGCCAAACGCCAGATAGCGCAGGCAGGTATTGCGCAGTGAACGCTTGCCGATATCGGCGTGTTCCACGCGATAGCTCGCCAGCTTGTTGACGTTGTAAACCGCGAGGAACTCGTCCGCCAGCTCTTTTGCAAGCGTGCGGGTCAACGCTTCACGGACCGCCGCAATGGCGATCGGATCGATGATCGCAAACAGCTCAGCGATTTCATTGGCGGAAGGCAACGTCAGAATTTCAGCCGCCAGCGCCGGATCGATCTTCTCATCCAGCAAAATCGCGCGGAACGCGTCGGCAACGTGAACCGGCAGCGACAGCGGCTGGCCCTGCTGATGGCGGTTGACGTTCAGCTTGATGTAGGTTGCCAGCAGGCTCTGCGCAGCATCCCAGCGGGAGAAGTCGTTGCGCGCGTGGCGCATCAGGAAGGTGAGCTGCTGGTCGCTCCATTTATATTCCAGCTTCACCGGGGCGGAAAACTCGCACAGCAGCGCCGGTACCGGCTGGAAGTAGACGTTGTCGAAGACAAAAGTCTGCTCGGCCTGGGTCACATTGAGCACGTGATGCACCGGGTGGCCCCCTTTCTGCAGCGGGATCACCTTCCCTTCGTTATCATACAGTTCGATATCAAACGGAATATGCAGCGGCTGTTTCTCCGGCTGTTCCGCGGTCGGCGGCGTACGCTGGCTGATGGTTAAGGTGTACTGTTCGGTTTCCGGGTTGTAGTCATCATGGACGCTCACCACCGGCGTGCCGGACTGGCTGTACCAGCGACGGAAATGCGACAGGTCGACGTTAGAGGCATCTTCCATCGCCTGGACAAAATCGTCGCAGGTGGCGGCGCTGCCGTCGTGGCGTTCGAAGTACAGCTGCATCCCTTTCTGGAAATTCTCTTCGCCCAGCAGCGTATGGAGCATGCGGATCACTTCCGCCCCCTTCTCATACACCGTCAGGGTATAGAAGTTATTCATCTCGATGACGCTATCCGGGCGAATCGGATGGGCCATCGGGCTGGCATCCTCAGCGAACTGCAGACCGCGCATGGTACGCACGTTGTTAATCCGGTTCACCGCGCGCGAACCGAGATCGGAGCTGAACTCCTGATCGCGGAACACGGTCAGCCCTTCTTTCAGGCTCAGCTGGAACCAGTCGCGGCAGGTCACGCGGTTGCCGGTCCAGTTATGGAAGTATTCGTGGCCGATGACGCGTTCAATATCGAGATAATCTTTATCGGTGGCGGTATCGGTGCGGGCCAGTACGTATTTGGAGTTAAAGACGTTCAGTCCTTTGTTCTCCATCGCTCCCATATTAAAGAAGTCGACGGCGACAATCATATAGATGTCGAGATCGTACTCGAGACCAAAACGGGTTTCGTCCCATTTCATCGAGTTCTTCAGCGAGGTCATCGCCCACGGCGCGCGGTCGAGATTGCCGCGGTCAACGAACAGCTCCAGCGCGACTTCTCGCCCGGAACGGGTTTTGAAGGTATCGCGCAATACGTCGAAGTCGCCGGCCACCAGCGCAAAGAGATAGCACGGTTTCGGGAACGGGTCCTGCCACTGGATCCAGTGACGACCATTTTCCAGCTCGCCCTGCGCCACGCGGTTGCCGTTGGAGAGCAGGTACGGATATTTCGTTTTGTCGGCGATAATTTTGGTGGTGAAGCGGGCCAGCACATCCGGACGATCCAGATACCAGGTAATGTGACGGAAACCTTCCGCCTCGCACTGGGTGCACAGGGCTTCGCCAGACTGATAGAGACCTTCCAGGGCAGTATTCGCCGCCGGGCTGATTTCATTGACGATGGTCAAGGTGAAATGTTCCGGCAATCCGCCAATCACCAGCTGGTTATTTTCTTCTTTATAGTTGCTCCACGGCTGGCCATCCACCTGCAGGGAGACCAACGTCAGGTCTTCACCATCCAGACGCAACGGCACATCGGACGCCGCCGCGTGACGGGAGACTTTGCTCTCAGCCGTAACCACGGTTTTCTCGGCATCCAGGTCAAAGGTCAAATCGATATCGCTAATGAGATAATCCGGCGCACGGTAGTCGTGGCGGTATTTGGCTTGGGGCTGTTGTGTCATAAAAAACCTTTAGCATGTTCCATAAAGTGTCAAACCCAGTCTATTCCTGTTGTGTAGATCGCGCTATGCAGAATCTTCATCTTTTCAACGCTAAACACGAAAATTGCTACATATTGATAACACAAGAGGCACGAAATGCGCTCGACCGGGTGCAAAGCTTGTGGTGTGATCCCTGTTCAATATATTAAACTAGGCCTCGCAAATGACCGCCAGCGTCGCCATCGACCGTCACTGCGGGACAGAGTCGGGTAATAAAGGTATACTCCGCCTCCTTTTTTCTGCTTCGGTTTTTGATGGAAACGCTCCAGTGAGAGGACGCTACTGCGCACCATGACACAATTCACTTCTCCTGTACTGCACTCGCTGCTCGATACGGACGCCTACAAGCTGCACATGCAGCAGGCTGTCTTCCACCGCTACGGCGATGTACACGTTGCGGCGGAGTTCCGCTGCCGCGGGGACGATCTGCTCGGTATCTACGCCGACGCAATTCGCGAGCAGGTTGAAACCATGCGCGACCTGAAGCTGCAGGACGATGAATATCACTGGTTGTCTACCCTGCCGTTCTTTTCTCAGGATTATCTCGACTGGCTACGCGACTTCCGTTACGACCCGGGCCAGGTCACCGTCAACAATGAAAACGGCAAGTTAAATATTCGCCTGTCCGGCCCGTGGCGTGAAGTCATCATGTGGGAAGTTCCGCTGCTGGCGGTGATTAGCGAGCTGGTCCATCATTACCGCTCGCCGGAAATCAGCGTCGATTTAGCGCTGGAAACCCTCGAACACAAGCTGGCTGATTTTGCACAAATCACCGCCGGCCTCGATCTCAGCCACTTTCGTCTGATGGACTTCGGCACCCGTCGTCGCTTCTCGCGTGAAGTGCAGCAGGCCATCGTCGAACGCCTGCAGCAGGAGCCGTGGTTTATCGGTACCAGCAACTACGATCTGGCTCGCCGGCTTCATCTGACGCCAATGGGCACCCAGGCGCATGAATGGTTCCAGGCGCATCAGCAAATCAGCCCCAGTTTAGCCAACAGCCAGCGCGCGGCGCTGGCAGCCTGGCTGGAAGAGTATCCTGACAAACTCGGTATCGCTCTCACCGACTGCATTACCATGGATGCTTTCCTGCGCGATTTCGGCCCGGAATTTGCCAGCCGCTACCAGGGGCTGCGCCACGATTCCGGCGACCCTGTCGAGTGGGGCGAAAAAGCCATCGCCCATTACCAGAAGCTGGGGATCGACCCCATGAGTAAAGTGCTGGTCTTTTCCGATAACCTCGATCTGGCAAAAGCCGTCGATCTCTATCGCCACTTCTCTTCGCGGGTCAATCTGAGCTTCGGCATTGGCACGCGTTTAACCTGCGACATCCCACAGGTTAAACCGCTAAACATCGTGATAAAACTGGTGGAATGTAACGGTAAACCGGTCGCGAAACTCTCCGACAGCCCGGGGAAAACCATCTGTCACGACAAGGCTTTTGTCCGGGCACTGCGTAAAGCCTTTGACCTTCCGCCGGTGAAAAAGGCCAGTTAATCACCACATTAATCATCGCAAGGAGCCGTTCTGGCTCCTTGTTCTTTATTTATTTCCGAAAACTCCCCTTGATGGTGCGAAATCTGCTTGTCTGATGGAAGATGACAGGTAACATAGATATCCCCCATTATCGGGGGATACAGATTTTTTTATTGGACTACGAATAGAGAGACTATTATGAGCGTTGTGCCTGTAGCCGACGTACTCCAGGGCCGTGTTGCCGTTGACAGCGAAGTCACCGTGCGCGGATGGGTACGTACCCGCCGAGATTCAAAAGCTGGCTTTTCCTTCCTGGCCGTCTATGACGGTTCCTGCTTTGATCCTGTACAGGCCGTTATTAATAATTCTCTGCCCAATTACAATCAGGAAGTGCTGCGCCTGACCACCGGCTGCTCGGTCGTCATTACGGGTAAAATCGTGGCATCTCAAGGCCAGGGTCAAAGTTTTGAAATCCAGGCCAGCCACGTTGAAGTGACAGGTTGGGTAGAAGATCCGGATACCTATCCGATGGCCGCTAAGCGTCACAGCATCGAGTATCTGCGTGAAGTTGCGCACCTGCGTCCACGTACCAACCTGATTGGCGCGGTCGCTCGCGTACGTCATACCCTGGCACAAGCGCTGCATCGCTTCTTTGACGAGCAGGGCTTCTTCTGGGTTTCCACGCCGCTGATTACCGCTTCCGATACCGAGGGCGCGGGTGAAATGTTCCGTGTCTCCACGCTGGATCTGGAAAACCTGCCGCGTAACGATCAGGGCAAAGTAGATTTCGATAAAGACTTCTTCGGTAAAGAGTCGTTCCTGACCGTATCCGGCCAGTTGAACGGTGAGACCTATGCCTGCGCGCTGTCTAAAATCTACACCTTTGGCCCAACCTTCCGTGCCGAAAACTCCAACACCAGCCGCCACCTTGCGGAATTCTGGATGCTGGAACCGGAGGTCGCGTTTGCCAACCTGAACGACGTTGCAGGCCTGGCGGAAGCCATGCTGAAATACGTCTTTAAGGCGGTACTGGAAGAACGAGCGGACGATATGAAGTTCTTCGCCGAGCGCGTGGATAAAGAAGCCGTTTCCCGTCTGGAGCGCTTTATTGATGCCGACTTCGCTCAGGTCGATTACACCGACGCCGTCACCATTCTGGAAAACTGCGGTAAGCAGTTTGAAAACCCGGTTTACTGGGGCGTGGACCTCTCTTCCGAGCACGAGCGCTACCTGGCTGAAGAACACTTCAAAGCGCCGGTGGTCGTGAAAAACTATCCGAAAGACATTAAGGCGTTCTATATGCGCCTTAATGAAGACGGTAAAACCGTCGCCGCCATGGACGTTCTGGCGCCTGGCATCGGTGAAATCATCGGGGGTTCCCAGCGTGAAGAGCGCCTGGATGTGCTTGACGCGCGTATGGCGGAGATGGGTCTTAATAAAGAAGACTACTGGTGGTACCGCGACCTGCGTCGTTACGGCACCGTACCGCACTCCGGCTTCGGCCTGGGCTTTGAGCGCCTGATCGCCTATGTCACCGGCGTACAAAACGTGCGTGATGTGATCCCGTTCCCGCGGACTCCGCGCAACGCCACATTCTGATTAATTTTTCTTATCATTGCCGAAGGCCAGCGTAAGCTGGCCTTTTTTTATGTCAGGCTCTGTTAATGAATATCAAGAAATTTAAACATCAACCCTTCCAGTTCACATTTATGTTACTCACTATTACGACTTGTTCCTGCACGCCAAACCGCACCTTATGTTCATTCATCGACGAAATGCCTGATAATTTTGTTCATTTTTTAACCTCACGCAGCACAAGATGTAAAGACAAATGCTGAGCGAAAAAAAAGCGAAATGCAGACATAAAATGCACAAACGGGCCTTTATCTAAATTAATCATAATTAATTCATATAGATATATATAGTCTGTCTGTTTTGCGAGCAAAGTGGAACGGAATTTTGATTGAGTTCACAAAGTTCCAAAAAATACACATTTAGTTACACACTCTTTCGTCTTGTTACTCATATGCGACATTGGTAGCATTTTCCGGCTAGCGAAACGCTGGCGCGGATGGAAAGATGCCTTCAGACACCAAACTATCATCAATAGTTCTGTAAATTTTTATTGACGGAATTTATTGGCGGCAGTGGCAAGTGTTCATATAAAAATATTAATGAGGGTAATAAATAATGATGAAGCGCAATATTCTGGCAGTGGTAATCCCTGCCCTGCTGGTAGCCGGCGCAGCTAACGCTGCAGAAATCTATAACAAAAACGGCAACAAACTGGACTTCTACGGGAAAATGGTTGGTGAGCACGTCTGGACCACCAATGGTGACACCAACAGCAGCGACACCACCTATGCACGTATCGGCCTGAAAGGCGAAACCCAGATCAACGATCAGCTGACCGGTTACGGCCAGTGGGAATACAACATGGATGCGTCCAACGTTGAAGGTTCCCAGGGTACCAAAACTCGTCTGGCCTTCGCGGGTCTGAAAGCGGGTGAATACGGTTCATTCGACTACGGCCGTAACTACGGTGCTATCTACGACGTTGAATCCGCAACCGATATGCTGGTTGAGTGGGGCGGCGACGGTTGGAACTACACCGACAACTTCATGACCGGCCGTACCAACGGCGTAGCAACCTACCGTAACTCTGACTTCTTCGGTCTGGTTGACGGTCTGAGCTTCGCGCTGCAGTACCAGGGTAAAAACGACAGCAGCCGTGCTATCCAGAAACAAAACGGCGACGGCGTCAGCACCTCTGCAACCTATGCATTTGACAACGGTATCGCGCTGTCTGCTGGTTACGCCTCTTCTAACCGTAGCGTCGCGCAGAAAGCTGACGGTAACGGCGACAAAGCTGAAGCGTGGGCAACCTCCGCTAAGTACGATGCAAACAACATCTACGCAGCAGTCATGTACTCTCAGACCTACAACATGACCCCGGAAAACCAGGCGAACTACTTCGCTGGCAAAACTCAGAACTTCGAAGCCGTTGCTCAGTATCAGTTCGACTTCGGTCTGCGTCCGTCCATCGGCTATGTTCAGACTAAAGGTAAAAACCTGCAGGGTCGTACCGGTTTCTCCGGCGGCGATGCTGACCTGGTTAAATACATCGAAGTGGGTACCTGGTACTACTTCAACAAGAACATGAACGTCTACGCAGCATACAAATTCAACCTGCTGGACGACAACAGCTATACCGAAACGGCTAAAGTGTCCACCGATGACCAGGCTGCAGTAGGTATCGTTTACCAGTTCTAATCAGTACACCCCTTCGTGATATGCCTAAAAAGCAGGACTTCGGTCCTGCTTTTCTACATTACTAAGATAAAGATCGTAACTTTCGAAAACCTTCTCGCTTTTTGTCGCAAACGGTTGGCAATTTGTAAATCTCCCGTTACCCTGATAGCGAAATTCCCTCAGTAATCACAATGGAACCTCGTCATGTTTGAGAACATTACTGCCGCCCCTGCCGACCCCATTTTAGGCCTGGCCGATCTGTTTCGTGCCGATGACCGCCCGACTAAAATTAACCTCGGGATTGGTGTTTACAAAGATGAAACGGGTAAAACCCCGGTCCTGACCAGCGTTAAAAAAGCAGAACAGTATCTGCTGGAAAATGAAACCACAAAAAACTATCTGGGTATCGACGGTATTGCGGAATTTGGTCGCTGCACCCAGGAACTGCTGTTCGGTAAAGGAAGCGCAATCATCAGCGATAAGCGCGCACGTACCGCCCAAACCCCTGGCGGCACCGGCGCTCTGCGCGTTGCCGCTGACTTCCTGGCGAAGAACACCGCTGTAAAACGCGTCTGGGTAAGCAACCCGAGCTGGCCGAACCACAAAAGCGTATTTAATTCCGCAGGCCTGGAAGTGCGCGAATACGCCTATTACGATGCGGCCAACCATACCCTCGACTTCGACGGTATGCTGGCAAGCCTCAATGAAGCACAGGCGGGCGACGTGGTTCTGTTCCATGGCTGCTGCCATAACCCAACCGGTATCGATCCTACGCTGGAGCAGTGGCAGCAGCTGGCACAGCTGTCCGTTGAGAAAGGCTGGCTGCCGCTGTTCGACTTCGCCTACCAGGGCTTTGCCCGCGGTCTGGAAGAAGATGCCGAAGGTCTGCGCGCGTTCGTTGCGCTGCATAAAGAGCTGCTGGTTGCGAGCTCCTACTCGAAGAACTTTGGTCTGTACAACGAACGCGTGGGTGCCTGCACGCTGGTTGCGGCGGATGCCGAAACCGTTGACCGCGCTTTCACGCAGATGAAGTCGGCGATTCGTGCGAACTACTCCAACCCGCCTGCGCACGGCGCGTCGGTGGTAGCGACGATCCTCAGCAACGATGCACTGCGTGCTATCTGGGAACAAGAGCTGACCGATATGCGCCAGCGTATTCAGCGTATGCGTCTGCTGTTCGTCAATACCCTGCAGGAAAAAGGGGCCAGCCGCGACTTCTCTTTCATCATCAAGCAAAACGGGATGTTCTCGTTCAGCGGCCTGACCAAAGAGCAGGTGCTGCGTCTGCGTGAAGAGTTCGGGGTCTACGCCGTAGCTTCCGGGCGTATCAACGTCGCCGGTATGACGCCAGACAACATGGCGCCGCTGTGTGAAGCGATTGTCGCCGTGCTGTAATAGCATCGCTGGCAAAAAATAAAGGCCGCTTGCGCGGCCTTTTTTATATTTTCCGTCGGGAAGTATTACCAGACGGGCATTTCATCCTGCAGGAAAGGGTTGTGCTGACGCTCATAGCCCAGCGTCGACATCGGCCCGTGACCGGGAATAAACGTCACATCATCACCCAAAGGCAGTAATTTACGTTTAATCGCATCAATCAGCTGACCGTGGTCGCCGCGCGGGAAGTCGCTGCGCCCAACGCCACCTTTGAAAATGACATCGCCGGAAATCAGCAGCCGGGAAGCCTCATCAAAAAAGACCACGTGCCCTGGCGTATGCCCGGGACAGTGCAGCACCTGCAGAGAAATATTCCCCACGCTGACGACGTCGCCTTCATTGAGCCAGCGGTCCGGCTGCAGGGGCTGGCAATCCTCCAGACCAAACATCCGGCTCTGCGCCGGCAGACCTTCCAGCCAGAACTCATCTTCTTTTTCCGGTCCGATAATCGGCACGCCATAGTGCTGTGCCAGTTCGGCCGCCGCACCAACGTGATCGAGATGGCCGTGGGTGAGCAAAATCTGCATCAGGCTGACGCCTGCTGCCGAGACTTCCTGTTTGATTCGCTCAGCGTCACCGCCGGGATCGACCAGCGCAGCGAGCCGGGTTTGCTCACACCAGATTAAAGAACAGTTCTGAGCGAACGCGGTAACCGGAATAATACGATAGTTCATGATGCTCCTTTCGTTACCAGTGCCTGACCGGACCGGTATCAATATGCACAAAGTTGCTACGTGGATAGTATCCTACACCACCTGCGCCCATAGATAACGCCGCTTTGCGAACATTGCTTAACGAAATGCCTTCTATGTGGAAATCCATTGCCTGTCCCTTGGTGTGATAGCTATGTTTCGCCACACCACGGCTTCGTGCACGGAGCTCATCATTGGTATCAAGGGAACGATAGCCGGAGATAAGCTGAACAGGTTTATTGGTACCAAGTAATCCCTGCAGACGATAGAGTTGATCAAACAAACTCGGATCGATTGGCTTAATTTTATTCGCGCGAAAATCACGGAAAAAATGGTTAAGCCTTGCTAATTCATCCTGAATATAGCCTCTGCCATCGAAAAACTCCGCCTTGAGTGATTCACCAGTATGCAGGTTATTCAACGTCAGAATACGCGGTCGGGGGGTCGAGAGGGTGGCAAATGCCGGCGCAGGCAGAATGGCGGCAGCACCGAGCGCAGCCCCACCTAACGCCAGCAATTTGCGGCGATTAGCGTCAAATTTGTCCATGATAATCAGGTCTACAAGTAAATGAATCGAATATATGCACTTCTGGCGCACGAAAGGCACCTTACCGGGCATTATTGCCAACGTCAAGGTAGCCTAACCCCAGTAAATACGGGCCCTGTAGAGGAACAGGGCTTGTTTTCACTGAGAGTTAGGACAACGAAATTCGTTGAACTACTTCATTTACCTGATTAATTGTTCTGCTTTCGCCAGAATTTGTGCGCCAGATCGCGCGGTGAGATCGTAATTGTAAATATCTGTGCGATATTGCATGCGGCCATCCGCATCGACGAAGGCGGTCAGATAATAGAGATTGACCGGGATGTTCTGGCGGATATTAACATAGCGGGTATCGCCCTGCTTGAGCGCATCAGAAATCCGCGTGTCATTCCAGCCGGCATCCTGCAGCAGCATATTCGCCAGCTCCGAAGCTTTGTTGACCCGCACGCAGCCGGAACTTAAGGCCCGCACGTCTTTCTGGAACAGATTGTGGTTCGGCGTATCGTGCAGATAGATAGCATCGGAGCTGGGCATATTAAACTTGTAGCGCCCCAATGAGTTACGCGCGCCAGGCGCCTGCTGAAAACGGAACGGCAGATTGTTTTCAGTGATCGTCGACCAGTCAACGCGATACGGGTCGATAGCCTCTTTGCTGTTCCAGCCGCGCATCACGGTGTAGCCATGCTGCTCAAGATAGCCCGGATCGTTACGCACCTTCGGCAGGATATCTTTGCGCGCCAGCGTCGGCGGTACGTTCCACGGCGGGTTAACCACCACGTTGTTTAGCGCGCTGCTCATCATCGGCGTTTTACGGTCCGGCCGCCCCACAATCACTCGCGATGCCAGCACCTGACTGCCATCCTGGTAATAGACCAGAGAAAAGGCCGGAATATTGACCATAATGCCGGTAGAGAGTTTGCCCGGCAGCAGACGCAGGCGCTGAATGTTCAACGCCAGCACGCCCGCACGCTGAGCCGCTGAGACGTTGAGCCAGTCGCGGGTGGATTGACCAATTACGCCATCGGCGCCCAGCCCCTGCCAGGCCTGGAAGCGCTTAACGCCCTCAACAAGCTGGCGATCGTAGACGCCGCGCGCCGCGGGTTTACTCTTCTTCCCGGCAGACGGACTCACGACATCCCCCGGCAGCGCAATTTTCGCGGAATCATCGAGCATACCGTTGCGCTGTAAAATTTCGCGCAGCGCGCCAATATCGTTACTCCACTCCCCCGGACGCAGCGACGCGTTGCTGGTCAGCTGCGGCCACGGACGGGAGTCGGCCACCAGCGCCAGCAGCGCCCGGTGCATCGCCTCATACTGCGGATGCTTCGGCGCCAGTCCGGCAATAAACGGCACCAGAGAGCCATTATCCAGCGCCAGCTGCCACTGATTAATCACCGACAGCGGCGGGGTCGCCATGGCGTACGGCTTCGTTCCGTACAGCCAGCGGTTCCCCTGCACCGGAATACCGCTGATAAAATGCAGGTATCCCATCATGGCGTCGGAGAGCACGATGTCGCGAGCCATGCCGTTCACCGCCGGATCGGTCAGCAGGCTGACCCAGGTGGTAAATTGCGGCTGAAAACCGGCGATGGCGACCTCAGCCAGCTGCTGCTGGAAAGCCTGAACCGCGTCGCGGTTCTCCCACATCGGCTTCATCTCTCTGGCCGCATAGAGCGACACCAGCGGGTTCATAAACACGGGCTGATAGCCGGCCGGCAGCAGCGCCGTTATCGCGGCGCGGCTTTTTTCTGCGGCACCGGCAGCCAGCGGCTGTTCGCCGGCCATTTTCGCCACCGCCGCGGATTGACCATCGCTCTGGATAAGCGCAGACGACAGTTCTCCCAGCGTCGCAGAACTGTCCGTGGGTACAATTTCAGGCTCTTCGGCCTGGGCATTAAACAGTGGAGCAAATGCAAATGCCAGGCTCAAACTCAGCGCTGACAATTGACGACCATACCGTTTTTTTAGCAACATCCCTTGCCCCCTGTTGTCACATTGCCGCCCGTAAAACCGGGTTTTACTCTCAGTATATAGAGGCGCAAAAGCTTTTGCCTCCCCAAATGTAAAGAAGTTTAAAGATTATAAAGCGTTAACTTAGCGAATCCGATAACAAAAAGGGCGACATCAAGTCGCCCTTTTATCTATCGATCGATGACCGCTAAGAGGCATCCGCCGTTCCAGGCAGCGTTTCCGGCAGCTGGGCGGCAAAACCGCGCAGCCCGACAACGTGGACGTGTTCGTGGTTATTAAACACTTTACGCACTAGCTTGTAGGTGGTGCCTTTTTCCGGGCTGATGTTTTCCGGCGCCGCGATAATCAGCTGCATCTCCAGACGCTCGCACAGCTCGAACAGCGTGGCGATAGAGCGGGCATCGAGACGCGCCGCTTCATCGAGGAACAGCAGACGGCACGGTGACAGGTCTTTGCCGCGCAGGCGACGAGACTCATCTTCCCAGCTCTGCACCACCATCACCAGAATCGACATCCCGGTACCGATAGCTTCCCCGGTGGACAGCGCGCCGGATTCTGCACGCAGCCAGCCGTCGGAGCCGCGGTTAACTTCCACTTCCATCTCCAGATAGTTGCGGTAGTCGAGCAGCTCTTCGCCGATGGTCTGCGGCGTACGTTGTCCCATATCGATCTGCGGGTTCAGGCGCTGATACAGCTTCGCCAGCGCTTCCGAGAAGCTCAGGCGGTTGCTGTTAAACAGATCCTGATGCTGCTCGTGCTGTTCGGACAGCACATCAAGCAGCGTCGAGTGGGTTTCCCGCACGTTGACATTCAAGCGCACGCTGTTGACCTGGCCGAAGGAGACGCTTTGCAGCCCCTGGTTGAGCATACGGATGCGGTTCTGCTCGCGCTGAATCGTTTTGCGAATAATATTGGCCACGCTGCGGGAGCTGATGGCCAGTTTCTGCTCACGGTTGGTCAACTCTTCCGTCAGACGGCTCAGCTCGATTTCCATCTGTTCAATCGCTTCTACCGGGTCGTCGGTGCGGATAATATCCTGACGGATACGCTCGCGCAGATGCTGGTAGACCGCGACAAAGAACTGAATTTTACGTTCAGGACGTTTCGGATCCTCGGAGACACGCAGCACATCGCGCAGATGTTCGTTATCCGCTACGGCCAGACGCAGTGCACCCAGCGCTTTATCCGACATCGAGCGTAGTTCGTCAGCGGAGAGGTAGGCCAGCTCGCGGCGATGCAGACGACGTTCGACCCCGTTATCTTTCACCAGCCGCATAACCGCACACCAGCCCGCCTTGGCGCTCACCACCTGCTCACGCATTTCACAGTAGTCGCGCTCAAGTTTACGCAGCCTGCGGGTCAGGTTGTCCATTTCGGCTTCACAGAAGGTCAGCGCTTTTTCCAGCTGATTCCGGCGTGAGCGGTTGTTGCTTAACTGCGTATGCAGCTGATCGCGGCGCGCACGCGCACGCTCTTCCGCGCCGCTGTCGGCACGTACGCCGATATCCTGCAGCTCTTTGTACAGATCGCTGAGCAGCTCTTTTTTGGTATCAAAGGAGCTTTTCAGCGACGCCAGCACCTGATTGTACTGGTTCAGCTGCGCAGAATGGGTACGCATCGCGTCGCGGGCACGGCTACGTTCAGCCTCCGCCTGCTCCAGGCGCTGGCGCAGTTTTTCATTGAGGTCGCTGTTGCCGTTCAGCATTTCCGCCGAATCAGAATAGCTGAAGTGGGCACGACGCTGAACCACTTCGCTCAGCGCAAACGCCTGTTGACGCGCGTCGCGCTGCATCTGCTGCGCATAGGCATAGTCTTCTTTCAGCTGTTCAAACTGTTCCGGGTCGCTCTGCAGGACTGAAACGATCGGCTCCAGTTTTGCCAGCTGATTGCCGTACTGTTGAATAAAGCGCGCCGCTTCCTGGGCCTCATCCAGCCGTTCCTGGATTTCGTCAACGCGGTCGGCCAGCGTATCGTCCGCCAGCAGGTTAAGGCGCGGCAGCAGGCGGTTGAGGGCGGAAACCCCCTCTTTCGCCTGCTCAAACTGCACCCGGTTCTGCTGGTTGTCGCTTTCATGCGCGTTGAGCGCGCGCTCCAGCTCGCCGCGGCGGCTGTTGAGCTTACGGATCTCTTCTTCCGGATCGTCTTCAAACGCGACGGCCAGATGGCTACCGATAAAGCGACTGAAGGCCTGGTGCTGACGCTGCGTTTTCTGCACGTCGAATGAGAGGGTCGCAAAACGCTCTGACAGATCCTCACGCTCGGCATGCAGACTCTCAATGCGGCTTTCACGCGCGGCGCGGCCAAACAGCGGCAGCGTCGGGAAGCGCGAGTAGCGCCACTGGCGATCGGCCACCTTAACGACAACCGCTTTTTCCAGCTCATCGACGCTGAATACGCTGTCATCGAAGGATTGCGGATCGCCCTCGATCAGATAGAGATCTTCCGGACAATCTTCCAGCCCTTCCAGCTGTTCGGCGATCTGCGCCAGATTGGGTACCACGATCGCGTGACGCGACGGGCCATACAGCGCGGAGAAGTACGGGGCGTCTTCAAGGCTGACATCGTCATAAATTTCCGACAGCAGTACGCCACCAAAACGTTCCGCCAGCGCGTTAAGACGAGGATCTTCAGACCCTCCCGGTTGGCTGAGGCGTTCGATCTCTTCGTCGATAGCGCGTTTACGGGCGCCCACTTCGTCGCGTTCGACGATGGCTTCGCGCTCGCGCTCCAGCAGCTGCTGGAGATATTCAGTGACATCCTGGCTTGATTCAAACTGCTCACCGCTCTGTTCGCAGAGCTGGTTGAGACTGTTTTGCGCGGCCAGCCAGATCGGCGCCCGACGCAGCAGAGACTGAGTGCGCGACTGCAGCTGCTCCAGCTCCTGACGCAGGTTCATGCGCTGTTCGCTGGCAGAAGAGACGCTATCGGATAAGGAGGCGATGCGCGCTTCCAGCTCCTGATGCAGCGCTTCCAGATCGTCAATATCGTAGCGTTTTCCTTGACGCTTGCAGAATTCGCTCAGCTGGCGTTCAGCGTCCTGCTGCTCGCGCAGACGTTGTTCCAGCTCGGTCAGACGGCTGCGCAGCCCTTGTGCCTGCTCGGCGAGGTGACGCTGGTTGACGCCATCGCGCAGCAGCTCGCGCGCTACGTCCCAGGCCTCATTACGCGCCAGCGGGCCATTGATGGCCACCACCAGCTGGTAAGCTTGCTCAAACTGGCCGTGGGCGGTCTGCGCCACGCTCATTTTTTGTTCCAGCGACAGCATTTTTTCCGTCGCTTCTTGCTCTTTGGCCTGGAATGTTTCCAACCATTGGTCGGCGCTTTCCGGCGTTAAATCCGGTAAATGACACAGCGCCTTCGCACGTTCCAGCGCCTGCAGCGCCTGGTTGTACTGAATCGCGCGGGTCTGCTGCACGTCCAGCGCCTGCTGGTAGTCGGCGAGCTGGCTTTTCAGCTCATCCACTTCCAGTTCAGCGGCCTCTGCGCGAGCTTCGTTCTCTTCCTGCAAATCGGTCGCTTCGGCGACGACTTCATTCTGCTCTTCAAGACGAATCTGCAGTTCATCGAGATCCGCTTCATAACGCTCGATTTTTTCCTGCTGGCGCAGCGCGGTTTGTACCAGATTCAGGTGGTCGCTGGCAGCCTGATAATCGGCTTCCAGATCGCCTTCTGCGCCGTTATGTTCCTGCAGTTCACGAGCCATATCGACGTGCTTATACTGCTCTGCCGCCAGCTGCGCCCGCGAGGTAAAGAGATCGCGACGATACTCCAGCGCTTTATCCAGATGCACGCGACGTTCATTGGCGTGACGCATATAGTCCGCCGCTACATAGTTCGTCGCTTCGCTGATCAGATGTTTAAACAGGTCGCGATCGGACTGGGTGACGCGAATGGCTTCGAGCGTCATGCGGTTTTCGCGCAGCGCGGCTTCCATATCCTGGAATGCTTTACGTACGCCGCTGTTTTCCGGCAGCAGGTAGTCGCGCAGCGAGCGGGTAATAGTGTTGGAGATCCCGCCATACAGCGAGGCTTCAATCAGGCGATAGTATTTGCTGCGGTCGGAGGCCGAACGCAGACGACGCGCGACAACGCCCAGATCGAACATCAGCGAGTGATAATCGGTTATCGAGTTGAACTGCTTGAACTGCACCCCTTCCATCTCTTCAAGCTTATCTTTCAGCTCGTTGAGGCTCAACACGCGCGCCTGGCGCTCGTTAAGGGTTTCCGTCAACAGCTGGGTCGGCTGAATGGACATCGGCAGCCCCTGGATAGCAAACGGCTTGATATCCACTTTACGATCGCGACCGGCGATCTGCTGCAGGCGCACGCCCACGACCACGCGCTGGTGGTGCGAGTTGACCACGTCCAGTACCGAATAACACACCCCGGCCCGCAGCTTCCCGTGCAGACCTTTATCGCGCGAACCGCTGGTGGCCCCCGCTTCGGTGGTGTTGCGGAAGTGCAGCAGAGTCAGGTCCGGAATCAGTGCCGTGACGAAAGCCGCCATGGTGGTCGATTTCCCGGCGCCGTTGCCGCCGGAGAGGGTGGTGACCAGCTCATCCAGATCAAAGGTGCGGGCAAAAAAACCGTTCCAGTTAACCAGCGTCAGCGAGCGAAATTTACCGCGTTCAATCATTACTCTTCCTCCCCGCTATCCGGCTGATTCTCTTCATTCTCGTCATGGAGCCGCAGATGATTTTCCAGCGCCATCGCTTCGCCGTCGCGAATCATGCGCAGCTGCGCCTCACGCGGATCGTCGCCGACGCGAACGTCAGCCCCAAAGCGGAAGACCGACTCGGTGATGCGAAATTTGCTGCTGTCATGGCCCATAAACCAGACCATGCCCAGGCGGCGCAGACGGTTGAGCGACGCGCGCATTTTTTCCTGTAGCTTCTGGCGGTCGAGATCGGATCCGGTAGAGCGGTTGTTCACCAGCTTCAGCAGTTTAGCCTCGTCCGCCAGGGTCAGAAGCTCGTCGTAGAGCTCCTGCTGGGTAAAGATCCCTTCGTTGGCCAGCCGTTCCGGGCTGAGATAGAGGTAGCAAAGAATTTTGCCGACCATCATATCCAGCTCGGAGAGCACCGAGCGCGGGATCAGCGTCGTGGAGCGCGGGCGCAGATAGAAAAACCCTTCCGGCGCGCGAATCAGCTCAACGTTATAACGAGCGTAAAACTCTTCCAGGTAATCCTGGAAATCCATCAAAAAAGCGTGATTATCCAGTTCGTCCAGGCCGATATGACGGCCTGCTCGCAGGGCGCTATCCAGCGCCGGAAATAACGGATTGCCCAACGCCAGCGCCAGTTTAACTGGCATCACTTGTTCAATATTTGTCGATGACATGCGCCTGTACCTTGGCTCCGTAATCATTAATCGGCTGCCATTTTGCCGGCAGTCCGGTGAAATCTGCTTGTGCGACGCCCAGGCGTACCGCCTGATCGACGACGATTCGCGCCACATCAAAATGGCGAGCCCGCGGATACTGCGCCAGATATTCGCGCACCACCAGACCGAGGTCCAGCGGGACGCCTTTGTCTTTGTAAACCACCAGCTGCGCTTCAATCAGCGCGGCGAGCTGCTCGCGAATTTCGTTAAACTCTTCGTATTCCAGATCCGCCGGGAGCTCCCCGGTAACCTCTTCGTCACGCAGCGCCATCTCTTCATCGCGCATATCCAGCAGACGATCGGCGCTGGCGTGAGTCAACGCCCACGGGGCGTCAAAGTAGGTCTGGATCGACTGACGCAGACGCTGGGCGAAGACGCGGTTTTTATCCATATCGATAGCGGTACGGATAAATTTGTGCACGTGGCGATCGTAGCCGATCCACAGGTCAATCGCCTGCTGGCCCCAGCTGACGATACGGTCCAGTTTACTTTGCAGATCGAAGACTAAGCGGTCGACAAAATGCAGGTCGTCGCGTGAAATTGTCGCATCCTGAATTCTCAGCAGGTTAGCCTGCAGCTTATCGCCTGCGGCATCCAGCGTATCCTGCAACTCGCGCAGGGTGCCGGACGTTTCTGACAGCAGCAGCTCACAGCTGGAGATCGCCGCGCGCCAGTCTTTGTTTAACAGCTGAGCGATATCATCTTTGACCAGCTGCTGCTGTTCATCCATGATGCGCTGCGTCAGATCGATACTGTCGAAAATCTCAGCAACCGAATATTTCAGCGGCGCAAAGACGTTGCGATGCCAGTGAAACTCATCGCCGCCCTCTTCTGCCGAGTCGGCTGCGCGCTTGAGCTCACCGGCGACGATCGACAGCTGCATCGACAGACGCAGAGTGGAAAATTCGCGTTGGCGAATATAGTAGTCGGTAATCCCGATGCCCAACGGCGTCAGGCGATAAATTGCATTGCCTTCCGTGATTTCGCTGGTAAAGCGGTTCAGCAGACGTTGGCGCACCATATCGTTGATCGCATTATTGGCGCGCTGGCTGATGGTTTCGCTGGTCTGCTCAAACGCATCACTGACGTGGCGGAACGCATCCACCAGTTCTCCCTCGGTCATTTCCCCTTCGAGCCGCTCGCCGTTCAGCGTAGCAACCGCCAGCAGAAACGAGAGTCTGTCTACCGGCAGCGAAATAGAAAAATCATTTTTTCTGGCCCAGGCAACCAGTTCGGGGACTGTCTGGGAAAATTCACTCATAGTTTATCCTTGCATCTGCGGCTTAAGCGCTGTGACATGAATGTAGCGACCCAGGCTGATATACGGCTCCTGGCGACAGTAGCGCGTCTCCAGCTCCAGCAGCGCCGCAAAATTGTCGCGCTGTTTGCGTTTTTCACGCAGATAATCATGAAACACCCGCACGCCGGTTTTACCGGTAATGTGCCAGCCCTGCTCTTCCAGCCAGCCATAAACCTGCTGCGGGGAACGCGGATAGTCCGGCGACAGCGTGCGTTTTTTCTTTTTCGGCATGCCGAGTTGTACGTAGTCGAAGTTCCCGACGACCATGTTATGCATCAACAGACCGTTAGCATTGTAGAACATTAACGATAACGCACCGCCGGGCCGTAAAACCGACCACAGCGTTCGCAGCATCTCCTGCGGCTCGGCCACCCACTCCAGCACCGCATGAAACAGTATCAGATCGACCGGGCTTTCCAAATGCTGCGCAATATCCTGAGCGGCGCATTGTACAAAATGCATGTTGTCGATCACACCTTTATCGGCAGCAGCCTGCCGGGCGCGCGCGACCATTTCAGCCGAAAGATCGCATAACGTCACATGGTGGCCCATTTCCGCGACTTTTACCGCCGTTTGCCCTTCGCCACCGCCGGCGTCAAGAATCCGAAGCGGCCCTGGCCCCAGCTGGCTTAACAGCGGTTGCAGATCCTGCCACAGAATGGCCTGACGCAGTTCGCCCTTGGTGGTGCCGTAAATATTGCGCGAAAACTTTTCAGCCATGTCATCGAAATTACGATCTTTCACGGACGGTTCCACCTGCCAACACAAAGCCGCTATTTTGTCATACCCACGCTGAGAATGAAGCGATCTGTTATAAGATCCGGACATAACTTTGGTTATATGGTTAAAAAAGGACCCATCTGGCATGCTTTTTACACTGAAAAAGTATTTAGGTGGCATGATGCTGCCGCTTCCCCTGCTGCTGCTGCTGATGGCGGTCGGAATCGCGTTACTGTGGTTTAGCCGTTTCCAGCGCACTGGCAAGCTCTGCGTCAGCCTCGGCTGGCTGCTGTTGCTATTGTTGAGCCTGCAACCGGTAGCCGATAGTTTGCTCAAACCAATCGAGGATAAATACCCGACGTGGCGGGATGCCGGGCGCGTGCAGTACGTCGTCGTACTTGGCGGGGGCTACACCTGGAATCCGGACTGGGCGCCCAGTTCAAATCTCATCAACAACAGCCTGCCGCGGCTGACGGAGGGAATCCGCCTGTGGTATGAGAACCCGGGCGCAAAACTCATCTTTACCGGCGCAGCGGCGAAAACAAATCCCGTCAGCACGGCAGAAGCCGGCGCCAGAGTTGCGGAGAGTCTGGGGATACCGCGCAGCGAAATTATCGTTCTGGATAAACCCAAAGATACCGAAGAAGAAGCCGAAGCGGTGAAACAGGCCATCGGCGATGCGCCGTTCCTGCTGGTGACTTCCGCATCGCATTTACCCCGGGCGATGATTTTCTTCCAGCATGTCGGGCTAAACCCGCTGCCGGCACCCGCCAATCAGCTGGCGATCGCGTCACCGCTCAATCCGTGGGAACAGGCGATCCCTTCCCCCGTCTGGCTGATGCACAGCGATCGCGTCGGCTACGAAACGCTGGGGCGCATCTGGCAATGGTTAAAAGGCGCCTCAGGCGAGCCAGGGGAGAATTGATTTAGCGGCCAGGTCAAACCGGGCGCGGTCAAAACGCCCGGTATTGACCAGATTATCCACCTCATCCCACAGCAGATAGAGCCAGCGTCGCCACAGGAAAGATTCGGCCACCGGCGCACGGCGCAAATAGTGCCACAGCAGTTGCTCCGCCTGTCCTCCGTCGGACAGGCGAAACAGTTCATATTCTCGCGGCGCCCACAACATCATCCCAGGCCCGACCATCGCCAGCAGCTGATCGCTACGCGCATCCTTCAGCATGCTGCGCAGCGTGAAGCTGCCGTGTACCAGCACGCAGTTATCATTAAAATCTTTCAATAAATCCGGAAGGCACGCGCGGGCGCGGAACAGAATTCGTTTATCCTGCATCGTCAGGCCGGTATCCTGATACAAATTAAGGGTACTCCACAGCATCTCAACCCGCTGGCGATACCAGTGCGGCCACAGGTTTTCCTGGGTGCTGTCCACCATGCCGACGCAGCCGCCGCTATCGTGCCGGTGCCATGCCAGAAGAGCTTCCACGATCTGCTCCTGCAGCTGTTCCCAGCGCGCCGGCGTACGGGCCGGCGCTTCCGCAGAGACTCCGCGCAGCCGCTCAATCAGCAACACGTCCGGGCCAGGATGTTCTTCATGCGTCAACACCCCATAGACCACCGGCATGCGCACGGTACCGCTGCGCGCCAGCATTGAGATTTTCCACGCCAGCTGGCGGGCAATCCCTGGCGTGGTAAAACTTCTCGCCAACAGCGGCAGCGGGTTTCCCTGCGCGTCATAAAGCGACCACAGTGCCGAGGAGGGTTTCTCGCTGATACACTCCACGCGGCTCAGTTTCTCTCCCAGCAGGTGGCTAAGTTCGGTTCGCAGCTGTTCCATCTCTGATTACCCCTGTGAATACTACTGGTTTTATAATGAGCGCCAGCCGCAGGGATGTCATCAGGTGAGATCAAAAATTGAGGGAAAAAGTATGGAAAAATAGCGTGAAGATATCCCCTCACGACGGAGGGGATGAACGGATTAACGCAGCTCTGCGCGCACGCGCTCCAGATCTTCCGGTGTATCGACACCGGTTCCAGGCACAACTTCGGCCACCGCGACATGGATTTTTTCGCCATACCACAGCACCCGCAGCTGCTCCAGCATTTCGATCTGTTCCAGCGGGCTCGGCGACCAGCTGACGTAGCGACGGATAAAGCCGGCACGATAACCGTAAATACCGATATGACGTAGCAGCGTATCGCCGATAGTTTCGCGTGATTGCGCAAAGCGATCGCGATCCCATGGAATAGTGGCGCGGGAGAAGTAGAGCGCATAGCCCTGCGCATCCATCACCACTTTCACGGCATTCGGATTAAATGCTTCCTCAGCGTCGTGAATCGGAACGGCGAGCGTGGCCATACCGCAGGCATTGGCCGCCAGATTGTCCGCCACCTGGCGGACGATCGCCGGCGGGATCATCGGCTCATCGCCCTGGATATTGACGATGATCGTGTCATCACTGAAGCCACACTTTTCAACAACTTCGGCCAGACGCTCGGTGCCGGATTGATGGTCCGCACGCGTCATGCACACTTCGCCGCCGGCAGCTTCGACCGCACGCGCAACATCGTCATGATCCGTCGCGACGATAATGCGATCGGCCCCGGATTCGCGCGCGCGCTCGAGAACATGAACGATCATCGGCTTACCGTTGATATCCTGTAGGGGCTTGCCCGGCAGACGCGTGGAGGCAAAACGTGCAGGAATGATGACCACGAAACTCATGAATGGCTCTCTCCCACGGCTAATGCGCGGGCTTCGGTTTCCAGCAAGACGGGAATGCCTTCACGGAAAGGAAAGGCCAGGCTGTCAATTTTGCAGATCAGCTCTTGCTTATCCTGGCTGTAGTACAGTTTGCCGTTGCAGACAGGACAGGCGATGATTTCTAGTAAACGGTGATCCATGATTCCTCCTGATGGACCGAATAGATTCCGCAGCAGCATATCACATGATGGCAAACTCAGGGATCCGTTTGCGGCAAAGGCTGAGCGGGGTGTGCTCTTGTTCAGGCCGGGGAAATCTCCCAGCCCTGCTGACGGTCGGAGAAAAGCCCCGGCGGCAGACGACCGCAGGTGATACGTTGAGCCGACTGCCAGATGGCAAACTCTTCAATCGCCCGGAGCAACCCTTTCTCCAGCCCCGAGGTGACTCTGATCCCCTCTTCCAGCCACAGCGAAAAAACCTCCAGAACCCCGTTTTTCCGATGCACCTTGCTGTCCATTCTGCCCACCAGTTTTCCCTGGTGCAGCAGCGGCAGAACAAAGTAGCCATACTGACGCTTCGGCGCCGGCGTGTAGCATTCGAGGCGATAGCTGAAATTGAAGAGTTGCTCAGCGCGTTTACGGTCCCAGACTACCGGGTCAAATGGCGAGAGTACCGCGCTATGGCTGGCGGCGAGTTTACCGCCGGGCGCCGATTCCAGCTGCCCGAGCGCTTCGTGGTGGAGCCACATGTCGCCCAGTTCCTCGACCTTCACCGGAACCACCGTGCCCTCCTCCTGCCAGCTCGCCAGCAGCGTCGGCAAAGCGGGCTGGCGGAGACGATAGTAATCAGCCAGCCACTGGGGGCGAAAAATGCCGAGGCTCCGGGCACTGTTGCGCAGCATTAACGCCTCCGCCTGCGGCTGCGTCAGCGCATCGCGCTCATCGTCCCAGTGCGGCATGACGCGATGCGTCAGGTCGTACACCCGCTGGAAGTTACGCCGCTCCACCACCATCACTTTACCTGCGGTAAACAGGCCTTCCAGATGGCGCTTGTGCGGTTTCCACTCCCACCAGCCGCTGGCGCCTTTGCGCGGATGTTCAAAGTCGGCCGAACGAACCGGACCATTCTGCGCGATATGCTCCAGCAGCAGCCGAATATCGTCAGCATGTTCCGTCATCCACGCCTTGTGATACTTCCAGCCCATATTATCGGGCGTCAGCATACGGTGGCGCACCAGAGCAAAGTCGCTACGGGGCAGGAAACAGGCTTCATGAGCCCAGTATTCCATCAGCTCCCCGCTGCGCAGGGCGTCCTCCAGCCAGCTTTGCGGATAGCTGCCAAGACGGCTAAATAGCACAAGATAAGGGCTGCGGGCAACGACGTTGATGGTATCGATTTGCAGCAATGACATCTGCTGAATAGTTGACAGAATATCGCTGGCGCGGGCACGTCGCCGGGGCTTCTTCAGCAATCCCTGCGCCGCAAGATGGAGATGACGGGCTTCTTTAAGCGACAGTTGTAGTACCGACATGCAGGTTCTCCGTAAAGGACTCCGGCACAGCGTTATTGAAGCGAACGTGGCAGAACTAACGTTGCGCCAGCGTCACCAGTTCCGTCAGCAGCTGCTGTGCGCGTTCATCCGTCATTATGGCGTCGACAGGTAAATACCACCAGTTTGCTTCGGCAAACCCACGACATTTCACCGCATCTTTCTCGGTCATCAGCAGCGTTTGCTGTGGATTCACAAGGGCGGAAACGCTCGTCTGAGTCAATGCCTGGTGATCGGCAAGCGCGACGGTTTTTACCGGCAGGACGCCGCAGCTTTCCAGCGTGGCGAAAAAGCGCGGCGGATGACCGATCCCGGCCATGGCAACGACATTATCGAAAGAAGCCACGTCACGCCGTTCGCCGCTGCGTAAATTTACCGCCAGTCCGGGTCGCAGCTGCATGGGAATTTCCCCCGCCTGCGCGATGCCGCCGTTAACAATGATGGCGTCGACGCTGCGTAAACGTGACGCGCGTTCACGCATCGGCCCGGCCGGTAGCCACCAGCCATTGCCAAAACGGCGCTCGCCATCAATTACCACAATTTCTTTGTCCCGCGCCAGCTTGTAGTGCTGCAGGCCATCATCGGTGATAATGAGCTGCAAATCATGTGCATGAAGCAGCGCCTGCACCGCCTCACGACGCGCTGGCGAGACCGCAACCGGCGCGCCGGTGCGTTGAAAAATGAGTACCGGTTCATCGCCGGCTTCCGCGGTACTGGTGTCATTGCTGAGCAGTAACGGATAGCTCGCCGCTTTCCCGCCATAACCGCGGGAAACGACGCCAACGCGGATACCGCGCTGCTGGAGCTGTTCCACCAGCCAGATGACCACCGGCGTTTTGCCGTTGCCTCCGGCGGTGAGATTCCCCACCACCGCCACCGGAACCGGCGCTCGCCAGGCTTTCTTCAGCCCCAGCCGATAGCTGAGGCGGATCAGCCCACTCACCAGGCCATAGAGCCAGGAGAGCGGCAGCAAGAGTCGCCATACGGGCGACTCACCGGACCAGATACGCGCAATCATTGGCCAAACTGCATCTTATGTAGCTGGGCGTACACGCCGCGGTGTTCCAGCAGATCGGCATGGCTACCGCGCTCGACAATGCGGCCATCTTCCACCACCACAATTTCATCGGCTTGTTCGATGGTGGAAAGACGGTGGGCAATCACCAGCGAAGTGCGGTTTTTCTGCAGTTCGTCGAGGGCGGCCTGGATCGCGCGTTCAGACTCGGTATCCAGCGCCGATGTCGCTTCGTCCAGAATCAGAATCGGGCTGTTACGCAGCAGCGCACGCGCGATGGCAATACGCTGACGCTGACCGCCGGAGAGCAGTACGCCGTTCTCACCGATAACGGTATCGAGGCCATTATCCATTTTGCTGATAAAGTCCATCGCGTAGGCCATACGCGCCGCTTCTTCGATCTGCTCACGGCTGTACTCTTCCGTGCGCGCATAGGCAATGTTGTTGGCCACGGTATCGTTGAACAGATGAACGTTTTGCGACACCAGCGCCACCTGATCGCGCAGGGATGCCAGAGTGTATTCACGCAGATCGTGGCCATCCAGCAAAATCTGGCCGTTATCGATATCGTAAAAGCGCGTAATCAGGCTGGCGATGGTCGATTTACCCGACCCCGAACGCCCGACCAGGGCGACCGTTTTACCTTCCTGGATGTTGAGGTTGATATTTCGCAGCGCCGGCGTTTCACGGCCCGGATAGGTAAAGGTGACGTCTTTGAATTCCAGGTTGCCCTTCGCCCGCTCGATAACCAGCTTGCCTTCGTCTTTTTCCTGTTCGGAATCAAGAATCGCAAACAGCGTCTGGCAGGCGGCCATCCCGCGCTGGAACTGAGCATTGACGTTAGTCAGCGACTTCAGCGGGCGCATCAACGCGATCATCGAGGAGAAGACGACGGTGATGGTACCGGCAGTTAACGTTTCCATGACGCTCGGGAAGCTGGCGGCATAGAGAACAAATGCCAGCGCCAGTGACGCAATCAGCTGAATAACCGGGTCAGAAATAGACGACGCAGAGACCATTTTCATCCCCTGCAAGCGCATTTTGTTGCTGACCTTATCAAAACGTTTGGTTTCTACCGCCTGACCGCCAAACATCAGCACTTCTTTATGCCCTTTCAGCATCTGCTCTGCGCTGGTGGTCACCTGCCCCATGGTGTTTTGCATATTCTTGCTGATATTACGAAAACGCTTCGATACCACGCGAATCGCCATCGAGACGATGGGGGCCAGGACGATCAGAATCAGCGACAGCTGCCAGCTGTAATAGAACATCATCACAAACAGACCGATGATCGAGGCGCCTTCGCGCACGACGGTAATCAAGGCGCTGGAAGAGGATGACGCCACCTGTTCGGAATCATAGGTAATGCGTGACAGCAAGGTACCCGTAGACTGTTTATCAAAGAAGGAGACGGGCATCCCCATCATATGGCTGAACAGACGGCGGCGCATTGTCATGACGACTTTGCCTGAAACCCACGAGATACAGTAGCTCGAAATATAGCTGGTGACGCCACGCAGTAACATCAACCCAATCACGACCAGCGGCATCCATAGCAGCACTGAGCGATCCGTTTTACCAAAACCATCATCCAGTAACGGTTTAAGAAGCGATAGCATGAAGGTATCACTAGCGGCGTTAAAGACTAACGCAACTGCCGCGACGATCAGTCCGGTTTTAAATGGCGCAATAAGCGGCCAGAGGCGGCGGAAGGTCTGCCACGTGGAGAGATCTTTATCATTCTGCATTCAATAAACCAGCTTATGTTGAAATAGCCGCATATTCTACCCGTTATCCACGGTCTCGCCAAACCACTGATGATACCAACGCGGTAAAAGTTGATCTCGTAAGCTTTGGATTTGCCAACCTTCTGGAGAAAAAATAACCGTAATTTGTCCCTGATGCGGCGTATCGAGCCATCGATAGCCCTGCTGACGGTAGCGCTGCACCACTTTAGCCACAGGCATACGCCAGGCATTATATCGCGAGGCCGAAGCCAGCGCCGCCGCGCCACCGACCCGCTGCAATAAGGCAAGCGCAGAAGAGGTATGACTCCCGTGGTGCGGAACCTGGATAAGTGTAGACGCAAGATGTTGCCAGTAGTGGCTCAGCATGGCCCGTTCTGCCGGAATTTCAATATCTCCGGTCAGTAGAATGCTCTGCTTGCCGTCATCAATACGGACCACGCAGGAGCGGTTATTGCCCGTCAGGCTGGAATCCGGCAGCGGCCACAGCACGCGAAAAGTTAATCCACGCCATCGCCAGCTTTCGCCTCGTCGACAGGGAAGATGCCCCCGCCAGCCCAGCGGACTGCGGATCCAGAGCTCGGGCCAGGCCTTCAGCAGCGAATTGAGACCGCCGCGGTGGTCAAGGTGTTCATGGCTCAACACAACGCCCTCCGGGCGCAGGTGATGCCAGCGTAGCCAGGGAATAATAATCTGCTGACCGCTATCACCATCGGGCCAGGCCAGTCCGGTATCATAGAGGATTGCCGCCCCCTCGCGCTCAATGACCATAGCCAGCCCCTGCCCGACGTCCAGCATCGTGACCCGCCATTCATCTTTCGCTCCATGGCGCCAGAAGGGCCAGCTCAGCAGCAGCGTGCTGCTAAGACAAAGCGCCGGTAGCGAACGCCAGGCATGAAAACGCCACACCAGCAGTATCAGCCAGGGCAACGCGCTGAGCCCCGCCCAGCGAAAATCCAGACTGAGCCAGCCCTGCGGCAGCAGATGCAAAAACCAGAATAGTGCTGCCAGCAGGCGGTCGGCCAGCCACCACACCGCCATTTCAACCACGACAGGTCCGCTGAGATGCAGCAGCATCGCCAGCAGAATCGTGGGAACAACCGCAAAGGTGACCAACGGTACGGCTATCAGATTTGCTACCCAGGCGGTCAGGCTGATGCCGTGGAAAAGGAGAATCTGAATTGGCAATAGCAGAAACATCAGCCCAAGCTGCAGATGGCCTAAAGCAAGCCCTTCACGCCACGGCCAGCGCCACGTATGCCGCTGCAGCGGCACCAGCTGATACCAGAAAATCAGCGTTGCGACGGCGAAGATGGACAGCCACAGACTATCAGACAACACCGCCAGCGGATCGGCGAATAAGATAGCGCCAATACAACAGAGCCAGATTTGCCAGGACGACCAGCGTCTGGCAGATAGCCGTAGGCCCACCACGCAGCTCAGGGCTACGCAGGTCCGCAGCGCAGGCGGCTGCATACCGGTCAGCCAGGCATAAAATAGCGCGCAGCCCAGACCGATAAGTAACGGCATTCTCCAGCCAATCCATCGGCACGGGAAAAAGAATTGCAGCCCCCGAACCACCAGTCCACCGAGTATGGCGCCTAACGCAATATGCAACCCCGAAATCGCCATCAGGTGTGAGGTACCGGTCTCCTGCATCAGACGTTTGATATCCCGCGGTACAACCAGTCGCTCGCCCATCCCGAGCCCGAGTATCACCGACTGCCAGGGAAAAGCGTCGAGAGTACGTTCCAGCGATGCCAGATAGCGAGCGCGGTAGCTGCACGTCGGGTCTGATGCTTCGGCCGACGTAAAGCGCCCGGTTAGCGAACGATGTTGCGCCAGGGCAAAACGCTGGCCGTCAAAGCCCCCTACGTTGAGCTGACTATGGACCGGGCGAAGACGGACGGTCATCTTCCAGCGCTGCCCGGCACACGGCAGGTCGGGCAGCGCATTACCATAAAGAGTTACCCCTGGCGCCGGCCATAGCCTCTGCCCGTTGAAACGGAGAATATTTCCCTGGTAGGTGGTCTCACCTTCGACGGCCGTTAGCTTAATTTCAACCTGCCGGTTGCCACCGGGTAGCACCTGCATCGGCCACAGCACCTGACGCGCGCTCAGCACACCCCAGGCAAAAAACAGCATGGTCAACGCCAGGTAACGCAATGGCCTCCAGCGGTAAAGCGACATCAGGATCGCGCCGCCGATAATGACCTGAACGGCGAGCGGTGTGGGCAGTTCTGGCAAGAACAGCAGTGGGCAGATCCCGACAACCACGCACCCGGCAAGCTGTGATAAACGCATGTCCCCTCCCTGTTGACGGAGAGTATCGCGTGAAAGCTAAAGGTCGTCAGCGGTCGGCGGCCGGGTATGGATTTCGGCTTCCGCAAAACCTACGGGGTTGCAGCAAAACGAAGATGTTGCTGTGAGGCGGGGCAAACCGGAGGCATAAAAAAAGCACCGCAAAGGTGCTTTTTTTATCATCGGAGTACGTTGTCGCGGCTGTGCGAAACTTACTCTTCGTAAATATTGGCGCGGTCGCGTAATTCTTTCCCAGGCTTAAAGTGCGGAACGTACTTACCTTCCAGTTCGACTTTATCGCCAGTCTTCGGGTTACGCCCGGTGCGAGGTGCTCGATAATGCAAAGAGAAGCTGCCGAAACCGCGGATTTCAATGCGCTCACCTTGAGCAAGCGTTGAGGCCATATGTTCCAGCATTTCTTTAACAGCATCTTCGACCGCTTTCGCAGGAATGTGAGATTGCTGGCTGGCAAGTCTTTCTATCAATTCTGACTTGGTCATTATTCCTCCGGTTTCCTTCAAGGCAAAATTAGCTAACTGCTTTAAACAAGGGCGGCCGTAGCCGCCCTTTGTGCTTGATTACAGGACGAATCCTGCAATCTGTCAAGTAAACTCGTCGTAATTCAGGTTGTTGTAACCTGAATGACTAAGATTACTCGCCTTTAGCTGCTTTGAAAGCTTCAGCCATTGCGTTGTTAGAGAAGTTTGCATCTTCCTGTTTGTTAACAGTTGCGATTGCATCTTTCTCATCAGCTTCGTCTTTAGCACGAACAGACAGGCTGATTGCACGGTTTTTACGATCAACGCCGGTGAATTTAGCTTCAACGTCGTCGCCAACGCTCAGAACCAGAGTTGCATCTTCAACGCGGTCACGGGAAGCTTCAGAAGCGCGCAGGTAACCTTCAACGCCGTCAGCCAGTTCTACGGTTGCGCCTTTAGCGTCAACTGCAGTGACTTTACCGTTTACGATTGCGCCTTTCTTGTTCAGTGCAACCCAGTTGTTGAACGGATCTTCTGCGAGCTGTTTAACGCCCAGAGAGATACGCTCACGCTCTGCGTCAACCTGCAGAACAACTGCTGCGATTTCGTCGCCTTTTTTGTATTCACGAACTGCTTCTTCGCCTGCAACGTTCCAGGAGATGTCAGACAGGTGAACCAGGCCGTCGATGCCGCCGTCCAGGCCGATGAAGATACCGAAGTCAGTGATAGACTTGATTTTACCTTCAACACGGTCGCCCTTGTTGTGGGTTTCCGCAAACTGCTGCCACGGGTTGTTTTTGCACTGCTTCAGACCCAGGGAGATACGACGACGTTCTTCGTCGATATCCAGAACCATAACTTCCACTACGTCGCCAACGTTAACAACTTTGGACGGGTGGATGTTTTTATTGGTCCAATCCATTTCGGAAACGTGAACCAGGCCTTCAACGCCTTCTTCGATTTCAACGAAGCAGCCGTAGTCGGTCAGGTTGGTCACGCGACCGGTCAGTTTGGTACCTTCCGGATAACGCTTAGCGATAGCTACCCACGGATCTTCGCCCAGCTGTTTCAGGCCCAGAGATACACGAGTACGCTCGCGGTCGAACTTCAGCACTTTAACAGTGATTTCGTCGCCAACGTTTACGATTTCGCTCGGGTGCTTAACGCGTTTCCACGCCATGTCGGTGATGTGCAGCAGGCCGTCAACGCCGCCCAGATCAACGAATGCGCCGTAGTCAGTGAGGTTCTTAACGATACCTTTGACTTCCATGCCTTCCTGCAGGTTTTCCAGCAGCTGATCGCGTTCTGCGCTGTTTTCGGATTCGATAACGGCACGACGGGATACAACAACGTTGTTACGCTTCTGGTCCAGCTTGATTACTTTGAACTCAAGCTCTTTGCCTTCCAGGTGCAGAGTGTCGCGAACCGGACGAACGTCAACCAGGGAACCCGGCAGGAACGCGCGAATACCATTCAGCTCAACAGTGAAGCCACCTTTAACTTTGCCGTTGATAACACCGACTACAGTTTCAGCTTCTTCGTAAGCTTTTTCCAGCGTGATCCAAGCTTCGTGACGTTTAGCTTTTTCACGGGACAGCAGGGTTTCACCGAAGCCGTCTTCTACTGCATCCAGAGCAACGTCAACTTCGTCACCGACCTGGATTTCCAGCTCGCCCTGGGCGTTTTTGAACTGCTCTGCCGGAATGGCAGACTCAGATTTCAGACCAGCGTCAACCAGTACGATATCTTTGTCGATAGCAACAACAACACCACGAACGATGGAACCCGGACGGGTTTCGATTGTTTTTAAGGATTCTTCAAATAGTTGAGCAAAAGATTCAGTCATGTTTAATCTTCAGGTTTCATATTTAACGTCCACCTGGCTCCGTGCCGGATGGGGTTGTTTAACATACCCGCTAACACTCCATTGCTGCGGGGGTACTGCTATAATTCTGAGGCCGTTTCGCTTCACCGCTTCGCGGTCAGGCGACTGCCAGTTTTTCGCGCGCATAGTGTAGCGCTTTTTCAATAACTTGCTCAATGTTTAGTTCAGTAGAATCGAGAACTAAAGCATCGGCGGCCGGGACAAGCGGCGCGACGCTGCGATTACGGTCGCGATCGTCACGTTCTTTTATCTCGGACAAAAGACGTTCAAAGTTAACACTAAAGCCCTTTTCCTGCAACTGCAGCATACGGCGATGGGCGCGCTCTTGTGCCGAAGCATCAAGGAAAATCTTCACTGGCGCATCGGGAAACACGACGGTTCCCATATCGCGTCCGTCGGCAATCAGGCCAGGCAGTTCACGAAATGCGCGCTGACGACGAAGCAATGCTTCACGCACGCGGGGAAACGCGGCAACTTTCGATGCGGTATTAGCCACTTCCTGAGTACGAATGGCGGCGCTGACGTCTTCGCCTTCAAGAATCACTTCCAGAGTGCCGTCGGTGGAGATAAAACGCACGTCCAGGTGCGCCGCCAACGGTACCAGCGCCTCTTCAGATTCGACATCAACATGGTGATGCAGCGCCGCGAGGGCCAGAACACGATAGATGGCCCCGGAATCCAGCAGATGCCAGCCCAGCGCTTCCGCCATTGCCTTGCACAATGTGCCTTTACCCGCACCGCCAGGCCCATCAATGGTGATTACCGGAATATTTGCCGTCATCTTTTTCTCCTTCAGCAAGGCGCATAGAATATAAACGCCGCGCATTATACGCATCTCTACGCCGGAAAGTGAGCATTGCTTGCAAATTACGGACTACCAGAAATGAAACGCAGAAGAATTGCGCAATTATAGCGGGCTGACGGAACGTCAGCCCGGAAGATGACAATATTTTACCTTTTCGGTTTGCTTTTTGCGCAGCGAACGTTACGCCAGCGTGCTGATTCGCGCCAGCTGCTCGAAGTAATCCGGGAAGGTTTTCGCCGTACATTTCGGGTCAAGAATAGTCACCGGCGTATCAGACAACGCCACCAGCGAGAAACACATTGCCATACGGTGATCGTTATAGGTGCCAATCTCGGCAAACTGCAGCGTCAGCGGAGGCGTAATGCGAATGTAATCCTCCCCCTCTTCCACTTCAGCGCCCACTTTACGCAGTTCGGTGGCCATCGCAAACAGACGGTCGGTCTCTTTGACGCGCCAGTTATAGATGTTGCGTAGCGTGGTCGTTCCCCTGGCAAACAGCGCCGCAGTGGCGATAGTCATCGCCGCATCCGGAATATGGTTCATATCCATATCGATAGCATTCAGCTCGCCGCGGGTACAGGCAATATAATCCTCGCCCCAGGTGACGGTCGCCCCCATTTTTTCCAGCACGTCGGCAAAACGAATATCGCCCTGTACGCTGTTGCGGCCGATACCGGTGACTTTTACCGTCCCACCTTTGATGGCGCCGGCAGCGAGGAAATAAGAGGCCGAAGAGGCATCCCCCTCCACCAGGTAATCACCCGGCGACTGGTACTGCTGATTGCCGCTGACAATAAAGCGCTGATAGGCCTGATTCTCGACCTCAACGCCGAATGTTTTCATCAGATGCAGCGTGATGTCGATATATGGGCGGGAAACCAGCTCGCCTTTAATCGCGATGACGGTATCCTGCGGCGCCAGTGGCGCAGCCATCAGCAGCGCGGTGAGGAACTGGCTGGATACGCTGCCGTCCACTTCAACTTCGCCGCCGGTAAAGCCGCCGCGCAGGCGCAGAGGCGGATAGTTTTCCTGCTCCAGATAATCAATCTGCGCGCCGCCCTGGCGCAGCGCGTCGACCAGATGGCCAATCGGGCGCTCTTTCATGCGCGGTTCGCCAGTCAACACGATATCGTTGCCGCCCAGACACAGCGCGGCCGCCAGCGGACGCATGGCGGTCCCTGCGTTACCGAGGAACAGCTCCAGCGCACTACCAGCCTGCAGCGGCCCAGCGTTGCCGGTCACTTCACAGCGGGTGCGGTCAGCAGACAGAACGTAATGAACTCCCAGGGCGCTCAGGGCATTCAGCATATGGCGTACATCGTCGCTGTCCAGCAGGTTGGTCAGCACCGTGGTGCCACGGGCCAAAGCCGCCAGCAGCAAAGCACGGTTAGAGACACTTTTTGACCCAGGCAGGTTCACGGTGCCATCTACTCGCGCAATGGGTTGTAACGTCAGGGATTCCATCAAACTTAACTCTCAAACAAACAGAATAAAAACCCCGCAGACCAGCCGCGGGGATGAAAAACAGGAGGGTGATTAGCCGTGGCGGCGTTCAAAATCCTGCATAAAGTCGGTCAGTGCCTTCACGCCCGCCAGCGGCATCGCGTTATAGATAGAGGCACGCATGCCGCCCACTACGCGGTGGCCTTTCAGTGCATGCAGACCTGCGGCAAAGGACTCTTCAAGGAACAGTTTATCCAGCGCACTGTCGGCCAGCTGGAACGGGACGTTCATACGGGAACGGTTAGCCGCTGCCACATCGTTACGATAGAAGCTGCTGCGGTCGATCGCGCCATACAGCAAATCGGCTTTTTGCTGATTGATTTTGTCCATTGCCGCGACGCCGCCCTGCTCTTTCAGCCACTTGAACACCAGACCGGCCAGGTACCAGGCGAACGTCGGCGGGGTGTTAAACATGGAGTCGTTAGCATCCAGTACGGTGTAGTCGAGAATTGACGGGCAGGCGATACTGGCTTTACCCAGCAGGTCTTCACGTACAATCACCAGCGTCAGGCCCGCCGGGCCGATATTTTTCTGTGCGCCCGCATAGATAACGCCGTAACGGCTGACATCAATCGGGGCAGAGAGAATGGTGGAGGAGAAATCCGCCGCAACCACGACGTCGTCCGCAAAATTCGGCGTTTCATCAATCGCAATGCCGTCGATGGTTTCATTCGGACAGTAGTGCAGATAGGCCGCGCCTGGCGTCAACTGCCATTCGCTCATCGGCTTAACTCCGCGCAGGCCGTCAACCGTGATTTTCGCGTCAATGGCGTTCGGCGAACAATATTTTTTCGCTTCTTTAATCGCGCTTGCCGCCCAGTAGCCGGCATCAACATAGTCAGCGGTGGTTTTATCACCCAGCAGGTTCAGCGGAACGCCCGCGAACTGACCGCGACCACCGCCGTGGCAGAATAAAACTTTGTAGTTGGAGGGGATATTGAGCAGATCGCGAAAATCCTGTTCAGCCGCCTCAGCCACCTGGATAAACTCTTTACCACGGTGACTGATTTCCATGACCGACGTACCCAGGCCATGCCAGTCACACAGCTCCTGCTGTGCCAGTTTGAGAACTTCCGCCGGCAGCATTGCCGGGCCCGAACTAAAGTTATAGACCTGAGCCATTTCCCCTCACCACGTTGCTATGTTGTCTGCCCGCGAACCATCGCGGGCATAAGTTATTCCTGTGGCTATCGGTTTTATCATTCAGTGACACGCACCGCAACGAGTAAAACTAAGCAGCCACGAAATGTGGCTGTCGTCACACAAAAGAATCTGCCGGCTTGACGTCATAAAACCGACATAATTGCTGTCAGGTGACTCTTTTCGCCCTGCTGGCCTGCGACCATTCTGCATTTGCGCAGCGGGGACATAATTGTTTATCCCCGGCGCGGAGCTTAAGAACTGCGCTACACCGTACGCAGGCATATTCATCGTCGCGCGGAATGGTAGCGAAGCTTGCGTTATGGGGAGGAGGTAAAATAGACAGACCGGCTTTGACGTCTCGATCCGCATAGTAGTAGAGACTAATTTGCCCGTTGGTTTCCAGAATAGCCAACCGGACCTGTCCCAGCTGTTCGACGCCGTTGATCCGCAGCTCCATAAAAAACTCGAATTCGGTCATGTTTTCCGTCTGTAAATTTTTCCAGGCCAGTTCCCCCTGTTCGATGACCGGGATCGGTTTGCCCTCAAGCAGGTTCTCCAGCTTCTCGCTTTTGCCCATCAGCCACATGATCAGCCGGTAGAGCAACGCCAGGGTGACAAAGACCACCAGCACCGGCAGCATCGGGACATCGTCATAGAAAGCGACATCCCCTGCCGCGGATCCAAGGGTCAGGATAATGAGGACTTCGAACAGCGACATCTGCCGCACGCCGCGTCGGCCGGTGATTTTGAGAAAGATAAATACCAGGACAAAGGTGTACACGCTCCTCAGCGCCACCTCAGCCAAAAAGTCCGCTGGCACTTTATCCAGCGCCATACGATGCCAATCAAATGCCTTCATGGTTAACGCCTGCACAGTTATCGGGTGTCAGTAAGGATAGCCAGACGATGGAGATAGCGCCGGTCATCTAAAAGCCGTATCATTGCGCGCTTTACGTACGATAAAAGTGATCGCCATGACTCAAACGTTTATTCCCGGCAAAGATGCCGCCCTGGAAGATTCCATCGCCCGCTTCCAGCAGAAATTGCTCGACCTCGGATTTGATATTGAAGAGGCCTCATGGCTGAATCCCGTACCGCACGTGTGGTCAGTACATATCCGTGATAAAGAGTGCTCGCTGTGTTTCACCAACGGCAAAGGGGCAACCAAAAAAGCGGCGCTGGCCTCGGCTCTTGGTGAATATTTCGAGCGTCTGTCCACCAACTACTTTTTTGCTGACTTTTGGCTGGGCGAAACCATCGCTAACGGACCATTCGTCCACTATCCAAATGAGAAATGGTTCCCGCTGACCGAAGACGATGAAGTGCCGGAAGGTCTGCTGGATCCTCGTCTGCGCGCATTTTACGATCCTGACGATCAGTTGACCGCCAGCATGCTGGTCGATCTGCAGTCGGGCAACGACGAACGCGGCGTTTGCGGCCTGCCGTTCACCCGCCAGTCCGATGGCGAAACCGTCTATATCCCGATGAATATCGTCGGCAACCTGTATGTCTCTAACGGGATGTCCGCAGGCAACACGGCGAACGAAGCGCGCGTTCAGGCACTGTCGGAAGTCTTCGAGCGTCACATTAAAAACCGCATCATCGCTGAGAGCATCAGCCTGCCAGAAATTCCGGCAGAGGTCATGGCGCGTTATCCAGGTGTGGTGGAGTCCATCAATAAGCTGGAAGCCGAAGGTTTCCCGATCTTTGCTTACGATGGCTCGCTGGGCGGCAAATACCCGGTTATCTGCGTGGTGTTGTTTAACCCGACCAACGGAACCTGCTTCGCCTCTTTCGGCGCGCATCCGGACTTCGGCGTCGCTCTTGAACGTACCGTCACCGAGCTGCTGCAAGGCCGTAGCCTGAAAGATCTCGATGTCTTTACGCCACCAACCTTCGATGATGAAGAAGTCGCTGAACACGCCAATCTTGAAACCCACTTTATTGATTCCAGCGGTCTGATCTCCTGGGATATGTTCAAACAGGATGCTGACTATCCGTTCGTCGACTGGAGCTTTTCCGGCACCACGGAAGAAGAGTTCGCCACCCTGATGGCCATCTTTAAAGAAGAAGATAAAGAAGTTTACATCGCCGATTATGAGCACCTGAGCGTCTACGCCTGCCGCATCATCGTTCCGGGAATGTCAGACATTTACCCGGCGGAAGATCTGTGGCTGGCCAATAACAGCATGGGCAGCCATCTGCGCGAAACCCTTCTCTCCCTGCCGGGCAGTGAATGGGAAAAAGAAGATTATCTGGCGCTGATCGAACAACTGGATGATGAAGGGAATGACGACTTCACCCGCGTACGCGAGCTGCTGGGCCTGGCGACGGGCAAAGACAACGGCTGGTATACGCTGCGTATTGGCGAACTGAAAGCGATGCTGGCGCTGGCCGGTGGCGATCTGGAGCAGGCCTTGATCTGGACGGAATGGACCATTGAATTCAATGCGTCTATCTTCAGTGCGGAACGCGCAAATTACTACCGCTGCCTGCAGACGCTGCTGCTGCTCAGTCAGGAAGAAGAACGCCAGCCTCTGCAGTACCTGAATGCCTTTATCCGTATGTACGGCGCCGATGCGGTAGAAGCTGCCAGCGCGGCGATGAGCGGTGAAGCGCCGTTCTATGGCCTGCAGGCCGTAGATAGCGATCTCCAGGCTTTCCCGGCCCATCAGTCTTTACTGAAAGCCTATGAAAAACTGCAGCGGGCAAAAGCGGCATTCTGGGCTAAATAAGGCTTCATTTTACTGCCAGCCGCATTATTTACGGGGTCGATAAAGACCCCGTTTTTCATCGCTAAGTAGACCCGCGGCTAATTTGTAGTTGCAACGTTAATTTACAGTAAACTTTTTTTACGCATCACTTTAGGATTGTTAATTTTAATAAAAAATACCCCATTTTAATTAACCGTCCACAGCGGCCCAAAATGAAAAAAATCAACATAAGTTGTAAATTTTAAAATTTATTTTTTTCATTTAAAACAATCATTTATTCCCATAATAAGTCAAAACCACACATATCCAGGGCTTATAGTTCCGGTGGGATATGATCTACATCAATTTCCCTTCTATAATGCTTTGTTAGTATCTCACCGCCAACTTTTATAAAGAGAGAGTTAGTGTGAAAGCTGACAACCCTTTTGATCTTTTACTCCCTGCAGCCATGGCGAAAGTCGCCGAAGAAGCAGGTGTCTACAAAGCGACAAAGCACCCGATGAAGACGTTTTATCTGGCGATTACCGCTGGTGTTTTCATTTCCATTGCTTTTGTCTTCTATATTACGGCGACAACCGGCACTGCCGCGATGCCTTTCGGAATTGCTAAACTGATCGGGGGGATCTGCTTTTCACTCGGCCTGATTCTTTGCGTCATCTGCGGTGCCGACCTGTTTACCTCCACCGTACTTATCGTCGTGGCGAAAGCCAGCGGACGAATTACCTGGGGTCAACTGGCAAGAAACTGGCTCAACGTCTATGTTGGTAACCTGATAGGTGCACTGCTGTTTGTATTGCTGATGTGGTTATCTGGCGAGTATATGACCGCCAACGGTGCATGGGGCCTGAACGTCCTGCAAACCGCCGACCACAAAATGCACCATACATTTATTGAAGCCGTGTGTCTGGGTATCCTGGCTAACCTGATGGTCTGTCTGGCGGTGTGGATGAGCTACTCCGGTCGCAGCCTGATGGATAAAGCCATGATTATGGTTTTACCGGTGGCGATGTTTGTTGCCAGCGGCTTTGAGCACAGTATCGCTAACATGTTTATGATCCCGCTGGGTATCGTAATTCGCGACTTTGCAACCCCGGAATTCTGGACCGCTATTGGTTCTGCTCCGGAAAATTTCTCTCACCTGACCGTGATGAACTTCATTACTGATAACCTGATTCCGGTAACTATCGGGAACATTATCGGCGGTGGTCTGCTGGTTGGGTTGACATACTGGGTCATTTACCTGCGTGGCGACGACCATCACTAAGGGCCGTTTCAGGCAGTAAATAAAAAATCCACTTAAGAAGGTAGGTGTTACATGTCCGAGCTTAATGAAAAGTTAGCCACAGCCTGGGAAGGTTTCGCGAAAGGTGACTGGCAGAAAGAAGTCAACGTACGTGACTTTATCCAGAAAAACTATACCCCGTATGAAGGCGACGAGTCCTTCCTGGCTGGCGCAACTGAAGCGACAACCAAGCTGTGGGACAACGTTATGGAAGGTGTTAAACAGGAAAACCGCACTCACGCGCCTGTTGACTTCGACACTTCCCTTGCATCCACCATCACGTCTCATGACGCGGGCTACATCAACAAAGCTCTTGAGAAAATCGTTGGTCTGCAGACTGAAAAGCCTCTGAAACGTGCGATTATCCCGTTCGGCGGCATCAAAATGGTTGAAGGTTCCTGCAAAGCGTACGATCGCGAACTGGACCCGATGCTGAAAAAAATCTTCACCGAATACCGTAAAACCCATAACCAGGGTGTATTCGATGTGTACACCAAAGACATTCTGAACTGCCGTAAGTCTGGCGTTCTGACTGGTCTGCCGGATGCGTATGGCCGTGGCCGTATCATCGGTGACTACCGTCGCGTTGCGCTGTACGGTATCGACTTCCTGATGAAAGACAAATACGCACAGTTCCTGTCTCTGCAGTCTGACCTGGAAAACGGCGTAAACCTGGAAGCGACTATCCGTCTGCGTGAAGAGATCTCTGAACAGCACCGCGCTCTGGGTCAGATCAAAGAAATGGCAGCGAAATACGGCTGCGATATCTCAGGTCCGGCAACCAACGCGCAGGAAGCTATCCAGTGGACCTACTTCGGCTACCTGGCCGCGGTTAAGTCTCAGAACGGTGCAGCAATGTCCTTCGGTCGCGTATCCACCTTCCTGGATGCTTACATCGAACGTGACCTGAAAGCAGGCAAAATCACTGAACAAGACGCTCAGGAAATGATTGACCACCTGGTCATGAAATTGCGTATGGTTCGCTTCCTGCGTACTCCGGAATATGATGAACTGTTCTCCGGCGACCCGATTTGGGCAACTGAATCCATCGGTGGTATGGGCGTTGACGGCCGTACCCTGGTCACCAAAAACAGCTTCCGCTTCCTGAACACCCTGTACACCATGGGTCCGTCTCCGGAACCGAACATCACCGTTCTGTGGTCTGAAAAACTGCCGCTGAACTTCAAGAAATTCGCCGCTAAAGTGTCTATCGATACCTCTTCTCTGCAGTACGAGAACGATGACCTGATGCGTCCGGACTTCAACAACGACGACTACGCTATCGCATGCTGCGTAAGCCCGATGGTTGTTGGTAAGCAAATGCAGTTCTTCGGTGCTCGTGCTAACCTCGCGAAAACTATGCTGTACGCTATCAACGGCGGCGTTGATGAAAAACTGAAAATGCAGGTTGGTCCGAAATCTGAACCAATCAAAGGCGACGTTCTGAACTTCGACGAAGTGATGGAGCGTATGGATCACTTCATGGACTGGCTGGCTAAGCAGTATGTCACCGCCCTGAACATTATCCATTACATGCACGACAAGTACAGCTACGAAGCCTCTCTGATGGCGCTGCACGACCGTGACGTCATTCGTACCATGGCATGCGGTATTGCTGGCCTGTCCGTTGCGGCTGACTCCCTGTCTGCTATCAAATATGCGAAAGTTAAACCGATTCGTGACGAAGACGGCCTGGCCGTTGACTTCGAAATCGAAGGTGAATACCCGCAGTTCGGTAACAACGATTCTCGCGTTGATGACATGGCGGTTGACCTGGTAGAACGTTTCATGAAGAAAATTCAGAAACTCACTACCTATCGTAACGCTATCCCGACTCAGTCCGTTCTGACCATCACCTCTAACGTGGTTTATGGTAAGAAAACAGGTAATACCCCTGACGGTCGTCGTGCTGGCGCGCCGTTCGGACCAGGTGCTAACCCAATGCACGGCCGTGACCAGAAAGGTGCTGTTGCCTCTCTGACCTCCGTTGCTAAACTGCCGTTTGCTTACGCGAAAGATGGTATTTCTTACACCTTCTCTATCGTGCCGAACGCGCTGGGTAAAGACGACGAAGTGCGTAAAACCAACCTTGCAGGCCTGATGGATGGTTACTTCCACCACGAAGCGTCAATCGAGGGCGGTCAGCACCTCAACGTCAACGTCATGAACCGCGAAATGCTGCTCGACGCGATGGAAAACCCGGAAAAATATCCGCAGCTGACCATCCGTGTATCTGGCTATGCAGTACGTTTTAACTCCCTGACTAAAGAACAGCAGCAGGACGTTATCACTCGTACCTTCACTCAGACCATGTAATGGTTGTGACTGAAATCGCGATTTAAAAAGCGTACAATAAAGGCTCCACGTAAGTGGGGCCTTTTTAGCACCTCTCGTACTACAGTCTCTTTTGCCCGCTATCTATACTGCATGGATAACAGCCAAAACAGACTTAACACAGCCGGTTTGAGCTGTGCATCACAGGCCCCGGACGGGCCGAATCTGGAGATATCACCGCAATGTCAACTATTGGTCGTATTCACTCCTTTGAATCCTGCGGCACCGTCGATGGCCCCGGGATCCGCTTTATCACCTTCTTCCAGGGCTGCCTGATGCGCTGCCTGTATTGCCACAACCGTGACACCTGGGATACCCACGGCGGCACCGAAGTCACCGTCGAAAGCCTGATGAAAGAGGTTGTAACCTATCGCCACTTTATGAACGCTTCCGGCGGCGGCGTGACCGCGTCCGGCGGTGAGGCCATTTTGCAGGCCGAGTTCGTGCGCGACTGGTTCCGCGCCTGCCGCAAAGAAGGCATTCATACCTGCCTCGATACCAACGGCTTTGTTCGTCGCTACGACCCGGTTATTGACGAGCTGCTTGAAGTGACCGATCTGGTCATGCTCGACCTCAAACAGATGAATGATGAGATCCATCAGAATCTGGTTGGCGTGTCTAACCACCGTACGCTGGAGTTTGCCCGCTACTTATCGAATAAAAACATCAAAGTCTGGATTCGTTACGTGGTGGTTCCCGGCTGGTCTGACGATGATGATTCCGCGCACCGCCTCGGCGAGTTTACCCGCGATATGGGCAATGTCGAAAAAATCGAACTGCTGCCCTATCACGAGTTAGGCAAGCACAAATGGGTAGCGATGGGTGAAGAGTACAAGCTGGATGGCGTACATCCGCCTAAGAAAGAGACCATGGATCGGGTCAAAGGCATTCTCGAGCAGTATGGCCATAAGGTCATGTACTAAGCCGACGGACGGCGTGGCCGGCTAAGCAGAATTTTCCCCGGATAGCGACGCAGAACGTCTTATCCGGGTGGAAAACGCTTCGGCAAGCATTACGACATAAAGTATTGCGACAGCTTATTCGCCACGCTTTCAATCGAGAAAATGCGTTTCTGATGCGCCTTACGATATTCCGCATAGCGCTCATCCTGCTCCTCCAGCGCGCGAAGCATTCGATCGGCAACCATCATTGCCCCCGCAATTTCGGCAAATCCTGATTCACCTTCTCCCTGTAAAGCCACCGCGGCCTGCAGGTTCCAGTCCGATAAACGGGCCAGCGGCGTAAACGTGCCGCGGGTCAGCGACAATATTTTCACCCCCTGCTGCTTCGCCAGCGTCAAAGCCTGGATCATATCCGCCGAGGCCTGTTCGGTATGCACGACGATAATTCCCGTCTTTTGCCGATCGGTTGCTATCGGGATCGCCGCCGGATAAGAGCGATCGACGAAGCTGGCAACTTTGCCCATGTTGATTAAATTCATTTGCAGAAACAGGGCAACGGGCACCGCCGTACCCACCGCATAAATAGCGATGTTATTCAGCGCATTCAGCCACACCGCTGCGCTTTGCAGCTCCTGAGCATCGATAATGGTATTGCTATCGCGAATGCTCGCCAGCACCGGCGCAATATCGTCGTCATCGCCGGCTTCCGGGCGGGCAGCCCCCTGCTCAACCGCCAGCGCCGTTCTGAAATCGGAGAAACCTTTAAATCCAAACGCCCGACAAAAACGGGTGATGCTGCCCTCGCTGGTGTCAACAGAGTCGGCCAGTTCTGAAATCGTATGCCGCATCACAAAATCAGGATTTTCCGCAATAAAACGGCCCACTTTCTCCAGTATCGGGCTGAGTTCTGAAGACCCATTTCGTATGTTTATCAACAGGTTGTTATCTATCTGGCTCATTTTTTGCCTTTCTTGCTCAAAATGCAAACACAGTCACATCTTTCGTTTCGCGCTAAAGATAATAATTATTATCTCACACAAACAAATAAAAATAATTATTTTTACAAACAGGAGAACATCTCATGAAAGGTCTCATCGTCTGTCGCACCGGTATGGGCAGTTCCTTAATGCTCAAAATAAAAGCACAAAAAATCATCGATAAACACGGCTGGGATATCGAGCTGGAACACGACGTCCTCTCCGGGTTACGAACCTGGCGAGATATTGATTTCGTGATCACGATGCGCGATCTCACCGAGGAAGTCGAAGCTGCCGGATTTAACGCTATCGGTATCACCGACCTGATGAACAGTGAAGAAATGGAATCAGCGCTTATCCGCGTAATCCAGCACAACTAACCTCTCCCGGAGGCAATATGGATTTCCTCAGATTTATTGTATTCGACATTCTGGGCGTCACCCCACTTTTAGTTGGTTTTATCGCATTAATTGGCTTATTGATCCAACGAAAGCCCATTGAAAAAGTGCTCTCCGGGACTTTCAAAACCATTGTCGGCTTTCTGGTTTTTGCCGGCGGTGCCGGGCTGGCCGTGACCTCTCTCGGCAATTTTCAGACATTATTTAGCGATGGCTTTGGTCTGAAAGGCGTGATGCCGCTGGCGGAAGCGCTGACCGGGCTGGCGCAAACTAAATTCGCGATGTGCGTCTCGCTGATTATGGTGATTGGTTTTGGCTGGAACCTGTTCTTTGCCCGCGTGACCCCTTTCAAATACATCTTTCTCACCGGACAGCATAATCTCTATCTCTCGGCCCTGCTGACCGTCACCTTGAAAGCGCTCGGCTATAGCGACATGACCACCATTATTGTCGGTTCAATCCTGCTGGGGCTGGCCGCCTGTCTGTACCCGGCAATTGCCCAGCCGTGGATGAGAAAAATCACCGGTAATGATGAAATTGCGATGGGGCACTACGTGACGCTGGCCTACGCGGCATCCGGATGGATCGGTTCAAAGGTGGGCGATCCTAAACAGTCGACCGAAAAGCTGAACCTGCCCGGCTGGCTGGGGATCTTTAAAGATTACATCGTCTCCGTATCAATCTCGGTCAGTATTTTCTATTACATTGCGGCGCTCGCCGCCGGGAAAGCGGCGGTCACGGCGGCGGCTGGCGGAATGCACTGGCTGGTTTACCCTCTGTTCCAGTCGCTCACTTTCACCGCGTCTCTGTACATCATCATTACCGGGGTACGCCTGCTGCTGTCTGAAATTGTCCCGGCCTTCCTCGGCATTTCGGAGAAATTCATTCCCAACGCCAAACCCGCCCTCGATTGCCCGGTCGTTTTCCCGTATGCGCCAACCGCCACGGTACTGGGATTTATCTCTTCATTTGTTGGCGGGCTGGTGGTGATGGGCTTTCTGGCGATCCTCGGGCAAACCGTCATTATTCCGGTGGCGATCCCCTACTTCTTTATCGGCGCCACCGCAGCGGTATTTGGTAACGCTTCGGGCGGCTGGAAAGGAGCTATCGCCGGCAGCTTCGTCACCGGGATCCTGATCGGCATCGGTCCTGCGTTGATCTACCCCATCATGGAGTCCGTCGGCCTGTCGGGAACCAGCTTCCCGGAAACCGACTTTGTCGCCCTGGGCCTGGTTGTGTACTACATCGGCAAAATGCTGCCATAAGAAGGAAACCACATGAACATTGATGAACTGAAGTCCCATGCGCTCGCCGCTCGCCGCGATATTGTCACGATGATTTATGAGTCCGGCATTGGCCACCCGGGCGGCGCCTTATCGATAATCGATATCCTCACCTGGATCTATTATCAGGAGGTTGACCTGGCGGCCTCGCCCCGCGCGCGCGTCGTTATGAGCAAAGGGCACGCCGTTGCCGCACAGTACGCCATGCTTTACCAAAAAGGGAAAATCGATCGCAGCGAGTTCAATACCTTCCGCCAGATCAATTCGCGCCTGCAGGGACACCCCAGCATAAAATCGCTGCCGGATGTCGATGCGACGACCGGTTTGCTCGGCCAGGGGCTATCCGTCGCCTTCGGTATGGCGGCCGCTAAAAAGCGCCGCGACGAGCCTCATCGGGTATTTGCCATCATCGGCGATGGCGAAATGCACGAAGGGCAAATCTGGGAAACCTTACAGCAGGCCGGGCATATGAAAATGGATAATCTGGTCGCGATTATCGATTACAACGGCTTCTCTTCTCACGATCCGGTCAATGAGGTGGTTAATCTCGAGCCGCTGGCGGATAAGATCCGCAGCTTCGGCTGGCACGTGCTGGAGCTGCATAACGGTAATGATATGCACCAGGTGGCCGACACCCTGATGCTCTCCCGCCATCTGAAAGGCAAGCCGGTAGCCATCGTTGCCCATACCACCAAGGGATCCGGCGTCAGCTATATGGAAAATAACGGCGACTGGCACTCAAAAACCCCGACCAACGAACAATACCAGCAGGCAATGGAGGAGTTACAGTGATGAAAGCACCGCGTGATGAGATCGGTAATGCACTGATTGCCCTGAAAGAAAAAGGCTACCCCATCGTCGCTATCGATAGTGACTTAGCCAGTTCAACCCGCACCGACCAGTTTCAGGCGCGCTACCCGGAGGCCTTCTTCGAAATGGGGATCGCGGAAGGTTCAGCGATGAGTTTTGCCGTGGGTCAGGCGCTTGAGGGCTATATCCCCTTCTATGTCAATTTTGCGATGTTTGTGACGGGGACGGCATGGACCCAGCTGCGACAGGCCTGCTACGCCAAAGCCAACGTCAAGCTGGTGGGTAGCCATCCGGGGATGGATGACGGCCCGGACGGCGCCTCGCACCACGCGCTGGAGGATCTTGCCCTGACCCGCGTGCTGCCGGGCCTGACGATCCTGACGCCGGCCGATGCCGAAGAAATAGCCGACGCCTTTGAGCAGGCGGCAAAAATCAAAGGCCCGGTTTATATCCGCGTGGCGCGTGAACCGATGCCGGTGCGCGATAAGAGCGTGATACCCCGGGTCACCGATATCGCGGCTATCGCCAGCAGCGGCAACGAGTTCGCCATTCTCTTTGAGGGCACGGTGCTGGAACAGGCCAGCGAAGGCTATGAAAAGCTGGTTGCCAGCGGCAAGAAAGGCAAGCTCATCCACGTGGCGACGCTCAAACCGTTTAACCAGCAGGAGTTTTATGCGCTGGTAGCAGACTGTCCGCAGATCGCCACGCTGGAGAATCACACGGTAAACGGCGGCCTTGGCGGCCAGGTAGCCGAAGCGATGGCCCAGGCGGCCCATCCGGCGCGCCTGACGCGCCTGGGAACGCAGGATACCTTCACCGAGTCGGGCAACAGCCGGCAGCTCAAAGCAAAATACGGCATCTCCGGCGAGGCGCTGTATAACGCGCTTCGCTGACCGTCGCACGAGCCGGTCGCCCACTGACCGGCTCGCTATTTGAGGAGCCGACATGGATGAAAAATTATTTGCCGCTTGTCAGTACACCGAGCGTGGTCTGGACTGGCGCGGCGCGATTAAGCTGGCCTGCCGTCCGCTGGCGCAGCAGGGGAAAATCAGCGCCGGCTATGCGGATGCCATCATCAGCGCCACCGAGAAAAATGGCCCCTGGTACATACTCACTCCGGAATTTGCCCTCCCGCACGCCCGCCCGGATGAAGGGGTTCTGAGCCCGCACAGCGTGCTCTCACTGGTTTGCTGCGCCGAAGCCGTGGCGTTTCCCGATCACCCTGATGTACGGCTGATTATCGTCCTGGCCGCGGCCGATAGCGAACAGCATATTCAGACGATCCAGCGATTAGTCTGCTGGCTGGATGAGGGGGATCGGCTGCATCGGCTCACCAGGGTGGAGCATCAGAGCCAGCTTGATGCGCTCGTCGCTGGCGGTAAATAAATCAAAGGGGACAACGTCCCCTTTGATTATCACCGTAGCGAAGGCCGGAAGAAAAATTACGCGTGCGCCACCGGCGTCGGATGATGACCGGCTTTACGCAGCAGCGTCAGCAGATAAATAAACGACACGCTGGCAATCATGATAAATAGCAGGTTGTCGGAAAAGTTCTGCATCAGCATGGCGGTGAAGGTTGGCCCGAGCAGGCTGCCGACGGTATAGCTCATCAACAGCGCCTGGTTCATGGCGACCAGCTGATGGCGCTCGACTTTCTCACAGGCCCAGGCCATTGCCACCGGGTACAGCGTGAAGCCCGATGCGCCAAGGATAAACAGCGCCGGAGCCATTGCCGCGCCGCTAAGCATTGCCAGGCAGCCTAAAATCACCACAAAAACCTGAACGCGCAACACCAGCAAGCGACCATAGCGGTCGGCCATACGGCCGATCGGCCACTGGCCCAAAATACCTGCGCTGACCATAACCGCCATCCAGAAACCAATGCCGGAGTCACTGACGCCCTGATGGTTCAACCACAGCGGCATCAATCCATACAGCGACCCAAGAACAATCCCGGAGATAATGCAGCCGTTCACGCCATGGCGGGCCTGACGCAGCCTGAGCATTGGCCAGATCCGCGCCGGCTCATGCTGTTCATCACTTTGATTCACGACGCGGGTAAACAGCAGCGGCAGAATCGCCGCCAGCGTCAGCGCGGTCACCCACGGCAGCACGCTCATTAGATCCGTCGGCAGTTTGCTGACCATCAGCTGACCCAGCACGGTTCCCACATAGTAAACCATCATATAGGCGGCCAGCAGACGACCGCGGCTACGCGACGTTCCGCTGCAAACCAGCGCGCTTTCGACCACTACCCAAATCATCGCGCAGCCGACGCCGGCGAGAAAGCGCCAGCTGAACCAGGTCCAGAAACCGAGGGTAATACCAAGTCCGACGCAGCCCACCGCAAAGATCAGCGACGCAAGATAATAGCTACGGTTAAATCCCAGACGCTTAATCACCCATCCGGCCAGCAGCGTCCCGACCAGGTTACCGGTGAAATAGGACGAGCCCACCATTCCGACCTGCCAGGTTGGCATATTTTCATGGGCGAGCCAAAGCGGGACGAGGGTATTTAAAACCGCAATCGCCAGCGTCAACAGAAGCAGGCCGCAGAGCAACATTTGCACCGGCCGGGTGTAGATGGACATGGATATAACCGTGAGGAAGTTTAGATTTCGTGCGCATCATGCCACCGCTAAAAACATTGTCAATCCACCAGAAATCAGGCGGGACGCGGTTTCACGGGCAACGATAGAAGTTTTTCATCCAGCGGAGCGACAACAGAATTATTCTTTATATTATTCCATTGTTTTTATTAATTTATTGAAAATAAACGGCGGGAATATCAGTAGAAAAATTTCATGAATCAACAGCACTTTTTTGTTGCGCCAGAACCGGGGGTTCTGGCGCAACAGCTTATCAGCTGGCGATAGCCATGCCGACCGTCATATGCAGACCGTAGAAGATGCCACGCCCTACCATCTCGCCGACCAGTACCAGCACCAATGCCAGGCTTAACAGCGGCACAGCGGGCTGATAGCCTTTGAGCAGCGGAACAACCCAGCATGCCAGAGCCAGCACCAGCGCAACCACACGCCAGGCCATCAGTGAGCCATAATCCGGCACCAGCGCGGAGGCCTGCTGAATAGAGCTGTGGATCATCGGCAGCTCGCTGCCTTGCATCAGGGCCACAATAACGCTGGCCACCAGCGCCAGCAGCGTGACCACCGGCAACAGACGCATCGCCCAACCGTCAACGCCCGCCACGCGCAGCAGTAGATAGCCCAGCAGCGGGCCGCCGAGAAACAGCGTCAGGAAGAAGCTCAGCGGCGTCCAGACGGTATACCAGGTCGGTACGGTATCAATGGTGTTATACACCCGCACCATCATCCAGACGAAGAGAATACCCAGCACCATCGTCGCGACCAGCCAGAGGCTGCGCAGCCCGGCCGGCAGCTTCTTCACCACCGCCAGCAGCCAGCCAATTCCGCCGACGGCGAAAAAGAGGGCTCCGCTGGCAATTTCGTTACTTAACGACGACGCACCAATCCGGTTAAGCGAGTTAAAAGCCCGCATCGGCGATCCCAGGTGCATCGTTGAGGCGATAAACCCAATCCCCATCAGCACCCACAAGCCAAACATGCTCAGCACTACGCGCTGCTGCTGCTCATTCGACAAACCGCCTTTCATCAGCGCCAGTGCCAGGACGATAAAACCGCCCGCCACACATTGTCCAAAGACCGTGAAGATCATCAGCGGCCATTCATGCCATCCACTTCCCATCTCACACCTCCTTCGGGTTGGCCAGATAGCCGGTTGTATCACCGCACGGACGACTATTGGCGTTCGGTTTGATGACAATACTGGGTTTGGTAAAGTGCGCGGATGGCAGCGGCGCAACCGCAGCCAGTTCGCCGTGTTTCTTACGCAGTTCTTCGATCGGGCCAAAGTCCAGCGCGCGCAGCGGGCAGGATTCGACGCAAATCGGTTTTTTACCCTCGGCAACGCGCTGGTAGCAGCCATCACACTTGGTCATATGCCCTTTCGCCGCATTATACTGCGGCGCACCGTACGGGCAGGCCATATGGCAATAGCGACAGCCGATGCACACATCTTCATCAACCACGACAAAACCGTCATCGCGTTTATGCATAGCGCCGCTCGGGCACACTTTGGTACAGGCCGGGTTTTCGCAATGGTTACAGGCGATGGATAAGTAATAGGCAAAGACGTTCTGATGCCAGACGCCGTTATCCTCCTGCCAGTCACCGCCCGCATATTCATAAATGCGGCGGAAGCTAACGTCCGGCGTTAAGTTCTTGAAGTCTTTACAGGCCAGCTCGCAGGTTTTACAACCGGTACAACGAGCAGAATCGATAAAAAATCCGTATTGAGTTGTCATCGGTTATTCCTTACAGCTTTTCAACCTGGACCAGGTTCGTGTGCGATGGGTTACCTTTCGCCAAAGGCGACGGGCGTTGGGTGGTGAGCACGTTGATGCTCCCCGCCTGATCCACGCGTCCTGCGTCCGGGTTATACCAGGCGCCCTCACCCAGCGCGACAACGCCAGGCATCATTCGCGGCGTCACTTTGGCTTCGATATGCACTTCACCGCGATCGTTGTAAATACGGATGCGATCGCCGTTGGCAATGCCGCGTTGTTTCGCATCGAATGGGTTAATCCACATCTCCTGACGACAGGCGGCCTTCAGCACATCGACGTTGCCGTAGGTGGAGTGAACGCGCGACTTGTAGTGAAAACCGGTCAGCTGCAGCGGGAATTTCGCCGTCAGCGGATCGTTATAGTTTTCAAAACCTGGCGTATAAATCGGCAGCGGATCGATCACATCGCCTTCGGGGAGTTCCCAGGTGGCGGCAATTTGCGCCAGCGCCTGGGAATAGATCTCAATTTTGCCCGACGGGGTCTCCAGCGGATTTGCCTGCGGATTGTCACGGAATGCCTTATAGGCAACATGATGCCCTTCCGGATCGCGCTGCTTGTAAATCCCCTGCTGACGGAAGGTATCGAAGTCCGGCAAATCCGGGATAGCCTTGCGGGAAAGTTCGTGCAGATAACGCATCCAGCCTTCCTGGGTACGGCCTTCGGTAAACTTCTGCTCCACGCCCATGCGTTTTGCCAGTTCCGTCGTCATGTCATAAATCGTTTTGCACTCAAAACGCGGTTTAATCACCTGGTCGGTGAAGATGACGTAGGACATGTTGCCGCATGAAGCATCCAGCGCGAAGTCCATCTGCTCGGAAGCGGTGCAGTCCGGCAGCAGAATATCGGCATATTTTGCCGACGAGGTCATGTGGCAGTCGATCACCACGATCATCTCGCACTTCTTATCATCCTGCAGGATTTCATGGGTGCGGTTGATATCAGAGTGCTGGTTAATCAGACAGTTACCGGCATAGTTCCAGATCATTTTGATCGGGACGTCCAGTTTATCTTTACCGCGCACGCCGTCACGCAGCGCCGTCATCTCCGGGCCACGTTCAATCGCATCGGTCCACATAAACATGGAGATACTGGTCTCAACGGGGTTCTCCAGCGTCGGCATACGTTCAAAAGGCAGGTCGTAAGAACCTTCACGCGCGCCGGTATTCCCTCCGTTGATGCCAACGTTTCCGGTCAGAATCGACAGCATCGAGATAGCCCGGGTGGCGATTTCACCATTCGCGTGGCGCTGCGGCCCCCAGCCCTGGCTGATAAAGGCAGGTTTGGCTGTCGCAATTTCGCGTGCCAGCTGCACAATACGCTCGACCGGAATCCCGGTGATAGTCGATGCCCACTGCGGCGTTTTGGCAGTGCCGTCACTACCCTGACCGAGGATGTAAGCCTTGTAGTGACCGTTGGCCGGCGCATCGGCAGGCAACGTTTTCTCGTCATAGCCGACGCAGTATTTATCGAGGAACGGCTGATCAACCAGGTTTTCGGTGATCATCACCCAGGCGAGCGCGGAAACCAGCGCGGCGTCGGTACCGGGGCGAATCGGTATCCACTCATCTTCACGGCCGGCGCCGGTATCGGTGTAACGCGGATCGACAATGATCATCCGGGCGTTGGATTTTTGCCGCGCTTGTTCCAGGTAGTACGTTACCCCGCCGCCGCTCATCCGCGTTTCGCCGGGGTTGTTACCGAACAGCACCACCAGTTGACTGTTTTCGATATCCGACGGGCTGTTACCGTCGGCCCAGCCGCCGTAGGTGTAATTCAGACCCGCGGCTATTTGCGCCGATGAATAATCACCATAGTGGTTAAGGTAACCGCCGCAGCAGTTCATCAGACGCGCAATGAGCGTTTTCCCCGGTGGCCAGGAGCGGGTCATGGTGCCGCCAAGAGTTCCGGTCCCGTAATTCAGATAGATCGATTCGTTACCGTAATCTTTAATCAGGCGCTGCATATTGCTGGCGATAGTATCGAATGCTTCTTCCCAGCTGATGCGCTCAAATTTTCCTTCCCCGCGCTTGCCAACGCGCTTCATGGGATACTTCAGACGATCGGGGTTGTAGACACGGCGACGCATGGAACGCCCGCGCAGACAGGCGCGTACCTGATGCAGGCCATCATAGTTGTCATCGCCGGTATTATCCGTTTCAACGTATTTAATTTCACCATCAACCACATGCATCCGCAGCGGACAGCGGCTGCCGCAGTTCACGGTACAGGCACTCCAGGTGACGGTTTCATTCACCGGCGCCAGAGCGTCGGCAGCATGGGCAATGCGTGTAAACGGTAGGGTAAATGCGCTGCTGGCCATCGCCAGACCGCCAATTGCCGTGGTTTTCATTAAACCACGCCGGCTTACTTCGGCAGCCAGTAAAGCATCGGGGGCTTTAATTTTCATGGATACTCGCTTTGGTTGCTCACAATTCACTGACAATCGCTATATAGATACATATATAACGAATTTAATCTTTTATAGTTTTTTATGCTGCGTTAACACCAAGGGAGTATGGGGGGAATCACCGGAGGGATTATTGCCCGGCATCAATAAGGGGATAAAAAAAAAGCGCCCGGAGGCGCTTTTGAGAAACAGGTAAAAAAATCAGCCGATAAATTCGAGGCCACGCATATAGGGGCGCAGAATTTCCGGGATTTCGATACGACCATCCGCCTGCTGATAGTTTTCCATCAGCGCAACCAGGGTACGACCTACCGCCAGCCCGGAGCCGTTCAGCGTATGCACCAGACGGGTTTTCTTGTCGGACTTGCTGCGGCAGCGTGCCTGCATACGACGCGCCTGGAAGTCCCAGACGTTAGAGCAGGAGGAGATTTCACGATAGGTGTTCTGTGCCGGAACCCAGACTTCCAGATCATACGTTTTGCATGCGCTGAAGCCCATATCGCCGGTGCAGAGCGCCACTTTGCGGTATGGCAGACCCAGCAACTGCAGAACTTTTTCCGCATGGCCGGTCATCTCTTCCAGCGCCGCCATCGAATCTTCCGGACGCACGATCTGCACCATTTCCACTTTGTCGAACTGATGCATACGAATCAGACCACGGGTATCACGACCATAGGAGCCCGCTTCAGAACGGAAACACGGCGTGTGAGCGGTCATTTTGATCGGCAGATCGTCTTCGTCAATGATCTCATCGCGAACGAGGTTGGTCAGCGGTACTTCCGCAGTTGGAATCAACGCATAGTTGCTGCTGTCGGCTTCTTCTTCCAGCGGACGCGTATGGAACAGATCGCCGGCAAATTTCGGCAGCTGACCGGTACCGTACAGCGTATCCTGGTTGACCAGGTACGGTACATAGTTTTCACTGTAGCCGTGCTGTTCGGTATGCAGATCCAGCATGAACTGCGCCAGCGCACGGTGCAGACGGGCCAGTTGCCCTTTCATCACCACAAAACGGGAACCGGTCAGCTTAACGGCTGCGGCAAAGTCCAGCCCACCGTGCATTTCGCCCAGCGTCACGTGATCGCGGACGTCAAAATCGAACTCGCGCGGCGTACCCCAACGGCTGACTTCAACGTTGTCGTTTTCGTCGCGACCGGCCGGAACGTCGTCGTGCGGAATATTAGGGATAGTCAGCGCGATATCGCGGATCTCTGCCAGTAACACGTCCAGCTCGGCTTTCGCCGCATCCAGCTGTTCGCCCAGTTTGTTGACTTCCAGGCGTAATGGCTCGATATCTTCCCCGCGCGCTTTCGCCTGGCCAATGGATTTCGATCGGGAGTTACGCTCCGCCTGCAGGTTTTCTGTTTCAACCTGCAGAACTTTACGACGCTCTTCCAGAGCGCGCAGTTTATCTACATCCAGCTTAAAGCCCCGGCGTGCCAGTTTTTCAGCGACTGCGTCTGGCTCGGTACGCAGCAGATTGGGATCGAGCATGCTTATCCTGTGCTTATCGAATAAATAAAAGAAAAGTGGCCGCAGACTACGACCACCGGGATATCTTGATAACCTTACCGCAACGTCTCTGTTAGCGGTAGCGTTTTATGGGGCTATTTTGATCCTGTTCGGTAAGCCAGGCGAGCTTTTCGCCAATTTTCCCCTCCAGCCCCCGATTTGTAGGCCGATAATAACGAGTTTGGGCCATTTCCTGCGGGAAATAGGCTTCCCCGGCAGCATAGGCGTTTGGCTCATCATGGGCATAGCGATACTCCTGCCCATAGCCCATCTCTTTCATCAGGCGGGTTGGCGCGTTGCGCAGGTGCACCGGCACATCGTAATCAGGACGCTCGCGGGCATCGGCCATGGCGGCTTTAAATGCGGTGTAGACCGCGTTGCTTTTCGGCGCGCAGGCGAGATAAACGATGGCCTGCGCAATAGCACGCTCGCCCTCCGCTGGCCCTACGCGGGTAAAACAGTCCCAGGCAGAGAGCGCGACCTGCATGGCTCGCGGGTCAGCATTTCCGACATCTTCGGAAGCGATCGCCAGGCAGCGTCGGGCCACATACAGCGGATCGCCGCCGGCGGTGATGATTCGTGCGTACCAGTACAGCGCAGCATCCGGCGCGCTGCCGCGAACGGACTTGTGCAGCGCGGAAATCAAATCGTAGAAACGATCGCCTTTATTATCAAACCGCGCGCTGCGTTCACCGGCAATTTCGGTCAGCAGTTCCGCTTTCAGCACCCGGTTGCCGGAGGCATCCGTCTCTGCCATATCGGCCATCATTTCCAGCGTATTAAGCGCCCGGCGCGCATCGCCGTTAACCAGCCCGGCGATAGCCTGGCGGGTATCATCCGGCAGCACGATATTTTGCCCGCCATAGCCACGATCTTTATCGTTCATCGCCTGCGTGAGCACATGCTCAATATCCTCGCTGGACAACGATTTCAGCAGATACACTCGCGCCCGGGATAGCAATGCGGAATTGAGTTCAAAAGAGGGGTTTTCCGTCGTCGCGCCGATGAAGGTGATGGTGCCGTCTTCAATATGCGGTAAAAACGCATCCTGCTGGCTTTTATTGAAACGATGGACTTCGTCAACGAACAGAATCGTGCGGCGTCCGGCATTGCGGTTCTGCCTCGCGCGCTCGATCGCTTCGCGGATCTCTTTTACGCCGGAGGTCACCGCCGAGATCCGTTCAACATCGGCGCTGGCATAGCGAGCAATCACTTCAGCCAGCGTAGTTTTGCCGGTGCCAGGCGGCCCCCACAAGATCATCGAATGCAGATGCCCGGCCTCAATCGCCCGCGGCAAAGGTTTCCCCGGCGCCAGCAGATGCTGCTGGCCTATGTACTGCGCTAAATTTTCTGGCCGCATGCGGGCGGCCAGAGGTTGAAACGCATTGTCGGAAAAATCGAGCGACAGATTGCTCACATTCGCCTCTACTTACGTTGATCGTCCACCGTCACCCCTTTCGGCGGTGTAAAGGTGAACTTAGATGCATCGACCGCACCGTTTTGCTGAGACTTCAGCTGGTAGCTGCTGCGCTGGTCATCCTGCTCTACCGCGCTGAACTGATGGATGGTCCCGTCGCGGCCAACGTTAATCGTAAACTGCTTCAGGTTGCCGCCTCCGCTTTTCGGCGTAAGAACAAAATCATCGCCGTTCTGCTTGATGTTGTACTGCTGCCAGTCGTTGGACTGGTTGCGGGCAATCAGCATAAACGGCGTGTTGCTGGTAGCGTCTTTCAGCCAGGTGACGGTTGCCTGCTCGACAAACGGGTTGTAGAACCACAGGGTTTTCCCGTCAGAGACCAGAATGCTTTCATCCGGCTGGGTCATATGCCAGTTAAACAGATTCGGACGTTTAACCCACAGGTCGCCCTGCCCGTCCTGTACGGCGTTACCGCTGCCATCGGTCACTTTTTGGGTGAAACTGGCATGGAAGCTGCTCACTTTATCGAGGCGGCTTTTCAAATCACTGGCGGCATCCGCCCAAACCTGGCTCACGACAAATCCAGACAGTAATGCACAGGTGATTGCGAGTTTTTTCATTGTTATTCCTTAATGTGCGTCACTCCCGACGCGGGAGCCTCTTCTGCCTCCTAATGTAGGACCGCCTGGCACGACGGAACAGCAGAACAGGCTGATTTTGCGCTTATTTACCCAACTTTGCACTTACTCGAAGGGAGGCGGCGCCAGCACTTCGCGGTTACCATTATGGCCCTGCTCGCTGACAATACCCTGCGCTTCCATCTGTTCGATAATACGTGCCGCACGGTTATATCCGATGCGGAACTGACGCTGAACGCCGGAAATAGAGGCTTTACGTTTTTCAGTGACGAAGTTCACCGCCTGATCGAACAACGGATCCAGCTCTTCACCACCGTCAAAGCCGCCGCTGCCGCCTTCGCTTTCGCTATCTGATGTAATGCCGTCAACATACTGCGGACGCCCGCGCGCTTTCCAGTCCTGAACCACAGCGTGGACTTCCTGGTCGCGAACAAACGCGCCGTGTACACGAACCGGCATGGTCGAGTTCGGCCCGGAGTAAAGCATATCCCCCATCCCCAGCAGTGATTCCGCGCCGCCCTGATCGAGGATGGTACGCGAGTCAATTTTGCTCGAGACGGTGAACGCGATACGCGTCGGAATGTTCGCTTTAATAAGACCGGTAATCACGTCAACCGACGGACGCTGCGTTGCCAGCACAAGGTGAATACCCGCCGCACGCGCTTTCTGCGCCAGACGCGCAATCAGCTCTTCGACCTTTTTGCCGACAGTCATCATCAGGTCGGCGAATTCATCCACCAGAACAACGATATACGGCAGTTTTTCCAGCACCGGATGCACGGCGTCCATGCTGTCGCCCGGTTTCCAGTACGGATCCGGAATGGGACGGCCCATCCGCGCCGCTTCGGCGATTTTCTCGTTGTAACCCGCGAGGTTACGCACGCCCAGCGCCGACATCAGCTTATAACGACGCTCCATTTCATTCACGCTCCAGCGCAGTGCGTTAGCGGCGTCTTTCATATCGGTAACGACTTCGGTCAGCAGATGCGGGATCCCTTCATAGACCGACAGTTCAAGCATTTTCGGGTCGATCATAATGAAGCGCACATCTTCCGGCTGCGCTTTATAAAGCATGCTGAGGATCATGGCATTCACCCCAACCGATTTACCGGAACCGGTGGTACCGGCAACCAGCAGGTGCGGCATTTTTGCCAGATCGGCAACGACCGGATCGCCGGCGATGTCTTTCCCCAGCACCACGGTAAGCGGCGACGGGTTATCGCGGAATTTCGTGTTATCCAGCACTTCTCGCAGATAAACGGTCTGGCGTTTTTTATTCGGCAGTTCCAGACCCACGTACGGTTTACCCGGAATGACTTCCACGACGCGCACCGCAATGGTGGACAAGGAGCGGGCCAGGTCACGCGAAAGGTTTGAAATCCGCGCGGCCTTCACGCCTGGCGCCAGATTCAGTTCGAAGCGGGTGATAACCGGGCCTGGCGAGTAGTTCACCACATCGGCTTTAATGCGGAAGTCAGCCAGACGAGCCTCAACCAGGCGCGCCATTTGCTCCAGCGCGAAGGTATCCACCGGCTCGACTTCTCTCGGCGGCGGGGTCAGCAGATCCAACGACGGCAGCGGAGTTGTCGGCCGTTGCATCGGCTGGCTGTTGCCGTTACGCATCAGCAGCGGATGAATCAGGCTATCCTGCGACGGCACCGGGGCTGTCTGCTGCGGCATGTGGCCCTGATGGGCTTGCTGCGGCTGATAGCTCTGTGCGGCAGGCTGATGCTGCTGCGCCATCTGCGGAGGTTGAGCCGGCTGCACAGGCTGCTGATACGGTTGTTGTACCGGCGACGACGGCACCGGCTGTTGATACTGTTGAACCGGTTGCTGCTGTGCCGGCTGCTGGTACTGTTGAACCGGTTGCTGCTGTGCCGGCTGCTGGTACTGCTGCACCGGCGGCGGTGTCTCCGGCAGCGGTGTGAACAGCGGTTCGCTCGGACCGTCATCGACCAGCGCTTTCATCGGCGAGAAATCATAATCCGCAGGAGAGAACGGCGTTGCGCCCTGCGGCTGTTCGCTGCTGTAGCGCTGCTGCTGCGACGCCGCAAACTGACGGGCCAGTTCAGCTTCAGCTGCGGAGTCATCCTCTTCATCCTGCGCGTAGACTTCGCCGTAACGCTGCTGCTGGGTGGCGGCAAACTGGCGAGCCAGTTCGTCCTGTTCCAACGCATCCGCTTCTTCATCCGTTAACGGCTCGTCGTCATAGGCCTGATTGAGTTCAGCTTTACGCGCCCGTTCTTCAGCCATACGTTGTGACGGCAGTTTAATACCATACGATGCCAGCTCACGGCGCGTAGGGACGCGGACATGATTAGGACGCGGCAGTTTTGGACCAATCCCCTCTTTCACCTGCGCACGCGGGCCACCGGATGCCGGACTGAACAGCGGTGCAGCGGATGACGCGGTGGAAGCGACCGTCGCCGCGGTTGCACCCGCGCTCGTCGCCTGGTGTACGCCGGCGGCGAGGGTGGTCACCGCTGCGGCTTCGACCGGAGAGACCGGTGGCGGTGTAACAGGACGCGTGGCGACCGGGCTTGCTGGTTCAGGGATCGGCTGATACCAGGCGGCCAGCTGCTCGCGCTCGCGCGCGCGCTTCTCTTCGACCTCTTCAAAATAATACATTGGCGGACGCTGTGGCTTCACCTCTTCCTGCGGAGCCTCAGGCGTTACGGCAGGAGCTGGTGACTCCGGCTGGTAAACCGGCTGCTGCACCGGCGCCTGCTCGGGCTGGTACGCCTGATGCTGCGGGTAGGACGGCTCCGGCTGGTAAACCGGCTGCTGTACCGGCGCCTGCTCAGGCTGGTACGCCTGATGCTGCGGGTAGGACGGCTCCGGCTGGTAAACCGGCTGCTGTACCGGCGCCTGCTCAGGCTGGTACGCCTGATGCTGCGGATAAGACGGCTCCGGCTGGTAAACCGGCTGCTGCACCGGCGCCTGCTCAGGCTGATACGCCTGATGCTGCGGATAAGACGGCTCCGGCTGGTAAACCGGCTGCTGCACCGGCGCCTGCTCAGGCTGGTACGCCTGATGCTGCGGATAAGACGGCTCCGGCTGGTAAACCGGCTGCTGCACCGGCGCCTGCTCAGGCTGATACGCCTGATGCTGCGGATAAGACGGCTCCGGCTGGTAAACCGGCTGCTGCACCGGCGCCTGCTCAGGCTGGTACGCCTGATGCTGCGGATAAGACGGCTCCGGCTGGTAAACCGGCTGCTGCACCGGCGCCTGCTCAGGCTGATACGCCTGATGCTGCGGATAAGACGGATCTGGCTGGTAAACCGGCTGCGGCACGTGCTCAGCTACCGGTTCAGCCCATGCCTGTGGCGCTGCGGTGGCAGCAGCTGCTGCAGCCAGCGGGTCGGCAATGCTGTGACCATTTAATAGCGGATCGTAAGGGTCAAAATCTCCCGGCCGCGCCGCGCTGGCGCCAGAGAACAGCACATCGTCAGCATCGCCCGGACGTGCGGCGCTGGAACCCGAAAAGAGTACATCGTCCGCCGCTACGGGCGCCCCGTTGGCGCTGAACTGTACATCCTCTTCGGCATCATCCATACGTTTGCCAGAGAACAGCGCGGCATCGGTTTTACGCCCCATCGGATTGGAGAATTTCTCCGCCAGACGCTGACGGCGCGCGAGCGCGCTGCGTAAAATGCGCGCACGACGAGATTCCTGCGGCTTCACGGCGTCGTCGTAGTCGTCTTCATCGTCTTCGTATTCGTCCTCATCCACCCAGGTATCGTCCCGACGGGTACGGTTACTGGCGAATGTCAGAACAGACAAAATCGCACCGCCGAGTTTTTCGGCAATGCTGACCCATGACCAACCGGTAAACAGCGTTAAACCTGCCGCCCAGATGCACAGCAGCGCAATAGTGCCGCCGCTGCTGTGCAGCAACGGTTGCAGAGTGGTGCTCAGCAAACTGCCGATCACGCCGCCGGAGGCAAAATACCAGATATCATCGGCGTTAATCGCGGCCAGGCCGCAGGAGGTCAGAATCAGCGCCAGTGCGCCAATTAAGCGTAGCGATACGGCGAAGTAGTCGATGTACTCGTCGCTGGCCTGATTACGCCAGGCAAACCAGCAGCCGCCGATAATAATTACGGGAATGGTGTAAGCCATTACGCCAAAAATGAAAAATAGCGTATCGGCAAGCCAGGCTCCCGGAATGCCACCTATGTTATGAATAGGTTCGTGCCAGGCCGTTTGCGACCAGCTAGGATCCGAGGGATTAAAGCTCAGTAATGCCGCCATCAGCCAGATGGCAAACAGGGAGCAAAGGATGAGTAACGCCTCAAGGAGTCGGCGCCCGCTGCTTAACTTGGTCAGTTTGACTTCTTTGTCTTCGGTGTATTCCTGGCTCAAAAAAGGCTCTCCAGGTATCAGGCTGTTTCCTGCCTGCTGCTAAAACGGACAACAGTGCCGGGTCACCCCGGCACTGTTGCTGTATGGATTAACAGGAGTGTAATCAAACTACGTCGATTTTGCACCTGTTCCGTGTTAGCGCGTCTTAATTACCAGACGATTACTTTGCTTGACTTCTTCCATTACCACGTAGGTACGGGTGTCGTTCACGCCCGGCAGACGTAGCAGGGTCTCGCCCAGTAATTTGCGATACGCTGACATATCCGGCACGCGGGTTTTCAACAGATAGTCGAAATCACCGGATACCAGATGACACTCTTGAATTTCTTCAAGTTTTTGCACAGCGGCGTTAAATTGCTCAAACACATCCGGCGCGCCACGATTCAGAGTAATCTCAACAAATACCAGAAGTGATGCATCCAGATAGTGCGGGTTGAGCAGCGCCGTATAGCCCTGAATAAAACCCTGTCTTTCCAGTCGACGCACGCGCTCAAGGCAAGGCGTCGGGGAAAGTCCCACCCGTTTAGAAAGTTCGACGTTTGAAATACGCCCGTCTTTTTGAAGCTCATTCAAAATATTACGATCGATGCGGTCGAGATCTTTGCCAGGGCGCTTCTTGCTATCTACCATTATTATTGTCTCTCTGTATTCCTTCCCTACTCCTGTTCCGACTCAGAGCCTTCACTGCCCGAGTCCATCCTGTTCTTACCCGTATACGACATCGAGTAACCCCAGGGGTACGTGAGAAGCCCGTTGCCTGACGGCAGCCACCGACATCACGCATGGCGTCTGTCCACACCATGCGTAGATTTCGCTAACCCGGATAAAAATGGCATTTGCGTGCATGAAAATTCGCCGCACGCGAAACACTGCTTTTTGTCTTCCATGAATGTTTTCGCAAAAGCACAGGGGATTGTCAAAGCAAAACATCGATTTTTAGTACAAGATGCCAGATATTCATTATCCACTCCCGGTGATTCTCATGTTTTCCTCTTATAATTGTCCTGCCGACAGTAGAATTAGTTATATTCTTCGCACGTAAAATCGCCAGTTCATTGGCGGCCTCTATTGCACATATCGTTAACAAAACTGCTGCGCTCTTTTTTTACGACAACAAATTCCCTACAATCCAGCCCAATGTATGCCAATAAATTATGGGGATCTCATGGGCACGACCAAACACAGTAAACTGCTTATTCTTGGTTCTGGACCTGCGGGATATACCGCTGCAGTCTACGCCGCGCGCGCAAACCTGCAGCCGGTACTGATTACCGGCATGGAAAAAGGCGGTCAGCTGACCACCACCACGGAAGTGGAAAACTGGCCGGGCGATCCCAACGATCTGACCGGGCCGCTGCTGATGGAACGTATGCACGAACATGCGACGAAATTTGATACCGAAATTATTTTCGACCATATCAATAGCGTCGATCTGCAAAACCGTCCTTTCCGCCTGGTCGGCGACAGCGGCGAGTACACCTGTGACGCGCTGATTATCGCCACCGGCGCTTCAGCACGCTATCTGGGGCTACCGTCAGAAGAAGCGTTCAAAGGACGCGGCGTATCCGCCTGCGCAACCTGCGACGGATTCTTCTATCGCAACCAGAAAGTGGCCGTCATTGGCGGCGGCAATACCGCGGTGGAAGAAGCCCTGTACCTCTCTAACATCGCGTCCGAAGTCCACCTGATTCACCGCCGTGATACCTTCCGCGCGGAAAAAATCCTGATTAATCGTCTGATGGATAAAGTGGCCAACGGTAATATCGTGCTGCATACCCATCGCACGCTGGAAGAAGTGACGGGCGACCAGATGGGCGTCAGCGGTCTGCGTCTGCGTGATACGCAGAATGCCGACAATGTCGAGTCTCTGGAGGTCGCGGGTCTGTTTGTCGCGATTGGCCACAGCCCCAACACGGCCATTTTCGAAGGCCAGCTGGCGCTGGAAAACGGCTATATCAAAGTGCAGTCCGGGATCCACGGCAATGCCACCCAGACCAGCATTCCGGGCGTATTCGCCGCGGGTGATGTGATGGACCATATCTATCGCCAGGCCATCACCTCTGCCGGTACCGGCTGTATGGCGGCGCTGGATGCTGAACGTTATCTTGATGGTTTAGCTGACGCGTGCAAATAATCTTTACAAGTCAGTAACAAAGGTAAAGAAGGCGACGAAAAGTCGCCTTTATTTTTTCCTCGTTGTAACATTGCGTGGCCTAAAAACCTCATAACTACACCTGCTAAGTGCGCAATGAATAAAACCCGTCAACAAGAGTTAACACGCTGGTTAAAAGAGCAAAGCATTCTCTCCCGTCGCTGGTTGATGATTTCCCGCGCGCTGGGCGTCATTAGCGGCCTGCTGATCGTCGGTCAGGCCTGGCTGCTGGCGCGGATCCTTCATCGCATGATTATGGAGAGTATTCCGGCGACGGCGCTGGTATTGCCGTTTATCGTCCTGGTGCTGATTTTTGTTCTGCGTGCCTGGGTGGTATGGCTACGCGAGCGGGTAGGTTTCTATGCCGGGCAGCATATTCGCTATGAAATCCGCCGCCAGGTGCTCGATCGCCTGCAGCAGGCTGGCCCTGCGTGGATTCAGGGGAAACCCGCCGGAAGCTGGGCGACGCTGGTACTTGAACAAATTGACGATATGCACGACTACTACGCGCGTTATCTCCCGCAGATGACCCTCGCCGCCAGCGTCCCGCTGCTGATTGTGATCACCATTTTCCCGATAAACTGGGCGGCGGCGCTGATTCTTCTCGGCACTGCCCCGCTGATCCCGCTGTTTATGGCGCTGGTCGGCATGGGCGCGGCGGAGGCCAATCGCCGCAACTTCCTGGCGCTCGCTCGCCTGAGCGGCCACTTTCTCGACCGCCTGCGCGGGATGGAAACGCTGCGCCTCTTTCACCGTGGCGAAGCGGAAACGGACAATATTCGCCATGCTTCCCAGGATTTCCGCCAGCGGACGATGGAAGTGTTGCGCCTCGCCTTTCTCTCCTCCGGCGTACTGGAGTTTTTCACCTCGCTCTCCATTGCTCTGGTCGCGGTTTACTTCGGTTTCTCCTATCTCGGCGAGCTCAACTTTGGCCACTATGGCGTGGGCGTCACCCTGATGTCAGGTTTCCTGGCCCTGATCCTGGCGCCGGAATTTTTCCAGCCGCTGCGTGATTTAGGCACCTTTTACCATGCCAAAGCTCAGGCCATCGGTGCTGCGGATAGTCTGAAAACGTTTATGGAAAAGCCGCTGGCGCAGGAAACTCGCGGCGAGAAGATCCTCAGCGACAACGAATTGATTAGTCTCGAAGCGCGCGATGCGATTATCAAATCGCCGGAAGGCAAAGTCCTGGCGGGGCCGCTGAACTTTACGCTCCCGGCCGGTAAACGCGTCGTGCTGGTCGGGCAGAGCGGCTCCGGCAAAAGTTCGCTTTTGAATGCATTGACCGGTTTTCTCCCCTACGACGGCTCGCTGTTGGTCAACGGCGTTGAACTGCGCGATCTTGACGTCAGCCGCTGGCATCGTCTGCTCAGCTGGGTGGGGCAGAACCCGCAGCTACCGGCCGCCACGCTACGCGAAAACGTTCTGCTGGCCTGGCCGGAAGCCAGCGAAGCACAGCTTCAGCTCGCGCTGGATAAGGCCTGGGTGAGCGAATTCATCTCCCAACTGCCGCAAGGGATTAATACGCCGGTCGGCGATCAGGCGGGTCGTCTGTCCGTCGGGCAGGCGCAGCGTATCGCCGTGGCGCGGGCGCTGCTGGTACCGTGCCGGCTGTTGTTGTTGGATGAGCCGGCCGCCAGCCTTGATGCGCATAGCGAACAGCGGGTCATGCAGGCACTCTTTAATGCCTCTTCGCAGCAAACAACGCTGATGGTGACCCACCAGCTGGAAGGTATCACCGACTGGGATGCCATCTGGGTGATGCAGGATGGTCAGATCGTCGAACAAGGGACCTATAGCCAGTTGGCTATGGCAAACGGGCCTTTTGCCGCCCTGTTGGCCCACCGGCAGGAGGAGATTTGAATGCGCGCACTATTACCTTATCTGGCGTTGTACAAACGGCATATCTGGCTGCTGACTCTCGGCGTGGTACTGGCTATCGTCACCCTGCTGGCCAGTATCGGCCTGCTGACGCTATCAGGCTGGTTTTTATCCGCTTCTGCCGTCGTTGGCGTCGCCGGTATTTACAGTTTCAACTATATGCTGCCGGCAGCCGGCGTTCGCGGGGCGGCGATTATCCGTACCGCCGGTCGCTATTTCGAACGTCTGGTCAGCCATGACGCCACTTTCCGCGTGTTACAGCATCTGCGGGTGTTTACCTTCAGTAAGCTGCTCCCCCTCTCCCCTGCCGGGCTGGCGCGTTTTCGTCAAGGTGAACTCCTCAACCGGGTGGTCGCCGACGTCGACACCCTGGATCATCTCTACCTGCGGGTCATCTCGCCGCTGATCGGCGCACTGGTTGTCATTGTGGTGGTCACCGCAGGCTTAAGCATTCTCGATGTCACGCTGGCGCTGACGCTAGGCGGTATTATGCTGGTGACCCTGCTGGTCCTGCCGCCGCTGTTTTATCGCGCCGGGAAACCCGCCGGTGAGAGCATCACGCAAATGCGCGGGCAGTACCGTCAACAGCTAACCGCCTGGCTGCAAGGACAGGCTGAACTGATGCTGTTCAGCGCCAGCGACCGCTACCGCAAGCAGCTGGAGAAAACCGAGCAGCGCTGGCAGGATGCCCAGCGTCGTCAGGCAGAGCTGACTGCGCTGTCGCAGGCGCTGATGCTGCTGATTGGTGGTGTTGCCGTGGTTGCTATGCTGTGGCTCACCTCTGCTGGCGTAGGCGGCAACAGCCAGCCCGGCGCGCTGATCGCCCTTTTTGTCTTCTGCGCGCTGGCGGCATTTGAAGCGCTGGCGCCGGTTACCGGCGCCTTTCAGCATCTCGGACAGGTCATTGCTTCCGCCCGCCGAATTACGCAGATTACCGGGCAACAGCCGGAGGTCACTTTCGCCGCCGGCGAGGGGCAAGCGTTCGGGCAGGTCTCATTGACGTTGAACCAGGTCACCTTCAGCTATCCGCAGCAGCCTTCTCCGGCGCTGGAAAATATCTCATTGCAGGTCGGCGCAGGAGAGCATATTGCCATTCTTGGCCGCACCGGCTGCGGTAAATCTACGCTGCTGCAGCTTCTGACCCGCGCCTGGGATCCGGCGAATGGCGAGATTTTACTCAACGACCAGCCGTTAACCCGGCTCAACGAAGCCACTTTGCGTCAGGCGATGAGCGTCGTCCCCCAACGTGTGCATCTGTTCAGCGCCACGCTGCGCGATAACCTGTCGCTGGCCGCCCCCGGCGCCAGCGATATCCAGCTGATGAAAGCCCTGGAACGTGTCGGGCTGGAAAAATTACTGGAAGATAGCGGTCTCAACGCCTGGCTGGGCGAAGGCGGCCGCCAGCTTTCCGGCGGTGAACTGCGCAGACTGGCCATTGCCCGTGCGCTGCTGCACGATGCGCCGCTGATGTTACTCGATGAGCCGACCGAAGGCCTTGATGCGACGACAGAGAGCCAGATCCTCGATTTACTGGCTGAAGTGATGCGCGAAAAAACCGTGCTGATGGTGACTCACCGCCTGCGCGGACTGGCGCGGTTTAATCGGATAATTGTCATGGACAACGGCAAGATTATTGAGCAAGGTAGTCACGCGGAACTGCTGGCTGAACAGGGGCGTTACTACCAGTTTAAGCAGCGTCTGTAGTCCGGCTGTTTCACGCCGTTTTGCGTATATACTCAATGAGTTTCAGGCGTGCTGAAAAGAGCGGTCCGCTGCGTCCTGGCTTTGCCAGCATGGCGACGGACCGTCCGCTTGAATAACAGCGAATATATTGAACAATTGCCTGGTGCGTATTGAGGTTAAAATGCGTCTGGTTCAGCTCTCCCGTCAGTCCATTGCCTTCCCTTCCCCGGAGGGAGCGTTACGCGAACCCAATGGCCTGCTGGCGCTCGGCGGCGATCTCAGTCCGTCGCGTCTGCTTATGGCCTATCAGCAAGGAATTTTTCCCTGGTTTTCTCCTGGCGATCCGATTTTATGGTGGTCCCCCGATCCGCGGGCGGTGTTGTGGCCCGGGCAGTTCCATCTCAGCCGCAGCATGAAGCGTTTTCATCAGCGATCGCCCTATCGCGTCACGCTGAACCACGCGTTTGGTCAGGTGATTGAAGGTTGTGCCGACAATCGCGATGAAGGGACATGGATCACCTCCAGCATCGTCAAGGCCTATCACCAGCTGCATGAGCTTGGCCATGCGCACTCGATTGAAGTGTGGCAAGGCGAGACCCTGGTGGGAGGAATGTATGGCGTAGCGCAAGGCGCGCTGTTTTGCGGCGAGTCCATGTTCAGCCGCGCGGAAAATGCGTCGAAAACGGCCTTGCTGATATTCTGCCAGGCGTTTATCCGCGACGGCGGGAAATTAATAGATTGCCAGGTTCTGAATAAGCACACGGCATCGCTGGGCGCCGTCGAAATCCCCCGCCGCGATTATCTTGATGCGCTGTCGGTATTGCGCACCCGTCGCCTGCCGGAAAGATTCTGGGTGCCCAGGGTGCTATTTACCGGCAATGTGTAAATGTTTTCAGCACATTTTTTACCGTGATGGTATAATTGCGCAGTAGAGTAGCTTCTGCCTGTTGCCCCGCCGCCGTTTGGGAATAATAAGAGTCAGATAACGCCCATCGTTCTGTCGCTCCCCTTTACGTTTGCGCCTGTCATGCGGCTTATCCGTGTGAATTCCGGGCAATGCGCCAAAACTACTTCAATAATTTTACCCTTAATAATTTTGGATGCGTCAGGTAGCACCGCAAAGCGCCTGGCTGCGTCAATAACTATGTAACCGAGTGAGCGAAGGCAGCCTGAAAGATAAAGTGCACAAACGTAAACCTTTACTTACTCGCTGAACTTCGGCATTATCTTGCCGGTTCAAAACTACGGTAGTGATACCCCAGAGGACTAGATGGCCAAAGAAGACAATATTGAAATGCAGGGCACCGTACTTGACACGTTGCCTAACACAATGTTCCGCGTAGAACTGGAAAACGGTCACGTGGTAACTGCGCATATTTCCGGTAAAATGCGTAAAAACTACATCCGCATTCTGACGGGCGACAAAGTGACTGTTGAGCTGACCCCGTACGACCTGAGCAAAGGCCGCATTGTCTTCCGTAGTCGCTGATAGTTTTCCGCCCTCGTGGCGTCAGATGCTGAAGGCCGGGATAATTCCCGGTCTTTTCATATCTGCAGCCGGCTAAAAGCGGCATAAAAAAACCGGCCCGCAGGCCGGTTTTTGCTATCACAGAGCGGCATTAATGTGCCGTTTCTGGTTTGTGCTTCTGCGCGCTCTGGAAGTCATAGGTCAACGCGCCCTTCTCTTTATCCAGCGCAACGGTGACCTGTCCGCCGTCCACCAGTGAACCAAACAGCAGTTCGTTAGCCAGCGGTTTCTTCAGGTTATCCTGAATCACGCGCGCCATCGGACGTGCGCCCATTGCCCGGTCGTAGCCTTTTTCTGCCAGCCAGTCACGCGCTTCCTGGCTCACTTCCAGCGAGACGCCTTTCTGATCCAGCTGAACCTGCAGCTCGACGATAAACTTATCCACCACCTGATGGATCACCGTCGTGGACAGATGATCGAACCAGATAATGTTGTCGAGACGGTTGCGGAATTCCGGGGTAAAGATCTTCTTGATCTCATCCATCGCATCCGGGCTGTTATCCTGCTGGATAAGACCAATCGATTTACGCTCGGTCTCACGCACGCCGGCGTTGGTCGTCATCACCAGCACCACATTGCGGAAGTCCGCCTTGCGGCCGTTATTGTCGGTCAGCGTACCGTTATCCATCACCTGCAGCAGCAGGTTAAAGACGTCCGGATGCGCTTTTTCGATCTCATCAAGCAGCAGTACCGCATGCGGATGTTTAATCACCGCATCGGTCAGCAGCCCGCCCTGATCGAAACCGACGTATCCCGGAGGCGCACCAATTAAGCGGCTGACGGTATGACGTTCCATATATTCGGACATATCAAAACGCAGCAGCTCAATGCCCAGCGCTTTCGCCAGCTGCACGGTGACCTCGGTTTTCCCGACTCCGGTCGGCCCGGCGAAGAGGAAAGACCCGACAGGCTTGTGCTCGTGACCGAGGCCCGCGCGCGCCATCTTGATCGCTTCGGTTAACGCTTCGATCGCTTTGCCCTGGCCAAAGACCAGCATTTTCAGGCGGTCGCCGAGATTTTTCAGCGTATCGCGATCGCTCTGCGAGACGCTCTTCTCAGGAATACGGGCGATACGCGCCACCACGGACTCGATATCGGCGACATTGACGGTTTTCTTCCGTTTGCTGGCCGGCATTAACCGCGCCCGCGCCCCGGCTTCATCAATGACGTCAATGGCCTTATCCGGCAGATGGCGATCGTTAATGTATTTCACCGCCAGCTCCACCGCCGCACGCACAGCTTTCGCGGTATAGCGCACATCGTGGTGCGCTTCGTACTTCGGCTTCAGGCCGTTGATAATCTGCACCGTCTCTTCCACGGAAGGTTCGGTAATATCTATCTTCTGGAAGCGACGAGCCAGCGCCCGGTCTTTTTCGAAGATATTGCTGAATTCCTGGTAGGTTGTGGAACCCATCACCCGAATCTTACCGCTGGAGAGCAGCGGTTTAATCAGATTAGCGGCATCGACCTGACCGCCTGACGCCGCGCCCGCACCGATAATGGTGTGGATTTCATCAATAAACAGAATACTGTTGGTATCCTGCTCAAGCTGTTTAAGCAGCGCTTTGAAGCGTTTTTCAAAATCACCGCGATATTTTGTGCCCGCCAGCAGGGAGCCAATATCCAGCGAGTAGATGGTGCAATCGGCCATGATTTCCGGCACGTCGCCCTGAACGATCCGCCAGGCCAGGCCCTCGGCGATCGCGGTCTTACCCACGCCGGACTCCCCCACCAGCAGCGGGTTATTTTTACGGCGGCGGCACAGCACCTGAATCGCGCGCTCCAGCTCTTTGTCGCGGCCGATCAGCGGATCGATCCCGCCGACGCGAGCAAGCTGATTAAGATTGGTGGTGAAGTTTTCCATACGATCCTCCCCGCCTGCTTGCTCTTCATTGCTGGGCTGGCTTCCGCTGTTATCGGAAGACTGGCTCGGCTCGTCTTTGCGTGTACCGTGAGAGATGAAGTTGACGACGTCAAGACGGCTCACTTCATGTTTACGCAGCAGATAGGCCGCCTGTGACTCCTGCTCGCTGAAAATCGCGACCAGAACGTTAGCGCCGGTTACTTCGCTGCGGCCAGAGGATTGTACATGGAAGACGGCACGCTGCAGCACGCGCTGAAAACTCAGCGTAGGCTGGGTGTCACGCTCTTCTTCCGTGGCGGGCAGAACGGGTGTGGTCTGTTCGATGAAGGCTTCAAGTTCCTGACGCAGCGCCACCAGGTCCACGGAACACGCTTCAAGCGCCTCGCGGGCCGAGGGGTTGCTGAGCAGCGCCAGCAGCAAGTGCTCGACGGTCATGAACTCATGACGGTGCTCGCGCGCTCTGGCGAAAGCCATGTTTAAACTGAGTTCCAGTTCTTGATTGAGCATAGGCACCTCCCCCAATTTTCACGCCTGTCTTCAGGCTTTCTCTAGCGTACACAGCAATGGATGCTCGTTCTCCTTCGCGTATTCATTCACCATCGCGACTTTGGTCTCCGCCACTTCTGCGGTAAATACACCACAAATCGCTTTACCTTGATAGTGAACCGTCAGCATCAGTTGCGTTGCACGTTCTACATCATAAGAAAAGAATTTTTGTAACACGTCAATAACAAACTCCATTGGAGTGTAGTCATCATTGAGCAATATCACTTTATACATAGATGGTGGTTTAAGCTCATTACGAACTTCGTCTTCTACCAGCTGATCGAAGTCCAGCCAATCTCTCTTACTCATCGTCAGTATTCATCATCGGTTGCTGTTGCCAACAGGCGGCGGCCTGTCGATGACCAGAGGCTATGCACATCGCAAATCTACAATAGATCATAGATAACTATCATCTATTACTTCCATCCGCGATGTCTGTCACATTCCCCGGCAATAGCGTTAACTGCTTCAAATTTTGACGCATTTTTCGCCTCCCACTACCGTCAATTGCTTGACGCATTTCCTTATTTCTCTAAATTGTACTAGCGAGAGTTGGCGAGCATTTGAACAACTCGTCACTCCACCACCGGTTCATTCCATCTTACTAATAAAGATTTACGAAGGATGTCGAAGTATGGAAATGGGTACTGTTAAGTGGTTCAACAATGCCAAAGGGTTCGGCTTTATTTGCCCTGAGGGCGGCGGCGAAGACATTTTCGCCCATTACTCCACCATCCAGATGGATGGTTACAGAACGCTAAAAGCCGGACAAGCCGTTCGGTTTGATGTTCACCAGGGGCCGAAAGGCAATCACGCCAGTGTGATTGTTCCTGTGGAAGCAGAAGCGGCTGCATAACTCTTTTGCTTCATTGTGTACATCCTGCCAGTAAAATGCCAGTCCTTCTGACTGGCATTTTTTTGTGTCTACTCGCGGGCCAGCGCATCCACCGGATCGAGGCGCGCGGCATTTCGCGCCGGCAGCCACCCGAACAGCACGCCGGTTAGCGTCGAGCACAAAAACGCCGTCAGCAGCGCCAGCGGAGAAAAACCGATCTCCCAGCCGGGTAAAAACAGCTGCAGAACCACCGCGATCATCAGCGATAACGTCACGCCCAGCGCGCCGCCGACCAGACAGACTAAAACAGCCTCAATCAGAAACTGCTGCAGTACGTCGCTGGCCCGCGCCCCGACCGCCATCCGAATCCCGATTTCACGCGTTCGTTCGGTCACCGACACCAGCATGATATTCATGACGCCGATACCGCCCACCACCAGCGCAATCACCGCGACCAGAGTCAGAAACAGCTGTAATGTATGTGTGGTCCGTTCCGCCGTTTTCAAGATGCTGTCCATATTCCAGGTAAAAACATCTTTTTTGCCATGGCGCAGCTCAAGTAAACGCAACAGCTGCTGTTCGGCGGCGGCGCTGTCATACCCTTCCCTTACGCGAACGGTAATCGAATTGAGCCACGATTGCCCCATCACTCTCCCGGCCATAGTGGTGTACGGCAGCCAGACGCGCAGGATTTTACTGCTGCCGAACATCGACTGTTTCTCATCCGCGACGCCGACGATGGTCGCCGGCATATTGCCGACGAGGATTATCTCCCCGACAACCCGCGTTTTGTGCGGAAACAGCTGGCGACGCGTATTGCTATCCAGCACCACCACCTGCGCCCGACTGTTGAGCTGCAGCTCGTTAAACGTATTGCCTTCGCTAAAGGTCATGCCGTAGACATTAAAATACTGTGGCCCGACCCCTTCCGCGCTGGCGGCAACATCGATGTTGTCGGCACGCAGGCGCAGGCTTTTTGACACCGCGGGCGTCGCCGAACTCACCCAGGGCTGCTTTTGAATGGCCAGCAGATCGTCATATTTCAGCGCCTGCTGATAGCGGGGGTCGTCATCGCCAAAATCTTTACCGGGATAAACATCGATGGTGTTGGTGCCAATTGCGCGAATATCCGCCAGTACCATCTGTTTGGCCGCATCGCCCACTACCACGATCGACACCACCGATGCGATACCAATAATGATGCCGAGCATGGTCAACAGGGTGCGCATTTTATTGGCCGCCATCGCCCGCCAGGCCATGACCAGCGCTTCACGAAAGCCGCTGGTAAACTGGCGCCATGCGGAAGGCTCTTCACCGCCCAATGGCCGGGCTACCCCGCCGCCGGTCAGACTTTTCGCCGGCGGGTTACGCACAATTTCCCCATCGTGGATCTCAATGATCCGCTCGGCCTGTGCCGCCACCTGCGGATCATGGGTGACGATAATCACCGTATGCCCCTGCGATTTCAGCTGATGCAGGATAGCCATGACCTCTTCACCCGAGCGGCTGTCCAGGGCGCCGGTCGGCTCATCGGCCAGAATCACCTCCCCGCCATTCATCAGCGCGCGGGCGATACTGACCCGCTGCTGCTGGCCGCCGGAGAGCTGCGAAGGCTGATATTCCGCCCGCTCTCCCAGACCAAGCCGTACCAGCAAATCATGCGCCCGGGCCAGGCGTTCTCGTCGCTCGGCCCCGGCATACACCGCCGGGACTTCAACGTTCTGCGCTGCCGTCAGGTGCGAAAGCAGATGGTAACGCTGGAAAATAAAACCAAAATGTTCCCGTCGCAGGCGGGCCAGCGCATCACCGCTGAGTGAGGAGACATCGGTTCCGGCAACGCGGTAGCTGCCGCTGGTCGGTTTATCGAGACAGCCGAGAATATTCATCAGCGTCGATTTTCCTGAACCCGATGCCCCGACAATCGCCACCATTTCACCAGCGGCAATGCTCAGCGTCACGCCCTTGAGCACCTCAACACTGCCGTCACCGGAGAGGTAGCTGCGGCGGATATCACGCAGTTCGAGCAACGCCGTCATTTTGCCGTCCCGGAACGACTTTCGCCGACGATCACCTCATCGCCTTCTTCCAGCCCTTTCACCACCGCCACATCGGTATCGTTGCGCGCGCCGATAGTCACTTCGCGCTCTTTCACCTCGCCGGTGCGCAGCAGACGAACGTGGTAACGGTTATCGCCGATGGCATCGCCCAGCGCGCTGAGCGGGATGGTGATGACATTTTTTACTTCCGCCATCTGGATATGCACCTGGGCCGTCATCTCCAGGCGCAGGATCCCCTGCGGATTCGGCACTTCAAAGCGGGCATAATAGAAAATGGCGTCGTTGACTTTTTCCGGGGTGGGTAAAATATCCTTCAGGCTCCCCTCGTAGCGGGTCAGCGGGTCGCCGAGTACGGTAAACCAGGCTTTTTGCCCCGGACGAAGGTGAATCACGTCCGCCTCAGATACCTGAGCTTTGACCAGCATCGTACTGAGATCGGCCAGGGTCAGAATATTGGGTGCCTGCTGGGCGGCAATCACCGTTTGCCCCTGCAGGGTGGTAATTTGCGTCACTTCACCGGACATCGGTGCCAGAATCCGCGTGTAGTCGAGGTTGGTTTTTGCGGTATCCAGCGTCGCCTGATTACGCTTTATCTGCGCCTCGATGGTGCCGATCTGCGCCTCTTTCACCGCCAAATCCGTAGCCGCCGTATCCAGCTCCTGGCGGGAAACCAGCTGACGTTGGGCAAGCTGCTGCTGGCGAGCCAGGGTGACCGCGGCAAGCTGGCGTTCAGCGCGAGCCTGATTCAGCTGGGCGCGCAGTTCCATCAGCGTCGCGTCGACTTCTTTGATCTGGTTTTGCGCCTGCTCGGGGTCAATCACCCCCAGCAGCTGATCTTTCTGAACCTTGTCGCCAATATTCACGCGCAGCGTTTTTAACTGGCCGCTCACCTGCGCCCCGACATCGACTTTGCGCAGCGCGTCCAGTTTGCCGGTGGCCAGCACGCTCTGCTGTAAATCGCCTTTACGCACCACTAATGTCTGATACTGCGGCAGCGGCGCATTGAGTATCCGCCATCCCCAGAAGGCCAGCGCCAGCACGACAACGACCAGCAGCCACCAGACTTTCCTGCGTTTTCCATTGAGCTTCATAAAAATTCCTGATGTTTTAACTCGCAGAGCCAGGGGGTGATTCTATCCGCAGAGGGTAAAAACATAACGCTAAATTTGAATCATTCTTATTGTCACCACACTTAGTCCGCGCGACCGCGCGCCAGCCACAGCACGCGGGAGAACATTTTCTTCAACAGCGTCGGCACCGACTCCACGCCGCGGCGCCCGGCCTCCATCGCCACCTCAATGGCCAGATCTGGTTTTGACGAGCGGTGAATCGCCTTGGTAATCACCCGTCGCATATTCATCGGCACATTCGCCGGTAGCTGCGCCACCCGATGATAAACATCGTTAAAGCCCTGGCGATACATAAAATGTTCCATGTCCAGCGCCGGAAGCGTGGTCAGGTGATCGCGTTCAAGATCGCGGTCATCATTGAGCAGGCTACGAACCGTCGCCGCATATTTTTTCCCCGCCTCATCGCCGTCGACCAGCACGTGCCATTGAATCCCCATCCGACGGGCAAACTTGATCAGCGGCTTCAGGCCCGACTGAGCAAATTCAATGACCTTGACCCCTTCAGCATCAAAATGATGCCCACACTGCCGGGCCAGTTCGTTTATCACCCAGGTCTCAGTCTCCCCTTCAACCAGCAGCCAGCAGCGGGCAAACAGTGAGGAGGAGCGGTTAAACCGAATGTGAAAAGCGATGCGCCGGCTGTCTTCTGCATTCATTCCCCCAGGACCAAGCCGCCAGGCCGACACGCGCGAGGATTCGCGCACCAGCCGGCAGACCTGTTCCACCGGCGTCAACGACAGGAGCTCGCCGGAATTGGTGGTTGTGACGCGCTGCAGCGGCAGCAAATTGAGTAAATGCCAGGCGACCGACAGCATAATTGGATGCAGACGTGTTTCCGGGTCTTCAATCAGCAGCAGAGGCCGCGCATCGCGGTCGAGCCTCACCGTCCCTTTTGCCTGTAGCAGGGTTGAAAACAGACCAAGCAGGATCACCCGATGGCTGCGGCCGCCGGGCTTATCAATCATCCGGTTGATAATATCCAGGTAGCGCCAGCTGCGCTGTTCGTCATGCGAGTGGCGACGCATCAGGCGGTGACGAGATTGCGCGCTACTCTGCTCGGCAAAATAGTGTTCCAGCAGCTGCACCATAGCCGATAGCCCCTGGCGTATCTGACTATCGGTTAAATTTTGCGGGTGACTCACCAGCTCGCGGGAGAGAAAATCCAGCTGGCGAGCGGTTATCTCAATCTGCGGCGAGTGCGGAACGGCATCATTATGAATGCGCCGCATAAAGCGCGCATCGCGCAGACGCAGAACCGGCATCAGCCGCACCAGGTGGCGCACCATTTCGTCAATATCGTCCAGCGTCAGCGCCTCGCCTCTACTGTTGATAAAGCTGCGCAGCGTCATGACGCTGTTATCATCGGTCAGTTCGCCTTCCAGGCGATAAAAAATGCGCTGATAGCCATCCTCGCAGGGTACCCAGCAATCGCTCAGCGGACGGAAACGGCGCACCCGATGATGGCCGGGCTCATTCTCGCGGAAGGTCAAGATGATATGCAGATGATGTTCACGTCCCTGGACATCGCCCGGCGGAAACCAGAAATCATCGCGCACGAAGTGATAGAGCTCAAATTCAGGCGAAAGCAGTAGCGTCAGCGCATCCAGCAGACTGGATTTACCCCATGCATTCTCGCCGATCAGAACGTTATTTTGCTCCAGCATCAGCGATAAACGATTGATGCCGCGAAAACCGACGATTTCTACCCGCTCAAGATGCATATCTCCTCCGCTCAGTAACCACTTTCTCCTTCAATAATCAGCAGTATAGCGATACATGCGTAAACATGACACTACCGGCCTAAACGCGGCCTCGCGCCGACGAATGATAATGTCCAGGTTATGATTATTAACCGTGCTATTTATTTTGGAAATAATTCATCCGCTAAAGTGGTTATTTTTATTATTTTTGTTCTACACTTTTGTGCAATCACCAATGGTGCAAGGATTAAGATCACATTGCCCTAAATCAAATTAGATCTAGTTATTTAGCTAGCCGCAGGATGACGATCGTCCATAAAATAGCGTCGCTTTATTTTTATCGTTATCCTTTACGTCGATAAATAAAGATCGGCACAAAAGTCTGTGCCCGTTAACATTATTCTTTTGAGGTGGTTATGTTCAGAAAATTAGCAGCGGAATGCTTTGGTACATTCTGGCTCGTGTTTGGTGGCTGCGGTAGCGCAGTACTTGCCGCAGCCTTCCCGGAACTGGGAATTGGGTTTGCCGGGGTGGCTTTAGCCTTCGGTTTAACTGTATTAACCATGGCATTTGCCGTCGGTCATATTTCCGGCGGGCACTTCAACCCGGCGGTGACTTTAGGTCTGTGGGCCGGCGGTCGTTTCCCGGCGAAGGACGTTATTGGCTATATTATCGCCCAGGTTGTTGGCGGTATTATTGCCGCTGCCGTTCTGTATGTGGTTGCCAGCGGTAAAGCCGGCTTTGATGCCGCAGCCAGCGGCTTTGCTTCCAACGGTTTCGGGGAACACTCGCCGGGCGGCTACTCCATGCTCTCCGCCATTGTGATTGAAATTGTCCTGACCTGCGGCTTCCTGCTGGTGATTCATGGCGCAACGGATAAAAACGCACCGGCCGGTTTTGCGCCGATTGCGATTGGCCTGGCGCTGACCTTAATTCACCTGATCAGCATCCCGGTCACCAATACCTCTGTTAACCCGGCACGAAGCACCGCCGTGGCGATTTTCCAGGGGGGTTGGGCGCTGCAGCAGCTGTGGTTATTCTGGGTGATGCCTGTTATCGGCGGTATCCTCGGCGGCGTGCTGTATCGTACTCTGCTGGAAAAACGCGATTAATCGTTTATCTGGTTTCACGCAAGGCCTGGCAATGCCGGGCCTTTCTTTTCAGGCACAGCTTTACTCGGTTCTCTGATTTGGGTAGTGTCAGTGGCGCTCACCTCATTCTGCAAGGACCAGATCGTTCATGTTTTCGGGATTATTAATCATTCTGCTGCCATTGGTTGCCGGCTACCTTATTCCTCTGCGTCACCCTTCAGCACTAAAACTTATTGCGCGACTGTTGAGCTGGATTGTCTACGTGATCCTCTTTTTCATGGGGATTAGTCTCGCCTTCCTCGACAATCTCTCCAGCAACCTGCTGTCCATTCTTCATTATGCTGTGGTCAGCGTGATTGTTATTCTGCTGTGTAATATTGGCGCATTAATGTGGCTCGAGCAGAAAATGCCGTGGCGCCACCAGCACCGGCAGGAGAAATTACCTTCGCGCGTCGCAATGGCCATGGAATCCCTGCAGCTGTGCGGCGTGGTGCTTATTGGTTTCCTGATTGGTCTGAGCGGTTTGTCATTTTTGCAGCATGCCACCGAGGCGAGCGAATATACGCTGATCTTCCTGCTGTTCCTGATTGGTATTCAGCTGCGGAATAACGGAATGACCTTACGGCAAATAGTCCTTAATCGTCGCGGCATGATTGTGGCGGTGGTCGTCACGGCGAGTTCATTAGTCGGCGGCGTGATTAACGCCTTTATTCTCGACCTGCCGCTGAAGACCGGTCTGGCCATGGCCTCCGGGTTCGGCTGGTATTCGCTCTCCGGGATCCTGATGACGGAATCCTTTGGGCCGGTCATCGGCAGCGCCGCATTCTTCAACGACCTTTCCCGCGAGCTGCTGGCCATCATGTTGATCCCGGGCCTGGTTCGCCGCAGTCGTTCCACGGCATTAGGGCTATGCGGCGCCACCTCAATGGACTTTACCCTGCCGGTTTTACAGCGTTCCGGCGGCGTCGAGATTGTCCCTGCCGCTATCGTCCACGGTTTTGTTCTGAGCCTGCTGGTGCCGGTGCTGATCGCCCTCTTCTCGGCCTGAGGCACTTAGCGCCCGCACTCTGCCTCCGGCGACGATATTCGCCGCGCCCCGGGGGCGCATCGTCCTGGTCTCGATCTGTACCTCCGTGGCGGTAGCCCGCCGCGGCCAAATTTGCGCTAAATCAATCTCCCTTTAAATTGTATCAGAAATACCTTTTCTCCCTTCTTTTACCGGCATAACCTTAAACATGTATCTCAAATATAACTTTAAAAAAGGTGTGACCATGTTTTGTGTGCAATGTGAACAAACCATCCGTACCCCGGCAGGGAACGGCTGCTCTTACGCGCAGGGTATGTGCGGTAAAACGGCCGAAACGTCCGATCTCCAGGATCTGCTGATTGCTTCCCTACAAGGTCTGTCTGCATGGGCGGTAAAGGCCCGTGAATATGGCATCATCAATCATGATGTTGATAATTTTGCCCCGCGCGCATTTTTCTCCACGTTGACCAACGTTAACTTCGACTCCCCGCGGATTGTTGGCTACGCGCGTGAAGCGATTGCTATGCGCGACGCGCTGAAAGCGCAGTGCCTGAGCGTTGATGCGACCGCCAGCGTCGATAACCCGATGGCCAATCTGCAGCTGGTGAGCGACGATCTCGGCGACCTGCAGCGCCAGGCGGCGGACTTTACCCCCAACAAAGACAAAGCGGCTATTGGCGAGAACATTCTCGGCCTGCGTCTGCTCTGTCTGTACGGCCTGAAAGGTGCAGCGGCCTATATGGAGCACGCGCACGTTCTCGGTCAGTATGACAATGACATCTATGCGCAGTACCACAAAATCATGGCCTGGTTAGGCACCTGGCCCGCCGATCTGAACGCGCTGCTGGAGTGTTCGATGGAAATCGGCCAGATGAACTTCAAAGTGATGAGCATTCTGGATGCCGGTGAAACCACTAAATATGGCCACCCGACCCCGACTCAGGTCAACGTCAAAGCGACCGAAGGCAAGTGCATCCTGATCTCCGGCCACGACCTGAAAGATCTCTACAATCTGCTGCAACAAACCGAAGGCACCGGCGTCAACGTCTATACCCACGGTGAAATGCTGCCGGCGCACGGCTATCCGGAACTGCGTAAATTCAAACATCTGATCGGTAACTACGGCAGCGGCTGGCAAAATCAGCAGGTAGAGTTTGCCCGCTTCCCAGGTCCTATCGTGATGACCTCGAACTGCATTATCGACCCGACCGTTGGCGCCTATGATGACCGTATCTGGACCCGCAGCATTGTCGGCTGGCCGGGCGTCAATCACCTCGAGGGGGATGATTTTGCTCCGGTTATCGCTCAGGCACAGCAGATGGCGGGCTTCCCGTACAGCGAAATTCCGCACCTGATCACCGTCGGCTTCGGTCGCCAGACGCTGTTGGGCGCCGCGGATACCCTTATCGACCTGGTCAGCCGTGAAAAACTGCGCCATATCTTCCTGGTCGGCGGCTGCGACGGTGCGCGCGGCGAACGTAACTACTTCACCGATTTCGCCACCAGCGTCCCTGATGATTGCCTGATCCTGACCCTGGCCTGCGGTAAATACCGCTTTAACAAACTGGACTTCGGCGATATCGAAGGCCTGCCGCGTCTGGTCGATGCCGGTCAGTGCAACGACGCCTACTCGGCGATTATTCTGGCGGTCACCCTGGCGGAGAAACTGGGCTGCGGCGTCAACGATCTCCCGCTCTCTCTGGTGCTCTCCTGGTTTGAGCAAAAAGCGATTGTTATTCTGCTGACCCTGCTTTCGCTGGGGGTGAAGAACATCGTGACCGGCCCGACCGCGCCAGGCTTCTTCACGCCGGACCTGCTGGCGATTCTCAATGAGAAGTTCGGTCTGCGTTCAGTGACCACCGTCGAAGAAGATATGCAGCTGCTGCTGAGCGCGTAAGGAGTAAGAGAATGACCATGCCAACCCATCAGTGCCCGTGGCGGATGCAGGTTCATCACATCCATCAGGAAACGCCGGATGTCTGGACGATTTCGTTGCTCTGCCACGACTATTATCCGTACCGTGCCGGGCAGTACGCGCTGGTAAGCGTACGCAATTCTGCAGAGACGCTGCGCGCTTACACCCTTTCGTCGACGCCGGGGGTCAGCGAATATATTACGCTGACCGTTCGCCGGATTGACGAGGGAGCCGGCTCACAGTGGCTGACCCGTGAGCTCAAACGCGGGGATTATCTCTGGCTGTCCGACGCGATGGGTGAGTTCACCTGTGAAGATAAGGCGGAAGACAAGTTTCTGATGCTGGCCGCCGGCTGCGGCGTTACGCCGATTATGTCGATGCGCCGCTGGTTGGCAAAATATCGTCCGCAGGCCGATGTGCAGGTGATTTACAATATTCGCTCGCCTCAGGATGTGATTTTCGCCGATGAGTGGCGGCAGTACCCGGTGACGCTGGTGGCGGAAAATAACGCCACTCACGGTTTTGTCGCCGGGCGTCTGACCACGGAGTTACTGAAAAGCGTGCCGGACCTCGCAACCCGTACGGTAATGACCTGCGGACCTGCGCCCTATATGGATTGGGTGGAGCAGGAAGTGACCGCCCTTGGCGTGACGCGCTTCTTTAAAGAGAAGTTCTTTACGCCGGTTGCGCAAGCGGCCACCGACGGACTGAAGTTCACCAAACTGCAGCCGGCGAAGGCATTTTATGCGCCGGTCGGTACTACGCTGCTGGAGGCGCTGGAAAGCAACCAGGTGCCGGTGACCGTCGCCTGTCGCGCGGGTGTATGCGGCTGCTGCAAGACCAAAGTGGTTTCCGGCGATTACACGGTCAGCAGCACCATGACGCTCACCGATGCAGAAATCGCTGACGGCTACGTACTGGCCTGCTCCTGCCATCCGCAGGGGGATCTGGTTCTCGCCTGATCGTAGAGGTACCCGACCTACGAGAGCAGCGGTCGTTTTGTAGGTCGGGTAAACACCGAGCCCCCGACAAAAATGCCCGGTGGCGCTAACGCTGACCGGGCCTGTGAGAGTCGCGGTAGGCCGGATAAGCGCAGCGCCATCCGGCCGTTCTTCACCGCCAGACCGAATTTCCCGCCACCGAGAAACGCCCCGCCCCAAGACAGGCAATCGCCAGCGCGCCAGTAAAGAAATAGACCAGGCTCTCAATTGCCCAGGCCCCGGTTTTATCCAGCGACCCGGTTTCGCCCATTCCCACCATCAGCCACGCCACGATCATCGTAAACGCCAGCACCAGCGCCGCCGGGCGGGTAAGGATCCCCAGAATCAGCAGACAAGGCGCAACCACCTCCCCCACCAGCACGCCATACGCGATAAAACCGGGCAATCCTTTGGCCACCAGCATGCCGCTAATGCCGTCCACGCCGGCAAAAAGCTTATGCAACCCGTGAAACAGCATCAGCCCACCCACCGCAAGTCGTAACAAGAGTTTGCCGACATCATCATGTGATAACATTTTATTAACAGCACTTAACAGCGATTTAACCATTTGAAATGATTCCTGTTTACCGTCTGGTGTGTCGACAGAATATGCGGGATTTGCGAACAATAAACCAGCGGAAAATGAGGGGAACGGGCGGGCGGAACGGTCAGTTTCATCTAAGCTTGTAAGCGTTATCACAAAAAGGAGATGGAAAACCATGAAGCAAACTGTGGCGGCATACATAGCAAAAACTCTTGAACAGGCCGGCGTAAAACGCATTTGGGGCGTCACCGGCGATTCCCTCAACGGACTGAGCGATAGCCTGAACCGGATGGGCACCATTGCCTGGATGCCCACCCGACATGAAGAGGTCGCCGCCTTTGCGGCAGGCGCCGAAGCGCAGTTAACCGGTGAACTGGCGGTTTGCGCAGGTTCGTGCGGCCCGGGTAACCTCCATCTGATCAACGGCCTTTTTGACTGCCATCGCAACCACGTTCCGGTGGTGGCTATCGCCGCCCATATTCCCTCCAGTGAAATCGGCAGCGGCTATTTCCAGGAAACCCATCCGCAGGAGCTGTTCCGCGAATGCAGCCACTATTGCGAGCTGGTCTCCACGCCAGAGCAAATCCCGCAGGTGCTGGCAATAGCGATGCGCAAAGCGGTGATTAACCGTGGCGTATCGGTGGTGGTGCTACCCGGCGACGTGGCGCTGAAAGCCGCGCCGGAGAACGCCAGCACGCACTGGTACGCTGCGCCGCTGCCGACGGTTACGCCGCCGGAAGAAGAGATCAAAAAGCTGGCGCAGGTCCTGCGCTATTCCAGTAATATCGCCCTGCTGTGCGGCAGCGGCTGCGCCGGCGCGCACGCCGAGCTGGTCCAGTTTGCCGCCAAATTAAAGGCCCCTGTCGTCCATGCCCTGCGTGGCAAAGAGCACGTTGAGTATGATAATCCCTATGATGTCGGGATGACCGGACTGATTGGCTTCTCCTCGGGTTTCCATACCATGATGAATGCCGATACCCTGGTGCTTCTTGGCACCCAGTTCCCCTACCGGGCCTTCTACCCCACCGACGCCAAAATTATCCAGATTGATATCAACCCCGGCAGCATCGGCGCCCACAGCAAAGTCGATATGGCGCTGGTCGGCGATATTAAATCCACGCTCGCTGCGCTGCTGCCGCATCTGGAAGAGAAAACCGACCGCGCGTTTCTGGATAAAGCCCTTGAGCACTACCGCGAAGCGCGTAAAGGGCTCGATGATCTGGCGAAACCAAGCGACAAAGCCATTCATCCGCAGTATCTGGCGCAACAGATCGGCCAATTTGCCGCCGACGACGCGATTTTCACCTGCGACGTCGGGACGCCAACCGTCTGGGCCGCCCGCTATCTGAAAATGAACGGCAGACGCCGCCTGATCGGGTCGTTTAACCACGGTTCGATGGCTAACGCCATGCCGCAGGCGATTGGCGCCAAGGCGACAGCGCCGGATCGCCAGGTGGTGGCGATGTGCGGCGACGGCGGTTTCAGCATGTTGATGGGCGACTTCCTTTCGCTGGCGCAGATGAAGCTGCCGGTGAAAATTATCATTTTTAACAATAGCGTCCTCGGCTTCGTGGCAATGGAAATGAAAGCCGGAGGCTATCTGACCGACGGCACCGAATTGCACGACACGAATTTCGCCCGCATTGCTGAAGCCTGCGGGATCACCGGGATCCGCGTCGAAAAAGCCAGCGAGGTCGATAGCGCGTTACAGACCGCGTTTAGTACCGATGGCCCGGTACTGGTGGATGTTGTCGTCGCCAAAGAGGAGCTGGCCATTCCGCCGCAGATCAAACTGGAGCAGGCCAAAGGATTTAGTCTGTACATGCTGCGTGCCATTATCAGCGGACGCGGCGATGAGGTAATCGAACTGGCGAAAACCAACTGGCTCAGGTAAAACATTCTTTTAGTTAATACCTGAAATCATGCCTGATGCCGTGATGCGGCGCGCCCGAACATCCCCGACGACAGCACCACGCCTGTCGCCGGGGTCAGAAAAGTCGCGCCCCAGCAACTGCCTGCGGGATGAGCTACCCAGAAGGAAATGCCGTGATAGATTTACGCAGTGATACCGTAACCCGCCCATCACCCGCCATGCTGGAGGCGATGATGGCCGCCCCGGTCGGAGACGACGTGTATGGTGACGACCCGACGGTAAATGAACTTCAGCGCTACGCCGCACAGCTGGCCGGTAAAGAAGCCGCGCTGTTCCTGCCCACCGGTACTCAGGCTAATCTGGTCGGCCTGCTGAGCCACTGCCAACGCGGCGAAGAGTATATCGTCGGCCAGGGCGCGCATAACTATCTGTATGAAGCGGGCGGAGCGGCAGTGCTGGGTAGCATTCAGCCGCAGCCGATAGACGCCGCCGCCGACGGCACCCTGCCGCTGGATAAAGTTGCCGCGAAGATTAAACCTGACGATATCCACTTTGCCCCAACTCGCCTGCTGAGCCTTGAAAACACCCATAATGGTAAGGTTCTGCCGCGCGACTATCTCAAAGAGGCCTGGCAGTTTACCCGCGAGCGCAATCTGGCGCTGCACGTTGACGGCGCGCGTATCTTCAATGCGGTCGTGGAATACGATTGTGAGCTGCGGGATATCGCCCGGTATTGCGATTCTTTTACTATCTGTCTTTCTAAAGGATTGGGCACGCCGGTCGGCTCGCTGCTGGTCGGTAGCCACGAGTACATTCGCCGCGCCACCCGCTGGCGGAAAATGGTCGGCGGCGGCATGCGCCAGGCCGGTATTCTGGCGGCGGCAGGCCTTTATGCCCTGCAAAACAACGTCCAACGGTTAAAAGAGGACCACGACAATGCGGCGTGGATGGCCGGGCAGCTCAGCGCAATTGGCGCCGACGTGACCCGGCATGATACCAATATGTTGTTTGTCCGCGTGGGGGAAGAACACGCCGAAGCGCTGGGCGCATTTATGCAGCAGCGCGGCGTGCTGATCAATGCCTCGCCGATCGTGCGCCTGGTGACCCATCTGGATGTCAGCCGCCAGCAGCTTACGGACGTCGTCGGCCACTGGCAGGCATTTTTGCAACGCTAAGGAGAGCGGCGTGGCGCAACGAATTCTGGTGCTCGGCGCCAGCGGCTATATCGGCCAGCATCTGGTGCAGGCATTAAGCGAGCAGGGTTACCCGGTGCTGGCGGCGGCACGCCATGTCGACAGGCTGCAGAAGCTCAATCTCCCGGGCGTAAGCTGCCATCCGCTCGATCTTAACCAGCCGCAGGGGCTTTCCGCCCTGCTGGCGCAGGTGGATACCGTTTATTATCTGGTGCACGGGATGGGTGAAGGCGGCGATTTTATTGCGCACGAACGCCGGGTCGCGGTCAACGTTCGCGATGCCCTGCGCGCTACGCCGGTCCGGCAGCTGATTTTTCTCAGCTCCCTGCAGGCGCCGGAAGCTGAACAATCGGATCATCTGCGCGCCAGGCAAATCACCGCCGACATTCTGCGGGAATCCGCCGTCCCGGTCACCGAACTGCGGGCGGGAATTATCATCGGCGCCGGTTCCGCCGCTTTCGAAGTGATGCGCGATATGGTCTACAACCTGCCGGTCCTGACGCCACCGCGCTGGGTTCGCTCGCGAACGACGCCTGTCGCTCTGGAAAACCTGCTCTATTATCTGGTGCAACTCCTTCACCATCCGACCCGCGTTCATCGCGTACTGGAAGCCGCCGGACCAGAAGTCTTAAGCTACCAGCAGCAGTTCACTCGCTTTATGGCGGTTAGCGGCAAACATCGCCTGTTAATCCCGATCCCCTTTCCCACCCGCTGGATTTCGGTGTGGTTTCTTAACGTGATTACGTCGGTGCCTCCCACTATCGCCCGGGCATTGATTCAGGGATTAAAACACGATCTGATCGCCGACGATCGCGCCCTGCGAGCGCTGATCCCCCAGACGCTGATCTCCTTTGATGAAGCGGTGCGCCGCACGCTAAAAGAGGAAGAGCAGCTCGCCAACTCCAGCGACTGGGGCTATGACGCCCAGGCGTTTGCCCGCTGGCGGCCGGAGTATGGCTACTACCCTAAACAGGCCGGTTGTACGGTCAGCACCCATGCCAGCGCGGCGGCGCTGTGGCAGGTGGTCAATCAAATCGGCGGCAAAGAGGGTTACTTCTTTGGCAATATTCTGTGGCAGATCCGCGGGGCGATGGACCTGCTGGTCGGCCACCGGCTGGCGAAAGGTCGTCCCGATCGCGCCAGCCTACAGACCGGGGATACGGTGGACAGCTGGAAGGTCATTATCGTCGAACCGGAAAAGCAGCTAACCTTATTATTCGGCATGAAAGCGCCGGGTCTTGGGCGCCTGAGTTTTACGCTGAGAGATAAAGGCGATCGCCGCGAGCTGGATGTCCGCGCCTGGTGGCATCCTCACGGCATGCCCGGGCTGTTCTATTGGCTGCTGATGATCCCGGCGCATCTGTTTATCTTTCGCGGCATGGCGCGACGCATTGCCCGGCTGGCCGAACAAATCACAGGCAAATAGGCAGTATGTGTGGCATTCTTTCATCATTCTCATTGCATCATGAGGAGAATCACGGAAAAATGCGCACGAAATTCTTTTCTGGGACAGTAGGTTGATATGAAGGTACTGGTTACCGGTGCGACCAGCGGATTAGGCCGCAACGCGGTGGAATATCTGCGCCATCAAGGCATCAGCGTCAGAGCCACCGGGCGTAATGAAGCGATGGGCAAGCTTCTGAGCAAAATGGGCGCCGAGTTTGTGCCTGCTGATTTAACCGAACTGGTTTCTTCGCAGGCCAAAGTGATGCTCGCCGGTATCGATACCCTGTGGCACTGTTCAAGCTTTACCTCCCCCTGGGGTACACAGCAGGCTTTTGATCTCGCTAACGTGCGGGCTACCCGCCGTCTCGGAGAGTGGGCCGTTGCCTGGGGCGTGCGTAATTTCGTTCATATCTCCTCCCCGTCGCTCTATTTCGATTATCACCATCATCGCGATGTGCAGGAAGATTTCCGCCCGCAGCGTTTCGCCAATGAATTTGCCCGCAGCAAGGCGGCCAGCGAAGAGGTCATTCATCTGCTGGCCCAGGCGAACCCCAATACCCGCTTTACCATTCTGCGTCCGCAAAGCCTGTTCGGCGCCCATGACAAAGTGTTTATTCCTCGCCTGGCGCAAATGATGCAGCACTACGGTAGCGTTCTGCTGCCGCGCGGCGGCAGCGCGCTGGTTGATATGACCTATTATGAAAATGCGGTACATGCGATGTGGCTCGCCAGCCAGCCACAGTGCGATCATCTGCCCTCCGGCCGCGCCTGGAATATCACCAACGGCGAACCGCGTACGCTGAACAGCATCGTGCAGAAGCTGATTGATGAACTGGGCATTAAATGCCGGATCCGCTCAGTGCCCTACCCGATGCTGGATATTATCGCCCGCAGTATGGAGCATTTTGGCAATAAGTCCGCCAGGGAACCCGCCTTTACCCACTACGGCGTCTCCAAGCTGAACTTTGATTTTACCCTCGATATCTCCCGCGCTCAGCAAGAGCTGGGTTATCAGCCCGTGGTCACGCTGGATGACGGCATTATTCGCACCGCCGCCTGGCTGAAAGACCACGGCAAATTACACCGCTAGCCTCAGGTTATCCCTGGCCATACTTTTCCAGCAGCGCATCGGCGATGGCCTGGGTTTCAGCATCGGCGACGCCATCCCAGCGCGCCGGGCGGAAGTGCATCTGAAAGACCATAATGACCCGTTTCTGTTGCGCGGGAGTCATCTCCGGGGTGACCTGATAGCCATAGCGAGAGAGCGTATCCAGCAGTTCAGCGCTATCAACCGGTTGATACGATGGCCGACCGTTGAGATAAAACGCCACCCGGCTGGCATCCGGCCACGCGCCAATACCTTGCCCGGCCAGCTGCCGCCATGGGAATAACGGCCCGGGGTCGTCCTTACGCTGCGGGGCAATATCGGCGTGGGCAACCACGTTTTGCGGCGCAATGTGGTAGCGGGCAATAATATCTTTTGCCAACGGAATCAGCGCATTAATCTGCGCCGGACTAAACGGTGTAAAGCTTTTCACCCCCGCGCTCTTCTGCCAGCCGCGGTTCTCCAGTTCAATGCCGATCGAGGTATCGTTAATACGCGTACTGCCGCGCCAGAAGCTAATTCCGGCATGCCAGGCCAAATCTTGTTCCGGCACCAGCTGCCAAATCCGCGGTTTGCCCTGATACAGCGGCGGCTGCTGGGGGATCAGGTAGTGGGAGCTGACCTGATTGTCCGTCAGAGTCGCCAGGGAGACGTCAAAGTCATCGGCGGTATAGTGAATGACTAATACTTTCACTCTCGGGTAGGCTGCCTGCGCCGGATGGCGAGTATCGAGCTGGTAACCGTCGCGGTCAATAATCCCTTTTTCTGCGCTACAACCGGCCAGCAGCAGTAAGAGCGCGATAAGTCCAGAACGTTTCATCGGGAGGCAATCCCCCAACCTACGGTGAGTCGGGCCATCAGTCAGATCCTTATATAAACCACCTTCCGCCAGTGTCGATAGCGGCTTGACTCATGATAAACCATCAACTCAACGCTGTCTGCCGGTACCATTTTTCACATTTCACCGCAGTAATACATAAGGTAAATTTATACTAACCACTGTTTAAAATGAGATTAAGTAAAGTCTTAACGGCCCTTTTGAAAAATGACGACACAAATCATAACCCTGGAGTCATCTTTTCCTTATGAGTTCACAAGTTAAGGATCATAGTTTTGTAGTATTTAGCTTGAAAAAAAAATTCACTTGATTCAATCTGGTGCCGCTCATTGGTTAGTTAAAACAAGGGCATGATGATAGCAAGTTAAACAATGGAGATTAAAAATATGAAATATGCAGCTTTAGTGGCAGGTGCAGCATTGTTTTTAACCGCAAACGCATTCTCTGCGGAAATTTTGTCCAAAGAAGATTTCGCAAAAGTGCAGACCCAGTATCAAAAAGTGGGTACCATTTCCTCTACAGGCCAGACCGCTCCTAGCGATGCGCGTGCAGAGCTGCTGAAAAAAGCTGAAGAAAAAGGTGCTGATGTTGTCGTTCTGTCTTCTGGCAACACCGACAAGAAACTTCATGTTTCTGCCAATATTTATAAGAAAAAATAATTAATCTTTCTTTCTGAAGGGGTAATATCGCCAAATGGCGATATTACCCCTTTTGTATTTATGACAAGGTTTATTTTTAGATAGCATTTATATTTACAGCCCCTACATATCATTATTAAATAGCGCCCCGCGCACGGCCAGCACACTCAAATTCAGATCTACATATTTTAAATCCCGGCGAAATTCTTCTGACACCATGCAGCGAAATGATATTTAAAAACAGAAATTCATTCTGCCGCAGGCGGGTTGGCGATACTTATCGGGCATAAAAACAAGACTAAAATTTACAGCATTGCAGGTGGCAAATGAAAAAGGTCGTATTGATCCTCTCTGGGTTGGTCTGTTCCAGTTTTTCGCACGCGAGTGCGCTCTATTTTTATGAAATCGGTACGGAAGATGTCGGTCTGGCGGGAGCCGGTCAGGCGGCGCGGGCGCAGGATGCCTCCACTATCGTCACCAACCCTGCGGGAATGACCCGCCTGCCGGATCACATGTTTACCGGGGGAATGCAGGTCATGGGCGGCGATATCTCTTATCAGTTAAACGATGAAAACGGTCGAAGCAGTCCGGGAAACGTGATGAATTTGTTTCCTGGCGCCAGCGGTTTCTATGCGCAAAAAATCGATGATGATCTCTATGCCGGCCTGGGTTTATACGGTAATTACGGCTCAGGCATCGATTTTGGCAACTGGGCCGGGGATCGTCTGATTAAGAAAAGCACCATGGTCGCCATGACCCTGAGCCCGTCCCTGGCATACAAGCTTAACGATCGCCTCTCAATCGGCGCCTCCGCCAACCTGAATTACGGCTATCTGAGCCTGACGCGCGACGTCGAAGGCAGCGATCAAAAAGATAAAGACAACGATTGGGCGATGAGCTATCGACTGGGGCTGCTGATGCAGTTGACCGAGCAAACTCGCGCCGGCATCACCTGGAACAGTAAGACCGACTACGACTTTAAAATCGATGGCAAAGCCCGCCTCTCGAGGCCGGAAAATACCACCTATGACCTACCCATTTCGGCACAGGTACGCGCCCCTCAACAAATTATGTTTAGCCTTGTGCATGACATCAATAAGCAGTGGTCGGTGATGGGTGACCTCGGCTGGCAGGACTGGAGCCAGTTTGGCAGCCCGCAAGTGACCGTCGCAGGGCGGCAAAGTGATAAACAGAATCGCCTGAAAGACGCCTGGCACACCGCGTCTGGCGTTCAGTATCGCCCAACCGAACAGTGGCGCCTGAACGCCGGGGTGGGCTTCGACAGTACGGTTTATGATTCACAAAGCGATATTGCTCTGTCGATGCCGACAGGCGACGAGTGGCGCTTTGCCGCCGGCGCGCAATATCAGATAACGCCAGCCAGCAATATTGGCATCGCGGTCTCCTGTTTGCATATGCAGTCCGGGCAGGTGAAAACACCGACTGTTGTCGCCGGTGATTACGATCATCCCTACCTGTGGTTTGCCAGCATGAACTACAGCTACCGGTTCTGACGCAAAATATCGCCCGCGGCAACTGCGCATCGGGCGATATTCTCCGGTCGTTAAATCAGCTTGAATAAGAAACGTACCGGCTTAATCTGCAAAATATCCTGCCATATTTTATGTAAATCGATAACGCCAGCCAGCCCGAGTAATGCCAGGGTAATCAATACCGTCGCGGCGGTAATAATCAGCATCAGGCGGACCATATTTCGCTGAATTTTTTCCTGCTGCCGGGCGTGGCGCTGTTCTTTTTCATACTCGACCAGCGTGGTAATCGCCTTGCCCTGCACAATATAGCGGCCACGCTCTTCGGCCAGCTCACCTGAAAGGGCAAGCGATTCCATCAGCAGCGTGACTTTATATTGGAATGACTCATTGCGGATATGTTTATACCACAGCCTGCCGTAGAGAAGTTCAATCACCTCATCCACAGTGAGACCTGCCTCTGGGTCTGACGGGCGCCGCCTCACGAACTCATTCACGATTAAACGCAATAAAAATATACGTTCCTGACTTTTGAGTTCACGCTCCCGGAAGAATGTGGAAACAACAGCCCCCTTCCCTTTGAAAAGAAAAATTTTGCTATCGACGATATGCAGATAATAGTTAATGGCGTAATAAAATATAGATTCCGATATGATTTTGCCATATTTTTTATAGTGAACAATTTCGCTTTCCATCCCGAGAATACGGGAAACGGGTAACTTTTCCGTTTGCACATCATCAGATGCCAACAGGGCTAAACGCTCAACGTGGACGTCGCAACCATTGAATCCAATCAGCCGATAGCGCTGCCTGCCGGCATCGGCAAAATGTACCGCATAATAGTCATACGGTTCCCCCAGCCGGTCGTTTTTTGCCACAAAGCGAGGTAAAAACTTCGCCCATAATCGGGCCTTAACATTTGCTATAAAGTTATTTAACACGAATAATCCCGTTATGCTGACAGCCTCTTTTAATCTAAATATAAACACTATCCCTACTGCTTAATTAGCATTTAACCAGATATATAAATTTACTTTTACGTAAAAAACAGATTGTATTGGCGAGAATAAATAGCGTGCCATCGATGATAAGAAATAGCATTATCGCGGACAACGCATGGGCACAAATAGACCGTGGGGAAAAAATGTATTGCCTGAGCTCTAAGAGTCAAGCGCATTCCGGAACCAGTACGCTATGCTTGAACAGAAACTAATAACGTAGTGAGCTTATAAGGAAATCATCATGCGCTACAAACTCGTTGCTTTTATTATCCCGTGCGCGCTCGCGCTGAGTGCCTGTACCACCGTCACGCCCGCCTATAAAGATAATGGCACCCGCAGCGGGGCCTGCATCGAAGGTGGGCCGGATGAGGTAGCACAGAAATTCTACGATTATCAGATCCAGCATCGGAACAACGACCTGGCGGCCCTGCGACCTTATCTCAGCGACGATCTGGCCAGGCTGTTAAACGATGCCCGCCAGGATCCCTCGCGCAGCTCGCTGCTGCAATCGAACCTCTTCTCCAGCTCGACGACCCCGGCCGATAGCGCCAGCGTAGCCAGCGCCTCAACTATCCCAAACCGCGATGCCCGCAATATTCCTCTGCGCGTCGATTTAAAACAGGGCAGTCAAAGCTGGCAGGATGAAGTGCTGATGATTCAGGAAGGTCAGTGCTGGGCCGTCGACGACGTGCGTTATCTTGGCATTAACTCCCATGCCCCGGCCGGTTCCCTGCAACAGAGTCTTGAAAAACGCGGATAAGGGCGTGGAACCCACGCCACTTAAACGATAACCCCGGTAAAATGTCGGTATTTCTCCAGGTTATGCCGACATTTGTGCCTCCCCACCCCGCGAACCCATATTTTGTGCTAAGTTTAGAGGTAAATGTGGTTTACATTTAACTTTTAACGCATAAATATTGCATAACTATTCTGTCAAAGGTAGTATTTGCGGCCTCAATAGCTATTCGTATCAGACAGCCCAGATGAGTATTAAACTAAACGGCATTAACTGCTTCTACGGCGCGCATCAGGCGCTGTTCGACATCACGCTGGATTGCCCGCAGGGGGAAACGCTGGTGCTGCTCGGCCCCAGTGGCGCCGGGAAAAGCTCGCTGCTTCGCGTACTCAACCTGCTGGAAATGCCGCGTTCCGGGACATTACATATCGCCGGTAACCACTTCGACTTTACCAAAGCACCTTCTGACAAAGCCATTCGTGAGCTGCGCCAGAACGTGGGTATGGTTTTCCAACAGTATAATCTGTGGCCGCACCTGACGGTGCAGCAAAACCTGATTGAAGCCCCCTGCCGCGTGCTGGGGTTAAGTAAAGACATGGCGCTCGCTCGCGCCGAAAAACTGCTGGAACGTCTTCGTCTCAAGCCCTACAGCGATCGCTATCCGCTGCATCTTTCCGGGGGCCAGCAGCAGCGCGTCGCCATTGCGCGGGCGCTGATGATGGAACCTCAGGTCCTGCTGTTTGATGAACCTACCGCAGCACTCGATCCGGAAATCACCGCTCAGATCGTCAGCATTATCCGCGAACTGGCCGGCACCGGCATTACGCAGGTTATCGTCACCCACGAAGTGGAAGTGGCGCGTAAAACGGCAAGCCGCGTAGTGTATATGGAAAATGGTCACATCATTGAACAAGGGGATGCCAGCTGCTTTACGCATCCGCAGACCGACGCGTTTAAAAACTATCTTTCACATTGATGTTTTCGGGGAAATGACGATGAAAAAAGTACTGATTGCCGCGATCCTGGCCAGCATGAGCCTGTCAGCTACTGCCGCCCAGACCATTCGTTTCGCCACTGAGGCCTCCTACCCTCCGTTTGAATCGATTGATGCCAACAATAAAATTGTCGGTTTTGATGTCGATCTGGCCAACGCGCTGTGTAAAGAAATTGATGCTACCTGCACCTTTACCAACCAGGCCTTCGACAGCCTGATCCCCAGCCTCAAATTCCGCCGCGTCGATGCGGTGATGGCCGGGATGGATATCACGCCTGAGCGTGAAAAACAGGTGCTGTTCACGACGCCTTACTACGAAAACTCGGCGCTGTTTGTCGGCCAGCAGGGTAAATTCACCAGCCTCGAACAGCTGAAAGGCAAAAAGGTCGGCGTCCAGAACGGAACCACGCACCAGAAATTTATTAACGACAAACACCCTGAAATCACCACCGTGCCATACGACAGCTACCAGAATGCGAAGCTGGATCTGCAAAACGGCCGTATTGATGCCGTGTTTGGTGATAATGCCGTCGTCACCGAGTGGCTGAAGAGCAATCCGAAGCTGGCCGCGGTGGGCGATAAAGTCACCGATAAAGACTACTTCGGTACCGGTCTGGGCATTGCGCTTCGTCAGGGCAATACCGAACTGCAGCAGAAATTTAATGCTGCGCTGGAAAAAGTGAAAAAAGATGGGACTTACCAGACCATCTATAGCAAATGGTTTCAGAAGTAACGCTAAATGAATGAAATTTTTCCCTTAGCAAGTGCCGCCGGGATGACCGTCGGCCTTGCCGTTTGCGCGCTCATCATCGGCCTTGTGCTGGCGATGCTGTTTGCCGTGCTGGAGTCAGTAAAATGGCGCCCGCTGGCATGGTTCGCAACCGGCGTGGTCACGGTTCTGCGTGGACTACCGGAGATTCTGGTGGTCCTGTTTATCTATTTCGGCTCCTCTCAGCTGCTGCTTACGCTCTCTGACGGTTTTACGATCAATCTTGGCTTTGTGCAGATTCCGGTACAGATGCAGATTGAAAACTTCGACGTCAGTCCGTTCCTCTGCGGCGCCATCGCACTGTCCCTGCTCTACGCCGCTTACGCCTCGCAAACTCTGCGCGGGGCGCTCAAGGCGGTACCTCAGGGGCAGTGGGAGTCCGGCCAGGCGCTGGGGCTATCGAAAGGGGCGATCTTCTTCCGTCTGGTGATGCCGCAAATGTGGCGTCATGCGCTGCCGGGCCTCGGCAACCAGTGGCTGGTTCTGCTGAAAGATACCGCGCTGGTCAGTTTAATCAGCGTCAACGATCTGATGCTGCAAACCAAGAGCATCGCCACCCGCACTCAGGAACCGTTTAACTGGTACATCATCGCGGCGGCGATCTATCTGGTCATCACCCTGCTCAGTCAGTACATCCTCAAACGTATTGACCAACGTGCGACGCGCTTCGAACGGAGACCAGGCTGATGCTCGATTATTTACCTGAACTGCTGAAAGGGCTGCATACCAGCCTGACGCTGACCGCGGCGTCGATCGTCGTGGCGCTGATTCTGTCGCTGGTTTTCACCATCGTCCTGACGCTGAAAACGCCGGTACTGGTGTGGATTGTTCGCGCTTACATCACCTTATTTACCGGTACGCCGCTGCTGGTACAGATCTTCCTGATTTACTATGGCCCGGGTCAGTTCCCCTCTTTGCAGAACTACCCGGTACTGTGGCATCTGATTTCTGAACCCTGGCTGTGCGCCATGATAGCCCTGTCCCTGAACAGCGCGGCTTACACCACCCAGCTGTTTTATGGTGCGATCCGCGCCATTCCTGACGGCCAGTGGCAATCCTGCAGCGCGCTGGGAATGAGCAAGAAAGACACGCTGGCGATTCTGCTGCCGTACGCCTTTAAACGCGCCCTCTCTTCGTATTCCAACGAGGTTGTGCTGGTGTTCAAAAGCACCTCCCTGGCTTACACCATTACGTTGATGGAAGTCATGGGACACGGCCAGCTGCTGTACGGACGTACCTATGACGTTATGGTGTTTGGGGCGGCCGGTATTGTCTATCTCATCGTCAACGGTCTGCTGACGCTGCTGATGCGGTTAGTGGAGCGTAAAGCGCTGGCGTTTGAACGACGGAATTAGCGTTGACCGACGCAGCAGCTCACATCACGAGTGAGTTGCATGAGATGAATGCATAAGTAGCAAACATAAAGACGGGCATGTCTATAGAATGCCCGTCTTTTTTATTTCCACAAAAAATAATTATACGTAATTATTGAATACAAATTCATTTAGTGGCATTGTGAAAATCAGCCGCAGACACGGCACAACATCATAAGATTGACCGACGGGAGTTCCACGATGAAAAAGTTAGTTCTGGCTGCACTGCTTTCCTCTTTCGCCTTTGGCGCCGCTGCCGCAGAAAAAATCAGCTTCGGCGTTTCTGCAACCTACCCCCCTTTTGAATCCATGGATGCGAACAATCAGATCGTCGGTTTCGATCTGGATCTGGCAAAAGCGCTGTGCAAACAGATGCAGGCTGACTGTACCTTTACCAACCACGCTTTCGATAGCCTGATCCCGGCGCTGAAATTTAAAAAATATGACGCGGTGATCTCCGGTATGGACATTACCCCGGAGCGCAGCAAGCAGGTCGCATTTACCGATCCGTACTACGCCAACTCGGCGCTGGTTATTGCTAAAAAAGACGCCTTCCACTCCTTTGCCGATCTGAAAGGCAAACGTATTGGCATGGAAAACGGCACCACCCACCAGAAATACCTGCAGGATAAACATCCGGAAGTGAAAACTGTCGCCTATGACAGCTATCAGAATGCGATTATCGACCTGAAAAACGGCCGTATTGACGGGGTGTTTGGCGATACCGCCGTGGTGAATGAGTGGCTGAAAACCAACCCGCAGCTGGGCGTCGCCACTCCAAAAGTGACCGACCCGCAATACTTCGGCACCGGCCTCGGTATCGCAGTACGTCCGGACAACAAGGCGCTGCTGGAAAAACTCAATGGTGCGCTGAAGGCGATTAAAGCGGACGGCACGTATCAGAAAATCAGCAACCAGTGGTTCCCGGAATAATTTTCTGCTGACCCGCGGTGCGGAAATACCTTGCCCGGGCGGCTTCCCGGCCAGCACAGCCTGACCGGGGAGCTATCGCTACGAACGCAACGGCAGGGTAAAGCGGAAGCTGGCCCCTGCCGGCACATCGACCAGGTGAATATCACCGCCGTGCAGCTGCAGCATTCGCCGCACAATCATCAGCCCCAACCCGCCCCGTGATTCCGGGCTCTGACCGGGTTCAAGCACTGAAGGCCGTTCAAACAATGTCGCCCGCAGCTCGCCGGCAACTCCGGGACCGCTATCGGCTACCTCAACCACCATCTCCGCCCCCTGCTGACGGGCCGTCAGGCTGATACTGCCGCCATCCGGCGTGTGGCGAATCGCGTTATCCAGTAAATTGGTCAACACCCGCTCCATCATCGATAAATCCGCCACCACCGGCGGCAATCCCCCGGCCAGCGAGAGCTGTAATCGGATGTGGCGGGTGGCAATCGCCAGATCGAACTTCTGCGCCACGTCCTGGACCAGCTCCGCCAGCACAAATTTCTCCGGCTGCAGCTTGATCCCGCCATGTTCGAGGCGCGCCAGCTCAAACAGCTGCTGAGAAAGAGAGCGGACTTTATTCCCCTGGCGCAGCGCAATATTGAGGTAGCGCTTGCTCTCTTCCGCGCTCAGCCGATCGGCTTTCAACGTCAGCGTCTCCAGATAACCCAGCAGCGAAGTCAGCGGAGTCCGCAGATCGTGAGAAATATTGGCGATAAATTCACGCCGCTGACGATCGCTGTCGGCCAGTCGATCCCACTGTCCGGCGATCTGCCGGGCCAGGTCGATAAACCGGTTATGCAGGATCGCCACTTCATTACCGGGATGCGGCTCCGGCGCTTGCGCCGCCAGCAGTTTAATCGCCCCGATGCTGTCTTCTCCGGGGATCCCCACCTGTGCGGTCAGCTGACGTACCGGGCGCGTCACCCAATACCAGGCAAGGCCGCCGGCGAGCAGACCAAACAGGGCCACCAGTAGCAGCGTCCAGATCAGCAGACTACCCAGCGTCTTCTGCCAGGCGCTGGCCGCCAGCTCATTAAAGGTTTCCCCTTGCAGGATAATATAGAGATAGCCGCGCAGCTGGCCGTCGACATTCAACGGCGCCACGCTGAAGACCTTGCGCTGATCCTGGCTACGCGGATCGTCACCGTACACCGGCCAGGTGCCGCCGGAGAGAAACGTCTGTATCGGCACGATGTCAACGCGCTGGCGTTTGATATGGCCCGGCGGCGCAGCATCGGCCAGCAGCTCGCCGTCAGGAGAGACCAGATAGAGTTCGACGCTGGGGTTGAAGACCATCAGCCGATCGAAAAGCGGTTTCAGCGCCTCGCGATTGACCTGGCCCTGCGCATCGAGCAGCGGTTCACGGGCAACAATCTGCTGCGCCAGCCCGACCGAAAGACGTTGGACCATCGCATTACCGTATTGCGCGCTGCTGTACAGCTGAACCGCACAGACCGCCGCCGCGCAAAGCAGTAGCAGCGAAGTAAACACCAGTGCCAGGCGCTGGCTCAGGCTTAACCGGCGCATCATTGCCCCGCTCCTTGACGCGCAGGCGCGAATTTATAGCCCTTGCCCCAGACCGTCAGAATGATTTCCGGCTCCGCCGGGTCGCGTTCGATTTTACTGCGCAGACGGTTGATATGCGTATTGACCGTATGCTCATAGCCTTCATGCTGGTAGCCCCAGACGCGGTCAAGCAGAGCCAGACGAGAAAAGACCTCGCCGGGATGGCGGGCAAAGTAGTACAGCAGATCAAATTCGCGCGGCGTTAAATCCACCGGCTCACCGTGCAGTCTGATTTCGCGCGAAAGCGGGTCGATGCTCAGGCCGTGGCAATCGATACGCCCGGAATCCATCAGCAAATTAAGCCCCATCGCCTCCTGGCGACGAAACAGCGCTTTGACTCGCGCAACCAGTTCAATAACCGAAAACGGTTTGGCCAGGTAGTCGTCCGCCCCCATCTCCAGTCCCAGCACGCGGTGCGTCTCGCTGGAACGGGCGCTGATAATAATCACCGGCAGATAGCGGGTCATCTGGCGAATGCGCCGGCAAATCTCCAGCCCATCGACGTTGGGCAGCATCAGGTCAAGAATCGCCGCATCCCAGCCGCCCTTTTCCAGCTGCACCAGCGCCTGGGCGCCGTCCGCTTCATGCACAATCTGATATCCCTCATCCTGCAGATTTAAACGCAGCAACGCGGCAATATCGTCGTCATCTTCGACCAACAGGATTTTCTTTGCCATGGGTAGTGCTCCGCTCATTTCACGCCGTTATTAGCCAAGCTTACCCGATTTACGCCGGCAGAAGAGTTCACATTTTGTTTAAACTTCGCGAACCAGCAGCGTCAGCACTTCGTAGTGGGCGGTGTGGGGGAACATATCAAACAGCTGCACCCGCTCAACCCGATAGCCCGGCAGCCGCGCGATATCTTTCGCCATCGTCTGCGCGTTACAGCTGGAGTAGATAATAAAGGGCGGCGCCATACGGCATAAATAGTCGCACAGCTCGCGGCCGATCCCGCGGCGCGGCGGGTTGACCAGCACCAGGTCAGGAATCTCGCCCTCAGCGGTGGCAAACTGCGTCGAGTCCAGCGCCTGAAAATGAAGGTTGGTCAGGCCCAGTTCGGCGGCAGACTGCTTCGCGCTGGCGATCGCCTCCGGCGCAATCTCAATCCCGGTCAGGCGCATTTCCGGCGTGGCGCAGTGCAGGCCAAAGCCCCCCACTCCGCAGAACAGGTCCCACATATGATTGACCGGCAGCTGGCGTACCCAATCGCGGGCGGTCGCATACAGCTGGCCGGCAACGGCAGGATTCGTTTGAAAGAAGCTCTGCGGGCGGATCCACAGCGGTACGCCGTTAAAGTTTTCCGCCAGCGCCGCCTGCTCGCTGAGGAGAATCTCCTCTTCGCCTTCCATAATGGCCATATGCACCGGCTGAATATTGGCGGTAATCACCTTCAACTGCGGCAGCTGCGCCTGCAGCCACGGCAGCGCGGCGCGGAGCTGCGCAAGTTTCGTCGGGGAACGCAGCACAAAACGTAGCATCATGCCGCCATCCAGCTGGCTTTCCGTTAACAGCAGATACTTCAGCTCGCCGCGCCTGCGGGCAACGTTATAGGGCGTTAATCCGGCGCGGGCGATGAACGGTTTCAGCACGGCAAATACCGCTGCAAAACTGGCCGGATAGAGCGGACAGTCGGTCAGGTCTTCCGGGCTGCCATCGCGGTGCAGCATCCCCAGCAGCGGACGTTCAACGCTGCCGCTGACCACCATTTTAGCTTTGTTGCGAAAACCGGCTTCCGGGCCGGAAACCGGCTCAAACCATGTCGCCACCGGGCTGTCCGCCAACAGCGTTCTGAGATCGGCCATTTTACTGGCGAGCTGTTGTGTTAACGGCCGTTCCAGCCACTGACAGGAGCGACAGCGGCCCGCGTCATAGAGTGCGCAGTGCATAAAAAGACCTTCCAGAAATCAGGGGCGGGGATTGTATCACCGTTATTGCAGTCGGAAAAACCGTCGACACGACGCCGGAACAAACAGCAGCGCCAGCACCAGCAAATCGGGCAGTTTTTGCATCACCAGAGAACGCAGAATTTCACGTTTTGACTCGCCGGCAATACTGAACAGCTCCGGGTAGCCGTACCCCAGCGAGGCCGCCCAGAGATAAGCGGTGACGGTAATTTGCGTCAGGAGAAAGATCCAGCGCGCCAGATTGCGCCCTTTTACCAGTGAAAATGCGCACCAGATCTCAATAAAGACCAGCAACAGGCTGGAGAGAAACACCAGCGTCAAGGTCCATGTCTGCACGCTACGCTGAATAAACGCCTCTATCCCACCGATACCCAGCTGATTCAGGATCATCAGCAGATCCACGGCACGAATCAAAATAATGGCGAACGCCGCCACCTGCACCAGTGCAGGGACGTTAAGACGCGCATGAGATGAACGAGTTTTTGTAAACAGTCCCAACGGAAACGTCTTCCATGAAAACGGCGTCGCACTATCGCGACGCCGATACCAGTTTTACCGTAGATTTTAGGGGCTTCAGCTCCGTCTTGCACGCTGGATATCGCGCACCCGCTGCTTTTCTGCGCGCGCCATCAAATACCAGGCGATAAAACCAACAATGCCGACTACGCCGAGGATTAAGGTTGCCAGGGCGTTGATTTCCGGGTTCACCCCCATACGCACGCTGGAGAAGACCAGCATCGGCAAGGTGGTGGCGCCCGGGCCGGAAACAAAGCTGGCGATGACCAGATCGTCCAGCGATAAGGTAAACGCCAGCAGCCAGCCGGAGATAACCGCCGGCATGATCATCGGCAGCGTAATGATGAAAAAGACCTTCAGCGGCGGCGCGCCTAAATCCATCGCCGCCTCCTCAATCGAGTGGTCCAGTTCACGCAGCCGCGACGAGATCACCACCGCCACGTAGGCGGTACAGAAGGTCACGTGCGCCAGCCAGATGGTCAACATGCCGCGATCCGACGGCCAGCCGATGGCATGCCCGAGCGCCACAAACAGAAGCAGCAGCGACAGCCCGGTAATGACATCCGGCATCACCAGCGGCGCCGTAATCATAAAGGCAAAGCCGTTTGATCCCCGAAAGCGACCAAAGCGCACCATCACGACCGCGGCAATCGTCCCCAGAATCGCCGCCGCCGTCGCCGCACAGGTCGCGATGGTCAGACTCAGCCCGACGGCGCTCATCATCGCATCATCATGGAACAATTCGCTGTACCAGCGCGTCGACCACCCCGCCCACACCGTCACCAGCTTCGAGCTGTTGAATGAGTAAATCACCAGCATTAGCATCGGTGCATATAAAAAGGTAAAGCCGAGTACGAGGATTAAAATTCGCCACGGCGAACGGACTACCGGCAAATCGTTCATCCATGATCCCCCATCTGTTTTTGCTGATGTTTGTGGAACCACATAATCGGCACGATCAGCAGGAGCAGCATCACGATGGCCACCGCCGAGGCGACCGGCCAGTCGCGGTTATTAAAGAACTCCTGCCACAGGACCCGCCCGATCATAATACTGTCCGGACCGCCCAGCAGTTCCGGGATCACGAACTCCCCAACCGCCGGGATAAAAACCAGCATCGAACCAGCGATAATCCCGCCTTTGGTCAACGGGACGATCACCTGGAAGAAGGTTTTCAGCGGCCGGGCGCCCAGATCCAGCGACGCTTCCACCAGCGAGTAGTCGATCCGCGTCAGCGCGGTATAGATAGGCAGCACCATAAACGGCAGATAGGCGTAAACAATGCCGATATAAACCGCCAGGTTGGTATGCAGGATCTCCAGCGGCTGGTCGATGACCCCCAGCCACAGCAGGAAGTTATTCAACACGCCGTTGCTTTTCAGCAGCCCCATCCACGCATAAACGCGGATCAGGAATGAGGTCCACGATGGCAGGATCACCAGCAGCAGCAGAATATTTCGCGTGGACGGTTTGCTGTGCGCCACCGCCCATGCCAGCGGATAGCCCAGCAGCAGGCAGCAGAACGTCGAAATCCCCGCCACCTGCAGCGACTGCAGATAGGCTTCGAAATAGAGCGGATCGTCGGTCAGCTGCAGGAAGTTGCCGAGGTTCAGCGTCAGCGTGAGCTGGCCGTCCGCCCACTCCCACAGATCGGTGTAGGGCGGGATCGCCCTCGCCATCTCCGCCAGGCTGATTTTAAAGACGATCAGGAACGGCAGCAGAAACAGCAGGATCAGCCACAGATAGGGCAGCGCAATCACCAGCTTGCGCCCATGCGCCATCTGCAACCGCGTGAGCCATTGGGCAAAACCGCCCGTTTTCTTCACCCCGGCCGGTGGTTGTAATACACTCATCGCCCTCTCCTTACACCGTCAGAACAACGCAGCTGTCGGCATCCCAGCACAAACGCACTTCATCACCCCAGGTTGGCGTACCTTTACGATGACGATGTTCGTTCTGCAGCTGGGCGCTGATCATCTGCCCGCTTTTGAGGCGTACGTGGTAGATAGACAGATCGCCGAGATAGGCGATATAGATCACCTCTCCTACCGCAAAGTTGTAGCCATCCGCCGGCGGCTCATCGCAGAGCATGATTTTTTCCGGGCGCAGAGCGACCCACACCGGCACATTATCGATAACGGACGCATCAGGATCGACTTTCAGCGGGTGCGTCAGCCCCGGCGAGCTCAGCACCAGACCATCTTCCAGACGATCTTTTACCACCCCTTCAAACACGTTGACCGAGCCGATAAATTCCGCACTGTAGCGGGTTGTCGGATGCTCGTAGATCTCCTCCGGCTCGCCGATTTGCACGAACTTCCCGCGGTTCATAATGGCGATACGTCCCGCCATGGTCATCGCCTCTTCCTGATCGTGGGTCACCATGACGCAGGTGGCCCCCACGCGTTCGAGGATATCCACCACTTCCAGCTGCATGCGGTCACGGAGCTTTTTATCCAGCGCGCCCATCGGCTCATCCAACAGCAGCAGTTTTGGTCGTTTCGCCAGGCTACGGGCCAGCGCCACGCGCTGACGCTGACCGCCGGAAAGCTGATGCGGTTTACGTTTGGCGAACTCCTGCATATGCACCAGCGCCAGCATCTCCTGCACCCGGCTGGCGATTTCGGCTTTCGGCAGCTTGTCCTGCTTCAGCCCAAAGGCAATGTTCTGCTCCACCGTCATATGGGGGAACAGCGCGTAGGACTGGAACATCATATTGATCGGCCGCTGATAGGGCGGTACGCGCGACAGGTCAACGCCATCGAGCATAATTTGCCCGGCCGTCGGCTCCTCAAAGCCGGCCAGCATACGCAGCAGCGTCGATTTGCCGCAGCCGGATGCGCCCAGCAGTGCGAAGATTTCACCTTTATAAATCGTGAGGTTGACGTCATCGACGGCGTGCTGCCCGTCGAAAGACTTCGTCAGATTACGGATTTCCAGCAGCGGGGTCAGCGCTTTGGGGGTTTTCGCTTGTGGGCGGGGAATTGCGTCGTTCACTCAGGTGCTCTCCGGCAAAAAACTACCACCGTATGGCCCGGTTGCCATACATTGAACTTTACAGTGCAGGTGCACCATCCTGGTGCATGTTTTCGCTGCACTTTAATCCGTTTGTTGCCCGGCCGCGTGGAGCAACCACCCGGCCGGGTCAGACCTTTTCAGGCCCGGTGAACCGGGCCATCAGGTTTTATTTCCCGCTTTTGACTTTCGTCCACGCACGCGTGCGTACGCGGTCGATTTTCGGATCCTGCACCTTCAGGGTGAACAGTTTGGCGAACACATCGGCCGGCGGGTAGATAGCCGGGTTATTACGGATGGTTTCGCTCACCAGCGGCGTGGAGGCTTTGTTGCCGTTAGCGTAGTACACCTGATCGCTGATTTTGGCGATCACTTCCGGGCGCATCAGATAGTTAAGGAACTGATAAGCCTCATCTTTGTTTTTCGCATCCGCCGGCATCGCGAAGACATCAAAGAACGCCAGCGCCCCCTCTTTTGGAATGAAGTAGGAGACGTTCACACCGTTCTTGGCTTCTTTTGCCCGGTTCGCCGCCTGCCAGACGTCGCCAGCCCAGCCGATGGCGACGCAGATATCGCCGTTAGCAAGGTCGTTAATATATTGCGAGGAGTGGAAGTAGCGGATATTCGGCCGCAGTTTCAGCAGCAGGTCGGTCGCCGGACCGGTGTAATCATCGGCTTTTGTGCTGTTCGGATCTTTGCCCAGATAGTTCAGGACGGTGGCAAAAATCTCTTCCGGTGCATCGAGGAAGGAGACGCCGCAGCTTTTCAGTTTTTCAAGGTTCTCCGGCTTAAGTACCAGATCCCAGCTATTCAGCGGCGCATCTTTACCGAGTACGGCTTTCACTTTATCGACGTTATAGCCAATGCCGGTGGTCGCCCACAGATACGGCATCGCGTACTTGTTATCCGGGTCGTGTTTGGCGACCAGCTTGAGGACTTCCGGGTCAAGATTCTTCCAGTTTGGCAGCTTGCTCTTGTCCAGCGGCTGGAAGACACCTGCCGCCAGCTGACGTTCAAGGAAGCTGGCGGACGGGACCACCAGGTCAAAGCCAGTGCTGCCCGCCATTAATTTGCCTTCCAGCACTTCGTTGGAATCAAAAACGTCGTACACCACTTTAATGCCGGTCTCTTTTTCAAAATTTGCCACCGTATCCGGCGCAATATAATCAGACCAGTTATAAACATGCAGGGTTTTTTGTTCAGCGGCGAGTGAACCGGCAGAGACGGCCATCAACGCACCCGTAACCAGACCTGTTAACCATTTTTTACCAAAGGCGGTCATATCTCTTTTTCCTTCTCAATGCCCGTTAACAAGCGGGCTTAATATACGCACTTGTCTGCATGCAATAATCATGCATATTTTCTCATTGCCTAAGAAAAGGAGAGAGGACCTCTCCCGGAATGGTTGCCCGCAACTGGAAGCATCGTCAGAATAACTGTAGCCAGAATAAGAGGCTATAGCCCAGGTAAAATAACGCCTTTTATCAATTTTTTATGCAGTAACGGTCTACGTGATAAGCCAAAAGCGGCTGAATGGCGGTGAAAAATTCTTTAAGGGAAGGTTAAATGCAGAATAAAAGCACGTAATACGCAGCCGCTATGGCAGTGGCTGCGCTATTCATCGACAGGCTTAGTGAAGAAAATGGTGCTGAATATCTTCAGCGACGTACTCTTCTTCTTCGGCTTTATAGAGCACCTGGTTGGCGGCTGCTTCGAGGATAACCATAGAGATCTGCTCTTCGCTCTGACGGAAGAACCAGCCAAACTGTTCGACGGTAATGCCGACGCCAACGGATAGCGCCTGACACACCACCAGTTTAGGCAGATTGTCATCCTGAATATCGAGGAAGGCTTTGACGGTCAACGAACTGGCGTTAATTGCCGAAAGATCTGCGGAAAGCCCGAGCAGCGCCGAAGGCTTCACTTCCGCCAGAGCAGAAAAGAGCACGACGTTATCCACCAGATCGAGCTTCGCATCAAAAATGCCGTCGAAATTCTGCATATGCGGCAGATGCAAGGCCTGGCAGGAATCACACTCAAAGAAGTTGATGCCTAACTCATCGAGCCAGTGACGTAGCGTATCCAGACCCGGAACGACCAGTGAATCCATATGACCTGTGACCTCTTACTGTAGAAAAACGACGCCATAGCTTACGCAAAAAACGCAGCGCATACCATGAAAGTGTCACCCGCGCCGGTTATCCGCCCATTTTCAGACAAAATTCTGGCGTGGCCTGACGCTCAATCCAGGCGATCATGCGCCCGGCAATATCAATTCCGGTGGTCGTTTCAATGCCCTCCAGACCCGGAGAGGCGTTCACTTCCATGACCAGCGGCCCACGGGTCGCGCGAAGGATATCCACCCCGGCGACATCCAGCCCCAGGGTTTGCGCCGCCCTGATGGCCATCTCACGTTCCTGATCGCTGATCGTGGCCACCGTCGCCACACCGCCGCGGTGCAGGTTAGAGCGGAAATCGCCCTCTTTCGCCCGCCGCTCGATCGCCGCCACCACTTCATTACCCACGACCAGGCAGCGGACATCCCGCCCTTTCGCCTCGGCGATATACTCCTGAACCAGAATATGCGCATTCAGGCCGCGGAAGGCGTCGATCACGCTCTCTGCCGCCTGGCGGGTCTCCGCCAGCACCACCCCGATGCCCTGCGTCCCTTCCACCAGTTTGACCACCAGCGGCGCGCCGCCGACCATGGCAATCAGGTCGCTGGTATCATCCGGAGAGTGCGCGATCCCGGTCAGCGGCAGATCGATGCCCTGCCGCGCCAGCAGCTGCAGCGAGCGCAGCTTGTCGCGGGCGCGGGTTATCGCCACCGATTCATTGAGCGGATAGCTGCCGAGCAGTTCAAACTGACGAAGGGCAGCGGTCCCGTAATAGGTAATCGCCGAACCAATGCGCGGGATCACGGCATCGAAATGCGGGAGCTGACGTCCTTTATAGTGAATCGATGAGGCCACCGGACTCACGTTCATATAGCAGGAAAGCGGATCGAGGATTTCCACCTGGTGGCCGCGTTTTTGCGCGGCTTCGCGCAGGCGACGACATGAATAAAGCGTTCCATCCCGGGATAATATAGCAATTTTCACCCTGCACCTCTGCAACAAGGCCCGCTCCGGCGGGCCTGCAATATGTTAATTGCGCCACGACCGCCCGGTGCACCAAATGGCGGGGCGGAAAGCAGGCAGCAGTGTACACGCAATCAGCGCGTTGCCCACCCCTGCTTATGCAGATATTCGAGAATAAACGGGCGACTTTCTTTAATGATAGTGCGGCGAATATGGTCGCTCCAGGTATCACGGCGGGTGTTGCTGCCGCGCGACAGGTAGTATTGCGCCATCTGCTCATCATATTGCGCCAGCACTGCCTCATCCACCGGCTGGTACGCATTTTCATGCACCAGCATAGCAGCGGGCATACGCGGCTTCACCTCAGGGTTATCGGCTGGCCATCCCAGACACAGACCAAACAGCGGCAGGACGTGCTGTGGCAGTTTCAGCAGTTCGGTCACCTCTTCAATGCTATTGCGGATCCCACCGATATAGACGCCGCCGAGGCCCAGGGATTCGGCGGCAACCAGCGCATTTTGCGCCATCATTGCGGTATCCACCGCCCCCAGCAGCAGCTGTTCGGCCAGCCCGAGCCGGGCATCCGGACAGATTTGCAGCAGACGGTTAAAGTCGGCGCAAAATACCCAGAATTCCGCCGCGTGCGCCACGTGCTGCTGGCCGCCGCTCATCGTGACCAGCTGCTGACGAAGCTGAGGATCGGTGACGCGGATAATAGAGCTGCACTGTAAAAAGCTCGAGCTCGAGGCCCCCTGCGCGCTGGCGATAATAGCTTCGCGCTGTTCGTCGCCGATCGGCGCATCGGTGAAGTGGCGGATGGAGCGGTGGCTACGCAGCAGATCAATGGTCGGCGTCATCTTGTTTTTCTCTGTCTGATGAAGAAGTTGGTTTTGGAGTGTGAGTCAGCTGCGGCGCGACGATCCTGGCCATTCGCCACATTAATGCTATCGCGGCCGGGAGCATCAGCAGGATCCCGGAAAAGATCATCAGCATCGCCGCCGTCGGGCTGGAAAACGGCGCCGGCAGCTGCAGGTACTGATTGAGCGAGAGCCAGGCGAGGGTCAACAGCGCAATCCCGATGATCTCTACCACCAGAACGCTTTTCGGCAAAACGGCAGGCGATCGCATAGCTCAGCTCTCCTCCAGTCAATATTATTCGCGCGCTCTCCTGGCTAATCGCGCGCGGCAGACACAGTATAATGATTTAACCACGAAGACATTTATCAAACATAGCCTTAAACCATCGAAGAAAAAGGCAGAACCTTCTTTTCCTCGCCGGCATAACGCGTCATCATAGCGGTCATTCGCCATCCGGCTGAGATTTAAGGAGAGAAAGTATGTTTACCGTTATTTTTGGTCGTCCTGGTTGCCCGTATTGTGTTCGCGCCAAAGAGCTGGCAGAGAAACTGACCAATGAACGCGATGACTTCAACTACCGCTACGTTGATATTCACGCCGAAGGCATCAGCAAGAGCGACCTGGAAAAGACCGTAGGCAAACCGGTTGAGACCGTTCCGCAGATTTTTGTCGATCAAAAACATATCGGCGGCTGCACTGATTTTGAAGCCTGGGCGAAAGAGAATCTCGGTCTGTTTGCCTGAGCCGACTCATTTCTCTGACGAATGATTGCGTCTGGTATCCAGCCAGGCGCAGATAAACAGAAAGCACAGCGCGCCCAGCGCGCACCAGAACACCGCGCTAAACAGCCACGCCAGCTGTTGCCAGAAGGTACGCTGAGCCGCAAAAAAAATCCGCATGATCAGCAGACAGACGGGGGTAGCCAGAATTGCTCCCACCAGCGGCTGGATGACGCGTCGCCCCGGAGAGAGGCAGCTGGCGGCCGCACCGGGCAGCAAAAAATAGAGCAGTCCAACCTCAGGATTACCGGTAGCCCGAAAGACGCCTTTCATATGCAGTAACAGCAATAAACACACTACGATAAACAGAAAGAACCCACAGGTAATACCCACCCAGGCACGCTCAGATTTCACAATATCCTCCTGATTCTGCTTCTAACCCACTTCAATTCGTCCAGTCAGATAAAGCATTCCGGCAATCCATGCCAATTTAGCTCCCCATCGGCGTAAAAACGATTGTGACTAGCCGCAGCATCCAGGAAGGATTAAACTACCGGCTCTGTTTTTACTGGTTATAACGGGATGCCAGAACAGGGTTCGGGACAACGCGAACACTGGACCAACCTTAGACCAAATAACCATTTCCTTCAACAACTTACTAGTAAATGAGAAGTTGGCTTTCGTGAATATAAACGTCGCAGATTTGTTAAACGGGAATTACATCCTGTTATTATTCGTTGTACTTGCCCTGGGGCTTTGTCTCGGGAAACTTCGTCTCGGGTCAGTACAACTTGGTAATTCTATTGGCGTTTTAGTGGTTTCATTATTATTAGGTCAGCAGCATTTCAGTATTAACACTGATGCGCTAAATCTGGGCTTTATGCTGTTTATTTTTTGCGTTGGCGTGGAAGCGGGTCCCAACTTTTTTTCTATTTTTTTCCGCGACGGAAAAAACTATCTGATGCTCGCCCTGGTGATGGTCGGCAGCGCGATGCTGCTGGCGATGGGGCTGGGAAAACTGTTCGGCTGGGACATCGGCCTGACCGCCGGGATGCTCGCAGGCGCGATGACGTCAACGCCGGTGCTGGTCGGTGCGGGGGATACGCTACGGCACTTTGGCCTGCCCAGCGATCGGCTGGCGCTCTCCCTCGACCACCTGAGTCTGGGCTACGCCCTGACCTATCTGATTGGTCTCGTCAGTCTGATCGTCGGCGCGCGCTATATGCCGAAGCTGCAGCATCAGGATCTGCAAACCAGCGCCCAGCAGATTGCGCGTGAACGCGGACTCGATACCGACTCCAAACGTAAAGTCTACCTGCCGGTGATCCGTGCCTATCGCGTCGGCCCGGAGCTGGTCGCCTGGGCTGACGGTAAAAATCTGCGCGAGCTGGGGATTTATCGGCAAACCGGCTGCTACATTGAGCGTATTCGCCGTAACGGTATTCTGGCGAACCCGGATGGCGATGCCGTCCTGCAGATGGGCGATGATATCGCGCTGGTGGGTTATCCGGACGCCCATGCCCGCCTTGATCCCAGCTTCCGTAACGGCAAAGAGGTCTTCGACCGCGATCTGCTGGATATGCGCATCGTCACCGAAGAGATCGTGGTGAAAAACCACAACGCCGTAGGCCGCCGTCTGGCCCAGCTGAAGCTGACCGATCACGGCTGCTTCTTAAACCGCGTCATCCGCAGCCAGATTGAAATGCCGATCGACGATAACGTGGTGCTCAACAAAGGCGACGTGTTACAGGTCAGCGGCGATGCGCGACGCGTCAAAACCGTTGCCGACCGTATCGGCTTTATCTCCATTCACAGCCAGGTGACCGACCTGCTTGCCTTCTGCGCCTTCTTTATCGTCGGGCTGATGATCGGCATGATCACCTTCCAGTTCAGCTCTTTCAGCTTTGGTATCGGTAACGCGGCGGGGCTGCTGTTTGCCGGGATTATGCTCGGTTTCCTGCGCGCCAACCACCCGACCTTCGGCTATATTCCGCAGGGCGCGCTCAATATGGTGAAAGAGTTCGGCCTGATGGTCTTTATGGCCGGGGTCGGTCTGAGCGCCGGCGCCGGGATTGGCCACGGCCTGGGCGCCATCGGCGGCCAGATGCTGGCGGCGGGTCTGATCGTCAGCCTGGTGCCGGTGGTGATTTGCTTCTTGTTTGGCGCCTATGTGCTGCGTATGAACCGCGCGATGTTGTTTGGCGCCATGATGGGGGCGCGCACCTGCGCCCCGGCGATGGAAATTATCAGCGACACCGCGCGCAGCAACATTCCGGCGCTGGGCTACGCGGGCACCTATGCGATTGCCAACGTGCTGCTGACCCTGGCGGGGACGCTGATTGTCATCATCTGGCCAGGGCTACAGTAAATATTTAAGAAAAAAATGGATAGAGGCAGAACTTTTCTCTTGGGCATCAGTCATAAGTAGTGCCACTGCTTTTCTTTGATGTCCCCATTTTGTGGAGCCCATCAACCCCGCCATTTTGGTTCAAGGTTGATGGGTTTTTTGTTGCCTGAATTTTATGATGTTTAAAATTATTCGGTTACAACCGCCAGGCGGTACCATTGGCGATAGCCCGGCGACCGCCGCCGCCACCTCAGCCAGGCATCTTCCCTGGACCTGCTCCTCACCCCACCATTTCTGTTGTCCCAGACCTCATGGATGCGTTGCCCTCCCCTGACCCCGCGGGTGATGTACACTGATACGCCGGGTGAAGCGCCGAGTTGCACACGTCATCAGCAAAGAACAGAGCGATCCGCTCGCGACGCCTCCCGCTTGCCCCGCCAGTCAAATCATACCCATAAGGAATGTTCACCACAGGAGATGTTGATGCCCGCTTTCCAACCTGATGTTATTTCTGAGTTCTCCGGCGCGCCGCTGAGCACAACTGTCGCGGCCCTGACCGTTCTCGCTTTTCTGTTCCAGCCATTGCGAAAAGCCGTCAATGGGATTTTCAAATATAAAAAAGGCCACGGCAGCGTATTAAAGAATGCGGGGGTGCCCCCCTTCATTTTGAACTTCTTTGCCATCTCCATCCCATTGAAAAAATTGCCCTCGACAGGCTGGCCCGAGAAATTAATCACCCTCTTGTTCTCAGCTCTTTTCGCATGGTCTTTGTGGTATTTTGTCCCACCGCTTGTGCAAACCTTTACCGCCCCGCCAGACACGGCACTGTTGATTTGGAAAAAGTCAGGCGATCGCTTTTACATCTCCAGAACCGCAGCCACGGAGGCTACGCTGCTGACGCCCCCTCGCTGGACCGTCACAGCCAACGACTGTCAGGCCAATAAAGCCCCGACGAAAAACACCGCCAGCGTCCTGGATCGCGAATATCGTGACGATCTTTGCCGCTTGCTGACAACAGCCGAAGGCAAGGAGTATTTAGAAGAATCAATTAAAAACTTCGAAAAAGATAAAATCTTCACTTACTCATCCATTTTTATTATTGAATTTATGCTGCTATGGCTGCTGTTGGGATTCATGTTAATGATTCACTACACCAATAAAGTCAGGCACTTTATTTTGCTTGAACAACAAAAAGCGATTCATTGCGTCCAGGGCAACTTCGCGGCGACAGGTATCTACGCCATCTATCAGGAGCTGGAGGAGAGAGACGCTCGCAGACCCCGGCGGTAACTGTATGCTCCGTCGCATTGGCATCCTTCCGGTTATTGCTCATACTTTGACCAGCTCAGTCCGGTGAGAGGTAAAGGCGATGCTGGTGAAAGATAAAGTTGCCGTCATCTTCGGCGGTAGCGGTGCGATAGGCTCCGCCGTGGCGCATGCTATGGCGCGCGAGGGGGCGCGAGTCTACCTCGGCGCGCGCGATCGGAAGAAGCTGGATCGGGTGGCGGATGACATTCGTGCCGCGGGCGGCAGGGCCGAGACCTTTGTCGTTGATGTCCTCGATGAGCGATCGACCGGCGAGCGGATAGCGCAGCTGACGCAGCACAGCGGCGGGCTCGATATCGTCATCAATGCTACCGGCTTCGTCCATAATCAAGGCAAGGAGATCACGACGCTCTCCCTCGCCGAGTTTATGCAGGGCATCACCCCGTTCCTGGCGGCCCAGTTCAACCTGGCGAAAGCCGTTATCCCCCATATGGGCGGCGCTCGCCCGGGCGCCATTATCACCGTCGTGGCTCCGGCGGCAACAATGGCCATGCCGGGCCACCTGGGCCATATCGTCGGTTGTGCGGGTAGCGAAGCCTTTATCAAAGCGCTCGCCAGCGAACTGGGGCCGAAGAATATCCGCGTCCTCGGCGTGCGCTCGCACGCCATTACCGGCGCGGTTGAGGCCGGCTCTTACACCGCGGAAGTCTTTGCGGCAAAAGCGCAGGCGATGGGATTGACGGTCGAACAGTGGGTTGGCGGTGCGGCACACAGCACCATGCTCAAACGTTTGCCGACGCTGGCGCAGGTGGCGGATGTCATCACCTTTCTGGCATCCGATCGTGCCGACGCCATGACGGCAACGATGGTGAATATGACGGCCGGTGCCACTACCGGCGGATAGCCCTCGGATCTCGCAATACCTCGGCGTACAGCGCTTTATCTGGCTATTGCCCCTCTCCGGCCAGGCGTCCGACCATCAGGCGGATAGCCTGCTTTGAGAGCGGCGCGCTATCGGTGACAAAATGCAGGGTCATTCCCTCGATAAACGCATCCAGTCCGCGAGCCGTAGCCGGCTCAAACCACTGTTCCAGCGTTTGCTGACTGCGCCGCATCCAGTGCTGCATCACCGCCTTCAGCGCCGGCTGGCTGCTGCAAAACGCATACAGCTGATACATCAACTCCATATTTCGCGCGGTCGTCACCTGGGCGCTAAAGATCAGCTCGGCAATCGCATCGCAGGCCTCTTCACGGCTGCTGACCGAGGTAAAAAACTGCTGGTACTGCGCGGACATATCGCGGGTAAAAATGCGAAACGCCTCTTCTATCAGCGCGTCAATGCCGCTGAAATAGTAGGTCAGCGAGCCTAACGGGACTTCCGCACAGCTGGCAATTTTACGATGGGTTACCGCGTGAATCCCGTGGGTGGCAATGGTATCCAGCGTGGCCTGTAAAATGCGCTCCCGGCGCTGCGGATCGTTCGGTCGACGGGCCATATCTTTCCTCTTAGTCGCTGTCATGCGCAGGCAATCGGCAGCAATATCACGCTCCCAGGCGCCCGGTTCTTGTCCGAATACGCATTCTGAAGAATATGTACAAATGTACACATTCTTGCTACTGTTGTCTCCATCTTCTCATTCACAGGCGTTTACGGATGACAGCGCAAACCTCCCGCCGGGCCTTACAGCTCCGACTCTGGGCCCTTTTCATGTTCTTTTTTATCCCTGGATTGCTGATGGCCTCATGGGCTACCCGTACTCCGGCGATCCGTGACCTGCTGACGCTGTCAACGGCGGAAATGGGCATCGTTTTATTTGGCCTGTCGATTGGTTCGATGAGCGGGATTCTCTGCTCGGCGTGGCTGGTCAAACGTTTTGGCACCCGCAAGGTGATTCGCACCACAATGTCGTGCGCCGTGGTCGGCATGATGGTACTCAGCGTGGCGCTGTGGCTCACCTCGGCGGTCCTGTTTGCCATCGGGCTGGCCATTTTCGGCGCCAGCTTCGGTTCGGCGGAGGTGGCGATTAACGTTGAAGGCGCCGCCGTCGAGCGCGAAATGAATAAAACCGTCCTGCCGATGATGCATGGATTTTACAGCTTCGGCACGCTGTTCGGCGCCGGCGTGGGGATGGCGGTGACCGGTTTTGGTCTGCCCGCCGCACCGCATATTCTGCTGGCTGCGCTGGTGGCGATAGCCCCGATTGCTATTGCGATTCGCGCCATCCCGGATGGAACCGGACAAAATGCGGCAGAGAACGCGCATCATGAGGAAAAAGGTCTGCCGGTATGGCGTGATGTTCAGCTGTTGCTGATTGGCGTCGTGGTGCTGGCGATGGCCTTTGCTGAAGGATCTGCCAACGACTGGCTGCCGCTGCTGATGGTGGACGGCCACGGCTTTAGCCCCACCTCCGGCTCCTTGATTTACGCCGGCTTCACCCTCGGGATGACAATAGGTCGCTTTACCGGCGGCTGGTTTATCGATCGCTACAGCCGGGTCACGGTAGTCCGTGCCAGCGCCGTGATGGGCGCGCTGGGTATCGGCCTGATTATCTTCGTCGACAACCCGTGGGTGGCCGGCGTCTCGGTACTGCTGTGGGGTCTTGGCGCATCGCTCGGTTTCCCGCTGACCATTTCCGCCGCCAGCGACACCGGTCCCGATGCGCCGAAGCGCGTCAGCGTGGTAGCGATAACCGGCTATCTTGCCTTCCTGGTCGGGCCGCCGCTGCTGGGCTTCCTTGGCGAACACTTCGGCCTGCGCAGCGCCATGATGGTGGTGCTGGGTCTGGTTATGGTAGCGGCGTTGGTCGCCAGAGCGGTGGCCAAACCACAACATGAACCTGTCATGGAGAACAGTTAATGAGCATCAAACTGATTGCGGTAGACATGGATGGCACCTTCTTAAGCGATGCCAAAACCTACAATCGCCCGCGCTTCCTGAACCAGTATCAGCGCATGCGCGAACAGAATATTCGCTTCGTCGTCGCCAGCGGCAACCAGTATTACCAGCTGATTTCGTTTTTCCCGGACATCGCCCACGAGATAGCCTTTGTCGCCGAAAACGGCGGCTGGGTGGTCAGCGCCGGCGATGACGTTTTTAACTGTCAGCTGCCGAAAGATCATTTCCACACCGTCATCGACTATCTGCAGACGCTGACCAATATTGAAATTATCGCCTGCGGTAAACGCAGCGCGTATACCCTCAATAGCTATAACGATGAGTTAAAGACGGTCGCCGCGAAATATTACCATCGCCTGCAGCTGGTGGACGATTTCAACCATATCGATGACGTGATACTGAAATTCGGCCTCAACGTACCTGACCAACTGATTCCGCAAATCCAGCCGCAGCTACACGCGGCGTTGGGCGATATGGTGACCGCCGTGGCAACCGGCTACGGCAGTATCGATCTGATTATTCCCGGTGTGCACAAAGCCAACGGTTTGCGTATTTTGCAACAGCGCTGGGGCATTGAGAATCATGAAGTCGTCGCCTTTGGCGACAGCGGAAATGATATTGAAATGCTGCAACATGCCGGATTTGGCTTTGCGATGGCCAACGCGGCAGCACCGGTGAAAGCCGTCGCCGACTATGATGCGCCGCATAACAATGAGGAAGGTGTGCTGCACATCATCGACAAAGTGCTGAATCGCGAAGCGCCGTTCGCCTGACCTTCGTCCGGGTGCGGCAGTCGTGCCCCACCCGGAACGCTTCGCCGCTATGCCTGCGGGTCGTTGGAACTGCCGACGCTCTTGTCTTTGAGAAAATAGACAATCATCGCCAGCCACACTACGCCGCTGAGCAAGTTAAACAGGCTGAATACCCCGCTACCACCCAGCTCATACGCATGCTTACTGACCTCGATGCCGACGGTAAATATCAGCATCTGCAGCATCCCCATCGCGGCCGAAACCGTACCTTTGCTCATGTCACTGGCAAACAGCGTCAGGCGGACTAACCCGGCGTTCGCCAGACCAATCCCGAAGGCGTAAACGCTCAGCCCGGCGGTCATCCACAAATAAGCATGGGTCGATACCACCGTCGCCACCGCAGAGAGCAGCAGCCCGAACATAATCGGCCAGCCGCCGAGAATAATCAGCGAGCGTACCGTCCGCCGCGAGGTCAGTCGCGCCAGCACCAGGTTACCGGCAATCAGCGCGCCGAAAATCGGCACCTGCAGCAGGCCATACTCATAGCTGGTGGCCTTTTCGCCGCTGATGATAATCACCGGCGACTGGGCAATCCACGCCAGCAGCGGCAGGCTGACAAACCCGGTCGCCAGCGCGCCGGCGACGAAGCGCAGATTCTTCAGCACCAGGCCATAATCGCGACCCAGCTCTTTCATCGACAGCTTCTCGCCCATCCGCGTCGCGGTTTCCGGCATCGCGCGCTGCAGGCCCACAAAGGCAATAGCGGCCAGCACGGCAAACAGCACGAACATCATTTCCCACGGCAGGATGTGGACCCAGGCCGCTCCCACCAGCGGACCGAGCAACGGGGCAATCAGCGCAACGTTCGCCATCAGGGCGGTGATTTTGATACACATCGCCTCCTCAAACGACTCCTGAATGGCGGCATATCCCACCGCGCCGATGAAGCACAGACTAATGCCCTGCAAAAAGCGCAGCAGCGTGAACTGCTCAATGGTCTGCGCCAGCAGCGTGGCCAGACAGGTGACGATAAACCACACCACCCCGGTGAGCATCACCGGGCGACGGCCGATACGATCCGACAGCGGCCCCAGCAGCCACTGCAAAAACATACCGCCGGCGAGATAGGCGGTCATCGAGGTCGGAACCCATTCATTACCGACCTGAAACTCTTCCACCACCGAGAGCATTCCCGGCTGGATCATATCGTTGCCGATATAAGTGGAAAATTCGTATAACACCAGGCAGAGCGGGAATAGAAGCGCCTGCCGTCCGAGGCGTTTGCCTGAAAGCGAATAATTCTGCATGCAATCTCTTCGTTAAACAAAAATCGCGCAAAGTTTAATGAAAGTCTTGCGGAGGAGATAGTGAATTGTGAGTGACAATTAAAAATAGCGCAATGCGCCTTCAGCCGGCGGATATTGCCGCCATTTTAATTAAACCTGTCTATATTTCGTTTATATTTCAATTAGGTTACAGGCGATATACTCATCCTCTGCGGCATATTCACCACCATATGCCGCGCCCACGGCTTCTTAACAAGCTGATAATTAAGACAATACTGCTTTACCTTATCGCCACCGTTTTTTAAGGTGGGCGGCTGATTGCTATCGGATACCAAGAGCCTGAATCTATGCTGGAAAATATCAACGACGCGCTGTTTGCCTTAATCAACGCCACCCCCGCCTCGCCCTCGTGGGTCATCGCCCTGGCGACATTCGTTGCCAAAGAGGTGATTCTGATTGTGCCTCTGTTGACCGCGGCGCTGTGGCTCTGGGGCCCAAACCAGCGGCAGCTGGTGTTTAAAGTGCTCCTGGCGCTGGCGATTAGCCTGAGTCTGTCATGGATTTTTGGCCTGCTCTTCCCGCATGAGCGTCCGTTTGCCGCAGGCGTCGGCTATCAGTTCCTGCATCACGCGCCGAATAACTCCTTCCCCAGCAATCACGGCACCATCAGCTTTACCTTTGCGCTGGCCTTCTTGTTCTGGCATCGCCTGTGGTCCGGGATCGCGCTGCTGGCGACTGCCGTGGCGATCGCCTGGTCCCGGGTCTATCTTGGCGTTCACTGGCCGCTGGATATGCTGGGCGGCCTGCTGACCGGGATGTGCGGTTGCCTGGCCGCCGGATTACTGTGGCAGGCCGGCGGTCAACCGCTGTATCAATACCTGCAGCAGCTGTATCGGGTTTGCTTCTCCCTGCCGATTCGTAAAGGCTGGGTGCGTGACTAACCCTCTTTCGGCAGGTAAAATTGCCCACGACGCCCTGCCGATGCAGGGCGATTTCAGCGTAGAGGGAATATGGAAACACGTCGTGATGAACGTATCAGCCAGCTCATTCAGGCGCTCAAGCGCAGCGATAAGCTTCATTTAAAAGAGGCCGCCGCGCTGCTTGGCGTATCAGAAATGACCATTCGTCGCGACCTGAACGGCCATAATGGCCCGGTGGTGTTGTTAGGCGGTTATATCGTTCTCGAACCGCGCAGCGCAACCCATTACCTGCTCAGCGACCAGAAAACCCGCCTGGTGGAGGAAAAACGCCGTGCCGCCCGTCACGCTGCCGCGCTGCTTGAAGCCCATCAAATGGCCTTTTTCGACTGTGGGACCACCACGCCCTGGATCATTGACGCGATCGATAACGCCCTGCCCTTTACCGGCGTCTGCTATTCGCTGAACACCTTTCTGGCGCTGCAGGAAAAACCCCAGTGTCGGGCCATTCTCTGCGGCGGCGAGTTCCATGCCAGCAATGCCATTTTTAAACCACTCAGCCTGCAGGATACGCTCAGCCATCTGTGCCCGGACATCGCCTTTTATTCCGCGGCCGGCATCGACTGCGCGCAGGGCGCCACCTGCTATAACCTCGAAGAGCTGCCGGTTAAACACTGGGCGATGAGCAGCGCGCGCTATCACGTACTGGTTGTCGATCACAGTAAATTTGGCAAAGTCAGACCGGCGCGGATGGGCGATTTATCGCGTTTTGATGTGATTGCCAGCGATGTCTGTCCGGATGAGGATCTGCTCGCGCTGGCGAAAGAAAAGCAGATTTCACTACTCTACTGACCGCGCCCCGCAGGGCGCGGCCTGTCGGTTATGAGAACCAGCTACCGAACCAGCCGTGCAGTTTCATCAGCACGAAGTCCATCATCCGGCTAAAGAAACCGCCTTCATTGACCGCTTCCATGACGATCAGCGGGCGCTGCTCGATGGTTTTATCATTGAGCTTAAAGTCGATGGTCCCGACCACCTGCCCTTTGCTAAGCGGCGCCGTCAGCTGCGTATCCGTCAGGGTATAGCTGGCTTTCAGGTTTTTCAGCTGCCCGCGCGGCAGGGTGATCGAACCGGCTTCGCCCGCCCCGAGTTTGGCTTCGTTGCTGTCGCCAAACCAGACGCGCTGGGTGATAAAGGTGGCATCCGGTTTAATCGGCGTCACGGTCTCGTAGAAACGGAAGCCCCAGGTCAGCAGCTTTTCGGATTCATTAAAACGAATACGGTCGGTCTTGGTGCCGAGCACCACGGCAATCAGACGCATGTCTCCCTGGGTAGCCGAGGAGACCAGGTTGTAGCCAGCGCCGGCGGTGGTCCCTGTTTTGACGCCATCCGCGTTCAGGTTTGAGCTCCACAGCAGACGGTTGCGGTTCGGCTGACGAATCTTATTGAAGGTAAACTCTTTCTCTTTATGAATGGCGTACTCTTCAGGCACGTCATGAATCATCGCTTTGGTCAGCAGCGCCATGTCGCGCGCGGTACTAAACTGGCCCGGCGCATCCAGGCCGTGCACGGTCATAAAGGTGGTATTGGTCAGCCCCATTTTTTGCGCATAGCCGTTCATCAGGCTGACGAATGCATCCTGGCTCCCCGCCACGTAGTCGGCGATCGCGATGCTGGCATCGTTGCCGGACTGGATAATCACGCCTTTATTCAGGTCTTCGACTGAAACCTGCATCCCCGGCTTAAGGAACATCACCGATGACCCGCGCAGCGCCGGGTTACCGGTAGCCCAGGCATCGCGACCGACGGTGACCATATCGGTGGACTTAATCTTGCCCGCCTTCAGCGCCTGTCCGACGACATAGCTGGTCATGATCTTGGTCAGACTTGCCGGGTCGAGTTTTTCATCGGCGTTGCCCTCGCTCAGCACTTTACCGCTGGCGTAATCCATCAGGATCCAGGCTCGGGCATCGATCGATGGGGCATCGGGGAGTTGTTCCGCAGCCTGCACCGCAGGTGCGACAAGAACGAGAAGCGCGCAGCCTGCCACGAGGCCGCGAAGAGAAAAAGCGTCATGCGTCATAAGAGCCACCCAAGTATCCTTTCCAAACAAAATATGCCGCAACACTCTATCGGCGCAGCAGCAGCCGGTGAGTAAAGCGTACAAATGACCTTAAAGAAACAGCGAGTTGGTAAAGTTTTTAAAGTTTACGCAATAACCTCGCTCCCTGCTGAAAACAGAGCAATTTTTTTGATCATGATTGCCTAAATATTATCTTTATTCCAACATGATTGCTCACCATGCTGCAACGACGGCTCAATAACAGGCAGGAACCGATATGATTACGCTATGGGGCAGAAATAACTCGACGAATGTGAAGAAAGTACGCTGGGTGCTGGCGGAGCTGGGCCTTCCATATCAGCATATTATGGCAGGGCTGGAGTTTGGCTTAAATCATGACCCGGAGTATCTGGCGATGAACCCGAATGGCCTGGTGCCGCTGCTGAAAGATGATGCCAATGATCTCGTCCTTTGGGAATCGAATGCCATTATTCGCTATCTGGCCGCCGAGTATGGACAGGACCGTTTATGGGTCACTTCGCCGCGCAAGCGCGCCCAGAGCGACAAATGGATGGACTGGGCAAACGGTTCGCTTTCTCCCGCCCATCGTCCGGTGTTAATGGGGCTGGTCAGAACGCCGGCGGATAAGCGCGACCCGGCGGCCATCGCCGCCGGTATTGCCGCCTGTGAGGCGCTTTTCGCGATGCTTGATGATGAGCTGGCGACCTCCGCCTGGCTATCCGGAGAGGCCTTTGGCCTTGGCGACATCGCCGTGGCGCCGTTCGTTTATAACCTGATGACGATTGTTGAAAGCTGGCAGCCGCGCCCGCACCTGCAGCGTTGGTACCAGCAGCTTAACCAACGCCAGGCGTGGCGCGATGTGGTGATGATTCCGGTCACCTGATGCTAGTCGGCCGGACTGACCTTCAGCAGTTCACCGTTGGACTCGTCGGTTAATACATACAGATAGCCGTCGGGTCCGACGCGCACATCGCGGATCCGCTTGCCGCGCTCGCCCAGAATACGCGCCTCTTCGCGCACCTTATCGCCATCCACCTTCAGAACAATCAGCGACTGGTCCTTCAGCGCCCCGATAAACAGCTTATGCTGCCACTGTGGGAAGGTCGACGCTGCGTAGAAAGCCATCCCGCTTACCGCCGGAGAGTGCTTCCAGACGAAAAGCGGCGCTTCCGTTCCGGCGACCGCCGTGCCCTGCGCTTCGGGGATCGCCAGCCCGCTGTAGTTGACGCCATGCGTCGCCAGCGGCCAGCCGTAGTTCTTACCCTTCTGCGGAATATTGATCTCGTCACCGCCGCGCGGCCCGTGTTCGTTGAGCCACAGCGTATCGCTCCAGGGATTCATCGCCATTCCCTGCGGATTGCGGATGCCATAAGACCAGATTTCCGGTCTCGCCCCCGCGCGATGAACAAAAGGATTATCGGCAGGCACTTCGCCGTCCTGGGTCAGACGCACCACTTTTCCCTGCAGTTTATCCAGATCCTGGGCCGTGGGGCGTTGGTTATTTTCGCCCAGGCCGATGAATAAATACCCTTTCCCATCAAACACCAGGCGCCCACCGAAATGGTTGCCGGTGGAGAGCTTCGGCTGCTGGCGGAAGACAACCTGAAAATGCTCCAGATGCTGAAGGTTGTCGCTCAGGCGGCCATAGCCTACGGCGGTACCGGCTTTGCCGTCATCGCCGACTTCAGCAAAACTCAGCCAGACCCGGCGGGAGTGGGCGAAATCCGGAGCCAGCGCCACATCAAGCAATCCTCCCTGGCCGCTGGCCCAGACCGGTGGGACGCCGGTTATCGCGGGCGAAAGACCTTCCCCCTGCCGCCAGCGCTTCAGTTCGCCGGAACGCAGGGTTATCAGTATTCCCCGATCATCGGGGAGAAAGGCCAGCGCCCACGGATGGGCGAGCTGATTTTGCAAAACCTCAACACGCACCTTCCCGGCGAGAGTCACGACGGGAAACAGCAGGGTGGCGAGCATCAGCGAAATGGCGACCTGGCGCATGGCATTTTCCTTTCATCGGCAATATTTTCGGCAATGCGCTAAGGGTAGCCAGCGGGGGAACATCAGGAGGGGATTTTTACATAACATTAAGCAGGGGGAGCTGACCTCCCCCTGAATTCAGACGTGGGTCACTGGCGCCTGTTTATTCAGTTTACGAATATTCATCGTCAGCTCTGCCAGACAGCGTTCTAGCGTCTCTACGTTAACCGCAATATACGACGGGCAATCATGATGCCCGCTCATCAGGCAAACCGCCGCAGACGCGATGGCTCCACCTGCAAGACGGAGAGCGTCCTTTTCTTCCGGTGCAAGATCGTGCTGCAACTGCAGCCCGTACTTACGCATTTCACCACACAGTTCGAACAAGTTATCACGCAGATGCTCATTTTCGCTGACTGACATATAGCCCTTCGCTTTGCGTAGCTGCAAATAAGCGTCGAGATCAATATTGGCATTAATCAGCTTATTCAGAAGGTTACGATACAGTCTGTCAACGTTCATCAGGGTTCCTCCTCTGTCATCCATTACCATTATCAGAATATGGCTATTTTTCGTACAAAATGATGCGCGAGGTCAATAATTCCTGGTTAATTAACATCATTTACAATGTTACATTTATGTTCAAAATTGCGATCCGCTCGCCCTCTCTTTCAGGCTCCCATGAAAAAAATCACAATCAATGTTATACGCTCTCATAAAACACCCCATCGTAATGAAGGTGTGAATATCAATAAATAACTCTTTTTTGCCGATAAGATCACAAATAACCATCATTTCAATTGATCAAAATTTCCAGCGGGTGTCATATCAACGCCATTAATGTAATACGTATAACATTTAATAAAAAACACAATCTGCGGCCATTGCCCGCAGCATTAACTCCGATCCGCCTGAAGGAACTGAAATGATTACGCCCGGCAAAAGAAACTATATCTTGTTGAGTCTTTTCGATTTCCTCTATCTATTCGCCTGGTCATCCACCATGGCGTTCTTTGTCATCTGGACAACTCAGCATCTCGGCATCAGCGCCACCAAAACCGGCCTGCTGTACTCCGTCAACGCCTTCATTGCTCTGTTGATGCAGCCTTTTTTTGGCTTTATTGCCGATAAATTTGGTCTGAAAAAACGGCTTATCTGGATCCTGCTGGCCATGCTGCTGCCGGTCGGCCCGTTCTTTATTTATCTCTATGCCCCGCTGCTGGTCCACAGCTTCTGGCTGGGCGCCTTACTGGGCGGTATCTACCTGGGGATAATTTTTAACTCCGGCTGCGGAGTGATTGATTCGTATATCGACAAAATTTCGCGGCGCTATCGCTTTGAGTATGGCCGGGTGCGGATGTGGGGCTCGTTAGGTTGGGCAGCCGCCGCGTGGATCGTGGGAAAATATATCGACAGCAACCCCAATCTGGCCTTCTGGCTGGCCAGTATTGCCATTGTGATTGCCGCCATCTGCTTCATGCTGACTAAAATCGAACTCACCGAAGCCGAGATGGAAAAAACCAGCGCGCTGAAGGTCTCCCATGCGCTGGAGCTGGCGAAAAACGGGCAGTTCTGGATGCTGCTGATCTTTACCTTATTCGTTACGCAAATTTATGACACCTACGATCAGCAGTTTGCGCAGTACTTCTCATTGCAGTTCCCGACCCCGGAAGAAGGCAACCGCTGGTACGGAATTCTGGCCTCCATCCAGGTCTGCGGTGAAACGCTCTTTCTCTGCCTGATGCCGTGGTTTGTTAACCGCACCGGGGCCAAGTGGGCGCTGATTATTGCCGGATTGATTATGTCGGTACGTATCGTGGGTTCCGCCATCCCGCTTGGTCCGGTGTGGATTGGCGCGGTGAAAATGATGCACGCGCTGGAAAAACCACTGATCCTGGTATCAGTATTTAAATTCATCGCCGCCAACTTCGACCATAAGTTGTCATCAACGGTCTATTTGCTGGTGCTGTTTGTGGCCTCCATCGCCACGGCGATTTACTCGCCGCTGGCCGGCTATCTGTATGACACCATCGGCTTCGCGCATACATATTATATTCTCGGCAGCATCGCCGGGCTCTTCACCCTGATATCGATTTTCACCCTACGCGATAAGCGAGAACCCACCGCCCCAGGTTCAGCACCGGCAGGAGGCGTCGCGCAGCCATAACGAACCATCCGCCCGGGGGGATCTCCCGGGCTTTTTCATCATCTGTCACACCGTGGCTATACTCTTTTTCATAAAGATCTGTAAAATTCCTGCCCTGACCATTCCAATAATCGAACACTTTTTAAACTATGAGCAATGTAACGCATCAGCCGAAGATCGGCTTTGTCTCTCTGGGCTGCCCGAAAAACCTCGTGGACTCAGAACGCATCCTGACCGAACTGCGTACCGAAGGTTATGACGTGGTCCCCACCTACGACAATGCCGATATGGTTATCGTCAACACCTGCGGCTTTATCGACAGCGCCGTTCAGGAGTCTCTGGAAGCCATTGGCGAAGCGTTAAAAGAAAATGGCAAAGTTATTGTGACCGGCTGCCTGGGCGCGAAAGAAGACCAGATTCGCGAAGTGCATCCGAAAGTGCTGGAGATAACCGGGCCGCACAGCTATGAACAGGTTCTGGAGCATGTCCATCACTATACGCCGAAGCCGAAACACAACCCGTTCCTGAGCCTGGTGCCGGAACAGGGCGTGAAGCTCACGCCACGTCATTACGCCTACCTGAAAATTTCCGAAGGCTGTAACCATCGCTGCACCTTCTGCATTATCCCGTCGATGCGCGGCGACCTTGTCAGCCGTCCGATTGGTGAAGTGCTGTCCGAAGCCAAACGCCTGGCCGATGCCGGCGTCAAAGAGCTGCTGGTTATCTCTCAGGATACCTCCGCCTACGGCGTCGATGTGAAGCATCGCACCGGCTTCCACGACGGCGCGCCGGTAAAAACCAGCATGGTCAGCCTGTGCGAAGAGCTGGCGAAACTGGGTATCTGGGTCCGTCTGCACTACGTCTACCCGTACCCGCACGTCGATGACGTGATTCCGCTGATGGCGGAAGGTAAAATTCTGCCGTATCTGGATATCCCGCTGCAGCATGCCAGCCCGCGCATTCTGAAACTGATGAAACGTCCGGGTTCTGCCGACCGTCAGCTGGCACGCATTAAGCAGTGGCGTGAAATCTGCCCTGACCTGACCCTGCGTTCGACCTTCATCGTCGGCTTCCCGGGTGAAACGGAAGAAGATTTCCAGATGCTGCTCGACTTCCTGAAAGAGGCTCGCCTGGACCGCGTCGGCTGCTTTAAGTACAGCCCGGTTGAAGGCGCGACCGCTAATGAGCTGGCGGATCAGGTGCCTGAAGAGGTAAAAGAAGAGCGCTGGAACCGCTTTATGCAGCTGCAGCAGCAGATCTCCGCCGAACGTCTGCAGGAGAAGGTCGGCCGCGAGATCATGGTGCTGATCGATGAAGTGGACGAAGAAGGCGCCATTGGCCGCAGTATGGCCGATGCCCCGGAAATTGACGGTGCGGTCTACCTGAACGGCGAAACGAAGGTCAAACCTGGCGACGTCGTCCGTGTGAAAGTCGAACATGCCGACGAATACGACCTGTGGGGCAGCCGGGTTTAATCCTGCGCCTCTTATCCCCGGATTGCGGCGCTAACGCGCCTGATCCGGGCTACAAAACTGCACTCATCCGCACCCATCCGTAGCCCCGGTTAGCGACAGCGCCACCGGGGAATAGCCCCTACCCCTTTATCTTCGGATCCAGCGCGTCGCGCAGGCCGTCCCCCAGCAGGTTAAACGCCAGCACCGTCAGGAAAATCGCAATCGCCGGGAACAGCGCCACATGCGGCGCCATCACCATATCCGCCCGCGCTTCATTGAGCATTGCCCCCCATTCCGGGGTCGGGGGCTGCGCCCCGAGTCCCAGGAAAGAGAGGCTGGCAGCGGAGATAATCGATACCCCGATACGCATGGTGAAATAGACCACGATCGACGAGACCGTTCCGGGCAGAATATGGCTGAACAGAATCGTCGTATCGCTGGCGCCGATGCTGCGCGCCGATTCAATAAAGGTCTGCTGCTTGAGCACCAGGGTGTTACCGCGCACCAGGCGGGCAAATGCCGGGATCGAAAAGATCGCCACCGCAATGATCACGTTCGACATCCCGCTGCCCATCACCGCTACCACGGCAATCGCCAGCAGGATCCCCGGGAAGGCGAACAGCACGTCGCAGATGCGCATGATGATGCGATCCCACCAGCCTTCATAATACCCGGCCAGCAGACCGAGCACGGTACCGATCGCCGCGCCAATCAGCACCGCCAGCACGCCGGCGGCCAGCGAAATCTGCGCCCCCACCAACACCCGGCTAAAGATATCGCGCCCGAGCGAATCCACCCCGAACCAGTGCATCATCGACGGACCGTCGTTGAGCCGGTCGTAATCAAAATAGTTTTCCGCATCGAACGGCGCTATCCACGGCGCCGCGAGAGCAACTGCAATCAGCAGCAGGACAAATACACCGGCGCCCATAGCCACCGGCTGACGACGAAATCGCCGCCAGAACTCACGCCACGGCGTGCGTATTTGTCCGGGCTTAACTCCCGGCATGGCGTTAATAGCCGCCTGTCTTCTCCAGTTGAGCAATCGCACCTTACTTGTACCTGATAGCCGGGTTAATGGCGGCGTACAGAACATCCACCACTAAATTGATAAGAATAAATTCCAGCGAAAAGAGGAGGACTTCCGCCTGAATGACCGGATAGTCGCGCATCTCCACCGAATCCACCAGCAGCCGTCCAAGACCTGGCCAGTTAAAGACCTTCTCGACCACGATCGACCCACCGAGCAAAAAACCGAACTGTAGTCCCATCATGGTCACCACCGGGATCATGGCGTTGCGCAGACCGTGTTTCAGCACCACCCGGGTCTCACTGACCCCTTTGGCGCGCGCCGTGCGCATGTAATCTTCATGCAGAACATCGACAAAAGAGGCGCGGGTAAAACGCGCCATCACCGCCGCGACCGCCGCCCCCAGCGTCAGGGAAGGCAAAATATAGTGCCGCCAGCTGTCGGCGCCCACCGTCGGCAGCCAGCCCAGCTCCACCGAGAAGACCTGCATCAGCAGCATACCGAGCGCAAAAGCCGGAAACGAAATACCGGTCACCGCCAGCGCCATCCCCAGGCGGTCAGGCCAGCGATTGCGCCACACAGCCGCCACAATGCCCGCCGCCATGCCGAAGATCACCGCCCAGCTCATGCTGGCCAGAGTCAGCCACAACGTCGGCATAAAGCGGCTGGCTATTTCGCTGCTGACCGGACGGCGTGACGCCATCGAGGTGCCGAAATCGCCCTGCAATACGCTGGTGATATAGTGCCAGAACTGGACATGCAGCGGCTGGTCGAGCCCCAGCTGCTGGCGCACCATCGCCACCACCTGCGCATCGGCCTCAGGTCCGGCAATCAGCCGCGCCGGATCGCCAGGCAACATATGCACGAACAGGAATACCAGCACCGCCACAATCAGCAGCGTGGGAATCAGCCCCAGCAGACGCTTAATCACATAATTGAGCATCGTCCCCCCTTGCTGGTATCCCTGTCGCCCTCGGGCGCGAATGAAGAGCAGAGCCCCTCGCGCCACCTTCCTCTCCCGCTGCGGGAGAGGGTCAAAGTCCCTTCCATCACTGGCTTAAATCCGCCTGCTCGAAGCTGAACCCGGTATCCGGCTGGATATAGAAACCGGTCAGATTTTTGCTGTGCGCTGAGACCAGTTTTTCCACCACCAGCGGCACCCACGGGGACTCTTTCCAGATAGTCTCCTGCGCCTCTTTATAGAGCCGCGTTTTTTCCTTCACATCGGTGGTTTTCAGCGCATCCGTCAGATCTTTATCCACCTGCGGATTGCCATAAAACGCGGTGTTGAACAGGGTCGGCGGCCAGTTTTGCGAAGCAAACAGCGGCGACAGCGCCCAGTCAGCTTCGCCGGTTGAAGCCGACCAGCCGGTGTAGAACATGCGTACTCCGCTCTCTTTCTGCCCTTTACCCTCGACTTCCGCCGCACGCTGGCCGGCATCCATCGCCGTCAGCTGGGCCTTAATGCCCACCTGCGCCAGCTGCTGCTGGGTGAACTGCAGCACTTTCTGCGCGGTACTGTGGTTATGCGATGACCACAGCGTGGTGCTGAAACCGTTAGGGAAACCGGCCTCTTTCAGCAGCTCGCGGGCTTTCGCCGGATCGTACGGCCACGGCTTAAAGCTTTCGGCATAGGCAATAGACGGCGGTACGACGCCGGTGGCCGGTGTCGCATAGCCGGCGAACGCCACTTTGACCAGCGCCTGGCGGTTGATGGCGTAGTTGATCGCTTCACGTACTTTCGGGTTATCGAACGGTTTTTGCGTCACGTTCATGCTGATGTAACGCTGCATGATCGACGGGCTGGCCACCAGCTCCAGCTTGCTGTTTTTTTCCAGCAGCGGTGCCTGTTCATAAGGGATGGGGAATGCGAACTGCGCTTCGCCGGTTTGCAGCATCGCCGCACGAGTGTTGTTATCCACCACCGGACGCCAGGTGATCGAGTCGAGCTTCGGCAAGCCTGGCTGCCAGTAGCCGGTAAACTTCGTCACCTTCACGAAATCGGTCTGATTCCAGGTGTCCAGCTTATACGGCCCGGTTCCCACCGGATGGAAGCCGATCTCTTTGCCGTACTTTTTCAGCGCCGCCGGAGAGATCATCGCCGTGGCCGGATGGGCCAGGATATTGATGAACGCGGAGAACGGCTGCTTCAGGGTAATTTTTACCGTCGTCGGATCGAGCGCTTCAGTACTGGCGATATTTTTATACAGGTTGTAGCGCTTGAGATGATTATCAGGATTGCTGGCGCGATCGAGGTTGGCCTTCACCGCCTCGGCATTAAAGTCGGTGCCATCCTGGAACTTCACCCCGGAATGGAGTTTGATGGTGTAAACCAGTCCGTCCGGCGAGATGGTGTAACTCTCCGCCAGCACATTTTGCAGCTTCATCTCTTTATCCAGACCAAACAGCCCTTGATAGAACGATTTGGCGACGGCCTGGGACAGGGTGTCATTGGCATCATACGGGTCGAGGGTCGTGAAGTTAGAGCCGACCGCGACGACCACATCTTTCGCGGCAAAAGCCGGGCCTGCCGCCAGCGCTGACGTGACGACCAGCGCCAGCAACCCTTTGCGTAATACACGTTGTGTCATGTTGTTCTCCTGAAAGGCTGTACTGTTGGTGTCGTTGTTATCTTCCCAGCACGTCGGCGACGGGTTCCCTGGCGACAAAATGGCCCGGCCCCACCTGTTGTAACGGCATGCTGCTAACCTCGGTGCCCCGCTTATAGATATTGCCCGGCAGTTCGTCAGAGAGCAGTACGCGCTGCGGATGACGATGCGTCGGGTCGGCAACCGGTACGGCGGCCATCAATTTACGGGTATAAGGGTGCTGCGGGTTTTCAAACACGGCGCGCCGCGGGCCTATCTCGACAATCCGCCCACGATACATCACCGCCACGCGATGACTGATGCGTTCAACCACCGCCATATCGTGTGAAATAAACAGGAATGCGATGCCCATTTCGCGCTGTAAATCGAGCATCAGATTAATAATCTGCGCGCGGATGGAAACATCCAGCGCTGACACGGCCTCGTCGGCAATCACCACTTTCGGATTGAGCGCCAGCGCGCGGGCGATGCAAATACGCTGGCGCTGGCCGCCGGAAAACTCGTGCGGGTAGCGCCAGGCATGTTCCGGCTGCAAACCGACTCGCTCCAGCAGCCAGGCGACGCGCGCGCGGGCCGCGTCCCCCTCCAGCATGCCGTGTACGCGCAGCGGCTCCATGATCGAATAACCCACGGTTTGTCGCGGGTCGAGCGACGCAAACGGATCCTGGAAAATAAACTGGATATCGCGGCGCAGCGCCTGAAGTTTGCTGTTTGCCAGCGTATCAATCCGCTCGCCGTTAAAAACGATGGTGCCGCCCTGCGTCGCCACCAGCCGGAGCAGAGCCCGGCCGGTCGTTGACTTCCCGCAGCCGGACTCGCCGACCAAAGAGAGGGTTTCTCCTGGCCACAGGTCAAAACTCACCTTCTCCACCGCATGAACTTCGCGGGTGACGCGATTCAGAATGCCGCTGCGCAGCGGGAAGCGCGCCACCAGATCGCGCACTTTAAGAATCGGCTCGCCGGCGACGACAGTATTCTGCTCGCCCTCGTCAGGCGCAGCTTGCTGTAATAACGGAAAATGACGCGGCAGATCGCTACCGCGCATCGACCCGAGCCGCGGGACCGCGGCCAGCAGCGCCCGGGTGTAGGGGTGCTGCGGCGCGCGGAAGATCTCCTCCACCGTGCCGCTCTCCACCGCTTCTCCGCGGTACATCACCAGTACCCGATCGGCGATATCGGCGACCACCCCCATATCGTGAGTAATAAAGATCACCCCCATCGCCATCTCTTTTTGCAGCACGGCAATGAGCTGAAGAATCTGTGCCTGAATTGTCACATCCAGCGCCGTGGTGGGCTCATCGGCAATCAGAACCGCAGGACGACAGGAGAGCGCCATCGCGATCATCACCCGCTGACGCATCCCACCGGAAAGCTGATGGGGATAGCGCGAGAGCACCGTTTCCGCCTCGGGGATCCTGACCTGATCGAGCATTTTCTTCGCTTCGCGCAGCGCCGCATCATGCCCCAGCCCCTGGTGCAAACGAATAGACTCGGCAATCTGCTCTCCGATAGTAAATACCGGGTTTAGCGAGGTCATCGGCTCCTGGAAAATCATCGCCATGTCCGCCCCGCGCACGCTGCGCATCCCCGCGGCGGACTGCTCGCTCAGGGAGACGACCTGACGGTTGCGACGGCGCAGCCACAGCGCTTCGCTGCTGACCTCGCTTACCGCCCGATCGAGCAGGCGCATCAGCGCCAGCGCGGTCACGGATTTTCCTGAACCCGATTCGCCGACAATGGCTAACGTTTCGCCCCGCCGCAGGGTAAACGACAGCTGACGCACCGCGGAAAACGTCTCCTGCTGCTGGCGAAACGCCACGTTCAGATCGCGTACCACCAGAACATCATCGGCGTCGATTTCTTGACTATGCGGCAACCTGCTTCCCCTTATTCCCGATAAATACCAATCGTCGGCGTATCCCCGGCATAGCACCAGGCCCGATACATGCCTTCGCTGTTAAACGGCAGAACCACGTTGCCTTCTCTGTCGATGGCAATCAGGCCGCCGCTGCCGCCGAGCGCCGGCAGTTTTTCCATCACCACCCGCTCACAGGCCTCATACAGGCTGAGATTGCCATACTCCATCAACGCCGCAATATCGTAGGCCGCGAGCGTGCGCATAAACACTTCGCCGGTTCCGGTGCAGGAGACCGCGACGCTGGCGTTATTGGCATAGCAGCCGGCCCCCGGTAACGGGCTGTCACCGACGCGCCCGGGGAGCTTATTGGTCATGCCGCCGGTCGAGGTCGCCGCCGCCAGATTACCGGCCAAATCCCGCGCTACCGCCCCGACGGTCCCCATCTTATGGCGCTCATCGAGCGGCGCGGGGCGATGATCGAGCACGATTTCATCGTCGGCCTGGGCCTGTTGTAGCTGGAGTAAACGCTCGGTGGTCGAAAACAGATGGTTCTCGACCCGTTCCATGCCATGAGAAACGGCAAAGGCTTCCGCCCCTTCACCAATCAGCAGCACGTGCGGGCTTTGTTCCAGCACCAGACGCGCGGCCAACACCGGATTACGCAAATGTTTTACTCCGGCAACCGCCCCGGCCAGCAGCCGGTTGCCGTCCATGAGGCAGGCATCCAGTTCATGGGTTGCATCGCGGGTAAAGACCGATCCGATACCCGCGTTAAACAGCGGACACTCCTCAAGCAGCCGCACCGCTTCCGTCACCGTATCCAGCGCGCTGGCACCTGCCGCCAGCATTTTTTGCCCGCTATCGACGATCGCTGAAAGCGCCGCCACGTATTGTCGTTCACGTTCCGGCGTCAGGGCGGAACGCGTAATCGCCCCCGCCCCGCCATGAATTGCTATCACCGCCTTGCCCATTCAGCGATCCTTTACCGATAAAGTGTCTTGATACATCCTGCAAACCGCTCCTGACAGGCGACGGATAACCCGCTCTTTTCCAGGTGTATTCCCCTGCTGCCCCGCTGTATTCAGGATGATTTTGTGTATAAATATCATTATCGTGCTGACTGTCCTATACAATTTTTGAATATAGAAAGCGCGGAGTGCGGTGTAAACCCTGTACCGTGGTGGCATATAGCCGCCAGCGCTTTTCTGTCATAATAGGTGTTTTCGATGTTTTGCCCGCAGGAGACCCCCATGGATTTTACCGCCGGACTGATGCCGCTCGACACAGCCCTGACTCAGATGCTCAATCGAATTACACCGCTCAGCGCGGTGGAAACCGTCCCGCTGTTGCAGGCCTTTTCGCGCGTAACCGCCCATGATCTCATTTCACCGCTGGACGTCCCGGGTTTTGATAACTCGGCGATGGACGGTTATGCCGTGCGTCTGGCCGACCTCGCCGACGGCGCGGCGCTGCCGGTGGCGGGTAAAGCGTTCGCCGGACAGCCGTTCCACGATGCCTGGCCTGCCGGAAGCTGTATTCGCATCATGACCGGCGCCCCCGTCCCGCCAGGCTGCGACGCGGTGGTGATGCAGGAAGAGACGGAGCAGACCGAAGAGGGCATCCGCTTCATCGCGCCGGTCAAAGCCGGGCAGAACATTCGCCGCCGTGGGGAAGATATCGCCGATGGCGCCGTGGTCTTCCCGGCAGGAACCCCGCTTACCGTCGCCGAACTGCCGGTGCTCGCTTCGCTGGGGATTGCGCAAGTTGCGGTGGTGCGCAAAGTGCGCGTCGCGGTCTTCTCGACCGGGGATGAACTGCAGCTGCCGGGCCAGCCGCTGGGCGACGGGCAAATTTACGATACCAACCGCCTCGCCGTTCACCTGATGCTTGAGCAGCTGGGCTGCGAGGTGATTAACCTTGGCATTATTCCCGACGATCCGGATCGACTGCGCGAGGCGTTTATCGAGGCCGACCGGCAGGCCGATGTAGTCATCAGCTCCGGCGGCGTCTCAGTCGGGGAAGCGGACTACACCAAAGAGATACTCGAAGAGCTGGGTGAAATCGGCTTCTGGAAGCTGGCCATCAAGCCGGGTAAACCTTTTGCCTTCGGAAAACTGAATAACAGCTGGTTCTGCGGCCTGCCAGGTAATCCGGTTTCCGCCACCCTCACCTTCTATCAGCTGGTGCAGCCGCTGCTGGCAAAACTGGGGGGCAACGGCGGCCAGGCGCAGCCGATGCGCCTGCGCGTTCGCGCCGCTACGCGGCTAAAGAAATCACCGGGCCGTCTCGACTTCCAGCGCGGCGTGCTGCGACGCAATCCGGACGGTGAGCTGGTGGTTGAATCGACCGGTCATCAGGGGTCGCACATCTTCAGCTCTTTCAGTCTCGGCAACTGTTTTATCGTTCTCGAACGCGAGCGCGGCGCCGTTGAAGCGGGTGAGTGGGTTGAAGTCGAGCCCTTTAACCATCTGTTCGGGGGGCTGTAATGGCGGTTGAACTGAGCGATGAGGAGATGCTGCGCTACAACCGTCAAATCATCCTGCGCGGTTTCGACTTTGACGGTCAGGAGCAGTTGAAAGCCTCCCGGGTGCTGGTGGTTGGCCTGGGCGGGCTCGGCTGCGCGGCCGCGCAGTATCTGGCGGCGGCGGGCATCGGTCAGCTCACGCTGCTGGATTTCGACACCGTGTCGCTCTCCAATCTGCAGCGTCAGACGCTGCACAGCGATGCGACCCTCGGCCAACCGAAGGTCGACTCCGCGCGCGACGCGCTGGCACGCATCAACCCGCACGTTCAGCTCACGACGCTGAATGCGGTGCTGGAAGAGGAAGCCTTGCGGGCGCAGATCGCCGCCCACGATCTGGTGCTCGACTGTACCGATAACGTCGCTATCCGCAACCAGCTTAACGTGGGCTGTTTCCGGCACAAAACGCCGCTGGTTTCCGGCGCGGCGATTCGCATGGAAGGTCAGATCAGCGTTTTTACCTGGCAGGAGGGTGAGCCGTGCTATCGCTGTCTGAGCCGTCTTTTCGGCGACAACGCCCTCACCTGCGTTGAGGCGGGCGTGATGGCGCCGCTGGTGGGTGTCATCGGCGCGTTACAGGCGATGGAAGCGATTAAAGTGCTCAGCCGCTACGGCACGCCGGCGGCAGGCAAAATCGTCATGTACGACGCAATGACCTGTCAGTTTCGTGAAATGAAGCTGCCGCGTAATCCGCAGTGCGAGGTATGCGCAAGCCACTAACCCCCCACCGGCGGCGACCGTCGCCGGATAATCTGTGACCCGCTACACCTTTCCCTCTTCTCCCCGATCGTATCCGTTCTGCTTGTTGATTTGCATCAATGTAACTTTCATTCGAAAGTAATTTAATCTTCATATGCAAAGAGAGGGCTCAACATGATCTTCAACATTCAGCGCTATTCAACCCACGACGGCCCGGGGATTCGCACCGTCGTATTCCTTAAAGGCTGCTCGCTGGGTTGCCGCTGGTGTCAGAATCCGGAAAGTCGTTCCCGCACCGCGGATCTGCTGTATGACGCTCGTCTGTGTCTCGACGGCTGCGATTTGTGCCAGCAGGCGGCGCCGGAGGTGATAACCCGCAAGCTGGATGGCCTGATTATCCATCGTGAAAAGCTCACCGACGACCACTATGCGCGGCTGCGCGAATGCTGCCCGACCACCGCACTCACCGTCTGCGGCGAAGAGAAGCCTGTGGAGGAGATTATGGCCACGGTACTGCGGGATAAACCATTCTACGATCGCAGCGGCGGCGGAGTTACCCTCTCAGGCGGTGAGCCGTTTATGAATCCTGAGCTGGCGCAGCAGCTGTTTCAGGCCAGTCATGAAGCCGGTATTCACACCGCCGTCGAAACCTGTCTGCACGTGCCGTGGAAATATGTTGCGCCTTCGCTGCCGTGGGTAGATCTGTTTCTCGCCGACCTTAAGCACGTGAACGAAGCGATTTTCAACCAATGGACGGACGGCAGCGCTCGCCGGGTGCTGGATAACCTGCAACGCGTTGCGCAGGCCGGGAAAAAAATTATCATCCGCGTCCCGCTGATTCAGGGATTTAATGCCGATGAAGCCGCCATTACCGCCATCACCGATTTTGCCGCCGACCGTCTGAAGGTCGAGGAGATTCACTTCCTGCCGTACCACACGCTGGGAATGAACAAATATCAGTTACTCAGTCAGCCCTATACCGCTCCGGACAAACCGCTTGCTGCACCCGAGCTGCTCGCCTTCGCGCAGCACTATGCTCAGAGCAAAGGTTTAACGGCTACTTTACGAGGATAAACTCATGACAACCCTGAAACTGGATACGCTGAGCGCTCGCATTCAGGCGCATAAAATGGCGCTGGTTCATATCGTTAAGCCGCCGGTATGCACCGAGCGCGCGCAGCATTACACCGCCGCTTATCAACAGCATCTGGATAAGCCGATCCCGGTACGTCGCGCGCTGGCGCTGGCCCATCACCTGGCGGAGCGGACTATCTGGATCAAACACGACGAGCTGATCGTCGGCAACCAGGCAAGCGAAGTCCGCGCCGCGCCGATCTTCCCGGAATATACCGTCAGCTGGATTGAAAAAGAGATCGATGATCTGGCCGATCGTCCGGGAGCCGGTTTCGCCGTCAGCGAAGAGAACAAGCGGGTGCTGCATGAGATCTGCCCGTGGTGGCGTGGACAGACCGTTCAGGATCGCTGCTACGGGATGTTTACCGATGAACAAAAAGCGCTGCTGGCCACCGGCATTATTAAAGCGGAAGGCAATATGACCTCCGGCGACGCCCACCTGGCGGTCAACTATCCGCTGCTGCTGGAAAAAGGCCTCGACGGCATGCGCGCCAAAGTAGCCGAGCGCCGTTCACGCATCAACCTTACGGTGCTGGAAGATTTGCACGGTGAGCAGTTCCTCAAAGCCATTGATATCGTGCTGGAAGCGGTGAGCGAACACTGCCAACGCTTTGCCGAACTGGCCCGTACCATGGCTGCCGCCGAGACACGCGAAACGCGCCGGGACGAGCTGCTGGCCATCGCCGAAAACTGCGACCTCATCGCCCATGAACCGCCAAAAACGTTCTGGCAGGCGCTGCAGCTGTGCTACTTCATCCAGTTGATTTTGCAAATTGAATCCAACGGCCACTCGGTTTCCTTCGGCCGTATGGACCAGTACCTCTATCCATACTACCGTCGCGACGTCGAGCTGCAGCAATCGCTGGCGCGTGAACAAGCGATTGAACTGCTGCATAGCTGCTGGCTGAAGCTGCTGGAAGTGAACAAAATCCGCTCCGGCTCGCACTCGAAAGCCTCCGCAGGCAGCCCGCTATACCAGAACGTGACGATCGGCGGCCAGAACCTGGTGGACGGCAACGCGCAGGATGCGGTGAATCCGCTCTCCTATGCGATTCTCGAATCCTGCGGCCGTCTGCGCTCCACCCAGCCGAACCTCAGCGTGCGCTACCACGCCGGTATGAGTAATGACTTCCTTGACGCCTGCGTACAGGTCATTCGCTGCGGCTTCGGGATGCCGGCGTTTAATAACGACGAAATCGTTATTCCGGAATTCATCAAACTCGGCATCGAACCGCAGGATGCCTACGACTACGCGGCCATCGGCTGCATCGAAACCGCCGTCGGCGGCAAGTGGGGCTATCGCTGTACCGGGATGAGCTTTATCAACTTCGCCCGCGTAATGCTCGCCACCCTGGAAGGTGGCCGCGATGCTACCAGCGGTCAGGTGTTCCTGCCGCAGGAACACGCGCTGTCGAAAGGCAACTTCACCCGCTTCGAGCAGGTGCTGGAAGACTGGGATACCCAGATTCGCTACTACACGCGTAAATCGATCGAGATTGAGTACGTCGTCGATACCATGCTGGAAGAGAACGTCCATGACATTCTGTGCTCGGCGCTGGTGGATGACTGCATCGAGCGGGCGAAGAGCATTAAACAAGGCGGCGCCAAATACGATTGGGTATCCGGACTGCAGGTCGGGATCGCCAACCTCGGCAACAGCCTGGTCGCCGTGAAAAAGCTGGTGTTTGAGCAGGGGGCAATCGGTCAGCAGCAGCTGGCGAAAGCGCTGGCGGAAGACTTTGAAGGCCTGACCCACGAGCAGCTGCGTCAGCGTTTAATCAACGGCGCACCGAAGTATGGTAACGATGATGACAGCGTGGATACCCTGCTGGCGCGCGCGTACCAGACCTATATCGATGAGCTGAAGCAGTACCACAACCCGCGCTACGGCCGCGGTCCAATCGGCGGTAACTACTACGCCGGTACCTCGTCCATCTCTGCTAACGTGCCGTTTGGCGCCCAGACCATGGCCACGCCGGACGGACGTAAAGCGCACTCACCGCTGGCGGAAGGTGCCAGCCCGGCTTCCGGGACTGACCATCTGGGGCCAACGGCGGTCATCAGCTCCGTCGGCAAACTGCCGACCGGTTCGATTCTCGGAGGCGTGCTGCTAAACCAGAAGCTGAACCCGGCGACGCTGGAGAACGAGTCCGATAAGCAGAAACTGATGGTGCTGCTGCGTACCTTCTTCGAAGTGCATAAAGGCTGGCATATTCAGTACAACATCGTGTCGCGGGAGACGCTGCTGGAAGCGAAGAAGCACCCTGACCAGTATCGTGATTTAGTGGTCCGCGTGGCGGGATACTCGGCGTTCTTTACCGCCCTGTCGCCGGATGCCCAGGACGATATCATCGCCCGTACCGAGCATACGCTGTAAGTAAAAGCCCCGGCTGGCGCTGCGCTGAGCCGGGCTACGGATTCACGGCCATTTGCTGGCTGGTAGCCCGGGTCAGACGTGAGCGCCGCAACCCGGAGACGAGTTCATCGCCCGTACCGGGCCTACGCTGTAAGAAAAGCCCCGGCTGGCGCTGCGCTGAGCCGGGCTACGGATTCACGGCCATTTGCTGGCTGGTAGCCCGGGTCAGACGTGAGCGCCGCAACCCGGGGATTTTCTCCCGTACATTGTCAGCCGCTAGCGGAGTCAACCCACCTATCTGGAGCGCAACGAGGCGGATGAAGTTTCATTCGAAATAAATTTGTGCTTCAGGTCACATTGTAATTAGAATGTTACTGGTCGAAGTTAGCCAGGAGCATTTGTTATGACCGTTAAAGTTATCGTCACCGATATGGACGGAACTTTTCTCAATGACGCCAAGCAGTACGATCGCCCGCGTTTTCTCGCGCAGTTCGCGCAACTTCAGCAGCAGGGTATTGAATTTGTTGTCGCCAGCGGCAACCAGTACTATCAGCTGATCTCTTTTTTCCCGGAAATTCGCGAGCAGATCTCTTTTGTCGCCGAGAACGGTGCGCTGGTGTACGAACACGGCCTACAGCTGTTCCACGGCGAGCTGACCCGCCATGAATCCCAGGTGGTGATTGGCGAGCTGCTGAAAGACCGCCAGCTGAACTTCGTCGCCTGCGGTCTGGAGAGCGCCTACGTCAGCGACAACGCCCCCGACGCGTTCGTCGCCCTGATGTCAAAACACTATCATCGCCTGCAGCGAATCAGCGATTATCAGAACATTAACGACACCCTGTTCAAATTCTCGCTCAATCTGCCGGATAGCGATATCCCGCAGCTTATCGATAAACTGCACGTTTCACTCGATGGCATCATGAAGCCCGTGACCAGCGGTTTCGGCTTCGTTGATTTAATTATTCCCGGGCTGCACAAAGCGAACGGCATCAGCCGCCTGCTCAAACGCTGGCAGCTCTCGCCGCAGGAGTGCGTCGCCATCGGCGACAGCGGCAACGATGCGGAAATGCTGAAGCTGGTGAAATACGCATTCGCCATGGGCAACGCCGCCGAAAGCATCAAAGCTATCGCCGATTACACGACTGACGACAACAACCATCACGGCGCGCTGAAGGTCATTCAGGCCGTTCTCGATAAGACGCCTCCCTTCTCCTGCTGACCGCTGACCGGGGCCCCCTGCCCCGGTTTTTTCCATTTTGTGCACCTCCTCTAAATTTTAAACTTGCATTAACTTTAATTTAACTTAAATTAACGTTTGTAAGATTTAATACTTTCGAATGAAAGCTGAAAGCTGAGTGAGGTCACCATGGCTGCTATCTACACCCACGAAACATTACCCGCCGACCACAAAGCGGCGATTCGCCAAATGAAACAGCATCTGCGCACGCAAATCGGCGATGTGCAGGCGGTATTCGATCGCCTCAGCGCAAAGATTAGCGCCCGCCTGGAAGAGATTGAGGCGTTGAAAGCCCGCGGCGAGGATGTCTGGCCGGTGATCCCGTTCAGCGATATCGCGCAAGGGAAAGTCAGCGACGCCCAGCGCGAGGCCATTAAGCGCCGCGGCTGTGCGGTGATCAAAGGTCACTTCTCGCGCGAACGAGCGCTGGCCTGGGATAACGCGATGCTTGAATATCTCGATCGCAACCATTTCGACGATGTCTACAAAGGCCCTGGCGACACCTTCTTCGGCTCACTTGACGCTTCGCGCCCGGAGATTTACCCGATTTACTGGTCACAGGCACAGATGCAGGCGCGTCAGAGCGATGAGATGGCCGCCGTGCAGTCTTTCCTTAACCGCCTGTGGACCTTTAACCATGACGGCAAGCAGTGGTTCGACCCGGACGTGAGCGTTATCTATCCGGATCGCATCCGCCGTCGCCCGCCGGGAACCACCTCGAAAGGGTTGGGCGCACACACCGATTCCGGCGCGCTGGAGCGCTGGCTGCTGCCGGCCTATCAGCGCGTCTTTGCCAACGTCTTCAACGGCAATCTTGATGCCTATGACCCGTGGAATGCGGCGCACCGTACTGAAGTCGAAGAGTACACCGTCGACAACACCACCAAGTGCTCCGTCTTCCGGACTTTCCAGGGCTGGACCGCGCTCTCGGATATGATTCCCGATCAGGGGCTGCTGCACGTAGTGCCGATTCCGGAGGCGATGGCGTATATCCTGTTGCGCCCGCTGCTGGACGATGTGCCGGACGATGAGCTGTGCGGCGTGGCGCCGGGGAAAGTACTGCCGGTTTCCGAGAAATGGCATCCGCTGCTGATCAAAGCGCTCAGCTCTATCCCGGCGCTCAATGCCGGCGATTCGGTATGGTGGCACTGCGATGTGATTCATTCGGTGGCGCCGGTGGAAAACCAGCAGGGCTGGGGCAATGTGATGTACATTCCCGCCGCCCCGATGTGCGAGAAAAACCTCGCCTACGCGCAGAAGGTCAAGCTGGCGTTGGAAAACGGCGCTTCGCCGGGGGACTTCCCCCGTGAAGACTATGAGGCCGACTGGCAGGAGCGTTTTACCCTGGACGATCTCAATATTCATGGTAAACGGGCGCTGGGTATCGCCGTCTAGTCGTCGTAGAGCCCTGCCTGCACAACCGTGGTAAGGCGGTTACCGGAACGTATCCGCCTTACCGAATCCCGTACCACCAGCGTGCCGTGCAGCAGCAGCGAGCCGCGCGGCGCATCCGGGCGAATCAACCGCTGCTGAAGCAGATGTACCGCTTCCGTACCCAGCTCGTCACGCGGGACGTGAACGGCGGTCAGCGGCACATCCTGAATGGCGGCCAGATTGAAACCGTCGATACTCATCACCGAAATATCCTGCGGCACCCGCAGCCCGCGCTTTTGCAGCGCACTCACCGTCCCGGCGACCATAAAATCTCCGCCGACCAAAAATGCCGTTGGCAGCGATTTGCCTGCCCGCGCGTCGAGCCATTCGCCTACCCGCTCTTCGCTGTCCCTGGCGCTAAAGCTGGCGACCGTAAGCAGGTCACGCCCATCGGTAAAATGCAGGTTGCGCATCCGCCAGGCCTCTTTGATACCTGCCAGCCGCAGGTCCATCGTGTAACGCCGCAGGCACATGACATTCAGCACCGCCCGATGGCCCATATCAAACAGATACTGCGCGGCAAACTGGCCAATCAGCCGGTGATCCGGCGCAATGGAAGAGAGGCGCATCGCTTCGTCGCGGCAGTTGATCAGCACGCAGGGTTTCGCCAGATCTACCGCCAGATCGTGAATATGCGGATCGTCAATGCCCAGCAGGATCGCCGCTTCGGTTTCCGGTTCGTTCATGCGGGCCAGGAACTGATTGGCATCGCTGTCATTCTCTTCCAGCGCGCAGGTTCGCAGGCGCACCTCATGAGCAGCCAGCGCATGGTGGATACTTTGAATGACCCGGTAGTAATAGATATCAGAACGCTCATCAAACGCCCGCTGCGGCGCAAAGACGACCAGGCTGTTGAGCAGCATACGCCCGGCGGCAATGCCTTCCAGCACCCCCATATCGCGCGCGCACGTCAGCACGGCCCGCCGGGCCTTATCACTGGTGTTCGCTTTTCCTGCCAGCACTCTGGAAACCGTGCTCGCCGACATCCCCGTCCGGCTGGCGATCTCGGCTATTTTGAGCTTTTTATCCATTTTGTGATCCAGCTCCATCTTCAAAATGAAAGAATTTTCATCATCGACAAAGCCAGATTATCAAGTAAATGTTTGCCTCTTCAGTGAGCATTTCATCTTCTTATGAAAAAACTTTCATAAATAACGCTACTGCCCGCCGATTTTCTCGCCTAACCTGAATTGGTCCGATAACTTCCATACTAGTTACCCGGATATAAGAAGAAATAAAACAATATTATTCAAACCATTACAGGAACCGGTATGACAACTCGTGGTGCGAGTCGCTCATTACCCTACATTAAAAAAACCTCGTGGAGAGTTCTATGAGTCAAGGCCTCAACAACGATATCGCCGCCAGCAAATCCCGGCGGGTGATAAAAAATTTACGCTGGTGGATGCTGGTCCTTTTTTTGCTCGGCGTTACCGTCAACTACATCACACGTAACTCTCTGGGGATTATCGCCCCGGAGCTGAAGGTCTCGCTCGGCATCACCACCGAACAGTATTCGTGGATTGTCGGCGCTTTTCAGTTGGCCTACACCCTTTTCCAGCCGCTGTGCGGCTGGCTTATCGACGTCATCGGCCTGAAGCTCGGCTTTATGATTTGCGCCACCCTGTGGGCCGTTGCCTGTATCGCCCATGCCGGTGCCGGTAGCTGGCTGCACCTGGCCATCCTGCGCTTCTTTATGGGCGGTGCGGAAGCCGCCGCCACGCCGGCAAACGCCAAAACTATCGGCGAATGGTTCCCGAAATCGGAACGTCCAATCGCCGCCGGTTGGGCCGGCGTCGGCTTCTCGATTGGCGCGATGCTGGCGCCGCCGATTATCTACTTCGCCCACGCCTCTTTCGGCTGGCAGGGCGCGTTCATGTTCACCGGCGTGCTGGCGCTGCTGTGGGTCGTGCTGTGGTGGGCGCTTTATCACAACCCTGAAAAACACCCGAACCTCGACAAAAGCGAGCTGGCGTTCATTCGTCAGGACAATGAGCCGCCGGCCGTTAAGCTGCCGTTCTTCACCGCGTTAAAAACCGTCTCGAAAAACAAGCGTTTTTACGGTATCGCGATTCCGGCGTTCATGGCCGAACCGGCCTGGGCCGTGCTGAGCTTTTGGGTCCCGCTGTACCTTGCTAAAGAGCACGGCATGGATCTGAAACAGATTGCCATGTTCGCCTGGCTGCCGTTTCTTGCCGCCGACCTCGGCAGCGTCGTCAGCGGCTATCTGACCAGACTGTATACCCGCTGGTTCGGCTATACCCGGGTTAACGCCGTCGTCGCCAGTTCGGTGACCGGCGCCTTTTTGATGATTTCGCTGGCCCTCGTTGCCATTACCCGCGACCCCTATATCACCATCGTGCTGATCTCCATCGGCGGCTTCGGCCACCAGATCATCTCCTGCATGCTGAGCGCGCTGGTGGTGGAGTCGTTTGATAAAGGCCAGATGGCAACCGTCAACGGGATGCGCGGTTCCGCGGCCTGGATTGCCAGCTTCCTGTTCTCGCTATTAATCGGGGTAACTGCCGACAAAATTGGCTTCAACCCGCTGTTTATTGCCATGGGGTTCTTTGACCTGATTGGCGCCATCTTCCTGGTGGCATTTATTGCTGAACGTCGCGCCAAACGCGCCTGAGAGTGGATACAAAGATGAAAACGCTGAAACACTGGACATTGCACCAACGGTTGGCTCATCACGTTGAGTTAACTATCGACGGGCAGCACACGCTGTGCCTGTATGTACTGGAGGAGAACCTGTTCCGCGTCCTGCTAAAGCGCAAAGGTCAGCTGGCGCTGGACCGTACCTGGAGCATTGCACCGCAGCAGGACGTGCCGTGGGAAGGACGTCCTCGCGAGGATCTGAGCGGCTTTAGTCTGCCCGCGTGGACGCTTGAACAACGCGCTGACAGCCTGACGGTCGCCACCGGGCAGCTGCGCGTCACCGTTCACCAGCCGCTGTGGCTGGAATGGAGCTATCGTCATGACGACGGCGAATGGCTCCCGCTGGTCAATGACCGCCCCACCAGCGCCTATCTGCTCAACGCCCACGGCGACGGCGCGGCACACTATCTGAGCCGCCGCAAGGACGAACGATTCTATGGCCTTGGCGAGAAGGCCGGCGATCTTCAGCGCAACGGTAAACGCTATGAAATGCGTAATCTCGATGCGATGGGCTATAACGCCGTCAGTACCGACCCGCTGTACAAGCATATCCCCTTTACCCTCACCCAGCGTAGCGACATCAGCTACGGCCTGTTCTACGATAACCTGAGCAGCAGCTGGCTGGATCTGGGCAATGAAATTGATAACTACCACACCGCCTATCGCCGCTGGCAGGCGGAAGCGGGCGATATCGATTACTACCTGTTCACCGGCCGACGGGCGCTGGACGTCACCAAAGCGTTTGTTCGCCTGACCGGCAAAACGCTGTTCGGGCCGAAGTGGAGTCTCGGCTACAGCGGCTCCACCATGCATTACACCGACGCGCCGGATGCGCAAAATCAGCTGATGAACTTTATCCGTCTGTGTGAAGCGCATGCGATTCCCTGCGACTCTTTTCAGCTCTCTTCCGGCTACACCTCGATCAACGGCAAGCGCTACGTGTTTAACTGGAACTACGACAAGGTACCGCAGCCGAAAGTGATGAGTCAGCGCTTCCATGACGCCGGCATCAAGCTGGCGGCCAATATTAAACCCTGTCTGCTGCAGGACCATCCGCGCTATAGCGAAGTGGCGGAAAAGGGGTTATTTATTCGCGACTCGGAGACCGACGCACCGGAACGCTCCAGCTTCTGGGATGACGAAGGATCGCACCTCGACTTCACGAATCCCCAAACCGTCGCCTGGTGGCAGGACGGCGTTACCCGCCAGCTGCTGGAGATGGGCATCGATTCCACCTGGAATGATAATAACGAATTTGAAGTCTGGGATGGCGAGGCCCGCTGTCACGGCTTTGGCCAGCACATCGCCATCAAGCATATTCGCCCGGTGATGCCGCTGCTGATGATGCGCGCCTCAATGGAAGCCCAGCAGCGTTTCGCGCCACACAAGCGACCGTATCTGATCTCCCGTTCCGGCTGCGCCGGAATGCAGCGCTATGTCCAGACCTGGAGCGGCGACAACCGTACCAGCTGGGAGACCCTGCGCTATAACACCCGCATGGGGCTGGGGATGAGTTTATCCGGCTTATATAACGTGGGCCACGACGTCGGCGGTTTTTCCGGTGATAAACCGGATGCCGAGCTGTTCGTACGTTGGGTGCAGAATGGCGTGATGCACCCGCGCTTTACCATTCATTCATGGAACGATGACCAGACGGTCAACGAGGCGTGGATGTATCCGGGCGTGACCCCGGCGATTCGCAGCGCGATTGAACTGCGCTATCGTCTGCTGCCCTATCTGTATACGCTCCTGTGGCAGGCCCACGCTGACGATGAGCCAATGTTGCGACCGACGTTCCTCGATCATGAGCACGATCCGCAAACCTTTCTAGAGTGCGATGATTTCCTGCTGGGGCGCGATCTGCTGGTCGCCAGCGTCGTCGAACCGGACCAGCGTCAACGCCGGGTGTGGCTGCCGGAAAACTGCTCCGGCTGGTACGATTTTTATAGCGGGGAGTGGTTCTCCGGCGGCCAGTGGATAACGCGAGATGCGCCGCTGGAACATCTGCCGCTGCTGGTCCGCGCCGGAGCCGGCCTGCCGCTCAGCGAACGCATCACCCACGTCAGCGCGACAAAAGACGATCGGCGCGAGCTGAAGCTATACCCGCTAAAAGGCGTGGGGTCGTCGCAGGGTCTGCTGTTTGAGGACGATGGCGAAAGCTGGGGCTATAAAGAGGATGATGCGCTGTGGCTGACGTGGGAGATGGCCTGCGACGCCAGCACCATCAGCCTGCAGCTAACCCCTCGCGGCCGTTATTGCCCGGCCTGGCATGCGCTGAAAGTGACTTTGCCCGCCGGTGAAAAGCGCAAGCTGCTGATAAATGGTGAAGAAGCCGGAGAATGGCGTCTGAAGTAGTCCCGGAGCCCTTCCCTGTCTGGAAGGGCCGCTAATTGATGTCCAGCTGTAACTAACTACGCCATAACTGTAAGGCGGCGTGGCGTTTTTGAGGCGTCGGTTATACCGTAAGAGTGCCCCTTCTCTGGATCCGGACCTCTGACGATGAAACTACCGAGCGCTCTTATTGTCTGGCTGATGTTATGTTCCACCAGCGCACTGGCATTTCAGGAAAAACCCTCTCCTGAAATGCCGCTGCCCTCCGCCGCGGCCAAAACCACCGCCATCAGCCGCTTTGCCGCTGATGAAAACGATGTGGCGATCGCCCAGGCCTATAGCCCCGGGACATTTACCGGTACCGCGCCAACCTCCCGCGGTTTCCCGGCCCCTGCCGCCGCCGTCCATCACCACTAACTTGCCCTGCCTCTTCGGTTGGTGCCGGGCGGCCGCTGTCGCGAACCTGTCCGGCTCATCAGGTCGTACCGCCGGGCGGCCGTCCCCCTCAAACCGCAGCAATCAGAAAACCAATCAGCACGCAGTAAAGCACCAGGCTCAGTAAAGTCAGAACAATAATCATTGCACGCTACCCCGTTCAGATTCAGAGAAGACGGGGTTCAGCCACGCAATCACTCAGCGAAAACGCGCTCATGGCCCCCTCCTGCAACAGATAATTCAGCGGCTATTTATTCACAGTATTGTGCAGGAAAGATGAGTAAATTAAGGGGTCTGAATGCAGGGCGGATTGCAGCGGAGAGATTCAGCGCAGGATGGCGCTGAACAACGTTATCCCGGCACGCAGGCGCGCCGGGAACGCAGACACTTAGTTATCGATACCTTTGCTACGCAGGTAATCTTCGTAGTTACCGCTGAAGTCGATCACGCGCTCCGGCGTAATTTCGATCACGCGGGTTGCCAGAGAGCTGACGAACTCGCGGTCGTGGGAAACGAAGATCAGGGTTCCCTGATACATCTCCAGCGCCATGTTCAGCGATTCGATCGATTCCATATCCAGGTGGTTAGTCGGTTCATCCATGACCAGGATGTTCGGCTTTTGCATCATCAGCTTACCGAACAGCATGCGGCCTTTTTCACCACCGGACAGCACTTTAGCGGGCTTTTTGATATCGTCCTGGCTGAACAGCAGACGACCGAGGATGCTGCGCACCGCCTGCTCGTCATCGCCGTCCTGCTTCCACTGGCTCATCCAGTCGAAGACGGTCAGATCGTTTTCAAATTCGTACTCGTGATCCTGCGCATAGTAGCCAATCTGCGCATTTTCAGACCATTTTACGCTGCCGCTGGTCGGTTCCAGCTCACCCACCAGGGTTTTCAGTAACGTGGATTTACCCACGCCGTTGGTCCCCAGCACGGCAAGCTTCTCACCCACTTCCAGCAGAAGATTGACGCCTTTGAACAGCGGACCATTGTCAAAACCTTTCGCCAGCGCTTCCACTTCCAGCGCATTACGGAACAGCTTCTTATCCTGTTCAAAACGGATGAACGGGTTCTGACGGCTGGACGCTTTTACTTCATCCAGCTTAATTTTGTCAATCTGGCGGGCGCGGGAAGTCGCCTGGCGAGATTTTGAGGCGTTCGCGCTAAAGCGGCTGACGAAGGATTGCAGGTCGGCAATTTGCGCCTTTTTCTTGGCGTTGTCGGCCAGCAGGCGTTCGCGAGCCTGGGTCGCGGCGGTCATATACTCGTCGTAGTTACCGGCATAAACGCGCAGTTCGCCGTAGTCGAGATCGGCCATATGGGTGCAGACCATGTTCAGGAAGTGACGGTCGTGCGAAATGATAATCATGGTACTGTCACGTTCGTTCAGCACCTGCTCCAGCCAGCGAATGGTGTCGATGTCCAGGTTGTTCGTCGGTTCATCGAGCAGCAGGATATCCGGGTTCGAAAACAGCGCCTGCGCCAGCAGTACACGCAGCTTCCAGCCTGGCGCCACTTCGCTCATCGGGCCGTAATGCTGTTCAACCGGGATCCCGACGCCGAGCAGCAGTTCACCGGCGCGCGCTTCGGCAGAATAGCCGTCCATCTCACCGTAAGTGACTTCGAGGTCGGCCACTTTATAGCCGTCTTCTTCGCTCATTTCCGCCAGAGAATAGATGCGATCGCGCTCCTGCTTCACTTCCCACAGCTCGCCGTGGCCCATAATGACCGTATCCAGCACGGTGAACTCTTCAAAGGCGAACTGATCCTGACGCAGTTTACCGATACGTTCGTTCGGATCGAGAGAGACGTTACCCAACGTCGGCTCAAGATCGCCGCCGAGGATCTTCATAAAGGTGGATTTACCGCTACCGTTGGCGCCAATCAGGCCGTAACGGTTGCCGCCGCCAAATTTGACGGAGATGTTTTCGAACAGCGGCTTACTGCCAAACTGCATGGTGACGTTGCTGGATACTAGCACGGGGTTATCCTGAAAAAAGAGAATGAGAAGTGTGATACATCGGGCATTATGCCAGCAAAGCCATCACTTTTCACGGTTTGCAATAAAATCGCAGGCAGCGCCTGTGGTACGGTCTCTCTCATATTGCGCGATTCATTTAACCGATACATGATTTTTTCCCTTAATCTGGAAGGAACCTATGACCACATACTCCCGCCATCCGGCATTCTTATCGCTTCAGGGCGGCATCAACTTTCGTGACCTCGGCGGCCTGCATACCGCCGACGGCCGCCGCATACGCGAGGGGAAACTCCTGCGCTCCGGCGCGTTACATCGGATGACCGACGAGGATCTGAGCCATCTGGACAATCTGCCGGTGACCCGGGTCATTGATTACCGCGATCCGCACGAGGTCCAGCGCAGCCCCGACAGGTTGAATGGACGGATGCGTTATCTCAATGCGCCCGCCAATCCTCTGACGCCAGGCGTCGATGCCAAAGTCACGGAACTTAACGCCGCGACGCTCAATGCCATGAGCGGCGAGAAATTTATGCTGCAGCTTTATCGTCAGCTGCCCTTTAATAACGCCGCTTATCGCCAGCTTGCCGGCTGGCTGATGCAGCCAGCTGACGGTGCGCTGTTGCAGCACTGTGCGGTGGGTAAAGATCGTACCGGCGTGGGCTGCGCGCTGACGCTGTTCGCCCTTGGCTGCGACACGCCGACGGTGATGGAGGAGTATCTCCTCACCCACGGTACGCTGAACCAGGTCGAAACCGGACTCCTCGGCCTGCTCGGCGATCAACTGAGCTCCCGCGGACGGCAGAATCTGGCAGAAATCCTGACGGTACATGAGTCGTACCTCGCGGCGGCGCTATCGGCAATTCACGAGCGCTATGCCAGCGTGGATGCATGGCTGGAACAGGAATATCAGCTGACGCCCGACGCGCGCGAAGCGCTGCGCTCACGCTTTCTCGAGGGGTAAATGCCGTTTTTTCCTGCCACGATTTGCCGCAGAAATGAAAAACGGCGAACTACACTTGAAACAACTGGCAAAAAAGTGTGATTTCGTACACATCTGATTTCCCTGTTGGATGGAATGCACATATAATGCGCTCCCATCTATTAGCTGAATCATCTGACAAAGGCCTTTGTGGCTTTGCCACTGCACACGACATGAAGAATATGAAAATATCGACACTCTTAGCGGCAGCCTTCGCCCTCGTCGGCTTTTGCAACACTGCATCCGCTGTCACTTATCCGCTGCCGACCGACGGTAGCCGACTGATTGGTCAGAACCAGGTGATTACGGTTCCTGATAACAACAAGCAACCGCTGGAATATTTCGCAGCTAAATACCAGATGGGATTGTCCAACATGCTGGAAGCCAACCCGGGCGTGGATACCTATCTGCCGAAGAGCGGCACCGTGCTGAATATCCCGCAGCAGCTGATTCTGCCGGACACCGTGCATGAAGGTATCGTTATCAACAGCGCGGAAATGCGTCTTTACTACTACCCGAAAGGCACCAACACCGTTATCGTGCTGCCAATTGGTATCGGCCAGCTGGGCAAAGATACGCCGATCAAATGGGTCACCAAGGTAGAACGTAAGAAAGCGGGTCCAACCTGGACGCCGACGGCGAAGATGCACGCGGAATACATCGCGGCGGGTAACCCGCTGCCGGCCGTCGTACCGGCGGGTCCTGACAATCCGATGGGGCTGTATGCGCTGTACATTGGTCGTCTGTATGCGATCCACGGCACCAACGCTAACTTCGGTATCGGGCTGCGCGTCAGCCACGGCTGCGTCCGTCTGCGTAACGAAGACATCAAATTCCTGTTTGAGAATGTGCCGGTTGGTACCCGCGTCGAGTTTATCGATGAGCCGGTGAAAGCCACTACCGAGCCGGACGGCAGCCGTTATGTCGAAGTACATAACCCGCTCTCCACCACCGAAGCGCAGTTCCAGGGCGGTGAAATCGTACCGATTACGCTGACCAAAGAAGTCCAGGCGGTCACCAGTCAGTCCGATGTCGATCAGACCGTGGTCGAGCAGGCTGTCCAGAACCGTTCCGGTATGCCGGTTCGTCTGAACTAATCTTCTGACGTAACGACATAAAAAAAGCAGGCCTTGCGCCTAATGCGGGTCACTGAAAGGTGACCCGCTTTTTTTTGGTTTATCGCCGGCCAGGGCGATGCCGGTAAACGGTGGTTTGCACCACCGTAAAAACTAAATCCCCGGCTTAACAGCGACCTACGGGGCAGGAACGCCTACAGATATGTTGAAGCCGAATCGAAACGGCAATCTCTGTGAGATGACGGATTCTTACACCTCTGGCGGATCGGTCAACCGCCCCCTGAACGATCGCCATTAGGCCCGGTGCCCGCCTTTTTTATCCGTTATTGACCAGGATAATGCCGCCATGATCGTAGCGATAGTGGCAGCGGGCATACTCCAGCGGCGTCCCGTCTTCCAGATAGATAACCTGCTCAACTTCCAGTACCGGGTCGCTCTCGCCGCAGTTCAGGTGCAGCTGGTCGAGGGCATCCGGCTTCATCGCCCGCACCACGCGATACGAGCCCATTAGCTTCAGCCCCAGCGTCTCCTGCACGTAGCGAAACACCGAGCTTTCCAGATGCGTTTTATTCAGCCCCGGCACCAGCGCCACGGGCATCACCGTCATATCCAGCGAGACCGGTTCGCCGTTGAGCACCCGCAGGCGAACAAAATCATAGACTGGGGCATCGGCGTCGATAAGCAGCGAGGTTTGCTCTTTTTCCGTGGCAAAGCGCAGTTCAAAGCGGATCACCTGGCTGGCCACTTCCCCGAGATGCTCCCAGGTTTTGGTGGCGCCGAAGTAATCGCTGCCCGGCAGTTCCCACTGCGAGAGCTGCAGAAAGTTTTTCCGCACGAAGGTGCCCTGCCCTTTGCGGGTATAAATAAGGCCCTCGACAATAAGCTGGCGCATCGCCTGCTGGATGGTCATCCTGCTGGTGTTAAATTCCGCCGCCAGCGCAAACTGGTCGGGTAACGGGACGCTGGCGGGGTACTGCTGGCTGATAATCCGTTTTTTTATTTCCCGCGCGATCGAAAGATACTTCGCCGTCATTCCCCGTCCTTTTTTATGATGATTGTCTCTGGATATACTCTGCTGCACCAGTGCTGGCGGGCCTAAGAATACACCAAACGCCCGCCGCTCGCCCCGCTACATCTCTGCACCATTGCTGCGGATAGCCTGCTTTAACCAGGCGTAGCTTTTCTTCGGCACGCGCTTAAGGTCTTTCAGATCGTGGTTTTCGCGATTCACATACACCACGCCGTAGCGCTTGCGCATATCGCCCTGAGAGCTGAGGATATCAATCAGTCCCCAGCCGAGGTAGCCTATCACCTGCGCGCCATCTTCAAATATCGCCTCTTTCATGGCGTTGATATGATCGCGATGATAGGCAATACGGTAATCATCGGCCACCGGCGTCTCACCATCCCATGACTCAATCACGCCAATGCCGTTTTCAATCGGGAATACCGGCAAACGCCAGTCGTTGTAATAGCGCGTGATGATCATGCGGAAACCGAGCGGGTCAATCTGCCAGTTCCATTCCGTCGCTTTCAGCCAGCTATTCGGTTTATCGCCGAACAGCATATAGTTGTTCACCGGCGTACCGGGAGGAACGGGATCGCTGTCCAGAGTCCGGCTGGCATAGTAGCTGAAGGCCAGATAGTCGACTTTTACCGTCGCCATCAGCGCCAGATCCTCTTCCCGATAGATCTCGCTAAAACCTTCCCGCGCCACGAAGTGCATGACTTCCGGGCTGTAGCCTTCACCGGCAAATGCGCGGAGCAGGTTCTGGTTAAAGAACTCATCAAGCTGCTGGGCGCAGAGCATATCGCGCGGCTTACAGGTCGCCGGATAGACCAGCGCGTGCGCCAGCATACCGCCCATCAGGCAGTGCGGTTTCGCCTGATGCAGATAGTGGGTCAGGTGAACATGGGCCATCATCACGTGGTGCTGGATCTGGTACAGCTCGCGCAGAGTTTTCTCACCGCGCAGATAGCCCGTAATGAGGAACGCCTCCGGCATATGGTAGAGATTCTGCTCGTTGAAGGTCAGCCAGTACTTCACCTTATCGCCGTAGCAGGCGATCATCTTCTGGCCGTAACGAATAAAGGCGTCCATCACACGACGGTCGGTGAAACCGTTATAGCGTTCCGCCAGTGAAAGCGGCATATCGAAATGATACAGGCAGATCATCGGCTCAATACCGCGGGCGATCAGTTCATCAATAAACCGGTGGTAGAAAGCGATCCCCTCTTCATTAAATTCGCCGTCGCCCAGCGGACACACCCGACTCCAGGCAATCTGGAAGCGATAGCAGTTCATCCCCAGATCCTGCATCAGGTCGAAATCTTCCCGGTAACGATGGTATGAGTCCGTGGCGACTTTCCAGTCGGAGGCGAATTCCGCAGGCTCGCGAATATCGTACACCGACATCCCTTTCCCCCCTTCATTCCAGGCCCCTTCCGTTTGCATGCTGGAAACCGAATTACCCCACAAAAAGTCCGCCGGTAGTCTATTGTTCATCTCACGCCTCTATATGACTAGTCATTTAAATTTCATGACTAGTCATATAAACGATCTTCACCGCCCAGGCAAAACAAAGGATCGTTTTTTGTGAGCGCAGCAAATAAAAAAAGCCGGATCGGGGGCCCCGATCCGGCCAGACAGCGACCTGTATTTACTGCTGTGCGAGCTGATCGCGGCGATATTCACCCTGCCGCTCCAGCATCCAGCCGGGGTATTCGCGCGGCAGTGCGCTGACCGCATCCAGCTGGGCCAGCTCCACCTCGCTCAGTTGAATATCGACGGCGGCGAGGTTGTCCGCCAGCTGCTCGGGACGTTTGGCGCCGATAATCACGCTGCTGACCGCCGACTGATGCAGCAGCCAGGCGAGGGCAATCTGCGCGACCGAAACACCTTTAGCCTCCGCGATGACGCGCATGACATCGATGCAGTCGAAGGCGCGATCTTTATTTACCGGCGGGAAATCAAACGCCTGCCGACGGCCGCCCTCGGCGCTCTGGCCGTCACGATCGTACTTTCCGCTCAGCAGACCGCCGGCCAATGGACTCCAGACCATCAAACCGACCCCTTCACTCTGCATCATCGGAATCAGCTCACGTTCGAGATCGCGCCCGGCAATCGTGTAGTAAGCCTGGAGGGAGGCGAAGCGCGACAGCCCCAGACGCGCGGAAATCCCCAGCGCTTTCACGATTTGCCAGGCCGCCCAGTTTGACACACCGATGTAGCGGACATGTCCCTGCTGCACCAGATTATCCAGCGCATAGAGCGTCTCCTCGATGGGCGTTGCCGGATCGAAACCGTGCAGCTGATAAAGATCGATGTGATCGAGCTGCAGCCGTCGCAGACTCTCTTTGACGCTCCCCATGATGTGAAAGCGCGAACTGCCGCGGGAGTTGACGCCGGCCGTGCCGGTTTCGCCAAAGACTTTGGTGGCCACCACCACGTTCTCGCGCGGAACCTTCAGATTTTTTAGCGCCTGACCGGTTAACATTTCCGAACGGCCTTCAGAATAGACATCGGCGGTGTCGATAAAGTTAATGCCCGCATCCAGCGCACTGCCCACCAGCTGTTCGGCCTCAGCCTGGCGCAACTGACCAATTTTTCCCCACATGCCGCCTTCGCCGCCAAAAGTCATGGTGCCCAGGCACAGTCGGGAGACAAACAGACCGGTATTTCCGAGTTTTTGATAACGCATTGGACTCTCCTCATCAGGATATTAAACCTCAGCGTTAACGTTATACGCCCGCGGCGGAACGGGCGAATGGGGTGATTCTGTCTGTTTCTTGCCCAATCCTCTGAAAATCAGGCGATGAATAACAGTAAGGCGTAGCCCACCAGCGCCGCCCACAGCAGCAGCGGCAGAGAGTAAAGATGGAAGCGCCACCAGATGCGGCGATCTGATGCCATACGCAGTGCAATTAAATTCGCCAGCGAGCCGGGAAGCAGGCCAAAGCCGCCGACGTTGACCGCCCAGGCCAGCAGCGGCGAAGGAGGAACATAGTTGAGCAGCAGTATGGTGGCCGGTACGTTGCTGATGAACTGCGACAGGCCAATCGTCGACAGCCACAAGCCGCCGGCAGAAAGCTGCCCCACCCCGCTTAAAACCTGATGCAGCGCGGGAAGTTGCGTCAACAGATGAACGTCAATGAACATCACCATAAAGACCAGCAGCAGCGACCAGTCCACATGGATAATCACCGCCCGCGCCAGCAGCAGAAAGCCGAGAATAATCAGTCCCAGCCCCCACAGTTCAAGCTTCATTTCTAAAGCCGTCAGGAAGATCAGATAAAACGCCAGGCAGCCCCACACCAGCTTCGGCTGCCACGATGGCGCCCGGTCCGCGCTTTGAAAGTGCAGACGGGTGGCGGAGAAACAGCACCAGCACAGTACCAGCAGCGTCAACATCATTGCCGCCGCCAGCGGTAGCATTTGCCCGATAAACCCAAGGAAGCTGAGGCCGGATCGCCCCCACAGCAGGATATTTTGTGGATTACCGATCGGTGTTAACAAAGATCCGGCGTTGACCGCCAGCGCCTCGAAAATAATCAGCCGGTTAACCGGTATCGCGCACCATTTTTTCAACGTCAGCGTGAGCGGTACGACGATAAACAGCGCCACATCATTGGTCAGAAACGTCGAGAGCAGCGCCGCCGCAAGGACCATAAATATGGCCAGCTGACGCTCGGTGGCAAACCGACGCGCCATTTTGCGGCCAAGCACATCAAAATAGCCGCTCAGTTCAATCCCTTTAGTCAGCAGCATCAAGCCGCTCAGGGTGATAATCGTGTGCCAGTCGATAGCCTGGGGCCAGCTTTTTGGCGCAAACGGGACAAAGAAACTTAAGCCGCAGGCGATGATCACCAGTAAATGCAGAAAACGATCGCGAGCCAGAGAGTGAACAAAGGGAAGATTCATTCTCCTTGCTGCCCGTATTTAAGGGTGAACTGATTAAATGCCGCCAGCGTCTCTTCACTGACGTGATGTTCCATCCCTTCCGCGTCACGACGGGCTATCTCCGGACTCACGCCCAGAACCAGTAAGAAATTCTCGACGATCTGGTGGCGTTCGCGGCTCTCATGCGCCAGCTTCTCACCTTCCGGAGTTAAAAAGACCCCGCGCCATGGGATCTGCTCAATCAGCCCGACGCTGGCCAGGCGTTTTAACATTTTGGCCACCGTTGGCTGGGAGACCCCCAGACGCGCGGCCATATCAACCTGACGCGCCTCTCCCACTTCGCGAATCAGATCTGAAATCAATTCGACGTAGTCGTCAATCAGCTCCCGGCGGTGGGCTTCGCGTACCTGGCGAAACCCCTCAACGTGTTCTTCAACATTAACAAGCTGCGTCACTTTTTTTGTTATAGGTCTTCCGGCGCGACGGTTCATTGTGCTTCCTCATACGTGTGACGCATCAAGCATCATCTCAAAAGATCCCCATTGTAAATGATTGGGCCCGTAGCACAAAAAATTAACGTTTTAGCCATAGCTATAAAATATAGCCTGTGCTATATCTGTATGTAATACAGACATCCTTCAAGGAGCGAAGGGCGAAATTACAGGAGGTCCCATGAACGAATTCCAGAGGTGCTTACGCGTGTTTACTCATTCTCCTTTTAAAGTCCGCTTAATGCTGATTAACATGCTGTGCGACATGATGAACGGCAAGAATCGCCAGGAAAAACCCCATCACTAAATGCGGCGTCGCGGTACGCCGCTTCATTTTTCCGTCACAATACCCTGTCAAACTGACCCGTTTCGCCGCGTTCTCGCCGCTTTTTTCAAGTTTTGTAAGCTTTCTCTCAAAACAATCCGTTATGTCCGGTTGACCTTATCATTTGCAAGCCCTATCTTTTGTCAGCCCTGCCACTACTGCGGCTCGCAGAGACCCTCTTCAGGCACTGTCCAGCAGGTTTTACCCCTTGATGCCAGGGGATGCACATGGCGTCTTTTTGATTAATTACTATGAATGTCACCCTGAAAGAAACGCTGGTCGCTCGCGGATTAGTCCCTAACCCGTGGACAGGATTTTATTTTCTCCAGTCTCTGCTGATTAACCTCGCACTCGGCTATGAATTTAGCCTGCTCTATACCGTCGCATTTACATGCGTGTTACATCTGCTGTGGCGTCATGCCCCGCGGATGCAAAAGGTTGTGGTAGGAGGCTACTCGCTGCTTGCCGCCTTCTATTACCCGTTTGGCCAGGCGTACGGCGCCCCCAACTTCAATACTCTGCTGGCGCTGCATGCCACCAATGTCGAAGAGTCCACCGAAATTCTGACCATCTTTCCCTGGTACAACTACCTGCTGGCGGTCTTTATTTTTGCGCTGGGCGTGATTGCCGTGCGTCGTAAAGCGGAAGCGCGTAAGCCGTGGAGCAAAATGGAGGTGCTGGGGCTGCTGTTCAGCATCGGCATCTTCTTTCTGCAGCCGGTGCAGAATCTGGCCTGGGGCGGCGTCTTCAAAGTGATTGATACCGGCTATCCCGCCTTCCGTTTCGTGAAAGACGTGGTGGTCAACAATAATGAAGTGCTGGACGAGCAGGCGCGTATGGCTCAGCTGGCCAATATGAAAGACAGCTGGCATGTGCTGGCGGTCAAACCCAAATATCAGCTTTACGTCGTGGTCATCGGAGAGAGCGCGCGCCGCGATGCGCTTGGGGCTTTTGGCGGCCACTGGGACAACACGCCGTTCGCCAGTTCAGTCAACGGCTATCTGTTTAATGACTACATTTCCGCCAGCGGTTCAACGCAAAAATCTCTCGGCCTGACGCTCAACCGGGTGGTGGACGGCAAGCCGCAATACCAGGATAACTTCGTCACGCTGGCGAACCGCGCCGGCTTCCAGACATGGTGGTTTTCCAATCAGGGGCAAATTGGCGAATACGATACGGCGATAGCCAGCATCGCAAAGCGTGCGGATGAGGTGCAGTTCCTCAAGAATGGCGATTTTGAGGCCAACAAAAATACTCAGGATGAGCAGCTGTTGAAGCTAACCGAGCAGGTGCTCTCCGTGCAGCGGACCCAGCCGCAGCTGATCGTCCTGCATCTGATGGGATCGCACCCGCAGGCCTGCGATCGCACCAAGGGAAAATATACCGTCTTTGTGCAATCGAAAGAGACGTCCTGCTATCTCTACAGCATGACGCAAACCGATACGCTGCTCGGCAAGCTCTATCATCAGCTGCAGAATTCCGGCGAAAGCTTCTCGATGACCTATTTTTCCGATCACGGTCTGGCCTTTAAAGAGCGCGGTAAAGAGGTTCAGTACCTGGCGCACGACGATAAGTACCAGCAGAATTTCCAGGTGCCGTTTATGGTGCTGTCCAGCGATGATAAAGCGCATAAAGTGATTAAGGCACGGCGCTCTGCCAACGATTTCCTCGGGTTCTTCTCCCAGTGGACCGGGATCCGCGCCGCCGAGATTACGCCTCGCTACCGCTTTATCTCTGAACAAGCCGCCGGGCCGGCCTATATCACCAACTTCCAGCTACAGAAAGTAGACTATACCCACCTGGGTAGCGATCTGTTCACGACCCACTAGCAGGCACGCCGCCGGGAAACGGCGGCGGCAAACCCGGGCGAACGTCGCGGGCTGTAGGCAAAAAAAATCCGCCCCAGTGAGGCGGATTTTTTATATCACCGAAGCGATTAGAAGCTGTAACCAACGCCAGCGATCCAGGTGCCAACGTCAACGTTACGAATACGAGACTGCTCGTAGGAGAAGTCCAGAGCAACGTTTTCGATCGGGTTGAACTGCATACCTGCACCGTAAGAGAAACCGTAGTCGCTCATGTCGTGCTTGTTCGGGTAGCTGTTGTCCTGGAATTTACCGTGACCGATACCCACTACGCCGTAGATGCTAGCCCAGTCGTTCAGACGGTAAGCCGGACCTGCGGTGATGCCGTAGTACTGGCCTTTCTGGTATACGCCAGATTCAGTACGGTCTTTTTCGGTGTAGGTGAAAGAACCGATAACACCCAGCGGGCTATTGTCTTGCTCGTAACGGTACTTCAGGTTGAAACCGCCAGCTTTGTTGGCTTCACCCTGCATGTCGCTCTGAGCATAACCACCGGTAACGGTAGAAGTTGCAGCGAAAGCGGTACCTACGGATGCAGCCAGAACAACGGCCAGTGCTGAAAAACGTGCAATTTTATTCATAACCACCTCAAATGTGTTTCTAATAAGTCCTAAGTCTTAAATATATCAAAAACTTTCAGGAAACTCTTTTGACTTTACACTGTCTAACATAGCTTTTCATGTAACCAAAAGTTTCCATAATTCTGTAACAAACTGGAAAACAACCGTTTTTGGCGAATACCCTACTATTAAGGCCGATAAAGCCCCGCACGTGCATCCAGATTAATCCTAATCAACAGGTTAATTTCTCTTCTCGTCTCGCCCCATTGTACGCCTCCCGAACGCGTTTTTTTCAACAATAGATAAACCGTAGCCAGGTAATTCATTTACACTGGAACCTTTACCGCATTTGACAAACCCTGACAGGAGAAAGGATGCCCGGCTCGTCCCGCAAAATACCGGCATGGCTGCCGATACTGGTCATTTTAATCGCCATGGTCTCTATCCAGAGCGGCGCTTCGCTGGCGAAATCGCTGTTCCCGTTGGTCGGCGCACCCGGCGTAACCGCGCTGCGCCTGGCATTAGGCACCTTGATTCTGGTGATTGTCTTCAAGCCCTGGCGCCTGCGCTTTACCGCAGAGCAGCGCCTGCCGCTCCTCTTGTATGGTCTGGCGTTGGGGGCAATGAATTATCTCTTCTACTTATCGATTCAGCGCATTCCGCTGGGGATTGCGGTGGCGCTGGAGTTTACCGGGCCGCTGGCGGTGGCGCTGTTTGGCTCGCGGCGTCCGCTCGATTTCGTCTGGGTGATCCTGGCCGTACTCGGGCTGTGGTTCCTGCTGCCGCTGGGGCAAGACGTCGCGCAGGTCGATCTGACCGGTGCGCTGCTGGCGCTGGGCGCCGGGGCCTGCTGGGCCGTCTATATTCTGACCGGCCAGCGTGCCGGAGAAGAACACGGTCCGGCAACGGTGGCGATGGGATCGCTTATTGCCGCCGTGGTCTTTGTCCCGCTGGGCATGCTGCAGGCAAGCGACACGCTGTTCCAGTGGTCGCTGCTGCCGCTGGGACTGGCCATCGCCGTCCTCTCTACGGCGCTGCCGTACTCGCTGGAAATGATTGCCCTCACCCGTATGCCTACCCGCACATTCGGCACGCTGATGAGCATGGAGCCGGCGCTCGCCGCGCTATCGGGAATGATATTTCTGGGCGAGACGCTGACCTCTACGCAAACCCTGGCGCTCGGGGCGATTATCCTCGCCTCAATGGGCTCTACGCTGACGATGCGTCGGGAAAGTAAAATCGAAAAAGTGGATATCAGCTAGCCAACGTTACCCGTTCTGCACGAGGTTCTCGCATCGTGCAGAACCGCGCCACCCCGCTGACTTTTTACGCAATTTCACCCCTTTTTCAAAATAGCCAACCTCCCCGCACTATCGAACCGATAGGGACAACCGCCCTCCCCATATGGCAATCCGTTGCTATACTTAGTGCCATTAGTTACCGGGGACAAGCGCTCCATTTGATTCAAATTTGATGTATGACGAGTATAAATATCAAGAGGATATGAAACTATGAGTACCGCAAAACTGGTTAAAACGAAAGCATCCGATCTGCTCTATACCCGCAACGATGTTGCAGACAATGAGAAGAAAGCAACCGTCGAGCTGCTGAATCGTCAGGTGATCCAGTTCATTGACCTGTCGCTGATTACCAAGCAGGCTCACTGGAATATGCGCGGTGCCAATTTTATTGCCGTTCATGAAATGCTGGATGGCTTCCGCACCGCTCTGACCGACCACCTCGACACCATGGCTGAACGTGCCGTACAGCTGGGCGGCGTTGCGCTGGGCACCACTCAGGTGATCAACAGCAAAACCCCGCTGAAAAGCTACCCGCTGGATATTCACAACGTTCAGGATCACCTGAAAGAGCTGGCTGACCGCTACGCGATTGTGGCCAATGACGTGCGTAAAGCGATCGGCGAAGCAAAAGATGAAGACACCGCCGATATCTTTACCGCCGCCTCCCGCGACCTGGATAAATTCCTGTGGTTCATCGAAGCCAACATCGCATAAACCTGCACAATCACCGTCAGCCTCGCTGGCGGTTTTTTTTCAGATTATCCTCACTTCTGCCACCTGATTTTTTCCTCGCGCCTCACTCGCACCATTTTGGTGCGCAACAATGGACAAAATACGTACAAAAGTAAAACAATTGTAATAATCACCTCACACAATCGTTACGGCGAGATTGTTTTACCATCAGTGTTTGCGTTAAAAATGCACTTGTTATGCGGCGTGTTTATGACGCACCAAAATGACGCCCCATTGCGGTGCATCTGCCGTGATCTATAACCGAAACCGTGCAACAGGATAGACTTCGTTTGTTATAAAACAACAAGTTGTAAAACTGGCACGATTTTTTCATATGGTTACGCGTTCTCGCAGGGGATCGTCCCGTGGATAAAAAAGGAAATGCTATGAAGTCTGTATTTAAAGTTTCACTGGCTGCACTGACCCTGGCTTTTGCGGTTTCTTCTCAGGCCGCTGAAAAACAACTGATTGTTGCGACCGATACGGCGTTTGTTCCGTTTGAATTTAAGCAAGGTGATAAGTATGTCGGTTTTGATGTCGACCTGTGGGACGCCATCGCGAAAGAGCTGAAACTGAACTATACCCTGAAGCCGATGGATTTCAGCGGCATCATTCCTGCGCTGCAAACCAAAAACATCGACCTCGCGCTGGCGGGGATTACCATTACTGAAGAACGCAAGAAAGCGATCGAGTTCTCCGATGGCTACTATAAGAGCGGTCTGCTGGTGATGGTGAAAGCCAATAACAACGACATCAAAGATGTGAAGGACCTGAACGGTAAAGTTGTGGCCGTGAAAGGCGGTACCGGCTCCGTTGACTACGCGAAAGCCAATATCAAAACCAAAGACCTGCGTCAGTTCCCGAATATCGATAACGCCTATATGGAGCTGGGTACCGGCCGCGCCGATGCCGTTCTGCATGACACGCCAAACATCCTGTACTTCATCAAAACGGCCGGCAACGGTCAGTTCAAAGCGGTAGGGGAATCGCTGGAAGCGCAAAACTACGGTATCGCCTTCCCGAAAGGCAGCGACGAGCTGCGCGAGAAAGTGAACGGCGCGCTGAAAACGCTGCGTGAAAACGGCACCTACAACGAAATTTATAAAAAATGGTTCGGTACTGAGCCAAAATAATAATCAGCATTGATCGCTTACAGGTCTGCTGAATTCCGATCACCCGGACAGGGCTACTGGCCACCGTCCGGGTATCGCTTTGCCGCAGGCCTGAGTCATTTTTTCTCAGAGGCACGCCTCTGTTTTTCGACACGGTAACAGGAACGAACTATGCAGTTTGACTGGAGTGCCATCTGGCCTGCCATTCCAATTTTGCTGGAAGGCGCCAAAATGACGCTGTGGATTTCCGTCCTCGGCCTGGCTGGCGGCCTGATAATCGGCCTCGTCGCCGGTTTCGCCCGCTGCTTTGGCGGCTGGATTGCTAACCACATTGCGTTAGTCTTTATCGAGATCATTCGCGGAACCCCGATTGTGGTTCAGGTCATGTTTATCTACTTCGCCCTGCCGATGGCGTTCAATGATCTTCGCATTGACCCCTTCTCGGCGGCAGTCGTGACCATCATGATCAACTCCGGCGCCTATATCGCAGAAATTACCCGCGGGGCGGTACTCTCAATTCACAAGGGCTTCCGTGAAGCCGGCCTGGCGCTTGGCCTGTCCCGTCGCGAAACCATCCGCCACGTGATTCTGCCGCTGGCGCTGCGTCGCATGCTGCCGCCGCTGGGTAATCAGTGGATCATTAGCATCAAAGATACCTCGCTCTTTATCGTCATCGGCGTCGCCGAACTGACCCGTCAGGGTCAGGAGATTATTGCCGGTAACTTCCGCGCGCTGGAAATCTGGAGCGCCGTGGCCGTGATTTATCTGATCATCACCCTGGTGTTGAGCTTTGTTCTGCGTCGTCTTGAAAGAAGGATGAAAATCCTGTGATTGAATTTAAAAATGTTTCCAAGCACTTTGGCCCGACCAAGGTGCTGCACGATATCGATCTGAAGATCAATAAAGGCGAAGTTGTGGTGATTATCGGGCCGTCCGGCTCCGGGAAATCGACGTTGCTGCGCTGTATTAACAAACTGGAAGAGATCACCAGCGGCGAGCTGATCGTCGATGGCCTGAAGGTTAATGACCCGAAAGTCGACGAGCGCCTGATCCGTCAGGAAGCCGGGATGGTGTTCCAACAGTTCTATCTGTTCCCGCACCTGACGGCGCTGGAGAACGTCATGTTCGGGCCGCTACGCGTGCGTGGTGCTAAAAAAGAGGCTGCCGAAAAACTGGCTAAAGATCTGCTGGAAAAAGTGGGACTCGCCGAACGCGCGCACCACTACCCTTCCGAGCTCTCCGGCGGCCAGCAGCAGCGCGTCGCAATCGCTCGCGCCCTGGCGGTAAAACCCAAAATGATGCTGTTTGACGAACCGACCTCGGCACTGGATCCGGAACTACGCCACGAAGTGCTGAAAGTGATGCAGGATCTGGCGGAAGAAGGGATGACGATGGTCATCGTTACTCACGAGATCGGCTTTGCTGAGAAAGTGGCATCGCGACTGATCTTTATCGACAAAGGGCGTATCGCCGAAGATGGCGATCCGCAGGTACTGGTGAAAAACCCACCGAGCCCGCGTCTGCGCGAATTCCTGCAGCACGTCGCCTGATATTCCCCTGGCTCCCCGTATGCGGGGAGCCGCTTTCGCTTTCCAGACACATCCCACGCCGCTTCTCCCGCTATCAACTTCTATACTTAATGGTTTTGGAATGAGATGGAGGCGCCCGTGCCGTGGATCCTGTTACTGCTTGCTACGCTGTTTACCGCCCCGCTTTCGGCAGCCACACTGCCCGGTGTCCCGGCCGCGAGCGCTGAACAACCCGCCAGCAGTGAACCAGACCTCGAGAAAAAAAAGGCCGCCTATGCGGCGCTGGCCGATGTGCTGGAAAACGATGCCGCCCGCAGAGAATTAATCGACCAGCTGCGCTCTGCCGCCGCCACGCCGCCGGCCAGCACGCCAAAGCTGACGCCGCCGGAAGAGAAAGATGAACGGACGGTACTGGAAAACGTCACCCAGGTGAGCCGCGAGTACGGTGAACGCTTTGCTTCACGTTTTTCTCAGCTGTGGCGCAATATCACTGCCTCTGCACATAAGCCGTTTCATGCCGAAACCTTTCGCAACGCCGCCGGCCATTTCCTGCTGCTGGCCGTGCTGGTATTCGCCTTCTGGTGGCTGGTCCGCCTCGCCGCGCTGCCGCTGTATCGCAAAATGGGTCAGTGGGGGCGACGCAAAAACCACGATCGCGGTAACTGGCTACAGCTCCCGGCCACCATCGCCGGCGCGTTTATCTTCGATCTCCTGCTGCTGGTGTTGACGCTGTTTGTTGGCCAGATGCTCAGCGATCGGTTTAATGGCGGCAACCGGACTATCGCCTTTCAGCAAAGCCTGTTTCTGAATGCCTTCGCCTTGATTGAGTTTTTTAAAGCGATTCTGCGGCTGATTTTCTGTCCGCGGGTGACGGAGCTGCGGCCGTTTAACCTCAGCGATGAGAGCGCGAAGTACTGGAACCTGCGCCTGAGCGCGCTGAGCAGCCTGATTGGCTACGGCCTGATCGTCGCGGTGCCGATTATCTCCAATCAGGTCAACGTTCAGGTCGGCGCGCTGGCGAATGTGGTCATTATGCTGTGTATCACCCTCTGGGCGCTGTATCTGATCTTCCGTAATAAAACGCGGATTACCCAGGGGCTGCTGCACCTGGCGGACCGCTCGCTGGCCTTCTTCAGTCTGTTTATCCGCGCCTTTGCGCTTATCTGGCACTGGCTGGCCTGCCTCTACTTTATCGTGCTGTTTTTCTTTTCACTTTTCGACCCCGGCAACAGCCTGAAATTTATGATGGGAGCCACGGTACGCAGCCTGGCGATTATCGGCGCCGCCGCGCTGCTCTCCGGCATCTTGTCACGCTGGATAGCGAAAACCATTACCCTGTCGCCGCAGACCCAGCGCAACTATCCCGAGCTGCAGAAGCGGCTGAACGGCTGGATCTCCGTCGCGCTCAAAGTGGCGCGAATTTTAGTGGTCTGCGTGGCGATTATGCTGCTGCTAAGCGCCTGGGGACTGTTTGATTTCTGGAACTGGATGCAACACGGCGCCGGGCAAAAAGCGGTGGATGTGCTGATTCGCATCGCGCTGATTCTGTTCTTCTCCGCCATCGGCTGGACGTTGCTCGCCAGCCTGATAGAAAACCGCCTGGCCTCAGATATTCACGGCCGCCCGCTACCGGGCGCTCGTGCCCGTACGCTGCTGACGTTATTCCGTAACGCGCTGGCGGTCATTATCAGCACCATCACGGCGATGATCCTGCTCTCCGAAGTGGGGGTAAATATCGCGCCGCTGCTGGCCGGCGCCGGTGCGCTGGGGCTGGCCATTTCGTTCGGTGCCCAGACGCTGGTAAAAGATATTATCACCGGCATTTTTATCCAGTTTGAGAACGGGATGAATACCGGTGACCTGGTAACCATCGGGCCGTTAACCGGCACAGTGGAACGGATGTCGATCCGTTCCGTCGGCGTGCGCCAGGATACCGGCGCTTACCATATTATCCCGTGGTCCTCGATTACCACCTTCGCGAACTTCGTGCGCGGCATCGGTTCAGTGGTTGCCAACTACGATGTCGACAGACAGGAAGATCTGGATAAAGCCGGCCAGGCGCTGAAAAACGCGGTTGCCGACGTGATGGATCAGGAGGAGATTCGCGGGCTGGTGATTGGCGAGCCGTCATTTGCCGGGCTTGTCGGCCTGAGCAATACGGCATTTACCCTGCGGGTCACCTTCACCACTCTGCCGCTGAAGCAGTGGACGGTACGCTTTGCGCTCGATACGCAGGTGAAGAAACATTTCGATCTCGCCGGAGTCCGGGCACCCGTGCAAACCTACCAGGTTCTGCCGGCACCTGCGCCCATCTCCGCGCCACCTGCGGCGCCCGCAGAGCCGACGCTCTAGCCACCGCGCAAAGCATATTCCGGGCGAACCTGGCCGCCCGGAGGCATCATCCTTAACGTGCCAGCGGACGGCGGCGTTTAGCCTCATCCATGAAGGTCCAGGCGATAAAGCGACTCTGCTTCTGCCCCTGAGCCATCTCTTTTTTCACCACCTTCACCGCGCCGGCTTCGGTCAGCGCACGGTAAAGCGGCGGCAGATTATCGCCGCGCGACACCAGCGAGGTGAACCATTTCACCTGGCGACCAAACTGCTGGCTTTCGCGGATCATCTGCGTAATGAACGCCACTTCACCGCCTTCGCACCACAGCTCCTGCTGTTGGCCGCCGAAGTTCATCACGCTGTCCGCCCCCAGCCCCAGATTGCGACGCTTACGCTCGCCGCCTGCCTGCGCGCTGGCAGCAGAATCGTGGAACGGCGGATTGCACAACGTCGCATCAAAACACTCATTTTTATGAATAATGCCGCTAAAGATAGCCCCGCTCTCTTTCTGTCGACGCAGACGAATCTGGCGACTGAGCCCCGGGTTAGCATTGATAATCGCCTGCGCACTGGCGATCGCTTCCGCGCTAATTTCGCTGCCGGTAAAACGCCAGCCGTACTCATGCGCACCAATCAGCGGATAGATTAAGTTTGCCCCGGTGCCGACATCGAGGATGCTGGCATTTTCAGGAATGGTGCCGGTATCCAGCGCCAGCAGGTCGGCCAGGTGGTGAATATAATCCGCTCTTCCCGGTACCGGCGGGCATAAGAAGCCGTCTGGAATATCCCAGTGTTTCACCGCGTAAAAATGCGCCAGCAGCGCCTTATTCAGCGCCTTCACCGCCAGCGGGTTAGCAAAATCGATGGTCTGCTCGCCCACCGGATTAAGGGTGATAAAGCCTTGCAGCTCAGGGTGAGCCTGGCATAGCGCGGGCAAATCATAACGTTGATGATGACGGTTACGCGGGTGTAACCCCGGTTTCTGGGCTTTCATGGCAATCTCCTTTGAACAGCCGCGTAAGATACCCGTTGACGGCGGCGCGGTAAATAAGGGAGTCTGGATATCTCTTATTCGGTTACGGGTGCTCTATGTATTTCTATCAACCTTCACAGGGACATGGCCTGCCGCACGACCCGCTTAACGCGATTATCGGCCCACGCCCTATCGGCTGGATCGCCTCTCTGGACGCCGCAGGTCATCGCAATCTTGCCCCCTACAGCTTCTTTAACTGTTTTAACTATCGGCCCCCGATTATCGGTTTTGCCAGCAGCGGCTGGAAAGACAGTGTACAGAATATTGTCGAAACCAAAGAGTTTGTCTGGAATCTGGCCACCCGCCCTCTGGCTGAAGCGATGAACGAAACCTCCGCCAGCATTCCCCGCAACGAAGATGAATTTGCCCGTGCCGGGCTGACTCCCGCCGCCAGCCGTCTCGTTGCGGCCCCTCGGGTCGCGGAAAGCCCGGTGAACTTCGAGTGTCGGCTCTCCCAATGTATTCGCCTGACCCGTGCCGATGGTGAGCCTGTCGATAGCTGGCTGGTGCTCGGCGAAGTCGTCGCGGTACATATCGATGAGTCGTTACTGGAAAATGGCGTCTATCAGACCGCTAAGGCCAGGCCGATTCTCCGTGCCGGCGGGCCGAGCGCCTATTACACTATCGATGAAAATCTGCGTTTCGACCTGATCCGCCCGGACGCCCGTTAAGCCGTTTGTTCTTCCGCCCGACCCACGGCGCGCGCCCGGTCGGGCCGCCGTTTATGCAAAAAAGATGTTGTTTGTCTTCAATTTTTTACCCTGTCTATCCTGCCGTAAAGGCCTAAACTTATAGTATGTCCCATGCAGTTAATGAGGATATGCTCATGAAAAGAAATCTGCTGTTACTCACCGCAATCGCGATTGCCCTCACCTCTTTTATTGCCCAGGCCGGGATCTCACCTCCTCCGCCTACCGCCGAGAGCGGTCCGCTACGCCCTGCAGGCACCGTTTCTGCCTCCGGCGCCAGCAATCTGGATGATCTGCAGGCGAAACTGGCGGAAAAAGCCCATCAAAAAGGGGCAATCGCCTGGCGAATCAACTCCGCCAGCAGCGCGAATAAAATGTCCGGTACCGCCATTATCTATAAATAATCCGCCGGCCTGAACGGGTCTGAACCCATCGCGGTCCCGCCTCGCGTGGCCCGACCGCTGCCGTTTATGTAGAAAAAATGCAGTTCACGTAAAGAAATGTATTTATTTTTTTATCAACGAGTGATAAAAATTCGCCGTCATTTGATAATAGTTATCAAAATCATTATCAAACGCATTGCTATTTTAACAAATCACCTGCAGCGGTCGGGGCCGGCATCGCTGTGCCTGCGGTTGTGATGGCTTTAATTAAAACTATAAGTTGCTTATTGAAATGGACAAAAAACAAAACTTACCGTTCAGCAGTTTTAGCTCGCTGACGATCTTTACCGGCATGTGTCTGAGTCTGTCGCCGACAGGCCTGGCTCTGGCCGCAGACAACACCGAAAAAAATGGCGGTGAAACGCTGGTGGTGGAAGCGCAGGCTCCCTCTCTGTATGCCCCGACGCAATCCGCCGACCCCAAATTTTCCCGCCCGATTGCCGATACCACCCGTACGGTCACCGTGGTCTCCGAGCAGGTGATGAAAGATCAGGGCGTGACTAACCTGACCGATGCGCTGAAGAACGTTCCCGGCGTCGGAGCCTTCTACGCCGGTGAAAACGGCAGCTCGTCGACCGGCGACACCATTTATATGCGCGGAGCCGATACCTCTAACAGCATCTATGTCGATGGTGTCCGCGATATCGGTAGCGTGACCCGCGATACCTTTAACACCGAACAAGTGGAAGTGATTAAAGGCCCGTCTGGCTCTGACTACGGTCGTAGCGCTCCGACCGGCTCAATCAACATGATCAGCAAACAGCCGCGTCTGGATTCCGGTATCGATGCCTCCGTCAGTGCTGGCAGCGCCTGGTTCCGTCGCGGTACGCTCGATATCAATGAAGCCATCGGCGAAACCAGCGCCGTACGGCTGAACCTGATGGGCGAAAAAACCCATGATGCCGGCCGCGATAAGGTCAAAAATGAGCGTTACGGCATCGCGCCATCGGCCGCGTTTGGTCTCGGCACTGAGAACCGTCTGTACCTGAACTATCTGCATGTCACCCAGCACAACACGCCGGACGGCGGTATTCCGACCATCGGTCTGCCGGGGTACTCCGCGCCAACCCCAGGCACCGCGGCGCTCAATCACTCGGGTAGGGTGGCTACCAGCAACTTCTACGGGACGGATTCCGACTACGACGACTCCACCACCGATACGGTGACCATGCGCTTCGAGCATGACCTGAGCGATAACACCACCATTCGCAACACCACCCGCTGGTCGCGCGTAAAACAGGATTATCTGCTGACTGCAGTCATGGGCGGCGCGACCAACATCACCCAGCCGGATCCGAACGATGTCGGCACCTGGACCTGGTCGCGTCTGGCGAACACCAAAGACGTCAGCAATAAAATTCTGACCAACCAGACCAACCTGACCTCAAAGTTCTATACCGGTTCGATCGGGCATGATATCAGCGCCGGTTTCGAGCTGACCCGGGAAACACAGACCAACTACGGCGTTTATCCCATTACGCCTCCGGCGGTCAATATTTACCATCCCAATAGCAACATCTCTATTGGCGGTCTGGACCGCAGCGGCGCCAACGCCAACGGGCAGACGGATACCTTCGGCGTTTATGCCTTCGATACCCTGCAGATTACCCGTGATTTCGAGCTGAACGGCGGCATCCGTCTGGATAACTACCAGACCAAATATGACAGCGCCAGCCTGTGCGGCGGCACCGGCCGCGGTGCGGTTGCCTGTCCGGCCGGCGTGGCGAAAAACAGCCCGGTCACCACGGTTGATACCTCCACCAGCGGCAATCTGGTGAACTGGAAAGCCGGTGCGCTGTACCACCTGACCGACAGCGGCAACATTTACGTCAACTATGCGATCTCCCAGCAGCCTCCGGGCGGCAATAACTTTGCCCTGGCCCAGAGCGGCACCGGGAACAGCGCCAACCGTACCGATTTTAAACCGCAGAAAGCGAAAACCAGCGAAGTCGGTACCAAGTGGGAGCTGATGGATAAACGTCTGCTGCTGACGGCAGCGCTTTTCCGTACCGATATTGAGAACGAAGTCGAGCAAAACGACGACGGCACCTATTCGCAGTACGGTAAAAAACGCGTTGAAGGTTATGAGCTGTCGTTGGCCGGGAATATCACCCCGGAGTGGCAGGTTATCGGCGGATATACCCAGCAGCACGCCAGCGTTCGTGAAGGCAACAACATCGCCCAGGACGGCACCAGCGCGCTGCCGTACACGCCGGAGCACGCCTTTACCCTCTGGAGCCAGTACCAGGCAACCGATGCCATCGCCCTTGGCGCAGGCGCTCGCTATATCGGCAGCATGCACCGCGGCAGCGACGGCGCCGTCGGTACGCCGTCCTACACCGAAGGCTACTGGGTGGCTGATGCGAAAGTGGGCTATCGTATCAACCGTAACGTCGATCTACAGCTGAACGTCTATAACCTGTTCGATACCCATTACGTCGCCTCAATCAACAAGAGCGGCTACCGTTATCATCCAGGCGAACCGCGTACTTTCCTGCTGACCGCCAACGTGCATTTCTAATCCACGACGGGGCGGCAACGCCCCGTTTCTTGAGGAGAAACAACGATGATGTACCATATCCCCGCCGTTCTCAGCCCGCAGGAAGTTGACGATTTTCGCGCGCAGCTGCAGCAGGCCGACTGGGTTGACGGGCGAGCCACGACCGGCGATCAGGGCGCGCTGGTGAAAAAAAATCAGCAGGTCGATACCCGCAGCCCGCTGTACGGCGAACTGCAGAACCGGGTCCTCGCGGCGCTCAACCGCAGTTCGCTGTTCTTCGCCGCCGCCCTGCCCAAAACTCTCTCCAGCCCGCTGTTTAACCGCTATCAGCAGAGTGAAACCTACGGTTTTCACGTTGACGGCGCGGTGCGCAGTCAGGCTCAGGGCGGCTGGATGCGTACCGATCTTTCCGCCACCCTGTTCCTCAGCGCGCCGGAGAGCTATGACGGCGGTGAGCTGGTGGTAAACGACACCTATGGTCAGCATACGGTCAAGCTGCCGGCGGGCGACCTGGTACTCTACCCCTCAAGCAGCCTGCACTGCGTGATGCCGGTGACCCAGGGCGTGCGCGTGGCTTCTTTTCTGTGGATCCAGTCGATGATCCGCGATGATAAACGCCGCAGCATGCTGTTCGAGCTGGATCGGAATATTCAGACTCTGAAGAGCCGCCACGGCGAGAGTGACGAGGTGCTATCGCTGCTTAATCTGTACCATAACCTGCTACGGGAGTGGTCGGAAATCTGAGCCCTTGCCTGACGCATTTTTGCCCCCATCTTCACGCTACCCGTCATACTCAAGTTGCCTGCACGTTGGCTTGGCTACTCGACTCCCAATGAGGCCTCACCCATACGGGCCGCCGCCGCGCAGCGTTCAAATCTGTTGCGCACAGATTGGCCGCTCCCCCCAGCCACTTACCGGAGTAAGCGTCCGGGGGCCCGGCGTCGTCGCCTTTCTGCAACGCGAATAAGTCAGGGTATATAATGACAGTAACAACAGTGAGGAGGTGCATCATGGCATCAGGTTGGGCAAATGATGGCGCAGTTCAGGATCAGATCGACAGCACCGTTGATGATGCGGTCGCACGGGCGAGAAACGCCCTACCCAGCGGAGAGAGCCACAAATTTTGTGATGAATGCGGAGAGCCGATTCCCGAGGCCCGGAGGAAGGCGATCCCGGGGGTCAGATACTGCGTGAAGTGCCAGCAGGAGAAAGATTTACATAACAATACATTTTCAGGATATAATCGCCGTGGCTCCAAGGACAGCCAGCTACGCTGACCTTCCTTTACCGTTCATTACCGCAGAAAGCATTATCTTTTCGCGCACGTTTTTTGGCTAAAAAAGTGGCAAAATGTGCCCTCAATGCGTTCTTCATCCCGCCGGCGTCTCTCCGGCCATCCCGCCACGAAATAATTTATTAATATTCAATAAATTAATAATCATTCAAAAAAATCGATGAAGACTGTTAATTTCCTTCGATTTTATCTCTCGCAAAAAAGCGTGATACTTATCACATCGACGGAACATCGTCCTCTTAACAAAATAACCTGCGAGAGATTAACTATGAAAACCATTAAATATGCTGCCGCTGCTATTGCCCTTACTACTCTGTCCTTTGGCGCTTTTGCCGCTCAGCCGGTTAGCCCGTCTCAGGCTGAAAGCATGAACAAAATTGGCGTAGTGTCTGCTGAAGGCGCAACGACTCTGGATGGTCTGGAAGCCAAACTGGCTGAAAAAGCGGAAGCCGCTGGCGCGACTGGTTACAGCATCACCTCCGCTAACACCAACAACAAAATTAGCGGTACCGCGGTTATCTATAAATAATCGCTGCCCGACCTGTATTAACCCTGAACGACCCTTTAATACCCTTGTTTTGCCCGTCCGTGCCACCGGACGGGCTTTTTTTTATGCGTTGCTTTCTGACGTGAGCTTTTTTCAGGGGAAACCGGCGGCTACCACTGTTCCGCCACCCGGCTCAGTCCCTGCTCGAGGGTCGCAACCTCGCCGGCTGCCACCAGGCAGCAGGCCAGCTGAATTCTCAATGAGGTCGGCAGCGGCTCACTTCCCACTACGCAGCGCTCAATCCAGCGAGCGGTGACCTGAGGATCTTTTGACTCCGGCAGTACAGCCCCCTCCTCCGGCAGCTCGCTCTGGCGTTCATGCACAACCCGCGTCCCTGAAGCATCAATCAGGCTAATTTGCGGGCATCGCTGTGGATTGGCATACACTTCACCTTCCGTCCCGTGCATTAACAGCGCCCGTCCGCCGATCTCAACAAAGAATTTCGCAACCTTGCCCACATATTCGGGGTGAGAAACGCTCGATAAACGTAGCGCCGCATCTTCAGCAAATGGCGTCGCCAGCTTTGCCAGCGTATGTGCGCTGTTGCGTACGCCCATACGCCAGCGCAGGGCAAGCTGTTTCTCCAGCGGCGGGCAGAGTACGCCAACCGGTATGTACACCGGCTCGTGGCCGTCGAGTCGCGCCTGAGCCTGGCCCGCATGTCGGGTGGCGGGGATCCCCATCAGCTCAAAAATCGTTTCCGTCAGCACCCGGGTCGGATCGTGGCTGACGCCATGCACCACCACCGGAAAGCCGAGCTTATGCAGCAAAACGGCCAGCAGAGGAGTCAAATTAGCCTGCTTGCGCGCGCCATTATAGCTAGGGATCACAATCGGCATTGGCCTGGCGACAGGCGGCGTCAGACGCAGGGTCTTCTGCTGCATGGCTTCATAGAAGCCTTTCATTTCCGCTTCGCCTTCGCCTTTAATACGCAGGGCAATTAAAATCCCGCCCAGCTCCAGCTCTGCCACCTCGCCGTCAAGCATCCGCGAGTAAAGCGCGCGGGCAGTATCCACATCCAGGTCACGCGCGTGATTTTTCCCGCGCCCGACTTCTTTAATGATCTTGCTGTAGTCCATCGAAGACTCCTGTTAGCTGCTCACATCGTCGACATTACACCGTTAACGCCGTTTGCGACGCGTCTGTTTTGCTTTTGTTTTGACGATAACCTCTGGAACGGCAGGCTGTTCTATCGGAAAAACGGGCAATGCGTTCAGTAGACGCTTACCATAATTTTTGGTCAACAAACGCTTATCATAAATCACCACCTCGCCCCAGCAGCTGTGGCTGCGAATCAGGCGTCCGACCTGCTGAATCAGGTTAAAGGAGGCGCTTGGCAGACTCTGCACTTCAAACGGATAGCGGTTCAGGCTCTTCAGCCATTCGCCTTCGGTAATCACCACCGGACTGTCTATGGGTGGGAAGGCAATCTTATGAATATGTACCTGGCTGAGCAGCTCACCTTTGAGATCCAGCCCTTCGGCAAAGGACTGTAGCCCCACCAGCACGCTACGCTCCCCCCCTTCGACGCGCTTGCGGTGCAGTTCCACCAGCCGGTAGCGCGGCTTATCGCCCTGTACCAGCAAGAGCAGGCGCAGATCGGGGACATGTTCCAGGAAACGCTGCATCGCCCGCCCGCTGGCGAACAGCACCAGCATCCCGAGATGCTTTTTACTTTCAACCTGCTCGCGGAAATAAGCTGCCATTTCAGCAATATGCTGCTCTTCGTTATCGATCAGCGGTTCATAGCGCATCTGCGGAATAACGATTTTGCCCTGCTCAACATGGTTAAAAGGGGAATCCAGCGCCACAAAACGGTCGCCGGCCTTTTCTTTCAACCCGCTCATCTCCTGCAGGCGTGAAAAGCTGTTCAATGAGCGCAGAGTAGCGGAGGTGACAACAATATGCGGTACGCTGCGCCACAGCAGCCTTTCCAGCTGGTCGCTGACGCGAATGCCGACGCAGTGAAACCAGATATGCGTTTGACCGTCGCGCATATCGCGCGTCACCCATTTGGTGACCGGCGCGCCGGATGACTGCGCCAGCGACGCCAGCCGCCACAGCTTGCTCTGGCTTTCAAACATCCCCAGCGCACGGTTCATTTGCAGCAGAACCCGATGCAGGCGCACCACGTCGTGGCTACCGGTTTTTTCCCCGAGGTCGTTAAGAAAGAGTTCCGCCAGCCCGCGTAGCATCTCGGTCAGTTTCGCCAGACGCTGGCAGATATCCATCACCTCCTGCGGCAACTCGCCCATCGGGAAACGGTGCTCGGCTTCCTGCCCGGCCGGCATATAGAGATTAAGGATAGCGTTCAGCGAGGCGATCAGCTCATACAGCTCCTCACAGTGGCCGGTCAGGCGCTCGGGATTGGCCAGCGGCGGCGTGGTTTTCGGCCGAAACTGCTCCATACAGGTCGCCACCAGCTTACTGAACAGATCCAGCTGTAGCCGGTACCAGGGGGCGGTCATTTCCGCGCTCATTTCCAGCGCATCGCGAGCTACGTCCGGCAGATGATGGCCTTCATCGAGCACCAGCAGCAGGTTTTTCGGCTCCGGCAACACGGCTTCGCTCTCCATCGCCGCCATCACCAGCGCATGGTTCGCCACCACCACTTCCGCCTCCTGAATTTCTCGCCGGGCAACGAAGAACGGACATTCGCGATAGTAGTGGCAGTTGCGGTTGAGGCAGCTGGCTTTGTCGGTGCTCAGGCGACTCCATAGCGCATCATCGACAGGTTTATCGGTGTGATCGCGCAGACCGTCCCAGCGGTAGCTGTCGAGATCGGTTTTCAGCGTCGCACACAGCTTCTGTTCAGCCTGATTATTCGGCGTGAGATCGTCATCGAGAAACGCCAGCAGGTCCTGCTGCGTCGGTTCGGTGCTGGCCAGCGCCGTAAGATTGCGTGGGCAAACGTAACGTCCGCGACCAAACGCGGCGGTAAAACGCAGATCGGGAATAATTTTGCGCAGCAGCGGCAGATCTTTGCTGTAAATCTGATCCTGTAGCGCAACGTTGGCGGTACTCACCACCAGGGTTTTCTGCTGCTCACGGGCGATAGCGATGCCGGGAATCAGATATGACAGCGTCTTGCCGACGCCAGTGGGTGCTTCAATAGCCAGGTGTCGGCCTTCTTCCCCGGCCAGCGTTTTTGCCACGTCGGCAATCATCTGCCGCTGTGGCGGACGGGGAATAAAATCCGGGATCTGTTCCTGAAGCGCCTTATACCAGGCGGCGATTTGCGCTTTTAGCGCAGCGGTCAAAGCCATGAGAAAACCTGAATACTGTATAAACAGCCACTATTGTGACACTTTTTACCTGGCAGGAGGAATTTCTTTCTGAGCAATGTGGAATGATGCTCGGGATTTGTCAATGCACCGACCGGGAATCACAGGGCACGCGAGGGAAGAACCCGGAGACAGCATGCGCGCTGCTTCCGGGTGTCGTTGCGTTATCCGGGTAAAACCTGTTGCCCGGATAGCGACGATCTGGCGGGAGGCGGTTACTCAGCTGCCGCTGGTTTACGCGGGCGACGACGGCGCTGTTGCTCGCCGGCCGGTTTCGCCTCGCCGATACGACGTGAAGGTTTTGCCCCGGCTTTCGGCGCTTCGCCATCGTTACGCCGCGGCGCAGACTGCTGGCTGCGACCCTGCCCCTGGGCGTTACGTCCTTGTCCCTGACCGCTGCGGCCCTGACTCTGGCCGCGACCGCCGCCACCGCTACGCTGCTGGCGACCGTTTTGAATCGGCTCCGCTCTGATAGACGGATCCGGCGCATAGCCATCAATAGCGATACGGGGAATCTCTTTTTTCAGCAGGCGTTCGATATCATGCAGCAGTTTATGCTCGTCCACGCAGACCAGCGACAGCGCTTCACCGGTGGCGGCTGCGCGACCGGTACGGCCGATACGGTGAACGTAATCTTCCGGCACGTTAGGCAGCTCGTAGTTGACGACGTGCGGCAGCTCTTCGATATCCAGCCCACGCGCCGCGATATCCGTCGCCACCAGCACGCGAATACCACCGGATTTGAAGTCGGCTAATGCCCGGGTACGAGCCCCCTGGCTCTTGTTGCCATGAATAGCGGCGCTGCGGATGCCGTCTTTATTCAGCTGCTCGGCCAGGTGGTTGGCGCCATGTTTGGTGCGGGTAAAGACCAGCACCTGCTGCCAGTTACCTTCACCGATCATCTGCGACAGCAGTTCCCGCTTACGTTTCTTATCAACGAAATGGACGTGCTGCGTCACCTGCTCGGAAGCGGTATTACGGCGAGCCACTTCGATTTCCAGCGGGTTATGCAGCAGCTTTTCCGCCAGCGCCTTGATGTCGTCCGAGAAGGTCGCGGAGAACAGCAGGTTCTGGCGTTTCGCCGGGAGCTTCGCCAGCACGCGGCGAATATCATGAATAAAGCCCATATCCAGCATACGGTCGGCTTCATCAAGCACCAGGATTTCAACCTTGTCCAGGCTGACGGCATTCTGATGTTCAAGATCCAGCAGGCGCCCAGGGGTGGCCACCAGAACATCGACGCCGCTGCGCAGCTTCATCATCTGCGGGTTAATACTCACCCCGCCAAAAACCACCAGCGAGCGAATATTCAGGTATTTGCTGTAATCGCGAACGTTTTCACCGATCTGTGCCGCCAGTTCACGCGTTGGCGTGAGGATCAGCGCGCGCACCGGGCGACGGCCTTTAGCATGCGGCTCTTTCTGAATCAGATGCTGCAGGAGCGGCAGGGTAAAGCCCGCCGTTTTGCCGGTGCCGGTCTGGGCGCTGGCCATCAGATCGCGTCCCTGCAACACCGCAGGGATAGCCTGCTGCTGAATTGGGGTTGGCTCAAGGTAACCCTGCTCGGCGACAGCGCGCAGGATATCAGGGTTCAGGCCAAGGGAATCAAAAGACATAACAACTCCAAACCACCCCGGCCCGTAACAGGCGTAGTTTTCGGGGAGATTATTGCGAATAGAGATGGCAAAAACCACAATGCCATAAAGGGGCGCAGTCTAGCAGGTTTTGTGACGCAGCGCATAAATATCCCCTCGGGGCCGCTGCGCCGGATAATCCTCGTCACCCGCCGCTTGCAAAGAGTGATGCGAAATACGCAAAAGAGAGTATCCACTATTCTGGACAGTGACGCGAATTGGTCATACTCTTAATCAATCGATTGATTAATTTTTTATAGTGCGATGACGACGACTCCTGTGACAACCAAAGGTGAACAAGCCAAAAGCCAGCTCATTGCCGCAGCCATCGCCCAGTTCGGCGAATACGGCCTGCACGCAACCACCCGCGATATTGCCGCGCAGGCCGGGCAAAATATCGCGGCGATCCCCTACTATTTTGGTTCCAAGGACGATCTCTATCTCGCCTGCGCCCAGTGGATTGCCGATTTTATCAGCCATAATTTTCGTCCGCATGCCGAAGCGGCGGAAACGCTGCTGGCGACACCTTCGCCGGATAAGGCGGAGATTCGGGTACTGATTCTGCGCGCCTGTCAGAATATGATTTTGCTGCTGACCCAGGATGACACGGTCAATTTGAGCAAATTCATCTCCCGCGAGCAGCTTTCCCCTACCCCGGCCTACCAGCTCATCCACGGTCAGGTAATTGCGCCGCTCCATCGCTACCTGACCCGTTTGATCGCCGCATTTACCGGCCTTGATGCCGATGACACGGCAATGATTCTGCACACCCACGCGCTGCTGGGAGAGATTCTCGCCTTCCGCCTTGGGCGGGAAACCATTTTGCTGCGCACCGGATGGACGCAGTTCGACGAAGAAAAAACTGAGCAAATTTATCAGGTTATCGCCTGCCATATTGATTTCGTTCTGCAAGGGTTATCGCAAAGGAGCCTGGGATCATGAAAAAACCCGTCATCATCGTTCTGTTCATACTGCTGCTGATTGCCGCATTCGGCGGCGGCTGGTGGTGGTATCAAAGCAGCCAGCAAAGGGAGCTGACCCTGTATGGCAACGTCGATATTCGCACCGTGAACATGAGCTTCCGCGTCGGCGGACGACTGGCCTCACTGAACGTTGATGAGGGCGATAAGATTCAGGCCGGGCAAATACTAGGCCAGCTGGATCGCGCCCCGTATGAGAACGCCTTACAACAGGCCCAGGCGAATGTCTCCACGGCTCAGGCGCAGTATGACCTGATGATGGCCGGCTACCGGGCGGAAGAGATAGCCCAGGCCGCCGCCGCCGTCAAACAGGCGCAGGCCGCGTACGATTACGCGCAGAACTTTTACCAGCGTCAGCTGGGGCTGCGTCAGAACAGCGCCATCTCGGTTAACGATTTGGAAAACGCGCGCTCCTCCCGCGACCAGGCTCAGGCGACGCTGAAGTCCGCGCAGGACAAGTTGCGCCAGTATCGCGCCGGCAACCGCCCGCAGGAAATCGCCCAGGCCAAAGCCAGCCTTGAACAGGCGCAGGCGGCCCTGGCGCAGGCTAAACTCGACCTGCACGATACCACGCTGATCGCCCCGTCCGACGGCACGCTGATGACCCGCGCCGTCGAACCGGGCAGCATGCTCAGCGCCGGCGGCACGGTTATGACGCTGTCGCTGACTCACCCGGTATGGGTCCGTGCCTACATTGATGAAAAAAATCTCGGCCAGGCGGTACCCGGACGCGAAGTGCTGCTCTATACCGATAGTCGCCCGAATCAACCCTGGCACGGCAAGATTGGCTTTGTGTCGCCGAGCGCCGAATTCACGCCGAAGACCGTAGAGACGCCAGATTTACGAACTGACCTCGTCTATCGCCTGCGTATTGTCGTCACCGATGCGGATGATTCGCTGCGCCAGGGGATGCCGGTAACCGTCACCTTCAGCAGCGGGAACAGACATGAGTGAGGACGTTATCACGCTCAACGGGCTCACCCGCCGCTTCACCGGCATGGATCGGCCCGCCGTTGCGCCGCTCAACTCTACCATCCGCGCCGGCTATGTCACCGGTCTGGTCGGCCCTGACGGCGCCGGGAAAACCACCTTGATGCGCATGCTCGCCGGGCTACTGAAGGCCGATGACGGCACCGCCAGGGTGATCGGTTTCGACCCGATTACCGACGATAGCGCGCTGCACGCGGTGCTCGGCTATATGCCGCAAAAATTCGGCCTGTACGAAGACCTGACGGTCATGGAAAACCTCACGCTGTATGCCGACCTGCGCAGCGTTACCGGCGAGACGCGCAGGAAAACCTTCGCTCGTCTGCTGGAATTTACCTCCCTCGGCCCCTTTACCGAACGCCTGGCGGGGAAACTTTCCGGTGGGATGAAGCAGAAACTGGGCCTCGCCTGCACCCTGGTGGGCGAGCCAAAAGTCCTGCTGCTCGATGAGCCGGGGGTCGGGGTTGACCCTATATCCCGCCGTGAACTATGGCAAATGGTGCACGAACTGGCCGGCGACGGGATGCTGATCCTCTGGAGCACCTCCTACCTTGATGAAGCCGAACAGTGCCGCGACGTCCTGCTGATGAATGAAGGCCAGCTGCTTTATCAGGGTGAGCCAAAAGCGTTGACCCAAACCATGGCCGGCCGCAGTTTCCTCGTCTCCAGCCGCGAGGAAAATAACCGTCGCCTCCTGCAACGAGCGCTGAAGCTGCCGCAGATCAGCGATGGCGTCATTCAGGGGAAATCGGTACGCCTGATCCTGAAAAAAGAGGCCACCATTGCGGAGGTGCAGCGCAGCGCTAACATGCCGACGCTGGAGATTGCCGAAACCGCACCGCGTTTTGAAGATGCATTCATCGATCTGCTGGGCGGTGCCGCGACCGCGGAATCGCCGCTGGGCGAAATTATCCACCGCGTAGAGGGCACGGCCGACGAAACGGTGATTGAAGCGCAGAGTCTGACCAAAAAATTCGGCGACTTCGCCGCCACCGACCACGTTGATTTTCGCGTCAAACGCGGGGAAATTTTCGGCCTGCTTGGCCCCAACGGCGCCGGTAAATCCACCACCTTTAAAATGATGTGCGGCCTGCTGGTGCCGACCTCCGGCAAGGCGCTGGTTCTGGGAATGGACCTGAAAGTCAGTTCCGGGAAAGCACGCCAGCATCTCGGCTACATGGCGCAGAAGTTTTCGCTGTACGGCAACCTGACCGTTGAACAAAACCTGCGCTTCTTCTCGGGCGTTTATGGCCTGCGTGGTCGGGTCCAGAACGAGAAAATCGCCCGGATGAGCGATGCTTTTGGTCTGAAAAGCATCGCCAGCCATGCGGCCGATGAGCTGCCGCTGGGGTACAAGCAGCGTCTGGCGCTGGCCTGCTCGCTGATGCATGAACCCGATATTCTGTTTCTCGATGAGCCGACATCCGGCGTCGACCCGATTACCCGCCGCGAGTTCTGGCTGCATATTAATAGCATGGTGGATAAAGGGGTGACGGTGATGGTGACGACCCACTTTATGGATGAGGCGGAATATTGCGATCGTATTGGTCTGGTGTATCACGGCAAGCTGATCGCCAGCGGTACGCCGGATGCGCTCAAAGCGCTGGCGGCAAATGATCAACAGCCCGATCCGACGATGGAGCAGGCCTTTATCACCCTGATTCACGACTGGGATAAGGAGAATGCCGGTGAGCGCTAAAATTCTCTCATGGCGTCGCGTGCGCGCCCTGTGCGTCAAAGAGACGCGGCAGATCGTCCGCGACCCCAGCAGCTGGCTGATTGCGGTGGTCATTCCGCTGCTGCTGCTGTTTATCTTCGGCTACGGGATCAATCTCGACTCCAGCAAGCTCAAAGTCGGCGTACTGCTGGAGCAACAAAGCGAAGAGGCGCTGGATTTCGTCCACGCCATGACCGGCTCACCCTATATTGACGCCACCGTCAGCGACAATCGCCAGCAGCTGATTGAGATGATGCAGGCCGGGCGCATTCGTGGGCTGGTGGTCATCCCGGTGGATTTCGACCAGAAGATGGCGCGCCCCGGCGATGATGCTCCCATCCAGCTGATTACCGACGGTAGCGAACCCAATACCGCCAACTTTGCCCAGGGCTACGTAGAGGGCATCTGGCAAATCTGGCAGCAGCAGCGCGCGGAAGATCGCGGGGAAACCTTCGAACCGCTGATTGATGTACAGATGCGCTACTGGTTTAACCCCGCGGCCATCAGCCAGCACTTTATTATTCCCGGCGCCATTACCATCATTATGACGGTGGTCGGCGCGATTCTGACCTCGCTGGTGGTGGCCCGCGAATGGGAGCGCGGGACCATGGAGGCGCTGCTGTCGACGGAAATCACCCGTGCGGAGCTGCTGCTGTGTAAGCTGATTCCCTACTATTTCCTCGGCATGCTGGCGATGCTGCTGTGCATGCTGGTGGCGGTGTTCATCCTCGGCGTGCCGTTTCGCGGTTCGCTGGTGGTTCTGTTCTTGATAACCAGCCTGTTTTTGCTCAGCACCCTCGGGATGGGGCTGCTCATTTCGACCATCACCCGCAATCAGTTTAACGCCGCGCAGGTCGCTCTGAACGCCGCCTTTCTGCCCTCCATTATGCTCTCCGGGTTTATTTTCCAGATCGACAGTATGCCGGCGGTGATCCGCGCGGTGACCTACGTCATCCCGGCGCGCTATTTCGTCAGCACGCTGCAAAGCCTGTTTCTCGCCGGTAATATTCCGGTGGTACTGCTGGTGAACACGCTGTTTTTAATTGCCTCGGCGGTGATGTTTATCGGCCTGACCTGGCTGAAAACCAAACGTCGGTTGGATTAAGCCTGGCGCTCGTATTTTGCCCGGTGGCGCTATGCTTACCGCGCCTGCGGACCCTGTTGGTCGGGTATGCGCCGCGCCACCTGACATGAGGAAAGTACTATGTTTCATCGCTTATGGACCTTGATTCGTAAAGAGCTGCAATCGCTGCTGCGCGAACCGCAAACGCGCGCCATTTTGATTATGCCGGTTCTGATTCAGGTGCTGCTGTTTCCCTTCGCCGCAACGCTGGAAGTGACCAACGCGACCATCGCCATCTACAACGAAGACAATGGCCGTCACGCGGTAGAACTGACCCAGCGTTTCGCCCGGGCTAAGGCCTTCACTCATGTGATGCTCCTCAAGAGCCCGCAGGAGATCCGCCCGACGATTGATGAACAAAAAGCGCTGTTGCTGATCCGCTTCCCGGCGGACTTCTCGCGCAATCTCGACACCAACCAGCCCGCGCCGCTCCAGCTCTTACTGGACGGACGCAACTCGAACAGCGCGCAAATCGCCGCCAACTACCTCCAGCAGATCGTCAAAAACTATCAGCAGGAGCTGCTGGAAGGGAAAGCGAAGCCGAACAACAGCGAGCTGATCGTGCGCAACTGGTATAACCCGAATCTCGATTACAAGTGGTTTGTGGTTCCATCGCTGATCGCGATGATCACCACCATCGGGGTGATGATCGTCACCTCTCTCTCGGTGGCCCGCGAGCGGGAGCAAGGCACGCTCGATCAGCTGCTGGTTTCGCCGCTGGCCACCTGGCAAATTTTCGTCGGCAAAGCGGTCCCGGCGCTGATTGTCGCCACGCTGCAGGCGAGCATCGTGCTGGCTATTGGCATCTGGGCGTATCAAATCCCCTTCGCCGGTTCGCTGCTGCTGTTTTACTTTACGATGGTCATTTACGGTCTGTCGCTGGTGGGATTTGGTCTGCTGATTTCGTCTTTATGCTCAACCCAGCAGCAGGCTTTCATCGGCGTTTTCGTCTTTATGATGCCGGCGATCCTGCTCTCCGGCTACGTCTCGCCGGTTGAGAATATGCCGCAGTGGCTGCAGGACGTGACATGGATAAACCCGATTCGTCACTTTACTGACATCACCAAGCAGATTTATTTGAAGGATGCGAGTCTGGAGATTGTTTGGGGAAGTTTGTGGCCGCTACTGGTCATAGCGGCCACAACGGGTTCAGCGGCATATGCGATGTTCCGCAGAAAGATCGCCTGATCCCCGTCATCGTTCAGGCTGCCTCGGCGTTGGCTTCCTTACTCACCCCGGTCACATAGCTATCTATGCTCCCGGGGATTCGTCGCGTCGCCGCCTTGATGCAGTCCGAACGCTTTAGGGGATCCTTGCTATCGTTCAGCCTGCCTCGGCGTTGACTTCCTTACTCACCCCGGTCACATAGCTATCTATGCTCCCGGGGATTCGTCGCGTCGCCGCCTTGATGCAGTCCGAACGCTTTAGGGGATCCTTGCTATCGTTCAGCCTGCCTCGGCGTTGGCCTGATTACCCGGTCCGTCCAGGGCCTCGCCCCGTCGGTCCGTTCGCACAGCTATCTGTGCTTCTGGGGATTGGCAGCGTTACCGCCTTGCTGCAACCCGAAGGCTTTCGGGTAACGGTTCTTGTCTTTCGCCAGCAGTGACACCACTGCCGGACCCGCCAGAATCGCCACCCCGGCGACGGCCAGCAGCAGATTGTTATGCAGCACGCGTGACAGCAGCCACAGCACGATAACCGCTACGCCAAAGTACCAGGTGGTGGTGAGTTCCTCAAGGAAATCACCGACATCGCGCCAGCGTGCTTCGTGGTGACGCTGTAAAAACAGCATCGACAGTAACGTAACGCCGTACAGTACGCACAGCCCTAATCCGACGCGAACCAGCGCGCCACTCATCCAACCCATCACCAGTACTGCCACGACCAGTAGATGCAACATAATCTGCCAGCAACTGAGGCCAGTTGCGACGCGTACACGTTGTTGCCACTTCATGGCTTCTCTCCTGAAGGATCTTTATCTGTAACTCAGAGTACCGCACTTTACGGAAAATTCCGGAACACCGCATCTTTTTGTGACACCTACTACACTATTTCATTCAGGAAAGTGACATTGACCGGGGAAATATGTCTGAGCAAACGTGCAGATTTTCGTTAAACGTGCTGACAATTAACATCCATAAAGGCTTTACGACGTTTAATCGACGCTTCATGTTGCCGGCACTGCGCGACGCCATTCGCAGCGTCAGCGCCGACATCGTCTGTCTGCAGGAGGTCACCGGGGCGCATGAGATTCATTCGCTGCAGATCGAAAACTGGCCGGACCGCAGCCATTATGAGTTTCTTGCCGATACCCTGTGGAGCGAATACGCCTATGGACGCAACGCAGTCTACCCGGAAGGCCATCACGGCAACGCCGTACTCTCTCGCTTTCCTATTGAATATAATGAAAATATCGATATCTCCGTTGGCAACAGCGAAAAGCGCGGTCTGCTCTACTGCCGAATCGTTCCGCCGCAAAGCGCGGCGCTACATCTGATTTGTGTGCACCTCGGCCTGAGCGCGCGGCAGCGATCGGCCCAGCTGGCGATGCTCGCCAGGCGGGTCAACGACCTGCCCGCCCAGCAGCCGGTGGTGGTGGCCGGCGATTTTAATGACTGGCGCCAGCAGGCCAACCGGGTGCTAAAGGCGCAGGCCGGGCTGGAGGAGATCTTTACCCGCGCCCATGGCCGCCCGGCGAGAACCTTTCCTGCGCGTCTTCCGCTCCTGCGCCTTGATCGGATCTACGTGAAAAATGCGCATGCCAGCCACCCAACGGCGTTGCCACTTCGACCCTGGCGTCACCTCTCTGATCATGCCCCGCTGAGCGTGGAGATTCATCTATGAAATGCAGCTGGCAGGAAGGAAACCGCATCCAGCTCCTGGAGAACGGCGATAACTACTATCCGGCACTGTTTGCCGCCATCGCCCGCGCGCAGCGGAAAGTGATCCTCGAAACGTTTATCTGGTTTGAAGATGACGTGGGCTGGCAGCTGCACGCCGTGCTGTTAAAAGCCGCACGCCGCGGGATACGGGTCGAAGTGCTGCTCGACGGCTACGGTTCCCCCGACCTGAGTGAGCGTTTCGTGAATGAGCTGAGTGCCGCCGGCGTGATTTTTCGCTACTACGATCCGCGCCCGCGTCTGTTCGGCATGCGAACCAATCTGTTTCGCCGCATGCACCGCAAAATTGTGGTGATCGATGAGACGACGGCCTTCGTCGGGGGCATCAATTACTCCGCCGAGCACATGACCGACTATGGCCCGGAGGCAAAACAGGATTATGCCGTTCAGGTGGAGGGGCCGGTGGTGCAGGATATCCTGCAGTTTGAGCTGGAAAATCTTCCGGCCAGCGAAGAGACGCGCCGCTGGTGGCTCAGGCGTCGCCACCAGCCGGCGATCAACCGCAACCCCGGGGAGGCGCAGGCGCTGTTTGTCTGGCGGGATAATCAAGAACATCGCGATGATATTGAACGCCATTATCTCAAGATGCTGGCTAACGCCCGCCGGGAAGTGATCATTGCCAACGCCTACTTTTTCCCCGGCTACCGGCTGCTGCATGCGATGCGTAACGCCGCCCGCCGCGGCGTGCGGGTTAAGCTGATCGTGCAGGGCGAGCCGGATATTCCTATTGTTAAAGTCGGCGCCCGCCTGCTGTATCGCTATCTGGTCAACGGCGGCGTACAGATTTTTGAGTATCGCCGCCGACCGCTGCACGGCAAAGTTGCTCTCGCCGACGACCATTGGGCCACCGTCGGATCGAGCAATCTTGACCCGCTGAGCCTGTCATTAAATCTGGAAGCTAACCTGATTATCCACGATCGCCAGTTTAATCAGACCTTGCGCGACAACCTTAACGGACTGATCGCCGAGGACTGTAAGCAAGTGGACAAGTCGATGCTGCCAAAGCGCAGCTGGTGGAATGTGGGTACCAGCGTGCTGGCCTTCCACTTTCTCCGTCACTTCCCGGCGTGGATAGGCTGGCTGCCTGCCCATACGCCGCATCTGGCGCGGGTCCGCCCGCCGGTGCAGCCAGAAATTGAAACTCAGGATCGGCTGGATGCGACGAATCAGGAGGTGAAACCCTGATGGCAAAATCACACCCTCGCAGGCGGATGGCGAAAAAGATCTTTACCGTCATTTTCTTCCTCGCCGTAACGGCCCTGCTGGTGGTTTATGCGCAAAAAGTGGACTGGCCGGCGGTGTGGAAGGTGATTCGCCACTATGATCGCACCGCCCTGCTCGGCGCGGTGGGGCTGACGATAGCGAGCTACCTGATTTATGGCTGCTACGATCTGCTGGGGCGCGCATGGTGCGGACATAAACTGGCTAAACGGCAGGTGATGCTGGTGTCGTTTATCTGCTACGCCTTTAATCTGACCCTCAGCACCTGGGTTGGCGGTATCGGTATGCGCTACCGCCTCTATTCGCGCCTCGGTTTGAGCGGCGGGACCATTACCCGTATTTTCTCGTTGAGCATCACCACCAACTGGCTGGGGTTTATTCTGCTGGGCGGCGTGATTTTCACCGCAAATCTGGTGGCGCTACCGGCGCACTGGTATATCAGTCAGGACACGCTGCGGCTCATCGGGGGCGGACTGCTGGCGATGAGCGCGCTTTATCTGTGGGCCTGCGCCTTTGCCCGTCGGCGCCATCTGACGATTAAAGGCCAACGGCTGGTGCTGCCTTCATGGCGGTTCGCTCTGCTGCAGATGGCGCTTTCGGTGGCAAACTGGATGGTGATGGGCGCGATTATCTGGCTGCTGATGGCGCAGCAGGTCGATTATTTCCTCGTCCTGGGCGTGCTGCTGGTCAGCAGTATTGCCGGCGTCATTGTGCATATTCCAGCCGGGATCGGCGTGCTGGAAGCCGTTTTTATCGCCATGCTTTCCGCCGAGTCGATTAGCCGCGGGGCGATTATTGCCGCCCTGCTGGCCTGGCGCGCGCTGTATTACTTTTTGCCGCTGCTTATCGCCACCGTCGGCTATCTGCTGCTGGAGAGTCGGGCGAAAACATTACGCGAAAGGAATCAGCGTAAGCTGGCGGACGGATAGGTGAGATGGCGGGGATAATCGGCGCTCCCCGGGCCAGGTGCAGTCCGGGGAGCAAGGCGTTAACGACGGTTGCCGAAAATACGCAGCAGCATCAGGAACAGGTTGATAAAGTCCAGATACAGCGTCAGCGCGCCAAGAATGGAGTACTTACGCAGCGTGGAGGTGTCTCGCGTATCGATCTGCTCGCCGATGTTTTTCAGTTTCTGCGTGTCATAAGCGGTCAGGCCGACGAACACAATCACCCCGATATAGGTAATCGCCCACATCAGCGCTTCACTCTTCAGCCAGAAGTTGACCAGCGAAGCCAGGACAATACCAATTAAGGCCATAAACAGCATGTTGCCGAAACCGCTGAGATCGCGCTTAGTGGTATAGCCATAAAGGCTCATTATCCCAAACATCCCGCCGCTGACCACAAAGGTACTGGCAATCGACGAATAGGTATAGACGAGGAAGATGCTGGATAGCGTCAGTCCGGTCAGCGCCGAATAGAGCATAAACAGCGTGGTCGCCATCCCAGCGCTCAGGCGCTGCACCATCCCGGAAAGCACGAATACCAGCGCCAGCTGGGCGATAATCAAACCAAAAAAGGTTATTTTGCTGGAAAAGACGAACATCATGACCGCCGGCGTATTGGCGGCAAACCAGGCAATGAATGCCGTCAACAGCAGCCCGACCGTCATCCAGCCGTAAACCTGGGCCATATAGGTTTGCAGGCCACTGCGTGCCTGAATAATGGAATCTGAACGAGGGAATCTGTCCATGACTGTCTCCTGATTAACACGTTTTCTCTTACTAAGCGTACCACACTACCAGCGCTCTGCCGCCTGGCGATCGCTATCGCGTGCATCCACCCAACGTTCGCCTTCCGGTGTCGCTTCCCGCTTCCAGAACGGTGCGCGGGTTTTCAGGTAATCCATAATGAACTCCCCGGCGGCAAAAGCGCTGCTGCGGTGCGCGCTGGTCACGCCAACGAATACAATCTCTTCGCCTGGCCACATTTCGCCGATGCGGTGAATCACCGTCACCCGGCCGAGCGGCCAGCGTTCCCGCGCCAGCTCAACGATTTCCGCCAGCGATTTTTCCGTCATTCCCGGGTAGTGTTCGAGGGTCAGCGCCTTCACGCTATCCCCGAGATTATGATTACGTACTTTTCCGGTAAAAGTGACCACCGCGCCGTCTTCATCGCGCTCGGCCAACCACGGATATTCGTCGCCGACGCAAAAACGATCGTGGCTGACGATAATACGAGTCTGCGTCATTTAACCTCCCGTAACCGGCGGAAAGAACGCCACTTCGTCGCCGGCCACCAGCGGATGGTCAAAGGGGGACAGCGTCTGGTTTACCGCCGCCAGCAGCTTGCCCTCTTCCAGCGCCAGCGCCCAACGTTCGCTGCGGCCGGCGAGCTGACGCCGTACGGTTTCGACCGTCGACTGCGCATCGACCTCAAGGGTCAGGGATTCAGTGCCAACCAGTTCGCGCACCTGGGCAAAAAACAGAACCTTAATCATGAGTCTCGTCCGCCTTGAAATCCCCGGATTTGCCGCCGCTTTTCGCCAGCAGACGCAGCGGACCAATCACCATATCTTTTTGCACCGCTTTGCACATATCGTAAATCGTCAGCGCCGCCACGGAAGCAGCGGTCAGCGCTTCCATCTCCACGCCGGTTTTGCCGGTCAGACGGCACAGCGACTCGATGCGCACCCGGTTGTGTTCCGGCTGGGCCTGCAAATTGACCTCGACTTTACTCAGCATCAGCGGATGACACAGTGGGATCAGCTCCCAGGTGCGTTTTGCCGCCTGGATACCGGCAATGCGGGCGGTGGCGAAGACATCGCCTTTATGGTGACTGCCGTCGATGATCATCGCCAGCGTCTCCGGCCGCATTTCAACATAGGCTTCAGCCCGGGCTTCGCGTACCGTCTCGGCCTTGGCAGAAACGTCTACCATGTGCGCCTCGCCGGCGGCGTTAATATGGGTGAGTTGTGACATCGTTTATTTCTTAAGATGAGAGATAAAGTTACATGGGCGCGTACGGGCATCCAGCTGCGGAGCAATGATATTTTCCCACGCGGTGCGGCAGGCTTTGGTTGAGCCCGGCATGGCAAAAATCAGCGTGCGATTCGCCATGCCGGCAATGGCGCGGGATTGCAGCGTCGATGTGCCGATTTCTTCGAAGGAAAGCATGCGGAAAACTTCACCAAACCCTTCGACTTCACGGTCAAACAGCGGTCGCAGCGCCTCCGGCGCCTGATCCCCGTCGGTAAACCCGGTTCCACCGGTGATGAGCACCACCTGCACATCATCGCTGGCTATCCACGCCGAGACCCGGGCGCGGATGTCATAGCGGTTCTCTTTAACAATCGCCTTATCGACAATACGGTGGCCCGCCTCCTGCGCCGCGTCACGCAGCCAGTGGCCGGAGGTATCATCCTCTTCGCCACGTCGGCTGGAAACGGTGAGAATAGCAATACGGGTCGGGTTAAACTCAGCGCTGGCCTGACTCATCTGTTCGCTCCTTTAGAATGAATTATCCGCCAATATACGACAGGTTTTGCGTAATACCGGTGTTGCCCTGATGCAGGAAATGGGTTTGCTTTTTATGGGTTAATGCTTCGGAGATGCGCGCTTCCAGCGCCGCCTGCTGCTGGTCCTCGACAAGCAGGTCGCGCAGATCCACGCCGCCGTCGCCGAACAGACACAGATGCAGCTTGCCTACGGAGGAGACGCGGAGACGGTTGCAGCTGGCGCAGAAATCTTTCTCGTACGGCATGATTAAGCCAATTTCCCCGGCGTAATCCGGGTGACAAAAGACCTGGGCCGGGCCGTCGCTGCGTTGGCTGATTTGGTGAATCCAGCCGCGACGCAGCAGCTCATCGCGCAGCACCATGCCGGAAATATGGTGACGTCGGAACAGATCGCTGCCCTCGCCGGTCTCCATCAGCTCGATGAAGCGCAGCTGAATGCGTCGGGGTTGGATCCACGCGAGGAAGGTGTCGAGCTGATGATGGTTCACATCGCGCATCAGCACGGTATTGACCTTGACCTTCTCAAAACCGGCGGCAAAGGCGGCATCAATGCCGTCCATGACCTGGTGAAATTTATCCTGCCCGGTAATGGCGTGAAACTGGCGCGCGTCGAGGCTGTCAACGCTGACGTTAATCGCCGTCAGCCCGGCATCACGCCACCGGCTGACGTCGCGCGCCAGACGATAGCCATTGGTGGTGACCGCAATCTGGCGAATCGCGCTGTTTTCACGTACAGTGGCGATGATATCGGCAAAGTCGCGGCGCAAAGAGGGTTCGCCGCCGGTCAGCCGCACCTTCTCGGTGCCGAGCGCAGAGAAAGCGCGCGTGACGCGACGTACTTCATCAACGCTGAGAAAGCCTTTGTTGGTGACCGCGCCGGGTTTGTAACCATCCGGCAGGCAGTAGGTGCAACGAAAGTTACACACATCGGTAATTGACAGGCGCAAGTAATAAAACTTACGCGCAAATGCATCGGTAAGCTGTGAAGCCATATACACCTTTCCAAGTACGGGAGACGCGGTCATTTCTTCCCACGCCCTGGTGACAAGCGAGGCTGTCACGGCCAAAGCACCATATCTTGCGACACAGGCACAGAGGCTAGAGTGTTAACTGGTTTATGCCGATAGTAGCGCGGAAACGGCAGTTTCGCCATTCTCACTTTCGTTATATAATTATGTATATATCGACACGATCGTGCATTTTCGATACAGAATAGCTAAAAACCAGGCTTTTGCATTGATATCGGTCATTTTGTCAGGATCCGGGCATCGTCTTTTAGGGGTAGATCGGTTACTGTGAGCCCGTTTAATTGAGATAAGGAATGTGTATGCGCACTCGTACGTTCGCCGATCTGGATCGCGTCGTGGCACTTGGCGGAGGGCACGGTCTGGGCCGGGTGATGTCATCACTCTCATCGCTCGGATCACGTCTTACCGGGATCGTCACGACTACCGATAACGGCGGCTCCACGGGGCGGATTCGCCGTTCCGAAGGCGGCATTGCCTGGGGCGATATGCGCAACTGTCTTAACCAGCTGATCGCTGAACCCAGCATTGCTTCGGCGATGTTTGAGTACCGTTTCTCCGGTAATGGCGAACTTTCCGGGCATAACCTCGGAAATCTGATGTTAAAGGCCCTGGATCACCTGAGCGTGCGGCCTTTAGAGGCGATCAATTTAATCAGAAATCTGCTAAAAGTGGACGCATTCCTGATCCCGATGTCGGAACAACCGGTAGATCTGATGGCCATTGACCATGAAGGCCATGAAGTCTACGGCGAAGTCAATATCGACCAGCTGCCCCGCGTGCCGAAGGAACTGATGCTCTCCCCGCCGGTGCCGGCGACCCGCGAAGCGGTAGAGGCTATCGCAGAAGCCGATTTAATCCTGATTGGCCCCGGAAGTTTCTATACCAGCCTGCTGCCGATTCTGCTGCTCGATGAGATGGCGCAGGCGCTGCGCCGAACGCCGGCGACAATGGTTTTTATCGACAATCTCGGCAAAGAACACAGCCCAGCGGCGAATCTGACGCTGGCGGACAGGGTCGGGATTATGGAGCACTATATTGGCAAGCGGGTGATCGATGCCATCGTTGTTGGGCCGAAAACCGATACGACCGGTCTGGAAAACCGGGCGATCGTGCAGACGCCGCTGGATGCCGCGGATGTTCCCTATCGCCACGACCGGGTGCTGTTACGTAACGCGCTGGAAAAAGCGATCCAGACCTTAGGTTAACCCGCTGGAGGCGAGAAGGCGCGGGTAACGACGCGCCAGACCTTTATATTAAAATATTAAGGTTGTCTTAAAATAAAGGTGGCACCATGGCAACTATCTTAGTCCCAGGATTGTTGCTATGTCGTTATTCACTTTACGTCGGCCGGTCATGAGCCGTACGGTTTATCTGATTATTTTTGCCCTCTATGTCGGGCTGCTGCTCAATCTCGCGTTCTATCGTCAGGTGTTCACTCTGCTGCCGGTAAACAGCCTGCACAACTGGCTGGTGTTCCTCAGCATGCCGGTGGTTGCCTTCAGCGTGATGAATATTCTCACCACGCTCGCCTCCTTCCTCAAGCTCGACCGCCTCGTTATTAGCCTGTTTATTCTGCTGAGCGCCTCGGCCCAGTATTTTATCTGGACCTTCGGCGTCGTCATTGACCGCGCCATGATTACCAACATTCTGGATACCACGCCGGCGGAAAGCTTCGCCCTGATGTCCGGTAAGATGGTGCTGACGCTGGGACTGTCCGGTGTTCTGATGGTCGCCCTCGCCTGGTGGATAAAAATCAGTAAAGCCAAAACAGTGTGGCGCAGCATCGCGGTACGTCTGCTGAATATCCTCGTATCGGCCCTGCTGATCGTTCTGGTCGCTGCGCTGTTTTATAAAGATTACGCCTCGGTCTTTCGCAACAATAAAGAGCTGGTGAAATCCCTGAGTCCCTCCAATAGCATCGTTGCCATCAACTCGTGGTATGCGCACAACAAGATGGACAACCTGCCGCTGGTAAACATTGGCGAAGATGCCGTGCAAAAACCCGAAATGCACAGCGGCCCGCGCAAAAACCTGACCATTCTGGTGCTGGGAGAGACGTCGCGCGCGCAGAATTTCTCACTGGGCGGCTACGAACGCGAGACCAACCCGCGACTCAAACAAGACGATGTCATCTACTTTGCGAATACCACCTCCTGCGGCACGGCGACCGCGGTGTCGGTACCCTGCATGTTCTCCAATATGCCGCGGGCGCATTACGATGAAGAGCTGGCCCACCATCAGGAAGGCGTTCTCGACATCCTGCAACGCGCTGGCATTCGGGTGCTGTGGAACGACAACGACGGCGGCTGTAAGGGCGCCTGCGATCGCGTCCCGCATCAGAACGTGACCGACCTGAACCTGACCGGCCAGTGCATCGATGGCGAATGTTACGATGAAGTGTTGTTCCATAATCTGGAGAGCTACATCGATAATCTGCAGCAGGACGGGATTATCGTGCTGCACACCATCGGTAGCCACGGTCCGACGTATTACAATCGCTACCCTGCTGAATTCAAAAAATTCACCCCAACCTGCGATACCAACGAAATCCAGAGCTGCACCCAGCAGCAGCTGACGAATACCTACGATAATACAATTCTGTATATCGACTATATAGTTGATAAAGCGATAAAATTATTGCAGTCAAAGCAGGATAAATTCACCACCAGCCTCGTTTACCTCTCCGATCACGGTGAGTCGCTGGGGGAAAATGGCGTCTATTTACACGGCCTGCCGTGGTCAATCGCCCCGGAAACGCAAAAACATGTGCCGATGCTGCTCTGGTTGTCCGAGGATTACCAACAGCGCTATGGCGTTTCCAGCCAGTGTCTGCAACAAAGAGCTAAAACAGACCCTTATTCTCAGGATAATCTGTTTTCTACCCTGCTCGGACTCCTTGGGGTCGATACCCACGAGTACCAGGCAATCGATGATATTTTAACGCCGTGCAGAAGCGAGACCGCCAGATGAAAATCTTAGTCATTGAAGACGACGCACTCCTGTTACAAGGCCTGATCCTGGCAATGCAAAGCGAGGGATACGTCTGTGATGGCGTCGCCACTGCTCACGAGGCCGCCCTGTCCCTCGCCAGCAACCATTACAGCCTGATCGTACTCGATCTCGGCCTGCCGGATGAAGATGGCCTGCACTTCCTGATGCGCATGCGTCGGGAAAAATTCAGCCAGCCGGTGCTGATCCTGACCGCCCGCGATACCGTTGAAGATCGCATCAGCGGTCTCGACACCGGCGCGGATGACTATCTGGTGAAACCTTTCGCCCTGGAAGAGCTGAACGCCCGCATCCGCGCGCTGCTCCGCCGCCATAATAACCAGGGCGACAACGAAATGGCCGTGGGCAACCTGCGGCTGAACATGACTCGTCGCCTGGTGTGGCTGGGCGGCGAGGCGCTGGACCTGACGCCGAAAGAGTACGCCCTGCTCTCTCGCCTGATGATGAAAGCGGGTAGCCCGGTACACCGTGAAATTCTCTACAACGATATCTACAGCTGGGACAATGAACCCGCCACCAATACGCTGGAGGTTCATATCCATAACCTGCGCGAAAAAGTGGGTAAAGCCCGTATTCGTACCGTCAGGGGGTTTGGCTATATGCTGGTGAACAATTCAGGAACGGAATAACGCCATGGCACTGTTCGCAAGTGAAACCTGGACCATGCGTCACCGTCTGCTGCTGACGATCGGCACTATTCTGGTGGTCTGTCAGCTGATCAGCGTTTTCTGGTTATGGCACGAAAGCAAAGAGCAGATTCAGCTGCTGGTGGCGAGCGCCATCGAAGGGCATAACAACCAAAAGCACGTTGAACACGAAGTGCGCGAGGCGGTCGCGAGTCTGTTAATACCCAGCCTGCTGATCGTCGGTCTGGCGCTGTATATCAGTCTGGTGGCGGTGAGAAAAATCACCCGACCGCTGTCGAATCTGCAAACTGAGCTGGAGAGCCGTACGCCGGATAACCTGCAGCCGATTACGCTGACGGAGTCGGTTCCGGAAGTGACGGCGGTGACGACAGCGATTAACCAGCTGGTTTCTCGCCTTAACTTAACCCTCGATCGCGAACGCCTGTTCACCGCTGACGTCGCGCACGAGCTGCGTACCCCGCTGGCGGGACTGCGTCTGCATCTCGAACTGATGGCGAAAGTGCACCACGTGGAGGTGGGTCAGCTGATCCAGCGTCTGGATCAGATGACCAACAGCATCTCACAGCTGCTGCAGCTGGCGCGCGTCGGGCAGTCATTTTCCGCCGGGAGCTACCAGCGCGTGCTGCTGAAAGAGGATGTGGTCGAACCGATTCGCGGTGAGCTGGAGAGCATGCTGGAACAGCGCCAGCAGACGCTGGCGCTCGCCCTCCCCGAGGGGGATGATGCCAAAGATGTTGTTGTCTCCGGTGATGCCACGCTGCTGCGCGTTGTGCTGCGCAATCTGGTGGAGAATGCGCATCGCTATAGCCCGGCAGGGTCGAAGATAAAAATCGCCATACAGGCCGGTACAACGCCGGTTATGGCCGTGGAAGATGAAGGTCCGGGGATTGATGAAGCGAAAAGCGGCGAGCTGAGTAAAGCATTTGTCCGTATGGACAGCCGCTACGGGGGAATTGGCCTGGGATTAAGTATTGTGACGCGCATCGTTCAGCTGCACGATGCCCAGTTTTTCTTACATAACCGCCAGCCTGGCCCCGGCGTTCGAGGCTGGATTCAGTTTCCTAAGCCTTCGCGTTAGAACGTCAGCACCCACTGATGGACAAAAGCGACAACCACAACAAACGCACAGGTAAGGGCCAGAGACTCACGGAAGGTTAATTTTTGCATGACACTATCCTCATCAGAATGAGGATAGTGTCGCCTGGCAAGATTAAGCAGACATTAAGCCAGCCAGAAAACGCCGCGGAATAGCAAAAAATCGGCGTCCCGTCACACTGCCTGGCCCCACGCGCAGCGCATCGCGTCCTGCGGGATCAGGACGCCGCAATAAACAGCTCGCGGAGCTGATGCAGCTGGTCACGAATTTGCGCGGCTTCTTCGAACTCCAGATTCTGCGCATGTTGCATCATCTGCCCTTCCAGCTCGTGAATTCTCTGCTGCAGCGCTTTTGGCGTCAGCAGCACCTCAGGCGTATCCGCCTCAACCGGCGAACGTGATTTTCCGCGGCCCTTGGCTTTCGTCTTCGCCAGATTGCTGCCCAGCTGCAGAATATCGACCACTTTTTTATTCAGCCCCTGCGGGGTGATACCGTGCTCTTCGTTATAGCGCTGCTGCTTCTCACGGCGACGCTCGGTCTCGCTGATGGCTTTGGCCATCGAAGCGGTAATTTTATCGCCATACAGAATCGCTTTACCGTTGATATTACGCGCGGCGCGACCGATGGTCTGAATCAGCGAGCGTTCCGAACGCAGGAAGCCCTCTTTATCGGCATCCAGAATTGCCACCAGCGACACTTCCGGCATATCCAGTCCCTCACGCAGCAGGTTGATACCCACCAGAACATCGAACTCGCCCAGCCGCAGGTCGCGGATGATCTCCATACGCTCCACGGTATCGATATCGGAGTGCAGGTAGCGCACGCGCTCGCCGTGCTCTTCGAGATACTCCGTTAAATCTTCCGCCATCCGTTTGGTCAAAGTGGTGACCAGCACGCGCTCGTTGATGGCGACGCGGATGCGAATCTCCGACAGCAGGTCATCGACCTGAGTCGCCACCGGTCGCACTTCAATCAGCGGGTCAAGCAGCCCGGTCGGACGTACCACCTGATCGACCACCTCATCGCCAGATTTATCCAGCTCATAAGGCCCCGGCGTCGCCGAGACGTAAATGGTCTGCGGCGCCAGCGCCTCAAACTCTTCGAACTTCAGCGGACGGTTATCCAGCGCCGACGGCAGACGGAAGCCGTACTCCACCAGCGTCTCTTTGCGCGCCCGATCGCCGCGGTACATGCCGCCGATTTGCGGAATAGTGACGTGGGATTCGTCAATCACCAGCAAACCGTCTGCCGGCAGGTAATCAAACAACGTCGGCGGCGGTTCGCCCGGCCCGCGCCCGGAAAGATAGCGCGAGTAGTTTTCGATGCCCGAGCAGTAGCCCAGCTCGTTCATCATTTCGAGGTCGAACTGGGTACGCTGGCTCAGGCGCTGCTCTTCCAGCAGCTTGTTGTTTTCCAGCAGCACTTTACGCCGCTCCGCCAGCTCGACTTTTATCTCTTCCATCGCCTGAACGATTCGCTCGCGTGGCGTCACGTAGTGCGTTTTCGGGTAGATGGTATAGCGTGGAATCGTCGATTCCACCTGACCGGTGAGCGGATCGAACAGCGACAGCCGCTCAACCTCTTCATCGAACAGCTCGATACGCAGCGCAATATCGTCGGATTCCGCCGGGAAGACGTCGATCACTTCGCCGCGCACGCGGAAGGTGCCGCGCTGGAAGGCCTGATCGTTACGGGTATACTGCAGCTCCGCCAGGCGGCGTAAAATCGCCCGCTGGTCGATCAGCATGCCGGTGGTCAGGTGCAGCATCATCTTCAGGTAGAGATCCGGGTCGCCCAGACCGTAGATAGCCGATACCGAAGCCACCACCACCACATCGCGCCGCTCAAGCAGCGCTTTGGTCGCCGACAGACGCATCTGCTCGATATGCTCGTTCACCGACGCGTCTTTCTCGATGAAGGTGTCCGAGCTCGGCACGTAGGCTTCAGGCTGATAGTAATCGTAGTAGGAGACGAAATATTCCACCGCATTGTCCGGGAAGAACTCTTTCATTTCGCCGTACAGCTGTGCCGCCAGGGTCTTATTCGGCGCCAGCACCATCGTCGGACGCTGAAGATCGGCGATAACGTTAGCAATGGTGAACGTCTTGCCCGACCCGGTCACCCCCAGCAGCGTTTGGTGCGCCAGGCCATCTTCCAGCCCCTCTTCCAGGCGGCGGATAGCCTCCGGCTGGTCGCCAGAAGGACGGAATGCGGAATGCAGCGTGAACGTTTTACTCATATGTCTGGCCCTGAAGAAGGATGAAGCGCCTGGTGATATACGGCAGGTGTTTAATTCTACCCTTCACGCTCACTTTTGCCAATAAATAATACTGGATATAAAAACAGTATTCTATTATTGTTTGTGCCTGAAATCGCCCGCGCGCGCGTCGTTTTGGGGTAAAAAAAGACCATCCTGCAGAATAATCCGCCAGAGAGTAGGGTTATCCCCAAAAAAATTTATCATTTAACATTTGTCAAGCAAGGTGGTGAATCTTTTGTGGCATCAGGTGACACTTTCCTTACAGCCATTGCTTTTATTCAACTAATTGATATTTAATGATATTAAACAAAAGATGGGTTTCGCGCCAATTCAGCCGCAGGCCGCGTAATCTCTAGCTTACCGCAAGTTCTCTAACTCTAATACACAAGGTTATCCACAGGAATAGTGGATAAGTGTCTGCAGGCCATGCCTTCTGCCACCCCGCAGAAATCGACCGCCGGTGAAAATCGACCGCCTAAAAAAAATTATCGAATTATTTTTGATATTTATCAGCTAAGGGTGCCTGCTTTTTTGTTGCTTTCTGCACCATTTTTCATACCCCTTAGCACCGGGAGAGTGCAACCGCCTCGCTGACTCGCCTTCGCCCCGCCCCGCGGCAGCTGCCCGTACGGGAAAAAACCGAAACATCTTTTTCCTGGCAAGAGATTTGCAGAATCTTCATGTCGCCCGCTATCCCCAAACAGGAGAAAACGTCTATGTTGAGTCTACGCGCAGTCAATCAGTACTACGGAAATCAGCACACGCTATGGAATGTCGACCTTGAACTTCAGCCGGGGGAGTGCACCTGTGTGATGGGACTCCAGGGGATGGGGAAAACCACGCTGGTGAACTGCATTACCGGACATCTTCCGGTCGCCAGCGGCAGTATGACCTGGCATGACATCGGCTCGCCGCCCTGCGATATCACGCCGCTCTCCGCCCATTCCCGCTCGATTATTGGCATCGGCTATGTCCCGCAGGACAGGCGGATCTTTTCTCAGCTGAGCGTGGAGGAGAATCTGCATATTGCGCTGGCCGCCGGAGGGAACCCGGGCGGCGCCGTAAAGGGGGAGATTTACGATTTTTTCCCGGAGCTCTACGCACGACGTCAGCATAAAGCCGCGATGTTGTCAGAAGATGACCAGTACCAGCTGGCGCTGGCGAGAGCGCTGGTTGTCCGGCCGCGTCTGCTGATTCTTGATGAACCTTCGCGTGGCAGCGGACAACACTTCGTGCATAAGCTGGGTGACCTGCTGGTGCGCCTGAACCGCGACATCGGTTTAACGGTGCTGCTGGCGGAACAGCACCTGCCGTTTATTCGCCGGGTGGCGGACCGTTTTTGCCTGCTGCATCGCGGGCGTAACGTGGCGCAAGGCCGCGTTATCCAGCTGGATGAACCGCTGCTGGCACAGTGGATGACGCCCGATCCAGCGCGCTGAGATCCAGATACTGGCCGAGATCCTCACGTCGCGACGCGTCCGCCAGCCATGGGATCTCGCCCAGCAACGGGGCCGCAAGTCGATCGTTGAGGGTCGCCAGATATTCCGCATGGCGTTTACCCGGCGGCTGGATGTCGTTTGCAATCCAGCCCACCAGCGGCAGCCCGGCCTGACGTACCGCCTGGGCCGTCAGCAGCGCGTGGTTGATGCAGCCGAGTTTAATGCCGACCACCAGAATGACCGGCAGCCGTTCGTCGCGTACCCAGTCGGCAAAACTCAGCGTCGCGGATAGCGGCGTAAACCAGCCTCCCGCTCCCTCCACCAGCACCCATTCCGCCAGCGTCTCCAGTTCACGCAGCCCGGCAGAAAGCGCATCGCCGGTAATCGGCCGCCCCTCTTCCGCGCTCACGATATGCGGTGAGGTCGGTTCGGCAAAGGTAAAGGGGTTGACCTGCGCATAGTTCAGCGCCACACCGCTATTGCGCTGGAGTGCCAGCGCATCATCGTTACGCAGCCCGTGCGCCGTCAACTCACTCCCGGAGGCGACCGGTTTATAGCCCGCGCACTTCAGACCTGACAGCTTCGCCGCCTGCAACAGGGCGCAGCTGGTGACCGTTTTACCGACTTCTGTGTCGGTTCCGGTGACGAAAAAACGTTTAGTCACGTTCAATGACTCCTGTAAAAAGATGGTACGTCAGCGGGCACTGGCCCTGCTGTTTTGGCCAGGCCAGCTGCAGCTGACGCAGTTTTCCCCGGCTCAACGGCGCCGCGCTGCGCCCCTGATGCAAGTGTGTTGCCCCAATCCCTTTGAGCGAACGCATCGCGCTCAGAGCATCGGCAAACGGCAGGCTGACGGCGTGAACCTCGCCAACGGCTCGCCGCCCGGCCAGCGCCTCGCGCACCGCCCGTTCGCTGAGAAAGCGGTTGGCATGGGGATGGGTGTCAATGGCGCGCCAGGCCTGATTCAGCTCGGGAAGCGAATCGGCCAGCAAGGTGGTGAACGCGACCCGACCGCCGGGGCGCACCACCCGGCACAGCTCATCGAGCGCGCCGGACAGACTCTCGCACCACTGAACCGCCAGATTGCTCCACGCCAAATCGACGCAGGCATCGGCCAGCGGCAGCGACTCAATATCCCCGGCAAGATAACGATGCGCGCACGCGTTGCGCTGGGCCTGCGCCAGCATCTCAACCGAGAGATCGAGCGCCGTCACATGACTGCCGACCTCGCGCCAGTAGCGACTCATGCTGCCGGGGCCGCAGCCGGCGTCGAGGACCGCTGAAAAAGGGCGGCCATGAAGCTGACGCAGCAGCAGTTCAGCGCTGTAACGCTGCAGCGCGTCATGTTGCGAATAGTGGGTGGCCGCCCGGCCAAAGGCCGCAGCCACCGCCCGTTTATTCACCGCCGCCATGCAGCACCTCCAGCAGACGGGTAATATCAGTCGGCTCATGGGCCGCGGTCAGCGTCAGGCGCAGCCGCGCGCTGCCTGCCGGCACCGTCGGCGGACGAATGGCCGTCGCCCAGCAGCCCTGCTCACGCAGGCGCGCCGCCAGCTGCAACGCCCGCGTATTGTCACCCACGATCAGCGGCTGAATCGCGCTGGTCGAGGCGCTCAGCTCCCCCGGAAAATCCGCCATACCGTCGCGAAATTGCACCACGCGGCTGGCCAGTTGTTCCCGCCGCTGCCGGCCATCATCGCTGCGGATCACCGCCAGCGCGGCGCTCAGCGCAACCGCCTGGGCCGGCGGCATGGCGGTGCTGTAAATCAGATGTCGGGCAAACTGCAGCAGATAGTCCGCCAGCGCCTCGTCGCACAGGATCGCCGCGCCGCTGACGCCAAAGGCTTTACCGAAGGTCACGACCAGCAGTTCCGGGCGGACGTTTTGCGCGTGACAGCTGCCGCGCCCTTCATCGCCCACGACGCCAATACCATGCGCATCGTCCACCAGCAGCCAGCCGCCGGCCGCCCGGGTCGTTGGGGCAATATCGCGAAGCGGTGCACTATCGCCATCCATGCTGAACACCCCTTCCGTCACCACCAGCTGTTGCCCCGCCAGCGGCTTGCCGAGAAGTTCACTCAACTGCTGCACGTCGTTGTGCGCAAAGCGTCTGAGCTGCGCCGGGCTCAGGCTGGCCGCTTCGAGTAAAGAGGCGTGGCTCAGGCGATCCGCAACGATGCGATCGTCCCTGGCGAGCAGCGCGGTAATCAGCGCCTGGTTGGCGGCAAACCCGGAAATAAACAGCAGCGCGCGCGGATATCCCAGCCAGTCCGCCAGGCTCTCTTCCAGTTCACGATGCGCCTCGCTGTAACCGCTGACGTGGCCGGAGCCGCCGGAACCCACGCCATAACGCGCCGCCCCCTGCTGCCAGGCGGCGATAATCTGCGGATGCTGGCTCAGTCCGAGATAATCATTGCTGGAGAAATTCAGCCAGCGCCGATCTTCACGGATAAGCCAACGCCCGGCACCCTGCGCCACCGGCTGGCGGCGACGGAATGCATCCGCCTGCCGCCGCTCGCTCAGCGCCTGGTCGATGCGTTGCTGCCAGCTCATAGCACCGCCGCGTTGTAGTATTCCTCGGTATCGGGGTTATTCAGCGCATGTTCCAGACGCTGCTGTTGCTCGTTATCGCCTTCCAGCACCGCCGTCTGCTGCGGGTTAAGCCCCAGTTTGCGGAACAGCTGCAGGTCTTTGTCCTCTTCCGGGTTCGGCGTGGTCAGCAGCTTGCAGCCGTAGAAAATCGAGTTCGCCCCGGCCATAAAGCACATCGCCTGGGTCTGTTCGTTCATCTGCTCGCGGCCGGCGGAAAGACGCACGTACGAGGTCGGCATCATGATGCGCGCCACCGCAATGGTGCGGATAAAATCGAAAGCATCGACATCGTCGTTATCGGCCAGCGGCGTGCCCTTCACCTTAACCAGCATGTTGATCGGCACGCTTTCCGGCGGCGTTGGCAAATTAGCCAGCTGTAACAGCAGGCCGGCGCGATCTTTCTCGGTTTCGCCTAAGCCGACGATCCCGCCGGAACACACCTTAATCCCGGCGTCACGCACTTTGTCGAGGGTGTCCAGGCGCTCCTGATAGGTGCGGGTGGTAATGATGTTGCCGTAAAATTCCGGCGAGGTATCGAGGTTGTGATTGTAGTAGTCCAGCCCGGCTCCCGCGAGGCGCTGCGCCTGGGTGTCGGTCAAGGTGCCGAGCGTCATGCAGGATTCGAGCCCCAACGCTTTGACGCCTTTGACCATTTGCTCCAGATACGGCATATCGCGATCGTTGGGGTTCTTCCAGGCGGCCCCCATGCAGAAGCGCGTTGATCCGGCATTTTTTGCCTGGCGCGCGGACTCCAGCACCTGCTCAACTTCCATCAGACGCTCCGATTCGAGACCGGTTTTGTAGCGCGCGCTTTGCGGGCAATATTTACAATCTTCCGGACAGGCGCCGGTTTTGATCGACAGCAGCGTGCTGACCTGGACCTGACGCGGATCGAAGTGCTGGCGATGGGTCTGCTGCGCTTCAAACAGCAGATCTAACAATGGTTTATTAAACAACTCAGTAACTTGCGACATTGTCCAGCGTGCGTGGTGAGCCATTGGCCTCTCCAAAGGGTTTTGTTAATTGTCGGTTCGGTTTATACTCGTAAACCTAAATGTTTTCAAAATGGTTTACAAGTCACTTATGACAACGGACGATCTCGCCTTCGATCGGCGCCACATTTGGCACCCCTACACCTCCATGACTTCTCCTCTGCCGGTCTATCCGGTGGTTTCCGCCCACGGCTGCGAGCTGTCCCTCGCCGGCGGAGAGCAGCTGATTGACGGAATGTCATCCTGGTGGGCGGCAATCCACGGCTACAATCACCCTCGTTTAAACGCCGCGATGAAAGCGCAGATTGACCAGATGTCGCACGTGATGTTTGGCGGTATCACCCACCCTTCGGCGGTGGCGCTGTGCCGCCAGCTGGTGGCGATGACTCCGGAGTCGCTGGAGTGCGTATTCCTCGCCGACTCCGGCTCGGTCGCGGTGGAAGTGGCCATGAAGATGGCCCTGCAGTACTGGCAGGCAAAAGGCGCAGCGCGGCGGCGCTTTCTCACCTTCCGCAACGGCTACCACGGCGATACCTTTGGCGCGATGTCGGTCTGCGATCCGGATAACTCCATGCACAGTTTGTGGCAGGGCTATTTGCCGGATAACCTGTTCGCCCCGGCGCCGCAAAGCCGCTTTGGCGGCGAGTGGGATGAACGGGATATGGTGCCGTTTGCCCGCCTGATGGCGGCCCATCGGGATGAGATCGCGGCGGTCATTCTCGAACCGGTCGTACAGGGTGCCGGCGGCATGAGGATGTATCATCCTGAGTGGCTGAAGCGCATCCGCAAGATGTGCGATCGTGAGGGCATTCTGCTGATTGCCGATGAGATTGCCACCGGATTTGGCCGGACCGGCAAGCTGTTTGCCTGCGAACACGCGGATATCGCCCCGGATATTCTGTGTCTCGGCAAAGCGCTGACCGGCGGAACCATGACGCTGTCGGCTACCCTCACCACCCGTTCGGTGGCAGAGACCATCAGCGACGGCGAAGCCGGCTGCTTTATGCACGGCCCGACCTTTATGGGCAATCCGCTGGCCTGCGCGGTGGCGACAGAAAGTTTGCGTCTGCTGGAAAGCGGCGAATGGCAAGGCCAGGTCGCCGCGATTGAAGCGCAGCTTAATGTCGAGCTGGCTCCGGCACGGGAATCCCCGCTGGTCGCCGATGTCCGCGTGCTGGGCGCCATCGGCGTGGTGGAAACTTGCCGCCCGGTCAATATGGCCGCGCTGCAGCGCTTCTTCGTCGAACAAGGCGTATGGATTCGCCCGTTCGGCCGCCTGATTTACCTGATGCCGCCGTACGTGATTACCCCGCGGCAGCTGACGCGCCTGACCCAGGCGGTTAACGCGGCGGTGCTCAACGAAACATTTTTTCGCGAATAAGTAGCAGAAACTGGCCGTCAACAGGACTACACTTCTTTGTTAATCAGTTGATTATCCCAGAGGAGACGAGACGGCATGAACCTAATCAGTCACGATCTGCAGGATGGCGGGAAATTGCCCCACCGCCATGTATTTAACGGCATGGGCTACGATGGCGATAATATCTCGCCGCATCTGGCGTGGGACAAGGTGCCTGACGGAACTAAAAGCTTTGTGGTGACCTGTTACGATCCCGATGCGCCCACCGGCTCCGGCTGGTGGCACTGGCTGGTCGCCAATCTACCGGCGGAAACGCGCGAACTACCGCAGGGAGCCGGCTCCGGTCTGGCCCCGCTGCCGGCCAGCGCAATCCAGACCCGCACCGATTTCGGCCTCCCCGGCTACGGCGGCGCGGCGCCGCCAAAAGGGGAAAGCCATCGCTACATCTTTACGGTGCATGCGCTGGATGTCGAGAAGATCGAGGTCGATGAAGGGGCAAGCGGTGCGATGGTAGGCTTTAACGTCCATTTTCATTCGTTGGGCAGCGCATCCATCACCGCCCTGTTTATCTGACTTTCTCCCGTCAGTCCCTCCCCGGATAGCGGCTTACGCCTTATCCGGGCGACCGGACAACCCCTTTGTGGCCCGGTAAACCTGGCCCGGGGCGCGAATTACGCCACCCGGGATACCTGACAGCCCCTTTGTAGCCCCGGTAAGCGCAGCGCCACCGGGGGAGCCTCCAGGGGCGCGAATTACGCCCACCCGCGATACCTGACAACCCCTTGTAGCCCCGGTAAGCGCAGCGCCACCGGGGACTCATTCAGCTCGAAGATGACTGCTCAGCCACCGGCATCCGCACGGTTTTTTTGACTTTCGCATACCAGATAATCGTCAGCAGCCCAAGCCAGACCAGACCGGCGATCAGCGCAATCCGCGTCTCCTCCACCATCCCGAGCACCGCAATCACCAGTCCCATAAACAGCAGGGTCAGCAGCGGCGCAACCGGCCAGAACGGCACCGGGAACGCAATCTGGCGACGTTCTTCTGCCGACAAACCGCGACGCATGGCGAAATGAGCCAGCAGGATCATCAGCCAGACCCATACCGTTGCAAATGCCGCCAGGGAGGCAATCAGCACAAAGACCTGTTCCGGCATCAGATAGTTCAGCACTACCGCCACCAGCAGCGCCACGCCCATCACCACTACCGTCATCCACGGCACGCCGTTGCTGGCGATTCGCTGGAAGCTTTTCGGCGCCATCCCCTCTTTTGCCATGCCGTACATCATGCGACCGGCGCCAAAAATATCGCTATTGATGGCTGAAATACTGGCGCTGATCACGATGATATTGAGGATTGTCGCCGCCGCCGGAATCCCCAGGCCGCTAAAAATAAGCACGAACGGGCTGCCCTGCTCGCCAAAGCTGTTCCACGGGAAAATGGCCATCAGGATCGCCAGCGTGCAGACATAGAACAGCACGATACGCAGCGGGATGGTATTAATTGCCTGCGGAATCACTTTCTTCGGGTTCTGCGCTTCCGCCGCGGTCACGCCGATAATTTCGACGCCGCCAAAGGCAAACATCACAATACCCAGCGACGCAACAATTCCCTGCCAGCCGTTCGGCGCGAACCCGCCGTGGCTCCACAGGTTTTCCAGCCCCGTCGCCGGGAAGGCATGACCAAAGCCGAAGAAAATAATGCTGCCGCCGGCGACGATCATCGCAATAATCGCCACCACTTTAATCAGCGACAGCCAGAACTCCATCTCGCCGAAAATGCGCACGTGGCACAAGTTCATCGCGCCGATGAAGAAGATAATACTCAGTACCCAAATCCAGCGCGGCACATCCGGGTACCAGAGCCCCATATAGATACCAAACGCGGTGACATCCGCCAGGGCGACAATCACCATCTCAAAGGTATAGGTCCAGCCGGTAATAAACCCGGCCAGCGGCCCGAGATACTGGCGGGCATAGCTGCCGAAGGAGCCGGAAACGGGGTTGCGTACCGCCATTTCGCCCAGCGCACGCATGACGATAAATACCGCCGCGCCGCCGATCAGATAGGCCAGCAGAACCGCCGGTCCCGCGGCCTTAATGGCGGCGGCAGAACCATAAAACAGCCCGGTACCAATGGCGGAACCGAGCGCGATGAAGCGAATATGTCGGGCATTCAGCCCGCGCAGCAGGTGGGGCTTTTGTGGCGATTGTGGTTGTTGTTGCATATGCAAGTGTCCTGATAATTTTTGTATGACGACAAATATGCGTGTAGGACGGCCGGGGGGAGCTTATCCCCCCGACACGGGTACAGAAAACAACGAGGGTCAGATCTGACCAGGCAAGACGGCAGGGAGCAGTCGCGTCAGGTGGCGCGCAGCCAGAAGCTCAATAGCGTTATCGATATCCGGGGCGAAGAAGCGATCCTGGGTGTAATGCGAAACCCGCTCGCGCAGCAGATGACGCGCCTCTTCCAGCAGCGGACTGCTGGCCAGCCCTTCGCGCATATCCAGCCCCTGGACGGCGGCCAGCCACTCCACGGCCAGCACGCCGCGAGTGTTTTCCGCCATCGCCCACAGACGACGACCGGCAGCCGGCGCCATCGAGACGTGATCTTCCTGGTTTGCCGACGTCGGCAGGCTATCAACGCTGTGCGGGTGCGCCAGCGCTTTGTTCTCACTGGCTAACGCCGCAGCGGTCACCTGCGCAATCATAAAGCCGGAGTTGACGCCGCCATTTTTCACAAGGAAAGGCGGCAGCTGCGACATATGACTGTCCATCATCAGCGCAATACGACGCTCGGACAGCGAACCGATTTCGGCAATCGCCAGCGCAATGTTATCCGCCGCCATCGCTACCGGTTCGGCGTGGAAGTTACCGCCGGAGATCACTTCATTCTCGGCGGCGAAGACCAGCGGGTTATCCGACACCGCATTGGCCTCAATCAGCAGGACTTCCGCGGCCTGGCGAATCTGGGTCAGACAGGCGCCCATCACCTGCGGCTGACAGCGCAGAGAGTACGGGTCCTGCACTTTGCTACAGTTGTGATGCGACTGCGAAATCTCGCTGCTGTCGGTCAGCACATGGCGATACAGCGCCGCAGCGTCAATCTGCCCGCGCTGGCCGCGCGCTTCGTGAATACGCGAATCAAACGGACGACGCGATCCCAGCGCCGCTTCGGTGGTGAGCGCGCCGCATACCACCGCGGAAGCAAACAGATCTTCCGCGTCAAACAGGCCGCGCAGCGCAAACGCCGTCGATGCCTGAGTACCGTTCAGCAGCGCCAGCCCCTCTTTCGCCGCCAGGGTAATCGGCTCGAGACCCACTTTTTTCAACGCCTGCAGCGCCGGCATCCACTCGCCGTCGACGCGGGCTTTCCCCTCACCCAGCAACGTCAGGGACATGTGCGCCAGCGGCGCCAGGTCACCGGATGCGCCGACGGAACCTTTAGCCGGGATCCACGGCGTGACGCCTTTATTCACCAGTTGAATCAGCGCCTGAATGACGCTCAGACGAATCCCGGAGAAGCCGCGGGAAAGGCTGTTAATCTTCAGCACCATAATCAGACGTGCCATGGCATCATCCAGCGGCTCACCAATGCCCGCCGCATGAGACAGCACCAGAGAACGCTGCAGGTTTTCCAGATCGTCCGTGGAGATCCGCGTTGACGCCAGCAGGCCAAAACCGGTGTTAATGCCGTAAGCGGTGCGTCCTTCGGCCAGAATGGCGTTGACGCAGGCGACGCTCTCGTTAATAGCGGCAAAAGCCTGCTCGTCGAGAGTGATGGTCAGCGGATGCTGGAACACCTCGCGTAGCTGCGCCAGACTCAGTTGACCTGGAATCAGAGTTAAGTTTTTCATCTCAGCGTTGCCCCTGCGTTGCTGCCACCATAGGAAGATTCAGTCCTTGTTCCGCCGCGCACTCAATCGCGATGTCGTAACCCGCATCGGCGTGACGCATCACCCCGGTCGCCGGATCGTTATGCAGCACGCGGGCAATACGCGCGGCCGCTTCGTCGGTACCGTCACAGACGATAACCATCCCGGAGTGCTGCGAGAAGCCCATCCCGACGCCACCACCGTGATGCAGCGACACCCAGGTCGCGCCGCTGGCGGTATTGAGTAAGGCGTTCAGCAGCGGCCAGTCGGAGACGGCATCGGAGCCATCACGCATGGATTCAGTTTCGCGGTTCGGGCTGGCAACCGAGCCAGAGTCAAGGTGGTCACGACCAATGACGATCGGCGCAGATACTTCACCGCTGCGGACCATTTCGTTAAAGGCCAGCCCCAGCTTCTGGCGCCACTCCAGCCCCACCCAGCAAATACGCGCCGGCAGTCCCTGGAAGCTAATACGCTCACGCGCCATATCCAGCCAGTGGTGCAGATGCTGATCATCTTTGATGATCTCTTTCACTTTGGCGTCGGTTTTGTAGATATCCTGCGGATCGCCGGAGAGGGCCACCCAGCGGAACGGACCGATGCCGCGGCAGAACAGCGGGCGAATATAGGCCGGGACAAAACCCGGGAAGTCGAACGCATTGTCGACGCCCATCTCCTGCGCCATCTGGCGGATATTGTTGCCGTAGTCGAAGGTCGGTACGCCCATTTCGTTGAAGGCCAGCATCGCCTGAACATGGTCGGCCATCGAACGCTTGGCCGCCAGAATCGTCCCCTGCGGGTCGGATTCAGCTTTCGCCTGATACTCTTCCCAGGTCCAGCCTTTCGGCAGATAGCCATGCAGCGGATCGTGGGCGCTGGTCTGGTCGGTGACCATATCCGGGCGCACGCCGCGCTTCACCATCTCCGGCACGATATCGGCGGCATTGCCGCACAGGGCGATAGAGATAGCCCGGCCATCGGCGGTATATTTCTTGATGCGGGCCAGCGCGTCATCCAGCGAGGTGGCCTGCTCGTCAACGTAGCGGGTACGCAGACGGAAATCGATCCGGCTCTGCTGACATTCGATATTCAGCGAGCAGGCGCCTGCCAGCGTCGCCGCCAGCGGCTGTGCGCCGCCCATACCGCCCAGACCGGCGGTGAGGACCCAGCGCCCCTTCAGGCTGCCCTGATAGTGCTGACGTCCGGCTTCGACGAACGTTTCGTAGGTGCCCTGCACGATGCCCTGGCTACCGATATAGATCCAGCTGCCCGCGGTCATCTGGCCGTACATCGCCAGACCTTTTGCATCCAGCTCATTGAAATGTTCCCAGGTCGCCCAGTGCGGGACCAGGTTGGAGTTGGCAATCAGTACGCGCGGTGAATTTTCATGGGTTTTAAATACGCCAACCGGCTTACCGGACTGCACCAGCAGCGTCTCATCGCTTTCCAGGTTTTTCAGCGCCTTCACGATAGCGTCATAGCATTCCCAGTTACGCGCCGCGCGACCAATACCGCCGTAGACCACCAGCTCATGTGGGTTCTCGGCAACATCGGGATCGAGGTTGTTCATTAACATACGCAGCGGTGCTTCGGTCAACCAGCTCCTGGCATTCAACGTCGTGCCTCGCGGTGCACGTACGTCTTGCTGGCGATATTTGCTTTGCGACATCGGGGTTTCTCCTGACAATTAACGTTGTTTACGTAGATACATATACTTGTCTATACAACTCTACGCAAGCCAGGATTTAACAGAAATGATACAATTTTGTTATATTGCGTCAGCAATCACGCTTTTGCCGACGCAGACGATTGTCAGGAAGTGAAGTGGCCCTGCAGCCGGTAGCGGCTACCCGGGAACAGAAGACGGGCGTGGGAAACAATATGCGTGGTAGACCAGGTACGGCGCCGGATCAGCAGGCAAGGATCGTGGGCATGGATATGCAGCAGTTCGCACTCTTTGGCGCTGGCCTGTACCGCTTCGACGATGTGCTCGCCTTCGGTTAACGGCGCAATCAGCGACAGGTAATCATGCGGTGTGGTGACGGTATAGTCCTGATGTAAATACGCCGGCACCACCGCCGCATTGACGCAGCGGTCTTCAATCTGTACCGGAATGTCGTTTTCAAAATGCACCATCAGAGAGTGAAAAATCCGCGTCCCTTCGGCGACATTCAGCGCAGCCGACTGGATAAGATCGGCTTCGGTCTCTTCCAGCAGCAGCACCTCGCAGCGGTGCTGATGGCGACGGGAGATAATCTCGTCGGCGATGCTCCGCACTTCAAACAGCGCCGACTGCCCTTTCGGCTCCGCGACAAAGGTACCGACACCCTGCAAACGTACCAGTAAACCTTCATCCGTGAGTTCACGCAGCGCCCGATTGATCGTCATGCGACTGAAACCAAACTGGGCCACCAGTTCCGCCTCGGAAGGAATGCGGTCGTGGGGACGCCAGACGCCGCGCTGAATCTTTTCGCTGATCGCCTGCTTCACCTTTTCATAAAACGGGGCAGGCGCGGTTCGAGATTGCTGTGAAAACATAGCCTGACTTTCCTTATACTCAATGGGCGGCGAAACGGTCAGAATATACTGAATCGTCAGCGCCACCAATGGGCGATTTGCCATGCCAGCCGGGCCGCCGCACGGGCCCCCTGGCTGTCAATGTCAAACTGCGGATTAAACTCCACCAGATCCACCGCCTGCAGTTTTCCGCTGCGGCATAACGGTTCAACGATGCGCAGCAGGATCGCCAGCGGAATGCCCAGCGCCGCAGGCGCCGAGACCGCCGGCATTTCGCGCGCCGGCAGCACATCCAGATCGATGGTCAAATAGAGCCTGTCGTAGAGGGCAATATTACGCGCGATTTCCGGCGCAACCTGCTGATCATAGGCCTGCAGAACGTCCAAATCCTCCACGACCCGCACCTCGCGACGCGCCGCTTCATCCCACAGCGCCTGGGTGTTCGCCGCACGGCTGGCGCCGATACAGGTATAGTGAAAGCCGCGCTGCTGCGCGTCGCACTCCAGTGCCAGCTGGCGGAACGGCGTACCCGAGCTGGCCTGCTCAGCGATGCGCAAATCCAGGTGCGCATCGAGGTTAATGATCCCGACCTTCTCTCCGGGGAAAGCGTCGAGCACTCCCGCGCCATGACCGAATGCCGTCTCATGCCCGCCGCCGAGAACCAGCGTGCGTTTGCCTGCGCGCAGGCAGGCGGCCACCGCTTCGCGCAGCGCCTGCTGGGCGGTCTCCAGCCCTTCACCGGCGACGCCGATGGTGCCCATATCGACACAGCGCTCGTGGCCGCTGTGGCTGGCCATATTCGCCAGCGCCCGGCGTAGCGTTTCCGGCCCCTTTTCGGCCCCGGTACGTCCGCGGTTGCGGCGAACGCCTTCATCGCAGGCAAACCCCAGCAGGGCAATATCCCCCGGTAACGTCTGTGGTGCAAAACGTTCGGCCCGCACGATAGTCTGAAACAGGCGCAGCGCATTGGCGGCTTCCGCGCTGTCGTCACGCCCTTGCCAGATATCGGCGGGGGTCGGTTGCCACAATGTCATTGCATTTCTCCTCGCACAACGCGATGCCAGAGCGGGCTCCGCCCCGGTTCATAGACCATTTCAACCGGATGTTCAGCATCCCAGATAGCAAAATCGGCAACAAACCCCGCCGCCAGCTGGCCGTGGCTATTCTGGCGCCCCAGCGCCTGCGCGGCATGACGCGTCACGCCCGCCCACGCCTCTTGCGGAGTTAAGCCAAATTTGACGCAGGCCATGTTCATCGCCAGATGCAGGCTGGCAAAGGGGCTGGTACCCGGATTGTAATCCGTCGCCACCGCCATCGGCACCTGATACTGACGCAGCAGCTCGACCGGGGGTTTGCGGGTTTCATTGAGGAAATAGAACGCGCCGGGCAGCAGCACCGCCACCGTCGCGCTGCGGCTCATCGCCGCAACCCCCTCTTCCGTTAAATATTCGATATGATCGGCCGAGAGCCCCTGATAACGGCTCACCAGCTGCGCGCCGCCCAGCGAAGAGAGCTGTTCAACATGCCCTCTGACCGGAATACCGCGGGCCTGCGCGGCCTGGAATACGCGTTCGGTCTGCTGCGGGCTGAAGCCGACGTTTTCGCAGAAAACATCAACGCTTTCAAACAGCCCCTCCTCCCACAGCGTCGGCAGCAGGGTTTCACACACCAGCGTAATATAGGCGTCCGGGCGGTCTTTATATTCCGGTGGCGTGGCGTGAGCGGAGAGCAGCGTCGGCGACAGCTCGACCGCATTGTTCTGCGCAAGCTGGCGCGCCACGCGCAGCATTTTGCGCTCGTTTTCCAGATCCAGACCGTAGCCGGATTTAATTTCAAGCGTGGTCACCCCCTCGCGAAGCAGTCGCTCCAGCCGCTGCTGAGCCAGCGCTAACAGCTGCGCTTCGCTGCTTTCACGGGTGGCGCGCACCGTTGAGTTAATGCCGCCGCCGTTGGCACTGATCGTCTGGTAGGAGACGCCGTTCAGACGCTGCTCCCACTCCTGCGCCCGACTACCGCCGAAGACCAGATGGGTGTGGCAATCAATCAGCCCCGGCGTCAGCAGCCTGCCGCCAAGATCAATACTCGGCCCGGCCGGGGCATCATTTTCAGGCACAATGGCTTCAATCCGGCCATTGCGCACCAGCAGCGCATGACCATCCCGCAGGCCGTAAGGCTGCGAATCATCAGGGTTGAGAGTGGCGAGGCGGGCATTTCGCCAGATAACGCGATCGGAGGTGGCTTCAGTCATACCAGTCAGCTTGTCATGGGTTGTATAGACATTTATTTTCATTCCACGCGGAATGTCAATAAAAGCAGAGGGAATTGTTATTTTTTTGTGACCGGACGCGGGCGAAGCTCCGTCCATCTGCCCGGTTCAGGCGAACTTTTTCGCGCAGCGTCTTCCCGTTTCGCTCGACTTAGTATAAAAAGCAGGTTTTAAAGGACGTTATACGCGTAATTCATTCCTTGCCGGCCTGACGCCGCTTGCATGTTTTTTGTATAATGCCCTCCCCAAATCATTCGGGTTGCTTTGCGGCGGAAATCAACAAATACGCCAACAGAGAGGCAGCCTGAAGAATGACAGGTCTTGTTAATTGATTCTTGCCCGGAGCAACATGAACACATTCTCAGTTTCCCGCCTGACGCTGGCACTGGCTTTTGGCGTGACGTTATCCGCCTGTAGCTCAACCCCTGCCGATCAACAGCCCTCGACGCAGACTGCGCCGGGCACCGTCTCTCGCCCTGTGTTGACCGCTGATGAAGCGAAAAACTTCACGCCGGCAAGCTATTTCCAGTCCCTGGATCCAAACGCCGCGGCGTGGACCCCGGCAGCCATCAGCATACCGTCTCAGCCTGACTTCGTCGTCGGCCCGGCGGGCGCTCAGGGCGTGACCCATACCACCATTCAGGCTGCGGTTGATGCGGCTATCGCCCGCCACTCCGATCGTCGTCAGTTTATTGCGATTATGCCGGGTGAATATACGGGTACCGTTTATGTCCCTGCGGCACCCGGTGCGCTGACGCTGTACGGTACCGGCGAGAAGCCGCTGGATGTGAAAATCAGCCAGGCTATTGACTCGGAGATGGACGTGAACACCTGGCGCCACCTGGTCAATCCGGCCGGTAAATATATGCCAGGTAAACCGGCGTGGTATATGTTTGACAGCTGTCAGAGTAAACGCGCCGCCACCGTCGGCGTGATGTGTTCAGCGGTATTCTGGTCGCAGAACAATGGTCTGCAGTTGCAAAACCTGACCATCGCCAACAACCTCGGCGACAGCGTGGATGCCGGGACTCACCAGGCCGTTGCGCTGCGCAGCGATGGCGACCAGGTTCAGATTAACAACGTCAACATTCTGGGTCGCCAGAACACCTTCTTCGTCACCAACAGCGGCGTGCAGAACCGTCTGCAAAACGATCGCCAGACCCGTACCCTGGTGAGCAACAGCTACATTGAAGGCGATGTTGATATCGTTTCCGGCCGCGGTGCCGTCGTGTTTGATAACACCGATTTCCGCGTCGTGAATTCACGCACCCAGAAAGAAGCCTACGTCTTTGCACCGGCAACGCTGAAAAGCGTCACCTACGGCTTCCTGGCCGTGAACAGCCGCTTTACCGCCTCCGGCGACGGCGTGGCGCAACTGGGACGCTCTCTCGATGTCGACAGCGCCACCAGTGGCCAGGTGGTAATCCGCGACAGCGCCATCAATGAAGGCTTTAACGTGGCGAAACCGTGGGCCGACGCGGCAATCTCCAGCCGCCCGTTCAGCGGTAACACCGGCGCCGTAGATGCGAAGGGCGTGCCGCAACGTAATCTCAACGACAGCAGCTTCAACCGCATGTGGGAATACAATAACCGCGGCGTGGGCAGCGTGGTTGTCGCCGAACCGAAGCAGTAAATCTTCACGAGGGGGGAGCGCGTCTCCCCCTTTTTTCTCTCTTTTTCCCTCTCTTTTTCTGAGCGACGTTCTCTTTCGCGACTTACCCCTCTGCATTTTTCCTCCGCTCCGCCTCCTCAATTCATCGCTAGCGCAGCCGCTTCTCTTGCGCGTGCAAAAAATAGCGTTTTCTGGCGAATAAATATCCCCGCTGATGCGTTTACTCTCTGTAAGAACACAACGGCCATCCGGCACGGTTCCCCCCGACAGGGAGGCCGCCGGGTTACCCGCATCGTTGCTCCTGGAGACGAAAAATGAACACCCTTATCTCATCAATTCTGCCGGCTTCGCGCCGCTTAATGGTCCCGGCACTGCTATGTTTGTTATATGCATCGCCGTCATTCGCCATGGGCGATAACAGCAACCAGAGCAAAACGCCGGACTGCCCCAGCGGGCAGGTATATGACAGCGTCAGCAAGCAGTGCGTCCCGGATAAAACCAGCAGTCTTAGCGATCAGGATAAAACCAACTACGCCTATCATCTGGCGAAAAAAGGGCAATATCAGGCGGCACTGAACCTGCTGGATTCGCTGAAAAACGGCAATACCGCCGAAGCCTGGAACTACCGCGGCTATGCCACCCGTAAGCTCGGACGGACGGATGAAGGGATTGGCTATTATCAGCGCGCGCTGGCGCTTGAGCCGAACTACGCCAAAGCGCGTGAATATCTTGGCGAAGCGTGGATGGTAAAAGGCCGCCGGGATCTGGCGCAGGAACAGCTGAAAGTGATTTCCGGGATTTGCGGTCAAAGCTGCGAGGAGTATCGCGATTTGCAGGCCGCCATTAACGGACATCCGGAATCCTGAAGCCCACCGCGAGGGTAAAAAAATTACTACCAGCGACGTTCGCTCACAGCTTGCCGCACATCTGGCCCGTCTTTGGCGCTACGGGCTGATTCTGTCGCACAATCGCGATATTGCCGAAGAACTGGTTCAGTCAACCTGTGTTCGCGCGCTCGAACGGAGCGCGCAGTTTACGCCGGGCACCCGCATCGACCGGTGGCTGTTCACCATTCTCCACTCCATCTGGATTTCCGAGCTGCGGGCGCGTCACGTCCGAATGGGGCAAGGCTTCGTCGAAAACGACCCGCAGCTTGCCACCGACGACCGCGAAATGAATGAAGATCATCGCCAGTATCAGCAACTTATGCGCCGGGTCAGCGCCCTGCCGGAAGCCCAGCGCAACGCGGTGTTTTTAGTTTATGTTGAAGGTTTTACCTATCAGGAGGCGGCCGATACGCTATCGGTCCCCATCGGTACGGTGATGAGCCGGCTGGCGGCGGCGCGATCGACGCTGGCAAAAACGCCCGCTACCTCCGCTGCAGCCAGGGAGAAACGCCTGTGAAATCATCCTTTTTTACTCCGCCCTATGGCGATGAGGCCATTATTGCCTGGCTGGATGGCGAAATGAGCGCTCCCGACGCTCTCCGCTTTGAAGCCGCCTTCAGAGAGGATCGGCAGCTGGCCGCGCGCACCGCCGAACTGAAGAGCATCCCGCGGAATTATCAGCAGGCGTTTGCCCCGCTGCTGGAACAGGCCCCCGTCGCGCGCATGCAGAGCCGACTTGATGCCCATCTGGCGGCAATGCCCGCGCCGGACAGCGCTGCACCTCCCCCGGCCTTTAGCCGCCGCGCCATGATTGCCGCCTCGCTCGCGTTTTTACTGATCGGCAGCGGCTTAGGCTATCTGGCTCGTCCCGCTCCCGGCGAACCTGATGAGAGCGAAAACATTCGCGATCTCGAGGCCCGTTACATGTCGCTGTATAGCGCGGAAACCCTGCTTGATATGGACAGTTCACCGGCGATATTACAGCGCGGCCTGACGCGCACCGCCGAAGATATCGGTTTAGCGCTCAACCCGCAGCAGCTTGCGCTGCCGGGCGCCGAGCTAAAAATGGTGCGCATTCTGCGTTACGAGCGCACCACCATTGCGCAGATCGCCTGGATTCACGCGGCGTATGGGCCGATGGCGCTGTGCATCTCTGCGGCCAGCCCGCAAAACGAGACCAGGATAGTCGCGGAACGGCGGCACGACATGAACCTCGCCTGGTGGCGCGCTAACGGATATCAGTTCGTGCTGATTGGCCGCAATCCTCGCGCACAATTGCACGATAACGCCCGCAAACTGCAGGACTTACTGTCATAGGCAACGTCGCCCTTCGGGGCGATGACCGGCGATAGCGGGCGATGATTCGCTCAACATCGCTGAGAACTGCCGTCGGCCATCGCATCCGGCCGCTAAATATTTTTCACCCGGCGAAACTTTCTTTCTCACTCCGGCGAACTGTATAGCAGAGTCACCTGACCAGAACGCCCTGACATCGCTGGAGCTAATAATGAAACTGATGAAAAACCTTGCTCGTTCTTTGACCCTGACCGTCGCGCTTGGCCTGTCCGCCACCGCGTTTAACGCCGGCGCGGCGCTGCCCGTCGGCGCAAAAGCCCCTGCTTTCGAACTGCAGGGCGCCTTAGCCGGTAAACCGATCGCCTTCTCCCTGCAGCAGGCTTTGCAAAAGGGGCCGGTGGTGCTCTATTTCTTCCCGGCGGCATTTACCGCCGGCTGCACCATTGAGGCCCACGCTTTCGCCGAAGCCACCGATGAATTCAACAAAATGGGCGCTACCGTCATCGGCGTCACCGCCGGTAACACCGATCAGGTCAGCGATTTCTCTAAACTGGAGTGCCGCGATAAGTTCGCCGTCGCCGCGGATCCGGGGGCAAAAGTCGCCGCGCAGTATCAAACGCTGATGGAGATGAAAGGTAAGACCGTTTCTGACCGGACTTCATTTGTCATTGCGCCGGACAACACGATTCTGCTCAGCTACACCGATCGAAATCCGGATGCCCATATTGAGAAGACCCTGGCCGCGGTCAAGCAGTACGACGCCGCCCACCCGCAAACCCACTAAGCGAAGAGGCCAGCGATGCTCACCGCCATGCTGGCCGCCTTTATTGGCGGCATCATACTCAACTTTATGCCCTGCGTTTTTCCGGTCATCTCCCTGAAAGCGCTCGGGCTTCTGCGCCATGCGGATAACGCCGTGGGCGCTCGTCGCGAAGGGCTGGCTTTTTTACTTGGTGTGATGGTCACCATGATGCTGTTGGCCGGTGTTCTGCTGGCTGCACGCGCCGGCGGCGTCGCTGTCGGCTGGGGGTTCCAGCTGCAATCGCCGCTGGTGATTGCCCTGCTTTCGCTGGTGATCCTCGCCGCTGCGCTGAACCTGCTGGGGGTGTTCGAGGTCGGGCTATCGGCGCAGCGTGTCGGCGCTCTGGATATTGGCCGCGGCGCCTTTTTACGCTCGGCGATGACCGGCGCGCTGGCAATCGTCGTTGCAACCCCGTGCGCGGCGCCGTTTATGGCCAGTGCGATTGGCTATGCGCTGGTGCAGCCGCCGGCCACCGCGCTGGTCGTGTTTTTTGCCCTCGCGCTCGGTTTTTCCGCTCCGTTCACCCTCGTCTCACTGTTTCCGGCGCTGGCTTCTCTCCTCCCCCGTCCTGGCGGGTGGATGGATATTCTTAAACGTGCGCTGGCCTTTCCGATGTTCGGCGCTTACGCCTGGCTGGTTTGGGTGCTGGCGCAGCAGGCCGGTAGCAGCGCGCTGGCGACGCTACTGGCGGCCTCCGTGGTGCTGAGCTTTGCTGCCTGGCTCTATGGTATCGCCCAGCAGCGCCGCTTTCAGGGCAAAGGGCATAAGCGCCTGTTCGCCGTCACCGGCCTGCTCGCCGTCGCGGTTATTGCCCCGCTGGTCGGTCTGATTCAGGCTGATTCCGTGTCGCCCGGCGCACAGACTGTCGCGACCGCCGAAACCGCTGCGGAAAAATGGACGCCGCAGGCTGTCGAGGCGCAGCGCGGCCACGGCAAAGCGATCTTTGTTAACTTCACCGCCTCCTGGTGTATCACCTGCCAGGTTAACGAAAAGACATCGCTTTCAACCCAGGCCGTAAAAGAGGCGCTGGCAAAAACCGGGACGCTGTATATGGTGGCAGACTCGACTAAATTTAATCCGGACGTCGATGATGCGCTGAATCAATTTGGTCAGGGCGGTCTGCCGCTGTACGTGGTCTATCCTGCCGATGGCGGGCCGCCGAAAGTACTGCCGCAGCTCCTGACTCCGGGCATCGTCGTGAACGCCCTGAACCAGGCAACCGGCAAAAAAGCATAAACGCAACAAGGCGGATTATGGAAATAAACGACAGCGCGCGTGAAAGCTGGCCCGCGCTAATGGAGCAGGCGCAGGCGGGCGATCAGCTCGCCTACACCCGGCTGTTAAAAGCGCTGGTTCCGGTCATTCGTTCGCAGATACGTAAGCGAATCGCCGACGACGCGTTAGTCGAAGATGTGATTCAGGATGTGCTGCTGACGGTGCATCGGGTACGCCATACCTACGATCCGAGCTACCCTTTTTTGCCCTGGCTGATGGCGATTATTTCGGCGCGGGCCGTTGATGCGCTGCGCCGTCGCGGCCGCTATCAGCAGTGGGAGATCCCCGAAGAGACGCTGCCGGAACCGGCAACGTCAGCAGATCCGCAAAAGCGGGATAGTCGGGAGGAGCTGGCGGGCTATTTGCGCCAGCTCCCCTCCCGCCAACGAGCCATTGTGGAGCATGTCCATCTGCGCGAAATGAGCCTGACGGAAGCCGCTGCACATAATAATCTGAGTGTCGCCGCAGTGAAATCGCTGCTGCATCGGGCGCTGAAAAACCTGCGCCGTTTTGGAGCTCATCATGACTAATCATGACCTGTTAATTGACAAACTGGGGCGCGACATGCGGCCGGTGAAACGCCTGCCGTCAACCGGCAGGCGGGTTCTGACCTGGCTGGCAGCGGCGCTGCCGTGCGCGGTTGCCGCCAGTTTCCTTGTGCAACGCAGTCCGACCGACTGGTCACAGCCCGGCGCCCCTCTGGCGGTGGTGCAGCTGCTGCTGGCTTTTGTGCTCGGCGCGCTGGCGATTCGCAGCGCCTTCACGATGAGCATTGCCGGCCGGCGTTCGCTCAGCTGGAAAGCCCTGCTGCCGATTGGGCTGATGTGGCTGGGGTTGAGTATCAGCAGCATTCCCTATCCGGCGCTGCGGGTGGCGGAGAGCGACAGCACGCCCTGCTTTACCTTTTTGCTGGTGGTCAGCACGCCAATGATGGCGCTGATGATCGCCAGTCTGCGCCGCACCCGAACGCTGCATCCGGTGCGCAGCCTGGCAATGGCGGGACTGGGCATTGCCAGCATGGCGGTCAGCCTGCTGGCGTTTTGCCATCCGGTGCATCTGCACCCGATGGATTTTGTCATGCATCTGGCGGCGATAGTCACAATCGTGGCGCTGACGGTGTTGGTTGGCAGGCGCTGGGTGGCGCTGGATTAGTGGGCGTTCTCTACCGCTCATCGCTGCGCTATCGGGTCTGGTCATCCATCAGGTTGATGGCACTTTGTTTGCCGGCGCTTCAGACTACGCTAACCGATAAAAAAACCTCGCCGCGGCGAGGTTTTTTATCTCTGCAACTTAGTAAGCGTTAACGACCACCCACATTGGCCCCTGACCGACGGCATAGCGCCCTTTCTCTGTCAGCAGCCCCTGCTCACCGACGATCTCATAGACCGCAATATGGTGTGATTTCTGCCCCGCAGCGATCAGATATTTACCGCTGTGATCGAGATTGAAACCGCGCGGCTGCGCCTCCGTCGGCTGATACCCTTCAATGGACAGCACGCTGCCATCTTCGGATACGCTGAAAATGGTGATGATGCTGGCGGTACGGTCACAGGCGTACAGATGACGGCCATCCGGCGTCAGATGAATATCCGCCGCCCAGCGTACGTCGGTAAAACCGGCGGGCATCATATCCAGCGTCTGGACGCACTCAATTTCGCCATGCGGATCTTTCAGCTCCCAGACGTCAACGGAGCTGTTCAGTTCATTCACGCAGTAGCCGTATTGCTGATTCGGATGGAACACCATGTGACGCGGGCCAGCCCCTTCAACGGTGGTCACTTCCGCCGGTTCTTGCGCCGCGAGGAAGCCATCATCGCTGAGGGTAAACAGGCAAATACGATCCTGTTTCAGCGCCGGGACCCACAGGGTGCGGTTGTCGGGCGAAATATTGGCCGAGTGACACCCTTCCAGCCCTTCCACAACGGCCACCGTTTCACCCGGCAGACCATCGATCAGCGGAGTAACGCTCACGCAGCCGGCGTTATAGGACGCGCTGAAGACAAAACGGCCCTGATGATCGGTCGAAATATGCGTCGGGCTGCCCGGCAGCGCCGCTTCGCCGGCGAAAGTCAGCGCGCCGTTATCGGGCGCAATGCGGTAAGCCAGGACGCGAAACTCCGGACGTACGCCAACGTAGAGATACTCTTTATTCGGGCTCACCACCATCGGCTGAACCTGACCCGGGGCATCCACAACCTGAACAAGCTTCAGGTTACCCTCAAGATCGAGACTCCAGACATGAATCTGCTGGCTTTCCGGGCTGGCGGTATAAACGGTTTGTTTCATGACTGCTCCTTTCCTCACTGCACAGGGAAAACGTATACATTTCATTCATCAAGCTGCTGAGCTGATGCAATGTATAGACTCTTTTAACGGTAGATGCTGAAAAATTTGCCCCGCAGGCATAGCGGTGTACCATCATGCCAGGCAATTTTTTCATCATTAACCGGAAACAACACATGACATCACGCGTGATTGCACTGGATTTAGACGGCACCCTGCTCACCTCCAACAAAACTATCCTGCCCGCCTCGCTGGAAGCCCTGGCCCGCGCCAGAGCGGCAGGGTTCCAGGTGATCGTCGTCACTGGCCGACATCACGTCGCTATCCATCCTTTTTATCAGGCACTGGCTCTGGATACACCTGCAATTTGTTGTAATGGCACTTATTTGTATGATTATCAGGCAAAAAAGGTTCTGCAGTCCGATCCGATGCCGGTTGATAAAGCGTTGAGCCTGACCGATATGCTCGCCGCGCACGATATTCACGGCCTGATGTATGTCGACGACGCAATGCTCTATGAACGTCCGACCGGGCACGTTATCCGTACTAGCCGCTGGGCACAGTCGCTGCCCGTCGAGCAGCGTCCGGTGTTCACCCAGGTCGCTTCGCTGGCGCAGGCCGCCCGCGACGTCGAGTCGGTGTGGAAGTTTGCCCTCACCGATGAAGATATACCTAAGCTGCAGCAGTTCGCCCTTGATGTGGGTCAGACGCTGGGTCTGGAGTGCGAATGGTCGTGGCACGATCAGGTCGATATCGCCCGCGCGGGCAACAGCAAAGGCAAGCGCCTGACGCAGTGGGTGGAAGCACAGGGCCTGTCTATGCAGGACGTGGTGGCCTTTGGCGATAACTATAATGACCTCAGCATGCTGGAAGCCGCCGGAACCGGCGTGGCGATGGGCAATGCGGTTGAGGAAGTCAAAGCGCGAGCCAACGTGGTCATTGGCGAAAACGAAAGCAACAGTATTGCCGACTTCATCAACCGCAACCTGCTGTAATCAGGCGGCAATCGATACGCTTTTAATCTGCGCATACAGCCATTGACCTGGCGTGACCCCCAGGTCATCTCTGGCCCACGGGCTGATGCGCGCCCACAGCGGACGGCCGCTGACGTTCAGCTGCACTTCGATCTGTCCGTGTGTTTCAAGACACTGCACGACCCGCGCCGGCAAAATATTGCGAATGCTGGTCTGCTGCGGCTGTTCGAGCACCAGCGAGACGTCGGAGGCCTGAATGCGAATTCGCGTCGCCTCGCCGATTGGCCGATCGAGATAGTTCACCCAGATCTGCTGCTCGCCCAGCGCCAGCGCGGTCATGGCATAACGGGGATGCTGTGCGGCAACGGACACGTTCAGTATTGTGCTCTGCTGATCCGGCGGCAGCCACGGATGCATCACGCTGCTGCTCCATACCTCCTCCAGATCGCCAAAGGCTTTGACGCTCCCCTCCTCCAGCACCAGCACCTTATCCGCCAGATGTTGAATCTCATCAAGCGAGTGGCTGACGTAGAGCATCGGGATATGTATTTCCCGCGCCAGCCGCTGCAGGTACGGCAGAAGCTCACGTTTACGAGGGATATCCAGCGAAGCCAGCGGCTCATCAAGCAGCAACAGCTCAGGTGCGGTGAGAAGCGCTCTGCCAATCGCCACACGCTGCTTTTCTCCGCCGGACAGCCCCCCCGGCAGGCGATCAAGCAGCGGTTCGATACCGAGCAGCGCCACCAGCTTATCAAACTGACCGGCCATACTTTTCGCCATGCCGTACTTCAGATTGCCGCGCACCTTATAGTGCGGAAACAGGCGTGCATCCTGAAACACATAGCCCACCCGCCGCTTTTCCGGGGCCAGGCAGATGCGTTTTTCCGTGTCATTTAAAACCCTGCCGTTGAGCACAATTCGCCCTTTCTGCGGCCGGGTCAGGCCGCTGATGGCATTAATCAGGGAGGTTTTGCCTGCGCCGGAGACGCCAAAAACGGCGGTGATGCCGCTGGCAGGCAGCGTTTCATCGATACTCAGGCAGTGGCTGCCCAGCGTCTGGGTAAAATGGAGTTCAAGCATGGTTATTTCCCCGTCCGCACGCGGCTGAGCCGCGCCAGCCATTCAGAAACCAGCAGCGAAACCAGCGCCAGCACGATGGAAATCAAACATAAGCGCGCGGCGGCCCCTTCGCCGCCGGGGGTTTGAATCAGGGTATACATCGCCGAAGGAATAGTGCGCGTTTCCCCCGGGATATTGGAGACAAAGGTAATAGTGGCGCCAAACTCCCCTAGCGAACGGGCGAAGGCCAGAACGGTACCGACGATAATGCCCGGCAGCGTCAGCGGCAGCGTTATCGTAAAAAACACCCGCCAACGGCCCGCCCCCAGAGTTCGCGCCGCCTGTTCCAGCTTCACGTCCACCCCTTCCAGCGCCAGACGAATGGCCCGCACCATCAGCGGAAAGGACATGACCGCCGCCGCCAGCACCGCCCCGCGCCAGCTGAAGGCAAAGGTCAAACCGAACCAGTCATATAGCCAGCTGCCGATAAAACCGCGCCGACCCATGGCAATCAACAGCAGGTACCCCACCACCACCGGCGGCAGCACCAGCGGCAGGTGGATAATACTGTCGAGCAGCGCCTTTCCGGGGAAATTGCGCCGCACCAGCAGCCATGAGATAAAAATCCCAAAAGGTAAGCTTAACACCACCGCCAGGGATGAGACTTTCAGGCTCAGCAGTACCGCCTGCCATTCGGGATCGCTTAAAATCATTAGCGGGTGGTAAATCCGTATTGTTTGAAGATGGCGGCCGCCTGCGGTCCTTTCAGGTAGTCGTAAAATCCGGTGACGGTGGCATTTTTATGCCCGTCGACGATAGCCAGCGGGTATTCAACTTTCTTGTGCGAATCTTCCGGGAACGTCCCGACCACTTTCACACCTTTGCTCGCCACCGCATCGGAACCGTAGACAATACCCAGCGGGGCTTCGTTACGCTCAACCAGCGCCAGCGCTCCGCGCACGTCTTCAGCCGGTGCCAGTTTCGGCGCCAGCGTCTCCCAGGCACCCAGTTTTTGCAGCGCTTCTTTGGCGTAGATACCTGCCGGCACGTGCTCCGGGTCGCCAACGGCCAGACGGCCGCCTTTCAGCAGGCTGGTCCAGTCGGTTTTGTTGTTAATCACTATGTCGCCCTGCGCGCTGGCTTCAGGCGCGACAACGACCAGGCTGTTGCCAAGCAGCGTTGCACGCGAGGCGGTATCAATCGCTTTTTTCTCGACCGCGTAATCCATCCATTTCTGGTCGGCAGAGATAAACAGATCCGCAGGCGCGCCGGCTTCGATTTGCCGAGCCAGCGTGGATGAAGAGGCAAACGAGGAGACCACATCGACGTTTTTCTCTTTCTTATAGGCCTTCGCAATATCCTGCATTGCATTCGTTAACGATGCCGCGGCAAACACCGTAATTTTCCCTTCTTCTGCCAGCGCGTGCCCTGCGACGGAAAGTGTTAGCGTCGCTCCGGCAAACAAGCGTAACCATTGACGTGCCATCTGAAACTCCTGTAGTTGCGTTATGTATATGACAATATAACGATAAGATCAGGGTTTTCCCAGCGCGAATTGGTGGTAGCCAGAGGAGGATCAAAAGAGGGTGAAAAAAAGAAAAGAACGAGGAAATGAAAACGCCCGGAAAACCGGGCGCCGGGAAATCAGTTGTTCTGCTGGCCGCGATCTTTGTGACCTGCGCCGGAGAAGATGTTAAACACTTCGCCCAGACCGTAAATCAGACCGAGGATGATGGCCATCACCACCGGGACCATGACAACGGCAAAAACCAGACTTTTCAATAGCTCTAACATGGTTGGCTCCAGAAAGTACGAATGCTTTATTGTAACCGCTTCAGCTGGAAAAACACGCCCCATTTGTGCGATGGCTGGCCGATAACGGCGACAGATGCATCTTGCAAGATGCCCGCTATCGGTCACAATACTCTTTTTTGCCAGGATATCATTATGCAGGCTGAAATTCTTCTGACCCTCAAGCTACAGCAGCGCCTGTTTGCCGATCCGCGTCGTATCGCCCTGTTAAAACAGATCGATTCCACCGGTTCGATTAGCCAGGGCGCGAAAAACGCGGGCATTAGCTATAAAAGCGCATGGGACGCCATCAATGAGATGAACCAGCTCAGCGAACAGACGCTGGTGGACAGGGCTACCGGCGGTAAAGGCGGCGGCGGTGCCGTGCTGACCCGCTACGGACAGCGGCTGATCCAGCTGTACGATCTGCTGGCGCAAATTCAGCAAAAAGCTTTCGATGTGTTGAGCGACGACGATGCCTTGCCTCTCGACAGCCTGCTGGCCGCTATTTCGCGCTTCTCGCTGCAGACCAGCGCGCGTAACCAGTGGTTTGGTACCATCACCGGTCGCGACCACCAGCAGGTACAGCAGCATGTCGACGTGCTTCTTGCCGATCGTCAGACCCGCTTAAAAGTCGCTATCACCGCGCAGAGCGCAGAGCGCCTTGGCCTGGATGAGGGTCAGGAAGTGCTGGTGCTACTGAAGGCTCCCTGGGTGGGGATGACTCAGGATCCGGCGGTTGCCAAAGAGGCCGATAACCAACTCGCCGGGCGGATCAGCCATATCGAATACGGCCCGGAACAGTGTGAAGTGCTGATGGCGCTGCCTGATGGCCAGAGTTTGTGCGCCACCCTACCGCTGGAACAGACCCGAAAACTGGCAGAAGGTGCTGAGGCGATAGCATATTTTAATGCCGATCGAATCATTCTCGCCACGTTATGCTGACGGCATTGACATTGCGCGCGTGACGTCGTATCCCTGTGGCAAATCGCTGCAAAAAGTGGGATACACAATGTCATCATTGCAAATTTCGCAAGGTACGTTTCGCCTGAGCGACACAAAAACGTTAAAAATCGAGCACCTCACCGTTGGCGCTGGCGAGAGCTGGGCCTTCGTCGGCAGCAACGGCAGCGGGAAGTCGGCGCTGGCTCGCGCGCTGTCCGGTGAGCTCACCCTGCTGTCCGGCCAGTATGAAAACCGCTTTTCCCGGGTAACCCGCCTCTCCTTCGAACAGCTGCAGAAGCTGGTCAGCGATGAATGGCAACGCAACAATACGGACCTACTCAGCCCAGGCGAAGAGGACACCGGCCGCACGACGGAAGAGATTATTCAGGAAGAGTCCAAAGACGCCGCCCGCTGCGCGCGTCTGGCGGAATTGTTTGGCATTACTTCTTTGCTCCAGCGCCGCTTTAAATACCTTTCCACCGGAGAAACGCGTAAAACGCTGCTCTGTCAGGCGCTGATGACGCAGCCGGACCTGTTGATTCTCGATGAGCCGTTTGACGGCCTGGACGTGGCTTCCCGCCAGCAGCTTGCCGGGCTGCTGGCGCGGTTGCACCTCGAAGGGCTCACGCTGGTCCTGGTACTCAACCGCTTCGACGAAATCCCGTCGTTTGTCCAGTTTGCCGGCGTGCTGGCCGATTGCACCCTGAGCGAAACCGGCGAAAAGCAGGCGCTGCTGCAACAGGCGCTGATTGCCCAGCTGGCGCACAGTGAAAAACTGGCTGGCATGAGCTTACCGGAACCAGACGCCCCCGCCGCCCGCCATGCTCTCGACGCCGGGGCCCCGCGCATCGTCCTGCGGGATGGCGTGGTGTCATACAACGACCGGCCGATCATCGAGCGCCTGAGCTGGACGGTTAACCCCGGTGAGCACTGGCAGATCGTCGGTCCCAACGGCGCCGGGAAATCGACCCTGCTCAGTCTGGTGACCGGCGACCATCCGCAGGGCTACAGCAACGACCTGACCCTCTTTGGCCGCCGCCGCGGCAGCGGTGAAACCATCTGGGACATCAAAAAGCATATTGGCTACGTCAGCAGCAGTCTGCATCTTGAGTACCGCGTCAGTACCACGGTTCGCAACGTGATCCTGTCGGGTTATTTCGACTCTATCGGTATTTATCAGGCCGTTTCTGATAAGCAGCGCAAGCTGGTGCAGAACTGGCTGGATATACTGGGAATCGACAAACGTACCGCCGATGCGCCGTTCCACAGTCTCTCCTGGGGACAACAACGGCTGGCGCTGATCGTCCGGGCGCTGGTGAAGCATCCGACGCTGTTGATTCTTGACGAGCCCCTGCAGGGACTGGATCCGCTTAACCGTCAGCTGGTACGGCGCTTCGTGGATGTTTTGATTAGCGAAGGTGCCACTCAGCTGCTGTTTGTCTCCCATCACGCCGAAGATGCGCCGGACTGCATTACCCATCGTCTGGAGTTTGTGCGCAGTGGAGACGGTTACACTTATCAGGTCGGTCCACTCACGGACTGAGCCAAAACAGGGGGCCATGCCCCCCTGTTTTTTTTTCAGAGAAATAACCAGAAAAACAATCAACATGCTGTTTTTAAACACTAAAAAGTAAAAATATCGCATTGTGTCTTTTAGTGTAAGCGATTCCACCAATTTGGCCTGTGTCACACTTTCCACTTCTTTGATATGCTATCTTCATCACACACGATAAGCCTATTGGAGCGAATCATGAAAGTACTGGTTACAGGTGGTAGCGGTTACATTGGAAGTCATACCTGCGTTCAACTGCTGCTGCAGGGACATGAAGTGATTATTCTCGACAATCTCTGCAACAGTAAGCGCAGCGTATTGCCGGTCATTGAACGTCTCGGCGGGAAAACAGCCACCTTTGTCGAAGGCGATATTCGTAATGAAGCGCTGATGACGGAAATTCTGCACGATCACGCTATTGAAGCAGTGATCCACTTTGCCGGCCTGAAAGCCGTCGGCGAATCCGTCGCGAAGCCGCTGGAATACTACGACAATAACGTCACCGGTACACTTAAATTAGTTTCCGCCATGCGCGCCGCTGGCGTGAAGAACTTTATTTTTAGCTCCTCCGCGACCGTCTACGGCGATCAGCCGAAGATCCCTTATGTCGAAAGCTTCCCGACCGGTACGCCGCAGAGCCCGTATGGCAAAAGCAAGCTGATGGTCGAACAAATTCTGACCGACCTGCAAAAGGCCCAGCCGGACTGGAGCATTGCGCTGCTGCGTTACTTCAACCCGGTCGGCGCGCATCCGTCAGGCGACATGGGCGAAGATCCGCAGGGTATCCCGAACAACCTGATGCCTTATATCGCGCAGGTGGCCGTTGGTCGTCGCGAATCGCTGGCCGTTTTCGGCAATGATTATCCGACCCCTGACGGTACCGGCGTACGCGACTATATCCACGTCATGGATCTCGCCGACGGCCACGTTGCGGCGATGGAAAAACTGGCGGGCCGCGAAGGCGTACACATTTATAACCTCGGCGCAGGCGTCGGCAGCAGCGTCCTCGACGTGATCAATGCCTTCAGTAAAGCCTGCGGCAAACCTGTTAATTACCACTTCGCGCCGCGCCGCGATGGCGACCTCCCGGCCTACTGGGCGGATGCCGAAAAGGCCGACCGCGAGCTGAACTGGCGCGTTACGCGCGACCTTGACGAGATGGCGCAGGACACCTGGCACTGGCAGTCCCGTCATCCGCAGGGTTACCCAGACTAAGGAACCGTCATGAGCGTATTTAACCCCGTCGACCATCCGCATCGTCGTTATAACCCGTTAACCGGGCAGTGGATTCTGGTATCACCGCATCGCGCCAGGCGCCCCTGGCAAGGGGCGCAGGAAACGCCGGCAAAAGCAACCTTGCCGGCGCACGATCCGGATTGTTTTCTGTGTCCGGGTAACACCCGCGTCACCGGCGACACGAACCCGAATTACACCGGTACCTACGTGTTTACCAATGACTTTGCGGCATTGATGACCGACACGCCCGATGCCCCGAATAGCGACGATCCGCTGATGCGCTGTCAAAGCGCACGCGGCACCAGCCGGGTCATCTGCTTCTCGCCGGATCACAGCAAAACGCTGCCTGAGCTGAGCGTTGAAGCGCTGGAAGAGGTGGTTAATACGTGGCAGGAACAGACGGCTGAGCTGGGCCAAACCTATCCGTGGGTGCAGGTGTTTGAGAATAAAGGCGCGGCGATGGGCTGCTCCAACCCGCACCCGCACGGCCAGGTCTGGGCCAACAGCTTCCTGCCAAATGAGGCGGAACGCGAAGATCGTTTGCAAAAAGAGTATTTCGCCGCTCAGGGTTCGCCGATGCTGGTGGATTACGTTCAGCGCGAATTAGCCGACGGCAGCCGGACTGTCGTCGAAACAGAACATTGGCTGGCCGTCGTACCTTACTGGGCGGCCTGGCCTTTTGAGACGCTGCTGCTGCCGAAGGCACACATTCAGCGCCTCACCGATTTAACCGCAGCCCAGCGTAGCGATCTTGCGCTGGCGCTGAAAAAGCTGACCAGCCGTTACGACAACCTGTTCAAGTGCTCATTCCCTTATTCCATGGGCTGGCACGGGGCGCCGTTTAATAACGAAGAGAATAATCACTGGCAGCTACACGCTCACTTTTATCCGCCGCTGCTGCGCTCTGCGACGGTGCGTAAATTTATGGTCGGCTACGAAATGCTGGCTGAAACTCAGCGCGATTTGACGGCTGAACAAGCCGCCGAACGCCTGCGGGCAGTGAGCGACGTCCATTTTCGCGAATCCGGAGAATAACAATGAGTCTGAAAGAGAAAACCCAAACCCTGTTTGCTGAAAAGTTCGGCTACCCTGCGACCCACGTTATTCAGGCACCGGGCCGCGTCAATCTGATCGGCGAACATACCGACTACAACGACGGCTTCGTGCTGCCCTGCGCGATTGATTATCAGACGGTGATCAGCTGCGCGCCGCGCACGGACCGTATTGTCCGGGTGATTGCCGCCGATTATGACAATCAGAGCGACGAGTTCTCCCTTGATAAGCCGATTGTCAGCCACGAGACCCAACAGTGGTCAAACTACGTCCGCGGAGTGGTGAAACACCTGCAGAAGCGCAATAACCATTTTGGCGGCGCCGATCTGGTGATCAGCGGTAATGTGCCGCAGGGGGCGGGGTTAAGCTCTTCCGCTTCGCTGGAAGTGGCCGTCGGAACCGTGTTCCAGCAGCTGTATCATCTGCCGCTGGACGGGGCGCAAATTGCCCTCAACGGCCAGGAAGCGGAGAACCAGTTCGTCGGCTGCAACTGCGGCATCATGGACCAGCTTATCTCAGCGCTGGGTAAGAAAGATCACGCGCTGCTGCTTGACTGCCGCACATTAGGAACCAAGGCCGTCTCGATGCCGAAAGGCGTCGCGGTGGTGATCATCAACAGTAATTTTAAACGTACTCTGGTCGGTAGCGAATACAACACCCGTCGCGAACAGTGTGAGACCGGCGCGCGTTTCTTCCAGCAGCCTGCGCTGCGCGACGTCAAAATCGCCGAGTTCAATGCCGTTGCCCATGAGCTGGATCCGGTGGTTGCGAAACGCGTCCGCCATGTCCTGACCGAAAATGCGCGTACGCTCGAAGCCGCCACCGCGCTGGAAAAAGGCGACCTCAAGCGTATGGGTGAACTGATGGCGGAATCTCATGCCTCGATGCGCGATGATTTTGAAATTACCGTTCCGCAAATTGACACGCTGGTGGAGATCGTCAAAGCCACCATCGGCGATAAAGGCGGCGTACGCATGACCGGCGGCGGATTTGGCGGCTGCGTCGTGGCGCTGGTGCCGGAAGAGTGCGTTGATACCGTTAAGCAAGCCGTCGCGCAGCAGTATGAAGCGAAAACCGGCATCAAAGAGACCTTCTACGTGTGCAAACCGTCACAGGGGGCCGGCCAGTGCTAAACCAAACGACAGACCTGGCGCCGGACGGGCAGCCGTGGAATCTGATCACCCTGCGGAATAATGCCGGGATGGTGGTCACGCTGATGGACTGGGGCGCAACATTATTATCCGCCCGGGTACCGCTGGCCAACGGCGAAGTACGCGAAGCGCTGCTCGGCTGCGCTTCGCCGGAAAACTATACCCGCCAGGCGGCCTATCTCGGCGCCTCCGTGGGCCGCTATGCCAACCGTATCGCCAACAGCCGGTTTACTCTGGATGGCCAGACGATCCAACTGACCCCTTCTAACGAAGCCGGTCATCAGCTGCACGGCGGGCCAGACGGCTTTGACAAACGTCGCTGGCAGATCGTTAGCGCCGACGAACATCAGGCGCTGTTTGCCCTCGCCTCTGATGACGGCGACCAGGGTTTTCCCGGCAACCTGAAAGCCACGGCGCACTACCGTCTTACTGAAGATAACCGCATCGCTATTGAGTATCGTGCGACGGTTGACAGGCCCTGTCCGGTCAACCTGACCAACCACGTCTACTTCAACCTCGACGGTGGGCAGACGGACGTCCGCAACCACCAGCTGCAAATTTTCGCCGACAGCTACCTGCCGGTGGAGAGCGACGGTATTCCGGGCGGCCATTTGCAGGACGTCGCCCGGACCAGCTTCGATTTTCGCTCGCCGAAAACCGTAGCGGTCGATTTTCTTCGTGATGCCGATCAGCAGAAAGTCAAAGGGTATGATCATGCTTTCCTGCTACAGGCAAAAGGCGATGCCCGCAAGGCGGCGGCCCATGTCTGGTCTCAGGATGGTCAACTGCAGATGGCGGTATATACCTCCGCCCCTGCCCTGCAGTTTTATTCTGGTAACTACCTGGGCGGTACGCCGTCGCGTACCGAACAGCCGTACGCCGACTGGCAAGGCCTGGCGCTGGAGAGTGAATTTCTGCCGGATTCACCCAATCACCCGGAATGGCCCCAGCCCGACTGCATATTGCGCCCGGGCGAGGAGTACGTCAGTCTGACGGAATATCAGTTTATTGCCCGATAAGCCCCCGCCCTCCTGATGGAGGGCTTTTTTTTCGCCATTTTGCTGCAAATTACGCCACTTACAGACAAAAATATAACCGCCGTTTTACAAGCATCTTACACTGAGCCACTATTTTCGCTATGGTTAGGGATAAGCATTGCCGTGGCTCAAATTGCGGCAATATAATGAGAATTGTTATCATTCAAACAAAGCTTGAGGAGTAAGTGTATGGCTGTAACTAAGCTGGTACTGGTCCGTCATGGCGAAAGCCAATGGAACAATGAAAACCGTTTCACCGGTTGGTACGACGTCGATCTGTCCGAGAAAGGCGTAGGTGAAGCAAAAGCGGCAGGTAAACTGCTGAAAGACGAAGGCTTCAGCTTCGATTTTGCTTATACCTCTGTGCTGAAACGTGCCATCCATACTCTGTGGAACGTCCTGGATGAACTGGACCAGGCCTGGCTGCCGGTTGAGAAATCCTGGAAACTGAACGAGCGTCACTACGGGGCATTGCAGGGTCTGAACAAAGCTGAAACCGCTGAGAAATACGGTGATGAGCAGGTTAAACAGTGGCGCCGTGGCTTTGCCATTACTCCGCCGGAGCTGACCAAAGACGACGAGCGCTATCCGGGCCACGATCCGCGTTATGCTAAACTGACCGATAAAGAGCTGCCGGTAACCGAAAGCCTGGCGCTGACCATCGAGCGCGTTGTGCCTTACTGGAACGAAACCATTCTGCCGCGTCTGAAAAGCGGTGAGCGCGTGATTATCGCCGCTCACGGCAACTCCCTGCGTGCGCTGGTGAAGTACCTGGACAATATGGGCGAAGACGAAATCCTTGAACTGAACATCCCGACCGGCGTACCGCTGGTTTATGAGTTCGATGAAAACTTCAAACCGATCAAACACTACTATCTGGGCAATGCGGATGAAATCGCTGCAAAAGCCGCCGCGGTAGCAAACCAGGGTAAAGCGAAATAATTATCGCCAGCCATAAAAAAAGCGTGGATTCGTCCACGCTTTTTTTATGGCTCTGAATCCCGGCGTCGCGACGCTCTGCCGGGCCAGACGGCGGATTAACCGCGACGGGCTTTTACCGCATCCGCCAGCTGACGCAGGATGGTATCGGTATCTTCCCAGCCGATGCAGGCATCGGTGATGCTTTTGCCATAGGCCAGCGGCACGCCGCTCTCCAGACTCTGGCTACCTTCCACCAGATGGCTTTCAATCATCACGCCCATAATTGCCTGCTCGCCGCTGGCAATCTGCCGGCAAACATCGGCGCCCACTTCCATCTGTTTTTTAAACTGCTTGCTTGAGTTTGCGTGGCTGAAATCAATCATGATCTGCGCCGGCAGGCCCGCTTTCGCCAGCCCAACCTTCACTTCAGCAACGTGCTTCGCGCTGTAGTTCGGCTCTTTGCCACCGCGCAGAATGATATGACAGTCGCTGTTGCCGCTGGTATTCACAATCGCCGAATGGCCCCATTTGGTCACTGACAGGAAGCAGTGCGGCGCGCCGGCGGCGTTGATCGCGTCAATTGCCACTTTTATTGTCCCGTCGGTCCCGTTTTTAAAACCTACCGGGCAAGAGAGGCCAGATGAAAGCTCGCGATGCACCTGGGATTCCGTGGTGCGTGCGCCGATGGCGCCCCAGCTCATCAGGTCAGCGACGTACTGCGGGGTGATCATATCGAGGAATTCACCCGCCGCAGGCAGTCCGCTGTCGTTAATCTCCAGCAGCAGCTTACGCGCAATGCGCAGGCCGTCGTTGATGCGGAAGCTGTTATCCATATGCGGATCGTTGATTAACCCTTTCCAGCCAACGGTGGTACGCGGTTTTTCAAAGTAAACGCGCATCACCACTTCCAGCTCGCCCTTCAGCTCTTCACGCAGCGTCAGCAGGCGTTCAGCATACTCTTTCGCAGCGGCAGGATCGTGGATAGAACACGGGCCAATCACCACCAGCAGACGATCGTCGTTGCCTTTCAGGATCTGATGGATCGCTTTACGAGCGTGCGCCACGGTGTTAGCAGCATTTTCGGTCGCGGGGAACTTTTCCAGGAGGGCAACGGGAGGTAATAATTCGTTGATCTCTTTAATACGTAAATCGTCGTTCTGATAATTCATTTTCTTTCCAGCGTTGCCATACTTAATCAATTGTGTGCAATGCTTTCAATCTAACTCGCCGTCAGAAAAGTGTAAACAGACTTTTACAGTCACAAGGGTAATTCACTGATTAAACAGATAAAAACAATACAAACCATAACAATGGCGAAAAAAAGAGCCTTAACATCAGTTTTATACTCTGAAAAATTATCATATGTAAATATTATATATTGCACTGACGGGGGAATGATTCGACATTACTCCGTCTCCCCGTGCTTTCACCCTATTGTTGCCTCATTTGCGGCTTGTTGCAGACACATGCCGCCGTACCTTGCCCTATCGACATTGGCTGATGGAACAGACGCCTGATTGTGGTTAATCTGTAATAAGGTCAGAGACTAATTGATAAAATAATGACAGGATTCTGTAATGGCCCATGCTCACACTCCGTCAGAAACCACCGATCGCGGTAACGAAAAACGCCTGTTGCAGGCTTTCATCGTCACCGCCGGCTTTATGCTTGTTGAAGCCATCGGCGGTGTCGTTTCCGGCTCGCTGGCGCTGCTGGCTGATGCCGGTCACATGCTTACCGATTCAGCCGCTCTGTTATTTGCGCTACTCGCGGTCCGCTTCGCCAGCCGTCCACCCAATACCCGTCACACCTTCGGCTGGCTGCGTCTGACCACGCTGGCGGCCTTCGTCAACGCCATTGCGCTGGTTGTGATTACCATTCTGATTGTCTGGGAAGCAATTCAACGCTTTAACCATCCTCAGCCCGTTGCCGGCACCACAATGATGGTGATTGCCGTTGCCGGGCTTCTGGCGAACATACTGGCATTCTGGATCCTGCACCGCGGCAGTGAAGCAAGAAATCTTAATGTCCGCGCGGCCGCCTTACACGTACTGGGCGACTTGCTGGGTTCGGTCGGGGCGATCGTTGCCGCTCTCGTGATTCTCACCACCGGCTGGACGCCAATTGACCCGATTTTGTCGGTGCTGGTCTCATGTCTGGTACTGCGCAGCGCCTGGCGGCTGTTGCAGGAAAGTTTGAACGAACTGCTGGAAGGGGCGCCGCGATCATTAGATGTCGAGGGGTTAAAGCGGGATTTACGCCGTTCGGTGGCGGAAGTCCGCGATGTGCATCACGTCCACGTCTGGCTGGTTGGTGAAAAAACGGTCATGACGCTGCATGTTCAGGTTGTCCCGCCGCACGATCACGATGCCTTGCTGAATCGTATCCAGGCCTTTTTGCAGCATAAATATAATATCGGGCATGTGACCGTGCAGATGGAGTACCAGCCCTGTAACGGCCCGGAATGCCATCTCAACATGACGCACGCCGGGCACGACCCTCATCACCACCATTAGCGAGAAAACGCGTGAGAACCTCGCTCACGCGCGCTGTTCATCCACATCCGACTGCCGTTAAGGGCAATAAAGGTCAAAAGCAGATATTCCAGCGACATCGCGTAGACGCCCTGAAGGGCAAAAATCACCACGCTGATGACGTTGATGATCACCCAAAGCAGCCAGTTTTCGACATATTTACGGGTCATCAAAATCATGGCGGCGATCGACAGCACCATCATGCAGGAGTCCCAGAACGGGAAGGCATCCGGCTGCAGTTCCGGCATCGTGACCTGCAGTCCCAGGCTCTGCATAAGCGTGACCGCGATCCGCGTCAGAAAGGCAAAGACCGGATTAATGAAGACCGTCATCAGCGCAATTGCCGCGATACAAGCCGTCAGCCAGCCCAGCGCCTTCGGTAATGGCAACCAGCGAACACGCAGTTCGGCTTCATGGCTGCTGGTTTGCCGGGACCAGGCGTACCAGCCATAAACGTTGGCGGCAAAGAAAAAGACCTGTAGCAGCAGGCTGGCATAAAGCTGAATCTGAAAGAAAATAATGGCAAACAAGGTGACGTTGACCAGCCCAAATGCATAGTTGCTGATCTTTTCCAGACTCGCCAGCCAGATACACAGCAGCCCGGCAAGCGTGCCGACCGCCTCGATCCATGATAAGTCGTATCCGCCGGCGCCGATGGGTATATGCACCAGGATATTCTGCGTACTAAAAAAATCCATATTTTCCCCGCACTGTATTGATTGCGTAATTAACCACTATCCCCGAAGTGTAGCCGCAAAATCCAGCATTCTGTTCAGCGGGACTAATGCGCCGGCGCGCAGCTGCGCATCGACCTTAATTTCGTGTTCGGGGCCACCGTTTTCCAGCCCCTCTGCAATCGCTTGCAGGCCGTTCATCGCCATCCACGGACAGTGGGCGCAGCTACGACAGGTTGCCCCTTCTCCCGCCGTCGGTGCTTCCAGCAGCTCTTTTTCCGGTACCGCCTGCTGCATTTTGTAGAAGATCCCGCGATCGGTGGCGACAATGAGCTGGCGCGCCGGAAGCGTTTTAGCCGCGGCAATCAGCTGGCTGGTAGACCCTACCGCATCCGCCATATCCACAATGGACTGCGGTGATTCAGGATGCACCAGAATGGCGGCATCGGGGTAGAGGGCTTTCATCCGCGTTAACGCCTGGGTTTTAAACTCATCGTGGACAATACAGGCGCCCTGCCAGCACAAAACATCTGCCCCGGTTTGCCGCTGCACGTACCGCCCTAAGTGACGGTCGGGCGCCCAGAGAATTTTTTCCCCGAGGCTGTCGAGATGTTCAATAAGTTCAACGGCAATACTGGAAGTCACAACCCAATTGGCACGCGCTTTAACCGCCGCTGAGGTGTTGGCATAAACGACGACGGTACGATCCGGGTGGGCATCGCAGAACGCGTTGAACTCCTCAATCGGGCAGCCGAGATCCAGAGAACACTCGGCATTCAGCGTTGGCATCAGGATGGTCTTTTCCGGGCTGAGAATTTTTGCCGTTTCCCCCATGAAGCGCACTCCGGCCACCAGCAACGTCGAGGCGGAATGGCGGGCGCCGAAACGAGCCATTTCCAGAGAATCAGCGATACAGCCGCCGGTCTCTTCAGCCAGCTGCTGAATTTCAGGGTCAGTATAGTAATGAGCAACCATCACCGCATCGCGCTCGCGCAGCAGACGTTTAATCTTTTCACGGTAAAAGTGTTTTTCATCGCGACTTAATGGCAATGGTTTCGGCGGGAAAGGATAAATCGCCGTTTCAGGGTCAAACATTACGCTCATCTTGCAATCTCGTTTTACTGGCTTAACTCAAATACCGTTAATATGCCTTCAGAGGGCATAGCGGCGGTCATGATGTTTTATATGCTAAACAAGATAGCGGATTGTACAGAAAATGTCGTGCGGAATTTATTGTCGTCTGAAGGCAAAAAAAGGGAGGATTAATATTTATGGAGGGAAAACAACAGATAGCAAAAAGGCGCCTTTTTACATTGGTGGGTCGTGCAGGATAACGCGCTTTGCTCGCCCTTCGGGCCGTCGCCGCCAGCGGCTCCGTTGTCTCGCCTTGCTCGACTCGAACCTGCCGCAGGTTCGAATCGTTAAATTCTGCGCATAGCAAAAAGGCGCCTTTAGGGCGCCTTTTTACATTGGTGGGTCGTGCAGGATTCGAACCTGCGACCAATTGATTAAAAGTCAACTGCTCTACCAACTGAGCTAACGACCCCTTTCGGGACTTAATACTTGCAATATTCAGGATGCCGGGTGGTGCAGGATGACTGGCTTTCGCTGGCCTTGTGGGCCGTTGCTACGTAACCTTATCCTTCACATTTAACATCAACTTCAATGTTAAAGTGGTGGGTCGTGCAGGATTCGAACCTGCGACCAATTGATTAAAAGTCAACTGCTCTACCAACTGAGCTAACGACCCGCTCGGGTACTACCTGAATTTTTTCACTCGTCACCAATCTTAAACTGGTGGGTCGTGCAGGATGACTCGCTTTCGCTCGCCCTGTGGGCCGTTGCTACGCAACGTTATCCTTCACGTTCAACATCTGAGTTCGATGTTAAATTGGTGGGTCGTGCAGGATTCGAACCTGCGACCAATTGATTAAAAGTCAACTGCTCTACCAACTGAGCTAACGACCCGAGTGGTGGGTGATGACGGGATCGAACCGCCGACCCCCTCCTTGTAAGGGAGGTGCTCTCCCAGCTGAGCTAATCACCCGATACTACGCTGGATACTACATCTGACTAAAGTCAGCGGTGGTTCGTGGAGGAAGACTCGGCTTTGCCTCGCCCTGTGGGCCGTTGCTGACGCAACGTTATCCTTCACGTTTTACTACCGTTCCACCCTGGTAGTTAGTGGTGGGTCGTGCAGGATTCGAACCTGCGACCAATTGATTAAAAGTCAACTGCTCTACCAACTGAGCTAACGACCCACTTTTTTCGTCGCTTCAGGCTTGTTCGATATCCCGTGGCAACGGCGGCATATATTACTGATTTAAGAATTCAGCGCAACAAGTATTTCGATAAAAAACATCTGACTGCTTAGGATTCACGCGACAAGACCAGAAATAATGCGATTTCTGGTCATGCCATAATCACCCAAGGGCATTAAGACGTTTCTGAGCCTGTTTCGCGCCATCGGTTCCAGGAAATTTACTGACTACCTGTTGGTAAACAGCCTTCGCCTTCGCGGTATCACCTTTATCCTGCATAATCACGCCGACCTTAAACATGGCATCAGGCGCTTTCGGGGATTTAGGGTAATTCTTCACCACGGAAGCAAAATAGTAAGCGGCATCATCTTTTTTCCCCTTATTGTAATTCAACTGACCGAGCCAGTAGTTCGCGTTCGGCTGATAGGTTGAATCCGGGTACTTTTTGACGAAATTCTGAAATGCTGCCAGCGCGTCATCCTGGCGGGATGGATCCTTCACCAGCGCAATAGCCGCATTGTAGTCCGTATTTGCATCTCCGGTTGAAGCAGGAGCGCCGGTAGAGGCCGCTGGCGCCGCGGTAGCCGCCGCCCCCTGATCGCCTGCCGAAGACGATGGCTGTGCACCTGCCGCCGCCCCACCGCTGCTCAGACCGTCGATCTGTAACAGAATTTGCTTCTGGCGTTCGACAACCTGATTGAGCTGATACTGGCTTTCCTGAATCTGGCCGCGCAGGGAGTCAATATCATTCTGGTTATCGGAGAGCTGTTGCTGAAGTTGGGTTAAAAGCTGACTGTGAGCGTTAGAAATACGCTCGAGTTGAGTGACCCGGTCTTCGACCGAGCCTGAGCCGACACTACTGATTGGCGCCTGAGCAAAAGCGGCCCAGGGGGCCGCTATGCCAACCAGTAACGACAGACTCAACAGATGATGTCTGAAGTTACTGCTCATGCAATTCTCTTAGTAAACCAGTACGGCGCGACGGTTTTTAGCGTAAGCCGCTTCGTCGTGACCCAGTACTGCAGGTTTTTCTTTACCGTAAGAAACGATGGAGATCTGGTCAGCAGAAACACCTTTGCCCTGCAGATACATCTTAACGGCGTTAGCACGACGCTCACCCAGAGCGATGTTGTATTCCGGCGTACCGCGTTCATCCGCGTGACCTTCAACAGTCACTTTATAGGATGGGTTGCTACGCAGGAAGTTAGCGTGCGCATCCAGCATTGCAGCGAAGTCAGAACGGATATCGTACTTGTCGAGATCGAAGTAAACGATGTTGTTCTGCTGCAGCTGCTGCATTTGCAGACGAGCTTGCTCTTCGGAAGACATGTTGCCACCGTTAGCGTTAGCATCCATACCAGTGCCGGCACCCAGCATGCCTTCACCGCTCTGGTCGTTGCTGGCGTTCTTGTTAGAAGAACACGCCGCGATTGCCATAACCGGCAGAGCGATCATCAGCCCTTTCAGCACTTTGTTCAGTTGCATTTCTTTGATTCCTTTAATAATCAATTATTTATTATCACAGATACGGAGACCAGGCAGGGAATTTTACCTGTCCATCAGTCGCCGGAAGACGCGCTTTGAAACGCCCATCTGTAGAAACCAGATTCAGCACGGATCCCATCCCCTGAGAAGAGCTGTAGATTACCATAGTGCCGTTAGGTGCCAGACTTGGCGTTTCATCCAGGAACGTTGACGACAGAACTTGTACGCCACCCGCTACCAGATCTTGTTTGGCAATGTGCTGCTGACCGTTGGCCGAGCTGACCATTACCATAAATTTACCGTCGCTGCTGACATCCGCATCCTGGTTCTGAGAACCTTCCCAGGAGATACGCTGCGGAGTACCGCCGCCGACGCTGACTTTATACACCTGCGGACGACCGGCCTGGTCGGAAGTAAAGGCCAGATTCTGACTATCCGGGAACCAGCTTGGTTCGGTGTTGTTGCTGCGACCATTGGTCACCTGGCGAATCTGACCCGAACCCAGATCCATCACATACAGGTTCAGGCTACCGGTTTTCGACAATGCGAATGCCAGTTTGCTGCCATCCGGCGAGAAGGCCGGAGCCCCGTTATGCTGCGGGAAGGAGGCTATCTGACGCACCGCGCCATTTGCCAGAGTCTGGACCACCAGCGCAGAACGGCCGCTTTCGAAGGTCACATAAGCCAGTTTAGAACCATCCGGAGACCATGCCGGAGACATCAGCGGCTGCGGTGAACGGTGGACAACAAACTGGTTATAACCATCGTAGTCGGAGACGCGCAGCTCATACGGGAACTGGCCGCCGTTAGTCTGCACAACGTAGGCAATACGGGTACGGAAGGCGCCCTTAATAGAGGTCAGCTTCTCGAATACCGCATCGCTGGCGGTGTGAGCCGCATAGCGCAGGTACTGTTTAGTCACCTTATAAGAGTTCTGCGCCAGAATCGTCCCCGGAGCACCACCGGTATCAACCAGCTGGTAAGCCACGTTGTACGATCCGTCAGGGTTCCCGGTCACCTGACCGACAACCACCGCATCAATACCCAGCGCAGACCATGCCGCAGGTTGAACCTCTTGTGCCGTCCCCGGTTGCTGAGGCAGACGCGAGCGATCCAGTGGGTTGAACTTACCGCTGTTACGCAGGTCAGCCGCAACGACACCGCCAATATCTTCAGGCGCGGCACCCGGCCCTGCCCACTGGAACGGTACAACACCGATCGGGCGCGCCGAGTCCACCCCCTGGGTGATCTCGATACGTACTTCTGCGTGCAGCACCGCCGCCCACAGCATTAAAAAACCAAACGCTACTCGTAATGCCTGCTTCATCATATCTCCCTTATCCGGACGGAAAGCCCACGATAATTTAGCAGAATGTTAACAAACTCAAATACACAAAACTACCAAAACCCGGCGTCAGCCCTGGATTGTGTTCCCCCGCTCACGCCGGGAAACACATCACTGCGGTTTGAAGTCCAGTGGTGCATTTTTGAACGTCTCATACACAGCCTGAGAAGGCGGTTTCGGGAACTTGCTCATCCGGCTGGTTGCCGCCAGCATCTGCTGACAGAAAGCAGGATCGCCTCCCTCCGACTTCACGCTCAATAACGTCCCGTCCTGAGCCAGGTTCACGCGTAACGTACATGTTTTACCTTTGTACGTGTCCCAGTCATAGAGATGCCCTTTAATCGCCGCCTGAACCTGCGAAATATAACTGGCAATCTCAGCCTGAGACGCGCCCCCCTGCCCCGGTTTACTTCCTTTAGCAGGAGATGAGCCTCCATTGCTACCGCTGGTGCTACCTTTAGGCGCATTCTTACCTGAACTCAGATCGCCGAGCAGGTCGTCTACGCCATCAGCATCTTTCGCTGCCGCGGCTTTTTTCGCTGCCGCGGCTTTCGCTGCGGCGGCCTTAGCTGCAGCAGCCTTGGCGGCTTTATCGGCTGCGGCTTTTTCCGCTGCTGCGGCTTTCGCTGCGGCAGCTTTTTCCGCTTTCTCCGCGGCGGCTTTCTCTGCTGCGGCGGCCTTTTCTGCTGCCGCTTTCTCAGAGGCGGCTTTTTGCGCCGCTGCTTTTTCTGCTGCTTTCTCAGCGGCTTTTTCCGCAGCAGCTTTCTCAGCCGCGGCCTGCTTAGCGGCTTCCTGCTGGGCTTTCTTCTCAGCCTGCTGCTGCGCTTTCTTCGCCGCATCGGCTTCGGCTTTCTTCTGGGCATCCGCCGCAGCTTTCGCCGCTTCGGCTTCTGCCTGTTTCTTCGCATCGGCTGCGGCTTTCGCTGCCGCAGCTTCCGCCGCTTTAGCCTGCGCGTCTGCCTTCGCTTTCGCGTCAGCAGCGGCTTTCGCTGCCGCTTCCTGTGCTTCTTTCGCCTGAGAATCCGCTTTGGCTTTCGCCGCTGCCGCCGCTTTCGCCGCCGCTTCTTCAGCCTGCTTCTGCTCTTCCTTCGCTTGCTTAGCCGCTTCCTGCGCCTGCAGACGATCCTGCTCAAGCTGCTTCAGACGCTCCTGTTCAGCGGCCTGCTTTTCACGCAGTTCTTCAGCCTGCTGCTGAGCCTGCTTTTCGCGCTGCTCGGCGGCACGGCGCGAGCTGGCCTGCTGCTGCTGCTGGCGGTTGTAATTATTCACCACCGCCCCAGGATCAACCATCACCGCATCAATGGAAGAACCTCCGCCGCCGCCGGCTGAGGCATCCAGATGCTCGTCGAACGAACTCCAGATCAGCAGCGCGATCAGAATGATGTGCAGCGCGACTGAAACTATGATCGCTCGTTTAAGCTTGTCGTTTTGTTCGGTTGCCTTTGACACTATCGGTTCCCAAAAACTGTTCGCCTGTCCCCGCTACTCTCGCCGGCCACGAGTCTGTTATTCTCGCAGCCAGCGGTCCGGCGGGCGCACATATCCGAAGCGATTAAATAGGCTTGGTCATTAAGCCAACCGATTTAACCCCTGCGCTATGCAACAGGTTAAGCGCTTTAATAATTTCATCGTAAGGTACGTCTTTCGCACCGCCGATCAGGAACACCGTTTTCTCGTTCGCTTCGAGTCGGCGTTTCGCTTCGGCAATAACCTGCTCTGGCGGCAGCTGCGACAGCGTTTCCGGACCCACTTTTACGCTGTACTGCCCGACGCCGGAAACTTCAACAATCACCGGCGGCTCATCATTACTTTTGACCGCTTGTGATTCTGTCGCATCCGGCAGGTCGACCTCTACGCTCTGCGTAATGATCGGCGCGGTCGCCATAAAGATCAGCAACAGCACCAACAAGACATCCAGCAGCGGAACGATGTTGATCTCGGACTTCAGTTCGCGACGTCCGCGTCCACGTGCTCTGGCCATGGCTTACCCCTTATTGCTTTCGCTGCTGGTAAACGCCTGACGGTGCAGAATCGCGGTGAACTCTTCCATAAAGTTGTCATAGTTCAGTTCAAGTTTGTTCACACGCTGGTTCAAACGGTTGTAGGCCATAACCGCCGGAATTGCCGCAAACAGACCGATTGCCGTGGCGATCAGCGCTTCTGCGATACCCGGTGCAACCATCTGCAGAGTCGCCTGTTTCACCGCACCAAGTGCGATAAAGGCATGCATGATCCCCCAGACGGTACCGAACAGGCCGATGTACGGGCTGATGGACCCCACGGTTCCGAGGAACGGAATGTGCGTCTCCAGCGTCTCGATCTCACGGTTCATCGAGATGCGCATGGCGCGCGACGCCCCTTCAACCACCGCTTCTGGCGCATGGCTGTTTGCGCGATGCAGACGAGCAAACTCTTTGAAACCGCTGTAGAAAATTTGTTCCGACCCCACCAGGTTATCGCGACGCCCCTGGCTCTCCTGATACAGGCGAGAAAGCTCAATACCCGACCAGAACTTGTCTTCAAAGGCTTCCGCCTCGCGGCTTGCCGTGTTGAGGATGCGCGTTCTCTGAATAATAATGGCCCAGGAAGCGATAGAAAAACCAATCAAAATCAACATGATAAGTTTAACCAGAAGGCTCGCCTTCAGGAACAAATCAAGGATATTCATGTCAGTCACTGCTTAAACTCCGCGACAATAGACTTGGGAAGCGCACGAGGCTTCATTAAGAGTGGATCAACGCACACAATGAGAACCTCAGCTTCGTTCAAAACTGTATTCTCTGCGTTGACGATTCGCTGCGTGAAAACCAAAGAGGTACCTCTCATCGAGGTGATTTCCGTCTGGATTTCGAGCATGTCGTCGAGTCTGGCGGGCGCAAAATATTCCAGCGTCATTTTGCGAACCACGAAGGCAACTCGTTCAGCCAGCAAAACCTGCTGACTGAAGTGATGGTGGCGCAGCATCTCTGTGCGTGCTCTTTCATAAAAAGCGACGTAACTGGCGTGGTAAACCACACCACCGGCATCGGTATCTTCATAGTAGACACGAACCGGCCATCGAAACAGCGTTGTATTCACTTTACATCCCGGTAATGCAAAAAAAGATTAGTGCTTTCAAACTTCGCTACTATACGCGCGGGGAACGTGGTTTGGAATGGGGGAAAGTAAACAGCGAGTAAATTTTTATGGGCTTATGCAAGCCCATGAGGTTAACAGAGTTCTCTTATTCTCTTCTCTTTCAAAAGAAGAAAAAAAACAGCCCCGTGATGAGTACAATATCAGCGATAAGTGGACAAAAAATCCCTTGCCAGTGAATGGCATGCGGACGGAAGCCCACGCCGTGAATAACCCCGGCGCACACGGCCCACATCAGCAAGAAGCCGTGCCAGATCTCCAGCTCACTGGTCTTTGCCGCAAAGCGCGACGGATCCCAGAAAATGCAGCCCGCCAACAGCAGTGCCATCAATAGGGAAAGCGCCCTTAACGGGCGCTTATCCATTATCGCGTAAAGGGTCGCGATAATTTTACTCATCAGTGTTCTTCTTTACCTGCTTTGGTGCTTTCCACGTGCTCAAGCGCTAACGCGGTGATAACCCCAAAGGCACAGGCAAGAAGCGTTCCCAAAATCCATGCGAAATACCACATATCTAGCTCCTTACCTTAATACAACGAGTGGGTGTTCTTTTCGATGTCTTCGCGGGTAATGCGACCGAACATCTTCCAGTAACACCAGGTGGTGTAACCCAGAATAATCGGCACGAAGACAATCGCCACGTAGGTCATCAGGTTCAGCGTTCTTTGGCTGGAGGTTGAATCCCACATGGTCAGACTAACGTTCATCATCGTGCTGGACGGCATGATGAACGGGAACATCGCAATCCCGGCGGTCAGAATGATGCAGGCTAGCGTCAGAGAAGAGAAGATAAACGCCAGAGCGCCCTTCTCCATCCGCGAGGTCAGGATAGTCAGCAGCGGCAATACCACGCCCAGTGCCGGGATAGCCCACAGCGAAGGCATATTATTGAAGTTCACCAACCATGCACCAGCCTGACGAGTCACTTCTTTGGTCAGCGGGTTAGATGGCGCAGAGTGGTCGATAGCCGAGGTGACCACATAACCGTCGATCCCGTATACCACCCAGACACCGGCCAGCAGGAAGCAAACCAGCGTCACCAGTGCCGCAACCTGAGAGGTCGTGCGGGCACGCAGGTGCAGCTCACCAACGGTACGCATCTGCAGGTAGGTAGCCCCCTGCGTCAGAATCATCGCCACGCTAACAATACCGGCCAGCAGACCAAACGGGTTCAGCAGCTGGAAGAAATTACCGGTGTAGTACAGGCGCATATATTCATCCATATGGAACGGTACGCCCTGCAGCAGGTTCCCGAACGCCACGCCAATCACCAGCGGCGGTACGAAGCTACCGATGAAGATGCCCCAGTCCCACATGTTGCGCCAGCGGGTATCTTCAATCTTCGAGCGGTAGTCAAAACCCACCGGACGGAAGAACAAAGCGGCCAGCACCAGAATCATCGCCACATAGAAGCCGGAGAACGCGGCGGCATAGACCGTCGGCCAGGCAGCAAACAGTGCTCCGCCGGCGGTGATCAGCCACACCTGGTTTCCGTCCCAGTGCGGAGCGATGGAGTTAATCATGATTCGACGCTCGGTGTCATTACGACCGAGGAAACGGGTGAGCATGCCCACCCCCATGTCGAAGCCATCGGTGACGGCGAAACCAATCAGCAGAACACCGATCAGTAGCCACCAGATAAAACGCAATACTTCATAATCGATCATTTGACGACTCCTGTCTTAGCGTGCCGGCTGAGTAGTCGTGGAAGACTGCTCGTAGTGGTAGCGACCGGTTTTCAGGCTGCTTGGTCCACGGCGTGCGAATTTGAACATCAGATACAGCTCCGCGACCAGGAACAGGGTGTACAGACCGCAAATCAGCAGCATCGAGAAGATCAGGTCACCGGCGGTCAGGGACGAGTTCGCTACCGCGGTAGGCAGTACCTCACCTATCGCCCACGGCTGACGACCATATTCCGCGACGAACCAACCGGACTCGATAGCGATCCACGGCAGAGGAATTGCGTACAGCGCAATGCGCAGCAGCCATTTCTTCTCGCCAATTTGGTTACGGATAACGGTCCAGAACGACGCCGCGATGATACCGAGCATCAGGATGCCGCAGGCCACCATAATACGGAACGCAAAGTACAGCGGCGCAACGCGAGGAATAGAGTCTTTCGTCGCCATAGCAATCTGCGCTTCCGTCGCGTCAGAGACGTTCGGGGTATAGCGTTTCAGCAGCAGACCGTAGCCCAAATCTTTCTTCACGCTGTTGAATTCATCGCGTACAGCCTGATCGGTTGAGCCTGCGCGTAGCTCTTCCAGCAGGGTGTAAGCTTTCATCCCGTTACGAATACGCGCTTCGTGCTGTGCCAGCAGGTCTTTCAGACCAATAACCGGCGTATCCACGGAACGAGTGGCAATAATGCCCAACGCATAAGGAATTTGGATTGCGAAGTGGTTGGTTTGCGCATCCTGGTCCGGAATACCAAACAGGGTAAAGGCAGCCGGAGCTGGCTGTGTTTCCCATTCGGCTTCGATGGCCGCAAGTTTAGTTTTCTGCACGTCACCCATTTCGTAACCGGATTCATCACCGAGCACGATAACGGAGAGAATCGCCGCCATACCGAAGCTGGCAGCAATGGCAAAGGAGCGTTTAGCGAAAGCGAAGTCGCGACCGCGCAGCATATAGTAGGAGCTGATACCCAGGACGAACATTGCGCCGCAGACGTAGCCGGATGCGACGGTATGGACAAATTTCACCTGCGCAACCGGGTTCAGAACCAGCTCGGAGAAACTGACCATCTCCATACGCATGGTTTCAAAGTTGAAATCCGAGGCGATCGGGTTTTGCATCCAGCCGTTCGCCACGAGGATCCACAATGCAGACAAGTTGGAACCCAGTGCCACCAGCCAGGTCACCGCCATGTGCTGAACTTTGCCCAGACGATCCCAACCGAAGAAGAACAGACCTACAAAGGTAGATTCGAGGAAGAAGGCCATCAGACCTTCAATGGCCAGAGGCGCACCGAAGATATCGCCCACGTAGTGAGAATAATAAGACCAGTTTGTCCCGAACTGGAACTCCATGGTCAACCCGGTTGCTACACCCAGCGCAAAGTTGATACCAAACAACTTGCCCCAGAACTTGGTCATATCTTTATAAATCTGTTTGCCGGAAAGGACGTAAACCGTTTCCATGATGGCCAGCAGGAACGCCATACCGAGCGTCAGTGGCACAAAAAGGAAGTGGTACATCGCGGTCAAGGCAAACTGTAAGCGCGACAGTTCGACTATATCTAACATCATGACTCCTTGCTCATCGCATGAAGACTCCGAGAATGAACCCTGCACACCGGGTTCATACGCATGCCCCAATACAAAATAACTTGCATCCCGCTTCGTTACCGTTTCGTCGCCAGATGAAACAGCTCCTCGCAAAGGTTACAAATACGTTAACGAAAAACCCAATTGATTCCCCAATATATTACGCCGCAATAACCTTACAATAAACAGGATTTTATTGAATCAGTTTTACATTTACGACGGTGATCAATATATAGCGAAAATGCCTGATTTAGGCCAATTTGATTGGCGACAATTTAACGTTTTTTTGTGGTTTTTTCCAAGTTTTAAGTATTGATATAAATCAATTTTTCCCGCTCATGTTAATTATGTATCCCAACAAAGAATAATGGTGAAGGTAATGTTAAATATATGTTTAAAGCATACCAATAATGGTTACTAAAAAGAGAGATATGAGAAGTATAGGTAATATGATTTAACTTTAAGTCGTATCGTATGAAAAAAAATAGCGATCTGATTAATGTTAGACGCTTCACAGTATTTTTTCCTGATAGACAGCATCAATTAAATCATAATTTTTATCTTTTCATTTTCAGGTAAGAAATAGCAGTGAGAATCATTCCCTCTTCTGCCGAAAAATAGCGGGTTATTATTTTAAAAAAAGGTGTTAAATCAATACAATAGAAGTGGTTTTTCCGGATAACGGCGATCTGCCACGGCAAAAGTGCGCCGCGGGGACCGTTGAAACGGCGGCAAAGAGAGGCATAAAAAAGGCCACCTGACGGTGGCCAACCATGTCGAAATCGGACATTTAACTGCTCAGCTTGAGCAGAGAGGGTTTACTTAATGATTGATTTCAGCGCTTCGCCGATATCCGCCAGGCTACGAACGGTCTTCACGCCCGCCGCTTCCAGCGCAGCAAATTTCTCATCAGCCGTGCCTTTACCGCCTGCGATAATGGCGCCCGCGTGGCCCATACGCTTGCCTTTCGGCGCGGTCACACCGGCGATGTAACCGACAACCGGCTTGGTGACGTGATCTTTGATGTAAGCAGCCGCTTCTTCTTCCGCGCTACCGCCGATCTCACCGATCATCACGATCGCTTCGGTCTGCGGGTCTTCCTGGAACAGCTTCAGGATATCGATGAAGTTAGAACCCGGGATCGGGTCGCCGCCGATACCGACGCAGGTAGACTGGCCGAAACCGTAATCGGTGGTCTGCTTAACCGCTTCATAGGTCAGCGTACCGGAACGGGAAACGATCCCCACTTTACCCGGCTGATGAATGTGACCCGGCATGATGCCGATTTTGCATGCGCCTGGGGTGATAACGCCCGGGCAGTTAGGGCCGATCATGCGAACGCCGGCTTCATCCAGCTTCACTTTCACCGTCAGCATATCCAGCGTCGGGATACCTTCGGTGATGGTGATGATCAGCTTAATGCCCGCATCAATAGCTTCCAGAATGGAGTCTTTGCAGAACGGGGCCGGAACGTAGATAACGGTCGCGGTTGCGCCGGTTGCTTCAACGGCTTCGCGCACGGTGTTAAACACCGGCAGACCCAGGTGAGTGGTGCCGCCTTTGCCTGGCGTAACGCCGCCGACCATTTGAGTGCCGTAAGCAATGGCTTGTTCAGAGTGGAAAGTCCCCTGGCTACCGGTGAAGCCCTGGCAGATAACCTTGGTGTTTTTATCAATTAAAATGGACATTATTTCCCCTCCACTGCGGCAACAACCTGCTGTGCTGCGTCCGTCAGACTTTTCGCTGCAATAATATTCAGGCCGCTGTCAGCCAGTTTCTTCGCGCCCAGTTCGGCGTTGTTCCCTTCCAGACGTACGACAACCGGTACGTTTACGCCAACTTCTGCTACCGCGCCGATGATGCCGTCAGCGATCAGGTCGCAACGCACGATACCGCCGAAGATGTTAACCAGTACGGCTTTAACATTGCTGTCGGAAAGAATGATTTTGAACGCTTCAGTCACGCGCTCTTTGGTTGCGCCGCCGCCAACGTCGAGGAAGTTAGCCGGTTCGCCGCCGTGCAGTTTAACGATGTCCATGGTGCCCATTGCCAGGCCCGCACCGTTAACCATACAACCGATGTTGCCGTCCAGCGCAACGTAGTTCAGTTCCCACTGTGCAGCCTGCGCTTCACGCGGGTCTTCCTGAGACTGGTCGCGCATTTCACGCAGATCCGGCTGGCGGAACAGCGCATTGCCATCGGCGCCCAGTTTGCCGTCGAGGCAGATCAGGTCGCCCTGCTTAGTGATAACCAGCGGGTTAATTTCGATCAGCGCCAGGTCGCGCTCCAGGAAGATAGTCGCCAGACCCATAAAGATTTTGGTGAACTGCTGAACCTGCTTACCTTCCAGACCCAGTTTGAACGCCAGCTCGCGTCCCTGGTAAGGCATCGGGCCTGCCAGCGGATCGATCGCAATTTTGTGGATCAGGTGCGGGGTTTCTTCCGCCACTTTTTCGATTTCCACGCCGCCTTCGGTGGAGGCCATGAACACTACGCGACGGGAGCTACGGTCAACAACCGCACCCAGATACAGCTCTTTGGCGATATCTGTCGCTGCTTCAACCAGAATCTGGTTAACCGGCTGGCCGTTGGCGTCTGTCTGGTAGGTCACAAGGCGTTTGCCCAGCCAGTGCTCAGCAAATGCGCGAATGTCTTCTTTACTGTTAACTACTTTCACACCGCCCGCTTTACCGCGGCCACCAGCGTGAACCTGACATTTCACTACCCACGGACCCGCACCGATTTTTGATGCGGCTTCTTCTGCTTCGCGCGGAGTAGTACAGGCATAACCCACCGGCGCCGGTAAACCATAGCGGGCAAACAGTTGTTTTGCCTGATATTCATGTAAGTTCATGTGTTCAGTCCATCCTTCAGGGAATAATTATCTTTAAACCTGTAGGCCTGATAAGACGCGCTAGCGTCGCCATCAGGCATCTCATCAACGCCGGATGGCGGCGTAAACGCCTTATCCGGCCTACGGTAGGTAATACTCTTGCTGACTACACGTCCAGCAGCAGACGAGTCGGGTCTTCCAGCAGCTCTTTGATAGCAACCAGGAAGCCTACCGATTCACGTCCATCGATCAGACGGTGGTCGTAAGAGAGCGCCAGGTACATCATTGGCAGAATTTCTACCTTGCCATTGACCGCCATCGGGCGATCTTTAATGGCATGCATACCCAGAATGGCGCTCTGCGGTGGGTTGATGATTGGCGTGGACATCAGAGAACCGAATACGCCGCCGTTGGTAATGGTGAAGTTACCGCCGGTCAGGTCATCTACGGTCAGCTTGCCGTCACGGCCTTTCACTGCCAGCTCTTTAATATTCTTTTCGATATCCGCCATGCCCAGCAGGTCAACATCACGCAGAACCGGAGTCACCAGACCGCGCGGCGTAGAGACCGCCATGCTGACGTCGAAGTAGTTGTGATACACCACATCATCGCCATCGATAGAGGCGTTCACTTCCGGATAGCGTTTCAGCGCTTCAACCACGGCTTTCACGTAGAAGGACATAAAGCCCAGACGGATACCGTGACGTTTTTCGAAGGCATCGCCGTACTGCTTACGCAGATCCATAATCGGCTTCATGTTGACTTCGTTGAAGGTCGTCAGCATGGCGGTGGAGTTCTTCGCTTCCAGCAGACGCTCGGCAACGCGTTTGCGCAGGCGGGTCATCGGAACGCGTTTTTCAGAACGGTGGCCCAGTTGCGCAACCGGTGCTGCCGCAGCGGCAGGCGCTTTGGCTTCGGTTTTAGCCGGTGCCGCCGCCAGATGTTTCTCAACATCTTCACGGGTCAGGCGGCCGCCGACGCCGGTGCCTTTAATGGCTGCGGCATCGAGGTTGTGTTCAGCCAGCAGACGGCGAATCGCCGGGCTGAGGGCATCATTGCTCTGCTCTTCCAGAGAGGCCTGCTGACGCTGAGCCGGGGTGGACTCTTTAGCGTCGGCTTTCGCCGCGGACTCTTTACCCGCGCTGTTGCCTTCACGCAGGCGACCGAGGATCTGGCGAGAAAGTACGGTTGCACCTTCGTCTTCCAGCACTGCATCCAGAATGCCGTCCGCTGAAGCCGGTACTTCCAGTACCACTTTGTCAGTTTCGATTTCCACCAGCACTTCATCACGCTGGACGCTATCGCCCGGTTTTTTATGCCAGGTCGCAACCGTCGCGTCAGCTACGGACTCAGGCAGATCGGGAACCAGAATATCTACGCTACTCATTATGTATCCTTTAATTAATCGACGTTCAGCGCGTCATTGACCAGATCTTGTTGCTGTTTCTGGTGAACGGACATATACCCTACCGCCGGAGAGGCGGAGGCCGGGCGGCCTGCGTAACGCAGAGAGGCCCCAAACGGAATCACTTCGCGGAAGTGATGCTGGCTGCAGTACCACGCGCCCTGGTTGAGCGGTTCTTCCTGGCACCAGACAAAATCATGCACGTGAGCGTAAGGCTTCAGCGCTTCCTGTACCGCCTGATGCGGGAACGGATAGAGCTGCTCTATACGCACGATAGCGACATCTTTTTGGTCGTTCTTACGGCGTTGTTCCAGCAGATCGTAATAAACCTTACCAGAGCACAGGACAACACGCTTCACCGCTTTCGGGTCGAGGTCATCGATTTCACCGATGGCCGGCAGGAAGGTGCCGTTCGCCAGCTCGTCCAGGCTGGAGACCGCCAGCGGATGGCGCAGCAGAGATTTCGGCGACATCACCACCAGCGGACGACGCATACCGCGCAGCGCCTGACGACGCAGCATGTGGTAAACCTGAGCCGGAGTCGATGGCACACAAACCTGCATATTCTGTTCAGCACACAGCTGCAGATAGCGTTCCAGACGCGCGGAGGAGTGCTCCGGGCCCTGGCCTTCGTAGCCGTGCGGCAGCAGCATGACCAGGCCACACATCCGGCCCCACTTCTGCTCGCCGGAGCTGATGAACTGATCGATCACCACTTGAGCGCCGTTAGCAAAGTCACCGAACTGCGCTTCCCAGATAGTCAGGGTGCGCGGTTCCGCAGTGGCGTAGCCGTATTCGAACGCCAGCACCGCTTCTTCAGAAAGCACGGAGTCCCAGACTTTGAAATGCTCCTGGCCGTTATGCACATGCTGCAGCGGCGTGTAGGTCGAACCGTTCACCTGGTTATGAATCACGGAATGGCGGTGGAAGAACGTACCGCGACCGGAGTCTTCACCGGACAGGCGAATCGGAATCCCTTCATCAACCAGCGTGGCGTAAGCCAGGTTTTCCGCCGCCCCCCAGTCGAACAGCTTCTCGCCGGCGGCCATCGCCTGGCGATCGCCATAAATCTTCGCCACGCGAGACTGCATTTCAATGCTGTCCGGCACAGTGCTAATGCGTTTAGCCAGCTCCTGCAGACGTTTCATCTCGACTTTACTCGGGTAGCTCTCATCCCACTCGTGGTTGAGGTACGGTGACCAGGTAAAGGAGTGCAGGTTCATCGGACGCCATTCCTCAACCACGCATTCGCCGGCATCCAGCGCATCACGATAGAGGTTAACCAGTTCGGTCGCATCTTCCAGGGTCGACACTTTGTCCTGCTCAAGTTTGTCGGCGTAGATTTTGCGCGGGGTCGGATGTTTTTTGATTTTCTGATACATCAGCGGCTGCGTTGCGCTCGGCTCGTCGGCTTCGTTATGGCCGTGACGGCGGTAGCACACCAGGTCGATGAAGACATCGCGTTTGAAGGTATTACGGAAATCCAGCGCCAGGCGGGTAACGAAAGCAACGGCTTCCGGATCGTCCGCGTTCACGTGGAAGATCGGCGCCTGAACCATTTTACCGATATCGGTGCAGTATGGCGTGGAGCGCGCATCCAGCGGGTTCGAGGTAGTGAAGCCCACCTGGTTGTTGATAACGATACGTACGGTTCCGCCCACTTCGTAGCCACGCGCCTTGGACATGTTCAGGGTTTCCTGAACCACGCCCTGACCCGTCACTGCGGCGTCGCCGTGGATAGTAATCGGCAGCACTTTATTGCTGCTCGGCTCGTCGAGACGATCGAGACGCGCGCGAACCGACCCGATAACCACCGGGCTGACGATTTCGAGGTGTGACGGGTTAAACGCCAGCGCCAGGTGCACCAGGCCGCCTTCGGTTTCCATGTCAGAAGAGAAGCCCATGTGGTACTTCACGTCACCGGTGCCGAGGTGTTCTTTATGCTTGCCCGCGAACTCGTCGAACAGGTCCTGCGGTTTTTTGCCCAGAACGTTAACCAGCACGTTCAGACGACCGCGGTGCGCCATGCCGAGCACCACTTCACGGGTGCCGCTTTTGCCAGCGTGACGGATCATCTCTTTGAGCATCGGGATCAGCGCATCGCCGCCTTCCAGCGAGAAGCGTTTGGCGCCCGGGAATTTCGCGCCGAGGTAACGTTCCAGGCCTTCGGCTGCTGTCAGCTCGGTCAGGAAACGTTTCTTCTCGTCAGCGGTAAAGCTGGCTTTCCCTGCTACCGACTCAATACGCTGCTGAATCCAGCGTTTCTCTTCGGTAGAGGTGATGTGCATGTATTCCGCGCCGATAGCGCCGCAGTAGGTTTGTTTGAGCGCGGCAATCAGCTCGCCCAGTTTCATCGTATCTTTGCCGATAGCAAATGAACCTACGTTATAGCTTTCCTGGAAATCGGCCTCGGTCAGATCGTGGTATGCAGGATCGAGATCCGCCACTCTCTCTTGCTTCCACAGTCCCAGCGGATCGAGATTCGCATGCTGGTGACCACGGAAGCGATATGCGTTGATGAGCTGCAGGACTTTAACCTGCTTCACATTGGTATCAGGGTCGGAAATCGAAGAAGTGTAACGTGAGGCATCCTTCGCCAGTCGACGGAAATAATCACGCGTTTTCGAATGAAATTGATCCGGTTTGACTCCGGTGCCAGGTAACTGCTGGAACATAGAACGCCAGTTGGCGTCAACAGAGTCAGGATCGGTTAAGAAGTCTTCATAGAGCTGTTCTATCCAGCTCTGGTTCGAACCAGAGAGGTAAGAAGAGTCCAGCCAGGCTTTCATTGCGCCGTTCTGCATCGTGATCCCTTAAGCATTTATATGCTTATTTCGCCGTAGAAACTACCACGCACAGCAATTGTACGTGCCGGGGTTCACTTGTTGCGGACGAGTTGTGGCTTCTGCATCCGCGAAGGAACCTTTAAAAACTGCCATTAATCTTCGGCGTTCAGGCTGCGGTTGCGTTAGCTGCCTTCACTTACCCCGATCACATAGTTCACTATGCTCCCTGGGATGCGTTCAGTTGCCGCCTTACCTCGCTCTGAACGCCTTGATTACTGGTACATATTTGGCGGTTTTTAAAGATTTCCTGCCATCCCCTTCATACTTCAAGTTACATGTGCGTTGGCTTTCCTCACTCACCCCAGTCACTTACTTGAGTAAGCTCCTGGGGATTCGCGGCGTCGCCGCCTTCCTGTAACTCGAATTATTTAGGGTATTCATTTCCCGGCGGCACAAACGCTGCCGGGGCTACTGCTTCGGGTAGCCCGGATAAGCGATAGCGCCATCCGGGACAGACCGGGTTACTTACGCACTGCGCTGCAGCAGCATCGACTTAATATGGCCGATGGCGCGCGTCGGGTTAAGCCCTTTCGGACATACACTGACGCAGTTCATGATGCTGTGACAGCGGAATACGCTGAAAGCATCGCTTAACCCTTCCAGACGGCTGTCGGTTTCGGTATCGCGGCTGTCAATCAGGAAACGATACGCAGCCAGCAGACCTGCCGGGCCGATAAACTTGTCCGGATTCCACCAGAACGACGGACAAGAGGTTGAACAACATGCGCAAAGAATACACTCGTACAGACCATCGAGTTTTTCGCGCTGCTCTGGCTTCTGCAGATGCTCGCGAGCCGGAGGATTTTGCCCATTATTCAACAAGTAAGGCTTAATCTTCTCATATTGTGCATAGAATTGCCCCATGTCTACAACCAAATCGCGGATAACCGGCAAACCGGGCAGCGGACGGATGACAATTTTCTTACCCGGCTGATTCAGCGCGGAGATCGGCGTGATACACGCCAGACCATTCTTACCGTTCATGTTCAGACCGTCGGAGCCACAGACCCCTTCACGGCAGGAACGACGAAATGAGAGCGACGGGTCTTTTTCTTTCAGCTGCATCAGGGCATCCAGCAGCATCATGTCACGACCTTCTTCCGCTTCGAGGGTGTAATCCTGCATGCGCGGAGCATCGTCAACGTCCGGGTTATAACGATAAATTGAAAACTCTAGTTTCATTTTCCTGTCTCCGCATTAATAAGTACGAATCTTCGGCGGGAATGCCGGACGCAGTTTCGGTTCCATATTGACGCTACGACGCGTCATGGATTCCGACTCTGGCAGATACAGGGAATGGCACAGCCAGTTTTCGTCATCACGATCCGGGAAGTCGAAGCGGCTATGCGCGCCGCGGCTTTCGGTACGGAAGTTTGCAGAAACCGCGGTGGCATAGGCAGTTTCCATCAGGTTATCCAGCTCCAGGCACTCAACGCGCTGGGTGTTGAACTCGCTGGAGGTGTCATCCAGGCGCGCATTTTTCAGGCGCTCGCGGATCGCTTTCAGCTGCTCAAGCCCTTTGGCCATCGCATCGCCTTCGCGGAATACCGAGAAGTTATGCTGCATACACTCTTGCAGCGCTTTGCGGATTTCCACCGGATCTTCGCCGTTACGGTTACCGTTCCAGCGGTTCAGACGTTCAAGGGACGCGTCGATTTCGGCTTCGGTCGCGTCAAGCAGATCGCCCTGCTCGGCAATCGACTCCTGCAGATGCAGACCGACCGCACGACCGAACACCACCAGGTCAAGGAGGGAGTTGCCGCCCAGACGGTTCGCGCCGTGGACCGATACGCAGGCAATTTCGCCGACGGCGAACAGGCCAGGAATCACCACATCTTCGCCCTGCTCGTTCACGGTCAGCGCCTGACCGGTCACTTTGGTCGGAATACCGCCCATCATGTAGTGGCAGGTTGGGATAACCGGAATCGGCTCTTTCACCGGGTCGACGTGGGCGAAGGTACGTGAAAGCTCCAGGATGCCCGGCAGACGGGATTCCAGAACCTCTTTACCCAGGTGGTCCAGTTTCAGCTTCGCATGCGGGCCCCACGGGCCGTCACAGCCGCGACCTTCACGGATTTCGATCATGATGGAACGCGCCACCACGTCACGACCCGCCAGGTCTTTCGCATTCGGGGCATAACGCTCCATAAAGCGCTCGCCGTGTTTGTTCAGCAGATAACCGCCTTCGCCGCGGCAGCCTTCTGTCACCAGAACCCCCGCACCGGCGATACCGGTCGGGTGGAACTGCCACATTTCCATATCCTGCACCGGCACGCCGGCGCGAATCGCCATCCCGACGCCGTCACCGGTGTTGATGTGGGCGTTAGTTGTGGACTGGTAGATACGGCCTGCGCCGCCGGTTGCCAGCACGGTCGCACGGGCTTTGAAGTAAACCACCTCACCGGTCTCGATGCACAGCGCGGTACAACCTACCACCGCGCCATCGGCGTTTTTCACCAGATCCAGCGCATACCACTCGGAGAAAATGGTGGTGTGGTTTTTCAGGTTCTGCTGATAAAGGGTATGCAGCAGCGCGTGACCGGTACGGTCAGCCGCCGCAGCGGTACGTGCCGCCTGTTCGCCGCCGAAGTTTTTCGACTGGCCGCCAAACGGACGCTGATAAATGGTGCCATTCTCCAGGCGGGAGAACGGCAGCCCCATATGGTCAAGCTCCAGAATCGCTTCCGGGCCGGTCTTACACATATATTCGATGGCGTCCTGGTCACCGATATAATCGGAGCCTTTCACCGTGTCATACATATGCCATTCCCAGTTATCTTCATGGGTATTACCGAGCGCCACGGTGATGCCACCCTGCGCGGAAACGGTATGGGAACGGGTAGGGAACACTTTAGAGAGCAGCGCACAGGTCTGGCCGCTCTGGGAAATTTGCAGCGCCGCGCGCATACCTGCGCCACCGGCACCAATCACAACTGCATCAAATTCTCTGACAGGCAATTTCATCACACACCCCACACCACAACAAATCCATAAAGAACGTAAGCCACCAGCGCAACAACGATAACCAGTTGCAGAATTAAGCGTACAGCCAGCGGTTTAACGTAGTCCGTCAACACCTGCCACATCCCGATCCAGGCGTGAATCAGAATGGACACGAGGGCTAACAGGGTGAAGACTTTAGTGAATGCGGAGGAGAAAAAGCCCGTCCAGACTTCCCAGGAAATTTCACCGGTGGTGGCAAAAAAGCCGACCATGTAGATGATGTAAAGGGTCAGAACGATGGCGGTAGCACGAACCAGAATGAAGTCATGTACGCCGTTGCGTCCCAGTGCTGAGGCGTTGCTTACCATACGAGGACTCCTGCGAGAAGTGAAAGCACGACAGTAATAACAAAAGAAATCTTAGCGGAGCGTGTCCCTACTTCGAGGGTTTCTTCCAGGTAGCCAAAATCCATCAACAGGTGGCGGATACCGACAACGGCGTGGTATGCCAGCGCGGTCAGGATGCCCCACATGATGAACTTCACAAAGAAGCTATCCATGATGGAAGACGCAACGAGGAAACCTTCTGGAGAGGAAAGGCTGGTGCCCAGCAACCAAAGCAGAATCCCGACCGCCACGAAGGTGATCACACCGGAAACGCGATGGAGAATGGACGCTATCGCTGTGATTGGGAACCGGATCGTTTGCAGATCCAGATTGACAGGTCTTTGTTTTTTCACATTTCTTACCATGAATAACGCCCACATGCTGTTCTTATTGTTTCCTTCCTCCGGTCTGCTTGCGGGTCAGACAGCGTCCTTTCTATAACCTGTGGTCATGATAAAACCCCTTTTCAAGAGCTAAAACGTGACCAGACAACGCTGGGTGGCTCGGGATTGCAGGGTGTTCCGGAGACCTGGCGGCAGTATAGGCCGTTCACAAAATCATTACAATTAACCTACATATAGTTTGTCGGGTTTTGTCCGGAACAGTGATCGATGTCACGATAACAACATTATTTTAAATTTTAATCACCTGATTTGACAAATATTAAACATTCTTGTTACAACCATTACCAGATAAATGCAATAATGCTCAAAAGTTATGGGGTCACTCTTTCACCTGAGAATAAGTTATGCAACAGTGTGATGGTATTGACCGATGTAATCAGGACAGTTATTAGTGGTATACAGATTTTTAAATTCGGACTGCTAAAACGCTGATTTGCTGCTGTTTCGTCGTAGGCTGAAGACGTACCATCAAGCGCCTTTGCTCTGTACCCTGCAATTTCCGCTGACGCAGAGCTGTGTGCAACATAACAAACTGGTAACGTAGTCAGGCACGGGCCGAAGGCAAATCCACACCCGGCAGTCTTACGCAATAAAGGCGCTAAGGAGACCATAAATGTCTGATGCTAAAGCAAAAATCACCCTAGGCGGTGATACTGCTATTGAACTGGATGTGCTAAAGGGCACGCTCGGTCAGGATGTTATTGATATTCGTAGTCTTGGATCAAAAGGCGTATTCACCTTTGACCCTGGTTTCACTTCCACCGCATCATGTGAATCTAAAATCACCTTTATCGATGGTGATGAAGGTATCCTGCTCCACCGTGGTTTCCCGATCGATCAGTTAGCGACCGAGTCCAACTACCTCGAAGTGTGTTACATCCTGCTGAACGGTGAAAAGCCGAACCAGGAACAGTACAACGAATTCAAGACCATCGTTACCCGCCACACCATGATCCACGAGCAGATTACCCGTCTGTTCCACGCGTTTCGCCGTGACTCTCACCCGATGGCGGTGATGTGCGGTATCACCGGCGCGCTGGCCGCGTTCTATCACGACTCCCTGGATGTCAACAATCCGCGCCACCGTGAAATCGCCGCCTATCGCCTGCTGTCCAAAATGCCGACAATGGCAGCAATGTGTTACAAATATTCAATCGGCCAGCCTTTCGTTTATCCGCGCAACGACCTCTCTTACGCGGGCAACTTCCTGAATATGATGTTCTCCACGCCGTGTGAAACCTACGAGGTTAACCCGGTACTGGAACGCGCCATGGACCGTATCCTGATCCTGCACGCTGACCACGAACAGAACGCATCCACCTCCACCGTCCGTACCGCAGGTTCTTCTGGCGCGAACCCGTTCGCCTGTATCGCTGCGGGCATCGCCTCCCTGTGGGGACCGGCGCACGGTGGCGCGAACGAAGCTGCGCTGAAGATGCTGGAAGAGATCAGTTCCGTTGAGCACATTCCGGAATTTGTCCGTCGCGCGAAAGACAAAAACGACTCTTTCCGTCTGATGGGCTTCGGCCACCGCGTGTACAAAAACTACGACCCGCGCGCCACCGTAATGCGTGAAACCTGCCATGAAGTGCTGAAAGAACTGGGCACCAAAGACGATCTGCTGGAAGTGGCCATGGAACTTGAGCACATCGCGCTCAACGACCCGTACTTCATCGAGAAGAAACTCTACCCGAACGTCGATTTCTACTCCGGTATCATTCTGAAAGCGATGGGTATTCCGTCCTCCATGTTTACCGTTATCTTCGCGATGGCGCGTACCGTAGGCTGGATTGCTCACTGGAACGAAATGCACAGCGACGGCATGAAAATCGCGCGTCCGCGTCAGCTGTATACCGGCTACGAAAAACGCGACTTCAAATCCGACGTGGCCAAAGGCTAAGTTCGATCCTGAAGACAAAAAACGCGTCTGCGAACGTCATGCTGGCCACTTAAGGTGGCCAGCTTTTTTTTTGTTTATCGTGGACCAGGGCGATGCCGGTAAACGGTGGTTGGCGCGAAAGTAATTTTCGTACTTCGGGGCATGTGTTCTGTGGAATATTCCGTTCTCGTGAGGTTCCGCACGCGACTGTTTCCTGCGCGACAGGTGAACGGGCGGGAACGCAGGCGCACATCCAGGACTGACCGCCAGGACGGTGGTCAGAGGATCGGTCGAGACAGGGATGTCGAGTCCGGCCCGGTCCGCCAGATGAAGCCGGAGTGGAGCATACCGCGTAGCGGCCGTTTTCAGCGCAATGCCGGGGGGCATGGGGGGCGAGCGAAACGCCCCCCATGCCGTTCACCCGCAGCGGGTGTAAGAAAAGTGGCGGATTCACCGTGAACGGAACATGCCACAAAAGTGAACGATATACTCCACGGAACCCACGCGATAGACCCTTTTCGCACAAACCAGCGTAAAAACAACATCTCTGGCTTAACAGCGAACGACGGGACAGAAACTCCTGCAAAGATGTTGAAAACCTGACTGCGTCGCATAAAAAATCGGCAATCTCATTGAGATAACTGACTCTTACACCACTGCCACACCACTGCCGGATTGGTCAACCGACCCGTAAACGCCCGGCACGAAAGACGGGCACGATAGCTTAAAAAGCGAACAACGTATCGCTAATGCTGGCACCCCGGACACCAGTAAAACGGTCGCGACGCGAGCATCGTTTTCTCGATAATCCCGCCGCAGCGCTCGCAGATTTCGCCATCACGATGGAAAACGTTAAAGCGGAACAGCGCGCCATGATGTTTATTCTCATCCACCGCCCCGCGGGTGCGATACGACAGGCGCGGAATATCCAGCAGCGCATGGGCCAGGGCGTCGAGCTGCTTATCATCGAGCGCCGATGCGTTATGCCGCCCGCTCAACCCGACCTGCCAGAGAATCTCCACCCGTAAATAGTTTCCCAGTCCGGCCAGAAACGCCTGATCCAGCAACAAAGCGGAAAACTGCCGTCGGCGGAATCTGGCCGACAGCAGGCGAGCTTTGACCGATTCCGTGGTCAGCGTCATATCCAGCACATCGGGTCCAACCCGCAATAAAAACGGATGGGTAGCCAGCTGCTCCGGCGTCAGAATAGCGATATCCGACGCGCTATAGAGCAAAATCGCCTTCTCCGCCGTCTGCAGCCTGACCCGCAGCACGCGGTTGCTGACCGGCTGTTCGCCCGCCTCCACCACGCGCCAGACGCCGTACAGCTGATTATGACTGTAGAGCGTCAACCCGCCGGAGAAATGCGTCAGCAGCGCTTTGCCGCGGGTTTCTATGTGGGTTACCCGCTGGCCCACCAGCGGAGCCTGATACACCTGCAGCTGCGGAAAAGCGAACCAGACATCGGTAAGAGGTTCGCCTTTGACCGCCGCCTCCAGGCTATCCGCCGCGCGGCGGATCTCCGGACCTTCCGGCATAATAGCGTCCTTCTGTTAGTGCGTCGCACCGCCGACAATTTTCACATCCCCCTCCTGGCGCAGGGAGACGGCAATCGCCGTCTCCAGCGCCGCACGGACCGTTTGTACCGCCATACTCGCCTCACCCGGATGGGCGGCCGCCTGCTCCGGGAGGTACGGAATATGGATAAAGCCGCCTTTTGCCCCGCTTCGCCCGTTTAATGCATGCAGCAGACCATACATCACATGGTTGCAGACGAATGTCCCCGCCGTTTGCGACACCGATGCCGGTATGCCCTGCTCGCGCAGCGCCGCGACAATTGCTTTCACCGGCAGGCTGCTGAACCAGGCCGCCGGACCGTCGGCCACTACCGGCACGTCAACCGGCTGCTGGCCTTTATTATCGGCAATACGCGCATCATCGACGTTTATCGCGACACGTTCGACGGTAATATCGACACGACCACCCGCCTGCCCGACCGCTATCGTTAACACCGGTTGATGCTCATCCAGCGCCGCATACAGCGCCGTCAGGGCCTCACCAAATACACAGGGCAGCTGTCGCGCGACCACGCGCTCACCGGCCACCATCGCGCCATCAAGCTGCTTCACCACTTCCCATGAAGGGTTCACCGCCTCACCGCCAAAGGGTTCAAACCCGGTGATTAATACGCCCGCCATCTTTCCTCCTTACAGGAACATCAGGAAATAGAGTAGAAATACGTTGACGATCAGCAGCAGTACGCCGGTCGGAATCTGAGCCTTAATCACCGCATTTTTATCCGGCAGTTCCAGCAGCGCCGCCGGCACGATGTTGAAGTTTGCCGCCATCGGCGTCATCAGGGTGCCGCAGTAGCCGGAGAACATACCGATCGCCGCCATCACCGCCGGATTACCGCCGTGCTGAAGCACCAGAATCGGAATACCAATCCCCGCCGTGACAATCGGGAAGGCGGCAAACGCATTGCCCATGACCATCGTCAGCAGCGCCATGCCGATGGTGTAGACCGCCACAGCGACAAAGCGGCTGTCCACCGCCAGATAATGCTCGGTGAGCCAGGCAATACTGCTACCCACTCCGGCAGTGGTAAACAGCAGCCCCAGCACCGCCAGGATCTGCGGCAAAATAAACGCCCAGCCTACCGAATCCAGCAGACGACGCGCCTCCTGCAGCGGCTGCGCGACCTTTTCCCGGGTCATGCGAATCGCCATCATCAGGCCGATCAGCGTCCCGGCGGTCATCGAAAACAGCGTAATCAGCGTGGCATGATTACCCGGGCCAAACACCCGGACTTGCCACGATGGCAGGTTATTAAACAGCAGCACCCCGATCACCGTGACAACCGGAATAGCCAGCGCCGGATAAAACAGTCGGTTACCCAGGCGGGTCGCGCTGGCGGTTCGCTCTTCCTCGGTGCGCTGGTGATAGCTACCCAGCCTGACACCGCCAAAACCGGCGATCAGCGCCAGCGCCACGACGGCAACGCCGACGGCAATATTGACCGAGCGCTTGTCGTCTACCAGCTGATAAGTCCAGTCGCCAAGCAGGAACAGCAGACCATACAGCCCCCAGAACAGGCCGGTGGTCAGGCGACGAGGGTTACTTTTGTCGCGCCATGACATGACCGCGACCACCAGCAGAACGACACCCGCCAGCCAGTAGAGCCAGGTTTGTTGAAAATTCATGCGACACCGCCTTTCGCCTGTGCGGCGGCGTTCAGTTTATCCAGCTCGCGCTGCAGGTGACGATCGAGTCGCCACAGACGCGCGGAATGGATCGCGAAGGCGCAAATCGCCGTCGGGATCCCCCACAGGGCAATATGCAGCGGTTCGGTCTGGATCCCACCGGACTCCAGCATAAAGTTGTGCATAAAGATGATGGCGCCGAAGGCGACGAAAATGTCTTCGCCAAAGAACAGGCCGACGTTGTCCGTCGCCGCCGACATCGCGCGTAAGCGATAGCGAATGCTGCCGGGAAGCGGACCTAACGTTTTTTCCGCCGCCCCTTCCGCCATCGGCGCCAGCAGCGGACGCACCATTTGCGGATGGCCCCCCAGGCTGGTTAACCCCAGCGCAGCCGTCGCTTCGCGCACGAACAGGTAGACGATCAGCAGACGTCCGGCGGTGGCGCTGTGGATCTTCGCGATCCACGCCTGGGCGCGCTCTTTCAGGCCATGCCGTTCAAGTAGCCCAATGACCGCCAGCGGCAGCAAGAGAATAAATGGCAGGTTGCGGGTGTTAAGAAACCCCTCCCCCAGCTTTTCCAGAATGGTGGCGATGGGCATTTGCGCCGCCACGCCGGTAACAATTCCAGAGATAATGACCACTAAAACCGGATTAAAACGCAAAACAAATCCGACCACAATCACGGCAATGCCGATCAGCGGCCAGAGAGATATCGCTTCTCCCATGATAACGTCCTGTTAGTTGTGAGTGTTGTTGTGAGTGCTGTAATGCCTTAATAATTATTGTTTTATTCTTCTGTTTCCGCGCTGACCTGAATATTGCGTCCGGCAAAAGCCGCACGCAAACGGCGCGCAAAATCCAGCGCATGTTCACCGTCACCGTGAAGACACACGGTGTCAGCGATAACATGCGCCCATTCACCGGTGAGACTGCGTACCCGATTATGCTGCACCATTTCCAGGGTCTGCGCCAACGCCTGCTCTTCGCTGTCGATAAGTGCCCCGGGCTGTGAACGCGGCACCAGGCTACCGTCAGCCAGGTACCCGCGATCGGCAAAGACCTCCTGCCGCGTGACCAACTTGTAATGTTGTCCGGCGCGAATTAATTCGCTGCCGGCCAGCCCGACCAGGATCAGCGCAGGATCGAAATCTCGCACAGCCCGGGCAATCGCATCGGCCAGCGGCGCCTCTTTTGCCGCCTGGTTGTAGAGCATACCGTGCGGCTTCACGTGCTTCAGTTCGCCGCCTTCCGCGCGCACGATCGCCGCCAGCGCGCCAATCTGATACAGCATCTGGGCATAGACCGTCTCCGGCGGCAGCTGCATTGCGGTGCGGCCAAAATTTTCCCGATCGGGAAAGCTGGGATGCGCCCCGACGGCCACGCCGTTTTTCAACGCCTCGCGCACGCATTTATGCATCAGTAACGCATCGCCGGCATGAAAACCGCAGGCGATATTGGCGGAGGAGACCAGCTGTAACAACGCGCTATCGCTCGCACAGCCTTCCCCCAGATCGGCATTTAAATCAATGATCATCGCTCAGTCTCCATGCCAGTTGTTCCAGATAGCGCTGCTGATCCGCACGTGCTTTCAACGCCTCTTCCAGCGTGCACGGAACAAAATGAATCGGCTGGCCCAGCGGAATTTGCGCCAGCTGATACATATCAGCGTCGATAATGCAGGCAATTCGCGGATAGCCCCCGGTGGTCTGCGCATCGTTCATCAAGACAATCGGCTGACCGTTATGCGGAACCTGTACCACCCCCGGCAGCAGGCCGTGCGAAAACATTTCGCGATGGGTGGTGCGCGTAAGCGGTTGGCCCTGCAGACGATATCCCATCCGGTTGCTCTGGGCGCTAAGCTGCCAGGGGGAACGCCAGAACGCCCCTTGCGAGGCCCGATCAAATTCATGGTACTCCGGCCCCGGTAACGCGCGGATGCGATTGCCGATCGGCAGTGACTTAACGCCCCGCGACGTACTGAATCGTCGGGACGCTTTTCCCAGCTTCAGCCGATCGCCATCCTGCAGGCGTCGCCCTTCAAGGCCGCCAATGCCGACTTTCAGATCGGTACAGCGCGAACCGAGCACCTCCGGAACGTCAATGCCCCCGGCTACCGCCAGATAGCTGCGGATCCCATACTGCGGGGTTTTAAGCACCAGATGCTGCCCGGCCTTCGCCGCCATTCGCCAGCCGACCCATACCGGCTCGCCGTCCAGCATTGCTTCACAGGCGGCACCGGTCAGCGCAAACCAGCAGTCACGTTCAAACTGAATATCCACCTGGCCGAGCGTAATCTCCAGCGCGGCAGCATTTCCCGCGTTGCCGACCAGCAGGTTAGCAATCACCAGCGAGGGTTTATCCAGCGCACCGCAGAGACTGATCCCCGACTGTCGCTGTCCTTCACGTCCGCCATCCTGTACCGAAGAGTACATTCCGGCGCGGATCATCTTCAACATACCCCCTCCTTTTGCGGCACAAAGCGGACTCGATCGCCGGAACGCAGCAGCACGGGCTCCTGACGCATAGGATCAAAGAGCGCCAGCGGCGTACGGCCCAGCAGCTGCCATCCACCCGGAGTCGCCAGCGGATACACGCCGGTTTGCGCGCCGCCGATGCCGACAGAGCCGGCGGGGACCCGCAGACGCGGTTCCGCATGTCGCGGCATCGCTAAACGCTCCGGCAGTCCGCCGAGATAAGGAAATCCCGGCTGGAAACCAAGAAACCACACCACGTACTCGACGGAGGCGTGCAGTTCGACAACCTGCTGTTCAGTCAACCCGCTGTGAAGCGCCACGTTCGCCAGGTCGGGGCCGTCTTCGCCGCCGTAGATAACCGGAATGGTCATCAGCCGCGACTGTGGCTCAAGCGCCTCGCTCTCCTCCCACCAGCGCTGCAACTGCTCAATCGCATCCCATGCCATCTCCTGCGGATGGCGCAGGACCACGGTAATATTGTTCATCCCCGGTATCGCATCCAGGACCTCTTCGTGATCCGCCAGTCTCTGAGCCAGGCGCCAGATACGCTTTTGACTTTCCAGCGTGACCGGGGGTTCGAGCTCCAGAACCACGGCGGTTTCGCCTAACATGTAACAACGCGCTCGCTGCACTTTTCTTTCTCTCTCATCAGGCCGGGTTGGGAATATCAATAAAGGTCACATCCAGATCGGTATTTTCCGTCAGCCATTCGCTCAACGCGCGAATACCGCCGCGTTCGGTGGCATGGTGTCCGGCAGCATAAAAATGCAGGGACTGCTCGCGCGCGGAGTGGACAGTTTGCTCCGAGACTTCACCGGTAATAAACGCATCGACGCCAAAGCGAGCGGCGCTGTCAATAAAGCTCTGGCCGCCGCCGGTACACCAGGCGACACGGGCCACTTTATCTGGCCCGGTATCACCGCACCACAGCGGCTTGCGCCCCAGGCGCGCCTCAATCCACGAAGCCAGCTCCAGCCCGGAAACCGGCATCGACAGCTCTCCCCACGGGACCAGCGGCTCAATTTCCCCCATGACGGTGATCCCCAGCAGCTGCGCCAGCTGGACGTTATTCCCCAGCTCCGGGTGGGCATCCAGCGGCAGATGCCAGCCATAGAGGTTGATATCATTTGCCAGCAGCGTCTTCAGGCGCTGGCGCTTAATGCCGCGAATCACCGGCGATTCACCTTTCCAGAAATAACCATGATGGACGATCACCGCATCTGCCTGCAGGCGCACGGCCTCGTCCAACAGCGCCTGGCTGGCGGTGACGCCGGTGACAATTTTTTGCACCGTCTCACGCCCTTCCACCTGAAGGCCATTTGGCGCGTAGTCGCTGAATGTCGCGCTATTGAGCTTTTCGTTAATCAGTTGTTCCAGTTCGCTATTTTTCATTGCCGCTCCATCAGGTCATCATTTTGTGCACAGGCATAACATAGCGGTATCCGCGTAGATCGTCGATAGCCTCTGCGTGAGAGACGCTCGTTTGACTTTTAGCTTAATCCCGCAATTTGTCTACCCACCCCGTGATGCATTCGTGTATATTTATGCATTATAAAAGCATATTAAATAACCAGAAAGCCTTTAAGGCCATGAATAACACTGCTAAACCGCTATTCATGCAGAAAGATCGACTTTCGTTTTACGGCAGGAACCAGGCGTTACATGAACAGACAATCATCGCAACCGCGCGCAATCTATTACGTCGTCGCGCTGCAAATTTGGGAATACTTCAGTTTTTACGGGATGCGGGCGCTGCTGATTTTGTATCTCACCAATCAGCTTAAGTACGACGATAGCCACGCCTACGCCCTCTTCAGCGCATACTGCTCTCTGGTCTACGTCACGCCGATTCTCGGCGGTTTCCTGGCCGATAAGCTCCTCGGCAACCGAATGGCGGTGATGCTCGGCGCGTTGTTGATGGCCATTGGCCATTTGGTGTTGGGTGCCAGCGAAATTGCGCCAACCTTCCTCTATCTGTCGCTCGCCATCATCGTCTGCGGCTACGGATTGTTTAAATCCAACGTCAGCTGCCTGTTGGGAGAGCTGTACGAACCCACCGATCCACGCCGCGATGGCGGCTTCTCGCTGATGTATGCGGCGGGGAATATCGGCTCGATCGTCGCCCCCATCGCCTGCGGATATGTGCAGGAAGAGTACAGCTGGGCCATGGGCTTCGCCCTCGCCGCCGTCGGGATGATTGCCGGACTGGTGATTTTCCTCTGCGGCAGTCGCCATTTCCGTCACACCTCGGGCGTCAATCGCCAGGCGCTCTGCGCGCGCCGCTTTATGCTGCCCAACTGGGGCTGGCTGCTGGTTCTGCTAATCGTGGCCCCGCTGCTGATCACCGTGCTGTTCTGGCAGGAGTGGTCGGTCTATGCGCTGATCGTGGCGACGATTGTCGGCCTGGTGGTACTGGCCAGAATTTATCGGCGGGCAGAGACGGCCAAACAGCGTCGAGACCTGCGACTCATTATCGTCCTGACCGGATTCAGCCTGCTGTTCTGGGCTTTCGCTCAGCAGGGCGGCAGCTCCATCAGCCTGTATATCGACCGCTTCGTGAACCGGCATATCATGAGTTATGAGGTCCCGACCGCGATGTTCCAGTCGGTGAACGCCTTTGCGGTCATGCTCTGCGGAATGGTGCTGGCCTGGCTGGTGAAAGAGAATATCAACGGCAACCGTACCGTGCGGATCTGGGGTAAATTTGCGCTGGGTCTGGGGCTGATGAGCGCCGGCTTCTGCATTCTGACCCTGAGCGCACGCTGGTCGGCCGCCTACGGACAATCGTCGATGCCGCTGATGGTACTGGGCCTCGCGGTAATGGGCTTTGCCGAACTGTTTATCGACCCGGTGGCGATGTCGCAAATCACCCGTATCGAAATCCCCGGCGTGACCGGCGTGCTGACCGGCATCTATATGCTGCTCTCCGGCGCCATCGCCAACTATCTGGCCGGCGTGATTGCCGACCAGACAGCACAGGGTGCGTTCGATGAAGCCGGTGCGACCAGCTACGCCATTGATGCCTATATCAACGTGTTCAGCCAAATCACCTGGGGGGCTTTAGCCTGTGTCGGCCTGGTGCTGATAATCTGGCTGTATCACGCCCTGCGGGTCAGGACCCGCGCCCTGGCCGTGGAGTAAGGCTTTTACTGGCGGCCTCCCAGGCCGCCAACGTCTCCAGTCGCGCCTGCTTGTGATCGACCAGCGGACGCGGATAGTTCAGGCTCACCTTCTGTTTATCGGCCCAGATCCACGGCTGATGCAGCGCGTTATCAGGGACATCGGCCAGCTCTGGCAGCCACTGCCGAATAAATGTCCCGGCCTTATCGAACTTCTCTCCCTGGGTGGTCGGATTAAATATACGAAAATAAGGGGCGGCGTCGGTGCCTGTCGACGCTGCCCACTGCCACCCGCCGTTATTCGCCGCCAGGTCGCCATCAATCAGCTGGTTGATAAAATAGCGCTCGCCCGCGCGCCAGTCGATACGCAGGTCCTTGACCAGAAAACTGGCGGCAATCATCCGCAGCCGGTTATGCATCCAGCCCGTGGCATTGAGCTGGCGCATCGCGGCATCGACGATCGGAAAACCCGTTTTCCCGGCTTGCCACGCCTCTAATCCTTGCACATCGTCACGCCATGTCACGTTATCGGTCCAGGCAATGAACGGGCGACCTTTGCATAAGTCCGGGTAGAACACCATCAAATGTCGGTAAAACTCCCGCCAGATCAGTTCGTTTAGCCAGACGGAGCCTGCTTCACCGTCGAGCGCCGCCGGCTGCTCAGCCAGCAGTCGATGCAGGCACTGGCGCGGGGAAAGAACGCCTACGGCCAGACATGGCGACAGCCGGCTGGTGCCTTCCCTGGCGGGGAAATCACGCTGCTGGTCATAATCGGCGGCTTTTTGCTGGCAGAAACGGCGCAGTCGGGCGATAGCCGTTTTCTCATCGTCGGCAAAAAGGTGGGGATCAAAAGCCTCCTGCGGATAGCGGATCTCCGGCAGCGGCGCTGGTGTCAGGGGGCCGTGACCACGTACCGTCGGTGCGGCCACGCACTCCGGCAGCGCCTCGCGCAGTCGACGGAGAAAGGCATTTTTAAAGGGCGTAAACACCTTATACATTTCGTGATTCCCGGTCAGCACGCTGCCTGGGGACAGTAAAAGCGCATCGTCAAACCCGTGACATACCACGCCGCTCAGCCGCTTTTCCACCGCCGCATCGCGCTGACGCTCGTTGATTTCGTACTGGTAGTTATAAAACAGGTGGCTGACCTGCTGCTGCGCGCAATAGTCAGCCAGCAGCTGGACGCTGGCCGAAAAATCCGCCGCCTCCGCCACCTGCAACGCAATTCCTCGCTCGGCAAGAGCTGACTGCAGGCTACGCAGATGGCGGACGATAAATGCCGCCTGCCGCGGCGCCATACCGTGCTGATGCCACTGGCCCGGCGTGGCGATAAACAGCGCCAGCACGCGGGCATGCGGATCGCGACAGGCGGCGGCAAGCGCCAGGTTGTCATGGATACGTAGGTCAGCGCGAAACCAAACCAGATGAGTGGCCATAAAACTCCTGCAATCAGTAACATTCATGGATTCGATACCTCCCGGCCGGGTACGTAGCCCGCGAGGGAAGCATCAGGAAATTCAGATATAGAGTGTTGCAGGAGGCACGCAGGCGCAAGCAGAGGTCGTCTGACCGGGCAAAAAAAAACCGCCGGAGAACCGGCGGTTATGCAGTCTGGGAGGCGCGATCAGTAAAAGTCAGCGGCGGCTTTTTCAGCCTGCGCCATCCACACCGGCTGTTCGCTGGTTTTTGCCCATACGCGGTGCAGCCAGCTGTAATAGCGGGCCCGGTCTTTCCAGAACAGCATCACCGGAAGTGCTGCTACGCCAGCCACGACGGCGAAAGCACGACGTAAAAAGACAACGTGAGCAGGATAAGTTTTATACAACGCCATAATTTCTCTCCCTTAGTCAGGCCGGCAAGCGACGCCGGTAAAGTGTCAATGTATCTCTGGCTAAAATAATACCGCTTTGTATGTAATTTTACTACTCATCCGACCACTAAAAACAGCTCGTTTCGTCTTTATTTACATTCATCCGGTAATTGAGTTACAAAAAAGTTAAATTAATACTAATCATTGGTTAATTTGTGGTTTTGCTGATTTTTATATTTTTTTTACACCGCCGGTTCTGATTTTTGCAAAATCTTTGCACCAGAATTTCTATCCTCCGGGTAAATCGTAAAAACACCCGGAGGTGGATTGTGAGTGCAGGCGTAATTGCTGGCGTGGCGCTGGTATTCCTGTTGCTGGCCTATTTGGTCTATGCCCTGATAAATGCGGAGGCATTCTGATGGCCGCACAAGGATTTTTACTTATCGCCAGTTTTCTTCTGCTGCTGATGGTGCTGGCTCGCCCGACCGGGACGTTGCTGGCCAGAATGATCAACGATACCCCGCTGCCGGTGCTTGCCGGCATTGAGCGAGGCATTTGGCGGCTCTCGGGGATTCGTCCCCAGGAGATGAACTGGTGCCAGTATCTGCTCGCCATTCTGCTGTTTAATGGCGTAGGGCTGGTGGGGCTGTTCGCCCTGCTGATGTCTCAGGGCGCACTGCCGCTCAACCCTCAGCATCTTCCCGGCCTCTCATGGGACCTGGCGCTGAATACGGCGGTGAGTTTCGTCAGCAACACCAACTGGCAGGCCTATGCCGGAGAAAGTACCCTGAGCTACCTCAGCCAGATGGCCGGTCTGACGGTGCAAAACTTCCTGTCGGCGGCAACCGGTATCGCGGTGATTTTTGCCTTCACCCGCGCCTGGTCGCGTCAGCAGGTCAGCACCCTTGGCAACGCCTGGGTCGATCTCACCCGCATAACCCTATGGCTGCTGCTGCCGATTTCACTGCTGATCGCCGTGTTCTTTATTCAGCAGGGCGTGCCGCAAAACTTTCTGCCGTATCAGGCCTTCACCACGCTGGAAGGCGTGCATCAGTCGCTGCCAATGGGGCCGGTCGCTTCGCAGGAAGCGATCAAAATGCTGGGTACTAACGGCGGCGGGTTCTTTAACGCCAACTCATCGCACCCGTTTGAAAACCCGACGGCGCTGAGCAACATAGTGCAAATGCTGGCGATCTTTTTGATCCCGGCCGCGCTGTGCTTTGCCTTTGGCGACGTCGTCGGCGATCGCCGCCAGGGACACGCGATTTTGTGGGCCATGACGCTGATCTTTATCGTCTGCGTCGCGGTGGTGATGTGGGCAGAAACCCACGGTAACCCTCACCTGCTGCAGCTGGGGGCGGACAGCAGCCTGAATATGGAAGGCAAAGAGAGTCGCTTTGGCATTCTCGCCAGCAGCCTGTTCGCGGTTGTCACCACCGCCGCCTCCTGCGGCGCGGTCAACGCCATGCACGACTCCTTCACTGCGCTGGGCGGCATGGTTCCCATGTGGCTGATGCAGATCGGCGAAGTGGTCTTCGGTGGCGTGGGATCGGGGCTGTACGGCATGCTGCTGTTCGTCATGCTGGCGGTCTTTATCGCCGGGCTGATGATCGGCCGGACGCCGGAATATCTCGGCAAGAAGATCGATGTGCGCGAAATGAAAATGATCGCCCTGGCCATCCTCGTGACGCCCACTCTGGTCCTGCTGGGTACCGCGCTGGCGATGATGACCGAGGCCGGACGCGCGGGGATGTTTAACCCGGGACCGCACGGCTTTAGCGAAGTGCTGTATGCCGTCACCTCCGCCGCCAATAACAACGGCAGCGCCTTCGCCGGCCTCGGCGCAGCAACGCCATTCTGGAACCTGCTGCTGGCGTTTTGCATGCTGTTCGGTCGTTTCGCGGTCATCGTGCCGGTGATGGCTATCGCCGGTTCTCTGGTGAGTAAAAAGATCCAGCCGACCAGTTCCGGCACCCTTGCCACCCACGATGTGCTGTTTATCGGTCTGCTGATCGGTACCGTGCTGCTGGTTGGCGCCCTGACCTTTATTCCTGCCCTGGCGCTCGGCCCGTTGGCGGAACACTTCTCCTTACTTTAAGTGATGCGGAGCACCCTGTTATGAGTCGCAAACAATTAGCCCTGCTCGAGCCGACGCTGGTGCGCCAGGCGCTGCTGGATGCAGTGAAAAAACTGAGCCCGACGGTGCAGTGGCGCAACCCGGTGATGTTCATCGTCTGGACGGGTAGCCTGATAACCACGCTGCTGGCCGTGGCGATGGCCAGCGGGCATCTCGCCGGCAGCGCCGCTTTTACCGCCGCCGTGAGTATCTGGCTGTGGTTTACCGTACTGTTCGCCAACTTCGCCGAAGCGATGGCTGAAGGCCGCAGCAAAGCGCAGGCCAACAGTCTGAAAGGGGTGAAAAAAACCGCTTTTGCTCGCAAGCTGCGCGCGCCGCAGCATGACGCGCCTGTCGACCATATTCCGGCCGATGACCTACGCAAAGGCGATGTGGTGCTGGTGGAAGCAGGCGATATTATTCCCTGCGACGGGGAGGTCATTGAAGGCGGCGCCTCGGTGGACGAAAGCGCCATCACCGGTGAATCCGCTCCGGTGATCCGCGAATCCGGCGGCGACTTTGCATCGGTTACCGGCGGGACGCGCATTCTTTCTGACTGGCTGGTGATCCGCTGTAGCGTGAACCCCGGTGAAACGTTCCTTGATCGGATGATCGCCATGGTCGAAGGCGCTCAGCGCCGCAAAACGCCGAATGAAATTGCGCTGACGATCCTGCTGATCGCCCTCACGCTGGTGTTCCTGCTGGCCACCGCCACCATCTGGCCGTTCTCCGCCTGGAGCGGCAATGCGGTCAGCGTGACGGTGCTGGTGGCGCTGCTGGTGTGCCTGATTCCGACCACGATCGGCGGACTGCTCTCGGCGATCGGCGTCGCCGGGATGAGCCGTATGCTGGGCGCCAACGTCATCGCCACCAGCGGACGCGCGGTAGAAGCCGCCGGCGACGTTGACGTCTTACTGCTGGATAAAACCGGGACGATTACCCTCGGTAACCGCCAGGCCTCCGCGTTTTTACCTGCGGAAGGCGTAGAAGAAAAAACCCTTGCCGACGCCGCCCAGCTCTCATCTCTGGCCGATGAAACGCCGGAAGGTCGCAGCATCGTGATACTGGCAAAACAGCGCTTTAACCTGCGCGAGCGGGATCTGCAGTCGCTGCAAGCGACCTTCGTCCCCTTCACCGCCCAGACGCGCATGAGCGGGATTAATATCGATCGGCGGATGATCCGCAAAGGCTCCGTCGACGCCATTCGTCGCCATGTCGAGGCCAACGGCGGCCACTTCCCGGCGGACGTCGACAAACAGGTGGAAGATGTTGCCCGCCAGGGGGCGACACCGCTGGTGGTCGCGGAAGGCAAACACGTGCTGGGCGTTATTTCGCTGAAAGATATCGTTAAAGGCGGAATTAAGGAGCGCTTTGCTCAACTGCGCAAGATGGGCATTAAAACGGTCATGATTACCGGCGATAACCGCCTCACCGCAGCGGCGATTGCCGCTGAAGCGGGGGTCGATGATTTCCTTGCCGAAGCGACGCCGGAAGCCAAACTGGCGCTGATCCGTCAGTACCAGTCCGAAGGTCGTCTGGTGGCGATGACCGGCGACGGTACTAATGATGCCCCGGCGCTGGCTCAGGCCGATGTCGCGGTGGCGATGAACTCCGGTACCCAGGCGGCAAAAGAGGCGGGCAACATGGTGGACCTCGACTCCAACCCGACCAAACTGATCGAAGTGGTGCACATCGGTAAGCAGATGCTGATGACCCGCGGGTCGTTGACCACCTTCAGTATTGCCAACGACGTGGCGAAGTACTTTGCCATTATTCCGGCCGCCTTTGCCGCCGTTTACCCGCAGCTGGCCATGCTCAACGTCATGCACCTGCATTCGCCTGCCTCGGCGATTCTGAGTGCGGTTATCTTTAACGCGCTGATTATCGTCTTCCTGATCCCGCTGGCGCTGAAGGGCGTGAGCTATCGCCCGCTGTCGGCTTCGGCCATGCTGCGCCGTAATCTGTGGGTCTATGGCCTGGGTGGGCTGCTGGTGCCGTTTATCGGTATTAAAGCTATCGATCTGTTACTGACCCTGACCGGGCTGCTGTGAGGAAAATACCATGTCATTCATTCGACCGGCACTTGTGCTATTTATTCTGTTAACGCTCCTCACCGGTGGCGTCTATCCGCTGCTGACGACGGCGCTTGGGCAGTGGTGGTTCCCGCAGCAGGCAAACGGCTCACTGATCCGCATCGCCGGCGAAGTCCGCGGCTCCAGCCTGATTGGCCAGAATTTTACCGCGGCGGGTTATTTCCAGGGACGCCCTTCGGCGACCGCTGAAACGCCGTACAATCCCCTCGCCTCCGGCGGCAGTAATCTGGCCGCCAGCAACCCGGCGCTGGATAAGGCCGTCAGCGAACGCGTGCAGGCGCTACGTCTCGCCAACCCGGACGCTGACCCGCGCGTTCCGGTAGAGCTGGTGACGACATCGGCAAGCGGGCTGGATAATAACCTCACGCCGACGGCCGCGCTCTGGCAGATCCCTCGCGTCGCGAAGGCCCGCAATCTGAGTATTGAGCAAGTCACCCGCCTGGTGAATGAGGCGACGCAAACGCCGCTGGCCAGTTTTCTCGGACAGCCTGTGGTAAATATAGTGCAACTGAATATGGCGCTGGATGCCCTGAAGGATAAGTAAAATGAGTGACGAGCCGCTGCGCCCGGACCCGGACCGCCTGCTGCAACATACCAGCGAGCCGCATCGCGGCAAGCTAAAAGTGTTCTTTGGCGCCTGTGCGGGCGTCGGTAAAACCTGGGCAATGTTGGCGGAAGCGCAGCGGCTGCGCGCCCAGGGGCTGGATATTCTGATCGGCGTGGCGGAAACCCACGGTCGGAAAGAGACCGCGGCGATGCTGGAAGGGCTCAGTACCCTCCCCCAGCGCCGCCTCTCTCATCGTGGACGCTACGTCCACGAATTCGATCTCGATGCCGCGCTGGCGCGCCGGCCGGCGCTGATCCTGGTTGATGAACTGGCGCACAGCAATGCGCCAGGCTCGCGCCACCCCAAACGCTGGCAGGATGTCGAAGAGCTTCTCGATGCCGGTATCGACGTGTTTACCACCGTAAACGTCCAGCACCTCGAAAGCCTGAACGATGTCGTCAGCGGCATTACCGGCGTTCAGGTGCGCGAAACCGTCCCCGACCCCTTTTTTGACGCCGCCGACGATGTTGTGCTGGTCGACCTGCCTCCTGACGATCTCCGTCAGCGCCTGAATGAAGGCAAGGTCTATATCGGCGGCCAGGCGGAGCGGGCTATCGAAAACTTTTTCCGCAAGGGAAATCTGATTGCCCTGCGTGAACTGGCTTTGCGCCGGACCGCCGATCGGGTCGATGAACAGATGCGCGCCTGGCGCGACCGTCAGGGGCAGGAAAAAGTCTGGCATACCCGCGACACCCTCCTGCTATGCATCGGCCATAATACCGGCAGTGAAAAACTGGTACGCGCCGCCGCGCGACTGGCCGCACGATTTGGCAGTATCTGGCATGCGGTTTATGTCGAAACCCCTTCCCTGCACCGTCTGCCGGAAGCCAGGCGGCGGGCCATTCTCGCCGCCCTGCGGCTCGCGCAGGAGTTAGGGGCGGAAACCGCCACGCTCTCCAACCCGTCCGAAGAGAAAGCCGTACTGCACTACGCCCGCGAGCATAATCTGGGCAAAATCGTGATTGGCCGTCAGGGAAAACGCCGCTGGTGGAACCGCAGCGGATTCGCCGATCGCCTGGCGCGCGACGCGCCCGACCTCGATCTGGTGGTCATCGCCCTTGATGAGAAAAGCGCCCCTCTGCCCACGCGGGCCAGCGATAGCCGTACCGCTATGGAGAAGTGGCGCGTGCAAATCCAGGGCTGCTTCGTGGCGCTGGCGCTCTGCGCGATCATTACGCTGGTGGCGATGCAGTGGCTGGTGGCCTTTGAAGCGGCCAACCTGGTCATGCTCTATCTGCTTGGCGTGGTGATTATTGCGCTGCTATACGGCCGCTGGCCGTCGGTGCTGGCGACGGTTATCAACGTGGTCAGCTTCGACCTGTTCTTTGTGTCGCCGCGCGGTACGCTGGCGGTTTCCGACGTACAATACCTGCTGACCTTTGGCGTCATGCTGACCGTCGGTCTGCTGATCGGGAATCTTACTGCCGGCGTCCGCTATCAGGCCCGCGTGGCGCGTTATCGTGAGCAGCGCACCCGCCATCTGTATGAGATGTCAAAAGCGCTGGCGGTCGGACGCAGCGAGGATGACATTGCCGCGACCAGCGAGCGCTTTATCGCCTCCACCTTCCAGGCCCGCGGGCAGCTGCTGCTCCCCGACAGTAGCGGCAAACTGCACCCGCTCACCCACCAGCCGGGGCTGACCTCATGGGACGATGCCATCGCCCGCTGGAGCTTCGATAAGGGCCAGCCCGCCGGCGCCGGCACCGATACGCTGCCCGGCGTTCCCTATCAAATCTTACCGCTGAAAAGCGCCGCCCGGACCTGGGGACTGCTGGTGGTGGAACCCGAAAACCTGCGTCAGCTGATGATTCCTGAACAGCAGCGCCTGCTGGAAACCTTTACGCTACTGGTCGCCAGCGCGCTGGAACGGCTGACCCTCACCGCCAGCGAAGAGCAGGCCCGATTTAACAGTGAGCGGGAAAGCCTGCGCAACTCGCTGCTGGCGGCACTCTCCCATGATTTGCGTACGCCGTTGACCGTTCTCTTCGGACAGGCGGAAATTCTGACGCTCGACCTCGCCAGCGAAGGCTCGAAACATGCTCCGCAGGCAAATGAGATTCGTCAACACGTGCTGAATACGACCCGGCTGGTCAATAATCTGCTGGATATGGCGCGCATTCAGTCCGGCGGATTTAACTTACATAAAGAGTGGCTGACGCTCGAAGAGGTGATCGGCAGCGCCCTGCGGATGCTGGAACCGGGGCTCGGCGGGCAGCATATTCAGCTGGCGCTACCCGATCCGCTGCTGCTGGTTCACGTCGACGGCCCGCTGTTTGAACGAGTGCTGATTAATCTGCTGGAGAATGCGCTGAAATATGCCGGCTCGAAAGCGCAGATCGGCATTGCGGCGCAGGCCGATGAGCAGCAGCTGCGCTTAGAGGTGTGGGATAATGGCCCCGGGATCCCAACGGGCCAGGAACAGGCTATCTTTGATAAGTTCGCCCGCGGACATAAAGAGTCGGCGATCCCTGGCGTCGGGCTGGGTCTGGCCATCTGTCGGGCGATCGTTGAAGTGCACGGCGGTACGATCGGCGCCTATACGCGGCCAGAGGGCGGTGCCTGCTTCCGTGTTACACTCCCCAGGGAAACGGCCCCGGGGCTGGATGAATGGAGCGGAGCGGCGTAACGCTGCCCCGGCCAGATGCCCGCGCGGCGCTGCTGTGCGCCTGCCCGGGCTACCGGTCTTGCGCGCGAGTAGCCCGGGAGGCGTTTCTGAAGGAGAGGGTCCTATCTGTCTGAACGGGAAGAACGGGTGATAAACGTACTGATTATTGAAGATGAACATGCAATCCGTCGCTTTCTGCGCACCGCGCTGGAAGCCGACGGTATGCGCGTATTTGAAGCCGATACCCTGCAGCGGGGTCTTATTGAAGCTGCAACCCGCAAACCTGATTTAGTCATCCTCGATCTTGGGCTACCCGACGGCGACGGTAATGAATTTATTCGCGACGTGCGCCAGTGGAGTCAGATGCCAATTATCGTGCTGTCGGCTCGCACCGAGGAGCACGATAAAATTGCCGCGCTTGACGCCGGCGCCGATGACTATCTTAGTAAGCCCTTTGGCATTGGCGAACTGCAGGCGAGATTGAGAGTTGCGATGCGCCGACATGCCGGCGCGCAAGCCGACGAGCCGCTGGTGCGCTTCGCCGATATTGAAGTCGATATTCCCGCCCGCCGCATCGTCCGCGGTGACGAAGAGCTCCACCTGACGCCGATTGAATTCCGTCTGCTGGCGGTGCTGTTAAATAATCCCGGCAAGGTCCTCACCCAGCGCCAGCTGCTCAATCAGGTGTGGGGGCCAAATGCGGTGGAACACAGCCATTATTTACGCATTTATATGGGGCATCTGCGGCAAAAGCTGGAAGTTGACCCGGCGCGCCCGCAGCATTTACTGACCGAAACGGGGATCGGCTATCGGTTTATGCCATAGCGCGACGCCTGTCGTCATCATGCGGGCACCACCGATTAAAAACAGCGAACCGATGAGTGGGGGCAATAAAAAAGGGTCCCATGATGACCATGGAACCCTTCTGTGCCACTCAACAGGAACAACCGCGCCTTACCGGGACGACGCTCCTCTGAGAATGCCTGTTCGTTTCACCTGACTCAGGCGTTTTTCAGCACTTCGCTGACGATTTCCACCGCTTCTTTCTCGATCTGCTTACGATGTTCTTCACCCAGGAAGCTCTCGCAGTAGATCTTGTAAGCATCTTCCGTACCTGACGGACGCGCGGCGAACCAGCCGTTGTCGGTCATCACTTTCAGGCCACCAATCGATGCGCCGTTGCCCGGCGCGGCGGTCAGACGTGCGGTGATCGGATCGCCGGCCAACTGGCTGGCGCTGACCATTTCCGGCGACAGCTTAGACAGCGCCGCTTTCTGTGCGGATGTAGCCGAAGCCTGCAGACGGTTATAGCTCGGCGCGCCGAAGCGGGCAGCCAGTTCGTCGTAGTGCTCCTGCGGGTTTTTACCGGTGACGGCGGTGATTTCCGCCGCCAGCAGGCACATGATGATACCGTCTTTGTCGGTCGACCACGGGGTTCCGTCAAAACGCAGGAACGATGCGCCCGCGCTCTCTTCGCCGCCAAAACCGAAGCTGCCATCGAACAGACCGTCAACAAACCATTTAAAGCCCACCGGCACTTCCACCAGCTTGCGGCCCAGGTCGTTAACCACGCGATCGATCATCGCGGAGGAGACCAGCGTCTTACCAACGGCGACATCCTGGCCCCACTGCGGACGATGCTGGAACAGGTAGTTAATCGCCACCGCCAGATAGTGGTTCGGGTTCATCAGACCCGCCGGCGTGACGATGCCGTGACGGTCATAATCCGGATCGTTAGCAAAAGCCAGATCGAACTTATCGCGCAGCGCCAGCAGCCCTGCCATCGCACACTCAGAAGAGCAGTCCATGCGAATGGCGCCGTCTTTATCGAGGTGCATAAAGCGGAAGGTTTGATCGACGTGATCGTTGACGATAGTCAGGTCGAGTTTGTAGTACTCGGCAATACGTTTCCAGTATTCGATACCGGAACCTCCCAACGGATCGACCCCGAGCTTCAGACCGGCTTTCTGAATCGCCGCCATGTCGACGATATCCGCCAGCCCTTCGATAAACGGTTGCACCAGATCCTGCTCTTTAACATGACCGGATGCCAGTGCCGCATCGAGGGAGATGCGCTTGACGCCCTGCAGACCCGAGGCCAGCAGTTCGTTAGCGCGATTCTCTACCACTTTGGTGACGTTGGTATCAGCCGGGCCGCCGTTCGGCGGGTTGTACTTAATACCGCCATCTTCCGGCGGGTTATGAGACGGCGTAATCACGATGCCGTCCGCCAGCGGACCACCTTTTTTGTTGTGCACCAGGATGGCATTGGAAATGGCCGGCGTCGGGGTGAAACCGTTGTTTTCCTGCACGATAACATCAACGCCGTTGGCCGCCAGCACTTCCAGTACGGAAATAAAGGCCGGTTCGGAGAGCGCGTGGGTATCTTTACCCACGTAGCAGGGACCGGTAATCCCGTTCTTCGCGCGGTCTTCCGCAATCGCCTGAGCGATCGCCAGAATATGCTGCTCATTGAAGTTATGGCGCCCTGCACTGCCACGATGGCCAGAGGTGCCAAACTTCACCGCATGCTCCGCGTTGCCCGCTTCCGGCTTCAGTACGTAGTACTGCGCGGTCAGCTGAGCGACGTTAATCAAATCACTCTGTTGTGCAGGCTGACCCGCACGCTTATCGATTGCCATTGCCTGATCCTTCTGATGCAAGGTGAATAAAACTAGATCGTGCCGCAGACCTTCTCAATTAATTCCGCTGGGAACTGCATCGACTGCATGATGTGTTCGATCATGCTGCACTTACGACCGGTATTGGTATTGGTGATAACCCACCACGGAGTACCAGGAACCTGTTTCGGTTTGGTCTGGTTACCGCTTTTTAGCAGGATCCGCGAATCTTCGGCAAAGTACACGCGGGTGCGCCCGTGCAGAGACTCGGTGGCCTCAGCAAACGCTTTGTTATCTAAGGAGTACAGCGTGGTCAGGACCAGCATGAAGCGGTTTACCGCGCGTTTTTGTTCGGCGTATTCATCAGATAACAGCAGCTCGCGCATCGCGCGGACTTTATCTTTTGCCGGATTCACGGGCTTCGCTTCGACGGCAGGCGTCGCAGCCGGCGCCGGCGCAGCTTTTACGACCGGTGCGGCAGTCTGGGAAACGGCGGAAAATTTCAGCATGCGCCGTAAAATGTCGGATGCACTCTCGCCAATATGCTGGGTGTGGCTGGCAATATAGCGATAGAGATCATCATCAACTTCAATTGTTTTCATCTTAATCCAGTGCGATATCTTATTCTGAATACAAGTTGTCAGGATTATAAGGACAAATCCTGACCGCGGATAGCGTCAAACCAGGATGGCGGTAAAACTCAGATAGCTCTGGGTCTTGCAGCCGGATGGCAGAATGTCCAACATAATACCCTAACCCGACGAAGCGAAAAAAAGAACTTTGCCATGAAATTAAATAGCCGCACGCAATCTGCACAAAATCCGCACAATAATTCCCCTGTTGTCCTGGTTCACGGTCTGTTTGGTAGTCTCGACAACCTGGGCATCCTCGCCCGCGACCTGGTGAACGACTACGATATTTTGCAGGTTGATATGCGCAACCACGGTCTTTCCCCCCGTTCGCCGGAGATGACCTACGCGGCGATGGCGCAGGATCTGATCGATACTCTTGACGATCGGCAGATAGAGAAAGCCACCTTTATTGGTCATTCGATGGGGGGGAAAGCGGTCATGGCGCTTACCGCACTGGCGCCGGAGCGCATCGCTGGCCTGGTCGCCATTGATATTGCCCCGGTGGACTATCACGTGCGCCGTCATGATGAAATTTTCAACGCCATCAATGCCGTCACCGACGCCGGCGCCGCGTCCCGTCAGCAGGCGGCCACGGTGATGCGCCAACATCTGCAGGAAGAAGGCGTGATTCAGTTTCTGCTGAAATCCTTCGTTGATGGCCAGTGGCGCTTCAACGTACCGGTATTATGGGATCAATATCCGCACATCGTGGGCTGGCAAACGGTTCCTGCCTGGCCTCATCCGACCCTGTTCATCCCGGGAGGCAACTCGCCGTACGTCACCGATGAGTATCGCGATACCCTGCTCGCCCAGTTCCCACAGGCGCGAGCGCACGTCATCGCCGGCGCCGGCCACTGGGTGCATGCGGAGAAACCGGAAGCCGTCCTGCGCGCCATTCGTCGCTATCTGACCGCTTTGCAGGCTTAACTGGCTAAAAACTGCCCGACCGCGCTGCAGAATGCCCGCGGTCGTTGGCGCAGCGGTTCGCCTGATGTATTATGGCGCGCTATCTGTGTCGGCTATAGCCCGGCAACTTGTTTCCCCGAAGTCACTCTGAATCATGGCAAAAGAACAAACGGACCGTACGACATTAGATTTGTTCGCAACCGAGCGTCGCCCGGGTAGACCAAAGACCAATCCGCTTTCGCGCGATGAACAACTGCGCATAAATAAACGCAATCAGCTCAAACGCGACAAAGTTCGCGGCCTGAAGCGTGTGGAGTTAAAACTCAACGCTGAAGCGGTTGATGCGCTCAACGAGCTGGCGGAAGCTCGCAATATGAACCGCAGCGATTTGATCGAAGAGATGCTGATGAACCAGCTGGCAACCCTGCACAGCCGGGATAAAGCCTGAAAATCCTCAAAAAAACACTTTCATGTAGCAGAGTGTGCAGTCGGGCGTGATTGCTGTTTCCGCGCCCTCCCCTGTTCTGCTATGATTGCCGTTATCTGCGGGCATTACGCCACTACCACATCATTAAGTTTCAAGAGGTTATTTTACTCATGGCAATCATCGGCATCTTTTTTGGCAGCGACACGGGCAACACCGAGAATATTGCAAAAATGATTCAGAAGCAGCTTGGTAAAGATGTTGCTGATGTTCACGACATTGCCAAGAGCAGCAAAGAAGATCTGGAAGCCTACGACATCCTGCTGCTCGGCATTCCGACCTGGTACTACGGTGAAGCTCAGTGCGACTGGGATGACTTTTTCCCGACGCTGGAAGAGGTCGACTTTAACGGTAAACTGGTTGCGCTGTTTGGCTGCGGCGATCAGGAAGACTACGCGGAATACTTCTGTGACGCGCTGGGCACCATCCGCGACATCATTGAACCGCGCGGCGCCACCATCGTTGGCCACTGGCCGACCGCGGGCTATCATTTTGAAGCCTCTAAAGGCCTGGCGGATGACGATCACTTCGTCGGCCTGGCTATCGATGAAGACCGCCAGCCGGAACTGACCAACGAACGCGTGACTCAGTGGGTTAAGCAGGTCTCTGAAGAGCTGCACCTCGAAGAAATCAAAAACGCCTGATGATTGTGCGGCGTTACCGTTAAGTTTCGCCGCATTAATAGATAGAAGCAATCAAACTAATAGCTACAAGTTTTTAACTTTTAATCACATATCTGTACAATGTCCTCTGATTTAACGAGGTCAGGTGACGTAGTTTGTAGCTGGGACCTCGTTTTTGACAGCATACAAGGCCCGATACTTGCAGTTTTCATTTAACGATGGCAGTTCTATAATGAGACGCATTGCATCGGGTGATTCTCTGTATTACTTCCGCTGATGGAAGTAGATCGTTTAGCAACAGGACAGATTCCGCATGACTGACAACAATACCGCATTAAAGAAGGCTGGCCTGAAAGTCACACTTCCACGATTAAAAATCCTGGAAGTCCTGCAGGAACCGGATAACCATCACGTCAGTGCGGAAGATTTATACAAGCGCCTGATCGACATGGGTGAAGAGATTGGTCTCGCTACTGTTTATCGCGTGCTGAACCAGTTTGATGATGCTGGCATTGTGACTCGCCACAACTTCGAAGGCGGTAAATCTGTTTTCGAACTGACCCAGCAGCACCATCACGATCATCTTATTTGCCTCGATTGTGGCAAAGTGATCGAATTCAGCGATGAGTCTATCGAAGCGCGTCAGCGTGAAATCGCCCACCGCCACGGCATCCGTCTGACCAACCACAGTCTGTACCTTTACGGTCACTGTGCGGAAGGCGACTGCCGCGAAGATGAACATGCACACGACGCGCTGGAAAAGTAATTTCCCACCGCGTGGACCACAAAAAGCCAACCTGACGGTTGGCTTTTTTATGTGCAAACGCCTACCCTTTTCTGCGCGCGGTATGCTCGTCGAGAGCACGGGTAAACGGTTCCTCATCCCAGCGGTTTGCCAGCGCTTCTCGTACCAGAGCCTGTTGGGTTTTCGGTACCATTCCACCTAATGGTGGGTCGGTATCAAGATTGGTGGGGAATGAGTAGCCCCGGGCAGCCACGGCAATCAGTGCCTGAACATCGCCACAGGATTGCGCGCCATGAAAAACGCCTGATGGTTAACATCAGGCGTTTTTACTGACAGGATCTGGCGCCCGCGATCAGGGCCTGGTGTTGTTGCTGCGAATCTCTTTCCAGATACGATCGCAACGCGCTTTCACCGCCTGGTCATTGCCGGTACGGGTCGCCTGAATACACTGTTGGTAATCCAGAACGCGCACGCTTTCCTGGTTGGCAAACGCCTGATGCTGTTTATCTTCTTTCAGCACGTCGAGAACGCTCTGGCAGGCCTGAACCTTATCCGGATTCCCTTCCGCCGTATTGATACAGGCGCTGTAAGCATCTTTTAGTTTCGTATCTTCTTTTGGCGCGGGGGACTGCGTACAGGCTACCAGGCCCGATGCCATAACCGCGATGAGCAATAGCTTCTTCATAATTGACCTCTCAGGTTTGCGGCAGGTTTACGCCTGCCGCCGCGGCATCAGAAAATAGTGAACGGAGCAATAACCATGAACTTCACGTCACGCTCATCCTGGAAGATATTGCCATAGCCACCGCTCCAGCTCGGGATGTCGGAGTGGTTGTCGTATTGGGTAAAGTGCAGTTTAAACAGCGTTCCTTTTGCCCGGCCGTCCTGTACGGTGTACATGGCATCGAGGCTATACGCGGACTCTTCCAGCCGTTTGTCCGGATTGTAATAGGCGTCCGGCGTGGACATTCTGCCCGGTTTGGCATCCCATGCGTAGACGTAAGAGGCGCCAAACGCCCAGCCCGGCATATTCCAGTTTTTCATGTCATACATCGCGCCGAAGAACACCGCTTTTTCACCGTTGGCGTTGAAGTCAGAACGGTTATCCCACCATACATCAAGACGACCGTTGGAAGAGGCATAGGTTGGGGTCATACGCTGCAGGAAGTAGCCCTGCTGGCCTTCAGCTTTCACCCAGGTGCCTTCCAGACGCAGGTCGAGGACATCAGCAACCTTGTAGCCAAAGGTCAGCGCCTGCAGCCAGGCAGTACCGTCGTAGATATCGTTCGTGCCGCCGTTACTGACTTTGTCGCGCGTACCATAGAACTGGTAGCTGGTGTTTAACGGCGTACCCGCGATATCAAATTTGTAGCTGGCCTTGGCAAAATACTGGTCGATATAGCCTTCAGCCTGGCCAAACGCCGCTTCCAGCACGAGGTCATTTTTAAAATCGTATTTGGCGCCCAGGGAGTGCAGATAATCGACTTTGGTTTTCTTGTCGTTCTGGTAGAAATTATCCATCTCGATGTGCCATGGCGCTTTGTATTCGTTCGTCCACATATAGGAGAAACTCAGCGCGCCGGCATCACCGTAATCAAAGTTGGCGCCGGCTTCAGCCCCCTGGTAAGTACCCGGCATAAAGCTCCAGTGCGGAGCCAGCAGCGTTTGCCCGGTTGGCTGGATATAACCGCCGCGAGCCCACACCGGGCCATATTTAAATTTCGCCGCAGCTTTATACAGGCTGATTCCGCTCTTATCGCCAGAGTAATCTTCGTCGTAGGCTTTATTCTTTGAGGAGAAGGCAATTTCGTTCGGGTGACCGCTTTCGCTGCTTTCCGCCATTTCAATTGCGGTGAAGGCAGCCACGTCAATACCAAACATATCAGCGGCATAGCCGGACTGGAAATCCAGATTGGCGTTCCAGGTCGAATGGGAAAGGTTGGTTTTGTATTTATCGCCGTCGGTCACATCTTTCCGGTCGCGCTCACGCTGCCAGTAGTAGATGCCGCCGGTTAAGGTGGAATCATCAATAAAACCTGCTGCGCTGGCCTGCGGAACAACGATCCAGCCCGACATCGCGGTGACGGCGGCAATAGCCAGCGCCAGCGTACTACGTTTGCCACTAAACGTACGCATGTGCATATCCTCTTTGACGTTTTAAAAACGCGGAGCCAAAGGCAAGCCGCGAAAAAATAAATAAGACTGCTAAAAAGGTGGAGCGGTAAAAGCCGCGTAACCACTGTTGATAGACTATTTTTCGTGACGCGAATTATCAATCTCTTTCGCCGATCAAAGCTTAAGATTATGACAAAGCGCACATATTCTATTTCTTTTTGTAACAATATCAGGCCTCATCCTTTTTTATACGTAAGTAATTACTAAATAGAAAGAAAATACAGAATGAAAGCGCTTACAGCCGTTTTGTGTACCGGTGGGAGGAGTGGCAGAGCTGACAGATATGACAAACAGTAAACAAGATTAATTCGCATCGCGAAAATAACGAACTTAATTCACTGATTCCAAAATAAAAAAAAACGCCGCTAAATGCGGCGTTTTGACACAGAGACGACGGCCGGGCCGCGACGAAAAATTTACTCGCCGACTTTAGCCCAGGTATCACGCAGACCCACGGTGCGGTTAAACACCAGATGCGTTGCGGTTGCATAGCGGCTATCGAGACAGAAATAACCTTCACGCTCAAACTGATAGGCTTTGCTGGCTTCCGCAGTGGCCAGGCTCGGTTCAGCGAAGCCCTGCTTGATCACCAACGATTCAGGGTTCATCACCGTCAGGAAGTCTTCTTCCGCGCCCGGATTCGGCACGCTGAACAGCCGATCGTACAGACGAATCTCCACCGGCAGCGCGTGTGCCGCGCTGACCCAATGGATAACGCCCTTGACCTTACGACCATCGGCAGGATCTTTGCTCAGCGTATCGGCGTCATAGGTACAGAAGATCGTGGTGATCGTCCCCTCTTCGTCCTTCTCTACACGCTCGGCCTTGATCACGTAGGCATTACGCAGGCGAACTTCTTTACCCAGCACCAGGCGCTTGTACTGCTTATTCGCCTCTTCACGGAAGTCGGCGCGGTCAATCCAGATCTCCGCGCTAAACGGTACTTCACGGCTGCCCATCTCCGGTTTGTTCGGATGATTCGGCATCGTCACCATTTCGCTTGCACCCTGCGGGTAGTTTTCAATGACCAGCTTAACCGGGTCGATAACGGCCATGGCGCGCGGCGCGTTTTCATTGAGATCTTCGCGGATGCAGGATTCCAGTGACGCCATCTCAATGGTGTTGTCCTGCTTGGTCACGCCAATGCGCTTGCAGAATTCACGAATAGAACTGGCGGTATAGCCGCGACGACGCAGACCGGAAATGGTCGGCATACGCGGGTCATCCCAGCCTTCTACGTGCTTCTCGGTAACCAGCTGGTTCAGCTTACGCTTGGACATCACGGTATATTCGAGATTCAGACGGGAGAATTCATACTGACGCGGGTGAACCGGGATGCTGATGTTGTCCAGCACCCAATCATACAGGCGACGGTTGTCCTGGAACTCGAGGGTACACAGGGAGTGCGTAATGCCTTCCAGCGCATCGCTAATGCAGTGCGTGAAGTCGTACATCGGATAGATGCACCACTTGCTGCCGGTCTGATGATGATCGGCAAATTTAATGCGGTACAGCACCGGATCGCGCATGACGATAAACGGCGAGGCCATATCGATTTTTGCACGCAGGCAGGCTTTCCCCTCTTCAAAACCACCGGCACGCATTTTTTCAAACAGCGCCAGGTTCTCTTCCACGCTGCGATCGCGATACGGGCTGTTTTTACCCGGCGCTTTCAGCGAACCGCGGTATTCGCGAATTTCATCCGCCGACAGTTCGTCAACATAGGCCAGGCCTTTGTTGATCAGCTCAATGGCATACTGGTGCAGCTGGTCAAAGTAATCAGACGAGTAGCAAACATCCCCGGACCAGTGGAAACCTAACCACTGCACGTCGTTTTTAATCGACTCCACGTATTCGATATCTTCTTTCACCGGGTTGGTGTCATCGAAACGCAGGTTGCATTGGCCCTGATAATCCTGAGCAATACCAAAGTTCAGGCAAATAGACTTCGCATGGCCAATGTGCAGATAACCGTTCGGTTCCGGCGGGAAACGAGTATGAACGGTGGTGTGCTTACCAGTAGCCAGATCTTCATCAATGATCTGACGAATAAAGTTAGTCGGGCGGGCTTCTGCCTCACTCATCGTGGGTTCCTCAAAGCGTAAACAACGTATAACGGCACATGATCTTACAAGCGGGGCGTAGAGACAACTATTAGTTACTGAAAATACGTATCTGAAGAAGATTATGGGGTCAGATGGGCTAAAAAAAAGCGGCGGAGGTTTCCCCCCGCCGCTCAGGCATAAACGCTACTCAGGAGCCTTACTTGCCTTTAATCTCATACAGCGGCGTCTGACCTGCCACCACCTTACCGGTTGCCAGAATCACCAGCGCACTGTAATCGTCGCTGTTGCTGCACACGACGGGGCTGATCATTGAACGGGCATTGGCATTCAGGTAGTCCAGATCCATTTCCAGAATCGGCTGGCCAGCCTGCACTTCCGCACCTTCTTCAACCAGTCGTTTGAAGCCCTGGCCGTTCAGCGCCACGGTATCAATGCCCATATGGACGACGATTTCCGCGCCATTTTCCGTTTCCAGGCAGAACGCATGGTTGGTGTTGAAGATCTTCACGACGGTACCGGCAGCCGGAGCTACGACGGTTTTGTCGGTCGGTTTCACCGCCACGCCATCGCCGACCGCTTTGCTGGCGAAGGCTTCATCAGGCACCTGCTCCAGCGCAACGATATCACCGGTAATCGGCGATACCAGCGCCGCGATGGTTTTGGCGTTAGCCACGGCCTGCGGTTTTGCAGTCGGAGCGGCGGCGGCAGGTGCAGCGTTGCCTTCTGCTGCGGCTACTGGTCCCGTCGTTTTCATCGCGTTAGCGATTTTTTCCGCCACGAAGCCGACAATGATCTGTACGCTCGTTTTGTTCAGGCGAATAACGCCTGACGCGCCCAGACGTTTCGCCAGCGCTTCGTTCACCAGAGAAGAGTCTTTAACGTTCAGACGCAAACGGGTGATGCAGGCATCGATACCGGTCAGGTTGTCAGAACCGCCGACTGCAGCGATGTACTGACGTGCCAGACCTGCAACATCCTGCTCTTTGCCGCTGCTGACATTCACATCCTGACCATCCGCTTCGCTACCGGCAACGGCCAGTTCGCGACCCGGGGTCATCAGGTTGAATTTGGTGATGGTGAAGCGGAAGACCACGTAGTAAATAACGAAGAAGACCAGACCCTGCGGGATCAGCATCCACCAGTGGACCGCCAGCGGGTTACGGGACGACAGCACCATATCCACCAGACCGGCGCTGAAGCCGAAACCGGCAATCCAGTGCATGCTGGCAGCGATGAACACGGAGATACCGGTCAACACGGCGTGAATGACATACAGCACCGGCGCCACGAACATGAAGGAGAACTCCAGCGGTTCAGTGATCCCGGTAAAGAAGGCGGCAAAGGCGCCCGCCATCATAATACCCAGCACTTTTGCCTTGTTCTCAGGACGCGCGCAGTGGTAGATAGCCAGCGCCGCACCCGGTAAACCGAACATCATAATCGGGAAGAAGCCCGCCTGGTAACGACCGGTGATCCCCACAACCGCTTTACCTGCTTCGATAGACTGAGCGCCACCGAGGAAGTTAGGAATATCGTTAATACCAGCAACGTCAAACCAGAACACGGAGTTCAGCGCGTGGTGCAGACCGACCGGAATGAGCAGACGGTTGAAGAACGCATACACGCCCGCACCGACGGAACCCAGTTTCTGGATATGCTCACCGAAGTTTACCAGACCGTCGAAGATAACCGGCCAGATATACATCATGATGAACGCGACGGCGATCATCACAAAAGAGGTGAGAATCGGCACCAGACGGCGACCGCTAAAGAAGGAGAGCGCTTTCGGCAGTTCAACGCTGCTGAAGCGGTTATACAGCTCCGCGGAAATGATCCCCACGAGGATACCCACGAACTGGTTGCTGATCTTACCGAATGCTGCAGGAACCTGATCCGCCGGAATCTTCTGGATCATGGAAACCGCAGCCGGAGAGCAGAGCGTGGTCAACACGAGGAAGCCCACAAAGCCGGTTAACGCCGCAGCGCCATCTTTATCTTTCGACATACCATAAGCCACACCAATAGCGAATAGTACGGACATATTGTCGATGATCGCGGAACCGGATTTAATGAAGAACGCGGCCAGCGCGTTGCTTCCACCCCAGCCTACCGGGTCAATCCAGTAACCGACACCCATTAATATCGCTGCCGCCGGCAGCGTGGCGACCGGCACCATAAGCGCGCGGCCAACCTTTTGTAGATAACCTAGAATACTCACTTTATTCCCCCTATGAGACCCCGATAAGGCTCATTCAAAGCCACTTTTTTATTGTGTAACCAGGTTGGTTTTTTAACTTACTTGCAAAGTGTGTGGAAAATTAATTCGTATCGCAAATTAAATGCGTATTTTTTGTGACTATAATCACCAAATATCGTATTAACCCCTCCCTGCGACTGGCTAACATCGAAAACTTATTTTATCATTCAAAAAATCAACACGGATTGACCCCGCTCGTCGTAGTGACTGTAATACTCTTAATAGTATGCCGGCGCCAATCCGCCAGGTTCTAATTTAACTATAGAGGTGAAGAATGAGACTGATCCCCCTGGTAACTGCTGAACAAGTCGGCAAATGGGCCGCTCGCCACATCGTTAACCGCATTAACGCGTTCAAACCGACGGCGGACCGTCCGTTTGTCCTGGGTCTGCCTACCGGTGGTACGCCTCTGACCGCTTACAAAGCGCTGGTTGAAATGCACAAATCAGGCCAGGTTAGCTTTAAACATGTTGTGACCTTCAACATGGACGAATATGTCGGTCTGCCGAAAGAGCATCCGGAAAGCTATCATAGCTTCATGCATCGTAATTTCTTTGATCACGTTGATATTCCGGCGGAAAACATTAACCTGCTGAACGGCAATGCGCCAGATATCGATGCAGAATGCCGCCGCTATGAAGAAAAAATCCGCTCCTACGGTAAAATCAACCTGTTTATGGGCGGCGTTGGCAACGACGGGCATATCGCGTTCAACGAACCCGCCTCTTCACTGGCCTCTCGTACCCGTATTAAAACCCTGACCCATGAAACCCGCGTAGCGAACTCCCGTTTCTTCGACGGCGATGTGGATCTGGTGCCGAAATATGCGCTGACCGTGGGCGTGGGCACCCTGCTGGATGCGGAAGAAGTGATGATTCTGGTACTGGGTCACCAGAAAGCGCTGGCGCTGCAGGCGGCGGTTGAAGGCAACGTTAACCATATGTGGACCATTACCTGTCTGCAGCTGCACCCGAAAGCGGTGATCGTCTGCGACGAGCCGTCCACCATGGAGCTGAAAGTGAAGACGTTGAAATACTTCAATGAATTAGAAGCCGAAAACGTCAAAGGGCTGTAAGGTAGTCTCGTCCTGCGGCTTGTCCGCGGGACATTTCATTTTTTTGCTACACCAGCTCCGCCAGGCGGCATCAGACCAACCCTTAGAAGCCAGCCTGCCGCGGAGCGTGTGTGAACCGGGGGTCGTAATGTATGCATTAACCCAAGGCCGGATTTATACCGGTCATGAAATTCTGGATGACCATGCGATTATCATCGCTGATGGCCTTATCGAACGTATCTGTTCACTGGCTGATTTGCCGTCTGAGATTGAGCAACGCTCGGTCAATGGCGCCATTCTTGCCCCCGGTTTTATCGACGTACAGCTGAACGGCTGTGGCGGCGTGCAGTTTAACGACAGCCCTGACGCCGTCACCGTCGAAACGCTGGAAATTATGCAGAAGGCCAACGAACGTTCCGGCTGCACCAGCTATCTGCCGACGCTGATTACCTCCAGCGATGAATTGATGAAACAGGGCGTGCGCGTCATGCGCGAGTACCTGCAAAAACATCCGAACCAGGCGCTGGGTCTGCACCTTGAAGGCCCGTGGCTGAACATCGTGAAAAAAGGCACCCACAACCCGGACTACGTGCGTAAGCCGGACGCTGCGCTGGTCGATTTTCTGTGTGAAAACGCCGATGTGATCACCAAAGTGACTCTCGCCCCTGAGCGCGTCAGTACCGAGGTGATTCGTAAACTGGTGGCTGCCGGGATCGTTGTTTCCGCAGGCCACTCCAATGCCACGCTGAAAGAGGCGAAAATCGGTTTTCGCGCGGGCATCACCTTCGCGACCCATCTGTACAACGCCATGCCGTACATCACCGGGCGCGAACCGGGCCTGGCAGGCGCGATTTTCGACGAACCGGACGTTTACTGCGGTATTATCGTCGACGGTATGCATGTGGATTATGCTAACGTGCGGAATGCAAAACGCCTGAAAGGCGACAAGCTGTGCCTCGTCACTGACGCAACCGCCCCCGCCGGCGCGCATATTGACCAGTTCATTTTTGCTGGTAAAACAATATACTACCGTAACGGGCTGTGCGTGGATGAAAATGGTACCCTCAGCGGTTCTTCGCTGACCATGATTGAAGGTGTCCGCAATCTCGTCGAGCATTGCGGTATCGCACTGGACGAAGTGTTGCGTATGGCAACCCTCTATCCCGCACGCGCCATTGGCGTAGAGAAACAGCTTGGCAGCATCGCACCGGGAATGGTCGCTAACCTGACCGCCTTTACCCGCGATTATAAAATCATCAAGACCATCGTTAATGGTAACGAGGTCGTCACTGAGTAAGTAAAGAATGACAGCAGGCGGACATGCTCAAATTGGTAACGTTGATCTCGTAAAACAGCTGAACAGCGCGGCCGTGTATCGGCTCATTGACCAGCACGGCCCCATTTCGCGCATTCAGATCGCGGAACAAAGCCAGCTTGCCCCTGCCAGCGTGACCAAAATCACGCGCCAACTGATTGAACGCGGGCTGATCAAAGAAGTCGATCAGCAGGCCTCCACCGGGGGCCGCCGCGCCATCTCTATTATTGCGGAAACCCGCAACTTCCATGCTATCGGCGTACGCCTTGGTCGCTACGACGCGACGCTGACCCTGTATGATTTAAGCAGTAAGACGCTGGAAGAAGAACATTTTCCGCTGCCTGAACGCACCCAGGAGACGCTGGAACATGCGCTGCTGAACATCATTGCGGCCTTTACTGAACGCTGCCAGCGCAAGATCCGCGAACTCATCGCCATCTCCGTGATCTTACCCGGACTCGTTGACCCGGAAAGCGGCGTGATTCGCTATATGCCGCATATTCAGGTTGAGAACTGGGGGCTGGTTGAAGCGCTGGAAAAACGCTTTAAAGTCACCTGTTTTGTTGGTCACGATATTCGCAGCCTTGCGCTGGCAGAGCACTATTTTGGTGCAAGTCAGGATTGCGAAGACTCTATTCTGGTGCGCGTCCATCGCGGTACCGGCGCGGGAATCATCTCCAACGGACGCATTTTTATCGGTCGTAACGGCAACGTCGGCGAGATAGGCCATATTCAGGTCGACCCGCTGGGCGAACGCTGTCACTGCGGGAATTTTGGCTGCCTGGAGACCGTCGCGGCGAACGCCGCCATCGAACAACGCGTGCGTCACCTTCTTGAGCAGGGCTACCAGAGTAAACTGACTGCGGATGAATGCACGATCAAAGCTATCTGCAAAGCGGCCAACAAAGGCGACGCCCTGGCCTGCGAGGTCATCGAATATGTGGGACGTCACCTGGGCAAAACCATTGCTATCGCCATTAACCTGTTTAATCCGCAAAAAGTGGTGATCGCCGGCGAAATTGTCGAAGCAGAGAAGGTACTGTTACCCGCGATTGAAGGCTGCATTAACGCTCAGGCACTGAAGGCGTTTCGCAAGAACCTGCCGGTGGTGCGTTCGACGTTAGATCACCGCTCCGCAATCGGCGCTTTTGCGCTGGTGAAGCGCGCCATGCTCAACGGTATACTGCTCCAGCGTTTGCTGGAAAGCTAACGCGGCTATATAGTTTCGCCTTTCTTCAAAAATGTCGGACTGTCCATGACCATTCAAAACGTAATCTGTGATATTGACGGCGTGCTGATGCACGACAATGTGGCCGTGCCGGGCGCTGCCGAATTTATCAAACGCATTCTTGAGAAAGATATGCCGTTGGTGATGTTGACCAACTACCCTTCCCAGACCGGGCAGGACCTGGCAAACCGCTTTGCGACCGCCGGCATCGACGTGCCGGATAGCGCCTTTTATACCTCCGCGATGGCCACCGCTGATTTCCTGCGCCGCCAGGAAGGCAAGAAAGCCTACGTGGTCGGTGAAGGCGCACTGATTCACGAGCTTTATAAAGCCGGCTTTACCATTACCGACGTCAATCCGGATTTTGTTATCGTCGGTGAAACCCGCTCCTTTAACTGGGAGATGATGCATAAAGCGGCCTTCTTTGTCGCCAACGGCGCACGCTTCATTGCCACCAACCCGGATACTCACGGCCGCGGCTTCTACCCGGCCTGCGGCGCTCTCTGTGCCGGAATTGAGAAGATCTCCGGCCGCAAGCCGTTCTACGTGGGAAAACCCAGTCCGTGGATCATCCGCTCTGCGCTGAATAAGATGCAGGCGCACTCCGAGCAGACGGTTATCGTTGGCGACAACCTGCGTACCGATATCCTGGCCGGTTTCCAGGCTGGTCTGGAAACTATTTTGGTTCTCTCCGGCGTCTCGACGCTCGACGATATCGACAGCCTGCCGTTCCGACCGTCGTGGATCTATCCGTCCGTTGCCGAAATTGATATTTTCTGAATAAAACCACGTCCCAGGGCGTGGTTTTTCATTTATCGCACCTGAAAAAAGAACCTCATCTAATAGAAATGGCTTATCACTGCACATTCATCAATAAAGACGCTCAAAACATGTTCTTTTTTTAATATTCAGCAATCGTCATTGCGTTTTTTCTTTTACTGACCGTAAATCTCTTGCGCCTCCCTCTCCTTTGCGGCATTTTCTTAGACATGCACTGAGACCTCGCGATAAGACGACGTCTGCACAACATCACAACACGACAGGGTAATGGAGAAGGTTATGTGTTCAATTTTCGGCGTACTGGATATTAAAACTGACGCGGTCGAGCTGCGTAAAAAGGCACTGGAACTTTCCCGCCTGATGCGCCACCGCGGTCCGGACTGGTCCGGCGTTTACGCCAGCGATAAAGCCATTTTGGTCCATGAGCGTCTGTCTATCGTCGACGTGAACGCCGGGGCCCAGCCGTTGTACAACGCGCAAAAAACCCACGCGCTGGCGGTAAACGGCGAAATTTACAACCATCAGGCGCTGCGTGCGGAATACGGCGACCGCTATACCTTCCAGACCGGCTCCGACTGCGAAGTCATCCTTGCCCTGTACCAGGAAAAAGGCCCGGCATTCCTCGACGATCTGCAGGGGATGTTCGCCTTCGCGCTGTACGATAGCGAGCAGGACGCCTATCTGATTGGTCGCGACCATATCGGCATCATTCCGCTGTATATGGGCCACGACGAGCACGGCAACTTCTACGTCGCCTCAGAAATGAAAGCGCTGGTACCGGTCTGCCGGACAATCAAAGAGTTCCCGGCAGGTAGCTACCTGTGGAGCAAAGATGGCGAAATCCGCCAGTACTACCAGCGCGACTGGTTCGACTATGATGCGGTTAAAGACAACGTCACGGATAAAAACGAACTGCGTCAGGCGCTGGAAGAGTCCGTCAAAAGCCATCTGATGTCTGATGTGCCGTATGGCGTGCTGCTGTCCGGTGGCCTCGATTCGTCGGTTATCTCCGCCATCACCAAAAAATTCGCCGCTCGCCGGGTTGAAGATCAGGAACGCAGCGAAGCCTGGTGGCCGCAGCTGCACTCTTTCGCCGTCGGCCTGCAGGGCTCGCCGGACCTGAAAGCCGCGCAGGAAGTGGCAAACCATCTGGGTACCGTCCACCACGAGATCCACTTCACCGTGCAGGAAGGCCTTGATGCCATTCGCGACGTTATCTATCACATCGAAACCTATGATGTGACCACCATCCGCGCCTCGACGCCGATGTATTTAATGTCGCGTAAAATCAAAGCGATGGGCATCAAAATGGTGTTGTCAGGCGAAGGTTCTGATGAAGTGTTCGGCGGCTATCTCTATTTCCATAAAGCGCCAAACGCTAAAGAGCTGCATGAAGAGACCGTGCGTAAGCTGCAGGCTCTGCATATGTTTGACTGCGCCCGTGCCAACAAAGCGATGTCGGCGTGGGGCGTGGAAGCCCGCGTGCCGTTCCTCGACAAGCAGTTCCTCGACGTCGCCATGCGCATCAACCCGCAGGATAAGATGTGCGGCAACGGTAAAATGGAAAAGCATATCCTGCGTGAATGTTTTGAATCCTATCTGCCGGCCAGCGTCGCATGGCGCCAGAAAGAGCAGTTCTCTGACGGCGTAGGCTACAGCTGGATCGATACGTTAAAAGAGGTTGCGGCGAAACAGGTCTCCGATCAGCAGTTGGAAACCGCCAGCTTCCGTTTCCCGTACAACACGCCGTCTTCCAAAGAAGCGTACCTGTATCGTGAAATCTTCGAGGAGCTGTTCCCGGTTCCTAGCGCTGCCGAATGCGTACCTGGCGGCCCGTCAGTAGCCTGTTCATCGGCTAAGGCGATTGAGTGGGACGAAGCGTTCAAAACCATGAACGATCCATCAGGACGCGCCGTTGGCGTTCACCAGTCAGCTTATAAATAACCAATTTGTACGATCGGCGGACCCCTCGGGGTCCGTTTTTTTATTGCTTTTTTTACCGCAGAAAAACGATAAATAACCAATAATTGCCGATTATTCCATCACGCTGTTCGCAACCTAACCAAACAGTCACATTCCGGCGATTTTCATTGAAAAAGGGGTTGACGCTCGCAGGCCCAATACGCATAATGCGCCCCGCAACGCCGATAAGGTAACGCGAAAAAAAGATGGCTACGTAGCTCAGCTGGTTAGAGCACATCACTCATAATGATGGGGTCACAGGTTCGAATCCCGTCGTAGCCACCATCTTTTTTTGCGGGAGTGGCGAAATTGGTAGACGCACCAGATTTAGGTTCTGGCGCCGCAAGGTGTGCGAGTTCAAGTCTCGCCTCCCGCACCATTCACCCAAAGCGTTGCACGGATGGGGTATATCCAGGCTGTAAGATGGCCATAAAGGCTGCCGTAATAAGTTTGTAGATAACCTCTTCTGGAAGTAAAAGATTTTTTGTTGGGGTATCGCCAAGCGGTAAGGCACCGGTTTTTGATACCGGCATTCCCTGGTTCGAATCCAGGTACCCCAGCCATTTTCTTCGATGTTTGCGGTTCACCGCGACGGTTATTGGGGTATCGCCAAGCGGTAAGGCACCGGTTTTTGATACCGGCATTCCCTGGTTCGAATCCAGGTACCCCAGCCATCGAAGAATATGATAAAATTGGCTACGTAGCTCAGCTGGTTAGAGCACATCACTCATAATGATGGGGTCACAGGTTCGAATCCCGTCGTAGCCACCATATAAAAGGAATTATTGATTCATTTCGATAAATCCAGAAAGAATTGTTGGGGTATCGCCAAGCGGTAAGGCACCGGATTCTGATTCCGGCATTCCGAGGTTCGAATCCTCGTACCCCAGCCAATTTTAAAAAGTCGTTCACACTGTGGACGCACCCGTTGGGGTATCGCCAAGCGGTAAGGCTCTGGTTTCTGATACCAGCATTCCGAGGTTCGAATCCTCGTACCCCAGCCACTTAATAGCAAAAAAGCTCGCTTCGGCGAGCTTTTTTGTTTTCTGTATTCGGTTCAATCCGGATCGCGACGTTAACGCTATACTCAGGCGACGACGGACAACGCTTAGCGCTAATATCCCGGCTAAGCGACGCGCCAGCCGGGAACTGCGCTTACAATCCCAGGGCGTACTTCAGCGCCTGACGCTTTAAAACGCCCGCATGTGCCGCAGCCATTAAGCCGATATTGCGCAGCACGCGCACCGGCGCCAGATCGTTGGTGAAGCCGGCATAAAACAGATCCATACCCGACTGCATAATAAAATTATCCGCCCTGCGTCGCGCCTGGTAGCGTTTCAGCACCGGAAGACTGGCCCATGCTTCACCCTGGCTTTTCGCCTCGCTCAAAATATCCAGCAGCGCGTCAACATCGCGATAGCCCAGATTCACCCCCTGCCCCGCCAGCGGATGAATGGTATGCGCAGCATCTCCCACCAGCGCCAGCCCCGGCTGTACATACTGCAGCGCATGGCGACGGGTTAGTGGAAACGCTCCGGCACTCAGCGGCGTGACCTGCCCCAGTCGGGACGGGAAGTGGCGCCCAATCTCCTGCTGTAGCTGCGGCATACTCATCCCCTGCAGCTGGCGAATACGCGCGGGCGTGTCATACCACACCAGCGATGCCCAATTGTCGAACAACGGCAGAAATGCGCGCGGGCCCGATGGCGTAAACTGCTGCCAGGTGCTGTTGCCAGGCTCCTCTGCGCACTGCACGCTAATCAACATGCAGGATTGCTGATACTGCCATGCGTGAACGCCAATTCCGGCCAACTGGCGCACCTGCGAGTTGGCGCCATCGGCGCCGATAACCAGGCTGGCTGCGCACTCGCCACCGTCGCTCAGACGCAATGTCGTACAGGTCTCCTCTCGCTGCATCTCCTGTAACGATGCGCCAACCTCGAGCGTGATGCGCTCATGCGCCATCAGCGCCTGCCATAGGGCGAGCTGCAGAACATTGTTCTCCACCATATAACCCAGCTCAGGCAGCTTCAGCTCGGCGGCATCAAAGGTCACATGCGCATCCTCCCATTCCCAGGTCTCCAGCCGGCGATAGGGATGCGCACGCATGCCGCGCACCGCATCCCAGACGCCGAGGCTTTTTAGTAACCCGACAGAAGCGGCGCTAATTGCCGAAATACGCACATCCGGCGGCGCTGAAGGCGCAAATGCCGGCGGTGCCGATGTCTCGATAACCGTTACCGTAAAACCGTGCTGCGCCAGCCCCAGCGCCAGGGCTCCGCCAACCATTCCGCCACCCACAATGGCGACATCTATTGCATGAATTGTCATGGCAATTATCCTTAAACCTGAATCCGTTAAGTTTACCGGATTTTTTCCCACCTCGTGGTGATAACGCTCGCACTGGTCAGGGCGCGACCAAAGCATTACAATACGCGCCCTGCAATCCTGGCTTTATACCCGCTATCCTTCACATTGCAGAGTCATTCCCGGTGAAGAAAATAGCTTTGGGTATATATACTTAAGCATGAGCAAGTCGATGACAAAAAAACTCCATATTAAAACCTGGGGCTGTCAGATGAACGAATATGATTCATCAAAGATGGCCGATCTGCTGGATGCCACGCACGGGTATCAACTGACCGAAGTGGCGGAAGAAGCGGATGTGCTGCTGCTCAATACCTGCTCAATCCGTGAGAAGGCTCAGGAAAAAGTCTTCCATCAGTTAGGCCGCTGGAAGCTACTGAAAGAGAAGAATCCCGACCTGATTATTGGCGTCGGCGGTTGTGTCGCCTCTCAGGAAGGCCACCATATTCGCCAACGCGCCCACTACGTCGATATTATTTTCGGGCCGCAGACGCTCCATCGCCTGCCGGAGATGATCAACTCCGTTCGCGGCAACCGCAGTCCGGTTGTAGACGTCAGTTTCCCCGAAATCGAAAAATTCGACCGCCTGCCGGAACCGCGCGCCGAAGGCCCAACGGCATTCGTCTCCATCATGGAAGGCTGCAATAAATACTGTACTTACTGCGTGGTGCCTTACACCCGCGGTGAAGAAGTCAGCCGCCCCTGCGACGATATTCTGTTTGAAATCGCTCAGCTGGCCGCTCAGGGGGTCCGTGAAGTCAACCTGCTGGGTCAAAACGTCAATGCATGGCGTGGCGAGAACTACGACGGAACGACCGGCAGTTTTGCCGATCTGCTGCGTCTGGTGGCGGCGATCGACGGTATCGACCGCATTCGCTTTACCACCAGCCACCCGATCGAGTTTACCGATGACATCATCGATGTTTATCGCGATACGCCGGAGCTGGTGAGCTTCCTGCACTTGCCGGTGCAGAGCGGTTCCGATCGGGTGCTGAACCTGATGGGACGTACCCACACGGCGCTGGAATACAAAGCGATTATCCGCAAGCTGTACGAAGCGCGCCCGAATATCCAGATTAGCTCCGACTTTATCGTTGGCTTCCCTGGCGAAACCAATGAAGATTTCGAGAAGACCATGAAGCTGATTGCCGATGTCAATCATGACATGAGCTACAGCTTTATCTTCTCTGCCCGTCCGGGCACTCCGGCGGCGGATATGGTCGACGACGTCCCGGAAAAGGACAAGAAGCAGCGCCTGTATATTCTGCAGGAGCGCATCAACCAGCAGGCGATGGCGTGGAGCCGCCGCATGCTTGGCACCACCCAGCGCATTCTGGTTGAAGGCACCTCCCGTAAAAGCATCATGGAGCTCTCAGGACGCACCGAGAACAACCGGGTAGTCAACTTCGAAGGCACCCCGGATATGGTCGGTAAGTTCGTCGATGTCGAAATCGTTGACGTCTACACCAACTCGCTGCGCGGTAAAATTGTGCGTACCGAAGAGGAAATGGGGCTGCGTATCGCGGAATCTCCGGAATCCGTTATCGCCCGCACCCGCAAAGAAAACGACCTCGGCGTCGGAACCTATCAGCCGTGATCCGTTCAGGCCTGCCGCCCCGGCAGGCCTTGTATTTCCTCTCCCCGACCCAATATTCATCGCAATGCTTGCGCCATATTCCCATGACGTGAATAATTTCCTTACTGGCCGGAGACGTTCGCTGTCCGGCAAAACGCGTAAAGAGGAACAGCTTGAACATAGAAACCCGTGAAATTACCCTGGAGCCAGCGGATAACGCACGCCTGCTGGGGCTGTGTGGCCCGTTTGACGACAACATCAAACAGCTGGAACGCCGATTAGGCATCGAAATTAATCGCCGTGACAATCACTTTAAACTGACCGGGCGCATGATATGCGTGAACGCGGCAGCCGATATCCTGCGCAGCCTGTACGTCGATACTGCGCCGATGCGCGGACAGATTCAGGATATTGAACCGGAACAGATTCATCTGGCCATCAAAGAGGCGCGGGTGCTGGAACAAAGCGCCGAAAGCGTGCCGGAGTACGGTAAGGCCGTCAATATCAAGACCCGGCGTGGCGTGATTAAGCCGCGTACGCCAAACCAGGCGCAGTACATCGCCAACATTCTCGATCATGATATTACCTTCGGCGTCGGCCCTGCCGGGACCGGGAAAACCTATCTTGCGGTAGCCGCAGCGGTCGACGCGCTCGAACGCCAGGACGTACGCCGTATTCTGCTGACCCGCCCTGCCGTCGAAGCCGGGGAAAAGCTCGGCTTCCTGCCCGGCGACCTGAGCCAGAAAGTCGATCCGTACCTGCGCCCGCTGTACGATGCGTTGTTCGAAATGCTCGGCTTTGAGAAGGTCGAGAAGCTGATTGAGCGCAACGTGATCGAAGTCGCGCCGCTGGCCTATATGCGCGGCCGTACGCTGAACGATGCGTTTATTATTCTCGATGAAAGCCAGAACACCACCATCGAACAGATGAAGATGTTCCTGACCCGTATCGGTTTTAACTCAAAAGCGGTGATCACCGGCGACGTCACTCAGATAGACCTGCCGCGCAGCACCAAATCCGGTCTGCGCCACGCCATTGAGGTGCTGGCGGAAGTCGATGAAATCAGCTTCAATTTCTTCCATAGCGAAGATGTGGTACGCCACCCGGTGGTAGCCCGCATCGTGAATGCGTATGAAGCGTGGGAAGAAGCTGACCAAAAACGTAAAGCAGAGCTGGCCGCCGAGCGCAAACGCGAAGCCCAAGAACAGGAGCAGAAATGAGTCAGGTTATTCTCGATTTACAGCTGGCTTGCGAAGATAACGCCGGGTTACCGGATGAAGCCCAGTTTCAACGCTGGGTCGATGCCGTCATTCCTCAGTTCCAGGAGGAGTCAGAAGTGACCGTGCGGCTGGTAGACGAAGCCGAAAGCCATGAGCTGAATCTGACCTATCGCGGCAAGGATAAGCCGACCAACGTGCTGTCGTTCCCGTTTGAAGCTCCGCCGGGTATCGAACTGCCGCTGCTTGGCGACCTGATCATCTGCCGTCAGGTCGTTGAACAGGAAGCCAAAGAGCAAGACAAACCGCTGGAGGCGCACTGGGCGCATATGGTGATTCACGGCAGTCTGCACCTGCTGGGCTATGACCATATCATTGATGAAGAAGCGGAAGAGATGGAAGGCCTCGAAACAGAGATAATGCTTGCTCTGGGCTATGAGGATCCGTACATTGCCGAGAAGGAATAGCCTGCCGCCGGTTTAACCGGCGAGCGGCCCCCATGCCGTCCGGCGCTGAACACACGCGCGACGAGCGACAAATTAACTGACATGAGAACCCACACGACGCCATGAGCGACGACAATTCACACAGTAGTGACACAGTAAACAGCAAAAAGGGATTCTTCTCCCTGTTACTCAGCCAGCTTTTTCACGGGGAACCGAAAAACCGTGATGAACTGCTGGAGCTGATCCGTGATTCCGGGCAAAACGACCTTATCGACGAAGATACGCGCGATATGCTCGAAGGGGTAATGGACATCGCCGACCAGCGCGTCCGCGATATCATGATCCCCCGCTCGCAGATGATTACCCTGAAACGCAATCAGACCCTGGACGAATGCCTCGATGTGATCATCGAGTCCGCCCACTCGCGTTTCCCGGTCATCAGCGAAGATAAAGATCACATTGAAGGGATTCTGATGGCCAAGGACCTGCTGCCGTTTATGCGCAGCGATTCCGAAGCATTCAGCATGGAAAAAGTGTTACGCCCGGCGGTTGTCGTGCCTGAAAGTAAGCGGGTTGACCGCATGCTGAAAGAGTTCCGCTCCCAGCGTTACCATATGGCTATCGTGATCGATGAGTTCGGCGGTGTCTCCGGTCTGGTGACCATTGAAGACATTCTCGAGCTTATCGTCGGCGAGATCGAAGACGAATACGATGAAGAAGAAGATATCGATTTTCGTCAGCTGAGCCGCCACACCTGGACGGTGCGCGCCCTGGCCTCCATTGAAGACTTCAACGAAGCCTATGGCACTCACTTCAGCGATGAAGAGGTGGATACCATTGGCGGGCTGGTGATGCAGGCCTTCGGCCATCTGCCGGCGCGCGGTGAGTCTATTGACATCGATGGTTACCAATTCAAAGTCGCCATGGCCGATAGCCGACGTATCATCCAGGTACATGTCAAACTTCCTGATGACGCGCCACAGCCGAAGCTGGAAGATTAATTACACGGGACGATTAACCTAAATGGTATTTGCCTCTCTCATCGAACGCCAGCGCGTACGTCTGCTGCTGGCGCTATTATTCGGAGCCAGCGGAACGCTGGCTTTTTCTCCTTATGACATCTGGCCTGCGGCGATTGTTTCGTTAATCGGCCTGCAGGGGTTAACCCTCAACCGACGTCCGCTGCAAAGCGCCTGGATCGGCTTTTTCTGGGGCCTGGGACTGTTCGGTTCCGGCATCAACTGGGTCTATGTCAGCATTGCCCAGTTCGGTGGCATGCCCGGCCCGGTCAACGTATTCCTCGTGGTACTGCTGGCGGCTTATATGTCGCTGTATACCGGACTGTTCGCCGGTCTGCTGTCGCGCCTGTGGCCCAAAACAAACTGGATACGCGTCGCCGTCGCTGCCCCGGTTGTCTGGCAAATCACCGAATTCCTGCGCGGCTGGGTGCTGACCGGCTTCCCGTGGCTGCAGTTTGGCTACAGCCAGATTGACGGCCCGTTGAAAGGGCTAGCGCCGGTAATGGGCGTTGAAGCCATTAACTTCCTGTTGATGGTGGTCAGCGGCCTGCTGGTCCTTGCGCTCATTCACCGCAGCTGGAAACCGTTGGTTGCCGCTATCGTGCTGTTCGCGCTGCCCTTCCCGCTGCGCTACATCCAGTGGTATCAACTGCTGCCGGAACGGGCTACCCAGGTATCTTTGGTACAGGGTGATATTCCCCAGGCGCTGAAATGGGATGAAAATCAGCTGGTGAATACGCTGAAAATCTATCTGGATTTGACGCAGCCGCATATGGGTTCATCCCAGCTAATCGTCTGGCCCGAGTCGGCGATCCCGGATCTGGAAATCAACCAGCAGAATTTCCTGAGTATGATGGACGACCTGCTGCGGGCGAAAGACAGCTCGTTGATTACCGGTATTGTCGACGCCCGGCTTAACAAGCAGAACCGTTACAATACCTACAACACCATCATTACGCTGGGCAAAGATAACCCCTACAGTTACGACTCCAAAGATCGCTACAACAAGAATCATCTGGTGCCGTTCGGTGAATTCGTGCCGCTGGAGTCCATTCTACGCCCGCTGGCTCCGTTCTTCGATTTACCGATGTCCTCTTTCAGCCGCGGTCCGTACGTGCAGCCGCAGCTGGTGGCGCATAACATGAAGCTGACGGCGGCTATCTGCTACGAGATTATTCTCGGCGAGCAGGTGCGGGATAACTTCCGCCCGGATACCGACTACCTGCTGACCATCTCCAACGATGCCTGGTTTGGCAAGTCCATCGGTCCGTGGCAGCATTTCCAGATGGCGCGGATGCGCGCCCTGGAGCTGGCGCGTCCGCTGCTGCGCAGCACCAATAACGGTATTACCGCCGTCATCGGCCCGCGTGGGGAAATTCAGGACATGATCCCGCAGTTCACCCGCGCAGTGCTGACCACGAAAGTCACTCCGACTTCCGGCCTGACCCCGTACGCCCGTACCGGTAACTGGCCGCTGTGGGCGCTGACCGCGCTGTTGGGTTTTGGCGCGCTGATCATGAGCCTGCGCCAGCGTCGTCGCTAATCGTTATAGCCTGCGGATCTTATTGTCGATCCGCATAGCCCCGGCCGGCAGCCGTCGCCGGGGCCGCCCTTCTCTCTATTCTGACCATTCTGACCTCTCTCTACTCGCCAACCTGGCACGAGCATTGCTTAATATTCTCAGGTCGCGGCGACATTTATTGTTGGTATAACCCGGTTGCACCAGCATCGCTCACCTCAGGCACTAACATGGTGCAATGGACGATTTTTGCCTTTAAATGGTGCGGAGCACTTCGCAAAAATAAACAATAAAGCAGCAAAATCTTTACATTAAGCCAAACTAAATGCTAACAAACACATACAAATGCTGCGTGTCAGTGTCGCAGCCATAATAACGCACACACACATTCACAATGGGTATCAAAAGCGTCAATGACGCTGAGGATAAGGAGTTGGATATGCAATTACGTAAACTGGCCACAGCGATGCTGGTCATGGGTATGACCGCCGGTCTGGCGCATGCGGAAGATGCCGCCCCGGCAGCAGGCAGCACGCTGGACAAAATCGCTAAAAACGGCGTCATCGTCGTCGGCCACCGTGAATCCTCCGTTCCGTTCTCTTACTACGACAATCAACAAAAAGTGGTCGGTTACTCTCAGGACTACTCCAACGCTATCGTTGACGCCATCAAGAAACAGCTGAATAAGCCTGACCTGCAGGTAAAACTGGTTCCGGTGACCTCGCAAAACCGTATTCCGCTGCTGCAGAACGGTACTTACGACTTCGAGTGTGGATCCACGACCAATAACCTTGAACGTCAGAAACAAGCCGCCTTCTCCGATACCATTTTCGTCGTGGGTACCCGCCTGCTGGTGAAAAAAGGCGGTGCAATTAAAGATTTCCCGGACCTGAAAGACAAAGCGGTTGTCGTCACGTCCGGTACCACTTCCGAAGTTCTGCTGCATAAGTTGAATGACGAGAAGAAAATGAACATGCGCATTATCAGCGCCAAAGACCACGGCGACTCCTTCCGTACTCTGGAAAGCGGTCGCGCGGTGGCCTTTATGATGGACGATGCGCTGCTGGCCGGCGAACGTGCGAAAGCGAAGAAGCCGGATAACTGGGAGATCGTCGGCACGGCCCAGTCGAAAGAAGCCTACGGCTGTATGCTGCGCAAAGACGATCCGCAGTTTAAAAAGCTGATTGATGACACCGTCGCCACGGCCCAGACCTCCGGCGAAGCGGAAAAATGGTTTGATAAGTGGTTTAAAAACCCCATCCCGCCGAAAAATCTGAATATGAACTTCGAACTCTCCGACGACATGAAGGCGCTGTTCAAGACCCCTAACGACAAAGCTCTGAACTAATTAAAAAAACAAGGGGCAGGACATCCTGCCCTCCCGATTGTTGTGACAGCACGGACAGACTATACGGTGGCTGGTCGTTCCCCAGCCGCCGCGAATACCGAAACAGGCTGCACAATGATCTTCGAGGGTAGCGATGCTACCCTTTTTTTTCCAGGAGTCATTTATGTCAATAGACTGGAACTGGGGAATCTTCCTGCAACAGGCCCCGTTCGGCAATACCACCTATCTGGGTTGGCTCTGGAGCGGCTTTCAGGTCACCATCGCACTGTCGATTAGCGCCTGGATTATCGCTTTTTTCGTCGGCTCGCTGTTCGGCATTTTACGCACTGCCCCCAACCGCTGGTTATCCAGCATCGGCACCTGCTACGTTGAACTGTTCCGTAATGTCCCGCTGATCGTTCAGTTCTTCACCTGGTACCTGGTGGTGCCGGAGCTCCTGCCGGAAAACATCGGCATGTGGTTTAAATCCGAGCTCGATCCGAATATTCAGTTCTTCCTCTCTTCGATGATGTGTCTGGGGCTGTTTACCGCCGCTCGCGTATGCGAACAGGTGCGCGCCGCCATTCAGTCACTGCCGCGCGGACAGAAAAACGCCGGGCTGGCCATGGGCCTGACGCTGCCGCAGACCTATCGTTACGTACTGCTGCCCAACGCCTATCGGGTCATTGTGCCGCCGATGACCTCGGAGATGATGAACCTGGTGAAAAACTCGGCCATCGCTTCAACCATCGGGCTGGCGGATATGGCGGCACAGGCAGGCAAGCTGCTGGATTACTCAGCCCACGCCTGGGAATCCTTTACCGCGATTACCCTCGCCTATGTGTTTATTAATGCGGTGATTATGCTGGTGATGTATGTGGTTGAACGCAAGGTCCGCCTGCCGGGCAATATGGGAGGCAAATAATCATGTACGATTTTGACTGGAGTTCTATCGTCCCATCAATGCCCTACCTGCTGGCCGGGCTGGTTATCACCCTGAAAATCACCGTGACCGCCATCATTTTTGGTATCGTCTGGGGCACCCTGCTGGCGGTTATGCGTCTGTCCAGCTTCCTGCCGCTGGCGTGGTTTGCGAAGACCTACGTCAACGTGTTCCGCTCGATCCCGCTGGTGATGGTCCTGCTGTGGTTTTATCTGATTGTTCCCGGTTTCCTGCAGAACGTCCTGGGCCTGTCGCCGAAGAGCGATATCCGCTTGATCTCCGCGATGGTGGCCTTCTCGATGTTTGAAGCGGCGTACTATTCGGAAATTATCCGCGCGGGTATCCAGAGTATCTCTCGCGGCCAGTCGAGCGCCGCGCTGGCGCTGGGGATGACCCAGTGGCAATCCATGAAGCTGATTATTCTGCCGCAGGCGTTTCGCGCCATGGTGCCGCTGCTGCTCACCCAGGGGATCGTACTGTTTCAGGATACCTCTCTGGTTTACGTTCTCAGCCTGGCCGACTTCTTCCGTACCGCCTCTACCATCGGCGAGCGCGACGGAACCCAGGTCGAGATGATCCTGTTCGCAGGCGCCGTTTATTTTGTCATTAGTCTCAGCGCATCGCTGTTGGTCAGCTGGTTGAAGAAAAGGACTGTGTAATGATTACCCTGAAAAACGTTTCAAAATGGTATGGTCACTTTCAGGTGCTGACCGATTGCTCCACGGAAGTGAAAAAAGGTGAAGTAGTGGTGGTATGCGGGCCTTCCGGCTCGGGCAAATCAACGTTGATTAAAACCGTCAACGGCCTGGAGCCTATTCAACAGGGTGAGATCACCGTGGATGGTACCCGGGTCAACGATAAAAAAACCAACCTTGCCAGGCTGCGTTCCCGCGTCGGGATGGTGTTCCAGCACTTTGAACTGTTTCCGCATCTGTCGATTATCGATAACCTGACGCTGGCGCAGGTCAAAGTGCTTAACCGCGATAAAGCCGCTTCCCGGACAAAAGGCCTGAAGCTGCTGGAACGCGTGGGGCTCTCCGCCCATGCCGATAAATATCCGGCCCAGCTCTCCGGCGGCCAGCAGCAGCGCGTGGCTATCGCCCGTGCGCTCTGTATGGATCCCATTGCTATGCTGTTTGACGAACCGACTTCCGCACTGGATCCGGAAATGATCAACGAAGTGCTGGATGTCATGGTTGAACTGGCCAACGAAGGCATGACGATGATGGTGGTGACGCACGAAATGGGCTTTGCCCGTAAGGTCGCCAACCGGGTGATCTTTATGGATGAAGGGAAAATTGTCGAAGACTCTGACAAAGAAGCATTTTTCGCCAATCCGCAATCCGATCGCGCAAAAGACTTCCTCGCCAAAATTCTGCATTAACGGGTCACTTTACAGGCGCGCATCGGCAGGTGCGCGCCTGATTTCATTCAGCCACCTCAGCGCGGCGTATCAAGGTTCAAAGGGACGACGCTGGAACTGGTCATGGCCGCATTTCGGGCAACGCGGCAGAATATCCGGGGTATAGACCGCCAGGTGATAATGGCAGTGTTCGCACACCAGGTTTCCCAGCCCCACCACTTCGCCACTATGGTAAACCCCGTGGTGGTTGAGATCCTGGAACACTTCGCGCCATTCCAGCTGGGTTTTATCGGTAATATCCGCCAGCTCCTGCCACAGGCTCTCTTTTATCACCCGCATAAACACGCTGTCCGTCAGTTCGTCCTGGCTCTCTTCATAGCTGCGGGCAAACTCCTCCAGATCGCGCCTGACCGCTTTGGTCAGCGTCTCAACTTCGCGATGCGTTAACTCACCAGACTGGCTAATTTTCATCCGCGCCTGTTCCACCAGCGCGTCAATATCACGTTCTCCATTGCGCAGCCGTTCACTGAGCGTCGACACCAGTTCACGGTAGAATTGAGCAACCTTGTTCATCATTTCGCCTCCGGTGTGGTTAACTTCTTCTAATAATAGACCTTATTTGCCATCTGCTTTGCCAGTTAGCCCACAGAGTCACGAAATAGTCTCCGCCGCTTTTGCCGATGTTAATGTGCGAAAGGCTGTTTTGACGTGGGCGTTTGGGCTATGCTATGCCGATCTGATAACACATCCATTGGCTACATTTTGTAGCTGTATTGAAAACAGGACCACTGGCTGCCATGCAAGAGCAATACCGCCCGGAAGAGATAGAATCGAAAGTCCAGCTTCACTGGGACGATCATCGTACATTTGAAGTAACTGAAGACGAGAGCAAAGAGAAGTATTACTGCCTGTCGATGCTTCCTTATCCTTCTGGTCGACTACACATGGGTCACGTGCGTAACTACACCATCGGCGACGTGATTGCCCGCTACCAGCGTATGCTCGGCAAAAACGTTCTGCAGCCGATCGGCTGGGATGCGTTTGGTCTGCCGGCGGAAGGCGCCGCGGTAAAAAACAACACCGCGCCGGCCCCGTGGACCTACGACAATATTGCCTACATGAAAAACCAGCTGAAAAAGCTGGGCTTTGGCTATGACTGGAGCCGTGAAGTGGCGACCTGCACCCCGGAATACTACCGCTGGGAGCAAAAATTCTTCACCGAGCTGTATAAAAAAGGCCTGGTGTACAAAAAAACGTCTGCGGTGAACTGGTGTCCGAACGACCAGACCGTTCTTGCCAACGAACAGGTTATCGACGGCTGCTGCTGGCGCTGCGATACCAAAGTTGAGCGTAAAGAGATCCCGCAGTGGTTTATCAAAATCACCGCCTACGCCGACGAACTGCTGAACGATCTGGATAAACTGGATCACTGGCCTGATACCGTTAAGACCATGCAGCGCAACTGGATCGGCCGCTCCGAAGGGGTAGAAATCTCCTTCAACGTTAACGAGTATGCCGACAAGCTGACCGTCTACACCACCCGTCCGGACACCTTCATGGGCTGTACCTACCTGGCCGTAGCCGCGGGTCATCCGCTGGCACAGCAGGCGGCAGCGAACAACCCTGCGCTGGCTGCATTTATCGACGAATGCCGCAACACCAAAGTCGCCGAAGCAGAAATGGCGACGATGGAGAAAAAAGGTGTCGATACCGGCTACAAAGCGATTCACCCGCTGACCGGCGAAGAAATTCCGGTCTGGGCGGCAAACTTCGTGCTGATGGAATACGGCACCGGCGCCGTCATGGCCGTTCCGGGTCACGATCAGCGCGACTACGAATTTGCCAGCAAATATGGCCTGAACATTAAGCCGGTTATTCTGGCGGCAGACGGCTCAGAACCGGATCTCTCCGGGCAGGCGCTGACTGAAAAAGGCACCCTCTTCAACTCCGGCGAGTTCGATGGCCTGAGCTACGAAGCGGGCTTTAACGCTATCGCCGACAAACTGGCGGCGATGGGCGTTGGCGAGCGCAAAATTAACTATCGCCTTCGCGACTGGGGCGTTTCCCGTCAGCGTTACTGGGGCGCGCCGATTCCAATGGTCACCCTGGAAGACGGTACCGTAATGCCGACCCCGGAAGATCAGCTGCCGGTCATTCTGCCGGAAGATGTGGTCATGGACGGCATCACCAGCCCAATCAAGGCCGATCCGGAGTGGGCAAAAACCACCGTTAACGGTCAGCCTGCGCTGCGTGAAACCGACACCTTCGATACCTTTATGGAATCCTCCTGGTACTACGCGCGCTATACCTGCCCGCAGTACAATGACGGAATGCTGGATCCAAACGCCGCCAACTACTGGCTGCCGGTCGATATTTACATCGGCGGGATCGAACATGCGATTATGCACCTGCTGTACTTCCGCTTCTTCCATAAGCTGATGCGCGACGCGGGTATGGTTAACTCTGACGAGCCGGCGAAACAGCTGCTGTGCCAGGGGATGGTTCTGGCTGACGCCTTCTATTACGTTGGCGAAAACGGCGAGCGCAACTGGGTTTCTCCGGTTGATGCCACCGTGGAGCGCGATGAAAAAGGCCGTATCGTAAAAGCCTACGATCCGCAGGGGCGCGAGCTGGTGTATACCGGCATGAGCAAAATGTCCAAGTCGAAGAACAACGGCATCGACCCGCAGGTGATGGTTGAACGCTACGGCGCGGATACCGTACGTCTGTTTATGATGTTCGCCTCTCCGGCAGATATGACTCTGGAATGGCAGGAATCCGGCGTTGAAGGGGCAAACCGCTTCCTGAAACGTGTCTGGAAACTGGTTTATGAGCACACGACTCAGGGCCCGGTTGCCGCGCTGGACGTTGCCAGCCTGAGCGAAGATCAGCAGGCGCTGCGTCGTGATGTCCACAAAACGATCGCCAAAGTGACCGATGATATCGGCCGTCGTCAGACCTTCAACACCGCGATCGCCGCGATCATGGAGCTGATGAACAAACTGGCGAAAGCGCCGCAGGAAAACGAACAGGATCGCGCGCTGATGCGTGAGGCTCTGCTGGCGGTTGTGCGCATGCTTAATCCGTTCACCCCGCACGCCTGCTTCACGCTGTGGCAGGAGCTGGGCGGTGAAGGCGATATCGACAACGCGCCGTGGCCGGTCGCCGATGAAAGCGCTATGGTTGAAAATACCACCCTGGTTGTTGTTCAGGTTAATGGTAAAGTCCGTGGTAAAATTACCGTTCCTGTCGATGCAACCGAAGAACAGGTTCGTGCACGTGCGGGCCAGGAACATCTGGTTGCGAAGTATCTCGACGGTGTAACCGTACGTAAAGTGATTTACGTCCCGGGTAAACTGCTCAACCTGGTCGTTGGCTAAGCGCAGGAGGAAGCGTGCGATATCTGGCAACATTGTTGTTATCTCTGGCGGTGCTCATCACCGCCGGATGCGGTTGGCATCTGCGGAGTACCACTCAGGTCCCCACCGCGATGAAAACCATGATCTTTCAGTCGAGCGATCCGAATGGTCCGTTAAGTCGTTCGGTACGTAATCAGCTGCGTCTGAATGGCGTCGAGATCGTCGACGGCAGCACGCTGCGCAAGGATATTCCGTCCCTGCGTCTGGATGCGTCATCCATTCAGAAAGATACGGCTTCCATTTTCCAGGATGGTCGTACCGCTGAATATCAGATGGTGCTGACGGTGCAGGCAAGCGTGCTAATCCCGGGTCATGATATCTATCCGATCTCGACGAAAGTCTACCGCTCGTTCTTCGATAACCCGCAGGCGGCGTTAGCGAAAGACGCTGAGCAGGATATGATCGTCCAGGAGATGTACGACAAAGCCGCTGAACAGCTGATTCGTAAGCTGCCAAGCGTCCACGTTGCTGATGTCGAAGCCACGAAAGGGGAAGAGAAGCCGGTTAACGCCACTTCCACCTCCGGCAACCGCGTCTCCACCACGCTGGGTAACTGATGATTCGGCTGTACCCAGAGCAACTCCGCGCGCAGCTCACCGAAGGGCTGCGCGCGGCCTATTTATTACTCGGTAGCGATCCGTTGCTGTTGCAGGAAAGTCAGGACGCGATTCGCGAAGCCGCTGCTACCCAGGGCTTTACCGAACACCATACCGCGACCATCGACGCCAGCACCGACTGGCCCGCCCTCTTCTCACTCAGCCAGGCCATGAGCCTGTTCGCCAGCCGTCAGACGCTGCTTCTGGTCCTGCCGGAAAACGGCCCTAACGCGGCGATTAACGAACAGCTTGCCACCCTGGTCAGCATGCTCCATGACGACCTGCTGTTAATCGTTCGCGGTAATAAGCTCAGCAAAGCGCAGGAAAATGCCGCCTGGGTTACCGCGCTGGCCAGCCGCGCGGTTCAGGTGAGCTGTCAGACGCCGGAATATGCGCAGCTGCCACGATGGCTGGCGGCGCGAGCAAAACAGCACCACTTGCATCTTGATGATGCCGCCAGTCAGCTGCTGTGCTACTGCTACGAAGGCAACCTGCTGGCGCTGGCGCAGGCGCTGGAACGTCTCTCTCTGCTGTGGCCGGATGGCAAGCTCACGCTGCCGCGCGTCGAGCAGGCGGTCAACGATGCCGCCCACTTCACGCCCTATCACTGGGTGGATGCGCTGCTGGCTGGCAAAAGCAAACGGGTGCTGCATATCCTGCAGCAGTTACGGCTGGAAGGCAGCGAACCGGCTATTCTGCTGCGCACGCTTCAACGCGAGCTGCTGCTGCTGGTTAACCTGAAACGCCAGTCGGCCCATACGCCGCTGCGTACGCTGTTCGATAAACATCGGGTATGGCAGAACCGTCGACAGCTGTTGAGCGATGCGCTCGCGCGCCTCAGCACGGACCAGTTACGCCAGGCCGTGACTCTGCTGACCCGAGCGGAGCTCACCTTCAAGCAGGATTACGGCAGCGCCATCTGGCCGGAATTAGAGAGCCTTTCTTTGTTGCTCTGCCATAAAGCGCTGGCAGACGTGTTTATTGATGGTTGATATGACTCAGTTGCAGGCAATGTACGGCGGCACCTTCGATCCGGTGCACTATGGTCACCTCAAACCGGTCGAGGTTCTGGCGAATCAGATCGGTCTTGGCAAAGTCATTATCGTCCCAAACAATGTTCCGCCACACCGCCCGCAGCCTGAAGCCACCAGCGCCCAGCGTAAACAGATGCTGGCGCTGGCCATTGCCGATAAACCGTTGTTCGTGCTCGATGAACGCGAGCTTCGGCGTCAGACGCCGTCCTGGTCGGCACAAACGCTCGAAGAGTGGCGACAGGAACAAGGGCCGGACCAGCCGCTGGCGTTCATTATTGGTCAGGACTCGCTGCTCACCTTCCCGACCTGGCACAATTACACCTCGATTCTGGATAATGTCCATCTGATCGTTTGCCGTCGTCCGGGCTACCCGCTGGTGATGAAACGGGAAGAGGATCAGCGGTGGCTGGACAAACATTTAACCCACGACGCAGAACAGCTGCACAGCCGTCCCGCCGGGGTCATCTATCTGGCGGAAACCCCGTGGTTTGATATTTCGGCAACGATTATCCGCCAGCGCCTTGAACGCGGAGAATCCTGCGCTGACATGCTGCCGGCCGCGGTACTGGCGTATATCCATCAGCAAAAACTCTACTGTTAACCGGCCGTTGCCCCAGCGTTGGTGACGCCGGATACAATAGCAGCGCGCCGATTCGCATATACTCTCCCTCATCCCTTGATGATGTCAGAAGGCGTATATTCAGTGAAATTATGGTTAGTTCGACATGGTGAAACTGAGGCCAATGTTGCCGGCCTTTACAGCGGACACGCCCCGACTCCGCTAACCGAACGCGGCATGATGCAGGCGAGAACGCTCGGCCAGCTGCTGCAGGCGGTAACGTTCGATCGCGTGCTCTGCAGCGAACTGGAACGCACCCACATCACCGCCGACCTGCTGCTCGGCACACGGCATATCCCCCGGCAGATTGTCCCCGAACTCAACGAGATGTTTTTTGGCGACTGGGAAATGCGCCATCATCGGGACTTACAGCTCGAAGACGCGGAAAACTATGCCGCCTGGTGCGCGGACTGGCAGCATGCGGCGCCGACCAACGGCGAAAGTTTTCAGCATTTCGCCCACCGCGTCCGCACGTTTGCCGAGAAGCTGACGCACCATCCGCAGCCAGATCATCTGCTGATCGTGGGCCATAAAGGTGGGCTGAGTCTGCTTATCGCGCTGTTGCTGAAGCTGCCGGCGGAGGCCATGTGGCATTTTCCTGTCGCCCATGGCACATGGAGCGAACTCGAACTGCACGCTGATTTTGCCACGCTGCGGGTATTAAATAGCCAGGCGCGCTGGCAGAAGGAAGAAGAATTCCGTGCAGACCATTGACAGGTCAGAGCAGGCTGTTATTCTCCGCAGCCTGGACGTATCGGCTAAACGATGTTTCCAGAAATTGTTTTACAAAAATGGCGATGCAATCACGGGCGATGGATGGGATGATAGCCGCCGCCATCGCTTGCTGACCGACATTTATCCCGACTTTTCGACGAGTTCAGGTATACTGTCAGGCTGTTTATTATTATCAATCTTCACTCACCCAGGGGGAACTCTTGCAGGGTAAAGCACTCCAGGATTTTGTTATCGACAAAATTGATGACCTGAAAGGTCAGGACATCGTTGCCATTGACGTTCATGGCAAATCCAGCATTACAGATTGCATGATTATTTGCACCGGCACCTCTACGCGCCATGTAATGTCCATCGCCGACCACGTAGTACAAGAGTCTCGCGCCGCAGGAATGCTGCCGCTTGGCGTTGAAGGTGAAAGCGCCGCTGACTGGATTGTTGTCGACCTTGGCGACGTCATGGTTCACGTTATGCAGGAAGAGAGCCGTCGTCTGTACGAGCTGGAAAAACTCTGGAGTTAATGCGTGAAGCTGCAGCTGGTGGCCGTTGGCACCAAGATGCCGGACTGGGTTCAGACCGGCTTTAGTGAATATTTGCGCCGTTTTCCAAAAGATATGCCGTTCGAGCTGCTGGAAATCCCTGCCGGTAAACGCGGTAAAAATGCCGACATCAAGCGAATCCTCGACAAAGAAGGGGAGATGATGCTGGCAGCCGCAGGCAAAAATCGCATCGTGACCCTGGATATTCCGGGAAAACCGTGGGATACGCCGCAGCTGGCACGAGAGCTGGAGCGCTGGAAACAGGATGGCCGCGACGTCAGCCTGCTTATCGGCGGTCCCGAGGGGCTCTCTCCGGCTTGTAAAGCAGCAGCGGAACAGAGTTGGTCACTCTCCACCCTCACGTTGCCTCACCCGCTGGTACGCGTACTGGTCGCTGAGAGCCTGTATCGTGCGTGGAGCATTACCACCAACCACCCTTACCACCGTGAATAATGATGACCAGGGTAGACTAAGCAGCGAATGAAATTACAGAATTCTTTCCGCGACTATACGGCTGAATCCTCGCTGTTCGTGCGCCGGGCGCTGGTCGCTTTTTTGGGGATTTTGCTGCTTACCGGCATACTGGTTGCCAATCTTTATAACGTGCAGATTGTTCGCTACACCGACTATCAAACGCGTTCCAACGAAAACCGTATTAAGCTGGTCCCCATTCCGCCCAGTCGCGGCATTATCTATGACCGCAACGGTACGCCGCTGGCGCTGAACCGCACCATCTACCAGCTGGAGATGATGCCGGAGAAAGTCGATAACGTGCAGCAGACGCTGGATGCGTTACGCGACGTCATCGATCTGACCGATGATGATATTGCAAACTTCAAGAAAGAACGCTCGCGTTCCCATCGCTTCACCTCGATTCCCGTCAAGGTCAACCTGAGCGAAGTCCAGGTGGCCCGTTTTGCGGTTAACCAGTACCGCTTTCCCGGCGTCGAAGTAAAAGGCTATAAACGCCGCTACTACCCCTATAATTCCGCGCTGACCCACGTTATCGGCTACGTCTCAAAAATTAACGATAAAGACGTCGATCGCCTGGATAAAGAGGGCAAGCTGGCCAACTATGCCTCCACGCATGATATTGGCAAGCTGGGAATCGAGCGCTATTACGAAGACGTATTGCACGGTCAGACCGGCTATGAAGAGGTTGAGGTCAACAACCGCGGCCGCGTCATTCGCCAGCTCAAAGAGGTGCCGCCGCAGGCCGGGCGCGATATCTATTTGACCCTCGATCTCAAGCTTCAGCAGTACATTGAGACCCTGCTCGCCGGCAGCCGCGCTGCCGTGGTCGTCACCGACCCGCGTACCGGCAGCATCCTCGCGCTGGTCTCCACGCCGAGCTACGACCCGAACCTGTTTGTGGACGGCATCTCCAGTAAAGACTACTCCGCCCTGCTGAACGATCCGAATACTCCGCTGGTCAACCGCGCGACTCAGGGGGTCTACCCGCCGGCGTCGACGGTGAAGCCTTATGTCGCCGTATCGGCCCTCAGCGCGAACGTCATCACCCGCAATACCAGCCTGTTCGACCCGGGCTGGTGGCAGCTGCCGGGCTCTGACAAGCGCTACCGCGACTGGAAAAAATGGGGTCACGGGCATCTGAATGTGACCAAAGCGCTCGAGGAGTCTGCGGATACCTACTTCTATCAGGTCGCTTATGATATGGGTATCGACCGCCTCTCTGAGTGGATGAGCAAATTCGGTTACGGCCACTATACCGGTATCGATCTGTCGGAAGAGCGTTCCGGGAATATGCCGACCCGCGAATGGAAGCTGAAACGCTTTAAGAAGCCCTGGTATCAGGGCGACACCATCCCGGTCGGAATCGGCCAGGGCTACTGGACCGCCACGCCGATTCAGATGAACAAAGCGCTGATGATCCTGATAAACGACGGTCTGGTGAAAGTGCCGCATCTGCTGCAAAGCACCGTCGAAGACGGCAAACAGGTTCCCTGGGTTCAACCGCACGAGCCGCCGGTCGGCGACATTCATTCCGGCTTCTGGGAAATCGCCAAGGACGGGATGTTCGGCGTCGCTAACCGTGGCAACGGGACCGCGCATAAATACTTCGCCAGCGCGCCCTATAAAATTGCGGCGAAATCCGGTACAGCCCAGGTATTTGGCCTGAAAGCCAATGAAACCTATAACGCGCACCGAATCGCGGAACGTCTGCGTGACCATAAACTCATGACGGCGTTTGCCCCTTATAACAATCCCCAGGTTGCTGTTGCCATCATTCTTGAGAACGGCGGTGCTGGCCCGGCGGTCGGCACGATTATGCGCCAGATTCTCGACCACATTATGCTGGGTGATAACAACACAAACCTGCCGAGTGAAAACCCGGCGGTCACGGCGGGTGAGGATCAATAATGACCGATAATCCGAACAAAAAATCACTATGGGATAAAATCCATCTCGATCCGACCATGGTGCTGATTCTGCTGGCGCTGCTGACCTACAGCGCGCTGGTCATCTGGAGCGCCAGCGGCCAGGACATCGGGATGATGGAGCGCAAAATAGGCCAGATCGCCATGGGCGTGGTGATCATGATCGTGATGGCGCAAATCCCGCCGCGCGTGTATGAAGGCTGGGCGCCCTATCTCTATATCTTCTGTATCATTTTGCTGGTGGCGGTTGACGCTTTCGGCGCGATTTCCAAAGGCGCCCAGCGCTGGCTGGATCTGGGGGTTGTGCGCTTTCAGCCGTCGGAAATTGCTAAAATCGCCGTCCCGCTGATGGTCGCGCGCTTTATCAACCGCGACGTTTGCCCACCCTCGCTGAAGAATACCGCCATTGCGCTGGTGCTGATTTTTCTGCCAACCCTGCTGGTTGCCGCCCAGCCTGACCTCGGAACATCGATTCTGATTGCGTTGTCTGGCCTGTTCGTGCTGTTCCTGTCCGGGCTGAGCTGGCGCCTGATCGGCGTGGCGGTGGTGCTGGTTGCGGCGTTTATTCCGATTTTATGGTTCTTCCTGATGCATGATTATCAGCGTCAGCGCGTCATGATGTTGCTCGACCCGGAAACCGATCCGCTGGGTGCCGGCTATCATATTATCCAGTCGAAAATCGCCATTGGCTCCGGTGGATTACGCGGCAAAGGCTGGCTGCACGGCACCCAGTCGCAGCTTGAATTCCTGCCGGAACGCCATACCGACTTTATCTTTGCGGTCCTGGCCGAAGAGCTCGGCCTGATTGGCGTGCTGATTCTACTGGCGCTCTATATTTTGCTCATCATGCGCGGGCTGTGGATCGCCGCCCAGGCGCAGACCACCTTCGGTCGCGTCATGGCCGGTGGTTTAATGTTGATTTTATTCGTTTATGTCTTCGTAAATATTGGTATGGTGAGTGGTATTTTACCAGTGGTGGGGGTACCGTTGCCGCTGGTCAGCTACGGGGGCTCAGCCCTGATCGTATTGATGGCCGGGTTTGGTATCGTGATGTCGATCCACACCCACAGAAAAATGTTGTCGAAAAGCGTTTAAGGGGTTTGCGATGCGTAAGCAATGGCTGGGGATTTGCATAGCAGCGGGGCTGCTGGCGGCATGTTCGGGTGAAGACGTTCAACAGAAGACGGTCAGCACTCCACAGCCGGCCGTTTGTAATGGCCCAAGCGTGGAAATCAGCGGCGCCGATCCGCATTATGAGACGCCAAATGCGACGGCGAATCAGGATTACGAGCGCGAGGGTAAAAGTTATAAAATCGTCCAGGATCCGTCTAACTTTACCCAGACCGGTCTGGCCGCCATTTATGATGCGGAGCCCAACAGCAACCTGACGGCATCCGGCGAAGCCTTCGACCCGACGCAGCTGACCGCAGCACACCCGACGCTGCCGATCCCGAGCTACGTGCGCGTGACGAACGTGGCAAATGGCCGCATGATCGTCGTGCGCATTAACGATCGCGGCCCGTACGGCACCGATCGCGTGATTTCGCTTTCTCGCGCCTCCGCCGATCGCCTGAACACCTCCAACAACACCAAAGTGCGTATCGATCCGATCATCGTCGCACCGGACGGTTCGCTTTCCGGCCCGGGCATGGCCTGTACTACCGTTGCCAAACAGACCTATGCGCTGCCTGCTCGTCCCGATCTTGACGGCGGCGCAGGTGTTTCCAGCGAACCGACGGCGCCAACCGACGTTCGCCCGATCAGCAATGCCACGCTGAAGCCGGAAGACAACGTTGGCGCTCCGGTGAACAGCAGCGGCTTCCTCGGCGCGCCGACGCCCCTGAATAGCGGCGTACTGGAAAGCAGCGAGCCTGCGGTTCAGACTGCCACCCAAAGCGCGCCGGTTACCGCCCCTGGTTCTGCGCAAGGCAGCGTCACGCCAGCAGCGCCGGCTGCGGCGGCAACCACGGCTGTCGCCGCCTCTTCGGCCAGCGCCAGCGGCGATTTTGTCGTCCAGGTCGGCGCCGTCAGCGATCGGGCCCGCGCGCAGCAATATCAGCAGCGTCTGAGCCAGCAGTTTTCCGTGCCTGGCCGCGTCGTGCAGAACGGCGCAGTGTGGCGCATTCAGCTAGGGCCATTCGCCAGTAAATCGCAGGCCAGCACGGTACAACAGCGCCTGCAAAGCGAAGCTCAGCTGCAATCATTTATTACTCACGCCAACTAAACAGGTAGGGTCGTTGTCCGTACTGTGATGCGCATGAAAAAGTCATTAACAAAGTCATGCGCAATGTCGGATGCCGGTCCACAGAGCATTTGTTATAGTAAGGCACTTTTTTTAACTCCATCACGGATGCCGTTGTTCTGACCATGAAGACCTCTTTCACCGCACGTTTACTCGTTACGGCCCTCTCCGTTGCAGCGCTCTCCTCCGCTGCCCACGCCGATGACCTGAATCTCAAAACCATGATCCCAGGCGCGCCGCAGATTGACGCCGAATCCTGGATTCTTATTGATTACAATTCGGGCAAAGTGCTGGCGGAGAATAACGCCGATTCCCGCCGCGACCCGGCGAGTCTGACCAAAATGATGACCAGCTACGTCATCGGTCAGGCCATGAAAGCGGGCAAGTTTAAAGAAACCGACCTGGTTACGGTGGGTAACGATGCGTGGGCAACCGGTAACCCGGTGTTTAAAGGCTCTTCACTGATGTTCCTGAAGCCGGGTATGCAGGTTCCGGTTTCTCAGCTGATCCGCGGCATCAACCTGCAGTCAGGTAACGATGCCTGCGTCGCCATGGCCGACTATGTTGCCGGCAGCCAGGATGCCTTCGTCAGCCTGATGAACAGCTACGTCAATGCGCTGGGCCTGAAAAACAGCCACTTCCAGACCGTTCACGGCCTCGATGCCGACGGTCAGTACAGCTCCGCGCGCGATATGGCGCTGATTGGCCAGGCGCTGATCCGCGATGTACCGAACGAATACACCATCTATAAAGAAAAAGAGTTCACCTTTAACGGCATTCGTCAGCTGAACCGTAACGGTCTGCTGTGGGATAACAGCCTGAACGTCGACGGGATTAAAACCGGGCATACCGATAAAGCGGGCTATAACCTCGTGGCCTCGGCGACCGAAGGCCAGATGCGTCTGATCTCCGCCGTCATGGGCGGCCGCACCTACAAAGGCCGCGAATCCGAAAGCAAAAAGCTGCTGACCTGGGGCTTCCGCTTCTTCGAAACCGTTAATCCGCTGAAAGCCGGGAAAGAGTTCTCTTCCGAACCAGCCTGGTTTGGCGACAGCGATCGCGCTTCGCTGGGTGTCGATAAAGACGTTTATCTGACTATCCCTCGTGGCCGCATGAAAGATCTGAAAGCCAGCTATGTGCTGAACAATACCGAACTGCACGCCCCGCTGCAGAAAAATCAGGTTGTCGGCACCATTAACTTCCAGCTGGACGGTAAAACGATCGATCAGCGCCCGCTGGTCGTCCTGCAAGAAATTCCTGAAGGCAATTTCTTCGGAAAAATGATTGATTACATCAAGTTAATGTTCCACCACTGGTTTGGTTAAAAATCGAACACTTGAAAGTGTGATTTACATCCCCATATACTAATCATCAAAGTAACCTGATAACTCCCACACTTCGTGGGAGTTATTATTTTTTGTCGTAACACCGGAGCTGACATGAAAACCAAACTTAACGAACTGCTTGAATTCCCTACTCCATTTACTTACAAAGTAATGGGGCAGGCGTTGCCTGAGCTGGTTGATCAGGTGGTGGAAGTGGTACAGCGCCATGCGCCTGGTGATTACTCTCCACAGGTAAAACCGAGCAGCAAGGGGAACTACCACTCGGTCTCTATCACCATCAACGCAACCCATATCGAGCAGGTCGAAACCCTGTACGAAGAGCTGGGCAATATCGATATCGTCCGGATGGTGCTGTAACCCATTCCCAGACCCGGTCCTGCGCCGGGTCATCTCTCCCCGCTATGCTGTGATATACTCCCCCCTCAAGTCACTTCTCTCTCTGCGGAGACGTTGTTTTGCAGCATAACAAAATCCTTATTCGTCAACTTGGCCTGCAACCTTACGAACCGGTCTCGCAGGCGATGCATGAATTTACCGATACCCGCGACGACAGCACGCTGGACGAAATCTGGCTGGTAGAGCACCCTGCGGTCTTTACTCAAGGCCAGGCGGGAAAAGCCGAACACGTGCTGGTTCCGGGGGACATTCCGGTCATTCAAAGCGATCGCGGCGGCCAGGTGACCTACCACGGGCCAGGGCAGCAGGTGATGTATGTTCTGTTGAACCTCAAGCGCCGGAAACTGGGCGTGCGCGAACTGGTTACTCTGCTGGAACAGACCGTGGTCAATACGCTGGCGGAATACGCGATTGAATCACATCCACGCGCCGATGCGCCCGGCGTCTACGTCGGCGAGCAAAAAATCTGTTCGCTGGGTTTACGTATCCGGAAAGGTTGTTCGTTTCACGGGCTTGCGCTGAATATTGCGATGGACCTGTCGCCGTTCCTGCGGATTAACCCCTGCGGCTATGCCGGGATGGAGATGACCCAAATGCGCCAGTGGCAGCCGGATATTCAACCGCAGATGGTGGCGCCACATCTGGTTGCCAACCTGCTGGCCCTGCTCGGCAACCCGCCCCACGAGATGATTGCTGCCGCTTAGCTCCCGCCCGCTCGCGCCCCTGTCTCCGGGGCGCGACATTCGCATTATCGATAGTTAAGCCATTATATTTGCAATTAAACGTCACGCACGACGCTGCCGCCGGCCGCTATACTTGCGCTATTTCCGATAACAGGAAGCGCTGAGTGGAAAATAACACGCCGTCATCAGAGTCGCCCGCACCGCAGGAACCGCACCACGACCGCCAGGTGTTGCGTATTCTACGCAATGTGGATCTGAACCTGCTGACCATTTTTGAAGCGGTGTATGTTCACAAGGGCATCGTAAATGCCGCTAAAGTGCTGAACATTACACCATCGGCGATCAGCCAGTCGCTTAACAAACTGCGTGCGGTATTCCCCGACCCACTGTTTATTCGTAAAGGCCAGGGGGTGAGGCCTACGGCCTACGCAACCCATCTTCACCAGTACATCAGCCAGGGAATGGAATCCTTCCTCAGCGCCCTTGACCTGGCCTGCGGGGCGGCTCAGCCACGCGCCCTCACCATCGCGACCTCCCCTCTCATCGGGGCGCTGGTCATCCCCACGATTGCGCACGCGCTCAAACCGCGTTTCCCCCAGATCCGGTTACACAACATCGCCATTACCGATGCCAGCAGTCAGCTTAACCAACGCCAGGTCGATTTAGTGATCGACAGCGATACCTACAGTAGCCAGACCATCGCGTATCACCTGCTGTTTGAAGAGCGGCTGGTGATGTATTGCCGCGAAGAACATCCGGCGCTGCAAAGGCCGTTAACCGAAGAGAATCTCCGCCAGTATGAGTTTGCGCTGAAGCTACCGCCGGGCCAACGCTATCCGGCAATATACCGGCAGCGGCAGGAACGCCAGGGAGAACGCCGCTGTGGCTTCAGCAGCGACAACCTGTTTGCCCAGGCTGCGCTGATCAGCCAAAGCGATATGCTCGGGCTGATACCGGAGCGAATGTTTTCTCTGCTGGCGCAAACGTGGTCGCTGGCAAGGCTCGACTACGCTCAATTACCCGAAGAGCGCATTGAGATTGCACTGCATTACAACCGGCAGAGCGCGCAGGAACCGTTGCTGAATCAGGTCATCGAGGTCGTTTGCCAGTCGTTTAAACAATAAAGCACGTGAGGATAAGCATAAAACAACAACTATTTTACAATTTGCCGAACAGGTAGGCTGCTTTCTGTCCCATATCAATGGTATACTGCCTGTCCTTAATTCAAAAATAGTTGATAAATACAACATTTCCTTGAATTGATTCGCTTTCCTTCGTGACTCGCAACTGGAACACGCACGCTATGAGTAAACCCATTGTGATGGAACGCGGTGTTAAGTACCGCGACGCCGATAAAATGGCCCTTATCCCGGTGAAAAACGTGGCAACTGAGCGTGAAGCTCTGCTCAGAAAACCGGAATGGATGAAAATCAAACTTCCGGCTGACTCGTCCCGTATCCAGGGAATCAAAGCAGCGATGCGTAAGAACGGTCTGCACTCCGTGTGCGAAGAAGCTTCTTGCCCAAACCTTGCGGAATGCTTCAACCACGGAACGGCCACCTTTATGATCCTCGGCGCGATTTGTACCCGCCGCTGCCCGTTCTGTGACGTTGCGCACGGTCGTCCGGTGACCCCGGATGCCAACGAACCGCAGAAACTCGCGCAAACTATCGCCGATATGGGCCTGCGTTACGTCGTCGTGACCTCCGTTGACCGCGACGATCTTCGCGACGGCGGCGCACAGCACTTTGCCGATTGCATCAGCGCTATTCGTGAGAAAAACCCGACGATTAAGATTGAGACCCTGGTCCCTGACTTCCGTGGCCGTATGGATCGCGCGCTGGATATCCTCACGGTGACGCCGCCGGATGTGTTTAACCACAACCTGGAAAACGTGCCGCGTCTGTATCGTCAGGTTCGCCCAGGCGCCGACTACAACTGGTCGCTGAAGCTGCTGGAGCGCTTTAAAGAAGCGCATCCGGAGATCCCGACGAAATCAGGTTTGATGGTCGGTCTCGGCGAGACCAATGAAGAGATCATCGAAGTTATGCGCGACCTGCGTCGCCATGGCGTGACTATGCTCACCCTGGGCCAGTATCTGCAGCCAAGCCGTCATCACCTGCCGGTTCAGCGCTACGTTAGCCCGGATGAGTTTGAAGAGATGAAAGCCGAAGCGATGGCGATGGGCTTCACCCATGCCGCCTGCGGTCCGTTCGTTCGTTCGTCTTATCATGCCGACTTGCAAGCCAAAGGGATGGAAGTGAAGTAAATCTCACTGCCCGCCAATCGCCGCGTGAACGCTTTCGCGCGGCGATCTGTTTTTATCCCGCCCGTCTGATGTTTCCCTGCCCGCTGGTAACAACTGGTTGCATTTTTTCCGTATTTTCGCGAGCAGGCAACAAAAAGAGGCCGCAACGCTTATCGCTGCAGCCTCTTCAACGTCCAGACTCTCGCCTGTCGGTTACGCCCTCCCGCTGTCGGGGAAAGCGCCTTTAATTACTCTTTATGAGAGAGCTTTTGTGCCGGAGCGTCTTCTTCCGCACTGGTTTTCTTCGCGCTATCGTCATCGTCGTTCATGGCTTTCTTGAAGCCTTTGATAGCGGACCCCAGGTCTCCACCCAGCGTACGTAATTTTTTGGTACCAAACACTAAAATAATCAGTGCTGCGACAACCAGCAGTTTGGTAATACTAATCTCACCCATAGCTAACCTTCTTCTCTAAAACAAGCTGCGAATACGCCATCATACACGCGAACAATTAACGGCTATTTGACGCGCGGACACAATAGCAATCTGTAACAAGGTGAATCAAGCCTTGTTTAAAAAAACATCACAATAATTGCGGTGGCGCAAAGCGGCGGTTCTTCAACACCGGCAAACGCTCGCGAATCTGACGCAGCGACGCTGTCGAAATGTCGGCAGTAATCATCTGCGGCTCGTCCCCTGCCCCCGCCATTATCGTTCCCATCGGGTCGATAATGCGGCTCTGACCAATATTACGGGTGCCGCATTCGCCTGCCGCAACGATATAGCAGGTCGTATCCAGAGCCCTGGCCGCCAGTAGCGTGGCCCAATGATACTCCTTCATCGGCCCTTTTACCCACGCGGTGGGTAAAACCAATACTTCAGCACCGTTAAGCGCCAGCGTTAACGCCAGTTCAGGAAAGCGTAAATCGTAACAGGTCATTAGGCCAACGCGTACCCCGTCGATATCAATCAGCGGCGGAATCTGTTGCCCGGCATCGACAAGTCGCGACTCCTGCATCGCAAACGCGTCATACAAATGGAGCTTCTGGTATTGGGCAATCACTTCGCCCTGGCGTATCGCCACCAGCGTATTCGTCGCTCGCCCCTCACCCGAAGGTACATGCAGCGTCAGCACCGTGGTTAAACCATAATTCCGGCTTTCATCACGCAACAGCTGCAGAAAACCGCCATCAATCTCCTGCGCCGACTTTACCGAGAGATCCGGATCGCTGTCGTCACGCGCCAGCAATGCTTCCGGTAATACCAGCAATGATACTCCCTGCCCGGCCGCCTGGTTCATCAACGCTACGCAGGTACGCGCATTGACTCGCCAGTCCGCCGTAACGGCAAATTGTCCCGCAGCAACCCGCATTCTCTTCTCCCGTCAGGTATTTCGTAGCCAATGACGCATTTTGCGCGCTACACTCAAACCCCTGTATTAACCAAATAGCAGGGAATGAGAGTGTCACAACTACTTTTAGCCGTTTTTGTTGGCGGCGGTACCGGCAGCGTATTGCGCTGGTGGCTTGGTATGAAGTTCAATCCAATGCATCACGCTATTCCCATCGGCACACTCGCGGCAAACTTGCTGGGCGCATTTATCATTGGTGCCGGGCTGGCATGGTTTAATCGCCTGACAAACATTGACCCAATGTGGAAATTGCTGATCACTACCGGATTTTGCGGCGGGCTGACGACGTTCTCAACCTTCTCATCGGAGGTCGTTTTCCTGCTGCAACAGGGCCGTTTCAGCTGGGCGCTGCTGAACATTCTGGTCAATCTGTTAGGTTCATTCGCCATGACGGCAACGGCATTCTGGCTCTTTTCCCACGCTGCCAGCCGCTAACGGCAGGCAAAAAAAAACCCGCGTTGAGCGGGTTTTTATATTCTACTGACGCAATGCTTAGATAGCGTTTACGTTTGCAGCAGAAGGGCCTTTGGCACCGTTAGTGATTTCGAACTCTACGCGCTGACCTTCAGCCAGAGTTTTGAAACCGTTGGACTGGATTGCAGAGAAATGTACGAATACATCTTTGCTGCCATCTTCCGGAGTAATGAAACCGAATCCTTTGGATTCATTAAACCACTTAACGTTACCTTTAATCTTAGACATCAAAATTACCTTTATATGAAAAAACGACACTGATACTGTGTCGGACACCAGTACATCAATTGTGATGCCTTTTGTCCAGTCCAACTTTGTTAAAAAGTGACAAATATCGCTATCTTTTTTAGGAGGTCACGCCTTAGTTGTTGTTTTTTCACAGGACAAACGACTTAGCTCTTTTATTGCTAAGTTATGCCAGTTCTAAAACTGGAAACGGGCCCAGGCAAAGTAGACGTTACCGTTATTGTAGGTCCCGGGGATATAGGTCATCTGGAAAGTTGCCGGTCCATAACCAATGGATGCCAGTGGCAAAATGACCGGAATGGGAATGTAATTCCAGTTATCCCGCGCCGTCACGCCCAGCGTGTACCCCAGACCAAGATGAAAGTTGTCATCTGCTAACGGACGCCAGGTTTTCTCCCAGCCATAGCCGCCAATCGGTTCCCATTTGTTAAAAGAGTCCTTAAAAGCCATCAGATACAGGCCGTGCCAGTTGCCTTTATCATCCCAGCGCGAAACCCCGAATCCTGCTCCCCACGGACGCTCGTTATATTCATCGGTCTTTTCTTTGTCATAGGCAAAGCGGGCATGCCAGGTAATCGCGGGAACATACAGATCGTAGTGTTCAGGTTCCTGCCAGGTTTGCACGACGTTATCACTTAAGGTGTTATACCCATCGCGAATCGTCGACGTAAACGACGCGTTAGCCGCGCCACAAGAGAGCATTACCCCTAAAAAACCAAGAAAAAACAATACGAACTGACGTTGTCTCAACACTTATCTCTTACCAATATCGATTTTAAAGCGCAATAATTTAACAAGTATAATCTTAATATTACCTTAACGAAATTAGGTAAGTTTCTGATTTATGATCGGAAAAACAGCCCCCTTTTCACCTCGTCGTTTTGTGATAGCGGCCGCCCCTCCACTGATGATTGCAGGGTTCTCATCAGTTTATTGATTTGCATCAGCATGTTTCGCCCATTAATTAGGCACATTCGCTCACTTAATTTTATCTTCACTTTATTTATTAGCAGATTCTTTGGGTAAAAGGCTTAGGGGTAAAAGATGCTTACGCTAGTTGAGATCCTGATTGGGATTGTGGTCATTGTGGGTGTTGCCCGCTATATTATAAAAGGGTATTCCGCCACCGGCGTGCTGTTCGTCGGCGGTTTGACGTTACTCATCGTCAGCGCGTTGATGGGGCACAAAATTTTACCCGGCGATACAAAAAGCACGGGGTACTCCGCGACCGATATTATCGAATACGTTAAAATTCTCCTGATGAGCCGCGGCGGCGATTTGGGCATGATGATCATGATGCTCTGCGGATTCGCCACCTATATGACCCATATTGGCGCCAACGATATGGTGGTAAAGCTGGCTTCAAAGCCACTGCGCTATATTAACTCTCCCTATCTGCTGATGATCGCCGCCTATTTTGTCGCCTGTCTGATGTCGCTGGCCGTCTCTTCGGCAACCGGTCTGGGCGTTCTGCTGATGGCCACGCTGTTCCCGGTGATGGTGAACGTCGGTATCAGTCGCGGCGCCGCGGCGGCCATTTGCGCCTCGCCGGCCGCCATTATCCTCTCTCCGACCTCCGGCGACGTGGTGCTGGCCGCCAAAGCCGCAGAAATGCCGCTCATCGACTTCGCGTTTAAAACCACGCTGCCAATCTCCATCGTCGCAATTATCAGCATGGCCATTGCCCACTACTTCTGGCAGCGCTATCTGGATAAAAAAGAGAATGTCGTTCACGAAATGCTTGATGTGAATGAGATCACCACAACCGCTCCCTCCTTTTACGCCCTTCTGCCCTTTACGCCGATTATCGGCGTCCTGATTTTCGACGGGAAATGGGGCCCGGAGCTGCATATTATTGCTATCCTCGTGCTCTGCATGCTGCTGGCGGCCGTGCTGGAGTTTGTTCGCGGCTTTAATACGAAAAATGTTTTCGCCGGACTGGAAGTCGCCTACCGCGGCATGGCCGATGCCTTCGCCGGCGTCGTCATGCTGTTAGTGGCCGCCGGCGTCTTTGCTCAGGGCCTGAGCACCATTGGCTTTATCAATAGCCTGATCTCAATCGCCACATCATTTGGCTCGGCGAGCATTATTTTAATGCTGGTGCTGGTGATTCTGACCATGCTGGCGGCAATGACCACCGGTTCTGGTAACGCGCCGTTTTACGCCTTCGTAGAGATGATCCCGAAATTAGCCCACTCTTCAGGCATCAACCCGGCCTACCTGTCCATTCCTATGCTACAGGCTTCAAACCTGGGTCGGACTATTTCGCCGGTCTCAGGCGTGGTGGTCGCCGTTGCCGGGATGGCCAAAATCTCCCCCTTTGAAGTGGTGAAACGGACCTCTGTTCCGGTTATCGTCGGTCTGCTGGTGGTGATTATCGCCACCGAAGTTCTGGTACCCGGTAGCGCGCTTTAATAAACGCGAAAAGGCGCCAGCTGGCGCCTTTTTTATGCTTTAATCATTTCCTGTAAATCATTGTCACCCACTATCAGGATTAAAAATGTTCAGGAAGGATTTCGTCGCCATTGCCCTTTTGTTGACGGCAACCCAGGCCGGCGCTGAACCACTCACCGCAACGCAATATGGCGATTTCGACCGTTATGTACTGGCTTTGTCATGGCAAACGGGGTTCTGCCAGAGCATGCATGACAGAAACCGGAGTGAGCCGGAAGAGTGTCGCTTGCAGCAGGAATTACCGAATAAAGCGGATTTCCTGACGGTACATGGCCTCTGGCCTGGCCTGCCAAAATCCATTGCTGCCCGGGGCGTCGACGATCGGCGCTGGATGCGTTTTGGCTGTGCCACCCGCCCTGTCCCCAACATGCCTGAAGTGAAAGCCGGGCGTAAATGCCAGGCCGCTGAAACCGGGCTGTCGCTCGAGATGGCGAATAAACTCAATAGCGTGATGCCGGGAGCCGGCGGCAATTCATGTCTCGAGCGTTATGAGTATGCGAAACACGGCGTCTGTTTTGGCTTCGATCCCGATAGCTACTTTGGCACGATGGTACGTCTTGATAGTGAAGTGAAGCAGAGCCCGCTGGGCCTCTTTCTGGCGAAGCACTACGGGCAGAGCGTCAGCCGCGATGAGTTCGATGCCGCGGTCGCGCAGGCATATGGTAAGCAGAGCGTGAAAGCATTTAAGCTGACCTGTAACGGCAATCCGGCTTATTTAACCGAAATGCAAATCGCCATCAAAGCGGAGGCCATCAATCAGCCGCTTTCAGCCAATAGCCTCTTGCCCCAGCCTCATCCGGGGAATTGCGGCAAACAATTTGTGATTGATAAAGCCGGCAACTGATGATTCGGCGGCGTAAGCCGCCGGTAGATTACGCGCGAATAAAATCGAGCAGATCCTGGTTAATCTGGTGTTTATGGGTCGTACAGATCCCGTGAGACCCGCCCTGGTAGATCTTTAATTCGCCGTCAGGCAGCAGCTGCGCCGCCACTTTCCCGCAGGTTTCAAACGGGACAATCTGGTCATCATCACCATGAATCACCAGCGTCGGGATCGTCATCTTACGCAGGTCTTCACGGAGGTCGGTTTCAGAAAACGCTTCAATACAGTCATAAAGCGCTTTGATTGACCCCTGCAACCCCTGCTCGACAAACCCTTCACGTACCGCTTTTGACTCTTTGGCCCCGTCCCGATTGTAGCCGTAGAATGCTGCCGTCAGCTCATAGAAGAACGCTCCGCGATCCTCAATAACCCCCTCCCTGATGCTGTCGAAGACCGCCCTGGGAACGCCGTTCGGGTTAAAGTCCGTCTGAATCATAATCGGCGTCACGGCGCCAATCAGCACCGCTTTCGCCACACGGTCAGTTCCGTGCCGGCCGATATAACGCGCGACTTCCCCGCCGCCGGTTGAGTGTCCGACATGAACGGCATCACGTAAGTTCAGATGGGCCGTGAGCTGAGCCAGATCGTCGGCATACTGATCCATATTGTGGCCATCCCAGGGCTGCGCCGAGCGACCATGCCCCCGGCGATCGTGAGCAATCACGCGGAATCCATGCGATCCGAGAAACAACATTTGATCTTCAAAAGCATCAGCCGTCAACGGCCAGCCGTGGCTGAATACCACCGGTTGCCCGCTACCCCAGTCTTTAAAATACAGATAACTACCGTCGTTAAGAGTAAGTTTGTCAAAACCGCTCATTTAAGTCTCCTGTATTGGAAGGGTACTACCTGATACAGCTTAAAAAGGATAAGACAGATTTTTCGGTTGTGACGGCATTATCATAAATTTCATATGTCCCTTTCGGCGATCATCACTTAATGTGCGTTTAATCACTTCAAACCGCCGACAAGTCTCAGTATGATGGGACGACATTAACCCTTGCCTTTTCGGTGAGGGTTTTCTTTTACGGACAGGTTCCTGGATAACACGGAGTATGCGATGACCAGACCCGCAATCATCATTAATGAGCTCGATGCAGAACGCATCGACAGGCTGCTCGAACAGCCGGCTTTCGCTAATTCCCCGGTGGCAGATGCGCTGAACGACGAACTGGATCGTGCACAAATGCTGGCGCCCGAAGCGATGCCGCATGATGTTGTCAGCATGAACAGTAAAGTCAGATTTCGCGATTTGAGCAGCGGTGAAGAACGCGTGCGGACACTGGTGTTTCCCTCGCAGGTAACGGACAGCGCCACCCAGCTTTCCGTGCTCGCTCCCGTTGGCGCCGCGCTGCTCGGTCTGAAAGTCGGCAGTGCGATCCACTGGGAATTACCGGGCGGGGCATCGGCTCATCTCGAAGTCCTGGAGCTACTTTACCAGCCGGAAGCTGCAGGTGAGTTTCATCGTTAATTCTCCCGCTGCCTGAGGCGTTTCACGCTTTATTCAGAGGATGTCTTCGCATCCTCTTTCTGCCCTCTTCCCTCTCTCATTTGTTCTGACAAAATTTTACCTCTCTCTTCGTCTGAGCTGACAGTTTTGCGAGCTGAATGACACTATATTTTCCTATAATGTGTTGATATAGAAACAGTCGAACAAGGAGGAATGCATATGTATAAAACTATCATTATGCCCGTTGATGTTTTTGAGATGGAGTTGAGCGACAAGGCCGTCCGCCACGCGGAGTTTTTGGCCCAGCAGGATGGGATTATTCACCTGCTCCACGTCTTACCCGGATCGTCCAGCTTCACGATGAGCCGCTTTACCGCCGATCTGCGTCGTTTTGAAGAGCATCTACAGCACGAAGCGGAAACGCGCCTGAAAACAATGGCAGGTCATTTCAGCATCGACCCTTCGCGGATTAAAATGCACGTCCGCTTTGGTAATGTGCGGGACATGGTCAATGAACTGGCGAACGAAATTAAAGCCGATGTGGTGGTGATTGGTTCGCGCAACCCTTCTATCAGCACCCACTTGCTTGGCTCTAATGCCTCAAGCGTCATCCGCCATGCCCATATTCCGGTAATGGTCGTTCGGTAACCTCGAAGGCTAAAAAAAGAGGCTACCCTGGGGTAGCCTCTTTTATATGCAGGTGTGGTCTTACTTTATTATGCGCTTTTGGTACGAATCAGATAATCGAACGAACTCAGGGAAGCTTTCGCGCCCTCGCCCGCGGCGATAATAATCTGTTTGTACGGTACGGTTGTGCAGTCGCCGGCGGCAAACACGCCCTTGACGTTAGTTTCACATTTCGCGTCGATGATAATCTCGCCCATCCGGTTACGCTCGATGGTGCCTTCCAGCCAGTTGGTGTTCGGCAGCAGCCCAATCTGCACGAAAATCCCCGCCAGCTCGATATGGTGTTCATCACCGCTGACCCGGTCACGATACTGCAGGCCGGTCACTTTGCTGCCATCGCCCGTCACTTCAGTGGTCTGCGCATTGAGAATGATATCGACGTTTTTCAGGCTGCGGACTTTATCCTGCAGGACCTGGTCGGCTTTCATTTCCGGCGCGAACTCCAGCAGAGTCACGTGTTCTACCAGACCTGCCAGATCGATGGCCGCCTCAACGCCGGAGTTACCGCCGCCGATGACCGCCACGCGTTTACCTTTAAACAGCGGGCCGTCGCAGTGCGGGCAATAGGTCACCCCTTTAGTGCGATACTGATCCTCACCCGGCACGTTCATGTTGCGCCATTTTGCCCCGGTGGCAATGATCACGCTGCGCGCTTTCAGCACCGCGCCGGAGGCCGTTTCAATTTGGTGCAGGCCGCCTTCTACCGAAGCCGGAATCAGTTTCGATGCGCTCTGAGAGTCGATCACATCCACCGCATAGTCGCTGACGTGCGCTTTTAACGCCCCGGCCAGTTTCTGCCCTTCGGTTTTCGGTACAGAGATGTAGTTTTCGATATCCACGGTATCCAGCACCTGACCACCGAAACGTTCACCCATCAGACCGGTACGAATACCTTTACGCGCAGAATAGACCGCCGCCGCGGCACCAGACGGGCCGGAACCAACAATCAGCACATCATAAGCATCGCGCTTATTCAGCTCTTCCGCCGCCCGTTTTTCGGCGCCGGTATCAACTTTAGCGACAATTTCCGCCAGCGTCATACGACCCTGACCGAACTCCTGGCCATTCATAAAGACAGCCGGAACGCCCATCACGTTGCGATCGGTAATCTCATTCTGGAAAGTCCCACCGTCAATCGCCGTATGTTTAATACGCGGATTCAGTACCGCCATCAGGTTCAGCGCCTGCACGACATCCGGGCAGTTATGACAAGAAAGCGAATAATAGGTTTCAAACTCAAAATCACCGTCCAGATCGCGGATCTGCTCGAGCAGTGACTGGGTCTCTTTGGAAGGATGGCCGCCGGTCCACAGCAGCGCCAGCACCAAAGAGGTAAATTCATGTCCCAGCGGAGAACCGGCAAAACGCGGCCCCAGGAGGGATCCGGGATTGGCAATCAGGAAAGAAGGCTTGCGGACAGGCAAGCTGTTATCTTCTCTGAAGGTCACTTTTTCCGACAGTTCGGCGATTTCAGCCAGCAGTTCCTTGATTTCTGCCGATTTTGCGCTGTCATCCAGCGTGGCAACCAGCTCAACAGGTTTGGTCAGTTTCTCAAGGTAGGCCTTGAGCTGGGTTTTCATGTTGGTGTCGAGCATTTTTAATCTCCTGCTTAAAAAACATCATCATGCAAGCAGCCTTGCGGGCGGCCTGAATGCGGCTTGCATCATGGTGCTGGAATAAAACGGGCGCAGATGCACCCGCTTGAGGATAAATTCGCAAGCATTTCGTGTTACAGGAAGGCGGCAGGCTTATGAATCCCCGGAGCTTACATAAGTAAGTGACCGGGGGATGAAGCGTAGCCAACGCACCTGTAGCGCGAAAGGTGTAGTGAATTTTAGATTTTGCCGACCAGGTCCAGAGAAGGCGCCAGAGTCGCTTCACCTTCTTTCCATTTCGCCGGGCAAACTTCACCTGGGTGAGAAGCAACGTACTGAGCAGCTTTGATTTTACGCAGCAGGTCAGATGCGTCGCGGCCGATACCTTCAGCGGTAACTTCGATAGCCTGGATGATACCCTGCGGGTCAACAACGAAGGTTGCGCGGTCCGCCAGGCCTTCGTCTTCACGCATGTTGTCGAAGTTACGGGTCAGGGCGCCAGTCGGGTCGCCGATCATCGCATACTTGATTTTCGCGATGGTGTCAGAGCTGCTGTGCCATGCTTTGTGGGTGAAGTGGGTATCGGTAGAAACGGAGTACACGTCTACGCCCAGTTTCTGCAGCTCTTCGTAATGGTCTGCAACGTCGCCCAGTTCAGTCGGGCATACAAAGGTGAAGTCAGCCGGATAGAAGAAGAATACGCTCCAACGGCCTTCGGTGTCTTTTTCGGTAACTTCGATGAATTCACCGTTTTTGAATGCCTGGTTTTTAAAAGGTTTGATTTTAGTGTTAATCAAGGACATCTATACTTCCTCCGTGTTTTCGTTGAGGTCTAAGTTAACGAACTTTTCCTGATTCGACCAATGCGTTTGCATTATCAAATCAATAAGCGATATCTAACAACCGGAACAAGACAGCTTTGTGAACCCGGCGCGACGATCGCCGCTTTTCGTTACTTTTGCATCCCGTGGCACTGAAAGTAAAAAGGCCACCCTATTCAGGCGGCCCCGTTACCTGAAATACCCGCAGGTAGGTTCAGTGCCAGACAAGCTGGCTATGTGTTGCGCTCTACATTACCTTAATGTAACAGCAAGGCCGATTACACCATCCGCAGTATTAAAGGGCAATCCGCCCGCGAGCAGGTCTTACCTATAGCTGTGATAGGCTTCGTCATCTTTTCACCTTACACATTGATTTAACAAGGAATTATCATGTTAAAGCGTCTGTTTTTTCTCAGTTTTTTACCCTTTTTCTGCCAGGCTGAAGATCTCCCGGCTCCCGTAAAAGCGATAGAAAAACAGGGAATTACCATTATTAAGCCCTTTGAAGCACCGGGTGGGGTGAAGGGATGGCTGGGGAAATATCAGGATATGGGGGTCGCTATCTATCTGACCCCCGACGGCAAGCACGCTATTTCCGGCTATATGTACGATGAAAATGGCAATAACCTGAGCGAGCAGCTGTTCCAGAAAGAGCTCTATACGCCGGCAGGCCAGGCGATGTGGAAGAAAATGGAGGCCGCCAGCTGGCTACAGGAAGGGAAAAAGGAGGCGCCGGTCACTCTGTATGTCTTTGCCGATCCCTTCTGCCCGTACTGCCTGCAATTCTGGCAACAGGCCCGTCCGTGGGTAGAGTCAGGCAAAGTACAGATTCGCACGCTGTTGGTTGGCGTTATCAAACCCGAAAGCCCGGCGACGGCCGCCGCAATTCTCGCTACCGAGGATCCGGCGAAAACCTGGCGTGATTACCAACAATCCGCCGGAAAAATGCTTATTAAGATCCCGACTAATCTCTCCCCGGAAAAAATGAAGATCGTCAGCGAGAACCAGCAGTTAATGGATGAACTCGGCGCGAACGCAACGCCGGCCATTTACTACATGAACAAAGATAATATGCTGCAGCAGGTGGTCGGGCTGCCTGAAGCCGACAAGCTGCAGGTCATGATGGGAGAAAAGTAGCCCGCTCAGCTCCTCTTCCTGGCCAGGTTCCTGAGAAAAAAGAACCTGGCTTACGCCTCTCCAGTCATATACATTCAGTATTGGCGAAAAATAAACGCTATTATAAATTCACCAACTCAATTATTACAAAAAAATAAAATACAAAATACTAATAACTTTTATCACCACGACGTAATCCGGATAATTAGCCATGGCGAACCTTTACGGCCTGAAAAAATTCGATCTTAACCTGCTGGTTATTTTTGAATGCATCTATCAACATCTGAGCATCAGTCGGGCGGCGGAAACATTATTTATTACGCCCTCCGCCGTAAGCCAGTCACTGCAACGCCTGCGCACTCAGCTTAACGATCCGCTGTTTATTCGTTCGGGGAAAGGCATTACCCCCACCCAAATGAGCGTCAACCTGCATTATCTTCTCGAAAAAAACTTAAGCCAGCTGGAGAAAACGATTTCTATTGCCAACCCGGACAATTTAAAAAAACGGTTTGTCATTTATAGCCCACAGTTATTTATTACCCCCGACTCTTCACAACTCATCCGTGCCCTCTACCACAGCCGGAATATGCAGATTGAGCATCATGACCTTCAGCTCACCAGCGAATCAGTGGAGAATTTGCTCTCACAGCGCAAGGCGGATCTGATACTCAGTTTGTCCCCCGGTAAAAACGCGGAGACGCTCTGCCAGCCCTTCCACGAGGCTGAAATGGTACTGGTCTGTGGCGAACACCATCCGCGGGCCGATGAACTCAACGACCGGCAGGCCATTATGCGAGAAAGCTTTGCCGCTTATCTTTCCAGTGAAGTCGGGATAAAGAGTTTTTATGCGCAAATGAAAAAAAGCTTTCCTGACCGCAGGATTGCCTTTCGCAGCGATTCTCTGATAGCGATCATCAATATGATTAACCACACCGACCTTATCGGCTTTGTTCCTAAAGCGATATTGACTCCCCCGCTTTTTAATCTGAAATTAAGAGTGCTGCCCGTTCCGCTACCCTCTATTATGATCTACATGATTTATCACCAGACGCAGATAAATACCCCCCTGTTCTCTTCGCTGATCGACAAGATAATCCATCCGCAACCTCAGACAAAAATTCACGCCATGAATGATTAAGTCTAAATTAATAATCCACGCAAATGTAAACGCATAAAAAATGACGGTGGTTATTTTCTGTCGTAGCATGGTATGCAATCAAACCGTCAACTGCAGTTAAGGAACAGAGATCGTGGCATTAATAAAACTTCCATTACCCGAGTCCGTTCTGCAGGCCGCGCAGAAACGTATTGAATGGGTGATGGATAATTTCTCCCGAATCTGTGTCTCTTTTTCCGGAGGCAAGGATTCCACTCTGATGTTACATCTGACCGCGCTTCACGCACGACGTACAGGCCGCAAAATTAGCGTGCTGTTTATCGACTGGGAGGCGCAGTTTTCCTGCACCATTACCCATTGTGAAGCGCTGCGGGAAACATATCAGGATGTCATCGAACAATTTTTCTGGGTTGCTCTGCCGCTAACCACGCAGAACTCACTCAGTCAGTTCGCGCCGGAATGGCAATGCTGGGAACCTGACACCCCATGGGTGCGCCAGCCTCCGCCGCATGCCATTACCGACCCCGGCTATTTTTCTTTTTACGCCCCGGGGATGAGCTTCGAAAGCTTTGTGCGCGAATTCGCCGACTGGTTTTCCGCTAACCGTCCCGCGGCGATCTTAGTCGGCATCCGCGCGGATGAATCCCTTAACCGATTTATCACCATCTCATCGCGTCGCAAACAGCGTTTTGCCGATGATAAGCCCTGGACCACCTCAGCGCCGGGGGGCCACGCGTGGTACGCCTACCCTATTTATGACTGGAAAACCGCTGATATCTGGACCTGGTTTGCCAAAAGCGGACTCGCCTGTAACCCACTCTATGACCTGATGTATCAGGCCGGCGTACCGCTGCGCTACATGCGTATCTGTGAACCTTTCGGTCCGGAACAACGCCAGGGGCTTTGGCTTTATCACGTACTGGAACCTGCGCGCTGGGCCGCTATGTGCCAGCGGGTGAGCGGCGCAGGCTGCGGCGGGATCTACGCCGGCCAGGATAACCAGTTCTACGGACATCGCAAGCTGGAGAAACCCGGACATCATACCTGGAAGAGCTACGCCCTGTTTTTACTCGACAGCATGCCGGAAAAAACGGCCGAACATTACCGGAATAAAATTGCCGTCTATCTGCACTGGTATCAAAAGCAAGGAATGGTGGATATACCTGACCTCCAGACGGCCGATACCGGCGTGAAGGATATTCCCTCCTGGCGACGCATCTGCAAAGTGCTACTGAATAACGATTACTGGTGCCGCATGCTCTCTTTCAGTCCGACCAAAGCCAGCCAATACCGACGCTACCGCGAACGAATGCGTCAAAAACGCCAGCAGTGGGGAATCTTATGCAACAACAAATAATGCAGGATCTTGAGCGCTATCTGAACACTCTCCAGGATGCAGAACGCGTGGAGGCGCTGAACGCTTTTCGCCAGCTTTTGCACAATTACAGTCCGTTCAAATCACATCCCGTTGACTGTGTGCTGTGGGTCAAGCAGGAGAGCGTTTCGCCAAATGACTACAACCCCAACAACCTCGCCCCGCCGGAAAAACGTCTGCTGCTCACTTCGCTGGAGACGGACGGTTTTACGCAACCCATTGTGGTGCTCAGACAAGATGAGGCGCGCTACACCATCGTTGACGGATTCCATCGCCACGAGCTCGCCAGAAACAAAGCGCCGTTAAAAAAGCAGTTGAACGGCTATCTCCCGGTTACCTGCCTGGAAAACCCTTCTCCCGGCCGCGATACGCTGATGGCCGCCACCATTCGCCATAACCGCGCGCGGGGCCGCCATCAGATCCCCGCCATGTCCGCGATCGTCCATGAGCTGGCAAACCTGGGCTGGTCAGACGCGAAAATCAGTCAGGAGCTGGGTATGGACGCTGACGAGGTGTTACGCCTGAAACAAATTAACGGTCTTGCCGAACTGTTTGGCGACCGGCAATTTTCTCAGGCGTGGACCGTAAAATAGCTACAGCTGGCAGAGACGTTCCGCTGCGGCCAGCAGAGTTGCCGGCTGTTTTGCAAAGCACAGGCGGATGAGCTGGTGCGGGAACGGATCTGCGCAGAACACCGACAGCGGGATCGCCGCGACGCCCACTTCGGTCGTCAGCCAACGGCAAAAGCTCACATCGTCGAGATCGGAAATCGCGCTGTAGTCAGCCAGCAGGAAGTAGGTGCCCTCGCAAGGAAGAATCTCCAGACGGCTGCTGCGCAGGGCATCGACAAACAGATCTCGCCGCTCGCGGTAGAATTCCGGCAGCTGGCGATAGTGCTCCGGCTCATGGCGCAGCATATCGGCGATTGCCAGCTGGGCAGGCGTATTCACTGCGAAAGTCAGATACTGATGAACCTTGCGCAGCTCGGCGCTTATCGCCGCCGGCGCCACGCAGTACCCCACTTTCCAGCCGGTCATGTGGAAGGTTTTACCAAAAGAAGAGACCGCCACCGCCCGTTCGCGAAGCTGAGGGTGTGCCAGTACGCTGGCGTGCCCGTGCGACGCAAAGCAAATATGCTCATAGACCTCATCGCTGATCACATAAATTTGATGGTCAGCAATCGCCTGCCACAACGCGGCAAAATCCTCGCGCTGCCAGACCGTCGCCGACGGATTATGCGGCGTGTTCAGGATAACCAGCCGGGTGCGCTCGCTAAGCGCTGCGGCAAATTCTTGCCAGTCAACGCGAAAATGGGGCGGCTGCAGAGCGATACGTTTCAATACGCCGCCGGATAACTCCACGGCCGGCGCGTAGCTATCGTAGCTTGGGTCAAAACAGATGACCTCATCGCCGGCGCGTACAAGCGCGGTAATCGCCGCATAGAGCGCTTCGGTTGCCCCCGCCGTAACGGTAATATCGCTGTTGGCATCCGGGCGATAGCCGTACAGTTCGGCGGTTTTGTCGGCAATCGCTTCACGCAAAGCCGGGACACCGGTCATCGGCGCGTACTGGTTAGCCCCCTGAGCGACATGATACGCCAGGCGCTCCTGCAGGTAGCGCGGCCCGTCAAAGTCCGGGAACCCCTGCGACAGATTGATCGCCCGGTGTTCCTGCGCCAGTGCGCTCATTTGTGTAAATATGGTGGTGCCAAGAGAAGGAAGTTTACTTTCAGGAATCAGTGGCTTATTGCTCATTTTATAATTACCGATTGTAATGCTGTTGTTGAAGCCACTATAACACGATGTTAATATTTGGCAATCAAGACGCTTAGACGTCTAAATGATAATGTTATGCCGGTTCTCGCCTGAAGCAGCCCATCACGGCGCACCGCCCACTCTGGAGAAACCATGATCCGCGCTATCGTGACCGATATTGAAGGCACCACCAGCGACATTTCTTTTGTCCACAACGTTCTGTTTCCGTACGCCCGCGAGCGGCTAGCGGCCTTTGTCACCGCGCAACAGTACGCCGAGCCGGTGAAGACGATCCTTGATAATCTGCGAGCGGAAATCGATAACCCCGCCGCCAGCACCGCCGAACTGATTGATACCCTGCTGGCCTTTATGGACGAAGACCGCAAGTCAACGGCGCTCAAGGCGCTGCAGGGTATTATCTGGCGCGAAGGCTATGTTAATGGCGACTTTACCGGCCATCTCTATCCGGACGTTCTGCCCGCGCTGGAAAAATGGAAGTCCCAGGGAATTGATTTATATATATATTCCTCTGGCTCCGTCGCGGCGCAGAAATTGTTATTTGGCTACAGCGACGAAGGTGATATTACTCATCTGTTCAGTGGCTATTTCGACACCTTGACGGGAGCCAAGCGAGAAACGCAGTCTTATCGCAATATTGCCGAACAGCTGGGGCATCATCCGGCGACGATTCTGTTCCTCTCCGATATTCATCAGGAGCTGGATGCGGCAGAAGCCGCCGGTTTTCGTACGATCCAGCTGGTGCGCGGCGACCGCGATCCTGCCAGCCATCACCCGCAAGTTCAGCGTTTTGACGACATTCATCCGGAGCAGATCCCAGCATGAGCGCATTAACGATTTATTCAGAAAAAGACGCCGGTACCCCTCTCTGGCATAGCACCGACGGCGATGAAATTCAGCAGCAGCTCAACGCCAAAGGCGTGCGCTTCGAACGCTGGCAGGCCGACCGTGATTTAGGCCCCTCTCCGACATCCGAGGCGGTGCTTGAAGCCTATCAGCACGCAATAGCGAAGCTGGTGGCGGAAAAGGGCTACCAGAGCTGGGACGTGATCAGCCTGCGCGCGGATAATCCGCAGAAAGAGGCGCTACGCGCGAAGTTCCTCAACGAACACACCCACGGGGAAGACGAAGTCCGCTTTTTTGTTGAAGGCGCCGGGCTGTTCTGCCTGCATATCGGCAACGAAGTGTTTCAGGTGCTGTGCGAGAAGAACGATCTGATTTCGGTACCGGCCAACACGCCGCACTGGTTTGATATGGGCCCGGAGCCTGACTTCACCGCTATCCGTATTTTCGACAACCCGGAAGGCTGGGTAGCGAAATTTACCGGCAACGATATCGCCGACGCCTACCCGCGGCTGGCCTAACGCCGCAATTCAATAGCGCCGGGTGGCGGCTTCGCCTGACCCGGCCTACTGCATCCCCTCCTTCCCGTCGGTCCGCGCAAGCGAAGCGCCGCCGGGCAATTCCCCGTTCCTACTCCCGAATAAACCTCGGCGGATCGAAGGCGGTAATCGGCGGTAGCGGTTCACGCCATGGTTCGATCTCCACCCGGCAGGTCTGGGCGCTACAGCCCTGTCCCAGGCGCGAACTGCCGCGATCTTCGGTCAAGACGTTCGGATTGCCATGCTTGTCCAGCGAACCTTTGACCTTCGGATCCAGCGGATCGTACCAGGCTCCCGTTGACATCTGCACCACCCCTTCGAGGATCTGCTCGCTAAGATGCACCCCGGCGAGAATCGCCCCGCGGGCGTTATACACCTTCACCACGCTACCCTCGACGATGCCCCGCGCCTGCGCATCCTGCGGATGCATCCACAGCGGCTCCCGGCCCTGAATTTTCGTCGCCCGGCTGACGCTGCCGTGATCGTACTGGCTGTGCAAACGGGTGCGCGGCTGACTGGAGAGCAGATGCAGGGGCCAGCGCTCGGCCTCCGTCTGCTGCCGGGCCGCCTCTTCTGCATCCCACCACGGATGGCCCGGGCATTCGCGATAGCCAAAAGCGGCAATCGTTTCCGAGTAGAGTTCAATCTTGCCTGAAGGAGTGGAGAGCGGATAGCGCTGCGGGTCGGCGCGGAACTCCGCCAGAAAGACCTGCGGTTTTTCCGGGGCACGGTATTCCAGCACGCCCTGCTGCCAGAACGCATCGAACGAAGGCAGCTCAATCCCCTCTTCCTGTGCCCGCGGCCGGGAGTCTTCGTAAATCTGCCGCAGCCACTGGCCGGCATCCCGCCCTTCACTAAACCGCTCGCCAATGCCCAGCCGTGCCGCGAGATCGCAGAAAATCGCGTAATCGTCGCGCGCCTCGCCCACCGGCGGGATCTGGGCGCTCATAGCGATCATAAAGCCGTCGTGCCCACCGCTGCCGATATCTTCACGCTCCAGTGAGGTGGTTACCGGCAACACGATATCGGAGAATTTAGCCTGCGCGGTCCAGTACTGCTCGTGGACCACCACCGTTTCCGGCCGCCGCCACGCTTCACACAGCTGGTTGAGATCCTGGTGGTGATGGAACGCGTTCCCCCCCGCCCAGTACACCAGGCGGATATCAGGGTAGCGCAGATGCTGGCCGTCAAACTCGTACTCCTCGCCGGGATGCAGCAGCATATCCGCCAGTCGCGCCACCGGGATCACGCTGCTGACCGCATTTTCCCCGGCCGGTAAGCGCGGGCCGGAGAACGCTTTACGCGCGGCTCCCGCCAGGTTGGTGCAGGCGTAGCCAAAGCCCAGCCCGCCGCCCGGAGTGCCAATTTGCCCCAGCAGCGCGGTCAGCGCTACCGTAGCCCAGTAGGCCTGTTCCCCCTGGCGCGCGCGTTGAATGGACCACGAGATATTCACCATCGTGCGCTGGCTGGCCATCATCCGCGCCAGAGAGACGATCTGTTGTTCCGCGATACCGGTAATCGCCGCCGCCCAGCGCGGCGTTTTCGCTATCCCGTCGCTCTCCCCGAGCAGATAGGCGCGATACGGTTCAAAACCTACCGTATGGCTGGCGACAAACTGCGCATCGTACAGTGATTCGGCTATCAGCACGTGGCACAGCGCCAGCAGCAGCGCCGTATCGGTGCCCGGACGAATCGCCAGCCACTGCGCGCTCTCCACGGCGCTGAGATCGTTACGCACCGGGCTGATGTTAACAAAGCGCGTTCCCCCCTCCTGCATTTTATCCAGCCAGTGCTTCAGCATATGGTCATTGGCGCCGCCGCCGTTGACCTGCGCATTACGCAGCGGTAAACCGCCGATGGCGACAAACAGCTGGCACTCGCGCGCCAGCTCAGAGAAATGAGTGTGCTGGCGGTGCAGCGGACTGAGCGGCCCGAGCACATGCGGTAAAATGCGTTCCCCGGCGGCGCTGCTGTAGGTATTAGTGCTGGCGGTGTAACCGCCGAAGGTTTTCAGGAAACGATGCAGCTGGCTCTGGGCGTGGTGAAAACGTCCGGCGCTGGCCCAACCGTAGGAGCCGCCAAAAATCGCCTCGTTGCCGCAGCGCGTCTTCACCGACGTCAGCTCGCGGGCCAGCAGATCAAGCGCCACCTCCCAGCTCACCTCCACGAAAGGTTCTGTGCCACGCCCCTCGCGGGAAGCCGGGCCATTCTTCAGATAGCCTTCTCGCACCGCCGGACGGCGAATGCGCGCATTGCCGGTGACCGCATCGGGGAGCGATTGACCGATACGTGAAGGAGACTTATCCCAGGGAACCGGCGTGACCGCAGCGATATGGCCATCGCGGGCCTGAACCTGCCAGGTTCCCCAGTGCATCACGGTCAGATTATGCTGTTTTCTCATAGTGCCTGTTTTCTTCTCACCCGCTAAAGAGCGCTATAATAGAGCGCGATGCTCGGCAAGATAAAACGCCACCCGCCATATAATATGCTGGATATATAGCAATTAACCCCTCACACTTCCCGGCCCGACAGGTTATTTACCAGATTTCACATCAGCTAAACCATAATAATTAAGCAGCAACGATTATTTGCACTGAAAATAACGCATCAGCTTTAATATCCACAATATAAAAGAGGGTTAAATTATCCATCATGAAATATTTTCAGCTTGTCGATGATAAAATTAAGTTTTCCTCGGCTAATCCTGCGATATAACATTACTGGAATAACTTAGACGTATTTCGTATTTGAGGTTGCGTGCTCGTTATTGTCATGCTACGAGTCCGCAGCTACCTTCATCACAGGATCATAATAAGAATGTCGCAGAGAAAAAAATTATTACCCGCCGCGCTGGGTCTGCTCTCGCTCGTCTCCGTTAGCGCGTCAGCCGCAGAAGCCCTTTCGCTCCAGGGGAAGACCATTGGCGTCGCCGTGGTTGGCACCCAGCACTTCTGGGATCGTGAAGCCTATAAAGGCGCCACCGAAGAGGTAGAGAAACTGGGTGGTAAAGTGATCGGCGTCGATGGCGGCCGCGATAATCAGGTCCATGCCAACAACCATGATATTTTACTGTCACGTAAAGTCGATGCGGTAATTAGTATTCTCGGCGACAGCGCTGTCGAACCTAAATTCAAAGCGCTGCGCGACGCTGGCATTCCGGTATTTACCGTCGATCATGTGTCAAAATACTCGGTCAATAACACGACTTCCGACAACTACACCCTCGGTTCAACCATTGGCCGCTATATGGCGGACGAATTAGGCGGTAAAGGCAACGTTGCCGTATTCAATGCGTTCTCCAGCTCCCTGCGTATTTGCGGGATTCGTTACGATCAGTGGAAATATGTCCTTAAGGATTATCCGGACATTCATATTATCCAGCCGGAGCTGGCCGAACAGTTTGCCAATTCCCCGGAAGACGCGCGGAAGAAAACCCTCGAATTACTCAGCCAGTATCCTAAAGGCAAACTCGATGCCATTCATGTCGCCTGCTGGGATCAGCCGGCCATCGGTATCGTTCAGGCGCTGGAAGAGACCGGCCGCGATAAAGATGTGAAGGTTACCGCTATCGATGCCGGTCCGGAAACGCTGGAGATCATGGCCGAGCCGAATAGCCCGTTCGTCGCCAACGTGGCTCAGCAGCCGCATCTGATTGGCCAGACCTCCGCCGATAACGTCGCGCGCTACTTCGCCAAAGAGAAACTGCCGCTGCAGACCTTTATTCCGGTGGTCCCGGTCAAAGGGCCGCAGGAGGCGAAAGCAGTCTATAAACAGCTGGGATATGGCGAACTGCAGTGATCACTCAATCCTCCGGCGGGACTCACCCCGCCGCTGGTCTGGCGATGAACCAGATCAGCAAAAGCTTTGCCAACGTGACTGCATTAAATGCGGTCACGCTGCTTCTGAATCCCGGCGAAATTCACGGTCTGATCGGCGAGAACGGCGCCGGAAAATCGACGCTGATCAAAATCCTCGCGGGCGTTTACCAGGCCGATAGCGGCAACGCCACCCTCGACGGCGCGCCGCTGCCGCTGGGTAATCCGGCGGCGATTGAAGCGCTGGGCATCCGCGTCATTCACCAGGAGCTCAATCTGATCCCCCACTTTACGGTGGCGGAATCGGTGTTCCTCGGCCAGGAGTACCGTACCCGCTGGGGGGCGCTGGACCGGCGGCGAATGAATGCCGCCACCGCGGCGTTTTTCCGCGACAGCTGGCAGCTGGAAATCAATCCTCGCCGCCTGATCCGCGACCTCAGCCTCGCTGAACGCAAGCTGGTGCAGATAGCCCGCGCGCTGATCGACGGCGCGGCAAAGCTGGTGGTATTCGATGAGCCTACCGCACCGCTGGAAGCGCAGGAAGCCAGCCTGGTCTCCTCGGCGATTCTGCGCCTGCGGCAGCAGGGGATCGCGATTCTCTATATTTCTCACTATCTCAATGAAATCGCCGCCCTGTGCGATCGCGGCACGGTACTGCGTAACGGCGAGGTCGTCGGCTACCCCGATCGGGCGCTCCTGCAGAACACCGACGCGCTGATTAAAATGATGGTCGGGCGCGATATCGAACAGCTCTATACCCCGCGTCAGAGCAGCGCTCATCAGGTCGATACCGCCGTGCCGGTCCTGTCGGTACGCCAGCTCAGCGACGGCGCGCAATTAAACGCTATTACCTTTGATATTCAGCCGGGAGAGATCGTCGGCGTCGCCGGTCTGCTGGGCGCCGGCCGCGACGTGCTGGTCGATCTGCTTTACGGGCTGCGCCGCGCCCGCAGCGGCACGATTAGCATCGACGGCCAGCCGAAGCGGCTGCGTACGCCGTATCAGGCCACCCGCGCCGGCATGGCGCTGGTGCCGCGCGACCGTCGCCATCAGGGGCTGATTCTTCCCTTCTCCACCGCCGACAATATTAATCTCGCCTCCCTGCCGCAGACCGCCACCTTCGGCTGGGAGCATCGCGGCCGGGCGCTGGAAAAAGCGCGCAGCTGGATCGACCGGCTCTCGATCCGCCCCGGTCGTCCGGAACTGCCGGTGCGTTTTATGAGCGGCGGCAACCAGCAAAAAGCCATTCTGGCCCGCTGGCTGGGTACCGACGCACGGCTCTTTATTCTCGATGAACCCACTCTTGGGGTCGATATCGGCGCCCGCAGCGATATTTATCAGCGCACCCGCGAGCTGGCGGATCGCGGACGCGCGGTACTGGTCTCCTCCAGCGATGCGCCGGAGCTGCTGGGCCTTTGCGACCGCATCCTGGTGATGTGGCGCGGCGAACTGGTGGCTAATCTTCCGACCCGGGGGCTGACGCTCGACGCGCTGCTGGCGACGATTAACGGTGGACAGGAACAACAGGTATGAGTGCAGATATCCAGCGCCGCCCGCTTCCGGGCATAACGACGCTTATCGAAAAATTCCCGCTGATTCTCTTTTTTGCACTGCTGGTCTGGCTCAGCCTCCAGTCGCCTTTCTTTTTAAGCTGGCAGAATATCAGCATGATGCTGGTGCAAAGCGTGCCGCTGGCGATCCTCTGCTTCGGCCTGGTGTGCGTGATTGCCGTCGGCGGCGATGACGTGGTCTCCGGCGGTATCGACCTCTCGCTTCCCGCTATCGCCGTGCTCGGCGTCGCCCTGCTGAGCCTCGGGATGGTCGAATGGAACACTCCGTATCTGCTGCTGTTACTGCTGCTGATCGCGGTCTCCCTCGCCTGCGGAGCGGTGAACGCGATACTGGTGCTCGCCGCCGGCCTGCCGCCGCTGCTGGCGACGCTGTCGACTTCCGTCGCCTTTACCGGCCTGACGGATCTGCTGACCGGTCAGCGGCGCATCGCGGTCAACGACCCGCTCATGGTCGCTTTTCGCGACAACGCGGTGCTCGGGGTTCCCTGGCCGCTGATCTACCTGCTGGCGGTATTCGTGCTGTTTCAGTTTTTGCTCCATCACTCTCGTTTCGGCCAGCACTTACAGGCGGTAGGCGGCAACCGCGATATGGCGCAGATGAGCGGCCTCAACGTCCGTCGTCTGACGATTATGGTCTGGCTACTGGCCGGGATCGCCGCCGGGCTGGCGATTTTGCCGCTGCTCAGCCAGGGCTCCGGTAGCTCCAGCGGCACGGCAACGCCGTTACTGCTGGAAACTGTCCTCGCCACCTTTATCGGCGCGGCGTTCTCGCGGCGTCGCGTGGTCACCATCTGGGGGGCGCTGCTCGGGGCGGTACTGGTCAACGCGCTCTCCAACGGCCTTGGCCTGCTGGGGGTGAATATCTTCTGGATGGGCGCCATCAAGGGTGGCCTGATCCTCATCGTCCTGGCGGCCTCGGCGGTCAGGCATCAAGGAGGCCGCTGATGAGTCAGCTGACGCTCAAATCCTCAGCCAACCGGTCGGGCAGCAGCCCGCTGGCGTGGCTGTCGCGGGCCGGGTTCGGCATTATTACCCTGCTGGCGGTCGCCCTGTTTGGCTGGGCCAACCCGGTCTTTCTGACCCTCGATAACTGGGCGAATTTACTCCAGGGAAGCGCCATTCTGCTGATTGTGGCGATGGCGATGACCTTAATCGTCAGCGCCGGCGCCATCGACCTGTCGGTAGGCGTGGCGCTCGATTTCGGTGCCGCCTTTGCGCTGGTCGCCTTAAAAACCTGGCACCTGCCGTGGCAGGCGGCGGTGGGCTGCGCCCTGCTTGGCGGGGTGATGATTGGCCTGCTGAATGCCTTCCTGATCCTTATCTGCCAGATTCGTCCCTTCCTCGCCACCCTCGGCACCTGGTTTATCGCCAGCAGCGCCGAACGCATCTATACCGACGGCGGCGGCTCTATCTCCTACCGCAGAATGGCTCCTGAGTATCATGACCTGGCGGTCGGCAATATCGCCGGCATTCCGACGCCGGTGGTGATTGTCCTCGCGCTGGGGCTGGCAGCCTGGCTGATAACCGAACGCACGCTGTTTGGCAAATATGTCCGCGCCATCGGCCAGAACGGCGAAGCGGCGCGCATCGCCGGGATCCGCGATCGCCTGACTCTGCTGTGGGTACTGGTGGCGGCCTCGGCGCTGTGCGCCGTCGGCGGCGTTATTCTTTCCGCCAACCTGCGCCAGTTTACGCCGCTGGCCGGTCAGGCCTATTTGATGGACGCTATCGCCGCGGTATTTATCGGCACTGCCTTTAACCGACTGGGTCGGGTCAGCATCGCCGGTACCCTCGGCGGCGTGCTGTTCCTCGCCATTATTGATAACGGCCTGAACCTGATGGGGCTCAACTACCTGGTGAAAGATGCGCTGGTTGGCGTGATTCTGGTGGTGGCGCTGGCCCTCTCCTTCTGGCAGGCGCGTCTGCGCCAAACCCATCGTTAAGTGGAGCATCTATGGCAGCCTTTGACGCCGTCTTTGTCGGCCTGACTATTCTTGATATCGCCGGTCGCCCGGTGACGGACATCCCGCCGCGCGGCGGGGTGGCCTTTATCGAACAAATTCGCCTTAACCCTGCCGGTACCGCCGCCGGAGCCAATATTAACGCCGCAAAGCTGGGCATTCGTACCGCAGCGGTCGCCTGCCTTGGCGAAGATGAAAAAGCCGATTTTATCCTTGCCAGCTATGCGCGGCTGGGGATCGACTGCTCGCTGATCCAGCGCACGGCGCAGCAGGAAACGTCAGCGACGATCCTGCCGATCCGTCCCAACGGCGAGCGCCCGGCGCTGCACTGCCGGGGCGCTTCCGATGCCCTTTTCGTCGGCGAAGAACAATTTGACGCGATTCTCAACTGCCGCTTCCTGCACCACGGCGGCAGCGGCCTGCTGGCGGCGATGGATCGCGGGCAAAGCGCCCTGCTGCTGCAAGAGGCAAAGGCCCGCGGCGTCACCACCAGCTTTGATTTGATCGCCCCCAACGAGCAGACTCTGGATCTGTTGCGCCCGCTGCTGCCGTCGGTGGACTATTTTATGCCTTCGCTGGAAGAGGCAAGCGACCTCAGCGGGCGCACCGACCCCGCCGACATCGCCCGTTTCTTCTTCGATCTGGGCGTCGGGACCTGCATTCTGAAGGATGGCGAAAACGGCTCGTGGCTGCTGAGCGGCGACGGTGGCGTCGAACATATCGCACCGTACCGGGTCGATGCCGTTGATACTACCGGCTGCGGCGACAGCTACTGCGGCGGCTTTATTGCCGCGCTGGCCCGCGGGATGAGCGTGAAAGAGGCCTGTGAAGTCGCCTCCGCGGTCGCCGCGCTGGTGGCGACCGGGTTAGGCTCAGACGCCGGAGTGGTCGACTGGGATCATACCCTGGCGTTTATGGCGGCCAACCGGGCCGGATAATCTCCGGCCCGCGGCTTAGCGCCACTGATAGAGCAGCGGCTCGCCAGCGACATAGCGCTGGAGGTCGGCGGCAATCATCGCCGTATGCTTAGCGATGCTCTCCCGCGTCGCCCCGGCAATATGCGGCGTGATGATCACGTTAGCAAACTCAGTGATAAACAGATGGTCGCGCCACAGCGGTTCACGGTGATAGACATCCAGCGCCGCGCCGCCGAGCGGGCCATGACGCAGCGCGTGAATCAACGCCTCTTCATCCACCACCGCCGCCCGCGAGGTGTTAATCAACAACGCGCCGGGCTTCATGCTATTCAACAACGCCGCGTTCACCAGACCATCGCTGTGCGGGCCGCTGCTCAGATGTAAGCTCACGATATCCGCCGCGCGGAACAGTCCCTCAAGCGTTGTTTTCTGTAGACCCGGCTCGTTGATCTCTTCGGCGGCGACAAACGGATCCACTACCAGCACCGCCATGCCAAACGCCCGCGCAATACGCGCCACCCGGCGACCGATATTGCCATAGCCAATCAACCCCAGGGTTTTGTTGCGCAGCTCGCTGCCTTTAAATACTTCATAGGGACTCTCCGGGCTCACGTCCCACACTACATCGCGGCGCAGTCCGCTCTGCGTGGCCTGCGTGGCGTTCTCGGCGCGGGTAAACTCACCGCGTTTCAGCGCCGCATGGGACTGCGGAATATGCCGCGCCAGGCTCAACATCAGCCCAATGGTCAGCTCCGCCGCGGCGTCCGCATTGCGCCCCGGCGTATAGAGCACGCGGATACCACGGGCCTGAGCGGCTTTGATATCAATGTTCACCGGATTGGCGCGGGTGCAGGCGATGACCTGCAGTCGCGGGCAGGCGGCAATCACCTCTTCCGTCACATCGTCATAGCTGGTGATCAGAACCTCGGCATCATGGGCCAGCTCAATCAGCTGGCCCGCGCTCAGTTTCGGTTTGCCCAACGCCCAGCCTTCCACCAGCAGCTCGCCGAGTTGCTGAAAGGCTGCGAGATCGCCGGAATGTTCGGCGGTAAAAACGATTTTCATGAATGTTGTTCCTGAGAAAGACGGTGAAGAGCATCCTGTCGGGCCTGCCAGACCGGCAGCATCTGCTCGCGCAGCAGCCGGTAAACCGGGTACAGGGCAGCGTAGCGGGCGTGGGCCTGCGGATCGGGCTGATAGCGGGTCTGCTCCAGCCGGGGATAGTGCGCCAGCGCGCCGACGCTGCGGGCGGCCAGAATCGCCGCCCCGCGCGCGCTGAGTTCATTAAAGGTACTGGAGACCACCGTGCGCCCGGTACAGTCGGCAATGATTTGCAGCCAGGTTGCCGAGGCCGCGCCGCCGCCAGTCAGGTACAGTTCGCCCCCCTGCGGATAGCCCTGCAGCGAGTCGACGATGGCGTAAGCCAGCCCTTCAAACACCGCCCGCTGCAGTTCCGCGCGGGTGGTATGCTGGCTGATGCCAAAATAGCCGGCCCGCGCATCGGGGCTGAAAAACGGCGCGCGTTCGCCGTTGAGGTAGGGCTGCCAGAAGACGCCGCCGCTGCCCGGTTCGACATCGGCGATAGACTGCTCCAGCAGCTGGAGGTCCGCCGTCAGGGAAATATGCTGTTGCAGCCAGTCAATATTCGGCGTACCGGCCTGCATCGGGAAGAGATTGATAAAGCTCCCCGACTCGGTGTGGGTGACATAGCGAGTCCCCTCATTCACCGCCTGACGACCGTGGCAGACAATCCCGGTACAGCAGGTGGTGCCGAGAATGGTGTAGATATCGCCATCGTTGACCGCTCCGCAGCCCAGCGCGGCGCTGCAAACGTCGAGCGCGCCGGCGGCCACCGGCGTGGCGGCGGGGAGTCCGGTGAGGGCGGCGACCTCATCGCGCAGCGTGCCGGCCGGCGCATCGGGGGCCAGCCGCGGCGGGAACAGATGCTGCAGATCGGCCAGCCCCATTTCATTAAGCACAACCGCCGACAGTTCGCCGCTGTGCTGATTGAGCAGCGAAGTGCTGGCGTCGGTAACATCCAGCGCCGCCACCCCGGTTAAGCGAAAACGCACCCAGTCTTTGGCGAAAAACAGATAGTGCGCCTGCGCCAGCCGCTCCGGTTGATAATGCCGGAGCCAGCTCAACTGCATGCTGGTATTGCACGGCTGCAGGTGAGTGCCGGTGTCAGAGAAAAAGCGCCGGTCGAAACCCGGACGGCGTAACAGCTCGCTCATCAGCTCGCGGCTGCGGGTGTCGCTCCACAGGATCCCCGGGCCCACCGGTTCGCCCTCGGCATCGCTCAACCAGACGCCTTCGCCCTGCCCGGCAAGGCCGATCGCCCGCAGACGTCCGGCCTTCAGTTCCGGCTGTCGGGCAATCTGTTGCAAAATGGTCAACACCGACTGCCACAGCTGCGCCATATCCTGCTCGGCATGACCGTTCGCCGACAGGCGCGGGCCGGTATTCTCCGCCGCGCTGGCCCGTGCCTGAAAATGCTCATCAAACAGCACCGCTTTAACGCGCGAGGTGCCGATGTCGATTCCGAGATAAAAATCCATGCCTGACCCGTTAGTGGAGTGAAATTTAGTCGCGCTCGTAGCGGCGACGCATCAGCTCGCACTCGAACAGAAACTCCAGTCCTTCCAGCTGACGGCGGGCCTCATTAATATCTTTGCCCCAGCAGGTCAGGCCGTGGCCGCGCAGCAGGAAGCCATAGCGCAGCGGATTGGTCTGCGCATAATCTTCAATGCGCGCCGCCAGGGCGTCGATATCCTGGTCATTATCGAAAATCGCCACCGGGACGGTATCGAGATGACTGTGCTGACCGGTCAGGGTTTTCTGCATTTCATAGCCCTGCAGCGCCAGCGTCCCGCTCTTCTCGATGCGCGACAGCACCGTCGCGTTGACGGTATGGACGTGCAGCACGACGTTAGCCTCAGGGAACAGGCGATACACCAGGGTATGCAGACCGGTTTCAGCAGAAGGTTTACGCCCGGAAGGCGCTTTATTGCTGGCGATCTCGACCTGGAGGAAATCCTCCGTCGTCAGGCTGCCTTTATCGCGTCCCGACTCGCTAAGCCAGCACCAGGTCTCATCCTGACGCACCGACATATTGCCGCCGGTCGCCGGCGCCCAGCCTTTCGCGCCGATCCAATGACAGGTGGTGACCAGTTGCGCGAGTCTTTCTTGCCACATAGCAGTTCCTTAGTTTAGCGATGTTAATTTGAGAACCTTTACGGCAGGTGTTGCAGGCAGTCTCGACACCGACAGCGCGGCACACCCGGAACGTACACCGGGTACGTGAGAGGGTGAGCCTGCCCAGGTCCAAAATGGCCAATAAAATAGCCTGGAGAAAGGTTCTTTAGCCGTCTAAATGGCTATTTACCCGATACTAACACCGCCAGCTTAAGTGAACAATATTTCAGGAAAGGCTTACATTGATAATGGTTATATCAGAAATGCATATGAAATTACTGCTTTTAACAATGATATAACCGAACGTTTTCATGAAGCCCCTATTACCAACTACCGGTGGTCAAAAAGACGGGGGATCGTTCTGCAGGAAAGAAGTGCGATGGGTCCGCAAAAATCGGGCGCAAAATGTGTAGAGACGGTGATGCCCGACAAGATCGTCAGGTGCGGGATTGCCGGCATAACAACCCAGCGCCGCCGCTCCCTGTCCGATCGTTGATCGCGTCCGCGTCGCGGAAACTGCCCGGTAACGCCAGCCCCCAGCCAACAGAAATGCGAGCACAATCGCGAGCACAATCGCTAAATCTCAGCGCCAGCCTGGGTAATCCGCCGGCCGCTGCCCCATCGCGGGGCAAAACTTTGCACCGTGCACACTCTTCTGGCAAACATCGGCTGATAAACGACTTTTTATGTGCACACTGCCCATCGCATTGTGTCACCCATGCCTTGATTTTGTTGGCATATCTCTTGCTACCTCTCTGCCATCGCCATTCGGATAGCCACTCAGAGGTTCCACAATGTCAAACAGCAATGATTTTCCGCTCGTCGAAGCGCCCGCCTCCGGGCGTAAGGGCCTGTTTTCGATCTCCATGGTTCTGTTCAGCTTTACCTTTTTTACCGGCACGATGTTCGCCGGCGGCAAACTTGGCGTCTCTTTTTCGATCGTCAACCTCCTGTGGATTGCGGCGATCGGTAACTTTCTGCTGGCTCTGTATGCCGCTTCCCTCGGCTGGATTGCCGCACGCAGCGGGCTGAATACCGTACTGATGGGCCGTTTTTGTTTCGGGGAAATCGGCAGCAAGCTCGCCGATTTTATTCTCGGCTTCGCCGAACTGGGCTGGTACGCCTGGGGTACCGCGACGGTCGCCATCTCGCTGGTCAAAATCCTCGCCCTGCCCGCCGCCATGACCATCCCGCTGATGATCCTGTTCGGTATCCTGTTCTGCGTCACCGCGCTGGTGGGCTACAAAGGGCTGGATGCGCTGTCGCGCGTGTCGGTGCCGCTGATGTTCATTCTGCTGGTGGTCTCGATGTACCTGGCCGCCCACCACGCCGGCGGCTGGCAGGCAATGACCAAAATCGCCCCGGGCGAGACCATGACCTGGTCGGCGGCGATCACCATGGTCTTCGGCACCTTCGCCAGCGGCGCCACCCAGGCGACCAACTGGACGCGGCTGGCCAACTCCAGCCGCACCGCTATCCTCGCCAGTATGAGCAGTTTCCTGATCGGTAACGGGCTGATGATTGTGGCCGGCGCCTGGTGCGCCATCGTCTACCAGCAGGCCGATATTGTGGAAGTGCTGATTTTGCAGGGGCTGTCGGTCGCCGCGGTGGTGATGCTGTGCCTCAACCTACTGACCATTCAGGGGCCGACGATTTATAACGTCTCGGCGGCCGCCTGCCACCTGCTGCGCAGCGAGCGCCGCCGCACCCTGACCGTGGTCGCCGCCGGCGTTGGCATTCTGCTGGCCATTGGCGGGATGTATGAAATGCTGATTCCTTTCCTGGTGCTGCTGGGCAGCATCATTCCGCCCATCGGTGGCGTTATCCTCGCCGACTACTGGTTTTATCGCGGCGGCCGCTATCCGCGGCTGCACACCGCCCGCTTACCGCGTTTTAACTGGCTGGGGCTGAGCGCCTACGCCGTGGGCGCGGTGGTGGCTTACCTGTCGCCGTGGATCGCCCCGCTGGTTGGCATTACCGTTTCCGCGCTGGTCTATATCGCGCTGACTCGTCTGAGCAAACGTCAGCCCGCCGCTGATTCGGTCGCGGAGCAGGAGTCATGAGCCTGACGGTCAGCGAAATCCTCGCTCTCGAGGGACTCTCGGCGATGCGGCTGCGCGCGGGGCAGCAGGGGCTCCAGCTGGCGGTGCGCTGGTACTACGTCGCGGAAAATGAAAATATCGCCGAATGGATCATGGGCGGAGAGCTGGTGTTTATCACCGGGATCAACCATCCCCGCGATGAAGACAACCTGATCCATCTGCTGATGGAGGGCAAGCAGCGCGGGATCGCCGGCATGGTGATCCTCACCGGGGACCAATATATTCAGACGATCCCGCCGCGATTGATCGCGCTGGCGGACGAGCTGGGCATTCCGCTCATCGAACAGCCCTATCTGCTCAAAATGGTGATCGTCACCGAACGCATCGGTACCGCGCTGGTGCGCAGCGAAAACGCGCTGCAGTCGCAGCGCGATATTCTGCTGCAGCTGTTAACCGGCGACTATCCCGATCTGCAAATCCTGCATCAACGCGCGCTCCACCAGCAGCTGGATTTTACCCGTCCGCTGCGAGTGGCGGCCCTGCGCCTGGAAGGGATCCCGCGCCTGTTTCGCCAGCTTCCGCCGGAGCAGGCCGAAGCCTGGCTCCAGCAGGCCCGCCGCACCGTGCGCCAGCGCCTGCAGCAACAGCTCAATCAGCAGGGCAACCCCTTTCCCCTGGTCGAACGCAGCAATATGTTTCTTTTCCTGCTCCCGGATGAAGAAGGCGAGTTTTATCAGCACAAAAAGTGGCTCCAGGCGTGGCTGCATGCGCTGGCGGAAGGCGACGACGGGCTGTCGCTGCTGTGCGGTCTTTCGGCGCCGGTGCAGCAGCTGCAGGGCTATCAGCGGGCGCTGTCGCAGGCGCGTCAGGCGCTGGACCTCAGCGATAGCCTGCGTCCGGCCCAGCGTATCAGCGATTACCAGCAGCTGGGCTTTATCAAGCTGCTCTCCGCCGTCAGCGACCCCACCCTGCTGAGCGATTTTATGCACGACACCCTCGGCTGCCTGATCGAGCCCGATCGCAAAAGTCCGTGGCTGCTGATGGAGACGCTGGAAACGCTGCTTCAGGAGAGCGGTAACGTGGTCAGGGCCGCCGAACGACTGGGCATTCACCGCAACACGCTGCATCAGCGTATTCAACGTATTGAAAAGCTGACCCGCAATCCGGTCAGCCATCCGCAATTTCATCTCAACGCTTCGGTCGCCCTGGCGATCTGGCGTATGTCGCAAAACCATTTACGGGAACAACCATGAAAATCATCAACGCGCGTCTGCGCCATCAAGAAGCGCTCTATACCCTTGAATTACAGGACGGTCTGATTAACAGCATCACTCCGCAGGCCGCCGCGCAGGCGGCTGAAACCAGCGATATCGACGCGCAGCAAAAGCTGGTTATCCCGCCGTTCGTCGAGCCGCATATCCACCTGGATGCTACCCTGACGGCGGGCGAGCCGGAGTGGAATATGAGCGGTACGCTGTTCGAGGGTATCGCCCGCTGGAGCCAGCGTAAAGAGAGCGTCACGGTAGAAGATACGCGCCAGCGGGCGCTGAAAACGATCGGTATGCTGCGCGATAACGGCGTACAGCATGTGCGCACCCACATCGATGTCACCGACCCCTCCCTGACCGCGCTTGAAGCGATGCTGGAGGTGAAAAAAGAGGCCGCCCATCTTATCGACCTGCAGATCGTCGCCTTTCCGCAGGAGGGCATTGAGTCCTTCCCCGGCGGGCGCGAGCTGATGACCCGCGCCATCGAAATGGGCGCCGACGTAGTGGGCGGCATTCCGCACTACGAAAACACCCGCGATAAGGGCGTCAGCTCCCTGAGCTTTTTAATGGACCTGGCCCAGCGCCACGGCTGCCTGGTGGACGTACACTGCGATGAAACCGACGACCCGCAGTCGCGTTTCCTCGAAGTGCTGGCGGAAGAGGCCCGGGTGCGCGGCATGGGCGCGCAGGTCACCGCCAGCCATACCTGCGCGATGGGTTCCTACAATAACGCCTACTGCTCGAAACTGTTCCGTCTGCTCAAGGCCTCGGGCATCAACTTTATCTCCTGCCCGACCGAAAGCATTCACCTGCAGGGGCGCTTCGACAGCTGGCCGAAACGCCGCGGCGTGACGCGGGTGGCGGAGCTGGACCGCGCCGGGATTAACGTCTGCTTTGCTCAGGACTCCATTCAGGATCCGTGGTACCCGCTGGGCAATGGCAACATCATGCGCATTCTCGACGCCGGGCTGCATATCTGCCATATGCTGGGCTATGAAGATTTGCAGCGCTGTCTCGATCTCATTACCGACAACAGCGCCCGGGCGCTGTGCCTCGGCGACAACTACGGTATCGCCGAAGGCCGCCCGGCAAACCTGCTGATCCTTGATGCGCATAACGACTATGACGCGGTGCGCCGTCAGGCCAAAGTGCTGACCTCCATTCGTCACGGCAAGATCATTATGCAGCGCCAGGCGGAACAGATTCACTACCCGGCCTAAGCGCAACGTTGACGCGGTACGCATCCCGCGTCAACCCGCTGCTCGCGCAGGGATTTATGTGATACCTTCTTACTACTTTTTTGTGCCGACCATGGGCTCCCGCGTCGGCATGGGCTTACTAAGAACAACCCGTACCCTGACACTATGAGCGAAAAAAAATGGATTAAGGCTGAGGATGTTGCCCGGCTCGCTGGGGTCTCCCGTTCCGCGGTATCCCGCACCTTTACGCCCGGCGCATCGGTGGCGGAAAAAACCCGGCAGAAGGTCCTCGCCGCGGCGGAAACGCTGGGCTATCAGGTCAATATCATCGCCCGCGCGATGAATACCGGCAGCAGCAACTTTATCGGCATCGTCACCGCCGGGTTTGATAACCCGTTCCGCAGCAAGCTGCTGTCGCCGCTGGTCCACCAGCTGGCGCTCAACGGGTTTATGCCGCTGCTGATGAACGCCGACGATCCGCAGCAGCTCGCCCCGTCGCTCAAGCAGCTGCTGAGCTATCACGTCGCGGGCGTCATTATCACCTCCGGAGCGCCGCCGCTGTCGCTGGCGGAGGAGTATCTGGAGCGAAAAATCCCGGTGACGCTGATCAACCGCCACGCCGATCTGGCCGGCTGCGATCGCGTATGCAGCGACAACGCGCAGGGGGCGAAGCTGGTGGCCGACCTGTTTGTTCAGCGCCAGTGGCGACAGGCCGGGTTTATCGGTGAAAGTCTGGATAACTTCAGCACCCGGCAGCGCTACGACGCGTTCATTGCCCATGCGCAAGGCATCGACGTTGCCGCGCACTTCTGCGAAAGCAGCGGCTATCAGGCGGGCTTTAGCGCCGCCAGGCAGCTGCTCGCCGCGCATCCGCAGCTGCAGGCGCTGTTCTGCGCCACCGATATGCTGGCGCTCGGCGCGCTGGACGGTCTGCGGGCGGACAATCCTGCCGCCTCGCTACCTGCCATTATCGGATTCGATGATATCCCGCAGGCGGACTGGCAGCCCTACCAGCTGACCACCGTGCAGCAGAATACCGCTCTGCTCGCCCACCATGCGGTGGATCTCCTGGTCACGAGGATCGCTAAATTCAACCTGCCGTCACGTCATCGCGAAGTGCCAGTGAAACTAATTGTTCGTCAGAGCGCGAAATGAAAAATTCATTTTATGCCAGCACGATCACAGAATATTATTTTTAATCCATCCACACTCACTTCGCCCTTCGGGGCTGTTTTTTCACATACAATGCACACGTGTGCAAAATGGAGAATAAGCATGAAATCCCTGGAATCAGATGCGCTGCAGGCCCGCTATCGCCTGGCCTGCGAGCTGGCGCAAGCCGGTGCTGAACTGGCATTCGAATACTATCAGCAGCGCGACCGGCTGGCGGTGGATCATAAAGGCGACGACCTGCAGGACGTGGTCAGCGTCGCCGATAAGCGGGTCGAGGCGTTTGTTAAGCAGCGCATTATCAGCGCCTTTCCGCAGGATGGTTTTCTCGGCGAGGAGAGCGGAACGCAGATGCCTGACGCCCGCGTGCTGTGGGTTGTCGACCCTATCGACGGCACCAGCTGTTTTCTTAACGGTCTGCACACCTGGTGCCTGTCGATGGCCATCGTCGCCGATGGCGAACCGGTTATCGGCGTGGTGTACGACCCCAACCATCGCGAGCTGTTCCACGCCCTGAAAGGCCAGGGCGCATGGCTCAACGATGCGCCCATCGCTCCGCATCCGGCGACGACGGTCAAAGAGGGGGTGATGGGCGTCGGGACTTCGCACCGCGTGACGCCAGCGGTTTTTCTGCCCTTTCTCAATGCGCTGCTTAGCGACGGCGGCATGTTTATCCGCAACGGCTCCGGAGCGCTGATGAGTGCCTGGGCAGCGGCTGGCCGGCTCATCGGTTACTACGAACCGCACATGAACCCGTGGGACGGGCTGCCGGGGCTGGTGCTGATGCGCGAAGCCGGCGGCCTGAGCAATGACTATCTGGCGGAGGATGGGATTCGTCATGGCAACCCGCTGCTGCTGGCCAGCAAGACGCTCTATCCACAATTAAAAAACATGCTTTATCACCCATTACCTTAACCCGTATCGGGTCAGGCTTTATCTGATTATGTACTCTACACAAAGACAATATGCCCTCAATAATTCGAGTTGCAGGACAAGGCACTTTTGCCGTGAACAGCGCTTGCGCTGGCCCCGAAGGGGCGAGGCCGGGTAACGCGGCAAGTGAGCGGGGTGAACGACAAGTCTGTCTGGAACAGATTTGAACGCCGTGTAGCGGCTGCCCGTAAGGGCGAGGCCCATGAATGGGTCGAGTAGACCGCAGCCAACGCACATGCAACTTGAAGTATGACGGGGATAAACCTCACGGACGAACCACGCTAATCAGTCAGGCCTCCGACCTTCGGAGATACCATTATGTCTGGAAGAATTATCGCATTTTTTCGCGCTTCGCCGCCCAAAGCAGGCGCGCAGTTCGATGAACAACGCTTTCGCCGCGTACGCTGGCAAACATTTTTAGCCATGACCGTCGCCTACGTGACCTTTTACGTCTGTCGGCTGTCATTTACCGTCGCCAAAAGCGCGCTCGTCGAGCTGGGTATTTCTCCTACCGAGCTGGGCATGATCGGCTCGGCGCTGTTTTTCAGCTACGCCATCGGCAAACTGGTTAATGGCTTCGTTGCCGATCATGCCAATGTGGTTCGCTATATGAGTCTCGGCCTGCTGCTGAGCGCCGGGATGAACCTGATGATGGGGATGACCAGCAATGCCCTGCTGCTGGCGGTTTTCTGGGGGATCAACGGCTGGGCGCAATCGATGGGGGTCGGTCCCTGTGCGGTATCGCTGGCCCGCTGGTACGGTTATAAAGAGCGCGGCACCTTTTATGGTATCTGGTCAACCGCCCACAACATCGGCGAAGCGCTGACCTACATGGTGATCGCCGCCGTCATTGCGGGTTTTGGCTGGCAAATGGGCTATTTGTCCACGGCAGCGCTCGGCGCCGTCGGGGTGGCGCTGTTGCTGCTGTTTATGCGCGACTCACCGCAAAGCTGCGGCTTCCCGTCAATCAACGTGATTCGCGACGAACCGCAGGAAGAGGCGGAAGTCCGCGGCTCGGTGTTTAAAAACCAGCTGCTGGCGCTGCGCAATCCGGCCCTGTGGACGCTGGCAATGGCCTCGGCGTTTATGTATATCGATCGCTACGCGGTGAACTCGTGGGGGATCTTCTTTCTCGAGCAGGATAAAGCCTACTCTACCCTTGAAGCCTCCGGAATTATCGGGGTTAACGCCATCGCGGGTATTGCCGGCACCATTATCGCCGGCGTGCTCTCCGACCGCCTCTTCCCGCGTAACCGCAGCGTGATGGCCGGGTTTATCAGCCTGCTCAACACCGGAGGCTTTGCGCTGATGCTCTGGTCGCCGCACGGCTACTACACCGACATTCTGGCGATGATTATCTTCGGCGCCACCATTGGCGCATTGACCTGCTTCCTTGGCGGACTGATTGCGGTCGATATTTCGTCGCGCAAAGCCGCGGGGGCAGCGCTCGGCACCATCGGTATCGCCAGCTACGCGGGTGCGGGACTCGGCGAGTTTCTCACCGGCATCATCATCGATAAAACATCGATTATCGAAAATGGCAAAACGCTGTACGACTTCAGTACGCTGTCGCTGTTTTGGGTAGGCGCCGGCGTGATGTCCGCGCTATTCTGTTTTACCACCGCTGCGATTGTCGCCAGACGACACGCGATAGAACGCCAGACCTCATTCTCGTCGTAACCATTTAATCTATAAGGAATATTTTATGATGCCTGTACGACATCAGGTTTTACTACGCTTGTTGTTTGCCTGCGCCCTGCCGCTGCTGGTCGCACCGGGGCATGCCGCCGCGCAGTTTGAGCTGGAAAAAGTGGTTGAACTCAGCCGCCACGGCATTCGCCCGCCGACGCCGGGCAACCGGGAAGCCATCGATGCCGCGACCCAGCGTTCGTGGCCCCAGTGGACCACCCACGACGGCGAGCTGACCGGCCATGGCTATGCCGCGGTGGTCAATAAAGGGCGCGAAGAGGGCGTGCGCTTTCGCCAGCTGGGCCTGCTGACGGCGGGCTGCCCGGCGAACGGCGAAATTTACGTTCGCGCCAGCCCCCTGCAGCGCACGCGGGCCACCGCCCAGGCGCTGGTGGACGGCGCCTTTCCCGGCTGCGGCGTAGCCATTCATTACGTCAGCGGCGACGCCGATCCGCTGTTTCAGACCGATAAGTTTGCCGCCACGCAAACCGATCCCGCCCGCCAACTGGCGGCAGTGAAAGAAAAAGCCGGCGATCTGGCACAGCGTCGGCAGGCGCTGACTCCGGTGATTCAGCTGCTGAAAAATGCGGTCTGCGTGCCGGACAATCCTTGTCCGGCGTTCGACCAGCCGTGGCAGGTCGAGCAGAGCAAAAGCGGCAAAACGTCGATTAGTGGACTGAGCGTGATGGCCAATATGGTTGAGACGCTACGCCTGGGCTGGAGCGAAAATCTGCCTCTCAGCCAACTGGCGTGGGGTAACATCACCCGCTCCAGCCAGATCACCGCCCTGCTGCCGCTGCTGACGGAGAACTACGATCTGAGCAACGATGTGTTTTATACCGCGCAAAAACGCGGTTCGATTCTGCTCAACGCCATGCTGGAGGGGGTCAAAGAAGGCGCCACGCCGGACGTGCGCTGGCTACTGCTGGTGGCGCACGACACCAATATCGCCATGGTGCGTACGTTAATGGATTTTAGCTGGCAGTTGCCGGGGTACAGCCGGGGCAATATCCCGCCGGGCAGCAGCCTGGTCCTGGAACGCTGGCGCGATACCCATAGCGGTAAACGCTATCTGCGCGTCTACTTCCAGGCGCAAAGTCTGGACGATTTACGTCGTCTGCAAATCCCGGACAGCCAGCATCCGCTGCTGCGCCAGGAGTGGCGTCAAGCGGACTGCCAGACGACCGAAGTCGGAACCCTGTGCCCTTACCAGGCGGCGCTGACAACGCTCGGCCGGCATATCGATCCGCACGCGGCTCCGGCGGTCGATATGGTTCTGCCGTGATTGGGCGATCGTGCCCGCACGCTTGTCAGGCGGCGGCTGACGCCTTTCCTGACCGACAAAAGCCGATCTGATCCCGCCCCGTAAGCCCGGTAAGGCGTCAGCCGCCGCCGGGCATTTTAAAGAGGCGCGTTACCCATATAGCCTGACAGGAAGCGATGGGAATCACTGCGCTTTAACTCAGGCTTTTTCCGCTGCAAACGCCCCGGCCGCCACCTGTTCCGGGGTGACCACGCCGCTATCCAGCACCCAGCCGCTAATTAATGCCGCGGGGGTGACGTCAAATGCCGGATTGTAAACGGCGGCATCTTTCGGCGCCCACTGCACCGCGCCAAAGCTGCCGGCGACGCCGGTCACTTCCGCTGGCGCCCGCTGCTCAATCGGAATCGCCTCGCCGTTCGGACAGTGGCGATCGAGGGTGGTTTGCGGTGCCGCCACGTAGAACGGAATACCGTGATACTTCGCCAGTACCGCCAGGGAATAGGTGCCGATCTTATTCGCCACATCGCCGTTAGCGGCGATCCGGTCAGCCCCGACCCATACGGCGTCAACCTCTCCTTTGGCCATCAGGCTGGCGGCCATCGAATCGGTAATCAGCCGGTAAGGCACCCCCAGTTCACCCAGCTCCCAGGCGGTCAGCCGACCGCCCTGCAGCAGCGGTCGCGTCTCGTCGACCCAGACATTTTCCACCAGCCCGCGCTGATGGGCCAGCGCAATCACCCCCAGCGCAGTCCCTACGCCCGCCGTTGCCAGACCGCCGGTATTACAATGCGTCAGCAGGCGGCTGCCCGGCGTCACCAGTGCGCTGCCCGCCTCGGCAATGCTGGCGCACAGCTGTTTATCTTCTGCGATCAGGCGCAGCGCTTCCTCTTCCAGTGCCTGGGCATGATTCTCTTCCGCCAGCGCCAGCTTCATGCGATCGAGATTATTCATCAGGTTTACCGCCGTCGGGCGCGCGGCCCGCAGCGTTTCCAGTGCCTGGGCCAGTTCATCCCGGCTGAGGCCGCGCCGGGCCAGAAGCGCCAGCAGCAGGCTGGCCGACAGGCCGATTAGCGGCGCCCCGCGTACCCGCAGGGCGTGAATATGGTCCACCAGCAACGAAACGTTATCCGCCGCCAGCCAGCGTTTTTCCTGCGGCAATGCCTGCTGATCAAGAATAAAAAGCTGATTTTCGCTTACCCGCAGGCTGGTGGTCTGTAGTGTCTGCATATCGTTAAATCCCTGTTGCGTTGTTGTATCACATTGTGTCAGGATGAAATCCAGAAGTATAGACGTCTGAACGGCTTAATCAGAACTTTTGAGGATCGAGGCAATGTCGCAATACCATACCTTCACCCCCGGCGATGCCGTGGCATACGCACAACAATTTGGCGGCATCGATGACCCGTCGGAGCTGGTGTCCGCGCAGGAAGTGGGGGACGGTAACCTCAACCTGGTCTTTAAGATTTATGATACCCACGGCGTGAGCCGCGTTGTCGTGAAGCAGGCCCTGCCCTACGTTCGCTGCGTCGGTGAATCCTGGCCGCTGACCCTCGACCGCGCTCGTCTCGAGGCACAAACCCTGGTGGCACACTACCAGCACGCCCCGCAGCACACGGTGAAAATCCACCACTTCGACCCCGAACTGGCGGTGATGGTGATGGAAGATCTCTCCGATCACCGTATCTGGCGCGGCGAGCTGATTAACAATGTTTACTATCCGCAGGCCGCCAGCCAGCTGGGGGAATATCTGGCCCAGGCGCTGTTTCATACCAGTGATTTCTACCTCCATCCGCATGAGAAAAAGGCTCAGGTCGCCCGGTTTATCAATCCGGAGATGTGCGAAATCACCGAAGACCTGTTTTTCAACGACCCGTACCAGATTCACGAACGCAATAACTACCCGGCCGAACTGGAAGCTGAAGTGGCCGCCCTGCGTGACGACGCGTCGCTCAGGCTGGCAGTCGCGTCGCTGAAACATCGCTTCTTCTCGCATACCGAAGCATTGCTACACGGCGATATTCACAGCGGCTCCATTTTTGTTGCCGAGGACAGTTTTAAAGCCATCGATGCGGAGTTCGGCTATTTCGGCCCGATAGGTTTTGATATCGGTACCGCCATCGGCAACCTGCTGCTGAACTACTGCGGCCTGCCAGGGCATCTGGGCATTCGCGATGCCGCCGCGGCTCGCGAACAGCGTCTGCACGATATTCAGACGCTGTGGAATACTTTTGCCGAACGCTTCCACTCTCTGGCAGCGGAGAAAACACGCGATGCGGCGCTGGCCTGGCCCGGCTATGCCTCCGCGTTCCTGAAAAAAGTATGGAACGACGCGATTGGCTTCTGCGGCACCGAGCTGATTCGCCGCAGCGTCGGCCTGTCCCACGTCGCCGATATAGAGACGATTCAGGATGAGGCCATGCGCCACGAGTGCCTGCGCCACGCAATCACCCTGGGTAAAGCGCTGATTGTGATTGCCGACCGTATCGACAGCGTCGAAGAGCTGGTGGCACGGGTGCGCCAGTACAGCTAAGCGCAGTCTGTATGCCGGGTGACGGCTGACGCCTTACCCGGCCTACGGCCCTTTGACATCTTCCCGGCCTACGCGCCTGACGCCTTATCCGGCATCTCGTCCGGGGTTTTGTAGGCCGGGTAAGCGCAGCGCCACCCGGCAAAAAACTACCCGAGATACTCAATCACTGACAACCCGCCGTTGTAATCCGTGCTGTAGATAATTCCCTGCGCATCAACAAACACATCGCAGGACTGAATGACCTGCGGGCGACCCGGACGAGTATCCATCATTTTCGCCGGTGCGGCCGGTACCAGCGCCCCGGTCTCCACCGGACGATAAGGGTTGGAGATATCGTAAGCGCGAACGCCCGCATTCTGGTAAGTGGTAAAAATCAGCGTTGAGCTAATGAAACTACCGGGGCGATTCTCATGCAGATTATGCGGACCAAAGTGCGCCCCTTTTGCCACGTAGTCGGCTTCATCCGGCGGCGGGAACGTGGCGATACTCACCGGGTTTGTCGGTTCGCGGATATCAAACAGCCAGATCAGCTTCTCCCCATCCTGCTGGTTATCAAGCACCGCTTCATCCAGCACCACCAGCAGATCCCTGTCCGGCAGCGGCAGCGCCGTATGGGTTCCGCCGCCAAACGGCGGGCTCCAGTTGCGATGGCTAATCAGCGTCGGCTGTGTTCTGTCCTTCACGTCGAGCAGCGTCAGGCCACCGTCGCGCCAGCTACCGTAGGCGGTATCCCCGGCGATAATGGCGTGATGCAACGCGTAGCGCTTGCCCTGTGGCCAGTCCGCCGTCTCCCCTGCCGCCAGGTTCATCCCCGGCAACCACCAGCGTCCGGCCACTTCCGGTTTGCGCGGATCCGCCAGATCGATGGTCAGGAAGATATAATCGCTAAAACCGTCGATCAGCGCAGAAACGTAGGCCCAACGACCGCCAACGTACCAGATTCGATGAATGCCGATACCGCTGAGGGACAAAAAACCTATCTCGCGCGGATGCTCCGGATGCGAAATATCGAACACCCGCAGCCCGGCGCTCCAGCCCTTATCCTGCACATCGCTGACCGTCTCGCCCACCGAACGGGTGTAGTAAACTTTCTCGTCGGCAAAGCGAGCGTCGGCAAACAGATCGCGGGCATTGATGACCAGCAGCAGATCATCATGCGCCTGCAAATGCACGTTCCAGGTCCCCGGCGGCGCGGCGATGTAGTTTACCGCTTTCGGACGCGCCGGATCGCGAACGTCGACCACCGAAAAGCCCTGCGATACCATATGACCGATATACGCAAAGCCACGGTGCACCATGAGCTGGACGCCGTCCGGGCGTCCTCCCTGATCGCTATGCCCAATCAGCCGCATATTGCGGCTGTAGTCGGGGCGCGGTAATTCAGTCTCAGTCACCTTGAGCTCCTTTTGCCGGATAGCGGCAGCGCCTTATCGGGCCGACGAAACCGCAGACCCGGTAAGCGCAGCGCCAGCGGGCGTTACTTGTTTTTTGCTTCCAGCGTGGCAAACCACGGGGCGATAAAGTCTTCCGTCTGGCCCCAGCCCGGAATGATTTTACCCAGCGAGGCAACGTTCACCGCCCCCGGCTGCGCCGCCAGCAGCGCCTGCGGAATAGCCGCCGCTTTGAAGTCATAGGTTGCAGGAGTCGGCTCCCCGGCAATCTTATTGGCGATCAGGCGCACGTTAGTGGCGCCGATAAGCTTCGGATCCACCGCCACGCTCACTTTCCACGGGCTGCCGGATTCACGCATCAGCTGCAAATCCTGGTTAGAAATATCAATGCTGTAGAGTTTGATTTCGCTGCGGCCGTTCTCCTTTAGCGCTTTATAAGCCCCCTGGCTGAACGCATCCCAGGTTCCCCAAATCGCATCGATCTTGCCTTTCGGATATTTCGCCAGAATCGCCCCAACTTTATTGGCGGTATCGCCCTGCACGTCGGAAGAGACGGCGCCAATCGACTCCAGCTCTTTAATCCCCGGGTTTTGCTTAAGCAGCGTCTGGTAAGCGGCCTGGCGGCGTTCCATCGGCGGGAAGCCGGCGACCCACAGTTTGACGATGTTGGCTTTACCGTTGAAATCTTTCACCAGTTGGCCAAAGGAGAGCTCAGTCAGCGAAGCGTCATCCTGCTGGGTGACGGTGACACCCGGGATCTCGCCGTTAACCGCAGTATCGAACACGGCAACTTTAATCCCGGCGTCCACCGCTTTTTTCACCAGCGCGGTCGAGTACGGATCGCGTCCCTGGGAGAGAATAATGCCGTCGTATTTCTGGCTAATCGCCTGGTTAACGAAGTCCTGGAATTTGGCGTCATCGCCGTTGCTCAAGAAGGTGCTGATTTTGAAACCGAGCTTTTTACCCTCCTGGATGGCCCCGGAGACAAACTGGGTGGTGTTATCGTCGGAACCAAGATTACGGATCACCGCGATACGAATCGGGCCGCTATGTTCGGCAATCGCCGCCGGAATCGGCGTCGGAGTTTCAGCAAAGGCCGCCGCAGAGTTGAACAACCCCAATGCGATGAGTGAAAGCGTTATCTTTTTCATGGTGTTTACCCTGTAAAATTTTATGTGCGGCGCTGAAAGTAGGTCAGTGCGAGCGCGCCAGCCAGCACCAGCCCTTTAATAATGTCCATGGCGTAGTACGGCACCGACAGCATCACCAGGCCGTTGGAGAGCACGCCAAGAATCACCGCCCCCACCAGCGTGCCCAGCGCGTTCGGTTTACCTGAACCCGCCAGTGAAAAGCCTATCCACGCCGCCGCCACCGCATCCATCAGGTAGCCGCTGCCGGCATTAACCTGCGAGGAACCGATGCGCGAGGCCAGTAAAATGCCGCCCAGCCCGGCCAGCAGCGAGGCGATAACATAGGCCGCCACTTTATAACGGGTGATGCGCAGCCCGGAGAGCCGTGCGGCCTCTGGGTTTCCGCCGATGGCGTACATTCTCCGCCCGTGCGTGGTGAACGAGAGCGCCAGCTGAGCCACCACGGTCACCACCAGCATCACGATCACAATCGTAGGCACCTGTCCCAGCGCACCGAAGGCGGCCGGAATCACCCCTTCCGCCATGTCGCCACTCGGCAATACCATGTTCTCGGTAATCGAGCCGCCGTAGCTGTAGGTCATTGCCACGCCCTGAATCACAAACAGGCTGGCGAGGGTAGCCAGCATGTCGGGAATGCGCAGGACGACAATTAAAAAAGCGTTGAATAGCCCCACCAGCGTACAGAGCGCCAGGGTGATAAGGATCGCCTCGGTGGTGCCGAAGCCGTGCCAGACAAACAGCGAAATCACCAGCGCGTTTGCCAGCGAAGCCGTTGACCCCACCGACAGGTCAAAGCCGCCAATGGTTAACGACACAGAGACGCCGATCGCAATCACCGTCACGATGGCGATGGAGCGCAAAATGTTGATGATGTTGAACGGGTCGAGGAAGTTGTCCGAGGCGAGGCCAAAAACGGCAATCAGCGCCACCACGGTCAGCAACATGCCCCATTTATAAAGAAAATCAAAAAATCGCTGACGACCCGATGCCGTCGCGTTAACTGTCAGGGCCTTGCTCACGCTGCTGCTCCTCCGGTGGAGTAATAAAGTAGTGTCTCTTCCCGGGCCTCAGCGCCCGGAATTTCTGCGACGATACGGCCATCCCACAACACGCAAATGCGGTCGCACAATCCCACCAGTTCAGAGAATTCGCCCGAGGCATAGATAATCCCCTTCCCGTCTCGCGCCAGCCCGTCGATCAGGGTGAACAGGTCGGTTTTTGCTTTCACATCGACACCCTTGGTCGGCTCATCGAATATCAAGACGTTGGCGTTGCCGCGCAGCCATTTGCCGATCGCCACTTTCTGCTGATTGCCGCCGGAAAGCCGGCGCAGGGTCTGAGCCGGACCGGTGGTACGAATCCCGATCCGGGCGATCACCTCTTCCGCCCAGCGCCACGCCTGGCGATGGCCGAACAGGCTCCAGCGCGAAAAGCTGTTATCGGCGCTGACCGCCAGGTTCATGCCGATCGGTTCTTCGATAAAAATGCCCTCTTTGCGTCGCTCTTCCGGTACCAGCGCCAGCCCGCGCAGCACAGAATCTGCCGGGTCGCGAGGCCGCCACGGCTGGCTGTTCAACTCCCCGCGCGTCAGGCGGCTTTTGCTGGCGCCAAACAGCGCTTTGCACAGTTCGGTTTTTCCCGCGCCGGCCAGACCGGCGATACCGAGAATTTCGCCTTTGCGCAGCCGCAGCGAAATATCCTGCAACAGCCCCTCGTCATGCAGACCGTCAACCTGTAACAGAACCTCTTCGCCGTGGGGCGGGCGTTTCGGCGGGAAGATATCGCTCAGCTCGTGGCCGAGCATCTTCTCGACGATCTGCTCGCCGCTCAGATCGTGCATCGGGCTGCTTTCAATCAGCTTTCCGTCGCGCAATACCGTCAGGGTGTCGCAGATAGCCTTCAGCTCATGAATACGGTGGGAGATGAACACCACGCCGATCCCCTGCTGCTGCAGACGGCGTACCACTGTAAACAGGCGCTCACTTTCATGTTGATCCAACGGCGCGGTGGGTTCATCCAGAATTAAAAACCGGCAATGGTGCGACAGCGCGCGGGCCAGCAGAATTTGCTGCTTCTCGGCCAGGGTACAGCTGTCGATGGGGCGACGCACATCGAGCGTAATATCCAGCTGGGCCAGAGCCTCGCGCGCCTGCTCACGCACTGCGCGCCAGCTGAAGCCCAGCCCCGGCTCCGCCAGACGATCCAGCATAATGTTTTCCGCAATGGACAGGCCGGGCACCAGCGCCACATCGACCTCCTGCTGCACCAGATGAATGCCCAGCAGTTTCGCATCCCGCGGCGAGCGAACGCTCACCGGCTGATTATTGATGACGATCTCGCCCTCATAATGGGCGTGCGTTCCGCACAGCACCGCCATCAGCGTCGATTTCCCCGCCCCGTTAGCACCGGTCAGCGCGTGTACCGACCCTCCCCGCAGGGTGAACGCCACATTGCTCAGCGCCCTGAAACCGGAAAAGGCCAGATTAATGTTGTTCATCTCAAGACGATTCACTGTCATCCGCCGGGACCTTTACGATTAATATTCTGATTTAACGAATTTTTCACAGCCGACCTTGACTGACAACTGCGTAAAAGGCATAAGATAAAACGAAATAATATTAGCCATCCGGATGTCCAGACATAACATCAGGTTAGCGAAACGAAATAAGGACAGCGTTCATGAGCAACAGCGATATCCGCGTGGTACCCGGCCCGGCTAACTATTTTTCCCATAACGGCAGCCTTGCCCACCTGCACGATTTTTACAGCGACGAGCAGCTTGCCCGCGCCATCTGGATCTACGGCGAGCGCGCCATCGCCGGTGCGCAGCCCTTCCTGCCGGAGGCGTTTCACGCCGTCGGCGCCAAAAAAGTGCTGTTTAGTGGGCACTGCAGCGAAAGCGACGTCGCGCAGCTGGTCGCGGAAGCCGGGGATGACCGGGCCGTGGTGATTGGCGTCGGCGGCGGCGCGCTGCTGGATACCGCCAAGGCCGTGGCCCGGCGGCTGGGTCTGCCGGTGGTGGCCATCCCGACCATCGCCGCCACCTGCGCCGCGTGGACCCCGCTATCGGTGTGGTACAACGACGCCGGCCAGGCGCTGCATTTTGAAATTTTTGATGACGCCAACTTCCTCGTGCTGGTGGAACCGCAAATCATCCTCAACGCTCCGGCGGAATATCTGCTGGCGGGAATCGGCGATACGCTGGCGAAATGGTATGAAGCGGTGGTACTGGCGCCGCAGCCGGAAACGCTGCCGCTGACCGTGCGCCTGGGGATTAACGGCGCGCTGGCCATTCGCGACGTTCTGCTGCAAAGCAGCGAAACCGCGTTGGCGGATCAGCAGCGCGGCGAACTGTCGCAGGCGTTCCGCGACGTGACGGATGCCATTATCGCCGGCGGCGGGATGGTCGGCGGCTTAGGCGAGCGCTATACCCGCGTCGCCGCCGCCCATGCGGTGCATAACGGCCTGACGATCCTGCCGCAGACTGATAAATTCCTTCATGGCACCAAGGTTGCCTACGGCATTCTGGTGCAAAGCGCCCTGCTGGGTCAGGACGACGTGCTGGCCCAGTTGATTAACGCCTGGCAGCGTTTCAACCTGCCCACGACCCTGGCGGAACTCGACGTGGATATCCACAATCGGGACGAACTGGAGCGGGTCATTGCCCATACCCTGCGTCCGGTGGAGTCGATCCACTTCCTGCCGGTGGAACTGACGCCGCAAAGCCTGGCCGCCGCTTTTGAGAAAGTGGAAAACTTCCGCAGGCAGGTGCATTGACGGACAGCAATCTCGCTCTATACCTAATGATGCATCTCCCACTCACAGTACGAGGTCATCATGCAGATCGAGTTAACGGGTAAAAAAGCGTTGGTTACCGGCGCCAGTCGCGGAATTGGCCGCGCCATTGCGCTGTCGCTGGCGCAGGCGGGCGCCGATGTGGTTATCACTTATGAAAAATCCGCCGATAAAGCGCAGGCGGTGGTCGACGAGATTGTGGCTCTCGGCCGCCGCGGCGCGGCGATTCAGGCCGACAGCGCAAACGCCCAGGCGATTCAGCAGGCCGTCACACGCACGGTAGAGACCCTCGGCGGGCTGGATATTCTGGTCAATAACGCCGGGATCGCCCGCGGCGGCCCGCTGGAGTCGCTGTCGCTGGAAGATATCGATGCGCTGATCAACGTCAATATCCGTGGCGTGGTGATCGCCATCCAGGCAGCGCTGCCGCATCTGCCCGCTGGAGGGCGCATTATCAATATCGGCAGTTGCCTCGCCAACCGCGTCGCCTCACCGGGCATCGCGGTCTACGCCATGACCAAATCTGCGCTCAACTCGCTGACCCGCGGCCTCGCCCGCGATCTCGGGCCGCGCGGCATTACCGTAAACCTGGTGCATCCGGGCCCTACCGACAGCGATATGAACCCGGCGAACGGGGAGCAGGCCGACTCGCAGCGTCAGCTTATTGCCGTCGGACATTACGGTCAGCCGGATGACGTCGCCGCTGCGGTGACCTTTCTGGCCAGCCCGGCGGCCGGACAAATCTCCGGCACCGGTCTGGATGTTGATGGGGGACTTAATGCCTGACGCCTGAGAAGGCGACTAAAAGCCTATCCCCGTAGGCGTGTTGCCGCCAGTCTGGCCGCGGACAGCGCGGAACCACCGGAGCGTACACGCACTAGGTGGGGATGGTGAGCACTGCCCTGGGTCAAAATGGCAAATAAAATAGCCTAATGGAATAGGCTCTTAGCAGCACTTCGCCCCCCCTTTTCCGCCGTAGCGTGCATCCTGTCGCTCGCGAAAGAACTCTTCATAGGTCATCGGCGTTTGCTCAGGATGCGTCAGGCGAATATGCTCGACATAATTATCGTAATCGGGCACGCCAATCATCATTTTCGCCGCCTGACCCAGATACTTCCCGGCTTTCGAAAGGGTATCAAACATAGTGCTCTCTCATGGTCCCCCTTTCCGCACGTGGAAAGGGGGTAGGGTTTAATGTGCGCGCTTCGCCTGCGCCGCCATCGGCTCTGCAGCGGCAGGTAACGCCTCATAAGGCGTCTCTTTCGCCGTCGGTTTATCCTCTTTCAACGCCGCCAACGCGGTTTTGATGGAGAAGAACGCCAGCACCACCACAACCACCATAAAGAAGATGGTTAATCCCGCATCCAGACGGTTGTTAAAGACCAGCTGCGCCAGCTGAGATTCGGTGTACTGAGGCGGAATCGTGCCGCTGTCGATCATCGCCTGGAACTTATTGGCAATCGCCAGGAAGCCGACTTTGGTGTCCGGACTGAACGACTTTTGCCAGCCGGCGGTCAGGGTGCAAATCAACAGCCAGGACGTCGGCAGCAGCGCAACCCAGGCATAGCGTTCGCGCTTCATTTTAAACAGTACCACCGCACACAGCATCAATGCCATCCCCGCCAGCATCTGGTTAGCGATACCAAACAGCGGCCACAGCGTATTGATGCCGCCGAGCGGGTCAACAACCCCTTGATGCAGGAAGTATCCCCACGCCAGCACGCAAAGCCCGGTCGCCAGCAGGTTGGCCGGCAGCGAGTTGGTTTTCTTCAGGCCCGGGCTGAGCACGCCCAGTAAATCCTGCAGCATAAAGCGCGCTGCGCGGGTGCCCGCATCCACTGCCGTCAGGATGAACAGTGCTTCAAACAGAATGGCGAAGTGGTACCAGAAGGCAACATCCATCAGACCGCCCAGCGAGCCGTGCAGGATGTAGGCCATCCCCACCGCCAGCGTCGGTGCGCCGCCGGCCCGCGAGATGATCGACTGCTCGCCCACTTCGCTGGCTATCTGGCGCAGCGTGTCCGGCGTAATGCTAAAGCCCCAGCTGCTGACCACCTGTGCGGCAGAGGCTACCACATCGGTGGTGCCAGCCGGCGCCAGTACCGCCATCGGGCTGTTCATCGCAAAGTAGACGCCCGGATCGATAACACAGGCCGCCACCAGCGCCATGATGGCGACAAAGGACTCCATCAACATACCGCCGTAGCCGATAAAGCAGGCCTGGCCCTCATTCGCCAGCATCTTAGGCGTGGTTCCGGATGAAATCAGCGCATGGAAGCCGGAGACCGCGCCGCAGGCGATGGTGATAAACAGGAACGGGAACATGCTGCCAGACCAGACCGGGCCGGTGCCGTCAATAAATTTGGTCAGCGCCGGCATGGTCAGAGTCGGACGCATAATCAGAATCCCAATCGCCAGCCCGACGATGGTGCCGATTTTCAGAAAGGTCGACAGGTAATCACGCGGCGCCAGCAGCAGCCACACCGGAAGAACGGCGGCAATAAAACCATAGCCCACCAGAATCCAGGTCAGCTGTACGCCGGTATAATCAAACCACGGCGCCCAGGTCGGGCTTTCCGCCACCCATCCGCCGGAGACAATCGCGAATACCAGCATCACCAGACCAATCACCGACACTTCGCCGATGCGTCCCGGACGCAGGTAGCGAATGTAGATCCCCATAAAGATCGCCAGCGGAATAGTGAAGGCCACGGTATAGGTGCCCCACGGGCTGTGGGTCAACGCTTTCACCACGATCATCGCCAGTACGGCGAGGATAATCACCATAATCATAAAGCAGGCCACCAGCGCCAGCACTCCGGCGGTTGGCCCCATCTCTTCTTTCACCAGCTCGCCGAGAGAACGTCCGTCGCGGCGCGTAGACACAAACAGCACCATAAAGTCCTGCACCGCGCCGGCCAGCACTACCCCGGCGAGGATCCAGATCATCCCCGGCAGATAGCCCATTTGCGCCGCCAGCACCGGTCCTACCAGCGGCCCCGCACCGGCAATCGCCGCAAAATGATGACCGAACAGCACTTTTTTATCGGTCGGGACATAATCAAGGCCGTCGTTATGCCGAACGGCGGGGGTCATGCGCGTCGGGTCAACCGCCAGCACATTTTTGGCGATGTAGAGACCGTAGAAACGATAGGCGATCAGATAAATGCAGACTGCCGCGACGACAATCCATAACGCATTAATCTGTTCACCTCGGTTTAAGGCGATATAGCCGAGGGCAAAGGCTCCGACAACCGAGAGCAATGTCCAGATGAGGTATTTCCCTGAATGATTCATCGTTGCGTTCCACCGGTAAGGTAATCAGGATGTTACATTTTGTTTCTAGAACACAACGCCGGGTTTAACAACATTGAAACCGTACAGATGTCGTACAAAGACAGGGATTTATCTCACATTGCTAGCGAGATCACTTCTGGGGGGAAAATGGAATGTATCGCCAGCAAGAAAGCGCTACATGATACGTCGTCAGACGACACCCCGGCTCGCGGCGTAAACGCCTGAACCAGGCAACCTTAGCGCACCGGTCCGTCGCCCGACTAAGCGTAGCGCCAGCCGGGAAAACAGAGAGGTTAGCCCGGGCCGTAAGTCAGCCGCAGAGTATGGCAACACCAAGGACATTTCCGGAGATGGCACATTGCGCTTTGTCCGGGCGACAAAATCACCGGCGGTTGTGGGCCCGTCGCCCGGCTTAAGAGTTCACCCCGCGCGCCGGGAGCAGACCTCCTCAGCCCAGTACCGCGGTGCCGAGGCGGCAGGTGCAGCAGCGACGGCCCCGCTCGTCGAACACCGCAATCTCCCAGCTCTGGTTCTGACGTCCCAGGTGCAGAGGGCGACACTCGCCGCGCACACGACCGCTCGAGACCGCCCGATGGTGGGTTGCATTCAGCTCGGTCCCCACCACGCACTGGCCCTCTTCGGTCATCAGCCAGCCGGCCATCGACCCCAGCGTCTCCGCCAGCGCCGCGGAGGCGCCGCCGTGCAGCAGGCCAAACGGTTGATGCGTACGCGCATCAACCGGCATACTCGCCTCCAGCAGCCCCTCTTCCAGCCGGGTGTAGACAATCCCCAGGTGAGCGACCATCGTATTGTCGCTGGTGGCATTAAGCGCCTCCAGCGTCAGCTGACGTTTCCAGGCCATTTATGCCCCCAGCGTCGAGCCGCCGTCCACCACGATATCCTGCAGCGTGATATGGCTGGCGTGATCGGAAGCGAGGAACAGAATCGTGCTGGCAATCTCCTGCGGACGCGCAATTTTACCCAGCGGGATCCCGAGCTTAAACTGCTCGCCGAAACCGCGGATACGGCGCTGCTCGGCATCCTCACTTACCCACAGCGTGCGCTGCATATCGGTGTCGGTGGAGCCCGGAGAGACCAGGTTGCAGCGTACGCCGCTGCCCGCCAGCTCCAGGCCCACGGTCAGCGCCAGACTTTTCAGCGCCGCCTTTGAGGCGCCGTAGGCGCTCATGCCGATGCGCGGCGTATGCGCGGCATCGGAGGCGACGGTGACGATTGCCCCGCCCTGCTGGCGACGGAACTGGCCCATCGTCTGCTGGAACAGGTTAAACGCCCCGCCGACGTTGACGGCGAAAGTCTGCTGCCATGCGTCCAGACTCAGCTCATCGGTCGCGCCCATGCGCAGAATCCCCGCGGCGTTAACCAGCACATCCAGCCGATCGATGCCTTTCAGCAGATGCCCGCATACCTCGGCCACCTGCTGCGCATTGGCAACATCCAGCGTGTGGGTGGCAAACGGATAGTCATCCCCCTCGAAAGCGAGATCGAAACCGCTCACCCGAGCGCCGGCCTCAACAAACGCCAGCGCCGTTGCGTAGCCAATCCCCTTACCGGCGCCGGTGACCCAAACGGTTTGCCCCTGAAAATCCAGCGCGGCCATTATTTCACCTCACGGGATAGCAGCGCCCACCAGGCGTCAATGGTCGGGTTTTTCGCCAGCATCACGAAATCAATATCGCCGTGCACTTTGCGCCAGCGGGCGGCCAGCGCCATCATGCGTACGGAGTCCAGACCATAGTCGATCAGGTTTTCGTCATCCATGGGCTCGTCGGATTCATCGAGCAGCGGCAGTACCAGCGCACGCAGCGCCGTTTTTGATGCCGGCAGCGGCAGCAGCTCTTCGGTCATCACGACGCGGCCACAACGACCGGCAACATATTTCAGCGACATCAGATGCTCTTCGCGGCTAAAGTCAGCCAGCGCATCGGCGACGAAGAATGGTTTAATGTCGCGCATAAAGGCGTCGGTCGCGGTGGTCATACAGCCGATATGGGCATAGACGCCGGTGATAATCAGCTGATCGCGGCCGCTCTCTTTGAGCATCTCTTCCAGCGGCGAGCGGTGAAACGCGCTGTAGCGCCACTTCACCAGGACGGTGTCGTGTTCATCCGGCGCCAGCGCGGCAATCACCCGCTGCTGCTCCGGCGAACGGGTCAGGCCCGGTCCCCACATATCATTCAGCAGGGCGCGATCTTCATCGCTTTGCTCTTTCGGCTGCGCGGTGTAAAACACCGGAATATTATGCTGTTTGCAGAAATCACGCAGCGCGGCAATATTGGCAACGACTTTCGCCATCATGGCGCTGTCTTCACCCCAGAAGTTGAGGAAATATTCCTGCATATCGTGGATCAGCAGCGCGGCGCGGGATGGCTCAAAAGCCCAGTTCACTTTGTTCGCCGGGATGTCGCTGGCTTCCGGCAGCGTGTAAGCCTGTAATTCAGGGATGGCCATTCTCTTTTCTCCTTCAGCCCGGCTCGCGTGAAGCCAGCCACTGGCGTAGTTGTTTTTTATCGACTTTGCCCACCGGCGTCAGCGGCAGTGAATCCAGGCACTCCACACGGTCCGGCAGTTTAAATTCTGCGACGCCCTGTTCGCGCAGGAAGCGACGTACCGCTACCGCGCGCAGCGGCTCTTTCACCACCAGATACGCGCAGCTTTTCTCGCCCAGCAGGCTATCTTCCATGCTGACCAGCGCGGCATGGATCACCGCCGGATGGCGCAGCAGCAGGTTTTCAACTTCCTCCGCCGCGATCTTCTCGCCGCCGCGGTTGATCTGATCTTTTTCACGCCCCTGCACGGTGATATAGCCGTCCTCGTCGATCGAAATAAGATCGCCGGAGCAGTAAAAACCGTCGGCATCAAACGCTTCGGCGTTATGCTGCGGACTTTTGTAGTAGCCGCGGAAGGTGTATGGACCCCGGGTCATCAGACGCCCCACCTCACCATGGGGTAGCGGGTTGCCGTCGGCATCCGCCACCCAGACCTCATCGTCCGGACACATCGGGCAGCCCTGGGTATTGATGATGCGTTCCGGGCTGTCGTTGAGGCGGGTGTAGTTCACCAGCCCTTCCGCCATGCCGAAGACCTGCTGAAGCTGGCAGCCAATCTCCGCCGGAATCCGCGCCGCCAGCGTTGCCGACAGACGCGCGCCGCCAACCTGCAGCAGCCTCAGCGAACGCAGCTGCGCGTTCCCGGCCCCCTCGCGGATCGCCTGTAGCCACAGGCTGACCGCCGGCGGTACCAGCGAAGCGACGTTAATCTGATGTTGTTCAATCAGCGGGAAGCAGAGCGTGGCGCTCGGATCGGCGGCCAGAATCACCCGACCACCGGCCAGAAACACGCCGAGGGAACCCGGCGAGCTCATCGCGTAGTTATGGGCGGCGGGCAGCGCGTTGAGGTAGCGGGTTTCCGCGCTGATACCGCAAATTTCGTTACTGCGACGGATGCTGTAGTCGTAGTCGTTATGGGTGCGAGGTATCAGCTTCGGCGTACCGGTACTGCCGCCGGAGAGCTGGAAAAAGGCCACTTCATCGGCAGGCGTCGGATTAGCGATAAAGTTCTCCGCCGGCCGCGCGATCGCCGCCGCCAGATCGTATTCACCGCAATCGTTGCGCAGCAGCACAACCCGTACTGACGCATGCTGCTCAACAAAGCCATTCAGGAAATGATCATCGGCAAACAGCGCATGCTCACGATCGGCAATCAGCAGCGCGGGCTCAATTTGCGTCGCGTAGGCATTCAGCTCGCTGCGCTGATGGCTGAATAACGCATTCACCGGCGCCACTCCGATACGCAACAGCGCAAACAGGGTGATGTAGAATTCGGCGACGTTGCCCAGCTGCACCAGCGCGGTTTCACCGCGCTTCAGCCCCAGACGCTGGAGCGACGAAGCCAGGTTATCCACCTGCTGATTGAACTGACGATAGCTGTGCTGCTTATCACCGTCGATAATGGCGATGGCGTCGCTGTCGGCGTGACGGGTAATCAGGTTGGTTAATGGCAAATCCTGCCAGTAGCCCTTTTCGCGGTAGCGGGCGGCAAAACTTTCCGGCCAGCGGTTAAATGCAATCATCATTGCCTCTTAATTCAAGCCAAACACATTCAGCATGGTCGTCAGTTTGACGCCGGTTTCACGCCACTCACCCAGCGGAGAGGAGGCCGGAACAATCCCCGCGCCGGCAAACAGACGCAGCGTACGCTGATGCAGGCGAGCGCAGCGAATCGTCACCACCCATTCGCCGTTACCTTCGTCATCGCACCAGCCAACAATGCCGCCGAACAGCTGGCGATCGAACGGTTCAAGCTCGGCAATCAGTCGTTTCGCCACCTGATGCGGGAAACCGCTCAGCGCCGGGGTCGGATGCAGCAGGCAGGCCAGCGACATCGCGTTCTCCTGCGCCAGCGCGGTACCTTCAATCGGCGTCGCCAGGTGCCACAGCGTCGGCGTGGTGACCAGCTGCGGGGAATCCGGCAGCGACAGTTCGCGGCAGCGCGGAGTCAGCACCGTCTTCATTGCCTGGGTCACCAGTTCGTGCTCGTGGCGATCTTTTCCGGAAGCCAGCAGCTTGTTACCCGCCTCGCGATCCAGTACGTCATCCGGCTGGCGACGGGCCGAGCCGGCCAGCGGCAGGGAGCTGAAATGATCGCCCTCTTTACGCAGCAGCAGCTCCGGGCTGGCGCCCAGCAGCACGCCGCCGTCGGAGAGCGGCACGTGGAAGTTAAAGCTGGCCGGATTCTGCGCGATCAGGCGCTCGAGCAGCGCGCCGCTGTCCACGCGTTCGCGGGTGGTAATGTCGATCAGGCGCGACAGGACAACCTTGTCCACTTCCGGCGTCGCAGTCAGCTCGGCGGCCCGCTCCACCATCGCCATAAAGGCATCCTGTTGAGGAATCTCCTGACGATCCACGACATCCATTGGCGTCTGGGCGCTGAAGTAGCGCGCCGACTGCTGTTTACCGGTGCGGGAGAAATTCTCCCAGCTCTCTGGAATAAACAGCTCGGAAGGCTGGTTGGTATCAAACGGGATAGCGCCGACCATCACCGGATTACGGATCCCGGCAGCCTTCGCGTCGGAGAACGCGGCCGCCATATTCCGCTGAAACTCCCCATCGAGCAGCGCGCCATCGGCGGCCGAGTGGGAAAAACGGCTAAAACAGCCCGCGGTACGAAAACTGCGGTACGGCGACATAAAGAAGAAGCTTTCCGGCAACAGGGTCATTTTTTGTTCCTGTACATCCTCGGCCAGTGACGTTTCCATATCATCCTCCAAAAACGATAAAGATATTACGAATAATTATCATTTATATTTTGGTTGGCTAACCTAAAAGGTATTGCCTGCCATGTCAACCGTACAAACGGCATGTTGTGCGACTTAGGCTTGCATCCACGCACGACAAAGCTGAAAATGAGACGCATTTATCCCAACTGAATCAGGATGCGAATTCGTGAATTTGTCCACATTATGCCGCCGTACCCTGCTGGCCTGCGGGCTGGTGCTTTTAGGAATTACCTCAGCTCTGGCGGCCGACTGGCCTCGTCAGGTGACCGATAGCCGCGGCGCACATACGCTGGAAAGCAAACCACTGCGCATCGTCTCCACCAGCGTCACCCTCACCGGATCCTTACTGGCGATTGACGCGCCGGTCGTCGCCAGCGGTGCAACCACGCCGAACAACCGCGTAGCCGACGATCGGGGATTTCTGCGTCAGTGGAGCGCCGTCGCGAAAGAACGTAAGCTCGCGCGCCTGTACATCGGCGAACCCAGCGCCGAGGCCGTCGCCGCGCAAATGCCGGATCTGATTCTGATCAGCGCTACCGGCGGCGACTCCGCCCTCGCGCTGTATGACCAGCTCTCCACCATCGCGCCGACGCTTATCATTAATTACGATGACAAAAGCTGGCAGGCGCTGTTGACCGAACTGGGGCACATCACCGGCCACGAAAAGCAGGCGACGGCGCGTATTGCTGAGTTTGATAAGCAGCTCGCCACCCTGAAGCACCAGATGAAACTCCCGCCGCAGCCGATCAGCGCGCTGGTCTATACCGCCGCCGCCCACAGCGCCAACCTGTGGACGCCGGAATCCGCTCAAGGTCAGATGCTTGAACAGCTGGGCTTTAAACTGGCGACCTTACCCGCCGGTCTGCATGCCAGCCAGAGCCAGGGGAAACGCCATGACATTATCCAGCTGGGCGGCGAGAATTTAGCCGCAGGCCTCAATGGCAACAGCCTGTTCCTGTTTGCCGGTGACGGAAAAGATGCCGATGCGATTTACGCCAACCCGCTGCTGGCGCACCTCCCGGCGGTAGAGAACAAGCGCGTCTATCCGCTCGGTACAGAAACATTCCGTCTCGATTACTACAGCGCCATGCTGGTACTGCAGCGTCTCGCCACGCTCTTCAGCTAACCCATCATGCCCGGCAGGCGCTGCGCCTGACCGGGATGCCCCTGCGCGTTTAACTTTCGCTGACCGCCTCAGGACGCTGGAAACGACGCAGCTCTCCCAGCAGCCCAATCAGTATTACGCCGACAATCACCAGCACCCAACCGCTGGTGCTTGCAGACGCGACCGGCGTCATCATCGCCCCCAGTCCGCCGAGCAACGCGGCGCCAATCGCATCGCCAGTGACGTTCTGCGCGGTCCACAGACCGTTAATACGCCCGAGCATCGCTTCCGGCGTCTGGGTCTGAATCAGGGTGTACTGCAACAGCGAGCTGATCGCGCTCAGCCAGCCAAATAGCGCCAGACACAGCGCGCCCAATGCCCAGACCGGCATCAGGCTGAACAGCGCAATGGCCACAAATGAGCCGACCGTCGTCATCAGCATCAGAGCGCCCGGTTTCGCCGTTTGCGCCAGCTGACCGCTGGTCAACGCCCCAAGCGCTGCCCCCAGCGGAATAGCGGCATAAAGCAAACCAATCTGCGAGGCCGACATCTGCCAGCCGTCGGCCAGCGCCGGATAAAGCACCCGAACCGCGCTCGCCATTGTCAGCAGACCGCCCAGCAGAGCAATCCCGCCAATCAGCGGGCTATTGAAGAGGAACTTCAGTCCCGCCAGCAGCGACTTCAGCGGGTGTTCCCGCGGCTGAGGAGGCGGCGGTAGCAGCGGCAACCGCAGCAGGGTCAGGGTGGTGATAAACGTCCCCGCCGCCGCCAGGCCATAGTTCCAGGCCACCCCGCCGGTGGCCAGCAGCAGACCGCCGATCATCGGCGAAATCACCGAGCCCAGACGCACCGTCAGCATGGTGATCGCGCCGGCCTGCATCAGGTTTTCACGCCCGACCAGCGCCGGCGTCGCCGCCAGCAGCGCCGTCACGCCCAGCGAAGCAAAAAAACCATCCCAGATACCCAGCAGATAGATAGCGATGAGCGACGGCTCAGGCAGCAGCGCGTTGAGGCACAGACCGACAAACCCCACGCCGCAGGTCCCACGCGCCAGCAGAATCAAACGTTTCCGCTCATAGCGATCCGCCAGCACGCCGCCGACCATCAGGCCAACAAACATTGAGCAGCCGGTCAAAGTGACCGAGAGCCCCACCTGCCAGGTAGAGTGGGTCATCATCTGGATTTGGACCGGAATCGCCACGCCCAGCAGGCCGAGCGACAGGATCGAGATAAAACGGGCGATAAAGACGGCGCGAAACGCCGGATGGGTTTGCAGCAGACTGAGATTCAGCAGCCGGGATTGTCGGTTCATTACAGCGCCTTGTTATTATTTTCCATCAACGCGCGATCGTTCAGGCAGCGTGCTTATTGGCTGTACTTCCTTAGCCCGGTCATACGGTTAGCGATACTTCCAGGCAAGCGTGCGTTTGCCGCCGCGATGCATTCTGAATGATTTTGCGTATACCATTCTTGTGGGCCGCCATGCTAACATAACTGAACAGAATCGATAACGATAATTACTATCATTATCATGTCAGGGATGTGAATTATGTCGTTTTCTACGACCACGGTGCGCGCCGTTGCCGTACCGGGTCTGTTACTCGTTTTAGCCTTTGCTATCGCTCTCAGCCTGCTGATTGGCGCCAAACCTCTTCCAGTGAGCGTCGTCGTTGATGCTTTTTCCGCTACCTGTCAGAGTGCCGACTGCACGATCGTGCTGGACGCCCGGCTGCCGCGAACCCTGGCGGGACTGCTGGCCGGCGCCGCGCTGGGCCTGGCAGGATCGCTGATGCAGACTCTGACGCGTAATCCCCTTGCCGACCCCGGCATTCTCGGCGTGAACTCCGGCGCCAGCTTCGCAATTGTGCTGGGTGCCGCGCTGTTTGGCATCCACTCCCCGCAGGAACAGCTGCTGATGTCGTTTTGCGGCGCGTTTGGCGCCTCGCTGCTGGTGGCCTTTACCGGCAGTCAGGGCGGCGGTCAGCTCAGCCCGGTACGTCTGACGCTAGCCGGCGTGGCGCTGGCGGCCGTGCTGGAAGGGCTCTCCAACGGGATTGCGCTCCTCAATCCTGATGTCTATGACCAACTACGTTTCTGGCAGGCCGGCTCGCTGGATATTCGCACTCTGCAGACGCTGAAAATTGTCCTCCTGCCGGTGGTGATTGCCGCCGTCGTGACGCTGCTGTTAAGCCGGGCGTTGAACAGTCTGAGTCTCGGCAACGATACCGCCACCGCGCTCGGCAGCCGGGTGGCCCGCACTCAGGTCATCGGCCTGCTGGCGATTACCGTGCTTTGCGGTAGCGCCACGGCGGTCGTTGGCCCCATCGCTTTTATCGGCCTGATGATGCCGCATATGTCGCGCTGGCTGGTGGGCGCTGACCATCGCTGGTCGTTGCCGGTCACCTTACTGGCAACCCCTGCCCTGCTGCTGTTTGCCGATGTATTGGGCCGCCTGTTGGTCCCCGGTGAACTGCGAGTCTCGGTAGTCAGCGCCTTTATCGGCGCGCCGGTACTGATTTGGCTGGTGCGCCGTCAGCCGCGCGGAGGTGCAATATGATCGCCCCTTCCCGCCGGCTGCTGCTCAGCTGTCTGCTTCTGCTGGCCGCCAGCCTGCTGGTCTCCCTCTGGGGTCTCGGCAGCGGGCTGGTGCCGTTAAGCGTCGAGCAGGTGCTTTCCGCTCTGCTGGGCGATGCGCCGCGTAACATCACTATGGTGGTCACCGAATGGCGACTGCCGCGGGTGCTGATGGCCCTGCTGATCGGTGCGGGGCTTGGCGTCAGCGGCGCCATTTTTCAGTCGCTGATGCGTAACCCGCTGGGCAGCCCGGACGTGATGGGCTTCAACACCGGCGCCTGGAGCGGCGTGCTGGTAGCGATGGTGATGTTCGGCCAGAACCTGGCGGCGATTGCGCTGGCGGCGATGGCCGGCGGCGTGTTGACCGCGCTGGTGGTGTGGCTGCTGGCCTGGCGCAACGGCATCGAAACTTTCCGCCTGATTATTATCGGCATCGGCGTTCGCGCCATGCTGGTGGCCTTCAATACCTGGCTGCTGCTGCGCGCTTCGCTGGAGACCGCTCTCTCTGCCGGACTATGGAATGCCGGCTCGCTCAATGGCCTGACCTGGAGCAAAACCTGGCCCTCGGCGCCGCTGATTGTGCTGATGCTGGTCGCGGCGGCGCTGCTGGCGCGGCGCATGCGCCTGCTGGAGATGGGCGACGATACCGCCTGCGCGCTCGGCGTGCGGGTAGAACGTTCGCGCCTGCTGATGATGCTGGTGGGCGTGGTGCTGACCGCCGCTGCCACCGCGTTAGCCGGACCGATCTCGTTTATCGCCCTGGTCGCGCCGCATATCGCCCGTCGCCTGAGCGGCACCGCGCGCTGGGGGCTAACCCAATCGGCGCTCTGCGGCGCGCTGCTGCTGGCGCTGGCTGACTACAGCGCCCAGCGCCTGTTTATGCCCTATCAATTACCGGTGGGAGTGGTGACCGTCAGCCTCGGCGGCATCTATCTCATCGCGCTGTTAATTCAGGAGTCCCGCAAAAAATGACCGCCGAAACGACCCGTTTGCGCGGCGACCAGCTAACCCTGGCGTACGGCAAAAAGACCATCGCCGAATCGCTGAATGTGACCATTCCTGACGGCCATTTCACCGCGATCATTGGCCCTAACGGCTGCGGGAAATCAACGCTGCTGCGTACCCTGAGTCGCCTGATGACGCCGGCCAGCGGCCATGTTTATCTCGACGGTGAGCAGATCCAGCGCTATGCCAGCAAAGAGGTGGCGAAGCGCATCGGTCTGCTGGCGCAAAATGCCACTACGCCGGGAGATATTACCGTTCAGGAGCTGGTGGCGCGCGGCCGCTATCCGCATCAGCCGCTGTTTACCCGCTGGCGTAAAGAGGATGATGACGCGGTCAACAGCGCCATGAGGGCGACCGGAATAACCGACCTGGCACGACAAAGCGTCGATACGCTCTCCGGCGGCCAACGGCAGCGGGCCTGGATTGCGATGGTGCTGGCGCAGGAAACGGCCATTATGCTGCTCGACGAGCCCACCACCTGGCTGGATATCAGCCATCAAATCGATCTGCTGGAGCTGCTGAGCGAGCTCAACCGCGAAAAGGGGTATACCCTCGCGGCGGTACTGCACGACCTCAACCAGGCCTGCCGCTACGCAACGCATCTGATTGCCTTGCGCGAGGGTAAAATCATTGCCGAGGGGGCGCCGAAAGAGATTGTCACCGCCGAATTGATCGAGCAGATTTACGGCCTGCGCTGCATGATCATTGACGATCCGGTCGCCCATACGCCGCTGGTCGTGCCGCTGGGGCGCCGGTAACGCCTCTCGCTTGAAGATCCGCCCGGTGGCGCTGCGCTTACCGGGCCTACCGTCCTGCATCCTTGCGCGGGTACTGCAACGCTCCGTAGGCCGGGTCAGGCGGCAGCCGCCGCCCGGCAATATCCTCCGGGCTACCCGAGAATCTCCCGTACGACCGGAGCATCGAGGCTTCGCCCGGTGGCGCTGCGCTTACCGGGCCTACCGTCCTGCATCCTTGCGCGGGTTCTGCGCCGCTCCATAGGCCGGGTCAGGCGGCAGCCGCCGCCCGGCAATACCCTCCGGGCTCACCCAGAATCTCCCGCACGACCGGAGCATCGAGGCTTCGCCCGGTGGCGCTGCGCTTACCGGGCCTACCGTCCTGCATCCTTGCGCAGGCTCTGCTACGCTCCGTAGGCCGGGTCAGGCGGCAGCCGCCGCCCGGCAATATCCTCCGGGCTACCCCAGAATCTCCCGTACGACCGGAGCATCGAGGCTTCGCCCGGTGGCGCTGCGCTTACCGGGCCTACCGTCCTGCATCCTTGCGCGGGTACTGCAACGCTCCGTAGGCCGGGTCAGGCGGCAGCCGCCGCCCGGCAATATCCTCCGGGCTACCCCAGAATCTCCCGTACGACCGGAGCATCGAGGCTTCGCCCGGTGGCGCTGCGCTTACCGGGCCTACCGTCTGCATCCTTGCGCAGGTTCTGCACCGCTCCGTAGGCCGGGTCAGGCGGCAGCCGCCGCCCGGCAATACCCTCCGGGCTCACCCAGAATCTCCCGTACGACCGGAGCATCGAGGCTTCGCCCGGTGGCGCTGCGCTTACCGGGCCTACCGTCTGCATCCTTGCGCAGGTTCTGCACCGCTCCGTAGGCCGGGTCAGGCGGCAGCCGCCGCCCGGCAATACCCTCCGGGCTCACCCAGAATCTCCCGTACGACCGGAGCATCGAGGCTTCGCCCGGTGGCGCTGCGCTTACCGGGCCTACCGTCCTGCATCCTTGCGCAGGCTCTGCTACGCTCCGTAGGCCGGGTCAGGCGGCAGCCGCCGCCCGGCAATATCCTCCGGGCTACCCCAGAATCTCCCGTACGACCGGACCAATTGATTCGAAGGCCTGCGGGGAGATAATATCCACGTGGGCGCAGTTCTGGCTGAAGACCTCCAGTTCCCCCACCCAGGGGCCCCACGCCGCCTGCGGATCCATCCCCGCCTGGCGCGTTTTCTCCGCCACAAACAGCGTCGCTTTGCCATCAAACTTCGCGCTATGCGCGGTGGTCAGCAGGCGTACCGCATCGGCATAGTTGCCCTCGATGACACGGAACAGTTCACCGGAAGCCTGTCCCTGCTGGGCAGCCAGGAAGGCTTCTCGTTCACGTGCAATCTCGGCCAGCACTTCCGGGTCCAGACCGTTAGCCTCTTTCTCCGCCCAGTTCTGCGTCTCCGGCGGCCAGGTGTCCAGCAAGCCCAGGAACGCCACCGCTTCGCCGCGCTGGCGTAAGCGGGCAGCAATGCCCTGTGCCAGCGTCCCGCCGAGGGAATAGCCAAACAGGTAATAGGGCCCGTGCGGCTGCTGCGCCAGCAAGGTCTGCAGGTGCTGCTCGCACACTTCATCGAGATTTGCCGCGCTCATCATCGGCCCTTCCGGTCGCGGCGACTGAATGCCGGTAATCGACCAGCGCGGGCTAAGATAGCGGGCCAGCACGCTGAACTGCCAGGCAAAACCGGATGCCGGATGGAAACAGAACAGCGTTGGTCCGTCGCCGACGCGCAGCGGCAGAATCGCATCAAAGCCCAGGCGCTGCGCCTGCTCATCGCTGAGATCGGACGCCAGCAGCGCGCTCAGTTTCCCCACCGTCGAGGCCACCATCACCTGCCCGGGCGTCACCTGACGTCCCAGCTCGCGGCTGAGCTGCGCCGCCAGGCGCATCGCCAGCAGAGAATGACCGCCGAGGGCGAAGAAATCGGCTTCAATGTCGTTCACTTCACAGCCCAGCAGCCGACTGAACGCCTCTGCGACCGTCGTTTCCATTCCCGCCTCCGGCGTTCGTCCGCTGCGTTCACTGCCCAACGTCGGCAGCGGCAGCGCTTTGCGATCCAGTTTGCCGTTGGCGCTCAGCGGCAGTTCCGCTAGCTGAATCAGCACCACCGGCACCATGTGCGGCGGCAGCTGTTCGGCGAGGCGCGTTTTCAGCGCTGTCGTATCCAGCGGCAGGCCGGACTCTGACACCAGGTAGCCAACCAGCTGGCGGGCATCGCCGCCGGTCGCCGCCGCCTGATTGAAAACGCAGGCGTTGGTTACCGCCAGGGAAACGTCCGGTAGCGCAGACATGACGCGGTCGATTTCGCCCAGCTCAATACGCTGTCCGCGAATTTTCAGCTGGTCATCGCTACGCCCAAGGTACTCCACCGCGCCGTTATCCAGCCAGCGCGCCACGTCGCCGGTGCGGTACATCCGTTCACCGGCGGCAAACGGGTCGGCAATGAAGCGCGAAGCGGTCAGATCCGGGCGGCCCAGATACCCCTGAGCTAACTGAATGCCGGTCAGATATAAATCCCCGGCGACGCCCGGCGGAACCGGCCGCAGAGTGGCATCGAGAATACGCAGCCCGGTATTCCATACCGGCCAGCCAATCGGCACGCTGTTGCCGGTGACCGCCGCCAGCTCCGCCCCGCAGGCCGGATACCAGCTCACATCCACCGCCGCCTCGGTCGGGCCATAGAGGTTATGCAGCGGCGCGCCGGTCAACGCTTCCCACTCGCGGCACAGGTCGGTTGGCAGTGCTTCCCCGCTGCAGAAGACGCGCTTCAGCGTCCGGCAGGTCGTCACGTTTTCAGCATCCAGCGAAGCCACGAACGCCGCCAGCATTGATGGCACAAAGTGGGTGGTGGTCACTCCGTAGCGGGCAAAGAACTGCTGCATCGCCTGCGGGTCGCGATGGGCTTCCGGCTCGGCCATCACCAGCTGCGCGCCGGTGATAAATGGCCACCAGAATTCCCATACCGACACATCAAAGCTGCACGGCGTTTTCTGCGCCACCACATCCCCGGCAGTAAGCGGATAGTGATTTTGCATCCACAGCAGTCGGTTAACGATCGCAGTTTGCCCGACCATCACCCCTTTCGGGCGTCCGGTGGAGCCGGAGGTAAAGATGATGTACGCCGTATGCTCCGGCTGTGAGAGCGCCAGCGGAGTATCATCATCCGCCGCAAGCGGCTGCTGATAACACAGGGTTTCAAGACCCGGAATATCGCTAAAGCGGGCCAGCTGATCTTCTGCCGTAATCAGCAGCGTAGGACGCGCGTCCTCCAGCATCATACGCAGGCGGTCGTCCGGATACCCGGTATCCAGCGGCAGCCAGGCCGCGCCGGCCTCAACGATGCCGTGCAGCGCGAGGGTGAGGAACACCGAACGCGGCAACGCCACCGCCACGCTGTCGCCGGGCTTGACGCCGCGTTCACGCAGCAGCCGGGCCAGCGCCACCACCTGCTGACGCATTTCCCGATAGCTGAACTGCCGGGTGGCATCCGCCAGCGCCGGGGCATCTGGCGTTTTCGCCGCCTGTTCCGCCACCAGGGCACTGAGCGTCGTCGTCGGCAGCGCCACGCCGGTATCATTGACCTGCGCCAACTGCGCCGTCTCGTCGGCCGAGAGCAGATTGACCTCTGCGCAGCGTAGCGCCGGATCGGCGGCAAACTGGGTCAGCAGCGCGGATAAACGCGCCACGTGCGCGCGCAACGTGGTCTGGTCGTAGCGCGCTTTGTTCGCCAGCACTTCCAGCGACAGTCCGCCGGACTCATCCGGAAACAGCGCCAGTTCAAGATCGTTTACCGGGCCGGTCGCCAGGGTGTGGGTCACCGCCTCGATACCGTCAATATCCAGAACATAATCAAAAACTTTAACATTGAGCACCGGGCCAAACAGCGGCTCATCGCCCGCCGCTTTGCCGCTATCGCGCACGATTTGTTCGGCGTCGTAACGCTGGTGGCGACGCATCTTTTTCAGCTGGGCGCTGAGACGCAACGCCAGCTCCGCCAGGGTCTCTTGCCCATCGATATGTATCGCCAGCGGCAGGACGTTCAGTACCGGGCCGGTTGCGGTCAATGCCGCCGAGCCCATCCGCCGCATAAAGATAAAGCCCGCAGCATAGTCCATGCGGTTGCATAAACGGCCGAGCCACAGGGTGGTTAGCGCCAGCGCCAGATCGGCTCGCTGACACTGCGGTGCGCCGGCGGCCAGGCGGCTGAACAGGCCGGCATCCAGATCCAGCTTCAGGCGCCAGATATCGGTACTGGTCGCCCGCCCCGCCAGCGGTGCCGCAGAGAGCGATGCCGGTGACGGCAGGGCGTTGCGTTGCGCCATCCAGAACGCTTTATCGCGCTGCCAGGCCTCGCTGCCGTAGTAGCGCTGATACTCTTCAACAACCTCAGCGAAAGGGGTAAACGGTGACGCCGGCGTCGCCTCCCCACGTTGCCAGGCGCGATAAATCGCCGCGATCTGGCGGGTAATAGCGGGGAAACTGAAGCCATCGACCAGTAAATGATGATAACGCTGATACCAATACCAGCAGTCATCCGCCACGCGCAGCAGCTGGTGACAAACCAGCGGATTACCGCCATCCACGCGTAAATTCTGCCCGAGGTCGGCCTGCATTAACGCCAGCGCGGCGTCGTGCGGATCGCGCACCTCGCGCAGATCGCAATAGTCAGGTTCGGCAAAAGCGCGGTGCTCATCGACCCATTGCCAGGCTTCGCCGTTATCTTCGCAAAAGCGCATGCTGAGCGTGTCGGCCTGCGCCAGACCAGTGACGATCGCCCGTCCCAGCAGCGCCGGGTCCAGATTGCCACGCAGTTCGACATAGTGGGCGACACTCCATGCGCCGGGCAGCGTAGAGAGCCGCTCCGCCATCCAGATCCCAGGCTGCGCCGCGACCAGCGGTAAACGAGTGCTCATGTCCGGCTCCTTGAGATTGCATAGTGGGCAGGGGTAAGGGTTGACCAGTTCGCCGCCAGCCAGCCGTTGCACGCCTCTAAGGATTGCGGCGGGCATTCCACTACCCAGCCTTGCGGTAGCGCGCAGTGGTGCGGCCACAGGCTGTACTGCTGTTGTTCGTTGCGCAAAATGTAAAACTGCCCTTGCGGATTATCGAAGGGGTTGCTGAATTGCATACCAAACTCCTGTCTTTACTCGTCATCCTCCCGTCGGCTTTCGCCCTGGCTAGCGCCTCGGGGTATACGGAAGGATGTTGAGTCTGAAGCGCACTTTGTTATTGCGCGCGGCTCAACGGCTGCCAGAGCTGGATGAGCCCAGCCGTCAGCCCACCACGCCAGCAAAGCGCATCGTGCCCGCCGTCAACCTGACGCCAGAAAATCGTCTGCTGTGTCTGCTGTAGTTGTGATAAAAGCGCCTGATTGGCGCGAAAAATAAGCGGCTCACGCTCTCCGGCTTCCAGCCAGATTCGCAGGCCGTGGGGGCGGAGCACGCCCTGGCTCAGGCGTTCGATCAGCAGGCCGGTTTGCGCGCCGCCGCGATGCGGCCACCAGTAGGAGCCAGACTGACTCAGCACGCAGCCAAAGCGCTGCGGCCAGTACAGCGCGGCAAACATCGCCGCCAGGCCGCCAAAGCTCTGACCGGCGACCACGGTGCGATCGGCGCGGTCGCTAAAAGGCGCGATTTGGTGTACCCGAGGCAGTAGCTCTTCCTGCACCGCCAGCCAGAAATCGGCGTGACAGGGCAGTTCCCGACTCCGGTGTTCGTTGTCGATAACATCAATCAGCAGATAGACCGCAGGCGGCAGTTTTGCCTCGCGCGTCAGCCCGGCCAGTGCGGACCAAACCGGCATACTCTCGGCCCAGAACTGGCCATCAAGCAGTACCGCCAGCGGACGCTCTGCGGCAACGGCCTCACCGGTGGTGTAAACCCATATCCGCCGCGTGTTACCCAGCCGGGCGCTGTGCCATTCAATGCACACTGGCGGTTGATAAGGTGTATTCCGCAGCGACCAGCCGGGTTGTTCCGGCGCCAGCGGCAGCTCTAGCGCCGAAACCGCGTGGCCGCGTCCGCCTTTCCAGCTTTGCGGGTTTAACGGATCGGCTATCGCCCGCGGCAGCAGTCTGCGCCAGCCTTCCCGCAGCAGCGTACGGTCCGGGCTACCGCCGTTGAAAATCTCAGGGGCAAAATCGTCATCGCGATCGGAGGGAATAAAGCAGTAGCTGCCGCGCCAGGCGGGCGACAGCGTGGTTTGCCATTGCCAGGCATCGGTACCGGGCACGCGCTTCAGGGTTTGCGGCACGGCATTTTGATGATGGTCGGTGACGCCGGTGATGTAAATCCACACCCGCTTCGTCAACGAGGTCTCTTCGCTGCCCGCCGGATCTCGCCACCAGAAGGTCACCCGATAGCCATCGCCAACGGCCTCAGCCTGCGGACCGGAGATCCCCTGCCACCAGTCATCACTTCCTGTCATTAACATTCCGTCATTAACCCTATGTTTACCGTGATTTTTCTCAATAAACGTAATTTTTATTGATAATATTATTGATAACTATTTGCATTTGCAATAGCGTATTACCGCGCTTTGGGAAGAGTCACTTCTAATTACACATGTCAGAAAGGGCCATTTGGTCAGCGATGGAATGCCTTCGCCCTCTACTGACCACATTTCTGCCGCCTCCCCTCCCGGTGGGAAGGGGTTTCAGGGGCATGCGGCAACGGAAAGCAGGACGTAAAATGAATAACAAGATCAAATCTTTGACCTTGCTGGTCAATCTGGGAATTTATGGGGTCGCCTTCCCGCTGTGTGCGGAAGAGACCCTCGACAGTAAAAAAACGGCTACCGAAGAGACGATGGTGGTTACTGCCGCCGAACAAAACCTGCAGGCGCCGGGCGTATCGACGATCACCGCCGAGGAAATTCGTAAACGTCCTCCCGCTCGCGATGTCTCCGAAATTATCCGCACCATGCCGGGCGTTAACCTGACCGGCAACTCCACCAGCGGCCAGCGCGGTAACAACCGCCAGATTGATATCCGCGGCATGGGCCCGGAAAATACCCTGATCCTGATTGATGGCAAACCGGTCACCAGCCGTAACTCCATCCGCCTGGGCTGGCGCGGCGAGCGCGATACCCGCGGCGATACCAACTGGGTCCCACCGGAGCTGATTGAGCGCATTGAAGTCATTCGTGGACCGGCGGCGGTACGCTACGGCAACGGCGCCGCGGGCGGCGTGGTCAATATCATCACCAAAAAAGGTGATAACGAGTGGCACGGTTCATGGAACACCTACATGAACGCCCCGGAGCACAAAGATGAAGGCTCCACCAAACGCACCAACTTCAGCCTGAACGGCCCGCTGGGCGGCGACTTCAGTTTCCGCCTGTTAGGCAACCTCGATAAAACCCAGGCCGATGCCTGGGATATCAACCAGGGTCATCAGTCAGAACGTACCGGTATTTACGCCGATACGCTACCGGCCGGCCGTGAAGGGGTGGAGAACAAAAATATCAACGGCGTCGTACGCTGGGATTTTGCACCGATGAACTCGCTGGAGTTTGAGGCGGGCTACAGCCGCCAGGGCAACCTGTACGCCGGGGATACGCAGAACACCAACACCAACGATCTGGTGAAAAAAAATTACGGCAAAGAGACCAACCGTCTCTATCGCCAGACCTACTCGGTGACCTGGAACGGCGGCTGGGATAACGGCATCACCACCAGCAACTGGGCGCAGTACGAGCACACCCGCAACTCGCGTAAAGGCGAAGGCCTGGCCGGGGGCACGGAAGGGATTTTCAGCAGCGATCAATTCTCTGATATCGACCTGTCCGACGTGATGCTGCACAGTGAAGTCAGCGTTCCGTTCGACCTGTGGGTCAATCAGAACCTGACGCTGGGTACCGAATGGAACCAGCAGCGGATGAAGGATCTGGCCTCCAACACCCAGACCTTTATGGGCGGCGACATTCCGGGTTTTACAAGCACCGGCCGCAGCCCGTATTCTCAGGCGGAGATCTTCTCGCTGTTTGCTGAAGACAACATCGAGCTGACCGACTCCACCATGCTGACCCCGGCGCTGCGCTTTGACCACCACAGCATTGTGGGGAACAACTGGAGCCCGTCGCTTAACCTGTCTCAGGGGCTCGGGGATGACTTCACCCTGAAGATGGGCATCGGCCGCGCCTATAAAGCGCCGAGCCTGTACCAGACCAACCCGAACTACATTCTGTACAGTAAAGGCCAGGGCTGTTATGCCAGCGCAACCGGCACCGGTTGCTATATGATGGGTAACGAAGACCTGAAAGCGGAAACCAGTATCAACAAAGAGATCGGCCTTGAGTTTAAACGCGACGGCTGGCTGGCCGGAGTGACCTGGTTCCGTAACGACTACCGCAACAAGATTGAAGCTGGCTATGCACCGATCTCCCAGACCGGTACGAGTAAAGTGAAAACCGATATTTATCAGTGGGAAAACGTACCGAAAGCGGTAGTAGAAGGCCTGGAAGGAACATTGAACGTCCCGGTTAGCGAAACCGTTAACTGGACCAACAATATCACCTACATGCTGCAGAGTAAGAACAAAGAGACCGGCGACCGTCTGTCGATTATTCCGGAATATACGCTGAACTCAACGCTGAGCTGGCAGATATACCAGGATGTTTCGGTGCAGTCGACCTTCACCTGGTACGGCAAGCAGGAACCGAAGAAGTATAACTACAAAGGTCAGCCGGTCACCGGCAGCGAGAAGAACGAGGTGAGCCCGTACAGCATCCTCGGTCTGAGCGCGACCTGGGACGTCACCAAATACGTCAGTCTGACCGGCGGCGTGGATAACGTCTTCGACAAGCGCCACTGGCGCGCGGGTAATGCCCAGACCACCGGCGGCGATACCGGTTATATGTACGGCGCGGGCGCCGAAACCTATAACGAATCGGGCCGGACCTGGTACATGAGCGTCAACACGCAGTTCTGATTACGCGCCTGAAGACCAGGCCGTTCTCCCCCCGGAGGGCGGCCTGGCTTTTTGGCCTCCTGACGGGGCAACCGCCAGGCTATCCCCTCACCTGCATCCTGACGTAGGATGACACTATGCAAACGACACACTCCACTTTTCTTTTTGCCGGACATCGGCTGCATCAGATTGATTTCGACCCGGCCACCTTTGCGCCTCACGATATCCTGTGGCTCTCCCACCACCCGCAGATCGAACATTGCGGCCGGAAACGGCAGATGGAACATCTTGCCGGGCGTATCGCGGCGGCCTGCGCCCTGAAAGCAGTGGGCGTGAAAGGCGTTCCCGGAACAGGTGACCAGCGGCAGCCGCTGTGGCCTGCCCCGTGGTCTGGCAGCATCAGCCACTGCGACACCCGCGCGCTGGCCGTCGTCGCCGCCCGACCGGTTGGTATCGACATCGAAAACGTGCTCACCCTCGCGCTGGCGGAGGAGCTGGAAAGCAGTATTATCAGCCCGGCGGAACGCGGGGTGCTGAAGGCGAGCGGACTGCCCTTCGAACTGGCTCTGACCCTGGCTTTTTCGGCCAAAGAGAGTGGGTTTAAGGCCCTGCCTCTCGCGCAGCAGGCAGGAACAGGGTTTATGCACTTTCGGATAACTGACATTCAGGGCGAGGTCATCACTTTGTGGACTGCGCGGCAGGTGTTCCAGGTGCATTGGATGGTGGATGAGCCCTACGTCATCACGCTTTGCCAAACGCAACACCGGTAATAAAGGAAGAACCCGCGCGGTCAGGGCCGCACGGGGGAAACGTCATGCTGACTCAACACATCGTTTTGGCGAGGGCGATAATAGCCTGGGCATCAAAACCGTGGTGCTGACGCATCCAGCCACGATCCGCCGCCGCCGCATATTCGCCATCTGGAATACCCAGCCGTTTCAGCGGAATACCGATACCTGCCTCCGCCATAACCTCTGCTACCAGGCTTCCCAGACCACCGTTCACATTATGCTCTTCAACCGTAATCACCGCGTTGCATCCCTTCAGCACGGCCAGTAACGCTGAGGTGTCACAAGGGCGAATCGAAGGTACGCTAACCACCTGCGCCTGAATCCCTGACTCTGCCAGCGTTTGGGCGGCCTCGACAATTTCATGCACCGTCGAACCGGTAGCGACCAGCGCCAGATCGTGGCCTTCACGCAACGTGTTTACGGCGCCGGGAGCAAAACGATAGTTTTCAGCATACAGCTCCGGCAGCGCTTTACCGTCGAGACGGATGTAAACCGGCCCCTGATGATGAAGGGCGTAGTCGATTATCTGCCGACATTCCCGTGGCGATGATGGCGCGTAAATCTCAATGTTGCCGAATCCACGCATCACCGCAAGGTCATCAATAGCGTGGTGCGTACTCGCCAACGGGCCATAGCTGGCTCCCGCATTCAGACCAAATAATTTGACGTTGGTGTTGTTGTAACAGACATCGACTTTGATCTGTTCATTGGCGCGGGAAATCAAAAATGGCGCGGCATTGCAGGTCACCGCCACTTTCCCCCCCAGCGCCAGACCGGCCGCCATACCGACCATGCTTTGCTCGGCAATACCGACGTTAACCAGCCGGTCAGGGAAATGTTTAATAAATGGCGCGATTTTTGCGGTTGATGTTGAGTCGGCGACAACAGGCACCAGATCAACTCCATTTTCTACGGCATCGATAAACGCCTGAACCATCACGTTTGCCAGGTGTTCTGCATTACTCATCTTTCAGTTCCTCCAGTGCCAGCGCAATCTCCTCACCTTTCGGCACCCGGTGGTGCCATTCCGGACGCCCCTGGATAAAGGAGATGCCGGCGCCTTTCGTGGTATTCGCAATAACGACGTTGGGTTTCCCTTCCTGCTTTAATCCTTCAAGCGTCGCGACAACCGAGGCCATATTATTGCCCTGACATTCGGTCACGGTCATACCAAAGGCCTGCCATTTTTCGGCAAGCGGATCGGTATTCATAATTTCGCGGGTTGGTCCGGCCAGCTGCAGGTTGTTTTTGTCATTAATAATGATCAGATTATCAAGACCGTAATGTGCGGCGGCCAGCGCGGCCTCCCAGTTACTCCCCTCAGCCAGTTCACCATCGCCGGTGATGAGGAAGACGCGGCGGGCGCTGTGGCTCTTTTTCGCTGCCAACGCCAGTCCTACCGCCACGGGCAAACCGTGCCCTAAAGCCCCGGTATTCAGCTCGATGCCCGGCGTCTTCTGGCGAACCGGATGACCGGGAAGGTGGGAGTTGGCATGCTGATAGGTGCTCAGCCAGTCGACCGGGAAGAATCCCGCCTCGGCCAGCACGCAGTAGTAGCAGCCCACCGCATGACCTTTCGACTGGATATAGATGTCACGCCCTTCATCGGCAATGCGGTCCGCTGCAACGTTCAAAATACGAAAGTACAGCGCGGTTAAGAGCTCCACCTGCGACAGGTCGGCGCCGGTATGACCGCCGGCAGGGCTGTTGGCGTTCAATCTGATAATGTGGCGGCGTACCGCACGAGCCTGACGCTCAAGTGCCTGAACATCGTAGTTATAGGGATTCATTTAATACCTCTGAATTTAATTTCAACTTGGAATATTTATTCCGTAAGGGACTAAAAAAACCAGATATCCCCTGGCAGCGCATCACAGCGCTTTCGCCGCTGCACCAGACTCAGGAACATTCTGCCTCCTCACCATCAGGCATACCTGCGCCTGGATAATTTTTCAGTTGACCTGAAATCATCATGAATATATATTCACATATGATTCTTTATTCAATTATGCAACCGCTGTTCTGTTTTTGTCCATAGCTGTTTTAGAGGATTGATAAAAGTTAGAGTCTCATCACACTTAAATGTCTTTTTTTTTCGCGTATGATTACAGGCTCTAACATAATGGCTGCACGTTAATGATTTTCGGGGATATATATGGCTAAGCAGGATGAACAACGGCTATTAGTTAAGATTGCCACTCTTTACTACCTTGAAGGACGCAAGCAGTCCGACATTGCTCAACTTCTCTCGCTTTCTCAGTCATTTGTCTCCCGCGCCATCACCCGCTGCCAGAAAGAAGGGGTGGTCAAAATTAGCGTCGTGCAGCCCTCGAATATTTTCCTGAATCTCGAAAAAGGCATTGAGGATCGCTACGGCATAAAGCAGGCCATCGTGGTGGACACCGAAGAGGATGCCAGCGACCATACCCTTAAACGAGCCATCGGTTCGGCCGCGGCCCACTATCTTGAAACGCGGCTACGGCCAAAAGATCTGATTGGCGTCTCCTCCTGGAGCTCGACCATTCGGGCTATGGTTGACGAGGTTCACGCGCAGAACCTGAAAGCCAGCGGCGTGATTCAACTGCTGGGCGGAGTGGGTCCTAACGGCAATGTGCAGGCAACGATCCTCACTCAGACTCTGGCGCAACGGCTAAACTGTGAAGCCTGGCTGCTGCCTTCGCAAAGTATTGAAGGCTCGGTGGAAGAGAAAAACCGGCTGATTGCCAGCCAGGATGTAGCCGATGTGATTTCACGTTTTGATGAAGTCGATATCGCTATCGTCGGGATTGGTATTCTCGAACCTTCGCAGCTGCTCAAAACATCAGGCAACTATTACCACGAAGATATGCTGCAGGTGCTGGCGGAGCGCGGCGCCGTCGGGGATATTTGTCTGCACTATTACGATAAAAACGGGCAGGCGGTGTTACGTGATGATGAAGATCCTGTTATCGGCATGGCGCTGGAGAAAGTCAAAAAATGCCCCAATGTCGTCGCGCTGGCCGGCGGTAGCGATAAAGTCGCCGCCATCAAGGGCGCCCTCTCCGGCGGTTATATTGACGTTTTAATCACCGATTATCCGACCGCCAGGCTGCTCGTCACCGCCTGATCCGCCGCTAAAACATCTTTTCTCATGCCTTTGCGCCCTCCTGGAAGACGCAAAGGCACATCAAATAAATGCTTATATTTCAATTTAATAAATAGTTTAAGCGCGATACCCACTCAGCATCCCCTGCACATTTCACGATCCAGATAAGTGTGATTGCCAGCACAATTGATAACTTTCCCTCTGGCCCCAGAGAAACTTTCTGGCTAAGGTATTAAATAAATAATCACTATCGAATATATATTCAGTGATTAAAAAAGTGATAACGAAATGTCACATCATGGCCTGCTAAGCAGCAATGCGATAACGAGGAATGCTCGCCCTTCCCTTCGCGCCAGGACGACGTGTGACTCAGGAGACTATCTAATGCTGGCAACACAGAAAGAGTTCATCATTGCGCTCGATGAAGGTACCACCAACGCCAAAGCGGTGGTACTTGACGGCCGTGGCAACGTTATTGTGAAGTTTTCTCAACCGTTAGCTATCCAGACACCGCGCGATGGCTGGGTAGAACAATCCGGAGAGGCGTTAGTCGAGGCCTCGCTGGCGGTAATAGCCAATGCTATCGACCACGTTGGCGCAGAAAACGTGGCGGCATTAGCCATCAGCAACCAACGTGAAACCGCCATCGGCTGGTACCGCCAGAGCGGCAAACCGATTAACGCCGCCATCACCTGGCAATGTACCCGCAGCGCGGGGTTCTGTGAAGCGCTGCGCCGCGATCGCAAAGAATCCCGGATTAAATCCACCACCGGACTGCCGATTGCCCCGCTGTTTTCCGCCTCAAAAATGCGCTGGCTGCTGGAGTCGCTGCCGGAAGGCCGGGAGATGGCTGAACGCGGTGAGATTTGCCTCGGTACCATCGATAGCTGGCTGCTGTGGAACCTGACGCAAGGCGCAGCATTCAGCTGCGACTACTCCAACGCCGCGCGGACACAGTTACTCAATTTACATACCGGTCAATGGGATGACGAAATGCTGGCGCTGTTCCAGATCCCTCGCGCCGCGCTGCCTGAGATTAAACCCTCCAGCGGGTTATTCGGTTATACCCGAGGGCTGGCCGCCATTCCTGACGGCATCCCGGTGATGGCGATGGTCGGCGATTCACATGCCGCGCTGTTTGGTCACGCGCTCGGTGAACTGGGCTGCGTTAAGGCCACTTATGGCACGGGATCGTCGGTCATGGCGCCGGTGAAGTCAGCTCAATGCGATATTGCCGCACTGGCCACCACCATCGCCTGGCACGATGGCGACAGCATCATTTATGGTCTGGAAGGCAATATCCCCCATACCGGCGATGCGGTGGCCTGGATGGCCGATAGCACGGGATTAAGCGAGCTCTCCGCGCACGAACTGGCCCACGAGCTCAATACCCTGCCGGCCTCCGTCGATTCCACGCTGGGCGTCTATTTTGTCCCCGCGCTAACCGGTCTTGGCGCCCCCTGGTGGGACGACAGCGCGCGCGGGGTTATCTGCGGACTCAGCCGCGGCGTCAAGCGCGCCCACCTGATTCGCGCCGCGCTGGAATCCATCACTTACCAGATTGCTGATGTGGTGCTTACCATGCGCCAGCATGACGACTTTCACCTGGCGGCGCTGATGGTCGATGGCGGGCCGACAAAAAATGACTGGCTGATGCAATACCAGGCCGATCTGCTGGGTTGCCCGGTGATGCGCAGCGATGTCCCTGAACTGTCGGCGATTGGCGCGGCCCTGCTGGCCCGCAAAGCGATTCATCCCGGTACGCTGACTGATTTAAGCGCGTTCTTAACCGAACACAGCGAATTTCGCCCCGATATGGCGCGCCATCTGCGTTTACAGAAAAGATGGCAGGAATGGCGCCATGCGGTGGACAGAACATTATGGAAACCGGCCCCGTCCGCCTGACGCCCCACCAGGGATCCTGCTGCGCGACGAACCTGAATCATCAACATAAGGAGAGCCCCGGACCATACAACTGATTTTCAGGCCTTGCGTTGTTTCACCGTACCCGACAATAACAACATAGAGAGAACATTGTCATGAAATTACGTTTAACGCTGTTAACTGCTGCAACCCTGACCGCTTTTTCATTTTCTGCTCAGGCGGTAGAAAAAGGCACCATTATGATTATGGTCAACTCGCTGGATAATCCGTATTACGCCTCGGAAGCCAAAGGCGCCAGTGAAAAAGCCAAACAGCTGGGATATAAAACGACGGTTCTGTCACATGGCGAAGATGTCAAAAAACAGAACGAACTTATTGATACCGCTATTGGTAAAAAAGTTCAGGGTATTATTCTCGATAACGCCGACTCAACCGCCAGCGTCGCCGCCATTGAAAAAGCCAAAAAAGCAGGCATTCCCGTGGTATTAATCAACAGGGAAATTCCTGTCGATGATGTGGCGCTTGAGCAAATCACGCACAATAACTTCCAGGCGGGTTCGGAAGTCGCCAACGTATTTGTTGAGAAAATGGCGGAGAAAGGAAAATACGCCGAGCTCACCTGTAATCTTGCCGATAATAACTGCGTGACCCGCTCCAAATCTTTCCATCAGGTTATCGACCAGTATCCTGACATGGTCAGCGTCGCCAGACAGGATGCCAAAGGAACGTTAATCGACGGCAAACGCATTATGGACAGCATCCTGCAGGCTCATCCGGACGTTAAAGGGGTGATTTGCGGTAACGGCCCCGTCGCTCTGGGCGCTATCGCCGCGCTAAAAGCCGCGAACCGTACGGACGTCGTGGTTGTCGGCATCGACGGCAGCAATGACGAGCGTGATGCGGTTAAAGCGGGAACCCTGCAGGCCACCGTGATGCTGCAGGCCCAGTCCATCGCCGCTCAAGGGGTCACCGACCTCGATAACTTCCTGCAAAAAGGGGTGAAACCGGCGAAACAGCGCGTCATGTTCCGCGGCATCCTGATCACTAAAGATAACGCAGACAAAGTTCAGGACTTCAATATCAAGTCCTGAGTTCGGGTTGTTGCGCCCCTTGCGGGGCGCACAGGAGAGTCTCATGTATAAAAAAACCTGGCTGGCATTGGCCATCGTAGCACTGGGAGGTTGCCGCATTGTCTCTCAGCAAGAGCTGGCCGATCTTAAATCCCCGCCCAATCCGCACATGGCGCATATCGATCGGACGTGGCAGGAGAAAATTGTACCGCAGGTAGTCGCACAGGCTCGCCCCGCGGAAGCGTTAATGACCGCGCTACATGCGGCCAAAGATTTCGACAGCGCTTGTAAAACATTGGGTTATCGCGCTCAGGAAGAAAATCCGTGCATTTTCTTCGTCAAGGTTGAAGGTAAGGTCATCAAGCTTGACGCCACGTCACGCAGCGGAAAAATGACCGTTCAGGATCAAAATGGCCGCGCTATCGTCGTGCAAACGGGTCCGACGCTGCGTGGGACCCAGCTGCGCGATGGCTACAGCGGTGCCAGCTATGCCGACTTTAACGATCAGGTCCTGTTTGGCGAATATGGCCGGGCCATTAATGAACAGGCCGTAAAAATGATTAACGGCGCACAGCTAAAATCCGGCGAAACGGTTGAGGTCTATGGCGTATTTTCCGCCTGGGATATACCGCAAACATTCCCTGATATTACACCAGCGAAAATTGTTCACCCCGGAGGACAATAAGATGTCAGCGCAAGAAATCGTCACTCCCCAACCAGTCGAAGCTGAAGTTATTATCGAAACCCGCGGATTATCTCGCGTTTACCCAGGCGTTATCGCCTTAGATAACGTCGACTACCGGGTTTATCGAAATAAAGTCAACGTTCTGATCGGAGAAAATGGTGCGGGCAAATCCACCATGATGAAAATGCTTGCCGGTGTCGAAACGCCTTCCTCCGGACAAATTATTCTCGAGGGTTCTCCCGTTTCATTAAATTCGACTCACCAGGCTGAAAAACAGGGTATCAGCATTATTTTCCAGGAGCTGAATTTATTCCCGAATATGAATGTCATGGATAATATTTTCATGGCTAATGAGTTTTTCCAGAAAGGAAGGATCAACGAAAAATACCAATACGAACTGGCTAAATCACTGCTGGAACGACTGGAGCTTGATGTTGATCCCTACACTCCGCTCGGGGAACTGGGTATTGGCCACCAGCAGCTGGTCGAAATTGCGCGCGCCCTGTCCAAAGATACGCGCGTATTGATTATGGATGAGCCCACTTCCGCCCTCAGCCAGTCTGAAGTCAAAGTCCTGTTCAATGTTATCGGGCAGCTTAAACGGCGCGGCGTCACCATCATCTATATCTCCCATCGTCTGGAAGAACTGATGGAAATTGGCGACCACATTACCATTTTCCGCGATGGCCGTTTTATCAGCGAACGGACCGTCAGCGATGCCAGCATCCCGTGGATCATTGAACAGATGGTCGGCGATAAGAAAAAGCATTTCGACTATCAACCGGCCCCCAAAGGCGAAGCGGTGCTGGCGGTGGACGGTCTGACCGCGCTGCACCATAGCGGCGGTTACAAACTTAATGATGTCACCTTTACCTTATGTAAAGGGGAAGTCATCGGCATTTACGGCCTGCTGGGCGCCGGGCGTACCGAGCTATTTAAAGGACTGGTCGGCCTGATGCCGTGCCAGAATGGCAGCATCCATCTCAACGGTGAAAACATCGGCAGGGCCCCTTTTCAGGCCAGACTCAAAAAAGGGCTGGCGCTGGTACCGGAAGACAGACAGGGCGAAGGCGTGGTGCAGATGATGTCCATTCAATCCAATATGACGCTCTCCGATTTCAGTCTTCAGGGGTTTCGCCGCGCCTGGCAATGGCTGAATCCGCATAAAGAGCATGCCAGCGTTAAAGAGATGATTCAGCAGCTTGCCATCAAAGTGAGCGATCCCGAGCTCCCCATCACTTCTCTGAGCGGCGGCAACCAACAAAAAGTGGTGCTGGGGAAAGCGTTAATGACGCAGCCGCAGGTCGTTTTTCTGGATGAACCCACGCGCGGCATCGACGTGGGCGCCAAAACGGACGTTTATCACCTGATTGGCAAAATGGCGCAACAGGGGCTGGCCGTGATGTTCTCCTCGTCAGAGCTGGATGAAGTGATGGCTCTGGCAGATCGTATTTTGGTGATGGCCGATGGCCGTATTACCGCTGATTTACCGCGTCATGCGGTCACCCGCGAAAAATTAATCGCGGCTTCAACACCTCAAGATTAATCAGGCTGGAACCCATCATGAACCAGAAATATATGATCTATATGTACCTGCTGAAGGCCAGAACGTTTATCGCTCTGCTGCTGGTTGTTGCGTTTTTCAGCGTGATGGTACCGAATTTCCTGACGACGTCGAATCTGCTGATCATGACCCAGCATGTGGCCATTACCGGCCTGCTGGCTATCGGGATGACGCTGGTCATTCTGACCGGGGGAATCGACCTTTCAGTCGGCGCCGTGGCCGGGATTTGCGGCATGGTGGCCGGCGCCCTGCTGACCAACGGGCTGCCGCTATGGAACGGTAGCGTCATCTTCTTCAACGTACCGGAAGTCATCTTGTGCGTGGCTATCTTTGGCGTGTTGGTGGGGCTGGTTAACGGCGCCGTGATCACCCGCTTTGGCGTGGCGCCCTTTATTTGTACCCTGGGAATGATGTACGTCGCCCGCGGTTCTGCCCTGCTGTTTAACGACGGTAGCACTTACCCCAATCTCAACGGCATGGAAGCGCTGGGCAATACCGGTTTCTCCACTCTCGGCTCCGGTACCGTCCTGGGAATTTATCTGCCGATCTGGTTGATGATCGCTTTTCTGCTGCTGGGCTACTGGCTGACCACGAAAACCCCGCTGGGCCGCTATATCTACGCCATTGGAGGCAATGAGTCCGCGGCCCGTCTGGCCGGCGTCCCGATTGTTAAGGCCAAAATCTTTGTTTATGCCTTCTCCGGACTCTGCGCCGCGTTCGTCGGGCTGATTGTCGCCTCACAGCTGCAAACCGCGCACCCGATGACCGGCAACATGTTCGAAATGGATGCGATCGGTGCCACCGTTCTCGGCGGGACCGCGCTGGCGGGCGGTCGCGGCCGGGTGACCGGGTCGATTATTGGCGCCTTCGTGATCGTCTTCCTCGCCGACGGAATGGTGATGATGGGGGTCAGTGATTTCTGGCAGATGGTGATTAAAGGCGTGGTCATCGTCACCGCCGTCGTCGTCGATCAGTTCCAGCAGAAGCTACAGAACAAGGTCATTCTCATGCGCCGCCACGAAGAAAAGCTGGCGACGGTTCACCCCAGCGGCGCGGCATCCAGTTAATTCACGCATAGCACCGATTCTTCCGCCGGGCGTAACCGCCCGGCTTCGCTAAAGGGAAAAAAGTATGCACAGAAATTTTCACAATAAAACCATCGTCATTACCGGGGCCTGCCGTGGTATTGGCGCCGGCATCGCCGAACGCTTTGCACGCGATGGCGCCAGGCTGGTGATGGTCTCTAATGCACCGCGCGTCCATGAAACCGCAGAAACCTTACGCCAACGTTATCAGGCCGATATTCTGTCGCTGGAGATTGATGTCACCGATGAAGCCCAGGTTCAGTCCCTGTACGAACAGGCCGCAGCCCGCTTCGGCACCATTGATGTCTCTATTCAAAACGCCGGAGTGATCACCATCGATTATTTCGATCGTATGCCAAAAGCCGATTTCGAAAAAGTGCTGGCCGTGAATACAACCGGCGTCTGGCTGTGCTGTCGCGAAGCGGCCAAATATATGGTTAAACAGAACTACGGCAGTTTAATCAATACCTCGTCCGGTCAGGGGCGCCAGGGCTTTATCTACACCCCGCATTACGCCGCCAGCAAAATGGGCGTTATCGGCATTACGCAAAGCCTGGCTCATGAGCTGGCACCGTGGAACATCACCGTCAACGCCTTCTGCCCCGGAATTATCGAAAGTGAAATGTGGGACTACAACGACCGGGTGTGGGGCGAAATTCTCAGCAATGAACAAAAGCGCTATGGCAAAGGCGAGCTGATGGCGGAATGGGTAGAAGGTATACCGATGAAACGGGCGGGGAAACCGGAGGATGTTGCCGGACTGGTGGCCTTTCTCGCCTCTGACGATGCGCGCTATCTCACCGGGCAGACGATTAACATCGACGGCGGCTTAATCATGTCTTAATACCCGCCAGGGTTTTGACCAGAAGAGTAATCACTATGATCGCAAAAGATTTTGCTCAACAGTTGTTTAACCTGCAGGACCGCGTTGCCTTTGTCACCGGCGCGGGCAGTGGTATTGGCCAGATGATTGCTTACGGGCTCGCCAGCGCGGGCGCGCGCGTCGTCGGTTTCGATTTGCGCGAAGACGGGGGACTTGCCGAAACCGTGCGTCATATTGAAGCGATAGGCGGCGAAGCCTGCTTTTATACCGGGGATGTGCGCCAGCTAAGCGATCTTCGCGCTGGCGTCGCGCTGGCCAAAAGTCGCTTCGGCCGTCTCGATATCGCCGTCAATGCCGCCGGTATCGCCAACGCCAACCCGGCGCTGGAGATGGAGACGGAACAGTGGCAGCGGGTTATTGATATCAATCTCACCGGCGTCTGGAACTCCTGTAAAGCGGAAGCGGAACTGATGCTGGAATCCGGCGGCGGCTCGATTATTAATATTGCCTCGATGTCGGGAATTATCGTTAACCGCGGGCTAGAACAGGCGCATTATAACAGCGCCAAAGCCGGCGTGATTCATCTCTCTAAAAGCCTTGCCATGGAGTGGGTCGGCAAAGGGATTCGCGTCAACTCAATGAGCCCGGGTTACACCGCGACGCCGATGAATACCCGTCCTGAAATGGTCCATCAGACTCGCGAATTTGAAAACCAGACGCCCATTCAGCGCATGGCAAAAGTTGAAGAGATGGCGGGGCCGGCTCTGTTTCTCGCCAGCGACGCCGCCTCATTTTGTACCGGCGTTGATTTGGTCGTTGATGGCGGATTTATCTGCTGGTAAGCCGCGCATATCGCGACATTCGCTCGAAAAAAGGCGCCCACAGGGCGCCTTTTTCCTTACTCCACCGTCCGCCGCCTACATCCCGGGAAACATCACGCTGTTCCCCGGCGCTTCCCGGTGCAGATGGATAAAGTTCAGGTGACGCTCATACTGATCGAGAATATCGGTGATCACCTGCTCCTTGCTGTAGTCCATCAGGTCGTTGCCCTGGCTGCCCTCCAGCAGGAAAGTTTCCAGACGATAGTAGGTCGATTTACCGCTGCGCGCCCGGTAGGTGAAGCCCGGAATCGAATACTGCTGCGGCCAGATCTGATAGACAAAATTCTGTTCATCGCCCATATGCACCAGCAGGTCGAGATGGCCCAGATTATCCCCCTCCTCCGGCGGTAAACTTTTCAGATCCACATAGGCGCCGCGCAATTTAAGCTCCTGCGCCACCTCCTCCATCGCCGGGTAGCACACCGTCTCCATCATCTGACGCGTATAGCGGGTTCCCGGATAGTTCATCAACCGCGACAGGCGTTTCTTCCAGCTCAGTCGATCCTGCACGCCGAGCGGGCGCGGGGCGGTATCGCGACTGGCGCTCTCGCGGCGATAATCTTCGACCTTCAATGATTTATACAACCCCGCCATCACAAAGAAGATCACGAAACTAAACGGCAGCCCCATGATCACCGTGGTGTTCTGCAGCGCCGAAATCCCGTTGGTCATCAGCATTCCGATGGTCAGCAGACCGATAGCAACCGACCAGAAGATACGCAGCCAGTTCGGCGCATCGCTGTTGATATCTTTGAGTTTCGAGGTGAAGTTCCCCAGCACCAGCGCCCCTGAGTCAGCGGAAGTCACATAGAACAGCAGCCCGGTGATGGTGGCGACCGAGGCGCTGAAGGTAAAGGCCGGGTACTGGGCCAGCAGGTTATAGAAGCCGCGCTCCGGATGAGCCATCGCCTCTTCGGCAAAGGCGACATTGCCGTGAATAATTTCGTACAGCGCGCTGTTACCGAAGACCGACAGCCAGAGTAAGGTGAAGGTAAACGGAATAATCAGCGTCCCCAGCACAAACTGACGAATGGTGCGCCCACGCGAGATACGCGCCAGGAACAGCCCCACAAACGGTGACCAGGCAACCCACCAGGCCCAGAAAAACAGCGTCCAGTTGTTCATCCACTCGACCGGGCGATCGAAAGCGAAGCTGTTGAGGGTCATGCCCATAAAGCGGTTCACGTAGTCGCCAACGTTCAGCACCAGCGCGTTCATCAGAAACTCGGTATCGCCCATAAACAAGATGAACAGAATCAGCCCCAGCGCCAGCACCACGTTCAGTTCGGAGAGAATACGAATCCCTTTATCGACCCCGGAGGTCACCGAAATCGTGGCGATTATCACCGACAGGACAATCAGCGCCGCTTTCGCCCCCAGCGAATCCGGAATATCAAACAGCACGTTCAGACCATAATTAAGCTGTACGACCCCGATCCCCAGCGTCGTGGCAATCCCAAAAATGGTCCCGACCACCGCCGCAATATCCACGCTATGGCCGATGGGACCATCGATTTTTTTACCGAAAATGGGATAGAGGGCGGAGCGTATGGTGAGCGGCAAATTATAACGATAGCTAAAGTATCCTAGCGCCATACCCATCAGAGCATACATCGACCAGCCGGTCAGCCCGTAGTGGAACAAGGTCCAGACCATCGACTGACGCGCGGCCTCCATGGTCTGCCCGGCCCCTTCCGGCGGCTGCATATACTGGGTGACCGGTTCGGCGACCGAGAAGAACATCAGGTCGATACCGATACCGGCGGCAAACAGCATCGCCGCCCAGCTAAGCATGCTGAACTCCGGTTTGGAGTGCTCAGGCCCGAGCTTCACCGAACCGAAGCGCGAGCAGGCAATGCAGACCACAAACACGATATACAGCGTGGCCGCCAGCAAATAGTACCAGCCAAAAGTCGTTGAAACCCAGTTCAGGGTACGGCCAATCCAGGCCGCGGAAAAATCGCTGAAGAAGATAGTCATCAGGGAAAACAACAAAATCAGTCCGGCGGAAGTATAAAAAACCACCGGATTGATTTTGTCCTTTTCTCTGCTCGGCGAAAGGTCTGTCATCCAGTATCCTCACTGTTTTTGTAACTATTAAAATCCAAAACCGCAACAATTAAGACACATTTTATATTGAACGTCCAATCAAAAACCGCTTTAATAGATAAACAAATCTGATGAATGGAACCAAGGAAATGCCCAAACTGGGGATGCAACCGATACGCCAGCGGCAGCTTATTGACGCCACCCTCGAGGCGATAAACGCGGTGGGAATGCACGATGCCACTATCGCGCAAATTGCCCGACGGGCGGGCGTATCGACCGGCATCATTAGTCACTATTTCAAGGATAAGAACGGTCTGCTGGAAGCAACGATGCGCGACATCACCGGCCAGCTCCGGCTGGCGGTACTGAGCCGTTTGCACGCGCTGCCGGGCGCCAGCGCCGAACGGCGGCTGCGGGCCATCGTGGCGGGTAATTTCGACGACAGCCAGATAAGCAGCGCGGCGATGAAAGCCTGGCTCGCCTTCTGGGCCAGCAGCATGCATCAACCGATGCTCTACCGTCTGCAGCAGGTCTGCAGCCGACGTCTGCTGTCGAACATCGTCTATGAATTTCAGCGCGAGCTGCCGCGCCAGCAGGCGCAGGAGGCCGGTTATGGTCTCGCCGCCTTAATCGACGGACTGTGGCTACGCGCGGCGCTGAGCGGTAAACCGCTCGATAAAGCCCGCGCCGAAACGCTCGCCGACCATTTCATCAGCCAGTATCTGCCACCGACGTCTCAATAATGGAGGAAACCATGTCCCGAATGGCCGAACAGCAGCTTTATATCCACGGTGGTTACGTCCCTGCCACCAGCGGGAAAACCTTCGAGACCCTCAACCCTGCCAACGGGGAAGTACTGGCGACAGTCCAGGCCGCGGGTCGCGACGATGTCGACCGGGCGGTAAAGAGCGCCCAACAAGGGCAAAAAATCTGGGCGGCGATGAGCGCCATGGCACGTTCGCGTATCCTGCGCAAAGCGGTGGATATTCTGCGCGAGCGTAACGACGAACTGGCGCGGCTGGAGACGCTGGATACCGGTAAACCGCTGAGCGAAACCGCCCATGTCGATATCGTCACCGGCGCCGATGTGCTGGAGTATTACGCCGGACTGATCCCGGCGCTCGAAGGCAGTCAGATCCCGCTGCGCGACAGTTCATTCATCTATACCCGCCGCGAGCCGCTCGGTGTCGTGGCCGGGATCGGCGCCTGGAACTACCCGATTCAGATCGCGCTGTGGAAATCCGCTCCGGCGCTGGCCGCCGGTAACGCCATGATTTTTAAACCGAGTGAAGTCACCCCGCTCACCGCCCTGAAGCTGGCGGAAATCTACCGCGAAGCCGGCCTGCCGGACGGCGTATTTAACGTCCTGCCGGGCATCGGCGCCGAAACCGGGCAGTACCTGACCGAACATCCGGACATTGCCAAAATCTCCTTTACCGGCGGCGTCGCCAGCGGCAAAAAAGTGATGGCCAACTCCGCCGCCTCATCGCTGAAAGAGGTGACCATGGAGCTGGGGGGCAAGTCGCCGCTGATTGTCTGCGACGATGCCGATCTCGACCTCGCCGCCGATATCGCGATGATGGCCAACTTCTACAGCTCCGGCCAGGTCTGCACCAACGGTACCCGGGTGTTTATTCCGACGCGGGCTAAAGCGGCGTTCGAGGAAAAAATTCTCACCCGCGTGGCGCGGATTCGTCCCGGCGACCCGTTTGAGGAAACAACCAACTTCGGTCCGCTGGTGAGCTTCCCGCATCGCGAAAATGTCCTGCGCTATATCGCCAGCGGTAAGCAGGAAGGGGCGAGTCTGCTGTGCGGCGGCGGTGTGCTGCAAGGCGATGACTTCGCCAGCGGCGCGTGGGTCGCCCCCACGGTATTTAGCGACTGCCGCGATGATATGACCATCGTACGCGAAGAGATCTTTGGCCCGGTGATGTCGATTCTGACCTATGACGATGAGGCAGAAGTGATTCGCCGCGCCAACGCCACCGAATACGGCCTTGCCGCCGGCGTGGTGACGGCGAATTTAAACCGCGCCCACCGCATCATTCATCAGCTTGAGGCCGGGATCTGCTGGATCAACAGCTGGGGAGAGTCCCCGGCGGAGATGCCGGTCGGCGGCTATAAGCACTCCGGTATCGGCCGCGAAAACGGCGTGATGACGCTCCAGAGCTACACCCAGGTGAAATCCATCCAGGTTGAGATGGGTCAGTTTCAATCCATATTTTAACCAGGAGGTCATTTTTGCAATTTGACTACATCATTATTGGTGCCGGCTCTGCCGGCAACGTACTGGCGACACGACTGACGGAAGATCCTCATACCACCGTCCTGCTGCTGGAAGCCGGCGGCCCGGATTATCGTTTTGATTTCCGTACCCAGATGCCCGCCGCGCTGGCTTTTCCGCTACAGGGCCGACGCTATAACTGGGCCTACGAGACCGAACCCGAACCGCATATGAATAACCGGCGCATGGAGTGCGGTCGCGGCAAGGGGCTCGGCGGCTCGTCGCTGATTAACGGCATGTGCTACATCCGCGGTAATGCAATGGACCTCGACAACTGGGCCACCGCGCCGGGGCTTGAGCAGTGGAGCTATCTTGACTGTCTGCCCTACTACCGCAAAGCGGAAACCCGCGATATCGGCGCCAACGACTACCACGGCGGCGATGGCCCGGTGAGCGTCACCACGCCGAAGCAGAATAATAATCCGCTGTTCCATGCCATGGTAGAAGCCGGTGTCCAGGCCGGCTATCCGCGCACCGACGATCTCAATGGCTACCAGCAGGAGGGATTCGGACCGATGGATCGCACCGTGACCCCGCAGGGACGCCGGGCCAGTACCGCCCGCGGCTATCTTGACCAGGCCCGCGCGCGCCCAAACCTGACGATTCGCACCCATGCGCTGACCGACCATATTATTTTTGCCGGTAAGCGCGCGGTAGGCGTGGAGTGGCTGGAGGGCGATAGCACCGCGCCGTCAAAAGCAACGGCCAGTAAAGAAGTGCTGCTCTGCGCGGGAGCCATCGCTTCGCCGCAGATTCTGCAACGTTCCGGCGTCGGCGATCCCGAACTGCTACGCCAGTTTGATATCCCGCTGGTGCACGCCCTGCCCGGCGTCGGTGAAAACCTGCAGGACCACCTGGAGATGTATTTGCAATACGAGTGCAAGGAGCCGGTGTCGCTCTATCCGGCGCTGCAATGGTGGAATCAGCCGAAAATTGGCGCTGAATGGCTGTTCGGCGGGACCGGCATCGGCGCCAGCAACCAGTTTGAAGCGGGCGGGTTTATTCGCAGCCGGGAGGCGTTTGCGTGGCCGAATATTCAGTATCACTTCCTGCCGGTGGCGATTAACTACAACGGTTCGAATGCGGTGAAAGAGCACGGCTTCCAGTGCCACGTCGGCTCCATGCGTTCGCCCAGCCGCGGCCATGTGCGCCTGAAATCACGCGACCCGCATGAGCATCCGGCAATTCTGTTCAACTATATGTCCAGCGAACAGGACTGGCAGGAGTTCCGCGACGCGATCCGCATCACCCGCGACATCATGAACCAGCCGGCGCTGGATAAATATCGCGGCCGGGAAATCAGCCCGGGTCTGGCGTGCCAGAGCGATGCCGAGCTGGATGAGTTCGTGCGTAATCACGCCGAGACCGCTTTCCATCCCTGCGGGACCTGTAAAATGGGCTATGACGAAATGGCGGTGGTCGATGGCGAGGGGCGAGTTCACGGTCTGGAAGGGCTGCGGGTAGTGGATGCATCGATTATGCCGCAGATCATCACCGGCAACCTCAACGCCACCACCATCATGATTGGCGAGAAGATAGCCGATGCCATTCGCGGCCGCGCGCCGCTGCCGCGCAGCACGGCGCGCTATTATGTGGCGAACGGCGCGCCGGTGCGTCGTCAGGCCGCTGTTAAGGGATAGCAAGCCTGCTCGGGCTTGTGTTCTGACATCTCTGCCGGGCGGCGGCTGACGCCTTGCCCGGCCTACGACAGCGAGTCTGTTCCGTAGAATCAGTCTACCGCCCCTGTTTGTCGCGAAGCCCTTACCTGCCTACCGGACTGCGCCGGTAGGCCCATGCAGGCGAAGCGCCGCCGTATTTGTGAATAAGAAAGATTGACTGACTGGAGGTAGGCCCGCGCAAGCGAAGCGCCGCCGGGCAATTCCCGATGCACGCACTTTGTCCGCTGGCTGCAATCAGCGAAAATCCTCCAGTCGCTTCAGCTGTCTCCCTTCACCATCAAAATTCTCCGCCGCCAGCCATGCGCGCAGCGCCGCATCCCGCGCCGCCCACTCGCTATCAATAATCGACAGCTGGTCGCTATCGCGGGTGCGCCCTTTCCGCACCATTTTTTGCCGCAGACACCCTTCCCAGGTAAAACCCAGGCGCTCCGCCGCCCGTCGTGAGGCAATATTCATCGAATCACATTTCCACTCCAGCCGGCGATAGCCCTGCCCGAAGGCATTTTTCAGCAACAGCCATACCGCTTCCGTGCCCAGCGGCGTGTTCTTCATCTTCCGCGACCAGGTCACATGGCCGATTTCAACGGTCCCCATTGCCCGATCGATGGCCATATAGCTGACCAGCCCAACCGCCCGCTCGGTCTGCAGATCGATAACCGCAAACGGCACCAGCGCATCATCGTTGACTTTACCTGCCACCCAGTGGGTCGTCGCTTCCACGCTTGCCGGACAGGTGCTGGCCAGCCATGTCCAGTCGCTCTCATCTCCCAACGCGTAGGCGGCGAACAGATCGGCGGCATGGCGCTGCACCTCCAGCGGCTCAAGCCGGCAAAAGCGCCCGCTTAACGGCGTGCGTTTCAGGATCCTGGCCCCCTGCCAGTCTGCGACAACATCATTCACCACCTGACCATATTGATTGATTTCCGGCATGCCCGCACCCCGTTGAATTGTAATGAAATTGTTATATCAAGAAGCGCGGCGGACAAAAAGCGCGCCGCCGCTTTTTTTCATTAATAACCCATCGCTATGAATTATTCTTTTTAAGCATAAGCTTATCCGTATTTTGACTTTACGACTGCGGGGAAGCGGCCTAACGTAGCGAAGCATAAATAATCAAAACAACATTTTTTCAGGGATTGCACATGACCAAAAAACTGCTGTCTTTACTGGTGCTGACCGCACTCTCCGCCGCCGTCCATGCCGCGACACCGCCCTCCACCCTGGTCGTTGCCCAGGGTCTTGACGACATCGTCAGCCTCGACCCGGCAGAAGCCAATGAGCTTTCCAGCATTCAGACGGTACCGAGTCTCTACCAGCGCCTGGTTCAGCCAGATCGCGACAACCCTGAAAAAATCACCCCGATTCTGGCCGCAAGCTGGCAGGCCGACCCGGCGGCGAAAACCTTGACCATCAAGCTGAAGCCCGATGCCAAATTTGCTTCGGGCAACCCGCTGCGTCCGGAAGACATTATCTTCTCCTATACCCGCGCGGTGACGCTGAATAAGTCCCCCGCGTTTATCCTCAACGTCCTCGGCTGGCAGCCGGACAACATCGCCAGCCAGCTGAAAAAGGTCGATGACCATACGCTGCAGCTGCACTGGACCGCTGACGTCAGTCCGGCGGTCGCGCTGAATATCCTCTCCACGCCGATCGCCTCCATCGTGGATGAAAAGCTGGTGGCGCCGAACGTCAAAGACAACGATTTCGGTAACAGCTGGCTGAAAATGCACTCGGCGGGCAGCGGCGCGTTCAAAATGCGCGTCTATCAGCCGCATCAGGCCATCGTGCTGGAGGCCAACAACAGCTCGCCTACCGGGGCGCCGAAGCTGAAAAGCATCATTATTAAAAACGTCCCCGATCCGGCCTCTCGCCGCCTGCTGATTCAACAGGGTGATGCCGATATCGCCCGCGATCTCGGCGCCGATCAGATAGCCGCCCTGCAGGGGAAACCCGGCGTTAACGTGCTGAGCATTCCCTCCGCCGAGCAGAATTACCTGGCATTCAACACCGGCAACAGCGCTAACCCGCTGCTGAAAAACCCGGCTCTGTGGGAAGCCGCGCGCTGGCTGGTGGACTACGACGGCATCACCAAAGATCTGCTTAAAGGCCAGTATTTTGTGCATCAGAGCTTCCTGCCGGTTGGTCTGCCGGGCGCGCTGGATAATAATCCGTTCAAATTTGACCCGGAGAAGGCCAAAGCGATTCTCGCCAAAGCGGGGATTAAGGACGCGCACTTCACTCTTGATGTCGAGAACAAACCGCCGTTCATTACTATCGCCCAGTCGATGCAGGCCAGCTTTGCCCAGGGCGGCGTGAAGATTGACCTGCTGCCGGCAGCGGGCAGCCAGGTGTATGCCCGCGTGCGCGCGAAGCAGCACCAGGCAGCTATTCGCCTGTGGATCCCGGACTATTTTGACGCCCACTCCAACGCCAGCGCCTTCGCGTGGAATGATGGTAAATCCAGCACCGTTGCCGGTCTCAACGGCTGGCAGATCCCGCAGCTAAATAAAGAAACCCAGGCGGCGGTCGCCGAAGCGGATCCGGCAAAACGCCTCGATCTGTACAAAAAAATGCAGGAAGAGCTGCAGCGCAGTTCGCCGTATGTATTTGTTGACCAAGGGAAAACGCAGATCGTGGTCCGCGATAACGTCAAAGGCTATCAGCAGGGCCTCAACGCCGATATGGTCTGGTACGATAACGTCACCAAGTAATTTCCCTTGTTGCCGGGTGGCGCTGCGCTTACCCGGCCCGGGTTCTCGTTTTTTGTAGGCCGGGTAAGGCGAAGCCGCCTCCCGGTATGAAGAGACTTCCCATGCCACATCTTTCCACGCGCGTGCTTCAGGGGCTGCTTACCCTGCTACTCACGCTCTTTGGGCTGTTGCTCGTCACGTTCGCGCTTTCCGCGTTTTCACCTGTCGATCGGGTGCTGCAAATCGTCGGCGATCATGCCAGCCAGTCGACCTATGATCAGGTTCGCCACCAGCTCGGGCTCGATCGCCCGCTGCCGGTGCAGTTCTGGCACTATCTGGTTAACCTTGCCCACGGCGACCTCGGCACGGCCAGCTCCACCGGCCAGCCGGTGCTGCACGACCTGCTCGCCACCTTTCCCGCCACCCTCGAACTGGCCACCCTGGCGCTGATCGTCGGGGCGCTGTTCGGGGTGATTGCCGGCGTGCTGTGCGCCCGCTACGCCGGTTCGCCGTGGGATCTGGCGGTACGCACCTTGACCTTGATCGGCAACTCGGTTCCCATTTTCTGGCTCGGGCTGCTGATGCTGGCGTTGTTCTACGCCAAATTGCAGTGGACGCCGGGCCCCGGGCGACTGGACGATATCTATCAATATACCGTCGAACCGCGAACCGGCTTCGTGCTGATTGATACCTGGCTCTCTGGCGATAAAGAGGCCTTCAAAAACGCCATTGGCCATCTGCTGCTGCCGGTGCTGCTGCTGGGATACTATTCGCTGGCCAGCATCACCCGTCTGACGCGTTCCGCCTGCCTCAGCGAGATGAATAAAGAGTACATCCTGCTGGCGCGCGCCAAAGGGGCCAGCGAAATGACGATTCTGCTGCGGCACGTACTCCCCAACATTCGCGGCACTCTGCTGACGGTCATCGCCCTGGCCTGGACCTCGATGCTGGAAGGCGCGGTGCTGACGGAAACCGTCTTCTCATGGCCGGGAATTGGCCGCTACCTGACTACCGCGCTGTTCGCCGGGGATACCACGGCGATCATGGGCGGTACGCTGCTGATTGGCGCCAGCTTTGTGTTCATTAACAATCTCACCGACCTGCTGGTGCGGTTGACCGACCCGAGGGTACGCTGATGCCGGCTTATCTGTTTTTGCGTCGTCTGCGTCGCTCCCCCGCCGCCTTTTTCGGGCTGATCGTCATCGCGCTGCTCCTGCTGGTGGCGCTGTTCGCGCCGTGGCTGGCGCCGCTCGATCCCAACTGGCAGGATGCCGCGGCACGCCTGCAAAGCCCCGATGCCCGGCACTGGCTCGGCACCGACAGCTATGGCCGCGACCTGCTCTCTCGCCTGATTTACGGCGCGCGCCCGGCGCTGGGGCTGGTGGCGTTAGTCACGCTGATTACGCTCCCCGCCGGTCTGCTGGTGGGGATACTTTCCGGCTATTACGGCGGCTGGCTGGAGCGTATTCTGATGCGATTTACCGACGTGGTGATGTCAATGCCGCGGCTGATCCTCGCCTTTGCCTTTGTCGCCATGCTGGGGCCTGGGTTGGTTAACGGTGCGCTGGCACTGGCGCTCACCACCTGGCCCGCCTACGCTCGCCAGGCGCGGAGCGAAATTCAACGTCTGCGCCATAGCGATTATCTGGCCGCGGCGGAAATGATGGGCATTCGCGGCTGGCGGCTGCTGACTGGCCATATTTTACCGCTGTGCCTGCCTTCCGCCATCGTGCGCCTGGCGCTGGATCTCGCCGGCATTATTCTCGCCGCCGCCGGGCTCGGTTTCCTCGGTCTCGGCGCGCGTCCGCCGATGGCGGAATGGGGGGCGATGATCGCCGACGGAATGCAGGTCATTTTCGATCAGTGGTGGATTGCCGCCGCGCCCGGGGCGGTGATCCTGATAGCCAGCCTGGCTTTTAACCTGCTGGGCGACGGCCTGCGCGATGTTCTGGAGCCGCAACATGACTGATACCCGACTCACCGTTCAGGGGTTAAGCATCGACTACCCCTCTGCCCGGGTGGTGAATAACGTCAGCTTTACGCTCGGCAACGAGCGGCTGGCGCTGGTGGGCGAATCCGGTTCCGGCAAATCAATGACCGCCCGCGCGCTGATGGGACTGGTGCGTCGTCCGGGCGTGGTCAGCGCAGAAACGCTGAACGTGCTGGGACACGATCTTCTGACCCTCAACGATCGCCGCTGGCGCGCGCTGCGCGGCAACGATATCGCCATGGTGCTGCAGGATCCGCGCTATGCGCTGAATCCGGTACAGACCATTCAGGCACAGCTGGAAGAGGCATTAACGCTGCATCAGCGCCTGAGCCGCCGCGCGCGGCAGGAGGCGGTGAAAGCCGCCGTTGCCGCCGTCGGCCTCGATTTACCCGTACTCAGCCGCTACCCCGGCGAACTCTCTGGCGGGATGGGGCAACGGGTGATGATCGCCATTGCGCTGTTGAACAACCCGAAGGTGCTGATTGCCGACGAGCCGACCTCGGCGCTCGATTCCCGCCTGCGCAATCAGATCCTCGAACTGCTGGTGGAACAGTGCGAGCAGCGGCAAATGGCGATGCTGCTGATCAGCCACGATCTGCCGCTGGTGGCGCAACATTGCCACCGGGTACTGGTGATGTACCAGGGGGCGCAGGTCGATGAGATGCCCGCCCGCGAGCTGCCTCAGGCCACGCATCCCTACACCCGTACGCTGTGGACCTGTCGTCCCGATGCGAGCACCTACGGCCAGATGCTGCCCACTCTCGACAGAACACTGGACTTTACGGAGGCGGCGCATGGCAGTCGTTAATCTCGATGCATTGCAGGTCATTTTTGCGGAAAAAACGGCGGTGTCCGCCGCCAGCTTCAGCGTTGAGGCCGGGGAAACCTTCAGCCTGATCGGCGCTTCCGGCTGCGGGAAATCGACGATTCTGCGGGTTCTCGCCGGACTACAGCGCGAGTGGCGCGGCGGCGTTCAGCTGTTTGGCAAAGCGATAGCCCCCGGCGTTCGTTTTCAGGGCGAGCTGCGCCGCAACGTGCAGATGGTGTTTCAGGATCCCTATGCCTCTCTGCACCCCAACCATACGCTGTGGCGTACCCTGGCCGAACCGCTGAAAATCCACGGTCTCGACGCCATCCGGCAGCGGGTCGATACCGCGCTGGAACAGGTGGGGCTCCCCGCCGACGCCGCGCGTCGTTATCCGCATCAGCTTTCCGGCGGCCAGCGCCAGCGCGTGGCCATTGCGCGCGCGCTGCTGCTGCGCCCGCAGATCCTGCTGTTAGATGAGCCCACCTCGGCGCTGGATATGTCGGTACAGGCGGAAATTCTCAATCTGTTGAACCGATTGAAGCAGGAGCACGGCATGACCTATCTGCTGGTCAGTCATGATGCCGATGTGATTGCACATATGTCGGATCGGGCGGCATTTATGGCCGAGGGAGTCATTCAGCGCTTCTTCGATCGCGAGGCGCTGGTGAAAGGTGAACACCGGATGGCGGGATAGCCGGGAAACTCCCCCGGTGGCGCTGCGCTTACCGGGGCTACGGGGTCGTGCGGTCGGGTAACCCGGATAAGGCGCATCGCGCCGCTATCCGGGAAACTCCCCGGTGGCGCTGCGCTTACCGGGGCTACGGGGTTGTGCGGTCGGGTAGCCCGGATAAGGCGCTGGCGCCGCTCTCCGGGAAACTCTCGGGTGGCGCTGCGCTTACCGGGGCTACGGGGTCGTGCGGTCAGGTAGCCCGGATAAGGCGCATCGCGCCGCTATCCGGGAACAAGGTTGGCTTATTTCGCCAGCGTGGCGAAGCGGGCGAATACGCTGTCAAAAATCGCCAGCCCTTTCGCAATCTGCTCGGCGCTGATGGTACAGGGCGGTACCACGTGAATGCGGTTTTCCACCACAAAGGCCAGCAGACCGGCTTCGGTTAAGGCCCCTTTAATCGCCGCCATATCCGCCGCGGTTAGCGGTGTTTTAGCTTCGCGGTCGCTGACCAGCTCCAGCGCCTGGAACAGCCCGCGGCCGCGGACATGACCAATGATCGCATGTTTTTCCGCCAGTGCCTCCAGCCCCGGACGCAGGACGTGATTCCCCATCTGCGCCGCGTTTTCGACGATGTTTTCCTCTTTCATGGCATCGATCGTCGCCACAATCGCCGCCATCGCCAGCGGATGGCCGGAGTAGGTCAGGCCACCGGCAAAGAAATGGTCGTCAAAATAGCGGGCAATCGGGTCGCTAATCAGCACGCCGCCCGCAGGCACATACCCGGCGTTAACCCCTTTGGCAAAGGTCACCAGATCCGGCACCACGCCATCTTGCTCGAAGGCAAACCAGCTGCCGGTACGGCCAAACCCGGCCATCACCTCATCGAGGATCAGCACAATACCAAACTCGTCGGCCAGCGCCCGTACGCCCTGCATATAGCCATCAGGCGGCACCAGAATGCCAGCGGTTCCGGGAATTGACTCCAGCAAAATGGCGGCAATAGCGCCAGGGCCTTCGCACTCAATGATTCTGCGCAGATGCGCCAGCGCGCGCTGACACTCCTCCTCTTCCGTCACGGCATTAAATTCGCTGCGATAGAGGTAGGGGTTGAAAAAGTGAACGTGGCCGCGCGAGTACTCGTTCGGCACCCGGCGCCAGTCGCCGGTGGCGGCAATCGCGCTGCCGGTATTGCCGTGGTATGAACGATAGGCCGACAGCACTTTATCGCGTCCGGTATAGAGCCGCGCCATGCGGATAGCATTCTCGTTGGCGTCGGCTCCGGCATTGGTAAAGAACACTTTGCTGAAGCCTTCCGGCGCCAGTTCGACGATGCGTTTCGCCGCTTCGCCGCGGGCGAGGTTGGCGGTCGCCGGCGCAATTGTCACCAGCTCCTCCAGCTGCGCTTTCATCGCCGCCAGCACGCGCGGGTGCTGATAGCCGATATTGACGTTAACCAGCTGACTGCTGAAATCAAGGTAGGTTTTGCCTTCATAATCCCACAGTTCACAGCCCCTGGCTCCGGCAATCACCAGCGGGTTGATGTTGCCCTGTACCGACCACGAATGGAAAACATAAGCGCGATCCAGTTGGCGAACGTCATCGTTGCTTACCGTTACATCGTTCTGTATTGCCAGCTTCATACCCTGCCCTCTGATGTCATTGTTGTTGGCTCCATCATTGGTCGCCCGACGGAAAAAGGGATAGAGCCAGTCGCTCGAAAAGGTTGTGACACCGTGTCACAACGCCACCTGACAACTGGCCCTGTGTCGCCGCCCGCGGCGTTTTTATAGTGAGGGCAACAATGCGCACAGGAGAGTGAAATGACCACCAACAACATAGTGTTTATTACCGGGGCCACCTCAGGTTTTGGGGAGGCAGCGGCACAGGTGTTTGCCGAAGCGGGCTGGTCGCTGGTGCTGAGCGGCCGCCGCCTGGCGCGCCTGCAAAAACTGTATGACCGGCTGAGCCTGCTGGTGCCGGTACATATTATCGAGCTGGACGTGCGTGACAGCGAGGCCGTTGCCGCCGCGGTGGCAGAGCTGCCCGCCGCCTTTGCCGATATCAAAACGCTGATTAACAACGCCGGGCTGGCGCTGGCGCCGCAGCCGGCGCAGAAGGTCGACCTGCAGGACTGGAAAACGATGATCGATACCAACGTTACCGGCCTGGTTAACGTCACCCACGCGCTGCTGCCAACGCTCATTCAGCATGGCGCCGGCGCCAGTATCATCAATGTCGGCTCCATTGCCGGTCAGTGGCCCTATCCGGGCAGCCACGTCTACGGCGCCAGCAAAGCGTTTGTGAAGCAGTTCAGCTACAACCTGCGCTGCGATTTACTCGGTACCGGGGTGCGGGTGACCGATCTGGCGCCGGGCATTGCCGAGACCGAATTCACTCTCGTGCGCACTAAAGGCGACCAGGCGGCATCCGATAATCTGTATCGCGGCACCACCCCGCTGAGCGCGCAGGATATCGCCGGGCAGATGTTCTACATCGCCACCTTACCGGATCATATGAATATCAACCGCGTAGAAGTGATGCCGGTGCGCCAGGCCTGGCAGCCATTCGCCATTGACCGGGATTGATTGTAGACCCGCCCGATTGATCTCCCCCCTCCCCGGTGGCGCTGCGCTTACCGGGGCTACCTGTTTCCGGCCGCCTGCGGCCAGAGAAAAGCGCTGACAGCAGCTTAAGTCATTCTGCAACAACAAGACTTCCCGCGATGCTCCGGTATCCGCTGAAATCAGCGAACCGGAGCTCGGCAGGCAGGGGCTGGACGCCAGGGATGGGAGGAGTAGCATCGCGTTGAGCGTCGGGAGGCGAGCGCAGCGCCGATTTCTTTGCCGTACCGTGGGGATGGTGAAGCAGGAGAGGGTTTCTCCCCCTTTATCCGTTCACGTGCCACGATGAAACAGTTCTGTGAATGGATAGTGAACGGAACCAAATACCTTGCTGCCGGAACACCTCCCCGGATGGCGGCGCGATGCGCCTTATCCAGACTTCCCGACCGCACGACCCCGTCCCCCCGGTAAGCGCAGCGCCACCGGGAGAGTTTCCCGGATAGCGGCGCGATGCGCCTTATCCAGACTTCCCGACCGCACAACCCCGTAGCCCCGGTAAGCGCAGCGCCACCGGGGGAGTTTCCCGGATGGCGGCGCGATGCGCCTTATCCAGACTCCCTGACCGCACAACCCCGTAGCCCCGGTAAGCGCAGCGCCACCGGGGGAGTTTCCCGGATGGCGGCGCGATGCGCCTTATCCAGACTCCCTGACCGCACAACCCCGTAGCCCCGGTAAGCGCAGCGCCACCGGGGAGAGCGGCCGCAGGCGATCGGGCCCCTCGTATTAGCGGCGGCTCTGCAAAAACTGGCGTACGCGTTCAGAATCCGGGTTGGTGAAAAATTTCTCCGGCGGCGCTTTCTCAATCAACAGCCCTTTTTCGAGAAACACCACTTCATCCGATACCTGGCGGGCAAAATCCATCTCATGAGTCACCACCACCATGGTGTAGCCCTCCGCCGCCAGCGCCTTCATCACTCCCAACACTTCGTTGACCAGTTCGGGATCCAGCGCCGATGTCGGCTCGTCAAACAGAATCACTTCCGGCGACATCGCCAGCGAACGGGCAATGGCCACCCGCTGCTTCTGCCCGCCGGAGAGGGTAATCGGCCAGGCGTCGGCCTTGTGCGCCATCCCGACCTTTTCCAGCTGCTGTATGGCGATTGCAGACGCTTCATCGCGCTTCATTCCTTTGACGTGGAGCAGCGCTTCGCTGACGTTCTGCTGCACGGTCAGGTGCGGCCACAGGTTAAAGCTCTGGAACACCATCCCCACCCGCTCACGAATCTTCGACAGCTGGCGATGGGACATGGCTTTGCCATTCTGTTCATCGATCCCCAGCCGCTGGCCGCCGATATGAATCTCCCCGCGGTCCGGCTGTTCCAGCCAGTTCATGCAGCGCAGCAGCGTCGATTTACCGGAACCTGACGACCCCAGAATACTGACCACCGATCCCTTTTCGACGGTCAGGTTGATATCGCGCAGCACTTCAATATTATCAAACTGCTTAGAGACGTTTTTAATGCTTACTGCAGTGGTATCAGGCATGACTCATTCCTCTTCTGGCTCCGAGGGCGCTCAGTCGCTTAATCAGCAACTCCAGCAAAATGCTGATCGCCCAGTAGAGTGCAATCGCGACGATAAAAGCGTTAAACGGGATGAACCAGGTCGCCTGCACGCTGTTGGCCGCGGCGGTAATTTCCTGAACGGTGATAATGCTGAGAAAAGCGGTATCCTTCAGGCAAATAATCAGCTGGTTGCCGAGCAGCGGCAGCGCCGATGAGACGATATTCGGCAAAATAATCCGCCGGTATATCTGGTAACGTGAAAAGCCCTGCGCCACCGCGGCCTCAATATATCCGGCGGAGAAGACCCGACGCTGGCTGCGCAGGATTTCAAAGAAATAGGCGCCGTGGTAGATCATCAGCGCCACCAGGCCGGCACTCCAGGCGTCCATACTGATCCCCACTTCCGGCAGGCCGTAATAGAGCAGATAGGCGAGGATTAAGAACGGAATCGCGCGCATCAGGCTGACAAAACCGATAATCACCCGGTTAAGCCAGCGCTTTTGATATTCGGTCAAATAGCACAGCACAATGCCAATGGCTAACCCCACAACGGCGGCCAGAATGAATAGCTCAAGAGTGGCGATCAGGCCGGCAATAAAGCTGTCGCGCGCTGACCAGATAATGGCCCACTGATTCATAGATCCTCCGGTTGTTATCGTGCCAGGCGTTTCGCTTTACGTTCCGCCAGTCCCTGCAGCTTCAGCAGCATGCCGATTATCACGACATAAAGCAGACCCGCCGCAAGAATCGGCGACAGGGGCTCATAGGTGACGGATGAGATGCGGTTGGTCACGCGGGTCAAATCGACCACGCCGATCACCGCAATCGCCGGACTGCCTTTAATCAGGAAAGACATTTCGTTCACCAGCGCCGGCAGGCTTTCGATCCACATTTGCGGCAGCATGATGTAGCGAAAATAGGTCCAGCGGCGCATCCCCACGGATTCTGCCGCCTCACGCTGTTCACGCGGGAAGGTACGGAACGCATTGCGCCAGATTTCGGCGTTAAAAGCCGAGGTGTTGAGGGTCAGCGCCACGATTGCCGCCACGTTTTTATCCAGATTAATCCCCACCGTCGGCAGCGAGAGAAACAGAAACAGCACCAGCGTCACCAGCGGCGTGGCGCGCGCCAGGCTGATATAGACCACCAGCAGCTGGTCAATAATCGGCAGACGCAGCATCCGCACCAGCGCGATCAGCAGACCAATCACCACCCCAAAGGCGATAGCGATGGCCGAAATCCAGAGGGTCGTCCATGCGCCTTCAATCAATAACTGCCAGGAAATTACATCCATATGGCCCTCCTGTGGATTAAAAACGCGGCGGTGACCCGCCGCAAAATGTTACAAACCAGCCAGTTTATGGAACTGTTCCGGGCTGGTAATCGCTTCCGTCGGGAGGTTATCGTAGGTTTCGCCAAACCATTTTTTCTGCAGCTCTGCAAGCTTGCCGGTTTCGCGCATATGGTTGATAAATTTGGTCATGTAGGCCAAAAGCTGCGGTGAGTTTTTCGGAATCGGCCAGGCCATATAGCCCGGGCCGGACACCGCCAGTCCTTTGGCGAAGACCTTCGGTTTGGCTTTCGCCAGGTCGTTGACGGAAATCACCACGTTAATCACGTAATCGAGGCGCTTATTGGCAAGGTCGGCGTAGGCTTCCGGATAGGAGGGATACTCCACCACCGGCCCGAGCTTGCCGCCGGTTTTTTCCAGCATCGCTTTCAGTTCAGGCAGTCGCGCCAGCAGCGCGCTGCCCGCCTGCAGCCCCACTTTTTTGCCGCTCAAATCGGCGATGGTGTTGAGAGAGTTATCGCCAGCGCGCTTGACAAAATAGTGCTGCGCCGAGGCCCACGGCGGCGTGAAGTCAAAGACCTTAAGTCGATCGTCGGTAATCACCGCGCCGGTTAACGCCATATCGTACTGACCGGTGGAGACCGCCGCTAACAGGCCGGTCCACGGCAGGATGCTCTGGTCGACGTGGAATTTCGCATACTTGCGTAGCTCCTCCAGCATATCTTTGTTAAAGCCATCGGCCTGGCCGTTGCTCATAAAGTTAAACGGCGCGTAATCATCTTCGGTCGCGACTTTCAGGGTGCCGGATTTTTCAATTTCCGGGAGATCTGCTGCCGCTGCGTGATAAGAAAAAGCCAGTGCCATAACGGCGCCCAGACACATTGAACCCAACGATTTGTTCATCAATCCACCCCTAATTAATTCGCCAGACGTGTTCATTCCCGAACATGAAAAGGTTTTGCAAAACTTGTGCCGACGGAAGTTCCGTTCCGCGACTGATGAATGCGTTTTTACTGTAGGGAGCGTTTTTGTTTTCCGGATAGAGCCAGTTTCGTTGCGTCCGTGTGTCAGACTTTTTCAGGGTGGTATGGAATTTGCTGCAGGGTAGACAGAGTATTCACGTAAGGAGCCCCGCATGATCCGTCACCTTTTGCACGTCGAGTTCGACCAACGTCGCGGTTTACAGGAGCAGGTGCGGGAGACGTTGGTTAACGCCATTCTGAGCGGTATTTTTTCCGCCGACACGCCGCTGCCCTCCTGCCGTCAGCTGGCCAGCCAGCTGCGGGTATCGCGCAATACTACGGCGCTGGTTTTTGAGAATCTGGTCAGCGAAGGGTATCTCATCAGCCGCCCGCGCAGCGGATACTATCTGCATCCCGACTATCAGCATTCCGCCGCGACGGTTGCCGTGCAGGATGCACCGGATGACGAGCGCGCTGCACCACGCTGGGGCGCGCGACTGCAAATCACTCCCAGCCAGCAGGAGTCGATTCTTAAACCCGCCGGCTGGATGAACTATCGCTATCCGTTTATCTATGGCCAGCCGGATACCCGCCAGTTTCCGCTGACCACCTGGCGTTCGGCGGCCAACTGGCTGCACGGCGGCGTGCGCGATCCGGCCTGGGTCGTCGATCACATCGACCAGGACGTCCCGATGCTGATTGAGCAGATCCGCACCCGGGTGCTGCCCAAGCGCGGCATCGTCGCTGCAGCGGATGAGATCCTGATTACGCTCGGCTCGCAGAACGCGCTCTACCTGCTCACCCGCCTGCTGATGTCGTCCACAACCCGGGTCGGCGTCGAGAATCCCTGCTTCCGCGAGGCGATTAATACCTTCCTGCTGGCGGACGCCGACATCGTGCCGCACCCGGTGGACGAAGAAGGGATCGTGCTCGACGATGCACCCTGCGATTACTACTACGTCACCCCCGGCCACCAGGTGCCGACGGGGGTGGCGATGAGCCAGGCGCGGCGCGGCCAGCTGCTGGAACATGCGGCCCGCCACGATGCGGTGATCGTTGAAGATGATTACGACTCGGAAAGTAATTTTATGCTGAACCCGCTACCGGCACTGAAAGCCAGCGACCGTAGCGGGCGGGTGATTTACGTCAGCAGCCTGTCGAAGGCGCTGTCTCCCGGCCTGCGGCTGGGATTTATGGTGGCCGACCCGGACCTGATTGATGAAGCCCGCGCGCTGCGGCGGCTGATTTACCGCCACCCACCCACCAATATTCAGTATCAGATGGCCCATTTTCTCGCCCAGGGGCACTATGAAACCCACCTGCGCCGCTACCACTTTGACTCCGCCCAGCGCTGGGAGCGGCTGAATAATGCGCTGCACCGCTACCTGCCGGAGTGCCGGATTATTCCCGGGAGTGAACATGCCAATGCCTTCTGGCTGGCGACACCGAAACAGATCAATACCCAGCAGCTGACCTGGCGAGCCGCCCATGCCGGGGTGCTGATTGAACCCGGCGCGCGCCATTTTCTCAACGCCAACCCGCCGGAAAATTTTTTCCGCATGGGCTTTCACGCTATCAATCCCGATGCGATTGCGCCCGGCGTCGAGGTACTGTGCCACCAGCTGGCGCAGCTGGGGTAAACGAAGTCTGTCGTCGCCCCCCGCGCATCCAGCATCCCGTAGCCCGAATAAGGTGCGCGCGCCGCCATCCGGAGAAATCCCCGGTGGCGCTGCGCTTACCGGGGCTACAGGGCGTGCGGTCGGATTGCCCGGCTAAGCGTCGCGCCAGCCGGAGCAATCCCCCGGTGGCGCTGCGCTTACCGGGGCTACAGGGCATGCGGTCGGATTGCCCGGCTAAGCGTCGTGCCAGCCGGAGCAATCCCCCGGTGGCGCTGCGCTTACCGGGGCTACAGGGGCGTGCGATCGGATTGCCCGGCTAAGCGTCGCGCCAGCCGGAGCAATCCCCCGGTGGCGCTGCGCTTACCGGGGCTACAGGGCGTGCGGTCGGGTTGCCCGGCTAAGCGTCGCGCCAGCCGGAGCAATCCCCCGGTGGCGCTGCGCTTACCGGGGCTACAGGGCGTGCGGTCGGATTGCCCGGCTAAGCGTCGCGCCAGCCGGAGCAATCCCCCGGTGGCGCTGCGCTTACCGGGGCTACAGGGGCTATGCGGTCGGATTGCCCGGCTAAGCGTCGCGCCAGCCGGAGCAATCCCCGGTGGCGCTGCGCTTACCGGGGCTACAGGGCATGCGGTCGGATTGCCCGGCTAAGCGTCGTGCCAGCCGGGGAGATCCCGGGCAGCGGGTTACGCCACCTGCGCGTACTGCAGCATGACCTGCAGCAGCACGTTTGCGCCGGCGGTAACGTGCCCGGGAGAGGCGTACTCGATTTCGTTATGGCTAATCCCGTCTTTGCAGGGAATAAAGATCATCCCCGTCGGCGCCAGATAGCTCATATATACCGCATCATGCCCGGCACCGGAGACGATCTCCCGCGCCGGATAGCCAAGTCGCGCCGCCGCATCGGCAATGGCCTGCTGGCAATCCGGATGGAACGGCGCCGCCGGGTAATGGCTGACTTCCTGTATCGTCACCGCCAGGCCGCTCTCCTGCTGCACGCGGGTGATAAAAGCCCGCAGCTGGCGGTCCATCTCATCGACCGCCGCGTCGCTGATATTGCGCATATCGATGGAGAAGGTGACCTCGCCCGGCACCACGTTGCGGCTGTTGGGATAGACCTGCACCATCCCGACGGTACCCCGCCCCTCTTCGCTGCGCCCGGCAATCGCCACCACCTCCTGCATAATCCGGGTCGCTACCTGCAAGGCATCCTGACGTAGGCGCATCGGCGTTGGCCCGGCATGAGATGCCTGCCCCGTCACCACGCAATCGTACCAGCGGATCCCCAGCACCCCCTGCACCACGCCGATGATTTTCTCTTCATCTTCCAGGATCGGTCCCTGCTCGATATGGGCTTCAAAGTAGGCGCCGATCGGATGATCGCCGGGAGTCTGGCTGCCGACATAGCCGATACGCGCCAGCTCCTCGCCCACCGTTTTTCCCTGCGCATCCTGCGCGGCATAGATTGTTTCCAGCGGGAATACTCCGGCAAAGACCCCAGACCCCATCATGACCGGCACAAAACGCGAGCCTTCTTCATTGGTCCAGAACACCACTTCAATCGGCGCTTCGGTTTCAATATCGAGGTCGTTCAGCGTACGCACCACCTCCAGCGCCGCCAGCACCCCGTAGTTACCGTCAAATTTCCCGCCGGTAGGCTGAGTATCAATATGGCTTCCGGAGACAATCGGCGGCAGCAGCGGGTTGCGCCCTTCCCGGCGCATAAACACGTTACCGATTTTATCAACCGTGACGCTCATCCCCGCCTCTTGCGCCCAGCCGATGACTACATCCCGTCCCTGTCGGTCGAGATCGGTGAGCGTCAGGCGACAGCAGCCGCCCTTCGGCGTCGCGCCGATTTCCGCCAGCGCCATCAATGAATCCCATAACCGCTCCCCGTTAATACGCCAACCCGTCGCCCCGGCAACCGGGGTAAAAAGAACCTCACTGCTCATCTTTGTCTCCTTGCGCAAATGCAACGGCCAGCTCCACCAGCAGACGATCGCTGCCGCGCGGCCCTAAAAAAGAGATGCCCAGCGGCAGACCGCCGGCCTGAGCCACCGGCAGCGTCACCTGCGGACGCCGGGTCATCACCGAAATCAACAATAAATCGTGGGAAAGACGCCGGGTGGTCTCAATCTCCTCAGCCTGCGCCGTCAGCAGCGGCGCACCGTCGGGCACGGTGGGCAGAACCAGTATCGCGTCGCCCAACAGCGCATCCCACCAACGGGTAAAGTGCTCCCGCCGCTGGCAGGCGGCCTCATACTGCGCCGGGGTCACCGCTTTTCCCCATAAGAAGCGTTCGCGTACATCCGGCCCCAGCTGCAGGCCATAGCGTTCTATCGTCTCCCCCTGCGCCTGCCAGGCCTCGAATCCCTGAATCTGCCGAAAGGCGAGGTAGATCTCATCGATGTCCGGCAGCGACGCATTCAGCGGCGTGAAGGTGCCAAAAACGCGCTCAAGCCGCTGCCGGACGGGCAACAATGCCTGCTGGCTACGCAGCGGCAGGCGGGAAAAAAGAGCGTCATGGCACGCCAGCGCCACGCCGGCAATCGCCGGAGGCTTCGCGTCCAGCAGGCAGTCAGCGACCGCCCGAAAGACCTCCGGCGTTTGGGCGAAGAAACCGCAGGTGTCCATCGTGGCGCACAGCGGCTGGCAGCCGTCGAGCGAAATGCGCCCGTGCGTGGGGCGCAGGCCAAACAAGCCGCAGTAGCTTGCCGGGGTACGCACCGACCCGCCGGTATCGGTGCCCAGCGCAAAATCGCACACGCCGTTCGACACCGCCGACGCCGACCCGGATGACGAACCGCCGGGTATATGGTTCGGCGCAGCGCCGTTGCGTGGCGTCCCGTAATGCACATTGTGGCCGCTCATCGAGTAGGCCAGCTCGCTGGTGTGGGTTTTACCGATAAAACGTGCGCCGTTATCCAGCAGGCGCTGCACCACCGGCGCCGTGCGGCGTTTAATGCCGGAGAGCGCCAGTAAATGTGGGTTACCGCCGCCGGTGGGATAGCCCGCAACATCAAACAGATCTTTGACGGCAAAGGTCATCCCGCTGAGCGGCCCGCTCAGCGCGTGGGGTACCGGCTGCGGCGGGTAAGGCATAAATGCGTGATTATCATCCTGCATGCGTATCACCTCTTTTACTCGGTCGACCGTTCAGGCATACAGCGCCGGTTTTTCGACGCCCGACGTCAGTTCTCGCCAGCGATGGCAACTCACCACATGACGCTGTCCCACCTGTTCGGTCACGGGTTGAGTTTGCCTACAAACGGGTCTCGCATGCGGGCAACGGTCGGCGAACGCGCAGCCCGGCGGCAGGCGGGAAAGATCCGGCGGCGAACCGGGAATGCAATGCAGCACGTCGCCTTTTTTCAACCCGTCTTTGGGACGGCTACCCAGCAGCACCTGGGTATAGGGATGGCGAGGACGGGACAAAATATCCGTCATCGACGCCTCTTCAACGATCCGTCCGGCGTACATCACCGCCACCCGGTCGGCTATCTCCACCGCGGCGCCAATATCATGAGTCACAAAGATAATCGCCAGCTCGCGCTGCTTTTGCTGCTCGCGCAACAGGATCAGAATCTGGATCTGCACCGTGGCGTCCAGCGCGGTGGTCGGCTCATCCGCCAGCAGCAGCTGCGGATTGCACGACAGCGCCAGAGCAATCATCGCCCGCTGGCGCATACCGCCGGACATTTCGTGCGGGTAGGCATCCAGCCGTCGTTCCGGACTGGGGATCCGCACCTGACGCAGCGCCTCCAGAGCCCGCTCCCTCGCCGCCTGACGCGACAGCCCTTCATGGCGACGCAGCCCTTCAACGATCTGCTGACCGACGGTATACACCGGATCAAACGCCAGCAGCGGCTCCTGAAAAATCATCGCGCAGCGGGCGCCGCGATAGGCCCGCAGCCGGGAAGCGCTCATCTTCAGCACCTCCTCATCGCCGACGCGCAGCGTCCCCGAGAGCACGCTGCTTGTAGGCGGATGCAGGCGCATCAGCGCCCTCAACGTGACGCTTTTACCGGACCCCGACTCACCGATCAGCGCCATCACTTCGCCTTTATGGACATCAAAAGAGACACCGTTAACCGCATTCACCGTCTGGCCATCGCGGCGAAATTCCACCCGCAGATCGCGAATATGGACAAAAGCCTCATGCGACATGACTCACCTCCTGAATGGCGATGTTCTGATGCCAGGGCGACGACGGCTGGGCCATCAGGCAGGCACTTTGATGCCCCTCACCGACGCTTTCGAGCTTCGGTTTCACCTCGGCGCACACCGCTCTGGCGTGCGGGCAGCGGGTATGAAACCGACAGCCCGAAGGCGGTGATATCGGGCTCGGCGGATCGCCGTTCAGCGGCGAGGTCAGGGTGCGGTTTTGCGGGTCCATCGACGGCATCGAGCTGAGCAATGCGCGGGTATAAGGATGAGCGGAGCGGGTAAACAGCTGTTCCGCCGGCCCAATTTCCACTACCTCGCCGAGATACATCACCAGAATGCGATCCGATAGCCAGCGCACCACGTGCAGATCGTGGCTGATAAACACATAGGTCAGCTCAAGGGTACGTTTTAGCTCCTGCAACAGCTGCAGAACCTGCGCCTCTACCGATTTATCCAGCGCCGACACCGCCTCATCGAGGATAACCAGCCGCGGCTTCATTGCCAGGGCGCGAGCGATGTTGACACGCTGACGCTGGCCGCCGGAGAGCGCATGCGGATAGCGGTGGGCAAAACGTTCGGGTTCGAGGCCTACGTGGGCCAGCAGATAGCGGGCATATTCGCTGGCTTCTTTGGCGCTCACACCGTGTACGCGCTGGCCGAAGGCGATACTCTCCTCCATCGTCATACGCGGATTGAGCGAAGCATAGCTATCCTGAAACACCATCTGTACCTGACGACGATACTCTTTCATCGGCAGGCGCGAGGACCCCACCGTCAGGCCATCAAAGATCAGCTCGCCGCTGTCCTGATTAAGCAGCTGCATCAGCAGGCGTGCCGTCGTCGATTTGCCGCAGCCGGACTCCCCTACCACGCCCAGCGTTTCACCTTTCATCACCGTAAAGCTGACGTTATCCACCGCCTGCACCACTTCACGGCTTTTTGCGCCACCGGCACGAAAATACTTCAACAGCTGATTGACCTTCAGCAGCGGCTGAGCCGGGCCGCCAAGGTCGATATTGATAAAAGGTTGCATCGTTACTCCTTAATCGCCATCGCCGTGCGCAGGCGGTCGGCGAGGATGTTGAACGAAATGGAGGTGATAAAAATCATCAGTCCCGGCAGGGCCGCCACCCACGGCTGGGTGTAGATGGCCGTGCGCAGGGTATTGAGCATCAATCCCCATTCCGGCTCCGGCGGCCGCACGCCCAGGCCAAGAAAAGAGAGGCCGGAGGCGAGGATCATGCACACCGAAATCAGGCCGGTGGAGAAGACAAAAATCGGGCCCAGCACGTTGCCGAGGACCTGGACGCGAATAATGGTAAAGGCGCTGGCCCCGGTAGCGCGGGCGGCCTCGATATAGTCCATATGGCGGACCTGGGCGGTAACGCTTTCCGCAATCCGCGCCACCTGCGGCACGAACACCAGCGTCAACGACAGCAGCGCATTGCCAATGCCCGCCCCCAGCGCGCCGGAGAGCGCAATCGCCAGCAGCACCGAAGGGAAAGCGTAAAACACGTCGACGGTACGCATAATCAGGGTATTGGTTTTACCGCCCGCATAGCCGGCGATAATGCCGATGGCGCCGCCGATGAAAAAGGCGAACACCACCGGAACAATGCCCATAAACAGCGACAGCCGGGCGCCGAGAATCAGGCGCGACAGCATATCGCGGCCCAGTTCATCAGAACCCAGAACAAAACCGTCGCTGCCGATAGGTTTAAGGCGTAAAAACATCGAAGTCTGATAAGGGTCTTTCACTATCAGCCACGGGCCAAACAGCGCCAGCGCCAGCAGCAGCAAAATGAGGGTGCCGACGATCAGGCCGCCGGGATCGCGCAGCAGGCGGCGAAACACGCCGCGCCAGTAGCCCTGCCGGACAGCCACAACCGGAGAAGCCGGCGCCATTTTTGTCGTCGCGGTATCCACCATAGTCAGCTCCTCTTAATTCGCGGATCGAGGGTGGTTTGCAGGATATCCACCAGCAGATTGAGCAGCACAAAGAACAGCGCCAGCACCCAGATAGTTCCCTGCAGCAACGGCAGGTCGCGCTGGAAAATCGCCGTATTCAGCAGCAGGCCGGTCCCCGGCCAGGAGAAGACCGTTTCAACGAGAATCGAGCCGCCCATCAAATACCCCACCTGCAGCCCCATCACCGCCAGCGCGGTCGGCGCGGCGTTTTTCACTACGTGGAGGAAGATGCGCGATTCGTTCAGCCCGCGGGCGCGCAGGCCGACGATAAACTCCTGGCTAAGAATATCCGCCACCTGCGAACGCACGGTGCGGGCGATAATCCCGGTCGGGATCACCGACAGCGTAATCGCCGGCAGCAGCATGAACTGCAGATGCTCCCGGTCCCACTGCCAGCCAATCTCGCCAATCGGTCCGCCGCCGGTGGCCGGCAGCAGGGAAAACTTGACGCTAAAGACGATGACCAGCAGCATTCCCAGCCAGTAATGCGGCACGCTGACGCCGAAAACCGACAGCAGTGACGCCAGGCGGTCAACGATGCTGTTACGAAAGTAGCCGGCGACAAAACCAAACAGGCTACCCAGCACAAAGCCGATAATGGTTGCCAGCAGCGCCAGACGCAGCGAATAGCTGACCGCCGTCAGCACTTCGCCAAGTACCGGTCGGCCCGTCGCCACCGACATGCCTAAGTCGCCATGCAGCGCCCGCCATAGCCAGTGCACGAACTGCAGCGGCAGCGGTTTATCAAAGCCATAGGCCTGCATTAATGTCTGGCGCAGCGCCTCGGAGGCATCCGGCGGCATCACCGAAACCAGCGGGTCACCCGGGGCAATCTGCACCAGCATAAAACAGATCAGCGCCACGCCGAGCATCGTCGGGATGGCCAGCAGAATGCGGTATAGCAGCGTATTGATCATCTGTTCCCCCTGTGCGGTTACTCTTTCTTACTCACCAGGCTGAGATCGATAAACCAGCTTTGTGGCTGGACCACCCCGGTCACCGCAGGTGAAATCGCGCGCGGCCCAACGTCATGGGCGACAAACAGGAACGGCACCTGGTCGACCAGCGCCGCATGCAGTTCACCGGCCGCTTTGTCCATCTCCGCCGGGGTAAAGGCGTGTTTTACCGCCGTCGCCAGTCTTTCCGTCTCCGGCGTTGCGAAATAGCCCCAGTTGGTGGCGACCGGTGGGAAGGCTTTGGCGGTCGAGAAACGGATCAGGCCGAAGTAGGGATCGTTCACCGCCGCGCTGACATTGATCGCATCGATCCCCTTCGCCGACGGATCTTTCGCCCCCAGCCGCCAGTTGGTAAACAGGGTGTTCCATTCCGTCACTTTAATATCGACATTGAAGAAGCAGCTTTTCAGGCTCTGCTGGATGTATTCATTCATCGGCAGCGGCTGCATCTGCCCGGAGCCGGAAGCGGAAGTCGCCACCGTGACGTGCAGCGGTTTCGCGGCGCTAAATCCGGCCTCGGTCATCAGCTTGCGGGCGCTGTCCGGGTCGTATTTGATCTGGAAAGTGGGTTGGCCGTGCCACGGACTGTCGGCTTCATAGACGCCGGTCGCTTCGGTCATGTAGCCGCCGAGATAGCTTTTGAGTTCGGCGCGGTTAAGGCACAGGTTGGCGGCTTTGCGCACGCGAATATCTTTCCACGGCGAGCCTTCTGCAAAGGAGAACTGCCACGGCCACAGGTGCGGCTGAGTGTTGGCGTAGATTTTAAAACCCTGAGCTTTAATCTGATCGACCGAATCCGGCGCCGGGGCTTCAATCCAGTCCACCTGTTTTGACAGCAGCGCGGCGGTACGGGCATTGGCCTCCGGCAGCGGGATCAGCACCACTTTATCGACCCGTGGAATACGCTCTTTATTCCAGTAATCCGGGTTTTTATCGAGAATCAGCTGCTGGCGCGGAACCAGTTTTTCCATTTTAAAGGGGCCGCTGCCCACCGCCTGAGCGGCAAACGCCGTCCACGCCTGCTTGCTGCGGGCCGCCGCATCGCCGATGCTGGCCGCTACCGCGTCATACTGCTTCTGCCAGGCCGTCGGCGAGACAATAAACAGGTTGGTGATGTTGTACGGCAGCAGCGCATCTGGCTCGGAGGTGGTCAGCGCAACCGTATATCGATCGATTTTTTCCGCCCCGCTGAGCGTCGGCATACGGGACAGCGTATTGCCAATCTGCCCCGGCGCATATTGCGGCGCGGTTTTGTTCAACACCTTATCGACGTTCCAGACGATGGCGTCGGCATTCACCTCGCTGCCATCATGAAACTTCACCCCGGGACGCAGGGTAAAAATCCAGCGACGTTGATTCTGCGGGTCAACGTGCCACTCCGTCGCCAGGCCCGGAACCAGGCCGCTGGGCTTTTCGCCCTGTGAAAGATCCCACTCGACCAGCGCATCGTATAGCGGGATACCGGTGAAGCGGTTGCCTTCATATCCTTGATCGGGCTGCCCAAGCGTCAGGGGGATATCGGCGGCGGTCATGGCGATCCGCAGCGTGGAGGCACTGGACGGCAGGGAGGCAAAGAGCGCCAGCGCGCCGCTCACAGCAACGGCGAGATGACGTTTGCGCAAAAGTACGGTGTTATTTAGCATCACATTGTCCCTGTTAAATAAAAGTCGTTATTTAACAGGCAAGATGCATACCAGTTTATCAGGGCGAAAAATAAGTGTGAAAGCGCTTATAAAATAAGAGCAACCTATTATATCCGAATGATTTTAATTGAAAAAATAAACAACCCTTATCTTTACGCACCATCTGAGTGAAATAAGTTGCACAATTGCACCAGCCCGTTTATTGCCGCACGGGCAAAGCCGGAATAATCACTTAACATCACTTTTATAAAATAAATTCATCATTTCCGCGCAGCGATCTGCCCGCGGCGAACCCATCTATACTTCGTTTATCGCGCTAATCAGGGAGTCACCATGCCGCTACCCGACTTTCACCGCTCCGCCCCCTTCACCCTCGGGATTGAACTGGAGCTTCAGGTGGTCAATCCGCCAGGATACGACCTGAGCCAGGACTCCTCGCGGCTCATCGACGACGTGAAAAGCGGCCTGAGCGTCGGGGAGGCTAAACATGACATCACCGAAAGCATGCTGGAAATCGCCACCGGGATTTGTCGCGATATCCACCAGGCCGCGACGCAGCTGGGCACCATCCAGCAGGCGGTTTTACGCGCTGCCGCCCGCCACCATCTGCAAATCTGCGGCGGCGGCACCCACCCTTTCCAGACCTGGCAGCGCCAGCAAATCAGCGATAATCCGCGCTATCTGAAAACCGTGGAGCACTTCGGCTATCTGGCGCAGCAGGCCACGATATTCGGCCAGCACGTCCATGTTGGCTGCCAGAACGGCGATGATGCGCTTTATCTTTTACATGGCCTGTCGCGCTTCGTTCCGCATTGTATTGCGCTGAATGCGGCCTCGCCGTGGCTCGACGGCGCCGACAGCGGTTTTGCCTGTTCGCGTCTGAATCTGTTCGCCGCCTATCCTGACAACGGGCCGATGCCGTGGGTCAACAGCTGGCAGGAGTTTACCCGCTTATTCCGGCGCCTCAGCTATACCAGCATGATCGACAGTATGAAGGATCTGCACTGGGATATTCGCCCCAGCCCCCTTTTTGGCACCGTCGAAGTACGGGTGATGGATACCCCGCTCACTCTCGCGCAGGCGATCAATGTCGCCGGATTCATCCAGACCCTCGCCTGTTGGCTGCTGACGGAGAGGCCGTTTAAACATCATCCCGATGACTACCTGCTGTATCCGTTTAACCGCTACCAGGCCTGTCGCTACGGTCTGGAGGGCATCACTACCGATGTTCACAGCGGCGAACAGCGCCAGCTTCGCGAGGAGATTTTACAGCTGATCCCTCGTCTCATGCCCTACGCCGAGCGCCTCAATGCCGCCAGCGCTCTTGCAGCGATCGGGCGCCAGCTGCAGCAGGAGGCGAGCGAAGCCCGGCAGATGCGCGAGTTTGTCGCCGCCGGCGGCTCGCTGATCGGTCTGGTGCAAAAGCACTGCGAAATCTGGGCGGCATAGTCCGGCAAAAAGGTATACTGCGGCCAATATTGCTTTCGCCGCCCCGCATCTTCCTGCGGCATACCTGGAACGTTCTCATGACTTTGCGCCTTCTGCCGCTGCTGCCAGCGCTGTTGCTTCCCCTCTCCGCGCTGGCCAGCGGGAAATGCACCCTCACCGACCCGTCGCTGACGCTACAAAGCTATACCGTCAATCCGCAGCGTGAGCGCATCGCGATGTACTGGAAAAAAGCGGATGGCGAGGCCTTCGGATCGCTGCGTGCGCTGCTGGCGGATATCAATCAGAGCGGACGCGTGCAGATGGCGATGAACGGCGGTATCTACGCGAAAAGCTACGCGCCGCTGGGGCTGTATATCGAAAAGGGCGTGCAGAAAGTTCCGCTGAATCGCGCTTCCGGCGGCGGCAACTTTTTTATCCGCCCCGGCGGCGTGTTTTATCTGCAAGGCGAACGGGCGAAAATCGTCAGTATCGACAAATTTAAGCCGACGCCGGGTATCGATTATGCCGTGCAGTCCGGCCCGATGCTGATTGAAAACGGCACAATAAACTGGCGTCTGAAGCCGTCTGCCGGCTCACGCAAGCTGCGCAATGGCGTCGGTATCACCCGGCAGGGCCAGGTGATTTTTATGCTCAGCGATCGCGAAACCAACTTCTACGATTTCGCCTGCTACGCGCAGTCAACGCTCAACGTGCGGCAGATGCTCTATCTCGACGGCACCATTTCAAAGATGTACCGGAAAGGCGGCAGCGTACCGTGGCAGTATCACCCGTTCGTCACCCTGATTACGGTGGAGAGCAAGCCGTCCCCGTAGCCGATTGGCTGTCCGTAGCACCACGCCAGCCGTGGCGGCGGCAACAGCAGCTCATCTCATTCAGAAACCACAAAACATGCGGCGATGCCCAGCTGTCCGCTGAAATCGGCGAACCGGAGGCCGGAGGACAAGGCTGGCCGACAGAAGCGCGCTTACATCCGCCGATGCCCCCATTCGCGCAGGCGCTGGAACAGCACGAACAGCGAGGGAATAAACACAATCCCGATCGCCGTCGCCACCAGCATGCCGCTGAACACCGTAGTGCCGATAATCCGCCGACTCTGCGCCCCGGCGCCGGTGGCGAGCATCATCGGCATAATACCGATGATAAAGGAGACGGCGGTCATCAGCACCGCCCGAAAACGCCGGGTGGCCCCCTCGCGGGCAGCATCCACCACCGACATCCCCTCTTCCCGTCTGGCCCGGGCAAACTCGACGATTAATATCGCGTTTTTCGCCGCCAGCGCGATTAACAACACCAGCCCTATCTGCACATACACATCGTTGGCATAGCCGGCTATCCACAGCCACAGCAGCGCTCCGCCGAGGGCAAACAGCACCGACAGCATCACGCTGGCCGGCAGCGTCCAGCTTTCATACTGGGCGACGAGGAACAACCACGCCATCGCCACCGCCGCCAGGACGATCCAGATGGCCTGGTTGCCGGTCTGCTGCTCCTGCCAGGAGATGCCGCTCCACGCGTAATCATACCCCTGCGGCAAATTCGACAACAGAATTTGCTCCATCACCGCCATCGCCGTGCGGCTGCTGACGCCCTGTGCCGCAGAGCCGCTCACCGACACCGACGGGAACTGGTTGTACTGCTGAATGAACGGCGCGCCGACGGTGGGGGTGACGGTCACCAGATTGCTCAGCCGAATCCGCTCGCCGTGATGATTTCGTACGTACAGCTCGCCGATTTGCTCCGCCCGCTCGCGCCACTGCATCTCGTTTTGCACCACCACCGGATAGACACGATTGTTGATGCTGAAATCCCCGGCGCGCGTCCCGCCAAACGCCGTTTGCAGACTATTGAAGATTCGCGATACCGGCACATCCAGCCGCGCCGCCTGGTCGCGGTCGACGTTGAGCGTCAGCTGCGGCACGTTGCTACTCCAGGTGGTAAACACCTGGCTCAGCTGCGGATGCTGGTTCGCCATCCTTAGCACCTGCTGCGTTACCTGCTCCAGCTCTGCCGTCGATTGCCCGGCCTGTGCCAGAATGCGTAAATTGAACCCGGACGCATTGCCCAGGCCCGGCAACGTGGGCGGCGCAAAGGCCATAATGGTCGCCTCCGGCAGGCCCATCAGCTGTCCCTGCAATTTGCCCATCACCTCATTCAGCGGCGGCCGCTGATGCCACTCCTTCAGCATCACCGAGATAAAGCCGCCGTTGGAGGCGCTGGTTCCGTTGAGAATATTAAACCCGGACACCTGAATCACATCCTCAACCGCCGGATTGGCCAGCAGCAGCTCGCGCGCCTGAGCCATCACCGCTTCGGTACGCTCCAGCGACGCGGCTTCCGGCAGCTGTACGCTGGCGAAGAAATAGCCCTGATCCTCCTGCGGCAGAAAACCTTTCGGCATCTGGCTAAGGCTGAAGGCCACCAGAGCGGTGGCGGCGATCGTCGCCACCAGCGCCAGCCACAGACGACGGTTCATCCACCCGACCAGCGCCCCGTAGCCGTCACGCACCGTCGCCAGAGCGCGGTTAAAAGCCCGCCAGATGGCAGCAGGCTGCGCGGGACGCGGACGCAGCAACAGCGCGCACAGCGCCGGCGTCAGGGTGAGCGCGACGATGCTCGACACCGTCACCGCCGTCGACAGAGTGACGGCAAACTGGCGATACAGCTCACCGACAATCCCCGGCAGGAGCGCCACCGGAACAAACACCGCCAGCAGTACCAGCGTTGTGGCGATCACCGGCCCGGCGATTTGCCGTAGCGCCAGCGCGGTCGCCTCCGCACGCCCCACGCCTTCGGCGAGATGGGTTTCTACGCTCTCCACCACCACGATGGCATCATCGACCACCATGGTCAGGGCGAGAATAATGGCGAATAGGCTCAGCGTATTGGCGCTATAGCCCAGCAGATAAAGCACGGCAAAGCTGCCGATCAGCGACACCGGGATCGCCAGGGTGACAATCAGCGTGGCCCGCCAGCTTTGCAGAAACAGCGATACCACCAGCACCACCGCCAACAGGGTCAGCACCAGCGAGACGCCAATCTCTTTAATCGTCGCCGCGACAAAGCGCGTCGTATCGAACTTCACCTCCCAGGTCAGATCCGCCGGAAAGCGGCTGTGCAAGCGGGTCAGTTCGGCGCGCACCGCGTCGGCGACCTGCAGGGCGTTGGCGGTTGGCGTCGGATAGATACCGAGATAGGCGGAGTCTTTGCCGTTCAGCTGCGCGCCGGAACTGTAGCTGCGCGCCCCCAGTTCAATGGTGGCCACTTCGGCGAGGCGAACCAGCTGACCGTGTTCCCCGCTGCGGATCGCTATCTGGCTGAAGCTTTCCGCATCGCTCAGGCGGCCGATGCCGTTGATGGTCAGCGTCTGCTGCTGACCGTTGAACACCGGCGGCGTGCCTACCTGCCCCGCCGCCCCCTGCACATTCTGCTCCCGCAGCGCCTGGGCAATATCGTCGGTCGTCACATTCAGCGCGTTCATGCGATCGGGGCGCAGCCAGACGCGCATGCTGTAATCACGGGCGCCGAACATCTGTACTTCGCCGACGCCCGGTAGACGGGCCAGCGCCTCACGCACCTGGGTGCTGGCGTAGTTGCTGACGAACAGCGGAGAGAGCGTCTCCAGCGGCGAGTACAGGCTGACGCCCATCAGCAGGTTGCTCGCCCGCTTGCGCACCTGCACGCCGTTCTGCTGCGCATCGACAGGGAGTTGCGCCACCGCCTGCGACACCCGGTTTTGCACGTCAATCGCCGCCAGATCGGCATCGGTTCCGGCCGCAAAGGTCAGGCTCAGGCTGTAGGTGCCGTCATCGGAACTGGTGGACTCCATATACAACATATGGTCAACGCCGTTGAGCTGGGTCTCCAGCGGCGCGGCGATTGCCTCGGCGACGTCCGCCGCGCTGGCGCCCGGCCAGCTGGCGCTGACGTTGACCACCGGTGGCGTAATCTGCGGATATTGTTCCACCGGAATCAGCTTCAGTGCTACCGCGCCGATAAAGGCCAGCAGCAGCGCAATCACCATCGCAAAACGCGGGCGACGAATAAAAAACGTCAGCATCCCTTCTCCTTTCCTTATTTCAGCAGCTGAACGGCGGCGCCGTCACGCAGACGCTGCGCGCCGTCCGTCACCACGCGCTCGCCCGCTTGCAGACCGTCCGCCACGACAAACTGCTGCCCCTGCTGGCCGCCCGATGTCAAACGGCGCAGCGCAACGGTGTTATGGTCCGTCACCACCCAGCTATAAAACCCCTGCGCATCCTGCTGGACGGCGGCAACCGGGATCATCAGACTCTCCTGCGCCTGTCGCGGGCGAAGAATGACCGGCACGTTGCCGCCCGGCAGCAGGCGATGCTGCGGATTGGCGAATTCGGCGCGCAGCACGACGCTGGCGGTGCGGGTATCAATCCGGTTATCGACCGAGGTCAACACCCCATCTTCCCGCCTGCCGTCGGGTTCAATCTGCGCCAGCCACGCCTGCTTCAGCGCGCCGATATCGGCATGCTGCCCGGCTTTACTGTAAAAGGCGGCTTCATCTAAGGCGAAAGAGATGCGAATCGGGTCGAGCTGGACGATATCCACCAGCATGCCGCTGGTCGGCCCCACCAGGCTGCCGACATGAAAACGACTGTGGCCAATACGCCCGCTGACCGGCGAGTCGATGCGCGTATAATCCAGCGTAATTTGCTGCGTGGTGACGCGCGCCTTCGCCTGTTCCACGGTGGCGGCGGCGACATCGCGCTGCATCCGGGCGTTATCGACATCGTTGCGGCTGATGGAGTGATTGTTTTTCAGCTGTTGATAGCGGGTCAGCAGCTGCTGGGCCTGACGCAGCGAAGCCTGCGCGCTTTTCAGCTCGGCCCCGGCCAGCGCCAGCGCAGCCCGAGGTTGGGCATCATCGAGTGTGAACAGCCGATCGCCTTCCCTGACGTACTGCCCGTCCTGGAAGTGGCGCTGCACAATGGTCCCCTCCGTGCGTGCGCGGATCTCCACGTCATGAATCGCTTCAATGCGGCCGGGAAGCGGACGTTCAGCCACATGCGGCAGCAGTTGAACGACGGTCGCGCGAACCGGGATGGCGGGCGCGGCGGTGGCCGTCAGGGCGTAACCGGCCAGGCCAAGGGTCAGGCAGACCAGGCGCAAAATATTTCTCATCGGGATTCCTTGCTGGCGATGCGGCGTCCCTCCCCTGAGCGGAGAGGGGCGCCGGGCGGATCAGGCGGTTTTACGTAACGGGCGGGTCAGACGCTTCTCGACTTCCACCACCAGGAACATCACGATGGCAATCGCCAGGGTGATAAACCAGTAACGCAGCGGCAGCGACTCGGTGCCAAACATCGTCTGCATAAACGGCAGGTAGATAATCGCCAGCTGCAGGAGCAGCAGCACGCCGCTGACCAGCCAGATGCCTTTGTTGCGCAGCAGGCCAGTATTTAATGAGAAGCCCTCGCTGCGACGGCAGTTAATCATGTACACCCACTGCGCGGTCACCAGCATCTGTAACAGCACGGTGCGGATAAACTCGGCGCTATGGCCGCGCGGCGCCAGCCAGGCCTCAAGAATAAAGGCGGCGACGGCAATCATGGTTCCGACGAAGGCGACGCGCCAGATGGCATAACCATCCATGACGTGCTGGCCGGTTTTCCGCGGTGGGCGGTTCATGACGTTGCGCTCCGCGGCTTCGAAAGCGAGACCGAAAGAGAGCGTGGCGGAGGTCGCCATGTTCATCCACAGAATCAACACCGGCGTCAGCGGAATAATGTTCCCCGCTAACAGGGCAATGATAATCAGCAGCCCCTGCGCCAGGTTGGTGGGCATAATAAACAGAATCGTTTTCTTCAGGTTGTCGTAGACGCGACGCCCCTCTTTCACCGAGCTGGCAATGGTGGCGAAGTTGTCGTCCGTCAGCACCATGTCGGCCGCCTCTTTGGTGACTTCAGTGCCTTTGATCCCCATCGCAATGCCGACGTCGGCCTGGCGGAGCGCCGGCGCATCGTTCACCCCGTCACCGGTCATGCCGACGACTTCACCGGTATCCTGCAGCGCTTTGACCAGGCGCAGCTTATGCTCCGGACTGGTACGAGCAAAAATGTCGTACTCCACGGCGGCTTTCGCCAGTTCGCCATCGTCCATGTGCTCCAGCTGATAGCCGGTCATCGCCTGATGGCTGTTGGTGATCCCCAGCATCTGGCCGATGCTCATTGCCGTCTGCGGGTGATCGCCGGTGATCATTTTCACGCGGATCCCTGCGGTCTGGCAGGCGTGAATCGCCTCTATGGCCTCCGAACGTGGCGGATCCATCATTCCGGCGATGCCGAGGAACACCAGCCCCTCACGCAGATCGTCGTGGGTCAGCGTCGTGCTGCCGGCCCGCGCCGGTTTACAGGCGGCGGCAACCATGCGCAGCCCCTGGCTGGCGAAGCGAGAGATCTCATCCTCCCAGTACTGGCGCTCGAACGGAACCGTCCCCTGCTTTGTCATCTGCTCGCGGCACATCGCGAAAATCACATCCGGCGCGCCGGTGATCAACACACGCTCAGCGGTGTCGATTCTCTGCTGCGTCGCCATGTACTTATACTGTGAATCAAACGGAATTTTGGCAATCAGCTGCGTCTCAACCGGCGGCAGCTTTGCCTTCGCCGCCAGCACTTTTAACGCCCCTTCGGTCGGGCCGCCGGTGATGCCCCACAGGCCGCGCGCGTCCTGTACCAGCTGGCTGTCGTTGCACAGGTCAATGGTACGCAGATACGTTTCCAGTACGCTTCCGGCATGAATTTGTACCGGCTCATCGCTGCCTTCCAGATAGATATTGCCCTGCGGCTCATAGCTGTCACCCTCAACCCGGTAGCAGCAGTCGGCGGTGATAATCGCTTTGACCGTCATTTCGTTCATGGTCAGCGTACCGGTTTTATCCGAACAGACGACGGTCATCGCCCCCAGCGTTTCTACCGTCGGGAGCTTGCGAATAATGGCGTGTTTGCGCGCCATCGCCTGCACGCCGAGGGAGAGGATGATCGAGATAATCGCCGGAAGTCCTTCCGGGACCGCCGCTACGGCCAGGCTAATCAGGGAGAGCAGCAGTTCCCCCATGGGGATATCACGCAGGGCCAGGCTGAAGACAAACAGCGCCGCCATCATGGCGAGGATAATGACGAAAATCGCTTTACCCAGCTTATCCATCTGCACCAGCAGCGGCGTGCGATGCTTCTCGATACCGGCCATCATCTGGTTGATATGCCCAAGCTCCGTATCCTGCCCGGTCGCCGTCACGACGCCGACGCCACCGCCGGCGCTGATGGTGGTACCGGAAAACACCATGTTGGTCCGGTCGCCCAGCGGCAGTTCGCCTTGCAGCGCATCGGTGATTTTATCCACCACCGTTGATTCGCCGGTCAGGATCGCCTCTTCCACACGCAGGTTGTGAGTTTCGATCAGGCGCATATCCGCCGGAACGCGGTCGCCCGCCCGCAGAATAACGATATCACCCGGCACCAGATCGCGGGTGGGCAAGGTTTCGTGTTTACCGTTGCGCTGCACCCGGGCATTGCTGGAGAGCATGTTGCGGATCCCCTGCAGGGATTTCTCGGCGTTGCTCTCCTGCACGTGACCGATCAGGGCGTTGATGACCGTGACGCCCAGGATCACCAGGGTATCCACCCAGTGTCCCATCACCGCCGTCAGCGCCGCCGCCGCCAGCAGGACGAAAATCAACACGTCGTTAAAGTGGGCCAGGAAACGCAGCCAGGCCGGCTTGCTTTTCTTTTCCGGCAGCGCGTTAGGGCCAAAGGAGGCCAGGCGTTCTGCGGCCTCGGCGGAATGCAATCCCTCGGCGCGACTGTGGTTCTGCGCCAGTACCTGTTCAACGGTCTGCCGGTAGGCTGGCTGTGCCGCAGTATCTCCCGCAGGAGGCGAATTATGGGGGGGATGGATTCTGGTCAAATTAAATTTTCCTTATAAATTCCGTTATTCGGAAAGCCTGAAATCATTTCTGGCCAATGAATGAATATGATTTTATATAGCGAGATGAAAATTGATCCAGGACAATTAACAGCCCTCGCAAAATTTAAAATCTGTGATAAGTTAATTCCTCAAACAACTATTACAGAATATTAATAAACATATATTAAACGAGGTTCATTATGTCAGGAATCTACCGCGGACGCCGCCTGGTGCTGTACATCCTGCTGGCTATCAGTATTGCCACGCTGGTGGGATATAGTACCTATACTTTTGTAAAGTACACTCTTTAATAATGACGTTAATTGACATTAAGATGCTATTAATTTAATTACAAATAACGCCAACAATATTAACAGAAGGAATAAAAGTCCTGATATTAGCGCTACGTATAATGGCGTAAAATAATCACTCAGGAAAGGATATTGCGTTAAATGTCATTATACCTGATAATATGTTTTTTAACTGATGATTAACAAGTAATGAAACATCCGCTCGAAACGCTGATCGCCGCCGCAGGCATTTTATTGTTGGCCCTGATCTCTTGTTTACTGCTGCCAGCGCCATCCCTTGGGTTAACGCTGGCGCAAAAACTGGTCGATACCTTCCATCTGATGGATCTCAACCAGTTTTATACCCTGCTCTTTTGCCTGTGGTTCTTAGCGCTGGGCACGGGAGAATATGTGGTGTTGCGTTGGGTCTGGCGCCGCTGGTTTTCCCTTGAGCGCTAACCCGGTAAAGTCACGCATTCCCGCCACCAGCGCCTCGCACCAGGCGGCATAATCATGGCCGCTTGATGAAGGATGGAAGCTGACGCGATAGCCTTTATCGCGTAGCGCCTGTTCAAAAGTAAGGGTATTGCTGTAGATCCCGCCATCGGCTCCCGAGGTCTCAAACCGGCCTGCCTGGAGCCAGAAACGTATCGGATAGCGCGGCGACTGCTGATACTGGCGCGTCAGCCAGCCGGCTTCCTCGCCTTTGGGCGCCCACCAGTAAGAGCCCGACAGACTGAGGACATTGGCAAACAGCCGCGGATAGCGCAGCGCGACCCACGATGCGGCCAGGCCGCCGTAGCTGGAGCCGGCGACAACGGTTTTTTGGCGAATGGCATCCAGCCCCTGTTGTCGCAGCCAGGGCAGCAGCTCATGGGCCATAAAATTGGCGAAGAAGGGGTTGGGCGGCAGCTCTTTCGCCCGGCGCGGGTGATCGAGGCTATCAATAAACACCACATTGATCGGCGGCAGCACATGGCTGGCGATCAGGCTGTCCAGCACGTTGGCGAAGCGGTATTCATCCTGATAGGTTTTGCCATCAAACAACATCAGCGTCCAGCGCGCGGGCTGCGGCAGGCGCGGACGGTAGATCATCACTTCCCGGGTATTATGCAAAAAATCGCTGCGCAGCTGATGGCGGGTCAAAGTGCCATAGCGCAACGGCTGCGCCCTACGCTGCGGCGTGCAGTAGCGCGCCGGATTGAGCGCCAGCAGCGAATAGCGGTTCCAGCGATCGCTGGCGCGGTTGACGCTGTTCGGATTCAGCGGATCGGCCTGAGCGCTGACCAGAATCGCCCGCCGCTGCTCGTGCCCGACGCCGTCGACCTGCGGGACATCCGGCGCCAGCTTATATTGCATCAGGGTATCTGCCGGTACCACGTAGCTGCGAAACCAGACATCGGAATGGCCAAGCCGAAACAGCGGATCGTGATCGCCCGCCGGGGATCCCAGCAGGAAGACGTTTTTTCTCGCCCCGCGCCACAGGAAGGTGACGCGCTTGTGTCCTGCATCCACCGGTTCCACCATCGGCGTCCCTTCCTGTTCGCGCTCCTGCCAGAAACGCGTCGTAGAGCCACCCGCCGCCAGCTCCTGCATCAGCTGCTGCAAACGGGGACTGACGGGATCCAGTGCCTGGGTTTTCGCCAGCGCGGTGGTCTCCTTCATCCGCCAGCGGAAATGCCAGCGGGTGCCTTCTTCGCCGTGGAGCACCAGCGCTGAAGCGCGGTTCACCGGCAGGGAGAACAGCAGCGTTTGCTCGCCATCCGGCGGCCCTCCCGCCAGCAGCGTACGCAGCCGACGGTTATTTTCATCCAGCAGGCGGGCATCCGTTACCCCGGAAATCGTCGCCGAAACGTAGTTTTCCCCTAACGTCGGCAGATCAAAACAGACTTCGCCGCTGGCATCGAATTTTCCCTGCAGCTCTCCCTGCCGCGAAGAAGATTCGCAGTTCATTGCCACCGCCGGTAGCGCACTCATGCCGATCAGCAGACCACCCCATGCCATTTTCATCGCCCGATTTATCCCTGTAAAAATTTGTTACTAACGCTAATGCAAATGGTAATGATTTGCAATAACATCAACTCCGCTCGTTCAGGCCATTAGATTTTTCTGATGGGGGAAAGGGATGATTATGGCAATTTCAACCAAGGACATAGCAAATAAAATGTTTAAATATAATAAGATAACTAAACTCTGGGTCACGGGTCTTGCCGTGGCGACACTCGCCGGGCAGGCGCTGGCGGAGGAGACCCTCGTGGTCACCGCGAGCAGTAATGAAGATCCCACCGCCCCGGTCAAAGGGATCGTGGCGACGAAAACGCTTTCCGCGACGAAAACCGCCGCCGGGCTGGTGAAAACCCCGCAGTCGGTCTCGGTCATCACCCGCGATCAGATGGCGGCGCTGGACGTGACGTCGGTGTCACAGGCTCTGCGCTATAGCGCCGGGGTGTTCACCGAGTATCGCGGATCGTCCAACCGCAATGACGAAGTCTTCGTCCGCGGCTTCAGCTATGTACCGAAGTATCTCGACGGCCTGAGCTATGGCGCCACCGCGTCGTCGCAAACCGGCACAATGGATCCGTGGCTGCTGGAGCGCGTCGAGCTGGTACGCGGCCCGGCCTCGGTGCTGTTTGGTCAGGTCAACCCCGGCGGGCTTATCAGCATGACCAGCAAGCGTCCCACCAGCCAGCCGGTGCATCAAATCCAGTTCCGTACCGGCAACGACAATCTGGCGGAAGGCGCCTTTGATGTCGGCGGGCCGTTAAGCGACGACGGCCACCTGCTCTATCGCCTCAACGGTATCGCCCGCAGCCAGAACAGCCAGGTCGAGGATTATAAAGAGACGCGCATCGCCATTGCGCCGGCGCTGACGTGGTATCCCAACGATGCGACGCGCTTCACGTTGCTGACCAGCTATCAAAAAGATCCCGACGCCGGTTATCGCAACTTCCTGCCGCGCTACGGCACCGTCAACAGCGTCGATGGCAGCTATATTCCGCGCGACTTTAACGTCAGCGACCCCGGCTACAATCAATCCTGGCGCGAGCAGACTCTCATCGGTTATGAATTTGAGCATCAGCTCAACGACATGCTGACCCTACGGCAGAACGCGCGCTATGGGACGATAAAGCAGAAATATCGCTATCTGGTCTATTCCAACAGCGCAGCCAACAGCTCCGTGCTCTCACGTCGCGCCCAGCATGAGGAGCGGCAAACCGATGAGTTCGGTATCGATAACCAGCTTGAGGCGCAGTTCACGACCGGTCAGCTGGCGCACACCGTTCTCGGCGGCCTGGACTACAAAACCAGCAAGGATAAGCAGTACCTCGGTCGCGCCGGCGGTTCACAGTACGATCTCGACTGGCGTGCCCCGGTCTATGGTGTGAAGGTCGATGAAGGCACCTTCCGTACCGCCAGCGATGAACAGCAGAATCTCGATCAGGTTGGCCTCTACCTGCAGGATCAGCTGAGCCTGGAAAACTGGGAGCTGCTGCTTTCCGGCCGCTATGACTGGGCGGAAGTGCGTACCACCGACTTTACCGACAGCAGTCGCACCCAGAAAAACGACAGCAAGTTTACCTGGCGTACCGGTCTGCTGTATGCATTTGACTTTGGCCTGTCGCCCTATATCAGCTACAGCACCTCCTTCGAACCCAACCTGCAAACCAATCGTGCGCCGGGCGTCGCTCCGTTCGACCCCAGCGAAGGGAAACAGGTGGAAGTGGGTGTGAAATATCAGCCTACGCCGACGGCGTTGATGACTCTGGCGATGTACGACCTGACCCAAAGCAACGTTGCGACCTGGAACAGCGCGGCGGGATGGTATGAGAACAGCGGTAAGGTCCGCTCGAAGGGGGTGGAAGCCGAAGCGCACGCCACCTTCTTTGACAACCTCAACCTGATTGCTTCATACACCTGGACCGACGCGGAAACCATGAATACCACCGTCGCCGGCACCGAAGGGAAAACCCCGGCGCGCATTCCGACCCATATGGCCTCGGCGTTCACCAGCTACACCCTGCCCAATGGCGCGCTAAAAAGCCTGACCGCTGGGGTTGGCGTGCGTTATATCGGCACCAGCTACGGCGATGCGAAAAACACCTTCAAGGTACCGGCGGTGGATCTGTATGACGCGATGGTCAGCTATGAGTTAGGCGAATTGAGCTCGAGCCTGAAAGGGGCGAAAGCGCAGTTCAACATCAACAATATCGCCGACACTAAATATGTTGCCTCGTGCGCCGGCGATAGCGCCTGTTTCTATGGCGTGGGTCGTACGGTGACGATGACGGTAAACTACGCCTGGTAGAAGCCCAAAATGCGTCCGCCGGTCTTTCCGGCGGACGCGCCTCAGTGGGCGCGATTGTGATTCTCTTTGCGGTAGGCACCCGGCGGCTGATGAAAGGTGCGGGTGAAAATGCGGGTAAACGTCTGCTGTGAATCAAAGCCGTATTTCAGGCAGATATCATAAACCCGCTGATCGGTGTCGCGCAGGTCGCGCGCCGCCAGCCGCAGTTTACGTTCGCGGATATAGCGCCCCAGACTCTCCCCTTTGTACTGCAAAAAGAGTCGTTGCAGATGCCATTTCGAATAACCAGAGTGACGCGCAATATCATCAATACGCAGCGGCTGATGCAAATTGTCATCAATCCACCCGACGATAGTCTCAATCACCTGAGCGGAAATAGTCATAAGTCCTCTCCTCTTTAATCAAACCAGTATTTATCGCCACCAGGTAGTAAATGATTGCGTCTTATCGGCAACCCAAACCGGCTCGCCAAGCATCGGCGTTAACAACCGCCACGGTCTTTGCTGACTGGCCGCAGCCAGCCGCTTATAAGGATCGTCCCAGCTGTGTTTCGCCAGCACAAAGCGCCCCGCATGCCCCGGGAGCACCGCGCGCGTGCGGAGATCGTCGGCGGCCTGAGCCGTCTCGTCAGGCATCATATGAATGTATTTCCAGTCCTGGTCGTACTGGCCGTTCTCCATAATCGCCAGATCCACGGCGCCAAACTGTTCGCCGATGGCTTTAAAGTGCGGGCCGTAACCGCTATCGCCGCTGTAGTAAATCTTCTGCTGCGGGGTGACGAACATAAAGCTGGCCCACAGCGTTTGATTGCGCTTCAGCCCACGACCGGAGAAATGACGGGCCGGCAGCACATGCACGGTCAGTTCGTCGCTGACCTGCACCGCCTGATGCCAGTCCGCTTCGCTGATAATGGCGCTCTCCATGCCCCAGTAGCGCAGATGCGATCCCACGCCGAGCGGCGTCACCACGCGCTTGATTTTTGGCATCAGCGCTTTGATGGTGGCGTAATCCAGATGGTCGTAGTGATCGTGCGAAATAATCAGCAGGTCTATCTCCGGCATACGCTCCGCATGCCACGGATAGTCACCCGGGAAAGCTTTATTAATAAATGAGAACGGTGCGGCATAGTTGCTGAAGACCGGGTCAATCAGGATGCGTTTCCCCGCCAGCTGCACATACCAGGAGGAGTGGCCGAGCCACACCATCGTATCCTGCCCGATCGGCAGGCTGGCGAGATCGGTATTGACCAGCGGCAACGGCTGCGCGGGACGGGCATTTTCGCGTTTAGTCACCAGAAACTCCCACCAGGCGGCCAGCATATTTTTCTGCCCGGTGAAGCCCGGCGTGGGGAGCTGATTATGAAACTGGCCATCGCGATAGTGTGGCGACTGTTCCACCAGACTGAGCTGCGCGCCCTGCGGCGCCCGGCCAAACCCGGCATTTAAGACAAACGGCAAAGCTGTTGCTGAGGCTAATAACATAATGGCGACCACGCTGAAAGTGACACGGTTCATAACCTGACCAGATGAAACTCCCTATTATGAGAGTTTAGTGATATAACTTGATTATGAGTGAGTAAGCACTCATTATTAAGACGAATATGAAAGTCGTCAAGACGATTTTCAATTTTTTAACATCCACCGTTGCAGTGCCATGACATGGCGTGGTTAGATCGGGGTTTGATTTCGCGTGAGGTAAAATGTAGTGGCTCGTCCTAAGAGTGAAGATAAAAAACAAGCGTTGCTGGAGGCCGCAACGGCCGCCTTTGCCCAGTCGGGTATCGCCGCCTCAACATCGGCCATTGCCCGTAGCGCCGGGGTTGCCGAGGGGACGCTGTTCCGCTATTTCGCCACCAAGGATGAGTTACTCAACGAACTGTACCTCTCGATCAAATCGGGGTTAGTTAAAGCGATGGTCTCCGGACTGACGCCAAACGAAAAACGGCCGAAAGAGAACGCCCGCAATATCTGGGACAGCTATATCGACTGGAGTATTCGCCACCCGATGGAGCACAAGGCGATTCGCCGGATGGCGCTCAGCGAACGCATCACCGATGAAACCCGAACCCGCGTGAGAGAGATGTTCCCCGAGCTCAACGAAATGTGTCAGCTATCGGTCAAGCCGGTCTTTCTCAGCGACGCCTACAGCGCCTTTGGCGACGCCCTGTTTCTTTCGCTGGCGGAAACCACTATCGAATTTGCCAGCCACGATCCGCAGCGCGCCCGCGAGCTGATCGCCCTCGGTTTTGAGACCATGTGGCAAGCGCTTCACGAGAACGACGCCTGATGGACCGCGCTTCGCTGCACGCCAGCGCCCACCGGATTGCGCTCAGCTATCCGTTTACCGAACACTGTTGGCCGTTCGGCCCGGAGTATGACGTATTCAAAGTTGGCGGGCGCATTTTTATGCTCACCATGACCCTTCGCGGTCGGGCGCTGGTGAATCTGAAAGCCGATCCGCAAAAATCGCTGCTCAATCGGGAGATTTACCGCAGTATTGAGCCGGGATATCACATGAACAAAAAACACTGGATCACCGTCGTCCCCGGCGAGGATATCAGCGAGGATCTGCTGGCCGAACTTATCGATGATTCATGGAATCAGGTGGTGAATAAGCTGACAAAAAAAGAGCGGATTCGGCTCCGTCCGGAAGGATTTTCAGGCTAGCGCGATAAGTGTTATCGCATTTTTGTCTCTTATCATTTCCCCGCCTTCGCTGTACTCTTCTCCCACTAAACGCCCCGTAAGGGGCTGTAAACTCGAATTATCTTGAGCATAAACCGTGAGGAAGAGTTATGGATATCGTCTCCGTTGCCTTAAAGCGTCATTCCACAAAAGCCTTCGATGCCACAAAAAAACTGACGGCTGAAGAAGCGGAAAAGCTGAAAACATTGCTGCAATACAGCCCGTCGAGCACCAACTCCCAGCCGTGGCACTTTATCGTTGCCAGCACGGATGAAGGGAAAGCACGGGTGGCGAAAGCCGCCAGCGGCACCTATGTTTTCAACGAACGTAAAATTCTTGATGCTTCTCATGTCGTGGTTTTCTGTGCCAAAACCGCCATGGACGACGCCTGGCTGGAGCGCGTGGTGGACCAGGAAGAGGCCGACGGACGTTTCGCTACTCCGGAAGCCAAAGCCGCTAACCACAAAGGCCGCGTTTTCTTTGCCGATATGCACCGTAAAGATCTGCATGACGACAACCACTGGATGGCGAAGCAGGTTTACCTCAACGTCGGCAACTTCCTGCTCGGCGTCGCGGCAATGGGGCTGGACGCCGTGCCGGTTGAAGGGTTCGACGCCGCGATTCTTGACGCCGAATTTGACCTGACCGCACAGGGCTTTACCAGCGTGGTTATCGTTCCGGTCGGCCACCACAGCGTGGAAGATTTCAACGCCACGCTGCCGAAATCACGCCTGCCGCAGGCGACCACCATCACCGAGATTTAATCTCTCCGCGCACGCCGCTCGCCGGCGTGCCAGATTCGTTCTGCATAGCGGCCAATCACCGCCAGCGAAACGGCGAGGATCAGGAAGAACAGCACCTTGTGCATCCCGTCCCAGAAAAACTCGAAGAAACGCGTATAGAGATTGATAGCCAGGAAGGTCAGGCCAAAACCGCGCAACATTCCGTCATCCGTTTTCAGACTGATATAAATACAGACGCCCGCCGCGACGCCGAATAACAGCGCCCACGGCAGCTGCTGCAGCGGTGAAATGCTGTACCAGGCGTCGGGATCCCGATAGCCAAAAATCGACAGAATCCATAGCGCGATAAACAGATACGTCAGGCCCATGGCCTTACTGACGGTAAACAGCCGGCGCTGAAGCAGCCACTTTTGCAGCATAAAACAGAGCGCCAGCAGCACGCCACCGAACAGCACAAAACGCAGCGGATAGTTCATGCCCAGCCAGTAGGCCCCCCATCCCGCCAGGTAGCCGGTTTCCGCTCCGAACCAGTTGCCCAGCGCCAGCAGGAAGAACAGCCACACCAGCCCGGAACGGGCCGCCAGGCCGATAGCACCATAAATAGCGCAGCCGACCAGAAACAGTGGCGCAATATGGCCGCTGCCGTCATCCAGCCGCACGCCGAGTTGCCACAGCGCCAGCGCGGTAAACACCACGCCGACAAACAAAATCGCTTCACTGCTATAGTGCCAGTACGAGGCCTGCCGCTGGCGACGGAATCCCCAGAGGTAGCAAACCAGCGCCACCGCCGCAGGCAGCGCAATCCGCGCCAGCGCCGAGTCGCTGAACAGGCTCACCAGCCGGGCAATCAGTTCACTATCGGCGAACAGGCTGCCCAGCGCGATCAGCAGGCAGGCCAGCGCCGTCCAGAAGGCATAGCGGCTCAGTCGCTGCCAGTCAAAGGTGCTGACGCGCAAAGTGCCCGCCAGCCGCTGGCTTTCCGCGTGGCTCAACTCCCCCGCGGCCTGCCATTCATCCAGCGCCTGCTGAATCACCCGCTGTTGTTTCCTGGTTACGTTCATCTGCGTTCCCTGTCGCTATAAGAGAGAATCCTGTTTATCCAGCCATGCCAGCGCCTGCTCGCCGGCGTCGTCCATCGGCAGGTACACCAGCAGCCGGGAGCCATTACGCGGGGCGGAATACCAGTACATCTGCTGCAGACTAAAGCGTCCGAGCTGGGGATGATTGAAATTCTTCACCTGATTTTCCACGCCGCGGACGTCATAACGCTGATGCCACAGCGTTTCAAATTCGGCGGAGGCGGCAAAAAAGCGCGCCAGCTTATTTTCCCACAGCGGGTCGCCCCGGTGTTCGGCCATGGCCGCGCGGAAATAGGAGACAAACGTCGGCAGCACATCGCGATTTTCAATACGGCTGCGCCAGGTCTCGTGGGTGAGATAGAGATAAATACAGTTACGGTTTTCTGCGGGAAGCGCGGCAAAATCGACGCCCATCAGCCGACAAAAACTGTCGTTCCACGCCACGATATCGAAATTGGGTTTCTGGATGCTGGCCGGCTGCGGCATCAGGCTATCGAGCATCCGCCGGGTCCCCGGAGCGATCCCCTCACATACGCTGACCTGCGTGGTTTCCGGCGGCGTCAGCCCGGCCAGCACGAACAGATGGCGCGTCTCCAGCGGACTGCACTGCAGCGCATTCGCGACGCCCACCAGTACCGATTCCGACGGATTAACCTCCCGCCCCTGTTCCAGCCAGGTATACCAGGTCACGCCGACATCGGCCAGCATCGCCACCTCTTCCCGGCGCAGCCCGGGCGTGCGCCGCCGCCCTACTCGCGGCAGGCCAAGACGCTGCGGATCAAGGCTTTCACGTCGGGAGCGCAGAAAGGCGCCCAGCTGCTTACGGCTATCGTCGGGCGCTATCGGCACCGTTTCACGTTGCGGCATTCCCGTCATATTGACTCCAGCATGGTAGTACCAATACCAGTATAGACAGGAACTGGTACCCGTTTAATTTATCGGTAATGCTACGGCCATCCGCTGAATGACGCAATGGAGAGATCCGATGAATTCGTCTGCTGTTTCACCCGGCCGCGCCGGTTTACTGCTTCTGTTGACCGGCCAGATGCTGCCGCTGATCGACACCTCAATTACCAACGTGGCGCTGGACTCCATTACCCATTCACTGGATGCCAGCGCCACCCAGCTGGAGCTGATCGTCGCGCTCTACGGCGTCTCTTTTGCGGTGTGCCTGGCGATGGGCAGCAAACTGGGCGATAACTACGGCCGCCGCCGTCTGTTTATGTGGGGGGTCGCGCTTTTTGGCCTCGCCTCTTTGCTGTGCGGCATGGCCAACTCCATCGGCGGGCTGCTGGCGGCCCGCACGCTGCAAGGTGCGGGCGCGGCGCTGATTGTGCCGCAAATCCTCACCACCCTGCATGTGACGTTGAAAGGCAGCGCCCATGCGCGCGCGATCAGTCTGTATGGCGGGATTGGTGGGATTGCTTTTATCGTCGGGCAGATGGGCGGCGGCTGGCTGGTCTCGGCGGATATCGCCGGCCTGGGCTGGCGCAACGCGTTCTTTATCAATGTCCCGATCTGCCTGCTGGTGCTGGCGTTTAGCCCCCGCTATGTCCCGGAAACCCGCCGCGAAGCCCATTCGGCTATCGACTGGCAGGGCACCTTCAGCCTGGCGCTGATCCTCTGCTGTCTGCTGTTTCCGATGGCGCTGGGGCCGGAACTTCACTGGCCGTGGACGCTCCAGCTTTTGCTGGTGGCCGTGCTGCCGCTGCTGATCTGGATGCGGGCCAGCGCGTTGCGTAAGCAGCAGCGCGGCGAACAGCCGCTGCTGCCGCCCCGTCTGCTGAAACTCACCAGCATTCGCTTTGGCATGGCTATCGCCCTGCTGTTCTTCAGCGCCTGGTCCGGCTTTATGTTCTGCATGGCGCTGACCATGCAGGCCGGTCTCGGCATGGCGCCATGGCAGTCAGGCAACAGCTTTATCGCCCTCGGCGTGGCCTATTTCCTCTCCGCGCTGTACGCGCCGAAGCTGATTGCCCGCTTCAGCATGGGACGTATTCTGCTGATTGGGCTGGTAGTGCAGATAGCCGGTCTGCTGCTGCTGATGGCGACCTTCGGTCACTTCGGCGCTCATACCTCGTCGCTGGCGATGGTGCCCTCTACCGCGCTTATCGGCTACGGCCAGGCGCTGATCGTTAACAGTTTTTATCGCATTGGCATGCGCGATATCTGCGCCAGCGATGCCGGTGCCGGGAGCGCCATTCTCAGCACCCTGCAGCAGGCGACGCTGGGATTAGGTCCGGCAATTCTCGGCTCGCTGTTTTTAACCCTCGCTCAACGCGGCGGCGGCACCTATCCGCAGGCGCTGATCGATTTCCTGGCCGTGGAGGTGGCAATGATGCTGCTCTTAGGCGCGATGGCCCTGCGGCTGCGCCATCATCTCAATATTCGTCCGGTGGCTACCGCCTCATAATCCATCATTGCATGACGCCTGATTTGCATAATATACATCCAGCGGTCATCATTACCGCTGGATGTACAGGAGACGTTATGCAGGAATTAATCTCACAAATTGCCGCCTTAGGCATCGAAATTACCCCCACCACTTCACTCATTATTATCTTCGGCATTATTTTACTGACCGCCATTGTCGTTCATTTTATTTTGCATAAAGGCGTGCTGCGCGCCTTCGAAAAGCGCGCGCAGGCCAGCAGCCATTTGTGGCTGCAAATCATCACCCAGAACAAACTGTTTCACCGGCTGGCCTTTACCCTGCAAGGGATTATCGTCAATGTGCAGGCGGTGCTGTGGCTGCAAAAAGGCAGTGAAGCCGCCAATATATTAACCACCTGCGCCCAGCTGTGGGTCATGATCTATGCCCTGCTGTCTTTCTTTTCACTGCTCGATGTGGTCTTCAATTTATCGCAGAAATTCGCCACCGCATCCCAGCTGCCGCTGAAGGGGATATTCCAGGGCATTAAGCTGGTCAGCGCGATTATTATCGGCATCCTGGTGATCTCATTACTGATTGGCCAGTCGCCGGCGATATTGATCAGCGGCCTCGGCGCCATGGCCGCGGTACTGATGCTGGTATTTAAAGACCCGATCCTGGGTCTGGTTGCCGGCATTCAGCTTTCCGCCAACGACATGCTGAAGCTCGGTGACTGGCTGGAAATGCCGAAATACGGCGCCGACGGCGCGGTCATTGATATTGGCCTCACCACGGTGAAAGTCCGTAACTGGGACAATACCATCACCACGATTCCTACCTGGTCGCTGGTCTCCGACTCCTTTAAAAACTGGAGCGGGATGTCCGCCTCCGGCGGGCGCCGCATTAAGCGCAGCCTGAATATTGATACCACCAGTATCCATTTTCTCGATGAGCGGGAGCAGCAGCGCTTAATTCAGGCCCGGCTGCTTAAGCCCTATATGGACTCGCGTCATCAGGAGATCAGCGAGTGGAACCAGCAAAACGCCGCCGACCATTCGGTGCTGAACCTGCGCAAGATGACCAATATCGGCACCTTCCGCGCCTATTTACAGGAGTATCTGCGCAACCACCCGCGGCTGCGCAAAGATATGACGATGATGGTGCGCCAGCTGGCGCCGGACGCCAACGGCCTGCCGATTGAGATCTACTGCTTCACCAGCACCGTGGTATGGGCAGAATATGAAAGTATCCAGGCGGATATTTTTGACCACATTTTCGCCGTGGTGGACGAATTCGGGCTGCGTATCCACCAGTCACCGACCGGCAACGATATACGTTCGCTGGCGGCGGCAAATCACGGGTAAGGCTCAGGCACTGGCGCGGGCAATGATGCGCCAGTCCATCATCACCCGTTCGGCGGTGGCCTCCGGGTTGTCGATTTTCTTCAGCAGCAGGGTCACCGCCGTACGGCCAATGTCGCGCGACGGCTGTTCCACGGTGGTCAGCTGCGGCGAGACCATCTCCGCCAGCTCCGTACCATCAAATCCCATGACCGCAATATCGTCCGGCACCCGCAGTCCGGCCTGGGCGATCGCCCGCAGGGCGCCCGCCGCCAGCGAGTCGGCGACGGCAAATACCGCATCCGGCCGCTCTCTGGAGGCCAGCAGCGTTTCCATTGCCGCTTTACCGGCGGCGGCGCTGAGGTCGCTGGCATAAGCCACCTGCTGCCAGGCCAGTTCACGCACATGCAGTACGTTTTTATAGCCGCGCTCGCGCAGGCGGGCATAGCGATAGCTCAGATCGTGGTTAATCAGGGCAATGCGCCGATGACCGCTCTCCGCCAGCCGCGATACCGCCCCCTGCGCCGCATCGATGTCGTTAATGCCGACGCAGGAGATACTGCCGGCATCGGCATACTCGGCGCACTGTACCCACGGCGCATCACCGATCATCATCGTCAGTTCCGGCAGACTGGAGAGCGCGTTCATCGTAATAATCCCGTCGACCACTTTCCCCGACAGCAGCCTCAGCCCGGAAGTCGAGCGCGCCAGATCGGACCCGGAATTACACAGTAAAATACGGTAGCCGTGCTTCTCCGCCTCCTCTTCAATGCCCTTCACCACTTCCGCACAAAACGGGTTCGCAATATTCGACACCATCACCAGAATCATATAGCTCCGTGCCGTCCGCAGCTGGCGGGCCAGCAGGTTAGGCTGATAGTTGCTCTCTTTAATCGCCTGCAGCACGCGTTCGCGGTTCTTCGGTTTAACGGTATCGCTGTTATTCAGCACCCGCGATACGGTTGCCACTGAGACACCCGCCAGACGGGCGATTTTCTGAATTGACATAAAGGCGGCACTTCCTGGGATAAGGGGAATAATGCGCAGGCTACCATAAACGGGCCGTCGGTGTGCAGCGGGGCGCGCGCCAGCCCGCTGATGCCCCTACGCATCGTGATGGAAAACTATTAATTATCAGGGCTATTATCCTTGCGCGTTAAGCGCGATGATTTTTCAGGTAACATAAACACCGCGCTCGGGCGCCGATAATTATAAAAGCTTACTATCAATACGTTAGGGATGATGTCATCAATGAAAATTCAAGTCGCACTGCTTGTCCTCGGCGGTTCTCTCGCCGCCCTCACCGGCTGCACCGCCTCAAAATCATCGCCGGAGCGCCATGCGTACTATTTTGTCGCCCATCGTTCTGATTTTGTCGGCGGTAATTTTGCCGTTAACCGGCAGGAAAATTACCGCTTAAATCTGCCGACCTTCACCGAGATCTATAACCGCGGCAAACAGGACCGAACCGCCGGCGTCAGCGAAAGCGATGCCCGACGCAATGCCGATGCCATTAAGCAGCAGGTTATGAAGGGTACCCGGTCACAACACACTTTCACCGGCAATGCCAGCGATAGCTGGAATAATGACATGGAGAATAAAGACGCGGTGCTGTTCGGCAACGAACTTTCCGCCGCCTATCTGGACGGGTATCTCGGCGTAAAATAAGTCATTGCGCGCCACCGGAGTGGCGCACAACCTGCCGGCTATCGCCTGACGCTGACCCAGCGCTGCTGCCGATGGCTTTGCAAAATCGCGTCAACGATATACATCACATCCGCCCCTTCATAAAATGAGGCGAAACGCCGTTCGTCGGCTGCCGGCATCGTCCCGGCGCGTACCGCCTGATAGAAGCTCAACATCATATTCTTGAAGGCGTCCGGCCACCCCTCATTATGCCCGCCGGGGAAGTGGGCGCTGGCGGCGATGTCCGCCTGCATCAGACTCGGGTCATCGCTGAGCAGCTGATTTGGCTGCGCGCGCTGGCCAATCCACAGCCGCTGCGGAAGCTCCTGATCCCACGCCAGCGAACAGCGGCTGCCGTTAATTTCAACCGCCAGGCGGTTCTTTCTTCCGGCGCTGACCTGAGAAACGGTAAAACAGCCTTTGCTGCCGTCATCAAAGCGAAACAGCACGGACCCCATATCTTCCGTATCTACCTCGCGCACCTCAAAACGCGGAGATTCCCCCGTCTGGCTGAAGGTGGACTCGCCGGAAACGGCCGCGTGGCGCGTCGGCCAGACGATAGAAAGATCCGCCATCACCTCGGTGATGCGCCTGCCGGTCATAAACTGCACCGTGTCGCACCAGTGGGAGCCGATATCCGCCACCGCCCGCGAAGCGCCGCCCAGCGCCGACTCCACCCGCCAGTTATAGTCACTTTGCTGCACCATCCAGTCTTGCAAATAGCTGCCGTGCGCCGAAAACAGCCGTCCGACCTGCCCGGCGCGCATCATGCTGGCGGCCTGCTGGACCATCGCGAACTGGCGATAGACGAAGCTTACGCCGTGCACCACCCCCGCCTTCTCCGCCAGCGTGACCAGTTCACGCGCCTCATCCGGAAGCATGCACAGCGGTTTTTCCGAGAACAGATGCAGCCCGGCGTGCAACGCCTGGCGGTTAATCTTCGCGTGCAGGTGGTTCGGCGTGCAGTTATGTACCACCTGTAAACCGGGATGTGCCAGGAGTTCCTCAACCTGACCATAAGCATGAGCCACATTCAGCTGCCGCGCTTTTTGCTGCGCCTGCGCCAGATTGCTGTCGCACAGCGCCACCACCTCGATGTCCCCGACCCGGCGCAGCGCTTCAATATGCGCCGGACCAATAAATCCAGTCCCAACAATGCCAACCTGAATCATGCTTGCCCCTCGCGACCGCTGGCGAAATCATCAAACGCCCGTTCGGAGACGGGAATAATATGGCGGCGGATAAATTCGCTGCCTTCGCGCGCGCCGGCCTCCGCCTCCTTCAGGCAGCACTCCCACTCCAGCACCGCCCAGCCGTCAAAGTCGTACTCGGTCAGCTTGCTGAAAATGCTCTTGAAATCAATTTGCCCATCCCCGGGCGAGCGAAAGCGCCCCGCCCGCTGCAGCCAGTTCTGATAGCCGCCGTACACGCCGCTGCGGCCGTCGCGACGAAACTCGGCATCTTTGACATGAAAGGCTTTGATCCGCGAATGGTAGATATCGATATACGCCAGGTAGTCCATCTGCTGGAGGTGCAAATGGCTGGGATCGTAGAGCATATTGCAGCGCGGATGGTTATCTACCCGCTGCAGGAAACGTTCAAAAGTCACGCCATCGTGCAGATCCTCACCCGGATGAATTTCATAGCAAAGATCGATCCCCTGCTCATCGTATAGATCGAGGAGCGGACGCCAGCGCCGCGCCAGTTCATCAAACGCCTCATCAATTCGTGACGGATTATACGGCGGCCAGGGATAAAACAGAGGCCACGCCAGCGATCCGGAAAATGTCGCATGGGCCTGCAGGCCTAAGCGCGCCGAAGCCACCGCCGCCTGACGTACTTTTTCCACCGCCCACTGCTGGCGTGCCGGCGGATTTCCGCGTAGCGCGGCGGGGGCAAAGGCGTCGAACGCCGCGTCATAGGCCGGATGAACCGCCACCAGCTGCCCTTCCAGATGGGTTGAGAGCTCGCTGATGGTCAGACCATGTTCCGCCAGTCGCCCGCGAATCTCATCGCAGTAGGTCTGGCTCATCGCCGCGCGTTCAACATCAAAAATAGCCGGATGATTACACGGGATCTGTAGCGCCTGATAGCCCAGTCCGGCGGCCCAGGCGGCGATCCCGTCCAGGGTGTTAAACGGCGCCTGCGCGCCGATAAACTGCGCCAGAAAAATCCCCGGTCCCTTCATCGTTTTCATACCCCCTCCTGATAGTTAATGCTGCTCTTTCTCGCGATACTGGAAAGAGAAAAGGAAAATCAGCGCGATAACCGCCGCGGCCACCGCCGGGATCCACCAGAAGATGACCCACGCCTGCGGTACGGTCTGCCCGGCCACCAGCTGGTTATACAGCGCGCCGGAAATTTGCGATCCCAGCAGCATCCCGATGCCGTAGGTAAACATGACGATCATGCTTTGCGCCTGGCCTTTGACCTTCTCCCCCGCCACGCGGTCGGTATAGATAAAGCCGACGACAAAAAAGAAGTCGTAGCACACGCCGTGCAGCAGGATGCCGAGATAGAGCAGGAAGCGCCCCTCTTCGCTCACTCCAAGGGCAAAGAAGGCATAGCGCACAAACCACGCCACCATCCCGACCAGCAGCATGTACTTGACCCCGAGACGGCGAAACAGCAGCGGGATCACCAGCATAAACGCGATTTCCGACATCTGCCCAAATGACATCGCGGTGCTGACATCCGCCACGCCGGCATCCGCCAGCCAGGAGGCGGTGTAGGCATAGTAGGTCCCCAGCGGAATCGAGATCAGCGTGGCGCAGAGTGAGAAAATAAAGAAATGGCGCGTCTTGAGCAGCGCAAACGCATCGGCGCAGAGCAGGTCGCGAAACTTCAGCGGAATGCCTTTCGCCGCTGCCGGCGTATGCGGCAAAGTCAGGCTGTAGAGGGCCAGTAAGACCGAACACAGCGCCGCCAGATTAAAGATAGCCGTGGTATCGGAAATTCCGCTCACGCCAATACAAATCCCGGCAATAATCCAGCCGATGGTGCCAAAGACGCGCACCACCGGGAAGGTTTTATCAACATTATTCAGGCTGTGGAAAGCGATATTGTTGGTCAGCGCCAGCGTCGGCATATAGCACAACGTATAGCCAAACAGCAGGCCGATAAGCAGCGCGCCATTGTGCGCGACCAGCGCCTGGGGGACGAACCACAGGATCGCGGCTCCCGCCAGGTGCATCACCGCCATCACTTTCTGCGAAGCAAAGAAGCGATCGACCAGCATCCCCAGCACAAACGGCGACAAAATCGAGGCAATAGGCCCGGCAGAGAACGCATCGCCAATCAGCAGCGCCATATCGTAGCGCGTCATCACCAGCCCCAGGGTCACCGACCAGCTTCCCCAGATAAAGAACTGCATAAACATCATTAACGCCAGGCGCGGCACCAGAAACCGGTGCTGCACGCCAACGCTTTCACGTCCTTCCGTCGTTGATACCATTTTGTCCGCCCTCAAAAAGTAATCGATTACAAAACGTCACAAAATAAAAAGTAATCGATTACAAAAAGAAGATCCTGCGCTAATTACGCTAAGCGCGAAGACGATCACAATAAAAGGCAGATCGCCCCGGCGAAGGCCGGGGCAAGGAGGCATTACGCCGGACGGCGCAGCAGCTTAAAGACGATAAACAGGAACAGGATCCATACCGGCAGCAGAATGGCCGACAGGCGCATCCCGTCGATGGTGCACATCAGCACCAGAATCAGCGCAAGGAAGGCAATACAGAGGTAGTTGCCGCCCGGTGCCAGCAGCGCTTTGAACTTCGGCTCCCGCCCTTTTCGACGCTGGGCCGCGCGGAACTTCAGGTGCGCCATGCAGATCATGATCCAGTTCAGCAGCAGCGTTGCCACTACCAGCGCCATCAGCAGACCCAGCGCTTTCTGCGGTAGCAGATAGTTCAGCAGCACCACCAGCGAGGTAATCACCCCGGAGAGGATCAGCGAATTGACCGGCACGCCGCGTTTGCTGACGCGGGCCAGAAACTTCGGCGCATTGCCCTGTACCGACAGACCGAACAGCATGCGGCTGTTGGAGTAAACGCCGCTGTTGTAGACCGACAGCGATGCCACCAGAATGACGAAGTTAAGTGCAGAAGCTACCACGTTACTGTCAAGATTATGAAAAATCATCACAAACGGGCTGCTGTCGGACTTGATTTCCACCCACGGATAGAGCGCCAGCAGCACCACCAGCGAACCGATATAAAACAGCAGAATACGGTACACCACCTGGTTTACCGCCTTCGGAATGCTCTTTTCCGGATTTTGCGCTTCGGCGGCGGTAATACCAATCAGCTCCAGGCCGCCGAAAGAGAACATAATCACCGCCAGAGACATCACCAGGCCATGCCAGCCGGTGGCGAAGAAACCGCCGTGGCGCCACAGGTTGTCAAATCCGGCTTTGCTGCCGCCGTGGCCGCCAAACAACATCCACAGGCCAAAGCCAATCATGCCGATAATCGCCAGCACTTTAATTAAGGCAAACCAGAATTCCGCCTCGCCATACAGGCGAACGTTAACGAGGTTAACGGCATTGATGATGACAAAGAAGGCCGCCGCCCAGACCCAGGTCGGCACATCCGGAAGCCAGTACTGCATATAGATGCCGGCGGCGGTGAGCTCAGCCATCCCCACCAGCACAAACATCACCCAGTAGTTCCAGCCGGAGAGAAAACCGGCAAACGGGCCCCAGTATTTATACGCGAAGTGGGCAAAGGAGCCGGATACGGGCTCTTCGACCACCATTTCGCCAAGCTGGCGCATGATCAGAAAAGCGACGATCCCGGCGACGGCATAGCCGATCAGGACGGCCGGCCCGGCCATCTGAATCGCCGGTCCGATACCGAGAAACAGGCCGGTACCGATAGCGCCGCCGAGGGCAATGAGCTGAATATGTCGGTTCTGTAAACCGCGATGAAGCGTCGGGCCGCTCTCCGCTGTGGCATCTGACTGCGTTGACGCGTCTTTCACGTCTTTCCCCTGTGAGTTTTTATGAAGGGGCACCTTTTAACACTTCTGCTCGCCCGACTTCAAGTTGCAGATGCGTTGATTGCGCGGCAAGGGATGGTGACGAACGGCGGAAAAGGGATACACAGAAGGGGCGAGCGGCGTTGTCCCGCCCCGAATTTTACGATCAGAAATCGTAGCTCATCGATACTTTAACGGTACGTGGCTGGCCCTGGAACAGATAGGTGCCGGTATCATCAATACCTGACCAGTAGTTCTCATTGGTCACATTATCCACCCCGGCACGCAGGACCATCTGGTTTTGATTCTGGTTCAGCGCCAGACGGTAGCGCACGCCCAAATCGAGGGTCGTATAGCTGTCGAGTTTTTTGCTGTTCGCCGCGTCGGCATACTGTGAACCGGTGTGGTTCACCCGTGCGGTGGCCGTCAGCCCGTCAACCGGCTTGATGTCATACTCCGCGCCTAACACCGCGTAGAAGCGAGAAACGCCGATGGCATCTTTACCATCGTTGATCCCCTTCGCCGTTTTGGTTTGCTCCGGATCCAGCCACTGAACGCTGCCGTTCAGGCGCAGGCCTAGCGTCGGTTCGCCGAAGATGTTCAGTTCGACGCCGCGGTTACGCTGCTCGCCATCCAGACCGTAGTAGCCGTTAGCATCGGAGATAGCGTTAGGCTTTTTAATTTCAAACAGCGCCAGCGATCCCCCCAGGGTGCCATAATCAATTTTTACCCCAACCTCATCCTGTTTCGAATGAGCGATCCCGGTGCTCTGCCCGGCATTTGTCGCGGTATTTGGCGCCACGCTCCCCGGCTGCAGCGCCTCGGTGTGGTTGGCGTACAGCGACAGCGTCTCCCACGGCTTGTAGACCAGACCCACCGTCGGCGTCCAGCGGCTCTGGGTATAGCGGGAAGACGTATCTTCCAGACCGGTTTTGTTGCTGTAGTTACGCACCACCACTTTCTGATGACGCGCGGCGGCGGTAAGCAGCAGGCTGTTATCAAAGAAGCCTAGCGTGTCGCTCAGCAGCCAGCCCTGGGTACGGCTGCGTGACGTGGTGAGCGGGTCGAAGTAGTTGCCGCCAAAATAGGCGTTATCCGGCATCGCCACATCATGGTTGTCGTAGATGTTGGTGGTCGGGTTTTTCGCCGACATACGCCAGGCGGTGGCATCGGTTCTGACCTGAGCGGCATAGCCGACGTTGACCTGATGAGAGATAACCCCGGTGTTGAAATTACCCCGTACACCGCCCATTCCGCTGATCGAGTCGATGATGCGGTTGGTATCCAGACGCCCGACGGTAGCATCGCCGTTGTCGTTAACCAGCTTCGGCGCGCTATAGGTGCCGGTTTCATGCGAGTGCTGGCCGCCGAGGGCGCTGTACAACGTCCAGCTGTTGGTCAGGTCATACTCGGCTTTGGCCATACCGAATTCGCTTTCTATATCGCTATAGCCCCACTTCTGGCTGTAGTTTTTGCTGTTATCCGGCAGCGCAGGAACAAAATCGACGCCGCTGATATTGATCCCCATCGTTCCGCCATGGAACGTCTTTTTCTGATAGCCGAAATCAAGAGAGGAGCGCAAACGGTCGCCGCGATAATCCAGCCCCAGTGACCCCAGCGTCGTGCGGCGCCGGTCATTATCAACCGCGCCCTCACCTTCGCGGTGAACCAGGTTCACCCGGGCGCCAAACTGATTATCTTCGCCAAAGCGACGGCCAAGGTCGAGGCTGCCGCCGACCTGAGAATCAGCGGTATAGTCCACGCCAACGCGGGTGGTCGGCACATCATCCGCACGTTTCGGTTCGAGGTTGATCATCCCGCCGACGCCGCTGCTGGCGACGCCATTGAGCAGACCGTTAGCCCCTTTGAAGACTTCAACGCGCTCCAGCATCTGGGTATCCATCACCTGGCGCGGCACCACGCCCGCCAGGCCGCCCATGGTCATATCATCGCCATCCAGCTTAAACCCGCGAATGCGATAGGTTTCGGCAAAGTTACCGTAGCCCTGCACCGCCTGTACGCCGGCGTCATTACCGATCACCTCGGCGATAGTTTGCGCCTGCTGGTCCTGAATCAGTTTCGAGGTATAGCCGATAACGTTAAACGGCACATCCATCGCCTTTTGTTCGCCAAGCATACCGATACGGCCGCCGTGGGCAATTTGTCCGTCAAGGAAGGCCGGTACCACCAGGTCGCCGCCGGCTTTAAAATCGCTGCCTTCGGTCGCCTGAACGAGCATAACCTCTTCGTTTTTGTTGCTATTCGCGGTGTTGTCTGCAGCTACAGCGCTCTGGGTAATGGCGCCAATGGTTAACGCCAGCAGCGTTTTGCGCAGCGGGAATGGGGAAGACGTGATGTGCATAATGAGTCCGTGATGAAGATAAATGGAACAAATGGCCCGCTGCCGGGCCAGAATTTTTTATTGCGCGTTCAGGTCGATGCGGACAACGCTGTCCGGACCTTTGGTGGAGTGATCTTTGTTGAACGGTTGTTTAACGGTCACAAACAGCGTCTGCCCCTCGGCATCAAGCAACAGGCTGTTTGGATTCACGGGGATATCCCACTGTTTTTTCAGCGCATAGGTAGTGCCATCGAGGCTGATAACCTTGCCGGACTCGCGCTGGGAGATATAAATCTCATTGCGTTTCGGGTTGAACAGCACCGCCAGCGAGTCGCCCAGGTCGAGCTGCTTAATCACCTTGCCGCTGTGAATATCCAGCACCAGAGTGGTTTTCGCTTTTGAGTTATCGGTGACGAACAGGCGGCCGGTCTCGCTGTCTTCGGCGATATTCAGCAGCAGCGCCGGCTTGTCGCCCAGCGGCTTCCAGCGCTGTTCAATGCGGTTATTGCGCGGGTTGATTACGAGGATTTCCCCGCCGCCGTTGGCCGCATACAGACGTCCGGTTTGCGCGGAATAGTGCAGGCCGGTCATCCATTTGCCGGTATTTTTAATCCGCGCTTTCAGCTTCAGCGTATTGGCATCAACCACCCAGATTTGCGCCGGATCGGCAACGGCACCCACGTAGAGGGTATTATTCAGCAGCAGGATCTGGCGCGCGCCGTACGGCAGCCCCTTCTCGTTGCGCTCGCTAAACAGCAGGCGCTTTTTGACTTTGCCGGTGGCGGTGTCAATGGCGCTGATGCCGCCGTCAAGCGAGTTGGTGACGAACAGCGTTTTGCCATCCGGCGTTATCTGGACGGCAAAGTTTTTCAGGTCGGTGTAGCTCAGGCCGATGGTCTTCAGCGTTTTCGGGTCGAGCTTATAGACCGCCCCGCCCTGCACGTCTTTAAAACCTTCGGCGCTGGCCACGTACAGCGCATCGCCCCGTGGGCTGAGCGCCATTTCGTACAGCCCCTCGGCCAGTTGACGTTTGAGCGGCTGTATGACGGTAACGGCGTTTTTCTCGGCGACCGGCGGGGTTACCTTAGTGGAAGGGGGTGTGGCGCAGCCGCTTAAGACGGCAGAAATGACCAGAGCTAATACCGGAATGGTGTATTTCATCATTGAAATCCTTAACAAAATCAATAAACCGGTGGTAGCTCTTCGCCGATATTATGTTGTTCCGGCATAGCAAGACTGAACCCCACCCTACGCCTTCGCTGTTTCCTTGTGAGCGGCTCACTGGCGCAGGTTAGTCCATTCTTAGCCTGCAAACAAAAAGAAGAATGAGAACTATACTCATTATCTTATAGCGTGCAAGCCTAATCACAACCGACCCGCGCAAAAGCGATAATCTGCTGAAAACAAGGCGTTCTTATGGGGGGAGCGGCTCTCACGAGCGGGAGAAAACGACAGACCCCGCGCGCTGACCGTACGGGGTAAGGGAAAATACGGGCCACATCCGACAAATCGCACGGCCCGATATACGATCGCTTCAGCACTATAGCGGCCGATGGCGCCGGACTAATAGCGTACCATCACCGATTTGAGTTCGGTGTAATCATCGATAAAGGCGCTGCCGAACTCGCGGCCAATCCCCGACCCTTTCATGCCGCCAAACGGCACCGCCGGATCGAGAAAGGTGTGCATATTCACCCAGACAATTCCGGCGTTAATCGCGTCGGAATAGCGCAGCGCCTTGCGGATGTTCTCCGACCAGACGCTGGCGGCCAGGCCAAACGGCGAAGCGTTAATCCGGGACAGCGCCTCCTCTTCGCTTTGGTAGCCGATAAAACTGCACACCGGACCGAAAGTCTCTTCCTGCATCAGCGTGCTGTTTTCGCTCCGGACCTTCACCGCCGTCGGTAAGACAAAATAGCCGTCGCCGGGCAGCGCTTCGCCGCCGCAGACAATGGTGTCGCCCTCTTCCCGCGCTTTTTCAATCAGCTGCAGCACCTTCTCAAACTGCACCCGATTAGCCAGCGGCCCCATCAGCGTCTGTTCATCCAGCGGTGAGCCGGGACGCAGCGCAGACAGGCGCTGCTTCAGTATTTCCAGCACAGCATCCAGCTTGCCCTGCGGCAGATAAAACCGCTCGGCGGCAGCGCAGATTTGCCCCTGGTTCAGATAACCTGCTTCGATAATGCCGTCCGCCATCGCCTCGGGGGTGAGATCGTCGAGAAACAGCGCGGCGTTTTTGCCCCCCAGTTCGAGGGTGACGCGTTTTCCGGCGCCGATCGCCGCATGCTGAACTTTCTCGCCGGTCGCCACCGAACCGGTGAAGCTGACCTTGGCGCAGGCCGGGTGGGCGATCAAGCGCTGGGCGATTTCACCGCCCGCGCCGTTCACCACGTTAATCACCCCGTCCGGGATCCCCGCCTCTTTCGCCAGCTCCGCAACCCGCAGCAGCGTCAGCGGCGTATACTCGCTCGGCTTCATCACGATGGTGCAGCCGCACACCAGCGCCGCCGCCAGCTTCCAGATAGCGATCATTATCGAAAAGTTCCACGGCACGATCCCTACCACTACGCCAACCGGCTGACGACGAGTAAAGGCCGTGTACTGCTCTCCCGCCATGGACGGGAGCGAGACATCCAGCGTTTCGCCGGTGACCTTGCCTGCCCAGCCGGCAAAGTAGCGCAGGAACGCCACCGACTGATCCAGCTCAAGCATTCGCGCCAGGCCGATGGTTTTACCGGAGCACAGGCTCTCCAGCTGCGCCAGCTCCTCACGATGGCTGGCCAGCAGATCGGCCAGCCTGAGCAGCAGCGTGCCGCGCTGCAGGGTCGGCATCGCACGCCAGGAGTCAAAGGCCTGGCTGGCGCTGGCCATCGCCCGATCCGCCTGCCCGACATCCGCCGACGTTACCCCGGCAATCGCTTTGCCAGTGGCGGGGTTTATCACCGCCAGCGTCGGTCCGTTGCCGGGCAAAGCCTCTCCGGCAATAAACTGCCCGTGCGGTTGGCGTAAAAAAGCTGCTACTTCAGCAAGTAAGGTCACGTCGCTCATCGGTGGCATCCGTTTTTTCAGGAAATGTTCCTCATCACATCACGCCAGAAACAGACTGCCTATCGTTCTAAAGAACGTCATTCTTTCGGACGATATTCAGCGCCCCGCCGCCATGCTGTGATGGAGGTCTTAGCCAGGCGAGACAGACAGGGTAACGCTATGAATATCAAAATCGATGCGCTGAACTACTACGGCGCCACCAAAAAATATCAGCTGCATTTTCCGGCGCTGCAGGATGATATTGACGCCGACGTGGTGATCATCGGCGGCGGCTTTTCCGGTATCAACACTGCGCTGGAGCTGGCAGAACAGGGCATCACCAACGTGGTCGTACTCGAAGCCCGTCATTTAGGCTACGGCGGCACCGGCCGCAACGGCGGCCAGGTCATGGCCGGCATTGGTCACGACATCGAAGCGGTGAAAAAACATGTGGGTAAAGAGGGGCTGGAGACGCTGTTTAAAATCTCGAACCTTGGTGCAGGAATCATTCGCGAACGGATTAAGAAATACAATATCGATGCCGACTTTGTTCCGGGTTACGGCTATCTGGCCTATAACCAGCGTCAGCTGAAGACCCTGCGCCAGTGGGAAAAAGAGTTTAAGGCCGCCACTCCGGATGAGGATATCGCGCTCTATACCGGCAGCGATGTGCAGCAAATTGTGGGCTCCGACGTCTACTGCGGCGCGCTCAAGCATATGGGCGGCGGGCAGATCCACTCCCTGAATATGCTGCTGGGCTCGGCAAAAGCGGCGCATTCATTAGGGGTGAAAATTTTCGAATCCTCTCCGGTCGTAGAGGTGAATTACGGCAAAGAGGTGCGGGTTCGCACGGCGATGGGCAGCGTGAAGGCGGCTAAACTGCTGTGGGCCTGCGACAGCTTCCTCAATAATCTGGAGCCGGAAATCTATAACAAGACGCTGGTGACCTACTCTTATCAGGTCTCAACGGAACCCCTTTCCGATGAGCTGATCGAACGCATCAGCCCGCTACGCGGCGCCTTCAGCGACATTCGCCCGGTCATCAACTACTACCGAATTACGCGGGAAAACCGCCTGCTGTTCGGCAGCGCCACGCGCTACCTTGAATATACGCCGAACGATTTTGCCGCCTGGAATCGTACGCTGCTGGCGGAAGTGTTCCCCTATCTTAAGGATGTCAAAATCGACTTCGCCTGGGGCGGCCCGATGGCCTGTAGCGCGAACCTGTTCCCGCAAATTGGCACCCTGCGCGAGCACAATAACGTTTTCTACGTTCAGGGTTATTCCGGGTTTGGCGTCACCCCCTCGCATATCGTGTGCAAAATTCTCGCCGAAGGAATTAACGGCGGCTCAGATCGTTACCGCCTGATGAGCAGTATTCCTCACGCCACAATCCACGGTCGTGACAGCCTGCGTCTGCTGCTGGTCACCGCCGGAAAACTCATGCATCAAACCGCCGGTTACTGGAAAGGCCGGAGTTAACCAGGAGAACATCATGCAAGCATTTAAACTCGATCAACCGGTTCCTGAACTGCAGCCTATCGGCAGCGTCAGCCTGCTGGGCGCAACGCCAACCGAAGGCGATCCGCAGGTGGCGGGCGCTATGGTTTACGGCGAACCACAGGACGCCTTTACCTGCGGTCTGTTTTCGTCCACTCAGGGGAGTTTCACCATGACCTATCCGTTTACCGAACACGCCACCGTGCTGGAAGGCGAAGTTGAGCTGACCGTCTCTGGCGGCAAGCCGCAGCGCTTCGCCCCGGGCGACAGCTGGTTCGTGAAGCAGGGCACCGAAGTGGAGTGGAAAATCCTCACCCCGCGCTTCGTCAAACACTACCTGGCGAACGTCGAAAGCCGCTAACCAACGCAGACAATCCCCGGTGCCCGGCGGCGGGGATTGTATTCATGCACTGGGTCACAGATTCAACCGCCGTTCTCCACCTTCAGGACGATATTCATTGAGCCGGATGCCAACCTAAATTATGACTATCCGGAATGGCTATTCACTTCCAGCCACTCCCTGCCCTTACCTATCTTGTGCAGAGGTTGACTATGTTCAGTAAAAGACTCGCCAGCCATCTCGAACGCGGCGTCGTCGGCTTTCCTACTACCCTCGCCAGCTCCGTCGGACTGATTATGGCCAGCCCGGTGATCCTGACCGTGACCAGCGGTTTTGGGATGGGCGGCGATACCTTCGCGCTGGCGGTACTGCTGGCGTTTATCATGATGCAGGCGCAGGTCACCACCTTTGCCGAAGCGGCGACGCTAATCCCCACGACCGGCTCGGTATATGACTATATCGCCTGCGGGATGGGGCGTTTTTTCGCCATTACCGGCGCGCTGTGCGCCTATCTGATCGTGCATATTTTTGCCGGCACCGCGGAAACCATTCTGGCCGGGGTGATGGCGCTGGTGAACTTTGAGTCCATCAGCAGCCAGATGGCCGCCCATCAGAATACCTGGATGGTCGGTGTCGGAATGGTGGTGGTGTTCGGCCTGCTGAACGCCATTGGCGTCGAGATCTTCGGAAAGGTCGAAGTCGTACTGACCTTCGGGATGTGGAGCACGCTAACCATTTTCGGCCTGTGCGGAATTTTTATGGCGCCGGTGACCCATCTCTCCGGCTGGTTCGGCACGCCGCTTGATGTCAGCGATCTCTCAGGTCTGTTCGGCTATATCGGCATGGCGATGTTTATGTTCGTCGGCTGTGAACTGGTGACCCCCATGGCCCCGGAAATTAAACACGCGCACCGCACCATTCCTCGCGCGATGGCGCTCGGCCTGCTGGGCGTCGCAAGCTGCATGTTTATCTATGGTGCGGCCATTAACCGTCAGGTCGAGAACGTGGTACTGGACGCGGCGAACAACGTCCACCTGCTGGATACGCCGATGGCTATTCCGGCCTTCGCCGAACGGGTGATGGGCCACGCGGGACAGTACTGGCTGGGCGTCGGCCTGCTGCTGGCGGGCTGCGCGACCATTAATACTCTGATGGCCGCCGTACCGCGGATTATCTACGGCATGGCGCTGGATGGCGCGCTCCCGCGCTTCCTGACCTGGCTGCATCCCCGCTTCAAGACGCCGGTTATCGCCATTGCCATTGGCGTGGCGATACCCTGCCTGCACGCCTGGTATCTGAACGGCAATATCGATCGTATCGTGCCGCTGATCCTCGCCGCCGTCTGCGCCTGGGGCGTCGCCTATCTGCTGGTGACCCTTTCGGTGGTACTGCTGCGTATTCGTCGTCCGGATCTGCCTCGCGCCTACCGCTCGCCGTGGTTCCCGCTGCCGCAAATTATCTCCAGCGTCGGGATTATTATCGCCATCATCAATATCACCCCGCCGGGGATGGACAGCCGCGAAGTGCTGGTGCCATTTGGCATCATGCTCGGTCTGACCGCCGCCTATGCCCTCTTCTGGACGGTGTGCGTCCAGCGGGTCAACCCGTTCCGTCCGGTACCGGTTGAAGAGGTGGTGGAACGCGCGATTGGCAACTATGAGAAACAGAACCAAGGGGAGATGACGCCAGATGCCCTCCGTCCCCTCGTTTAGTACCCCGCTGATGAATGCGGTGCAGCGCGACCTGGCCGGCTGGGACAGCGAAAAACTCAGCGAGCGCAGTGCGGTGCTGCACCTGAACGCCACCACCGACGTCACCTTCAGCGTTCGCCAGAAAAGGCTGTTTATGGCCAGCATTCACAGCTGCGAATTTGTCGTCGAGGGGCCGGTCACCCGGCCCGCTCAGGGTAGCATTCGCGCCCATCAATCCGGCTGGCTTAAACGCCAGCCGGTGACCTTCCGGGCGGCAAAACCGGCCGCCGATCTCGCCCGTTACCTCAACCGTTTTCCGCGTTTACAGCAGACATTAAGCGAACTGGATTACCGCCGTTTCTCCTTAACCATTGATAATCAGCGCTGGCGCTGCTGCATTGAGCCGTGGGCCGCCAGCGAAGTGGTCTGCAAAATGCCGCCGCTGCGCCGCTATCTGCGTCTCGAAAAACATCAGCGGATGCTGCTGCTGAGCGTTATGAATATGCTGCATCAGGCGATCGGTCAGTGGATGGCGCAAACGGCGACAGAGAAGTGACATCAAAGAGAAGTGAAAAATAGTCCCACACAGGAGAGCGCTTCTCCGCCTTCCTGGCGGAGAAGCGAAAGGAGATTACTTCAGCCCAAACCGGTGCGCCAGTTCGTCAATCGCCTGGCGCTGAAAGCGGGTAAAGGCCTCGCGCGGTTGCTGTTGCTGAATAAACGCCAGCAGCGGATCCTCAACCTCGGTTTTCACGCCGCTCAACGCCTCCATCACCGCCAGCCCGCAGAACGGTACATAGGATTCGGCATAGCCCCCTTCATGCACCATCACCAGCTTACCGCCGCACAGGCGATCGGCCGCCTCCTGCACCCGTTCGGTCATGGCGCGGAAACTATCGCTGTGGAGCAGCATTCGCGCCAGCGGATCCATAGCGTTGGCATCGTAACCGCAGGCGACGATAATCAGATCCGGTTCAAAACGCGCCAGCGCCGGCAGCACGATCGTTTCCAGCGCATAGCGCCAGCCGTCGTCCCCTGCGCCGGCCATCAGCGGAACGTTAATGTTGTAACCTTCGCCGGCACCGGTGCCGCGATCTTCCTCTCCGGCATAGCCCGGTGGGAAACAGCCGTCCTGGTGCAGCGAGATTGTCAGCACATCGTCACGATGCAGGTAGATATGTTGCGTACCGTTGCCGTGGTGCACATCCCAGTCGAGGATCGCCACTTTACCCAGCCCGAACCGCGCCTTCGCCCGCTCCACGGCAATGGGAATGTTGGCAAGAAAACAGAAGCCCATCGATTGATCCGGCAGGCAGTGGTGGCCCGGCGGCCGCGACAGAGAGTAGGCATTATCCAGCTCGCCGCTCAGCACCGCCTCAACCGCGGCACAGGCCAGCCCGGCAGAAAGGCAGGCAATTTCATAGCTGCCCGGCCCCAGCGGCGCCTCTTTGCCCAGCAGACCGCCGCCGCTATCGCTGATCGCCTTAAAGCGCTCCAGATAATGTGCCGGGTGAATGCGGCGCAGATCCTCCTCGCCGGCGGCCGCGCCGCCGCGTAGCTGAAGCTGCGCAGTCAGCCCCGCGACATCCATCAGGTTTTTCATCCGACGCTTGGTCTCCGGCGATTCCGCATGGCCGCCCCCTGCCGGAGGTTGTACCCAGCCGCCGACCGGTAGCGTCACCGCATGCAGGCCGGTACTGTGCCAGAAACAACGTTCATCAAAGAAGAAACCGGTTTTTCTTTTCACTCTATCCTCCCGTTGGCTCACTCTTCCCGGCGGACGATGCCGCCAGAATTAATCCTGCTGAGATCAGCGCGCAGCCGCCTGCCGCCGCAAGCAGCGCATCGGCGCTGGAAAAACGTTGTAGCAGCGCCCCGGCCAGCGCCGGACCGGCCGCCATTCCGCCGCCAATCACCAGATTGATGCTGTTCATCAGGCGACCGTTGTTATCCAGCCCGGCAACGCGCGCGAGAATAAAAGGCAGAACAAAGGTCCAGGTGAATTTGAACAGCAGCGCGGCCAGCGCGAAGCGCATCAGCAGCGGATGACTGACCAGCAGCACAATGCTGAGAATCAGCAGGCCGTAGCCCAGCCAGACCGGTATCCGGTCCGGGCGCCGCGTGCCGCGCAGAGCGGCGCCGCCCGCGCCGATAATGCCGCACACCGTCGCAGCCGCCAGCACCATGCCAATTTGCGCCGCGGTCAATCCCGCCGCGCTGCCGATGGTGCCGATAAAAGTCCACACCGCGCTGAGGCTGATATAAAACGTGAGGATCGCCAGCACCGCGCACAGCTTACGTCGCGGTGCGGCCGCGGGCGGCTGGCGGGAAGAGGCCGACATCGGCTGAAAGCGCTGAGGAAAGGCCGGGACCAGCGGCAGACAGCAGAGCATGATAGCGGCGAGGATCAGATACACCACCTTCAGGCCAAAGCTGGCAAACAGGGCGGGTAACACCAGCAGTCCCACCATTCCCAGCAGCAGTTGTCCCAGCACCCAGAAGGCATACACCCGGGAAGGATTGGCCGTCCCGGCCGCACTGCTGATACACAGGATCATCAGGGTGCCCCCCGCCAGCGAGGCGATGAAGCGGGCGATCAGCAGCGTTTCGTATTGACTGACCGCCGCCGAGACAAGATTGGCGACGAGAAACACCGCGCAGGCGCACAGGGCCACGCGGCGCCAGTTCAGACGACTCATCCACCACCATGCGGGCAGCGTCGCAAGGCTCATGGCGCCGAGTTCGGCGGAGAAAAGATAGCCAATCTCTGCCGGCGTCAGCTGCCATTCGCTGGCCAACTGCGCCGCGACCGCAGGCGCGGTCATCAGAATCCCCGGCGCAACGGCAGCGAAAATGACGATGGCCGCCAGCAGGCGGGCGGTGAAAACCAGCCCGGACGGCTGGGATAAAAGCTTTTCGGCAACAGGCGTACTCGACATCGTGGTGCGTGCTCCAGTCAAAAAAGTCTCCCCCCGGGCAGCAGTCCAGGGAGTGATACCGTCAGGCATCAGGAAAACGCCGCGGTCGGCGGCGCGCGCGGGATGCGATGAGTCAGATTACAGATGCAGCGTGCGCTGAGCGGATGGCATCCAGGTTCGGGAAACGAGCTCGGTACGATTGACCACTTCGGTCTTGGCAAAAATATTGCGTAGGTGGGTCTTCACCGTGGAGAGAGAAATATCCAGCTGACGAGCAATCAGCTTATTACTGGCCCCTTCGCGGACCATGCCAACAATTTCACGCTCTTTCGCCGTCAGCATCGCCGGCAGGTCTTCCTCTTCCTGGAGACAATCGTGGATGGCCAGCTCCACCAGCGGCAGCACCGCCTGGGCGCGCAGACGCTCTTCGCTGGAGAAAGCGACATCGCGCATTAAGGAGATACCGGCAATAATCCGTCGGTCGCGGCGAATAAACACTTCGGTCATGTCGCGAACATTATTCGGCAACATAAACTCATGATAGTAATGACGGTTACGGTCACAGAGGCCTGGCGTCATCGCCGCCATGGTAATTGCCTGATGGCTAAAACGGGACGGCAGCAGCGGATCTAACGGCTGAAAACACTCCAGATATTGCTGGTGCGTATTCGCAGAAATATTATGCAAAATATAGTGTTCTGGTTTTAAACGATGATTGACCCGATAAAACACCGCCGACGACAGTGGAATTAACTGTGAAATAGTCTGTAAACAACGGGCAATTATCGCATCATTACGACTGGCTTTTAATAAAGCAGACATGATCCCCTCCCGTCGAGGTGAAAGTGCGTTAAACGCGGATGACCAACGATACAAGAAGCATACATTTCACATTTAAGTAACACAATCATTAACATATTAACAATGTGATATTGGTTGCAAAATTTTATTTAACGCACTGTTATTTAAAACATTATTATTGCGCATAGCGTTGTGTTATCGACCTAATATTAAAACATAAACAAAAGTTATTAACTTTATCCCCTGGCGCCGCGCGCTTCACATTCTCACGCTTTTCAGCGCCGAACTCGTCCTTTAGAACGATAGTCTTTTTCAACGACTCCTCTATACCTGATAAATAACACTCAGGTCATTTTCATCAGGCGCTTAACTCTGCAGGGAAGCGTAGGTTTTTCTGCTGCCCAAACAGGACCGCAGGCCGAAAAAATTAACCGGAGACGGAGTGCCGCCCCGCGCCAGAATGGCAAATAAAATAACTTAACCGGACAGGATCAAAACGATGCTGAATATCGCCGCACTACGCCAGCAGCAAATTCCGCTGGCTATGGAGCCTCGGGCAACGGTGCCCTTTCATCTTTTGATCAAACCCATTGGCCCGGCCTGCAACCTTGCCTGCCGTTACTGTTATTACCCACAGGGCGATACCCCGGTGCGGAAAATGGACGATGCGACGCTGGAGTCGTTTATCCGCCGCTATATTGCCGCCCAACCGGCCGGGGCCCGGGAGATTAATTTCGTCTGGCAAGGCGGCGAACCGCTGCTGGCCGGACTGCGGTTTTATCAGAAGGCGCTGGCGCTGCAGCAGCGCTATGCCCCCGCGGGCGTCACCATCAGCAACAGCCTGCAAACCAACGCCACGCTCATCAACGATGCGTGGTGCCGCCTGTTCCGGGAACATCACTTCACGGTCGGCGTCAGTCTGGAAGGCAGTGAAACACTGCAAAACCACCATCGTCCGGATAAACGCGGCCAGGCCAGCTACCCGGCGGCGCTGCGCGGCATCGCTCTGCTGCACCGGCATCAGGTGGAATTTAATTTACTGGTGGTGGTCCACGACGAGATGACCCGGCACGCGGCCTCCATTTACGACCATATTGTCAGTCTTGGCGCCCGCTACCTGCAGTTTCAGCCGCTGATGAGCGAAGGCGATGCCCTGGCGCAGGGCTACCGGCTCAGCGCCGATAACTGGGGGCGCTTTATGGTCGCTATCTGGCGCCAGTGGCGTAAGCGCGACGATATCGGGCGGGTTTTTGTGATGAATATTGAGCAGGCGTGGGGGCAATATTTTAGCCATACCAGCGCCACCTGCGTCCATGCCGCTCGCTGCGGCAGCAACCTGGTGATGGAGCCCGACGGCCGGCTCTACGCCTGCGATCACCTGATTAACGACCGGCATCATCTTGGCCAGCTCGACGACCGCCCGCTGGCTCAGGCGGTGGACAGCGCGACCCGCCTGCCCTTCGGCAGCGAAAAAAGCCGACGCCGGGAGTGTCAGCAGTGCGCGGTAAAAATAGTCTGCCAGGGCGGCTGTCCGGCCCATCTTAACGACGCCGGCTACAACCGGCTGTGCGCCGGCTACTTCCATTTTTTTAGCGAAATTCTTGCTCCGCTGCGCCCCTACTCCCGCGATATGAACGGCCTGCGCGCCTGGCGCGCCCGCTTTATCGACAGTCGGGCGACGCGCTAACCGACATTTTTCCATGGTCGCGCCGCCTTCATCTTCGGGCGCGATGAATCCCCGATCCTGAACAGGAGACCCGGTAGTGAAGAAAAAAACAGTGGCCGCCGCGCTGAGCATGATCCTCTCCGGCGCAGCGCACAGCGAGCAAACCGAGCGCCCCAACATCATCGTGATTATCGCCGACGATATGGGGTATTCCGATATCAGCCCCTTCGGCGGTGAAATCCCGACGCCTAACCTGCAGGCGATGGCCGAACAGGGCGTGCGCATGAGCCAGTACTACACGTCGCCGATGTCAGCCCCTGCCCGTTCGATGCTGTTGACCGGGAATACTAACCAGCAGGCCGGCATGGGCGGAATGTGGTGGTATGACAGCACCCTTGGCAAAGAGGGGTATGAACTGCGCCTCACCGATCGCGTCACTACCATGGCCGAACGATTTAAAGATGCCGGCTATAACACGCTGATGACCGGGAAATGGCACCTCGGCTTTGTACCCGGCGCCACGCCAAACGATCGGGGCTTTCGCCACTCGTTCGCCTTTATGGGCGGCGGCACCAGCCATTTTGACGATGCGATACCGCTGGGTACCGTCGAAGCCTTCCACACCTACTACACCCGCGACGGCCAGCGGGTTTCGCTCCCCGCCGACTTTTACTCCAGCGAGGCCTACGCCGCCCAGATGAACCAGTGGATCAAAGAAACGCCGTCGGAACAGCCGGTTTTTGCCTGGCTGGCCTTTACCGCTCCCCACGACCCGCTGCAGGCGCCGGATGAATGGATTTCCCGTTTTAAAGGTCAGTACGAGCAGGGCTATGGCGAAGTTTATCGCCAGCGAATTGCCCGTCTGAAGGCGTCAGGTATTCTCCATGACGACACGCCGCTTCCTGGGCTGGATCTCGATAAAGAGTGGGCGGCACTGACGCCGGAGCAGCAAAAATACACCGCGAAAGTGATGCAGGTATACGCCGCGATGATTGCCAACATGGATGCGCAGATCGGTACGGTGATGGAAACGCTGAAGCAAACCGGGCGGGATAAAAATACGCTGCTGATCTTTTTAACCGATAACGGCGCTAACCCGGCAGAAGGCTTTTACTACGAATCAGAACCCGCGTTCTGGAAGCAGTTCGACAATCGCTACGAGAATATTGGCCGCAAAGGTTCGTTCGTCTCCTATGGCCCGCACTGGGCGAACGTCAGCAACGCCCCTTACGCGCGCTACCACAAAACCACCAGCGGCCAGGGCGGCATCAATACCGACTTTATGATTGCCGGGCCCGGGATTGTCCATAGCGGCAAAATCGACGCCACCACCATGGCGGTGTATGACGTCGCGCCCACCCTCTATGAGTTCGCCGGTATCGATGCCACGAAAGCGCTGGCGAAAAAACCGGTCCTGCCGATGGTCGGCGTCAGCTTTAAACGCTATCTGACCGGCGAAAGCTTACAGCCGCCGCGCTCCCGCTACGGCGTCGAGCTGCATAACCAGGCGGCCTGGATTGACGGTGACTGGAAGCTGCGGCGGCTGGTAAAAACCTTCCCGCAGGCGGGCGACGCGCCGTGGGGGCTGTTCAATCTTAAGCAGGACCCGCTGGAAACCCATGATGTCGCCGCACAATATCCGCAGCGGGTGCAGACCATGAGTCAGGATTACGCGGCGTTTGCCGGTCGCACCATGGTGGTTCACGCCGACGGCAAAGCCATCGACTATGTCGGCATCGACGCGAAAACCGGTCGCTACCTCGCGGTGGATCCTCAGACCATGAAATCCGTTGCGGCGCCACAGGCGATACCGGCGCCGCAGCACGATTGATTCATCCGGCGATCGTTCTTTCGGGCGATAGCAGGGAGCATATCCCCTTTCTAAGGTACAAAGCAGGCGTGTTGGGAGAGAAACGATGAGTAGAGTGGTAGTGATTACCGGCGGTGGCACCGGGATTGGCGCCGCCTGTGCACGACTGATGGCGGCGGCGGGCGAGACGGTGTTCATTACCGGCCGCCGTCTTGCCCCTTTGCAGGCGCTGGCGGAAGAGACCGGCGCGGTGGCGCTGGCGGGCGATGCCGCCAGCGGCGATGAGTGGCAGGCTCATCTGCTGCCGACGATTCTCGAACGCGCGGGCCATATCGACGTTTTAATCTGTAGCGCGGGCGGCATGGGCAACGGCGCCGTCGTGGAGACCAGCGACCGGCAGTGGCGTGCGGCGCTGGAGAGCAATCTCAACAGCGCGTTTGCCAGCGTCCGCGCCTGCCTGCCATCGCTGATTGCCCGACGCGGCAACGTGCTGTTTGTCGCCTCGATCGCCTCCCTCGCCGCCGGACCGCAGGCCTGCGGCTACGTCACCGCCAAACATGCAGTGATGGGCCTGATGCGTTCAGTCGCGCGGGACTATGGCCCGCAAGGCGTACGCGCCAACGCCATTTGCCCCGGCTGGGTGACCACGCCGATGGCCGATGAGGAGATGCAGCCGCTGATGGACGCGCAGGGGATCAGCCTTGAGCAGGCCTATCAGCAGGTGTGTCGCGACGTCCCGCTGCGCCGCCCGGCCAGCGCGCAGGAGATTGCGCTCGCCTGCCAGTTCCTCTGTTCCCCGCAGGCGTCGATTATCAGCGGTGCGACGCTGGTTGCCGACGGCGGCGCCAGTGCGGTTGATGTCCCGACGCTGGCATTTGCTTAACGTTCTTACACAACAAGGATCTCACATGACTTCAGAAGCCGTATTTATTCAGGTCGGCGCGCTTGCGGACGGCTTTGCGCCTCACGGCAACGTGCTGCCGGTTTCCTCTTTGCCCGGCGGAAAGCCACTGACCTTTTATTTGGCCGACGGCGCCCGTCATCAGCTGACGATGGCCGATGACCACGCCCTGCTCTGGGACGGGCAGCCCGTTTCCGGGCGCGTGACCGCCATTCGCCCCGATGTACTGTTTATCGATTTTCTCGATCCCGGCAAGGAGAACGCCAGCATCAGCGCGGTGTGCAACCTGACGCAAAATAACGCTACCCTGGTCTACGGTCAGCTGCCGACGGAGCAGGCCGCGCGCCTCGATGCGTTCAGCCGCGTCGAGCAGGGGCTGCCGCTGACGGCAGTCGAAGCCCGCTTCCATTTTGCCCGACTGAACCGCGAGCCGGGACCGCTACCGACCTTCACCCGCGCGCTGGTGGGAATGCGTAACCAGTACACCTACAGCCCGACCGAACGCTACGAGCATATTTATCTCAACGATAACTTCTATGCCTGGCAGTGTCTGGAGGGTGTGGAGAAAGGTCTGGCGGATGTCGATCGCTGTCACTATGTGCAGGTGGCGGACGATCTGACGCTGTTCGTCTGGCGCGAGAAAATCATTCCGACGCTGGGCGTGATCCTTATCGATCTGCAGCAGATGCGCACCGACGGCAAGATTCTCGGCTATCAGGGAAGTGATTTTGCCGCGCTGAGCAATTTCCCGGTCGGGGCCAGCGCGCAGATTCTGAATGTGACGAACCATTCTTCCTGAGCGTAGCGCCGGAGCCTGGCGGCTCCGGCACGTCGTCGTCAGGCGCTGGCAATCTCCAGCCGCGCCAGCTGGGCGGCATTCAGCGTCAGCTGAGCGGCACGAGCAAAGCTCTCAACCTGAGCCACGCTGGTGGCGCTGGCAATTGGCGCGGTCACCCCTTCCCGGCCCATCAGCCAGGCCAGCGCCACTTCGCCAGGTTTGGCATGATGCTGGGCGGCAACCTCTTCCAGAGTATCGATAATCCGCATTCCGCGCGGATTAAGGTATTTCCCGATGCCGCTGCCGCGCTGGCTTTGCGCCAGATCGGCCTGTTGACGGTATTTACCGGTCAGGAAGCCGGAGGCGAGGCTGTAGTAGGTGACGACGCCTATTTCCCGGCTGATGCACAGGTCGCACAGCGCCCCCTCAAAAGCGGAGCGGTGATAGAGGTTGTATTCCGGTTGCAGCACCTGCCAGGCCGGCAGCCCCTCTTTCCGCGCCACTTCCAGCGCCGCGGAAAGCTGCTGGGCATCCAGGTTAGAAGCCCCCGTCGCGCGAATTTTCCCCGCCTGCTGCAGCGCGTGAAAAGCGCTCAACGTCTCGGCAATGGGGGTTTCCGGGTCCGGCCAGTGGGCAAAATAGAGATCGATATAATCGGTGTTCAGACGGCGCAGCGAGTTTTCCACGGCCTGCTGGATCCAGGCTTTCTTCAGCCCTTTTTGCCCGGGCAGCCCTAAATCAGAGCCCACTTTGGTGAAGATTTTTACCTTATCACGCATCCCCGGACGCGCCTGCAGCCAGCGGCCAATCAGGGTTTCCGACTCGCCACCCTGGTTGCCATCCGCCCAGCGGGAGTAGACATCAGCGGTATCAATGGCGTCAAAGCCGTGGTCGACAAAAGCATCAAGAATGGCAAAACTGGTTTTTTCATCGCAGGTCCAGCCAAACACGTTGCCGCCGAAGACCAGCGGCGCGATGGAAAATCCGGTTTTGCCCAATGGACGTGTATTCATGCCGTTCACTCCTTATCGCTTATATTCTGCATCCTTCGCCAGGCCGCAAGGGGCGGGAAAGAACTATGAGTGGAGAGTCAGAAAAGGAATCTTGCGGCGGGCCCATCCGTGCCCGCCGGACGCATCACAACATTATGTCCCGGAATAGACGTCAAAGCTAAAATATTTACCCGACAGTTTTTTATAGGTTCCGTCGGCAAGAATCTGCGCGATCGCGCGGTTAATTTCCTGACGCAGCGCGTCGTCCTCTTTACGCAGGCCAATCGCAGCGCCGGCGCCAAACAGCTTATCGTCCTGCAAATGACCGCCAACAAAGGCGAAATCTTTGCCCTGCGGCTGCTGCAGGAAGCTGTAGTCCGCCATCATTCCGGAGAGCACCGCGCCATCAATACGCCCGGACTCCAGATCCCGCACGACGCTGTCAGCGCCCTGATAGGCCACGATATTAATTCCCGCCGGACGCCAGTGCTGGTTGACGTAAGTCTCCTGCGCTGAGCCCTGCTCCACGCCGATCGTTTTGCCTTTGAGCTGCTCCGGCGTATTGCCGGTCAGCGTATTTTTACGCGCCACGAGGAACACCGGGCCGTTATATAGCTTGTCGCTAAAGCCAATCTGCTCTTTGCGTTTCTCGGTCATATACATGCCGGAGAGAATCGCGTCGAATTTACGCGCCTTCAGCGCCGGAATAATGCCGTCGAAGTTGCTTTCCACCCACACGCATTTCGCCTGCAGCTGCTGGCAGATGGCGTTGCCTAAATCAATATCGAAACCCGCCAGTTTGCCCTGCGGGTCTTTCCATTCAAACGGCGCAAAAGTGGGATCGACGCCAAAACGAATTTCTTTTTGTTCTGCGGCCAGCGTCGATGCGGATGCCATCAGCGCGACCCACAGCAGTAGTGATTTTTTCATTATTTACGAGCTCCAGAGATCAACGGCAGTGTGTTTCAACTAACCGGGCGAAAAACGACGCCCCGGTGGTAATAATGTCATCGTTAAAGTCATAGCCAGGGTTATGCACCATGCAGCCGCCTTTATCGCCCTTCTCGCCGTTACCCAGCAGGAAATAGCAGCCCGGACGCGCCTGCAGCATAAAGGCAAAATCTTCGCTGGCATTCATCGGCGAAATGGATTCCAGCACCTGTTCGCTACCAAAGAGTTCCGTCGCTAATGCTTTGGCGAACGCGGTCTCCTCCACGCTATTGGTCAGCACCGGGTAGGAGTCGTAGACCTCAATCTCGCTGGTCGCTCCGTAGCTTTTGGCGGTAAATTCGGTGATGTCGTGAATCCGTTTAATCAGCAGGTCGCGTACCTCCTGCTTCATCGCCCGCACGGTCAGTTCCATCACCGCGCTTTCCGGGATCACGTTAGAGGCGATGCCCGACTGGAAGGTGCCGACGGTGACAACGGCGGTTTCCCCCGGCGGCACGTTACGCGCGACGATACTTTGCAGGGCCATCACCAGCGCCGAGCCGGCGAGAATGGGATCGACCGCGCGCTCCGGATGGGCGCCGTGGCCGCCGTAGCCGTGAATGGTTATCTTGACGGTATCCGCCGACGCCATAAAGTTGCCGGCGTAGAAGCCCAGCTTGCCGACCGGCAGTCCCGGCATATTGTGCAGCGCAAACACGCAATCGCAGGGGAAGCGTTCAAACAACCCGTCTTTTATCATCAGGTCTGCGCCGCCAATCGCCTCTTCCGCTGGCTGGAAAATCACATGCACCGTGCCGTTAAACTGGCAGGCCGGCGAGGCAATATATTTTGCCGCCGCCAGCAGAATAGTGGTGTGACCGTCGTGGCCGCAGGCGTGCATTTTCCCTGGTACGGTGCTGGCCCAGGGTAATTCCGTGGTTTCAAAAATCGGCAGTGCGTCCATATCGGCGCGCAGCCCGATCGTGCGCGATGAATGCCCTTTCGTAAGCGACCCTACCAGCCCGGTTTTCCCCAGCTCGCGGGTCACCGCATAACCCCACTCCGCCAGTTTTTTCGCCACCAGCTCGCTGGTATTAAACTCTTCCAGACTTAATTCCGGATGGGCATGTAAATAATGACGGATCGCAATCATCTCTTCTTCAGCTGCTTTAATTTCTGGAATCACAAAATTGCTCATGCCGGTCTCCGGGAAATAAGAAATAGATATTCTGATTCATTCAGGCTTCAGGTAAACGGTTGTCGAAAAGTGGGATGCCAGAACCCCAAAACGTGAAGTATGAAGAATAATCTCAGACTCAATAACTTATCTGGATAAGCGTTTAATGCAAGCAAGATTTCTGATTTCCGGCGTGCGCTTCATCTCATTTACTAATGATTATTCAGCAAGTTACCGGCAATGCGAAAAAGAGTAAGGCGTTCAACAGAATGTAAAAAAGGCCAGCAACACCATGCTAATAAACCTTATTTTAATAGTGATATAACCCACAAATAAGGCAAAATTTAAATATAAACTTTTAATTATTGGATTGTTAACGAGTTTTTATTCTACGATCGCCACGCTTAAATCAGCGTATTAAATACCCGCATTTCTTCAGGAGGCGCCATGTTGCGGGCAGCGAGCATGCCGATAGCGCCGGCAGCGAAATCACCACGACATACCTGAAGATGATTCACGACGCCTCCTCCGGAACCAACGGAAAAATAAACGCGCGCCATAAGATGGACGCAGAATAGCGTAGAACTCAAATATGAAATATCAGGCTCTTTTCCTGGCGTCAGCGCTGGCGCTGGCAGGCTGTAGCGCCCAGGGTGATACCGCCAGCCAGCAGCGCGCCAGTATTCAAAAAATACGCAGCGAAACGCTGAGCAAACTCTATTCTCTCTACCCGGAAGCCCGTAGCGATATCCAGCACGCCGATGGCTATGCCGTATTTGCCAGCAACAGCAGCAAAATTCTGGTATTAGGATTTGGCAGCGGTTACGGCGTGGTTAAAGATCTCCGCACCGGCAAAGATACCTATATGAAAATGGCTCAGGGCGGCGCCGGGCTGGGGATGGGCGTGAAGCAGCAGCGCACCGTACTGGTGTTCCACGATAAAGCGGCACTCCACACCTTTATTACCCAGGGCTATATGGTCGGCGCAGACGCGAATGCCGCGGCGAAATATGATGATAAAGGTGTCGCGCCGGTCGCCGCGTCGGCAAGCGGCGTCGCAAAGGATACCTCTTCGCTGCCGTCGAAAGTGAACGTTTATGAAATTACCGAGAAAGGGCTGGCCGCTCAGGCGATGCTCAACGGCTATAAGTACTGGCCGGATGAGGCGCTGAATAAAAGATAGATTGCTCGGGATAACAGGTCACCCGGCGGTAATCCCCTCTCCCTGAACGGGAGAGGGTTTGCCCGAGGGCGGATTCGCCCCTGCAGCATCGGTGCGAAATTAATGCGAAAGGACGCCGTTCACCAGAATAGACGTAATGATGCCGGTGGCCGCCGCAATCAGGACATAGTTGCCGTTAATATACGACCAGTGCTGCCCCTGCGGAGGCGGCGGCAGGCCGCGATCGTTCCAGTTGCTGACCCGATAATCATTCCCGCGATAACGCTCCGGCGCAGGTTGCCCCTTACGGAAGTCATGCCCGTTCCACGCAAAGTGGTCTTGTTCATGACGTTCCTGATGCGACTTCCCTTGTGCATGATTATTGCCGCGATTGTCGCCGGGGTTGTGACGATCCGAGCCGCGATTATCCGCGCCCTGACGATGGCTGTCGCCGTTGCCCTGAGGACCATTATTACCCGGTCCCTGCTGACGATTGCCGTCCGGACTACCGTGCCCAGAGCCGTTTTGCCACACCTGCTGTTGGCCTGGGTTACCGTTGCCGTTCGGGCCGTCGGCCCAGGCTAACGAGCTTAATGCGCAGGACAACATAACGGCCAGAGAAATCATTTTTTTCATTGTACACCTCCTGATATGCCTCCTTTTTACCGCCGGAATGTGGAGAAAGAGTGAGTATCAGGATATCCAGGACAATTCCTGGCATTATCGTTCGCTATCAACGCCGCGAGGGGCGTCGCCGCGACGTCATCACCGTCGCTGCCGATGAGGGGCAAAAAGAGGGGCAAAAAAAAGGCCGCTTTCGCGACCTTATTTTATGCAACGCTTCCGGAATTATTCGGTGACTTTATTTTTCAGCTCTTCCGCACCCTGCTTGGTTTTATCCCAGCCTTTTTCGGTGGCGGCTTTAGTCTTATTCCAGCCTTTTTCCGTCCCTTCTTTGGTCTTATCCCAACCCTTCTCCGTCCCTTCTTTGGTCTTATTCCAGGTTTTTTGAGCACCTTCGCTCACCTGGCTGCCGACGCTGTCGCTTTTACCTTGCGCCGCGTGTTCGGCTTTCAGCTTCTGCTCTTCGCCCTCGTTCTGGGCCTGGTGCAGTTTTTCTTTCGCCGTATTCGCCCCTTCATGGGCCGCCGCGACGGTATCATCAGTTGCGTGTGTTGTCGCAGCAAAAACAGGGGCTGCTACCAGAATCGCAGATAACGCAATCATTGCTTTTTTCATCATTTCCTCTCTAACGTGCTTAATGTTATGAGTCATCAACAGCATGGCATAACATTCCGGTCATGACTTTAGGGATAGTTCTTAAAACCAGCGCCGTCTATTTTTCCCATTTTTCAGTCTTACCACCACGCTATTCAGGATGCACCAGCAAATTCCAGTAAGTTGTTACATTTTATGAAAATGCTTTTTCATATACCTGCCGTTTATTTTTATACGCGAATAATTATCAAAATCATTATATTTATAATATATGCAAACGGAACTCAAATTATGGCAAGAAAATCAGTAAGTTCACTCATTCTTACTGCCTTAATCTCGATCCCCGCGCTTAGCTACGCGACGCAATATCCCCTCACGGTTACCGACCTCGATGGCCGTCAGATAACGCTCCAGCATGAACCCCAGCGCATCATCCTGCAGGATGGACGGGATCTCATGTCGCTGGCGCTGCTGGATCGGGACAACCCGTTTCAACGCGTTGTGGCCTGGAACAACCTGGCGAAAAAGCAGGACGTGGCGACCTGGAAAATGCTGCAGCAGAAGTGGCCGCAGTCAGCAGCCATTCTTGATATGGGCTTTAGCGACAAAGGCAACGTTGACCTGGAAAGCGTCCTCTCCCGCCAGCCCGATCTGATGATTGCACAGCTGCGCGCAAAGCCGGCGCTGACCGAAAGCGGGGTGATCGGCAAACTTACCGCACTGAAGATTCCGGTGTTATTTGTCGATTATGAAGTCAATCCTTCCCGCGATACCGCCCCCAGCATCGACCTGTTAGGTCAGGTGCTTAACCGTGAGAGCAACGCCAAAGCTTATACCGATTTCTACCGCCGGCACCTGCACGCTATCGAGCAGCAAACGGCCACAATCACCCCAAAAGCCACGGTTTTCGTCGAAGCGCTGGCCGGTAATAGCGACGCCTGCTGCTTTACCCACGGGCACAGCGGTTGGGGCGGATTAGTGGAAGCCGTCGGCGCCACTAATGTTGGCTCCCAGCTGCTTCCCGGCGCCTCCGGATTTGTATCGCTGGAAAAAATTATCAGCATGAAGCCCGATGCCTACATCATGACAGGTTCGAAGCGCGGCAACAGCCAGGTACTGCCGCTAGGCTACCAGGTCAGCCAGCAGGAGGTTAATGCCCAGGGTGAAGCGCTGCTGGCGAGAACCGGCGTCAGCGATATCCCGGCGGTAAAAGCGAAGCGGGCCTACGGGGTTTACCACCATTTCTATAACCATCCGTGGAATATCGTCGGCATGGAGTACCTGGCGAAAGATATCTACCCGCGGGCGTTCACTACCCTGAATCCCGATGAGACGTACCACGACATCGTGCGTCGCTTTACCTCCCTGCCAGACCTGCCGTTCGTTTTTTCCTGGAAACAAGGTGAGTAACCCGCATGAGTTCGACTACTGAACCCGGCATCCGTATACGGAATACCGGTACCGACGGCGTGATGGCCCACTATCGCCAAATTCTGCGTCGCCGCATCGCATTGATGCTGCTGTTGTTGCTGCTGATTGTCGCCTCGCTGCTACTCGATTTCGTGCTCGGGCCGTCAGGCATGTCGCTACATACCCTATGGCAAACCCTGACGAACCCCGGCAGCGCAGCGGCCGGAACGCGGGTCATTGTCTGGGATATTCGTATGCCCTACGCGCTGATGGCAGTGGTGGTGGGCCTTGCTCTGGGCCTGGCCGGCGCAGAGATGCAAACGATCCTCAACAATCCGCTCGCCAGCCCTTTTACACTCGGCGTCTCCTCAGCGGCGGCGTTCGGCGCAGCGCTGGCCATCGTGCTGGGGATTGGCCTTCCCGGCATTCCCAACCAGTGGTTTACCTCCGCAAACGCGTTTCTGTTCGCCCTACTGGCCGCCCTGCTGCTGGACGGCATCACCCGCTGGACCCAGGTCGCCACTTCCGGGGTCATCTTATTTGGTATCGCGCTGGTATTTACCTTTAACGCCCTGGTATCGATGCTGCAGTTTGTTGCCAATGAGGACACGCTACAGGGCCTGGTGTTCTGGACCATGGGCAGTATCGATCGCGCCTCCTGGCAAAAAGTGGGGATTTTATTTGCCGTCCTGGCGGTCGTGATGCCACTTTCCATGCTGAATGCGTGGAAGCTAACCGCGCTGCGCCTCGGCGAAGATCGGGCGATGAGTTTTGGCATCAACGTCCGTCGTCTACGTCTGACCACGCTTTTGCGCATTAGCATCTTATCGGCGCTGTCGGTGGCCTTCGTTGGCCCAATCGGCTTTATTGGCCTCGTCGCACCGCACATTGCGCGCCTGGTTTTTGGTGAGGATCACCGCTTTTATCTGCCCGCCAGCGCCTTTATTGGCGCCCTGGTGCTATCGCTCGCCTCGGTGGCGTCGAAGAATCTGCTGCCCGGCGCGATCATCCCGGTAGGGATAGTCACCTCGCTGGTCGGTGTTCCCTTCTTCCTGAGCATTATTTTACGCCATCGGGGAAACGTATGAGCCTGCACACCCCAGCGGAATCGGGACTGGCGCTCGGCCATTTCAACGCCGGTTATCCGAAACGTCAGGTCATTCACGATCTGACTGTCCCTCATCTACCGTGCGGTAAAATCACGGCGCTTCTGGGTCCCAACGGCAGCGGGAAATCGACGCTAATGCGGGCGATGGCGGGCCTCGGCCCGTCGACGGGGGAACTGTCACTGGCCGGAGAAAACCTGCTGACGCTACCGTTTGCCAGACGGGCAGAAAAAGTGGTCTATCTACCGCAAACGCTGCCTGCAGGCGTGCATCTGCACGTGCTGGAGTCAATTATCGTCGCCCGGCACGCTGCCGGAGGCGAACGTTCTGATAGCGAGGCGGAAGTCATGTCCCTGCTGCGCCAGCTGGGTATTGCACATCTGGCGTTAAGCTACCTGGACCAGCTTTCCGGCGGGCAAAAACAGCTCGTCGGCCTGGCCCAGTCGCTTATCCGCCAGCCGTCATTACTCCTGCTGGATGAACCGCTCAGCGCGCTGGATTTGAACTACCAGTTTCACGTGATGGACCTGGTACGCCAGGAGACCCGCCGGCGCAATATCATCACCCTGGTGGTGGTACATGATATTAATATTGCGTTGCGCCATGCCGATCATGTGCTGATGCTGAAGGAAGGCCAGCTGCTGGCCGACGGCGCGCCGTCGCAGGTGATTACGCCGGAGATACTTGCGTCGGTCTATGGCGTGCGCGGCCGGATTGAACCCTGTTCTCAGGGGATAATGCAGGTGATTATCGACGGTCTGGCAGAGGGATGATAAGACGCTGGCCAGGCACGTGAGTTGCCCGACCAGCGCCCGCTTAACGGCGTACGCAAACGACAGGTTAATGATCGAGATAAAGGTAGTTTTCCCAGCTTTTCATGCGGATCAGGATCTTCCTGATTAGCGACAGGTGCTCTAAATGGCCGGAGTAAACCGCCGCTTCAACATCGGTTCCCTGCGGCAGATGGTAGTTTTGTAGCCGCGTATCCGTCACCCGGAAGACCACCAGCGCCCGACCGCGGGTATCCAGATCGCGAGTTGTCAGCAATGTCCCCTGTCCCTGAAACTGACTCTCGCCAATCGCCGGCAGCACCTCGGTCACCTCGGCGTGAAATACCGTCCCCGGTACCGCCGGGAACAGGAGCTCAGCCTGCTCGCCTTTTTCCAGACGCTGCAACGAATTCTGGCGGAAGGCCGCCACGAACTCACGTTTGTCCGCTTCTCCCGTCGGGACAAAGGTCATCACCGGCTTCAGACCGAGGGCTGTCGACATCGTCCCGGGGCGTAAACCGACGGTGCTGACGTAGCCATCTGACGGGGCGCGAACGACGGTATTTTCCAGTTTAAACTCCGCCGCGCGCAGCTGCGCCAGCAGCGAGGCGACTTTGGTGTTTTCGCCGTTGACCACCGAATTCAGGTTATTGTGCGCCTGAACTACGCTCGCCTGAGCAGCGGCGACCGCGGCTTCATCGGCCTTCCAGCTCTGACGGCGGGTATCCACCATCTGATCTGAAAATGCGCCTTTGTCGTGGCCCGCCTGGAAGCGAGCATATTCCCGCTGCGCCCGATCGCGCAACGCTATCGCTTTTTGGAGATCGGCCTGGGCACTGTTGAGAGCGGCGTTGAGCGACAGCGCATCCTGGCTGGCCGCTTTGACCTGCGCTGTCAAATCATCAACCTGCGCCTGAAAGGGCGTCGGGTCGAGGGTGAACAAGACGTCCCCCTTGTGCAGCATTTGATTCGGCTGCACCGGCACGCTCATCACCCGGCCGCGCGTTTGCGAGACAACAGGCACCGTGCGAAAAACCTGTTTACCTATATCGGTGTAGGGGAAGTTATAGTTCATTCCCAGAATTAATGCGCCAATCAGTACCACCCCACCTAATACGGCGGTAGGCACCGTCCATTTATTCAGCGGAATACGGAAAATTTTAAATATCGCAATACTTAATGCGGCATAACACAGGAGCAGCAACGTTTCCATTATTCAGCCCCTTTATTATTTATATTGACTGCGGCACGCTGTTTCACCACATTTAATTCCTGCTGAAGGGTGTCCAGACGAGTGCAGGCCTGTTCCAGGCGATGATGCAGGTCGCTCTGTTCTTGCGCCATTTTTTGCATCCCCCAGCCGCGGTCTTCACGCCACAGAGTGGCCCAAATCCACAGCAGCGGCCACAGGATATGCAGTGTAAACAGGCTCACCCATCCGGCGTAATGGATCGCATCCTGATGCGGATGATTTCTTTTTTTAGCAATTTCATAGGGGATATCGTGAATCACAATTACCCCGTAAAACAGGATCAGGACTACCGCAACGAGGATAGCCAATGCAACATAATCCAGGGTCATAGAATAACTCCAGAGAGATAATTAAATTAAGCCGTAAGCGGAATGAAGGCGTCACGACGCCGGGGAAATAATTAAAAATAATTTTCCATGCGAGTATTAATCAGAATTTTTCAGGGATTTTCCGGTCAATGGAAATAAGCTGCCCTTTTTTCACCGTAATATATCCCCCCTCTTTCAGCGCCGCCAGCACCTGATAGACATAGCTTCTTGAAAGATTCGTTCGTTTGATAATAAAAGCGGACAAACTTTCGCGCTTGCCGGTATCAATTTCGCGGCGGTACAGATAGCGAAAGAGCATCGACTTGATGGTCTGGAACCCCGACAGATTGCCTCTTTCATTGCTGACATCCAGTACGAAGATGCCCATATAAACCAGAATCGTCGTCAGCTCTTTCATGTACTGCGGCGACGAATGATAAAAAATACGTTCAAAATCGCTGGCGGCAATTTTGCTAAAGCGACAATTTTCCTGGCAGCGGTAGAAGAATCTGGCCGACGGACAATAGTGCTCCAGCAGGCCCAGCGGCATATTTTCAATAACAATACCCAGCAGATTTTGCTCATCATCTACGGCAAGGGTCACCTGCCCTTGCCGCAAAAAGTAGATGAACCCTTCTGCGGGCTGGAAACGCTCGCCGCTGGCCAGCTCAAGATCTTCACCGCAGGCAATAACCTCTGGCAGATGGCTTGTCAGCTCCAGCGACTGGTAAAAAGCGTGAATATTGCCAAAACGACTCACCATCTTTAAATACGCTCTCCCTCGCTCGCCGGCAGTGGGCAAATCATTGCTTCACAAAATATAGCGAAGAACACCAGGCAGTAAAAGTCCACAGCTGGAGTTCTGCCTCCGGGAACGATGCTCCCCGCTTCCGTCACGCCGTTTTTTGTCCTGCTTCTCACTTTATCGATCGCAGCGTTTCGTTCATCGGCGGGCTATGCTTAAATAAGCTAAACCGGTTTAATTAAGTTTAGCATTGAGGTGAAAACAGTATGAATGCAAAAGTTTGGGTGCTTGGGGATGCGGTAGTGGACCTGCTGCCGGAAAGCGGCGGTCGCCTGTTGCAGTGTCCCGGCGGCGCACCGGCCAATGTGGCGGTAGGTATCGCCCGCCTGGGTGGCAACAGCGGGTTTATCGGCCGCGTCGGCGACGATCCTTTTGGCCGCTTTATGCAGCAAACTCTGCGCGAGGAACAGGTGGATACCCGCTACATGCGCTGCGATCCGCAGCACCGGACCTCTACCGTGGTGGTCGATCTTGATGGCGAAGGGGAAAGAACCTTTACCTTTATGGTGCGCCCCAGCGCGGATCTGTTTTTACAGCCGGAAGATCTTCCGCCCTTCGCCGCCAACGAATGGCTGCACGTCTGCTCCATCGCGCTCAGCGCCGAACCCAGCCGCAGCACAACCTTCGCGGCGATGGAGAGAATAAAATTAGCCGGCGGTCGGGTCAGCTTTGACCCCAATATCCGCGCGGATCTCTGGCAAGACCCGGAGCTGCTGCATGCCTGTCTCGATCGCGCGCTGCGTCTGGCAAACGTGGTAAAACTGTCCGAAGAAGAGCTGGCGTTAATCAGCGGCAGAGACGATTTAGTCGAAGGGATAACCGCCCTGACCCAGCGCTACCAGCCTGAACTTCTGCTGGTCACTCAGGGTAAAGCCGGGGTGCTCACCGCTTTTCAGCAGCAGTTAACCCACTTCTCCGCGCAGCCGGTGGTCAGCGTCGATACGACCGGCGCAGGCGATGCGTTTGTCGCCGGGCTGCTTGCCAGTCTTGCCGCGAAGGGAATGCCAACGGATCCCGCGGCGCTGGAACCGGCAATCATGCAGGCGCAAACCTGCGGAGCGCTGGCCACTACCGCCAAAGGGGCGATGACCGCCCTTCCCTACCAGCACGATCTTAACCTCTCATTTTGATCCTTTCGGGCTGCTCTGGCGGCCCACTTTGTTGCATCCATCACATTTATTAAATCGGTTTAGCAATTTATATTCACAGATGTTAAAGGTCATGTTTAACATAGCGCCTAAACCGGTTTAGCAAAAACACAATAATGTCAATTTTACGTTTGGGATGCGACCTACATGTATAAAAAAAGCACACTCGCGGTTGTTATTACTTTGCTCACCGGCGCGGCCTCAGCTCATGCACAAACGGACCTCAGCAGTATCGAAGCCCGTTTGATCGCCCTGGAAAAACGCCTGCAGGATGCCGAAAACCGGGCACAGACCGCGGAAAACCGCGCCGAGTCGGCGGAGAAGAAAGTCGAGCAGCTCACCACCCAGCAGCAAAAAACCCAGGACAACACCCAGCAGGTAGCCCAGCGCACCGCCCAGCTGGAGAAAAAAGCCGACGAGAAAAGCGGGTTTGAGTTCCACGGCTACGCCCGCTCCGGCGTAATCATGAATGACTCCGCCGCCAGTACCAAATCCGGCGCCTATATGACACCGGCGGGGGAAACCGGCGGGGCCATTGGCCGTCTGGGGAACCAGGCCGACACCTATGTCGAAATGAACCTCGAACATAAGCAGACCCTGGATAACGGGGCAACGACGCGCTTCAAGGTGATGGTGGCCGACGGCCAAACCACCTACAACGACTGGACGGCAAGCAGCAGCGATTTGAACGTGCGCCAGGCTTTCGTCGAGCTGGGTAATCTGCCCACCTTCGAGGGTCCCTTCAAAGGTTCAACCCTGTGGGCCGGGAAACGTTTCGACCGCGACAACTTTGATATTCACTGGGTCGACTCCGACGTGGTATTCCTCGCCGGGACCGGCGGCGGTATTTACGACGTGAAGTGGAACGACAGCCTGCGGAGTAACTTCTCTTTATACGGGCGCAACTTCGGTGATATTGATGATTCAAGCAATAGCGTGCAGAACTACATCCTCAGCATGAATAACTTCATCGGCCCGGTGCAGGTGATGGTCAGCGGGATGCGGGCGAAAGATAATGATGAGCGCAAAGATACCAACGGTAATCTGGTCAAAGGCGATGCGGCAAATACCGGGGTACATACGCTGCTCGGTCTGCACAACGACAGCTTTTACGGCCTGCGTGAAGGGACCAGCAAAACGGCCCTGCTCTATGGCCACGGGCTGGGTGCCGAAGTGAAAGGCGTCGGTTCCGACGGCGGGTTGCGCCCGGGAGCAAATACCTGGCGCTTCGCCAGCTACGGCACCACGCCGCTCAGCGAGAACTGGTTTATCGCCCCGGCGGTGCTGGCGCAGAGCAGTAAAGATCGCTATGTCGATGGCGACAGCTACCAGTGGGCGACGCTCAACCTGCGTCTGATTCAGGAGATCACTCAGAACTTCGCCCTTGCTTACGAAGGCACCTACCAGTACATGGATCTCAAACCCGAAGGCTACAACGACCGCCATGCGGTGAACGGAAGTTTCTATAAACTCACCTTCGCCCCCACCTTTAAGGTCGGTAGCATTGGCGATTTCTTCAGCCGTCCGGAGATCCGTCTCTACACCTCGTGGATGGACTGGAGCAAAAAACTGGATAATTACGCCAGCGATGATGCCTTAGGCAGCAGCGGTTTTAAATCAGGCGGCGAATGGTCGTTCGGTATGCAAATGGAAACCTGGTTCTGACGGTTAGCGCCTGATGCCAGAAACACCGGGGCGGCGGCGAGTCGGCCATCGCCCCGGACACAATAACGACGCAGAGACTGCGCCCCCGTAAACCCGGGACCACAACACGATAATTATTACGCATTCAGAGGGTACTATGGATTTTGAACAGATTTCCCGCTCACTGCTTCCGCTTCTGGGAGGTAAGGAAAACATCGCCAGCGCCGCGCACTGCGCCACGCGCCTGCGTCTGGTGCTGATCGATGATGCGCTCGCCGACCAGCAGGCTATCGGCAAAATTGAAGGCGTAAAAGGATGTTTTCGCAACGCCGGACAGATGCAGATTATTTTTGGCACCGGGGTGGTGAACAAAGTTTACGCCGCGTTTATTCAGGCCGCCGGCATCGGCGAATCCAGCAAGTCGGAAGCCGCCGATATCGCGGCGAAAAAGCTTAATCCGTTCCAGCGTATCGCCCGTCTGCTGTCAAACATCTTTGTACCCATTATTCCGGCTATCGTAGCCTCCGGTCTGCTGATGGGCCTGCTCGGCATGGTGAAAACCTACGGCTGGGTCGACCCGAGCAACGCTATCTACATTATTCTGGATATGTGCAGCTCGGCGGCGTTTATTATTCTGCCGATCCTGATTGGCTTTACCGCCGCCCGCGAATTTGGCGGTAACCCCTACCTTGGCGCGACGCTCGGGGGCATTCTGACCCACCCGGCGCTCACCAACGCCTGGGGCGTGGCCGCCGGTTTCCATACCATGAACTTCTTCGGCCTTGAGATTGCGATGATCGGCTATCAGGGTACGGTGTTCCCGGTGCTGCTGGCGGTATGGTTTATGAGCATTGTTGAGAAGCAGCTGCGCCGCGTCATCCCCGATGCGCTGGACCTGATCCTGACGCCGTTCCTGACGGTGATTATTTCCGGTTTTATCGCCCTGCTGATTATCGGTCCGGCGGGCCGCGCGCTGGGAGACGGCATCTCATTCGTGCTCAGTACGCTGATTACCCACGCCGGTTGGCTGGCTGGGCTGCTGTTTGGCGGTCTCTATTCGGTTATCGTGATTACCGGTATTCACCACAGCTTCCACGCTATCGAAGCCGGACTGCTGGGCAACCCCGCCATCGGCGTCAACTTCCTGCTGCCGATTTGGGCGATGGCCAATGTTGCTCAGGGCGGCGCCTGCCTGGCGGTGTGGTTTAAAACCAAAGATGCCAAAATCAAAGCCATTACCCTGCCATCGGCGTTTTCTGCCATGCTGGGTATCACCGAGGCGGCGATTTTTGGTATCAACTTACGCTTTGTGAAGCCGTTTATTGCAGCGCTGATCGGCGGCGCAGCGGGCGGCGCATGGGTCGTCTCCATGCACGTCTATATGACCGCGGTCGGCCTGACGGCGATTCCAGGCATGGCTATCGTGCAGGCCAGTTCGCTGCTGAACTACATTATCGGGATGGTCATCGCCTTCGGCGTTGCCTTTGTCGTCTCCCTGCTGCTGAAATACAAAACGGACGCGGAATAATGTCACTTCCATCACGCCTGCCTGCGATTTTGCAGGCCGTTATGCAAGGCCAGCCGCGCGCGCTGGCCGACAGCCACTATCCCCGCTGGCACCACGCGCCGGTCACCGGGCTGATGAACGATCCCAACGGCTTTGTCGAATTTGCCGGGCGCTATCACCTGTTCTATCAGTGGAACCCGCTCGCCTGCGATCACACCTTCAAATGCTGGGGGCACTGGAGTTCTGCCGATCTGCTGCACTGGCGGCATGAACCGATTGCGCTGATGCCGGACGAAGAGTATGACCGCAACGGCTGCTACTCAGGCAGCGCGGTGGATAACAACGGGACGCTGACCCTGTGCTACACCGGCAACGTCAAATTTGCAGACGGCAGCCGGACCGCCTGGCAGTGCCTGGCGACGGAAAATCCCGACGGCACCTTCAGCAAAACCGGCCCGGTCCTGCCGCTGCCAGAGGGCTATACCGGCCACGTGCGCGACCCGAAAGTCTGGCAGCATGAAGGCCGCTGGTACATGGTGCTAGGTGCGCAGGATCGGCAAAAGCGCGGCAAGGTGCTGCTGTTCAGCTCCGCAAATCTCCATGAGTGGACGAGCGAGGGCGAAATCGCCGGCGCCGGCATCAACGGACTGCACGATGCCGGTTATATGTGGGAGTGTCCGGACCTGTTCCCGCTTGGCGATCAGCATATTCTGATTTGCTGCCCGCAGGGGATTCCCGGCGAGAAAGAGCGCTACCTCAACACCTATCCGGCGGTGTGGATGGCCGGCGGCTTCGATTACGCCAGCGCCGCCTTCACGCACGGCGAGTTGCACGAGCTGGATGCCGGGTTTGAGTTCTATGCCCCGCAAACCATGCAGACAGCCGACGGCCGTCGGCTGCTGGTTGGCTGGATGGGCGTACCGGACGGCGAGGAGATGCGCCAGCCGACGCGGGCCAACGGCTGGATCCACCAGATGACCTGCCTGCGCGAACTGGAGTGGGTGGACGGCAAACTCTATCAGCGCCCGCTGCGCGAACTGAGCGCCCTGCGCGGCGAAGTCCGCAGCTGGCAGGGCAACGTTCTGCCGCTGGCCCCGCTGGAAATCGCCCTCGATACCGCCGCTGACGACGCGTTTAGCCTCGATTTCGGCGGCGCGTTGACTCTCGAGCGCGATAGCCACGGCCTTCGTCTGGCGCGGCGCAGCCTCGCCAGCGACGAAATGCTCTATCGCTATTGGCGCGGCACGGTTCGCTCGCTGCGGATCTTCATCGACCAGTCGAGCGTGGAGATTTTCATTAACGACGGCGAAGGGGTGATGAGCAGCCGCCTCTTCCCGGACTATCCCGCACAGCTGGTTTTCAGCGGCGCGACGCCGGTAACATTCTGCTACTGGTCGCTGGAGCCATGCATGGTAGAATAAGCGTTTTAAATTCAGGCGCATGTTGTCGTGATGAAAACCAAACGCGTTACCATTAAAGATATCGCCGAGCTGGCGGGTGTCTCGAAAGCCACCGCCAGCCTGGTGCTGAACGGTCGTGGCAAAGAACTCCGCGTGGCGCAGGATACCCGCGAGCGCGTGCTGGCCATCGCGCGCGAACAACATTATCAGCCCAGTATTCACGCCCGCTCGCTGCGCGATAACCGTAGCCACACCATCGGTCTGGTGGTGCCTGAAATTACCAACTACGGGTTTGCCGTCTTCTCTCATGAGCTGGAAATGCTCTGCCGCGAGGCGGGCGTTCAGCTGCTGATCTCCTGTACCGACGAAAACCCCGGCCAGGAAACCATGGTGGTCAATAATATGATTGCCCGCCAGGTTGACGGGCTGATCGTCGCCTCCTGTATGCACAACGACGCCGATTACCTCAAGCTCAGCGAACAGCTGCCGGTGGTACTGTTTGACCGCTGTCCCAGCGACAGCACGCTGCCGCTGGTGATGACCGACTCCATCAGCCCAACGGCGGATCTGATTTCCCGCATCGCGCCTCAGCATCGCGACGAGTTCTGGTTTCTCGGCGGGCAGCCGCGTCTGTCGCCCTCCCGCGATCGTCTGGCAGGGTTTACTCAGGGGCTGGCAAACGCCGGTGTTGAACTGCGTCCCGAGTGGGTGATTAACGGCAACTATCATCCGAGCTCCGGCTACGAGATGTTCGCCGCTCTCTGCGCGCGTCTCGGGCGGCCGCCAAAGGCGCTGTTCACCGCCGCCTGCGGTCTGTTGGAAGGGGTGCTGCGCTATATGAGCCAGCACCATCTACTGGATTCCGATATTCATCTGGCGAGCTTTGACGATCACTATCTCTACGATTCGCTATCGCTGCGTATCGACACCGTCCAGCAGGATAATCGTCAGCTGGCCTGGCACTGCTACGATCTGATAAGCCAGCTGATCGACGGCAACACGCCTGAGCCGCTACGGCGCTACCTGCCCGCGACGCTGCAGTTCCGCCATCGTTGATTCGCCAGGCGTTTTTAAATGACCAACTTGAATGAAACCGTGCGCGCGTATCTCTGCCGGGTGGCGGCTAACGCCTGACCCGGCCGACGAAAACCAAACACCGACCCGGCAAGGCATTAGCGCCACCGGGTGATAGCAGAGATGGTCTCTTGAATGGAACATCCCTGGCCTTTACCTCCCGTTAATAGAACACGCTCACGCATCCAGCCCGCTAATCCGCACCAGATGCACGGTGAGCCACAGCAGCTCGTTGCCGCCGAGGGTGATATCGAGCTGGGCCTTGACGTAATCGCGGATCCGCAGCGCGCAGCGGTAGGCCTCCGGATACTCCTTAATCACCTGCACCAGCAGAAAACTGTCCCGCGCGTCGTCCAGTTCCCCCTCCTGTAAACGCTGGAGGAAGAACTGCATATGGACCAGAAAGCGCGAGTAGTTAATCGATTCGGTGTCTATCTGCTGCTTAAAGTGGTACTGCACGAGATTAAAAATATCCTTCAGCATCTTCACCGACTGCATGGTCTGCGCCACGTCGTCACCCTCGCTCTGGCCGTTAACCAGATGAAAAGCGATATTTCCGGCCTCCTCCTCCGGCAGTTCAATCCTGTACTGCTGGCGAATAATCGTCACCGCGTCGCTGGCGACGCGGAACTGCTGCGGATAAAAACGTCTCACTTCCGGCAGCAGACGGTTTTGAATGGCGATCCCTTTGCGGCTGCGTTCGATGGCGAAGGTCAGGTGGTCGGCGAGGGTAAAGAAAATCTGCTCGCGAACCTTGCTGGCAAGCTGCATATTGGCGCGGGAAATAATCATCGCGGCCATTTCGATGACCTCGTCCGGGATGGCGGAGAGCGCCTCGAGATAGCCGCTGCGCGCGCCAAGCGCCTGGGTCACGAATCGCTTCTCTATCTTCTCCGGATCAATCTCATCCCCGGGTCTGCTGTTGAAGCCAATGCCTTTCCCCATGACGATAACCTCCCGGTCATCGTCATCCATAGAGAGCACGAGGCTATTATTGAGCACCTTCTGAACAATCATCTCTGCGACTCATCGTGGTTGCCGTTTTGCGCGATGACATCCTTATACCACCAGAAGCTGCGTTTACGGATCCTTTGCAGACGCTTCAGGTCATCCTCACCGCGATCGACATAAATAAAACCGTAGCGCTTGGCATATCCCTGATGGGTGCTGACCACGTCAATTGCCGCCCACGGGCAGTAGCCCATCAGCTCGACGCCGTCGGCAATCGCCAGGCGCATTTGCTCAATATGCGCCTGTAAGAAGGCGATGCGGTAATCGTCATTCACCGTCCCGTCATGCTCGAGTTTATCCGGCGCGCCCATGCCGTTTTCGCTAATCAGAACTGGCAGACCGTAGCGCTCGCACACTTTGCGCAGCGTCAGGCGCAGCCCCACCGGGTCGACGACCCAGCCGTAGGGGGTTTTGCCGACCCACGGGTTTTCCGCCGGGCGATAAACCCCCTCTTCGCCCAGCATAATTTGCTGGTCGCCCGCGCGAGGCGCAACGTCTGCACCGTCGCCCCGACTGGCGGCAATAGTGGCGGTGGAGTAGTAGTTAATGGCGATAAAGTCCGGCCGCCCCTGCTGCAAAATCAGCGCATCCTCTGGCTGCACTTGCGGCGCGAGGCCGCGATCCTGCATATAGGCCCACGCCAGGGCGTTGTAGCGGCCATGCACCGCCACATCCAGAAAGCTCCAGCAGCGCAGTGTCTCCCAGTTATGCGCGGCAATGGCATCCTCCGGTTTACAGCTTTCGGCGTACATCGAGGTGGTATTTATCGCCGGGCCGATACGCACTCCGGGAAACTCGCGGTGGCACAGGGCGAAGATCTGCGCCTGGGCCAGCATCATATGGTGATTTTGCTGGTACAGCGCCTTCTTGTCCGGCAGTGGGCGATCGGCGGGCACGCCAATCGCCCCGGGGTGGAGGATCATGGTGTTTTGTTCGTTAATCGTCAGCCAGAGCGGGACTTTAGCGGCAAACTCGCTGAACAGCAGCCGGGCATAGCGCACGAAGGCCTCCCCGGTGTTGCGGTTCAGCCAGCCGCCTTTGAGCTCCAGCGCCCACGGCAGGTCGAAGTGGTACAGCGTCACAATGGGGGTGATCCCGTGGCGCGTCAGGGCGTCGATCAGCCGATGATAAAAGGCCAGCCCGCCCGGATTCACCGGGCCGTCGCCGTCCGGGATCACCCGCGACCAGGCCACCGAAAAGCGGTAGGCCTTCAGCCCCATCTCCGCCATCAGCGCGACGTCTTCCTCCACGCGATGGTAGTGGTCGCTGGCGATGCGGAAGTCCGCCGTTCCCGGCGGATGGCTGAGCATATCGACCACCGACGGCCCCTTACCGTCTTCATTCCACGCGCCCTCAACCTGATAGGCCGAAGTGGACGCCCCCCACAGAAAACCATCCGGGAACCGGGCCTGCTGTTGATAAATCATGCCTGCGCCTCCTTAGCGGATTGCACCATCAGCGGTTCACCGTAATCCACCTGCGCGGCGGCGGTGAGGCGCAGAGAGTGCCGCTCATCGCCGTTGACCACAATCACCGGGGTAATCAGGTCGTACCCGGCCTGCTCGATGGCCGAAATATCGAAGCGGATCAGCGCCTGCCCGGCCTCCACGCTATCGCCCACCTTCAGCGCCGAGCTAAAGTGCTGGCCGTTAAGATTGACGGTGTCGATACCAATATGGATCAGCAGCTCAAGACCGCTGTCGCTCTGCAGGCCAACCGCGTGGCAGGAGGGCAGAAACATCATCACCTTGCCGCTAAACGGCGCGCGCAGCACCCCTTCCTGCGGACGAATCGCCACGCCCTCGCCCAGCAGACCGCCGGAAAAAACATCGTCGTTCACTTCGCTGAGCGCCACCACCTGGCCGCGCAGCGGACTTAATACTTCAAACTCGCCCTCGCTTTTCGCGCTGACCGCGGGCTGCGGCGCCTCGCTCACCTCCTCTTGCTCCTGCGGAACCTCTTTGAAGGCGATAAACCAGGTCAAGGTAAAGGTCACCACGATGGAAATCGCGCAGGTCACCAGCGCATGGACGATATTCATCGGGTTTTCGCCGATAAACGCCGGCAGCGCCGCCAGTCCCGGGGAGACAAAAGCGTAGCGTACCAGCCCGCTCACCCCGGCGTAGACCCCGGCACAGCCGCCGCCGATCATCGCGGCAATCAGCACCCGGCGGAACTTGAGCAGCACCCCGTACAGCGCCGGTTCGGTGATCCCCAGCAGCGCGGTAAAGCCCGACGAAGAGGCCAGCTGGCGCAGGTTGCTATTTTTGGTTTTCAGCGCCACGCACAGCGTCGCCGCGCCCATCGCCACGTTTGATGCCAGCATCCCCGGCCCGTTAATCATCTCGTAACCGCTTTTACTCAGCTGACCGGTGGCGATCGGCGTCATCGCCCATGCGGTACCGGTAATGATCAGGAAGGGCTGCAGGGTGCCCATCAGCATCGGGATCAACCAGCTGGCGTGGCGATCGATAGCCCCCGCCCCCGCGGCAACCAGGTCGTTAAGCAAAATGCCCGCCGGGCCGACAACCACCAGCGCCAGCGGCGCGGTAATCAGCAGAATCAGCATCGGCTTGACGAAAAACTTGATAATCGATGGCGACACTTTTTCGGCAAAACGCTCCACCCACGACATCAGCCACACGGTCAGAATGATCGGCAGCACCGACCCGGCGTAATCGGAAAGCAGGACGTTGATACCGACAAAATCGACCGCTTTACCGGCCGCCAGCATCTGGCCGATGCCGGGATGCAGCAGCACGCCCGCGAGAGTCATCGCCAGAATCGGGTTGCATTCAAACTTCAGCGACGCCCCGTAGGCCAGCAGCACCGGCAGGAAGAAGAAGGCGGCGTCGGCAATGATATTGAGCAGTTGCCAGGTCGAGCTGGTTTCGCTAATCACGCCGGTAAGCTTGAGAATGGCCAACAGCGCTTTAATCATCCCCGCGCCGGTGATCGCCGGGATCACCGGGGTAAATGTGGTCGAGATGACGCTGATAACCCGCGCAACGATGCCGGTCGGTTTGGCGTTTTTATCGCCGCCGGTCGGGCTTTTCTTCTCAGGCAGGGCCTTATTGAGCAGGCGATAAACCCGCTGCACCTCATTGCCGATAACAATCTGGAACTGGCCGCCCTTCTCCACGACGCTGATCACGCCGGGGATAGTGCCAATCTGCGCATCGTTAACCTTCGCGCGGTCGTTGAACTCCATGCGCAGCCGGGTCGCGCAATGGGTGAGCATGCGGATATTCTCCGCACCGCCCACCGCGTGGAGGATTTTGTCTGCTGTTTCGTTATAGTTCATAGTGTTCCCTGGTGTTGGGGCAAAAAAAAAGACCAAAACAGAGACGCTCCCCTTGGCGGGAGAGCATTTCTATTTTGGTCTTGCCTGCTTTCGCAGTAGCACGCCATCATAAAAATGGGTTATTTCGGCGGATTATCTAAGCGTCCCTGCGCAATGACAACGGCGACCGGACAAAAGTGTGAGCTGGATTAAGTAAATTCTTAAGTGAAGTTCATCCGAGGGCCTGCTGACGCAGCCAGCTCTGTAATAGCTTACCGTTGGGGGTCATATCGCTATCCTGACGCACGCAGAGATAGTAATCCCGGCCATCATCTATCGCCGTATCGAAGATTTTCACCAGCTCGCCGCTCTTCAGATAGGGGGCGATCAGCGGCTCGCGCATCAGCGCACAGCCCAGCCCGGCCTGCACCCCCGCCAGGGTCAGCAGGCCATCTTCAAACAGCGGCCCCGTCGAGCGCGGCGGCCGTTTAACCCCCTGCTGCACAAACCACTGGTTCCATGTCGTGCGCTCCTCGTCGTGCAGCAGCGGCATCTGCAGCAGCTGCTCCGGGGTATCGATATGCCCGTGCAGACGCAAAAAGGCCTGACTGCATACCGGCACCATTTTACCGGAAATCAGCTTTTCGCTTTGATAGCCCACCCAGTGACCGTTGCCAAAGCGAATCGACATATCGGAAGCATCGCTAAGGTAGTTGCGGTGGTTCGCGTAAACCACGTTGATTTCGGTATGCGGATTGGCGTGCACGAACGACGGCAGACGGGGAATAAACCAGCCCATGCCAAACAGCGGGATCAGGCTGATCGTCACCTGCTGGGTTTGCACCTGATCGACCAGATGTTCGGTGGCCTGGCGCAGCACGTTAAACGCCGCGCGGATCGAGCGGTAATACTCCCGCCCCTGCTGGCTGAGGGTCAGCCGCCGCCCCTGGCGTTCGGTAAGCGGGATCTGCAGATAGCCTTCCAGCACCTTCAGCTGGTGGCTTACCGCCGAGGGTGAAATCGCCAGCTCCTGCGCCGCCAGGGTCACGCTGCCCAGGCGGGCGATCGCCTCGAAGGCGCGCACCGCCCGCAGCGGCGGATCGTTGGCTAACGTACTCTCAGACCAGCTAACCGGCCCCTCTGACTGTTCTGTTTTTTTCATATATTGATTTTCTTAGCGTATTTCACTACTCGATGCTTTATTTAATTATATTAAAAATCATAAAGATAGTTAACAACGCATTTATCATAAGAAAGAATATATGCGTATTTTACAATTTAATTCATTTGTTGGATGGTAGCTATTATTTGAGCATCTTGTCGGAAGAACCAGTTGGACACACTCATACAACAAATCATCAACGGGGTCATGCTCGGCAGCATCTACGCCCTGATCGCGCTCGGCTACACCATGGTGTACGGCATTCTGCGCATTATTAACTTTGCCCACGGCGATATTCTGATGGTCGGCGCGTTAACCACCCTTTCCGGGATGAACGCGCTGAATGCCCATTTCCCCACTCTGCCGCCGCTGGCGCAGCTGGGGCTGGCGCTGCTGCTGGCCATGGCGGTCTGCGCCCTGCTGGCGATGGCGGTCGAGCGCTTTGCCTACCGCCGCCTGCGTAACGCTCCGCGCCTGGCGCCGCTGATCTCCGGGATCGGCGTCTCGGTACTGCTGCAAACCGTAGCGATGATCGTCTGGTCGCGCAATCCGCTGATGTTCCCGCAGATCCTGCCGATGGATCCGATCGCAGTGACCCACGGCAGCGAAGCGCATCCTCCGGCGCTCATTACCGTCACCGGTATCGTCACCGTCACGCTGGCTCTCGCGGTAATGCTCGGCCTGTGGCTGCTGGTGGAGTACACCCGCTTAGGTCGCGGTATGCGCGCGGTGGCGGAAAATCCGCGCATCGCCACGCTGATGGGGGTGAACCCCAACGCGATTATCATCCTCACTTTCGCCATCGGCGGCGTATTCGCCGCGCTGGCTGGCGTGATGATGGCCAGCAACTACGGCAGCGCCAGCTTCTCCATGGGCTTTCTGCCCGGCATTAAAGCTTTCACCGCCGCGGTGCTCGGCGGCATCGGCAATATTCGCGGCGCGATGGTCGGCGGCCTGCTACTGGGCCTGATCGAATCCCTGGGGGCCGGCTATCTCGGCGACCTGACCAACGGCGTCTTTGGCAGCAACTACCAGGATATCTTCGCCTTTATGGTGCTGATTCTGGTGCTGGTCTTCCGCCCTGCCGGTTTACTCGGCGAACGCGTCGCGCACCGGGCCTAGGAGAAATATTATGACAACGGCACAACTCGATACGCCCGTCGTCTCCCGCCGCTTCTGGTCCGGGATGACCCTGTTCGTCTGCGCGCTGCTGGTGGCGCCGATGGTCGCCAGCCAGCTCGGCGGCAACTACTGGGTGCGGGTCATCGACTTCGCCCTGCTCTACATCATGCTGGCGCTGGGGCTGAATATCGTGGTCGGCTACACCGGCCTGCTGGATATGGGCTTTATCGCCTTCTATGCCGTCGGCGCATACCTGGCCGCTCTGCTGGCCTCGCCGCATCTGCTGGAGGTGTTCCCGCTGTTAAATAACCGGTTCCCGGAGGGCCTGCACACCTCGTGGCTGGTGATTATTCCGCTTGCCGCGCTGGTGGCGGCAGGCTGCGGGATCGTGCTGGGGGCGCCGACGCTGAAGCTGCGCGGCGACTACCTGGCCATTGTCACGCTCGGTTTTGGTGAGATTATCCGCATCCTGATGCGCAACCTCGACCGCCCGGTCAACATCACCAACGGCGCAAAAGGCATTTCCGGGGTCGACTCGCTGAACCTGTTCGGGCTGAAGTTTAGCGGCGTCTATCACTGGTTTGGTTTTAAAGTCCCGGCGCTGTGGCTGTGGTACTACCTGCTGATGCTGGTGATTGTGGCGATTATTTTCGTCTGCCTGCGGCTACAGCATTCGCGCATCGGCCGCGCCTGGCACGCCATCCGCGAGGATGAAGACGTCGCCCGCGCAATGGGCATCAATCTGCGTAACTACAAACTGCTGGCTTTCGCTATCGGCGCCTCGTTCGGCGGCGTGGCGGGGGCGCTGTTCGGCGCATTTCAGGGCTTCGTTTCGCCGGAATCCTTCACGCTACAGGAGTCAATTGCGGTACTGGCGATGGTGGTGCTGGGCGGGATGGGTCATATCCCCGGGGTGATCCTCGGCGCGGTGCTGCTGACCGCGCTGCCAGAGCTGCTGCGCAGCCAGGCGGCGCCGCTGCAGCAGGCGCTGTTTGGCGAAGTGCTGATTGACCCGGAAGTGCTGCGCCAGCTGTTCTACGGCCTGGCGCTGGTGCTGGTCATGCTCCTGCGCCCTCAGGGCATCTGGCCCGCGCGTCATCAGGGAGTCAAAGCATGAGTCTGTTAAGCGTACGCCACATGTCAAAACGCTTTGGTGGCCTGACGGCGGTCGATGACGTATCGCTGACCATTAATGAAGGTGAAATCTACGGCCTGATCGGCCCCAACGGCGCGGGGAAAACCACCTGCTTTAACCTGATTACCGGGCTGTACCCGGCGGACAGCGGCGAGTTCGCTATCGCCGGTGAGCCCTACTTCCCGAAGAATATCGAGAAAGTCACCGCCGCCGGCATCGCCCGCACCTTCCAGAACGTGCGGCTGTTTAACCAGATGTCGGTACTGGAGAACGTGATGGTCGGCCGCCACGTGCGCACCCGCAACGGTCTGTGGGCCGCGCTTACCCGCCATAAACGCGCCCGCGCCGAAGAGGCGCAGACCCGCGAGCTGGCATGGCACTGGCTGGACTACACCGGCATTGCGCAGTTCGCCCACTACCGCGCCTGCGACCTCGCTTACGGCCACCAGCGGCGGCTGGAGATTGCCCGTGCGCTGGCTACCGATCCGCGCCTGCTGGCGCTGGATGAACCGGCGGCCGGGATGAACGCCGCCGAGAAGATGGCGCTGGGCGAACTGCTGCTGCGCATTCGCGATGACGGCAGAACGCTGCTGATGATTGAGCATGACGTCAAGCTGGTGATGGGGATCTGCGATCGCCTGATGGTGCTGGATTACGGCAAAACATTAACCAGCGGCACGCCGGAGACCGTGCGCCGCGATCCGGCGGTGATTGCCGCCTGGCTGGGAGGCAATGTCCATGTCTGATCTGTTAACCGTAACCGGCCTCAGCGTGCACTACGGCGGCATCCAGGCGGTACGCGACGTCTCATTCAGCGTTAATGCGGGTGAGCAGACGACGTTGATCGGCGCCAACGGCGCGGGAAAAAGCTCCACCGTCCGCGCCATTACCGGGCTGGAACCCTTTAGCGGCGAGATTATTTTCAACGGTCAACCGGTTCGTCGACGCAAAGCGGAGTCGCTGCTGCGCGAAGGGCTGGTGATGGTACCGGAAGGCCGCGGCATCTTTACCCGCATGACGGTACTGGAAAACCTGCAGATGGGCGCCTGGCTGCGTCGTGATAGCGCGGCGGTCCGACAGGAGATGGACGAGATCTTCGCCAACTTCCCGCGCCTCGCCGAACGCCAGCACCAGCTGGCCGGGCTGCTCTCCGGTGGCGAACAGCAGCTGCTGGCGCTCAACCGCGCCCTGCTCAGCCAGCCGCGCCTGCTGATCCTCGATGAGCCCTCGATGGGGCTGGCGCCGCTGATGGTCGAGAACGTTTTCCGCGTGATCGCCACTCTCCGTCAGCGCGGCGTGGCGCTGCTGCTGATTGAGCAGAACGCGCGTCTGGCGCTGGAGGCCACCGACAGCGCGTGGGTGATGGACAGCGGCAGCATTGTGGAACGTGGTGCCTCGCAGGCGCTGCTGGCCGACGACCGTATCGCACAGATTTATTTGGGCGAAGTGCCCGCATAACACTAACCAGCATCAGGGAAAAACAATGAAAACAGTCAAAATCAGTGCGCTCAGCGCCGCTATTCTGCTCAGTGGCTTTGCCTCATCCGCCGCATGGTCTGCGGCCGGCGAAACCGTGATTATCGGCCTGGCGGGCCCGCTGACCGGCCCTTCCGCGCGTATCGGCAAGGATCTCGAAAACGGCGCGCAGCTGGCGATAGACGATATCAACAAGCAACACCCGACCATCGGCGGCAAGGCGGTAACCTTTAAACTGCAATCTGAAGACGATCAGTCCGACCCGCGTACCGCCGTTGCCGTCGCTCAGCGTCTGGTGGATAGCGGCGTCGCCGGCGTCGTCGGCCACTGGAACACCGGCACCAGCATTCCCGCCGCACGGGTTTACCACGATGCCGGCATCGCCCAGGTCGCGCCGGTCGCTACCGGACACGCCTATACCAGACAGGGTTTCGACACCAGCTTCCGCGTGATGGGCCACGACGATGACGGCGGCCAGTTTGCCGGGCAGTACGCGGTACAAACCCTGAAGGCCAAACGCATCGCGGTGATTGATGACCGTACCGCTTTTGGTCAGGGGCTGGCGGACGAGTTTATTAAGTCGCTGGACGCACAGGGGATCAAAATCGTCGATCGCCAGTATGTTGACGACAAAACGGTGGACTTCAGCGCCGTACTGACCGCCATCCGCAGTAAAAATGCCGATCTGATTTTCTTCGGCGGCGTCGATAGCCAGGCCGCTCCGCTGGCGCGTCGTATCAAACAGCTGGGCATGAACGCCACCCTGATGGGCGCCGGCGGTTTCGTCAGCCAGACCTTCCTGCAGCTGGCGCAAAAAGAGGGTGACGGCGTGGTGGCGCTGGAGCCGGGACTGCCGGTTGAACAGATGCCGGGCGGCAAAGCCTTTGAGCAGGCCTACCAGGCGCGCTATCACACCCATATCGAGCTGCACGCGCCGTTCGCCTATGACGCCACCCGCGTGCTGGTGGCGGCGATGGAAAAAGCTGACTCCGTCGACCCGGCCAACTATCTGCCCGCGCTACGCGCCATTAACTACTCCGGGGTCACCGGACACATCGCCTTTGATAAAGAGGGCAACCTGAAATCGCCAACCTTTACCGTCTACAAAGTCGTCGACGGCAAATGGCAGCCGCAAACCGTACTCGGCGGCGCAACAACGAAGTAACGCAGTGAGGCAATGTGATGAGTGATAATAATGAGCTGGGCATTCTCGCCCGCCGCAAAATTGAAGCCGAAATTATTAAGCCGATTTACGACATCCTGGTGCGCGAGATAGGTAAAGCTCGTGCCCAGGCGGTCATCGGCGAAGCCATTGAAAACGCCGCGATTGAGGCGGGAAAAACGTTTGCCCGCCAGGAGCCGAACGGCGCGAACATCCAGAGCTTTGTCGCCCTGCAATATCTGTGGGAAAAGGACAATGCCCTGGAGGTCAAGGTGCTGGACGCCGATGACCAGCAGTATAACTACAACGTCAACCGCTGCCGCTACGCCGAGATGTACCACGAGATGGGCCTCGGCGAGATTGGCCACCTGCTCTCCTGCGCCCGCGACGACAAGTTTATCGTCGGCTACGCGCCGGAGGTGGAGCTGACCCGCACCACCACCATCATGCAGGGCGGAAAGTGCTGCGACTTCCGCTATCGCGTGAAGAAGGACAAGCCATGATAGCCATCAACGCTGAACGTCTGTGGTCAACCCTCAACGAGATGGCGAGGATTGGGGCGACGCCGGCCGGCGGCGTCACCCGGCTGACGCTGAGCGACGAGGACCGCCAGGCGCGCGACCTGCTGCGCCAGTGGGCACAAGAAGCCGGTTTTCCCTGCGCAGTCGATAGCATGGGCAATATGTTTATCCGCCGCGCCGGAAAAAATCCGCAGCTGGCTCCGGTATTGACCGGTTCGCACGTCGACTCCCAGCCGCTCGGCGGCCGCTATGACGGGATTTACGGCGTGCTCGCCGGGCTGGAGGCGCTACGCACGCTGAACGAACGCGGCATTGAGACCGAACGCGATATCGTGCTGGTGAACTGGACCAATGAAGAAGGGGCGCGCTTTGCCCCGGCGATGCTGGCATCCGGCGTCTGGGCCGGGCAGTTCAGCGAAGCTTTCGCGCTGGCCCGCAAAGATCGCGACGGCATCAGCGTCGGCGCGGCACTGGAGGCGATCGGCTACCGCGGCGAGCGTCCGACCGCCGCGTTCCCGGTTCATGCCTGTTATGAGGTGCATATCGAACAGGGGCCGATTCTGGAAGAAGACGACGTTGATATCGGCCTCGTCCACGCGGCAATGGGCCAGCGCTGGTTCAACGTCACGCTGGAGGGCTTTTCCGCCCACGCCGGCACCACGCCGATGGGCAGCCGCCGCGATGCATTGACCGCTTTCGCCGAGCTGGCGCTGGCGGTGGAGCAAATCGGGATCGCCCACAACCCCGACGGACGGGCGACCATCGGCATGGCGCAGGTGATACCGGGATCGCGCAACGTGGTGCCGGGGCGCGTCGAATGCAGCGTGGAATTCCGCCATCCGCAAAGCAGCGCGCTGGAGGCAATGGAACAGGCGTTGCGTCACGCTGCCGACACGCTGGCCAGACGCGGGGTGCAGGCGCAGATCGAGCTCATTTTTGACTACGCGCCAATCGCCTTCAACGCCCAGTGTCTGGCGCGCAGCGAGCAGGCGGTTCAGATGCTCGGCTACAGCGCCAGACGCATGGTCTCCGGCGCCGGCCACGATACCTGCTATATCAGCAAGGTCACGCCCGCCAGCATGATTTTCATCCCCTGCGAGAAGGGAATTAGCCATAACGAGGCGGAGAATATTCTGCCCACGTGGGCAGAAAAAGGGGCCAACGTACTGCTGCATAGCGTACTGCTCGCCGCCGGGGAAAAGTAAGCGCCCTTCTGCTGGTCGTTCTGGCGCCGCGCGGTGCCAGAACGACAGCTCACCGCCGTGACGGTACGCCGGCTCCTTCCGGGAAGGAGATAACTGCAGGCATAACCAAATTAAAACAATATCTTAGATTGTTTACCCGCGCGGACAAAAAGCCATTTATTTGTGGATTATCTGCTAAAATCAGCCAATAGATCGCATAGAGCAGGCAGGTATGCGGACATAACGGCATGACATTCCGTTGTATTTCAGTTCAATTCAATGATTTTCGAATCGCTTCTTTTTTACTGCTGACGCCCGGGTACGTGTGAAAACGAAAAAGAGATCCTCAGCATCGTCCAATATTCTCCGCTATATCTGGGGATCCGCGCTGGCGACGATTTTTTTAACCACCATTCTCTCCTTCTGGCTGCTTTCCGGCTCATGGGGAACGTGGAAAAGCGCGCATAACAATGTTACCCAGTTCGATATTTTCTACCGGGTACTGCAGGTCTCTAATGACCTGGCCGGTGAGCGCGCCTTCGTTAACGAGCTGATATTAAGCTCGCCTGAGGAGAAAGAGTCACGCTGGCAGGCGCTGGTCGCCCATCGCGACATCACCGACCGCGACATGCAAAAGATCCCGAAAAACCTGCTCTCTCCGGCGCTGATGGGCGAAATGATGCAGCAGCTGGAGCGTTCCCGTCGTATTGCCGACCGCTTTCGCACCCAGGTGCTGAGCGACCCGCAGTCCGCAGATTTGGCCATTCACGATATGGTGGTGGCAACGGATTTCTATCATAAGGCGCTGTTCGAGCGCACCACCGAGTTTCTGCTGCTGGAGCCCAGCGCGCTGGGTCCGATTCTGCGCGCGCAGGCGCTGGGCGAGCTGCGCGATGCAACGGGTCGACTCGGTTCTCAGGTGCTGATTCCGCTGGCCACACACACCCCGATTCCGCGGGCCAACCGGGAAGGATTGATTCGCGGTATCGAACGGATCAATACCGCGTGGTGGCTGCTGCAAACGCAGGGCAATGAGGCCACCTATCTTCCCCACTTCCAGAAAACGCTGGAAAACACGCGCCGGGACTTTGAACATCAGGGCATTGCGTTAATCAATCAGTTAAGCGCTGAGAGCGACAGCGGTAAGCCCTATAGCGTGAGCGCCGAACAGTTTGCCGTCGACTATCACGCCAGCCTCAATTCGTTTGACGATCTCCTCAATACCTATATGAACGGAGTAAAGGAGCACTACACCGCCGCCGAACATCGGGCCTTAGAGAATTTCCTGCTACGGCTGGTGGTGCTTGGGCTGGTGTATACCCTGACCATTGCGATGATTTTCTATATTCGCTCTCGCGTTTTACGCCCCATTCTGCGCTTAAATGAGCTCGCCGCGGCGCTGATTGCCGGAAAACAACTCCACGTCCAAATCGATGACGATACGGCAGAAGAGGTGCAGAGCCTGTTTTCATCCCTCGGGACCCTCGGGAAAAAACTCCGTGAAGATGCCCGCATCAGCCGCCAGTACCAGCGCCAGTCGGAAGAGGATCCGCTGACCCATCTGTTTAATCGCCGGGCATTTAACGCCCGGGCTGATGCGCTATTAAGTCAGTCCAGCAAGGCGCTTCCGGCCTGGTTAGTGATGCTCGACGTTGACCGCTTTAAGTCGATAAACGATAACTGGGGACACCCGATGGGTGACGAGGTGCTGGTTGCCCTGGCCAAAACCCTGAGTAAGTTGAGCCGCCCGGAAGACGTGGTGGGGCGCCTCGGCGGAGAAGAGTTCGCGGTCCTGTTTCTGGCCGCTTCGTCAGACGAAGTCGCCAGCTATACCGCGCGGATTCAGCAGGAAATCCGCAAGCTGACCCTCCATACGACCGGCGATATCACCTTTAAGATCACCGCCAGTTTCGGGGTAGCTAAAGGCTGGCAGTGCCCGCTGCAAGAGCTGATGTCGCGGGCCGACAGGGAGCTGTATAACGCCAAGAACAGCGGGCGTGACCGGATTTGCGGCCTCTCCTGAGCGCACCGGCGCCTGCGTGCCTTGCCATTTTAATCATCCCCTGGTTTAACAGCGCGAAGAGATAACCCTGATATCACCTCAGGGCTCTCTCTGCATTCGCTTAGTGCTTCTTACGGTTACGGCGCATGTCTATCGTCACCGCCGCAACAATAATAATCCCTTTGATAATATCCTGAACGTAAGCGTCGACGCCGACGAAGGTGAAGCCGCTTTTGATTAAGCCGAGAATCATCGCCCCAATCAGGGTGCCGGTGATGCGGCCTACGCCGCCCATCAGGCTGCTGCCGCCGATAACGGCCGCGGCGATAGCGTCCAGTTCGTAGGACATCCCCATACTGGACTGCCCGCTGCTGACGCGCGCCGCCAGCACAACCCCGGCCAGCCCCGACAGCGCGCCGGCGATGGTGTAGACGATAACCAGATACTTATTCACATTGATGCCGGATACTTTTGCCGAGGTCATGTTGCCGCCGATGGCGTAAACATATTTACCGTAGCGGGTGTGTTTCAGCGCGATGTGAAACAGAGCAGCAATCACGAAGAAAATAATCACCGGCATCGCCCCCTGACCAATCGACGTAAAGCTATCGGACAAGAAACTGATGGGATTTCCCTGGGTGTAATATTGCGCCAGACCGCGGGCAGAGACCATCATCCCGAGAGTGGCGATAAACGGCGGAATCCCGGTACGGGTGACCAAAAAGCCGTTGGTTAATCCGCAGATCAGCCCGACGCCAATCCCGGCGCAAATGGGAATGACCGCCGGTAGGTTAACCAGTGACGGGAACATCGGCGACAGGCTATCCGAGGTTTGTGCCAGGCTTGCCGCCACCACGGCAGCAAGGGCAATGACCGAGCCGGAGGAGAGGTCAATCCCGGTAGTGATAATGACCTGCGTGACGCCGACGGCGATAATCCCGATAATGGCGACCTGCAGGACAATCAACACCAGGCGGTTGGTGTTCATCAGGAAAGACTGGTCGCGGACAAACCAGCCGGCAATTTCAAAGGTCAGGGCGATGACCACCATAACAATAAAGATACCGGTATCTTTCGGTAATTTATGCCGTAAATTACCAAGGAAAGAGGATCGCGCATTTGCAGCTGTTGCGGTCAGTTTCATATTGCTCATTCTCTACACCTCAGTGGGATGCCAACGACAAAATGGTTTCCTGATCGGCCTCGTCTTTGTCGAGGATGCCGGTAATACGTCCTTCGTGCATGACCATAACGCGATCGCTCATGCCCAGAATTTCCGGCAGTTCAGAAGAGACCATAATCACCGCAACGCCGCGATTCGCCAGTTCGCTAATCAGGTGATAAATTTCAGCTTTCGCCCCCACGTCAATCCCGCGGGTTGGCTCATCAAGAATTAATATTTTGGGCTGCGCTAAAAGCCAGCGGGCAATTAAGACCTTTTGCTGATTACCGCCGCTCAGGTTATTAATAATCTGATCCATGGTCGGGGTTTTAATATTCAGACGACGGATCTGTTCCATGCAGTCTTGTGCCATCTTCATATGTTTGACAAACCCGCTCTTGCCGATATATTCCGGCATATTGACGATACTCATGTTTTCCATCACCGAGAGCACGAGGAACAGTCCGGACTTTTTGCGGTCTTCGGTCAGCAGCGCCATCCCTTTTTCGATGGCCACGGAAGGCGAGTCGATGATCACCGGCTGGCCGTCAATCAACACTTCGCCACTGTCAAAGCGCTCCATCCCGAACAGGCTCTCCATCACTTCACTGCGCCCGGCGCCAACCAGACCCGCAACGCCGAGAATTTCGCCACGGCGGACGCTGAAATTCACCTCCTCAAAATAGCCTTTGCGCGACAGATTACGGACCGTCAGCACCTCTTCGCCAATGGTATTATTGAATTTCGGGAACAGCTGAGTTAATTCGCGGCCCACCATCTGGGTAATAAGCGACTGACGGGTAAATTCGCCCGTCTGCCGGCTGCCCACCCAGGTCCCGTCGCGAAAGACGCTAATTTCATCGGTAATCGCGAAAATCTCATCCATCTTGTGGCTGATATAAATAATGGCTTTACCCTGTTCGCGTAAATCGCGAATGATGGTGAACAGGTGGGCCACTTCACTTTCCGTCAGTGCCGAGGTGGGTTCATCCATAATGACAATATCCGCGTTCCACGATACCGCTTTGGCTATTTCCACCATTTGCTGGGCGGCAATGCTGAGCTCGCCCACCAGCCGGTCGGCGGATAAACGGATATTCAGTTTATTGAGCAGTGTCTGCGTCTGGCGGGCCAACTGTCGATGGTCGACAAAGCCGTATTTCATCGGCTCGCGCCCCAGCCAGATATTTTCTGCCACCGTCATATGCGGCACCAGATTCAGCTCCTGGTGGATCATGGAGATCCCCGCGCGCAGCGCATCCATCGTATCCTGGAACTGCACCGGTTCGCCCTTCACCCGGATCGCGCCCTTATCGGGACGGTAAATCCCGATAAGGCACTTCATTAACGTCGACTTTCCCGCACCATTCTCCCCCATCAGGGCGTGCACCGTCCCCGGGCGCACGCGTAATGAGACATTATCGAGCGCCTTCACGCCAGGAAAGAACTTACTGATACCTTCGGCTTCAAGTGCAAAAGCGTTCATACCTCCCCCTCCGTACCGCTGAGCCAGAAATGATTATTTTTGATTACGGCTGACAAATTCAGACATATTCTCTTTGGTAATCAGCTGGTAAGGGACATCGATGACTTTTTCGACTTTTTCCCCGTTCGCCAGTTTGACGGCTGCATCCACCGCCCCTTCCCCCTGGCCTTTAGCATCCTGGAAAATGGTGGCGATCATCTTGCCGTTTTTCAGCATCTGCAGTGCGTCAGGGGTCCCATCGACGCCGGCAATCAGAATGTGCTTCGGATTGCTCCCCAGCGCCTGCAGCGCGCCAATCGCCATTTCATCGTTATTGGAGGCGATCGCCTGAATATCTTCCCCACTGGTCATCCAGTTACTCACCACATCTACGGCATCGTTACGCATGAATTTCGCCGTCTGCTTCTGAACGATCTTGATATCCGGGTATTTCGCAACCACCTCTTCTACGCCTTTGGTACGATCGCGAGTTGATTCGTTCGCCAGGTCGCCCAGCAGAATCGCCACGTTGCCTTTGCCGTTCATCGCCTTCGCCAGCGCTTCCATCTGCAGACGGCCGGCCAGCACCGAATCCGAACCGACGTAGGCCATTTTGTCGGTCAGCGTAATCTGCGGACGGCGGTTAACGAAGACCAGCGGAATGCCGGCTTTGGTCGCCTGATCGATAATCGGCTTCACGGCGTTGGTATCGACCGGGTTGACGATGATGGCATCGACGCCCTGACCAATAAAGTTCTGCACCTGCTGCAGCTGCTGCGCGACATCACCCTTGGCATCCTCTACCTGCGACTTCACCCCCTCTTTTTGCATCTCTTTTTGCATGGCGGTACGCAGGATAGTCAGGAAGTTATCGTCGAAAAGCGCCATGGAAACGCCGACGGAGAGATCTTTTGCCATCACCGCAGCGGGCAACATACAGACTAACAAAGAGGCAACAATCGTTTTCTTGATGTTCATAGTTGTTCCTTGGGGTTCAGTGATATGCCAGTTCATTGAGATGAAATGAAAGATTCATTTCGTAAATGCGTGTTGCTGATACCTGCCGGATCGCCAGCCAGAAGTTTCACTTCTGAGCGCGCTGTTTTTGCACATGTTTATCAGAACCACCTAATTCAGTGGTTTTTTAGTGAATTATTAAAACAGCAGTTCATAAAACATACGATTTATCACCCGGAAAATTTCAGACGTTTTATTTCATTAACAACACATATGAAACTTTTATAATTAAATAACTGAAATGAAAATTTTAAAACCGTCTGATAACAGAACTTTGACAGATATCTAACATTGCGGCATAAACGCGCAAAAAATGAGAGGCGCCCAGCAGTTTGCAGACAAGTCACAGGCCCGCCGCTGGCAATCCGCCAGAGAAGATTTTCCGCCTAAAGAAGAGGGGGATTTGAAACGTCAGCGATCCTTTCAGGAGGGCCGTTACAAATTGATCCGATTTTCACTCCCGTCATGATGAGAGGAAAAGAGCGCCCGCTTTGTCATCCGCTGCCGGTATCAGGCTAACGGTTTCAACATGTTAGCGTGATGACCACGCTCACCTGGCTCGCACACGCCGCCGTGTACCGCCCGGCAGGTCTATTCCCATGACCATCGCAGGGGCATAGACTGCTCACATCTTTCATCGTGCCCCGCAAGGCAACCCGATATGTCGCGTCTCCTTTCGCTGAAATTCGCCCTTCCGGCGCTCGCACTTTCCTTCTCTTCGCAGGTTGCGGCGGCGCCCGATATAGAGGTAGGTTTTTCCCCCGAAGGCTCTGCCCGCCAACTGGTATTAGAGACCATTAATCAGGCGCAAACCTCGATCCAGATGATTGCCTACTCTTTTCAGGCGCCTGATATTGCGCGGGCGCTTGTCGCCGCCCATGACCGCGGCGTCAAGGTGCAAATCGTGGTCGATAAAAGACGCAACGCGGTGGAAGCCAGCCAAAAGATAATGAAGTATGTTGCGGAGCACGGGGTGGCATTACGTATTGATGGCCACTATCACATCCAACACGATAAGACGATTATTGCCGATGGGGCGACGGTTGAAACCGGGTCATTTAACTATGCTCCGTCCGCCGAAACAAAAAATAGTGAAAACGTCGTGGTGATACGTCATCAGAAAGCCGTGGCCTGCCAGTATATCGCCCACTGGCAGTCGAGATGGGAGCTGGGTGTCCCTTATGCGGGGTAAATACGCGTAAAAAACGCCGTCTTCACCCGGCCCGCGGCGCAGCGTGAAGACGGCGGTTGCATACTGGAAAAGTCAGTCCGTGACTTTCAAGGCCAGCTCATAGGCACTGGTTTTTCCTTCATCGCGCGCGCCGCCCATCTGATACACGCGGACGGTATATTTTCCGTTGGTTTCGAGGCGCTGCTCAAAAGCACCTTCTGTCATCGAGCCATTAAAAATGGTTTCGTTCGCGGGGTTGATCACGTTGAAATAAGGATGGGGCCATTTGCTCTTCATGGTGACGTGCATTAGCTGACCAGCTTTCGCCACCAGCGTGTAATCTTTCACATCGGCGCCGCTCAGGGCATTTTTAATGGTGGTTCCGCTGGTACCTTTATCGAAATGAACCGGGATTGTATTTATCTTATAACCCGCCATGACAGATAATGGTGCGAATAAACAACCAGCGCAGATCAAGCTACCAACAATTAACTTTAAATTTTTCATTTAATTAACACCTTATGTTTTTATATCTGGTGTTATAACACATAAGGTATTCCAGAAAAATTTCAGGAAATAGATTGAAACGATTTCATCGTCGTCTCGCGGTGAAGTAAATCGCTATAGATAGCAGTTAATATCCCACCGGGGCGAAACTCTTTCTTTATCCACTGCGTCACCTGCCCACTGGCCGCATGCTGGGTCGCCAGCAGCATTCCTGAATCCTGGCGCGGGTTATGAATCTGGCGGGTAATCAGCCGGTTTTCCGCCATGGCCTCACGAACCATATAATCCGGCAGAAAACCAATGCCTTCACCGAGGATCTGGCACTGGCATTTGGTATTAAAGTCCGGCACCAGAATCGCCTCCTGCCCGTGCAGTAACCAACCCACTTTCTTATTAATGGTGCTGGCGGTGTCCTCCACCATAATATTGGGGTAAAGCCGTAGCTGGCTTTCCGCTATGGGTTCCGGCATAAACGCCAGCGGATGATCCGGGGCAATGGCGAAGACCCAACGAATGGCACCAATTTCAGTGTAGTCAATGCCGCCGCCGTCGAGCAGCGTATCCGGCGCGCCAATCGCGATATTAGCCTGCTGATTAATTATCGCATCCCAGACGCCGTTATACACCTCCGTGGTAACGGTAATCTGGCAGGTTGGAAACTGTTTTTTGAGCACCTGCAACAGACGCGCCGTGTGCCGCGGCGTATAAAGCAGCTGGTTGATGCAGATACGGACCCGGGCCTCAATCCCCTGGGCTATGGTATCTATGCTGCGCTTGATGGCATGGAAATCATTGAGCAAATCCGTGGCCTTACGGAAAAGATAGTAGCCGGACTCGGTCAGCTCGATGCTACGGGTATTACGGGTAAACAGCACCACGTCCAGCCCCGTCTCCATGCGCTTGATGGTGTAGCTGATGGCTGATGTCGTCAGCCCCAGCTCGTCTGCGGCTTTGCTGAAACTGCCAAAGCGCGCCGCCGTGGTAAACGCCAGCAGATTTTCTTCAGTAAAAATTGAGTTCATTGGCCCGCTCCTGCTTTCGTCAACCGCTCATTAGCCCCACTCTGCAATCGACTCTATTTCCTGTCCCTGCCATCGGCAATCATTTTTGAATATCTTTTAACACCATGCGAATTGTCGGCCCGCGTGGGCCGCGAAATTCTCCGCGGCGTCATGGTTCAGCGCGAGCTTTTTGAGGTTGCCTCGCTCAGTTTACGACCGGTATATTCGGAAATCAGCCCCACGCCGTTGCCGGCCAAAAAACCCAGCAGCGTCACCGGCCAGTTCATCCCGGAGGCGAAAAACAGCGTCATGCCAAGAAAGCCGCCGGGAATAAACGCGGTGAGGGAAAAGCGCCCCTGCCAGACAATCACCGCGGAGAACGGCACCGTGGTGATAACGCTGGCCCAGAAGGATGACATCCCGATGGCGGCAGTCAGCCCACCCGCGGCCATCGCCGCCAGAAATGCCCACGCGGCGCCGGTGTAGTTGACAAAAAGACTCTTCACAAACCCCTCTTTACCGCCGCCTGCCGCATAAAAACTGCAAAAGGCGACAAAGCCGATCGTGCCAAGCAATCCCCAGCGCGGATCAAGCCCAACCTGCGAGGAGATCAGCTGCCAGATCCCGGCACAAATGCCGACAGTAATCCCCGTTGCGGTGAGTCCGTTCATCTCTTCCCCCTCGTGATAGTGGTCGTGGAAATTGGTTTCGTTCGGGAACTATATAGAAATAATCCCCTCTTGAATTACGGGAAATCGCATGCAAGAAACAAACATTGCACTGCCGCACAGTCTGCATCCATTATTAAAAAATATTCAACAATGAGTGGGGTTATCGCGAATAAAATTTAAGCGGGTTCTTTTATCTATTTTTGGTTGCTATGCTCAGGTCATCAAAAAGTCTCAGCCGCCACCACAGGAGTAAGATGATGACCACGGAAAATATTATTGCTGAATATCTTTTGGCTGCGGAGCAAGGCAATGTCGAACAATTAAAAACCTGTTTAGCCCGTGGCGTCGATATTAATGCCAGCAATCGCCAGGGGCGAACCGCTATTACTCTGGCCAGCCTGAATAAACATTATGCCTGCGTGTCTGTGCTCATTGCCGCTGGTGTCGATATTGATAAGCAGGACCAGACCTGTTTTAACCCGTTCTTACTGAGCTGCCTGAATAATGACGTCGAGCTGCTGCATTTAATTCTGCCAGCGAAACCTGACCTTACGCGCTTAAGCCGTTTCGGCGGCGTCGGTCTGACGCCGGCCTGCGAAAAGGGTCATCTTGAGATCGTAAAAATTCTGTTGACCGAAACCGATATTAACGTCAACCACACTAACTTTGTCGGCTGGACGCCGCTGCTGGAAGCGATTGTTTTAAACGATGGTGGCGCAACGCAGCAGGAGATCGTTAAGCTGCTGCTGGACCACGGCGCCAATCCCCATATGACCGATAAATATGGCAAAACGCCGCTGGAACTGGCGTGGGATAAGGGCTTTGCTGAAATCGCCCACCTGCTGGTTGCCGCCGGCGCCTGAGGAAGGAGAACGGCCATCGACACCTCCTTACGGCGGTGTGTGCAAGCGCTAACTGCGGATGAGAGCTTTCTCTCTCAACGCGGCGGCGGACGGGTCGAGCAGGTCTTCTCGCGCGCGGTCAACCTGCAGATTCCCGACAAGCCAGGGCTCCTGACGCTGCTGTGCGCCGCATATGACAATGCGCCCAACAGCTGTAGGTTAGCACTCACCTACTTTGACAACCTGTTCCGGCCAGGGGAAAGCGTCCGGTTCACCGATTCAGGAATGTATATTGGCAATGATAAATGGATAGACCTCCAGCGCTGTGAGCGCTGGCAAATGCCAACGGCCGTATTAAGCGCGGCAGCATTGACCCGGATAGCCTGGCGACGCTGGCAAAACATTATCATTGAGCAACTGCATGAGGACGATACCTTATTTCTTTATCGCGGCGACAACCCGTTTTATAAAGCGATGGGGCGTGAATTACAGCATCGCCGGAAAACATTATTTAACGCCCTTCGGCAAAATAAAAATATCAGTGCCGCCATCGCTAATATGCTCGGACTAGGTATTGGCCTGACGCCATCGGCGGATGATTACCTGGTAGGCCTTAGCGTTATTTTATTTATTAACGGACATCCGGCTAATCAATGCCGGGGTGAATTTTTAGCGGCGCTGCAGTGTGCCAGACATAACACCACGCCGCTCAGCGCGATTACGCTGGAGGCAGCTATTAATCAGCGCTATCGCGAAAATATCGCCGGGTTGATTAACCTCATGATTAATCAACCGACAATCTTTTCTATTGCGGCAATTGCCGATATTAAAAATATTGGCTCAAGTTCCGGCAGCGACATGCTATTGGGCATGGCGGATGCCTGCGCGCTGAGTCAAACGTATGGAGGGAATTATGTCAGTTAAAATAGTCGTGAAGAAGAATACCTATTTTGATTCCGTCTCATTAATGTCGATATCCACCCGCGCCAATAAGATCGACGGCGTAGAGCAGGCATTTGTAGCGATGGCGACCGAAATGAACAAAGGAGTCCTGAAGAATCTGGGACTGCTGACGCCGGAGCTGGAAGCAGCGAAAAACGGCGACCTGATAATCGTCATTAATGGCCAGGACGGCGCCGATAACGAGCAAATTCTCGCCGGGATCGAAGCGCTATTTAGCCAAAAAGCGCAAAGCGGCCAGCACGAAGCGCGCTATGCCACCCTCGCCAGCGCTAAAAAACATCTTCCGGACAGCAATATGGCGGTTATCTCAGTCAACGGACTGTTCGCCGCCCGCGAAGCACGACAGGCGTTACAAAACGGTCTCAACGTGATGTTGTTTTCCGATAACGTCTCTCTCGAGGACGAACGCGCGCTGAAACAACTGGCCCATGAGAAAGGTTTGCTGCTGATGGGGCCAGACTGCGGGACCGCCATCATTAACGGCACCGGTCTGTGCTTCGCAAATGCGGTACGCCGCGGCAACATCGGTATTATCGGCGCCTCTGGCACCGGTAGCCAGGAGCTGAGCGTGCGTATTCACGCGTTCGGCGGCGGCATATCACAACTTATCGGCACCGGCGGTCGCGACCTGAGTGAAAAAATCGGCGGCATGATGATGCTCGATGCCATTCAGATGCTGGAAGCGGATCCGCAAACGGAAATTATCGCCCTCGTCTCCAAGCCGCCCGCCCCGACCGTGGCGAAAAAAGTGCTGGAGCGCGCACGCGCCTGCCGTAAACCGGTTGTCGTGTGCTTCCTGGGCCGCGCCGAACCACCGGCCGATGAGCAAGGTCTGCAGTTTGCCCGCGGCACCAGAGAAGCGGCGCTGAAGGCGGTACTGCTGAGCGGCGTTAAGCAACAAAATCTCGATTTGCCCCCGCTGGACCCGGCATTGATTGCTGAAATTCGTGCACAGCTCACGCCGCAGCAGAAATACATTCGCGGCCTGTTCTGCGGCGGCACGCTGTGCGACGAAACCATGTTCGCCGTCCTGGAAAAACAGGCCGAAGTTTACAGTAACATTCAGCCGGATCCGGCTTATCGCCTGAGCGATATCAACCACAGCATCAAGCACACCTTCCTCGATTTCGGCGATGACGACTTCACCAATGGTAAACCGCACCCGATGATCGACCCAACCAACCGCATCAGCCGCCTGCTGCAGGAAGCGCGCGATCCAGAAGTTGCGGCGATCGTGATGGACTTCGTGCTGGGCTTTGGGTCGCATGAAGATCCGGTCGGGTCGACGATCGAGGCGATCAAAGAGGCAAAAGCCATTGCCGCCGCCGATGGCCGTCGGCTGACGATCCTCGCTTACGTTTTAGGCACCGATATCGATACGCCATCGCGGGAACAACAGCGCCTGATGCTTAGCGAGGCGGGCGTCATTCTGGCCAACAGCAGTACCGAGACCGGCCTGCTGGCGCGTGAACTTATCTGCAAAGGGGAGAACGCCTGATGAATCAGTCACTATTCAGCCAGCCGCTGAACGTTATTAATGTCGGGATCGCGATGTTCAGCGATGATCTGAAAAAGCAGCATACGGCGGTGACCCAGCTCGACTGGACGCCGCCAGGCCAGGGCAATATGCGGGTGGTCAATGCCCTCGACGCGCTTGCCGACTCCGCGCTGGCGGATAAAATCGCCGCCGCCAACCAGCAGGCGCTGGAACGCATTATCCAGTCGCATCCGGTGCTGACGGGCTTCGACCAGGCCATCAACGTGGTGCCTGGGATGACGGCAAAAACCATTCTCCACGCCGGGCCGCCGGTAACGTGGGAAAAGATGTGCGGAGCGATGAAAGGTGCGGTCACCGGCGCGCTGGTATTTGAAGGGCTGGCAAACGATCTGGCTGATGCCGCCGAACTGGCCGCTTCAGGTGAAATCACCTTCTCGCCATGTCACGAACATGACTGCGTCGGGTCTATGGCCGGCGTCACCTCCGCCTCCATGTTTATGCATATTGTCGAGAACAAAACCTACGGCAACATCGCTTATACCAACATGAGCGAGCAGATGGCGAAGATCCTGCGCATGGGGGCTAACGACCAGAGCGTTATCGACCGTCTGAACTGGATGCGTGACGTCCAGGGGCCGATGCTGCGCGACGCCATGAAGGTGATTGGCGAAATCGATCTGCGCCTGATGCTGGCGCAGGCCCTGCATATGGGCGATGAGTGCCACAACCGCAACAATGCCGGTACCACGCTACTGATCCAGGCGCTGACGCCGGGCATTATTCAGGCCGGCTATCCGGTCGAACAGCAGCGTGAAGTCTTTGAATTCGTCGCCAGCAGCGACTATTTCTCCGGCCCGACGTGGATGGCGATGTGTAAAGCCGCGATGGATGCCGCCCACGGCATTGAGTACAGCACCGTCGTTACCACCATGGCGCGTAACGGCGTCGAGTTCGGTCTGCGAGTCAGCGGGTTGCCGGGAGAGTGGTTCACCGGCCCGGCGCAGCAGGTGATCGGCCCGATGTTTGCCGGTTATAAGCCGGAGGATTCCGGTCTCGATATCGGCGATAGCGCGATTACCGAAACCTACGGCATTGGCGGTTTCGCTATGGCAACGGCACCGGCCATCGTCGCACTGGTTGGCGGAACGGTGGACGAGGCCATCGATTTCTCCCGCCAGATGCGTGAAATCACCCTCGGTGAAAACCCCAACGTCACTATCCCGCTGCTCGGGTTTATGGGTGTGCCGACCGCTATCGATATTACCCGCGTCGGCAGCAGCGGTATTCTGCCGGTGATCAATACCGCCATCGCCCACAAAGATGCGGGCATCGGTATGATCGGCGCCGGCATCGTCCACCCGCCGTTTGCCTGTTTTGAAAAAGCCATTTTGCGCTGGGTCGAACGTTACGGCGCTTAAAAACATCCCCGGCCCGGGGCGAAAGCGCCCTGGCCGGGCGATAAATCTGATAACAACAACGCCATTACCTTCTGTACCGGGAACCTACACGATGAAAGAACTTGTGGTCGTTGCCATTGGCGGCAACAGTATCATCAAAGATAACGCCAGCCAGTCAATTGAACATCAGGCTGAAGCGGTCAAGGCCGTGGCGGATACGGTGCTGGCCATGCTGGCGTCGGACTACCATCTTGTCCTGACCCACGGCAACGGGCCGCAGGTCGGACTGGATTTACGCCGCGCTGAAATCGCTCATGAGTGCGAAGGTCTGCCGCTGACGCCGCTGGCCAACTGCGTTGCCGACACCCAGGGTGGAATCGGCTACCTGATTCAGCAGGCGCTCAATAATCGCCTGGCCCACCGCGGCGAACAAAAAGCGGTGACCGTCGTCACCCAGGTCGAAGTCGATAAAAATGACCCCGGCTTTGCCCACCCGACGAAACCGATTGGCGCATTTTTTAGCGAAGCCCAGCGCGATGATCTCCGGCAGACGCATCCGGACTGGCACTTCGTCGAAGATGCCGGGCGTGGCTATCGGCGGGTGGTCGCCTCGCCGGAACCCAAACGCATCGTGGAAGCCGAAGCCATTAAAGCGCTGACCCGACAAGGGTTCGTGGTGATCGGCGCCGGTGGCGGCGGCATCCCTGTAGTCCGCAGCGCGCAGGGAGATTATCAGAGCGTTGATGCGGTGATTGATAAGGATCTCTCAACCGCGCTACTGGCACGGGAGATTCACGCCGATATCCTGGCCATCACCACCGGCGTTGAAAAAGTGTGCATTCACTTTGGGCAGCCCCGGCAGCAGGCGCTGGGGACGGTCAATATCAGCGATATGACCCGCTATATGCAGGAAGGCCACTTTCCGGCCGGCAGCATGTTGCCCAAAATCGTCGCCAGCCTCGCGTTTTTAAAGCATGGCGGCAAGCGGGTGATTATCACCACGCCGGAGTGTTTACCCGCTGCGCTGCGCGGAGAGACCGGTACCCATCTTGTGCACGACTGAGCAAATGAAAAGAAAGAAAAAGGAAGATTCATGAATAAAGACAATAGCCGTCGCGAATTTCTCAGCCAGAGCGGAAAAATGGTCACCGCCGCCGCCCTGTTTGCCGCCGCCGCACCCGTCGTTTACGCCGATGAGCGCTCGATATCCGCGACGACCTGCGACAACCAAAAGGTTATCAGCCCCGACGACACCCACTACTATCTCGATAATGTCCTGCTGGAAAGCGGCTTTGAGTATGAAAATGACGTAGTGGTACACACTCGTACCGAACGGCAAACCCTCGAGATTGCCGACGGCAAAATTATCGCGCTCCACAACCATCGCAGCCACCCTGATGCCTCCCTGCCCCGCTATGATGCCGGCGGTAAGCTGATGCTCCCGGCGATGCGCGATATGCATATCCATCTGGATAAAACCTTTTACGGCGGCCCGTGGCGTTCACTCAACCGCCCGGCGGGCACCACGATTCAGGACATGATTAAGCTTGAGCAGAAGCTGTTGCCTGAGCTCCAGCCGTACACCCGCCAGCACGCGGAAAAACTGATCGACCTGCTCCAGTCAAAAGGGTCAACGATAGCCCGCAGCCACTGCAATATCGAACCCACCTCCGGGTTGAAAAACCTCGAAGATCTGCAGGCAGTCCTCGCGCACCGCCAGCCGGGTTTCGCCTGCGAGATTGTCGCTTTTCCGCAGCACGGACTCCTGCTGTCAAAATCAGAACCGCTGGTACGTGAAGCCATGCAGGCCGGCGCACACTACGTCGGTGGCCTCGATCCGACCAACGTTGATGGAGCGATGGAGAAATCCCTCGATACCATGTTCCAGATAGCGCTGGATTATAACAAAGGGGTCGATATCCATCTCCACGAAACCAGCCCGGCGGGCGTCGCGGCGATAAACTATATGGTAGAGACCGTAGAGAAAACCCCGGCGCTAAAAGGCAAGCTGACTATCAGCCACGCTTTTGCGCTGGCGACATTGAACGAACAGCAGGTTGAGGCCATTGCCAGCCGCATGGCGGCCCAGCAAATCACCATCGCCTCCACCGTGCCGATCGGTACCCTGCACATGCCGCTGCAGCAGCTGCGGGATAAAGAGGTATTTGTAATGACCGGCACCGACAGCGTGATTGACCATTGGTCGCCATACGGCCTGGGCGACATGCTGGAAAAAGCCAATCTCTACGCCCAGCTCTATATTCGCCCCAACGAACAGACCCTTTCGCGTTCGCTGGCAATTGCCACCGGCAACGTACTGCCGCTCAACGATCAAGGCCAGCGCGTCTGGCCGAAAGAGCAGGATGAGGCCAGCTTTGTGCTGGTCGATGCCTCCTGCTCCGCCGAAGCGGTGGCACGCATTTCACCGCGTACCGCGACCTTCCACAAGGGCAAGATGGTTTGGGGCAGCGTCGGCGCCTGAACATGACCGCATAAAAAGCCCCGGTAAACCGGTGCTTTCGCCCGGCGGCGCTACGCTTACCCAGGCCTCGAGGCTGAATGCGGTCGACAGGCCGGGCAAGGCGCAGCCGCCACCCGGCCAATAAACACAAAACCCCGGCACCGGGCCGGGGTTTTATTTTTCACATCTCGCGGTTATTTCTGCGGACGCATTGCCGGGAACAGGATCACGTCGCGGATGGTGTGGCTGTTGGTAAACAGCATCACCATCCGGTCAATCCCGATGCCCAGACCGGCGGTCGGCGGCAGACCATACTCCAGCGCGGTGACGTAGTCTTCGTCGTAGAACATCGCTTCATCATCCCCGGCGGCTTTCGCATTCACCTGGTCCTGGAAGCGCTGCGCCTGGTCTTCCGCGTCGTTGAGCTCGCTGAAGCCGTTACCGATTTCGCGGCCGCCGATAAAGAACTCAAAGCGGTCGGTAATTTCCGGATTCACGTCATTACGGCGCGCCAGCGGAGAGACTTCCGCCGGGTATTCGGTGATAAAGGTCGGCTGAATCAGGTGCGCTTCCGCCACTTCATCAAAGATTTCCGTGACGATACGACCCAGGCCCCAGCTCTTCTCAACGTGAATACCGATGGACTCCGCAAGGGCTTTCGCCGCGTCGAAGTTATCGAGATCCGCCATCTCGGTTTCCGGACGGTATTTCTTGATAGCCTCACGCATGGTCAGCTTTTCAAACGGTTTGCCGAAGTCGAAGATCTGGTCGCCGTATGGAACTTCTGTTTTACCCAGCACGGTCTGCGCCAGGGTGCGGAACAGGGATTCGGTCAGCTCGATCAGATCTTTGTAATCCGCGTACGCCATATAGAGTTCCATCATGGTGAACTCTGGGTTGTGACGCACGGAGATGCCTTCGTTACGGAAGTTACGGTTGATTTCGAATACGCGTTCGAAGCCGCCCACAACCAGACGCTTCAGATACAGTTCCGGCGCGATACGCAGGTACATGTCCATATCCAGCGCGTTGTGATGGGTGATGAACGGACGGGCAGACGCGCCGCCGGGGATCACCTGCATCATCGGGGTTTCGACTTCCATAAAACCGCGGCCTACCATGAACTGGCGCATCGTCGCGAGGATCTGCGAACGGACTTTAAACGTGCGGCGGGATTCGTCGTTGGCGATCAGATCCAGATAGCGCTGACGGTAACGGACTTCCTGATCCTGCAGGCCGTGAAATTTGTCCGGCAGCGGGCGCAGAGCTTTGGTCAGCAGACGCAGCTCAGTACAGTGGATAGACAGCTCGCCGGTTTGGGTTTTAAACAGCTTACCGCGGGCGGCAATAATGTCGCCAAGGTCCCACTTTTTGAACTGTTCGTTATAGACGCCTTCCGGCAGATCGTCGCGCGCAACGTACAGCTGAATACGCCCGCCGACGTCCTGCAGAGTGACGAAAGAGGCTTTCCCCATGATGCGACGGGTCATCATACGACCAGCAACGGAGACTTCAACGTTCAAGGAGGTGAGTGCTTCGTTATCCTTGTCATCGAATTCAGTGTGCAACTGGTCAGAAGTATGGTCACGACGAAAATCATTCGGGAACGGGATACCCTGCTCACGAAGCTGAGCCAGCTTTTCACGACGGGTTTTCAGTTCATTATTAAGGTCAATTGCCTCATCGGCACTTTGTGCTTGTTGTTCAGACATGTTGGTTCCTCATAACCCTGCTTTCAAACTTGCTTCGATAAATTGCGCCAGGCCACTATCCAGCGCGGCCTGGTCAGTGCGGGTCTCTACACCAGTGCGCGGCCGATCGTTGACGTTATCGCCAAAGACCGAACGATAGAATCATAAATAACCTGGCCTTACTTAAGGCTGATATCACTCAGCAATAGCAAAACTAAAGTTTTTTTCATCGATGGATTGCCATCTATCCAGAACATCCTCCTCCTAACAGTCAAACGATGCAAGGCGCTGTTTTCGCACCTGCGTCGGCCATGTATTGATCCTTTCACTCGGCGACATATCCCGGCGGCGCGCAGCGTCTGAGCGGGCGACGAGCCCGTAGCGCCTGGGTTTTGCCGCCCGGAAACCATGGCTACGCGCCCCCTCCGGGAAGTTCACCGGTCGCGGCGCGGCGCTTGCCGACGCTGCAGGCGGCAGCGAAGGCCAGGATGACAATCACCGTTACGCAGCCCAGCGTCCACTCCCCCATCAGGGAGAAGAAATGCTGATACGCGGCGATCGCCGTTTCGCTAATCTGTGATTCGGTGGTCTGCTGCGCGACGATACCCGCCAGCCAGTTGGCCACCGCGCCGGTCGCCAGCATATAAATTCCGGTCAGTACCCCGGTCACGCCCGGCATATTCAGGCGCGTGATCTGCGCCATCGCCACCGGGTCGATAAACAGCTCGGCGAAGCCCATCAGCGCCAGTCCGCCGACCATCAGCCCCATTGATGCCTGGCCATCGACGGCGCCATGACGTGCGTTCAGGGCCAGCACAATAAAACCGCAGCCCATCAGCACCAGGCCAAAAGCAAATTTCAGCCACACGCGAAGCACCGATCGCGTGCTGCCTTCCGGGCGCATCAGCCAGGCCAGCGCCACGCCTGCCGCCATCACGGCAACGGCATTCACCGACTGGAAGAGAGCCGTCGGCACCTCAATGGTGAACAGTCGGCGATTAACAAAGCGATCGATAAACAGGCTGATAGAGCTACCGCCCTGCTGCGCCAGAACCCAGAACAGCGTGCCGGTCAGCATCAGCAGTACGATTTGCCACAGCGCGCGACGGTGCTGCGGAGAGTTCACCATAATGCGCGCCACCATTTGGGCGGCGAAGACGCAGACAATAGCCAGCAGATAGCCCGACCAGTTATTTTCCAGCAGCAGCGTGAAGAACACCGGCGCCACGCAGAGCATGACCACCAGCCAGCCCCAGGTCGGCAGCACAAATTTCACCGCGCACAGCGCCTGCCTGTCGACGCCGCGGGTGTGGCTGAAGTGACGATGGCCGCTGAGGAAAATCAGCAGGCCGATAAACATGCCGATCCCCGCCAGCGCAAAACCGATATGCCAGCCATACCACTGCGCCGCCAGCCCGCAGGCGATGGGTGCCGCGATGGAGCCGACGTTGCCGGCGGCGTACAGCAGCGAGAAACCGCCGTCGCGGCGATGGTCATCAACGGCGTAAAGCTCGCCCAGCAGGCAGCTGATGTTGGATTTGAACAGGCCGTAGCCGCAGATAATGATCGCCAGCGCGAGGTACAGACTCCAGGTTGCATCAGATTCAACGCCCAGCACGACGTGGCCGAGCGTCATCAACAGCGCGCCGGCAATGACCGCCGTGCGATTGCCGAGCAGGCGGTCGGCAAGCCAGCCGCCGAGAATGGGGGTAACGTAAACCAGGGAAGCGTAAGCGCTGAACAGACTGATGGCGTGGCTGTCATCAAAGCCAAGCTGATGGGTGAGGTAGAGGATAAGTAAGGCACGCATGCCGTAAAAGCTGAAATATTCCCAGATTTGGATCGCTACGATGTAATAGATCGCGCGCGGTTGTGAGGGTGTTTTCATGAGGTCTCCTGCAGCGTGAAAAAGGGAAGTGGCACGCCACTTCCCCTGGAGCTTCAATTACTTGTTGTTTTCTTCTTTCAGCACTTTAACGGTGTAGCGACCATCCGCCTGACGATATGCGCCGTGGATATCGGTTTCGAAGCCCGGGTAGTGGGCGCCGATTTCGCACAGCATCTGCAGGAACTCCAGCACCGGACGGCTCTCTTCGGTGATCATTTCACCCGGCATCACCAGCGGAACTCCCGGAGGATACGGCAGGATCATGTTGGCGTTGACACGGCCCACCATCTCTTCGAGATAGACCTCTTCCGTCTGACCGTGCAGCTCTTTCTGGAACGCAGCGTACGGCGTGATCATCATGGTCGGCAGCACTTCGAAAGCGCGGAACATCAGATCCGGCAGGTTGTGATGCGCAATCAGTTTGTGAATATTCTGCGCCAGTTCCTGAACTCGCATGTTTTCATAGAACTCCGGATCTTCACGATACAGAGACGGCAGCATGTTTTTCACGCGCAGGTTCAGGTCGAAGGCACGTTTAAAGTCGGTCAGCGCGCGCAGCAGGCTCAGCGCTTTGGTTTTGTCGATACCGATGCTGAACAGGAACAGCAGGTTGTACGGACCGGTTTTCTCTACCACGATGCCGTGTTCGTCGAGATATTTCGCCACGATGCTTGCCGGAATACCGAACTCATCCATGGTGCCGTCTTTCTTCATCCCCGGAGTCAGCAGCGTGACTTTGATCGGGTCGAGGTACATGTGTTCGTTATCGATGTTTTTGAAACCGTGCCATGCGCTATCAGAACGCAGCGGCCAGCATTCCGGGCCATCGATATGTTCCGGCTGCCAGACGTCGAAGAACCAGCCTTCGGATTCGCCTTTCAGACGTTTGATCTCTTTACGGAACTTGATAGAACGTTCGATAGAGCCATCGATCAGACGCTTACCGGCATTACCTTTCATCATCGCCGCGGCCGTTTCCGTCGAGGCAACCACGCCGTAGTGCGGAGAGGTGGTAGTGTGCATCATGTAGGCTTCGTTAAAGGTCTCTTCGTTAACATCGCCTTTAACGTGAATCATCGAAGCCTGAGAGAACGCCGCCAGCAGTTTGTGCGTGGACTGGGTTTCATAGATCACCTTCCCTTCCACACGGCCACCGCTCATCCCGCATTTACCGGCATAGATTGGCGAGAAGTTGGTGTAAGGCACCCACGCAGAGTCAAAGTGGATAGATTTCACATCCAGCGTTTTCTTGATGAAGTCGGTGTTATACAGCAGACCATCGTAGGTGGAGTTGGTGATAACCGCGTGCACCGGCCAGGTGGCGTTCGGCGTCTCTTTGACGCGTTTGGCGATAGTGGCGTGCTGGAATTCGCTCTGCGGAATACCGCCGAGGATGCCGTAGGCGTTACGGGTCGGACGGAAGTAAATCGGCGTAATATCGCTCATCATCATCAGGTGAGTCAGCGATTTGTGACAGTTACGGTCAATCAGCACGGTGCTGCCAGCAGGCGCAGAGTACATACCGACGATTTTGTTCGCCGTTGAGGTGCCGTTGGTCACCATGTAGCTGCGTTCGGCGTTAAAGACACGCGCAATATACTCTTCAGCTTCTTTATGCGGGCCGCTGTGGTCCAGCAGGGAACCCAGTTCAGAAACGGAAATCGAGATATCGGATTTCATGGTATTTGAACCAAAGAAATCATAGAAGATGCTGCCTACCGGGCTTTTCTGGAAGGCGGTACCGCCCATATGGCCTGGAGTACAGAAGGTGTATTTACCTTCACGCACATATTTGAACAGCGCTTTGGTCAGCGGCGGCAGAATGGTATCGATGTATTCATCGGTATTCTGTTTGATTTTATCGGCAATGTCGTCGGCCGCACCCAGCGCATATTCGAAGAAGCGCACCTGCATACGCAGATCGTTCAGGCTAACGTCCAGCGTCGAGTAGGTGTTGGCGAAAGCGTACAGCGGCATATATTCGTTCAGCTTGCTGATCTCTTCGCACAGTTCAAGATTGTATTTATCCCAGTCGAAGATCACGCCGCACAGACGGGCATTGTTTTCGATCAGTTTCAGTAAATCTTCGCGGTCGTTCGGATAGACAATACGGAAGTCCAGGCGTTCAAGGGCGCGATGCAGTTCACGGATAGGCTCTTCTTTAAAGTAGACGCCCATGTGATTCATGATTGCGATAACGTTCATAGTCGAATCTCCAGATATGGAGAGCCCCTCCCGTCACGTGGTGACAGGTGCAGGAAGGAGCTCCAGGAAAAGGGGTTACGGATTAATGCGCGCTGGCGGCAGAGCTGTCAGTGGTGTCGTTTTCGTGCTGACGTTGATGCATTTTGCGACCGTAGAACATCAGGATAATCAGGCTGACGATAAAGGTACCGGCCAGTTCGAAGGAGCTTGCCCCCATCAGGGCGATGAAGCAGAACGCACAGCCCAGGACGGAACAAATCAGGCTGACAAGGTTGCGAATGTTAATGCCTTCGAAACGAATCAGGTCAACGCAGGAGTAGAAGTAAGGCAGCATGGTCAGCAGGACGGCGATACCGGTCAGTTCACCGAACAGGTCAGACGCTTTACCACCGCTGGAGTTCATCAGGGTAATCAGCACCATCAGCGCGGTCATTTTCACCGCCGCCAGCAGCAGGCCTTTTTTCGGAATACCGTTGTTATCCACTTCACCGTACACTTTCGGGAAGTTGCCATCGTTAGCGGCACGGACCCCGGCCTGACCAACCAGCATCATCCAGGAGCCCAGAGAAGTCAGGCAGGCAAATGCGGTGAAGGCAGAGACGACCGGCGCAGCCCAGCCGCCAAGAATTGTTGAGGCGCTGATAGCGAACGGCGCACCGGAGGCAGCCATCTGAGCCGCAGGGTACATCCCGGCGATAACCTGAGTCGCAGCGATATAGACCACGCCGGCCATCGCGGTTCCCAGCATGGTTGCCAGCGGAACGGTACGTTTCGGGTTTTTCACCATCCCGGTGCTGACGGCGGCAGACTCAACGCCGACGAATGCCCACAGGCAGAGCAGAATACTTTTGATTACCGCATGGCTGTCTGGCGTGCTGGAGGTGTTCCAGTTTGCCTGATAGGTCGCCGCATCAAACCAGTGCCAGCCGATAACCGCGGTCATCACTACCGGAATTAATACCAGCACCAGACCAATGGTGGTCAGACGGCTTACCCAGGTCCCGCCGAGCATATTAACGAAGGTGAATATCCAGACGATCGCAATACACGCGATACCGGCTGGAATGGGGTTATTCAGAATCGGGAAGAAAGTAGACAAATAAGAAACGGCGGTAATACCGATGGCCAGGTTACCAATCCAGTTTGCATGATAATAAAGGACGCCGGTCTGGAAACCGAACGCGGGAGATATTTCCCCGGCATAGGCAATTGGACCACCCTGCTGTGGGTTCTTGGTCGCCAGTCGGGCATAAACATAAGCCAGAGACATCGCACCAATAATAGAAATAACCCATCCCCAGATAGCAATACCACCGATGCTGGCGAGGTTCGCAGGTAATAATGCAATACCGCTCCCCATCATATTACCAGCGACGACGCCGGTACAGGCAAATAGCCCTATCTTCTTGGCAGAACTCATGTTTGCTTTTCTCCTAAGTTTATTTGGGAGGTACAGATCATGATATAGAACCTTTAATTGACCCGACCAACTGCCAACAAGATTACTGATTCAAAGAAGATAAGTCCTAAAGATAAAGTGAAATAACAACAAACATCAGACAAATGATATTTTGACCTTTTTCAATTAACATATCAGGATGACATGTTGATATCATAAAAAGATAAACATCGTTGTTTTACAGTAGGTTATAACCAATTCCGCGTGTTGAATTTGTGTTGTATTTCGCCATTGTGGCGTTAAATATATATAACAATCAGGGTGCTCATGAGAAACATAAAATTAACCTCACCACACTCAATATCCTGAGTATGGTGAGGGTTTACTTATTCTGAAGAGAGGAAATTATCGAGGTACGGGACCACGCGGGTAACCGAGGTCTGGAATACTGCATTTTCAATCCAGTAAAAGGTGTTCTCGCCCGGGCGTAAATTAAAGGCCGTCAGATAAGCATCCGCTGCTTCCCGGTTCTCCCCTTTCATCTCGTAGACTTTACCCAGCAGCACGTAATTCATCCACGACATCTCAAGGTCGATCCCGGTATTAATCGCGTTATACGCTTCATCGACTTTACCCTGGCCCAGCAAATCCACTGTTTTAATTTGGTAAAATACCGCCGTATCTTTGATCCCCGGCATATCGCCAACCCGAGTGATTTCAGCGTACAGCGCGTTGAGCTGCTCTTTATTTAACGGCTGCTGCGAATGACGTAAAACATCCACCAGCGTTTTTTCCGCATAGGCGTAAGCAAACTCAGGCGAGTCTTTAATCACATCATCAAGCAGCGCGCTGGCCTTACCTAAGGAATCGACATCACCGTTCATTAATAACTGATGCGACTCGTAGAAATGGGTCAGCGCCGTGCTGTGCGACGGTTGATACTGTTTCAGCATCGCCTGCATGCGTTCCGACCACGGCTGCTTTAAGGCCTCCGATAAGCTGCTCAGCAGATCGTTTTGAATCGCCAGCTGGTTGTCGCTGGTAATGAAATAACGTTTGTCCATCATCGTTGAACCGTCGGCGTTATCCACCATCTGCACGGACATAAAGCACTGCTGCGCGCGATAGTGCCGCTGGTTGACGAACTCAATCGTCAGCGTTTTACCTGAACTGCTTGGCTCATTAATGTTGTAGTTGGTTTTGTCATGCACCATAAAGGTCGAGAAGGTGTTGAGCGACGTGGTCACCAGACTGCCCAGGCCCACCGCATACGAATGCTGCGATGCCCAGTTGGTGCAGGAGTTACCTTTCAGCAGATGGATATCGATATCGCGCGGGTTCAGCAGCAGGCGCGCTTTATTCACCGGTGGCCGCGACTCGATCGACGACAGCGCAACCAGGGCCACGCAGGAACCCAGCGCCAGCAGGAACAGGATCCATACCCAGAAGGTAGTAATACGTCGTCGCTTCTCCGGTTTTGCGGACGGCGTCTGGCCTTGCTCAATCTCGCCGGCAGCGCGCGTCGGGGTCGTCAGGTCAGGCGTCGCAGCGGGGACCGCTGGGGAGATCGCCATCGCGGGCTCTTCCCCCTCTTCCGTGCACCAGATGACCGGCACCGTGAGCTTATAGCCGCGCTTGGGTACCGTCGCAATATATTCGAGGCTACTATCATTGCCATCTTTCAACGACTTACGTAGCTCGGAAATACTCTGCGTGACGACGTGGCTGGTGACCACGTTACGTGTCCAGACATTATCAATAAGCTCGTCCCTGCTGAGCACTTCACCAGGGTGACGGGCAAAGAAGACCAAAAGATCGATTAAGCGCGGTTCCAGAGTAAGCTGGCGCCCCTTCCGGCTGATTTGGTTAACAGAGGGTGTAACCAGCCATTCTCCCACGCGAACAACAGGTTGTTGCATAAAAAAGAGCCCAAAACGAAAAGGGAAAGGCGCGATGATAACACATTTCCCCTCCCTATTTATGATAGGGGTCATTACCTTGAACGCGTTATATCATTCTGCACTTATTTCGCTTAGCCAGTTTTTATTTCTAAACAAAACCGGCAATGGTTTATTAACATCTGCGTCATTACTTCAGAAAAATGAAGGCCTGTTGTGCCTCTGACGTTTCGGGAAGCCCCCCGAGCGGCCAGACTATTCATGGAGACACATGCTGCTATTCCCCCCGGCTCTCTACCGACATTGCCCAGGAAAAAGCGGATGATGATGCCCAATGCTCCGCTCATGCGGCGGGACAAGCTACGTCGCCGCACAGACAGAGAAGTATTACGCCCAGCGCAGCGACTGATTTTCCGCAGGACGCGGGCTATTCCGGGAAACACCCGCGCGCGGGCGCATTAAAGTGGCGTGCTTCAGCGGCGGTAAAGCCGGTTATCTGGACTCCCCGCCGTCGCCACGCAACAGAGCCGCGGCCCCGGCAGGGACGAGCCCCGGCTTTCAGGCGGATTAAGCGCGATCCTGTCGATGCTGCGCCACCGCCTGCTCCAGCGCGCTAATATCCGGGCTGGAGAGCAGCGGCTGCAGGTTCAACAATGTCTCTTCCTCTAATTGATAGAGATCCAGCTTCAGCAGTCGCTCAATGTCCGGTTCGGGGAAACGATACTTAATAAAGGTAGCCGGATTTCCGCCGACGACGGCATATGGCGGAACGTCTTTGGTGACCACCGCTCCCGCCGCCACCACGGCGCCTTCGCCAATTGTGACGCCCGGCATAATCATCGCCCGCATGCCAATCCAGCAACCATCTCCGAGCACGGTATCACCGCGATGCTGATAGGCTTCGTTAACGCATGATACAAACGGATAGAGGCTGATCCAGTCCATCCGGTGCGTGCTGTTGCCGCCCATCAGGATCACCACTTCCGGCGCGATACAGACAAAATTACCAATAAAGAGCTTATCTACATGACCTAAGGGCTCCCACCCTTCGCTGACGGCATCGCCGTGCAGGTAGCGCACCACGCAACGTTCAAATCCGCGATCCCAGCAGTCGCTGTAGTAGCTGTGGCTGCCGCGAATGATCACATTCGGGTTGGTTACCGTCAGATGCAGGCGTTCGGTGATTGACCAGTGTTTATCGGCCATCGAGGCATTCCTTCTTGCGTTAATATATCCGCTTGCTGACCCGTTATCATAACCCGGAAAAACTCAATACCGGAGCAACCGCTGTAAGCGTTGCTGGCATCATGATGGCTGACTCAGGGAATATTTTGTTGAGAATAAACTGACAGGCATTATGTTTATTTTCTCGCGCCGCCATTATCCATAATTAAACAAAATAGCTCCACCCCGATCATATTCTTAATGATAAAAACGGGCACTTCCCCCACGCTGCCAGGTTTTTCTGTGTCCAGACTTCTTATTCTTACTTTAGTGTTACCGCTGACCGCCTGCGCGGGGTATTTTTCACCGCCGCCAAAAGAGACGGAAGGTGACAACGCCGGACAGTCCAGTTCGCTCCCTGACTGTCGTAGTCGTCACCACGTTATTATCTGCGACTGGGGGAAAGCGTAGCGAATAACTGCTCGCCTGCGGCCAGAGGCGAGCGGTTATCTTATGGCGCCCGATCGGCTTCGGGCGGATGAATCGTCGATAAGATGGGCCGGGAACGGCGGCTATAAAAATAGAGCCCGGTCAGCAGCAGCGTAAACGGAATGCCAAACCACAGCGTCATGCGGAAGAAATCGGTAAACGCTGTTGAAATCAGCAGCGCCAGCATCAGAGCAGCCCCCAGCAACGGGCTCCAGGGATAGCCCCACAAGCGAAATTTGAGCACCGTTTGCGTATGCTGGCGGCGGAAAAACAGGTGGGTGATAAAGATCATCAGCCAGGTGAAACAGGCTCCATAGACCGAAATAGACATCATCGCGGCAAACGCCTGCTGCGGGTAGAGCACGCTCAGGACAATAGAGACCATGATGCCGACGCAGGAGAGGGCCAACGCATTCACCGGGATCCCGCGCGCGCTGATCCGACCGAACGCAGCCGGTGCCTGCCCGGCACGCGATAGCGAGAACATCATCCGCGTGGTGATATACAGCTGGCTGTTCATGGCCGAGAGCGCCGCGATCAGGACGATAAAGTTAAAAATACCGCCGGCATACGGCAAGTGAATCACGTTCATCGCCACCAGGAAGGGGCTTTCGCTGGTGCCGGACTGACGCCACGGCACAATCGCCAGCATGAGCGCAATCGACAGCATATAGAAAATAAACAGGCGCAGGATGGTCCCTTTAAACGCAGACTTCACCGCCACCACCGGGTTTTTCGCCTCGCCTGCCGCCACGGCGATCATTTCAATACTCAGATAGCTGAAGATAGAAACAATGGTCGCAAACCACATGCCGCTGATCCCAAACGGCATAAACCCACCGCCATCGGTAAAATTATGCAGGCCGTAGGTTGGGTTGGCGGAGAAGGCCAGGATCCCCAGGCCGATGACGATAAAAGCCACGATCGCCAGAACCTTGATCGTCGATAGCGCATACTCCACCTGTCCGAACCATTTCACGCCAATAACGTTGATCACCATCACCAGGGCGGAGAACAGCAGCACCCAGGGCCAGACCGGCGTATGCGGGAACCAGAACTGCATATACATTCCAATGGCCGTCACCTCGGTACCCACCGCCAGCACCACGCAGGACCAGTAGGAGTAGCGCACCAGGAATCCACACAGCGGACTGAGATAAAACTCGGCATAGTCACCGAATGAGCCGGGGGTCGGATGCTCTGAAGTCATCTCCGCCAGGCAGCCCATCAGCAGCAGCGCAATCACCCCCCCTATCAGATAGCTCAGCAGCACCGACGGTCCGGCCATCTGAATGGCGTAGGCGCTCCCCAGAAACAACCCGGTACCAATCGCGCCGCCGATCGCCAACATCGACATTTGCCCGGCGGTAAGCTGTTTCTTCAGCCCGCCCTGGCGCTGTGCAATCTCATCAAAACGCTTGCGATCTTTCATTCGTTCCTGCCTTAGCGAGCGGCGGTGGTCACATCGAGAATAGCGGCGGTGACATAATCAATGTTGTCACCATTAAGACCGGGTAGACACATCCGTCCCGGTGCCACCAGATAAATGGCATAGCGCTGGCGCAGCTCGCTCACCTGCCGTTCGTCCAGACCGGTATAGCTGAACATCCCGCGCTGATCGCGGATGCGCCGGTAATCCAGCTGAGAACCGCCCTGCTCCAGGCCGGCGGACAAACGCAGGCGCATCTGCTGGATCCTCTGACGCATGGCCGCCAGCTCTTCCTGCCACAGCTGGCGGAGCTGCGCGTCGGCTAACACCATGTCGACGATCCGGCTGCCGTGGGTCGGCGGACAGGAATAGCTACGGCGAATTAAGGTCTTTAAGGCCCCCTGGACGTTGGCGGCGGTCTGCGCGTTGGCGCAGCGCACGGTTAATCCCCCGACCCGCTGGCCGTACAGGGCGATATTTTTCGAAAAAGAGTTGGCGACGATAAAATCCAGATCGCTTTCCAGCGCCAGCCTCAGCGCATAGCAGTCCTCTTCCAGCCCGGCGCCAAAACCCTGATAGGCGATATCGAAAAATGGCAGCAGTCCCTGCGCCTGAACCACGCACAGAAGCGTCTGCCACTGGCTGTGGCTCAGATCGGTCCCGGTTGGGTTATGGCAGCATGGGTGCAGCAGCACCGCCGTGCCGGCGGGTAGCGTCTGCAGGGTCGCCAGCATGTCGGCAAAGCGCAGTTCGCCGCGGAGATTGTCAAAATAGGGATAGCGGTTCACCTGCAGCCCTGCGCCGGAAAAAATCGCCTGATGGTTGGCCCAGGTTGGATCAGAGACCCAAATCTCTTTACGCTGTAAAAAGTGAACGAGAAAATCGGCCGCCAGCTTCAACGCCCCAGAACCGCCAACGGTTTGCACCGTCGCCAGCGCATGCTCCGGGGCGGCAGGCCCCAGCAGCAAGGTCTGTATCTGGCTGGCAAAGCTTACGCTGCCTTCAATCGGCGGATAGCCGTGCGGCAGCTGCTGCGCCAGCAGGCGCTGTTCTGCCAGCTCGACGGCCCGCATCAGCGGTACCTCCCCTCGCTCGTCATAATATAAGCCGATGCCCAAATTCACTTTCCGCGGATTGCGGTCCTGCAAATAGGCTTCCATTAACGACATAATATGGTCGGGAGTCGACGGTTTAATTTCTGCGAACATAGGTATCCTTAGCCATAATAAATATGACTGGCAGGTGAATATTTATTTTTATTTTCAGGCCGTAGCGCTGACGGTAATTTCTATTTTCATTCCCGGCACCACTAATTTATCAACGATCACCGTCGAACGATTAGGATAAGGGGCATTGAAATAGCGCTGGTAAATATCATCAAGGCGTGCAACATCATTGACGTCAGTCAGATAAATAATAACCTGGAGAACATTATCGCTATGGCTCCCGGCCGCCTGTAGCGCCTGGGTGAGATTATCGAAAGTCAGGGCGATCTGCTGTTCCGCCGGGCCGGTTTCAATGGTGCCATCAGCCCGAACCGGGCCATGCGCGGTAAAGAGCATCCCGCCGCCGCGTGTCGCCCAGGAGAACGGCTGACCGATATCCGGAAGGCCGGTGTGAATTACGTCTCGCATAAAGGATTCTCGTCGTGGTAAAGCTGGCTGAAAAGTGCGCCATCGGTGGCAAACAGCGCGTCAAGGATGGTGTAGTGGTTAGCTCCCGGCAGGGCTATTACGTCAACCGGCCTCCCCCGCTGGCGCAACCGCTGAGCATAGTTTTCACTCTGCGCGATAAGCTCGGTTCGCTCGGCGGTGCCGTAAAACAGCGTCAGAGGGGAGATCTTCTCCGCTAAATGACGCAGCGGACTGAGGTCGTTCACCTCCGCGGGCGTCAGCTGCAGTGACCGGTTGACCGCCGTACTCAGCAAAGGCTCAAGCTCATAAATCCCGCTGATTGCCAGGACCGCATCGGCGACCGGATGCGCCTGCCAGCAGGCTGCCAGATGGCCGCCTGCGGAGTGCCCACTCAGATAAACCGGGCTGCACAGACCCGGCTGGCGGCCAATGGCATCCAGCGCCGCGCCAATCTGCCGATGGATCTCTGTTAACGTCGTCTGCGGCGCTAACGTATATTCCACCAACATCACATCAAACCCGCGGGCCAGCGGCCCGGCAGTAATAAAAGCAAAATCCTCTTTATTACAGGATTGCCAGTACCCGCCATGAATAAATATTATCGTGCCCATTTTACTGGCGGCAGAAATAAACCAGTCAATACGTTCCCGTGGACTTTCACCATAACAAAAAGTCATGATATTTTCGCCGCTCTGATATGCCTGCTGACTTCGCTGCTGAAAGTCAGCCAGTATTTCTGCCTCATTATCTACGGTTGTGCTGTTGTCATAACTCCCGACGCTGAGTTTCATATATTAAACTTTGTTTATTATTTAAGATGTGGCTTAACTATTAGCAATGAGAAAATATGTTGTCAAGCTTGTACAAAGTGGAATGCGTGAGAGTTAATAGAAATTAAATCTCAGGGCTAATAAGTTTTACCAGTGAAACTTTTATCGGCAAATGCGCTCGCAAAAATGATGGCGGTCAAGGATCGGCGCTCACCTGTCCGCGCATTCGTCTGCTTCTCCCCCCTTCCTGCCCGGCGTACTGTGACCGAGCCAACGTCCTGAGAAACCACTGAAGGGACAAACTGTACAAACATCGTGAAAAGTTCATACTCAACGCTATAAGTGAGTCAATATTTTGCTATTAAAATGGTCGTCGTCGTGTCAGGTCTCAGAACTTATAAAAAGGAATACAGACCAATGAAATACAAATTAGTCAAGCAGGTTGTCCATGATGATGTGTTAAGAAACAGCTTCATTAATTTGGCAATTAAGACCTTTGACCTCTCTTTTAAAGAGTGGTACAAAAAAGGCTACTGGACCGAGTCCTATATTCCTTATGCGTTTGTTGATCATAATAAAGTGATTGCCAATGCGTCGGCTAACATTATCGATCTAATGTGGCAGGGGGAGCCCAGGCGCTATATCCAGATTGGGACCGTGATGACCGCCACCGATTATCGCGAAAAGGGTCTGGCCAGCCAGCTGATTAACCATATTCTGGCTGACTGGCAGGATCAGGCTGACGGTATTTTTCTCTTCGCTAACTCCACAACCGTTGATTTCTATCCTAAATTCGGCTTTGAACAGACCGACGAATACCAGTACGCCCTGCCGGTTACGCCCGTTGCCGGGGATTTTCGCAAGCTGGATATGGATAAAGAGAGCGATGTGAATATCCTCAAGTACTATTATCAGAAAGCCAACCCGTTCTCCCGCCTCTCGGCACACAATAACTTCGGTCTGCTGATGTTCTACTGCTCGGCGTTTATGAAGCACTTTGTCTATTACTCGGAGAAAAATAATGCCGTGGCGATCGCCATGCAAAACGATCATGCATTGCTCTGTTTTGATATTTTCTGTGACAGCACCAGTTCGATGACCAGGATCGTGAATGAACTTGCGGCGCAACATACCCGCCAGGTTATTTTAGGCTTTACGCCCAGGGAAGACCGGGCAGGTGAATACGAAAAAATTGAAATTGATGATTTTCTTTTCATCTATGCGGCAAAAGAAAATATCTTTAAAGAGCGTAAGCTGATGTTCCCGACGCTCTCGCATGCCTGATTCTCCTGGCCATATCGCCACTGGCGCAAGCTCGTAGCGACGCTGAAGCCCAGGCGGCAGCCGCCTCTCCCGCCATGCCCCACCGGGGCGTGACGGAAGAGGTGAAAGCATTATTTAGTGGCAATAAACAGGGACTTGCAGCGCGGACACATTAATGTCGCCCCTTTTTTAATTTTGTTCACCGGCTGCCGTGATTTATGCCCGCATTGCGGACAGGTTACCGTGGTATCAGAGGTGGAACTCAAGCGCTTCACTGCGTTGTCGAAGAATGACATAGACCTTTACCCGCTGAATGAATGTGGTCTATCATACCACTAACTGATTAAAAAACACACAACCTCAGGGCGCATCGGGAAATGACCATGATGAGGATTTTATCGGGTTTTAATCCGCTATTTACCTGATAGCATCGCGTTGCGCTGAAATCAGGATGCTTCATTCCTGATTTTCTGTTCATCTCTCGCGATGGTGATAATCCATCGTCAGATATTATTAACCGCATCCATATAACACCGGTTTTACTTATTTGTCGGAAGGTATCCCGCTGGTGGCAAACTCGGATTGAGGTATCATGATGCGCAAATTCAGGTGTTTTCACTAAAAACAGCACAATCACCCTATTAAATGCAGAAATCCCGATAAAAATAAGATAAATAGTATGAGTCTTAATTTAACGCTTATATGATGAATGAGATATGGTAATGTTTATTCATATCGAATGATTACAGACAAACAAGAGATAAGAAATGACTGAAAACTCAACAATTCACGCTCAAAATTGTCGTACCGATATCGGGATTGGGAAACAGGTCACGGCCAGCGTAAAAGGTTACGTCGATGGCCATCTCTATATGATTGACATCACCGTTCATCCTGTTGAGATCACATTTGATTTTGGTGAAGAAAAAATTATGCGCGGGTCTTATTTTAGTTCTAAGAATCAGGAGATGGTGTGGGCGGCGGAAAGAAAAGAGCTGACCATCTCCGATGAAAAAGGATCTTTTACAATAGCCTTTTAATGTTCAGGTTCAATGTCGATAAAACGTGCCGTCGCTATGCCCTGAGCCAATACGGCCCGCTTCAATTAAGATTTCATCGATAACATCTTCCAGGCACGCCGAACCATGATTCTCACAAATCATATGAACCTGTTTCAATATTTCTTCCTGGGACATCTCTCCGCGTAAAGCGGAGGTCAGCATCACCGATGCCCAGCGCCGAACTTCCGGGTGCGTAATCATACAACTTTACCTCGAATAGCAACACACGCCTTTAAATTATAGGCGCTCACCGGACATTCACCCATTAAATCATGCTGTCGCCCCTGTCGGCGCGGCATAGAAGTGGACTCATCCTGCCGCGGGCGACCGGCTATCGCCGCGCTATGACAACAGTTTTATCGCCGCGTTTTGAATCTCGGCTGAGGTTAAATCGCGATCGGAGGCAACATGCACAATGCGATGATCGCCCGTCAAGGAAGGAAATTCAGCAGACATGATCTGCAGCTGTTTTTGTTCACCGTTAGGATACTCACGTAATATTGTTGTTACCCCCGGCACTATTTTCGCGACAACTGCCGGTAATGCATTGAAAAAAACAATAACTTTCTTCATGAGTCTACCACCTGGCTGAAAGCATAATGATGGCGATGCCATCCATTGGGTGATGAAAAAGAAAAGGCCCCGTCCGGGGCCCTTTCGTTATTTCCGACACGCCATTGTCGCCGCGCCGTTGGAAATGTAAGGAGCAATATTATCAAATGTAATCATTGATGTTTTACAAAAGATACATTTTGCGCCAAAGGGATTTTTTTCCGTCACATCGTAATTCGATGTTCTGTATTGTGACCCATGACAACACGGGCATCTGAAATGAATGTATTCAGTCATAATGTTAACCTTTATGTGTGACAACATTCACTACCGCAGGGACTAGAGGTTATACTCTGGCGAAAACTCATCTGTGGTTTTCAAGGATAGTGCAGAAATCACCGTGCTGAACAGCAGGCCAAGAATACGCTTTCTTTTGCGACCGTTCTCTGCATGATTAATCTGAGGTTTTTCACCAACTTAATCATGACTTATTTTAGTGATTGTCTAAGATATGTTGTTCGTTTTTTTAATTTGCCCTTGGGCATATCTGGTCTGCAAAAAAACTTATCGAAGAGAAAAATACCCAAAAGGAGATATCAGAAGATAAATGCGATGAGAAAATTCCAGGAACTGTTGCAGATAATTTTTAAGACTCAAACCGTTGAAGCCATTAACGCACGTAAACCAGCCTTTGGCAAGCATTATTTTTCACAGCTTTTTAACAGTATTTTTTGCCAGTAAAACTATGCACAAACTGACTATAACTGACAACTTTATCAGGCGCTTATTCCTGCCGGCGCCCATGTTACGCTTATTTTGTGGTATTCTGTCTCTCCCGGAGATTTTTGCTATGAAATCGGAAGACATCCTCGACTGGTACCCAGCCCAGCTCCCGCCCGTTAAAATCATTCTGGGTAATGCCGTGCTTGAAGTCGGAAAGCTTGGCCGCCCGATCAACGCCAGAACGCTACGTGAGTATCTGCAGGTGCTTCAGCGCACGCAAAAAAGCCGCGATGATAAAATCGCCCTGCAAACCGCAATCGACGTTTTGTCGGATAATCAACGCGTAAACGGAAAATTATAATGGTCACGGCGGCTGCACCGCTGTAAGACTCACTATCCCCTTCAATAACTTAAGTTTTTTTAAAATGTTCTCTGAAGGGAATTAATTTGTATCTTTCGCCTGTAAAAAGGTGCATCGTCGTAGGTGGCCCACAATGATATGCAGAGTCATTTGCCTGAGCCAACGTAAGAGCCAGCAACTCGCGCCGAACGCGTCCTTCGAGGTTTCAACATGAAAGCGGCAAACACTTTTTTTTGCCTTCCATCCGAGCTACCGACGGTCAGAGCGATTATCGGGGACGCCGTGCTTGAAATTATCAGAAGCGGTGCGCCTGTGGGTGCTGCAGGACTGCTGACGCTGCTGAAAAGCCCGGGAGCCAGGAAGAACTGGTCCGATGAAGGCCCCCTCTTGCAGATTGCGATTGATGCTCTGGAAGAGAGCTTATCGATTGATTTCAAAAAAATATAACCCACACAGATTAACCACACCGAAGGTCACACTATGTTTATGACACTATTTATTTATCTCGGAATTATCGGTTCCGTCGCCGCGCTGGCTTTATTTTCCCTGTCCCTGCTATGGATTGCCGTTTCAAATAACCCGGATAACACGGATATATAAACTTCAGCGCAATTTACTCTTCCGATAAAGGCCAGCCCCTCGACGCTATCTCTTCCTCAGACATCCTGTTGCATCGCTACCGGCTGCGTTTCAGATAGCATAACGACGTATCTCCGGCCAACCGCTCCCTGTCCTGCCCCGCATGTGGAAAGTCCGGCAATGCCTTTCATCACCGGACCGGGCATGCGCTTATTTTATCCCGCGACGCGAAACGTAATCCCGCGCCGCTTGTCCGGTGTAAATCTGACGTGGACGGTAAATATTCAGCGGCGACTCGTGCATTTCATTCCAGTGCGCGACCCACCCCAGCGTACGTCCCACCGCGGTCATAACGACAAACATCGACGAAGGTAGCCCCATCGCTTTCAGGATCACGGCGGTATAGAAATCGACGCTCGGCGAAAGTCCATTCTCCACAAAGTAGGGATCGTTGAGCGCCACCTCTTCCAGAGCCATTGCCACCTGAAGCAGTCGGTCCGACATGCCCAGCTCTGCCAGCACCTTATGGCAGGTTTCGCGCAGAATGGCCGCCCGGGGATCGAGATATTTGTAGCGCGAGTTGCCAAAGCCCAGCCGGCGGAAAGCCAAAGGATCCCTTTTCACCTTACTGATAAACGCCGGGATCTGTTCGATGCTCTCAATATCCCCCAGCATTTGCATACTGGCCTCGTTGGCGCCACCGTGCATCGGCCCCCACATCGACGCCAGACCGGCCGCCACGCAGGCGAAGAGATTCGCCCCGGAGGAGCCGGCCGCACGCACCGTTGTGGTCGATGCGCACTGCCCGTGATCGGCATGGAGCACCATAATCTGGTTCAACGCCTGCTCAATAACCGGGTTCACCTGGTACTTTTCCGCTGGAACCGCAAACAGCATATGCAGGAAATTCCCGGCATAAGAGAGATCGTTTCTCGGGTAGACCGCAGGTTGCTCGATGGAAAACTTATAGCTCATCGCCGCAAGCGTAGGCATTTTGGAAAGCAAGCGGGTGGCGGCCAGCGCACGATGCTCGGGGTTTTCGACATCCAGCACATCGTGATAGAACGCGGCCAGTGCGCCCACCATGGCACACATCAGCGCCATCGGATGGGAGTCGCGCCGAAATCCGCTGCACATTTTCGACATCTGCTCATGCACCAGGGTATGGCGGGTAATTTTTTCCCGGAAGACCTGATAACGCTCCTCATCGGGCGCCTCGCCGTGCAGCATAATGTACGCCACCTCCAGGAACTCACACTGCCGGGCCAGCTGGTCAACCGGGTAGCCACGGTGCAGCAGGACGCTATTTTCCGTATCGATATAGGAAATCGCCGACTCACACCCGGCGGTATTGCTGAAGCCCGGATCAAAACTGCACATTCCTGAATTCGCGAGCGCGCGGAGATCAATACCGAGGTGACCCAGCGTCCCGGACACCGTATTCAGAGGGATGGCCTCTTGTCCATCCAAAGAAAGTATTAACGGTTTCGTTCCCATCCTGTAAATTCCCCTCAACAGCCAACGCATGATCACCCTGAAGACATTCTCCAGGCCGAATTTCCAACATAGCCAGGGTGATGCGGCTATTCTTTGATATAAACGGTTAAACACGCGATAAAAAGCGGGTTTTACCAGGGCTTCCTGTGCTCTAACCTGACTAAGGACTACCGTGTTAGCCAATACGCTTATTTTTGTCGTCGCCGCCATCCATATCTACATTCTGATTCTGGAGATGTTTTTGTGGGAGAGTAAAACCGGGCGCCGGGCATTCGGCCTTAGCGCCAGTTTTGCCCGTGAGACCCGGGTGATGGCAGCCAATCAGGGTCTGTATAACGGTTTTCTGGCCGCCGGTTTGCTGTGGGGACTGTGGAGTCCAGAGAGCGGGTTTGAGTTTAAAGCGTTCTTTCTGATCTGCGTGGTGATCGCCGGGCTGTTTGGCGCCGCAACCGCCAGTCGAAAAATACTGTATGTGCAGGCACTCCCGGCAACGGTGGCGCTGATAGCGCTGTACGTCAGTTAACCGAGAGCCCGGAAAAGACCGCCGCCGGCATTGACGGCGGCGGGACGTTAATCAATCCCCAGGCGGTAAGTGCCGGGATGCTTCCCAGGCCATTGGCGAAAGCACCCATATGCTCGCCACTTTATGGACCCGCGCATCGGACATCGCTGGCCCGATACTCAGCAGCGAAGCCATAAGTAACAGCAGATACACTCCTTTTCTCTTCATCTCGGTGATTCCTCATCGTTGCGCACGGAATGTAGTGCCGGCTTATGTCGTTCAATCATCGACAGGCAGCCTACCAGTACAACGATAATGGCCCCGAAGATCAGGCTGACGACGTTGGCGCCAAAGGCAGGCAAAATAAACCGCCAGAAACTTACACAACTAACGGACATGGCCGAAGAGATATTGTCGCAAATTGATAACGGCGCTGAAGAAGGCGATGAAGGGCTAAAACCGATGATCGGCGACTGGAACAGCCGGGTTATCCACCCACAAACATTCTCTGATTTCCGGGATTTTTCCTCATGGACCAGTGCAAATAACTTTACCCGGATGGCATTTAATCAGGAAAAATTCATTACGGATTAAATCTGGGGTGAGCTCATTCAGATAATCAATTTCATGTACAGTGCTGAAGGTAAGGAATCTGAACACAGCCAGGCTCTGGATTGCTGGAGAACAAGGTTGATGCCAATCCGTCCGACCTCATCTACTGGCCTACTGATGAGGGGGGTATGATTCTACATATAACGTTCAAACTGCCACGCTGCGATGGCCACCAGCATGCACAAAACGATGAGGACAACGCCCAGCACCCTGCGTCTCAAACAGAGAGCCACCCCTGCAGAAAGACCAAGTAATGTCAGCGTGACGGGCCAGCCAGCAATTGCCGTCAGGTAGGCCACAATCAGGTAGTCCTTTATCAATTCACTTTCCTCTAACTAGATTGTCTGGTCGAACCGATGGCCGCCAGTTGGCTAATTCAGTCTGGCGTTCCGCTTTCTGTTCTACAGGCAGTGGGAACACGTAGAGATGATACGCAAAGATGCCACCTGACACCTCACCATTTCACGGATCTGAGCGACAAATTGACGCCATTTTTGCAGAAGATGTCCCAAATATGTCCCACGGGGAAAAATCAGCGACTGGAGGAAGTTGATAACTGTTGATTTTGAATGGTACGCCCTACAGGGTTCGAACCTGTGACCTACGGCTTAGAAGGCCGTTGCTCTATCCAGCTGAGCTAAGGGCGCACTGAAATGCGGATGCTTCGACGAGTGAAACCGCCTGGAATTATACGGTCAACGCTCAGTGAGTCAATGCATTTTGCCATCAAACTGCGGCAGCATAACTAACTTGCCTACATATAAAACAAAGGTTGTGCAAAGATCGCCCGGCGCCGGTTTTCAGTACTGATACATCGGCGATAACAATAAAGAGTCCTAACGCCCCCAAAATGCCCCCAATAGCCCTTTAAACAGCGGTGTTTTTAGCCCTGAGTTTGCTCAAAGAGGGATAAAAACTCAAACGAGGACTGACAGCGAGGCTGGCTTCTGACAAAATATCCGCATCCCCCTTTCGATACGATACAGATGGAATCCTCTCTCTGATGGCAGCAAAAATTATTGACGGTAAAACGATTGCGCAGCAGGTACGCTCTGAGGTTGCGGAAAAAGTGAAGGCCCGCACTGCGGCCGGAAAACGCGCCCCAGGGTTAGCCGTTGTACTGGTCGGCAGTAACCCGGCGTCGCAGATTTATGTCGGCAGCAAGCGCAAAGCGTGTGAAGAGGTGGGATTTGTCTCCCGCTCATACGATCTCCCGGAAACCACCAGCGAGGCGGAATTACTGGAGCTTATTGATACGCTGAATGCCGATACCACTATCGACGGTATTCTGGTACAGCTGCCGCTGCCTGCCGGAATTGATAACGTGAAAGTACTGGAGCGTATCGCCCCGGACAAAGATGTTGACGGTTTCCACCCCTACAACGTCGGCCGCCTGTGCCAGCGCGCCCCGCGTCTGCGCCCGTGCACACCGCGCGGAATCGTCACTCTGCTTGAGCGTTACAATATCGACACCTATGGCCTGAACGCCGTGGTGATTGGCGCATCGAACATCGTCGGCCGTCCGATGAGCATGGAACTGCTGCTGGCGGGCTGCACGACTACCGTGACCCACCGCTTCACCCGGAATTTACGTCAGCATGTCGAAAATGCTGACCTGCTGATTGTTGCGGTCGGTAAACCGGGCTTTATTCCGGGCGAGTGGATCAAAGAAGGCGCCATCGTTGTGGATGTCGGTATTAACCGTCTGGAAAGCGGCAAAGTGGTCGGAGACGTCGTCTTTGAAGATGCCGCAGAACGCGCGTCATACATTACGCCAGTCCCGGGCGGCGTTGGCCCGATGACCGTTGCTACACTGATTCAAAACACGCTACAGGCGTGCGAAGAATATCACGACATTCAGGAGGCCTGAGATGGCGAATTTTTCTCTGGGCAAACACCCACACGTTGAACTGTGCGATCTGCTGAAGCTGGAAGGCTGGAGTGAGAGCGGCGCGCAGGCAAAAATAGCGATTGCCGATGGCCTGGTGAAGGTGGATGGCGCGGTAGAAACCCGTAAACGCTGCAAAATCGTCGCCGGTCAGACGGTGAGTTTTGAAGGCCAGAGCGTCACCGTTACCGCCTGATCCTGCTTAATGAACGATCGCCACCTCCACAGGAGGTGGTTTAAGATTGATCATAAAAACGCCCGGCAAGCCGGGCGTTTTTTTATTGCTTACTTCCGGCGCCAGGTGGTTCCCTGCGGGCCGTCCTCCAGCACGATCCCCATCTCATTGAGACGGTCACGCGCCGCATCCGCAGCGGCCCAGTCTTTCGCTTTACGCGCATCCAGACGCTGCTGAATCAGCCGCTCGATTTCCGCAACTTCACCGTCGTCAGCCTGCGCACCGCTTTGCAGGAAGACATCCGGCTCCTGCTCAAGCAGCCCCAGCACGCCGGAGAGCTTGCGCATATGTGCGGCCATGGCGTTAGCCGCGGCGACATCTTCCGTCTTCAGGCGGTTGACCTCACGCGCCATATCGAACAGCACGGAATAGGCTTCCGGGGTATTGAAATCGTCATCCATCGCTTCAATAAAGCGCGCTTCGAAGGCGTCGCCGCCGGCCGGCTCTACCGATTTGTCGGTACCGCGCAGCGCGGTATACAGACGCTCCAGCGCAGAACGAGCCTGCTTGAGGTTTTCTTCGCTGTAGTTCAGCTGGCTACGATAGTGGCCGGACATCAGGAAATAGCGAATGGTCTCCGCATCGTAGTACTTCAGCACGTCGCGTACGGTAAAGAAATTGCCCAGCGATTTTGACATTTTCTCGCGGTCAACCATCACCATCCCGGAGTGCATCCAGTAGTTAACGTATTCCCCGTCGTGAGCACAGGTGGACTGGGCTATTTCGTTTTCATGATGCGGGAACATCAGATCCGAACCGCCGCCATGGATATCAAAATGGTTGCCCAGCTGTTTGCAGTTCATCGCCGAACATTCAATGTGCCAGCCAGGACGACCGTTGCCCCACGGCGACGGCCAGCTTGGCTCGCCCTCTTTCGACATTTTCCACAGCACGAAGTCCATCGGGTTACGCTTGACGTCAACGACATCCACGCGGGCGCCGGCCTGCAGCTGGTCCAGATCCTGGCGCGACAGCTGCCCGTAATTCGGATCGGTCGGTACCGAGAACATCACATCCCCGTTGTCCGCCACGTACGCATGACCGCGGGCGATCAGTTGTTCAGTGATTTCAATGATCTCGGGAATATGATGGGTGGCGCGAGGCTCCATATCCGGACGCAGAATATTCAGCGCATCGAAATCATTGTGCATTTCGGCAATCATGCGATCGACCAGCGCGACAAAGCTTTCGCCGTTCTCATTAGCACGCTTAATGATTTTATCGTCGATATCGGTAATGTTGCGCACGTACTTCAGCTTATAGCCGAGAAAACGCAGGTAGCGGGCAACCACGTCAAAAGAGACGAAAGTACGGCCATGGCCGATGTGACAGAGATCGTAAACGGTAATTCCACACACGTACATGCCCACTTCCCCGGCATGGATAGGCTTAAACTCTTCTTTTTGGCGCGTCAGTGTATTAAAAATTTTTAACATCGAAGATTCCGTGTAGACGTGTGTGAATATCAGGTCGCGTATTCTAACCTTAATTCAACCCCGAAGCAGCACACAATGCAAGGTGATCGAACCCGGCGGTTATGCTATAACAGCCCCCTATGTCACGCCCAACTTTGGGTTTAAGCACCACAATCATCGGAACAGGATGCAAAAATGGTTACTTTCCACACTAATCATGGCGATATCGTCATCAAAACCTTTGACGACAAAGCGCCGGAAACAGTTAAAAACTTCCTGGATTACTGCCGCGAAGGTTTCTACAACAACACCATTTTCCACCGTGTTATCAACGGTTTCATGATCCAGGGCGGCGGCTTTGAGCCAGGCATGGAGCAGAAAACCACCAAATCCCCGATCCAGAACGAAGCCAACAACGGTCTGAAAAACACCCGCGGTACTCTGGCCATGGCCCGTACTCAGGCACCTCACTCCGCCACCGCGCAGTTCTTCATTAACGTTGTCGATAACGACTTCCTGAACTTCTCCGGTGAAAACCTGCAGGGTTGGGGCTACTGCGTCTTTGCCGAAGTGGTTGAAGGTATGGACGTGGTCGACAAAATCAAAGCGGTGGCTACCGGCCGCAGCGGCATGCATCAGGATGTGCCGAAAGAAGATGTGGTGATCAAAAGCGTCACCGTCAGCGAGTAATTCGTGGCGACACTTTTTATTGCGGATTTGCATCTGCAAACAGAAGAACCGGCGATCACCGCCGGTTTTCTACGCTTTTTAGCCGGCGAAGCCCGCGAGGCGGACGCGCTGTATATCCTTGGCGATCTGTTTGAAGCCTGGATTGGCGATGACGATCCGAACCCGCTGCATCAGCAAATCGCCTCGGCAATCAACGCATTAACTCAATCCGGCGTGCCCTGCTATTTTGTTCACGGCAACCGCGACTTTCTCGTGGGCCAGCGCTTCGCACGCGCCTGCGGGATGCGGCTGCTGGCGGAAGAAAACGTGCTCGATCTGTATGGCCGTCGGGTCCTGATCATGCACGGCGATACGCTGTGCACCGACGATCCGGGCTATCTGGCTTTTCGTGCCAAAGTCCATACACCGTGGATTCAGCGTCTGTTCCTTGCCCTGCCGCTGTTTATTCGCCGCCGTATCGCCGCCAGAATGCGCGCCGACAGCAAAGCGGCCAACAGCAGCAAGTCGCTGGAAATCATGGATGTCAATCCGCAGGCCGTGGTCGACGCGCTGGAAAGACATCAGGTGCAGTGGCTGATTCACGGTCACACGCATCGCCCTGCCGTCCACCCGCTAGAGGCCAACGGCAAACCGGCATTTCGCGTCGTCCTCGGCGCCTGGCACAGCGAAGGGTCGATGGTCAAAGTCAGCAAAGACGACGTTGAGCTGATCGCATTCCCGTTTTAATTTCCAGCGCATTTTCACCCCATCACCGGTGACGCAACCGTTTTCCTTGCCGAAAGATCATGTTATTCTCTGTGGCCTCTAAAGCAGTGTGAAGCACACCCACAGGAGTTTTAAGACGCATGTCTTCCCGCAATAATTCGGCGCGTATCGCCATCGTGATGGGGTCCAAAAGCGACTGGGCTACCATGCAGTTTACCGCAGAAATCCTTGATGCCCTGAACGTTCCGTACCATGTTGAAGTGGTCTCCGCACACCGGACGCCCGATAAGCTGTTTAGCTTTGCCGAAGACGCGGAAAGCAACGGTTATCAGGTGATTATTGCCGGCGCGGGCGGCGCGGCGCATCTGCCGGGCATGATTGCGGCGAAAACTCTGGTGCCGGTATTAGGTGTGCCGGTGCAAAGCGCGGCGTTAAGCGGCGTAGACAGTCTCTACTCTATTGTTCAGATGCCGCGCGGAATTCCCGTCGGCACGCTGGCCATCGGCAAAGCCGGTGCCGCCAATGCGGCCCTGCTGGCGGCGCAGATTCTGGCGGTGCACGATGCCGAACTGCATCAGCGCCTGAGCGCCTGGCGCCAGGCCCAGACCGATGAGGTGCTGGAGAATCCGGATCCGCGGGGTGCGGCATGAAGCAGGTTTGCATCCTTGGCAACGGCCAGCTAGGCCGGATGCTGCGCCAGGCCGGTGAACCGCTGGGTATCGCCGTCTGGCCAGTCGGTCTGGAAGCCGATCCTGAAGCGGTGCCGTTTCAGCAAAGCGTGATCACTGCCGAAATCGAACGTTGGCCGGAAACGGCGCTCACGCGTGAACTGGCGCGCCACCCGGCGTTTGTTAACCGCGATGTGTTCCCGATCATTGCCGACCGTCTGACGCAAAAACAGCTGTTTGATAAGCTGGAGCTCGCCACCGCGCCGTGGCAGCTGCTGGCAGATAAAAGCGAGTGGCCGGCGGTATTCGCACGTCTGGGCGAACTGGCTATCGTTAAGCGTCGCGTGGGCGGTTACGATGGTCGCGGCCAATGGCGACTGCGCGAAAACGACATTGCGCAGCTGCCGGATGAAAACTATGGCCAATGTATTGTTGAGCAAGGCATCAACTTTTCCGCCGAAGTGTCGCTGGTTGGCGCCCGCGCGCAGGATGGCAGCACGGTGTTCTACCCGCTTACCCGCAACCTGCACCAGGAGGGCATTCTGCGTACCAGCGTCGCCTTCCCGCAGGCCAATGCCCGCCAGCAGGACCAGGCGGAAAGCATGCTTACCGCCATTATGAACGAGCTGAACTACGTGGGCGTGATGGCGATGGAGTGTTTTGTCACCGCTGACGGCCTGCTGATTAACGAGCTGGCGCCACGCGTGCACAACAGCGGTCACTGGACCCAGAACGGGGCCTCGATCAGCCAGTTCGAACTGCATCTGCGGGCGATTACCGGCCTGCCGCTGCCGCCGCCGGTAGTGAACAGCCCTTCGGTGATGATCAACCTGATCGGTAGCGATCTGAACTACGACTGGCTGAAGCTGCCGCTGGTGCATCTGCACTGGTACGACAAAGAAGTGCGTCCGGGGCGCAAAGTGGGTCACCTTAACCTGACCGACAGCGATACCGACCGCCTGAGCGCCACGCTGGAAGCCTTAAAACCTATTCTGCCGCCGGAGTACGCCAGCGGTATCTTCTGGGCGCAATCCCAGCTGGCTTAACCCTCCTGACACATTCTGGCGCCCGGCGCATCCGCCGCCTGTGCGCCCGAATGAAAACGGCTATTTGCCGGGGAATTGATCTTCGCCCTTCCCCGGCAGACATTCAGGCGCGTAGAATCCCCTCCTTGCTTTAAAGATTTTCTTATTTTAAAGACGCTTTCAGTTTGACTTCAGAAGGATGACCCATGAAAAATGGGACGGATTACCGCACCATTCTCACGGCGGACACGCCAATCATTGACGTCCGCGCCCCGATCGAATTCCGCCAAAGCGCACTTCCTGCGGCACTGAATCTGCCGCTGATGGACGACGCCGAACGCGCCGCCGTCGGCACCTGCTATAAACGACACGGCGCGGACGCGGCATTAGCGCTGGGCCATCAGTTAGTCAACGGCGAGGTGCGGGAAAAGCGTCTCGCCGCATGGCGTGATGCCTGTTTACGTTATCCGCAGGGCTATCTGTGCTGCGCCCGCGGTGGCCAGCGTTCGCACATCGTGCAACAGTGGCTACATGAGGCCGGCATCGAGTACCCGCTGATCGTCGGCGGCTATAAGGCGCTGCGCCAGGCCGCTATCCAGTTCACCGAAGAGCTGGTCCAACGCCCGATAGTGCTGATCGGCGGCTGTACCGGCAACGGCAAGACCCAGCTGGTCTGCTCCCGACCCGACGGTATCGATCTGGAGGGGCTCGCCCACCATCGCGGCTCATCGTTCGGCCGCACGTTGCGTGACCAGCACGCCCAGGCAACATTTGAAAACCATCTGGCGGTGGCGATGTTGAAAAAAGCCGGGCAGCATCGTCGCTGGGTGCTGGAAGATGAAGGACATATGATCGGCGCGAACCACCTGCCGGAATGCATGCGTGAGCGCATGGCGCAATCGCCGCTGGCGGTAGTGGAAGACCCGTTTGAGATCCGCCTGGAGCGCCTGCGGGAAGAGTATTTTGACCGTATGCACCGTGATTTTATTGATGCTTACGGTGAAGAGAAAGGCTGGCAGGAGTACAGCGAATACCTGCATCACGGTCTGTTTGCCATTCGCCGTCGCCTGGGACTACAGCGTTTTGCCCAGCTCACCGCCCTGCTTGACGAGGCGCTGGCTTCGCAGCAGCGAGATGCTACGACCGATGCCCATTTTGCCTGGCTGGTGCCGCTGTTGAAAGAGTACTACGACCCGATGTATCGCTATCAGCTGAGCAAAAAAGCGGAAAAAATTATCTTTCGCGGCAGCTGGAATGACGTCGCCTCCTGGCTGACGAAGTAATCAAATTCCCTACAGCCCCGGCTTGCGGCGTCGACGCCTTAGCCGGGGCTACGGGTGAGCCTGTAACCCCGGTAAGCGCAGCGCCACCGGGGAGTCGCAGCCGCTTAGAAGTCGTAGCGCAGACGCACCAGGTTCATATCGCCCAGGTTGTCGGTGCTGGACGTAAAGACGTGCTCATAATCAACGCGGAAACCGTAATCCAGCTGGAAGCTGATCCCCAGCCCGTTATCAATTCGCTGATAGTTACGGCCGTTGACGTACTCCAGGCGATCGCCCATAAAGTACGGCTGAATCGTTTTCACCGCGTACTGACCAATCGGGAAGGTATAACCGGCGAAGTACTCAATCCCCCAGGCATCCCCGGCGAAATAGTCGTAAACATCGGTTTTCTTCGTGGTCATAAAGTTCTGATACCAGCCGCCACCGAAGGAGAAGGTCCAGTTATCCGGTTTCCAGCTCAGCGCCGTACCGAGGATATTCTGATCATAGGTTTTGTTGTCTGCTGTTGACGGGTCGCGCATCTCGGCACGGGTGTAGTTCCACGCGGTCCCCCAGGTCAGGTCCTTAGTGATGTGATAATCCACGCCCACGGAACCGCCGCCTTTACGTTTATAGCGCAGGCCATTGCCCGGCAGATATTCATTATCTTCAAACAAATAGGAGGCATAGAGGTCAACGTCACCCGCCGTTTTCTTATATTTCAGCATATTACGGGAACGATACGAACCATCGTAGTCGCCGTTGATGCCGTTACCCGGCGCCTGGGCGATCATGTCGTAATCCCAGATATCGGTTTTCGCCCCAACCACATCATAGTAAATACTGTTTTGCTGACCGTAGGTTAGTGTCCCCCAGGTGTCGCTCTTCAGCCCGGTGTACAACATACGGCGGCTCGTATTATTGGCGCCTTCCGCATAGTGGTTATCCCAGTCAAACAACGCCGGAATATTGACCCCCAGCTCGTAATAGCTGATCCAGCTAATATCATCAAACAGATAATAATCAGCGGCGAAGCGGAAACGGGTCCCGCCATCAAAACCATTACGTTTATAAGACCCTTTATCGCCGTCGCCGGACATCATGTTGAACTGCGGACGAATACTCCCGCCGACGGTAAAGTTGAGGCGGCTCAGCGGATCTCCGGCCTGCGGGTCCTGTTTCAGTAGCGTAATCTCAGCCTGGGATGCGAAAGAGGTTAACGCCAGTGCTGCGCCGATCGTCACCGCCAGCGCTTTTATTTTATGTGCCATGCTTTTTCCTTGAGTAATAAGCAACCTTATAGTTTCCAGCTGAATATTAACCGTGATTTGGCATGACGTGTTGTTGGGTTTTTAATGTTTAGTGCTGTTAAAAATCAGTGAGTTATCATTTTGTGCGTTTAAAAAGTCAGCGATTATCATTTCATCGTTCTGTCATTAAAATGAAGTACTGCCGCTCAAACATTATCCATGGAGGAAGCATGTCGAAAAAACTACTGCAGCTGCACTTTGCCTTTAACGGCCCCTTCGGCAGCGAGATGTCCCGCCAGCTCGTGGAGCTGGCCGAGTCCATCAATCAGGAGCCGGGGTTTATCTGGAAGGTCTGGACTGAAAGCGAAAAGAACCACGAAGCGGGCGGGATCTATCTTTTCGAGGATGAAGATACCGCCCTCGCTTATCTCAATAAGCATACCGCGCGCCTGAAATCACTCGGCGTTGATGAGGTTATCGGCAAAGTTTTCGACGTCAATGAACCGCTCACCGCGCTGAACCACGGTCATCTGCAATAGCGTTTATTTCGCGATAGCGCGCGTATTTTGCCGGGCGGCGGCTGACGCCTGACCCGGTCTACGGTTCCAATATATCAACAGGCTCTATTTTCCCGTCGGTTCGGGCAAGCGCAGCGTCGCCAGGCGCTTGCCCGATGAGGTCTCCCTCCAGTCACTGGCTGAACTGGCGAAACAAGGCTTTGCCTTTTAACAGACGCAACCCCAGCCAGCCGCCGCATAACGACAGCAGGAGCGCGCCGCACAGCGGTAACATCACCCACAGTCGCCAGTCCGGCGACCACGGAAAATCAAACACTTTGGTTTGCAGCATCGCCAAAGCCACCTCCGCGCCGATGGCCGCCACTATTCCGGAAACCACCCCCAGCAGCGCAAACTCCGCCCACAGCGTGGTACGCAACAGCGACTTTCCGGCCCCCAGCGTGCGCCAGACCACCAGCTCCTGATAGCGCTGGCGCATACCGACCTGGACCTGCGCCAGCAGCAGCAAAATGCCGCACGCGGTCACCAGCACCACCATCACCTCCAGCGCCCGACTGACCTGCGTCAACACCTGACCCACCTGACGGAGAATCGCGCCAATATCCAGCAGGCTGACGGTGGGGAATTCGCGGTTAAGCTGCGTCAACAGCGTATTGCCGTTATCCCAGCGGAAGCTGGTCAGCCAGCTCTGCGGCTGCTCGTCAAGCGCATTCGGCGGGAAGATAAAGAAGAAGTTTGGCCGCAGACTTTCCCAGTCAACTTTGCGTACGCTGGTGACCGTCGCGCTGAACTCCTGAGTATCGCCGGTAAAGGTCACGCTATCGCCAGGTTTGATCGCCAGCCGCTGCGCCAGTCCTTCCTCGATTGACACCTCTCCTGCTTTGGGCGGCCAGCTGCCGGCCACCAGCGGATTATGATCCGGCCGCTCGCTGCGCCAGGTCAAATTCAGCTCACGGTTCAACGCTTCGTCTTTATTGCTCTCCGCCGCCTGGCCGTTAATTTGCGTCAGGCGGGCGCGCACGATCGGGTAAAATTCGGTCGCCGTAACATGGTGTCCGGCGAGGAACGTTTTCACCGCAGCGACCTGCTCCGGCGCAATATTGATCAAGAAGTAATTGGGGCTTTCCGGCGGCAGCTGCTGCTGCCAGCGATCCAGCAGATCGCCGCGCAGCACCAGCAGCAGCGCCAGTAACATAAACGACAGCGAGAATGCCGCCAGCTGACTCAGGGTTGACCATGGCTGGCGCAGCAGACGGTTCACCGCCAGACGCAGCGGCAGCGCTTTCAGCGTCAACCGCTTCAGCATCCACAGCAGCCCCCAGCCCAACGCGCCGCACAGCAGCGCCAGCACCACGGCCCCGGCCAGTACCGCCCATAGCAGCGGGCTTCCGCCCATCAGCCAGGCCAGCAGAAGCACCACCACCGCACACACCAGCGGAATATAGAATTTCAGCGGCCAGACGTTGGCAACGATATCCTGACGCAGAACCCGCAGCGGCAGCGTTGCCAGCAGCAGGCGATAAGGTCGTAACCCCACCAGCAGCGAAATCACCACCATCGCGCCGATCGCCCACAGCCACGGCCAGCCGCTGGCCGGCGGTAAGGCCGCCGGTAGCACCGGTTTTAGCATCAGCAGCAGAATCTGCTCTAGCCCCGCCCCCATCGCGCCGCCGGCCACCGCCGCCAGCGCCAGTAGCATCAGCCACTGGCCGACAATAAGCTTACGCAGCTGCGCGCGTCCGGCGCCCAGGGTTTTCAGGATCGCCACCAGATCATAGCGGCTGCGGCAGTAATGGCTCATTGCCACTGCCACCGCGGCCACCGCCAGTAACAGAGTCAGCAGCGCGGACAGCAGCAAAAACTGCTGCGAGCGTTCCAGCGATTTGCCTAAGGCGCTGTCGTCCTGCTGCAGGCCGATCCAGCGATGTTCAGGCCCCAGCTTCGGCAGGAGCCACTTTTCATAGTCCGCCAATTGCTGCGGGGTTCCGGCGTACTTATAGCGCCAGGAGACGCGGCTGCCGGGCTGTACCGCGCCGGTTTTCGCCACATCGGCGGTGTTCATCATCAGCCGCGGCGCCATCTGGAAAGGGTTGAAGCCGGCATCCGGCTCTTGTATCACCTCGCCAGCAATGCGCAGCGTGGCATCGCCGACATCGAGTGTATCGCCGATTTTTAAGTTCAGCAGCGCCATCAGGCGCGGAGCCAGCAGCACGCTTCCGGCCTGGGGTTTCAGGCCCGGCGGCTGCGTCTCCAGCTGACCATAGAGCGGATAGGTATCGTCGACCGCCTTCACGTCCGCCAGCTGCGGCGTATCGCCGGCAAAGGTCATGGTGGCGAAGCTCAGCTGCTCTCCGACGGTGAGCCCGAGCCTGCGCGCCTCGTCAATCCACTCCGCAGGCACCTCGCGCGAGCTGCGCAGCGTCCGGTCCCCGGCCATAAATTCGCGGCTCTGCTGGCTGAGCCCCTTTTCCATTCGGTCGCCGATCGACCCCAGCGCCAGTACGCAGGCCACCGCCAGGCTCAGCGCCAGCCAGACTATCAGCAGCGAGGGCGAGCGCCATTCGCGCCAGAACCAACGGGCAATCATGCTTCCTCCCGCAGCTGGCCGTCCACCAGACGCAGCCGCCGATCGCAGCGCGCCGCCAGCAGCGGATCGTGGGTCACCAGAATCAGCGTGGTACCATGCTCTCGATTAAGGGAGAACAGCAGATCGGCAATTTTGTCGCCGGTATGGCGGTCAAGATTGCCGGTAGGCTCATCGGCAAACAGCAGCTCAGGCCGGCCGTTAAATGCGCGGGCGAGCGCCACCCGCTGCTGTTCGCCGCCGGAAAGCTGCGCCGGCAGATGATGGAGACGTTTCCCCAGCCCCAGCTGCTCCAGCAAGGCCCGGGCGCTGCCACGGCTTTGGTTATCGGTCTCACCGCGAAGCAGCGCCGGAAGCTCGACGTTTTCCAGAGCATTAAGGGTTGGAATCAGCATAAATGACTGAAAGACAAAGCCGACATGTTTAGCACGCAGCCGCGCCCTCGCCTCTTCATCCATCGTATGCAGCGGCTGGCCGAGTAAGGAGACCTCGCCGCTGCTGCCGTCATCCAGCCCGGCAAGGATCGCCAGCAGGGTCGATTTCCCCGAACCCGACTCGCCAATCAGGGCGATGGTCTGCGCCGGTTTGACAACCAGCTCAACTCCGGTAAGGATGGAAAGCTGATGCTCTCCCTGACCGACGGACTTCTTAAGATGATGAACTTCAAGTATGTTTTCCGCTGGCATTTGCCTTTCCTGTTTCTGATTTTTTTTGCCTGCCGCGCCATGGCCGCAGACAAGCTATTGGTTCTTGGCGATAGCCTGAGCGCCGGTTATCGCATGGCCGCCAGCGCCGCCTGGCCTGCGCTACTCAACGATAAGTGGCAGACCACAACGCCGGTCATCAACGCCAGCATCAGCGGCGACACCTCGCAGCAAGGACTGGCAAGACTCCCGGCGCTGCTCAAACAGCATCAGCCGCGCTGGGTGCTGGTCGAGCTGGGGGGCAACGACGGGCTGCGCGGCTTCCCGCCCCAGCAAACCGAGCAGACTCTGCGGACGGTGATTCAGGATATCAAAGCCGCCAACGCTCAGCCGTTGTTGATGCAAATTCGCCTGCCCGCGAACTATGGCCGTCGTTATAATGAAGCCTTCAGCGCCCTGTACCCGGCCCTGGCCAAAGAGTTTGATATTCCTCTGCTGCCCTTTTTTATGGAAGAGGTCTATCTGAAACCCCAGTGGATGCAGGATGATGGCATCCATCCCAATCGCGATGCCCAGCCTTTTATTGCCGACTGGATGGCAACCCGGCTGGCACCCTTAGTTAATCATGACTCCTGATCTTCAGGCGTCGCTTGCAGGTAAAGTTATGCAAAAATCGGTTTTAGTTACAGGCTGTTCCAGCGGTATTGGTCTTGAAAGCGCCCTCGATTTAAAACGCCAGGGCTTTAACGTCCTGGCCGCCTGCCGTAAAGCGGATGACGTGGCGCGGATGCAGGAGCTCGGGCTGACCGGTATTTTGCTGGACCTCGACGACCCGCAAAGCGTTGAACGCGCCGCTGCGGAGGTCATCGCCTTGACCAATAATCGCCTGTACGGGCTGTTTAATAATGCCGGATACGGCGTCTATGGGCCGCTCGCCACCATTAGCCGTCAACAGATGGAGGCGCAGTTTTCCGCCAACTTTTTTGGCGCACACCAGCTGACGATGTTACTTCTGCCGGCAATGGAGCCGCACGGCGAAGGGCGTATCGTCATGACCTCCTCGGTCATGGGGATCATCTCCAGCCCCGGTCGCGGCGCCTACGCGGCCAGCAAATATGCGCTGGAAGCCTGGTCCGATGCGCTGCGTATGGAGCTGCGCTATAGCGGCATTAAGGTCAGCCTGATTGAGCCCGGTCCTATCACCACCCGTTTTACCACCAACGTCAACCAAACCCAGCGCGATAAGCCGGTGGAGAATCCGGGTATCGCCGCACGCTTTACCCTCGGCCCGGAAGCGGTGGTGGAAAAAGTGCGCCATGCTTTTACCAGCGACAAACCGCAATTGCGCTATCCGGTGACCCTTGTCACCCACGCCGTGGCGCTGCTCAAACGCCTGCTGCCGACGCGACTGATGGACAAAATTATCCAGGGCTGAGTTGAAGCTCCGGCTGTCGCCCCCATGTATACCCAAAATCGACTAAAGAGATGCGCTCATGTCAGTACAGAATGTTATCAATATTACCGAAGCTAACCTGCACCAGACGCTGGAGCAATCCGTTACTGCGCCGGTGCTGTTTTATTTCTGGTCAGCGCGCAGCCAGCACTGCGAGCAGCTGACGCCGGTTCTGGAAGGGCTGGCTGCGCAATACAACGGGCAGTTCACGCTGGCGAAAGTGGACTGCGACGCTGAGCAGATGCTTGCCTCACAGTTTGGCCTGCGCTCAATCCCGACGGTTTATCTGTTCCAGAACGGCCAGCCGGTAGACGGTTTCGAAGGCCCGCAGCCGGAATCAGCCATCCGCGCGCTGCTGGATAAAGTCCTGCCCCGCGAAGAGGAGCTGAAAGCTCAGCAGGCGCTGGCGCTGATGCAGGAAGAAAAATATCTTGAGGCTCTGCCGCTGCTGAAAGACGCGTGGCAGATGTCGAACCAGGACAGCCAGATTGGCCTGCTGCTGGCGGAAACGCTGATCGCGCTGCAGCGTTCCGACGAAGCCGAAGCGGTGCTGAAAACCGTTCCGCTGCAGGATCAGGATACCCGCTATCAGGGGCTGGTCGCGCAGATTGAGCTGCTGAAACAGGCGGCCGATACGCCGGAAATTCAACAGCTGCAGCAGCAGGTTGAACAGCATCCAGAAGACGCCGCGCTGGCCGCTCAGCTCTCGCTGCAGCTGCATCAGGTTGGCCGTAACGAAGAAGCGCTGGCGCTGCTGTTCAGCCATTTGCAGAAGGATTTAGGCGCCGGAGATGGCCAGGTCCGCAAGATGTTGCAGGAGATCCTTGCCGCACTGGGTACCGGCGATGCCTTAGCGGCGAAGTACCGTCGCCAGCTCTATTCGCTGCTGTACTAATCCCCTTATCCGTCTCAGTCCCCCCGGTCGCGCAGCGCTCTGACCGGGGCCGAGGGCGGTACTGTCGGGTAGCCCGGAGAAGGCGCACGCGCCGCCATCCGGGGAACTATCTCGTTTATACGTGCTTTTTCAACTGCGTCACCACCAGCTGATGGCGGGCGTTAAAGAACTTCCGGTAGGTCAGATAGCCGGCGATAATCGTCGACAGACTGGCGGTGGAGAGCAGCATAAACGTCACCATTATCTGATACTTAATGGCCTTCACCGGATCAATCCCGGCAAAAATCAGCCCTGACATCATGCCGGGCAAACTCACCAGCCCCACCGTTTTAGCCGAATCAATGGTCGGGATCAGAGACGCGCGAATACTGTCGCGAATTAGCCCGGCAGCCGCCATTTTCGGCGTGGCGCCCAGACTGAGCTTCTCCTGAATTTGCTGCTGCTCGCTGTTAAAGCGCTGTCCCATATTGTTGTAGCACAGCCCGACCGCCACCATCGCGTTTCCGGCCACCATCCCGGCGATCGGAATCACCTGCATCGGCACAAAAGCAATGGAGCCGGAGAAGACCAGCACCGCCAGGGTCAGCCCTGCGCCGGTGGTAATGGCGATAAACGATGAGATGAAGGCCTTATCGATATATTTGCTGCGCTTTTGCGCGTTCCACGCCGCGTTAAAGCAAATAAACAGCACCATAAGCAGCGTCAGCAGCGCGTGGTTAACGTTGAAGATATATTTCAGGACGTAGCCGACAATAATCAGCTGCACCACCGCCCGGCAGATACTCCAGACGATATCTTTTTCCAGCGCCAGTTTTTCCCGGTAGCTTACAATAATCGCCACCAGTACCAGCACCATCGAAAGCGCCAGCGATTCGTTAGTAATATTATGCCCGTTCATGAGACACCTCCTGAGCGTTGCCGCCGGCGGGCTGCAACGTAATCACCTCATCAGCATGGGCAATTTCATTGCGATCGTGGGTGACCCACAGCACCGCAATTTTTTTTTCCGTCACATAACGATGAATAATATCGTTGACGTTGTGTTTATTACTTTCGTCCAGCGCGCTGGTAATTTCATCGAGCAACAATACCTGGGGCAAAAATTGCAAATTACGGATCAGCGAAACCCGCTGTTTTTCTCCCCCAGAAAGCTCATTGATTGATTTTTCCAGCGTATTTTCCGCAAGACCAAAGCGTTGTAAATCAGCAATCAGCGCTTTAGGATCCGGCTGCTGACGGCGAATCTGCCAGGGAAAAATCAGATTGTCATAGACCGAGTCACCAAACAGCGACGGGGTCTGCGCGCAGTAGGAGACCTGCTGGCGGTAGGTTTCCGGCGACAGCGTCGTAATATCGCGTTCGGCAAAAAAAATCTGCCCGGAGGTGGGGCTCAGCAGCGAGGCGATAATTTTCAGCAAGGTGCTTTTTCCGCAGCCGGAAGGCCCGGTAATCAGCTTAAATTCTCCGGCCCGCAGCTGGAGGTTTATATTATTAAGTATGACCGTCTCGTCGACCTGAAAGCCAACATGCTCAAGACGCAAAATAGCGTTATTTTCCTTCATTATTGTTCCACTTTTTTCCCACAACCCAGCTAGTTTACTCCAGTTTCCTTTCGCCTGGATGAGGAGAAAGATATACTCAATTTAAACCTGCGTCATTTTTTCTGGCGCCTCATCAGGCAATAAAACAGGAGGTTTTTTGATGCTGATCTTTATCCCCGTACTCATTTTCGTCGCGCTGGTTGTCGTTATGGCGGGCGTTAAAATCGTCCCCCAGGGCTTCCAGTGGACCGTTGAGCGTTTCGGCCGCTACACCATGACGCTGCAGCCGGGTTTAAGCCTGGTGGTACCATTTATGGATCGCATTGGCCGTAAGATTAATATGATGGAGCAGGTGCTTGATATTCCCTCCCAGGAGGTTATTTCACGCGATAACGCCAACGTGACGATTGATGCAGTGTGCTTTATTCAGGTCATTGATGCGCCAAAAGCGGCTTATGAGGTCAGCAATTTACAGCAGGCGATCGTTAACCTGACGATGACCAACATTCGTACCGTTCTTGGCTCGATGGAACTTGACGAAATGCTCTCTCAGCGCGACAGCATTAACACCCGCCTGCTGCATATTGTCGACGAAGCAACGAACCCGTGGGGCGTCAAAATTACCCGCGTTGAAATTCGCGACGTGCGCCCGCCGGCTGAACTTATTGCCTCGATGAACGCCCAGATGAAAGCCGAACGAACCAAACGCGCCTATATTCTTGAAGCCGAAGGGATACGCCAGGCCGAAATTCTCAAAGCCGAAGGGGAAAAGCAGTCGCAGATCCTGAAAGCGGAAGGGGAACGCCAGTCGGCATTCTTACAGGCTGAGGCCCGCGAACGTTCTGCGGAAGCGGAAGCTCGCGCAACGCAGATGGTCTCGTCCGCTATCGCCTCCGGCGATATTCAGGCGATTAACTACTTTGTCGCCCAGAAATACACCGATGCGCTGCAGAAAATTGGTTCCGCCAATAACAGCAAAGTGGTGATGATGCCGCTCGATGCCAGCAGCCTGATGGGCTCCATCGCCGGTATCAGCGAGCTTATTAAAGAAGGTTCTGGCGAACGGAAAAAATCATGATCGCGCTCATTCTCGCCCATCCGCATATTTTCTGGCTGAGCCTCGGCGGGCTACTGCTGGCCGCTGAAATGCTGGGCGGCAACGGCTATCTGCTGTGGAGCGGCATCGCTGGCGTGGTCACCGGACTCCTCTCCTGGGCTCTGCCCTTCGGCTGGGAGTGGCAGGGCACGCTGTTCGCCGCGCTGACTTTGCTGGCCGCCTGGCTGTGGTCACACTGGCTGCGCAGACAGGTCGCGCGCCAGAAACCGGCCGACGCGCAGCTCAACCAGCGCGGCAAGCAGCTGGTCGGCCGCGTCTTCATGCTGGAAAGCCCGCTGATCAACGGCCATGGTCATGTGCGCGTCGGCGACAGCTCGTGGCCGGTGGTGGCCGATGAGGACCTTGCCGCAGGCAGCCACGTAGAGGTACTGGCAGTCGAAGGTATTACGCTGCGCGTGCAGGCCACCGCGCCACGCCGCTAAGCCTGCGTCTTGCGGTGACAGCAGCCGGAAAGGTTGTCGATAATTGGGCAATCGGCGCCGTCATCGCCGGGACAGGATTCCGCCAGCGCCAGCAGATGCCTGCGCATATTTTGCAATTCGCTGATATGGCGCTCAATATCCGCAACTTTATCCAGCGTTCTGCGCTTAACGTCCGCACTGTGCCGCGACGGATCGTTAAACAGAAAGATCAATTCGCGGCACTCCTCAAGATTAAAGCCGACCTGCCGCGCCTGGCGCAGTAAGGTCAGTTCATCCAGGTGTCGTTGACTGTAGCTGCGATAGCCGTTCTCACTACGCAGCGGCGGCGTGACCAGTCCCTTCTCTTCATAAAAGCGAATCGCTTTACTGGTTAAGCCGGTTTTTTTTGCCACATCGCTGATATTCACGAGTCCTCCGTCGATTGGCGCCTACAGAGCATCATTATAACCCACTTCCCTTCATCGCCTACCGGCGACGCCTCAGGAAACTCTCTTCCTTGCAGCGTAGCGCGTCCGGGGAATCATTTTCTGTAACAATTGCCTGTTATAAGTGATCGCTTTCGCAATCCTGACTCTTTCATCTTTTAATTCTACGCGGGTAGATCTATTAATTTACCGAAGAAATATAATATCTACGCGAGTAGAACATGAAGCGTTAAAACCTGCGGCTTTTGTCGACAGCTTACTTCAAGGAGTTCTTATGAACACGCATTCATCCTCTGTTCCCCTGACTGACGGCCAGCAGGCTGCCCAGGAGCGCATGGAAACCCCCGAAGGGCGCCGCGAATTCTGGCGAGCGACGTTTTCCTGCTGGTTAGGCACCACGATGGAATATGCCGATTTTGCCCTCTACGGGCTTGCCGCCGGCATTATCTTTGGCGATGTCTTTTTTCCGCAGGCTACCCCTGTCATGGCGCTTCTCTCCAGCTTTGCCGCCTATTCCGTTGGTTTTATTGCGCGCCCCATCGGCGCGCTGTTGTTTGGCTGGATAGGCGACCGGCACGGGCGGAAAATTGTCATGGTGATCACCATCGGCCTGATGGGATTCTCAACCATGCTAATCGGCTTAATTCCCAGCTACGCCCAGATTGGCGTATGGGCGCCGGTGTGCCTGGTTATTCTGCGATTCTCTCAAGGGCTGGGGGCCGGAGCAGAACTCTCAGGCGGCACCGTGATGCTCGGAGAATACGCCCCCGTGAAGCGCCGCGGGCTGGTCTCTTCCATTATCGCTCTCGGCTCCAACAGCGGCACTTTACTCGCCTCTCTGGTGTGGCTCGTCGTCTTACAAATGGACAAAGATGCGTTGCTCAGTTGGGGATGGCGCATCCCTTTCCTCAGCAGCATTCTCATCGCCGCGACGGCGCTGTTCATTCGCCGCCATATCCGTGAAACGCCGGTCTTTGAACGGCAAAAAGCGCTGCTCAAGGCCGAACGTGAAAAATCGCTGCGCCGCGGCCAGGTAATGAAACAACACGACACCCGTAGCTTCTGGCGACGCACCCGTGCGTTCTGGACGATGGTCGGCTTACGCATCGGCGAAAATGGCCCTTCCTACCTCGCCCAGGGCTTTATCATTGGCTATGTCGCCAAGGTTCTGATGGTTGATAAATCGGTCCCGACGGTGGCGGTGTTTATCGCCTCGATACTGGGATTCGCCATTATTCCGCTGGCGGGCTGGCTTTCCGATCGCTTCGGTCGACGCATCATCTATCGTTGGTTCTGCCTGTTACTGATCCTGTACGCATTTCCGGCTTTTATGCTGCTCGACTCCCGTGAGCCGTGGATTGTTATCCCCACCATTATTACCGGCATGGGACTCGCTTCGCTGGGTATTTTCGGTGTCCAGGCGGCCTGGGGCGTTGAGCTGTTTGGCGTGACTAACCGCTATACCAAAATGGCCTTCGCCAAAGAGCTGGGCTCGATTATGTCGGGCGGTACCGCGCCGCTGGTGGCCTCAGCGCTGCTCTCGTTCTACGGGCACTGGTGGCCTATCGCCGTCTATTTCTCGCTGATGGCCGCCATCGGTCTGGTGACCACCTTTTTCGCTCCGGAGACGCGCGGGCGCGATCTCAATTTACCTGAGGACGCGATTTGAGTACGGAGAACGGCGAGTGCGCGTGCGTTACCAAAGATTTTTGGCTGACAACACCTTATGCTGTGCGGAAAAGAGAATGCTCTGAACTCAACCAGGTAGGTGCCCCGTGACCCAATCACATTCACAGCGCGTAACACGTTCCGATGTCGCCAAGGAGGCGGGAACATCTGTCGCGGTCGTGAGTTACGTTATTAATAACGGTCCACGCCCCGTTGCTGAAGCGACCCGACAGCGCGTGCTGCAGGCGATTAAGAAAACCGGTTACCGACCCAATGGTATCGCCCGCGCGCTGGCCTCGGGGAGCACGCAAACATACGGGCTTGTGGCCCCGGATATCTCAAACCCGTTTATTGCCTCCATGGCGCACGCCCTGCAGCGCGAAGCGTTTGCTGACGGTAAGGTGCTCCTGCTGGGGGATGCGGGAGATAACAGCGGACGAGAGCGTGAACTGATCAACAACATGCTCAATCGCCAGGTCGACGGCCTGATTTATACCAGCGTTGACCGGCATCCGTATATTGAGTTGATTGCAGAGAGCGGCACGCCCTGCGTGATGTTGGATCGCGTCGATGCCGGATTAAACGTCAGCGTTATTCAGGTGGATGAACAGCTGGCGGCCTGGCAGGTGACGAAACATCTTATCGATCACGGCTACCGCGATATCGGCATCATCTGTGGTCCGCGTGAAATGCTCAACACCCAGGATCGTATTCGGGGATGGCAGTTAGCGCTGGAAGAAGCGTCGCTTGCGGTCACCCCTGGCTGGATTTTTTCGACCAATTACACGCGGGCAGGAGGCTATGAGGCGACAAAACGTATGCTGCAGGGTAAGCCGCCGCGCGCGCTGTTTGCCACCAATGAACAGCAGGCGCTGGGCTGCTTACGCGCATTGGCAGAGCACGGGCTGCGTGTGCCCCAGGATGTGGCGCTGGTCTGCTTTAACGCTACACAAGAATCGGCTTACAACGTCCCTTCCTTAACGGCCGTCCGCCAGCCCGTCGACAAAATGGCCCGGGCGGCGATCGACATGCTGAAAAACTGGGACGGCAAGGTTCGCCGCGTTGAATTTGAGTTTTATTTACGAGTGGGAGAGTCGTGTGGCTGCCAGGGACATGAAGTACAACCTGAGACAAGATGAAAATGAATCCATGCGCGTGATTATCGACTGCGACCCGGGGAACGGCGTTCCGGGCGCCAATATCGATGACGGCCTGGCGCTGGCGCTGGCGATTGCCGCCCCGCAAATCACCCTGGAAATGATCACCACCGTGGCAGGCAATACGCCGGTAGAAACCGGCTATGCCGTCGCCAAAGCCCTCGTCCGACAGTTGGATATCCCCGTTCCGGTCTACCGCGGCGCCGCCCGCGCCCTCAGAGAAGACCCGCAGCCCTGGCGCGAAAAACTCGATCGTGGCGTCGATCGCGCTGGCTTACGTCAGCTATGGTCGGACGTCCCTGCGCCGCCAACGTGTCAGGCCGCGCAGCCTTTGGCACCGCAGGCCATCGGTGAGCTGATCTGCAGCCATCCCGGCGAGATAACGCTGATTGCCACCGGGCCACTCACCAACGTGGCGATAGCGCTGCAACTCTATCCCGAAATCGTTCATACGGTTAAAAACATCGTGATCATGGGCGGGGTGTTCAACGTTGCTGGCTATATCAAAGACACCAATTTTGGTTTGGATCCTGAAGCGGCACACGCCGTACTCACCAGCGGCGCGCCTGTCACGCTGGTGCCGATGGATGTCACCACGAAAACGCAAATGCTTCATCGCGATCTGGATCGTCTGACTTCGGTAAAAAACGGGCTTAGCCGTTACCTGGCCCAGACTGTTCGCCCGTGGATCGCCTACTCGATGCAGACCCGCAACCTGCCCGGATGCTGGATCCATGATGTTGTAACCGTTGCCTGGTTGCTCGATCCGACGATGGCGACGACGACAGAAGATTACCTCGACGTCTCTCTGGAAGGCATCACTCGCGGTATGACCTGCCGCTACGGCCGCGACGGCCTGCGCCTGGACGTAGGGGTTCCCGAGCCGCAAGGCGCGACAGTACGCATCCTCGAAAGTATCGATAACACCCATCTTCTGGCGCTGCTCGAACACTATATTCACCGTTACCGCACCTAGCATTCCGGCACAGGCAAGAGGAATACCATGGCTTCGCGGGCAGGGTTTTGCGGAGGAAAAATGAATACGTTGGCGGTTATCTTATCTGGCGAGGGAGAATCTGTTTTCATTACGCTATGCAAAATTGGCGTGGCTTTTATTCTCGGCGGCATCATCGGTCTGGAGAGAGAATCAAAAGGTAAACCGGTTGGCTTTAAAACCTGCGTGATTATTTCCGTAGCCAGCTGCGTCCTGACGATTGTCTCGATCCAGTCAGCGGAGTATTACGCTGAGATCTCCGCCAATATCCGTAGCGATCCGATGCGCCTGGCGGCGCAGATCATCAGCGGCGTCGGGTTTCTCGGTGCGGGCGTGATCCTCCACCGCCATGACGATGCGATTTCCGGGCTGACGACAGCGGCAATCGTATGGGCTTCCGCAGGGGTAGGCATTACCAGCGGCGCCGGTTTTTATCTGCATGCTCTTCTCGCCACCGGATTATTTCTGCTGGCGATCAAGCTCAGCTATTGCGTCATTTTTTTACAAACTAAAAATCAGTCACCCGGTAAAGTAAAAATCCGCATTATTCTTGATGAAAAATCCGGCTTAGAAACGCTAATAGCGAGTATTACGCAGCAAAAAAATATTATCGAAACCATCACCATTCGTGATTTAAAAAAGGGAAAAATAGAGGTCAACCTCAAGATGGTGGTGAGAAAAAAAATGACCCTACCCGAACTGTACAGCAGCCTTTCCTCTCTGGAACATGTCTGCGCGATTGCGCTGGAACACTAAACACGCCGTCGCAAATAAACACCTTGACCTTCCCCTTGCTGGAAGGTTTAACCTTTATCACAGTCAGTCATCCCTGTCATAAAGGAGTGTGTTATGTCTCAAACCATCGACCTGGCCCTGGACGGTTTGTCCTGCGGTCACTGCGTCAAACGCGTAAAAGAAAGCCTCGAACAGCGCCCGGACGTTGATCTGGCTGAAGTCACCGTCACCGAAGCACACGTGACCGGTAGCGCCAGTGCAGAAGCGCTTATCGAAACGATCAAGCAGGCCGGTTACGGCGCAGAGTTAAGCCACCCAAAGGCTAAACCGCTGGCGGAGTCATCAATCCCGTCGGAAGCGCTGACAGCGGTCTCTTCTGAGCTTCCGGCAGCGACGGCTGATGATGAAAGCCAACAGCTGCTGTTAAGCGGCATGAGCTGCGCCAGCTGTGTTTCCCGGGTACAAAACGCGCTGCAAAGCGTACCGGGCGTCACGCAGGCACGGGTAAATCTTGCGGAACGCACTGCGCTGGTTATGGGCAGCGCGTCCGCCGCAGAATTAGTTCAGGCGGTGGAGAAGGCAGGCTACGGTGCCGAAGCGATCGAAGATGATCTGCAACGCCGCGAACGCCAGCAGGAAACCGCTATCGCCACCATGAAACGCTTCCGCTGGCAGGCGATTGTTGCCCTGCTGGTGGGGGTGCCGGTCATGGTCTGGGGAATGATCGGTGACAATATGATGGTCAGCGATGATAACCGTTCCCTGTGGCTGGTTATCGGGCTTGTCACTCTCGCGGTGATGGTCTTCGCCGGCGGCCATTTCTATCGCAGCGCATGGAAAAGCCTGAAAAACGGTACCGCCACCATGGATACGCTGGTGGCGCTGGGAACCGGCGTAGCATGGCTCTATTCCATGAGCGTCAACCTGTGGCCGCAGTGGTTCCCGATGGAGGCTCGCCATCTCTACTATGAAGCCAGCGCAATGATTATCGGCTTAATTAACCTCGGCCATATGCTGGAAGCCCGCGCCCGTCAGCGCTCCTCAAAAGCACTGGAAAAACTGCTCGATCTGACGCCGCCCTCGGCGCGAGTGGTCAGCGAAGAGGGGGAAAAAAGCGTGCCGCTGGCCGACGTTCAGCCGGGGATGACCCTGCGCCTGACTACCGGCGACCGGGTTCCGGTTGACGGCGTAATAAGCCAGGGCGAAGCCTGGCTGGATGAGGCGATGCTGACCGGCGAACCTATTCCCCAACAAAAAACGGATGGCGACACGCTGCATGCCGGCACCGTGGTCCAGGACGGCAGCGTTCTGTTTACCGCCAGCGCCGTCGGCAGCCAGACGACGCTTGCTCGTATCATCCGCATGGTGCGCCAGGCGCAAAGCAGCAAACCGGAAATCGGCCAGCTGGCGGATAAAATCTCCGCCGTATTCGTGCCGGCCGTGGTGGTTATCGCCCTGTTCAGTGCGGCAATCTGGTACTTCTTCGGGCCGGCGCCGCAAATTGTCTATACCCTGGTGATCGCCACCACGATGCTGATTATCGCCTGTCCCTGTGCGCTGGGTCTGGCGACGCCGATGTCGATTATCTCCGGCGTGGGTCGCGCGGCGGAATATGGCGTGCTGGTTCGCGATGCGGATGCGCTGCAGCGCGCCAGCCAGCTCGATACCATCGTCTTTGATAAAACGGGCACCCTGACCGAAGGTAAACCGCAGGTTGTAGCGGTAAAAACCTTTGCCGATGTTGATGAGTCCACCGCGCTACGTCTTGCGGCGGCACTGGAGCAAGGCTCCAGTCACCCGCTGGCGCGGGCGATCATCGAGAAAGCCGCCGATAGCCAGCTGCCGGTAGTCAACAACTTCCGCACCCTGCGCGGACTCGGCGTCAGCGGCGAGGCCGAAGGCCATACTCTGCTGCTCGGTAACCAGGCGCTGCTCAATGAGCAAAAGATTGCCACCGCCGCCGTCGAAAACGAGATCGCCGCCCAGGCATCACAAGGGACAACGCCGGTGCTGCTGGCGATCGATGGCCAGGTCGCGGCACTGTTCGCTATTCGCGACCCGCTGCGTAGCGATAGCGTCGCGGCGCTGGCTCGCCTGCACCGCCAGGGTTATCGTCTGGTGATGCTGACCGGGGATAACCCCACGACCGCCAACGCGATTGCCAAAGAAGCAGGCATCGACGAAGTGATCGCCGGCGTGCTGCCGGACGGTAAAGCTGACGCTATCAAGCGCCTGCAAAGCCAGGGGCATCAGGTGGCGATGGTCGGTGACGGCATCAACGACGCGCCGGCGCTGGCCCAGGCCGACGTCGGGATTGCGATGGGCGGTGGGAGCGATGTAGCCATTGAGACGGCAGCCATCACCCTGATGCGTCATAGTCTGAACGGCGTGGCGGATGCGCTGGCAATTTCAAAAGCCACGCTGCGCAACATGAAACAGAACCTGCTGGGGGCCTTTGTGTACAACTCGCTGGGGATCCCTATCGCCGCCGGGATCTTATGGCCGCTGACCGGAACGTTGCTTAACCCGGTGGTAGCCGGGGCCGCTATGGCGCTCTCTTCCATTACCGTGGTCAGCAACGCAAACCGGCTGCTGCGCTTTAAACCGAAAGACTAGATGTTATGACCCATACGCGCTAGCATGAAGGCTTCACACTACGGAGCGCGTATGGGCCTGTTAAACCGAATAAAAATGCTGTGGCGTGCCGCCGTCGGCGCGTCTTATTCCTGGCCCGCACTGGATATTACCCTTCCCGGAGAGCGCTATTTGCATCTGGTCGGCAGTATTCATATGGGCACCCGCGACATGTCCCCTCCTCCCGCCAGGCTGCTGAAAAAAATTCGTCAGGCCGACGCCCTCATCGTTGAGGCGGATATCACCGGGAACGAAACGCCCTTTGCAGACCTCCCCCCCTGTCCGCCGCTGGCCGAGCGTTTAAACCCGCAGCAGCTCGTCGAGCTGGAGAGCCGGGCCGCGGAACTCGGGCTGTCGACGGCGTTGTTTGACAGTCAGCCGCTCTGGCAGGTCGCCATGGTGTTACAGGCGACGCAGGCCCAGAAGCTGGGTCTGCGTGCGGATTACGGTATTGACTACCAGCTGCTGATGGCGGCGCGCGAGAGCAACGTGCGGGTAATGGAGCTGGAAGGCACCGACAGCCAGATAGCGCTGCTGCGCAATCTGCCGGACGGCGGGCTGGCGCTGCTGGAGGATACGTTGACCCACTGGCGCACAAACGCCCGTCTTTTGCAGGTGATGATCGGCTGGTGGCTGGAGCAGCCGCCCGCCAAAGGCGTCACCACGCTGCCGACAACCTTTAGCCAGTCGCTGTACGATGTATTGATGCATCAGCGCAATCAGGCGTGGCGCGAGACGCTGCTGGCGCTGCCGCCGGGGCGCTATGTTGTCGCCGTCGGTGCGCTGCATTTATATGGTGAAGGGAATCTGCCCGATATGCTGACGTAAAAAAATGGCCAATATTTCTATTGGCCCGTCAAAGAGGAATTTCATCATTATTATTATCCCGGAATTTGCATTCCGGATCGTTCGATTGTCGCTCAAAGTGACCATCACTGCCAATACTATTGCGCAAGATGGTACTATTTTTTACACATTCAACAGGCGTATGCTGACAGCACATGAGATCGGTTGGTAAGAAGGATAAGTATGACTCCCGCCGTTAAGTTACTCGAAAAAAACAAAATTGCTTTTAAGATCCACAGCTACGATCACGACCCCAATGAAACCAACTTCGGCGACGAAGTGGTACGCAAACTGGGGCTGAACGCAGACCAGGTTTATAAGACGCTGCTGGTCGCGGTCAACGGCGATATGAAACATCTGGCCGTGGCGGTGACGCCGGTGGCCGGGCAGCTGGATTTGAAAAAAGTGGCCAAAGCCCTGGGCGCGAAGAAGGTGGACATGGCAGATCCCATGGTCGCCCAGCGTACGACGGGCTATCTGGTCGGCGGCATCAGCCCGCTCGGGCAGAAGAAACGGCTACCGACGCTGATTGATGCCCCGGCCCAGGCGTTTAACGCCATTTATATTTCTGGCGGCAAGCGCGGGCTGGATATCGAACTGGCGGCCAGCGATTTAGCGAAGATTCTCGACGCCAAATTCGCCGATATCGCTCGCCGCGATTAATTGCGCCTCGGCGCACAGGGACCTGTAAACCGGAACTATCCCGAAGGCGGCGCGTCGCGCCTGACCAGGCTACTCATCCACCAGATCGTGGCGAACCGGTAGCCCGGTCAGCGCAGCGCCACCGGGCTCATCCTCACGCGTTACTGCCAGCTCACCTCGCCTTTCGGCTCATAGGCGGCCGCGTCCAGCGGTGAGTTTTTCTGGATATACTCTTTCAGCACTTCGGCATCGATAAAACCGGTATTCACATAACCCGGCTTAGTGTCGATATGCGGATAGCCGTCACCGCCGGTCCCGTTAAAGCTCAACGTCGCCATCCGGTAGGTCTTCGTCGGATCGACCGGTTCGCCTTTGATTTTCAGATCGTTCAGCTTGCCGTCTTTCGCCACGAAGCTGACGTTGGCGAACTGCGGATAGGCGCCGGAGTCAGGTTTCATCTGCGCCACGGCGGTCAGATATTCCGTCACTTCCTTACCGCTCATATCGACATACACCAGCACGTTACCGAACGGCTGCACTTTCATGACATCTTTATAGGTAATATCCCCGGCTTCGATGGAGTCACGAATACCGCCGCCGCTCATCACGGCAAAATCGGCATTGCTACGCGCCATTTGTGCCGCCAGCAGCAGGCGTCCCATATTAGTCTGCACAAAACGTACCTTGCTGCGATCGCCTTCAAGATGCCCATTCACGCTGCCAATTTTGACCTGAAGCTGCGCTTTGCCTTTATTCTGGAATGGCGTCAGCAGCGACAGCATCTGCGGGTTTTCCGGGATTTGCGGCGTATAGAGCACGCGTTCGCTCTGACCGTTATCATAGGTCACCTTCTTCTTCAGATTGACCGGGATCAGCTGATAATGCACCAGCTTCATCTCGCCGTTGCGGAACTCAAAATCCGCGCGACCGACATATTTACCCCACTCGTGCGCCTGAACGATCCAGATACCGTTCTGTCTGTCCGGCGCACAGGGCGTGCCCGGTACATAATCGACCTGTTTTTTATTCTCCGAGGCCATACAGACCGGATCCTGCGAATGACCGCCGACGATCATCGCCAGCGATCCTGCCGGCAGGCTGCGCGCCATTTCGACATCGCCAGGGGCGTTAGAACCATGATTTCCGTTGTCATAATGGCCCATATGGGTGGTCGCCAGAATCACATCCGGTTTTTCATTCAGCTGCAGTTCCTGGATAACCAGTTTGGCCTCGTCCGCCGGTTTGCGGAATTCAATGTCGGTGAAATATTCCGGGTTACCTATCTTCGCCGTGTCATCGGTAGTCAGGCCAATGACCGCGATTTTTAATCCCCCGCGTTTAAACAGCGCCCAGGGTTTAAACAGACGCTCGCCGGTGCTTTTTTGGTAGATATTGGCGGAGAGGAACGGAAACTTTGACCACTTTTCCTGCTGGCGTAGCACGCTGAGCGGATTATCAAACTCGTGGTTGCCCACTGCCATCGCATCATAGCCAATCAGGTTCATACCGCGAAAATCTGGCTCTGCATCCTGTAAATCCGACTCCGGCACACCGGTATTAATATCGCCGCCGGACAACAGCAGAACGCTGCCGCCCTCAGCGGCGACCTCTTTGCGGATCCCGTCGACCAACGTCTTTTGCGCCGCCAGACCATATTCACCGTAATCATTACGCCAGAAGTGACCGTGGTGATCGTTGGTATGCAGGATGGTGATTTTATAGGTTTTATCCTGCTCATATGCCTGTGCGGATAAGCTTCCCAGAGACAGCGCGGTAAATAGCCCCAGCGCCACCGCCCGTTTTAAAAAATGCATATTTCTCTCCCTGACTTAATAAACAAGTGCCGAAAGTATAGCGAGTTACGTCGACAGACAAATATGTTTTCCGAATTGAGACTTCCTTCAAACCTTAGTGGCAGGTATGTTAGTCAGATAATAATTCCACCTGCATCCACAATAACACGCTCAAAGTGAACCTATGGCGACGAATCAGACCGTTCAACCCTTATCCGGCCCCGCTGCTGCGCCGCAAAAAGCACGCACCTCGTTTGGTATTCTGGGCGCAATCAGCCTTTCCCATTTACTGAACGATATGATCCAGTCGCTGATTCTGGCGATTTACCCGCTGCTTCAGTCGGAGTTCTCCCTGACCTTCGTGCAAATCGGGATGATCACTCTGACCTTCCAGCTGGCCTCCTCGCTGCTTCAGCCGGTGGTCGGCTACTGGACCGATAAACACTCGATGCCATGGTCGCTGCCGATCGGCATGTGTTTTACGCTCTGCGGCCTGGTTTTACTGGCGCTGGCGGGGAGCTTTGGCACGGTCCTGCTTGCCGCCGCGCTGGTGGGTACCGGTTCTTCGGTATTCCATCCGGAATCGTCGCGCGTGGCGCGGATGGCCTCCGGCGGCCGTCACGGACTGGCGCAGTCGCTATTCCAGGTTGGCGGTAACTTTGGCAGTTCTCTGGGCCCGCTGCTGGCGGCGGTAATTATCGCGCCATATGGCAAAGGTAACGTCGCATGGTTCGTCCTGGCCGCGCTGTTGGCCATCGTCGTGCTGTCGCAAATCAGCCGCTGGTATGCCGCACAGCATCGAATGAATAAAGGTAAACCGAAGGCCGTCGTCGCCAGTCCGCTGCCGAAAAACAAAGTTATTCTTGCGGTCGGCATCCTGTTGATGCTGATTTTCTCGAAATATTTCTATATGGCGAGCATCAGCAGCTATTACACCTTTTATTTGATGCATAAATTCGGATTATCGATCCAGAATGCGCAGGTTCATCTGTTTATTTTCCTGTTTGCCGTTGCCGCAGGAACGGTGATTGGCGGGCCAGTTGGCGATAAAATTGGGCGTAAATATGTAATTTGGGGCTCGATCCTCGGCGTGGCTCCCTTTACCCTTGTTTTACCCTACGCGACGCTGGAGTGGACGGGAATTTTGACCATGATTATTGGATTTATCCTCGCATCGGCATTTTCGGCTATCCTGGTCTACGCCCAGGAGCTGTTACCGGGGCGTATCGGCATGGTTTCCGGTCTGTTTTTCGGCTTCGCATTTGGTATGGGTGGCCTCGGAGCCGCCGTTCTGGGGCTGTTAGCGGACCACACCAGTATCGAGCTGGTTTATAAAATCTGTGCTTTCCTGCCACTTCTCGGCATATTGACGATATTCCTTCCTGACAACCGCCAAAAACCCTGATTATCTGGCGGCTAAAGTGAAACTTTGGCCGCCGTAATCCCTTATGCTGACAGCACTCCCGCTCATTAGCTGCCGTAGTTTTCCGATCTGTGCCTTTTTGCGGGTTAATTCCATTTTTCTGCATAATTCAACAATTATTCATAAACAAAACAGCGAAAACTGTCATAAACTATTACTCGGTTTTTTAGGTTTAGACACAGCCTCCTCCGGGTTGCCGCAAAGTAGCGCGAGTGACTGCCTGGAGCAGGGATGATTCGGTGAATGCGCGAAGCTAACGCAGAAGCAGCCTGAAGGATGGCGTGTTTAATACTGAAAATGGATTGGCTCACCACATACAAGGAGACGGAATGCACCACGCAACACCGCTTATCACCACCATTGTCGGTGGGCTCGTACTCGCTTTTATCTTCGGCATGATTGCCAATAAGCTGCGCATTTCGCCACTGGTGGGCTATCTATTAGCAGGCGTGTTATCCGGCCCCTTTACCCCTGGCTTCGTTGCCGATACCAAACTGGCGCCGGAGCTGGCTGAGCTGGGCGTCATATTGCTGATGTTTGGCGTCGGGCTGCACTTCTCCTTAAAGGATTTGATGGCGGTAAAGTCGATCGCCATTCCCGGCGCGATTGCCCAGATAGCCGTGGCAACGCTGCTGGGTATGGCGCTTTCTGCCGTGTTGGGCTGGTCGCTGATGACCGGCATCGTATTTGGCCTGTGTCTCTCTACCGCCAGTACCGTGGTGCTGCTGCGCGCGTTGGAGGAACGGCAGCTTATTGATAGCCAGCGAGGGCAGATTGCCATCGGCTGGCTCATCGTCGAAGATTTAGTGATGGTTCTGACGCTGGTTCTGCTGCCGGCCGTCGCCGGTATGGCGGAGAAAGGCGATGTTGGCCTGGCGTCGCTGGCCGTCGATATGGGGATCACCATCGGCAAAGTGATCGCCTTTATCGCCATTATGATGCTGGTGGGTCGTCGTCTGGTACCGTGGATTATGTCCCGCAGCGCCGCAACCGGCTCCCGCGAACTGTTTACCCTGTCGGTTCTGGCCCTCGCTCTCGGGATCGCCTTCGGTGCGGTTGAGCTGTTCGACGTCTCCTTTGCGCTTGGCGCATTTTTCGCCGGAATGGTACTGAATGAATCCGAACTCAGCCACCGCGCCGCGCACGACACGCTGCCGCTGCGCGATGCGTTCGCGGTGCTGTTCTTTGTCTCCGTGGGAATGCTGTTTGATCCGATGATCCTGCTGGAGCAACCGCTGGCGGTGCTGGCTACGCTGGCGATCATTATCTTCGGCAAGTCGGTGGTCGCCTTTTTCCTCGTGCGGATGTTCGGCCACTCGCCGCGCACCGCGCTGACCATCGCCGCCAGCCTCGCGCAAATCGGTGAGTTCGCCTTTATTCTTGCCGGGCTTGGCATGGCGCTGAATCTGCTGCCGCAGGCAGGACAAAATCTGGTACTGGCCGGGGCGATTATCTCTATCATGCTTAACCCGGTGCTCTTCGCAGTGCTGGAAAAATACCTCGATAAAACCGAAACGCTGGATGAACAGACCTTCGAAGAAGTGCTCGAAGAAGAGAAGCAGATTCCGGTCGATATTTGCAACCACGCGCTGCTGGTGGGCTTTGGCCGCGTCGGCAGCCTGCTGGGCGAAAAGCTGATGGCCCAGGGTATTCCACTGGTGGTTATTGAGACGTCGCGTACCCGCGTCGATGAGCTGCGTGCGCGCGGTATTCGCGCGGTGCTGGGCAATGCGGCGAATGAAGAGATCATGAATCTGGCGCATCTGGACTGCGCCCGCTGGCTGCTGCTGACCATTCCTAACGGCTATGAGGCTGGGGAAATCGTCGCTGCCGCCCGCGAGAAATGCCCGAATATCGAGATTATCGCCCGGGCGCATTATGACGATGAAGTGGATTACATTACCGAACGCGGCGCGAATCAGGTGGTGATGGGCGAGCGAGAAATCGCACGCGCTATGTTGCTCCTGCTGGAGACGCCGCCGGCGGGTGAAGTCGTTACCGGATAATCCCCTACCATGGCGCCTCCCGGACAGCGAGAGGCGCTCAGCCAGCCTTTGCTACTGTTGCGTTCTCCCCCCGCAGCGCAAGAGGAGAAACGGGCTTAACGCTCCCAGTATGCCTCTTCCAGACTATCTTCTCGCTCCGGCAGGCCGCGGGTTAAACGCGGGGAGTGCTGGTTCAATACCTGATAGCTGACGCGGTTGGCATATTTGCACACCTGCGCCAGTGACGAGTAGGTCAGCCACTTGCACTTGTGTTTGCTGGAGTTCGGAACGTTATTGCGGTGGTAGTTATTGGCGGTGATATCATGCAGCAGCGCCGCCAGCGCCCCGTCACCGGCACCGTTGGTATTCATGATTTTCTCAGGCCCACCCATGTACGGCGCAATATGCGAGTAAATCCGTAAGGGGTTCACGCAATCCTGATGACGCATTGCGCGGCTAAACTCATACTGGTTGAATTCGGCAATCGCCCCCGGCAGCAGCGGATGCTGAGTTTTACGTTTGGCTTCGTCTTCCGTAAAGCTGGCCATATACAGCCCCGCAGGTCCGGCGGTACACAGTACCAGGTCCACCCACTCCAGCGCCTTATCCGAAGCCAGCAGCGGATCGGATAGCCCGGTCAGCGCTTCGGCTTCTTCTTCATTCATCGCCAGAATAGAGACGTTCTCCTTGAGGAACTGCTGCCACCATTCCGGGTTATCGGCAATGACATACTTCGTTCCCAGCGTCAGCACCACCGGCACATCATGCTTTTTGGCATACTCGATGGCTTTCATCGTCGCATCCGGCATCGGCTCGCCGGGCTTGCAGCGCACCAGATACGAGGTCAGCACCAGCGCAGAGGCACCGGCAATCACCTCTTCCGGAATGCTTTCCGGACGCAGCTTATTCATGTGGCCCGGACTGATGGCAAAGGTTCGTTCGCCCGCGTCGCTAATCAGGGTAAAGCAGCGACCGATGGCTCCGTCCACTCCTTGCAGATAGTTCAGGTCAGTCCGGCTGGAGGTGTTGCACAGATAGCGATAGGCGTAGCCGCCGATTTCGATATTGCTGCACATGACCCCCAGCAATACCGAGCGGTCATCTGCCAGCACCGAATAATTGTGCATGGTATTGCCGATCGTTCCGCCGGCAAACTGGTGGGTAATTAAATGATTCCGTACCAGCTCCTGGTAGAGCGTTTCGGCGACATCATCTTCGATGACCAGCGAATGGCCGGCGCTGAGGCCGTAGCGCACGATAAACGCCTCATCTACTTTGGCTTCGATATCAACCAGCGTCTGATCGATACCGACCACCCACGCGACGTTGGCTTCATTTTCCGGCTGCGTTTGCTGCAGCAGCGGATCGCGGGCATTAACGGGAAAGTAGTGTTTGGATTTGCGTTTACCGGGAAATTTCATAGTGGCGATTTAATGGCAGTGAACAAGCGGGGAATAATAGCATATTCCCCCTGCCACACGCGATTAGCGATACGGCGCCGTCAGGTTCACCATCATTTCGATATGCGCCCTGTCCGCATTAAGCGCCGGGATATATTCATATTTCTGCCCGCCGGCTTCGAGGAAGACTTCCCGGTTCTGCACCGCAATCTCCTCCAGCGTTTCCAGACAATCTGCAGCAAAGCCCGGGCAGATGACCTGAATATGCTTCACCCCCTTCTCGCCCAACATTTTCAATGTTTCGTCGGTGTAAGGCGTCAGCCACGGCTCGCGGCCAAAGCGCGACTGGAAGGTCATCATGGCGCGATCCGGCGAAAGTCCCAGCGCAGAGACCAGTTCGCGGGTGGTATCGCGGCAGCGCTGCGGGTAATCATCGCCTTCGTGGGCAAAGCGTTGCGGTATGCCGTGATAAGAAAGCATCAGCACATCCGGTTCGCCGTGCACGGCAAACGATGCGCGAACGCTGGCGGCCAGCGCATCGATATAGCTGGCATCATCGGCATAATCACGAATAAAAGAGATCCCGGGGATGGCCCGCTTTTTAGCCAGGATTCTCGCCAGCTCATCCCATACTGCCGCCACGGTGGAACAGGAGTATTGCGGATACAGCGGCAACACCACGATATGGTCAACATCCTGAGCCAGCAGTTCATCCACCGCGCTTTCCAGCGCAGGTGAGCCGTAGCTCATGCCTAAGGCAACCGGGGTATCGGGGAGACGCGCGGCCAGAGCCTGCTGCTGTCGACGGCTGTAAACCATCAGCGGCGAGCCTTCCTCCATCCACACGGACTGATAAAGTTTCGCGACCCGCGGCGCGCGCAGGGGCAGTATCACGCCGCGCAGAAGCGGCCACCACAGCAGACGGGGCGTATCAACCACCCGCTTGTCGCTGAGAAATTGTCGCAGATAGCGCTTCACCGCATCGGGCGTGGGCGCATCGGGAGTGCCTAAGTTGGCTAACAAGATACCTGTTTTCGTCTGATGCATTACCGCCTCTTAACCATTTGAATCGCAGCCAATTGTAGCTGAAATGGCGCTAAACGGAACCAATCAGAGAAAAAGGTAGAATGAGAGATGTTCTCATCCCGCCGCGGCAGGATGAGAACCAACGGGATTAACCGAGGATTTTTTCCAGTTCAGCGCGGACGTCGGAAACGGCTTTCGTACCGTCAACCTTCGCGTAGCGGGTGTTGCCCGCTTCAGCTTCTTTCTGATAGTAACCGATCAGCGGCGCCGTCATCTGATGGTATTCCACCAGACGCTTACGTACGGTCTCTTCCTGGTCATCTTTACGGGTGGTCAGCTCTTCGCCGGTCACGTCATCTTTGCCTTCAACCTTCGGCGGGTTGAATTTGATATGGTACACGCGACCGGAAGCGGCGTGTACGCGACGACCAATGATACGGTCAACGATCAGTTCGTCCGGTACATCAAATTCCAGAACGTAATCAACGGCGATGCCCGCTTCTTTCATGGCGTCAGCCTGCGGAATGGTGCGCGGGAAGCCGTCGAGCAGGAAACCGTTACGGCAATCTTCCTGGGTGATACGCTCTTTAACCAGCGCAATCACCAGTTCGTCGGTCACCAGCTTGCCGGCATCCATAATGTCTTTTGCCTGTTTGCCCAGCTCGGAGCCAGATTTCACCGCAGCGCGCAGCATGTCACCGGTAGAGATTTGCGGAATTCCGTATTTCTCCATGATGAACTGAGCCTGAGTTCCTTTACCCGCGCCCGGAGCGCCAAGCAGAATAATACGCATTACGAAAATCCCCTCAAAAGTCGATTCAATTTTTCAAAAACGCTAAACCATACCACCAGAACGCAGATGGCTCAAGGAAGGCGGAGCGGCTGAAACGGTTAATGGAAGGTTTATTTTGCTTGAAAGGCGGATTTTACGCCATCAGAGGGGCGTCCACCCCGGCCCGCGCGTAAGCTGCGCAGGCCGGGGTGGACCAACAGCGAAGCGATCAGGAAGCCAGCAGCTGGTTCATGCGGCGAATAAACTGGTTAGGATCTTCCAGGGTACCGCGTTCAGCCAGCAGGGCCTGATCGAGCAGCAGCTCGACCCATTCGCTAAACCGGGCCTCATCCTGCGTGTCCGCTGTGCGTTTCACCAGCGGGTGAGCCGGGTTGAGTTCGAAAATGTACTTCACTTCCGGTGCAGACTGGCCCGCAGCGGCAAACAGTTTCGCCATCTGGGTGCTCATTTCGTCCGCGTCGGTGGTGACGATAGCCGGCGTATCGGTCAGGCGGTGCGTCAGTCGAACCTCCTTCACCCGCTCGCCCAGCAGCGTTTTCACGCGCTCAACGAACGGTTCCAGCGCCTTTTCGGCCTCTTTGGTGCTTTCGTCGACTTCATCCGCCAGCTTATCCAGCGATTCGTCGGCTTTCGCGACCGACTGGAACGCCTTGCCGTCGAACTCGGTCAGGTAGCTCATCATCCACTCGTCGATGCGGTCAGAGAGCAGCAGAACTTCGATGCCTTTCTTACGCAGCAGCTCGAGGTGCGGACTGCTCTTCGCCGCGGCATAGCTGTCCGCAGTGATGTAGTAGATCTTCTCCTGCCCTTCTTTCATACGAGAGACATACTCTTCCAGCGACACGGTCTGCGCGGCGGAATCGGTATGGGTAGAGGCGAAACGCAGCAGCTTAGCAATCGTCTGCTGATTCGCGCTGTCCTCCGCCGGGCCTTCTTTCAGCACCAGGCCAAACTGCTGCCAGAAGGTCTGATATTTTTCCGCATCGTCTTTGGCCAGTTTTTCCAGCATCTGCAGCGCGCGTTTGCTCAGCGCGGTGCGCAGGTTGCGGGTAACGCTGCTGTCCTGCAGAATTTCACGCGACACGTTCAGCGGCAGATCGTTGGAGTCGACGAGGCCGCGGACAAAGCGCAGATAGTTCGGCATGAACTGCTCGGCTTCATCCATGATAAACACGCGCTGCACGTACAGCTTCAGGCCATGCTTGTGATCGCGGTTCCACATATCCCACGGCGCCTGCGACGGGATATACAGCAGGCTGGTGTACTCCTGCTTGCCTTCCACGCGGTTGTGGCTCCAGGTCAGCGGGTCGCTGTAGTCGTGGGCAATGTGTTTATAGAATTCGTTATATTCGTCGTCTTTGATTTCCGACTTATTACGGGTCCACAGCGCCTGGGCCTTGTTGATTTTCTCCCAGGAGATCACCGTTTCACCGTCAACCTCTTCGCGCTTTTCAATCTCTACCGGCAGCGCGATATGATCGGAATATTTGCTGATAATCGAACGCACGCGCCAGTCGTTGAGGAAGTCATCTTCACCTTCGCGCAGGTGCAGGGTAATTTCAGTACCGCGATCGGCTTTGGTGATATCGGCAATGGTGTAGTCGCCTTCGCCGGCAGATTCCCAGAACACGCCGTTTTCCGCGCTATCGCCCGCCGCGCGGGTACGCACGGTGACTTTATCGGCCACGATAAACGCTGAGTAGAAGCCGACACCAAACTGACCAATCAGCTGGCTGTCTTTTGCCTGATCGGAACCCATTGATTCGAGGAAAGATTTTGTCCCGGATTTGGCAATCGTGCCGAGATGGTCGATCGCTTCCTCACGGTTCATCCCGATACCATTATCGGCGATGGTCAGCGTGCGGTTGTCTTTGTCAAAAGAGACGCGCACGCGCAGCTCGCCGTCGCCTTCATACAGGTCCGGCTGGGACAGCGCGCGGAAACGCAGCTTGTCGGCCGCATCGGAGGCGTTGGAAATCAGTTCACGCAGGAAAATTTCTTTATTGGAATAAAGAGAATGGATCATCAGGTGCAGAAGCTGTTTAACCTCTGACTGAAAACCACGAGTTTCTTGTCCTTTCATCTAAATCAACCTCAACAATGCCATTGTTAATGGTAAAAAAACCGTTGAAGGGGAGATGGGGACTGGAGGGGAAATTTTCAAGCGGAGGCGCCAAAAAGCGCCTCCGTTTGATTAAAAACGAATCTTGTGCCGGCCGGCAAGGGAGTGCGACAGCGTGGTGCCGTCAACCATCTCCAGCTCGCCGCCTACCGGTACGCCGTGGGCGATACGGCTGGCTTCTACGCCATACTGCGCGCAGAGTTCGGCAATGTAGTTGGCGGTCGCCTCGCCTTCCACCGTCGGGTTGGTGGCGAGGATCACTTCCTGCATTGATTCGTCGCGCAGACGCTGCTCCAGACGATCGAGCCCGATATCATCCGGCCCGATGCCATCAAGCGGCGACAGGTGGCCCATCAGGACAAAGTAGCGCCCGGAAAACTGCCCGGTTTGCTCAATGGCGTAGATGTCCGCGGGGCTTTCCACCACGCAAATCTGACCATTTTCACGACGGCGCGGATTGCTGCAAATATTGCACACCTCCTGCTCGGTGAAGGTGCGGCAATCGGCGCAGTGGCCGATTTCCGACATCGCGCGCGTCAATGACTGCGCCAGACGCATCCCGCCGCTACGATCGCGCTGAAGTAGCGTAAACGCCATGCGCTGCGCTGACTTCGGGCCAACGCCCGGCAGACAGCGCAATGCTTCCATAAGCTGAGTTAACAGCGGGCTGGTTTGCATCAGAACGGCATCTTAAAGCCAGGCGGCAGCTGCATGCCGGAAGAGACGGAAGCCATCTTCTCTTTCTGGGTCTCTTCAATACGGCGCGCCGCATCGTTGAACGCCGCAGCGACGAGATCTTCCAGCATATCTTTGTCGTCTTCCAGAAGGCTCGGATCAATCTCCACGCGACGGCAGTTATGCGCACCGTTGATGGTCACTTTAACCAGACCTGCGCCAGATTCGCCGGTCACTTCCAGCTGCGCGATCTCTTCCTGCATTTTCTGCATTTTGTCTTGCATCTGCTGGGCCTGCTTCATCAGGTTACCCAGGCCGCCTTTTCCACCAAACATAGGCTTCTCTCTCAGTAAGTCATCGTTAAGGATGCTGACCGCAAGTCAAACTTGCAATCAAATGGGGCGAATACTCTCTTCATCCAGATCCGCATCGAAGAACCGGCGCAGCGTCTGAATGTTGTTATCCGCAATAATCGCTTCGCGCGCTTGCGCGAGCTTCTCTTCATAAATTGCCTGCCGCCACTCCAGCGGCGTGCGCATCGCAGGATTATCGTCTTCCACGATGGTCAATTCAACCGGTGAACCGTACAACACGCCGAGCGCTTCGGCCAACTTTTGCTGCGCGCCGGCGGAATTAAGATGCCGCTGGCTCGGGCGCAGATGCAGACAGATACGGTTACCGTCCTGCTCTTTCCACGCATTCAGCGCCACCTGCTCTACCAGCTTCGGCACCGCCAGCTGATTAACCTCTGCCGCCCAGCCGTCGCGTTCGACCGCTTCCAGCGCCAGTTTTGCCGCCAGCTCCGGCGTTTTTTCATGCTCCAGCGCTTTCTTCAGCGCCTTCGGCGTCGCGACCTCTTCCTTCACCGTTTCGACCATCGTCGTCGCTTTCCAGCGATAGGCTTCTTTTTTGGCCGGAACCTTTTCCTGCACCGCAGCGACGGCCGGGCGAGCCTGCACGCGCTCGGTTATTGAACTCAGTCGCTCCAGCGCAGCGTTATTCACCGGCCGCGCGCGGGATGCGGCTGCCGGTTCACTCTTTTTTGGGGTGGGTGCTCCCTGGCTACGCTGCAGCTGGCTGCGTGCCGCCAGTACCTGACTGGTGGTTTGCGGCAGATTCTGCGGCGGCGGCACCGGCGAAGCGGATACCGGCGCCGCCTGTACAGGCGCAGCCAGCGTTGCCGGTTGCGGCTTCACCTCCGGTTCCGGCAGCGGCGCTTGCGGATGGAATGCCAGCGCACGCAGCAGCGTCATTTCCACACCCATGCGCCGATCCGGCGCATACGGCAGCTCTTTGCGGCCAATCAGGAGCGTCTGATAGTACAATTGTATATCGGTGGGCGGCACGGTGCGCGCAAGTTCACGCATACGCAGCTCTACCGCGGCCATATCGGCGCCCAGCGCCGAAGGAGAGAGCTGGACCATCGCAATCCGGTGCAGCAGACTCTGCATTTCAACCAGCAGCGCTTCCCACTCAACGCCGCGGGAGGCCGCTTCGTTAACGCCCGCCATGACGCGTTCGCCATCGGCTGCCACCAGCGCCTCAATCAATGACAGCGCCTGATCGTCGTCGAGCGTGCCGAGCATGGTACTGACCGACTCCGCCGTCAAACGACCATCGCCGCTGGCAATCGCCTGATCGGTCAGGCTTAAGGCATCGCGCAGACTGCCGTCCGCCGCGCGCGACAGCAGCTGCAGCGCGCGGGATTCAAAGGTAATCTGCTCTTCGCCGAGAATATGCTCAAGCTGATGGCGGATCTGTTCGACATCCAGCGCCTTGAGATGGAACTGCAGACAGCGCGACAGGATCGTCACCGGCAGCTTCTGCGGATCGGTGGTCGCCAGCAGGAATTTGACGTGCGCAGGCGGCTCCTCCAGCGTTTTTAACAACGCGTTGAAGCTATGACGTGACAGCATGTGGACTTCATCGATCAGATAGACCTTAAAGCGGCCACGGGCCGGCGCGTACTGGACGTTGTCCAGCAGGTCGCGGGTGTCTTCGACTTTGGTACGGGAAGCGGCATCAATCTCAATCAGATCGACAAAGCGCCCCTGCTCTATTTCGCGGCAGTTATCACACACGCCGCACGGCGTGGCGGTAATACCGGTTTCACAGTTCAACCCTTTTGCGAGCAAACGTGCGATGGAGGTTTTCCCCACGCCGCGGGTGCCGGAAAAGAGATAAGCGTGATGAATGCGCCCTAACGATAAGCCGTTCGCCAGTGCGGTCAGCACATGTTCCTGGCCGACGACGTCAGCAAAGGTTTGTGGGCGCCATTTACGGGCTAAGACCTGATAACTCATGGGCTGGCTCTGAAACGCTGGAAGGTGAAATCACGAGGGGGTCATGCTATCACAGCCCCGCTCAATCAGCGAGGCTATGTGGAGGGATTTGCTTAGTGACCCGGGAAAGGGACCAGGCTAAAGCAGTTGATTCCCAGTTTTTCCAGACGCTGCTCGCCGCCCAGATCAAACAGATTGATCACAAAGGCGGCATCGTGCACTTCGCCGCCCAGACGGCGAATCAGCTTCACGGTTGCATCGATGGTGCCGCCGGTCGCCAGCAGATCGTCAACGACGAGAACTTTATCGCCTTCTTTGATCGCATCGACATGAATTTCCAGCTGATCGGTACCGTATTCCAGCTCGTAGCTCTCGGCAATGGTTTCACGCGGGAGCTTGCGCGGTTTACGTACCGGCACAAAACCCACGCCCAGCGCCAGCGCAACCGGTGCGCCAAACAGAAAACCACGCGCCTCGGTGCCCACCACTTTAGTGATGCCGGCGTTTTTATAACGCTCGGTCAGCAGCTCAATGCTCAACGCATAGGCTTTCGGGTCTTCGAGCATGCTGGTGACATCGCGGAAAAGAATACCCGGTTTCGGATAGTCCTGAATGCTTTGGATGCTGTTCTTTAGATATTCAAGCTGCTGTGCAGTTGCGGTCATAAGTTTATGCCTGATAAAAACGGTGTTACTCACGGGCAGGCCAAACGGGTCAAAGAAACATTTGATTAACCTTTGACCAGGCGTACCCGCGCTCGAAAACGCTCGAATTTACTGTCTGTAAGCGACAATTGCAACACTCATTATGGCGCATCAGTGCTTTTGTTGCGTCGCGTCAACAACCGGAATACGCCACATAAATATCAACAGACAGGCCAGAATCACCAGCAGCATGATGCGAACCCACGTAAGCTTAACCAGCCACAGCGACACGGCGAAGGTCAGCAGAATCATCACAATCGCCCGCGGCTTGGCGCCGGGCGGCATCGCACGATATTGCTGCCAGTGACGAAGATAGCCGCCGAACCAGGAACGATACAGCAGCCAGTGGTGAAAACGCGGTGAAGAACGGGCAAAACACCAGGCCGCCAGCAGAATAAACGGGGTGGTCGGCAATAAAGGCAAAAAGACGCCCAGCGTCCCCAGCGCTACCGCCAGCCAGCCTATGATGATTAAAATGATACGTGGCATAATGCGAATCGTTATCAAGCAGATATGGCTACTGTAGCACAGTTGCCTATCAGACCAGGGAGGAGTTATTTGAAAACAACGCGGCTTTTACAAACGCTGGAAAATCAGTTGGCCCAGCTGGCCGCGCAGATTGCGCCGCTGGCGCATCATGCCACGCTCAGCGCCCGCTTCGATCGCCAGCTGTTCCGTACTCGTAGCACCCTGATGCAGGACTGTCTCGAGGAGGCGCAGCAGCACTTTACTGAACTGCGGCAGGCCGTTGAACAGCAGCAGCTTCCGCAGGTCGCCTGGCTGGCGGAGCGGCTGGTCGCGCAAATCGCCGCCCTCAGCCGGGAGGCGGCGACCTGGTCGCTGCGTAGTTGGGACAGCGCCTCCCCCGCAATAAACCGCTGGCAGCGGCGGCGACTTCAGCATCAGGAGTACGAACGACGACTGCTGGCGATGCGAAACGATCGCCAGCGCCAGCTGGCGCTGGCGACGACGCTTGAGGAACAGCAGCGGCTGGCGAAAGAGGTCGAGGCCTGCGCCGGACGTTTAGCACGCTGTCGCGATGCGCTGGAAAAAATAGAGGGCGTGCTGGCACGCTTAACGCGCTAACAGAAGGAGTCACTATGTCGCTGGAAAACGCACCGGATGAGGTCAAACTGGCCGTTGATTTGATTATGCTGCTGGAAGAGAACCAGGTGTCAGCGCAAACCGTCCTCGGGGCGCTGGAGATCATTAAACGTGACTATGAAAACAAACTCAACCGCAGCGGGCAGACGTCAGATGAAGCGGATACACGCTAACCGACGGCCCGTCGGAAACGGGGCGGCGCACTGGCCGCCCCTGCTGAGTCTTATCCAATAGCCGGAGACGGATCGTCTCCTTTGACCTCACGTTTGAGCTCCGTCACTTCATCCCCTTTTTCGTTACGCAGATGGACTTCCAGCTGGTTGAAGGCGATGTTGATGTCGTTTTCACGGCACAGGCGATCGATCGCCCGGTTCAGTTCATCGACGGTATAGCTGCGATCGCGCAGTTCGCGCACATATAAACGCAGCTCATGATCCAGCGTGCTGGCGCCGAAGGTGGTGAAGAAGACCGACGGCGCAGGCTCCTGCATCACTTTCGGATGCTCATGTGCCGCCTGCAGCAGAACCTCCTTGACCTTATCCAGATCGGAACCGTACGCCACGCCGATGCGGATCACCACGCGGGTCACGGTGTCGGACAGCGACCAGTTGATCAAACGCTCGGTCACAAACGCTTTGTTCGGGATGATCACCTCTTTACGGTCAAAGTCGGTAATGGTGGTGGCACGAATGCGGATCTTGCTGACGGTACCGGAGAAGGTCCCGATCGTCACCGTATCGCCGATGCGCACCGGGCGTTCGAAGAGGATAATCAGGCCGGAAACGAAGTTCCCGAAAATCTCCTGCAGGCCAAAGCCCAGACCCACCGACAATGCGGCCGCCAGCCACTGCAGCTTGTCCCACGAGACGCCCAGCGCGCCAAATACCGTCATCGCACCGATCGCGATAATCGCGTAGTTGAGGATCGAGGTAATGGCGTAGGACGTCCCCTGGCGCATGTTGAGCCGAGAGAGGATCAGCACTTCCAGCAGCCCCGGTAGGTTGCGGATCAACGCCCAGGCGACCATGGAGGCGACAATCGCAAACAGCAGGCTTCCCATCGTCACGCTTCTTACTACGCTGGCTCCAGCTTCGGTGCCGTTGTAGTGCCACAAGGTGATACTGTCGAGATAGGCGAAGACGGTGATGAGATCGGACCAAATCGCCCAGAACACAACGCCAAACAAGGCGACCATCACCAGCATGGTAATGCGCAGCGTTTGCTGGTTGACCTGCTCCAGGGCGATGGTCGGCTCTTCCTGCGGTTCAGCCCCTTCTGCCCCCTCTTTGACCATATGCTGGCGACGGGCCAGCGCACGCCGCCAGGCGATACGCCGTGCGGCAACGCTCAGGCCGCGCAAAACGGTCTGGTACAGCAGATTCCACAGCATCACCAGGTAGACGGTTTCAATCCAGCGGCCGGCCAGACGCAGGGTGGTATAGAAGTAGCCGGTAGCCGTCAGCACCATCAGCGCGACAGGCACAATCGAGAGTACGGTGACGGTAAGAAGACGCAGGCTGTGCGACTCTTTATCACGCCAGCTCTCGCGACACATCGGCCACACCAGTACCGCGATCAGCAGCAGATTGAGGAAGATAACGAACTGCCCCAGCACATCATCCATCAAATTCAGCGGCGACAGTTCAGAGACCACCGACCAGAAATTCAGCGGCAGCAGCGCAAGACTGACGCGCACAATTTGCCGACGCCAGTGGCTGGTCAGCTGCGGTGGCATATTAAAGTGGCTTACCGCCACGCCGTCTTTTTCCAGCACCTTCCAGCACAGGCCAAACACCAGCCAGAACAGCGCCAGTTTTTTACTGTATGCCCACAGCAGTTCGCTGATGTTCAGCTGCATCGTCAGCAGAATCAAACCTACCGCCAGTATCAGCAGCACGACAGGCAGTGCGCGGATCAGGTCGATCAGAATCGCTTTGGGCGTATGGAGCTGCGTGTCGTTACGCAGCTGACCGACCTGCGAGGCCAGCCGGGCCTGGTAATTACGCAACCACTGCAGGCGCCAGCGGATCAGGCCAGCAATCAGCAGCAGCGGCAGACCGGCAAGGAAGGCAACAAACACCGCCGGCCACGCTTTCTCCCAGTTTACGGTGATTTTCATCGCCTTAAACTGCCCTTTCAACGCTTCCGGGAAGGATTTAATCCAGTCCCAGTCCATCGGTTTGTTGCTATTCACCCAGAAAATCTGCTGGGTCAGGATGGCTTTCAGATTGCTTGAGACGCTCATTAACTGCTGCTGGTTGATCTGCAGGTTAATGGCCATCATCAGCTGATTGCCGAGCTGCTTGTTAAACTGATCGAGCAGTTCGCGGCGCATATCCACGACGTCCAGCAGAGCATTATGTACGTCAGGGGTCACTTCATTGCTGTGCCCTTCTTCCAGTTTGGCGACGAACGCATCGCTCTGGAACAGCGCATCACGCTGCTGGTTGACCTCAAACTGTTCAAGACGCAGATCGGCAATACGGTTGGTCATATCTTCCAGCTCGTCCGCCGACGGGAGCGTCTGCTGCTGCTGGTATAGGATGCGCGACAGTAACAGGCTCCCTTTGAGGACTGAAATCTGCTCTTTGATATCACGTTCAGATTGCAGCGCCCGATCGAGCCAGTTTTTCACTTTAATGTTGCGCTGCACCAGCTGGTTGCCGTTCTCAGTCGCCGCGATGAGCTTCTGACTCAGCTGATGGTTAATATCCAGCTCTTGTTTGACCAGCGGGTTGGACTGGATACGCGCCGTCTCATCCGGCGTGACCGCTTCCTGCGCGGTTTTTTCCGTTAGCGTCAGGCGTTTGCTGTTAACCGCTTCCTGCAGCAGCTGCAGCTGATGTTCGAGACGATTACTGTTGGCGCTGACGTAATCACGTTGCTTTTGCAGCGTATCCTGCAACACGGTGTTACCTTCGAGGCTCTTGCGCTGCTGCTCAATTTGCGCGTTAAGCAGCGCCTGCTGCGCCAGCAGCAATCCCTGCTGGCTCGGGCGCAGGGCTTCGTCGCCCGTGGTGGTGGTGCCGTTCAGACGGTTGCGTATCTGCTGTAGCTGCTGGGAAGCCGCGTACATCGCATTTTGCACGCGTTCCGGCTGGGTTTGCAGGGAGACCAGCTGACTGTTGTAGGTCGCCAGATCGTTTTGCGCGGTTTGCAGATCGTCCAGCGTCTGGGAGAGACGAGATTCCAGCTGTCGCAAAGAGAGCGTGCTGAGCGTTTTCCGCGTCGCCTCATCATCAGGCACCTCGCTTAAGGCGTTGAGGCTATCGACCGCCTGACGCATCTTCGCTGGCGCCTGCTCAACCTGTTGCCGCAGCTGAGTCGTTTCCGACTTAATCCGCTCGATTTTATCGAGTGCTTCCAGGGTCTGCACCAGGTCTTGCTGAACCAGCTTATCCTGTGGCGTCAGTTCCTTTTGCTTATTTAGCGTATTGAGTTGATTCTGAATATCAGATCGGTCAGGGACATCGGCAGCCAGAGCCTGATTAATGCTAAGACAGCCGACAAATAACAACAGTACAATTACAAAAGCGGAAGTGGCATTTCGCCAACGGATAGTATGCAGCATAGTGTTAACATGAGTGGTTGCAATAGCCGGAGAATACCGGGGGTCGTCGCAGCCCGCAGAATAGCACTTCTGCAATCGCACGAATAGCCGCGACCATCAGCAAATACTCACCTTTTTTATTTTGCCAGTACGTTAATTCTTAGCTTCCGAGGGAGCCCGGAGCGTAGGGCAAAACTGATACATTTCAAGAAGAATGGCAACATAGTCGCGCGCTTCTTTTTCAAGATCGAAGGAATCGGGTGCAAAGAGCCAGTTTTCCATCAGCCCGGAGAGGTAGCTGCGCATTAAAACCGCCGCCCGGCGGGTTAACAAATTGGCCGGCAGCATGTTGGCCGCAATGCACTCCTTTAGCGTGTGTTCGATACGTTCATAGCTCTCAAGACATAAGCTGCGCTGGGCTTTCTGCACCACCGCCATCTCACCGACAAACTCACATTTATGGAAGATAATTTCCATCATCAGCCGCCGCCGCTCTTCTGTCACGGTGGCTTCAAGAACATGGACTAAGATCCCCCTGACAACTGACAGTGGATCGTTGGGGAATTTTGCCCGATACTCAACTTCAAGATCGCTAATACTTGCGTCCGACAACACCCATATTTCATTAAATAAATCTGATTTATTCTTGAAATGCCAGTAGATAGCCCCCCTCGTTACCCCGGCAGCTTTTGCAATTGCTGCCAACGAGGTAGATGATACGCCTTGCTGCGAAAACAAACGCAGAGCAACATCCAGAATGTGTTGCCGGGTTTCAAGTGCCTGTTGTTTGGTTTTTCGTGCCATAGGTCGATGAGTTTACAGAGGTTACGTTTACATACATTTATGAATGTATGTACCATAGCATGACCATAATAGAAACACAGTAGTGGGTTTGTGGTCGTTTGAGCCACTGAACAATTTGAAATTGGACACTCGAGGTTTACATATGAACAAAAACAGAGGGTTAACGCCTCTGGCGGTCGTTCTGATGCTCTCAGGCAGCTTAGCGCTAACAGGATGTGACGACAAACCGGCTCAGCAAGGAGCCCAGCATATGCCGGAAGTCGGTATTGTGACGCTCAAATCCGCTCCTCTGCAAATCACCACCGAGCTACCGGGCCGCACCAGCGCCTACCGTATTGCAGAAGTCCGTCCTCAGGTAAGTGGCATTATTCTGAAACGTAACTTTACGGAAGGTAGTGACATCCAGGCTGGCGTGTCCCTTTATCAGATCGATCCGGCAACTTACCAGGCCAGCTACGAAAGCGCAAAAGGCGATTTAGCCAAAGCACAGGCCGCGGCCAATATCGCGCAGCTGACGGTTAAACGTTATCAGAAACTGCTCGGCACCAAATACATCAGTCAACAGGATTATGATACTGCCGTCGCCGACGCTCAGCAGAGCAACGCCGCCGTTGTAGCCGCGAAAGCCGCTGTGGAAACGGCGCGTATTAACCTGGCTTATACCAAAGTGACTTCGCCTATCAGCGGACGAATTGGTAAATCCGCCGTGACCGAAGGCGCACTGGTGCAGAATGGTCAGGCTACTGCGCTGGCCACCGTTCAGCAGCTGGACCCTATCTATGTTGATGTGACCCAGTCGAGCAACGATTTCCTGCGTCTGAAACAAGAGCTGGCAAACGGAACGCTGAAACAAGAAAACGGCAAAGCCAAAGTCGAACTGGTTACCAACGACGGGCTGAAGTATCCGCAGGGCGGTACGCTGGAGTTTTCTGATGTCACCGTTGATCAGACCACCGGTTCTATCACTTTACGCGCTATCTTCCCGAACCCGGATCACACCCTGTTACCAGGGATGTTCGTCCGCGCTCGTCTGCAGGAAGGGACCAACCCGGATGCACTGCTGGTTCCACAGCAGGGCGTAACCCGCACGCCGCGTGGTGATGCCAGCGTTATGGTTGTCGGTGAAGGTGATAAGGTCGAAGTTCGTCAGGTTACTGCAACGCAGGCGATTGGCGATAAATGGTTGGTCACCAGCGGAGTGAAATCCGGCGATCGCGTGATTGTTACCGGACTGCAAAAAGTCAAACCAGGCGTGCAGGTTAAAGCGCAGGAAGTAGCCTCTGACGATCAACAGCAAGTTGCCAGCAACGCTCAGTCAGAACAAACCAAGTCTTAACTTAAACAGGAGCCGTTAAGACATGCCTAATTTCTTTATCGATCGCCCCATATTCGCATGGGTGATCGCCATAATCATCATGCTTGCCGGGGGACTTGCGATCCTGAAGCTGCCTGTTGCGCAATATCCAACGATTGCGCCGCCGGCGGTCTCGATCACCGCAACCTACCCGGGTGCTGATGCGAAAACGGTGCAGGATACCGTGACGCAGGTTATCGAACAGAACATGAACGGTATCGATAACCTGATGTACATGTCCTCCAACAGTGACTCAACCGGTACGGTACAGATCACCCTGACCTTCCAGTCTGGTACGGATGCGGACATCGCGCAGGTACAGGTGCAGAACAAACTGCAGCTCGCCATGCCGCTGCTGCCGCAGGAAGTACAGCAACAGGGCGTGAGCGTGGAGAAATCCTCCAGCAGCTTCCTGATGGTTGTCGGCGTTATCAACACCAACGGCACCATGACGCAGGAGGATATCTCCGACTACGTTGGCGCCAACATGAAAGATGCGATCAGCCGTACGTCCGGCGTGGGTGACGTTCAGCTGTTTGGTTCCCAGTACGCGATGCGTATCTGGATGGATCCGAACAAACTGAACAACTTCCAGCTGACGCCGGTCGATGTGATCAGCGCGATTAAAGCCCAGAACGCCCAGGTAGCAGCCGGTCAGTTAGGCGGTACGCCGCCGGTGAAAGGCCAGCAGCTGAACGCCTCTATCATCGCGCAGACCCGTCTGAAATCCGCTGACGAATTCAGCAATATTCTGCTGAAAGTGAACCAGGACGGTTCGCAGGTTCGTCTGCGTGACGTAGCGAAAGTTGAGCTTGGCGGTGAAAACTATGACATCGTCGCGAAGTTTAATAACCAGCCGGCTTCCGGTCTGGGTATCAAACTGGCGACCGGCGCCAACGCCCTGGATACCGCCAACGCCATTCGCGCTGAACTGGCGAAAATGGAGCCCTACTTCCCGTCAGGCCTGAAGATTGTTTACCCGTATGACACCACGCCGTTCGTGAAAATCTCGATTCATGAAGTGGTTAAAACGCTGGTCGAAGCGATCATCCTGGTCTTCCTGGTTATGTATCTGTTCCTGCAGAACTTCCGCGCCACGTTGATTCCAACCATCGCGGTACCGGTCGTCTTGCTGGGTACTTTCGCCATCCTGGCCATTTTTGGCTTCTCGATAAACACCCTGACCATGTTTGGTATGGTGCTTGCGATAGGTCTGCTCGTCGATGACGCCATCGTGGTGGTGGAAAACGTCGAGCGTGTCATGGCGGAAGAAGGCCTGCCGCCGAAGGAAGCAACCCGTAAATCCATGGGCCAGATTCAGGGCGCACTGGTCGGTATCGCGATGGTGCTTTCTGCGGTATTTATCCCGATGGCCTTCTTCGGTGGTTCAACGGGTGCGATTTATCGTCAGTTCTCCATCACCATCGTTTCGGCGATGGCGCTGTCGGTGCTGGTTGCATTAATCCTGACCCCGGCGCTGTGCGCCACGATGCTGAAACCTATCGCTAAAGGCGGTCATGGCGAGCACAAAGGCTTCTTTGGCTGGTTTAACCGCATGTTCGATAAGAGCACGCACCATTACACCGATAGCGTAGGTAACATTCTGCGCAGTACCGGTCGTTACCTGGTGCTGTATCTGATTATCGTCGTCGGAATGGCCTGGCTGTTCGTCCGTCTGCCGAGCTCGTTCCTGCCAGATGAAGATCAGGGCGTATTCCTGAGCATGGCGCAGCTTCCTGCCGGCGCTACGCAGGAACGTACGCAGAAAGTGCTGGATGAGATGACGGACTACTACCTCACGAAAGAGAAAGCCAACGTCGAATCTGTGTTCGCCGTTAACGGCTTTGGCTTCGCGGGTCGTGGTCAGAACACCGGTATTGCGTTCGTTTCACTGAAAGACTGGAGCGAACGTCCGGGCAGCGAGAACAAGGTTGAAGCGATTACCGGTCGTGCGATGGCCCGTTTCTCGCAGATTAAAGACGCGATGGTCTTCGCCTTTAACCTGCCGGCTATCGTCGAACTGGGTACCGCAACCGGCTTTGACTTCCAGCTGATCGACCAGGGCGGCTTAGGTCACGAAAAACTGACTCAGGCACGTAACCAGCTGTTTGGTGAAGTGGCGAAGCACCCTGACCTGCTGGTCGGCGTTCGTCCTAACGGCCTGGAAGATACGCCGCAGTTCAAGGTGGATATTGACCAGGAGAAAGCGCAGGCGTTGGGCGTTTCTATCAGCGACATCAATACCACGCTGGGCGCAGCCTGGGGCGGTAGCTACGTCAATGACTTCATCGACCGCGGTCGCGTGAAGAAAGTGTACGTCATGTCCGAAGCGAAATACCGTATGCTGCCGGAAGATATTGGCAACTGGTACGTTCGCGGTAGCGATGGACAGATGGTGCCGTTCTCAGCCTTCTCCACCTCACACTGGGAGTATGGTTCACCGCGTCTGGAACGCTATAACGGTCTGCCGTCGATGGAAATCCTCGGTCAGGCGGCGCCGGGCAGAAGTACCGGTGAAGCGATGACGATGATGGAAGAGCTGGCCAAAAAACTGCCTTCGGGTATTGGTTATGACTGGACCGGTATGTCCTATCAGGAACGTCTGTCCGGTAACCAGGCGCCGGCGCTGTATGCCATCTCGCTGATCGTGGTATTCCTGTGTCTGGCGGCGCTGTATGAAAGCTGGTCGATACCGTTCTCCGTTATGCTGGTTGTCCCACTGGGGGTTATCGGTGCACTGCTGGCGGCAACGTTCCGTGGTCTGACGAACGACGTTTACTTCCAGGTAGGCCTGCTGACCACCATTGGTCTGTCGGCGAAGAACGCGATACTTATCGTAGAATTCGCCAAAGATCTGATGGATAAAGAAGGCAAGGGTCTGATTGAAGCGACCCTGGAAGCGGTACGTATGCGTCTGCGTCCAATCCTGATGACCTCACTGGCGTTTATCCTCGGGGTTATGCCGCTGGTCATTAGCTCCGGCGCAGGTTCCGGCGCACAGAACGCCGTAGGTACCGGCGTAATGGGCGGGATGGTGACGGCAACGGTTCTGGCTATCTTCTTTGTTCCGGTCTTCTTTGTGGTGGTTCGCCGCCGCTTCAGCAAGAAATCGGAAGACATTGAGCACAGCCATCCGACTGAGCATCATTAATCTCTCCACTGAGGGCCGCACCAGCGGCCCTTTTTTTCGCCTGTGCCCCCGCTCGCTTCGGGATTCGTTGAGGAAATTTTTCGGATAGCGTATATTGAAACGCACGCATTGCTACGGTTTACTTTGTATCCTGATATACAATTTCCGGCGATAAGCTTTTACTTTGTTTTTATCAGATTATTCTTTTGCCGCTTTACCCTTATCTTAACTAAGAATATTCTTAACCCAGTGTTATCTGGGGGGTGAGAACTGGTGCCAAAGAAAAGTGCCTGCTAAATCAATGATCCATAAGCTTTGCTTTCGCAGAATCACCACATTGATTGCCGTGGCATAATAAGTTCAGATATTTTTAAGATAAATTAACGGCGATAATTGTAATTTTTCGTAATAGCACGGTGAAATCTTTTTAAGAGTGGATTATAGTTAAAACAACAGGATTACAATGTATGTGTCAGGTCTGTTAGTCGTGTTCATCCCACAACGGTGCTTGTTAGTCGTCGTTTAAACCACTAAAAAGGGGATGCGTTATGGACGAATACTCGCCAAAAAGACATGATATCGCGCAGCTTCGATTTCTTTGCGAAACCCTGTATCATGACTGCCTTGCAAACCTGGAAGAGAGTAACCACGGGTGGGTGAATGATCCAACGTCGGCTATCAATCTTCAACTTAATGAATTGATCGAACACATAGCCACGTTCGCGCTTAATTATAAAATTAAGTATGCTGAGGATAATAAACTGATCGCTCAGCTGGACGAATACCTGGATGACACTTTTATGTTGTTCAGCAGTTATGGCATTAACACGGCCGATCTACAGAAATGGCGCAAATCGGGAAATCGGTTATTCCGATGTTTTGTCAACGCCAGTCGGGAAAATCCGGCAAGTCTTTCTTGTTAGTATTATTACAATCAAAAGGTGAAGTTATGTCTGGTGAACCATTAACCAAAACAGACTATTTGATGCGCTTACGTCGCTGTCAGACAATTGATACGCTGGAACGCGTAATTGAAAAAAACAAATATGAACTTTCAGATAACGAACTGGCTGTATTTTACTCAGCGGCCGACCACCGTCTTGCTGAATTGACCATGAATAAGCTCTACGACAAAATCCCGACATCGGTGTGGAAGTTCATTCGCTAATTCATTTCACATCTCAGTCAGACGGTTAACCGGGTCCTCCCCTACTCTGGGTATAATTGTGATATTACTCGCATAAGTCACTAAAGCGCGCTCATGAAACCGGTTTCTTTTTTATACTGTGACGCCTACCTACCTTAATCAGGAAAGCATCATGAGTGAAGAGAAACGTAAAATGATCGCCGGTGAACTGTATCAGGCTGGTGATGCCACGCTACGGGCAGACCGCCTGCGCGCCAGGCAATTGCTGCATCGCTACAACCATTCGGCTCCGGACGAGCGGGAATGGCGGAAAATATGTCTGACTGAACTGTTTGGCCGGGCAAGCGATGCTTATATTGAACCCACTTTCCGCTGTGATTATGGTTACAATATTTTCCTCGGCACCAATTTCTACGCAAACTTTGATTGCGTGATGCTTGATGTCTGTCCGATTCACATCGGTGATAATTGCATGCTGGCGCCCGGCGTCCACATCTATACCGCCACGCATCCCTTAGATGCCGCCGAACGCAACAGCGGTAAAGAGTACGGTAAACCCGTTACTATCGGCCATAATGTGTGGATTGGCGGTCGGGCGGTCATTAATCCCGGGATTACTATCGGCGATAATGCCGTTATTGCATCCGGTGCCGTGGTCGTGAAAGATGTTCCGGCCAATGCCGTGGTCGGCGGCAACCCGGCGCAAATCATTAAGATGCTGACAGCGGAAAAAGCGTAACTGTTATGCTTTTCTGCAACTGATCTGTTACTTTCCCGAGAGATTCCCGCAACATAAAATAGCCTTCAGGCTGAGCCTTAGCAGAATTCGGGGACCAAGATGACAGAAATACAGCAACTGCTGACAAACACGATTGATGAGCTCAATGTGAAAGAGAAGCGCGACAACCGTCCGCGCTTTAGTATCAGTTTTATTCGCAATCATCCGTGGCTGTTCGTCGCAATGTACGCCGCGTTCCTCGCGACGTTCGTGGTCATGCTGACATCGGAAACGCTGGCCGATTCAGTTTGGCTACTGGTGGTTCTGTTCGCCCTGTTAAACGGCTTCTTCTTTTTTGACGTCTACCCGCGCTACCGCTACGAAGATATCGATGTCCTGGATTTTCGCGTTTGCTACAACGGGGAGTGGTACAACACGCGATATGTCCCTCAGCAGCTGATCGAACGCATTATGCAGTCACCCCGGGTGGCCGGCGAGCAGAAAACCCAGCTACAAAAAATGGTGGCGACGAAAGGTGAACTCTCGTTCTACGATATCTTCAGCCTCACCCGCGTCGATACCGCTCAATAAGACGATTCAACGTCCGCACCGCAGGGCCAAAATGCGAGGCGGACGTATTGCCATATCCCAGCACCAGCCCGCTTCGCGCGCGTTGTGTATCAAGGTAAAACCGGCTTAATGCCGCCGGTGCTTGTTGATACAGCCGCGCCTGTTCCACCACCGCTCCATCGTCTATCCCGTCAATGGCTACCGCCAGGTGCAGTCCGCCCTCGCCACCGAGAAGAGCAAAAGGTTGCGTCAGCTCCGCTGCCAGCACCTCACGGAGCTGCAGCTGTCGCCGGCGATACAAGCGCCGCATCGCCGCCAGATGACGCGCGTAATGCCCCTCTTCGATAAACAACGCCAGCGCTCGTTGCTCAGCCCGGTGACCACCGCGCAGCAGCGATCCCACGAATCCCTGAGCGGCTTGCGCCAGGGCGGGAGGCATCACCACGAAACCAATGCGCAGCGCCGGAAACAGCGTCTTGCTGAAGGTGCCGATATAGACCACCGGCGCCTGTTTCATCATCCCTGACATGGCCGGAACAGGTTCCCCGCTATAGCGAAACTCGCTGTCGTAATCATCTTCAACAATCCATGCATCATGCTGGCGGGCATATTCCAGCAGCGCCAGACGCCTGCCTGCGCTCATCACCGCGCCACAGGGATATTGATGCGAAGGCGAGGTAAAAATCAGCCGCGGCGGCAGGTTCTCGTCCATGTCCGGACACATCCCTTCACTGTCTACCGGCATCCCTTTTACCTGTAACCCGGCCTTCATAAATACGCTCTTCGCGCCGGGATATCCCGGCTCTTCAACCCATGCGGTGTCGCCCGCTTCGCTCAGCAGATGGGTACAGAGGTTGACGCCTTCGAGCGCGCCTTCGGTAATCACGATTTGCCGGGCGTCGCAGCGGATCCCGCGAGATAGCGCCAGATGACGGACAATCGCTTCCCGCAGCGCGGGTTCCCCTGCCGCCTCTCCGTAACCCAGCAGCGCGCGGCCCTCATCACGCAGCACCTTGTCGAGCAGCCGCCGCCAGAGCGGTAAAGGAAAATAGTTAATCGCCGGCGTGCCGGGAGTAAATGTCAGCGTCGGCGAATCGCGACGGGTGCCGGGAGGTAGCGCGATCAGCCGCTCCGGCAACGCAATGGTCAGCGGTAGCCCTTCCCGCTCACCGGAGGCGGTCAGCGTCGCCACATACGTCCCCTGGCGGCTGCGCTGCAGGTAGCCTTCCATGGTCAGCTGCTCCAGCGCCCCGTTAATCGTATTACGCGACAAATTGAGCCGCGTCGCGATAGCACGTGAACCCGGCAGCCGACTACCGCCTGCCAGCGCTCCCTGTAAAATCGCCTCGCGCAGCGCACGATACAGCGTGCGCTGAAGGGTTTCATGACCTCGCCGGGACAAGGTATGTTCCAGTAGGGTGAAGAAGGCATCATCAGGAATATTCATCTCGGCTCCTCGTGGCACCATCAAAACATACTCTGATGGATCTTTTTATGGAACCAGTAAAACTTTAGTCTCACGCTATTCCCCCGCAGATAAGGAGCCCCCATGCAGCAACATAATTCGTTCGGACAACCCGTTGGCCAGGCCCTGCCCGACTGGCAGCCGCGCCCGTTTCCGCAACGTCAAATTCTACAGGGACGTTATTGCCGCCTGGAGCCGCTGACTGCCGCTCACGCCAGCGCGCTCTTTGCCGCACATCAGCTGGCCCCGGATACCCGAAGCTGGACGTGGTTATTGCGCGAACCGGACAACTGCGTAGAGACGTTCAGCGCCTGGATAACCAGCGTGGAAAAGCTCAGCGATCCTCTCCATTTCGCCGTCGTGGATGAACGCACCCGACAGCCCGTCGGCTCCCTGGCGCTGATGCGTATTGATGCCCAAAATGGCGTGATCGAAGTCGGACACGTGCACTTCTCGCCGCTGCTCAGTCGGACCGCAATGGCGACGGAAGCCCAGTGGCTTCTGATGTGCTACGTCTTCGATACGCTCGGCTATCGCCGCTATGAGTGGAAATGTAATAGCCTGAACGAACCCTCGCGCCGGGCGGCGCAACGATTGGGGTTTCACTTTGAGGGACGTTTTCGCCAGGCGTTAGTGATAAAGGGCCACAACCGCGACACCGACTGGTTTTCGATAATCGACAGCGAGTGGCCACTGATAGATAAAGCGATGCAGCGATGGCTGGCCAGCGGAAACTTTAGCCCCGATGGTCAGCAGCGCGCCACGCTGGAGAGCTTCCGTACATCAGGAGATTAGCGTCTCTTCTTACGTCCCTGCACGGCTTTAAAACGAGGATTGCTTTTACAAATAACGTACAGCCGCCCTTTGCGTTTCACAATCTGACAATCGGGGTGGCGCTGTTTCGCACTGCGCAACGAGTTGAGTACCTGCATCCTTAGTTCCTTTTAGCATCAATAAAGCCGCCGAAACGCTGGCGGAAACGTGCAGTGCTGCCTTCGCTGTTGAGGGCTTTCTGCTTACCGGTGTAATACGGGTGCGATTTGGACGACACATCGAGGGTGACATAAGGATAGGTCTCCCCATCCAGTTCAATTACGCGCTCGGTCTTGATTGTCGATCCCACTTTAAAATATTCATTCACGCTGGTGTCATGGAACACAACGGTACGGTAATGCGGATGGATATTGTCTTTCATGATAACCTCAACAGATATGTTATAACATAACAATAAGGTTACGCCGCAAAAAGACAAAGATCAACCATGAGAAGCTCAGGGATGTAAAATCGAGCGGCGCGAACCGCCCGTGAGAGATTAAGGATTCAGTTGATGTGCAAGCGCACGCAGCTGTTCTGCAATGGCCTGTAGGTCTTTACCCTGCTCCGTTTTTGGCCCGGTAGAATGACGCACGACCAGCCGGGCAGGCAGGATTGAAGAGGTATGCGACGTTTCGCCATCGCCGCTAGCAAGAATACGGCGTACGGCCTCTTTACCCTGCAAATCCAGATCCAGCGACACGGTGGTCAGCGCCGGATAGAAGAATGAGCTTTCATACGTATCATCATAGCCAATCACCGACTTCTCACCGGGAATCGGCACCTGATGCTGATGAAATGCGCTCAGTACCCCCAGCGCCATCTGGTCATTCCCCACCAGCACCGCCGTAAATTTCGGCGTCTCACGCAACATCTGCAGCGCGCCCGCATAGCCGCTCTGCGCGTCCCAGTTCCCGCGAATCACCGTCACCGGCTGTAGCCCATAGCCAGCCAGCGTCTCTATCCAGCTCTTCAGACGCAATTTTGCCGAGACGGAGCTTTCCGGCCCGGCCAGCAGCGCAATATCCCGATGACCCATTTCATACAGATATTTGACGCTCGCGCGGGTGCCGTCAGCCGGGTTAAACGAAACGTTAAACACGGAGCTATAGGGATCGACGTCGAGGAAGAGACAAACGATATCATCATTGTCAGCCGCGATTTTCTGGGCTTGTTCGGTCTCCAGAGGCACGTTGATGATCACCTTATCAACCAGCTGGGACTTCAGCTCATTGATGGATTCCTGAATACTTTGATTGACGCTCTCATCAATCATAGAAATGAGCACCTGATAACCTTCCACATTCGCATAGCGTTTTACCGCTGCGGCAACCTGAGAAGGCGCGTGCAACGACAGTGAAATTGTCACCAGACCGACGGTCCGACTTTGCTTGCCCACCAGCTGTTGAGCCAGGCGGTTAGGGACATACCGCAATAGCTCAATGGATTTCTCCACCTTACGACGCGTGGCCTCGGATACATTAGCAGATTTATTGAGCACCCTGGACACGGTCTGATAGGAGACGCCTGCATGACGCGCGACATCTTCTAAGGTTGCGCTTTTCGACTTCATGGTCCGGTTCCTTATGTTGTTATCCCTGGATTGTAACAGGGGCCATTTAAAAAAACGCGCCCTGCAACGTTTTCATGCTAAAAAATGACAATAAAAGTATTACGCTCACAATACATCAAATTGTGAATGGACTCACTTACCGTAACAAATTACGCCATTTTATTTGCACTTAATCACAATATTACGATCATTAAATTGCCTGAAGTTACGTTTAGGCATTTCATGACACCGTAATGTGAACGTAATACAAAACAATAAGAGGATAGACATGAACACTACGCTGCGCACAGTCTCTGTTGCGTTGGCCGCCGCGCTGATTTCACCATCCGTGCTCGCGGCTTCCGCCTCTGTTCCTGGAATTGATTTTCATGGTTATATGCGTGCCGGGGTTGGGGTCTCCGGGGATGGCAGTCTGGCCGAATGGCAAAAAAACAAAATTGGTCGTCTGGGTAACGAATCTGATACCTATGGCGAGTTGGAGTTGGGTTCTGAGGTGTATAAGAAGGATGACGTCAGCTTCTATCTCGATAGCATGGTCAGCATGGTCTCTGACGGTTCTAACGATAACGAAACCACCCTCAATGACGATGCGCAGTTTGGCCTGCGTCAGCTGAACCTGCAAATTAAAGGCCTGATCCCCGGCGATCCTAACGCGGTCATTTGGGGCGGCAAGCGCTACTATCAGCGCCACGATCTGCACATCATCGATACCAAATACTGGAACATCTCCGGTTCCGGTGCCGGGATCGAAAACTATACCTTAGGCCCAGGCGCCGTTTCACTTGCCTGGATCCGCGGTGATGCAAACGACGTCGATTACCGCGTCGACGGCGACAGCAACGTCAATATCAACTATGTCGATCTGCGCTATGCGGGCTGGAAACCGTGGTCCGGCGCCTGGACCGAATTTGGTATCGACTACGCGATGCCCAACACCACCAAAAAACAGGATAGCTACGGCGGGCTGTACGATGCCGATAACGGCGTGATGCTGACCGGCGAAATCAGCCAGGATATGCTGGGCGGCTACAACAAGCTGGTTCTGCAGTATGCAAATAAAGGGCTGGCGCAGAACATGGTCTCCCAGGGCGGCGGTTGGTACGACATGTGGAACTATGTCAACGATGCCACCGGCTATCGCGTGATCAACACCGGTCTGATTCCGATTACCGACAAATTCTCGATTAACCATGTGCTGACCTGGGGCTCCGCCGACGACATCACCGATTACACCAATAAAACGCGTTTACTCTCTCTGGTCGCACGCGGACAGTATCAGTTCACCGAGTATGTCCGTCTGATTGGCGAAGTCGGCGGTTTCTACCAGAAAGACAGCTATAAGAACAATACCGACTACAAACAAGCCGGCGAGAAATACACCATTGCGCTGGGTCTGGCCGATGGCCCGGACTTTATGTCACGCCCTGAATTACGTATTTTTGCCTCCTATCTCAATGATTCCGAGAATGGTAAACCGTTTGAAGATCAAACCGCCAGCAATACGTGGAACTTCGGCGTCCAGGTCGAAGCCTGGTGGTAAACGTATTTTTGTTATCTGAAGCTTTTTATCTCCAGCTGTAAGGTCGTAATTACCCTCCGGTAATGATTATTGCCATTGTTTTCTTTGTCTTGTTTTGGGGATAACTCTATATTGAGTTATCCCTTTTTATTTATGAATTTTATTTACGGCTGGTAAAATGCTCATCTAATAGTTGACGTAAGGTATCAGACTGCTTGCCAAAAATAGCGTGCACCTGTTGCCCGATAATAATTACACCCAGCGCCCCTTGCTGCTGTAGCGCCTGAGAATCGACAATAGCCAGATTATTCACCGTGACCCGTAAACGCGTAATACAGGCGTCGACATTAACAATATTTCCCTCCCCACCAAACGCCTGAATTAAATCCTGTAGCTGTTGCTTTTCAACATCACTTAACGGCACCGGTTGGCGAGGCTGGGCGAAATAATGCAGAAAGGATTTTAAACTTACCATCATGCACTCCTGATAATATCAAGGTAAAAAAAAGCCTGCTCGCAGGAGCAGGCTCGGATAACGCAGTGATTACGCTTTACGACTGAGAATACGGCAGTCCCATGCGGTTAAGGTCAACGGCGCGCTAATGGCCGCACCGGAGAGACTGTCCTGATAGCCCTGCGGCAGGCTTACGCTGTGCTGCTGAGCGCTGTAGTTCTGCAAGAAAACATAGGTCGTTTCGCCATCGGTGCGGGCCGTGGCGACCACGCCCGGCGGAAGCTCACTCTCGATCGCCCGCGGTAAGGCCAGCTCCCGGCTGATAACCGCGAAGAAATCGCGCTGGAAAGCCAGGTCGTTGCGTGAGGCGACATGCCAGGCCTTCCCCTTGCCGAAATGATTCACGGTCACCGCCGGGCGGCCGGCGTAGAAATCATCACGATAGGTTGCCAGCGGCCGGGCGCTTTCGGCATGAATCAGCTCGCACAGATGGCGCACCTGATACGGCCCCTGTAACCCGCCTTCGTTGCCTGCCAGCCCCTGAACCAGGTTGCGCTCGCCGTCATTCAGGCAATCAATCTCCTCCGCCCAAATCCCCAGCAGGTTGCGCAGCGGTCCCGGGAAACCACCAAGGTGGCAAAGATCGGATTCATTAACGATCCCCGTCCAGTAAGTGGTCACCAGATGGCCTCCGTCGGCGACAAACGCTTCGGCGCGCGCGGCAAACCCATCGCGAACCATATACAGCATCGGGGCGATAACCAGCTGGTAGGCGCTCAGGTCGCCATCGGCATCGATGATATCGACCGCAATACCCTGCTCCCAGAATGGCCGGTAGTGTTCATTAACGGTATTTTCATACTCCATCCCGAGATTACGCGGGCCCTGCGCATCATCCAGCGCCCAGCGGTTTTGCTGGTCAAAGATAATCGCCACTTTCGCATCGGTGCGACAGCCCACCACGCCAGGCAGACGACTGAGCATATCACCCAGCCGGCTGACTTCGCGGCCGACGCGGGTATCCAGATGACCAACGTGGTCAATGACCGCGCCGTGGAATTTCTCCACCGAGCCACGGCTCTTACGCCACTGGAAATACTGAACTGAGTCTGCCCCGTGGGCGACAGCCTGCATGGAGGAGAGAATATGCATCCCCGGTTTTTTCAACTTACTGGTCGGCTGCCAGTTGGTGGCGCTCGGCGTTGATTCCATCAGCACGAACGGCTTGCCGCCCTTCAGACTGCGCATCATGTCATGGTACATCGCGGTATAGCAGGCCAGCGTGGTTTCATCTTTGTCGCGATGCCACATCGGATAGCTATCCCAGGAGATGAAATCCAGCGCCTGCGCCAGCTGCCAGTAGTCGTAATCGTAGAAGTACTCCATGAAGTTGGTGGTCACCGGCAGGTCGGCATTCGCCGCCTTCAGCGGGGCAATCTCATGGCGGCAGAAGTCCGTGACCTGCGCCGTGTTAAAGCGACGCCAGTCAAGGTTCAGCCCGTGAATGGACACTTCCCCCTGCGGTGCCGGCGACTCAATCTGCGACCAGTCGCTGTAGGTATGGCTCCAGAAAGTGCTCCACCAGGCGTGATTGAGATTATCCAGCGTTTGATAACGCGCTTTCAGCCAGTCGCGGAACCGCGCCTGACAGCGTTCACAATGGCAATCTCCGCCATATTCATTGGAAATATGCCAGCCGAGAACCGCCGGATGCTGTGCGTAGCGTTCCGCGAGCAGGCTGTTGATTTTAAAAATCTTCTCCCGATAAACCGGTGACGTCATACAGTGGTTATGCCGTCCGCCGTGCAGCGCCGGTACCCGGTCGCGCCCCACTCGCAGCACCTGCGGATAGGCCTGCGACATCCAGGCCGGGCGCGCGCCGCTTGGCGTAGCCAGAAATACGTGAATACCGGCGGCGTACAGCTTATCCAGAATGCTGTCCAGCCAACCAAATTCAAATACGCCTTCCTGAGGTTCAAGTTTGGCCCAGCTGAAAATCCCCACCGACATGACATTGCATTTAGCCTGCTGCATCATGGCAATATCTTGATCGATAATACCGGGATAATTTTCCCACTGTTCCGGGTTATAGTCAGCGCCATGCAATAGCGCATTGACCTTCGGACTCAAAGGCGCAAATTTATTCATAATAAACATCCTGAAGTGTAAAACTTAACGATTAATTAAAGACTTTTGCTGAAGGTAATACTTTTCCCTGGCAATCAAACAGCGCCTGATTTTCCCGGGCATTACCCTGCTTCCATTCATCGTGGATATATTTCATTCCCGCCGGTGTAGCCCAGGTATTTCCCGGCACGGCGATCCAGGTCGGTTCCCAATAAAAAATACCTTTCCCGCGCTGGTCGGGAACATCGGCAACGGCCTGCATTAAATCGTGGATATAATTATATTGTCCCTGTACCGTGGCTGGATAACCGCCCTCTTTTTCTTCTTTGGCCTGGAAACTGTTTTCCGCGTTATCGCAATTTTCCAGGGTATAGGCATAGGCGGCTTCCACGACGATCACATCTTTGTTATAGCGCCTGCTGATATCATCCATATTCACTTTCAGCGCACTAATCGGGCCGTTCCAGTAGGTGTACATCGACAGACCGATGATGTCGTACGGTACGTTGCGCTTACTGATTTCATCAAACCACCAGCGGAAGGTATCGTTCTTAGTGCCTTCAGCCAGATGAAGCATGATTTTCACCTGCTCGCCATTCTGCAGATTCTCTTTCAGGCCGTCGATTGCCGCATTCAGCAGGCCAGCCAGACGGTCAAATTCACCGCCGCCCTGCCCCCAGCTTTTGCCTTCCGGCCACAGCATGCCGCCATTTATCTCATTGCCAATCTGCACCATATCCGGCAGAACGCCTTCCTGTTTAAAGCGGGCGATGGTGTCACGGGTGTAGTCGTGAATGGTCGTTTTCAGCTGCGGATAATCCATTTTTTCCCAGGCTTTCGGTTTGAATTGTTTACCCGGGTCGGTCCAGAAATCGCTGTAGTGGAAATCCAGCAGCAGCTTCATACCCTGCGCTTTTGCCCGCTTCGCCAGCGCCAGCGTCGCCGCCAGATCGTTATCACCGCCGCCGTAGCCCTGACCCTGCGCATCTTTCGGGTCAACCCACAGGCGCAGGCGGACATAGTTCACGCCATCGGCCTTCAAAATGGCGATCGGATCCTGCTGCTGGTTGTTGTGGTTATAAAACTTTGCCCCGTGCTTTTCCGCATCCAGCAGCGTAGAGATATCAGCGCCTTTAATAAAATCCGCAGGCAGCGCGCGAAATGCGCGCGTTTGCAGCGCCTCGGCGGCCAGTGCAGCGGGGGAAAAACTGCATGCCAGACAAACAGCAAGCAACGCGGGTGTTAATCTTTTCATGGGTTTATCCTTTTGTACTGCCAGAGGTCAGGCCGGAAACAAAGTATTTTTGTAATGCCAGGTAGAGAATCGCGACCGGAACGGCAATCAGCACCGCTCCTGCTGCGTAAGTGGTGTAGCTGGCGCCCATTTTTTGCGCCACCAGGTTGTACAGGCCAATCGGCAGCGTGTATTTGTCCGGCGTACGCAGGATGGTGCTCGACAAAATAAAATCGCCCAGCGGACCGGTGAATGAAAACAGCGCCACCACCGCGAGAATCGGTTTTGACAGCGGCATAATGATCTCAAAGAAAATACGGAAGCTGCTGGCACCGTCCATTCTTGCCGACTCATCCAGATCTTTCGGGATCGCGTCGAGATAGCCCTTCATCAGCCAGGTATTCATCGGGATCATGCCGCCAACGTAGATCAGCACCAGCGCCAGATGGCTGTTGATCAGTCCCAGCAACTGCGAGAGCACGAAGATCGCAATCAGCGCAGAAAACTGCGGGATCATCTGCAGCAGCAGGAACAACATCAGTCCATTCTGCCGCCCTTTAAAACGAAAGCGGGAAAAGGCGTAGGCGGTAAAACTGACGCTGATTAAGGTCAGCACCATGGTCATGAAGCTGATTTTCATCGAATTCCAGTACCAGGTGAGGTAGTTCACATTGCCGTTGAACAGGTCGGCATAGTGCTGGAATGACAGGTTCTCCGGAATAATCGAGGTGCTGAGCAGGCTGTTTCCGGCATTCAGCGACGCGCCGACGGTCCAGACCAGCGGATAGATAATCACCACCGAGACCAGGATAACAATCAGCCAGGTGAGTGACAGGCGAATCCACTTTTCGCGTTTAATACTGGGTGATTTAGCCATGTTGCTTCCCTTACGCCATGTCATCGTTTTTGAAGGATTTTGTGGCGCGGAACTGCCACAGTGCCAGGCCGACGACAAATATCGACAGCAGGATAGTAATGGTCGCCGCAATGGCATATTGCGAAGACGACATCGTCAGTTTGTAGATCCACGACACCAGAATGTCCGTCCCGCCGGCGTTCGAACCGGCGACCGCTGGACCGCCGTTGTTGAACAGGTAAATGATGTTGAAGTTGTTAAAGTTGAAGGTGTACTGGGTGATAATGATCGGCGCGATCGAGTACAGCACCAGCGGTAACGTAATGGTCCGCAGGCGGGTAAAGGCGCTGGCGCCGTCCATGGTCGCAGCTTCATAAAGATCGTCAGGAATCGCCTGCAGCACGCCGGTGGTCATGGCAAAGACAAACGGAAAACCCAGCCAGGTTTGCATCATGATCAGCGCGGTCTTCGTCCAGAACGGATCGGTCAGCCACGCCTTCGGGCCAATGCCAAAGAACGACAGAATCGCGTTGTTGATCACCCCAAACGAGTCGTTAAACATCCCCGCAAACACCAGGATCGTGACAAACCCCGGAACCGCCCACGGCAGGATAAAAATAGTGCGAATCATCGGTTTAAAGCGCAGATCTTTCTGGTTCACGAGGATTGCCAGCAGCACACCGACGGTGCATTGCAGAGTCGTTGCCAGCAGCGTCCACACCACCGTCCACTGCAGCACGTCAAAGAAGGTCGAGCGCCAGATAGAGAGCGTGAAAATATTGATAAAGTTTTTAAAACCCACCCAATCCACCAGCTTCGCCGGCGGCGTGTGGTAGAGGTTGTAGTTAGTGAACGCGATGGCAAAGCCAAAAAGAATCGGGAAGATGACAACGAACACCAGCAAAATAAAGCCGGGGCTGATCATCAGATAGGGAAACCCCTGGTTCAACAGCATCTGATACTGTTTGCGCACGCTGTTCAGCGCCACGCCTTCATCGCGCTTTCTGCCGTTAACCCAGGCGTCGCGCAACGAAAGAGAGTAAATGAGCAGGCCAAAAGCGACGATCAGCACGCTGATGATCCCTTCCGCCAACAGGAAAATGGAGTTATCCCTCGGGACTTCCTCGCCCAGGGTGTAGAGCCCCCACAGGCCTTCCTGCAGGAAGTCATAAAAAACCCCCATGAAACTGCTCAGCAGGACCAGGAAGACAAGCCCCTTCAGCCACTGGCGATGATAAAACTGGCCAAAACCCGGCACGACAGCCAGCAGCAGGCCGCACCACGCATGACGTCCTGCGCCGCGCGACTCGGCAATATTTTCGCTGGGATTGATAATCACACACCACTCCTTCTGAAAACGGGAGGTCCTCCTCCCGCTTCTTTACATCTATGCCCTGATAATCCGGGTAACAGGTCAGCGGCCAACGCGCCTGTCACCTTAAAATGACGGACATCACGATTACTGGTTGCTGGCCTGCATAGCCTCGATCTGCATCTTGATCTGTTTCTCGGCATTATCGAGCGCCGCCTGCGGCGGCTGTTTGCCGGTCAGGCTGAGCTCCAGCGCCGCGTTCGCCGGCCCCCACACTTCGCCCATTTCCGGGATACCCGGCATCGCCGTGGCGCGAGCAGATTGCACCGCCACCGCGCTGGCTTTCTCGTCATTCTTGATAAGCGGATCGTCAATCATTGCTTTCAGCGCCGGGATCTCGCCGGTTGCCACATAGCGCGCCTTCACGTACTGAGGCTGGTTGATAAACTCAATAAACTGCTGTGCCAGCGCTTTGTCTTTGCTCCAGGTCGACACCACGTACCCTTTTACGCCAAGGAACGAGCTCATCGGTTTGCCGTCTGGCAGCATCGGCAGCGGCGCAACGCCGTAGTTAATCCCCGCCGCTTCGTACGGCTGGAACGCCCATGGACCGTTGATCACCGCCGCCGCTTTCTTCTCCGTGAATAACGAATCGATAGCATTCAGCCCGTTATCTCCGAGGATCCCCGCCGGGAAGACCTTGTCGCTATAGAATTTTTTCAGGAAGGTAACGGCTTCGACCGCGCCGGGTTTATTCAAACCGACGTCCTGCGGATTAAAACCGCCCTTCTCGTTTTTGCCGAAGATATAGCCGCCCATCGGGCCAATCGCCCCCCAGCTGTAATAGATCTGATCGAACTTGGCCAGCAGGCCATATTTGTTCTGCGCCCGCTGCGCTTTCGAATAGTCAAACCACGCCTGCAGGCTATCCAGCGGTTTGTCGATTAGCTCTTTGTTGTAAATCAGCACCAGGGTTTCCACCGCTTTCGGCACGCCATACAGCACGTTATCCAGCCGGAAGGCATTAATTGACGCCGGGGTGAATACCTCCTGCTTCGCCTGATCCAGCGTCAGCGGCGACAGCAGCCCCTGCACAACCGCCCCCCCGAGCTGGTCATTCGGGATCACCAGCACATCCGGGCCAATCCCGGCCGGACCATCAAGGCGCAGCTTTTCCAGCTGCTGTGCATAGGGCATCTCCTGCACGTTGACCTTAACGTCGTACTGTTTTTCAAAATCGCCGATCGCGGCTTTAATCCCGTCGGATTTCTTGATGTCTTCCCAGACGTTCAGCTGACCGGCGGCGTGCGCCTGCAGGCTGACAAGCTGCCCGGCAGCCAGAGTCGTGAGGATAAGTGCAGCAAGGATGTTCTTTTTCATTATCAACCTCATGTGAAGGTATAACAATTTATTGGTTTTTATTTGATGAATTCATTTATCGCTGTGTTTGAATCAACTGATAAATGGCGACTTACAACGCTAAATCCAGATTTTCCTGATTTGTTATACGCTACGCTTTGAAGGCGTATAAAACTACACCAGACTACCAGTTGTGTGATCGTGATTGCAGAAATGAAACATCGATGTAGGGCTCAAAAATACTGGAAGTTATAGTCATCCCATGATTTCAGCGCTGTTGAGCATTGTTCAGCCTGGTTGTTACACGTAATACAAAAAACCACTGCAACCCTAATCCCAACGGCAAATAACGATTACTAACCCCGGGGAATGTTGATGTCCAATATACGACTGAGGAATGTCACCAAACGGTTTGGTACTACCGTGACGCTGCACCAGGTCAATCTTGATATCGAAGACGGTGAATTTGCGGTCTTTGTCGGGCCATCCGGCTGCGGGAAATCGACCCTGCTGCGGATGATCGCCGGACTTGAGGAGGTCAGCGATGGCGAGGTGCTGATCGGTGATGAGGTGATGAATGATGTGGTGCCCGCCCACCGCGGGGTGGCCATGGTTTTCCAGTCCTATGCGCTCTATCCGCACATGACGGTGGCGGAAAATATGGGCTATGGCCTGAAAGTCAATAAAGTGCCAAAGGACGAGATTCGTCGTCAGGTCGAAATGGTGGCTAAAACGCTACAGCTGACCCATCTGCTGGACCGCAAACCGAAACAGCTCTCCGGCGGCCAGCGCCAGCGTGTGGCAATCGGCCGCGCCATCGTACGTAACCCGCGGGTGTTTATGTTTGATGAACCGCTCTCGAACCTGGATGCGGAGCTGCGCGTCGAGATGCGTCTGCACATCGCCAAACTGCACCATGAGCTAAAAACCACGATGGTGTATGTCACCCACGATCAGGTGGAAGCGATGACCCTGGCCGATAAAATCGTGGTGATGAACTACGGGAAAGTCGAGCAGATGGGGTCGCCGATGGCGCTGTACTACAACCCGGTCAACCGGTTCGTCGCCGGTTTTATCGGCTCACCGAAAATGAACTTCCTGCCCGCCACGGTCAGTGCCTGGCAGCCGGGGCAGCTCACCGTACAGATGGCGCAGCATCATAGCCTGACGCTGAATATCACCACCTCGCCGCTGCAACCCGGTGATGCGGTGACGCTGGGGATTCGCCCGGAACACCTGTCGACCGACGTTCGCAGCGGCACGGTCGTGGAGTTTCAATGTGAAGTGGTTGAACGCCTGGGGAACAACACCTACCTGTTCGGCCAGTGCTATGGACATGACAACGTAAAAATTCTGCTACCCGGCGATGTTCACTTCCGCCCGTGGCAGAAAATCGACGTCGCCTTCGACGACCGCTTCTGTATGGTTTTCGATGAAAACGATCTGCGGATCAGCGCCGATATTACTGCGCCGGATGCTCATTAAAAAACATCTGGCTGTCATGATTACGCGGTAAACTGAACCCGGATGCTGATAACGCAAGCTATCGGCATCCAGCTCCAGCCCTCGTTTTAATTCGCACCGCTCATTGCCTCGACCGCTGCGGATCATCCACTGTTAGCCCGATATCCGCGCCATGTCGTGATTCGGGCATTTTTTAAATCCAATAATAATTGTCGCTCGTCTGCGACCTTTCTCCGCTATCGGATATACTCATCAAAACCCCAATAACATAAGGACATGCGCATGACGACCAGGAATCTGGTGAGTCTGGTGACCGGGGTATTGATACTCGCCGTTATTGTACCGATTGCCTTAAGCATCTGGCTGGCGACCAGCCAGGCAACAATACTGTTTTATTCCGAACTGGATAACTACTCTTCCCGCGTGCTGATGCGCATTCAGCAGGTGGCGAGCCAGGCAAGAGAAGCGCTGCAGGAAGCCGATGCCCACAGCGCTGCCGCCTGCAGCCCACAGCATCTGCTCGCGATGCGCCGAATCGCCTATACCCATCGCTATGTGCAGGAGGTACTTTGGCTCAAAGGTTCGGTACCGCAATGTTCTTCTCTTGAAGATCGCAGTACCCCGGTCTCCTTTCCAGCCCCCGACCACCTCACCACCGACGGCTATCGGGCCTGGCTCACTACGGTCAACGATCTCGGTCTGAAGCACAAAATGACGGCGTTAGGCAGTCAGAATCATGTCGTGATGATCGATCCCGCCTCATTTATCGATATCATCTCGCCCGGCCATGAAAATATTCACGCCATTCTGTTTGGCATGAAAGAAAAGCAGGTCATTACCAGCAGCGAACCTCTCGACCCGGTGGTCTGGGAGCAAATCAAGCACCTGGATGGCCAGACGCTCACCGTCGATAACACGGTTTATCGCCTCCATCGTATTCCTGAACTGGGGCTGGCTATCGCCACCTGGTCATCCACGCTACCGCTGCAGGAAAAATTCCGCCATCAGCTGGTGCTGTGGCTTCCCCTCGGACTGTTTATCAGTCTGCTGACCTCATTTTTGCTACTGCGACTGCGCCGCACCTTACGCTCGCCGCGCTATGGGATGCTGGATGCGCTGCACTCCGACGCGATTCGGGTCCATTACCAGCCCATCGTCTCGCTGAAAGATGGCAAAATCGTCGGCGCCGAGGCCCTGGCGCGCTGGCAGCAGCCCGACGGCAGCTTTTTATCGCCGGATATTTTTATTCCGCTTGCCGAAGAGACCGGGCTCATTACCCATTTAACCGAAGATATTGTGCGGAAAATTTTCGCCGAACTCGGCCGGTGGCTGCACATGCATCCGGAACTCCACATTTCGATTAATCTGTCGGTCGACGATCTGCGCTCGCCTACCCTGCCAGCCCTTCTGGCCGATCTGTTGCGGCAGTGGGAGATCGCGCCGGCGCAAATTACGCTTGAGCTGACGGAGCGCGGTTTCGTCGATCCCGAGACCACTCTGCCGGTGATCGCCCGCTATCGTCAGGTGGGGCACAGTATTTCAATCGATGATTTCGGGACCGGCTATTCCAGCCTCAGCTACCTGCAAAAACTGGATGTCGATATCCTGAAAATTGACAAATCCTTCGTCGATACCCTCGAATATAAGCCGCTGACGCCGCATATCATCAAAATGGCAAAAGCGCTCCATCTGGCCATCATTGCCGAAGGCGTCGAAACAGCAGAACAGCGCGACTGGCTGTGTCAGCACGATGTGCTCTACGCCCAGGGCTGGCTATACAGCCCGGCTTTGCCGAAAGAGCAGTTTATTCTGTGGGCGGAAAATAACCTTAAAGCGCATTGCGCTACGCTTAAGGTAAATCCATGAAGGGAGACGTCCCAGATGCAAAAATATCCCTGGCCTTTACACGATGTGCGCCACTGGCTGGAACCCGGCGCCGTCGTCTTAATCAGCAGCCGCTGGCAGGATCGAAATAATATCATGACCCTTGGCTGGTATACGGTGCTGGAGTTTTCCCCCTCGCTGGTAGGTTGCATGATTTCCGCCGGCAATATCAGTTTCGACATGATTCGCCGCAGCGGGGAGTGTGTTATCAACCTGCCAGATGCCGCAATGGCGGAGACGGTCGCCAGAATCGGGAACTGTGACGGTGACGCGGTGGACAAGTTTGCCGCCTTCCGGCTCACCGCGGAAGCCAGTGAACAGGTCTCCGCGCCGTCCATTGCCGAATGCCACGCCAGCTTTGAATGCCGGCTCTTCGACGATGCGCTGGTGGACAGCTATAACTTCTTTATTTTTGAAGTGGTGGCGGCACGCGTAAAACCGCAGCCCAGGTGGCCGCAGACCCTGCACTATAGCGGCGGCGGTCTGTTTCGTACCGACGGCGAGGTGCGCGATTATCGCCATCTGTTTACCAAAGTATCCTGACCCCGCCCCTGCCGTCCCCTTGCACAGGAAAGGGACGGCGGGACAGATTATTCATCCAGTAATGGCAGGAAGCCGCCGAAAATCATTCGTTTACCATCAAACGGCATGCTATCGCCGAACGCTTTCATCCTTGGGTCGGCCATCATGGTGGCATTCGCCGCGTCGCGCACCTCTTTTGACGGATATTCTATCCAGCTGAACACAACCTCTTCGTCGCTCTCGGCTTTCACCGCCATGCGAAAATCGGTGAGCTTACCGTCCGGCACATCGTCCGCCCAGCACTCCACCACCCGTAGCGCACCAAACTCTTTAAACAGCGGCGCGGCCTTTGCTGCCAGCTCGCGATAGGCCTCCTTATTTTTCGCGGGCACGGCAACGACAAAACCATCAACGTACTTCATGAGTATGATCTCCGAAGTGAACAGCGCGACCGGCGAACCCGGCCGCATCTGTAAGGCTAAGTTTAGCCCTCATCCCTGGTCACGGGATAAAATCAGGAGACGACCTCACCGGTAGCGTTGACCGCTTTGCGCACCGTCGGCTGGCGAAACCAGGGTAAACACAGCTGGATGAGCGGCCCAATCGTCAGCGCATAAAGCACGGTGCCGACGCCAACGGTACCGCCCAGCGCCCAGCCGATCGCCAGGACCGATAGCTCAATGACGGTGCGGATCCCCCGCAAAGACCATCCGGTACGGGCATGCAAACCGGTCATCAGCCCGTCACGCGGTCCGGGGCCAAAACCGGCGCCAATATACATCCCCGTGGCCAGAGCATTCAGCACGATAGCGCCGATCAGCATCAGACCGCGCAACACCAGCGACTCCATCGGCGGCAGAACGGCCAGCGTGGCGTTTGCCGCCAGCCCCAGCACGATCACATTGCTGACCGTTCCCAGACCCGGCATTTGACGCAGCGGGATCCACAACAGCAGTACCGCAGCCCCGGTCAGAATAATCACCGTGCCAAAATCGAGGCCAAACTGCTTACCCACGCCAAGATGAAAAACATCCCACGGATCGGCACCCAGATTGGCATGAACAAACAACGCGGTCGACACGCCGTACAGAACAAGACCGATATAGAGCTGCACTAATCGACGTAACATTTTTTATTTTACCTCTGGATGATTGCGGACCTCGCCATCATCAGCAAAAATGGATTGATAATTAATGGCCAGTTTTTTAAAAGTGGATCGCTATGGTTTCTCGTCGCTTCGGTACGCAATCGCTGGTACGCCTGCTGGGCCACTGGCAAGAGTCTTCGACCCGAACGCCGCTCTGGCGCCAGCTGGCGGACGCCCTGCGTCTGCTGATTCTCGATGGTCGCCTGACGCTGGAGACGCGCCTCCCGGGCGAACGGGAGCTGGCCGCGGCCCTGAACGTCAGCCGCACCACTATCGCCAGCGCGCTCGGCCAGCTGCGTGAAGAGGGATATCTTTACAGTCGTCAGGGAAGCGGTTCGCGTATCGCGCTGCCGGAACGAGCGGACACGGTGACAAAAGTGGACTTCCGTCCCTCATCGGTCAATCTGGCCACCGCCGCTCTGAGCGCCGGACCTGAGATTCACCAGGCCTATCATCAGGCCCTGACAATGCTGCCGCAGCATCTGTCCAATACCGGTTACGATCAGCACGGTCTGCCGGTATTGCGGGAGGCGATAGCCCGCCGCTACTGCGAACGAGGTCTTCCAACCCGCAGCGAGGAGGTGATGATTGTGAACGGCGCACTGAGCGCATTTTCGCTGGTGCTTCGCCTGCTAACCGGGCCAGGCGACCGGGTAGTGATTGATGCGCCATCCTATCCCATGGCGATCAGCGCCATTCAGGGCGCCTCCTGCCGGCCGGTCGGCGTCGCCCTGCCGCAGCACGGCTGGGACTGCGACGGACTGGCGGCAACCATTGCGCAAACCGCGCCGCGGCTGGCATGGCTGATGCCTGATTTTCATAACCCGACCGGTCGCTGTATGGATAGCGCCACCCGTCAGCGGGTGGCCGATATGGCGGCACAAACGCGTACGACGCTGGTGGTCGATGAGACAATGGTGGACTTATGGTACAACGCTCCGCCGCCGCCGCCGCTGGCGACCTTCAATCCCGAGGCGCCGGTGATCACGATTGGCTCGGCCGGAAAAAGTTTCTGGGGGGGATTGCGTATCGGCTGGATCCGCGCCTCCTCTCGTACCATCGCCTCGTTAGTTCAGGCCCGGGATTCACTCGACCTGGGCACCCCGCTGCTTGAACAGCTGGCCTGCAGCTGGCTGCTCGAAAACGATCGCACCTGGCTCCCGGCGCGTCGAGCAATGCTGGCCGCGCGCCGCGATATGTGTGGTGCGCTCATGACGGAATACTTTCCCCGCTGGCGCTTCACATCGCCTGAAGGCGGACTGTCGTTTTGGGTAGAATTACCGGGCATGCTGGCGACGATCTTCTCAGCAAGAGCGGAGAGTCTTGGGATTCATATTGGTACCGGGACACGCTTCGGTCTGGCTGGCGCCTTTGACCGCTACTTGCGTTTACCTTTCACCCTCGACGATGAGGAGTTGCGCAATGCGTTTACAACCCTGCAGCCAGTGTGGGCGGGTCTGACGCAACAGAGTGAAAATACGCGAATGCGTAAAATAATATAATAAAATATCGACGGGCTGGGTTCAGCCCGTCAAAAGTCATCATCCATGACGCATATGAGATGTTTTTTATAAATTGCACTTCATGATGTCATTGCTATATGTCAGCCCGATGACATCAATGAATAAATTTCATTAATGCTGGCGTGGGATAGGAAAGCTTTTTAACGAGATAATAAAACCATCTTCATCTTTTTTTATTTTCGCCCCGGTATCACACCAGTCGGAGGCAATGCGAAAGAACTCATCACTACCGATATTCCAGTTGAGGCGAACATGCTTAACATACCCTGAACGTAATAAGTCGCAGGCTTCGCTATAGTTGCTGGCTGTAGAGAGTTGTTGTTTCATTTTTTCTTCTTCAGAATTTTTCTTAATGCTTTGATTTCTTTAGGGGTTAATGGAGAAGCTTCCTCTTCGGTATGCTGGCTATCGATATCCTCTTCCGAAACCCCCGCCTCACCTGCTGAATCTGCTATTTGAAATGCCAGCAGCAGCAGTTTCTCCGTTGCAGTACCCAGATTCTCGTTATTTACTTCCGCATAATGACGCAGCTTTTCTTTTAACTCCGCATCAATTTTTACGTTCAAAACTACTGTAGTCATCGTCATGCTTCCCGTGCAATAAATTTATCATAATTAATACACGAAGTTAACAAACTGATCCAGACATATATTTTCAGCTGCCGATCGGGCAATAAATTCCCAGAGATAATCTGCCAGTTATTTGTGACATGAAAATGACATTAATATTTCATTATTATTTCAGATTTATGACGTATATTTTTAAAGCATAAACCGAGGGGGTTTTTAGAGGCGGTACTGGCAGGCACGATGATCCGCAAACTTTCCGCTACTTCTCGTGCTGGCACGATTCGGGAGCACAATAATCAGGGAAAAACAGTCCAACATGCAGAGTGCGAAAGCGGGTCTTTTTGCTGTACGCTGGAGCATGGGAAAAACAAGGAAAGAGACAGGGATCCCCAGAATTGGGTGGGGGCCCTGCCAGCTACATCCCGGCACACACGTCGTCTGCTCTGGCTGCTTCCTTCCGGATCTGACCTGGTAAACAGAGTAGCGTTGCGGGAGAACCAACAGAGCCCCCATTGAGAGCGTCGTTATCCAACGCGCAGCCGCATTATCCCTACTGGACCAACGAATTGCAAGCTCACCCCAACCGGATGCTGGTTTATTGTGCAGCGACGGGCGAAAAGCTTGTCTAACCCTGGCGAGACCGGCAACGCGACGTTGCCCCGGCTGCGATGCTCTATTCCACGGTCGGCGTCCTGCGGCGTAGTGATTTGCGCAGACGGCCCTTCGAAGCCCGCGGCCGCCTCGTCTGCCCGATTCTCTCACAGCAGCGCGCTTCTCTGCGGGCCACGCTGATTATCAATCCTCGTTCCCGGTACCTGAAATTTTTCGAAAGCTTGATAGCCATCGGTTCGCACGGCAACGTGTACGGGATGTCGATTTCTGGCCTCGCACTCGATTTCACTATCGTCAACCCCTTATAGCCCCACGCTGTACAGCCACTCAGTCAGCGCTTATTCTGAGCCTTTCCCGGTTTACAGGACGCACGATGGATTCTCACGACACTTTTCCCCGGCGGGTCTGGCAAATTGTGGCCTCAATTCCGGAAGGTTACGTCGCCACCTATGGCGATATCGCACGGCTGGCGGGTTCACCCCGTGCGGCGCGCCAGGTTGGCGGGGTCCTCAAGCGCCTGCCTGAAGGCTCCACGCTTCCCTGGCACCGGGTGGTCAACCGCCACGGCGACATTTCCCTTACTGGCCCGGATCTGCAGCGCCAGCGCCAGGCGCTGCTGGCTGAAGGTGTCCAGGTGTCCGGCAGCGGCCATATCGATCTGCAGCACTATCGCTGGATTTACTGAAGGTAAAAAAATGCCCCTCGGCAGGGGCATAGATGGCTTACTGCGCGGCAGGAGCATCGCTGCTGGCGACCGGTACGGCCGTCTGCTGTACCGGCACCAGAATCAGGTCGGCCCGGTTCCCTCCCCCATTCACCACCGTCTGCACGGTATCGGTGATAAACATCATCTGACCGTTAACCGTAATGGCTGAGCTCAGCAAAATGCGGGCATTCGGTTTAATATCCGCCGGGTTGTAAGGCAGGACAAAGTTATACGGCGGCTGCTGACCTTCGGTACGAACCGTTTTCTGCGCCAGGACATGCGCCGGCGCATCGGCCAGTGACGCATCCGATAAGGTGACAGTCAGTACCGCATCCGGCGGTAGGGCGACTCTCTGCCGGATCGAGATAGTCCCTGATACATTAGGCTGCTGCTGCGAAGAAGTCAGTGACGCAATGCCATATGGATCGGGGGCAGCCGCGTTATTGGCCGTCGTGGCGCCGTGATTATTCGCGCAGGCGGTCAACGCGGTTGCAACGGCTAAAGCACTTAACATATAGGCAAATTTCATTATGTTCTCCTTTTCATCCCTTTACTTGCAGGAGTATGTCCTGCCGACTGGCGAGCAGTAACATTGGCATCGTGGATAAGTGTGGCACAGATCTCAGTTCTCTTCCTGCAAATGGCCCTTTATTCAGATTATTACACCCATCGGACCACTTGCGATTCCAGGTTATACTTGGCCTCAATACGCGCTGCGCAAGGCAGTTATCATTGATTGAGGGTAAATATGAGTCAGGCACTAACCAATCTGCTGGCATTATTGAATCTGGAAAAAATTGAAGAAGGGTTATTCCGCGGGCAGAGTGAAGATCTGGGTTTACGTCAGGTTTTTGGCGGCCAGGTCGTCGGTCAGGCGCTGTACGCGGCGAAAGAAACCGTGCCTGCCGAGCGTCTGATCCATTCATTCCACAGCTATTTCCTGCGCCCTGGCGATAGCCAGAAACCGATTATTTATGACGTCGAAGTGCTGCGCGATGGTAACAGCTTCAGCGCCCGTCGGGTCGCGGCCATTCAAAACGGGAAACCCATTTTTTATATGACCGCCTCTTTCCAGGCGCCAGAACCCGGCTATGAGCACCAGAAATCGATGCCGGCCGCCCCTGCGCCGGATGGTCTGCCTTCCGAAACCGACATCGCGCGCAAGCTGGCGCACCTGCTGCCGCCGCAGGCCAGAGATAAGTTCCTCAGCGACAAACCGCTGGAAATCCGCCCGGTTGAGTTTCACAACCCGCTGAAGGGCCACGTTGCGGAGCCAACCCGTCAGGTGTGGATCCGCGCTAACGGCGCGGTGCCGGAGGATATTCGTATCCATCAATATCTGCTGGGCTACGCTTCCGATTTCAATTTCCTGCCGGTGGCGCTCCAGCCGCACGGCGTCGGGTTCCTGGAGCCGGGGATGCAGGTAGCGACGATCGACCACTCAATGTGGTTCCATCGCCCGTTCAACATTAACGACTGGCTGCTGTACAGCGTTGAGAGCACTTCTGCGTCCAGCGCCCGGGGCTTCGTTCGCGGTGAGTTTTATACTCAGGATGGCACGCTTGTGGCATCAACGGTGCAGGAAGGGGTCATGCGTAACCGTAACGCGTAAGATGTCATGGGCGAGGGATAACGCCTGATGCTGTCCCTCATGACGAAAAAAAGCCTCCCGACGGGAGGCTTTGCTGCTACTGGAGATGACTCAATTTATCAGGCGTTGTAGGCGTTTTCGCCGTGGCTGTTGACATCCAGACCTTCGCGTTCCTGCTCTTCCGGAACACGCAGACCTACGGTCATATCCGCCACTTTATAACCGATGAAGGCCACAATGCCGGACCAGACGATAGTGATGCCGATACTTTCCAGCTGTACCAGCAGCTGATGGCCCATGGTAACGCCTTCCGCATAGCCGACGCCGCCCAGAGAGGTTGCGGCAAAGATACCGGTCAGGATACAGCCCACGATACCGCAGACACCGTGTACGCCGAACACATCGCACGGGTCATCAACACGCAACCAGCGTTTCAGAACCGTTACCCCCCACAGACCCGCCAGGCCGGAGGCGAGACCCACAATCAGTGAGCCGCCTACACCGATGTAACCACATGCCGGGGTAACGCCAACCAGACCAGCAATCGCCCCGGAACAGGCACCTAACAGAGAAGGTTTACCGCGGGTCGCCCATTCGCCGAAGGTCCAGGCCAGAATAGCCGCAGCGGTCGCCACAACGGTGTTGACGAAAGCCAGCGCGGCAATTTCGTTCGCCGCACTCGCGGAACCGGCGTTAAAGCCAAACCAGCCAACATACAGGATTGCCGTCCCGGTGAAGACCATCGGCAGGTTATGCGGTTTGAACGCTTCTTTGCCAAAGCCAACGCGTTTGCCCATCATATAGGCGCCCACCAGACCGGCAACGGCGGCGTTGATATGCACTACGGTACCACCGGCGAAATCCAGCGCGCCGTGCGTCGCCAGCAGACCACCGCCCCATACCATGTGTGCAATCGGCACATAGGAGAGCGTCATCCAGACGACGACGAAAATCAGCACCGCGGAGAAGCGAATACGTTCAGCCAGCGCGCCCACGATCAGGCCAACGGTGATGCAGGCGAAGGAGCCCTGGAAAGCGACGTGGATGTACTGATAGAAGGTCCCCATCAGCGCTTTCAGCTCTATGTTTTTCAATAATACCCAGTCGAAGCTGCCGAAGAAGCTGCCGCCGGTACCAAACGCCAGGGTGTAGCCATAAACCACCCACAGCACACATACCAGCCCAAAGGTGACGATGACCTGGGTCAGCATAGAGAGCACGTTTTTACCGCGAATCAGGCCACCATAGAACAGCGCAATGCCCGGAATGGTCATAAACAGCACCAGCGCGGTGCAAATCATCATAAAGGCGTTGTCGGCTTTATCTGCCACCGCCGGTGCGGCCATCGCCAGCCCCGGAAGCAGTGCCAGCGAACCCAGACCCGTTTTCATTGTTGCTATTTTCATTTTCTCGATCCCCATCACTGTGTGGTCTGGACGTTACAGTGCCGCTTCGTCGGCTTCGCCGGTGCGGATGCGAATAACGCGTTGCAACTCGGCGACGAAAATTTTGCCATCGCCAATTTTTCCGGTGTAGGCCGCTTTACTAATCACATCAACGACCTCATCAAGCTGATCGTCGGCAATCGCGACATCAATCTTCACCTTTGGCAGAAAATTGACGCTGTATTCGGCACCACGGTACAGCTCGGCGTGGCCTTTCTGACGGCCAAACCCTTTTACCTCAGTGACCGTCAGGCCCTGAATGCCGATGGAAGATAACGCTTCACGCACATCTTCCAGTTTGAATGGTTTGATTACCACGGTAACCAGCTTCATAAGTCCCCTCCGCTCTGAATTCGTAATGGCAGCAGCTAACACACAGGGAATAAAGCAAGGGCTATGCCAGAAATGAAAAAGGGCCGCATAGCGGCCCTTTTAACGAAGAAAACAGCACAACAGTGGCAGAAGGTAGCGGAAAAACGCCGACCACAGCCAAAAACGCACCATTTCAGTGCATCAGGCGTTGCATTTTTGCACCATGCTAAACCGCGCCAGCACGGGTGCTTGCTTATAGTGCATCAGGCGATCAGCGACTCTTCCTGCGCGCTGGCAGCCAGCTCTTCGCCGGCCAGCTGCAGCTGATACATTTGCCAGTAGCGCCCTTTTGCTGCCAGCAACTGCTGATGATTGCCACGCTCAACCGCCTGCCCACGGTGGAGCACCAGAATGGTGTCGGCCTCAACAATCGTCGACAGACGATGTGCAATCACCACCAGCGTGGTGTGCTGACGAACTTTAGCCAACGCTTGCTGAATCGCCTGTTCGGTGCCGGAATCGATATTCGCCGTCGCTTCATCGAGAATCAAAATCTGCGGGGTATCCACCAGCACCCGCGCCAGCGCCAGCAGCTGCTTCTGTCCCACCGACAGATTATTCCCCTGCTCGCCCAGCTGCGTATAAATCCCCTCGCTCATTCCGCGCGCCAGTTCTGCCAGCTGCACCGACTCCAGCGCCTCCCAGACCTGCGCCTCGCTGATATCGCGACCGAGCGTGACGTTGGCATAAAAGGTATCCGCCAGCACCACCGGATCCTGCTGCACCATGGCAACGCCCTGGCGCAACGCGCTGTGGCTCAGTGAAGCGAGCGGGCGACCGTCGATACGAATTTCCCCTTTGCTCAGCGGGTAGTAGCCCATCATCAGACTGGCCAGGGTGCTTTTACCGCTGCCGGTGTGCCCCACCAGCGCCACAAAACCACGGGACGGAATATCCAGGTTAATGTCCTGCAGCACCAGACGATCGCCACGATAAGCAAAAGAGAGATTCTCAATTGACACGGTGCCGCTGCGCAGCGGCGCACTGTCCTGGCCCCACGCCTGACGCGGGCGATCCATCAGTTCGAAGACGCGCTCGCCGGCGACGACCGCCTGCTGAAGCATCGACTGCTGGGTTGTTAGCTCGATCAGCGGCTCATTCAGGCGCCCCAGGTAGCTGATAAAGGCGTACAGCACCCCGACTTCAATTGTGCCGGCCGAGCTGAATCCAAACAGCATCAGCAGCCCGCAGAGCACCAGCGTTGAGAACAGGCTCAGCAGCGGACGCAGCAGGAAACCATCGAGGCGCAGCGTTTGCATCCGCGCCAGATAGTGCGCATAGCTGGCTTCGCGCATCCGCTCGCCAAAACGCGCCTGCTGGCGGAACTGCTGGATCACACCCATCCCGTTGATGACTTCATTAAAGCCGTCGTTGATATCGGCCAGCCAGGCCCGTACCCGACGCACGATCGGCGTGCTGTAGCGTTGATAAATCATCATCACGATCAACACCGCCGGGAAAATAGTCAGCGCCACCAGCGCCATGCGCCAGTCAAGGCTGAACATCGCCACCAGCATTGCGCCTATCAGCGCCGCGCTACGCAGCACCGTCGCCACCACCGTGACGTACAGATCGCGGATCACTTCCGTGTCGTTGGTGACGCGGGAGATCAGTTGCCCGACCGGCTGGGTATCAAATTCGCTCAGCGGCTGGCGCAGCGCGGCATCCATCACATCACTGCGCAGCTGCTGCACCACGCCAACGGCGGCGCGGTTAAACAGCAGCGACTGGTTATAGTGCAGGGTCGCCGCAAGGATCTGCAGGCCGAGGTAGGCCGCGGCAAGACCGCAGACCAGCTTCAGCGGCACCGAGTTCTTCGCCACCATATTATCGATAAAGTAGCTAATCAGCAGCGGACCACTGACCTCGGCGGCCGCGGCAATCCACATCATCACCACCGCGATAATCAGCGGTTTACGCCACGGGGAACCGTAGGCCAGCAGGCGTTTTAAAGTCGGCCAGAGCTCGGAAAAACTACGCATCAGCGGCCTCCTCGTGATCCTGCGGCGCATCGTCCAGCGCCGCTTCCAGCTGTTGATAGCGATACATATCGCGATACCAGCCGGGCTGCGCCACCAGTCCATCGTGACGACCGCGCTGGACAATATGCCCGTGTTGCATCACCAGAATCTCGCTGGCCTCAGTCAGTGCCGACAGGCGATGGGCGCTGATAATAACCGTTCGCCCCTCTCCCCACTGCCGCAGATTATGCAATATCTGATGCTCGGTCCGGCCATCCACCGCCGACAGCGCATCGTCAAGAATCAGAATCTCGGCTTCCAGCAACAGCGCGCGGGCGATGGAAATGCGCTGTTTTTGCCCGCCGGACAGCATCACGCCGCGTTCGCCGACTTCCGTTTCATATCCCTGCGGCAGGCGCAGAATATCGTCGTGCACGCTGGCCAGCCGCGCAACATGCTCAATTTGCTCCGGCGTTGCATCGGGCCTGCCGAGCGCGATGTTGTTGGCGACGGTGTCGGAAAACAGAAACGGCGTCTGGTTCACTACCGCCAGCCGGGCGCGCCAGCTATCGAGCTGCAGCCGCGTCAGCGGAATATCATGGAAGCGAATATCCCCTTGCGTGACATCAAAGTGGCGCTGAATCAGCGCCAGAATCGTGCTTTTCCCTGCGCCGGTTGGCCCGCAAATGCCCAGCATTTGCCCAGGCTGGAGCACGAAGTTGACCTTCTCCAGCGAGGCCTTATTCGCCTGCGGATAGATAAATTCGCGTACGGCGACGCTCAGCGCACCGCGCCCTTCCGGGGCCAGCTCATGACCATCGTTGACGGTCGGCGCCTCCTCGAGCATCGTGCGGATCCGACTGTAGGCCGCGCTGCCGCGTTCCACGATGTTAAACATCCATGCCAGCGCCAGCATCGGCCAAATCATCAAACCGAGATACATCACAAAGCTGGTTAGCTGGCCGAGGGTCATACTGCCCTGCAGCACCATCCAGCTCCCGCCGCCGATCGCCAGCAGGTTAGCCGTGCCAATCGCGATATAGATAGTCGGATCAAAGCGCGCATCAATCCGCGCCACGCGCATGTTTTTCCTGCCGGTATCCGCCGCATCGGCAGCAAACTGCGCCGATTGCCGGTCCTCCAGGCCAAAGGCCTTAATCATGCGGATGCTGGTCAGGCTCTCCTGAGTACGATCGTTGAGGCTGGAGAATGCCGCCTGCGCGACGCGGAAGCGTTCATGGAGCGCATCACCGTTACGCTTGATAACCAGGGCCATCACCGGCATCGGCAGTAGCGCCAGCAGGGTGAGCTGCCAGCTGATTTGCGTCGACATCACGATCAATACCGCACAGCCCATTACCATCGAGTCCACCAGCGTCAGCACCCCTTCCCCCGCAGCAAAAACCACTCGATCAACATCGTTGGTGGCGCGCGCGATCAGGTCGCCGGTGCGGTGGCGCAGGTAAAAAGCCGGATGCTGACGGCTGAGCTGACGGTAAAAGTCCTCCCGTAGCTCCACGGCCAGCTGATAAGAGGCACCAAAAAGCAGCACGCGCCAGACGTAGCGCAGCAGATAGACCATCACCGCGATCAGGACCAACGCGCCGATCCACATCCACACCTTCTCCGCGGTGTAATGTTGTCTGGTGACGCCGTCAACCACGATTCCCACCACCTTTGGCGGAATCAGCTGTAAAACGGCGATAATGGCCAGCAGGGCAATAGCACCGAGATAACGGCGCCACTCCCGGCGGAAGTACCAGCTAAGTTGAGCAAATAATCGCAAGCAGTTAAATCCTGAGTGTATAAATCGTCGCGGCAAACGCCGTTAATCAATAGGTAAGGCAGTGGTGTATTTTATCTGTTCCATCGCGAAACTCGAAGTGACATCAGACAGCCCGGGGACGCTGTTCACCAACCGTTTATAAAAATCATCGTAGCGTTTCATATCCGCCACCTGCACCCGCAGCAGGTAATCATACTCTCCCGCCATACGCCAGAAACCGAGGACTTCCGCCATCTGCGTGACTTCGCTGACGAAGCGGCAGTACCAGTCGCTGCTGTGATGCTGGGTCTTAATCAGTACAAATGCCGTCAGACCGAGCCCCAGCTTTTCGGCATCCAGCAGCGCCACGCGCCCGAGCAGGATCCCCTCATCTTCCAGCCGCTTCAGCCGTTTCCAGCAGGGCGTGGTGGTCAGATTAACGGCATCAGCCAGCGCCTGCAAAGAGAGGGTGCAGTCAGTTTGCAGTAAAGAAAGCAGCTTACGGTCAATTTTATCTAGCATGAGGCACCTCCGGAGAAAAATTTTCTCCCTTCATTGTAATTGAAAGGCTAAATAGCAACAATTTTTCCTCACACTTCCGTTAAGCTGGGCACAAAATGACAAACAGGAAATGACGATGAATAGCGCCTGGGTAAAACACGCAATCAGTGAAATCAACGCCGATTATCAGCGTTCCGCCGACACGCACCTTATTCGCCTCGCGCTGCCCGGGTTCCCGGGTATTCAGATCTACCTGAAAGATGAGAGCACCCATCCTACCGGCAGCCTGAAACACCGCCTGGCGCGCTCTCTGTTCCTTTACGGCCTGTGTAACGGCTGGATTAAGGAAGGGACGACGATTATCGAAGCCTCTTCCGGCTCGACGGCGGTTTCTGAAGCCTACTTTGCGCGCCTGCTCGGTCTGCCGTTTATCGCCGTTATGCCTTCCTGTACGGCAAAACGCAAAATTGAGCAGATTGAGTTTTATGGCGGACGCTGTCACTTTGTCGAGAGCGCGTGTGAAATCTATGCCGCCTCCGAAAGACTGGCTCGCGAACTGAACGGCCATTATATGGATCAGTTTACCTTCGCTGAACGGGCGACGGACTGGCGCGGCAATAACAATATTGCCGACAGCATCTTTCGGCAGATGACCCATGAACCGCATCCGCAGCCCTCATACATCGTGATGAGTGCGGGGACCGGTGGGACTTCGGCCACGATTGGCCGCTATATCCGCAGTCAGGGCTATGATACGCAGCTGCTGGTGGTTGATCCGCAAAACTCGGTGTTCCTCGACTACTGGCAGAGCCGCGATGCCGGCCTGCGCAGCCCGGTCGGAAGCAAAATCGAAGGTATCGGTCGTCCGCGCGTCGAGCCATCATTTATTCCTGATGTCGTCGATGAGATGCTGCGGGTCCCGGACGCGGCCAGCGTCGCCACCGCCCTGTGGCTGGAAACGCTGCTTGGTCGCAAAGTCGGCGCCTCCACCGGCACCAATATGTGGGGCGTGCTTGAGCTTGCCGTGCGTATGCGCGCTGAGGGGCGTACCGGTTCTATCGTCACTCTGCTGTGCGACAGCGGCGAACGCTATCTGGAAAGCTATTACAACCCGCAGTGGGTCGCGAGCCAGATCGGCGATATCACTCCGTGGCAGGCAAAAATCGCGGAGATGGTGAACACCCAATAAAAAAAGCCAGACACCAAGGGTGTCTGGCTTGCTGGAAGGGTCTGTTTATTCGGGGGAATAAGGAAGATCGGGATTATCCAGCCAATGAGTTAAAAAATGGGAGACCGCTTCATGGCGACAGTCTCCAATAACCGGTAAATGCGGCAGTTCAGCTTTGAGCTGCGGCATTGCGTTACCCATAATGACCCCGCGCCCCACGCTACCGAGCATTTCGCGGTCGTTCATGGCGTCGCCAAACGCCATACAATCCTGCATCGACAGGCCCAGATGCTGGCTGAGTACCGCCAGCGCAGCGCCTTTATTACAACCATTCGGCAGCACTTCCAGGCAGTCGAACGCTGAAAAACAAATATGCGCGCGATCCCCGAGTGCTTCAGCCAGCTGAACGTTGAGCCGCTGGAGATCGTCGTGATCGCCGCAGAAGCAGACTTTGGTGACGTTATCCGTCGGCATCCGCCTGGGATCGTATATCTGATAGCGGAAGCCGCTGAAAATATGCGCTTTGAGCAACTCGGGCATCGCTTGCCCGGTAAACCAGCCACCGTCGTTAAAGACGTGCATACTGGCCGCCGTATCCCAGCGACGGTGGAGCACCGCTTCCGCGACGCCAGGATCAAGATCGCTACGGTGCAGTTCTTCACCATCCAGCGCGTGAATCCGCGTACCGTTGCCGGTAATTAAGTAAGCATCCAGCGAGAACTCACCGATGACGTGGCGCATTTCCAGCGCATGGCGTCCCGTGGCAAAGGTCAGGGTAATGTCACGATCGCGCAGGCGCTTCAGCGTTGAGAGCGTTGACGTTCCCAGACGATGGTCCGGCAGCAGCAGCGTGCCGTCCATATCAAAAGCAGCGAGTCTTGCCATGTGAGCTCCCAAAAGCACGGTGAGTTTTACTTGAGTTCCAGTATCACCTGAGATATACGGAAGTAATAGTGAATAGATAAATTTTATTGTTCCGGTTTTACAAACCGCGCTCGCGCAGGCTCCGAAGGGGCGAGGCCGAAGGACAGCCTGGGTAACAGGTGTGAATAAGCGCAAGCAGCGCAGAGGCAGTCTTGTCAGGTGAGATGAATATACACAAAATCATTCGGCCTGCATCAAGGCGGCAAGTGCGCGAATCCCCGGGAGCTTACTCCAGTAAGTGACCGGGATGAGCAAGCGCAAGCAGCACAGAGGCAGTCTTGTCAGGTGAGGTGAATATACACAAAATCATTCGGCCTGCATCAAGGCGGCAAGTGCGCGAATCCCCGGAAGCTTACGCCAGTAAATGACCGGGTGAGCAAGCGCAAGCAGCGCAGAGACAGTCTTGTCAGGTGAGATGAATATACACAAAATCATTCGGCCTGCATCAAGGCGGCAAGTGCGCGAATCCCCGGGAGCTTACTCCAGTAAGTGACCGGGTGAGCGAGCGCAAGCAGCGCAGAGGCAGTCTTGTCAGGTGAGATGAATATACACAAAATCATTCGGCCTGCATCAAGGCGGCAAGTGCGCGAATCCCCGGAAGCTTACTCCAGTAAGTGACCGGGATGAGCAAGCGCAAGCAGCGCAGAGGCAGTCTTGTCAGGTGAGATGAATATACACAAAATCATTCGGCCTGCATCAAGGCGGCAAGTGCGCGAATCCCCGGGAGCTTACGCCAGTAAGTGACCGGGATGAGCAAGCGCAAGCAGCGCAGAGGCAGTCTTGTCAGGTGAGATGAATATACACAAAATCATTCGGCCTGCATCAAGGCGGCAAGTGCGCGAATCCCCGGAAGCTTACTCCAGTAAATGACCGGGATGAGCAAGCGCAAGCAGCGCAGAGGCAGTCTTGTCAGGTGAGATGAATATACACAAAATCATTCGGCCTGCATCAAGGCGGCAAGTGCGCGAATCCCCGGGAGCTTACTCCAGTAAGTGACCGGGGTGAGCAAGCGTAGCCAACGCAGAGGCAGGTTGAAGGATGAAGTGTATATGAGATTACTGAACCGGCTGAACCAGTACCAGCGCCTGTGGCTCCCCTCCTCCGGCGCGCCACAGCAGGTGACCGTAAGTGAGCTGGCAGAACGCTGTTTTTGCAGCGAGCGCCATATTCGAACGCTGCTTCGCCAGGCGCAGGAGGCCGGCTGGTTGAGCTGGCAGGCGACTCCCGGGCGCGGAAAACGCGGCACGCTGATTTTTCACACCGCGCCAGACGCCTTACGTAATGAGATGATGGAGCTGGCGCTGAATAACGGCCAGCAGAAAAATGCGCTGGAGCTGGCTCAGCTGGCGACGGAAGAGCTGAAGGCGCTGCTGTCACCTTTTCTTGGCGGTCAGTGGCAAAACAATACGCCGACTTTGCGCATTCCCTACTATCGCCCGCTTGACGCTCTGCAGCCGGGGTTTTTACCCGGTCGCGCCGAACAACATCTTGCCGGGCAAATTTTTTCTGGCCTGACGCGCTTTGGAGCACAAAATAGCGCTCCGGCCGGTGATTTAGCCCACCACTGGCAGGTATCGCCGGACGGCCTGCGCTGGCAGTTTTATATCCGCTCAACGCTGTTCTGGCATAATGGCGATCCGATAGAAACGCTGCAGCTTCGGCGGCGGCTGCTGATGTTGCTGGAGCTGCCCGCCCTGCGTACCCTGTTTGCCAGCATTAACCGAATCGATGTCACGCATGCGCAGTGTCTTACGATTACGCTGCATCGCCCGGATTACTGGCTACCGTTCCGCCTCGCCAGCGACGGCAGCTTACTGGCGCATCCCGATGAACCCACGGTCGGTAGCGGGCCGTTCCGTCTGAAACTGTTCAGCCCGGAGCTGGTGCGGCTGGAGAATCATCCGCGCTATCATCTGAACCACCCGCTGATCCAGGCGGTGGAGTACTGGATCACTCCCCAGCTGTTTGAGCAGAATCTGGGCACCAGCTGCCGCCACCCGGTGCAGATTACCATTGGCGATCCGGACAAGCTGGCAAATCTTCGTCAGGTCAGCAATAGCATCAGCCTCGGTTTTTGCTACCTGGCGCTGCGTCAGAGCCCTCGCCTCAGCAAAGCTCAGGCGCAACGTCTGGTATCGCTGATTCACCGCTCTTCACTGCTGAAGACGCTTCCGCTCGACGAAGATTTGATTACTCCCAGCAACGAGGTGTTGCCCGGATGGACCATTCCCCAGGGGCCAGAGAATCAGGATATTCCTCTGCCCGAACAGCTTACGTTGCTGTATCACCTGCCGGTCGAACTGCACACGATGGCAGAACAGCTCCGCCTACGGCTTGCCGCCCTCGGTTGTGAACTGAAGCTCATTTTTCACGACGCCAAAAACTGGCACGGTTGCCAGGAACTGGCGCAGGCGGATTTGGTCATGGGCGATCGGCTGATCGGCGAAGCGCCGGAATACACGCTGGAACAGTGGCTGCGTTGCGATACGATGTGGCCTCATTTATTGACCGGGGCACAGTATGCTCATCTGCAGGCCACCCTCGATGCCGTCCAGGCGCAGCCTGAAGAACGCAGCCGCAACGAAGCGTTGCGCAATGTCTTCAATATCCTGATGGACGATGCCATCATGACGCCGCTATTTAATTACAATTATCGCATCAGTGCCCCTCCGGGCGTAAACGGCCTGCAGCTTAACGCCCGGGGCTGGTTTGATTTCACCAGCGCCTGGCTACCGGCATCGCCGCCGTGATGAAGCTGGTCGCCGCGCCCATCAGGCGCTACCATATCGCTTTCACTTTGATTGTCAGGAATTGCCATGAAACGCGCCGTAGTTGTCTTCAGCGGAGGACAAGATTCAACGACCTGCCTGGTGCAGGCTCTGCAACAGTACGATGAAGTGCACTGCGTCACTTTTGATTATGGCCAACGCCACCGCGCGGAAATTGACGTCGCTCGCTCTCTGGCGTTAAAGCTGGGCGCCGTTGCCCATAAGGTGCTCGACGTGACGTTGCTTAACGAGCTTGCCGTCAGCAGCCTGACCCGCGATAACATCCCGGTGCCGGACTATGAGCCGGAAGCCAGCGGTATCCCGAATACCTTCGTGCCCGGGCGTAATATCCTGTTTTTAACCCTGACGGCGATTTACGCCTACCAGGTTAAGGCAGAGGCGATCATTACCGGCGTGTGCGAAACCGATTTTTCCGGCTACCCGGACTGCCGCGATGAGTTCGTGAAAGCGCTGCACCATGCCGTCAGCCTCGGAATGGCGAAAGATATTCGCTTCGAGACGCCGCTGATGTGGCTTAACAAAGCCGAGACATGGGCCTTAGCCGATTACTGGGGCCAGTTAGCACTGGTGCGCCATGAAACCCTGACCTGCTATAACGGCATTAAAGGCGACGGCTGCGGACAGTGCGCGGCCTGTAACCTGCGCGCCAACGGGCTAAGCCAGTACGAGGCCGATCGGCCGGGTATTATGGCAGTGATGAAACAGAAAACCGGGCTACAGTAACCGGTCATTTCCCGGTAGCGGCTGACGCCATACCGGGCCTGTAAGATCCGCGCATGACATCAAGCCCGTAGCCGGTCAGCGCAATTCCAGTACCAAATCCGCAACGCACCGTCGGCCGGGTAAGGCATCAGCCACCACCCGGCATTTTCTCTATGGCCGTTAGCTGAGACGGATGCGCGATAGCGCATCCGGGACACATGCCTCCGACTGGCCTGTCAGCAAGGCTCCAGCTGAATCAGTTTCTCGCGCAGTTCCCCCTCCAGCGGCAGCGCCTTCTGCGTTTTAAGATCGATGCAGACAAAGGTGATTAGCGCATCGGCTACCCCTTCGCCGTTAGGATTGAGAGTTACCACCTGGCTTAATGTTCCGCTTTTCCCGTTCAGCTGTTCCAGTTTGCTGGTGACGGTAAGCACATCGCCTAACACCGCCGGGCGGCGATAATTGATATTGATATTCACCACCACGAAGGCGATGTTGCGTGCGGTCATCCAGTGAAAAGCCGGGCTGCTTTCCAGGCCGTCCCAACGCGCCTCTTCGAGAAATTCCAGATAACGCGCATTATTGACGTGCTGATAGACGTCGAGATGATAGCCGCGAACTTTGATTTGTGTCTGCATAGCGCACATGCCTTATCTTTCATTGTTGTTTTGAGGTCAGAGGTCACACCACTTATGTGACCTCTTCATTCTGGCAAATAATGACGACTGTGCAAACTTGTGCTGAAAATTTATAACTTCAGATGTGACAGATTTCTCTCCACCAGCGAGTGCCCCATCCCCGGGACCTGCTTAAGATCGTCAACGGTTTTAAATGGTCCGTACTCTTCGCGATAGCTCACGATTGCCTGCGCTTTCTTCAGACCGACGCCATTCAAAGCCTTTGCCAGCTCCTCTGCGCTGGCACTATTGATACTCACCCTGATTCCATCACTCTCAGTCGCGTTTAACGTCTCAGGCACCTTCGCCTGCGGCGTCTGCACGCTCTCCTTTGCCGTCGCCGACGTTTTCCCGCTGGAAGGGGCGGCAAGTACACCCTGATGTCCTGCCGCGCAAACCAGTACGGCGGCGGCAATAAGCGTTTTCAATCCACGTTTCATGCTGTTATCTCCTTGTTTGTAGACAGCGGGATCACAATAGCGAGGGTGGAAATAGAGTACAAAAGACAAACCGCAGAAATGGAAAAGGCCGCGAAAGCGGCCTTTGAGGATTACATCACGTTACTGATTTTTGCGAAGCGTCACGAAATTATTGCTGTTGGTCGATAGCATCGCCGAGTTTAATTTTCGCGGACTTACGCAGGTTGCTCATCAGCGCTTCGAAAGCAATCTGAGCATTGTTCTGCGTGATGCCTTGCACCATGGCTTTTTTCTGCGCTTCCGGCATGTCGCCGGCTTTGACCTCGTCCAGCGCCAGCAGCACCACGTTGCCTTTGATGTCGCTACCCATACCGTAGACAGGTTTACCCTGCTGCGGCAGCGGCAGAGCAAACGCCGCCTGGCTCAAGGGATCCTGACCGGTACGTGCCAGCGTCTGCGCCGGGCCGAAGCTTAAACCTGCGGCTTTCATCGCCTCGTCACCTTTACCATCTTTGAGCGCGGCCAGCAGCTTGTCTGCATCCAGCTTCGCCTGCTGTTCAGCTTTGGTATGTTTGACGATATCGATAACCTGCGCTTTCACATCTGCCAGTGGCTTCACGGCTTCCGCTTTGTGCTCGCTGATACGCAGAACAAAGGCGCGATCGCCATCGACGGTGATGATATCGGAGTTGCTGCCCGGCGTACCGTTCTCGCCCACCAGACCGCCGTTGAAGATAGCATCGGCAACCGGTTTAAAGTTCAGCTCTTCTGGCAAATTGTCACGCCCAAACCAGCCGGTTTCGGTCACTTTCACATTCGCAGCCTGTGCAGCGCTGGCCAGCGATTCGTTATCATTGCTGGCGGCATCGCTCACTTTCTGCTGCAGCGCGTAGTAAGCATCCAGCGCTTTTTCCTGCTTCACTTTCGCCGCGATATCATCGCGAACTTCGGCCAGCGGTTTAACCTTCGCCGGCTGAACATCATCAAGACGGACAACCAGGAAACCAACGGAAGATTTAATCACGCCAGAAAGCTGGCCTTTTTCTTTCAGACCGGCATTTTTCAGCTCTGGTACCGTCGCAGCATCGTCCATCCAGCCCATATCGCCACCGTTGCGGGCAGAGATAATGTCGGTAGATTTTTCTTTCGCCAGGGTGGCGAAATCGGCCCCTTTCTTCAGCTCATCCAGAACCGTCTGGGCATCGGCTTCGGTCTTGGTCTGAATCACGCTGTAGCGGTTACGCTGCGGCTGCGTGAACTGATCCTGATGCTGATCATACCAGGACTGGATTTCCTCGTCAGAGGCGTTCTCCTGCATGCCAGCCGCATCCATTTTGATGTAGCTCACGCGGAACTGCTCCGGCGCCATGAAACGGGCCTGGTTTTGCTGGTAGTAAGCGTTGACTTCCTCATCGGTCACCGTCTGCTTCGCCGCCAGTGCATTGACATCGATGGTGGCTTCACGCACTACGCGTTGCTGGGATACCAGCGCAGCCAGCTGATCGGATTCACCGGGCAGCATAAAGTCAGTACCGGCAATGGCATTAATCAGCTGCTGAGTTGTCAGCTGGTTGCGCAGCGCCTGCGCGTACTGATCGGTGGTCATGCCCATTTGATTCACGATACCGCTAAAACGTTCGTTATCAAATTGGCCGTCAGTCTGGAAAGCCTGAGTCTGGAAGATAGCCTGTTTGACTTGAGCATCGCTGACGCTCAGTCCGAGTTCGCGGGCGTACTGGTCAAGCAGCGACTCGTCAATCAGACGGTTCAGCACCTGCTGACGCATGGTTTTCATGTAGTTTTCGTTGGCCGCCAGTTCAGAGAACTGATCGCCAAGCTGCTGCTGCATACGGTTACGTTCGCTGGCAACGGCATTTTCAAACTGTGAGCGACCAATTTCCTGGTCGTTAACTTTCGCGGCATAATTGTTACTGCCGCCAATCAGGTAACCACTCACCCCGGTCAAAATGAACGAGATAATGATGATACCGAAAATAATCTTGAGCACGACGCTATTGGCGGCCGTGCGTAGGTTGTCCATCATGGTGTAACAACGCTCCGCTGTAGATGACTTTAGCTCGCGCAGCATAGCACGTGATGGCTGCCGCGCGTGAGGACCTATTTTGACAAGAAAATGGGGTGATTGTCAGCCCACAAGTGCGTACAAACACACATAAAGTCGGGTTCCGGGCAAATAAAAAAGGCACATCTCGCGATGCGCCCTTGTACTTCGTCACATTCCCTGATGGGAAGCCGATCAGTTTACCGCGTCTTTCAGCGCTTTACCGGCACGGAAACCCGGCACTTTGGCAGCAGCGATGGTAATTTCTTTACCTGTTTGCGGGTTGCGACCAGTACGGGCAGCGCGCTCTTTCACAGCAAAGGTACCAAACCCGACCAGCGCAACGTCATCTCCAGCCTGCAGAGATTCAGTAACAGAAGCAATTAAAGCATCTAACGCACGTCCGGCTGCAGCTTTAGAAATGTCCGCACCCGCAGCAATTTTGTCAATCAGTTGAGATTTATTCACTGTTCTCTTCCTCTCTTTATAATTTATATCGCACCAGAATCCTTCGTGGTGCGACCGCGCAGCAGTTATATCAGGACTGTCATGCCCTTACAACAGAGTTGTAGATGACCCCCTGCCAGCGATCTAAGTTAGCTACACAAAAAAAGGCTGGCAAGTACGAATTTACTTCCCAGCCCCACTTTTCTTAGCGCTATTTGCGCGAAATCACTATTTTGCCGTGACGACCTGCATGCCGAATGGTTCGTTCTGCAACGCAAGTGTCAGAACTTCTTCGATTCGTTTCACCGGATGGATATCTAAATCGGCAATAACGTTATCTGGAATTTCTTCAAGGTCACGTTTATTTTCATCAGGAATCAGAACAGTCTTAATGCCGCCGCGATGTGCCGCCAGCAGTTTTTCCTTCAGACCGCCGATTGGCAGCACCTGACCACGCAGGGTAATTTCCCCCGTCATCGCGACGTCAGCGCGTACCGGATTCCCCGTCAGACAGGAGACCAGCGCGGTACACATCGCAATACCGGCGCTCGGACCGTCTTTCGGCGTCGCCCCTTCCGGAACGTGAACGTGAATATCACGTTTTTCGTAGAAATCCGAATTAATTCCCAGCTTATCCGCACGCGAACGGACCACGGTCAGCGCAGCCTGAATAGACTCCTGCATCACTTCGCCCAGCGAACCGGTATAGGTCAGCTTGCCTTTACCCGGCACACAGGCGGTTTCGATGGTCAGCAGATCGCCGCCCACTTCCGTCCATGCCAGACCGGTGACCTGGCCGACGCGGTTTTCGCTATCCGCACGACCGTAGTCATAGCGCTGCACGCCAAGGAAATCATGCAGGTTATCACCATTAATCGTGATGTGCTTCAGTGACTTATCCAGCAGCAGCTGTTTAACCGCCTTACGGCACAGCTTGGAAATTTCACGCTCCAGCCCACGCACGCCCGCTTCACGGGTGTAATAGCGAATAATCCCGACGATCGCGCTGTCCTCTACGGTCAGCTCGCCTTTCTTCAGCGCATTACGCTCAATCTGCTTAGACAGCAGGTGACGTTTGGCGATGTTCAGTTTTTCGTCTTCGGTATAACCGGACAGACGAATCACTTCCATACGATCCAGCAGCGGCGCCGGAATGTTCATGGAGTTAGAGGTCGCCACAAACATGACATCGCTCAGATCGTAGTCCACTTCCAGATAGTGGTCGTTAAACGCCACGTTCTGTTCCGGATCTAACACTTCCAGCAGCGCTGAGGCCGGATCGCCGCGCATGTCGGAGGACATTTTGTCGATCTCATCCAGCAGGAACAGCGGGTTTTTCACCCCCACTTTCGCCATTTTCTGGATCAGTTTGCCCGGCATTGAGCCGATGTAGGTCCGGCGGTGACCGCGGATTTCCGCTTCATCACGCACGCCGCCCAGCGCCATACGCACGTACTTACGGCCGGTGGCTTTAGCGATGGACTGGCCCAGCGAGGTTTTACCCACCCCCGGCGGTCCAACCAGGCACAGAATCGGCCCTTTCAGCTTGTTGACGCGGCTCTGTACTGCGAGATACTCAAGGATACGATCCTTCACGCGCTCCAGGCCGTAATGGTCGGTATCGAGGATCTCCTGAGCCTGACGCAGATCTTTTTTGACCTTGCTGCGCGCGCTCCACGGCACCTGCACCATCCAGTCGATGTAGCCGCGTACGACGGTCGCTTCCGCCGACATCGGCGACATCATCTTCAGCTTTTGCAGTTCCGCTTCGGTTTTTTCTTTCGCCTCTTTCGGCATTTTTGCCGCGTCGATCTTGCGCTTCAGCGCTTCGTTCTCGTCCGGGGCATCGTCCATCTCGCCAAGCTCTTTCTGGATGGCCTTCATCTGCTCATTCAGATAGTACTCACGCTGAGACTTTTCCATCTGCTTTTTCACGCGGTTGCGAATACGCTTCTCAACCTGCAGCAGATCGATTTCCGATTCCATCATCGCCATCAGATATTCCAGACGTTCGTTAATGTCGGACATCTCGAGGACGGACTGCTTATCTGCCAGCTTAAGCGGCATGTGCGCAGCAATGGTATCAGCCAGACGCGCAGGATCGTCGATGCTGTTGAGCGACGTCAGCACTTCCGGCGGGATTTTCTTGTTCAGCTTGATGTAGCCTTCAAACTGACCGATCGCGGTGCGCACCAGGACTTCCTGCTCGCGTTCGTCGATCGCCGGCGATTCCAGGTACTCTGCTTTCGCTGAAAAATGCTCGCCGTTATCAGACAGTGCAGAAATACGCGCGCGCTGCAGGCCTTCAACCAGCACTTTGACGGTGCCATCAGGCAGCTTCAGCATCTGTAAAATTGACGCCACGGTCCCGACGGTGAAAAGATCATTTACACCCGGCTCATCCGTCGAAGCTTCTTTCTGCGCAACCAGCATGATTTTTTTATCATGGTCCATAGCCGCTTCAAGACAACGGATAGATTTTTCCCGCCCTACAAACAGGGGTATGACCATGTGCGGATAAACCACCACATCGCGCAACGGCAATACGGGGATTTCAATGCGTTCAGAACGCTCAGGATTCATAGAGCTCTCTCTTAGTTTAAAGTCCGCCAGGTAGCCAGCGGCACGACTCGTCATCGCGACGCCGTTAATATGTAATCCAGTATATGGGGATGTATTCCACACATTCAACGGCGGGAATGCAGGAAAAATAAAAGGGGAGATAAAATCCCCCCTTTTTGTTAACTGCTTGAGCAAGTTGGCTAATTATTCACCAGACGCCTGCTGCGCTTCCGGTTTGCCATAGATCAGCAACGGCTTGCTTTGTCCGTCGATAACGGAAGCATCGATGACCACTTTTTCCACGTCTTCCATTGACGGAAGATCGTACATGGTATCGAGCAGCGCGGCTTCAACGATGGAACGCAGACCACGAGCACCGGTTTTACGCGCCATCGCTTTTTTGGCGATCGCGTCCAGCGCTTCATCGCGGAACTCCAGCTCAGCGCCTTCCAGGTTAAACAATGCCTGATACTGTTTGGTCAGGGCATTTTTCGGCTCTTTCAGGATCTGAATCAGCGCTTCTTCGCTCAGCTCATTCAGCGTTGCAACGACCGGCAGACGACCGATGAACTCCGGAATCAGACCAAATTTGATCAGATCTTCCGGCTCAACCTGAGACAGCAGCTCACCTTCGCTCGCTTTGTCAGATTTGGCTTTTACCGTCGCGCCGAAACCAATACCTGAACCGGTTTCGACACGATGGGAAATAACCTTATCCAGACCGGCAAACGCGCCGCCGCAGATAAACAGAATCTTGGAGGTATCAACCTGCAAGAACTCCTGCTGCGGATGCTTACGCCCGCCCTGCGGTGGTACCGCGGCAACGGTTCCTTCGATAAGCTTCAGCAGCGCCTGCTGCACGCCTTCGCCGGAGACATCGCGGGTAATCGACGGGTTATCCGATTTACGGGAAATTTTGTCGATCTCATCGATGTACACGATACCGCGCTGCGCTTTCTGTACGTCGTAGTCACATTTCTGCAGCAGCTTCTGAATGATGTTTTCGACGTCTTCACCGACATAACCGGCTTCGGTCAGGGTGGTGGCGTCCGCCATGGTGAACGGTACATCCAGCAGACGCGCCAGCGTTTCCGCCAGCAGCGTTTTACCGGAACCTGTCGGCCCGATCAGCAGAATGTTACTTTTACCCAGCTCAACACCGTTGCTGGTATCACCATTGCGCAGGCGTTTGTAGTGGTTGTATACCGCAACGGCCAGCACTTTTTTCGCCGGCTCCTGGCCGATAACGTAATCGTCCAGGTGGTGGCGGATTTCGTGCGGAGTCGGCAGCGCACTGCGTTCACGATGCGGCGCGACTTCTTTAATTTCTTCGCGAATGATGTCGTTACATAAATCAACGCATTCGTCGCAGATATACACGGATGGCCCGGCGATCAGCTTACGCACTTCATGCTGGCTTTTGCCGCAAAAAGAGCAATACAACAGTTTGCCCGAACCATCTTTGCGTTTATCTGTCATGAGTCCAAACCTCTTATTAAGTTCTTTGTGCCGCACACGACGACGCAAATGCCATTCTCAGGCGCAAGTCGCTGATAAGCGTTGTGCCGCCCTACTCCAGACAAGTATAGCGGCCCCCTTGCGCCAGGGGCATCAATTACGATGGGTCAAAATGGAATCGACCAGGCCGTATTCCACCGCTTCGGAGGCTGACAAGAAACGGTCACGCTCGGTGTCGTTCTCAATCTGCGCAAGGGATTGACCCGTATGGTGTGCCATCAGTTCATTCATCCGCCCTTTCACTTTCAGGATCTCGCGGGCGTGAATTTCGATATCCGTCGCCTGACCCTGATAGCCGCCCAGCGGCTGGTGGATCATCACGCGGGAATTCGGCAGGCAGAAACGCTTGCCTTTTGCCCCTGCGGTCAGCAGGAACGCGCCCATCGATGCCGCCTGGCCCATACAAATGGTGCTCACGTCAGGCTTGATGAACTGCATGGTGTCGTAAATCGACATCCCGGCGGTGATCACCCCGCCCGGAGAGTTAATGTACAGATAAATGTCTTTTTCCGGGTTCTCTGCTTCCAGAAAAAGCATCTGCGCCACGATCAGATTCGCCATGTGGTCTTCCACCTGGCCGGTCAGAAAGATGACGCGTTCCTTGAGCAGACGGGAGTAGATATCAAAAGAACGTTCACCGCGCGAGGTCTGTTCAATGACCATCGGCACCAGGGCCATATGGGGTGCAAAGTTATCTCGTTCGCCACTGTATGACATTTCCGTCTCCTGGATTAATTTTGAATAAACCTGCCGCACTGATTGTAACCTTATGGACGGATTATCAGCCAGAGTCTTCTGTCCGTCATCGTTCAAATTACCTGGATATCGGCCTTACGCCCGTAACCTGAACAAATCCCGACAGACACGCTTCGTCATTATGCATGATTTCACGCGTGCAGTTTCGTCTCCTCGTTGTGGGGACGATGCAATCATAATTCAAGCATAACAAGCTTTTGTCGTAACGCTATCATTGATATCGCGTTTTCGCACTCATCCTGAAGCTATTGCTGCGATAAAAAAAAACCCGCCGCCTCTCGGCAACGGGTTTTACCTGAACGTTAAACCGTGGGCGAAATTACGCCTGCTGGTTCATCAGTTCATTGAAGGTCGTGGCTTTTTCAGACACTTTCGCTTTTGCCAGAACGGCTTCAACAGCCTGCTCTTCCAGCGCGACGTTACGCATGTTGTCCATCAGTTCGTTGTTTTTGCTGTAGAACTCAACAACTTCTTTCGGATCTTCGTAAGCGGAAGCCATCTCTTCGATCAGGCCTTTAACACGCTCTTCGTCAGCTTTCAGCTCGTTGGTACGAATCACTTCGCCCAGCAGCAGACCGACAACTACGCGGCGTTTAGCCTGCTCTTCGAACAGTTCGCGCGGCAGTTCCAGAGCCTGCTTCTCATTGCCACCGAAACGCTGAGCAGCCTGACGACGCAGAACGTCGATTTCGCTGTCGATCAGGGCAGCCGGCACGTCGATGTCGTTCGCTTTAACCAGACCTTCGATAGCCTGAGACTTCACGCGGTTACGCACGGCGCCTTTCAGCTCGCGATCCATGTTTTTACGCACTTCAGCGCGCAGACCTTCTACGGAACCATCTTCAACGCCGAAACGTTTGATGAATTCAGCAGTCAGTTCCGGCAGCTCGCGCTCTTCAACTTTCTTCAGGTTGATAACGAACTTAGCCGCTTTACCTTTCAGGTTTTCTGCGTGGTATTCTTCCGGGAAGGTCACATCGATAGTGAACTCTTCGCCCGCTTTGTGGCCTTTAATACCGTCTTCAAAGCCTGGGATCATACGACCCTGGCCCATCGCCAGTACGAAGTCAGTCGCTTTGCCGCCTTCGAACTCTTCGCCGTCAACAGAACCGGTGAAGTCGATGGTTACGCGGTCTTCTGCATCAACAGCGCCATCTTTGTCTTTCCAGTTAGCCTGCTGCTTACGCAGCGTGTCCAGCATGGTGTCGACATCAGCTTCGGTCACTTCAACAACCGGTTTTTCAACTTCGATAGTTTCCAGACCCTGCAGCGCAACTTCCGGATAAACTTCGAACTCTACCGCGTAGGTGAAGTCTTCACCCAGCTTGTATTCGCCCGGAACGTAGTTCGGTGCGCCGGCTGGATTGATTTTCTCTTTGATGATCGCGTCAACGAAGTGACGGCTCATCAGGTCGCCCAGCACGTCCTGGCGAACGGATGCGCCATAACGCTGAGCAACAACATTCATCGGCACTTTCCCTTTACGGAAGCCGTCAATGCGAACTTTTTTCGCCACGTTGACCAGCTCGCTTTTGACAGCATTCTCGATGCTGTCAGCGGCGATAGTAATCGTTACACGGCGCCCAAGGCCCTGAGTGGTTTCAACTGAAACTTGCATCTTGTTACCTCAAAAAAATCACAGTGCTCGGTCAACTCTGGAAGCGCGTGTACGTTGCTTCGCAGAACCGGGATGCCCTCTTCAATCAGAAACACATTCCCTGTCGCCAGAATCATCCCGAAGACATTCATATAAGACGCGGCATTATAGCGGCATCACTTTTGTGAGTCGAGAACGGTTGTCGCCCACGGCTGCGGCATTTTTCACAATTCCCGCGCAAATTTGTCTTTAAAAGCGCCCACTGCACACATTTTCAGACAAAACAAAACGGCCCGCAGGCCGTTTTTTGATAAATCTTCACGCAACATACTGGAAAAGTTCCCGCGGTTGCAAATACGATTTCTAGGCGATACTTCCCGCACCGCGACAAGGAGGAGATGCAAATACCGTGTCCTGAAGCCCTTCCCACTCTTTAATCGTATAGGTATGCAGCGCCAGCGCATGCACAGTGCTCGACAGCTCCTCAGTCAGCGTACCGTAGATCATACGGTGACGGTTCAGAAAACGCTCGCCGGTGAAACGATCGCTCACCAACACCACTTTAAAATGACTTTCAGAGCCAGCCGGGACATTGTGGCGATAACTTTCATCCACGACTTCGAGATACACGGGGTCGAACGCTGCCCTAAGTTTTGCTTCGATCTGTTCACGTATCATCATGAATTTTCTCCTCCGACAACGCTGAGATGCCGCCATTCCTTTTAAATGTTAGCCGCTTTTACCGCTTCCATTAGGGGAAAACAACAAAAAATTAGCATTCTTCTGATATTTTCATTCAAAAGTATCAAGTTTACTCACTCTCTCCCCCAGAACGTCCGCCTGGATCGCGATAAAAATGGGAGGCGGCGATAAAATGTACAACGCGATGAATTTACATGCGTTGCCACTTCCCCTCGCCGTTGGCGATGTTATGATGGCGGTAATTTTCCTCAATGACCCGAAATAGATTTGAGCGACGGAAAGGCTACAAACGGGAGAGTCCTCAGGCGCTTGCTGAAGCGAGTGACGAGGGCGAACAAGAGCCGCTAACGCAACCGTTGCCTGAAGTATGACGGGTATAACAACACCATGCGCTGAGACCCTGAACATGTTTAAGAAAATTCTTTTCCCGCTGGTCGCGATGTTTATGCTGGCAGGATGCGCGACGCCTCCGACTACCATTGATGTATCGCCGAAAATGAGCCTGCCGCAGCAGGACCCAAGCCTGATGGGCGTCACCGTCAGCATTAACGGTGCGGACCAGCGTCCGGATCAGGCGCTGGCGAAGGTCACCCGCGATAACCAACAGGTTACGCTGACCGCCTCCCGCGACCTGCGCTTCCTGCTGCAGGAAGTGCTGGAAAAACAAATGACCGCGCGCGGTTATATGATTGGGCCGAACGGCGCAGTCGATCTGCAGATTATCGTGAATAAACTGTATGCCGACGTTTCCCAGGGCAACGTGCGCTACAACATCGCCACGAAGGCAGATATCGCGATTATCGCCACCGCCGCGAACGGCACCAAAATGACCAAAAACTATCGCGCAAGCTACTCTGTTGAAGGCGCCTTCCAGGCCTCCAACCAGAATATCGCCAATGCGGTGAACAGCGTCCTGACCGATACCATCGCCGATATGGCGCAGGACACCAGCATTCATGATTTCATCAAGCAAAACGCGCGTTGATCGTTCGCCAACCCGGCCTTGCGCCGGGTTGGCGCCATAAGCCATGTCCAACCACTACTTACGCATTTTCCAGCAGCCTAAATCAGCTATTTTGCTGATCCTAGGGTTTGCTTCCGGCTTGCCTCTGGCGCTGACCTCCGGCACGCTCCAGGCGTGGATGACCGTTGAAAATATCGATCTGAAAACGATCGGCTTCTTCTCGCTGGTTGGCCAGGCTTACGTCTTTAAGTTTCTCTGGTCACCGTTAATGGACCGCTACACGCCGCCGTTTCTTGGCCGGCGCCGCGGCTGGCTGCTGACCACGCAGTTTCTGCTGCTTATCGCCATTGCCGCCATGGGATTCCTTGAACCTTCGACCCAGCTCCGCTGGATGGCCGCATTAGCGGTTGTTATCGCCTTCTGCTCCGCATCGCAGGATATCGTCTTCGATGCGTGGAAAACCGATGTGCTGACGGCAGAGGAGCGCGGCGCTGGCGCGGCCATCAGCGTGCTGGGCTATCGCCTGGGGATGCTGGTCTCCGGTGGCCTGGCGCTGTGGCTGGCTGACCGTTGGCTCGGCTGGCAGGGAATGTACTGGCTGATGGCCGTGCTGCTGATTCCCTGCATTATCGCCACCCTGCTGGCGCCAGAACCGAGCGATGTGATTCCGGTACCAAAAAGCCTCGAACAGGCGGTCGCCGAACCGCTGCGCGACTTCTTCGGACGTAACAACGCCTGGCTGATCCTGCTGTTAATCGTCCTTTATAAGCTCGGCGATGCCTTTGCGATGAGTCTGACCACCACGTTTTTGATTCGCGGAGTCGGTTTTGATGCCGGCGAGGTGGGAATGGTCAATAAAACGCTGGGACTTTTCGCGACGATTGTTGGCGCACTTTACGGCGGCGTACTCATGCAGCGCCTCACCCTGTTTCGCGCCCTGCTGATTTTCGGCGTGCTACAGGGCGTATCCAATGCCGGCTACTGGCTGCTGTCGATTACCGATAAACATCTTTACTCCATGGCGACGGCGGTCTTTTTCGAAAACCTGTGCGGCGGTATGGGCACGGCGGCATTTGTCGCCCTGTTAATGACCCTGTGTAATAAATCGTTTTCCGCCACCCAGTTTGCTTTGCTGTCCGCGCTATCGGCAGTCGGTCGCGTGTACGTCGGGCCCATTGCCGGCTGGTTCGTCGAAGCTCACGGTTGGCCGACATTTTATCTGTTCTCTGTCTTTGCCGCCGTCCCGGGAATTGTGCTCCTGCTGCTCTGCCGGCAAACCCTGGAGTACACGCAACGCACCGGAAGCTTTATTCCGCGCACGGACTATCCACAGACCTATACGCTGGCGCTGCTGATTCTGGCCGTGGGTTCGCTGATGCTGGGCATATGGCTGCTGTTGCTGATACTCAATTCCCTCGACTTCACCTCTTTTTCCTTCCTGCCCACGCTACTGGAAATTGCGGCCCTCACCGCCATCGCCGGCGTTGTGCTCGGAAGTCTGCTGGATTATCTGGCGTTACGGAAGAGTGCGCTGATTTAACGCATCATTGCGCTGTTATTAGCCGTTGTAATCACTGATCGTAATTATAACGGCTTATTAACGATTTTATATTGTTCATTTTTCATTTGTTGTTTTGTGCGCTTTACATTTTTGGAAGTTATTGACAACTTTTATTCAAAACATTAAATAATTTAACCGATTCAGCAAAAGCGATTTATTATCGCCACCGCGCAATGTCTTTTATTTGATAATTAATTGTTAATTAGTTGTGTTATTTTTCGGGTGTTTATACTCATTACCCCATAAGCCCATCCATTCTTATCTCTTTCGTTATAGATCCTGCATATAACGTGCTTTGCAAGCATCAGCGTCACACTCGGTTACATATGTGACAAAGCGAGCAGAACCCGCTAACACAGAACTGACACAGCCCCAATCATGTTTACAGTAATGCAACCTTCCCGTAAAATGCCCGTACACTTTAAGCGCCACCAGATTCCGTGGAATTGAGGTCGTTCAATGAGACTTAGGAAATACAATAAAAGTTTGGGATGGATGTCATTAATCGCAGGTACTGTATTACTCAGTGGTTGTGATTCTGCGCTCCTTGACCCAAAAGGACAGATTGGACTGGAGCAACGTTCTCTGATACTGACGGCCTTTGGCCTGATGATGATTGTCGTTATTCCCGCCGTCTTAATGGCAGTAGGATTTGCCTGGAAGTATCGTGCGAGTAATAAAGATGCGAAGTATAGCCCGAACTGGTCACACTCCAACAAAGTTGAAGCTGTGGTCTGGACGGTTCCTATTCTGATCATCCTGTTCCTGGCCGTTCTGACCTGGAAAACCACTCACGCACTTGAGCCAAGCAAACCGCTTGCTCACGAAGAGAAACCGATCGTCATCGAAGTTGTTTCGATGGACTGGAAATGGTTCTTCATCTATCCGGAACAGGGTATTGCTACCGTCAACGAAATCGCCTTCCCGGCGAACGTACCGGTACACTTCAAAGTGACCTCTAACTCCGTGATGAACTCGTTCTTTATCCCACGTTTAGGCAGCCAGATTTACGCAATGGCCGGGATGCAGACTCAGCTGCACCTCATCGCGAATGAAACTGGCACTTATGACGGTATCTCCGCAAGCTATAGCGGCCCGGGCTTCTCTGGTATGAAGTTCAAAGCTATCGCCACGCCGGATCGTGCAACCTTCGATCAGTGGGTAGCGAAAGCGAAACAGTCGTCGAACACCATGGACTCCATGGCGGCCTTCGACAAACTGGCTGCGCCTAGCGAATACAACAAAGTGGAATACTTCTCTGACGTGAAACCGGATTTGTTTAAAGATGTTGTGAACAAATTTATGTCTCATGGCAAGAGCATGGATATGTCCCAACCTGAAGGCGAGCACGCAGCGCACGAAGGGATGGAAGGCATGGACATGAGCCACGCGGAAACCGCTCACTAAGGGGCCGAGGAAGAAAACGATGTTCGGAAAACTTACACTGGATGCAGTGCCCTACCACGAACCCATTATTGTGGTTACGGTGGCTGCGATTATCATCGGGGGACTGGCGCTTCTGGCGGCAATCACTTACTTCGGTAAGTGGTCCTACCTTTGGAATGAGTGGCTGACTTCGGTCGACCACAAACGACTCGGTATCATGTATGTCATCGTAGCAATCGTGATGTTGCTGCGTGGCTTCGCTGACGCCGTTATGATGCGTAGCCAGCAGGTGCTGGCCTCGGCCGGGGAAGCAGGGTTCCTGCCGCCTCACCACTACGATCAGATCTTTACCGCCCACGGCGTTATCATGATCTTCTTCGTAGCGATGCCGTTTGTTATCGGTCTGATGAACCTCGTGGTTCCGCTGCAGATCGGTGCGCGCGACGTTGCCTTCCCGTTCCTCAACAACCTGAGCTTCTGGTTCACCGTTGTGGGCGTGATTCTGGTTAACTTGTCTCTGGGCGTCGGTGAATTCGCTCAGACCGGTTGGCTGGCCTATCCGCCGCTGTCGGGAATCGAGTACAGTCCGGGCGTTGGGGTCGATTACTGGATCTGGGCTCTCCAGCTATCCGGTATTGGTACGACGTTAACCGGTATTAACTTCTTCGTGACCATTATCAAGATGCGTGCCCCTGGCATGACGATGTTCAAGATGCCAGTATTTAGCTGGGCATCTCTGTGCGCCAACATCCTGATTATCGCCTCCTTCCCAATCCTGACCGTCACCGTCGCGCTGCTGACCCTGGACCGCTACCTGGGCACCCATTTCTTTACCAACGATATGGGTGGCAACATGATGATGTACATCAACCTGATTTGGGCCTGGGGCCACCCGGAAGTGTATATCCTGGTTCTGCCGGTCTTCGGGGTGTTCTCCGAAATCGCTGCAACCTTCTCGCGTAAGCGTCTGTTTGGCTACACCTCGCTGGTATGGGCAACAGTGTGTATTACCGTTCTGTCGTTCATCGTTTGGCTGCACCACTTCTTCACCATGGGTGCCGGCGCGAACGTCAACGCCTTCTTCGGTATTACCACCATGATTATCGCCATCCCGACCGGGGTTAAGATCTTCAACTGGCTGTTCACCATGTACCAGGGCCGCATCGTCTTCAACTCAGCCATGCTGTGGACTATCGGCTTCATCGTGACCTTCTCTGTTGGTGGTATGACCGGCGTTCTGCTGGCGGTACCGGGCGCGGACTTCGTGCTGCACAACAGTCTGTTCCTGATTGCCCACTTCCATAACGTCATTATCGGTGGTGTGGTATTCGGTTGCTTTGCTGGTCTGACCTACTGGTGGCCGAAAGCCTTTGGCTTCACGCTGAACGAAACCTGGGGCAAACGCGCTTTCTGGTTCTGGATCATCGGCTTCTTCGTTGCATTTATGCCGCTGTACGTGCTGGGCTTCATGGGGATGACCCGTCGCCTGAGCCAGCAGATTGACCCGCAGTTCCACCCGATGCTGGTTGTTGCGGCATGCGGTGCGGCGCTGATTGCCTGCGGTATCCTCTGCCAGCTGATTCAGTTCTACGTGTCTATCCGCGATCGCGAACAGAACCGCGACCTGACCGGTGACCCGTGGGGCGGCCGTACTCTGGAGTGGGCAACCTCTTCTCCGCCTCCGTTCTACAACTTCGCTATCGTTCCTGTCGTTCACGAACGTGACGCGTTCTGGGAAATGAAAGAAAAAGGCGAAGCGTATAAGAAACCGGCTGGCTATGAAGAGATTCATATGCCGAAAAACAGCGGCGCGGGCATCGTTATTGCTGCTTTCGCAACGGTGTTTGGTTTCGCGATGATCTGGCACATCTGGTGGATGGCGATTGCAAGCTTCGTCGGTATCCTGGTGACCTGGATTATTAAGAGCTTTGACGAGGACGTGGATTACTACGTGCCGGTTGCAGTAGTCGAAAAACTGGAAAATCAGCATTTCGATGAGATTAACAAAGCAGGGCTGAAAAATGGCAACTGATACTCTTGCGCATAACGCCCACGCGCATGAACACGGGCACCACGATACAGGGCCGATGAAGGTATTCGGCTTCTGGATCTACCTGATGAGCGACTGCATTATCTTCGCCACCCTGTTTGCTACCTATGCCGTTCTGGTGAACGGCACGGCTGGCGGACCGACCGGTAAAGATATTTTTGAACTGCCGTTCGTTCTGGTTGAAACCGCGCTGCTGCTGTTCAGCTCCATCACCTACGGCATGGCGGCTATCGCCATGTACAAAAACAACAAGAGCCAGGTTGTCTCCTGGCTGGCGCTGACCTTCCTCTTCGGGGCAGGGTTCATCGCGATGGAACTCTATGAATTCCATCACCTGATTGTTGAAGGTATGGGCCCGGATCGCAGCGGCTTCCTGTCAGCGTTCTTCGCGCTGGTCGGAACCCACGGTCTGCACGTCACCTCCGGTCTGATCTGGATGGCGGTGCTGATGGTTCAGGTTTCACGTCGTGGCCTGACCAACACTAACCGCACCCGTATCATGTGCCTGAGCCTGTTCTGGCACTTCCTGGACGTTGTGTGGATCTGCGTGTTCTCGGTTGTTTATCTGATGGGGGCAATGTAATGAGTCATTCTAGCGATCATAACGGCGCTTCTCACGGCAGCGTAAAGAGCTACATGACAGGGTTCGTCCTGTCGATCATTCTGACGGTTATTCCGTTTGCTATGGTTATGAGTGGCTCCGCATCGCATGCGGCTATTCTGGGAACTATCCTGGTCACTGCTGTTGTGCAGATTCTGGTACACCTGGTGTACTTCCTGCACATGAACAGCAAGTCTGACGAAGGTTGGAACCTGACCGCGTTTATCTTCACCGTAATCATCATTGCTATCGTTGTTGTTGGCTCCATCTGGATTATGTGGAACCTGAACTACAACATGATGATGCACTAAGAGCGGCAAGTATGTTTAAGCAATACCTGCAAGTAACGAAACCTGGCATCATTTTTGGCAACCTGATCTCCGTGATCGGCGGTTTCCTGTTGGCCTCCAAGGGCCACATCGACTATCCGCTGTTTGCATGGACGCTCCTTGGGGTGTCCCTGGTGGTCGCCTCGGGTTGTGTATTCAACAACTACATCGACCGTGACATCGATCGTAAGATGGAACGGACGAAAAACCGGGTGCTGGTCAAAGGGCTGATCTCGCCACAAGTTTCGCTGGTATACGCCACCTTGCTGGGTATTGCTGGCTTCATGCTCCTGTGGTTTGGCGCTAACCCTCTGGCCTGCTGGCTGGGGGTGATGGGGTTCGTGGTTTATGTCGGCGTCTACAGCCTGTACATGAAACGCCACTCCGTCTACGGCACGCTGATTGGTTCTCTCTCCGGCGCTGCGCCGCCGGTGATTGGCTACTGTGCGGTGACCGGTAATTTCGATAGCGGCGCGGCGATTCTGCTGGCTATCTTCAGCCTGTGGCAAATGCCTCACTCCTACGCCATCGCGATTTTCCGCTTCAAGGATTATCAGGCGGCGAACATTCCGGTTCTGCCGGTCGTGAAAGGTATTTCCGTGGCGAAAAACCACATTACGCTGTACATCGTGGCTTTTGCTGTCGCTACGCTGATGCTGTCGCTGGGTGGCTACGCCGGGTATAAATACCTGGTCGTTGCGGCCGCGGTGAGCGTCTGGTGGCTGGGGATGGCGCTGCGCGGTTACAAAGTGGCGGATGATAAAGTCTGGGCGCGTAAGCTGTTCGTCTTTTCTATCGTCGCCATTACCGCGCTGTCGGTCATGATGTCCGTCGACTTTATGGTGCCGGATTCACACAATCTGCTGGCCTACGTCAGATAAGATTGTCGCTCTGACAAACCCCGCTCCGGCGGGGTTTTTTATTGCCCGGAGTTATCCCACCAGCATCGCCTGCGCGCTATACAGCAGATCCAGATGGTCGCGACACAACGCATCCAGCGAAGTCCGCGACTGATGAGAGGTCAGGCTCAGCGCCCCCCAGTACATCCCTTCCCTGTCGGATAGAGGCACCGCCAGAACCAGCATCCCAATTTCAAACTCCTGCTCGATAGTGGCAAACCCCTGGCGCCGCACCAGCGCAATTTTGTCCATCAGCATCGCCACGTCCGTCACCGTATACGGCGTGCGCTGTTCGCGTTTGATTCGCCGCAAAATCATCTCGCACTCGTCTTCCGGCAGCGAGGCCAGCCAGAGTCGCCCGCCGGCGGTGCAGAATATTGGCACCCGCTCCCCTAACCGCACCGAGGTCGAGTTAAACGGCGTATGTTTGCTGCGCGCGATATACACCAGTTCATCTTCATCAATCACCCCTACCGACGCATGCTCTTCCGTGCGGCTGGCAATGTACTCAACGATGGGGCGGACCATGCGCGGGAACTGGGCCGAATCAACATAGGCCTGCCCCAGGCGCAGCGCTTTTGGCGTCAGCCAGTAGTAGCGCCCGTCGGTCTGTACATAGCGTTCGTGCAGCAACGTCAGAAGAAAACGTCGCGCGGCGCTCTGCGTCAGGCCACTCATTTTCGCCGCCTGAGGCACGCTGAGCCGGGGAAAATCTTTGGAAAAAAGCTGGATCAAGGCCAGTCCTTTTTGCAGACCGACTATCAAATCGCGCGGATGTATTGTGTTTTGCATATCAGCTCACATTTCTGCAACATTGCCATCGATTCACTGCGATTATCGCAGTGGTGGTGCGATTAACAACCAATACGTCCGAATTCTGCGTTGTCGCTCTCAGGTTCCGCTGAAATACTTTCACAACATTCATTTAACAAATGAGGTTTGAAATGGTCAGTGGATTCACGCAGGTCGTTGCCGTTATCGGCCATCCGATTACTCAGGTTAAATCACCGGAAAACTTCAACCGCTACTTCGCCGACCAGCAGATGGACAGCGTGATGATCCCGGTCGATATCGCCCCGGAAGCGGTGGCGGATTATTTGCTGGCGTTACGCGGATGGCTGAACATGAGCGGTGTACTGGTCACCGTGCCGCATAAACAGCGCGCCGCCACGCTGGTGGATGAGTTAACGCCGCGTGCCCGCCATCTCAACGCGGTGAATGTCATTCGCAAACTGGCGGATGGTCGTCTGCAGGGCGATATGCTGGATGGCGTCGGTTTCTCTCTGGCCGCGGCGGCCCACGGTTTTCAGGCTGAAGGAAAGAGCGCGCTGCTCTCCGGCTGCGGCGGCGTCGGCAGCGCCATCGCCTGGGGGCTGTGTGAAGCCGGTATCCGCCAGCTGGCGCTACACGACCAGAATCCGACCACGTTGCAGCTGCTGCATAACCGCCTCGCCCCCCATTTCCCCCAGGTCCAACTCACCGCGCTGCCTGACACCCTGAACGGTCTCGATCTGCTGGTAAACGGCTCTCCGGCCGGGATGGCAAACTTCGATCCGCTGCCGCTGCCGCAGGCTTTACTGGAAACCCTCACCCCGACAACCCATGTCGCGGACGTCGTTACCGCACCGGCAATCACGCCGCTGCTGACTTTCGCCCAGGCGCGCGGCTGCGTGGTACAAACCGGCCCCGAAATGGCGCTGGCGCAGATGAAGCTCATGGGGCAGTTCATCGGAGCCATCCCGCAGGAACAGGGGGCCGCGGCATGAAAAGTTGGGATGTGATTGTCATCGGTAGCGGCGCCGGCGGATTTGCCGCCGCGGTCACGGCCTGTTGCAAAGGGCTGTCGGTGCTGATGCTGGAAAAAGCGCCGCAGTTTGGCGGTACCTCGGCAATCTCCGGCGGAGCGGTATGGATCAACGATACCGATCAGGCGCGTGCGCAGGGGAAAAGCGGCGCGGCGGACGCGATCAAAACCTACCTGAAAACGATCGTCGGCGAACAGAACTATCGTCCGGACATCGTCGATGCGTTTGTCGCTTCCGGGCGCGAGGCGCTGGCGTTCCTCGAAAAAGAGGGCGCGGTGAAGTACAGTCTGCGCCCCCTCTCACCGGACTATTATCCTGATGAGCCGGGCGCCGTTGATTGCGGACGCGCGCTGGAGGTTGTGGAGTACGACGGGCGCCAGCTCGGCGATCGCTTTCACGATCTGCGCGCTCCCCCACCGGGAATGTTGTTATTTGGCGGCATGATGGTCAACCGCGTGGATATCCAGCATTTTCTGGACATGCGCCGCTCGCTGCGCTCGTTATCGCACTGCGCGAAGCTGCTGCTACGCTATGCGCGCGACCGCATCAGCCACCCGCGCGGTACCCGGCTGGCGATGGGTAACGCCCTGATTGCCCGCATGGCCACCGTGGCGCTGCGCAAAGGCATGACGCTCCGGCTGAACGTCAACGTCCTTTCTCTGATTGAGCACCAGGGCGCGGTCACCGGCGTCAATATTGAATGCGACGGCCGACAAGAGACCTTACAGGCGCGCTGCGGCGTGGTGCTGGCCGCCGGCGGCTTTGCCGCAGGAGAGCTGGCGGCACGCTACCGGCCGCATACCCGCGAGCATTACTCCATGTCGCCAGCCGGCAATGATGGTGCCGCCTTCCGTCTCGCCAGCGCACTCAACGCCTGCGAAGGCGCCGACCTGCCGTCCAATTTTTTCTGGGCGCCGGTCTCGGTACTGCGCCACGCCGACGGGCGCGAAGAACGCTTCCCGCACCTGGTCACCGACCGGGCCAAGCCGGGAGTTATCGCCGTCAACCAAAAGGCGGAACGTTTCGTCAACGAATCAAACTCCTACCACCACTTCGCCAGCGCCATGCAAAGCCAACCCGAAAACGCCCCCTGTTTTCTGATCTGCGATGCCCTGGCGATGAAACGCTACGGCCTCGGTCTTGCGCGGCCCGCGCCGGTTAACAACGATGCGCTGATCGAGGCCGGCTACCTGCACAAAGCGGACTCCCTCGCCCGGCTTGCTCAACAGTTGGGACTTGACGCACAAGCGCTCGCCGGGACGGTGGCCCGCTACAACCGCGATGCCGCGCAGGGAGAAGATCCGCAGTTCGCCAAAGGCGGCAACAGCTATAACCGCGCGATGGGCGATCCGGGCCATCAACCGAACGCCTGCAATGCCCCGCTGCTGAAGGCTCCGTTTTATGCCATCACCCTCTACACCGGAGATTTAGGCACGTCGCGAGGCCTGGTCACCAGCGAGAATGCCCAGGTTCTTAATCAACAACGTCAGCCGATCCAAGGCCTTTATGCCGTTGGTAACGATATGGATTCCATGATGGCGGGCACCTACCCCGGTCCCGGCATTACGCTCGGCCCGGCGCTGACCTTCGGCTATCTCTGTGCCCGTCATATGACACACCAACTAACCCCATCAACAGGAGAAACATCATGATCTATGAAAAACGCACCTACACCCTCAATCCGCTGAAAATGGCCGACTGGCTGGCGCTGTACAAAAGCGATGCTTACGCGGTCCAGACCGAGCACCTCGGTAAGCTGATCGGTTTTTTCTTCACCGAAATCGGCGTCGTGAATCAGGTGGTGCATATCTGGGCTTACGAGAGCCTCGACGATCGCCTGGTACGCCGGGCGCGCATGGCGCAGGACGAACGCTGGCTGACCTTCTCGCGTAAAAACCGCGAACTGGCGGCCGTTGAGCGGCTGGAGTCGGTCCTGCTGCGTCCTGTTGATTTTTCACCACTGCAATAAGGGGCCGGAGATGAGCGGGCATAAAAAGGTGGATGTGCTGGTCGTCGGTTCCGGCGCGGCGGGGCTTTCCGCCGCGGTGACCGCCGCCCTCAAGGGCGCCAGCGTCCTGCTGGCCGAAAAAGAGTCGGTCATCGGCGGCACCAGCGCCTGGTCAGGCGGCTGGCTGTGGATACCGCACAACCCGCTCGCCCGCGAAGAGGGCATTCAGGAACAAGAGGACGCGCCGCTAACCTATCTGCAGCATGAAATGGGTGGTCAGCCCGCCGATGCCCGCCTGCTCACCTTCCTGCAGCAGGGCCCGGAGATGATCGATTTCTTCCGCCGCCATACGGCGGTGCAGTTTCTCTCCGGCAGTAAGATGCCGGATTTTCACATGTCACCGGGCTACGCCCAGGGAGGGCGTTCGGTGACGGCACAACCGTTTGACGGACGCTTGCTTGGCGACTGGCTGCATCGTCTGCGCCCGCCGCTGGAAACCATCAGCCTCGCCGGCATGGGCATCGCCGGCGGTAGCGACATGGCGCACTTTTTTAATGCAACCCGCTCCCCGCGATCGGCGCTGTATGCCGCCCGGCGTCTGCTGCGCCACGGCTGGCAGCGACTGCGAACTGGCCGCGGGCAGTATCTGGTTAATGGTAACGCGTTGATGGGCCGCCTGCTGCGTTCGGCGCTCGACGCTGGCGTCAGTATTCAATTGAATGCCCCCGTCGCTCGCCTGCTGACATCATCGACCGGGGTCAGCGGCGCGGTACTGCGTAGCGATGATGGCGATATTGAGGTTCACGCCGGCGCCGTGATCCTCGCCTGCGGCGGCTTTCCACACGATCGCCAACGCCTGGCGCAGCAGGTTCCCCACGCAGCGGACGGCTATGGCCACTTCTCCGCCGCGCCGCCGGGTAATCAGGGGGACGGTATCCGGCTCGGGGAGTCGGTCGGCGGTCAGTTCGACGCCTCGCTCAAACACGCCATGGCCTGGGCACCGGTCTCCCGCGTCACCCTCGCAAGCGGCCTGCAACTGGTCTTCCCGCACCTGGTTGAACGCGCGAAGCCGGGGTTTATCGCCGTATTGCCCAATGGAAAGCGTTTTACTAATGAAGCCGACTCCTACCACGACTTTATTGCCGCGCTGCTGGCCGCAACGCCTGCGGGAGAGCAGCCGACAGCGTGGCTGCTGGCCGATAGCCGGACGCTGCGCCGCTATGGTCTGGGCCACGCCCGCCCCTTTCCATTTTCGCCGGCAGCATGGCTGCGCACGGGCTATCTCCACTCGGCCCCCACGCTAGCGGCGCTGGCGGAACATTGCGCCATCGATGGCGGGCAGTTGGCAGAGACGGTGGCGCGTTTTAACGACTACGCCGCGCGAGGAGAGGACCCGGAATTTCAGCGCGGCGTCTCGGCCTATAACCGGGCCCAGGGGGATGCCAGGCATCCTCATCATCCAACGCTGGGTCCGCTGCGCCATGCGCCCTTTTATGCGGTGCGTATTTTACCGGGTTCGCTGGGCTCTTTTAGCGGGCTGAAAACCGATGAACAGGCGCGAGTGCTGGATGCGCATCAACAGCCGATCGCTGGCCTCTACGCCATTGGCAATGATATGTCGAGCGTGATGCAGGGGTACTACCCCAGCGGCGGTATTACGCTCGGTCCGGCCATGACCTTTGGCTATCTGGTGGGGAAAACACTGGCCGCCAATATAACAAAAACAGCATCGTAACCGACATCTTACCAGGGACGGCAGTACACATAACAACAATCACCTGCAACTGTACCGGAGTCTTTTATGAACATGCGAACCCTGTCCCTCGCCGCGCTCACCGTGCTCGACGTTCCGCCACCGGAACAGGTGCGGATCGCGGCACAAAGCGGCTTTACTCATGTCGGCCTGCGTCTGCTCCCTGCCACGCCGACCGATCCTGACTACGATATGCTCGGCGATACCGCGACCGTTCGCGCAACGCTCTCTGCGCTGATGGAGACCGGTATTCGCGTATCAGATGTCGAAATCGTGCGTCTGACGAGCGACTTTTCGCTTAATGCCCGCCTGGAAAGCTTCCTTGAAACCGCCGCGCGCCTGGGCGCTCGTCAGGTGCTGGTGGCCGGCAACGATAACCACCTGACCCGCAGCGCTGAAAATCTTGCCGCGCTCGCCGAAGCCGGCCGGGGGTATGGCTTAACCATGAATCTGGAGCCCATGCCGTGGACCCAGCTGCGTACTATCGCTGACGCCAGGCGGCTGATTTCGGCCAGCGGGCGAGCGGATATTGGGATTCTGATTGACGCCATCCACTTCTGGCGCGCGGGAGAGTCGCTCTCCAGCCTCGCCGACCTGCCGCCAGAGTGCCTCAACTATATGCAGCTGTGTGACGCTCCGGCGCAGATTCCCGATAACGAACAGGAACTGATCCACCAGGCCCGCGCCGCGCGGAAGGTGCCGGGCGAAGGCGGGCTGGATCTGCATGGGCTGATGTCCGCGCTGCCGACGACGCTACCGGTATCGCTGGAAGTCCCGTTAAGCGGCGCCCAGGGCGCTCTGCCCGCCCTCAACCGCGCGCGGTTGCTGTTCAATGCCGCGCAGTCTTACCTGCACACCTGCGCATAAGGAAAACCCTATGACTCAGACCCAACGCCTGGATGTCAGAGAGTTAATCAACGGTAATCCGCTCAGCCGTTTCCAGAAACTGGTGGTTTTCTTAGGCTTTTGCGTGATTGCGCTCGACGGTTTTGATATTGCGATTATGGGGTTTATCGCCCCGACGCTGAAGCATGAATGGGGGGTAACCAACTACGAGCTCGGCTTCGTCATCAGCGCGGCGCTGATTGGCCTGGCTCTGGGGGCGCTCCTCTCCGGGCCGCTCGCCGACTGGCTGGGGCGAAAGAAAATCATCGTCAACAGCGTCTTTTTCTTTGGTTTCTGGACGATCGTCACCGCCTTCTCGCAGAACATCGAACAGATGATTTTCTTCCGTTTTATGACCGGACTGGGACTCGGTGCGGCGATGCCCAATATCGGCACGCTGGTATCGGAGTATGCCCCCGAGCGCCAGCGCTCATTTCTGATTACGGTGATTTTTTGCGGCTTTACCTTTGGCGCGGCGGCGGGCGGCTTTTCCGCCTCGTGGCTGATCCCGCGCTTTGGCTGGCATTCGCTGATGGCGCTCGGCGGGGTTCTTCCGCTGCTGTTCGCGCCGTTGCTTATCTGGCTGCTGCCGGAGTCGGTGCGCTTTCTGGTGGTTAAACGCGCGCCGGCGGCACGAATCCGGGCGATATTACAACGGCTCTATCCGGGGCAAATTGCGGATAACGCTGAATTCACGCTCCCGGCGCAGCCCGCCAATACCAACGCCATGCGCCTGGTCCTCTCGCGCCACTACCGCCTCGGCTCACTGATGCTATGGCTGGTCTATTTTATGGGCCTGTTTCTGGTTTATATCCTCGGCAGCTGGCTGCCGACGCTGGTCAAAGAGGTGGGACTGACCGTCAGCCAGGCGGCGGTGATGACGGCGATTTATCAGGCCGGCGGCACCGTAGGCTCTCTGTTTGCCGGCTGGCTAATGGATCGCATCAATCCCCATCGCGCGCTGGGGCTGATTTATGCCATCGGCGGCCTGTTTACGATGGCCATGGGCTACGCTGCCGCCAGTTTTGCGCTGCTGTGCCTGCTGGCCTTCGTCAGCGGCGCTTGCCTGAACGGCGCGAATACCGGCATGAATGCGCTTTCCGCCCGCTATTATCCGACCCAGGCGCGCGCTACCGGCTCCAGCTGGATGCACGGCGTCGGCCGAATGGGCGCCATCCTCAGCGCCTTTGCCGGCGCGGAAATGATGGCGCTCAATCTCAGCTTCGAAAACGTCTTTTTAATCCTTGGGATCCCGGCGGCATTAACCGTCGTCGGTCTGGTGGTGAAGGGGCTATTTGCCAGCGATGCTGAATCTACCTCCCCTGCCCCGTCCCCCACGCTGAGGAGTCTGTCGTGAGCAAAATTCGTCTTGCCGTCATTGGCGCGGGCGCCATCGGACGCAAACATATTGCGGTGATCCGCGCTAACCCACGGGCTGAGCTGGTCGCTCTGGCCGATCCTTCACCTCAGGCGCAGGCGCTGGCGCAATCGCTGGGTATCGCAGGGTATGACAACGTTGAAACCATGCTGGACGCGGTCCAGCCGCAGGGGGTGATTAACGCCACGCCCAATATTCTGCACCTGCCCTGCGCTCTGGCCTGCATCGAACGCGGGATCCCGGTGCTGGTCGAAAAACCTGTCGCCGACTCGCCGCAACGCGCCCGGGAACTGGTCGACGCCGCTGCTCGCCATCAGGTTCCGGTGCTGGTGGGGCACCACCGGCGGCACAACGCGCTGATCGCCGCGGCAAGGACATTGATCGACAGCGGCGAACTCGGGCAAATCGTCACCGTCTCCGCGCACTGGGTACTGCAAAAGCCGGATGATTATTTTGACGTTGCCTGGCGCCGTGAACCCGGCGCGGGACCGCTGCTGGTCAATCTGGTCCATGATATTGACCTGATGCGCTACCTGTTTGGTGAAATCGACCAGGTGCAGGCCTTTACCTCCCATGCCGTACGCCGTTTCGCCAACGAAGACAGCGCGGTGGTAAACCTTCGTTTCGCCAGCGGAGCATTAGGTAGCGCGGTACTCACCGATTGCGGCGTCGGCCCCTGGAGCTGGGAGATGAACTCGGGAGAAAATGCGATCTACGCCCACGCGCCGGAAAACTGCTATCTGATTTCCGGTACCCGCGGCGCGCTGGCGATCCCGCAGATGCAGTGGTGGCGCTATGGCGAAGCGCGCGGCTGGCTCCACCCGCTGCTGAGTGACAGGCTTCACGTCGAAGCTATCGATCCCTTCATGCTGCAGCTTGACCACTTTTTGCAGGTCATCACCGGCGAGGAGAAACCGCTGATCGATGCTGCCGATGCGCTGCGTTCCCTGGAGATCGTTGCCGCCATTCAGCGGGCGGCAGGCCAGGCGGGCCAATCCACATAAACAGATGTCGGCGTAATCCCCCGTTGCGCCGACTTTTCCGCTGTCTTTATTGCGGAGAAAAAGAAAAATAAATTTCATTTAAATACTAAATGAAATCATATTGCTCATTATCTCAGCACATCCCCTCGCGCGCTCACACATCCCTGTCCATAAACATCAATAAAAGCAGGGTTAATCATCTAATTTGATACGCTTTTAGCCAAATCGTCGCTTTTCAGCGCCCCACTGGACGGTGAGGATAATCTTGATAATTTTTCGATCCCTCTCTCATAAATAAAAATTTAATTTCATATAATACTAAAAATGAAATAAATATTTTTAATCTACCTTGCCATTCCTCAGGCGACAGTTTCGTCGCCAGGAGTGGCGCCAGGGTCCTGTCCCGCTTCCTGGAGCAGGGAGCGAATCTCATCAGACATCCGTACTTTGTATCAAGGAGAACACCATGTTAAACGGCATGAAACCCCTGTCCCGCTCCCTGCGATGGGGAATGGTCGGCGGCGGAGCCACCAGCCAGATCGGCTACAGCCACCGCTCGGCCGCGCTACGTGACAATGTCTTTACCTTGCTGGCCGGCGCTTTTGATATTGATGCCGAACGCGGACGTCAGTTTGGTGAACAGCTCGGGATCGCGCCGGGACGCTGCTATGCCGATTATCAAACGCTGTTCCGCGAAGAGGCCCTGCGCCCTGACGGTATTGAAGTGGTATCGGTAACCACGCCGAACAATACCCACTTCGCCATTACCAAAGCGGCGCTGGAAGCCGGACTGCACGTCATCTGCGAAAAACCGCTCTGCTTTACCGCCGCGGAAGCCCAGGAGCTGCGGGAGCTGAGCATCAAGCATAACAAAATCGTCGGCGTCACTTACGGCTATGCCGGGTATCAGATGATTCAGCAGGCGCGCCAGATGATTGCCGACGGGCTGCTCGGACAGATTCGAATTATCAATATGCAGTTTGCCCACGGTTTTCATAATGAAGCCGTTGAGCTGCAGGCGGAGTCAACCCGCTGGCGCGTTACGCCGAAGTATGCCGGACCAAGCTACGTGCTGGGCGACCTGGCAACGCATCCGCTCTTTGTGGCCGAAACGATGGCACCGCACCTCAACATTCGCCGTCTGATGTGTTCCCGCCAGAGCTTCGTTGCATCGCGCGCGCCGCTGGAAGATAACGCCTTTGTGCTGATGGAATACGATAACGGCGCCGTCGGCTCAATGTGGACCAGCGCGGTCAATAGCGGCGCGATGCACTCGCAGAAGGTGCGGATCGTCGGTGAGAAAGCCAGCATCGAGTGGTGGGATGAGCATCCTAACCAGCTCAGCTACGAGGTACAAGGTGAGCCGGCGCGGGTACTTGAACGCGGCATGCCGTATCTCAGCGCCGCGGCCCTGGCAGACGATCGTATCGGTGGCGGCCACCCGGAGGGGCTGTTTGAAGCGTGGGCAAACCTCTACCGGCGCTATGCGATAGCCATCGATGCGATGGATCGGGGCGATCGCGCGTTTCTGGAGAGCTTCTGGTACCCGGACGTTGAAGCAGGTCTGCACGGCGTCTACTGGGTGGAGCAATGCGTGAAATCCGCCGATGCCGGCAGCCAATGGGTTGACTTTAATTTACAATAAATGCCATTAACCAGTGGAGTCTTCTCCACTGGTTTCTTTGTTTTCCCCGCGTTTACCTCATCATGCAACACAGCGGTAATATCTGTTAAACAAACATTTATTTACGCTTCTGGCTACCACCACTACACTAGTCGCAGTTTTTAGATTGAGGTGGTAATGAACGACAATAAAATGACGCCAGGTGAACTGCGCGCGACCTGGGGTCTGGGGACCGTATTCTCGCTGCGTATGCTCGGCATGTTTATGGTTCTGCCGGTTTTGACCACCTATGGCATGGCGTTACAGGGCGCCAGCGAAGCGCTGATTGGCCTGGCCATTGGTATCTATGGCCTGGCTCAGGCCGTATTCCAGATTCCGTTCGGCCTGCTCTCCGACCGTATTGGTCGTAAACCGCTGATTGTCGGCGGCCTGTTAATCTTCGTTATCGGTAGCGTAATCGCCGCGCTAAGCGACTCCATCTGGGGCATTATTCTTGGACGCGCGCTGCAGGGTTCCGGCGCTATTGCCGCAGCGGTCATGGCGCTACTCTCCGATTTAACCCGCGAACAGAACCGCACGAAGGCGATGGCCTTTATCGGCGTCAGTTTTGGCGTCACCTTTGCCATCGCCATGGTGCTGGGACCGATTATTACTCACCAGCTGGGCCTGCATGCGCTGTTCTGGATGATCGCCGTCCTGGCGACGATCGGCATCCTGCTGACGCTGTGGGTGGTGCCAGACAGTCACAACCACGTCCTGAACCGCGAATCGGGTATGGTAAAGGGCTGTTTCAGCAAAGTACTTGCCGAGCCGAAACTACTGAAGCTCAACTTCGGCATTATGTGCCTGCATATCATGCTGATGTCCACCTTTGTGGCCCTGCCAGGGCAGCTGGAAGCCGCCGGTTTCCCCGCCGCCGAACACTGGAAAATTTACCTGGTCACCATGCTGATTTCGTTTGTCTCGGTGGTGCCGTTTATCATCTATGCCGAAGTGAAGCGCAAGATGAAACACGTGTTCCTGTTCTGCGTCGCGCTGCTGCTGGTGGCCGAAATTGTCCTGTGGGGGGCAGGCGGCTATTTCTGGGAGCTGGTCGCCGGCGTTCAGCTGTTCTTCCTCGCCTTCAACCTGCTGGAAGCCCTGCTTCCCTCTTTAATCAGTAAAGAGTCGCCGGCGGGCTATAAAGGTACCGCGATGGGCATCTATTCGACCAGCCAGTTCCTTGGCGTGGCGATTGGCGGCGCGCTGGGCGGCTGGGTAGACGGCTTCTTTGATTCACAAACCGTATTCCTGCTTGGCGCGCTGCTGGCGATGCTGTGGCTGCTGGTTGCCGGGACGATGAGCGAACCGCCGTACGTCAGCAGCCTGCGGGTCGAAATTCCCGATGAGGTGGTGGCCGATGGCGCGCTGCAAGAGCGTCTGCAGCGCACAGATGGGGTCAAACAGGTTCTGGTGGTGCCCGACGAACGTTCGGTGTATATCAAAATCGACAGCAAGGTGACCAACCGCTTCGAAATTGAGCAGGCCATCAAAGGGGTATAAAAAAAGCGGGGAATGCCCCGCTTTTTTTATTGGCTGACGTTTACAGATGATACGCCAGCGCACACCCGACTTAGTCGCGGAAGTTTTTGAACTGGAACGGCTGTCCCAGGTCGCCGCCGCGCACCAGCGCCATAACCGCCTGCAGATCGTCGCGCGCTTTACCGGTGACGCGAATCTCTTCGCCCTGAATTTGCGCCTGCACCTTCAGCTTGCTGTCTTTGATCAGCTTGACGATTTTTTTCTGCGTCGCGCTCTCAATCCCCTGCTTCAGCTTCGCATCGACAAACCAGGTTTTCCCGCTGTGTACGAACTCATCCGGCACTTCGATAGAACTGCCTTCAATGCCGCGTTTTAACAGCTTCGCGCGCAGAATATCCAGCAGCTGGTTAATCTGGAAATCAGATTCGCTGAGGACCTTGATGGTCTCGTTTTTTTCGTTCAGTTCGAAGCTCGCTTCAACGTTACGAAAATCAAAACGCGACTCCACTTCACGGGTCGCATTCTCTACGGCGTTTCGAACTTCCTGAAGATCGACTTCAGAGACAATATCGAAAGATGGCATCTTTTCCTCTCCTTCTGTTTCTTTTGCGTTGCATAATACCCGCAACGCGACATAACTCAACTGGTTATCCCGCAAGCATAGCCGATGTTCAGATGCGCAATGCCCGCCAGGCCACCGCGGTGTGGGCTGCAGCCGGTAGCGCAACGAGTATATACTTTAGCTATAAATGCCTGGGGTAGTCGCAGGTGAGGAGGAACAATGAAAGTAACCGTACTCGGATGCGGTGCGCTGGGGCAGCTGTGGCTAACCGCGTTATGCAAACACGGACACGATGTCCAGGGCTGGTTACGCGTCCCACAACCCTTTTGTAGCGTCAATCTGATCGAGACTGACGGGACGATTTTTAATGAGTCGTTAACCGCCAACGATCCTGACTTTCTCGCCAGCAGCGACCTGCTGCTGGTGACGCTAAAAGCCTGGCAGGTCTCCACCGCGGTAAAAAATCTGGCGCACACTCTACCCGCCGCGTCTCCGATCCTGCTTATCCATAACGGGATGGGGACCATTGATGAACTGAAAGGCGTGCAGCAGCCGCTGCTGCAGGGCTCGACAACCCAGGCCGCACGCCGCGACGGCAACGTCATTGTGCACGTCGCCAACGGCACGACGCATATCGGCCCGGCGAAAGACTATCCGCAGGATTACAGCGACCTGGCTGATACCCTGCAACGCGTCCTGCCGGACGTCGCCTGGCATAATAATATCCGCCCGGCAACGTGGAGCAAGCTGGCGGTCAACTGCGTAATTAACCCGCTGACGGCGCTGAAAGAGTGCCGCAACGGCGATTTGCGCGACTACCCGCAGGAAGTTGAGGTCATCTGCCGGGAGGTCGCTGCGGTCATGGAGCGCGAAGGTATTCATACTTCACCGGAAAACCTGTTATTTTATGTCCATCAGGTAATTGAAAGTACGGCAGAAAATATCTCTTCGATGTTGCAGGATATCCGCGCGCAGCGTCGTACGGAAATCGACTATATCACCGGTTTTCTACTGAAGCGCGCCCGCGCTCACGGCCTTGCCGTACCGGAAAACGCCCGTTTGTTTGAACTGGTAAAGCGTAAGGAGAATGAATATGAGCGCGTCGGCACTGATTTGCCTCGCCCCTGGTAGCGAAGAGACCGAAGCGGTCACCACAATGGATTTACTGGTCCGCGGCGGCGTGCAGGTCACCACGGCCAGCGTCGCCAGCGATGGCAGCCTGACCATCGTCTGCTCGCGAGGCGTCAAGCTGCTGGCGGATGCGCCGCTGGTAGCGGTCGCCGACGGCGATTATGACATTATCGTTCTTCCCGGCGGGATAAAAGGCGCGGAATATTTCCGTGACAGCCCGCTGCTGGTAGAAACGGTCCGCCAGTTTCATCTTTCCGGACGCATTGTCGCCGCCATCTGCGCGGCGGCGGCGACCGTACTGGTGCCGCATAACCTTTTCCCGATCGGCAACATGACCGGTTTTCCGGCCCTCAAGGATCGCATCCCTGAAGAGCAGTGGCAGGACAAGCGCGTGGTCTGGGATCCGCGGGTCAACCTGCTCACCAGCCAGGGGCCTGGAACATCCATCGATTTTGCACTCAAAATGATCGACCTGCTGGTCGGGCGTGAAAAAGCCCATGAGGTTGCGTCACAGCTGGTCATGGCGGCGGGAATTTATAACTACTACGAAGCCTGATTTGCCGAGGCGGTCGCCCGGACAAGGCAGAGAGCCTTATCCGGGATGACCGTGATTGTTCGCGGTTTACGGGCGGTAAACCTTCACGTTCTCAAAGCCCTGCTCACGCAGGTACAGCGCCTGCAGACGGCTCATCACGCCGCGTTCGCACCACAGCAACCAGGTTTTGCTCTGGTCGAGATTGCCGAACTGGGTGCTCAGCTTGTAGAACGGCAATGACACAACGTCAACGCCTTCAACCTTCAGCGGCTTCTCATCCTGTTCGTCTACGGAACGAATATCCAGAATGACGTCGTTCGGGCTAAAGCCGGTCACGGTTTCAACTTCCACCACGTCCTGCTGAGTCTGCTGGGCGATATCGCGAATATCCACGTTATTCGCTTCCGCCACCACTTTATCGAGGATGCTAAAGTCGAAGTTCTCTTCTTCTGCTTCAATCTTCGCCTTCACCGCTTTCACGGTCGGGCTCTTCGAAATCACACCGCAATATTCCGGCATGGTGCGGGCAAAATCTTCGGTGCCGATTTCACGGGCCAGGTCGATGATGTGCTCTTTATCGTGCGAAATCAGCGGACGCAGAATCAGGGTGTCGGAGACATTATCAATCAGACGCAGGTTGGTCAGGGTCTGGCTGGACACCTGGCCCAGCGCTTCGCCGGTCACCAGCGCCTGCACGCCATAGCGCTCGGCGACTTTCGACGCCGCGCGGATCATCATGCGCTTCAGCACCACGCCCATCTGACCATCGTCGACTTTTTCGAGGATCTCCCCCACGACCGGTTCGAAGTTAATCGCCACGAAACGAACGCGGTGCGAACTGCCGAAGCGGTTCCACAGGTAGTGCGCCACCTGACGAACGCCAATTTCATGCGCGGCGCCGCCAAGGTTAAAGAAACAGTAGTGCACGCGACAGCCGCGACGCATCAGCATGTAGCTGGAAACGCCGGAGTCGAAGCCGCCGGAAATCAGCGACAGCACATCTTCCTGCGTGCCGATCGGGAAACCACCGATGCCTTCGTAGCGCCCTTTTACCAGCAGCAGACGATCGTTTTCAATTTCCAGATTGACCGTAATGTCCGGGTCAGTCAGCTTCACGCGCGCCGTTTCGATATGCTGGTTCAGGCCACCGCCGACGTAGCGTTCCACTTCGATAGAGGTAAACTCATGCTTGCCGCGACGTTTTACGCGCACGCAGAAAGTCTTGCCTTCCAGCGCTTCGCGCCACAGCGGCAGCGTTTTCTCAAAAATATCGTGCAGTGAGGTAAACGGGACGTCTTCGACTTCCAGAATATGGTGGATACCCGGGATTCGGGTCAGCGCATCGCGAATAACCGGACGCTGATTTTCGTCTTTCGCGCGAACTTCGATATGATCCCAATGACGAACGACGGCAAGCGTCTCATCATAGTTTTTGAGAACGTTACGAATGTTCCCGGTTAAGATCTTAATGAAGCGCAATCTCACGGATTGGCTTTTGATGGTGATTTCCGGGAACAATTTAATGATAAACTTCATGGCGACAATAGTTCGTTGGCAAGCCCGACGGGGCTTTAAGCAAAAGTTGTACTGCAGTGCACCGCGGTGCCTGCATCCAGGGAGCGCAGTATATCACCATTGAGTACATTGCGCCTCGCATTGCGCGTTTTACATAAAATCATTCAGGATGCCCGCGCGCGACGGGGGCATAACCCACTTGTCAGCCACCCGTTTGCGCGCTTTCGGCAACGATTCCGCGAAAGGATGAGGTGTATATTTGCTTAACCACGTGACTTCGTTACCATATTGGTGTCGCGACATTACAAGAGTCTATATTCACTATGCCAAAGAAAAATGAGGCCCCGGCCAGCTTTGAAACCGCCCTGGGCGAGCTGGAGCAGATTGTTAATCGTCTGGAAAGCGGCGCGCTGCCGTTAGAAGAGGCGCTCAGCGAATTTGAGCGCGGCGTACAGCTGGCGCGTCAGGGGCAGGCCCGATTGCAGCAGGCCGAACAGCGCGTCCAGATTCTGCTGGCCGACAGCGAGGATAGCCCGCTGACGCCGTTTACACCGGATGCTGAATAAATGGACTTCTCGCAACAATTACACGCTTGCGTTGAGCAGGCCAACGACGCGCTACGCCGTTTCCTCGCTCCGCTGCCTTTTCAGAACACTCCACTGGTTGAAGCCATGCAGTACGGCGCACTATTAGGCGGTAAACGCCTGCGTCCGTTCCTCGTCTATGCTACCGGCGAAATGTTCGGCGTCAGCCGGACAACGCTGGATGCACCGGCCGCCGCCGTTGAATGCATCCATGCTTACTCTCTGATGCATGACGATCTGCCCGCCATGGACGATGACGATCTGCGCCGCGGTCTGCCGACCTGCCACATTAAATTTGGCGAAGCGAACGCAATTCTTGCCGGAGACGCCCTACAAACGCTGGCATTTTCTATACTGAGTGATGCGCCGATGCCTGAAGTGCCGGACAGCGATCGTCTGGCGATGGTTTCGACGCTGGCCCACGCCAGCGGAGTCGCCGGTATGTGCGGCGGACAGGCGCTGGATCTGGAAGCCGAAGGCCACCAGGTTGACCTGCAGGCGCTGGAGCGTATTCATCGCCACAAAACCGGCGCGCTGATATGCGCCGCGGTGCGCATGGGCGCGCTGAGCGCAGGTGAACGCGGTCGTGCGGCCCTGCCGGCGCTCGATCGCTATGCGCAAAATATCGGTCTCGCCTTCCAGGTCCAGGATGACATTCTTGACGTGGTAGGGGATACTGCGACCCTTGGCAAACGTCAGGGAGCTGACCAGCAGCTAGGCAAAAGTACTTATCCTGCGCTTCTGGGACTTGAACAAGCGCGTAAAAAAGCGCACGACCTGATTGAAGATGCCCGTCAGTCGCTGAGTGAGCTGGCCGCGCAATCTCTGGATACTACGGCACTGGAAGCGCTCGCGAATTACATAATTCAGCGCGATAAATAAACAATAAGAGTCTCTGATGAGTTTTGATATTGCCAAATACCCAACCCTGGCACTGGTGGATTCCACCCAGGAGTTGCGTCTGTTGCCGAAAGACAGCCTGCCGAAACTGTGCGACGAACTCCGGCGCTACCTGCTGGACAGCGTCAGCCGTTCCAGCGGGCATTTTGCCTCCGGCCTCGGCACGGTCGAACTGACCGTGGCGCTTCACTACGTCTATAACACGCCTTTTGACCGTTTGATCTGGGACGTGGGCCACCAGGCCTACCCGCATAAAATTCTGACCGGGCGCCGCGATAAAATCGGCACCATTCGGCAGAAAGGCGGGCTGCATCCGTTCCCGTGGCGCGGCGAAAGTGAATATGACGTGCTGAGCGTCGGCCACTCATCAACCTCCATTTCTGCGGGTATCGGGGTGGCGATTGCCGCGGCGAAAGAAGACAAACAGCGACGTGCGGTCTGCGTCATTGGCGACGGCGCCATTACCGCAGGTATGGCGTTTGAGGCCATGAACCATGCGGGCGATATCAAACCCGATCTGCTGGTGGTGCTGAACGACAACGAAATGTCGATCTCCGAAAATGTCGGCGCGCTGAATAACCATCTGGCGCAGCTGCTCTCCGGAAAACTGTACTCCACGCTGCGCGAAGGCGGCAAAAAGGTCTTCTCTGGCGTGCCGCCGATTAAAGAGCTGCTCAAACGCACCGAAGAACATCTCAAAGGGATGGTCGTTCCCGGAACCCTGTTTGAAGAGCTGGGCTTTAATTACATCGGCCCGGTTGACGGTCACGATGTCCTCGGTCTGGTCAATACGCTGAAAAATATGCGCGACCTGAAAGGACCGCAGTTCCTGCATATTATGACCAAAAAAGGTCGCGGCTATGAGCCGGCGGAAAAAGACCCGATTACCTTCCACGCGGTGCCGAAATTTGACCATACCAGCGGGGTCCTGCCGAAAAGCAGCGGCGGCCTGCCCTCCTACTCGAAAATTTTTGGTGACTGGCTGTGCGAAACCGCGGCGAAAGACAGCAAGCTGATGGCCGTTACGCCGGCTATGCGCGAAGGCTCGGGGATGGTCGAGTTTTCCAGAAAATACCCTGACCAGTATTTCGATGTGGCGATTGCGGAACAGCACGCGGTGACGTTCGCCGCCGGCCTGGCGATCGGCGACTACAAGCCGGTGGTGGCCATTTACTCCACCTTCCTGCAGCGCGCCTACGATCAGGTGATCCACGATGTCGCTATCCAGAAGCTGCCGGTTCTGTTTGCCATCGACCGCGCGGGAATCGTCGGCGCCGACGGACAAACGCATCAGGGAGCATTCGATCTCTCCTTCCTGCGCTGTGTTCCGGATATGGTGATCATGACGCCGAGCGACGAAAACGAGTGCCGTCAGATGCTCTACACCGGCTATCACTACAATCAAGGGCCGAGCGCGGTTCGCTACCCGCGCGGGACCGGCACCGGCGCCACGCTGGAGCCGCTGGCTTCATTGCCGATCGGCAAAGGCGTGGTGAAACGCACGGGCGAAAAAGTGGCGATACTCAACTTCGGCACTCTGCTGCCGGAAGCGGCGCAGGTGGCAGACAAGCTCAACGCCACGCTGGTCGATATGCGTTTTGTCAAACCGCTCGATGATGCGCTTATTTTGCAGCTTGCCGCCGATCACGATGTGCTGGTGACGTTGGAAGAAAATGCCATTATGGGCGGTGCGGGCAGCGGCGTGAATGAGCTGCTGATGGCTCATCGTCGTGTGGTTCCGGTGCTGAATATCGGCCTGCCGGACTTCTTTATTCCCCAGGGAACCCAGGAAGAAGTGCGCGCCGACCTCGGCCTTGATGCCGCCGGTATCGAAGCCAAAATCACCGCCTGGCTGGCCTGAACCCTCTCCGCTAACGGCGCCTGCTATGCTTAAAGGATACCCTTTATGTTGATAGCAGGAGCCGTTCATGCACTACATCACACCTGAAGCAACCCACCTGCGGGTCTCCCGACTTTGCCTCGGCTGTATGACCTTTGGCGAGCCGGATCGGGGCAAGCACGCCTGGACCCTACCTGAAGAGAGCAGCCGTCCGCTCATTCAACGTGCGCTGGAAGGCGGCATCAACTTTTTTGATACCGCCAACAGCTACTCTGACGGCAGCAGTGAAGAGATTGTCGGCCGTGCGCTGCGCGATTTCGCCCGCCGTGACGAAGTAGTGGTGGCCACAAAGGTGTATCACCAGGTCGGGGATCTGCCGGAGGGCCTCTCGCGTGCGCAGATCCTGCGCTCTATCGATGACAGCCTGCGCCGCTTAGGTATGGAATATGTCGACCTGCTGCAGATCCATCGTTGGGACTACAGCACGCCGATTGAAGAGACCCTGGAAGCGCTAAATGAGGTTGTTAAGGCCGGGAAAGCACGCTATATCGGCGCCTCATCGATGCACGCCCGCCAGTTTGCGCAGGCGCTGCAGCTTCAGGAGAGCAACGGCTGGGCGCGCTTTGTCACCATGCAGGATCATTACAACCTGATCTATCGTGAAGAAGAGAATGAGATGCTGCCGCTGTGCCATCGTGCTGGCGTATCGGTCATCCCCTGGAGTCCGCTGGCGCGGGGTCGCCTCACCCGTCCGTGGGGCGAAACCACTGCCCGCCTGGTCTCTGATGAGTTTGGCAAATCGCTCTACAGCGCAACCGATGAAAACGATGCGCAGATTGCGCAGAATCTTGCTGAAGTGGCGGAAGAACTCGGCGCCAATCGCGCCCAGGTGGCGCTGGCCTGGCTGCTGAGTAAACCCGGCGTCGCGGCGCCAATCGTCGGAGCCTCCAGACAGGAGCAGCTCGACGACCTGCTGGGCGCGGTGGATTTAACGCTGACGCCTGAACAGGTAGAAAAGCTGGAAGCGCCGTACCAGCCGCATCCGATTGTGGGTTTTAAATAAGCGGGCCGCCCGGGCCACTGGCCCGGGCAAACTCACCCGAGGAGTGAGCTCAGAAAAGACCAATCGGCCAGTGATGGCCTATGACATACAGCACGCCCGCCGAAATCACGCCGGCGACGATATCATCGACCATGATCCCCATCCCGCCGTGGATATTGCGGTCAAACCAGCGAATCGGCCACGGTTTCCACATATCAAAAATGCGGAAGATCACAAACCCGGCGGCGACCCATTGCCAGTCAAGCGTCGGTAGCGCCATCAAGGTGATCCACATCCCGACAAACTCGTCCCAGACGATGCTCCCGTGATCGTGGGTACCCATATCTTTCGCCGTGCGATGGCAGATATAAACCCCGATACAAATGCCCATCATCACCACCAGCGAATAGAGCTGCCAGGGAAGAAAGGTCATCAGATACCAGAACGGAATCGCCGCCAGCGAGCCCATTGTGCCAGGCACCACGGGGCTTAACCCGCTGCCAAAACCGGTCGCCAGCAAATGCCAGGGATTCAGCATATTGAGGCGGCTTTTTGCGATATCTTTACTACGCACCAAAGTGATCGTACCCCTGTAAATCCAGCTGGACCGGTTTACCGGATTGCATCAACTGCAAACCGTCCGCCTCGGCGCTAATCTGTCCAATGCAGGTAAAGCGCGCCCCAAGCTGGCCGATAGCCACATCAAGCGCGCCGCGGTTAAGTTCAGGCACGGTAAAGCACAGTTCGTAGTCTTCACCGCCAGAGAGCGCCCAGCGCAGCGCCTGCTCCCTCTCTGCATGGCGCAGCAGCGTATCGGATAACGGCATTGCGTCAAGATCGATCCGCGCGCCGCAGCCGCTGGCCTTCAGAATATGCCCCAGATCGGAAATCAGACCGTCGGACAGATCAATGGCCGAGCTGGCCAGATCGCGCAGCGCCTGTCCTTGCAATACGCGCGGCATCGGGCGCAAATGGCGCGCCAGCAGGTAGTCGGCATCAGCGGCTGACGCCACCACCAGACGATCCTGCAAAATGGCCAATCCTGCGGCGCTGTCGCCGGGGGTGCCGGTGACGTATATCCAGTCGCCAGGTTTCGCCCCGGAACGCTTCAAAGCGCGCCCAGGCGGGACAAAACCGTGAATACCCAGGGTCATCGACAGCGGACCGCGAGTGGTATCACCGCCGATCAGCTGCATATCGTAATAGTTGAGTTGCATGAACAGGCTGTCGCTGAACGCTGCCAGCCACGCTTCATCCGCTTCCGGTAGCGTTAACGCCAGCGTCAACCACGCCGGTTCGGCGCCCATCGCCGCGAGGTCGCTCAGATTGACCGCCAGCGCCTTGTAAGCCAGATCGGCAGGATCGATATCAGGTAAAAAATGGTTGCCCGCCACCAGGGTGTCGGTGCTGATTGCCAGCGTTTTTTTCTCGGGAATGTTCAGGAGAGCGCAGTCGTCGCCGATGCCGGTTTCCACATCGAGACGCATGCTTTTTACGCGATCAAAATAACGGGCAATCAGGGAAAATTCGCCGCATGCCATACGTTATGCCTCAGCAAAAGAAAAGAATAAGGCCGGACCTTGCGTGGATGACATCCCGCGAGACCCGGCCTGGAGTTTACTTTTTGTTGGGACGAATTGCCGGGGCTGCTTTGTCCAGCACGCCGTTAACAAACTTATGACTGTCTTCGGCGCCAAAGGTTTTCGCCAGTTCGATAGCTTCGTTAATCGCAACTTTGTACGGAACATCGTCACGTTTAGACAGCTCGAACAGGGCGATACGCAGTACCGCTTTCTCCACCTGACCCAGCTCTTCAAGCAGGCGGGACAGGTACGGCTTCATCAGGCCGTCGAGGTATGCGCTGTTAGTCGCCACTCCGGACAGCAGTTCGCGGAAATACAGAACGTCGACATCTTTGACATCCTGTTCCGCCAGGAACTGGTATTCAACATCAGCGATGTCGTTCTGGGACAACTGCCAGGAGTAAAGCGCCTGGACGGCACACTCACGGGCGCGGCGACGAGCAGCAGGTTTCACGGAATTCCCCTTACAAAAAAATTCAGGCCTTGATGGCTTTCAATACGTTAATCATTTCCAGCGCGGTCAGCGCAGCTTCTGCGCCTTTGTTACCGGCTTTGGTACCAGCGCGTTCGATGGCTTGTTCAATGCTTTCTGTCGTCAGAACACCAAAGGCTACCGGGATTTCGCTGTCCTGCGCGACATGTGCGAGGCCATTGCTTGCTCCGCCAGCCACATATTCAAAGTGCGCGGTACCACCACGAATCACCGTACCCAGAGCAATCACTGCGTCATATTTACCGGTTTTAGCCAGCACGCCAGCCGCCAGCGGCAGCTCATACGCGCCTGGAACCCAAACAACGGTAATATTTTCATCTTTTACCTGACCGATGCGCTTGAGTGCGTCAATAGCACCTTCCAGCAGGCTGTCATTGATAAAGTTGTTGAAACGCGCAATGGTGATGGCGACGCGAGCGTCCGGGGTAGCAACGTTAGCTTCAATAATGTTCATACTCTTCCTTCGGGTTCATATAGCCCCGCAAGGGGGGCGGATTCTATCATAATAATTTATACACTTCATCCTTCAAACTGCCTCCGCGTTGGCTGCGCCTGTCGATCCCGGTCGCTTACCGCTGTAAGCAAGCGGGGGGTTCTCGGGTTGGCTGCCTCGACGCATCTTGAATGATTTCGCGTAGCGATGCTGTTTTCCCTTGCCAGGGGGAGATCATGCGCCCACTAAATGCAGGCAAAGATCGGGGCCTACCTGGCGTATCTCGTTGAATTTGAAATGGGGGGCATCGGCCAGTTTCTCAAGCCCCGGCAGCACGCATAGCCCGCGTGCGTCGCTGCCTAACAGTTTAGGCGCAATATAGACGATAAGCTCGTCCACCAGTCCGGCCTGCAACAGCGCGCCGGCGAGCGTCGGGCCCGCTTCCACCCAAATGCTGTTAACCTGCTGTTTGCCAAGCTGCATCATCAGTAACACCAGATCGAGATGGCCGTTATGTTCCGGCACCATCAGCGTTCGCACGCTTTCCGGCCAGCTGCGATCATCGGCCTGAGTGCGGGCAAACAGCGTCTCTCCCGCCTGCTGCACGATGCGGTGCTCAGGAGTAACGCGATTATGGCTATCGATCACAATACGCAGCGGCTGACGCAGATTTTCCTGCGGGTAGCGGGCGCGAATATCGGCATCGAGCTCTTCCCAGCGTACGGTTAATGCCGGATCGTCTGCCAGGACGGTCGCGCTGCTGGTCAGGATCGCATGGCTTTGCGCACGCAGGCGCTGCACGTCGCGTCGCGCCTGCGGCGAGGTAATCCACTGGCTTTCGCCGCTGGCCATCGCGGTGCGACCATCCAGCGAAGCGCCCATTTTTAGCTGTATGTAAGGGAAACCGGTGCGCATCCGCTTAAGAAAGCCTTTGTTCAGCGCTTCGGCTTCGCCCATCATCAGGCCGTGGCTGACGTCAATTCCTTCCTGCTGCAGGCGATACAGGCCGCGCCCGGCCACCTGCGGGTTAGGGTCCTGCATGGCGGCCACGACGCGGGTAACGCCCGCGGCAATCAGCGCGTCGCAGCACGGCGGCGTTCGGCCGTGATGACTGCAGGGTTCCAGCGTCACATAGGCAGTGGCGCCCCGGGCTTTTTCGCCGGCCATGCGCAGCGCATGAACTTCCGCATGCGGCTCGCCGGCACGATAGTGAAAACCTTCGCCGACAATCTCGCCGTCCTTGACGATCACACAGCCGACATTCGGATTGGGATGGGTCGTAAAGCGCCCGCGCTGCGCCAGCTTAAGCGCTCGCGCCATGTACATTTCATCATGCATGGCTTAGTCCTGTAAGCGGGCGATCTCTTCGCCGAACTCTTTGATATCTTCAAAACTGCGATAGACGGAAGCAAAGCGGATATAGGCAACTTTATCGAGCTTTTTCAGCTGCTCCATCACCAGGTTGCCGATCATTTTGCTCGGGACTTCGCGCTCACCGGTACCGCGTAAATGGGTTTTGATATGATTGAGCGCCATTTCCACATCATCGGCGCTGACCGGCCGTTTTTCCAACGCTTTCAGCATTCCGCTGCGCAGCTTATCTTCATTGAAGGGCTCCCGCACATCGTTGCTCTTGACCACACGCGGCATCACCAGCTCTGCCACCTCGAAGGTGGTGAAACGTTCGTTACAAACCAGGCACTGCCGACGACGACGCACAGAAGAGCCCTCACCCACCAGACGAGAGTCGATCACTTTGGTATCTACGGCGAAACAGAAAGGGCAATGCATAGCGCGTCCTGACAGGAAGTTAAACTGACGGGTAGTTTACCGCGAAGTGCCCCGACAACAAAGAAAGAGCTTTTGAGACAAAGGATCTATGGCTCGTGGACGGAGACGATCTACCATAAAGTATCCCCTGAAAACGGAATCCATGACCATGACAAGACGTTATTTGAAGCTGGCGATGCTGACCACGCTGTTCACACTCAGCGCCTGCGCGCAGCAAAGCGAAGTCCGTCAAATGCATGAAAGCGTAAGCACCTTGAGCAAAGAGATGACTCAGCTTAATCAGCAGACGGTGAAAATTAGCCAGCAAAACGCTCTGAATGCGAAATCCACCAGCGGCGTTTATCTTTTGCCCGGCGCCAGGACTCCGGCGCGCCTCGAAAGCCAAATCGGCACATTGCGTATGTCGCTGCGTGATATTGCCGCCGACGCCGACGGTACCCGCCTGACGCTGCGTATTCAGGGGGAATCAAACGACCCGCTACCGGCGTTTAGCGCCACCGTTGCCTGGGGGCAAATCAGCGGCACCACGCAGAATTATCAGGAAGTTAACGTGCACGATCGGTTGATTAGCGCCCCCGCCAGCATCCTGGCGCCGAGCGACGTTGATATTCCGCTACGTCTGAACGGCATCACGCCGGAACAGCTCGGCTTCCTGCGCATTCACGATATCCAGCCCGCCACCGCACAATAATCTCCTTCACCGGGTGTCGCCGACACCCGGGCCCCCCGTCCAGAAATCCATTTACAATTTTTCTAAACAGTTCAGTAAAAATTGACTGTATGGATGAATTTCAGTGGCATTCTGTCAGGAAATGCATAGAATCGTGAACGCAATCGATTACGTATGTTTACGTTATGTGAAACAACACGTATTTTTGTGAGCAATGATTTCTATAATAGACCCCCACAGAAAGACGAAATATTTAGAAACGCTTCGGCAACGTTCTTAACGCCTTTTGGCTTAATTTAAACAGTGGCATCATTATGAAAAAAACATTACTGGCAGCAGGCGCCGTACTGGCGCTGTCCACATCGTTCACTGCTGGCGCGGCAGAAAACGAAAAACCGCAGTACCTGTCTGATTGGTGGCACCAGAGTGTAAACGTGGTGGGTAGCTACCACACCCGTTTTGGACCGCAAATCCGTAACGATACCTATCTGGAATACGAAGCGTTTGCTAAAAAAGACTGGTTTGATTTCTATGGCTATATCGATGCGCCGGTGTTCTTTGGTGGCAACAGCACGGCAAAAGGTATCTGGAACAACGGTTCTCCGCTGTTTATGGAAATCGAACCGCGTTTCTCTATCGATAAGCTGACCAACACCGATCTCAGCTTCGGCCCGTTCAAAGAGTGGTATTTCGCGAACAACTATATCTACGATATGGGTCGTAACGATTCTCAGGAGCAGAGCACCTGGTATATGGGTCTGGGTACCGATATCGATACCGGTCTGCCGATGAGCCTGTCTCTGAACGTCTATGCGAAATATCAGTGGCAGAACTATGGCGCATCCAACGAAAACGAATGGGACGGCTACCGTTTCAAAGTGAAATACTTTGTCCCGCTGACCGACCTGTGGGGCGGCTCGCTGAGCTACATCGGCTTCACCAACTTTGACTGGGGTTCCGATCTGGGCGATGACAACTTCTATGACATGAACGGCAAGCACGCGCGCACCAGCAACTCCATCGCCTCCAGCCACATCCTGGCGCTGAACTACGCGCACTGGCACTACTCCGTTGTGGCCCGTTACTGGCATAACGGCGGTCAGTGGGCCGATGATGCGAAGCTCAACTTCGGCGATGGCGACTTCAACGTACGCTCTACCGGCTGGGGTGGTTACTTCGTGGTGGGTTACAACTTCTAATCCTGCCTGATGGTCCCCGGCCTCTGCGCCGGGGATATCGATTGACGCGCATTATGGCTCACGCTCCTCGCACCTCACCTTACGCAGAAAATCACTCAATGAACGATCGGCCCGCTCGCTGAAAAGGCGCCCGGTAGCAGCCACGTCCAGGCAGCGATCGAGACGAAAGCAGCGGTAATCGTCGCGGAGCTCGCACCAGCTCACCAGCAGCCAGCGTTCGCCCCAGAAAAAGAGCCCCAGCGGCAGCACTTCGCGCTGCGACACCTTTCCCGCTTCGTCGCGGTAGTGCAGCGCCAGCACCCGCTGACCGGAAACCGCCCGATGCACCAGATCAAACTGTGCCTTACTGTAGCCCTGGGCGCCAAAATCCGGCGCAAATAGCCGCGATTGTTCGGCCTTACGCCGACTCTCCTCAGGTAAAATCGCGAGCATCTTTTCCCGAGCCGACTCCAGCGCCTGGGACAGCGATTCGCCCCCCCAGGTTTGCAGCAGCCGAATCGCGGCCACCAGCGCTTCCGACTCCTGGGTCGTCAGCATCAGAGGCGGTAAGCTGTAGCCTGCCAGCAGGCGATATCCGCTTCCGGCCTCCCCCTCCACCGGCACGCCGGAGAGCGACAGGTCGCGGATATCCCGGTAGATGGTGCGCTCCGATACGCCGAGCCGCTCCGCCAGCAGTCCGGCGGTGGTTAATCTTCTCCCCCGCAGGATCTGCACGATTTGAAAAAGGCGGTCGGCGCGTCGGCTCATTTTTAGCTTATCTCATGGTCAGGCCCGTCCCGCAGGCGTCAAACGCATTAATGGGACAGGTGTTTAGGTTGATGGAGGCCAATCCGGTTACCTTCGCTATCCATAAACATCGCGATGGTACCAATATCGTTCGACAGCTCAAGCGGGCCAAAGACGCAGCTCCCGCCAGCGGAATTCACGCGGTCGAGCGTGGCGGCCAGATTGTCAGTATGAAGATAGATAATACATCCCTGATCGGCAGGTTTAACCCCGTCAAACTTCGCCAGCGCGCCGCCGGGGGCCGGATCCTGATACGGAAAAACGGCCATTTCGGCACAATCCATATTTTCCCGACGCAGCGTCACCTGCAGCACCGGCTCGTAAAACGCCACGGCACGATCCATGTCGGCGACCGGAATTTCAAACCAGTTAATTACGTTGTTCATACATCCTCCTGTCCATTGTTTGGGTTCAGGAGGAGTGTATGGCAGGGCTCCTGACAGCGTACTGTCAGGAGCGATCGCCGTCTGCGATTAACCCGCCGAGCAAACCAGGGCCCGCTGCTTATCCAGCAGCCAGGGACGGAGATAGCCCACGGTGTTGGAAAACGGCAGCACCTCCTCCGGCAGGACAATCCCCAGCTGCTGGCGAATATAGGCCCGCCGGGTAACGATGCGCTGCCAGAGAGCCGGCCAGTTCTCCGCCAGCTCCTCACGTAGCGCCTCATCCGCAACCGCTACGGTATCTTCAATACTGGCCCCGGCATAGCCCGCCCGTGAGGGGATAATATCGATTTGCAGCAGCATGCCGCTGCGGATACTGGCCTGAGAGTCCGGCCCTACAGGAGAACACAGCCACTCTTCGTCGGCGACCAGATGGCCGGGGTTCAAATGCCAGTGATACTCTGCTTTCGGTAACACCCGCTCGATAAGATCATACATCTCACCGCCGCGCATACCGATACGCAGGTTCTCCAGCCAGCTGACTACCGCCCGGAAATAGGGCTTCGCCACCACATCGAGGTAGTCCGCCACCTCCGGCGCCAGCTCCGTTTCATCGCCGACTACATAGGCTGCCCGGCTGCTTAAGCCGCCTTTAAACCCGGTAGTGAGCGAAAACTTATCGCCGCGACGGATAACCTTATCGCCAGGATAGAGACGGGCATCGGCGAAACGATCGCCGGTAGCGGCAATCATCACCACGCTGTTGGGCTGGCCTTCTGCTGCCAGCAGCGCGCCGATCTGTTTTTCCGTTTTCCCCGGCTCGATGGCATTCAAAGCCGTGAGGATCGCCGTCGACGCCAGGTTGGCGCCATATTCATAATGCGCCAGCTCATTGGCTGAATTTACCGTTCTCACTCCGCCATCTGGCGCGATAAATATTGCCGTGGCATTGACCACAACCGCCTGCGGCCCTGCAGCCTGCCGAATGGCGTCAACGATAAAAGCAGGCAGATCGAACATCTGTGAACGGTCGTCAGCGCTGCCGGTGAATAGCTTCCAGCCTACCAGGCCCAGCGTTTTCCCGCTGCTAATACCGGCATCCTGCAGCAGCTGAGGCAGACTCTTTTCATTGCTCATGGGTTGATTCGGCAACGAGAACCACGGCGCATGGATCACCCGGTTTTCCAGCCGGGCAAAGGCCGCCAGCTTGAGGTTTTCATTGCCCAGCACCAGCACCGCCTCCCCTTCGCGATGCAGTACCAGCAATGCTTCTTCAAAACGAGGGATAAAGCCGGTGAGATATTCGAAGTTTCCGCCGTGCTCTTTATCGGCATACACGATCAGCGTGTCGTAGTCATGCCGGCGCATTTGCGCAAGTACCCTGGCTTTACGCTGGCGTAGCGTTTGATCGCTGAGCGTAACGGAAGGCACATCGTGCCAGACGGTGGGTTCGGCGACGGCAGAAAGGACTATGGCGGACATGGGGGATCTCCATCTCATTAAGCTAATGAGTGGAGAGTAGCGAAATTTGGCCGGGCTGTAATAAAAAAATCCCGGCCTTGCGACCGGGATTGCTTTATCTGAACGCGCCGGATTTACGGCAGAATTGACGGCTGATCCGCCCCTTCTTTTTCTACCTTCTGCTGCAGCATATGCTCACGCTTCATGCCCAGCTTCAGCGCCAGTGCGGACGCCACGTAGATAGACGAGGCCGTACCGATGGAGACACCGATCAGCATGGTCAGCGAGAAGCCTTCCAGAACCGGGCCACCAAAGAGATACAGCATCAGGATCACCACCAACGTGGTTCCGGAGGTGATCAAGGTACGATGCAGCGTCTGGGTCAACGACACGTTGAAGATCTCATACGGCGTACCGCGGCGGATCTTACGGAAGTTTTCACGGATACGGTCAGATACCACGATGCTGTCGTTCAGCGAGTAGCCGATAACCGACATCAGCGAGGCGACGATAGTCAGGTCAATCTCGATATGGAACAGCGAGAGGATGCCCATCGTAATGACCACGTCGTGCGCCAGAGCGATAACGACCCCGGCGGCAAGACGCCACTCGAAACGGAAACCAACGTACACCAGGATACAGATTAATGCCGCCAGCAGCGCCAGCGCGCCGCTTTGCGCCAGGTCAGCCCCGACGCTCGGCCCCACGAACTCGATTCGCTTAACCGTCGCGGACTGGCTGGTCGATTCGTTAATCACGTTAACGACCTTGCTGCCCAGCTCCTGACTGATGTTGGCATCATGTACCGGCGGCATACGTACCATAATGTCGCGGCTGCTGCCGAAGTTCTGCACCTGCGGCTCTTCAAAGCCCGCCTTCTGCAGCGCCTGGCGCATCTGGTCCAGTTCGGCCGGTTTTTCGAGGGTAATTTCGATCACCGTACCGCCGGTGAAATCCAGACCCCAGTTAAAACCGCGCACGCCCATCACCACAATGGCGGCAATCAGCAGAAAACCTGAAATGCCGAAAGCCCAGTAGTCCCAGCGCATAAAGTCATAGACTTTACGGCCGTGGTTCAATTGTTCAACAGTATATTCCTGTGCCACAACGCACTCCTCAGATAGACAGCTTTTTAACGCGCTTGCCGCCGTACAGCAGGTTCACGATGGCACGGGTGCCGACGATAGCGGTAAACATCGAGGTTGCCACACCGATACCGGTAGTAATCGCAAACCCTTTAATTGCACCGGTACCGACCGCGTACAGGATGATAACTTTGATCAACGTCGTAATGTTCGCATCGAAGATCGAGCTGAATGCGCCCCGGTAACCTTCATCAATCGCCTGCTGAACGGAACGTCCGTTGCTCAACTCTTCTTTAATACGTTCGTTGATCAGTACGTTAGCATCGACCGCTACCGCAAGGGTTAACACGATACCCGCAATCCCCGGCATACTCAGCGTGGCCCCAGGAAGCAGGGACATGATACCGACGATCAGCACCAGGTTAGCCACCAGCGCAGAGGTCGCGATCAGACCGAATTTCTTATAGAAGAAAATCATGAACAGGATAGACACCACCAGACCGGCCAGACACGCTTCCAGACCCTGCTTGATGTTCTGCATACCCAGAGTCGGGCCGATGGTACGTTCTTCAACGATCTGAATCGGCGCAATCAGCGCACCCGCACGCAGCAGCAGAGAGAGCTGACGCGCTTCATTTGGGTTGCTGATACCGGTAATACGGAAGCTGTTACCCAGGCGAGACTGGATGTTGGCGATGTTAATCACCTCTTCCTCTTTCACCAGAATGGCACGACCGTTGGCATCTTTCTTACCGCTGTCTTTGTACTCCACGAACAGGGTCGCCATCGGTTTGCCGATGTTGTCCTTGGTGAAGTTAGACATGATGTTGCCGCCGGCGCTGTCCAGCGAGATGTTAACCTGCGGCTGGTTGAACTCGTCCATGCTGGAAGTGGAGTCGGTGATATGGTCACCGGTCAGAATCACGCGCTTGTACAGCACAACCGGCCGACCTTCACGGGTATCTTTCACTTCAGAGTCGCCAGGGACACGGCCGGAAGCGGCTGCGGCGCTGTCAACGTTGCTGTTAACCAGACGGAATTCCAGCGTCGCCGTAGCGCCAAGAATTTCTTTCGCCCGAGCGGTATCCTGAATACCCGGCAGTTCAACCACGATACGGTCGGCGCCCTGACGCTGTACCAGCGGCTCGGCAACACCCAGTTGGTTAACACGGTTACGCAGAATGTTGATGTTCTGCTGCACGGCGTATTCGCGGGCTTCTTTCAGGCGCTCATCGGTCATCACCGCTTTCAGGCCAGTAGCGCCCTGCGTGGAGATAACCAGATCGCGGTGACGCGGGCTCAGCCAGGAGATGGCCTGATCGCGTGCGGCGCTATCGCGAAAAGCGATGCTCAGACCATAATTGTCTTCCTTACGCACGGTGGAGTAAGGGATGCCTTTTTCACGCAGCTCGCTGCGCAGGCTGTCGATATTTTGTTCCTGCAGTTTTCCCAGCGCGGTGTCCATATCCACTTCCATCAGGAAGTGTACGCCGCCGCGCAGGTCAAGACCCAGCTTCATCGGCTCGGCATGGATAGCCGCTAACCAGCGAGGAGTCGCCGGAGCTAAGTTCAGCGCCACGACGTATTTATCACCTAACACGTCCACCAGCACTTCACGTGCGCGCAGCTGGACATCGGTGGTGTCGAAGCGCGCAAGGATTGCGCCCTCTTCCAGTGCCACAGACTTAGCGGTAATTTTTTCTTCTTGTAACGTTTTCTGGACCTGGATCAGCGTTTGCTCACTGGCGGCGACACCGCGCGCGCCAGTGATTTGAACGGCCGGATCCTCACCATACAGGTTGGGGAGCGCATACATCAGGCCGACGATAATAACGACGACCAGCATGATGTACTTCCACAAAGGATAACGGTTTAACACGGCAGTTCCCTTAGGGAAAAGTGGATTACAGTGCCTTCATGGTGCCTTTCGGCAGAACGGCAGCGACGAAGTCACGTTTGATAACCACTTCAGTGGTATCGTTCAGCGCGATAGCAATGTATCCGCTTTCAGCCACTTTCGTGACGCGACCTACCAGGCCGCCATTCGTCAGCACTTCATCGCCTTTGGCGATAGAGTTCATCAGATTTTTATGTTCTTTGGTGCGCTTCTGCTGTGGGCGCAGGATCATGAAGTAGAAAATCAGACCGAACACCACCAGCATCAGAATCAGAGACATCGGGCTACCCTGCGCCGCGCCACCGGTTGCTGCTACCGCATCAGAAATAAAAAAGCTCATTCAAATTCCCTCATTATTAAAATTAATCAACGTTCAAAGGAGGAACAGGTCGCCCCTGACGTTGGTAAAAATCGGCCACGAAGCCCTCTAATTTACCCTCTTCGATAGCCTTACGTAAACCAGCCATTAAACGCTGATAGTAGCGAAGGTTATGAATGGTATTGAGGCGCGCGCCCAATATTTCGTTGCAACGATCGAGATGATGCAAGTAAGCGCGTGAATAATTGCGACATGTATAGCAATCACACTCGGCATCCAGCGGCGCGGTGTCGCTTTTATGCTTCGCATTACGAATCTTCACCACGCCATCGGTGACGAACAGGTGGCCGTTACGCGCGTTGCGCGTTGGCATGACGCAGTCGAACATGTCGATACCGCGACGCACCCCTTCAACCAGATCTTCTGGCTTGCCGACGCCCATCAGATAGCGCGGTTTGTCGGCCGGGATCTGCGGGCAAACGTGCTCCAGGATACGGTGCATGTCTTCCTTCGGCTCACCGACAGCCAAACCGCCGACAGCGTAGCCATCAAAGCCGATATCTACCAGACCTTTAACGGAGATATCACGTAAATCTTCGTAAACGCTGCCCTGGATAATGCCGAACAGCGCATTTTTATTGCCAAGAGAGTCAAAACGGTCGCGGCTGCGCTGCGCCCAGCGCAGCGACATTTCCATCGAGCGCTTAGCGTAATCCCAGTCCGCCGGATACGGCGTACATTCGTCGAAGATCATCACGATATCGGAACCGAGATCGTACTGAATCTCCATCGATTTTTCCGGATCGAGGAAAATGGGGTCGCCGTTAATCGGGTTGCGGAAGTGGACGCCCTGCTCGGTAATTTTGCGGATATCGCCGAGGCTGAACACCTGGAAGCCGCCGGAATCGGTCAGGATAGGCCCTTTCCACTGCATAAAATCATGCAGGTCGCCGTGCAGCTTCATGATTTCCTGGCCCGGACGTAACCACAGGTGGAACGTATTGCCGAGGATAATTTGCGCGCCGGTGGCTTCAACTTCTTCCGGCGTCATCCCTTTTACGGTGCCGTAGGTACCAACGGGCATAAAGGCTGGCGTTTCAACCACGCCGCGATCAAACACCAGGCGGCCGCGGCGGGCGCGTCCGTCGGTGGTATCCAGTTCAAATTTCATTTTAACTCCTGCGTCAGAAAAACAGTCTGACGTTAAACACTCATGTCGCGGAGTTATTCCCCGACACGCTCAAAAATAGCCTGCGGATTGTACGTGATAAACATCGCGTCCCCGTAGCTAAAAAAGCGATATTTTTGTTCTACCGCAGCCTTGTAGGCATTCATGGTGTGCTGATAGCCAGCAAAGGCGGAAACCAGCATAATCAGAGTTGATTCAGGGAGATGGAAGTTGGTCACCAGCGCATCAACCGCTTTGTACTGATACCCCTGATAGATAAAAATCTGCGTGTCGCCGAAAAACGGCTCAATCAGGTCGTTTTTCGCCGCCTGCGCCGCGCTCTCCAGCGAACGGACGGAGGTGGTGCCTACCGCGATGACCCGGTTGCCGCGCGCTTTCGCCGCCAGCACCGCATCAACGACCTCCTGCGGCACTTCGGCGTACTCGGAGTGCATGATGTGATCTTCAATGGTCTCCACGCGCACCGGCTGGAATGTCCCCGCGCCAACGTGCAGCGTCACAAACGCCATTTCAATCCCTTTCTCGCGCAGCTTCTCCAGCATCATATCGTCAAAGTGCAGGCCTGCGGTCGGCGCGGCTACGGCCCCCGGCCTGGTGCTGTAGACGGTTTGATACAGTTCGCGGTCGGCGTCTTCGTCCGGACGATCGATATACGGCGGCAGCGGCATATGGCCGATGCTGTTGAGGATATCCAGTACCGGACGTTCATCGTTAAATTCGACTTCAAACAGCGCGTCGTGACGTGCCACCATCGTGGCGTTGATGCTTTCATCATCGCCCAACAGCAGCTCGGCGCCCGGCTTCGGCGCTTTAGATGCGCGAATGTGCGCCAGAATACGTTTGTCATCCAGCATGCGCTCGACCAGCACTTCAATCTTGCCGCCGCTGGCTTTTCGGCCGAACAGGCGCGCCGGGATCACCCGGGTATTGTTAAAGACCAGCAGATCGCCCGGGTTAAGTTTGTCGAGTAAATCGGTGAAAGTCCCATGCGTCAGCGCTCCCGTCGGACCGTCTAACGACAGCAGGCGACAGCGACTGCGCTCCGGCTGCGGGTAGTGGGCAATCAGGGATTCGGGTAATTCAAAGGAAAAATCGGTAACGCGCATGACGGTGGCTCAGACTAAATAAAGAGGCGGGTAGTCTAGTGCCGGGGCGTCCTCCCTGCAACCTTTACCCCTCTGGACGAATAACATAATCTATACACAAAACCATTCAAGATGCATCGACGCGGCAGCTGAATGACAAATTCGTCAGGAACAGATTTGAACGCCGCGGAGTGGCGGTCCGAGAGGACGAGGCTCAAAGATGAGCCGGGAAGCTGAAGCCAATAAAGAGGCAGTTTGAAGGATAAAAGGTATATGAATTTTCTTGCACACCTGCACTTAGCCCATCTCGCCGACAGCTCCCTGCCCGGCAATCTTCTGGCAGATTTCGTTCGCGGCAATCCCCAGGCGGACTACCCGGCCGACATTGTCGACGGTATTTTTATGCACCGGCGCATCGATGTCATGACCGATAATCTGCCGGAAGTCAAAGCAGCCCGCGACTGGTTTCGCCCGCAGACCCGCCGCGTGGCGCCCATTACGCTGGATGTGATGTGGGATCACTTCCTGTCGCATCACTGGGCGCGTATTTCACCTGATATGCCGCTCAACGAGTTTGTCCGCTATGCCCAGTCACAGGTCACGCCGGTATTACCCGATTCGCCGCCGCGTTTCGTGAATCTCAATGCCTATTTGTGGTCGGAGCGCTGGCTTGAACGCTATGAAGATATGGACTTTATTCAGCGCGTCCTCAACGGCATGGCCAGCCGTCGTCCGCGCCTTGATGCCCTGCGCGACTCCTGGCAGGATCTGGATACGCACTACGATAAACTCGAGCAGCAGTTCTGGCATTTTTATCCGCGAATGATGGCGCAGGCCACCAGGCGCGAACTATAAAGATTGCGCTTTCTCACAGAAAGGCTATTCTGAACACCGTTTTCCGATATAAATTGATAGGCAAAACCTATCTCATTGATTGTCAACGTCACGTTGAGTTCGCATGAACCTGTCCCTATACTTGCCCGCGTTGCGTTCCAATTAACCTTATTATTAACAGGAGAATCATATGGTTCTGGTCACTCGTCAGGCTCCGGATTTTACCGCAGCAGCTGTTTTAGGTAACGGCGAAATCGTTGAGAAATTCAACTTCAAACAACACACCAACGGTAAAGCAACCGTCCTGTTCTTCTGGCCGATGGACTTCACCTTCGTTTGCCCGTCTGAGCTGATCGCTTTTGACAAACGTTATGAAGAATTCCAGAAGCGCGGCGTAGAAGTCGTTGGCGTCTCCTTCGACTCTGAATTCGTTCACAACGCATGGCGTAACACCCCGGTAGACCAGGGCGGTATCGGTCCGGTTAAATACGCGATGGTTGCTGATATCAAACGTGAAATCCAGAAAGCTTACGGTATCGAACACCCGGACGAAGGCGTGGCGCTGCGCGGCTCGTTCCTGATCGACGCTAACGGCGTAGTTCGCCACCAGGTGGTTAACGACCTGCCGCTGGGTCGTAACATCGACGAAATGCTGCGTATGGTTGACGCGCTGCAGTTCCACGAAGAGCACGGTGAAGTTTGCCCGGCACAGTGGGAAAAAGGAAAAGAAGGTATGGCCGCTTCTCCGGAAGGCGTAGCTAAATACCTGACCGAGAACGTGTCCAGCCTGTAATCGGCCCATGTTCAGAAAAAGGCTCGCGCATGCGGGCCTTTTTTATCTCCTGCCGCAGCACATTTTGCGCTCTATCGCGCAGTCGCCGCTCCCTCATGCTTTTCAGATGGCTTTTTTTGTTAGCAAACTCAAACTTTGATAAAAAACTGCCATGATATTTGTGATACGCAAAACACTTCTAAAAAATAAATCGCTCTTATTTTTAATCTTTCCCACCTGATATTATTTCAATAATTGAATACAAAATTATAACTAATTGATAATTAACATAATAATAAATGTTATTTTCCCTAAAAAAATAACGCAAAAATCATTTCGCTGTGATCAACTTCAAGGTTTAAAAATTCAAATGTGATCTGAACCATGATTTCCTGTGTTCTATTTCGTCATGATTTAACTCAGAAAATAAATGCGTTAAGGATTGGATTATGGAAATCATTTTTGATCGCCGGTTAATCGCACTTGATCAGAACATTACCAGCGCCAGTCAGGCTATCGAATTATCCGGGACGCTACTTGCCCGCCAGCAAATTTGTCGCCCCGAATACATCACCGCGATGCTCGACGTCTATAAGAATTTTGGTCCCGCCATTGTTATTGATAGCGGCCTGGCGATGCCCCACGCGCGCCCCGAAAAGGGGGCCATCCGCACCGGCTTTTCTTTAATCACCACCCGCCAGCCGCTTCACTTTGGTCACGAAGAGTTTGACCCGGTGAGCGTCATTATCGGTATCGCCGGCGCCGACGCCGATAACCATATAAAAATGATCCAGATAATCGCCACACTGATTGAATCAGATATTGTGTCGTTCCTTCGCGAAGAGCATGACATCAATGCCGTATTCAATTTCATCCACAATAAAATGGAGTCGTCATTATGTTAGTTATCAGAACAGTTTGTGGTAACGGGATTGGCAGTTCATTAATGGCCGCAAGCAATGTCAAAAAAATATGTGATGAATTAGGGATCAAAGCTGACGTCGCCTCTGTTGATTTTGCTAATGCCGTCGGAGAGAAAGCCGATCTCTATATCACCATCAAAGAATTAGCCAATCAGTTCCCTGCGCATTGTCAGGTCGCCATTATTCGCAGCTATGTACATAAAGCAAAAATTGCTGAAGATATTACCGACGCTCTGACAAAAATTGCTGCAACTCATTCTTAATCATTATTAAGAGCCTACCCCAGCAGGCGTACATTGTTGCAGCCAGTTTGGACACGGACAGCGCGGAAAAACCGGAGCGTACACGCAGTACGTGAGGATTTTGAGCACTGCCCAGGGCCAAAATGGCAAATAAAATAGCCTAATGGGATAGGCTCTAAGGATACGATCATGCAGGCTATACTTACATTCTTATCAGAAATATTCAGCCAACCCGCATTTCTGATGGGGATTATCGCATTTGTCGGTTTAGTGGCACTGCGTTCCCCCGGAAATAAACTTCTCACCGGTACCTTAAAGCCCATCCTCGGTTATTTAATGCTCAGCGCCGGTGCAGGGGTTATCGTTGCCAACCTCAATCCGCTCGGCGGAATTATCGAAGCCGGATTTAATATTCGTGGCGTTATTCCTAACAACGAGGCTATTGTTTCCGTCGCCCAGAAGGTACTGGGTGTTGAAACCATGAGTATATTGCTGTTAGGTTTTATTTTTAACCTGCTTATTGCTCGCTGCACTAAGTATAAATATATCTTCCTTACCGGTCACCACTCATTCTTCCTCGCCTGTCTGTTCTCTGCGGTACTGCAGGCGGCAGAATTCCGCGGCTGGATGCTGGTACTGATTGGCGGGTTCTTACTCGGCTCCTGGTCGGCGATCTCCCCGGCAATCGGTCAGCGCTATACCAAGCAGGTCACCGAAGATGGCGGCATTGCGATGGGGCATTTTGGCTCTCTGGGGTATTACATCTCCGCGTGGATCGCCAGCAAAACCGGCAACCCGGCGAACTCTTTCGCCGATACCGAAATCTCTGAAAAATGGGGCTTTCTGCGCGATACCACGGTCACTACCGGGATCGTGATGTTCGTTATCTACTTTGTCTGTAGCGCCGTGGCCGGCACCGAATACCTGCGGACAATCACGGATCAGAACATGCTGATCTTCTCTATCCTGACCGGGCTGCAGTTTGCCGTCGGCGTCGCCATCGTCTACAACGGCGTGCGTCTGATCCTTGGCGATCTGGTACCGGCATTCCAGGGGATTAGCCAGAAGCTGATTCCCGATTCGATTCCGGCCGTAGACTGCGCGGTGTTCTTTACGTTTAGTCCAACGGCGGTAGTCGTCGGTTTTATCAGCTCCTTTATCGGTGGTCTGGTGGGAATGCTGCTGCTGGGCGCCTTCGGTATGGCGCTAATCATTCCCGGCATGGTGCCGCATTTCTTCTGCGGCGGGACCTCCGGCGTCTTCGCCGACAAGCTGGGCGGCAAGCGCGGCTGCGTCATTGCCTCGTTCATTGGCGGCATCTTCCTCGCCTTCCTGCCGGCGATGTTGCTCCCGGCTTTAGGCAGCCTGGGCTTTGAGAACAGCACCTTTGCCGATTTCGATTTCGCGGTATGGGGCATCATTATCGGTAATGCGTTTACCCAGTTTGGCCAGATAACCATCTATTTGATTTGCCTCGCCCTGCTCATCGCTCTGCTGGTGCCTTTCTGCTTCCGCTCAGTGCGCGTGGTAGGAGATACGCTCAGCTACGAAGCGCTCACGGCGAATAAGAAAAATGAATAGGGTTTCATTTTTCCCTGCGGGAAGCATTCTTCCCGCAGCTGACGACATTATCAGGAGTAGTTATGGCTATATTGTCCATAGGATTTTCATGTTTTGATCAGTTCTTCTTTCTGAATGAGTGGCCGCAGGAAAACACCAAAAACTTCTGCCACGACTTTATTGAAAGCGGCGGCGGTCCGGCGGCAAATGCCGCATGGCTGCTGGGATTATGGGGCGAGGATGTCTATTACATCGGTCATCTCAATGCGGATATTTACGGTCAGCGTATCGTCGATGAATTTGCTCAGGCCGGAGTCGATACCAGCCACATCGTCTTTTCCGATGAGATGATCACCCCGCTGGCATCGGTGCTGGTTAACCGTTTAACGGGCTCGCGAACCATTATTACCCGTAAAATGCAAACGCCACCTTCGTTGACCTACGATCAAAAACTGAAACTTGACGATCTCGCACAGCGCCTTATTGCTTCAGAAGAACCGGTGACCCTGTTAATTGATGGTCATGAAGCGGAAATCAGCGAGTATTTAATTAAAAAACTCCCCGCGGCCCGCGTGGTCATGGATGGCGGCTCCTTACGTGCCAGTAATATCAAACTGGCGGCCTGGACTGATTATTTCGTCGTCAGTGAACATTTCGCCAGAGACTATATGAGCTACCGCGCGCTGAGCACTGAGAAAGAGCTAAAAACAGCCCTTCTCGAACTGAATAAAATCTGCCGGGGTGAGGCTTTTATTACTCTTGGAGAAAAAGGCTGTGCCTTTTTAAAGAGCGGGATGCTGCACATTGTCCCCGCCTGGCAATGTCAGGCCGTCGATACGACCGGCGCCGGCGATGTTTTTCATGGTGCTTTCACTTACGGCGTTCATTATTCATGGCATATCGATAATATTATTCTTTTTGCCAGCCTGACCGCCGCAATCTCTATTGAGAAAAAAGGTGTTCGTGAATCCATGCCGGATCTTGCCGTTGTTCATAATGCATTAAACAGCTACGAAAGAAACTTAACGCAGTATTTTGATGAATAATTGATTCCGAGGTGATTATGTTAGTTTCTATGAAGGACATGCTTCAGCATGCCCTACGGGACGGTTATGCCGTAGGGCAGTTCAATATTAATAATCTGGAATGGGTTGGCGCCGTATTAAGCACCGGGCAACAGCTCCGCTCACCCATTATTTTGGGGGTCTCCGGCGGTACGGTAAAACATATGCTGGGCCTGAAATGCATTCATGACATCGTGGTCAATGCGATGGACTATCTACAGATTGATATTCCTGTCGCATTGCATCTCGATCACGGGACCACGCGCGAGGCCTGCGAAGCGGCCATTGAAGCCGGCTTTAGCTCGATTATGTTTGATGGCTCCCATTTGCCGTTTGCGGAAAACCTGGCGATCACCCGCCATCTGGTCGACCTGGCGCACAGCAGAGGCATCTCCGTTGAAGCCGAGCTGGGAACCATTGCCGGCAGTGAAGATGGCATCGTGAATTCTGAGGTTATCTATGCCGATCCGCAGGAGTGCTTTACCCTGGTCAGCGAAACGCAGGTAGACTGCCTCGCGGCAGCGCTCGGTTCTACACACGGGCTTTATAAAGGGAAGGCTAAACTCGGCTTTGCCGAAATGAAAGCCATATCAGAGCTTGTTAAAGTACCGCTGGTACTTCACGGCGGGACCGGTATTGCTGACGACGATATGCGCAAAGCAATTGCCTGCGGTACGGCAAAAATTAACGTCAACACCGAGAATATGTACGCCTGGTGCGAAGCCGTGAAAGCGCTGTTCGCCGCCGATAACGGTCACGATATTAACGATCCGCGCAAAGTTATCCGCCAAGGCTTGCTGCCCGTGCGCGAGATGGTCGCCCGCCGGATCCAGCTATTTGGCTCTCAGAACCGGGGCTAAGCCCGGCATATCGTTGATGCGTCATCAGGTGGTCGCGCTCCGCGCTCCCCCGGCGGCCTCGCCGGGGGAGCGCGTTAACCTGTCAGAGGCTAAAACGCAAAGCAGGAACAGCCCATCACGCCCCAGAACGCCTGCTCGTCCGATACCGGCACCGACGACTGACGGGCAATATCATGCTGATGACCGTGCACGCCGCAGCTGCCGCAGCACTGGTGCATCTGGACTATCGCCCCGATTTTCGCCGCCGCAGGCGGAGCGGAACGATAGTGGCCCGGCACCTTGACCACCGGAGACCACTCCGGCAGAACAGGAATCGGCGGCGGCGCCAGCGGCGAAAAATGCCCAGCGGCATAAACCACTTTGCCATCGACCACCGTCAGCACCGACTCAATGCCTTTGATCTCCTCTTCCGGCACGCTGAAATAGTCTTTGGACAGCACCACCAGATCGGCCAGCTGATCTTTCTCAATACGCCCTTTTTTACCTTGTTCACTGGAGAACCAGGCGCTGCCCGCGGTCCACAGCTCCAGCGCCACCTCGCGCGGCAGACGGTTGCTGTCGTCATACATCGCCATGCCGCCCACGGTACGCCCGGAGACCAGCCAGTAGAGTGCGGTCCACGGGTTGTAGCTCGCGACACGCGTCGCATCGGTCCCCAGTCCCACCGGCACGTCCAGCGCCAGCATTTTCGCCACCGGCGGCGTATGCTTAACCGCCTCTTTGCCATAGCGATCGACAAAATATTCGCCCTGGAAAGCCATTCGGTGCTGTACCGCGATACCGCCGCCGAGCGCCTTCACGCGTTCAATATTCCGCTCGGTAATGGTCTCCGCATGGTCAAAGAACCAGTGCAGGCCGTTAAACGGAATATCGCGGTTCACCTTCTCAAAAACATCCAGCATCCGGCTGATGGATTCATCATAGGTGGCATGCAGGCGGAACGGCCAGCGGTGTTCCACCAGATGGCGTACCACCCGCTCCAGCTCGTCTTCCATCCCTTCCGGCAGGTCCGGACGCGGCTGCAGGAAATCTTCAAAATCCGCCGCCGAGAAGACCAGCATTTCGCCGGCGCCGTTGGCACGGAAAAAGTCGGTCCCCTGTCCCGGTTTCAGCATATCGGTCCAGCGTTCGAAATCATCCAGCTCCTGTTTTGGCCGCTGGGTAAACAGGTTATAGGCAATACGCACGGTCATCTGCTCTTGCGCATGCAGCTGTTCAATAATTTCATAATCTTCCGGGTAGTTCTGGAAACCGCCCCCGGCATCAATCGCGCTGGTGAGGCCAAGCCGGTTCAGCTCACGCATAAACTGGCGCGTCGAATTGACCTGCTGCTCCAGCGGCAGCTTCGGCCCTTTCGCCAGGGTCGCATAGAGAATCATCGCGTTAGGTTTGGCGATCAGCATCCCGGTGGGGTTACCGCGGCTATCGCGCACGATTTCACCGCCGGCCGGATCCGGCGTCTCTTTGGTGTAACCCACGGCTTTCAGCGCCGCACGGTTCAGCAGCGCGCGATCGTAGAGATGGAGGACAAATACCGGCGTATCCGGCGCCGCCTCGTTCAACTCCTCGAGGGTGGGCATGCGCCGTTCGGCGAACTGAAATTCACTCCAGCCGCCGACAACGCGCACCCATTGCGGAGACGGCGTGCGATCGGCCTGATCTTTCAGCATGCGCAGCGCGTCCGCCAGCGACGGAACCCCCTCCCAGCGCAGCTCGAGATTATAATTCAGCCCGCCGCGGATCAGGTGCAGGTGGGAATCGTTCAGGCCGGGGATCACCGTATGGCCTTGTAGATCAACGATCTGCGTCCCTTGCGCAGCAAAACTCATGATCCGATCGCGGCTGCCGGTGGCGAGGATCTTGCCGTTGGCGATCGCGATCGCCTCGGTCAGCGGGTTCGTGCGGTCGAGGGTATGAATTCGGCCGTTGGTCAGGATCAGTGTGGCAGTTTGCGACATAACGCTCTCCTTCAGGAGGCTGACTCAGTTTTTCTTTAACCAGCCAGCAAACAGACGGGTCACGATGGGCATCCAGAACCAGACCACCAGCGCGACCACACAGGCATCATTTATCAAATGCAGCAGCAGGCTTCCCCGCAATGAGGGAAGGAACATCCCGGTCAGCCAGGGCACCAGGTTAGTACTGGGAAAGATCACCAGCAGCGTCATCAGAAACTGCTTCCAGCGTAGCGGCTGGCGTACATTCGCTGCCGGTGGAGTGAACCAGAATGCGGGTTCGGTCCGCACTTCCGTGCGATCGCCTTCATTGAGCAGCGGCGCAATTTCCGCAACCAGTTCGCGACGCGTTTCTGACTGCGTCCAGGCATAGAGGTGTTCAATGGTGTCAAAACGAATAATGACGCTCCACAAATTCTGCCCGGCGGTCGGGCGAATCACGTTAGCGCCCAGATGGCCGGGAAACTCTGCCGCGACAGGCATAATTTTGCCTAACCACTGCTCATAGCGTTCCCCGTGCTCGGGATCGAGCGTATGGCTTATTACCAGGGTCACCGATTTCTGTTGCGTCATGACCGGGCTCCTTGCTGCGGAGAATGGCGGAAATTGCCGTTATTCTCCATCAATGACAATACACAAAATCATTCATGCTGCCTCGAGGCGGCAAGCTTGTACGTCCCCGGGAACTGACATAAGTCAGTGACCGGGCGGGCCAACGAAGCCAACAAAGAGGCTGCCTGAAGGATGAAGTGTATTCAGGCTTTACGTTCCGGCGCACCGTGCACCATGGTGTAGGCGTAATCCACGCCCATCCCGTAAGCGCCGCTGTGTTCGCGAACCAGATCCATGACCGCGTCATACGTCTCTTTGCGTGACCAGTCGCGCTGGTATTCCAGCAGGACCTGCTGCCAGGTGACCGGAACTGCACCGGCCTGCACCATGCGGTCAATTGACCGTTCATGGGCGTCAACGGAGGTGCCGCCGGAGGTGTCGGTAACCACGTAGACTTCAAACCCCTCTTCCAAAGCCATCAGCGCCGGGAAGGTCAGGCACACTTCGGTCCACAGCGCAGAAATAATCAATTTTTTGCGTCCGGTGGCTTTGACCGCCTCAACAAAAGCGGCATCTTCCCAGGAGTTCATCGATGTACGTTCAATCGGTTTAACCTGCGGATGGACCGCCAGTAATTCTGGCCAGATATAGCCGCTAAAACTTTTGGTCTCAACGGAAGTATAAATAACCGGAACATTAAAAATTTTGCCGGCTTTAGCCAGGGCAACGGTGTTGTTTTTCAGCGTCTGGCGGTCAATATTGGCAACGCCAAACGACATCTGCGGCTGATGGTCAATAAAAATCAGGGTCGAGTTGGTTGGATCGATCAGTTCCCGAATAGACATGATATACCTTCTTAATCAATGAGTTAAAGAGATATAAAACAAGTTGCTGTGGGTCTGAATCGTGACGGATAAAGCCTGCTGAGTATAGTCAGTTATTTCTAACGAGTTATTAAAGAAATTCTCCGTGCTATTGCTAAATACATAAGCTACGGGCGATAAATTTCAGAGGTATGAAGGCGGAAAGAGAGCAAGACCATCGGGTCAAAATATAAAAAGTTGGCTGTTTGGTTAGCAATACTAATCAAAAATTTACGCGAAAGGGTTCTAAATTATTCACTGGCATTGACCATCCGGCTTCGGTAAAACTGAGTCACCCTTGTTAACCGGTAAGTAATGGATGCGCTTAAACCTTGATGTTCTGCTGATTCTGGACGCGTTAGATACCCACGGATCTTTCGCCACCGCCGCAGAGTCGTTGTATAAGACCCCTGCCGCCCTGAGCTATATGATCCAGAAGCTGGAAAGCGATCTGGATATCACCCTGCTGGATCGCAGCGGTCATCGGGCGAAGTTTACCGATACCGGCAGAATGGTGCTCGAGAAGGGGCGTTTGCTGATTAACGCCGCAAAAGATCTGGAAAAACAGGCCGTACAGCTGGAAGCCGGCTGGGAGCGGGATCTGGCTATCGCGCTCGATGCCTCTTTCCCTTTTGAACGTCTGCTGCCGCTGATCGACGCTTTTTACGCGCAAAATCCGCAAACCCGGCTCAACTTTACCCACCATACGCTGGCCGGATCCTGGGAAGAGCTGACCCGCAACGGCGCAGATATTATGCTCGGCGCCATCAACGAACCGCCCACCTCCGCCGAATGGTCGTGGAAAATGGTCGGTGCGCTGGATAATGTCTTCGTTGTCGCTCCCGTTCACCCGCTCGCCGAGGCGACGCAGCCGCTCAATAACAAGCAGCTGAGCCTGCATCGCGCGGTGGTGATTAGCGACAGCGCCCGCTATTGCCATCCGCTCAACAGCAATCTCCTCGCCGAACAGCCGCAAATTCGCGTCGACGATTTTGCCAGTAAGGTGGCGCTGCTGCGCGCCGGGCTGGGCTGCGGTTTTTTACCTCGCCATATCGCGCAGCCGTGGCTGGAGAACGGAGAGCTGATAGAAAAGCCGGTCCTCTCCTGCCGCGAGAAAGATCTCACCTATATCGCCTGGCGCAGCGACAACGACGGCCTCGCCCAGCGCTGGTGGCGGGAGGCGATTCTCCGCGACCCGTTCCTGAACCAGCTCTACTCCTGACGGCTGAACCAGACGCTGGCGGAAATAGCAGGCAGGCTCAGCACACCATCATGCAACGTGCCGGCGCCCTCTTTCACCTGCCATTCGCCAACGTCCAGCAGCGGCGAATCCTCGACAACGACTTCGCAGGCTTCGCCGCGGTTGATGGCCACCAGCACACGCAGCTGCTTATACACGCGAGCAAATACCACCACGTTCTCTTCGGCATAAATCACCTGGCAGCCGCCGTATCGCAGTGCCTTATTGGCTTTGCGCAGCTTCGCCATCCGCTTATACAGTCCCAGCAGCACGGTATCCTGCAGGGCAGGATCCCACGGGAAGGGTTTACGACAGAAGGGATCGTTGTTGCCATCGACGCCCACTTCATCGCCGTAGTAGATGCAGGGGACGCCCGGCCAGCAAAACAGCCATACGACCGCCAGCGGCAGGCGTGCGACATCTTTGCCCAGCAGCGACTTAAAGCGCGCGGTATCGTGACTGTCCAGCTGGTTAAACATCCGCAGCTGCTGTTGATGCGACAGCCCGGCGCGATAGTTATCCATCCAGGCGACGCAGGTCTGCGCGTCAATCTTCTGCGGATCGTAAGAGATATCGGTATTGGCGAGGAATCCCCACAGCGGGAAGGTAAAACCGCGGTAGTTCATGGCGGCATCTTCAGCGTCCGCCTGGAGCCACTGGCGGGCGTCGCCAAAGTGCTCGCCGAAGACAAAGGATTCGGGCTGCGTCTGCTTCGCCGCCGCGGTAATACCGGCAATATGGCGCAGGTTGTTGCGCGCCCCGCCGCCTTCCCCCAGCATATGCACCACGTCCAGCCGCCAGCCGTCCATGCTCCACGGCGCTTTCAGCCAGTGGCGGACAATGCTGTCTTCTCCGGCGTAGATTTCATTCACCAGGCTTGCGGACTGATAATCCAGCTTAGGCAGGCTGGCGTAGCCCAGCCAGCTATGTGCTTCCCCTTCAGGAGAGATGGTAAACCAGTCGCGCCACGGCGAATCGGCATGGTGACACGCCCCGCTGCTGCCGCGCTGGTGGCGGTCAAACCAGGCGTGCGAATCGCCGGTATGGTTAAACACACCGTCAAGAATCAGACGCATCCCTTCTCGCTGCGTGTTGTGGCGCAGACGCAGCAGCGCACCGTCGCCACCGAATTGCGGATCGACGCGGCGATAATCTTCGGTATCGTATTTATGCACGCTGGGGGCGACGAATACCGGGTTCAGATAGAGCGCGGTCACGCCAAGCTGCTTGAGATACGGCAGTTTCTCGCTGATCCCATCGAGGTCGCCGCCAAAAAACGTCGACCCGCCCGCTTCGCCGGTTAACGGCTCATCCCACGATTTCCGGACAATATCGCGCCCGGCGGCGTGATGATGATAGACCCGATCCTGTTCCGCTTCTCGTGTCTCGCTGCGCGCAAAACGGTCAGGGAAAATTTGATAAAAGACCTGATCGGCCACCCACTGCGGGCCGCTATCCGGCAGATCGACGGCGAACTGTTCCAGTCGCGCCGGCGGAAAACGGTTAAAGCCCTGCGGCGTGAACCAGCGCTGACGATCCGCCCACAGCAGCTTAAAACTGTAGCGCCGACGCGGCTGGCCGCTGGCAAGATTGATTTCGCCCCGCCACGCCACGACGCCCGGATGCGGCTCCTGGCGCAGTCGGTGCATCGGCAGCGAGAGCTCTTCATTATCTTCTTCCGCACGCAACGTCACCCGCTGCGGCAGATCGTCGCCGCTGAGCCATAAAGTGATAAAGAGTCGTTCCTGCTGCTCCTTGATAAACGGAGCCACAGGCAGGTGCCATGCCTTCAACATCGTCATTCCTCTCTCTTTAGAATGGGCACACCTTGCCACAGCCCACCGGCGTATGACTCATCATCACAGGAATTATTGGGGGAGGATAATGGGGGTGGAGAACGCGCCTGCCAAATCCGGCAGGCGCGGGGGAGCGTTACTGTGCCTGCGCCAGCTGGCGGTCGCGGCGAGTTTTCAACTTCCAGCCAGCCAATAGCAGCACAATCCAGGCGAAACCGACGTACAGCGAGATACGGGTATCCGGATGGTAGCCAATCAGCGCAATAATAAAGACGAGGAACACCAGACCCACGGCCGTCGTGGCGACGCCACCCGGCACCTTAAACTTCAGCGCTTTCGCCTCTTCCGGCGACAGGCGACGGCGGAAGGCAATCTGCGACAGCAGGATCATGATCCACACCCAGACGGTGGCGAAAGTGGCCAGTGACGCAATCACCAGGAAGACGTTTTCCGGCATGATGTAGTTAAGATAGACCGCAAACAGCAGCGCAACGGTCATCACCATCACCGTCACCCACGGGATCCCGCGACGCGAGGTTTTGGCGAAAATCTTCGGCGCGCTGCCCTGCTCGGCCATGCCGTGCAGCATACGTCCGACGCCGAAGACGTCGCTGTTAATCGCCGACAGCGAGGCGGTCAGCACCACAAAGTTAAGGATACTGGCGGCAAACGCAATGCCCATATGCTGGAAGGTCAGCACGAACGGGCTGCCGTCAGTGCCCACCTGATTCCACGGATAAATGGACATAATCACGAACAGCGTGCCCACATAGAACACCAGAATGCGCATTGGGACCGAGTTAATCGCGCGCGGAATCGATTTCTCCGGGTCTTTCGCTTCACCGGCGGTGATACCGATGATCTCTATCCCGCCGTAGGCGAACATCACCATCTGCAGCGACATCACCATTCCCAGCCAGCCGTTGCTGAAGAAGCCGCCGTGACTCCACAGATTATGGATGCCGGTGGGCTGTCCGCCGTTGCCGATACCCCAGATAATGATGCCGAAACCGGCAATAATCATGATGATGATGGTGGCAACTTTAAAGAACGAGAACCAAAACTCCAGCTCGCCGAAGACCTTAACACTCATCAGATTGACGGCGCAGATAATCAGCACCACGCTGAGCACCCAGATCCAGTGCGGTACCGTCGGAAACCAGACGCCCATATAAATTCCGAAAGCCGTCACGTCGGCAATCGCGACAATCAGAATTTCAAAGCAGTAGGTCCAGCCGGTGATATAGCCCGCCAGCGGGCCGAGATAATCCTGCGCATAGCGGGAAAATGAGCTGGCGGCAGGGTTATGTACCGACATTTCGCCCAGCGCGCGCATAATAATATACGCGGCCGCGCCGCCGATAATATAGGCCAGCAGGACGCTCGGGCCCGCCATTTTAATGGCGTCAGCTGAACCATAGAACAGGCCGGTACCAATTGCGGATCCCAGCGCCATAAAGCGGATATGCCGGGTACTTAGCCCGCGCTTAAGTTTGTTACTACTTTCCATCGTATTCCATGCCGTTTTTCTCTTCAGGCCTTCGCCGGAGCAGGCGCAAAAGAGGATTACCTGAAAAACAAAAAACCACGGGACCCAAAGTCCCGTGGCTTAACACTGATTAAAACCGTCGGTTAATGCGCGCTGGAGGTCACCTGACGTCCTGCCGCACGGTCCCAGATCACCGCCAGAACCACCATCACGGCGGTAGGCATCAGCCAGGCAAGACCCTGTTCAGCCAGCGGCAGACGCGAGGTCCAGGCCGGTAACATGTCCGCGAATGCCGACGATTTAATGCCGTCAATGATACCAAACATCAGGCTGATAAACATGGCCGGCGCAATGACGCGGGACGAATTATGCCACCAGTTGCGGGTAAAGCTTAAGACCACCAGGGCGATACATGGCGGATAGATAGCCGTCAGTACCGGAATCGAAATCTGAATCAGATGGCTCAGCCCCAGGTTGGAGACCGCCATCGAGAAAATACCGAGGATAAACACCAGCGAGCGATAGGATAACGGCAGATACTGCGCGAAGAATTCAGCGCAGGCGCAGGTCAGGCCCACCGCAGTGACCAGACAAGCGATGAAAATCAGCGCCGCCAGCATAAAGCTCCCCGCGCCACCGAAGGTGTGCTGGACATAGGCATGCAGAATCGCCGCGCCGTTAGCGGATTGATCCACCAGTGTCGCGCTATCAGACCCGAGGCGGAACAGCGCCAGATACAGCAGCGTCAGCCCCACGCCGGCCATCAGTCCGGCCCAGACGGTGTAGCGAGTCAGCAGGCGCGCTTCACTTACGCCGCGGGAGCGTGCGGCGTTAACAATGACGATACCGAATACCATGGCACCCAGCGTATCCATGGTCAGATAGCCGTTGACGAAGCCGTTAGAGAACGGCGCGGTGCGGTAAGCTTCCAGCGCATTGCTGATCGGGCCAGCCGGCCAGATAACTGCCGCAACGGACAAAATGATCAGCGCAATAATTTTCAACGGGGCGAGGAAATTGCCCACCGTATCCAGCAGCTTACCCGGATAGAGCGAAACCAGGATCACCAGCGCGAAATAGATCACGCTGTAAATCATCAGCGGCATCGCGCCGTCGCCGGTCAGCGGGGCAATCCCGACTTCAAAAGAGACCGTTGCGGTACGCGGCGTCGCAAACAGCGGGCCAACGGCCAGGTAGCAGACCACGGCCAGCAGGATGCCGGCCACTTTGCCGATCGGCGTACTCAGGCTTTCCACGCCGCCGCCGACTTTCGCCAGCGCCACGACCGTCAGCACCGGTAAACCCACGGCGGTAATCAGAAAGCCAATAGCGGCGGTCCAGACGTGTTCACCAGCCTGTAAACCCACCATCGGAGGGAAGATAATGTTGCCTGCGCCAACGAACAACGCGAAGGTCATAAAGCCCAACGCGATAATGTCGCGAGATTTTAACTGATGGGTCATAAATTCATTACTGCCTGTGGATGTGGTGTTGTTAACAAACGGAAAATACCGTGTCTTCCCCTGAGGGAGGATACAGCGGTGGTTGCCGGAAAAATCAGCGGGATATGCTCCCGAACACGCGTGGGAAAGAATTGTTTTTTGAATTACCACGCAAAAACAGTCTGTCTGCGACTGCATGGGGGGCAATTTAAACGCTTATAACGTTTTAATGCAAGGCGGGATCGCAAAAGCAGATGATTATGCTAAGTCTATTTTTGCGAGCGGGATTATTGACCATATCTAAGGAAAACCTCCGGCTAATCATGCGAACAAAAAAGCAGCAGGCGTTCATTAATTACGCGGCTAAAAAGTGACTGCAAACGAAAATGACCAGCCGAAGCTGGTCATTGGCAAGTCATGTTGACAAGGGTGCGTTCAGGCGCTTTTTTTGGCAATTAAACGTTCCGGGAGTAAGAAACTAAAACGCGTCCCTTGGCCTACCGTACTCTCAATTTCCAGACGACTGTCGTGATGATTCACCGCATGTTTGACGATCGCCAGCCCAAGACCGCTGCCGCCGGTTTGCCGCGAACGCGCCTTATCCACGCGATAGAATCGCTCGGTCAGACGCGGAATGTGCTCGGGCGCAATCCCCGGACCGTTATCCTCGACGCTGAACAACGCGCCATGCGGCGCCCGTTGCCAGCTGACGGTAATCTCTGTCCCCGCTGGCGTATGGTTGATTGCGTTATACACCAGATTGGAGATCGCGCTGCGCAGCTGCTCTTCGTTGCCCAGTACCACCAGCGTCTCATCGACGTGGAAGTGGAGCGTCTGCTTCTGCTGGCTTAGCGTCTGGGCTTCCCGCTCCACCACCCGCAGCATCATCGGCACGTCGATTTTGTCATTCATGGCCAGCGTCGGCGCCGCTTCAATCCGCGACAGCGTCAGCAGCTGCTTGACTAACCCCTCCATGCGCTGGGTTTGCTCGCGCATCGTATGCAGCGCTTTTTCGCGCGTCATCCCTTCCAGCACCTGCTCCTGCATCATCTCCAGATAGCCCTGCAGTACCGTTAACGGCGTGCGAAGCTCATGGCTGACGTTGGCAAAAAAGTTGCGCCGCGCGCCTTCCAGCTGGTGCATCTGCGTGACATCGCGCGCCACCATCAGCCACTGTTTGTCGCTGTAGGGCATGACGCGGATCTCCAGATGACGAGCAGTATTGAGGACCAGATTGAGCGGCTTTGAGAAATCCCTGTTTTTGAGGTAATGAGCAAATTCAGGGTAGCGCAGGAGGTTGAGAATATTTTGTCCGCTGTCGTCCGGCCAACGCAAATTGAGGATCTGCTGGGCCAGGCCATTACACCAGAAGATGGCCCCCTCCTCCGTCGTCAGCACCACCGCATCGGGCAAAGACTCAGCCCCGCTACGAAAGCGTTTGATCAGACTACCCAGTTCGCGTCGGCGCTTTTTATTGCGCATCTGCATCTGGTGAAGGCCGTAGAGCAGCGGTTCCCAGCTGCCTCTTCCCGGCGGTGGCGTCATGCTACGGTCGACCCATAGCCACCATGAAAGACGTAATAAATTCCAGAAATGCCAGATGAGAAGTCCGGTTACTGCCGCCAGTAAAAACCACGGCAGATAACCCACCACCGCCCCAAGAATCAGGGCCGGGATACAACATAAGAAAAGCTCAAGCGCCAGCCTTTTCCATGACAGCCGTTCCAGCACGGTTCACACTCCTGTCGAGATTCAGAAACGGGCGGAGAAACGATATCCCGTGCCGCGGACCGTTTGTACCATCCGGTCATGGCCGCTATGTTCCAGCGCTTTACGCAGACGGCGAATATGCACATCCACCGTTCTGTCTTCTACATACACATTGGTCCCCCAGACGTGATTCAGCAGCTGTTCGCGGCTGTAGACGCGTTCCGGGTGAGTCATAAAGAAGTGTAGCAATTTAAACTCCGTCGGCCCCATGTCCAGCGGACTTTCACCGGTCATCACGCGGTGGGAGGAAGGGTCAAGGCTAAGCCCTTGCATTTCAATCACTTCTTCCACCGCCATCGGCGAAATACGGCGCATCACCGCTTTGATTCGCGCCACCAGCTCTTTCGGTGAAAAAGGCTTAGTGATGTAATCATCGGCACCGGTTTCCAGACCACGTACGCGATCCTCTTCTTCACCGCGAGCGGTGAGCATGACGACCGGAATATCGCGGGTCATCGCCTCACGCTTGAGCAGCTTGATAAACTGGAGACCCGATCCGCCCGGCAGCATCCAGTCGAGGAGAATCAAATCAGGCCAGGGTTCATTGAGTTGATTCACCGCACTGTCATAATCTTCCGCCTCGACGGGCTGAAAGCCGTTTTGCTCAAGAACAAAGCAGACCATTTCGCGGATCGGAGCTTCATCTTCAACGACCAGAATTCTTCTCGCCATTATTTACCCTGTATTTTTTAGCCATCAGTATAGAGTGCGGCGCCATTATGCGTCAGTTTTGTGACAGATTTATGAAGAAAATGACCGTCATATGATAGCGGATTTTTAATAATGACAAGGAGTAACAATCGATCCTGCTGGCGTTAAAGGGGCAACCTGCGGGATGACAGGTATATAATGCGCCTATGCTTTTTCGCCAGGGAATACTTATGCGCATCATCCACACCTCTGACTGGCACCTTGGCCAGAATTTTTACAGCAAGAGCCGCGCCGCCGAACACTCGGCCTTTCTCGACTGGCTGCTGACCAGCGCGCAGGCGCACGAGGTCGATGCCATTATTGTCGCCGGCGACATCTTTGATACCGGCTCACCGCCAAGCTACGCCCGCGAGCTGTATAACCGATTCGTGGTTCAGCTTCAGCAAACCGGCTGCCAGCTGGTGGTGCTGGCGGGCAACCACGATTCGGTGGCGACGCTAAATGAATCCCGCGATATTCTGGCCTTTCTGAAAACCACGGTGGTGGCCAGCGCCGGCCATGCTCCCTTTATTCTGCCGCAGCGCGACGGCACGCCCGGCGCCATATTTTGCCCGGTCCCCTTCCTGCGCCCGCGCGAGCTGGTCACCAGCCAGGCCGGACACTCCGGCGGCGAAAAACAGCAGCTGCTGTTGAACGCTATCAGCGACTATTATCAGCAGCAGTACGAAGCCGCCTGCGCCCTGCGCGGCGATCGTCCGCTGCCGATCGTCGCCAGCGGCCACCTGACCACCGTTGGCGCCAGCAAGAGCGATGCGGTGCGCGATATCTACATCGGCACGCTGGAGGCGTTCCCCGCCAGCCATTTTCCCCCCGTTGATTATGTTGCCCTCGGCCATATTCACCGGGCGCAGAAGATCGGCGGCAGCGACCATATTCGCTACAGCGGCTCGCCCATCGCCCTCAGCTTTGATGAGACGGGCAAAAGCAAAAGCGTCAATCTGGTGACCTTCAGCGACGGGCACCTGGCGGAGGTGCTTCCTCTGACGGTGCCGGTGACGCAGCCGCTGGCAGTGCTGAAAGGCGATTTCTCCAGCATCAGCGAACAGCTTACCCAGTGGCGGGACGCCCCTCAGGAGCCGGTCGTCTGGCTGGATATTGAAATTACCAGTGACGAATATCTCCATGATATTCAGCGAAAAATTCAGGCCCAGACCGAAGATCTGCCGGTGGAAGTGCTGCTGGTTCGCCGCAGCCGCGCCCAACGTGAACGCATCCTGGCGGGAGAGCGGCGGGAGACGCTGAGCGAACTGCAGGTCGAGGAGGTGTTTGAACGCCGGCTGGCGCAGGAAACGCTGGAAGAGGCGCAGCGGCTACGCCTGACGCAGCTGTTCAACGAAACGCTGCATAGTCTGAATGGTGAGGAGCACCTGTGAAAATTCTGAGTTTGCGCCTGAAAAATATCAACTCGTTAAAAGGCGAATGGAAAATCGACTTCACCGCAGAACCGTTCGCCAGCAACGGGCTGTTTGCCATCACCGGCCCCACCGGCGCCGGGAAAACCACTCTGCTGGACGCGATCTGCCTCGCGCTGTATCACGAAACGCCCCGTCTGAGCAGCGTGTCGCAATCGCAAAACGATCTGATGACCCGCGATACCGCCGAGTGTCTGGCGGAAGTGGAATTCGAGGTCAAAGGGACGGCCTATCGCGCCTTCTGGAGCCAGAACCGCGCCCGCAATCAGCCGGAGGGCAACCTGCAGGCCCCGCGCGTTGAGCTGGCCCGCTGCGACGATGGGCAGATCCTTGCCGATAAAGTCAAAGATAAGCTCGAACTGACCGCTTCGCTCACCGGACTGGATTACGGTCGCTTTACCCGCTCAATGCTGCTGTCGCAAGGCCAGTTCGCCGCGTTCCTCAACGCCAAACCAAAAGAACGCGCTGAGCTGCTGGAAGAGCTGACCGGCACCGAAATCTACGGCCAAATTTCAGCACAGGTGTTTGAAAAGCATAAGCTTGCCCGCAACGAACTGGAGAAACTTCAGGCCCAGGCCTCCGGCGTTCTGCTGCTGAGTGATGAGCAGCAGCAGGCGCTACAGCAAAGTTTGCAAGCACTTACTGATGAAGAGCGTCTACAGCTTTCGGAGCAAGCCCGCCTGCAGGCCGCGCAGCAGTGGCTGCTGCGCCAGCAGGAGCTCAGCGCGGAAGCCTCGCAGGCTCAGGTCCGGCTGCAGGACGCGCAGCAGGCGCTGGATCAGGCCCAGCCGCAGCTTGCAGCGCTGCTCAACGCGCAGCCGGCAGAGCAGCTTCGTCCGCTGTGGACCCGACAGCAGGAACAAAGCGCCGCGCTGGCGCAAACCCACCGCCAGGTGGAGGAAGTGAATACTCGCTTACAGGACAAGCTGCGGCTGCGCGCCGGGATCCGCCTTGCCGCCAGCCGGCAGATGACCCGCTTGCAGGATGCCCATCACGCCCTCAACCTGTGGCTTAACGAACACGATCGCTATCGCCAGTGGGGAAACTCGCTGGCGGGCTGGCGGGCCGTCTTCCAGCAGCAGGCGAGCGATGCCCGGCAACAGAACGTCGTGCAACAGAGCCTGGCGGAAATCGCCCGCAAGCTGGCAGAGCTGCCGCCTGCGACGCTGACGCTGGATGCCGACCAGGTCACCGCCAGCCTGGCGCAGCACGCCGCCGCCCGCCCGTTACGCCAGCAGCTTTCGACGCTGCATAGCCGCCTGTTGCCGCTTCGCCAGCGTCAGCAGCAGCTGCAAACCACTGAGCAGGCTCGTCGCGAGGAACAGGAAAAGCTGGAAACAACCCTGGCCCAGCGCCGCCTGGCCTACAAAGAAAAACATCAGCAATTCAGCGATGTGAAGGCTATTTGTGAGCTGGAAGCGCGCATTGTCGGGTTGGAGGAAGAGCGCGCTCGCCTGCAGCCCGGAGCCCCTTGTCCGCTCTGTGGTTCCAGCGAACACCCGGCCGTCGCACAATACCGGGCGCTGGAGCCCGGCGTGAATCAGGCCCGCCGGGATAGTCTGGAGCGTGAAGTCAAACAGCTGGCGGAAGAAGGCGCCCAGCTGCGCGGCCAGCTTGAGGCACTGCTTAAACAACAGGTTAAAGAGAAAGAAGAGCTGGACTCTCTCCTTCAGCAGGAGCAAGCGCTCACCTCACAATGGCAGACAACCGTCAGCGGACTCCATTGCGACCTGCAGCCGCAGGATGATATTCCCGGCTGGCTGGCGGCCCAGCAAGAGAGCGAACAGCAGCTGTATCAGCACCAGCAGCGACTGGCCTGGCAGGCCCGGCAGCAGGCGGGCGAGCAACAGCTCAGGCAGCTCCAGCAGGAGCAGGAACAACGGCGCGCGCAGCTGGAGACAGAACTCTCGCCCTTCGCGCTCAGCGTTCCGCAGGCCGATCGGACGGCGGAGTGGCTGGCGCAGCGGGAAGCCGAGAGCCGCCTGTGGCAGGAACAACAGAACCAATCCGTCGCGCTTCAGGAGCAGCTTCAACAGCTGACGCCGCTGCTGGAAACACTTCCACCGACAGAGCCGGAGCCCCTTCCGTCAACGGACGAGATAGCCGATCCGGCGCCGCTGACGGGCTGGCGTCAGGTGCATGACGACTGCCTGGCATTGCAAAGCCAGTGGCGGACGCTGAGCCAGCAGGAGAGCCAGCAGCAGGAAGCGCTGCGGGAGACGCAAACCCGCTTCGCTGCCGCCCTCTCCAGCAGCCCGTTTGCCGACCAGCAGGCCTTTCTCGCCGCTCTGCTTGACGAAGAGACGCGCCAGCGGCTGGAGCGGCTTAAACAGGCGCTGGAAAATGCCGTACAGCAAAATAACGCTCTGGCGCTGCGCGCTCGCGACGCGCTCGCCCGGCATCAGCAGCGACCGCCGACAGACGTCGACCTCACCCTACCGCTGGAACAGCTCCAGGCCCGTCTGCTCCAGCTGGCGCCGCAGCTGCGGGAAAACAGCGCCCGCCAGGGAGAGATCCGCCAACAGCTGAAACAGAATGCCGGAAACCAGCAACGCCAGCAGGCATTACATCAGGAGATCGCGCTTGCCGGGCAGCAGCTCGAGGACTGGGCATGGCTTAATGCGCTAATCGGTTCTAAAGAGGGCGATAAGTTCCGCAAATTCGCCCAGGGGCTAACGCTGGATAACCTGGTCTGGCTGGCGAACCATCAGCTCAATCGCCTGCACGGGCGCTACCAGCTCCAGCGCAAGGCCAGCGAAGCACTGGAGCTGGAGGTGGTTGATACCTGGCAGGCGGATGCGGTACGCGATACGCGGACCCTCTCCGGCGGTGAAAGTTTCCTTGTCAGCCTGGCGCTGGCGCTGGCGCTGTCCGATCTGGTGAGTCACAAAACGCGCATCGATTCGCTGTTCCTTGATGAAGGGTTCGGCACGCTCGATAGCGAAACGCTCGATACCGCGCTGGATGCGCTCGACGCCCTGAATGCCAGCGGTAAGGTGATCGGCGTAATAAGCCACGTTGAAGCAATGAAAGAGCGCATTCCGGTGCAGATCAAAGTTAAGAAAATCAACGGTCTTGGCTACAGCCGGCTGGATAAAATGTTTTCCATCGAGTAACCCCCGAGCCTTTCCCCTGCGCAGACCTTTCCTTTCGCGGAAAGGTCGCACTTCTCCGGTGCATTATCCTTGCCGCAATTTCACGAATAATCTTGATCATGCATGAATATGCGTGATAGTTTCGTTTTATTTTCTAAAGAGAGAATAAACAGGCATCAACATGACGTTTAAACCACTAAAAGCGGAAAAAATCTATTATCACCGCCATTCGTGCACAAACGTGCAGAAGCAATGTCCCCGACAGATACGCGCCAGGTAAAAACGCCTTTGCGGATATCCATCGGGTTTCCCGTCTTCCCGCTCACATATTAAGAAGGTCTGAGAGATGAAAAGTTGTCTTATCCTGGTTGCGGGTCCCGTCCGCAGCGGCACCAATGATCGCCCGGAACTGATTGCTGCCAACCTGAACGCCATGGCACAGGTTGCGCTGAATATTTATCGTAAAGGGCATATTCCCGTGATTGGCGAGTGGCTCGCTTTACCTCTGGCCAAAGCCGCTGGTTCAAAGGAAACAGGCGATCCGATCAGCGAAGAGTTTTTATATCCCGTCGCCCATCGTTTGATTAGCCGCTGCGACGCGATTTTGCGTATACCGGGGGAGTCCCGGGGCGCCGATCTTGATGTCGAGGAAGGGAAAAAAAGAGGGCTGACGATTTACTCTCACCTGGATGAGATCCCCGCTCTGTGATTAACTCCTCGTTGCCCCAGCTGACCAGGGCAACGGGGTCACGCTGATTTACAGCGGCCACAGCCAGGCCGCGCCGCGCACGCCGCTGGAGTCGCCGTGTACGGCTTTTCGAATCGGCGTCTCGCACTCCCCGCCGAATACCCATGATTTCACCAGTTCAGGAACCGTCTGGTAGAGGCGTTCAACGTTGCTCATCCCACCGCCGAGGACAATCACATCCGGATCGAGGATATTGACCACGTGGGCCAGCGACTTCGCCAGACGCATCTCGTAACGCTTCAGCGCCTGCTCGGCCAGCGGATCCTGCTCGCTAACCCGCTGCATAATCGCGTTGCCCGTGAGCGACTGGCCGCTCAAACGCTGGTAGTCCGTGGCAAAACCGGTCCCGGAGATAAAGGTTTCAATACATCCCTGCTTACCGCAATAGCACGGCACTTCGGCACGATAGCGCAGTTCATCATCATCCATCCACGGTAGCGGGTTGTGACCCCACTCCCCGGCGGTGCCGTTACCGCCAATATGGGAACGGCCCTGTATCGCCACGCCGGCCCCGCATCCGGTACCGATGATCACCGCAAACACGGTCTGCGCCCCGGCGGCGGCGCCGTCTACCGCTTCGGAAACCGCCAGACAGTTGGCATCATTCGCCAGGCGTACTTCGCGGTTTAAGCGCTGGCTCAGATCGTTATCAAACGGCTGACCGTTGAGCCAAGTGGAGTTGGCATTCTTCACTACCCCGGTATAGGGCGAAATCGACCCCGGGATCCCGACGCCAACGCTGCCGCGCTGCCCGGTCGCGTCCTCCGCCATCCCGACCAGCGTCGCGATATTCTCTATTGTTTGCCGATAATCCTCGCGTGGAGTCGGCAAACGGTGGCGGAATAACTGCTCTCCCTGGTCACTCAGAGCAATGACTTCTGTTTTTGTGCCGCCCAGATCAATACCAATACGCACTGTAAGCTCCTCTCCCCGATTAACAATGCAAGCATAGCGACAATTCGCTATCATGCCCGCTGGATTTAACGACAACGCCGTGGAAATTATCATGCTGTGGTTCAAAAATTTAATGGTTTACCGTCTCAGCCGCGAGATTTCATTGCGTGCCGAGGAGATGGAAAAACAGCTGGCCGGGCTGACATTTACCCCTTGTGGTAGCCAGGATATGGCGAAGACCGGTTGGGTATCGCCGATGGGTTCGCACAGCGATGCGCTGACGCATACCGCAAATGGTCAGATCGTGATCTGCGCACGTAAAGAAGAGAAGATCCTGCCGTCACCGGTGATCAAACAGGCGCTGGAAGCAAAGATCCTCAAGCTGGAAGCCGATCAGGGCCGTAAGCTGAAAAAAACCGAGAAAGATTCGCTGAAAGACGAAGTGCTGCACTCGCTGCTGCCGCGCGCCTTCAGCCGTTTCAGCCAGACAATGATGTGGATCGATACCGTCAACGGGCTGATCATGGTCGACTGCGCCAGCGCCAAGAAAGCGGAAGATACGCTGGCGCTGCTGCGTAAAACCTTAGGTTCTCTGCCGGTCGTTCCGCTGGCGCTGGAAAATCCGATCGAGCTGACCTTGACCGAATGGGTCCGCTCCGGGAGCGTCGCTCAGGGTTTCCAGCTGCTGGATGAAGCCGAACTGAAAGCCATGCTGGAAGACGGCGGCGTCATTCGGGCGAAGAAACAGGATCTGGTCAGCGATGAAATCGCCGTGCATATTGAAGCCGGGAAAGTCGTGACCAAACTGGCGCTCGACTGGCAGCAGCGTATTCAGTTCCTGATGTGCGATGATGGTTCAATCAAACGTCTGAAGTTCTGCGACGAACTGCGTGACCAGAATGAAGATATTGACCGGGAAGATTTCGCTCAGCGTTTTGACGCCGACTTTATTCTGATGACCGGCGAACTGGCGGCATTGATTCAGAATCTGGTGGAAGCTCTCGGCGGAGAAGCACAGCGCTAATCAGCGCCGGATGCGCTCGACAAAGCGGGCAACATGCCTTCCTGCCGCGGCAGGAAGGCGAGGAATCACAGATAGCGGCACAGATAAGAGGTTGGCTCAGCCACCTGCAGATGAAACTCGCTGTTGCCTGGTACATTGAACACTTCACCGGCGGCATACACTTTCCACTCGGTTTCCCCCGGCAGCAGCACATTCAGCGCACCGCTCACCACCGTCATCTCTTCCGGCTGCGCGGTACCAAAGGTATATTCCCCTTCTGCCATCACCCCGACGCTCGCGCGGCCGGTGCTGCTGCTGGTGAAGCCAATCGATTTCACTTTTCCGTCGAAGTATTCATTGCTTTGAAGCATAAACAAGCCCTTATGATCTTTTGTTGAAGCCTCAATATAGGGGGCGCTCCTTGCCCCTGTCACGTAAAATTAATCTATCGGACCATGTTAAACTAATAGTTCTGCAGCCAGCCGGGAAACCAGCACATTTGACAGCAGAACCGGCACATCCAGCGCTTTTTGCAATACGTCGCGATGATGCTGGTGGTAACCCAGGCAGTCCAGCACCAGCACGTCGGCGCCCTGCTCCAGCAGCGCCCGTCCGGCGCTCAATAAATCACTATCGCTGCCGCTGATCGGGTTGGCCAACGCGTAGTAAGGCGCGTTTTCTAACGAAAGCCACTTTTGCTGCTGCATGGGCAGCACCTCCTCAACGGGAACGATAACCCCGACCTGATGCCCGTCAACAATCGATGCCACCAGCGGCGGAATAATCCGCTGCGGCTCCAGTAAAATAGCATTGCGCGCCGTGAGGCCACTGAGCATTTCGGAACTCAAAAATAGAATGACATCATATTCTTGCCTGTCGAGCATCGCGATAATATGCTTTAAATCACGCTCGACCTTCTGGCGCGAAACCTCGGCCGGCTGGTTATCATTCAATAACGTCAGCAGGCGTTCATCGCCGGAATCAAGGGCATAATCTTCCATAACATCTTCACGCGTCATTTTGCCTAACAGGCTAATATGAGTGATCTGCTCTTCCCTGATATGTTCGGTTAAAAGCGGCAAAACTTCAGCCACCGGTACCACGCCAACGGTTAAAATAGCCATCGTTGTACTCATATCACGTACCTTTTCACTACCACTGCTTCAGCACAGGCTTACTGCACACCACTTCGCCCCCCCGTTGACTAAAAATCAACCGTCCAGAAGCGTAGCAGCTTACCGCCGCCGTTGAATGTAAAGATTGATGTGGCCTCAGGCGCATGCCTGAAAAATCCGTACCTTAGGGAATCATCAGCAACGCTGATGAATTAAAAATGTGATGGAGGCCCGGAATTGCTCTGAGCAAAGAGAATACCGGGCGGGCGAGATTATGATTTATCCGGGTCTTCGTAGCGCTGTTTCGCGTCCAGCGCTTCCTGTTCCGTGGGGTGTTCGCTGATCAGTGAATCGGGAGTCGGGAAATCGGCACGCAGCTGATACCAGGTCTCCCCCTGGCCTGCGGGACCTTTCGCAACGGCAACAATACGCGCTTCTCTCGGATATGGAGGTTGGGTTGGCATAGCTCTTCCTTCTTCGGCCATCAGAGCTATTAAGTATAGGGGCCCCTGCGTCGTTTACCGTCAGTAAAGTCTTAACTCACAGCGCGGCCGGCGTCCCGTTACTCTCTTGCGGCCTCGACGCATTGAGCCTCTTGCGGCGCGAAGACATTCTGTAAGGTCGCCAGAATGTGTCCGACGACGTCATCCGGCGTCGCGGTGGCATCAATAATATGATGCGCGGTTGCGCGATACAGCGCTTCCCGCTGCGCCAGCACTTCGCCGACTTCATCGCGCACCGGTTTGCCGGTCAGCGTCGGGCGCTGCTCGGTTTTCGGATAGGCTTCAAGGCGTTCGATCAGCGCCGAAACCGGCACCTGCAGGTAAATCACCACGCCGTTTTCGCGCATGAACTGGCGGTTAGCTTCAGCCAGAATAATGCCGCCGCCGGTCGCCACCACCGTCTCCGGTCGCGCGGCCGCTTTCAGCGCCTCTGACTCCAGCTCACGAAAACGCGCCCAGCCCTCCTGCTCAACAATAGTCGCGACCGTACGCTGCTCGCGCTCCTGCAGCGCATGATCGGTATCGGTGAACTGGTAATGACGCGCCCGCGCCAGCGCATGGCCGATTGTCGTTTTACCACAGCCGCGTGGCCCGATGAGAAAGATTGGCAATGTCATTACCGAAGACCCCCTGGTTCCGCATATCGCGGGAAAATGAATACGAATAGTCAGCAATGGTACCGGCAAAATCGCCGGCAATAAGCGTAAAACAAACGTTACATTGCTCTAGCAAAACCTGCTCATCACAGGCAACAAAAGGATTTATCGCGTAAACCTATCATTGCATTAAGTGTGATTCCAGATTTACTTATTCAAAAAGATTATTTTTCAGCCGCTGGCTGGCGTAAACGGTAACACATTTATGCATAGCTTTACGCATCAACATATTTACAACATGGCATGTTCGGTCGCACTCTGACGCTAAACGACCAGTATGACAGAGGAAAGTACCATGCAATCTGAAGAACAACGCCTTATTGATGGACTGTTTTCCCGCCTGAAAGAGGCCGGAACGCAGAGCGCTTCGCGCGATGCCAGCGCCGAGGAGCGGATTGCGCAACACATCAAAGAGCAGCCCGCCGCGCCCTATTACATGGCGCAAACGATACTGATCCAGGAAGCCGCCATCAAGCAGCTCAACGATCGTATCCAGGCGCTGGAAAGCCAGGTGACGCAGCTACAGGCGGCAAAACCGAGCAGCGGCGGGTTCCTCTCCGGGCTGTTTGGCGGCGGTCAGAGCCGCGGCTCCGACCCCATTCCCGGGGCAGAACAATATGGTCGCCCTCAGGCCAGCGCACAGCCGCAGTATGCGCCGCAAATGCCGCAGCAAAACTATGCGCCGCAGGCGGCGCGCAGCGGCGGCGGCTTTATGGCCGGTGCGCTGCAAACGGCGGCAGGTGTGGCAGGCGGCGTGGTGCTGGGCAATATGTTGACCAATATGTTCAGCGGCTCGCATCCGCAGGAGATCGTCAATATTATTGAAGAAAAACCGCAGCCCGACCTCAACCAGACGCAGGAACTGTCCGGCGCGGAGGATCCGTTCCGTCAGGACGATAATCAGTTCCTCGCGGATAACAACACCTGGAACTCTGACTTCGACGCCGGGATGGGTAACGACGACGATTTCGGCGGCGATGACGACAGCTGGGTTTAACCCTGCGGGCGTTTTGTCTCTGACAGCCACTTCTCCAGCGCGGCGGCGAATTGTTGCCGATCGCGCTGCGACAAACTATCCGGGCCGCCGGTTTGTACGCCGCTGGCCCGCATCGTTTCCATAAAATCACGCATCGTCAGACGTTCGCGAATAGTCGCATCGCTGTAGCGCTCACCGCGCGGATTTAAGGCTGCGCCGCCCTTGGCCAGCACTTCCGCCGCCAGCGGAATATCGGCGGTAATCACCAGGTCGCCCGGTTCACACAGGCGGACGATTTCGTTGTCGGCCACATCAAATCCCTGCGGCACGCGCAGCGTGCGGATCACCCGCGACGGCGGCACCCGCAGCGGCTGGTTGGCAACCAGCGTCAGCGAGGTCTGTGTACGCTCGGCGGCGCGGAATAAAATCTCTTTAATGACGTTCGGACACGCGTCCGCATCAACCCAAATAGCCATTCCGGCTCCTGTCGACGAAAAAGGGAGGCATCATTGTCACCTGCTTTTGTCCCCCGGGGAAGCGCTGGAGTGATAAGCTAGAGAACTCACGACAAAATAAGCAAAGGGGAACGGTGATGGAGAAGAAAATTGGCTTTATCGGCTGCGGCAATATGGGTAAGGCCATTCTGGGCGGTCTGATCGCCAGCGGACAGGTGCAGCCTGGGCAAATTTGGGTCTACACCCCGTCGCCGGACAAAGTGGCGGCCCTGCACGACCAGTACGGCATCAATGCCGCGCAGAGCGCACAGGAAGTCGCTCAGGTCGCCGATATCATCTTCGGCGCGGTCAAGCCGGGGATCATGATTAAAGTGCTCAGTGAAGTCGCCTCCAGCCTGAATAAAGACTCGCTGGTTATCTCAATTGCCGCTGGCGTCACGCTCGATCAGCTGGCACGGGCGCTGGGCCACGATCGCAAGATCATACGCGCGATGCCGAACACCCCATCGCTGGTTAACGCCGGGATGACCTCAGTGACACCTAACGCGCTGGTGACCAGCGAAGAGGTCGCCGAAGCGCTGACGATTTTCCGCTGCTTCGGTCAGGCTGAAATTATCGCTGAGCCGATGATCCACCCGGTGGTGGGCGTGAGCGGTTCCGCGCCGGCCTATGTCTTCATGTTTATTGAAGCGATGGCAGATGCTGCCGTTCTCGGCGGTATGCCGCGCGCTCAGGCCTACAAATTTGCCGCTCAGGCGGTCATGGGCTCGGCCAAAATGGTGCTCGAAAGCGGAGAACATCCGGGGACGCTGAAAGATATGGTCTGCTCGCCAGGCGGGACTACCATCGAAGCTGTGCGGGTACTGGAAGAGAAAGGATTCCGCTCTGCGGTCATCGAGGCCATGGTCAAATGCATGGAAAAATCAGAGAAGCTTAGCCGCTCCTGATCCCCGCCTCGTGTCGATATCGGGTGAGGAGTCTCCTCACCCGTTTTTACCCCATCAGCTTCGACCCGCGCCCGCTTATCCCTGTTTCTTCAGGCAGGCACTCATAAACTTATTACGATCGTCCCCTTTCAGAGACTGCTGGGTCGCCTGACCGTTGCACTCGCGCATTTTTTGCTGCTGAGGCGTCAGCCCTTTACTTTCCGGCGCCGGCGCATCTTTCTTGAGGCACTGACTCATAAATGCTTTACGCTCATCCCCTTTCAGCGATTTCGACGAGGCCTCTTTGTTGCAGGTCGTCATTTTTTGCTGCTGGGGCGTGGGCGTTTTTTCCGCGGCATTCACCGCCGTCACAAAGATAAGACCAAAAAGCAGAGTTACCAACAATGTTATTTTCATCACACCATCCTTTTGTCAGTCAATCTCTGTAAGTCTGGTCGCTGATGGGAAAAAAACCAGCCGATGGCCACAATTCACCATCGGCAGCGGCTTATTTCAGGCCCAGCGCGGCTTTCATGGTGTAGAACAGATCGGTCTGATCGGTTAAGCCCACCACGTTTGCGGCATGCGGACCGTAGGCGGCAATGCGCAGCTGCGTGCCGGTATGTTCCATCGACTCCTCTTCCGAGTTGCCGTAGCTAATGACCATCACCGAGCCGTCTTTGGTCGTCAGCGCCTGAGTCAGGCCCGGAGCTTTGGAATCGGCCGGAATAATCTGGCTGGCGTGCGCATGGTCAGCGGTGACAACGACCAGCGTGTTACCCTCTTTTTTGGCAAACTCCAGCGCTTTTTGTACCGCTTCATCAAGGTCGACGGTTTCGCCAATCTGACCGCACGGGTTCGCCGCATGATCCTGTTTATCAATGGAGGCGCCCTCAACCTGCAGGAAGAATCCTTTCTCGTTGCTGCTCAGAAGATCGATCGCTTTCTCGGTCATCTGCGCCAGCGTCGGAACGGAAGCGTCACGTTTGCCGTTCGGGGTGCAGGTTATCGCCGGCTTATCAATATTTCCGTGGTAAGAGGCTTTCGGCCCTTCCCAGCGCACCGGCATGTTGCCGTCGGCGAAAAGACCCAGCAGCGGTTTGCCCTGGTTGGCTTCGCTGACCGCGGCCAGCGAGCTGGCATCGGTGACAATCTGGTAGCCACGGGCAATGGCCTGCTCATGCAGCGTTTTGCCCTGCCATTCACCGGCCGTCGCGGTTTCGGCGAAAGTTTTGGCCCCGCCGCCTAAGGTCACGTCCGCGCGGGCATTCAGCAGCTGCTCGGTAATTGAGCCTTTACCGCCCTTTTCCAGCGCGTTGCCGGGACATTTTTCGCTGGTGACGCTCGGGCCATAGCATTTACGCGAAGTCACGTGTGCGACCAGCGCCGCTGGCGTGGCATCCTGCAGCTCTGCCGTGGAGACATTGCCGGTGGCAAACCCTGCGGCTTTCGCCAGTTCGAGGATGGTCTGATGATCTTTTTCATGGATATCAACCCCCAGCGCGCCGTTATAGCTTTTTACGCCGGTGGTCCAGGCGGTCGCGGACGCGGCGGAATCGGTGACGTAATCCGGTTTGCCGGTTTTCTTATCCAGAGAATAATGTGTGTACTGACCGGTCAGCGGCAGCGCATCAATGCCCTTAAAGAAACCGCCGGCGCCTTCGGCATAATTGCGCGCCGCCGTAATTTCAGAGTCGCCCATCCCGTCGCCAATCAGCAAAATAATATTTTTTGCGGGTTTGTTGATTAACGAAGCCTGCAGCGCGGCAGTTTGATCGCCGCTTAAGCGGCGCGCGCCGCCGGGCGTGGTGATATCGCCCTGAGCGGCACGATTTTCCAGAACCGGGGCAGCCGTGGTTTCTGCATGAATAACCGGGGAGCCCAGCAGAGGTAACAGGGCAATAAAGAGGGCGTTTAATTTCACTTTTGTCGTCTCCATGTAAAAATACTTAAAAAACAAAACGAGGGAGACTTTATAAAAGCGAGATGACAGTAAAATGACAGCATCCATGTCCTGTCAAAAGAACTAACTACGCGGATGCCGTAACAGCTTTTTTATATATTGCTGCAGCAGCTGAGCGTCGCGATCGTCCACCAGCGGACCGGGGCTCGCCTGCTCAATAGCGTGCTCAATATCGTTAATTAGTGCCTGCTGCGCATCCTGCGCCATATGGCGAAGCAGCGCCGTCACCACAACTTCCAGCGCCTCAACCTGCACCGTCAGTTCCTTCGCTTCTTCCTCCTTTTGCGCCAGGTTTACCAGTAGTTCAGCAATCAGATTCTTCACAGCACTGTATCCTTATGCGGGTTCCATTATTTGCTAGTTATGTCATACATTCGCCATCGGATACCAGTATTATTTTTTAAAAATGGTTGTTTATCTCTCAATATAATAAGCGAAACGTTTTGCTCATTCGACGATCGCCACCAGGAATAAACTCAAGGCAAGAACAATACCTTTCATAACTAAATTCAATAGATAATAATAAAAAAGAATATTGCTATTCCGGTAATAATTATAACGTATCGCCATAATATATCTGATAGGCCAAATTCACGCTATCTGGCGCGTCTTTCCCCGCCAGACGGGCAATCAGGATTTCACTCGCCGTTTTACCGATGTCATAACGAGGAGTAATGACGCTAGCGATTTTTTGCAGCCGCGCACGACCAATTTCCAGCCCGTGGAAGCCGGCAATCGCTATCTCCTGCGGCACCGCAATCCCCTGCGCCTGACACTCCAGCAGCACGCCGACCGCCAGATCGTCATTGGTACAAAAAATCGCGTCGATATCCGGGTGCGACTGCTGCATTTGCAGGAACATCTGCCGGCCCAGCGCCACCGAGGAGATGGTACGCGGCGTGATGTGATACGCCTGCAGGCCACAGGCCGCCACCGCCTGTTCAGTCCCGCGGAAACGACTCACATCGCGGGGATCGTCCATCGAACCAAAAAAGGCGATTTTTCGTTTGCCGCTTTCGAGAAACGCATGAGCCATATCCCAGCCGGCTTTCTCGTTATCAAATCCCACCTGGATATCGAGCGGCTGCCCGCCGATGTCCATCAGCTCCGCGACCGGGATACCGCTGGCGCGGACATACTGGATCATGCGGTCAGTGTGCTGCTTGCCGGTGAGAATCAGCCCATCGATATTGTAGGAGAGTAAATTGAGCACTTCGCGCTCTTCACGCTGCGGATCGTAGCCGTAATTGGCAATCAGGGTCTGATACTGGTGGGCAGAAGTGACGGATTCAATACCGGCGAGCACATCGGCGAATATCTGGTTACGAAAGGAGGGAATCAGCACGCCGATGGTTTTACTGCGGGCATTGAGCAGAATTTCCGGCGCCCGGTTAGGAATATAGTTGTTCTCTTCCATGACCTTAGCGATCAATTCACGGCTACGCTGCGATACCTGGCCCGGGTCTCGTAAATAACGGCTGACCGTCATTTTATTAAGCCCGGCCAGGTTCGCGATATCCTGTAATGTCATCCGGTTGTTTTTCATCGGGTTCTCTGCGACAAACGACTCATATGCTCGCAGAGAACCTTACCACAGCAGCTTCGATTCTGTTAACCCGCAAGCTTTTTTGTCGTCATCAGCGCAGCCGTTCGATCGTCGTTGGCCCGCACGTTGTACATCAGCACCACCGATGCCAGCAGCGCAATGGCCATAAAGGTGTACGACGCGCCAGGCCCGCCCATGATGCCATTCAGATATCCCACCAGCCAGGCGCCAAGGAACGCACCGAGCGCGCCGAAGCTATTAATTAATCCCATCGACACCCCCGACACGTTGCGCGGCAGCAGCTCCGGGATCAGCGCGAAAAAGGGACCATACGGCGCATACATACAGGCGGCGGCGATAACCAGCAGCCCGTAGGAGAACCAGAAAGACTGATTGCCGATCATCCAGGAGCCGAAAAACGCCACGGCGGCAATCAGCAACAGCGGCCAGATGAACAGTTTACGATTCTGGAATTTATCCGACAGCCAGGAGACCGTCAGCATCAGACAAATCGCCGCCAGATAGGGAACCGCCGCCAGCCAACCGACGGCAACGATATCCATCTGCGCGGCATTTTTCAGAATTGACGGCATCCACATCATGAAGCCATAAACCCCGATACTCCACAGCGCATGGACGGCGCACAGCATGATTACGTTTCGTGAACGCAGCGCCTCGCCATAGTTGCGCACCGGTTTGATATGGCTCTGTTCGCTATCCATCGCCTGTTGCAGAACCTGCTTCTCCTGCGCATTCAGCCAGGAGACTTCCGACGGTTTATCCCGCACCAGAATCCACCAGCAGATAGCCCATAGCACCGCCGGAATGCCTTCGATAATAAACATTTCCCGCCAGCCCCAGGACTGAATCAGGTAGCCGGAGACAATCGACATCCACAATACCGTCACCGGGTTGCCAAGAATCAGGAAGGTATTGGCGCGTGAACGCTCGGTTTTGGTAAACCAGTTGCTGATATAAATCAGCATCGCCGGCATCACCGCCGCCTCGACGATCCCGAGCGTAAAGCGAATAACCATTAACATCGGAATATTGCTGACAAACCCGGTGGCCGCCGCGCAAAAGCCCCATAGTACCAGGCTGAAGAAAATCATTTTTCGTACGCTGCGTTTTACGGCGTACATCGCACCGGGAACCTGGAAAAAGAAATAGCCCAGGAAGAACAAAGCGCCAATCAGTGATGCCGTTCCTTTGGTAATACCTAAATCACTTTCAATACCGGCAGCGGCGGCAAAACCATAATTCGCACGATCGAGATACGCCAGACTATAGGTAATAAAAATTACCGGCATTAAATACCACCAGCGACGCGCTGGTAATTTCGCGAGCATTTGCATATGCCATCCTCAGATAAAGTGCATAATCAAACGGGGGGTCATTATTTTATATATTCATCAGCTTTTTGGCGGCCGACGTGCGGCCGCTAAAAGGCGATGCAGGACTCAAACGGCGGCAAGCATCCCGCCATCAACAAACAACAGATGTCCATTCACAAAATTAGCCGCAGGGGAGGCCAGATAGACCGCGGCGCCAATTAATTCTTCCGGTTTTCCCCAGCGCGCAGCTGGGGTTCTTTGATACAGCCAGGCAGAAAAATCCCGATCGTTAACTAATGCTGCGGTCATTTCTGTGGCAAAATAACCCGGAGCAATACCATTAACCTGAATATTATATTCGGCCAGCTCCACACACATTCCACGCGTCAGCATTTTGACCGCCCCTTTCGATGCGGCATACGGTGTAATAGTCTTACGACCTAATTCACTCTGCATTGAACAAATATTAATTATTTTCCCTGAGCGGCGCATCATCATATATTTAGCCACCTGCTGAGAAACAAGGAAAACCCCTTTCTGGTTAACCTCAATCACCTGGTCCCATTCATCCTCAGGAAATTCGGTGAAGGGATAACGACGCTGGATCCCGGCGTTGTTAATCAAAATATCAATCGCCCCGATCTGCGCCTCAATCCGCGCAATGGCCTGTTCAACCTCGACGCTGCGGGTAACATCGAAAGCCACGCCCGTCGCACGATAGCCCTGCTCACGCAGCGCCTGCGCCGCGGCGTCTGCTTTCTGCTGCGTGCGGTCATTGATAATAATCTCGGCCCCATACTCCGCCAGACCTTCCGCCAGCAGATAGCCAATACCTCTGGCGGAGCCGGTGATCAGCGCGCGCTTGCCGGATAAATCGAATAAATTTCTCATAAAAACTCTTTTCCATGTACTGTTATGCGTAACTGTATACGCGTAACAGTTGTATTTTAAAGAGGGAAAAGAAGAGAAATGATCAATTTGTGATCAGTGCGACATTTACAGGAGACAGGCAGAAGATGGACATCTGAACGCGGCATTTACGCCCGGGCGTAAATGCCGCGAGAAAGGCGCTAGGCGGCGGTACGGCGACTGCGTTGCAGCATCACGGCCAGCTGCCAAAGGTTAATCAGCACGATAACTGCGGTTGCGATAAAGACCCAGCGAAAACCGGCCATTGCCGATACCGAAGCGCCAATCAGCGGCCCGACCACATTTCCCAGGTACATAAACGACTGGTTATAACCGAAAATACGCCCGGTCACCTTATCACTGCTGTATTTGAGCAGCAGAGTCTGCACCGCCGGCAACATTGCGCCATCGGCAAAGCCTAGCAGAAAACGCAAGACGCCCAGCTGCAGCGGGGTGGTGACGAACGACATGGCGAAAAACATCACCACCGCGCAGCACAATGTGGCCAGCAGGATGCGCGAGGTTCCGATGCGATCGCCAAGTTTGCCTAAACGCGGCGCGGAGATCAGCGCGGAAACTCCGGGTACCGCGGCAATCATCCCGGCGAGAAAGGCGATATTGTTGCTGTCCGGCGCCATTGACTTGATAAACAACGCCAGTATGGGGCCGATAGAGCCATTGCACAGTTGAATGACCAGGGTTGTGAAAAACAGGCTAATCACCAGCCCAGGATAAGGTAGCGACGCCAGCACTTCCCTGCCGCTTAAGCGATCGGCCTTGCTGGTCTGCGGCCGGACGCCCTCTTTAATCAGAAATAGCGTGACGAGAAAACTGACCGTCAGCAGAATCGCGGTGATAAAAAAGACCGCCCGCAGCCCAACATGGTCGGCCAGGAAACCGCCCAGTAGCGGCCCGCCGATAACGCCGCTGATTTGCGCCGTCGATAGCGTACTGAGCGCCCAGCCGCTGCGTTCCCGCGGTACCTGAGAGGCCACCAGCGCCATCGCGTTCGGAATATAGCCTGAGGTCAACCCCATTACCGCACGCAGGATAAACAGCTGCCAGACGTTGGTGGCGAAGGCCTGAAGCAGAATGGCAATCGCCATACCCAGCGAGGCGCGCAGCAGCATCAGCTTACGCCCTTTACGATCGGCCAGACTGCCCCACATGGGTGAGACAATAGCCGATACAAGGAAGGTGACGCTGAACGTCAGCCCCGACCACATCGATAACGCCTCGTGAGACGTCACGCCGAGCTGAGAAACATAAAGCGGCAAAAAAGGCAGAATTTGACTGATCGCCAGGCCGGTGAAAAAGCAACCAAACCAGACGGAGATGAGATTGACCTTCCAGGATTCCATAACTACACGTATTCATTAATTTTTTGTGAATTATTATCTAGCTTAGCAATTTCCACTCATCGACGTATTACCAGAGATGCGCTGAGCCTGAGTTTAGTGTTTTATCGCTCGATTAAATTTTTTGTCGAACATTATCAGGACCAACCGCCGCCCCTTCAGCGCGTTCTGCTGACCTGCAGGGTGCGCTGGACGGCAATCGAACAGCTTTTAGCCTGCCGCTTTCCAGGAGCAACATTCTGGCAGCCATGCGCGCATTGCACATGCTATGTTATGTGCTTTGTTGTCATCAGGATGGAAGTTGAAATGGCTAAGATGAGGGTTGGGATCGTTTTTGGCGGTAAGTCGGCAGAACATGAAGTGTCGCTGCAATCGGCGAAAAATATCGTTGAAGCAATTGATAAAACACGCTTTGATGTCGTTCTGCTCGGCATTGATAAACAGGGACTCTGGCATATCAACGATGCCGGTAACTATCTGTTAAACCCGCAGGATCCTGCCCGTATCGCCCTGCGTCCTTCCGACGTCACCCTGGCGCAAATTCCTGGCCGTGACGCGCAGCAGCTGATCAACGCCGACAGCGGCCAACCGCTGGCCGCCATCGATGTGATTTTCCCGATTGTTCACGGTACCCTCGGGGAAGACGGATCGCTGCAGGGCATGCTGCGCATGGCTAACCTGCCCTTCGTCGGTTCCGACGTCCTCGGGTCCGCCGCCTGTATGGACAAAGACGTCACCAAGCGCCTGCTGCGTGATGCCGGACTGGCGATTGCCCCGTTCATCACCCTGACTCGCGCCAATCGCCAGCAGTTCAGCTTTACGCAGGTGCAAGACAAACTCGGCCTGCCGCTGTTCGTCAAACCGGCCAACCAGGGTTCTTCGGTAGGCGTCAGCAAAGTCAACAGCGAAGAGCAGTACCAGCAGGCGGTCGCGTTGGCCTTTGAATTCGACCATAAAGTGGTGGTGGAACAAGGAATTAAAGGACGGGAAATTGAGTGTGCGGTGCTGGGGAACGATCATCCTCAGGCCAGTACCTGCGGCGAAATCGTCCTCAACAGCGAGTTCTACGCCTACGATACCAAGTACATCGACGATCAGGGGGCGAAAGTGGTGGTTCCTGCGGCCATTGCCAGCGATATCAACGATAAAATTCGCGATATTGCCATTCAGGCCTACCAGACGCTGGGCTGCAGCGGCATGGCCCGCGTTGATGTTTTCCTGACGGAAGAGAACGAAGTTATCATCAACGAAATCAATACGCTGCCAGGTTTTACCAACATCAGTATGTATCCGAAGCTGTGGCAGGCCAGCGGCCTGGACTACACCAGCCTGATCAGCCGCCTGATTGAACTGGCGCTGGAGCGCCATGCGGCAGACCGCGCGCTGAAGACATCCATGAACTGATTGTCTTTTCCCGGGTGACGGCGCGTGGCGCCTTACCCGGGCTATCTGAGACGCAGCGCCGCAATCCCGGCCACCTTCCCGCTACGGAGAACGCGTCCGGCCTAGGCTTCTTCCACCCCGGTCTGGCGGCGGCGGATAATCTTTCCTGCAATCCAGAAGCTAATCACCCAGGTCACCAGCCCGACGGCATAGGATTGCCAGCCTTGCGTTTCAAAGCCCAGCAGCCCCACCACGCCGTTCAGAATAAAAATTAATCCCAGCGCAAACGCGTAGTAATGCCAGTCACGGCGAATTTTTTCAGTGAGTTTCATGGCCCCTCCGACAACAAAAAAAGCATCTTCGCACAGCCGGAATCCGCGGTCTGTAGCCCCGGGGAGAATTATCACACATTGGGATATCGCTCTAAGTTCCGCAAAATGATCCGCCCACCCGCTCCCGGGTAGAAAACAGGAATATTCCTGGTCGTAAATTACCAGCAATCTGATACTGAGAACCCCTTCCCGCTGCCAGAATAATCGCTATGCCGCGATGCACACCAGCAGGTCAGTCAAGTTCGGAGGGTAAGATGGCTGAGTTCGCCTTTTCAAAATCACTTATTGCCGCTAAAAAAAGAAGTGCCATCACCCGCAGCAATATTGCCTATGCCCTGTTTGTGCTGTTCTGTTTCTGGGCCGGCGCGCAGATGTTAAGTATGCTGGTACATGCCCCCGGCGTTTTCGAGCACCTGATGCAAATCCAGGACAACAGCTCGCCCCGAATTAAGATTGGGCTGGCGGTGGGGACCCTGTTTGGTCTGATCCCCTTCCTGTTCGGCGGCCTGTTGATCGGCGTACTGGGGCTTATCCTGCGCTGGAGCGATAATCGCTAGCGACGCGCCATACAGCTGGCCCGCCTCTCATCAACGCGTTTCGCAAACCAGGCCGTGGTCAGATTGCGCGTAATTTTAGGGCTCTCAAGCTGAATCCCCGGCAGTATCTCCCGCGGCAGCGCTTTGCCTGCTTTCTTATCCGCCAGACGGAAAACCTGTTGGTACAGTTCGGTTTTTTCAAACGCCAGGCTGTCGCCTTTTTTCAACTGCCGGTGGATGTCATCATCACTCATCGCCAGCTGCCCGGCTAAACGGCGTACCGCCAGCTCCGTCGTCCCTGCATCATCGCTATCATAACGAATTAAATCACCGTCCAGCGCCAGCTTCACGCCGCTCGCTTTACTGACGGCATTCTGAAACGCAGCATTGCGGCTGGCGTACCAGCCCGCGTTAAAATCTGCAAAACGGTACAGCGGCACGCTGTAGTTCGCCGGATAGTTGAGCAGGTGCCGGGTACCAAACCACAGGCCGCCGCGCAGGCTGAACACTTCCTGGCGCACGGTGCCGTTGATTTTCCACGGGTAGCCATCGGTATGCTGTTCGGCAAACGCAATGCTCACCTGCATTGGTCCGCCGGTATGCACCGGGTTAAGTGAACCGAATAACTTCTGCCCCATAGGCACCATGCCGATAAAATCGTCAAACACGGCGCTAAGCTGCTTTTCCGTTTTCACGTTATCCAGCCGCTCGCTGTAGCTTTTGCCGTTGGGTGACGGAATTTTCAGCGCCGTGTGCACAAGGAAAACCGGGATATGCATCTTCTCGGCCCGGCGGTCTATCTCTTGCCAGGCGATTTTGCTCAGCCCCGGCACCACCGGATCGGATTGATAGTTGGACTCCTGCTGCGCGACGGCCAGCACCGAACAGACGTTCTCTTCCGTCGGTGCCAGCTTCTGACTTTCGAAGGTTTTGGCAATCGCCTGCGCCCATTCATCCCTGTCCTTCACGCTGGCGGGCATTTTTTGCCGCACCACCGCGGCAACGTCAACGGGCTTTTCGCCCTCTTTCAGTACCGGCGCCGTGTTGCTGGTACAGGCGCTCAGAACAACCCCAGCCAACAGCGTCAGGACGCAGGAAACTCGACGTGGTACCGCGGCTGCCCTGCACTTTCCTTGTCTTTGCATCATCCTTCAATCTGCCTCTGCTATGGGTGGGGATCGGTAATCAGTTTAGCGTCTGGGTAACAGGCTGCAGCTCTTTACCATCCAGTTCGCGTTCAAAACTACGCAGACGTTTGTAGATGGACATCAGTTCCACCAGCGTCGTCCACGAGCTAATCAGGTACTGGAACGAGCCGCGTACCTGGCCGAACACGTTGGTAATCTGCGTCATCAGGCCCAACGTAATCGTACCGGCAACGATCGACGGAAACAGCAGGAACAAACCGAAAACGTTATCCACCTGCAGATAAAGAATGCGGGCGATGTTGAAATACATGTAGTGGAAATAGAGGCGGAAATAGTTGCGACGAACGGCGCTAAACAGCTCGCGCACTGTCGGCGGCGTGGCGCGGGATTCATCATCTTCGCCATACACCAGCTCTTTACGATACGCCGCTTCCACGCGCTGGTTTTTAAATTCCAGCCCCGGCAGTTTGATCCCCACGACCGCCAGCAGGCCGGTCCCCATCAGTGACCACACCACCGCTGCAATCACCAGGCCATACGGCAGGTGACCTACAATCGGCAGATCCGGCACGTGTTCAGACAGCGTGACCAGCACCGGCAGGAAGGCAATCAGCGTCATCACGGCGTTGATAAAGCTCACGCCCATATCCTCAAGGGTAGAGGCAAAGCGCATGGTATCTTCCTGCACACGCTGAGCGGCACCTTCGATGTGGCGCAGGTGATGCCAGTGGGCCATATAGTGTTCGTTCATCGCCGTACGCCAGCGGAAAACGTAGTGGCTGACGAAAAAGTTGTTCATCACGCCAATTATCACCGCGATCACCGCAATGCCGAGGAACACGCCAATTTCCTGATAGAACTGGTTAATACTGACTTTATGCGGCGTGGCCAGCGCGGTCTGGATCAGATCGTAGAACGGCGCATACCAGGCGTTGATCGCGACCCCAACTTCCACCAGAAACCAGGTTACAAAGATGATCAAAGAGGTGCCGAGAATCGACCAGTATTGCCAGCGGTGTGGGCTGTAGGTAAACCAAAACAGCGCAAAAATGCCCACGCAGAAAACGTAGTAGGCATAAAATACCAGATAGTTCAGCGACCAGAATCGCGCAGCGCTGATGGCAACATTTTGTGATGCCCCGGTCAAACGCAGCAGCCAGTCGCCACCGCCCGCCTGCCAAAAGATCACTGCAAGCAGCGACCAGACAAAGGCAGAAAGAAAAAACGGCCCCGGTTTGGGGAAAAAAGATTTAAACATCATCTACTCCTGCTAACTTCTTTATCGTTCTGGCTATGCTGTGTACCACGAAAACGCCCGCCGCATCACTGTAGCAGCCTGGGGAGGGCGGTCGGATGATGAGACCAAATATCAGCAGCTTAGTTCGTCTGCCATTCGGCCAGAATTGTTTCTACGGATTTCACGCGTACGGGATTGCCGGGTACGGTTAGCGTACGCCAGACGTCGTTGTAGTGGTCAATCAGCGTTACGGCCTGCGCAGCCGGACGGTTCGCCGTGGTGTGCGCATCCTCAGCCACGGTGATGGCATAGCCGCGGCTGGCGCCGTTTTTGATGGTGGTATCGACACAGTAATCGGTCGCGCAGCCGCAAATCACGAACTGGTGGATTTGATGCTCGCTCAGTACCTGCTCAAGACGCGTTTTATAGAACGCATCGCAGGCGGTTTTGGTGACATAGAGGGCGTCTGCGGGGGGTTCCAGATCCGCCAGCAGCGCAAAGCCTGCACTCCCCTCTTCCAGACCGCCGTCCTCGGCATGCTGAATAAAAATCACGCGATCCGCGGCGCGAATCAGACGGTTAATATGCGCGACGCAGCGTTCGCGCTCAATACGCGGCGTCGCAAAGACGCCATTTTGCATATCTACTACCATCACCACTCGTTGAGCCGCCATGTTTCTCTCTCGTCACCCGATACATCAAACGCTCATCATACGCGCCCACCGGAGAAAGCGGATATCCGAAAGCATAAAAAAGTCCTTTTTACGCACGGTTACGTTTTTCTGCTAAATATTGTCGTTATTCCACTTCGTTCAGCCGCGCTTCGTAGTATAAATATGCCCTATATCTCTTCTTATCATTATGGATACCCCAGTTGAAACGTAGTCTGCTTATTTTTGCTGCGCTGTGTGCGGCGTCATGGACATCGGTCCAGGCAGCTCAACCGATCGTTGACCCGGAATTTGCCGCCAATGTGGTCGATCGTTACGCCAACCATATCTATTACGGTAGCGGTGCCACCGGCATGGCGCTGGTTGTTATTGATGGCAACCAGCGCGTGTTTCGTAGCTTTGGCGAAACGCGTCCGGGCAACAATGAGCATCCGCAGCTGGATTCGGTTATCCGCATTGCTTCGCTGAGTAAACTGATGACCAGCGAGATGCTGGTAAAAATGCTCGATCAGGGCGTCGTCAAGCTCAACGACCCGCTCAGTAAATACGCGCCGCCGGGTGCCCGGGTACCGACGTATCAGGGCACGCCGATTACGTTGGTCAACCTGGCGACCCACACCAGCGCGCTGCCGCGCGAACAGCCCGGTGGTGCGGCGCATCGTCCGGTCTTCGTCTGGCCAACGCGCCAGGATCGCTGGTCGTGGCTGTCGACAGCATCGCTGAAAGCGGCCCCGGGATCGCAGGCCGCTTACTCTAACCTCGCGTTCGATCTGCTGGCAGACGCCCTTTCTACGGCAGCGGGAAAACCCTATCCGCAGCTATTTGAAGAGCAAATCACCCGGCCGCTGGGTATGAAAGACACCACCTTTACCCCTTCACCGGATCAGTGCCGCCGCCTGATGGTCGCCGAGAAAGGCGCCAGCCCGTGCAACAATACGCTGGCGGCAATCGGCAGCGGCGGCGTCTACTCGACGCCGGGCGATATGATGCGCTGGATGCAGCAGTTCCTTTCCTCCGATTTCTATACCCGCGGGCAGCAGGCTGACCGTATGCAGACGTTGATTTATCAACGTAGCCAGCTAACACGGGTTATCGGTATGGATGTGCCGGGCAAAGCGGACGCTCTGGGTCTTGGCTGGGTCTATATGAAACCGAAAGATGGCCATCCGGGGATTATTCAAAAAACCGGCGGCGGCGGTGGATTCATTACCTATATGGCCATGAACCCGCAGGCAAATATTGGTGCCTTTGTGGTGGTCACCCGCTCATCGCTGACCCGTTTTAGCAATATGAGCAACGGTATTAACGATCTGGTCAGCGAACTCAGCGGCGGACAGCCGGCGCCGATCCCGGAGTCCTGATCGTCATCACGGCATGGGTTCCAGGGTAACGTGGGCTTAATGCTTCCTTTGGCGAAACATCTCACCGGAATTTCGGTTAGACTTGTTGTTTTCATTTCACAAAATCAGGCAAACCATGACAGATTTAATCACTCGCCCCCGCCGTTTGCGTCAATCCGCTGCGCTGCGCGCCATGTTTGAAGAGACAACACTGAGTTTGAATGACCTGGTGTTGCCGATCTTTGTTGAAGAAGAAATCGACGATTACAAAGCCATCGAAGCCATGCCTGGCGTGATGCGTATTCCGGAAAAATACCTGGCGCGGGAAATCGAGCGTATCGCCAACGCCGGTATCCGCTCGGTGATGACCTTCGGTATTTCGCACCATACCGACGCGACCGGCAGCGATGCCTGGAATGAGAACGGCCTGGTGGCGCGTATGTCACGCATCAGTAAGGACGCAGTACCGGAGATGATTGTTATGTCCGATACCTGCTTCTGTGAATACACTTCACACGGCCACTGCGGCGTATTGTGCGACCACGGCGTCGACAACGACGCTACCCTGGTGAACCTTGGCAAACAGGCGGTGGTTGCCGCTGCGGCAGGCGCCGATTTTATCGCGCCCTCCGCGGCAATGGATGGTCAGGTGCAGGCGATTCGCCAGGCGCTGGACGCCGCCGGTTTTACCCGTACGGCCATCATGTCCTACTCCACCAAGTTTGCCTCTTCATTCTATGGCCCGTTCCGCGAAGCGGCCGGTACCGCGCTGAAAGGCGATCGTAAAACCTACCAGATGAGCCCGATGAACCGCCGTGAAGCTATTCGCGAATCCCTGCTGGATGAAGCCCAGGGCGCAGATTGCCTGATGGTCAAACCAGCCGGCGCCTATCTTGATATTCTGCGCGATATCCGCGAACGCAGCGATCTGCCCCTCGGCGCCTATCAGGTGAGCGGCGAATACGCGATGATCAAATTTGCCGCTCAGGCCGGCGCTATCGACGAAGAAAAAGTGGTGCTGGAAAGCCTCGGTGCCATTAAGCGCGCCGGTGCCGATCTGATCTTCAGCTACTTCGCCCTCGATCTGGCTGAAAAGAAAATCCTGCGTTAATTTCCCGTCATTCCCCCGGTAGCCCTACGCATACCGGGGCTACGGCCTGCTCCGGTAGCCCCGTTCAGGCGCCAGCCGCAACCCGGGGGAATGAACTCGCGCCAGTCCCAAATCTTCACTCAACTGTAATCTGAGCGACATCTGCACCTTCTACTGTCTGGGCAGGACGGAGGAGGAAGCGCTATGTTTAGTCTCGACAATGTACTCGACGACCTGTGGCCTCAGGCGAGGCCTGCCCCCTGGCAAAAAAAACTACTCAGAAAATTACTCCATGAGGAAGAGTTTCAACAATTTGCCGCTCGCCATCGCCACCTGAAAGGGCTTGATACGGTCGAACAGGTGCTCGAACATCTCAATATCCGCTGCGCCATCCCGGCACACGATCTGGAACAAATCCCTGAACACGGTCCGCTGGTGATCGTCGCTAACCACCCCACCGGCACGCTTGACGGCCTGGCGTTACTCTATGCCGTTTCCCGCGTGCGCCGCGATGTCAAAGTCGTGACTAACCGCCTGTTAACCCATCTTGAACCGCTGAGCTCGCTGTTTATTCCCGTTGACAATATCAACGGCCGTACCGCCAAAACTGCGCTGCAACAGATGGATAACCAGCTGCAGAACGGCGGCGTGCTGATCTTTTTCCCTGCGGGAGAAGTCTCACGCCCGACGCGCCGGGGGATCCGCGATAAAAAATGGCACTCTGGCTTTATCAAACTGGCGACCAGGTACCGCGCCCCGCTGCTGCCGGTATGGATCCGGGCGCACAACAGCGCGCTGTTTTACGCCAGCACTCTGCTCTCCGACAATCTGCCGCTGCTGCTACTGATGCAGCAAATGTTCCGCCGGCGTAACAGCAGCCTGCCGATCGCTATCGGTCAACAGATTGCCTGGTCCTCGTGGTACAGCGCGCAAACGCCTCCGCGCGAACTGGCGGATCGCTTCTATCGCCACGTTGAGCGGCTGGGCAAAGGGATGCCGGGGGTATTTAAAACAGAAAGCGCCATTGCCCGTCCCGAGGATCGCGCCCTGCTTAAGCGCGAGCTCAGCCAGGCGGAGTGCCTCGGGCGCACGGCAGATGGCAAAATCATCTATCTGTGGCAGCGCGACGGTAAGGAAGATGCGCCGCTGCTGCGCGAGCTGGGCCGCCTGCGCGAGATTGCCTTTCGCGCGGTGGGCGAAGGCAGCGGCAAACGCCGCGACGTTGACAGCTATGATGACGATTACCTGCACCTGATTCTGTGGGACGAAGAGGACCTGGAAATCGTCGGCGCCTATCGCTTTATGCCTACCGCCATGCAGCTGGAAAAACGCGGCCTGGAAGGGATCTATAGCTACAGCCTGTTTCACTACGACGCGCGGATGGAGGATATCCTCACCCACGGGATTGAACTGGGTCGGAGCTTTATTCAGCCGCGCTACTGGGGGCGTCGCGGGCTGGATTATCTGTGGTGCGGCATCGGGGCCTGGCTGGCGCGCTACCCGCACTATCGCTATCTGTTCGGCCCGGTCTCCATTTCCGGCGGCCTGCCGCCCGCGGCTCGCGATCTGCTGGTGGCATTCTACCGTCTGTGGTTCCCGGCGACGCATCCGCTGGCGGAATCCCGTCGCCCTTATCCTGCCTCCCTACCGGATGTGCTGGCGCAGTTTGGCGGGGAAGATTACAACGACGACCTGGCGCGGTTGAAATCCCTGCTCGGCAACCTCGGCTGCGCGATCCCGCCGCTGTATAAGCAGTATTCGGAAGTCTGCGAGCCTGGCGGCGTGCAGTTTATCGATTTCGGCAGCGACCCGGATTTCAACAACTGCGTGGATGGTCTGGTGCTGGTAGATTTGACCTATCTGAAGGCCAACCGCTATCAGCGCTATATTGGGGTGCATTTAGACGGGCAAAAATCGGCATAAAGACCTCTTCCCGGAGGCGCGCTATCAGCACTAAATCGGCGCGCATTTATCGCGCGTTATCTCCCGGCCTGCGGCGCGTTGCGCCTTAGCCGGGTGACAGAAATTACCCCGCCCGGTAATAGGGCTTATCCCCGAGAATCGTCGCCCGGTGCATAATGCGCCGCTGCGGCAGGTAATCGGCGTTGGCGTAGTGCTGGGTGACGCGGTTATCCCAAATCGCCACGTCGTTCGGCTGCCAGCGCCAGCGTACCTGAAACTCCGGCTTTGTGACGTGGGCGAACAGGAAGCCGAGCAGCGCCTCGCTCTCTTTTTCCGTCACGTCGACAATGCGGGTGGTGAACCCCTCATTGACAAACAGCGCCTGTTTGCCGGTCACCGGGTGGGTGCGCACCACCGGGTGCAGCAGCGGCGGGTTTTTCGCAACCGCCTCCAGCCAGCGCCGATGCTCCTCTTCGGTTTTGCGGTATTTATACTCCTGGAACGATTTACGAAAATCATGCTCCGCCCGCAGGCCGCTTAGCAGCTGGCGCACAGGCTCAGAGAGCGCCTCATACGCCGCAACGCCGCTGGTCCACAGAGTATCGCCGCCGGTTGAAGGCAGCTCTTTTGCCGCCAGGATCGCCCCGGCGGGCGGCGTCGCAATAAAGGTGACATCGGTGTGCCAGTTATCGTTATCCGGCGGATTATCGTCGTGGGTATCGAGAACGATAATCTCATCAACGCCCGGCGCATGGGGATAAACCGGATGAATATGCAGGTCGCCAAAGCGCAGGGCGAGATCCCGCTGCTGCTCGGGCGTAATGTTCTGCTCGCGAAGGAACACGACCTGATGGCGCAATACCGCGTGATACAGCTGCTCAAACTGGTTGTCGCTCAGCGGGCGGGTAATGTCGACGCCGGAAACCTGCGCGCCAATATATGGCCCCAGCGGGGTAATGCTTAAACGTTCGCTCATTGTACTTCTCCATGCCAGGGCGTCAGGCGACGCTGCAACGCGCGCAGCCCCAGTTCCAGTAAAAAGGCGATGATCGCAATCACCGCGATCCCGGCCAGCACCACATCGGTGGCGAGAAACTCACCGGCGGACTGCACCATAAAACCTAATCCGCGGGTGGCGGCAATCAGTTCGGCGGCCACCAGCGTTGACCAGCCCACCCCGAGCCCGATACGCAGGCCGGTGAGAATTTCCGGTAATGCGCCGGGCAAAATCACCAGCCACAGCACCTGCGCCCGGCTGGCGCCTAAAGATTGCGCGGCGCGAATCCGTACCTGCTGGGCGCTTTTCACCCCCGCCAACGTCGACATCACCACTGGCGCAAAAATCGCGAGATAAATCAGTAATATTTTTGGCGTTTCGCCAATGCCGAACCAAATGATCACCAGCGGCAGCCAGGCCAGCGGCGGCACCGGTCGATACAGTTCGATCAGCGGATCGAGAATCCCGCGGATCGTCGGGCTCAGGCCCATGGCGATCCCGACCGGCACGCCAAGGATCGTCGCCGCAACCAGGGCGACCGCGATCCGTGTCAGGCTCGCCGCCAGATGTTGCCAGAGCGTGGCATCCATAAAGCCCTGCGGGCCGGCAATGACGATCAGTTTCTGTAATACCTGCTGCGGCGGCGGAAGAAACAGCGGGCTAATCAGCTGCAGGGCGGTCACGCCCCACCAGATCGCCAGCAGCACCGCCAGCGTGGCGAAACTCAGCGTCAGCTGGCGGGAGAGCGGCCAGCGCCACTTCAGCGTCCGCGGCTGGGGTTTGTCATTAATCACCACGCTCATGAGAAGGCCTCCCGTTGTTCAAATACCCGGCTCAGGACATATTCACGCTGTGCGATAAACTGCGGGTCAGATTTAATGCTGCGGCAGGATTCGCCGGCGATAAAGCGGCGACCAAAATTCAGCGGCAGCCGCTCCAGCACCCGGCCCGGCCCCGGCGACAGCAGCACCAGTTCGGTGGCCATAAATACAGCCTCTTCAATGTCATGCGTAATCAGCAGTACCTGTTTGCCGGTCTCGTGCCACAGGCTAAGCAGCAGGGTTTGCATCTGCTCGCGGGTGAAGGCATCCAGCGCGCCAAACGGCTCATCCAGCAACAGCAGCTGTGGGTTTGCCGCCAGCGCTCTGGCAATGCCGACCCGCTGGCGCTGGCCGCCGGAGAGCTGCCAGATAAAGCGCTTTTCCGCTCCTTCGAGGCCCACTTTCTTCAGCATCCGCACCGCGGTTTCCCGGCGAGCAGCTTTGTCCACGCCCGCCAGCTGGAGTCCCAGCGCGACGTTATCCTGTACGTTGCGCCAGGGCAGCAACCCTTCATGCTGAAACACCACGCCGCGCTCGGCGCCCGGCCCTTCTACCCGCTGGCCTTCGAGGGTGATGCTGCCGTGCTGATAAGGCACGAATCCGGCAATCAGGTTCAGCAGCGTGGTTTTACCGCAGCCGGAGGGTCCGAGGACCACCAGCAATTCGCCGCTGTCCAGCGTCAGGTTGATATCCGCCAGCGCCGGTTTACCGCCGTAGTCGGCGGAAAGATGCGAGATTTGCAGCATCGTGGCCTCCTTTACTTCACAAAACGGTCGGTGACGTACTGGCTGTAGTCGGTGCCGGCCGTCGGGACTTTGCCCTGCTCTTTGAGGAACTTCGCGGTGTCGACGATCGCTTGATTCACCGGACCATTCAGCTCCTGGGCCTGCTGCGCGGCGGTGAGATAGGTATTGCCTTTTACCAGCCCCGGCACATCGGCATCCGGCACGCCGCTCAGGCGCGACAGCTTGCTGATATTATCCGGCTGCTTCAGCCACGCATCCGGATTGGCAATGTACGGTTGCTGGGCATCGATCGCGCTTTTCGCAAAAGCTTTCACAATCTCAGGGTGTTTCTCGGCAAAATCTTTGCGTACCACCCAGACATCCAGCGTCGGCGCGCCCCACTCTCCCACCTGGGATGAATCGGTCAGCACTTTGCCCTCTTTTTCCAGTTCGTTCACCGCCGGGGCCCAGACATAGGCGCCGTCAATGTCTCCGCGCTGCCAGGCGGCAATAATCGCCGGCGGCTGCAGGTTGATAATCTGCACCTGGCCCGGCTTAATGCCCCAGTGTTTGAGCGCCGACAGCAGGCTGTAATGGGTTGTGGAGATAAACGGTACCGCAATGCGTTTACCGATCAGGTCTTGCGGTTTGCTGATGCTCTTTTTCACCACCAGCGCTTCAGAGTTTCCGAGCTTTGACGCCAGCAGGAACACTTCAATCGGCACCTGTTGCGTGGCGGCGACCGCCAGCGGGCTGGAACCGAGGTTGCCGATTTGCACATCGCCGGATGCCAGCGCCCGCACGATGCTCGAGCCACTATCGAATTTGCGCCAGTCAACGGTTGCGCCGCTCGCTTTGGCAAAGGTGTTATCCGCCTGGGCGACTTTCGCCGGCTCAGCGGAAGTCTGATACGCGACGGTGACGTTGACCGCCTGCGCCTGGAATGCGGCCAGTGCCAGTGCGGCAATGAGTGTAATACGCGATGATAGTGCCATAGTGTCTGCTTCCCATAGTTGTTATGGGTGCAGTATTTCCGCCGCGGTGCATTTGATGAAGTAATTAAAAATTCTTGCTAAGAACAAAGTGTTTTTAGAAAAAAAGCGGCAATGCTTATACACAAAACCATTCAAGATACGTCGAAGAGGCAAGGGAACGACAAATCCGTCGGGAACGAATTTGTACAGCCGCAGGCTGCCCCCGAAGAGAAGCTGGGATGCCTCTCATACAATCCCTGGAGCATAGATAACGATGTGACCAGGGTTTCTGACAAATCTGCGGGAGCGGATTTGAACGCTGCTCGCAGCGGCCTCGTAAGGGGCGGGCCGAGTAATCTACAGCCCACAAAGCGGCAGCTTGAAGGATGACGTGTATTAAGATTTCGTTACATTCGTTACATATCCGCACCCCGGAGATTGCCAGCGCAGCGGCGGCAGGCATCATACAACCATGATTCGCTATGAGAGTATGAATATGATTCGTGTTGTGCTGGTCGATGACCATGTGGTGGTGCGCTCCGGTTTTGCGCAGCTACTCAGTCTCGAAGAGGATCTCGACATCGTTGGCCAGTTCAGCAGCGCGGCGGAAGCCTGGCCGGCGTTATTACGCGACGACGTCAACGTGGCGGTCATGGATATCGCCATGCCGGATGAAAACGGTCTGAGTCTGCTCAAGCGCCTGCGCGCGCAAAAACCGCAGTTTCGCGCCATTATTCTCAGCATTTATGACACCCCGACTTTTGTACAGAGCGCACTCGATGCGGGCGCCAGCGGCTATCTGACCAAGCGTTGCGGCCCGGAAGAGTTAGTGCAGGCGGTCCGTTCTGTCGGCATGGGCGGACACTACCTGTGCGCCGATGCGCTGCGGGCGCTGCGCGGCGGTGAACAACCGGCGAGGGTGCTGGAGGGACTCACCCCGCGTGAACGTGAAGTGTTTGATTTACTGGTCAAAGGCGATAGCGTAAAAGAAATTGCCTTCAAGCTCGATCTCAGCCACAAAACGGTGCATGTCCATCGCGCCAACGTGCTGGGCAAATTGCACTGCCAAAGCACCATCGAACTGGTGCACTTCGCGCTCGACCACCAGCTGCTGGCAGGGCATTAATGTCGCGCAGCCTTCGCCACGGGGTCATTTCGCTGTTCATTGTGCTGGCCTGGGGAACCGGCTGGCTGATGCTGTGGACGCTCGGGTTTTATCTGACCCATAACGGCCAGCAGGCGGCGCTGTTCCTGCCGCACGGCGTCTATCTGGCGCTGCTGATCCTGCTTTCGCGCCGCTACTGGCCCGCGTTAGTGATCCCCCCTCTGCTGATGCTGCTCTGGCTGCGCAGCGAACAACTGCTGAACGGTTATATTCTGCTGGCCGCGCCGTTGATTAGTCTGCTCCCTGCCGCTCTCGCTCAACAGTTCTGGCATCGTTTTCCTCTCTACTGGCAGCGGCTGACGCTGCTGCTGGCCACGGTGACCGCCAGCGCATTACTCAACACCGCCCTGCTCTCGTCGTTTGTCAAAAGCCCGGCTATGATGCTCGGTCTGGCCTCGTTTACCGGCGGCGTGCTGCTGACGCCGTTTGTCTATCTGATTTTTGAATTCCTGCGCCAGCAACACCGCTACCACCTGCTGGGGCTGGATACCAACAACCCGCCGTTGCGCACTTCGTTAATCATCTGGTGCAGTCTGTTCTTTATCATCGGCATCGGCACCCAGATGGTGCTGTCGCCGGAAATCGAGCGCCTGCTGTTAATTGTGGTGTTTTTGCCAAACGTGGTGATGGCGTGGAAGTTCGGCTGGCAGGGCGGCGTCCTCTCTGGCCTGCTGGGCAGCATGATGATCACTATCGCCCGCCAGGTTGGCGTCGGATTCAGTAATCTGGTGGAGCTGGAAATTTTTCTGGCGACTCAGGCGCTGCTCGGCATCGGGCTGGGCATTGCCATCAGCCGTCAGCAGCATCTGGCGCAAAACCTGCACCACTACCGCCAGCGGCTGGAAACGGAGCTGGCGGCGCGACGGGCGCTGACCGAAAAGCTGATCCACACCGAAGAGGACACCCGCAAAAGCCTGGCGCGCGAACTGCATGACGAAATAGGCCAGAACATCACCGCCATTCAGATCCAGTCGCAGCTGGTAAAACGGGCGCGCGATCCGGCGCAGAGCCAGGCCGCCGCCAGCCAGATTAACGAGCTCGCCCGGCGTATTCACCACTCCACCCGCCAGCTGCTGCGCCAGCTGCGTCCCCCGGCGCTCGACGAACTGTCGTTTAAAGAGGCGCTGCACCATCTGCTCAATGAGTTTGCCTTTGCCGAGCGCGGTATCCGCTGCCATTTTGACTACCAGCTTACCGCCACCCCGGAGAGCGAAACGGTGCGTTTCACCCTCTATCGGTTGCTGCAGGAGTTGCTCAATAACGTCTGTAAACACGCCGACGCCAGCGAAGTCGCCATTGCCCTGTTTCAGCAGGGGACGCGGCTGCGCCTCGAAGTGAAGGATAACGGCGTCGGTATCAGCCCAGACAAAATTGCCGGATTCGGTATCCAGGGTATGCGCGAGCGGGTCAGCGCCCTGGGCGGCGAGCTGACGCTGGAATCGCAGCGCGGGACGCGGGTAATTGTTAACCTGCCCACAACTTTGCAACAAACAGCCTGCTAACCAGGAAAAAGTCTTAGCCACTGCGGACTTTCTCTCATCCCCTTTTGAATTCACTTTCTTATAGTCAGCAAAACGGAGACGGCTATGCACGCACGCTCAGCAACCGACATCAATCAACATTACCGGACGCTGCGTCCACAGCTGCTGATGTACATGGTGATCGGCTATGCCGCGTTTTACCTGACGCGTAAAAGCGTCAACTACGTACTGCCGGCGCTGCAAACGGATCTGGGGCTGGATAAAGGCGATATCGGCCTGCTGGGGTCGCTGTTTTATCTGGCCTACGGCGTGTCGAAGTTTACCGCCGGGCTGTGGCACGACAGCCACGGGCAGCGCTGGTTTATGGGCGTTGGCCTGTTCGCTACCGGCCTGCTGAACGTGGTGTTCGCCTTTGGCGAGTCGCTGACGCTGCTGCTGGCGGTCTGGTCGCTGAACGGATTTTTCCAGGGCTGGGGATGGCCCCCCTGCGCCCGCCTGCTGACCCACTGGTATTCGCGCAACGAACGCGGTTTCTGGTGGGGGTGCTGGAATATGTCGATCAATATCGGTGGGGCGATTATCCCCCTGATTAGCGCCTTTGCCGCCCACTGGTGGGGCTGGCAGGCGGCGATGCTGACACCGGGGATTATCAGCATGGCATTGGGGATCGGGTTAACGCTGCAGCTAAAAGGGACGCCTCAGGAAGAGGGACTGCCGTCAGTGGGCGCCTGGCGCCAGGATCCGCTGGAACTGCGGCAGGAGCAGCAAAGCCCGCCGATGGGGCTATGGCAGATGTTGCGGACCACGATGCTGAAGAACTCCATGATCTGGCTGCTGGGCGTCTCTTACGTGCTGGTCTACCTGATCCGCATTGCGCTCAACGACTGGGGCAACATCTGGCTGACGGAGAGCCACGGCGTCAATTTGCTCAGCGCCAATGCCACGGTCATGTTGTTTGAAGCGGGCGGGCTGCTTGGCGCACTGTTCGCCGGTTGGGGCTCGGATCTGCTGTTCAGCGGCCAGCGGGCGCCGATGATTTTGCTTTTCACGCTGGGGCTGATGGTCTCCGTCGCCGCCCTCTGGCTGGCCCCGGTGCATCACTACGCGCTGCTGGCGGTCTGTTTCTTTACGGTGGGCTTTTTCGTCTTTGGCCCGCAAATGTTGATTGGCCTCGCGGCGGTGGAGTGCGGACACAAAGCGGCGGCGGGTTCGATTACGGGTTTTCTCGGCCTGTTCGCCTATCTGGGGGCAGCGCTGGCGGGCTGGCCTCTGTCGCTGGTCATTGAACGCTACGGCTGGCCGGGCATGTTCAGTTTGCTCTCGGTCGCCGCGGTACTGATGGGTTTATTGCTGATGCCGCTGCTGATGGCGAGCATTACTACCTCTGCTGCTCAAAGGATAAAATAATGAAAAAAACGCTGGTCACTACCCTGATTGCTTCCGGCATTGCGCTGGCGACGCTAAGCGGCGCGGCGCACGCCAAAGGTCGACTGGTGGTCTACTGCAGCGCCACCAACGAAATGTGTGAAGCCGAAACTAAAGCCTTCGGCGACAAATATGATGTGAAAACCTCGTTTATCCGCAACGGTTCCGGTAGCACGCTGGCGAAGGTCGATGCCGAGAAGAAAAACCCGCAGGCCGATGTCTGGTACGGCGGCACCCTCGATCCGCAGTCCCAGGCCGGTGAAATGGGTCTGCTGCAACCCTATCAGTCGCCGAATCTTACGCAGGTGATGGAGCAGTTCCGCGATCCGGCGAAGCTGAAAGGCAACTACTCTTCGGCGGTGTACGTCGGCATCCTCGGCTTCGGCGTGAATACCCAGCGCCTGAAAGAGAAAAATCTGCCGGTGCCAAAATGCTGGAAGGATCTGACCAAAGCGGAATACAAAGGCGAAATCCAGATCGCCGACCCGCAAAGCTCCGGCACCGCCTATACCGCGCTGGCGACCTTCGCCCAGCTGTGGGGAGAAGATCAGGCCTTTGATTACCTGAAACAGCTCAACGCCAACGTCTCTCAGTACACCAAATCCGGTATCGCCCCGGCGCGTAACGCCGCCCGTGGTGAAACGGCCATCGGCATCGGCTTCCTGCACGACTACTCGCTGGAAAAAGAACAGGGCGCACCGCTGGAGCTGATCTCTCCCTGCGAAGGCACCGGCTATGAAATTGGCGGCGTCAGTATTCTGAAGGGCGCGCGCAACCTCGACAACGCCAGGCTGTTTGTCGACTGGGTGTTGTCGAAAGATGCCCAGGAGCTGGCGTGGAAAAAAGGCAAGTCTTATCAGATCCTGACCAACACCACCGCCGAAACCTCGCCGAACTCGCTGAAGCTCGACGACCTGAAGCTTATCAACTACGACATGGATAAATACGGCTCAACCGACGTGCGTAAAGCGCTGATCAATAAATGGGTCAGCGAAGTGAAGATGGGTAAATAAGCCCACTCTTGCGGTTAATGCCGGGCGGCGGCTTCGCCCTGCCCGGCCAATACCTTCCTCAACACCGGAACCGCTATGTCACACACACTTGCACTCCATCCCGTGAAAAAACGGGATGCGATATTCCTTTGGGTTTTGTTTGGCTGGCTGGCGTTCGCCCTGCTGCCAAGCTGGAGCCTGGATTACGGTCTGCTGGAGTCCACGCGCGATGAAATCGTCGCGGCCTACGGCTGGTCACAGTTCAATATCAGCTGGCTGTGGTATCTGTTGCCGAGCCTGCTGCTGATTCGTCCATGGCAGGAAGCGGCGCGGGAGCAGCGCGGCCGCCACTACCTCGACGCGGGCTGGGCGCTGTTATGTATGGCGTTTATCGTCATCAGCGCCACCGTTGAAGGTCGTGGGTTAGGCTACGCCACCATCGTGCTGTTTGTCGCGCTGGGCGCTATCATGACACTGGCGCTCACCCGCCTTGAATGGCTGGGCGGCGACCGCTTTGTGATTGGTTCGCTGGTCACCATCGTCGCGTTAATTGGCGTCTTTATCGTCTGGCCGAGCATCGCCATTTTTATCCCGATGTTCACCAACGACGCCGGCGAGTTCGCGCCGCTGGCGTTTATGGCCGTGCTGTCGCAGGCGCATATTGTCCAGGTGATCCTCAACTCCATCGCCCTGTCGATTGCGGTAGGCATCGGCTGTACCTTCTTCGGGCTGGTACTGGCGATTTACACCACCCGCATCGCCAGACGCAGCGCCGTTATTGGCCGCATCTTCTCGATTCTGCCCATCGTCACCCCGCCGTTCGTCGTCGGCCTCGGCGTAACCCTGATGATGGGCCGTTCCGGCTATGTCACCGAGTTTATGGTGGAGTGGTTCGGCTTAACCAACACCAACTGGCTGTACGGGTTTACCGGTATCTGGTTAGCGCAGGTGCTGGCCTTCACCCCAATGGCGTTTATGATCCTCGACGGCGCGATTAAGACTATCCATCCGTCGCTGGAGGAGGCGTCGTACACCCTGCGCGCCAGCCGCTGGCAGACCTTTAACGGCGTCTTCGTCCCGCTGCTGAAACCGGCGCTGGCGAATGCGTTTTTGATCGTCATCGTCCAGTCGCTGGCCGACTTCAGCAACCCGCTGGTGCTCGGCGGCAACTTCGACGTGCTGGCAACGCAGATCTACTTCTACATCACCGGTTCACAGCTCGATTATCAGGCGGCGAGCACGCTGGGCGCGTTCCTGCTGCTGTTCTCCCTGCTGGTGTTCTGTATTCAGTATATGTGGATCGGCAAGCGCTCCTACGTCACGGTCTCCGGTAAGTCCTATCGCGGCGACGTGCAGCCGCTGCCGGTGACCCTGGTGTGGAGCGTGATCGCCATTCTGGCGGTGTGGGTAGCCTTCAACGCCCTGCTCTACGGCAGCATTTTCTACGGCAGCTTCACCGTCAACTGGGGCGTGGACTACACCCTGACGCTGGATAATTTTATCAAGTTGTTCGGTCAGGGCATGAGCGACGGGGCGTGGCCTTCGCTACTCGACACCCTGCTCTACGCCGGGATCGCCGCGCCGATCACCGCCGCCTTCGGCCTGTTGATCGCCTGGGTCGTGGTGCGCCAGCAGTTTAAGGGCAAAAAGACCATCGAGTTCACCACCATGCTGTGCTTCGCGGTACCGGGCACCGTGGCGGGCGTCTCCTATATTCTCGCCTTTAACAGCGCGCCGGTGTACCTCACCGGAACGGCGGCGATTGTGATTATCTCAATGGTGATGCGTAACGTGCCGGTGGGCATTCGGGCGGGCATTGCCGGCTTAGGCCAGATCGATAAATCGCTGGATGAAGCCTCGCTCAGCCTGCGCGCCGGAAGCCTGCGCACCATTACGCACATTCTGCTGCCGCTGCTGCGCCCGGCTATTTTGTCGGCGCTGATCTACAGCTTTGTGCGCGCCATTACTACCGTCAGCGCCATTGTGTTCCTCGTGACGCCGGATACCCGCGTGGCGACGGCCTACATTCTGAACCGCGTGGAAGACGGCGAATACGGCGTGGCGATCGCCTACGGTTCGATTCTGATCGTGGTGATGCTGGCGATTATTTTCATCTTTGACTGGCTGATCGGGGAAGCGCGTATCTCCCGTTCAAAAGCCAAAAACCAGGCGTAATGGAGCGCACTATGAGTCAGAAAAATTTTGTTGAGCTGCGCAACGTCACCAAGCGATTCGGCAGCAACATGGTTATCGACACTATCAATCTCACCATTCCGCAGGGGCAAATGGTGACGCTGCTCGGCCCTTCCGGCTGCGGTAAGACGACTATTCTGCGCCTGGTGGCCGGGCTGGAAAAACCGAGCGAAGGACAGATTTTCATTGATGGTGAGGACGTTACCCATCGCTCGATTCAGCAACGCGACATCTGCATGGTGTTTCAGTCTTATGCCTTGTTCCCGCACATGTCGCTGGGGGATAACGTCGGCTACGGTCTGAAGATGCTTGGCGTGTCGCGCAGCGACGTGAAAGCGCGGGTGAAAGAGGCGCTGGCGATGGTGGATCTGGAAGGATTCGAAGACCGCTATGTCGATCAGATCTCCGGCGGTCAGCAGCAGCGCGTGGCGCTGGCGCGCGCCCTGATCCTCAAGCCGAAGGTGCTGCTATTTGATGAGCCGTTGAGTAACCTCGACGCCAACCTCAGGCGCAGCATGCGCGATAAGATCCGCGAACTGCAAAAACAGTTTGATATCACCTCGCTGTACGTAACCCACGATCAGAGCGAAGCCTTTGCGGTTTCCGATACCGTGCTGGTGATGAATAAAGGTCATATCATGCAGATCGGCTCGCCGCAGGATCTTTACCGCCAGCCCGCGTCGCGCTTTATGGCGAGCTTTATGGGCGACGCCAACCTGTTCCCGGCCGCCTTCAGCGAGGATTTTGTCGATATTTATGGCTATCGGCTGCCGAGACCGCTGCATTTTGCCGCCCAGGGCGAAGGCAGCGTCGGCGTACGTCCGGAGGCGATTACCCTGAGCGATCGCGGCGAGGAGAGCCAGCGCTGCACCATCCGCCACGTGGCCTATATGGGACCGCAGTATGAGGTGACGGTGGAGTGGCACGGGCAGGAAATTTTGCTGCAGGTGAACGCGACGCGGCTGCAGCCGGATGTCGGCGAGCAGTATTACCTCGAAATCCACCCGTACGGGATGTTTGTGCTGGCCGATGCGGCGTAACGGATGCCGGGTGGCGGCTTACGCCTTACCCGGCCTACGGTTCGGATACCTTGCCGGTCGGGTAAGCGCAGCGCCATCTGCGCATGGGAGTTCGGATACCTTGTAGGCCGGGTAAGCGCAGCGCCACCCGGCGCCCACTCAGCGCTGCGCGTTCAGCTCAGCAATATCCTTCGGCGTCGTCCGGCAACAGCCGCCAATCAGCTTCGCCCCTGCGGCCAGCCATCGAGGTAAATATCCCGCCAGCGTTTCACACGCTTCGCCGTGGTGATGCCAGGTTTTGCTCACCGGGTCATAATGCTCGCCGGAGTTGGGGTAGACCACCAGCGGCAGCGCCGTCAGGCTATGCAGATGCTCCAGCGCCGCGGTGGTCTCTTCCAGCGCAATACAGTTAATGCCCAGCGCCACAATCTGCGGGTAGTTTGCCAGTATGGAAATCACTTCCCGCAGCGGCGTCCCGTCGCTGAGATGCTGCGCATCACGCAGGGTAAACGAGAACCACGCCCGCGCACGAGGATAGGTACTCAACAGCTCAGCCAGCGCCTTAATCTCGGCAAAGCCGGGCATGGTTTCACAGGCCAGCAGATCGGCCCCGGCGTCGAGCAGCGCTTCCACCCGCGGACGGTGGAACGCCTGAAACTCTTCGTGGCTACGGACATAATCGCCACGATACTCCGAACCGTCCGCCAGGAACGCGCCGTACGGCCCGACTGAACCGGCAACCAGCAGCGTGCCCGCCTGCGGGTTCTCCGCCAGATACGCTTCCCGTGCCTTGCGCGCCAGTTCAACGCTTTTACCGATCAGCGCCTTCGACTGCGCTTCATCCAGCCCGCGGGCGGCAAACCCCGCCGGAGTAGCCTGATAGCTGGCGGTAATCGCCACCTGCGCACCGGCGCGAAAGTAATCCAGATGGACTTCGCGGATAAGTTCCGGGTTGTCGACCAGCACTTTCGCCGACCACAGGCTGTCGGCAAGATTGCAGCCGCGCGCTTCCAGCTCCGTCGCCATCGCGCCGTCCAGCAAAATAAAGGGCTGTGCGTCCAGGATGGCGGTTAACGGATTATTCTGCGACATGTTGAGGCTCCTGGGTCAATGCCCGTGAACGAGTCAGGTAGTACGCACCATAACACAGGGCGACGAACGGAATCCCGCACCACAGCGCAATTCTCTGGCTGGGGTCAAAGGCGAGACCAATGCAGGCCACCAGACACAAAATAAAGCCCAGCACCGGCACCAGCGGGTACCACGGGGCGCGATAGTGCAGTTCGCTCAGCGCTTTCCCCTGCTGGAGGTGGCGGCGGCGGAACATAAAGTGCGATGCGCAGATGCTTAGCCAGACCGCCACCACCGCAAAGCCGGAGATAGCCGACAGCGCAACAAAGACCGTATCCGGCGCCACCACGCTGGAAAACAGCGCCAGTACGCCGCCCAGCATACTGACCGACAGGGCGATCAGCGGCACGCCGTTCTTGTTGACTTTGGCAAAACAGGCCGGCAGCGTCTTTTCATTCGCCAGCGACCACAGCATCCGCCCGGAAGCATACAGCCCGGAGTTGGCCGCCGAGAGAATGGCCGTGAGGATCACAAAGTTAAAAATGTCCGCCGCATAGGGGATACCCACCTTCTCGAACACCAGCACAAACGGGCTTTTTTCCACCCCCGCCTGCTGCATCGGGATCAGCGCCGCCAGCACAAAAACGGTGCCGATAAAAAAGATAATCAGCCGCGCGATGGTCGTGCGGATAGCGACCGGGATGACCTGATGCGGGTTTTGCGTCTCGCCGGCGGCAATCCCGATAAGCTCAGTACCGGAGAAGGCGAAATTCACTGCCACCATGGTCATCAGAATCGGCAATCCACCGTGGGGGAACCAGCCTTCGGCGGTGATGTTGTGCAGACCCGGCGCCGGTGAACCATCCTGCATAGGAATAAAGCCAAAAATGGCGGCGCCGCCAAGAATAATAAAGGCAATGATGGTGACGACTTTCACCAGCGAAAACCAGAATTCACCTTCGGCGAAGAAGCGTGTGGAGATGACGTTAAGGCCAAAGATCAGCGCGCAAAACAGGACGCACCAGATCCACACCGGCACCTGCGGAAACCAGTACTGCATGCAAAACCCGGCGGCGGTGAAACTTGAGCCCAGCGCCACCGTCCAGGTCAGCCAGTAGAGCCACGCCACGGTATAACCGGTCGCCGGACCGAGATAGCGTGCGGCATAGACGTGAAAAGCACCGGTTTCCGGCATCGCCACCGACAGCTCGCCCAGACACTGCATCACCAGCCAGACCACCAGCGCGCCGATCAGATAGGCCAGCAGCGTACCCGCCGCGCCGGTCGTGGAGATGATATACCCGGTATTAAAGAATAACCCTGTGCCAATGACGCCACCCAGCGACAGCATAATCAGATGACGCGTCTTCATGGTGCGCTTTAACTGCCCACCTTCTTGTTGTGTTGTTTGCATATTACCTTCTAAACGTATGGACATCTAAACATCCAAAGAGGGTCTGTTATACCCTGACGATGGCTAAAATGCAAAGCGTGCTGCACCATCCCGTCGCGCGATTGCCCCGTCTTTTGCCCCATTTTTGTTCATCTTGTGCCGCCGGGTGAAGCGCAGACGCCAGCCCTGTTCTGGCATCCTCTTTGCAGCGTCCTGCTCATCTTCATCTGGCGAGGCAGCGAATATGACAGGGCACACCACGACATTAAAAAGAACGCTCGGCAGTTTCCGTTTATGGGGGATCGCCGTCGGGCTGGTCATCTCAGGCGAATATTTTGGCTGGAGCTACGGCTGGTCGCAGGCCGGGACCTTGGGCTTTATGATTGTGGCGCTGGCGATTGCCGCCATGTACTGCGCCTTTATCTTTAGCTTTACCGAGCTGACCACCGCCATTCCGCACGCGGGCGGCCCCTTCGCTTACGCCTACCGCGCATTCGGCCCGACCGGCGGTTTTATTGCCGGTTTCGCCACCCTGATTGAGTTTGTCTTTGCCCCGCCGGCGATTGCCATGGCGATCGGCGCCTATCTTAACGTCCAGTTCCCGGCGCTGGACCCTAAATGGGTCGCCTGCGGCGCCTACGTGGTCTTTATGACCCTCAATATTCTCGGCGTCGGTATTGCCGCCACCTTTGAGCTGATCGTCACCCTGCTGGCGATTTTCGAACTGCTGGTGTTTATGGGCGTGGTGGCGCCGGGCTTCTCATGGAGCCACTTTACCGCCAACGGCTGGGCAGGCGCAGAGAGTTTCAGCGGCCTGGCGCTGCCGGGAATGTTTGCCGCGATTCCCTTTGCTATCTGGTTCTTTCTGGCCATTGAAGGCGCATCGATGGCGGCCGAAGAGGCAAAAGATCCGCAGCGTACCATCCCACGCGCGCTGGGGGGCGGGATCCTGACCCTCACCGTGCTGGCCCTTGGCGTGATGGTGTTTGCCGGCGGCGTTGGCGACTGGCGCACCCTGGCCAACATCAACGACCCGCTGCCGCAGGCGATGAAAATGGTGGTCGGCACCAGCAGCGGCTGGCTGCATATGCTGGTGTGGCTGGGTCTGTTCGGTCTGGTGGCTTCGTTTCACGGCATCATCATGGGCTATTCCCGGCAGATCTACTCGCTGGCGCGGGCGGGCTATCTCCCTGCCGGTCTTGCCACTCTCAACCGTCGAACCCGCACGCCGCATCTGGCAATCCTCGCCGGCGGCGTGGTTGGCGTGGCCGCGATTTTCTCCGACTCGCTGATTACCATCAGCGGGATGCCTCTGACCGCCTGTATCGTCACCATGTCGGTATTTGGCGCTATTGTTATGTATATCACCTCGATGGCGGCGCTGTTTAAGCTGCGCCGCAGCGAGCCAAATTTGATTCGTCCGTTCCGCGCGCCGCTCTACCCGTGGGCACCGGCGTTCGCCCTGGCGATGGCGGTACTCTGTCTGGTGGCGATGGTCTGGTATAACCCGCTGCTGGCGCTGATTTTCGCGGCGATGATGCTGGGAGGCTATCTGTGGTTTCGCAAAACCGCGTCCTCCCGCGAGCGTGCGCCGGCGGATCCACAGCTGCGCATTGTCTCCTGAGGAGGCGGCATGTATAAAACAACGCTATCGGGCCAGGTCTGGCGCTTTGATAGTCTGAAGACGTTAATGGCGAAGGCCTCTCCGGCGCGCTCCGGCGATGCGCTGGCGGGCGTGATCGCCGAAAACGCCGAAGAGCGAATGGCGGCAAAAATCGCGCTGGCGGAGGTCCCGCTGACCGAGATTCTGGCCAATCCCCCGATCCCATATGAACAGGATGAGGTCACCCGGCTGATTATCGACACCCACGATAGCAGTGGATTCGCCGCTATTCGCCACCTGACGGTCGGGGATTTTCGCGACTGGTTGCTGGATGACGCGACCGATACCGCCACCCTGCAACGGGTCGCGCGGGCGATAACGCCGGAAATGGCGGCGGCAGTCAGCAAACTGATGCGCAATCAGGATCTGATCCTCGCCGCCAGCAAGTGCCAGGTCATTACCCGTTTTCGCAATACGATCGGGCTGCCGGGTCATCTTAGCGTCCGCCTGCAGCCCAATCACCCGACGGATGACATGAAGGGCATCGCCGCCAGCATGCTTGACGGCCTGCTGTACGGCGCGGGCGATGCGGTGATCGGCATTAACCCGGCAAGCGACAGCCTGCCGGTGCTGGCGCAGCTCAACCAGATGCTCGACGATATTATTCAGCGCTTCGCCATCCCCACTCAGTCCTGCATTCTGACCCACGTCACCAACACCCTGCAGCTGATTGAGCGCGGCGCGCCGGTCGATCTGGTGTTCCAGTCGGTGGCGGGAACCGAGGCGGCCAACAGCGGTTTTGGTATTAATCTGGCCTTACTGCAGGAGGCGCGTGAGGCGGCGCTAAGCCTGAATCGCGGCACCCTCGGCAACAACGTGATGTATTTCGAAACCGGCCAGGGAAGCGCCCTCTCCGCCAATGCGCATCACGGCGTCGATCAGCAGACCTGCGAAGCGCGCGCCTATGCCGTTGCCCGCCATTTTGATCCGCTGCTGGTCAATACGGTGGTCGGTTTTATCGGCCCGGAATATCTCTACGACGGTAAGCAGATCATCCGCGCCGGTCTGGAGGATCACTTCTGCGGCAAGCTGATGGGGCTGCCGATCGGCTGCGACGTCTGCTATACCAACCACGCCGAAGCGGATCAGGATGATATGGATACTCTGCTGACCCTGCTGTGTACCGCCGGGCTGACGTTCTTAATCGGTGTGCCGGGCGCGGACGATATTATGCTCAACTATCAGAGCACCTCCTTTCACGATGCGCTGTACGCCCGTCGCTTACTCGGCCTGAAACACGCCCCGGAGTTTGCCGCCTGGCTGACGAAAATGCGCATTATCGACCCGGATGGCACCCTGCGTCTGACCGATGCCCGCCATCCGCTGCTGTCCGTCCTGCCGCAAGGAGAACCGGTATGAATCCCCCCGACGCCTGGAACCCGCTGCGTGAATTTACCGATGCGCGCATTGCGCTGGGGCGCAGCGGCGCCAGCCTGCCCACGCGCGAAGTGCTCAATTTTGGTCTGGCTCATGCCAGAGCCCGGGACGCTATTCACCGGCCGTTTGACAGCGAACAGCTGGCACCGGGGCTGGCGGAAATGGGGCTCTCCTCGCTCACGGTACGCAGCGCCGCCGGCGATCGGCATATTTACCTTAACCGTCCGGATCTCGGGCGCCGACTGGATGAGGCCAGCCGCGCCGATCTCGCCGCCAGCGGCGTGCGCCCGGCGGACCTGCTGCTGGTAATTGGCGACGGGCTCTCCTCGTATGCCGTGCATCGTCAGGCTCTGCCGCTGATCCGCGCGCTGCTGCCCTATCTACACACGCTGGGCATAAGCCTTGCGCCGGTCGTGCTTGCCCATCAGTCCCGGGTGGCGCTGGGGGATGATATTGGCGAAACGCTGAAGGCCAGGGCGGTGGCGATATTAATCGGCGAGCGGCCGGGGCTCTCTTCGCCGGATAGCCTTGGCGTCTATCTCACCTGGCAACCGCATCGTCAACGGCTGGAGTCGGAGCGTAACTGTATTTCGAATATTCGCCCGGAGGGACTGAGCTATGATGCCGCCGCCTTTAAGCTGGCGTGGCTGCTGGAGCAGGCTTTTTTACGTCGTCTGACCGGCGTGCGTCTTAAGGATGAGAGCGATAACCCGGCGCTGCATGGCAAGGTAAGACCGCTGGGGATGGCACAGATTTAAAGCCGCTGGAGGCTGCGGCATGGCATCCCGCTCGCCGCAACCTCCAGCAGCCTCGCGCTACACAAAGCACACCTCGTTCCAGTAGGCTTCACGCGTCCAGCGTCGCTCAGTATGTCTTATCATGACGGAACCACCGTGTTTCAACATTGCCGATATCCACGCCGTAAAGGCTGGCGACCGGCAATATTGCCTCCATCATTCGTTGGGTATCCTGCTGCCCGGCTTCACCGTTAGATAAAAAAGCCAGCCAGCGCGTTAATCGTTGCCATAGAGCTACTTTCATTTTTCCTCCGTCGGGAAGCGATTTGCCTGACCGTATTTCAACCACAGATGGCCCGAGCCTGGAAATATCAATTCCGGGTTTTCAATCCCGGAAGATGCATATCATCCCGCTGGTCACGTCGGCAAATACCCATGCGCTCTCTAAGTTCTTTTTTGCTATAGATAAGAACTTTTTCTTCTTTGCCGGAGACGGTCGGTTTGTGGGAGCGTGATAAGCACAAAACAAAAACAGGGATTCAGGGGAAATAATCATGCGCATTGCAAAAACGAAAATCGCGCTGGCGCTGGGTGTTCTGGCGCTGACCGCACAGGTTCAGGCAGACCAGCTGGCGGATATTAAAGCCGCCGGCGTGGTGAAAGTCGCCACCTTCGACGCCAACCCGCCGTTTGGCTCGGTCGACCCCAAAACTCACCAGCTGGTGGGCTATGACGTCGATTTCGCCCAGGCGTTGGCAAAATCGCTTGGGGTAAAACTGGAGCTGGTCGCCACCAACCCGGCCAACCGGATCCCGCTGCTGCAATCCGGGAAGGCCGACCTGATCGTCGCCGACATTACCATCACGCCGGAACGTGCGCAGGTCATTGATTTTTCGACCCCGTATTTTGTTACCGGCCAGCAGTTCCTCGTGCCGGTCAAATCTGCCGATCGGCTCGACAGCTATAGCAAAGCACGGATCGGCGCGGTTAAAGGCACCACCGGCGAACAGGCGCTGCATCAGCGTTTCCCGCAGTCTCGCGTGCTCTCCTATGACGATATTCCGCTGGCGCTGACCGCCCTGCGTAACGGCAACGTCCAGGCCATCACCCAGGACAGCACCATTCTCGCTGGCCTGCTGGCAGAGGCGCCGGACAAAGCTAACTTTAAAATCATCCCCGATTTGCTGAGCAAAGAGGAGATCGGCGTTGGCGTCAAGAAAGGCGAACCGGCGCTGCTGAAAGCGGTCAACGACGAGCTGGTCAATCTGGAAAAATCGGGCCAGGCCGCCAAAATCTATGATGTCTGGTTTGGCCCTGCCACCAAAACTCCACAGCCGCGTGCGTTTACCATAGAAGCTAAATAATATGTTATCGGGTCTGTTTTCACGCTCCGCGGCTTCGTCCGCGGATTTTTCGCATTTGCAGCGTGCCAGTATTGAATTTCGCCAGACGGCAAAACGCTACGGCGACCATCAGGTACTCAACGGCATCAATCTGCAGGTAGAACCCGGGGAAGTAGTCGCGATCCTCGGGCCATCAGGATCGGGAAAATCAACGTTGATCCGTCTGATCAATCAGCTCGAAACCCTCAGCGGAGGCGAGATTCTGATCGACGGCAAACCCACTCGCCACCTCACGGACAGCGCGCTGCGTCAGCTACGCAGCCGCGTGGGCTTTGTTTTCCAGCAGTTCAACCTCTATGCCCATCTGACGGCGCAGGAAAATATCACCCTGGCGCTGGAGCGCGTGCACGGCTGGGAAAAAGCCGCCGCGCGCGAACGCGCGCTGGCGCTGCTGCAACAGGTCGGGCTGGAGGATAAAGCCCGCCAGATGCCGGCCCAGCTCTCCGGCGGCCAGCAGCAGCGCGTGGCCATTGCCCGCGCCCTCGCCTCGTCGCCGCAAATTATTCTTTTCGATGAGCCCACCTCGGCGCTCGATCCGGAAATGATCGGCGAAGTGTTGCTGGTCATGAAGAAGCTGGCGCACAGCGGCATTACCATGGTGGTCGTGACGCATGAGATGCAGTTTGCTCGCGAAATTGCCGACCGGGTGGTGTTTATCGACGGGGGCGATATTCTCGAAGTGGCGCCGCCGGCGGACTTTTTCGCCCGGCCACAGCATGCCCGCACGCGGCGTTTTCTGCAAAAGGTGCTCAATCCGCTGCACCAGGAGAGTCTCGAGTGAACCCGGTTCTCGACTGGCACGGCGTGCTGAGCGGGCAGCCGCTGCAGTGGATCATCTCCGGCTTTCTGACCACCGTGTGGGTCAGCCTCGCCGGGATGATCCTGGCTACCGTCCTGGCGGTACTGCTGCTGGCGCTGCGCTTAGGCGGCGGCCGCGCCGGACGCGGCCTGGTAGCCTGCTGGGTCTCGCTGTTTCGCAATACGCCGCTGCTGGTACAGCTGCTGTTCTGGTATTTCGCTGCCTGGAACCTGCTGCCGCTGACGGCGCGGGATTTCATCAATGCCGACCACGCCTGGTCCATTCTGCCGGGTAACGTCTGGTGGCTGACCCCGGAGTTTCTCTGCTCGATGTGGGGGCTGGGAGTATTCACCTCGGCATTTCTGGTGGAAGAGATCGCCTCCGGGCTGCGTGCCGTCAGTCACGGTCAGCGGGAAGCCGCTCTTGCGCAAGGTTTTACACCGTGGGGCGAACTGCGTCATATTCTGCTGCCGCAGGGGCTGGCGAACGCCTGGCAACCGATTATCGGCCAGTATCTGAACCTGATGAAGCTCTCGTCGCTGGCCAGCGGCATCGGCTTTGCCGAACTGACCTATCAGGTGCGGCAAATCGAAAGCTATAACGCCCATGCGCTGGAGGCCTTCGCCGTCGGCACGGCGCTGTATCTGGTGCTTGGGGTGGTGATGGGGATGGCGCTGGCGCGTCTGGGTCCGGGCGCCACGCAGCACAGGAGCGCACAGCATGAACGCTAATCTGGCGGTCATCGCCGATAACCTCGATTACCTGCTGTGGGGACGGCTGGCGGACGGCATTCCCGGCGGCGTGGCGCTGACGCTGATGATGGCGATCGGCGCCGCGGCGCTGGCGCTTCCTCTCGGCATTCTGCTGGCAGGCGCCGCCTGGCGCTATGGCGGGCTGGTGCGCCGACTGCTGTTCCTGTGGGCCGAGCTGATTCGCGGCATTCCGCTTATTTTCGTCATTTTTTGGCTCTGGTATCTGCTGCCGATGCTGACCGGGAGCGACCTGCCGGGGGCGGTAACGGTCACCCTGGCGCTGGCGTGGTTTACCGCCGCCTCGGTGATGCACTCGGTGCTGGCGGGGCTGCAGTCATTGTCCGCCGGACAGTTTGAAGCGGCACGAACCCAGGGATTTTCTGCCGGACAAGCGCTGCGTTTAATCCTGCTGCCGCAGGCGCTGCGCAATGTTCAGCCTTCACTGGTGGGGATTTTTATCAACCTGCTGAAAGATACGTCGCTGGCGTTTATTGTTAACGTGCCGGAACTCACCACCGTTGCCGGCCAGGTCAATAACCGGGTGCAGATCTACCCGCTGGCGATTTTTGTCTTCACCGGCGCGGTCTATTACCTGCTGTGCTGCGGCCTGAGCCTGCTGGCTAACCGTCGTTATATCCGGCGCAACGGCGACAGGCGTTACGCCCGCGGATAAGACACGGCGGCGCATTCGTGCGCCGCCGGTCTGGCTTCTCTCCCGGGCAGATAGCGCAACATCGCTCGCGCAATAACCGCACCGTTCACTGTTTTTTCGTCTTACCGTCATATAACGATCACATAAAACGCCATTAATAGTGCCCAGTTTAATGATGAATCTGGACGCTCTTATGAATAGTTCTCTTGCCGCGGTAACCGACACCGATTATCCGCATTTTGGTCAGCCGAATACCGCCCGGCAGCGGAAAGTCTTAAGCGTGCGCAACCTGAATAAGTCTTACAGCGCGCAGCAACCCGTACTCGATAACATCAGTTTTGATCTGCATGCCGGCGAACTGGTGGGCGTGATCGGCCGCTCTGGTGCCGGTAAGTCGACCCTGCTGCATGTGCTGAACGGCACCCACAGCGCCACCGGCGGTGAAATCCTCAGCTACCCGGAAGTGGGCATGCCGCACGATGTGGCGAAGCTAAAAGGCCGCGCGCTGAACGCCTGGCGCAGCGAGTGCGGCATGATTTTCCAGGACTTCTGCCTGGTGCCGCGTCTTGACGTGTTAACCAACGTGCTGCTGGGTCGGCTGAGCCAGACTTCAACGCTGAAATCCCTGTTTAAAATCTTCCCTGATGCCGACCGGGCGCGGGCCATCTCCCTGCTCGAATGGATGAACATGCTGCCGCATGCGCTGCAGCGGGCGGAAAACCTCTCCGGCGGGCAGATGCAGCGCGTGGCGATTTGTCGCGCGCTAATGCAGAACCCCGGTATTTTGCTGGCCGATGAGCCGGTTGCCTCTCTCGATCCGAAAAACACACAGCGCATCATGAACGTACTGCGCGAAATCAGCGAACAGGGCATCAGCGTGATGGTGAACCTGCACTCGGTGGAACTGGTGAAAGAGTATTGCACGCGGGTTATTGGCGTAGCGAAGGGCAACATTATTTTTGACGACCATCCCTTACTGCTGACTCAGGATATTCTGCATCAGCTGTACGGGGATGAAATTAGCCAATTGCATTAATTTCCACTCACACGGACAAGATAATGAAACAATACATCACTGGTGCAGTTCGTATATCCGCCGCGGTCGCGGGAATGATGATGGCATGGCAGGCAGGTGCTGCGGAGCAGCCGAAAGAGTTAAACCTGGGGATCCTGGGGGGCCAGAACGCCACCCAGCAAATTGGTGATAACCAGTGTGTAAAACAGTTTCTCGACAAAGAGCTGAACGTCGATACCAAATTACGCAACTCCTCTGACTATTCCGGCGTTATTCAGGGTCTGCTGGGCGGTAAAGTCGACGTGGTGCTCAGTATGTCGCCTTCCTCTTACGCCTCGGTTTATATCAATAACCCGAAAGCGGTGGATATTGTCGGTATCGCCGTGGATGATAAAGATCAGTCCCGCGGCTACCACTCGGTGGTCGTTGTCAAAGCCGACAGCCCGTATAAATCGTTAGACGATCTGAAAGGCAAAGCCTTCGGCTTCGCCGATCCGGACTCCACTTCCGGCTATTTGATCCCGAACCACGCCTTCAAACAGAAATTCGGCGGTACTTCGGATAACAAATACAACAACTTCTTCTCCAGCGTAACCTTCTCCGGCGGCCACGAGCAGGACATCCTGGGCGTGCTGAACGGCCAGTTCGCGGGTGCGGTCACCTGGACGTCGATGGTCGGCGACTACAACAGCGGCTATAGCGTCGGTGCCTTCAACCGCCTGATTCGTATGGATCACCCGGATCTGATGAAGCAGATCCGTATCATCTGGCAATCGCCGCTGATCCCCAACGGACCGATCCTGGTCAGCAACGCGCTGCCGGCTGACTTTAAAGCCAAAGTCATCAGCGCGATCAAAAAGCTGGATACCGAGGACCACGCCTGCTTTGTGAAAGCCATGGGCGGTACTCAGCATATCGGCCCGGGTAGCGTGGCTGACTTCCAGCAGATTATCGATATGAAACGCGAGCTGGTAAGCGCCCGTTAATCCCGCCCCAACGCCGCCTCCGCGTAGGCCCGCGTGAGGCGGCGGCATACTGAAGACCCATCGACGTATGAATATACCGAATACCGAATTTGAACGTTATTACCAGCAGGTACGCGCGCGACAAAAGCGCGATACCTTTAGCTGGTCGCTGCTCCTGCTGGTGCTTTATTTCGCCGCCGGCAGCGCCGCTGAATTTAATCTCTTCACCATCTGGCGCTCGCTGCCGAATTTTCTCGATTACATGTTTGAGACGCTGCCGACGCTGCACGTCAGCGCTCTGTTCGCCGATGTCCACACCAAAGGCTCGCTGGCCTACTGGGGCTATCGTCTGCCGATTCAGCTACCGCTGATCTGGGAAACATTACAGCTGGCGCTGGCTTCCACTCTGATTGCGGTGGTCATTGCCACTCTGCTGGCGTTCCTCGCCGCCAATAACGCCTGGTCACCGCCGCCGCTGCGTTTTGCTATCCGCGTTGTGGTGGCATTTTTACGCACCATGCCGGAGCTGGCGTGGGCGGTGATTTTCGTGATGGCCTTCGGCATCGGCGCCATTCCCGGATTTCTGGCCCTGATGCTGCACACCATCGGCAGCCTGACCAAGCTGTTTTACGAAGCGGTGGAAAGCGCACAGGACAAACCGGTACGCGGCCTGATGGCCTGCGGGGCTTCACCGATCCAGCGCATTCGCTTCGCGCTGTGGCCGCAGGTCAAACCGATTTTTCTCTCCTACGGCTTTATGCGTCTGGAGATTAACTTTCGCTCGTCAACCATTCTTGGGCTGGTGGGCGCCGGCGGGATCGGTCAGGAGCTGATGACCAACATCAAGCTGGATCGTTACGATCAGGTCAGCATCACGCTGCTGCTGATCATCATCGTGGTGTCGCTGCTGGATATGCTGTCCGGCCGCCTGCGGCAGTGGGTTCTTGAGGGCAAAAAATGAGTCAATGGCAAAGCCAACCGGATGTCGCCGCCAGCCGTCGGCAGCATCGTCAACTGTATCAAGCCCAGGGGCGCTATTTGCGTTTCGTCGCTCTGCTGACGCTGGCAAGCTTACTTTACTACGTCTGGTTTTTTACCCAGTTTGGCATCAGCGGCGAGCAGCTCACCACCGGTCTGCAGCAAATTAGCCGCTATCTGCTGCGGATGTTTGTCTGGCACGACTTTTTCAACTGGCCGTTTGCCTACTACTTCACGCAAATCGGCATCACTCTGGCGATTGTCTTCGTCGGGACCCTGACCGCAACGGTGATTGCGCTGCTGCTCTCTTTCCTCGCGGCACGTAACATTATGCGCGGGTTGATTCCCGGATTTATCGCCCTGCTGATGCGCCGCCTGTTTGACGTGCTGCGCGGTATTGATATGGCTATCTGGGGGCTGATTTTTGTCCGCGCCGTGGGCCTTGGGCCGCTGGCCGGGGTGCTGGCAATTATTATGCAGGATACCGGACTGCTCGGGCGGCTGTATGCGGAAGGACATGAGGCGGTTGACCGCTCACCGGGGCGCGGACTAACCGCCGTGGGCGCAAACGGCTTGCAGAAGCATCGCTTTGGCATTTTTACCCAGTCTTTCCCGACATTTCTGGCGCTGAGCCTGTATCAGATTGAGTCGAATACCCGCTCCGCCGCGGTGTTAGGCTTCGTCGGCGCCGGCGGTATCGGCCTGATTTATGCGGAAAACATGCGGCTGTGGAACTGGGACGTGGTGATGTTTATCACCCTGCTGCTGGTCGTCGTGGTCATGGCGATGGACACGCTCTCGGCGTGGCTACGCCGCCGCTATATTGGCGGCAACGTGGTGCCCTTGTTCAAAGCGGAGTAACCTGCCTCCCCGGCTACCGGGGCAGCAGAGCCGGCAGGGATGATGCCGGGGGCCCGGTAAAAATCGGGCTCAAAGGCTCCACGCCAGCACCGGCCAGTTGTAGCTGGCATTCACCGCCGTCAGCTGCGGACACGGGTTAACCAGTCGGACATGGTCTGCATGCAGACACAGCGGCAGGTCATTGATCGAATCGGTATAGAAGGTCACCTCGCCGCTCTCGTGCGGCCAGGTTTTCTGCCATGCCGCCAGCCGCACCACTTTTCCCTGCTGGTAGCTTGGCGTACCGGCAATCACTCCGCTATAGCCGCCGTCGGCCATCTCCACGTCGATACCTAACGCCTGCTCAATCCCCAACGCCGAGGCCACCGCCTGCACCAACAGGCTAACCGAGGCCGAAATCACCAGCATCTGTTCGCCCTGCGCACGCAGGGTTTGCAGCAGATCCCACGCCTGCGGATAGACGCGCGGCATAATATCCTGCTGCACGCAGCGAGCCACCAGCGCATCGACCTCCGCCTTCGGCACGCCAATGAGCGGCGCCTGGATTAAGGCGACGTAGTCGGCGATATTCATTTCACCGCGATCGTAATCGTCCATCAGCATCGCCTCCCGCGCCAGATACGCCGGATCGCTCACCCACCCTTCCCGCACCAGGAACCGGCTCCATACCGTGCTGCTGTCGCCCTTAATCAAGGTATTATCCAGATCGAAAATCGTCAGATTTTTGGACATTGTTCATTTTCCCTAATCAGCAAAATTGGCTCGCCAGAGCATGCTTAACGAAGATGACAGGAGAATGACTCGCCTGCGCACCGGACAAAGGGTAGCAAAAAGAGAGGAAAAACGGGTCAGATTAGCGGATCGGTGGCGATATGCCGCGAACCATGACGACATTAATGTCGCCCTACGACTATCCCTGAAGGCTCATCACCAGCAGTACCGCTATCAGCAACAGCGGGTAAATCCGCGCGTGCCAGCGATCCGGCAGACGTGTCAGCCAACGGGCGGCTAACCGCAGTCCCAGCCAGCTGCCGGCGACCAGCAATGCCGCGGCCGACAGCCAGATATGCCCCAAAAATCCTGCCGGCAGCCCTGTGGGCGATACGCCGGTCATCGCCACCCACGTGGCGGTAGCGCTCGCCGACAGCGGCAGCGTCAGCACATTGGCCGTTGCCGCCGCTTCCGGCATCGTCGCGCCGCGACGACGCATCAACGGAACGGTCATGACGCTGCCACCGACGCCAAGAAACGATGCGATCAGGCCAATTACGCCTCCCGTCGTCAGCTCGCGCGCGGCAACCGGCGCAGAACGTCGGACGCCAGGGGCCATAAAACCCGGACGAAAATAGCAGTCGAGAATGGTCACCAGCAGATAGCTGACGAACAGCCAGCGAATCCACCGCCCGTTCGCCGAGAGCGCCAGCAACGCCCCGGCGATCCCCCCGAGGGCAATGCCCACGAACATCATCCGCAGAGGACGCCAGCACAGCGTTCCACTGCGAAGATGACGCCAGGTTGCCAGCAGCGCCGCGCAGAGCATCACCAGCGCAGAGGTGGCCACCGCAATATGCATCGCCTGCCCGCCGACATCGCTCTGCGCGCCCCACGCCGCGGTCACCAGAAGAGAGATCAGCGGCACGGTGACAAAACCGCCGCCAAAACCAAACAGCCAGGTCGTGACGCCACACGCTACACCGCAGATAAAAAGCCAGCACATCATTCGATTCTCCTCCATTCAGAGTCATCACGATATAGAATAACGACATGGCTGACTTACGATTAAAAGCCATCATCTTACGATTTTCAGCCAGAAGGATGCGTCATGCGCAATATTGCGGTGAACGATGTCGATGACCTCCCGCGCCGGGTGCTGGCGCTGGGTAGCGATTACCCGGCCAATACGCAGCTGGCGCGCCACAGCCATCGCCGGGCGCAGTTTCTCTATGCCATGAACGGGATGATGAAGGTGGAAACGGATGACGGGCAGTGGCTGGTTCCGCCCTACAGCGGCGTGTGGATCCCGGCTACCCGCCCGCACCGGGTGCTGATGCCGGGAGTCAGCACCCACAGCCTGTACATCGAACCGGATGCGGCGCCGCGTGCCGGAGAACGCTGCGAGGTGCTGCAGGTCTCTCCCCTGTTGCATCAGCTGCTGCTGAGCGCCTGCCAGCTACCGCTGCTTTACCACGAAGACGGACACGATGGCGCGTTAATCGAACTGGTTTTGCATGAGTTGAAGGCCGCTACTCCGCTGCCGATGTTTACCCCCCTGCCGCAGAGCGCGCCGCTGGTTGCGCTGTGCAGCGATTTTCTGCGCCAGCCGGATATTCACAGTACCCCGGAACAGTGGGCCGTCAGGCTGAATAAAAGCGCCCGGACTTTTCATCGCCTGTTTCGCCAGCAGACCGGCATGGCATTTCGCGACTGGCGCCAGCAGGCCTGCCTGATGTACGCCCTGACGGCGCTGCGAGAAGGCAGAACGATCACCGACGTGGCGCTCAGCCTGGGATATGAACACCCGGCGGCCTTTACCAGCATGTTTCGTAAAACGATTGGCCAGGCGCCCACCGCGTTTGTCCGCCAGATGAACGGCGGCCCGGTCTGACGCCGCCGCCCTTTCCAGTCGGCGTTACCGCACCGCGCTCTGCAGCCAGTCCAGCAGGCTCGCCACGGAGAGATCCGCCGGGGCCCGCGCCGTCGGTTGACCCGATTTCACCATCAGCAGCGCAGGTAAACCACGAACCCCCAGCGCTGTCGCCAGTTCCTGATGGCGATCGGCATCCAGATAGCGTGTCTCCAGCGCCGCCAGGTGGCTTGCGAGGTTCGCATGACCCAGCAGCTGCCACAGCTTACGGCAGTGGACGCAGCGTTCGGCGCCGACGAACAACAGCAGCGCAGACGCACTATGCAGCTCGCTTTCCGCGCTCAGCGGTGTGAACCGGCTCTCCGCGACGCGGAACAGTTTCGGGCTGCGACGCAGGGTATCGTTATCGGTCGCCACACACAGCGCATCGGCGCTTTTACTGTAGGGCTGCACGCCGGCGACGCGCACCACGCTCTGCGCCGGACCTGCCGCCGCTGCACCGGGCTGGCGTAAAGTCCGCACGTCAACCGCCGCAATCGGGACTTCGGACGGTTGCGCCAGCTGCGGGATCCAGGCATACGGAATACGGTAGGCGCGGTAAACCATATTGTTATTCAACGTCTTGCCCCAGAATGGCGAAATATATTCCCAGACAATTTCATGGTCGCGGGTCACTTCAAAAATGCGGCCGTTGGAACCTTCGTTGATGAGGGTATTGCCGTTTTCCAGGCGCTGCATATTGCTGATATACGGGCTATAGAACCGATACGAGTCGGTTGGCTGCGGGAGATCCGCCTCATACGGCGAGTAGCGCCATTCGATATCGAGCGTCACCGGGTTGATCTCAAGGATCCGCGAATAGTCGCGCCAGGCATTTTTCACCCCGTCCGCCGACGCCGGATTGGGGGCGCCGTACCCGGCCCAGCCGCCGTTATCGAAGATCAGAATATTGCCCGCCCCCGGCAGTCCCTGGGGGATCATATGCGCATGGTGCTGGCCGATAATCCATCCGATGTGCTTCAGCTCCGGTTTGCTGTAGTCCGGGCCGAGCTGCCAGACGATCTTGCCGCTCTGTTTATCGATAATGGCGATAATGTTGGATTCGCGCGCGTCCCAGATAATGTTGTCAGGATGGAAACGCGCGTCGCCGGCGTCATACCATTTGTTCGGTCCCAGCGCCGACATGGAGTTGATGTGCATCCAGTCCCCCATCCCGCCGCCGCTGGCGCGCATATTGGGGTTATTACGCAGCGCCGCACGCGCCGCGTCGTCAAAACCCAGCTCGTGGAAATGATCGCTGCAGCGCCATTCCCACACCACATTGCCCTGCCAGTCGACCTCAATGATGGTGTCATCGAGCAGCAGCTTGTCGGAAATCTCTTCGTTCACCAGGTTGGTGTGGGCCAGAATCAAGGTGTTGCCGCCGTCAACCTGCGGCTCCAGCCCCGGAGCGTAATAGCCCACCGGATTCCCGGCGCGCTGATAATCATGGTGCGCGCGCGCCATCCAGCGCGGTGTCTGACCCGGGTCGCTCACCTGCTCATAGCGGTCAAATTTCCAGGTGATATTGCCTTCCCAGTCCACCTGAATCAGGTCGAGCATATCCTGCATACCGTAGCGGGGATCGCGTTCGCCGCTGTGGCCCAGAATCGTCCCGCCGGGCAGGATCTTATTCGGAAAGCCGTGCAGCTCGGGCCATTCACGGACCACGTTGCCATTCATATCGACCAGAATCGCCCCGCGTTCGGTGGCCTGAAAAACGGTATAGCCGCTCCATGCGCGCTGCGGATCGTAAAGCGTGGCGCCGGTCGGGTAGACGGAAGGATGTCCCATGTTGTCACTCCTTAAATAGTCAAATCAGGCACAAGTAATCAAGTTACGAATCTGGCGGCAGGCGGCGGAGAACGACTCATCATCGCGCTGTCGCGGATGCGGTAGCGCCAGCGTCACCACCTCACGAATCCGACCCGGACGGGGAGAGAGCACCACGACCCGGTCGGCCAGCGCCACCGCCTCTTCCACATCGTGGGTCACCAGTAGCGTGGTGGTCCCCGCGCTGCGATGAATATGCAGCAGCTCCTGCTGCAGGGTATGGCGCGTCAGGGCATCCAGCGCGCCGAAGGGCTCATCAAGCATCAGAATTTGCGGACTGGCGATCAGCCCGCGGGCAATCGCCACCCGCTGGGCCATCCCGCCGGAAAGCCGGGATGGCAGCGCATGGGCGAATTCCTGCAGCTGTACGCGCTCCAGCATCGCCAGCGCGCGCTGGCGCTTCACCCCACGACTCAGCTTTTCATCCGCGAGGCCCAGCATCACGTTGTCGATCACCGTCAGCCACGGAAACAGCCGCGGCTCCTGAAAGACGATACCGCGCTCTTTGCCCACGCCGCGTACCGGCTCGCCGTTGATGCGGATCTCCCCCTGCGTCACCGGCTCAAGGCCAATCAACATCCGTAGCAGCGTAGATTTGCCGCAGCCGCTGCTGCCAACCAGCACCACCAGTTCGCCGGCGGCGATGTCGAGGCTGAAGTTCTGGAGTGCCGTCACCTGTTGCCAGGATTTACGCACGTGGCGAAAAGAGACCAGGGTCGAGGCGGTCATAGTTGCTCCTGTTGGCGCCAGCGGGTGGCGCGAGATTCCAGTAAACGTCCGGCTTTATCCAGCGCCGCGCCGGTGATACCAATCAGCACCATGCCGCAGAGAATGGTCGGCATATCCAGCAGCTGCTGGGCGTTGATCATCAGACTGCCGATACCGGTCCCGGAGGACATGAAATATTCCGCGCCGATGTTGCCCAGCCACGCATAAATCAACGCCAGGCGCAGACCGGCAAATATGCCCGGCGCCGCCCCCGGTAAAATCAGCGCCCGCAGACGGGTCAGCGGGGCAAAGCGCAGCACCTTTGCCACTTCATCAAGCTGCGGATCGCGCTGGCTGACGGCCTGCAAAGTGCTGAAAAACATCGGGAAGAAAGAAGCCAGGGCGATAAACACGATTTTTCCGCCGTTATCGTTGCCGACCCACGCGGTCAGCAGCGGCAGCCAGGCAAAGAGCGCGATATGGCGCAGGACATTCAGCGTCGGGGTCAATATCTGCCCGGCGCGCGGGCGCAGGGCCAGCAGCAATCCGCACAGCAGCCCAATCGCGATCCCCAGCGCGCCGCCGGCAAAGGCCCGTCCCAGACTGGCCAGCATCGCAACGGGCAGTTCCCCGCTGACCGCTCCGGCCATAAAGCGCTGCGCCACCGCCAGCGGCGAAGAGAATAATGTGCTGTCGATCCAGCCGCGATGGCTGGCCAGCTGCCACAGCACCAGCAGGATCAGCGGCAGCTGGAATGCATGCCAGCTGGCCTGCGGCTTCCAGGCCAGCCGTCCGGTAGCGGCCTGCGGCCAGAAGACCAGCCGGGCATAGACCCGGTTGGCCGCCCACTCCATCAACAACCCGCTCAGCCCCACCACCGCGATGGTGACGAAGACAATATCCAGCTGAAACAGCTGGCGGCCCCAGACCATCAGGTAGCCGATCCCTTCCGACGAGGCCAGCAGCTCGACAACAATCAACGACACCCAGGCCTGGGATAGCGCCAGCCGCAGGCCGGTAAACCAGCCCGGCAGGCTCGCGGGAATCACCAGCCAACGCAGCCTCTGCCAGCGGGAAAAATTCATCACCTGCGCCGCTTCCCCCAGCGCTGGCGAGACGCTGGTCACCGCCAGTTGCGTGTGGATAGTCATCGGGACGAGAGTGGTTTTGACGATAACCGCCAGCTTCAGGCCGTTATCGATGCCAAACAGCACCATAAACAGCGGGATCCAGCCGAGGGTGGGGATCTGCGCCAGGGCATAAAATAGCGGTTCTACCCGCTGAGCCGCGGCCGGTACGAGACCAAACAACGCCCCCAGGAGGGTACCCGCCGCCACCCCCAGCAGCAGCCCGACGGCCAGGTGCTGGAGGCTAAACCCCCATTGCGCCAGCAAATCGCCGCTGAGGAGCGACAGCGCGGTATCGGCGACGACCGCCGGGGCGGGCAGGATCTGCTCCGGCATCCAGCGCTCTACGGCGGCGATGTGCCACAGCAGCACGATCAGCGCCGGCAGCAGCAAGGGCCAGCCGTTTAGCCTGATAGCAGGCCAGGAGAGCCTGCGTCTTTTCAAGATCATCTGCGACATAGCGGTCCGTTTTGAGTGAAATCATCACCCTATAAAACCGTCCTCGCCGTCTGGCGTCATTGCGTTTGGTGAATAATCCCGATGCAACAAATGCATCTCAGCCTGGCGGACAGGCGGGCTCTGATTTAGCTTATTTTTGCCTTTGCTCTGCGAATAAAAGCATTTAACAGGACGCGGTGAGCCTCTTTAGGGTGAGAAAAAACTCAGGGAGTCACCACCAATGATGAAAGCTATTTTTACCCGTACGGCGCTGGCGCTGGTTGCCGTAGTTACGCTGATTGCCAGCGCGCAGGCCGAGAGCCTGCGCACCATTCGCATTGGCGTGCCGGATCAAAGCGCCGGCAGCAAACCGTTTATTGAAGGGCCGGTCGGGATGGCCTTTATCCGTCATCAGCTGGAGACGGTGTTTAAACCGCAGGGTGTGGAGGTGCAGTGGCAATTCTTTAAGGGCGCCGGCCCGGCGGTGAATGAAGCGCTGGCCAACCGGCAGCTCGATTTTGTCTATCTCGGCGATCTGGCGGCGATTATCGGCAAAGCCAACGGTCTGCCAACCCGCCTGCTGCTGGGCAGCCGCGGGTCGGAATCCTACCTCGCGGCCACCAGAGCATCGGGAATTAAACAGCTGGCAGACCTGAAAGGGAAACGCGTGGCGGTCTATCGCGGTACCGCAGACCAGCTGGCCTTCGATCGCGCCTTGCAAACCGTCGGGCTTAGCGAACGCAATATGCAGGTCATTAATCTCGACTGGAGCGCCGGGAAAGCCGCGTTGGCCGCCGGTCGCGTGGATGCGGTGTGGGGCGGCGTCTCGCTGCTGGCGCTGCGCGGCGATAAGATTGACGTGGTGGTAAAAAGCGGTGATTCAGGCCGGCAAAATACGACCCAGGCGGCTTTTCTCGGAACTCAGGACTTTATTCAGGCCTGGCCGCAGGCCACCCAGCAAATTATTGACGTGCTGGTGAAAAACGCGGCGGAAATCAGCAACCCGGCGAATCGCGAGACCTGGTCGGCAGAGATGGCGCAGCAGAGCCAAATTCCACAGGCGCTGTTCCTTGAGGATCTGCAGCCACAGGATCTCAACTTCAGCACTTCGCCGCGCATCGACCCCTTCCTGGCCGACAGCTTCAGCAGCAGCGTCGAGCAGGCCAAAACGGGTCGCCTCATTCGCAACGCCTTTGCGGTAACGCAGTGGGCAGACGGGCAGTTTGTCGAACAGGCGCTAAAGACCCTGCAGCTGGAAAACCACTGGCCGCAGTATGATAGCCAGGGCCAGGCGGCGAACGCCGGCTAAGCCTCCTCTTCCTGCGCCAGCAGCTGGATCTGATGCTGGCGGTCGGTATGCAGGATAATATCGATAAACCTGGCGACCAGCGGCGAAAGCGCGGCATGAACCGGGGAGATCACCGCGAAGCGGGTCTGCATCAGCCGCCACTCTTCCGGAAGGTTGCTGAGCTCCAGCTTCACCAGGCGATGGCTGTGCTGACACAGGGCGAAGCCGTCTTCGCTGGCAAAGCTTATCGCCTGAGTGTGCGCTAGCGTCGACAGCAAGGCGTAGACGTGATCGCATTGAATCGCCGGGGTGAAATCCTGCCGCTGGCTGAGAGTCGCCAGCACTTTTCGCACCCCAGGAGGCAGGTACGGCGCGGCGAAGGGATAGCGCAGCATCTCCTCAATGGCTACCGGGCCGATCTGAGCCAGGGGATGGTCGGCATGACAGATGAAAAAACAGCGCTGCGGGCTGAGCGGCTGTACCCGCAGCTGCGGATCCAGCTCCGCATGCCAGCTGTCGGCCACCACGAAGGGAAACTGCTGGGTCGTCAGCGCGTGATGCAGGGCAAACCAGTTATCGACCTGAAAGCGCACCCTCGCCTGCGGGAGACGGCGATGAAACTCTCCGATGGCCGCCGGGATCAGGCGCGCCGCGGGCGCCGGGCCACAACCGAACGCCACTTCGCCATTTTCACTATCGTCCGTTTCCCCCAGCAGGCTGCTCAATTCAATGTTTAACTCCTGGAAACGGCGGGCGTAGGGCAGCAGCTTTTGCCCGTGTCGCGTCAGCGTCGGCAGCTTATTCTGCCGGTCGAATAAAGGATGGCCGACGCTCTGCTCCAGCGACTGAATACTGCGGCTGAAGGCCGATTGCGACAGGCATACCGCCTCGGCGGCGCGGTGAAAACTACCGTATTCAACCAACGCGACAAAATTGCGCAGCTGGCGAAAATCGAGATGCATAAGCTTGCCTCACAGGGACCTGGAGCGGACAAAGTACTGGACGCCACCCCCAGCGTGCAATGGCCGGATGATGAGGATCTTTCACCTTCGGCAAAGAGAAAAGAGTCATTAACATCAGATGCGTCTTATAGGCGATCGCGAAATAGTGTTTCATGGTGAAATAATTTATTAACAAGCGACACCACAGCTTTTTCTCTTATATTTAACTGGAGCAATGAAAAACGTGAAGTAACAAGTTTACTCTACGTAAGGTTTCGTAAATTTTTCAGCGAACCATTCTGACAATATAGCGGATACGCTATAAATACCCACGGCCCATTCCCCTCACGAAAAATAACGATATGACGCCTAAACTTGCTCACGCTTTATTATTAGTGCCTTTTTTGATTCTGGCAGGATGCTCATCTTCATCTAAACATCCGCCAAAAACCGCCGCCAAACACCAATATGCCCCGATCGATAGCGGATCTGACGATCTGATTCCGGTGGTTGCCGCCCTTCACGATCAAATGCACACCTGGCACGGCACCCCCTATGAATGGGGCGGTACCGAGCAAAGCGGCGTCGACTGTTCCGGCTTCGTCTGGCGAACGCTCAAGGACCGCTTCAATTTGCCCATGGATCGCGTAACAACGGGCGATCTCCTGCATATGGGCGTCCGCGTCAGCAAGCAGCAGCTCCGCCCGGGGGATCTGGTGTTCTTCCGCATTCGTGGCGGGATGCACGTCGGTTTCTATGACACCGAGCACAACTTCCTGCACGCCTCCAGCAGCCAGGGCGTTATGCGCTCCTCGCTGGACAACCCTTACTGGAACTCGGTCTTCTACCAGGCGCGTCGCCTGCCGAAAGAGTATAACGCGCAGATCACCATGAATAGCGACCATCAGCACCTGGCTAAAAATCATTAACCCATTTCAATAAAAAACCGCAGCAATAACGCTGTAATGCCGATCGTTTAAGGGTCGGCAGACCGATTTGGCAGAGGTGTAAGAATCGGTCATCTCACCGAGATGACCGATTCTTATGCGGCGCTGTCAGGTTTTCAACATATCTGCAGGAGTTTCTGGCTCGTGTGTTCTGTGGAATATTCCGTTCACGTGAGTTTCCGCACGCTGCTTTTTCCTGCGCTGCAGGTGAACGGCCCCCTGCGGCATGTCCTGTTATTCCATGCTGACCATTCCGCCGCTGAAAAACCTTCTGCAAGGATATCGCAACGTGACGGCCACGGGAGGACTGCGCGGGAGTTAAGGCGCCTCAGGAAAACGGGCGAGAACGCAGGTGCGCATCGAGAACTGGCCGCCAGATGAAGCCGGAGTGGAGCATACCGCGCAGCGCCCGTTTTCAGCGCAATGCCGTTCCCCACAGCGGGTATGAGAAAAGGGGCGGATTCACCGTGAACGGAACATGCCACCGTTCTGGCAACAACAAACGTTCGCACAAACCACCGTTTACCGGCTCGCCCTGGCCTGCGATAAAGCAAAAAAATGCTGGTCACCTTTAAGTGACCAGCATTACAGCAATAACGCTGCGGTTTTTTGTTCCGCCAGCTAACCGCCTCGGGAGTCTCCTTCGGCGGTCGCGGATTAGAACTGGTAAGTCATACCCAGTGCGACGATGTCGTCATTGTTGATAGCGAGTTTATTATCGCTGTTCAGCTGGTTGATTTTATAATCAACGAAGGCGTTCATGTTTTTGTTGAAGTAATAAGTCAGACCCACGTCGATATAGTTCACCAGGTCCTCGTTACCAACGCCTTCAATATCTTTGCCTTTTGACAGCACATAACCCAGAGACGGACGCAGACCGAAGTCGAACTGGTACTGAGCAACGGCTTCAAAGTTCTGCGTTTTATTGGCAAAACCACCGCTGATTGGCGTCATTTTGCGGGTTTCAGAATACATAGTGGCCAGGTAAATATTGTTGGCGTCATATTTCAGACCGGTCGCCCAGGCTTCCGCTTTTTTACCCGCGCCGCGCGCCAGCAGGTTCTGGTCATTGGTACGGTCAGAGCTGGTATAGGCCGCGCTGATGGCAAAATCGCTGCCGCCGAAGTCATAGCTTAACGAGGTCCCGAAGCCGTCGCCGTTCTGTTTTTTCGCTTCGCGGCCTTCGTTTTTACCCTGATATTGCAGAGTCATATCCAGGCCATCCACCACGCCGAAGAAATCGGTATTGCGGTAGGTTGCCAGACCGCTGGCACGTTTGGTCATGAAGTTGTCGGTCTGAGCGGAAGAGTCACCGCCGAATTCCGGGAACATATCGGTCCAGGCTTCAACGTCATACAGGGCGCCGAGGTTACGACCGTAATCGAAAGAACCGTAGTTTTTCAATTTCAGGCCGGCAAACGCCAGACGGGTTTTCTGGGTGGAGTCGCTTTCCGTTTTGTTGCCGGAGAATTCAGATTCCCAACGACCGTAGCCGGTCAGCTGGTCATTAATCTGCGTCTCGCCTTTGATACCGAAACGGACATAGGTCTGGTCGCCATCTTTACTGTCATAGTCGCTGATGTAGTGCATCGCTTTGACTTTGCCGTAGACGTCCAGTTTGTTGCCGTCTTTATTATAAACTTCTGCTGCCTGTGTAGCTGAAGAAGCGACAAGACCCATCATCATTAATGCCAGTGAGCTCTTTTTCATTATTCAGTCCTGGTGATTTATTTATACGCGCTAATCAATTCCGGGCGAAGGCCCCGTGAAAAACAGGAGGTTTTTTAACGCTCCGATATTAAAAATTTATGACAATGTGGAACTTTTTATAAAAAAGAGTGTTTAGATGTTTCCGTCATAAATTTGTCATCGTGTTACTCCACAATGCCCGATCTCGCGCAATAAAGTGGCTCGTCCAATACGCCAGGTGTTGGCAAGCGGCCTGAGTCCTGTTACAACATCAGCTCGATATCGATATTCCTTTTGAACGGCAGAGAATCATGAGTGATAGCCAGACGCTGGTGGTAAAACTGGGCACCAGTGTTTTAACGGGCGGATCCCGTCGCCTGAACCGCGCCCATATCGTCGAATTAGTGCGTCAGTGCGCACAGCTGCACGCGATGGGCCACCGTATTGTCATTGTGACCTCCGGGGCGATTGCCGCCGGGCGTGAGCACCTCGGCTACCCGGAACTGCCCGCGACCATTGCGTCGAAACAGCTTCTGGCTGCGGTAGGACAGAGTCGTCTGATCCAGCTGTGGGAACAGCTGTTTTCCATTTATGGTATTCACGTTGGCCAGATGCTGCTGACCCGTGCGGATATGGAAGATCGCGAGCGCTTCCTCAATGCCCGCGATACCCTGCGCGCGCTGCTTGATAACAACATCGTGCCGGTCATTAACGAAAATGACGCCGTGGCGACCGCCGAGATTAAAGTCGGCGATAACGACAATCTCTCCGCGCTGGCGGCAATCCTTGCCGGCGCCGATAAGCTGCTGCTGCTGACCGACCAGCCGGGTCTGTTCACCGCCGACCCGCGCAATAACCCGCAGGCGGAACTGATCAAAGATGTCTACGGCATTGATGACGCCCTGCGCGCCATCGCCGGCGATAGCGTTTCCGGCCTCGGCACCGGCGGTATGGGAACCAAGCTGCAGGCCGCCGATGTCGCCTGCCGTGCAGGTATCGACACCATTATTGCCGCCGGCAACCGTCCCGGGGTGATTGCCGATGTGATGGAGAGCGTGTCGGTCGGTACCCGCTTCCACGCGCAGGAATCGCCGCTGGAGAACCGCAAACGCTGGATCTTCGGAGCCCCGCCGGCGGGTGAAATTAGCGTTGATGCCGGCGCCACCCAGGCGATTCTGGAACGCGGCAGCTCCCTGCTGCCAAAAGGCATCAAAACCGTCACGGGTAACTTTTCCCGCGGTGAAGTTATCCGCATCCGCAATAGCGAAGGTCGCGATATTGCCCACGGCGTCAGCCGCTATAACAGCGATGCGCTGCGCCTGATTGCCGGCCAGCATTCGCAGCAGATTGATGCCATTCTGGGCTACGAATACGGCCCGGTTGCCGTGCATCGTGACGATATGATTATCCGTTAAGGAGCTGAAAATGCTGGAACAAATGGGCATTGCTGCCAAGGCGGCCTCGTACAAACTCGCGCAACTCTCCAGCCGTGAAAAAAATCAGGTGCTGGAAAAGATCGCCGATTATCTCGAAGCGCAGAGTGAAGAGATTCTGCGTGCGAACGCCGAAGACCTGACGGAAGCGCGCGCCAATGGCTTAAGCGACGCGCTGCTCGACCGCCTGGCGCTTAACCCGGCGCGTTTAAGCGGCATTGCGAACGATGTTCGCCAGGTGTGCAACCTGGCCGATCCGGTCGGCCAGGTGATCGACGGCGGTCTGCTTGACAGCGGTCTGCGCATCGAACGCCGCCGCGTGCCGCTGGGCGTGGTGGGGGTGATTTATGAAGCCCGTCCTAACGTCACCGTCGATGTGGCTTCCCTGTGCCTGAAAACCGGCAATGCCGCGATTCTGCGCGGCGGGAAAGAGACCTGGCGCACCAATGCCGCCACGGTGAAAGTGATTCAGCGGGCGCTGGAGGAGTGCGGGCTGCCGGCCGCGACGGTCCAGGCGATTGAGAACCCGGATCGCGCGCTGGTTGGCGAGATGCTGAAGATGGATAAGTACATCGATATGCTGATCCCACGCGGTGGTGCCGGTCTGCACAAGTTGTGCCGCGAACAGTCCACGATTCCGGTGATCACCGGCGGGATTGGCGTGTGTCATATCTATATTGATGATTCGGCCGACATAGCTGAAGCGCTGAAGATTATCGTCAATGCCAAGGTTCAGCGCCCAAGCGCCTGTAACTCGGTAGAAACCTTGTTGGTCAATCAGCATATCGCCGACCGTTTCCTGCCAGCGCTGAGTAAACAGATGGCGGAAAGCGGCGTGACGCTGCATGCTGACGCCACCACCCTGCCGGTTTTGCAAAACGGCCCGGCAAACGTCGAGCCGGTGAAGGCGGAGCAGTACAACGATGAGTATCTGTCGCTGGATCTGAATGTCAAAGTGGTCACCGGCCTCGACGAGGCCATCGCCCATATCCGCGAGCACGGTACCCAGCACTCTGACGCCATCCTGACCCGCACGCTGAGCAATGCCAACCGCTTTATCAACGAAGTGGATTCCTCTGCGGTATACATTAACGCCTCTACCCGCTTTACCGACGGCGGCCAGTTTGGCCTCGGCGCAGAAGTGGCGGTCAGCACCCAGAAGCTGCACGCGCGCGGCCCGATGGGCCTGGAAGCGTTAACGACCTACAAGTGGATTGGTTTCGGCGACGATACGATTCGTGCTTAAGTCAAATCGGCAACGGCAGTGAAATGGGGGCGATTGCCCCCATTTTTATTTACTGGTTAATATCCAGGCTATCACAGGCAGAAGAGCCATTATTATCAATAATCAAGGTAATATCTTTGTTGTGGAAATCACGCATATCGAAAACCACGCTCTCCGCTGTGGCAATATGCTTTTCTACACGATGCGTCGCATCTTTGATAATCACTTTCACCCCGTCAGTTTTCCCGCAGTTTTTATTGACTGACGTAATACGTAAGGTGTCATATTCCCCGACGAACATCCTGACAACAGTCGGCGTTGTCGCACCAGGGTGGGCGTAGATTCGGCCTTCACGATACATACTAAACTGACCCCAGGTGTCGCCCTTCTCTATCGCCGCGCTGAGATAACTCTCCGTAAGATTGTTTTCATACTCCGCTTTCCATGAGGGGTAGGAACGGGAAAATTCATCAATCATGCTTCGGTATTCATTGATTGTATACGGCCTGATTTTTTCATAGACGTATGCCTGAACACCGCCGCTGAGTATAAATGGCTGACTCACTCTTTTATAAGCGGCACCAATGCCCTTACCTTCCAGGATAAGATTATTTGGCAGATATATAACCTGTTGTCCATGAATCCCAAGGTGCGTTTGAGCAGGGTCGGTCACAATAGCATAACGAGAACTAAAGGCTTCAGTCGCCAGTTTATCACGCAAATCTACCTGCGAGACATTGGCGATATGGCTGACAAATGATGCCGGTGATATGGCTGAAAACAGATCATTATTAAGTGAACCGCTGGATGCAAAAACAGCCACCTTATCATCTGGTTCAAGACGCGCACTCATAAAGGCAATCAGCTCATGATAATGGTCAAAGTTTTCTAATCTGAAAGGATACTCTTTGCCTGGCAGATAGCGGCTAACTAATTCCGGTTTACCGAATGGTTTTGAATACGTGCTAATAAAGACTGCAACCGTAAATAATGAGAATGCGATCGTAAGCGCTATCGCCAGCCCCTTACTTAACCTATCAAAGAATAGTTTCAAAGCCGAAAGCACGAGTATTGCCAACCAAAAACAGAATGGCATTCCATGCTGCATCCCTGGCGTCTGTGTTCGGGTAAATATAATGTAGGTGATGATAAAATTAGCTAAGGCAAAAGCACAAAGAATTTTAAGCCGAAAACTGGTTCCAAAAACAATATATAACCCACCCACTAAAATTAATGGCACCAAATATAAACCAGCATAATTCAGGGTTATAAAGAACGTTGCTTGCTCTGTTGCTTTGTATGCGGAATAAATATCAGAATAGTTGGTCGTCAGTATTCTCTCCGCCAGTTCAAACTGAAAAATACAGACTAAGAAAATAACTACCAGCCCAGAAATAGTAAAGAAAATAAAGTATTTTAATATTCTTTCCTTACTAAACTTAGCCGTTTCACCAAACAAAAAAGTATTTAAGAAAGGTAACGTTACAAACAATGAAACTACGCTATAGGCATACCACCGCCGGAATGCAAATGGCAACCATAGTAATACTCCCATTGCGATTGCAAGTAATACAAAGCGGAACCCTCGATAATTTAATATATTAACTTTAAACAGAATCAAGCAGCACAGCGATAATGGAATCATTCCTATAATATCAGGATAGCCGCGCAATGTTGGCGTGATAAAAGGAATAAAACTTGCCAGAAAAACAAAGATATACGGCTGGTATTTTTTGTCCACACCTGCAGCAGTCGCAAACAAGCGCATTGCAATATAAGCAAATGGCAACAGATAAAGAATATACACACCCAATATATAAGCTTCCCGGTTTCCTATCGGCAGATAGTTAAACGGGATCAGTGCAATGACTGGCAAAGGATTATAATCAGCTGAATAGACTGAAGATTTTATACTAGCAAGCCATTGACTAAATGAGCCTTGCAGTAAGTCAGTATACTCATTCCATACCACCCAGTAAAATCTGGAATCCCATGTATAAGCCTGATTTTCACTTGCCACAAAGGAATAACAAAGTACTGATAGTATGGCGATGAATGCCACATACAATATTCCTCTGCTTATTTTTTCGTTATTCATCATCAACCTTCTGCTGCGTTGTTTTTTCGATAAAATATTTAGGCCGAGCTTTAGCCTCCATATATATCTTACCTACATACTCACCAATGATGCCTAACGATAGCATCTGTACCCCGCCGAGGAAGAAAATAGCGATCATGACTGAAGCCCACCCTTCAACGGTATTTCCTGAGAATTTCTCAAACAGCGCATAAATTGCTGCAAACACCGAAAGAATACTGATCGCAAACCCTGAGATTGCGATAATCCTTAATGGGGTAATGGTCAGAGAAGTGATGCCTTCAATTGCCAGGGCAAGCATTTTTTTTAATGGATACTTCGACTCACCGGCCAGACGTACTGTTCTCGAATAGGCGACCTGGGTGGAACGGTAACCAATCAGTGGTACTAATCCACGTAAATATAAATTTTGCTCTTTAAAGCTCAGCAGCGCCTTTTTTGCGCGATCGCTCAACAATCGAAAATCGGCATGCTGTGGAACCTGCTGAACGCCCATCCACTTCATACAACTATAAAAGAGACCCGCGGTTTTTCTTTTAAATGGCGAGTCAGATGCCCGATCATTACGTACACCATATACAATCTCATTACCATTGAGGTACTCTTTAACCATTAACGCAATAACAGATGTATCATCCTGAAGATCTGCATCAATGCTCACGGTAATATCCGATTCGGCGGCCTCAAGACCCGCAACCAGGGCTACCTGATGACCACGATTTCTTGAAAGCTTAACTCCTTTAACCGTTGAGTAATCCATCGATGCCTGAGCAATCAACTGCCACGTTGAGTCACGGCTGCCATCATCAACGAATAAAATATAGCTATCAGCGGAAATCAGTGTTGCTGTGACTAATTCCGCCAGAACCGCTTGTAATTCAGATAAGCAGTGACTGAATACTTCTTCCTCGTTGTAACATGGCACAACAATAGCCAACTTTGGCTGTTTCATTATTTCATCACCCAGAGTTTATTAATTAAAAAACCAGCAATTGTATAAACAATCATGCCACATAACTGAGATATATAAGTCAAATCAGGGAATATTAATAAAAATATTTTAACTGTTATAATATTTGCTACCCAGCATATTGCACAAGATGCCAAAAACTTTATAAACCGTTTGCCGCTCAGCGCTTTTGAAAACGTAAATAACGAATTAACGACAAAACTAAACAGAATACCTACCACATACCCCATGGCATTTGATAGATATATCCCAACCCCGGCAGACATTAATAAAAATATCACCACCGCAGTTATTGCTGTGTTCAATAACCCCACCATTACATATTTCAACGCGGGATTAGAAAGTATTTTTTTCACTGCATCACCCTATTATTAACCACCACTGATTTTATCATTCAGGGGAAAGCTGACAACTACTAAGGTTAGCCAGTTGCCTTTAGTTGCATACAGTTAGCATTTTTACAGCTCTGGTAGGCTGCAGTAATGGCGTTTTGAAACGTGTCGCTAAAGAGCAGCTCGCGCCCATCCCCTGAGCAATTCAGGTCAATGATCGTCGTAGAAGTGGACAATTTGATGTGTAATACCGTGCAGATGCTGGAAAAATAGCCATTCGATACAAGAGGGCATTGACGCCCCCTCCACTTAGTTTTAACCTTTTACCCCGTGATTCACGTTCGTGGACGCGTCCTCTTCAGGGCCGATATAGCTCAGTTGGTAGAGCAGCGCATTCGTAATGCGAAGGTCGTAGGTTCGACTCCTATTATCGGCACCATTTCAAACTCTTCCCAAGTCTACCGAAATCAACTAAAAGCCCGTATACTGCGGTTTCTGGCCCGTATCTTATCTCCTGTTATCAACTGGACTCAACCGAAATCAAGTCGTAGTTGGGGGCATAAGTGGGGGCATTCTGTGTTCGGTCCAGGGAGATGCCCCCAATGAAACTTAATGCGAGACAGGTAGACGCTGCTAAACCCAGAGAGAAAGCCTATAAGCTGGCAGATGGTGCTGGTTTGTATCTTGAAGTCGTTCCCTCTGGTTCTCGATACTGGCGAATGAAATATCGCTTCAATGGAAAAGAGAAGCGTATGGCTTTTGGTGTTTATCCTGCAGTGTCTCTCGCACAAGCGAGGGTACTACGTGATGAAGCCAAGAAAAAACTGGCCGAAGGTATCGATCCATCGTTTGCGAAGAAAGAAGAAAAGCTGGTTCGAGATGTGCAGCTCAATAATACGTTCCAGTCTGTGGCGCTTGAGTGGCACGGTACGAAGGTGAGCCGGTGGTCAGAAGGCTATGCCTCGGACATTATCGAAGCTTTCAATAAAGATATTTTCCCCTATATTGGCCAGCAGCCGGTGAATGAAATCAAACCGCTGGTTCTGCTTAATGTGCTGCGTCGAATGGAAAGCCGTGGCGCGACAGAGAAGGCCAAGAAGGTTCGCCAGCGCTGCAGCGAAGTTTTTCGTTACGCCATCGTTACTGGCCGTGCGGAATACAACCCTGCAGCAGATCTAACCAGCGCGATGTCAGGGCATGAATCAAAGCATTATCCCTTCCTGACTGTTGAGGAGTTACCAGACTTCTTTAAAGCTCTCTCTGGTTATACAGGCAGCCCGCTGGTTGTTCTTGCCGCACGTTTGCTGATCCTTACGGGAGTTCGCACCGGTGAGCTTCGAGGTGCTTTCTGGAGTGAGTTTGATCTTGAGAAGGCGGTGTGGGAAATTCCTGCCGAGCGAATGAAGATGAAACGGCCTCACCTTGTCCCCCTCTCTACCCAAGCGCTGGAGATCGTACAGCAGCTCAAAGTGATGTCTGGGCAATATCCGTTGGTGTTCCCTGGGCGCAATGATCCACGTAAAACGATGAGTGAAGCGAGTATTAATCAGGTGTTCAAGCGGATTGGATACACGGGGAAGGTAACGGGGCATGGCTTCCGCCACACGATGAGTACGATTTTGCATGAGGAAGGGTTCAATACGGCATGGATTGAAACCCAACTTGCGCATGTCGATAAGAATGCGATTCGTGGGACGTATAACCATGCGCAGTATATGGAGGGACGGAGAGAGATGATGCAATGGTACGGGGATTATCTCAATATTTTAGAATTTACGACCAGAACAATCTTAAAATACGTTGATAATAAATATCGAAAATTATACTAACCTCACTTTTGGTTATTTTGGGTGCGCAAATGAAGATTAATAATCCTTTTGAAAAAAAGTTAAAGAGAAGTGTACTTGAACATCTATATAAAAAAGGCACTCTTGATGAAAAGACTATTGTTATCAATGAGTTAACAATTGATTCTTTTTCTCGAAGGGCTGATCTTGTTGTCATAAAAAATGGAAAAATGATTGCATATGAGATCAAAAGTGATGCAGATAGCCTTAATAGATTATCAGGGCAAATGGATAAATATCTTGACTATTTCGATAAGGTTGTAGTGGTTACTACGTCAAAACACACCCCAAATATATTAAATTCTATTAATGAAAAAATTGAAGTTTGGGAGATCGCAGATGACAAAGTTATTTTAAAGAAAAGAGGTAAATTACAACGAGTCGAGAGTAAGGAAAAATATCTTGATCTTTTAAAAGTTCATGAGATGAAAAAGATGGCGCATCTATTTCAGATAAAATTAGAAGGAAAAAACAAACAAGAAGTTAGAAAAAGTATTATAAAAGGATTAGGTGGTATTTCTTTTGAAAAATTGAAGGCATTTACAATAAATGCTATCTCTAATCGTTATGCTTTGACATCAAACTTGTTTATAGAGAATATTCTACTGAGAAAGAAAGTTATTCTTAGTGATATCGATCTATTAAGCCCATACTCAGCTCAAAGGACAAATATATATATTGGTCATGAGGAAAGTATCTTAGGACAATTGATGAAGTTATAAGGTGAAGGTTTCTTTTTAGAAACCTTCAATTTTTAATAATAAAATTTAATCCTCCCACTCTTCATCAGTATCAATGCTTTCTAATTCATCGTTGTAATGTAGTTGGGTGTAAAGGTGCAAATTTATTCTAACTGCAGTTGCTTTTTGCGCCGAGTTTATGCCAAATTTGTCACCTTTAGATGTTAATTCAATCATTTGAGTTCCCCAAAGATGTAAGTTTTCTGACCAATACTCTTGTTCCATAATTTCTTTAGCACATAAAGAGTACAGTTCTTCTTTTTCTCCCTCTCCAGGAGATTTTGGGTCGTAAAATTCATGCCTAATGAAACGCCAATCATTTTTCAAGGCATAGTCAATTCGTGGCGGGGGTAGATTACCGCCTCCACTTTGTTTTTCAATTCTTGCACTACCTCGGTCAGAATATATAGTGGGATATGATGTAATGTTTTGTTTTAATTTATTAAATAATAACCTTTCAAATATAGGGTTTTCACCTCGATGATAGCCAGCAAAATTGAAAGGAAATGACGTTCCCGATATCGCCACCCTCACAAAAGGGATTTTTTCTTTTGTCTTATTTATCAGGTTAAGTATCGGTTGATAGTAATTATTATAATCACCATTAATAGTTCCGATATCATAAATAAATAATAAGTCTTGTATCCCCATCTTGGAAATCAGATGAATTACATCGTGATAATAAGAAAGAGTCATGTTTTTCAAGTCAAAAATAAAAACAATACCTCTATCAAGAGAATATAGTTTTTTTATTTGCAATTCGAGGGCTGATGATTCCTCTAAATTTACAACGGGTATGGCATGTATAGTTTTTACTAAAAATTTATACCAATTATCATAACCATTTGTTGGTTGTAACAACTCTTTAAGTTGATAAAAAACCTCTCTGGGATATTTCCCAGTAAAAAGAAAAGTCTTATTATTCAACAGGTAATCCTTATCAATGGATGCTACCCACTTCCTGTCGTCAATAGATTTTTCAATTCTCAATAGCGAGTTTTCAAGCTGCTGTGAGCTGGCCCAACCTTTTAGCGGTATTACGGGTAAAATATTGTCTTTATCCTTCCCTGGCAATTGTTCTAAAGCCATCATTTCAGAAGGGCTAAGCGATAATATTGGAGCATAGTCATATTGAAAGTTATCATCATGATTAAACATTGCAACTGCTCCTTATAATTTTCCGAGTCGAATTTTAATAGCTGTAGTCGATACCTCTGCCTCGTCAGCTATTTTTTCATATCTCTCTTCTTCCCGGAACTCCTTATATTCGGATAATTTTAGTTGAATTAAATGCCAAGGCATTAATATATCTGCTGCAAGTCTATTAGCTTGAACCTCCATATAGTCTGAAAGTTTGGAACGATAAAGAATATCATCCGTTATACCATCTCCAATACGATCTCTATGTAACAGGAAGTGGGCTATTTCGTGAGCAACGGTGAAACGCTGTCTTTCTTTTACATCATGACGATTAACTCTTATAACAAAACGGCCGTTGTCTTCCTTGATTTCACCTGAGATTCCTGCGGGTAAAGTTGCTTTCATAACTGTTACCCCTAATTCTTTAGCTATTGCACCTACAGGAATTGGAAACTCTTCCTGCATTTTTTTAATTAAGGATACTTGCTCATCTGAAAGAGAAAACCATTCGTTAGAGTTAGTCATAATCATTTTGGTTCCTCCTCCAGCATGTCCTCTGATGAAAATCTAATCCCTCGATACGTTACTTTTTGTACAGCTTCGTAAATTATTTTATCGAAGCTTCTACCTTCTATAAGTTTTAATAACACATCTTCTGTTACTGTAGGTGCGAGTCGTTCTGAAACAATAGCTGCCTCTGTTGTAGATATGGTCGTCGCAACCTCTTTAACACTATCCATTATTTTCTTATATCCGAAAAATGAAAACACAGCCATTGCAATACCAAGTACTGTCAGTATTACTGCCACTGAGGCTAATAAAATACCGGTCCATACGGCAAAATTCATTCCACTACTATTCTCTAATGAATTTATTTTATTCCTCATTACTTCAATTTCATTTTTCTGAGAATTAATTAAAGACGTTAGTTCAATTATTTCTTTTGATTCAAGATAAGGCTTGATATTCTCAGATGGAATGTTTTGCTTATCATCGATAAGTTTTTTTTCTGTTGGTTGTGCGCTTATTGTTTTATTTGAAGCAAATGCTACATTATTTACACAAGAAAAAATAAAGAATGTCAGAAAAAAAACAATGAATTTAAATTTTTTATCTTTCATGATTAGGTACTTTTCAGTATGTAGTACACATAGTGTACTATCTATCTTCTGCGAATAAAACCTTTTCATGACAACGAGATAGATATTCAATAAATATAGTAATCTCATAAAACCTAGTTATAAGACTCACCGATAGTTGGGGGGGAGAAGCCACAATGAAATCTAGTTTACCTCGATAATGTCTGAAAAGTGTTATCTTTTAAATTATCTTATTGATTTTTAAAGCTAAATATAAAACATCAAAACTACACATATGTTTTTTCGAATGTGTCTATTGATTATGTTCATCTACCGAGTATCCTGTATCCAAAGTTTCAGGAGGCCAGATGTCACTAACATCCTTACAACTCTTCAAAAACCTCTCCGATGAAACCCGTCTAGGCATCGTGCTGCTGCTCAGAGAGATGGGAGAGCTGTGCGTGTGCGATCTCTGTACAGCGCTGGAGCAGTCGCAGCCCAAGATCTCCCGTCATCTGGCAATGCTCCGGGAAAGTGGTCTATTGCTGGATCGTAAACAAGGCAAGTGGGTTCACTACCGCTTGTCCCCGCATATTCCTTCCTGGGCCGCTCAGGTGATTGAGCAGGCCTGGTTAAGCCAACAGGACGATGTACAGGCCATCGCCCGTAAGCTGGCATCAGCAAACTGCTCTGGTAGCGGTAAGGCTGTTTGCATCTAAAAAATTTGCCTGAACATATATGATTTTTCGAATGTGAGGTATTCAGAATGAAGACGTTAACGGTGTTTGACCCGGCAATGTGCTGCAGTACCGGCGTATGTGGCTCAGATGTCGATCAGGTTCTGGTTGATTTTTCTGCTGATGTGCAGTGGCTGAAAGGACGTGGCGTACAGGTTGAACGTTACAACCTGGCGCAGCAGCCCATGAGCTTTGTTCAGAATGAGAAAGCGAAAGCATTCCTCGAAGCATCTGGAGCAGAAGGGCTTCCGCTACTGCTGTTGGACGGTGAAACGGTGATGGCAGGGCGATACCCAAAACGTGCTGAGCTGGCTCGCTGGTTCGGTATTCCGCTGGAGAAGGTGGCGTTAGCTCCCACCAGCTGCTGTGGTGGTAATACTTCCTGTTGCTGAATATGTCAGGAGGACATATGAAATTCTTACAGAATATCCCGCCTTACCTGTTTTTTACCGGTAAGGGAGGTGTAGGAAAAACTTCTATTTCCTGCGCGACGGCTATCCGCCTTGCCGAACAGGGTAAGCGGGTTTTGCTGGTCAGTACCGATCCGGCCTCCAATGTCGGCCAGGTATTCGATCAGGCTATCGGTAACACCATTCACCCTGTAACGGCAGTTCCTGGGCTTTCTGCTCTGGAGATTGACCCGCAGGAAGCTGCCCAGCAATACCGCGCCAGAATCGTTGATCCTATCAAAGGTCTTCTGCCTGATGATGTTGTTAACAGTATCAGCGAGCAGCTTTCAGGAGCCTGTACCACTGAGATTGCAGCGTTTGATGAGTTCACCGGCTTATTGACAGACGCTTCCCTGCTGACCCGCTTCGATCACATCATTTTTGATACAGCGCCGACGGGCCACACGATTCGCCTTCTCCAGCTTCCCGGTGCCTGGAGTAGCTTCATTGAAAGTAATCCAGATGGTGCTTCCTGTCTTGGCCCAATGGCCGGGCTGGAAAAGCAGCGTGAGCAGTATGCTCATGCAGTAGAGGCGTTATCCGATCCTGAACGTACCCGCCTGGTTCTGGTTGCACGACTGCAAAAATCTACGCTGCAGGAAGTCGCCCGCACCCATGAAGAACTGGCTGCAATTGGCCTGAAAAACCAGTATCTGGTGATTAATGGTGTGCTGCCTAAAGCCGAAACTGAATATGACGCCCTGGCCGCTGCGATATGGCAACGTGAGCAGGAGGCACTGGCAAATCTTCCTGCCGGTTTATCTGAGCTACCGACAGATACCCTATTACTACAGCCAGTCAATATGGTTGGTGTTTCAGCATTGAAGGGACTGCTGGATACCCGTTCTGAGGCATTACCGCTCCCGGTAACGAACGTCCTGTACACGCCTGAAAACTTATCGCTCTCTGGCCTGGTCGATGATATCGCCCGCAGTGAACACGGCCTGATTATGCTGATGGGCAAAGGTGGCGTAGGGAAAACCACGATGGCTGCTGCCATCTCCGTCAGGCTGGCAGACATGGGATTTGACGTGCATCTCACGACCTCTGATCCTGCTGCGCACCTGAGTACAACGCTGAACGGCAGCCTCAAAAACCTGCAGGTCAGCCGCATCAACCCTCACGATGAAACCGAACGCTATCGCCAGCATGTTCTTGAGACGAAGGGAAGAGATCTGGACGAAGCAGGGAAACGGCTACTGGAAGAGGATTTACGCTCTCCCTGTACTGAAGAAATTGCCGTGTTTCAGGCCTTCTCCCGCGTGATTCGTGAAGCGGGTAAGCGCTTTGTTGTTATGGATACCGCCCCTACCGGACACACGCTGTTGCTGCTGGATGCGACCGGGGCTTACCACCGAGAGATTGCCAAAAAAATGGGGAGTAAAGGTCATTTTACTACCCCCATGATGCAGCTTCAGGACCCGGAACGAACCAAAGTTCTGCTGGTTACGCTTCCTGAAACCACACCGGTGCTGGAAGCGGCAAACCTGCAGGCTGATCTTGAAAGAGCGGGAATTCATCCGTGGGGCTGGATTATCAATAACAGCCTTTCCATTGCGGATACGCGTTCTCCGTTGCTTTGCCAGCGCGCTCATCAGGAACAGCCTCAGATTGAGGCTGTTAAGAATCAGTACGCTAACCGTATAGCGCTTGTTCCGGTGCTGGCGTCAGAGCCCGCTGGTATTGAAAAGCTCAGAGAGTTGATGAGTTAATTTTTTTGCATATACAGGGCGGCAAAGTCGCCCTGTCAGGAGGTTTTATGTTACTGGCAGGCGCTATTTTTGTCCTGACCATTGTTTTGGTTATCTGGCAACCAAAGGGATTAGGGATCGGCTGGAGTGCAATGCTGGGCGCGGGCCTGGCTCTGATATCTGGCGTTGTGCATGTGGGCGATATTCCGGTGGTGTGGAATATCGTCTGGAACGCGACGGCGACCTTTATTGCCGTAATTATTATCAGCCTGCTGCTTGATGAGTCCGGCTTTTTCGAATGGGCAGCGCTGCACGTTTCCCGCTGGGGTAACGGTCGTGGACGTTTGCTCTTTACGTATATCGTTCTGCTCGGTGCGGCGGTGGCGGCACTGTTTGCCAACGATGGTGCGGCACTTATTCTGACGCCGATAGTCATCGCCATGCTGCTGGCATTAGGGTTCAGCAAAGGCACCACGCTGGCATTCGTCATGGCTGCCGGTTTTATTGCCGATACGGCCAGCCTGCCGCTTATCGTGTCGAACCTGGTGAATATAGTCTCGGCGGACTTCTTTGGACTGGGCTTCACTGAGTATGCGTCGGTAATGGTGCCGGTGGATATTGCCGCTATTATCGCCACGCTGGTGATGCTGCATCTGTTCTTCCGCAAAGATATTCCACCGACTTACGACCTGGCTCTCCTGAAAGCACCGGCAAAGGCGATTAAAGATCTGGCAACCTTCAGAACCGGCTGGATAGTTTTAATTCTTCTGCTGGTTGGGTTCTTTGTCCTTGAGCCGCTCGGTATTCCCGTTAGCGCGATTGCCGCGGTAGGGGCGGTAATACTGTTTACCGTGGCGAAACGAGGCCATGCCATTAATACCGGTAAAGTGCTGCGTGGGGCACCCTGGCAGATCGTTATTTTCTCGCTGGGGATGTATCTGGTGGTCTACGGTCTGCGCAACGCCGGGCTAACCGAATACCTTTCTGGTGTGCTGAATGTACTGGCGGATAAAGGACTCTGGGCCGCGACGCTCGGTACTGGCTTCCTGACGGCTTTCCTGTCTTCCATCATGAACAACATGCCTACCGTGCTGGTTGGCGCTCTCTCTATTGATGGCAGCACCGCAACAGGCGTTATCAAAGAAGCGATGATTTATGCCAACGTGATTGGCTGCGATCTGGGACCTAAAATTACACCTATTGGTAGCCTGGCAACGCTGCTTTGGCTGCATGTCCTTTCACAGAAGAATATGACCATCACCTGGGGATACTATTTCCGCACCGGGATCGTCATGACTCTGCCTGTGCTGTTTGTAACGCTGGCAGCGCTGGCGCTACGTCTCTCTTTCACTTTGTAATGAGATACTGATATGAGCAACATCACCATTTATCACAACCCGGCCTGCGGCACGTCGCGTAATACGCTGGAGATGATCCGCAACAGCGGTAATGAACCGACCGTTATTCATTACCTTGAAAATCCACCGTCACGCGATGAGTTGGTCAAACTTATCGCAGATATGGGGATTACAGTACGGGCGCTGCTGCGTAAAAATGTCGAGCCTTATGAAGAACTGGGGCTTGCCGAAGACAAGTTTACTGACGATCAGTTAATCGATTTTATGCTTCAGCATCCGATCCTGATTAACCGCCCGATTGTGGTGACACCGTTGGGAACGCGCCTTTGCCGCCCTTCCGAAGTGGTACTGGATATTCTTCCGGATGCGCAAAAAGGCGAATTTGCTAAGGAAGACGGCGAGAAAGTCGTTGATGAAACAGGTAAGCGATTGAAATAAACATAAGGGGGGCAGACGCCCCCTTATTCCTGCCTCAGAGCATAAGATCTGAATCTTCTGGCAGAGTACTATTCCCTTCACCAAGTTTCATTTGCAGCAAAACCGTGTCAAGCCAGCGGCCATGTTTGAAACCAATGTCCTTTAATGTGCCTATTTCAGTAAATCCTGCGCGAATATGCAGCGCAACAGAAGCGACGTTAGCGCTGTCACCCACAACAGCAATCATCTGACGATATCCCTGAGATTCGGCCCATTTTAATGCATGATCGAGCAGTGCTTTTCCGACCCCCTGTCGCTGATAAGCCGGATCAATATATATCGAATTTTCAACCGTGAACCGATAAGCATGGCGTTCGCGGTAACGGGAAATATAACAGTAGCCGATGATCGTATCGCCCTGCAGGGCGACATACCATGGGAATCCTCGAGACTGAATGCTCCTTAGTCGGTTAAGCATTTCCTGCGTATCCGGAGGTTCGGTTTCGAAGCTACCTGTACCATGCAGAACATGGTGAGCATAGATATTGCGTATCGCGGTAATGTGCTGTTCTTCAGCTTTGATAATGTGCATCGAATTGCTCCAGTAATGGTGTTTTACAAACTACCGGAATTCGCGACAGCAGGTTAAGCACTTAAACTTATAATCTGTATAAGCAAAAGTTTGGCTACAGAAGATGGGGCCGCGGCCCCATCTATTAGTCTGCCATTTTTGCCAGCAGAGTCGCACCCACTGGCTCTTCGTTCTGCAGTGGTGTTAATGCAATACGCTTTGCAAACTGCTTTGTAACGTCTTTTATCAGCGGCAGTTCGCGACTGGCTCGGGTTACGAGGAACGGTGAGGATGGTTTCGCAGCAGCCAGACTGCTATTGATTACCCATGCCCATGGTTCAATTCCGGCCCGACGCAAATCCTGCTGCAGGTTTGCTGCTTCCAGTACAGGTGTCGTTTCGGCAAGCGTTACGATAATCACCTTCGTCTTCTCCGGGTCCTGCAATTGCATCATTGGCGTCAACACATGATCATGCGTTTGCCCCATCTGGCGCACCATTTCCCGGTGATAGGCTCCTGTTGCATCCAGTAGCAGAAGCGTGTGACCTGTTGGCGCTGTGTCCATAATGACAAAATGGTCATCGGCCTCTTTGATGATCCGCGAGAATGCCTGGAAGACGGCGATCTCTTCAGTACAGGGTGAGCGGAGATCTTCCTCCAGCACCGCCAGCCCTTCTGCATCTAACCCTTTCCCCTGATTTTCCAGAACAAAGCGACGATAGCGTTCCGTCTCTACCTTCGGGTCGATACGGCTGACCTGAAGATTTGGTAGCGAGCCATCCAGCGTATAAGACAGATGAGCTGCCGGGTCGGATGTGGTCAAGTGGACCTTGTGACCGCGCTTAGCCAGCGATACCGCTACCGAGGCCGCTACGGTCGTTTTACCCACTCCGCCTTTACCCATCGTCATTATCAGCCCTTTACCTGTCTGGCTGAGTTCATCTACCAGCGAGGCAAGTTTCGGTAAATCCAGAGCATTCAGCGTGGTAGCAGCCAGAACCGGTGAGGCTTTGCTCTCCGTAAATAGCTCCCGCAGGGCTTCCAGACCGACCAGATTAAATGGCTTCAGATACAGCTGCGAGCGGGGAAGGTTCGCCAGGTTCTCTGGCATTGCCTGTAATGCTTTTTCTTCCCGAGCCAGAATACTTTGTGCCAGTGGATCATTTTCACCTGCAAACGGCGGCAGCACGCCATTGATGGCAAGGTGTTGATGCTGCAAACCGATTGCATACAGCTCGTCGTGCGTATGAGAGACTTCTTTCAGTGTCGAAGCCTGGGCGCGGGCAACCAGAACCAGACGCGTGAGTGCAGTATCAGAGAGCGCCTTAACCGCGTCTGAGTACTGGTGCTGTTGTTTCTCCAGCCCCACCAGCGGCCCGAGGTTAGCGGCAGCATCAGGGTTCGCTTCGAGATAACCGCTCCAGGCTCCTGGCAGCTCAAGCATACGGATGGTATGACCGGTTGGCGCAGTATCAAATACGATATGGTCATACTTTTCCCGCAACTCATGGTTGGTAAGAAGACCAGTAAACTCATCAAATGCCGCGATTTCCGTAGTGCAAGAACCGGAGAGTTGCTCTTCAATACTGCTGACTACATCGGCAGGCATCAGCCCGCGAACAGGGTCGAGCACTCGGTCACGATAGGCTTGCGCTGCAGCCATCGGGTCAACTTCCATCGCCGCAAGATTTTGGACGGTACTGATATCTGTTATTCGGTGGCCGATAGTCTGGCTAAATACCTGACCGACATTGGAAGCCGGATCGGTACTCACCAGAAGCGTTCTCTTACCCTGATCGGCCAGCCATACCGCAGTAGCACAAGCGAGGGATGTTTTACCTACTCCACCTTTACCGGTGAAGAAGATGAACGGGGGAATGTCTTTTAAAAATGGCATATTCATCAGTGATAGCTCCTCTGTAATTAAGGCATACGTGGAATGCAGCAGCAGCTTGGTTGCGTGCTGTCTTCACTCCAGTCCTGAGGAAGCTGAATACCGGCCCAACGGGCGATATCTTCACGATTCGGGAGTTTGCCTGCCATTACGAGCTTGCCGTCGAGCAAGGTCACTGGAAGGGACTCTAGTCCCGAAGTGTTCAGAAACTCTTTGATGACAGGGTTATTCAGGAACTGCTGCGGGTTTTTCGCAAGGCTGTAGCGCTGAATATCGACGCCATTTTTTTTTGCCCATTCGGCGCTGGCGTTCCATTTGACGGCTTCGTCACTGACCACAACGCTACTGGTTGCGCAGCAGCCTGCAGCTTCAAAGATCTCAATTTTTGACATGGAGTGTTTACCTCAGTGTTTAGTCATTTGGCTTTACACTGAGGTAAACGAAGGTGGTGGGAAAAAGATGCGCGATTAATTCATTTTTTTGTGGCAGCAGACGGGAGACGTGTCATCCGCCTCAATCTGACAAAGTTCTGTCATCGTTTCTTTCAGGTGCTTTCTGGCCCGTAGCAAACGGGATTTAAACGCCGTAAGCGAGATTCCAAGTTCATCGGCCAGAGACTGCTGGGGACGCCGGTTAAGGTCGGACTCTTCAATCAACCACCGCTCATCTTCGGATAAAGCCTGTAATGTTTCAGGCAGGCAAATATCCAGCGTTGAGATTGCATCAGGGGATGCATCAATTAATGGGGCATCTTCTTCCAGCTCAACGAATTCCCTGGTGGTGCGGTACTCATCAATCAGTAGATTTCTCGCCGCCCGATATAGCCAGGCTCGCGGATTCTCCATCTTGCAGAAACTGTCTGAATGAGCGCGGGCACGCAGGAATAGTTCCTGCAGTAGGTCTGCTGCTTTTTGGCTATCACCTGTCTTCGATGTCAGGAAGCGAGATAGTTCGGCTTCATGTTGCCGCCAGAACACGCTCATGCAATTGTTGAATGCCGTTACATCACTCATACCAGCCCTCAAATTTTGCTCTGATTAACCCGCCGGGAAAATTCTTCTGCAGACTCTTTTCGTTCGCTGTAGCGATCAACGAGATAGGCTGAGTTACCTCGGGTCAGCAGAGTAAATTTCACCAGTTCTTCCATCACATCCACGATACGGTCGTAGTACGATGACGGCTTCATGCGTCCATCTTCATCAAACTCCTGCCAGGCTTTTGCCACAGAGGACTGATTCGGGATGGTGATCATCCGCATCCAGCGGCCAAGAATGCGCATCTGGTTTACGGCATTGAAAGACTGAGAGCCACCGCAGACCTGCATTACGGCCAGCGTTTTCCCCTGAGAAGGGCGAACAGCGCCTTCCGAAAGTGGTATCCAGTCAATCTGGGCTTTCATGATGCCGGTCATCGCACCATGGCGTTCAGGGGAACACCACACCATCCCTTCAGACCAACGAACCAGCTCGCGCAGTTCCATGACTTTAGGATGCGAGTCAGGCGCATCATCAGGAAGAGGCAAGCCAGAAGGATTGAAGATCCGCACTTCTGCGCCCATGGCGGTCAGTAACCTTGCCGCTTCTTCCGTTGCCAGTCGGCTGTAGGAACGTTCGCGCACAGAGCCGTACAACATGAGGATGCGTGGAGGATGGGGAACGGCAGGAACACCTAATCTTGCCTCTGTGACTGAAGTGTCGAACAAACCCGAATCAACATTCTTAAGATCACCTGTCATTTTACTTCTCCGTCTTCTGGGGCATGGTGAGGCAGTCGTCAGTCCCTGAGCAGCATTCTTCTGTCAGGAAGGCAATCAGAGCCTCAAGGTTTTCATATCGAGCATGGCAAAAGAGCGTTCTGCCCTGACGTTCCTGTCGTATCAGAGAAACTGATATCAACGAGGAAAGATGATGGCTCAGCGTAGACGCTGGGATTTCGAGCCGCTTCTGCAGCTCGCCAACCGGTAAACCTTCATGCCCGGCTTTAACCAGCTCTCTATACAAGCTCAGGCGCGTAGGATGACCCAGCTCTTTCAGGGTTTCTGCTGCTTTCGAAAGCTCCATTTGCATCTCATTTCTATATTTCCGGAATTATGGAAATAATAACTTATTTTCCCAAGAAACCATAGTAAACATGCCTGAGAGTCGAGCTGGAGAAACGACTTAATCTGCAACGGAGGTTCCAGTGGTTACTATGTTTAGCCAGAGTTGAAGGGCTGTTCCACTGCTGGTAGGGCATCACACATAGCATGATTCTGCACTCAGCTTGAGGCTAAAAACGCCCTGTTTGGCAGCTAAGGCATTAACGTTCTGGCACCTGTCAGACGACCATTACCGTCGAGAGTGAGAAAGGATTTGGCGAACATATTCTAGGCTCCATCCAACCAACACGCAGGCATAAGCCGTCCCTGAAGGGCAGACAAAAGCCATGCGGTTGGAAGGTTTAAAGATGTTGCGAGGGATATTGTGGTGTGGTTCTCACACGATGAGATGCTGGCGTAAATAAATCGCCACCAGCAAAACGGATGTAGGGAATATCAACCCTGGCTGCAGCCGAATGAGCGTTCGGTACTGCTATAGCGCTTGGTGCGATGTTTTGCCATGTAGCTCAGACGGAAAGTCAGTGCCTCCAGTTTTTTTCTGAAATCCTGCTTATTGAGATCCAGGAAAGCCAGAGGGTTATCCGGAAAATGGACTAACGTAAGATATTCAGACCAGTCTCGTTTCTTCATTGAACTCAGCCAGGCGTTCTGAATCAGGGATGCCAAACCTTTCCCCTGTTCATCGTAGCTTCCCAGAGCATTGAATGTGTCGGTGTTGACGAGGAGAGCCAGGTGGTAATGCTTCTTGCCATCAAGTTCAGGCTGCTCCAACACCCAGACATAGCGAACTGAAGTGCGATGGCAGCGTTTACCTTCTCTGGCTTTTTGGTGTCGGTAAGCGACTATTTGAGCTTTCAGTGAGTCGATAAAACGGGACATTAGCCCCTGGCTTAAATCAGCATCGCTGATAATACTGTCGCCCACATCCCCGTCTTCCGGTAAGTGCAGATCCACCCTGATAACTGTGGTTTGCGGATGGTCCTGCAGTGCGTGACAGAGCACTTCAGCAACTCTTTGTAGATAAAGCACGTTGAAAGGTGCCTGGCTTGGGTCGAGCTTCATAGGCTTAGTATCATCAAATAAAAACATAGTGGTTTCCTCAGCCTGTCTCACGGGGCAGCAGGCACGATGCTGCCCCGTGAGACAGGCTGACATAGTGGTTTAAATGGGGGATTCAGGGAGGTAATGCTGATGGTCATGCAGAACACAGGTGCTCTTGGCTGATTGACCAGTGACTGTTATGACTACAGAACATTACTCATATCTGAGGTGTTATTAAGTGGTTGTATTAAAAGTATATATTACCTATCCGACGCAGGCTAACGCCGGTAAGCCTTGCTGTGTATGGCTTGGGTGGCTGTTTTTTGGACTAACATCACTCCGAAGTTAGTTGTCTCATAAAATAATGAATTTCGATGGAGTCAGGTGGGCTACAATGTATCTGAGGGGATTAGCCCAGTGGTTCGGAAGTTGTCCTCCAGGCAAAGCAGACATACTCATCCATCAGACTGGCCAGCGCAAGGTTTTCTGCCTGTCGGTCATTGACCCAGATATCTATCTCTTTGTCTTTTTTGAACCTGAGATTGTCGGTCCAGTCATCAAGGCAATTACCCAGCATCAAATCGTACCAGCACAGCCAGACCAGCTTCAGACGCAGCTCGCTACCGCTGAATTGCCGGAACAAACTGATGAGCTTATTTGCCAGAGGACGCTGTTTTAAACGCACGCACTCAGACAGCAAAATCCCCTCCAGCATGGGATGGTGAGCCAGCAGATGCTCCTGGGTAAATAAACTGACGCTCAGGTCATCATTAACAGTCAGTGGGGCTGCTGCTCTGCCATAAATAATCCGATGCAGGCATTGGGGGACAATAGCAATAACCTCGTCCTCACCCAGAAACTTAAGGCTGCCAACCGTTAGGGTATGATGGTGGTAGATATTCTGGTGGCACATACCTGATCTGACCGTCAGCTTCGTAAAATCGGTCAACCAGACCTGATAATATTTATATAGTTCTTCGTAACGAGGTTTGTAATCTTTCATGGTTCATATTCCTTCTGGCTTAAATTACAGAAAGCAGAAAACCTCCGGAGAAACCGGGAAGTCATTATTCTGCTGAGGGTTTAATCTGGCGGGAGGTTATTTACGGGACTGGTCGATTCGTTCCTGTAGCCAGTTTTCGACTTCGCTTTTTAACCATCGGGAGCTTCTCCCCAACTTTATGGGCTTGGGAAAGGCTCCGTCCTTAATGAGCTTAAATATCCACTTGTCTGTCATCTGGAGCAGACTGGTGATAAAAGCCATGTCAACGAACTGGTCTTCGGTAAGTGAGGGACGCGTAGTCATGATTTGTATCTCCGGTTATGAAAGGTAAGCCGGATTCGTGATGTTTGATAACGACCACTGCTCCGACATACCAACCGAGGGAAACGTAAAAAAAGAGAGGACCATTTACCTACCATTATCACTCCAAAACCATGCTTGCCGATGCGCGCTACCTTCTTTTGTCTTTGGCGGAGCCACTGCAAACCAGGCGTCGTTGCAAAAAGCTACTCCTCATTGATAGTCTTTTTTTTCTAAAAGGTAATGTCCGTATAGAAAGCACTCACATGCAATGATTGTGTCTTAAACGCAATAAAGCTACCCTTACCCCCGTAAAACCAGACATTCACCTCTGAATTACCCTACGTATTTTCTATGTATTTGAATTGAATTTTCTATGAATTACGTTTGATTTCTTTACAAGAAATCTTATGCTGAACCCACATTTTTGGTGGTAAAGGCAGTGCATTACATCACCAATTGAAAATAACAATCATTTGCAAAGGTGATGATCGTGAACAAAAAAACTGAAGTTAGTGATAAAAGTGAGAACGAAAATCGATATCAAAGAAAATTCAGGGTGGTAAAAGGGTTGGAAAAAGAAATGACATGGTTAAAAAAAGACCATAGAGCATGTCACTTTTTTTTGTTCCATTTAACTACAGAATTTTCAGGATGGGCGGAACGCAGTAGAGTTAAACAGAATAACAATGATACTGCTCTAAGCGAGCCTCAAAGTGGCTGGGGAACACTTGCGTTAACGCTTGATAGCCCTTTATATCAGACTGACGCTAGTTTTTTCTCTCCACCTCAAGATTTACCTAGCGAATTAAAACGGCAGATTAATGAAGGGCTGGATATTGAAGTAGCTAGCGAAAAAATAAAAACCTCGGATGATGTTACAGAGATTAACATTGGTTTGGTTGATAATAAAATTGTTGGCGATAGTAAAAGCAATAACAAATTTCCACCGGCAGATTTAATGTTTGCAGACGGCGTCACCAACTCAAATGTTAAAAATTCCATCAATATACGCAACAGCTTCTTTAGCGTTATTGACCAGTTACTTCTTAGATATCATTCTGATCGAGAGATATTGAAGATAATATCGGATATCACTTCTTTGTGGGGAATACAATTCAAAAGATTCCCGTCACCTTTTTCCTGGCTTAACAGTAAAAATAAAGAACATTGCCAGTGGCTTTGGGATGAAATGCATAAGCGCTGTGTTGGCATTCCATTTCAACCTCGGGATCATAGTCAACAATGGCATTTTATTATCGCGACGTTCGATAACTGGAAAGGGTGGTCAATAGAACAGCTAGATTATTTAACGGAGAAAAATCCAAAGCGCAATCCAGATAAATTATTTTCTGATCGCATGGGAACGAGCAAAAAAGAAATTGAACACAAAACGGTTCTCCTTGATGAGCTAAAAAAGGCATGGGATCAAAGGGAAAGAAGAGCCCGAAGAGCAAAGGATCCTGTTGCCGCCAGGCTAACTAGAGCGGCTCAAAAAAAACTGGAGTTTATTGCCAGCATAGAGAAAACCACATCAAAGGACATTCTTAACGAACTGATTGACAAAGCTTTTCATGAAGCGAAGCGTAAAGCCCTGTAATTATAACTTGATGCAGCAGTAACAAGGCATCACCCCAAATAATTTCAGATAGATATTATCGCTGTGAATCCCCCCGCGTTCTTCAACGGATCGCGGGGATTGTTGTTTTCACATCGAGATATTTGTATGAAAAAATCTGAAGCTCTTCAGGCCATCGAAAGGCCGCTGGCATCACTACCCCATGCTATCGTCAAACCTATTCTTGAACATATTCAAACTATCACTCACTACGAACCCGTAATCGGGATCATGGGCAAAACCGGTGCGGGTAAGAGCAGTCTATGCAATGCCCTGTTCCAGGGGGAGGTTACGCCGGTCAGCGATGTGGGGGCCTGTACCCGCGATGTGCTGCGCTTCCGGCTCCATAATAGCAACCACAGTCTGATGATTGTTGATTTACCGGGCGTGGGGGAAAGTCAGCAACGCGATGAAGAATACTCCGCACTGTATCGTCGTATCCTGCCTGAACTGGATTTAGTGCTGTGGGTTATTAAAACGGATGATCGCGCTCTGTCGGTAGATGAGCATTTTTATCGAAAAGTTATGGTGGGCTGCCAGCGTCGGTTTCTGTTTGTCTTGAATCAGGCTGATAAGGCTGAACCCTGTCATCAGTGGAATACCACCAGCAATACACCATCTCCGGACCAACAGTTGACTATTGAGGCTAAGCGGAGCGCAGTACAGCAACTGTTCCTGTCGCATCATCCGGTCTGTGTCGTGTCGGCCCGAACCGGTTGGGGGATGGAAGCGATGGTGCAGTGCATGATGCGCAGCCTGCCTGACAGGGCCACCAGCCCACTGACGACACAACTGCACAAGAAGCTCTGTACTGAACCGGTAAAAAAGCAGGCCAGAGATAGTTTTGGTTGCGCGGTGGGCAGCGTGTTTGATTTCGTTGCATCATCGCATTTACTTCCGCCCCCTGTCCGAAACGTTATAAACAATGTACGTGATGTCGTCGTGTCGGTTGCCCGCGCAGTCTGGAACTGGATTTTCTTCTGACGTTTCGCTGTTATGCCAATAGCGTGCGGACATACCCTGTCCGTTAGCAGCTGTTTTTCATCGTACTGACGACCAGCATGTTCTGGAAAGCCGCACCATTCCTGACTTCGATCGATTTAAAAAATCGTACTGGCGTGTCCATACCCTGCCTTACGTCCTTGTTACACTAAACCGCATCTTTTCAGTCCATTAGCTCATCGGAGAACAAAGCCTTATGACTCAGACTGCACGCCGCCATGATCGGCTTGCCGTCAGGTTGTCGATGATTATCGGTCGCCTGGTGGCAGGCGAGACGCTGGATATGCACAAGCTAGCCGCAGAGTTTGGTGTGTCGGTCCGTACCCTGCGCCGGGATTTTCGTGAACGGTTGATGTATCTGGACCTGGAGTACCGACAGGGCCGGTGTCGTCTGCTTTCCGGCAACCGCCAACGGGAGCTGGCAGTAATGACCTTTGCCCGACAGTCGGGAGTTGAGATCCTGTTTCCGGGACTGGACAGTCATCTGGTCACCTCCCTGCTTGGCGGACCTGGTGAGTCCCCCTGTCTTATCTGGCAGAAACATTCCTCGTTGCCAGTCACCGACAGCGGAGTTTTTACCCGGCTGGTAAGTGGTATCTCGGAATACAGGAAAGTGACCCTGCGCGGTAACGGATGCTGTCATGCGGATATAGCCCCCTACCGTCTGGTGCTGCATGACGGCGGCTGGTATCTGACAGGAACGCATCAGGCCCGCATTATCGCGCTGCCGCTGACAGATATCCGTGCGGTCACGCTCCATCCCGACAATTTTGCCCCCGACACCTCCGTGCGCGACATTCTGTCCCGCCCGGATTTCCTTCAAGCTTTACCTTACTTTCAATGTATCAATGACATTATATCTGCCTTCAGTACTAAAACGCTTTAGCCAAATAAAAGGATAATGAAGTGAAAAAAATAAAATTAGTGCTATTAATACCTGGTATCTACATTGGGTTAATCACGTCAGGTTTTGCGGAGGCATCCAGTATTTATAAAGGGATATTACCTGCTGTGGTGAATAATAAGAGTGGCAACAAATTTTGGTGTGATGCTTACCATCAAGTGCGGAAATTGTGTAAAGCTACTGAAATTGATGCTTCAGGCGGATTTATCCTGGTACGTTCAGCTCCGTTAAAAGATTGCAAAGCTGGCATTTGGGGATGGATCAACCCTGGTGACAACAATAGTGCTACTGATTACATTGCAACGGGTTATACCATAACGCCTGATGCTACATCTAAGGTAACAACCAGAGATATGTGCAGCCCAGACATGAAAGTGACCTTTCGCCCTAATGTTAAAAGACCCCAGTTTGAGGATATGGTAGGGCTATATAACGGAAAGGAAGTGTTTCGTTATAAATGGCCTGATTCAAAATAAATTGTCTTCCAGACAAGGAATAAATATGAAAAAGTCATCATTAATAATTGCATTATTATTTCCATTGACAGCCTCTGCTATCCCAAATATGTGGACCAGCGGCTTTGGTCAAGGCATAACAGAATACTTGATTACCAGCTCTGAAAGTGTCGTTTTTAACCTTAACTGCACGATAAACCCTGATGAACAGAACACTTTACAACATAATGTACTCATCGATTTACCTGACGGTACTCGTGTTGATTCACATGATGACAAAACAGCAGTAACGGTTGTAATGAATGACCGACAGTTTCATTTACCCTCCTCGCTGGGTTGGCGAAATGGGGATAATGCGTGGATTCAGTTTATTGATGCTATCGGTGACGCCGCAACGTTCGATGTTTACGTCAACAATAACAAAGTTGGCTCCTTTAGTCCGGGTCTGAAGAATACGCAAAAAGAACTATCTGACCTCAGTGAGTGTCGGACCACACACTACAGCGATTAATTATTCACATTTCAGATCTCTCCAGCCCGCTACGCACCAACACCAGATAGCAACAGGCCATGCTCCTTCGGGAACATGGCCTTTTTTGTTTTTATTTCATTATCAGATAAGGAGTTAACCATGCGATTAGCCAGCCGTTTTGGCCGTCTCAACCAGATACGCCGTGACCGGCCACTGACACACGAAGAGCTGATGAGTCATGTCCCCAGTGTGTTCGGGAGTGACAAACATGAATCTCGTTCAGACCGTTATACCTACATCCCGACCATCACCATCCTTGAAAGTCTGCAGCGGGAAGGCTTTGAGCCGTTCTTTGCCTGCCAGACAAAGGTTCGCGACCAGAGTAAGCGGGAGCACACCAAACACATGCTTCGCCTGCGTCGTGCCGGTCAACTGACCGGGCATCAGGTGCCGGAAATCATTCTTCTCAACAGCCATGACGGCTCATCAAGCTACCAGATGCTGCCGGGGCTATTTCGTGGCGTTTGTACTAACGGTCTTGTCTGCGGCCAGTCATTCGGCGAAGTGCGGGTGCCGCATAAAGGTAATGTCGTCGAGAAGGTGATTGAAGGGGCTTACGAAGTGCTCGGCGTATTTGACCGTGTGGAGGAGAAACGCGATGCGATGCATTCGCTGACGCTACCAGCCCCGGCCCGTCACGCGCTGGCGAATGCCGCGCTGAAGTATCGCTTTGGTGAAGACCACCAGCCGGTCACGGTATCGCAGTTGCTGACTCCGCGTCGTCGGGAGGACTACAGCGATGACCTGTGGACTGTCTACCAGCGCGTGCAGGAGAACCTGATGAAAGGTGGATTGTCAGGGCGAACCGCACAGGGGAAAAGCAGTCGCACCCGTGCCGTTACCGGTATTGATGGCGATGTGAAGCTCAATCGTGCCCTGTGGGTGATGGCAGAAAACATGCTCGAGTTTTTCGGGCGTTAAACAACAACACCAACATAAAGAGATAGTTTAATGGATACACAAAACCTTGAGTTCGCTGAGCAGACAGCAATTACTGCATCACCGATTTCTGACGAACTACGCATCGGCTTCTGGCCGCAGCACTTTGGCTCCATCCCACAATGGATAACCCTTGAGCCCCGAATCTTTGGCTGGATGGACCGTCTGTGTGCCGATTACCACGGTGGTATCTGGAACTTTTCGACGCTCAGCAACGGCGGTGCTTTCATGGCTCCTGAGTCAGAGCACGATAAGACGTGGGCATTGTTCAACAGCATGAACGGCAACGGCGCGGAACTTACTGGCGAAGCGGCAGGGATAGTCGCCTGTCTGATGGCTTACAGCCACCACGCCTGTCGTACCGAATGTGATGCGATGACTGAGCACTATTATCGCTTACGTGACTTCGCGTTACACCATCCAGAGTGCAGCGCCATTATGCATCTCATCGACTGAGGAATGCCTGACATGAATACCGCATTATCCCCGCTGTCATCTCAGCCTGAACTCTTTCCGCTGGCGGTTATGACCCAGCATGGTTGCCTGCTCCCAGCGACATCCGGATTGACACCTTATGCCCAACGGACCATCCGCCGGGCTATCAACCTGCTGGATAAATATCTGCGCCAGCCTGGAATAGCCTTTACCTCAAGTACTGCTGCCCGTGACTGGCTTCGGTTACAGCTGGCCGGACAGGAGCGGGAAGTGTTTATGGTGCTCTATCTCGATAACCAGCACTGTTTACTGGAGAGCGAAACGCTGTTTGCCGGTTCGATTAACCATGTCCAGGTCCATCCCCGTGAGGTAGTGAAGTCAGCGCTTCGCTTCAATGCTGCAGCTGTCGTACTGGCGCATAACCATCCATCCGGTGACCCGAAGCCCAGTCAATGCGATCGCAACATTACGGGCAGGCTTAAAGAAGCGCTAGCACTGGTTGATGTGAACACGCTCGATCATCTGGTCATCGGTTCAGAGGGCATTGTATCGTTCGCAGAGCGAGGCTGGATATGAAAATCATAAGCAAACGCCAGGCAATGACCCTGTACCGGCAACATCCTGGCTCTCGGCTGTTTCGCTTCTGTACCGGCAAATATAAATGGTCTGGCAGTATCTGCCATTATGCTGGCCGCGAGGTGGAGGACCTATGCGGCGTTCTGGCCGTATTTGCTGAACGTCGTCAGGACCGCAATGGTCCCTATGTCATTCTTCGAAGCGTTACTCTTAATTAATCTTTCCTTTAATCAGGAACAATAATGAACAATTACTCAGAATCCGGTACCAAGCCTGAGAATCCCGCCTGCCAGCAGTGGGGACTACAGAGTACGATCCCCCCCTGTTTTGGCGCTCGTCTAGTGCAGGAAGGCAACCGCCTGCATTTTCTTGCTGACCGGGCCGGGTTTAACGGTGCTTTCAGCGACAAGTATGCATTGCGCCTGGACCAGGCTTTTCCCCTGATACTCAAACAACTGGAACTAATGCTGACCAGCGGCGAGCTCAATCCCCAGTATCAGCACTGCGTCAGGCTATATCACAATGGGCTCACTTGCGAAGCTGACACACTTGGTAGTTGCGGCTACGTATACATCGCCGTTTACCCAACTCAACGCTAATTAAATACACGAGAGCAAAAATGAAATTTCTACCTGCAAGAAACATGCGGGCGGCGAAGCCATGTCTGTCGCCCGTTGCAGTCTGGCAAATGCTACTTACACGCCTGCTGGAAAAACACTATGGTCTGACCCTGAACGATACGCCGTTCTGTGATGAAACCGTTATACAGGAACATATCGATGCCGGTATCACTCTGGCTAATGCCGTTAACTTTCTGGTAGAAAAGTATGAGTTAGTACGTATCGATCGCACAGGATTTACCTCACAGGAACAAGCGCCATATTTGACCGTGACAGATATCCTTCATGCCAGGAGAGCATGCGGATTAATGAACAGTTGTTCGTATCGGGAAGTAAGTAATATTGTTCTTAGCCGATCGCGGCAGTGAGAAAGACTTCAAGAGCCGAGAAAATTTATAGTCTGTGAAAAAATTGGTGATATTGGCTACTCGGTGAAAGGCTCATCGAGTCGCATGAAAAACAAGGTGGGGGCACAAAAGGGGGCATTTATAAAGATGAAACAAGAAAATATCTATATTTATCAAAGGGAATATGCGGTGTGTTATGTTCCTATTATCGCACCATCACTTAAAGATCCTTATAAATCAATATGTTAAACTTAAAGGCCTGCCTTTAATTCATCTATAAGAATCGGTAAATCATCCCTCATAGCTGCCGTTATGGTTGATATGGCAATTGGGATGTTAACTGTAACGGCCTGTCGTTGTACCGCTCGAACAGGTGCAAGCTCAACTCGAAGCTGATGACTTCCAATGTCTCAAAATTGCCCAATAAACGCTTAAAAGTTACGCATTCAGCTCCGATGCCCCTTACAGTGCTTCCTGAGGTATACCTAAATGAATCAGCAGAGGAGGAAGTCAGAGGAGGAGTTAACAGAGAGGCGATGATAACCAACGCCCCTGATATATTAGCTATTTTGTGCGTTTGCGGCCGCAATTCTCACGCCACAGATAAAATCCCCCATGCCAGCACCAACGCTGTTACCATCGGCTACGTAATCGCCCTGAAAATCTAATCTCCCATCCATACCGAAGAAACTCAGCTTTCCGAAGCCATTGTCACAATCCGCATTTTTGATGCTGACTTTGTAGTATTTGATTGTCTTATCGCTTTTGTTATCGAACATCATAAGGATAGATGACTCGCCTTTGATGTTTTTGAAAGTACCCTTTTTAGCTGAATACTCAGTGGTGTCATTAGATGCAACCGAAATCCAGTTACTTGAATTTTCTGCAATAGCAACCTGTGACAGAAGAAGTACCGACAAGCCCAGCCATGAGATTTTCTTAACCATAAACGCCATTCCATTTATAAGAGTTTTCTTAATTCTATCCACGCTTTCAGTAACGTTCAATGATGCATCACAGACACTGCTATTTATCAGAGGGAGCAGGGATGCTTACATCGGCACCAGATGCCTCCGCCATCATAGAGACATTTCCAACGCTATTTTCCCGTATGCAGGCGCAGCCAGTCGCTGAGATTAAACCGTCAGAGCGGCTCAACATGTTAAGTAAAATTGCGATGCATGTCGGGGCGGAAAATGCCGGTCCATTTGCAGGCATTGTGGGGTTGAACCGGCACTGATTACAGCTAATGCGAGCTGAAAATCGGCAGGGCAAAAATGCCTGAGCGGATGATTATCGCGGCTGTAAACCACCGGCCGCGCCGTTGCAATGTGCTTTTTTGGCTGCACGCCTTCCGTTAACCGCGGGCGAGCTCGAATAGCTGGCCTGCCGCCGGGGTCAGACCTGACATATGGATACAGGCATGGACCATCCCCTGCAATCGCTCGCTGCGCACCTTAACGCCAGCTTTCTGAAGCCGTTGCGCATAATCTTCAGCCTCATCGCGTAACGGATCATATTCGCAGCTCAAAATGGTGGCCGGAGGTAAGCCGCTGAGTGAAGCGGCATGCAGCGGTTCGGCGTAGGGATGACGACGCAGGCCAAGATAGTTGTCCCAGCAAAACGCCATCGCATCTCGCGTTAAAAAGTAGCCTTCGGCAAACTCCCGGTAGCTCTCCGTCGCCATATCGCGACTTAACGCTGGATACAACAACAGCTGATGCTCGATATGAGGCCCCCCGCGGTCCCGAGCCAACAATGCCGTAGCCGCAGCCATATTTCCTCCAGCGCTATCGCCGCCCACCGCTAACCGACTGGCATCTATACCCAGACGATGCGCCTGCTCGTAAACCCAGCATAGTGCCTGATAGACATCTTCCAGGGGGCGAGGAAACGGATATTCTGGCGCCAGCCGGTAATCAACCGACAGAATTATCCGGCCCGTCGCGTTAGCCAATGCCTGGCAAGGTTGATCGTACAGCGCCAGAGACCCCAGACACCAACCGCCGCCGTGGGCAAACAGCATTGCTGGCCGGGCGCTCCCGTCATTTGCCGCTACGGGCTTATAGGCGCGAAGCATAATGCGATGGCCGTCATCAGCGACAACGATATAATCCTTAATACCTCCGCTCATTTCCCCTTTGCCCTGCAGCTGGCGCAAACCCGTTTCTGTCGCCATTCTCATATCGGTCAGCGATACGGGCGCCGGTGTTCCCGCCAAAGAGGCCAAAAACTCGGCAATACGCTTATCAAGCGGCATAACAGGTCCCCTCTGACAGAAATGGCACAATCAGCGCGATAAAAACCTCATGGCACTCTTCGGTAATAAAATGTCCGCAGTCGACCACCGTCTCGCCGCGCAAATCATGCGCGTTGCCTCGTAAGGTGGCCAGCGGCGCATCGCCCGTCGCGTGCTCCGCACCGATTGTTAGTACCGGCATGGTTAATGGCGTTTGCGCGCGTAATTGATTCTGTCGAATGGTTTCCGGGATCGCCCGATAGTACTCAAAGCCCGCTCGCAATCCACCCGGAGTCGAATAAGCGGCAATGTAAACCTCTGCGGCGACCCGATCGCGGCGATGGGACCAGCGGTTGAAAATATAGTTGAGATACTGTGATTCACGCCCGTAGGTCAAGGTTTCAGGTAAATCAGTCAACTGATTGAACATGAAGTGCCACAGAAAAATGTTCTCCTCCGGCGCGACAAAAATCGGCGGTGGCGGAGCAAGACCAGGGATCACCGCTTCTGTCAGCACCAGGCGCTCGACGGCCTGCGGAAAATCGCTCGCCATAGCGTAGCCAATCCACATGCCGACATCGTGCCCCACCAGACGGTAACGCGAATGTCCCAGTTGCGTCATCATCGTATGCAACATCACGGCGATACTTCCGGTGTCGTAACCGTCGCGCGGTTTGTCCGAATCGCCGATGCCGGGCGGGTCTACGGCTATCGCCTGAAAACCAGCCGCGGCCAGCGCACGCATAACATGGCGCCAGGTATACCAGGTCTGCGGCCATCCGGGGATCAGCAGGACTGGCTGCCCTTTCCCTGCGACAACGCAGTGGATGCGTTGTCCGTTTACCTTCGTATAGACGTGTTGCGTCCCGGGATCCTGTTCCAGGATCTCGTCATATGGCTGTTTCATGGGGGACTCCCTGTGATATTACGGCTTAGCGAATGCCGAGTAATGTATTGATCTGATGAGGATTAACCTGTGCGCCGGCGAAATCGTCGAACACTTTATCAGTGACGTTAATGATGTGGTCGCGGATGAAGGCAGCACCTTCCCGGGCGCCGTCCTGCGGGTGTTTCAGGCAACATTCCCACTCCAGGGTAGCCCAGCCGGAATAGTCATATTGTGCCAGCTTCGAGAAGATGCCATTAAAATCAACCTGACCATCCCCCAACGAGCGAAAACGGCCTGCACGGTCAATCCACGATTGATAGCCACCATAGATGCCCTGGCGACCGGTGGGATTAAACTCGGCATCCTTGGCGTGAAACATGCCAATAACATCTTTATAAATATCAATAAACTCCAGATAGTTAAGCTGCTGAAGCACCATGTGGCTGGGATCGAAAAGTACCTGACAGCGAGGGTGTTCCCCTACCCGCTGATGAAACATTTCGAACGTCACCCCATCATGCAGATCTTCGCACGGGTGGATTTCATAACACAGGTTAATACCCTGCTCATCGCAGGCATTGAGTACCGGCAGCCAACGTCTGGCCAACTCGTCGAAAGCCGCTTCGATTAACCCTGCCGGACGCTGCGGGAACGGAAACAGATAGGGCCAGGCCAGCGAGCCGGAGAACGTGCCGAGCTCGCTGAGACCAAGCCGTGCTGAGGCTTTGACGGCCAACAGCAGCTGCTGCCGCGCCCATTCACCGCGCGCCTGCGGATCACCATGCAGTGCCGACGGCGCAAAACTGTCGCACATGGCGTCGTAAGCCGGATGTACCGCCATCAGCTGGCCGAAAATATGGCTGGTCAGTTCACTGACGACCAGGCCATGTTCCGCCAGCATTCCGGTGAGGTCATCGCAGTAGGTCTGGCTCTCCGCCGCGGTGGCTACATCAAACAGACGCCGATCCCATGCCGGAATTTGCAATGCTTTGAAGCCGGTTTCCGACGCCCATCGGGCAATCGCAGGCAAGCTGTTGAACGGGGCTATCCCATCACTGAATTGGGCGAGATGCAGGCTTGGGCCTTTGATGGTTTTCATCGAAACTCCTATTGTTTGTCGATTGACAAACAATAGGAGTAAAATCGGAGAACCACAAGAAAAATTTATAAATTCTTTGGTAATAGCGCAGGTTTAAGCGATCCTGTGTGACTGAACGGCAGGCAAAATGGAGCAGCACAATGGCAGGCAGACCGCGCGAATTTGATCGCGAATATGCGCTTTTGAAGGCGCGCAATCTCTTCTGGCGACAGGGATATGAAGGTACGTCAATGTCGGATTTAGTGGCAGAACTTGGCATCGCTTCCGCGCGCATTTACAAAGCGTTCGGTTCAAAAGAACAGTTGTTCCGACAGGCCATCGCCCATTATGAAAGCCAGGAAGGCGGGTTTGCAGATCGGGCCTTCGCCGCTGAGAACAACGTGCAGGAGGCGATCAAAAAGATGCTTGTCGACGCCGTGCGCCTGTACAGCCAGGCGGAATTACCGCGAGGATGTATGGTCGTCGCCTCTGCCGCGAGTGTCAGCGCGGAAAATGATGAGATCAAAACCTGGCTGGCCGAACATCGCCTGCAACGCACGCAACAGATCATCGACCGACTGAGACAGGCGGCGGATAACGGCGAGCTACCGGATACAACCGATGCCGACAGTCTGGGAGACTATTTCGCCGTCTTTTTGCATGGTCTTTCCGTTCAGGCGCGCGACGGTGTCTCAGAAGCGCGATTGTTAGCGGCAGTTAACGTCGCGCTTAACGCGCTGCCGTGCACAGCATAACGCATTATCGCCAGCAATAAATCTTTTAATATCAACGGGTCATTAGTTTACCATCGCAGGTCGGGAGGCCTCACGATGACCACGAGACGCCACCCGTTCTCGTTTGTCTCCTTTCGCACCTCCTCACTGTCTGCATGGATGGCTATGCCGACGGGAAACATCCCCGACGGTGTGTCGGACCGGGTTAAATAAAGGGCCTGCGGTTTCCCGCAGCCTGGGGCGCAGTCGCGTGGCTGACATCACTTGCCGTTTGCAAGCGCATTGACAGCACCAGCTGTAACGTTACACTAAACCGTTATTGTTGATGATCCTCATCAGAAAACGATGCAGGATCAGGCTTGTCGACCCCGTATAAAGCGGCGCGGAGAATCGCTCTCGTCCGCGCCTCGCCCACCGCTGCAAAGGAGATGTATGGCAAACATTCGCGATGTCGCAAAGCATGCTGGCGTGTCCGTCAGCACCGTATCCAACGTGCTCAATGGCCGTACCGACCAGATGCGCGAAGAGACGCTGGCGCGTATCCAGCAAAGCATGCAAACGCTCAATTACTTTCCTAATCGCGTCGCCCAGCAGTTGAAAACGGGCCAGGCCAAAATGATCGGCCTGCTGGTTCCGTCCATCGTCAACCCCAGCTTCGCCTCGCTGGTCCGTGAAGTGGATCTGGCGGCAAAAAAGCGCTTTTATCGCGTGCTGATTGGTAACACCTACCGTCAGATTGAAGAAGAAGAAGCCTTTCTGGAAGATATGTTTGCCCACGGCGTGCGCGGCATTATTGTCGCCGCCGGTGATATTGAAAAACCGCATTTTGTGCGTGCCGCCTCTCAGGGCATGATCATGGTCAACTACGACAGTCGTATGCCGGCCAGCGCCGGTTCCGGCGGTCTGGCGCTCGACAGCGTATCCATGGATAACGTCGAAGCCGGACGTTTAGCCACAGAGCATCTGATTGCGCGCGGGTGCCGACACCTGACCTTCGCCACCGTCGCCGGTATGATCCCGAGCCGCGCCCATAAAATCGAAGGCTTTCTCAGCGCGGTGCAACGCCACGGGCTATTTCGTGAGGGCATGATTGTCGAGGAGAAGACGCAAGCGGCGTACGGTGATGCGGAAATGACCGAACTGGGCCGATCGCTGGCGCAAAAAATCTGCCGCCAGTCGCGCCGTCCTGACGGTATTGTGGCAATTAATGACGCGCTCGGCATTGGGCTGATGGCCGGCCTGCACGAAGCCGGGATTAGCGTGCCGGGAGAGATCTCCATCATCGGCATCGATAACATCCCGCTCTCCGGGCTGGTTTATCCCAGATTAAGTTCGGTGATGCCTCCGCTGAGTGATATGGCGGAGGTCATGGTACAACGCCTGATTGAGCGGACGGACAACCCCTCCCTCCCGCCGCAGGAGTTTTTGTTTACGCCTTCCCTGGTGTGCCGTCAGTCGGTACGCGATGCGCCCGAGGTCTGACTCTCGCGCCGCAGTGTTTGTGCCTGTGACGGGAGAAGAACACGTTGCCCTTCTCCCGCGTCACAGTAGCGTCGGGCCGACGGTGAGCAGAATATTGGCAAAGCGGCGGGTCTCGCCAGAGGCGACAACCAGCAGGGTATCCGACGATTTCGCCAGCGCGTAAAAGGCCTCCCGGGTCACATATTCCACTGCGGTCGACTCAGCAAGCAGAGTGCGATATTCACGCGCAATCGTATTATCAAAATCATCCGGGCAGGACATCAGCACCGCTTTTTCAATATTGATGTAGCCGAGCATTTTTTGCAGGATGACCACGCTGCTAATTAAACCCGGGGAAAAATTGAGATAAATAATCCGCGCCCGCGGAGATGAGTTGGTTAAAAATGAATAATTAGCATCGGCGATAAGAATATTGGCTTTATGGCCACACTGGGCCAACGCCTGGAGCAAATCCGGATGAATAATTTCTGTTTTGATCATGACTACGTTCTCTTAATATGGGCGGGATATAACCCGCCCTGAGATTTATGCCCGATAAATACCGCCGTTAATATCCAGAGTCGCCCCGGAGATAAAGCCATCGTATTCCGAGGCAAGGAAGCAGATCGCGCGTGCGATATCTTCAGGCGTACCGGCTCTTCCCAGCGGAATATCTTCGATAGTCCGATCGGCCGAGGCCTGAGTGGTATGCTGGTTATGAAAACGTGTCCCCAGAATCAGCCCTGGCGCCACCGCATTCACCCGAATACCAAACTCGCCAAGCTCTGCGGCAAGGGAGCGGGTCCACGTCAGCACCGCGCCTTTAGTCATCGAATAGACCAGCGATCCGGAGTGCCCGCCGGAGCGTCCGGCTAACGAGGCGAGATTGACGATACTCGCGCCGTCAGTCGCCTCTTTTAACCACGGCAGCGCCGATTGAGTCACATTGAGCATGGTCGTCATATTGACATCAATGACGGTACGCCAGAACTGCGGGTCAATTTCACCGAGCCATTTGCGGGCAATAATTCCCCCGACGTTATTCACCAGAATATCGATGCCACCTAAGAACGCTGCCCCCTCGGCAACGCAGCGCGCCGCATCCGCCTCGTTGGTCAAATCCGCATAGCCGCAGGCGGCCTTGCCTCCCCGCTGTTGGGCAATCGCGATTAATTCTCTGGGGCCTTCTTCACCGCTGAAATAGTGAATATAGATATCACATCCGGCCTCAATTAATTTTCTCGCAGTCTCTTTACCAATACCTTGCTCAGCGCCAGTAATAAAAACTTTCTTTCCCGTTAATGACCCCATTGCATACTCCTGTTTCAGAATAAATCCGCCATCGGCGCATAATATTTATCAGCGAGAGATTCAGGACGTTGTTATCCCCACCTGCAGGCGTGTTAAATATCAGAACCTGAGCGATACCTGTTGACCTTGCGCCCTGCCGATATTGACAGGACGCCTCTTTTAACCGTGTTTAAATAACGGAATACTGTTGACGACTGGATTCACAATTAATAACCAGCGAGCCCCGGCAACCATGTTGTTAATGGTGGGACCATAGCCACGATAATAATCCCGACGAAGACTACCGCCAGATATTTTGCCATGGGCCGAATAACGTGTTTCATCTCCACGCCGCAAATGGCGCAAGTGGTATAAAGACCGAGTCCGATAGGCGGTGAAAAGAGACCAAAACCCATTGCCATAATCATAATGATGCCGAAATGCAGCGGGCTGAAACCGAGCTGAACGGCGATCGGTACCAGAATCGGCGCAAAGATAATCAGCGCCGGAGCCCCTTCCAGAACGGCGCCAAAAATAACCAGAATAACGATGGTTAATAGCAGAAATAGCCAGGCTCCCTGCTCGACCCCAATGCTGACCAGTAATTCCGCTATTTGCTGCGGGATCATCTGTATCGTCAGCGCATAAGAAAGGCTGGTGGCGCAGGCGACGATAAACAGCAGCACTCCGGACATGGCGGCGATATCGATAAACATTTTTACCGTCGCTTTGAACGTCAGTTCACGAAATGCAAGGCGACCGACGACGATGGCGTAAATCACTGCAAAAGCGGAGATTTCTGTCGAGGTGGCGATCCCCATCATGACGCCGCGGCCAATCATAAAGATCATCACCAGCCCAACGGCGGCACCAAGGTAGAGCTGCGTGCGCGGCCGTAATACCGGATACGCTTCGCTAACGTTGATTTTGCCGCCAAACCGGTTGGCGGCAATCATCAGCAGTACCAGCAGGCAGACGGCGGGCACCAGGCCTGCAATAAACAGCGCGCCAATCGAGATGTTCGCGACAAAACCCATAACAATCAGATTCACGCAAGGTGGGATTGTTTCGGCCATCACGGCCGAGGCGGCAAACACCCCGGCGGCCTCTTCGCCATCCTGTTTAGCCCGACGCACCGCCGGCATCAGCACGCCGCCAACCGCCGCAACATCTGCCAGTTTGGAGCCGGAGATCCCGGAGAAAAAGGCCATCGACAGTACGGTAGTCATATTGAGGCCGCCGCGAAAGCGCCCCATGCCACGCACGATAAGTTCAACGAGCCGCGTTGACATCCCGTTGATCTCCATAGCGGCACCGGCAAGCAGGAAGAACGGAATAGCCAACAGCACGAAGTGATCTACCCCCGCCGCGACCTGCTGGGAGAAAAAGACAAACGGTAATGACGGATCGCAGATAAAGAACACCATCGCCGACAGACCAAGGGTAAACGCAATCGGTACGCCGGCGAGAATACCGAGCACAAAGCAGATCAGCATTAGCCCGGCAGCAGCGCTGGCGGGATCGGCCATGAGCGAAAGTTTCATATAGCCAATGGCGGCCAGAACCACAATGCCAAGGCCGCTGAACAGCACAACCCGAACACGTTCTCGCAAGGCCAGCTCCAGCGCCGCCACCATCATAACCAGCGAACCAATCAGCACCGGAATGACGTAGATTGTCTGCGGTAAACCGGTCTCCGTGGTTTGCAATCGCGCGGCCTGCACCAGGTCGTAGCTGGAAACGACGAGCCCAACCGAGACCAGAAACAGGATCCAGCGGCTGGCATGAACGACATAGGGTCGAACCCGTTCAGGCAGGAAACGCAGGAACAGATCGACGCCAATATGACCCCCTTTCGCCGTCGAGGTGGCCACGCCGAAAAACACCAGCGCAATCATCAGCGCGCGAGCCACCTCTTCGGCCCAATGAATGGGCGAGTGCAGCGCATAGCGCCAGATGACGGATGCAAACACCACCAGCACGTTGATAAACAGCACCAGCGCTCCGGCCCAGGCGGTTAAGGTGGTTAAAAAGCGGCTCAGTTTGCCCAATAGCGCAAGGGCAACGCACCCGTCCTTTGCTTTAATAGAGATATCAGCCATGTTGAATCTTCTCCACAAGATTGCCAATCTCACCGCTTAACCCCGCCGTGGCACGGGCGGGTTAAGCGGCGCCGATCATGACGGGTCTTTTGCCGCCGCGGTAATTTCATCAACGATGGGCTTCATATCCGGATATTGCTTGAGGAACGACTGCCACACGGGCTGCACCTGCTGATAGAAGAACTGGCGATCGGTTTCGCGGAACGTCACCCCTTTTGCTTCAAGGTTCTTTATTGCTTCCTGTTCTTTTTTACCCGCTTGCATGCGTTCATAGTCCGTCGCCTCTTTCGCCGCCGCCAGCACGTCCGCACGCAGCTCCGGCGGGATTTGTTCGAAACTCTTTTTATTCATCGCAATCATCAGCGGGTTGTAGCTGTGGCGAGTCAGGGTGCCGTTTTTGATGATTTCATAATATTTGCTCGCATAAATCGTCGGGGCATCGTGCTCTACGCCGTCAATAACGCCCATTTGCAGGCTGGAATAGACTTCACCGCCCGGCATCGGGATCGCCACCGCCCCCATATGGTTTAACGTGGCAATGAAATTAGGCACCGGCAGCACGCGAATTTTCAGGTTCTTTAAATCCTCCGGCTTTTCAATCACCTTTTTGGTATAAATATTACGCGCGCCGAGGTTAAAGCCGTAGCCGAGCACCATCACGTTGGCTTTATCCATCATTAAGGCGGAGAGTTTTTCCCCGGCGCTGCCGTCCAGCGCTTTCCCTACCTGACTGTAATCTTTAAATAAATAACCCAGATCCAGGACGCCCATTTCAGGTACCAGCGTGGCCCAAATGGATGTACCGGAGATCATCATATTAATTGCGCCAATGCGAACCTGCTGCGTCGCATCGGCCTCTTTGCCCAACATGCCGTTGGCAAAATAGTTGAGCTTAATTTGCCCTTTCAATTTCGCATTGTTGTTAATGTTTTCCTGAAAACGGCTGAACCAGATGTAGTGCGCCGAGGAGTCGTCCGCGGGGAGAGAAGAATAAACGCGGAAGTTGAGCGCCGCATGGGCTAAGGCGCTCACCGCACTTCCCGCTATCAGGGCCGAGCTCAAACAAGCAAAAGCTAAAAAACGTCTGGCCGAACAAAACTGTGTCATTTTCATCATCGTTATCCTTTCACGTACCGTTGAGGTGTCTGTAGCACCTTCGGGCCTCGCTAAATCGCCAGGGACTTCACTCATAACCGGAGGGTAAATTTCTACTGTAACGTTTTAGTGTAACGTTACAGACCGTATTCGCCTCGCCAGATAAAAGCAAGTTGCTTCCCCCCGTCATCGCGCATGATGTGTGAATTTTGTGGCAGGCGTCGCGAATTCAGACGCTGGTTTTACATCGTGAAAACGTCGTCATCGCTGTTTAGTCACTGTTTAGTCGCTGCTGTCATCTGACTCTGGCGACTACACTAAACAAACACAGGCGTACCTGGCTGGCGTAAAAGAAGAGGGCCGGAAAAGTCTTTACCGGGCATGACGCGGGTTCGCGCCGAGAGACGTTGGTAAACGTGAAGGCTATCGCAAACGCCGCTTTTGATTCTCCGCTACGCTGGAGTACGCCGTTCAACCGTTAACCTTCTGAGACAGGAAATAACCATGCAACTGAATGACCTAACCTTGTTCCGCCAGCAGGCATTTATCAATGGTGAGTGGCGTGATGCCCTCAGCAGCGATGTCATTACGGTGACCAACCCGGCGAACGGAGAGGTGCTGGGCTCAGTCCCTAAAATGGGCGCAGAAGAGACGCGCGATGCGATCCAGGCCGCCCATCGCGCCCTTCCCGCCTGGCGACAGCTAACGGCAAAAGAGCGCGCCGCGATCCTGCGCCGCTGGTTCGATCTGATGATGGCAAACCAGGACGATCTGGCCCGGCTGATGACCCTGGAGCAGGGCAAACCGCTGGCAGAAGCAAAAGGCGAGATTGGCTACGCCGCTTCATTTATCGAATGGTTTGCCGAAGAGGGAAAACGCATTTATGGCGATACCATTCCCGGTCATCAGGCCGATAAGCGCCTGATCGTGATTAAACAGCCGATTGGCGTTACCGCCGCGATCACGCCGTGGAATTTTCCAGCGGCGATGATCACCCGTAAAGCCGGCCCGGCGTTAGCCGCCGGCTGCACAATGGTACTCAAACCCGCCAGCCAGACCCCTTTTTCCGCGCTGGCGCTGGCCGAACTGGCCAGACGCGCCGGGATCCCTGACGGCGTATTTAACGTGGTGACCGGCTCCGCCAGCGCGGTAGGTAATGAACTGACCGGCAACCCGCTGGTGCGTAAGCTGTCGTTTACCGGCTCCACGGAAATCGGCCGCCAGCTGATGGCGCAGTGTGCCCAGGACATCAAAAAAGTTTCGCTCGAACTGGGCGGTAACGCGCCGTTTATCGTGTTTGACGATGCCGATCTGGATAAAGCGGTAGAAGGCGCCATGGCGTCGAAGTTTCGTAACGCCGGGCAGACCTGCGTCTGCGCCAATCGCCTGTACGTGCAGGACGGGGTGTATGCGCGTTTTGCCGAAAAACTGCAGCAGGCGGTGGAGCAGCTGCACCTCGGCGACGGCCTTCAGGCGGGGGTCACAACCGGACCGTTGATTGATGAGAAAGCCATTGCCAAAGTGCAGGAACATATTGCCGATGCCGTCGGGAAAGGCGCCCGGGTCATCACCGGCGGGAAAGTGGATGCCCTCGGCGGCAACTTCTTTCAGCCGACTATTCTGGTCGATGTTCCCGACGGTGCAAAAGTGGCGAAAGAAGAGACGTTCGGCCCGTTGGCTCCTCTGTTCCGCTTCACAGATGAAGCGGATGTCATCCGCCAGGCCAACGATACTGAATTTGGCCTCGCCGCCTACTTCTATGCCCGTGATTTGAGCCGCGTTTTCCGCGTCGGCGAAGCGCTGGAGTATGGGATTGTGGGCATCAATACCGGGCTGATTTCCAACGAAGTCGCCCCGTTTGGTGGCGTGAAGGCTTCCGGTCTGGGCCGCGAAGGCTCGAAGTATGGCATTGAAGACTATTTAGAAATCAAATACATGTGTATTGGCCTTTAATTCACGTCCGTTCCAGGCAGCGGAGTCCCGATGGGGTGACCCTTCGGGCTCTGTTTGCGCCGCCGGCTACTCGCTTTTCTTGTAGCGCGGTAGCTCAACAACCGGATAGGAATACGTCTCCTGTACAATGCAGCGGTCAGGTGTCGCCATCCCGGAATAGAAGAAATAATAGTCCTGGCTGTCGGGGAAAAAGACCAGATCGTCGCCATTTTGAAAACGCGTCACGCGAAACGGGACATTGCTTTTGGTTTGCGCCTGTCTTATTCCGGCAGCAACCTGGAAGTGATCGCCCCATTTCATTGTCGACAGCTGGTAATGGAATTTTGAGATCGTCACGCTTTTGCGTAACGAGCAGGACAATTTCACTGCAGTCCCGGCAAATGCTGGAGAAAGAAACAGGCTTAACAGACTCATTAGTAATACAATCTTCATAAATATCTTTATTTTACAGGGCCATGTGGTGACGGTAACACGGATAGCCTGTTCAGGCATTCTCTCGGGACACATTTCCTCGGGATGGTGCGCTTCTAAGAAAAATCCCATCTTTTTCTTTTACCGATCTTTTTGCTGCTATAACGAACCGAAATCCTCTGATGTTGCTGTTTCCACCGGCCTGGGTAAACGTTGTCCCCGAGCGCAATACGCATCGAAATAGCACCGTTATTATTAGCACCCGATTATTTCCGCTACGGCATGATAAAGCAGATAGCATGTTTATAAATAACGTTGATAGTGAATTATATTCACATTAAATTCACAGCATTTTTTTCAAAACAAACTTCAATTTAAATACGCATCTATTCGACATGATATGAACTATACGCTATAATGATTGGTGCTAATTATTCATTAATTTTATGAATAACTATCAAACATCCATCACCGATTTAAATCATGTATTATTTTGTTTAATTAACTCTATTAAACGAGAAAAAAAATGGCAGATAGCAAAATAAAAATTTACAACGTCCGCTATAGCAAGTTGATGAAGCTTCTGGATTTTTTCACAGTCAACGCCCTGATATTTATTTATCTAAAGTATTTTTACATCGAACCATCAACTGCATCTGCCCTTCTCGGTGTTATCTACTCGTTAATATTCATCCACGGCAATGAGTATTTCCGTCTTTACGCAAGCCAGTTCAGAGAACATTTATTCAACAAATCGGTGAGTCTGTTTCTGAGCGTTTGCTTAAGCAGTCTTCTCTCGTTCATATTTTTTGTCCTCTCCGAGATACTGTTGAATAAACACTCAACGGAAAACACCCTCCTTTTGGCTAAAGCCCTTAGCCAATGTTCAATCATTATCTTTAGCAGCGTACTGGTCGTCCGGTTAATTATCAGATGTTTTTTCAACCGTAAAAAACTCCATGTCGCGATCCTGGGAATTACCCCTGCCGGGTTGGCGATTGAACAAGCTCTGCTGCATGAGTTTTCAAAGAAGAGCATCGAAATCAGCTACTTTGAGGATCGGAATATTCAGCGCGATAGTCGGTTCATCAACATTGAGCAAAAGGGCAACTCACGCGATTTACTCGCGCTGGCGAAGGAGGATAAGGTTGATGAAATCTACATTGCCCTACCCATGGTCGCTCAACAGCGCATCCGTCAGTTCCTTAACGAATTTTCCGATACCACCGTTGATGTGTTTCTGGTCCCGGATCTGTTTTCGTATAGCTCGCATATCTCGCAGTTGCGTATGTTTGGTAATATTCAGACAATCAGTATCTTTACGTCACCTTTTGATGGTGATGGCGCGCTGCTAAAACGCATCGAAGATATCATTCTTGGTTCATTTTTCACCCTGCTCAGCTTGCCGGTAATGTTTCTCATCGCCATCGGGATCAAGTTAACATCACCCGGGCCGGTTTTATTTAAGCAGAACCGTTACGGCCTGAATGGTAAAAAAATTCAGGTCTGGAAATTCCGCACAATGAGGGTTATGGAAAACAATGCAGTGGTCAAGCAGGCGACCCGGGGCGATCCGCGCGTTACCCGTTTTGGCGCATTTTTACGTAGAACCTCACTCGATGAACTGCCGCAATTTATCAATGTCCTGCAAGGAAGAATGTCGATTGTCGGCCCCCGCCCTCATGCGGTTGCCCACAATGAGGAATATCGCGTTCTGGTCGATAACTATATGATTCGCCATAAAGTGAAGCCGGGAATCACCGGACTGGCGCAAATCAGTGGCTTCCGGGGTGAAACGGACACCCTGGATAAAATGGAAAAACGCATTCACTACGATCTGGAATATATCCAGTCATGGTCGTTATTCCTCGATCTGAAAATTATCTTCCTGACCTTCTTTCGAGGGTTTGTGGGGAAAAATGCGTTCTAGGCTTATCTTTCTGGCCGGTCTGCTGTATCTCCCGTACGGATATGCTGACCTACAAGCAAAACCGCATACGGGCGTCGCGGGCATCGATTTCGAGAGCCAGATAGGCTATGACGTCGGTTACAATGATAACGTTACCTGGCAGCGCGCAGACAACAATAAGATTGTCTCAGGTTATCAGAATATCAAACCGATCTTGAAAGCGATTGGCCAACGTTATGAAGATCGCTACCTGCTAATGTACTCGGGGGATTACCGCAACTACACCAGCGATAGCGCAGACAACCGCAGTAACCATTTTTTCATGTTCAATGGCAACTGGCGCTATGGGAAAATGCATGGTCTGTCGTTGGATCTTGATGAGACATACGGCCATGAAGAGCGTGGACTGGATACCACGCTGGGCTTTTTACCGGAACAGTTTAAAGAGTTTGGCATCAATAAACCGCTCAGTACGCGTTTTTTCAATAGCGAATTACGCTACAGCTACGGTGCTCCGGAGGGGCGCGGTAAAGCAGAACTGGCGCTGCTCCATAAACAGCTCCGCTTTCGCGATCTGTCTGACATTCAAGCTGCCGATGCTGACTTTTATTACTACATGCGCGATCAGGAATGGCATGAGAACAGCCTGATTGCCGAGATTTTTGACCAGAAAGCTAAAACGCTGCGCTATCGCTACAGTTTTATTACCAACCAACGTCGCTATGAACTTAATCCTTTAAAAGATACCAATGAATACTATCTGCTGGTCGGCATGAAAAACCGTCTTTCCGGTAAAACTGAGATTAATGGCAACATTGCCTGGTTGTACAAAGATTTTATCCATAACCCTGATTCACAGGGATTTAACGGTCTGAACTGGGATATTAATGCCGACTGGAAGCCACTCGAGCAAATTAAGCTGAACCTGCACAGTTCACAGCGCATTAAGGACCCTTCTGACTCCGGTGGCTATATCCTGGTCTCTAATTTCGGTCTCGGTTATGAACATCATTGGCTGGTGGATCGTTTTTCAACCCTGATAGATTATGCTTACATCACCGAAGACTATAAACATCAATCGAATGGACGAAAAGACCAGTCAAATCTTTTGTCGCTTACCTTTAACTATGACTATCGTCCATCCATTAATTTTAAGCTGAAGCTGCAATGGAACACGATGCATTCCAATAAAGATACGGATGTCTTTTATATTGGCCCGGACTACAACCATGCCGTCGAACGCACGCTGGGCTACAACGATTCGGCAATTATTTTTATGACGCAGGTACAGATATGATCCTAACTAGCAGGAAACTGGCAGTGCTCCCTCTTCTGGCATGGCTGCTGACAGGCTGCTCGACACCGCCACAAACGGTCAAAAACCCACCGGATGCCGTCTATCATTTGGATCAAGGGGATGAAGTTAACATTGCCGTTTCAGGTGAACAGGATCTGACAATGCGCGTTAAAATCGATAGCAGCGGCAACATTGAGTATCCCTACGTCGGCTCCCTGATGCTAAAGGGTAAAACGCCGGAACAGGTCAGTCGGGAGATAGCCGACAAGCTGCGCGGCAATTATCTGCAGGCGCCAATGGTGACCGTCAGCATTGCTGAATACCGTAAAATCTACCTGTTAGGAGAAGTTAAAAAACCCGACGGCTATGCCTGGGAGCCCGGTTTAACAGCTGAAAAAGCCATTGCGCTGGCCGGTGGATTCACCGATCGCGCCGACCGCCAGGATATCCGAATTCGCCAGGTACGCAGCGGTAAGCTGCTGGAGAATGTCGCCGCCGACTCCGCCGTTCAGGCCGGAGATACCATTATTATTGGAATGAGCTTCTTCTGATATGGCTATTTCATTAGTAGAAAATGGAAAGAAGAAAGAAGGTGTTATCGACTTTACACCCTATTTCAACAAAATTAAGCACAAGCTTATCTGGTGCCTGCTGGTGGTTATTCTGGCGGGGGCAGCTGCGTTTATCCTGACGCGATTTATGTCATCCAGCTATACGGCGACGGCGACGGTGCTGTTTAAAGCTCAGGCCCAGGATGTTACGCCGTTGCCGCGGCTGGAAAACTATGATTCCACCCGCAATGATTACTACGAAACAAAGTATGTGTTAATGAAGTCGCGGGTTGTTCTTGAATCCGCGGTCAAAACCCTGAAACTAGACCAAGATGAGGAGTTTAACGGCGGTAACAACCTCGACGACGCGACAAAACTCAACAACGCCATCCGCGCCTTGCAAAAAGAGAGCACCATTTCTGGCGTGAGAGCCACCCAGTTAGTGTCGGTTTCTATGGAAGCCAAATCGGCTGAGAAAGCGGCGCTCATCGCTAACGGCGTTGCCCAGGCATTCATCGACTACAGTCTGCTGTTGAAGCAGAAATCATTGCTCCAGGCCCAGGGCTGGAACGAAAAAATGATGGATGACCTGAAAAACAAGATGACGCAGCAAAAAGCTGACATTGATGATTTCCTGAAAAAGAACGGATTATTAACCTTCCGGAGCATGGACGGTTATGAAACCGAGCAGCTCGGTATCACCATTAACCATCTTGCCGACGCCACCCAGCGTCGTCTTAAGGCGCAAACCATCTGGGATAAAGTCCGCCGCCAGCAGGGAAAAACACCGGAAGAGATCATTTCACTGCCGGACATCTCCGGCCACCCGCAAATTCAGGATTTGCGAATTGCGTTAACCCAGACGCGGCGTAACCTCTCGGAAGCGGCAAAACACTATGGTCCCGACCATCCAAAATATCGCCAGGCTCAGGCGCAGTTGCAGGTAGTCAACAGCCAGATAGGGCAGGTTCTCGGTGAGTTGTTAAACGGTTTACGCCAGCAGTATCAGATTGCGCTGGATGATGAGCAACGTTATCAGCAGATGCTCAATGCGCAGAAAGGTAACTTCCAGGAACTGGCGGCGAAACGCGATAAGTACAACACCATGATTACGGAGCTAAGCAAAACCGAAGAGCTGTATAAATCGTTGTATCAGCGCGCCAATGAGCAAAAGCTATCCGAACAATTCTCCGTTGCGGATGAAGTTATTTACGATGCCGCCGTTCCGCCAGATTTACCATCGAAACCGAACCGCGGCTTATTGATTGTCATGGTGGCCATGATGGCGCTGGCCGTGTATGTCATGTATCTGATAGTCAGCACCGCATTGGATAAAACGGTGAACAGCATCAGTGAACTGAAAACCAAAGCCATGCTTGATGCCAGTGGTGAATTCCCGCGGCTTGCTCATCTAGAGAGTGCGAAGGCAGCGTTCCGCGATGTGGTGTACGCCGACATGATCCACAGCCTGCGCCTGGCGTTGCTGAACAAACTCGATCGCCCGGGCACCATTCTGGTCACGGCCGTTCGTTCACCATCGGGCAGTAGCCTCATTGCCGAACTGCTGGCCTGGTCCAACAGTAGGGCCCACAAAACCCTGCTGATTGATCTGGACTACCTCACGAATACGGGATTATCAGCCAGATGGTCGCAGCATAAAGACGGTTTTAGTCAGTATCTTAACGGGCGATGCCAGCTGGAACAGGCGGTGATTACGTTGGGGGAAAACCTTGATGTCATGCCACGCGGCGAACTCGGTGACTCCTCTTTATTAGTACTGTCGTCCGGGAAGCTCACTGCCCTCCTGAAATCATTGCAGCAGACGTATCACACGCTGATCCTCGATATGCCGTCGCTCAGCCTGGCGCAGGACAGCTTGCTGCTGGCACCGCATGTCGATGTGGCGCTGTTGGTGATCAAAGCAGCTGAACAGGCGGGGCATATCCGGGATGCTGACAGGAGACTGCGTGCAGCGGGAAGTCTGCAGGTAGCCAGTATGCTCAACCAGGTGGCAGAAGAAAATCTGCAAACTCAGGAAGGTCGACGCCTGCCCGAACGCGGTATGCGCGAACTTATCTCACCGAAGCAGAGCTTATGAATTTAATAAAAAGCATTTCATCCATCGCCAGCTCTTCCGTCTTGTCACAACTGATCGGCGCATTTTCTGTCTGGCTGATCTCCCATCGCTACGGTATGGCGGAAGTGGGGCATTACGCGATGATTTACAGTAATGTGCTGATTGGCGCGCAGGTCTGTACCTTTGCTTCACAGTTGTTAATCCCCCGTCAGGAAGATCATGAACTCGGACAAAACGTGGTATTTTGCCTGCTGCAAAGCTTTATCATGGCAATTCCGTGGGCGATCATCACAGGGCTGATTTTTGAGCTAAATATCGCCTTTCTCTATCTGATGACATTCGGCTATGCGCTGGTCTTGATTGCGGAAAACCTATCGCTGCGAGGCGGGAATTATCAGTTTTTGACCTTTCAGCGTATCGCGGTCTCGCTGGTAGTGGCGATCGCGCTGCTGATCATGCCCAATCCCACCTTGTTCTATCTGGCGTGGATGGTTGGAATTCTGCTGCTCCTGGGCACCTGTCTGCTACGTTTGTTCAACTTCAGAACGCTGACGCTGGCGCACTTTTCTCCCACCATGAATGGTCGTTTTCTTCGCGAACACTGGCAGCATGTCAGCCGGGTGGGTAGCGCTGAAGTACTGGCCATGGCCAGCAACAACCTGCCAACCATGCTAATTAATGTCTGGTTTTCACCGCTGGTTGCCGGCTATTTTTCCGTTGTCAGTCGCTTCTGCCTGTCGCCGGTCATGATCATTGGCAATGCGGTACGTAACTCTATCTTCTCTAAATGGTCGATGGATTTTCGACACAATACCTTTAATTATCATGAATATAAAAAGGTCCGTTTATTACTGATGGCTACAGCGATGGTTTGCATGGTGGGGATCTGGATTTTCTATCCTCTGATCATGCGCCTGGGCTTCAGCCAGGAATGGCTCAACTCCATCCCGACATCACGCTACATGCTGCCCTATCTGTTTGCCGCCCTGGCCGTCAGTCCATTGACCGTCATCGAGTTAATTTTTGGCTCAAAACGTTACTTCCTGCGTATCCAACTGGAACAGCTGCTGATTATCGGCGTGGCATTTGTCGTGATGCCAAAAATGGGCATAGGTTATGAAATTTCGTTGCTGGCCTTTTCGTTGCTTACCAGCGTACGCTACCTGTTCATCCTGCTGAAAATGAATGCCCGGGCGAAAAAACTCTCATTGCAGGAGCAGAAGGCATGCAGCTGAATACCGGTCGTTATCTGGAAGCATTCGCCCTGATGACCATCATCTTCTGCGGGACCGTGCAGTATTTCACCGGTATTGTAGCGGTACTGTGGATACCGTTTTTTATGGTGCTGATCATGGTTGTGCTGCTGATGATGCAGAGCAATCCGCAGCCGCTGACGCTCAGCACACGTGAAAAGCTGGTACTTCTCCTCTATCTGACGTTTATTATCCTGAGCCTCTCCTCGACAGTTTTACAGTCCGGAGTTGTGACTACTATCGTTGGTTTTAAGAACGAGCTGGCGTTGTCGCTGGTAATGTTTTGCATGTTGCTCGGTATGTTTCGTGAATCTCAGCTGCACCGTTTAACTCATTTATTCTACTGGTTGTTTTACATACAGTTTCCGATTGCTATCTATCAGGTTCTGTTTGTGGTGCCCCAGCGTGTTGCGATACGCGGGGAAGATGAAAAGTGGGATTCGGTTGTCGGTACCTTCGGCGGCGATCCGATGGGCGGTGGGAATACCGCGGCCATGGGGATGTTTTGCCTACTGATCATGTTGTTAAAAGTGTCCGAATTTAAGCACGGTATTTGCTCCTTTAAATCCATGGTTATACATATCGTGCTGGCTTTTGTGCTCTGTATCATTGGTGAAGTTAAATTCGTTATTCTGCTTTCCCCTTTCCTGCTGGTCTTGCTTTGGATCATGCCCGGCTATGTCAGCGGCGTCAGTAAAGTCAGCCTGCGTTCGCTGCTGATTATTGCCGCAGGAACGGTGGTATTAATTTTTTGTGCCATTACCATTCTTGCCGCTAACTATTCTGCCGCATTTGGCGGTGATCCGACAAAAAGCGCGTTCTCCGTGTTTATCGACTCTCTCGGTTATATTTTTGACACTAACTACATCATGGATAGCGGCGAGCTGGGGCGATTTACCACCATTTTCTTTTGGCTTCAGCACAATGAACTTTTCGGCCCCGGCGGAATGCTGTTCGGTTATGGCCTGAACGCTACCAACAGCGGAAGTACCGTATCACCTGGCTATATTGGCGCCTGGTTCCACTTAATTCTCGACTCCACGGCGTTGAGTATGCTGCTTTGGGAAGTCGGCATTATTGGCGTCGTGGTATTTATTGCCATGATAACCTCGATTCTTATTTCAATGCGGCCAAAAGAGACATTTTCGCGATACGACCTGAAGCGAGAGGATTTACAGCTGCTCAGTTCAGCACCGGCATTTTATGTCTTTGCTATCGGCTGTTTACTTAGCCTCCCCTATAGCCAGATCCTGATGATCATTCCCATGCTACAGTTCTTATTATGGCTGGCCCTTGGGGCGCTGATTATCATCCACCGCTCTGTTCGTTTGAATTCCGGTATCTAATATGAATAAAACTCCGTCCATTACCGTCAGCATTAAGACTCTGAATGAAGCTCAGGGAATTGAAAAAACGATCGACAGCGTGCGCAAGCAATTACAGCCTTATCCTCATCAGATCATCGTAGCAGACAGCCTCTCCACGGATAACACCCGTGAACTGGCGGTGGCGAAAGATGCGATGGTTGTCTGTCTGGATAACGCCAAAGACCGCTGTTGCGGTATCGGCCACCAGCTGGGCTGGCTCTTCAGCGAAGGGGATTATCTGCTGCTTCTGGATGGGGACATGGAACTGGAACCAGGATTCCTCGACACGGCGATCGCTTTTCTTGAAGCCCATCCGGAATATGCTGGCGTGGCCGGGAGCGTAGAAATGGACGATGCTTCCAATTATGAATTCAAATCACGTAAGCAGCGTCTGCATCTTATTTATCCTCTGGGCGACACGGATCATCTTGGCGGCGGCGGTCTTTATCGTCGCTCCGCCATAGAAAAAATTGGCTATCTGACCAACCTCAATCTGCACGGCTATGAAGAAGCAGAATTAGGCATTCGTTTACAGGCGGCAGGTTATAAACTGCATCGTCTTTCCACCCCCTACTTTAGCCATGCCTCTTACACCATGCCCACATTTAAGATGCTCGCCTATCGCTGGAAAAATGGTTTTTTATGGGCGCCAGGCGAACTATTGCGCAACTGCTGGGGAAAACCCCATTTTCCGGCAGCGTTTAGGATTGTACGCAATGAACTGATATTTACGGTATATCTGCTCATTTTATTCGTCTGTCTTCTTTCGTTGAACCTCAAACTGATCGCTATCACGATCCTCCCCCTGCTGGCATTTATTGCCCTTAAAGCGATCAAGAATAAATCCCTGAGAGACGGTGTACAAAGCGTCATCAACTTATCGCTTTTTTCCGCAGGCCTACTGCGAGGCGTCATTAATTCGGTCAAAGATCCGATGAAACGACCGGCGGTGATCGTTACCAATCCAAAGCATATCAAGACAGAAAATGAAAATATTATTCGTTAATAAGTTCTTCTTTATTAAAGGAGGAGCGGAAACTGTATTCTTCCAGGAGCGGGATGCCATGCTGCAATCTGGTTTTCAGATTGTTGATTTCAGCATGGTGCATGCCGAGAACAAGCCTTCGCCCTGGGCGTCGTTTTTCGTACATAACGTGGATTATCATAGTAGTTATGGTCTGCCTGGGAAGATAAAAGCTGGTATCGACTTTATTTATAATGCTGATGCATGCAAAAAGCTCAATACCTTGTTGCTTCAGGAGCAGCCGGATATTGTTCACTTCCACAATATTTACCATCAGCTCACACCAGCACTCATTGGCATCGCCAAACGTTTTGGCTGTAAAACCGTATTGACCGCACACGATTATAAGATTGTCTGTCCGTCCTATACGATGCTGCGTGATGGTCACGTTTGCGATGACTGTATTACGGGTTCAGTAATGAATGCCTTCCGTCATCGCTGTCAGCAAGGCGACACCGGTAAAAGTCTGCTGCTCTCTCTGGAAGCCTACTGGCAGAAATTTGCCAAAAACTACGCCATGCTCGATTCCATCGTCGCGCCGAGTGAATTTATGCGCCAGACTCTACTGCGTAAATTACCCAACGCGCGGATTGACGTCATCGTCAACGGAATAGATGCCAGCGCGACCATTCCGGGCGATACCGCGGGAGATTATTTCCTCTACATTGGCCGTCTGAGCCGGGAAAAAGGTGTCGCTACCCTGGCACAAGCACAGCAAAAAATGCAGCAAAAGATGCCGCTTAAAATCATCGGCGATGGCCCGTTAAATGCCGATCTACGTTCACGGTTTAGCGGTCCGGAATTCCTCGGCTATATGCGCCATGGAGAGGCCCTCAACGACTTGATACGCGGGGCCAGGGCAGTGATTGTCCCTTCTGAATACTATGAAAACTGCTCGATGTCAGTCCTGGAAGCTATGGCCTTCGGTCGGCCTGTTGTTGGCGGTAACATCGGCGGGATTCCTGAACAGATTCGCAACGGTGTTGACGGCTATCTGTTTGAACCCGGAAATGCCGATGCGCTAGCGCGGATGATGGACGATCTGGCGGCCAACCCGCAGAAAGCCCGTGAAATGGGGAGTAATGCTCGCCAACGTTTGCAGGATAAATACGATCTTGCCCACCATATGCAGGTACTACGAGCGCTCTATCAGCAACTCGTGGGAGAACAATAATGAAGCTCAAAGTGACGGTTCTTGGAACCCGCGGAATCCCTGACGTTCAGGGTGGAGTAGAAACGCATTGTCAGAATTTATATCCGGAAATTTATCAGCAAAATCATGCTGATATTTGTGTAATCGCCCGTTCACCCTACGTAAGTTATCACCATAGCGAGTATAAAGGTGTTCGTCTGAAAAGCCTGTGGGCACCGAAAAGCCGGAAATTCGAGGCGATTATTCACTCGACGCTGGCGGCTTTCAGCACCTTGTTTGATGGTTCAAATGTAGTCCACGTCCATGCCGTTGGCCCAGGTCTGGTTGTTCCCCTGCTTCGCCTGCTGGGCAAAAGCGTCGTCTTTACCCATCATGGGCCGGATTACGATCGCCAGAAATGGGGAAAAATGGCCAAAGAGATGTTACGCCTGGGAGAGAAGTGGGCCGTAAAATATGCCAACGAGGTTATCGTTATCTCAGAAGTCATCAACCATCTGATTACAACCAAACATGGCCGGACCAACGCCAACGTAATTTATAATGGCGTACGCCAGCAGGCGCTCCCTCCACCGGAGTCTATGGCTGCAACGTTGGATAAATACGCATTGAAAACAGGCCTGTATATTGTGGCCGTTGCCCGCTTCGTTGAGGAAAAAGGTCTCCATGATCTAATAGCCGCCCACGAAACCGCACAGTGCCAGGTTCCTCTGGTGCTGATCGGTGACGCAGATCATCCTGATGAATACAGCCAGCGCCTGAAAAAACAGGCGGCAGAAAGTCCCAATGTAATCATGACCGGTTTTATCAGCGGTGAACCTCTGCAGACGTTATTTTCGCAAGCCGGGTTGTTTGTCCTGCCTTCATACCATGAAGGTCTGCCGATTGCGCTGTTGGAAGCAATGTCGTGGTCCTTACCGGTGGTCGTCAGCGACATTCCGGCAAACCTGGAAATAGGTCTGTCATCCGATGTTTACTTCCCGGTCGGTAACGTTACTGCCCTTGCGCAAAAATTACGGGCCTGGAGCGGCGCTGGCGCCGTCGATTATAGCCAGCTGATGCCGAAGTATCGCTGGCCAGAAATTGCTGCTGAAACCACACGAGTGTATCAGCGCCTGATTGACAGGAATGAAGAGTGACGAAACCGACATTCGAACGGGTAGTTGAGCGTTTCTATGCCTCGCTCGATACAGAGGTAGAGGCCTCGTTGACCCTGGAACAAAAACGTGGAATTGAGCAGGCGCTAGTCAGAGCCACCCTCTCTTCTCGTCATAGTATTGATTTTCGCCGCAGCTTTCCTTTTCTTCATCGACGTTACTTTGTGGTATTTTTGTTCGGCCGCGATCTACGCAAAATTTCACGGGACAGCACCCTCGGACGAATTTTTTCGACGTTGGCAATTTCCATCGCCCTGCTGATAGGTATTTTGTCGGTGCTGCTGATGCTGTATATGTTCAAATCCGCGTTAGGTATTGATGTTTTTAAGAACTTCCATATCGGTATCTGGACATGGTTTGTCAACCTCCATGATAAAGTGAACTAACGATGGCTGTCACTTACCCCCGCGCGATAGATCTCCTGACGACGCTTCTGCTCTCATGTGGACTAACCTCTTTGCCCGCATGGGCTGAACGGATCGTTGTCTCTCCTCCTGCCTTCAACGGCATATTGACCAATCCCGGGATGGGCGTATCCAGCTTTCATGATGGCTACGGACAAAAACCAACGCCAGAGCAATATCCTGACACCGGCTTTGAATATGACCGCTTTTACTGGAATGAACTGGAACCACAGGAAGGGAGCTATCGCTTTGATCTCATTGACCATGCGTTCACCGTCGCGGCACACCATCAACCGGCTATGAACGTCGGCCTGCGCTTTATGGCGCTGGATGAGCCACAGTCAGGTTCTAAAATACCCGACTGGCTAATTGCAAAAGGCATAAAAGGCCAATGGGTCGCCAACGGCAAAACGTTTGTACCGGACCTCAGCGATCCTCTCTTTGTCTCCTACGTACAGAAGCTGCTAAACGCACTGGGTGCCCGCTATGATGGTCATCCTGAACTGGCGTTCATCGACATTGGCATCGTGGGTTCATGGGGTGAGTGGCACAATTCCAATTTTACCGACGTGCAGCCCTTACTGGAAAAATATACGCCAGAACAGCTCAATCGCTATGTGGATATGCACTTCTCCAGCTTTCCCAAAACACCCAAAATTATGCTCATCAGCGGTGGTGATTCCCTGGCCTATGCCAGCCAAAAAGGCGCTGGATGGCGCGCAGACTGCTGGGGGGACTGGCATAATTTTACGCCGGAATGGAGCCATATGCGCGATGACTATCCCCAGCGTCTGGCGTCAGCCCAGGCCACATATCCTGGAATGCAGACCCGTTGGCAAAAGGCACCGGTAAGTCTGGAAATTTGCGGCTATATGAACGAATGGCAAAACGTGCAGCACTACACTCGCGAAGAGGTTCAGGCAACCTTTGACTGGGCTTTACAGCAACATGCCAGTACGTTGAATCTGAAATCCCGCCCGGTCCCCGTGGAGTATCGCGATATCGTCGATCGGGCGCTATTACGCATCGGCTATCGTTACCGCGTGAGCCAGCTTCAGTTGGAGAGCTCTGTCCCCCCGGGCCAGCCCCTAATCGTGGATGTCATCTGGCACAATGACGGCGTGGCGCCGGTATATCTTCCGTATCAGGTGCAATGGCGAGTCGTGAATGCCCGAGGGAAGGTCGTTGCCCGGAAAACAACCCAGGACGATGTCCGCCAATGGCTACCCGGCAGCTATCAGAGCCAGTTCACCTTTGCACTGCCCTCAATCCTGACAGCCGGGAAGTACCAGCTGGAGGTGGCCTTAACCAACGATCGGGGCACACCGCGCATTCGCCTTGCCAACGAAGGTGGAAATGCTGAAGGATGGTATCCGATGGCTTCATTTAGCATTAAGGAATAACTATGTTTGAATCCATTCGACAGGTTGGAGAAGAAATCAAGCACGCCGGTGGCATGAAAGCAAAAATCGCCATCCTGCTTTACCGTCTGGCGACATTATTTCGCAGCCGCAATCCGATTTGGAAACTGTGCGCGATTCCGTTTGTGATCCTCAATAAGATCATTAATGAATGTTTATTTTGCGTCGAGATTCCATGGCAAGCACGTATCGGATACGGATTAAAGCTCTTTCATCCACATTGTATCGTGATTAATCGGGGCACGGTCATTGGCAGCAACTGTACTTTGCGTCAGGGGGTAACGATCGGGAGCGTCGCCGATAGCAACGGGCATGAAAGCATCAGTCCGCTCATCGGCGACAATGTTGAATTCGGGGCGCATGCGGTTGTGATTGGCCCGGTTACGTTGGGTGATAATGTCAAAGTGGGTGCCGGAACCGTTGTGACCAAAGATCTGCTTGATGGTGCGATTGTCGTAGGCCAGCCGTATCGTATTTTAAAAACGGACTAAATCATCGCGCTACCCAGCCCGATTCACTGATAAAAAAATCCACGCGCTCGGGCGTGGATTTTTTTCGATATAACCAGATAATCGGCGAGATATCAGGCGCGCAGTCTGAGCGGCTCGCTAAAGTCATCGGCGGGTTCCAGCTTCAGGCTGAATGTCGCCAGCAATGCGTTAGCCCGATCGTGGAAATCACGCAGCGTTTTCTCAAGTTTCTCGCTGACTTCCGGATCGTCAATAGCCACCGGCCGCCAGCTCCCTTCTTTATCGAACAGGCCAAACTGATAGCTGTAAGTGAAGCGTGATGCCTGCGCTTCCATCTCCATCCACCATCCCCAGAACTCTCGTTTTTCCGGGGCGGGTTTTACATTGACGCAAACTGCCAGGCAATCGAAAAAGAAGCGGTTGTCTTCACACTGTTCTTCACGAATATAAGGGCCAAGAGCCGTGAATTTCTTAATCAGCTTACTCTTGAGGTGTCCACTCGGTAACGTCATTGCGATCTCCTTTAGTGATGCAACTGTTTTACCAAATCAATAAAATTTAGCAATATATTAACTAAATCTCTGATTGATCCAGCGGGCAATCTGGCGCAATGCGCGATCGAAATTGTGATAAACGGGCTTAAATGGAATCTCCAGCAGCTTACCATCGGCGGATGACGACGTAATTAAGCGCGATTCCTCTTCCGGGCTGAACGGATCGTTTTTCCAGAAGCCAGAAAGCATCGGCGTCGGACAGCGACGGCCCAGAAGCCCCTGGGTTTTTAATGAGTAGCGGTTCAGCTCTATGCGCAATGCTTCATCAGATGCATCGTGCATGCCCAGCCGCGATGCCAGAACGTCGAGATACATTTCCGGAACCCGGCCCTGGTGCAGCGGATCCACCAGCAGGTTATGCACCACCGGGCCGAGGCAGGCCACGGCTTTTAAGCGCTGCGGCTCCAGATAACCCAGACGGACGGCGACATTCGCCCCAAAACGGAAACCGAACGCTGCAACCCGGGTATGATCGACCCACGGCACATTCGTCAGGTGCCGCAACGCATGCTGATGCAGCAGGCTGGTATCCTGGGTTAGCTTCCATTTTGACGAGAAGCCTATCGAAGGCATATCCAGCGTCAGCATGGCAATCCCCAGCGGCGCAAAATAGTTCTCATACAGGCTGTAGTAGTCCGTCTGCAGCGCATCCAGACCGCCGCACATCAGGACCACCGGGAACGGACCTTCGCTCTTCGGCATATGTAAAAAGCCGGTCACCGGCGCGCCGCCGGGCACAGGAAACTCCAGCTCGCGCAGCTCGCCCGGCAGGCGAAGAGCCGCCTCTTCATAGGCCCGATTAGCCAGCGCCTGCGCCTGCTCCGCCAGCTCATCACCTTTAATATGTGGGTAGGCGGCAATGCTATAGAGATTGGATGCATGCAGCCAGTGGCGCCCGCTGCTCAGCGGATCGGCTTCCTGCCCGGCCTTTTGCTGCCAGATCATCGCCTGTTTGGCCCATTCGAAAATCCAGTTGCCGCCGCGATAGCCCACCACGGTGTCATAAAGCTCCGGATCCGTACGCTCAGCATCGCTCATCACAATGCGCGCCTGCACATCCAGGATCTCCCGTGGCGCCACGCCGCGCCAGATCCACATCAGACGGTTAATCAAGCGATACCAGTGATCGACATTGCTCCCGTCGAGCGCAGAGTGGATCGGCTGTTGCGAACCTGACGCAAACCGGCGCACCAGCGTAGACGTTTCTGGATGTTTGAATCGAGGTTTAAACAGTGTTTCGCTAAGGTTAGCTTGTGACATGTGCAGCCTCCATCGTGTTGCCACTCCGGGCTATTGTAACCTGCATACGGGCAAAAAAAACCACGCCCGGCATAACCGGGCGTGGTAAATAGCACTCACCTTGTAAATTAACGACCTGAGATCGGCGGTACGAACACCACGCCCATGTCCCACGGTTGTTCAATCCAGGTATCCTGCGGGATATCAACAACATAATCATCAACCAGCGGACGACCAGCCGGTTTAGCAAAAATGGTAACGAAGTGTGCTTTTGGGTACATTTCGCGAATAGCGACGGCGGTACCGCCGGTATCGACCAGGTCATCGATCACGATGAAACCTTCACCATCACCTTCAGCGCGTTTCAGGACGGTCAGCTCGCGCTGGTTATCGTGGTCGTAGCTGGAAATGCAAACGGTATCAACATGACGAATACCCAGTTCACGCGCCAGTAATGCACCCGGTACCAGACCACCGCGGCTTACGGCAATAATGCCTTTCCATTGTTCAGAAGGCATCAGACGATTGGCCAGTTTGCGGGCGTGAATCTGCAACATGTCCCAGGTGACGACGTATTTTTCGCTCATGTGAAGTGTCCCAGCCTGTGTTATACGGCTTAAATGATGTTCGAGGGGGAAAATGGTTGCGCGAGATTATAGAGATCTGACGCACTAAAAACCAGTGTTAAGCGGCCATCCCAGCGCTTTTTGCGTTGTTTACACTACCAGTCGGCGTGGAAAGTGGTATTCTCAACCCCACCGCGCAAGCCTGCGCCTGTTGTATTTTTTATTGCTAACCCTCGACCTGCAAAAGACTTTTGCAGGCGATCGTAAGGAGACTCATCGTGTCTGAATTGTCTCAATTATCCCCGCAGCCGCTATGGGATATTTTTGCCAAAATCTGCTCCATTCCCCATCCGTCCTATCACGAAGAACAACTCGCTGAACACATCATGGGCTGGGCAAAAGAAAAAGGCTTACACGCAGAACGCGATCAGGTTGGCAACATTCTGATTCGTAAGGCCGCCACGGCCGGTATGGAAAACCGTAAACCGGTTGTTCTGCAGGCGCACCTCGATATGGTGCCGCAGAAAAACAACGACACCGTTCATGACTTCACTAAAGATCCGATTCAGCCATATATCGATGGCGAGTGGGTCAAAGCGCGCGGCACCACCCTGGGCGCGGATAACGGCATCGGTATGGCTTCTGCGCTGGCAGTGCTGGCTGATGACAGCGTCGTACATGGCCCGCTGGAAGTGCTGCTGACCATGACCGAAGAAGCCGGCATGGACGGCGCGTTTGGTCTTCAGGCTAACTGGCTGCAGGCCGATATCCTGATCAATACCGACTCTGAAGAAGAGGGCGAAATCTATATGGGTTGCGCCGGCGGTATCGACTTTACCTCCAACCTGACCTTAACCCGCGAAGCGGTGCCGGCAGGTTTCCAGAGCTTTAAGCTGACCTTAAAAGGGCTGAAAGGCGGTCACTCCGGCGGCGAAATTCACGTCGGTCTGGGGAACGCCAACAAGCTGCTGGCCCGTTTCCTCGCCGGTCACGCGCAAGAGCTGGACCTGCGTCTGGTCGATTTCAACGGCGGCACCCTGCGTAACGCCATTCCGCGTGAAGCTTTCGCTACCGTCGCGGTCGCGGCCGATAAGGTCGATGCGCTGAAAGCGCTGGTCGCCACCTATCAGGACATCCTGAAAAACGAACTGGCGGCAAAAGAGAAAAATCTGGTGCTGCTGCTGGACTCTGTCGTCAACGACAAAGCGGCCCTGACCGTGCAATCCCGTGACGGCTTTGTGCGTCTGCTCAACGCCACGCCAAACGGTGTTATTCGTAACTCTGACGTGGCAAAAGGCGTTGTCGAGACCTCTCTGAACGTCGGCGTCGTGACCATGACCGATGATAATGTTGAGATCCACTGCCTGATTCGTTCGCTGATCGACAGCGGCAAAGATTACGTCGTCAGCATGCTGGATTCACTGGGTAAACTGGCGGGCGCGAAAACCGAAGCCAAAGGCGCATACCCTGGCTGGCAGCCGGACGCGAACTCACCGGTGATGCATCTGGTGCGTGAAACCTATCAGCGTCTGTTCAACAAGACGCCGAACATCCAGATTATCCACGCCGGCCTGGAATGCGGTCTGTTCAAGAAACCGTACCCGAACATGGATATGGTCTCCATCGGGCCAACCATTACCGGCCCGCACTCTCCGGATGAGCAGGTGCATATCGAAAGCGTTGGTCAATACTGGACGCTGCTGACGGAACTGCTGAAAGCGATTCCTGCGAAGTAAGTTACGGTAATAAACGGTCCGGATAGCGGCGCGTGGCGCCTTATCCGGGCCGTCTCACCTTCTCCATACGGTAATTAATAAACGTCTCGCCGCGCACCGCCACCTGCTGTTCTTCCACGACCCTGAAACCATGCCGTTCAAAACACGGTTTTGCCGTAATGCTTGCGTCGACCGTCAGGGAGCCATGCGGTATCTGCGTAAACAGTTCCTGGAGTAGCGCGCTGGCAATACCCCGGCGGCCATACTCCGGCGCCACAAACAGGAGATCGATATAGCGGTCCACGGCGGTGATAAACCCCACAGGACGCTGGTCCATCGCCGCGACCCATACCAGAGACTCCCTCATTTTGTGCCGCCAGCGGGTCTCGTCTATCTGCGCCCAGGCGGCTATCTGGCGGGGTGAATAATCATGACTGGCGGTCTCTTGTACCGCGCGCAGAAAAATGGCGCACAGCGCAGTAAAATCATCGTCGCGATAAGGTCTGATCTTCAGCATCGTTATAACCCCAGCACCAGCTGCCGCTCCAGTTGAGGATCGAGCAGCGTCACATGCAACCCGACCAGCCGCACTCCGCGACCGCCCCGCCGTTCGTGCCAGGCTTTGTAGGCGGTGGAGAGCAAATCCTCTTTATTCAGGCGCGGCCAGACATGTTCCTGAGTGGTCAGCTGAAAATCATTGAATTTCAGCTTTACCCCCTGACGGGCAATCAGAAGGTCCGGTTTGACCTTCAGCACCCGCCGCTCCAGCTCTGGATAGAGGTGCTCAATGATGCTCTCACAGGCAGACCACTCGTGGATATCCTCCACCAGCGTACGCTCAACGCCAACCGATTTACGCTGTCGGGTGTTGTTGATCTCCCGCTCATCGATTCCCTGGCTACGCTCCCACAGGATCCGACCAAACTTACCAAAACGGCGGAGCAACATCGCCAGGTCGCTTTTCTGCACATCTTCGCAGGTACGCAGCCCCATGCTTTCCAGCTTTGCGGCTGAGACTTTCCCCACGCCGGGGATCTTCGCCAGCGGCAGCGTTCGGACAAACTCCGCGACCTGATGCGGCGCAATCACAAACTGACCGTTGGGTTTATTCATATCGGAAGCAATTTTCGCCAGAAATTTTACCGGCGCGATACCGGCAGAGGCGGTCAGTTGAAGCTCGTGAAAAATGGTCTGGCGAATCTCTTCCGCGATCAGCGTCGCAGAGCCCTGGCAGTGAACGCTATCGCTGACGTCGAGATACGCCTCATCCAGAGACAGCGGTTCAATTAACGACGTGTAGCGTGAGAAGATTTCCCGGATATGGGACGAGGCCTCTTTGTAGGCATCAAAGCGGCCGGGTAGCAGGGTTAAATGCGGGCAAAGCTTGAGGGCCATCGCGGTCGGCATCGCGCTGCGTACGCCAAATTTGCGCGCCGGATAGTTGGCCGTGCTGATCACCCCCCGCTGTACCCGGCTACCGCCGATGGCAATGGGGATATCACGCAGGGCTGGATTATCCCGCATTTCCACGGCGGCAAAAAAGCAGTCCATATCGACATGGATAATTTTGCGCATACTCAGCCCTCAACGATTACTGGTTAAGTATACAGTAATAATACAAGGAATGAGAAGCGGGGTTTGTAGGGCTGATAAGCTTGCGCCATCAGGCAATAATGCCCGGCGGCGCAAGCTTGCCGGGCCTACGGAGAGATCAGAGGATCCGATTTTGCTGGCGCTGTGCTTCACGAGCCATGCGCTTTTTACGTGCATCGCACGGCTCCGGGCAGTCGCAGACCTTCTCAAGCCCCAGCGATGAGATACCGCCGCAGCTGCCCTGGAGACTTTTGCGCTTTATCAGATATCCTAAGGACATCCCCAGAATAACCAGCGCGAAAATGACGAAGGTTGCCACAAACACCGTCAACATCATTAACCTCCAAAGTCATCCAACATGATGTTGTCATCCTCAACGCCAAGATCTTTTAGCATCTTGATCACTGCGGCATTCATCACCGGCGGCCCACACATATAAAACTCGCAGTCCTCCGGCGCCGGATGATCGCGCAGGTAGTTTTCATACAGCACATTGTGAATAAAGCCGGTGTGGCCGTTCCAGTTATCTTCCGGCTGCGGATCGGAAAGCGCCACGTGGAAGGTAAAGTTCGGATTTTCACGTGCCAGCTGTTCAAACTCATCGTCATAGAACATTTCACGCAGCGAACGGGCGCCGTACCAGAAGCTGATTTTGCGCTTGCTGTGCAACCGTTTAAGCTGGTCGAAAATATGCGAACGCATGGGCGCCATACCAGCACCGCCGCCGATAAAGACCATCTCGGCGTCCGTCTCTTTCGCGAAGAACTCGCCGAACGGCCCGGAAATCGTCACCTTATCACCGGCTTTCAGCGACCAGATATACGAAGACATGATCCCCGGCGGCGCATCCGGCACTTTCGGCGGTGGCGTCGCAATACGCACGTTGAGCATAATGATGCCCTTCTCATCCGGATAGTTCGCCATCGAATAGGCGCGCAACGTCGGCTCTTTAACCTCGGAAACATAGCGGAACAGATTAAATTTATCCCAGTCCGCGCGGTACTCGTCCGGCACGTCAAAATCGGCATACGCCACTTTATGCGACGGACATTCAATCTGAATATAGCCGCCCGCGCGGAACGGCACGCTTTCGCCTTCCGGGATGGCCAGCTTCAGCTCTTTAATGAAAGTCGCTTTGTTATCATTGGAGATAACTTCACACTCCCATTTTTTGACGCCAAAAATCTCTTCCGGCAGCGCGATCTTCATGTTTTGTTTCACGGCGACCTGACAGGCCAGACGGCAGCCCTCTTTCGCCTCGCGTTTGCTGATATGGGAAAGTTCGGTAGGCAGGATATCACCGCCCCCCTCCTTCACCGTCACCCGGCACTGGCCGCAGGAACCGCCGCCGCCGCAGGCAGAAGAGATAAAGATCCCGTTGCTGGACAGCGTATTCAGCAGCTTATCGCCCGCCGGCGTGCGAATCTGTTTATCCGCTTCATTATTGATTTCAATAACCACATCACCGGCGTTGACCAGCTTCGAGCGCGCCGCCAGGATCAGCCCCGACAGCACCAGCACGATCAGCGTGAACATCACGACGCCAAGAATAATTTCCATACTTTCCGCCCTTATAGCTGCACACCGGAGAATGACATAAAGCCCAGCGCCATCAGACCTGTGGTAATAAAGGTGATCCCTAACCCGCGCAGACCCGCGGGCACATTTGCGTATTTCATTTTTTCGCGGATGCCCGCCATCGCCACAATCGCCAGCATCCAGCCGATACCGGAGCCGAAGCCATACACGATGGATTCCGGGAAGTTATAGTCGCGCTGCACCATAAAGGAGACGCCGCCAAAAATGGCGCAGTTCACGGCAATAAGCGGCAGGAAGATCCCCAGTGCGTTGTACAGCGACGGGAAATACTTATCGAGGATCATCTCCAGAATCTGCACCAGCGCGGCGATCACCCCGATAAAGGTGATGAAGTTGAGGAAGCTCAAATCCACCCCGTCCACCAGCGCACCGTCACGCAGTACGAGGTTATAAATCAGGTTGTTCACCGGCACGGAAATGCCGAGCACCACCGTCACCGCTACGCCAAGACCAAACGCCGTGGAGACTTTCTTCGACACCGCAAGAAACGTACACATGCCGAGGAAGAAGGCCAGCGCCATGTTTTCAACAAACACCGCGCGGACAAAAAGACTGAGGTAATGAGCCATACTCGGTTACTCCTTCTCCTGCTGTTCCGGCTTCCAGCTGCGCAGCGCCCAGATCAGCAGACCGATGATGAAAAACGCGCTCGGCGCGAGCAGGAACAGGCCGTTCGGCTGATACCAGCCGCCGTTCTGCACGGTTTGCAGCACGGTGACGCCAAACAGTTTGCCGCTGCCGATAAGCTCGCGCAGGAAACCGACAATCATCAGAATGGCGCCGTAGCCCAGACCGTTACCGATACCGTCCATAAAGCTCGCCAGCGGCGGCGACTTCATGGCATACGCTTCCGCGCGCCCCATCACGATACAGTTGGTGATGATAAGCCCGACGAACACCGACAGCTGTTTGGAGACTTCGTAGGCGTAGGCGCGCAGCAGCTGATCGACGACGATCACCAGCGAGGCGATGATCGCCATCTGCACGATAATGCGCACGCTGTTGGGAATATGGTGGCGGATCATCGAGATAAACATGCTGGAAAACGCCGTCACCAGCGTTACCGCGATAGTCATGACGAATGCGGTTTCCAGCTTGGTGGTCACCGCCAGCGCCGAACAGACCCCCAGCACCTGCAGAGCAATAGGGTTGTTGCTAATCAACGGCCCGACCAGCACCCGTTTTACTTCTTTCATCTCATCGAGCTCAGCCATTGTTCAGGCCTCCTTCACGAATCTGCTTGAGGAACGGACCAAAGCCCTGCTCCCCCATCCAGAAATCAAAACTGTGCTGCACGCCGTTGGACGTGAGCGTTGCGCCGGAAAGGCCGTCAACCGCGTAGTCATCACCCTGACGCGCACCGCCTTTCACCACTTTCAGCGCCGGCATGCCGCTGTCGTCGAGCACTTTTTTGCCGATGAACTGTTTACGCCAGGCGGGGTTTTCCACTTCGCCGCCGAGGCCCGGCGTTTCGCCCTGATCGTAATAGGTGATGCCTTTCACGGTACGACCATCGGTATCAAGCGCCACAAAGGCATACATCATCGACCACAGGCCGTTGCCGTAAATCGGCAGCACCACTTCCTGAACCTTTTTCTGCTCGTCTTTCACGAGGTAGATTTCCACCACGTTAGTACGACGCTTGATGCCCGCCGGATCCTGGCTGGCCTCCAGCACGGTACTTTGCTCAGGATCTTTCAGCGCCAGCCCCTGATTAAAGGAGTCCGGATCTTTTTCCAGCAGTTCGCCGCTTTTCAAATCCAGCAGCCGCGGGCTGATGCGCTCGGCAAACACCGAGGCAATCTCCTCCTGCTTCATGTCCGGCTGCATCAGCCCGGCAACGGAGAGAATGTTACGCTGTTTATCGAGCGCTTTTTGCTCCTGCTGGCGCGGCTTCAGCCCCACCGCAGAACCGGCAACAATGACCGAGCAGACCAGGCAAAGCACCAGCACCACCAGCAGCGTTTTGCCGATGCTATCGTTACTTTTTTTCTCAGCCACGCGACTTCCTCCGCTTGATATTGGCCTGCACCACCAGGTAATCGAACAGTGGCGCAAAGAGGTTGGCAAACAGAATGGCCAGCATCATCCCTTCCGGATAGGCCGGGTTCACCACGCGGATCAGCACGCACATCGCGCCAATCAGCGCACCGTATGCCCACTTTCCTTTGTCGGTGAACGACGCCGACACCGGGTCGGTCGCCATAAACATCATGCCAAAGGCAAAACCGCCGAGCACCAGATGCCAGTACCACGGCATGGCAAACATCGGGTTGGTATCAGAGCCAACAAAGTTAAACAGCGTTGCCGTGGCAATCATGCCAATCATCACCCCGGCGACAATGCGCCAGGAGGCGACGCGACCGAAAATGATGATGGCGCCGCCAAGCAGAATCATCAGCGTCGAGACCTCGCCGATGGAGCCGGGAATATTGCCGAGGAAGGCATCCATCCAGCTGACCGGCTGGCCGCTGGTGACATTCACCAGCGCTTCACCGCCGCGGCTCGCCCACTGAGAAAGCGGCGTTGCGCCGGAGAAACCGTCCGCCGCCGTCCACACCAGATCGCCGGAAATTTGCGCCGGATAGGCGAAGAACAGAAATGCACGCCCGGCCAGCGCCGGGTTGAGGAAGTTACGCCCGGTGCCGCCGAAGATCTCTTTGCCAATCACCACGCCAAAACTGATGCCCAGCGCCGCCTGCCATAACGGCAGCGTCGGCGGCACAATCAGCGCGAACAGAATGGAGGTAACAAAAAAGCCTTCGTTGATTTCGTGTTTGCGCACGATGGCGAACAGCACTTCCCAAAAGCCGCCGACGATAAACACGGTGAGATAAATGGGCAGGAAGAACACTGCGCCCAGCCCCATCATGCTCAGCCAGCCCGCATCCGGGCCAAAGTTCACCCCCAGCCACTGCGCCACGCTATAGTGCCAGTGGCTGGCGATCACCTGCTGCAGCTGCTCCGCGCCGTAGAGTTTGTGTAGCGCCGGGATAGTTTGCAGCCCGACGTTGTACATGCCCCAGAACATCGCCGGGAACACCGCCAGCCACACCAGGATCATCATCCGCTTGAGGTCGATGGCATCACGGACGTGAGAGGCCCCTTTCGTCACCTGACCCGGGGTATAGAAAATAGTCGCCGCCGCCTCATACAACGGGTAGTACTTTTCCAGTTTGCCGCCGTGGGTGAAGTGCGGCTCAATTTTTTCCAGCAGATTTTTCAAACCCATCACTTATCCTTCCTGCTCAATGCGGGTTAAGACGTCACGCAGCAGCGGGCCGTATTCATATTTTGCCGGGCAGACGTAGGTGCAGAGCGCTAAATCTTCTTCATCCAGCTCCAGGCAGCCCAGCGCCTGCGCGCTGTCGGTGTCTCCCGCCAGCAAATCCCGCAGCAGATGCGTCGGCAGAATATCCAGCGGCATCACGCGCTCGTAGTTGCCGATGGGAACCATCGCACGCTCGCCGCCGTTGGTATCCGTTGAGAAACTGAACAGTTTGTGTTTGAGAAAATGTCCGAGCGTGGTGCGGGTAATCGAAAATTTGTCTTTGCCCGGCATCACCCAACCAAACAGCTCCTTCTCACGCCCTTCCTTCACGACGCTCACCTGCAGGTGATAGCGACCAAGGAACGCATACGGCCCCTGGGCGTGGGTACCGCTCAGCACCGAGCCGGAAATGACCCGGTTTTCCCCCTCCAGCAGCTCACCGGCCAGCAGTTCATCAAGACTGGCGCCGCAGCAGGTTTCGATCAGCCGCGGCTCTTTGACCTGCGGGCCCCCGAGCGCAATCACGCGTTTGCTGTAAAGTTCCCCGTCGAGAAACAGCCGGCCGATGGCGATAACATCTTGATAGTTAAGGTGCCAGACCTGTTTATTCAGGCTGACGGGCTCAAGGAAATGGATATGGGTGCCTGCCAGCCCGGCCGGATGCGGCCCGGCGAACTGGTTAAAGGTCACCTGCCCTGCGGGGTGGCCACCGAGCTTGCCGCCGCTGGCCTGGCAGACATGCACTTTGCCATCCGTCAGGCTGGTGAGCACGGTGAGTCCCGCATCGAAGGCCTCGCGGTGGGCCAGAATAATCGGTTGCGGATCTGCCGCCAGCGGGTTGGTATCAATAGCGGTCACGAAAATCGCCGCCGGTACGCTCCCCGGCACCGGCGTTTTACTAAACGGACGAGTGCGGAATGCCGTCCATTGGCCGGAAGTCAGCAGCTGCTGCTGCACAGTTTCCCGCGCCAATCCAGCCAGGTCGCCCGGTGCATAGCGGGGGAAGGAGACGGCCTCATCGCCGTCGACATCGATAACAATGGATTGCAGAACCCGACGTTCGCCGCGATGGATGGCGCCAATCACCCCAGCCGCAGGTGCGGTAAAGCAGACGCCGGGGTTCTTTTTGTCTTCGAAGAGGATCTGCCCTTTTTGTACCCGGTCACCTTCGCGCACCGCCATTGAGGGGCGCATACCGACGTACTCCTCGCCCAGCAGCGCGACGCGTTTGACGGCAACCTGAGAAGTTTTCTGCTGTGATGGCATGCCAGCTATGGGCAGATTCAGCCCTTTCGTGATTTTAATCATATCGTTAGCAGGTATCCGTAACTTAAACCTCGATATCAGACCGAGGCCAGCAACATTGATGGGAAATCAGAGAAAAGGAAAAGCTGAGTCCTGGCGGTTCACAAGACGGGAGAGAAGCATCCTTTCTTACCCTGATCGTTAAGCGGCGCAAGTGTAACATTTCGTGAGCGGCGTCAGTAGATAAACCACGATTAACTACCTATAAAATGAGATCTATTGCGCAAAGTTCTGACTGCGCTTTGACGTCGGATTCGCTATAAAGGACAACTAAATTGTAAACGCGGTAAGGCCGCGCTTGCGAAAAAATGCCGTGATGCTAATGTGAGCGCTCTAAATCCAGAAAAGTCTGATTTCGGGTATCTCTTGCCGTCCTGGCAATGTGGTTTTTGATTTATCAAGGAACAAGCAGTATGCGCAAAATCGCATTATTTATTGCGATGCTTCTGTTGCCGTGCGTTTCATTTGCTGGGTTACTCAGCAATAGCGGCTCGACGACGCCGGTTAGCAAAGAATACAAGCAACAATTAATGGGTTCCCCGGTTTACATTGAGATCTTCAAAGAAGAGCGTACGCTCGATCTCTACGTCAAAATGGGCGAAACCTACCAGCTACTCGACAGCTACCGGATCTGTAACTATTCCGGCGGTCTGGGGCCGAAGCAGCGTCAGGGCGACTTCAAAAGTCCGGAAGGGTTTTATAGCGTGACGCGCAATCAGCTCAAGCCTGACAGCCGTTTCTATAAAGCCATTAATATCGGCTTCCCGAACGCCTACGATCGCGCCCATGGTTATGAAGGTAAATACCTGATGATTCACGGTGCCTGCGTATCCATCGGCTGCTACGCGATGACCGATACCGGCATTGATGAGATTTTCCAGTTTGTGACCGGCGCGCTCGTGTTCGGCCAGTCCAGCGTGCAGGTCAGCATTTATCCTTTCCGCATGACCAATGCCAATATGGAACGCCACAAATACTCCTACTATGCGGATTTCTGGAAACAGCTGAAGCCAGGCTACGACTATTTCCAGCAAACCCATAAGCCGCCGGTTATCTCAGTGTCCGATGGCCGCTATATCGTCAGCAAGCCGCTCAGTCATGAAGTTATCCAGCCGCAGCTGGCTTCAAACTACACGGTCCCCGAGGCAAAATAACGCCCACTCGCCTGGCATGATTTTATGCCAGGTCTCGTTGCCGGTCAGCGGCTGAGTGGCGATAACGGTGACCACATCGTTAGGTGTGGTCTCCCGTTGAAAATCGATTTCTACGTCCTGATCCAGTAACGTTGCCACGCCAAACGGCGCCCGCCGCGTTATCCAGTGCAGATTCGTCGAGCAAAACGCCATCACGTAACGCCCGTCCGACAACAGCATATTAAAGACGCCTTTTTCCCGTAGCGAGCCCGCGAGGGTGGCGATAAAGCTGAACACTTCAACCATATCGTCCGGCGTCCCCGAATAGCGCTCGGTCAGGCAGTGCAGCAGCCAGCAGAAGGCTTTTTCGCTGTCGGTCTCGCCGATCGGCTGGAGATTTCCGGTATCCAGGGACTCATAGCCCTCTAACTGGCCGTTATGAGCATAGGTCCAGTTGCGTCCCCACAGCTCGCGGGTAAAGGGATGGGTGTTTTCCAGCGCAACGATACCGCGGTTAGCCTGGCGAATATGGGCGATGACCGAGCACGATTTGATGGGATAGTCCTGTACCAGTTTCGCAATCGGCGACTGGAAGCTGGGCTGCGGATCTTTAAATGTGCGACAGCCTTTACCTTCATAAAAGGTAATACCCCAGCCATCTTTATGCGGGCCGGTGCCTCCACCGCGCTGAACCAGCCCGGTAAAGCTAAAACAAATATCTGTTGGCACATTCGCGCTCATCCCGAGCAATTCGCACATACATCACCTCTTCGCACTTTCAGGCAGTGCCGGGTGGCGCGCAGCTTACCCGGCCGACAACTCAGCCCGCAGGTCGGGCAAACACAGTGCCGCCCGACACCATGTCATCAGGCCTTAACCATCTCTTTTTCGATCAGCATAATCAGAATATGAATCACTTTAATGTGAATTTCCTGAATACGATCGGCATAACCAAAATGCGGCACGCGAATTTCAACATCGGCGGAACCGGCCATTTTACCGCCATCTTTGCCGGTCAGCGTGATGACCTTCATCCCCTGCGCGCGGGCAGCCTCAATCGCCTTAATCACGTTGCCGGAGTTGCCGGAGGTGGAGATACCCAGCAGCACATCGCCAGCGCGACCCACGGACTCGACGTAGCGGGAGAAGACGTACTCATAGCCAAAATCGTTACTGACGCAGGACAGGTGGCTGACGTCTGAAATCGCAATCGCCGGATAGCCGGGGCGATTCTCACGATAGCGCCCGGTCAGTTCTTCTGCAAAATGCATCGCATCGCAGTGGGAACCGCCGTTACCGCAGGAGAGGACTTTACCACCGGCCTTAAAGCTATCAGCCAGCAGCACCGCGGCACGCTGAATCGCGTGAATATTGGCTTCGTCCTGCAGAAAGTTAGCCAGCGTTTCCGCCGCTTCGTTCAGTTCGTTACGAATAAGATCCTGGTACATGAGGATAATCCTTCAGTATGGTTGGAATAACCCTGGCAGTGTACCGGATAGGCGCCGAAGCGAGAAGAAGCAGCCGACGTTATCCGCCGTGGTTTTGATTTTACGTGCCGCATTTACGTACAACAATGTGAGCAAGGTTGTAATTATTTTGTAAACACATTGCTAAAGCCAATAACATCCACTACAACCATATCATCACAAGTGGTCAGACCTCCTACAAGACAGGGAGCATTTCTCTATGATGATTTTGAGTATTGTTGCAACCGTTGTTTTACTCGGTGCGCTCTTCTATCACCGAATTAATCTCCTGCTGAGCAGCGTGATTTTGCTCGCCTGGACCGCGGCGCTCAGCGTTGCCGGGCTGTGGAATATCTGGCTGCTGCTGCCGCTGGCGATTATTCTGCTGCCGTTCAACTTTGCGCCGATGCGCAAGTCAATTTTCTCGGCACCGGCATTCCGCGCATTCCGTAAGGTGATGCCGCCGATGTCGCGTACCGAAAAAGAGGCCATCGATGCGGGCACGACCTGGTGGGAAGGCGACCTGTTTCGCGGGACGCCAGACTGGCAGAAACTGCACAACTATCCGCAGCCGCGCCTGACCGCCGAAGAACAGGCGTTCATCGACGGGCCGGTAGAAGAAGCCTGTCGCATGGCGAACGATTTTGAAATCACCCATGAAATGGCCGATCTGCCGCCGGCGCTGTGGGCCTACCTGAAAGAGCATCGTTTCTTTGCGATGATCATTAAGAAAGAGTACGGCGGCCTGGAGTTCTCCGCTTACGCTCAGTCACGGGTGCTGCAAAAGCTCTCCGGCGTTTCCGGTATCCTGGCGATTACCGTCGGCGTGCCGAACTCCTTAGGCCCGGGCGAACTGCTGCAACATTACGGTACTGAAGAGCAGAAAAACCACTATCTGCCGCGCCTGGCGCGTGGTCAGGAAATTCCGTGCTTTGCGCTGACCAGTCCGGAAGCGGGCTCTGACGCCGGCGCCATCCCGGACAGCGGCGTCGTCTGCATGGGCGAATGGCAAGGCGAGCAGGTACTGGGCATGCGCCTGACCTGGAATAAGCGTTATATCACCCTCGCCCCTATCGCGACCGTATTGGGCCTGGCTTTTAAACTCTCCGATCCCGACCGTCTGCTGGGCGGCGAAGAAGATCTGGGCATCACCTGTGCGCTGATCCCGACCAGCACCCCGGGCGTCGAAATTGGCCGTCGCCACTTCCCGCTGAACGTGCCGTTCCAGAATGGTCCGACCCAGGGGAAAGATATTTTCGTGCCGATCGATTACATCATCGGCGGCCCGTCGATGGCCGGCCAGGGCTGGCGGATGCTGGTGGAATGCCTGTCCGTAGGACGCGGCATCACCCTGCCGTCTAATGCCACCGGCGGACTGAAATCCGTGGCGATGGCGACCGGCGCCTATGCCCATATTCGTCGCCAGTTCAAAATCTCCATCGGTAAAATGGAAGGCATCGAAGAGCCTCTGGCGCGTATTGCCGGTAACGCATACGTGATGGATGCCGCCGCTTCGCTGATTACCTACGGCATCATGCTGGGAGAGAAACCGGCGGTGCTGTCGGCTATCGTCAAGTACCACTGCACCCATCGCGGACAGCGCTCAATCATTGACGCCATGGATATCACCGGCGGAAAAGGCATCATGCTGGGCGAAGGTAACTTCCTCGCCCGCGCCTATCAAGGGGCACCAATCGCTATCACCGTCGAAGGGGCCAATATCCTGACCCGCAGCATGATGATCTTTGGTCAAGGGGCGATTCGCTGCCATCCGTACGTACTGGATGAAATGGCCGCCGCGCAAAGCAACGATGTTAACGCTTTCGACAAACTGCTGTTTAAACACATTGGTCACGTCGGCAGTAACAAAGTCCGCAGCTTCTGGCTGGGCCTGACCCGCGGGCTGACAAGCAGCACGCCGACCCGTGATGGCACTCGTCGCTACTACCAGCACATGAACCGTCTGAGCGCGAACCTGGCGCTGCTGTCCGACGTCTCCATGGCGGTGCTGGGCGGCAGCCTGAAGCGTCGCGAGCGCATCTCCGCGCGTCTCGGCGATGTCCTGAGCCAGCTCTATCTCGCCTCTGCGGTGCTGAAACGCTATGACGATGAAGGGCGCAATGAAGCCGACCTCCCGCTGGTTCATTGGGGCGTCCAGGATGCGCTGTATCAGGCAGAACAGGCGATTGACGATCTGCTGAAGAACTTCCCGAACCGTTTTGTCGCGGGCGCCCTGCGCATTGCTATCTTCCCGACCGGCCGTCACTACAACGCGCCGTCCGATAAGCTGGATCATAAGGTGGCAAAAATCCTGCAGGTTCCGAGCGCGACGCGTTCACGTATCGGTCGCGGCCAGTATCTGACCCCGAGTGAACATAACCCGGTCGGTCTGCTGGAAGAGGCCCTGCTCGATGTCATGGCCGCCGATCCGATTCATCAGCGTATCTGCAAAGAGCTGGGTAAAAACCTGCCGTTTACCCGTCTGGATGAACTGGCCCGCAACGCGCTGGCAAAAGGTTTAATCAATCAGGATGAAGCCGATATTCTGACCCGTGCGGAAACCAGCCGTCTGCGCAGCATTAACGTTGACGATTTCGCAGCCGATGAGCTGGCGACCAAACCGGTAAAGCTCCCGGAGAAAGTCCGCAAGGTTGAAGCCGCATAAAACAATAACAGTTACCACATCACGACCAGGGCGGGGAATTTCCCCGCCTTTCTTTTTTACCCGGCGACCGACATTCAGCTGTCTGCGTTATCATTTTTTTAACAACATATTCCGCTCAGCAGCGAGAGACTGATATGGTGTTAAAATTACCCTGATGCTCTCATGATGATGGAGTTCAACACTGTGCCTGGTTTGAAAATTACGTTGTTGCAACAACCCCTGGTGTGGATGGATGGTCCCGCCAACCTGCGTCACTTCGATCGTCAACTGGAAGGCATTACCGGACGTGACGTCATAGTCTTGCCGGAAATGTTCACGACCGGATTCGCTATGGAGGCCGCAAAGCAGTCGATGTCAGCCGAAAACGTCATTGACTGGATGCAGAGTAAAGCGGTGCAAACAAATGCCCTGATTGCCGGCAGCGCGGCGCTGCAAACCGATCGCGGGCCGGTTAACCGCTTCTTGCTGGTCGAGCCCGATGGCACAACCCACTTCTATGACAAGCGCCATCTGTTCCGCATGGCCGAAGAACATCATCATTATGAGGCGGGTAACGAACGGGTTGTTTTTGAGTGGCGCGGCTGGCGAATTCTGCCGCTGGTGTGTTATGACCTGCGCTTCCCGGTGTGGTCACGTAACCATAACGACTACGATTTAGCGCTTTATGTGGCCAACTGGCCTGCCCCACGCTCACTTCACTGGCAGTCCCTGCTGGTGGCTCGCGCCATCGAGAATCTGGCCTATGTTGCCGGCTGTAACCGCGTCGGCACCGATGGCAACGGCCATCATTACCGCGGCGATAGCCGCATTATCAGCCCGCAGGGAGAAATTCTGGCAACGGCAGAACCCCATCAGGCAACGCGTCTGGATGCAGAGCTGTCGATGACGGCGCTCAAAGAGTATCGTGAGAAGTTTCCGGCCTGGCAGGATGCCGATCCGTTCACCCTGAACTGATCGTCTTCTCTCCCCTCGTTAACCGAGGGGACCCCGTTTTATACCTCGCCGCCGCCTCTTTTTCCCCCACCAGCCCGCAGAATAAGCGGGAGAAATAATATTTTTCCGGCGGGATTATTTTTGTTCTACACTCATTAAGTGGATAAAATTCAACAAGAACGAGCTTCATTTTCAAATAACTTTCAGCTTTTTTAAAACGATTCCATCTCGGTCCTGGTCCGGTTTTATTACCCGACCGGTACGGTTGTGCGCGCATTCTCAGCGAGAACAAACCATCATGGAAAATAATAATCTGCTTGTTGTTGAAAAAAGACTGGTTGCCCGTTTTCTGGATATGTTCATTCGCTTTGGACTTATCCTGGCATTAGCCTCTTTCTGCTATACCGTGTTTTCTCCGTTTCTTAATATGATGCTGTGGGCCGTTATCCTGGCCGTCACCCTCTACCCTCTCCATCAGTATTTTGCGACCAGGCTGGGAGGAAAACAGGGCTGGTCCTCAACCCTGATAGTCCTGCTCGGCATTGTGCTGATCGTGGTCCCCACGGTGCTGATGATTAGCTCTCTCGGCGAAAGCGTCAGCGTGATGATTGATAAGCTCAGCGGTCGTGCTTTCGTCATTCCGCCGCCATCAGCACATATCGCCACCATTCCCATCGTCGGAGAAAAAATTAGCGTCCTGTGGTTAAAAGCGTCCAACGATTTACCGGGGCTGATTAGCAACTATCGCACTCAGATAGGAGACATCGCGAAAGCTACCCTCGGCATTCTTGCCAGTATGGGCGGTGGATTGCTTGGTTTTATCCTCTCCTTCATCGTGGCGGGGATTATCATGACCTGGGGCGCCGCCGGGGCAGACAGCGCCCGGCGCATTGCCATCCGCCTGACGGATGAGAACAAAGGACAATCTTTGGTGAAACTGTGCACCAGCACGATCCGTGCGGTGGCGCAGGGCGTTATCGGCGTCGCGCTTATTCAGGCGCTGCTGGTGGGCGTCATTATGATCGTGGCAGGTATTCCGGCCGTGGGGATCTTCTTTATTCTGGCGCTGATCCTCGGGATCGCGCAGATTCCGGTGATTCTGGTGACCGCACCGGCGATTGCGTTGATGTGGAGCCTCGGCGATCACGGAACGGCTATGAATATCGTCTATACGATCTTGCTGATTGTGGCCGGTATGGCTGACAACGTGCTCAAACCGCTAATGCTCGGGCGCGGTGTCGATGCGCCTATGCCTGTGGTACTGCTTGGTGCATTAGGCGGCATGGCGGCCAGCGGTATTCTCGGTATGTTTATCGGCGCGACCCTACTCTCTATCGGCTATCGTATCTTCATGTCGTGGGTCAACGATGGGCAGGTCGGCGATGGCCAGACTCCCGTCGTTCCGGACGACAAAGATGCTCAATGAGCACCGTGCCTGGCGTCTCCTGTTCACCGCTGGCGCCGGCCTTGTTCTCACCGCATGCACGACGCTGGGGCCAGACTATCATCCGCCGAAAACGCCGGAGCTAAGCCACTGGCAACCGGCTACGCAGCGGATGGCTTCCCGGTCGACGCCTGCCGATTACGCGCGGTGGTGGACGCAGCTCAACGATCCGACCTTAACGGCGCTGATTAACGAAGCGCTGCGAAAAAATCCGGATGTCAAAATCGCCGGTTTGCGTCTGCTGGAATCCCGGGCGCAGCTGGGGATCGCCGAGAGTTTACTGGGACCGCAGGCGACGATCGGCAGCGGCGATCTGCTGCGCACCGGCCAGCAACGTTCGGGAAACTATAGCTCAGGGACCCGCTACAGCGCCGGGGTCAATCTGGGATGGGAGATCGATTTCTGGGGTAAGTTTCAGCGCGGCGTCGAATCCGCCGATGCCAGCTATTTCGCCACGCTAGCGCAGTACGATGATATTCAGGTGCTGATGGCAGCCCAGGTGGCGCAGTGGTACGTCAATATCCGCATGCTGGAAGCCCGCCTGCAAATTACCCGCGGCAATGCGAAGATTCAGCAACGTAGCCTGCAGATCACCGAGCGGTTATTCCTCAGCGGCAACAGCGCAGAGCTGGACGTTCAGCAGGCAAAAACCCAGTACCTCTCCACGCTTTCGACGATCCCCCAACTGGAAACCAGCCTCGCACAGAGCCAGAATGCCCTGAGCGCGCTGCTGGCACGCAAACCCGGCCCCCTGCCGGAAATGGCGAGCCAGACCGGCGATATCCCGTCAGGCGAACTCTCGTTAGTGTCTGAACTTCCGGCCAACCTTCTGCGCCGGCGGCCCGACGTCAGGGCTGCTGAACGACAGATGGCCGCACAGTCGGCGCTTATCGGCGTGGCGGAGAGCGAGCTCTACCCGTCCATCTCACTGATCGGCAGCGTCGGAATAAGCGGCAGGAGCGAGAGTAATGGCACGCTCAGCTGGGCGGCGGGCCCGACGTTTAGCTGGAATCTGCTGGATCAGGGGCGGCTCGGGAATCAGGTTCTGGTTCAGGATGCCCGTTTTCTCCAGCTTCACGAACACTATCGCGATACCGTCTTTCAGGCCGCGCGTGAAGTCGACGATGCGGCCATCGCCTACGCCAATGATAAAGATGAAATTGTGTTGCTGACCCAAACGGGTAAAGCCGCCAGCCGCTCCCTCGAAATAGCCAACACACAGTATCGTGAGGGAATGGCTGACTTTCAGCGCGTCCTTGACTCACAGCGGGCGCTGTTCAACCAACAAGAACGGTTGGTCAGCAGCCGCGGTGCGGCGATGCGCGATCTGATCGCGCTTTATAAAGCGCTGGGCGGCGGCTGGGAAAGTGGCCGAACACGCCCGCTGGTCGATGCTGCGACGGAATCGCACCTACGCCAGCGTGATAACTGGCTGCCGCTGCTGAATACCCCGCTTCCTTCCGCCACATCCCCTTCAGAAGGACCTTCGCCATGAATGCCTCCTCCCCTTCACCAGGACAAGCCAGCCGTCGTACGGCCATCGGCCTGGTGGTGCTGATTGTACTGCTGATCTGCTTGTATTTAGTCACGGACAGAGTGACGCCCTATACCTCGCAGGCCAGGGTACAGGCCTTCGTCATTCCGGTCGCAGCGGAAGTAACCGGGCAAATAAAGAAGGTATATGTTCGTGACAATCAGCGTGTCGCTATGGGCGAACCGCTGTTTGAGCTGGATCCGGAACCTTATGATATCGCCCTGGCGCGCGCACGTTCGGATTATGCCACGGTGCTCAGCGCCGTGAAGGCCAACGGTGAAAGCGTGGTGGCGGCAAAGGCTGGCCTGCAGGCCGCCGCCACCGCTTACCAGAATGCCGCGAAAGATGCCGAGCGCCAGGAGCGGCTCTATCGTGAAGATCCCGGTACTATTTCCGTCCGGCGTCTGGAGATTGCCCAGGCCACCCGGGAAACCGCCCGTAGTCAGATGGCCGCCGCCGCCGCCGACGTGCGTCGTGCCATCGAAGCCGCCGGTGCAGCCGGCGACAATAATTCTCAGCTGTTAAGCGCCCGGGCCGCGGTGCGCAAAGCCGAACTGGACCGCAGTAAAAGCACCGTGATTGCCGGCAGCCGCGGGCTGATTACCGATTTACGCACCGAAGTTGGCCAGTTTGTTGGCGCGGGCGCCCCGGTGATGACATTGATTGCCCTGAACGATGTCTGGATCAACGCAGACATGACCGAAAATAACCTCGGTCGTATCCGGCCGGGTAATAAGGTGGCAATTGTTCTCGACAGCATGCCGGGACACATTTTTAGCGGCCAGGTACTCAGCATCGGCTATGGTATCAACGCATCGCAACCCCCGCCGGCCGGCGGCCTCCCTACCGTGGATAACAATCGTGACTGGCTCCGTCAGGCCCAGCGCTTCCCGGTTAAAATCGCCTTTGCAAGAGATGATGCCCCGCCGCCCACCAGCCTGCGGGTTGGCGGGCAGGCGGATGTGCTGGTTTATACCAGCGGCAGTAGCCTGCTGAACGTTGCGGGCTACCTGTATATCCGAGTCATGAGCCTGTTCTCCTGGCTCTATTAGGAGACCTGCGCGATGCATAACGTGGACCGCGCCGTACTGAGAATAAGCTGTGGTAGCGGACTGGCTGCGCTGGTCTGCTACGCCAGCGCGCTGCCGATGCCGCACCTCGGATGCATCATGGCCTGGATTGTGCTGTGCCAGGGGAAACCTTTAGCGCTGAAAAAAGGTCTCGTGATGGGTTCTCTCCTGATAGTCACCATGACGGCTGGCATTCTGATGGTGCCATTACTGACCTATTACGCCCTACCAGGCGTGCTGCTCACGGCGCTGTTGCTGTATCAGCTGATGTTAATGGGCCTTTACGGGAAGACCACGCTGTCGATGCTGCTGGTGGTGGCGATAGCGGTGATTCCCATTGCCGGGCTGATTGAGCAGGCGCTGGCGATAGGACTGGCGCAAATGCTGGGGATCGGTTTTATTACCGGTACGCTGGTCAACGGGCTGGCGGTGGCGTTATTCCCGCCCTCGCCGGGCCAGGCGCCCCCGCCCAGGGAGTCGCCGGCGGTCAGCGCTCCCCATCTCAGAGCGCTACGGGCGGTGATCATTGTGCTCCCCGTCTGGCTTCTGGCGCTGAGCCACCCGACGTTCTACATCCCGGCGGTGATGAAAACCGTCACGCTGGCGCAGCAGGCGACGACGCTCACCACGAAAACGTCGGGGAAAGAACTGGTGCTATCGACGCTACTGGGCGCGCTGTTGGCGCTGGGGCTGTGGTTCGGTCTTAGCCTCTGGCCGTCGCTGCTAATGCTGGTTCTCTGGCTGAGTCTGGCCAGTCTGTGGGTGGCCCGGCGACTGGTTCGCCTGGTGGCGGGACGGTTTCCGCCCTCTTTCTGGAGCAATGTCTGGATAACCGCCCTCATTCTGTTCGGGCCGGCGATTCAGGACAGCGATTCCGCAAAAGATGTCTGGACAGCCGCCGCGATGCGCTGCACGTTATATCTCATCATCGCGCTCTATGGCTGGGCCTGCATCGCCCTTCTCGAGCGCTGGCGCCCCCTTGACTCATCCTCAACAGAACTTCACTCAGGAGATTAACATGTTGCTTCCGCTGATTACGGGCATGCCCGTTATCCTGTGTAATATGCTGCTGCAATCTCTGGTGTCCATCTGGTGCATTCGCTTTTATCTCAAGCGTTTCCACAGCAAAGAGGGGCTACTTGCCGGCGTACTGGCGCTGTTTGGCACCATCATCATCATTTTAATGGGTAATTTGCTGCAGATTTTGCTCTGGGGAGTGCTGTTTGTCTGGCTGGGCGAGTTTCCGACGCTGCTGGATGCGGTGTATCACTCCGGGGTTAACTTCGCGACATTGGGGTATGGCGATGTTGTGATGAGCGCCAGATGGAAGCTGCTCGGCCCGCTGGAGGCGGTCAACGGGGCGCTGATGATCGGTCTGTCCGGTGCCTGCATGCTGGCCGTTATGCAACATCATATTCGCAAGCAATTGAAATATATGAAATGAACTCGGTGAGTTTGTTTTTACGAGCGCCGAAACGACGAAAGCCTGAATCATTGCTGATTCAGGCTTTCTGAATAGTGGCGGAACGGACGGGACTCGAACCCGCGACCCCCTGCGTGACAGGCAGGTATTCTAACCGACTGAACTACCGCTCCACTTACTGTTCCCTTGGGAACGAGGCGAATATTACGGATTCCCCGTAACGCCGTCAACGCTTTTTCTTCAGTTTTGAATCGTTTGCTGTAAAAATCACCCGTCAGATGATTTTTACAGCATATCTCAGTGGCTCAGGCGCGCCACAGGCAGCTTCCGCCTTTCTTTTGCACCAGATCGAGTCGGGATTCATGGCTCACGATCTCGTCATCAGTCGCATAAACCACGCGTAACTTGCTGGCGGCGCGAACAACCCGCTGTATTCCCATTTCTCCGGCCTGCTGCTGCCCCTCACCTTCCATTGAAAATGCCATCGTCGTCTGACCACCGGTCATCATCAGATAGACATCGGCCAGAATCTGGGCATCGAGTAATGCCCCGTGCAGCGTACGCTTACTGTTGTCTATTTCATAACGTGAGCACAGCGCATCCAGGCTATTACGCTTACCGGGGAACATTTTCCGCGCCAGCGCGAGGCTATCGGTGACTTTGCAGAAAGTATTCGTTTTCGCAATGCCGCGATTCAACTTGCTGAATTCATAATCCATAAAGCCGATATCAAACGAGGCATTATGGATGACCAGCTCCGCGCCGCGGATATAGTCTATAAACTCGTCGGCCACATCCGCAAACACCGGTTTATCCATCAGGAATTCATCGGCGATCCCGTGAACGCCGAACGCTTCCGGGTCCACCAGCCGGTCCGGTTTCAGATAAACATGGAAGTTGTTCCCGGTGAGGCGGCGGTTGATCACCTCTACCGCACCGATCTCAATGATCTTATGTCCTTCGTAGTGCGCACCGATCTGATTCATACCGGTGGTTTCAGTATCGAGAACAATCTGTCGTGTAATTGCAGTGCTCATATCAGTCATTTATGTCAGACTTGCCGTTTATCTATCGATTTCAATTACAGGAAGTCTACCAGAGATGCTTAAACAGGTAGAAATTTTCACCGATGGTTCATGCCTGGGAAATCCTGGGCCCGGTGGTTATGGGGCAATTTTACGCTATCGCGGAAAAGAAAAAATCTTTAGTCAGGGCTATCACCTCACCACCAACAACCGGATGGAGATGATGGCGGCAATCGTCGCTCTCGAAGCGCTGAAAGAGCAGTGCGAAGTGATCCTCAGCACCGACAGCCAGTACGTGCGTCAGGGGATCACCCAGTGGATCCATAACTGGAAAAAACGCGGCTGGAAAACCGCTGACAAAAAACCGGTTAAAAATGTCGATCTCTGGCAGCGCCTGGATGCCGCGCTCGGTCAGCATCAAATCAAATGGGAATGGGTCAAAGGCCACGCCGGTCACCCGGAAAATGAACGCTGTGATGAGCTGGCACGCGCTGCCGCCTCCAGCCCGACGCAGAGCGACACCGGCTACCAGCCAGAAAGCTAACTCTGCCCGTTGCGCCACTGCCGCGTGGCGCCAACCGTCTGACGCAGCTGCGTTTTTGCTTTTCCTGATTTCATCGGGTTTAGCGTCAGCGGAACCGTCCGTTTTCGGGCAACAATCAGCTGCAGGCAGCCCAGAGCCGGCAGGTGCGCGCTGAGGAGTTTGCCGCCATGCCTGGACCAGGGCAGTACCTGATAGCGGCCATAATGCAGCACCTCAAAATTCAATAACGCCAGCCAGTCCAGCTGGCGCGTCAACGTAAACATCCGGCTGTTGTAGGGGGTCGTCTTACGTAATACCGGCACCAGCTTACGCAGCCCCATCAGACTGACGGGGTTAAAGCCGGTCAAAATCATCCAGCCGTCATCAATCAATACCCGGTCGGCCTCACGTAGCAAACGATGCGGATCGCTGCACCACGGCAAAGTATGCGCCAGCAGGCAGGCATCAACCGATTTTTCCGCAAAAGGAAGATGCAGCGGATCGGCTTTCACCTGAATCGGGTTGCCCTGCAAAGATACATTCACCTGATGAGAGATAGCACAGGCTTCCGTATTGATTTCCGCGCTCAGATTGCCAATCTTAAGCAAATGAAAGCCATATAATTTAGCCAGCCACGGTTTCATCTGCCGTTCCAGCGATTCGCGATAGTATTCGCCCCAGGGCATACTGGACCAGTGCTCGGGCGCTGTGATTGTCTGAGGTATCCTTGCCGGCTTCATCGCAACCTTCCGCTACGCTTTGAGAGGTAATTAATGAATCTTATCAGCATTCCCGCATTTCAGGACAACTACATCTGGGTTCTTAGTGAGGAGAACGGCCGCTGTCTTATCGTCGATCCCGGCGAAGCGGCGCCGGTACTGGCCGCCATCGAGACCAATCACTGGCAACCCGAAGCCATTTTGCTGACCCACCACCACCACGATCATGTTGGCGGTGTAAAACAACTGCGTGAAAAGTTCCCGGATCTTGTGGTTTACGGACCGGCAGAAACCCAGGATAAAGGCACCACTCACCTGGTGGCCGATGGCGATCGGGTGATGATTTTGGGTCACGAATTTTCTATTTTTTCCACGCCCGGTCACACTTTAGGACACATCTGTTTCTACAGCGAACCTTATCTTTTCTGTGGCGATACAATGTTTTCCGGCGGCTGCGGAAGACTTTTCGAAGGAACGGCGGATCAGATGTATCAATCATTTAGGAAAATAAACGCGCTTCCTGAGGATACTCTGATTTGTTGTGCACATGAGTATACTTTAGCAAATATGAAGTTTGCATTGAGTATCCTGCCTCATGACAGGGATATAAATGATTACTACCATAAAGTTAATGAGTTACGTGCAAAAAAACAAAAAACACTCCCCGTAACTCTGAAAAATGAGCGACGTATAAATATTTTTTTACGCACGGATGACAATGATTTAATTAAAGAAATATCCAAAGAAACAAATTTGCAACACTCTGCGCAGAGATTTGCCTGGTTAAGGTCAAAGAAAGATGACTTCTGATATTTAATTCTTGTCATTCGCCGCCTTCACCGTTATTCTTGCTCGTCTTTTAAGCAACTATTGACACACACATGAAGGCACGAGCGATTTTACTCGCCTCTGTCCTGCTGGTGGGGTGCCAGTCGTCGAAAAACGATGGCAACGTCCAACAGCACGCACAGAGCCTTTCTGCAGCTGGTCAAGGGGAAGCAGGTAAGTTCACAAGTCAAGCGCGCTGGTTAGATGATGGAACCTTCTACGCGCAAGACCAGGATCTGTGGACTTCCATAGGCGACGAGCTAAAGATGGGAATACCGGAAAATCCCCGGATTCGCGAACAAAAACAGAAGTATTTAAGTAATAAGAGCTATCTCCACGATGTAACTTTACGGGCAGAGCCGTATATGTACTGGATAGCCGGGCAAGTTAAGAAACGTAACATGCCAATGGAACTGGTATTACTACCCATAGTGGAGAGCGCTTTTGACCCGCACGCAACGTCTGGCGCCAATGCCGCAGGCATCTGGCAGATCATTCCGAGCACCGGGCGCAATTATGGTTTGAAACAGACCCGCAGCTACGATGCGCGTCGTGACGTCGTCGCCTCTACAACGGCGGCGCTGGATATGATGCAGCGTCTGAACAAGATGTTCGACGGCGACTGGTTGTTAACTGTCGCAGCGTACAACAGCGGCGAAGGTCGGGTGCTGAAGGCAATGAAAGCGAACCGTTCGCGTGGTAAACCCACCGATTTCTGGTCACTTCCATTACCGCGGGAAACCAAGGTGTATGTGCCTAAAATGCTGGCGTTGAGTGATATTCTCAAAAACAGCAAACGTTATGGCGTGAAGCTGCCGACGGCAGACGAAAGCCGTGCGCTGGCGCGTGTTCGCCTCGACAGTCCGGTTGAGATTAGCCAGCTCGCAGATATGGCAGGTATACCCGTCGGCAAGCTGAAAACCTTCAACGCCGGCGTCAAGGGATCAACCCTCGGTGCCAGCGGGCCAAAGTACGTTATGGTGCCACAAAAGCACGCCGCTCAGCTGCGTGAATCACTGGCCTCTGGCGACATTGCCGCCGTGCAACCTACGCTGCTGGCGGACAACACGCCGTTGACCAGCCGTAGCTACAAGGTGCGTTCGGGTGATACGGTTTCCGGGATTGCTTCGCGTCTTGGCGTATCGACGAAAGATCTGCAGCAGTGGAATAACCTGCGCGGGTCTGGGTTGAAAGTGGGCCAAAACCTGGTGATTGGCGCCGGTAGCAGCGCGCAGCGTCTTGCCAACAACAGCGATAGCATCACCTATCGCGTGCGTAAAGGCGATTCGTTGTCGAGCATCGCGAAACGTCACGGCGTGAATACACGTGATGTGATGCGCTGGAATAGCGGCACGGGTGATCTGAAGCCTGGCGACCAGCTGACGCTGTACGTGAAGAACAGCGACAGGCCAGACTCCTGATATATCGACTTAATAGAAAAGGCACCGGAATCCGGTGCCTTTTTGTTTTAACGCGTTTTTTGTTTTAAAGCGCTTTATGCGCTTCAAACATAATCGTATCGCTGGTAAATGAGCCGTCCTGCTGCAAAGCGAAATAGGCTTTGACCTCTGCGGATGCGCTCTCCTGATATAAACGGATGGCCTCCACCAGCGGCGCTGGCGTGCGCATGCGGGCGACCCAGGAGGCAAATTCCAGCGGCAAGCGATCGGTCAACAGCTGATTGACGGCCAGCCCGGCCTCATTCGCTAACGCCAGCCATTCTCCGCTCGAGTAGTTACGCACATGGGACGTATCACGCAGCGCTTCAACGGTTTGCAGCCAGATATCGCGTACGGGATGCCCGGGCGACATCACATCCATAATAATCATCACGCCGCCCGGCTTCAGGACGCGCTTAACCTCACGCAGCGCCTGGCCAACATCATGCCAGTGATGGGCAGAATAGCGGCTTATCACCACATCAAAGCTGGCATCGGCAAACGGCAGCGTTTCAGCATACCCCTGTTGGGTAGCAATATTGGTGAAACCTTTATCTTTTGCGGCTTCAGCAACCACCTCCAGCATCTGGCTCGATAAATCATAAGCCGTGACCTGCGCCACCTGCCCCGCTGCGGTAAAGCTGGCGTGCCCTGCCCCGCATCCCATATCCAGCAACGTTGCCTGTGGGAAATCGGCCAGCCGTTCGGCCAGGCGCTGCAGATCGCGCCCGGAAGCGTGCACGGCGCTGGTCAGGTAGGCGCTAGCCTGTGAGCCGAACTGCTTTTCGACATTGTCATGGTGAGAGCGTGTTGTCATTGTGTTGTCCTTCGGTTGTGTGAGTAATTAAGGGCAGCATCGTGCTGAGCGCAGACCTGCCCGATGGCAGGCCTGACATACCTTAATTAATCAGGCTTGCCGGGACTGAATTCGACTAGTAGCGGGTTGTGGTCAGAGGCGCGCGTCACCAGCACGGAAGCATCGTGTACGCTTAACCCACGATAGAAGACAAAATCAAGCGGGCGACCAAACGCGCGGCGGCGCTGATCGTCAGGGAAACGGACTTCACGCAGCGACATTTCTCGCGCAAAGTGATAGAGCGCATTCATTCGTGAGCGGCTCCAGGCATTGAAGTCACCGGCCATAATCACCGGTCCACTGTGATGGGCAATTTGATCGCCAATCGGCAGCAGCTGCTTGCTGTAGACATCGACGCCGAGGCTGAAATTTACTGCGTGAATATTCACAACCATCAGTAAACGCGTATCCGGCAGCGGATACACGGTCACTAACGCAGACTTTGCCAGCCGCAGAATCGGCTCACGCTCGCGCAGCGGGCAGCAGTACACCGGATGCGCCGAAGCCAGCGTCATGACACCAGAGGGGTGCTGCGGCAACACCAGAGCCGGAACCTGATCGGCGGCCAGGTAGTTCGTCGTCGCAAATCGCACCATTTCAGGGGTCGTTTGTGCTTCCTGTAACAGCACAAGATGGGCATCTTTACCGAAGTTCTTGAGAACGGACTTCCACTCAGCGCGCTGCTGCTTAAAGATATTCCACACCAGGACGCGGATCTTTTCATCTGTGCTTAATGGCACGCCGGCAGGAAATGCCTGGCCCACGCTTGCGAATGACCCCGGAGGCAAAATTCTCTCCGCGGGCTGTCCGGCAACGTAGCGCATAGCATAAGTGTTCTTTCGCAATTTGGGCATCAAACCTCGATAACAGGAAACCAGCCTGACTGCGGCTGGTTCTTCTGTTATAGGGACTTTCACGGGTACTTTCAATGCAATTCGCGAGAAACCTTTATCCTTCGACGTTCACCGTCTTTGCCGGTCGGTACTTATCCAGACGCCCACTGCGCACTACCAGCAGCAGCGCGGCGAAGACAATGATGGCCCCTATCCACGGCGTCTCGGCCAGACCATAGCGCTCCACCGTTTGCCCACCGATAACGGAACCTAACGCTATGCCAACGTTGAATGCGGCGATATTCAGGCCGGAGGCCACGTCAACCGCACCCGGCGTATACTGCTCGGCTTTTTGCACTACGTAAACCTGCAGCCCCGGCACGTTACCGAAGGCAAAAATCCCCATCACCAGCACCGTTGCCAGCGCAGCATACTGGATACTGGCGGTAAACTGGAACACCAGCAGCAGGACGACCAGGGCGGCAAAGATAAATTTCAGTGCCGCAACGGCCCCATGCTTATCGGCCAGTTTTCCGCCCCAGACGTTGCCAATGGCCACCGAGATACCATAGCCCAACAGAATCCAGCTCACCGTTGATGGACTAAATCCGGCCAGCTCCTGCATCATGGGGGCCAGGAAAGTAAACGCGGTGAAGACCCCGCCATATCCCAATGCGGTGATGGCATAAATCATCAACAGGCGCGGATGGGTGAGGACTTTTATCTGATCGCGCAGGCTTGCGCTGGCGCGGCCTGGGATGTTGTTCGGTACCAAAATCAGACTGCTCACCAGTGCAATGACGCCGAGAATGGAGACGGCGAGAAAGGTTTCTCGCCAGCCAAAATGCTGACCGATAAAGGTCCCGATCGGCACACCGGTCACCAGGGCGACCGTTAAGCCACCAAACATAATGGCGATGGCCGAAGCGGCTTTCTCTTTCGGTACCAGGCTCGTCGCGATAGTTGAGCCAATTGAGAAAAACACACCGTGTGCCAGGCCCGTCAGCAGACGTGCAAAGACCAGCGTCGCATAGCCAGGAGCCTGCCAGGCCAGCAGGTTACCGGCGGTAAAGAGCACCATCAGCGCCAGAAGCAGCTGTTTACGCGGCATACGTCCGGTTAATGCGGTCAGCACCGGCGCCCCGATGGCGACCCCCAGTGCGTAGATAGAAACCAACAGGCCGGCAGAAGGCAACGAGATCGCCAGTTGTTCCGCAATCGTGGGGACCAGCCCCACAATCACAAATTCCGTGGTACCAATAGCAAAGGCACCGATTGTTAAGGCAAGTAGCGCCAGTGGCATAATTTACTCCATATCATCAGGATTAAGATGACACGTAGTATGAAGCGGTGTTTAAATAACAAAAACTATCAAAGTCTCAATAGAATTTTGCTACAGGTGCAATAATGAGAGCCACTTCAGAAGAGATAGCCATCTTTATCGCCGTCGTTGAAAGCGGGAGCTTTAGCCGGGCGGCCGAACAGCTGGGGCAGGCTAACTCCGCCGTTAGTCGGGCGGTAAAGAAGCTGGAATCAAAGCTTGGCGTCAGCCTGCTGAACCGCACAACCCGTCAGCTCAACCTGACTGAAGAGGGAGAGCGCTATTTTCGTCGCATGCAGATTGTTCTGCAGGAGATGGCGGCGGCGGAGAATGAGCTTCTGGAGACCCGGACGACGCCGAGGGGATTGCTACGCGTTGATGCCGCTACGCCGGTGATGTTGCATTTCCTGATGCCGCTGGTGAAACCTTTCCGCGAGCGTTATCCGGAAATGACCCTGTCGTTGGTGTCATCAGAAACTTTTATCAATCTGATTGAGCGTAAGGTCGACGTCGCGATCCGCGCCGGCACGTTAACAGATTCCAGCCTTCGCGCCCGGCCGCTTTTTAACAGCTACCGTAAAATTATCGCCTCCCCGGACTATCTGGCTCGCCACGGTACGCCGAAAAATGTCGCTGACCTGAAAGATCACCTGTGCCTGGGCTTTACCGAGCCGGTCTCGTTGAATACCTGGCCTGTCTCCTGCTGCGATGGCCAACTGCTGGAAGTGAATTGTGAGATCTCGTCGAACAGCGGGGAAACCCTTAAGCAGCTATGTCTGGCGGGGAATGGTATTGCCTGTCTGTCCGATTATATGGTCAACCAGGAAATTGTGCGCGGGGAGTTTGTTGAACTGCTGGCCGAGAAACGCCTGCCGGTTGAAATGCCGTTCAGCGCGGTTTACTACAGTGACAGAGCCGTTAGCACGCGCATCCGGGCATTTATCGACTTTCTTAGCGAGCACGTAAAACAGCTCCCGCAGGAGCTGTGATACGCGCGTTCCCGACCGCTCTTTTCGCGCACTCGGCCAGGCACTGTACTGATTCAGACGATCAATCCCACTCAGGCGCCAGGCCTTCCGGGCTCACCAGACGATCGTTGCAATCCAGCGCGGCGATCGCTTTGCGATCCTCCTCATCCAGCTGAAGATCCTGAGCTTTCAGGTTGCTCGCCAGGTTTTCACGCTTCGTTGAAGAAGGAATCACCGCGTAGCCTTCCCCCAAAGCCCAGGCCAGAATCACCTGTGCCGGCGTCGCATTGTGTTTCGCCGCAATGCCCGCAATCACTTCATCTTGCAGCGCCTTACCATAAGCCAGCGTCATGTAAGAGGTGATATGGATACCGTGTTCCGCAGCCCACTCCACCACTTTACGGTTTTGCAGGTACGGAGAGAGCTCAATCTGATTGGTGGCGATATTTTCTGCACCGACGGCGGCAATCGCACGTTCCATTAGCGGGATGGTGAAGTTAGAGATACCAATCTGGCGGGTCAGCCCCTGCTTTTTCGCTTCCAGCAGCGCCGGCATAAATGCTTCGACGGCAACGGTATCGTTCGGCGACGGCCAGTGGATCAGCGTCAGATCGACATAATCTGTACGCAGCTTCTGCAGGCTCTCTTCAAGACTGGCGATAAGCTTTTCCGGGCTCAGGTTTTCAATCCATATTTTGGTGGTGATAAACAGCTCATCACGCGCCACGCCGCTTTCGGCGATAGCCTGGCCAACGGCCGCTTCATTATCATAGATCTGGGCGGTATCTATCGTACGGTAGCCCAGTTCCAGCGCCGTTTTCACTGATGCGATGACAACGTCATCTTTCAGGCGGAAGGTTCCAAGACCAAATGCAGGGATTGCCATAAAATTCCTCTTTTTTACTTAGTGTTAACTCATTGAGAATGATTATGACTGAGGCGATAGAGGGGAAAAAGATCGATAAATGCAGAGGATTTTTGCTGAAACAGCAACAATAGTACGACGGAAAAAGAAAAAGCCCTGAGCAAATGCTCAGGGCTTTTAATAAGTGGCGGAACGGACGGGACTCGAACCCGCGACCCCCTGCGTGACAGGCAGGTATTCTAACCGACTGAACTACCGCTCCACCGAATTTTTCTACAACTACTGATTTTTACATCAGTTTACTGCGTAATTTGATGCCTGGCAGTTTATGAATCACTCTGTGATTCACCCTTCGGGCCGTTGCTTCGCAACGTTCAAAAGCGTTCACTTTTGTCCTACTCTCTTTCGAGTAGTGAACTGCCTCAAAGGTCAGTGCCATACTTCTAATTTGATGCCTGGCAGTTCCCTACTCTCACATGGGGAGACCCCACACTACCATCGGCGCTACGGCGTTTCACTTCTGAGTTCGGCATGGGGTCAGGTGGGACCACCGCGCTATCGCCGCCAGGCAAATTCTGTTTTCACCCCGCATTCCTGCGCGATGATGAATCTGTAATCAAGCTGAACATTTCGTCTCTTCGCCAAAACAGCTTCGGCGTTGTAAGGTTAAGCCTCACGGTTCATTAGTATCGGTTAGCTCAACGTATCGCTACGCTTACACACCCGACCTATCAACGTCGTCGTCTTCAACGTTCCTTCAGGACTCTCAAGGAGTCAGGGAGAACTCATCTCGGGGCAAGTTTCGTGCTTAGATGCTTTCAGCACTTATCTTTTCCGCATTTAGCTACCGGGCAATGCCATTGGCATGACAACCCGAACACCAGTGATGCGTCCACTCCGGTCCTCTCGTACTAGGAGCAGCCCCCCTCAATTCTCCAGCGCCCACGGCAGATAGGGACCGAACTGTCTCACGACGTTCTAAACCCAGCTCGCGTACCACTTTAAATGGCGAACAGCCATACCCTTGGGACCTACTTCAGCCCCAGGATGTGATGAGCCGACATCGAGGTGCCAAACACCGCCGTCGATATGAACTCTTGGGCGGTATCAGCCTGTTATCCCCGGAGTACCTTTTATCCGTTGAGCGATGGCCCTTCCATTCAGAACCACCGGATCACTATGACCTGCTTTCGCACCTGCTCGCGCCGTCACGCTCGCAGTCAAGCTAGCTTATGCCATTGCACTAACCTCCTGATGTCCGACCAGGATTAGCTAACCTTCGTGCTCCTCCGTTACTCTTTGGGAGGAGACCGCCCCAGTCAAACTACCCACCAGACACTGTCCGCAACCCGGATCACGGGTCTACGTTAGAACATCAAACATTAAAGGGTGGTATTTCAAGGTTGGCTCCACGCAGACTGGCGTCCACGCTTCAAAGCCTCCCACCTATCCTACACATCAAGGCTCAATGTTCAGTGTCAAGCTATAGTAAAGGTTCACGGGGTCTTTCCGTCTTGCCGCGGGTACACTGCATCTTCACAGCGAGTTCAATTTCACTGAGTCTCGGGTGGAGACAGCCTGGCCATCATTACGCCATTCGTGCAGGTCGGAACTTACCCGACAAGGAATTTCGCTACCTTAGGACCGTTATAGTTACGGCCGCCGTTTACCGGGGCTTCGATCAAGAGCTTCTCCTTACGGATAACCCCATCAATTAACCTTCCGGCACCGGGCAGGCGTCACACCGTATACGTCCACTTTCGTGTTTGCACAGTGCTGTGTTTTTAATAAACAGTTGCAGCCAGCTGGTATCTTCGACTGATTTCAGCTCCATGAGCAAGTCACTTCACCTACCATCAGCGTGCCTTCTCCCGAAGTTACGGCACCATTTTGCCTAGTTCCTTCACCCGAGTTCTCTCAAGCGCCTTGGTATTCTCTACCTGACCACCTGTGTCGGTTTGGGGTACGATTTGATGTTACCTGATGCTTAGAGGCTTTTCCTGGAAGCAGGGCATTTGTTACTTCAGCACCGTAGTGCCTCGTCGTCACACCTCAGCGTTGAATAAACGACCGGATTTACCTAATCGTTCCGCCTACATGCTTAAACCGGGACAACCGTCGCCCGGCTAACATAGCCTTCTCCGTCCCCCCTTCGCAGTAACACCGAGTACAGGAATATTAACCTGTTTCCCATCGACTACGCCTTTCGGCCTCGCCTTAGGGGTCGACTCACCCTGCCCCGATTAACGTTGGACAGGAACCCTTGGTCTTCCGGCGAGCGGGCTTTTCACCCGCTTTATCGTTACTTATGTCAGCATTCGCACTTCTGATACCTCCAGCAACCCTCACAGGCCACCTTCAACGGCTTACAGAACGCTCCCCTACCCAACAACACATAGTGTCGCTGCCGCAGCTTCGGTGCATGGTTTAGCCCCGTTACATCTTCCGCGCAGGCCGACTCGACCAGTGAGCTATTACGCTTTCTTTAAATGATGGCTGCTTCTAAGCCAACATCCTGGCTGTCTGTGCCTTCCCACATCGTTTCCCACTTAACCATGACTTTGGGACCTTAGCTGGCGGTCTGGGTTGTTTCCCTCTTCACGACGGACGTTAGCACCCGCCGTGTGTCTCCCGTGATAACATTCTTCGGTATTCGTAGTTTGCATCGGGTTGGTAAGTCGGGATGACCCCCTAGCCGAAACAGTGCTCTACCCCCGAAGATGAATTCACGAGGCGCTACCTAAATAGCTTTCGGGGAGAACCAGCTATCTCCCGGTTTGATTGGCCTTTCACCCCCAGCCACAAGTCATCCGCTAATTTTTCAACATTAGTCGGTTCGGTCCTCCAGTTAGTGTTACCCAACCTTCAACCTGCCCATGGCTAGATCACCGGGTTTCGGGTCTATACCCTGCAACTTAACGCCCAGTTAAGACTCGGTTTCCCTGCGGCTCCCCTATACGGTTAACCTTGCTACAGAATATAAGTCGCTGACCCATTATACAAAAGGTACGCAGTCACCTAACAAGTAGGCTCCCACTGCTTGTACGTACACGGTTTCAGGTTCTTTTTCACTCCCCTCGCCGGGGTTCTTTTCGCCTTTCCCTCACGGTACTGGTTCACTATCGGTCAGTCAGGAGTATTTAGCCTTGGAGGATGGTCCCCCCATATTCAGACAGGATACCACGTGTCCCGCCCTACTCTTCGAGTTCACAACGTGTGCATTTTAGTGTACGGGGCTATCACCCTGTACCGCCGGACTTTCCAGACCGTTCCACTAACACACGCGCTGATTCAGACTCTGGGCTGCTCCCCGTTCGCTCGCCGCTACTGGGGGAATCTCGGTTGATTTCTTTTCCTCGGGGTACTTAGATGTTTCAGTTCCCCCGGTTCGCTTCGTTAAGCTATGTATTCACTTAACGATAGTGCAACGAATTGCACTGGGTTTCCCCATTCGGAAATCGCCGGTTATAACGGTTCATATCACCTTACCGACGCTTATCGCAGATTAGCACGTCCTTCATCGCCTCTGACTGCCAGGGCATCCACCGTGTACGCTTAGTCGCTTAACCTCACAACCCGAAACTGTTTCGTAAAACAGTCCGCGTTGCGAAAATTTGAGAGACTCGAACACACCGCTTTTTCCTCTCTTATTACGGAGAGAGGAAACAGTGTGTCGTTTCAATTTTCAGCTTGATCCAGATTTTTAAAGAGCAAAACTTCGCAGCATACCTTTTCAGGTACACTCTGAAGTTTTCTTGTTGTGCAGCAGTAAAGGATGGTGGAGCTATGCGGGATCGAACCGCAGACCTCCTGCGTGCAAGGCAGGCGCTCTCCCAGCTGAGCTATAGCCCCATTGTGTCATCTCTGTACCGGTAATTTTTGTTGAAGCAAGGCGTGGTGACACGAAGCATACTGAAGTATGTGAGTGTCGCCGCAACGCAGCATCAGCAAAAATTTGGTAGGCCTGAGTGGACTTGAACCACCGACCTCACCCTTATCAGGGGTGCGCTCTAACCACCTGAGCTACAAGCCTGCAGAGATTTTTTACTGCTTATTTTTCATCAGACAATCTGTGTGAGCACTACAAAGGCAGGTTCTTTCAGGTAAGGAGGTGATCCAACCGCAGGTTCCCCTACGGTTACCTTGTTACGACTTCACCCCAGTCATGAATCACAAAGTGGTAAGCGCCCTCCCGAAGGTTAAGCTACCTACTTCTTTTGCAACCCACTCCCATGGTGTGACGGGCGGTGTGTACAAGGCCCGGGAACGTATTCACCGTAGCATTCTGATCTACGATTACTAGCGATTCCGACTTCATGGAGTCGAGTTGCAGACTCCAATCCGGACTACGACATACTTTATGAGGTCCGCTTGCTCTCGCGAGGTCGCTTCTCTTTGTATATGCCATTGTAGCACGTGTGTAGCCCTACTCGTAAGGGCCATGATGACTTGACGTCATCCCCACCTTCCTCCAGTTTATCACTGGCAGTCTCCTTTGAGTTCCCGACCGAATCGCTGGCAACAAAGGATAAGGGTTGCGCTCGTTGCGGGACTTAACCCAACATTTCACAACACGAGCTGACGACAGCCATGCAGCACCTGTCTCAGAGTTCCCGAAGGCACCAAAGCATCTCTGCTAAGTTCTCTGGATGTCAAGAGTAGGTAAGGTTCTTCGCGTTGCATCGAATTAAACCACATGCTCCACCGCTTGTGCGGGCCCCCGTCAATTCATTTGAGTTTTAACCTTGCGGCCGTACTCCCCAGGCGGTCGACTTAACGCGTTAGCTCCGGAAGCCACTCCTCAAGGGAACAACCTCCAAGTCGACATCGTTTACAGCGTGGACTACCAGGGTATCTAATCCTGTTTGCTCCCCACGCTTTCGCACCTGAGCGTCAGTCTTTGTCCAGGGGGCCGCCTTCGCCACCGGTATTCCTCCAGATCTCTACGCATTTCACCGCTACACCTGGAATTCTACCCCCCTCTACAAGACTCTAGCCTGCCAGTTTCGGATGCAGTTCCCAGGTTGAGCCCGGGGATTTCACATCCGACTTGACAGACCGCCTGCGTGCGCTTTACGCCCAGTAATTCCGATTAACGCTTGCACCCTCCGTATTACCGCGGCTGCTGGCACGGAGTTAGCCGGTGCTTCTTCTGCGAGTAACGTCAATCACTAAGGTTATTAACCTTAATGCCTTCCTCCTCGCTGAAAGTACTTTACAACCCGAAGGCCTTCTTCATACACGCGGCATGGCTGCATCAGGCTTGCGCCCATTGTGCAATATTCCCCACTGCTGCCTCCCGTAGGAGTCTGGACCGTGTCTCAGTTCCAGTGTGGCTGGTCATCCTCTCAGACCAGCTAGGGATCGTCGCCTAGGTGAGCCATTACCCCACCTACTAGCTAATCCCATCTGGGCACATCTGATGGCATGAGGCCCGAAGGTCCCCCACTTTGGTCTTGCGACGTTATGCGGTATTAGCTACCGTTTCCAGTAGTTATCCCCCTCCATCAGGCAGTTTCCCAGACATTACTCACCCGTCCGCCGCTCGTCACCCGAGAGCAAGCTCTCTGTGCTACCGCTCGACTTGCATGTGTTAGGCCTGCCGCCAGCGTTCAATCTGAGCCATGATCAAACTCTTCAATTTAAGTTTGATGCTCGTGAATTAAACTTCGTAATGAATTACGTGTTCACTCAGAGACTTGGTATTCATTTTTCGTCCGAGGACGTTAAGAATCCATGTCACTTTGAGTGCCCACACAGATTGTCTGATAAATTGTTAAAGAGCAGTGCGACGGCGCTGAGCGCTCTGTCGCGAGGTGGCGTATATTACGCTTTCCTCTTTCAGAGTCAACCTCGTTTTTCAGAAGTTTTCTCTTTCAACCCGGCGGCTTGTTTGCCGTTGTTCCGTGTCGATGGAGGCGCATTATAGGGAGCCGAACGGGAATGACAAGCGGAAAAATACATTTTTATTTCAACCGCTCATCTTTTGTACTTAACGCCTATTTTTGCTGCTTTTTGATGGCTTCCGGCAGGTCTGCCAGGCTATTCAGCACCCAGTCTGCGGCATTTTCCGCTTCCGGCGTGACCGGCTTACCGGTACGAACCAGGACTTTAGTCCCAATAGATGCGGCGGCGGCGGCCTGCATATCTTCCACTTTATCGCCGACCATATAAGAAGCAGCCATATCTATATGAAGATAGTCGCGCGCCGAGATCAGCATCCCCGGGTGCGGCTTACGGCAATCACAGGTCTGACGGAACTCTTCAACCGTCCCCTGCGGGTGGTGCGGGCAGTAATAGATACCGTCCAGGTCGATACCGCGATCGGCCAGAGACCAGTCCATCCATTCGGTCAGCGTTTCAAACTGCGCTTCCGTGAACTTACCGCGCGCGATGCCGGACTGATTGGTGACCACCACCAGGGCGAATCCCATCTCCTTTAACTGACGCATCGCGTCAATGACGCCATCGATAAATTCAAAGTTGTCGATTTCGTGGACATAGCCATGATCGACATTAATCGTGCCGTCACGGTCGAGAAAAATTGCGGGTACTGACTTTGCCACCGGTTTGCTCCTGATAAAGGCTAGTCTGATTAGTATCGCATGTTTCTGCAGGCAAGAAAGTGCTCATTATACAGAGGCTGATTGATTTAGACGTCTGGATGCCTTAACATCCATTTCATTGACAGGCATCGCCTGGACACGGCAGAAGAAAATGCCACGGCAAACGGCTAAACGATAATAAATAACTGATGATTAAACTTTCGAATATCACCAAAGTGTTCCTGCAGGGGAATCGCACCATACAGGCTCTGGATAATGTCAGCCTGCATGTCCCTGCCGGACAAATTTATGGCGTGATCGGTGCATCCGGCGCCGGTAAAAGCACGCTGATTCGCTGCGTTAACCTACTGGAACGTCCGACCGAAGGCAGTGTCCTGGTTGACGGTCAGGAGCTGACCGCGCTGTCTGAAAAAGAGCTGACCCGCGCACGTCGCCAGATTGGCATGATTTTCCAGCACTTTAACCTGCTGGCCTCGCGCACCGTCTTCGGCAATGTAGCGCTCCCTCTGGAGCTGGATAATACCCCACAGGCGGAAATTAAGCGCCGCGTGACCGAACTGCTGGATCTGGTCGGTCTTGCCGATAAACATGACAGTTACCCGGCAAACCTCTCCGGCGGTCAGAAACAGCGTGTGGCTATTGCTCGCGCGCTGGCAAGCAACCCGAAGGTACTGCTGTGTGACGAAGCCACCAGCGCCCTGGACCCGGCAACCACGCGCTCCATTCTGGAACTGCTGAAAGATATCAACCGTCGCCTGGGCCTGACGATTCTGCTGATTACCCACGAGATGGATGTCGTCAAACGCATCTGTGATTGCGTCGCGGTTATCAGCAATGGCCAGTTGATCGAACAGGATACGGTGAGTGAAGTCTTCTCTCATCCGAAAACTCCGCTGGCCCAGCAGTTTATTCAATCCACGCTGCATCTGGATATTCCGGAAGACTACCAGGCTCGCCTGAAGCCGACCGCGCTACCCGATAGCGTTCCTATGCTGCGCATGGAGTTCACCGGCCATTCCGTCGACGCTCCGCTGCTCTCTGAAACCGCCCGCCGCTTTAATGTGAATAACAACATTATTAGCGCGCAGATGGATTACGCCGGCGGCGTGAAGTTCGGCATTATGCTGACCGAGATGCACGGCACGCAGGAAGATACCCAGGCGGCCATCGCCTGGTTGCAGGAACACCATGTAAAAGTAGAGGTACTGGGATATGTCTGAGGCAATGATTTGGCTGCTGTTGCGCGGCGTGTGGGAAACGCTGGCCATGACGTTCGTCTCCGGCTTTTTCGGTTTCGTCATCGGCCTGCCGGTGGGGGTGCTGCTGTACGTCACCCGCCCGGGACAGATTGTTGCCAACGCAAAGCTGTACCGGACGCTGTCCGCGCTGGTTAACATTTTCCGTTCCATCCCTTTCATTATCCTGCTGGTGTGGATGATTCCGTTTACTCGCGTGATTGTCGGTACGTCCATTGGGCTGCAGGCCGCCATTGTGCCGCTGACGGTTGGCGCGGCGCCGTTTATCGCCCGTATGGTGGAAAATGCGCTGCTGGAAATTCCGACCGGGCTTATCGAGGCATCCCGCGCGATGGGCGCCACGCCGATGCAGATCGTGCGTAAAGTGCTGCTGCCTGAAGCACTGCCGGGTCTGGTAAACGCTGCAACCATCACCCTCATTACGCTGGTCGGCTACTCCGCGATGGGCGGGGCGGTGGGTGCCGGCGGTCTGGGGCAGATTGGCTATCAGTACGGCTATATCGGCTACAACGCGACGGTAATGAATACCGTGCTGGTATTACTGGTTATTCTGGTTTATTTAATCCAATTCTCTGGCGATCGTATCGTCTGGGCTGTAACTCACAAATAACATTATCTACACCTCCTCATTCGGGTCGTCTCCGTGCGGCCCAATGACTCGTGTACACACAGACTCTGACAGAAAGGAAATAACATGGCCTTTAATTTCAAAACCTTTGCGGCAGTCGGCGCATTAATCGGTTCTCTGGCTCTGGTGGGTTGTGGCCAGGATGAAAAAGATCCGAACCATATTAAAGTCGGCGTCATCGTTGGTGCCGAGCAGCAGGTTGCCGAAGTGGCACAAAAAGTGGCGAAAGAGAAATACGGTCTCGACGTTGAGCTGGTGACCTTCAACGATTACGTTCTGCCGAACGAAGCATTGAGCAAAGGCGATATCGACGTTAACGCCTTCCAGCATAAACCGTACCTCGATCAGCAAATTAAAGACCGTGGCTACAAACTGGTTGCCGTGGGCAACTCCTTTGTCTATCCGATTGCCGGTTATTCCAAAAAAATCAAATCACTGGATGAGCTGCAGCCGGGCTCCCAGATTGCCATTCCTAACGATCCGACCAACCTCGGTCGTTCCCTGCTGCTGCTGCAACAGGTGGGCCTGATCAAACTGAAAGAAGGCGTTGGTCTGCTGCCGACTTCCCTGGATATCATTGAAAACCCGAAAAACCTGAAGATTGTTGAGCTGGAAGCACCGCAGCTGCCGCGCTCCCTCGACGATGCACAGATTGCGCTGGCGGTTATCAACACCACCTACGCCAGCCAGATCGGCCTGACTCCGGCCAAAGATGGTATTTTCGTAGAAGGTAAGGATTCTCCGTACGTGAACCTGATTGTTGCTCGCGAAGACAACAAAGATGCGGAAAATGTTAAGAAATTTGTTCAGGCTTACCAGAGCGATGAAGTTTACGAAGCCGCTAACAAAATCTTTAACGGCGGTGCAGTGAAAGGCTGGTAATCTCTTTTCACCGTAATATCATTCAGGACGGGCTTTATGCCCGTCTTGTCATTTATGCAAGCACCTGATTCAATAGCGCCCTGTTTGATCATTTATTGAGGAAATACTATGCGTGCTTTACCGGTCTGTTTGTTAGCACTCATGTTAAGCGGCTGTTCTATGCTAAGCAGATCTCCCGTCGAACCTGTACAAAGCACCGCAACCGCACCGGCCAAAACGGAGCCTGCCAAACCGAAAGCAGTACGTCCGGCGCCGGTAAGAATTTATACCGATGCCTCCGCACTGGTCGGGAAGCCATTCCGCGATCTTGGTGAAGTGACCGGCGAATCATGCCAGGCCAGCAATCAGGACTCGCCGCCCAATATCCCAACCGCCCGCAAGCGCCTGCAAATCAACGCAGCTAAAATGAAAGCCAACGCGGTCCTTCTGCACAGCTGTGAAGTCACCAGCGGCACACCAGGATGCTATCGCCAGGCCGTTTGCCTGGGTTCAGCGCTTAACGTCTCGGCGCAATGAGTGCTTTTCAGTTTGCGCAGATAGGCGTTATCCGCTCGCCATATAAAGAAAAATTTGCCGTCCCGCGCCAGCCAGGCCTGGTCAAACACGGCGGCGGCGAATTGCATCTGCTGCCACCTTATAACCAGGCTGATGCCGTCCGCGGCCTGGAAGCATTCAGTCATCTGTGGGTGCTGTTTGTTTTCCATCAGACGATGGAAGGCGGCTGGCGCCCCACCGTGCGCCCTCCCCGCCTCGGCGGCAACACGCGCATGGGCGTGTTCGCCACGCGTTCAACGTTTCGCCCGAATCCCATCGGGATGTCGCTGGTTGAACTGAAAGGCGTTCGCTGTCATAAAGATCAGGTCATCCTTCAGCTTGGCAGTCTGGATCTGGTTGACGGTACGCCGGTCGTCGATATCAAGCCTTACCTGCCGTTTGCCGAAGCCCTGCCGGATGCCAGCGCCAGCTACGCCCAGCAGGCGCCGCAGGCGGAGATGACGGTCAGCTTTACCCCTGAAACGCAGGCGCAGCTCTTCGCCCTGGAAAAGCGCTATCCGCACCTTAAAGCGTTTATCTGCGAGGTGCTGGCGCAGGATCCGCGGCCGGCCTATCGTAAAGAGGAAGAAGCGGGAAAAACCTATGCCGTCTGGCTGCTCGATTTTAACGTACGCTGGCGCGTGATTCCGTCCGGTTTTGAAGTCTTTTCCCTTGAACCGCGCTAATTTTATTTTCCTCTCTTTTGGCATCTTTGCCACACTGGTAAACTAAACCACTTTTTTTGTTTCAGGCTGGTCCCCCAGCCTGTTCCGATCGTCCAAATGGAACCGTAACAACATGCGTACTAGCCAATACCTGCTCTCCACTCAAAAGGAGACACCTGCCGACGCCGAAGTCATCAGCCATCAGTTGATGCTGCGCGCCGGGATGATCCGCAAGCTGGCCTCCGGGTTGTATACCTGGCTGCCGACCGGCCTGCGCGTCCTGAAAAAAGTCGAAAACATCGTGCGTGAGGAGATGAACAACGCCGGTGCCATCGAGGTGTCCATGCCGGTAGTTCAGCCAGCGGACCTGTGGCAGGAGAGCGGTCGCTGGGAGCAGTATGGGCCGGAACTGCTGCGTTTTGTTGATCGTGGCGAACGTCCGTTTGTTCTCGGTCCGACGCATGAAGAGGTCATTACCGACCTGATCCGTAACGAGCTGAACTCTTATAAGCAGCTGCCGCTGAACTTCTTCCAGATTCAGACCAAGTTCCGTGACGAAGTTCGCCCGCGCTTTGGCGTAATGCGTTCTCGTGAGTTCCTGATGAAAGATGCCTACTCTTTCCATACCTCTCAGGAATCGCTGCAAGAGACCTACGATGCGATGTATGCCGCCTACAGCAAAATCTTCACCCGCATGGGTCTTGATTTCCGCGCGGTACAGGCTGACACCGGCTCAATCGGCGGTAGCGCGTCTCATGAGTTCCAGGTTCTGGCGCAGAGCGGCGAAGATGACGTGATCTTCTCTGACAGCTCTGACTTCGCGGCCAACATTGAGTTTGCTGAAGCCGTTGCGCCGAAAGCGCCGCGTGCGGCGGCAACTCAGGAGATGACCCTGGTCGATACGCCGAATGCGAAAACCATCGCTGAGCTGGTCGAGCAGTTCAACCTGCCGGTTGAGAAGACCGTCAAAACGCTGCTGGTTAAAGCCGTTGAAGGTAGCAGCTACCCGCTGGTTGCCCTGCTGGTGCGCGGCGACCACGAGCTGAACGAAGTGAAAGCAGAAAAACTGGCGCAGGTTGCCAGCCCGCTGACCTTCGCCACTGAAGCAGAAATTCGCGCTATCGTTAACGCAGGTCCGGGTTCTCTGGGACCGGTGAATATGCCGATTCCGGTGGTTATCGACCGTACCGTGGCGGCAATGAGCGATTTCGCTGCCGGCGCCAATATCGATGGTAAACACTACTTCGGCATTAACTGGGATCGCGATGTGGCGACCCCGGAAGTCGCCGATATCCGTAACGTTGTCGCCGGCGATCCGAGCCCGGATGGTCAGGGTACGCTGCTGATTAAACGTGGCATCGAAGTGGGTCACATCTTCCAGCTGGGAACCAAGTACTCCCAGGCGATGAACGCTTCGGTACAAGGTGAAGACGGCCGTAACCAGGTGCTGACGATGGGCTGCTACGGCATCGGGGTAACCCGCGTGGTGGCTGCGGCCATTGAGCAGAACCATGACGACCGCGGTATTATCTGGCCAGACGCGATTGCGCCTTTCCAGGTCGCCATCCTGCCGATGAACATGCACAAATCCTACCGCGTGCAGGAGCTGGCTGAGAAGCTGTATAGCGAGCTGCGCGCCCAGGGTATCGAAGTGCTGATGGATGACCGTAAAGAGCGTCCGGGCGTGATGTTTGCCGATATGGAGCTGATTGGTATTCCGCATACCATCGTGCTCGGCGATCGCAACCTCGACAATGACGATATCGAATATAAATATCGTCGCAACGGCGAGAAGCAGCTGATCAAAACCGGCGATATCGTGAATTACCTGGTTAACGCAATCAAAGGCTGAACCCACCGCTAAACGTAAAAAGGCCCCGCAGATGCGGGGCCTTTTTTATGTTGGCAACCAGGTTCGCCGCGGCCTTTGTTTGCCGCGTTCGCGAGAAAACGGCTTACTGGCTACAGTCTTTGCCCGGCACGAATTTAATATCTTTATCCGCCATCAGCGTTTTCACCATCTCCCCGCTATCGGGGTTGGCTTCCAGCGTAAAGTGCCCTTCTACCACCAGCAGCACCGGGCGCGTTTGCGTCCCGCGAGCGGCGGCATAATCGCGCTCAAGCTGGGCATTATTAGCCACCGCGATCCGCTTACCGGTCGCGCAGTCGGTGAAGGTGGCCGCATCCGCCATATAGAAATACATCCCGCGCATGGTCATCGGCGTCGTCGGCAGACTGGCTTTAACCGATTTCAGGGTGTAGTTGAGCGTTGACTCAATGGGGTTACCTTCCCGATCGAGCATTTCCAGGGTTTCCCCCTTCGCGCGATAGTAGGACTTCTCACCTTTGCTGTCGGTCAGGACCAGCTTATCGGCGGTCCGCGCCCAGGTCCCGTACGAGGCGAACGATGACGGCTCACGGCTGACGCCCTGGTAACGTTCGTTCATTACCCAGCTGCCATCCTTTTCGAGGAACAGCGAGGTTTCAATCCCTTCACAATCGGCGCAGGGCAAAATACCACGCCAGCTTTGCTGCATCGGCTTCAGTTCTTCCATCGGCGCCGGCTGTAACATCTCGACATCCGAACGATGGTTGCAGCCAAATAGCGCAAAGAGCGAACACGCTACGGCAACAGAGAGTACGATTTTCTTCACTGTTAATTCCTTATAATCCATTCCACCCGTTCGCCATGCCGCCTACTGACGAACTTTCCCACGCAGTGCTTTGACAGAGGACTTTTGCGCCTTCGAGGCAAGACGACGCTCTTTTGACGCCCGGGTCGGCCGGGTCTCACGGCGACTTTTTTGCACTGCGGTTAATTCTTTTATTAACGCAACCAGACGGGAAATGGCCGCTTCACGATTCATTTCCTGGCTGCGATATTCCTGAGCCTTAATGATAACCACACCATCGGCAGAAATTAAGTGGTGACTGGCAGCCAGCAATCGTTCTTTATAATACTCAGGCAGGCTGGATGCTTTTATGTCAAAGCGCAGATGGATGGCGGTAGACGCTTTATTCACGTGCTGACCGCCCGCGCCCTGCGCGCGTATCCCGGACAACGTTATCTCTTCATCCGGAATAACCACGCTGCGGCTAATCGTAATCATGCCGACGGCTGCCACGCCGTTAAATGAATTTCCAGATTATTCTTAGCGTCAGATAGCCAGATTCCGCCGTCCTGTAAAGTGGCCTGTAGCACCATTGAACGATCGGCAAAAGCGCTGAGCCGGGCGAGCTGCTCATCATCCAGATACCAGACCGTCAGTTTGCTAAACTGCGCCATTTTGCTCTTGTTCTGCTGCCACCAGATTTCCGCTGCCCGGCTATTGTAGGCAAACAACACCACCTCCTGCGCCCGTGAACACGCTTTTTTAATCCGCCGCTCATCCGGCAAACCAAGCTCAATCCACAGGTCAACGCCGAGATGATCGTTGAGCAGCCACAGCTCCGCCTCATCATCAGACGAGAGACCACGGGTAAACTGCAGACGTTCGTCGGCGTATTTTATCCACGCCAGCAGGCGTAGCATCATGCGCTCCTGGGTTTCCGACGGATGCTGAGCCAGCGTCAGGCTGGCATCCAGAAACTGGTTGCGATCGAGATCGGCAACGTTCACCGTAGCCTTATAAATTGTCGCTTTCAGCGCCATGAATACTCTCCTGAAATAAATGGCGTACATTGTAGCGAAACTGGCGACAAAAGGCTGCCGGCAATCGGCGGCTCTCTTTTCATCCTGCTGATATTGCTTAAATGACTATGGTATAGTCACCTTGCTAAACAGAGTGTATCTTCGTAGGCTTAAACTTGCATCCCACGGTTGAGTCAGAATACTGACAGGAGGGCATGTGGACCAATATTGTGAGTTAATACGCAAGCGGTATGCGGAAATAGCCAGCGGAGACCTAGGGTATATTCCAGATGCGCTGGGTTGCGTGTTGAAAGTATTGAATGAAATTGCGGCGGATGAGGCCCTTTCGGAGTCAGTCAGGGAAAAAGCCGCCTGTGCGGCAGCAAACTTACTGGTGAGCGATTATGTCAATGAATGATACTTATCAACCCATCAACTGTGATGATTATGACAACCTCGAACTTGCCTGCCAGCATCATCTGGTGCTTGTCCTGACGCTCAAAGATGGTGAGCAGCTGCAAGCGAAGGCGAGCGATCTTATCTCGCGCAAAAATATCGAGTATCTGGTGGTGGAACTGAGCGGAAACATTCGCGAGCTACGCCTGGATAAAATCGCCAGCTTCAGCCACCCGGAAATCGGTACCGTGGTGGTAAGCGAGTCCTGAATAAAAACGGGTGGCTCAGCCGCCCGTTTTCCTCCATATCATCTCTACCCCTTCGCCTTCCCGCGCTTCCCCTTCGCAGGTTACGAACAGCGAATCCGCCGCCGCAATCAGCGTCTCACCGTAGAACAGCAGCGGTGTGGTATCGCGGCGCCAGGGGGCAACGCCCAGCTCCTGCCAGATTTTCTTCAGCTTGCGGCCGCCGTGACGGCCGACAATATGCAGATTTCCGCTGGCGCGAAAGCGCACCGTCACCGGCTCTTCACCACGCGGGGCGCGTAACGGTCCGCCTGACCGCAGCGTCAGTTCGCCCAGACCTTCCGGCAGCCGTAGCGGTCGCCGGTAGTCCGGCCACGGTAGCACCACATCCGTCTGGCCAGATTGATATCTGACCCACCACAGCCGCTGCTGATAACGACGCACGGAAAAATCGCCAAGTCGCAGGCAGGGAAAAGCATCCTCCCGCGCCAGCGCGACTTCGCGCCAGATACGCTCCGGCATCTCGCGCGAGGGCATCGGCGCAGAGTGCCCGGCCAGCCAGCGCCGCAGCAGCGCAGCGCGGCGCGGCGCGCTCATGGACGCCAGCGCGTCGATAGCTAATGAACCGTCATCCGCCACCAGTTTTGCCAAATCTTCCGCCAGCAGTTCATCCAGCAGCTGCTCCTGTTCGCCGCACAGGCTGGCGCTACGGGCAACCGCCTCGGAAAAATGGGGCCAGCGCGCGTTAAGCTGCGGAACAACGCGCAGACGGAGGAAGTTACGATCGTAGGTATCATCCTGATTGCTCTCGTCCTCAATCCAGCTAAGCTGATGAGCCAGCGCCCACTGGTGCAGCGTTTCACGACGGGTATTCAGCAGAGGGCGCAGCAGTCGCGTAGCGGCAAACCCCGAGGATGCCGCCATCGCCGCCAGCCCGGTTGGGCCGCTGCCGCGTTTGAGCGCCAACAGGAAGGTTTCACACTGATCGTCGAGGTGCTGAGCCGTCACCAGGGCTTCTCCCGGCTGCAGCGCCATCCGGAAAGCCTGGTAGCGAGCCTGCCGTGCGTGCGCCTCCACGCCCAGGCCATCATCCGCGAGGGTAACGCGCTCGACCACCAGCGGAACCTGCCAGTGCTGGCAAACCTGCTGGCAGTGCGTAACCCAGCTATCGGCATTCGCGCTCAGGCCATGGTGAATATGGATGGCCCGCAGCTGCAGCGTCGGGTCCCGTTCACGCCAGCAGACCAGCTGATGTAAAAGCACCGTCGAATCCAGACCACCGCTGAAGGCGACCAAAAACTGACGATAGGGGTGTAGGGTTTGCGCAATATCGGGCGTCATCATCTTGATAGTGTCGCTGGGGAGATAGCCCGGCACATTATCGGGCCGGGCGCGCTCTGGCAAGGGTTACTGCTGATAAATCTCCAGCGGCAGGCCGTCGGGATCGTTAAAAAAGGTGAAGCGTTTGCCGGTAAAAGGATCGATGCGAATCCCCTCACAGGCCACGCCATGCGCTTCCAGATGGGCCACCGCTGCGTCAATATCATCGACGCTAAAGGCCAGGTGACGCAGCCCACAGGCTTCCGGACGGCTCGGACGGGCGGGAGGAAACGGGAAAGAGAACAGTTCAATGACATACTCGCCATTCAATGCCAGATCGCCCTTCCACGAATCGCGCTCTTCACGATAAAACTCGCTCTGCAACGTAAAGCCCAGAATATCGCAGTAAAAGGCTTTGCTCTGCGCATAATTGGTCGCGATGATAGCAATATGGTGAACCCGTTTTAAACCCAGCATGTCTACTCCTCCAGTTAATGCCATCCAGGTTACTCGCGCCGCTTAGCGCGGCGCAAGCAGTGAGTCATTTTTTAAGACTCGTACCCGGTAGACGCCGTCGTCGTCGCGCTTCGCCCCGTGGATATCCGTTTCAAAGCCCGGATAATGGCGCCCAATCGAGCACAGCATCAGCAGGAAATCGAGCACCGCCCGGCTCTCTTCGGTAATCATCTCTCCGGGCATCAACAGCGGTACGCCCGGCGGGTACGGCAGAATCATATTAGCCGAAATGCGCCCGACCAGATTTTCCAGCTCAATGGTTTCGACTTCACCTTTGATTTGCCGCTGCCAGGCCTGATGCGGCGTCATTTTCATTTCCGGCAGCACGTCAAACGCGCTCAGCATCAGCTGCGACAACTGGTGCTGGCGGATCAGGCGATGGATCCCCTGCGCCAGATCCTGAATACGCATATTGCGATAAAAATCGGGATCTTCCGCGTAGAGATCCGGCAGCATGTTCTTCACTCGCAGGTTGAGATCGTAGGCGCGCTTAAACTCGGTTAAGCCACGTAACAACCCCATCGCCCGGGTTTTATCAATACCAATACTGAACAGGAACAGCAGGTTGTAGGGACCCGTTTTCTCCACTACCACGCCGCGCTCATCGAGGAATTTCGCCACCAGCGCCGCCGGGATCCCCTCATCGTCCATATTGCCCTGTTCATCCATTCCCGGCGTCAGGATCGTCACCTTCACCGGGTCGAGGAACATATGGTTATCGTCAGCATCTTTAAAACCGTGCCAGTTCTCACCGCCTGCCACCGGCCAGCACTGCACCTGCTCGATATTCTCCGGCTGCCAGATATCAAAGAACCAGCCGTCAGTCTCTTCGCGCAGACGCTGGACCTCTTTGCGGAAATCCAGCGCTCGCTCAATGGAGCGTTGGATCAAACGCTTGCCAGAATTGCCGCGCAGCATGGCCGCCGCGGTTTCTATCGAAGCAACGATCGGATAGCTCGGCGACGTCGAGGTGTGCATCATAAACGCTTCATTAAAGGTCTCTTCGTCGTAGCTGCCTTTAATGTGGATAAGCGAGGCCTGCGACAGCGCGGCCAGCATTTTGTGCGTTGATTGTGTTTCGAAGACGACCTTACCCGGAATGCGATCGCCGCTCATCCCGCTTTTCCCCTGGTAGATCGGATGGAAATGAGTGTAAGGCACCCAGGCCGAGTCAAAATGGATCGAGGGCACATCGAGCGTCTCTTTGATCCAGGTGGTGTTATACAGCAGCCCGTCATAGGTGGAGTTGGTAATCACCGCATGTACCGGCCACCCGGCGCCACCCGTGGTATTAACCTTCTGCTGAATGCTGTCGCGGGTAAATTCGCGTTTCGGTATGCCGCCCAGAATACCCAGCGCGTTACGCGTCGGTTTCAGCCACAGCGGCACGACATCGCTCATCATCAGCAGGTGCGCCAGTGACTTATGGCAGTTACGGTCAATCAGCAGCGTGCTGCCCGCCGGTGCCGAATACATGCCGACAATTTTGTTCGAGGTCGAGGTGCCGTTCGTCACCATGTAGCTCTGCTCGGCACCAAAGGCGCGGGCGATATACTCCTCGGCTTCGAGATGCGGGCCGGTGTGATCGAGAAGCGACCCCAGCTCGGTGACCGAAATCGACACGTCGGCTTTCAGCGTATTGCCACCGAAAAAGTCATAAAACAGGCAGCCAACCGGGCTTTTCTGGTACGCGCTTCCCCCCATATGCCCCGGCGTACAGAAGGTATATTTTCCCTCCTGCACATAGTTGAACAGGGCTTTGGTAAACGGCGGGGTAATGTTATCCAGGTATTCGCGCGTGTACTGGGCGATTCGGGTGGCGATCTCTTCTGCCAGGCCAAGCGCGTATTCAAAGAACCACAGCGTCATACGCAGATCCTGGCTGCTGACATCCATCGTCGAATGCGCGTTGATGAAGGCGTATAGCGGGAGATACTCATTCAGCTGATTGATATCGCTGCACAGATCGGCGTTGTACTCATCCCAGTCAAAGATGACCCCGCAGATCCGCGGATTATGTTCAATAAACTGCAGCAGGTCGGCGCTGTTTTGCGGCCAGATAGTCTGAAAGCCTTGCCGTTGCAGGGCCGCTTCCAGCTCTTTGATCGGTTCGTCTTTGTGGTAGACGCCGTGGGGCCCCATGATGGCGATGATATTCACGCTTTCCTCCTGGAATTGACCTGAGTCAGGCATCATATCAATCGCGCTGGCGTATCGCACATAAAAAAGGGGCCGGAAAGTCCGGCCCCAGGCAATATTGACGCGAGAAATAATCAGGCGTAGCCGTAGCTCATCAGACGCTGGTAGCGACGATTTAACAGCTCCTCTTCACTCAGCGTGTCGAGGTCAGCCAGATCCGCCAGCAGCTGCGCCTTCAGGCTTGCCGCAATGGCTTCCGGGTTGCGATGAGCGCCGCCCAGAGGTTCCGGGATAATTGAGTCAATCAGCTTCAGCTCTTTCAGACGCGGAGCGATGATCCCCATTGCTTCGGCCGCCAGCGGGGCTTTATCCGCGCTTTTCCACAGAATGGAGGCGCAGCCTTCCGGCGAAATGACCGAGTAGGTGCTGTACTGCAGCATGTTGACCTTGTCGCCAACGCCGATCGCCAGCGCGCCGCCGGAACCACCTTCCCCGATAACGGTACAGATGACCGGAACGCTCAGACGCGACATTTCGCGCAGGTTACGGGCAATCGCCTCAGACTGGCCGCGCTCTTCCGCGCCCACGCCCGGGTACGCACCCGGAGTGTCGATAAAGGTGATGATCGGCATTTTGAAACGCTCAGCCATCTCCATCAGGCGCAGCGCTTTACGATAGCCTTCCGGCGCCGGCATCCCGAAGTTGCGGCGAATCTTCTCTTTCGTTTCGCGCCCTTTCTGGTGGCCGATAATCATCACCGGACGCCCGTCCAGACGCGCAATACCGCCAACAATGGCTTTATCGTCAGCGTAAGCGCGGTCGCCAGCCAGTTCGTCAAATTCGTCGAATGCCAGGCGAACATAATCCAGGGTGTACGGGCGACGTGGGTGGCGTGCCAGTTGAGCAACCTGCCATGCCCCCAGATCGGCGAAGATTTTACGCGTCAGTTCAACGCTTTTTTCGCGCAGACGATGCACTTCTTCGTCGATGTTAATATCGAGTTTCTCATCCTGACGGCTTACCGCAGTCAGGGAATCGATTTTCGCTTCCAGCTCTGCAATCGGCTGTTCAAAATCAAGGAAATTCAGACTCATAGTATTCCTGTATTAGTCAAACTCCAGTTCCACCTGCTCCGAGCCGATAAGGCCACGCAGATCGTTGAGTAAACGATCGCTCGGAGAGACGCGCCATGTTGCGCCAAAACGCAGCCGCGCGCGCGCATCCGCCCTCTGATAATAGAGGTGTACTGGAATGGTTCCCGAACGGTGGGGTTCCAGAGACTGACGGAGTCGGTTTAAAAGCTGGTCATCAATTTGCCTGTCCGTCAGCGAGATAGCAAGCCCGCGAGCATATTTTTCCCGGGCTTCGTCAATGTCCATGACTTCACGGGCGGTCATTTTAAGCCCCCCGCTGAAGTCATCAAAGCTGACCTGTCCGCTGACGATAAGTATGCGGTCTTTTTCCAGCAATTGCTGATATTTATCCAGCGCGTCGGTAAATAACATCACCTCCAGACGCCCGGAACGGTCATCCAACGTACAGATACCGATACGATTGCCGCGCTTGGTGACCATTACCCGCGCAGCAATAACGAGCCCCGCCGCCGTGGTGACTTTACCACGATCGGTCGGATGCATGTCTTTGAGTCTCACGCCGCCAACATAGCGCTCAATCTCTTTCAAATACTGGTTGATAGGATGGCCCGTCAGGTACAGCCCCAGGGTCTCCCTTTCACCATCCAGCACCACCTGCTCCGGCCACGGCTGGCAGTTGGCATAGGATTGCTCGATTTGCTCCGGCTCTTCCGCCAGCACCCCGAACATATCCGCCTGGCCAATCGCTTCGGCTTTCGCATGCTGATCGGCGGCCTTCAGCGCATCGCCCAGCGAATTCATTAATGCCGCGCGATGCGGCCCGAGACGGTCAAACGCCCCGGACATAATCAGTTTTTCCAGCACCCGGCGGTTCAGCTTTTTGGTATCGGTGCGGGCGCAAAGATCGAACAACTCGCGGAAATAACCACCGTTGTTACGCGCTTCAATAATGGCTTCGATCGGGCCTTCGCCGACCCCTTTAATCGCGCCGATACCATAGACGATTTCACCGTCGTCATTCACGTGGAAATGGTACAGACCGGAGTTAATATCCGGCGGCAGGATTTTCAGGCCCATCCGCCAGCACTCGTCGACCAGCCCCACCACTTTTTCGGTGTTATCCATATCCGCGGTCATCACCGCCGCCATAAACTCGGCCGGATAGTGCGCTTTCAGCCACAGCGTCTGGTAGGAGACCAGTGCATAGGCTGCCGAGTGCGATTTGTTAAATCCGTAGCCGGCGAATTTCTCCACCAGGTCAAAGATTTTGATCGCCAGCTCGCCGTCAATGCCGTTTTTCCTGGCCCCTTCTTCAAAGGTACCGCGCTGCTTGGCCATCTCTTCCGGCTTTTTCTTACCCATCGCACGACGCAGCATATCCGCGCCGCCGAGGGTATAGCCTGAGAGCTCCTGGGCAATCTGCATGACCTGTTCCTGATACAGGATAATGCCATACGTCGGCTCAAGCACCGGTTTCAGACACTCATGCTGCCACTGCACGTCCGGGTAAGAGATCTCTTCGCGGCCGTGTTTACGGTCGATAAAGTTATCTACCATCCCCGATTGCAGCGGCCCCGGACGGAACAGGGCCACCAGCGCGATCATATCTTCGAAGCAGTCGGGCTGCAGGCGTTTAATCAGATCTTTCATGCCGCGCGATTCAAGCTGGAAAACCGCGGTGGTTTCCGAGCGTTGCAGCATATCGAAGCTTTTCTTATCGTCCAGCGGGATCGCCGCGATATCCAGCGGCGGCTCGCCGTGTTTCGCCCGCCGCTTGTTGATCATCTCCAGCGCCCAGTTGATGATGGTCAGCGTACGCAGGCCAAGGAAGTCGAACTTCACCAGCCCGGCGTATTCGACGTCGTTCTTATCAAACTGGGTGACCGGATGGAGACCGGCTTCATCGCAATATAGCGGGGCGAAGTCGGTAATTTTGGTCGGGGCGATAACCACGCCCCCCGCATGCTTACCGGCGTTACGCGTGACGCCTTCCAGCTTACGCGCCATGTCGATCAGCGCTCTGACCTCTTCGTCAGCTTCGTAGATCTCCGGCAGCTGCGGCTCGGCCTCAAACGCTTTCGCCAGCGTCATACCCGGGTCGGGCGGCACCAGTTTTGAGATCCGATCCACGAACCCGTACGGGTGGCCGAGCACGCGGCCCACGTCACGAATAACCGCTTTCGCTGCCATCGTACCGAAGGTGATGATCTGCGATACCGCGTCGCGACCGTACATCTCCGCCACGTGCTCGATAACCTGATCGCGCTTCTCCATGCAGAAGTCGACGTCAAAGTCGGGCATCGATACACGTTCAGGGTTCAGGAAACGTTCAAACAGCAGATCGAATTCCAGCGGATCCAGATCGGTGATTTTTAAGGCGTAGGCGACTAACGACCCGGCGCCGGAACCACGTCCCGGCCCTACCGGTACGCCGTTATCCTTGGACCACTGGATAAACTCCATGACGATCAGGAAGTAGCCGGGGAAGCCCATCTGGTTAATTACCTGAAGTTCGATATCCAGTCGTTCATCGTATTCAGGTCGGCGTTTAAGCCGCTCTTCAGGATCAGGGAACAGGAAAGCCAGACGCTCTTCCAGGCCCTCTTTTGATTTTTTAACCAGATAATCTTCCGTCGTCATATCCCCGGTCGGGAACTGCGGCAGGAAGTATTCGCCAAGACGCACGGTAACGTTGCAGCGCTTGGCGATTTCGACGGTATTTTCCAGCGCCTCCGGAATATCGGAGAACAGCTCGCACATTTCATCTTCGCTGCGCATATATTGCTGCGGCGAGTATTTGCGCGGGCGCTTCGGATCGTCCAGGGTAAAGCCGTCATGGATCGCGACGCGGATCTCATGCGCATCGAAATCACCGGTTTCCAGGAAACGCACATCGTTGGTCGCCACGACCGGTAAACCGCGTTCTTCAGCCAGCCGCACGGCGGCGTGTAAATAGGCCTCTTCATCGGCGCGGCCGGTGCGGATCAGCTCCAGATAGTAGCGATCCGGGAAATGCTGCTGGTAGAAAGAGAGACATTGATCGACCAGCGCCATATTGCCACGCGTCAGGCTGACGCCAACATCGCCTTTACGCGCGCCGGAAAGCAGGATCAGCCCTTCCTGATGTTCGGCCAGCCAGTCCCGGTCAATCCACGGCCCCAGCGCGCCATAGCCGCGTTGATAGGCACGTGAAATCAGCAGCGTCAGGTTTTGATAACCCACATTGTTGGCCGCCAGCACCGTGAGTTCGGTGAACTCATCGCCCATCAGTTCGCTCTGGACGTGAAAATCCGCGCCGACGATAGGCTTCAGGCCCGCGCCATGTCCCGCTCCGTAGAACTTCACCAGTCCGCACAGGTTAGTAAAATCGGTGATCGCCAGCGCAGGCATGCCAAGCGAGGCCGCCTTTTTCACCAGCGGCCCGGTTTTTGCCAGCCCATCGATCATGGAATAGTCGCTATGCACCCGCAGGTGGACGAAACGTGGTTCAGACATCTTCAGATTCCGGTTTACTTATTTCTCGACACAAGAATCAGGACGCAAGGCCCAGCGCGCGTTTTACCGGGCCAAAACTACGCCGATGATGCTCGGTTGCGCCATGTTCGATCAGTTTTTCCAGATGGAAAGCGGTAGGATAGCCTTTATGCTGCGCAAAGCCGTATTGAGGAAATTCAAGGTCCAGCTCAGCCATTTCCGCATCGCGCGCGACTTTAGCCAGAATAGACGCTGCGCTGATTTCTGCCACCCGGCTGTCGCCTTTGACCACCGCCTGTGAAGGCACAGGCAGCGGCGGGCAGCGGTTGCCATCGATCAGCACAAACTCCGGCACAACCGGCAGAGCAGCAACGGCGCGCTGCATCGCCAGCATGGTCGCATGCAGAATATTCAGCTCGTCTATTTCGTGCGGTTCCGCACGGCCGAAACTCCAGGCCAACGCTTTCTCTTTGATTTCATCGAACAGCGCCAGACGACGCTTTTCGCTTAATTTTTTGGAGTCATTCAGACCCACAATTGGCCGTGCCGGGTCAAGGATCACCGCGGCGGTCACGACCGCTCCGACCAGAGGTCCCCGACCGACTTCGTCTACGCCGGCGACCAGGTGAGTATGCGGATACACAAACTCAATCATTTTGCTAACTCCAGTACTGCGTCCGCCGCCTGCTCATCCGCATTACAACGAATTTGTTGATGCAGCGCGCGGAAAGTGTCATGCATGTCATGGCTGGTTTTACCATCGGCCAGCAGCGGCCGCAGCGCATCCGCCAGCAACGCAGGCTGGCACTCATCCTGCAGCAGCTCTTTGACCAGCTCGCGGCCGGCCAGCAGGTTCGGCAACGAAACGTAGTCGGTTTTCACCAGTCGTTTCGCCAGCCAGAAAGTGAACGGCTTCATGCGATAGCCAACCACCATTGGACACTTGGCCAGCATGCACTCCAGCGCCGCGGTTCCGGAAGCCAGCAGGGCCGCATCGCTGGCGATCATGGCATCGCGCGCCTGACCATCCAGCAGATGTACCGTAAGATCCGGCGCCGTTTCCGCTTTAATACGTTCGAACTGCTCCCGCCTTCTGGCATTCACCAGCGGCACCAGGACCTGCAGGTCGGGATAATCTTTGCGCAGAATCTGCGCGGTTTTCAGAAAGTCTGCGCTGAGCATTTCGACCTCAGCGCCGCGACTGCCCGGCAGCAGCGCCAGGCAGTGCACATCCCGGGCAATGCCCAGGCGATCCCGCGCGGCGCCTTTATCCGGATCCAACGGCATGGCATCCGCCATGGTATGGCCGATAAAGCGGCAGGGAACGTTAAATTTGTCGTAAAACGCTTTTTCGAAAGGCAGAAATGCCAGTACCAGATCGGTGGATCTGCCAATTTTGAAAACGCGTTTTTGCCGCCATGCCCAAACTGACGGGCTGACGTAATGGATCGTTTTGATACCCTGCTTCTTCAGATTACCTTCGAGGGTGATATTGAAGTCAGGCGCATCAATCCCGACGAATACGTCTGGTTTAAGCTCGGTAAATCGCCGGGTGAGATCGGCGCGGATATGCAGCAGGCGACGCAGGCGACCGAGCACTTCGACAATGCCCATCACCGCCAGCTCTTCCATCTCATACCAGGCCTCACAGCCTTCGGCCTGCATCAATGGCCCCGCCACGCCGACAAAGCGGGCATCGGGAATACGTGCTTTAAGGGCGCGGATGAGACCTGCACCAAGAATATCGCCGGAGGTTTCTCCGGCGACCAGGGCAATCGTCAGGGGACGCTGTGCAGACATTAACGAATCAGACCGCGCGTGGAGCGGGCGAAGAAATCGACAAATGGCTGAACTTCAGGATACTGAGTCGCCAGCTCGGCGATTTCCGGCTTCGCTTCATCCAGCGTTTTCCCGCTGCGGTACAGCAGTTTGTACGCATTGCGAATCGCGGTGATGGCTTCGCGGCTAAAGCCACGGCGCTTCAGCCCTTCAATATTGACGCCATACGGCGTTGCGTGGTTGCCCTGGGCAATCACGAACGGCGGGACATCCTGCGCGACGCCGGAGCAGCCGCCGACCATGACGTGTGCGCCGATAATGCAGAACTGATGGACTGCCGTCATGCCGCCGATGATAACGAAATCATCCAGCGAGACATGGCCGGCGAGCGTGGCATTGTTGGCCAGAATACAGCGGTTTCCGACCGTACAATCGTGCGCGACGTGAGCGTTGATCATCAGCAGGTTATCGCTGCCCACCTTCGTTAATCCACCACCCTGTACTGTGCCACGATGGATGGTGACGCTTTCGCGGATGCGGTTGCGGTCGCCAATTTCCACACGCGTCGGTTCACCAGCGTATTTCAGGTCCTGGTTAACTTCACCGATGGAAGCGAACTGATAGATCTCGTTATCACGACCAATTCTGGTATGGCCGTTAACAACAACATGAGACTTCAGTACGGTACCTTCGCCAATTTCGACGTTAGCACCAACAATACAAAACGGGCCAATGTGGGCGTTAGCACCGATAACGGCGCCTTCTTCCACGATGGCAGTCGGATGAACAAAGGCGGTTTTATCAATCACGTATCAGGCCTCCCGGCTACGCGCACACATCATCGTTGCTTCGCAAACCACTTTACCATCAACCAGCGCGACGCCTTTAAAACGAGTCAGGCCGCGACGGGTTTTCTCGAAAGTGACTTCCATAATCATCTGATCGCCTGGTACTACCGGACGTTTGAAACGCGCTTCATCAATCCCGGCGAAGTAATAGAGTTCACCCGGTTCGAGCTTACCTACGCTTTTGAATGCCAGAATGCCGGTGGCCTGCGCCATCGCTTCCAGAATCAGCACGCCCGGTAAAATCGGTTTACCAGGGAAGTGCCCCTGGAAAAACGGCTCGTTAACAGAAACATTTTTTACTGCGCGCAGAAAACGACCTTCTTCAAAATCCAGCACACGGTCTACCAGCAGGAACGGGTAGCGGTGAGGGAGAAGTTCCAGAATCTCTTCAATGTGCAGAGTATGAGTTTCAGTAGTCAAAATACTCTTCCTGTCTAAATATACTAAAAGGCAATAATAACACGGCCTGCGGCAATCTTATGAATGCAACAGGCCGAAAATTTTTACACTTCATCTCTCTGGCAGTGTCTTTGTCAGCGGTGGTTGCCGCCCGGATACTGCTTTGCATGATTTTGTGTGTCAACTGATGCGCTAATCTTGCTGATTAACCTTACGCTCAATCGATTTGAGGCGTTTGTTTATCTCATCAATATTCATCACCAGCGCCGCGGTTTTACGCCACACCTTATTCGGTTGCAGCGGAATCCCTGAAGAATAGACGCCAGGCTCGGTGATAGGACGCATGACCATCCCCATACCGGTGACGGTGACTTTGTCGCAGATTTCCATATGTCCGTTGATTACGCTGGCTCCGCCAATCATGCAGTAACGGCCAATTTTCAGGCTGCCTGCCATGATAACGCCACCTGCAACGGCAGTATTGTCACCAATCACAACGTTATGCGCAATCTGACACTGGTTATCAATGATAACGCCATTGCCAATCACGGTATCATCCAGCGCACCACGGTCAATGGTCGTACAGGCGCCGATCTCCACGCGATCGCCAATGATGACGCGACCGAGCTGCGGGATCTTCACCCAGTTGCCGCGGTCGTTGGCATAGCCGAAACCATCGGCACCGATAACGGTGCTGGACTGAATCAGGCAATTCTCACCGATCTCAATCTCGTGGTAAACGGTCACGTTGGCCCACAAACGGGAGCCAGCACCAATTTTGGTCTTTTTCCCAACGAAGCACCCGGCGCCAATCACCACATTGTCACCCAGCACAACATCAGATTCGATCACGGCGTTAGGGCCAATCGAGACGTTTTTACCCAGCGTCGCCGTGGCATCAATCACCGCACTCGGGGCGATATCCTGCGCCGGCTGCGGCGTGGTATCCAGAATTTGAGCCATTCGCGCATAGGTCAGGTAGGGATTACGCACTACCAGTGCAGCGCTTTGGGCAAAAGGTAAATCATCCTGCGTCATGACAACGGCAGAAGCCTGGCAAGCGGCCAGGTGCTCACGGTACTTAGGGTTGACCATGAACGTAATATGACCTGCTTTTGCAGTCTGCATGGACGCAACGCCGGTGATGACGATATCGCCATCACCGTGTAATTCTGCATCCAACTGCTGTGCTAGATCAGCCAGTCGAATAGAAGGCATTACTTATTTAACCTGTTTCAGCACATCAGCGGTGATGTCTTTTACATCGCTGCTGTTGTATGCAACGGCATTAGAATCAACAACCAGGTCGATGCTCTGGCTGCTCGCTACGCTTTTCACAGCAGTCTGGATACGGTTAACCAGTTTGCCGCGCTCTTCGTTGGAGCGACGTGCACGATCCTGCTCAAAAGACTGCGCCTTCTGAGAGAAGGTCTGGCGCTGAGCCATGACGTCTTTTTCCAGCTTGGTACGGTCAGCACCCGGTTTCATGGACTGCAGACGCTGCATTTTGGACTGCAGATCGCCTTCCATACGCTGCAGCTCGCTCGCGCGGCCTTTGAACTCGTTTTCCAGCGTGTTAGAAACGCCTGTTTTCTGGGCAACCTGTTGGAACAGGCTGTTCATGTTAACCATTGCAATTTTATCTGCCGCCTGAGCGGAAGTTACCATTGCTAAACCCAGACCTGCAGCTAATAACCACTTTTTCACAATTAACTCCTTACCATCCCATGAGTACCCAGGGGTACCGTTATTTGCGTGGCCAGGCGATAACCGTGATTATCGCCTAAAGTCAGCGCTATACTGCACTTACATTCCATTGCTGCCCGCAATTACCAGGTTTTACCAATGTTAAACTGGAACTGCTCGGCCTTGTCTCCTTCGTACTTTTTAAACGGTTGGGCGTAGGAGAATACCAACGGCCCCAACGGCGACATCCACTGTACCGCAATACCAGCGGACATACGGATGTTGCTCGGATCACCGTAATCCGGATAACCCGCGTAAGCGCTCGAATCCCAGTGAGTATCCCACACGGTACCCATATCCCAGAAGAAGGAGGTACGGACCGAGTTAGCATATTTGTCGCTGATAAACGGCGTCGGAGTAATCAGCTCCAGGCTGGCCACGGCCATGGCGTTACCGCCCACTGCATCATCCGATTTACACGGTGCAGATTCAGTGCTCTTACAGTTACTGTCATAGTTATCATCGCCATCGTGGCGATTGCTGGCCGGGAAATAAACCGCTTTCGGACCAATGGTGTTCGACTGGAACCCGCGCACGGTGCTTGAACCACCGGCATAGAAGTTCTCGTAGAACGGCATCTCTTTGCTGCCAATACCGTCGCCATAGCCGAAGCGAGTACGTCCCAGAACCACCCATTTGTGATCGTTATCGATCGGCACGTAGGTCGCGGTATCCAGCGTAGCTTTGTAGTATTCGTTATCAGAACCTGGAATGGTCACTTTACCATTCAGGTTGACACGCGAACCTTCCGTCGGGAAGAAGCCGCGGTCGAGCTTGTTATAGGTCCAACCGTAGTTGAAGGTGAAGTCGTTGGCGCTGAATGAGTTTTTATCATCGGTATTTTCCGGATATTGACCCATTGAGTTCAGATAACGCCACATCGACACCTGCGGCTGCATATTGGACAGGGAGTTATGGACATACCCTAAGCCCGCGCGCAGCGTATTGTATTCGTTAACCGGGAAGCCCAGCGTAACGTCCGTACCATAGCTTTTGTTGGTATAGTCAGACAGATCCGCATCGTTCGCGTCGAAGTCGTTATAGAAAATACGACCACCGAGACTCACGCCATCAACGGTGAAATACGGGTTAGTGACCGACAGTTCAGTATAGGTCTGGTAATCGTTTTTGGTGCCGTTAATTCCGACGGAATAGCCGGTACCCAACCAGTTGTCCTGCTGAACACCGGCCTGGAAGCTGACGCCACTTTCCGTACCGTAGCCGATACCAAAGTTGAAGCTACCGGTGTTACGTTCTTTGACTTTATAGACTACGTCGACCTGATCCGGGCTGCCCGGTACGCGCTGCGTATCGGTATCGACCGTTTCAAAATAGCCTAAGCGGTTGAGACGATCTTTACCCTGGTCGACCAGATCGCTGCCCAGCCATGCCCCTTCCATCTGACGCATTTCGCGACGCAGAACGGAGTCTTTGGAGGTGTCGTTGCCCTCGAAGCGAATTTTACGTACGTAGTAACGGTTGCCCGCATCGACGTTGACGTGCAGCTTCACGGTCTTATCGCTATCGTTAATTTCCGGCTGAGACTGGACGCGCGGATAAGCGTAGCCATAGCGACCGAGGAGTTTCTTAATATCATTCTCCATTTTGGTCACTTTGGCGCCGTTATACAGCTCGCCCGGCTCGACTTTGGTCAACGCTTCGATTTCTGCCGAATGTCCCGCCAGATCGCCCGTCACCTGAACACCAGAAAGCTTGTACTGCTCGCCTTCAGTGATATTCACGGTGATATAGATGCCTTTTTTATCCGGCGTCAGGCTCACCTGAGTGGAGTCGATGTTGAAACGTGCGTAACCGCGATCCAGGTAGTAACTGCGCAGGGTTTCGAGATCCCCGGCCAGCTTCTGCTTCTGGTATTTGCGATCGCCGACCACGTTCCACCACGGCACTTCATCGCGCAGCTGGAATGTTGAGATCAGTTCATCGGTACTGAACGCATGGTTACCGACAATATTAATCTGCTGGATTTTCGCCGAGACGCCCTCCTGGAATACCAGTTTCAGGTCGACGCGGTTACGCGGCAGCGGCGTAACGACAGCTTTTACGCTGGCGCTGTACTTACCGACGCTGTAGTAGAAATCTTCCAGCCCTTTCTCGATATCAGCGAGGGTCGTGCGGTCAAGGGACTCCCCAACGCGAACGCCGGATGCCTCAAGGTTTTGCTTGAGCATGTCATCCTTCACCGACTTATTACCGGAGAAAGTGATGCTGGCAATCGTTGGGCGCTCTTTCACCTGCACCAACAGGGTATCACCATCGCGCAGGACGCGGACGTCCTCAAAGTTGCCAGTGGCAAACAAAGCACGAATGGTGTTACTGATATCATCATCGGTCACCGTATCGCCAGGACGCACGGGCATACTGAGGAGGGCCGCACCAACAGCGACACGCTGCAAGCCTTCGAAATGAATGTCCTTCACCACGAACCCTTCAGCACCGTATACGGTTGCGCTGCTAAACAGCAGCGACGCTATGAGCAACTTTTTCATCGCCATCGTTATTATGCGTTCTTCCTAACAAACTCTCTTACAACCGAGAGAAATCATTGAAAAGTGCAAGCCCCATTAACAACACCAGCAGTATTGAGCCAATGCGATAACTAAAGTCTTGAACTCGCTCGGATACCGGCCCGCCCTTCAGCTTTTCAATCGCCAAAAATAGCAGGTGCCCCCCGTCCAGGACGGGAAGCGGGAACAGATTGATTATTCCGAGGTTCACGCTAATCAGCGCAAGGAACATCAGATAGTAAATCAATCCAAACTCCGCTGACATTCCAGCCCCCTGGGCGATAGAAATCGGCCCGCTGAGGTTGTTCAGTTTGACATCACCGGTTATCAATTTACCCAGCATCCTGACGGTTAATGACATCAGTTGCCAGGTTTTATCCGTGGCTTCAGCAATGGCGGCAAACGGCCCGTACTGACGCACTGTTTTATATTCATCAGGCAGCGGGATGACCTTAGGTACGACCCCTGCAAACCCTTCGGCTTTACCTTTTGCGGATCGGCTATCTGGCGTCAGCGTAACAGACAAGGGACTCCCCTGTCGCTCGATGTCCAGAATCAGCGCCTTACCCGGATTATCACGCACCAGATTTACAAACGTCATCCACTGCGTTAACGGTTGACCATCGACTTTAACGATCCTGTCGCCCGCTTGCAAACCGGCCTTCTGCGCCGCCGAACCAGATTGTACTTCAGCCAGCACCGTATCAATCTGCGCGCTGCGAGGCTGAATACCCAGCGATGTCACCGGATCTTGTTTATCCGGCTCAAACGCCCAGTGCCGCAGATCGAGGATTTTATCCTGGCGCTGACTGCTCCCGAAAGGGGCGACCGTAACTATTGTTTGCTCGTCGCCTATCTTCGAGACCAGCGCCATACGCACTGCATCCCAATCAGGCGTTTCGATGCCATCTATCGCTTTAAGTTCCGTTCCTTTTGCAATTTGTGCGTGTGCGGCAATCGAGTCGGGTACTATTTCACCAACAACCGGACGGACACCAGGGACACCGATGATAAACACCAGCCAGTAGGCAAAGATGGCAAAAATGAAGTTCGCGACAGGACCAGCGGCAATGATGGCCGCACGCTGGCCAACGGTTTTGTTATTGAAAGCGTAGTGGCGCATCTCAGGCGCCACCGGCTCGACGCGTTCGTCGAGCATTTTGACATAGCCGCCGAGTGGAATAAGAGCGATGACGAATTCCGTTCCCTGCTTGTCAAAACGTCGCCATAACGCTTTACCAAAGCCGATGGAAAAGCGTTCAACGCGAACGCCGCAGCGACGAGCCACCCAGAAATGGCCAAACTCATGCACGGTGATCAATACGCCCAGCGCAATGATAAAGGCAGCCAAATTCCAGAGAACGCTTAGCATAAAACCTTCCGTCAAATCGTCCTGAAGACCAACAATAGCAGACAAGCAAACACCGGTACCGCCGCCGTCAGGCTATCGATACGATCCAGTATTCCACCGTGTCCGGGAATCAGATGACCGCTATCCTTAATGCCGGCCTCTCGCTTAAACATACTCTCTGTCAGATCGCCCAGCACCGATGCCAGTGCCGCAACAACGGAACACACCAGTAATACCGTTGGGGTAACATCCAGATTTGCCCACTGACCGTAGGCCCAGGAGATGACCGCTGCCGTCACCAGGCCGCCGAAGAACCCCTGCCAGGTTTTACCCGGAGACACTTTCGGTGCCAGCTTATGCTTGCCGAACATCTTGCCAAACATATAGGCGCCAGAATCCGCGCCCCAGACCAGAATCATCACGTACAGCAGCCACAGCGCGCCGCTGTAATGGTTATCCGCATAATGCCAGGCGCGCAGCGCCAGCATGCCCCAGAAGAACGGGACGATGGTCAGAATACCAAAGATCAGACGCAGCGCTTTCGAGTTGCGCCAGAAAGCAGCGGAGGCCGGGTAAGAAAGCACCAGCAGCAGCGCCACAATCCACCAGCCAAACGACGCCCAGAGCGATCCCTCAACCAACGGTTGATGAACGTCGTAGTGATATTCCGGCATCAGGAAAAGCATCAACGCCAGTAGCAGGCCACACAGCAGCGCCAGCCAGATGCGTTGTGAAGTTGAAGTGAAACCGCTAAATTGCCCCCACTCCCACGCAGCGAGCATACACACCACGAGCGTGACGATGGCAAAACCCGCAGGCGGCAACAGAAAAAGCGCCGCAATCACCACGGGGATTAAAACGAAAGCCGATATCAGGCGATACTTCAGCAAAAGTGACCCCCATCAGGCATGATTGCCACCCGGCTCAGTGCCGCCGAAACGACGCTCTCGATTAACAAAGGCATGGAGTGCACCTTCAAAGTCCTGTTCAGCAAAATCGGGCCAAAGAACATCGGTAAAGTAAAGTTCGGCATACGCAATTTGCCAAATCAAAAAATTACTGATGCGATGCTCTCCCCCGGTCCTAATAACTAAATCTACAGGTGCCAGTTCATGCATACAGACCTGCTGACTCAGCATGTCTTCCGTGATCTGTTCGGGCCGAAGTAACCCGTTCTGAACCTGTTCGGCCAGATTGCGGACACCCTGAATAATATCCCAGCGCCCACCGTAGTTCGCCGCAATATTCAGCGTTAAGCCCGTGTTGTTCTCCGTCAGCGCTTCCGCTTTGCGGATACGCTCCTGCAGGCGAGCATTAAAACGCGTCGTCTCGCCGATGATCCGCAGACGAACGTTATGCCGATGCAAGCTTTTCACTTCGCTATCCAGCGCCCAAACGAACAGCTCCATCAGAGCACTGACTTCCTGCTCGGGGCGGTTCCAGTTCTCGCTGCTGAATGCATATAGCGTCAACGCTTCAATACCATTGTTCGCCGCGAAGGAGACCGCGCGACGAACCGACTTCGCCCCGGCTTTATGGCCGAATGCGCGAATTTTTCCTTGCTGTTTCGCCCAACGACCGTTGCCGTCCATGATAATGGCGACATGACGACAGCCATGCGCAGGCGATATTTCGCTGACAGTGTGATTAGCAGACAACATAACGCGTTTTAAGTCCATAATAAGGATTAGCCAAGCCACTAAACGCGAGCAACCGGTCAGCGCTGTATACGCATTTTTATCCAGTGCCGAAGCTACAGCTAATCGCAGAGAACAACCCAAAGCTTTACGCAAAAAAGCCGTGTTTTTCCACGGCCACCACAATCTTTTACAACAAAATGCAACGATTGGGTGGCGCAGACTATATCACCGAAGCCCAGCGCCCACAAATATCACAACGTGTCGTGAGGTTCAGCCCCGCGTTGTCAGATGTTTTATCTGCTTCTGCGCAACGACCCTGGCCTGAGCATCAATAACCAGCACTTCATCAATGCTTTGCGGCTCATCAAGCGCCAGCTGATCCAGTACCGCCAGGTTGACTCCCGCAATATCGGTAAAGCGAATCTCTTCAGCCAGGAAGGCTGCCACGGAGATTTCGTTGGCCGCATTCAGTGCCGTTGTCGCCGCCTGACCTTGATCAAATGCGTCCATCGCCAGCTTGAGACACGGATAGCGCCCGTAGTCCGGCGCGGAAAAGCTCAGCTGACTCAGCTGGCAGAAGTCTAACGCCGGCACGCCAGAGTTCAGGCGGTCTGGCCAGCCCATCGTATGGGCGATAGGCGTACGCATATCCGGTTCGCCGAGCTGCGCAATGACGCTGCCGTCAAGATAACGCACCATCGAGTGAATGACGGACTGCGGATGGATCAGCACTTCCATCTGCCGGGCTGAAGCGTTGAACAACCAGCGGGCTTCGATATATTCCAGCCCTTTGTTCATCATCGTGGCGGAATCGACAGAGATTTTGCGTCCCATTGACCAGTTGGGGTGACGGCAGGCCTGATCCGGCGTCATCGCCGCCAGTTCCGCTATCGCCGTTTCCCGGAAAGGACCACCGGAACCGGTCAGCAGAATCGACGATACGCCGTTCTGCGTTAAGTCAGCGTATCCAAGATTATGCTGTACGGTTACAGGCATACTCTGAAAAATCGCGTTATGTTCGCTGTCCACGGGCAGCAGGTGCGCACCATACTGCTGTACGGCATCCATAAACAGACGTCCGCAGGTGACCAGCGACTCTTTATTCGCCAGCAGCACCGTTTTGCCGGCACGGATGGCGGCCAGCGTTGGCACCAGCCCCGCAGCACCCACAATCGCCGCCATGACCTGGTCAACGTCGTCCAGCGCAGCCACTTCAGCGGCAGCCTGCTGGCCGCTCAATACGTCAGTGCGGCTACCGTTTTCACGCAGGCGGATGCGCAGCGCGTCGGCGCTTTGTACATCGTCCATCACCGCGTAGCGGGGAAAAAATTCCAGACATTGTTCAACCATGCGGTCGACATTTTTCCCTGCGACCAGCGCGGCGATGGAAAAGCGATCGGGGTTATGGCGCACCACATCCAGCGTGCTGCAGCCAATTGAACCGGTCGAACCGAGAACGGTTAATTGCTTCATGAGATGTCCAGAAGAATTGAGACAGGATAAAAAGAAAAACGCCGTCAGAAAGCCCTTACGCCACAATGACCCGGGAGCAGATCGGCGGTCTATCACCTTCAGCAAGCGTGCCAAAGGCTACAGGGCCGACCGTTTTAACACAATCCCAGGAATTGAGCGTTCGGTCTTCTGTACGGCGTTTCAGACTTAACGCCCGCAGCTCATCAATCAAAGTGGGCGGCGAGCGTATCGGCAGAGAATCAGAACTGCATCAGTTCCGCTTCTTTATCGGCCAGCGCCGCATCCACTTTCTTAATGGCGGCGTCAGTCATTTTCTGCACGTCGTCCTGAGAACGGCGATCGTCATCTTCGCTGATCTCTTTGTCTTTCAGCAGCGCTTTAACTTTGTCGTTAGCATCACGACGCACGTTACGGACAGACACGCGAGCCTGTTCGGCTTCGGCACGCACGATCTTAGTCAGATCTTTACGACGTTCTTCGGTCAGCGGCGGCAGCGGAACGCGGATGTCGGTACCCGCAGAGCTCGGGTTCAGACCGAGATCGGAAGCCATGATCGCTTTCTCAACGGCCGGGCTCATCGAGCGATCGAATACGTTGATTTTCAGTGTACGGGAGTCTTCTACCGTGACGCTTGCCAGCTGACGCAGAGGCGTCGGCGTGCCGTAATATTCCACGACAATGCCATCCAGCAGGCTGGGAGAAGCACGACCCGTGCGTATTTTGCTGATTTGGGTTTTGAACGCTTCGACGCATTTTTCCATGCGTACTTCAGCATCTTTTCTGATATCGCTAATCACGTTACGAATCCTTGAAAACTTGTCTCAGACAGACCAGACGGTCGCTCACCGTAAAAGTGAGCTAAGTATAGTCAGGTTTAATGCAAATCACCGGGCAATAAGCCCGCGAAAGTAAGGCGGAATATTACCCGGATTTGGCGCTGACGGGAATTATTCCGTAATCAATGTGCCTTCTTTTTCGCCCATCACCACGCGACGCAGTGCGCCGGGTTTGTTCATGTTGAAGACGCGAATCGGCAATTTATGGTCACGCGCCAGGGTAAAGGCGGCCAAATCCATGACTTTCAGTTCTTTATCGAGCACTTCGCTGTAGGTCAGCTGATCGTACATGGTGGCAGACGGGTCTTTGGCCGGGTCAGCGGTAAACACACCGTCGACTTTGGTGGCTTTCAGCACAACATCGGCTTCGATTTCAATACCGCGCAGACAGGCAGCGGAATCGGTGGTGAAGAACGGGTTACCGGTCCCTGCTGAAAGAATCACGACGCGATTGTTACGCAGCAGGCTGATGGCTTCCGCCCAGCTGTAGTTATCACACACGCCATTCAGCGGAATCGCTGACATCAGGCGAGCGTTCACATAGGCGCGATGAAGTGAGTCACGCATCGCAAGACCGTTCATCACCGTTGCCAGCATGCCCATGTGGTCGCCCACAACGCGGTTCATCCCCGCTTTCGCCAGCCCAGCACCACGGAACAAGTTACCGCCACCAATCACTACGCCAACCTGAATACCCAGTTCAACCAGTTCTTTGATTTCCTGAGCCATACGGTCAAGTATGCTTGCATCAATACCGAAGCCTTCCGAACCCTGCAGAGCTTCGCCACTTAACTTAAGCAGAATACGTTTGTAGACGGGTTTTGCATTGGTAGCCATGTTTCTTTCCTGAGACTGTCAACGAGTGAGATGAGTTAATTCTGGCGACATTGTATGCCGCTTTTCAGCACCGCCACTATAAGCGATGAGCTGAATTTACAAAACGGGCACAAAAAGAAGCCGCCCTCAGGCGGCTCCTTTTGAAAATTAAGACTGCTTGGACATCGCAGCAACTTCTGCTGCAAAGTCAGTCTCAACTTTCTCGATGCCTTCGCCCACTTCAAAGCGGATGAAGCCAGTAACGTCGGCATTGTGCTCTTTCAGCAGCTGAGCAACAGATTTGCTCGGGTCCATAACGAAAGGCTGGCCGGTCAGAGAAACTTCGCCGGTGAATTTCTTCATGCGGCCTTCAACCATTTTCTCTGCGATTTCTTTCGGCTTACCAGACTGCATCGCGATGTCCAGCTGAACCTGGTACTCTTTCTCAACCACTTCAGCAGAAACGTCTTCCGGCTTAACGAATTCCGGCTTGCTTGCTGCGATGTGCATTGCCAGCTGTTTAACCAGCTCCTGGTCAGCGCCTTTAGCCGCAACCAGAACACCGATACGTGCGCCGTGCTGGTATGAACCCAGAACGTCGCCTTCCAGGGAAGCCACGCGACGGATGTTGATGTTCTCACCGATTTTAGCAACCAGCGCAACACGCTCTTCTTCGAACTGTGCTTTCAGAACTTCAACGTCGGTGATTTTGCCAGCGACCGCAGCGTCCAGTACTTTATTAGCAAATGCCTGGAAACCACCATCTTTAGCAACGAAGTCAGTCTGGCAGTTAACTTCCAGAATGATGCCGTAGGTACCGTCGATCTTAGTGATGATCACGCCGTCAGCAGCAACGTTACCTGCTTTTTTCGCCGCTTTGATTGCGCCGGATTTACGCATGTTTTCGATTGCCAGCTCAATGTCGCCGTTCGCTTCGGTCAGCGCTTTTTTGCAATCCATCATGCCTGCGCCAGTACGCTCACGCAGCTCTTTTACCAGGGATGCGGTAATTTCAGCCATTCTTAAATCCTCGGGAGATGTGAACTGCCCGGCCGGGGGCCAAACAGTATAAATTGAAAAAAGGGGCCGAAAATGGGCCCCTATTCATACACGGTACTAATAAGGGGTGAAACCTTATTATTCAGCTTCTACGAAGCTTTCTTCCGCCTGAGAAGCCAGATCCTGAGAACGACCTTCACGCACGGTTGCAGCTACAGCGCCCAGGTACAGGCTAACAGCGCGGATCGCGTCGTCGTTACCCGGGATAACGAAGTCTACGCCGTCCGGATCGGAGTTAGTATCAACGATAGCAAATACCGGGATACCCAGGTTGTTTGCTTCTTTGATAGCGATGTGCTCGTGGTCAGCGTCGATAACAAACAGTGCGTCCGGCAGGCCGCCCATGTCTTTGATACCGCCCAGGCTGTTTTCCAGCTTGTCCAGCTCACGAGTGCGCATCAGCGCTTCTTTCTTGGTCAGCTTCTCGAAAGTACCGTCCTGGGACTGAGTTTCCAGGTCTTTCAGACGTTTGATGGACTGACGAACGGTTTTCCAGTTAGTCAGCATGCCGCCCAACCAGCGATGGTTCACGAAGAACTGGTCGCAGCTGTTAGCAGCTTCTTTTACCGCTTCGCTTGCAGCGCGTTTAGTACCAACGAAAAGGATTTTACCTTTACGAGCAGAGATCTTGTTCAGTTCAGCCAGAGCTTCGTTGAACATCGGTACAGTTTTCTCAAGGTTGATGATGTGAACTTTGTTACGCGCGCCGAAGATGAAAGGCTTCATTTTCGGGTTCCAGTAACGGGTCTGGTGACCAAAGTGAACACCAGCCTTGAGCATGTCGCGCATGGAAACAGTTGCCATGTTTAAAACCTCTATAGATAAAGTTGGGGTTATGCCTCCACGTATCCCATATTACCGACCCTAAAGGGCACCCCGGAATATGTGTCGATACGTGTGTGTTATTTACACAAAGTGAGATTGTCGCTTCAGTCCATCCTGTGTAGTACGAAATGGAACGGAAGTCCGGCGCGCTTTATACCACAAAACCCGATCGGAAACCAACTGTTGTTGACGCTGAGTGCTGTTAATGATTCTCAATTTGGCACCAGGACACCCGGACTGTTAACATTGGCAGGAATAACTCTATTATTGTCGAAAAAACCGACACAGCTGGACACAATCCATGGCTATATCTATCAAGACATCTGAAGACATCGAAAAAATGCGCGTCGCCGGCCGCCTGGCCGCTGAAGTGCTGGAAATGATCGAACCCTACGTTAAACCGGGCGTCAGCACCGGCGAACTGGACCGCATCTGTAACGATTATATTGTTAACGAACAGAAAGCGATCTCCGCCTGCCTCGGCTACCACGGTTACCCGAAATCCGTGTGCATCTCTATTAACGAAGTCGTCTGTCACGGGATTCCGGACGACGAAAAACTGTTGAAAGACGGCGACATCGTCAACATTGATGTCACGGTAATTAAGGATGATTTCCACGGCGACACCTCCAGGATGTTCATCGTCGGCAAACCGACGATTCTCGGCGAGCGTCTGTGCCGCATCACCCAGGAGAGCCTGTATCTGGCCCTGAAGATGGTTAAGCCGGGAATCAACCTGCGCGCGATCGGCGCAGCTATCCAGAAATTCGTCGAAGCGGAAGGTTTCTCGGTGGTGCGTGAATATTGCGGTCACGGTATCGGTCGCGGTTTCCATGAAGAACCGCAGGTGCTGCACTACGACTCTCCTGAAACCAATGTGGTGCTCAAGCCGGGCATGACCTTTACCATCGAACCGATGGTCAATGCCGGTAAGAAAGAGATCCGCAGCATGAAAGACGGCTGGACGGTGAAAACCAAAGACCGGAGCTTGTCTGCGCAGTACGAGCATACTATTGTGGTGACAGAGAACGGCTGTGAGATTCTGACGTTACGTAAGGATGACACCATCCCGGCGATAATCTCGCACGACGCATAACGAAAAGCCGGCGCCCGCCGGCTTTTTTTATGACGGGCGTCCTGCCCGTCACCCGATGGGCCGCCGCAGGCGACGTTAAAAATCGCTCCCGGCTTTTTTATGACGGGCGTCCTGCCCGTCACCCGATGGGCCGTCGCGGGCGACGTTAAAAATCGCTCCCGGCGATTTTTTATGACGGGCGTCCTGCCCGTCACCCGATGGGCCGCCGCAAGCGACGTTAAAAATCGCTCCCGGCTTTTTTATGACGGGCGTCCTGCCCGTCACCCGATGGGCCGTCGCGGGCGACGTTAAAAATCGCTCCCGGCGATTTTTTATGACGGGCGTCCTGCCCGTCACCCGATGGGCCGCCGCAAGCGACGTTAAAAATCGCTCCCGGCTTTTTTATGACGGGCGTCCTGCCCGTCACCCGATGGGCCGTCGCGGGCGACGTTAAAAATCGCTCCCGGCGATTTTTTATGGGCGATAGTTATTTTCTTATGGTGACGCGATGAGCAACTCTTTACCTGACACTGTCTCCCCTACCCTCTCCGGTCAGCCAGAGAATCCGGGTAGCTGGCCGCAAGGTGATTTGACCTGTGCCACCATCAAGGCACACCTCGATATTTTCCAGCGCTGGCTGGGTGAAGCGTTTGATAGCGGTATCGCCGCCGGGCAGCTAATCGAAGCGCGCACCGAATTTATCGACCAGTTGCTCCAGCGCCTGTGGATTGATTTTGGCTTTGGTCCGGTCAGCGATCTGGCGCTGGTCGCGGTCGGGGGGTATGGCCGTGGCGAGCTGCACCCGCTCTCCGACGTCGACCTGCTGATTCTCAGCCGCAAAAAACTCTCCGATGAGCAGGCGCAGAAGGTGGGCGAACTGCTGACGCTGCTGTGGGATATCAAGCTCGAGGTCGGCCACAGCGTACGCACGCTCGAAGAGTGCCTGCTGGAAGGACTGTCCGATCTTAGCGTCGCGACCAACCTGATTGAATCTCGCCTGCTGATTGGCGATGTGGCCCTGTTTCTTGAACTGCAGAAACATATCTTCAGCGATGGTTTCTGGCCTTCAGAGAAGTTTTTTGCCGCCAAGGTCGAAGAGCAGAACATCCGCCACCAGCGCTACCACGGCACCAGCTATAACCTCGAACCAGATGTGAAAAGCAGCCCAGGCGGCCTGCGAGATATCCACACCCTACAGTGGGTCGCCCGTCGCCACTTCGGCGCCACCTCGCTGGATGAAATGGTTGGCTTCGGCTTTCTCACCGAAGCCGAACGTAACGAGCTTAACGAATGTCTGCACCAGCTGTGGCGGATTCGCTTTGCGCTGCACCTCGAGTTAAACCGCTACGATAACCGCCTGCTATTCGACCGCCAGCTCAGCGTCGCCCGCCGACTGCGCTACGAAGGCGAAGGCAATCAGCCTATCGAATACATGATGAAGGATTTTTTCCGCGTCACCCGGCGGGTCAGCGAACTGAATCACATGCTGCTCCAGCTGTTTGATGAAGCAATCCTCGCCCTCACCGAAGATGAAAAGCCGCGGCCCATCGATGATGATTTTCAGCTGCGCGGCACGCTGATTGACCTGCGCGACGATACGCTGTTTATGCGCGAACCGCAGGCGATCCTGCGCATGTTCTATATTATGGTGCGTAACAGCAACATCACCGGCATCTACTCCACGACGCTTCGCCACCTGCGCCACGCGCGGCGCCATCTGACGCAGCCGCTGTGCTATATCCCGGAAGCGCGCACGATTTTCCTCAGCATGTTGCGCCACCAGGGCGCGGTCAGCCGGGGGCTGTTGCCGATGCACCGCCACAGCGTACTGTGGGCCTATATGCCGCAGTGGTCGCATATTGTGGGCCAGATGCAGTTTGACCTGTTTCATGCCTATACGGTCGATGAACATACGATCCGCGTGATGCTGAAGCTGGAAAGCTTTGCCAAAGAAGAGACCCGCAGTCGCCACCCGCTGTGCGTAGAACTGTGGCCTCGCCTGACGCACCCGGAGCTGATTCTGATTGCCGCCCTGTTCCATGATATTGCTAAAGGTCGCGGCGGCGATCATTCTGTCCTCGGTGCCCAGGATGTGCTGAAATTCGCCGAGCTGCACGGGCTTAACTCGCGGGAAACCCAGCTGGTGGCCTGGCTGGTACGCCATCATCTGTTGATGTCGGTCACCGCTCAGCGCCGTGATATTCAGGATCCGGAGGTCATCAAGCAGTTTGCCGAAGAGGTGCAAACCGAAAACCGCCTGCGCTACCTGGTGTGCCTGACCGTCGCCGATATCTGTGCGACCAACGAAACCTTGTGGAACAGCTGGAAGCAGAGCCTGCTGCGCGAGCTCTATTTCGCCACCGAAAAACAGCTGCGTCGCGGGATGCAAAGCACGCCAGATATGCGCGAACGGGTACGCCATCATCAGCTGCAGGCGCTGGCGCTCCTGCGGATGGAAAATATTAATGAAGAGGCGCTGCATCAAATCTGGAATCGCTGCCGCGCCAACTACTTCGTGCGCCATACGCCGAACCAGCTCGCCTGGCACGCCCGCAATTTGCTCAAACACGACCTGAGCAAACCGATGATCCTGCTCAGCTCGCAGGCCACGCGCGGCGGGACCGAAATTTTTATCTGGAGCCCGGACCGCCCGTACCTGTTTGCCGCCGTCTGTGGCGAGCTGGATCGCCGCAACCTCAGCGTTCACGATGCCCAGATTTTTACCACCCGCGACGGCATGGCGATGGATACCTTTATTGTACTGGAACCGGACGGCAGTCCGCTTTCCGCCGATCGCCATGAGATGATCCGCCACGGCCTGGAACAGACCATCACCCAACGCAGCTGGCAGCCGCCGGCACCGCGCCGTCAGGCGGCGAAACTTCGCCATTTCTCCGTCGTTACCGAAGTCAATTTCCTGCCAACGCACACCGACAGAAAATCGTTTCTTGAGCTGATTGCGCTCGATCAGCCGGGCCTGCTGGCTCGCGTGGGTCAGGTGTTCGCCGACCTCAATATTTCGCTTCACGGGGCCAGAATTACGACAATTGGTGAGCGAGTAGAAGATTTATTTATAATCGCGACGGCGGACCGGCGTGGGCTTAATAATGCGCTCCAACAAGAAGTACAACAACGGTTGACAGAGGCCCTCAATCCAAACGATAAAGGGTGACGAACTTTTAATGTGTAAAGAGAAAGAGTAAAACAATGCAGCAATTACAGAATGTTATTGAGTCCGCTTTTGAGCGTCGCGCCGACATCACGCCGGCAAATGTGGATACCGTAACCCGCGAAGCGGTTAACCAGGTGATTTCTCTGCTTGATTCCGGCGCGCTGCGTGTCGCTGAAAAAATCGATGGCCAGTGGGTCACCCATCAATGGCTGAAGAAGGCGGTTCTGCTCTCTTTCCGTATTAACGATAACCAGGTTATCGACGGTGCGGAAAGCCGCTACTTCGATAAAGTGCCGATGAAATTCGCTGACTATGATGAAGCGCGTTTCCAGAAAGAAGGCTTCCGCGTGGTTCCGCCGGCGGCGGTTCGTCAGGGCGCATTTATTGCCCGCAACACCGTGCTGATGCCGTCCTACGTCAACATTGGCGCCTACGTTGATGAAGGCTCCATGGTAGATACCTGGGCCACCGTGGGTTCCTGCGCGCAGATCGGTAAAAACGTGCACCTGTCCGGCGGCGTCGGCATCGGTGGCGTGCTGGAGCCGCTGCAGGCTAACCCGACAATCATCGAAGACAACTGCTTCATCGGCGCACGCTCTGAAGTGGTTGAAGGCGTGATCGTTGAAGAAGGCTCCGTGATCTCCATGGGCGTGTACCTGGGTCAAAGCACCAAAATTTACGATCGCGAAACCGGCGAAGTCCATTATGGCCGCGTTCCGGCGGGCTCAGTGGTGGTTTCCGGCAACCTGCCGTCGAAAGATGGCAAGTACAGCCTGTACTGCGCCGTTATCGTGAAGAAAGTGGATGCGAAAACTCGCGGCAAGGTCGGCATTAACGAACTGCTGCGTACCATCGACTAAGCAGAATAAAAAGCGGGAGATATCCCGCTTTTTTTATATTTGAAGCTGGCGAAGATGGATCTTTTCGTTAATTATTCAAAGGTTATGATGATATCAAAGGTACCGTTATGTACGATAATCTGAAAAGTCTTGGCATTACCAATCCTGATGAGATCGATCGCTATAGCCTGCGGCAGGAAGCCAACAACGACATTCTGAAAATCTATTTTCAGAAAGACAAAGGCGAGTTCTTCGCCAAAAGCGTCAAGTTTAAATACCCGCGCCAGCGTAAGACCGTTGTCGCAGATGGCGTAGGCCAGGGGTATAAAGAGGTTCAGGAAATTAGCCCGAATCTGCGCTACGTTATCGATGAGCTGGATCAGATCTGCCAGCGCGATCGTACCGAAGTCGACCTCAAACGTAAGATCCTTGACGATCTGCGTCATCTGGAAAGCGTCGTCACTCATAAGATCAGTGAAATTGAAGCCGATCTGGAAAAACTGACGCGGAATAAATAAGTTGGTTTTCACTCCCTGGCCGGCGATGCTTTCCGGGGAGAGACCCACAACAACCCGGAGAAGACACTGTGTCGCTATCCGGGCTATCTTCTAACGCTGTTCATCCAGCTGCAGCGCAATATAAAGCAGCAAACGATCGTCAAAACTCCCCAGGTCCAGTCCCGTCAGTTCAGCAATACGATTCAGGCGATACTCCAGCGTATTACGATGAATAAACAGCGCCTTTGACGTCGCCAGCGGCTGCACGTTATGGCGAAACCAGGCTTGTAGAGTACGCCGCAACAGACCGTTATTATCCATCGCCTTCAGCCTGACCAGAGGACGGGCGAGTTCATTGGCCTGCCAGCCGCCGCGCAGGCTATCGAGCAGCACCGGTAACATTAAATCCTGATAAAAATAGCTGCGGCTCTCGGGCATCCGCTGTTTGCCGACCATCATCGTGGTACGCGCGGTGCGCCAGGAACGGGCGATGCTGCCGGGGCCGGTAAAGAAGTTCCCCAGCGCCACGCGAAAGCGCAGCTGGCCGTTTTCTTTCATTCGGGCGATCAGCTGATCGATTCGTTTGCGGTGATCCTCCGCGTCCCAGCGACCAAAGGCATTGAATGCCGGTTTGAGCACCACCATCTCGGTCAGTGAGACAATCGCCACCAGATTGTTGCGATCGGGCGTGGTCAGGGCGGTTTGCAGCTGCTGCAGTTCGGCCATGGCGCTGTCTACCCCGAGCTGACCGCTATCCACTTCAATCATCGCGACCACGCGAGGCTGGTTCAGATCGATGCCCAGCCGCTGCGCCCACTCGGTTAAGGCGGGCGTATTCTCTTCTGCCTGAATCAGGTTCATGACCAGCTCTTCACGCAGGCGGCTATCCTGGGCCAGAAGATGCATTAACCGCGACTGCTCCAGCATCATCTCGGCGGTCATGCACACCAGCTCGCCATATTTGCGCAGCGTTTCTGGTTCGCCGGTGAGGCCAATCACGCCGACGATCTCCCCCTCCAGACGCAAAGGCAGGTTAATCCCCTGACGCACGCCGTGTAGATGACGAGCAACCGCATCATCAATATCCACGACCCGCCCCTGGGAAAGCACCAGCAGCGCCCCTTCGTGCAATTCCCCAATTCGCTCGCGATCGCCGCTGCCGATAATGCGCCCGCGGGAGTCCATTACGTTGATATTGGTATCAATGATGCGCATCGTTCGCGCAACGATATCCTGCGCCATGTTGGTATCAAGATGCCAGCCAGCCATGTAACCCTCCCGTCAACAGGGGGTCAGCATAAAAGAGTTGGCCGAACGTCGCATTGTGCATATGCATAAAGCCAGGCAGAGAAGTATGGAGTTGCGGGTGGAGTCACAGAAAGGAAAGCGCGGCGGATAGCGGGGCAAAAAAAAGCCCCTTCCCGCAACGAGGAGAAGGGGCTGGTTTAGCCGTTAGCGATTACTGCATCAGCAGATAGATAGTGCTATCGCCACGCTGGATGTTCAGCGCCAGCACCGAAGGTTTGGCATCAAAGATTTTGCGCAGATCGGCGATATTTTTCACCGGCTGCTGGTTAGCGCCGACGATGATGTCGCCTTTCTTGAGGCCAATTTGTGCCGCCGGAGTCCCCGCTTTCACATTATTGACCACCACACCTTTGTCCTGACCTTTGTTGCTCATTTCCGCACCTTCAATACCATTGAAGATGGTGCTGGAGTCAACCTGAGTCTGGTTGCTCTGCTGCAGTTCGACGGTCGCATTGACCGCTTTGCCGTCGCGTACCAGTCCCAGCTGGACTTTGCTACCGATAGGCATAGTACCGACTTGCGCACGCAGCGCCGCGAAGCTGCTGATAGGCTTACCGTTCAGCGAGGTAATCACGTCACCGGCTTTGATACCGGCCTTCGCCGCCGCAGAACCCGGCATAACCTGGCTGACGAAGGCACCGCGCTGCGCATCGACCTTCATCGCTTTCGCCAGTTCAGAGTTCAGCTCGGTCCCCATAATACCCAGCTCGCCGCGTTTCACCTGGCCATACTTAACCATCTGCTCGGTCAGGTTTTTGACCATGTTACTCGGGATGGCAAAACCGATACCGATATTGCCGCCGTCCGGCGCCAGGATCGCGGTATTAATCCCGATCAGTTCGCCGTTCAGGTTAACCAGCGCACCGCCGGAGTTACCGCGGTTGATCGCCGCATCGGTCTGGATAAAGTTTTCGTAGTTTTCAACGTTCAGTCCGCTACGGCCAAGCGCGGAGACAATACCCGAAGTGACGGTTTCACCCAGACCAAACGGGTTACCGATCGCGACGGTGTAGTCACCGACGCGCAGCGCATCGGAATCTGCCAGCTTAATCGCCGTCAGATTTTTCGGATCCTGAATCTGGATCAGCGCAATATCGGAACGCGGATCTTTGCCAACGACTTTGGCATCAAACTTACGTCCGTCGCTCAGCTGTACTTTAATCGTGGTCGCATTATCCACAACGTGGTTATTGGTCACGACATAGCCTTTAGCCGCATCGATGATCACCCCGGAGCCCAGCGCCATAAATTTCTGCTGCTGACCGCCATCACCCGGCGCCCCGCCGCCCTGTCCACCGCCCTGACAGAACGGAGAACTCTGGAACGGCGAACCATCCTGGCAGAACGGTGAATTATCACCAAAGAACTGCTGGAAGTTACGCGGCATCCGCGGAGTGTTGACCGTTGTGCTGCCTTCAACATTAATGCTGACAACCGACGGCATCACTTTTTCCAGCATCGGGGCCAGGCTTGGCATTTGCTGTGTACTTGAGGCCGAAGAGGACGTTTCTGCCGCGCTCGCAGAGAGCGGGGATAACGCCAGACCTAAACTCAGAGCCAGTGCACTCATTGCTAACGTGGTTTTTTTCATATGTCTCAATCTCGATTTTAGATAATGCAAATTGCTATGTATGTGACTATCAGAGTCATTTTATCGCGCTAAGTTCCGGAATTAAGCATCTGGAAAAAGTAAAAATTTATTGTTCGTCTTTACAAAACCTGTACTTATTCCACCGCCATCAAGCGTCGATATTCATCCCATGCATACAAATCCGTCATCCCACTGATATAGTCCTGTATCAGACGGCAGCGATAATAATATTCCATCACCGGAAATTCTTCAGCATCATGCGAAACCTTATTTACTGCTTCAACATAGGCCAGCCGATGACGCGTCGAAAGTTTCTGGAACAAGCGCGAGGCGATAGGTAAGCTCCTCACCCGCTCTTTCTCCACTAATAAGCTAAACTCCTCCAGCGATAATTTTAACAGCGGCTCATAGATATCCAGAAGACCGCTAATCACCCGATAGCCTTGTAATTCCAGCTGCTCAACGTCTGGATGACTAAACACATGTTTTATCGCAACGTTTTTATATAGTTCCAGCAGCTGACTGCAGTCGCTATCGTCCTCAAGCAGCGCATGATTAAAATCACCGGCAAAGATCTTCGGTAAATTATCGATAAACCGGCGTGCCGCATACGGCACCAGTTTATTCAGCGTGTTGACCCGTAAATACATAAAGAACTGATCTTCTGTACTTCGACTCAGAGAATTCGCGCGCGATTTATCCCAGGCATTTTCTACCACTTGCGAAAATAAAGAGCCTTTTTCATGCTGCCCCCACGCCTCGTGAAGCAGCTGATAAAGTTGTTCTACGCTGAAAATACGTTTTTCTACCGCATCCTCAAGATCGGCCACACAATATGAGATATCGTCCGCCGCCTCCATAATCCAGGTCAACGGAAAACGATTGTAAGGAGCCAGCTCCAGTTCTTTACGCAACCTCGCAATATAGCCCTCTTCGGCTAAATAATAACCAGGCTTCTTCATTAAATAACTGTGGCTGGAGGGAAGTTCTCCCCGCCACCACGCCGGGCGCGTATATTTTAGAATGCAGCCAACCTGCGCCCAGGTCAGATTCATCCGCATCAGGGTATGCACTAAGCGAATACCCTGCGCGTTGCCTTCAAACCAGCACAGATCCTGACGAACTTTGCTCCGCAGCACATTCAGTTCGTCAGCGCCCTCCTGCAAACGGAGCGCCTCCACCGTACAACGATCCTGCGCTAACGGCGCGCCGGCGGCATCGTCAGGCGCGAGCCGCTGACGGAACCAGTCATTAATCGCCGCCTCGCCAAAATGGCCGAACGGCGGATTGCCGATGTCATGCATCAGGCAGGCCATTTCCACCACGCTCTCAAACGGTCCGGTGAGTTCATCCAGCCCGTAGGCTTCCAGCAGACGCTGCTCTTTCAGGCGACTGAGGATCTCTTTGGCGATATAGCGTCCCACCTGCTGAACTTCAAGGGAGTGGGTTAAACGAGTCCGCACCGCGGCATTACGTTCCAGCGGGAAGACCTGGGTTTTTTGCTGTAAACGGCGGATTGCCGGCGAGTTGATAATGCGCCCGCGATCGCTTTCAAAAATACGCAGGATCTCACGTTCCGTTTCGACCCCCTGCGGCGAGCGGTAGCGCCGACGCCAGTTAATCTTGTTGCGAAAATCAATCTTTGCCATGGCCTCTCCCGCGCGAGCAATAACGTTTCCCTTTGAGTGCATGATAGACTATGCAACTAAACCTGACACATCGCGAGTAAATCTATGAAAATCGGCATTATTGGCGCTATGGAAGAAGAAGTTACCCTTCTGCGCGACAAAATCGAAAACCGTCAGACTCTGACCCATGGCGGGAGCGAAATCTACACCGGCCAGCTGAACGGCACCGATGTCGCCCTGTTAAAATCAGGCATTGGCAAAGTGGCGGCGGCGATGGGCGCTGCCCTGCTGCTGGAGATTTGCAAGCCGGACGTGATTATCAACACCGGCTCCGCAGGCGGACTGGCGTCGACGCTGAAAGTCGGCGACATCGTCATCTCCGACGAGACCCGCTACCACGATGCCGACGTCACCGCCTTTGGTTATGAGTATGGCCAGCTGCCAGGCTGCCCGGCAGGCTTCAAAGCCGACGATAAGCTGATTGCCGCCGCGCAAAGCTGCATCGAAGCGCTGAATCTGCACGCGGTGCGCGGCCTGATCGTCAGCGGTGACGCCTTCATCAACGGCTCGGTCGGGCTGGCGAAAATCCGCCACAACTTCCCGCAGGCCGTAGCGGTTGAAATGGAAGCAACGGCGATTGCCCATGTTTGCCACAACTTCGGCGTGCCGTTCGTGGTGGTACGCGCGATTTCCGACGTGGCGGATCAGCAGTCTCACCTGAGCTTTGATGAGTTCCTCACCGTTGCCGCCAAACAGTCCACGCTGATGGTGGAAAAACTGGTACAGACGCTGGCGCGTGGCTAAGTCGCTAAAACGGGCGCTTGCCGCTCTGCTGCTGCTTACCCCGGCGTGGCTCTTCGCCGCGCCGCGGGTTATCACGCTATCCCCCTCCAATACCGAACTGGCCTTTGCCGCCGGTATTACGCCGGTTGGCGTCAGCAGCCATTCCGATTATCCGCCGCAAGCGGCCGGTATCGAACAGGTTGCCAGCTGGCAAGGGATGAACCTGGAACGCATTGTCGCGTTGCAGCCGGACCTGATTCTGGCATGGCGCGGCGGCAATGCCGAGCGGCAGGTTAATCAACTGAGCGCGCTGGGGATCAAGGTACTCTGGGTCAATACCGCGACGATTGAAGAGATCATTGCGACGCTGCGACAGCTGGCGCAGTGGAGTCCGCAGCCGGAAAAGGCTCGCGCATCCGCACAGCGAATGCAGGACGACTATGATGCCCTCAAAGCCCGCTACGCACATACGCCGAAAAAACGCGTCTTTCTGCAGTTTGGCAGCAATCCCCTTTTTACCAGCAGTCGGGGATCGATTCAGGACCAGGTGCTGACGTTGTGCGGCGGTGACAACATTTTTGCCTCCAGCCCGGTTCCCTGGCCCCAGGTGAGTCGTGAACAGGTCCTGGCAAGGCAGCCTCAGGCCATTGTTATCGCCGGTGATGCCAGCAGACTCCCTGAAGTTGAACGTTACTGGCATAATCAGTTAAAAATTTCCCTGATTGCAGTAGATGGCGACTGGTTTGAACGCGCAAGCCCGCGTATTATCCTCGCCGCAAAACAGCTCTGCGAGGCGCTCGGGCAGGTCAAATAGCGCCGTTTGCGCAGGGTAATAACGACATCCGTTACAGAGAACGCCAGTGTAACCGACATACGTACGGTTGGCGGACGCCGTGCGGGTGCAATTTGGTGAGTAAAAATAGCCTAAGGATCCGGGCGCTTAACGAGAACTGACGATGCTTGTCTATTGGCTGGATATTATTGGCACCGCCGTATTTGCTATCTCGGGCGTATTGCTGGCCGGTAAACTCCGGATGGATCCGTTTGGCGTGCTGGTGCTCGGCGTTGTCACCGCCGTGGGCGGTGGGACCATTCGCGATATGGCGCTCGCCAACGGCCCGGTGTTCTGGGTAAAAGACCCCACTGATCTGGTGGTGGCGATGGTCACCAGCATGCTGACCATTCTGCTGGTGCGCCAGCCACGCCGACTGCCGAAATGGATATTGCCGGTGCTTGATGCCGTTGGTCTGGCGGTATTTGTCGGCATCGGAGTGAATAAAGCGTTTCTGGCCCACAGCGGCCCGCTGGTCGCTATCTGTATGGGTGTCGTCACCGGCGTAGGCGGCGGGATCATTCGCGACGTACTGGCGCGCGAAATTCCGATGATTTTACGCACGGAAATCTATGCCACGGCCTGTATTGTCGGCGGTATCGTGCACGCCACGGCCTATGACACTTTTCATGTTTCGCTGCAGAACTCGGCGATGATGGGCATGGTCGTCACGCTGATGATTCGCCTTGCGGCCATCCGTTGGCATCTGAAGCTGCCGACTTTTGCCCTCGATGATCACGGGCGATAGAACGGGGAAATTGCCCCGGCGGAGAAAAACTACCGGGGCGAGAATCCAGTGCGGGGATCAGACGCTGAATGAAGACCCGCAGCCGCAGGTACTTTTCGCATTCGGGTTGGTCACGATAAAACGCGAGCCTTCCAGGCCTTCAGTGTAGTCGACGGCACCGCCGACCAGATACTGCAGGCTCATCGGATCGACCACCAGGCCGACGCCCTGTTTTTCGATGGTCATATCGCCTTCGTTAACCTGATCGTCAAAGGTGAAGCCGTACTGAAAACCACTGCAACCACCACCGGTGATATACACACGCAGTTTCAGGTTTGGATTGTCTTCATCTGCAATCAGGAATTTTACTTTTTTGGCTGCAGCTTCAGTAAACTCCAGCGGCAACGCTACGTCATCACTCATTTTATGCTCCCATTGATACTTCTGACCGGTTAAAGAATAACCCGACCTTATGAGCCATTATCTAATACCCTGGTAAATCGTTCAAGTATTCTCCCCGGCAACCTGCTGCGCTTTTGCCGCCTGTTCTGCGGCCTGTTTCGCCAGCGTGCGCTCCAGGATCGTGGAATACAAAGGCTTACCGCCAAGGAATTGCGCCAGTAGTGTTGCGCCAAGACAGGTAATAATCATTGGCAGAATGAGCTGATAGTTATCGGTCATCTCCAGCACCAGCACAATCCCGGTCAGCGGAGCGCGGATTGACGCCGCCAGCAGGGCCCCCATTCCGGCAATCGCAAAGGTCCCGGCATCCAGATGATAGGCCGGCAGCATCGGCGTGACGGCCATCCCGAAGGCGGTTCCCAGCAAGGTTCCCAGCGCCAGCATCGGCGCAAAAATGCCGCCGGGCGCCCCGGAGGAGAAACAGAGTAACGTGGTTATCACGCGGGCGATAAAGATAAACAGCAGCAGGCCAACGGAAAAGTTGCCCGCCGCAGCAATCGGAATCAGGTTAAAACCGCCTCCTGCCGCCGCCGGTTGAATCAGCCCGAGAACGCCGCACATTCCGCCAATTAGCCCGCCGATCAGTACCCACTTTTTCGTATTGCCGCCATGAATACGCTGGAACATATCCTGGGTGCGCAGCACCAGGCTATTAAACAGCGGGCCAACGCAGCCAAAAATCATCCCCAGGATCAGGTACAGCCACAGCGTATTCACCGGCGCATCGCTCAGCTTGCCGACCTCAATAATCGCCGATTCGCCATTAAAGATACGGAACACAATGCTCGACATAATCACGCCGGTAAAGACGGCTTTAATCGAAATCAGGTTGTAGCGAAACTGCGGGCGCATCTCTTCGATAATGAATAAAATCCCCGCCAGCGGCGCGTTAAATGCCGCAGAGAGCCCCGCCGCGGCCCCGGTGGCCAGCAACGTGTGGCGCGCTTCGGGGCTGCGCATGCGGAAAATATCCAGCACCATTCGCCCGACGTTGCCGCCCAGCTGTACCGTTGGCCCTTCGCGACCGAGCACCATGCCGGCGCCCAGCGTCCCCATCCCGCCGATAAATTTTACCGGCAGCACTCGCCACCAGCGAACCGGACGCAGCTCTTCCAGCGCCCCTTCGATCTCCGGTATACCGGATCCCCCTGCCTCCGGCGCGAAACGACGCACCAGAAAATAGCCCACCATCGCCAGCAACGCAGATAAAATAAAAGCCAGCGGCCAAATCAGGAACCCGTGATCCGCCACCTGCACCAGGGAACCGATGCGCATGTTCTGCACCCAGCTGACGCTCTTTTCAAAGGCGACCCCCACCAGCCCGGCCAGCGTGCCGACCACCGCGGCCATCAGCAGCACCGCCAGCGGCGTTTTGTCACGTTGAACTAATCGACGTACCACATCGCCACGACGCAAGCGCACGATTTGTTTTGCTTCAAAAGTAGAGGCTTCTGTTTTCATACTCTTATCGTCAATAGTCATACAAATACGAAGGGGACATTTTAGCCTTCTGAACGTCCTACGTCGCGGGAAAAATGCACCTGCTGCGCTTTGTTTCAATTGGGCAAAACTTTCATAACTATCCTGGAATAACTTAGAATAACCAGCAAAACATTTATCACGAACCAGGATCATGGCAATGAGCAAATCTGAAACACTCTATAGCGCCGCACGTGAACTCATCCCCGGCGGCGTGAACTCGCCGGTCCGCGCCTTTAGCGGCGTCGGCGGTACACCGCTGTTTATCGAACGCGCCGACGGCGCCAGGCTGTACGATGTCGACGGTAAAGCGTATATCGATTATGTCGGCTCCTGGGGCCCCATGGTACTGGGCCATAACCATCCGGCCATTCGCAACGCGGTGATTGAAGCCGCGGAGCGCGGCCTGAGCTTTGGCGCGCCGACGGAAATGGAAGTCAAAATGGCGGAGCTGGTGACCGAACTGGTCCCAACGATGGATATGGTGCGGATGGTGAACTCCGGTACCGAAGCGACGATGAGCGCCATTCGCCTGGCCCGTGGCTTTACCGGCCGTGACAAAATCATCAAATTTGAAGGGTGCTATCACGGCCACGCCGACTGTCTGCTGGTGAAAGCGGGCTCCGGCGCGCTGACCCTGGGCCAGCCGAACTCACCGGGCGTACCGGCTGATTTTGCTAAACATACCCTGACCTGCACCTATAACGATCTGGCCTCCGTTCGCGCCGCGTTTGAGCAATATCCGCAAGAGATTGCCTGCATCATCGTGGAGCCGGTAGCCGGCAACATGAACTGCATCCCGCCGCTACCGGCGTTCCTGCCGGGCCTGCGCGCGCTGTGCGACGAATTTGGCGCGCTGCTGATTATCGATGAAGTGATGACCGGCTTCCGCGTGGCGCTGGCGGGCGCGCAGTCATACTACGACGTGGTTCCGGATCTGACCTGTCTGGGCAAGATCATCGGGGGCGGTATGCCGGTCGGCGCATTTGGCGGTCGTCGCGATGTGATGGATGCCCTGGCCCCGACCGGCCCGGTGTATCAGGCCGGAACCCTGTCTGGTAACCCGATCGCCATGGCGGCCGGTTTTGCCTGCCTGAGCGAAGTCGCCCAGCCGGGCGTCCACGAAACGCTGACCGATTTAACCAATCAGCTCTCTCAAGGGCTGCTGGATGCCGCGCGCGAAGCGGGCATTCCGCTGGTGGTGAATAATGTGGGCGGCATGTTCGGCCTCTTCTTTACCGATGCCGAAACGGTCACCTGCTATCAGGATGTGCTGAAGTGCGACGTTGAACGCTTTAAGCGTTTCTTCCATCTGATGCTGGAAGAAGGCGTCTATCTGGCGCCATCGGCGTTTGAGGCCGGCTTTATGTCGATTGCCCACACCCCTGATGATATCAACGATACCATCGCCGCCGCCCGTAAGGCGTTTGCGAAGCTGTAATTCAAGACCGGGCAGCGCAAGCTTGCCCGGCCTGTGTTTTTGTCGCCCCGGTAAGCGAAGCGCCACCGGGGAAAATTATCGGCTCTGTTTCCTCAGCAGATAAATAAAGTACGGCGCGCCGATAAAGGTCGACAGCAGACCTGCGGGGATCTGATACGGGAACATCATCATTCGCCCGCACCAGTCGGCAAAGACCAGCAGCAACCCGCCGATCAACCCGGCCATCACCATCTGCGGCATCGTCCGGCGGAATCCCATCATGCGCGCAATATGCGGCGCCATCAGGCCAACAAAACTCAGCGGGCCGATAGTCAGCGTGGCGGCCGCCGTCAGGCCAGCGGCCAGCAGCAGCAGAGCGACCCGCGACGGCGTCAGCGCCATACCTACCGCGCGTGCGGCTTCACCACCCAGCGGCAGAATCGTCAGCCAGCGCCGACACAGCGGCACCAGAATCAGCAGCAGCACCATCGCCATCCCGCTCCGAACGACCATCTCCGGCGTGGCGCCGTAAGTCGAGCCGGAAATCCACGTCAGAATCTGCGCCATGCGCGGATCGCCGCTGGCCTGCAGCATCATCAACAGCATAGTGAAGGCGGTGCTGAGCGCCATCCCCGCCAGCAGCATCCGGTGCGGCGAGAAACCGCCGCGCCCGGCAGCCACCAGGATCACCAGCAGCGTCGCCGCCGCCCCCAGGCTACCGGCCGGCAGCAGCCAGCCGAAAGCGTTGCCGGGAACGAAAAACAGCATCAGGACAATACCAAAAGCTGCGCCGGAGCTGATGCCCAGCACTTCCGGGCTGGCCATCGGGTTACCGGTCAGGCGCTGGATAATACACCCCGCGACCGCCAGCATCACCCCGGCGAACAGCGCGGCGAACACCCGCGGCCAGCGCCACGGCATCAGTTGATCCAACAGCGTGCCGCTCGCCCAGTGCCAGCTCTGCGCATCCCGCCCAAAGGCCAGGGCGACGAGGAGCGCCAGCAGCAGGATCAGCAAACCGCCAAACGCAAATCCCCGTACGTTTTGCCGTTCCACCAGCACTTTATCGCCGGCATTCATCACCGGCGCACTGATGCTGCGCAAGCGCGGCAGCAGCCACAGCAGCAGCGGCGCGCCGATCAGCGCCGTCACGGAACCGGTGGACACTTCTCGCCATACCCGGGTCAGCCACAGAATGATCTGGTCTGACAGCCAGAGAATCAGCGCGCCAATCACCGCCGCCAGCAGCAGACGCGACAGCAGACGACGCGCGCCGAGCATTTTCGCCAGCAGCGGCGAAAACAGGCCGATAAAACCGATAATCCCCACCGCATTCACCAGCAACGCGCTGATAACGATCGCCAGCGTCAGCGTGGCCAGACGCGCCAGAGAGAGCGCCAGTCCGAGATTACGCGCCACGCCATCATCCAGCCCCATCAGCGTGAGGGGACGCAGCAGCAGCAACGTTAACATGAGGCCGCCGAGCAGCTGCGGCCACAGCCGTTGCACCACGCTCCAGTCGGTTTGCGTCAGCGTACCGGTGCTCCACAGGAACATACTTTGCAGCTGATCGTGATGGAAAATAACCATCAGCTGGTTCAGCGCCCCGCAGTACAGACTGACCACCAGACCGGCAAGAATCAGGGTTACCGGCGACAGCCGTTTTCCCCACGAGACGCCGAAAACCAGCGCCCCGACAAAACAGGCCCCCGCCAGCGCGGCGAATTGCGACGCCAGTACGCCGGGAATCGCCCACAGCGTCGTCACCGTCATCCCCAGCTGAGCGCCGGTCGCGACCCCGAGGGTGGTCGGTTCCGCCAGCGGGTTGCGCAGCACCTGCTGGAACAGCACGCCCACCAGTCCGAGCCCCGCGCCAACCAGCAGCGACACCGCCAGTCTCGGCAGCAGGCTGTAGTGGAACAACATCTGAGCGATATTGTCGATATCCGGCTGCCACAGCGCCTGGCGCCACTCGTGCTGCGGCAACGCCGCCTGGAGATTCAAGAAGCTGAGCGCAAATGCGGTCATCGCCAGCACCGTCAGCAGCAGTGCCGCCAGAGGAGACAGTCGCGATCTCATGCCTCACCTCCCTGGACATCCGCCAGCACGCGGGCAAAATGCATTGCCGACAGCGTCGCACCGTAGAACCAGACAGCCGGCACGCGCTGGAAGCGCCCTTCGCGGACAAACGGCATCGCCTGCCAGAGCGGCGTACTCATCAGTTGGCTCATTTCGGCACGATTACCGTGGTCGAAGCAGATAACATCGGTCTCTTTGTAGGCGGCCAGTCGATCGATTCCCACGCTGACGCTGCCCCAGAAGGCGGTTTCACCGCGCCAGGCATTTTTAATCCCCAGGCGATCGAGCACCTCCTGAAACAGGCAATTATTGCCGAAAACCAGGACATGGCGGGGATCGAGCAAGGTGATCATCAGCAGCGGACGATCGCCACGGCGGGCGAAACGCGGGCGCAGATTCTCCATCAGCGCGTCAAATTCCGCCAGATGGCGCTTCGCCGCCTGCTGCCGGCCAATCAACTCGGCCATCTCGTTGAGAGATTGCTGCGCCATCTGCAGCGGTCGTTTACCGTCGCTGAAGGTGAATCCCCGCCCCGGGGCAATGCGCGCCAGCTTCTCTGGCGACGGCCCATATCCGGCCGACCAGACGATAAACGACGGTTTCATCTGCGTCAGCAGCTCAAGATTCGGCTCCGTACGCAGCCCAACATCAATCACCGAGGAAGGCAGCGCCGGTTCATTCACCCACAGGTTATAGTTCGGGATATCGGCCACGCCGTAGGGCGTCACGCCAAGCGCCAGCAGGAGTTCTGCCGGCAGCCACTCCAGCGCCACAATACGCTGCGGATCGAAGCTTGCGGCCTGAGCGCCGCGCATCTGCCACAGCAGGGGCGACAGGGCCATCGCCGCCAGCAGACGGCGACGGGTAATGAAAGGGGTCTTTTCCATCAATAGACAAAGCTTACCGGCGCGCTACCCGCCGGATGCGGCAGAATACCCATCGGAATACCGTAAATTTGCTCCAGCGTTTCGCTGCGCATCAGCTGCGCGGGCGTGCCCTGAGCAATCATCTCCCCACCACGTAACGCGACCAGATAATCACAGTAACGGGCAGCCATGTTGATATCGTGCAGAACGGCGATCACCGTTAACCCGCGCTGTTGACTCAAACGATGCACCAGCGCCAGGACATCCACCTGATGGGCAATATCCAGCGCCGAGGTAGGTTCATCCAGCAATAAACAGCGGCTGTCCTGCGCCACCAGCATGGCAATCCACGCCCGCTGGCGCTCACCGCCTGACAGGCTGTCAACCAGCCGGTGCGCCAGCGGCTTAAGGCCGACCAACGCAATCGCCTCTTCAACTTTTTCCCGGTCGGCGGCACCGAAACGCCCCAGCGCGCCGTGCCACGGATAGCGGCCGATGGCCACCAGCTCGCGTACGGTCATCCCTTCCGCCGGCGGCAGCTGCTGCGGCAGATAGGCCACTTTACGGGCAAAGGCCTTGCTGCTCCAGCTGTCCAGAGGCTGCCCGTCCAGCAGCACATCGCCTTCCGACGGCGGCTGATGACGGCCGAGCATTTTCAGCAGTGTGGATTTGCCGGAGCCATTATGGCCAATCAGCCCCGTCACTTTTCCCGCCGGGAAAGTTAAGGAGAGAGGATGCAGCAGCGTACGGCCAGGTACGCGAAAGGTAACGCGATTCAACGAAAACGTGGTATCAGAGTGCGGAGAGTTTTCCTGCATAGCGGCGACCTGGTGAACGGCGCGGCGAACCGCGCCCGGTAAGTGATTAGAAGCGGAAGGTTCCGGTCGCAATAACCTGACGTCCTGCGCCCCAGTAGCACGCGTATTCGCTGTAGCAGCTGGATACGTACTCACGATCGAACAGGTTGTTCACGTTGATCCCCACAGACGATCCTGGCAGACCAAAACGCGCCAGATCGTATTTCACCGTGGCATCCATCAATGCATAGCCGGCCACGTTGAAGGAGTCGTTTTTCTTCCCGGTGTCGGTATCATTTTTGTAGTAGCTCACCGTCGAGCCGATATAACGCGCCCCGGCCCCGACCGTCAGACCGCTCAGCGCGCTCTCGTGGAAGGTATAATCCGCCCACAGCGACGCCATGTTGCGCGGAACTTCCGCCGGACGTTTGCCTTTGAATACGGTGTCTTCGGTGTACTCCGCATCGGTATAGCTATAGGCCGCCGTCAGGTTGATATTGGCATTGACCGCTGCTTTTGCTTCCAGCTCAAAGCCGCGTGAGCGAATTTCACCTGTTTGAATGCTATAAATTCCGTACGGATCGTTGGGATCCGCGGTCAGGTTTTTGTCTTTGGTCAGCTGATAGACTGCCGCGGTCACCACCACCGGCATATCTTTCGGGACGTATTTCACGCCCGCTTCATACTGCTCGCCGCGAGAAGGATCGAACGGCTTGCCTTCGCGGGAAGAGCCGGAAACCGGTTCGAAGGACTGGCTATAGCTGAAGTACGGAGAGATGCCGTTATCGAACAGATAGTTAATACCACCACGCCAGGTAAACTGCTGATCGTGGTTTTCCGCGAGATCGTTAGAAGAGCGCGTCAGAGTCGAAGCCATGGCGTAATCATAGCGGCCGCCCAGCGTCATTACCCATTTGTCCCACTCCATCTGGTCCTGAGCATACAGGCCGGTCTGCTCCATGCGGTTCAGCACCGCGTAGGGGAAGTTCACGTTGACGTTCGCATCACCGTATTGCGGATTGTTCATGCTGATTGAATCGGCAGAACCGTATTCCGCATTCACATCGTTACGCATGCGCGAATAATCAACGCCGGTCAGCAACGTATGGTTAACCGCGCCGGTGGCAAAATCAGACTGCAGCTGCGTATCAACGGTGAACGTATTGAGATGTTCATCAGAACGCACATAGGCGCGGTTGATTTGGCCCGGAGCCGAATAGCCGTTACCGTAAACGGAGCGATACAGCGTCTTCACGTCGGTATAGCGCAGGTTCTGACGCACCGTGAAGGTGTCATCGAACTGATGCGAGAAGCTGTAGCCGACCATCTGCTGACGGCGGGACATCTTGTTATCCGGCTCGCCTTCGTTGTAATCAGTCGGCAGCTTATGGGCGTTGCCGTTGGCGTCGTAATACGGCACCACGGTCCCTTCGCGAGGCAGCCAGCCGTAGTAACCGGCATACGGATCGTTCTGGAAGTTGCTCAGGAAAGTGAAGTCGGTTTTATCATCCGGACGCCAGCTGAAGGAGGGCGCGACCGCGTAGCGAGTCGATTTCGCCATCTGCTGCTGCGCATCCTGACTGCGGCCTAAACCGGTCAGTCGATACGACCATACGCCGTTATCATCGATGGCATCACTGAAGTCAAAACCGGTCTGCCACAGATTATCGGTACCCATTTTGAACTGAATTTCTTTCAGCGGTTCGGTCGTCGGACGCTTGCTCACCATACTGACGATGCCGCCAGGGTTGCTGTTGCCGTACAGTACCGATGTTGGCCCACGCATCACTTCCACACGTTCAAGGAAGTAAGGGTCCATCGACACTTCTGAATAGTTATTCCCCTGCAGCTTCATGCCGTCCAGATACTGGTTGGTATTGACCGTTGTGGAGGTCGTGAAGCCGCGAATGGTCACCACATCATAGGTGGTAGAGCTGCCGCGGGTGGAGAAGACGCTCGGCGTATAGGACAGCGCCTCTTTCACCGTCGTCGGCTGCTTCATGTCCATCTCGGCACGGGTGACGACGGAGACAGACTGCGGTGTTTTTTCAATCGGGGTATCGGTTTTGGTCGCAGTTGCCGAATGTTTCGCCGCGATCGTGGGCGACGGGCCCCAGGCACTCTCTTGCGCGGCAGGTGCCGCGATAACGGTGATGGTTTCTTCTTGTTTCGGTTCAACTGCTGCCTGCGCATAGACAGACATGCCGCTAACCGCCGTGGCTACTACGACTGCGATTTTACGCAGCGAGTGATTTGGCTGAGCAGTTTTTGGACGCGCCATGGGTATATCTCTGATGAAAGTGAATGATAACGTAAACGAGAATTATTATTATGACCGTTGACATAATAGGCGAAACGCAGAATACAAGGCAAGTGGTATGCCCCGCGCTGAAGACTGAAGGATGAAATAATAACCAGGCAGTTATTGTGGGGTTAAGTGACTGTTAAGTAATGTGCAGAAATAAAAAAGCCCTCTGATACATTTGTATCAGAGGGCCTGGTGACGACGATCAGTTACCGCCGAACATATCCTTAATCCAGCCTGCTACGCCATCGCTCTTTTCCTGCTTCGCGGGCTGTTGCTGTTGCTGCTGTTGTTGCGCCGGCTGCTGCTGTCCGGACTGATTGAACGGATTGTTCTGCTGCTGCTGCTCCAGCTGCTGCTGTTGCATCTGCTCGCCCTGGCGACACAGCGCATCCGGCGTGGTTGTCCAGACCGGAAGCGAACGCATCCCCCCGCTACACACGAAGTTGCCATTGCTGTCCACGCCCATATCCACCACGTCTTCCGGTGCCGTCAACACCAGCGGCGTCGGCGTCTGGTTAGCCAGATAGCGCTGGTAAATAGACATGGCGCCGCTGGCACCGTAGAGTTTCGTCGGCTGGTTGTTATCGCGACCCACCCAGGTAATGGTCACCTGACCGCCGTCAATACCGGCAAACCAGGTATCGACGTTATTGTTGGTGGTCCCGGTTTTCCCTGCCAGATGCAGGCCCGGATACTTCGCGCCAAGCTGACGGCCGGTACCGCGCTGCACAACCTGCTGCATGGTCCACAGCGTCATGTACGCCGCCTGCGCCGGCACCGCACGCTCTGCCTGCGGATAGCTCTGATACAGCACGGTACCATCTTCGGCGATGACCGAACGCAGCGCCGAAAGCGTCGCGCGGTTACCGCCGCTGGCGATGGTCTGGAACGCCTGCGCGACTTCGATCGGCGTCAGGTTCAACGCCCCGAGAATCATCGCCGGTACCGGGTGCAGCTGATCTTTCGGCACGCCCAGTTTGACCCAGGTGTCGGTTATCGCCGGCAGGCCCAGCGCCATCCCGAGGTTAACGGTCGGCACGTTCATCGAGCGCGTCAACGCATCCACCAGCATCACCTGACCACTAAAGCGACGATCGTCGTTCTGCGGGGACCAGGTCTGACCGTTTGGCAGACGGATGGAGATCGGTGCATCGGCAATCGAGGTGTTCAGGCGATACTGGTTCGGCAAGCTCAGCGCCGTCAGATAGGTCGCTGGCTTCGCCAGAGAACCGATTGAACGGCGGGCCTGCATCGCGCGGTTGTAACCGGCAAACTGCGGTTCCGCACCGCCGACCATCGCCCGCACTTCGCCCGTAAAGCGGTCAACGACCACCATCGCGGTTTCCAGATCCGGCAGCTTACGCTGTTTCTTCAAGGCCGGAATGCCGTCGGTCGCCGCTTTTTCTGCCGCATCCTGCGCAACGGAGTCAAAGGTAGTAAAGATCTTCACGCCGGAGAGATCTTTCACCTTATCGCCCAGTTTCGCCTGCAGCTCCTGACGAACCATCTGCATAAATGCCGGCTGTGGAGAGATCACGCCGCCGCGCGGCTGCACGCCCAGCGGACGCGCGCTCAGCATGTCATACAGCTCCTGATCGATCACGTTCTGCTGCTGCAGCAGACGCAGCACCAGGTTGCGTCGTTCCAGCGCCAGCTTCGGATTACGCCACGGGTTGTAAATCGATGCCCCTTTCACCATCCCGACCAGCAGCGCCTGCTGGTCGAGGCTGAGTTCTTCGACCGGGCGGCCAAAGTAATAGAGGCTCGCCAGCGGGAAGCCGCGAATTTCGTTGTCGCCGCTCTGACCGAGGTATACCTCGTTCATATACAGCTCAAGGATACGATCCTTGCTGTAACGCGCATCAACGATCAGCGCCATATAGGCTTCGTTCGCTTTACGCCAGTAAGAACGCTCGCTGGAAAGGAACAGGTTTTTCACCAGCTGCTGGGTCAGCGTACTGGCCCCTTGCACCGTGCGCCCGGCCGTCAGGTTCGCCAGCACCGCACGACCAATCGAGTACAGGCTGATCCCGTCGTGTTCATAGAAGTGACGGTCTTCGGTCGCCAGCAGCGTATCCACCAGCAGGTCCGGGAAACCGCTGCGCTTGACAAACAGACGCTGTTCGCCATTTGCCGACTGCAGCATCGTGATCAGCCGCGGATCGAGACGGAAGAAGCCGAACTGGCGGTTGTTCTCCATATTCTCAATCGTTTCCAGATGATCGCCGTCAAAGGTCAGGCGTGCACGCACCTGCCCTTCTTTACTATCAGGGAAATCAAACGGACGACGGATCATCTCAATGCTGTTGGCCTGCACGGTGTACTCGCCCGGACGCGTCATCGCGCTGACCTGGCGGTACTGCGTGGCATTCAGCAGACGCACCATCTCATTTTTGCTGATCTGCATATCCGGTTCGAGGTTAACCATCCGGCCATAGACCGCCGCCGGAAGCTCCCAGACTTTGCCGTCGATACGGCTACGGATTTTCTGATCGAGGTAGACACCGTAAGCGGCAACCAGCACCGCGACCACGATCCCTAGCTTGAACAGTAGCCATAGCCAGGTACGTTTACGGCGAGGCTTGTTACCTTTGCCTTTTGCTTTCTTCGGCATCGGCTCTTGATCCTCATAATCATCATCGTCGTAATCATCGTCGTAGTCCTCATCCCGGACCCGACGACGAGTCACTTTTTGTTTTGCCGGACGCGAGGGCTTTCCCTTACGTCCGATAGGCTCGCGGTCATCTCCCGCCATGCTTTTTCTCCGCAACTTTCAGGCGTAAAAGCCTGATTCTCAATACTTCCTCTTGAAAGAGGAAGAAGATATCTCTCAAATTCACGCCCGGAGGTCTCAACCCGCAGGCCACGACCTCGGTATCACAGCACTTCGCGTCTCAGGGCGCGGTCATGATGTATGTTTATGTACTCCTGGAGAATTCATAATATAAATCATCATGTTATACGCATCGCCTGACGAGAATTTTGGGACATAGCACAAATAGTCCAGGTGACACAGGATAGCACTAAACCGGGACAGGCTTAACCAGCATTTTACTCCCTCACGACGTAACAAAAGCGAAAATATTATGTTTTTTAATAACATAAAAAATATTCTCCGCCGTTCATCGTCTCAGCAGTCTGTCTGAGGACCTCTGCCACGATAAAAAACAAAAACCTCAGCGCGGATTGAATATTATATTCTGAGTGTGACAAGAAATATTCTGGCAAGAAGTAAAGAGAAACATTAAGCCATTTGACGATAAAAACGGGAGCGCCTTAACAAATATCTATAATAATATTTCCTGATGACAGCATGAAAATATTTGTTAAACTGTCCTTCAGTTAACCCGATCCCTTTAATATATTATGCGAACTTCCGTTATATTTCCGCTGCTCATGATTGCCGTTCTCGCGGGTTGCCAGCAGAACCGTTCGTCTACGCTCAGCCCCGCCATCAGCAACGAAGCGCAGCTGGAACAGCTCTCTTCCGTGGCCGCCGGCGCGCGTTATCTGAAAAATAAATGCAGCCGTAGCGATCTTCCTTCCGATGACGCTATCGACCGCGCGGCATGGAATGTTGGCAAAAAGAGAGGATGGAGTAATATTGATTACGCCACGCTCAACCAGCGCAGCACGCAAATGTATCAGCAACTGCAGCAGGACAGTACGCCGGAAACCACCAAATGCAGCCAGTTTAATCGCCAGCTGGCGCCCTTTATTGATAGTTTACGCAGTCAATAAAATGACGAAATAGCCCTGTTGTTTATTATTTCGCACCGCTTTATTCCCCTTGAGGGCTATCTTCAATAATGCCTCCCGGCCAGTCGTCGAGAGCCGCAAGGGTAAATGTCTTACCGTTAAAACTGAATAGCGTGACATCCTGCTGAATTTGCTCAATCACCAGATTCGGCAGCGGCGACTCCCCCTCTTTCCAGGACTGACCATTTAACACGATGCTGCGTTTCTCCGCCGAGGACGCGTAGACATGCGCGCTATAGCGCAGCGCCGGCAGATTATCGTCATCGACGATAGCCTCGGGTTTCGCTTTCTCAGGTTCCGGGGCGGCGACCGGCTTAACCTTTTTTTGCGCCGAGGAAGCCATTGGCACCAGTGCCGCATGCGCCGCCGGCACAACCAATGCTGATGTTACAGGGGGATTGCGCCACTGCTCGCCCGCAAACCAGCCGAGGGCAATCAGCAGCGCGGCATAGACTGGCACAATCGGATACGGCACCTGCACCATGCGTCCAACCACCACCGGCGGTTCGCCCTCATGCGCAATTGACGCGGGCAAACGGCACGCTTTGTCATCAGAAACGATCACGCTCTCTCCTTTCCCCATAAAACAATAGCCCGGCAATGTCTGCCGGGCTATCAGGCCCCCTTCTCAGGGAGCGGCAAAAGCCCCGGCGTTACTTACTGCTCACCGGCAGCCCCGTCCCCTGGGCATCGCCCTGAGGTTTTTCCAGTACCGCCACGGACCAGGCTGGCAGGGTAATCGCGCCATTGGCCGCAATCTCCACGCCGCTCGCCAGCGATCCGTCACCGGCAGCCTGCTGGATGGTGCTCAGCTGCAGATTGTCGCCGATGAAATCATTGAGGGTCCGGCTCTCGGATGCGGCGTTGATCGCCACCACCAGCCCATCAACCCGGCTATCGAGACTCGCCCCTGCCTGCACGCCATCATCGATGGTCATGAGCAGCAGACCGGCCTGCTGATCTGGCCCGGTATTACGGAAATCCACGCGCTTCATCACCGCGCTGCCGTCGCCTAAGGTGAACAGCGGGGAGGATTTACGCAGCCCGGTCAGCTCCTGGTAGAATGCGGTCATCTGCTTCAGCTCCGCTTCGCCAGGCGTGGCAACCATCTCTTTAACGCGAGAAATCACCTCATAGTTGCTGCCGTCATCGCTGATGCGCGGCATCCCGACATTAAAGTTATTGTCCTGCATGGCATAGTCCACGCGGTTAAACCAGTCGCCGGAGTCATAGGAGTCGCGGGTAAAGGATTTCGAGCGCAGCAGTTCAGAACCCTGCTGGTCGAAAGCAATCCCCTGCCCCAGCATCACCGTCGCCAGCGACACCGCCTGCATCCGCACGCGCGTATTCAGGTCAGCCTGCTGCGCGGCTTTGTAGGTAATCATGTCCCACAGCGTCTGGTTGTCGTGCTTCGAAACATAGTTGACGACTTCCGTCGGGTCAGCGGCATAGCCGCCAGGTGCGCCGTTATAGTCAATTTCGCTGCCTTTCTTCACCGCGCCGTCTTTATCGATCAGGATAAAATCGGCAAGGTTACCGGCCATCCCCAGACGAGTCAGGTCGGCCAGGTGATGAACCTGGTCATCGTTCAGACGGGTCAGCTCGTTGGGCAACACGCCCGCGCCGCTGCCAACCCCCTGGTTTTCACGCAGCGCATCGCCGGAATCGAACGGGCCGCCGCCGCGGACGGCGTCGCGCAGACGATCGGAGAACGTACCGATGCCGGTGCCTTTCAGGTTGATCTGCGAGGCAATTTCAAAGCGATCGCTCTGGTTAGAGTCCCAGCCTTCGCCGAAGAAGTAGATATCCGGGTTCAGGGCCTTAATGCGATCCCACGCCGAAAGAATTTGCGCTTTCGGGTGATAGCCCATCAGGTCGAAGCGGAAACCATCGATTTTATAATCCGTGGTCCACACCGCCAGCGAATCGGCAATAAGCTTCGCAAACATCCGATGCTCAGGCGCTGAATCCGAACAACAGGTGGCTGACTCAACGCTGCCGGTGCTTTCATTCAGACGCTGATAGTACCAGGGCACTATTTTATCCAGCACCGACGTACGGTCAGTTGGTCCGGCGGCATTAGTATGGTTGTACACGACATCCATAATGACGTTCATGCCCAGATCCTGCTTGATCGTCTGAATCATGGTGCGAAACTCTTTGATGCGCGTCGTCCCTTCCGGATTGGTCGCGTACGAACCTTCCGGCACCGTATAGTGGAACGGATCGTAACCCCAGTTATAGGAGTCGGTCTGCGCCACCAGGGTGTTCAGCGCCTGAACCTGCGGATTGTCCTGGCTATCGCCCTGCTTCAGCTGATTGAGCACCTCTTCAACGGTGGAGCCGCTGGAGCAATACCCGGCAAATTCGCTGCTCTTCACCGCGCTGTTAACGTCGCACAGGTGGCTGAACGACTGCTGGATATCAGCGACTTTATCGCTGAACTCGTTGACCGTTGCCAGATCGAAGACCGGCAGCAGCTCAACGTGCGTGACGCCTGAAGCGGAGAGCTTCTTCAGATGCTGCACCATATTGCTGTCGCCGGCGGTCAGCGCAAGGTATTTACCGCGCAGTTCGGCCGGAACGGTCTGATCCCAGGCGGAGAGATCGCGAATGTGCGATTCATGAATCGTCATTTTCGCCAGATCGGCTTTGGTTTTCTGAGCATGCGGCATTGTCAGACTATCCCAGCCTTCTGGCTTAAGATCGCTGTCGTTGAGGTCAACGACCTGACTGTATTCCGAGTTAGTGGATAAGCTATGGGAGTACGGGTCAGTCACTTCATACTGTTCAACCTGGCGCGACTGCGGATGGTAAACCGTCAGCGCGTAGCGATAGAACGCCCCTTTCAGGTCGCTACCGCCCTGCCATGTCCAGGAACCCGATGCGCTGTCACGGGTCATCGGATGGCTGGCCACCACTTTTTTATCCGCGCTGTAGAGCACCAGATCGACCTGCTGCGCGGTGGGCGCCCACAGACGGAAATTGACCCCGCCGTCGCTCATCTGAGCCCCGTAATTCAGCGCTTCCGCCGCCGGCGCATAGGTATCATCCAGTACGCCCGCCGTCTGTACCTGGGTGGCGGAAATCAGGATCCCGTCCTCTGCGGCGGCAATGGCTACCGTTTCTCCCTGCAGCAACTCATCCGTTTTGGCATCATCCGGCAGTTTAAACGCCGCATAGCCTGAAAGCTGCGGGAAACGCATGCTGACCTGCTGGCTGATGGTGGTTGGCGTCAGCTTCAGGTAACGGTCGGTAAATTTTCCTTCGCTATCGGCCGCCACTTTGCTGCTGTGGCTGTAGTACAACCGGACGATGGGCTTGTCTTCGCCAGCCGGCCACAGCAGCGTCGTTTTATCAACCCAGTGCGCTTCGGCAAGCGCCACGCCGAAAGCGGCGCGGAAGGCGTCAGCGCGAGAGTCATAGATCGCGCTGTTACCCGCGATCACCGATACCGTGCGATCGGTGAAGTCGCCAAAGGACACGCGCAGGTCGCTGTCGATCAACTTGTTGGTGCCATCTCTGACGATGACGTTGATACAACCGCTCTCTTTATTCAGTGGAATGACCCAGTACGGGCCGTATTTATCGCTACCGGCCGGCGTCGTGCTGACGTCATTCCAGTCGGCTACCGGCGCGCTTAAAGCATCGCAGGTTTCATTATTCCAGAGATACAGGTTCTTACTGCTGTAATCCGCCGGGCTGGTACCGGTGATCCCGGCAATATCGACCAGATGGATGACGGCCTGATTCGCCGTCGCCATCACGGCCTCACCAGGAACCGCCACATCGGGTAAACGAACAACGACATCCTGGTTATCAGGATTGCCAGGGTTATCAGGTGAACCAGAGGAAGAAGATGAAGAACTATTATCGCAGCCGCTAAGTAAAATCAACGAGCCAAGGAATAGGGCATTACAGGTATATCTGAGCATTCGATAGTCCCTAATATGCTTAATAATTTATGAAAGGTAAGAAAAGATGTTTATCTGTAAAGCGTCGCAATTAGATATTTTTGTTTTCTCCGGTTCAATCATCCATTAACAATTAATGGGGGGGCGTAGGTGGCCGGGGGAGTAAAAATAAAAAGGGAATGACGACCCGGATCGCGAAACTCATTATGATTCGCGACGACAAATCCGGTTTCTCGCAATAAAAGCTCGCAATATAAAAAAACCACCCACCAATATAGGTAGGGGTACTGTATCGCCTCGAGGGAAATAAAATGAGCAACGGAATAAAAAGATATATTTCTGTGATGCAGTTAACACTAATAAATAAAAAATACATGCATTACGCACCGCATATTGCCATGCTCGTCACCTTATTACTGATTGGCCAACAGCTGGCAAAATTAAGCTGGCGAATGATACTCCCTGCTTCCTCTCCAGGTATTGAGATGAATGACGCGCCGGAGATCGCCGCGCTCATCCCGGCACCAAAAGCTGAATTACCGGTATTCACACTGTTCGGTCGCGCAGAAAAAAAACCGCCGTCATCAGCACATGACGGCAGCCTCGAACAGGCCCCGATCTCTTCCCTTAAGCTGCGGATTACCGGCCTGCTCGCCAGCAGCGACGCGGGCCGCTCGATTGTCATCATGGTAAAAGGAAATCAACAGGTTAGTCTGATGACCGGCGACAGTACACCGGGTAATGAAGCCCGGATTATCGCCATTCTGCGCGATCGCATTATTGTCAGCTACCGGGGCAGAAATGAAGCAATTTTACTCGCGGATGACCCCACGGCGAAAACCGCTGGCGCCCCTGGCACCGCGCTTAATTCATCACTCAGCCAGATTCGCCAGCAGCCGCAAAATATTCTTAATTACCTCAATATTTCCCCGGTCATGGTCAATCAACAGCTCAGCGGATATCGGCTTAATCCCGGCAAAGACCCCACGCTTTTCCGTGAATCTGGTTTACATGAAAACGATCTGGCGGTCGCTTTAAACGGACTTGATCTTCGCGATCGGCAACAGGCTCAGCAGGCATTAAAACAGCTCCCGGAGCTCAGTGAAATAACCCTAACCGTCGAACGCGAAGGCCAGCGACAAGATATCTATTTAGCATTGAGGGATGAATAATTGGCAAAGACAACGATTTTCCGCCTGATTTTCACCACTCTGATGATATTCAGCTCGCTGTTATTCAGGCCGCTGCACGCGGAAGAATTCTCCGCCAGCTTTAAGGGAACCGACATTCAGGAATTTATTAATACCGTGAGTAAAAACCTGAATAAAACGGTCATCATTGACCCCAGCGTACGCGGCACCATTACCGTCCGTAGTTACGATATGCTCAACGAAGAGCAATATTATCAGTTTTTCCTCAGCGTACTGGATGTCTATGGTTTTGCCGTTATCAATATGAATAACGGCGTGCTCAAAGTGGTACGTTCGAAAGATGCCAAAACCGCCGCGGTCCCGGTCGCCAGCGATGCCGCCCCTGGCGAAGGGGATGAAGTCGTGACCCGCGTGGTTCCGCTGACCAACGTGGCCGCCCGCGATCTGGCGCCGCTGCTGCGCCAGCTCAACGATAACGCCGGGGCGGGCAGCGTGGTGCACTACGAGCCGTCCAACGTGCTGCTGATGACCGGGCGCGCAGCGGTGATCAAACGTCTGCTGACCATTGTCGAACGCGTCGATAACGCGGGCGATCGCAGCGTAGTCACGCTTCCGCTCTCCTGGGCCTCCGCCGCCGACGTCGTCAAGCTGGTCACCGAGTTAAACAAAGACACCAGTAAATCTGCGCTTCCCGGTTCGATGGTCGCGAACGTGGTCGCCGACGAGCGTACCAATTCGGTACTGGTGAGCGGCGAGCCGAATTCACGGCAGCGAATTATCACCATGATTAAACAGCTCGACCGCCAACAGGCGGTACAGGGCAACACCAAAGTTATCTACCTCAAGTACGCCAAAGCCGCCGATCTGGTGGAGGTGTTAACCGGCATCAGCAGCACCCTGCAGAGCGACAAGCAGAACGCGAAACCGGTGGCCGCGCTGGATAAAAATATCATTATCAAGGCCCACGGCCAGACCAACGCCCTGATTGTCACCGCCGCGCCGGACGTGATGAACGATCTTGAGCGAGTGATCGCCCAGCTGGATATACGCCGTCCGCAGGTGCTGGTGGAAGCAATCATTGCCGAAGTTCAGGACGCCGACGGCCTCAACCTCGGCGTCCAGTGGGCCAACAAAAATGCCGGGATGACCCAGTTCAACAACAGCGGTCTGCCGATGTCGACGGTGATTGCCGGCGCCAATCAATACAACAAAGACGGCACGGTCACCACTTCGCTTGCCAGCGCGTTAAGCTCGTTTAACGGCATCGCCGCCGGGTTTTACCAGGGCAACTGGGCGATGCTGCTGACCGCGCTCTCCAGCAGCAGCAAAAACGATATTCTCGCCACCCCCAGCATTGTCACTCTCGACAACATGGAAGCCACCTTTAACGTCGGCCAGGAAGTCCCGGTGCTCAGCGGTTCGCAAACCACCTCCGGGGATAACATCTTCAACACCGTTGAACGTAAAACCGTCGGTATCAAGCTCAAGGTCAAACCGCAGATCAACGAAGGCGATTCGGTGCTGCTGGAGATCGAACAGGAGGTCTCCAGCGTCGCCGACTCCGCCTCCAGCACCAGCGCTGATTTAGGGGCCACCTTCAACACCCGCACGGTGAATAATGCGGTGCTGGTGGGCAGCGGCGAAACGGTGGTGGTCGGTGGACTGCTGGACAAAAGCGTCACCGATACCGCGGATAAAGTGCCTCTGCTCGGGGATATTCCGGTTATCGGCGCCCTTTTCCGCTCCAGCAGTAAGAAAGTCTCCAAACGGAACCTGATGCTGTTTATCCGCCCGACCATCATCCGCGATCGCGATAGCTACCGTCAGGCCTCTTCGGGCCAGTACAACGCTTTTAACGAAGCCCAGACTAAACAGCGCGGCAAAGAGAACAACGAGGCGTTGCTGAGTGACGATCGGCTGCATATCTACCCGCAGCAGGACACCGTGGCTTTTCGCCAGATAAGCGCCGCCATCGATGCCTTCAACCTCGGAGGCAAACTATGACGCCAGCAACCGAGGCTCGCCCGCTGCTGCCCTTTGTCTACGCCCGCGCCCACAATATCGTGCTGCTCAGCGATGGCGCGACGTCTCTGGTCCGCTGCCTGCGCAGCACGTCCGCTCAGGCGTTGCTGGAGGCGCGGCGGGTCGCGGATGGCCCGATCGCCGTTGAACATCTCTCCGCTGAAGAGTTTGAAAAGCTGTTGCTGCTGAGCTACCAGCGGGACTCAGCAGAAGCCCGGCGCATGATGGCCGATATCGGTAACGAGCTGGATTTATACACCCTGGCCGAAGAGCTGCCGGACACCGACGACCTGCTGGACAGCGAGGACGATGCGCCAATCATTCGCCTGATTAACGCCATGCTCACCGAGGCCATCAAAGAAAAAGCCTCTGATATTCATATCGAAACCTACGAACGCCATCTGCAAATTCGCTTTCGGGTGGATGGCGTCCTGCGCGAAATCCTGCGCCCACAGCGCCGTCTCGCCGCCCTGCTGATCTCACGCATTAAGGTCATGGCAAGCCTCGACATCGCGGAGAAACGCATTCCGCAGGACGGGCGCATGGCGCTGCGCATTGGCGGGCGCGCCGTCGATGTTCGCGTCTCAACGCTGCCTTCCAGCTACGGCGAACGCGTGGTGTTGCGTCTGCTGGACAAAAACAGCGTCAACCTCGATCTGCTCACTCTGGGGATGCCGCCCGCGCTGTTGCAGCAGGTCGACGATCTGATGGCTCGTCCGCACGGCATTATTCTGGTTACCGGCCCCACCGGGTCAGGAAAAAGTACCACCCTGTACGCCGCCCTTAGCCGGCTCGACGCCCGGGAGCGCAATATCATGACCATTGAGGACCCGGTCGAATATGAGCTGGAGGGTATCGGCCAGACCCAGGTCAACGCCAAAGTGGAGATGACCTTTGCCCGCGGGCTGCGCGCGATTTTGCGCCAGGATCCGGACGTGGTGCTGGTGGGGGAAATTCGCGATGGCGAGACGGCGCAGATCGCCGTGCAGGCCTCGCTGACCGGACATCTGGTGCTCTCCACGCTCCATACCAACAGCGCGCTGGGGGCCATTTCACGTCTGCAGGATATGGGCGTCGAGCCGTTTTTGCTCTCCACTTCGCTGCTGGCCGTCATGTCACAGCGTCTGGTGCGCCGCCTTTGCCCGCACTGCCGCCAGTCGCAGCCGGCCGATGCGCACACCGCCGGCCAAATGGCCATCGCCCGCGGAACGCCGCTGTGGCGGGCGGTCGGCTGCGTAGAGTGTAGTTTTACCGGTTATCGCGGACGCACCGGGATCCATGAACTGCTGCGGATTGACGATCGGGTGCGCATGGCCATCCACCGGGGAGAAAATGAATTAACGCTGATTCAGCAGCTGGGGTCGGACTACACCACTCTACGGGATGCCGGGCGGGAAAAGGTGCTGGCCGGAATCACCAGTTGGCAAGAGGTGGTCAGAGTGACCGAACAGCGCGCGGGAGAAGCAGACTAAAATGGCTATCTTCCGTTATCAGGCGCTCGATGAGCATGGTAAAACCCAGCGCGGCGTGCAGCAGGCCGATTCCGCCCGTCACGCCCGCCAGCTGCTGCGGGAAAAAGGCTGGCTGCTCCTGGAGATTCACGCCGTTGCGCAGGCCACACCGGGCTCCCCTCGATCGCTGCTGACGCGGCGCACCAGTGCCAGCGATCTGGCCTTGCTGACCCGCCAGCTGGCCACGCTGGTGGCGGCCGCCATCCCGCTAGAGAAAGCGCTGGATGCCGTGGCGCAGCAGTGCGAAAAAGCCCATCTCAAGACCCTGATGGCGGGCGTGCGTGGCAAGGTGCTTGAAGGCCATTCGCTGGCGGAATCCATGCGCGGTTATCCGGGCTGTTTCGACCAGCTGTACTGCGCCATGGTGGCCGCCGGGGAAACCTCCGGCCATCTTGACGGCGTCCTGAACCGGCTGGCGGACTATACCGAACAGCGCCAGCAGCTGCGCGCCCGTCTGCTGCAGGCGATGATCTACCCTATCGTCCTGACGCTGGTCGCTATCAGCGTGATCGCCATTTTGCTCTCCACGGTGGTGCCCAAAGTCGTCGACCAGTTTGTCCATATGAAACAGGCGCTGCCGTTCTCCACCCGCCTGTTGATGGCCCTCAGCGATCTCGTCCGTACCGCCGGCCCCTGGCTGTTGCTGGCGCTGATCGGCGGAGGCCTGCTGCTGCACTACGCCCTACGTCAGCCCGCGCGGCGCCTGCTGTGGCACAAACAGCTGCTGCGCCTGCCGCTGATCGGTCGGGTCGCCCGCAGCATCAACAGCGCCCGCTATGCCCGAACCTTAAGCATTCTGAACGCCAGCGCCGTTCCGCTGCTGCTGTCGATGCGCATCAGCGCGGAAGTGCTGAGCAACGCGTGGGCACGCCGCCAGCTGGAGGCGGCCACGGAGTCGGTACGCGAAGGCATTAGTCTGCATCGCGCCCTGGAAATGACCGCCCTCTTCCCGCCGATGATGCGCTACATGGTGGCCAGCGGCGAACAGAGCGGAGAACTCAACGGCATGCTCGAACGTGCCGCCGACAACCAGGACCGCGAACTGAGCGCGCAAATTCAGATGGCGCTCAGCCTGTTTGAACCTCTGCTGGTGGTGGCGATGGCTGGAATGGTGCTGTTTATCGTTCTGGCGATCCTGCAACCGATCCTGCAACTCAACACCCTTATGAGTATGTAATTGTCTTAATGGAGAAAAATATGCAACGGCAGCGCGGCTTCACGTTACTGGAAATTATGGTGGTGATTGTCATCCTCGGCATTCTCGCCAGCCTGGTGGTGCCCAACTTAATGGGCAACAAAGAAAAAGCGGATCGCCAGAAGGTGGTCAGCGATCTGGTGGCGCTGGAGGGGGCGCTGGATATGTACAAACTGGACAACAGTCGTTACCCCAATAGCGAACAGGGTCTGCAGGCGCTGGTCAGCCGACCGACCGCCGAGCCGCAGGCGCGTAACTACCCGGAGGGCGGCTATATCCGCCGTCTGCCTCAGGATCCGTGGGGCAACGACTATCAGCTGCTCAGCCCCGGACAGCATGGTCAGATCGACGTGTTTAGCGTTGGCCCTGACGGAATGCCGGATACCAACGACGATATTGGCAACTGGAATATCGGGAAAAAATAGTGCGACAGCGCGGCTTCACGTTACTGGAAATGATGCTCATTTTGCTGTTGATGGGCGTCAGCGCGGGCATGGTGATGCTGGCGTTTCCGACATCGCGCGAGGATGACGCGGCACAAACTCTTGCGCGCTTTCAGACGCAGCTGCGCTTTATCCGCGAACGCGGGCTACAGACCGGCCAGTTCTTTGGCATCTCGATTCACCCCGATCGCTGGCAGTTTATGCTGCTGCAACCGCGCGATGACGCTGAGGCGAATCCCGGCACGGAGGAGAGCTGGTACGGTTATCGCTGGCTGCCGTTACCGCCGGGTCGCGTCGCCACCACAGGCGAGGTCGCATCGGGAAAACTGACCCTGAGCTTCCCGCATGATGCCCAATGGACCCCGGGGGAACAGCCCGATGTTCTGCTGTTTCCCGGCGGCGAGGTCACGCCGTTTCAGCTGCAGATCGGCAGCGCCGAAGGGATCGCCGTCGATGCCCGCGGCACAATCCGCTCAGCCCGACAGGATGATGGACGATGAAAGCACAATCCGGAATGACGCTCATCGAAGTCATGGTCGCCCTGGTGGTCTTTGCCCTGGCCGGGCTCTCCGTCATGCAGGCGACTCTCCAGCAGACCCGCCATATGGGGCGGATGGAGGAGAAAACCCTCGCTGGCTGGCTCGCCGATAACCAGCTGGTACAGCTGAAGCTGGAAAATCGCTGGCCGGCGCTGAGCAGCTCGGAAACCACGGTACAGGCGGCGGGAAGCCGCTGGTATATCCGCTGGCAAGGCGTGGAAACGGAAATCCCGCAGCTGCGGGCGCTGGATGTCGAGGTCCGTCACGATAAGCGTGATAAGACGCCGATCGCGTCCCTGCGCACCTACGTGACTCAGCCATGACCAGAGGCAAGATGCACGGCTTCACCCTCGTGGAAATGCTGCTGGCGCTGGCTATTCTGGCGGCGCTGAGCATCGCCGCGATGGCGGTTCTGCAAAACGTCCTCCGCGCGGATAGCCTGACCCGGGAAAAAACGCTGCACGTTGAGGCGCTGCAACGCACCTTCAGCCAGATGGCCGCCGACTTCAATCAGATTATCCCGCGCCGCGGTCGCGAGAGCGCCAGCCTCTTTTTTGCCGGACGTTTTCAGCTCCACAGCGATGACTGGGCGATAGCCTTCAGCCGCAACGGCTGGCCGAATCCATTGGGGATGCTGCCGCGCTCCGAGATCCAGAACGTCAGCTACCGCCTGCGCCAGCAGCAGCTGGAGCGGCTGAGTTATGATCAGCAGGATCCGCTCACCGGCGTCGAACCGACGGTGGACGTCCTGCAAGAGGGCATCCAGGCCTTCCGTCTGCGCTTCTATGCCAATGGCCGCTGGCAGGAGCGCTGGGACAGCACACAAAGCCTGCCCCAGGGGCTCGAAGTCACCCTGACGCTGGACGGCTACGGGGATATCACGCGCCTGTTTCTGATAACGCCCGGAGTCAGCCAATGAACCAGCGACAGCGCGGCGTTGCGCTCCTGATGGTGCTGCTGATCCTGGCCCTGATGATGGTGCTGGCAAGCGCGATGACCGAGCGCACGGCGCGCCTCTATCAGCAAACCGCCACCACCCTCGATAACCTGCAGGCAAAATGGTATGCGCTAGGGGCGGAAACCATGGCCGCCGCGCTGCTCCAGCGCGATGCGCTGGACTCTCCGAACCAAACTCATCTGGCGCAAAACTGGGCGCAGGAGGGGCGCCGCTTCACGGTCAACGACGGCGAGATTAACGCGACCATCACCGATGGCCAGGCCTGCTTTAACCTCAATGCGATCAACCGCGGCAGCGGCGAAGAGAGCGAAGAGATCCCCTGGCCGGCGCGCGCCTTTACCCGCCTGCTGGAAAACCTCGGCACAGAGCCGCTACGGGCGCTCCAGCTCACCGCCGCGCTACGCGACTGGATCGATGGCGACCGGGCGCCGCGCCTCAACGGCGGCGAAGATGAGGTATACATGGCGCGCTCGCCGGGATACCTCACCGCGAATCAGAAGATCCAGGACGTCAGCGAACTGCGGCTGATTGCCGGAATGGACGCCGCGCTGTATCTACGCCTGCTGCCCTTTGTTTGCGCCCTGCCGGACGACGCCCTGCAGCTCAACGTGAATACGCTCAGGCCAGACCAGGCCCCGCTGCTGATGGCGCTCTTTCCCACCGGCGTCAATCTCCAGCAGGCGCGCCAGCTGCTGCAGGATCGCCCGCGCAGCGGCTGGAACAGCGTTGCCGCTTTCCTGGCTCTGCCGGTTTTACAGCAAAGCGATACCGCCGCCGCCCGCCCGTGGCTGACGGTTCACAGCGAGCGGTTTGTGGCCGCCTTCACCGTGGTCATGGGCAGCACGCGTTATCAGCAGCGGAGTGTCCTGCAAAAAGAGGGGCGGACTTTCCGTATTATCCAGCGGCGTTATGGACTCTATAGGGTGGCCGATGAATCACGATAAAACAGCGCAGCGGGAGATGCTCATTGTGCGTCTTGCTGCCCCCGAGCGCCCCATCGCCTGGCGACTGACCTGCCCGGGTGACCCGCAACGGGAAGCCTGCGGCGAGTGGTCCGCCACCGGCGCTGACTCCACGCTCCCCGATCTGGCGCAACGCTATCCCGCCTGGGTACTGGTCCCAGCCAGCGACTGCGCCTTCCACCACGTCACGCTCCCGGCGGGCCTGCGCAAAGCGCCGCAACAGGTGGTGCCGTTTTTACTGGAAGAGCAGTTGGCCACCGACGTCGACGAGACCTACTTCGCCCTGCTCCACCGTCAGCGTGAGCACTGTGCCGTCGCGGCAATAGCACGGCAGAAGATGGCCGCCTGGCTCACCCGCTGCGACGAGCCAGGGCTCAATATTCTTGCGCTGACGCCGGATGTATTGACGTTGCCCTGCCACCCCGATCGCTGGAGCGCGGTACAGGCCGATGACCAATGGCTGATTCGCCAGGACGCCTGGCGCGGGATGGCGGTAGAAACCCCGTGGCTTGCGGAATTACTCGCGGCCTGGGAAACGCTGCCGCCGATCGATTGCTATTCCCCGCCGCCTGCCATCTCCGTCCCCTGGCGCGCGCTCGCGCCGCAGGATGTGCTCGCCCTGGCGGCGGCGAACCCGGCGGCCCGGCGGATCTGTTTACGTCAGGGGGCCTTTGCGCCAAAGCGTCGCTGGCAGCCGGCCGGCCGGCGCTGGCGCCCGACGCTCGCCGCGGCGGCAGCGCTGGCGCTGCTATGGAGCACCAATACCGTGCTTGACCACCTTGCCCTGAGCCGCCAGGCGGATGCGGCCCGGGAGGCCAGCCAGGCGTTTTATCGCCACTGGTTCAAAAACGATAAAAACGTTATCAACCCGCGGCTGCAGATGCAGCAGCACCTGCGCCAGCTGGAGGCAACAACCGCCACCTCACCGCTGGTCGCCCATATTCGCACCTTGCAAAATATGGTCTCCGATACCCCGGGGATTCAGCTGCGGGCGTTGACCTGGGATGCTGCCCGCAATGCGCTTCAGCTCGATATTTCGGCGGTTTCTTCACGGGCGCTGGAGCAGTTCACCGCCCGCGCGCAGGCCGGTTTTCGCGTGCGTACAAGAGAAATGAAGCCCCGCCCCGACGGAATTGAAGGGCGTCTGACGCTGGAGGGCAACGATGGCTAACTGGCTTATGTTATGGCAACAGCGCACCCGTCGGGAACAGCGTCTGTTAATCGGCATGGGGCTGCTGCTGGCGGTGGGCATCATCTGGTACGCGCTCTGGCAGCCGTGGCTCAGTCGGGAAGCCCGCTGGCAACAAATGCTGGTCAGAGAGCAGGCAACCCTGCGCTGGATGCAGCAGCAAACGCCCCGGCTCCAGCAGCTAGCCCGCCACACGCCGGGGGCCGCGACCGCGACGAAGGAGGATCTCTCCGCGGTCATCATGCGTGAAGCCACCCGCCAGGAGCTGGCGATTGTCCGGCTACAGCCGCAGGGCACCCGAATAAACGTGACGTTGCCGGCCTGCACTTTTCAGGCGCTGATGACCTGGCTGGACGCCCTCGCCCGCCAGGGGATCCTCGCCTCTTCTCTGGCCGTCAGCGCTCAACCGACGCAACCCGGTTGGGTGACGGTGACAACCCTGGTGCTGGAGCGTCCGCATGCCCCGTAAAGTCGCGTTCGGCCTGCTGATCGCGGGGATCTATCTGTTCTGGCTGCTGTTGACCGCGCCGGCCCGTCTGCTGACTTTCGCCCTACCGGACGGCGTCAGGGTCGGTGAGCTCACCGGAACCGTATGGCAAGGTGAGGCCCGACAGTTAGCCTGGCGCGGCATCCGCCTTGACCACCTTCGCTGGACGCTGACCTTCTCGTCCGGCCTTCCCGGCTGGCGGGTCACGCTTGACGACCCCGACGGCTTACGCGGACACGTCTCGCTACAGGGCATGACCACGCTCCGCTTGCAGAACGGCCTTTTTACCATCCCCGCTAACCTTGCCAGGCGCTGGCTGACGCCGGCGCTGCCAGCCGAAGCCCGCGGCCAGATCACCCTGAATCTGTCGGAAGGTCGCTTTAACCAAACCGGCTGCCAGCAGGTGTCCGGCGGTCGCGTGCAGTGGCGGGAAGCGCAGCTAAGTTCTCCGGCCGGTTCCCTTGAGCTGGCCGACGTAAGCGGCAAATTTAGCTGCACGCCGGCAGGGGCGCTGGCGCTCACCCTCAGCCAGGACTCTCATCAGCTCAGCCTCACCGGCGAAGGCACCTTGAGCCCCGATGGTCGCTACGCCTTTCGCGGCAAGCTCCAGACACGTCAATCAACCCCAGCCCTCCTCACCCTGCTTGTTGCCCAACATCAGCGCCAGGATGAGCAGGGACGCATTCCCTGGCAGCTGCAGGGAAAATGGTAATCACAGGAGACATCATGACGCTACTGAGCGCATTTTCGTTGCAGTTCCCCCTGTTATGGGGCGGATTGTTGTTTATTTTCGGCCTGACGTTTGGCAGCTTTTTTAACGTGGTTATCTACCGTTTGCCGCTGATGATGCAGCAGGAAGAGTCCGCACGATTCAACCTGTGCGTTCCCGCCTCCTTCTGCCCCCAGTGCCAGCGGCCCATCATCTGGCGGGATAATATTCCGCTGCTCAGCTATCTCTCACTCAAAGGGCGCGCCCGCTGCTGCCAGGCGCCCATTTCTCAGCGCTATCCGCTGACGGAGCTGGCCAGCGGACTGCTCTTTGTGCTGACCGGCTATCTGCTGACGCCGGGATTACCGCTGCTGGGGGGCCTGATCCTGCTCTCCACGCTGCTGGTACTGGCGATCATCGACGGCCAGACTCAGCTCCTGCCGGATCGGCTGACTCTGCCGCTGCTGTGGGCCGGTCTGCTGTTTAATCTCAACGGCACGTTTGTCCCGCTCAGCGAAGCGGTGATCGGCGCCATGACGGGCTATTTATCACTGTGGACGGTTTACTGGCTGTTTCGCCTGCTGACCGGCAAAGAGGCGCTAGGATACGGCGATTTTAAGCTGCTGGCGGCACTCGGCGCATGGTCCGGCTGGCAGATCCTGCCGCAGACGCTGCTGTGCGCCTCGGCCAGCGGCCTGATCTGGACCTTGCTGCAACGGCGGATCACGCTCCAGTCGCTGGATCAGCCGCTGGCCTTCGGCCCCTGGCTGGCGCTAGCGGGCAGCGGCCTGTTTCTGTGGACTCAGACGCTGTAACCGCGGCTCGATAAGCCCGGCTACGAATACTTTTTGGTGCGCCGCGTCGGCGCGGTATTGGCCGGGTCGTCCGGCCAGACATGTTTGGGATAACGCCCCTTCATCTCTTTTTGCACCTCGCGATAGGTCCCCTGCCAGAAAGCGCTGAGGTCACGGGTAATCTGCAGCGGACGCTGCGCAGGCGACAGCAGCTCCAGCACCAGCGCGATCCGCCCCTGAGCTATCGTCGGCGTGGTGGCTTCGCCAAACATCTCCTGCATACGTACCGCCAGCGCGGGCGGATTGTCGGCATGGTAGCGGATCGCTATCCGGCTTCCGGTCGGCACCGTGTAATGGGTTGGCAGTTCGCTGTCCAGCTTCTGGCGCAATGACCACGGCAACCCGTTTTGTAGCGCCTGGCGCACATCCAACGCTTTCAGCGCGCGCAGCGAGTGCACTCCGCTCATCTGCGGTAGCAGCCAGGCTTCAAGCGAGTCCAGCAGCGAAGCGTCGTCGACGGCCGGCCACGCCTCTTCTGGCAGCCATTGTGCCGCGCAGAGCAGGCGCAGACGCAGCTGTTCGGCTTCCGGCGTCCAGTTAAGCACGCCGAGGCCCTTATCGCGGATGCCGTTGAGCATCGCCTGATGCAGCTCCTCTTCCGAGGGTTTCGCCAGCGGCTGGGTTTTTAACACCAGTTGACCGATGCAGGTGCGTCGCCAGGCCTTCAGCGTCCCCTGCGTTTCATCCCATTCGACGGTATCGGAACGCTGCGCCAACCCGGGGCACTGCGCCAGCAGCGCATTGACATCCAGCGGCAGCGCCAGCAGAATCCGCGCGTCCGGCGAGGTGCTTCCCTGCAGGAGCAGAGGCGCAATCAGCCATTCGTGGCGCCCGAGCGCATCATCGGCGTCCAGCATCGCCCCCATCCCGTTGGCGAGCTGATAGCGCCCTTCCTGACCGCGGCGACGGGCAATCCGGTCGACAAATGCCGGTGCCAGCAGCGGCGCCAGGCGTTGCGCATCGGGCTGACCATCGCGGCTGCCCAGTCGCTTCAGAAGCTGTTGCGCCCGCTGCTGCCAGTTCGGCTGCTGGCGGGCAAACGCCGCGCCGAGATCGCTGTTTCCGCCGCGCGGAGGCTCTTCGAGGATCGCCGCCAGTTTCGCCGCAGTCGCCGCATCATCCGCATCAACTGCCGCTGTCAACATGGCCGCGAGCCGCGGGTCATTACCCAGGGTGGCCATTTTGCGCCCGCGTGCCGATAACCTGTCGCCCTCCAGCGCCGATAGCGCCGTCAGCAAACGTCGGGCCGCGGCCAGGTTTGCTTCCGGCGGCAAATCGAGCCAGTTCAGCTGCGCCGGATCGTGGCATCCCCACTGGAAGAGCTCCAGCAGCAGCGCCGAGAGATCGCTGTGCAGTATCTCAGGATCGCTCTGTACCGCCGCGCGTTCCGCCTGCTCTTTGCCGATCAAATGCAAACAAATCCCCGGCTCCAGACGGCCGGCGCGACCGGCGCGTTGGGTCATTGACGCCTGGCTGATGCGTTGCGTCACCAGTCGGGTTAAACCGGTACGGGCGTCAAAGCGAGCGACGCGCTCCTGGGCGCTATCGACCACCAGCCGGATACCTTCGATGGTTAAGCTGGTCTCGGCGATATTGGTTGCCAGCACCACTTTGCGCTGACCTTCGGCGGCCGGGAGAATCGCTTTACGCTGCTCGCTTAGCGGCAGCGCCCCGTACAGCGGGCAAAGCACCACATCGTCGGCCACCCGCTCAGCCAGCTGCGCCTGGACCCGCTGAATTTCCCCCACGCCCGGGAGGAACAGCAGCATCGAGCCGCGCTCCTGGCGCAGCAGCTCCGCAGCGGCGATAGCGACCGCTTCATCGAAACGCTGATGAGCGGCAAGCGCCTGAAAACGTTTTTCCACCGGGAACGCACGCCCTTCAGAGGAGAGGGTCGGAGCCGAGGGCAGCAGCCGCTGCAGACGATCGTTATCCAGCGTCGCTGACATAATCAGCAGTTTAAGATCATCGCGTAGCCCCTGCTGGACATCCAGCAGCAGCGCCAGCGCCAGATCCGCCTGCAGACTGCGCTCGTGGAACTCATCGAGGATCACCAGTCCGACGCCGCTCAGTTCGGGATCGTGCTGGATCATCCGCGTCAGAATGCCTTCAGTCACCACCTCCAGCCGCGTATTCGCTCCGACGCAGGTTTCCGCGCGCATCCGATAGCCGACGGTCGCCCCCGGTTTCTCACCCAGCAGCTCCGCCAGACGTTGTGCCACGTTGCGGGCGGCTAATCGCCGCGGCTCCAGCAGGATAATGCGCCCGTCGATATGGCCATCGGCGAGTATTTGCAGCGGCAGCCAGGTCGATTTCCCGGCGCCGGTTGGCGCAGTGAGCAATACCTGCGGCGCCTGCTGGAGTGCAGAAAGAAGTTCAGGGAGGATGGCGGCAACCGGCAATTGGGACACGAATGGCTCCGGAGGTTAACATTTGAGGGCAAGCATTGTAGCATCCTGATAATTCATTACCGAGTCTCTATCATGTCCGAGCCGAAAAGGCTGTTTTTCGCCCTTGAGCTGCCTGCTGAAGCCCAGCGGCAAATCGTTCACTGGCGCGCGGCGAACTTTGCGGAAGATGCCGGACGGCCGGTGGCCGCAGATAACCTGCACCTGACGCTGGCCTTTCTTGGCGAAGTCAGCGCGGACAAGCAGCGTGCGCTGGCGGCGCTGGCCGGACGCATCCGCCAGCCCGGATTTACGCTCACCCTCGACGATGCCGGCCAGTGGCTGCGTTCCCGCGTGGTGTGGCTCGGCACCCGCCGGCCTCCGCGCGGCCTGCTACAGCTGGCCAGCATGCTGCGCGCCCAGGCGGCACGCAGCGGTTGCTATCAAAGCCCGCAGCCGTTTCATCCGCATATCACCCTGCTGCGCGAGGCCCGCCACGCGGTGCCCATTCCGCCCCCGGGCTTCAGCTGGACTTTTGCCGTCAGTGAGTTTGTGCTTTATGAATCCCGTTTTTCCCGCGGACGCACCCGCTATACCGCGCTGGAACGTTATCCCTTCAACAAGGAAAGCTGATGCAGTTCAATCCACCTTTACAATCCGCCATCCTGATTAAGCGTTACAAACGGTTTTTGGCGGATGTGGTCACCCCCGACGGTCGGGAACTTACGCTACACTGCCCGAATACCGGCGCGATGACCGGCTGCGCGACACCCGGCGACACCGTCTGGTACTCCACGTCGGATAACCCGAAACGCAAATACGCCCATACCTGGGAATTAACGCAAACCCAACGGGGCGCGATAATTTGTGTTAATACTTTACGCGCGAATATACTGGCAAAAGAGGCGATACTGGCGGGGAACATTGTCGAACTTTCTGGCTATAACACGCTGAAAAATGAAGTAAAATACGGCGAGGAAAAGAGTCGTATCGATATTATGTTACAGGCAGAAGAGCGACAAAACTGCTATATTGAAGTGAAATCGGTTACGTTGGCGGAAAATGACAGCGGTTATTTCCCCGATGCTGTTACCGAGCGCGGTCAAAAGCACCTTCGGGAGCTGATGAGCGTGGCGGCGGCAGGTGACCGGGCCGTAATCTTGTTCGCCGTGCTCCATTCGGCGATTGACCGTTTCTCACCCGCGCATCATATTGATGCCAGATACGCACAGCTGTTGATTGAGGCGCAAACCAAGGGGGTAGAAATTCTCGTTTATAAAGCGGAACTTTCTACCGAAATGATGACTCTGAATAAGCCGATTACCGCGGTGTTAACCCCCGGTAAATAAACGGCTAAATTGTGTCCGGGTCGCGAGCGCAAATACGCTTTTCTTCACAGGGTTGTCAAGTGTAACGTTTAGATAATTGCTATCCGGAAAAGCATCTGCTATTTATAGCGGCCTGATTTTTCCCCCAACATGGGGATCGATAGTGCGTGTTAAGGAGAAGCAACATGCAAGAAGGGCAAAACCGTAAAACATCGTCCCTGAGTATTCTCGCCATCGCTGGGGTGGAGCCATATCAAGAGAAGCCGGGCGAAGAGTATATGAACGAAGCCCAGCTGGCGCACTTCAAGCGTATTCTTGAAGCATGGCGTAATCAACTCAGGGATGAAGTGGATCGCACCGTATCGCACATGCAGGATGAAGCAGCTAACTTCCCGGATCCGGTCGACCGTGCCGCTCAGGAAGAAGAATTCAGCCTGGAACTGCGTAACCGCGACCGCGAACGTAAACTGATCAAAAAGATCGAGAAAACGCTGAAGAAAGTCGAAGACGAGGATTTCGGCTTCTGCGAATCCTGTGGCGTTGAGATTGGCATTCGCCGTCTGGAAGCGCGTCCGACCGCTGACCTGTGCATCGACTGCAAAACGCTGGCGGAAATTCGCGAAAAGCAGATGGCTGGCTAATCCGCTTCGCTATCGTATCTCCGGCGGGAGTCTCTCCCGCCTACATGTTTTATTAGTCACCCATGAATGACTCACACTATATTGGCCGCTTTGCCCCCTCACCTTCCGGCGAACTTCATTTCGGCTCTTTGATTGCCGCTCTCGGCAGCTATCTTCAGGCCCGTGCGCAAAACGGTATCTGGCGCGTACGCATTGAAGATATCGATCCGCCGCGGGAAGTCCCCGGCGCCGCCAGTACGATTCTGCGCCAGCTAGAGCACTACGGCCTGCACTGGGACGGCGAAGTGCTGTGGCAGTCGCAGCGTCACGAAGCCTACCGCGAACGATTGGCCTGGCTGCACGAACAGGGGCTTTGCTATTACTGCACCTGTACCCGGGCCCGTATTCATGCCGTCGGCGGCGTGTATGACGGCCACTGCCGCGATTTACGACTTAGCGCAAACGACGCCGCCCTGCGCTTACGTCAGACGCGCCCGGTCCTCGCGTTTTATGACCGTCTGCGCGGCACCCTCGTCGCCGATGAAGCGCTGGCGCGGGAAGATTTCATTATCCATCGCCGCGACGGTCTGTTCGCCTATAATCTGGCGGTGGTGGTGGACGATCATTTCCAGGGGGTCAGCGAAATCGTCCGCGGGGCGGATCTTATCGAACCGACGGTGCGCCAGATTTCGCTGTATCAGCATTTTGGCTGGCAGGCTCCGGACTATGTCCATCTGCCGCTGGCAGTGAATGCCCAGGGGAATAAACTCTCCAAACAAAACCACGCCCCGGCGCTGCCGGAGGGCGATCCGCGTCCCGAAATTATGCGGGCGTTAATGTTTCTTAATCAGGATATTGAGCAGGAATGGCGAGCGTTAAGTATTGAGGATTTACTGAAGAATGCGGTAGCCAACTGGGACCCGCAAAAAATCCAGCATTCTCAAATGACTCTCGCTGAGCTATGATTAGCCGCTATTTTTCTCGTCGCCTTTCAAGTTGCTCCTGCGTTGGTGCACTTGTTCACCCCGGTCACATAGCGATCTATGCGCCTGGGACTCACAAGTTTGCCGCCTTGCTGCAACCCGAAATGCATAGAGTAATATTTTGATCTGAAGTCCGTCTGACACTACGAGGTGCAACATTTTTACCCGAGTCGCTAATTTTTGCCGTAAGGTGCTAAGCCGTGAAGAGCGCGACGCAGAAGCCGCCGTTGAACAAACGCATATGACGGTTATCCCGCGTGAACAGCATGCAATTTCCCGCAAAGATATCAGTGATAATGCCCTCAAGGTGCTCTATCGACTGAACAAGGCGGGCTATGAAGCCTATCTCGTCGGCGGTGGCGTACGTGACCTCCTGCTCGGTAAAAAACCGAAAGATTTTGACGTGACAACCAGCGCGACGCCGGATCAGGTTCGTAAACTGTTCCGCAACTGTCGTCTGGTGGGCCGTCGTTTCCGCCTGGCGCACGTGATGTTCGGGCCGGAAATCATCGAAGTCGCCACCTTCCGCGGCCACCATGAAGGACACACCACCGATCGTGTGACTTCACAGCGCGGCCAGAACGGGATGCTGCTGCGCGACAACATCTTCGGTTCGATCGAAGAAGATGCCCAGCGTCGCGACTTCACCATTAACAGCCTGTATTACAGCGTGGCTGATTTTACCGTGCGCGACTACGTCGGCGGCATGAAAGATCTGCAGGAGGGCATGATTCGCCTGATTGGCGATCCGGAAACCCGCTACCGCGAAGATCCGGTCCGCATGCTGCGCGCTGTGCGCTTTGCCGCCAAGCTCAATATGAACATCAGCGCGGAAACCGCCGAGCCGATTCCGCGTCTTGCCGCACTGCTCCATGACGTTCCTCCGGCGCGTCTGTTCGAAGAAGTCCTGAAGCTGCTGCAGGCGGGCTACGGCTATGATACCTACATGCTGCTGCGCGAATATAACCTGTTCCAGCCGCTGTTCCCGACCATCACCCGCTACTTTACCGAGCGCGGCGATAGCCCGATGGAACACATCATTACCCAGGTGCTGAAGAATACCGATAACCGCATCCATAACGATATGCGCGTTAACCCGGCGTTCCTGTTCGCGGTCATGTTCTGGTATCCGCTGCTGGAAATGGCGCAGAAAATCACCCAGGAGAGCGGTCTGGCCTATAACGACGCTTTCGCCCTGGCAATGAACGATGTGCTGGATGAAGCCTGCCGTACGCTGGCCATTCCGAAGCGTATTACCACGCTGGTACGCGATATCTGGCAGCTGCAGCTGCGCATGTCCCGCCGCCAGGGCAAACGCGCGTGGAAGCTGATGGAACATCCGAAATTCCGCGCCGCCTACGATCTGCTGGAGCTGCGTGCCGGCGCCGAGAAAAATGGCGAACTGCAGCGTCTGACCAAATGGTGGGGCGAGTTCCAGGTTGCCGCGCCGCCAGATCAAAAAGAGATGCTTAACGAGCTCGATGACGAACCCGCGCCGCGCCGCCGTCATCGTCGCCCGCGCAAACGCACCCCGCGTCAGGGTGGCGCATGACCCGCGTCTACATCGCGATCGGCAGCAATCTGGCCTCTCCTCTGGAGCAGGTCAATGCTGCCGTGACGGCGCTGGCTGCCATTCCGGACAGCCGGATGGTCGCCGTCTCCTCTTTTTACCGCACGCCGCCGCTGGGACCGCAGGATCAGCCTGACTACCTCAACGCCGCCGTCGCCCTGGACACGCATCTGCAGGCGGAAGCCCTGCTGGATCATACCCAGCGCATCGAGCTGCAGCAGGGCCGTCAACGCAAAGCCGAACGCTGGGGCCCCCGTACGCTGGATCTCGATATCATGCTGTTTGGCGATGCGGTGATAAACAGCGAGCGCCTGACGGTACCGCACTACGATATGAAAAACCGCGGTTTTATGCTGTGGCCGCTGTACGAGATTGCCCCGACGCTCCATTTCCCCGATGGCACCGCTTTGCGTGACGTGCTGGAAAACCTCGGTGCCGAAAAGCCGGCAATCTGGTCGTTCCCCCTTCCCCATTGTTAGCCATTACGGCGATCGTCGTTATCGATTGCCTAAAACCATTGCCCCTCTGAATGCTGCTGTTAGAATGCCGGTTAATATGACTTTCATCATCAGGAAACGTTATGAAACCGACCACTATCGCCCTGCTGCAGAAATGCAAACAGGAGAAGCAGCGCTTCGCCACCATCACCGCCTATGACTACAGCTTTGCGAAGCTGTTTGCCGATGAAGGGATCAACGTGATGCTGGTAGGGGATTCGCTGGGCATGACGGTGCAGGGGCACGACTCGACCTTGCCGGTGACCGTGGAAGATATCGCCTATCACACCCAGGCGGTACGTCGCGGCGCCCCCCATTGCCTGCTGCTCGCCGACCTGCCGTTTATGGCCTATGCCACCCCGGAACAGACTTTTGCTAACGCCGCCATCGTGATGCGCGCGGGCGCTAACATGGTCAAGCTTGAAGGCGGCGCCTGGCTTGCGGAAACGGTGAAAATGCTGGCGGAACGCGCGGTGCCGGTTTGCGGCCACCTTGGCCTGACCCCGCAGTCGGTCAATATTTTCGGCGGCTATAAAGTGCAGGGCCGCGGCGATGCGGCGCAGGCGCTGTTCGACGACGCGCTGGCACTGGAAGCGGCAGGCGCACAGTTGCTGGTCCTTGAGTGCGTCCCGGTCGAGCTGGCTCAGCGTATTACCGAGGCGTTAACCATTCCGGTTATCGGCATTGGTGCAGGCAACGTCACCGATGGTCAAATTCTGGTGATGCACGACGCTTTCGGGATCACCGGCGGCCATATTCCTAAATTTGCTAAAAATTTCCTGGCTGAAGCGGGCGACATGCGCGCCGCAGTGCGGCAGTATATTGCCGACGTGGAGTCCGGCGTTTATCCGGGCGAAGAACACAGTTTCCATTAAGGAGTCTTGTTGTGCTGATTATTGAATCCCTGCCGCTGCTGCGCCAGCATATCCGCCGTTTGCGCCAGGAAGGTAAGCGTATCGCGCTGGTTCCCACTATGGGCAACCTGCACGACGGCCATATGCAGCTGGTGGATACCGCAAAAGCCAGCGCCGATGTCGTGGTGGTCACTATTTTCGTCAACCCGATGCAGTTCGACCGCCCTGACGATCTGTCGCGCTACCCGCGTACGCTGCAGGATGATTGCGAAAAGCTGAACAAACGTAAGGTGGATTTTGTTTTCGCCCCCGCGCCGGCAGAGATCTATCCGCACGGTACCGAAAACCAGACCTATGTGGATGTCCCGGGGCTGTCGACCATGCTCGAGGGTGCCAGTCGTCCAGGCCACTTCCGCGGCGTATCGACCATCGTCAGCAAGCTGTTTAACCTGGTCCAGCCGGATGTCGCCTGCTTTGGCGAGAAGGACTTCCAGCAGCTGGCGCTGATTCGTAAAATGGTTGCCGACATGGGTTACGATATTGAGATAATCGGCGTGCCGATTATTCGTGCTAAAGATGGTTTGGCGCTGAGCTCACGCAACGGCTACCTCACCGCAGAGCAGCGTAAAATTGCGCCGGGCCTGTATAAAGTGCTGAGCGCCGTCGCCGGTAAGCTTGCCGCCGGTGAACGTAACCTGGATGAAATCATTACCCTTGCCGGGCAGGAGCTGAACGAGAAAGGCTTCCGCGCCGACGATATCCAGATCCGGGATGCGGATACGCTGCTGGAGCTGACGGAAACCAGTAAACGTGCGGTGATCCTGATGGCCGCATGGTTGGGACAGGCGCGGTTGATCGATAACCACATCGTCGAGCTGGGTCAGTAGACAAGGGTTAAAAATCTGGCAATATTGCCGGACATTTACTCAAAGCGGATGTCATGTCCGCTTCGTATCATTAAGGTATAGACCCTGACTAATCCGGTTGCAGACCGGCGGCAGGCAAGAGCACTACCGTCCCCCATCAGGGGAAAGTCGCTCGCCCGCCACGACCCTGCACTCTGAAGCAGGAGGGGAAGAAAGGTAGACATCATGATTCGTAATATGCTGCAGGGTAAACTCCACCGCGTTAAAGTCACGCAGGCCGACCTGCACTATGAAGGTTCCTGCGCCATTGACCAGGATTTTCTGGATGCGTCCGGTATTCTTGAAAACGAAGCGATCCACATCTGGAACGTGACCAACGGCAACCGTTTCTCCACCTATGCCATTGCCGCCGAACGTGGCTCGCGAATCATTTCGGTGAACGGCGCTGCCGCGCACTGCGCCAGCGTGGGTGATATTCTGATTATTGCCAGCTTCGTCACCATGCCTGATGAAGAAGCCCGCCGCTGGCAGCCGAAAGTGGCCTATTTTGAAGGCGACAACGAAATGAAGCGCCAGGCAAAAGCCATTCCGGTACAGGTTGCCTGATAGCCGATAGCTGACGGTGCGTCGCCCAGGCGGGGCACCGTTTATTACGGTATAAATATTACCTCATCATCACACTCTTCCCACCTCCATCAAGACCATTGGTGCGATACCACACCGGATGGCCGGTCAAAGTAAGAAGCTCCTTTCTGAAGTAAACCTGTGCCAGGGGACCGGGCCAACTTTTACGCTACCACCTTAGCGTAATGCTTCATCCACTCACTGGTGGCAGAATATTCACAGGTGGATTTTTATCAGCCAGATCTTCTCCGCGGTGAATCATATCGAACGTCTGTGGTAAGTATTGCACGGCACAACCCCCATATCCTTTGATGCCGGGCGATGTGGCGAGATTGAAAAAATTTCACCAGGAAAGTGACCAGCCTACGCTCTCGAGGCGGACCCGGTCTGGTAAAGGTGTAGTTGTATTCACAGCAGCTATTCCGGAAAGTAAAAAGTTATATTGATTCTGATACTTTTCCGCGTCCCAATTTAACTGGCTGATTCTCATCTCCTCACTGTTCACTACCTTTCCCATTAAGGAAAAGATCTATGCGATAAAATCATGGCATGGGTATTCTGAAATCGGAGATGATCCACATTTACACTTTAATTTCCTCATCATTAAAAACCCTTAACCATAATTAACAGCAACATCCCAACCAAATTAAATAGATCTCATGAATATTTATAAATTTATATTACCATAAAAATTTTGGTGCTATTCAATTAAATGCACTCACGAATAATAACTAATCAGCACGTAATGCCTTTATATTTTTATTTTATGGTTAATCACACTCTTAAATTTACTGACTTATCAATTTTTTTGTTTTTTTTAAATTGCTGACCTATGTTTGATCTTAGTCAATCTTTGAGTATGTAAAAATATCTACATTAAAACGGTAACAACAAAAATTAATAACTAAGTGCGAAAGATCTTTGACTTTATGATGGCCATCTTTTTATTTGGAACATCTGAATTAGTCATTCCCTCACGATCCACTGAAATTATAATCAGTATCTATAGTCTGGAGGGGTAATGACCTAAGGTTAATGTATAAAAAAGATGATGATGATTAGGAGGTATAGTGCCACATGCTATTATTAGTTCAATAAATGAAATGATCCACCCGCTAACGAATAAATTCAAGGACACAAACCAGCAGCAAATAGCTGTATTGCTTGAGTTATGTGCTCGAATACCAGATCGAGCGGGTATAGATATTCGCTCTTTTCTGCATTGGGTTAAACCGGCCGTTCTTCATCATCAGTATTTATTGTTATTCCGAGATGGTGATGTCTCACCATATGGTTACATTAGTTGGGCGTGGATAAATGAAGCAACATTAGATCGCTATGTTAATGACGATAGGTTTATCTTGCATCCTTCTGAATGGAATGAAGGAGAGAATTTCGTTATTGTTGATTTTTGTTGTCTGGGTGATGCAACTTATTGTTTACGTAATTTATTCAAGAAACGATGGGAGTTGAAAAATAAATTAGATTTGAATACTGTTTACTATCGACGCCCCCTTCGTAAAGGAATCGTAAAAAATGGATGCAGAGTTAAGCTTTCGAAAAGATGATATATTACTAGATAATATTCTGCCTGAGCAAAGTTATGTTCCTTTTAAAGCAATTAAATTAGCCACTCCAGAACTTGTGTGGTTCAACAAAGAACTAAATGAAATGATCGGCATGAGCGAAGATAACGTACTCAACACTTTTGCTTATGTTACACCAGGCTACATGCCAATGTCTGGTCTGAATGAAAAAGACTGTCAGTCTTTTCTTGCCGACAGATATGGTTCCCGTTATGAAGCATGTAATGGCGGCAGCGCTCGTTGCGGAATTCGTAATTCCTGGCAAGTGAAAGGTATTGGTCGAAACCCTCTTGTAGCGGTTAATATTGATAAAGATCATTCTGATGGAAAGCTTTGTCTAACTAAAGCCATCTCAGAAGCTGTGTGGGGGGAGATCTGCCATCGCGAATTGCCTTATGGGGCTATACGGACATTGGCAATTATTAAGACTGGTGCATGGATGGATGCCAATTATGGATTGGCAGAAAGTCATATGCAACCTTGTGCTCTGGTTATTCGTGAAGTTGCTATCCGCCCAGCACATTTTGAACGCGCAACATTTTTCTGGCCTGATAATGCTTATATGCAACTGAGAAATAATGATGCATTACGTGTCCAACAGGCTGTCGAACAAATCACACATTTTCTTCCAGAAGGTGAAAGAGGATTAGTAGCCGGACTGACTAGTTTTGTGGAAAAGATGGCGTGCCAAATCGCCGTTTCACGGGTAAAAGGGATCCCACATGGGTCTCTGACAAGCTCAAATATCTCAATTGATGGGCGTTTTCTGGATTTTGGTACTCTATCGGCAGTCCCGGATTTTGCTAACTATATACTCGCTGCCGGTCAAGGAGGCATATGGGATGATCATCTGCTGATTGCGGAATGGTTGCGAAATATAGTGATATTTATTAATAAATATCATCCAGAAAAACTGGATAAAAACCAGCTAGATACAATAATCACTCAATTTCATAATCGTTTGGATCTCGAAGAAAACAAAGCAATTGCCATTCAGGTAGGTATCAAAGGCAGCGAAAAATCACTTGTAAGTAAAGGTAAAAAAATCAAACAAATATTACGCGAAAACAACAAGCAACCAAAGGTATTGCATAATTTTAATAATTATTATTTTTTCAAAAAACTATCTAATGCTTTATTACCACACGCAATTCCGGCACGTTTATCTATGTTTCCGTTGCGAGATGAACGGTTTTCAGTTTATACATTGACGCGGGCAATTGCAGATACAGTGATTAAACAGGGGGGAGGACGCGAGAGTGTAAGCGCGCTTATAGATAGTTACATTAACTGGAAAACATTGTATGTATGAGCTTGTTGCCTGGTCATTGACAATTCTACCGGCCATTACTTGTATTATGACATTAGGGTTGTTAATTATTTTTTTGTTTGGCAAACGCCATATAGTTAAATGTGATAAACAGCCAAGCGTTTCAGTTCTATTACCATTTTATAATGAAGATGCAAATATATTGATAAAGGTACTAGAACACATCGAAAAACAGCATTACTCACAACCATTACAAGTCATTGTCATTGATGATGGTTCAACTAATGATACCCCTAAATATTTGAAAACCTGGTTATTAAAACCACGCTTACAAAATTATCAGGTACTTACACGTGAACATAACAGTGGGCGTAAGGGACCCGCGCTGGACTATGCGCTAGCTGCTGGAGTGTTGAAAGGGGATATATATGTGGTAGTTGACAGCGACACTTTCATTGAACCTGAAGGTATTTCGCATTTAGCTGCCAGGCTTTGGGAGAATCCGAGATGCGCAGCTGTTTGCGGCTCGTTATCACCGGTGAATCAACGAGGAAGCCTGCTTGAAGATGTCCAGTTTTATGAGTTAATCGGTTTTCATGGTGCGATTCGTAGCGCTCAAGATCGTCTTGGCTGGGTGCCTATACTTTCAGGAGCATTCGTTGCACACCGGGCCAGCGCAGTTAAAAGCGTAGGTGGTTGGGGAGACTGGCTTGTAGAGGATATTTCTTGGTGTTGGAAGGCATTGGCAATGAACTTTCATACAGGTTATGCCGTTGATGCAGTGGCAACAACTCAATGCCCACAAAACTTTCAAGCGTTCTTGCGTCAAAGAAGACGCTGGGCTCGGGGGCGAGTAGAAGCTTTTATGACAGCATGGCGTGTCTCTGCCACAAAAGGTTTACTGTTTGCACCATGGTTTATCATTACCAGCATGCAGTTGCTGTTACCACCTGGCTTAATTACGTTGCCTTTGTTGATTTATTTTCAGCTGTGGCCACCGATAGTTCTAAATATGATAACCTTGGTGCTGTATTTATTAATCAGTTATATCTACCTTACCTTTTATCGTAACAGGCAAAATGCCACATTAAAAAATATATTACTAGTGCCAGTTTTTATTTTGATTCTCGAATCATTTATTTGGTGGCCAAATATTCTTGGCTATTGGGATGAAATAACGGGAAAGAGTAAGTCATGGTTAACACGTTAACCGGTTAAATTAATTTACCATAGGTAAAAGTGAAGCAGCCCACTTGTGCTGTATATAAGGAAATCACAAATGTATTGTTTAACTGCAGATGAAATTATGATGGTCGATGGTGGTGGCGATGGCGTAGCGACATCAAATCAGAAAAATGGCAACTCTGGTATTGGCTATGGTGGACAGGCTAATGGCAAAGTTGGTGGCTCGTCAAATGCAGGAGCAATTAGTGGTAATTGCGTCAGTGGGATTGTTAGCGGAGCAGTTGGAGGAGCTATCACGGGGGGAATGAGAGGTGGTGGTTTTGGCGGTGCGGTAACTAGCGGAGTTATCGGCGGTGCTCTGGGAGGAATGGGGCGTTGCGGCTGGTAATCTACTAATTATCCGATTTACAGTTTTACAGATAAATCACACAACTAGTCAACTTAATTAAAGCACGAGTAATTGTATTAGTTAAAATTTATCGTGCTTTTTTTTTGGAAAAGTATGAATATACATAAAAAATTTGAAGTTTTCTTATACTCATTATTATCACCTGTTATTTCTATGAATGTTTTATGGGAGGCCGATGTATACTCAGAAAAAAACATCTATTTAGGAATGTTGATTACAATACAAAGTTTCATTGGTACCAGAGTAATTTTAGAGTTTATTTATAGAAATATATTCTCACATAAACTATGGTATCATAAAGAAGAAAGTATGTTTCAACATCACTACTGCCTTGAAAAAATCGTTATGATTTTGTGGTTTTTTTTAGTTTTTATAGAGATAATCCTTGTAGTTGAATACCCAACGAAACCAAAGCTATTTTTATTTAAATCACTTACAGCATTGATGATATTATTAGGAAGTATTGAGCTAGGTAGTTACATTCGTCAGATAGTTAACCATGTATATAAGTATTATACTCTTCATTACCACAAAAGGAAACCGTGAACTGATGTAATAGTTTAGCCACTATTCACCATTCCATTTAAGAAGAAATTATATTGATAAATATCATTCATTGAGGAATGCAAGTTCATTATTAGGATATCGAACACTAGATTATCAAAATAAAATCACATCTCAAAAAAAATAAATACAAAACAAAGATAAAGAACAAGCAATTACACTGTAAAAACATAAAGGTAAAAAATGGAAATAATAAAAATAACACAACCTGAAGAAGGAAAAAATTACTTTGGCATCAACTGGGCATTGACAACGATTTGCAATTATAGCTGCAGTTACTGCCATCCAGATTTACATAACGGAAAGATTAAACCCCCTTCCCTTAGACATATTTTGCAATTCATCAATACCGTTTTTGATTATTGTAAAAAGCGTGAAATTAAACCATACTTTGAATTTGGCGGTGGGGAAGTCACATATCTTGCCTGGTTTAGCACAGTGCTAATGGAAATCCACAAGCGTAATGGCCTAGTTTCAATTATATCTAATGCATCATCTCCATTATACTGGTGGAGAAAAAACATTTCGATGTTACATAGTGTTAGCCTTAGTTTTCATTGTGAGCAGATTAAGAAACAGAAGCATTTCATTGAGGTGGCAAAAATAATTTCAGCATCAGCCTCCACACGCTTGCAAGTCAATATAATGATGTTACCAGATCGCTTCTCTGAGTGCCTAATGTTTGCGAAGCAATTACGAGGAGAAGTAAACTGCGGAATATCACTCCAGCCATTATATCAAGGGTTTGGGGGAGGGAGTATTTCAGGTCGATTTAAATACACGAAGCGACAAGAGAGTATCATGGTAAATTTTTCTGGAAATCAAACCATAAAAAACATACCTGAACCCCGTGGCTTTTTGGATGTGGTTAATAGTGATAATAGTCATGTACGCAAGACCTGTTTTGAACTACTCATTAATCAGCAAACTAATTTTAGTGGCTGGCATTGCCATGCTGGACTGGAAAACATAATTGTCACTTTTGAAGGCGATATTTACCGAGCCTGGTGCATGCAAGATGCCCTAATCGGTAGCTTATATGATGAGAAGCTAAAATTACCGAAAGAACCAACTCTTTGCCATACAAAAATATGCCAATGTGGTCCAGATATTTGCTCTAGTAAATACCGTGATGCACAACATGATACGTAACAATCACCACCTGTATCGCAAGGCTTATTTTTCTGCCCAAGGAAAACATGCCGAAGGGAAGATATTGATTGTTCCCAGTCCAAGTATGACAGTATTCGCTTGTATGAGCATCGCTTTGGTCTGTGCGTTAATCGCCTTTTTAATCTGTGGTGAATACACCCGTAAAGCACATCTTGAAGGTGTAGTAATGCCCTCTACCGGGGTAGTGAAGGTCATGGCACGTACAGACGGATATGTGGAAAAGCTACTTGTAAAAGAAGGTGATATTGTTTCTTCGGGACAATTGCTCTATCGATTAAGTGGTGAACGATATGATGGTATGGGGACTGCAACTCTGTCGACACTGAAAATATCATTAACACAGCAATATCAAATGCTGGAGCAACAAAAACAGCAAGAAATGGTCAACACAGTAATGCAGCTACAAGGGCTACGGCGACGTATAAACCAATTGAAAGATGAACTACGTAGCGCAGATGAGGCAATGAAATTAGCATTAAGGCAAGCAATGCTAACCAAGTCAGCGATGGAACGTTATCAGCGTCTGGTGAACCAGAAATATGTTTCTGAGGCTGAATTTCAGCAAAAGCAAATCGAATTGGCTACCACAGAAGCCAACGTCGAAAAAAACAGGCAAGCACGGCAACGTCTGCAGCGTGAGTTGGCTGACACTGAAACAGACCAAGGGAGCTTACGACAACAGGGACAAAGTCGTCAGGCAGAGTTGAACCGGTTACTACAAGGTATATATCAACAACAAATTGAATTACAAGCACAAGAGCAAACTACCCTAACTTCACCAGTGGCGGGTCATATTGCGGCAATAATGGTAAAAGAAGGACAAACGGTAAATCAGAATGAACTTCTGCTAACGGTTGTACCGCAAGCATCACACTTACAAATTGAACTCTACGCCACGAGCAAATCAGTTGGCTTTATAAAACCTGATCAACGAGTAGGTTTGCGTTTTGCTGCTTATCCTTACGAAAAATTTGGTGTGCAGTATGGCACCACCCGCGAAATTACTCGTACTAGCCTGAGTTCTGCCGATGTAATGCTGCGTAACCCTGTGGTTTGGAAAGAAAACGAAGGACATTATCGAGTGGTTGTTGAACCAGACAAATCTAGCGTGACAGTTTATGGGCGTCAAGAACCACTGCGTACCGGAATGGCCGTCACGGCAGACATAGAACTGGATAGTCGGCATCTGTATGAATGGTTGCTAGAACCTTTATGGAGTCTGAAAGGGAAAATTTAATCATGGAATGGATCGAAAATTTGCATTTCCAATGGAGTCGGCGTTTACCCATGATCCGTCAAACAGAGGCAGCTGAATGCGGCGTAGCATGTCTCGCGATGATAGCAGGCTGGCACGGTCATCATATCGACCTATCAAATTTACGTTCAAAATTCAACGTGTCAACACATGGCATGGCTTTCGCTCATCTAATGGAGTGCGCTCAAGCTTTGAAATTATCGGGACGTGCTGTTCGTGTGGAGCTAGAAGAGCTCAGTGACCTTGCAGTACCTTGTATTCTCCATTGGGATCTTAACCACTTTGTGGTACTTAAACGGATACGCGGTAGTGACATAGAAATACATGATCCTGCGCGTGGAGAAATACGAATGTCGTTGACACAAGTCAATCGTCATTTTACAGGTATTGCTCTGGAACTTACACCAACCCATGATTTTGTACAGCGCGATGAACGCCATAAAGTACGACTCTCAGCATTGATAGGCCATACTGTCGGGCTAAAAATGGCGATGGCGCGTATCTTCTGTTTTGCTTTAGCCTTAGAAGTTATGGCACTACTTAGTCCATTAATTAATCAAATCGTGATTGATGAAGTTCTGGTTGCGTTAGATGATAGCCTGTTGGTACTAATTGTCATTGCCATGTTATTGATGAGCGCAACCCAAACGTTGATTGGCCTCGCACAGCAGTGGGCAACCCTCACCATGGCGGTTAATTTCAACATGCAGTGGACCGCCAATGTTTTTCATCATCTTTTACGCCTGCCTATTGACTGGTTTGAGAAGCGTGATATTGGCAATATCAGTGCCAAATTTAACGCTGTAGATAGTATTCAGCATACGCTCACCACCAGTATATTAGAAGCACTGTTGGATGTACTCTTGGTAATCGGTACATTAAGTATGATGTTGCTTTACAGCACATCATTATCAATAGTGGCATTAGGTGCCGCGCTGGTTTATGGGTTGCTGCGCATAATGTGGTTTCGTACCTTACGTAAGGCTGCTGAGGATAGTTGGACGGCTAGCACGCTAGAGTCGAGTCACTTCCTGGAAACACTACATTCCATGCTCAGTCTGCGAGTTAGTGGGACACTTACCCAGCGTGAGTCTGGGTGGCGCAACTTGAATATAGCAAGACGCAACAGTCAATTGCGTGAAAATAAACTAACCATCAGCTATAACATAGTCAACACTATCATTAGCAGTCTGGTAAGTGCCGCAGTATTATGGTTTGGCGCAAAGGCTGTATTATCGGGTCAATTCTCTATAGGTATGCTGGTCGCATATATGTCATTTCAGGTACGTTTTTCTTCCAGCATCAATGGGTTGATTGATAATATTTTCACCTGGCAAATGCTTGATATTTATAACGAGCGGTTAGCTGATATTGTACTCACACCAAAGGAAGGTGATTTCTATTCAACTGAACAGGTTCCTGTTGTTTTCTCGAAAAATAAGCCGGTAATTGAATTAGATAATATTGCTTTTAGTTATGGACAAGATGATATTAATATCTTATCCGGGGCAACAATGAGTATCATGCCAGGTGAAGTTGTCGCGATAGTTGGCCGCTCAGGGTGCGGTAAAACAACGTTGGCGAAACTAATTTTGGGATTATATAAACCCTCTGCTGGGCGATTGCGAGTTTTTGGTATAAATCACCATCATAAAGGATACACACAGGTTCGACATGCGATAGGAGCAGTCATGCAAGAGGATCGGTTGTTTCGCGGGGCAATTATCGACAATATTACCTTTTTTTCACAAAGCTGTGATCTAGCCTGGGCACAACATTGTGCCACATTGACAGAATTGCATGAAGATATCATTGCCTTACCTATGGGCTATCAAACTCTGATTGGAGAAACTGGGAACTCATTATCTGGAGGGCAAAAACAGCGATTGCTTCTGGCTCGCGCCCTATACAAACGCCCACGTCTGTTGATTCTGGATGAAGCCACGAGTCATCTTGATGTGACCAATGAAGTTCTTATTGGAAATACCCTGCGCAGCCTGGGGCTAACCATCCTGCTAATAGCTCACCGGCCTGAGACTATAGCATCAGCAGATCGCGTAATCGCTCTTGAAGACGGTAAATTGATATCTTCTCGCTCTGCACAGGATAAAGATGTATTTACTGAAGTTTAAACGATGCTACAGGAAAGCGATTTTCCTATAGTATTCATAAATTCCGAAATGACATTAAACATTGTTCATATCGAGTTTCTTACGATGTCGTACTCGTGAAAAAACCATATAGTCGACAATTATTGAAAAACTCTAGAATACAATGAGTCACACATTGCACTTTGATAGATTAGTTAATCTCAATTGCATCTAACTGAAAAATATCTTTTACAATCAAGCCATATTAACAATATGCTTTGCAAAGCGAGAAACCTTGAAAATATATAATTCCATTCATGATATTGATATAATTAAAAACCCTGCAGGGAACTAACCAAGTACAACCTCACAGGTAATGAAAATGTCGTGTAGACCACCATTTCGCAGTGCCGTAGACATATTCAGCCAGAATCCCAGGCCTGCATTATTGCGACTTTTTATAGCCTCCAATATTGATAACCTGGGCCATGCACCATTTATCCCTGCGGCTGATTGCTGATCAATCGCGACATCGTCTCCAGCGAATCGGTCCGCAGAATATAGAGTCTTTTTAGTAAGAACGGGTTATCGCCCGGCTTCACCTTCCCTCTCACCGTGGTCACCGCCATATGAAAACCGGCGTCGTTCGCCGCCCTGACCGCCGTCGCGTTATAGCCGCCAAACGGATAAGAGAGATACAGCACGTGCGGATTAAACTGGGCAAGCGCGCGCCGCGAACGCTCAAAATCGAACAGCACATTATGGTAGCTGCGGCTCAACAGAATCGGATGATGCAGGGCATCAACCCGGTGCAGGAAGTGGGTATGGGACTGTATATCAAAAACGTCCTGAATCTGCTTCAGCTCGGAAACACTCATAAACTGCAGCGATTTCGGCTCCCATTTCTGCGGGTGGCGTTTGATACGCGATGAGATAATAAATGCCGTCGCGTGAAAGCCATACTGCTTCAGAATCGGGTACGCGTAGCGGTTAACCGACTTCAGACCATCGTCAAAGGTAATCACCACCGAGCGGGCCGGCAGATTGATTTTATTACGCAGATAGCCTTCCAGCTGATACATCGTCAGCGTAGTGTAGCCCCGGTCGCGGAGCCAGGTCATCTGGTTGCTGAAGGCGCGTACCGAAGTCGTGGTAGAGGTGTGGCGAAAACGGGTGTTCTCTTCATCGCGCAGAATGTGATGGTAGGTCAGCATCGGGATACCGCGATCTTCCTGAGCATCCAGGCTGCTGACCCACGCCAGCCGGTTACCAATACGAATTTGAAACCAGGTCTGGTTGAGACGGTCTTTCAGCTTGCTGATAATGGGATAGCGCAGATTATTCGCCAGGGTGCCAAACGGCGCGCTACCGACGGAAGGCGCATCGTACACCGGCGTATCTTTCCAGGTGAGCAGATTCTGGTTGCTCAGCGGTTTATGCAAATCGCCGAGATTGTCTTCAACCCGCTGCTTGCCCTGCACCGGTTCGAGGTGGCCTTTATCGATAAAGCCGGTGCCGAAACCGAAGCTGAATTCATAATAATCGGCGGACGTCGGCACCACGGCGATAATTTGCCCGGCCCGAATGTTCCCCACGCTCACCACGTCATTTCCGACCTGCGCCCAGATAACCGCATCTTCCGTGGTCTGCATATAGCGGGCGGGGGTCCCCTGCTGGCTAAGCAGGCTGGCTGAAGCGCTGAGCGATGTCAGTAAAAGGAACAGGGCAACAATTCGGACAAACATGCAGGTCGGACCGCTAGAGAAATCAGCCGCCATTGTAACAAAAGCGGCATCAATACCAATGCTTAATTCCCGAACGCATCATGGCGCAGGCGGAAAGGCGGATTTTTTTGCTGTTGGTGCCAGAGGCTGCTGACGACCGGGCCTCCGCTGCTTACGATCGCCTCGCGAAACGCTTCGCTGCTCAGGGTGTAGCGCAGGAGATACATACGCTCCAGTAATGGATAGCTGATACCGGAGATCACTTCACAATGGGTATGTTTATGGCTCATCAGGGCCGCCACGCGATAGGGAGGTGCTCCGGTGTGGTCGGTCAAAAAAATCACGCCATCGCCGCTGTCCGTGGCGTGCAGCGCATCGCACATCATCCGGCTCAACATATTGCTGCTAAGATTACGCCAGTAATTTACCGCCCGGCATTGCGCCAGCGGGCCAAACTTTTTTTCCAGACGATCCAGCAGTTCCTCCGCCTTCTCATCATGACAGGTAATCACCCAACCCAACATAGACAGCCTCCTTAGCAGAGAAACACTGTAACAAAGGGGATGACGCAGATGAGTGATGGCAGTCAAGATTAGCGGATAGCGCCTCGCCTGGCGGCCAGGCGCTATTTGCCGATGCGCGGTTAGCTGCGCAGACCGCGTCCACGCTGGATCAGATACCAGCACAGGGCGTAGAACAGAACAATAAACACCACCAGCACGCCAAAAGTCGTCATCAGCGGAACATCGTTGATGCCGAGGAATCCGTAGCGGAAGCCGCTGATCATGTAAACAATCGGGTTAAGGTGCGACAGCGCCTGCCAGAATGGCGGCAGCAGGGTCAGGGAGTAAAACACCCCGCCGAGGTAGGTCAGCGGCGTCAGCACGAAGGTGGGGATCAGGCTGATATCATCAAAGGTTTTGGCAAAAACCGCGTTCAGCAAACCCGCCAGCGAGAAGAGGACCGCGGTCAGCATCAGCGTCAGCCCAACGAACAGCCAGGAATGCACCTGGAACGGCACGAAGAACAACGATATCGCGGTAACCAGAATCCCTACGCACAGCCCTCGCGCCACCCCACCACCAACATAGCCGGCGATGACCACGTGCGTCGGCACCGGCGCCACCAGCAGCTCTTCGATGTTGCGCTGAAATTTCGCGCTGAAGAACGAGGAGGCCACGTTGGCATAGGCGTTGGTGATGACCGCCATCATGATCAGACCCGGCACAATAAACTGCATATAGGTAAAGCCATGCATTTCACCGATCCGCGAGCCGATCAAATTGCCAAAGATGACAAAATAGAGGGTCATGGTGATCACCGGCGGTACCAGCGTCTGGATCCAGATACGCATAAAGCGGTGAATTTCCTTGGCCCAGATGCTTTTCAGCGCGACCCAATAAAGCTGCATCATGCTGATTCTCCTTTTCTGTCATGCACCAGCGTGACAAACAGCTCTTCCAGCCGGTTGGCTTTGTTACGCATACTTAACACCTGAACTCCCTGAGCACTCAGCTGGGCAAATACGCTGTTAATCCCCTGCTCGCGCAGCACTTCGACTTCCAGCGTGGAGGTATCCACCAGGCGATACTGGTAACCTTCCAGCGTCGGCAGCGGGCTTTTCGGCGCCAGATCAAGGATGAACGTTTCTGATTTCAACTTGGCAAGCAGCGCCTTCATCGAGGTGTTTTCCACCAGCTCTCCGCGTTGAATAATCCCGATATTGCGGCACAGCATCTCCGCCTCTTCCAGGTAATGGGTGGTCAGGATGATGGTGGTGCCTTTATCGTTCAAATCCTTGAGAAACCCCCACATCGAGCGGCGAAGTTCGATATCCACCCCTGCGGTAGGTTCATCAAGGATCAGCAGTTTGGGTTCATGCATCAACGCGCGGGCAATCATCAGGCGTCGTTTCATCCCGCCGGAGAGCATCCGTGCACGTTCGTTGCGTTTTTCCCACAGATCGAGCTGTTTTAAGTACTTTTCGCTGCGCAGAAGCGCTTCTTTATGCTCCACGCCGTAGTAGCCGGCCTGGTGAACGACGATCTGCTGGACGGTTTCAAACGGGTTGAAGTTGAACTCCTGCGGCACCAGCCCGAGCTGACGCTTGGCGTTCACCACGTCCTTTTGCAGGTCGTAGCCAAAGACGTTGACCTCACCGGAGGTTTTATTTACCAGCGAACTGATAATGCCAATCGTGGTGGATTTCCCCGCCCCGTTAGGGCCGAGCAGCGCATAAAAATCCCCTGCTTCCACCTGCAGATCGATTCCCCGAAGCGCCTGAACCCCGCCGGGGTAGGTCTTGGTGAGCTGTTTTAATTCCAGAGCAATGGTCATTAAATATCTCTTCTCGTGTCATGACACGCGATGGGTTGTTTTAAATAAAGTGAGGTTAACCTATATTAGCCCAACGCACTTACTTGGTTACAGGCCGTAAACGTCCATGAATGATATAGATACACTCATCAGCAATAATGCACTATGGTCAAAAATGCTGGTGGAAGAAGACCCCGGCTTTTTCGCAAAATTGTCACAAGCGCAGAAGCCACGCTTTCTGTGGATTGGATGTTCTGATAGCCGTGTTCCTGCGGAACGGTTAACCGGCCTTGAGCCCGGTGAACTGTTTGTCCATCGTAACGTCGCTAATCTGGTGATTCATACCGACCTGAACTGTCTTTCCGTGGTGCAGTATGCCGTTGACGTGCTAGAAGTCGAGCATATCATCATCTGCGGCCACTACGGCTGCGGCGGCGTGCAGGCGGCAGTAGAAAACACCGAGCTGGGGCTTATCGACAACTGGCTGCTGCATATTCGCGATATCTGGTTCAAACACAGTTCGCTGCTGGGCGAAATGCCTGAAGAGCGTCGACTGGATACATTATGTGAACTGAACGTGATGGAGCAGGTTTATAACCTGGGCCACTCGACCATTATGCAGTCGGCGTGGAAGCGGGGTCAGAAGGTCACCATCCACGGCTGGGCCTACGGTATCCATGACGGGCTGTTACGCGATCTTGATGTGACTGCCGTCAGCCGCGAAACCCTTGAACAGCGCTACCGCCACGGAATTTCCAACCTCAAGAGCAAACACGTCAACCACAAGTAAGCCGCCCGCTTCAGAAAACCCCGGCAGCGCGGTGCGCCATCGTCCGGGGTTGCATGAAACCTTACTCGTCCAGCAGCACCACTTTGCCGACGTACGGCAGATGGCGATAGCGCTGAGCGTAATCAATCCCGTAGCCGACCACGAACTCATCCGGGATAGCAAAGCCAACAAACTCTACCGGCACGTTCACTTCACGGCGGCTAGGCTTGTCCAGCAGCGTACAAATAGCCAGAGATTTCGGCTCACGCAGGCTGAGAATTTCACGCACTTTAGACAGCGTGTTGCCGGAATCGATAATGTCTTCCACAATCAATACGTCTTTACCGCGAATGTCTTCATCCAGATCTTTCAGGATTTTAACGTCACGGGTCGTCGACATGCCGCTGCCGTAGCTGGAGGCGGTCATAAAATCGACTTCATGCGGCACCTGCACTTCACGACACAGATCGGCCATAAACATAAATGAGCCGCGCAGCAGCCCCACCAGCACCATCTCGCTGCCGCTGTCTTTGTAGCATTCGTTGATTTGACGACCCAGTTCGGCGATACGCGCTTTGATCTCGGCTTCCGGGATCATCACTTCTACAGTATGTTTCATTAAACTAACCATTTGATTCTTAAGATAAATCATCAACACCGCTGCGAATGCACCGACATTGACCGGCAAGCTATGCAGTATACCAGTAAAAAGAAATATGCGATGCAGGGAATAATAAAGCCCATTTTGTGATTCCGATCACACTTGTTAAATCCTATAATTAATTGCAATTAAAAAATTAACAAACAACCGAGTGTCTTTCTATGGCAGAAACAAAGTCTCAACAATCACGGCTTCTCGTGACGCTGACAGCTCTCTTTGCAGCGTTCTGCGGCCTGTATCTTCTTATTGGCGGGGTATGGCTGGCGGCCATTGGCGGCTCCTGGTATTACCCTATTGCTGGCCTCGTCATGCTGGCCGTCACCGTGATGCTGTTGCGGGGCAAACGCGCAGCGCTCTGGCTCTATGCCGCGCTGCTTCTCGCCACCATGATCTGGGGCGTCTGGGAAGTCGGCTTTGACTTCTGGGCGCTTACGCCGCGTAGCGATATTCTGGTCTTCTTCGGCATCTGGCTCATTTTGCCTTTTGTCTGGCGTCGTCTGCCGATCCCATCGGCCGGCGCGGTCGCCGGTCTGGTTGTGGCCCTGCTGATCAGCGGCGGTATCCTGACCTGGGCCGGTTTTAACGATCCGCAGGAAGTGAACGGTACCCTGAATGCCGATGCGACGCCTGCGGCGCCGATCTCCGCGGTTGCCGATGGCGACTGGCCGGCGTACGGCCGTAACCAGGAAGGCCAACGTTATTCACCGCTGAAGCAAATCAACGCCGATAACGTGAAAAACCTGAAGGAAGCCTGGGTATTCCGCACCGGCGACCTGAAGCAGCCCAACGATCCGGGTGAAATCACCAACGAAGTGACGCCGATTAAAGTGGGGAACATGCTGTACCTGTGTACCGCCCACCAGCGTCTGTTTGCCCTTGATGCGGCTACCGGGAAAGAAAAATGGCACTTTGACCCGCAGCTGAACGCGGATCCGTCCTTCCAGCACGTCACCTGCCGCGGCGTCTCTTATCACGAAGCGAAAGCAGACAACGCACCGGCAGATGTCGTCGCCAACTGTCCGCGCCGGATTATCCTGCCGGTCAACGATGGTCGCCTGTTCGCCATTAACGCCGACAACGGCCAGCTGTGCGAATCCTTTGCCAACAAAGGGATTCTCAACCTGCAGACCAACATGCCGGTCACCACGCCGGGGATGTACGAACCGACGTCGCCACCGATCGTGACCGATACCACCATTATCATTGCCGGTGCCGTGACCGATAACTTCTCGACGCGCGAACCGTCGGGCGTCATTCGCGGCTTTGATGTCAACACCGGTAAACTGCTGTGGGTCTTCGATCCGGGCGCGAAAGATCCGAACGCCATTCCGGATGATGAACATCACTTCACGCTGAACTCCCCGAACTCCTGGGCGCCTGCGGCCTATGATGCGAAGCTGGACCTCGTGTACCTGCCGATGGGCGTGACCACTCCGGACATCTGGGGCGGTAACCGTACGCCGGAGCAGGAACGCTACGCCAGCTCTATCGTGGCGCTGAACGCGACCACCGGTAAACTGGTATGGAGCTATCAGACCGTTCACCACGATCTGTGGGACATGGATATGCCGTCTCAGCCTACGCTGGCGGATATCGACGTTAACGGTAAAACCGTTCCGGTCATCTACGCACCGGCCAAAACCGGTAATATCTTCGTCCTTGACCGTCGTAACGGCGAACTGGTCGTCCCGGCACCGGAAAAACCGGTTCCTCAGGGGGCAGCGAAAGGCGATTATGTCTCTAAAACTCAGCCATTCTCCGACCTGAGCTTCCGTCCGAAGAAAGATTTGACCGGCGCGGATATGTGGGGCGCCACCATGTTCGATCAGCTGGTGTGCCGCGTGATCTTCCACCAGCTGCGTTATGAAGGCATCTTCACCCCGCCGTCAGAACAAGGCACGCTGGTCTTCCCGGGTAACCTGGGGATGTTTGAATGGGGCGGGATTTCCGTTGACCCTAACCGCCAGGTGGCCATCGCCAACCCAATGGCGCTGCCGTTTGTATCGAAACTGATCCCACGCGGCCCGGGCAATCCGATGGAGCCGCCGAAAGACGCGAAAGGTTCCGGTACCGAATCCGGTATCCAGCCGCAGTATGGCGTACCGTTCGGCGTGACCCTCAACGCCTTCCTGTCGCCGTTTGGCCTGCCGTGCAAACAGCCGGCCTGGGGTTACATCTCCGCGTTGGATCTGAAGACCAACGAAGTGGTATGGAAAAAACGTATCGGTACGCCGCAGGATAGCCTGCCGTTCCCGATGCCGGTCCAGCTGCCGTTTAACCTTGGTATGCCGATGCTTGGCGGCCCGATCTCCACCGCCGGCAACGTGCTGTTTATTGGCGCTACCGCCGATAACTACCTGCGCGCATACAACATGAGCAACGGTGAAAAACTGTGGCAGGCCCGTCTGCCGGCAGGCGGCCAGGCGACGCCAATGACCTATGAAGTGAATGGCAAACAGTATGTGGTCATCGCCGCAGGCGGCCACGGCTCGTTTGGCACGAAGATGGGGGACTATATCGTCGCCTATGCGCTGCCTGATGAGGCGAAATAAGCCCCAGGCAAAAACGCAGTAACAAAACAGAAGGCCCGGTGAACACCGGGCCTTTTTTTACGCGTGCATAATATCCCCTGCGAGGGGGAACTAGACCGTAAAGCCGAGCATCATGCCGGTATCTTCATGTTCCAGCAGATGGCAGTGCGCCATATAGGCATGCTCTTTCGACGCCTCGTGATCGAACTTCACCAGCACTTCACTGACGCCCCCCTCAACCCGTACGGTATCTTTCCAGCCTGAACGATGCGCGGCAGGCGCAGCGCCATTCTCCGACAGAATACGGAACTGGGTACCGTGAATATGGAACGGGTGCAGCATCATGTCGCCTTTGCCGGAAATCACCCAACGCTCATATTGCCCTTTTGCCGCGGCAAACATCGGGAGATTCATATCAAAGGCTTTGCCATTGATCCGGTTAGCATTATGGAAATCGAAACCGTCGGCACCGTGGTTCATCTGTCCCATGCCGCCGTGGTTCATGTTCCCCATATCGCCATGATTCATCTGCCCCTTGTCGCTCATATTGCCCATCATGCCGTGACCCATATTGCCGTGATCCATCATGCTACCGTGGTTCATGCCGGACATCGCCTGATCGCCATATTTTTGCATCAGCGCCTGCATTCCCATCATGTCCAGCATCGGATCCATCGACAGCTGGAGCGTGCGCTGTGTCAGCCCCTCCAGCGACGGCAGCGCCGGCATGCTGACCAAAGAATCCGGCAGTGTGCCGGATGCCTGGATCGTCAGCGGCTGGATGCGCAAGACCGGCTGCGGCTTGTCGAACGGCGCGATCGCCATCCCCATTTGGCTCACCGGCAAGGTGATCAGGTCGAAGGCTTTACCATCGCGGGTATCCACCAGAACTTCAAAGCGCTCACCCATTAATACCGGCAGCCCGGTGACCTTCACCGGCTCGGCAAGCAGTCCACCGTCGCTGGCGATAACGTACATCGGCCGGTTATCGCTAGTGGAGAAATTCAGCGAGCGGGCGTTACAACCGTTCAGTAAACGCAAGCGAAGCCAGCCGCGCGGCGCGGCGTGTTCAGGATAGAGTGCCCCGTTCGCCAGTAAGGTATCGCCAAACCAGCCGACCGCCGCGCTCATCATGTCGAGCTGATAATCAATCTCCCCGGCAGCGGTAAAACGCTTATCCTGCACAATCACCGGTACGTCATCGATCCCCCACTGCTTCGGCAGCAGCAGCTGCTCGCTTTCTTCATCAGAAATCAGTACCAGCCCCGCCAGCCCCATCGCCACCTGGCGACCGGTTTTTCCATGCTGGTGCGGGTGGAACCAGCAGGTGGCGGCCCGCTGGCTGGGAGTAAAATTCACGCTGCGGGAGGCGCCTGGCGCAATGATCCCCTGTGGACCGCCGTCGACCTCACCCGGCACCTCCAGCCCATGCCAGTGAACGGTCGTCTCTTCGGCCAGGCGGTTGTGAATATCCACGGTCACCGCCTCCCCTTTTTTGAGCTTCAGCGCCGGCCCCAGCAGATTGCCGTTATAACCCCAGGTGGTCGCCTGATGCGGACCAAACTGCGTTTTTCCGGCCTGGATCGTTAATGTGATGCGATTACGTGCGTCGGCGGTCAGCAGATTAGGCACCGGCAGAGCCGGGCGGCTGGCGGCGAAAACCGAACGGCTCCAGAGCGGCAGCGCGCTGAATACGCCGGCCGCTGCGGTTAATTTGATAAATTCACGACGTTGCATTTTCACATCCTTTTTATTCTGCTGGTGAACTTTTGAGCTTAAACCTTCCACCAACAGGAAGGTCAAGCAGAAGAGTAAGAATAAAGCTCTACGTAGTGTAAAGAAGTATGCTAACTTTGAGCGTCCGTGATTCAATGGTAGAGAAAATGAAGACGCTTTTCAGAACAATAGTGCTCGGCAGCCTGCTTGCTCTATCCGCCAATAGCTATGCGTTAAGCGAGTCCGAAGCGGAAGATATGGCTGATTTAACGGCGGTATTTGTCTTCCTGAAAAACGACTGCGGTTACCAGAATCTGCCGAATACCCAAATTCGTCGCGCGCTGGTCTTTTTTGCTCAACAGAACCAATGGGATCTGAGCAACTATGACAGCTTCAATATGAAGGCGCTCGGTGAAGACAGCTACCGCGATCTCAGCGGTATCAAAATCCCCACCACGAAAAAATGCAAGGCGCTGGCCCGCGATTCGCTGAGCCTGCTCGCTTACGTTAAATAGGCCACCCGTCGGGCCCGGTCGCAATCCCGCCGCCTGTACAAGGTGGCCTGCTCCCCCCCATCCCGCAGCCCGGCAATATTCCTGCTATTCAGCCCTGCGCCATGCGAACGGCTGAAATATCCGCCGTGCATCATCATCTATAGTTGGCTATGATGTTGCGCTCGTTTTTTCGAGTGTACCGGATGTTCACAATGGAGGAATCCGCCCGTGGCTGATAACAATCTGTGGCATGAAACACTGCACGACCATTTCGGTCAGTATTTTGCGGTTGATAATGTGCTGTATCACGAAAAGACCGATCACCAGGATTTGATCATTTTTGAGAACGCAGCCTTTGGCCGCGTGATGGCGCTGGACGGCGTGGTACAAACCACCGAACGCGATGAGTTTATCTATCATGAGATGATGACCCATGTCCCGCTGATGGCCCACGGCCAGGCAAAACACGTGCTGATCATCGGCGGCGGTGACGGCGCAATGCTGCGAGAAGTCTCTCGTCACAGCACCATCGAAACCATCACCATGGTCGAAATCGACGCTGGCGTGGTCTCGTTCTGCCGCCAGTATCTGCCAAATCACAATGCGGGCGCCTATGACGATCCGCGCTTTACGCTGGTGATTGACGATGGCGTCAATTTTGTTAACCAGACGACGCAAACGTTTGATGTGATCATCTCCGACTGCACCGACCCTATCGGTCCCGGCGAGAGCCTGTTCACCTCGGCCTTTTACGAAGGCTGCAAACGCTGCCTGAATCCCGGCGGTATTTTTGTTGCCCAAAACGGCGTCTGCTTCCTGCAGCAGGATGAAGCGATCGACAGCCACCGCAAGCTCGGCCACTATTTCAGCGATGTCAGCTTCTATCAGGCCGCGATTCCGACCTACTATGGCGGCATTATGACCTTCGCATGGGCGACCGATAATGATGCCCTGCGCGACCTGTCCAATGAAATTATCCAGGCGCGTTTTCACAAAGCGAACCTGAAGTGCCGTTACTATAATCCGGCTATTCACAAGGCGGCATTTGCCCTACCGCAATATTTACAGGATGCGCTGTCCGCCAGCGATCCTCAGTAAGGGGGTGAACTAAATTGAAAAAACTGAAGCTGCATGGCTTTAACAACCTGACCAAGAGCCTGAGTTTTTGTATTTACGATATCTGCTATGTCAAAACGGCAGAGGAGCGCGATGGCTACATCGCCTATATCGATGAACTCTATAACGCCAACCGTCTGACCGAGATTTTGTCAGAGACCTGCTCGATCATCGGCGCCAATATTCTGAACATTGCTCGCCAGGATTATGAACCTCAGGGCGCCAGCGTGACGATCCTGGTCAGTGAAGAACCCGTTGACCCACAGCTTATCGACCAGAGCGAACACCCGGGCCCGCTCCCGGAAGCCGTAGTCGCCCACCTCGACAAAAGCCATATCTGCGTGCATACCTACCCGGAAAGCCATCCGGAGGGCGGACTGTGCACCTTCCGTGCCGACATCGAAGTCTCCACCTGCGGGGTTATCTCACCGCTTAACGCGCTGAATTATCTTATCCACCAGCTGGAATCTGACATTGTCACTATTGATTATCGCGTCCGCGGTTTTACCCGTGATATCAATGGTATGAAGCACTTCATTGACCATGAAATCAATTCCATTCAGAACTTTATGTCCGAGGACATGAAAGCGCTGTATGACATGGTGGACGTCAATGTCTACCAGGAAAATATCTTCCACACCAAGATGCTGCTGAAAGAGTTCGATCTGAAGCACTACATGTTCCACACCAGACCCGAAGATCTCAGCGCAGAAGAGCGCAAGTCCATCACCGATCTCCTGTGGAAAGAGATGCGGGAAATTTACTACGCCAGAAATATCCCTGCCATCTGAACATCCGACGGCGCCTGCGGGCGCCGTGACTCGGGCTGAACCCGTCTGAGGGTAACGTTCTGCTCTTTGAGCGCGTTCTGTACCGTCTGCGAGCGATCGACGTCGGTTGCCACTTCACTAACACCGGCAAGCGGCGCCCGGTCAATAGCGGCGCATAGCGCGCGATCGCAGTGGCAAAATGATTATAATCAGTCAGGGCAAAAAAAAGCCGGGAGTTCGGCTCCCGGCGTGAATGCATGAAGGGGGTCAGGCTTTGCTGACAAACTCGCGGTACGCGGCCACCACCTGTAAAAAATCCTCAACGCCGCACAGAGAGAGGCTTTCTTCGTCGTAGTAGCTCATCCCCTCTTCGATTTCATCACCTGAAATCTCCAGCTGATTGGCGCGAATCATCACCTCTTCGCCATCCAGCCATAGCGTGTATTCATGTCCGGCACGCTGCCAGGAACGCTCGCTGCCTTTTACAGTGCGCGCGGCCTGTTCCACTTCATCCAGCAGGGCGAGGTTATCTTTCACCTCTTCGTTAAACCAGTGCCCCACCACCTCGTGGCCCATCGACATTCGCACCTTTACCACTCCGGTAATATCGCGCAGAAATTCGTAATCCATAGTGTCTTCCTCTGCAAGGGCAATGCGTCACCGCTACATTGTACCCATAGGGTAATTATCGCAGCACCCGGGCAGAAAAAAAGTGGACCAGATAGAGCAACAGCAAATAAAAGCGCCTCGGTCAGTTAACCGGTCATCTTACCGCCAACCGGCGGGCATTATTCCCCCCTTTCTTTACCCAATGCAGCTCTGCCGGCGTCAAATCCCTGCGCCTTTGCCCGATGCCGACGGCAATCGGCGTGCGTTTAGCGCAGCAATAAAAAAGCCACTCCGAAGAGTGGCTTTGAGCAGCAAGATTCGCTTATACCGCGGTCTGGAAAATCACACCATCCGCTTTATCAGTGTACTGTTCCAGCTGGTTGAAGTTCAGATAGCGATAGGTATCCGCCGCGGTCTTATCGACCTGAGCGACGAAGGTCTGGTACTCTTCCGGCGTCGGCAGTTTGCCGAGCAGGGAAGCGACCGCAGCCAGCTCCGCAGAGGCCAGATAGACGTTAGCGCCGGTGCCTAAACGGTTCGGGAAGTTACGGGTTGAAGTGGAAACCACCGTCGCACCGTCCGCCACGCGCGCCTGGTTACCCATACACAGGGAACAGCCAGGGATTTCGATACGCGCACCGCTCTTACCAAACACGCTGTAGTAGCCTTCTTCAGTCAGCTGTGCCGCATCCATACGGGTTGGCGGAGCCACCCACAGGCGAGTTGGCAGCTGGCCTTTGTGACTGTCCAGCAGCTTACCGGCGGCACGGAAGTGGCCGATGTTGGTCATGCAGGAACCGATGAAGACTTCGTCAATCTTCTCACCCTGCACGTCGGACAGCAGACGCGCATCGTCCGGATCGTTCGGCGCACACAGGATAGGCTCTTTGATATCCGCCAGATCGATATCGATCACCGCGGCATACTCGGCATCGGCATCCGCTTCCAGCAGCTGCGGATCCGCCAGCCATTTTTCCATCCCCTGGATGCGACGCTCCAGCGTACGGCGATCGCCGTAGCCTTCTGCGATCATCCACTTCAGCAGGACGATGTTGGAGTTCAGATACTCAACGATCGGTTCCTGATTCAGCTTAATGGTACAGCCGGCAGCAGAACGTTCTGCGGAAGCATCGGTCAGCTCAAACGCCTGCTCAACTTTCAGATCCGGCAGACCTTCAATTTCCAGAATGCGTCCGGAGAAGATGTTTTTCTTCCCTTTCTTCTCAACGGTCAGCAGCCCCTGCTTAATCGCGTACAGCGGGATCGCATGGACCAGATCGCGCAGGGTGATCCCCGGCTGCATCTTGCCTTTGAAGCGAACCAGCACCGATTCCGGCATATCCAGCGGCATGACGCCGGTCGCGGCGGCAAAGGCCACCAGACCAGAGCCCGCCGGGAAGGAGATACCAATCGGGAAACGGGTATGAGAGTCACCACCGGTACCGACGGTATCCGGCAGCAGCATACGGTTCAGCCAGGAGTGGATAACGCCATCGCCCGGGCGCAGAGAAACACCGCCACGGTTCATAATGAAGTCTGGCAGCGTATGGTGCGTGGTGACGTCAACCGGCTTCGGATAGGCCGCCGTGTGGCAGAAGGACTGCATCACCAGGTCGGCAGAGAAACCAAGGCACGCCAGGTCTTTCAGTTCATCACGGGTCATCGGACCGGTGGTATCCTGGGAACCAACGGAGGTCATCTTCGGTTCACAGTAAGCGCCTGGACGAATACCGGCAACGCCGCAGGCGCGGCCAACCATTTTCTGCGCCAGCGAGTAGCCGCGGCTGCTTTCCGCCACGTCTTTTGCCTGACGGAATACGTCGCTGTGCGGCAGACCCAGCGCTTCACGCGCTTTCGTGGTCAGGCCGCGACCGATGATCAGCGGAATACGGCCGCCGGCGCGGACTTCATCAACCAGCACATCGGTTTTCAGCTCGAAGCTTGCCAGCAGTTCGTTGGTTTCGTGGTTACGCACTTCGCCTTTGAACGGGTAAACGTCAATCACGTCGCCCATATTCAGGTTGTTCACGTCCACTTCAATTGGCAGCGCGCCCGCATCTTCCATGGTATTGAAGAAGATAGGTGCAATTTTGCCGCCGAGGCAGAGACCGCCGCCGCGCTTGTTCGGCACGTTCGGGATATCGTCGCCCATAAACCACAGCACCGAGTTGGTGGCGGATTTACGCGAAGAGCCTGTACCCACCACGTCACCGACGTAGGCCAGCGGGAAGCCTTTTTGCTGAAGCGCTTCAATTTGCTTAATCGGGCCAACGGAACCCGGCTGGTCCGGCTCGATACCTTCACGGGCGTTTTTCAGCATCGCCAGCGCGTGCAGCGGGATATCCGGGCGGGACCAGGCATCTGGTGCCGGAGACAGGTCATCGGTGTTGGTTTCGCCGGTAACCTTGAATACGGTAACGGTGATTTTCTCAGCCAGCTGCGGACGGTTCAGGAACCACTCGGCGTCAGCCCAGGATTTCATAACCTGTTTAGCGTACTCGTTACCCGCTTTGGCTTTCTCTTCTACGTCGTAGAAGTTATCGAACATCAGCAGGGTATGGGACAGCGCTTTGGCGGCGATCGGCGCCAGTTTAGCATCGTCCAGTGCATCAATCAGCGGGTGAATATTGTAACCGCCCTGCATGGTGCCCAGCAGTTCAACGGCTTTTTCAGGGGTAACCAGTGGGGAGGTCGCTTCGCCTTTGGCGATAGCGGCAAGGAATCCGGCTTTAACATAGGCGGCTTCGTCGACGCCCGGCGGTACACGGTTGATTAACAGGTCTAACAGGAATTCTTCTTCACCCGCAGGCGGGCTCTTCAGCAGTTCTACCAGCGCGGCCATTTGGGTTGCATCTAAGGGTTTGGCAACAATCCCAACGGCTGCACGCTCAGCTACGTGCTTACGGTATTCTTCTAGCACGACGGTTCTCCTCGCTCTCATTGTAAAATGCGGTAGGCGATTCTCTTCACGCTCCTGTGAGACAGCAGTTTGTAGGGTAAATGCCCGATACCGCGTCGGCAGCATAGCAGGATTTTGGCGAGGTGTTAATCTGTTTACAAAAAAGCAACATTAAAATTTAGCTGAATCGTTAAGGGCAGGATTTTACAGGCTTTACGTACATTTCCCGGGATATAAATTTAATTCTGTTACAGAAAACTGAGCAAAATCCCAACAATCATCAAAAATCAAAAATAGACCTGCTTATACTCCGTCGCGAGCGCTATTTTCGGCGATACTCAGTGGAAACGGGCCCACTATAGCGCCGGGAGCTAACATGATACGACCTTTGAAACCCCACGTGATTGCCCTGGTGTGCAGTGCAGGGCTATTAGCCGCCTCTGGCGCTCTGTACGTCACAAGCCGCGCCGCAGAAACGCCGCCCGCGCCCGCTCCTGCCGCCCAACCCGCCGCTCCCGCTGCCGTTGAGCCCGCTGCTCCGACGGCGCAACCGGTCGCTGCCACCTACACGGCGGCGCAAATCGATCGGTGGGTCGCCCCCGTCGCCCTTTACCCGGATAACCTGCTGTCGCAGGTGTTAATGGCGTCGACCTATCCGAGCAACGTCCTGCAGGCCGTCCAGTGGTCGCAGGATAACCCAACGATGCAGGGAGACGCCGCCGTGCAGGCCGTGGCGAACCAGCCGTGGGATCCCAGCGTGAAATCGCTGGTCGCCTTTCCGGCGCTGCTGTCGCTGATGGGTGAAAATCCGCAGTGGGTGCAGGACCTGGGTAACGCGTTTCTCGCGCAGCCACAGGACGTAATGAATTCGGTGCAGAAACTGCGTGCCATCGCCCAGCAAACCGGGACGCTGAAATCGTCGCCGCAGCAGAAGGTGACCACGAGCAAAGTGACGCCGCCACCGACGACTTCCGCCGCCACGACAACAGTGAAAACCACCACGGTAGTCGAGCCTGCGCCCACCACCGAAATCATCAAGATTGAATCTACCGATCCGAACGTGGTGTATGTGCCAACCTACAACCCCAATACGGTTTATGGCACCTGGCCGAACACGACTTACCCGCCGGTCTATCTGCCGCCAACACCGGGCGAACAGTTTACCGATAGCTTCGTCAACGGTCTTGGTTTCAGCCTGGGGGTAGCCACCACCTATGCGCTGTTCAGCAGCATCGACTGGGATGATGACTATCATCACGACGATGACTGGGATCACGGCGGCTACCATGGCGGCGGGAACAACAATATCAATATCGACGTCGATAACTACAACCATTTCAACAAGCAGCGCTTTGACGGCAACAACGCCGGCTGGCAGCACAACCCGGCGTTCCGCAACAACGTGCCGTACCCGAACAATAACGTGGCGCAGCGTTTCCACCAGACCAACGTTCCCGGCGGCCTGAGCGCCACGCAACGCACTCCGGCGAACCTGACCAACCAACGTCAGGCGGCGCTCGACCAGTTCCAGCACAGCACTCACAACGGCGCGGCCAAAGGTCTGACCGCGGGTGGAGTGGCGACGGCAGGCAACAGGGATTCCCAGCGCCAGGCGGCCTCACAACAGCTCAACAAAATTACCCAGCGCAGCAACTACCGGGGCTACGACACCCCGGAAAACCGCGCAGCGGCGAAGCAGAAGCAACAAAATTCGGCAGCCCAACAGCAGCGGCGGGAAAAGGCAAAATCGCACGTCCAGAACCCGACGGCGCAGCAGCAACAGCATCGCGATACGGCGAAGTCGCAGGTTCAACAGCGCCGCACCAACGCAACGCCGCCGCAGCGCCAACAGAGAGTGCAGAATGTTCGTTCGAATGCGTTCAGCGGCAACGACAGCCGGTCGCCATCGTGGGAGGCCCAGCGCCAGCGGGGCACCCAGAGCCGGAATACGGCGCACCTCAACACTAACCAGCGTGCGGCGGCGCAACAGCGCACCGGTCAACATCGCGAACTGCGTCATCGCTAAGGAGCGGTCATGAAAAAAGTCCTGATTTCTGGCTGGCTGGCGCTTTTTGCCCTGCCCGTTTTTGGCCAACAGTATTTTGCCACCCCGGAGAAGGCCGCCACCGCGCTGGCGGACGCCGTTTCGACACAAAACGAGACGGCGCTCAACGACCTGCTGGGGGAGGACTGGCGTCAGTACCTGCCGCAGCGAGAGGCAGACCCGGAAGCCGTCGCCCGTTTTCTTCGCGACTGGAAAGTCGGCCATAAGATTGTCGAGCAGGGGGACATGGCACACCTCAACGTAGGCCGGGAAGCGTGGCAGCTGCCGATACCGATGCTGAAAACAGCCGAGGGTTGGCACTTCGATATGGCGCAGGCGGCGGATGAGATCCAGACGCGGGAAATCGGCCGTAACGAGCTGTCGGCAATTCAGGCGATGCACGCCTACGTTGACGCGCAAAATGAGTATTACCAGCACTTCCAGCGCTACGCCAAAAAGCTGTTCAGTACTCCGGGGAAAAAAGACGGTCTGTACTGGCCAACTGAACCCGGCGAAGAGCCGAGCCCGTTGGGGCCAGCCTTTAGCCCCGTCGAACCGGGCGAAGGCTATCACGGCTACCGTTTCCGCCTTATCCACGACGGTGACAAGCAGACGGTCGCCCTGTTGGCGTGGCCCGTTGCATGGGGTGAAACCGGCGTGATGAGCTTTATGATCGATCGAAGCGATCGCGTTTATCAGGCAAATCTGGGTCAGGATACGGCGACGTTAGTGCAGGCGATTACCCGCTTTACGCCAGACGAAAAGTGGCAGGCTATTGAGCAATAACCCCCTGCCCGGCGCATCCGTATGCCGCCGGGCGGGTTCCTCATCTGACGACGTTTAGCCCTGATGCGGCATCAGCTGTGGATAGCCGCTGAAGGCTGGTTTACTGCTGCTTAAGGCCGCCTCATCACTGTGAATACTGCCCGAGTTCGCCGCCCATACGCCTTCCGTGGTTTTGCTGATCGCCTGATGCTGTGCATTCAGGTTCTGACCCATGGCTGCGATATGGGTGTTTTCCGTACCACCGCTATTGTCGGCCCAGGGAATGGCAGGATCTGCGGCGCAAGCCGCAGCAGAAGCCAGGGTGGCGGCAAACAGGGCTGTTGTTAAAACGAGTCTCATAATACACCTCACCAGATAGTTAACTGCCTATAAGTTTATGGCGTAATTATTTTCAATGTATCTATAAGATGTGCCGATTTATTAACGCAGACACAGTTCTAAACATCGGGCATAAAAAAAGCGGCTCTCAGAGCCGCTTTTGCATTTTGCCGGAAAGAAAAACTTACTTTTTCTTCGCTTTCGCATTCGGCAGGTCGGTGATGCTACCTTCGAACACTTCTGCCGCCAGGCCAACGGACTCGTGCAGAGTCGGGTGCGCGTGGATGGTCAGCGCGATGTCTTCTGCGTCACAACCCATTTCGATAGCCAGACCGATTTCACCCAGCAGCTCGCCGCCGTTGGTGCCGACAATCGCGCCGCCGATAACACGGTGGGTCTCTTTGTCGAAGATCAGTTTGGTCATACCGTCTGCGCAATCAGAAGCGATCGCACGGCCAGACGCTGCCCACGGGAAGGTGGCAGTTTCGTAGCTGATGCCTTTCTCTTTCGCTTCTTTCTCGGTCAGGCCAACCCAGGCAACTTCTGGCTCGGTGTAGGCGATTGACGGGATCACTTTCGGGTCGAAGTAGTGCTTCAGACCGGAGATAACTTCGGCGGCAACGTGACCTTCGTGAACGCCTTTGTGCGCCAGCATCGGCTGACCGACGATATCGCCGATAGCGAAGATGTGCGGCACGTTGGTACGCAGCTGCTTGTCAACGCGGATAAAGCCGCGTTCGTCAACTTCAACGCCCGCTTTGCCTGCGTCAAGGTTTTTACCGTTCGGTACGCGACCGATAGCGACCAGCACCGCGTCATAACGCTGTGCTTCAGCCGGGGCTTTTTTGCCTTCCATGGAAACATAGATACCGTCTTCTTTTGCTTCAACGGCAGTCACTTTGGTTTCCAGCATCAGGTTGAATTTCTTGCTGATGCGTTTGGTGAAGACTTTAACCACGTCTTTGTCGGCAGCCGGGATCACCTGGTCGAACATTTCAACCACGTCGATCTCTGAACCCAGCGCATGGTACACGGTACCCATTTCCAGACCGATGATACCGCCACCCATAACCAGCATACGCTTCGGTACGGATTTCAGCTCCAGCGCATCGGTGGAGTCCCATACGCGCGGATCTTCGTGCGGAATGAACGGCAGCTGAATCGGACGGGAGCCCGCTGCGATGATCGCATTGTCGAAGTTAATCACGGTTTTACCGTTTTCACCTTCCACTTCCAGGGTGTTAGCGCCGGTGAATTTACCCAGACCGTTAACCACCTTCACTTTACGACCTTTGGCCATGCCAGCCAGACCACCGGTCAGCTGAGTGATGACTTTTTCTTTCCAGGTGCGGATCTTGTCAATGTCGGTTTTCGGTTCGCCGAAAACGATGCCGTGCTCGGCCAGCGCTTTCGCTTCTTCGATAACTTTAGCAACGTGCAGCAGTGCTTTAGAAGGGATACAGCCGACGTTCAGGCAAACACCGCCGAGGGTGCTGTAACGTTCTACGATGACGGTCTCCAGACCTAAATCAGCGCAACGGAAGGCAGCAGAATAGCCTGCAGGACCTGCCCCAAGTACCACGACCTGAGTTTTAATTTCAGTACTCATCATGACCTCTGTAGTTTGTATCCGGCGGGTCTGACGCTATTGTTATACACTTCATCCTTCAAGCCGCCTCTGCGTTGGCTGCGCTCGCTCACCCCGGTCACGTACCGCTTGTACGCTCCAGGGATTCACTCCCTTGCCGCCTTGACGCAACTCGAATTTTTTTGTGTAAATTACGCCCATGTCCACCGGGACGTTCTATCCGCCTGCATTTTACAAAATTGTTAACAATTTTGAAACAACAAACGGCAAACGATTTTGTCCTTTGTTGCTGATAACCCCGAAACGAAGACAAGATTACCAGAAAAAAGCCGGCCGTCAGGCCGGCTTTTCGCTTACATCACCAGGCGGCGAATATCGCTCAGCATGTTGTTGATGATGGTGATAAAGCGCGCACCATCAGCACCATCGATCACGCGGTGGTCGAAGGACAGAGAGATAGGCATCATCAGACGCGGTACAAACTCTTTACCATTCCACACCGGTTCCATCGCGGATTTGGACACCCCGAGGATAGCCACTTCCGGCGCGTTAACAATCGGCGCGAAGTGGGTTGTCCCCAGGCCACCGATGCTGGAGATGGTGAAGCAACCGCCCTGCATTTCGCCAGCCGTCAGCTTACCATCACGCGCTTTCTTAGAGATAACCGTCAGTTCACGAGACAGCTCGGTAATGCTCTTCTTGTTCACATCTTTAAAGACCGGAACAACCAGACCATTCGGCGTATCAACCGCCACCCCGATGTTGATGTATTTCTTCAGCGTCAGACGCTGTGCATCTTCGGACAGCGAGCTGTTGAAGCGTGGCATCTGCTCAAGCGCAGCGGCAACCGCTTTCATGATGAAGACAACGGGGGTGAATTTCACGTCCAGTTTGCGCTTCTCAGCTTCAGCATTCTGCTGCTTACGGAAGGCTTCCAGATCGGTGATATCGGTTTTGTCGAAGTGCGTAACGTGCGGGATCATGACCCAGTTACGGCTCAGGTTAGCACCAGAGATTTTCTGGATACGGCCCAGCTCAACTTCTTCCACTTCACCAAACTTGCTGAAGTCCACTTTCGGCCACGGCAGCATGCCCGGCAGACCACCACCGGCGGCAGCGGCAGGCGCAGCTTCAGCGCGTTTCACCGCGTCTTTCACGTAAGCCTGAACGTCTTCGCGCAGGATACGGCCTTTACGACCGGAGCCTTTCACTTTCGCCAGGTTGACGCCGAATTCGCGCGCCAGGCGACGAATCAGCGGTGTCGCATGAACGTAAGCGTCGTTTTCAGCAAACTCAGATTTGCCTTCCGCTTTCGCCGCAGGAGCAGCAGCCGGTTTAGCCGCCGGAGCCGGGGCAGCAGCTGCCGGAGCAGCAGCCTGAGCCGGAGCTGCGGCAGGCGCAGCGCCCTCCACTTCGAAGACCATAATCAGCGAACCGGTAGAGACTTTGTCGCCGGTGCTGATTTTGATTTCTTTGACGGTGCCTGCAAACGGTGCCGGCACTTCCATAGAAGCCTTGTCGCCTTCTACGGTGATCAGAGACTGTTCAGCGGCAACTTTGTCGCCCACTTTCACCATCACTTCGGTGACTTCGACTTCATCACCGCCGATGTCCGGTACGTGAACGTCTTTCGCGCCAGCAGCGGCTGCTGGTGCCGCGGCAGCGGCCGGAGCGGCTGCCTGTGCCGGAGCTGCAGCAGGTGCCGCGCCAGCAACTTCGAAGACCATGATCAGCGAGCCGGTAGACACTTTGTCGCCGGTGTTGATTTTGATCTCTTTCACGGTACCCGCGAACGGCGCCGGAACTTCCATAGAGGCTTTATCGCCTTCTACGGTGATCAGGGACTGCTCAGCCGCAACGGTATCGCCCACTTTAACCATGATCTCGGTGACTTCAACTTCGTCGCCGCCGATGTCCGGCACGTGAACGTCTTTTGCCGCTGCTGCAGCAGGTGCTGCTGCCGGGGCCGCTTCTTTCTTCTCTTCTGCCTTGGCAGGTGCAGCATCAGCTGCACCGTCGGCGGAATCGAAAATCATGATCAGTTTACCGGTCTCAGTTTTGTCGCCGACAGAGACTTTGATCTCTTTTACGACGCCAGCCTGCGGAGACGGGACTTCCATAGAGGCTTTATCGCCTTCTACAGTGATCAGCGACTGTTCAGCTTCAACTTTGTCGCCTACTTTGACCAGGATCTCGGTGATTTCAACTTCATCAGCCCCGATGTCCGGTACATTGATTTCGATAGCCATTATTCTTTTACCTCTTACGCCAGACGCGGGTTAACTTTTTCTGCATCGATGTTGAATTTGATGATGGCATCCGCCACCACTTTCTTATCGATTTCGCCACGTTTAGCCAGTTCGCCCAGTGCTGCTACAACCACATAAGAAGCATCTACTTCGAAGTGGTGACGCAGGTTCTCACGGCTGTCGGAACGTCCGAAGCCATCAGTACCCAGCACGCGGTAGTCGTCAGCCGGTACATAAGTACGGACCTGCTCGGCGAACAGTTTCATATAGTCGGTTGATGCTACAGCCGGAGCGTCGTTCATCACCTGAGCGATGTACGGAACGCGCGGAGTTTCCAGCGGGTGCAGCATGTTCCAGCGCTCACAGTCCTGACCGTCACGGGCCAGTTCGGTGAAGGAGGTGACGGAGTACACGTCAGAGCCCACGCCGTAGTCTTTCGCCAGGATCTGCGCTGCTTCACGAACGTGACGCAGGATAGAACCGGAGCCCAGCAGCTGAACTTTACCTTTGCTACCTTCAACAGTTTCGAGTTTATAGATACCTTTACGGATACCTTCCTCGGCACCTGCTGGCATGGCCGGCATGTGGTAGTTTTCGTTCAGCGTGGTGATGTAGTAGTAAACGTTCTCTTGTTTCTCGCCGTACATACGCTCCAGACCATCGTGCATGATGACCGCAACTTCGTACGCGTAAGACGGATCGTAAGAGATACAGTTCGGGATAGTCAGAGACTGAATATGGCTGTGACCATCTTCGTGCTGCAGACCTTCGCCGTTCAGCGTGGTACGACCGGAAGTCCCGCCGACCAGGAAGCCGCGAGCCTGCTGGTCGCCTGCCTGCCAGCACAGGTCGCCGATACGCTGGAACCCGAACATGGAGTAGTAGATGTAGAACGGGATCATCGGCAGGTTGTTGGTGCTGTAAGACGTTGCCGCCGCCAGCCAGGATGCGCCTGCGCCCAGTTCGTTGATCCCTTCCTGCAGGATCTGACCTTTTTCGTCTTCTTTGTAGTAAGCAACCTGCTCACGGTCCTGCGGGGTGTACTGCTGGCCGTTCGGGCTGTAGATACCAATCTGACGGAACAGGCCTTCCATACCAAAGGTACGCGCTTCATCGGCGATGATCGGCACGAGGCGGTCTTTGATGGACTTGTTCTTCAGCATCACGTTCAGGGCACGAACGAACGCGATAGTGGTAGAAATTTCTTTGTTCTGCTCTTCCAGCAGCGGCGCGAAATCTTCCAGGGTCGGCAGCTCCAGCTTCTCATCGAAGTTCGGCTGACGGCTCGGCAGATAGCCGTGCAGTTTCTGACGCTGAGCGTGCAGATAGGTATGCTCTTCGGAGCCTTCCGGGAAGGTCACGTACGGCAGTTTTTCGATATCCGCATCGGCAACCGGCACATTGAAACGATCGCGGACATAGCGAACGCCGTCCATGTTCATTTTCTTCACCTGGTGAGCGATGTTTTTACCTTCAGCGGTATCGCCCATGCCATACCCTTTAATGGTATGAGCCAGGATAACGGTCGCTTTGCCTTTGGTCTCCTGCGCTTTTTTCAGGGCAGCAAAGACTTTCTTCGGATCGTGACCACCGCGGTTCAGAGCCCAGATCTGCTCGTCAGTCCAGTCGGCAACCAGCGCTGCGGTTTCCGGATATTTACCGAAGAAGTGCTCACGAACGTACGCGCCATCTTTGGATTTGAAGGTCTGGTAGTCACCGTCAACGGTTTCGTTCATCAGCTGAATCAGCTTACCGCTGGTGTCTTTACGCAGCAGCTCATCCCAACGACCGCCCCAGATAACCTTGATAACGTTCCAGCCGGCACCGGCGAAGATACCTTCCAGCTCGTTAATGATTTTACCGTTACCGGTGACCGGGCCGTCCAGACGCTGCAGGTTGCAGTTAATGACGAAGACCAGGTTATCCAGTTTTTCACGGGTGGCGATGGTGATAGCGCCTTTAGATTCCGGCTCGTCCATCTCGCCGTCGCCCAGGAAGGCATAAACGGTTTGTTTGGAGGTATCTTTCAGACCACGGTGTTCCAGATACTTGAGGAATTTCGCCTGATAGATAGCACCGATTGGGCCCAGACCCATGGAGACGGTCGGGAACTGCCAGAATTCCGGCATCAGTTTCGGGTGCGGATAAGAAGACAGACCGTTACCGTGAACTTCCTGACGGAAGTTATTCATCTGCTCTTCGGTCAGACGGCCTTCGAGGAACGCACGTGCGTATACGCCCGGAGAAATGTGGCCCTGGAAGTAAACCAGGTCGCCGCCATCCTGCTCGTTGCGCGCACGGAAGAAGTGGTTAAAGCACACTTCATAGAACGTTGCGGAGGACTGGAAGGAAGCCATGTGGCCACCCAGTTCCAGATCTTTTTTCGATGCGCGCAGAACGGTCATGATGGCGTTCCAACGAATCGCAGAACGAATTCGACGTTCCAGATCCAGATTCCCCGGATATTCCGGTTCATCTTCAACGGCAATAGTGTTGACGTAACTGCCTGTAGATGTGCCAGCAGCAACCTTCACCCCGCCTTTGCGGGCTTCAGAAAGGAGTTGGTCAATCAGATACTGAGCACGCTCAACACCTTCTTCACGGATGACCGATTCGATCGCCTGTAGCCAGTCGCGAGTTTCGATCGGATCCACGTCATTTGGTAAACGTTCTGACATGGGGGGTATTCCTTATCTATCTAATCGTTGATTAATCTGGAACCTGTCCCATTGCACTCTTTGTTCTTCATATTTCAGGTTATCTCTTTGTTGGCTGCGCTTCCTCACCCTGGCCACATAGTTAGCTATGCTCCCGGGGATTCACGTGCTTGCCGCCGCGATATAACCCGAACTATTTGAACAACCAAAAGCACAATAAGACAGGTTCTGCGTTTAGTTGCCGCGCTCTAAAAAATGGCGCTTAAGAACCGGAGTTCTCATCTTTCCGTTGCTGTAAACGACGCAGTGAGCGTTCTCGACGACTCTCCTCACGGCTACGATCCAGCAAAATTTCTTCAATGAACGCCAGGTGTCGATGCGACGCTTCACGCGCCTGCTCCGGCTCTCCGGCGATTATCGCCTCGAAAATACGAGTGCGATGGTTGCTGACCTGCGGAAGCATCTCCCGACGGGCATACAGCAATTCAAAGTTCTGACGAACGTTTTGCGCGAGCATCGGCTCCATGCAGCGTAGCAGATGGAGAAGCACGACATTGTGCGCCGCTTCGGTGACGGCAATTTGATACTGGACGACGGCGTCAGATTCGGCGTCAAGATCGCCGGACTGCTGAGCCCGTTCGATAGCCTGATGCAGCTCGCGAATACGTTCGCGGTCAGCATCATTGCTGCGCAGCGCCGCGTAATAAGCCGCGATGCCTTCCAGCGCGTGGCGGGTTTCCAGCAGATCAAATTGGGATTCAGGGTGATCGGACAGTAGCTCGACCAGCGGGTCGCTGAAGCTCTGCCACAGGCTGCTCTGTACAAAAGTTCCACCGCCCTGGCGACGAAGCAACAAGCCCTTGGCTTCGAGGCGTTGAATCGCCTCACGCAGCGAGGGGCGGGAAACGTCGAACTGTTTGGCCAGTTCGCGTTCAGGCGGGAGTTTTTCACCGGGGCGTAAGGTCCCCTCAAGGATTAAAAACTCAAGCTGCTGCTCTATCACATCAGATAGTTTTGGTTGGCGGATTTTGCTGTAGGCCATATTCCCTGTCTCTGCCATTAGCCCGTAGTCAATTGGTCTTACCAATTCGCAGTTCGTAGCGGTAAAGTAACAAAGTATTCACCTTCTGTCCATACAGGTTTTGATTGAAATCAGGAAACCACGCACATTTTAACAACCTTACAGAAATAACATTTCAGAATTGTAACTTCACACAAATGATGTGTTTACCCCATAAGAGGTAGCGTTAACGTTTATGAAACGAAAAATTAGGCTATCTGAACCGATTCAACTCCGTAAAACTCAATTATTTATTCATAAGGAGTGAATATTCAGCCACCTCAAGCGGATCGCGTTCACCGGCCTGCTATTTACAAATGGTTTCTTTTTGCTCGCTTCGTCATCATCCCTTCATAAAGCAGGTGCATTCATTCGCGCTTATCACTATTCTCGGTGAGACGAAAGGCCTTTTGGTGTTTTTATGTTTCGCCTTCCGTAAAGAAATCAATACGAAAACGGAATTTCGGAATTACACCACACAACAATATGTAAGCTGAATCAATCAGGACCGAGCTGACCAAAACGCCCTTGAATTTAGATAGCTATGCTATCTGGCAGGGACAGACAACGAAGCAGTAGCCTGAAGGACGACGCGTATAAACATAATAACCACACACGAGGTTTCATGATGGAAGGTCAACAGCATGGCGATCGGCTCAAGCGCGGCTTGAAAAACCGCCATATTCAGCTTATTGCTCTGGGCGGCGCTATCGGCACCGGCCTGTTTCTGGGCAGTGCATCCGTTATTCAGTCCGCCGGCCCCGGGATTATTCTGGGCTATGCGATCGCCGGTTTTATCGCCTTCCTGATCATGCGTCAGCTGGGTGAGATGGTCGTAGAAGAGCCGGTAGCAGGTTCATTCAGTCATTTTGCGTATAAATACTGGGGCGGTTTTGCCGGCTTTGCTTCCGGTTGGAACTACTGGGTACTGTACGTTCTGGTGGCCATGGCCGAGCTGACTGCGGTCGGGAAATATATTCAGTTCTGGTGGCCCGAGATCCCAACCTGGGTGTCCGCTGCGGTGTTCTTTATCGCCATCAATGCCATTAACCTGACCAACGTGAAAGTGTTTGGTGAAATGGAGTTCTGGTTCGCCATTATTAAAGTAGTGGCCGTTGTGGCGATGATTCTGTTTGGCGGCTGGCTGCTGTTCAGCGGCAACGGCGGCCCACAGGCAACCGTACGCAACCTGTGGGACCAGGGCGGGTTCCTGCCGCATGGCTTTACCGGACTGGTGATGATGATGGCGATTATCATGTTCTCGTTTGGTGGTCTGGAGCTGGTCGGGATCACGGCAGCTGAAGCGGACAATCCGGAACAGAGCATCCCGAAAGCCACCAACCAGGTTATCTACCGTATCCTGATTTTCTATGTGGGCTCGCTGGCCGTTCTGCTTTCACTGCTGCCGTGGACGCGCGTCACCGCAGATACCAGCCCGTTCGTGCTGATCTTCCACGAGCTGGGCGATACCTTTGTGGCCAACGCCCTCAACGTCGTGGTGCTGACCGCTGCGCTGTCCGTGTATAACAGCTGCGTATACTGCAACAGCCGCATGTTGTTCGGTCTGGCCCAGCAGGGGAACGCCCCGAAAGCGCTGATGAGCGTCGATAAGCGCGGCGTGCCGGTCAATACCATTCTGGTCTCTGCCGTGGTCACCGCGCTGTGCGTCCTGATTAACTACTTCGCACCGGAGTCGGCCTTTGGCCTGCTGATGGCGCTGGTGGTTTCCGCGCTGGTCATTAACTGGGCGATGATTAGCCTGGCGCATATGAAGTTCCGTCGCGCCAAGCAGCAGCAGGGCGTGGTTTCTCGTTTCCCGGCGCTGTTCTACCCGGTCGGCAACTGGGTCTGCCTGCTGTTCATGGTGGCGGTACTGGTGATTATGCTGATGACGCCGGGCATGGCGATTTCCGTTTACCTGATCCCGGTATGGATTGCGATTCTGGGCGTCGGCTATCTGTTTAAACAGAAAAGCGCCAGCGCACTAAAAGCACAATAATACATCTCTGGATTCTGTGCCCGTCCCGTCATGGCGGGCACAGAGCATTGTTATCTGCTTCACACTTTCCCTCCAACAGTCGTTTTATCCATATCGTTGACCTGATACTGCAACGCATTTATCGGCAATTCCGCAAATAATTCTCTCCATACCGCAACGGGGAGATCTCCAGATGGCAGGCAATAAACTTTCAGTGAGAGAAAAGATTGGCTATGGGATGGGCGATGCCGGATGCAACATCATATTTGGCGCCATCATGCTGTTTGTTAACTACTTTTACACCGATATTTTTGGCCTCGCGCCCGCGTTAGTGGGCGTTTTGTTGCTCTCCGTACGCGTCATCGATGCCGTGACAGACCCGATCATGGGCGCCATGGCCGACCGTACTCGCAGTCAATATGGCCGCTTCCGTCCGTGGCTGCTGTGGATGGCCTTCCCCTACGCGCTGTTCAGCGTCCTGATGTTCACCACGCCGGAATGGACCTATCACAGCAAAGTTATCTATGCCTTCGTCACCTACTTCCTGCTCTCACTGACCTATACCGCGATTAATATTCCCTACTGCTCGTTAGGCAGCGTGATTACTAACGATCCGCAGGAGCGCGTAGCCTGCCAGTCGTATCGTTTTGTGCTGGTCGGTATTGCCACGCTGCTGCTGTCGCTGACGCTGCTGCCGATGGCCGACTGGTTCGGTGGCGCCGATAAAGCCAAAGGTTATCAGATGGCGATGACCGTGCTGGCAGCAATTGGTATGTGTATGTTTTTATTCTGCTTCGCCACCGTTCGTGAACGCGTGCGTCCGGCGGTACAGACCCACGATGAACTGAAGCAAGACTTTAAGGACGTCTGGAAAAACGATCAGTGGGTTCGCATCCTGCTGTTAACGCTTTGCAACGTCTGTCCCGGGTTTATCCGCATGGCCGCCACCATGTACTACGTGACCTGGGTCATGCAGCAAAGCACCCACTTTGCGACGCTGTTTATCAGCCTCGGCGTGGTCGGGATGATGATCGGCAGTATGCTGGCAAAAGTGCTGACCGATCGCTGGTGCAAGCTGCAGGTTTTCTTCTGGACCAATATCGCCCTGGCGATTTTCTCCTGCGCGTTCTACTTCTTCGACCCACATGCCACCATGATGATTATGGTGCTCTACTTCCTGCTCAACATCCTGCATCAGATCCCGTCGCCGCTGCACTGGTCCCTGATGGCTGACGTCGATGATTACGGCGAGTGGAAAACCGGCAAACGCATCACCGGGATCAGCTTCTCCGGTAATCTTTTCTTCCTGAAAGTCGGGCTGGCGGTAGCCGGCGCGATGGTCGGTTTCCTGCTCTCATGGTACGGATACGATGCCGGCGCCAAAGAGCAGAGCGCCTCGGCGGTAAACGGTATCGTGCTGCTGTTCAGCGTCATTCCGGGTGTTGGCTACCTGATTACCGCAGGCGTCGTGCGGATGCTGAAGGTCAACCGCGAGTTTATGTGCCAAATCCAGTCGGACCTGGAAAAGCGTCGCGCTAACTACGAGGAACTCAATACCTGGCAGGATCTCAAAACCAGTGAACACATAAGGAAAGCTTGATGAGCAACTGGCCTAATCCGTTTATTGAACAACGCGCGGACCCCTATATTCTGCGCCATCAGGATCACTACTATTTTATCGCCTCGGTTCCGGAATATGACCGGCTGGAGATTCGTCGCGCGGCGACGCTGGAAGGTCTACGCGAAGCGCCGCCGGTGGTGGTCTGGCGTAAAGCGGAGAGCGGCCCAATGAGCCAGCTCATCTGGGCACCGGAACTGCATGAAATTGACGGGAAATGGTATATCTATTTTGCCGCTGCTCACACGCAAGACCTGGACCAACTCGGGATGTTCCAGCACCGGATGTTTGTCCTCGAATGTGCCGACAGCGACCCGCTCAGCGGTCAGTGGGTTGAAAAAGGCCAGGTAAAAACGCCCTTCGATAACTTTGCGCTGGATGCCACCACCTTTCAACATCAGGGCAGGCAGTGGTATCTGTGGGCGCAGAAAGCCCCACATATTGCAGGCAACTCCAACCTCTACCTGGCGGAGCTGGCAAACCCGTGGACGCTAAAAGGTGATCCCGTGATGTTGAGTAAACCGGAGTTTGACTGGGAATGTCGCGGTTTTCGGGTCAATGAAGGCCCGGCGGTTCTGGTCCACGGCGAGCGGCTGTTTGTCAGCTATTCCGCCAGCGCAACCGATGAAAACTACTGCATGGGACTCTTGTGGATAGACCTGCTGGCCGACCCGCTGCGCCCGGAGAACTGGCATAAATCACCGGAGCCCGTATTTCGTACCAGCGATGAGAACCGTCAGTATGGCCCCGGTCACAACGGTTTTACGCAAACGCCGGAAGGGGAAGATGTGCTGGTCTACCATGCGCGGAACTATACCGAAATTGAAGGCGATCCGCTGTACGATCCGAATCGCCATACGCGGCTCAAGCGGGTTCGCTGGCAAGAAAACGGGATGCCTGACTTCGGCATCCCGCCCGCCGATACGTATTGATCGCCCCCCCTGCCCGGCAGCGGGCGGGGCTTAAATCAAGGTACCGTAAATGGTGAGTAGCGCCATGATAACGACCACCACCAGCGACGTTTTTTTGGCCATTGAGACCGCCGCTTTAGGTGTCTCGACCTTATCCACATGCGGTTCGCGCGCCAGCGAAAACTGAGCCAGTCGGGTCAGAACCTGGTACTGCGACGAGTGACGGTCGCCCAAAGAAGCAAACCAGGCCGGCAAGGCTCTTTCCCCGTGTCCCACCAACGCATAGACCACGCCGACCAGACGTACCGGCAGCCAGTCCACCACGTGCAGAATGGCATCAATCCCCGACTGTAAGCGATGGCGCGGCGTCTGATAACGCGCCAGCCACGTCTGCCAGGCGCGCAGCACGCAGTAGCCAATCAGCGTAATAGGTCCCCATGGCCCGCCAACCACAAACCAGAACAGCGGAGCCAGGTAGTAGCGGTAGTTAATCCACAGCAGCGCATTTTGCAGTTCGCTCAGAAACTCGCGATCGTCACAGCCTGGCGGCACGCCGTGAATCAGCGTCAGCTCGCTGGCCATCGCGTCACAAGCATGACGATCGTTGCGTGATGCGGCTTTCAGATACGCATGATAGTGCAGCCGTACCCTGCCCGCGCCAATACACAGCAGGCCGAGCAAGATCCAGAAGACCAGAAGAGGGACGTTAAACAGCACCCCGTGCAGCAGGCGCTGAATAAGATAAACCACCGCCATGGCCAGCGCCGTCATCAGCAGAGTCGCAGGGAGTGAAAAGTGTTTTACCCGGCGAAACAGCACTTCCAGGCGGTGATCGAGCTGCCAGTGCTCACCCAGCTTAAACAGCCGCTCAGCGATGAGAACCAGCAGCGTAGTAAACAACGTCATGGCATCTCCTTTTCTGACGAAGCGGCCAGCAGGCCGCGAAATTTTGCCCAGTCAAAAGCCGGACCGGGATCCGTTTTTCGGACTGGCGCAATATCGCTGTGGCCAGTCATATGGCGTGCGATGGCCGGGTACAACGCGATCAGCTGTCGCGTCACCGCCACCAGCTGCTGGTACTGCGCATCGGTATAAGCCAGCGTGTCGGTTCCTTCCAGCTCAATGCCGATAGAAAAGTCATTGCAGCGTTCACGCCCGTGATAGCTGGATACGCCCGCGTGCCACGCTCGCTTATCAAAAGGAACATACTGCACAATTTCACCATCGCGACGAATAAGACAATGCGCTGAAACGCGCAGGTGCGCGATTTCCGCAAAGAAAGGATGAGCGCTGGGATCGAGCGTTCCGGTGAATAAAGCATCGATCCACGGGCCGCCAAACTCCCCCGGCGGCAGACTAATATTATGCACCACCAGTAAGGAAGGGGCTTCATCATCCGGGCGGCAATCATGGTGCGGCGAAGGAACCCGACGCGCATCCACCAGCCATCCCCCATTCAACTGCATGCGGAATCTCCTTTCGCTAACTCATGCTCCCGGGCCGCCCGTGGCCCAAAGGATGCTGATTATCATACACAAAATCGTTCAGCCTGCGGTCCAGCAACCCACAAATCATCGCTGAAAAGCAGAGACATAGCCGATACAGAGGCGCCCCGAAGCGCGAAGTCTGTATGGTGTAGAAACGCTGTTCAGGTTAGCATGTTTCCCACTGCTGAATCTTATCTATCTGGAGCTTTATCATGTCGCCTCGTCGCTACAATCCCGACCGCCGCCGTGACGCGCTGCTGGAACGCATTAACCTGGATATCACCGATGCCGTCGCCCAATCCCTGCGGGAAGATCTGGGTGGCGAGGTCAATGCCAACAACGATATTAGCGCCCAATTATTGCCGGAAGACGCACGCTCACATGCGGTCATTATTACGCGCGAAGACGGCGTATTTTGCGGTAAGCGCTGGGTGGAAGAGGTCTTCATTCAACTGGCTGGCGACGATGTCAGCATCACCTGGCATGTCGAAGATGGCGATCTCATCAAAGCGGACCAGCCGCTGTTCGAGCTGGAGGGGCCTTCCCGGCTGCTGCTGACCGGTGAACGCACCGCGCTGAATTTCGTGCAGACCCTGTCCGGCGTCTCCAGCGAAGTACATCGTTACGTGGAGCTGCTGGCCGGAACCAAAACCCAGCTGCTCGACACGCGTAAAACGCTGCCAGGCCTGCGCACCGCACTGAAGTATGCCGTACTGTGCGGCGGCGGCGCCAACCACCGTCTGGGTTTATTCGACGCCTTCCTGATTAAAGAAAACCACATTATTGCCTCAGGCTCAGTGCGTCAGGCGGTGGAAAAAGCTTTCTGGCTGCATCCGGACGTTCCGGTTGAAGTGGAAGTGGAATCGCTTGATGAACTGGATGAAGCGCTTAAAGCCGGCGCGGATATCATTATGCTCGATAATTTCACCACCGACCTGATGCGTGAAGCGGTGAAGCGGACCAACGGCAAGGCGGCGCTGGAAGTATCCGGCAACGTGACGTTTAAAACCATCCGCGAATTTGCCGAAACCGGCGTTGATTACATCTCCGTGGGCGCCCTGACCAAGCACGTACACGCCCTGGACCTCTCCATGCGTTTTCGCTAATCGCCCGCCCCGGAGCGACAACGCGCCGGGGCTTTTTTTGCGAGACAGCGAGCATCTCTGACTCCCCCACCTGCAAGAACACCAGAAAACCTGGAAAGTCGTTTCCCACCTCATCATTTGTCATTCGCCGCGGCGCCGCCAGCGCGTCACAGTGCTTCCTTCACCACAAGGAGCATATATGGACAGACAACGCGGATTTACCCTGATCGAACTGATGGTGGTCATCGGCATTATCGCCATTCTGAGCGCTATCGGCATTCCGGCTTATCAGAACTACCTGCGCAAAGCGGCCCTGACCGACATGCTGCAAACCTTTGTCCCCTACCGCACGGCCGTTGAACTATGCGCGCTCGAACACGGCGGACTGACAAGCTGTGACGCCGGCGCCAACGGCATCCCTTCTCCAGCGACCACGCGCTACGTCGCCACCATGAGCGTCGCGCAAGGTATTGTCACGCTGAACGGACAAGAAAGCCTGAACGGACTGAGCGTCACCCTGACGCCGTCCTGGGACAATGCAAGCGGTATCACCGGCTGGGGGCGCGTCTGCAACATAGCCAGCAGCAGCGCACTCCAGCAGGCCTGCGAAGATGTGTTCCGCATAAACTGAGGCCGCCACGATGAAAACCGATCGGTTAATCTCCCTTTGTCAGCGCCATCAGGCGCTGCTGTTGAACAGCGATGAGCAAACCATCGCTATCGCGGTTGTCGATGCTCCGACGCCTGAACTGATGGAGGCGCTGCGTTTCGCTACTCAGAAGCGAATCGATATCGAATGCTGGAGCCAGGCGCAGATGGATAAGCGTCAGCAGACGGCAACCCACCCCTCGCCCCCTGCCCACAGCGATACCGCGGCCGATGTAATCGGCCAGGTCCAGCAGATCCTCGAGCAAGCGCTACGCCAGCGGGCTTCCGATATTCATTTTGAGCCCGAAGAAAATCACCTGCGCATTCGTCTGCGTGTCGATGGCGTGCTCCATGCACTTTCGCCCCTTCCCCCCGAACGCGCAGCCCCGGTCGCCGCGCGGCTTAAAGTGCTCGGCAACCTGGACATCGCCGAGCATCGCCTGCCGCAGGATGGCCAGTTTACCCTGCCCCTTGCCGGTCGCCCGGTCTCTTTCCGTATAGCCACACTGCCCTGTCGCCACGGGGAGAAAATCGTGCTGCGTTTACTGCATCAGGTCGAGCAGGCACTCGAGCTGGGGGCGCTGGGACTTTCGTCAGACCAGCTTAATGCGTTTCGCTCGGCCCTCGAACAGCCGCAGGGACTGCTGCTGGTTACCGGCCCAACCGGTAGCGGTAAAACCGTTACCCTTTATAGCGCGCTGCAAACCAGAAACCACGATGCGGTCAATATTTGTAGCGTGGAAGATCCGCTGGAGATGCCGATAGCCGGAATGAACCAGACACAAATTAACCCCCGCGCCGGACTGACTTTTCAAAACGTTCTGCGCGCGCTGTTACGCCAGGATCCTGACATTGTGATGGTCGGGGAAATTCGCGATGCGGAGACCGCAGAGATTGCGATTAAAGCGGCGCAAACCGGGCATCTGGTCCTTTCGACGCTGCACACCAACTCCACCAGTGAAACCCTCACTCGCCTACAGCAAATGGGCGTTGCCGGCTGGATGCTCTCTTCTGCACTGTCGCTGGTTATCGCTCAACGCCTGGTGCGTAAACTGTGCGTACACTGCCGCCGTGAAACCGGGAAGACGATGGATATACCGCGCCGCCTGTGGCCCCGACCTCTCCCGCGCTGGCAGGCCGTAGGCTGTCAGCACTGCTATCACGGCTACTATGGTCGCCAGGCATTATTTGAGCTATTGCCGGTGAATGCCCCGCTACGTCAAGCGATCGCCCGTGGCCCGAGCGCGCTGGAAATCGAATCTCTGGCACGGGAAGCGGGAATGATGACGCTGTTTGAAAGCGGCTGTCTGGCGGTCGAGCAAGGGCTGACCAACCTTGAAGAAATCGTCCGCGTACTGGGGATCCCTCATGACCGCTAACCGTCTCTGGCGCTGGCAAGGCGTGGATATGCAGGGCCAATTTTGTCAGGGAACACAGTGGAACCCTGGCCGACTGGAAGTATTCCAGGCGCTTCAGCATGAACGCATTATTCCACTGGCCATTCGCCGCTGTGCGGTCAAAAACACGCTCTGGCATCCGCGCTATGGCAGTCAGGTTGTTCGCCAACTGGCGGTGCTCCTTCAGGCCGGACTTTCTTTAGCTGAAGGACTCGAGCTGCTGGCGCAACAGCAACCGAGCGCGCAGTGGCAGGCGCTGCTGCGCACACTGGCTCAGGATCTGGCGCAAGGCATCTCGCTTTCTGCCGCGCTGGAAAAGTGGCCTCAGGCCTTTGCACCGCTTAGCCTGGCGATGATCCGTACCGGCGAGCTCACCGGTAAACTGGATTTTTGTTGTCTTCAGCTGGCGCGTCAACAGCAGGAACAGCAGCAGCTGGCAGAAAAAGTGAAGAAAGCGGTGCGCTACCCGGCCGTTATTCTGGGTCTGGCCCTGATGGTGGTGGTGGCGATGCTGTGCTTCGTTCTGCCGGAGTTTGCGGCGATCTACCAAACCTTCAACACACCGCTACCGCTGCTGACGCGCCTGGTTATTCACGCCAGCGAGAGCCTTAGCTATGGCTGGCCACTGCTGATTGTGCCGATTGTGCTGCCCGCCGTCCTTAATCTGATAGCCAGTCGCCGCCCGCACTGGCTGCTGCAGCGACAAAAAATGCTCCACGCGCTCCCGGTTGTGGGAAAACTCAAACGCGGGCAGCGGCTTAGCCAGATCTTTACCGTACTCGCACTGACCCAAAGTGCAGGTATTAGCTTTCTGCAAGGTCTGGAAAGCGTCGAGGATACGCTGAACTGCCCGCTATGGCGCCAGCGGATCCAGCAGGTGCATCTGCACATTAGCCACGGAGCTCCCATCTGGCAGGCTCTTGAGCGAAGCGGCGGTTTTACCACGCTATGCCTGCAGCTGATCCGCACCGGTGAAGCATCCGGATCGCTGGATACAATGCTGGAAAACCTCGCCCGTCATCATAGTGAGCAAACGCATTATCAGGCAGAAAATCTGGCAACGTTACTGGAGCCGGCCCTGCTGTTGATAACCGGAACGATTGTCGGTGTGCTGGTGGTGGCGATGTATTTACCCATCTTTCATCTGGGTGACGCCATTAGCGGAATGGGCGGATAAGTGCTGGCGCAAAACGCGCCAGCATCAGGCATTACAGGCTGTTGAACACGCGGTTCTCTTGTTCCTGCACGCGAATGAAGGTCGTACGCTTGGTCAGCTCTTTCAGGCGAGAGGCGCCCACATAGGTACAGGCAGAACGCAGGCCACCGAGGATATCGCGAGCCGTGTTCTCTACCGGTCCACGCAGAGGCAGCTTAACGGTTTTGCCTTCCGCGGCGCGATACTGCGCAACGCCGCCAACGTGGCGCGTCATGGCGGATTCGGAGCTCATGCCGTAGAACAGCATGAATTTCTCGCCGTTTTCTTCAACGACGGTACCGCCGCTCTCTTCATGGCCAGCCAGCATTCCCCCCAGCATGACAAAATCTGCACCGCCGCCGAAGGCTTTCGCCACGTCACCTGGCATCGTGCAACCGCCATCGCTGACGATCTGGCCGCCCAGGCCATGCGCCGCATCGGCACACTCGATAACGGCAGACAGCTGCGGATAACCGACGCCGGTCTTCACGCGAGTGGTACATACGGAGCCCGGGCCGATGCCCACTTTCACAATATCAGCACCGGACAGAATCAGCTCTTCGCACATTTCGCCCGTCACAACGTTACCCGCAATAATGGTTTTTTTCGGCCAGGCTGCACGCGCTTTGGCGACGAACTGAACAAAATGTTCAGAATAACCATTCGCCACATCGATGCAGACGAAGCTAAGCTGCGGGTTCTGAGAAAGGATCTGCTGGGTTTTTTCGAAATCGACATCCGAGGTGCCGGTGGACACCATGACGTACTTCAGCACATCTGCGGACACCGACTGGACAAACTCCTGCCATTGTTCAACGGTATAGTGCTTGTGAACCGCGGTCAGAATACCGAAAGAGGCCAGCGCTTTCGCCATGCCAAACGTCCCGACGGTATCCATGTTAGCGGCAATGATCGGCACGCCAGACCAGGACAGACCAGAATGTTTAAAAGTGAATTCACGTTCCAGCTGAACATCAGAACGGCTTTTGAGGGTAGAGCGTTTTGGGCGGATAAGAACGTCTTTAAAACCAAGCTTCAGATCTTCTTCGATACGCATGTACGAATTCCTGGGGTTAATTGCATTATTGTGAGAGCACAACTCCAGTGACGTTATCATACGCACGAATCATGGCTGCGCAAGACTGCGATTTTCACTTTTTTTACGCTACAATCGTATAAATTTACCTGGTGAACAGTGAATGGCGCGAACGCAATAATCGACGCCCGGCGTATCATTTTTAACCACTTGATTTATATATACAAAAAAATCCAGTATATACTGTGATGGCCTTTTATTGGCCTGCAGCCACCTTGATGGGGATAGCGTTCACCGGGGCGTGGTGCGCAGCAAAACGAGCGCCTCTGAAGAGTAATGTGTATATGGTCAGTTCAGGATCGGAGCGTATGAGGTATACGGTAGCGTTAACAGGCGGCATTGGCAGTGGCAAAAGTACCGTGGCCGATGCATTTTCCCGGCTTGGGATTAACGTTATTGACGCTGACATTATTGCCCGTCAGGTAGTAGAACCCGGAACCACCGCGCTTCAGGCCATCGCCGCTCACTTTGGTTCACCGATGCTCAATGATGACGGCACGCTGAACCGCCGCGCTCTGCGTGAAAAAATCTTTGCTCACCCTGAAGATAAAACCTGGCTTAACGGGCTATTGCATCCGCTCATCCAGCAGGAAACTCGCCGGCAGATGCAGGCCGCGAGCTCTCCTTATATTCTTTGGGTCGTCCCCTTACTGGTAGAAAACCGGCTGGCTACGCAGGCCGATCGCGTGCTGGTCGTTGATGTTCCAAAAGAGACGCAGATCGCGCGTACGATGCTTCGCGATCGGGTCAGTCGTGAACATGCAGAACATATTCTTGCCGCCCAGGCGACGCGCGAACAGCGCCTTGCCGTTGCGGATGATGTCATTGAAAACATGGGCTCTCCGGATGCCGTCGCATCGGATGTTGCCCGCCTGCACGAAAAGTATCTAATGCTGGCATCGCAGGCCGCCTCACAGGAAAAACCGTAATGCACACCCCCGTTCTGTTTGAACATCCACTCAACGAGAAAATGCGCACCTGGCTGCGTATTGAATTTTTGACTCAGCAATTGTCCGTTCATCCGACAATCGCCAGCTACGCCGATGCACTCCATTTTTTCCGCAACGCGGGCGATCTTTTAGATGTACTGGAACGTGGAGAGGTCAGGACGGACCTGCTAAAAGAGCTGGAGCGCCAGCAGCGGAAATTACAGTCATGGGTAGACATTCCCGGCGTCGATGGCGAACGCATTGACGCCTTGCGTCAGCAGTTGAAGCAGTGCGGCGCCACGCTGATGTCCGCGCCGCGCATCGGCCAGTTCCTGCGTGAAGATCGTTTGATTGCGCTGGTACGCCAGCGTCTGAGCATTCCCGGCGGCTGCTGCAGCTTTGATTTGCCCACGCTGCATATCTGGCTGCACATGCCGCAGGCATACCGTGACGAACAGATCGGCGTCTGGATAGCCAGCCTTGATCCGCTGACTCAATCTCTGGTGCTGATCCTCGATCTGATTCGTAATGCCGCCCCTTTCCGTAAGCAGACCAGCCTCAACGGCTTTTATCAGGATAATGGCGAAGATGCCGACCTGCTACGTCTGCGGCTGGATATTGCCAGCCAGCTCTATCCTCAAATCTCCGGGCATAAGAGCCGTTTCGCTATCCGCTTCCTGCCGCTGGATAGCGAGTTCGGGGTCGTACCTGAGCGTTTTGATTTTGAACTGGCCTGTTGTTAAGGAGAAATAATGTCAGAAGAGACGATCGTCAATTGCCCCACCTGCGGTAAACCCGTGGTCTGGAACGCACAGAGCCTGTACCGCCCCTTTTGCTCTAAACGCTGCCAGCTGATTGATCTAGGCGAATGGGCTGCGGAAGAAAAACGTATTCCCAGCGCGAGCGATCTGTCCGATAGCGATGGCTGGAGCGAGGAACAGCAACCGTGACCGGTTCCCGGGCAAGGCAACATCGCGCCTTGTCCGGGAAACGCGGGTTCAGGAAGCCGCCTGCACTAATTTGGTAATAATGGGTTCATTCGCCGGCGGAAACGCCTCAGAGTCTAATGCCCGTTGCGCAATCCACTGCCCGGGCTGTCCCTCTTTCCCCCACGGCTCGCCGGACCACTCTTCCACCAGCCAGAACCACAGGGTAATGTGGCGGTCCGGGAACTGATACTCCAGCTTATCAAACAGGCGGGATGAGCTTACCGTAATCCCCACTTCTTCCTGCAGTTCACGCACCAGCGCCTGTTCCGCAGATTCTCCGGCTTCAATTTTACCGCCGGGAAACTCGAGTTTGTTGGCCATATGGGCATCGGCGGCGCGCTGGGTGATAAAGATCTCCCCCTGCGGATTGCGGATAATACCCACGGAAATTTGCAGTTGTTTCATCGTGATCATTCCATAAAAAAGGCGCAGATATCTGCGCCTTTATTTTTCATGCTCTGAGCTTAGCTCAGACGGCCATGGCACTGCTTATATTTTTTACCGGAACCACATGGGCACGGATCGTTGCGCCCCACTTTACGCTCGCCGGTCTCCTCAGCCAGCGCAGCCGCGGCGGCAGTATCGTCGTCCTGATGGCTAAGCTGTTGCATCTGCGCCAGACGTTCGGCTTCCTCGCGGCGCTGCTGCTCCATTGCTTCAACTTCTTCCGGCATGCGGACCTGAACCTTGCTCAGGGTGCTGATCACTTCATACTTCAGCGATTCCAGCATCGCGGCAAACATAGAGAAGGACTCACGCTTGTACTCCTGCTTAGGATCTTTCTGCGCATAGCCGCGCAGGTGAATACCCTGACGCAGGTAATCCATCGCCGCGAGGTGCTCTTTCCACAGCGAGTCCAGAGTCTGCAGCATGACGCCTTTCTCGAAATGACGCATCATTTCGGCGCCCACAACTTCTTCTTTACGCTGATAGGTCTCAATCGCGCTCTGCAGAATACGCTCGCGCAGCGTCTCTTCATGCAGCTCCGGCTCTTTATCCAGCCACTCTTTCAGCGGCAGCTCGAGGTCGAAGTCATTTTTCAGACGTTCCTGCAGACCTTCAACATCCCACATTTCTTCCAGAGACTGCGGCGGGATATGGGCATCGATGGTCGCTTTGAACACATCTTCGCGGATGCTGTTAATGGTTTCGCTAACATCAGAAACGTCCAGCAATTCGTTACGCTGACTGTAGATTGCCCGGCGCTGATCGTTAGCAACATCATCATATTCCAGCAGCTGCTTACGAATATCAAAGTTGCGGCTTTCGACTTTACGCTGTGCGTTAGCGATAGCCTTGGTGACCCACGGGTGCTCAATCGCTTCGCCTGGTTTCATCCCCAGCTTGCGCATCATGCCGGAGACACGGTCGGAGGCAAAGATACGCATCAGAGCATCTTCCATCGACAGGTAGAAGCGGGAAGAACCGGCATCCCCCTGACGACCAGAACGGCCGCGCAGCTGGTTATCGATACGACGGGATTCATGACGCTCGGTACCGATAATATGCAGGCCGCCTGCTGCCAGAACGGCATCGTGACGAACCTGCCAGTCGGCTTTAATCTGCGCGATTTGCTCCGGTGTCGGATCTTCCAGCGCAGCGACTTCGGCTTGCCAGCTCCCGCCGAGCATAATATCCGTACCACGACCCGCCATGTTGGTTGCGATGGTTACCGCTGACGGGTAACCCGCCTGGGCAACGATATCCGCTTCGCTGGCGTGGAACTTCGCGTTCAGAACATTGTGCTTGATACCGGCTTTGGTCAGTTCATGGGAAACCACTTCTGATTTTTCAATCGAAATGGTACCAACCAGAACCGGCTGGCCAGCGGCGGTGCGCTCTTTGATATCTTCGATGATCGCCTGAATTTTTTCCGCTTCGGTCATATAGACCAGATCCGCCATATCTTTACGGATCATCGGGCGGTTAGTCGGCACCACTACGGTATCCAGCTTGTAGATAGAGCTGAATTCAAAGGCTTCAGTATCTGCCGTACCGGTCATCCCCGCCAGTTTCTCATACAGACGGAAATAGTTCTGGAAGGTGATGGAGGCCAGCGTCTGGTTTTCATTCTGGATATCCACGCCTTCTTTCGCTTCAACGGCCTGGTGGAGACCATCAGACCAGCGACGTCCTTGCATCGTACGACCGGTATGCTCATCGACGATAATCACTTCGCCATCTTTGACGATATAGTCAACGTCGCGGGTGAACAGCACGTGCGCGCGCAGCGCTGCCGTCACGTGATGCATCAGCATAATATTGGACGGTGAATACAGCGATTCGCCTTCGTCCATGATCCCTTCCTGCACCAGCAGCTCTTCGATCAGCACCAGACCGCGTTCGGTCAGGTTAACCTGGCGCGCCTTTTCATCAACGGAGAAGTGGCCTTCACCGGTGAAGGTGTCGGAATCCTCTTTATCCTGACGAACCAGGTGCGGGATGATCTTGTTCACGCGCTTGTACATTTCCGAGCTGTCTTCCGCCGGACCGGAAATGATCAGCGGAGTACGCGCTTCATCGATCAGAATGGAGTCCACCTCATCCACCAGCGCATAGTGCAGTTTACGCTGAACGCGCTCTTCCGGGCTGAACGCCATATTGTCGCGCAGGTAGTCAAAGCCGTATTCGTTGTTGGTACCGTAGGTAATATCCGCACCGTACGCTTCACGTTTGGCTGGCGCCGGTAAACCGGACATGTTGATCCCGACGGTCATACCGAGGAACTCAAACAGCGGGCGGTTGTTTTCAGCATCACGCTGTGCCAGATAGTCGTTGACGGTAACCACGTGAACGCCTTTACCGGATAATGCATTCAGGTACGCAGGCAGCGTTGCGGTCAACGTTTTACCTTCACCGGTACGCATTTCCGCGATGCAACGCTGGTTAAGCACCATACCGCCCAGCAGCTGGACGTCGAAGTGGCGCATACCGAATACACGTTTACTGGCTTCACGAACCACGGCAAAGGCTTCCGGGATCAGGCTCTCCAGGCTTTCGCCCTTTTCCAGGCGAGCACGGAACTCGGCGGTTTTGCCTTTCAGCTCGTCATCGGAGAGCTTTTCCATCTCCGGTTCCATGGCATTGATGAGGCCAACGGTTTTGCGCATACGGCGCAGGGTACGATCGTTACGACTACCGAAAACTTTAGTTAATAATTTGATTAGCATAATAAAATCTCAAACGCCCCGCGATGCGGAGTCACAAAAAAGAATCATCCGTTTTTAGTTCAGCTGAGACGTTGAGGTCCTGCGCGAATCCCTGCCACCTGGCTAATCCAGGCCGAGACAGAAAATGCAGAATGGGACGGGGTATAAGCCGCCTGGCGAACGATTACCGGCGGTTTACTCTCCTGCGTCAGCAGTGCGCTGAGCGTGTCAAGTAAAGCCAGATGCTGCGCCTGGAAGGGCGAAGACTCTTCGGCAACCGGCAGCGCTTGCGGCGCCATCGCAAATGAGAGATGACGAATAACCGTGCGGATAGCATGCTGATGCCAGTAATCGACGGTAAAATTCGGTCGACGGCTGGCGTCAAGCAGCGCCAGCTGGGAGAAATTAACTTTATTCGGGCTGTGGTTGCTGGCCGTGGTTTTCGTCGGCGAAGCCGTTTCGTGGCTGTTGCTAAGCGCAGGCAGGCCAAAGCTAGCCGCGACCATCCCCAACAGGAGATGCGGCCAGAAATACCGTCTGCCAAACTGTCGCCAGCGCGTCAGCAATCCACTCACGTACGTTACCTTTAGTTGAAGCAACCCCAGGAAATATTTTTTGCGCCCAAATACTACCATTAATACTGCACGACAGCAGCAGGAATGACGGTTGCGACAAGGCAAAAACGTTCAATAAATCAGCGAACGAACAATGAACAGCGCCGCAGAATCAGGGCAGAACCAGCAGAGGAAGGCAAAAAAAGAAAAAAGACTGGCTCCCTGGTCGGAGAGAGTACCAGGTTACCAGTCTGTTTTACTGAATGGTCAGGCTTATGCCATAACCATTGACGGTGCGCGGAATGCCAGCGGCAGTTCTGCTTCGTCTTCGAAAGTCACATACTCCCAGGCTTCCTGTTTTGCCAGAACAGCCTGCAGCAGTTTGTTATTCAACGCGTGACCTGATTTGAACGCCGTGAATGCACCGATGATATTGTGACCACACATAAACAGGTCACCGATCGCATCCAGCATTTTGTGGCGGACAAACTCATCTTCAAAGCGAAGACCGTCTTCGTTCAATACGCGATAATCGTCAACAACGATGGCACAATCGAAGCTGCCGCCCAGGCACAGGCCGCGGGACTGCAGATATTCGATATCACGCATAAAACCAAAAGTACGAGCGCGACTAATCTGGCGCATAAATGCATCAGCAGAGAAGTTCATCGCATAGCGCTGGCTGCTTGCATCAATCGCCGGGTGGTTAAAATCGATGGTAAAATCCAACGAAAAACCATTGTACGGTTTGAATTCAGCCCATTTGTCGCCATCTTCGACCCGAACGGTCTCTTTGATGCGTACAAATTTCTTGGCACAGTTCAGCTCATCGATGCCGGCATCCAGCAGCAGATAAACGAACGGCGCAGCGCTACCATCCATAATTGGAATTTCCGGCGCATCGACTTCAACAACGATGTTGTCAATGCCGAGACCTGCCAGTGCGGCATTCAGGTGCTCGACAGTCGAAATCCGCACGTCATGCTCGTTCACCAGGCAAGTACAGAGCATGGTATCACGCACAGATTTGGCATCAGCCGGAAAATCAACCGGTGGATTCAAGTCGGTGCGACGATAGATGACCCCGGTATTTGCCGGCGCAGGGCGTAACGTCAGGGTGACTTTCTTGCCGGTATGCAAACCGACGCCAGTCGCCTGAACGATACGTTTAAGAGTCCTTTGTTTGATCATCGTATAATCTCGCCAAGTTACCTATCCAACCGAAGTGTACAATACATTCGGATGGGCAGTTTAGCACAAAGAGCGCTGATGCCCAACTTCCAGCCAATTCTTAATCAGCTTGCTTACGCAGGAACGCTGGGATATCCAGATAATCCGGCTCTTTCGCAGTTTGCGGTGTATTGTCGTTCACCACCTTCGCAACCGGTTTCTGCTCTTGAGTTAACGGAGCCATACCGTGCTGCTGGTAGCGATCCATGACCGGCTGCTGAACCTGCTTGTTGGTCACCAGGGTAATTTCCGGACGCTTGTCCATACCGATACCGGTGGCCACAACGGTCACACGCAGTTCGTCGTTCATATCCGGGTCAAGGGAAGTACCGATAACCACGGTCGCATTATCCGAAGCGAAAGCACGGATAGTGTTACCCACGGTTTCGAACTCATCCAGACGCAGGTCGAAGCCGGCCGTAATGTTGACCAGAACGCCGCGCGCGCCGGACAGATCGATATCTTCCAGCAGCGGAGAAGAGATAGCCATTTCAGCCGCTTCTTCCGCACGGTCTTCACCGCTCGCCACGCCGGAGCCCATCATCGCATAGCCCATTTCGGACATTACGGTACGCACATCCGCAAAGTCGACGTTCATCAGACCCGGACGGGTAATCAGTTCGGCGATACCCTGTACTGCGCCTTTCAGCACGTCGTTTGCTGCGCCGAAAGCGTCCAGCAGAGAGATACCGCGGCCGAGAACTTTCAGCAGCTTGTCGTTCGGAATGGTGATCAGCGAGTCCACATGCTTGGACAGCTCGGTGATCCCCTGCTCGGCGAACGCCATGCGCTTTTTGCCTTCAAAATTAAACGGTTTAGTGACCACCGCAACGGTCAGGATGCCCAGATCCTTCGCCACTTCAGCGACGACTGGCGCTGCACCGGTACCGGTACCGCCACCCATACCTGCCGCGATAAACACCATGTCTGCACCATCAAGAGCAGCACGCAGCGCTTCACGGTCTTCATCAGCCGCATTGCGACCGACTTCCGGGTTTGCACCGGCACCCAGACCTTTGGTAATACCGCTACCGATCTGAATGGTCTGGCCAACAGCCGTTTTACGCAGCGCCTGCGCGTCGGTGTTCACCGCAAAGAATTCAACACCTTCGATACGCTCGCGCACCATGTGCTCGACGGCATTGCCACCGCCGCCACCGACGCCGATGACTTTAATCACCGCGTCGTTGGTCAGTTCCATAGGTTCAAACATAGTTTCTCTCCGTTTTGTGCCTGTCGCCTGAGAACGCTAATTTTCTGCGTTCTCTTAAAAAATTAAAACTCTTTTCGCAGCCAGCTATTAAGTCGCTTAATCCACGAGCCAACTGATGCAGTTACGCGTTTTTCCACTTCTGCTTCACCACTGAGATGCGATTCCTTCCCGTAGTGCAGCAACCCAACCGCCGTCGAATAATACGGCTCCTGGGCATAATCCGTTAAACCGGTAATATTCAGCGGCGCGCCAATACGAACCTGCGTATGGAACACGCGCTGAGCACAGGCGGCAAGGCCTTCAATTTGCGCGGCGCCGCCCGTTAAAACAATCCCTGCCGCCAGATGGTGCTTCACCCCTTGCTGGCGCAGTTGCTCTTGCAGTTGCAGAATCTCTTCATTCACCAGGTTGAGCAGCTCGGTATAACGCGGCTCAATCACCTCTGCCAGCGTCTGGCGCTGCAGACTACGCGGCGGACGCCCGCCCACGCTCGGTACTTCGACGTTTTCGTCTTTACCGACAATGGAACCCAGCGCACAACCGTGGCGAACTTTAATCGCTTCGGCATCGCTCGGCGGCGTTCCGAAAGCGTAGGCGATGTCGCTGGTGACCACGTTGCCCGCGTACGGGATCACTTTGGTATGGCGCAGCGCGCCGCCGGTATACACGGCGATATCCATTGTACCACCGCCGATGTCCACGACGCAGACACCCAGCTCACGTTCATCTTCCGTCAACACGGAATAACTGGCCGCTAAACCGGCGAAAATGAGTTGGTCCACTTTCAGACCGCAACGTTCCACCGCTTTAACAATATTTTTCGCCATATCGTTATGGCAGGTAATCAGATGGACTTTTGCCTGCATACGTACGCCGGACAGACCGACCGGGTTTTTAATCCCTTCCTGGTAGTCGATAGCGTATTCCTGCGGGATAACGTGCAGAACACGATGCTCATCGCGTACGCGGACCGATTTCGCGGTATGCACCACGTTCTCAACGTCGTCCAACGTGACTTCTTCTTCTGAAATCGGCACCATGCCAATTTCATTTTGACAGCTAATATGTTTACCTGAAAGCGCCAGATACACTGACGAAATCTGGCAATCCGCCATCAGCTCGGCCTGATCAATGGCGCGCTGAACGCATTTCACCACGGATTCCAGGTCGTTAACCCCGCCTTTATCCATACCACGCGATGGGCAGCTGCCCACGCCAATGATATTGACCACGCCGTCGGGCAGAACTTCCCCTACTAAAGCGGCAACCTTCGCGGTGCCAATCTCCAGTCCAACTACCAGTTTTCTGTCCGTCGCCTTGATCATTGTTGTTCTGCCTGTGCCTGATTCTGTTGTTGATTAGTTTCCTCTGCGGGAGCAGGTACCCAACCTACCGCCGCGCCCGAGTCATAACGCAAATCAACGTAGCTTATCCGTTTGCCGTCGGTCTGCGCTTGCTGCTGTAGAACCGGGTAGAGTTCCATAAAGCGCTGAAGCCGTTTCATGGTATCGCCTCGGCCAAGGTTGAGCTTAATATCGTTATTCAGCGTCAACTGCCAGGAACGACGAGCGGTCATCGCCGCCACTTTCAACGTGAACTTATCCTTTGCCAGCACCTGCCCCATGTCGCGATACCCCTGCAACACTTCGTTCTCACTGCCTTCCGGGCCATACAACATCGGTAAATTCTGCTTATTGGTCCGATCCGCCGGGACGCTGAAGGAATTCCCTTCTACGTCGACCATATGTTGATCATTCCAACGCGCAATCGGCACATATTCAACCAGATGAATCTTCAATTCGTCCGGCCACTGCTTTCTGACGCTCGCCTGCTTAATCCACGGCAGGCGCTCAATCTGACTCTGGATGATGTTGACATCCTGCGTCATGAAGGTCCCCGGGGAACCCAGCGCCAGAATTGCCTGGCGGATATCATCGTTACGCGTGTAGTGACGCTCACCGGTAACAACCATCCTGGACAGAGGCAAACGCTGTGCATCCTCCATCCAGCCCAGAACCATCCACCCGCTGACCAACACGGTACATAGCACCGTCAGCAGGAAGACAATCCCGGCCAGACGAGTTCCATTACTCCGACGCGAAGAAGAGGCTTCCTCTTCTTCGTGGTTCCGCGTATTCAGCGCAGCCTGCGACATATCACCCCGCCAGGTCCAGAATTCGAACAACAAGCTGCGAGAAGCTCATCCCGGCCTGACGCGCCGCCATCGGCACCAGGCTGTGGCTGGTCATGCCAGGGGAAGTATTTGCTTCCAGCAAATAAAACTGGCCATCGCTGTCCAGCATCACATCAATACGCCCCCAACCTTTACAACCGAGAACATTCCAGGCTTTAACTACCAGGGCCTGAATTTCTGACTCGCGGGCAGGATCTTCACAACCTGGGCAGAAATATTGCGTCTCATCAGAGAGATACTTCGCCTCATAATCATAGAAGGTTCCAGCCACCTGGATACGAATTGACGGTAAAATTTCTTCACCGACGATAGCGACGGTGAATTCAGGCCCACTAAGCCATTTCTCAATCAGAACATCTTCATCATGCTGAAAAGCCAGCGCCAATGCATTATGTAATGCACAACTTTCGCTGACTTTCGACATGCCGACGCTCGAGCCTTCGCAAGCCGGTTTAACAATCAGCGGCAGACCCAGTGCGGCAATCTGCTGTTCAACTTCAGCAGACAGGCCAGCATTGAACTGCGCACGCGTCAGCGCGACCCATGGAGCGACCGGTAATCCCGCGCCCTGCCACAACAATTTGCTGCGAACTTTGTCCATGGAAATCGCCGACGCCATCACGCCGCTGCCGGTGTAAGGCAGCTGAATCAGCTCCAGCAGCCCCTGCAACGTCCCATCTTCGCCACCGCGACCATGCAACGCAATAAACGCTTTCTTAAAGCCCAGCGCTTTCAACCGGGTAACATCCACGTCGCGCGGATCGACAGGGTGCGCATCCACGCCAGCTTCACGCAGGCCCGCCAGTACCGCAGTCCCTGAATTGAGCGACACTTCGCGCTCAGCAGAGGTACCGCCGAAAAGAACCGCGATTTTATCAGCCATGGCGCTCCTCCTCCGCTTTTTGCGGCACGAGTTTGATTTCAGCCAGGTGGCGTGCGATTTTTCCTATGTTTCCCGCGCCCTGCACCAGGATCAGGTCATTCCCGGTCAGCACCGATGCCAGCATCTGTGCCGCCTGGGCCGGATCGGAAAGCAGAATCGGATCCACCTTGCCGCGACCGCGAATCGTACGGCACAGCGAACGGCTGTCGGCGCCAGGAATCGGCGCTTCACCGGCGGAATAAACGTCCAGCATCAGCAGGGCATCAACCTGAGTCAGCACGTTAGCGAAATCGTCATACAGATCGCGCGTACGCGTAAAACGGTGCGGCTGGAATAACATCACCAGATTTTTATCCGGCCAGCCGGCGCGCGCCGCTTTGATCGTGGCATCCACTTCAGTCGGGTGATGACCATAGTCATCGATCAGCATCGCGCTGCCGCTTTTGCCATTGACCTCAGCCAACGGATATTCACCGAGAAAATCAAAGCGACGGCCGGTTCCCTGGAAACTTTCCAGCGCCCGCAGGATCGCGCTGTCATCAATTCCCTCTTCCGTCGCGACCGCAACCGCCGCCGCCGCGTTCAGCGCGTTATGGCGACCGGGCGCATTCAGCGTCACCTGAAGCACTTCTTTATCCTGACGAACCAGGCGGAAGTGGCCCTGGGCGCCGACCTGACGATAATCTTCTACGCGCACGTCGGCATCTTCGCTAAAACCGTAGGTGGTGATCTGACGGCCAACGCGCGGCAGCAGTTCACGAATCACCGGATCATCGACACACATCACCGCGCGACCATAGAACGGCAGGTTGTGCAGAAAGTTAATAAAGGTCTGCTTCAGATTTTCAAAGTCGCCATGATAGGTATCCATGTGATCGGCTTCGATATTGGTCACAATCGCGACCATCGGCTGCAGATGCAGGAACGACGCATCGCTCTCATCCGCTTCCGCAATCAGATAGCGGCTATGGCCGAGGCGGGCGTGAACGCCTGCTGCTTTAACCAGTCCACCGTTGACAAAGGTGGGGTCAAGACCTGCTTCCGCGTAAATACTGGAAACCATTGCCGTGGTCGTGGTTTTACCGTGAGTGCCGGCAATCGCAATGCCATGACGAAAACGCATCAGCTCTGCCAGCATTTCCGCGCGGCGAATGACCGGAATACGCGCTTCATGCGCGGCAACAATCTCCGGGTTTTCCGCAGAGATTGCGCTGGAAACGACAACCACGCTCGCATCGCGAACGTTTTCCGGGCGATGGTTGAAATAGATCGTGGCGCCAAGTTGCGACAGCTGTTGCGTAACCGGATTCGGCGCCAGGTCGGAACCGCTAATCTGGTAGCCTTCGTTAGCCAGAACTTCGGCAATACCGCCCATACCGGCACCACCGATGCCAACAAAGTGAATATGCCGGACGCGACGCATCTCGGGCACTATGGAACGCAGTTTCGCCAGATCTTGTGTATTCATTCTTTACGCCATCAACTTCTTTATACGGGCGGTGAGATTCACCGCGATTAGCGCGCCAGTGCTGCAGCGCTCACTTCTTCTGCTACCCGTTCGGTAGCATCCGGAATCGAGGCTCTGCGCGCTCGTTCCGCCATATCCAGCAGCGTTTCCCGATCCCAGCCAGCCAGCGTCTGCACGACGGCATCAACGGTGAACTGAGGTTGTTCGAGAATTTTCGCTGCGCCCGCTTTCTCCAGCGGCAGTGCATTCCAGTACTGCTGACGATCCTTGTGCTGAAACGGCACAAATAGCGCCGGTAAACCTGCTGCGGCAATTTCACTCACCGTCAGCGCACCGGAACGACACACAACAACATCGGCCCAGGCATACGCCGCCGCCATGTCATCAATAAATTCAGTCACTTTATGCTGCGGCTGCCCGGCATCCGCATAGGCCTGCTGGACCGTCTGCTGGCCGCCTTTCCCGCTTTGATGCCAGATAGTGACCGCCGGGCCCAGTTTCCCCGCCACCTGCGGCATCGTCTGGTTCAGCACGCGAGCGCCCTGCGAGCCCCCCACCACTAGCACGCGAATCGCTCCCTGGCGCCCGACCAGACGCTGTTCCGGTAACGGCAGCGCCAGCACATCAGTACGCACCGGGTTGCCCACCACGTCAGCATGCGGAAACGCACCTGGGAACGCCTGCAGCACCTTCTTCGCGATCTTTGCCAGCCATTTGTTTGTCAGGCCAGCAATGCCGTTTTGCTCATGCAGCACCACCGGGATACCCAGCGACCAGGCCGCCAGGCCGCCAGGGCCGGAAACGTAACCGCCCATCCCCAGCACGACGTCCGGCTGGAAACGCTTCATGATCTCCCGCGCCTGACGCCAGGCGTTGAAGATACGTACCGGCGCTAACAGCAGCGCTTTCAGCCCTTTACCGCGCAGGCCGGATATACGGATAAAATCAATCTCAATGCCGTGTTTCGGCACTAAATCCGCTTCCATACGATCGGCGGTGCCGAGCCAGCGAACCTGCCAGCCCTGGTCCATTAAATGGTGCGCGACCGCCAGCCCAGGGAACACATGCCCACCGGTACCGCCCGCCATCACCATTAACCGCTTTTCCTGACCGCTCATCGAACACCCCGTGTAAACGCCTGGGCTTTTTCCAGACGCGTTTCATAATCAATTCGCAACAGCAACATGATGGCCGTCGACATAATCAGCAAACTGGAACCGCCGTAACTGATAAGCGGCAGCGTCAGGCCTTTAGTGGGCAGCATGCCTGCCGCCGCCCCGACGTTAACCAGCGCCTGGAAGCTAAACCAGATTCCAATGGCGCAGGCCAGGAAGCCGGAAAAGCGATGATCAATCTCCAGCGCCTTACGCCCAATCGACATGGCGCGAAAGGCGACGAAGAATACCATTAATAGGGCCAGTACCACACCGATATAACCGAGTTCTTCGCCGATAATGGCGAAGATGAAATCGGTATGCGCTTCCGGTAAATACTCCAGTTTCTGTACCGAGTTGCCTAAGCCCTGCCCCCACATTTCACCGCGGCCGAAAGCCATCAGCGACTGAGTCAGCTGGTAACCACTGCCAAACGGGTCTTCCCACGGGTTCCAGAAAGAGGTTACGCGGCGAATACGATACGGTTCGGCAAGGATCAGCAGCACCACCGCCGAAATCCCCATGCCGATAATGGCGATGAACTGCCACAGCTTGGCGCCGCCGAGAAACAGCATCGCCAGGGTGGTGACGAACAACACCACTACCGTACCGAGGTCCGGCTGCGCCAGCAGCAGAATCGCCAGCACGAAAATGACGCCCATCGGCTTTAAGAAGCCGCGCAGGTTATTCCGCACCTCATCGCCTTTACGCACCAGGTAGTTGGCGATGTAGCAGAACAGCGACAGCTTGGTAAACTCCGCAGGCTGAATACGCAGCGGACCCAATGCAATCCAGCGCGATGCCCCGTTTACCGAGCTACCGACGACCAGGACGATCAGCAACATAACGATCGAAGCAATCAACATCGCCGTACTGTGCCGCTGCCAGAACTCCATCGGCAGACGCAGCGTCACGAGAGCCAGGCCCAGCGCCAGAAGAATGTATAACCCGTCGCGCTTGGCGAACAAGAAAGGATCGTTAGCCAGGCGCTGCCCTACCGGCATAGAAGCCGAGGTCACCATAATGAAACCCACGGCGGCCAGGCCAAGCGTCAACCACAACAGCATCCGGTCATACATCACCAGGCTATCGTTATCTTTCTGCCGCGAGCCCATCACCCAGCCTTTCAGCGCCGCAAACAGCCAGGCGAAGATAAACATCCCCGGCAGGCGCGGCAGTCTCCACTGAGGCATTTTCAGGCGCGGGAGGGATAAACGCATCAACCTAACTCCTTCGCCAGGCGGGCAAAGACATCGCCCCGTTGTTCGAAACTCTTAAACTGATCGAGGCTGGCACAAGCTGGCGATAACAGCACCATATCGCCCGACTTCAGCAGCGGGGCAATCTGGCGCATCGCCTCTTCCATCGTCCCGGTTTGCGTCGCCACTTCCGGACGCAGTGCCGCCAGCTGCTCGCCATCGCGACCGAAGCAGTACAGGCGGATATTGTCGCCCGCCAGATAACGCTTCAGCGGCGTGAAATCAGCGGATTTCCCATCGCCACCCAGCAGCAGATACAGAGTACCGTCCAGATGCAGCCCGTTCAGCGCCGCTTCGGTACTGCCGACGTTGGTGGCTTTGGAATCGTTGATCCAACGCACGCCGTTATGATCCAGCACCAGCTGAAAACGATGTGCCAGGCCGGTAAAGGTGGTCAGCGCCTTGAGACTGCTGGCCCGCGGCAGACCGGCGGCATCAGCCAGCGCCAATGCCGCCAGAGCGTTGCTGTAGTTGTGCTGCCCGGTGATGTGCATCTCTTTGACGTTCAGGATCTTCTCACCTTTCACCCGCAGCCAGGTTTCTCCCTGCTGGCGGTTAAGGTGATAGTCGCCGACATCAACGCCGAAGCTGATGCAGCGCTCATCGGCGCCGCGTACCGGCATCGTCAGCCCATCATCGGCATTCACGATGCAGGTTTTCGCATTTTCATACACCCGCAGTTTGGCCGCACGATACTGCTGCAGGCCCAGCGGATAGCGGTCCATATGATCCTCGGTCACATTGAGGATCGTCGCGGCCACCGCCCGCAGACTGGAGGTAGTTTCCAGCTGGAAGCTGGAGAGCTCCAGAACGTACAGTTCGCGGTCCGCATCGAGTAACATCAGGGCCGGCAGGCCGATATTGCCGCCGACGCCAACATTCATGCCGGCCGCTTTTGCCATCTCGCCTACCAGCGTCGTCACGGTGCTTTTCCCGTTAGAACCGGTAATAGCGATAACCGGCGCCTGCGCTTCGCGGCAGAACAGCTCAATGTCACCGACGATTTCCACGCCGGCATCCGCTGCCGCGCTCAGCGCAGGGTGTGCCAGCGCGATACCAGGGCTTGCCACAATCAGATCCGCTGCCAGCAGCCAGTCTTCATTCAGGCCCCCCACGTAGCGTTCCACTTCTTCCGGCAGCTTCTCCAGCCCGGAAGGCGCGACGCGGGTATCCATCACGCGCGGCGTCACGCCGCGCGCCATGAAAAAGTCCACGCAAGACAGCCCGGTCATTCCCAGGCCAATAATGACGACTTTTTTACCCTGATAATCTGCCATGATTAACGTACCTTCAGCGTCGCCAGGCCAATCAGCACCAGCATCAGCGAAATAATCCAGAAGCGCACGATAACGCGCGGCTCCGGCCAGCCCTTCAGTTCATAGTGGTGGTGAATCGGCGCCATACGGAAGATGCGCTGACCGCGCAGCTTGAAGGAACCGACCTGCAAAATAACCGACAGAGTCTCCACCACGAATACGCCACCCATAATCACCAGCAGGAACTCCTGACGCAGCAGCACAGCAATGATGCCCAGCGCGCCGCCGAGAGCCAGGGAACCGACATCGCCCATAAAGACCTGCGCCGGATAGGTGTTGAACCACAGAAAACCGAGACCCGCGCCCACGATCGCCGTACAGACGATGACCAGTTCCCCGGCGTGGCGCAGATAAGGGATATGCAGATAGTTGGCAAAGTTCATGTTGCCCGTTGCCCATGCCACCAGCGCGAAGCCCGCCGCCACAAATACGGTCGGCATAATCGCCAGGCCATCAAGACCATCGGTCAGGTTGACCGCATTGCCGGTACCGACAATCACGAAGTAGGCCAGCAGAATGTACAAGAGCCCCAGCTGAGGCATGATGTCTTTAAAGAACGGTACAACCAGCTGAGTCGCTGGCGTATCTTTACCGGCCATATACAGCGCAAACGCAACGCCCAGCGCAATCACCGACATCCAGAAGTACTTCCAGCGGGCGATCAACCCTTTGGTGTCTTTACGCACGACCTTACGGTAGTCATCGACGAAACCGATGATGCCGTAGCCTATCAGCACGGTCAGCACACACCATACGTACGGGTTGGACGGATAGGCCCACAGCAGGACAGAGACCACAATGGCGGTCAGGATCATAATCCCGCCCATGGTTGGGGTGCCTTTCTTGCTGAAATGCGATTCCGGGCCGTCGCTACGTACGACCTGACCGAAGGAGAGTTTTTGCAGACGGGCGATCATGCGCGGGCCCATCCACAAAGAGATGAACAGCGCGGTCAGCAGGCTGACGATGGCGCGAAACGTCAGATAGGAAAAGACGTTAAAGCCGGAATAATATTTGACCAGATGTTCGGCCAGCCATACTAACATGTTCCATTCTCCTGTAATGCGCGTACTACCTCTTCCATGGCGGCACTACGTGAACCCTTCACTAAAATGGTGATGTTCTTGTGTTCTGCCGTCAGCTCGCGTAGTCGGGCCACCAGCGATGCTTTATCGCTGAGATGCTCGCCCACGCCGCTGGCGCGGCTAATTTCTGCGCTCAGCACGCCGGTGCTGAGTACCCGATCAAGCCCTGCCGCTTTTGCCGCTTCGCCAACCTGACGATGGCATGCCTCGCTTTCCGTACCCAGCTCGGCCATATCACCCACGACCAGCACCCGGTAGCCCGGCATCTCAGACAGCACCTGCACTGCGGCAGTCATTGAACCGACGTTGGCATTGTAGGAATCATCAAGCAGCAGCTGGTTTTCGGCGAGCGTAATGGGAAACAGCCGTCCCGGCACCGCTTTCAGCTGCGCCAGACCGGCTTTCACCGCATTTAAGTCGGCGCCCACCGCCATCGCCAGCGAGGCAGCAGCCAGCGCGTTGGCGATATTGTGGCGACCCGGCAGCGGCAGCAGAACATCCACGCTTCCCATCGGGGTTTGCAGCGTAAATTCTGTCCCGTGGCTGGTAATATGAATCTGGCTAGCCGCAAAATCGCTGTTGGCCGCATTCGGCGAGAAACGCCATACCTTGCGTGCGCCAATCACGCTTTGCCAGTTCAGCCAGTCGTTATTGTCAGCATTCAGGATGGCAATGCCATTTTCCGGCAGACCGGTAAATATTTCGCCCTTCGCTTTCGCCACGCCCGCCAGGGAGCCGAAGCCTTCAAGGTGAGCGGCGGCCAGATTGTTGACCAGGGCAGCTTCCGGGCGCGTCAGACTGACGGTCCAGGCAATTTCGCCCTGATGGTTAGCGCCTAATTCGATTACCGCATAGCGATGCTCTGGAGTCAGGCGCAGCAGCGTCATCGGGACGCCAATGTCATTATTCAGGTTGCCGGCGGTATAGAGCGTATTGCCGCACTGACCGAGAATCGCCGCCGTCATCTCTTTCACCGACGTTTTCCCGGAAGAGCCGGTCAGCGCCACAACGCGGGCCGGCACCTGCTGACGAACCCACGCCGCCAGCTCGCCAAAGGCCAGGCGGGTATCTTTCACCACCACCTGAGGTAAATCACACTCCAGCTGACGGCTGACCAACAGCGCGCCAGCGCCGGCTTGTTTCGCCTGCTCCGCGAAATCGTGAGCATCAAAACGCTCGCCCTTTAAGGCAACGAACAGGCAGCCTGCCGTAATCTTACGGGTATCCGACGTGACCTCATCGACGGCCAGATCGCAACCATGCAGTTCACCGCGCGTCACGTCGGCGAGCTGGCTTAACATCAAGCGAATCATGCTACCGCTCCCAGCAGACGGGCTACGGTGACGCGATCGGAGTAGTCAAGACGACGGTTGCCAACAATCTGGTAATCCTCATGACCTTTGCCAGCGACCAGTACGACATCCCCCTCGGCAGCCTGCATCACGGCGTTTGTCACCGCTTCAGCCCGGCCTTCTTTCACCTTCGCGTGTCCGGCGTCAACCATACCAGCGAGGATATCGTTGATGATGGCGCGAGGCTCTTCGGTGCGCGGGTTGTCATCGGTCACCACAACAATATCGGCAAACTCTTCGGCGATGGCGCCCATCAGCGGACGTTTGCCCTTATCGCGATCGCCGCCGCAGCCGAAGACGCACCACAGCTTGCCGTTACAATGCAGACGCGCCGCCTGGAGCGCTTTTTCCAGCGCATCCGGGGTATGGGCATAATCCACCACCACGGTCGGTTTACCCGGCGCGCTGAACACTTCCATACGGCCACAGACCGGCTGCAGACGAGCCGCGGTTTTCAGCAGCTCAGCCAGCGGATAGCCCAGGGCCAGCAGCGTGGCCAGCGCCAGCAGTAGGTTGCTGACGTTAAAGGCGCCCATCAGGCGGCTTTCAACTTCGCCCTTGCCCCAGCTGGAATCAAACTGGATGGTGGCCCCGCTATCGTGATAGTTCACCGCCGTAGCCTTCAGCCAGCGGCCGTGACAGTCCGGGTTAATACGATCTTCCATCGATACGGCAACCGCGTCCGGCAGCTTAGCCAGCCAGCGGCGGCCCACTTCATCATCGGCGTTGACGATCGCCTGTCCGCAATGATGGGTGGAATAAAGCAGCCATTTTGCCGCTTCGTAATGTTCCATATCACCGTGATAATCCAGGTGATCGCGGCTCAGGTTTGTAAAGACCGATGCGGCAAACTGCAGCGCCGCCACGCGGTGCTGAACCAGACCGTGGGAAGAGACTTCCATGGCCGCCAGGGTCGCGCCCTGCCCTGCCAGACCTGAAAGCACGTGCTGAACATCGACTGCTGAACCGGTGGTATTTTCCGTCGGAATGACCTTGTCCAGCAGACCGTTGCCAACTGTTCCCATCACCGCACTGGTTTCGCCAAGCAAGCTGGCCCACTGCGCCAGCAGCTGCGTGGTGGTGGTTTTACCGTTGGTACCGGTGACGCCAATCAGGCGCAGTTGCTCTGAAGGCTGATGGTAAAAACGCCCTGCCAGCGCGGATAAGCGCTCGTTGAGCTGGCTGAGATAAATGACCGGCACGCCGTGCATTTCACGGATTTCGCCGTCAGCAGCCTCATCTTTGGCCTCTGCAATAATGGCAGCAACACCTTGCGCTATCGCCTGCGGGATATAACGACGCCCGTCCGCCTGATGACCTAATACCGCGACAAAGAGATCGCCGGAAGCAGCCACCCGGCTGTCCAGCGTCATCTCTCGCAGAATTCGCTCCGGCGCATTTGGCACCCACGGAGCGAGAAGGTCGCGCAAATTACGATCTGCCACCTGTTCCCTCGCCTTGATTAATCACAAATTCACTTTTTTCGCCCGTTGCCAACGCATCCGGCTCGATGTTCATGGTGCGCAGTACGCCGCCCATGATGGCACCGAAGACCGGCGCGGAAACGGCGCCGCCGTAGTATTTACCCGCCTGCGGGTCGTTGATCACCACCACCAGCGCAAAACGCGGGTGGCTGGCGGGCGCAACGCCTGCGGTGTAAGCAATATATTTGTTGATGTAGCGGCCATCTGGCCCCACTTTCTTCGCCGTACCGGTTTTGATCGCAATGCGGTAGCCTTTAATTGCCGCCTTCACGCCGCCGCCACCGGGCAGCGCCACGCTTTCCATCATATGCACGACGGTACGAACGAGAGGTTCCGGGAACACGCGCTCACCGGGAACCGGTGGATCAACTTTGGTAATCGACAGCGGGCGATAGATGCCATAGCTGCCGATCGTTGCATAGACTCGCGCTAACTGTAACGGCGTTACCATTAGCCCGTAGCCGAAAGAAAAGGTGGCCCTCTCTATGTCAGACCACCGTTGTTTTTGAGGATATAAGCCACTGCGTTCTCCGACCAACCCCAAATTGGTCGCTTTTCCGAGTCCAAAACGTGAGTAAGTATCTACTAACGCTGAGGACGGCATCGCTAACGCCAGTTTGGAGACACCGACGTTACTCGACTTCTGTAATACCCCGGTCAGGGTCAATTCGCTATAGCGCGCCACGTCTTTGATCTCGTGGCCGTTAATCCGGTAAGGAATGGTATTCAGCACGGTATTTTCGTTCACAATGCCGCGCTGTAGCGCCGTCATCACCACCATTGGCTTGACCGTCGAACCCGGTTCAAACACGTCGGTGATGGCGCGGTTACGCATGATGTCCTTCGCCGTACCGGAGAAATTATTCGGGTTATAAGAGGGGCTGTTCGCCATCGCCAGCACTTCGCCAGTGCTGACATCGACCAGAACCGCACTCCCCGATTCGGCTTTGTTAAACGCCACGGCATTATTCAGTTCACGATAAACTAACGCCTGCAGACGCTCATCGATACTCAACGCCAGATTGTGCGCGGCCTGGCTGTCGGTAGAGGAGATATCTTCAATAACGCGGCCGTAGCGGTCTTTACGCACGATGCGTTCCCCGGGTTGACCGGTCAGCCATTTATCAAAGCTCTTCTCGACGCCTTCAATCCCCTGGCTATCCACGTTGGTGAAGCCAATGAGGTGAGCGGTAACTTCACCTGACGGGTAGTAACGGCGCGACTCTTCGCGCATGTGAATCCCTGGCAGCTTCAGCTTCTTGATGTAATCCGCCATATCAGGATTAACCTGACGCGCCAGATAGATAAAACGCATTCTCGGATTGGTGTTGATGCGCGATGCCAGCTGATCCAGCGGCATGTTTAACGCATCGGCCAACGCCTTCCAGCGGTTATCGAGAGTGACACCGCCGGCATCGTGCAGCTCTTTCGGATCCGCCCAGATAGCCTTCACCGGCACGCTCACCGCCAGCGGGCGGCCGGAGCGGTCGGTAATCATTCCGCGGGCGGTGGAGACTTCCTGCACGCGTAAAGAACGCATATCACCCTGACGAACCAGCATGTCCGGGCTGATCACCTGTAGCCAGGCCACGCGACCCAGCAGGAAACCCAGCGCGATTAAAATACACCCGCACAGCAACGCAAAACGCCAGCTAATAAAGCTGGCCTGTTCTTCCTGACGTTTTGGTTTTAGCGTTTTCGGCGCTGCTTTCATGCGTCGCAATAATCCTTATTTTTGTACAACGATATTTTCTTGTGATGGATCAACGTGTTGCATCTGCAACTTCTCGGTCGCGATCCGCTCAACCCGACTATGATCGCCGAGCGCGTTCTCTTCGAGGATCAGGTTTCGCCATTCAATATCCAGCGCGTCACGTTCCAGAACCAGTTGTTCACGCTGCGCGGTTAGCAGACGGGTATGGTGAGCCGTCGTCACCACGGTAATCGCCGTAATGATGATGCAAATGAACAGGCAGAGTGGCAGCTTCCCAAACCGCAGAAGATCGTCCCCGATAACGCCAGGCAAGGCATGGCGCTCGTTGCTTCCTAACGATCCTTTAACTTTGCTTAAGGCTTCTGTCACTCTGCCGATCATGCGTTCGTCCTCTCTGCAATGCGCAGAACTGAACTACGGGCCCGTGGATTCTCTGCCACCTCTTCTTCGCCCGGCATCAACTTGCCTAGTGCTCGCAACTCACGGCCACCCAGTTTTTTGAGCTGCTCTTCGGTCATTGGTAACCCGGCCGGAACCTGCGGACCGCGGCTTTGCTCACGCATGAAGCGCTTCACAATACGGTCTTCCAGCGAGTGGAAACTGATGATCGAAAGCCGCCCGCCCGGGGCCAGCACGCTGAGCGAGCTTTTTAGCGCCTGCTCTATCTCCTCCAGTTCACTGTTCACCCAGATGCGCACCGCCTGGAAGGTACGGGTCGCGGGATGTTTGAATTTGTCCTTCACCGGCGTCGCCGCCGTCACCACTTCCGCCAGCTCTTTCGTACGGGTCATGGGCTCGATACGGTTACGCTCAACGATGGCGCGCGCGATGCGCTTACCGAAGCGCTCTTCGCCAAAGGTTTTAATCACCCAGGCGATATCCGCTTCGTCCGCCGTCTGCAACCACTCGGCGGCAGACTGGCCGCGAGTGGGGTCCATACGCATATCCAGCGGACCATCGCGCATAAACGAGAAGCCACGCTCGGCATCATCAAGCTGAGGTGAAGAGACACCAAGATCGAGAAGAATACCGTCGATCTTGCCAGTTAGTCCGCGCTCACTCACATAATCAGCCAGCGCAGAGAAAGGTCCATGTACGATGGAAAAGCGAGGGTCATCGATGGTCTTCGCCACGGCGATAGCCTGCGGATCGCGATCGATAGCCAGCAAGCGTCCTTCCGCTCCCAGTTGGGAAAGGATCAGGCGCGAGTGTCCACCGCGACCAAAGGTCCCATCAATGTAGATACCATCCGGACGAATATTCAGGCCGTTAACCGCTTCATCCAGAAGTACCGTAGTGTGTTTAAAATTTTCCATCATGTTATAGAGACAAATCCTGCAGACGCTCCGACAACGCGTCGGTCGACGACTGCTCAGCGTCGATATCTTCCTTGACCCGTTGATACCAGGTCGTTTCATCCCACAGTTCAAACTTATTGAACTGTCCGACCAGCATCACTTCTTTTGTCAGCCCGGCATGCTGCCGTAACACCGGCGCAATCAGGAGACGCCCGGCATTATCCATCTGACATTCGCTGGCATGACCCAAAAGCAGGCGCTGGACGCGCCGCTCAACGGGATTCATGCTCGATAAACGCGACAATTTTTGCTCGATGATTTCCCATTCAGGCAAGGGGTAAAGCAGCAGGCACGGGTGATGAATGTCAATGGTACAAACCAGTTGACCGGAAGCGTCTTCGATCAGCCCGTCGCGGTAACGCGTCGGTACGGCCAGACGGCCTTTGCTGTCGAGATTGACTAACGTTGCCCCACGGAACATGCCAGCCTCACCCCTTTTCGCCACTTTAACCCACAAATTCCCACCAGAAGGAGTTTACGGAGCGGAGGAAAAGCTTGTCAAGCCAGCACGAATACCAACGAAGCTCAAAAACCCATTATTTGCAGCCGATATTAGGCCTGATGAAATAATCATCAACAAACGAGGCAAATTAACGCTATGAATACGTGTAAGAAAACAACCAACAAATTCGTAACAGTTAAAAGCAACAAAATATCTTCGGTGGGAAAATATAAAGTGTCAGTTTGCGACGCGAGCGGCATTTTAGGCGATTATGATGTCCGTTAACAGTGCCTGTTACCGTCAGAGAAGCACTCTTGTCGCGGGTTGCGGGGAGATGAGCGGGTGATGAGCCGTAAAATGAGTGTTAATTCAGCGATTAACTTAATGAATGTAACAAAATAATACAAATAAAGACTGATTTAACTTTTTTTTATCGCTAACGGGGGCCGGAAAGCGGTAACTCCAGAATAAAACAAAATAATGCGTAAAGAAGTTTAGGGATTTGTCTGAAAGCGATTCAAATTTACTTTTTTATGGTAATTTGTACGGATTATCGCCAGACGACTTTCGTCTGGCGAGTCACGCCACTCTTTTCCGGTTTTTTGACACACGCAGAGGCCGGCGATCGAAAGCCTGGCGCATCAGCGACGGTTCAAACTTCCCCGGCGATACAAATTACGACGGATACGGCTTAATCCTGGTTTTGGCTTACGCGGCTCATCAAGGCTGGCGAGGACAATTTCCAGCACGCGTTCCGCCACATCGCGGTGGCGCTGGGCCACGGCCAGTACCGGACACTGCAGGAAGTCGAGCAGCTCATTGTCGCCGAAGGTCGCAATAGCCAGTTCGGACGGCAGCTTCCCTTCCCGACGCAGCGTCACATCCATCACCCCCTGCAACAGCGGAAATGAGGTGGTGAACAGCGCCTGCGGCATGGGATGCGTTTCCAGCCATTTCTCAAACAACTGCCCTGCCGCTTCGCGTTCAAAGCTGTTGGCGTACAGATACTGCACTTCACGCGGATCGTCATTCCACGCGGTACGGAAGCCCTGTTCACGCAGGAAACTGACCGACAGCTCCGGTAGCGCACCAAGATACAGGACGTTTTCCCCCGGGAATTTGCGCAGTTCAGCGGCCAGCATTTCGGCGTCATCCTGATCGGCGCCAACAACGCTGGTGAAATGCTCGCGATCGAGCGCGCGATCCAGGGCGACAATCGGGAAAGGATCGTTGGCCCAGCGTTGATAGAACGGGTGCTCAGGCGGTAATGACGTCGAGACGATAATGGCATCCACCTGGCGCTGTAGCAGATGCTCAATGCAGCGCATCTCGTTGTCAGGCTGATCTTCCGAACAGGCGATCAGCAGCTGATAGCCGCGCTGGCGCGCCTGACGTTCAAGATAGTTAGCAATACGGGTATAGCTGGTATTTTCCAGATCGGGAATCACCAGACCAATAGAACGCGTGCGTCCTGCACGCAAGCCAGCAGCGACCGCATTCGGATGGTAGTTGTGCTCACGAACGACGGCCATCACCTTTTCGACCGTTTTGTCGCTGACGCGGTACTGTTTCGCTTTACCGTTAATCACATAGCTAGCGGTGGTACGCGAGACACCGGCCAGCCGGGCGATTTCATCCAGTTTCACAATTGCCCCTTGGGTAATGAGTACAGAACATAACCTTTCTTCAGCTATGGATTCATTTTCATAACATCTAAACGCAGAATAGTTAGCGCAGCAACCGGTTTTGTCTACAGTTCCCACCGATTTCGCAAAAAAATAACCCGACAGATTGTGTCGGGCTATTTTTACGTCAGTTTCAGGGACTCAGCGCATGATTTTGTCGCCGCGCGAGAGTCCTACCACACCGGAGCGTGCCACTTCAACAATCCGCGCAACGTCGCGTAACGAAGCAATAAAGGCATCCAGTTTATCGCTGGTCCCTACCAGCTGGACGGTATACAGTGACGGCGTGACATCGATGATTTGCCCGCGGAAAATCTCCGTGTTGCGCTTCACCTCTTCACGGCCAAAACCGCTCGCCTGGACTTTCACCAGCATAATTTCACGCTCAACGTGCGAATTCTGCCCCAGCTCGCTGACACGCAGTACATCCACCAGCTTATGCAGCTGTTTTTCAATTTGCTCGATCGCTTTCTCATCGCCAACGGTCTGGATAGTCATTCTCGAAAGCGTCGGATCGTCGGTGGGGGCCACCGTCAGGCTTTCAATGTTATACCCGCGCTGTGCGAAAAGGCCGATGACGCGTGATAAGGCGCCTGATTCGTTTTCCAGTAAGACAGATAATATCCGGCGCATAATCAGGTTCTCTCCGTTTTGCTCAACCACATCTCATCCATGCCGCCGCCGCGGATCTGCATGGGATACACATGCTCGCTGCCGTCCACCGTCACATCAACGAACACCAGACGATGATTACGCACCTGTTCCAGCGCTTCGGCCAGCTTAGACTCCAGCTCCTGCGGCTCGCTGATGCGAATCCCTACGTGCCCGTAGGCTTCCGCAAGCCGGACGAAATCCGGGAGCGACTCCATATAAGATTGTGAATGGCGACCGGAATAGATCATATCCTGCCACTGCTTCACCATTCCGAGGTAGCGGTTGTTCAGATTCAACACCAGCACCGGCAGCTCATACTGCAGCGCGGTGGAAAGCTCCTGAATATTCATCTGAATACTGCCATCGCCGGTCACGCAAACGACCGTTTCTTCCGGTAAGGCCATCTTCACGCCGAGTGCAGCGGGCAAACCGAAGCCCATCGTGCCGAGACCACCTGAGTTAATCCAACGTCTTGGCTTGTCGAAAGGATAGTAAAGGGCGGCAAACATCTGGTGCTGACCAACATCGGAGGTCACGTAGGCATCGCCGTTGGTCAGGCGCCAGATGGTCTCGATGACGGCCTGCGGTTTGATCTTGCCGCTTTGGGTGTCGTATTGCAGACAATGGCGCGCGCGCCACTGCGCTATCTGCTGCCACCAGTCGCGGATCTCATCCAGCGGCTGCTGCGCTTCTTCCTGCTCAAGTAGCTCAAGCATCTGCTCCAGGACCTGACGCGCATCGCCAACGATCGGCACATCTGCCGGAACCGTCTTCGAAATGGACGTCGGATCGATATCAATATGCAGCACCGTCGCATTCGGGCAGTACTTCGCCAGATTGTTGGTCGTGCGATCGTCAAAACGCACGCCGACGGCAAAGATGACATCGGAGTGATGCATCGTCATGTTGGCTTCATACGTTCCATGCATCCCCAGCATACCTAACGCCTGGGAATGGCTGGCCGGAAAGGCACCGAGTCCCATCAGCGATGAAGCAACCGGCAGATTCAGTTTTTCTACCAGGGTACGCAGCTGTTCTTCACATCCGGCGTTAATCGCCCCGCCGCCGACATAGACAACCGGATGTTTTGCCGCCACCAGCGTCTGCAGAGCGCGTTTAATTTGCCCTTTATGACCGCTGGTCGTCGGGTTGTAAGAACGCATGCTGACGCTATCCGGCCACGCGTACGGTAGCTTGTTCGCCGGATTGAGGATATCTTTTGGTAAATCAACGACCACCGGACCAGGACGCCCGCTGGCAGCCAGCCAGAACGCTTTTTTCAGCACGCCGGGAATATCTTCCGTCTGCTTGACCAGAAAGCTGTGTTTCACCACCGGTCGGGAGATGCCGACCATATCGCACTCCTGGAAGGCATCATAACCAATCAAGGAAGTCGCGACCTGCCCGGAGAGAATCACCAGCGGAACAGAATCCATGTATGCCGTGGCAATACCGGTAATGGCATTCGTCGCGCCCGGGCCCGAAGTCACCAGCACAACCCCTACTTCACCGGTCGCTCGGGCAAGGCCATCCGCCATATGCACTGCCGCCTGCTCGTGGCGTACCAGAATATGGTCAATACCCCCCAGGGTATGTAATGCATCATAGATATCGAGGACCGCGCCTCCGGGGTAGCCGAATACTTGCTTGACGCCCTGATCGACAAGCGATTGGACGACCATCTCGGCTCCTGACAACATCTCCATGGTTTGCCTCCAGGCTTATTGTTTCTAACGACAGCAGAATTCAATTTCCGCGCGTTCGCACAATGCCAGGAATCGGCTCCTGGCCATTGAGGTGAATGGACTGCGTGCTCTTACCATAACTGCTCGCCAACGGGCAGGCAATTAGCGACCTCAGGCGCATGTCAGCCGCCAAAAGAATAAAAGATAAGAATTTGATATGAAATGTGGTTGAAAGCTTCATAAATAAGAAACGAGCGCTGAAATTACTCGGACAAATTGTCTGATGACAGAAATTCATCCATTTTTCACTTGCTGCACGCCCTGGCAAAGAGCGGCAAACAGGATAAAATTCTATATTTTGTGGTTTTGATCACATAAAGCGAGAGCGAGCGCTCCCGCTCAGGCACAGCTATATTTAGCGCTGGCAAATTCGCACCAGCAGATCCTGCATCCACTGATGACCTTTATCTCTACCGGCGGCCTCATGCCAGGAAAGAAAACAGGTGCGGCTATTCACTTTTAGCGGTAACGGCAATAATTGCAGGTTCAGCTTTTCTGCATACTCCCTCGCCAGCCAGCTCGGGGCAATGGCCACCATGTGGGTTTGTGATACCACATTAAGCACGCTGACCATAGCATTCCCTTGATATGCAATTTGCGTCTGTTTATTGACAGAGCTATACCAGGGAAGGCTAAACGAAGCATAGCGATCCAAAGCCACAACCGCATGTTCTTCGCGATAAATATCCGCTTCCGTCACCGGTCCGGAAATACGCGGGTGTTTACAGCTGGCTACTAATATCATTTCATCTTTAAACAAGGGCACACAGGCAAACTCGGGGCGGCGAAACTCCTCATAGCCAACCACAAACTCTATTTCCTGATAGCGTAATTGATGCTCGGTGTTTTGATTAAGTGATGCTTTAAAAATCAAATGAATATTTGGTGCAACTTCGTTAACTTTGTTAAATATAATCGAAGTAAGATAGTTATCTAACGGGCTGCAAATGCAGAGATTAAATACGCGCTCACTGCTTATCGGCTCAAAATCGGAACCCGGCAACTCATTTTGCACCAGCTGCAGCGCCTGGCGTATTGAGCCAAATAGCTGAAATGCACGAGCCGTCGGCTGAATACCCCGCCCATACCGTACAAACAGCTCATCGTTAAACATTACTTTTAGTCGCGCTACGGCATTACTCACCGCAGGCTGAGACATCCCCAGCGAATGCGCCGCCCGCGTAATATTTTGTTCCTGCATGACCGCATCAAAAACGGTAAGCAGATTAAGATCGACCGTTCTAAGCTGAGGTTTAATCATTCCTCTTTCGAGGGCGGGTTCAGGTTCAGAGGTTTCAATTATCATATCTAACTCCACCATCAGATAAATTCCCTTTATTAAAATGCGGCAATGGGCAAAGGAAATATCATTTACCATACATATGTCACATACAAAAGAGCAAGAATGCATTTTAGGAATATATCAAAACCATTAGTTGCACGGACCTCCGTTAAATTATCAGAAAAAATCCTAAAGGCCTGAAAGCCCATTGATGAGTGGATAGCGTTAAATGAATACATAACTGGCAGAAAAAACACTACACTCCCCATCGCCAACGTTAATTTAAGCGTTTTTCAATGCATTGACTCAGCGTCAACCTGCACTATCTGCTTATTATCATTGACGTTCTCACAATACTTAAATCAATATATTCATAAGACCGATAAACCAATGGCTGTAATTAAGATAATTCCAACCCATGTCGGGCGGTGACGCGGCAAGAAGGGAAAAGTCAATCGCAGCGGCAGCGTTAACTGAGAGTCTGCCAGAGTGAATTGAAAAATAATTATCGGCAAATAAGGCCATTTCTCAGAACAATACACTAATTCCATTGTGAGGTAAAAAGCGGTTTTTGTTGCCCAGGGGTTGACATCAAAACGCGTATCCAGTAACTCTAAAAGCATATCGATTTCATCTGGAGCATGACGCAATGATTCGCACCACTCGTTTCACCGGCCTACTACTACTAAACGCATCCACTATGCGCGGTAGGCTGTTGGGCGACGTTCAGCGTTAAGTCATCTTCCAGCAAGACTATAAAACCCGCGCCGTTGCGCGGGTTTTTTTATGCTCGTAAGCAAGGCGCCCAGGACACCGATTAAGGATCTAAACCATGAGCCAGCAAGTCATTATTTTCGATACGACCTTACGTGACGGGGAGCAAGCGTTACAGGCCAGCCTGAGCGTGAAAGAGAAGCTGCAGATTGCGATGGCCCTGGAGCGGATGGGCGTTGATGTGATGGAAGTCGGCTTCCCGGTCTCATCTCCTGGCGACTTCGAGTCCGTACAAACCATCGCACGCACCATCAAAAACAGCCGCGTCTGCGCCCTGGCTCGTTGCGTCGAGAAAGACATTGATGTGGCGGCAGAATCCTTAAAAGTCGCCGAAGCGTTCCGAATTCATACCTTTATCGCCACCTCGCCGATGCACATCGCCACCAAGCTGCGTAGCACCCTGGATGAGGTCATTGAGCGCGCAATCTATATGATCAAACGCGCACGCAACTATACCGACGACGTCGAATTCTCCTGTGAAGATGCGGGCCGTACGCCGATCGCCGATCTGGCGCGCGTGGTCGAAGCCGCCATCAACGCCGGCGCCACCACGATTAATATCCCGGACACCGTCGGCTATACCATGCCGTTTGAGTTCTCCAGTATCATTACCGGCCTGTACGATCGCGTCCCGAATATCGACAAAGCCATCATCTCCGTGCACACCCATGACGATTTAGGCCTGGCCGTCGGTAACGCGATTGCCGCGGTCCACGCCGGTGCTCGCCAGGTTGAAGGCGCCATGAACGGTATCGGCGAGCGCGCGGGCAACTGTTCGCTGGAAGAAGTGATTATGGCCATCAAGGTGCGCAAAGACATTATGGATGTCCGCACCGGCATTAATCACAACGAAATCTGGCGTACCAGCCAGACCGTCAGCCAGATTTGCAATATGCCCATTCCGGCCAACAAAGCCATCGTCGGTACCGGCGCCTTCGCCCACTCCTCCGGCATCCACCAGGACGGCGTGCTGAAGAACCGCGAAAACTACGAAATCATGACCCCGGAATCGATCGGTCTGAATCAGGTGCAGCTGAACCTGACTTCCCGCTCCGGCCGTGCGGCAGTGAAACACCGTATGGAAGAGATGGGCTACAAAGATACCGACTACAACATGGATCACCTCTACGACGCCTTCCTGAAGCTGGCAGACAAAAAAGGCCAGGTCTTTGATTACGATCTGGAAGCGCTGGCGTTCATCAACAAACAGCAGGAAGAGCCGGAGCATTTCCGCCTGGATTACTTCAGCGTGCAGTCAGGCTCCAGCGATATCGCCACGGCCTCCGTAAAACTGGTCTGCGGTGAAGAGACCAAAGCAGAAGCCGCTAACGGCAACGGCCCGGTCGACGCTATTTATCAGGCTATCAACCGTATCACCGGCTATGACGTGGAGCTGGTCAAATATGACCTGAACGCCAAAGGTCAGGGCAAAGACGCGCTGGGTCAGGTAGATATCGTCGTAACCTACAACGGTCGCCGCTTCCACGGCGTCGGTCTGGCGACGGATATCGTTGAATCCTCCGCGAAAGCCATGGTCCACGTGCTGAACAATATCTGGCGCGCAGCAGAAGTCGAAAAAGAGTTGCAACGCAAAGCTCAAAATAACGAGAACAAGAAGGAAACCGTGTAATGTCGAAGAATTACCATATTGCTGTTTTGCCAGGTGATGGCATTGGCCCGGAAGTCATGAACCAGGCGATGAAAGTACTGGAAGCCGTTCGTCACCGTTTTGATATGCGCATTACCACCAGTCAGTATGACGTCGGCGGCATCGCTATCGACCGTCAGGGCACCCCGCTGCCGCAGGCGACGGTAGAAGGCTGTGAGCAGGCCGATGCGATTCTGTTCGGCTCCGTAGGCGGCCCGAAATGGGAACATCTGCCGCCGGCCGGTCAGCCGGAGCGCGGCGCGCTGCTGCCGCTGCGTAAACATTTCAAACTGTTCAGCAACCTGCGTCCGGCGAAGCTGTACCAGGGGCTGGAAGAGTTTTGCCCGCTGCGTGCGGATATCGCGGCAAACGGCTTCGACATTCTGTGCGTCCGCGAATTAACCGGCGGGATCTACTTCGGCCAGCCGAAAGGCCGCGAGGGCAGCGGTCAACACGAAAAAGCATTTGATACCGAGGTCTATCATCGCTTTGAAATCGAGCGCATCGCGCATATCGCGTTTCAGTCCGCACGCAAACGGCGTAATAAAGTGACTTCTATCGATAAAGCGAACGTTCTGCAGTCATCTATTCTGTGGCGCGAAGTGGTCAGCGAGATCGCCAAAGAATACCCGGACGTTGAGCTGGCGCATATGTACATCGACAACGCCACCATGCAGCTGATTAAAGACCCGTCCCAGTTTGACGTTCTGCTGTGTTCCAACCTGTTCGGCGACATCCTGTCTGACGAATGCGCCATGATCACCGGCTCAATGGGCATGCTGCCGTCGGCCAGCCTCAATGAACAAGGTTTTGGTCTGTATGAACCAGCAGGCGGCTCAGCTCCGGATATCGCTGGCAAAAATATCGCCAACCCTATCGCGCAGATCCTCTCTCTGGCGCTTTTGCTGCGCTACAGCCTGGATGCCGATAACGCGGCAACAGCGATTGAGAGTGCGATCAACCGTGCATTAGAAGAAGGCGTGCGTACCGGCGATTTAGCGCGCGGCACGGCGGCGGTCAGTACCGATGAAATGGGCGATATCATTGCCCGCTATGTCGCTGAAGGGGTGTAATCATGGCGAAGACCTTATACGAAAAGTTGTTTGATGCGCATGTCGTTTATGAAGCGCAGAACGAAACCCCGCTGCTGTATATCGACCGTCATCTGGTGCATGAAGTGACCTCACCACAGGCCTTTGACGGCCTGCGCGCGCACAACCGTCAGGTTCGTCAGCCGGGTAAAACCTTCGCCACCATGGACCATAACGTTTCTACCCAGACGAAAGATATCAACGCGTCCGGCGAAATGGCGCGCATTCAGATGCAGGAGCTGATCAAAAACTGCCAGGAGTTCGGCGTTGAGCTGTACGATCTGAACCACCCGTATCAGGGTATCGTCCACGTGATGGGGCCGGAACAGGGCGTGACCCTGCCGGGGATGACCATCGTCTGCGGCGATTCCCACACCGCCACTCACGGCGCATTTGGCGCGCTGGCTTTTGGTATCGGCACCTCCGAAGTTGAGCACGTCCTGGCGACTCAGACCCTGAAGCAGGGCCGTGCCAGGACCATGAAGATTGAAGTGAATGGCAAAGCAGCGCCGGGCATCACCGCTAAAGATATCGTGCTGGCCATCATTGGCAAAACCGGTAGCGCCGGCGGCACCGGCCACGTGGTGGAGTTCTGCGGTGAAGCCATTCGCGATCTGAGCATGGAAGGTCGTATGACGCTGTGCAATATGGCCATCGAAATGGGTGCGAAAGCAGGTCTGGTCGCGCCGGATGAAACCACCTTTAACTATGTGAAGGGTCGTTTGCACGCGCCAAAAGGCCAGGACTTCGACGCGGCTGTTGAATACTGGAAAACCCTGAAAACAGACGCTGACGCCACCTTTGACACCGTCGTGACCCTGCAGGCAGAAGAGATTGCCCCGCAGGTTACCTGGGGTACAAACCCAGGTCAGGTCATTTCCGTTAACGAGATGATTCCCGACCCGGCCTCTTTCGCCGATCCGGTCGAGCGGGCGAGCGCGGAAAAAGCGCTGGCCTATATGGGCCTGAAACCAGGTATCCCGTTAACCGACGTGGCTATCGATAAAGTGTTCATCGGCTCCTGTACCAACTCGCGTATTGAAGATTTGCGCGCCGCGGCCGAAGTCGCTAAAGGCCGCAAAGTCGCGCCGGGCGTGCAGGCATTGGTGGTCCCGGGTTCTGGCCCGGTGAAAGCTCAGGCGGAAGCCGAAGGTCTGGATAAGATCTTTATCGAAGCCGGTTTTGAATGGCGTCTGCCGGGCTGCTCCATGTGCCTCGCCATGAACAACGATCGCCTGAATCCTGGCGAGCGCTGCGCATCAACCAGCAACCGTAACTTTGAAGGCCGTCAGGGCCGCGGCGGACGTACCCACTTAGTCAGCCCGGCGATGGCCGCAGCGGCAGCCGTGACCGGCCATTTCGCCGATATTCGCGACATCAAATAAGGAGACCATCATGGCAGAGAAATTTACCCAACATACGGGCCTGGTGGTTCCGCTGGATGCCGCAAACGTCGATACCGATGCGATCATTCCTAAGCAGTTCCTGCAGAAAGTGACGCGCACCGGTTTTGGCGCGCATCTGTTCAACGACTGGCGTTTTCTTGACGATCGTGGACAACAGCCAAACCCGGAATTCGTCCTTAACTTCCCGGAGTATAAAGGCGCATCGATCCTGCTGGCGCGGGAAAACTTCGGCTGCGGCTCCTCCCGTGAGCACGCGCCGTGGGCATTGACCGATTACGGTTTTAAAGTGGTTATCGCCCCCAGCTTCGCCGATATCTTTTACGGTAACAGCTTTAACAACCAGCTGCTGCCGGTGACGCTGAGCGATGAACAGGTCGACGAGATGTTCAAGCTGGTTCAGGCGAACCCCGGTATGACGTTCGAAGTGGATCTGGAATCCGAAGTGGTGAAAGCGGGCGACAAAACCTACAGCTTTAAAATTGATGCCTTCCGTCGCCACTGTATGCTCAACGGACTTGATAGCATCGGTCTGACGCTGCAGCACGAAGAGGCGATTTCAGCCTATGAAAACAAACTGCCGGCCTTTATGAACTAACCACGCCGTTGATCCCCGAGCCCGGTCCTTGTGACCGGGCATTTTTTTAGGTTTTTCGCGCGGCTTACGGCAAGAAAAGAGCCCGCCCTGACCGATGGACCCGCACATGACGACCGCTGTTACCATTAAAAATATCACCTTCCAGGAAGGCACAACGTTAATTTGCGTGCCGCTAATCGGCCAGACGCTCGACGAGCTGAAAGCCCATGCCCGCACGCTGGCGGAGGCCGGAGCCGATCTTATCGAATGGCGTGTCGACCATTTTACCGCTGTCGGCGATCGGGATCAGGTCCTGCTGGCGCTGACGGAGATTCGCCGGCTGCTCGCCGATATACCGCTGCTGTTCACCTTCCGCAGCCATAAAGAGGGAGGTGAAACGGAGATCGGCGATGACGCGTACTTCGCACTCAACCGTCTGGCCGTTGCCAGCGGGCTGGTGGACATCATTGATATTGAGCTCTTCAATGACGAAATGCCGATCCGGGCGCTGATCGATGAAGCTCATGCCGCCGGGGTAAAAGTGATTATGAGCAATCATGATTTCCAAACAACACCGGCGCAGGAAGAGATTATCGCCCGGCTACGCCGCATGCAGGAGCTGGGCGCCGATCTGCCGAAAATCGCGGTCATGCCTCAGTCGCCGCAAGACGTGCTGACATTACTGTCTGCCACTCTGGTCATGAAAGAACGGTACGCCACCCGCCCGTTAATCACGATGTCGATGGGCAAACTGGGCGGCGTCAGCCGGGTCACCGGACGCCTGTTCGGCTCAGCGATGACGTTTGGCAGCGTGGGCCAGGCATCGGCACCCGGACAAATTGCCGTGCGTCAGCTGCGGGAAATGATGAATATTCTGTCCTGAAAGCACGCCGCATCGCAGCAATCTGCGGTGCGGCGCCTGGCTAAATATCTTTGACTTTGCTGGTCAGAAACAGCGTCAGCAGCGAGATGGCGGCAATGACCCAGTACACGCTGGCGTGGCCATAGTTTTGCGACAGCGCTCCCTGCAGCACGCCGGCGAGAATCACTCCGGTGGAAATACTGTTGGTAAACAGCGTGGTGGCGGCCCCGGCCCGTCCAGGCATCAGGTCCTGGAACCACAGCATGCCAATCCCGGCGACAATACCGATAAAAATGGCGTTGAACAGCTGCAGCGCCAGCAGCGCGGTACGTTCGTGGAACACAATCAGGCCAAGATAGAACAGCACGCCGGCAGCCACCGCGGCGACCATCATTTTACGTTTGCCCCAGCGCTTGACGTAATACCCCGCCAGGATCATCGCCGGGATTTCCAGCCCGGCCGCCGTCCCCATCAGGATCCCGGCCAGGCTATCCGGCAAGCCAAGATCGCTACTGATCCACAGCGGCATATCGATGATATACATGGTGTTGCAGGTCCACATCAGCGTCGACGCGATAAACAACATACGTACGTTTTTATCTTGCCAGCCGCCGGCCTGCACTACGACGCCCGCCGCTTCCGCAGGCTGCTCCACTCGGGCAACCGACGGCAGCTTAACGGCAATTAACGCCAGGCTAATGACGAAAATACCGGCCGCAATCGAGAACATGGTGGTAAAGCCATAGTTCAGCGCCAGCATGAAAGCCAGCGGCGGTCCGATCACCCACGCCAGCGACAGCTGCGCACGCATCACCGAGCTGAACATCACCACTTCCCGCGCCGAACTATCGGCATATTCCCGCGCCAGGGCGAACAGCTGGGGCATCGCGGCATTGGCAATCGACGCCAGCATCACACCGCAGGTGATCAATGTTAAGTAGTGACGGTTAAAAGCAAACAGTAGCGCGTTGCCCACCGCCATCAGACAGCAGAACATGATCAGCCGGCGGCGATCCCCCTGGCTATCGGAACGTTTCGCCAGCGCCAGGCTCACCAGAATACCGGCGATCGCGTTAACGGTATAAAACAGGCCGACCCAGAAAGGCTGTGCGCCCACTTCGCGGCTGAGGAACAAGCTGAGGGTTGGCGCCTGCAGCGCGCCCGCAATACCCATCATAAAAGCGACCAGCATAAACGCCGCGTATACACCGTTAAGCCGCCGTCCCATCGTCATCAACCAGAGCATGTCATGTCCTTAAAGCACGCGAAGAAAACGAAAAAAGCCAGCAGAAGTCATCTGCTGGCGGGTGATTTTATACTCTATCTGTTTCAAGTGACAGGCCGGCGACCGAAACGTTATGGTTCAGTCAACTGGCCTGGGTCTGAAAGAGGATAAGTACACACCAATACTCAGTCACACATGATGTGGGCAAGTCAATGATCAGAGGTCTGTGACGTAACTCCCCACTGCATCAGCTCGCCAAGAATCTTCTGCTGTCTCCCTGCCATCAGGCGGGCCAGCCATGACGCGTCCTGCGTCGCAGAAAAGTAGCGTTGGTAGAACTGTTTCGCGGTAGACCTCATCATATTCACCTCCTCGCTTCATCGGAATGCATTATTGGCCTAATATAGGGATTAATAAATTGCTGAGTTTTCATCAGGAGTTCCCCTTTTATGTCTTCTGCTCGTCTGCAACAACAGTTCATCCGCTTATGGCAGTGCTGCGAAGGTAAATCGCAGGAGACAACCCTTAACGAACTGGCGGAAATGCTCTGCTGCTCGCGCCGCCATATGCGTACGTTGCTGAATATGATGGAAGAACGCGGCTGGTTAACCTGGGAAGCGGAGGCCGGGCGCGGCAAGCGTTCAAAGCTGGCTTTCCTCTATACCGGCCTGGCGCTGCAGCAGCAGCGGGCCGAGGATCTGCTGGAACAGGATCGTATCGATCAACTGGTCCAGCTGGTGGGCGACAAGGCCGCGGTGCGTCAGATGCTGGTCTCGCATCTGGGCCGCAGCTTCCGTCAGGGGCGGCATATTCTGCGCGTACTCTACTACCGACCGATGAAAAACCTGCTCCCCGGCAGCGCGCTGCGCCGCTCGGAAAATCATATCGCCAGGCAGATCTTCAGCGCATTAACGCGGGTAAATGAGGAAAACGGGGAACTGGAAGCCGACATTGCGCACCACTGGCAGCAGCTTTCGCCCACCCACTGGCGATTTTTTCTCCGCCCCGGCATTCATTTTCACCACGGGAGAGAGCTGGAGATGGAGGATGTCATTGCTTCGTTGCAGCGCAGCAACAGTCTGCCGCTCTACTCACATATTGAACGTATTGCCTCCCCCACCGCCTGGACGCTGGATGTACATCTGACGCAACCCGATCGCTGGCTACCGTGGCTGCTCGGCCAGGTGTCGGCTGTCGTATTGCCGCGTGAATGGCAGTCGATGGAGAATTTCTCTGCAATGCCGGTAGGTACCGGGCCTTATGCGGTGGTTCGCAACAATCAAAACCAGCTGAAGATCCATGCTTTTGACGATTATTTCGGCTACCGGGCGTTAATTGATGAAGTTAACGTCTGGGTCCTGCCAGAGATTAGCGAAGAGCCCAACGGCGGCCTGACGCTACAGGGGACTACGCAAAGTGAGAAAGCGGTTGAGAGCCGGCTGGAAGAAGGGTGCTACTATCTGCTGTTTGATGCCCGCAGCCCCCTCGGCAGCAACCTCGCGGTTCGTCAGTGGCTCAGCTATCTGTTACAGCCCGCCAATCTGCTTTATCACGCCGGTGAACAGTATCAGGGCAACTGGTTCCCGGCCTACGGTCTGCTGCCCCGCTGGCACCATGCCCGCAGTCATGCCTGTGAAAAACCGCCGGGACTGGAGTCTGTCACCCTCACCTACTACCGGGATCACGTCGAACACCGCGTGATGGGCGGGATCATGGCAACACTGCTGGCGGAGCATCAGGTCAAGCTGGAGATTCAGGAGCTGGACTACGAAGAGTGGCACCGCGGCGAGGTGGTCAGCGATGTCTGGTTGAACAGCGCCAACTTTACCCTGCCGATTGATTTTTCTCTGTTTGCCTTGCTGTATGAGGTCCCGCTGATACGGCATTGTATTCCTGTCGACTGGGAGCAGGATGCCCGTCGCTGGCACGCAGGCGAGCTAAACCCGGCCACCTGGAGCCAGCAGCTGCTGGCCAATCAAACCATCGTGCCGCTGATCCACCACTGGCTGATGATCCAGGGGCAGCGCAGTATGCGTGGCGTAAGAATGAATACGCTCGGCTGGTTTGATTTCAAATCCGCATGGTTCGCGCCGCCGGATCCCTGATAGCACTCCCGGCAGGCGCTGAAGCGCTTTCCGTCAGTTCACAAAATCATTACACTATCGCCGTTCTCAACGGGGTGCTGATATACGTACACAAAATCATTCGGGTTGCATCAAGGCGGCAAGCGGGTGAATCCCCAGGAGCATAGATAACTATGTGACCGGGGTGAACACGCGATGCTAACGCAGAGGCAGCGCGAAGGATGAAGCGTGTATACACAAAATCATTCGGGTTGCATCAAGGCGGCAAGCGGGTGAATCCCCGGGAGCATAGATAACTATGTGACCGGGGTGAACACGCGATGCTAACGCAGAGGCAGCGCGAAGGATGAAGTGTATTGGCTGAGAAAATACCCGTCGAACCTGATCCGGATAACGCCGGCGAAGGGATTTGAGGCCTACTCAAAATCCTTTGCCCCCCCTTGTTTATGAGGTGCAAAGTGTTGAAAAAATTACTCCCGCTGCTGGCGCTGGTCGCCGTTCCCGCGTTTGCTAAACCTGTACTCACCGTCTACACCTATGACTCCTTTTCGGCAGACTGGGGTCCTGGACCGGTCGTGAAAAAAGCCTTTGAAGCCGACTGCAACTGTGAACTGAAGTTCGTGGCGCTGGAAGATGGCGTTTCGCTGCTTAATCGTCTGCGGATGGAAGGCAAGAATAGCAAAGCCGATGTGGTGCTCGGGCTGGACAACAACCTGCTGGAAGCGGCTACGCAGAGCAAATTGTTCGCCAAAAGCCAGGTACCGGCCAGCGTAGTCACGGTACCGGGCGGCTGGGATAACGACACGTTTGTGCCGTTTGATTACGGCTATTTCGCCTTTGTCTACGATAAAAACAAGCTGAAAAACCCGCCGAAAAGCCTGAAAGAACTGGTGGAAAGCGATCAAAAATGGCGCGTGATCTACGAAGATCCCCGCACCAGTACCCCGGGCCTGGGGCTGCTGCTGTGGATGCAAAAAGTGTATGGCGAGAAGTCGCCGGAAGCCTGGCAAAAACTGGCGGCGAAAACCGTCACCGTCACCAAAGGCTGGAGCGAGGCTTACGGTCTGTTCCTGAAAGGGGAAAGCGATCTGGTTCTCAGCTACACCACATCGCCGGCCTACCACATCATTGAAGAGAAAAAAGACCAGTACGCGGCCGCCAGTTTCGCCGAAGGCCACTATTTGCAGGTTGAAGTCGCCGCGCGTACCGCCGCCAGCAAACAACCGGAGCTGGCGGAGAAATTCCTCAAGTTTATGGTGTCTCCCGCCTTCCAGAATGCCATCCCGACCGGCAACTGGATGTATCCGGTCACCCAGGTTGCGCTTCCCGCGGGCTTTGAGACGTTGCCGAAACCTCAAACCACGCTGGAATATACTCCGCAGCAGGTCGCCGCAGAACGTCAAAACTGGATTAATGCATGGCAACGCGCCGTCAGCCGCTAAATATCGGCTGGCTGGCGCCGGGTCTGACGGCCGCCGCGCTGCTGGTCGCCGTCGCACTGGCCGCATTCCTGGCGCTCTGGAGCAGTGCGCCGGAGGCGGCGTGGCGCTCGGTTTTCAGCGACAGCTATCTGTGGCACGTTATCCGTTTCTCTTTCTGGCAAGCGTTTCTCTCCGCGCTCTTCTCCGTTGTACCGGCGATTTTTCTCGCCCGCGCGCTGTATCGTCGCCGCTTCCCGGGGCGTACGCTGCTGCTGCGCCTGTGCGCCATGACGCTGATTCTGCCGGTATTAGTGGCCGTCTTTGGCATTCTCAGCGTCTATGGCCGTCAGGGCTGGCTGGCGACACTGTTTAACGCCATCGGCTGGCAGTGGGATTTCTCGCCGTATGGGCTGCAAGGCATTCTGTTGGCGCACGTTTTTTTCAATATGCCGATGGCAACCCGGCTGCTGCTGCAGGCGCTGGAGAATATCCCCGGAGAGCAGCGGCAGATCGCTGCCCAGCTGGGCATGCGCGGCTACCCTTTTTTCCGTCTGGTGGAGTGGCCCTGGCTACGGCGGCAAATTCCCCCGGTTGCGGCGCTGATCTTTATGCTCTGCTTCGCCAGCTTTGCCACCGTGCTGTCGCTGGGCGGCGGCCCACGGGCCACAACGATTGAGCTGGCGATCTACCAGGCGCTGAACTTTGATTATGACCCGGCCCGTGCGGCGATGCTGGCGCTGATCCAGATGGTCTGCTGCCTCGGGCTGGTGCTCCTCGCCCAGCGTCTGAGCAAGGCCGTTGCTATCGGCACCACGCAAGTTCACGGCTGGCGCGATCCGGACGATCGCCTGCACAGCCGCCTGAGCGATACCGCGCTGATCGTTTTCACGCTACTGTTACTGCTGCCTCCGCTGCTGGCGGTGGTGGTCGACGGTCTGAATAACAATCTGCTCAGCGTCCTGGCGCAGCCCGCGCTGTGGCAGGCATTCTGCACTTCGTTACGCATCGCGCTTTCCGCCGGTCTGCTCAGCGTGATGTTAACGATGATGCTGCTGTGGAGCAGCCGTGAACTGCGCCTTCGCAACCGACTGCTGGCGGGCCAGACGCTGGAACTCAGCGGTATGCTGATTCTGGCGATGCCGGGAATCGTGCTGGCGACCGGCTTCTTTTTACTGCTCAATAACAGTATTGGACTGCCGGCTTCCGCCGACGGTATTGTGATCTTCACCAACGCGCTGATGGCTATCCCCTATGCCCTGAAGGTGCTGGAAAACCCGATGCGCGATATTGCCGTACGCTACGGTATGCTCTGCCACTCTTTGGGCATGAGCGGTTTTACCCGCCTGAGGGTCGTGGAGCTGCGCGCATTAAAGCGTCCGCTGGCCCAGGCGCTGGCGTTTGCCTGCGTCCTGTCCATCGGCGATTTCGGCGCCGTCACGCTGTTCGGTAATGAACAATTCCGTACGCTGCCGTTCTATCTGTACCAGCAAATAGGCTCTTATCGTAGCCAGGACGGTGCCGTCACTGCCCTGCTGCTACTGCTGCTGTGCTTTTTACTCTTTACCGTGATTGAGAAACTTCCGGGACGTGATGTTAAAACTGAATGATGTGACCTGGCTTTACCAGCATCTGCCGATGCGCTTCACGCTCTCCGTCGAGCAGGGTGAACGCCTCGCCGTGCTCGGCCCGAGCGGCGCGGGCAAAAGCACGCTGCTCAATCTGATCGCCGGCTTTCTGCCGCCGGTGAGCGGCACGATTTTGATTAACGGCCAGCCGCATACCACGACGCCGCCGGCCCGGCGCCCGGTATCAATGCTGTTTCAGGAAAACAATCTCTTTCATCATCTTACCGTCCGCCAGAATATCGCGCTCGGGATGCATCCGGGGCTGAAGCTTAACCCGACGCAGACCGCCAGCCTGCAGACGATAGCCGGGCAAATGAGCATCGATTCACTGCTGGACAGATTGCCGGGCGAGCTCTCAGGCGGCCAGCGCCAACGCGTGGCGCTGGCGCGCTGTCTGGTCCGGGAACAGCCGGTCCTGCTGCTGGACGAACCTTTTTCCGCACTCGACCCCGCACTGCGCCAGGAGATGCTGACGCTGGTAAGCGATGTCTGCCAGCGTCAACATCTGACGCTGCTGATGGTGTCGCATAGCGTGGAAGATGCCGCCCGTATCGCGCCGCGCTCGCTGGTGGTGGCCGACGGGCGGATCGCCTGGGACGGCGCGACCGAAACGTTGCTCAGCGGCAACAGCAGCGCCTCTCACCTGTTAGGCATTAGCGCGCGATAACCTTGTGCAGAATATCGAGATAGACGGGCATCAGAGGATGGCGAATCACCAGGGTTAGCGCTGCGCCGGCCAGCACCACCGTCACCGGCGTCAGCCACAGCAGACGCGCGCGGGGTAAGAGTCGCGTCAGGCGATCGCGCATTTTTGCGCTGCGCCACAAGCGCCAGCACAGCCAGCCCGCCAGCCAAACCAGCAGCGCGGCAGCCAGCAGCAGCCACTTGAAGCTGGCGCTGTGCTCATTGGTGGGGATATCAATCGCCGCGCCGGCCAGAATACCTGGCAAGAAGTACAGCGGCGGCCACAGCAGGCAACCAATAATATTGGGCAGAATAAACTTCGCCACCGGGAGATCGAGCATGCCGGCGACCATCGGCACCAGCGGCCGCGTCGGACCAACAAAGCGGCCGATAAGAATCGTGATCATGCTGTGCTGATGCAGCGCATGCTCGGTTTTATCCAACAGCGCCTTGTTTTTCTTCATAAAAGACCAGCGATGGAGCGGTTTTTTAAACCGCCAGCCGAGCCAGAAAGAGATCCAGTCGCCGAGTAAACACCCGATAATCCCCGCCAGCCACGCCTGCCAGAAATTCACGTCTCCGCTGCCAATCAGCGCCCCCAGCCCGGCCATCATCACCGTTCCCGGTAATATCAGCCCCACCAGCGCCAATGATTCAAGGAAGGCGACCAGCATCACGGCTATCAGGGAATAGACCGTAGACTGGGTGATAAAATGTTCCAGCAATGCTTGCATAATGTGCCCGGTATCAAAACGAAGCACGGATTCTCCGGAGCCGTCGCGCCTTCGTCAAGTCATCAATTGTCAGAATAAACCCGTCATACTTCAAGTTGCATGAGCGTTGGCTTTCCTCGCTCACCCCAGTCACTTACTTGAGTAAGCTCCTGGGGATTCCCTGCGTTGCCGCCTTCCTGCAACTCGAATTATTTAGGGTTTAGTTTACTGGTTGTGACAATTATCCGGCGCAACATTTCATTTTCTTTACGTTTTATTCACACCCCGCACGGAATTCACTGGGGCTGGCGCCGGTGCATTTCTTAAATACCCGCGAAAAGTAGAGCTGGTCTTCGAACCCGACGTTGCGCCCTACCGTGGCGATGGGCATACGCGTGGTACTGAGCAGCAGCTTCGCCTGGCTGATGCGCTGGTCTTCCCGCCACCCCAGCACGCTGATACCCAGCTGCTGGCGGAACAGATGGGACAGGCGCGAAGGAGACAGACAGACATGCTGGGCGACGCTGGCGATATCGAAATGGCTATCCGCGAGGTGATCGCTGATGTACTGGCAGGCATCGCGCACGCGATTGTCCAGCGGCGGATGCAGAGACTCATTAATCGCCTCCATGCGCCGTAACAGCAGCTGCTCGAGCAAATTGATCGCCAGCAGCTCCGAATAGCGTCCGGCCCCCTGACCAGCCTCAACGATCTGCCCAAACAGCTCGCAAAAACGCGCCTGCCACTGCTCATCAGGACGGAAAAAGCCGGTCTGGGCGAAGATCGTCGGCCAGTTCAGCCATTCATGCCAGTAGGCACGCGGCCGGAAGTAGACCCACTGGTGATACCATTCACGGGCATCGGGATGGCGGCCATAGTGATGAATTTCTCCCGGCGGAAAAAGCAAAATATCTCCCGGCCGGCAGATAAACTGCTCATCGTGATTGTTAATCACCCCTTCACCGCGCACCGTCAGGTTCAGAATATATCCCTTCATACCGAGCGGACGATCAATAAAGAAATCCAGATAGCCATCGGCATCAATCGGCGTCAGCCCCGTCACCAGATGGGCATTAAACGAGTAGCCCGGCAGCAGCGGATCGTTTTGTGTTTCAGCCATAGGCTCAGCTCTCCTGGATATATTATGGAAACCAATTGTCCATATTCAACATTGTACTGCTAACGCAGCTCGCCGTACTGGGACGCCGGTTGAAATTTCGATCAAAACCCGCCTCGTCACAGCAAAAATCGATGACAGCGCACAATTAAAGCACTTTTTCCGCATAACAGAAGTGTCTATAAATACGGTAGAAATGTCCACATTGAATATTTGCACGGCGTCACACTTTGCGATGCAATAGCAACATAGTCCATAAGATTAGCGAATACGGCCTGACGGTTTTTGGCGTGAATATCTACTGTTTCACCATGAATGGTTTTCTGCATGGAGTAACAGCATGGCAATTGCGATTGGCCTCGATTTTGGTAGTGATTCCGTACGCGCACTGGCAGTGGAATGCGCCACCGGCGAGGAGCTGGCCACCAGCGTAGAGTGGTATCCGCGCTGGCAGGAGGGGCTGTTTTGCGATGGCCCGAATAACCGGTTTCGCCACCATCCGCGCGACTACATTGAATCGATGGAAGCCGCACTGAAAAGTGTGTTGGCATTGTTAAGCCCCGAACAGCGCGCCGGGGTGGCGGGCATCGGCGTCGATAGCACCGGCTCAACGCCGGCGCCGATCGATGCCGACGGCAACGTGCTGGCGCTGCGCGAAGAGTTTGCCGATAACCCCAATGCCATGTTCGTGCTGTGGAAGGACCACACGGCGGTCGAAGAGGCGGAAGCCATTACTCGCCTGTGCCATCAGCCGGGCAAAGAGGACTACTCCCGCTACATTGGCGGCATCTACTCCAGCGAGTGGTTCTGGGCCAAAATACTCCACGTCACCCGTCAGGACCGCGCCGTCGCCGAGGCAGCCGCTTCGTGGATTGAGCTGTGCGACTGGGTGCCCGCCCTGCTTTCCGGCACCACCCGCCCGCAGGATATTCGTCGCGGACGCTGCAGCGCCGGGCATAAATCATTGTGGCACGAAAGCTGGGGCGGACTGCCGCCGGCCAGCTTCTTCGATGAGCTCGATCCGATTATCAACCGGCACCTGAGCTGGCCGCTGTTTAGCGACACCTGGACCGCCGATGTCCCTGTCGGCACGCTCTGTGCCGAATGGGCGCAGCGCCTGGGCCTGCCGGAAACCGTCATTCTGTCCGGCGGCGCCTTCGACTGCCATATGGGTGCAGTCGGCGCCGGCGCGCAGCCTAACGCCCTGGTCAAAGTCATTGGCACCTCCACCTGCGACATTCTGATCGCCGATAAACAGAGCGTGGGCAATCGCACGGTCAAGGGGATCTGCGGCCAGGTCGATGGCAGCGTGGTCCCTGACTTTATTGGTATGGAGGCCGGACAATCTGCCTTCGGCGATATTTACGCCTGGTTTGGCCGTATTCTCGGCTGGCCGCTGGAACAGCTGGCGCAGCAGCATCCGGAGCTGAAAACGCAGATTGCTGCCCAGCAAAAACAGCTGCTGCCATCGTTGACCGAAGCCTGGGCCAAAAATCCGTCGCTGGAACATCTGCCGGTGGTTCTGGACTGGTTTAACGGCCGTCGCACCCCCAATGCCAACCAGCGACTGAAGGGGGTCATTACCGATCTGAATCTCGCCACCGATGCGCCGGCGCTCTTTGGCGGCCTGGTGGCGGCCACCGCCTTCGGCGCGCGCGCCATTATGGAGTGCTTCACCGACCAAGGAATCCCGGTCAACAACGTGATGGCCCTGGGCGGTATTGCCCGTAAAAACCCGGTCATTATGCAGGCCTGCTGTGACGTGCTGAACCGGCCGCTGCAAATCGTCGCCTCCGATCAGTGCTGCGCGCTCGGCGCGGCGATCTTCGCCGCCGTCGCCGCAGGCGTGCATCAGGATATCCCCACCGCCCAGCGCAGCATGGCAAGTGAGGTCGAAAGCACCCTGCAGCCGCGTCCTGCCCAGGCTCAACGCTTTGAACAACTTTATCAGCGCTACCAGCAGTGGTCGGTCAGCGCAGAACAACAGTATCTCCCTTCGGCTGCGAAGGCGGAAAAAGCCCCGCTTTCTCAGGCAGCTCTCACCCATTAAGGACACGAAAATGACGATTTTTGATAACTACGAAGTATGGTTCGTGATTGGCAGCCAGCATCTGTATGGCCCAGAAGCGCTGCGTCAGGTCACGAAGCATGCCGAACATGTGGTGAACAGCCTGAATGCGGAAGCAAAGCTGCCGTGCAAGCTGGTGTTAAAGCCGCTGGGCACCACGCCGGATGAGATTACCCATATCTGCCGCGACGCTAACTATGATGATAAATGTGCCGGCATGATGGTGTGGCTGCACACCTTCTCTCCGGCCAAAATGTGGATTAACGGCCTGACTATCCTCAATAAGCCGCTGCTGCAGTTCCACACGCAATACAACGCGTCGCTGCCGTGGGACAGTATCGATATGGACTTTATGAACCTGAATCAGACCGCGCACGGCGGCCGCGAGTTCGGCTTTATCGGCGCGCGCATGCGCCAGCAGCACAGCGTGGTTACCGGCCACTGGCAGGATCAGAGCGCCCATCAGCGCATCGGCTCCTGGATGCGCCAGGCGGTTTCTAAGCAGGATACCCGTCATCTGAAAGTCTGCCGTTTCGGCGACAACATGCGTGAAGTCGCGGTCACCGATGGCGATAAAGTTGCCGCCCAGATCAAATTCGGCTTTTCGGTCAATACCTGGGCGGTGGGCGATCTGGTTCAGGTGGTCAACAGCATCAGCGAGGGGGATATCAGCGCGCTGGTTGATGAGTATGAAAGCAGCTATCGTCTGACCCCGGCGGCGCAGATCCACGGTGATAAGCGGCAGAATGTGCTCGACGCCGCGCGCATTGAGCTGGGGATGAAACGTTTCCTTGAGCAGGGCGGCTTCCATGCTTTCACCACTACCTTTGAAGATTTGCACGGCCTGAAGCAGCTCCCGGGCCTCGCCGTACAGCGTCTGATGCAGCAGGGCTATGGCTTTGCCGGCGAAGGCGACTGGAAAACCGCCGCCCTGCTTCGCATCATGAAGGTGATGTCAACCGGTCTGCAGGGCGGCACCTCCTTTATGGAGGACTACACCTACCACTTCGATAACGGAGACGATCTGGTTCTGGGCTCGCATATGCTGGAAGTCTGCCCGACTATCGCCACGGCAGACAAACCGATCCTCGACGTTCAGCCGTTGGGCATCGGCGGTAAAGCCGATCCGGCCCGCCTGATCTTCAATACGCAGACCGGTCCGGCCCTCGTCGCCAGCCTGATCGATCTTGGCGATCGTTTCCGCCTGCTGGTTAACACCGTGGAAACAGTCCCGACGCCGCACGATCTGCCGAAGCTGCCGGTTGCCAATGCATTGTGGAAAGCCCAGCCGGATCTGTGCACCGCGTCTGAAGCCTGGATCATCGCCGGCGGCGCACACCACACCGTCTTCAGCCACGCGCTGACGCTCGATGATATGCGTCAATTTGCCGAGCTACAGGATATCGAACTGGCGGTAATCGATAACGAAACCCGTCTGCCGTCCTTTAAAGACGCGCTGCGCTGGAACGAAGTCTATTACGCTTCAAAACGTTAACCACGGCAGCCAATTGCCCGGCGACACGTGGTTTGCCCGGCCTACACACTGCGGTTTTGTAGGCCAGGTCAACGAAGCGCCGCCGGCAAGGAGAACCCAATGCTCGAAGCATTAAAACAGCAGGTGCTAGAAGCTAACCTGGCCCTGCCGAAAAACAATCTCGTCACCCTCACCTGGGGCAACGTCAGCGCCGTCGATCGCGAACGCGGTGTGCTGGTGATTAAGCCGTCGGGCGTCGACTACAGCGCAATGGGCGCCGACGATATGGTGGTGGTGAGTCTTGAAAGCGGCGAAGTGGTCGAAGGGAAAAAGAAACCCTCTTCGGATACAGCAACCCATCGCCTGCTCTACCAGGCCTTCCCGTCATTGGGCGGGATTGTCCATACCCATTCGCGCCACGCCACCATCTGGGCGCAGGCCGGGCAAGCTATTCCGGCGACCGGTACCACCCATGCCGATTATTTCTATGGCCCGGTGCCCTGCACCCGCCTGATGACCGATGAGGAAATCAACGGCGAATATGAGTGGGAAACCGGGCGCGTTATCGTCGAAACGTTCCGCGAACAGGGTATCGATCCGGCGCAAATGCCCGGCGTGCTGGTGCATTCGCACGGCCCGTTCGCCTGGGGGAAAAACGCCGAAGATGCGGTACATAATGCAATCGTGCTGGAAGAGATCGCCTATATGGGGATTTTCTGCCGCCAGCTAGCGCCGCAGCTGCCCGCGATGCAGCAAACGCTGCTGGACAAGCACTACCTGCGCAAACACGGGGCAAAAGCCTACTACGGGCAGTAGCGCCGCGGCTTTCCCCGTCGACAGCCGTTAGCGAACCGCCAGCCCGGATAGCGGCGTCGGCACGACAAGCCCATACCTGTATAAAACCCCAGCATCATTGATTGAACCAGGCTATAATCAGGCCTGGTTTTATTTGATGAGAGCACGGCGTGACCCAGCCACGAGAAGGTTTCCTCCTGACCCGTCACTGGCGGGATACCCCGCAAGGCACCGAGCTGTCCTTCTGGCTTGCCACCGACGACGGCCCGCTTGAGATCACCCTGCCGCCGCAGGAGTCGGTCGCCTTCATTCCTGAAGCACAGCGCGCCCAGGTCGAACGTCTGTTGCAGGGCGAAAACGGCCTGCGTCTCGCTCCGCTCACCTTAAAAGACTTTCATCGCCAGCCGGTCTTTGGCCTCTATTGTCGCGCTCATCGCCAACTGATGCGCCTGGAAAAGAAGCTGCGTGAAAACGGCATCACCGTTTACGAAGCCGATATCCGCCCACCGGAGCGCTATCTGATGGAGCGCTTCATTACCGCTCCGGTTTGGGTCGAAGGTGACGCGCGCGGCGGGCGGCTGATCAACGCCCGCATGAAGCCCAACCCGCACTACCGGCCGCCGCTGAAGTGGGTGTCGCTGGATATTGAAACCAGCCGCCACGGTGAGCTGTACTGCATCGGGCTGGAAGGCTGCGGGCAGCGGGTGGTCTACATGCTTGGGCCGCAACCGGCGACCTCTCCCGCCGTCGATTTCCAGCTGGAGTACGTCTCCAGCCGTCCGCAGCTACTGGAAAAACTCAATGCCTGGTTTGCCTTGCACGATCCGGATGTCCTGATCGGCTGGAACGTTATCCAGTTCGACCTGCGGGTCCTGCAAAAGCATGCCGAACGCTATCGCATTCCGCTGATGCTCGGCCGTGGGAATACGGAACTGGAGTGGCGCGAGCACGGGTTTAAGCAGGGCGTCTTCTTTGCCCAGGCCAACGGCCGGCTGATTATTGACGGTATCGAGGCGCTGAAATCCGCCTTCTGGAACTTCTCCTCTTTTTCCCTTGAAGCGGTGGCGCGTGAGCTGCTCGGCGAGGGGAAAGCGATTGATAATCCCTGGGATCGGATGGACGAAATCGACCGCCGTTTCAACGAAGATAAACCGGCGCTGGCGACCTATAATCTGCAGGACTGCGAGCTGGTCACGCGTATCTTCCATAAAACGGAGATCATGCCGTTTCTGCTCGAACGAGCCACGGTCAACGGTCTGCCCGCCGACCGCCACGGTGGTTCCGTCGCCGCCTTCAGCCATCTCTATTTTCCACGCATGCACCGGCTGGGTTACGTCGCCCCTAACCTGGGCGAAGTGCCGCCGCAGGCCAGTCCCGGCGGTTACGTCATGGACTCGCGCCCCGGTCTCTATGATTCGGTGCTGGTTCTGGATTATAAAAGCCTTTACCCTTCGATTATCCGCACTTTTTTGATCGACCCGGTCGGGCTTATCGAAGGGATGGCGCAGCCGGACAATGCGCACAGCACCGAGGGTTTTCTCGGCGCCCGTTTCTCGCGTCAGAACCACTGTTTGCCGGGGATTGTCGGCCAAATCTGGCACGGCCGCGATGATGCCAAACGGCACAAGAACAAACCCCTGTCTCAGGCGCTGAAGATTATCATGAACGCCTTCTATGGCGTGCTCGGCACCAGCGCCTGTCGTTTTTTCGATCCCCGTCTGGCCTCTTCTATCACCATGCGCGGGCATGCGATTATGCGCCAGACCAAAGCGCTGATTGAGTCGCAGGGCTATGACGTTATCTACGGCGATACCGACTCTACCTTCGTCTGGCTTAAGCGACCTCATTGCGAAGAAGAGGCGACGCAAATCGGGCGCTCGCTGGTCGCTTTCGTCAACGACTGGTGGGCCGCTGAGCTGAGTAAAGACCAGCTCACCAGCACCCTCGAGCTGGAGTTTGAAACCCACTTCAGCCGCTTTTTAATGCCGACCATTCGCGGAGCCGACACCGGCAGCAAAAAACGCTACGCCGGGATGATTCAGGAGGGAGAGGCGCAGCGGATGGTCTTCAAAGGACTGGAGACGGTGCGCACCGACTGGACGCCGCTGGCCCAGCAGTTCCAGCAGGAGCTGTATCTGCGCATTTTCCGCCACCAGCCCTATCGCGACTATATTCTGGAAACCATTGCTAAGCTGATGAGCGGTGAGCTCGACGATCGCTTGATCTACCGTAAGCGCCTGCGCCGCCCGCTGGCCGAATACCAGCGCAACGTGCCGCCGCACGTGCGCGCCGCACGGCTGGCCGATGAGCAAAACGTCAGGCTGGGCAGGCCGCAGCAGTACCAGCAGCGCGGCAGCATCCAGTATGTCTGGACCACCAGCGGCCCGGAACCGGTGGATTATCAACTGTCGCCGCTCGATTATGAGCACTATTTGTCAAAGCAACTTCAGCCGGTCGCGGAAGGAATACTTCCCTTTGTCGACGATGATTTTGCTACAATAGTAACAGGGCAACTGGGGCTATTTTGATTTCCTCGCCATTGCAATTTCCAGCCAACATATCTGCAAATTGAAGGACGAGGAGGACGTGACGAACGAGCTGCCATCCAGTAATATAGCGCCCTTTCCATTCCTGGACCCAATCTTGATCTCTCTCTGGCTTGCCTGGAGAAGATTAACTATTGCCTGCAATTTAAGAACACAAGAGCTGAACATATATGCCTTTTACACTTGGTCAACGCTGGATTAGCGACACAGAGAGCGAACTGGGATTAGGGACGGTAGTTGCGCTGGATGCGCGCATGGTGACCCTGCTTTTCCCCGCCATCGGCGAAAACCGTCTGTACGCACGCAATGATTCCCCGATCACCCGCGTGATGTTTAACCCGGGTGATACCATCACCAGCCACGAAGGCTGGCAGCTCCAGGTTGACGAAGTTAATGAAGAAAACGGCCTGCTGGCTTACACCGGTACCCGTCTTGATACCGAAGAAGCCAACGTCACGCTGCGCGAAGTGCTGCTCGACAGCAAACTGGTGTTCAGCAAACCGCAGGACCGCCTGTTCGCCGGCCAGATCGACAGAATGGACCGTTTTGCGCTGCGCTACCGCGCCCGCAAATACCAGAGCGAGCAGTACCGGATGCCGTGGAGCGGCCTGCGCGGACAGCGCACCAGCCTGATTCCCCACCAGCTGCATATCGCCCATGACGTCGGCCGCCGCCACGCGCCGCGCGTTCTGCTGGCCGATGAAGTCGGTCTGGGTAAAACCATCGAAGCCGGGATGATTCTGCATCAGCAGCTGCTTGCTGGCGCCGCCGAACGCGTGCTGATCGTCGTTCCGGAAACCCTGCAGCATCAGTGGCTGGTCGAGATGCTGCGCCGCTTCAACCTGCGCTTCTCGCTGTTTGACGATGAGCGTTATGCCGAAGCCCAGCACGATGCCTACAACCCGTTCGAGACCGAACAGCTGGTGATCTGCTCGCTGGATTTCGTGCGCCGCAGCAAACAGCGTCTGGAACATCTGTGCGACGCCGAATGGGATCTGATGATCGTCGATGAAGCGCACCACCTGGTGTGGAGCGAAGAGGCGCCGAGCCGCGAATATCAGGCAATCGAGCAGCTGGCAGAACGTGTGCCGGGCGTGCTGCTGCTGACCGCTACGCCGGAACAGCTGGGCATGGAAAGCCACTTCGCCCGTCTGCGCCTGCTGGATCCCAACCGCTTCCACGACTTCGAGCAGTTCGTTGAAGAACAACAGAATTATCGTCCGGTGGCCGATGCTGTCGCGCTGCTGCTGGCCGGCAACAAGCTGAGCGATACCGAGCTGAACACCCTCGGCGATCTGATCGGCGAACAGGATATCGAACCGCTGCTGCAGGCCGCTAACAGCGATCGCGACGACGCCCAGGCCGCCCGCCAGGAGCTGGTCTCAATGCTGATGGATCGCCACGGCACCAGCCGCGTGCTGTTCCGTAATACCCGTAACGGCGTTAAAGGCTTCCCGAAACGCGAGCTGCACACCATTCGTCTGCCGCTGCCCACCCAATATCAGACGGCGATTAAAGTCTCCGGCATTATGGGTGCGCGTAAAACCGCAGAAGAGCGCGCGCGCGATATGCTCTACCCGGAACAGATTTATCAGGAATTTGAAGGCGATACCGGTACATGGTGGAACTTCGACCCGCGCGTCGAGTGGCTGATGGGCTATCTCACCAGCCACCGTTCGCAGAAAGTGCTGGTGATCTGTGCAAAAGCGGCCACCGCCCTTCAGCTGGAGCAGGTTCTGCGCGAGCGCGAAGGGATCCGCGCCGCGGTCTTCCATGAAGGTATGTCCATCATTGAGCGCGACCGTGCCGCCGCATGGTTCGCCGAAGAAGACACCGGCGCCCAGGTGCTGCTGTGTTCTGAAATTGGCTCCGAAGGCCGTAACTTCCAGTTTGCCAGCAACCTGGTAATGTTCGATCTGCCGTTCAACCCGGATCTGCTGGAGCAGCGTATTGGCCGTCTCGACCGTATCGGTCAGGCGCACGATATCCAGATCCACGTTCCGTATCTGGAAAGAACCGCGCAGTCCGTGCTGGTTCGCTGGTACCACGAAGGGCTTGATGCGTTTGAACATACCTGCCCGACCGGTCGCACCGTGTATGACAGCGTGCATAACGAACTGATTAATTATCTTGCCGCCCCGGAAACCACCGAAGGCTTCGATGAGCTGATCAAAGCCTGCCGTCAGCAGCACGATGCGCTGAAAGCGCAGCTGGAACAGGGTCGCGATCGCCTGCTGGAGATTCACTCCAACGGCGGCGAACAGGCGCAGAAGCTGGCCGAAAGCATTGAAGAGCAGGATGACGATACCAACCTGATCGCCTTTGCCATGAACCTGTTCGATATTGTCGGCATCAATCAGGACGATCGCGGTGAAAACCTGATCGTGCTCACGCCGTCCGATCATATGCTGGTTCCGGACTTCCCGGGCCTGCCGGAAGACGGCTGCACCATCACCTTTGAACGTGATGTCGCGCTGTCCCGCGAAGACGCTCAGTTCGTCACCTGGGAGCATCCGCTGATTATCAACGGTCTGGATCTTATCCTCTCCGGCGATACCGGCAGCAGCACCCTCTCCCTGCTGAAGAACAAAGCGCTGCCAGTCGGTACGCTGCTGCTGGAGCTGATTTACGTGGTGGAAGCGCAGGCGCCGAAGCAGCTGCAGCTTAACCGCTTCCTGCCGGCGACACCGGTGCGCATGCTGCTGGATAAAAACGGCAATAACCTCGCCGGTCAGGTGGAGTTTGAAAGCTTCAACCGCCAGCTGAGCGCCGTCAACCGCCATACCGGCAGCAAACTGGTCAACGCGGTGCAGCAGGACGTGCATGCGATCCTCCAGCTCGGTGAGGCGCAGGTTGCCAAAGCCGCTCAGGCGCTGATCGACGCGGCCCGCGATGAAGCCAACGACAAGCTGTCGGCGGAACTCTCTCGTCTGGAAGCATTAAAAGCGGTTAACCCGAACATCCGTGACGACGAGCTTTCCGCTATCGAGAGCAACCGTCAGCAGGTGATGGACGCGCTGGCGCAGGCAGGCTGGCGTCTCGACGCGCTGCGCTTAATCGTGGTCACCCACCAGTAACGGAACGCGAATATGGCGATGGAAAACTACAATCCGCCACAGGATCCCTGGCTGGTTATCCTCTATCAGGATGAGCACATCATGGTGGTCAACAAGCCGAGCGGCTTGTTGTCCGTCCCGGGGAGACTGGAGGAGCATAAAGACAGCGTGATGACGCGCGTACAGCGCGACTTCCCGCAGGCTGAGTCGGTGCACCGCCTCGACATGGCTACCAGCGGCGTGATTGTGGTGGCGCTGACCAAAGCGGCGGAACGCGAGCTGAAGCGTCAGTTTCGCGAGCGTGAGCCGAAGAAGCAGTACGTCGCCCGCGTGTGGGGACATCCGGAAAAAGCGGAAGGGCTGGTAGATTTACCGCTGATCTGCGACTGGCCGAACCGGCCAAAGCAGAAGGTGTGTTACGAAACGGGCAAAGCGGCGCAAACTGAGTATGAAGTGCTGGAGTACGCGGATGATAACAGCGCCCGCGTGCGCCTGAAGCCGATTACCGGACGTTCACATCAGCTGCGCGTGCATATGCTGGCGCTGGGTCATCCGATTCTTGGCGATCGCTTTTATGCGACGCCAGAGGCGCTGGCGATGGCGCCGCGGCTGCTGCTGCACGCCGAAACGCTGACCATTACCCATCCGGCCTTCGGCAACGCGATGACCTTTCGCGCGCCCGTCGATTTCTGAATGCCGGTATTCCCGGCACAGCATAACCCGTAAGCCCCGGAAGCCACGTGCGACCGGGATATGGCCCCGGATGATGCCTTAGCGGCCTATCCGGGCGACATATTCACGATATCATCCGTTAATCGCGGGCAAACCACGCATCGATCATCTGCTCAACGCGGGCGACAACCTCTTCGCCATCATGGCGATGCAGGCTCTCGCAGGTCTGCGCGGCATCATCGCACAGCAGGCAACGACGGGTGCGGTCATCCTGCGCCTGCCGTCCTTGCTGCGGACAAATCACCTCGATATTCCATAAGCGGCCAAGCGGATGAGTCTGTAGCAGCTCCGTGCATAGCGCATTGATTTCGCTGGCAGAATGCTCAACGCACCACAGCGCCTCCGGCCCGGTTGGCAACCACAGCACCTGACGGTCCAGCGTTTTCCAGCGGCGTTTCCACAGCAGCTGGTCGCAGGCCTGCAGCGCCACGCCCATCATATTGCGATAGCGGATGCTGTCTTTTACCGCGCCCGGTGTCACCAGCGTCAGCGCAATGACCGGTTGTTGATAATGGCCAAGCCACTCGGCCTGGCGGGCTGCACGCTGCGCTTTCGTCGCCAGCTCGGTTTCTACGCTGGCGCCCGCACGGGCGGGAGTATCCACAGACATTAATTCCTCTCCTTCACTTGATAAAATGACGACGGCAAAGCCGCCGCCGCGATAGCGGATTACGCTGCTGATTGTATCGCTAAACGAACAGAATTTAGGACACAGGACAAAGAAATTTTCTTCGTCCTGTGGAGGAAAATTGCAGATTTTCCTGTTAGCACAGAGCTAAATCATGCAAGGAAATGACTGAGGAATAGCAGACCCAATGAAACATTAATCGCGCCGCCAATGCGGGTCGCGATTTGGGCGAACGGCATCAGGCTCATGCGGTTGCCGGACGTCAGAATCGCCACATCGCCGGTGCCTCCCTGACCACTCTGGCAGCAGGAGACAATTGCCACATCAATCGGGTGCATCCCTATCTTTTTACCGACCAGGAACCCGGTCGCCACCAACGCCGAGACGGTGCTGACGATCACCAGCAGATTCGTTATCGTAAAAGCGTTCACCAGCTCCTGCCACGGCGTAATGGCGACGCCTACGGCAAACAGAATCGGATAGGTCACCGCGGTGCGGAAGAATTTGTAGACCATCTGCGACCCTTCCTGCAGGCGCGGCGAGACGCCGTTAACCAGCTTGAGCAGTACCGCCAGAAACAGCATGCCTACCGGCGCCGGTAAACCGGTCATTTTCTGTCCCAGCATCCCCAGCATATACAGCAGCACGGCCAGCAGAGCGCCGGATGCCAGCGTCGTTACGTCGGTTTTGCCGGTGGAAGTCTCAACTTCGTCTGCACGATGCGTTTCGTTGCTGCGGTTCGGCATCAGCTGGCCTTCACCGGTCAGATGCGGGAAACGCTTGCCCAGTTGGTTCAGGCAACCAGCAATCACTATCGCCGTCAGGCTGCCCAGCATCACCATCGGCAACACGCGGCCTAATGCCACGCCCTGATCCATATGCATCAGGGCGGCATAGCCGATTGACAGTGGAATCGCCCCCTCTCCTACGCCACCGGCCATAATCGGCAGCACGATAAAGAAGAACACCTGAAACGGCTCCATCCCCAGGGCGGTACCGACGCCGATGCCCACCAGCATGCCAACGATTTCACCGCACAACATCGGGAAGAAGATGCGCAGAAAGCCCTGAATCAGAGTCGTGCGGTTCATGCTCATAATGCTGCCGACGATAATGCAGCAGATATAGAGATAAAGAATATTGGTCGATTTATAGAATTTGGTCGTGGATTCCACCACCACCTCCGGCAGCAGGCCGTAGTGCACCAGCGCGGAAGGGATAAAGGTGGCGCAGATCGCGGCCGCCCCCAGTTTACCGAGGATCGGCAGACGCTTGCCAAACTCACCGCAGGCAAAACCAAAAAAGGCCAGCGTCGCGACCATGACCACGATATCGCTCGGCAACTTTCCGCCCAGACAGTCGAGGGCGATTAAGCCGCCGGCCAGCAGGAACAAAGGCAGCGGGATAATCCCGACTTTCATATTATCCATCACGTGCCACCAGCGTTGTTTCAGGGTGGCTTTCGGGGTGTCGATGGGATCGAGGGTCGCAGAGAATGCATTGTCAGTGGTGCTCATAGGTTTGGCCCTTTCGTTATTATTCATTTTTGAGATTAGGGGGCCTGATGCAGACTTAATGTGAGGCGTGACGAATTAGAAATGAAGTTTTAATGGTCATTATGGTTTTTATGGTTTCTATTCCGGGGCGTGATATCTCTCTGATTTATTAGCGTGGTTTTTATGGTTTTTATCGCCGAGCCAGTGCGCAATCGACCGAAGGGCGGATCGGCGATGCCTCGTCATCACCGACCACAGCGGGCTCCGGCGGATTGAGTGACCTCCGGCGCGCTCGTCCACGGGCGATCTGGCGGATGGGCGGCCCGCAGTGGCATCTTGATAAATCATCGCCGGTAGATGATGCTGGTTTCTCATCGCTGCGGTAACGCTCACCCCGTTGCCGCCTAACCCATGCCGGCACCAGGAAATATTACCGTGCCGGTATCGTAGAGACGCTGCGCACGACTTATGAAGGTTTCCTTTCAATTTAAGCTGTTTATTTCGCTGGTCGCCTTTTTCTCCGTATTATTCGCGCTGCTGGGCGTCTATTACTACATCGATGCCAGCCATCAGCTTTATCAGGAAATGAGTACCCGCGCCAAAATACAGGCTGAAGAGATCGCGCTGATGCCCGATTTACGCCGGCAGGTTATCCAGGAAGATCCGCAGTCGCTAACGTCATTTATGCAAAAAATCGCCGCCCGCAGCGACGCGAGCTTTATTGTCATTGGCGATGCGCAGGGCGTACATCTGTTTCATTCCGTCCACCCGGAGTGGGTCGGTACCCGGCTGGTGGGCGGGGATAACCAGGCGGTGCTGGAAGGGAAAAGTATCACCACCATCCGTAAAGGAGGGCTCGGGGTATCGCTGCGCAGCAAAGCGCCAATCTTCGACACCTCCGGCCGGGTTGTGGGCATCGTCTCCGTGGGCTACCTGACCAGTTATCTCGATAGCATCACGCTGACAAAGGTGATTAATATCTTCATCGCCGCCGTACTGCTGCTGATCGCGCTGTTTATTTTTTCCTGGTATTTTACCCGCAGCATTAAAAAACAGATTTTTTCGCTGGAACCACGAGAAATCGGCCTGCTGGTGCGTCAACAAAAGGCGATGATGGAATCAATCTATGAAGGGGTTATCGTTATCGATCGCCACCGACGTATCGAGGTGATCAACCACGCAGCGCGCAGCCTGCTGGGACTGAGCCAGCCCGCGCGGCTGCTACGCGGCCAATCGATCGACAGCGTCATCGCCCCGCAACCCTTTTTCGCCAGCGGTGAAATGCTGGAAAACGACACTCACGATGAGCTGTGTCGCTTCAACCAGCTAACCGTACTCGCCAGCCGGGTGCGTATCATGCTGGAGGAGTCGCTGCAGGGCTGGGTAATTACTTTCCGCGATCGTGACGAAATCAACTCCCTCAGCGCCCAGCTAAGCCAGGTTAAACGCTATGTTGATAACCTGCGCATCATGCGCCATGAACAGCTGAACCGAATGACCACGCTCTCGGGTCTGCTGCATATGGGTCACTATGACGAAGCGATTCGCTATATTCAGGCTCAGTCGGAACATGCGCAGGAGCTGCTGGACTTTATCTCTTCCCGCTTCAGCTCGCCAACGCTCTGCGGCCTGCTGCTGGGTAAGGCTGCCCGCGCCCGCGAAAAAGGGGTGGCGCTCAGCTTTGACCCCGCCTGTCAGCTCGACCGGCCGCTGCCTTCATTAATTGAATCGGAGCTAATTTCGATTATCGGCAACCTGCTGGATAATGCGATTGAAGCCACGCAGCGCGCCGAACTGCCGCACGAACCGGTGGAAGTGCTGATTCAGCTGAATGCCCGCGAGCTGATGATTGAAGTTGCCGACCGCGGCATCGGTATTGACCCGGCTATCCGCGATCATATCTTTGAACGCGGCATTACCACCAAAACCCGTGGCGATCATGGTATCGGCCTGTATCTTATTGAACATTATGTGACACAGGCGGGCGGCACCATTGAAGTCGCCGATAACTCACCGCGCGGCGCGATCTTTACTCTGTTTATCCCCGCCGACGGCCCTGTTCATTCCCGACACGAGGCGAACTATGCATCATGATCTGGTCGATGTGTTGATCATCGAAGATGAAAGCGAACTGGCGAGGCTGCATGCCGAGCTGATTCAGAAGCATCCGCGTATGCGGCTGACGGGCATGGCCGCCTCCCTCTCCCAGGCGCGGCAGATGCTCAATAGCCAACCGCCGCAGCTGATACTACTCGATAACTATTTACCTGACGGTAAAGGGGTCACATTGATGACCGACCCGATTCTGGCAGAGGCCAACTGTTCGGTGATTTTTATTACCGCCGCCAGCGATATGGAAACCTGTAGCCAGGCGATTCGCAACGGCGCTTTCGACTACATTCTTAAGCCCGTCTCCTGGAAGCGCCTGAGCCAGTCGCTGGAGCGTTTTGTTCAGTTTTACGATCAGCAGCGAGAATGGAAAATCGTCGATCAGCAAAACGTTGATTCGCTGTACCAGCTGCAGGCGAAGAACTATCGCGCCGATAGCGGCAGTAAAGGGATCGAGGAGAAGACGCTGGCGCTGGTGCAGAATCTGTTCAACGGCCGGGAGGAGCACAGTTTTTCCGTGGATGAGGTGGTGAATGATGCCGGGTTAAGTAAAACCACCGCCCGCCGTTACCTGGAACACTGTGTGGAAATCGGTTATCTGGAAGTCGAAATGTTGTACGGAAAGATTGGTCACCCGCGACGGATGTACCGACGCGCGCAAGGCGCATCATGAGGCCTCTCCCGCCAGGGAGAGGCCTGCGGCTCAGAACCCGCGCTGCTCTTTGATCAGCTCCCAGGCTTTCTGAATATCCTGTGCTTTCTGCTTCGCCATCTCCATCATTTCCGGCGGTAACCCTTTTGCCACCAGCTTATCCGGATGGTGCTCACTCATCAGCTTGCGATAGGCGCGTTTCACGGTCGCGGCATCATCGGTAGGCTTCACCCCCAGCACGTTGCACGCATCCTCCAGCGTTGGTCCACGCTGCGCCTGCTGCCAGCCGGCATTTCCGCCGCCCTGCCCGTAAGAGCTCTGCTGAGAACCGCCGCCAAACTGAGCGCCGCCCTGCATCATTCGCAGGAACTGCTCGAACTGCGCGCGGGAAATCCCCAGCTCATCGGCAATCACAAACAGAACTTCACGTTCATTAGGATGTAATTCGCCATCGGCGAAGGCCGTCTGCAGCTGAATTTCCAGAAACATCCGAATCAAATCGAAGCGCCCGAAACAGACGCTGCGCAGCTGGCGCATTTTTTCACGCAGCGGATAATCATCGGATTTCCCTACGCGAAAAGCCTGCTGTGCCGCCGTACGCGACTCGCCATGCAAATTCATGCGATCCATCAGGATGCTGGCGACATGAATATCGGCTTCGGTGACGCGACCTTTGGATTTGGTTAAATGGCCCATGACCTCAAAGGTGGTGGAGAAAAACAGCGCCTGCCGCTCCTGCTGATTGGCAAACACATTGATACGGCGGCTTCGCGCCCGGTCAAATATATGGCCGACCAGCAGGCCCAGCACCAGTCCCCAAAAGCCTGCGCCCATCATCAGCGCGACCGCAACCCCAATTATTTTTCCCAAATACTGCATAGACTCCCCAATCTTTCCGCCGCCAGTTAAGCTATATATGACCGCACGTTACAAAGCACTGACGCTTAGGTCAATTGTGGGACATAGCCTATATTTTGCTTTATCATACTCGTCATTCTACACGGTGCCTAACGCTCGGGATCCAAACCGGCAGGATTAACACTAGCGCGATGAAGATGAGTACGTTAGGCTCTGACCGTTTGCAAGCCGCTGCCACAAGATGACGGAACAACAAATACAACGTATGAAAAAACGTATTCCCAGCCTCCTGGCCACCATGATCGCCAGCGCCTTGTATAGCCAACAAGGCCTCGCCGCCGATCTCGCCACGCAATGTATGCTTGGCGTACCAAGCTATAATCGTCCCCTCGTTGAAGGTCAAACTAACGAGCTGCCGGTGACGATCAACGCCGATCATGCGAAGGGCAATTATCCTGATAACGCCGTATTTACCGGTAATGTTGACATTAACCAGGGTAATAGCCGTCTCCAGGCGGATGAGGTCCAGCTTCATCAGCAGCAGGCTGCTGGCCAGCCGCAGCCCGTTCGCACGGTTGATGCGCTCGGCAACGTTCACTATGACGATAATCAGGTTATCCTGAAAGGCCCGAAAGGCTGGTCAAACCTGAACACCAAAGATACCAATATCTGGCAGGGCGATTACCAGATGGTTGGTCGCCAGGGCCGCGGTACCGCCGACCTGATGAAACAGCGCGGCGAAAACCGCTATACCATTCTGGAAAACGGCAGCTTTACCTCCTGTCTGCCGGGTTCTGACACCTGGAGCGTCGTCGGTAGCGAAGTGATCCACGACCGCGAAGAACAGGTCGCCGAAATCTGGAACGCCCGTTTCAAACTCGGTTCGGTCCCTGTTTTCTATAGTCCTTACCTGCAGCTGCCGGTAGGCGACAAACGTCGTTCAGGCTTCCTGATTCCTAACGCCAAATACAGCACCAAAAATGGCGTAGAGTTTTCGCTGCCGTACTACTGGAATATCGCGCCGAACTTCGACGCCACCCTGACGCCGCACTACATGAGCAAGCGTGGCGGCGTGATGTGGGAAAACGAATTCCGCTATCTGACCAAAGCGGGGGCGGGGCTGTTCGAGTTTGACTACCTGCCGTCCGATAAAGTCTACCAGGACGATCACTCCAGCGACAGCAACAGCCGCCGCTGGTTGTTCTACTGGAATCATTCGGGTGTCATTGACCAGGTATGGCGTCTTAACGCCGACTACACCAAAGTCAGCGATCCGGACTACTTTAACGATTTCAGCTCGAAATACGGCTCCAGTACCGACGGCTACGCCACGCAGAAATTCAGCGCGGGCTACGTTAACCAGAACTTCGACGCCACCGTATCAACCAAACAGTTCCAGGTCTTCAACCGTGAGTCGAGCAACTCCTACGCCGCTCAACCGCAGCTGGACGTGAACTATTACCAGAACGATGTCGGTCCATTCGATACCCATCTCTATGGTCAGGCGGTGCACTTCGTTAACACCAACGGCAACATGCCGGAAGCCACGCGTGTTCACTTCGAGCCGACGATCAACCTGCCGCTGTCTAACGGCTGGGGCAGTATTAATACCGAAGCCAAACTGCTGGCGACCCACTACCAGCAAAGCAACCTCGACAATTACAATTCGACCAATAATGCGGACTTAAAAGAGTCTGTTAACCGCGTCATGCCGCAGTTTAAAGTCGACGGTAAAATGGTCTTCGAGCGCGATCTGCAGGAGGGGTTCACCCAAACCCTCGAGCCGCGCATGCAGTATCTGTATATCCCGTATCGCGATCAGAGCCAAATCGGTTCCTATGACTCCACGCTGCTGCAGTCAGACTACAGCGGCCTGTTCCGCGACCGTACCTACAGCGGCCTGGACCGTATTGCTTCCGCGAACCAGCTCACTACCGGCGTGACTTCGCGCGTATATGATTCCGCCGCCGTTGAACGTTTTAATATTTCCGTTGGTCAAATCTATTATTTCACCGAGTCCCGGACCGGTGATGACAACATCAACTGGGAGAACAACGACACAACGGGTTCACTGGTATGGGCCGGCGATACTTACTGGCGCATCGCTGATAACTGGGGGTTACGCGGGGGAATTCAGTACGATACGCGTCTGGATAACGTCGCTACCGGTAACGGCACCGTGGAATACCGTCGCGATGAAAACCGTTTAATACAGCTTAACTATCGTTATGCCAGCCCGGAATACATTCAGGCCACGCTGCCGTCGTACTCCACCGCTGAGCAGTACAAAAATGGTATTTCTCAGGTGGGCATGACCGCCAGCTGGCCGGTTGTCGATCGCTGGTCGGTGGTGGGCGCATACTACTTTGATACCAATACCAGAAAGAGCGCCGACCAGATGTTAGGGGTCCAGTATAACTCCTGCTGCTACGCGATTCGCCTCGGCTATGAACGTAAGATCAACGGCTGGGATAGTAACGGCAACGGCGAGAGCAAATACGATAATACCTTTGGCATCAACATTGAGCTACGTGGCCTGAGCTCCAACTACGGTCTCGGCACTCAGCAGATGCTGCGTTCGAACATTTTACCGTACCAGAACTCCCTGTGATGTGGCTGGTTTAAAACGTAATCCGCATTTGCGGTTAATTGAAATGGAAAAAGTATGAAGAACTGGAAAACGCTGCTTCTCGGTATCGCCATGATCGCGAATACCAGTTTCGCTGCCCCACAGGTTGTCGATAAAGTAGCGGCTGTCGTCAATAATGGCGTTGTTCTTGAAAGCGACGTCGATGGCTTATTGCAATCGGTTAAGCTCAATGCTGGCCAGGCCGGTCAACAGCTGCCGGATGACGCGACCTTACGTCATCAGATCCTCGAAAGACTGATCATGGACCAGATCGTTCTGCAGATGGGCCAGAAGATGGGCATGAAAATCACTGACGATCAGGTCGATCAGGCGATTGCCAACATCGCGAAACAGAACAACATGACCATGGATCAGATGCGCAGCCGTCTGGCCTATGACGGTCTTAACTACAACACCTACCGTAATCAGATTCGTAAAGAGATGCTGATTGCGGAAGTGCGTAACAACGAAGTCCGTCGTCGCATCACCGTGCTGCCGCAGGAAGTCGAATCGCTGGCGAAACAGATTGGCGATCAGAACGATGCCAGCACCGAGCTGAACCTCAGCCACATCCTGATTCCGCTGACAGAAAACCCGACCTCTGACGACGTAGCGAAAGCGCAGGAACAGGCTAACGCGATCGTTGAGCAGGCGCGCAGCGGCGCTGACTTCGGCAAACTGGCTATCACCTACTCTGCCGACCAGCAGGCGCTGAAAGGCGGCCAGATGGGCTGGGGTCGTATTCAGGAACTGCCGGGGATCTTCGCCCAGGCGCTGAGCACCGCGAAGAAAGGTGATATTGTCGGCCCGATTCGCTCTGGCGTCGGCTTCCATATCCTGAAAGTGAACGATATGCGCGGCGGCAGCAAGAACATCTCCGTCACCGAAGTTCACGCGCGTCACATTCTGCTGAAGCCGTCGCCGATCATGAATGACGATCAGGCGCGGGCTAAGCTGGAGCAGATCGCCGCGGATATTAAGAGCGGAAAAACCACTTTCGCCAAAGCAGCAAAAGAGTTCTCCGAAGATCCGGGTTCCGCAAACCAGGGCGGCGATTTAGGCTGGGCAACGCCTGATATCTTCGATCCGGCGTTCCGCGATGCGCTGATGCGTCTGAACAAAGGCCAGACCAGCGCACCGGTGCACTCCTCCTTCGGCTGGCACCTGATTGAACTGATGGACAGCCGTCAGGTAGACAGAACCGACGCCGCGCAGAAAGACCGCGCGTACCGGATGCTGATGAACCGTAAGTTCTCTGAAGAAGCGGCAACCTGGATGCAGGAACAACGCGCCAGCGCTTACGTCAAAATTCTGAGCAACTAATATCACGGCCTCATACACAACAGCACTCGGGGTGTATTGAGGCGGCAAGCCGTCGAGCCCGGATAACTCACGATGTGAGCGGACCCGACGGCGTTGCCAACAGAAAGACGTCCTGAAGGATGAAGTGTATGAATCGAGTTGTTATCACTCCCGGTGAACCTGCCGGAATCGGCCCCGACCTTGTTGTACAGCTTGCGCAGCGCGACTGGCCGGTAGAGCTGGTGATTTGCGCCGACGGCGCCCTGTTATCTGACCGAGCTCAACAGCTCGGTCTTCCTTTATCTCTTCTGCCCTACGATCCTTCTCTTCCCGCAGCGGCCCAGCGCGCTGGCACTCTGACGCTCCTCCCGGTCGCGCTGAACGCCCCCGTCGAACCCGGCGTGCTGAACGTGCGCAACGGAAGCTATGTGGTTGAGACGTTGGCTCGCGCCTGTGACGGCTGTCTGAGCGGCGAATTTGCGGCATTGATTACCGGGCCGGTCCATAAGGGCAATATCAACGACGCGGGTATCGCCTTTACCGGCCATACCGAGTTCTTTGAAGAGCGCGCCCACGCCAGCAAAGTGGTCATGATGCTGGCGACGGAAGAACTGCGCGTCGCCCTGGCAACCACGCACCTGCCGCTGAAAGCGATCAGCGACGCGATTACGCCGGATTTGCTCCGTGAAGTGATAACGATTCTGGACCACGATCTGCGCCATAAATTTGGCATCGCCCGGCCGCACGTGCTGGTCTGCGGTCTGAACCCGCATGCCGGCGAAGGTGGGCATATGGGGACGGAAGAGATTGATACGATTATTCCCGTGCTGGAAGAGATGCGCGCCCGGGGGATGAATCTGAGCGGCCCGCTGCCGGCAGATACCCTTTTCCAGCCCAAATATCTCGACAATGCCGATGCGGTACTCGCGATGTACCACGATCAGGGCCTTCCCGTGCTAAAATACCAGGGCTTTGGCCGTGGCGTGAACATTACGCTCGGTTTACCTTTTATTCGCACCTCTGTTGACCACGGTACCGCGCTTGAACTGGCGGGCCAGGGAAAAGCGGATGTCGGCAGTTTTATAACGGCGCTTAATCTCGCCATCAAAATGATTGTTAATACGCAATGAATAATCGAGTCCATCAGGGCCACTTAGCCCGTAAACGCTTCGGGCAAAACTTCCTCAACGATCAGTTCGTGATCGACAGCATTGTCTCGGCCATTAACCCCCAGAAAGGGCAGGCAATTGTCGAGATCGGTCCGGGCCTGGCGGCGCTGACCGAACCGGTCGGTGAACGCCTGGACGCACTTACCGTTATCGAGCTGGATCGCGATCTGGCCGCTCGTCTGCAGACGCATCCGTTCCTCGGGCCGAAGCTGACCATTTATCAGCAAGATGCCATGACCATGAACTTCGGCGAACTGTCGCAGACCATGGGCCAGCCGCTGCGCGTGTTCGGCAACCTGCCGTACAACATCTCAACGCCGCTGATGTTCCATCTGTTCAGCTATACTGATGCCATCGCCGACATGCACTTTATGCTGCAAAAAGAGGTCGTCAATCGTCTGGTTGCCGGACCGAACAGCAAGGCGTATGGTCGACTGAGCGTTATGGCGCAGTATTACTGCCAGATTATCCCGGTACTCGAAGTGCCGCCGGGTGCCTTTACGCCGCCGCCTAAAGTGGATTCCGCCGTTGTGCGCCTGGTGCCTTACCGCACGCTGCCGCATCCGGTGAAAGAGGTTCGCGTGCTGAGCCGAATCACTACCGAGGCCTTCAACCAGCGTCGTAAAACGATTCGTAACAGCCTCGGCAACCTGTTCAGCGTTGAGGTACTGACCGAGCTGGGCATCGACCCGGCAAAACGTGCAGAGAATATTTCCGTGGCGCAATACTGTCAGCTGGCTAACTGGCTATCTGACAACTCGCCCACCAAGGAGAGCTAACCATGATTAATTCGCCTCGAGTTTGCGTGCAGGTGCAAAGCGTCTATATCGAATCGCAGTCTTCCCCGGAAGAAGAGCGCTACGTTTTCGCTTATACCGTCACGATTCGCAATCTGGGGCGGACTCAGGTTCAGCTTCTTGGCCGCTACTGGCTTATCACCAACGGCCACGGTCGTGAGACTGAAGTGCAGGGTGAAGGGGTTGTCGGCGAACAGCCGCATATTCCCGCAGGCGGTGAATTCCAGTATACCAGCGGAGCCGTCATTGAAACGCCGCTGGGCACCATGCAGGGACATTATGAAATGATCGACGTGAACGGCGCGCCGTTCTCGATCGATATCCCTGTTTTCCGTCTCGCAGTACCAACGCTCATTCACTAAAACAATGTCTACATACCTTATTGGCGACGTTCACGGTTGCTACGATGAACTGCTCGCGTTATTAAAGCAGGTGGCGTTTACCCCAGGGAGCGATACGCTGTGGCTCACGGGCGATTTAGTCGCACGCGGCCCGGGTTCGCTGGAGGTTTTACGCTACGTTAAATCCCTTGGCGATAATGTGCGCCTTGTTCTCGGCAATCACGATCTGCACCTGCTGGCCGTCTTCGCCGGCATCAGCCGCAACAAACCCAAAGATCGCCTGAAATCGCTGCTCGAAGCCCCGGATGCCGACGAGCTGCTCAACTGGCTGCGCCGTCAGCCGCTGATGCAGATTGATGAAGAGAAAAAGCTGGTGATGGCCCATGCGGGCATTACGCCGCAGTGGGATCTGGAAACGGCAAAACAGTGCGCGCGCGATGTTGAAGCCGTGCTCGCCAGCGACTCCTATCCGTTCTTCCTCGACGCGATGTATGGCGATATGCCGAATAACTGGAGCCCTGAGCTGAGCGGTCTCGCCCGCCTGCGCTTTATCTCCAATGCCTTTACCCGTATGCGCTACTGTTTCCCGAACGGGCAGCTGGATATGTATGCCAAAGAAGCGCCGGAAAACGCCCCTGCGCCGTTAAAACCGTGGTTTGCCATTCCCGGTCCGGTGAGCAACGAGTACAGCATTGCGTTTGGTCACTGGGCTTCGCTGGAAGGTCGCGGTACGCCGGAGGGGATATACGCCCTCGATACCGGCTGCTGCTGGGGCGGGGATCTCACCTGCCTGCGCTGGGAAGACAAGCAGTACTTTACTCAGCCCTCAAACCGGCAGAAAGAGCCGGACGAAGGCGAGGCGGTAGCCTCCTGAAAAAAATCCCGGATAGCGGTAAGCGGTATCCGGGATATCATCATCTTGCCTCGGCCAACGCTACGCGCTGCCCGGCATACCCTCAGCGACGTTCGAGAATCTCGAAGCAGTAGCTATGCGAGTTCTGCGCATCGGCATCGTGAAATTCGCTGAAGACCGACTCCCACTGATCCGGATCGTAGTCCGGGAAATGGGTATCCCCTTCCACTTCGGCGTCAATGTGCGTCAGATAAAGCTTCCGGGCCTTCGGCAGGAACTGCTCATAGACACGACCGCCGCCGATCACCATTATCTCTTCAACGTCGCCGCAGGCGGCGATCGCTTCATCAACCGACTTCACCCACTGCACGCGATCGTCGGTGCCCGGCTGGCTGCTGATAACGATATTCTTACGCCCCGGCAGCGGGCGACCAATAGACTCCCAGGTCAAACGCCCCATCACCACCGGCTTGTTTAAGGTATTGCGTTTAAACCAGGCGAGATCGGCAGGCAGGTCCCATGGCATGGCGTTTTCCATACCAATGACGCGATCTACCGCTAACGCCGCAATCAGACTGATCATTGAAAATTTCCCGAATGCAAAAAATTGCCGCCACTATACGTAAAGCGTAATACTTCGTCGACTGCGCGGAGAGTAAAGAATAAGAAAATTTTCGGATTTGCAGGCGGGCCCACGTAAGCTACGTGAGCCGCCTGCTGAGGAACTAAACTGAAAACAAAATGTTAACTGTAAACAAAACGTAACGGCCGCCGCACGACTCAGGCAGAAGGTTTACTCTCCGGTTCATCGGCAATATCTCCGGTGTGTCGACCCTCTTCCGTTCCCTGCCAGCCATGCCGCTGAACCAACGACAGATGGTTACGATCCTCGTTAATTATGGTGGTCAGCATGTCGCTGGTGCGTTTAAAGACCGCCACGCGGGAAGCCGCGTCGTTTTCCGCCATCGCCACCATCTCCTCGACCATTTTCTGGTTGAAGCGACGGAACAGGTCGGCGCGCTCGCGCGCTTCATAAGCGCCCAGGCCCAGGGCCTCCAGCGCCGTTCGCCCGGATTTCAGCGCCGCCTCGAAGGTTTCACGCTCCGGGGCCTCCACGCCAGCCTGACGCAGCTGGATATAGTGATCCACATCGCGGGCGCGGGAGATAATCTGCAGATGCGGGAAATGCTCTTTTGCCAGCTCAACCAGCTGCAGGCTGACCTGCGGATCGTCAATCGCATTGATCAGCACCTCGGCTTTTGCCGCCCCCGCTGACTCCAGCATATCGACGCGCGTGGCATCGCCATAAAACACTTTCATATCAAATTTACGCAGCGTATCAACGTGGTCAGGATCGTGATCGAGGATCACCATCTTCACCCCGCCGGAGAGCAATACACGACCGGCGATCTGCCCGTAGCGGCCGAAGCCGGCAATAATCACCCGCGGCTGCTCTTCATCAATCTCATCCGCTTCGCGTTCCTCGCCGCGGGATGATTTCTCCAGGCGGGTCAACAGTACCAGCAGGATCGGCGTTGCCGCCATTGACAGCGCCACCGCCAGCGTCAACGCTTTCGCCCAGTCGCTATCCAGTACGTCGGCCATCTGCGCCGCGCCGAATACCACAAAGGCAAACTCACTCCCCTGCCCCAGCAGAACCGCAAACCAGCGGCGCTGGGCGCGCGGCACCCCGAGCGGCTTCGCAATCAGCCACAGCATCGCGCCTTTGATGATCAGGAAACCAACCAGCAAAACCAGAATGCGCAGCGGATGGCTCATCAGGGTACCGAAATCAATCGACATCCCGACGCCAATGAAGAACAGCCCCAGCAGCAGCCCCTTAAACGGCTCAATGTCGCTTTCCAGCGCGTGGCGATATTCCGAACTCGCCAGCAACACGCCGGCGAGGAAGGCCCCCATCGCCATCGACAGTCCGACCTCCTCCAGCAGCAGGCCAAAGCCGAAGACCAGGAACAGGGCTACGGCGCTGAACACTTCGCGCAGACCGGAACGGGCCACGAAGCGTAATACCGGACGGGTCACATAGCGCCCCAGCGCCACCACCAGGACCAGCGCGCCAGCCACCTTGAGCGCGGACAGGGCAAATGCCGCCAGCGTCGTAGAGCCACCGCTGGCGGCCAGCAGCGGGATCATCGCCACCAGCGGGATCGCCGCGATATCCTGAAACAGCAGGACGGCAAATGCGCTCCGCCCCATCTGTGAGACCGTCAGATTACGTTCGTTCATCGCCTGCATCGCGATCGCCGTCGACGACAGCGCCAGCGTCATGCCGATCAGCTCCGCCACCTGCCAGCGCATCCCCAGCAACATGCAAAACAGGCCAATCAGTACGCCGCACACCACCATCTGCAAGGCGCCGCCGCCAAACACCGACGCGCGTAGCTTCCACAGACGCTGCGGGTCGAGTTCCAGACCAATCACAAACAGCATCAGCACCACGCCGATTTCAGCAAAGTGCAAAATCGCCTCGGCGTCGGTCACCAGCCTCAGCCCCCACGGCCCGATAATACAGCCGGCAATCAGATAGCCGAGTACCGACCCTAACCCAAGGCGTACGGCGATCGGCACAATCAGCGCGGCGGATCCCAGATAAATCAGCGCCTGTATCAGCGTATGGCTATCCATGATGCGTCTCCTGCCATTCGATAAGGCGTTGTCGGTAGCGGCGTGCCTGCGCCTGAAGGGTTTCATCGTCGCAGATAAATGTGCAGTGCATGGCGAAAGGCGGCAGCCACTTCATTCCACAGTAGAGACCGGTCGCCTGGAGCGGTTGGGAAAGCACATCAAACCCGGGAAATGCACCGATATCAAAGTGGCTCTCGCCGCCGCCGGTGGTCACCGCCCACATCAGCGATTTACCGCGCAGGGCGATGCCGTTATGTCCGTAAGCCCAGCCGTGCGATAACACTTTATCCATCCACAGTTTCATTAGCGGCGGCACACTGTACCACTGCATCGGATGCTGCCAGATAATCAGCTCGGCGCGTGCCAGCGCCGCCTGTTCGGCGGCGACGTCGATATTAAAATCGGGGTAAAGTTGATAGAGGGAGCGTATTTCTACGCCATCCAGCGTCCTTGCCTGCTCAAGCATCCGCTTATTCGCATGCGAGTGATGCGGATAGGGATGGGCATAAATTATCAGAATCATTGATTAGCCTGCGTTAACTCTCGTTGTAATCAGCAAGAGTGTAGTCAGTTAATCGAAGTGCTTACAATCACAACCTGCTTTTATCTCAACACCCTTCAGGCATTTCGCGGCTGCTTGCTGACGGCGACAGCGGGCTCGCCGATCTCAAGATCGCAGCGTTTCGGCAGCAGGAAGGTCATGGTCCCGGCAATGAGGAGCGATCCTGCCAACGCGCAGACCGCCACGTTCTGGCCATACAGATAGATCATCACCCCAACCAGATAAGGACCGCAGAAGCCGCCGAGATTGCCCAGGCCGTTAATCACCCCTCGTGCGCTACCGGCAACTTCCGCGGAAGCGATACGCCCCGGCATCGACCAGAACGGGCTGGTAGCCGATTTAAGGAAGAAACCGCAAATCACCAGCGCAATATAGGCCGCCACCACGTGCTCACGCAGTACCACCGAGGCCACCAGCGCCGCAGCGAAGCTGTAGAGCGAGAAGCGTACCCACAGACGACGTTTGCCGCTGCGATCGCTGAATAGCGAAATCACATAAATACCCGCCAGCGTGGCCACAAACGGCAGCACCGCCAGAAAACCGACGCTGGCCATACTGCCGCCGGTCAGCCCCTTCAGAATAGTCGGCAGCCACAGGGTATAGCCGTAATCGCCGGTCTGATAAAAGAAGTTGAGGATCACCAGCTTCATCAGCCCGCTATTGCGGAAAACATCTTTGACCGGCGCGTTGCTGACCGCATCTTCCGCCAGCTTTGCCGCCCGCTCTGCGGCCAGCGTGGTAACCAGATAGTGACGCTCTGCCTCCGGCAGCCAGCGCGCCTCTTCCGGACGGTCGCTGATCATAAACCACCACACCGCCAGCACTACCACGGACAGCAGGCCTTCGATAATAAACAGCCAGCGCCAGTCGAGCGCGGCAATAATCGCCCCGGAGACCGGCGCGGTCAGCATGCCGCCCAGCGGAGCAAACATCATGACGAAGGCATTGGCACGTCCCAGCTCTTTTTCCGGGAACCAGTTGCTGACCATCGTCAGCACCACCGGTAGCATCCCGCCCTCGGATACGCCGAGAATAAAGCGTAGAACCAGCAGTTGATATTCATGGGTCACAAAACCGGTGGCAATCGACACCACCGCCCAGGCCATCAGCGACCACGCAATAAAGCGTTTACCGCTGCCGTTTACCGCAATACGCCCGCCGGGTATTTGCAGAAATAAATAACCAATAAAAAATATTCCGCTGGCCACACCGGCCATTTGACTGGTAATACCTAAATCAGCTTCCATGCCACCGGGCAAAGCAAAACTAATATTCACCCGATCCATAAACGAAATAATACAGGCAATCAACACCGGCGTGATAATACGCAGCCAGCGGGTGCTGGGAATTTTATCATTCATATTTCGTACTCTCTATGCAGAGGTTATTGTTGTCATTAAATTAGAGCCGGGCACAGAAATAAGAGATGAGAATTAATTAATGGCGTTCGGCAATACGTTACCGGAGAAATAAGCCGTGACGTTTGCCAAAACCACTTCGCTCATTTTCTGTCGGGTTTCATGGGTGGCGCTGGCCACGTGCGGCTGCAACACCACATTATCGAGCGCGATCAATTCTGCCGGGACATGAGGCTCATCTTCAAAAACATCGAGGGCAGCACCGGCGATAACACCGTTTTGTAACGCCTGAATCAACGCCTTTTCATCCACCAGCGAACCGCGGGCGATATTAATCAGCCACGCATGTTTCGGCATGACGTTGAAGACCGAAAAATCGATCAGCCCGCGATTTGCCTCACCGCCGGAGGCGGCAAGCACCAGAAAATCACTCTCATGGGCCAGCGTATGCAGATCGGCGCACCACTGGTAATCCAGCCCCGGGACCGGTTTACGGTCGTGATAAAGCACCTGCATATCAAAACCGCGGGCGCGGCGGGCAATCGCCTGACCAATATTCCCCATCCCCAGCAGGCCGATACGTTTCCCGCTCACCTGAGTAGCCAGCGGCATACCTCCCTTCTCCCAGCGGCCTTCACGTACAAAACGATCGCCCTGACACAGATTGCGGGAACCGGCCAGCAGCAGTCCCATCGCCAGGTCCGCCACGTCGTTGGTCAGCACGCCGGAAGTGATGGAGACCTGAATCTGCCGGGAGCGAACGTACTCTAAATCCACCGCATCGGTGCCAACGCCGAAAATGGCAATCAGACCCACGTGCGGCAGCAGTTCAAGGACGCTGTTCTGTACCCCGATATCCCCTCGGGTGACAACGGCTGCAATATTCTCTCCCTGCTCACGCAGGAAGGCGATGGGATCCTCCTGCTCGTACAGACGCAGCAGCGGGAAGTCGGCCGCCAGCTGTTCCTGCAAAGCATCAATAACGGGGGCCACTAAGAGGATGGCGCGGGTAATAGTACTCTTCATCAGATCACCTGTTTGACGGTTCATTACGACGGTAGCCACTATCAAACGGTTTTTTAGCCGAACGTTTTGCGATCTGCATCACGCTGAATCGTGTTAAAAATTACTGTTACCGCGTCCGTGATCGCTAAGACAAAAACCCGGTTTTAAGCGGGGACAAGCGACGAGGCGTTAACGTTCTGCTAACACGACTGCGCCGCCGTTCAGGCAGGATTAAATGGTTTCGCCCATCGACAGGCGGTAGTGCAGATCGACTTTCTCTATGGTTGGCAGCCCTTTGATTTTCTTAATTAAAATCTCAGTAGCTACCTTACCCATTTCATAGCGTGGGGTCAGGACGCTTGCCAGCCGCGGGGTGACGATCTGGCCAATCTCCAGGCCATGAAAACCGGCGATCGCCAGCTCCTGCGGCACTGCGATACCCGATGCAAGGCACTCCTGTAACACGCCTACCGCCAGGTCATCATTAGTACAGAGGATCCCGTCCATCGCGGCGTACATCTGCCGCGCCAGATTCATCATGCCGGTGCCAATCGACACCGACGACACCTTATTGGGGGCAATGCGCCCCGTCGGCAGTCCGGCATTCTCCATCGCCTGACAGTAGCCGGCGTAGCGCTGTTCATCGCGGACATCGGACATTGACCCAAAATAGATAATGCGCCGCTTGCCGCTCGCCAGCAGCATCGTGGTCATGTCAAAACCGGCTTTGAAGTTGTCAAAACCGACATTGATTCGCCCCGGGTTCTCCGCCAGCCCCATCACCTCCGCGATCGGAATCTTCGCCGCATTGAGGTATTTGTCCGCCCGCAGCGTATGGAGCGACTCAGTCAGCAGCAAGCCTTTGACATGAAAGGCCAGTACGGCGGCAATCTGCTCCTCTTCACGCTGACGGTCGTAATCGTAATTGACCACCAGCGTCTGGTAGCCGTGGGCCGCGGTCACCGACTCGATGCCGGCCAGCAGGTCGGCGAAGATTTGATTATGAAAAGAGGGAATCAGCACGCCGATGCGTGGGACGGCGACGCTGGTCATCGCCGGATTATCGGGATCGGGCTCGTAACCAATTTCTGCAATCACGCTGGCGATACGCTCCGCCGTCTCCGGTTTCACTTTATCCGGCGTACGTAAATAGCGGCTGACGGTCATTTTGGTTACGCCAGCCAGCGCTGCAATATCATTGAGCGTAATGCGTTGTGCTTTCATCTATCGACCCGTCAAATACATCCACTGCATCAGGCCATTATGCCTGCCGCTGAAGAAAAAGAGAATCGAACCCTTCCAGCGTTAACCCCTTGAGCAGCGGTAATTTCCACGCGGCTTCACGTTTAACGTAACCCTTTTTCGTAACACTGTTTTGAGTGATCTCTGTCACAGATTTAAGCGGCAAAAATCCGTGATATAGAGCACAGGTTCTTCCGCTTCACCTTTTTGTGGATCAGGAATAAAAGCGCACACCGTCATTTATATTCAGCCGTTAATCAGGATATCAAGATGAAAGATCTTTTCAGCTTACAAGGCAAACGTATTTTAATTACTGGCGCAGGACAAGGCATTGGTTTTGTCATGGCGCAGGGCCTTGCACAATATGGCGCCGAAATCATTATCAACGATATTTCAGCGTCCCGGGCAGATGATGCGGTGATGAAATTACGTGATGAAGGCGCGATTGCTCATTCGGCCGTATTTAATGTAACCGATGCCGATGCTGTCGAAAATGCGATTGCTAAAATCGAAGAAGAAATCGGCGCGATTGATGTGTTATTCAATAATGCGGGTATTCAGCGTCGCCATCCGTTTACCGAATTTCCGGTACAGGAATGGAACGATGTTATTTCCGTGAACCAAACCGCGGTATTTCTGGTCTCGCAGGCCGTGGCTAAACGTATGGTGAGCCGCCAGCGCGGAAAAATCGTCAATATCTGTTCCATGCAGAGCGAACTGGGACGCGACACCATTACGCCTTATGCCGCCGCCAAAGGGGCGGTCAAAATGCTGACCCGCGGCATGTGCGTCGAGCTGGCGCGCTATAACATTCAGGTCAACGGTATCGCACCGGGCTACTTTAAAACCGCCATGACCCAGGCGTTGGTGGACGATCGCGCCTTTACCGACTGGTTGTGCAAACGCACGCCAGCCAACCGCTGGGGCGATCCGCAAGAGCTGGTCGGTGCGGCGGTGTTCCTCTCCTCCAGAGCATCCGATTTCGTCAATGGTCATCTGTTGTTTGTCGACGGCGGCATGCTGGTTGCCGTCTGATTAAGGAGCGCATTATGGCAGGGCAATGCATTATTTTGATGGGCGTTTCAGGCACCGGCAAAACCACCGTTGGTCAGGCGCTGGCCCAGGCGCTTGGCGCAAAGTTTATTGACGGCGACGACCTTCATCCACGGCAGAACATCATCAAAATGGCCGCCAGCCAGCCGCTTGATGATGACGATCGCCAGCCCTGGCTGGAGCGCATCGCCGACGTGATTTTCAGCCTCGAGCAAAAGAATGAATCCGGCGTACTGGTCTGCTCGGCGTTGAAAAAACGCTATCGCGATCGCCTGCGTGAAGGCAGCGGTAATCTGCGTTTTCTGTGGCTGACCGGGGAGTATGAGTGCATTCTCCAGCGCATGCAGCGACGTCAGGGCCACTTTATGCCGGAAGCGCTGCTGCGCAGCCAGTTTGCCGCCCTGGAAACACCGGACGCCAGCGAGGGTGATATCGTCGCCGTTGATATCGCCCCCGACGTCGCCACCATCGTGGCGCAATCGCTCACATTACTTACCCCTCAACCAGCACAGGGAGTTCCGGCATGATTATCGATACCTTAAGCGCCGCCGCCAAAAATGCGTTCTATCCGGCGGTCATTAAAAAAGCGCTCCAGGCCGTTGCGCAGCAGGATCCCCACACCCTGCCTCCGGGCAAATATACCGTCGATGGCGATAACCTGTTCTTTACCGTCGTTGAGGGTCAGACGCGTCCGCTGTCGGAGCAGCGCCCGGAATTTCATCGTCAGTATATTGATATTCATATTGTACTGGCGGGCGTTGAGATAATCGGCGCCGGCAACAAAGGTCTGCCGATCGCGCCGGACGGGCCGTTCAAAGAGGCCCATGATATTGGCTTTTGTGAGGCAATCAGCAGCGAAACGCTGATTCATCTGCACCCGGAAGAGCTGGCCATTTTATTCCCGGGCGAACTGCACCGCCCGATGGGCGCGATGGATGCCGGCGCGCCGCTGCGCAAAATTATCGTTAAGATAGATAACGCTCTGCTGTAGCGGTCCCGCCGTAATCAGCCCCACGAGATCCGTCGCGGGGCCCCGGATAACCCTTAGTTATCCAGTTCATCCATCGACTTCACCTGATCGCGATTGATCTGTTCAGTCCGGCCGGTTTCCGCATTTTTGTACGACACCATACCAGTATCATCATCCACCTGCGGCTTGCCATCAGTCACGATCGTTTTACCGTCGGTCGTTTTCAGCGACTGGTTCGATGAACAGCCCGCCACAAACAACATTGCCGTCGCCGCCAGCGCGGATGCCATCAGAATTTTGTTCCGCATTGTATCCTCCTGTCTTTCCGTCAATTGATATCGTTATGATGCTAACTATAGTTAGCCTCACCGGACGGACCGTGAAAAGCAGAACTCTCCGAAGATGGCGCGGATAAAAAAAGGGCCGACGATTTCTCGTCAACCCTTGTTGTTCCGCGACCCGATATTATCGAGGCAGCTTACTTTTTAATTTGCGCGTGCATTTCCTGAACCGAGGTCACTTTCTCGATGGCGTTGGCGTTGAGCGCCATCGCCGTCGCGAAACCGCCGTTCAGGGTGGTGTCGTAATGCACTTTGTACTGCAGGGCGCTGCGGCGAATCAGCTTGGAGTCTTCAATCGCCTGACGACCTTCGGTGGTGTTGATGATGTAGGTGTATTCGCCATTCTTAATACGGTCCTGAATATGCGGACGACCTTCATGCACCTTATTCACCAGACGTGGGTTGATCCCCGCCTCACCCAGCACAATCGCGGTACCGTGAGTCGCATCCAGTTCGAAACCAAACTTCAGCAGTTTCGCCGCCAGGTCTACGACACGCTCTTTGTCGCCTTCGCGAACGGAGAGCAGCGCGCGGCCCTGTTTTTTCATCGTTGAGCTGCTGCCCAGCTGCGCTTTAGCGAACGCTTCGGCGAAAGTACGGCCCACGCCCATCACTTCCCCGGTAGAGCGCATTTCTGGCCCTAACAGCGGGTCAACGCCCGGGAATTTGTTGAACGGCAGCACCACTTCTTTCACCGAGTAGTACGGCGGGATAATTTCTTTGGTGACGCCCTGCTGGGCCAGGGTCTGGCCAGCCATCACTCGCGCCGCTACTTTGGCCAGCGGGATACCGGTGGCTTTAGAGACGAACGGTACGGTACGCGCCGCACGCGGGTTCACTTCAATCAGGTACACTTCATTGTTTTTCACCGCGAACTGGACGTTCATCAGGCCACGGACCTGCAGTTCAAAGGCCAGCTTCTGTACCTGCTCACGCATCACATCCTGAATTTCCTTGCTCAGGGTGTAGGCCGGCAGAGAACATGCGGAGTCGCCCGAGTGCACGCCCGCCTGTTCGATGTGCTCCATGATGCCGCCAATCAGCACCATTTCGCCGTCGCAGATAGCGTCAACGTCGACTTCGACCGCATCGTCAAGGAAGCGGTCCAGCAGAACCGGCGCGTCGTTCGAGACGCTGACCGCGGTCTGGAAGTAGCGCTTCAGGTCGGCTTCGTCGTAGACGATTTCCATCGCCCGACCGCCCAGGACGTAGGACGGACGCACCACCAGCGGGTAGCCAATCTCTTTCGCCTTCTCAACGGCCATCTCAATGGTGGTCACGGTGGCGTTCGCCGGCTGTTTCAGCTTCAGACGGTCAACCGCCTGCTGGAAACGTTCACGGTCTTCGGCACGGTCAATCGCATCCGGGCTGGTTCCGATAACCGGTACGCCGGCCGCTTCCAGCGCACGCGCCAGTTTCAGCGGCGTCTGGCCGCCGTACTGGACGATAACGCCCTTCGGCTTCTCGATACGCACGATTTCCAGCACGTCTTCCAGCGTCACCGGCTCAAAGTACAGACGGTCGGAGGTGTCGTAGTCGGTAGACACGGTTTCCGGGTTACAGTTAACCATAATGGTCTCGTAACCATCTTCACGCAGCGCCAGTGAAGCATGTACGCAGCAGTAGTCAAATTCGATACCCTGACCGATACGGTTCGGGCCGCCGCCAAGGACCATGATTTTATCGCGGTCAACGGACGGGTTCGCTTCACATTCGTCTTCATAGGTGGAGTACATGTAGGCGGTATCGGTGGCAAATTCCGCCGCGCAGGTATCCACGCGCTTGTAGACCGGGTGCAGGTCGTACTGGTCACGCAGCTTACGGATTTCACCTTCACGAACGCCGGCCAGTTTTGCCAGACGAGCATCGGCAAAGCCTTTACGCTTCAGCTGACGCAGGAAGTCAGGCGTCAGACCGGTGATGCCAAGGTCAGCCACTTTCTCTTCCAGACGTACCAGCTCTTCAATTTGTACCAGGAACCAGCGGTCGATGTTGGTCAGGTTGAAGACGCCGTCCACGGACAGCCCCGCGCGGAACGCATCGGCGATGTACCAGATACGCTCGGCGCCGGCATCTTTCAGCTCACGGCGAATTTTGGTCAGCGCTTCCGGGTCGTCGAGGCTGACTTTCGGGTCGAAACCGGTGGCCCCTACTTCCAGGCCGCGCAGCGCTTTCTGCAGGGATTCCTGCTGGGTGCGGCCAATCGCCATCACTTCACCCACGGATTTCATCTGGGTGGTCAGGCGGTCATTAGCGCCAACGAATTTTTCAAAGTTGAAGCGGGGAATCTTGGTCACGACATAGTCGATGGACGGTTCGAACGAGGCCGGCGTGCGGCCGCCGGTGATGTCGTTCATCAGCTCATCCAGGGTGTAGCCGACCGCCAGTTTGGCCGCCACTTTGGCAATCGGGAAACCGGTCGCTTTGGATGCCAGCGCGGAGGAGCGTGATACGCGCGGGTTCATTTCGATAACAATCAGGCGGCCGTCTTTCGGGTTAACGGAGAACTGCACGTTAGAGCCCCCGGTTTCGACGCCAATTTCGCGCAGCACCGCCATCGATGCATTACGCATCACCTGGTATTCTTTATCGGTCAGGGTTTGCGCCGGGGCGACGGTGATGGAGTCACCGGTATGGATGCCCATGGCGTCGAAGTTTTCGATGGAGCAGACGATGATGCAGTTGTCGTTCTTATCGCGCACCACTTCCATCTCGTACTCTTTCCAGCCGATCAGCGATTCATCAATCAGCAGTTCGTTGGTCGGAGAGAGATCCAGCCCGCGGGCACAAATTTCTTCGAACTCTTCACGGTTGTAAGCGATACCGCCGCCGGTGCCGCCCATAGTGAAGGAGGGACGGATGATACACGGGTAGCCCACGTCAGCGGCCACCGCCAGCGCTTCTTCCATGGTGTGCGCAATACCGGAACGTGCGGTATCCAGACCGATTTTCTTCATTGCCACATCGAAGCGACGGCGGTCTTCCGCTTTATCAATCGCGTCGGCGGTGGCGCCGATCATGGTGACGCCGAATTCGGCCAGCACGCCCTGACGTTCCAGCTCCAGCGCGCAGTTCAGCGCCGTCTGGCCGCCCATAGTCGGCAGTACCGCATCCGGACGCTCTTTTTCGATAATTTTGCGCACCACTTCCCAGTGGATCGGCTCAATATAGGTCGCATCGGCCATTTCCGGGTCGGTCATGATGGTGGCCGGGTTGGAGTTCACCAGAATGACACGGTAACCTTCTTCACGCAGGGCCTTACAGGCCTGGGCGCCAGAGTAGTCAAATTCGCAAGCCTGGCCGATAACGATCGGGCCAGCGCCAAGAATCAGGATGCTTTTTATGTCTGTACGTTTTGGCATGGCTCTTTTCTCCTGATTATTTCGCGGACTGGCGGTACTGCTCAATTAATGCAATAAAATGGTCGAACAACGGCGCGGCATCGTGCGGGCCTGGGCTCGCTTCCGGGTGGCCCTGGAAGCTAAACGCCGGTTTGTCAGTGCGGTGGATGCCCTGCAGCGTTCCGTCGAACAGCGACTTGTGGGTCACGCGCAGGTTAGACGGCATGGAGGCTTCGTCTACCGCAAAACCGTGGTTCTGGGCGGTAATCATCACCACATTATTATCGATATCTTTAACCGGGTGGTTGCCGCCGTGGTGGCCGAACTTCATCTTAACGGTCTTCGCACCGCTCGCCAGCGCCAGCAGCTGATGGCCGAGGCAGATGCCGAATACCGGAATATCGGTCTCGAGGAATTTCTCAATCGCGGCAATGGCGTAATCGCACGGCGCCGGGTCGCCAGGGCCGTTGGACAGGAAGATACCGTCCGGATTCATCTTCAGCACCTCTTCGGCAGAGGTTTTCGCCGGCACAACCGTCAGACGGCAGCCGCGGTCAACCAGCATGCGCAGGATGTTGCGTTTGGCGCCAAAATCGTAGGCTACAACGTGGAACGGCAGCTCGCTTTCCGCTTTCGCTTCCGGCAGGTCGCCCGCCAGCGTCCAGCTTCCTTGCGTCCAGCTGTAGGTTTCTGAAGTGGTGACTTCTTTCGCCAGGTCCATGCCGTTCAGGCCCGGGAACGCTTTGGCTTTTTCCAGCGCCAGCTGCGCATCCAGGTTATCACCCACGATGATGCAGCCGTTCTGTGCGCCTTTTTCACGCAGCAAACGCGTCAGCTTACGGGTATCGATATCGGCAATCGCCACGATGTTATGGCGCTTGAGGTAAGAAGAGAGGTCTTCGGTATTGCGGAAGTTGCTGGCAATCAGCGGCAGGTCGCGAATGACCAGACCCTGCGCATGTACCTGAGAAGATTCTTCATCGGCGGCGTTGGTGCCGACATTACCAATATGGGGATAAGTAAGAGTGACAATTTGGCGGGAATAGGAAGGATCAGTGAGGATTTCTTGATAACCGGTCATTGAAGTATTGAAAACGACTTCCCCAACCGCCGTGCCCGTTGCCCCGATGGCCCGACCGTGAAACTGGGTTCCGTCTTCCAGAACCAATAGCGCTGACTTAATCAAAACACCCTCCAGAGAATATTCACTCACTTTATTTGCATATTAATGCATGTGCATGACATGAATCAATGCAAATTTGCTTACCTATGGATTTCTGGCAAACGGCGGCATTCTGGAGAGATGTCGGGTAAAAGTCAACTTAAAGCCGATATTTTTTATCTCTTTTCACGTCACTGACCTCTCAGCACTGCGTTAGCAGGCAAAAAGATCAACAAACTATGCAGAGAAAACGCTTGCGGACCTGGAAGATTGCAAAACAGAGCGTGCAAGAGCAAAAAAGTAGACCAGATGGTCAAGATTTACAATAACACAACAAAAAACGAAGGGATAAGTTAATATTATAGCCACTTCATCATCTTTTATTGATGAAGAAGCAAAAAATAAAAAGGGCAATAAAATATTGCCCTTTGCAATCAATTACATATTGAATGCAATAACCACATCACGATGGGTAATAAACCTTATAAAGCATTGAGATCAAGCACGTCACGCATATCGAAAAGGCCTGATTTCTTATCTTTTAACCACAATGCGGAACGAACGGCACCATTGGCAAAAGTCATCCGGCTGGATGCCTTGTGGCTGATTTCAATACGCTCACCAATATCGGCAAACATAGCGGTATGCTCGCCAACGATATCCCCGGCGCGCACGGTGGCAAAGCCGATGGTCCCAGGGACGCGTTCGCCGGTATGCCCTTCACGGCTGTAGACCGCGCAATCCTTCAGATCTTTGTTCAGCGCGCCGGCAATCGCCTCGCCCATCGCCAGTGCGGTGCCCGACGGTGCGTCCACTTTGTGGCGGTGGTGCGCTTCAATAATTTCGATATCGGTGTAGTCGCCCATCACCTTCGCCGCTTTCTCCAGCAGCTTTAACAGCACGTTGACGCCGACGCTGAAGTTGGCCGCGAAAACGATGGCAATATCCTGCGCCGCATCGCGAATGGCCTGTTTCCCGGCCTCATCAAAACCGGTGGTACCAATCACCATCCCTTTGCCGTGTTCGCGGCAGAAAGCAAGGTGGTTTAACGTACCTTCCGGACGGGTGAAATCGATTAGCACATCAAAATCATCTTTGACCGCCGCAAGACTGCTTTGCACCGCGACACCCGCTTTACCGGCCCCGGCCAGCTCACCGGCATCGCTCCCAAGGAGGGAAGAACCTTCGCGCTCCAGCGCAGCGCCCAGCGCCACGCCGTCCATCTGCTGTACTGCCTGAATTAACTGGCGTCCCATCCGGCCGCCCGCGCCTGCGATGGCCACGCGGATTTGTGCATCATGCATAGCTATTCTCTTTTGTTAACTTAACGTAAATTGTTTCCAGATTAACCAGCCCGTCGATGAGCCGCTACTGTAAAACACCGATAATTAGAAATTTATGACAAACGGCGTTCGATATCAGTAAAAACTATACGCCGGCATCGTTTCTCACTCGTCCGGAGCGTTAATCCTGTGCCGAAAACCGCAGGATTCCCGAACCACCAGCGCCGGCGGCAAAATAATGCGCTTCGGCGGTTCATCATTGCCCTGAATACGGCTATACAGCAGCTCGCCGGCTTTGCGGCCAATCTCCTTCGCTGCCACCGAAACGGTCGTCAACGCCGGCTGAACCAGCGCGGCTTCGGTAATATCGTCAAATCCCACCAGCGCAAAATCACGTCCCGGCTCACGCCCGGTTTTACGCAGCGCCTGCATCACGCCCAGCGCAACAATATCCTGGTAACAAACTGCGGCCGTGATTTGCGGATAGCGGGTCAGCAGCGCTTCGGCCACTTTCGCGCCGTCGATCTGGCTGGCCTGAGCCGTGACGATCCACTCCGGACGCGGCGAGATCCCGCTCTCCAGGAGCGTGCTGGTGAACCCGCCAATACGCTGTGCCCGGGTACCGGAACTCAGGCTACCGCCGATAAAGGCAATCTGTCGGTGCCCCATTTTCAGCAAGTGTGCCGTGGCCATCTGCGTGCCGAGAAAGTTATCGGTCCCGACAAAATCAAAATCCGGATCGCTGAGCGGGCGCACCACCATAATGGCGGGAATATTGCGTCTTTTCAGCGCCTCAAAAAATGAGGCCGGAGTTTCCCGCGCCGCGCACAGCACCATGCCGCAGGCGCTATTGCGCATCAGCGAGTCGACAAACTTTTGCTGCCGCTCGCCTGACTCTTCGCTGTTGGCCAGAAATAACAGCAAATCATGCCGCTCCATTTCATGGCTTAAGCCTGCCGTCATCTCACCGTAAAACGGGTTGGTGATGTCATGCAGCAGCAGCCCAACCTGGTTGCTGCTGCGATTACGCAGATTGGCGGCGGTCTGATTGTAGACATAGCCAGTTTCATCCAGCGCCTTCAGCACACGTTCGCGCGTAGCCTGCGAAATCCGCCCGCGGTTACGCAACACCATCGAAACGGTGGCCGTGGATACCCCTGCCCGTTCAGCCACCTGTGCCAGCGTCACTGTTGTCATGATCTCTCCCGTTCGTTTAGCGAAGGTTAATCGAATAACCTAAAAATTGCATTTTTCCTTGTGACAGGACTCACAATAACGCCCATCTTGCCGCTTTACTTGCTCATTATGGCGGGTTAATCGCGTTAACCATACTGTCAAAACAAGGTTAATCGATTAATCTTCATTTAGCCAATACGGAGACAGATAATGCAAACGACCTATGATAAATTCCCTGAAGTTACGGTTCAGGGTTATGACGACCAGGCCTGGCAGGGCTGGGAATCCATCGAAGCGACGCTTAACCTCAGGGCTTCAGCCTCCTCCAGAACCGTACTGGTTGTGGACTGCTATCCCGGCGTCCGGCTTGACGAACTGGAGCAGCGTCTGCTGCCGTCACTGAACGCGACGCGGGTGCTGAACGTCGAATCCGCCCGCCGCGATCAGCAGGCGCTCCACGATTTGCTGGCGCGTAACCTGACCGATGACCGTGTTTTCGGGGTCCTCTCCTGTCATCACCTGGAGGAGTTTTTTAACGCCGACAAGTTACATCAGTTGCGTCAGCAGGTCGATGCCGTGACCGAAGGCCTCATCGTTATTTATGGTCCCGGCGCCGCGCTCGCTCATCCGGGCGATGTGCTGGTCTATGCCGATATGCCGCGCTGGGAAATTCAGCAGCGCATGCGCCATGACGGCCTCGGAAACTGGGGGGCGGACAACCAGGACGAGGACATCCTCCGTCGCTATAAGCGCGCCTTTTTTATCGAATGGCGCGTCTTCGATCGCCACAAAACGCCGCTGCTCAAACGAGCCGACTATCTGCTTGATACCACGCAAAAAGAGGCGCCGACGCTGGTCAGCGGCGAAGCGCTACGCGCCGGCCTCCGGCAAACCACCACCCGTCCGTTCCGCGTCGCCCCGTTCTTCGATCCCGGCGTCTGGGGCGGTCAGTGGATGAAACAGCAATTCGATCTCGATCCCTCCGCGCCCAATTACGCATGGTGTTTTGATTGCGTGCCCGAGGAAAACAGCCTGTTACTGCGCTTTGGTCAGGTGCGGATCGAGATCCCCTCACAAAACCTGGTTTTACTTCACCCTCGCGCGCTGCTGGGTGAGAAGGTTCACGCCCGGTTTGGCGCTGAATTTCCCATCCGCTTTGATTTTCTCGACACTATCGGCGGCCAGAACCTGAGCTTCCAGGTTCATCCCGTCACCGAGTACATCCAGCAACAGTTTGGGATGCACTATACCCAGGATGAAAGCTATTACATTCTCGAAGCGCAACCGCACGCGGTGGTCTATCTCGGAACCAAAACCGGAATCGAGCCGCAGGCGATGCTGGACGATCTCAAGGCCGCCGCGCGCGGGGAGAAAACCTTCGACGATGCCCGCTTTGTTAACCAGATCCCGGCACGCAAGCACGATCACTTCCTGATCCCTGCCGGCACGGTTCACTGTTCGGGCAGCGGCACGATGGTCCTCGAAATCAGCGCCACGCCGTACATTTTTACTTTCAAGCTGTGGGACTGGGGGCGTTTAGGTTTAGATGGTCTGCCGCGCCCCGTCCATCTGGAGCACGGGGAGCAGGTTATCGACTGGCAGCGTGACACCCGCTGGGTTGCCGACAACCTGGTAAACCAGGTCGAACCCGTGGCCGAAGGCGAAGGCTGGCGTGAAGAACGAACCGGGATGCACGAGCGTGAATTTATCGAAACCCGCCGCCACTGGTTCACCGCGCCGGTCACTCATCATACTCAGGGTGGAGTGAACGTTCTCAACCTGGTCGAAGGTGATGAGGCCATCGTCGACAGCCCGAGCGGCGCCTTCGCGCCTTTCGTCGTCCACTATGCCGAGACCTTTATTATTCCCGCCGCAGTGGGCGAGTATCGCATTTCACCGTCGGGCAAAGGCTCAGGACAGCCGCTCGCCACCATTAAAGCCTGGGTAAGAGGATAAGCGCATGATCAACGTTATTGTTGCCACCCACGGCCCGCTGGCGAACGCCCTGCTTGCAAGCGGCCGCATGGTTTACGGCGAATTACCTCATGTCTTCGCCGTGACGCTCGGCGAGCAGGCTGGCATTGAAGGCTTCAGAGAGGATTTCGCCCGCACGCTGGCCAGCGCCGGACAAAACGCCGATGGCGTGCTGGTGCTGTGCGATATGCAAAGCGGTACGCCGTGGAACATCGCCTGCCAGCACGCGTTTTCCTCTCAGACGATCCCCCCGGTCGCCGTCGTGGCGGGGGTCAATTTTCCGATGCTGCTGCAAAGCGACGAGGTTCACCATTTAACGGATGTGCACGATGCTGCCGCACAGCTGCTGGCGTTAACCGTACCGACACTGGTCATGGCTGCCCCGACGATATCCGTTCAGTCCGATGATTTTTAAAGGAAACCGCTATGAGTATCTCTTTTGTACGTATCGACGACCGCGTTATTCATGGGCAGCTCGTGACACGCTGGGCCAAAGAGCTGCCCTGCGACGGCATCGTCGCCATTGACGATGCCGTCGCGGCCGATCCGCTGCTCTCATCCGTGATGAAAGGCGCGGTTCAGGACACCAAAGTCTGGCTGTTCGACACCGCGACAGCTATCGAAAAATTGCCCAAAGTGATCGCCAGCGATAAGCGTTACTTCGTGATCGGCAAATCCCCCGTCACGCTCCAGCGCATCGAAGCAGCCGGTATCAGCCTGAAAAATGCCAACGGCAAAATTAACGTTGGCCCAATGAGCGCCCGCGCCGATACCCGAACCATTGGCCCGAACCAATCGGTCAACGCGGAGGAGATAGCCGCCTTTGACTGGCTGGTGCAGCACGGACATCTTGTTGAATTCCGCCTGGTCCCGGATGCCGGCTGTTACAGCTGGCAGGACGCCCGGCAGAAGCTGAAATAAGGAGCGGATGATGATTATCGAAGCGACATTGATAGGCTTTCTTTGCTATCTGGGCGCCCTCAGTAGCCCCTGGCTTTTGGGGCTGACCGGCGGCTGGTATCTGATCACCCGGCCGCTGGTTTCCGGCATGCTGGTCGGGCTTATTCTCGGCGATGTCAAAACCGGCATTATGATCGGCGTGGCGGTCCAGGCCGTCTATATCGCCATGGTGACACCGGGCGGGTCGATGCCGGCCGACCTTAACTTTGTCGCTTACCCGGCCATCGCCCTCGGGATCCTGTCAGGGAAAGGACCGGAAGTAGCGGTGGCGCTGGCGGCCACCATCGGTATCGCCGGAACCATTCTGTTTAACGCCATGATGGTACTGAACTCTTTCTGGAACCATCGGGCCGATGTTGCGCTGGATCGTGGCGACGAACGCGGAATTTATCTCAACAGCGCCATCTGGCCCCAGGCGACGAACTTCGTTTTACGCTTCGTACCGACTTTTATCGCCGTCTATTTCGGTGCGCAGTACATCAGTAGTTTTATGGACAGTTTGCCCAAAATCATTCTGTCGACGATGAACGTGCTGGGCGGCATTCTGCCTGCGGTGGGGATCGCTATCCTGCTCAAACAGATCATCAAAAACTACACCATGCTGATCTATTTTCTCGTCGGTTTCGTCTGCATCGTCTTTTTAAAGCTCAATATGGTCGCGCTGGTGATCGTGGGCTCGCTGCTGGCGTTAATCCATTACAACTACAAACCGGAGCCGCAGCAGAGCACTGGCGCAAAACCGGTCATCGATGATGAGGATGAATTCTGATGGAAGAACGTACCCTGACCCGCAAAGACCTGCGCCGCTGCTGGCGCGCGTGGATGATGCACAACCTCTCTTCAATGAGCTTTGAACGCCTGGAATCCTTCGGCTTTTGCCTGAGCATGCTGCCGGTGGCGAAAAAACTCTATCCCGATGCCGCCCAGCGCACCGAAATGCTGCGCCGTCACGCATCGTTCTATAACACCGAGCCGCAGATCGGCGCGATCGTCAACGGTATGGCGTTGGGGCTGGAGGAGAAAAAAGCCAACGGCGAACCGATCGATGGTGAAACGATCAACACCCTGAAAGTCGGCCTGATGGGGCCGATCGCCGGGATCGGTGATTCAATGATCCCCGGCATGCTTATCCCGATTTTGCTGAGTATCGGTATGGCGCTGGCGGCCGGCGGCAGTATTCTCGGGCCGCTGTTCTATACCGTCGCCTGGCTGGGCATCATTATTCCCGGCTCCTGGTTTCTGTTTCTCAAAGGCTACAAAATGGGTTCCGGATCGGTAGAGATGCTGGTCAGCAGTAAGTCTACCCGCCTGCGTGAAGCCTTGTCGTTGCTGGGCGTTTTCGTCATGGGTGGCGTTGCGGCAAGCTACGTTAAACTCGGAACCGGGCTGGAATTCGTCACCAAAGACGGGGTCAATATTCACGTTCAGCAGATGCTGGATGGCATCTTCCCGCAGCTGCTGCCGCTTGTGGTGGTGCTGGGGACGTGGTATTTGATGGCCAAACGCGGGGTTTCACCGGTAAAAGCGATGGTGCTGCTGCTGGTACTGGCCGCACTCGGCGTGGTGAGCGGTCTGTTTGCCGGCTGATATCGGATGGTGTTGTGAAAATGTCCCGGTCGCGTCGCGCGGGCCGGGACAAACGCAGCGGATAGCGTGAATATCCGCCCAACGTCAAAAAACCGGGGCAATGCCCTAATGCGGGTCACTTAAAGGTGACCCGCATTTTTTGGGTTTATCGCAGGCCAGCGGATGCCGGTAAACGGTGGTTTGTGCGAACGACGGGACAGAAACTCCTGCAGATATGTTGAAAACCTGACAGCGCCCATAAAAAATCGGCAATCTCTTTGAGATGGCTGATTCTTACACCTCTGCCGGATCGGTCAGCCGCCCCTTAAACGATCGGCATTAGGGCATGCCCCGGTTTTGCTATGGATGGAAATTCCGCCATAATTCCGCTGTCTTATCCGGACGGGAGATAAACTGGAAGCGGGCAGGATCGTCAATAAACTGCTGATAAACTGGCGCGGAGGTAATGCCAAACTCCGTATACTGCCGGGGGGTAATAGCCTGTAAGCGCCCGGGAATATAGTGCGAATTATGCAACCAGATAATCTGTTCATCCTGCAGCAGCGGATACCAGGCCAGCCCTTTTCGGGCGCGCACGGCATCATATTCAAAGCCGTACTCGCGATCGCACCATGCGCCAAAAGTTAAGGGTTCATCCGGGCTCGCCGAAATGGTGGCATGGCCCCAGCCGGGCGGCACCAGTACCTTTTCTCCCGGCCCGGCGATGACCGCAAAGCAGCGACCGGGGTCGTCCTCCACATACTCTTGCATGTAGATAATGGCTTTCCCCTGCCAGATTTCATACAGCTCCGGCGGCGACCAGCCGCTGTGCTGGCTGATGCGATGGACATGTCCCTGACTGCGAACCGGTTCATCCCCCAGTCGCCCGGCGGCATAGGTCACCACGCCAAACAGCAACATCCGTTTTTTCAGCTCTTCACGATCCTGCATCCGCGCCACATCCATGGCGATGGCATACACCTCCTCCGGCCCTTCGCAGTGGGGATCGCGCAGCGAAGCGCGAATCTGATCGAGACGACGGATTTCCGGCATCGGCCCGGTGACATCATTGCCGTAGCTAAAACCCAGCGGTCGATGATGAATCGCCATATCCAGCCCGTAACAACAGTCAGATTTCGTCATTCTGCACCGCCTTTACCTGGAGAGTCCGATGCTCTTCAAAGACCCGCAGCGCAAAGCCGTTTGCCAGCGCTGCGTAATCGTGCCCCGCGACGCCGGGCCAGACCGCCAGCGCGGAAAGCGTATCGCCCCCGGTATTAATCAGCCTGTGCGCGGTGAACCCTGGAATAATATGTACTGACCCGGCAAAAACCTGCTCAAAGCGCGCTTGCCCTTGCTCATCTTGCAGGAGCAGTAGACCACTTCCCCGCAGACCAAAGTAGACTTCGCCTTGTTCACGACGGGCATGAAAATGCCCGCGGGTCATAAAATACTCGTTGCCCACTTTTCCGGGATAAAGATGGGTGACGCCGGTATACAGCGCCCCTTCCGCTGAAGAGGTATCAAGCATTTCCACATCATAAACGACCAGCTCGCCCACCATTCCCTGACGCGCGCGCTCATCGGCGAACACCTGCGCAAGATCCGCAATGCGCGTTGATTTACGTAACAACGGGCCATCGGCAAGTGCGCCGCTGGCCCAGACCACCTGCGGTGGCTGAATAAAGGAAGGATTCATATTTGTCTCCGGCCCGAGGAGAACAACAGAATAAGATTAGCAGATTAATCGATTAACCTCAGATGAGTCGGGCGACTTTGCAACTGATATCACACAAAAATCCGCCAGCGTCGCCGCTCACTCCAGCGTATAACTCACGATCAGCTGACCTTTTTTGATTTTTACCTGGCTAATCGTCACCATCCCCAGTTCAGACAGGCTGGCAACATGCGTTCCGCCGCAGGGATAGGCCGGTAATGACCCAAATCCGACCTGACGCCGCCCATCCTCAAAAGTCAGATGCCGCGGCAGATTTTCCGCCTGCCAGCCCGCGATCGTCGCCAGCAGTGCACTGGCCTCCGGCACGATGGCGGACCCGATAGCGGTGAACGTTATCCGCCCTTCTCCGGGCCAGTGGTGCGCCTTGACCGGGCGCCAGCCAGCCCGCTCGCCCGCCAGGCCTATCAGATGCCCCGCTGAGTGCAGCCGCGAGTGCAGACGCCTGGCAGCCTCATCCACCCGAATCTCCACCTCTCCAGGCGGCAGCGGTTGCGCGACAATGTGCAGGACGCTGTCGCCTCGCGCCACCACGCCTTCAACAGCAATACCGCCAATCCAGCCGCGATCGGCCGGCTGCCCGCCGCCCTGCGGGTGAAACAAGGTCTGGTTCAGCTCAATAGCGTAACGGCCATCGGCCTCACTCTGGCAACTCACGACCAGAGCTCGCATCTCGGTCTCATCGCAGGTGTAATAAAGACGTTCAGTCATGGTTGTCCTCCTCTCAGTCAGGACAGTATATTGATATTATCCATGACGATAATCCCGTCATTCATCAATGCACTTTTGCCTCAAGGGCACAAATGAATCTCAATTTACTCCCCGACCTTGCCCTGTTCGTGCAAATTGTCGATCAGGGCAGTTTTTCTGCCGTCGCCCGTATTTCCGGAGCAACGCCTTCGGCGATCAGCCGCAGCGTCTCGCGGCTGGAACAGCAAATGGGCTGTAAGCTGCTGCACCGCAGCACGCGTAAATTACGCCTGAGCGATGCCGGGAAAACGGTGTATGCGCACGCACAGGAGATGCTGGAATCGGCTCGCCAGGCGATGGATTCCGCCAGCAGTGCGCAGGAAGTGGCGCAGGGCAAACTGACGCTCAGCGTGCCGAAGGCCGTCGGGCGGTTTGTGATTCATCCGTTAATGACGGAGTTTCTCACCCGCTACCCCGGCGTGGACGTCTGTCTGCGGCTTGAGGACCGCTATCTGGATCTGATTGATGATGGTATTGATCTGGCGCTGCGGATTACCCACAGCCCCTCTCCCGGGCTACACGGCAAGCCGCTGATGCCGGTGACCCACGTGATCTGCGCCACACCGGATTATTTGCAGCAGCATGGCACGCCGCAAACGCCGGCGGAGCTGCGCGCTCACAGCTGCATCAGCCTGGGCGAAACGCCGGCCGACTCACGCTGGAAATTCCGACGGGCGGGTAAAACGGAAACTATCCAGACTCACGGACGCTACGCCGCCAACCATACTGCCGTGCGCCTTGATGCGGTGCAGCAGCATTTAGGTATCGGCAGCCTGCCGCTGTTTACCGCCCGCGACGCGCTGGCCCGGGGCGATATCGTCCAGGTTCTGGCAGAATGGGAGTTTATCAGTAGCTATACCGGACAGCTGTGGTTGCTGTGGTCGGGCAATAAACATATGCCCGCCAGAATGCGGGCCATGATTGATTTTCTGAGCGAGAAAATTGACGGTCGTCTGGCTGCTTACGGCGCCAGGGCCAACACTTCCGCCACCCAGCGCTGAAAACCGTCCACATCCAGCGCCAGCGCAACGTTCGCGTTCGCCGGCTGCCCCAGTCGCCCTTCGATATCGACGACGGTGGTGCCGGATGTCCAGGTCCCCTGCGTTTCCACCGCCACAAAGCACGGTTGCAGGGTAAACAGTTCAGGGCGCACCAGCCAGGCAATGGCGCACAGGTCATGCATGCGCAGCCCGCTGCTCATGCTGCCGCTGCGATAATGGCTGAACAGCGCGTGGAGCATCTTTCCGGTCTTGTTCAACGCGGGCAGCGTGGCAAGGTACTCCGGCGTCAGCATTGCCCGGTTCGTCACGTCGAGCCCGCACATCACGATCTCCAGACCGCTGCGAAATACGCTGGCCGCGGCTTCCGGATCGATAGCAATATTGAACTCCGCATTAGGCGTAAAGTTACCGCGCCCGGCGGAACCGCCCATGATCACCAGCCGGCGAATATTAAAGCGACATTCCGGGTACTGCGTCAGGAGCAGCGCAATATTGGTCAACGGACCAATCGCCACCAGCGTAATCGGCTCCTGAGCATGCATCAGCGCATCGCGAATGGCCTGAAAGGCCGGTTTCGGCAATGGCTGACAGTCATGCTCGACAAAATCATACCCTTCCATGCCGGACTCGCCGTGCACGGAGGCCGCATCGCGCAGCGGGCGCAAGAGCGGCATCGACGCTCCCTGAGCCAGAGGAACCTTCGCCTGCCAGAAATGCAGCAGCTGCAGGGCGTTACGCGTGGTTTTTTCCACCGACACGTTCCCCGCCACCGTCGTCATCAGCTGCAGATCGAGCTCGGGGGCGAATAGCGCGGCGGCGATCGCCGCCGCGTCGTCAATGCCGGGATCGGTATCAAGAATGATCGGTAAGCGCATCGTTTCTCCCAAAAAAAATGCCAGACGTTAAGTCTGGCATCTTCTCACATCCGCCGGCGAAAGAACTTAGTCTACTTCACGGACATCAACCCGCAGCTCTTTCGGTACTTCGAAAACGATATTCTCTTCACGCCCTTCCAGCGGGACGGCTTCTCCACCGCCCAGCGCCTGCAGACGCGCAATCACGTTCTGCACCAGGATATCCGGGGCCGATGCGCCTGCGGTCACGCCAACGCACGCGGCCTCTTTGACCCACGCTTCCTGAATATCCGTCGCGTCGTCAATCAGATAGGCTGCTTTCCCCATCCGCTGAGCGAGCTCCGCCAGGCGGTTGGAGTTAGAGGAGTTTTTCGACCCCACCACCAGCACGACATCGGCCTGTTCCGCCAGCGCGCGAACCGCTTCCTGACGGTTGGTCGTTGCGTAACAGATATCGTCTTTACGCGGCCCGACGATTTTCGGGAAACGTTCGCGCAGCGCGTCGATCACATCCGAAGTGTCATCTACCGAGAGGGTGGTCTGCGTCATAAACGACAGCCGGGCGTCGTTTTTCACATCCAGCGTCCAGACATCATCGGGTGATTCCACCAGATACATTCCCCCTTCCGGGTTGCTGTACTGGCCCATCGTCCCTTCCACTTCCGGGTGACCGGCATGGCCAATCAGGATCGACTCTTCGCCGCGACGGCTGGCGCGGGCGACTTCCATATGCACTTTGGTCACCAGCGGACAGGTCGCGTCAAAGACCGTCAGATCGCGGTTTTTCGCTTCATTACGTACCGCCTGAGAGACGCCGTGCGCGGAGAAAATCAGGATCGCGCCATCAGGCACTTCGCTAATCTGTTCGATAAAAATGGCGCCGCGCTTGCGCAGGCTATCGACCACATAGCGGTTATGCACCACTTCATGACGCACATAGATCGGCGCGCCGTAGAGCGTCAGCGCGTTTTCGACAATGCTGATAGCGCGGTCAACGCCGGCGCAAAAGCCGCGCGGGTTAGCCAACAGGATCTGCATTTCACTCCTCCAGCGCCGGATCGATTTCCAGCACTTCAATATCAAAATGGACGGTGCGCCCGGCCAGCGGGTGGTTGAAATCCACGGTGATCGAATCGCCGTTCACTTCACGAATCACGCCGGGCATTTCGCTGCCATCCATTGCGGTAAAGAGCATAATCGCGCCGATTTCCGGCTCGCCCGCATCGATAAATTCGCGGCGGGAAAAATACTGGATAAGATCCGGGCTTGGTATGCCAAACGCAGCATCGGGCTCCAGCGAGAATACCTTTTTCTCCCCCTCTTTCAGACCAAGAAGCTGTTGTTCCAGACCTTCAGACAGGGAGGTGTCGCCAAGGCGAAACAGGGCAGGTTTGCCGTTATTGCGGGTGGATTCAGCCGTTGAGCCATCATCCAGTTTCAGCGTGAAGTGAACGATGATCGCGCTGTTGCTCTGTACGGATTTAGACATGCAGGTTTGCTCTTTAAAATTTCAGCCGCCTGTTTGCCCGGTGGCGCTACGCTTACCGGGCCGACAAGGAGCGCAGTACATTATAGGCCAGATAAGCGCCAGCGCCATCCGGCAATGTTTATGCGGCTTTTTTCTCTTTAGAAGGCAGGAAGCCTTCCAGCACAATCAGCGCTGCGCCGATACAAATTGCGGTATCAGCGAGGTTGAAGGTGGCGAAATGCCAGTCCCCGACGTAGAAATCAATCATATCGACGACGAAACCATGCCATAGCCGATCAAACAAATTCCCCAGCGCACCGCCAATAATCAGCGCGTAGGCAATGTTGTTCAGCTTCTGCGTGGCTTTTGAGCGATACATCAAGACCGCCAGAATCACGCAGATACCGATGGCAATGCCGGCAAAGAACCAGCGCTGCCAGCCGCCGCTATCGGCAAGGAAACTAAAAGCTGCGCCATAGTTACGCGCATAGTGCAGATTAAGCGACGGAAACAGCGATACCGTATCCCCCAGAGCAAAGTTCTGGAGGATCAGGAATTTACTGCCCAGGTCAATAATCAGCACGGCTACGACGACCCAAAGCCAGCGTAGCCCCGTTGAACAGACAGATTTACTCATCAGGCAAACTTACGTTTTTCGCCGTCTCCGGCGACGTTGCTGACACAGCGACCGCAGATTTCCGCGTGTTCCGCCACCTTGCCGACATCGCTGGTGTAGTGCCAGCAGCGTGGGCATTTCTCGCCTTCGGCTTTACTCAGCACGACTTTCAGACCTTTCAGCAGTTCACTCTGCCAGGCATCAGCCGGCGCCTGTGCATGATCGGCAACCGTCGCCCCGGAGGTCAACAGGACAAATCGTAATTCGCTGCCCAGCGCGTTCAGCTTCGCGGCCAGATCGGCATCGGCATACAGCGTGACCGCCGCTTCCAGAGAACCGCCCACCCGCTTGTCAGCACGCGCCTGCTCGATGACCTTATTGACTTCGCCACGTACCTGCAGCAGATCGTCCCAGAAGCCGTCGTTCATCGCTTCGTCGTCGGCCAGGCCAAACAGACCTTCATACCACTCACCGGTGAAGACGTATTTTTCGCGGGAACCCGGCAGGTAGCCCCAGATTTCGTCTGCGGTGAAGGACATGATCGGCGCCATCCAGCGAACCAGCGCTTCCACAATATGGAACAGCGCGGTCTGGCAGCTGCGACGCGCCACGCTGTCCGCTTTCGCGGTGTACTGGCGATCTTTGATGATGTCGAGGTAGAACGAGCCCATCTCAATGGAGCAGAAGCGCATCAGGCGCTGCACCACTTCGTGGAAGTCGTAAGACTCATAGGCCTTCAGGATATCTTCCTGCGCCGCTTTCGCGCAGCCTACCGCCCAACGATCGAGCACCACCATCTCTTCCGGTTTCACCATGTCTTTGACCGGATCGAAACCGTTAAGGTTCGCCAACAGGAAGCGCGCGGTGTTACGGATACGACGATAGCTGTCGGCGGCGCGTTTAAGGATCTCGTCAGAGACCGCCATTTCGCCGGTGTAATCGGTCGACGCCACCCACAGACGCAGGATATCCGCGCCCAGCTTGTTCATCACATCCTGCGGAGAGACGGTGTTACCGATGGATTTGGACATTTTACGTCCCTGACCATCAACGGTGAAACCGTGCGTCAGCACCTGGCGGTACGGCGCTTTGCCCTTCATCGCCGTGGAGATCATCAGCGAGGACATGAACCAGCCGCGATGCTGGTCAGAACCTTCCAGGTACATATCGGCGGCGTGACCGGAGAATTCCGGGCGTACGTCAACCACGGAAGAGTGGGTAGAACCGGAGTCGAACCATACGTCCAGAGTATCCGGCACTTTCTCGTAGCTGTCGGCATCGGCACCGAGGATGTCGCGGGAGTCGAGATCCCACCACGCCTGAATACCGTCCACCTCAACGCGCTTCGCCACTTCTTCCATCAGTTCCAGGGTGTTCGGGTGCAGTTCCTGGGTCTCTTTGTGCACAAACAGAGACATCGGCACGCCCCAGGTACGCTGACGGGAGATACACCAGTCAGGACGGTTGGCCACCATCGATTCGATACGCGCCTGGCCCCAGTCCGGGATCCACTGCACGCCTTTGATCTCTTTCAGCGACTGCGCGCGCAGGCCTTTCTGATCCATGCTGACGAACCACTGTGGGGTCGCACGGAAGATGATCGGCGACTTGTGACGCCAGCAGCATGGATAGCTGTGCTGCATTTTCTCAACGTGTAGCAGCGCGCCGCTTTCGCGCAGCATCTCGACGATGATGTCGTTCGCTTTAAAGACGTTAATACCGTCCAGCGCCTGCCAGGTCCCTGGCAGGTAGGAACCGTCCGGGCCGACCGGGTTAGCAATTTCCAGACCGTATTTCTGGCTGATGGTGTAGTCGTCCGGACCGTGGCCGCCGGCGGTATGCACCGCACCGGTACCCGCATCGAGGGTAACGTGGTCGCCGAGGATCGCCGGAACGTCGAAGTCGAGGAACGGATGCTTAAAGCGCATCAGCTCCAGTTCATCACCTTTCACCGCCGCCAGGATGGTGTAATCCGCCATACCCGCGCGTTTCATCACGCTTTCAACCAGATCTTTCGCCAGGATCAGTGCCTGACCTGCAACCTGCACCAGCGCATAGTCGAATTCCGGCGACAGGGAGATAGCGCGGTTGGCAGGCAGGGTCCACGGGGTGGTGGTCCAGATAACCAGGGATACCGGGCCGGTAACATCGGCAACGCCGAATTTCGCCAGCACCGCGGCTTTGTCTACCGCGTGGAACGCGACGTCGATAGAAGGAGACGTTTTGTCGTAATACTCGACTTCTGCTTCCGCCAGCGCAGAACGGCAGTCAACGCACCAGTGCACCGGCTTCGCGCCTTTGTGCAGGTGGCCGTTGCCAATGATTTTACCCAGCGCACGGATGATGTTGGCTTCGGTTTTGAAGTCCATGGTCAGGTACGGACGCGACCAGTCGCCCAGCACGCCCAGGCGGATAAAGTCTTTACGCTGGCCGTCAACCTGGGTCGCGGCATATTCGCGGCACTTGGCGCGGAATTCAGCGGCGGTGAATTTCTCACCCGGCTTGCCATATTCCTGCTCCACTTTCAGCTCGATCGGCAGACCGTGGCAGTCCCAACCTGGAACGTAAGGCGAGTCATAGCCCGTCAGTCCTTTGGACTTAACGATAATGTCTTTCAGAATCTTGTTAACCGAGTGACCAATATGAATGCTGCCATTCGCATAAGGAGGGCCATCATGCAGAATGAAGGTTTTTTTGCCTTTTTTCGCTGCACGGATGATGCCGTACAGGTCATCATCGGTCCAACGCGCCAGCATTCCCGGTTCGCGCTTGGCGAGATCGCCACGCATCGGGAACCCTGTTTCCGGCAAATTCAGGGTGGATTTATAGTCACTCATCAGATTCTCGGTTCCGTATTTCGGTTTGATAAACACCAACAGACTTATGCCTGCCTGGCCAGCCCAAAGAACTCGCGGGCCGTTAACTCATCACGTGCAATTTGCGCTTTCAGCTCATCAAGCGACGCAAATCGCTGCTCGTTACGTATTTTTTTACGCAGTATTACGTCTATATGGCGACCATAAAGGTCCATTACAACGTCCAGCAAATGCACTTCCAGCTGCTGGCGAACGCCAGCAACCGTTGGACGGGTGCCAATGTTGGCGACGCCCACCAGCGGTTTGTCGCCCAGTCCTGTTACTTCCACCGCATAGACCCCTTTTACCGGGGAAACCTGACGGCGTAGCGGTAAGTTCGCCGTCGGAAAACCAATAGTGCGCCCCAGCTCATCGCCGTGGACCACGCGTCCGGAGATCGTAAAGGGATGACCCAGCAGGTTTTCCGCCTGCACAAGGTCGTCATCCGCCAGCGCCTGGCGCACCGCCGTGCTGCTGATACGTACGCCGCCTTCGCAGAAAGTTTGGGTGCTGGTTACGTCAAAACCATATTCCGCCCCGGCTTTCTGTAATAACAAGAAATCCCCCTGGCGACCAGCGCCAAAGCGGAAATCATCCCCCACAGCGAGGAACTGCACGCCTAACCGGCGCACCAGCAGTTCGCTGATAAAATCCTGGGCGGTCAGGGCGGCGAAGCGGCGGTCAAAGCGCACGCACAGCACATAGTCGACGCCGCTTTCAGCCAGATAGCTCAGCTTTTCCCGCAGACGCGTCAAACGGGCGGGCGCCTTATCGGCGGCAAACAGCTCCAGCGGCTGTGGTTCGAAAATCATCACCACCACCGGTAAACCACGCTGGCGGCCCTCGGCGCGCAAACGCTGCAGCAGCGCCTGATGCCCGCGATGCACACCGTCAAAATTACCAATGGTCAGCACGCACCCGTGCGGCGCCTGACTGAGATTATGTATGCCGCGTATCAGCTTCATGTCTGGCTCAAAACAGTGAAAATCGTCCGAGTATACCTTGTACAACTGACGACGTTAACCAGCGATTGCACCTCTTAACCGAAAGATCCCGGGAATTCATCAACTCAGCGCGGGAATGCGGCAAAAACTACCCGAGCCCAGCGATTTTTATGGTGGAAAGGCTGTATTCGCCAGCAACAAGCTGGTAGAATCTTGCGCCATCACTACGTAATAAAGCGTCGTTGTTTTAAGCGGCGCTTATTTGCACAAATCCATTGACAAAAGAAGGCTAAACGGGCATATTCCTCGGCCTTTGAATTGTCCATATAGAACACATTTGGGAGTTGGACCTTGGCTAATATCAAATCAGCTAAGAAGCGCGCCGTTCAGTCTGAAAAGGCCCGCAAGCACAACGCTAGCCGTCGCTCTATGATGCGTACTTTCATCAAGAAAGTATACGCAGCTATCGAAGCTGGCGACAAAGCTACTGCACTGAAAGCATTTAACGAAATGCAACCAATCGTGGACCGTCAGGCTGCTAAAGGTCTGATCCACAAAAACAAAGCTGCGCGTCATAAAGCAAACCTGACCGCTCAGATCAACAAACTGGCTTAATCGTCTGCTTGTTATCGCTTTGTAAAAAAACCCGCGAAAGCGGGTTTTTTTATGCCTGTCAGTTACGGCTGCGGCGTCGTGAAGAGTGACGAATAGTCGCGATTGCAAATCCGTTGCACCGCCGGATGCTGAATCATCCTTTCGGCAAAAATGGCGTGATACTCCTCCATCACATTCTCCATCCGTCCGATCTCAATAATCGTCTCGTCCTGATAGAAGTCATGCGCGTAAAGCGTCGGCGCGACAAAAATCGCATTATGAGCCGCACCGAACGCCTTCATCAGCGCCGCATCGTCAAACTCACCGAGAATCTCGACCTTCAGCCCCTGGGAGTTGAACCAGTTCAGAAGCTTGCGTCCCAGCATCGAGCGCCGACCGGGGATCAGCAGACGACGCTCCTCCAGACAGGCGGGGAACGGTTTTTCCGGCGGCGGGTTCATACACCAGAAGCTCACGCTGCACTCGCCGATACGTACGGAGAACAGCCCTTCCTGCTGGGTGGAATCGATGGGGCAGTCTGAGATGATCATATCGAGCTTGTGCTGGCTGAGCTGCTCAAGCAGCATTTCGTGGGTCGACTCAAAGCAACGCAGATGAATCTGTTCATTATCCACTACCGCCGCATCCAGCACCCCGCTCACCAGTCGTTTCGACAAAGCATCGGCAACGCCGACATCGAACAGCAGGTTAGACTCTTTGCGGTAGTTCACAATATCGAGCATCTCCTGGCTCAGCGTGAACATGCGGTCCGCATAGCGGAATACCAGCTCGCCCAGTTCACTCGGCTCCAGCCCCCGCCCCTTGCGTTTAAACAATTTCCCCTGCAAACGCTCTTCGAGCGCTTTGATTTGCCCGGTAATGGTCTGCGGCGTCAGAAATAAAGCCTCCGCGGCGCCGACAACAGAACCTTCTTTGTAAACGTGCCAGAAGTAATACAGGTGGTTGTAATTAATATGCGACATGTTTCTCTCCCTGATAATGCCAGGGGAGCCCTTACAGGCTCCCCGTCGAATGTTAAGCCGTCGTGGTATCCGCAATACGCCTGCGTAGTATCATATACCCGGTCACGGCCGACAGGACCGATCCAATCAGGATGCCCAGCTTGGCCCAGTTGATTAAGCCAGGGTTAACGCTGCTGAAGGCCAGACTGGCGATGAAAATCGACATCGTGAAGCCAATCCCGCACAGAATGCCGACCGCCACAATCTGCTTGCAGGTCGTCCCTTCCGGCAGCGATGCCCATTTCAGTTTTAACGCCAGCCAGCAGAACAGGCTGATACCCAGCGGTTTGCCGATAAACAGCCCGGCAATAATCCCCAGCGGCAGCAGTGACGTCAGTCCTTCAATCGTTACCCCTTGCAGCGAGACGCCTGCGTTAGCGAAGGCGAAAAGCGGCAGAATCAGGTAAGCCACCCACGGATGCAGGACATGCTCAAGCTGCTTAGCCGGTGATTTACCGCCCTGCTCCTTAAGCGGGATCATAAAGCCAACGATCACCCCGGCTAACGTCGCATGAACCCCGGACTTCAGGACCGCAGTCCATAGCACCGCGCCGACCAGGATATAGATACCGGTGCGTCGGACGCCGCAAAGATTGAGCGCGACCAGCACGGCAATCGCCCCAGCCGCCACGCCCAGCGACAGGACGGAAAGGTCACTGGTATAAAACAGGGCAATGATGATAATGGCGCCCAGGTCGTCGATAATCGCCAGCGCCATCAGGAAGATTTTCAACGCCGGCGGTACGCGACTGCCCAGCAGCGCCAGCACGCCCAGCGCAAAAGCGATATCGGTCGCCGCCGGAATAGCCCACCCCTCCCGGGTAATCGGATCCTGAGCATTAAACGCCAGGTAGATCAGCGCCGGGACAATCATCCCACCCAAGGCAGCCACGACCGGGAAAACGGCCTGCCGGCGGCTGGCCAGCGCCCCCTGAATCATCTCTCGCTTCACTTCCAGGCCAATCAGTAAGAAGAAGACGGCCATCAGCGCATCGTTAATCCACAGCAGCATGTTCTTATTGATTTCTAACGCACCAACACGCAGCTGAACGGGTGTTTCCAGAAAGGAATGGTAAATACCGCTGGTCGCGTCAGTATTAGCCAACAGCATGGCCAACGCGGCCGCAAAAATGAGGATAATGCCCCCTGAAGCATCGCTACTGAAAAAACGCTGCAGATGTTTCACTTTTACTCTCTCTATAAGGCTAATTCATCGATGAAACTATTCTAGTCGCCATAACACTTCGAAAAAATAAGATTATTATTGCGTTATAGCTCGTTTTTTACGATACAAGACAGACGGCAAAGTGCGACTCTGACCGGAGGGATTCAGCCATCATTAACAGATAGCGGGCTGGAAACAAAAAAGCCACTTTAACAATAAAGTGGCTTTTCAGAATCGCAGTAGATTAGCGCGTCAGGTCGTCGAAGAATTTCTTCACGCCATCAAAGAAACTTTTGGAGCGCGGGCTGTTTTTTTCACCCGTTGGGCCGCCAAAACTTTCCTGAAGATCCTTCAGCAGCTGTTTCTGTTTTTCATTAAGCCCTACCGGCGTTTCAACCACCACGCGGCACAGCAGATCGCCCTGCGCGCCACCGCGTACGGATTTCACGCCTTTGCCACGCATGCGGAATAGCTTACCGGTCTGCGTTTCGCCAGGCACCTTCAGATTGACGCGGCCATCCAGCGTCGGGACTTCAATCTCGCCGCCGAGGGCAGCCATGGTGAAGTTGATCGGCACTTCGCAGTACAGGTTATTGCCTTCGCGCTCAAAGATAGCGTGCTGCTTAACCTGGACCTGAACGTACAGATCGCCAGCCGGAGCGCCGTGCTCGCCCGCTTCGCCTTCGCCTGAAAGACGAATACGATCGCCGGTATCAACACCAGCCGGGATTTTGACCGACAGGGTTTTAGTCTTCTCGACACGGCCGTGACCGTGGCATTTGTTGCACGGATCCTTAATCAGCGTACCGCGTCCCTGGCAATGCGGACAGGTTTGCTGAACGGCGAAGAAGCCCTGGCGCATCTGCACCTGACCGGCACCGTGACAGGTTGGACAGGTTTGCGGTTTGCTACCGGCTTTCGCGCCGCTGCCGTGGCAGACGTCACACTCTTCCAGCGTCGGGATGCGAATCTCTTTAGTCACGCCGCGAACGGCTTCTTCCAGCGTCAGGTCCATGTTGTAGCGCAGGTCAGCGCCACGCGCCGCACGCTGACGGCCACGACCGCCGCCGAAGATATCGCCAAACACGTCGCCAAAGATATCGCTGAAATCGGCACCGCCGCCAAAACCGCCGCCGCCGCCGCCCATGCCACCTTGTTCAAAGGCGGCGTGGCCGTACTGATCGTAGGCCGCACGCTTCTGGTCATCAGTCAGGATTTCATACGCTTCTTTAATTTCTTTAAACTTCGCTTCGGCTTCTTTATCACCCTGGTTACGGTCCGGGTGGTATTTCATGGCCAGGCGCTTGTAAGCCTTTTTGATTTCACGCTCTTCCGCTGTTTTGGAAACGCCCAAAATCTCGTAATAATCTTGCTTTGCCATTGGTGTTTTTCAGCCCCTTAACATGCGTGCACGGGCGGAGAGGAAACCTCTTCGCCCGTGCCAGTGTTTTACCCGTTCAAAGGGCGATTATTTTTTGTCTTTCACTTCTTCAAACTCGGCGTCAACGACATCGTCGTCTTTCGCGTTGCTTTCAGAAGCTTCAGCACCGCCAGCCTGCTGCTGAGCGTGTTGCTGCTGAGCAATTTCCATCAGCTTCTGGGAAGCCTGAGCCAGCGCCTGCATTTTCGCTTCGATGTCCGCTTTGTCTTCACCTTTCAGTGAAGTTTCCAGCGCGGTCAGCGCAGACTCGATGGCAGTTTTGTCGTCAGCCGGCAGTTTGTCGCCCGCTTCTTCAACCTGCTTACGCGTGCTGTGCAGCAGATGGTCGCCCTGGTTACGGGTCTGAACCAGTTCTTCGAACTTACGGTCAGATTCAGCGTTCGCTTCCGCATCACGAACCATTTTGGCAATTTCTTCTTCGTTCAGACCAGAAGAGGCCTTAATGGTGATTTTCTGCTCTTTACCGCTGTTTTTGTCTTTGGCGGACACGTGCAGGATACCATCAGCATCGATGTCGAAGGTGACTTCGATCTGCGGCATACCGCGCGGTGCCGGGTTAATCCCATCCAGGTTGAACTGACCCAGTGATTTGTTATCGGAAGCGCGTTTACGCTCACCCTGAATCACGTGGATGGTTACCGCAGACTGGTTGTCTTCTGCAGTAGAGAACACCTGGCTGTGCTTGGTCGGGATAGTGGTGTTCTTGTTGATCAGCGCAGTCATCACGCCGCCCATGGTTTCGATACCCAGCGACAGCGGGGTAACGTCCAGCAGCAGAACGTCTTTGACTTCACCAGTCAGTACACCACCCTGAACCGCAGCACCGATCGCCACAGCTTCATCCGGGTTAACGTCTTTACGCGGCTCTTTACCAAAGAACTCAGCCACTTTCTTCTGCACCATTGGCATACGAGTCTGACCACCAACCAGGATAACGTCCTGGATGTCAGACACGGACAGACCCGCGTCCTGCAGCGCAACCTTCAGCGGCTCGATAGAACGGTTCACCAGATCTTCAACCAGGCTTTCCAGTTTCGCACGAGTCACTTTGATGTTCATGTGTTTCGGACCGGTGGCATCTGCAGTGATGTACGGCAGGTTCACGTCGGTCTGCTGAGCGGAAGAAAGCTCGATTTTCGCTTTTTCAGCCGCTTCTTTCAGACGCTGCATGGCCAGCGGATCGTTACGCAGGTCAATGCCCTGATCTTTCTTAAACTCATCAACGAGGTAGTTGATCATACGGCTATCGAAGTCTTCACCACCCAGGTGGGTATCACCGTTGGTTGCCAGAACTTCGAAGGTTTTTTCGCCGTCAACTTCGTCGATTTCGATAATAGAGATATCGAAGGTACCACCACCGAGGTCGTAAACCGCGATAGTACGGTTGCCGACTTCTTTATCCAGACCGTAAGCCAGTGCAGCGGCGGTCGGTTCGTTGATGATACGTTTGACTTCCAGACCTGCGATACGGCCGGCATCTTTCGTTGCCTGACGCTGAGCATCGTTGAAGTATGCAGGTACGGTGATAACCGCTTCAGTTACCGGCTCACCCAGGTAATCTTCAGCCGTTTTCTTCATTTTTTTCAGCACTTCAGCAGAAATCTGCGGCGGCGCCATTTTCTGACCTTTCACATCAAGCCATGCGTCGCCGTTGTCGGCGCCGATGATTTTGTACGGCATGATGGATACGTCACGCTGAACTTCTTCGTCCTGGAAGCGGCGACCAATCAGGCGTTTAATCGCAAACAGGGTGTTTTGCGGGTTTGTCACTGCCTGACGTTTAGCCGGCTGACCAACCAGAGTTTCACCATCCTGGGTATAAGCAATGATAGAAGGCGTGGTGCGATCGCCTTCGGCGTTCTCCAGCACACGTGCAGTAGTGCCATCCATAATCGCTACACAAGAGTTGGTAGTACCCAGGTCGATACCAATAATTTTACCCATCTAAACGTCTCCACTAAAAATTCGATCAACATGTGGTTGTAAACCTGTAATAAGGGCGAAACCTATGGTTTCAACTGCCCAGACATCATTTTTTTCAGGTTCATTCACTGCGGTTGACTACAAGATGGGGTCGCCCACCGCTTCCTCAAGGGGGCAAGCAAAAAAATTTTTCACTTTCTTGCCGGGTAAAGAGACGAATAAACAAGGCCGACTGAATAAACCGGTAAAAAAGCGGCTTTTATCGATAACACGCGTCCCGCCAGACGCCTCCGCACCCGGCTGCCGATAGCGAACGATCGCCATTTATCCGCGCCAGCGTAAATTGGCGAAAAATACCCCGCCAGATCATAGACAGTTACCCTGCGCCTCATTATGATGCCGCGCCCCGTCACCGAGTGGCGGGGTAATGCTTCCCTTTCTAATCATTATTCTGAGGAATTATGGGCAACACTAAGTTGGCTAATCCGGCACCGCTGGGCCTTATGGGCTTCGGCATGACCACTATTCTGCTTAATCTGGCAAATAGCGGCCTGTTCGCGTTTGATGTAGCTATCCTGGCGATGGGCATTTTTTACGGCGGTATTGCGCAGATTTTCGCAGGCCTGCTGGAATTTAAAAAAGGCAATACCTTTGGTTTAACCGCTTTTACGTCCTACGGCGCCTTCTGGCTGACGTTGGTCGCTATTCTTCTCATGCCGAAAATGGGCCTGGCAGAAGCACCTGATGCGCACTTCCTCGGCATGTATCTCGGTCTGTGGGGAGTCTTCACGTTGTTTATGTTCTTCGGTACCCTGAAAGCCGCACGAATGCTGCAATTCGTTTTCCTCAGCCTGACCGTTCTGTTTGCGCTGCTGGCAATCGGTCACCTGGCAGATAATGAAGGTCTCGTAAAAATCGCGGGCTGGATTGGTTTAGTCTGCGGCGGTAGCGCTATTTATCTGGCGATGGGTGAAGTACTGAACGAACAGTTTGGTCGCACCGTACTGCCGATCGGCGCACCTCATTGATAAAAAATACCCTCGTCCCGACGGGCGAGGGTATTGCTCGCAGAACGTTGCAGAACGTTAAGGCAGGCGCTGCAACTCCCCGCCGGCGGCAGCCACATCACGGTTCATCCCCTGGCGCAGCCAGATCCCTAATCCCAGCCCCATCAGCGAAAGCGCCAGCACGTACCATGCAGGTGCCATCGGCGAAACGCCCATCAGCATGGTCACGGCAATCGGCGTCAGACCGCCAAAAATGGCGTAAGAGACGTTATATGAGAAGGAAATGCCGGTAAAGCGAACCTCCGCCGGGAAAGCGCGCACCATGACGTAAGGTACGGCGCCCACAACCCCGACGCATAATCCCACCGTGCCATACAGCAGGAACAGCTGCTGTGGACTGCTGCCGGAAAGGTGATAGAACGCCCAGCTGGAGAGCGCCAGTAGCAAACTGCCGACGATGAACGTGCGGCTGGCGCCAAAACGATCCGCCGCCAGCCCTGCCAGCAGACAGCCGATGCAGAGCATAATGGTGGCAATACTGTTGGCCTGCAGGGTGATGGCCGGGGCAAAACCGTAGTGCTTTTGTAGCCAGACCGGTGACATCAGGATCACCACCACCACGCCGGCGGATAACAGCCAGGTCAGCAGCATGGAAACCACAACCGCTTTCTGGTGTTTCAGCACCACCGATTTGACCGGCAGCTCCTGTGCTAACGCCTTACGCTGCTGCATTTCGAGAAATATCGGCGTCTCCTGCAGCCAACGACGCAGATACATGGCCACCAGACCAAATACGCCGCCTAACAGGAAGGGAATACGCCAGCCGCCGTCGTGAATCCCCTGCGGCGTCAGGCTGGTATTAATCAGCGTCGCGACCACCGATCCCAGTAGAATGCCAACCGTCAGGCCCGCAGTGAGGGTGCCGCAGGCGATACCAATGCGCTTTTCCGGCACGTGTTCGGCGACAAAAACCCAGGCGCCGGGCACTTCCCCTCCGATAGCCGCCCCCTGCAGAATGCGCATCAGCAACAGCAGCAGCGGCGCGGCAATGCCTGTCGACGCGTAGGTCGGCAGCAGACCAATCGCCAGCGTCGGCAATGCCATCAGCAGAATGCTCAGGGTGAACATCTTCTTGCGCCCGACCAGATCGCCGAAGTGGGCCATAATAATGCCGCCCAGTGGACGCGCCAGGTAGCCCGCGGCAAAGATGCCGAAGGTCTGCACCTGACGCAGCCATTCCGGGATATCCGCCGGGAAGAACAGTTCGCCAACGACGGCGGCGAAGAAGACAAAGATAATGAAATCATAAAACTCCAGCGCGCCGCCAAGGGCGGCCAGCGTCAGGGTTTTATAATCTTGTCGATTCAGAGGTCGGGTATGTTGTGACATAACGAGCGATTCATCCAGAGGTGTGTAGGTGTCATCACGAAATGTGTAAAGTAAAAAACACTATATCGTAAATAAAACGGCACACCACCGACAATGCAGGTTATGTCAGGAAAGTATTAAATTCAGGATAAAGTTTCGCGCCTCGCGCTTTTTGGGCGAAAAGCCGCTACAACTTCCGCGTCTGTCTCCACATACGGCCCCTCCAGCAACTGTACACAATAAGGTACACTTGCGAAGATCCCGTGCACCAGAACCTTGCCGTCAGCATCTTTAACGCCTTCAAGGGTTTCCTGAATGGCTTTCGGCTGGCCCGGCAGATTCAAAATCAACGCCTGCTTGCGGATAACGCCAACCTGACGAGAAAGGATAGCCGTCGGAACGAAGTGTAGGCTAACCTGGCGCATTTGCTCACCAAATCCTGGCATAACGCGGTCGGCGACGGCCAGGGTGGCATCCGGCGTCACGTCACGTCGGGCCGGACCGGTCCCGCCGGTAGTTAACACCAGATGGCAGGCCATCTCGTCAACCAGCTCACACAGCGTTTGTTCGATAATCACCTGTTCGTCAGGGATCAGACGGGTCTCGAGCTCAAAGGGGGTCGTCAGCGCACGCGCCAGCCACTCTTCAAGTGCCGGGATGCCTTTATCCTGATAGACGCCGCTGGAGGCGCGATCGGAAATGGAAACTAAGCCGATTCGTAAGGTATTCATCGTTATTCCGTTCAAACAGTACAATTAGACGGAATGATACACGCTGGAAGGAAATACAGACAGAGTTCAGGAGAAGTAGCGTGACCGGGAGCCCGGCCACGCCCAAATGATTACAGCAGGTCGCCGATCATTTTTTCCAGTTTTTCCTGGTCGATCGCAAACTTACGGATACCTTCCGCCAGCTTGTCCACCGCCATCGGATCCTGGTTGTGCTGCCACAGGAACTGGGCTTCGGTGATGCGTTCCGGACGCGCTTTTACTTCGCCGCTGAACGCCAGTTTACGCTCGATAGCCCCTTCGCTTTCCGCCAGCTCTTTCAGCAGAGCCGGAGCGATAGTCAGGCGATCGCAGCCGGCCAGCTCAAGGATTTCACCGACGTTACGGAAGCTTGCGCCCATCACGACAGTTTCATAACCGTGCTGCTTGTAGTACTCGTAGATCTCACTGACGGAAACGACGCCCGGATCTTCAGCCGGCGCGTACTCTTTCTTATCGGTGTTCGCTTTGTACCAGTCGAGAATACGACCAACGAACGGAGAGATCAGGAATACACCCGCTTCAGCACAAGCGCGAGCCTGAGCGAAGGAGAACAGCAGAGTCAGGTTACAGTTGATGCCTTCTTTTTCCAGCTGCTCGGCAGCGCAAATACCCTGCCAGGTGGAAGCCAGTTTAATCAGAATGCGATCGTTGCCGATGCCCGCATCGTTATACAGTTTGATGATGCGTTTCGCTTTCGCGATAGATGCCTGGGTGTCATACGAGAGGCGCGCATCAACTTCGGTCGAAATACGGCCTGGAATCAGCTTAAGAATTTCGAGACCAATGTTCACCGCCAGCTTATCGGAAGCATCGATAATCTGCTGAGCGCGATCGCTGCTCTGGCCGCGGGCCCACTCGACAGCGTCATCAATCAGCTTACGGTACTCAGGAATCTGAGCCGCGCCGAGGATCAAAGAAGGGTTAGTCGTGGCATCCTGAGGCTGATACAGCTTCATTGCCGCAATATCTCCGGTATCAGCTACGACAGTGGTGTACTGACGCAGAGAAGTCAATTTATCCGTCATGATAGTGTTTCTCTTAAACAGCAGTTAAGGGGATGTAACCGGTCTGCCAAGATGATAACACGCTGCATGTTCAGCGCAACTGCGGACCATGCAAGAGCGCAGAGTGTGATAAACTGGATGAATTAATTCTCTGAAAGCTAAGGGATTGTCACTGAATTGGTAACGCTTACACTAGCGTTCCGGCATGGACAAGAGGATGGTTAATGCCTGATTTTTTCTCTTTTATCAATGAAATACTCTGGGGCTCCGTAATGATTTATCTGTTACTGGGCGCCGGCATCTGGTTTACCTGGCGAACAAAATTCATTCAGTTTCGTTATGTTCGCCAGTTTGGGAAAAGTCTAAAGAAAAGCCTCCAGCCTCAGCCCGGCGGATTAACCTCTTTCCAGGCCCTGTGCACCAGCCTCGCGGCGCGCGTGGGCAGCGGCAACCTGGTCGGCGTCGCGCTGGCTATCTCCGCCGGCGGACCCGGCGCCGTCTTCTGGATGTGGGTTTCTGCGCTGCTCGGCATGGCCAGCAGCTTTGCCGAATGTTCTCTTGCCCAGCTCTACAAAGAACGCGATGCCCACGGGCAATTTCGCGGTGGCCCGGCCTGGTATATGTCCCGGGGTTTAGGAATGCGCTGGATGGGCATCGTGTTTTCTATCCTGCTCCTGCTGGCTTATGGGGTTATTTTTAACACCGTGCAGGCCAACTCCATCGCGAATGCGATGACCTATGCCTTTGACCTTCCCGCTATCGTTACCGGTTGCGCGCTGGCACTGGTGATCCTGCTGGTTATCGTGCGGGGTTTGCGGGGCGTGGCGAAGCTATTGCAGTGGATTGTGCCGCTGATGGCTCTGCTTTGGGTGACCACCAGCCTGCTGATTGGCCTCTGGCACATTACGGCGCTGCCGGCCATTTTCGAGTCCATTTTCCGCAGCGCGTTCGGCTGGCAGGAAGCCGCTGCCGGCGCAGTGGGCTATACCATCAGCCAGGCGCTGACCAGTGGTTTTCAGCGCGGTATGTTCTCGAACGAAGCGGGGATGGGGTCAACGCCTAACGCCGCGGCGGCAGCGGCTTCCTGGCCTCCGCATCCTGCGGCGCAGGGGATCGTGCAAATGATTGGCGTCCTCATCGATACGATAGTTATCTGTACCGCCAGCGCCGTCATTATCATGCTGGCGCCGCTGGACGACGCGGAAGATGCCGCGAACGGTATCCAGAGCATCCAGCACGCCATGACATCACTGGTCGGCGGCTGGGGGGCGGGATTCGTGGCGATCGTCGTGCTGCTCTTTGCCTTCAGTTCTATCGTCGCAAACTACATCTACGCTGAAAATAACCTGATATTTCTGCGCATTAACAGCCCTCGTCATATCTGGGCGCTGCGGATCCTCACTCTGGTCATGGTTATCGCCGGCACGCTGGTCGGTTTGCCGGTTGTCTGGCAGCTGGCGGATACCATTATGGCGCTGATGGCCATCACTAACCTGACCGCTATTTTACTGCTGTCGCCTACGGTACGGATCCTGGCCAGTGATTATCTCACCCAGCGACGACTGGGCGTACGACCGACCTTTGACGCCACGCGCTACCCGGAAATTAACCAGCAGCTGGCGCCTGGAGCCTGGGATGAAGTGCCGCGTGAATAGCGCGGCAATCGCAGCTATCGATCCCACCGCGCTCTTTTTTTGTTAAAGTCACGGAAAATTCCCTGCAAGGACCGGATATGCTGATTCTTATTTCACCAGCCAAAACGCTCGACTACCAAAGCCCGCTGGCCACAGCACGCTACACCCAGCCTGAACTTCTGGAGTATTCCCAGGAGCTGATCGGCGTCGCGCGCCGGCTCTCGGCGCCACAGATCGGCAAACTGATGAGCATCAGCGATAAGCTGGCGGATCTGAATGCGACCCGCTTTCATGACTGGCAGCCGGACTTCACGCCGCAAAACGCGCGCCAGGCCATTCTGGCTTTTAAAGGCGACGTTTATACCGGACTGCAGGCAGAAACCCTCAGCGAAGACGATTTCGATTTTGCCCAGCGACATTTGCGTATGCTTTCCGGCCTCTACGGCGTGCTGCGCCCGCTGGATCTGATGCAGCCCTATCGTCTGGAAATGGGCATTAAGCTGGAAAATAGCAAAGGCAAAGATCTCTACCAGTTCTGGGGCGAGGTGATTACCGATAAACTCAATCAGGCGCTGAAAGCTCAGGGAGATGATATCGTGATTAACCTGGCTTCTGACGAATACTTCCGGTCGGTGAAGACAAAACAGTTGCAGGGAAGAATCATTAAGCCCGTGTTCCTCGATGAGAAAAACGGCCAGTTTAAAGTGATCAGTTTCTATGCCAAAAAGGCGCGCGGGTTAATGAGCCGCTATATCATTGAAAACCGCTTAACCCAGCCTGAACAGCTAACCCGTTTCAACAGCGAAGGCTATTTCTTCGACGCCGAAGCCTCCGGTCAGAAAGATGAGATGGTCTTTAAACGCCACGAACGCTAATTCCCTTCCCGGCCGCCCTCATGGCGACCGGGAGGGAAGACTTAGTGATGGCGCCAGTCACGATCCGGGCCGCGGCCGCGATCGTGGTCATCATGATGATCATGGCGATGCTCATCGTGTGCGCGCCAGTGGTTATCGCGCCAGTCATAATGACGGCCCCACCATTCGTGGTCGCGCCAGCGACCGCCGTCCCAGTAGTTACCGTAATTGTCGCGATCGCCAATTTGCAGTTTGACTGCCGGCACCAGCGTGATCTCCGATGCGTGAACCACAGCAGGAGCCACCAGCGACATCGAAAGCGCAAGGATCACAGACTTCAGCGTTGACATAGGTTTCCCCTTCATTAACAGTCCCCGCATGGGGGCGATAACCAAAGATTACCCCTGAGCAACGGTGCGGGTTATTCTCCGCAATCCTAATCTTTGCCCCCCGGCATTTATTGGTAATTCATCCATTTTCCCTGCCTTTTTTCTGCATAATTCCTCCTTTTTCGCCGATAAAAAAGCCGGGCGTAGAGGCCCGGCCTGAGAACATCGTGCGGCGAAAAAAGGCCGTTATGCTTTGCCCATCATCAGCTGGCGCAGCGCGGCGAAATCCGCCGGCAGATTATGCGACAGCAGCGGCAGGTCGGCGCGATCGGCCAGCTCTTTCGGCAGCGGCAGCGTCTCCTGGAGGATCTCTTCGACGCTCTCCTTGAATTTCGCCGGGTGCGCGGTACCGAGGAACAGACCGTATTCGCCCAGCTGCAGCTGGTCGCGCAGCGCGCGCCAGGCGATGGCGGCGTGCGGCTCTGAGGTGTAACCAATAGCTTTTAGCTCGCGCATCGCCTGTTTGGTGGTTTCATCGTCCACGGCGGCATAGCCCAGCTCGTTCAGACGCCAGATTTTGCGACGGAACAGCTCTTCCACGCGCGGCCAGTTGTTCGGCTGGCTGACGTCCATGGCGTTAGACAGCGTCGCCTGAGTCGCTTTCGGCGCCCAGTTGCCGTCCTGCAGGAAGCGCGGCACGGTATCATTGGCGTTGGTGGCGGCAATAAAGCGCTTAATCGGCAGCCCTAAAGACTTCGCCAGCAGACCGGCGGTCAGATCGCCAAAGTTACCGCTCGGTACGGAGATGACCAGCTGGTTGCGGGCTTCCTGCGGCAGCTGTGCGACCGCTTCGAAGTAGTAGCAAATCTGCGCCAGCAGACGACTGATATTGATGGAGTTCGCCGAGTTCAGGCCCAGAGCAACCTTCAGCTCTTCGTCGTCAAACGCCTGTTTCACCAGCGCCTGGCAGGCGTCGAAATCGCCATCAATCGCCACGGTTTCAATGTTGCCGCCCAGGGTGCAGAACAGTTTTTCCTGCAGCGGGCTGATCTTGCCGCGCGGATACAGAATAACGACTTTGACATTCGGCAGGCCGTAAAACGCATGCGCAACTGCCGCGCCGGTATCACCGGAGGTGGCGGTCAGAATCGTCACCGGTTTGTCGCCGGCGATATGGGTCAACATCTGCGCCATAAAGCGGCCGCCGAAATCTTTAAACGCCAGCGTCGGGCCGTGGAACAGCTCCAGGCAGCCAATATCATCCTGCACCTTGCTGACCGGAGCCGGGAAGGTGAAAGCGGCGGCGATGCGCTCTTTGAGGATCTCCTGCGGGATCTCGTCGCCAATAAAGGCCGACAGAATTCTGGCGCTGCGGGAGGCCAAATCCATCTCCAGCATGTCGTCAATTTCAGTCAGGCTAAATTCCGGCAGATCGTGCGGAAAGAACAGCCCCTGTTGCTTGCCAAGCCCCTGCGTAACGGCCTGCGCAAAGCTGACCTGTTCGTTATGATCTTTTAAATTATAGAGTTTCATTGGTTATCCCACTACTCGTGCGCCCGCCGTATCCAGCCGGCAAATATGAACGAAGCCTTCCTGATTCTGCAGATAATGCGTGCCCAGCCAGTCCGCGACGCGCTGCGCGGTTTCCGGCTTATCGCATAGCGCAAACAGCGTCGGGCCGGAGCCTGAGATGCCGCACGCCTGCGCACCGATCTCCATCGCCGCCTGACGCGCTTCGCTGAAGCCCGGCAGCAGTTTGGTGCGATACGGTTCGGCAATTACATCTTTCATCAATTTCGCTGCCAGCTGCGGCTGGCGGGTGTAGCAGGCATGAATAAAGCCCGCCAGGTGACGACCGTGAGCGATACAGTCCTGGCGGCGATACTGCGCCGGGAGGATGGCACGCGCTTCCGCCGTCGAAACTTTAATTCCCGGATAAGCCAGCACCCACAGCCATTCGTCAAAACCCGGAACCTGCTGGCTGATGATGCCATTCTCTTCAATCATCAGCTGCATGCCGCCCAGGTAGCAGGGCGCAACGTTGTCATAGTGGATACTGCCGGAAATGCGCCCTTCCATCTCCCCCATCAGCGCCAGCATGCGCATCTCATTCAGCGGCTTACCGCAGAATTCATTCATCGCCACCAGCGCGGCGACGACAGAACAGGCGCTGGAGCCGAGACCGGAACCAATCGGCATGTTTTTTTCCAGTACCATCGACACCGGAACCTTTTTGCCGATTTCCTGACAGAAACGCTCCCAGCACTGGTAAACAATGTTTTCCTGCGGCGCTGAGGGCAGCTTGCTGGCAAAGCGGCCAACGTTTTGCAGGCTGAAACTGTCCGCCGCCTCGACCGAAACGTTGTCCCCCAGCAGGGTGCCATCGACCGGCGTCACCGCCGCGCCCAGCACATCAAACCCGACGCTCATATTGGCACTGGAAGCCGGGGCATATACTTTGACCATCTTAAACTCCTAACTTCCATGACAGGGTGCGCAACAGGTCAGCAAACACACCGGCCGCCGTAACGTCGTTACCTGCACCATAGCCGCGTAGCACCAGCGGCAGCGGCTGATAATAATGGCTGTAAAAGGCCAGGGCGTTTTCACCATTTTTCACTTTGAACAGCGGATCGTTACCGTCAACGGCGGCAATTTTCACGCGACAGGTTCCATCCTCTTCGATGTTACCGACGTAACGCAAGACTTTACCTTCATCACGAGCCTGGGCAACCCGGGAAGCAAACTCGTTATCCAGCGAAGGCAAGCGTGCCATAAAGCTCTCAACGTCGCCGCTGGCATCAAATTGTGCAGGCAGTACCGGTTCGACGACAATATCAGACAGCTCCAGCTCACGGCCGGTTTCACGAGCCAGAATCAGCAGCTTGCGCGCAACATCGACGCCTGAAAGATCGTCTCGCGGATCCGGTTCGGTATACCCCATCTCGCGCGCCAGCGTTGTTGCCTCGGAGAGATTCATGCCCTCATCCAGCTTACCGAAAATAAACGACAGAGATCCGGAAAGAATACCGGAGAAGTGCAGCAGCTCATCGCCAGCGTTGAGCAGGTTTTGCAGGTTTTCAATTACCGGCAGACCGGCGCCAACGTTGGTGTCGTAGAGGAATTTGCGTCGCGAGCTGCTGGCGGCATGGCGCAGCTGATGGTAGTAATCCAGCGAGGAGGTATTGGCCTTTTTGTTCGGCGTCACCACGTGGAAACCCTCGCGCAGGAAATCGGCGTACTGATCGGCGACCGCCTGACTGGAGGTACAGTCGACGATAACCGGGTTCAGCAAATGGTACTCTTTGACCAGACGAATCAGGCGGCCCAGGTTCAGCGACTCTTTCGCTTCGGCCAGCTCCGCGCGCCAGTTCTCGAGATTCAGCCCGTGCACGTTAGTCAGCAAGGCCTGTGAATTAGCCACGCCGCAGACGCGCAGGTCGATATGTTTGTTCTTCAGCCAGCCCTGCTGACGCTTGATCTGTTCAATCAGCGCGCCGCCGACGCCGCCGACGCCGATAACAAAGACCTCAATCACCTGATCGGTGTTGAACAGCATCTGGTGAGTTACGCGTACTCCGGTGGTCGCATCATCATTGCTGACCACCACGGAAATAGAACGCTCGGAAGAGCCCTGGGCAATCGCCACGATATTGATATTAGCGCGGGCCAGCGCGGCGAAGAACTTCGCCGAGATCCCGCGCAGCGTACGCATACCGTCTCCCACCACGGAGATGATCGCCAGACGATCCATGATCGACAGCGGCTCCAGCTGGCCCTCTTTCAGCTCCAGATAGAACTCATCTTCCATCACCCGTTTTGCGCGTGCACAGTCGCTCTGCGGGACGCAGAAACTGATGCTGTATTCCGATGACGACTGGGTAATCAGCACGACTGAAATTCCGGCGCGGGACATGGTGGCAAACACGCGGGCGGCCATACCGACCATGCCTTTCATCCCCGGACCGGAGACGTTAAACATCGCCATATTATTGAGGTTAGAAATGCCTTTGACCGGCAGACCGTCTTCATCAAGGCTGGCGCCGATCAGCGTGCCTGGCGCCTGTGGATTACCGGTATTCTTGATCAGGCAGGGAATCTGGAACTGAGCGATAGGAGCAATGGTGCGCGGATGCAGAACTTTCGCCCCGAAGTAGGAGAGCTCCATCGCTTCCTGATATGACATCGACTTCAGCAGACGCGCATCGGGAACCTGACGCGGGTCGCAGGTATATACCCCATCGACGTCGGTCCAGATTTCACAACAGTCGGCGCGCAGGCAGGCGGCCAGCACGGCAGCAGAGTAGTCTGAGCCATTGCGTCCCAGCACCACCAGCTCCCCTTTTTCGTTCCCGGCGGTAAACCCGGCCATCAGCACCATATGGTCGGCCGGAATTTGGCTGGCGGTAATGCGGCGAGTCGATTCAGCGATATCGACAGTGGATTCGAGGTAATGGCCAACGGCCAGCAGTTTTTCGACGGGATTTATCACGCTAACTTTGTGCCCGCGAGCTTCCAGCAGGCCCGCCATGACGGCGATAGATAGCTTCTCACCGCGGCAAATCAGCGCGGCGTTGACGCTATCCGGGCACTGACCAAGCAGGCTGATACCGTGCAGCACGTGTTTAATCTGGGCAAACTCTTGCGCGACAACGGCTTTCAGCTGTGCCAGCGGGAACCCCGGTTGCGCGTCGGCGAGGCCCTGCAGCAGTTCAGCAAAAATGCGTTCAGCGTCGGAGATATTGGTGAGCGCGTCCTGGCCGCCGATGGTTTTTTCAATCATCGCAACCAGATGGTTGGTAATTTTCGCCGGGGCAGACAGGACGGTTGCTACCTGCCCCTGCCTGGCATTGCTCTCCAGAATATCGGCAACCCGCAGAAAACGTTCTGCATTTGCCACTGATGTACCGCCGAACTTCAACACGCGCATGGTTGTTACCCCTAGATTTTTTGTCGAAAAAAAAGCCCGCACTGTTCAGGTGCGGGCTTTTTTCTGTGTTTCCTGTACGCGTCAGCCCGCACCGTTACCTGTGGTAATGGTGATGGTGATAATGGTTGTCATCATGCTGATGCGTTTCATGGATGTTGTGTACTCTGTAATTTTTATCTGTCTGTGTCCTGTGCCTATATTGGTTAAAGTATCTGCCGGTTTAAGTCAACGAATTTTTACATTTCACCCGCTACGCTGCAGCGGGCCAATGCGCCACAATGACCTGACAATTCACCTGAATTTGCGATACGCGGCGCTTGATACTGGCAGATATAACCATATTTAAAACTTATAGCAGAATTTTACTCTGGCAGGTTTTTTTCAATATCGTGTAGTAATCGGTGCAACATTGCGGTGTCTCGCTGCTCTAAAAGCCCAATTCGCTGCTGGAGCCAGTCGGTCAGTTTGAGGTCTTCAGCCACGCCCAGTCGGGTCAATAAATCGAGCGCCCGCAGACGTAATGCCTGCAGCTGATTTTCATCGACGCCGGCAGAAACGGCCGACGTCTGCTGAACCAACGCGCTCAATTGATAGCAATAAACCATCACCGACTGCCCTAAGTTAAGCGAAGGATAGTCGGCCACCATCGGCACGCCGGTCAGCACATCAGCCAAGGCCAGCTCTTCGTTAGTCAGCCCGGAATCTTCCCGACCAAATACCAGCGCCGCATGGTTCATCCACCCGGCTTTCTCCGCCATCAGCGGCAGCAGCTGCTGCGGCGTGGCGTAGTAATGGAAGCGCGCCCGGCTGCGGGCCGTTGTCGCAACGGTAAAGTCAACGTCATGCAGCGCCTGTTCCAGCGTTGGATAAGTGCTTATGTTATCGAGAATATCTCCGGATCCATGCGCAACCCAACGCGCCGCAGGCTGAAGGTGGGCATCGCTGTCAACGATACGCAGGTCGCGAAAACCCATTGTTTTCATCGCGCGTGCCGCCGCGCCAACGTTTTCTGCCCTGGCCGGGGCGACTAATACAATAGATACGTGCATGGTGGCTCTCTTCTACTCTCTCACGCGGCGAAAATGAAAAGCATCCCCATTTTACGCGGCGAAAATTTACAAATTTGCAACAAAAATCACTAAAATTGCGCGTTATTACCCATAAAAAAGCCTAAACTGTTTCCAACGAACCACGGGACGGAGTATGTTAACAGAACGCATTTATCCATATGTTTGCCAATGATATTTGTCGCAACCGCGCTGAACGGTCATTGGATTCAACATGTTTATCAATTTACCAGCGCAACCATTTGAGCTGTGTAAGATTTGTGACTATAAATAGCATTTTAATGCAATGATTTCACAAGACTGTTAACGTGCTACAATTGAATTTGATATATGTCAACGAAGCGTAGTTTTATGGGGTGTTCAGCCTCTCTTAGCCTGTTATATTGCTGTTAAAATGGTTAGGATGACAGCCGTTTTTGACACCGTCGGGTCCAGAGGGAAAGTACCCACGACCAAGCTAATGATGTTGTTGACGTTGATGGAAAGTGCATCAAGAACGCAATTACGTACTTTAGTCATGTTACGCCGGGCATGTTAATTTGCGACATGTACCAGGCAGGTCAGGGACTTTGGTACTTCCTGTTTCGATTTAGTTGGCAATTTAGGTAGCAAACATGCAGACCCCGCACATTCTTATCGTTGAAGACGAGTTGGTAACACGCAACACGTTAAAAAGTATTTTCGAAGCAGAAGGTTATGATGTGTTCGAAGCGACCGATGGCGCGGAAATGCATCAGATCCTGTCTGAAAATGATATCAACCTGGTGATCATGGATATCAACCTGCCAGGTAAAAATGGTCTCCTGTTAGCGCGTGAACTGCGTGAACAGGCTGACGTCGCGCTGATGTTCCTTACCGGCCGCGATAACGAAGTTGATAAGATTCTGGGCCTCGAAATCGGCGCTGATGACTATATCACTAAACCGTTCAACCCTCGTGAACTGACTATTCGCGCACGCAACCTCCTCTCCCGTACCATGAATCTGGGTACCGTGAGCGAAGAGCGTCGCAGCGTAGAAAGCTACAAGTTCAACGGCTGGGAACTGGATATCAATAGCCGTTCGCTGGTCAGCCCAAATGGTGAGCAGTACAAGCTGCCGCGCAGTGAATTCCGCGCGATGCTGCACTTCTGCGAGAACCCGGGCAAGATCCAGTCACGTGCTGAACTGCTGAAGAAAATGACCGGCCGTGAGCTTAAGCCGCACGACCGTACCGTTGACGTGACCATCCGTCGCATTCGTAAGCATTTCGAATCTACTCCGGATACGCCGGAAATCATCGCCACGATTCACGGCGAAGGTTATCGCTTCTGCGGTGACCTGCAGGAATAACATTCGTTTTCCTGCTCCCGCAACGTAAAAACGGCGCTTAATGCGCCGTTTTTTTATGTGCGAATCAGATGCCACGATGCGCCGCGTTATTTATTCCACGGCATGATAGGCACGGCGCTGAGCGCATTCTTCGGCGAACCGTCAACGACTTTATCCGAATAGCTGAGGTAGATCAGCGCATTACGTTTGCTATCGTAAAAACGGACCACCTGCAGCTTTTTAAACACCAGCGAAGTACGTTTCTGGAAAACCACGTCGCCCTGCGACTTACCGTTTTTGATTTTATCGTTCAGTTCGATCGGCCCTACCTGCTGGCAAGAAATTGCCGCATCTGACGTATCTTCCGCCAGACCCAGACCGCCCTTAATCCCGCCGGTTTTCGCCCGGCTGATATAGCACGTTACGTTCTGAACATCCGGATCGTCGAAAGCCTCAACGACGATTTTATGATCCGGACCAAAGAATTTGAATACGGTATCGACGGAGCCAATTTGTTCCGCCTGCGCAACCTGACATCCCGCCAGTAAAAGCAGCCCCGCAACTAACCTCTTGTATTTCATATTGTTACCATTTTCTTAAAATTTTGCTAAGTGATGATTATAGACTCAGCGGAAAAGGTTTATAGATCACAGCGTTACCAAAACAGCTAAAAAACTTGCTGACAAATCGCATTTATAAGCAAAAAAAACACTGAATGCTAAAACATCAAAAAATGCTATTATCCGCTACCTTAGTAGCAGGCACCTGAGTTTAAGGATGAGGACATTTTATGGATCAAGCAGGGATTATTCGCGATCTCCTTAGCTGGCTGGAAGGTCACCTGGATCAACCGCTCTCACTAGATAATGTGGCAGCCAAGGCGGGTTATTCCAAGTGGCATTTGCAAAGAATGTTTAAAGACGTGACCGGCCAAGCCATCGGTGCCTATATTCGCGCTCGCCGTTTATCCAAATCAGCGGTCGCCCTGCGCCTGACCGCCCGCCCGATTCTCGACATTGCGCTACAGTATCGTTTCGACTCGCAGCAGACCTTCACCCGCGCGTTTAAAAAGCAGTTTTCGTTAACGCCGGCGCTGTACCGCCGCTCTCCTGACTGGAGCTCTTACGGGATGCGTCCCCCGCTGCGCCTGGGTGAATTCACAATGCCGCAGCATGAGTTTGTCACCCTGAGCAATACCCAGCTGATTGGCATCACTCAGAGTTACACCTGCAAGCTGGAGGAGATCTCCGACTTCCGTAACCAGATGCGCGTTCAGTTCTGGCGTGATTTCCTCGGCAATTCACCGTCGATTCCGCCTACGCTGTACGGTCTGCATGAACCGCGTCCTAGTCTCGAGAAAGATGACGAGCAAGAGGTCTTCTACACCACTGCGCTGACGCCGGAGATGGCCAACGGCCACCTGCACAACTCCCATCCGATAATTCTGGAAGGCGGCGAGTATGTGATGTTCACTTATGAAGGGTTAGGAAGCGGACTGCAGGAGTTTATCCTGACGGTGTATGGCACCTGCATGCCAATGCTGAACCTTACCCGCCGCAAGGGTCTGGATATCGAACGCTTCTTCCCTGAGGATGAAAGCCGGGATCAAGAAACGCCGATTCAGCTGCGTTGCGAATACCTGATCCCGATTCGTCGTTAACGCTGCAGTTCATCCATCGCGGGGGCGTCAAGATGCGACACATCCCCCGCGGTTTCCACGACCCAGCCCGATGCCAGCCACAGACTCTGCTGATAATCAACGCGAGAAATTGAGCAGTTACGCAGACGCAGGCGGCGTTCCGCGTGTGCCGGCAGCCCCAGAATCGTACTGACCAGACAGCCCAGCGCAATACCGTGACTCACCAGCAGCGGCCGGCTTCCGGCAGGCAGTTCCAGGCAGGACGCCAGCGCCGCGTGCATACGCTCGCTCAGCTCCAGCATCGACTCCCCCTGCGGGATACGGCCGTCCGGGGTCCCATCAACCAACCGGCGACGCCACTCTTCTTCTTCCTCGCTTAACGAGTCGATATGACGTTTCTCAAGAACCCCCATATCCAGCTCACGCAGCCGTGAATCAAGGATGACATCGCAACCGCAGGCTTCCGCGATAATCTCTGCCGTCCGGCGCGTACGCCCCAAATCGCTGGCAATGATATGCGTAATGCCTAACGTTCTGGCGCGTTCGCCGACCTGCCAGGCCTGGCGCTCGCCGTGAGGGGTTAACGGGCTGTCTGACTGGCCCTGAATGCGCCGCTCGGCGTTCCACTGCGTTTCGCCATGGCGAACAAGGTGTACCTGTAACATGCTATTTTTCCGTTCTGTGCTCTTCACAATTTCGGTTGCCGGCGTCGCGCGCTGCAACGAAAACGATTTGGAGTATACTGCGATGACGTAAATTTATTCTGAGTTGTTTGATTATGCACCATGTTGTCTCAGCTACCACTAATCCCGCCAAAATTCAGGCAATTCTACAGGCTTTTAACGAGATCTTCGGCGAAGGATCCTGCCACATTGAGTCCATCTCCGTCGAGAGTGGTGTGCCGGAACAACCGTTTGGTAACGAGGAAACGCGTGCTGGCGCACGAAACAGGGTCGCCAATGCGCGCGCCGTGCAGCCAAATGCTGACTTCTGGGTGGCCATTGAAGCCGGGATCGATGAGGGCAGCACCTTTAGCTGGGTAGTGATCGAGGATCGTCATCAGCGCGGCGAAGCGCGCTCGGCGACGCTGCCGCTGCCGGCGGTGATTCTGGAAAAAGTGCGTGCCGGGGAAGCACTAGGGCCGGTGATGTCACAACATACCGGCATCGATGAAATTGGTCGTAAAGAAGGGGCTATCGGCGTCTTTACCGCCGGGAAGCTCACGCGCAGCAGCGTCTACCACCAGGCGGTAGTACTGGCATTAAGCCCGTTCCATAACCTTATTTACCGTTAAGCAGCGCCTGCTCCAGCCACTGTCGTAGCTCGGGTGGCGCTGATTTCAGACTGTTAGAGCCACGGGTAATGGTGGCAATTCCGGCGCCGAGCTCGCTTTTCAGCTCGCGCTGGCTCATCTCGCCACGCAGCAACTCTTCAATAATCCGTACGCGCGTGCCCAGCGCCTCGCGCTCGTCGGGCGTCAGCATTAATTGCAGCAATGGCAGATGCAGATCGTCGGCGTACGCCTGCTGGAGTAACGCCACAAAGCGAAGCCATTCCTGATGACGCTGTTCGGCTACAGCCGCTGAATAAGGGGATTGTTGGGTCATGTTACGCCGCCATGTTGAGACAGGCGACCAAGGCCGCCTGTCGGATGTACTCATTAACGAGTACAAAGCATAACATACTCCGGTCAATACTCTATGGCTTTCGCGTAACAGCGCGGCGTTCAGCCCGTTTTGTCACGCGTAATCTGCTGAGCATCAGTAACGCTGCTGCCACTCCGCATCGCTCAGCATCGACGCTTTCTGTCCCATAAAGTAACGGTAATAGGCATCGTAGGAGAGTACGTTCTTCACATAACCCCGCGTTTCCGAGAACGGAATACTCTCGATAAACGCCACCGCATCGATGCGCCCGGCGCTATTACCCTGCCAGGTTCGCACCCGCCCCGGACCGGCGTTGTAGGCCGCGGAAGCATAAATGCGGTTATTGCCAAACTGCTGGTATACATACTGCAGATAGCTAGTGCCAATATTGATATTGGTCTCGGGATCCAGCAGTTGCGACGGACTGCTGTAGCCTGGGATACTGAACATACTCACCGTATGGGTCGCCGTACCCGGCATGATTTGCATCAGGCCGCTGGCGCCAACCGGAGAACGGACTTTCGGGTTCCACGCGCTCTCCTGGCGAGCAATCGCCATCGCATAGCTCTGCGGAATGGCTTTGCCGCTGATATAACGCGCGAAGAGATCGTTGTAGGCCAGCGGGAAACGTTCCTCCAGCTGATCCCACAGCTTCCCGGCGATGGTTGCCTGTACGCTGAGATCCCACCAGTGCTGGTTGAAGGCATAGCGCGCCAGCTGCGCCTGCTGCTCTTTCGTCCGGCTGGTCACCAGATTTGCCCATTCGCTGCGGGCGGTGTTGTCCATATTCCAGTACATCAGCTCGCGTACCCGAGCCATTTCCGGCCCGGAGGTCAGCGCAGGATCGAGATTCTCTGGCGCTTTATCGATCCGGAAGGTGAAATCCTCTCCCAGACGCTGGGCGGCAATCATCGGGTAGAAACCACGCTGCTGCATCAACGAACGGAGAATCGCTTTTGCTTCGTCATCGCGCCCGCGCTCCAGCAGCAGATCCGCCTGCCAATAGCGCCACTCATCTTTCTCTTTCGCCTCCATCGGCAGGCGGGCCAGCCAGGTATTCAACCCGTGGCGATCCCCGGCGCCCAGCGCCATTCGCACCCGGCGCTCTACTAGCGCGGTGGATTGCGAACGCATAATAGCGTCATCGCGCCAGACGGCCTGCTCTTCGGTCACATCGTTGCCCATCAGGCGCCAGGCAACGATATCCCGCAGCTCCTGGGTTTGATCTTCATTCAGCTTCTGTGCCTGCACCAATGACGGAATCATCAGCCGGGCGTTTTCGACGTCCTGGCGCGCCACGCTGGCGAAGGCCACCGCCGCCATCTGGCGGGTAAAGTCCGTCGCGCCAGTAGTACGGGCAAAGGTCATGACGGTATTCGGATCGTTTGCCAGCGCCACAACCGCTGACGAAATCGTCTGGTATTCAGGCGGCATCTGCTGGGCCAGCACGCTGACCAGACCGGTGTTACCCGCCTTCATTGCCAGGCGAATACGCTCAAGATATGCCAACGGATCCTGCTTGCCGGAAGAACGCCAGGCGCTAAACAGCGCGTCGCAGGCATTAGGCTGGCTTTTACCGGTCAGCCACAGCGCTTTCGCGCCGTCCCAGGCTTCCTGCGCCTGGCCCACGCTCAGCTTCGCGTAGTAGTAATTACATTGCGCTTCGGTGCTGGTGGGTTTTTCCGGGCTGAACGCCAGCAGTCCGCTCCAGTCGGTACGGCGCGCCAGCTCGTTAACAAAGCGCGATTTCAGGGTGCGCGCCGGCGGCAGCGTCGGGTTCGCTTCAATGAAGTTTTTCACCACCAGCGCCGGCTGGTTCATCAGATCGTCGGTGATCTGCCGGTACTGAAGGTAGGGGTACAGCGGATAGGTGGTCAGCGTTGGCATAAGCTGTTCGACAACGGACATCTGTCGGCTATCCCATGCCTGCTTAATTTGAGCGTAGCGGCTGCGCTGTTCATCCAGTGAATCCGCATGTGCCAACTGGCTGAGCGTCAGCAGACTCACGCTGGCCGCCAGAAGACGCCATGCCATCGTTTTGGCTTTTTCCACAAGCTCTTCCTCTGTTAAAAGTACATCTCACTACATCAGAGCAGCATCATGCCGCTTTTTAAATGTCCCGGTGTCGCTATAGATATGCTAACCAGACAACGCCAAACGTGCCACGTCCTGGACATTTTTTTACTCTTCTGTGAATCCCATCGCCTCTCTGGGCTTAACGCGTGAAAAAGGCTACACTTCGCCTTTGAAAACTATTCATCAAAATAAAAGAGGCGAAGTCCACCGTGGCTCAATTCGTTTATACCATGCATCGTGTCGGCAAAGTGGTTCCGCCGAAACGTCATATTTTGAAAAATATCTCCCTGAGCTTCTTCCCTGGCGCGAAGATCGGCGTTCTCGGTCTTAACGGTGCCGGTAAATCTACCCTGTTACGTATTATGGCCGGCATCGATACCGACATCGAAGGCGAAGCCCGTCCGCAGCCTGGCCTGAAAATTGGCTATCTGCCGCAGGAGCCGCAGCTCAACCCGGAGCAGACCGTACGTGAGTCGGTAGAAGAAGCGGTAGCCGAAGTGGTTAACGCGCTGAAAGGCCTGGATGAGGTGTATGCCAAATACGCTGAGCCAGATGCCGACTTCGATAAACTCGCGGCGCAGCAGGGCAAGTTTGAAGAGATCATTCAGGCTCACGACGGTCATAACCTGAACGTGCAGCTGGAACGTGCGGCCGATGCCCTGCGTCTGCCGGACTGGGAGGCGAAAATCGCGAACCTGTCCGGTGGCGAACGCCGCCGCGTGGCGCTGTGCCGCCTGCTGCTGGAAAAACCAGACATGCTGCTGCTCGACGAACCGACCAACCACCTGGATGCTGAATCCGTGGCCTGGCTGGAACGCTTCCTGCATGACTTCGAAGGGACCGTCGTGGCGATTACCCACGACCGTTACTTCCTCGATAACGTGGCTGGCTGGATCCTCGAACTGGACCGCGGCGAAGGGATTCCGTGGGAAGGGAACTACTCCTCCTGGCTGGAGCAGAAAGATCAGCGTCTGGCGCAGGAAGCCTCTCAGGAAGCGGCGCGCCGTAAATCCATCGAGAAAGAGCTGGAGTGGGTACGCCAGGGCGCGAAAGGCCGTCAGTCTAAGGGCAAGGCCCGTCTGGCGCGCTTTGAAGAGCTTAATAACGTCGAATATCAGAAGCGTAACGAAACCAACGAACTGTTTATTCCGCCTGGAGCCCGTCTGGGAGATAAAGTTGTTGAAGTCAGCAACCTGCGTAAGTCTTACGGCGACCGCGTGCTGATTGACGATCTGACCTTCTCGGTACCGAAAGGGGCAATCGTCGGGATTATCGGCCCTAACGGCGCCGGTAAATCGACCCTGTTCCGCATGATGTCCGGTCAGGAACAGCCTGATGCCGGTTCCATCACCCTGGGTGAAACCGTGAAGCTGGCTTCCGTCGATCAGTTCCGCGACGCGATGGATAACAGCAAAACCGTCTGGGAAGAAGTCTCCGGCGGGCTGGATATCATGAAGATCGGCAACACCGAAATGCCTAGCCGCGCCTACGTCGGTCGCTTTAACTTTAAAGGCGTCGACCAGGGTAAACGCGTGGGCGAACTCTCCGGCGGTGAGCGCGGTCGTCTGCACCTCGCGAAGCTGCTGCAGGTTGGCGGTAACGTGCTGCTGCTCGATGAACCGACCAACGACCTGGATATCGAAACCCTGCGCGCGTTAGAAAACGCCCTGCTGGAGTTCCCGGGCTGCGCGATGGTTATCTCGCACGACCGTTGGTTCCTCGACCGTATCGCGACCCACATTCTGGATTACCAGGATGAAGGTAAAGTCGAATTCTTCGAAGGTAACTTCACCGAGTACGAAGAGTATAAGAAACGCACCCTCGGCGCCGATGCGCTGGAGCCAAAGCGAATCAAGTACAAGCGTATTGCGAAGTAATAAAAACGGGTGGCCCAGGCCACCCGTTTTTTTATGCTCAGCGCGCGCCAGAACTCTCCAGGCAGTAGTTAGCCCGGTTCACCCATCAGCTGCTTGACCAGATCAACGCAGCGCAGAAAGCGCGTGTCGTAATCCGACTCTTTCACATGCACAAAGTCGATCTCATTCTCTTTGAGCAGCGACACCAGCAGCGTCTGGAACTCCTTGCGATCCACCGAGCTACCGAGGCTACGTAAGCCGTCGGCAACCCACGGCGTATTGTTCTCCAGCAGAATCACCAGGTCAAAACGGTACTCGTCGATCAGCGCCTGAACGAAGGGGTGCTCGCGCCCTTCATACTTCAGGCAAAATGCCTGGGTGCTGACGAAATCGGTGTCGATAAACGCCACCTTATTGGCATATTTAACCGCGAAATCAATATACTGCGCGTGGCCAAGCGCAATTTTGTCATAGTCGGAATACTGCAGCGCCATCTCATCGCCGCCGAGGTGCGAGAAGACGTAATCGCGACCATACTCCCAGGCGCTGGTGGTGTTAAAGATATTCGCGAGCTTATTGACCAGCGTCGATTTCCCGCTCGATTCGCCGCCCAGAATCGCCACCGTACGTACAAAGAACGGTTTCACTTCCGTCGGGATGTACTCCCAGTAGCGGAACGGGTTTTCACGGATCTGCCCGCCGCTGATGCTCATAAAGGTGCGTTTCGGATCGATCAGCACGGTTTCGATCGCCAGATGCTGCCGATATTGCTGCGCATCGGCCTCTTCCGAGGTGTAGATCCAGTTCGGCTGGATCCCTTTATCGCTCATAAATGCGCGGATCCCGCGGCTCCAGACGTCCCAGCCGTGGGGATAAGGTTCCATCCCCTCTTCATTAAACGCATGGATACGGATATTTTTCTGATATTTGAAGGTTTGCAGCAGCCAGCGCAGACGATCGGATACCGTCGGCTGTTGCGACATCGCGCTGTCTTCAAACAGCTGACGATCGCGCGTATCGTCGTAACCCATGATGATATGCAGCTCATCCACCTGGCTACAGGCGCGCTGAATCAGATAGATATGCCCGGTGTGCAGCGGATAGAACTTACCAAATACCACGCCGACGCTCTTTTGCCGACGCGGGAATTCCAGGCCAAGAAAACGGTGCAGGGCTTCCAGCTTCTGCGCGCTTGGGCTTTTGATTTTGGCATTCAGCAGCTGGCTCAAATAGCCTTTGGTCATTCCGCTGGCTTCCGCGACCTGTTGCAGCGTACAGCCCTTTTGCTTAATCGCGGTTTTGAGATAGTCGAAAGATGACACAAGAGCCTCCTGCTTTAGCAAAACTGAAGAAATACCCTGTTGCGGCCGGCAGACGGACGAAGCACGATGAACCGAGGCAACTCAGTCGTTCATACGGACCCACGCAGCCAGCCCCTCTGCCGCCGGACAGGCGGCGGGTATTTAATTATAAGTCGTCAAACACGCTTAGCGCGTCTGAAAGCTTTTTCACACCAAAGATTTGCATCCCTTCTGGTGCTTTTTTCGGCACGTTGGCCGCCGGGACGATGGCGCGACGAAAACCATGTTTCGCCGCCTCGGAGATGCGCTCCTGGCCGCTGGGCACCGGGCGGATTTCGCCGGACAGCCCCACTTCACCAAATACCACCAGATCGTGCGGCAGCGGACGATCGCGCAGGCTGGAAACCATGGCCAGCAGCAGCGCCAGGTCAGCGCTGGTTTCCGCCACCTTCACCCCGCCGACGACGTTAACAAAAACATCCTGATCGGCCATCTGCAGACCGCCGTGACGGTGCAGAACCGCCAGCAGAATCGCCAGACGGTTCTGCTCCAGCCCTACCGCAACGCGACGCGGGTTAGACATCATTGAATGGTCGACCAGCGCCTGAATCTCCACCAGCAGAGGACGAGTGCCCTCCCAGACCACCATCACCGAGCTGCCGGAAGTCACTTCATCGCCGCGGCTGAGAAAAATCGCCGAAGGGTTGCTGATTTCACGCAGCCCCTGCTCGGTCATCGCGAACACCCCCAGCTCATTCACCGCGCCAAAGCGGTTTTTATGGCTGCGCAGGGTACGAAAGCGAGAATCGGCATCGCCATCCAGCAGCACCGAGCAGTCAATACAGTGCTCCAGCACCTTCGGCCCGGCCAGCGAGCCATCTTTGGTCACATGACCTACCATGATGATCGCTACATCGCGCGTTTTCGCAAAACGCGTCAGATAGGCCGCCGTTTCGCGTACCTGGGCGACGCTGCCCGGCGACGACTGAACGTCAGCCATATGCATCACCTGGATCGAGTCGATAACCATCAGCTGCGGCTTTTCGTCATCGGCTATCTGGCAGATTTGTTCAATGCTGGTCTCGGAGAGCATATTGAGATTAGCGGTCGGCAACCCCAGGCGGTGAGCGCGCATCGCTACCTGCTGCAACGACTCTTCCCCGGTGACGTACAGCGTTTTCATGTTTTCCGACAGTCGGCACAGCGTCTGCAGCAGCAGCGTCGATTTACCCGCCCCCGGACTGCCGCCAATCAGAATTGCGCTGCCCGGCACCACGCCACCGCCGAGCACGCGGTCAAACTCTTTAAAACCGGTGGAGAAACGCGGTAGCGCCTCGAGGCTAATCTCCGACAGTTTTTGTACCTTCGACGCACCGGCATTCCCGGCATAGCCCGTCAGACGCTCGTTTCTCGCCACCTGCGGCGAAGCGGCAATACGCACCTCGGTGATGGTATTCCAGGCATGACAGGCGCTGCACTGCCCCTGCCAGCGCGGGTAATCCGCACCACATTCATTACAGACAAATGCGCGTTTTGGAGCTTTCGCCACGTGTTACCTCTTACTTTTGATTCATGCTGCCTGAGAGAATACAGAAGACGCCCATCAGATCAGCGTGACGGATTGTCACTTCCGCCTGTTCATTCACTTTTGGCTTAGCATGATACGCGATCCCCAGCCCCGCCGCTTTGATCATCGGTAGATCGTTGGCGCCATCGCCGATCGCCACGGTCTGCGCCGGCGGGATTGCATATTTTTCCGCCAGTTTTCTCAGCGTGGCGGCTTTATATTTGGCATCGACAATATCGCCGATGACGTTCCCGGTCAGCTTGCCGTCCATAATCTCCAGCTCATTAGCGACCACGGCGTCAAGATGCAGCTTGTCGCGCAGGTATTCGGCGAAGAAGGTGAATCCGCCGGAGGCAATCGCGACTTTCCAGCCCAGCGTCTCCAGCTTCAGCACCAGCTGCGCCAGCCCCGGCATCAGCGGGAGCGATTCGCGCACCTGCAGCAAAATATTGGCATCGGCATCTTTCAATGTCGCCACCCGCTGACGCAGGCTGGCGGTGAAATCCAGCTCGCCGCGCATCGCACGTTCGGTCACTTCCGACACCATTTCGCCGGTTCCGGCCAGTTTGGCGATTTCGTCAATGCACTCGATTTGAATCGCCGTGGAGTCCATATCCATCACCAGCAGCCCAGGCGTACGCAGATGCGGAATTTTCCCCAGCGGGGCGACATCCAGCCCCGCTTCGTGCGCCAGCCGGGTTGCCCGCAGCGTCAGAGAGCCCGCCAGACGAATAACCTGATAATCTTCGACAACCCAGGAGGCAACGATAACCAGCGCGGCACCCAGCTCACGCTGCCAGGCGGTCAGCCGGCGTTTATCAAGGCCGCGTCCGTAGAGCAGCCAGCCGCTGCGTCCGGCATGGTAATCCAGCGGCATGACCTCATCACCGCTCAGCGAAAGCGGTAATCCAGGCCACAGGGAAACATCTTCGGGCAGATCGCACCAGGTCAAACTGTTTGGCATTACGGCTCCACATTTCTTTATTCAGGCCAGGAAAATAACGCATGAGGCTACCTTGTAACCAGCGCTTCTGGCAACATTAAGCTGTAAATATTAAAGGTGGAATATGGTACGCGCAAAACTGAAATTCCGACTGCATCGCGCCGTCATTGTTCTTATCTGCCTCGCGCTTCTCGTTGCCCTGATGCAGGGAGCGTCGTGGTTCAGCCAGAACAGCCAAAAGCAACGTAATCCACAGTTAGAAGAACTGGCTCGCACCCTTGCGCAGCAGGTTACGCTGAATCTGGCGCCAATGATGCGCAGCGAGACCCCTGATGAAAAACGGATCGGTGAGCTGCTGGAGCTGCTCACCCGCCAGAGCCGGGTCCTTGATGCCGGAGTCTATGATGACCAGGGCGATCTGGTCGCCCGCTCGGGCGAAGGGGTCAACGTGCGCGACAGGCTGGCGCTGGACGGCAAAAAAGCGGGGGGTTACTTCAATCAGCAGATCGTGGAGCCGATTCAGGGTAAAAACGGGCCGCTGGGCTACCTGCGTCTGACGCTGGATACCCATACGTTAGCCACCGAGGCGAAACAGGTGGATAATACCACCAATATTTTACGTCTGATGCTACTGCTGTCGCTGGCCATCGGCGTGGTGCTGACCCGCACGCTGCTGCAGGGCAAGCGCACCCGCTGGCAGCAATCGCCCTTCCTGCTCACTGCCAATAAGCCGGTGCAGGACGAAGACAAAGATGAATAAGAATAAGGAAATCGCTGATGTCGACGCTACGCCTGCTGCTCTCAGACTCCACGGATCCCTGGTTCAACCTCGCGGTTGAAGAGTGTATTTTCCGCCAGATGCCCGCCACCCAGCGCGTGCTGTTTCTGTGGCGCAATGCCGACACGGTGGTCATTGGCCGGGCGCAAAACCCGTGGAAAGAGTGCAACACCCGCCGGATGGAGGAGGACAACGTGCGTCTGGCCCGCCGCAGCAGCGGCGGCGGCGCGGTATTCCACGATCTCGGCAATACCTGCTTTACTTTCATGGCGGGTAAACCCGAGTACGATAAAACCGTCTCCACCCGGATTGTGCTGGCTGCGCTGGCGGCGCTGGGCGTCGCGGCTGAAGCCTCCGGGCGCAATGACCTGGTCGTCAAAACAGCTGAAGGCGATCGTAAAATCTCCGGCTCAGCCTATCGCGAAACCCTTGATCGCGGTTTTCACCACGGCACGCTGCTGTTGAATGCCGATTTAAGTCGTCTGGCAAACTATCTCAACCCGGATAAAAAGAAGCTGCAGGCGAAAGGTATCACCTCGGTGCGCGGCCGGGTGGCCAATCTGGTTGAGCTGCTGCCGGGTATTACGCACCAGCAGGTCTGCTCGGCGATTGAAGAGGCCTTTTTCGCCTACTACGGCGAGCGCGTCGCCGCGGAAGTGATTTCGCCCGATAAGACGCCGGATCTGCCGAACTTTGCCGAGACCTTCGCCCGCCAGAGCAGCTGGGCATGGAATTTTGGTCAGGCGCCGGCCTTCTCCCACCTGCTGGATGAGCGCTTTGTCTGGGGTGGGGTTGAGCTGCACTTCGACGTTGAGAAAGGCCATATCACCCGTACGCAGGTCTTTACCGATAGTCTCAATCCGGCACCGCTGGAAGCGCTGGCTACGCGATTGCAGGGCTGCCCGTATCGGGCTGACGTGCTGCAGCAGGCGTGTGAAGCATTAATAGTGGATTTCCCGGAGCAGGAGAAAGAGCTGCGGGAGCTGTCGGGGTGGATTGCCGGCGCGGTGCGCTGATAAAAAAGCCGGATGGCGGCTACGCCTTATCCGGCCTACAGATTCGGCACCATTTTGTTGGCCCGGTAAGCACGAGAATAGCGGTTACGCCCTATCCGGCCTACAGATTCTACGCGGTTTGCCAGGCCCGGTAAGCGCAGCGCCACCGGGCAATAGCCATACAACTTTTACTCTTTATCGCCCAGCAGAACGGATTCCAGCGCGATTTTGATCATATCGTTGAACGTCGTCTGACGCTCAGCCGCAGTCGTCTGTTCATGCGTGCGAATATGATCGGAAACGGTGCAGATAGTCAGCGCTTTCGCCCCGAACTCCGCGGCTACGCCGTAGATACCGGCGGCTTCCATTTCCACGCCCAGGATGCCGTATTTTTCCATCACGTCGAACATGGACGGATCCGGGGTATAGAACAGGTCTGCGGAGAAGATGTTACCGACGCGGGCATCAACGCCCAGCGCTTTTGCAGCATCAACCGCGTTACGCACCATGCCGAAGTCAGCGATAGCGGCGAAATCATGATCTTTAAAGCGCAGACGGTTGACTTTGGAGTCGGTGCACGCGCCCATGCCAATCACCACATCACGCAGTTTCACATCAGCACGTACCGCACCGCAGGAGCCCACGCGAATAATCTTCTTCACGCCGAAATCGGTGATCAGCTCTTTGGTGTAGATGGAGCAGGACGGGATACCCATACCGTGGCCCATGACGGAGATCTTGCGGCCTTTATAGGTACCGGTAAAGCCCAGCATGCCGCGCACGTTGTTCACTTCACGCACGTCTTCAAGGAAAGTTTCCGCGATGTGCTTCGCGCGCAGCGGGTCGCCCGGCATCAACACGACGTCAGCGAAATCACCCATTTCTGCATTAATATGAGGAGTTGCCATCTTCAGTTCCTTTTATATTGTTGTTTTTGCCGGGCGGCGCCTGCGCCTTGCCCGGCCTACAAAACCGTAGGCCCGGTCAGCATAGCGCCACCGGGCAATGACCTTAGAACATGGCCTTGCCATATTCCATGTCGGACGTACCAAAGTATTTCGCCAGGGTCTGGCCGATATCGGCGAAGGTTTCACGGTGGCCCAGCGAGCCCGGTTTAACTTTCGGGCCGTAGACCAGTACCGGGATGTGCTCACGCGTATGGTCAGTACCCTGCCAGCTCGGGTCACAGCCGTGGTCAGCGGTCAGGATCAGAATGTCATCTTCACCCACCAGCTCCATCAGCTCCGGTAGACGACGGTCAAACAGTTCCAGACCCGCCGCATAACCGGCGATATCGCGACGGTGGCCCCAGGAAGAGTCGAAGTCCACGAAGTTAGTGAAGACGATGGTCTTATCACCCGCTTCTTTCATCTCTTTGATGGTCGCGTCAAACAGTGCATCGAGGCCGGTCGCTTTCACCTTTTTGGTGATCCCGCAGTTGGCATAGATGTCTGCGATTTTCCCAACGGAAACCACGTGGCCGCCTTTCTCGTCAACCAGCTTTTGCAACACGGTCGGCGCAGGCGGTTCAACGGCCAGATCGTGACGGTTGCCGGTACGCTGGAAGTGGCCCGGTTTATCACCCACGAACGGACGCGCGATAACGCGGCCAATGTTGTAGCCACCTTCAGTCAGTTCCTCACGGGCGATTTCGCACAGCTCGTAGAGTTTATCCAGACCAAAAGTCTCTTCGTGGCAGGCAATCTGGAACACGGAGTCAGCGGAGGTATAGAAAATCGGCTTGCCGGTTTTCATATGTTCTTCGCCAAGCTCATCCAGAATCACCGTCCCGGAGGAGTGACAGTTACCGAGATAGCCCGGCAGGTTTGCACGTTTAACCAGTTTATCCAGCAGCTCCTGCGGGAAGCTGTTCTGATGGTCACTGAAGTAGCCCCATTCGAACAGAACCGGTACACCGGCGATTTCCCAGTGGCCGGACGGCGTATCTTTACCGGAAGAGAGCTCATGCGCCCAGGCGTATGCGCCAATGACGTCCGCACTGGCGTCCATCCCGGCAGCGATTTTGCCGGTCGAGCCCTCGTGAGCTTTGACCAGCCCCAGACGGGTCAGATTAGGCAGATTCAGCGGGCCTTTGCGACCATGGTCAGCCTCGCCCTTAGCGCAGGCTTCAGCAATGTGGCCCATAGTGTCTGAGCCGACGTCGCCAAAGCGAGCGGCATCTTCAGTCGCACCGATGCCGAAAGAGTCCAGCACCATAATAAATGCACGTTTCATATTATTCTCCGTACCTTTTGCGCTGCAAAAAAGCGATCAGATCAGTATACCGTTATTCGGTGATTCGGCGATAGACCGTCGGGGTTTCTTTCGGCGCCTTATCGTCCAGTTTAATTGCCGCTTTGACGGCTTTCGCCGCTTCCTGCCAGCTGGCTTCGTCTTTAGCATGGATAACCGCGAGCGGACGCTGTCCGTCAACGCTGTCACCCAGGCGCGCCATGTCGGTAAAGCCGACGCTATAGTCAATCGGATCGGACGCCTGGCGACGACCGCCGCCCATCGACACCACCGCCATACCCAGCGCCCGGGTGTCCATTTCAGCGACAAATCCTTCACCATCAGCGTAGACCGCTTTGCTCAGCATCGCGGTAGGCAGATAGTTATCGTAGTTCTCGACGAAATCGGTCGGCCCTTTTTGGGCGGCAACCATGCGGCCAAAGAGTTCCGCCGCTTTGCCGTTATCCAGCACCGCCTGCAGTTTCGCCCGTGCGTCGGCGTCATCCTGGGCCAGCTTGCCGGAAATCAGCATTTCCACGCACAGCGCCATGGTCACATCAAACAGACGCGGATTGCGGTATTCGCCGGTCAGGAAGCGAACCGCTTCACGGACTTCGACGGCGTTCCCGGCGCTGGATGCCAGCACCTGGTTCATATCGGTCAGCAGCGCGGTAGTCCGCACGCCGGCACCGTTGGAAACGCCAACGATCGCTTCGGCAAGCGCTGCGGAGAGTTCGTAGGTCGGCATAAAGGCGCCGCTGCCTACTTTAACGTCCATCACCAGCGCATCCAGGCCTTCCGCCAGTTTTTTCGCCAGAATCGAGGCGGTGATGAGCGGGATGGAATCCACCGTCGCGGTAATATCGCGGGTGGCATAGAAACGTTTGTCGGCAGGGGCCAGCGAACTGGTCTGCCCGATGATGGCGACGCCAACATCTTTAATAATGCCGCGGAAACGGGCGTCATCCGGGAAAATATCGAAACCCGGAATGGCTTCCAGTTTGTCGAGGGTGCCGCCGGTATGACCGAGGCCGCGCCCGGAGATCATCGGCACATAGCCGCCGCAGGCGGCAACCATCGGGCCAAGCATCAGCGAAGTCACATCGCCCACGCCGCCGGTAGAGTGTTTATCGACAATCGGGCCGTTCAGATTGAGGCTTTTCCAGTCCAGAACGGTTCCTGAATCCCGCATTGCCATGGTTAACGAGACGCGTTCTGGCATAGACATATCGTGGAAAAAGATGGTCATCGCCAGCGCCGCGATCTGCCCTTCAGAAACGGTGTTATCACGGATCCCGTTGATGAAAAAGCGAATTTCGTCATCGCTCAGCGCATGGCCGTCACGTTTTTTACGAATAATTTCTTGTGCGAGAAACAAGGTAACCCCCTGAGGAATAAGGTCAAATTCGGCGGGCGGCGTTATCTGCGCCCGCGCTAAGATCCTGTAGCCCGGCCGAGCGTCGCGACGCCGGGAATCTCCCGGCGTCGGCGCAGCTGCGCCTCATCCGGGCTACGGTTTTGTCACCGTGACGCCTTAGTAGCTGCTGGCGCTCTTACCGTCGCCGTGCCCCAGCGCTTTCAGCAGGCTTGCCAGCAGGCTGGATGCGCCGAAACGATAGTGGCGAGAATCCGCCCAGTCGGCACCGAACAGTTCATCGGCAATGGCCAGGAACTGCTGCGCATCTTCAGCGCTGCGGACGCCGCCCGCAGGCTTAAAGCCAACGGTTTTCTGTACGCCCATATCGCGGATCACTTCCAGCATGATACGTGCGCTTTCCGGCGTCGCGTTTACCGGGACTTTACCGGTCGAGGTTTTGATGAAATCCGCCCCGGCTTTAATAGAAATTTCAGAAGCTTTACGAATTAACGCTTCTTCTTTCAGCTCACCGGTTTCGATGATCACTTTCAACAGCACGTTGGCCGCCGCGCAAGCCTCTTTACAGGCCTTCACCAGATCGAATCCGACCTGCTCGTTACCCGCGATCAGCGCGCGGTACGGGAATACCACGTCAACTTCGTCCGCGCCATAAGCGATAGCCGCACGGGTTTCCGCCAGCGCGATATCGATATCATCGTTACCATGCGGGAAGTTGGTGACCGTGGCGATACGGATATCCGGGGTGCCTTGCGCGTTCAGCGTTTTACGCGCGATCGGGATAAAGCGCGGATAGATGCAGATAGCCGCTGTATTCCCTACCGGCGTTTTTGCCTGATGGCACAGAGCGATCACCTTTTCATTGGTGTCATCGTCATTCAGCGTGGTCAGGTCCATCAGTTTCAACGCGCGCAGGCTGCTTGCAGATAAATCAGTCATTTTACACTCCGACGGCTTATTGCCGGTTCAATAGTTTGTTCACCTTGCGAGTCTGTTACTATTGTAACATCACCTCGCCGTTACACTTCGACATTCATCACAGTTAATGAAAACTCATAGAGAATTTGCATTACTGTAATGTGACATAAGTCACCTTTATGAGTGCAGTATTGCGCTGCAAAACGCCATGTTTACTTTAAGCATAATCAAAATCCGCAGACGCAACTGAATGTTAATATAATAACATAAAACCACAGGATACCTCGACAACAGCGAGTGCATTTTGTGCTAAAAATTGAAAAACAGGCAATAACCACTGAAAAATAAGTAAGTTACTAAAAAAAAGGAAATGATGAAATTATAACATCCGCAGAGGAGTGAGAAAGGGAGGTATCCGGGAATACCGGCGATGAAGCCGCAGCCTCTTCACCGCGGCTGACGCACGAGCGTCATCACTGAGAGTGGGACGTCACAGGGTACAGAACAACGCTTTCGTATTGTGAATCAACGCATTGGCAATGACATCCGCAGGTTCCTGCCGCAGTTCACATAGCGAGGCAAAGACACGGGCCACCTGCTCGGGCCGATTTGGCTGCCCCTGAAAACCATTGAGCGGCATATCCGGCGCATCCGTCTCCAGCAGCAGTGCCGATAGCGGTAGACGCGCCATGACATCACGCGTTTTACTGGCGCGTGGGTAGGTTATGGTTCCGCCGACGCCAATTTTATAACCTGCCTGAACGAAACGTTCCGCTTGCTGCAGGCTTCCCGCGAAACCATGCACCACGCCGGTTCTCGGCAGGGCATGTTTTTTCAGCAGCATCGCCAGCTTATCGTGAGTACGTCGGGAGTGCAGAATCACCGGCAGATCGTAACGCTTCGCCAGCCGCAGCTGCGCTTCCAGCATGACCTGCTGGCGCTCAAACTGCGGATCGTCACGATACAGATCGAGCCCCGTCTCCCCCACCGCGACCAGCTTTCGGTGGCGTTGGCGCAGGCACTCCTCCAGGCGCTCAAGACTGCGCTCATCATGCCGCTCGATCGCAATGGGATGCAGTCCCACGGCGGCATAAATCGCTTCATGCTGCTCCGCCAGCGCTAATACGCGGGGGAAATTTTCCGCTTCAATGGCCGGAACAATTATCTGCGTCACCCCGGCTTGCGCCGCCCGGGCAAGACTCTCGGCGGCATGGCCGGCGAAGGGCGGGAAATCAAAATGACAATGCGTATCGATAAACGTCCACGTCATGCCAGATCCTCGTTATCAAAGCTGGCATCATTAGCCTGCGGGGCGGTCACGAAAGTGGCCGGGTGAGAATCGTTGGCGACGGAAGCCGCCGGCACCACAACCGAGGCCGGCTGCGTGATTCGCGGCAGATGACGCACCAGCGGTGGACGGTCGGCCAGCATTTTGCCGACCGTCGCGAGGAAATAACGTCCGCACTGTCGCCCGGTCTTGTAGTCTTCCAGCAGCGCCGGTAAACGGCTTCCCAGCGCCATACTTTTAAGCGGTTTCTGCGGATAAATTTCCAGGATGCGCAGCTTACCCGGCGGCTTCTCAATAAACTGTTGGGTAGTGCGATAGGTGGCCTCGTGATGCTGGACCAGGTTCACAAACGGCTGCAGGCTGCTTTCCCCCAGCCAGCGCTCCATTCGCTTAAACCACTGCGGGGTATAGAACATCTGCGAAGGCACCGTACGGATAACCACGATGGTTTGCGCCCCGCGTCGGGCCGCCTCCTGTACGGGAATCGCATCGCTGACGCCGCCATCCAGATAGCTGATGCCGTCCAGCATGACGCCGCTGCGATAGAAACCGGGGATCGCGCTGGAGGCGCGGATCAGATCGAGCCACGTGGTCTGGGTGGGAGCAAAATAGTCTGGCGTATAATCATCGCCCCGGCAGGCGCACATCCACAGCTCTTTCCCCAGGGCGAACTGCTCCTCCGCATAGCTCATCGCCAGCGGCATTTTTTGCGCCGTGGTCTCCACCAGCCAGTCAAGATCGATGAGATTACCGCCGCGGACAAAACGCATAGGATCGAAAAATTCCCGGGCCGTGGTGTAACGGGTGATGACCTTGCGGGCGTAGCCCTGCTGGTTGCACATGTAGGCCGACAGGTTCTGCGCCCCGGCGGATGTCCCCAGCATAATGTCAAAGGGGTTGAATCCCGCGCGCATAAACTCATCCAGTACTCCGGCGGTAAAAATACCTCGCTGACCGCCACCCTCGCACACCAGGCCAAGCTTGCCCGGAAGAAATGGTTTGACAGACAACGGCGCAATGTTGCCAAGCGTTACGGGAATTCGATGTCCCACCCTGCTTTCCTGTTATGTTTTATTGTACCAGCCCAAAATCATTCGGTAGGGTCTCCCCCCGGCGCTCCCGGCCCGTCGGGCGGCATTCACCGCCCGCAAGGGATCTGAAATCCTGACATCCATCGCCGCGCCGTCCTGCAATTATTACCCCCCTGAAACCACGAAAGCCAGTCCTGAGGACTGGCTTTATGTAAAACGCTATGTCATTAAAACGCCTTTCGCGTCTTGCGCGGCAGGGAAAGACCGCTTTCTATGGGCGCCGGCGCCCGGTAAACAGGCTAACCAGGAACAGAATAATACCGACGACAAAGACGATTTTTGCAGCCCAGGCAGCCGTACCCGCCAGGCTACCAAATCCTAACGCGGCGGCAATCAGTGCAATGACCAGAAAAATAATGCCCCATCGAAACATAATGTGCTCCTTACCATAGTGGATAACGGTCGCTTTTCTGCGCGCTCAGGCCGCGCATAAATCAACCCTGTCATGCTCTTTTTCTTCACTCGTCATACGTCGAATTGCTGGTGGTCGGGCGATGCCCGTGTTCCTCGATAAAATGACCTGAATAAGCGCCAGAGGATTCATTTGTTTACCTCCCGCATGTCATTCAACGCATAATTCAAAGAGTTGAATAGTTAGCGGGAAATAACGTTATTAAATGAATGGGTTTATTTAACGCTGAGATTATTTTCTACGTTTTTAACACCAGAAACGGCTTTGGCAATGTCTGCCGCGCGATCCGCCTGCTGACGTGAATCAACGGTTCCGGATAAATGTACGGTCCCGTCACGGGTCTCAACCGTTACTTTTCGCGACGGCACAATGTCATCCGCCAACAGTTTGGCTTTAACTTGACTGGTAATGGCCGTATCGCCCGCGTACCCTTCCAGGCTGGCAGACTTCTCTGCGACCACGTTCAACTGGTCATTCACGGTGGTGACGCCTTTGACCGTTTTCGCGGCGTTCACCGCCAGATCTTTTTGCTCCGCGCTGTCAACCGAGCCGCTCAGTGTCACCACTTTATTCTCAGTTTTCACAGAGATATCGCTGCTGCGAATATTTTTATCGTCAATCAGCGCCGCTTTCACTCTGGCGGTGATGGTGCTGTCATCCATAAAATCGCCGACTTTATTCAGCGAGCTGTCGACGGCCTGACCGGCGCTGGTGGCAACCGATTGTGCGCTGTTCGCCGGCGGATTTTCTGCATATGCCGAGGCGCTTATCATGGCTGAGCCTAAGAAGAGAGCCAGCAACGTCCCGGCATCCTTTAGTCTTGTCATCTCTCTGTCCTCGTTATTTCTATATCGCTAAAGCAAAATAAGTAGCTTATTAAGCCAGAATCTTAAAAATTACTTATTAAATATAGTAGAAGGTCATGAAAGAGACGGAAAATATGTACAAAAAGTCACGCTGACGGGGATCTTTAAGAACTTTCTATAACGCGGGAAACGACGAAAAAATAGCGTGGAGCGCGGTGAGAGCCGCGCTCCGGAAGGGATTAGTGCTCGCGAGTTTTACGGAACAGAACGTCAGGATAGCGTTCCTGCGTCAGGTTCAGGTTAACCATAGTTGGCGCGATATATGTCAGATTATCACCGCCATCGAGGGCCAGCTGAATTTCGTTTTTACGCTTAAATTCCTCAAATTTTTTCACGTCGGTGGATTCCACCCAACGCGCGGTCGCCACGTTCACCGATTCGTAAATCGCTTCAACGTTGTATTCACTCTTCAGACGAGCCACGACCACATCAAACTGCAGCACACCGACCGCGCCGACAATAAGATCGTTATTGGCGATCGGACGGAAGACCTGTACCGCGCCCTCTTCAGAAAGCTGTACCAGCCCTTTCAGCAGCTGTTTCTGCTTCAGCGGATCCTTCAGGCGAATACGGCGGAACAGCTCCGGCGCGAAGTTCGGGATACCGGTGAACTTCATCATCTCGCCCTGGGTGAAGGTGTCGCCGATCTGAATCGTGCCGTGGTTGTGCAGACCGATAATATCGCCCGGCCAGGCCTCTTCCACATGAGAACGGTCGCCGGCCATAAAGGTCAGCGCATCGGAAATCACCACGTCTTTGCCCGTACGGACCTGACGCAGCTTCATGCCCTTCTCATACTTACCGGACACCACGCGCATAAAGGCCACGCGGTCACGGTGTTTCGGATCCATGTTGGCCTGAATTTTAAAGACGAAACCGGTAAATTTCTCTTCTTCCGCCGTCACTTCACGGGTATCGGTTTTACGCGGCATCGGCGCCGGCGCCCACTCAACCAGGCCATCCAGCATATGATCCACGCCGAAGTTACCTAAGGCCGTACCAAAGAAGACCGGGGTGATTTCGCCGGCGAGGAACAGATCTTTATCAAACTCGTTTGAAGCGCCCTGTACCAGCTCCAGCTCATCGCGCAGCTGCTGCGCCAGATCTTCGCCGACGGCCAGATCGAGATCCGGGTTATTCAACCCTTTCACGATCCGCACTTCCTGAATCGTGTGGCCCTTACCGGTCTGATAGAGATAGGTCTCATCTTTGTAGAGATGGTACACGCCCTTAAACAGCTTACCGCAGCCAATCGGCCAGGTGATCGGCGCGCAGGCAATACGCAGTTCGTTCTCCACCTCATCCAGCAGCTCCATCGGATCGCGGATATCACGGTCGAGTTTGTTCATGAACGTCAGGATCGGCGTATCGCGCAGACGGGTAACTTCCATCAGCTTACGGGTACGATCTTCAACGCCTTTTGCCGCATCGATGACCATCAGACAGCAGTCCACCGCCGTCAGGGTACGGTAGGTATCTTCGGAGAAGTCTTCGTGGCCCGGGGTATCCAGCAGGTTAACCAGGCTGTTGTGATACGGGAACTGCATCACCGACGTGGTAATGGAGATACCACGCTGTTTTTCCATCTCCATCCAGTCTGATTTTGCATGCTGGCTGGAACCACGGCCTTTAACGGTACCGGCGGTCTGAATCGCCTGTCCGAACAGTAATACCTTCTCGGTGATGGTCGTTTTACCGGCATCCGGGTGAGAGATAATGGCAAAAGTGCGGCGTTTGGCCACCTCTTGCAGATAAGGAGACAACGTCATAATTGATTCTTCTTAGTAAACGCGGCAACCGGCCACGCATGTGGAATACGAAAAATTGCGGCTATTTTACCCATCAATGGGGGGGAGGCAATCAGTGTTTACACAGGAGCTGCTCCAGGTCGCTTAAAGAGGTCACCGTCCAGTCGGGGTGAAGATCGGCAGGCAATTCACGCTGATGGGCATTCAGCCAGCAGGTGGCAAGGCCGGCATTCACCCCGCCGCGGATATCGGACTCTGCCGTATCGCCGACCATCAGCACGCGGGAACGATCGGGATGACCCGCCTGCGCCAGCGCATATTCAAAAATGCGCGCGTCCGGCTTCGCCACGCCGACCTCTTCAGAAATAATCAATAAATCAAAGTGATCGCGTAAGCCGGTGCGTTCCAGACGAATCTGCTGCAGCGAGGTAAACCCGTTGGTGATGATCCCCATCTTCACCTTCCCCTGCAGCGCATTCAGCAGCGATATCGCCCCAGGCAGCGGCGAGCAGATCTCGGCCATCGCATTCATAAAGGCGTCGTTGAGTTCGCCCGGCGGCACGCTGAGGCGCTCCGCCCAGCAATTAAAACGCTGATGTTGCAGCTGCAGCGCAGTGATCGTGCCGTTTTGATAGTCCACCCACAGGGGTTTGTTCACGGCCTGATAGTCCTGAAAATCTTCAGCGCTAAAGGTCACGCTATAGTCGAGAAACATTCGCTGCAGACCGGTAAAAGAATCAAATGTAAACAGCGTTTCATCGGCATCAAAGAAAATCCAGTCCCACTTCATCGTATCACCCTGTCATTGCCCGCCACACAGGCGTCTTGTTACAGCAGGTCTGAACAGCACAGCGTCAGACTTACCCTTAAAAAAGCCTGGCGAACAGGCCGTTACATACTGACTGGCAACGCCATTATGATCGCATCCTCACGCCCGTCGGCCGTGGGATAATAGTTGCGACGAATGGTTGCCTCGTTAAAACCTAAGCTCTCGTAAAGTGCGATAGCGGCTACGTTCGACGCACGCACTTCCAGCCACAGCGTTGCGACCCCGCGTTTCTCAACCTCATCAATCACCTGCTCCAGCAGCGCTCGCCCAAGGCCACGCCGCTGAAAAGCCGGGTCGACGGCGATGTTAAACAGCGTCGCTTCATCGAGGATAACTTGCGTAATCGCGAAGGCCGCCATCTCGCCATCAACCGTTAGTTGAAGGTTGAGATAACGTTCCCCCTGATTGCTGGCAAAGGTTTGTTCGCTCCACGGAAAAGCGTGGGCGCGTTGTTCTATTTGCCAGGCACGGGGCAAATCAGCCGTGTTGAGGGTAGAAATCGTGTTCATGAGCGCAGATTTGTTGCCAGAGCGCCATACGGGCAGGCGCGCTGGTCTGGAGTTCATCAAAAGCGGGCGTCGAAACCTGCGCGCCCGCCAGCAGTAACGGTGCGTCAGTACCCAGCCGCCAGCTGTTGCAGCGGCTATCCTGCGGCAACATAGCCACGCGATCCGGCGTGAGCTGCAGTACCTGATCCGGCGACAGCGCCAAAGCACGTAGAATATCGCTGATGAGCGGTTCAGTCAGCGACGGCGGGTTTTCTGCCACCATCACCAAACGAATATGCCCTGGAAGCGAGATAGCGATTTCACCCTGTAACGCCCCGGGGCGACGCAGCGACCACCGGGTGATACCCAGCTGCTGTAATTGCCACTCTCGTCGGGAAGTCATAGCAAAACACTCCTGTTAATTAAGCGCGCAATATAGCAAATCCCGCTTATCTGCGCCAACAAACTACGAACGACGCGCCCGCCGCTCGCTCAGAGGTGAGGCGTATAGCGTTATCCGCGCGCAGGCGGCGCCAGCAGCGCCAACAAAGAGGCAGCATTCTGGATAACGTGTATAATCGGCGCCAGTCTTAATGAAGGAGTGTTTCATGTCTGCTTTTACCCCGGCAAGTGAAGTCTTGCTGCGCCACAGTGATGATTTCGAACCCGCACGCGTTCTGTTTGCCGGTGACCTGCAGGATGACCTGCCCGCACGTCTGGACACCGCGGCCAGCCGCGCCCACACCCAGCAGTTTCACCACTGGCAAGTCCTGAACGGCCAGATGGGCGAAAACGTACGTTTTAGTCTGGTCGCCGAAGCCAGCGACGTTGCCGATTGCGACACGCTGATTTACTACTGGCCCAAGAACAAACCGGAAGCGCAGTTTCAACTGATGAACCTGCTGTCGCTGCTACCGGTCGGCATTGACGTTTTCGTCGTCGGGGAAAACCGCAGCGGCGTTCGCAGCGCCGAACAGATGCTGGCCGAATATGTCCCTCTGACGAAAGTGGACAGCGCACGTCGCTGCGGGCTGTATCACGGGCGTCTGGAAAAACAGCCGACGTTCGATCCGCAGCAGTACTGGGGCGAATACCCGCTGGAAAATCTGACCATTAAAACGCTGCCAGGCGTATTCAGCCGTGACGGACTGGATATTGGCAGCCAGCTGCTGCTCTCAACGCTGACGCCGCACACCAAAGGTAAAGTGCTCGATGTCGGCTGCGGCGCAGGCGTGCTGGCGACCGTCCTGGCCAGCCACTCGCCGAAGGTCCGCCTGACGCTCTGCGACGTCAGCGCGCCGGCGGTCGAAGCGAGCCACGCAACGCTCGCTGCCAACGGCATTGAAGGTGACGTGTTCGCCAGCAATGTGTTCTCCGAGGTGAACGGTCGTTTCGACATGATTATCTCCAACCCACCGTTCCACGATGGCCTGCAGACCAGCCAGGAAGCTGCGCAAACGCTGATTCGCGGCGCGGTCCGTCATCTGAACAGCGGCGGGGAGCTGCGTATTGTCGCCAACGCCTTCCTGCCGTATCCGGATGTGCTGGATGAAGTCTTCGGCTTCCATGAAGTGATTGCCCAAACCGGTCGCTTTAAAGTTTACCGTACCGTCATGACCCGCCAGGCGAAAAAATAATTTTCATCTTCTCCGGCGGCAGGGCAACCCCGCCGCCGGTTCCCCCCCTCAAATTCGACCATTTTTGCAACAATCAATCCAGGCCACACAATTAACTATTGACGTATAGCTGAAAACCACTAGAATGCGCCTCCGTGGTAACGATACTTTCATAGTGTCGATGGTATGCGAAGGTGGCGGAATTGGTAGACGCGCTAGCTTCAGGTGTTAGTGTCCTTACGGACGTGGGGGTTCAAGTCCCCCCCCTCGCACCATAAACCACGCAGATATCGCTCGCACTGTGCGAAGGTGGCGGAATTGGTAGACGCGCTAGCTTCAGGTGTTAGTGTTCTTACGGACGTGGGGGTTCAAGTCCCCCCCCTCGCACCAACGAGGCGATATCAAAAATTAAGAATACTGTGCGAAGGTGGCGGAATTGGTAGACGCGCTAGCTTCAGGTGTTAGTGTCCTTACGGACGTGGGGGTTCAAGTCCCCCCCCTCGCACCAATATTCTTACCCTTCTCTGTATTACCCCATCAGCTTCAAATTCAACGCCATCAGCATCATTCCACTGATTAACGCTACGCATGACGGCAACAGTACGAAATGCCGTAAACGCCGGTGCCAGATCATCAATGCCGTCATCAATAGACCGACCGCGATCAGCCCACGCCAGGCATCTACCGACAGGCCAGCCCCTCCCAGTACAGCAACCAGTATCCCAGGCAACAGCACTGCCCATCCACTGCCCAAAGCTCGCTGCAACATGTTCTCACCTTTCCAATCGATAATGATAACCAATATCATATGATAGCGTTTATCATTTGTCATGTTTTGCCCATCAGGATATTTCGTTCTTTACGTTCGGCCTGATGACATAGATTGGTGAAGGTGATAAATTAAACGCGCCGTAGTAATGTATTAAAATATTTGATTATTTCGCAAAAAACCGCACTGTGTGCAGTGCTTTTTATCGTTCATTTTTGGCAGCCATCATTTTGAAATTTAATGACTAATAACGACACGCCCAATATGACTGCACAATCCTGGCAAAAACATTATGATAAAAAATATCAATATTCCTTACGGCTCTTTTTGCTGCTGAATTTTATTTCTGCGGTTTTCTCGCTAATCAGTCCGCTCTATACCCCCGTCAGCTTTACCTTTCCCTGCGCCCTGATCGTTATACTCAGTGCCGCCCTGGCGCTATGGCACTGGAAATTTTCACGGCGTAAAATAAGTATTCCTTTTATTTCTCTGATATTTGGTGTGCTGTGGGCGTCGCATATAACGGAAAAAGCATTGTTACTGCCGGTGCCTCATTTTAACTTTCTGGTCATTGCGTTATTAAGCATATTGTTTATTGGCGCTATCGCATTCCCCAATAATATCATTGCCTTTACCCTGCACTCTTTACCCACGTTTATTGCCTGTCTGTTTCTTGCCGAAGGTGAACAGTGGTTACGTATGTTGTATTGCCTCACGCTCCCCATTGCCGGCATTATGTTGCAGAGCATCATTCAAAAACGCAGCGATGCCTTCACCCAGGGGCTGATGGATAAATTACTGCAGGAACGCAACACCCTGAACGATCTGAGTATGCTGGACCCTCTCACCGGTTTATATAACCGGCGCGGCCTGCAGAACCGCCTGGATACCCTTCTGGCGGTGAGTGACAGTGACCATCATGTGCTGCTGCTGGATATTGACCACTTTAAAGCCTACAACGACCACTATGGTCATATGATGGGCGATCAGGCATTGATTCAGGTCTCCGCTGCGATTCGCAATGCCGTACGATCGCGTGATATCGTCGCGCGCTTTGGCGGTGAAGAGTTTATGGTGCTGTTAACAAACAGCACGGCGGAAGCGGCTTCGCTGGCCGCCGAGCGTATCCGCCAGCAGGTTTACGATTTGAAAATTCCCCATATGTTTAATGAAAGCGTCGCCACCAATGTCACCATTAGTATTGGCATGACGCCCCTCATGGACTCCGATATTGATGGCGCCCTGAAAAGAGCCGATACGGCGCTCTATGAAGCAAAGGGCCAGGGACGCAACATTATCCTCGCCAGCTGATCCCGCCGCCGCGTGGTACAGCGCACGCGACGCAGACAAATATCTTGCCATCGCCCGGACAACTAACTAGTATCACTAATCATTATCATTTAGATTCATATCTGGCGATTTGATGGCTTACCGTTCTGTTTCATTCCGCAATGACATCATCTGGCAGGCTCCGTTGCTGCCGGCCGAAGATGCGTTGGCGAATGCGATTCGGGAAAAAATCACCACCCTTCGTCCCCATCTGCTGGATTTTCTTCGCCTTGATGAAGAGGCCCCGTCTTGCGCATTGACGCTCGCAGAATGGTCAACGCCCACGGTACTCAGCTCTCTGCTGGCAACCTGGTCCGATCATATCTATCGCAACCAGCCGACGATGCCACGTGAACAGAAACCGCTGCTCTCACTTTGGGCGCAATGGTATATCGGCCTGCTAGTGCCACCGCTGATGCTGGCGCTGCTGAGTGAAGAGACCGCCATCAGTGTTGCCCCGGAGCGTTTTCGCGTTGAATTTCATGAAACGGGCCGCGCGGCCTGCTTCTGGATCGATGTCAAAGCAGACTCCTCCGCCAGACCCCATTCGCCGCAAACGCGTATGGAAACGCTGGTGACCCACGCCCTGCTGCCGGTGGTACAGGCGCTGGAAGCGACCGGTGATATCAATGGCAAGCTTATCTGGAGTAATACCGGCTATCTGATCAACTGGTATCTGGGAGAAATGAAAGCGCTGCTGGGGGACGAACAGGTTGCCGCCCTGCGTCAACACTGCTTCTTTGAAAAGCAGTTTGCTGATGGCCAGGACAATCCGCTGTGGCGAACGGTGATTTTGCGGGAAGGATTGCTGGTGCGCCGCACCTGCTGTCAACGTAATCGTCTGCCAGACGTTCTTCAGTGCGGAGACTGCACGCTGAAATAATGCCATTCACGGCGGGCGGCATTCGGGCCGCCCGCCGGTTATCTTATGCTGTCTGCTGACTCTCTTCTTCCAGACGCTGAGCCTCTTCAGCCTCCTGCGCCAACAGCTGTTTCTCATACACCTTAAAGAACGGGAAGTAGATAATCGCGGAGACGCAGGCCAGAATAACCACCAGAATTGCCGCCCGGAAATCCCAGCCCAATGCCCACGCGCCGCCAATGGGCGCCGGAGCCGTCCACGGTACAACTGAAATCACTCGTCCAATCAGATCCAGCTTCATCGCCGCCCAGGCCAATACGGCGTTAACCATCGGTGCCAGCAGGAACGGAATAAAGAAGACCGGGTTCATGACGATAGGCGTGCCGAAAATAACCGGCTCGTTAATATTAAACAGGCTTGGCACGACGCTCAGCCGACCGATTGAACGCAGATGCGCCGACCGGCTGCGCAGATAGCAGAAGACCAGGCCCATTGTGGCGCCAGACCCCCCGATAACAATAAAGAAGGTCCAGAACGCCTCCATAAAGATATGCGGCAGCGGCGCGCCCTGAGCCAGCGCCTGCTGGTTCATCCCGAGGTTAGTCAGCCAGAACATTTGCAGCATGCCAGAGACAATCGCCGCGCCGTGGATCCCGGCGAACCACAGCAGATGGCCGATCAGCACCGCCAGTAAAATCGCCGGCAGCGAGTCCGCTGCGGATACCAGGGGTTTAAAGATGGCCATGATGGCCTGCGGAATAAGCATGTCAAAATGGTGCTGAATAAACAGGCTGAGCGGATAGAGCGTCAACACCACCACCAGCACCGGAATGAGCAGATCAAAGGAGTTTTTGATCATCGGCGGCACCTGATCCGGCAGGCGAATACCGATATTGTGCGCCTTCAGGAAACGCATCATTTCAACGCAGTACACGGCCACCAGAATCGCCGTAAAAATCCCCGTACCGCCGAGGCTATCGACCGGCAGGGTGCCGTTCGTTTTTGGCGCCGCCACCAGCAGAAAAGCCATAATGGACAACATGCTGCACATGAAGGGATCGAGCTGATGGGTCTTCTCATAATGCTTGCCGAGGTTATAAGAGATCGCGGCGCAAATGTAGATAGACATAATGCCCATCGTCATATCAAACGGCGTCAGAATCCGCCCTTCAAACTCTTTCGCCAAATCCAGCCAGGCGCGTGCAAACCCCCAGGTGGTATCAGGCGAAAACGGCGGGTAGGCAAAGACCAGCAGGAATGACCCGACAATCATAAACGGCATTGCCGAGATGAAACCGTCACGGATAGCCATCACGTGGCGCTGCGACGAGATTCGCCCGGCGACAGGGCTTATATAATTTTCTACAAAGCGAAATATCAGATTAAACGCAGCATGGTTAGCAGACATAGCAGCCCTCCTGACAGGCTTTAGATACTGGCCCAACAACGATTATTCTGCCGTTGTGATGAAAGATGTTCTGTGAACGGACAGCCACGCCGGCCATTCCATTCTCTATACTGTTCAAGTCAGCACGATTCATACACGGCTCTTTGTTATATGTGATACAGGGAAGTTACCCATCCAGTATTCATCTGAGCGAGCAGAACAGCAACCGGTTACAGTAACCGGTTACGGTGATTGTGAAGAAGATCCAGAAATTGGAATAATTCCTGATTCTCAATCAACAATATTTACACTCCTCCGGCCTTGTGACAGATTAAATCGGTCATTAATCAGGAGATCCCAATGAGCCTGCAGTCCGTGCGGCAGTTTTTTGCCGAACATGCCCCCGATATCGACATCATCGAGCTAAATCAAAGTACGGCCACCGTTGCCCTGGCAGCCGCCGCGCATCATGTCGAACCCGGGCAAATCGCCAAGACCCTTTCGTTAAAAGTGAAAGAACAGGTCATCCTTGTTGTCGCCAGCGGCAACGCCCGGCTGGATAATAAAAAACTGAAGGACGCATTTGGCGCGAAAGCGCGCATGCTCAGCAGTGATGAGGTCGTGATGTTGACCGGGCATCCGGTGGGCGGCGTGTGTCCTTTCGGGCTGGAAAATCCGCTGGCGATCTACTGCGATATTTCGCTAAAACAGTACCCGGAAGTCTTACCGGCAGCAGGCGCTATCCATAGCGCAGTGCGCATTTCACCGGACAGAATGGCGCAGTTGACCGAAGCGACCTGGATTGATGTTTGCCAGTAGCATACCTGGAGCACGGCTACGCTATCCCTTCCCCCGCAGCGTCCTGGCAGCATGGCGGCGGGAAATGGATCAAAATATCGGCTGCGCTCAGCAGCCCGAGATCGGAGCTGATACCCAGCCTGGCCATCGCATTGCACTTGTGGGCGCGAATGGTTTTGATATTCCGCTCCATCTGCACCGCTATCTCTGACAATGAATAGCCACAGGCTATATAGCGAAGAATTGTTTGCTCCATATAACTGAGGCGATGACCGTAGAGCGCCTTGCGGCTGGCAGGTTCATTACGGGGGGCTATTTGTTGCTCAAGTAGCCGAAATAGCTGCTCCTGCAGCGTTTCACGGCCGCAGGCTTTATTTAAAACGCCGTGCAGGTGGAATGGCACCAGCTGAGTAATTAAGTCACGCTCTGCTCCGCTATTCGCCAGAATAATTCGCAGAATATTCGGATGGGTATAAGCAGCCTCCTGAAAAAAAAGCAAACTTTCCAGTCGCAGCTGACGATGACCGGAAAGCGAAAAAATAATCGCAGTGACCTGCCTGATATTCATCGTTTGCGTCAATGACTGAACATCTTTGAAAAAATGAATGCCACTATTTTCGTTATAACGATCGTTTAAGATAAAACGAAGCGCCGTCTCCGTCATTACGCACGGTTCGATGACAGCAATGCGTTGCGCTTCGCTACGCTTCTCCATTCCTGCAGCTCTCCATGTTCTGAGTATATATTCAACTCTTTCATCCCTTGTTCACTATTAATCCAGGCATACATCTGCGCATTGCCATTCAAAGATAAACGGCGCATAGCGCTATTTTTTTGCGCGCTAATCGTCTTATTACTTTTTTTCAATAACGAGGCTATTTGATTAATTCCCCAGCCCTTTGCCAGAAGCCGTAAAACTTTGCGCTCAGATAAAGTCAGCGAGCTTATCATCTCCGGGCTCATCGATACCGTATCGGTTGGCGTATTGAGAAAAGTCGCTTTATCATTCGTGACAGACACATCCTCCGGGCGCCTCGCTTCTGCCGCGCATATCGCTGCGCCTAAACGTACCACCGGCGCCATGTCGGAAACTAATGTACTGTTATCACGGACTAAAAATATCTGGGCCGCGCGATCGCTGGCGCGCCCGACAATATAAACCCAGTGAATATCTTTATACTGACTCATTAAAAAACAATAATATTCACAAACTTCCTGAGGCTGGCTGAGGTCACCGGACAGGTCGACAATAACCTGCCGGGTTCGACCCAGTTCGGTTAGCGTGAGCTCCTCCGGCGAACGGCAGCAGCTGAATATATAGTCGGGGAGACATTCACTGGTGATGGTTTTTAAGCCGGACTGCATAACCGGTATTTTGCTGATGATGATGCCGCACTGATCATGTCCTGGTAACATAAACCCTCCGTTTTCTGTAGAAGATTCACGTCTGGCATAAAACAGATGGCCCCCTGGCAACCATAATATTATTTTGCCAGGTGAATCCGTGTCACCCCTGGCGAACGTTTCGGCCTTACGCTCTGTACCAATTTTAGTGTGGGGAATTGCATTGCTGGCCTTAGCAATAAACGACATTAGCATACATAAAGAGCAACAATAAATTAGAAAAAATGAAAGCAGACTTTAGAAAGAATTACGCAAAACCTGTCACATCATATTTTATTTAATTTCATTCCTGAATGTTTTTGGCGATACGCCGCTATAGCGACGAAAAAAACGGGAAAAATAAGTCGCATCTGAAAACCCCAAATAATCAGAAAGTTGAGTCACAGTCATCGTGGTATATTGCAAATTACGCCGCGCCTCCAGCATCAGTCTTTGGTGCAAAACCCCTAAGGCACTGCAGCCATGAAATTCACGACACAAATAATTGAGGTGCGTCGCCGACAGCCCAACCTGGCGGGCGTATTCCGCCAGCGGCAGATGTTCGCGGTAATGACTTTCAATAAGACGAGAGAAATGGCGCATGACGCTGCGCTTTCGTTCCGCTTTCCCTTCGGCGACCGACGTCGGGCGGCACTGCCGGTTCAGCCAAACCAGCAGCGCCCCTAAAAGCGAGTGCAGCATCATTTCCCGGGCATCCAGCTCTTCGCAATACTCTTCCCGTAATGCCGTAAACAGCGCACGGATATGCCCGCGGGAGTGCTTAACGGGCACGCACTGCGGCTGGCCGAGGACATCAAGCTGGCGGCCAAACTGGCGTTCAAAATGGCTGAGCAACGGCAGCGCCAGCGACAGAACATAGCCCTGCGTGCCGGGTGAAAAACGAAACCCATGAATGCACAACGCCGGCACCACCTGAATACAGGATTCGGTCATCACGGTGGTAGTCCCCTCAATTTCGATCTCCGCCCTGCCTTTATGCAAATAGAGCAGCTGCACCATCTCCGCATGCTGATGCATGCGGATATGCCACTCATACAGGCTGCTGCGCTGCAAAATCGACTCGCAGTGCAGGAGATCGGGCGTAGGCCAGTCGCGCTCTTCGCCATACAATTTAAAAACGGGAACGGTATTGGTGGCCTGCATGACAACTCCAGCTGTTGATTCCCTACGCCACACGCTCCATAGGCAAACCCACATAGTTTTCCGCTATGGTGGTCAACCCGGCGCGCGATCCGAGGTAATAGCGACGGTCCGCCGCCTGCATTTTTTTATCAAACTCGCTTTGCTGCGGAAAATCATGCAGCAGGCGGGTCATAAACCAGCTGAACCGTTCCCCCTTCCACACCCGATCAAGAGCAAAACGAGAATAACTCGCCAGCAGATCGATGCGACCGCGGTGATAATACTCCCGCAGAATGCGCCACAAATAGTTCACATCGGAAGCGGCCAGATTCAGCCCTTTTGCTCCGGTCGGCGGCACGATATGCGCCGCATCGCCCACCAGGAACAGCCGCCCGTACTGCATCGGCTCCACCACGTAGCTACGCAGCGGTGCAATGCTTTTCTCAAGTGAGTGACCAGTCACTAACTTGCCAGACAGCTCATCCGGCAGACGGCGTTTCAGCTCATCCCAGAAACGTTGGTCCGACCATGCCTCAACCTTGTCGCTCAGCGGGACCTGCAGATAGTAGCGGCTTCTTGTTAGTGAGCGCTGACTACACAAAACAAATCCCCGCTCATGGTGAGCATAAATCAGCTCCGGGTTGACCGGCGGCGTGTCCGACAGCAGCCCCAGCCAGCCAAACGGCCAGATGCTTTCATACTCTTTAAGAATGTCACGCGGGATGCTTTGTCGCGAGACACCGTGAAAACCATCGCAACCGGCAATAAAATCACACTCGAGGCGGCAGGTTTCCCCGCCGCTGACGAAGGAGACTGACGGCCGATCGCTCTTCGCATCCTGAATCGTCACGTCGCTGACGCCATAAATAACCGGCGCTCCGCAGTCAGCACGCGCCGCCATTAAATCCCGGGTCACTTCGGTCTGGCCGTATACCATCACGCTTTTGCCACCGGTCAGCTCTGTCAGCGCAACCGGTACCCGCTGCCCCTCAAATAAAAACTCAACCCCATGATGCACCAGCCCCTCCGCATCCATGCGCTGCGATACTCCGGCCTCTCGCAGCAGGTCGACGGTACCGCTTTCCAGAATCCCCGCCCGGATGCGCCCCAGCACATATTCCGGCGTTTGCCGCTCGAGAATAACGGTTTCGATCCCGGCTCGATGCAACAGTTGTCCCAGCAGCAGCCCGGAGGGGCCCGCCCCGATAATCGCGACCTGTGTTTTCATAGAATTGCCTCACGCTCGATGGTTAATTATTTGTTTGTTTTTTGTTTAATAAAAGTTCTCTCCTGCATTTTTGATAACCCGGACGAGAAAAAGAAGGCAAAAATCCGTACAAAAAATGCACTTTTCAACAGTTTTAAGAAAGTGTGGCGGAGTTCAAATTCTATTTCGGCCGCCTGCGGCGACTTTTTGCACATTGTTTGATCCGGTCCCCCTCAGAGAAAGCGCGAGTTCAGGTTAAAGTAACAACAGACATGACGGCATCGGATGTGACGGACAGCGGGTATTTATGCAAGCAGATCGGGCAGTTCAGCGCACAATTACGCGACTATGTATTCAGTGTGGACTTTTCTTGTTACAGCATGGCGCAGAGAGCGCGCTGGTTGAGGAGCTCTCGACTCGTCTGGGGCGGGCGCTCGGCATGGACAGCGTTGAAAGCGCCATCTCCTCGAATGCGATTGTGCTCACCACGATTAAAGACGGCGAGTGCCTGACCTCTACGCGTAAAAACATCGATCGCGGCATTAACATGCACGTGGTGACGGAAGTGCAGCATATTGTGATTATGGCCGAGCATAAGCTGCTGGATTATAAAGATGTGGAGAAGCGCTTTACGCAGATTAAGCCGCTGCGCTATCCGCGCTGGCTGGTGGTTCTGATGGTGGGGCTCTCCTGCGCCTGTTTCTGCAAGCTCAACAACGGTGGCTGGGACGGTGCGCTGGTCACCTTCTGCGCCAGCACTATCGCCATGTATATTCGCCAGCTCCTGACCCATCGCTCGATGCATCCGCAGATAAACTTCTGTATCACCGCCTTTGTCGCCACCACCATCTCCGGGCTGATGCTGCGCCTTCCCGCCTTTACCAACACGTCAACGGTGGCGATGGCCGCCAGCGTACTGCTGCTGGTGCCCGGCTTCCCGCTGATTAACGCCGTTGCGGATATGTTTAAAGGGCATATCAATACCGGCCTGGCGCGCTGGGCGCTGGCCAGTCTGCTGACGCTGGCCACCTGCATTGGCGTGGTGATGGCAATGACCATGTGGGGGCTACGCGGATGGGCATAATCTCGTATCTGTGCGCGCTGCTTCAGGATATGGCGCTGTCGGCCATTCCGGCCGCCGGGTTTGCCATGGTGTTTAACGTACCGCAGCGCGCGCTGCGCTGGTGTGCGCTGCTGGGAGCGATCGGCCACGGTTCACGTATGGTGATGATGACCGCAGGATTCAATATTGAATGGGCGACGTTCCTCGCCGCTCTGCTGGTTGGCAGCATCGGCATTCAATGGTCCCGCTGGTACCTGGCGCATCCCAAAATTTTCACCGTCGCAGCCGTGATCCCGATGTTCCCCGGTATTTCCGCCTATACGGCGATGATCTCGGCGGTGAAAATCAGCCATTTTGGCTACTCGGAAGAGATGATGATCATGCTGCTGAGTAATTTCCTCAAGGCTTCCTCCATCGTTGGCGCCCTCTCTATCGGTCTTTCCATTCCGGGTCTCTGGCTGTACCGTAAGCGCCCGCGGGTATAGCAGGGATTTGGCCCGACGCTGTGCTACTATAGCCAATGGATTTCAGTTTGCTTTACTGCGACAGCCGCGGGGATCCCGATACGCTGCCTGAAACCAGCGGGTCGGATTAACGCCCGTAGTCAGCAATGAAGCACCTGAAAAACGACAGGTATCCGGGGGCGATTACCCCTCTCTATTGTTGTTCAGAATTGAGATAGTGTTATGTCTTCGCGAATATTAACCACCGATTTTAGCGGCCTGGATGATTTTATTCAGGACCATGCGGCCGTTCTCGCAAAATCGGCCAGCGGCGCGGTTGCCGTTTTTGCTAACAATGCCCCAGCGTTCTACGCGCTCACGCCGGAACGTCTGGCGCAGCTGCTGGAGCTGGAAGCAAAACTGGCTCGCCCCGGCAGCGATGTTGCGCTCGATACGCAGTTTTTCGACGAACCCGGCGCAGCGCCAACCGCTATCCCCGTGGGGAAATTCGCCATGTATGCCGACTGGCAGCCGGACGCTGATTTCCAGCGCATGGCCGCGCTGTGGGGCATCGCCCTCAGCCAACCGGTGACGCCGGAAGAGCTGGCGGCGTTTGTCGCCTACTGGCAGGCGGAAGGCAAAGTCTTTCATCATGTGCAATGGCAGCAAAAGCTGGCGCGCAGCGTACAGATCGGCCGGGCCAGCAACGGCGGCCAGCCGCGGCGCGATGTGAATACGGTCAGCGAACCAGATAGCCATATTCCACGAGGTTTCAGAGGATGAGCATGAAAAACGTTGGCGACCTGATGAAGCGTCTGCAAAAAATGATGCCAGCCCATGTCGAACCGGCGTTTAAAACCGGCGAAGAGCTGCTGGCCTGGCAAAAAGAGCAGGGCAAACTGCGTTCTGAAGCGCTGGAGCGCGAAAACCGCGCCATGAAAATGCAGCGGACGTTTAACCGCTCCGGCATCCGTCCGCTGCACCAGAACTGTTCGTTTGAAAATTATCGGGTCGAGTGCGAAGGCCAGATGAACGCGCTGTCCAGAGCACGCCAGTACGTTGAAGAGTTTGACGGCAACATCGCCAGCTTTATCTTTTCCGGCAAACCCGGCACCGGCAAAAACCATCTGGCTGCCGCCATTTGCAACGAGCTGCTGCTCCGCGGGAAATCGGTATTGATCATCACCGTCGCTGATATTATGTCGGCGATGAAAGAGACGTTTGGCAATCGGGAAACCAGCGAAGAACAGCTCCTTAACGATCTGAGCAAGGTCGATCTGCTGGTGATCGATGAGATCGGGATGCAGACGGAGTCGCGCTACGAGAAAGTGATCATCAACCAGATAGTCGATCGCCGCTCCTCATCAAAGCGCCCGACCGGGATGCTGACCAACAGCAACATGGACGAGATGAACAAGCTGCTCGGCGAGCGCGTCATGGATCGTATGCGTCTTGGCAACAGCCTGTGGGTCATCTTCAACTGGGACAGCTATCGTCATCGGGTCACCGGCAAAGAGTATTAAGATATTTCCGAACTCTGCCGGGGTTATACTGCAGAAATGCTTAAGTAACCATGATGAGTACACTGATGAAATCTGCAAAATTCTTATTCCGCACCGCCTTGATTGCCGGCGTTTTTTTTGCCGCCGGCGCCCACGCAGCCTCCTGGCAGGACTCTCTTTCCAGCGCCGCCAGCCAGCTTAGCAGCCAGAGCGGCTCTCAGGAAAGCGGCGCCCTGTCGATGTCTTCGCTGACCAGCCTGCTGAACGGTGGCAGTCAGTCCCTGACCGCCAGCAGCATGAACAATGCCGCCGGGATTATGTCCTACTGCGCCAAACAAAAACTGGCTTCGGTCACCAACACGGAAAACGTCAAAAATCAGGTTCTGGATAAACTCGGCCTCAGCACGCCGGAAAAACAGAAAGAGGACACCAGCTATCTGGAAGGGTTGCAGGGGCTTCTGAGCAATAATAGCGGTCAGCAGCTGAACCTCAACACGCTCGGCAGCAGCCCGCTGGCGGAGAAAGTGAAAACCAAAGCCTGCGATCTGGTCTTAAAACAGGGCGTTAACTTCCTCTCCTGATTTTTTTCACTGACGCCGCGTTTAACGCCTTAGCGCTGTTAACGCGGCTCCAGCCATGATTTTCGTCATTCTTCAGCACACGATCCTCGTTGTTCAGGGATGTGACCCCGATCAAAAACGACCATTTCTAAACCAATTCTGAACTACTGCACAGTTTCATGACTCTACAATTGCAGCCATATGGCACTGCAATTACAGTGTAACGTGGAAAATAGTCTATCCTGCCAGCGGTCAACTGGCGCTAATGAGGATGAATTGTGTCAGAGTTGTTATCCATCGCCTTGTTCCTCACCTCGGTGGTGATTTATGCCTTAAAAGCCGGTCGTAACACCTGGTGGTTTGCCGCCACATTAACGGTGCTGGGGCTGTTTGTGGTGCTTAATATTACCCTCTACGCCAGCGACTACTTCACCGGGGACGGTATTAACGACGCGGTCCTCTATACGTTGACCAACAGCCTGACCGGGGCCGGCGTCAGTAAATACATTCTTCCCGGCGTCGGGCTGGTAGCGGCGCTGGTGACCGTATTCAGCGCGCTGGGATGGGTGTTGCGCCGTCGCCGCCACCATCCTCATCATTTCGGCTACAGCCTGCTGGCGCTGGTTCTGGCGCTGGCCTCCGTGGATGCCAGCCCGGCGTTTCGTCAAATCAGCGAACTGGTCAAATCGCAGTCCCGCGACGGCGATCCCGATTTTATCGCCTATTACAAAGAGCCGGCGAAGAGCATTCCGAACCCGAAGCTGAACCTGGTCTATATCTACGGGGAAAGCCTCGAACGTACCTATTTTGATAACGACGCCTTTCCCGATCTGACGCCCGAACTCGGCAAACTAAAAAACGAAGGCCTCGATTTCAGCAACACCACCCAGCTTCCGGGTACCGATTACACCATCGCTGGCATGGTGGCTTCCCAGTGCGGTATTCCTCTGTTTGCGCCGTTTGAAGGCAACGCCTCCGCCTCGGTCTCCAGCTTCTTCCCGCAGAATATCTGCCTCGGCGACATTCTGAAAAACTCCGGCTATGAAAACTATTTCGTACAGGGCGCCAACCTGCGTTTCGCCGGCAAAGATGTGTTCCTGAAATCACACGGTTTTGACTACCTGTACGGCGCTGAAGAGCTGAAAACCACGGTTGCCGACCCCGCTTACCGCAATGACTGGGGCTTCTACGATGACACCGTTCTGGATGAAACCTGGAAAAAATTCGAAGAACTTTCTCAATCCGGCAAACGCTTCTCGCTCTTTGCGCTGACGGTCGACACCCATCATCCGGACGGTTTTATCTCCCGCACCTGCCAGCGTAAAAGCTATGACATCGGCGGGAAAAAGAATCTCTCCTTTAGCGCGGTCACCTGTAGTCAGGAGCATATCGCGGCATTGATTGAGAAAATCAAAGCCTCTCCGTATTTCAAAAATACGGTCATCGTGGTCTCTTCCGATCATCTGGCGATGAAAAACACCGCCTGGGACTATCTCAACAAACAGGATCGCAGCAACCTGTTCTTTGTTCTGCGCGGCGACCAGCCGCAGCAGGAGACGCTGGCCGTGAAGCGCAACACCATGGACAACGGCGCCACGGTGCTGGACATCCTTGGCGGCGATAACTTTATCGGTCTGGGCCGCAGCAGCCTGTCCGGGCAATCGCTGTCCGGTATTTTCATGAATATGAAAGAGAAAGTGCTGGCCTGGAAACCGGATATCATCCGCCTGTGGAACTTCCCGAAAGAGATGAAAAACTTCACCATCGACAGCCAAAAGAACACGATCTCATTCTCCGGCAGCCATTTCCGCCTCCCGCTGCTGCTGCGGGTATCCGATAAACGCGTTGAGCCGCTGCCGGAGAGTGAATATTCCGCCCCGCTGCGCTTCCAGCTGGCCGATTTTGCCCCACGGGATAACTTCGTGTGGATCGATCGCTGCTACAAAATGGGCCAGCTGTGGTCCTCTGAGCTGGCGCTCTCCACCGACTGGTGCGTTTCCCAGGGCCAGCTCGGCGGCGAACAGAAGGTGCAGCATGTTGATAAGCCCCGGTGGCAGGGAAAAACGGCGTTTAAAGATACCGTTATCGATATGCAGCGCTACAAAGGCAACGTCGATACCCTGAAGATCGTCGATAACGATATTCGTTACAAAGCCGACAGCTTTGTCTTTAACGTTGCCGGCGCGCCGGAAGAGGTCAGGCAGTTCAGCGGGATCTCCCGCCCGGAATCGTGGGGCCGCTGGTCTAACGCCCAGCTCGGCAGCGAGGTGAAGATTGAATATAAAGAGCCGCTACCGGAAAAATTCGATCTGGTGATTACCGCCAAAGCCTACGGGCCGAACGCCAATAAACCGATCCCGGTCCGCGTGGGCAACAGCGAACAAATCCTCACCCTGGCCAACGAGGTTTCCACCACCACTCTGCATTTCGACAATCCGTCGCGCAGCGATACGTTGATTATCGTTCCGCCGGATCCGCAGTCCACCAACGAAGGGAATATCCTTGGCCACGCGCCGCGTCAGCTGGGAATCGGCATGGTGGATCTTAAAGTGGTAAAAAGCGACGGTTAACGCTGCCGCCCCGGCTCATGACCTGAACCGGGGCGCCTTCACGCATTCGCTAGCATTCGGCAGGCGGTAACCCGCTGAACTCCACGCACATCTCATACTGCTTCAGCGCCAGGGTCGCATACCCTGCCGCGCTAAACAGCGGCGTAAATGATTCGGGAATGATCACCGAAGTACTCAGGCCGGGGAACTGGCGGGCCAGCGCCCTCAGCATCTCATGCGCCAGCCCGTGGCCGCGAACGGAGGGCTCAACCCACAAAAACTGTAGCTGCGGCGTGGAGGTTAAGGTTGCCAGCACGGCAAAAGCCTGCTGGTTCAGAGTGAGCGCCCGGCATGGCAGCGTGGCGAAGGTCAACGGATCCATCAGCCACGGCAGACGACCGTTGATCTCCGCTCCGGCTCTGCGCAACAGAGGGAGCACATCCCCCTCTTCCAGCACCGCCGCGGTATCCTCCGCCCGGGTACTGACAAATCCGCATAGCCCATGATGTACAACAAAGCCTAAAGACTGGTACAGCGCCACCGCCGCATAGTTTTCGCGGATCACCTCCAGCCACATTCGCCGCACGCCCTGCTTCCGCAGCGAGGCCATGAGCGGCGTCATCAGCCGACGGCCCATGCCTTTGCCGCGCCAGGCCGGACGCACCGCAAAAGCCGCCAGTCTCGCCTCATCGCCGCGCCGGGCCACGATGGCGATTGCCGCCGGCGTCCCGCCATCCAGCCAGACGCAGGAGTCGAGCAGGCTCAGTCCCTCGGAACCGAAGCGCTGAACGAACACCGCCACCGGCAGTGAAACCGGCACCAGGTAATCTTCAAAACAATCGCTGAGGATCGTGCTTAACTGCTCGCTGCTAAAACCGGTAGCTGGGACGGCTATCAATGCCATGCATTTCTCCCGAAAATTGCTATGCTGAAGCGATGAAAAATAACACTATAACCGCCGCAACGACTTTTCGCCTGACTCAGGAGAACGACATTCCTCTCCTGCCCGCGATTGAGCGCTCGGCGGCCCAGTCTTTTCGCCAGATTCCGGCGCTGGCCTGGCTGGCGGAAAGCGAAGTCATAAGCCCCGAGCGCCACCGCCTGTTTCTTGAAACTGACCATAGCCTGCTGGCCGTGGCCGATGAACGACCGATAGGCTTCCTGCTGACCGAACCGCTGGACGATGCCCTGTTTATCGTCGAGATCGCCGTTCATCAGGCGTGGCAGGGGCGAGGCATTGGCCGCATGATGCTGGAGCAGGTCATTGAGAGCGCCCGGCAGGCGGCGTATCCGGCGGTCACCCTCACCACCTTTCGCGACGTGCCGTGGAATGCGCCGTTTTATACGCGCCTGGGGTTTTCAATGCTGAGCGAGCTAAGGCTGCCGGCGGGACTGGCGGCAAAAAGGGCGCTGGAAACGGAGCACGGTCTGCCGCCGGAAACGCGCTGCGCCATGCGCCTGACGCTGTAAGTCGTCTCCGGCCAGGGCTGTGTTTATGGGGTGAATATGGTACAAAGTATCATGCTAACTTTACCGTCTGGTACTCCCTATGGCCTACTCGATCGATATCATTTCCTGCATCACCGATCGCTTTCTCGAGCTGACCGTCACCGAAAAGCGCATCGCCCAGTTTATCCTCGATGATGTCGCCGCGGCGGCAGAGTTACCCATCGCCGAAATCGCCCGTTTGACCAACACCAGCCAGGCTTCGGTGACCCGTTTCGCCCGGGCGTTGGGGTGCAAAGATGTCCGTGAGCTGAAGATGAAGCTCGCGCAGTCTCTGGCTGTCGGTCAGCGCTTTATTCTCGATGTGCCGGATCTCGAAGGCGTGCAGGGCATTTACGAATCCATCATCGGCGTGCTGGAAACCAACCGCCGGGCGCTGGATATTGAGGCGCTGAAGCGCGCCGTCTCCTGGCTGAGCGACGCGCGGCAAATTCTGGCCATCGGCATGGGCGGCGGTTCAACCATCTGCGCCCAGGAGATCCAGTACCGCCTGTTCCGCCTCGGCCTGCCGGTCGTCAGTCAGAACGACGGCCTGCTGGTACGGATGATGAGCTCCGCCGTGACGCCAAAAGACGTGGTGATCGTCCTGTCGCTCGGAGGATATACCAAAGAGATGATTGAAAGCGCGGCTATCGCCAGGCAGTACGGCGCGAAAGTAATTGCGATTACGCCAGCGGGAACGCCGCTGGCCGATCAGGCGGACCTCGTCTTACCGCTGCTGGTACGCGAAAACGACTATATCTTCAAACCCAGCACGTCCCGTTATGCCATGCTGGCGATGGTGGATGTGCTGGCCACCGAACTGGCGATGGCCAACAAACCGCAGGCGAAAGATCGGCTGCGCCGTATCAAGCTGGCGCTCGACAGCCACCGCGGCGGCGTCGACCGTCAGCCGCTGGGTGATTAAACCAGGCTCGCAGCGATAAAGCGTCTGGCCTGCTCCCGGGTCTGTTCCGGCGGCTGCCCGGGGCGATAGAGATCGCTGCCTAATCCCGCCCCCGAACAGCCGGCCTGCACCCAGGTTGCCAGGTTTTCCGGCGTCACGCCGCCAACCGCCAGCACCGGCACGTCAGGCGGCAGCACCGCCTTAAGAGCACGAATATAGTCCGGGCCAAAGCTGGATGAAGGGAAAATCTTCAGCCACTGTGCCCCGGCCTCCAGCGCGCTAAAGGCCTCTGTCGCGGTGGCGCAGCCGGCACAAACCAGCATCCCCTGCTCGACCGCCCGGCGAATCACCGCCGGCTGCATATTGGGCGTCACGATCAGCTTCGCCCCGGCCTGCGCCAGGATATCAACCTGCCCGACGTTAAGCACCGTCCCTGCGCCAATCACCGCCCGGGCGCCGAACTGCGCCACCATCTGCGGAATACTGCGCTGCCACTCCGGCGAGTTGAGCGGGATTTCGATATAGCGAAAGCCGGCGTCAATCAGTATCTCAATATGCTCCGCCGCCTCTTGCGGACCAATGCCGCGCAAAATCGCGACCAGTTTAAACGTGTTCATGGATAATCCTCGCGATGCCGCGCAGAAATGCCTCATCCCCGCGACAGCTGTTGACCGTCACTCCGTGGGCCGCCATCGCCCGACGATAGCGTTCATTTAGCGCCGGTTCCCCCACCAGCGTGATGTGCGTCGCGCGGTAGCGTTCGCGGAGCGCCGCCACCTCCGCGCCAATCAGGAGACCTGAGAGATAGTCGCTGACCGATGTCGGCGACAGCGCGCCCAGTATCCGCGCGGCACGGGCGCCGAACAGGTCAACCACCAGCGACGGCGCCTCCCTCCCCTTTTCCAGCCCAAGGGTAAATGCCGCCTCATCCGCCTGCTGGTCGGGAAGCTGTTTACCGATCAGCGACTGGCTAAGCAGCAGATGATGCAGCTCTCCGGTCATCGCGGTGGCGAAGTGGCGCACCACGCCCTGTTCAACCTGCACCCATTTACAGTGCGTACCCGGCATCACGTAGCACGTCGCCGGCGCTATCTGCGATGCGCCAAGCAGCTGCGTCTCCTCCCCGCGCATCACGTTGTAATCCCCGCGCTGTTCTACCTTAAGGCCGGGAACAATCCACACGCCGTCAGCAACGGCAAACAGCTGACGCCCCGGTTCATCAATCTCCGCCGGGCAGGCCAGGTAGGGCACCGCCTGCCAGCCCGCATCGCTACCGATCATTCCGGCCATGACTACCGGTAGCTCCGCGGCTGCGCGCCACGGCGTCAGATACCGGTGGAAAACCTCCGCCGGCGATTGTCCGTTGAGCCGCGAGACCCCGAGAGGAAGCTGCATTGTCTCCACGCATTTTCCGTCGCGAATCAGCCAGCCGCGCAGCCGTGTCGAGCCCCAGTCGACGGCAATATAGCTCTTCATTACGCCTCCCTTAGCTCTGCGACGGATGGCGTTTGCCAATCGGCAGCGGCGGTGCCGCCGGACGGCTTTCACGTTCGCGGGTGATCATCTCCAGCGCCTCTTCCCGGCTCATGCTGCTGGCCGGCGTGATCAACGTCACCACCACCGACGCGACCAGGCTGGTGAGCACCGACGGGATACACGGATTGCCCCAGAAGGCCAGCCAGTCGCTGTTCATCAGCACTGCCACCGATGCCCCAGCCCCACCAGCCAGAGCGGCTACCGCCCCCTGCCAGTTAAAGCGCGTCCAGAAACGGCCGAGCATGGTGCAGATGAACATGCCGGACATGATCATCGAGATCATTTTGGTGATGTAGCTGATGATGTCGTTAGAGGTCAGCGCAAACACCAGCGCCAGGGCAATAACCAGCACGAGGAACATTCGCGACAGACGAATCGCTTTCTCCGGCGCGGGCATATGGCCGGTCACAAGGGTATAGAGGTCGCGCAGCATAATAGACACCGCGGCAATCGCATCAGAGCTGCCGGAGGACATATTGGCCGACATCCCGGCAATCAGGATCGCCATCGCCAGCACCGGCGGCAGCACCTGAGTGGCAAACAGGAAGGCAAAACCGCTGTTTTCGAGGTTCGCATTCATGGTCCACACCGCCATGCCGATAATCGCCGGCAGGAAGGAGAAACCGAGGTATAGCAGTCCGGTGATGGTGAAGGACTGGCGCACGGAGGAGACGGTTTTCGCCGAGTAGATACGCTGACGATAGGACGGCGTCGCCAGGACGCCCACGCCAATGACGATCGCCAGCGAGAGCGCGGGCAGCACCCCGAGTTTATCGACGGCAAACAGGCTCTGTGCTGCCGGGTCGACGGCCTGCTGAATATGGCTCCAGCCGCCCACGTGCTGGACGGCAAAAATCGCCATCAGAATAAAACCCACGAACAGCACAATCGATTGAACCGTATCGATCCAGACGACCGCGGAATAGCCGCCAATACCGACATAAACCACAAATGCCAGCGCGATAATGACTTTGGCGACATTAATATCAATACCGCTGGCCCATGCCAGATAGAGCCCGCCGCCTAATATATGCGCGCCAAGCCAGCCAATTGAGGCAATAAAAATAAGGATCGCTACCAGGTTTTTAATAATTTTACTGCCACCGGTATAATAGGACATCTCTTCGCTCATAGTCATAAAGCGAAATTTACGTACCGGCGCAAATAACCACGCGACCAGTAAAATGCCCACCGCGCCGCCGAGGCCATACAGCATCCCCGCCCAGCCGTTGCTGTAGCCAAAGCCCACGGCACCCACGCTCGAACCGGTGCCGACCATGGTGCCCACCGTCGAACCCAGCGTCAGAAACATCGGCAGAGAGCGGCCGCCCAGTAAAAAATCATCACCGTTTTTTTGCTTGCGAGAAACATACCAACCTAAGGTAATCATGGCGCAGGCATAAACAGAAAACCAAATCAGGAATGACATATTATTCATTGCTCACATCCAGGCGTAATAAATAATATTCGTACCGCTGAATATTATGAGTTAATCGTAACGATGCCAGAAAAAAGGCAAAGCAACCCTGCTCGCGCCGATTGATGGAGTCAATTTGGCACGATTGTCACATTTTTATGGGTCACTCCCCACCCGGCGGTGGGGAATTCTTATTTACACGCGAGCGACGTTATAGCAGGTCACATCCACTTCGACTTTACAATCCACCACCAGATCGGCAACGCAACAAATGCGTGCGGGGGGATTCTCAGCAAAGAACTCGCGGAACACTTTATTGAATGACTGGAAATAGCGTGAGTCGGTCAGAATCACTTTCACATGCACCACATCCGCCAGGCTGTAGCCTGCTTCGGTCATGATATCGACGCAGTTCTGAATCGCCAGCCGCGACTGCTCAACAATGCCGCCTTCTACCACTTCCCCGTTTTTCATCGGCGTCTGGCCGGAGACATACAGCCAGCCCCCGGCTTCAACCGCCCGCGCGAAGGGCAGATGCTGCCCGCCGGTTCCGGTCCCGCCTTCAACGCCATAACGTTTGATACTCATATTCCGCTCCTTAGTCCATCTGGCGACGCAGGAAACGCCCTGCCCGCCCGGTAATTTTTTTATCGCTGCCGTAGCTCATGATGCCGTTCACCATCACCGCCTCGATCCCTTCCGCGGGCTGTTTCGGGTCGGAGAAGCTGGCCACATCACGCACCGTCAGCGGATCGAACAGCACCAGATCGGCAAAATAACCGACTTTAACCAGCCCGCGCTGCGCCAGCCGGAAGCGCGCTGCCGACAGGCCGGTCATTTTGTGAATCGCCGTGGTCAGCGGAAACAGCTGCTCATCACGGCTGTAATGGCCAAGCACCCGGGGAAAAGCGCCCCATAAACGCGGATGCGGCATCGGGTCGTTGGGCAACCCATCGGAGCCGATCATCGTGACGGGATAGCGCATCACCCGCCGGACATCCTGCTCATCCATGTTGTAGTAGATAGCCCCGGCAGGCATCAGCTGCGCCGCCGCCTCATGCAGGCTCATCTGCCACGCATCGGCAATCTGCTTAAGCGTTTTTCCCGCCTGTTCCGGCCGGGATTCCGACCAGGTGATCACAATATCGAACTCATCGGTGACCTGTTTCATATCCAGCGTTGAGGAGCTGGCGGAATACGGGTAGCAGTCGCAGGCAATCTCCTGGCGCTGGCGCATCTCATCGAAGAAGGCCAGCGTCTCCCGCGTGCGTCCCCAGTTCTTTGCCCCGGCGCATTTATGATGTGAAACCACCACCGGGACGTTGCCGTGACGCCCGATGCGGAACGCTTCGTCGAGAGCATCCAGAATAGGTTCAAATTCAGAACGCAGATGGGTCGTATAAATGCCCTTCTCCGCCGCCAGCTCTTCCGCCAGCGCCATCACCTCTTCGGTGGTGGACTGGAAAGCGCTGGCATAGGCCAACCCGGTGCTCAGGCCAAGCGCTCCCTGGCGTAACGCATCGCGCAGCTGGACGCGCATCCCGGCAATCTCGCTCTCCGTTGCCGGACGGAACAGATCGTCCATATGGTTATTACGCAGCGCGGTATGACCAATCAGCGTCCCGACGTTGAGCGACGGCCGGGCCGCTTCCACAGCGTGCGCGTATGCTTCAACGGTGGGATAGATAAACTGCGCCTGTTCACCCAGCAGGTTCATCGGATCAGGAACATCGCCGCGCATTGTCGCCATCGCCGCGCTGATCCCGCAATTCCCGACAATAACCGTCGTCACGCCCTGGCTCAGTTTTGGCAGATACTCCGGAATACGAATGACGTTGATATCGTCATGGGTATGCACATCAATAAACCCCGGCGCCAGCACGCGCCCCTCGCCGTCAATCTCGCGGTCAGCCGCCACATTCAGCGCCGGCGCGATGTCGACAATACGATCGCCCTTCACCGCCACGTCGCCGCGATACTGCGGTCCGCCGCTTCCATCAATCACCGTGACGTTCTTGAAAAGCCAGTCAACCTTCATTTGCAATTACTCCCTTTCGACTATGCCGACAAGTTAACCATTTACAAGGTGAAAAAACAGTGGAAAACTACGCAAAATCCAGATCGTTTTGTGATACTTTTATTCACAACGGATAATATTTAAGTATTAAAACAATTAATATCAACAAGTTATATATGATACCCATCTGAAACCCGTACCTGAACCTTGAAAGGATAGTGTTATGAAATACCACTCCGATACGCTTGTCCCGCATAAATCCGCCGTCATGGCCTGCCCGGCCAACCTGCTGGCTGAAGAGGTCTGCCTGCCCGCGGCGCTGGTGAAAAAAACAGCGCTGGAAAATAACATTGCCTGGATGCAGCGCTATGCCGATACCCGCGGCGTCTCGCTGGCGCCGCACGGGAAAACGACGATGACGCCATGGATTTTTCAGGCCCAGCAGCGGGCGGGAGCATGGGGTATCGGGGTGGGAAGCGCCTGGCAGGCCAGCGCAGCGATGGCCAGCGGAATTGAGCGCGTCTTAATGGTCAATCAGCTGGTCGGTCAGGCCAACATGCAGGTGGTTTCACAACTGAAGGCCCACTACCGGGCGGTGGATTTTCTCTGCTGCGTGGATAGCCTGGCGAATGCCCGCACTCTGTCGGCGTTCTTCAGCACGCGCCAGCAAACGCTGGATGTTCTCATTGAGCTGGGCGTTCCCGGCGGGCGCTGCGGCTGCCGGAGCGTGGACGCGGCGCTGGCGCTGGCCCAGGAGGTCGCCACGCTACCGGGCCTGACGCTTCGCGGGCTGGAACTGTACGAAGGGGTGCTGCACGGCGACGATCCGCAGCCGCAGGTTGAAGCGCTGCTGCGTCAGGCCGCCGGGCTCGCCTGCCAGATGGCGCCGCTGGTTGAGGGTGAGTTTATTCTGACCGGCGCGGGGACCGTCTGGTATGACGTGGTGTGCAACGTGTGGCTGGCCGCACAGAAGCCGGATCGCTGCCGGGTGGTGATCCGACCGGGCTGTTACATCACTCATGATGTGGGGATCTATGAGATTGCCCGGCAGGAGCTGATCGCCCGCGATCCGATCGCCTGCGATCTCGGCGGCGACCTGACCTCTGCGCTGGAGCTGATGGCGATGGTGCAGTCGGTCCCGGAGGCGGATCGCGCGGTGGTCAATTTCGGCAAGCGCGACTGCGCCTTCGATGCCGGACTCCCACAGCCTGTCGCCCACTATCGCCACGGCAAAGCATTACCGCTGCAGGCCGACGAGATAGTCAGCGTCGGGATTATGGATCAGCACTGCATGCTGCGCCTGGCGCCGGGCTGCGATGTGCAGGTCGGCGATATTGTGCTGTTTGGCACCTCTCATCCGTGTCTGACCTTCGATAAGTGGAAAACCCTGCTGCTGGTGGATGACGAGTACAACGTGCTCGAGGAGCTGGACACCTTGTTCTGATGACGTTTACGGTTAGCGGCTGACGTCTTATTCGGTTGCCAGAAACCACCGCTCTCTGTCGCCCCGGCAAGCACAACGCCGCCGGGGAAACCGCCGCTCTCCTGTCGCCCAAGGCCCCGATAACTCCGCGGGCGGTTCAACTACTCGCTCAACGCGGAAATCTCATCAAACAACGAACGGCTAATGGTGACGCCCTGGCATTCACTCTCCTGGCGGCAGAGATAGCGCCGTTCGCCCGGGAGTCTCGCCCCTTGCGCCTGCATGCTGTTAAACAGCGTCTCCGCGCGAGCCAGATGTGCATCAGCCTCCGCACCGAGGAACCGCTGCGGATCCAGCGCCAGAATCAGCTCGCCGCCGTAGGGTAGCCCGCCCGCGCCACCGTCCCACGCCAGCGATTCCGCGCTGGTCATGTCGCCAATCAGCGGCCCGGCAAGCAGCTCGACCATCGCCGCCAGCGCCGATCCTTTATAGCCACCAAAGGTCAGCATCGCCCCGGCCAGCACAGCTCCGGCGTCCGTAGTCGGCTGGCCCTGACGATCAATCCCCCATCCTTCCGGTAACGCTTTCCCGGCACGTTGATGCAGTTGAATCTCGCCGCGCGCCGCCACGCTGGTGGCCATATCAAAAATAAACGGCGGCTTATCCCCCCGCGGCCAGCCAAAGGCGACAGGATTGGTGCCAAACAGCGGCAGGCTGCCGCCCGCAGGCGCCACCCATGCATGGCCCGGCGTGCAGGCCAGCCCGACCAGGCCGGCATCCGTCAACGGTTCGATATCGGCAAACAGCGCCGAAAAATGCACGCAGCGGTTGATGGCCAGCGCGGCGATACCGCTGCGGCGCGCCTTCTCCACCAGCAGCGGCAGCGCGCGCTCAAACGCCAGCAGCGAAAACGCGCCGCCGGCATCGACGCGCACAATCCCCGGCGCCCGATCGTCAATCTGCGGTTCGGCATCCGGGGAGACCTTACCTTTACGCAGGGTGTCCACGATCCCCAGTAGCCGCCACAGGCCGTGGGAAGCGCAGCCATCACGCTCCCCGCCGGTGACGTTGCGCGCTACCGCCGCCGCGTGATCCTCGCTGAATCCATTAGCGCTCAGCGTCCGCATCGCCAGCGCATAAGCTTCGGGTAACGACAGGGTTACCGTTTCCATGACCTTCTCCTCTACTCTTCTTCGTCTCCGCTAAAATTAGCCTGGGGGAGACAGCTGCGCGCGCCCCAGTAATAAATTCCCAGCGACATCACCGCTACCAGCACCGTATCCCAGGGGTGAGCTATCTCATTAGTACCACCAAAACTGCCCAACCAGGAAAAGAGCATGATCAGCGCATAGAAGACGATCAGCCACAGCGAGGATTTCACCTGTTGCGCCAGGCTGACGGTATGTACCGGCACTTTGCCTTTGCACAGGATGTAGACCACAAACATGACGATTTGCAGCCCCAGCAGCCAGGAGAGCGTGGTCCAGCCGGACCAGTAGACGATCAGCGCGGAGATCATAAACGACACCGGCCCAATAATCGCGAACGCCCGCACGCGGAAGGGACGCGGCAGATCCGGCGCGTTACGGCGCAGCCCTGCGGCGGTCACCGGCGCGATCGCATAGCTCAACACCAGCGCGGCCGAGACCACGCTGATCAGCTGCTCCCAGGAGGGGAACGGCAGCGTCCAGAAGATGGACAGACCGAAGGTCAACCACAGCGCCGGACGCGGAATGCCGGACTCTTTATCAATGTGGGTAAAGGCTTTAAAAAAGGTTCCGGCTTTCGCCCAGCCGTAGATAACGCGCGGCGTGGCGTTCATGTAAATATTGCCGGTGCCGCTCGGGGAGATGATCGCGTCGCTAATCACCATAAAGGCCAGCCAGCCCATACCGAGAGTGATAGCGATATCGCGATACGGCAGCGAGAACTGTTTACTCACTTCCGCCCAGCCGCCGCTTAACATTTCCGTCGGAATGCTGCCGAGAAACGCCAGCTGCAGCAGCACATAGATAATGGTCGATAGCACCACCGACAGAATCAGCGCCACCGGGATCGTGCGCTGCGGATGCTGAACCTCGCTGGCAACGGAAATAATCGGCGTCAGCCCCAGATAGGCAAAGATAATCCCGCCGGCGCTGATCGCCGCTTCCACCCCGGACATCCCAAACGGCGCAATCCCCTGAGTATGCAGGTTTTCCGGCTTAAAGAAGGTGAACAGGGTAATCACTACCAGCAGCGGCACCAGAAACTTCAGCACGCTGATAAAGTTATTCGAGCGGGCAAAGGTTTTGACGCTGTAGTAGTTAAGCGCAAAGAAAAAGCACAGCAGCAGGAACTGCACCACCCAGCCCAGCAGAGTCGGCGAGCTGGATCCCGGCTGGGTCAGCGCCGGGAACCAGGCGGCGGCATACTGACGGGCGGCGACAATTTCGATAGAAATCAGGCTTGAGAAGGCAATCAGCGTAATAAAGCCGAGCAGATACCCCATCAGCTCACCGTGCGAAAAGACCGGATAACGGATAATCCCCCCTGCGCGCGGCAGCGCCGCCCCCAGTTCGCAGTAAACGATGCCCAGCAGCAAAACCGCAAAGCCGCCGATCACCCAGGAGGCGATCCCGGCGGGCCCGGCAATCGACGCGACGTGGCTGGCGGCAAAGAGCCAGCCGGAACCAAAAATCGCCCCCAGGCCAATAAACGTCAGATCGGTTAAGGTCAGCTGCTTTTTAAACTTACCCGACTCAGCAACGCGGGTTTGACTGTTATGCGTAGTGTGAATAGTCATCGTGATGCCCTTCCGTCAACATGAGGGGGAAATCGCTTCCCGGGTCCACTGGCCGTTCACCAGGCGCAGCAGGTTTAAAGGGTTAGCATCCTGCAAGGCCGGCGGCAGCAACGCGGCAGGGGCGTTCTGCAGACAAACCGGCCGCAGAAAACGTTCGATCGCCCGGGTCCCAACCGATGTGCCGCGCGCGTCGGTGGTGGCCGGCCAGGGGCCGCCGTGCACCATCGCATCGCACACTTCCACGCCGGTGGGATAGCCGTTGAACAGCACCCGTCCGGCTTTATCGCTGAGCAGCGGCAGCAGACGCGCCGCCAGGGGACGATCGTCCGCATCGGCATGCAGCGTCGCCGTCAGCTGCCCCTGCAGCGTACTGACCAGCGCCATCATCTGCGTCTCGTCCGCCACTTCCACCAGTACCGACAGCGGGCCAAACACCTCGGTTTGCAGCACGCTATCCGGCGCCATGAACGCCTCCGCCGTCGCCAGGTACAACAACGCCTGCGCCCGCTGGCCGCAGGCCGCTTCACCGCTGGCCAGCCGCTGCACACCCGGACAGGCGTCGAGCGTCTCGACACCGGCGCGATAGTGTTGCAGGGTCGGCGCATTGAGCAGAACCTGAGCGGGCGCGGCCTGAACCTGTTCACATAACGCGGCAGTAAAGCGCGTCAGCCCTTCGCCCTTGAGCGCCAGAATCAACCCTGGGCGAGTACAAAATTGCCCGCCGCCGAGGGTAAACGACGCCACCAGATCTTTGGCCAGCGACGCCGCGCGCGCGGCGAGCGCCTGGGGCAGAATAATCAGCGGATTAATCGCCGACATTTCCGCAAACAGCGGGATTGGCTGCGGGCGCTGCTGCGCCAGCTGGAGTAGCGCTTTCCCCCCCGTCAGCGAACCGGTGAATCCCACCGCCTGAATCGCCGGATGGCGCACCAGTTCGGCCCCGATATCGGTACCAAAAATCATGTTGAACACCCCGCCGGGCAAGGCGCATTTCTCCACCGCCCGCACAATGGCCTGCGCCGTCTGCTCTGCGGTTGCCATATGTCCGGGATGAGCCTTAACCACCACCGGGCAACCGGCCGCCAGCGCCGAGGCGGTATCGCCGCCGGCGGTAGAAAAGGCCAACGGAAAGTTGCTGGCACCGAATACCGCAACCGGGCCAAGCGCCACCTGATACTGGCGCAGATCCGCTCGCGGTAAGGGTTGACGCGCCGGCAGCGCCGTATCAATGCGCGCCCCCAGAACATCGCCGCGGCGTAACAGACCGGCAAACATCCGCAGCTGACCGCTGGTGCGTGCCCGCTCGCCCTGTAAACGCGCCAGCGGCAGCGCGGTCTCAGCATGGGCAATGGCAAAAAAGCTCTCGCCCAGCCCGTCCAGTTCATCGGCAATGGTCTCCAGAAAGCGCGCGCGCGTCTCTGGCGAGGTTCCGGAATAGGCGGCAAAAGCCTGCGCCGCCGCCTGCGCCGCCAGTGCGGCCTCCTCCCGGGAGGCCGGATAAAAACGGTGGCCGGTGGCCTCGCCGTCCGCAGCCTTCAGGCTGAGGAGCGTGGCTTCGCCGCTGGCGACGCGGCGCCCGGCAATAAAATGCCGACCCGCCGTCATTTCTGTTTCGCTCATCGTCGCTCCCCGCCTCACAGGCCCACGTCCGGCAGCACAGGACGCGTCGCCAGCGCCTGTTCCACGATGTTCACCACCTGCTGACGGGTCTCCCCTTCCAGCGCCAGACGCGGCGGACGGGTGACGGCGCTGCCGCGTCCCAGCAGCTCTTCGCACAGCTTGATGCACTGCACCAGATCCGGACGTGCATCGAGGTGCAGCAGCGGCATAAACCAGCGATACAGCGCCATGGCTTCGTCATAGCGTTTCTGTGCGGCAAGACGGAACAGGGTTTCACCTTCGCGCGGGAAAGCGTTCGACATGCCGGAAATCCACCCTTCCGCGCCCACGGCGATGCTCTCCACCACCACATCATCCAGCCCGGCGAACAGCACGAAGCGGTCGCCGACGGTGTTACGCAGATCGACGAAACGACGGGTGTCCCCGGATGAGTCTTTGAAGCAGACGATATTGTCGCAATCGGTGAGGGTGGCGAGGATATCTGGCGTGACATCGTTCTTGTAAATCGGCGGGTTGTTATAAACCATAATCGGCAGGTCGGTGGCGGTGGCCACGCTGCGGAAGTGGGCGGCGGTTTCGTACGGCTTCGAGGAGTAGACCAGCGCCGGCATCACCATAATTCCGTCGACGCCAACGCGCTCGGCCTCTTTCGCCATCTTCTGCGCAAACGCGGTAGTGAACTCGGCGACCCCGGCGATCACCGGAATTTTGCCGCCCGCCGCATCCTTCGCCACTTCAATAATCTGCAGTTTTTCCTCGGTTGTCAGCGAGGTGTTTTCCCCGACGCTGCCGCACACCACCAGCCCGGAGACGCCGTCTCTGACCAGGTTTTTCATCACCGCATGGGTGGCATCTAAATCGAGGGAGTAATCTTGACGAAACTGCGTGCTGACTGCCGGAAATACGCCGCTCCAGTGAATCGCTTTTTTGCTCATGCTCGGTTCCTTGTCGTCATTTTGTTAAGTCAAAGTGAATGAATGGTGAATTTTCACTGACAGATTGACGTTTCATGGACCCGGCGGCTTGTCGGTTTTCTTCCAATACGATGACGAAATTAGCACAGTCGCAAAAAGTGTGAGCCGACGATTATCCCGCCAGCGTCAGGCGAAAATCGCGCGGCGTGGAGCCGGTCATCGCTTTAAATTGACGGCTGAAGGCGCTGTGATCGGTATAGCCGCACTGCAGCGCAATATCGGTAATCGGCGTCTCTCCCGCCAGCAGCTCGGTGGCTTTTTCGAGGCGGACCTTGTGGATCATTTGCCGCGGCGTGAGGTGAAAGATCCGTTTGCAATAGCGTTCGATCTGCGCCACGGACATGCCGCTTAACCCGGTCAGCTCTTCCATGGTGATCGGGCGATGGTAGTGGCGACGAATATGATCATCGACGATCGCCAGCCGCTGCCAGGCAGGATGTCGGGCATGCGCCTCCTGAAGATCGTGCGAGATCCCTGCCATGCCGATCACCTGGCCGTGAACATCGCGCAGCGCCAGCTTTTGCGTCAGACACCAGCCGCGTTCACGCCCGTTATAGAGGTGCATTTCGAGCTGGTCGCGCAGGGTCACCCCCTCTCTCAACACCCGCAGATCCTGTTCGGTATAGCCCTGCCCCAGCGCCGATGGAAAGACGTCGGCCGAGGTTTTGCCTAACAGCGAGGAGACGCTTTTAAAGCCGCAGCGACGAGCCAGCGTCAGGTTCGCCAGCAGGTAGCGCGCCTGGGCATCTTTGATAAAAAAAACCACATGGGGAATCGCGTTCAGCAGCGGCGCGATGAGCGCCAGCGCATTGAGCAACGATGGCATGTTTTCCGGGCGCTGGCGCGCCAGCCCTTCGCAAATCTGGCTCAGCTCATCAACGGCCAGATCCGTATCCTCAACCGGAGCGTGCTCCGAAGCAGCAGCAGTAACACAGAACATAAGGCTTCCTCATGGCGGGTGACGGGAGGATATTTATTCACCTTTTGGTAACACATCAAGCGGCAATACCGCGTTTTGCGATCCTGACTCCGGTTTATATTTTCCCCTGAGTACGCCGCTGGCGCGATCGCGACTTTCGGTTTACCACAGCAATAAGCGAATGATTAATAAGAAATAACTATGTCATTCATAAACAGGCGCCGCCGTTTATTGTGCCGATTTCGTCATTTTCTCTGGCGAAAGCGTTCAAGCCGGAGGCGGTCTGTTGCGCCAGCATGATGAAACAAATCGTTAACCTCCGGAGATAGCCATGACTGCGCCACGTCACCCCATTGAACTCAGAGCCATTGATTCTCATACCGGCGGCGAACCGACCCGCCTGATTGTGGACGGTTTTCCGGATCTCGGTAACGGCAGCATGGCGGAGCGCCGCGAACGTTTCGCCCGCGAATTCGATCGCTGGCGCCAGGCGGTTATCCTGGAGCCGCGCGGCAACGATGTGCTGGTGGGGGCGCTGCTGTGCAAGCCGGTCTCACCGCAGGCAACCGCCGGGGTGATTTTCTTCAACAATGCCGGCTTTCTGAACATGTGTGGGCATGGCACCATCGGGCTTATCGCTTCGCTGGCATGGCTTGGTCGCATCAAGCCTGGCACCCATCTGATTGAAACGCCGGTGGGCAACGTCAGCGCAACGCTACATGAAGATGGCAGCGTCTCGGTGGAGAATGTTCCGGCCCGGCGCGGTAAAAAACAGCTCAGCGTCAGCACATCGGTGGGAACCGTCACCGGTGATATTGCCTGGGGAGGCAACTGGTTTTTCCTCATCAACGATCATCCCTTCACCCTCGAACCCGCCCAAATTCCGCAGCTTACCGAGTATGCGTGGGCCGTACGTGCAGGGCTGGAAGCCGCCGGGATCCGTGGCGATGACGGCGGCGAAATCGACCATATCGAACTCTTTGCCGACGCCGCCGATGCCGACAGCCGCAGTTTCGTACTGTGCCCGGGGAAAGCCTGGGATCGCTCGCCGTGCGGCACCGGAACCAGCGCCAAACTGGCCTGTCTGGCCGAAGATGGCAAGCTGCAGCCCGGCGAACTCTGGCGCCAGGCCAGTATTATCGGCAGTCAGTTTACCGCCAGCTATACGCGCAGCGACGCCGGTATCATTCCGACGATCCGCGGCGAAGCCTGGGTTTGCGGCGATACCCGGCTGATCCTCAACCCGGACGATCCCTTCTGCTGGGGGATCGTGTCGTGAACCACGGCGATGTCATCGTGATCGGTGCCGGGATCGTCGGCGCCGCCTGCGCATGGCAGCTGGCGAAACGCGGGCAAAAAGTGATTTTGCTCGACGATCGCCAGCCGGGCGCCACTGCAGCCGGCATGGGCCATCTGGTGTGTATGGATGACGATCCCGCCGAACTCGCGCTCTCCGCCTGGTCACTGGCATGCTGGCGCACCCTCACGCCGCGGATGCCCGAGCGCTGCGCCTGGCGCGGCTGCGGCACTCTGTGGCTGGCGGAAACTCCCCAGGAGCTGGAGATTGCCCGGGAGAAGCAGCGGCGAATGGCCGCATATCAGGTCTCCAGCGAGATGCAGACCCCCACACAGTTGACGCAGCGAGAACCGCTGCTGCGTGCCGGCCTGCAGGGTGGGCTGTGGGTGCCCGGCGACGGTATCGTCTATGCGCCTGAAGTCGCGCGCTGGTTTATCGCCGACGCGGGAGACAACCTGACCTGTCTCAGCGAAGGCGCCACGGAAATCGCCGAGCCGGCGGTGACGCTGACCAGCGGAAAACGGCTGCGGGCGCCGGCTATCGTGGTCGCCTGCGGCCTCGGCGCCAATGGGCTGCTGGGGGAAAACTGGCTGCGGCCCAAGAAAGGTCAGCTGGCGATCACCGACCGCTACGGCCCGTTACTCCATCATCAGCTGGTCGAACTGGGCTACGGCGCCAGCGCCCACGGCGGCGGCACCTCGGTGGCGTTTAACGTGCAGCCGCGCCCCACCGGACAGCTGCTGATCGGCTCTTCGCGGCAGTTTGATCACTCAGAACGCCAGCTGGATTTGCCGCTGCTGGCACAGATGCTCGACCGTGCCCGGCACTTCCTGCCCCCCCTGGCCGGGCTGAATATTATCCGCTGCTGGAGCGGCTTTCGCGCCGCATCAGAGGACGGAAATCCCCTGATTGGTCCCCACCCGTCACGTCCCGGTCTGTGGCTGGCGCTGGGTCATGAAGGGCTCGGCGTCACCACCGCCCCCGCCAGCGCGGCGCTACTCGTCGCCCAGCTATTGGGCGAGCGCAGTCCGTTAGCCCCCGACGCGTGGCTCCCGGCCCGCCTGCTGAAAAAAGAGGCTATCGCATGAGCCAGACTATCCCGGTGATGATTGAAGGTGAAAAACGCGATGTGCCGGTGGGAATCAGCGTCGCGGCAGCGCTGTCATTGACGGCGAATCCCACCACACGCATAGCCGTCGGCGGCCAGCCCCGCGCCCCTTTTTGCGGCATGGGCATTTGCCAGGAGTGTCGGGTGACCGTCAACGGACGGCGGGTACTGGCCTGCCAGACGCTGTGCCAGCCCGGAATGACGATTGAAAGGAGCTGCCATGCAAACCCTGCGTTGTGACATTCTGATTCTCGGCTCCGGCCCGGCGGGTCTCGCCGCCGCGCTGGCGGCCGCATCCTGCGGTAAGCAGGTCGTGATCCTCGACGATAATCCGCGCCCCGGCGGGCAGATCTGGCGCGAGGGTCCGCAGGTGCAGCTCCCTGCTCTGGCACGCCGCTACCGGGAAGCCGTTGCCGCGGAGAAAAACATCACCTCGCTGAACGGCGCCCGGCTTATCGCCCGCCCTTCGGCACATCGCGTCCTGTTCGAAACCGCCGACGACAGCGGGGTTGTCGAATGGCAAAAACTGATCCTCTGCTGCGGCGCACGCGAACTCTCGCTGCCTTTCCCCGGCTGGACGCTGCCCGGCGTCACCGGCGCCGGGGGGTTACAGGCGCAAATTAAACACGGTCTGACGCTGCGGGGGCAAAAGGTGGTGATTGCCGGCAGCGGTCCGCTGCTGCTGGCGGTGGCCGCAACGGTGAAAAAAAGCGGAGGTGAAGTACGACAGATTGTTGAGCAGGCCCCGCTCAGCGCCTTACTGCGTTTTGGCAGCAGCCTGTGGCGTTGGCCGGAAAAACTTCGCCAGCTGGCCACCCTCGCCCCGCGACGCTATCTCAGCGGTAGTCAGGTGATTCGCGCCCATGGCGAGACGCAGCTTGAAGCCATTACGCTGCGCGATGCCCGCGGCGTAGAGCGGACAATCGCCTGCCAGCGGCTGGCTATCGGTTACGGCCTGGTACCCAATATTGAAACCGCGCTGCACTTCGGCTGCACGATAGCTGACGAGGCAATAGCGGTGAATCGCTGGCAGCAGACCAGCGTCGCCAACATCTACGCCGCGGGCGAATGCACCGGCTTCGGTGGCAGCGAACTGGCGCTGGCAGAGGGTGAAATTGCCGGCTTTGCGGCAGCTGACGCCGAGGCTTGCGCCCAGGCCCACTTTGCCCGTCGCGAGCGCTGGCAGACATTTGCTCAGGCGGTCAACCGCACATTCACCCTGGCAGAGAGCCTGAAAAACGCCGCCACGCCGGATAGCCTGCTGTGCCGCTGTGAAGATGTGCGCTGCGGCGAAGTAGCCGATGCCGATAGCTGGCACCAGGCAAAACTGACCCGCCGCTGCGGAATGGGCGCCTGTCAGGGGAAAACCTGCGCGACCACCGCCCGCTGGCTGTACGGCTGGCCGCTACCGCAGCCGCGCGAACCGCTCTCTCCCGCCAGAACCGAAACCCTTATCGCGCTGGCCGACCCCCGAACGATGCGCTGATCTACTCTTCCTCATCACTTTCATCACTGCGCCCGGCGCCCTGACGGTTGCCGAGCGCAATAAACTCTTCCAGCAGCGCGGTCAGCTGCTGCATCTTTTCACTGGTGAACTGCGCTTCAATCAGGCGATAGGCCTCTTCCACCTGCGCCTGCGCGCTTTCATACAGCGTGTAGCCCGCCGGCGTCAGCGAAATATACAACTTGCGCTGATCGTTGACCGGCTTGAGACGCAGCACCAGACCGTCGCGCTCCATACGGGTCAGAATACCGGTCAGGCTGGGGCGCAGGATACAGGCGCGGAACGCCAGATCGTGAAAGTCCATCGACGGATTTTCCGCAAGGATGCGCACAATACGCCACTGCTGCTCGGTGAGATTATGGCGTTTAACGATCGGTCGGAAATGGCCCATCGCCGCTTCCCGCGCCTGCAACAACGCAATGGTTAACGAATCATGCATCACATACCCTCAACATCGCACTCTTATGTTTATTAATAAGTTAATAATTAGCGCCTATCCTGCCATGACGCAACCGGTTTCTGCACCTGAAAAGTACCAGCCGAGACAACAAAAAACCATAACAAACTGATTAATAACATATAAAATTTTATACTGTAAATTTATTGTTAATCAGATCACAAAACATTCACTTCTGTTTGCCAAACCCCGCCACAAGGAATAAAAGATGATCATTAACATATTAATGAATATCCCTTAGCATCCGACATCAGTACCAGAGGAGTGGTGAATGAAAGGTACCATCTTCGCCGTTGCGCTCAACCATCGCAGCCAGCTTGACGCCTGGCGTGATGCGTTCCAACAGGCCCCTTACAAAACGCCGCCGAAAACCGCGGTCTGGTTTATCAAACCCCGCAATACCGTCATCGGTGCCGGCGAGGCAATTCCCTATCCGCAGGGTGAAACCGTGCAGAGCGGCGCAACCGTCGCGCTGATTGTCGGCAAAACCGCGCGTAAGGTTTCCGCCGACGACGCCGCCTCTTTTATCGCCGGCTATGCGCTGGCCAATGACGTCAGCCTGCCGGAAGAGAGCTTTTACCGCCCGGCGATTAAGGCCAAATGCCGCGATGGCTTCTGCCCGATCGGTTCCCTCGCCCCGGTGGATAGCGTGGACAATCTGACCATCATCACTGAAATCAACGGCCGCGAGGCCGACAGCTGGAATACCGGCGATCTACAGCGCAATGCCGCCGAACTGTTAAGCGCGCTGAGCGAGTTTGCCACCCTGAATCCCGGCGATGCCATTCTGATCGGCACCCCTCACGCCCGCGTCACGCTGCAGCCCGGCGATCGCGTGCGGATCCTCGCCGAAGGTTTCCCGGCGCTGGAAAACCCGGTTGTTGCAGAAGGAGAGCTGGCATGAAACAGGCACGTATTGAATGGCAAGGCGCTCGCTACGACGTACAGGTCGATGACCGCGACCAGGTTCGCCTCGACGATGGCACCCTGCTTCAAGCAGGCGACTTTCGCTGGCTGCCTCCCGCCGACGGAACGTTGTTCGCGCTGGGTCTGAACTATGCCGACCACGCCAGCGAGCTGGAGTTTAAGCCGCCGGAAGAGCCGCTGGTCTTTATCAAAGCGCCGAACACCTTTATCGGTCATGAACAAGAGTCGGTACGCCCGGACAACGTGGAGTACATGCATTACGAAGCCGAACTGGTGGTGGTGATAGGCAAAACCGCGCGCCGCGTCGCCGAAGCCGATGCCATGGACTATGTCGCCGGCTACACCGTCTGTAATGACTACGCCATTCGCGACTATCTGGAAAATTACTACCGGCCGAATCTGCGGGTAAAAAGCCGCGACACCCTGACCCCTATCGGGCCGTGGATCGTGAGCAAAGAGGCGATCCCGGATCCGCATAACCTGACTCTGCGAACCTGGGTCAACGGCGAGCTGCGCCAGCAGGGCACGACGGCCGATCTGATCTTCAGCATCCCGTTCCTGATCGCTTACCTGAGTGAATTCATGACCCTGCAACCGGGCGACATGATCGCCACCGGCACGCCGAAAGGGCTGTCCGACGTGGTGCCGGGTGACGAAGCGATCGTCGAAGTCGAAGGCGTCGGCCGCCTGGTCAACCGCATCATCAGCCAGCAAGCGTATGAGGAGAAGCTGTCATGAAAAAAATTAACCATTGGATCAACGGAAAAAACGTCGCGGGCGCAGAATATTTCCATACCACCAACCCGGCCACCGGCGAAGTGCTGGCGGAAGTCGCCTCCGGCGGTGAAGCCGAAGTGAATCAGGCCGTTGCCGCCGCGAAAGAAGCGTTCCCGAAATGGGCCAACCTGCCGATGAAAGAGCGCGCGCGCCTGATGCGCCGCCTGGGCGATCTGATTGACCAGAACGTCCCGGAGATCGCGGCGATGGAAACCGCCGATACCGGCCTGCCGATTCATCAGACCAAAAATGTGCTGATCCCGCGCGCTTCGCACAATTTCGAGTTTTTCGCCGAAGTGTGCCAGCAGATGAACGGCAAGACCTATCCGGTTGACGACAAGATGCTCAACTACACCCTCGTGCAGCCGGTCGGCGTATGCGCGCTGGTGTCGCCGTGGAACGTGCCGTTTATGACCGCCACCTGGAAGGTCGCGCCGTGCCTGGCGCTGGGCAATACCGCGGTGCTGAAGATGTCTGAGCTGTCGCCGTTGACCGCCGATCGTCTGGGCGAACTGGCGCTGGAAGCCGGTATTCCGGCCGGCGTACTCAACGTGGTGCAGGGCTACGGCGCCAGCGCCGGTGATGCCCTGGTGCGTCATCACGACGTCCGCGCAGTGTCGTTTACCGGTGGTACCGCCACCGGGCGCAACATCATGAAAAATGCCGGTCTGAAGAAGTACTCCATGGAGCTGGGCGGTAAATCACCGGTGCTGATTTTTGAAGATGCCGATATCGAGCGCGCGCTGGATGCCGCCCTGTTCACCATCTTCTCAATCAACGGCGAACGCTGTACCGCCGGGTCGCGCATCTTCATTCAGCAGAGCATCTACCCGGAATTCGTTAAACGCTTTGCCGAACGCGCTAACCGCCTGCGCGTCGGCGATCCGACCGATCCGAATACCCAGGTCGGGGCGCTGATCAGCAAGCAGCACTGGGAAAAAGTCTCCGGCTATATTCGCCTCGGCATCGAGGAAGGCGCCACCCTGCTGGCCGGCGGCCCGGACAAGCCGTCCGATCTGCCTGCGCATCTGCAAGGCGGCAACTTCCTGCGTCCGACGGTGCTGGCGGACGTCGATAACCGCATGCGCGTCGCGCAAGAAGAGATTTTTGGCCCGGTGGCCTGCCTGCTGCCGTTTAAAGACGAAGCGGAAGGGCTGCGCCTGGCGAACGACATCGAGTATGGCCTGGCGTCCTACATCTGGACCCAGGACATCAGCAAAGTGCTGCGTCTGGCGCGCGGTATTGAAGCCGGCATGGTGTTCGTCAATACCCAGAACGTCCGCGACCTGCGCCAGCCGTTTGGCGGCGTGAAAGCCTCCGGCACCGGCCGCGAAGGCGGCGAGTACAGCTTTGAAGTGTTCGCCGAAATGAAAAACGTCTGTATTTCCATGGGTGACCATCCGATCCCGAAATGGGGCGTATAACCGTCATCCGTCGAGCCGCACCCTGGCGGGCTGCGGCTCATACTATTCAGGTTATGTAAGGAGAACACCGCATGGGCAAATTAGCGTTAGCCGCCAAAATCACTCACGTGCCGTCAATGTATCTCTCTGAACTGCCGGGGAAAAATCATGGTTGTCGTCAGGCTGCCATCGACGGCCATAAAGAAATTGGCAAGCGCTGCCGAGAAATGGGCGTCGATACCATTATCGTTTTCGATACCCACTGGCTGGTCAACAGCGCCTACCACATTAATTGCGCCGACCATTTCAAAGGCGTCTATACCAGCAACGAACTGCCGCACTTTATCCGCGATATGACCTACGACTACGACGGCAACCCGGAGCTGGGTCAGATGATTGCCGACGAAGCGGTCAAACTGGGCGTGCGGGCGAAAGCGCACAACATCCCCAGCCTGAAGCTGGAGTACGGCACGCTGGTGCCGATGCGCTACATGAACAGCGATAAGCATTTCAAAGTGGTGTCGATTTCCGCGTTCTGCACCGTTCACGATTTTGCCGACAGCCGCAAGCTGGGCGAAGCCATCGTTAAAGCCATTGAAAAGTATGACGGTACCGTGGCGGTCTTCGCCAGCGGCTCACTGTCGCACCGCTTTATCGACGACCAGCGCGCCGAAGAGGGGATGAACAGCTACACCCGCGAGTTTGATCATCAGATGGATGAACGCGTGGTCAAGCTGTGGCGTGAAGGCAAGTTCAAAGAGTTCTGCACCATGCTGCCGGAATATGCCGACTACTGCTACGGCGAAGGCAATATGCACGACACGGTGATGCTGCTCGGCGTGCTCGGCTGGGATAAATATGATGGCAAGGTGGAGTTTATTACCGACCTGTTCGCCAGTTCCGGCACCGGCCAGGTCAACGCTGTGTTCCCGCTTCCGGCCCAGGCGTAAGGAGCCACCATGCCGCATTTTATCGCTGAGTGTACCGACAACATCCGCGAACAGGCTGATTTACCCGGCCTGTTCGCCCAGGTCAATCAGGCGCTGGCCGCCACCGGCATCTTCCCGCTGGGTGGCATCCGCAGCCGCGCCATCTGGCTGGACACCTGGCAGATGGCCGACGGCAAGCAGGATTACGCCTTCGTGCATATGACGCTGAAAATCGGCAGCGGGCGTAGCCTGGAGAGCCGTGAAGAGGTCGGCGAAATGCTGTTTGGGCTGATAAAAAGCCACTTCGCCGCTCTGATGGAGAGCCGCTATCTGGCGCTGTCATTTGAGATTGAAGAACTGCACCCGACGCTGAACTACAAACAGAATAATGTCCACGCCTTGTTTAAATAGCGCCCCTTTTCGCCCGGTGGCGCTGCGCTTACCGGGCCTACAAAAGGCAAAACGATGCACGCACCGTAGGCCGGGTAAGCGTAGCGCCACCGGGTCGGCAACAGTCAGAACAATGCACCAACCGTAGGCCGGGTAAGCGTAGCGCCACCCGGCGCCGCGACACCGCGACACCGAACGAGGTAACAGGAAGCCACTATGCTCGATAAACAAACCCGCACCCTGATCGCCCAGCGACTGAATCAGGCCGAAAAACAACGTGAGCAGATCCGCGCGATCTCGCTGGATTATCCGTCGATCACCATTGAGGACGCCTACGCCGTCCAGCGCGAGTGGGTTGAGATGAAGATCGCCGAAGGGCGGGTGCTGAAGGGCCATAAGATCGGCCTGACCTCAAAAGCGATGCAGGCCAGTTCGCAAATTAGCGAGCCGGACTACGGCGCGCTGCTCGATGATATGTTTTTTCACGACGGTAGCGACATTCCGACCGACCGTTTTATCGTGCCGCGGATTGAAGTCGAGCTGGCTTTCGTGCTGGCGAAACCGCTGCGTGGCCCGAACTGCACCCTGTTCGACGTCTATAACGCCACCGACTATGTGATCCCGGCGCTGGAGCTGATCGACGCCCGCTGCCACAACATCGATCCGCAAACCCAGCGCCCGCGCAAAGTCTTCGACACCATCTCCGATAACGCCGCCAACGCCGGGGTGATCCTCGGCGGGCGGCCGATTAAGCCCGACGAGCTGGATCTGCGTTGGATCTCCGCCCTGCTGTACCGCAACGGGGTGATCGAAGAGACCGGCGTTGCCGCCGGGGTGCTCAACCATCCGGCAAACGGCGTCGCCTGGCTGGCGAATAAGCTGGCGCCATACGATGTCCAGCTGGAAGCCGGGCAGATCATCCTCGGCGGCTCGTTTACCCGCCCGGTACCGGCGCGTAAGGGTGATACCTTCCACGTCGATTACGGCAACATGGGCGCAATCAGCTGCCGCTTTGTGTAAGGGGAAGATGATGAATAACACGTTTAAAGAGGCGCTGCAGGCCGGACGGCCACAAATCGGCCTGTGGCTGGGGCTGTGCAGCAGCTACAGCGCCGAACTGCTGGCCGGCGCCGGGTTTGACTGGCTGCTGATTGACGGCGAACACGCGCCGAATAATGTACAAACGGTGTTGACCCAACTGCAGGCGATCGCCCCCTACTCCAGCCAGCCGGTGGTTCGCCCGTCGTGGAATGACCCGGTGCAGATTAAGCAATTGCTGGATATCGGCGCACAGACGCTGCTGGTGCCGATGGTACAAAACGCCGAAGAAGCGCAGCTGGCGGTGAAAGCCACCCGCTATCCGCCGGCCGGTATTCGCGGCGTCGGCAGCGCCCTGGCGCGCGCTTCTCGCTGGAACCGCGTTCCGGACTATATCCATCAGGCCAACGATGCCATGTGCGTGCTGGTGCAGATTGAAACTCGCGAGGCGTTGAAAAATCTACCGCAGATTCTCGCGGTAGAAGGCGTCGACGGCGTGTTTATCGGCCCGGCGGATCTGAGCGCGGATATGGGCTTCGGCGGTAATCCGCAGCATCCTGAGGTGCAGGCGGCCATTGAAAGCGCCATCGTCCTGATTCGCGAGGCGGGTAAAGCCCCGGGCATTCTGATGGCCAATGAACAGCTGGCGAAACGCTACCTCGAGCTGGGGGCGCTGTTCGTCGCCGTCGGTGTCGATACCACCCTGCTGGCCCGCGGCGCAGAAGCGCTGGCAGCACGGTTTACCGACGCAATCACCACCACAACTGATAACAATAAATCCGTCTACTGAACGGATAATGTGGAGTGCATCATGACAACCTCTACCCTGCAACACAATGAAAATAAAGTCGTTGAAGTAGAAAATCGGGTGATCAAAAAGCTGTTCCGCCGCCTTATCACCTTCCTGTTCGTGCTTTTTGTTTTCTCATTTCTGGACCGCATTAATATCGGCTTCGCCGGGCTGACGATGGGCAAAGATCTCGGTCTGACCTCCACCATGTTTGGCCTGGCGGCGACGCTGTTTTACGTCACCTACGTGATGTGCGGGATCCCCAGCAATATCATGCTGGCGAAGGTCGGTGCCCGCCGCTGGATCGCCGGGATCATGGTGGTGTGGGGGATCGCGTCAACCTGTACGATGTTTGCCACCAACCCGCATACGCTGTATATCCTGCGCATGCTGGTTGGTATCGCTGAAGCCGGCTTCCTGCCAGGGATCCTGGTCTACCTGACCTGGTGGTTCCCGGCCTATCACCGCGCCCGCGCCAACGCCCTGTTTATGATAGCGATGCCGGTGACCATGATGCTTGGCTCTATCCTCTCCGGCTATATTCTGGCGCTTGATGGCCTGTGGAACCTGAAGGGCTGGCAGTGGCTGTTCCTGCTGGAAGGGCTGCCGTCGGTGGTGCTCGGCGTGGTGACCTGGTTCTTCCTCAACGATACCCCGGATCAGGCCAGCTGGCTGGATAAGGAGGAGAAGCAGGCGCTGAAAACGATGATTGCACGCGAGCGCGAAAGCGCCACCGTGATTCCAGCCTCCGGACGCTCTACCCTGCGGGAAGTGCTGACGCCGGCGGTGCTGATGTACACGCTCGCCTACTTCTGTCTGACCAATACCCTGAGCGCTATCAATATCTGGACTCCGCAGATCCTGCAGAGCTTCAACACCGGCAGTAGCAACATTGTGATCGGGATGCTGGCGGCGATTCCGCAGTTCTGTACGATTTTCGGGATGATCTGGTGGAGCCGGCGATCCGATCGGCGAAAAGAGCGCAAGATGCATACCATCCTGCCCTATCTGTTCGCCGCTGCCGGATGGCTGCTGGCCTCCGCCACCCACCACGCGCTGATCCAGCTGATCGGCATCATTATGGCCTCCGTGGGCTCTTTTACCGCCATGGCGATTTTCTGGACCACCCCGGACCGGGTGATCAGCCTGCAATCGCGGGCGGTGGCGCTGGCGGTCATCAACGCTATCGGCAATATCGGATCCGCCGTCAGCCCACTGCTGATCGGTATTTTGCGTGATGCTACCGGTAGCTTTAGCTCCGGACTGTGGTTTGTCGCCGGACTGCTGGTCGTCGGCGCGCTGGTGCTGACCCGAATTCCGATGAGTGCGCGGGAAGACGCCGCCGCTGAGGCAGGACTCGCCGCCCAGAAAAGTCATTAAGGAGTGCCCATGTGTCAGCCCTCAATCGCTAATATCGATATCAACAAAGATTACGATGAGAGTCTGGGGACCGAGGATGTGCACTATCAGTCGTTTGCCCGCATGGCGGCCTTTTTTGGCCGCGACATGCAGGCGCATCGACACGACCAGTACTTTCAGATGCACTTTCTCGATACCGGGCAGATTGAACTGCAGCTCGACGATCACCGCTATTCGGTGCAGGCGCCGCTGTTTGTCCTGACGCCGCCGTCGGTGCCGCACGCTTTTATCACCGAGTCCGACAGCGACGGGCACGTGTTGACCGTGCACGAAGATCTGATCTGGCCGCTGCTGGAAGTCCTCTATCCCGGAACGCGGGAAGCGTTCGGGCTGCCGGGTATGTGTCTGTCGCTGGCGGATAAACCCGATGAACTGACGGCGCTGGCGCACTACTGGCAGCTGATTAAACGCGAATCGACCGCGCAGCTGTCGGGGCGCGAACATACCCTGGCGCTGCTGGCGCAGGCGGTGTTCACTCTGCTGCTGCGTAACGCCAGGCTCGACGATCATGCCGCCAGCGGTATGCGCGGCGAGCTGAAGCTGTTTCAGCGCTTTAACCAGATGATCGACAGTCACTACCACCAGCACTGGGCGGTACCGGACTATGCCAACGAGCTGCACGTTACCGAATCACGGCTGACCGACATCTGCCGCCGCTTTGCCAACCGACCGCCGAAGCGGTTGATCTTCGACCGCCAGCTACGTGAGGCCAAACGGCTGCTGCTGTTTTCCGATAGCGCGGTCAACGAGATAGCCTGGCAATTGGGGTTTAAAGACCCCGCCTATTTCGCTCGTTTTTTTAATCGCCAGGTCGGCTGTTCGCCCAGCAGCTACCGTGCGCAAAAAGTACCGGTGTCTTAATTTCCCGCTGGCGCTACGCTTAGCGAAGCGACGGCACGCAGGTCGGGTAAGCGCAGCGCCAGCGGCCGAAATACCGCCAGGGACATCACCCGGCCAGCGTAGCTACGCCGGGAAAAAGGCTGGCCTCTGCAGCGAAAACACCACCTCGATCACAGAACCACACTCCCCCTGAAAAGTACCTGCCGTTGTCGCAAACGTCCCTTCACGAATGACGCAATAACCGCTTCAATTGAACAACAAAAACAAAACATAAATTTAACATTAATGCCCGAAATCATTCGCAGGCAGCCACCAGACAGGCAGCCCGAAGCAGGACGGGATATTCCGATAAATACTGAAGAGGCCCCTATGAAACCTGAAGATTTCCGCACAGACGCGAAACGCCCGTTAACCGGTGAAGAGTACCTGAAAAGCCTGCAGGATGGCCGCGAGATTTACATCTACGGCGAACGCGTCAAAGACGTCACCACGCATCCGGCCTTCCGCAACGCCGCCGCCTCCGTCGCCCAGCTGTACGATGCGCTGCATAAACCGGAAATGCAGGACTCCCTGTGCTGGAACACCGATACCGGCAGCGGCGGCTATACCCATAAATTCTTCCGCGTGGCGAAAAGCGCCGACGATCTGCGCCAGCAGCGCGATGCGATTGCCGAGTGGTCGCGCCTGAGCTACGGCTGGATGGGCCGTACCCCGGATTACAAAGCCGCCTTCGGCTGCGCGCTGGGTGCGAACCCGGCTTTCTACGGCCAGTTCGAACAGAACGCCCGCAACTGGTACACCCGCATTCAGGAAACCGGCCTGTACTTTAACCACGCCATCGTCAACCCGCCGATTGACCGTCATAAACCGGCCGACGAAGTGAAAGACGTCTACATCAAGCTGGAAAAAGAGACCGATGCCGGGATCATCGTCAGCGGCGCGAAAGTTGTCGCCACCAACTCGGCGCTGACCCACTACAACATGATCGGTTTTGGTTCTGCGCAGGTGATGGGGGAAAACCCGGACTTCGCCCTGATGTTCGTCGCGCCAATGGATGCCGAAGGCGTCAAACTGATCTCCCGCGCCTCCTATGAGATGGTTGCCGGGGTCACCGGATCGCCGTACGACTATCCGCTCTCCAGCCGCTTTGATGAAAACGATGCGATCCTGGTGATGGATAAGGTACTGATTCCGTGGGAAAACATATTGATCTATCGCGATTTCGATCGCTGTCGTCGCTGGACGATGGAAGGCGGCTTTGCGCGTATGTATCCGCTGCAGGCCTGCGTACGCCTGGCGGTCAAACTCGACTTTATCACCGCCCTGCTCAAACGCTCGCTGGAATGTACCGGCACCATGGAGTTCCGCGGTGTACAGGCCGATCTCGGCGAAGTGGTCGCCTGGCGCAATATGTTCTGGGCGCTGAGCGACTCCATGTGTTCCGAAGCGACGCCGTGGGTGAATGGCGCCTGGCTGCCGGATCACGCCGCGCTGCAGACCTACCGCGTGATGGCGCCGATGGCCTATGCCAAGATAAAAAATATTATCGAACGTAACGTGACCAGCGGCCTGATCTACCTGCCATCCAGCGCACGCGATTTGAACAACCCGCAGATCGACCAGTATCTGGCGAAATACGTTCGCGGCTCCAACGGCATGGACCACGTTGAACGTATCAAGATCCTCAAGCTGATGTGGGACGCGATCGGCAGCGAATTCGGCGGCCGCCACGAGCTGTATGAAATCAACTATTCCGGAAGCCAGGACGAAATCCGCCTGCAGTGTCTGCGTCAGGCGCAAAGCTCCGGCAACATGGACAAAATGATGGCGATGGTCGACCGCTGCCTGTCCGAGTACGACCAGAACGGCTGGACGGTGCCACACCTGCACAACAACTCTGATATCAATATGTTGGATAAGCTGCTGAAGTAATTCGCAGCGGGAGGTCACAATGCAATTAGATGAACAACGACTGCGTTTTCGCGATGCCATGTCCAGCCTGTCGGCTGCGGTCAACGTCATTACCACCGAGGGTGACGCCGGCCGCTGCGGCATCACCGCCACCGCCGTGTGCTCGGTCACCGATACGCCGCCGTCGGTCATGGTGTGCATCAATGCCAACAGCGCGATGAACCCGGTATTCCAGGGCAACGGCAAACTGTGCGTTAACGTTCTGAACCATGAGCAGGAAGTGATGGCCCGCCATTTCGCCGGCATGACCGGGATGGCCATGGAAGACCGCTTTAGCCTCTCCTGCTGGCAAAAAGGGGCCCTGGGACAGCCGGTTCTGAAAGGGTCGCTGGCCAGCCTTGAAGGGGAGATAAGCCAGGTGCAGACCATCGGTAGCCACCTGGTCTATCTGGTCGAGATCAAGAACATCACCCTGAGCCAGGAAGGCCATGGGCTGATTTACTTTAAGCGCCGTTTCCATCCGGTGATGATGGAAATCGAGGTCGCGGTATAACGTTCTGCCACCTTCGCTTCTGACATTCTCTTTTCTGTGCCCTGTTCTCTGTTCTCCTCTCTTTTTCCTCTCCCCTGCGGGGAGGAAAAAGAGGTGGAAAAAATCTTGTGATCTCAATCACATGTTTACCCGCTGCTCATTTCCTGCCCAACCGCTTATCCCGCCTGGCAACCGCTTAACCCCACATATAACCACTCACAGATTTACCCAACTTTACGCGCGCGGAGTTCTGGCAAGATCGTCCCCAGCATAGCTAACCAATACCTCCTCAAACCCTAACTTAAACCCAGACGGCTTCGGCCCATTATTCATCTTATTAACGCCAGGTTTTACTATGGATACTAAAAAGTTATTCAAGCACATACCCTGGGTGATTCTTGGAATCATCGGGGCATTTTGCCTCTCAGTCGTCGCTCTGCGCCGCGGTGAGCACGTCAGTGCGCTGTGGATCGTGGTGGCGTCAGTTTCCGTCTACCTCGTCGCCTACCGTTATTACAGCCTGTATATCGCGCAAAAGGTGATGAAGCTCGATCCTACGCGTTCTACGCCGGCGGTGATTAACAACGATGGTCTGAACTACGTCCCGACCAACCGCTACGTGCTGTTCGGCCACCACTTTGCCGCTATCGCCGGTGCCGGTCCGCTGGTGGGTCCGGTTCTCGCCGCGCAGATGGGCTACCTGCCGGGTACCCTGTGGCTGCTGGCGGGGGTGGTACTGGCCGGGGCGGTACAGGACTTTATGGTGCTGTTTATCTCCTCGCGTCGTAACGGTGCCTCGCTGGGTGAGATGATCAAGCAAGAGATGGGGCCGGTTCCGGGTTCCATTGCGCTATTCGGCTGCTTCCTGATTATGATCATCATCCTCGCGGTGCTGGCGCTGATCGTGGTAAAAGCGCTGGCAGAAAGCCCGTGGGGCGTCTTCACCGTCTGTTCGACCGTCCCGATCGCCCTGTTTATGGGGATCTATATGCGCTTCCTGCGCCCGGGTCGCGTGGGTGAAGTGTCGGTGATTGGTATCGTCCTGCTGGTGGCTTCCATTTACTTCGGCGGCATCATTGCCCACGACCCGTACTGGGGTCCGGCGCTGACCTTTAAAGACACCACCATCACCTTTACCCTGATCGGCTACGCGTTTATCTCCGCGCTGCTGCCGGTGTGGCTGATTCTGGCGCCGCGTGATTACCTCGCGACCTTCCTGAAAATCGGCGTTATCGTTGGCCTGGCGCTGGGCATCGTGATCCTCAACCCGGATCTGAAAATGCCGGCGGTCACCCAGTACATCGATGGTACCGGTCCGCTGTGGAAAGGTGCGCTGTTCCCGTTCCTGTTTATCACTATCGCCTGTGGCGCGGTATCTGGCTTCCACGCGCTGATCGCCTCCGGCACCACGCCGAAGCTGCTGGCTAATGAAACCGACGCCCGCTTTATCGGCTACGGCGCGATGCTGATGGAGTCCTTCGTGGCGGTGATGGCGCTGGTTGCGGCGTCGATCATCGAGCCGGGCCTCTACTTCGCGATGAACACCCCGCCGGCAGGCCTGGGCATCACCATGCCGAACCTGCACGAAATGGGCGGTGAAAACGCCGCGTTGATTGCCGCACAGCTGAAAGATGTGACCGTCCACGCCGCGGCGACCGTCAGCTCCTGGGGCTTTGTGATTTCACCTGAGCAGATCCTGCAAACGGCGAAAGATATCGGCGAGCCGTCGGTACTGAACCGCGCGGGCGGCGCGCCGACTCTGGCCGTTGGTATCGCTCACGTGTTCCACAAAATCATGCCGATGGCGGATATGGGCTTCTGGTACCACTTCGGTATTCTGTTTGAAGCGCTGTTTATCCTTACCGCGCTGGATGCCGGTACCCGTGCAGGCCGCTTTATGCTGCAGGATCTGCTGGGCAACTTCGTGCCGTTCCTCAAGAAAACCGACTCGCTGGTGGCCGGCATTATCGGTACCGCGGGCTGCGTCGGACTGTGGGGCTACCTGCTGTATCAGGGCGTGGTCGACCCACTGGGCGGCGTGAAGAGCCTGTGGCCGCTGTTCGGTATCTCTAACCAGATGCTGGCCGCCGTGGCGCTGGTGCTTGGTACCGTGGTACTGGTCAAAATGCAGCGTACTAAATACATCTGGGTTACGGTGATCCCGGCCGCATGGCTGCTGCTGTGCACCACCTGGGCGCTGGGTCTGAAACTGTTCAGCACCAACCCGCAGATGGAAGGCTTCTTCTTCATGGCTCAGCAGTATAAAGAGAAGATTGCTTCCGGCGGCGAACTGACCGCGCAGCAGATTGCTAACATGAACCATATCGTGGTGAACAACTACACTAACGCCGGTCTGAGTATTCTGTTCCTGGTGGTGGTTTACAGCATCATCTTCTACGGCATCAAAACGTGGCTCAACGTGCGTAACAACAAAGTCCGCACCGACAAAGAGACCCCGTACGTGCCGGTACCGGAAGGCGGCGTGAAAACCTCTTCCCATCACTAAGCCTTAATACCGGATAGCGCTACGTTTATCCGGTCTGCAAAGGTCCTGTAGGCCCGGTCAGCGTAGCGCCACCGGGCTTTTTCTATCTGGAACTCACGATGTTTGGTAACTTAGGCGAAGCAAAAAAATACCTGGGTCAGGCAGCCAAAATGCTGATTGGCATTCCGGACTACGACAATTACGTCGAGCATATGAAAGCCAACCATCCGGATAAGCCTTACATGACCTATAACGAATTCTTCCGCGAACGCCAGCAGGCCCGCTACGGCGGCGACGGCAAAGGCGGCGTACGCTGCTGTTAATGGAGGCAAACATGGCACCGATTGCAGTCACCCTGTTGACCGGGTTTCTTGGCGCGGGTAAAACCACCCTGCTGCGCCATATTCTTAACGAACAGCACGGCTTTAAAATCGCCGTTATCGAAAATGAATTTGGCGAAGTCGCCGTTGACGATCAGCTGATTGGCGACCGCGCCACGCAGATCAAAACCCTGACCAACGGCTGCATCTGCTGCACCCGTTCCAACGAGCTGGAAGACGCGCTGCTCGACCTGCTCGACAGCCGCGATCGCGGCGACATTGATTTTGACCGGCTGGTGATTGAGTGCACCGGCATGGCCGACCCTGGCCCGATTATTCAGACCTTCTTCTCTCATGAGATTCTCTGCGAACGCTATCTGCTCGACGGGGTGATTGCGCTGGTGGATGCGGTCCATGCCGACCAACAGATGAACCAGTTCACCATCGCCCAGTCGCAGGTGGGCTACGCCGATCGTATCCTGCTGACAAAAACGGACGTGGCGGGCGACAGCGACAAGCTGCGCGAACGGCTGGCGCGGATCAACGCCCGGGCGCCGGTTTATACCGTAGTCCACGGTGATATCGACCTGAGCCAGCTGTTTAATACCAGCGGCTTTATGCTGGAAGAGAATGTCGTGAGCAGCGTGCCGCGCTTCCACTTTATCGCCGATAAGCAAAACGACGTCGCGTCTATCGTGGTCGAGCTGGATTACCCGGTCGATATCAGCGAAGTGTCGCGGGTGATGGAAAACCTGCTGCTCTCTTTCGCCGAACAGCTGATGCGCTACAAAGGGATGCTGTGGATTGACGGCGAGCCAAATCGCCTGCTGTTCCAGGGCGTCCAGCGCTTATACAGCGCCGACTGGGATCGCCCGTGGGGCGATGAAGCGCCTCACAGCACGCTGGTGTTTATCGGCATTAATTTGCCGGAAGAGGAGATTCGCGCGGCGTTTGCCGGCTTGCGCAAATAACGGTTCGGGCGTTCCCTCTTCCTGGGGGAGAGGGGCAACGCGAGGGCATCAGGCGGTACAAAATTCCTTTCGGGTATCACGATAAATAATGTTTCCTTCGATGTACTTCCAGATGATGGCTTCATGATGCAATTCAGGCTTTCACTTAAGATATTAGAGTCAGTTTTAATCACAAAAATGTAAATTTAAGTATTTACTTATAACTATAGAAATATTTCTGGAAATTATTAGAAAGCAAATTAGTTCAGCCCCAATCAATATCTCCCCTCTGTTCAATTGCTGTTTAGGCAAAAAATTAAACTGACCCTAAACGGCAAAACGTTAATCGTTGACGCGGCGACAAGGTAACGCATTCACAACATCAAAAAAGTTTTTCAATAACATTTACGGTATAAAACATCGATTAACATCACATTTGCAGCCGTAAATATCACCTGTTAGGGTGTCTGCAGATTAATTTGATGACGAGGCATAAACCATGAAAAAGCTCAATATCCTTATCCTTTCTGCGCTGACCGCAGTTTCCGGCTCCGCAATGGCGATGGGCTTTACCGTCGAGCAGGGGAAAAACTTTACCAACCTTAATATGGAACTGGGTAAATCCTCCTCCGGTCTTTATGCCGAAAGTCACTGGCTCAAAAATACCGACGATGGTACTCAGACCGGCGGCGTTGGCGCAGGTTATAACCTGGAAGTTGGCCCGGTGATGCTGAATGCCGGCGCGAAAGCCATCTACCTTGGGCCGAAAAAAGGCGATAACGGCGTGGCGTTCCCAATCGGTGGCGGCGTTAACGTTGCGCTGACCGACAGCATCCACGTATTTGGCGAAGGTTATGCCGCGCCGGAAGGCCTGAATAACAGCGTGAAAAACTACGTTGAAGCCAACGGCGGCGTGAGCTGGACTCCGATTACCCCGGTAACGCTGAAAGTGGGTTACCGTCACGTGAGCGTCGACGGGAAAGACGGCCGTCCAAACCACACCCTGATTGACGGCGCCTATATTGGCGGTGGTGTCACCTTCTGACCCGCCGATAAGCGTAAAAAAACCTGCCATCCGGCAGGTTTTTTCTTTTAGCATCCTAATCTTACCGGCGAATCACCACCAGCTTCTGGTTCACAAACTCTTTAATCCCCAGATCGGACAGCTCGCGGCCAAAGCCAGAGCGCTTCACGCCGCCGAACGGCAGCTCCGGCGCGGTATCGGTTAACCAGTTGATATAGACCATCCCGGTTTCGATCCGCGACGCCATCCGTTTCGCCCGTTCGATATCCTGGCTGAACACGGCGCCCCCCAGACCATAGTGCGAATCGTTCGCCAGCTTCACCGCCTCGTCGTCGTCCTTCACTACGTAGATTTGCGCCACCGGGCCGAAAAACTCTTCAAAGTACGCCGGGTTATCGCGAGTAATGCCGGTCAGTATGGTTGGCTCGAAAAAGCTGCCTTCCCGCGGCGCCGGTTTGCCGCCCAGATGCACTCTGGCGCCGTTTTTCACCGCCTCATCCACCTGTCTGGTCAGCGTTTCCAGCGCATCTTTCGAGGAGAGCGGACCCAGCGTCGTACTCTCGTCCAGCGGATCGCCGATTTTCACCTGGCGGAAGGCTTCAGTAAATTGGCTCAAGAACTGGTCGGCAATTTTTTCGTGCAGGATAAAACGTTTCGCCGCAGTGCACACCTGACCGGCATTGTTGAGCCGTGCCTGTACGCCAGTCTTCACCGCCTTCTCCAGACTAGCATCGTCCAGTACCACAAACACATCGTTGCCGCCCAGTTCGAGGGTTGCCTTTTTGATGTATTTTGCCGCCTGGGACGCCACCACGCTGCCGGCCTTTTCCGAACCGGTCAGCGCCGCCCCCTGGACGCGATCGTCGGCAATAATTTTCGCCACCTGCTCCTGGGAAATAAAGAGGTTGGTCCACGCGCCGTCCGGCGCTCCCGCCTCACGCACCAGATGGGCGAAGGTCTCCGCACAATGCGGAACGATGCTGGCATGTTTGGCGATAACCGGGTTCCCCGCCGCCAGATTTGGCGCCAGTACCCGCATCAGCTGGTAGTAAGGAAAGTTCCAGGGTTCCACGGCCATCAGCACGCCGATGGGATGGTGTTCAACCCAGGCCTCGCCGATGGCGGAAGGATATTTCACCGGAGCCAGAAACGATTTCGCATTATCGGCATAGTAGCGGGCGATTTGCGCACAGAGCTTCACCTCGCCGCGGCTTTGCGCAATCAGTTTCCCCATCTCCTGACTGGCGATTTTCGCCAGTTCTTCAACCCGGCTGTCGATCAGATCCGCCAGCCTGTGCAGAACGGGTAAACGCCGGTCGATATCCCCCTTCGACCACGCGGAATGGTAGAGCGCATCCGCCTTCTGCAGCGCCGCTTCGACGTCCGCATCGCTGTGCGCAGCATACTGTTTAATCAGCTGATTATTTGCAGGATTCACCGTCTGATAAGCCATATCGTATGTCTCCTTGTTATCGCTATTTACGTAGTCATAAAAACTACTCAGGGTATTAAGGTTAGTAGAGATGGCTGGGCATGAAGGTAAAGTTAGGTATTTACGGAGGATTCTGGCCGGAGATCGTCAGACGATATCCGGCGCGGAACAGGCTTAACGAGGAAGTCAGTAATAGCGGCCAGGCCGCCTGATCAGGCCATGTGGCGACACAATTAACGCTTAGCGGCGGTAATCTCCTCTTCTGACAGGCCGGTGATACGCAGCACCGTCTCCAGAGCGATGCCATTCGCCAGCATCGTACGGGCAATGCGTAGCCCTTCGGCTCGCTGGCCTTCGCGGCGCCCTTCAAGCTTACCTTTTCTACGCCCAACTTCCTGGAGTCTTTCCGCAATAGTCATCAGCCCCTCCTTATGATGCTGCGGCGCCCGCCGGGCAAGCTCACGAATAAACCTGCCAAAACGGGGGGCATCGCCGGAATATACCAGGTAATTAAACAACGTTTTTAGCTGGCCGTCATTAGTATATTCCTTAACCAAAATGACAATTAGCTGCTCAACCAGCCCCGTCAAATCGCGCTGGCGGATATGCTTTTGCATGAACTCCAGCAACGCTACGCGTCGGTGCTGGACGATCTCGTCATCCGGGATCACCGTAATATCCACCAGCGGAAAAGCGGTCGCATATAATCCGCGGGCATGAGCCGGGTGGGTAAAGCCATCCAGCCAGCACAACGAATAAGGGTAAGGCGTGGCGATACCGTGATAGAACAGCATGGGTATCACCAGCGGCAGGCGTTTATGTCCGGCATCCAGATGACGCTGCATCGCCGCAATGGCATAGCGCATCAGCCTGAAGGCCATATGGGCATCCGGCGAGCTTTGGTGCTCAATAACGACGTAAATATAGCCCTCGCCGGCGGTGGTTTTTAGCGACCAAAGCACATCGGAGTAGCAAGCACGCAGGTCCTCCTCAATAAAACTTGCGGATTCAAGCCGTAGCGTCTCCAGCTCGCAAAGCTGGCGTAGCGAGGACGGTAGATGGATATCCAAAAAATCTCGCGCGGTATCCGTATGCCGGAGAAACTTTTTGAAAACCGCATCATGCGGCGTCGACGTTGAACCTTTTTGCATGATCAATAGCCTGCGCGGAGGGACACTAAAACGACTCTACCCGCCGCTAGCCCAGCGCACACGCCGCCGCTTATCTCTTTGCGCGCCGGGACGGAAGATATTTTTATCCGGCGGTAACAACGACAATTTTTTTCCTGCCCGCTCGCAGAACGCCCCGCAGACAGGCGTCAGCGGGCGTGCTATAAACCCCTATCCCCTTCGCTAAGGAGCCTTTCGTGAACCATACGCGCGATATCCTGCAAACCTTCTGGCGCGACGAGCAGCTGCCCTGGCTGGAACTACGTAGCACCCGGCAAAGCCGCCAGGCCTATAAACGGCACCGCCATTCGCAGCTCTCTGTGGGGGCGATTATCGAAGGGGAAACGTGCTGTCTGTGCAACGGGCGGGAATATCTGCTGCGTCCCGGCGATCTGATCATTATCCCCGCTCAAGCGCCGCACAGCTGTAACCCGCGCGATGGCCGGCCGCGCAGCTACCATATGCTGTACCTCGATATGACGTGGTGCCGGCAACAGCTGCCGCTTTTCCCGAGTCAGGCGCAGGTACACGCGCCGCAGCCCGTGATCCGCGATCCTGAGCTTTTCAAACGATATCAGCAGATTGTGGCGCTGATGGAGCGGCAGAAAACGGCAGCGCTCCCCGAACAGGTCGCGCAACTGCTGCGGGCGCTCCCGCTATCCGCCGCCCCGCCACTACCGCTGCGCGCGACCAGTTCACGGATCTTCAGTCGCCTGGCGGCCGATTTACAAGAACCGCCCTCTCTTGATGCGCTGGCCCACGAGTTCGCCCTGCGCAAAGAGACGTTGATTCGCACCTTTAAGCAGGACACTGGCCTGACGCCCGCCAGCTTTATGAATATGGCACGCATCGAATTTGCCAAAACGCGCCTGCGCGCCGGAGATGAGATCGCCGACGTCGGCTACCAGGCCGGGTTTGCCGACCAGAGTCATTTCCACAAAACCTTTGTCAGCTACACCGCCGCTACGCCGCGCCAGTATGCACTTGGCCGATCAATATCAGACAATAATTAGCGCCCCGCTTGCCATAGGCTGATCTCAGGTTCTTTGTGAGGTCGCTATGGATATGCTTACGTCGTTTTTCCCGCCCGCGTTTCCGGCGCTGGCGCTCTCCCACTTCGTTGCTCTGCTTAGCCCGGGGCCAGATTTCTTTTTACTGATGGGCTACGCCATTCGCTATCGCCTGCGCGGCAGCGTCGGCCTGTGCGTCGGTATTGCCGCCGGGAACGGGCTGTACATTATGCTGGCGATTATCGGCTGGGGCGTACTGCGTCAGGCGCCGCTACTGTTCACCGTCGTCGAGCTGCTGGGCGCCGCATATCTGCTGTGGATTGGCAGCCTGCTGCTGAGAAGCCGCCCGACGACGCTGGATGTCCGCAGCGCCTCGGCTTCACGCCCGTCGCGGGTAAAACAGCTTCTTCTCGGGCTGGGTTCTTCGCTACTCAATCCTAAAAACGCCCTGTTTTATCTGGCGCTGATGACCTCGTTGCTGGGTCCGGACGTCACGTTGATGCAGCAGGCCGTCAGCGGAGTCTGGATGACCAGTATCGTGCTGCTGTGGGATCTCTTACTGGTGACGATGATTGCCCTGCCGGCGGTGCAGCGTCGACTTTCCACCGTCGTCTGGCGCGTTGAGCGGGCGGCCGGCGGCGTACTGATGGCTTTTGGCTGCTGGATTGTGTGGCAGTTTTTGCACGAGTCCGCCGTCAGGCTATATGCTTAAGCCTATGGAAAAAATCGCTGAACTGAAACGCGCCAAACTGCTGGCGCTGTCGCTACTGCTGATTGCGGTCGCCATTTTTATCACCACCCTGCTGCTGCCGCCGACGCCGTGGGTCAGCGCACTCAAAGCCATCTCCGAAGCGGCGATGGTCGGGGCGCTGGCCGACTGGTTCGCGGTGGTGGCTCTGTTTCGCCGTATCCCGCTGCCGTTTATCTCCCGACATACGGCGATTATTCCCCGCAATAAGGACAGGATCGCCGATAATCTTGGTTATTTCGTGCAGGAAAAATTTCTCGATACGCCCTCGCTGGTGGCGCTCATCCGTCGCTATGAACCTGCCCTGATGCTCGGAAACTGGTTCAGCCAGCCGGAAAACGCCCGCCGAGTGGGCCATCATCTGCTGCAGGTCATGAGCGGTTTTCTGGAACTGACCGACGACGCCCGTATCCAGCGTCTGCTGCGCCGGGCGGTACATAAGGCGATTGATAAGGTCGATCTGACGCAGACCAGCGCCATGATGCTGGAGGGATTAACCCGCAACAATCGCCATCAGAAGCTGCTGGACTCGCTCATTACCCAGCTCATTGCGTTGCTGCAGCGCGACAGTTCGCGCGCGTTTATTGCCCGCGGTATTGTCCACTGGCTGGAGACCGAGCATCCGCTGAAGGCCAAAATTCTGCCCACCGAATGGCTGGGCGAGCACAGCGCCGACATGGTGACCGACGCGGTGAATACGCTGCTCGACGAAGTCACCCAGGATCGCAGCCATCAGATCCGCCAGGCGTTCGATCGCGCCACCTTAAAACTGATCGATAACCTGAAAACCGATCCGCTGCTGGCGGAAAAAGCGGAGGGCATCAAGGCGTACCTGAAAAATGATGAGGCCTTTAACCGCTATCTCAGCGAGGTATGGGCCGACCTGCGGGCGTGGATCAAGAACGATGTCACCCGCGACGACTCGCGGATTCAACAGCGGATTGCCGATGCCGGGCAGTGGTTTGGCGAAACGCTGCTCCACGATGACGCGCTGCGCGAGTCGCTAAACGAACACCTGGAGCAGGCGGCCCATCGGGTGGCGCCAGAGTTTGCCGCCTTCCTGACTCGTCATATCAGCGATACGGTCAAAAGCTGGGATGCGCGGGATATGTCGCGGCAAATTGAACTCAATATCGGCAAAGACCTGCAGTTTATCCGTATCAACGGCACCCTGGTCGGCGGCTCTATCGGCCTGATACTGTGGCTGTTGTCGCAGATCCCGACCCTGTTTCTGCATTAAGCGAGCGCAAAACAGCGGCCCCGCGCGCTGGCGGGGCCCTGTGTTTAGCCGATGCGGGTAAACCCGGCCTCCAGATCGGCAATCAAATCGCCGACATCCTCCAGCCCGATATGTACCCTGACCAGCGTCCCGCTGAAATCCACCTCGCCGGCCGGACGAATACTGTTCAGCTCTTCCGGCTGGTTTGCCAGAATCAACGACTCGAACCCGCCCCACGAGTAGGCCATATGGAACAATGAGAAGTTATCGAGGAACGTCGACATTTGCTCATCCGTCAGGCGCTTTTTCAATACGAAGGAGAACAGGCCCGAGCTGCCGGTAAAATCCCGCTGAAAATATTCGTGGCCCGGACACTCTGCTAAAGCCGGATGATTCACCCGCGCCACTTCCGGCCTCGCCGACAGCCAGCGAGCAATGTGGATACTGCTCTCTTGATGCTGTCTGAGGCGCACCGCCAGCGTGCGCAGCCCGCGGCTGCCGTTATAGGCGGTATCCGCATCCAGCGTCTGGCCCATCAGATAGGAGTTTTCGCGCAGACGATCCCAGCAGCGGGCGTTGGAGACCGCCGTGCCCAGCATGGCGTCGGAATGGCCAATGGTGTACTTGGTGCCAGCCTGAATCGAAATATCCACCCCGTAGTCCAGCGCCTTAAACAGCACTCCCGCCGCCCAGGTGTTATCGATCATGATAACGATCTGCGGATTTACCGCGCGGATCGCGTTGACCATTCCCGGCACATCCTGGACTTCCATGGTGATTGAGCTGGGGGACTCGAGAAAGACCACTTTCGTCTCCGGGCGGATCAATTCGGCAATCCCGGCGCCGATCAGCGGATCGTAATAGGTGGTTTCAACGTTGAATTTGCTGAGGATCTTATTGCAGAAGTCCTGGGTTGGCTCATAGGCCGCGCCGGTCATCAGGATATGGTCGCCGCTTTGCACGAACGCCAGAATCGCATTGGTCACCGCCGCTGCCCCGCACGGATAGAGCGCGCAGCCCGCGCCGCCTTCCAGTTCACTCATCGCTTTCTGAAATGCGAAATGGGTGTAGGTCCCGCGGCGGCCATAGAACAGCTCGCCGTTGGCGCGATTGGCGGTAGCAAACTTTTTATCTTTTACCGTCTCAAAGACCAGCGAAGAGGCGCGCTGGATAACCGGGTTTACCGCCCCCTGAGTGTAGCGTTTGTCGCGTCCGGCGATAATTAACTGCGTGTCGAGCTTGAGTGAGTTCTTCATAACGTCTCCTGTAACATCCTTATATCCGTGCGAAAGCTTATACGGCGGCAGCCGTGGATTTCAGTTCAGCCTGTGCCGGCTTTTTTCCGGCGAAGCGTTCCACAATCTGCGCGGCGTTCAAATCATGAATCACGTTGATCAGGGTCGCCGGGGCATCGGTGATGGTGCCCAATACCACCAGCATCGGGATCGCCTCCATCGGCAGCCCCAGCGTGGTGACGATAAAAATTTCACCGAGGAATGCGCCGCCCGGTACGCCGCCGACGATAATGGCGGAGAGCACGGCGATCAGCATGGTCAGGAAGAAGGTCTCGGTGGTGAATTCCATCCCCAGCACCGAATAGATAAAAACAATCTTCAGTGCGGCGATCATGGCCACGCCGCCCTTATTCAGGTTAACCAGCAGCGGAATAGAGACATCGACGATTTCCGGGTTAATGCCCATCGCTTTACCGGCGCGCAGGGTGACGGGCAGCGTCCCTAATGAGGAGCAGGTCCCGAGCGCGGTCGCCGATGGTTCAACCGCATTACGCCAGAATGCTTTCACCGCCGGCATGCCGCCGCCGATCCAGGAATAGAGAATCGAACCGAAAATAAAATAGGCCAGCGTGGCAACCATAAACAGGCCGATCGCCCGGGCAAAGGTCAGCAGCAGCCCCGAGTCCTGGCTGGCCATCGTCGCGGCAAAATAGCAGCCCAGACCTATCGGCGCGACTTTCATAATGATCGAGACGATCTTCATGATGACGGTATTGGCATCTTCCAGCAGCGAGGCAATGCGTTTACCCGCCTGTTCCGATTGCCCGATGGCCACACCGGCAATAATCGCCATCACGATCAGCGCCAGAATATTGGACTTCGAGAACAGCCCGAGAAAATCGCTGGTGGTGATCATACTGACAAAATCCATCTTCCCGCTGCCCGCCTGCACCGACTGCGACAGATCGATGGTGACTCCCTGCGCCGGGTTGTACCATAAGGCGAGCGCGACGATGCCGGCCGCGGGAATAAAGGCCATCGCAATCGAGACAATAAAGATAATCGCCATAATGCGTCCCAGCCTTTTCAGGTCGGTCATACTGGCGATCGATGACATCACGCTGATTCCCACCAGCGGGACAATAATCATGAATAGCAGGTTAAGGAATATCTGACCTATCGGCTGTAATTTACCCGCCAGTCCCGGGGCGTAAATACCTGTCAGGCCGCCGATCACCAGGGCAATTAATAAAATAATAGAGGATTTGTAGGGTTCGAGTCGTGACCACATAACCGGTACCTTTTAATTAAAATTATATTAAATGAGATTAAATTCACAATTTAATGACTTTATGCGACGCCTCCTTTTATTTTGTGATGCAACTCACTTAAGTTGTTATTTTTTCATTTTGCCAGCAAGTTGTTTCCTGTGATTCAATAGTTGCATGTTTCAGATACGAATGTAACGGCTCATTCGTACCGTTTTTGCAAATCACTTGTGAATTAAAGGAAAAAATGAGCACGCCAATTTCACTCAAGCATCTGGAGTTTTTTATCAAAATTGTCGACTGCGGGGGATTATCTGAAGCCGCCGTACAGCTTAACGTCTCGCCCTCCGCGGTCAGTAAAAGCCTCTCGGCAATGGAAGATACGCTGGGCACAACATTAATTAAGCGTACCACCCGCAGTATTACGCTGACCGATGCCGGGCAATATCTCTTTAATCGCGCCAATAAGTTACTAAAAGAGTTTGATGATACGTTAAATACCACGTCCGGCTATTATCACAACCCGCAGGGTGAATTACGAATTACCTGCTCCATTGCCTTTGGCTACTCCCGGTTAGTCAACCTGGTGGATAAATATCGCCAGCAATACCCGGATGTGAATCTGTATATCGATTTGAACGATAATTTCGTCAACCTCAATGAAACCGACTTCGATATCGCTCTGCGTATCTCCACCGCACCGCCGCAAAACTACGCCATGCGCAAACTGGTTTCGATTCGCTGGGCCTATTGTGCATCCCCCGGCTATCTGGCTAAAAAAGGGATGCCGGTGCGGCGCAGCGATCTGGTGAATCATGATTGCCTGGTTTATCCCGGTTTAACGCCGGTGCTGAAGGTGACCGACGAACACGATCGCCCGCATCAGCTCAAGCTGCACATGCCTATCCAGGCCAACAGCAGCCTGGTGCTGTTAAAATCGGTGCTGGAAGATCAGGGCGTTGCCTACCTGCCGACCTACCTGATCGGCGATCATATTCAGAAAGAGGAGATCACGCCGCTGATCCTCGATGGGACGATCGCCTGCGAAACCCACGCACTGTATGCGCTCTATTTCCCCAGCAAATACAGCAATCCTAAAGTACGATCGTTTATCGATTTCCTGGTGGCAGAACTCGGCCCGGTGCCCACATGGGATAGCTGGATCCCCAGCTAGCCTTATCTCCTCTGCCATTTGATTTATTCAGAGTCCATTTAAGGAGCAAAAATGGCTGATATTACCCTGACGACCGGCGAGCGCGATCTGCTGCGCGAAAAGCTATGCGCATACTGCGAACAGAATTTTGACCTTGAACTGGAGCAGTTTGACGCCGAGTTCTTTGTCGATTTTATCGCGAAAGAGCTCGGCCCTATGTTCTATAACGCCGGGATTGAGGAGGCGATCCGCACCCACGTGGCTTACAGCGAGCGCATTCAGGAAGAGATGGATTTGAAGAAGGTCTACTAACGCCGCGGGATGGGTGGAAGATCAACAAATACACACAAACAACATGGTTATAATGGCGACTCTTTCATCATCTCCCGTGTACGGGGAAGGAAAATCATGTCGCTCATCACCGATCTACCCGCCATCTTCGACCAATTCTCGGACGCTCGTCAGAAGGGTTTTCTCACCGTCATGGACCTTAAAGAACAGAATGTGCCGCTAGTCGGCACCTACTGTACCTTTATGCCACAGGAGATAGCCATGGCGGCGGGCGCTGTCGTCGTCTCGCTGTGTTCCACTTCCGATGAGACCATTGAAGAGGCGGAGAAAGACCTGCCGCGCAACCTCTGCCCGCTGATTAAAAGCAGCTATGGCTTCGGCAAAACCGATAAATGCCCCTACTTTTATTTCTCTGACCAGGTGGTTGGCGAAACCACCTGCGATGGCAAAAAAAAGATGTACGAATACATGGCCGAGTTCAAGCCGGTGCACGTGATGCAGCTACCGAACAGCGCCAGCGACGCAGCCTCCCGGGCGTTGTGGAAAGCGGAGATCAAGCGTCTGCAGCAGGTGATTGAAACGCGTTTCGCAACACCAATCAGCGAAACGGCGCTGCGTGAAGCCATCGTGTTGAAAAATCGCGAACGCCGGGCGCTGGCCAATTTCTATCGCCTCGGGCAGTTAAATCCACCGGCGCTCAGCGGCGGCGAGATACTGAAAGTGGTTTACGGCGCGACCTTCCGTTTCGACAAAACCGCGCTGATTGATGAACTCAACGCGATGGCAGAACGTATCCATCAACAATGGCGGGAAGGTCAACGACTGGAGGCCCGCCCGCGTATTCTGATCACCGGCTGCCCGATCGGCGGAGCGGCGGAAAAAGTGGTCCGCGCCATCGAAGACAACGGCGGCTGGGTGGTGGGTTATGAGAACTGCACCGGCGCGAAAGCTACCGAGCACTGTGTGGCGGAAGATGGCGACGTCTACGATGCCTTAACCGATAAATATCTCGCTATTGGCTGCTCCTGCATTTCGCCCAACGATCGGCGCCTGCAGCTGCTGAGCCAGATGGTCGAGGAGTATCAGGCCGATGGCGTGGTCGACGTCATCCTGCAGGCCTGCCATACCTACGCCGTTGAATCGCTGGCGATTAAGCGTCACGTACGTCAGCGGCACGACATCCCCTATATCGCGATTGAAACCGACTATTCGACGGCAGATCTCGGCCAGCTCAGTACCCGCGTCGCCGCATTTATCGAAATGCTGTAAGGAGCGCGCGTGATCTACACGGTAGGTATTGACTCTGGTTCCACCGCGACAAAAGGCATCCTGCTGGCAGACGGCGTCATTACGCGCCGTTTCCTCTGCCCGACCCCTTTTCGCCCCGCCGACGCCATCAACGACGCCTGGGAGACCCTGCGCGCGGGCCTCGCGGAACCCCCTTTTTTAACCCTCACCGGCTATGGTCGCCAACTGGTTGATTTTGCCGATAAACAGGTGACGGAGATTTCCTGTCACGGGCTCGGCGCACGTCTGCTGGCGCCGGAAACCCGCACGGTTATTGATATCGGCGGCCAGGACAGCAAAGTCATCCAGCTGGATGCGCAGGGCAACCTCAGCGACTTTCTGATGAATGACAAATGCGCGGCCGGCACCGGTCGCTTTCTGGAGGTGATTTCGCGAACCCTCGGCACCAGCGTCGAGCAGCTGGACGCCATTACCGAAGGCGTTGAAGCGCACGCCATCACCAGCATGTGCACGGTATTCGCCGAATCGGAAGTTATCAGCCTGCGTTCAGCCGGAGTCGCGCCGGAGGCGATTCTGGCCGGGGTGATCAACGCCATGGCCCGGCGCAGCGCAAACTTTATCGGCCGCTTGTCCGCGCAGGGGCCATTGCTGTTTACCGGCGGCGTCAGCCACTGCGCCGCCTTCGCCCGCATGCTGGAGACGCATGTCGGTATGCCGGTCGCCACCCATCCCGACGCCCAGTTCGCCGGGGCGCTCGGCGCGGCGCTAATCGGCCAGCGTCTGCGGAGGCGCGAATGAGCAGTTGGCTGTATCTGTTTCATTCAACCGTTGGCGTGGTACAGACCCGCAAGGCGCTGCAGGCCGCCGGGGTTGCCTTTCAAATCAAAGATATTCCGCGCCAGCTGCGCAGCGGCTGCGGTCTGTGCGTGTTGATTGAGGGAACGGAAGACGCGGCGCGAAGCTGGATAATCGCGGGGCATACGGCGGCGCTGTATCAGCAGAGTGGGGAAGCGTGGCAGTGCATCGCCAGCTTCCCGCAGAAGGATTAATCGGTAATCACGAACCGCGTCGGCGCAAAACAGTTCAGAATCCGGTGCACGAGGAAAACCAGCGTCAGCGTGACGATAAGCGAGGTGGTCACCGAGGTAATCCGGTACAGATCGCTGAAGATCAGATCCTGGTCCGGATGCAGGTTCTGGCCGAACATGATCCCGATGGTGGTGATGCTGGCGAAGCCCACCCCGGCGCCTACCTTTTCCATTACGTGCAGGCGAGCGCTAAAGGCCAGACCCAGGCCAATCAACGGCATCATCAATACCATATGATTGCTGAAATCGTAGATAAGCAGCTGCACCACCAGAATATACAGGCAGGACAGCACCACCCCCGCGACGCGCCACACCGAGCTTATCACCGCGCCGCGGTAATGCATCGGGAACAGGATCAGGATCCCCGCCATCAGCGCCGAAAGGGAATCGCTGAGATCGCAGATCTGGAAGACCACGAAAATCAGGGTGGCAACGGTGCCGGAGAGCAGCGATTCATGCCGCACCCTGGCGGCGTCTTTCTCGATTCGCGGCGGCGGCTTACGCGGTTCGACGTCCGGAATCAGGTAATTCATTAACGCGCTGAGCGCCACCGCCATCACGCAGGCTTCCATATTAGAGAACAGCAGCGTGTGCCAGTTGCTGGTGGGATAGCTCATAAAGTTGAGCATCGTGCTCTGACAGACCACCCCCATCGATCCCAGCAGAAACAGCGGTCCCTGGCTCATGAAGCGAAAACGCATCACGTAGAGGCCAAAAACCACCAGCGTCATCACAATCGGCCATTGCGACAGATAGCCGACGATCAATACCATTTCAACGCAGTTTACTGCCGCACTAAAGATAAACTGCCTGGCGACGTGACGATTAAAAACCGGCACCAGCGACAGCAGCATCAGCGGATAGACTACAAAGAAGACGCCGTACTGCACATCGTAGAAGGTCGAGATACTCAGCGCTATCATCCCGGCAAAGGCGATCCGCAGCGTCTGACGAAAGTCATTCGCCGTGTAAACGATATTACCGTGCGGGGTGAAAACGCGAGCCAGCGTATTAATAGACATAGTGCAGCAGGCTCACCAGATGGATCTGCAGGCCGGCAAAGGTGCGGGCGAACGGACCCTCGCTGTTATAGAGCTGAACCGTGGCACGGGCGCCGGTCGGCAGCGGTTTGTCCAGCGGTTCATCAAGCGCGACGTGGATCCGCATCCGCTGGGCATCGCGCACCCAGCGGGTGGACTGCTCCGGCTGCGACAGCTGGCCGTTAACCTCTTCCTGGCCGGCTAAAATCCCGGCGTCGCTGCTGGTCACGTGCGCCGGAAATACTCTCCCCGGCAGCGCATCGAAAACCACCGCAGCGTCGGTATTCACCCCGGTGTGGCGCAGGCTCTTCTCACGAAAATCAGCGACGATATCGGTATGGTTGCTGACCAGCGCCAGCAGCGGCGTGGCGGCGGTAGCATACAGACCCGGATTGAGCTGCAGGTTGCTCACCATTCCGTCCGTTTCGGCATAGACTTTGCTCCAGCCAAGGTTGAGCTGCGCCTCTTCCAGCGCGTTGCGGTATTTTTGCAGCGTCACGTTACGGTTATCGTCGCGCTCTCCGCGCTGGATCAGCAGATTCTGGATGCTGGCATTCAGCGCGCTGACCGACTGTTCACTGGTCTGCCAGGTTGTGCGCACCTTATCGAGATCCGATTGCGAAACGTTCTGCATGGTGCTCAGCCGCTGATAGCGATCCAGAGTCACTTTATCGTTGCGGGCGGTGAACTGCGCGGTGCGCAGGTTGGCGCGTGCGGCGGCAAGCTGGGCATCAAGCTGCTGATTGCTCAGTTTTGCTTGCTCATAGGCGATCTGCGCGGCCTGGACTTTGTTGATAAACGGCGTCGGATCCAGCTCATAGAGCAGATCCCCTTTCTTCACCTGGCTATTGTTGTGCACATAGACCTGCGACACATAGCCGGAGACACGTGGTGAAACGGGCGTCACGACCCGCATGACGGTCGAGTCCGGCGTCAGCGGGATCCAGATATCGGCAACGATAAACCAGGCGAATATCGTCAGGAACGCGACAATACTTACCCTTACCCAGCGGGCAAATTTTTGTTCAGGGGTCATCATAGTTTTTTAGATCTTGTTATCTTCTTCGCGGATTGTCCGCAAATTGCAGGCGATGTGATTTAAGGTGGCGCTGAAGGTGGCGAGATCCGCCGCAGGAATGGTCCGGGTGACGCGGGATTGATAGGTCTCAATCACACGATTCAGTTCTTCCAGTATCGACCGGCCTTCCGCCGTCAGCGTCAGCAGGCGTATGCGTTTGTCATATGGCGATGTGGAACGCACCAGATAGCCCTGGTTTTCCAGCTGCGTGAGGGTGCGCATCAGCGGCGGCAGTTCAATACCCTGCACCTCCGCCAGTTCGCTGACCGAGACGTTATCCCCCAGCTGATGCAGCTGCATCAGCACCGTCCAGCTTGACTGGGTCAGGCCGGTATCGGTGATAGCAGAGTCAATAGTCGCACGCCACTGGCGTACCACCATCGCCATCCGCATTCCCATCGGGCGGCGGGCGAACAGTTCGTCTTCGGTCATGTTTCTTTCCTCAGTTAGCTGAGAAGAAAATAATACTTATCAGGATAAGTATCAAGAAACGGTGGGCGCAGAAGCATTAATTGATAAATATTGTGAATGTAATAACCCTGGCGGACATTTCCCCGGTCGCGCTACCGCTTGCCGGGGCTATGGCCTCGTGCGGTTTTGTCGCCCGGACAGGTGCTCAGCAGCGCCTCCGGGAAAATCCCGGTCGCGCTGCGCTTACCGGGGCTATGAATTGGTCACCCGGGTAGCACGTTTACGCCGTCATCCGGGGAAAAGCGCATTTTTTAATTGAGCTGATCTCGCCTCAGCCCGACATCCTTGAGCTGTTCATCGCTCATTCGCTGCAAAATCCGTCGCGTTTGCTGCCGTAACCACCATTTTCTTATCATTCGGCCCAGTAATACGAAGCCGATAAACGGCTGTTTTGCCCGGTTCTCGTGAAATTCCATCCTCTACCTCCTCGCCTTGCCAGAGGCTTTATCTTCGCGGATCTGAAGCCAAACAATACAGATGCACAAAATACTTTTCTTTAACATACAGATTGATTAAAACGGTATCTGCGTGGCTTTTTTTTCATCCATCTGTACTGGTTTATCTATCTGTATGGCGACAATAAAGGATACAGCATGACGCGTTACCAACATCTGGCCAGTCTGCTGGCAGAACGTATTGAGCAAGGGCTGTATCGCGACGGCGAAAAACTGCCGTCGGTACGCAGCCTGAGTCAGGAGCACGGTGTCAGCATCAGTACCGTCCAGCAGGCCTACCAGACGCTGGAACAGCAGCGGCTGATCACCCCGCAGCCGCGTTCCGGCTATTTTGTCGCCCCGCGTAAAGCCCAGCCGCCGGTACCGCCGATGTCGCGCCCGGTTCAGCGCCCGGTGGAGATCACCCAGTGGGATCAGGTGCTGACCATGCTCGACGCGCGCAATGATAAAACCATCATCCCCTTCGGCGGCGGCTCGCCGGACGTCACTCAGCCCAGCCTGAAACCGTTGTGGCGTGAGCTTAGCCGGGTGATTCAGCATAACCTCAGCGAGGTGCTGAACTACGACGAGCTGGCCGGGCGCCGCGAACTGCGTGAACAAATTGCCCGCCTGATGCTCGACGGCGGTTCCGTGGTGACCGCCGATGATTTAGTGATCACCAGCGGCTGCCATAGCGCCCTGTCGCTGGCCCTGCTGTCGGTGTGCCAGCCCGGCGATATCGTTGCCGTCGAATCTCCGTCCTATTACGGCACCATGCAGCTGCTGCGCGGTCTGGGGATCAAAGCCATTGAGATCCCTACCGATCCGGACAGTGGGATCAGTATCGAAGCGCTGGAGCTGGCGCTGGAGCAGTGGCCGATCAAAGGCGTTATCCTGGTGCCGAACTGCAATAACCCGCAGGGTTTTATCATGCCGGATGCCCGCAAGCGCGCGGTGCTGACCCTCGCCCAGCGTCACGATATTGTCATTTTCGAAGATGATATTTACGGCGAGCTGGCCACCGACTACCCGCGTCCGCGCACCATTCACTCGTGGGATATCGACGGCCGGGTGATGCTCTGCAGCTCGTTTACCAAAACTATCGCGCCGGGCCTGCGCATCGGCTGGATCGCGCCAGGCCGCTACTACGATCGTCTGCTGCAGATGAAATACGCCGCCAGCGGGACCAACGTTCCTTCAACCCAGCTGGCCGCCTGTAACTTCATCCGCGAAGGCCACTACCATCGCCACGTGCGGCGGATGCGGCAGATCTACCAGCGCAATATGGAGATCTACACCTGCTGGCTGCGGGAATACTTCCCCTGCGGCATCTGCGTTACCCGGCCGAAGGGCGGCTATATGCTGTGGGTTGAGCTCCCCGAGCACGTCGATATGGTCTGCGTCGCGAAGCAGCTGTGCCGCCTGAAAATCCAGGTCGCGCCGGGTTCGCTGTTCTCGGCGTCCGGGAAATACCGCAACTGTTTAAGGATCAACTGCGCCCTGCCGCCGATCGATAAGCACCGGGAGGTGATGGTGAAGCTGGGGGAGGCGGTGAAGGTGGCGATGGAGTGAGTTTTTCACCGTAGAGAACCGGCTTGTCCTCCGGCGGCGCTGCGCTGACCGGGGCTGCGGGTTGGTCATCCGGATAGGGCACGACAAGCGCCATCTTCGGGATTTACATGCATGTACTGCACATGTCTCACTCTCCATCAGCTAAAACATATATACCACTGCTCTCACATCTACGTTCACAAATAAACGATAGCGATAACAATGATGCCATGTACTCACCCAATATTTTGATTAATGGTCTTCGTCTCAGCCTACATGTGAAACTCAATTTTTGGCCCCAATCTCATAGGGCCATGGTCATACTGGCTATCTGACATCCCTTTCTCTCAGAATGAGATTAATTTCCTGTAAAGCATCTAGCTGTCTTTTCTCAAAAGTCGTTGGCACATCGGAGCGACAAATAGTCGCAAGGCTGAAAAAACCGCCTGCAAATCCGGTCAAACCAGAGACCAGATCCCATTGACCATGAATATAATACCACCCTCCGGCAAAGAGCATTAAAATACCGCACCCGGCCAAAATTTTTAAGGCGAGGGTTGATTTTCTTTTCCTCTCCTTCTCCAAAATCTTTAACCTATGCTGCTCTTCTGAAAGTAACTCATCATTATCACAATGAATGAATAACTTAAATTTGTTCTCAGTTGAATGATCATTAATAGTGACATCGCCCTTAATGTCGCCAGAATTAAAATCTCGCATATTGTTCGCCTTATCATGATAACTGTTCAATAAAATTTACTTCACCATTTTGCCTGAAAATCCGCCTCTATCAATGGGAAAATAAAATTGGTGCCATTTCATATTTCTGATAAATGTTTAACGCAATACATTACGTTTTTTGATATAAAATATAACCATGATCAATAGTATTGGCATCAGGGAGTCCATCAAATGGTACAAGATCCACAATCACTCACCCCTTTCTTCAGGAACTTCGCGCAGAAAAATAACGAAAACAATGCTGAGTGGGGGTCAGGATATCGTGAGATTGTTGGCCGGGTTCAGCGCGAGAAGCCAGATTTCAGCGATCAAACCATCATGGACCTTTGGTATACACGTGATAACCGGGTTGCCAGCCTGCGGCAAGGTGGCATGTCTCATGAAGAGTTTATACAAGCTAAAGATGACCTCCGCGAGCTCACCAGGCTCATTGCCTCTGGTTGCACACTTGAGGTGTTTGAGCTGGCTCATCAACGCTTACAGTCTCTAAAAGAGCAAGGTAAGCTGAAGAAATTCTACCGTGCACTATGCAGCCGCACCTTTGCAGCCTTCTACCCCTCGCAAATAACCAGCATTATCAACGAAGGGGTCTTCTTCAGCGTTTATAATTATTGCAATAACCACTTCCAGCTAAATCTGCCAAAGGACGGTGAATGGACGCCGTCAAAGTGGTTTAAGCTTAATATCGCACTTAAAGAAACCTTCCATCGCTACCTCAATAACGACCCGGACGATATTGAGCTCAATATGTCGCTTTGGCATTTGTATGAGCTTGAAATTGAAGAAGAGGGCAACAGTGCAGATAGCATTGAGTCATCCATCTTAAGCGATGATGATCGTGGCAATGAACCGAACGATATTCTTCCCGCTAAAAACCTCATACTGTATGGACCTCCGGGAACAGGAAAAACCTACAAAACCATTGAAATTGCAGTACGCGCCTGTGAGCCACAAGCCTATGCTCGCCTGGAAGGAAAAGAAAAAACAGAGCGTCGCACCGAGCTTAAAAAGATGTATGACACGCTCATTGACGAAAAGCGCATACGCTTTATCACCTTCCACCAAAGTTTTGGCTATGAAGAGTTCATTGAGGGACTTCGGGCGGAAACCAGTGATGATGGCAATGTCCGCTATGACATAAAACCCGGCGTATTCAAGCAAATTTGCGAAGATGCTTCTTTCGGTAACGCAGGGGCACAATTGGCCCTTGATGATGCTCTGGAGAAGTTCAAGGCACAGTGTGCAGAAAAAGACACCATTGTTTTAAAGACAACTAATGGCAGCGTCTTCCGGGTTTCCTACGCCAATAACAGCACATTCCGGGTATTCCCCTCCCAATCCAAAAACGATCAACTTGATAAAGGCTATCCCGCATCGATTGAAAATATTCGTCGTCTTTATCAGGGGGAGAAAGAGAATATTTATAATATTTCCTACGTTCGCGGCATCCTTCAATATCTGATTAAAGAATGGCATCTCCCCGCAACGCCAGAAGCGCCACAGACAAAGAAAAAGCAGAATTATGTCTTGATCATTGATGAAATTAACCGTGGCAATATCTCCAGGATATTTGGCGAGCTCATTACTTTGATTGAAACCTCTAAACGCGCAGGCGAAAGTGAAGCGCTAAGCGTTAGCCTTCCTTACTCATCGCAACCCTTTTCTGTACCTAATAATCTATACATCATAGGTACCATGAATACCGCGGATCGTTCGCTGACCGCGTTAGATACCGCCTTGCGTCGGCGCTTCGAATTTCAACCCCTCATGCCGGATGTATCGGTACTGAACGACGCGGTTATCCAGGGAATTAATCTTACGGAATTGCTTACCACGCTGAATGCGAGAATTCAGGCACTTTATGACAGCGAGCATACCCTCGGACATGCTTTTTTTATGCCGGTCGTACAAGAGAAAGACAATCCCGTTGAAGCGTTTAAAAAATTAAAACGCGTGATGAAGAATAAAATACTCCCGCTACTGGAAGAGTATTTTTATAACGACTGGCAGAAAATTCGCCTGGTGCTCGGTGACAATCAAAAAGCAGAAAAATCACTGCATTTTGTTCGCTCAGTAGAAAACCAGAACGATCTGGCAACGCTTTTCGGCAAAACTGCGATTGATGACCTTCAGGAAGCAGGCATCAGCTACCAATTATGTAAGGACAACGATCCGGTCTGGGATAATGCGCTGGCATACCAGCAAATTTACAATCCGGGCTCTACAGCGGCGGTGCAAGACTGATGGCTGGCAGCACGCACTCCATTTTTGAGTACGGTTATCTTGTCAGCGAAGAGGACCGGGGAAAATTCGCTGATGCAGAACCACTCCCTACCGCAGCATTTCGCTGGCTAGAACAACGCTGCCTGAAAGACAATGAGGGTGAGGACCAACGCTTGTTATCTCTGCGCGCCATTGGTGGCGTCAAAGTGATTCAGGTGAAAAATTACGTTGGCATTATTGCTCTGCCTCAACAGCGACTTATTGAGGTCTTGCCAAAAACGGGTAAGAAGCAAGATAAGCCACTTGAGGCCCGCCAGCGATTATTAATGATGCTGACAACGCTGAAGGATTTTCGCCATATTGAAACCACAGCAGCCAGCATCATGACGTCACGGATGACATTAATAGATATTTTCATCCAACAGTTCATCACGAGCATGGAGGCTATCGTTCGCAAAGGATTAAAACACGATTACCTCCGTCAGCAGGACAACCTTCCTTGGCTAAAAGGTAAGTTACTGATAAGCGAGCAGCTCAAAAAAAATAGCGTCCGCCGCGATCGCTTCTATGTGGAATATGATGAATATCGCGTCGAGCGACCAGAAAACCGGCTGTTGAAAACGGCTATTGATAAGGTTTATAGCTACGCGACTAACCCGCAACTTCTACAGGCCCTGAACCGCCTGCAGGCGCTTTTTGAACCCATACCGAAGGTCGATAATATTGATATCGCCTTCAGGCAGATTCATCTGGATCGCCATATGCAGCATTACGAAAAGGCGCTGAACTGGGCAAAGCTAATCTTGCAAGGTAATTCGCCGCATTGTATGCAAGGCCATACAGAAGCCATCTCTCTCTTGTTCCCTATGGAAGCCGTATTTGAAGCCTTTGTGACGACATGGTTCCGTCAGCATTACCACGCTCACTGGCAAGTGAAGCCGCAGTCGAGGTCACATTATCTTGCCCGGTACGACACATCTTCCATGTTTCAGCTCCGCCCGGATATCTGGCTTATACCGCACGATAACTCAGAGAAATCATCTATCATTTGCGACATGAAATGGAAGCTGGTTGAAGCAGCCAACAGTAAGTTCAACCTTGCCCAGAGCGATTTATACCAAATGCTGGCCTATGGTATGAATCATCTGCAAGGCGCAGGGGACATGCTCTTAATTTATCCCCACCATGCCGGATTCAGCGTTCCGCTTGAGCACCCTTTTGAATTCAATCATTCAGGGGGAAAGACGCTACGCCTGTGGGTGGTACCGTTCGAGGTAGGTACCAGCCTGCGAACCTCCAGGTTACTTATGCCGGCAAAGTTTAGCCTGACAGACAGCGGACCTTTGTCGATTTTATCGTTACAATAGCCACCAAATTCTTCCAGAACGAGTCCATCATGGCCAAAGCACCAACTAAAAAAGCCAAAGCAAAGAAAGGCTTTGAAGACACATTATGGGATACCGCGAACCAGCTTCGCGGCAGCGTTGAATCCTCCGAGTACAAACACGTGGTACTGAGCCTCGTGTTCCTGAAGTTTATCAGCGATAAGTTTGAAGCCCGCCGTCAAAAGATGAAGGACGAGGGCCAGGGCGATTTCCTCGAAATGGAAGTCTTCTATCAGCAGGACAACATCTTTTACCTGCCGGAAGAGGCGCGCTGGTCGTTTATCAAACAGCACGCCAAACAGGACAATATTGCGGTACTGATTGATACCGCCCTCTCAACCATTGAGAAGCGCAACCCGACATTGAAAGGCGCGTTGCCGGATAACTATTTCAGCCGTCAGAATCTGGAAACCAAGAAGCTGGCGTCGCTGATCGATACCATCGACAACATTGAAACGCTGGCTCACGAAACCGACGTCGAAGCACTGTCGAAAGAAGACCTGGTCGGTCGCGTGTACGAATACTTCCTCGGCAAGTTTGCTGCTACCGAAGGCAAAGGCGGCGGTGAATTCTATACGCCAAAATGCGTGGTGACGCTGCTGACCGAAATGCTCGAACCCTTCCAGGGCAAAATTTATGACCCCTGCTGTGGCTCGGCAGGGATGTTTGTACAGTCGGTGAAGTTTGTCGAAAGCCATCAGGGCAAAAGCCGTGATATCGCCCTGTACGGTCAGGAGCTAACGGCCACCACCTACAAGCTGGCGAAGATGAACCTCGCCATTCGCGGCCTGTCCGCCAACCTCGGTGAACGCCCGGCGGACACCTTCTTCAGCGACCAGCATCCGGACCTGAAAGCCGACTATATTCTGGCCAACCCGCCGTTTAACCTGAAAGACTGGCGTAACGACGCCGAGCTAACCAAAGATCCGCGCTTTGCAGGCTATCGTACGCCGCCGACCGGTAACGCCAACTACGGCTGGATTTTGCATATGCTCTCCAAGCTGTCGGCCAACGGTACCGCCGGTTTTGTGCTGGCAAACGGCTCGATGAGCTCCAACACCAGCGGCGAAGGCGAGATCCGTGCGCAGATGATCGAAAACGATCTGATTGACTGCATGATCGCCCTGCCCGGCCAGCTGTTCTTCACCACCCAGATCCCGGTGTGCCTGTGGTTTATGACCAAATCGAAGGCGTCCGATCCGGCTAAAGGCTATCGTAACCGTCGGGGCGAAACGCTGTTTATCGATGCGCGTAACCTCGGCACCATGATCAACCGCACCATCAAAGAGCTGACGTCGGACGACATCGCCACCATCGCCGACACCTACCACGCCTGGCGCAGCACGCCGGAAGAGCTGGCCGAGCGTATTAAGCGCGGCGATAGCAAGCTGGCGCAATACGAAGACCAGGCCGGGTTCTGCAAAGTTGCGACTATTGCAGAGATCAAGGCTAATGATTATGTGCTGACGCCGGGACGCTACGTCGGTGCCGCCGAGCAGGAAGATGACGGCGTGGCGTTTGAAACCAAAATGCGCGAGTTGTCGAAAACGTTGTTTGCGCAGATGAAGCAGGCGGAAGAACTGGATAACACGATTCGCCAGAACCTGGAGGCGCTGGGTTATGGGTTTTGATTTTCAGTTGTTAGAGAATGCCGGAATACAATTAATAGATGGGGATAGAGGTAAAAACTACCCTAAACATAATGATTTTATGGAAAATGGCTATTGTCTTTTCCTGTCTGCTAAAAATGTAACGAAATCTGGTTTTCAGTTTCAAGAAACAGCATTTATCAATGAAATTAAGGATAGCCAATTAAGAGCTGGGAAACTCAGTTATGGTGATATTATTCTCACTACTCGTGGTACTGTAGGTAATGTTGCATACTATGATAGTAGTAACCCGTATAAAAATATTAGAATCAATTCTGGGATGATTATCATCCGAGCTGATGAAAAATTATGGAACCCTAAATTTTTATACTTCATATTAACTTCAGTTTTTTTACAAGAACAAATAATCAACCTTATTTCTGGTTCGGCTGTACCACAACTACCTGCCAGAGATATTAAAAAATTTATCATCCCAGTTATTGGTAGAAACATTCAGGATAAAATTGCTAATATCATATCAGCTTTTAGTGATAAGATTAGTATAAATATTGATACAAACCAAACCCTGGAACAAATGTCCCAAACCCTGTTCAAATCCTGGTTTGTGGATTTCGATCCGGCGATTGATAACGCGCTGGATGCAGGAACCACAATCCCGGACATGCTACAATCTCGCGCCGAATTACGCCAAAAAGTACGCAATAGTGCAGATTTCAAACCACTTCCGGCGGATATTCGTGCTCTGTTCCCGGCTGAATTTGATGAAACAGAATTGGGTTGCGTGCCAAAAGGTTGGGTAACAAACCGACTGGAAAATATTCTAGAGTTGGCTTACGGAAAAGCACTCAAAAAGACAGAGAGAACCAACGGTGATTATCCCGTTTATGGTTCCGGTGGTGTGGATGGAGCCCATAATGAGTATCTTGTTAAAGGACCTGGAATTATTGTTGGAAGGAAAGGTACTGTTGGTTCATTACATTGGGAAAACAAAGATTTTTACCCAATCGATACAGTATTTTTTGTAAGACCAAAAGAATATTTTTCCCTTGTTTACTGCTATCAGCTGTTGAAAACACTGAGGTTAGAAAATATGAATACCGATGCAGCGGTCCCTGGGTTGAACAGAAACAATGCTTATCGTCTTGAGGTCGTAACCCCCCCCCAACCCATCATTGCCAAATTTACAAATATAATCCAGACAATCCGGCATAAAATTGATTCAAACCATAATGAGACTGAGAATTTAACCAACCTCCGCGACACCCTGCTCCCTAAACTTATCTCCGGCGAGCTCTCTCTGGAGGATCTGCCAAATTTAGTAGCCCAAACCGAACCCGCATAATGCATTTCCCCTCTGTAAAATCAGGGGGGTTCTGATAAAGTTTTCTTCTGTTACAGGAATCCTTACCAGAAAATCAGCCAGGGCCGGAGCGAGATATGCATCTCTCATTCAGTGAAGCGAAGTTAGAACAGGCGATAATTGAGTTACTGCAGGATCAGGGCTATCAGCACCTGATCGGCGATAATGTGCCACGTTCCAGCCTCGATCAGGTGATTATCGAAGACGATCTCCGCCACTATCTCGCCGCCCGCTATCAGGCCGACGGCATCACCGAAGAGGAGATCCAGCGGCTGATCAAACAATTCACCACGCTGCCCGCCTCCGATCTCTACGAAAGTAATAAAACCTTCTGCGCCTGGCTGGCCAACGGTTTCCTGTTTAAACGCGACGATCGCCAGCAGAAAGATCTCTATATCGAACTGCTCGACACCCGGCATCTGCCCGCCGCGCTGCGTGAACTGTTCGATACCGAAGAGGTTCCGCTGCAACAGGCCGCGGAAACGCCGGCAAGTTATCATCTTATCCAGCCGCTGAACCGGGTGAAAATCGTCAATCAACTGACCATCACCGGCAAAGAAAACCAGCCGCGCATTCCGGACGCCATCCTGTATATCAACGGTCTGCCGTTAGTGGTGTTTGAATTTAAAAGCGCGGTGCGCGAGCAGGAAGCCAATATTGGCGATGCCTATAAACAGCTCTGCATCCGCTACCGCCGCGATATTCCGCAGCTGTTTGTCTATAATGCGCTGTGCATTATCAGCGACGGCGTCAATAACCGCATGGGCAACCTGTTTGCGCCGTACGAGTATTTCTACTCGTGGCGCAAAGTCACCGGCAATGAAAACCGCGAGCAGGACGGCATCCCTTCCCTGCACTCAATGATTCAGGGGCTGTTTCACCCGGTCCGCCTGCTGGACGTGATTAAAAACTTTATCTGCTTCCCGGATAAAGCCAAACATGAAGTGAAAATCTGCTGCCGCTACCCGCAGTACTATGCGGCCCGCAAGCTGTACTACAGCATCGAGCGGGCGCGTAAACCTTTCGGCGACGGTAAAGGCGGCACCTACTTCGGCGCGACCGGCTGCGGCAAAAGCTACACCATGCAGTTCTTAACTCGCCTGCTGATGAAAAGCGTCGAGTTCGCCAGCCCGACGATCGTGCTGATCACCGACCGCACCGATCTGGACGATCAGCTCTCGGCGCAGATGTGTAATGCCAAAAACTATATCGGCGACGAAACGGTGGTGCCCGTCACCAGCCGCGACGATCTACGGGAAAAACTGGCCGGTCGCAACAGTGGCGGCGTCTTCCTGACCACTATCCATAAATTTACCGAAGACGCCGAACTCCTTTCCGAGCGCAGCAATATCATCTGTATTTCTGACGAAGCGCACCGCAGCCAGGTCAACCTCGATCAGAAGGTAATCGTCGATAAAGAGAGCGGCAAGGTGCGTAAAGCCTGGGGGTTCGCCAAATACCTACACGATTCGCTGCCGCAAGCCACCTATGTCGGTTTTACCGGCACCCCTATCGACGCCACGATGGGAGTCTTTGGCGACATCGTGGACAGCTATACCATGACCGAATCCGTTCAGGATGAGATCACGGTACGCATCGTCTACGAAGGCCGCGCCGCGAAGGTCATCCTCGATGCCCGTAAACTGGAAGAGGTAGAAAAGTACTACGAAGATTGTGCTAACGCGGGCTCCAATGAGTGGCAAATTGACGAAAGCAAAAAGGCCAGCGCCACCATGAACGCCATTCTCGGCGACGACGATCGCCTGGAGGCGCTGGCGGAAGACTTTGCCAGGCACTATGAAAAACGTGTCGCAGAAGGCTCTACGGTGAAAGGCAAAGCGATGTTTGTCTGCGCCAGCCGGGAAATTGCCTGGGATTTCTATCGTCAGTTGAAAGACTTTCGTCCGGCGTGGTTTGAGGCTAGACAGGCCCCGGATGGGGTTGAGCTTACCGAGCAGGAGCAGAAAGAGCTGCCACCGTCCGAAATGGTCAAGATGGTGATGACGCGCGGTAAAGATGATGACGCTAAACTGTACGATTTGCTGGGTAGTAAAGAGTACCGCAAAGAGCTGGATAAACAGTTCAAAAACGCGAAGTCGAATTTCAAAATCGCCATCGTGGTGGACATGTGGCTGACCGGTTTTGACGTCCCGGAGCTGGATACCATCTATATCGATAAGCCGCTACAAAAACACAATCTGATCCAGACCATCTCCCGCGTCAACCGCAAGCTGGAAGGCAAAAGCAAAGGGTTAGTCGTCGACTACATCGGCATTAAGCGTCAGATGAATCAGGCGCTGGCGATGTATTCGCGTATTGATGCCACGAACTTTGAAGATATTCAGCAGTCGGTGATCGAGGTGAAAAATCACCTCGATCTGCTGGCGCAGGTTTTACACGATTTTGACAGCCGGGCTTACTTCACCGGAGAACCGCAGGCGCAGCTGGCGTGCCTGAATCAGGCGGCAGAGTTTGTCATGCGTACCCAGAAGACAGAACGCCGCTTTATGGGGTTGGTGAAGCGCCTGAAGGCCGCCTATGACGTCTGCTGCGGCAGCGAAGCGTTATCTCAGGCGGAGCGCGATCGTATCCATTTCTACCTCGCCGTACGTTCGATCGTCTTCAAGCTGACCAAAGGCGACGCGCCTGATGTGACGCAAATGAACGCCCGCGTACGTGAGATGATTGCCGAGGCGTTAAAAGCCGATGGCGTGGAAGAGCTGTTTTTCCTTGGTGACAAGAAAGCGGAATCGATCGATATCTTTGATGAAGATTATCTGACGCGCATTAATAAGATCAAACTCCCGGCAACAAAGATCCAGCTACTGCAAAAACTGCTGGAAAAAGCGATAAGTGATTTTAAACAGATCAACCAGCTGCAGGGGATCAACTTCACCCGTCGTTTCCAGTCGATTATGGATAAATATAACGAGCGCCGGGAAGATGATATTCTCAATGGTGAAGAGTTCGATTCCTTCAGCCAGGAGATGACCGATATTATCTACGATATTAAAACCGAAATGGGTACTTACGCCGAGATGGGGATTGATATTGAAGAGAAAGCCTTCTACGACATTCTGGCACATATGCGCGATAAGTATCAGTTCACCTTTGAAGAAGACAAGATGCTGGCCCTGGCGAAAGAGATGAAGGCGGTGGTCGATAACACGTCGAAGTACCCGGACTGGAGCAAGCGCGATGATATTAAAGCGAAACTGAAGGTGGAACTCATTCTGCTGCTGCATAAGCATAAGTTCCCGCCGGTGGCGAACGATGATGTGTATATGGGCGTGCTGGCGCAGGCGGAGAATTTTAAACAGCATCATATTAATACGATGCGTTAATTTTATTGCCGGATGGCGTTTCGCTTATCCGGTCTGGTTTATATTTCCCATCAATTTAATGACCAAATAAATATTTCCAGTAGCATCTTTATTATTGTCTATTTTCAGCTGGCTTTATTTTTATTTACTGGTTAGATTTACAGGTGTTATTTAGCGCAAGACGCCCGTGCAGCAACACGGGCATCCTGCTCATCACAATCCCTATTGAAAAGGAATAGAGACCATGACTACCCCGCATTCTATTGCAGAATTCACCGATCCAGAAGTCTCCCCCACGAATAACCGTCATTTAACCGTGAGCTATGCGACGCGTCATCCTGATTACCAGCGTATTCCGGCGTTGACCATGAAGGGTCAGTGGCTGGAGGCGGCGGGTTTTGCCACCGGCACCGAAGTGGATCTTAAGGTGATGAACGGCTGCATCGTGATTACCGCCAGGCAGCCGGAGCCTGAACTCACCGCCTCTCTGCGCCGGGTCGGCAAGCTGTCGGCGCGCATGCAGAAACAGGTGCAGGTGTTAATCGACGCGATCGCCGGGCAAAAACCTAAGCTGGCATAAGCTCAATCCCCGGTGGCGCTGTGCTTACCGGGGCTACGGGTTTTCCCACTCGTCGCCCCACAAGACGCGGCAAGCGCCCCCCAGTGGGGCAATCTCTATCGCGCGCCGAACGTCGGGAATAGTTACGATTTCTTATTCTGCTCGCGCAGCATGGCTTCCCGCAGAATCGCGTTCAGCCGCGTTTGATAGCCTTTTCCCGGGCGTTTAAGCCACTCCATCACATCTGCATCGATGCGCACAGAGGCCTGCGTTTTTAATGGCCGATAAAATTTACCGCGAACCGCCTCTGACCACGGCTCATCGTCCGAAGAGGGGATGTCACTGTAATCAATGTCATCATCTGATTTTTTCGCCAGCGCTTTGAGTTCGTCTTCACGCTGAGCGGTAAGCGCTGTCGGGTTATCGCGTTTATGTTTAACCATGCTCATAACGACTCCTCTCTTTTTTGTCCGCCTTCCGGGCGCTGATGATACGAATCACCTCAGCCCCGCTTTCAAAACGGACCGAATGCGCCACAAGAATAACGATAATTCCATGAACGAGGCCGATGGTTTGCCATCGATACTCACCGTTTTCATAACGATCCTGGCGGGAAAGGTGCTGCGGATCGTCAAAAACCAGTACCGCCTCCTCGAAGCGAATCCCATGTTTTCTTAGATTGCTTGCTGCCTTGTTTGCATCCCATTCAAACTCCATTGGCATAGCATTCATCCCGATTGTATATACAAAAAAGTATAGACAATTATCAGGCAAGTATACTATCAATGTTGGAAAAAACCTCACATTTACAGAGGCTAATTTGTAAAGGTTATGCCCATTCACTCGTCATAAAACACCATCCCTTTATACGGCTGCTCGCGGCACGCCGCCAGGCGCAGGGCGAGGCTGCCGACGTGCAGCTCCAGCTTGTGGCCGTCAGGATCGAGGAAGTAATAAGACGCCCCTTCGCTGCGGTTCACCTTCCACACCGCCACCCCGGCCGTTTCCAGCCGCGCGCTGAACCCGGCGAAGTCGGCTTCGGCGACGCTAAAGGCGTAGTGGGTATAGTCGCTCTCTTCCGGCGGAGTGACGCGCCGCTGCGGATCCAGCGACAGGCACAGCCACAGATCGCCGCAGGAGAGATAGGCCCCGCCGTCCCAGCGCGCGTGCAGCGTCATCCCCAGCAGCTGGTGATAAAACGCCACGCTCGGCGCCAGGCTGCTGACCGCCAGGGTCAGATGATTCAATCCGCTTAACATGACTTATCCTCCAATGACATCACGATTTGCTGACGCAGCCATTGGTGGGCCGGGTCGCGATGCCAGCGCTCGTGCCACAGCATCAGCATATCAAACCCGGCCACCGCCAGCGGCGGCTCGACGACCATCAGGCCACTTACCCCACGCGCCAGCCGTTCCGGTACCACCGCCACCAGATCGCTATTGCGCAGCGTCTCCAGCATAAACAGGAAATGTGGCACCGAAAGGACAACCCGCCGCGAAAGCCCAAGGTTGGCCAGCGCAGTATCGGTTGCGGCATGAAAACCGCCGCCGTCAGGGGAGACAATAACCTGATCCAGCTGGCAAAACTGCGCCAGGCTCAACGGCGCCCGCAGCGCCGGATGCCCCGCTCTGCCCGCCAGCACGTAGCGCTCGCTGAACAGCAGCCGCTGATGCAGCTCCGCCGGTGCGCCATCCCGGGTATGGAAAAACAGATCCACTTCGTCACGCTCTGCCTGCGACACCAGCCGCGAGGGCTGCAGCTCAAAGACCGCCAGGCGGCTGCCCGGGGAAGCCCGACGCAGCGTGTGCAGCGCCGGGAGCAAAATCGCCGAGGCCATATAATCCGTGGCAGCCACCCGCCAGGTCTGCGCCGCCGTCGCCGGGTCAAAATGGCTGGCAGGCGCCACCGCCAGTTCGAGCGCGGTGAGCGCATCGCGCAGCGGTCCGCGCAGTTCATCGGCGCGGGCGGTCGGCAGCATCCCGCGCGGCCCGGGCAGCAGCAGCGGGTCGGCAAAAATGTCCCGCAGGCGCGCCAGCTGGATGCTGACCGACGGCTGCGACAGGTTGAGCCGCTGCGCCGCTCGCGTAACGTTATGCTCACTCAGCAACACGTCGAGGGTGCGCAGCAGGTTGAGATCCAGACGATGTAAATTAATCACGGCTATACCTGAGATTTAAGCAATTAATTTCTACTATAGCGGCCAACCGCTTACTCTGCAGCTCTCCATGACTCAGAGGTGATTTCCATGAAAGTACTGCTGATTTACGCCCATCCGGAACCGCGCTCGTTGAACGGCGCGCTAAAAGATTTTGCCGTCCAGCATCTGCACGATGCCGGTCATGAGGTGCAGGTTTCCGATCTCTACGCCATGCGCTGGAAAGCAGGTTTTGATGCCGACGATAGCAGCGCCCCGCCGGTTGGCGAGTTCTGGCGCTCGACGCTCGATTCAAAGCAGGCTTTTGAACAGGGCACCCAAAGCGCGGATATCGTTGCCGAGCAGGAGAAGCTGCTGTGGGCGGATACGGTGATTTTCCAGTTCCCGCTGTGGTGGTTCTCGATGCCCGCCATTATGAAAGGCTGGATCGACCGGGTTTACGCCTACGGTTTCGCCTACGGCGTCGGCGAGCACAGCGACCGCCACTGGGGCGACCGCTATGGCGAAGGCACCCTGGCGGGCAAACGGGCGATGCTGGTTGTCACTACCGGCGGCTGGGAGGAGCACTACGCCCCGCGCGGCATTAACGGACCGATTAACGATATCCTGTTTCCGATCCAGCACGGGATGCTGTTTTACCCCGGCTTTGCGGTGCTGCCGCCGCTGGTGTTCTACCGCACGGAGAAAACGGACGAGCAGCGCTTTGCGCAGCAGTGCCGGGAACTCGGGCAACGGCTGGATACGCTGGCGAGCACCGCGCCAATCCCCTTCCGCCGGCAAAATCACGGCGACTATCTGATCCCGTCCCTGACGCTGCGCCCGGATTTGGCGCCTGGCGAACGCGGGTTTGCGCTGCATCAGACGACAAAGTAATGCCTTCCCGGTGGTCGCTGAGATGCCGCAGACACCACCGGAATTCATATGACGAATTGTGACCCCCCGCGCAATAACGACAATTCACTGCGCGACACCGCCCCGCATCTTGATCGCTATCAAAAATAATCATACCGTCTGGTCGGTATGATTCGGGCCATGAATATGGAAGCCCAGCACCGAAAAAAAGATCCTGCACGCCTGCATCAGCAGCTGCTGGAGTCGGCGGCAATGATTGCCGGCCGGGATGGCATCGCGTCGCTCTCGCTGAATGCCGTCGCGCGTGAAGCAGGCGTCAGTAAAGGCGGGTTGCTGCACCATTTCCCCAACAAGCAGGCGCTCATTTTTGCGCTGTTCGCCCGTCTGCTGGCCATTATGGAAGAGGCCATCTCGGGGCTGATGGCGGCCGATAATGTCTCTTATGGCCGTTTTACCCGCGCCTACCTGCACTATCTCTCTGACCTGACGGATACCCACGAAAGCCGGCAGCTGATGGTGTTGTCCCTGGCGATGCCGGATGAGCCGGTGCTGAGAAAATGCTGGCGAGACTGGATGCTGGGGCATCTGGCACAGGGTGATGCGCTGGATAATAGCCATACCGGCACCCTGGTGCGCTATGCGGCGGACGGTATCTGGCTGTCGGAACTGACGGAGGGACGCACCATGGGCGCCGACCACCGCCGATCGCTGGTGCGCGATCTGACGCGGATGACGCTGCCGGCGTGATGCCGGAAAAGCCTGCCCCGTCAGGCGTTATGGATGGTTGCAGGCCGTCTGGAGCACCCGGGCATACGTGAAATACGTAGACGCTCCCTGGACCAGACTGACAAATAAAATAGCCTCATGTAGGCTCTTAGATTGAGGCCGCGATGCGCTACAACATCAATGCCCGTCTCATTTATGATGCAACGGACGGCACACTCACCCTACCGGGAAGCACCGAACCTGACAGCCAGCTGTCTATCACTGCCAGCGCGCTGCTCTACTATTTCCTGCGCCATACCGATGTTATCAGCCGCGATGAGGTACTAAAAAAAGTGTGGGATGACAACGGATTAACGTCATCCAACAGCAACCTCAACCAGTATCTGAGCATGCTGCGCAAAACCTTCCGTCATTACGACATTGAGAACATCATCGTCACGGTGTCGCGCGGTATGCTGCAGCTCAACCCCGAATTAACCATCGCCATTATTGACGACATAGCGGAGGCGCCGTCTGAGCCCGCGGCGGAAGTCGCGCCGATGCAGGAGTCCGGGGCCCCCTTCACCCGCACCGAGGAAGATCCCGCCCCCTCCCGGCATGCGCGAGGCACCTGCTGGTATATGGCCGGCGCCAGTCTGCTGGCCATCGCGCTGCTGTTGCTGGCGTTTGCTTTCGTCGGCGGCGGCGAATCCCGTCCCATCACCCTGACGCAGATGACCCACAGCCAGTGCGAACTGCTGGCCAGTGACGAGATGCTGCGTTCGGTCTCCGCCACCGCCTACGCCAGGAATTTTGATGAGGTACGCCAGCGGCTGAAGCTGGAGTGCAAACCCGGCGAGCGCTTCGTCTTCTTCTATGGCGACAGGCTGGAAACCAACGGGCTGGGCCGGGTGTTCCTCGCCCACTGCGCCATGCATGAAGACAACCCGTTCAGCTACTGCGATAACTATTTCTACTACTCCTGGAAGCCGCAATGAGACTCGCTCCTCGCCCCTTTTTCGCCCTCTCTACGCTGGTATTTATCGTCGCGGCCGGGGTCAGCGCCTGGAAACTGCTGCCCGTTGAAAAAGACGGGGTGATGAGCTGCTCGACCAAAGCCATCATGCGTTTTGAGAACATGGAGAAGGAGAACGTCAACGGCAATATTCATTTTAATTTTGCCGCCAACGGCAAGGGCTCGATGGTCGTCGAGGGCTATACCGACTCCGCGGCCGGCTGGCTCTATCTGCAGCGCTACGTCAAGTTTAACTGGACCAGCCAACGCATCTCATCGACCGAACGCCACTACCGCATCAGCAAGTGGGAATCCAGCGCCTCGTCAATCGATGAGTCACCGGACGTTATCTTTGCCTACTTTATGCGAGAAATGTCCGACAGCCATGATGGCCTGTTTCTCAACGCCCAGAAGCTCAACGAGAAAGCAATTCTGCTGAGCTCCATTAACTCCCCGCTCTATGTCTGCACCCTGAAATCCGGCAGTCAGTTCGATTAATCTCCCTCCCCTGCTTTCCCGGTATCGCCCTCGCCGCGAAAGCGCACTTTTTGCATTTATCTGGCGCTAAAAAACATGACCATACCCACATTTAAACGAGGGATATATTACCCCGCGTCCGCAATAAATTAGCACCCCGTTAACATTCCCCGCGGCGCGTCTCAATGCGCAAAAAACCGCGCGAGGTAACGCCAAATCCCTTACGTCACATCAGCACAAACAGATAAATAAGCGGCAACAAAAGGCTAAATCACAGAGTAAAAACCTAAAAACAAACATTTAACGGATTTAAATTTCACTCCATCTTCATTTCCCTATAGTGGACGTCGAACGCCGCTGCCGCGTGTTGACGCCGTTACGCGGACGGTTTTCCCGAATCACAAAACCTGTTCTGGAGGAGATCACAATGGGTGATGCATTGGGGCTTATTGAAACCAAAGGCCTGGTGGCCTGCATTGAAGCAGCGGATGCCATGTGCAAATCCGCCAACGTCGAGCTGATTAGCTATGAAAACATCGGCTCCGGCCTGGTCACCGTCATGGTGAAAGGCGATGTCGGCGCGGTGAAAGCAGCGGTGGATTCCGGCGTGGAATCGGCGCAGCGCATCGGAGAAGTGGTGACCTCGCTGGTGATTGCACGTCCGCATAACGACATCAACAAAATCGTCATTAAACACAAGGCTTAAGGCCAGGAGAACGCAAATGGGTGATGCATTAGGTCTGATTGAAACCAAAGGTCTGGTGGCTTGTATCGAAGCGGCGGATGCGATGTGTAAAGCCGCCAACGTCGAGCTGATCGGCTATGAAAACGTCGGTTCCGGCCTGGTCACCGCGATGGTGAAAGGCGACGTCGGCGCGGTGAAAGCGGCGGTGGATTCCGGCGTGGAATCGGCACAACGCATTGGGGAAGTGGTGACCTCGCTGGTTATCGCCCGTCCGCATAACGACATCAACAAGATCGTCGCACATTACAAAGTGACGGAATAACGGGAGACAACATGATGAAAGAAGCGCTTGGTCTGATCGAAACCAAAGGTCTGGTGGCCTGTATTGAAGCCGCCGATGCGATGTGTAAAGCCGCCAACGTCGAGCTGATTGGCTATGAAAACGTCGGCTCCGGGCTGGTCACCGCGATGGTAAAAGGCGACGTCGGTGCGGTCAATGCGGCCGTTGACTCCGGCGTGGAGGCGGCAAAACGCATCGGTGAAGTGGTCACCTCTCGCGTCATTGCGCGTCCGCATAACGATATCGAAAAAATCGCGTCGCAGCATAAAGCATGACCTGACAGGGCGCGCCCCGTCTCCACTCTTTTAGTCTGATGAAGGATAGACTCATGATTGAACTGGATAACGATTTGCAGTCCCGCCAGAACGCGCGGGAACTGGTGCGCAGCGCCAAAAAGGCTCAGGCGATTCTGGCCACCTTTTCGCAGCAACAAATCGACGCCATCGTGAAAAACGTGGCCCAGGAAGCCGCGCACCACGCCGAAGCGCTGGCGAAAATGGCTGCGGAAGAGACCGGATTTGGCAACTGGCAGGATAAAGTGCTGAAGAACCGTTTCGCTTCGCTGCGCGTTTACGACGCCATCAAAGATATGAAGACCGTCGGCATCATTCATGACGATCCGCTAAAAAAAGTGATGGACGTGGGCGTGCCGCTGGGCGTGATTTGTGCGCTGGTCCCGTCAACAAACCCAACCTCTACCGTGATCTACAAAACGCTGATTGCCCTGAAAGCCGGCAACGCGATTATCTTCTCCCCACATCCTGGCGCACGTCAGTGTAGCTGGAAGGCGATCGAGATCGTCAAGCGCGCCGCCGAAGCCGCAGGCGCACCGGCAGGCAGCGTTGACGCCATTAGCCAACTGACCCTCGAAGCCACTTCAGAACTGATGCACAGCAAAGACGTCTCGCTGATTCTGGCGACCGGCGGCGAAGGCATGGTTCGCGCGGCCTACGCTTCCGGCACCCCGACCATTAGCGGCGGCCCGGGAAACGGACCGGCCTTTATCGAGCGCAGCGCCGATATTCATCACGCGGTGAAAGATATTATCACCAGCAAAACCTTCGATAATGGCGTGATCTGCGCCTCCGAGCAGTCAATCATCGTCGAACGCTGCATTTATAACGATGTGCATCGTGAACTCGAAGCCCAGGGCGCCTACTTCATGAATGAAGGTGAAGCGGCCAAAATGGCGGCTCTGCTTCTGCGCCCGAACGGCACCATCAATCCGAAAGTGGTGGGTAAAACCGCGCTGTATCTCAGCCAGCTTGCCGGTTTCAGCGTTCCGGCCAGCACCAAAGTGCTGATCGCCGAACAGACCACCGTCTCTCACCAGAACCCTTACTCCCGCGAAAAACTGTGTCCCATTCTCGGCCTGTACGTGGAAGAGGACTGGAAAGCGGCCTGCCACCGGGTGATGGAACTGCTGACCAACGAAGGCCTCGGCCATACGCTGGTTATCCATACCCGCAATCAGGATGTGATTCGCCAGTTCTGCCTCGAAAAACCGGTTAACCGCATTTTGATTAACACCCCGGCGGCGCTGGGAGGCATCGGTGCCACCACCAATATCACGCCGGCGCTGACGCTCGGCTGCGGCGCAGTTGGCGGCGGTTCCAGCTCCGATAACGTCGGACCGATGAACCTGCTCAACATCCGCCGGGTCGGCTACGGCGTACGCTCCATCGATGAACTGCGCGCCCCGGGCAGCCGCCCTGAACCGCAGCCGACCATCGTCACGCCGACAGATAACCCGCAGCGCAGCATTCTCGACGACGTGCGCTTCACCTCTCCAGGCGCCGCGACCCCGGTCGCTACCGCCGGCGATACAGGGGCTGATAACCGCTTTGCTGTCGCCGCCGCCGTCGAAGCGGAAGGCGAGATCAACGAGCAGAACGTGGAACGCATCATCCGCCAGGTGCTTGAGCGCTTAGGCCAGTAATGCATTGAAATAAGGCGATAAAAACAATGATTCTCGCAAAGGTAGTCGGACATGTCGTCGCCACGCAGAAATGCGCAGAGCTACGCGGCAGTAACCTGCTGCTGATCGTCAAACTGGACGATGACCAGCAGCCCATGAAGGACCAGACCTGGGTCGCCGTCGATAGCGTCGGCGCCGGCATGCACGACATCGTCCTGGCTGAAGAGTATTTCGCGCTCAACGCCGAGCGCTACAAAGCCATGTCGGTGGTCGCCATTGTCGAGAACGTGTTTCGGGACGCTTAAGGAGTGAATAACCCAATGAGTGAATTTTTGCTGAAACCCCGGATCCGCTTTGGTCAGGACGCGCTAGCGGTTCTGGACGAGCTCCCCGCCCGCAACGTCCTGCTGGTGACCGACAAGGCGATGGTCAAATTTGGCCTCGCCGATCGCGTGACTGGCCCCTGGCGCCAGCGCGGCATCGCTTTCCAGGTCTGGGATGACGTGGTGGCGGATCCGGATATCGCCACCATCGTACGCGGGATGAAGTTGATGGATGCCAGCTATCCGGATCTGGTGGTGGCGCTGGGCGGCGGGTCGGTCATTGACGCGGCCAAAGCGGTTATTTTCGCCCTTGCGCAGACCCGTCCGCAGGCCGGGCGCCAGCGTCCCTGCTTCGTGGCGATCCCGACCACCAGCGGTACCGGCTCAGAAGTGACCGCCTTTTCGGTCGTCAAGGCCCATGCTGAAAAACTGGTGCTGGTGGATCCGACGCTGCTGCCGGATATCGCCATTCTCGACCCGGCGCTGGTGGCCTCGGTCCCGCCGTCCATCACCGCCGATACCGGGATGGACGTCCTGTGCCACGCGCTGGAAGCCTACGTCTCCCGCGCCGCCAGCGACTTTTCCGATGCGCTGGCGGAAAAAGTGGTGCAGCAGGTTTTCCGCTATCTGCCCACCTGCTGGCGCAGCGGCGACAACCTGCTGGCCCGCGAAAAGATGCACAACGCCTCCTGTATGGCGGGCATGGCGTTTACCAACGCTTCGCTGGGTATCACCCACAGCCTGGCCCATGCGCTTGGCGGCGTCTTTCGCGTCCCCCACGGCCGCGCGAACGCGCTGTTAATGGCCGAGGTGGTGGCCTGGAACGCCGATTATCACGGGCAGTGCGCGACCGATGCCGCGCGCAAATATGCGCGCTTAGCCCATCTGCTGGATCTGCCGGCGGCCAATACCCGCCAGGGCGTCGCCAGCTTACTGGTCGCGATTCAGACATTAAAAGACGAAATGACGATGCCGGCCGGCATTAGTGATACCGGCATTTCCAGCGCTGAGTTTGAGCAACGCCTGGCGGAGATGGTTGGCCAGGCGCTACGCGACAGCTGTACACCGACCAACCCACGTACGCCGGACGCTCACGCTTTAAGCGAACTCTATCGCCGGGCGTGGACCGGTCACCTGGAATTGACCGGCGTCGCTCCGCTTGCGCGGGCCTGCGGGTAACAGATAACCGGTTGATCATTGAGTGATTTGTAGGCCGGGTCAGGCGACAGCCGCCCCCCGGCAAGCAGGCGGACACAGCATCCACAGCCGGGTTGTTAATCAGCCGCGGAACAGAACATCTGGAGAATACTACATGGCACACTACAGCTTAACGCCGCGCGTCCACGTGCTGGCTGAACGTTTACTCTCACATAAAAGCACCCTGTGCACCGAGCATGCCGCCACGTTGAACGCCCTTGATGGCGATATCGCGGGCATTCCCGCCGCCGTCAAGCCGGCGCGTCGTTTCTATGAGTTGATGCGCCAGCTGCCGCTGTGCATCAGCCCCGATGAGCTCATTGTCGGCGACCAGACCCGCAAACCGCACGGGGCAATTTTTCACGATGAAAGCGCCGCGCAGCGTCCGTCGGCGTTCCGTTTCCTGAATCTCAGCAGCGACCTGGACTCCCCGGATTACCGGCTGATTGTTGAAAAAGGCGCGCTGGCGATTAAACACCAGCTGGAAGAGAAAACCCGCAGCCTGGGTAGCGCCGTCAGCCGCAGCGGTATGGATGAAGTCAACGGCTGCCGGGCCGCCATTTACGCCTGCGACGCCCTCCTCGCCCTGGCGCAGAATCTGGCCACCAGCGCCGAAACGCTCGCGGCGGCGGAAAGCAACCCGTACCGCCAGGCCGAGCTGCTGGAGAGCGCGGCGATTCTGCATCACGTTCCGGCCCACCCGGCACGTAACTTCAAAGAGGCCTGCCAGGCATTTTATCTGTTTCAGCTGGCGCTGCAGCTGGACAACGGCAGCTATGCGGTAAACCCGGAAGGTGCCGATAAGGCTCTGCTGCCGTGGTATCAGCGCGACATCGCCAACGGCACCCTGACGCCGCAACGGGCCTATGAAATCGTTGAGTGCCTGTGGTTCAAACTGGCACAGCTGAGCGAAGTCCGCGCCGCCTGCGCCATCGACGGCTACCCGATGTTCGACGCCCTGCGCCACGGCGCCAGCCTCGATGACCCCAGCACAATCATCAACGAACTTTCCGCGCTGTTCCTCTGCGCACAGCGGAATCTGAGCGCGCTCAATCTGCCGGTGCGTCTGTTCCACGGCGAACAAAAGGTCTCCGCCGCGCCGTTTGCCGCCTGTAGCGAAACGACAACAGCAGAAGGGCTGACTCCGCGCATGCAGCGCCTGCGCAACCACTACCTGACGGTACGCCCGAGCGTCTCTATCTATCGCGCGCTGGCCTTTACCGAGGTGGTGAAAGCAAATCCGGGTATGCCGACCATTCTGCTGCGCGCCAAAGCTTTCCGTCACGCCTGCGAAACCGCGCCGATCCTGATTCAGGACGATGAGCTGATCGTCGGCCATCCGTGCGGCAAGCCGCGCGCCGGGGCCTTCTCGCCGGATATCGCCTGGCGCTGGGTGCGCGACGAACTCGATACCATGAGTACCCGACCGCAGGATCCGTTTGAGATCAGCGAAGAAGATAAGAAAACCATCCGCGAAGAGATCGTTCCGTTCTGGGAAGGCCGCTCGCTGGATGAGATCTGTGAAGCCCAGTACCGCGAAGCGGGCGTGTGGGCGTTCAGCGGCGAAACCTTCGTCAGCGACCTCTCCTACCATCAGATCAACGGCGGCGGCGATACCTGCCCGGGCTATGACGTGCTGCTGTTCAGCAAAGGGATGAACGGCATTAAAGCCGACGCGGAGGCGCATCTTGCCAGCCTGAGCATGGAAAACCCGGAAGATATCGACCGCATCTACTACTACAAGGCGGCGATTGAAACCTGCGAAGGGGTGATTAACTATGCGCATCGCATCGCCGCGCGCGCCCGTGAGCTGGCCGCTATTGAGCAAAACGCCCAGCGTTGCGCCGAGCTGCTGACCATTGCCGAAGTGAACCAGAACGTCCCGGCGAACCCGCCGAAGACTCTGCAGGAAGCGCTGCAAAGTATCTGGACCGTGGAGTCGCTGTTTGAAATTGAAGAGAACCAGACCGGCCTGTCGCTGGGCCGCGTGGACCAGTACTGCTACCCGATGTTTGAAGCCGATATTCGCGAAGGCCGCCTGACTCACGAAGCTGCGCTGGAGCTGCTGCAGGCGTTTATCATCAAATGCGCCGAGCTGATGTGGATGTCGAGCGAGCTGGGGGCGAAATACTTCGCCGGTTATCAGCCGTTTATCAACCTGACCGTTGGCGGTCAGAAACGCTCCGGCGGCGATGCCTGTAACGACCTGACCTATCTGATTATGGATGCCGTGCGCTTTGTGAAGGTTTACCAGCCGTCGTTGGCCTGCCGTATTCACAACCAGTCGCCGCAGAAGTACATGGAAAAAATCGTCGACGTCGTCAAGGCGGGGATGGGCTTCCCGGCCTGCCACTTCGATGACTCCCATATCAAGATGATGCTGCGTAAGGGCTTCGATTTCGAAGATGCCCGCGACTACTGCCTGATGGGCTGCGTCGAACCGCAGAAATCCGGCCGCATCTATCAGTGGACCTCCACCGGCTACACCCAGTGGCCTATCGCCATCGAGTTCGTCTTAAACCGCGGCCGGATGGTGCTGTTTGATAGCTATCAGGGGCTGGATACCGGCGACCTGCGTGAGCTGCGCACCTTCGAAGAGTTTGACGCGGCGGTGAAACAGCAGATTGCCCATATCGTCCGTCTGTCGGCAATTGGCACGGTGATCAGCCAGCGCGTGCACCGCGACGTGGCGCCGAAACCGCTGATGTCGCTGCTGGTGGAAGGCTGCATGGAGAGCGGCAAAGACGTCGCCGCCGGCGGCGCGATGATCAACCACGGCCCGGGGCTGATCTTCTCCGGTCTGGCGACCTACGTCGATTCGATGGCGGCGATTCGTAAGCTGGTGTTCGAAGATAAGAAGTACACCCTCGAACAGATGCGCGATGCGATGCTGGCGAACTTTGAAGGCTTTGAGGCCCTGCGCCGCGACTGCCTGAACGCGCCGAAATACGGTAACGACGATAACTACGTTGACCAGTACGCGCTGGATATTACCGAGTGGACCGAGCGCGAGTGCCGCAAGTACAAAATGCTCTACTCCACGCTGAGCCACGGCACCCTCTCTATCTCCAACAACACGCCGATTGGCGAGCTGACCAACGCCACGCCGAACGGCCGTCTGGCATGGATGCCGCTTTCCGATGGTATCAGCCCGACGCAGGGGGCGGATAAGCAGGGTCCAACCGCCATCATCAAGTCAGTCAGCAAGATGAACGTGGAGACCATGAATATCGGCATGGTGCATAACTTCAAGTTCCTCAAAGGGTTGCTGGACACACCTGAGGGTCGCCATGGCCTGATTACCCTGCTGCGCACGGCATCGATTCTCGGCAACGGTCAGATGCAGTTCAGCTACGTCGATAACGAAGTGCTGAAAAAAGCCCAGCAGGAGCCGGAAAAATATCGCGACCTGATCGTCCGCGTCGCCGGCTACAGCGCCTACTTCGTTGAGCTGTGCAAAGAGGTACAGGACGAAATCATCAGCCGTACGGTGATTGAGAAGTTCTGATAAACACGGACGTTTTTGGACACGGATGTCCCGATCGTTTTACTGGAGGTATGTGTGAGCGCAAAACAAGAATTAACCGGACGAATATTCAATATTCAGAAATATTCGATCTACGACGGCGATGGCATTCGCACGCTGGTTTTTTTCAAAGGCTGCAATATACGCTGCCCATGGTGCGCTAACCCGGAGGGGCTGAATAGCCAGTTCCAGGTCATGTTCTCGCACGACAAATGCATTAACTGCGGCGACTGCGTCAATGTCTGCCCGGCCGGCATTCACTATCGGGCAGAAGAAAACGGCGAGATGAAGCATTTTGTCGACCGTAATAAAGACTGTATTGGCTGCCGCAAATGCGAAGAAATTTGTACCCAGAACGCGCTGGATATTATGGGTAAAGACGTCACCGTCAGCGAGCTGATGGACATCATCATGCAAGATTATGACTTCTACATTGCTTCCGGCGGCGGCGTGACCATCGGCGGCGGTGAAATGAGCCTGCAAACCGATTTTGCCGTGGCGCTGTTCAGCGAATGCAAAAAGATGATGCTCAATACCGCCATCGAAACCCAGGGCACGACCCCGCTGGCCAATTATCAAAAGCTGGCGCCGGTGACCGACACCTTCTTATTCGATATTAAGCAAATAAACAGCGAACACCATAAAGCGTTATTTGGCATCGGCAATGAAGGTATTCGCCGCAATCTGGAATGGCTGGTGGACTCCGGCGCTAACGTGATTATTCGCATGCCGCTGGTGCGTGGATATAACGACTCATTTGATGCCATTACCGGGGCTATTGATTACGTGCAGAAACTGGCGAAGCGCGGAAATATCCGCCGCATCGACATGCTGCCGTACCACCAGCTGGGCCGCAAAAAATACGAGCGCCTGGATATGCCCTACCCCATTACCCAGGACCCGTCTTATTCGTCCGAAGAGCTGAACCAGCTGGAGACGTTCTTCACGCAGTTTGATTTTGATATTCGCTTAGTCCGCCATTAACAGGAGCCGACAATGAAAAGTTTAGGCGTAATTGAAACGCGAGGGCTGGTCACCGCCATTCAGGCCGTAGACGCCGCCTGTAAAGCCGCAGGCGTGACCTGCATTGGCTATCGCAAAATCGGATCGGGGCTGGTCAGCGTCTGCTTCGAAGGCGAGATCAGCGCCATCCACACCGCCATTGAGCGCGGCGTCGAGGTGGCGGGCGCTGCGCAGCACGTCAAGTCGCTGGTCATCGCCCGTCCGGAACCCTGCGTGGTGGCGGCGCTGAGTCATCTGAAAGGCCGCCCGGAGGCAAAACCGGTCGCGAACCACGCCGACATGAAAAACGAGGACCTGAAAAACGCAGTGCCGGCAGCGATGGAAAAAGTCGAGCCGCAGACGCCGCCTTCCCCGCCAGCGCCGGGGGAGCCGGAAGATAAAAATGCCGCGATGAAGAAAGGGAAGAAGGCATGATCGACACCCTGCTACATGAAAAAATCACCGCCCGACTGACGCGCTGCGCGCCCGATATCCCGGTCGGTATCTCTAACCGTCACGTTCATCTGTCTCAGCAGGATGTCGAGGCGCTGTTTGGCCAGGGTTATACGCTGACGCCGTTTAAACCCCTGCGCCAGCCGGGGCAGTTTGCCGCCCAGGAGTGCGTGACCGTCGTCGGCCCGAAGGGCTCGCTCGCTCAGGTTCGCGTCCTCGGGCCAACCCGCCCGGTGACTCAACTGGAAATCTCCCGCGCCGACTGCTTTACCCTCGGCATCAAAGCGCCGGTTCGCGAATCTGGCCAGCTGGAGAACGCGGGTAACGCGCTGCTGATCGGCCCGGCCGGCCACGTCGAACTGCGCTCTCAGGTGATCTGCGCCTGGCGGCATATCCATATGTCGCCGCAGGATGCGCAGCAGTTGAATGTCGCCAATGGCCAGAAGGTGAGCGTCCGCAGCAACGGCGAACGCCAGCTGACCTTCGACGAAGTGGTGGTGCGGGTGCGCGATGACTTCGCGCTGGAGTTTCATATTGATACCGAAGAAGCCAACGCCGCCGGACTGAAAAACGGCGCGCAGGTCACGCTCATCGCTTAACGGAGGCCAGCCATGACCGACGAACAGATGGAATACCTGGTGGAACGCATTATCCAGCGTCTGCGGCCGCCGGTGCTGGTGATGGTTGGTCCGGCCGCGGGCTATCGCCAGGCCATCCGCAGCCGTCTGGCGGGATGCGGACAGCGTCTGCAGCTGGCGCTGGACGAAAGTGTGACGGATGCCGCGCTGTGGCAGGCGGTCGGTGAAACGCTGCCGTCCAACGCCTGGCAGGAAGCGCTGCCGTCGACAGCCTGGCGGGCCGTAGTTGTGCCGTTTCTCGACTATCCGCTGGCGGCCGATCTGGTTAACGGCACCTTGCAAAACCCGCAAGCCAGACGATTGCATGCTGCTCTGCTTACCGGCACGCCGGTACTGGCGCTGCGCTATCACTGCGATCCGGCCAGCGAGTTAAACCAGCTGCGCGGAGCAGATAGCACGACGCCCTACGCCGGACATATGCAGTCCACGTTGACGCGGCTGACGGCATGCGGTGTCACGCTGTGCACCATGAATGAGCTACTGGCGAAGCTGGCAGCAGGAACGGAGGCGCCCGCTCAGGCACCGACCGCCGGCGCGCGGCGTTATCTCACTGTCACAGACATCGTGAATAATCCGGCGCTGGCCTGTGCCCCCGCAGCGCAGTTAACCGATGCCGCTATCGATTTTTTGAAAAACAGAAAAAAAGAACCCTACCTTAATAAATAGATCCGGAGTTTATTATGTCTTCAAAAACAAAATGTTGGCTATGGATGCTGTTGGTTATCCTTTCGGAAACCTCGGCCACTTCCACCCTGAAAATGTTCGGTAGCAGCGAAGGGACCACCAAAATGCTGCTGCTCGGGCTGCTGGTGCTGCTGTACTGCACCTGCTACTACTCCCTTTCCCGCGCGGTGAAAGATATTCCCGTTGGCCTGGCGTACGCCACCTGGTCCGGTACCGGGATTCTGGTGGTTTCGACGCTGGGGATGGCATTTTACGGTCAGCATCCGGACACCGCGGCGATTATCGGCATGGCCGTTATCGCCAGCGGCATCGTTATCATGAATCTGTTTTCCAAAATGGGTAGCGAAGAGAGCGAAGATACGCCAGTTAAACCGGTTGCTTCACCCTCATCCCTGGACAAAAAAGTCGCCAACTAACGAAAAAGGAATCGCATATGTTTAATCTCGGATTTTTATGGTTGGCGCTGTCTATCGGCTCCGAAATCACCGGTACCTCGATGATCAAAAAGACCAACGGCTTTAGTAAACTGGCGCCGTCGGTACTGGTGGTCTGCGCCTACGGCCTGTGCTACTTCGCCCTCACTCGCGCGATGAGCACGATTCCGGTGGGCGTCGCCTACTCGCTATGGTGCGGCTTTGGCATCGTCGGCGTCACCATCTGCTCGATGATCCTCTACAAGCAAAAACCGGATCTGCCGGCGATCCTCGCCATGGTGCTGATTATTTCCGGCGGCATCATCATGAACGTCTTCTCCAGCATGTAAGTTTCGCCTGCGCCTTCATTGAGTTCGATGAGGGCGCAAAAACCGCACTCAATGACATGTTATTGCCGCAATAAAAAAAACAAAAAACCATCGCCTGCTAATCAAATAATCAATAACGCTAAAAACACGACCAACGTCAAATTTTGCTGCTCCGTTTAGCCATAAATAACTTTTTGTGATTTTAATCGTAGTTATTTTCTCATTTTGCCTTATTTTTATCACATCCCTTCACCTACAGAGGACGATGTAATGACGCAAAAATCGATTTATCGCCTCATTGCCCAGGGCGGCCTGGACGACTGGTATAATTTGGATCACCGTATCTCCAACGACTTCCCTCGTTAATTCTCCGCTGCTGTTTACCCTCTAAATAAAATTAATTTAGCACTGCGTTTAGTCGCTATTTGTTGCGCCTGTTATTTGTCGCCAAATAGCCAAACGCGGCACAGCATTCCCATGGAGAAAATAAATGAAACGCATCCCTGAGCCGTTCCGCATTAAAATGGTCGAAAACATTCGCATGACCACCTTTGACGATCGCGTCAAAGCCCTGGCAGAAGCAGGCTATAACCCGTTTTTGCTCAATAGTCAGGACGTTTATATCGACCTGCTGACCGACTCCGGCACCGGCGCGATGAGCGACCATCAGTGGGCCGGGCTGATGATGGGCGATGAGGCTTACGCCGGGTCGCGTAACTATCAGCACCTGTGCGAGAAGGTAAAAGAGATTATCGGCTATCCGTACACCATTCCGACCCACCAGGGGCGCGGCGCAGAGCAGATTCTGTTCCCGAGCCTGATTGCCCGCCGCAAGTCGGCGCATCCGGTGTTTATTTCTAACTTCCATTTCGATACCACCGCCGCCCACGTCGAACTCAACGGCGCGAAAGCGATTAACGTAGTGACGCCAAAAGCCTTCGACACCACGTCGTGGTACGACTGGAAGGGCAATTTCGACATTGATTTGCTGAAAGCGACTATCGCCGAACATGGCGCAGAAAATGTGGCGGCCATCATTACCACCGTCACCTGTAACAGCTCTGGCGGCCAGCCGGTATCGCTGGCGAATATGCGCGAGGTATATCAGATTGCCCGCCAGAATAATATTCCGGTGGTGATCGACTCCGCCCGCTTCTGCGAAAACGCCTGGTTTATCAAACAGCGCGAAGAGGGTTACGCCGATAAATCGGTGAAAGAGATTATTCTCGAGATGTACCAGTACGGCGATATGCTGACCATGTCTGCCAAGAAAGACCCGATGGTGAATATCGGCGGCCTGTGCTGTTTCCGCGATGACGAAGAGCTATTCAACGAAGTGCGTATTCGCTGCGTACCGATGGAAGGCTTTGTCACCTACGGTGGTCTGGCGGGACGCGATATGGAGGCGCTGGCTATTGGTCTGGAAGAAGGTACCAACGAGGATTACCTCGCTTATCGTATCAATCAGGTGGAATACCTTGGCGAACGCCTGCGCGAAGGCGGCATTCCGATTCAATATCCGACCGGCGGTCATGCGGTATTCGTTGATGCGAAACTGCTGCTGCCGCATATCCCGGCGGAGCAGTTCCCGGCGCACGCGTTAAACAACGAGCTGTATCTGGAGGCGGGTATCCGCAGCGTGGAAATCGGCTCCCTGCTGCTCGGCCGCGACCCGGAAACCGGCAAGCAGAAGGCCTCGCCGATGGAGCTGCTGCGCCTGACCATTCCGCGCCGCGTTTATACTAACGATCATATGGACTATATCGCTGATGCGCTGATTGCCGTTAAGGCCCGCGCCGCCACGATTAAGGGCCTGACCTTTACCTATGAGCCGCCGGTATTACGCCACTTCGTCGCCAGACTGAAACCGGTGAAATAACCCAACCCCGGGCGCTCTCGCAACGGGAGCGCCTTTAATTTCGCATACAGAAAAATAAGCTCAATCGCTCGGGTTGCGTCTCGGTAGCCGTTTTCCCGCAACCTGTTACTTAATATATAGCCACGTGAGGAATAACCTTATGGCTACATTATCGGTCACAAAAGCGGTCTCAAAAAATACGCCATCGCTTATTGGCGGGGCGATGATTATCGGCGGCACTATTATTGGCGCAGGCATGTTCTCATTACCAGTGGTCATGTCCGGCGCCTGGTTTTTCTGGTCTCTGCTGGCGTTGGTATTTACCTGGTTTTGTATGTTGCATTCGGGGTTAATGATCCTCGAGGCGAATCTGAATTATCATATTGGCGCCAGCTTCGACACTATTACGAAAGATTTACTGGGCACCGGCTGGAATATTATTAACGGCCTGACCGTGGCCTTCGTATTATATATTTTAACCTATGCCTATATATCCGCCAGCGGTTCGGTTATTCAGCATACTTTTGCGCAAATGCATCTCGCGGTTCCCGCGCGCTCAGGCGGCCTGGCGTTCGCGCTGGTCGTCGCCTTTATCGTCTGGCTGAGCACTAAAGCGGTCAGCCGGATGACCACCATCGTACTAGGCGCCAAAATTCTCACCTTCTTTATGACCTTTGGCGGTCTGATGTGGCACGTGGAGCCCGCGATTCTGTTCAATCGCGCGGAAGCGAATGCGTCGTATCTGCCCTACGTGCTGATGACGCTGCCGTTCTGTCTGGCGTCCTTTGGCTATCACGGCAATGTCCCCAGCCTGATGAAGTACTACGGTAAAGACCCGCAGATCATTCGCCGCTGCCTGCTGCTCGGCACGCTGATGGCACTGGTGCTGTATATTATCTGGCTGGTCGGTACGATGGGCAATATTCCGCGTCCGGCGTTTATCGATATCGCCGGGAAAGGCGGCAATATCGACGTGCTGGTGCAGACGCTAAGCGGCCTGCTGAACAGTTCAAGCCTGGATTTACTGCTAACCGTCTTTTCCAACTTCGCCGTCGCCAGTTCGTTCCTTGGCGTCACGCTCGGCCTGTTTGATTATCTGGCGGATCTGTTTAAGTTCGACGATAGCCGTCAGGGGCGCTTTAAAACCGCGCTGGTCACCTTCCTGCCGCCCATTGTCGGCGGGCTGCTGTGGCCCAACGGTTTTATCTATGCCATCGGTTTCGCCGGTCTCGCCGCCACCGTCTGGGCCGCTATTGTTCCCGCCCTGCTGGCGCGCGCCTCGCGCAGGCGTTTTGGTAGCCCTGCCTATCGGGTCTGGGGCGGCAATGCCATGATTATCCTGATTTTATGTTTCGGTGGCGCCAACGCGATCATTCATATTTTATCCAGCTTTAACCTGCTGCCGGTGTATCGCTAACTAAAAACCGCTTTCACTGCCGCCGCGTTTCGTGGCAGGATAGTCCGATGAACAGAATCGTCGTCATTGTCCGCCCATATCGTTGGTGGCTGCCTGCATAACAGGCGGCACGATTCACATATCCATTTTAAAGCCGCCGGAAGGCGGCTTTATCGTTTCTCAGCGACGTCTTTCGGCTTAACAGCATCGTAAGGAGTCTCTGATGAATACCAACCCGACCATTCTTACCGGCGATCGCCCCACCGGCCAGCTGCATCTCGGCCACTACGTGGGATCGCTCCGCCAGCGCGTACAGCTGCAGCACGATCATCAACAGTTTATCCTGATCGCCGATCTGCAGGGATTAACCGATAACGGCAGCGACCCGCAGAAAATCAGCAGCAATATCTTTGAAGTGATGGCCGATTATCTGGCGGTAGGTATCGATCCGCACAAAACCACGATTTGCCTGCAATCAGCGCTGCCTGCCCTGGCGGAACTGAGCGCGCTGTATATGAATATCGTCACCGTCGCCCGCGTCGAGCGTAACCCGACGGTCAAAAGTGAAATCGCCCAGAAGGGATTCTCCCGTTCACTACCGGTCGGTTTTCTGGCCTATCCCATTAGTCAGGCGGCCGATATCACCGCGTTTAAGGCCGGTCTGGTACCGGTTGGCGACGATCAGCTGCCGATGATCGAACAGACCAATGAGATCGTCCACAAAATGAATAGCCTGACCACGACGCCGGTACTGCAGCACTGCCGGGCGCTGCTCAGCGATGTCAGCCGCCTGCCGGGCATTGACGGCGGCGCCAAGATGTCAAAATCGCTGGGCAATACGCTCACGCTCTCGGCCAGTGAAGAGCAGATTCATCGTGCGGTCGGCGCCATGTATACCGACCCGACCCATCTGCGGGTCAGCGATCCAGGCCGAATCGAAGGCAATGTTGTCTTTACTTACCTTGATGCTTTCCATCCCAATCCTGCCTTTGTCACCGAGATGAAGGCGCATTATCAACGCGGCGGGCTGGGTGACCGACAGTGCAAAAACGCGCTGGAGGAGTGTCTGCAGACGCTGCTGGCGCCCATTCGCCAACGCCGGGCAACGTATATTGCGGATAAAGGAATGTTGCTGGAGCTGCTGCGTCAGGGGAGCGAGCGGGCGCATCGCCTCACGCAGCAAACGTTGCATGAGGTAATGCGCGGATTAGGATTGCCGGTTCTGTTCTGAGCGCCGGGGGGGTGACGCTTTAATGCTGCGGGTCCTGCTCAACCTGGTGCATCTTCACGCAGTCGCGTCCGCTGCGCTTGGCCACGTACAGCGCACTGTCAGCGTCGCGCAGCAGCCGATTATAGTCCGGATGGCCGGTATGCACGGCGAAGCCGGCGCTGGTGGTAATGGCGATATTCGTCTCGCCGCCGACATTAAACGGGAGCTGGCTGATGCTTTTACGTAAGCGCTCAAGGAGCGCAAAAGCCTCGGCCGCGCCGGTTTCCACCAGAACCAGCAGAAACTCTTCGCCGCCGTAGCGAAAGATATAATCGCTGGAGCGGATGTTATTGCTGAGCAGATCGGCAACGTGCTTGATTGCCCGGTCGCCCACCATATGACCCCAGTTATCATTAATCTCTTTAAAATGATCGATATCGACAATCGCCACCGTCATCGGCAGTTCATGCTCCATGGCGAGCGTGACCTCATGCTTGAGGACGACCGGCAGATAGCGGCGGTTGAGCAGGCTGGTCAGGGAGTCTTTACCGTTCTGCATCTGCGACAGACTGCTGAAGATGACCCCGAGCTGGCTGCTGATTTTCTGGCAAAGGATGTGGATGCTCTGGAGCAAAGTTTGCGTATTTTTATATTCAGCGCCGCTGTCTGAGGATTTCCAGCCGATGATCAAATTGTCTACCTGCGTAATCAAGTCGGCGATCTCTTCCATCTGCGCGTTCTTGTTAAAATAACGCACGCATTTATGACGGAACCACAGGCCAAACTCAGATTCAGATAATAACGTCCCGTTAATATCGTTCTTATTTTCACTGACAATATTAAAAATCGCGCTATTTTCCCAGCCGGAGAGCGAGGCCTGCTGTTTGCCATATTCCATTGGCACATTATCCATCAGGCTATACAGACGATAGGCTTCTTCATTTTTCGTCGCCCGATAGTGCGATAAGGTGTAGGCATGGCACATCATCTCGATCGCCATATTAATCGCCATCACCGCGTAGTGGATGGTCGCAAGGCCGGTCTGGTGGTCAATCTTATCGTTATCCCGCACATATTCAATCAGCCCGGCCTTAAGCTGGCGTGCGCCGCGCAGTACGGCCTCAGCGGGGATGCCGATGCGCGCATGAATACTGCCGATATGATATTGCCTTTCTGCCAGTGCCTGCAGCTGATCTTTCTCGCTGGTCAAAATGTCGTTGACCCACACGGCCAGTGAACGGCTAAGACGTTCCTGAACCAGATCGTAAGTCAGGTGGCGGGCGATATCGGGATCCTGAAAAATGAAGTCATAAAAACGAGCGGCCAGAGCTTCAGACTGCTCAGCGGCAATATTTTTAAGAATCGCCTTCACTTCCGGCTTCAGGCCGTCATACAACGGCAACCACTCCTTAAAAATAACTGAGATATATTTTTTGCTTTCATCGCTCATGAAATAAAGCACTCGCCGACATAGGTCTATTTTCAAGGCCGCAAATCATACAACAGTTCGCCCAGGTCAACCAGATTAAAAATGCAGCAGCCGGGCTTTCCCCTCTCCTGTCCGACCGTTTGCGGCGATTGGCGCTGCGACATCAATAACCCATGTTTATCGTATGGACATACTCACGGTAAATGCTAGTATCCCATAGACAGTAGCTATATTTATGCGTGTTTCATTTAAGGCCAGGATTGCTGATGATGACCACATTCGTAGCACATCTATTTCACCGGGTAGTCGCGCAGCTGGACGTGCGTGCCGGTCGGCCTTGCCCCTCCCCACCTCTGCCTTACAAAGGGATAACGCTCCGTACAACGGAGGGAAGAGACGCGCATCACTCAGCAATATGGAACAGAGCGAGTAGCGTATGGACAAAATCAAACAGCACTGGGCCTGGTGCCTTATCGGCCTGCTGGCGGTTATCGCCGCCCTGATATGGTGGGCATTACGTCCGCCGGGACTTCCGCAGGGCTTTGCCAGCAGCAACGGCAGAATAGAAGCCACTGAGGTGGATATCGCCACCAAAACTGCCGGACGCATCGACGCCATTCTGGTCAAAGAGGGGCAGTTTGTTCACAAGGGCGAGGTGCTGGCGCGGATGGATATTCGGGTGCTGAACGAACAGCGCCTCGAAGCGGCCGCCCAGATTAAAGAGGCGCAAAGCGCGGTCGCCGCCGCCAAAGCGCTGCTCGATCAGCGACAAAGCGAAATGCGCGCCACCGAAGCGGTGGTGAAGCAGCGGCAGGCGGAGCTGAACTCCACCGCGAAACGCCACGTGCGCTCCAGCGCGCTGTCGCAGCGCGGCGCGGTGTCAGCCCAGCAGCTTGACGACGATCGGGCGGCAGCGGAAAGCGCCCGGGCAGCGCTCGAATCCGCCAGAGCCCAGGTCTCAGCGGCAAAAGCGGCAATTGAAGCCGCCCGTACCAGCATTATTCAGGCCCAGACCCGCGTTGATGCCGCTCAGGCAACCGAACGGCGCATCCTTGCCGATATTGACGATAGTGAACTCAAAGCGCCACGCGACGGCCGCATTCAGTATCGCGTCGCCGAACCGGGCGAAGTGCTGGCCGCCGGCGGTCGGGTACTGAATATGGTTGACCTCTCCGATGTCTATATGACCTTCTTCCTGCCTACCGAGCAGGCAGGCTTGCTGGCACTGGGTAGCGAAGCACGCATCGTGCTCGACGCGGCCCCGGGCCTGGTGGTGCCTGCTCATATCAGCTTTGTCGCCAGCGTCGCGCAGTTTACGCCAAAGACGGTAGAAACCAGCGATGAACGCCTGAAGCTGATGTTCCGCGTGAAGGCCCGCATCCCGCCGGAGCTGCTGGAGCAGCACCTGGAGTATGTGAAAACCGGTCTGCCCGGCATGGCGTATGTTCGCCTGGATAGCCAGCGGGCGTGGCCCGATACGCTCACGGTGAGGTTACCGCAATGAGAGGCGTTCAGCAGGATACTCACCCACCGGTCGCCCTGCTGGAACACGTCGGCCAGCGCTTTGGTGCCACCGTCGCGCTGCGGGATATCACGCTAAGCATCCCCGCTCGTCAGATGGTCGGTCTGATCGGCCCTGATGGCGTCGGTAAATCCAGCTTACTGTCGCTGATTTCCGGTGCGCGGGTCATTGAACAGGGTAACGTGATGGTGCTCGGTGGCGATATGCGCGATGCGCGTCACCGCCGGGATGTTTGCCCCAAAATCGCCTGGATGCCGCAGGGGCTGGGCAAAAACCTCTATCACACCCTGTCGGTATATGAAAACGTCGATTTCTTTGCCCGTCTGTTTGGTCATGACAAAGCCGAACGCGAGAACCGCATCGATGAACTCCTGCGCAGCACCGGACTGGCCCCTTTCCGCGATCGCCCTGCCGGGAAATTATCCGGCGGGATGAAGCAGAAGCTCGGCCTGTGCTGCGCGCTGATCCATGATCCGCAGCTGTTGATCCTTGATGAACCGACGACCGGCGTTGACCCGCTTTCTCGCGCCCAGTTCTGGGAGCTGATTAACAGCATCCGCCAGCGCCAGCCGGAGATGAGCGTACTGGTCGCTACGGCCTATATGGAAGAGGCGGAACGCTTCGACTGGCTGGTAGCCATGAACGCGGGGGAAGTACTGGCAACCGGCAGTGCCGAAGAACTTAAAGCGCAAACCCACAGTCAGACCCTGGAGCAGGCGTTTATCGCCCTGCTGCCGGAAGCCCAGCGCAAGGCGCATAAAGAGGTGATCATTGCGCCGCGTAACGCCCAGGAAAATGACATCGCGATTGAAGCCCGCGGCCTGACCATGCGCTTCGGCAACTTCGTGGCGGTCGATCACGTGAACTTCCGCATCGCGCGCGGCGAGATTTTTGGTTTCCTCGGTTCGAACGGTTGCGGTAAATCAACCACCATGAAAATGCTGACCGGCCTGCTGCCCGCCAGCGAAGGCGAAGCCTGGCTATTTGGTCAGCCGGTCAATCCCAGGGATATCGAAACCCGTCGCCGCGTCGGCTATATGTCGCAGGCGTTCTCCCTCTACAGCGAATTGACCGTCAGGCAGAACCTCGAACTGCACGCCCGTTTATTTCACATTCCGGATGCCGAGATCCCCGCTCGGGTGGCGGAAATGAGCCAGCGTTTTATGTTAACGGAGGTCGAAGATGCGCTGCCCGCCTCTCTGCCGTTAGGCATTCGTCAGCGCCTTTCGCTTGCCGTGGCGGTGATCCATCGTCCGGAAATGCTGATCCTTGATGAACCGACTTCCGGCGTCGATCCGGTCGCCAGGGATATGTTCTGGCAGCTGATGGTCGATCTCGCCCGTCAGGATCGGGTAACGATTTTTATCTCGACCCACTTTATGAATGAAGCCGAGCGCTGCGATCGCATTTCGCTAATGCACGCCGGGAAGGTACTGGCCAGCGACACGCCGCAGGCGCTGGTTGCGCAGCGCGGCGCGGCGAACCTTGAAGAGGCGTTTATCGCCTGGCTGCAGGATGCCCAGCGGCCCGTCGAACAAATACCGCCCGCCCCGCCGGTTAGCTCTCCCGCCGGAACGACGGCCCCGCGCCAGGCGTTCAGCCTGCGGCGACTGTTTAGCTACAGCCGACGTGAAGCGCTGGAGCTGCGGCGCGATCCGGTACGTTCGACTCTGGCGCTGCTGGGTACCGTGATTCTGATGTTCATCATGGGATATGGCATTAGCATGGATGTGGAAGATCTGCGCTTCGCGGTCCTCGATCGCGACCAGACTCTCAGCAGTCAGGGCTGGTCGCAGAATATCGCCGGTTCGCGCTACTTCATTGAGCAACCGCCGCTGCAGAGCTATGACCAACTGGACAGGCGGATGCGCAACGGCGAACTGGCCGTCGCCATTGAAATTCCACCTGATTTCGGCCGCAATATTGCCCGCGGTACGCCGGTAAAAATTGGCGTCTGGGTGGACGGCGCGATGCCTAACCGGGCTGAGACGGTACGCGGCTACGTCCAGGCGATGCATCTGGCCTGGCTGCAGGAGATGGCCGGACGGCAGGCGACGCCCGGTCGCGATACGTCGCTGATATCCATTGAGACGCGCTATCGCTATAACCCGGACGTGAAAAGCCTGCCGGCCATTGTTCCGGCGGTGATCCCGCTGCTGTTGATGATGATCCCAGCGATGCTCAGCGCGCTGAGCGTGGTCCGTGAAAAAGAGCTTGGTTCAATCATCAATCTGTACGTCACGCCGACGACCCGCAGCGAGTTTTTACTGGGCAAGCAGCTGCCGTATATCGCGCTGGGTATGTTTAACTTCCTCCTGCTGTGCGCGCTGTCAGTCGTGGTGTTTGGCGTGGCGCATAAGGGCAGTTTTCTGACCCTGACGCTGGCGGCGCTGCTCTATGTCACCATCGCCACCGGGTTGGGGCTGCTGATCTCGACCTTTATGAAAAGCCAGATTGCGGCCATCTTCGGCACCGCCATTATTACGCTGATACCGGCCACGCAGTTTTCCGGCATGATTGACCCGGTCGCTTCGCTGGAGGGGCCAGGGCGCTGGATTGGGCAGATTTACCCGACCAGCCACTTCCTGACCATTGCCCGCGGCACATTCTCAAAAGCCCTGAGCCTGACCGATCTGTGGGCGTCCTTTATACCGCTGCTGATTGCCATCCCGCTGGTGCTCGGCCTCAGCGTGTGGCTGCTGAAAAAACAGGAGGGATGATGCGCGGATTACGCAATATTTATAATCTCGGCGTCAAAGAGCTGCGCAGCCTGCTCGGCGATAAGGCGATGCTGACCTTAATCCTGTTCGCCTTTACCGTATCGGTTTATTCCTCAGCGACCGTGATGCCGGGATCGCTGCATCTGGCGCCTGTCGCGATTGCCGATATGGATAAATCGCAGCTCTCTTCGCGTATTATCAACGGCTTTTATCGGCCGTGGTTTTTACCGCCTGAGCTGATCAATGAAGATGAGATGGATGCCGGGCTGGATGCCGGGAACTATACTTTTGCCATTAATATTCCGCCCAACTTTCAGCGTGATGTGCTCGCCGGACGGCAGCCGGAAATTCAGGTGAACGTCGATGCCACGCGTATGAGTCAGGCGTTTACCGGCAATGGCTATATCCAGAATATCATTAGCGGGGAGGTGAACAGCTTCGTGGCTCGCTACCGGGGTAATGATACCCTGCCGGTCGAGCTGGCGGTGCGCATGCGCTTTAACCCCAATCTCGAACAGGAGCGTTTTGGCGCGGTCATGGCCATCATCAATAACATCACCCTGCTGGCCATCGTGCTGACCGGCTCGGCGCTGATCCGCGAGCGCGAGCACGGGACAATCGAACACCTGCTGGTCATGCCGGTCACGCCATTCGAAATTATGCTGGCAAAAATCTGGTCGATGGGACTGGTGGTCCTGGTTGTTTCCGGGCTGTCGCTGCTGCTCATGGTCCAGGGGGTGCTACAGGTGCCGATTGAAGGCTCCATCCCGCTGTTTATGCTGGGCGTGGCCCTGAGCCTGTTTGCCACCACCTCAATCGGTATCTTTATGGGAACGCTGGCTCGCTCGATGCCGCAGCTGGGGCTGCTGATGATTCTGGTGCTGCTGCCGCTGCAGATGCTGTCTGGTGGGTCGACCCCGCGGGAAAGCATGCCGCAGGCGGTGCAGGATATTATGTTAACCATGCCGACCACGCATTTTGTCAGCCTGGCGCAGGCGATTCTGTATCGGGGAGCTGACTTTGCTATCGTCTGGCCGCAGTTTTTAACCCTGATGGCCATCGGCGGCGTGTTCTTTACTATTGCACTGCTACGTTTTCGTAAAACGATTGGCACAATGGCATGAGTGATGCGCGGTGGCCGTACGTCAGGTGACGGCCACCGGCGATAAGGGACGAGGTTAGTGCTTGCGGTTTATCACGCGACGTAGCAGCCAGGTAAAACCCATCGCCATGCTGAACAGGATAAAGAGCAGAACCACCCAGCTCAGCGAAATACGCACTAACGCGCTGAACGTCATCAGCGGCTGCAGGTAGACGGTAAAGGATTCGCTTACCGGTTTCCCCATCAGCAGCATTGCGCTGTCAACGGCCCAGACGCACACCCGGCAAGCAACCCAGATAATCGCCGGCCAGCACAGCAGAACCAAAAAGGTGAAGCGTTCCTGCAGGTAACGGATGAACCGTCGCAAAGGCGACCATTTTAAAAGGATCTTCATTTATATTCTCATCGTGTCGCTCGATAACATTGATGCCACACCCATGAGACTGCGTGGAGTAGAGGAGGATCTCAGCGACATCGGGATAGCATTAATACTGATCGTACGCGCTACATTATATCGATATTACAGTGACACGAACTCGATCGAGTTAACAAACTGTTAATGACACTAAAACATTTTCCCTCGAAAGTCCAGTTACAACAGCACATGTCGTTAAATACAAACAAACTATTTTAATATATTGATAAATAATGATTAAAATTAAAAATATAAATCAATCAAATACTTTTAAATATAAATATGGATTTTTGGCTTTATTTATTACGACAATAACAAAACTCAGGAAATAATATTTAATATTAATAAATAAAGCGTCATAAAGAGAAGCGGGATATATTCTGCACCACGAGAGATGAAAAGCAGTATTTTCGCAGAATAAAAGATGAGCGTTGCAGTGAATCTCTCGTTGCGCAGTGCCTGAGTGAGGTATGACGCCTGTTTCACCATCCTGAAGGGGGGTTACGCGTGACATCTGTCCGGGATGCCCGATCGCACCTGTCTGTCAGGCCAGATTGTGTACCGACAAAAACGCAAAAAGCCCGTCGGTGAGGACGGGCTTCTGACTGATTTGGTGCCTGGCCGTTTATGGCGGGCTTTCCTGCCCGCCACCCTTCGGGCCGTTGCTTCGCAACGTTCAAATCCGCTCCCGGCGGATTTGTCCTGCTCAAAGAGTCACTCTCCGACAAACAACAGATAAAACAAAAGGCCCAGTCTTTCGACTGAGCCTTTTGTTCTATTTGATGCCTGGCAGTTCCCTACTCTCACATGGGGAGACCCCACACTACCATCGGCGCTACGGCGTTTCACTTCTGAGTTCGGCATGGGGTCAGGTGGGACCACCGCGCTATCGCCGCCAGGCAAATTCTGTTTCACCCCGCATTCCTGCGCGATGATTTAATCTGTAATCAAGCTGAACATTTCGTCTCTTCGCCAAAACAGCTTCGGCGTTGTAAGGTTAAGCCTCACGGTTCATTAGTATCGGTTAGCTCAACGTATCGCTACGCTTACACACCCGACCTATCAACGTCGTCGTCTTCAACGTTCCTTCAGGACCCTTAAAGGGTCAGGGAGAACTCATCTCGGGGCAAGTTTCGTGCTTAGATGCTTTCAGCACTTATCTTTTCCGCATTTAGCTACCGGGCAATGCCATTGGCATGACAACCCGAACACCAGTGATGCGTCCACTCCGGTCCTCTCGTACTAGGAGCAGCCCCCCTCAATTCTCCAGCGCCCACGGCAGATAGGGACCGAACTGTCTCACGACGTTCTAAACCCAGCTCGCGTACCACTTTAAATGGCGAACAGCCATACCCTTGGGACCTACTTCAGCCCCAGGATGTGATGAGCCGACATCGAGGTGCCAAACACCGCCGTCGATATGAACTCTTGGGCGGTATCAGCCTGTTATCCCCGGAGTACCTTTTATCCGTTGAGCGATGGCCCTTCCATTCAGAACCACCGGATCACTATGACCTGCTTTCGCACCTGCTCGCGCCGTCACGCTCGCAGTCAAGCTAGCTTATGCCATTGCACTAACCTCCTGATGTCCGACCAGGATTAGCTAACCTTCGTGCTCCTCCGTTACTCTTTGGGAGGAGACCGCCCCAGTCAAACTACCCACCAGACACTGTCCGCAACCCCGATTAGGGGTCTACGTTAGAACATCAAACATTAAAGGGTGGTATTTCAAGGTTGGCTCCATGCAGACTGGCGTCCACACTTCAAAGCCTCCCACCTATCCTACACATCAAGGCTCAATGTTCAGTGTCAAGCTATAGTAAAGGTTCACGGGGTCTTTCCGTCTTGCCGCGGGTACACTGCATCTTCACAGCGAGTTCAATTTCACTGAGTCTCGGGTGGAGACAGCCTGGCCATCATTACGCCATTCGTGCAGGTCGGAACTTACCCGACAAGGAATTTCGCTACCTTAGGACCGTTATAGTTACGGCCGCCGTTTACCGGGGCTTCGATCAAGAGCTTCTCCTTACGGATAACCCCATCAATTAACCTTCCGGCACCGGGCAGGCGTCACACCGTATACGTCCACTTTCGTGTTTGCACAGTGCTGTGTTTTTAATAAACAGTTGCAGCCAGCTGGTATCTTCGACTGATTTCAGCTCCACGAGCAAGTCGCTTCACTTACCATCAGCGTGCCTTCTCCCGAAGTTACGGCACCATTTTGCCTAGTTCCTTCACCCGAGTTCTCTCAAGCGCCTTGGTATTCTCTACCTGACCACCTGTGTCGGTTTGGGGTACGATTCGTTGTTACCTGATGCTTAGAGGCTTTTCCTGGAAGCAGGGCATTTGTTACTTCAGCACCGTAGTACCTCGTCATCACACCTCAGCGTTAAAAGAAGTCCGGATTTACCTAAACTTCCCGCCTACATGCTTAAACCGGGACAACCGTCGCCCGGCTAACATAGCCTTCTCCGTCCCCCCTTCGCAGTAACACCGAGTACAGGAATATTAACCTGTTTCCCATCGACTACGCCTTTCGGCCTCGCCTTAGGGGTCGACTCACCCTGCCCCGATTAACGTTGGACAGGAACCCTTGGTCTTCCGGCGAGCGGGCTTTTCACCCGCTTTATCGTTACTTATGTCAGCATTCGCACTTCTGATACCTCCAGCAACCCTCACAGGCCACCTTCAACGGCTTACAGAACGCTCCCCTACCCAACAACACATAGTGTCGCTGCCGCAGCTTCGGTGCATGGTTTAGCCCCGTTACATCTTCCGCGCAGGCCGACTCGACCAGTGAGCTATTACGCTTTCTTTAAATGATGGCTGCTTCTAAGCCAACATCCTGGCTGTCTGTGCCTTCCCACATCGTTTCCCACTTAACCATGACTTTGGGACCTTAGCTGGCGGTCTGGGTTGTTTCCCTCTTCACGACGGACGTTAGCACCCGCCGTGTGTCTCCCGTGATAACATTCTTCGGTATTCGTAGTTTGCATCGGGTTGGTAAGTCGGGATGACCCCCTAGCCGAAACAGTGCTCTACCCCCGAAGATGAGTTCACGAGGCGCTACCTAAATAGCTTTCGGGGAGAACCAGCTATCTCCCGGTTTGATTGGCCTTTCACCCCCAGCCACAAGTCATCCGCTAATTTTTCAACATTAGTCGGTTCGGTCCTCCAGTTAGTGTTACCCAACCTTCAACCTGCCCATGGCTAGATCACCGGGTTTCGGGTCTATACCCTGCAACTTAACGCCCAGTTAAGACTCGGTTTCCCTGCGGCTCCCCTATACGGTTAACCTTGCTACAGAATATAAGTCGCTGACCCATTATACAAAAGGTACGCAGTCACCCCATAAAGAGGCTCCCACTGCTTGTACGTACACGGTTTCAGGTTCTTTTTCACTCCCCTCGCCGGGGTTCTTTTCGCCTTTCCCTCACGGTACTGGTTCACTATCGGTCAGTCAGGAGTATTTAGCCTTGGAGGATGGTCCCCCCATATTCAGACAGGATACCACGTGTCCCGCCCTACTCTTCGAGTTCACAACGTGTGCATTTTAGTGTACGGGGCTATCACCCTGTACCGCCGGACTTTCCAGACCGTTCCACTAACACACGCGCTGATTCAGACTCTGGGCTGCTCCCCGTTCGCTCGCCGCTACTGGGGGAATCTCGGTTGATTTCTTTTCCTCGGGGTACTTAGATGTTTCAGTTCCCCCGGTTCGCTTCGTTAAGCTATGTATTCACTTAACGATAGTGCAACGAATTGCACTGGGTTTCCCCATTCGGAAATCGCCGGTTATAACGGTTCATATCACCTTACCGACGCTTATCGCAGATTAGCACGTCCTTCATCGCCTCTGACTGCCAGGGCATCCACCGTGTACGCTTAGTCGCTTAACCTCACAACCCGAAACTGTTTCGTAAAACAGTCCGCGTTGCGAAAATTTGAGAGACTCGAACACACCGCTTTTCCTCTCTTATTACGGAGAAAGGAAACAGTGTGTCGTTTCAATTTTCAGCTTGATCCAGATTTTTAAAGAGCAAATATCTCAAACGTGATTCCTGAGAATCAGTTTTGAGATATAGAGGTCGGCGACTTTCACTCACGAACCAGCAAGTGGCGTCCCCTAGGGGATTCGAACCCCTGTTACCGCCGTGAAAGGGCGGTGTCCTGGGCCTCTAGACGAAGGGGACACTGAAGTCTCAATCGCAAGACGCCTTGCTATTTACTTTTCATCAGACAATCTGTGTGAGCACTACAAAGGCAGGTTCTTTCAGGTAAGGAGGTGATCCAACCGCAGGTTCCCCTACGGTTACCTTGTTACGACTTCACCCCAGTCATGAATCACAAAGTGGTAAGCGCCCTCCCGAAGGTTAAGCTACCTACTTCTTTTGCAACCCACTCCCATGGTGTGACGGGCGGTGTGTACAAGGCCCGGGAACGTATTCACCGTAGCATTCTGATCTACGATTACTAGCGATTCCGACTTCATGGAGTCGAGTTGCAGACTCCAATCCGGACTACGACATACTTTATGAGGTCCGCTTGCTCTCGCGAGGTCGCTTCTCTTTGTATATGCCATTGTAGCACGTGTGTAGCCCTACTCGTAAGGGCCATGATGACTTGACGTCATCCCCACCTTCCTCCAGTTTATCACTGGCAGTCTCCTTTGAGTTCCCGACCGAATCGCTGGCAACAAAGGATAAGGGTTGCGCTCGTTGCGGGACTTAACCCAACATTTCACAACACGAGCTGACGACAGCCATGCAGCACCTGTCTCAGAGTTCCCGAAGGCACCAAAGCATCTCTGCTAAGTTCTCTGGATGTCAAGAGTAGGTAAGGTTCTTCGCGTTGCATCGAATTAAACCACATGCTCCACCGCTTGTGCGGGCCCCCGTCAATTCATTTGAGTTTTAACCTTGCGGCCGTACTCCCCAGGCGGTCGACTTAACGCGTTAGCTCCGGAAGCCACTCCTCAAGGGAACAACCTCCAAGTCGACATCGTTTACAGCGTGGACTACCAGGGTATCTAATCCTGTTTGCTCCCCACGCTTTCGCACCTGAGCGTCAGTCTTTGTCCAGGGGGCCGCCTTCGCCACCGGTATTCCTCCAGATCTCTACGCATTTCACCGCTACACCTGGAATTCTACCCCCCTCTACAAGACTCTAGCCTGCCAGTTTCGGATGCAGTTCCCAGGTTGAGCCCGGGGATTTCACATCCGACTTGACAGACCGCCTGCGTGCGCTTTACGCCCAGTAATTCCGATTAACGCTTGCACCCTCCGTATTACCGCGGCTGCTGGCACGGAGTTAGCCGGTGCTTCTTCTGCGAGTAACGTCAATCGACAAGGTTATTAACCTTATCGCCTTCCTCCTCGCTGAAAGTACTTTACAACCCGAAGGCCTTCTTCATACACGCGGCATGGCTGCATCAGGCTTGCGCCCATTGTGCAATATTCCCCACTGCTGCCTCCCGTAGGAGTCTGGACCGTGTCTCAGTTCCAGTGTGGCTGGTCATCCTCTCAGACCAGCTAGGGATCGTCGCCTAGGTGAGCCATTACCTCACCTACTAGCTAATCCCATCTGGGCACATCTGATGGCATGAGGCCCGAAGGTCCCCCACTTTGGTCTTGCGACGTTATGCGGTATTAGCTACCGTTTCCAGTAGTTATCCCCCTCCATCAGGCAGTTTCCCAGACATTACTCACCCGTCCGCCGCTCGTCACCCGAGAGCAAGCTCTCTGTGCTACCGCTCGACTTGCATGTGTTAGGCCTGCCGCCAGCGTTCAATCTGAGCCATGATCAAACTCTTCAATTTAAGTTTGATGCTCGTGAATTAAACTTCGTAATGAATTACGTGTTCACTCAGAGACTTGGTATTCATTTTTCGTCCGAGGACGTTAAGAATCCATGTCACTTTGAGTGCCCACACAGATTGTCTGATAAATTGTTAAAGAGCAGTGCGACGGCGCTGAGCGCTCTGTCGCGAGGTGGCGTATATTACGCTTTCCTCTTTCAGAGTCAACCCTGAATTTCAGAATTTTTTCTCTGCCGACCCGGCTTAATCTGTGAACTCGTTCACGTTTGCCGTGTCAGTGGGAGCGCATTATAGGGAGTTTTGTTTGCATGGCAAGCCTTAAAATACAAAAAACTTATCAAACGCTCATTATTTGAACTTTCCCGTTTTCTCCCCGGAGGCCCTGAAACGGAGAAACCCAGTATCCACGCGGCTTACAGCGGTAACAAGGCCAAATCCTGCTCGGTGTAAAAAAGCGCGCGCGGTATGGGTCATCGCCATTTTTCCACCTCTCTTTCTTTACTCCTCTCACCGCGTACCGTCGCAGATGGCGAATTAAGCGGCTGTATTGACTCATGACAAAGCGCCGCTGGCCAACTCCTTTCTATAATCAGGCCCGTTTCTACATTACTGGTGTGAACCTATGGCTTATCAACTGAACATCAACTGGCCCGAGTTTTTAGAGAAGTACTGGCAAAAGCAGCCGGTGGTATTAAAGAATGCTTTCCCGGACTTCGTCGATCCGATTACGCCGGATGAGCTGGCCGGTCTGGCCATGGAACCAGAAGTCGACAGTCGCCTGGTGAGCCTGGTTAACGACCGTTGGCAGGCGAGCAACGGACCGTTTGAACATTTTGACGGCCTGGGCGAGAGCGGCTGGTCTCTGCTGGCGCAGGCGGTAAACCACTGGCATATGCCGGCTGCTGAGTTGGTACGTCCCTTCCGCGTTCTGCCGGACTGGCGCCTCGACGATCTGATGATCTCCTTCTCCGTCCCCGGCGGCGGCGTTGGCCCGCATATCGATCAGTATGATGTCTTTATTATTCAGGGAATGGGCAGCCGTCGCTGGCGCGTGGGCGACAAGCTGCCAATGCGCCAGTTCTGTCCGCACCCGGCGCTGCTGCATGTCGATCCTTTCCCGCCAATCATTGATGAAGATCTGGCGCCAGGCGATATCCTCTATATCCCGCCGGGATTCCCGCACGATGGCGTTACCCACGAAACCGCGCTGAACTACTCCGTCGGCTTCCGGGGTCCTAATGGTCGCGATCTCATCAGTAGCTTTGCCGATTACGCGCTGGAAAACGATCTCGGCGGCGAGCACTACAGCGATCCGGACCTCACCTGCCGTGAGCATCCCGGCCGCGTGGAAGAGTATGAGCTCGAGCGCTTGCAGTCGATGATGATCGACATGATTAAGCAACCGGAAGACTTTAAGCAGTGGTTCGGCCGCTTTGCGACCACCCCGCGCCATGAGCTGGACATTGCCCCGGCCGAACCGCCGTATACTGAAGAGGACGTTGTGGATGCGCTGACGGGGGGAGAAAAGCTGTGCCGCCTGAGCGGACTACGAGTTCTGCATATCGGCGACAGCTTCTTTGTCAACAGCGAGCAGCTGGAAACAACCGACGCGAATGCGCTGGACGCTCTGTGCCGGTATACCACTGTGGGTCAGGGCGAGCTGGGCGAAGCGCTACAGAATCCGGCATTTGTGGCGGAACTCGTCCGCCTGATCAATCAGGGCTACTGGTACTTCGAAGAGTAATCCCGCTGCCCCGCACGGGTCTACCCGAAAGCCTGGTTTTGCCAGGCTTTCGCCGTTTATGGCATCTGTTTTGGCAAGGTCAGGATAAAGCGCGTTGAGCGGCTATCGGACTCCACCACCACGCTGCCGTGATGCGCGGTAACAATAGACTTCACGATCGCGAGGCCAATACCGCTCCCCTCACCTTTACGCTGCCGGGAAGGATCGACGCGATAAAAACGGTCGAACAGCCGAGGCAAGTGCTCAGGCGCAATCGGCGCCCCCGGATTTTCCACCACCAGCTTCGCCTGCCCGGCGCTTTCGCTGACCTGAATCGTCACCGCCTGCTGACCCGGCGTGTAGCGAATGGCGTTCGACAGCAGGTTGCTGATTGCCCGCCGCAGCATCAGCGGGTCGCCGTTCACCCAGCATGCATTTCCCGTAAAACGCAGCGTCACCTCTTTCTCCTCCGCCCAGGCTTCAAAGAAGTCGAACACTTTATTGACCTCATCGGCCAGGTTCAGGGTTTTCTGCTCGGGGATCAGCTGATTATTATCCGCCTGCGCCAGAAACAGCATATCGCTCACCATCCGCGACATCCGCGAAAACTCTTCCAGGCTGGAGTACAGCACATCTTCCAGCTCTTTCTGGCTGCGGGTCTGACTGAGGGCGATTTCCGTTTGCGTCACCAGGTTGGTAATCGGCGTGCGGATCTCATGGGCAATATCGGCAGAAAAGTTGGACTGGCGAGTGAAGACATCTTCAATACGTTCCAGCATATGGTTAAACGAAATCACCAGCCGCTCCAGCTCCACCGGAACACTCCCGGGATTTAACCGTACGTCGAGATCTTTGGACGTGATGTTTTGGATCTGCCGGCTGACCTGGCGGATCGGTTTGTGTCCTTGATAAACCACGAACAGCACAATAAAGATGATAAGAATGCTGATCACCGACGCCGCCGAAATCAGTTTCGCCTTCAGTTCGTTAATATAGTGCAGGTGGAAATCAATCGATAACGCCATCAGCAGGTAATAAGCCGGTTTGCCCTCCGCCGTTTTGCCGAGCGGCAGCATAATCAGCCGCCAGGCGCTGCTTTGCAGTTGATGGTTATCATGCGTCATCGCCCGCGGATGCGGATCGCTCCACGAGATCACACTCCCGTCCTGCAGGCGAGCCACCAGCCCGGGGGTGTTCATGATATGGCTCAGATCCGGGCCATTCGGCGACTGGAAAAGCGTCTGTCCGTTAGCATCATCGAGGCAGATAAAGACGTTGGCGTAGCCATCAATGACGTTTTTCACGATGTCCAGGCGCTGGGCCTGCGGATAGTCGCCGTGGTTTAGCACCGTTTCAAGCGTTGTCGCGAGCTGCTTTAAGTCGTGAACGTCACGCTCCTCAAAGTGCGCTTTTACCGAATGGATCATTATCCAGGTGAAGGCAAAGAACGCCACGATCGTGGCCAGGCTGATAAAAAAAGTCAGCCGCGAAGCCAGCGAAAAGGGCCGCGGAAACCACTTACTCAACATCCGGGACCTCGAGCATATAGCCCACGCCGCGCACGGTCTGGATAAGCTTCGGTTCAAAGTCATTATCGATTTTAGCCCGCAGCCGTTTGACCGCCACGTCGATGGCATTGGTATCGCTATCAAAGTTCATGTCCCAGACCTGGGATGCAATCAGCGACCGGGGCAGGACTTCTCCCTGATGACGCAGAAAGAACTCCAGCAGCGTGAACTCTTTGCTGGTCAGGGTGATACGCGTTCCGCCGCGGGTCACTTTACGGCTCACCAGATCGACGAACAGATCCGCCGCCTGAAACTGGCTTTCAACCATGGTCGACGCACCGCGGCGCAGCAAGGTTCTGACCCGCGCCAGCAGCTCGGCAAAGGCAAAGGGCTTCACCAGATAGTCGTCCGCGCCCAGCTCCAGTCCCTTGACCCGATGCTCAACGGTGCCCAGAGCCGTCAGCAGCAGGACGGGCACCCCTTTATTGGCGGCGCGCAGCATTCTGACAATATCCCAGCCATTCACATCGGGCAGCATAATATCGAGAATCAACAGGTCATAATCGCCGGTCATCGCCAGGTGATAGCCGTTCAGACCATTATCGGCCAGGTCGACGACAAAACCGGACTCCGTTAGCCCTTTGGTCAGGTACTCCCCGGTTTTTTTCTCATCTTCGACGATCAAAATCTTCATGACATGCTCCTTCACGCGCCTTTTGTGCGGGTTTCCAATTCTAGTGGAGCCAAACCGGATAGCAATGAATTCTCAGGTAAATGACAGCTTTGTCATTTTCCTGTCACGCATCGAACAGAGGCCGTTTTGTACAGTACCCGTCATTCATTCGTCGTCGAAAACGTCCTGCCCTATGCGCAAATTAAAGCTCATCACGCTCAGCGTGACTTTTGTTCTGACCGGCTGCCTCTCTTTAGCACCGGAGTACCAGCAGCCAACCTCGCCGGTGCCGCAGCAGTTCTCACGCAGCCAGAACAAACTGGTCACGATGCCGGTAAATTATCAGGATAGCGGCTGGCGGACATTTTTCGTCGACCCGCAGGTGAAGTCGCTAATTGGCGAAGCGCTGCTGAACAACCGGGATTTGCGCATGGCAACGCTCAAAGTCCAGGAGGCAAGAGCGCAATATGGCTTCACCGACGCCGATCGCTACCCGCAGCTTGATAGCGCCGCCAGCACCACCTGGAGCGGCAAACTCAAAGGTGACACCACCACCGCCAGCGACTATCAGGCCGGGCTTAACCTCAGCTTTGATCTCGATTTCTTCGGCCGTCTGAAAAACTTAAGCGAGGCGGACAGGCAAAACTATTTCGCCAGCGAGGAAGCCCGCCGGGCGGTTCATATTCTATTAGTATCGAATGTCTCGCAGAGCTATTTCAACCAGCGCCTGGCCTGGGCTCAGCTGCAGGTGGCGAAGGAGACGTTGCAGAACTACCAGCGTTCCTACGCCTTTGTCGAGAAACAGCTGCTGACCGGCAGCACCAATGTCCTGGCGCTGGAGCAGGCCCGCGGGGTCATCGAAAGCACCCGTGCCGATATTGCCAAACGTGAAGGCGAACTGGCGCAGGCCAACAACGCTCTGCAGCTGCTGCTGGGGAGCTACCAGCATCTGCCTGATGACGCGGCCAGCAGCCTCCTTGATATCAACGGCGTCGCCTTGCCGCCGGCGCTCTCTTCGCAGATCCTGCTGCAGCGCCCGGACATTTTAGAAGCCGAGCACGGTTTACGCGCCGCGAACGCCAATATCGGCGCCGCGCGCGCGGCCTTTTTCCCGTCGATAACCTTAACCAGCTCGCTGTCCGGCAGCAGCGCAGATCTGTCGAGCTTATTTAATCCCGCCAGCGGGATGTGGAATTTCGTCCCTAAAATCGAACTGCCGATTTTTAATGCCGGGCGCAATCAGGCCAACCTCGATTTAGCGGAAATCCGCCAGCAGCAGTCGGTGGTGAATTATGAGCAAAAAATTCAGGCCGCCTTCAAAGAGGTCGCCGATGCGCTGGCCCTGCGCCAGAGCCTGGCAGACCAAATCAGCGCTCAGCAACGCTACCTCGCTTCGCTGCAGACGACCCGGCAGCGAGCCAGAGCGCTCTATCAGCACGGCGCGGTGAGCTATATCGAAGTGCTGGATGCCGAGCGTTCGCTCTTCACCACGCAACAAACCCTGCTGGACCTCAACTACGCCCGTCAGGTCAACGAAATCAAGCTATTCACCGCCCTGGGTGGCGGCTGGATGGAATAACCCCTCATTTACTTTCAGGAGCATGAATGATGAATCACCTTACTAAAACCCTCATTTTCGGCCTGCTTTCTACGGTGATGTTCGGCGCGCAGGCCAACGAACATCAGCATGGCGAAATGATGAACGCCGCGCCCGCCGCGCAACAAACGCCGGCCATCAGCGCCACCGGCGAGGTTAAATCCATTGATATGGAAAGCAAAAAAGTCACCATCGCCCATGATGCGATTCCGGCGGTGAACTGGCCACCGATGACCATGCGTTTCACCTTTACCCCGCAAACGCCGCTCAACGACATTAAAGCCGGCAGCAAAGTCGCCTTTACCTTTATTCAGCAGGGCAATCTCTCCTTATTACAGGATATCCATCTCGCACAGTAACGCCCACGGAGATAGCTTCCCAATAACACCGGAATGGACACAGATATGGCCTCGTTAACCCTCAAAAACAGCGCGCTGATTATCGGCAGTATGCTTATTGGCGGCATGATCTCCGCAAGCCTGTACGCCTGGTTCTCGCCACCAACCGCCGCGGACAGCGCGGCACCGACCGGTACAAAAGAGGCCCGTAAAGTGCTGTTCTGGTATGACCCGATGTACCCTAATACGCGCTTTGATAAACCGGGAAAATCACCGTTTATGGATATGGACCTGGTGGCGAAGTATGCCGACGAAGAGGGAGCCTCCCCGTCTACACCCGGCGTGCGTATCGATCCCACGCAGACCCAAAACCTGGGGTTGAAAACCGAACCCGTTCGCCGTGGCCCGCTGCATTTCGAGCAGCTGCTGCCGGCGAGCGTCAGTTTTAACGAATATCAGTTTGTGATTGTGCAGGCGCGCTCGGCGGGATTTATCGAGAAAGTATATCCCCTGACCGTTGGCGATAAAATTCGCCAGGGCACGCCGCTGGTCGATCTGACCATTCCGGACTGGGTCGAAGCCCAGAGCGAATATCTGCTGCTGCGGGATACCGGCGGAACCGCCACCCAGGTGGAGGGGATCCTCGAGCGTCTGCGCCTCGCCGGTATGCCGGAAGAGGATATTCGCCGCTTAAAAGCGACGCGTAAAATTCAGACCCGCTTCACCCTCAAAGCCCCGATCGATGGCGTTATCACCGCCTTTGATTTGCGCAGCGGGATGAACATCACCAAGGATAACGTGGTGGCGAAAATTCAGGGAATGGATCCGGTGTGGATCGGCGCCGCGGTACCGGAATCTATTGCCTGGCTGCTTAAAGACAGCTCGCAGTTGACGATTTCCGTTCCCGCCTGGCCGGGGAAAACCTTCACCATCAGCAAATGGACGATTCTGCCCAGCGCCGATGCCACGACCCGCACGCTACAGCTGCGCCTGCAGGTGGATAACCCCGACGAGATGCTCAAACCGGGGATGAACGCCTGGCTGCGGTTGAACACCCAAAGCCAGCCGATGCTCTTGATTCCGTCAAAAGCGCTGATCGATACCGGTACGGAGCAGCGGGTGATCACGGTTGACAACGACGGGCGTTTTGTCCCGAAACGTATCGACGTATTCCAGCAATCCGGCGACGTCACGGCGGTCAGCGCCGGCCTCAGCGAAGGCGAAAAGGTGGTCTCCAGCGGTCTGTTCCTGATTGATTCGGAAGCCAATATTTCCGGCGCGCTGGACAGGATGCGCGCGCAGACGCCTGCCGCGCTACCGACACCCACAGCGCACGCCCACTGAGGAGATGACAAATGATTGAATGGATAATCCGTCGCTCGGTGGCCAACCGCTTTCTGGTGATGATGGGCGCGCTGTTTCTCAGCCTCTGGGGCGCGTGGACCATCGTCCATACGCCGGTCGATGCTCTGCCGGATCTCTCGGATGTACAGGTTATCGTTAAAACCAGCTACCCGGGGCAGGCGCCGCAAATCGTCGAAAATCAGGTCACCTGGCCGCTGACCACCACCATGCTGTCGGTGCCAGGAGCCAAAACGGTACGCGGCTTCTCGCAGTTTGGCGACTCCTATGTGTACGTCATTTTTGAGGATGGCACCGACCCCTACTGGGCGCGCTCCCGGGTACTGGAATATCTCAATCAGGTGCAGGGTAAACTGCCGGCGGGCGTCAGCGCCGAAATGGGACCGGATGCAACCGGCGTGGGCTGGATCTTCGAATATGCGCTGGTCGATCGCAGCGGTAAACACGACCTCGCCGAACTGCGCTCGCTGCAAGACTGGTTTTTAAAATATGAGCTGAAAACCATCCCCAATGTCTCGGAAGTGGCATCGGTCGGCGGCGTGGTCAAAGAGTATCAGATTGTCGTCGACCCGCAGAAACTGACCCAGTATGGCATCAGCCTGTCGACGGTGAAATCCGCGCTGGATGCCTCCAACCAGGAGGCGGGCGGTTCCTCCGTCGAGCTGGCGGAAGCTGAGTATATGGTGCGCGCCAGCGGCTACCTGCAGACGCTGGATGACTTCAATAATATCGTGCTGAGAACCGGCGACAACGGCGTGCCGGTCTTTTTGCGCGATGTGGCGCGGGTACAAATGGGCCCGGAAATGCGCCGCGGCATTGCCGAACTGAACGGTGAAGGCGAAGTGGCCGGCGGCGTGGTGATCCTGCGCTCCGGCAAAAACGCCCGCGAAGTGATTTCCGCCGTTAAAGACAAGCTCGAGACCCTGAAAAGCAGCCTGCCGGAAGGGGTAGAAATCGTGACGACCTACGATCGCAGCCAGCTGATCGACCGGGCGATCGACAACCTCAGCAGCAAGCTGCTGGAGGAGTTTATCGTCGTAGCACTGGTCTGCGCGCTGTTCCTGTGGCACATCCGCTCCGCGCTGGTCGCGATTATCTCTCTGCCGCTTGGTCTCTGTATCGCCTTTATCGTCATGCATTTTCAGGGACTGAACGCCAACATCATGTCGCTGGGCGGTATCGCCATTGCCGTAGGGGCGATGGTTGACGCCGCCATCGTGATGATCGAAAACGCCCATAAGCGGCTGGAAGAGTGGGAGCACCATAACCCGGGGCAGAAACTGGCCAACGACACGCGCTGGAAAATCATCACCGACGCTTCGGTGGAGGTCGGCCCGGCGCTGTTTATCAGCCTGCTGATTATTACCCTGTCGTTTATCCCGATTTTTACCCTCGAAGGACAAGAAGGGAAGCTATTTGGTCCCCTCGCCTTTACCAAAACCTGGTCGATGGCGGGTGCGGCGCTGCTGGCGATCGTGGTGATCCCGATCCTGATGGGCTTCTGGATCCGCGGTAAGATCCCGGCGGAAACCAGTAATCCGCTCAACCGTTTTCTGATCCGCATTTATCACCCGCTGTTGCTGAAGGTGCTGCACTGGCCGAAAACCACGCTACTGGTTGCACTGCTGTCGATCCTGACGATCATCTGGCCGCTTAACCGGGTCGGCGGCGAGTTCTTACCGCAGATCAACGAAGGCGATCTGCTGTATATGCCCTCGACGCTGCCGGGGATCTCAGCCGCGCAGGCAGCGGATATGCTGCAAAAAACCGATAAGCTGATCATGACCGTGCCGGAAGTGGCCCGCGTGTTTGGCAAGACCGGTAAGGCAGAAACCGCCACCGACTCCGCGCCGCTGGAAATGGTCGAAACCACTATTCAGCTCAAGCCGCAGGCGCAGTGGCGGCCGGGGATGACCATGGAGAAGATTATTGAGGAGCTGGATAAGACCGTGCGGCTGCCGGGGCTGGCCAATCTGTGGGTACCGCCGATTCGTAACCGCATCGATATGCTCTCCACCGGGATCAAAAGCCCGATCGGCATTAAGGTTTCCGGCACGGTGCTCTCCGATATCGACGAGGTCGCCGAGCGGATCGAAGTGGTCGCCCGAACCGTGCCGGGCGTCACCTCGGCGCTGGCAGAACGCCTGGTGGGCGGGCGCTATCTGAATATCGATATCAACCGCGAAAAAGCGGCCCGCTATGGCATGACCGTAGGCGACGTTCAGCTGTTTGTGTCGTCGGCCATCGGCGGCGCCATGGTGGGTGAAACGGTAGAAGGCGTTGAGCGTTATCCGATCAACATCCGCTACCCGCAAAGCTATCGCGACAGCCCGGACGCCCTGCGCCAGCTGCCAGTCCTGACCCCGATGAAGCAGCAAATCACCCTCGGTGACGTCGCTGAAGTGAAGGTGGTGACCGGTCCTTCGATGCTGAAAACCGAGAATGCCCGCCCGGCCAGCTGGATCTACATCGACGCCCGCGATCGCGACATGGTCTCCGTGGTTCACGACCTGCAAAAAACCATCGCCGAACAGGTGCAGATGAAACCGGGGATCAGCGTGTCGTACTCCGGACAGTTTGAGCTGCTCGAACGCGCCAATCAGAAGCTGAAGCTGATGGTGCCGATGACGCTGATGATCATCTTCGTCCTGCTCTACCTGGCGTTCCGCCGCTTTGGCGAGGCACTGCTGATCATTACCAGCGTACCGTTCGCCCTCGTTGGCGGTATCTGGTTCCTGTACGGGATGGGGTTCCATCTGTCGGTTGCCACCGGCACCGGGTTTATTGCGCTGGCCGGGGTGGCGGCGGAGTTTGGCGTGGTGATGCTAATGTACCTGCGCCACGCGATTGAAGCTCACCCGTCGCTGGAAAATCCGCAGACCTTTAGCGTCGAAAAGCTCGACGAGGCGCTGTATCAGGGGGCGGTGCTGCGCGTGCGGCCAAAGGCGATGACCGTGGCGGTGATTATCGCCGGCCTGCTGCCCATCTTATGGGGCACCGGCGCAGGATCGGAGGTGATGAGTCGCATCGCCGCCCCGATGATCGGCGGGATGATCACCGCCCCGCTGCTGTCGCTGTTTATCATCCCGGCAGCGTATAAACTGATGTGGCTGTACCGGCACCGGCAGACGCGGAAAGCGATATCGGCTTGATACCAGGCGGGGGCCAGAACGGCTCCCGCTTTTATCACTTCAGCGCCGTATTAACGGCCCAGTAATTTCTCATACTGCGCCTGGAACTGCGGCGCATTCCACGAACCGTCAAACAGGGTGTAAGTGATGTAGCCCTTATTTAACCAGCCGCTGTCGGTATCCTCCGTCGTTGGCGTCAGCGACGCCGGGTTCATGCCCTGCTTCGCCGTGCCGTCAGCCTGTAGCTCATAGCTAATCTGCGGGACAGGGAACTGCTCATTGTCGATGTAATGGACGCCTTTAATCTCCGTTGTCGGCAGCGGCGGATAGTTGATACTCAACCCCGACCCTTTGGGTAATAAGGCGGCACCCGGCTCGCGGGTGGCATTCAGCTTATCCACCACGGTCACGACGTAATCCACCGCATCGGGCCAGTATTTATGCGTGCTGGGCCATTTGTTTTTCATCTCCTCTTCCGTGAAGCGATAGCCGATGCTGGCCGCAATAGCCGGGAAACCGTAGCGCAGCGCGCGGGCCGCGGCGCTAACGGTGCCCGAGTTCACCTGCGCCATGCCGGTATTGGGGCCATCATTCACCCCAGAAATGACCAGGTCCGGCGCCGCCTCTTTCATCACCCCCCACAGGCCAAAATCCACGGCATCCGCCGGCGTGCCCGGGAAGCAGTAGCGCTTGTCAGCCACTTTCTTAACATCGAACGTTTTACCCGGTTTGAAGGTTATCGCTGAGCCGATGCCGCTCTGGTTGGTCGCAGGCGCCACCATCCACACGTCATACCCTTTGGCGGCCAGCTTTTCCTGTAACGACGTTGTGCCAACCGACTGGCAGCCATCGTCGTTAACCAGCAGGATTCTGAGCGGTTTTTCCGCCGCCTGAGTCGAGGCGGTCAGCATGGTGAGCAGCGCAGCGGCGAGGATGTTGATTTTCACGATCACTCCTTAGTCAGTATCAAGATATTTATCTGGCGCAAAAAAAAACCTAAGGGACCTGCACGCAAATTGACTTGCGCCAGGTCCCTTAGGTTTTGCCGTTATTCCGTTACAATCCCAGGACGTTGGAAAAATACTCCGTATCGGCAGAATAATCCAGAGGCAGCAGGCTTATTATGTGACTACGGTCAATAACAACAAACTATTCCCACTAAAAACAAAGGCTGAAAAATGATATTTCACCTGAATCCGAACAGCTAATCATTGCGAATTATCCCTGCTGCTTTTTGACGATATTGGCGGGGGGTTGGAATGTTATTGGTAACAAACCACAGGGCATGCGAACGATCACATTTATTAATATAAAAACAAATTCCGCCTGTTTTTCCATCGCTAACATGATAAAGTCGGCCACATTGGATTGTTACTGTTTTCAACACAGGCAAAACCTACGTCATATACTCTGGCGGCATCGTGCAACACATGCCCAACCCGAGTCGCTGACGTAGGTTTTTTTTTGGCTTTAAAATAATAAAAAGGAGAACAAAATGAACAAATGGCTAACCGCAATCATCATGATCGCCAGTGCCGCAACCTGTTCAGCAGCGGAAATGAAAGACGATGGCAGCATTAATATTTATTTTGCCCGACACGGGAAAACGCTATTAAATACCTTTGACCGCGTGCAGGGATGGGCCGATTCTCCGCTGACGGAAGACGGTATCCGCGTCGCCCGTTATCTCGGCGAAGGTTTAAAAGAGGTGAAGTTCGACCGTTTTTATTCCAGTGATGCCGGGCGACAGCGGGAAACCCTGGCGGTGATTCTGAAACAGGCCGGGATCGCCGATTATCACCCGATCGAGCTGCCTGGCCTGCGCGAAGCCTTTTTTGGCAGCTTTGAAGGCGGCTTCAACAAGGATATGGCCGCAGCCGGCGCAAAACAGCTGGGGTTAAAAGACAGCGCCGCCCTGTTCAGCAAAATGAAAGCAGGCACTCTGCCGGTGGCGGAAAGTCAGAACGCGCTGGCCGCTGCCGACCCGCAAGGTATGGCAGAAAATTATCAGCAGGTGAAGAGCCGTACTCAGGCGGCGTTGCATACCATCGTTGAAAATGCCGAGTCCCAGGGTGACAAAAATATCCTCGCCATTTCGTCCGGCACCTCGATGCAAATTATGATTTCCGACCTGACCGACGACACGGCGAAAAATAAACCGCTGGCCAACGCTGCGGTGGTGAAAATTGTCTATAAAAATGGCATCTATTCGGTTCCAGAAATCGGCACCATGAAATATGTCGAAGCCGGCAAGCAGGCTCTCAATAACAATAACTGATCGCTTAATTATATTATTGCAGATGACTGTTGAAGCCAGCCCCAGCTGGCTCGCAGCATCTCGCCTCGGGGTTTATAATGAAAAATAATATTATTACTATGATGCTGCTGACGCTTCCTGCCTGTGCCTGGTCAGCGAATGACGTTGCGCAAGCGGATATGATTGATACGGTATTTGCCGATCCTTTTTTTAGCCAGTCCCATATGACGCTGTCGCTTAAAAACTACTGGAAATATCTTAAGGAAGAAGAGACAGAACCCAAGAAAGTGCACAATGCCTGGGGCCAGGGCATTGCCGTGGATTACCAGTCAGGTTATTTCGCCGATATCATCGGTTTCGATGCAACTTATTACGGTGCCATCAAGCTGGGTGCCAGCGACTATTTTAACTCGCGCGGCGTGCTCTATAATAACGGGACCGGTAATAAAAAGAGCAATGCCGAAGGTTTCTCCAAGTTTGGTCAGCGCAGCATGAAGCTGAAATATCAACTCGCCGATCTCAATCTGAACGCCCGCTGGGGCTGGCAGATGATTAAAAACACTGGCGTCATCTCCACCTCTACCCGTCTGTCGCCCACCACCTATCTCGGCTGGACCGGCGGCGTCAACTACGGTGACGTGACCCTGCGCGGCGCCTATATCGAAAGTTCGATGGACCGTAACTCGCCGGATAAGAAGCGCTTCCAGACCAACACCGGACGCTATCTTAACCATATCGCCAGCGGCGATATTCTGTGGCAGAGCGACCGGCTGAATTTACAGTACGGCTATGGTGAAAGCGATAACTACCTGCGCCGCCATGTGCTGTTCACGCAACTCAAACCGCTGAAGCAGTTAAATATTGGTACGCAGATTTATGCCACTCATGCTTTGGATGAATATAAAGCGATGCCGGCCAATAAGCGCGATTTCGACAGCAATGCCCGGCATTATGCGATTGATGTCAAATGGCAGGCGGATAACTGGAGCACGAAGTGGGGGCTGGGCTATACCGATGCCGAAAAAGCCCACGAAATCGGCTTTTTCCCCCGGCATATGAGCAAGAACTCACGCGGCACCTTTATTTCGATGGCCTACGCCGGCAGCGACTACATGCGTGACGGGGAGCTGGTGCTGGCAAATATTTCAGACTACAACCTGACGCCAGAGCTGGCGATAGGTCTGGCGGGCAACATTGCGCAGTTCAACTACAAGGGCAACCACGTGCGTACGGGTGAAATCAACGCGTTTAGCCGCTGGGTACCAACGCATCCGAAGCTGAAAAATCTGACCGTCTGGGCGATGTTCGGGCCAGGATGGTCCTATCGTATGAACGGAAAAACGCCGGTGCTGAACGATGGACACTATATCCGGGCTAATTCCCTCTCTTCCGAGGTCATCATCGAGTATCGCTTTAGTCTGTTCTGATCATTCATCCTGCCGTAAAAGAACAACTCTCGCTGCAGACCATCAGCGCCGATAAATAGCAAGAGGCGCTGTTGAGTCTGCACTCAACAATCATGACCGCAAAAAGCGTTTTGCCGGCGCGTGTGAACGAAAAAATGTGATGTGTGGCCGCGTCGCTGACAGGCCCGATTTCCGGGCTCTGTTGCTGGCTTGCCTGGCGATGGATTGACTCTAGCGGGCTGATAAATCTATCTTTGCCTGCCGATGTTTAATATGCGCCTTTAGCAGACTCTCTCTCTCCTCTACTGTCGCGGCGGGATCCATCTTTTCATACTCAAAGGTCATGGTGTGCTGCCGATAGGGTATGAGTAACGAGTTATTGTTGAGCAACAGCTCACCAATCGCGTTTACCCGGCTCGGTTCAATTCCCGGTACCGCTTTAATAATAACCCCGCACGGAATATCACCATTATCCTGCACGATAAGCAGTGAATAAAAATCGTCCAACGCGGCGGATTTCCAGGCGGGAACATCAAATTGATTATATTTAATGCCCTCGCCATTCGCAGGCATAAAGTCAACGGTATAGAAAGGTATAAAATCGTTTTCCCGTAATGCCAGCGAAATAAAGTCCCGATCTTCTGTCTTTTGGATCGTGGTTAATAATAGCCCCAGTAGATACTCCATCTGAGTCAATGCCAGATCGATAGCGACCACGCTATCATTTTGCAAAAAGAACAAAAACGTGACCCGTTCCTGATACGGCTTCATCACAAAATCGATCGTCCGCAGAGCGACATCGGGCTGCTGGACCTCATCAAGCGTGACGACAGGGATCCGGCTATTTAACGCTTCAGACTGGGCAATCACTTGCTCTCTGACGCCCTCAGCATCCTCCCGGAACATCATCTGCAGCCTGCGATAACCGCTAAAGACGGCAAAAAGCAAGGACTGTAGCCGATCGGGCGGCAGATAAATGAGACTTTCGGAGCCCGATGCACTGTGTGCTTTCAGCGCCAACGCTAGTACGCCTGTCGCTGATTTAATAATCCCGGTATTAATACCCATTAGTTTGTTCATAAAATGATTCTCTTAATAAAATATGACGTCACGGTGTGATTTTTGCCAAATCAATAATCCTGTCGGCACAGGCAATAGTCGAAGGACGATGAGCAATAATAATCCGGGTAATATTTAAGGATTCAATCGCTGCATTAATTATCTTTTCATTATTGATATCGAGATGACTGGTCGCTTCATCCATAAATAATATTCGTGGTTTTTGATAAAGCGCGCGAGCTATCAGCAGGCGCTGCTTCTGGCCGCCAGAAATCCCGGCACCCAGTTCCCCGATAATCGTTTCATAGCCCATCGGCATGCGTAAAATCTCTTCATGGATATTACATTGCATCGCACACTCGATGACCAGCGCCTCATCTACCTCATCGTCAAACCCCGAAATATTATCGGTAATGGATCCGGAAAAAAGACGATCTTCCTGTAAGACGCAGGCGATATTGCTGCGGAAATTATTAATGCCAATTTTGTTAATATCGAAACCACCGATAAATATCTCGCCTCGTTCAGGCGTGAGCAGACCCGACATGACTTTTAATAGTGTCGTCTTACCAATGCCCGACACGCCGACCAGCGCGACGGACTCTCCTGCGGCCACGCTAATATTGACGTTAGAAAAAACAGGTTTTGACAATAAATCATACTGATAGGCTAAGTCCCGAACCTCCAGAGAGACGCCAACATTCTCTTCGAAAACGTTTCTTAACGGGGAGTCGACCTCCGGCTCACTATAGACAATTTCAGAAATACGTTCGTTGTGCAGCGACAGCATTTTCAGCTGCATCGTCAAATCGATTAACGAGGCGGCACGTTGAGTAAACTGGCCGCGATAGGCATTAAACGCCATAAACATACCAATGGTCATAGTATTATCCATCACCATCTGCGCGCCCAGCCATAAAATCACAACCTGATCGGCTGAATTAATGAACGTGTTTATGCCGCCGAACAGCATATCAAAACGCGTCTGTTTCAGACCGGCATTGCTGACATCAATATTGGTGTTCAGCCAATGTTGCGAGCGTCTGTTTTTGAGATTAAGCGATTTTATCGTCGCAATACCGTACAACGACTCCATAAAATGCGAGCCAGAACGCGCACGTTTGACGATTAACTCCTCGCTGACGGTACGATAAAACTTATAGGTCAGCGCTCGCATGATGGCGTAGCAAACGGTAAAACCTAATACTACCCAGACCAGCCAGCCGCCATACAAACTCAGCATGATAAGCAGGCCAATAGTCATGATCGAGTCGATCATTCCCGTCACGATGCTGTTGGTAAACGTTGCGCGAATGATATCCAGAGAAGCAAACCGCGACTGTATATCCCCTAACTGGCGCTTTTCAAAAAATGCCAGCGGCAGGCTCATCAGATGATCAAAAAAGCTGGTTTTCCACTGCACGTCGGTCAGCGTATTCAACTTGAGAGAGACCCACGCGCGGATCATGCTGACCCAGGTTTTAAAAATGGTAAAAAACATTAACCCGACGCAGATGACCAGCAGCAGGTTTTCGTCATGTGCGGTAATGACATGGTCAGTCACGATCTGCGTCCCCATCGGCAACAGCAAATTCACCGTTTCAATCACCACGGACAGCATGAATATTTTGATCAGTGCCGACTTGAGGCCAACCATGTTGTGCATTAAGTCCAGTAGCTTAAGTCGGGAGCGCTGCTTTTCCTGGCGAAAGTCGCTATCAGGCCATGCCTCCAGCGCAATACCGCTGAAGTTTTCTGATAATTCCTGAAGATGCACCACGCGTCTTCCCAGCGCCGGATCGTGAATAATGAAACGCTTCCCTTTTATCGCCACCAGAACGACAAAATGGTTTAACGACCAGTGCAGGATGCACGGCAGCCGGAGTTCCTTGATCTCAGCAATATCCAGCGACAGGGCCCGCGTCTTGAGTCCAGCCTTCTGCGCAATCGCCGCCAGAACGTTTAATGTCGCCCCTTGTGAAGTGGAACCGTAGCGGTTACGAAAATTAAACAGATCGATATCTTTCCCGTAGAAACCGCAAATCATTGATAAACAAGCATTACCGCATTCCGTTGACTCAGACTGGATAATAACCGGAACTTTGTTTTTCATGGAAAAATTGATTCTTTTAAAAATAGAATCAAGCACATCTTTATTCATCTCCGGGTCCCTTCAGACTCTGAACGACTTTATATACTGGCGAGAATAGCCACTGGTACAGCGGTCTTTCCTCAGTAAAAACGATACTTTTCGCCTTGAGGCCATTCGCCAGAACCAGCCTGCGATCTTTATAGATAAATTCTTTGTCTTTAATATTGATGATTGCTTTATATAACGTAGGCGCTGGCGCATTGCTCATCTGGTTATTACTATATTCAGCCAACTCCCGTCGGGTCGCCGGCATCGATGATATCGACAGCACTTTCCCCGAAAACTGACCAAATTTATCGGAAGGAAATGCATCGTAGCGAATATTAACGATATCGCCGATTTTGACATAGGGTAAACTGTTGTCGGGTAACCACAGCAATAAATAGTACTCAATACCGGTAAGTTGTTTTACCTGAGCCAGGCTGCTCCCGGCTTCCACCATTTGACCGCGGGTAACCGCAATCGATTCGACCCGGCCACCAATAGTCGACTTCACTACAATTTTACCGTTGGCGCTATTTTCAATGAGCTGCGTCTGCAGATCTCTCAGCTGAGAATATTGCGAGGTAATCTGGTTATCAAGTTCTGCCGTCTTGACGGTTAAATCACTCCGCGTCTGCGTGAGCTGTAATTCCAGCTGCATTTTTTGCGATGATAATGACTGAAACGCATTTTGCTGTTGCACAAAAAGAGAGTGCTGATTATTGTACTGATCTTTATTGATTAACCCTCTCTTAAGATAGTCGCTATAGTTTTGTAGCGATTTCTCTATGTGGGTGAGCCCCTTTTGCGCCGTAGTCAGCATCTTTTCAGTTTCATTCAGGGAGTGTTCATAACGCAGAATCTGACGGTGCGTTGTCTCAATGAAACCATCTTTGTTTACCTTAAGCTTCGCGATGATATCTTCAGCATTAACTATCTTTGCTTTCACCATTGCAACATTAGTATCACTGACGTTCCCACCATCGGTGCTTTTAGATACATCAAGTTCAAATAATACCTCACCCTTCTTAACCACATCCCCGACCTGAATAGACTGCCTGGAGACTGAACCAGGCTGCGGTGAAGATATGTTAAGAGGATGCGGTAACGTGATAACCTCACCAACAACATCGATTCTTTTGGTATATTTAAACAGACAAAGCATCGCAATAATCATCACTAGAAAAGCAACGCAGCATGCGGAAATGATTAATGGTGAAACGCCTCTGAGCAGAATGACTCTTCCTTTCCAGTAGCTTCTCTGATGCTCTATCGCTTCCCGCCTGAACAATCTTTTACCCATGAGTACCCGGCCTGATATTAAAAGGCCCGACGCATCGGGCCAAACTAGATGCTACTTTAAAATCAAGGTTTGAAAGTACCGTCAAGGAAACCGTCAAGTGTTTTCTGAGTATATTCCCATGTGTTTTCAAACCCTACAATTGCCCCGCCAATCCCGCAGGTAATACCACCAATAATACCGCCAACGATCATACCAACGCCCTGACCAATAGTACCAAAGCCAAGGACCCCACCACCGTCACCGCCGTGTTTACCGCCAATAATAGCTCCGGCGGCAAAGCCCGCCACCGCGCCCAGCGTCGCACTAACCACCGCTTCGCCGATATTGCCAAAGATATCCCACGGACTGCTCCAGGAGTACGCCCCGGATACCACATTCATTTCTTCAAAAGAAAGTTCTTTCATCATTTAGTCCTTATATAAACTTGTATATTCCAGATGGTATAAATTTATCAATCACATATGCTGTGCTGATGGGTGGCTATTTTCAGGTCTTCCGCTAAAAAAACAACTTTAGTTTCATGAATGTTCTACAGTGCAAAATAAAATAAGAAATAAAAATATGATTCAGGCCCCATCCTGGCATCCACGGGAATAAACATCAGACGTTAAGCAACCTGCGATAACCAGTATGCTTCGCATGTATATGCGTTGCGGCACTGACAGAACAAAGCACCGGCCCTGGTCAGTCGCAGAAAGAGAAGCGAGAGAAATGATTAAATTTTCTGAATCACAAAAAATTAGATTCACCCAGGTAATATTAAAAGCAATATAGCTGGTGATGTCAGATACAAGTCAGCGTAACAGATAACAGCAAAACCACAGAACCGATATGACAAATGTTTCCCGCCTTAGCCACAGCAAGTTTAAATCTGCACATATCTCTACCCTATCCTCATTTTACCTGTTGCACCACAAGATGTTTCAAGGTATCGCAGAGACCAGTAAAGACGATAATACAACAGTCATTAATAATAAACCTAAAGTTATTAACAACATCGCCATTATTATAAACGTTCCACTAATGTGCTGTCGTAATAAAAGCAAACTATATGCCATCATCAAGATTAAACCCAATCATTTAAGCACTTAACGGCTATTAACTTTGTTTAACTTTATAATTTTTCTCTGCGCATCATTTTTTACGCCTGAGCTCCCGGTTATGGCGGCCGGCGCATCCTGTTCCACTTAAATCAGCAAACCACATCCAGAGGTTAATCGACAGTTATTCACCCCCTTCAGCTTTATTAAAGAAAAATCAGATGAGTATTTGTGCGAGCCGCGATTAATATAGCACCGCTTACCCACACAAACCGTTAAATGGTTAAAGAGTAAGTATATACGGATACATACGGGATCAGTTTCTGAAGTCTAATTTCGGCACCTTTTCCGGTATTAATAATTTAACTTTAAATGAATGGATTAAACGGATGAAAAAAACAATTCTGGCTATGGTTATTACTGCCTCTGCGGCTTTCAGTGCTCAGGCTTTGGCAACAAACCAGGCTGAAGTGACTATCCTGGGCGAAGTGGCAGACTCCCAAACCTCTTGCGTCGTCACGCCAACCGGTACGCTTAACAACGGTATTGTTAAGCTGATGACGGTGACCACTGCTGAAGCTACTGGTCAATCAGCGAATACCTTATTTAAACACCAGCAGTTTGGTTTCCAGGTGACTGATTGCGCTATTGGCGGCCCGGATGAAAACAACGTAACCGGCCTAAGCGTTAAAGTTACCGGTACGACCTCTTCATCACCTGAAATTCTGGATAACGTGGCAGCTAACGGTGCCGGAAACATCGGTATCGGTATTCAGAAAAAGAGCAACAGCGCGCGTATCCAGTTTGATGGCACTCCGCTTGCCGAATCCTATACCCCACACCAGGCAACTAACCTGGAGTACCTGGCAGGTTATGTGAAAGTCAATGCCGCTAACCCGGTCACTGAAGGTCCGGTGAAAGGCATTGCGACCTTTACCATTGATTACACCATCTAATTAATTTTTAAAGGGTCTGTCATTCCGGCAGACCTTTTTAATTAAATGCTGAAGGAATCTAATGTACCAGATGATGATCAAGGCAACCCTTGCCTTCGCCATGATGCTGAGTGGTTTTGCGCATGCAGGAATTGTTATCGAATCAACCCGCTATCTTTATAAAGAAGGCGCTCGTGAGATATCTGCGCAAATTGATAATAAAGACGAAATGCCTTATCTGATCAAATCATGGGTTGAAGCGCCAGAAGGGAAAACACCAGCCTTCATAGTGACACCTCCGCTTTTTCGCCTGGAGATGAAGCAGAAGAATACTGTCCGTATATTCTCTGTAGCTAGCATCAATGCTCCCACTGACCGCGAATCATCCTATTTTTTTAACATCATGGCGATACCACCGTCTGATGATACCTATGCGAACAGCAATACTATACAGCTCGCCGTCAGGCATCGCATGCGATTAATCTATCGGCCCAAAGCGTTAGCTGAGTTATCCAATAATACCGAAGCCCAAAAAATAGAGTGGCGCAGAGCGGGTAAACAGCTCACCATTAAAAACCCGACGCCTTTCTTTTACTATTTTAGAAACGTACAAATTGGCGCCAATGAATATCAGGCAAAAATTAAATTCATTGAACCCTTTTCATCAAAAGTTATAACGCTAAAAGATAACGGTAATGCTACAAAAGTCACGTGGAAAATAGTGAATGATTATGGAGGAGCAGGTTCCCTCTATTCATCGCAACTGCCATAAACAGTTCGCATTTATAAATGGATGTTTTTATGCCTATAGAACACAACAATACCTTCAGGCTATCTACGATCTGCATAGCTATTATTACTATAATGACGGCGAGTATTCACACTAAAGTGAACGCCCGTGAATTCTTTGACCCGGCATTCATTTCATCAGTCAATGGAGGTGACACATCCAACATTCCCGATCTGTCAGTTTATCAATCGGTCAATGCCCAGGCTCCGGGAGACTATCGGGTTGATGTTGTTTTTAATGGCCGTTACCTGGAAACCAAAAATGTTAAATTTATCACGGACACCCGAAGCAATAAACTCGATAAAAAGCTCAATCTTATTCCCTGCTTTACGTTAGATGTACTCTCGCAATATGGTGTCAGAGTCAAGTCATTCCCTGAGCTCAAGGAGAGTGAACAAGGGTGTAGCAATTTCGATATCATCCCGGACAGCAAAACCATTTTCGATTTTGCCGCTCAGCGCTTAGATATTTCCGTGCCTCAGGCCGCGATAAGTACCGTGGCCAATGACTACATCCCGCCGGAAAAATTTGATGACGGCATCAACGCCATGTTTGTAAACTATCAATTCAATGGTTCTCAGGATTATAAAAGCGATAATGAATACTATAGCCTGAACCTGGAATCCGGGATAAATATCGGCCCGTGGCGGGTCAGAAACCTGAGCATGTGGAATAAAAGCAAGGGTGAATCAGACCATTTTGATTCCGCTTATCTTTATCTCCAACGCAGCTTACGCTCTATCAGCAGCAATCTGATCATCGGTGAAAGCTCTTCCCTGTCCGGCATATTTGACAGCGTCCCCTTTTCCGGGGTGCAGCTGGCGACGGATACCAGCATGCTGCCAGAAAGTATGCGCGGCTATGCTCCGGTAATCCGTGGTATTGCTAAAACCAACGCCCGCGTTGTCATCAAGCAGAACGGCTATCAGGTTTACCAGACCTACGTCGCCCCAGGCGCCTTTGAAATTACCGACATGTATCCGAGCGGCGGCAGCGGCGATCTGTACGTGACGGTTGAAGAGTCCGACGGCTCAAGACAGAACTTCATCGTGCCGTTCGCGGTCCTGCCGGTGATGCTGCGCGAGAAGCAATTCGAATATGAAATCACCTCCGGGAAGTACCGCCCGTATGTGGGCACCATTGACGACACGCCCTTTACGCAGGCCACTGCCAAGTATGGATTGACATCCAGCGCCACGATTTTTGGCGGCGTACAGGCATCGGCCAAATATCAGGCTCTTTCAAGCGGGATTGGCTATAACCTTGCCAGTCTTGGCGCCCTCTCGGCAGATGTGACCCAGGCATGGTCTAAAAAACGCTATGACGATAAAACGTCCGGCCAGTCGTGGCGTTTACGCTACGGTAAAAATATTATTGAAACCGGGACCAACTTTACCATTGCCGGCTATCGCTACTCGACAAAAGGGTTTAACACGCTCTCTGAGGTGCTTAACACCTATGCCCATGACGGGTATTACTACTCCGGCCGTTCTTTACGTAATCGCACTAACTTCACGCTGAACCAAAGTCTGGGAAGAGCGCATGGCAGCGTATCCATCAGCGCGCTTGTAGAAGATTACTGGGATAACAAGCGTACGAATAAATCATTGAGCCTGGGTTACAACGGCGGCTGGCGGGGAATTAACTACTATCTCGGCTACAGCTATAGCCGCTATACCTGGGGGATTCACAGTTCCAGCCGCGAATCGCGAAACGATCAGCGCGTTGCCCTCACCATCTCTATACCGCTGAGCAACTGGTTGCCCAATACCTATGCCAGCTATCAAATCACCGAAAGTAGCCCAGGCTCCACGGATCAGTACGTCTCTGTAGGCGGTATAGCGTTGGAAGACAACAACCTCGACTGGAACATCCAGCAGGGCTATAGCAATCGTGAATACTATAGCGGCGACATTCGGGGAGCATACAACGGCTCTCGCGGCAGCGTAAGCGCTGGCTACAGCTACGACAACAACAGCCGACGGTTCGACTACGGCGCCAATGGCAGTCTGATTGCACACGCGGACGGCATAACGCTTGGGCAGAATATCAGCAACGCAGCGGTCCTGATCAAGGCCCCTGGTTTAGACAACGTCAGGCTCAGCTCGGACTCCACTATCGTCACGGACGGTCGCGGCTATGCCATCGTTCCCTATATTACCCCCTACCGCAGTACCGACATCACTCTGGATAGCACGTCCTTTGGCGAAGAGATGGAGCTGATGCAGACCACCCAGCGGGTTGTCCCTACGCGAGGCGCCATTGTTCGCACAAACTATGCCGGGAATATTGGGCTGCGGGCATTTATTCATCTTAAAACGCCTTCAGGCCGCGAAGTGCCTTTTGGCGCCATGGTCACGCTTTCCGGTGCCGCCAAATCTCAAGCCAGTATCGTGAGCGACGCCGGTATGGTCTATATGACCGGCCTTCAGCCAACTGGCGTACTGACGGTAAGCTGGGGGAAAAAAGCAGGCCAGCAATGTACCGCCATATATACCTTGTCCGCCGGCCAGAAGAAAAATTCCGGAGTCAGTCAGGCTGAAGCCTTGTGTCGATAATCATCATAACGAGATGAGTGAAATGAAAAAAATGATTGTACTGCTGGCCGCCGTCTTTTTCAGTAGCGGGGTTTCAGCTGCACGGCTATGCACTTATACGGATGCTGCCGGCAACGATGGTGGTGTGGAAGAGCGCCAGGGTATGACGTTATATCCTAAGATATCGGCCGATCCTGCGCTTCCGGTTGGAGCATTTCTTTATTCTAAGACAATAGGCGGCATGGATTTGCACCACAGGCTGTTCCGGTGCAATCCCGGCGCAGAATATGTCGTCGAAGTGAGCACTTCGCAGGTTCCAGGAATGACTCTCCGCGGTATGCCCGTTTATGAAACGGGCGTATCCGGTATTGGTATTCAATTTAGCGATATATTCGCCAGCCGCGTCGGCAAACAGGTTCCCGGCGAGGCCGGGTCCTGGCCGACGCCTTTTGACAGATCGGCACAGTTTCCCGCCACACCGTTCTTCTCTGCGTGGCTGGTTAAAACGGGCCCCATCGATACCAGCGGGGCGACTAACATCAATGTCGAAATTACGTTTCGCGTGAGAGACCCGGCCTATCCAACGTATGAAAGGGGGGGCGCGATCTACTGGGTAAATCCCAAAACAACAAGAGTTTCCTTTCGTAATGAGAGCTGTAATATTTCGGTGAAGGGTCCCAGCACGGTCAATCTGCAAAGAATTAATAAAAGCGAGTTGTTAGCGCTTTCCTCCGGCGCGGCAACCGGCAAAGGCAAAACCATTGACATGAATATTACCTGCCCCAGTGAATTGCAAGGCCAGAAGCTCACCTACTGGTTTAACCCAAAAAGCTCGGTGACCGGCGATATTGGGGTAATGGAAAATGCTATCCTCCCAGCGCCGGGAGGTAGCGGCGCCAAAAATGTCGGGATCATCCTGAAAAAAGAGGGTAATCCAGTGAAATTTTATGATACCGATGCGTACAATATTACGTCCCTTAGCCTCGATCAGGATATCAGCTTAACCGCTGATTATTTCAAGATGAATAATGATATTTCAGATGGTCTGGTCAAAGCGGTGATAGAGGTTGTGATCCAGGAAGATTGATCCCCGGGCCCGGAATATATAATGCCCTCCGCAAGGGGGCATTATTCATCGGGCTGGTACAACTATTATAAATATCATTAGACAATTTATCCCACATGCACTCTTGCATCCTGAGTTCCACAAACTGCCCGCGATACACAGCAGACTCATGCAGCACAAAAACCTTTTGCCGCAAATCGTTATCACTTAAATAATCTGAGTGGCAGAAAACGGCAACGCCGGGAGCCCGTACCAGCTGTACCCCAGTAAATGACCGGGGTGAGCAACAAATCTGTCCAGAACAGATTCACATGCTTCGACGCGGCGATACGTAAGGGCGAGGTTCCCGGATGAGCCGGGTAATAAAACCAACGCCCATGCGCATAAAGTATGGCGGCGCCACGGCGGGCGTTCGTGGTGATCCAGTGTGGAGACAGGCAGCGCGCAGAAACCAGCGCGTACGCGTAGTACCTGAGAATTTCGGCACTGCTCAGGTCCAAAGTGGCAAGTAAAATAGCCATGATGGGACAGGCGCTTAGTCAGACCTGAAGTTCAGCACAGCATATCGCCCCCCAGCCTGGCTGCTATTAACGCAGAGATGAGCTCTTTCTACGCTTTCGTTTGACACGTCCAACCTCCTCAACAGGCTGCAGCCCTTCAGCCGGCATCACGATGAGGTAATATCTCTAGGGTCAAATAAAGCAAAAATAATAACAAAGATTCATTATGTAGCTTTCCTGTTTACGTGATTATGTATCCCTTTTCGCCAGGAGATCAATACAATGAAAAATGGCAGCAATGAACGATATAAATGGTTAGCAGATGCGCATACGTATTATGTTATTAACGACTGCGTGACGTTTCAACCTGCGACCAATATGTTATGCAATATCCATAATCCGGCGTTGAAGGTAACGCTGAGTGTCCCCGCAGGTCGCTGTTTGCAGTTACTCATTAATAATATCGGTAATATCGTGACACAGCAGGATTTTATGGATATTGCCTGGAAACAGAGTGGTATGAAGGTGACCAGCAACACCTACTATCAAAATATCTCAATTCTCCGCAGAAGCCTTATCCACGCCGGGCTGGAGGATAATACCATTATCACCCTTCCCCGTATTGGGCTTACTCTGGCTACAGGTACCCAGATTCGGAAATTAGTCACGGAAACCACTCCTGAAGTCGAAACCGGGGCTGGCCAATCCGACGAAAACACGGAGGTGGAAGAATATAGCCATCGGCCTCCCGCCACCACCCTGCCGACTACCTGTGAATATGCGGAACAAGTTTCCCCATCTCCTGCAGCAGAGCACCGTTTCCTTCCCCCCTCGCTTACCAGAACAAATATATACCGGATGGGCTTTAGCGTAAAAAATGGCGTTCTGCTGGCGATAAGCCTGGCATTCATCACGCTGCTTTTCTCATATCTGACAGCGATAAAAGACAACTATTTCTCTGACTATGTAAAGATTGCTACAGCTCAGCGCTGCCACGTGCTATCAGCAAAAGCGGTATCCGAGAGTGTGAAAATGGAGGTACTCAATAAATATGACCAACATATCACCGGTGATTGTGTGAACTACCCCTGGGTATACGTAACAACGCTGGCTGACTTTCCCCGAACGTCGATCATCCGCTGTAATAAACCATTCACGCAATCTACTTTATGTATTTCAGAATACTTCATTGAATAACAGCTTAAGCACTACGCGATCATTTTCCACTTTTCCGGTTTACAGGCGCAGGAAAAAGCAATATCGGCCGTGGATTGTTACTTAAACGGTGCCGGCCAGTCAGCTATCCACTCTACGGCAGACTCCCTCTCCCTCACATAACTCCGCTTACCCTTTCATGGCTTACGAAAGCAGCTCATACACCCCGAGCACATCGGCAGATCGCCCGACGACAACGCTGTGACGCCAGATCAACAGTGGCTTTCCTTACTTACGTTAAGACGACAGACATGAACTCCAGGAGAGGTAGCGCCCTCTGCCGTACAGTCAGAAATTATCTTGATGAACAGAATACCTCTCCCACATGGCTGGCGAGCAATCATGGTGATTCACCGTAACGGTATAAATAAGAATTTTCGCCAGGCGCCATAATATGCAGAGCTTAATCTATCATTTATAATTTTTTTTGAATGTGAAAAGTTCTTAATTTTTATCTGCATCCGCCGAGATAAAGCCCTCCTGTTCCTGAAAGAGTTTTATATAATCCATGCATAGATATTACATTATTAACAACATTGTTGAATTTCACCCCACGACTCGCCAGTTAAGGAACCTTATCAATCCCACGCAAATGGTGGTCTTAAACTCTCCTGCAAGTCGTTGTTTATTACTATTAATTGAGAGTTCAAATACGATAGTTACACAGCAGGAATTTATGTATAACGTCTGGGAGAAACTCGGGCTCGTCGTTTCTGCAAATACCTACTATCAGAATATTTGTCTACTCCGAAAGGGTCTGAAAGAAGTTGGATTTCCCGCCGATCCTATTACCACGATACCGCGTATCGGTTTAACGTTGGCCCGTGAAACGCAGGTTCAGGTTATTGAATCCGCCGATGTCCTGCCGATCGCTAATGTTGAGGAGGCAAAAACCGAGGAGGGTGCCCGGCCTGTCCACCACGATACGCCTGACTCAGCGGACTCAGATCATATCGGCAGTTTACGGGCGTCGGAGCCGGTATCAGGAATAGTCGCAGCGGTTCCCGACATACCTGCCGAACAAAGTCTGAATAAAGCAGGAATCAGGAAATTCAGTAAGCTTTTTTTTTTAATCACCGCTCTTATTTTTTCTATCCTGCTGGCCGATATCAAAGTCATACTCGCTCAGTTCCAGGGAAGTCGATACTTCGAAAATTACATGCTTGCCGTAAACACCAACGGCTGCCACTTTTTTCTCAATAAAGAGATTCATAACACCGATGAGAAAGCGGCGGCGCTCACCTATGGCAATCAATTCAAACCTGACTGTAAAAAATTCCCATGGGTATACATCAGCCGTTATGCCATGCTACCCAGGGCTTCCGTTATTCGGTGTAACAAACCTATGACTCGTCCCAACTACTGTATTTCAGATTATTTTATTGAGGATCATTAAAATGATACATTACCGAACTTCGGTGTATGTGCTTTGCGTATGCCTTTTTTTTACCTTAATCCTGGCAGGCTATTCATTATGGAAACGCTCTCAGCCTCCTGAATTTACATGCAAAGCTAACTTTGTACAGCATAATACTGATGAACAACTCAATATTTCACTCACTTACAGGATAAACAAAGATAGCGGCCTGCTCAGTATGAATGGCTACTCCGTTAACGACAAAACGAAAAGATTTAACCGCAAGATATTCTTCAACATTCAAAGGAAGAATAACACCTACCATTTGACCTCAGTGACCAATGTGATATTTCCTGATGAAAGCATCAGCAGCAGTTGGTTGGAAAAATATGAGCCATTATTTTTCATCTATCCCCAAAAAGACATTTACGTAAAAATGATTGAACAGCAGCATAGCTATTTATTTATCTTCTCTACGTTACCGGCCTATGTATGTCATAAACAAGACGACATCTGAGGCGTATTATTAATCAGACTCATCGTTCTCGCCGCTCTCGTCTAAGGAAAACCGCAAAAACGAAGCATATGCGCAGCAGTAAACGACTCAGATACACCAGTGATGCGCAACAGCATGCGCTATCCTGATGGCGAGATAATCCATAACATCAGCGTATCATATTGTCCGCAAGGCGACCTGTCGGTAACGGCAGTTAAGCCAATAGCAGATAGCGTGAATCATTGCCGACAGCAGGCGGCATTTTTCTTCGTATTTAAATATCTCGATATTTTTTACAATAGAATGTTGGCATGCTGTGCAAATAAATCACCGGGTTATGATATTCATCATATTCAATTTTAAACGTAATCTCTTTCCCTGGTTCATAAAAGAAAGCCGGAAAATGGTCATCCGCATTGCTGTCGCTACTGCTATCGGTGCTAAGATGCTCAACATATTGATTTTTAAGAACATAGATATCATCATGATTAATATAGGTAAAATTAATCACTCTACTGATCTGCGATCGTCTGCCGTTCTCCTCGGCGATGCCATAAATCGTGAGTTCACCTTTATGGTTTCCTAGCGTAAAGCCAATGTTTGAATCCAGACGAAAATCATCATGAATCAGAGTGTGGCGGCTCTGACATACTATTATTTTATTTGGAATAAATGGTTCAAAATAATAAAAAATGATAAACAGCACCACGACCAATAACGCAGAAAGACAATATATTTTAACGCGCATTAGTGTACCTTCATGGTTTTCATTATTGTCAGGGAGCGACAGTTTTGATTCTTTTTAGTGTAAACAGAACAATACATAAAATTTAAGCGGGTATTCATAGGGGAAGCGGTAAAATAGACAATAGTTTTGTCAGAACACGGCAGGCCTAGCGTATTGAGGATTTTCTTAATTTCAGTGACAGCGTATTTTTGGTCTGCCACAAAGACAGTACAGCCCTCAAAAGAGAGTTTGGTATAGTCCGAAAAGGCTTCACCTCCCGGTTTATGAAGAAATGTCATGATGCTGAATAAAACAATAGCGGATATAGTGACAATGCCTGCATTTCTTAGCCACTTAATATGCCGTTTGCTACTTTCATGAATCCCCTCTTCTGCTGCTGAACTTTCAAAAAAATCGGCCTCTTGTGGCGCGTTTCCTGAATCATCTGACTCGACATCGTCAGCCTCAACACGCTCAGACCTGTCAATGACAATACCCACAATATCACTATGGATACATCCTTCCATGTCCTGATTTATATTGTTGTCAGTTTGTTGCTCATTATTCTTCTCAGGATACAGATATGTTACTTTGAGCCTGTTATTAAACCGCAAACCATGTCTGGGCACCGTATCAATAACATCCAGACATCCTATGGCGGCCAGCGACTTTCTGAGATGTAAAATACATTGATAGTAGGTGTTTGGACTCACCCCGGCATTACGTTTCTCCCCCCAGCCACAAAGAATCAATTGATCCTGAGAAACAATCTTTCCCTGGTTGTTGAGTAAAATTTCAAGGCAGCAGCTCGCAGGTACATGAAGCTTAACTTCTTTTGAATTCAGCCTGTCCACAATCATTCTTTGGGATGGCGTGAATACAACATCCTCGCCAATAATATAGCTTTGGATGTTATCTGAGCGATCCATATTGCGACACCCTTTGTTGCATGCATTTTTAAAATCAAATAGTTAGTCGTTAGACTAAAGAAAGTTCAAAATAGTTAAGAAGATATAAACCTATCAACTTAAATTTAACGCTATCCAATGGCAAAAAATCCATATTAAAACATTAAAAATGCGATAGGTATCGATTTATTTCATCAACGCTCACCAACTGATGACTAATTTGTTTCCAAATTGATATTGATGTAACTGATTATAAATTACAACAAGTCGTTACAGGATAAGAAATTTGTTACCCGTAAAGCCACGACATTAATTACCAATTCCCGTTAAATGTTTCGAACTTTTCATCCAAAAATTTAACGTATTGGTAACCAATGTTATATTCAACTGATATTTGGCGTTCAATAAAATAGAGCGGGTCCCTGTTTAGATCTTTTATGCATGGACAGGCTTATTCGATAACGCCACTCTTTTTTTTTGCTGAACGTCATGGATAACGCGCACAGCGCTCGGTGGCAACAATAATCGCTATCTGGATTTAAGAGGGGGAGTGCAGATTTGTCAGCAGGCGACATAAATGGACGGGAACGGGTGCTGGCCTCGGTAATTCGCGGCCATTATCAGGTCGGCAGACTGTATATCATGCTGGATGCCTCCTTCCATCGCCGGGGGCTGCACGCCAGGCACAACTGAGTGGCGGCAAGGGGCTGGGAATAAGGTGGCACACAGGCAGCAAATCACGCTGTACCATAGGTATTTTTCATCGCCATATCCCCAATAACACCCAGGCAACGGCAGGGATTGCCGGTTGCTGAGAAACCACGGAGGAAGCAGATGATTCATCTGGCCGGTGCTACGCTTTAGCCGGCGCGGTGAACCTGCGCCGGCGACGAGAAATGCGACCAGACAACTATTCGGTGGGCAATACGCCTCCTTTAGCCCAGTGCGTTTTGGGTATTTCGACAATGACCACATCCACGCTCTCCGCTTTGCATTTCAGCGTTTCAACCGCGACCCGGGTCACTTCACGGGCAAAATCGCGCTTCTGTTCAGGCGAGCGGCCAGGCTGTAATTCTAAACGTAAAACAGGCATATTTTTTCTCTCCGGTTGAGACCCCGTCTGAGGGTCGATGAATTAATCTTTACCGAAAGGTGAGGACCAATAAATGTGTGTTAGGTTGAGTGAATCAGAACCTACAGGTTGTTAATCATGGATAAACTTGCCGGAATGGAGATGTTTGTCAGAGTTGTCGAGTGCGGCAGCTTTGCCTCAGCGGCCGATGTCAGCGACGTATCGGCCACGATGGTTGCCAAACAGATCCGGGCGATTGAACAACGGCTTGGCGCACGTTTGCTGCACCGAACCACGCGTCGCCAACAGTTAACCGAAGTCGGGCAGCTCTACTATGAGCGTTGTCGCCGCGTACTGGCAGAATTCTCTCTCGCCGAGCATAGCGCCATGGAACTGCAATCGACTGCCAAAGGGCTGGTTCATATGGTCGCGCCGGTCAGCTTCGGCTGTCAGATACTGGTCCCGGCGTTGAGCCTCTACATTGCGCAAAACCCGGAGGTCAACGTCATGCTGACGCTGGATAACCAGACGCCAAACTTGAGTAGCGGGAATGCTGAGTTAGCTATTCATATTGGTGAGATTCAGCAGAAGGATATCGTTGCCCGGCCGCTGCACGCCTATCGTCGGATCCTTGCCGCCTCTCCCGACTACCTCCGTCAGCACGGGACACCGACGCATCCGGATCAGCTGAGTCACATGAGCTGTCTGGGGATGTCCTACTGGATACATCAGGATCGCTGGGAGCTGATGGGGCCCGATGGCGAGATCGTTAAAGCGGTAGTGAAAGGCCGGTTTATGTCTAACCAGGGCCATGCGCTGAGGATTGCCGCACTGAACGGCTGCGGTATCGTGCTGCAACCGGAATCACTGCTAAAGGAAGATATCGCCGAGGGACGCCTGGTGCCGGTGCTTCCCGAGTGGTCCTATAAGCCAACGCCGATGTATCTTATTTATCAACAGGATACCCGTCCATCAGCCAAGCTGCGCAGCGTGATTGATTTTCTGATACAGCGCTTTGGCGCGCAGAATAATGGATGAAACGACTTCAGACCGATGTCTGCACCGCCCCGTCGGGTCAACACGCCCGTTTTAACGGCGGCAGAAAACACGCGGCCGGAGGCCCTGGCCTCCGGCAGACAGATTTATGACGACGTCTTCTCCAGCGCCTCCCACAGCCCCAGCAGGTAGGTTACCCCCAGCGCGCGATCGTAAAGGCCGTATCCGGGACGCCCGGTTTCACCCCAGATAAACCGGCCGTGATCCGGGCGGATGTAGCCGTCAAAACCGTTATCATGGAGGGCCTGCATAACGCGATACATATCCAGCGAGCCATACTGCGACGGATGAGCGGATTCGTAGAAATCTTTATCCTTAATCAGCTTAATATTGCGCACATGGGCAAAATGGAGGCGCTTACGACGCGTGAATTCGGCAAGAATTTCATAGACGTTATTATCCGGATCTTCCGCAATTGACCCGGTGCACAGCGTGATGCCATTCGCCGGTGAATCCACGGCATCACAAATCTTCGCCAGGTCATCGCGATTCTTCACCACCCGCGGGAGGCCAAAAATAGAGTACGGCGGATCGTCCGGGTGAATCGCCATTTTCACCCCCACTTCCTCGCACACCGGGATAATTTCTCTGAGGAAATAAAACAGATTTTCCCGCAGCTTAGTATCATCGACACCGCTATAACGGGCGAACAGCTCCTGCACTTTCGCCAGCCGCTCGGGCTCCCATCCCGGTAACGCAAAACCGTTGGCGTTATCGAGAACCTCTTTGACGACCTCTTCCAGACTCTTATCGATACCGCTTTTTTCGAAGGCCATCGTCAGTGAACCATCCGGCAGGACGTAGTTCATGTCGGTCTTCATCCAGTCGAAGACCGGCATGAAGTTATAACAGATGACCTTGACGCCAAAACCCGCCAGATTACGGATCGTCTGTTTATAGTTTTCAATGTAGCGATCGCGTGCCGGGGTGCCTATTTTGATGTCATCGTGAATGTTAACACTTTCAATCACTTCCATTGTCAGGCCCGCGGCATGGGCCTGATCAACTAGGGCTTTAATCTTTTCGACTGGCCAGACTTCTCCGGGAGCAACGTCATACAGTGCCCCGACAACACCTTCCACACCCGGCACCTGTCGGATGTATTCCAGTGGGATTTTGTCTTCCTGTGGCCCAAACCAGCGCATTGTCATCTGCATTTTTTATCCGCCTTAATCGTTGCTGCTATGCATTTTACGAGATGTACCATACTAGTATTGAGTAGCATATGCAGTAATTATCGTTTGATCAACCACCTCGTTAAAAAAGAGTGACGACGCGATAAAAAGACTCATGGGCTGAACAGATCTTCATTATCTCTGTTGCGGTTAATTGTTTTTATATTGTAAAAAAATAACAAATTCAGTTTAAATTAATCATCCTCTATAACACGATTTTATTTTTAGCCATTTAATTCATCCCGGTTTTTATTTCAGGTTATGAATATCGACGACGGAATACATGCGTTAAGTCACAATTTTATCATTACATCTTGTATGGTAGTAGACAATCAATGAAAAGGAAGCTTACCCTCAACGCCATTATGTTCCCGTCATACACCGGCCCCGGCTTAACGCTGGGGATGTGTAGTAAAAGCGACATCGTGTACGGAGTTTTTATGTCACTGATAAACAATAGTTTTATGATAACCAACGCGCCAGGTCAGCGGCTGTATTCTGAGATAGCAAAAGCGTTACCGATTATTGATTACCACTGTCATCTTGATGCCAGAGCCATTTGGGAAAATAAACCGTTCACGGATATTACTCAGCTCTGGCTGGAGGGCGATCATTACAAATGGCGGGCAATGCGGGCGAATGGAATATCTGAACAAAAAATTACCGGCAATGCTTCCGCCGAAGAAAAATTTGCAGCCTGGGCGCAAACTGTCGAAGCCAGTTTTGGCAATCCCCTTTATCACTGGACCCACCTTGAGCTGAAACATTATTTTGCGATCGACGAAACGCTTAATAGTAAAAACTGGCGCGATATTATGGCACGGTGTAATGCGCAATTACGCCACGACGACTTTTTGCCCCAGGCGCTCATCCGCCGTTCAAACGTTGAAGCGCTGTGCACGACCGACGGGCCGCTCGACGACCTGGAATACCATCGGCTGCTGGCAGCAAAAAGCGATTTTTCCCCTCGCGTTTTGCCAACATTTCGTCCTGATGAGCTGTTCGACGCCTGCCCCGATCGCTTCCTGACGTTCGTCTCCCGACTGGCGCAGAAAACCCAGCGGGCGATAACCTCGCTGGATCGGTTCCTGGCCGCTCTCGAAGCGCGTGTTGATTTTTTCCACAGCACGGGCTGTCGCGTATCGGACCACGGTCCGCTGGCGATCCGGTTTTGCCCGCTTGATGAGGCCGGGCAGGCCGCGCTGTTTCAGCGTCGGCTGGCAGGCGAGACGCTGGATGAGCATGCCCTTCAGGCCTGGGAAAGTATGATTTTTGTCGCGCTGGCCAAAATGTACAAACAGCGCGACTGGGCCATGCAGATTCACTTTGGCGCCATTCGTAACAACAACGCGACCATGTTCAACAAGGTCGGCATCAACTGCGGCTTTGACTCGATTGGCGATCAAACTCACCTTGCGCAGAGTCTGAACGCGTTGCTTAACGCCATGGTGGAGAATGACGGTCTACCGAAAACCATTCTTTATAACCTCAATGCCAGCTATAACGACGTGGTCGCTTCGACTCTCGCCAACTTCCAGAGCGGCGAGGATGGCATGAAATCACCGCTGCAGTTCGGCTCCGGATGGTGGTTTAACGATACCCGACGCGGCATGGTTAACCAGCTCAATACGCTGGCCGATCAGGGGCTGCTGGCCAACTTTATCGGCATGCTGACTGATTCGCGCAGCTTTGTCTCCTACACCCGACATGATTATTTCCGCCGGATCCTCTGCGACCTGGTTGGTGGTTGGGTAGAGAAAGGTGAAGTGCCGGAAGATCGCGCCATCCTCGACGCCATGATCCGCGGTATTTGCGTGGACAACGCCCGTCGTTATTTTCGTTTTTGACCCGTCAGATACAGGGATAAACTATGACTCGTAAGAACAGAAAAGTGACCATCCCCGTCAGTATCGGCTACGGTCTGACGGATATTATGGGCGGCGGCGCATTTACCGTCATTGGCGCATGGCTGCTTTTCTTCTATACCACGTTTGTCGGCCTGTCGCCGATTGAAGCGGCGTCGATTGTCGCGATCGCGCGTATCGTGGATGCTATTGTCAGCCTGTTTATGGGCAGCTTCACGGACCATTTCTATAAAAACTATTTGGGTAAGAAATTTGGCCGGCGGCGCTTTTTCCTGCTGATCGGCGCACCGCTCATGCTGGTTTACACCCTGCTGTGGCTAAACGGCATGAACTACTGGTTCTATCTCGCGGTGTATCTGGCTTTTGAGATCATTGCCGCCATGGTATTGATCCCGTGGGAAACGCTGCCCTCCGAGATGACCAAAGATTTTAATGGCCGCACCAAGCTTTCCACATGCCGGATGTTCCTCTCGGCATCCGGGACCTTTCTCGCCACCTTTATCCCCGGTCTGCTGATTGGCGCACTGGGTGAAAATAATGCCGACGCCTATCTGGTTAACGGCGTGGTGTTTGCCGTGATGTTCATGGTCTGCGTCTTTATCTCGTGGAAAGTGACCTGGGAACGCGAGCTGACGCCGGAAATGCTGGCGGAAATGGAAAAAGAGCGCAAGTCCACCACGGCGGCCGAGAAGTTTGTCGCCTTTGGCAACCTGTTTAAGGAGTATGCCTCTACTCTGAAGGTGCGGGCGTTCCGTAAGCACCTGGCGATTTATCTCTTTTCCTTTACGGCGAAGGACGTCTACAACACCGTGTTCGTCTTTTTCTGCGTCTACTGCCTGAACGTCTCGTCCTCTCTGGCGGGCACGCTGCTGTCGATGAGTATCGTCGGGCTGCCGGTTACGCTGGCGGCGGGCGTAGCGATCATCAAGTATGGTCCCTCTCGCCTCTATGTCTTCGCCTATAGCCTGATGCTGCTGTGCCTCGGCGGGTTCTTCCTGGTGTATCAGTTCCCGACCGACAACAAGGTGATGCTGCTGGTGATCATCGCCGGTATCTATCAGGTTGGCCGCTGCGTGCTGGAATTTACGCCGTGGAACGTCTTTCCGTTTATTCCCGATATTGACGAAATGATTACCCGCCAGCGCCGTGAAGGCCTGTTTGCCGCGGTGATGACGTTCTCGCGTAAAACGACGGTCGCCATCGCTACCTTTGCCGTGGGCCTGCTGTTGCAAAGCGGCGGTTTCGTGAAAGGGAGCCAGACTCAGCCTCAGGAAGCGATTAATACCATCGCGACGCTGCTGTTTGCCGGCACCGCCGTGCTGCTGCTGATTGCTCTGTGGCAGGCGCTGACCTTCCATCTGAACAAACGTACGCACAAGATTTTTGTCGATGAGATTGAGCGCCTGAAGGCGAACGGTCTTCAGCAGGACGTCACGCCTGAAGCGCGCCATGTGGTTGAAGACCTGACGGGTTATCGCTATGACACGCTCTGGCACGATACCCCGCCCGAGCGAGCAAAGGCGGGCGAACCCACCTCGGTACTGAACTGACAGATACCGCCGGCAGCGGCATCATGCCCGCTGCCGCGCGGTTGCCCTGCCCGGCTGACCCGATTAAGGTCAGCCGAACCATCGCCGTCTCTTATCCGCCAGACATGCTCCTGATTTGATCATTCGACGACGACAGACGCATAAGCCGCGCAAGTGAAGCCGGAGCAGTGCAAAGAGGTGGATTTAAGGCACATTCTCGCGATGGGGCAAGCGGATTAATTCACCATCTTCTGCGTTTTCTCGACATCCTTCAGTCCGCCTTCGTTGACGGCATTCTTATAGCCCATACTTTGCAGCATTTTTTCAGCTTTGCCGGACTGGTTCCCCGTATTGCAGTACAGGTGCAGCGTGTCATTCTTATCTTTTGCCACTTCGCCGATGCGCGCATCCAGCTGTTTCAGGGGAATATTCACCGCTCCTTCTACATGCGTTTCCTGAAACTGGTCTGGAGTGCGGACATCAATCCAGTGCTCAGCCGCCCACAGTGAGGTGGACGCCATCAGCATGGCACCGGTCAAGATCGTTTTTTTCATTACCCGGGTCAGATTAAACATGACGATAGTTCTCCTTATTTGTTTTTCCTGGTCACCAGGAATGATACTAGCGAAGGCATCCCGGGCAATCTTTGACCTGATCAGGAAAATGGGCAGAAAGCGGATACTCGATGATATGCGCGCAAAGGCAACACGGCAGGCAAACTGGCGCTCTCCGTTAAAATTACTATGCTTAAAGACAGCGTCACCTGTTTCAACGTTGATTTTTATAGGGAGTATGTATGGGGTTCTGGAGAATTGTTTTAACGATTATTTTGCCGCCACTTGGCGTATTACTGGGTAAAGGATTCGGCTGGGCATTTATTCTGAATATTGTACTGACCTTGCTGGGTTATATCCCCGGCCTGATTCACGCATTCTGGGTGCAAACGCGCGATTAACCAATATCATCATGACGGCGCAACGGCGCCGTTTATTTTCTCAGGTATTTTTCATCTGAATCTTATTTTATTTTTACGCGATTACCTGCCGCTACCGAATGGCAAATGGATTTTAATTCGGCAAACTGAATGCAACAAAAAACCCGCACAGGGCGGGTTCATTTTATTATCAGCGGAGCTTATCTGCTCAGGCTATCGCCTTCATCGCTATTGTAAACGTCGCTGATAATGAGCGCGGCTTACAGCGGAGTGACGTTGCCGGCTGCCGGGCCTTTCGCGCCATTTTCAATGGTGAAAGAGACCTGCTGGCCTTCATCAAGGGTCTTGAAGTTGTCACTCTGGATAGCAGAGAAATGTACGAATACATCTTTGCTGCCGTCGTTCGGAGTGATAAAGCCAAAACCTTTATCTGCGTTAAACCATTTTACTAAACCAGTCATTTTATTAGACATAGATACTTCCTTAATTAATGAGCCACTAAGCGCGGCGATGATGGCCTGTATTTAGAGTTACTTATTTGGCACTTAGGAGGAGGCTCATGAAGAAGGGTATCTGTGGATAGCTCTTGAACTGAGGACTGCTTTACTAAAACTGCTTTCATAAGGTCTGTGTTCCAAACCGATGACGTTATTAAGACATAGAGAAATTATTATAGCAAGGTTTATGTTTTTTATTTTGACCGCTTAAACACCCGGATGGCCATATGTCTGTCAAAGGTAGCCGCTATCAACAATCGCTATCTCAATTTCGCACAAGAGTAATGCGTCCGGTATTTCACGAATTCGTTTTCGTTTTTTGCACTCATGAAGCATCTCTGTGCCGCGGGCATAGATATCGAGAGAAAACAGGAACCAATGAGCAAATGAACCGGCGCTGCGCGCAGGCCGGACTGGCTAAACATGGATAAAAACCGGCTGAACGGACAGGCGTGAGGCCGACTTAAATGGCGGTGGAAACAGGAATGAGCCCTTCTCCCCGCTCACGCTATCCCGCTATCCCGCCGGTGATCACCGCCAGCCGGTAGCCGGATCGACTGCCTTGCGCAGGGGCATCCGCTCCTGCCGTCACACGCGGATTATTCACCCTTTTACACGAATCCGTTTCTTTCTGTCGATCGGGTTGCCCTGCCGATCGAAGTAGCGACTCGGCCATATTTCCGCAGGATCGATACCCAGCGCCTGCGCGATTAAAAACTCCCCCTTAGGCCAGGGACGAGACAGCGTGTTGGCTAACGTTGACGAGCTTAGCCCCGCCTGGCGGGAGACCGCCGCCAGAGACAGGTTGCGCTTTTTTAATTGCGCAATGATATCAGCCGGATGCATATCAGTTCTGTTCATCTCATTCATTCCTTTGCGTTAGTGAAGCCGTTCATATTATCGCCACAACACTAAGTAATACTTAGTACATTTTCAACTAACAGCTACCAGAATCGTGATTCTGTTTCCAGTCTTTCAGGATCATCATGCTGCCGCACCGTCTAAAAGAAGCGCGCCTCAGAACGGGACTCTCCCAACAAAAGCTGGGTATCCTCGCGGGTATTGATGAGGCGACGGCGAGCGCGCGGATGAACCAGTATGAACGCGGCATCCACACCCCTGACTTCGCGCTGGCCTGTCGGCTGGCAGACGTGCTGAAGATCCCGGCCTGTTATTTCTATACCGTTGAAGACGATCTGGCGGAAGTGGTCGCCGGCTGGTATCAGCGCTGAGCGTCAGGCGAGTTTATCCGGATCACACTTTTTAACCCGGGCTATTCCCTGATAAAAAACAGGTGTTATCATTCACCCCGTAAATACCTATCTACTCAACCCGAGGCTTTGATGCTGGAGAATGTCATCATCGGATAATCAGTTCCCCGACCTTTTCAGGCCGGACTGATTATCAATGCGCCGAAATCGAATGCGGACACCGCTGTGTGTTTGCACGTTTTGCACATGATGATTAAACAGGTTTTCCAGTATGAATTTATCCCGTCAGGAACAACGTACCTTACACGTTCTCGCCAAAGGTGGACGTATTGCGCACGTCCGCGATGCATCTGGCCGCGTCACTTCCGTGGAATGCTACAGCCGAGAAGGGCTTCTGCTCGCCGACTGCACGCTCGCCGTCTTCAAAAAACTCAAAACCAAAAAAATGATCAAATCCGTCAACGGCCAACCCTATCGCATTAATACCACCGGGCTGAACAACGTTCGCGCCCAGCTCGATAACCGCTAAGGAGAGCATGATGGATATCAGCACCCTTATTTTCGCCCCCCGGCACATCCAGCTGTCAGCGGAAGAAAGCTGTTTGCTCTGCTGGCTGAAAAAGCAAAAACCTCACAGGAACACCCTCTTCATACTCAACGCTATATAAGGAATTTAACATTGGATATCCCACGTATTTTTACGATTAGCGAAAGCGAGCACCGCATTCATAATCCGTTCACCCCGGAAAAGTACGCCACGTTGGGTCGCGTGTTACGCATGAAGCCGGACACCAGCATCCTTGACCTCGGCAGCGGCTCGGGGGAGATGCTCTGCACCTGGGCCCGCGATTATGCCGTGACCGGCACCGGCATCGATATGAGCCCGCTGTTCACCGCGCAGGCCAGGCGGCGCGCGGAAGAGCTCGGCGTCAGCAGTAAGGTGCATTTCATTCATGACGATGCCGCAGGGTATGTTGCAGAAGAGAAATACGATGTGGCCGCCTGCGTCGGCGCGACATGGATTGCCGGTGGGTTTGCCGGGACAGTCGGGCTGCTGGCGCAGAGCCTGAAACCGGGCGGGATCATGCTTATTGGCGAACCCTACTGGCGTCAGCTACCTGCGTCGGAAGAGATAGCCCAGGCCTGCGGAGTCTCCTCGGTGGCTGATTTTCTCCCCCTTCCCGACCTTGTGGCCTCTTTCGACAACCTCGGCTATGACGTGGTGGAAATGGTGCTGGCGGATCAGGAGGGCTGGGACCGCTACGAAGCCGCGAAGTGGCTCACGATGCGCCGCTGGCTGGAGGAAAACCCTGACGATGACATGGCCCCCGAGGTTCGAAATGAGCTGACGACAGCCCCCCAACGTCATGTCACCTGGACCCGGGAATACTTTGGCTGGGGCGTGTTTGCATTAATCGCCCGATGAAATGAAGCTGGCGGTATAGCTCAAACCGGCTATACCGCCATGACCTCCCGCGATGGCGCCCCCTGCGACAGATTGCGCTTTTGCAATTGCGCAATAATCTCCGCTGGGTGCCAGGGTCGTCGCCCACTAAAACTGGCTACCGTGTTCGCGTTTTTCAGTATCGATGCGACACACCAGAAGGATAGCGTCTTAACGAGACATCAGAACCACGCTTCAAACATGCCGCCGACGTTCAGGGAGTCCAGCTGCTCGTCGCGGGTGCCGTTCACCTTCGCGGTATGGTTATTATCGACCTGACCGCCGGTGACGTAGAAGCGCAGCATCGGACGGAACTCCGGCCCCATCCCGATGGCGATGTTCTGCGACAGCGTCAGCTTCCAGCCGTGGTTATCCCCGCCCTGATCGTAATCAACGCGCTGGTAGCCCGCTTCCAGCCAGGTGGAGTGCACATCGTTCCAGAAGTACATCGGACGGACGATGGCGCCGTAGTTCTTGCGGTTGTCGGTGTTGTCCTTGCTGTTGTCATAGTCATGGAAGGCCAACAGGTATTCGACCTGCGCCTGCCGGGTGAACTTATAGTTACCTTCGAAGCTGGCGTAGACGGTGGTCAACCCGTCCGTTTTGTTGTAAACGCTGTTATCGGCGTTATCGGAATAGCGCAGGATAACTTTGTTCACGCCGCTGTCGTCGCTGTTGGTGTGGCTCAACAGCAGGCCGCCCTGCCAGGCATCAATCTGCGCGTCGTTGTCCACCGCTTTGGAGTCAAAGCCGTAGTTGGCGTAGACCTCGACATCGATGGGGCCGGCCTTAATGTTGTGGGTTTTGGTGGTCAGCGCATAGTGACCGTCGTCGCCGGTGCCGGAGCCGCCGGTACAGGTGATGCGCGACGGGTTAGACTCATCGGCCATGACTTCCGGACTACAGGACTCGACCTGCGAAACCGCGGCGACATCGAACTGAACGCCGCCGATATCGAAGTTTTTCACCCCGGCCCCCTGGCCGTCGTGGTTCATCCAGAAGTAGTCGTTGATCCCCTGCTGTGGACGCTGGTGGAAGTCACGACCGGCCCAGATATAGGCGCCGGGATTGGATGCCAGCACGTTGGTGACGCCAACGTAGGCCTTCTTGAGGTTAACTTCGTCGCTCCAGTGGTCGAACATCACGTTGATATCCCAGATGGCGCCCTGGCTGCTCTTAAAGGCTTTGGTAATCTGGAACTCGCCGCCGTTGCCTTCGTTACCCAGACGACCAATCGCCGAGGCGCCGTTATAGGAGCCATCGACGCCAACGAACTTCTGATCGCCGCTCTGGAACTGGGCGCCGTAGCGGGCGTAGCCGCTAAACTTCAGACCAAACGGAATCGCCATGTCCGGCGAAGCGGCGGCAGTTTGTGGGTTGGTTTCCAGATCCACCTTCCTGGCGGCGGCGGCGTCCATTTTCGCCTGGCGGTCGGCCAGCGCCTTATCGACGGCTTTCGCCACAATGGCGTCAATTTGTTCCTGAGTAAATTCTTGGGCCATAACAGAGGAAAAAGGGCAAAGCGCGGCGATAACCGCCATCGTTAATGGAAGTTTTTTTATCATGTTCATGTCTATCTCAATATAGTTTAATTGTATTCAGATAATAACAATCCCATTCTGGGTGACAGAATATGTCGCTATCATAAGAACAATATCATTGTTATTTTTACGGTCGCAGAGGCTTTACGCTATTATCGTGATAATGTCTCCATGAGTGATATTTGCTGATGCGCGCTGATGCAGATGAATCATATCTTCGGATAATTCACCAACCAGCATTATCGATGATTGCCATTACAGCGGTCTTTGGCCCTCCTTCTCGGTTTGTCGTAGACAACAGGTGCTGCCCCGGCAGAGGTTGTCGGCAAAGGCAGGTTTCATCAATGGTTCTCTTTAACTTTATTCTCCGCAATTTCTATGGCCCGAGGATTCTCTGTATTTTTTGCTCTTCGGTAGTGCTGAGAGTGTATTTATCAGTACACAGAAGTCGTCTATATATCAGTACCGCCTCGGGTTCACAGCGAATGCGCCAAAATAAATTCCAGTCACGATAAATAACACCGGCAATAAATGCCCCCGCAGGGGCATGCAAGCAGGATTCAGTCGAAGAGATACGCGTTAACCAGGTTTTCGAGTAATTCCTGATGTCCGCTTTGATGCTGAGGATTAAGGTTATGCTGTTCAGCGTAGCGAGCAGTTTGCGCCAGCGACATTTTCCCTTGCAGAATTTGCTGACCCACTTCATCGCTCCAGCCGGCATAGCGTTTTGCAACACGTTGCTCCAGCTGGCCGTCTTCAATCATGCGAGCGGCCTTTTTGAGTGCCAGCGCCATCACATCCATCGCGCCAATATGGCCATGGAACAGGTCATATTTATCGGTGCTTTGGCGACGGACTTTGGCATCAAAGTTCAGGCCACCGGTGGTAAAGCCGCCGGCTTTAAGGATCTCGTACATGACCAGCGTGTTTTCTTCTACGCTGTTCGGGAACTGATCCGTATCCCAGCCGAGCTGGGCATCACCTCGGTTGGCATCAACGGAGCCGAAAATATCCAGGGCAATGGCGCTGGCGATTTCATGGTGGAACGAGTGCCCGGCAAGCGTTGCGTGGTTGGCCTCAATGTTCACCTTGATCTCTTTTTCCAGGCCAAATTGCTTGAGGAAGCCATAGACCGTCGCGACATCGTAATCATATTGATGCTTCGTGGGTTCCTGCGGTTTAGGTTCGATAAGCAGCGTGCCACGGAAACCCGTTTTGTGTTTGTGCTCAACCACCATCTGCAGGAAGCGGCCAATTTGCTCGCGCTCCTGGCGCAAATCCGTATTCAGCAGGGATTCGTAGCCTTCGCGACCGCCCCAGAGCACATAGTTTTCGCCGCCCAACTGGTGGGTGGCATTCATGGCGGCAACGACCTGGGCTGCCGCCCAGGCAAAGACGTCCGGATCGGGGTTGGTTGCCGCCCCGGCGGCGTAGCGCGGGTTGGTAAAACAGTTAGCAGTCCCCCACAGCAATTTCACCCCGCTTTCCTGCTGTTTTTGCGCCAGCACTTCGGTCATTCTGGCGAAGTTATTCAGATATTCTTTTAACGATGCGCCTTCTGGCGAGACGTCCACATCGTGGAAGCAGTAATACGGCACATTGAGCTTATGGAAGAATTCGAAAGCGACGTCAGCTTTATATTTTGCCTGGCTCAGCGCGTCCCCCGCTTGTTGCCAGGGTCGTTCAAAAGAACCGCTGCCAAACATATCGGCGCCATTCCAGCAGAAGTTGTGCCAGTAGCAGGCAGCAAAGCGCAGGTGGTCTGCCATCCTTTTTCCCAGCACGATTTCATCCGGGTTGTAGTGGCGAAAAGCCAGCGGGTTTGCTGTTTTTGGACCTTCAAAACGTATGCGGTCAAGCTGTTCGAAATAAACTGGCATAATGAACTCCGTCATTCAGGAAGCGAGAAATAAATAATTTTGACCTATCCTGTATTTTCCTGGCAGGTGGCTCAATTACGTTATTTCATTCGGCAATTAAGAAAATGCGCAAATGTGAACCATCTCGCAAATAATAACGTCATATATTAAATACATTGATAACCATACTTCCCCTTCCCTTCACGAGGGTTTCAGGTGACAATCACTAAAATAAAAATCAGCTGTTGCCGGGGGACATTTACCTGCCGCAGATATTGCCTGTCAACGGCGCGTCAACAGGCGGGATACGCGGCCTCGAGAGAGCCTGAGTTTCGATGATCACAGAAGTAAAAAAACATAATTACTTAATGTAAAATCGTAATGGATTCCCGGAGGTCATCTGTGTCAGAAAGTGTTTCACATTCTCAAAAGAAACCGGAGACTTGATTAGAATGAGCAAAAACATAATGCAAAGTCGGCATGATGAATATCATAAATTAACTCGTGGGGAACGCATTGGTTATGGGATGGGTGATTTTGCGCAAAACCTTGTTTTTGGTACGATAGGCGGTTTTCTTGCTCTTCACATGTTGACGGTAAATACCATCAGCACCGCGACGGCGGGGTTTATATTTCTGTTTGTGCGCATCGTTAATGTTTTCTGGGATCCGATGGTCGGCACCTATGTTGACAAAAGAAGTTCAAGTGCGGGCAAATATCGCCCCTGGCTTTTAAGAGCGGGCATTCCCCTCGTGATTCTTTCCGCGTTGCTTTTTGCGCCTATTCCCGGAATAAGAGGTTCGGTTCCATTTGCGTTTATCATTTATCTGGCGCTGGATTTAGTTTATTCATTGGTGAATATTCCTTATGGTTCGCTTAATGCATCATTGACGAGAGATCCTGAATCGATTGATAAACTGACCAGTACCCGCATGATGCTGGCAAACAGCGCCAACCTGCTTGTTTATACCCTGTTCCCGATGTTTGTGCAGATGGCCTCCCCCAAAGATCGCAGCCTCAAGGATACGGGTTTTTTTGGCCTCCAGCTGAATATGGGTAACTATACCGACCCGTCGGCTAACTATGCGTGGTTTGGCGTTTACTCAATTTATATGTTAATCGGCGCAGCGGCGCTTTTCTTCTGCTATAAATTCACCAAAGAGCGTGTGGTTGCGACGGCAGAACAGACGGCTAACGTAAAAGCGACAGATTTATTCCTTGAACTCAAAAATAACCGGCCGCTTGTCATTCTCGGATTCTTTTTCATGTTAGCTTTTACCTTCATGTTTTTCATGAACACGGTAAATGGCTTTTTCAATCAGTTTGTTGTCGGTCATTCTGAATGGATGGGAGCGATTGGTCTTGTCGCCTCAATTCCCGGCATCATCTTCCCTATTTTCTGGTCCAGACTGAAGAAAATCTTCGGTAAAAAAGGCTTCTTCCATCTTTTCCTTGGCATGTTTATTGTGGGTGAATTACTGACCTACGTGTGGTCACGCGAAGGCATGCACGATGCCCTGTGGCTTGCTTACGTCGCAACCTTCATTAAACAATGGGGCTTAACCTCGGCGACTGGCTTCATGTGGGCGCTTGTTCCAGAAGTGATTGCCTATGGCGAATTAAAATCAGGCAAACGCAATGCCGCAATCATTAATGCGATTATGGGACTGTTCTTCAAGATTGGTTTCACGATTGGCGGCGCGATTCCACTTTGGTTACTGGCCGCCTATGGCTTTAGCGAAACCGGCGCGCAACAAAGTGCCAATGCGATCGACGGAATCATTATGACCGCGGTGTGGATGCCCATTGTGTTAGCCGCTATTTCGATGATCATTATTCAACTCTATCCTATCTCAGACAAAAATGTCACCGAGATCAACCGTCAGCTGGATGAGATCCGGGTATAGTTAAAAATTAATAAAAATTCAGAAATATAAATTTGGAAATTTTAAAAAGGTAGAATGATATGTCACTTATCCAAAACCCTGTATTACCCGGATTTAATGCAGACCCCAGTATTATCCGTGTTGGGGACACCTACTATATCGCCAACTCGACATTTGAGTGGTTCCCTGGCGTTCGTTTGCATGAGTCAAAGGACCTGCAACACTGGAATCTGCTCCCCAGTCCCTTGTCGACGACGACCCTTTTAGATATGAAAGGCAATCCTTCATCAGGTGGGATTTGGGCGCCGGCGCTCTCGTATGCCGATGGCCAATTCTGGTTAGTGTATACCGATGTGAAAATCACCGAAGGCGCCTTTAAAGACATGACCAACTATCTGACCACCGCGACCGATATCCGTGGTCCGTGGACAGATCCTGTCAAACTGAATGGCGTCGGTTTTGATGCCTCGCTTTTCCATGACGATGACGGGCGTAAATATATCGTGCAGCAAACCTGGGACCATCGAGAGTACCATCACCCCTTCGATGGCATCACGTTAACTGAGCTTGATACCAGGACACTGAAATTAAAACCGGCAACCGCGCGGACCATCTATCGGGGCACCGCCGTTGCACTCGTCGAGGGGCCACACCTCTACAAACTGAACGGCTATTATTATCTTTTCGCCGCGCAGGGGGGGACCGTCTTTACCCACCAGGAGGTTGTTGCGCGCTCCAAAACCTTAGAGGCCAACAGCTTTGAAACCGAGCCAGGGGAAGTCTTCTTAACGAACGTCGATACCCCGGACAGCTATATCCAGAAACAAGGGCATGGCGCTTTGGTCTCCACCCCGAAAGGTGAGTGGTATTATGCCTCGCTCTGCGCCCGTCCGTGGAATCGTCCAGGTGAGTCGGCCTATGATCCTCGTGGCTGGTCAACCCTGGGCAGAGAAACCGCGATTCAGAAAGTATATTGGGATGCGGACGGCTGGCCACGTATCGAAGGGGGCCACGGCGGAAAAACCTTTGTCGAAGGGCCAACCGATGCCATTTACACCGAAAGTGCCAAAGACCATAGCCAGTACGATGCGTTTAAAACAGCAACGCTCGATCCTAACTGGAATACGCTGCGGGTTCCGTTCACAGAAAAAATGGGGACCACCGGCGATGGCAAGCTGACGTTAATCGGCCAGGGTTCATTAGCCAATACGCATAACCTGTCGCTTATTGCCCGACGCTGGCAAGCCTTCTATTTTGATGCCCAGGTTAAAGTGAAATTTAATCCGTTCAATTATCAACAGATGGCAGGATTAACGAATTATTACAACGATCGCCACTGGAGCTTTGTGTTCATCACCTGGAATGAGATTAATGGCTCAGTCATTGAGATCGGTGAAAATAATCGTGGGAAATACACGTCATATTTGAAAGATGATGCCATCAAGATCCCCGAAGGAACCGAGTTCGTCTGGTTCCGCAGCAAAGTTCGCAAACAAACGTATAGCTATGAATACAGTTTTGATGGGGTCAATTTCACGGAAATCCCCGTTAAATTAGATGCCGCCATTCTTTCCGACGATTACGTGCTGCAAAGCTATGGCGGATTCTTTACCGGGGCGTTCGTTGGCCTTGCGGCTGTAGACTACTCAGGTTATGACGCCAGCGCAGAGTTTTACGATTTCCATTATCAGGAACTGGGCGATGCGTTAATGGCCGATGGTACGTATAGCTGGCAAGCCAGCGAATCACGGTTTAATTAAATAATAATGAACCTACGTTATCTTAACGATAACGTAGGTTTTTGTTGGTATTCTTTTGCTGTCCAGGGATTCATTACCGGAGGGCGGGTGATTTAAAGCCTGAGAAAAACAACTGCAGACTTATGATTCGTATTTTGACATAATGATATTCAATATATTTACCGGGTCAATAGATAGCAAGGCAACAATATGCGCGAATTCCACGACATATAATCTCTTCTCACCACTCTCCATTTTGGCGACAAATGACTGTGGGCGCCCCAGCGCCTGGCCAGCGTTACCTGAGTTAACCCCTTCTCCTTCCTTGTTGCGCGCAATATTTTTATAACCATTTGATATTCACCAGAATAAATAGAAGGCATATCATTTTTCTCGATCTATATCGATATGGTATTTTTTATGACCTGCCAGCCCGGATAATGAACCATATGGCCTGTTGAGGTCATTCTTTACTTCTTGCTTAAAAACAACGCTAATACATCTGCTGCAAACTGGTCGTCCCGGATATAAAAATAGCACTCCGGCACATCAAGCACCCGTGCAAATTCACATACCAGTTCAAACGTCGGCTTATGTGTACCATTCTCATAATGAGATAAACGTGAGTAAGCTGTGGCCTCCTCGATACCAGCCAGTACACCCAGTTTCTCCTGGGTCAGCTTTGCGCGCAAACGTGCTTCTTTAAGTCTCTTGGGGATCATACCGTGTGTCCAGTAAGAATTTCACGGTAATCTTTAGCATTACTCAAGTCATTTTATCTTTAGAGTTCATAAAGATAGATAGTTCAGCATTCAATAATACACTAATAAAATCAACTATCTGACTTATCCTTTTCCCATTGAGCTCGTTGTCCAACGCGTAGCTTCAACATCACTTCAGCAAAGCTATCATCCAACGTATAAAAATATCTTTCAGGGACATCAAGCACCTTTGCTAAGTGTCATACCCACTCAAATTTTGGTTTATGCCTGCCATGTTCGTAATGTGAGATTCTTGAAGAGCCCGTATTTTCAGAAACACCCGCCGCTGCGGCCAGCACTTCCTGCGACATATTTGCCAATTCTCTCGTCGTTCTCAGGCGCTTCGGAGCTATAACCCTTTTCTTTGAATGGTCATATTGACAGCATCTTTAGTATTCCTTAAGATAACTCATCTTTAGAGATCCTAAAGCTTATAAGCATCTTGTCCTGTCCGACCCTGATATCAAAGAGGTATGAGTGGAATGGCCAACAAGGAACGGTATCGCGCTGAATGTTCATCCCCTTGAAATCTGGCCCAACCGTTATTCCGATCTCACCCGGGCCCGTAACCCGAAAAAAGCACTTGATCCACCGGGGCAAGGACAACCCCTGTCGTCTGCTGTTTGAAAATAATCGCCATATTTACCAGAAATCATTTTTATCAATGAATTAACAAAGAGGTCTTTTATTTACACACGCTAAAAAGGAGTTGTTTATGCATACCACAATCGAGGATGTATCACTGCAACCCGCTTTAACCCGCCCTACGCAAGGAGGTCGCCATGTTTCTGGTTACCCTTGCTGAAAGCTTTATCAATATTTTCCAGCTCGCCGGGAAGGTCTTTCTCGACATGATGAGCGGGATCATTCCGATGCTGATTTGCCTGCTGCTCGCCATCAACTTTCTGATGAAGCTGGTCGGCCAGCGGCGCATGGAACGAGTAGCGACGCTGTTTGGTCGCTCGCGGATCCTGACCTATGGCCTGCTGCCAATCCTCGGCTGGTTCTTTATGAGCAGCCCCGGCGCACTGACGCTTGGCAAGCTGCTGCCCGAAAAGAGTAAACCCGGGTATGAAGACGCGCTGGGCACTACCGCCCACCCGCTGACCAGCCTGTTCCCCCACGTAGTGCCCTCGGAGCTGTTCATCTGGCTGGGCGTCGCCGCCGGGATCAAAAGCCTCGGCCTGCCGGTGACCGAACTGGCGCTACGCTATATCGCCGCCGCCATCGTCATTGGCCTGCTGCGCGGCATGATCACCGAATATCTGTTCCTGCGCCTGCGCCGTAAGGCAACGGGAGGTGCGGCATGATCTATCAGGCCCATATCGAACACGTCGGCCCCCATGTAGCAGACGGCCTGGCGGATAACCTGCTGATTACCTTTCGCGCCGACGGCCCCGCAGACTGCCTGGATTACGCCCTGGCCCTGCGGCCCGTTTTTCAATACGAGCATGCCCGGCTACGGGCGGGCGATCGGTTCACGCTCGGGGGGGAAGACTATCTCATCACCGCCGTTGGCAGCCACGCCCTGCAGGCGTTACTGGAACTCGGACACCTGACGCTGGTGTTCGATAGCGCCAGCACGCCGCGCCATCAGGGCACGCTACATCTTGCCGGCAAAGTCCCTGCTCTTGCGCTGTTGCAGGGCGGCTATCTGATCGTTAAGGAGAGTGCGCAATGAACCTGATCAACGTTGCTCCCGGCGCCGAAGGGTTCGGTACCGGGCTGAGGCTGCCGATCGGCAGCGGCCTGAAGGTGGTGTCGCTGACCGGGCGGGAGATCCATCCCGTCGCCCGTCGGCTCGGCGAACTCACGCAATCGGAGGTGATCAACGGCTTTCAGGCCGTTCCGCCGGATGAAGAGACGCTGTGCGTGGTGATCAACTGCGGCGGCTCCCTGCGCTGCGGGCTGTATCCAAAAAAAGGCATCAAGACGATTAACGTGATGCCCACCGGCCAGGCCGGGCCACTGGCGCAGTTTATTAACGCCAGCAACTACGTATCGGACGTGCATGAAGGACTGATAACCCGCGTGGCGGCAGACACGATGCCGGATGAACCTAAGACGATTGTGGCGGAGCCTACCCCGCCGGTCGCACAGACGCCGCCGCCCGCCGCCTTCGGCAATCAGCTGATTCTGGCGGTGGAAACGCTGGGCAATAAGACCGGCCACGTGATTGCCCTACTGTTTGCCGCCAGCCGCGAGGCGGTGGACGTGTCGGTACGAACGGTGATCCCGTTTATGGCCTTTGTCTCCGTGCTGATCGCCATCGTCCAGGCCACATCGTTGGGCAACGTGATCGCCCACGCTCTGACGCCGATGGCGAACTCGCTGTGGGGACTGCTGCTGCTGTCCGTGATCTGCGGCATCCCCTTTCTGTCGCCCATTCTCGGGCCCGGCGCGGCGATTACCCAGGTGGTGGGGGTGATGATTGGCACCCAGATTGGGCTGGGGAATATCTCGCCAGCTTTCGCCCTGCCCGCCCTGTTCGCCATTAACGTACAGGTGGGCTGCGACTTCGTGCCCGTCGGCCTCTCGATGCAGGAGGCCAAACCGGAGACCATCGCCAGCGGTGTACCGGCCTTCCTGCTTTCCCGCCAGTTGACCGGCCCGCTGGCGGTGATGATTGGCTGGGCATTCTCTCTGGGACTGTTTTAACAGACATATAAGGAACGTCATGATGAACAAGTTAAAAGTGGCCGTTGTCGGGGCGGGGATTTATGGCAAGCACCATATCAACGCCTATCTGCATAACCCGGACGTGGAGCTGGTCGCGGTCTGCGATAACAACACAGAGCGTTGTCATACCGAAGCAGATAAGCTGGGCATCGCCGGGTACGTCAGCCTGCCCGCCCTGCTGGATGAACAGCAGGTGGATATCATTTCCGTGGCGACGTCCGATCCTTTCCATAAAGAACCGGCTTTGCAGGCCATTGCCCACGGTAAGCATGTGTTGATTGAAAAACCGCTGGCGACCTCGGTGGCCGACTGCGAGGCGATTATTACCGCCGCCAGGGAGCATGGGGTAACCGTCGGCGTCGATTTTCACAAGCGCTGGGACCCGGCGGCGATCCGCGTGCGCATGGAGGTGCAGAAGGCGGAAAGCGGCAGGATCCTGCGCGGCTATATCAATATGGATGATGTGATCGCCGTTCCCAGCGAATGGCTGGCCTGGTCGGCGCACAGTTCGCCGGTGTGGTTCCTCGGCTCGCACTGCTTCGACATGGTGCGCTATATCAGCGGGCAGGAGGTGAAATCGGTTTACGCCGTCGGGCAGAAACGCCTGCTGGCGAGTAAAGGGCTGGACACGTGGGACAGCGTGCAGAGCACCCTACTGATGGAGGACGGCAGTTCGTGGGTGATTGAGAACAGCTGGGTCCTGCCCGCCGCGTTCCCGAAAGACAACGACGGGCGCATGGCGGTGCTGTGCGATAACGCCTGGATCCGCTCTGATTCACAAAACCGCGGGCTGGAGATCTTCGGCCAGCAAACGGTTAAGACCCCGAACAGCTACTTCATTACCTACCGCGACGGCGTCGCTAGCGGGTTTGGTATTGACCCGATTAATGACTTTATTAAAGCGGTGAAGAGCAATACCCCGTATGCCGCCAGCGCAGACGACGGGCTACAGGCCAGCAGGATTTGCGAGACGGCGCATAAAAGCCTGCTGAGCGGCCAGGCAGAGTTACTGGTTTAAGGGCTCCGGGAACAGGGATGTTCCCTTCCCTTATCACGTTATACATCCGGTGACTGGTGTTAGCCGATGGCCGGATGCCCGGCGGTGCGAATGAGCGTCGGTATTAAAGCCGGTGAGTTTATTCGCCGGATGCAATAAGCGTGTTTCTGATAGTTGGTAATACTATTCGGCGTTAAGTCATTTAATGGCTTATAAGAAAACAAACTCATTCATCTATTCTATTTACACGCCATAAAATCAGGATTAAATATCCCTCTTCAGTTCTTAATATACGTCAGAAGGTGCCGATTATGTTTTATTATCAGCTGGACTTTGTTTTTGTTACTGGTTAGATTTACAGGTGTTATTTAACGCGATGTGGACGTGTTAGCGCACGCCCACATCGCTCATCACAATCACTATTTGTAGGGAATAGCAATTATGACTGAAGTCGATTGTATTGCAGATTCATTCGATGCAGAAGCACCAGTGAAAAATAAGCGCCAGCTTACCGTGAGCTATGCGAACCGTTTTCCGGATTACCGCCCTATTCCGGCGTTAACGATGAAGGGTCAGTGGCTGGACGCCGCGGGGTTCGCGACGGGTACAAAGGTGGAAGTACGGGTAATGGCAGGCTGTATCGTGCTGACGGCAGTAGAGCCGGAACCGGAGCTGGAAGCAGCGATGCGTCGGGTTGAGAAGCTGTCGGCAAGGAAGCAGAAACAGGTAAGAGAGTTTATCGGGGTGATTGCGGGGAAACGGGGTTAATGTATTGAGGCTTCTATAATAAATAGGGGCTTCAACATACGGGAAATGTATTGTAGATTCAATTCTAGATAGTTTAGCCGCAGGAGTTAACATGTTAAAAGCATACATCGTCCCTATCAATGCAGATAACCAATACTATTATACCGAGATAAAAAACACCTTAAACACGATAACCATATCTTTACTTGGTGTTGTAGCATATTCACTTGTATCTTTAGATGTAAATTTAAATTCACCCCCTGATTGGTTTGTGAATATGCTATATATTTTTCTTATTCTTTTTATCATAAGAAAAACTTTCGCAACATCACCAACTATTGTATTTGTTAAGCCTTCAGGTTGTAGATTTAAACACTGGCTAGCTAAAAAATTTAACTTTATTACAACATTATTCGTCGGCGTAACTTGCTCGGCATTATATTCAGCTATAAATGCAACACCTAAAGATACTTTTAAAGCATCACTAATATTTTTCATTTGCTATTGTGTCACGACAATTTCTTTATGTCTCTTTGGTTATTTTTCAATAGAAAAAACAACCATTAAGGGAAAATAGCAAGGTGAAATTAGTTGATACCCAATAGGGAAGTAAAAGCAGATTATAAGATTATTTAAAATCGAGGTAGAATAAACACAGGCCTTTGAAGTGTAAGTATCCCGTTCCGCCAGCCCGCTGACCTGCTACCAAATGATTAACAAATATTCACAATAGCAAATCACCAAGCTACCAATCACGAAGGTCCGTTCCTCGCTGTGAGTTCAACTGATGGACGCACTGGCCAACGGTCGCAGGACCAAGTGCCTGACCTGTGTGGATGATTTCACGAAAGAGTGTCTGACGATCACCGTTGCTTTCGGTATTTCAGGCGTTCAGGTCACACGTATTCTGGACAGTATCGCGCTATTTCGGGGGTATCCGACGACAATAAGAACCGATCAGGGCCCGGAATTTACCTGCCGCGCGCTCAATCAATGGGCCTTTGAGCATAGTGTAGAACTACGGCTTATCCAGCCAGGTAAGCCAACGCAGAACGGTTTATTGAGAGTTTTAACGGACGATTTCGCGATGAATGTCTGAATGAGCATTGGTTCAGCCATATCGTTCACGCCAGGAAAGTCATTAATGACTGGCGGCAGGATTATAACGAGTGCCGTCCCTATTCTTCGCTGGATTACCAGACACCAGCTGGATTCGCAACGGACTGGCGAAACAGGAAATATGAAGAAAAACCAACCGACATTACTAACTGAAGGTTGTATCTAATCCCGGGGGCAGGTCAAAAGGGTTACAATCAGACAGAGACAACATATAATGTAATTTTCATAACCACTAAAAAATTTAATTATTTAAAAATCAATGAGTTAAGAGGACGAGTTTTATCAATGAGGGTCATAGACTTTTTCTGCGGGTGCGGTGGAGCCAGTAAAGGTTTTGAACTGGCCGGGTTTGATATCGCCTTAGGTATCGACTTCGACGAAAGCGCTGAAGCCAGCTATAAAGCTAACTTTCCTCAAACAAATTTTATTCGTGATGATATCAGAAATATCAAGATACGGGATGTTGCCAAGTTAGTGCCAGAAAGAGATAGTGCACAACTAGTATTCTGTGCTTGTGCGCCTTGCCAACCATTCTCTTCACAGAACAAAACTCGAAATGTAGATGATAAACGCAGAACTCTTCTAGGAGAAACCAAGCGCTTCATAAGAGCATTCCGCCCCGCCTTCATTTTTATTGAAAATGTTCCAGGCATTCAAAGTGTCAAAATTGCAGAAAATGGTCCTTTTGCAGATTTTCTGCATTTCATTGGCCGATTTGGCTATCAATATGATTTTAAAGTAGTATCTAGTGAATTTTACGGTGTTCCTCAACAAAGGAAACGCTTGGTTGTTCTTGCTAAATTGGGTGGATATCCTGATTTCCCGGCACCAACACACGGTCACGAAGAAAAGCCATTCGCAACAGTCAGAGACTACATTGGTGACCTACCCAGTTTACAAGCGGGTGAATGCAGCCAAGATGACCCACTGCATATTGCTGCTGTCATTACTCCCATCAATATAGAACGCCTTCAGCACACTCCAGAAGGCGGAGATCGAAGAAATTGGCCTGACCACTTGTGGCTAAATTGCCATCGAAACTATAACGGCCATACTGACGTTTATGGCAGAATGAGGTGGGATATGCCATGTAAAACTCTAACAACCAAGTGTACAAGCATTTCAAATGGCAGATTTGGACACCCTGATATCACTCAAAATCGTGCTATTACGTTTCGAGAGGCAGCCTGTCTGCAGACTTTCCCCAAAAATTTTATTTTCGAGGGGAGCAATATTTCAAAGTCTAAACAAATAGGTAATGCCGTTCCAGTACTTTTGGCACAGTGTTTTGCAGAAGCAATTCTCAAACAGGCTAAATTTTACAAGGAGACCGGGGATAGTTGACCCGATGTTTATATGGCAAATATTAGAACTAAAGCTCGTGCTCTTGACATGCTTGGCAGACAACAGATCGCCGGTATTCCCACCGCATTAAGTGAACTGTTTAAAAATGCTCATGATGCCTATGCAGATAATGTTGAAGTAGATTATATACGGAAAAAAAACTTATTAATTTTACGTGATGATGGCCTTGGGATGACTAAGGAAGAGTTTGAGGAGCGCTGGCTCACTATCGGTACTGATAGTAAACTAATCGATGAAGATAGTATCGATATGCCAGAAGTTGATACATCTAAGCAGTCTCGGCCTATTATGGGAGAAAAAGGTATTGGTCGATTAGCTATCGCTTCAATTGGCCCCCAGGTAATGGTAATAACTCGTTCACGCAGGAACGGAGTCAGCGGTAAAATTGTCGCAGCCTTTGTCAATTGGACACTTTTTTCTTTACCAAAGTTAAATTTAGAAGATATTAACATTCCAATAATAGAAATTGCTCAAAATGAATTTCTTTATAAATCACATGTCGAAAAGCTCATACAAGAAGCAAAAGAAAATGTATTAAACTTAAAAGGTAAAATTTCACAGAAAAAAATTGATTTAATTATATCGCAACTAGAACAGTTCAACTATGACCCAGAATTCTGGGATGCTAGTTTAAATAGTCTCGATGATAACCTTAACCTAAAGCGTGATCATCTTTCTCTAAAAGGCAATCGAGGGGGAACCCATTTCATTATAACACCTGTAGATGAAATTTTAGCCGATGATATTGAGACGCTTAATACTACTAGACGCACAGATCAATCTTCAAGACTTGAGAAATCATTGCTAGGTTTCACGAATACAATGTACGAAAATTCGCATCCTCCGATTATGGCTCGTTTTCGGGATCATACTTTACATGGTGAGTGTATTGATAGAATCAGTGAATCTGTTTTTTTTACACCAGATGAGTTTGCTATTGCTGATCATCACTTTAATGGTGTATTCAACGAATTCGGACAGTTTTCAGGAACGATAAGAATCTATGGTGAAGAAAAAAATGTAATTATCCCATGGCCTGAAGGCAGTAACAAAGAAACATTATGTGGATCATTTCGACTTAACTTAGCTTATTTGCAAGGCCTCCAAAGAGATACAAAAATTCCTCCAGAAACATGGAGAGAACTGAGAGATAAAACTGACAGAATGGGAGGGTTGTATGTCTACAGGGACGGCATACGTATTTTACCATATGGTGATTCAGACGTTGATTTCCTTCGTATTGAGCAACGTCGTTCTAAAAGCATGTCTGAATATTTTTTCTCATACCGAAGAATGTTTGGAGCAATAGAATTAACTAAATCAAACAATGCTGAACTGAGAGAAAAGGCAGGGCGAGAAGGCTTCATCGAGAATAAAGCATATAAGCAATTCAAAGCCATTTTGGAGAATTTTTTTATTCAGGTCGCGGCGGATTACTTTAACGATAAAGGTGACCAGTCAGCAACATTTATAGAAACAAGAGCGCGCCAACAACGTGAAAATGAATTAATTAAAAAACGCGAAAGCTACAAGGCTTCTAAACGAAAACGTTTTTCGGCTTCTCTCGATAATTTCTTTACGAAGCTTGATAATGGTAATTTCGAAAAAGAAATTCAAATTTTAAAAGAAAAATCACAATCAGTTTTCGAAAATTTTGATCCTAAAAACTTATCAGTTGATGACCTTGCTTTTAATGTGGAGAAAATTAGACTTAACGAGTTCGGAAGATTACTAGAAAGTATCGAGATTACCAAACCATCTGGCGTTGGATTAAATAAAGAACTAGCTGATCGTTGGGATCTATACCAAGTTAAGAAAAATGAAATCGTTATTAACATTGAAAGATGTAAGGCAGATATTGGTGCTAGATTAGTAGACTACGAAGATCGATTTGGTGACAGGACAGGTTTACGGCATCGTTTTAATGATTCTCTTTCTTTACTTGAAGAATCTCAAAGAAAACAACTTAATGATGCATATAATAAAGCTAATAAGGTGCTTGAGGAACTGCAACAACAAGCACGACAGCTACTAAATCAAAGCAGGCAACAGTCTAAACAGAAGACAGCTGAAGTTTTTAAAGATTTCAATTCAACCAGTTTTCAAGGCGTCACAACAGAACAACTCTATAAGTTGAAAACTGATTTAGAATCAAGAATAGATAATTCTTCAAAAGCAATATTAGATAATGTAAACCTCATAATCGATAGACTCGAAGCAGCAAAAGAAGGTACTGACCAAAATACTACGTCTTCTACCGAGTTAGTTTCTATTTTAGAAACTGAATACGAGCTTTTACGTGAACAACATGACAAAAATTTACATCTTGCTCAATTAGGAATGGCTCTTGGTATTCTTGGACATGAATTTAATAGCAATATTTTATCACTTCGTCGGGCTTTAAATGAAATGCAGCCTTTTGCAGCTCGCAACGAAAGATTTAAAATAATTTATGATAGAGTTCGCATCGGATTTGATCATCTTGATGCATATATAAAAACCCTAATTCCATTAACAAGACAGACTGGGCGTAGGCGTACACTCATAACTGGCAAAGCTATTAGTGAATTTATTATTTCTGTCTTTGAAGAACGTTTAGAAAAAGAGCAAATTGTTATTAATTTCACTGAAGATTTTTATAACCAAAGTGTAGTTACTTTTACTTCTACTATATATCCAGTATTTATCAACCTTATTGACAATGCCATCTATTGGGTAGCAAAAAGCTCAGGACAAAAAACGATTACTCTCGATTCGTGTGTTAATGGTTTTCTTATCAAAGACTCCGGCCCAGGTATTCCGACAATTGACCAACAAAATGTATTTGAATTTGGATTTAGCCGTCGGTTGGGTGGACAAGGTATGGGTCTTTATATCGCCCATCAAACCCTTACACGCGAAGATTTTGAACTCTCTCTTGACCCATATGATCCCAATACAGGTGCAGTTTTCCGGATTGTAAAAAACGAACATAACGACATTGATGTGGAGTGATATTGTGCGTACAGGATTATTTTTTGAAACCTCACAAAGTATTGTTAAGAGCTTTTTGAGTAACGTAATTGCAATTGATGATAAGTTGTTTTTTGGTAATGCTATATCTAATAAGGAAGAGGTAGCCTCTGCTGCTAATAAAGACCCCTTTGCTTTTGGCGAGGAAGAAAGTGGTTCAAGTGAGGAGGATAGTGGTTTAGGTGTGGCAAATATTAGCCTCGCTTCGTCTACAATTAGGGATAGATTAGAAAAAGAAGTTCATAATTTAGATTATCAAGACCTATCTTTAGCTTTCGCTGAATATGGAATAAATTGTAGTGGTTTTATTCCTGACGTCCATAGATTCAAGACAATTGAAGATGCAGCTGAGAATATCACACTGAGTGCAAAACGTGTAGATGCTACAATTCTTGATTGGCGCATGGATGAAAACTTTGGTGCTGAAATCGGAAGCTTAGCTAAGGCAAGTATTTTAAAAATATTACAACATGATAAAAGTCAGCATGGAAGATTAAGACTAATTGTGATCTACACCGCAGAACCGAATATCGCAGAAATTACTGGAAATATTGCACAAACATTACAGAGCGTAGATTTCAGTGTATTAACGAATGAAAATAACATTAATTTTGATAATGCAGATTTAGAATTCTGTCAAATTACTGTCATAGAAAAGAAAACAACCGCAAAAGAGTTACGAGAAGAAGTCGTCTCATTATTTACCGAACTAACCATCGGACTTTTACCCAATGCAACCTTATCCACACTTAGCGAATTGAGAGATAAAACCCATCATATTCTTCATACTTTTAGTAGAGATTTAGACCCTGCTTATTTGTCGCACGTAATTGGATTGCTATCGTCACCAAAAGTTAGAGAAAATGCTGAAGAAGTTGCTCTTGATTATGCAGCTGAATTAATAGCTGAAGAATTAAAATCCATGATTCAAATAAGCCACCCCTTAAAGTTAAGCTTAGAAAAAAATAGAATAATAGACTGGCTTAGTCATATAAATATGGAAAATGACGATGATTTCTTCGAGATTGTAGTCGGAGATGAATCGGGAAAAGTTGGCTCATGTAGAATGAAAGAACTTATTGAAGCCACAGAGAATGAACAAATTGACGCGATACTACAGTCTGAACCCAAAATAATTAGTAAGGGTCAAGATTCTCTCAGCTTTTTTGAAAGAAATAGAATTCAAGTAAATTTAAAAAATGGGACTATCGATAGCCATGAAAAGTTATCAATTATTGAGTGTAAGCGTCGTGACGGCCTCTCTCTTACGAATTTAGCATATGCTCCAAATATTAAACTCGGTTCAATAATAAAAGATAAAAAAGGTAAGTATTATATTTGTTTACAACCATTGTGTGACAGCGTCCGTCTAAGTTCAGATGCGAGTTTTCTTTTCCTTGCAGTTAAAGAAGTTAAAGAGCCGACAGGGAAGTTCACCCATGTGATCCAATCAAAAACTGGTGAAAATATTCGTCTGATGGCTAGATGCTCAACTCAATGTATCCGCAAATTTGATCTTAAACGCAACAAAACCACCCGTACAGTAAAAGCTTCTAACCAAGCCGGTAGCAATGAATATATAATTCAGTGTAAAAAAGAAAGTGGAGGCATTGAGGAACTATTTTGGGTTGGTGAGCTTAAAAATAATGTTGCCCAAGCAATATCAAATCAGGTGGCTGCAAGTATTTCTCGAATTGGTCTAGATACAAATGAATGGTTGCGTTTAAGCTCATCTATAAGTATTGCATAACCCTCAGCCCTCCAGGCATATTTATAGCTGGAGGGCTTATTAAGGTAAACAAGAGAATTTACTTTGTATACCCAATAAACTTGAAGTTGCATGCTCAAGCAACAATGCAGACCAAGCCTTATGAGCATGAAGCTACACGGGCAACATGCAACTTGAAGTATGACAGGTATATATACATTCATAGCTTATTATATTATTTTTTTAGCATCACTTAAAAACAATTATCACATAAAAAATAAAGAATAATTAGTAGTCCCCTTCTCAATCTAAAAGACTATATCTAATATTATAAAGCTTTCACATTGGGCTTAAATTACACCACGCAAATACTGGAATCACATGTAAAAAGTTATCCTTTAAAAATGAACATTTAAATCAAGAAACTATTCAAACGTTAAATAACCTGCTGCGTTCTTTTAATGCCAATTGGCTTGGGTGTTGATGCTTAATAGCAGGCAAATAAATTTTCTTACCATCATAAAAGTAGTACTCTGATTTATTTAACTTTTCCGAAACGCTTACTGTAAAATCATTATTCAGGTAAATAAGCCCCATGTCGAATAAAAGATGTAAATCTGCACGCAATAATAATCCATTACTTACCTCATTCGTTGCCTGCCCCATGTACGGATAGATATGTGCAGCCTGAAGAGTTTCAACAACCATTGTGCCACTTATAGCGCATCGACCTTCATAAGCCAATAGCAAATTTTTTCTAAATGATGCTTGACCACGTCTTATTGAGACTAATCTATTAGCCACCTCTCTCTTAGCATCTATTTCATCAATATTGAATCCTATTTTAGAAAAATTGTTTTCCATAGAATCCCCATGAATTATTGACAACCATTCACTGCTATTTAAAGATGTATTGATCAGTATTCTTTTTGTCCCATTCCCGCCTTTAGCATTTATATTGGACTTAAACGATTGCAGAGCGTGACTTATTTTCCTTCTTAAAGTGAGTATGTCATAGTTACGGATATCTATTTGAGATTCACCATCAATTATTAAAACCCTTTCTCTTGCAGACCACGTGTTAATTGATTTTGATGATACTAATGTCACTTCTATATATTCAACATTGCAAATCTGAAGTCTGGATAATATGGCATCTAACGCAATTGTATAATCGGAATTTCTCTCATTACTTTTACCTTTTGCTCCTCCCCTTGATTCAAGTACTAATCCGAATACTCCATCTAAAGTTGTTATAGAAACTGTAGCATTAAGCTCTTTATTATCCTCAGAAATAACTTTCATTATAAAACCCTTAAAGTAAACATCAAATAGTCTAATGTTAATAACTAGCAATAAACCGAAAAACATATTTTATTAAAATAAATCCTTATCCAGTGTTCTTTTTTGCATAGTCAAACGGACTTATCCCCCTCTCTCGATTCGCATCCAGATAATCAGCCCACCACTGCAGCATCAACCTTCGCTCCCCAAGATGTTCCGCCTTATGGATATAAGCCGCCCGTACTGAGCTACGTTCCTGATGACTCATCTGCCGCTCTACTGCATCCCTCGACCACAATCCCGATTCAATCAAAGAACTACACGCCATCGTCCTGAAACCATGCCCACACACTTCCGTTTTCGTGTCATAGCCCATCACTCGCAAGGCCTTGTTAAGCGTATTCTCACTCATTGGCTTACGCGGATCGTGATCACCAACGAAGATCAGCTCACGGTTTCCACTCATGCTTTTGATCTTTTCCAGAATGGTGAGAGCTTGTCGAGATAAGGGTACAAGATGTGGAGTCCGCATCTTCGAACCACGCTGAGAATGCTTAACTCCCTCCAGTGGCTCACGTTCTCCCGGAATCGTCCACATGGCAGTATCAAAATCCACTTCTGACCAGCGAGCAAAACACAACTCGCTTGAACGGATGAAAACTAACAATGTGAGTTCAACCGCCAGTCGGGTTAACGGCCTGCCAGAATAGTGATAGATGCGTTGAAGCAATTCAGGAATGCGGTTAAGTTCCAGAGCAGCACGATGCTGTCTTTTCGCCGTAGCAACCGCACCAGCAATCTCTTGAGCGGGGTTGTAGTCGATTAACCCACTCTGTACAGCAAAGCGCATAATCGCGGTAGTACGCTGCTGCAAACGAGCAGCGACTTCGAGACGCCCAGACGACTCCACCGCTTTGATGGGGACAAGCAGATCCCGAGTCTTCAGATCAGCAATGTTCCGCTTACCGATAGCAGCAAAGAGATTATCTTCGAGGCTTTTCAATACACGAGCGCTATGCGATGCAGACCACTTCTGATTGCTGGCGTGCCACTCTCTGGCTACCACTTCAAACGTTATCGTCTCTTGCTCATGCTCTGCCTTAACAGCTTTCTTGTTCTCACTAGGATCGACGCCGTTAGCTAACAACTTACGGGCTTCATCCCGGCGACCTCTGGCATCGGCCAGCGAGACTTCAGGGTATTTCCCCAGCGCCAGCATCTTCTCATTACCGCCAAAACGATAACGAAGCCGCCAGTATTTGGAACCGTTAGGGTGAACCAGCAAAACCATGCCTTCACCGTCAGTTAGTTTATAGGCTTTTGCTTCAGGCTTAGCCGAACGAACCTTCACATCACTCAGAGCCATGATGAGTATCCTTTCAAGGATTCTGTGTGGGTACAAACATTATCGAACCGGGATATACCCGCAGTTGTACCCGCATCAGTAAGTTGATGTAGATTGAATCAGGTTGACTTAGGTTGAGTGGAAAAGCGAGGAAAGCCTTGCGGATACTGGATTTCAGGCACAAAAAAAGACGTCCGTTGACGTCTATTGATGTTCCGATGGTGCCGAAGGCCGGACTCGAACCGGCACGTATTTCTACGGTTGATTTTGAATCAACTGCGTCTACCGATTTCGCCACTTCGGCACTGAAGGGATACGGAAACGTTGTGGATTATACCTGTCGATGGCCGCCATGCAAGCAGCAGCGTGTCTCCGCCACGCTAAGTGTCGAAAAAAACAGCGCCCGGCCTGCTCAGGAGCGTCTCAGGTCACATTTTCCCCTTCGCCTGCCCGGCAAGCTTACCCCGCTCCCCTTCCCCTTCCCCTTCCCCTTCCCCTTCCCCTTCCCCTTCCCCTTCCCCTTCCCCTTCCCTCTTCGATTGCCCCATCTGCCTGCCTCCTTCTGCCAAGCGTCGCCCCGCCCCATGCTCTACACTTTCTGTTTATCTACGCCAAACCAAGGAAATCGTGATGAGCACAATTAAAAGCTACGCCGCCAAAGAAGCGGGCGCCGATCTGTCGCTGTGGGAGTACGACGCGGGCGAACTGCTGCCGCAGGATGTCGAAGTACAGGTTGAATACTGCGGCATCTGCCACTCCGACCTGTCGATGATCGACAACGAATGGGGCATGTCGAGCTATCCGCTGGTTGCCGGCCATGAGGTGATTGGCCGCGTGGCGGCGCTGGGCAGCGCGGCACAGGATAAAGGACTGAAAGTCGGCCAGAAGGTGGGCATCGGCTGGACGGCCCGCAGCTGCGGGCACTGCGATGCCTGTATCAGCGGCAACCAGATCAACTGCCTCGAAGGCTCGGTGCCAACCATCATCAACCGCGGCGGCTTTGCCGATAAGCTGCGCGCCGACTGGCAATGGGTGATCCCGCTGCCGGAGAGTATCGATATCGAATCCGCCGGCCCGATGCTGTGCGGCGGGATCACCGTCTTTAAACCGCTGCTGATGCACCACGTCACCGCCACCAGCCGCGTGGGCGTCATTGGTATCGGCGGCCTCGGCCATATCGCCATTAAGCTGCTGCGCGCCATGGGCGCCGAAGTGACTGCCTTCAGCTCCAGTCCGGCAAAAGAGCAGGAAGTGCTGGCGATGGGCGCCGATCGAGTGGTGAACAGCCGCGATCCTGAAGCCCTAAAAGCGCTGGCCGGCCAGTTCGATCTGATCATCAACACCGTGGCGGTGGATCTCGAATGGCAGCCGTACTTCGAAGCGCTGGCGTACGGCGGCAACTTCCATACCGTCGGCGCGGTGATGAAGCCGCTACAGGTTCCCGCCTTTACCCTGATTGGCGGCGACCGCAGCATTTCTGGTTCAGCTACCGGCAACCCGTCCGAACTACGTAAGCTGATGAAGTTTGCCGGACGCAGCAAAGTGGCCCCGACTACCGAGCTGTTCCCGATGTCGCAGATCAACGAGGCGCTGAAACACGTGCGCGAGGGTAAAGCTCGCTATCGCGTGGTGCTGAAAGCCGACTTCTAGCCCCCCTTATCCGCCGGGCGGCGCGTCTGCCCGGCCTGTTCCCTCAGCCGGCGCCCGCTGAAGGTTCATTAAACGGTCATCTCCCCGCCATCCCCTTGCAGTCATTCGTTCTCACAATCCGGGCTTCCATAAACGCCTGAACGAGACGTCTGCCACCATGAGAAAAACCTGGCTCCCCTGGCTGATACTGTCGCCCTCCCTGCTGTTTTTACTGCTGTTTACCTGGTTCCCGCTGGGCCGTTCGGTGTACGACAGCCTGTTCGATACCCGCATGGCCAGCGACAACGCGCCGTTCGTCGGGCTGGATAACTTCGTCCGCCTGTTCGCCGATAACGTCTTCTGGCAGTCGCTGCTCAACAACCTGCTCTATATCCTGCTGACGGTGGTCCCCGGCGTGACGCTGGCCCTGCTGCTGGCCGTCGCGCTGAGCGAAAACCACCGCGTTAACCGCTGGCTGCGCACCGCCTTTTTCTTCCCGATGATTATCCCGATGGTCAGCGCCGCCGCGCTGTGGCTGTTTATCTTTATGCCCGGGCTCGGCCTGCTCGACCACTATCTGGCGAAGCTGTTCGGGCCGATGAACAACAACTGGCTGGGGCGCAGCAACAGCGCCCTGCTGGCGCTGGCGTTGATCGGCGTATGGAAGTTCGCCGGCTACTACATGCTGTTTTTCCTCGCCGGGTTGCAGAGCATCCCGGCCTCAACGCGTGAAGCGGCGATCATGGAAGGCGCCACCCGCAGCCAGGTGTTCTTTAAGGTGACGCTACCGCTGCTGCGCCCGACCCTGAGCTTCGTGATCACCACCGCGCTGATCTACTCCATCACCCAGATTGACCACGTGGCGGTAATGACCCGCGGCGGGCCGGATAATGCCACCACCGTGCTGCTCTACTACATCCAGAATCTGGCGTGGGATACCCACGACCTCGGCAAAGCCTCCGCCGCCACCTTCCTGACGCTGGCCGGGCTGTTCGCCTTCTCGCTGCTTAACCTCAAACTGCTGGAGAAAGGAGCCCACTATGAGCGCTGAAGCCTCGCCGCTGGTTGTTCGTTCGCCGGTCGCCTCACTACCGCTGTGGCTGCGCCTGCGTCGCTCGCAGCCGTTCACCCTCAGCGTGCTGATGTGCTGCCTGGCTCTGCTGTGGGTCAGCCCGTTTATCTGGATGCTGGCTACCGCGTTCAGCGCCACCACCTTCGGCGAGGATATGGCCTCCCTGCTGCCGCGCCTGCCGCTGACGCTGGATAACTTCCGCGACGCCTGGGCCAGCGCCGACTGGCTAAGCCTCTACGCCAACACCCTTATTTTTACCTTCGGCACCTTCTTCGTGCAGCTGTTGACCATCACCACCGCCGGCTATGTCTTCGCCTACCACCAGTTCCGCGGCAAGCAGACCCTGTTCCTGCTGTTCCTGGTCCAGCTGATGATCATGCCGGTGGTGATGATGGTGCCGAACATGCTGACTCTGAAGACCTTCGGCCTGCTCAACACCCTCACCGGGGTGATGATGCCCTACTTCACCTCGGCGTTTGGCGTGTTCCTGATGCGCCAGGCGTTCCTCGCCATCCCCAAAGAGCTGGAAGAAGCCGCGCTGATGGAGGGCTGCCGCTGGTGGCAGGTGCTGTTCCGCGTGCTGCTGCCGATGTCCTGGCCGTCGGTGCTGGCCTTCGCCACCGTCAGCATTACCTACCACTGGAACGAGTATCTGTGGCCGCTAATGATGCTCAACGATCCCGATAAGCAGGTGCTGACCGTGGGGCTGGTCTCCTTCGCCATGGGCGCCGAATCCGGCGGCCAGTGGGGCACCATCGGCGCCGGGACGCTGATGGTCTGCCTGCCGCTGATGCTGGCGTTCATCCTTTTCCAGAAACAGTTCCTGCGAAGCTTCGGCTTCTCCGGGATCAAATAAGGAGTTATCTATGCTGTTAGCCCAGATTTCCGATACCCATTTCCGCAGCCGCGGGCAGAAGCTGTACGGCTTTATCGACGTCAACGCCGCCAATGCCGACGTGGTCTCCCAGCTCAACGCCCTGGCGGAGCGCCCGGACGCGGTGGTGGTCAGCGGCGATATCGTCAACTGCGGCCGCCCGCAGGAGTACGAGGTTGCCCGCCAGATCCTCGGCAGCCTGAACTATCCGCTGTATCTGATCCCCGGCAATCACGACGATAAAGCCCTGTTTCTCGAATACCTGCATCCGCTGTGCCCGCAGCTCGGCAGCGACCCGCAGAACATGCATTACGCGGTGGACGACTTCGCCACCCGCCTGCTGTTTATCGACTCCAGCCGCGCCGGCACCTCCAGCGGCTGGCTGACCGACGAAACCATCAAATGGCTGGAGGCCCAGCTGTTCGACGGCGGCGATAAGCCGGCGACGGTGTTTATGCACCACCCGCCGCTGCCGCTGGGCAATGCCCAGATGGACCCCATCGCCTGCGAAAACGGCCATCGTCTGCTGGCGCTGGTGGAGCGCTTCCCTTCCCTGACGCGCATCTTCTGCGGTCATAACCATAGTCTGACCCTGACCCAGTATCGCCAGGCGATCATCTCCACCATCCCGGGAACCGTCCATCAGGTGCCCTATTTCCACGAAGACCGTCGCCCGTACTACGACCTGTCGCCGGCGTCGTGCCTGATGCACCGCCAGGTCGGCGAGCAGTGGGTCAGCTACCAGCACCCGCTGACCCACCACGCCGGGCCGTGGCTGTATGACGAAAACATCAGTTGCCCAACGGAAGAGCGTTAATTCTCATGCTTAGTTTGCAAAACATCAGTAAGCGTTTCGACGGTAAACCGGCCCTCGACGCCCTCTCCCTCGATATTCACGAAGGCGAATTCGTGGTGCTGGTCGGCCCCTCCGGCTGCGGCAAAAGCACCCTGCTGCGCCTGCTGGCCGGGCTGGAGCCGGTGAGCGAAGGCGAGATCTGGCTGCACGACCAGAACATCACCACCCTGTCGCCGCGCGAGCGCAACTTCGCGATGATCTTCCAGAACTACGCCCTGTTCCCGCACCTGTCGGTGCAGGACAACATCACCTTCGGCATGAAGGTGCGGAAAGAAGATAAGGCCAGCTGGCAGCCGCGGGTCGATAAAGTGGCGCAGATGCTACAGCTGGAAACGCTGCTGGACCGCAAGCCGGCGAAGCTCTCCGGCGGCCAGCGCCAGCGGGTAGCGATGGCCCGCGCCATCGTGCGCAACCCGCGCCTGTTCCTGATGGACGAACCGCTCTCCAACCTCGACGCGCGTCTGCGCAGCGAAGTACGCGACAGCATCATGGATCTCCACCAGCAGCTAAAAACCAGCACCGTCTACGTCACCCACGATCAGACCGAGGCGATGTCGATGGCCGATCGCATCGTGGTGATGAACGGCGGCCACGTCCAGCAGGTCGGGCGGCCGGAGTACCTCTACGCCCATCCGGCCAACCTGTTCGTTGCCGGGTTTATCGGCTCACCGGCGATGAATCTGCTGTCGCTGCCCTGCGCCGACGGCGAGGTGCAGCTCGGCGACCTGCGCCATCCGCTGCCGCCGCACTACCGTGACGAGTCCCGGGTCTGGTTCGGCATTCGTCCGGAACATATCAGCGATCGCGTGGAGGAGGGGCATCTGCGCCTCTGTGCCACCGTCCTGCAACGAGAACTGATGGGAGCCGATTATCTGCTCCACGTCAGCACCCCCATCGGCACCCTGCGCTTTAGCCGCCGCCATCGCGGCGCGGTACCGGAGAAAGGCGACACGCTGATCCTCGGCTTCTCGCCTGCCGATATTCATCTTTTTCATGCTGAGCAACAGCACAATTTACTCCAGGAGATTGACCATGCTTAAACCTCTGACGGCTCTCGCGGTTGGGTTAAGCCTCGCGCTGAGCGGCGCGGCGCTGGCAAAAGAGAAGATCGATTTCATGTTCCCGGCGCCGGTAGACGGCAAGCTGACCATGGAGATGACCCGCGTCATCAAAGCCTTTAACGATTCACAGCAGGATGTCGAAGTGCGCGGGATCTTCACCGGCAACTACGACACCACCAAGATCAAAGCGGAATCGGCGCAGAAGGCCGGACAGCCGCCGGCATTGGTGATCATGTCCGCCAACTTCACCACCGATCTGGCGCTGAAGGATGAGATCCTGCCGATGGACGATCTGTTCCAGTATGGCGATCAAAAAGCGGGGGACTTCCTGGTCAAGGAGTTCTGGCCGGCAATGCATAAGAACGCCCAGGTGATGGGCACCACCTACGCTATTCCGTTCCATAACTCGACGCCGATCCTCTACTACAACAAAACGATGTTCGATCGGGCCGGGATCGCGCAGCCGCCGCAGACCTGGGCCGAGCTGCTGGCGGATGCCAAAAAGCTAACCGACGAGAGCAAAGGCCAATGGGGGATCATGCTGCCGTCGACCAACGATGACTACGGCGGCTGGATCTTCTCGGCGCTGGTACGCGCCAACGGCGGAAAATACTTTAACGAAGACTATCCGGGCGAGGTCTACTACAACGCGCCGACCACCATCGGGGCGCTGCGCTTCTGGCAGGATCTGATCTACAAAGACAAAGTGATGCCCTCCGGCGTGCTCAACTCGAAGCAGATCAGCGCCAGCTTCTTCTCCGGCAAGGTCGGGATGGCGATGCTCAGCACCGGCGCGCTGGGCTTTATGCGCGAGAACAGCAAAGATTTTGAGCTCGGGGTGGCGATGCTGCCGGCGAAAGAGCAGCGTGCGGTACCGATCGGCGGCGCCAGCCTGGTGAGCTTTAAAGGTATCAACGACGCGCAGAAGAAAGCGGCCTATCAGTTCCTGACGTATCTGGTGAGCCCGCAGGTCAACGGTGCATGGAGCCGCTTCACCGGCTACTTCTCGCCGCGCAAAGCCTCGTACGATACGCCGGAGATGAAGGCCTATCTGCAGCAGGATCCGCGCGCGGCGATTGCTCTGGAGCAGCTGAAGTACGCCCATCCGTGGTACTCCACCTGGGAGACCGTTGCCGTGCGTAAAGCGATGGAGAACCAGCTGGCGGCGGTGGTTAACGATGCCAAAGTGACGCCGGAAGCGGCGGTGCAGACGGCGCAGAAAGAGGCCGATACCCTGATGAAGCCGTACGTCGACAAAACCGCCCTCGCTGAGGTGAAGTAAGCCCCTTGTCGCTCCGGCGCCTCTCCCCGGTGGCGCGCTGCTTACCGGGGCTACTGACCAGCGCCGTACCGTAACCTCCCGCTGGCGTGACGCTTACCGGAGTTACTGACCAGCGCCGTACCGTAACCTCCCGCTGGCGTGACGCTTACCGGAGTTACTGACCAGCGCCGTACCGTAACCTCCCGCTGGCGCGACGCTTACCGGGGATACAGACCAGCGCCGTACCGTAACCTCCCGCTGGCGTGACGCTTACCGGGGCTACTGACCAGCGCCGTATCGTAACCTCCCGCTGGCGTGACGCTTACCGGAGTTACTGACCAGCGCCGTACCGTAGCCCGGGCAAGGGGTTTACCCCGCCGCCCGGGAACCTGCTCCCCGAGGTGATATTGCTCGCCCTTTCCACGCCAGCCGTTTGATTTTTCAGCGTAAAAAGGGTACGTTTTCACCTTCCCCCCAGCGTGAGCAGTCGTGCATTATGCCTATTATTCAGTCTGTTGAACGAGCCCTGACGATCCTCGACCTGTTTAACGAACAAGCCACGGAACTGAAGATCACCGATATCAGCAAACAGATGGGCCTCAGTAAAAGCACCCTCCATTCGCTGCTCAAAACCTTACAGCTGCACGGCTATATCGATCAGAATCCGGAAAACGACAAATACCGCCTGGGCATGAAGCTGGTTGAACGCGGCCATTTTGTCGTAGGGACGATGGATATTCGCCAGAAGGCGAAAAGCTGGCTGACGGATCTCTCGCAGCGCACCGGGCAGACCACTCACCTCGGCATTCTTGACGGCCACGAAGGCGTCTACATCGAGAAAATCGAAGGCAGGCTCGCCGCTATCGCCTACTCGCGCATCGGCCGTCGGCTCCCCATCCACGCAACGGCGATCGGTAAGGTCCTGATCGCCTGGCTGAGCGAGGCGGAGCAAAATACTCTGCTGGAAGGCTATCAGTACACGCCGTTTACCCCCGCAACGCTGACCTCCCGCGAGGCGCTGCTGGCGGCGCTGGCGCAAACCCGCGCCCAGGGCTATGCGCAGGACAGCGAAGAGAATGAGCAGGGCGTGCGCTGCGTGGCGGTACCGGTGTGGAACCATGAATCGCGGGTCATTGCCGCACTGAGTCTGTCAACGCTCACCTCTCGCGTCGATGAGGCTGAGCTCGCGCGCTATCGCGCCTTGCTGGAAGAGGCCGGGCGCCAGCTATCGAAAGCGCTGGGCTACCCGGCCTGAGGGGTTATCCGACTACCGGCTCATAGCTGAAGTAGTCAAAGTCCGCATAGCAGCCGTCGCCGCTGATATCCTCGCAGTGCAGGCCGACAAAGGCGCCGGTAAAGAACCCGCGCCCGCCGATGTAATCGTCCGACAGCTTCCAGGCGGCATATTCCACCGGCACGGTGTGCCACTGCTCGCCGTCAAACGAGTAGCTGTAGCGATAGACGAGATGGTCGACGTCGACCCGGAGCCATATGCTCTGCGCGGCATCCGGTACCGCGATCGGGTGTTCATGCAGCGGCCACGACGGCACGTTATGATCGAGCTGCAACACCTTAATGGTTCTGCCCTGTCCCTCTTCATAGTCAACGAAGCAGTAGCTCCAGTTTTTGCTGTTGTAATAACAGGTTAATCCGGCGCTCTGTTGAAAATTCTGCGGGGCAAACTCCATTCGCGTTTCGGCGCGGAAGGCAAAGTGCTGCCAGCGCCGGGCGACGGTGGACTGGGTGAACGTCGAGTTGAGCGAATCGTTGCCGTACAGGCGCAGAAAGCCGGGACGGGCATTCAGCGACCCTAAGGTGTCATCGAAGGGAATACGCAGCGTTTGCAGCTCCGGGTTGAGCGTCGGGCGGTTGAACTCTTCTCGCCAGCGCTCATCAGCCACGACACGACTTTCAGCCATTTGCGGCCCCGGCACGTTTAGCTGCGCGTGTTTTCCCCCTTCCACCGACGGCCAGCCGTCGTGCCAGGCGATGCGCGCGATGCCGGTTTCCCGCCCCAGCGAGCAGTAGCCGCGCCCGCCGGAGGCCAGCAGCGGCACACCGGGCAAGCGCTGCGGACGGCTGGTGAGATAGGCCATATACCATTCGCCGGTGTGGGTCTCCAGCAGCGAACCGTGGCCGCTTTTCTGCAGCGGATTTTCCGGCAGATGCCAGCTGGTCATCAGCGTCCCGTCCGGATGCAGTTCGTACGGCCCGTCGATATTTTTCGCTCTGAGCACCACCACCGCATGTTCATAACTGGTGCCGCCTTCGGCCACCAGCAGATAGTACCAGCCCTCTTTATGGTACAGATGGGCCCCTTCGGTATAGCGCAGCGCCGTGCCGGTAAACAGGGTTTTTCGCGTCTTCGACAGGGTCTGCGTCTGCGGGAAATACTCCTGCAGGACGATCGTACAGTGCGGGTCACTGTGGTGACGCGGCCCCCACGGGCGGTAAATATAATATTTACGCCCGTCCGAATCGTGAAACAGCGACGGGTCAAAGCCGCCGTTACCCATCGCGATCGGTTCACTCCACGGCCCCTCAATAGAGGGGGCGGTGACCAGATAGTTGCGACCGTTTTTCCACGGCGAGTCGACGATTTTCACATCGGTATACAGCAGCCAGAACAGCCCGTCGGCGTAGCTCAGACACGGCGCCCAGATCCCGCCGGAGTCGGGGTTGCCTTTCATATCCAGCATCGACACGCGATCCAGCGGCGTGCTCACCAGCGACCAGTTTTTCAAATCCCGCGAGTGGTAAATCCGCACTCCCGGAAACCACTCGAAGGTGGAGGTGGCGATGTAGTAATCCTCGCCCTGGCGACACATTGACGGATCCGGGTTAAAACCGGTCAGAATCGGGTTAGTTATCGTGTACATATTGCCTCCTGCTTAATGGGATGTCGCGGCAGCGGCGGCAGGGACGCCCTCTTCCTGCGCCGCGCGATGTTGACGTAACTGCTGGCTGATGGCCTCCACCCGGGCATCGGTCAGCTTGTAGAGTGAGAGCATGGTGAACATGCCGATATAGAGCACCACAGGCACCACGCAGAACAGGATTTTGATGGTGGTTAGCACCTCAACCGGCTGCACGCTGCTGCTGGCGGAGTAGTTCACGTAGGCCAGAATCCAGCCCACCACCGCGCCGCCAATGGCCAGGCCAATCTTCAGACTGAACAGATAGGTGGAAAAAACCAGTCCGTCGAGACGGCGGCCGCTGCGGCTTTCTTCGTAATCCACTACGTCAGAGGCCATCAGCCACTGCAGCGGCGTGGTGGTGTTGAAAACGAACAGGAAGACGATGTTGAGCGCGAAAATCAGCGCGATATAGTCAGCCGGGGTAACGAAAATCAGCAGGCTAATCAGGGAATAGACCACGATAATCCCTTTAAAGGCCTTCACCCGATCGAAGCGCCCGAGCAGGCGCGAAGAGGCCAGCGAACCGAACATGGTGGCGATGCTGCCGTAGAGCAGAAACTGCATCGCCAGCTCCGGGTGGTCCATCACGTATTTCACGAAGTAGAGCGTTGCCCCGCCGCGAACCACGTTGGAGCAGGTCGCCATCATTTTGAAAGCACACATGATTCGCCACTGAGTGTTGCCGAACAGCAGCTTAAGATCTTTCGCCACCGATGCGCCCGGCTGCACGTCGAAGGTATAGCGCTCTCTGGTCGTGAAGAAGCACACATACAGCAGCACGACGCCGGTCAGCCCGAGCACGCACATGGCGCCAAAGTAACCCACCTGCTCGTTGCCTTTGCCAATGATGCTCACCAGCGGCAGCGCAATCCCGCTAATCGCCAGCGATCCCGCGGCCGCGAGGAAAAAACGCCACGACTGCAGGGCATGGCGCTCTTTCGGATCCGCCGTAATCACCCCCGGCATCGCGCAATAGGGGACGTTAACGAAGGTGTAGACCAGCGTCAGCAGAATATAGGTCACGCAGGCATAGATAATTTTGCCCTGCGCGGAAAAGTCCGGCGTGTAGAAGGTCAGCATACAGACGATGCCGAACGGAATGGCGCCCCACAGCAGGAACGGGCGGAACTGGCCGTAGCGGGTACGGGTGCGGTCCACCAGCAGCCCCATCAGCGGATCGGTGACGGCATCCAGCACGCGGGAAACCAAAAACAGCGTGCCCATAATACCGGCGGAGAGGCCAAACACATCGGTGTAGAAATAGGCCAGCAGAAACATCGTCGCCTGCCAGACGAAACCGCACGCGGTATCGCCCAGCCCGTAGCCGATTTTATCTTTCATGGTTAATTGCATATTTATCCCCAACCCCAATGAGTGGAATGGCGCAAACGTCAGGGACCTGAAAAGGGAATACATACCCGCTGCAACGTCAGGAAATCACCCATTATACGTGTGCTTACTGTTCACGTTTTCGTGTTAATAGAGTGTAAGAAGATGTGCATTTTTACGGCAATGGTCATTTTTAATTTATGAATTATGTTTTTTGGTTTTTGTGATTGCCATCGTTATAAAAAAGGGAAGGCCATAATATTTTTTCGTCTTAATTTTTAAATGGTTACAAAAAACAAAAAATAAGCATAATGGTATTTAATACAGACGCAAAAAAGCCGTCCGCGGACTATTTCCGCAGACGACATTGCAGCTGAATTTAATTAAATACCGAGCGCTTTTTTACCGGCGTTTATAACCTCGATAATTTTATCTGTATCGTATATACAGCCTTTCCATGTCCCGCCGCTGACCGATTGCAGCGCCGCCCACAGGCGGGTATCGTCCGGTAAAAAATCATGGGCGTGCAAATCGGGATGCGGCGTTCTTGCCGCCAACTCTGCCGCCCCCTCTTCCGGCGTCAGCCGCTGGTGCGCCGTACCGATAAAATTGACGTGACCGGTGAGCGCCAGCCTGTCGACGACGATCTCAATCACATCGTCATCGCGCAGCTTGCCGATGGGTCCGCCCGCCAGCGCTTCCGGGGCGACGTGGCCGAAGCAGGCGCCGGTCGACACGCCGGAGAAACGGGCATCGGTGATCAGCGACACCGTCTTCCCCCACGAGACATGTTTCAGCGCCGAGGTGAGCTGATAGGTCTCTTCCATGCCGGTCCCGGACGGCCCGCCGCCGATCACCACCATAATATCGCCCTGCTCGATCTCGCCGTTTTTGATCGCCTTGATCGCCCGGGCTTCCGAAACAAATACCCGCGCCCGTCCGGTGTGGCGATACACGCCGTCGTCATCCACCACCGACGGATCGATCGCCGTGGCTTTGATCACCGAACCTTCCGGCGCAATATTGCCTACCGGGAAGGCCACCGTGGAAGTGAGGCCTTTGGCTTTCGCCCGCGCCGGCGGGAGGATCACATCATCCGGATCGACGCCGTCCTGTTCGCGCAGACACTGCCGGAATTTCTCACGCCGCTCGGAAGTCTGCCACCAGTCGAGGTTTTCTCCCACCGTCTGACCGGTGACCGTCATCGCATCCAGATGCAGCAGACCAAGATCGCGCAGGTGCAGCATCACTTCCGGTACTCCGCCGGCGAGGAAAGCCCGCACCGTGGGGTGGTAGTCCGGCCCGTTCGGCAACACGCTGACCAGACGCGGGACGCTGCGGTTGATCCGCGTCCAGTGTGCGACATCAGGAATGGTGCACCCCGCCGCATGGGCGATGGCGGGAATGTGCAGCAGAAGGTTGGTCGAGCCGCCGAACGCCGCGTGGATAACCATCGCGTTTTCGATCGCCTTATCGGTCAGAATATCGCGCGTGGTAATGCCGCGATTATCCAGCTCACTCACCGCCCGCGCCGACTGGCGAGAGATTTCCAACCAGACGTCCTGCCCCGACGGCGCCAGCGCCGAGTGCGGCAGCGCCAGGCCGAGCGCTTCCGCAACGACCTGCGAGGTCCCCGCCGTGCCCAGGAACTGGCAGCCGCCCCCCGGCGAAGCGCAGGCGCGACAGCCTAATTCCGCCGCTTCCTGCAGCGACAGCTCGTGGTTGGCGTAGCGTGCGCCGATGGTCTGGACTTTACCGGCATCTTCGCCAAAGGTCGGCGGCAGCGTCGCCCCGCCGGGCACCAGAATCGTCGGCAGGTCATGCATTGCCGCCAGGGCGATCATGGTCGCCGGCAGGCCTTTGTCGCAGGTCGCCACGCCGATCACCGCCCGACGCGTCGGCAGCGAGCGGATCAGACGACGAAACACGATCGCCGCATCGTTGCGGTACGGCAGGGAGTCGAACATGCCGTGCGTACCCTGAGAGCGCCCGTCGCACGGGTCGCTGACGAAGGCGGCGAAAGGAATCCCGCCATTGCGGGTAATCTCCCTGGCCGCCGCCTGCATCTGCAGGCCAATTTCCCAGTGGCCGGTGTGGTAACCCAGCGCCACCGGGCGGCCGTCCCCGGCGCGAATCCCCCCCTGAGTGCCGATAATCAGCACCTCTTTGCCGGTGAGTTTGTTGGCGTCCCAGCCCATGCCGGCGTTTTGCGTCATCCCGAACAGATTGCCGCTCGGCGACTCCATCAGCATTTGCGGCGTCAGCGGCAGCGCACCCTGCGGGCCGGCAGCATGAGTGATGACCGCATAAAACGCATCATTCTGGGGCGTGAAAATCGTCTCTATTGCCATCTTAATTTTCCGGTTCAGCAGAGTCTGAGCTGTTGTAGTAGCGTTTTGAGCTGCCGCTTTTTCGCCTCGTCCAGCGGAGAGGACGGGGGCAGCACATGCGTGGAGATCGGCCGCCCGCACAGCACGATCGCCTCTTTAATCACATTCACAAACGGCGTATCCAGCTGGTACAGCTGCGGGATTTGCAGCAGCGTCTGATGGTAGCGCGCGGCTTCCGCCAGGTTGCCGTCGCGGAAGGCCTGCAGCAGCTTTACCGAGATCTGCGGGGCAAAGTTACCGCTGGCCGAGATGGCCCCGTCGCCGCCCAGCAGCAGGGTGTTAAACAGGTGGTCATCGTAACCGCACAGCACCGAGAAGTGCGGGTGCGCCGATTTCACCGTCTCAATCATGCTACGCAGATGAGCCACTGAGTCGATGGTGTCTTTGATGCCGACAATATTGCTGCGCGAGTCGGCGAGAGTTTTGACCAACGCGGGCGTCAGATCCTGACCGCTCAAGGCCGGGAAGTTATACAGCAGCACCGGCAGCGTGACGCTCTCGGCTACCTGCTGGAAGTAGCGAATCAGGTTGGGCTCAGAGACTTTCCAGTAATAGGGGTTAATGACCACGATCCCGTCGGCGCCGGCCTGCTGCGCGTGCTGGCTGAGTTCGATGGTCTCCCGGGCGTTGGTGCCGCCGGTACCAATCAGTACCGGTACCCGGCGATCGACGTGGGCGATGGCGAAGGCGGCAATGGCTTTGCGCTCATCGGCATTAAGCTGCGAGAACTCCCCGCCGCTGCCGAGGAAGAACAGGCCGTCGACGCCCGCGGCGATCATGTCGTCGATCAGCGCGGCGGTACCCGGTTTATCGAACTGGCCATCGGCGGTAAAAATGGTGGAGACAGGCGGAATAATCCCCGAGAACTGCACGGTTTGCGGCATGAGATCTCCTTGCTGAATCATTTTGTTCTACATTATAGAACAGCGTTCGTTTATTTAACGACCATACTATGTCGCCTGCAAAGAGAAGGTAAATGGGGTGACGGACGTAAGTGCACGTTTTTCAGGCTGGATCACAAAATGCTGCAACGCCTTATGCGTGCGACAAACCGGCCTCTCTTGCCCGGGCTACGCACCGACACCCACCGTACCGCGGTAAACATAGCGCCAGCGGGGAGGTTCCCGGGCAGCGGGATAAACCCCTGGCCCGGGCTACGCGCCGGCCCCAGCCGTGGCCCCGGTAAGCGTCGCGCCAGCGGGGAGGTTCCCGGACAGCGGGATAAACCCCTGGCCCGGGCTACGCACCGGCCCCAGCCGTAGCCCCGGTAAGCGTCGCGCCACCGGGGAGTGTTCCTGGATTACAGAAGATGAACTGTTCGCTGTGCGGCCCGTTCGGCAGCAGCAGCGCGGTGCGAGGGGGATTATCGGGGGCGTTAACCTGCCATGGACGGGTTTTGTGGTGCGGCCCGTAAAGCGGAAAAAAAGCAGGCCACAACGCTGTGTGGCCTGAAAGTGGATCAACGATTAGATTCCTGCCGTTTCACGAATGTATTTACGCGCTTTGAGGGCGTATTCGAAGGGGTTAGCCAGCGCCGGATCCTGCTCGGCTTCAACCACCATCCAGCCTTTATAGCCGCGATCGTCCAGCAGTTTGAACACCGGACGGAAGTCGATCACGCCATCGCCAGGCACGGTGAAGGTGCCTTTCTTCACGCCATCAAGGAATGACAGCCCCTCACGACGAACCTGCTCAATGACCGACGGGCGCACGTCTTTCAGGTGCACGTGGTTAATACGCGGCAGGTATTTCTCGAGGATCGCCAGCATCGGCGCTTCGCCCCCTTCGGAATACCAGGCATGTCCGGTGTCGTACAGCAGGAAGACTTTGTCATCGACCAGCGACATAAATTTGTCGATCTCTTCGGTGGTCTGAATACCGGTTCCCATATGGTGGTGCAGACACACCTGCATGCCCTTCTCGGCGGCCAGGCGCCCCAGCGTGTTGTAGCCTTCGGCGACACGCTGCCACTCTTCCTCGCTGAAGCAAGGTTTTGCCTCGCCGAGAATCGGTTTTTCCAGCCCCTGAATGCTGCCGCTTTGCTCGGAGCAGCCAATCACTTTCGCCCCCATCGCCTGCAGGAAATTCATGTGATTCACAAACTCGTCAATGGTCTTTTCCCGCTGCCCGTTGGCAAAAAAGGTGCTGAACCAGGCATTGCAGATCTGAATGCCGCGAATATCCAGCATCGGCTTGAGCACCGCCGGATCGCGCGGGTATTTGCTGCCCACTTCGCTGCCGCTAAACCCCGCCAGCGCCATTTCGCTGACTATCTGCTGAAAGGTATTTTCGCTGCCCAGTTCAGGCATATCATCGTTGGTCCAGCCAATAGGGGCGATCGCCAGTTTTACATTATCTTTGTTCATAAAAATGCTCCTGTTGCCGCGCTTTAGCGACGCAGCAATTCACGTTCGATGAGTTCACGGGTTTCCACTGCCTGGTATTTCATTTTTTCCGGGTAGCCAAATAGCGAGGCGGCCACAATCGGCGCGCCGCCGACTTTGAAGGTTTGCTCAGCAAAGTTCATTTCGCGCAGCGTGCGGAACAGCGCGTCGAAATCCACGTCCCCCTCGCCAACGCCAACGTGCTGGTGGACCGCGGCATCCACGCCCGGCGGATTAACGATATAGCGGCAGTGCTTTGTATGATTTCGGGTATCGGCAATCAGCACGTGTGAGAGATCGCCGCCGGCATAGCGCAGCATTTTCTCGACCTCACCTTTCCCTTTGTCATAAAAGAAAGTGTGCGGAACGCTGTATACGTACTTCACATTCTCGCTACGGAACGACTTCACGATATCGACGGTTTCGTTATGTTCTTCGCAGAAGTCCCACGGATGCGCCTGAATCTCCACGCGAATACCTTCGCGCTCGAAAATGGGCAGCAGCTCGTCCATCGAGCGATAGAACATCTCTTCACAGATCTCCGGCTGATTCGGATCGCCGGAAAACTCGGTATTGATCACCTGCACACCCATTTCTACCGCCACTTCGATCAACCGTTTCCAGTTTTTTACCGCCGCCTGACGGCGCAGTTCATCCGGGCCGGACCAGCGGTAAACGCAGATAAACGAAGAGATCTCCACGCCAGTTTCACGCAGCGCCTGTTTGTACTCGGCAATCACTTCCCGACCGGCGCGCGGGTGTTTGTAGAACGGGTTAATCTGCGGATGGGGCGATTGCTCAATGTACTTGTAACCCCATTCCGCAACCTGGTGGACCATCCGGGTAATCCCGAGATCGCGAATCACATCAACGTCGAAAGCAATTTTCATCGTCGTTACCTGTTCAAAGAAGTTCCGTAAGCGGGAGACGGATTAGCGCTGATAGAACGCCGGGCACTCGGGCAGCGTCACCGCGACCGGTTCGCTGCTCTCCTGCGCCTGCAGGCAGGCATCGGCCGCAACGGAGGCCGCATAGCCGTCCCATGCCGACGGTCCCTGCAGCTGGCCGGCTTTCACATCATTGATAAAGGCCTGCAGCTCCACGTCGTAGGCTTTGATAAAACGATCTTTCCAGTCGGTCAGGATCGCGGTCGACAGGTTGGCGCTTTTACGCATCTGGATTGCAGATGGCTCCGGCAGACGGGCAATCCCCGTTTCCCCGACCACTTCGCACTGGATGTCGTAGCCGTACTGGCAGTTGACGAACACTTCGACGTCGATCAGGGTGCCTTTACGCGTTTCGAAGGAGACGATCTGCGGATCTCTCAGGCGCGGATGGGTGTGAGAGGTCGAGCGCGGGAAACGCACCTGTACCGAACGGTAGTCATCGTTGAGCAGCCAGCGCAGCACGTCCAGCTCGTGGATCAGGGTGTTGGTGATCGCCATGTCGGTGGTGTAGTTCTCGCCGACCGACTGGTTACGGTGCGCGCAATGCAGCATCAGCGGCGCGCCAATATCGCCATCATCAATGACTTTTTTCAGCGCCAGGTAGCCTTCATCGTAAGGGCGCATAAAGCCGACCTGCACCAGGCGGCGGCCCGCTTTCATTTCCGCATCGACAATGCGTCGGCAGCCTTCCGCACTCATCGCCAGCGGCTTCTCGCAGAACACCGGTTTGCCGGCGGCGATCGCCGCGAGGGTATACTCTTCGTGCGTCGGATCCCACGAGGTGACAAGGATAGCGTCGACATCGCCGGAGCGGATAACATCGTGGCCGTCGGTGTAGATTTCCGCCTGCACGCCCGGCAGCGCTACCGCCGCACGTGCGCTCTCCGCATTGATATCCGACACCGCCACCACGGTGGCTCCCTGTAAGACCTGGGTGCAACGACGGATATGTTCTTTACCGATGGCGCCAGCGCCGATGACACCTAATTTGAGTGACATAGTGGTTTTCTCCGTGATTCTGTAGGGTTCAAGGTGAGCGTTCTGTTCTAGTAATCCCGCGCTTCGGCGCGTTTTTCATTAATCATTTCAGCAACTTTGCGAATACGTTCTGACAAGGCCGTTTGGGCGACGCCGACGTTCCACCAGCTGCCGTAGGAATGCACCATGGTCTTCGGCAGCACTTTAATATCAATCAGCGTGCTGATCGTCTCGCGACGCGCGGCATCCAGCGCCTGACGCAGCTCATTCAGGGTGGTGACGCGCCAGGTTTTGCAGCCGTAGCCCGCCGCAATAGTGGCGAAATCGACCGGCACCAGGCCGCCCTGCAGCTGCCCGTTCTCCGCTGAGCGATAGCGAAACTCGGTGCCGAAGCTGCCCATACCGTGGCCAATCTGCAGGTTGTTGATGCAGCCGTTGGCCATATTGTCGAGCAGTACAACGTTGATCTTCGCCCGCTCCTGCAACGAGGTCACCAGCTCAGAGTGCAGCATCATGAAAGAGCCGTCTCCGACCAGGGAATAGACTTCGGTTTGCGGCTGCGCCAGCTTCACGCCCAGCGCGGCATTCACTTCATAGCCCATGCAGGAGTAGCCGTACTCTACGTGATAAGTGTTGGGTGCCCGGTTACGCCAGACGCGCTGCAGATCCCCGGGCAAGCTGCCCGCCGCCGCCACAATCACCGCCTCCGCCGGAAGCGTTTCATTGAGTACGCCCAGCACGCTACTCTGGGTCAGCGTGGAGTCGGTTATCTGGCGAAATTCCCGATACACCGACTCGCGATCGAGAGCATCATCGACTTCCGGGACAAAAGCCTTTTCCTGCCAGACGGCCTGATAGACGCGCTGGGTCTCTTTCAGCTGGCGGCTCTGGACGCTGTCGATCTGCGCGCCCCAGCTCGCCTGCCAGCCTTCGCCGGCCAGCGCGCTGTCCAGTGACGTCAGGGCTTCGCGGGCATCGGCCAGCAGCGGAATGCCGTCAAGCTTCCAGGCATCGAAGTTGCTGACGTTCACATTCAGAAAACGCACGCCTGGGTGCTGGAACAGCCATTTTGAGGAGGTGGTGAAATCGCTAAAGCGGGTGCCGATACCGATAACCAAATCGGCCTCTTTCGCCAGCAGGTTGGCGGCCAGGCAGCCGGTTTCACCGACGCCGCCGACGTTCAGCGGATGGGAGGAGACTACCGTCCCTTTCCCGGCCTGGGTTTCTGCGAACGGAATGCCGTAGCGTTCCGCGAAGCGGGACAGCGCTTCCCCGGCACCGGCATATTTCACACCGCCGCCGCATATAATCAGCGGCTTGCGGCTGGCCTTAATGGCCGCGACCGCATCCGCCAGCTGGGCGGCGCTGGCCGGGCGGCGATCGAGACGATGCACGCGGCGCACAAAGAACGACTCCGGGTAATCCCAGGCTTCGCCCTGCACATCCTGCGGCAGACAGAGAGTGACGGCACCGGTTTCCGCCGGATCGGTCAGGACGCGCATCGCATTAATGCAGGCGCTCATCAGCTGTTCCGGACGCGTAATGCGGTCCCAGTATTTGCTGACGGCCCGGAAGGCGTCGTTGGTGCTGATGCTCAGGTCATAGCTCTGCTCAACCTGCTGCAGCACCGGGTCCGGCTGACGGGTAGCAAACACATCGCCGGGCAGCAGCAGCAGAGGAATGCGGTTGGCGGTGGCCGTCGCGGCGGCGGTAATCATATTGGCCGCGCCCGGACCGACGGAAGAGGTGCAGGCGATGATCTGGCGGCGCAGAGACTGGCGGGCAAAACCGGTGGCGACGTGCGCCATGCCTTGTTCGTTACGCCCCTGGAAGACCCGCATGTCGCCGCTGTCTTGTTCCAGCGCCTGGCCCAGCCCCAGCACGTTGCCGTGGCCAAAGATGGCGAAGATACCTTTTACGAATTTATGCTCTTCGCCATCGACGTCGAGAAACTGGTTATCAAGGAACTTCACCAGCGCCTGCGCCATTGTCAGTCTCAGTTTGCCCATCTTGCACAATCCTTATTGTTCAGTATTTGTGTGTGGGTTAGCGCGTTTTCCCCGTGCTACACGCTTGTCACAGCCGCGGGAAATCGTTAACGTCCACTGGAATACTTTTGGATTATAGGCAAACATTTTTTTCATTAAATAGAAATACAGAAAAAATATTTCATTTTGCGAGAGGGATCAAACTCTCTCCCTGTTTCACCCGTTTCACCCAGCCCGGTCACCCCGCCATCGGCCGTTCAAGGCGCGCCGCCGCTTAATTATCCCTTTTAAAATCATGCATAAAGCACTCACCTACTGAACCATGCCGCACCAGACGTCACCCGCGCCCTCGATCCTGTGCAGAATGGGGCCTGGCGCGGCAGAGTGGTAGATCCCTCACACTTTTGGTTTTTTAATTTCGATCTCATTTGCAAATGAAATATTTATTTCTCAAACTAGGGATAACCGTTCACCCTCAGGCTGTGTGTGGAGACCTTGTCGGCATTCCGACCCTTCCGTACAGCAGATATGCAAAAGGAAAACCTAGCTATGAATGCAGCAGTAAAGCGGCTCGACGTCATCTGTATTGGCCGGGTGGCTGTCGACCTCTATGCCCAGCAGATTGGTGCAAGGCTAGAAGATGTTGCCAGTTTCTCTAAATATCTGGGCGGATCTTCCGGCAACGTAGCCTTTGGTACCGCCATTCAGGGATTAAAATCAGCCATGCTGGCGCGCGTCGGCGATGAGCACAATGGTCGTTTTCTACGCGAAACGCTCGCTCGGGCCGGGGTCGACACCGAATACCTGATCACGGATAAACAGCGTCTTACCGCGCTGGTGATGCTGGGCATTAAAGATCAGGAGACCTTCCCGCTCATTTTTTACCGTGATAATTGTGCCGATATGGCGCTGGTGCCTGAGGATATTAACGAAGAGTACATCGCCTCTTCCCGTGCGCTGGCGGTAACGGGCACGCACCTCTCTCATGCCAGCACCCGCGCGGCCGTCCTGAAGGCGCTGGAGTACGCCCGCCGTCACGGTCTGCGCACCGCGCTGGATATCGATTACCGTCCGGTGCTGTGGGGATTGACCTCGCTGGGAGACGGTGAAACGCGTTTCATCGAATCCGGTCCGGTCACCAGCCAGCTTCAGGAAGTGCTCCATCTGTTCGATTTAGTGGTCGGTACAGAAGAGGAGTTCCATATTGCCGGCGGCAGCACCGATACGCTGACGGCGCTGAAAAATGTCCGCCATGCGACTAAAGCGACGCTGGTCTGTAAACGGGGTCCGATGGGCTGCGTGGTGCTGGAAGGCGACATTCCCGATAGCTGGGACAGCATTCCGCTCCAGCAGGGCGTGCGGGTTGACGTACTCAACGTGCTGGGCGCGGGCGATGCCTTTATGTCCGGTCTGCTGCGCGGCTGGCTGAATGATGAAGGCTGGGAGCAGGCGTGTCGCTACGCCAATGCCTGCGGCGCGCTGGTAGTCTCACGCCACGGCTGCGCGCCGGCGATGCCGACCAAAGTCGAGCTGGATGATTATCTGCTGCGGGCGGAATCCGTCCCGCGTCCGGATATCGACGCGCGATTAAATCATTTACACCGCGTCACCAGCCGCCGTCAGCAGTGGCCGGAGCTGTGCATTTTCGCTTTTGATCATCGTAAACAGTTGGCGGATCTGGCCCATGAAACCGGATGCGATCCGGCCTCTATTCCCCAACTCAAGCTGCTGCTGCTGGCTGCCGCCGAAGCGGCCGCCAAAGAGGCGGGGCTGGAACAGCGGAGCGGTATTCTCGCTGACGGCACCTACGGTCAGAGCTCGCTGAATGCCATTACCGGTGAAGGCTGGTGGATTGGTCGCCCTATCGAGCTGCCGGGTTCGCGCCCGCTGCGTCTGGAACACGGCAACATTGGTTCCCAGCTGATCGACTGGCCGCTGGAGCATGTGGTCAAATGCCTGGTCTTCTACCACCCGGCAGATCCGGCACCGCTGCGGGCTGAGCAGGATGCGCTGCTGCTGGAAGTCTGGCAGGCCTGCAACAAGTCCGGACACGAGCTGCTGCTGGAGGTGATCCTCCCGGAAAATGGCCCGGATAAAGACGAGCGCCACTACCACACGATGCTGGAACATTTTTACCAGCTTGGCATTCAGCCGGACTGGTGGAAGCTACCGCCGCTCTCCAGCGCCAGCTGGGAGAAGATCGCGGGTCTGATCGCACGCGAAGATCCCTGGTGTCGCGGGATCCTGCTGCTGGGCCTCGATGCACCGTCAGATCGACTGCGCGCCGGGTTTGCCGAGGCCGCCGGCCACCCGATCATCAAAGGTTTCGCCGTCGGACGTACCATCTTTGGTCAGCCTTCACGACGCTGGATGGCGGGCGAACTGAGCGATGAGGCGCTGATTGGCGAGGTGAAACAAAACTACCTGAGGCTCATCGACTACTGGCGTGAAGCCCGCGGTTAACCGCGATAAAACCCGCCCGCACCTCCCGGTGCGGGTTTTTTTTCTGTTTCTTCGTGAAATGAATCGCGTATTTCATCGCAAAAAATGAAAAATTCGCTTCATTTGGTACACTGGAAGTTATATTCCTTTCATTTTCTCAGAGCGCAATCTATGGCCAATAATCCGACCCAACTGACCATCCTGCAGGATGAAATCCGGCGTCGCTACGACACATTAAGCAAACGCTTAAAACAGGTGGCACGCTATATTCTGGATAACAGTAATAGCGTCGCTTTCGATACCGTCGCTTCCATCGCCCAGCAGGCGGATGTCCCGCCATCGACGTTAATCCGTTTCGCCAATGCGTTCGGTTTTAGCGGCTTTAACGAAATGAAGCAGATGTTCAGACAGCATCTGATGGAAGAGACCGCCAACTACACCGAACGCGCGCGCCTGTTCCGCCAGACGACCAACGATGAAACGTCGCCGCCGGAAACGCCAACGGAAATTCTCAATATGTTCACCATGGTGAATACCCAGGCGCTGCAGCAGCTAGCGATGCAGACCTCTGGCGATGATCTCGAGCGCGCGGTCGGCCTGCTGGCGGAGGCGGAGAATATCTATGTGATTGGCCTGCGCCGCTCGTTTAGCGTCGCTTCCTATTTGACCTATGCGCTGCGTCATCTTGATCGTAAAGCGTTCCTGATCGATGGTCTCGGCGGCATGTTCACCGAGCAGCTGAGCCTGGTGGGGCCGAAAGACGTGGTGGTCGCCGTGAGCTTCTCGCCCTACGCGCGTGAAGTGGTCGAGCTGGTTGAACTTGGCGCCCAGCGCAAAGCGCGACAGATTGCAATAACCGACAGCCAGGTCAGTCCGCTCGCGGCCTTCAGCGATGTCTGCTTTGTAGTACGTGAAGCGCAGGTTGACGGTTTCCGCTCCCAGGTAGCCTCTCTGTGCCTGGCCCAGACGCTGGCCGTTTCACTGGCGCTGAACAGCAGCAAAGAACCGCAAACCCAGCAGAACCTCGCCTGACCCTGCCCCCTCTCCCGATGTAGCCCCGGTAAGCGCAGCGCCACCGGGGAATACCTCCGGAAGGCCACCGGGGAACAACAGAAGACAAAAAGGGCCGCTAAGCAAAACTTAGCGGCCCTTTTAACTCTTGCGATCCGTCAGTCGTGACGAGGATAGTCAGGACTATTGATCCACGCGTGGTCCTCTTCCCAGGTAAACAACCACTTGCGCTCCGGCCCGGCCATCACGTTCAGATAATAACTGTCATACCCGGCAATCGTCGCGACCGGATGATAGCCGCGCGGCACCATCACCACATCGTGGTTGTACGGTGCCATGCAGGCATCCAGGCTGCGGTCATCGGTATACACTCGCTGGAGTGCGAAGCCCTGCGGCGGATCGAAACGGTGATAGTAGGTCTCTTCCAGCTGGGTCTCTTTGCCCGGCTGCGCGGTATCGTGTTTATGCGACGGCCAGGAGCTGGTGGCGCCTTCGTCGGTATACACCTCCACCACCAGCAGACAGTCGGCCTGCGCATTATCCGGCAGGATATTGTGCACCAGACGCTGATTACGCCCTTTGCCACGATGCTCAACGCCCACATCCTGCGGACGAATCACCCGCGCCGGCAGCGTACCTTTACCCGGCGCGCTGCACACCGCCAGTTCAAGGTCAGAATCCGCCGTCACTTCCACCTTGTCCTGCGTCGGGACGTACACCGCCCACGGCGGGGTACGTTCAAACGGCGACATGCGCTGTCCCAACCCTGGGAAGTCGGCCTTCGTCGTTTTGACCGACGCCAGCCCGGCAACCAGCACCAGACACAGCTCGCGTTCGCCGCTTTCCAGCGTAATGCTCTGCCCTTTTTTCAGCATCCACACATCAAAACCGATATAGCGCCAGCCGGCGCTTTGCGGCGTGATGTGCTGGATCTGCCCCTCTTTTCGTGATTTAGCCAGTAACGACATGGCGTTCTCCTTCGCCGATTAACCTAAGGTCGGCATGCTGAATTCAGATACGGTTTGCTGCCCTTGCGGCCAACGCACGGTGGCGGTTTTCATGCGGGTGTAGAAGCGCACGCCGTCAGGACCATGGACGTTGAGGGCGCCAAATACCGAGCGCTTCCAGCCGCCGAAGCTGTGGAAAGCCATCGGTACCGGAACCGGCACGTTCACCCCGACCATCCCGGCCTGGACATCATGCACGAATTCACGGGCGGTGTGTCCATTGCTGGTAAAGACGGCGCTGCCGTTGCCAAATTCGTGGCTGTTCACCAGCTCCAGCGCGCTGTGATAGTCCGCCACGCGGACAATACCCAGTACCGGTCCAAAAATCTCTTCCCGCCAGATGGTCATATCCGGCGTCACGTTGTCGAACAGCGTACCGCCGACATAGTACCCGTCATCATAGCCTGACACGCGCAGCTTACGCCCGTCGACGACCAGTTTCGCCCCTTCGCTGGCGCCTTTATCGATATAGCCCAGCACTTTCTTCTGATGGGTATCGGAAACCACCGGGCCCATTTCGTTCTCTTCTTTGCCGCGCATACATCCCGGCCCGACTTTCAGCGCTTCCACCAGCGGCTTCAGACGTGCAATCAGCTTATCCGCCGTTTCATCGCCCACCGCGACCACGACCGGCAGCGCCATGCAGCGCTCGCCTGCAGAACCAAACGCCCCGCCCATAATCGCATTCACCGTGGCATCCAGATCCGCATCCGGCATCACAATCGCGTGGTTTTTCGCTGCGCCAAAGGCCTGCACGCGTTTGCCGTGGGCGCTGGCAGTTTTGTAGATATATTCGGCAACACCGGAAGAGCCCACGAAGCTGACCGCCGCAATACGCGGATCGGTATACAGCTGCTCGGCATCGTCGTTGCTGCAGTGCACAACGTTAAAGACGCCATCCGGCAGGCCTGCTTCCTTCAGCAGTTCAGCCAGGCGTACCGCGGCCGTCGGGGCCAGCGCCGGTGGCTTGAGGACGAAGCTGTTGCCGCAGGCCAGCGCCAGCGGGAACATCCACATCGGCACCATCGCCGGGAAGTTAAACGGCGTAATCCCCGCCACAACACCCAGCGGCTGCATCAGCGAATAGCTGTCCACGCCGGTGCCGACATCAGAGGAGTATTCACCTTTAATCAGATGTGGAATACCGCAAGCAAATTCAACCACTTCCAGACCACGTGTCAGCTCGCCCAGTGCGTCCGACCAGACTTTACCGTGCTCGCTAACGATGATTCCCGCCAGTTCTTCAGCATGTTGCTCAAGCAGCATTTTAAAGTTGAACAGGACGCGGGCGCGGCGTAGCGGCGTGGTGCGCGACCAGCTTTCAAACGCATCACGGGCAACCTGAATGGCATCAGAGACTTCCTGAGCGGTCGACAAAGTGACTTCGCGCACCACCTTGCCCGTCGCCGGGTCATACACCGGCATCGTTTCATTGCTGCTGCTGGTGACGGTTTTCCCGCCAATAAAGTTTCCTGTGATCGTCATCTTCTCGCCTCATGATGTGGGAAGGCCAACGCTGCGGCCCCGTTCCGATTTTGCTGTGCTATAACCGTAGTAAAATGAAACTTATATTTCAATGTTGACGTAGAATGAAATTCTATTTTGGTGATGACCGTCGCATTTCCCGGCCGCGGTGCGCGAGTTTCGTCAAGAAAGCGCCCCCGATAAGATTCAGCTGCGACGCCATCTGTACCCGATGTGACTTAGAGCGGGAAAGTACGATTATTTGCGAAGCAGCTCAAAGATCCACCATTTCATCCATTGCTAATTATGAAATAAATGTTTTGACTTACAGTCGATCGAATAAACCCAATCTATCGTCATTCAGGAGAGCCATATGGCTATCGCACTGCAACGTTTCTGTCTTAATCGCAAGATTGCCCCATCCCTGAGTATCGAGGCCTTTTTCCGTCTGGTGAACAGTCTTGGGCTGAATAAGGTCGAGCTGCGTAATGATTTGCCCACAGGCAAAGTGACCGACGATCTGAGTCATCAGCAGGTGCGCGAGCTGGCCGACCGCTACCATATTGAGATTTTGACCATCAATGCGGTATACCCATTTAACCGCCGCACGGAGCAGGTTCGCGGCCTGGCCGAATCTTTGTTGCAAGAGGCCAGAGCCATTGGCGCCAAATCGCTGGTCCTGTGTCCGCTCAACGATGGCAGCGAGGTGCCGGCCAGCGAAACCCTGAGTGCGCTGCGCGATCTGTCGCCGCTGTTTTCGTTTTACGGCGTGCGGGGCCTGGTTGAACCGCTGGGTTTCCCGCAGAGCTCACTGCGATCTGCGGCACAGGCGCAGACGCTCATCCGCGATGCGAAGGTACCGTTTAAGCTACTGATTGATACCTTCCACCACCATCTCTATCCGCAGGCGGATGCCGAGTTTAGCCAGGTGGATATTGCTGACATCGGGCTGGTGCACCTTTCCGGCGTGGAAGACGCCCGCCCACGGGAAAACCTGACCGACGACGAACGAATCATGCTGACGGAAAAAGATCGGCTGCAAACCTGTGAGCAAATCAAACACCTTGAAGCCCGGGGTTATCAGGGGGTGTATGCGTTCGAACCGTTTGCGCCGGAGCTGGCATCCTGGAGCGAAGAGGATATCCGCCGCGAGACGGAACGGAGCATCGCGCTCATTCAACACCATTGCGCCTGAGAGAAATCAACGTCACGCCAGGCGAATATAGCGATTTCTCACATCGGTTTACGGCCAGTTTGCCTATAATCGACGCAGGATAAATGGAGGAATCGATCATGAGCGCACCCCTGCTGATTGCCCGCACGCGGGAAAAACAGCTGCATTTACTGCCGGGAATGGCTAACCGTCACGGCCTGATTACCGGTGCGACCGGCACCGGTAAAACCGTCACCCTGCAAAAGCTGGCGGAGTCTTTTTCAGAAATCGGCGTGCCGGTCTTTATGGCCGATGTGAAGGGCGACCTGACCGGGATCGCCGCAGCGGGCCAAAATTCGGAGAAACTGCAGGCGCGGCTGGAAAAAATCGGCGTCACCGACTGGCAGCCCCACGCTAACCCGGTGGTGACATGGGATATTTTCGGCGAGAAAGGCCACCCGGTCCGGGCGACGGTGTCCGATCTCGGGCCGCTGCTCTTGTCACGATTACTGAATCTCAACGAAGTCCAGTCCGGGGTGCTGAATATTATCTTCCGCATCGCCGATGACCGCGGTCTGCTGCTCCTCGACTTTAAGGATTTGCGCGCCATCACCCGGTATATCGGCGACAACGCCAAAGCTTTTCAAAACCAGTATGGCAACATCAGCAGCGCCTCGGTCGGCGCCATCCAGCGCGGCCTGCTGACTCTGGAACAGCAAGGAGCGGAGCACTTTTTCGGCGAGCCGATGCTCGACATCCAGGACTGGATGCGTCTCGACGAGAACGGCAAAGGGGTGATTAATATCCTCAGCGCCGAAAAGCTGTATCAGATGCCGAAACTCTACGCCGCCAGCCTGCTGTGGATGCTCTCGGAGCTCTACGAGCGCCTGCCGGAAGCCGGAGATCTGGAAAAGCCGAAGCTGGTCTTTTTCTTCGATGAAGCGCATCTGCTGTTTAACGATGCGCCTCAGGTGCTGCTGGATAAAATCGAGCAGGTTATCCGCCTGATTCGTTCCAAAGCCGTGGGGGTTTACTTCGTGTCGCAGAACCCGTCGGATATTCCCGATGCGGTTCTCGGCCAGTTGGGCAACCGCGTTCAGCACGCCCTGCGCGCCTTTACACCAAAAGATCAGAAAGCGGTGAAAACCGCGGCGCAGACCATGCGCGCCAACCCGGCTTTCAGCACCGAACAGGCCATCCAGGAGCTGGGCACCGGTGAAGCGCTGATCTCCTTCCTCGATGAAAAAGGCAGCCCTTCGGTGGTCGAGCGCGCGATGGTAATTGCCCCCTGCTCACGAATGGGGCCAGTGACCGATGATGAACGCAACGGGCTCATCAATCACTCCCCGCTGTATGGCAAATATGAGGATGAAGTGGATCGGGAGTCCGCCTTCGAGAAATTGCAGCAGGGCGTGCAGGCCACCAGCGAACAGCAAAATGCGCCGCCGGCAAAAGGGGCCACCGCTGACCTCGACGACGGCATTTTAGGCGGCCTGAAAGATATTCTGTTCGGCACGACCGGCCCGCGCGGCGGCAAGCGCGACGGTCTGGTACAAACGGCAGCGAAAAGCGCCACGCGGCAAATCACCAATCAGATTGTGCGTGGCATGCTCGGAAGTTTGCTGGGCGGCAGACGGCGCTAGTCAGACGCACACCGCTGCCGGGGCGATAAGGGTGCCTTTTTCGCCCCGCAGGATGGCTGGGGCATCGCGCAGCGCGCCGATGTACGCCGGGTGACCAGTCATCTCAACAAACTGGATCGCGGCTTCCGCTTTCGGCCCCATTGCACCATCCGGCACGGCCAGCGGCCGAAGATCGTCCACGGTGGCCGTGCGCAATGCGCGCGCCTTCGGGGTACCCCAGTCAAGATAAACGGCGTCAGCCTCGGTGAGGATCAGCAGCGCTTCAGCCTGCAGCGACTGAGCCAAAACCGACGCCGCCAGATCTTTATCCACCACCGCCTCCATGCCCTGATAACTGCCGTTTTCCTCCACCACCGGCGTGCCGCCGCCGCCCGCACAAATCACCACGTTGCCGTCGGCCAGCAGCTGACTAATGGCCTGCCGCTCAAGGATTTTCTGTGGTCTTGGCGACGGCACGACCCGGCGAACATAGTCGCCGTCTTTTTTCATCTGCCAGCCATAGCGGGCCTCCAGCGCACTTTGCTCCTCCGCAGCCCACACCGGACCGATATATTTCCCGGGCTGGCGAAACGCCGGGTCGGCGGCGTCCACTTCCACTCGGGTCAACAGGGTGACGACCGGTGGGATCCCGGCCCGGCTGCCCAGCACCTGAGCAATCATGTAGCCCAGCATCCCCTGGGTCTCGGCCACCAGCACATCCAGCGGCCACGCCGGGCTGTCGCTGTAAGCCTGATTTTGCAATGCCAGCAGCCCCACCTGCGGGCCATTACCGTGCACAATCACCACCTGATACTCCTGGCTGAGACTGGCCACCACATCGGCAATTTGCGCAATATTACGGTACTGATTTTCGGCGCTTAACGCTTCACCGCGTGCCAGCAGAGCATTCCCCCCCAGCGCAATGACGATGGTCTTTTTCATGTTATTCTCCGGTTAATAATATTGCCTGAAAACATAACGAAATAATCATCATAAAATGTGAGCAATATCATTATTGGCCGACTCGAAAGAACAATTTAAAAATTAAACCTCAGTCCACCATGGTTATTAAATTAATTCTAACAATGGCTTCTTTTAAATATTTTTAATAATCCAGACGGCGTGAAGAAAAAAAATCTCACAATCAGGCGAGTGTGATCTGCTTCACCAGAATACCCCTGTTTCTACTGTAGGTTTAGCCACAGAACACCCGCCGGGACTGGCGGCGGCAACATTATCTACAGGAGACAAACCATGTCTGCACAACTCAACGATGCGGTGGCCCCGCACAAAAGAGGGATCCCCGCCTGGTGGGTGACCATCTTTTTATTCTGGCTCGGCTGGATATTTATGTATGCCGACCGCACGGTATTAAACCCGGTCATGGGGGAACTGGAAAAAGAATTTGGTTTATCAGGCACCCAGCTCGGATTAATGAATTCGGTCTTTTATTTCTCTTACGCTTTATTACAGGTTCCGGCCGGGATCCTCGGAGATAAAATAGGCAAGAAAAAAGTCCTTATTCCTGGATTTTTACTGTTCGGGGCCTTTACCGCCGTCACCGGCTGGGCCAAAAGCTGGAGCACCCTGCTGTTCGCCAGGGTCGTCACCGGCGCTGGCGAAGGCACCTACTACGGCCCGCAGTACGGCCTCTCCTCAGAGCAAATCCCAAAAAAATACCGTTCGCTCGGCAGCGCCATCATCAACAGCGGTATGGCTTTTGGTATTGCGCTGGGGCTGATGGCCTCCAGCTGGCTGGTGTATGACCAGGGCTACAGCTGGCGTACGCCGTTCTTTGTCATGTCGATCCCTACTCTGCTGACCGGGCTGGCTATCTGGCTGTTTGTCAAAGAGAAAAAGCGCCAGCCCGTCGAGGCAGGCGGGGTGGCGAAACCGAAAAGCAAATTCACCGATTTGTTCAAAAACCGCAATCTGCTGCTGGTCTATCTGATGGTGTTTTGCAGCCTGTTTGGCTTCTTCGTGATCCTCACCTGGCTGCCCTATTACCTGCAAAGCGAGCGCGGCATTGCGGGCAGCGAAACCGGCTTTATCACCTCGCTGGTCGCCTGGATCTCAATCCCTGGAGCGCTGCTCTTCTCCTCGCTCTCCGACCGTCTGGGTAAACGTAAGCCGCTGATTCTGGTACTGGTGCCGGTGGCCATTCTCAGCATGCTCTCCATCATCTGGATGCCGAATATGACCGGGGTAATCGTCGCCCTGTGCGTTTACGGCCTGGTCGGCAAGCTGGCGCTGGATCCGGTTCTGGTGGCGCTGGTCGCCGACAGCGTCGATGAGAACAACTACAGCTCCGCCTTCGGCCTGTTCAATTTTATCGGTATGAGCTCCTCCATACTGGCTCCGGTGATTGCCGGCGCCGCTCGCGATATGACCGGCAGTCTTGCCTCCAGCTTCTACGTCTCCGCGGCGTTACTGGTCGTGGGTCTGGTCGGCATGCTGTTCCTGAAAGAGAAGAAATAACCCGAGGTCTGTGATGATTTACGCATTCGTAAAAAAAGGCAGTTTTCAGGACTCCGTCAGCCTGATGCTTATCTCCCGTAAGCTGAGCGCCATTGACGATGTCGAAGAAGTCTCGGTGATGATGGGCACCCCCGCTAACAAAGCGCTGCTGGAGTCGACGGGCTTCTGGCATGAAGAATTTGCCCAGGCAACGCCGAACGATATCTGCGCGGCAATCCGCACCCGTCAGCCGGTCGCCGATATTCTCACCCTGATCCAGCAGCGACTGGACGCCGAGCTAAACACCATTGCCCAGGGGCAAAGCAGCGGCCTGCGTCTGCAAAAGGCGCGCCGCTGGGAGAGCGCCTGCGCGAAGCTGCCGGAGGCAAACCTGGTGCTGATCTCCGTCGCCGGGGAGTACGCGGCGGGCGTGGCCCGTCAGGGGCTGGAGAGCGGTAAAAATGTGATGCTGTTTTCTGACAACGTGCCGCTGGAGCAGGAGCGGGCCCTGAAACAGTACGCCCGCGAGCGCGGTCTGCTGGTGATGGGGCCCGACTGCGGCACCGCCGCCATCGCCGGAGCGCCGCTGGCCTTCGCCAACATTCTGCCTGCGGGCTGTATCGGGGTGATTGGCGCTTCGGGCACCGGCATCCAGGAGCTGACCTCACAGGTAGCGCTGCTCGGCCAGGGCGTGACTCATGCGATGGGTTTAGGGGGACGCGATCTGAATCAGCAGATCGGGGGCCTCAGCGCCCTGACGGCGCTGGAGATGCTGGCGGCAGACGAGCAAAGCAAGGTGATCGCTTTCGTCTCCAAGCCCCCTGCTGAATCAGTCAGGCAGACCATTATCAGCGCCATGAAAAAGCTGTCTAAGCCCGTCGTCGCCTTGTTTCTCGGCAGCAAACCCGCCCGGGCGCAGGAGGGCAATATCTGGTTCGCCAGCTCACTGGCTGAAGCCGCGCGCCTGGCCGCTATGCTGGCGAGCGTCGAGCAGATAGCGGCTTCGCAGGCACCACAACGTGGTAAGCAGATCCTTGGCCTGTATGCAGGCGGTACGCTCGCCGCTGAGGCGGCGATGTTACTGGCGGAGCATCTGGGGGTGGAAACCGATGCTCATCACCCGGACGGCGTGATGCTGGAAGCCCAGGGTCATCGCCTGATCGATCTTGGCGACGACGCCTGGACGGTGGGACGCCCGCACCCGATGATCGACCCAACCACCCGTTCACTGGAGATCGAGAAACTCAGCCAGCAGCCGGAAACCGGGGTGCTGCTGGTAGACATCGTGCTCGGCTATGGCGCCTGTGACGATCCGGCGGGCGCGCTGCTGGAGGCCATTAACACCGTCCGCAGCGCCCGTGGCCCTGAGCAACCGCTGACGGTTATCGCCACCGTCACCGGCACCGAACAGGATCCCCAGCCTCGCTCCCAACAAATCGACGCCCTGCTCAACGGCGACGTCATCGTAATGAACACCTTGCAGGAGGCGGTGCTGCTGGCGCATTACCTGGTGGCTCCCCGTCAACACCCGGCGCCTGTCGCTCTCCCGGCGCTGCTCAACGGCGTGCAGGTGATCAACGTTGGCCTGCGCAGCTTTGCCCGTGATTTGCAGCAGGCCGGTTGCCCGGTGGTGCATTTCCAGTGGGCACCGATAGCCGGCGGCAATCCGCATCTGGCGGCCCTGCTTAAGCAACTGAACTTTTGACTCTATTTTTGTAAGAGGTAGCTATGTACACCAGCATTAATCAAGCAAACGACGCGGTGATCGCCCGTATTAAAGCCGCCCGCCCGCACTGGCTCGACGTTAAACCCGCCGCCAGCGTTATCCCTGAACTGCGTGAAGGCCGCGTGCTGCTGCATGCCGGGCCGCCAATCCGCTGGCAGGAGATGACCGGCCCGATGCGCGGGGCCTGTCTCGGGGCCTGTCTGTTTGAAGGCTGGGCTGATGATGAAGCCCATGCTTTGCAGCTGCTGGAGCAAGGAGAGGTCGCCTTTGTCCCCTGTCATCACGTCCGGGCAGTGGGTCCGATGGGCGGTATTACCTCCGCCAGCATGCCGGTGATTGTGATGCGCGATGCGGTGCACGGCAATGAAGCCTATTGCAACCTCAACGAAGGAATCGGCAAAGTGATGCGCTTTGGCGCTTACGGCCCTGACGTGCAAACCCGTCTGCGCTGGATGCGCGATACCCTCGCCCCGGTACTCAGCGACGCGCTAAGCACCTTCGAAGAGGGCCTTGACCTGTCGGCGCTGATGGCGCAGGCCATCACCATGGGCGACGAGTTCCACCAGCGCAACATCGCCGCCTCGGCGCTGCTGATGCGTACCCTTGCCCCGCGCATCGCCGGACAGGAACGAGATAAAACCCAGACCGGTGAAGTGCTGGAGTTCCTCAGCGTCACCGATCAGTTCTTCCTCAACCTGGCAATGGCCTACTGTAAAGCCGCCATGGATGCCGCCGCAGAAATTAAAGCAGGCTCGGTGGTCACCGCCATGACCCGCAACGGCCAGATGTTCGGCATCCGCGTCAGCGGCCTCGGCGACCGCTGGTTTACCGCGCCGGTGAATACCCCGCAGGGGCTGTTCTTTACCGGCTACAGCCAGGCAGATGCCAACCCGGACATCGGCGACAGCGCAATAACGGAAACCTACGGCATCGGCGGCGCGGCGATGATTGCTGCCCCAGGCGTTACCCGCTTCGTTGGCGCAGGCGGGATGGAGGCGGCCCAGGAAACATCAGAGGAGATGGGCGAGATTTATCTTCAGCATAACCCGCTGTTGCAGATCCCGTCGTGGAACTTCCAGGGGGCCTGCCTGGGGCTCGATATTCGTCGGGTCGTGGAAACCGGCATCACGCCAATCATTAATACCGGCATTGCCCACAAGGAGGCCGGGATTGGCCAGGTGGGTGCCGGAACCGTCCGCGCCCCGCTGGCCTGCTTCGAGCAGGCGCTGGAAGCGCTGGCCCAGGCGATGAATATCCAGGCAGCCTGATATGATCCTGACGCCGCTTGCCTCTGGCTGCAGCCATCCGCTCCCGGACGGCGAGTGGCGTTGTCATAGCCTGTTTAGCCAGGCCATTAATCTGCAGCATGAGGATGGCACGCTGTTGACCCTGCTGCGCGGCGGAACAAACCTGCCCCCCATGGGCTGGCTGCTGCGCTGTCAGGAGTATGATTATCTGCGCAGCATCCTCTCTCCTGGCACCGTGCTCACTCTGTTTGCCGGCGTTTTACACTGGCGGGCGCTGCGATTGCGCGCTCCTCGTCGGCATATTACCCCCTCACTCCCTACTCATCCCTTACAGCCACTGGCGGCTTTTTTATCCGCTTATCCTCAGAATACCGGGCTTTGCGGCAGCCTCTCAGAAGCGGTGAACCGTGCAGATACGCCACAGCAGAGTCTGTTCAGGCTGCTGAACAACGGCTTTGCCGACGCAGAAACGCTGATCGGACTCGGCCCCGGACTGACCCCCTCCATGGACGATATGCTGGTCGGTGCGCTGGCCGTTCTGTACTGCGCCGCGCCACTTCGCGAGTTGCCTCGCAAAATCGAGCAATTCCCCCCGGCCCGGGCGCTGCAACAGCTGACAACGACGGTAAGCGCTTGTTATCTTCTGCACGCCAGTCAAGGGCGCTTTTCGACCACGCTTATCCATCTCCTGCGTCACCTGGCTGTCGGTGCTCATCGCACAAGGACTCACCACGCCATTCGTCACCTGCTGGCACACGGACACACCTCTGGCGCAGACACTCTGCTGGGAGTGCATGTTGCGCAGCAGTGTCTGGTAACGCATGTATCAGGGGGACACTGTAATGATGGACCATGAAACGATCCGCACCTTTATTCGCGTGGCGGAAACCCGGAGTTTTTCCCGCGCCGCCGAGAGCCTGTTCAAAACCCCGGCCGCCATCAGCTACCGCATCAAAATGCTGGAAGAATCGTTGGGTACACCGCTGTTTCTGCGAACCACACGCTCGGTCAGTCTGACCCCCGCCGGCACCCATCTGCTTGAGCGCTGCCTGCAGTGGCTAAGCTGGCTGGAGGCGATGCCCGATGAGCTAAGCCAGGTCAATGACGGCGTCGAACGCCAGGTGAATCTGGTTATCAACAATCTGCTGTACGACAACCTCGCCGTGGCCCTGCTGCTCAGCCATCTGCATCAGCGATTCCCGTTTACCCAGTTTCAGGTCTCCCGCCAGGTCTATATGGGGGTCTGGGATGCCATGCTGTATGGCGACTACCACCTGGCGATTGGCGTCACCGGTTCGGAATCGCTCTCCAACTCAATTAATCTGTTGCCGCTCGGGGAAATCAGCTGGGTCTTTGTGGTGGCGCCGCATCATCCGCTGGCGGCCGTCGAAGGGGTGATTAACGATGCACCGCTGCGCGCTTTCCCGGCTATTAATATCGAAGATACCTCCCGCAATCTCACCAAGCGCGTGGCCTGGCTGCTCTCCGGACAGAAGGAAATAAAAGTCCCGGACATGCAGACTAAATTACAGTGCCATATTACCGGGGTGGGCGTCGGCTTTCTGCCGCGCAATGTCTGTCAGCCGTGGCTTGATAACGGCAGTCTGATAGCCAAAGAGGTGGAGAATCGTCGGCAGCCTTCACCGCTGTCGCTGGCATGGAGTAAAGAACGGGACGGTAAGGCGGTGAGTGAGATAGTGACGCTGTTCCGTCATCAGGAAAGCTGCGTGAAAGGGTTTTTAAACAATATTGACAGGCCGCCCGCGCTGTAACGACTCCTCCCGACGGGAGGAGTCGCGGGTCGTTTACGCCTTACGCATCATCAGCCAGAGGCTGATCAGGAAGAAGCTGGCGCTTGGCAGCAGCGCGCCGATAATCGGCGGGATGCCGTAGACCAGCGTCAGCGGGCCAAAAATCTGGTCCAGCACGTAGAAGATAAAGCCAAAGCTGATCCCGGTGACAACCCTTACCCCCATCGCCACGCTGCGCAGCGGGCCGAAGATAAACGACAGCGCCATCAGCATCATCACCGCCACCGACAGCGGCTGGAAGATTTTGCTCCACATGTTGAGCTGGTAGCGTCCCGGGTCCTGTCCGCTGGATTTCAGATAGGTCACGTAGTTATGCAGGCCGCTGATCGACAACGCATCCGGATCCAGCGCCACCACGCCCAGCTTGTCGGGCGTCAGCTTAGTTTTCCAGGTGCCGCTGACCATCTGCGAGCCGGTGATCTGTTTCGGGTCGGTCAGGTCAGACTCATCAACCTGCGACAGGCGCCAGACTTTATTATCGTTGTCGAATTTCGCCGAGGCGGCGTAGCGAACGGTCTGCAAACGGCGCTGGTCGTTAAAGGCGTAAATACTCACGCCGCCCAGTTCATCGTTTCCTTTCACCCGTTCGATATACACGAAGTTATGGCCGTCTTTCGCCCACAGCCCCTGCTGGGTCGACAGCAGCGAACCGCCGTACATCTGCTGGGCGCGATAATTACGCGCCATCTGCTCGCCCTGCGGCGCCACCCACTCCCCGATCGCCATAGTCAGCAGAACCAGCGGAATCGCGGTTTTCATCACCGCCAGCGCTACCTGTAACCGGGTGAAGCCGGAGGCCTGCATCACCACCAGTTCGCTGCGCTGCGCCAGCATCCCCAGGCCAAGCAGTGCGCCAAGCAGCGCTGCCATCGGGAAGAAAATCTGCACATCTTTTGGCACGCTGAGGATGGTATACAGCCCGGCACCGAGCGCGTCGTAGCTGCCCTGGCCGGCTTTTTTCAACTGGTCGACAAACTTGATAATGCCCGAGAGCGAAACCAGCATGAACAGCGTCATCATGATGGTGTTGAAAATCGTCCTACCGATATAACGGTCGAGTACGCCAAACGCCTGCATCACACCGCTCCTTTGTTAAAACGGGCACGGAAGCGGCGCATCGGCACCGTATCCCACAGGTTCAGCAGCACGGCCAGCGCGAAATAGAGCAGGTTAATCCCCCACATCCAGATCATCGGGTCGATTTTACCTTTACCGCCGTTTGACTTAATCGAGGTTTGCAGCAGGAAGAAGACCAGATACAGCAGCATCGCCGGCAGCATCGACAGCACGCGGCCCTGACGCGGGTTCACCACGCTCAGCGGAACGACCATCAACGCCATAATGAACACCGTTGCCACCAGCGTGAAGCGCCAGTGCAGCTCAGCGCGCGCGCGGTCGGTATCGGTGCGCCACAGCGCGCGCATGCCCATCTGTTCGGTGTCGTCAGGATCCGAAGCCACCGCCTGATGGCCAATAATGGCCTGGTAATTTTTAAAATCAGTAATGCGGAAATCGCGCAGCATCGCCGTACCTTCAAAGCGGGTACCCTGATTCATGGTCACCACCTGCGAGCCGTCTTTCTTCTGCGTCAGTTCGCCGGAATCGGCCACCACGACGGAAGGTCGCGCGTTACCTTTTGGCTTCAGCTGCGCCAGGAAGACATCATGGAAGCGCTTGCCGTTGACGTTTTCAATAAACAGCACGGCGCTGCCGTCGCTGGCCTGCTGAAACTGGCCCTGGGCCAGCGCCGCCATACCGGGGTTGGCTTTCGCCTCCGCCAGCACTTCATCCTGATGGCGAGACGACCAGGGGCCGGCCCACATCACGTTGACCGCCGCCACCGCGCCGGTAAACAGCGCGAGGATCATCGCCGCTTTCACCAGCACGGCCTTACTCAGGCCGCAGGCATGCATCACCGTGATTTCACTTTCGGTATACAGTTTGCCCAGCGTCATCAGCAGCCCGAGGAATAAACTCAGGGGCAGAATGAGCTGCGCCATTTCCGGTACGCCCAGCCCTAACAGCGAGAGCACCAGATTTGTCGGGATATCGCCATCCACCGCGGCGCCAAGGATCCTGACCAGTTTCTGGCAAAAGAAGATCAGTAACAGGATGAACAGGATCGCCAACTGGCTTTTCAGCGTCTCACGAACCAGATATCTTATGATTATCACTATAAATACGCCCGTAAAAACCCGTCTTATTGCAGGAAAATTGCTTGTTTCATGGCTTAAACGTCATTTATTCTCTTTGGTCTTCGAAATCATCGCTAAGATTAAATGACTCACTGGTTCCGCGTATCAGGTTTTTTTCTGACGAACCAAAGCCGTAATAACGTTAAGATTAACACGAAGTCACCGCAACAGCGGACATGAGTTACGAAAGCTTTCAATTCTATCCGTAGCCACCGTCGTTGTCTTTAAGATTCAGGAGCGTAGTGCATGGAGTTCAGTGTAAAAAGCGGTAGCCCGGAGAAACAGCGGAGTGCCTGTATCGTAGTCGGCGTCTTTGAACCGCGTCGCCTCTCCCCGATTGCCGAACAACTCGATAAAATCAGTGACGGCTATATCAGCGCGCTGCTGCGTCGCGGTGAACTGGAAGGTAAGCCTGGCCAGACGCTGCTGCTGCACCACGTGCCAAATATTCTGTCAGAACGTATTCTGCTGATTGGCTGCGGCAAAGAGCGTGAGCTGGACGAGCGTCAGTACAAGCAGGTCATTCAGAAAACCATTAATACTTTGAATGATACCGGTTCAATGGAAGCCGTCTGCTTCCTGACCGAACTGCACGTGAAAGGCCGTAACAACTACTGGAAAGTTCGCCAGGCCGTTGAGACCGCCAAAGAGACGCTGTACAGCTTCGATCAGTTGAAAACCAACAAAAGCGAGCCGCGTCGCCCGCTGCGTAAAATGGTCTTCAACGTCCCGACCCGTCGCGAGCTGACCAGCGGCGAACGCGCCATCCAGCACGGACTGGCCATTGCCGCCGGTATCAAAGCGGCCAAAGATCTCGGCAATATGCCGCCAAACATCTGTAACGCCGCCTATCTGGCCTCTCAGGCCCGTCAGCTGGCCGATACCTACAGTAAGAATGTGATCACCCGCGTCATCGGCGAACAGCAGATGAAAGAGCTGGGTATGAACTCTTACCTGGCGGTTGGCAACGGTTCGCAGAATGAATCGCTGATGTCGGTGATTGAATACAAAGGCAACCCGGCGGAAGACGCGCGTCCGATCGTTCTGGTCGGCAAAGGGCTGACCTTTGACTCCGGCGGTATCTCCATCAAACCTGCCGAAGGCATGGATGAGATGAAGTACGACATGTGCGGTGCGGCGGCGGTCTACGGCGTGATGCGTATGGTTGCTGAACTGCAACTGCCGCTGAACGTGATCGGCGTCCTCGCCGGCTGTGAAAACATGCCTGGCGGCCGCGCCTATCGTCCGGGCGACGTCCTGACGACCATGTCCGGTCAAACCGTTGAAGTACTGAATACCGACGCCGAAGGCCGTCTGGTGCTGTGCGATGTGCTGACCTATGTTGAGCGTTTCGAACCGGAAGCGGTGATTGACGTCGCCACGCTGACCGGCGCGTGCGTGATTGCCCTGGGCCATCATATCACCGGCCTGATGTCGAACCACAACCCGCTGGCTCACGAGCTGATCGGCGCATCCGAACTGGCGGGCGACCGCGCATGGCGCTTACCGCTGGGCGACGAATTCCAGGATCAGCTGGAGTCTAACTTCGCGGATATGGCCAACATCGGCGGACGTCCTGGCGGCGCGATCACCGCCGGCTGCTTCCTGTCGCGCTTTGCCCGTAAGTACAACTGGGCACACCTGGATATCGCCGGCACCGCCTGGCGTTCCGGGAAAGCGAAAGGTGCCACCGGCCGCCCGGTCGCCCTGTTGTCGCAGTTCCTGCTCAATCGCGCCGGGTTTACTGGCGAAGAGTAATTGCCGTCTGATGCCCGGCGGCGCTACGCTTGCCGGGCCTACGCAAAGATGCCGTTTGTAGGCCGGGTCAGCGCAGCGCCACCCGGCTTAAGCATTTAAAGTCACCACAAGAAGCCCCATATATGAAAAACGCAACGTTCTACCTTCTGGACAACGACACACAACAAGACGGTTTAAGCGCCGTTGAACAACTGGTGTGTGACATTGCCGCAGAACGTTGGCGTAGCGGCAAACGCGTGCTTATCGCCTGTGAAGACGAACAGCAGGCCATCCGTCTGGATGAAGCGCTGTGGGCCCGCCCTCCGGAAAGCTTCGTCCCGCATAATCTGGCGGGAGAAGGCCCCAGAGGCGGAGCGCCGGTGGAGATCGCCTGGCCGCAAAAACGCAACAGCAGCCCGCGGGATATTCTGATCAGTCTGCGGCTAAACTTTGCAGATTTTGCCACCGCTTTCACAGAAGTGATAGACTTTGTCCCTTACGAAGATTCTCTGAAACAACTGGCGCGCGAACGCTACAAAGCGTACCGCATGGCTGGTTTCAACCTGAATACGGCAACCTGGAAATAATGGAAAAGACATACAACCCACAAGATATCGAACAGCCGCTCTACGAGCATTGGGAAAAGCAGGGCTATTTCAAACCGAATGGTGATGAAAGCCAGGAGAGCTTCTGCATCATGATCCCGCCGCCGAACGTCACCGGCAGTTTGCATATGGGTCATGCCTTCCAGCAAACCATCATGGATACCATGATTCGCTACCAGCGCATGCAGGGTAAAAATACTCTGTGGCAGGCCGGTACCGACCACGCGGGTATCGCGACCCAGATGGTGGTTGAGCGTAAGATTGCCGCAGAAGAAGGGAAAACTCGCCACGACTACGGTCGCGATGCCTTTATCGATAAAATCTGGCAGTGGAAAGCGGAATCCGGCGGCACCATTACCCGTCAGATGCGTCGCCTGGGCAACTCCGTGGACTGGGAGCGCGAGCGCTTCACCATGGATGAAGGCCTCTCCAATGCCGTAAAAGAAGTCTTTGTTCGTCTGTACAAAGAAGACCTGATTTACCGCGGCAAGCGCCTGGTTAACTGGGATCCGAAACTGCGTACCGCGATTTCCGACCTGGAAGTGGAAAACCGCGAGTCTAAAGGCTCGATGTGGCACATCCGCTACCCGCTGGCCGACGGCGCGAAAACCGCTGACGGTAAAGATTATCTGGTCGTGGCGACCACCCGTCCGGAAACCCTGCTGGGCGACACCGGCGTGGCCGTTAACCCGGAAGATCCGCGTTATAAAGATCTGATCGGTAAATTCGTGGTGCTGCCGCTGGTTAACCGCCGCATTCCGATCGTCGGCGATGAACACGCCGATATGGAAAAAGGCACCGGCTGCGTGAAAATCACTCCGGCGCACGACTTTAACGACTATGAAGTCGGGAAACGTCACGCCCTGCCGATGATCAACATCCTGACCTTTGACGGCGACATCCGCGAAAGCGCGCAGGTGTACGATACCAAAGGCGAAGAGTCCGACGTTTACTCCGCAGAGATCCCGGCGGAATTCCAGAATCTGGAGCGTTTCGCTGCGCGTAAAGCCGTGGTGGCAGCCATCGATGCGCTCGGCCTGCTTGAAGAGATCAAACCTCACGATCTGACCGTGCCGTACGGCGACCGTGGCGGCGTGGTGATCGAGCCGATGCTGACCGACCAGTGGTACGTGCGTGCCGACGTGCTGGCGAAGCCTGCCGTAGAAGCGGTTGAAAACGGCGACATTCAGTTCGTGCCGAAGCAGTACGAAAACATGTACTTCTCCTGGATGCGCGATATTCAGGACTGGTGTATCTCCCGTCAGTTGTGGTGGGGTCACCGTATCCCGGCGTGGTATGACAACGAAGGCAACGTCTACGTAGGCCGCACCGAAGACGAAGTGCGTCAGGAGAACAACCTCTCCGCTGACGTCGCGCTGCGCCAGGACGAAGACGTGCTCGACACCTGGTTCTCCTCCGCGCTGTGGACCTTCTCCACCCTCGGCTGGCCGGAAAACACCGATGCGCTGCGTCAGTTCCACCCGACCAGCGTGATGGTTTCCGGTTTCGACATCATCTTCTTCTGGATTGCCCGCATGATCATGATGACCATGCACTTCATCAAAGATGAAAACGGCAAACCGCAGGTACCGTTCCATACCGTCTACATGACCGGTCTGATTCGTGACGACGAAGGCCAGAAGATGTCCAAATCCAAGGGCAACGTTATTGACCCGCTGGATATGGTTGACGGCATCTCCCTGCCAGAGCTGCTGGAGAAACGCACCGGTAACATGATGCAGCCGCAGCTGGCGGAGAAAATCGCCAAACGCACCGAGAAACAGTTCCCGAACGGTATCGAGCCGCACGGCACCGACGCCCTGCGCTTCACCCTGGCGGCGCTGGCCTCCACCGGCCGCGACATCAACTGGGACATGAAGCGTCTGGAAGGTTACCGTAACTTCTGTAACAAGCTGTGGAACGCCAGCCGTTTCGTGCTGATGAACACCGAAGATCAGGACTGCGGCTTCAACGGCGGCGAGAAAGTCCTGTCGCTGGCGGACCGCTGGATCCTTGCCGAATTCAACCAGACCGTAAAAGCGTACCGCGAAGCGCTGGATAACTTCCGCTTCGACATCGCCGCCGGCATCCTGTATGAGTTCACCTGGAACCAGTTCTGCGACTGGTACCTGGAGCTGACCAAACCGGTCATGACCGGCGGATCTGAAGCCGAGCTGCGCGGCACCCGCAACACGCTGGTCACCGTGCTGGAAGGTCTGCTGCGTCTGGCGCATCCGATCATTCCGTTCATCACCGAAACCATCTGGCAGCGTGTGAAAACTATCGTCGGTATCGATGCGGATACCATCATGCTGCAGCCGTTCCCGGCTTACGATGCGGCGCAGGTTGATGAAGCGGCGCTGGCCGATACCGAATGGTTGAAGCAGGCGATCGTTGCCGTACGTAACATCCGTGCGGAAATGAACATCGCCCCGGGCAAACCGCTCGAACTGCTGCTGCGCGGTTGCAGCGCTGACGCTCAGCGTCGCGTGACCGACAACCAGAGCTTCCTGCAGTCCATGGCGCGTCTGGAAAGCATCACCGTACTGCCAGCCGCCGACAAAGGTCCGGTTTCCGTGACCAAAATCATCGACGGCGCCGAGCTGCTGATCCCGATGGCGGGTCTCATCAACAAAGAAGATGAGCTGGCGCGTCTGGCGAAAGAAGTGGCGAAGATCGACGGTGAAATCAGCCGCATCGAAAGCAAACTGGCCAACGAAGGCTTTGTCGCTCGCGCACCGGAAGCGGTGATCGCCAAAGAGCGTGAGAAGCTGGACGGTTATGCCGAAGCGAAAAGCAAACTGATCGAACAGCAGGCGGTCATCGCCGCGCTGTAATCCTCCCGCCCCTTGCCTGCTCAGGCAGGGGGCGTTTTAATCCGCGATCCCCGCTTGCGCTCCCCCCGCTCCCGATGTTATTAACAACACCATCCGTCATTTTTTTGCTATGAGTAATCGTATGAATACGATCGCGACCGTTACGGCGTCGCTGCGCCGCATCACCGCTGAAGACAATGCTGCTATCGCCAACGTTATCCGCCAGGTTTCTGCGGAATACGGGCTGACGGCTGATAAGGGCTACACCGTAGCCGACCCCAACCTCGATGAGCTGTTTGAACTCTACAGCCAACCGGGCTCCGCCTATTGGGTGGTTGAGCAGGATGGTCGGGTGGTCGGTGGCGGCGGCATTGCTCCGCTGGCACATAGCGAACCGGATATTTGCGAACTGCAGAAAATGTATTTTATGACCTCTGCCCGTGGGCAGGGACTGGCGAAAAAGCTGGCGCTGCTGGCGTTAGATTATGCCCGCGAGCAGGGTTTCAAACGCTGCTATCTGGAAACCACCGCCTTCCTGAAAGAAGCCGTCGGGCTGTATGAGCGCCTGGGCTTCGAACATATCGACGGCCCGCTGGGCTGCACCGGTCATGTAGATTGCGAAGTGCGGATGCTGAAAACGCTGTAAGCGCTCGTGCCCGTCAGCCGCGCTTCCCCGGTCTTACCGGGGCGACGGGCTCTCCCCCTCAGATACCCCGGATAAGGCGTGCAGCGCCGTTAGCCGGGCCTCGTCAGGTTTGGTCGTCCGGACCCGCCTCCGGGGAAAGGCACTTTACGCCGCGACCATCGGTACGCCGCTGTGGAAGCGGAACTCCGCCTCAGGTCGGAGAATTAACGCCGCCTCCGCCTCGCCAAGCTGGTGAATACGTTCACTGATATCCTCTTCGGCAATCTGCTGCGCCAAATCCAGATAGTCCTGATAGTGCCGCGCTTCGGAGCGCAGCAGCGACAGATAGAACTTCTGCAGATCGTCATTCAGCCACGGCGCCAGCGCGGCAAAGCGCTCGCAGGAGCGCGCTTCAATGTAGGCTCCGCAAATCAGCTTATCGATGAGCATCACCGGTTCGTGGGAGCGTACCTCTCTGCGCAACCCGCGGGCATAATTACTGGCGGTGATTTTGACGTACGGAATAGCGTGGGCCTGCATCATCTCCCGCACCTGCCAGAAATGGTGCAGCTCTTCTTTAATCAGCAGTACCATGCTGTCCACCAGCTGACGGCTCCAGGGATCGTCGGTTTGCGGCATGGCGCTCTTATTAATCCGTTTATGCAGCGCGACGAAATCCGGCTCGGGCCCCCGGCGATAGGTAAAGTCCTCATACGGCTTCAGGCAGGCCAGCAGCTCGTCGGCCCCTTCTTTATCAGCAACATATTTACGCACCAGTAGCAGCGCGTTTTGCGCCGCTTTTAGCTCACAAACCATATGATCGGTCAGCAGCAGCGGGAGATTTTCCGGCTTACGGGCTTCATCAATCCACGCCTGTGGCGTCGGGCAGTGCAGGAAGTGACTTACGGGGGCGAGTATTTGCGGGTAGTCCATTGAGGTTCCTTGCTATACGGTAACGGCTGCCGGCCGTTATCGCATCCAAACAGACACAATATTATTGTTCAGGGTATAACGAGACGAAAACCCCGACAACATAGAGAACGATGTCGCCGGGGTTCCTGTGCGTAGCCAGCAAAGACGCGGCCTGAAGGATGACGTGCAGATTTACTTAGTGGCGAACGCCGTCATCGTCTTCATCGACGAGATCGTCGTCATCTTCTTCATCGCCCTCTTCACCGTTCGGGTCTTCATAGTAAGTACCCCAACCGTCATATTCGACGCCGAATTTTTCCGCCAGAGTCATCAGTTGTTCAACCTGGGCATCAATCAGCTCCACCTTCAGGGCGCTTTCGCTCAGGATGTCACAGCAGATAACCACTTCGCCTTCTTCCACTTCCAGCTCTTCCGGCTCGGTCACTTCGTAACCCAGTTTGAAGGCCTCGACAGCCACTTTCTCCAGCGTTTCAAAGTCGTCGGCAGAGAGATGGTGTTCAATCGTGTACAGCGCGTCCGGATCGCTGCCGTCTTCGAGCAGCTCTTCGATAATCAGACGCGTTTCTTCACGCTGTTCTTCCAGTAGTTCCGGGTTTGCCATGGCTCGTTCCTCATAATGTGCGGCAGATACTTCTATTGTCACATACCGCCGTGATTGCCTCCACCTTTGTGCGAAAGATTTGTGTCACGGGGTTGCAAATGAATATTCATACATATAAATTGAATTTTAATTCAATAAGGGGCTTAAGCCATGTGAGGGAATCATGTCCGCGTTTTACCAGAAGCATTTTTTAAAGTTACTCGATTTTACCCCTGCAGAAATCACCGCTCTGCTGAAGCTGGCGGCCAGACTGAAAACCGATAAAAAAAACGGTATTGAAATCCAGCATCTGGCTGGAAAAAACATCGCGCTCATCTTCGAAAAAGACTCTACCCGGACACGATGCTCTTTCGAAGTTGCCGCATTTGATCAGGGTGCCCGCGTCACTTATCTCGGGCCAAGCGGCAGCCAGATCGGCCATAAAGAATCCATTAAAGATACCGCCCGCGTGCTGGGCCGGATGTATGACGGTATTCAGTACCGCGGTCATGGTCAGGAAGTGGTCGAAACGCTGGCCAAATATGCCGGTGTTCCGGTATGGAACGGTCTGACCAACGAGTTTCATCCCACCCAGCTGCTGGCAGATCTATTGACCATGCAGGAACATCTGCCGGGGAAAGCCTTTAACGAAATGACCCTGGTCTATGCAGGCGACGCCCGCAACAATATGGGCAACTCCATGCTCGAAGCCGCGGCGTTGACCGGTCTGGATCTGCGCCTGGTGGCTCCGAAGGCCTGCTGGCCCGAAGAAAATCTGGTGGCAGAATGCCGGGCGCTGGCACAGAAAAACGGCGGCAACATCACTCTGACCGAAGATATCGCGGCGGGCGTGCAAGGGGCGGACTTTATCTACACCGACGTGTGGGTCTCGATGGGCGAAGCCAAAGAGAAATGGGCGGAACGCATTGCGTTACTGCGCGCTTATCAGGTGAATAGCAACATGATGGCGCTGACCGGTAATCCGCAGGTGAAATTTCTGCACTGCCTGCCCGCGTTCCATGACGATCAAACGACCCTTGGTCAGCAGATGGCGGAGGAATACGGCCTGCATGGCGGCATGGAAGTGACTGACGAGGTCTTTGAGTCGCCGGCAAGCATCGTCTTCGATCAGGCGGAAAACCGGATGCACACCATCAAAGCGGTGATGGTGGCAACGCTGAGTAAATAGCGCATCTGGTACGGATCATCCCGGAGCGGTGCTATCGCGCCTGACCGGCTAGCGGATGATCTCCCCGGATTGCGGCACAAGAGCCTTCATCCGGATGACCTCCCCCGTAAGCGTAGCGCCTGCGGGGGATTTTTTACGCCATCAGGATCTTCACTACCGCCTTACGCACTTTGGCCGGTTCGCCCACGGCACACAGCGGCTTATGCACTTCTCCAGGGTAAAAGACCACAAAATCCCCCTCGTTCAGAATGACGGTTTTCTCCTGTTCGCCGGCCGACAGAAACGCAATATCTCTCTCCGCCAGCCCGTCGATGTCCGCTGCGCCGGCGGCAGGGCGGGTGCTGAAGGTCATGGCCTCCTGGCCGCGCAGCACAATCTGGATATCCAGATAGCGCGCATGGTATTCCGCGCGGCGGGCGGCAAGAGGTTCGGTCGTATCTTCTGAAATCATATAAAACACGTTGTTACCGTCAATATCGTATTTGCCGGGCGACGTCTCTTCGCTCACGTGGGCTTTAACGTGCTCAATCGCCTGACGCAACGCGTCCGGTAGCCAGGCCTGCAGATGGTGAATGTGACCAACGATCATAGTACCCCTCAAAGATAAAACAGCTTTTCATTTTTGTTTTTATACGCCCCTTCACACTGCCATACCACCTCTTTTTTACGGTTTTTTGCGCTGGCGCAGCCTTATCGAAGCAATCGTTTTCTTGTTTGTGTACTAATCGCTTGATCCGAAATTTGAGCTGCGTATAATGCCGGTCGATTTGCCGGGAGGAAGCATGGTCTACTGCGTACGACATTCTGTCTTACCGCGTCTGAACACAGGCGCTGGCGTAGCGTTTTTCTTTCCGTTGCTCAATGAATTCTCGAAGCCCCTTATTTAAGGGGCTTTTTTTTTGCCCAGGCGTCAGGAGATAAACATGGCTAACCCGCTATATCAAAAACATATCATTTCCATAAACGATCTCAGCCGAGAAGACCTCGAACTGGTTCTGGCGACCGCTGCAAAACTGAAAGCGAATCCACAGCCGGAACTGCTGAAGCATAAGGTTATCGCCAGCTGTTTCTTTGAAGCCTCCACCCGTACCCGCCTGTCGTTTGAAACCTCGATGCACCGCCTCGGCGCCAGCGTGGTGGGCTTTTCCGACAGCAGCAACACCTCGCTGGGCAAAAAAGGGGAAACCCTGGCCGACACCATTTCGGTCATCAGCACCTACGTCGACGCCATCGTGATGCGCCATCCGCAGGAAGGGGCTTCGCGTCTGGCGACCGAGTTTTCCGGCGGTATCCCGGTCCTCAACGCCGGCGATGGCGCTAACCAGCACCCGACACAGACCCTGCTGGATCTCTTCACCATTCAGGAAACTCAGGGCCGCCTGGAAAACCTCAACGTCGCGATGGTTGGCGACCTCAAATATGGCCGCACCGTCCATTCGCTGACCCAGGCGCTGGCGAAATTCAACGGCAACCGCTTCTACTTTATCGCCCCGGATGCGCTGGCGATGCCGCAGTACATCCTCGATATGCTGGATGAGAAAGGGATTGCCTGGAGCGTGCACAGCGCCATTGATGAAGTGATGGGAGAGCTGGATATTCTGTACATGACCCGCGTGCAGAAAGAGCGTCTTGACCCGTCGGAATACGCCAACGTGAAAGCGCAGTTTGTCCTGCGTGCCGCCGACCTCGACGGCGCCCGTCACAATATGAAAGTGCTGCACCCGCTGCCGCGCATTGATGAAATCACCACCGATGTCGATAAAACGCCGCACGCCTGGTACTTCCAGCAGGCCGGCAACGGCATCTTCGCACGCCAGGCGTTACTGGCACTGGTACTGAATAGCGAGCTGGCTCTGTAAGGGGAAACGACCATGACACACGATAATAAACTGCAGGTAGAAGCCATTAAACGTGGCACCGTTATCGACCACATCCCTGCGCAGGTGGGCTTTAAACTGCTGACGTTGTTCAAACTGACCGAAACGGATCAGCGGATCACCATCGGCCTGAACCTGCCGTCAGGTGAAATGGGCCGCAAGGACCTGGTAAAAATCGAGAATACGTTCCTGACCGACGAGCAGGTAAACCAGCTGGCGCTGTATGCCCCGCATGCGACGGTCAACCGCATCGATGATTATGAAGTAGTCGGTAAGTCACGCCCGAATCTGCCGGATCGGATTAACAGCGTGCTGGTCTGCCCGAACAGCAACTGTATCAGCCATGCCGAGCCGGTTTCCTCCAGCTTTGCGGTGAAAAAGCGGGAAAACGATATCGCGCTGAAGTGCAAATATTGTGAAAAAGAGTTTTCGCATTATGTGGTTCTGGCCAACTAATTGAGGTTGGTATTGGCAACCCGGCTCCCTATAATGGCCGGGTTCCATACGCGCTATCCTTCAAGCTGCTTCTTTGTCGGCCGTGCGGGCGGTTCGCCCCTTGCCGCGTCGTTGCAACTCGAAGGATTTTGCGTCACTACTTAATAATGCTGTTATTCAGGAGAACTCATGTCTAAAACTATCGCGACGGAAAATGCACCAGCAGCAATCGGCCCGTATGTTCAGGGTGTTGATCTGGGCAGCATGATCATCACTTCCGGCCAGATCCCCGTCGATCCGAAAACCGGTAGCGTGCCGGAAGATGTCGCCGCTCAGGCGCGTCAGTCTCTGGACAACGTCAAAGCTATCGTTGAAGCCGCAGGCCTGAAAGTCGGCGACATTGTTAAAACGACCGTATTCGTTAAAGATCTGAACGACTTCGCCACCGTGAATGCCGCTTATGAAGCGTTCTTCACCGAACATCACGCGACCTTCCCGGCGCGCTCCTGCGTGGAAGTGGCTCGCCTGCCGAAAGATGTGAAAATCGAGATCGAAGCGATCGCCATTCGTCGCTAAGCCTCGCATCCCCTCACCCATACGCCTTTATTACCGCGCCGGGTGAGGGAGTTTCACTACTCGACCTTCGTCGCCCGCAGCAGTTTCTCCAGCGGATAAACCGCCGCAATCACCAGCTCATCCTGCATTTTCGCCGCCTCGTCCAGCTGCGCCTGAACCGACGCATATTCTTTATCATCCAGCGTGCCCTGCCGCGCCACCAGATCGGTCAGCCGTATCCCCAGCGTCGCCAGCTTATCCACCTGCGCCACCACCGGCTTTATCGCCGCCAGCTGATAGCTGTTTTCCGTCAGCGCCTGCGCATCGGCGATATTATTTTGCCAGAGGGTAAAAATATGGCGCAGCGCATCCGCGCTTTCGCTGTCTTCCGCATCGCTGATCAAACGCGACGCCCAACGATCGAGGTTGCGCACGGTCGTACTTTCTGCCGGTAACGCATCGGCGAGGCGGTTCAGCGGCTCAAACAGATGATAATGATTAGCCTGGAATTTCAGATGCTGGCGGGTGTAGTAGTGCGCCGGCTCCAGCGCCTGGGCGAGAATTTGCAGCGGCAGCGTGCTGCCGCCGTTGGCTAAGCGCGTGAACTGCACCAGCTGCTGGGTATGTTGCTGCAGGCCAACCGACACCGTAGACCAGCTGTCCATCGCCTGTAGCCGCTGATACATGTTATCGCTGTCGTTGACATCCTGCGCCGACCACAACCGCTCCGCCACCGCAAAGGCCCGCGGCCAGAGTTTAATATCCAGCACCGGCGCCGCCACGTTTTCCGCCCATAGCGCCGCCTCGCCGCCGAGCAGGTTCTTCTGCTGGTCCGCCTCCGGGACCACCGGCGGCGTGCCCTGGGGCACCGCTTCCAGCCTTTGCCCGCTGACAGGATAGCGGGTGTTGCCCAGCAGGAAATAGCCGCCCAGCTTATCGTCGTTCACGGTCAGCACCGGTCGGGTTTCCCCCATCCAGGTGTCGACGCGAAAGGTCAGCCGATCGTCGCCGCCCCATTCAATATCCTGCACCGCACGACGAGATTTGCCTTTGAAATCAATAAACCCGCGCCAGCCGCCCTCGCCTTTAATCAGTGTAAAGCTTCCTTCCACCGCGCTGCCCTTCAGCCGTGGCATCGAGAAACTCCAGCTCTGCGCGCTGTCGTTATCACTTATCGTATCCACGCCGTTCAGCCCCTGGGGCACAATTTCATTACGATAGTGATAGGCAGTGTACTGCGGCTGGTCGAGATAGAAACCGGTGGAGAGGATCCCCCGATAGCCCTGCTTTACCACCTCGCCCAGCGCGTCCTGTCCCTGCCAGGACTGAATCAGAATGCTTTTCGGCAGGTCCGGGTGATAAATCTCATCCCAGCCGACCATCTGCCGGTGGTATTTTTCGAGGATTGCCTCCAGCCTGCGGTTGAAGTACGCCTGCAGCGCGTGGCTATCGGCCAGCCCCTTCTCGCGCATAAACGCCTGGATAGTTGGGTTAGCTTTCCACTGACTGTCGTCCACTTCATCCCCGCCGATATGCAGATACGGGTCGGGGAAAATAGCCGCCAGCTCGGCGATCATCGCCTCGGCAAAGGCGTAGGTGGTCTCTTTGCTGGGATCGAGCACGGGTTTCAGTACGCCCCAATGGCGCTCCATGCCGTAGGGCCCCGGGGCGCTCATCAGCTCCGGGTAGGCCACCGCAATCGCCGACGCGTGGCCAGGCATATCGATTTCCGGCACCACGCGAATGCCGCGGTCCGCCGCGTAGCGCACCACCTCTTTCATCTGCGCCTGAGTATAAAAAAGCCCGTCGCTGGCCTTCTGTTGCAGTTTCGGATACCGCGTGGAGGCGAAGCGCCAGCCCTGATCGTCGGTCAGATGCCAGTGGAAGACGTTGAGCTTGGCCGCCGCCATGCCGTCAATCTGGCGTTTGATCGCCTCCAGCGGCATGAAGTGGCGAGCGGAATCCAGCAGCAGCCCGCGCCACGGGAAGCGCGGCGCATCATCAATCGTGACGTAAGGAATTGCCGTGTTCTCGGCGCCGTTCTGCATCAGCTGGAGCAGCGTTTCCATCCCGCGCATCGCACCAAACCGGGTATTTGCCTTGAGGGTAACGCCCTCGGCGGTCACCTTCAGCTGGTAGCTTTCATCACTGTCAGGACGAGGAATCGCCGGCACTTTTTTGGCCACCACCACGTTAATTGTCGGCGTGGTAACCGGCGCCATTTGCGGTTGTAACGTCCAGCCGGTCTGGCGGGCAATGCGCTCGCGCCAGCGGCCCACGGCGTCGCCGGGCACGTCGCCGGTCACGTTCAGCGTCAGCGCGTTATTCACCACCAACGCCCCCGGCGACTGCGGGCGTTCGACCTGAGCCGGCCACGGCATCAGCGGCAGATCGCCGGCCGGAGCGGCATGTGCCATCGCGCCAAATAATAATCCGCTGGTCAGCAGGCCATTGCGCACAGAGTTAAGCATGAGTTTTCCTTTTGATGACGGGCCAAAAAAAAGCAAAACATTGGGTTAACATGCGCGCAAAAGAGCGTCAAGCAAACGGGATGACGGGGTTCACAACTTTCTGAGATTTAAGAGAAATGCCAAAAAGACCGTCCTCCCCTGAGGGAGAACGGTCGGCACAAAGACGGGTTATTGCCAGCCGTAGCGACGGCTGTAGAAGCCTTTTACCATCTGCGTCAGCGTCATGTAGCCTGCCAGAATAGCAATCAGCCACGGGAAGTAGCTCAGCGGCAGGGCCTGCAGCTGCAGATAGCCCGCCAGCGGCGAGAACGGCAGAGCGATGCCAACCAGCATCACCACCAGCGTCATGGCAAACAGCGGCCATGCGGCGCGGCTCTGAACAAACGGAATCCGCCGCGTACGGATCATATGCACAATCAGCGTTTGCGACAGCAGCCCTTCAATAAACCAGCCCGACTGGAACAGCGTCTGGGCTTCCGGCACGTTGGCCTGGAACACCCACCACATCAGGCAGAAGGTCAGGATATCGAAAATCGAGCTTATCGGGCCAAAGAAGACCATGAAGCGCCCCAGTTCCGAGGGATTCCAGCGCTGCGGTTTTTGAATCTGCTCGTCGTCGACGTTATCAAACGGGATCGCCACCTGGGATACATCGTACAGCAGGTTCTGGATCAGCAAGTGCAGTGGCAGCATCGGCAGGAACGGCAAAAAGGCGCTCGCCACCAGCACGCTGAAGACATTACCAAAGTTCGAACTGGCGGTCATTTTGATGTATTTCAGCATGTTGGCGAAAGTACGGCGACCTTCGATCACCCCCTCTTCCAGCACCATCAGGCTTTTTTCCAGCAGAATAATATCCGCAGCTTCGCGCGCAATATCCACCGCGCCATCCACGGAGATACCGATATCCGCCGCGCGCAGCGCCGGAGCATCGTTGATGCCGTCGCCCATAAAGCCGACCACATGGCCTTCGCGTTTAAGCAGCGTGACGATGCGCTCTTTATGTAACGGCGCAAGACGTGCAAACAGGGTCGTGCGTTTGGCCAGCGCCGCCAGCTCGTCATCGCTCATGTCTTCAATCTGGCTACCGGTGACCACCTCGCCGGCGTCCAGCCCCACTTCATGGCACACCTTCGCCGCCACCAGCTCGCTATCGCCGGTGAGGATTTTGACGGTAATGCCGCTAGCCTTCAGCGCTTTCAGCGCCGGGGCGGTGGTCTCTTTCGGCGGGTCGAGGAAGGCGATATAGCCTTCAAGGATCAGATCGGACTCGTCAATGCGCTGATAGTCACCTTCGCGGGCGGGCAGATATTTAGTCGCCACCGCCACCACGCGCAGCCCCTGGCGATTCAGGGTATCGGTGACGCGTTTGATACGGCGCAGCATGGTATCGTCCAGCGGCACGATTTCACCATTGTGGCGCACCTGGGTCGAGACGTTGAGGATCTCCTGGAGCGCACCTTTGCAGATCAGCTGATGCACGCCGTCTTGTTCACTCACCACCACCGACATACGGCGACGTTCGAAGTCGAAGGGAATTTCATCGACTTTCTGCCAGCGTTCAGAAAGCTGGCGCGCCGCATCCAGGTCCACGCCTTCCAGCACGGCCTTATCGAGCAGGTTTTTCAACCCGGTCTGATAGTGGCTGTTCAGCCATGCGCAATGCAGAACCCGCTCGCTGACCTTACCGGAAATATCGGTATGGTTTTCCAGCACGATTTTATCCTGAGTCAGGGTGCCGGTTTTATCCGTGCACAGGATGTCCATCGCGCCAAAGTTCTGAATCGCGTCGAGGTGCTTCACAATGACTTTCTGTTTCGACAGCTTCACCGCCCCGCGTGCCAGGGTCGAGGTGACAATCATGGGCAGCATCTCCGGCGTCAGGCCCACCGCCACCGACAGGGCAAACAGCGCCGCTTCCCACCAGTCGCCTTTGGTGTAGCCGTTGATCAGCAGCACCACCGGCGCCATCACCAGCATAAAGCGGATCAACAGCATGCTGACGCGGCTGATGCCTTTCTGGAAGGCATTGGGTTCGCTCTCCTGCTCGCTTACCCGCCCGGCCAGCTGGCCAAACCAGGTGTTGCCGCCGGTGGCGAAGACCATCGCCTGCGCCGTTCCGCTCACCACGTTGGTGCCCATAAAGCACAGGGTATCGCACTCAAGCGGGTTGCCCTGCTGCGGGTCGCGGCTGCTCGCCACTTTTTCGACCGGCAGCGATTCACCGGTCAGCGACGCCTGGGCCACGAACAGATCCCGCGCCTGAAGAATACGCAGGTCTGCCGGGATCATATCCCCGGCCGACAGCTTCACGATATCGCCAGGCACCAGCCGATCAATCGGCAGTTCGCACCAGCGGCTTTCGCCCTGTTCGTTGACCACCCGCAGCACCGTCGCGGTGTTGCTGACCATCGCCTTCAGCGCATCCGCCGCTTTGGTCGAGCGGGCTTCCTGAATGAAATTGAGCAGCGTGGAGATCCCCACCATCAGCGCAATCACGCCTGCGGCAAACAGGTCTTCCGTCGCATACGAGACGATACCCAGCACGGTCAGCAGCAGGTTGAACGGGTTGCGGTAGCAGGTCCAGAGGTGCACCCACCACGGCGCCGGTTTTTGTGCCGGAATTTGGTTATCGCCGTAGCGGGCAATTTTCCGCGCAACGTCGGCGTCGTTAAGCCCTTCCGGGTGGCTTTCGAAGGCGCGCCAGATTTCATTTTCGTCCATTGCCGCCACGTTCAGGCAGTGTTTACCCAACGAATCCGGAATCGGCGCAGTGGCCAGATTGCGGGCATCAGGTAACGGATCGCGCTGAACCAGTCGGCGCGGCAAATGGCGGCTGAGCTGTGCAAACAGCTGCCGGGTGATATTTTTCAGCATAAACAGTCCCTCCACGCTCGTACAGACGAACGCGGCAAAACAGACAGGCACGATAGAACCTTACCTGTCAGGTATTATTTTTTATGGCAGGGACATCAAGGACGTCACTGCTTTACGCTTCCGGTAAAGCAGTGCTAAGCAGGCTTACCGGAAAAGGATGTAACTCCATCGAGGATGAGGAGTGGGATCGGGGTCCATATAATCTCCGGTAAGTGAGTAAAAGCGGCGCGAGAGTACCGCGAGCAACAGGCAATTTATAGCCACTGTCTTAATGATAACCCCGCGTAACTAAACAAGACGTAAACCAGACTTTGCTCATTGCGGTTTGGTTGAGTAGCATTAGGCTCACTTTTATCGGACCACGACGAGACCTCTGCATGCAAAACCGGCTGACCATCAAAGATATCGCGCGCTTAAGCGGCGTCGGGAAATCGACGGTATCCCGCGTGCTTAATAACGAAAGCGGCGTCAATGAGCGCACCCGTGAACGGGTCGAGGCGGTGATGCAACAGCACGGCTTCTCGCCCTCCCGCTCAGCGCGGGCGATGCGTGGTCAGAGCGATAAAGTGGTGGCGATTATCGTCACCCGTCTGGACTCGCTGTCGGAAAACCTTGCCGTACAGACCATGCTGCCCGCCTTTTACGAGCAAGGTTACGATCCGATTATGATGGAAAGCCAGTTCTCTCCCGCGCTGGTCGGCGAGCACCTGGGGATCCTCGCCCGCCGCAATATCGACGGCGTGGTACTGTTTGGCTTTACCGGCATTAGCGAAGAGATGCTGACGCCGTGGCGGGAATCGATGGTGCTGCTGGCCCGCGACGCGCCGGGATTCGCCTCCGTCTGCTACGACGACAACGGCGCGGTGAACATGCTGATGCAGCGTCTGTACGATGGCGGTCATCGGCATATCAGCTTCCTCGGGGTACCGCATAGCGACGTCACCACCGGGCAGCGCCGCCATCAGGCCTACCTCAATTTTTGCGAGCAGCATCAGTTGATCCCGTCCGCCGCCCTGCCGGGCCTGGCCATGAAACAGGGTTATGAAAATGTCGCCGGCGTATTGACCCCCGATACCAGCGCGCTGGTGTGCGCGACCGATACCCTCGCCCTCGGCGCCAGCAAGTATTTGCAAGAGCAACGCATTGGACATCTGCAGGTCGCCAGCGTCGGCAGTACGCCGCTGATGAAGTTTCTCCATCCGGAAATCCTGACCGTGAATCCCGGTTACGCCGAGGCCGGTCGCCAGGCGGCCCAACAGCTGATCGCCCAGATCGGCGGCCAGGCAGAACCTCGTCAAATCGTCATTCCCGCCGCGCTGATTTAAGCCCGTTTGTTGGATTTATGTGATCGTTGCTGCGTTTCGGGAACGTTCCCATTTTGAAAGTTGAACGGAGCGGTTAGGATTCGTCTCAGGTCATTACGCAATCTCTTCCCTCTGTTTTGAGGCCTCATAATGAGCAAAGTAAATCAGCAGGACATCGATAAATTAATCGAACTGGTCGGCGGGCGCGATAACATTGCGACCGTCAGTCACTGTATTACCCGTCTACGCTTTGTGCTGAACAATCCGGCCATCGCCAAACCGAAAGAAATTGAGCAGCTGCGCATGGTGAAAGGCTGCTTTACCAACGCCGGGCAGTTCCAGGTCGTGATCGGCACAGAAGTCGGCGATTACTACAAAGCCCTGCTGGCGACCACCGGCAAAGCGTCTGCCGATAAGGAACAGGCCAAGCAGGCGGCGCGGCAAAATATGAAGTGGCACGAGCAGCTGATCTCGCACTTTGCCGAGATCTTCTTCCCGCTGCTACCGGCGCTGATCAGCGGCGGTCTGATCCTCGGTTTCCGCAACGTGATCGGCGATCTGCCGATGAGCAACGGCCAGACGCTGGCGCAGATGCACCCGTCGCTGAAAACCATTTATGACTTCCTGTGGCTAATTGGCGAAGCCATCTTCTTCTATCTGCCGGTGGGTATCTGCTGGTCAGCGGTGAAGAAAATGGGCGGCACGCCGATCCTCGGCATCGTGCTCGGCGTCACGCTGGTCTCTCCACAGCTGATGAACGCCTATCTACTGGGCCAGCAGGTGCCGGAAGTGTGGAACTTCGGCCTGTTTACGATTGCGAAGGTCGGCTACCAGGCGCAGGTCATCCCGGCGCTGCTGGCGGGTCTGGCGCTCGGCTTTATCGAAACGCGCCTGAAACGCATCGTGCCTGACTACCTCTATCTGGTGGTGGTACCGGTCTGCTCCCTGATTCTGGCGGTGTTCCTCGCTCACGCCTTTATCGGTCCGTTTGGCCGCATGATCGGCGACGGCGTCGCCTTTGCCGTGCGCCACCTGATGACCGGTAGCTTTGCGCCGATTGGCGCCGCGCTGTTCGGCTTCCTCTACGCGCCATTGGTCATTACCGGAGTCCATCAGACCACGCTGGCTATCGATATGCAGATGATTCAAAGCATGGGCGGTACGCCGGTATGGCCGCTGATTGCGCTGTCCAACATCGCTCAGGCGTCGGCAGTGGTGGGGATTATTATCGCCAGCCGCAAACAGAACGAACGTGAGATCTCCGTACCGGCCGCTATCTCGGCCTACCTGGGCGTCACAGAGCCGGCAATGTACGGCATCAACCTGAAATACCGCTTCCCGATGCTCTGCGCGATGATCGGCTCCGGTCTTGCCGGGTTGCTGTGCGGCCTGAATGGCGTCATGGCGAACGGGATCGGCGTCGGCGGCCTGCCGGGCATCCTCTCCATTCAGCCAACTTACTGGCAGGTATTCGGCTTAGCGATGGTCATTGCGGTGGTGGTGCCGATTGTTCTCACCACCGTCATCTATCAGCGTAAGTTCCGTCAGGGCACATTACAGATTGTCTGATTTTTTCTTCCGGGGCGCGCTGGCGCCCCTTCGTTGTAGCAGGAAAGCGATATGAATACCCTCCCCCACTGGTGGCAAAACGGCGTTATTTATCAAATTTATCCGAAGAGTTTCCAGGACACGACCGGCAGCGGTACCGGCGATCTGCGTGGGGTCACCTCGCGCCTCGACTACCTGCAAAAACTTGGCGTGGACGCCATCTGGCTGACGCCTTTCTACGTCTCACCGCAGGTCGATAACGGCTACGATGTGGCGAACTATACCGCCATCGACCCCACTTACGGCACGCTGGATGATTTCGACGAGCTGGTCGCCCAGGCAAAAGCGCGCGGGATCCGTATCGTGCTGGATATGGTTTTCAACCATACCTCTACCGCCCACGCCTGGTTTCGCGAGTCGTTGAATAAAGCGAGTCCGTACCGCCAGTTTTATATCTGGCGCGATGGCGAACCGACGACGCCGCCCAATAACTGGCGCTCGAAGTTTGGCGGCAACGCCTGGCAGTGGCACGCGGAGAGCGGGCAGTACTATCTGCATCTGTTCGCCGCGGAGCAGGCAGATCTCAACTGGGAAAACCCGACGGTCCGTGCGGAACTCAAAAAGGTGTGCGAGTTCTGGGCCGACCGCGGCGTCGACGGCCTGCGCCTCGATGTGGTCAACCTGATTTCGAAAGATCAAACCTTCCCGTCGGATACCCAGGGGGATGGCCGCCGTTTTTATACCGACGGTCCGCGGGTCCACGAATTCCTGCAGGAGATGAGCCGCGATGTCTTCACGCCGCGTAATCTGATGACGGTCGGCGAGATGTCCTCTACCTCGCTGGAACATTGCCAGCAATATGCCGCACAGGACGGCCGCGAGCTGTCGATGACCTTTAACTTCCACCATCTGAAGGTGGACTATCCCGGCGGCGAAAAATGGACCCTTGCGCGCCCGGACTACGTGGCGCTGAAAGCGCTGTTCACTCACTGGCAGCAAGGCATGCACAACCGGGCGTGGAATGCGCTGTTCTGGTGTAACCACGATCAGCCACGTATCGTGTCGCGTTTTGGCGATGAAGGGGAATACCGGGTACCGGCGGCGAAAATGCTGGCGATGGTCCTGCACGGCATGCAGGGCACTCCCTATATTTATCAGGGCGAAGAGATTGGCATGACCAATCCGCACTTCTCGCAGATCGGCGATTATCGCGACGTCGAGAGTCATAACATGTTTATTGAGCGCTCGGCGCAGGGACAGGCTCCCGATGAGCTGCTGGCGATTCTGGCCAGTAAATCGCGCGATAACAGCCGCACGCCGATGCAGTGGGACGCTCGCGACCAGGGCGGGTTTACCGCCGGTGAACCGTGGATTGCGCTGTGCGATAACTATCAGACGATCAACGTCGAGGCGGCGCTGGCGGATGCGGATTCCGTCTTTTACACCTACCAGCGGCTGATTGCGCTGCGTAAAACCACGCCGGTGCTGACCTGGGGCGACTATCTGGACCTGCTGCCTGATCATCCGTCGCTGTGGTGTTATCGCCGCCAGTGGCAAGGGAAAACGCTGGTTGTCGCGGCGAACCTGAGCCGCGAGTTCCAGAGCTGGCAGCCGGAGGAGGTGGACGGCGACTGGCAGGTATTGATGAGCAATTACGCGGAAGCGGCGAATCGCCCGGCCGCCATGACCCTACGGCCGTTTGAAGCGGTATGGTGGCTGCAGGAGTAACCCCTGGAGCGCTGCCTGTAACCGGGCTACGGGTTCGCCAACTTCGGCGAGCCGGTAGCCCGGACAGCGGCGCTGCCGCGCCGGAGTGAGCAGACGTTACGTGCGGTCAGCCGCAGACAGCGTAGCGCTCACTTCCGACTGCGTCGCCGCATGTTCCTCTTTCGCTTTCAGACGATCCCACGCCCGGAAGAACGGGTAATAGACCACCAGCGAAATACTCAGGTTAACGACCTGCAGAATAGTCCCGGAAATATGCCCGCCCGTCGCCAGGTAGCCGCTGATAAAAATCGGCGTGGTAAACGGTAGCGCAATCCCCGCCGGCGGCGCCACCAGCCCGGTGGCCATCGCGGTATACGAAACAATCACCAGCAGCACCGGCGTCAAAATAAACGGCAGGAAGAACCAGGGGTTCATCACCAGCGGAATGCCGAATACCATCGGTTCGCTGATGTTGAACAACGCGCCCGGCGCGGCGATTTTCCCTAACTGCTTCATCTGCTGGCTACGGCTTCTGAACAGCATAAAAATCACCAGCCCAAGCAGCGCTCCGGTACCGCCCGGGGCGATCCACAGGTCGTAAAACTGCTGCGTAATAATGTGCGGAATCGGCTGGCCGTTCTGAAACGCCGTCAGGTTTTCGGACATATTCGACAGCCACACCGGCTGGATAAACACCAGCACGATAGCATCACCGTGCAGGCCCAGAGTCCACAGGATACCGATCAGGATAACCGAGATAATCATCCCCGGTAGCGTACCGCCGATATGGTGCATCGGAATACCGATAATGGTCGCGATCATGCTGTTAATATCGCCGAACGAGGAGGCTTCCACGGCCAGACGCAGCGCCAGCACCACCGCCAGCACGCAGAATCCGGGGATCAGCGCGAGGAAGGATTTCGCCACCGCCGGCGGTACACCGTCCGGCATGCGAATAACCAGATTACGCCCGGCGACAAAGCGGTAAATCTCAGTAGAGAGCAGCGAAATCACGATCGCCACAAACAGCCCCTGGCTACCGACCAGCCCGACCGGAATCACCCCTTTCACCACCTCCGCCGCCCCGTGGACCGGGGTGAACAGCGTGTGCTGTGGAATGGTCATCACAAAAGCGACCAGCGACAGGGCGCCTGCGGTCAGCGGATCCAGCGTACGGTATTTCTCTGCCAGCCGGTAAGCGATGCCGAAGCTGGAGATCAGCGCCATGATGTCGTAGGTCGCTTTCACCGGATAGAGAATTTTATCGCGCCAGACATCGCCGAACAGGCCGCTCATCATATCGGCATAGCCCGGAATCGGCAGATAGGCAAAAATCAGGAAAAACGAACCAATCAGCATAAACGGCATATTAAGAATAATGCCGTCGCGTACGGACAGAACATGTTTTTGCCCGGCGAATTTCAGCGCCGCAGGCATGACGTAACGTTCAATGAAGGTAGTGTTCGACATTTGCGATCCCCGAAGGAAATAATGGTCAGTTAAATTGCGTCAGCCACTGACGGTTGATAGTTAACACTTCATCCAGTAACGCCTGCGCATCGGTGACGTTCCCCACCAGCGGGTTGGTCACCAGCGCCAGCAGCGCGCTGTCGCGACAGCCGTGGACCGCGGCTTCAATGGTCAGCCGTTCGAACGCTTTCACCTGTTGCGTCAGGCCATTCATCGCCGGAGGCAATGCGCCAAAGGTGAGCGGCCGTGCCCCCTGGGCATCAATAATGCTGTTGGTCTCCACCACCGCGTCATCATCCAGCCCGTGAATCGCACCGTTGTTGCGGGTGTTGACCACCATCTCCTTACCGAGATTGTTGTGGATGGCGGTAATCAGTTCCACGGCAACTTCGGAGTAGTAGGCCCCGCCGCGGAAGCTGAGCTGCGCCGGTTTCTCAGCCAGCCCCGGATCGGCGTACAGCGCGAACAGCTCCTGTTCGACCTTCATCACCTGCTCGGCGCGGGTGCCTTTGCTTTTCGCCGCGGCGATCTCTTCCGTCAGCATCGCCGGCGTCAGCCAGAAGTAGCGGTGATACGGGCAGGGAATCGCGTTCAGCGCCCGCAGAAATTCAGCCGGCCACGGCAGCTCCTTGATGTTATTCATCGACAGCGCCTGGCCATCACACAGCATGTCGATCGCCTTGCGGGTGACATCTTCGCCCCCGCGCATGACCTTATGCACCCAGACCATATGGTTGAGGCCGGCAAAACGCAGTTTGACCTCCTCCTCTCTGGCGCCCAGCATGCCGGCGATCATGTGCTGCATATTAATGGGCACGTTGCACAGGCCAATGATCTTTGCCTTGCTGTAGCGGCTCACCGCTTCAGTGACGATCCCCGCCGGGTTGGTGAAGTTGAGAATAAACGCCTCCGGCGCCAGCGCTTCCACTTTGCGCGCCACCTCAAGGATCACCGGAATGGTCCTCAGTGCCTTAGCGAATCCGCCGACGCCGGTAGTCTCCTGCCCCAGCAGATGATACTTCAGCCCAAGGCGTTCATCCGCCGCGCGCGCTGCCAGCTGGCCGACGCGCAGCTGGGTTAAGACAAAGCTGGCGCCGCGAATCGCCTCATCAAGCGTAAAATGGACGCTGACGGTAACGTGCTCCAGCCCTTTGTGTTTCAACATCCGTTGCGTCAGCGCGGCGATAATCCCGACCTTCTCCCTGCCGGATTCAACATCGACCAGCGCCAGCTCGGTGACCGGAAGCTGCTCATAACGAACGATAATTCCTTCAATAAGCTCCGGCGTGTAGCTACTGCCGCCGCCAATCACGGCGATTTTCAGTGTTTGCATAGAGGCCCCTTTCGGCATGCAGAGAGCCGCACGCAACCGGCATGATTGCGCGTGGTGGTTCAGATTTAAGAGAGAAAAAATCAGTGATTAAGCAGCGAAAGCGCCTTATCGAGCACGGCCGCGCCGCGCATCATGCCGTAGTCGGCCATATCGATCACCGCCACCGCTTTACCGTGCGGAGCGGCCAGCGCGCTCAGGCGCCCGGCTTCATACTTCACCTGCGGACCCAGCAGGATCACATCGGCATTGGCCAGCTCGCGCTCAAACTCCGCCACCGCAACGGCGTAAATATCCAGCGCCAGCGCGCGCTGCTGCGCTTCCGCCTTCATTTTGTTGACCAGCATGCTGGTCGACATGCCCGCCGCACAACACAGAACGATTCGTTGCATCGCGTTTTCCTCTTGTGGTTTCGTGATCTGGCCCGTCAAGGCATACATGAATATATTGTTAAGATTGTGTAAGAGTGAAGGCTATATGAAAATAATTTTCATCGATGTGATCGGGGATGAATTTTTCAGCATTATTATTGCGTTTTTTCAGCGCTGACTTCGCCTGTCATTAGGAAAAACTCTGTACTGGTGCTATAAATGGCAGAAAGCGATAAGTGAAAAATATTTTCAAATCATCTTCCGGAGAAAGGGACAGTCAGGATGGATATCGTAGGTCAGTTACAGGAAGGGTTAGTTCGTTTTAGCGCTCAGGAGTCGCGAGTCGCCGCGTTTATCCTGAAAAACTTAAGCTTTACCGCCAGCGCTTCTATCGACGAACTGGCCGCCAGCGCCGGCGTCAGCCCGGCGACGATCACCCGCTTTGCCCGCTCCGTCGGCTGCGAGGATATTCGCGATCTGCGCAAGCAGCTGGCGCAGGCCAGCGAGCGCCGCGCCAGCTGGCTGGCGCCGGACAGCAATGCCCTGCCCGCCGCCTGGCGGGACGCGCTGAGCTATCTTGGCTCCACCCTCGCCCAGCAGCTGGCGAATACCTCGGAAACGGCGGTGGAAAAGCTCAAATCCCGGCTGCGCGAGGCCCGCGCCGTCCACTGCTTTGCCCTCGGCGCCCAGGATACGGCGCTGGCATCGCTACTCCAGCATCAGCTGCTGCCCGCCGGCATTGCCATTAACCTGTGTCAGGATGCCTCGCTGATGCGCATGACCGCCAGCACCCTCAGCGACGATCATCTGCTGCTGGTGCTGGTGACCGCCGAGGCCGATACGGTTTTACAAAGCGCAACGCTCCAGGCGCGAACCCAGGGCGTCACCATCATCGCGCTAACGCCGCCACAGCATGCGCTGGCCAATATGGCCGCCGATATTATTCCCCTCCCCGATAGTCCGCAGCTGGCACGCTATGCCCTGCTGCTGCTGGTCGATCTGCTCAATGACACCCTGATGGCCTGACGCAGGGCATTTCCGGCCTGAATACTTCCCCCTTCAGGCCAATTTTTGCTTATTTTATAGTCAGATAAATTTACATAACGCCCAGCGCCCACCATCCGTACTCTCGTCTTTTTACTTTGTTCTGCGTCAATAAAATCGCAAACATCTTTGATGCAAATCACTACATATAGAACTTAGAATGCATCCCGGCCCTACATCTTGTATTAATCGTCTATTATGTCAGCACATCCCATCGTTCTGTGGCGGTGGTGGGATGTGGATAAAAAGGGCCGGAACCGACGCAAAACGGCGGCAGCTAAAGCCCCCGCGACGCCGGCGATACTTCCGCCTCTGTGGATAACCTGTTTTATAAAGTATGGAGTGATCATGACACCGCATGTGATGAAACGTGATGGCTGTAAAGTGCCGTTCAAATCTGAGCGCATTAAAGAAGCAATTCTGCGTGCAGCTAAAGCAGCGGGAGTCGATGACGCAGACTATTGCGCCACCGTCGCAGAAGTCGTTAGCCAGCAAATGCAGGACCGTAGCCAGGTTGATATCAACGAGATTCAGACTGCCGTTGAGAACCAGCTGATGTCAGGGCCGTGGAAACAGCTGGCCCGGGCCTATATCGAATATCGCCACGACCGCGATATCGAGCGTGAAAAACGCGGCCGCCTGAACCAGGAAATTCGCGGTCTGGTTGAGCAAACCAACTCGTCCCTGCTTAACGAAAATGCCAACAAAGACAGTAAAGTCATCCCGACCCAGCGCGACCTGCTGGCCGGTATCGTCGCCAAACATTACGCCCGCCAGCATCTGCTGCCGCGCGATGTGGTGCTTGCCCACGAGCGCGGTGAGATTCACTACCACGATCTCGACTATTCGCCGTTCTTCCCGATGTTCAACTGCATGCTGATCGATCTGAAAGGGATGCTGACGCACGGGTTTAAAATGGGCAACGCGGAGATTGAACCACCGAAATCGATCTCCACCGCCACGGCGGTAACGGCGCAGATTATCGCCCAGGTCGCCAGCCACATTTATGGCGGCACCACCATTAACCGCATCGATGAAGTGCTGGCGCCGTTCGTCAAAGAAAGCTTCAACAAGCACCGTAAAATTGCCGAAGAGTGGCAGATCCCTGATGCGGAAGGCTATGCCCGTTCGCGTACCGAGAAAGAGTGCTACGACGCCTTCCAGTCGCTGGAATACGAAGTCAATACTCTGCATACCGCCAACGGGCAGACGCCGTTCGTCACCTTTGGCTTTGGTCTCGGCACCAGCTGGGAATCCCGCCTGATTCAGCAGTCTATCCTGCGTAACCGCATCGCCGGCCTGGGCAAAAACCGCAAAACTGCGGTATTCCCGAAACTGGTGTTCGCCATTCGCGACGGCCTGAACCACAAGTTCGGCGACGCGAACTATGACATCAAGCAGCTGGCGCTGGAGTGCGCGAGCAAGCGCATGTACCCGGACATTCTCAACTACGATCAGGTGGTGAAAGTCACCGGTTCGTTTAAAACGCCAATGGGCTGTCGCAGCTTCCTCGGCGTCTATGAAGAAAACGGCGAGCAGATCCACGACGGCCGCAACAATATCGGCGTGATCAGCCTCAACCTGCCGCGCATTGCGCTGGAAGCGAAAGGTGATGAAGCGACATTCTGGAAGCTGCTGGATAACCGTCTGGAGCTGGCTTACAAAGCGCTGATGACGCGCATTGCCCGCCTGGAAGGAGTGAAAGCGCGCGTGGCACCGATCCTGTACATGGAAGGCGCTTGCGGCGTACGCCTGAAGGCCGACGACGATGTATCAGAGATCTTTAAAAACGGTCGCGCCTCTATTTCGCTGGGCTATATCGGTATCCACGAAACCATCAACGCGCTGTCTGGCAACCAGCATATGTACGATAGCGACGCGCTGCGTGAAAAAGGCGTCGCCATCGTCCGACGTCTGCGTGACGCCGTCGACCGCTGGAAAGAAGAGACCGGCTACGGCTTCAGCCTGTACAGCACGCCGAGCGAAAACCTCTGCGATCGCTTCTGCCGTCTTGATACTGCCGAATTCGGCGTCATTGAGGGGGTGACCGATAAGGGCTACTACACCAACAGCTTCCACCTCGATGTCGAGAAAAAGGTTAACCCGTACGACAAGATCGACTTCGAAGCGCCGTATCCGCCGCTGGCCAACGGGGGCTTCATTTGCTACGGCGAATACCCGAATATCCAGCACAACCTGAAAGCGCTGGAAGATGTCTGGGATTACAGCTACCAGCATGTCCCCTATTACGGTACCAACACGCCGATCGATGAGTGCTATGAGTGCGGCTTTACCGGCGAGTTCGAATGTACCAGTAAAGGCTTTACCTGCCCGAAATGTGGCAACCACGATGCCGCCCGGGTGTCGGTCACCCGACGGGTCTGCGGCTATCTCGGCAGCCCGGACGCCCGTCCGTTCAACGCTGGCAAGCAGGAAGAAGTTAAACGCCGCGTTAAGCATTTGGGTAACGGGCAGATCGGCTAATTTCGCCACCGTCATCCCGGATAGCGACGCCAGCGGCCTGTCCGGGCTACAACGCTAATCTCACCATCGTCCCCCCGGAGGCGCCGCCAGCGGCTTATCCGGGCTACAACGCACCAGCGTAGGTTTCCTCAAATCAGTTGGCGTTGTAGCAAGGCGGCAAACGAGTCAGTCCCGGGGAGCTTACTGTAGTAAGTGACCCGGGCGAGCGAGCGCAGCCAACGCCGCTGCAGCGTCAAATGAGAAGAGGAAACAATGAATTACCATCAGTATTACCCTGTCGACATCGTCAACGGCCCCGGCACTCGCTGCACCCTGTTCGTCTCCGGCTGCGTCCACGAATGCCCCGGCTGTTATAACAAGAGCACCTGGCGACTCAACTCCGGGTTGCCGTTCACGACCGAGATGGCCGACCGTATCATCGCCGACCTCAACGACACGCGGATCAAACGCCAGGGGATCTCCCTTTCCGGCGGCGATCCCCTGCATCCGCAGAACGTGCCGGAGATCCTCGCGCTGGTGCGCCGCATCCTCGCCGAATGCCCCGGCAAGGATATCTGGGTCTGGACCGGTTATAAGCTCGACGAGCTGAACGACGCGCAGCGGGAAGTGGTTGATCTGATTAACGTACTGGTCGACGGCAAGTTTGTCGAAGATTTAAAAGATCCGGCGCTGATCTGGCGCGGCAGCAGCAATCAGGTCGTCCACCGCTTGAGATAGTGACGTTCAAAAACGGCTGACGCACTCCACCGCCACCGCTTTGAACTCATCGAAACTGCGTGTCTCGGCCAGCCGGGCCATCGCGCGCTCGCGCAGGAAAGTGACAAAAATATCGTAGATCGCCATCGCCTCTTCATACTCGCTTTTGCTGATCGCCAGCAGGAAGATGATATGGGCCGTTTCATCACCCCAGGCGATACCATTCGGCGCAATGACGGTATAGACCACGGTTTTTTGCGCCAGCAGGCCAAGGGCGTGAGGCAGCGCAATACCGTCGCCCAGCATGGTGCTGACGATGGCCTCGCGTTCGACCACCGAGTCATGGAACCCGGCATCGACAAATCCTTCCTGCTGCAGCTGCTGGCACAGCCCGGCAAACAGCGTCTGCCGATCGATCGGCGCATCGATCACCTGGAAATGGGCCGCATCGAAATATTTATTCAGCACCCACGGACGGGTCCTGTCCACCAGCACCAGCTTACCGATTTGATCCAGCTGATAATCGGTCGGAAATGGCGCAATGGTCACCACCGGCTTGTCTTTTTCACCAATCCGCACGGTCGAGATGACAAAATCTTCAGCGACCGCCGCCAGCTGTTCATACTCCCGCTGCGACAGGGTGGCGGCGATTTCTAACTGCGGATATTTACGCTGCAAAATGGCTTCGATCATCCGCACCATCGCATTGCTGGTATCGCATACCAACAGCACCCGCGGCTGCCGCTGATAGCCAATGTTGTAATGACGTTCCAGTCCGACGCCAATATGCAATACCAGGAAACCAATCTCGTTTTCACTGATGGCATAGGGCGTGTATTTCCCCCAGCTGGTCACCGCAGCGAGAGTCATGTCCCACGCCATCGGGTAGTGCTGCTTAATATTATCGAGCAGAGGATTGGGGATCATGATCTGGTAGCGGACCCGGGTGATCATGGTCTTAACGTGGGTCAGCAGATCGGCATGTAGCTGAGTGTCGTCCAGCAGGTTGTAGTTATACTGGCTGTTGATGTAGCGCAGAATGTAGTTTACCAGCGCTTCGCCATCGTCGGCGCTGATGGTACCCGGATCGATGTCCTGAACCTGACGGGCGGCAAGATGTACGCACAGCCACGCTTCCTCTGCCGGAGAGAGGGCCTTTCCCGCCAGCTGCTGCAGCACCGCAGCCAGATCCCGCGCGGCATCCCGCACGTTTTGCGCGACATCCTCCGCGCTGAATTCCGCCAGCGGATAACCCTGGCTGACGCGACGCACCGTCACTGCGCTGTACATCCGGATAAAGCGCTCGCCTTCATCGGTGAGGCGCACGTGGTGCCGGGTCAGGATCTCCTGCAGCATGTCCCCAAGCTGCTCCTGCACATCCGAATTCAGCGCTTCTTCATCGATCAGCGGGTTTATCCCCCCCTGCTGCGCCTGTTGCCATAACAGATCGGTCAGGCAGGCGCGAATCGATACTTCGCTGCCAAACAGCCTCATACCGTGCCGTGGGCGGGTCTCGAGAGTCAGCTGGTAGCGCTGAAAGCGCTCGCGCACTTCGGCCATATCGCTTTGTAACGTCGCCCGGCTGACAAACCACTCGTCCGCCAGATCTTCGAGCTTAATGGAGAACGCAGAGGTCAAAAAGCGCACCAGCAGAAAGTTGATGCGATCCTCCGCCGTACGCGGAATCTGCTGCGGCTTCGGCGCATGCTCTTGCAGAGTCTGGTAGCGGGCCGGGTCGTCGATTTTCAACTGATAGCCGCTGCCGCGAGTGAGTATGAATTGCGCGCCATACTCCACTAACAACGCGTTAAGCGCGGTAATGTCGGCGCGCACGGTACGAGTAGAAACCGACAGCCGCTGCGCCAGCTCATCCTGCGGCAGCGTTTCGTTTTGCAGCAAAGTAAACAGTTGCGCTAAACGTTGGTTGGGAAATCGCATGTCAGTTCCTTCATCTTACGGCTCAAGGTTGAGCGGATATCACCATCTGTGATGGGCTGCCTACCGGGGTGTAGTCCGGGGCAAAGGTCAGCTTACCGCTCTGAGGCGCCACGCTAAAACGGGTAATATTATCGCTACGCTGGTTCATGACGTACAGCCACTGCCCCTGATTATCCAGCGTCAGCGTGCGGGGGTAGTCGCCGCGGGTCCAGATATCTTCCTGATGACTCAGGCTGCCGTCGGCCATCACGCTAAAGTGCGCAATGCTGTTATGTAAACGGTTGGCGACATACAGCTGTTTTCCGTCGGCGCTCAGCGCCAGCCCCGCCGCGAAACTGGTGCCTTTATACGCTTGCGGTAACGCGGAGACCGTTTTGCCCTCGCGCAACAGCCCACTTTTCTTATCAAGATGATAGAACGTCAGCGTCGAGGATTCTTCATTAATCAGCCACAGACCATCCCCTTCCGGCGTAAAGACAAAATGCCGCGGTCCGGCGCCGGCAGAAGAGGCGGCGATAAACGGCGGATCGTTCGGCGTGAGCTTGCCGCTGCCGTTGTCCAGCCGGTACTGATAGATCCGATCCAGCCCCAGATCGGTAGAATAAACATATTTCCCGCTCGGATCGGCGGCGATCATATGGGCATGGGGACCGTTATGATCGCTGATAGCAAAGCTCCCCTCGGCGGCCGCAGCCGGCCGTTCTGCGCCGGCAGGGCCCTGATCCTGATGGCTATCAACCGCCTCGCCGAGGCTGCCATCGTCTTTGATCGGCAGCACCGCCACTGTTCCGCTGACATAGTTTGCCACCAGCAGATGACGACCGTCCGGTGTCAGCGACAGATAGACCGGCCCGGCCCCCGCCGAAGAGACCTGATTGAGATCGGTTAGCTCACCGTTGGCTTCAATCCGCCACGCCTGTACCACCCCTTTTTCCACTTCGCTGGCGGCATACAGGGTTTTACCATCATGCGATACGGTGAGCTGGGCCACGTTCGGCAGCGAGCTGACCAGGGCCTTATCGCGCAGCGCGCCGGTTTTACCGTCGACGGTAAACCGGTAGAGGCCTTCGCCATTCGGGTTGTAGGTACCGACCCAGGCATAATGCGTTTGCGCGGAGACGGTGGCAGCCAACAGAGAAAGTGAAGCAACAAGCAGGTGACGAGCGGTGGGCATAGTGACTCCTTGATGGTTCGATGGGGGGTTTCCGCACGCGTCTCTCACAAAGCACCGCGTGCGGTGGGACAGCAAACCTATTTGACGAGAGCTTTGGTCATCTCCAGCAGCTGGCGAACGTCCGCCGGACGGGTATTGCCACTGGCTTTATCAATAATCGAGCTATAAATGTGCGGAATAATTTTGCTGACGCCCGCGTCCAGCGCGATCTGCAAAATTTCACTGTAGTTTTCCAGATCGATGCCGCCGGTCGGCTCCAGCCAGAAATCATGGCGGGCGCAGGCCTGTGCCACTGCGACGAACTCATCGCGGTGTTTCAGGCCCCCCATCGGGAAGTATTTGATTGAGCTGCCGCCCATATCCTTCAGCAGGGCGATGGCGGTTTCCAGCGGCACAATGCCGTCCGCTGCGCCGCTGCTCAGCGGACCGGTCGAGATCTTAACCTTACCCGGTGTGCCGGTCGGCGACACCAGGCCGTTGACCACGGTCTGGTTCTGCCCGAGCAGCGCACGGCTGGCGCCGACGCCGGTGAACACCTGATTGACGTGCTGCGGCTGTACCTGACGCGAGATTTCGCTGACCATGGCCGACTGGTTCGGATCGCCCGCTCCCAGCCCTACTGAGAGTGCGTTATCGATGAGCTGCGCATATTCACGCATATCCGCCACCGCGCTCGCCACGTCCGGGTAGTTTTTGGAGAGCACGCCAACCAGAACGTGACCTTCCGCCGCCTCGTAGATCTCGCGGGCGTTGTCTTTGCTACCCGCCAGAACGTTCAGACATACCCGATCGCGGTAAAAGTTGGGGGTCAGTTTCATGCGTTTTTCTCCTTGTTCAGAACCTCGGCGATGCGACGAGAGACAATCTCCAGCTGCTGCGCGTTCACGCTGCGAACATCGGCTTCAATAATCCCTTCGTTGGCCTTATAGCCGCGGAAATAGATGGCGTATTCGCCCTGTTTCAGCGCGTCCACCAGTTCGCCGGTGGCGATGCCGGTAACGGCTTCATCAAATTTGATTTCGCTACGGGCGATATCACGGCCGGCGCTGTCCCAGACAACACGGGCGGTGACGCCATTAAGCGTGTTCAGCTGGTTAATGAACGGCGTCATTTTGGCAACCATCTCATCACCGCTCTCTTTGCGCGCCAGCAGATAGTGTTCAATCGCGCAGGTCAGACCGAGGATCCCCTCTTTACCTACCTTCATCGCCCGACCAATACCCGCCGACTGGCGTTTCACCCACTCAACGTACTGAGTTTTCCCCACCACCAGACCGCTGGTCGGCCCTTCAATCGCTTTCGCGCCGCTGTAAATCACCAGGTCAGCCCCGGCCCGGTAGTAGCATTGCAGGTCTTCTTCTGCCGCCGCATCGACGATCAGCGGCAGGTTATGTTTGCGCGCCACGACCACCGCCTGCTCTACGCTGAGCATGCTTTTCTGCACGCAGTGGTGAGATTTGATATACAGAATCGCCGCGGTGCGCGGGGTAATCGCTGCCGCCAGCTGGTCAGCGGAACATTCGTTGGCGTAGCCCGCCTCCACCAGCTTACCGCCGCCCAGCGCGACCATCGAACCCACCGGCGCGCCAAAGTTGACGTTGTGGCCTTTCGGCAGCACGATTTCATTGTTCTCAATCGGCGTAACGTGCAGATTCTCCAGCAGCCAGCTGCTGTCTTTCACCAGCACCGCCGCGACCGACTGCGCGATCCCCGCCGAGGCGCAGGAGACGACGGTCGCCCCCTCCACATCCAGCAGCTGCGCAATGTATTCCCCGGTTTTATTCACCAGGTCTTTGATTTCGAAATAGTGATTCATGCCGCTCATCACCGCCTCCACCACTTCCGGACGCGGAGTGGAGACACCCAGCGCCGTCATGCGGCCGGAGGTATTGATGACTTGCTTGAGATGGTATTTTTCAAAAATCGAAGGCATTTTCCGCGCTCCCTTGTTCGGTCAGATAGCCCTTGCCTGCGCGAATCGCGGCAAGCGGCACCAGAATATTGTCAGCCTGCAGGCTCTCTTTTTCCGCGTCGACCAGTAACGTCGGCGCATGCTGCACGGTAAACAGCGTTAAATCGGCATCATAGCCCACGGCCAGCTGCCCTTTGCTCTTCAGGCGCAGCCCACTCGCGGCATTCACGGTGACACAATCAATGACCTGCGGCAGCGTCATGCCGATGGCGAGGAACTTCGACATCACCAGCGCCAGCGAGCGAACCGGGCCGTCAATACGGTTGCGGCAGTAAATATCGGAACTGATGCTGTGCGGCAGAATGCCCATCGCAATGGCCCGTCGGGCCACTTCGAAGCTGAAGCTGGCGGTACCGTGGCCGACATCAAGCCGCACGCCGCGCTGCAGCGCGCGGGTAATCGCGCTGCGCAGCTCACCTTCTGGCGTCAGGATGCGGTTCTGTTTGCCGTTATAGCAGTGGGTAATGATGTCGCCTGCGCTGAGCCGTTCGGCGATTTCATCGAGGTTCGGCGGGTTGTTGCCGATATGCACCATCAGCGGCAGATCGCCGTTTTCCCGCTGGATGGCTTTCGCCCGCTCCAGCGGCGTAATTCCGTTCTCGCCGACAACGCTGCTGCTCATGCGCGCCTTCAGGCCGACGATAAAATCCGGGTGGCGTGCGACCGCCTGCTTCACCGCATCCGCGTCAATGTTGGCCATATTGGCCAGCTCGTTCTGGGCAATCAGCCCGACGCGGGAGATATTGAGCAGCGCATAAACGTCGGTAGCCGCTTCGCGGGTCAGCTGATAAAAGTCATCGACATCGTCTGCACCGGTGCTCCCGGCATCAATCACGGTGGTGACGCCGGTAGCAATACCGATGCTGTCCGGCTGGTCATGATAAATCGGTGACTTCGGGTAGCAGTGAACGTGGGAATCAATCCAGCCGGCGCTGACATAATAATTACCATGCAGATCGACGGTTTTGCGCGCAGACGCGCTAATCTCGCCCAGCGCGGCAATTTTTCCGTCCTGGATGGCGATATCGGTCAGGGTATCGTCGACGAGGCGCGCACGGCGCAGGAGTAAATCAAACATACGTATCTCCTGTTAAGGCGGGCGCATAGGCGCCCGTTGGTGTCACAGCGCTACCGGGAATAGCGAACCTAAAATCATTGCGCCGAGGATGGCGCCGCCGGTGATCGGCTTCTGCCAGATGTAGAACAGCAGCGCGCCGACCAAAGAACCGATACCGATAGGAATTGAGGCGGTCATGGCGCTGAGGATAATCAACGGCCCGAGGAAACGGCCCGAGGCGTTACCGGCCCCCATCATCACATCGGCACCGTAGGTGGAGTCGCTCTGATTGATGGTGAACTTACGCGCCAGAATAATGATGTAGCCAATCGCCAGGCCCAGCGCGAGACCGGTCGCCAGCGAGGCGGCAAAGTTCGCCACCGGGAAGACAATACCAGCCCCGAGCAGCAGCGCCGGAACGCCAAGACCGACGCCGGTCTGAATCGCGCCGCCGATATCGAGGATCCCGACCAGCGAACCTTCGATAATACGGGCGAAGAGGAAGCTGGCGCCGAACGCGGCTACCGCGCCATAAGCGCCGGTATCAATACCCGCTTTCAGCATGGCCACGAAGGCCACTTCGTTAAATGCGCCGATTCCGTAGAGGTAATACATGTGGGTCCCGGCGAAAACACCGGACGAAAGCAGACCAACAAAAATCGGAAACGACCAGTCGGCATACCAAAAACCTTTATTCTGTTCCATTTAGAGGCTCCTGTTATTTGCCGCTGAGCGAGTTGTGGATCAGATCCAACCAGTTCGGCACGGTCAGATGGAAGGATTGCAGTGTCTTAATGTCAAAGCCGCGGAAGAAGGCGCTCAGGACAAACAGCGCAATAATGGCGGACATCATCACTTTGGTGACGCGGTTCCAGCCGCTCTCTTCTACGCCTTTACCGATCAGGATCCCCAGTACCAGGCCCGGTACGGCGTTGCCCATAATCAGCTGCGCCGCGCCGCCGAAAATAGTGGCCCAGAAGCCCGATTTTTTACCGGCGTCGATGGCCGCCAGCCAGAAGATAACCGGCATTACGGTGTTAACCAGCAGGTTGGCCGCCGGGACCAGCACCTTCACCGCGGTGACCTGCAGCGCTTCCGGTACGGAAGAGGCGGTCAGGTTTAAGAAGGCGACCACCAGCATGCCGATGATGCCGCAGGCAATCGCCATTTTCTTCGGATCGTGCAGCGTTTCGCCGACGTTACGATTTTTCAACATCAATGCCGCAGCGCCCCAGTTCGGGATAATGCGGTGATCGACGTCCTGGGTGAATGAGCCTGCTGCAACGGAAGAGGCCCAGGCGTTAAAGAAGAATCCCAGACCAAAGGAGAAGTGAGAAGCCGGATCGCCTTCGCAGGAATTCAGCTCGCCCAAGGTACGAAACGCCCCCATCCCCTGGGTGGTAGGCGCATGAAACATGCGTGCCGCTCCGGCGCCCACTCCGACGCCGACCAGGCCGCCGATAATGAGCGATTTTATTAAAATTATCAGGAACATAGTTTAACCCTATGATGAAATTCAGGTTTGCGTGACGAAATCCACTTTATCGACATTAATGGCCGTCACGTTGACGGTGACATCCAGCTCCACGCTGTAGGTCCGTCGTTCACGACGCAAAAAGAAGAACAGAAACGCTTCTTTGCGCGTCGCTTCATGCGCACGAACAACCTTCACATCCTGTGGCTCAATACGCAGTAAGATATGCGGCGAGGTTTTCATCACCGCTGCCTGTACATGGCTCAGGGCGTCGGCGAAGGCCCGTGCTTTGCTTTCGCCTTTACCCTTCACGCTCACCGTCGTGGTGAATTGCTCTTTCATGCTCACGCGCCGTATTTCTTTTTCCAGGCTTCCACCAGGCGCTCGCCCAGCTCTTCTTTATCCATAAAGCCGAAACCCAGTACGTTGTAGCCTTCGTTGATCGCAGTCACGCCTTCATCAACGGAGCGCATGCCATATTTTGCCTTGTAGCCGTGCTTGTTCTGCGCAGTGATGGCGCCTGCGCCGCCGCTGCCGCAGAAGGAGATGCCGAAGGTGGCGTTTTCTGCTTTCATCATGTCGCCGAGCTTCATATCAGCGGCAACACCCGGTACAACAACAGCACGAGCACCGGCTTTTTCCGCGCCAGCGGCCACTTTTTGCCCTTTACCCAGGCGGTCGCCAATTACCACAGTAATCTGTTCCATTTTATTGCTCCTTACAGGTTGTCTTTTGCTACTTCGAAGTGGACGGACAGCAGCCAGGACTCTTCTTCTGGCAGGTTGCCGAATTCCGCGACCACTTCGCGGGCCAGCATCATTGAATCTTCTGAAATTTCTTCAAACAGGCTGGCATCCACTTCCGGCAGCGGCTCGCCGCTAATCGACCGGTGGGCCATCGCCCGCACGTGGGAAGTCAGCATCTGCTCCTGGACGGCGTTGGGGATGATATTGCGACGGCTTAACAGTGCATAAACCCGTGGCAGCATCTTCTCAGCCAACTGCTCCGTTTGCTTTGCCTGTTCCCCTACGTCGTTTATTACCGCTCCGTTATTCACTTGTGTTACCCCGTTGATGTCTCTGGGGATAAAACTAGCGCCGGGGGGAAGGAGTTTGTAGCGAGTTGTTTTCCACTTCGAAGTGGAAAGGCGGACGGCATGCGTGATCTATTGCACATAATCGACGTGAAACTGTCGCGGAGAGGACGTTTTGGGCGAAATCACGTGATGAGCATCACAAGAAAATCATTGCGTTGGCGATTGCCGTTGCCTGAATAAGCGGAAAAGAAAAAGGGAAAAGTGTGATGCCAGCAGGGTTTTATCGCGGGAGACAAGCAGGAGGTCTCGACAGAAACCTCCTGTAACAGACGTTAACGGTATTTCTGATGGTAGGTATTACGGGTTGTTTTGAACCCTTCAGCGGCAGCCTGCGCCTCTTTTACTTTACCTTCCTCCGCCAGCTTCAGCGCACCGTCAATCTGACCAATCAGAATATCCAGACCGTGACGATAGTCTTTCATTTCCGCACTGTCCGCCGCTTTGCCTTCCAGCTTCTGCGGGGTGGCTTGCTGCGCATCCACGGCGGCACCGCGCATCTTCGTCAATGCCGCTTTCAGTTCGCCCGCATCGGAGGTCTTCTGCACCACCTGCAGGTTTTGCGCGATAGTATCCATATCTTCGCCCAGTTCAGCGGCGAATGCCGAAACAGACCCCATCGTAAGGGCGGAGACGGCCAGCATTGCTAACAGTTTTTTACGCATTGCTCACATCCTTTTTTATTATTTAAGCAAACGGGCGCCGCAGGGAGCGCCCTTCTGTACAGATTATTCTGCAAACTGGATGGTGAATAGTGGGGATAATCCGCTATTACTGTCCGGCGATTTTCATCTCAGGCAACAGCACGGAACCGCACTGGATATTGCTACGCGTTTCAATATCGTCACCCACGGTCACGATATTACGCCACATATCTTTCAAATTGCCGGCGATGGTAATTTCGCTTACCGGATACTGAATTTCACCATTCTCAACCCAGAAGCCAGAAGCGCCGCGCGAATAATCGCCGGTCACGCCACTGACACCCTGCCCCATCAATTCGGTGACGACAAGTCCGGTGCCCATCTCTTTAAGCAACTTTTCAAAACTCAGACCGCGGCCGTTAATCCGCCAGTTATGAATGCCGCCCGCGTGTCCGGTGCTCTTCATGCCCAGCTTGCGCGCCGAGTAGTTGGTCAGTAGCCACTGCGTCAGCACGCCGTCTTTAATAATGTCACGACGTTCCGTGCGCACGCCTTCGCTGTCGAACGGCGTCGAGGCCAGTCCTTTCAGCAGATGCGGATGCTCTTCAATCGTCAGCCACTCCGGCAGAATCTGCTGGCCGAGGGAGTCGAGCAGGAAAGTGGATTTGCGATAGACCGCGCCGCCGGCGATAGCGCCGACCAGGTGACCAAACAGCCCGGTGGCGACTTCGTTAGCAAAGATAACCGGTGCTTTCATCGTCGAGAGTTTACGCGGTGCCAGGCGCGACAGGGTGCGGCGGGCGCATTCGTCACCAACCCACTCCGGGGTATGCAAATCTTCGAGCGCACGGCCAATGGTGTAAGCGTAATCGCGCTCCATATCGCCGTTCTCTTCCGCGATAACGCAGCTGGAGAGCGAATGGCGAGTTGAGCAGTAGCTCTGCAACATGCCGTGGCTGTTGCCGAACACTTTAATGCCGTAGTGGCTATTGAAGCTGCCGCCTTCGGTATTGGTAATGCGTTTATCCGCCTGCAGAGCGACCTGTTCCGCGCGCGCGGCCAGCTCGATTGCCTGATCCGGAGTCACTTCCGCCGGATGGAACAGGTCAAGATCCGGGGCGTCAAAGGCCAGCAGCTCTTTATCCGCCACGCCGGCAAACGGATCCGGGGAGGTATAGCGGGCAATATCCAGTGCCGCCTGTACCGTGCGGGCTATCGCCTGCGGGCTCAGATCGGTTGAAGAGGCGCTTCCCTTGCGGTTCTGATGATAAACGGTGATGCCTAACGCACCATCGCTATTAAATTCTACGTTCTCCACCTCGCCGTAGCGGGTGCTGACGCTGATGCCGGTGGTTTTGCTGACGGAGACTTCCGCACCGTCTGATTTGCCTGCCGCCAGTTCCAGCGCCGTGGTCACGGCCTCTTCCAGCGTCTTGCGCTGTTGTGCAACTTGAGAGATGACTTTCATCGCTAATGCCATAATGTAGGAAGGTGTTAAGTGAAGTCTAACAGAGAACCGTTTTTCAGTGCGCGCCTTAACTGGTAACATTAGCCTCTTTTTTTAAGGAGCCTGAGATGACTAAGCAGCCCGATGACTGGCTCGACGACGTGCCCGGTGATGACGTTGAAGATGAAGACGATGAAATTATCTGGGTCAGTAAAAGTGAAATTAAACGTGACGCGGAAGAACTGAAGCGTCTTGGCGCTGAAATGGTTGAGCTGGGAAAAAACGCGCTGGATAAAATCCCGCTCGATAGCGACCTGCGCGACGCCATTGAACTCGCCCAACGTATCAAGAAAGAGGGTCGCCGCCGCCAGATGCAGCTGATTGGTAAAATGCTGCGCAGCCGCGATGTCGATCCGATTCGCCAGGCGTTGGACAAGCTGAAGAACCGTCACAACCAGCAGGTTGCGCTGTTCCATAAGCTGGAAATGATTCGCGATCGCCTGATTGAAGAGGGTGATGATGCGGTCCCGGAAGTGTTAAACCTGTGGCCTGACGCCGATCGTCAGCAGCTGCGTTCGCTTATCCGTAACGCCAAAAAAGAGAAAGAAGGCAACAAGCCGCCGAAATCCGCGCGCCTGATCTTCCAGTATCTGCGTGAACTGGCTGAAGGCGAAAGCTAACTCCGCGTTTGCCCGCCAGATTTTCCCGGAGGCGGCGCTTTGCGCCTGTCCGGGCTACCGGATAACGCTGTACCTGTAGCCCGGCAAGCGATAGCCTCGCCGGGAATATCCGCTCTCTACGCGCGCCCTCACCTTCATTCCTGATTCCTCATTCCTGATTCCTGTTTCCTGATTCCTGTTTCCTGATTACCGCCCTGGCGTTCGCCCGGTTTTTACCATTCCCCAAAAAGCTGAATCGTTAAAGCTAATGATGCTTAAATTCACATATTTAAAGTCGAATTAATTTCATATTGCTTATAAAAAGCGATCTTTATCGCATTTAAAAATTTAAAAATGCGCATTTACTCACCAGGTGAGGCACTTCACGTTTTAATCGGCCACTTGCAATTAGATTCCCTTCATCGGAAACACAATCGATTCAGCAAAAGGGATGAAAAATGAAAAAGACTCTGATTTTGACGGCCATTTCCATGCTTATTTCCGGTCAGGTAGCGGCGAAAACGTGGGTGCTGACAAGCGCTGAAAGCGGCACTGACAAAGGAAACTGGCAGATAACAAGCGATCAGCTGAAGATAAAAGATCGCGATTTCAGCATTGAGCAAAAAGTCCTCCACGGCGGCAAACAGGAAGGCAGTAAAATTCTGGTCATCCGCAGTAAAGATGGCCTGACTATCGCCCTCAGCCCGACCCGGGGCATGAACCTGCTGAAAATTGAAGGTTTCGGCACGCGAATGGGCTGGGATTCACCGGTGAAAGAGGTCGTCAATCCGGCCTTTATCAACCTCGAAAGCCGGAACGGGCTGGGCTGGCTGGAAGGTTTCAATGAGATGATGGTGCGCTGCGGCTATGAGTGGACCGGCCACCCGGTCGCTGCTGACGGGCAAATTTATACCCTGCACGGTAAAGCCGGGAATACGCCGGCATCGCAGGTGGAAGTCGAAGTGGCGGATACCGCCCCGTATGAGATCCGCATTCGCGGGCTGGTGAAAGAGAGCACCTTCAAAAAAGCCGATTTGCAGACCACGACCGAACTGCGCTATGTCCCCGGCAGCAACAGCTTCAGCCTGCATGATGTCTTAACCAACCACGCGGATTACCCGCATGATTACCAGATCATTTATCACAGCAACTTCGGTACGCCGATTCTGGAAGAGGGAGCGCGTTTTCTGGCACCTATGTCCAGCATCAGTCCGTTCAACGACTATGCCAAAGCGGGCCTGAAGACCTGGCAAACCTACGCCGGGCCGACCAAAGGGTTCGACGAGATGGTATTCAATATTCAGCCGCTGGCGGATGACAACCACCAGACCCTGGCCGCGGTGGTTAACAAGGCGGGAGATAAAGGGGCGTCAATTCAGTTTGATACCCGCCAGCTACCGGTGCTGACGCTGTGGAAAAACACCGACAGCGAAAAACAGGGCTACGTCACCGGTATTGAGCCGGGCACCAGCTATGCCTATCCGGTCACCATTGAGCGCGAACAGAAACGCGTGAAACAGCTTCAGCCAGGAGCCAGCACGCAGTTTGACCTGACCTATACACTGCTGCACAGCAGCGAACAGGTTGCCGACGTTGAGAAGAAAATTGCCGCAATTCAGGGTGATACCAAAGTGACAGAAGACGAAACGCCTATCGCGAAGGAGTAATTTAACACCTGAAGCATGCCCCGGGTTGCGGCCAACGCGTCGGACCCGGGCAGCCTGCCTACGCCATCACCACCTGACGTAAATCCTCAGCAAAACGCCGATACTGCGCTTCATCAACCGCCTGAGGGTAGCCCAGCACCAGCAATGCATGATCGGCGATGCCGGCATGATAGCTCGGGTGAGAATGCGACCACGAACTGGCGCGAAAGCCCATCGTTTCATAAAAACGCAGCCGCTTATGGGCAATGTCGCTGGTTAACGGGTCGATTTCCAGAATGGTCAACGGCGCGCGTTCAAGGATCCCGGCCAGCAGGCGTTTGCCATAGCCGCGAGAGCGCAGCGTATCGTCAATCGCCAGATGTTCAATATAGCTGTAGCCGCTAAACTGCCAGCAGCCGCTCAGGCCAATAAAGAGTTCCCCGTCAAACCACGCTTCCAGCGCATAGCGCGGATCGCGCAGCGCCTGCTGCTTTGCCGCCGGTTCTCGCTGTTCATGCCACGGAAACGCTTTGACGTACAGCGCATCAACGGCAGAAAAATAAACCGAGTCGATAGCGGTGATTTTTTTCGCTGTGAGCATGACAAATCCAGAGTCACAAAAGGAGATCTGCCCTCGCGCGGAGGGCAGAACGGGACAGGCCGCGCAGTTATTCCGCTGCGGCGGCTTTGCTGGCCAGCTTATCGAGCAGCTTCTGATGAATGCCGCCAAAACCACCGTTGCTCATCACCAGAATATGATCGCCCGGGTGCGCGGTTTTGACCACCATATCGGCCAGGACATCGACATCGGCGCTCCAGTGCGCAGGCTGCACGCAGGCGTCCGCCACTTCCGCAACCTGCCACGGAATGTGCTGCGGCTGCAGCAGGAACACTTCGTCGGCACGGCCCAGGGACGGCGCCAGATCGTCTTTGCACACCCCCATTTTCATGGTGTTGGAGCGCGGCTCCAGTACCGCGAGGATTCGCGCGGTTCCGCCGACTTTACCGCGCAGCGCCTGCAGCGTCGCCAGGATCGCCGTCGGATGATGGGCGAAATCGTCATACACGGTCACGCCGTTGGCTTCGCCGCGCAGCTCAAGGCGGCGACGTGCGTTGATAAAACCGCCCAGCGCATTGGCGGCATCGGCCGGCAGCACGCCAACATGACGAGCCGCGGCAATCGCCATCAGGCCGTTATGCATGTTGTGTTCACCGACCAGATCCCACTTCACTTCCCCGGCTTTCTCGCCGTCCAGCCAGACTTCCCACTGCGAAGCATCGGCGTTGAGCTTCTTCGCCTGCCAGTGGCCCTGCTCGCCCACCAGCTCCTGCTCGCTCCAGCAGCCCATCGCCATCGTCTGTTTCAGATTGATGTCGTTTTCCGGCAGGATAATTTTGCCTTTACCCGGCACAATTCGCACCAGATGATGGAACTGTTTCTGAATCGCTTTCAGGTCGTCAAAGATATCCGCATGATCGAATTCAAGGTTATTGAGGATCAGCGTACGCGGGCAGTAGTGGACAAATTTGGAACGTTTATCGAAGAAGGCACAGTCATACTCATCGGCTTCGATAACGAAGAACGGGCTGTCGCCCAGACGGGCGGAAACATCGAAGTTACCCGGTACGCCGCCGATCACGAAACCAGGCTTATAGCCACAGGCTTCAAGGATCCATGTCGCCATTCCCGCGGTGGTGGTTTTCCCGTGGGTACCGGCAACCGCCAGAACCCAGCGATCGCGCAGGACGAAATCATGCAGCCACTGCGGGCCGGACATATACGGAATGTTATTTTCCAGTACCGCTTCGACGCACGGATTGCCGCGGGTCATTGCATTACCGATGATCACCAGGTCCGGCCGGGGTTCCAGCTGGCTGGCATCATAGCCTTGAATCAAATCGATGCCCTGGTTTTCCAGCAGGGTACTCATTGGCGGATAGACGTTAGCATCCGACCCCGTTACCTCATGACCGAGAGAACGAGCCAGCATCGCCAGTCCTCCCATAAACGTGCCACAGATACCTAAAATATGAATGCGCATTCGTCGTTTCCCTTTTTAATCTGGGGCACATTTTACCCATATGTACAGCATCAGAGAAATGCATTTCAGGCGAATCCGTTTTTTGCTGGCGCGATTCACCTGTGCGTATTTTTTTTATTCTTTGTTAAGATTGTTGCGTTCGTTTTACTTCACATAAACATGCAGGGAACGGGTTATGAAAACGTTAGGTGAATTTATTGTCGAAAAGCAACACGAGTTCTCCCACGCAACCGGCGAGCTTACTGCTTTGTTGTCGGCGATAAAGTTAGGCGCCAAGATCATCCACCGCGATATCAACAAGGCCGGTCTGGTCGATATCCTGGGTGCCAGCGGTGCTGAAAACGTCCAGGGTGAGGTACAGCAAAAACTCGACCTGTTCGCCAATGAAAAATTGAAAGCTGCACTGCGAGCGCGCGATATCGTGGCAGGGATTGCCTCCGAAGAAGAAGATGAGATCGTCGTCTTTGAAGGCTGTGAACACGCGAAATACGTGGTGCTCATGGACCCTCTGGATGGCTCCTCTAACATCGACGTTAACGTCTCCGTCGGGACTATCTTCTCCATCTACCGTCGCATAACTCCGGTTGGAACACCGGTCACCGTTGAAGATTTCCTGCAGCCGGGCAGCAAGCAAGTCGCGGCAGGCTATGTGGTTTACGGCTCTTCCACCATGCTGGTCTATACAACCGGCTGCGGCGTACATGCCTTCACCTACGATCCTTCTCTTGGCGTATTCTGCCTCTCTCAGGAGCGCATGCGCTTCCCGGAGAAAGGCAACACCTACTCCATTAACGAAGGTAACTACATCAAGTTCCCGATGGGCGTGAAGAAGTACATCAAGTTCTGTCAGGAAGAAGATAGCGCAACCCAGCGCCCCTACACCTCGCGCTATATCGGCTCGCTGGTGGCGGATTTTCACCGCAACCTGCTGAAAGGCGGCATCTATCTGTATCCGAGCACCGCCAGCCACCCGGACGGTAAGCTGCGCCTGCTGTACGAATGCAACCCGATGGCGTTCCTCGCGGAACAGGCGGGCGGTAAAGCCAGCGATGGTAAAGAACGTATTCTCGATATCATCCCAACCAGCCTGCACCAGCGTCGTTCTTTCTTCGTCGGCAACAACCATATGGTTGAAGACGTCGAGAACTTCATTAAAGAGTTCCCGGACGCGTAACGCTTCCCTTCCCCTCCCGTTCGGGAGGGGAGTTTTCCGCTAACGATGCGCCGTTCCGCTCACCCGGGTAACCGGGGAGTTCTGCCGGTTTTCCCACAGCACCGTCAGACCACGCTGCAAGGCGATAAAAACAAACAGCAAAATCCCGATGGCAATTTTTGTCCACCATGAGCTCAGGGTGCCGTCGAAGTTAATGTAGGTCTGAATCAGCCCCTGAATCGCCACCCCGAACAGCGTTCCCAGCACCGTCCCGACGCCGCCGCTCAACAGCGTGCCGCCAATCACCACCGATGCGATCGCATCCAGCTCAACGCCAACGCCGGCGAGAGCATACCCGGCCTGGGTATAGACAGAAAACACGATCCCCGCCAGCGTCGCCAGCCCGGTGGACAGCATATAAATTCGAATGGTCGTACTGCGGGTCGAAATGCCCATCAGGTTCGCCGAGACCGCGCTACCGCCGATGGCGTAAACCTGGTTACCGAAGCGGGTGCGATGGGCCATAAAGATACCCGCCACCACCACCAGCAGCATCAGCAGCCCCATTGCGCTCAGACGTCCGCCGCCGGGAATCGTCCACGCCAGCCCGGACAGGGTGTCATACAGCGGATGATCGATAGGAATCGACTCTTCGGACACCAGATAGCTGACGCCGCGCAGAAAGAACATCCCGGCGAGAGTAATAATAAACGCCGGGATTTTCAGCGCATCGATCAGCCAGCCCATCAGCGCACCAAACCCGCAGCCCATCGCCAGCACCAGCGGGAATGCCAGCAGCGGATCGACGCCCCAGGCACCAATGGCCTTCGCCAGAAACACGCCGGTGAAGGCGATAACCGATCCGACCGAAAGATCGATCCCGCCGGAGAGGATCACGAAGGTCATGCCGACGGCAATGATGCCCAGAAAGGCGTTGTCAGTCAGGATGTTGCAGATAACCCGCGTCGAAGCAAAGCCGGGAAACTGGGTCAGGCAGTACAGATAGCCCAGCACAAAGACGGCCAGGGTGATCATCAACGGTAAATTACGTTTTATCATGGCCGCGTACTCCTTTCAGTAAGCCAATAAAGCGCGGCGACTGGACGATCAATACGCACAGAACCACCACCGCCTTCACCACCTGATTCATCTCCGGCGGGAAGCCCGACAGCAGGATCCCGGTATTCATTCCCTGGATGATCAGGGCTCCGACCACCGAAAGTAGCAGGTTAAAGCGCCCGCCCATCAGCGATCCGCCGCCGATCACCACCGCCAGGATGGCATCCAGCTCCAGCCACAGCCCGGCGTTATTGGCATCGGCACCGCGAATGTCTGCCGCCACGATTATTCCGGCAATCGCCGCGCAGATACCGCTCAGCACATAGGCCAGCATCACCACAATCCGGGTATTCACGCCGGCGTTTTTCGCTGCCCGAATGTTGATCCCCACCGCTTCGATAAACATCCCCAGCGCCGTTTTACGGGTGAACAGCCAAAACAGCAGCAGCGTCGCGGCCGCGATCAGGACCGGTGTCGGCAACAGCAGCAGCGAACCGCTCCCGAGCCAGGCCAGGTGCGGTGAATCGAAGGTCACGATCTGCCCGGAGGTAATCAGCTGCGCGACGCCGCGCCCGGCAACCATCAGAATCAGCGTGGCCACGAAAGGCTGGATCTTCAGGATCGCGACCAGAATACCGTTCCATAAGCCCGCCAGCGCCCCCGCCGCCAGGGAGGCCAGCAGCACCACCGGCAGACTGTGTCCGGCAACGGTCATCGAGGCCGCTGTCGCGCCGGCAATCGCCATCACCGCGCCAACCGACAGATCGATTCCGCCGGTAGCAATCACCAGCGTCATACCTATTGCCAGCAGCGCCACCGGCGCCGCGCGGTTGAGAATATCAATCGGGCTGCCGAACAGGCGCCCGTCCTGTAACACAATCTGAAAGAAGTGCGGCGCCACGAAGCTATCCACCACCAGCACGAGGATCAGGGCGATAATTTGCGGCATACCTTTCGGCCAGCTGAAGCGCCGCTTTGGCTGGCCGGTTTGTGGAACTGATCGAGGCATCATGGGTTACTCCTTATGCCGCAATAGCGTTCATGATCGCCGGGACAGAAAGCTCGGCTAGCGGGATCTCCGCTACCTGCTTACGATCGCGCATAATAATCACCCGATCGGCATAGCCCACCAGCTCTTCCAGCTCCGAGGAGATGACCAGCAGCGCCAGACCATCGGCGCACAGGGTTTCGATCAGGCGGATGATCTCCGCATGGGCGCCAACATCGATCCCGCGCGTCGGCTCATCGAGGATCAGGAACTGCGGTTTGGTCAGCAGCCAACGGGAAAGCAGCACCTTCTGCTGATTGCCGCCGGAGAGAAATTCGATCGGCTGTTCGGCGCTGGGGGTGCGAATACCGAGCTGGCGGATAAAGCGTTCGGCAATGTCATTTTGCTCGCGTCGCGGAATCGGCCGCAGCCAGCCGCGCTGCGCCTGCAGCGCCAGGACTATATTTTCCCGCACCGATGCCGCGGCAATAATCCCGTCGGTTTTACGATCCTCAGGACAGAAGCCGATGCCCAGGCTTGACGCCTGGTGCGGCGAACGCAGCCCCTGCGCTTTACCTTTGATCCACGCGGTGCCGCTGTCTGCCGGTTTGATGCCGAAAATAACCTCGGCAGTTTCCGTGCGTCCGGATCCGAGCAGTCCCGCCAGACCGACGATCTCGCCGGGACGAACCTGAAGGTCAAACGGCGCAATAACGCCTTTCTTGCCAAAGCCCTCAAAGGCGGCGACCGGTTTGTCGCTCAGTAAAGTACGACCCGCGCGATGCAGGGCATCGTGCTCAAGCTCGCGGCCAAGCATCATCTTCACTAACTCGATCTGCGGCAATTCGCGGGTTTCCCGGCAGCCGACAAAACCGCCGTTGCGCAGAACGGTAATCCGGTCGCTGACGGCATACACCTGATCGAGGAAGTGGGTGACGAAAATCAGGCTGACGCCATCGTCGCGCAGCTGGCGCATCAGGGTGAAGAGCATCTCCACTTCCTGGGTGTCCAGACTGGCGGTCGGTTCATCGAGGATCAGCACTCTGGCCGACAGGTCGATGGCCCGACAAATCGCGACGATTTGCTGCATCGCTACCGAAAAGCGGTTCAGCGGTTCGCGAACGTCGAGGGAAAAACCGTAGGAGGCCATCAGCGCGGTGGCGCGCTTTTCCATCTCTTTGCGCCGTAGCAGGCCAAAACGACGGGGTTCACGTCCGAGGAACAGATTGTCCGCCACCGACATGTTTGGCAGCAGGTTAACCTCCTGATAAACCGTCCCGATGCCCAGTTGCTGGGCATGAGCGGTATTTTTCGGCGATATTTCCTGCCCCTCCAGCCAGATCGCCCCGCGATCGGCGTGGTACACGCCGGTGAGGGCTTTAATCAATGTGGATTTACCCGCCCCGTTTTCGCCCAGCAGCGCCATGATTTCACCGCGCCGCAGACTGAAATTGACATTATCCAGCGCTTTGACGCCGGGGAAAAACTTGCTAAGCCCTTCCGTGCGAAGGATTTCCTGGCTTACCTCGGCGTTCATATTCAGTCTCACCTTCAGAGGATGAAAGACGGCTCCCGGTCGCACAACGCTGACCGGGCTACCGACAGGCGCGGATCGATGACCGCCAGCATTAGCCGGGGAGCCATTCAGGCGATGCGGCACATCGCCTGGTTATTGCTTCTCCCGACGGACTCAGTAGCCCATGTTTTTCTTCTTCTCGAGCTCTTCTTTCGCCGTATCCGGCAGATAAAGCGTCGATTTGGTGATGGTCAGCTTCTCTGGCAGCGTGCCGTCCTTTTTATATTTCTCCAGCGCATCAAATGCGGGGCCGGCCATATTTGGCGTCAGCTCGACGCTGGCGTTCGCTTCCCCCGCCATCATCGCTTTATAAATATCCGGGACGCCGTCAATTGAGCCGGTGAGGATATCTTTACCCGGTTTCAGCCCGGCTTCTTTAATGGCCTGAATCGCGCCAATAACCATGTCATCGTTATGGGCAAAGACCATGCAGATGTTCTTGCCGTTATTTTCCGCTTTAATAAAGCTCTCCATCACCTCTTTGCCTTTGCTGCGGGTAAAGTCGCCGGACTGAGAGCGAATGATTTTGATGTTTGGCGTTTTGGCGATAACGTCAGCAAACCCTTTCTTACGATCGATCGCTACGCTGGCACCAACGGTGCCCTGCAGCTCAACCACGTTACACGGCTTGCCGTCGACCGTTTTCACCAGCCAGTCACCAATCAGCTGACCTTCAAGCACGTTATTGGCGGTGACGGTGGTCATGTAGAGATCTTTGTCTTTGACATCAATCGAGCGGTCGAGCAGGAATACCGGAATTTTGGCCTCTTTGGCCTCTTTCAACACCGGTTCCCAGCCGGTCGCCACGACTGGCGCGATAAAGATGGCGTCGACGCCCTGGGCGATAAAGGAGCGAACGGCTTTAATCTGGTTTTCCTGTTTTTGCTGGCCGTCGGCAATCTTCAGAGTGATTCCGCGTTTGGCGGCCTCCTCTTTCGCAACGTTGGTTTCGGCCGCACGCCAGCCGGATTCAGATCCGACCTGCGAAAATCCTACGGTCAGAGGGGCAGCCATTGCCATAGACGACATAGCTGCGGAAACTGCTGTGACAAGAAGTAAGCGCTTCCACATAAAAAGGTCCTCATCGGGTTACTTTGGATTAAACCGTCATCTGCGGACAAACTATAGACAACTCGTGATGTAACTGAATGCGTTACATCACACTTCGAAAAAGTAAATTAAATGTTAATTCCCGTGATTTAATCCAGCTGAGAGCGGATAAGGCTTCCCGCAGCTCGTATCTGCCGACGCATGAGGTGAAATTTTGCGCACGTTGAGAAATCAAACAGATGCAATGTAAACGGTTACATTGTTTTATTCAGGATGCGGCTATGTTTATGGATTTTCAGGTTGTTTTTCAGGGGGAAATTCAGACTGATTACCGGCGGGCAAAATAAAAAGAAGCCAAGACATTCGATGTGAGTTGGCTATAATACCAGGCACTTGTTTGCCATACATTTTAAAGGAAACAGACATGAGCTTACTCAACGTACCTGCGGGTAAAGATCTGCCGGAAGACATCTACGTCGTGATCGAGATCCCGGCTAACGCAGACCCAATCAAATACGAAGTCGACAAAGAGAGCGGCGCGCTGTTCGTTGATCGCTTCATGTCCACTGCGATGTTCTATCCGTGCAACTACGGCTATATCAACCACACCCTGTCTCTGGACGGCGACCCGGTTGACGTACTGGTCCCGACGCCGTATCCGCTGGAGCCAGGCTCTGTGATCCGCTGCCGTCCGGTTGGCGTACTGAAGATGACCGACGAATCTGGTGAAGATGCGAAACTGGTTGCTGTACCGCACACCAAGCTGAGCAAAGAGTACGATCACATCAAAGATGTGAACGACCTGCCGGAACTGCTGAAAGCACAGATCACCCACTTCTTCGAGCACTACAAAGACCTGGAAAAAGGCAAATGGGTGAAAGTTGACGGTTGGGACAATGCTGAAGCGGCTAAAGCTGAAATCATTGCTTCCTTCGAGCGCGCTAAGAAGTAATTCTGCCGCACTCAGATTGTCGAAAACACCGCCTCAGGGCGGTGTTTTTGTTTCTGACACGGAGCCATTTCCCGGGTGGCGGCTCACGCCTTACCCGGGCTACAAATACTCGCAGACATCATTCCGGGCAACCAACCCAAACACCGCACTTACCCGTAGCCCCGGTAAGCGCAGCGCCACCGGGGAACAAACGGTGCCAGTGCCACAGCCTCCAGGGCATCACTCCGGGCAACCAACCCAAACACCGGCTCTTACCCGTAGCCCCGGTAAGCACAGCGCCACCGGGGAATAAACGGTGCCAGTGCCACAGCCTCCAGGGCATCACTCCGGGCAACCAACCCAAACACCGGCCCTTACCCGTAGCCCCGGCAAGCGCAGCGCCACCGGGGAACAAACGGTGCCAGTGCCACAGCCTCCAGGGCACCACTCCGGGCAACCAACCCCAAACACCGCACTTACCCGTAGCCCCGCTAAGCGCAGCGCCACCGGGGAACAAACGGTGCCAGTGCCACAGCCTCCAGGGCACCACTCCGGGCAACCAACCCCAAACACCGCACTTACCCGTAGCCCCGCTAAGCGCAGCGCCACCGGGGAACAAACGGTGCCAGTGCCATAGACCTTTCCGCCGGTCGGTTAATAAGGTTTTTTATGTCTGCCATTGTCCTGTGCCAGGTGAATGGCAGACATAAAAAAACAACGCCACCCGAAGGTGGCGTTGTCGTGGTTAATACTGGTCTCTGTCTAACCAGTTGCCGTTCTCTATCAGCGTAAAGCCCTCTACGGGGCGCTGATAGACATACATCCATGCGCTGCCATAAGGCGTCTGGATCAGGTGACGTGCGTACTCACCGCCCTTGGTGCGCAGCGCGTCCAGTTCGGCCAGCGTTGATGCGTCAATACGATACACTTCACCATGTACTGTGCCTTCGCCAGGCACCGCGCCTGGATAGTGGCCCAGGCTGTACAGCTGATAATCGTTGACACTATGATCGCCCAGCCACTGAGCGTTGGTCATCCAGTGGCTGTTGCCTTGTTTGCGTCGTAAACTGCCGTAAACAAATATTCGCATTGCTAAAACTCAAACTGATAGAGCAAATCGAGAGCCTGGTCTACGCCAGACACCGCTTCCATATATAGCTTAGGCATCAGGCGATAGCGTAACGTCAACGTCGCCAGGGAATCAAAGATCCCTACCCCATATTTTACCTGCAGACCTGGCAGTACATAGCCGCTGACCACCACCTGGGAGGAGTCGCCCACTCCCTCGGTATCCAGCGCCAGATTGCTTACGCCAAACGTCTCGCCGATTTTACCCACAACCTGACCACTTTGTGCAACCCCCATACCAATAAGCATTGAAGTCATTGCGGCACTATCGCTCTGTCCGCTGCTTAAACCCTGTCCTCTCAGCAGGTAAGAAAGCGCTTCTTGCTGCGACATGACCGGGTCAGAGAAAATCTCTGCTTTCGGCTGATCGGCCGAACCAGTGACGCGAACGCCAGCGATCACGTCGTCTTCTGTGGCATCCGGGTTACGAATGGCTTCGATATTCAACAGCGGCTGATCCGGCGGACCGGAGAACAGCAGCTCGCCTTTACGTACGATCAGGTCCTGACCGTAGGCATGGAAGCGACCTTCCGGGATATTAATCTGCCCGTTCAGTCCCAGCCCCTGTTTATCCTGAGCCACTTTCAAATCGCCGGTCAGACGCGCTTTCAGGCCGAAGGCGCTCAGACGGACGTTGTTACCAACGTGAATCGTCAGGTTGCTGTTGATGGGAATACCGGCGCTCTGCTGCTGAATCGGCTGCAGATTTTTATCCAGCATCACTTCATCAGAAGAGACCCCAACGGCACTTTCCGGCACATCGTTGACGACGATACGCGCCCACGGAACATCAACGCTGCCATCAAGGCTAAACAAACTCGGGGTAGCGGTAAAGACCACATCCGGCGAAACGTCCAGCCTTACCATCGGCGGCACGGTAATACGAACCCGGCTGCCTTTGGCCGCTACCTGCGCACGCCAGTTGTCAATCTGGGTCCAGTCGGCGTTACCGCTCAGACTGATTTGGCCCTGTTTGGTATTCACGGTGCCCTGCAGCGTTGAACGGGTGCCGTTGAAGTTCATCGCCAGCTGGCTCGGCTGCATATCAAACGGCATAAAGTTACCGTCGATGTCGATACCGCCCAACTGCATCTGGCCAAACAGCTGCGGGTTTTGCAGATCGCCGCCGAGGCGCAGGTTCGCATTGAGCTTCCCTTCCGCCTTCTCTCCGCGGGCGAAGATCGGGTTAATCATCGCCAGCGAGAAGTTATTGATATTCACATTACCGCCGAGGTTACGGCGCCCCTGCGGGTCGGTAATCTGCACCTGGCCATCCAGCTGACCGTTGTTGGTCAGGCGAATCAGCCAGCCGAGCTGCGCACGGTTGTTATGCAGTTCGGCCGTCAGGTTCAACGTATCGAAGGCCACCGGCAGCGGCGCATCGTTGACCATCTGGGTGACTTTGACATTGCGACCGTTCAGCGTCACTTTGCCCTGCGGCAGCCCCTCTTTGGTGGTGTCCCAGCTGACATCCGCATTGCCGCTGAATACGCCGCTGGCCTGGGTCGCCTCCGGCATAAACGGCTTCAACATCGCCAGATCAAAGCGGTTCAGATTCACCACCGCCCGTCCGCTGGCACCGGCGTCGATGGTCTGCGGCACGCACAGCTCGGCGTTCGGGTTAGCCCAGCAGTGCGGCCCGATACTGATTTTTTGTTCGCGATTACGGTAATCCAGCGCGATGTTGCGCGTCAGGGAAACCGGCCCTACCGGCGTCTGGAAGCGGGTATTGCTCAGCGTCCCTTTCCAGCGTTCCTCTTTACGATCGAAACTCCCCGCCAGCGACAGCTGCCCGGAAACCGGATCGCCCTGCACTTTCAACTGCAGATCGTGTTGCTTTTCGTTCCCTTTGGCATTCAGCTGCACGAGGCTGATATTAACCCCCGGCTGGCTGATCCGGTCGACGCGCACATCAAGATTGCCGCCGATTTGGTCGCTGGACTTTACGTCGCCCTTGACGTTGACCTGAGCAACGGTCAGCTCCTGCCAGCGCAGCGCACGCGCGGTGATATCCGCCAGCAGCTGCGGCGCATCAACGGTACCGCGCACCTTCAACAGCCCCTTCGCCGTGCCGCCCAGCCCCGGCAGCGCATTATCCAGATTGGGCGCATCGATGGTGGCATCCAGGTTGAGGTCTTTCACCCCCAGCTCTCCCTTCACCTCGGCGCTGTTCTTACCCAACGCCAGGTGCAGACCGGGGATTTTCCACTGCATGTAGCTGTTACCCTGCAGTGAACCGCTGACATCGACCTTGTTCTGCTTAACGTTACCGGTGATTTTCAGCTCCGGTACCGACATCTGCCAGCTCCCGCCGTACAGGCTACCCTGCGTTTTAATCATCCCGTTCAGCTTCGACGGCCAGTCCGGTACCTCTTTGGCGGTGTTGATGCCGTCGAGCGTCAGCTCGCCGCGCCAGCTGATAGCCTGCTGCCAGTCCAGCAGCGCTTTCAGTTCGGTTTTCCCCTCCAGCGCCGCAACGGTCAGCTTATCGAGGTTCACCTGCTGTTCGTTCCCTTTGGCATTGAGGGTGATTTTCGCCGGCGGCAGCGATTGCCCCTTCACCGCGGTGCTGAACGCCATGGTGTAGTCGGTCATCTTGCCATTAAATTTCAGCAGCACATCGTCGGCCTGGAACTGTTTTTCTCCGCTGAATGGCCAGTACAGCTGTTTACTCTTCAGTTCCATATTCAGCGGCAGTCCGGCTTCCGCCAGCTGCGCGTCGGCACGCAGCGTCATCGCCACGGAACCGGCTAAATCCACGCCGATCTGCAGCGTTTTACGCATTTCGCCGCCGACGGTCAGCTTCACCTTTTCGCCTTTCAGCGGATCGATGTTCAGCGTACTGTTGAGGGTGATGTCTACCGGCCAGTTATCCTGCAGTTGCGCGGTGCCCGCGGCATTGATCTTGCCCTGATCGGAATCGATATCCAGCGTATCCAGCTTCATGTGTCCGTCGATGCTGCTGACTTTCAGCAGCATGCTGTAGACGGTCATGTCGGTATCGCCGGTGACGCGCAGCTGCTCGCCGTGGAACGACTGGATATTCAGGTTCAGCGGCAGATGAACGTCGGTCATCTCCGGCAGCACCGGCTGGGAGAACAGCGCTTTCATCGTCTCGCCGAGCGGTTTTTCTTCCGGCTTCGGATTGTCGATCTTCGGTTCAACCACCTGCTCCTGCGCCACTTTCGCCACTTTCGGCAAGGCGATAAGCAGCCCCTGCAGCGAGGTTGGCGTCAGGGTCAGATTCTTCTCCTGCCAGTTCAGGCCGGTGGAAAAGTCCCGCACCGAAACGGCGGTATTATCAATTTTGACGTTCACGTTTTGCAGCGCGATGCGGCTCAGCGTCACAGGATACGGCGTCGAAAGATTCAGCGGCCCCGTCTCCTCCTCTTCTACCGGCGCAGAAGGCGGCATCTTGCTGGTGTCGATCGCCACGTAGATATCGCGCAGCGAAATATCGTTCACGCACAGGCTGCTGTCCCACAGGCACTGTAATTTGACCGCCAGATGGAACTGACCGGCCGTGACCGCGACGCCCGGCTGCGCAAAACGGACGTTTTGCAGCGTCAGGTCACGCCAGCCGCCGGTCACCTTGCCGATTTCCAGACCGGGGACCCAGCGGTCCGCCGCCTTCAGCACCAGGTGCAGGCCGCTGGTCGTGCCGACCAGGAACGCGACCGTCCCCAGCAGCAGAACCAAAAAGATCAGTACCCCGAGGCTTATCTTCTTCCATAAACTCATAATTCAGGCCCCAGACCGATGTAAAACTGTAAACCGTGTTCGTCTTTGTCGCCGACCGGCGCGGCAATATCCAGCTTGATCGGGCCAACCGGCGACTGCCAGCGCACGCCGACGCCGGCGCCGGTTTTAAAATCGCTTTTGCGGATATCGCTCACCGCTTCGCCGCTGTCGACGAAGACTGCGCCCCACCATTTTCCGCTGACGTTGTACTGATACTCCAGCGAACCTGTCGCCAGCTTCGAGGCACCAATCAGTTTGCCATCGTCATCCTTCGGCGAGATCGATTTGTATTTATAGCCGCGAATACTGCGGTCGCCACCGGCGAAGAAACGCAGATCCGGCGGGACTTTGTTGAAGTCATCGGCTTCAATCCAGCCGAGGTTGCCGCGCACCACAAAACGGTGGCGGTCGTAGAGCGTGCGGATCCACACATCCTGCGCCTGGGCGACGATGAAGTTAATATCCGAGCCCCACATGGTGTTGGAGTAGTCCACCGAATAGCGCTGGGAGTCACCCCAGGTCGGCATCAGGCCACCGCGGGAGCGGGTACGGTTTACCGACACCCCGGGATAGATAAGCATCGTGGTGTTGGTGACGTTGGCCTGGGTAAAGTGGTCAAGGCTCCAGCGCAGGTTAAGCGCGCGCTGCCAGCCGCTCGACATCTCCCAAAAACGTGATACCCCGAGGGTCGTTGAGTCGGCTTTCGTATCGTTGAGGTCCGTACGTTTAAAGCCGCCCTGCACCAGGTAGTATTGCTCCAGCGGGCTTTTTAGCAGCGGCACCTTATAGCTGAAATCAAGCTGCTGTTCAGGAGCGGAAAGGCTGAGGCTGGAAGTCAGGCTATGTCCGTAGGAGTTCATCCACGGCTTTTTCCACGTTCCTTTGACCCGCGGCCCGACGTCGGTTGAGTAGCCGACACCGGTTTCCACGGTATTCTCTTTACGCGGGGAGACCACGCCCTGCAAAGGCAGAACTTTAGTCTTGCGGGACTTTTCAAACTGCGGCGCCACAACGACGGAGCTGAACCAGCCGGTTGCCGCCAGGCGGCGGTTGAGTTCGGCGAGATCCTGCGAGGTGTAGTAGTCGCCCTGCTTGAACGGCACCAGGTTTTGCAGATATTCGTCGCGAATTTGCGAGCCTTCAAAAGTGACCGGACCAAAGCGGTAGCGCTCGCCGCTGTTGTAGTCGATATCCCAGAAGGCCTGATGACGGTCGAGAGAAACCCCGAGTTGGCTTTTGATGAATTCGCTGTCAAAGTAGCCCTTACGCAGCGCAACGTGAGTGAGCGAGCTCTTGAAGCTATCATAATCGCCATGATCCAGGACGGTGCCGATAGCCGGGCGCTTTTTTAACAAATCCAGATAGTCACGGTCGGTGCGCGCCCCGCCTCGCAGGATGACTTCCGTGCCGCCAATACGTACCGGTTCACCTGGCGTGACTTTGGCAATCAGCACCTGCCGGCCTTTTTTCGGCGGCGGACGGAGGTCGAAAACGATTGTCGGTTCGTAGTATCCCAGGGCCTTCAACCCTTCGCGAATCGCATCATCGACGCGCGCACGAAAGCGGCGATCCGGCGTCACTTCGTCGCTCTGGATCGTAGAAAGTTGAGCTCGGACGTTTTTTTCCAGCTCTCCGGATAACCCCTCAACCTGCAAACGCACGCTCGCGGCGCTAGCGACCCCGCTGACCAGCAAAAGGCTGGTGATACATAACTGGCGGATTTGTAGCACGTTTTCTCCTGAATATCCTTGTTTCCCCCCGAAGGAAACGAAAGCGCCGTTCCACGGCTTAATAAAACCCCAACGACATAGGGTTGAAAAAGAAACGCTAAACCAAATAATTCTTATGTTTAAATCTAGACGTATCGGGCATGTTTATTGTGTAAAAAGACACGCTTCGTTACAACCTTAACCACGACTTATGTTTTGAGAGGCCAACCGTGAGTCTATTTGATAAAACGCATCTTGTCGCCCAGGCGGATGCGCTGCCAGGACGCAACACCCCTATGCCAGTGGCAACACTCCACGCTGTCAATGGCCACTCCATGACCAATGTCCCGGACGGAATGGAAGTTGCCCTGTTCGCGATGGGCTGTTTCTGGGGCGTGGAGCGTCTGTTCTGGCAGTTGCCTGGCGTCTACAGCACCGCCGCGGGCTATACCGGCGGCTATACGCCGAACCCGACCTACCGTGAAGTCTGTACCGGTGACACCGGCCATGCCGAAGCCGTACGCATTGTGTACGATCCGCAGGTCATCAGCTACGCGCAGCTGCTGCAGGTTTTCTGGGAGAACCACGATCCGGCCCAGGGCATGCAGCAGGGTAATGACCATGGCACCCAGTATCGCTCCGCCATCTATCCGCTGACTCCAGAGCAGGATGAAGCGGCGAAGGCCAGTCTGGCACGTTTCCAGGCCGCCATGCGTGATGCCAACGACACGCGTACAATCACCACGGAAATTGCCACGGCGAAGCCGTTTTACTACGCTGAGGACGATCATCAGCAGTACCTGCACAAAAACCCGTACGGCTACTGCGGTATCGGAGGCATTGGCGTCTGTCTGCCCCCGCAGGCATAATACCGTTTATCGCTGAGGTGAATAATTAACGCTCTGGCGGCTTTACAGTCGCTTACGCTATACTACCCTGTGTTATAGCCGGTCCAGAGCCTTCGGACCGGTTTTTTATGTATTCCACTATAGAGTTATCAACTTCCCTTCCGAGGATCTGGCCTCAACGGCTGGATAAACTATGTTAAATAGTATTTTAGTTATTCTTTGTCTGATCGCTGTCAGTGCGTTTTTTTCGATATCGGAGATCTCGCTGGCAGCTTCACGTAAGATCAAACTCAAACTGCTGGCCGATGACGGCAACGTGAACGCCCAACGCGTTCTCAAAATGCAGGAAAACCCGGGCACTTTCTTTACCGTCGTACAGATCGGCCTCAACGCCGTCGCCATTCTTGGTGGTATCGTCGGTGATGCGGCATTCTCGCCGGCGTTTCACAGCCTGCTGAGCCAGTACATGTCGGCTGAGCTTTCAGAGCAATTGAGCTTTATCATCTCCTTTACCCTGGTCACCAGCCTGTTCATTCTGTTCGCTGACCTGACCCCGAAACGCATCGGTATGATTGCGCCAGAAGCCGTTGCTTTGCGTATCATCAACCCGATGCGCTTCTGCCTGCTGGTCTTCCGCCCGCTGGTGTGGTTGTTCAACGGCATGGCTAACAACATCTTCCGTCTGTTCAAAATACCGATGGTGCGTAAAGACGATATTACTTCCGACGACATCTACGCCGTGGTAGAAGCCGGCGCGCTGGCCGGGGTGCTGCGTAAGCAGGAACATGAGCTGATTGAGAACGTTTTCGAGCTGGAATCGCGTACCGTTCCGTCGTCCATGACCTCGCGTGAAAATATCATCTGGTTCGATCTGCACGAAGACGAGCAGAGCCTGAAGAACAAGGTGGCGGAACATCCGCACTCCAAATTCCTGGTCTGTAACGAAGATATCGACCACATCATCGGCTACGTGGACTCTAAAGATCTGCTTAATCGCGTGCTGGCGAACCAAAGCCTGGTGCTGACCGGCGGCGTACAGATTCGCAATACGTTGATTGTCCCGGATACGCTGACGCTCTCTGAAGCGCTGGAAAGCTTTAAAACCGCCGGTGAAGACTTCGCGGTGATCATGAACGAATATGCGCTGGTAGTAGGGATTATCACCCTCAACGACGTGATGACCACGCTGATGGGCGATCTGGTCGGTCAGGGACTGGAGGAGCAAATTGTCGCTCGCGATGAGAACTCATGGCTGATTGATGGCGGTACACCGATTGACGACGTCATGCGCGTGCTGGATATCGACGAATTCCCGCAGTCCGGCAACTACGAGACCATCGGCGGTTTTATGATGTTTATGCTGCGTAAGATCCCGAAACGCACCGATGCGGTGAAATTCTCCGGCTATAAATTCGAGGTGGTGGATATCGACAACTACCGAATTGACCAGCTGCTGGTAACGCGCATCGACAATAAACCAACCGTGCTGGTACCGAAACAGCCGGACGCCGCCAATAGCGATAAAGAGCCGGCGTAAGATATTGGGTCGAACATAAAAGGCGGATGAAAACTCCGCCTTTTTTATTGCCCGAATGTGAAGCGGCTCACGCCTCTCAGCCGATAGCAGATTTTTACTACTCCATAGCGAAACGTTCATGACTCCCCTCCGCGCAAAAAGGTAACTTTGCTCGCGTCTACACGATCATATTCCTGTTCAACGGGAGCGAGGATTACCATGATTGAATCAAATAAAAATTACTATATAAGCTGTCTGTTCTTCCTGTTCTTCTTTATTGGCTGGGGATGCTGCTATCCTTATTTATCATTGTGGTTAACGGAAACCATCGGTATTAATTACACTGATGTCGGTCTGGTTTATTCCTTTACTGCGATTATTGCCGTTTGTGTCCAGCCACTATTCGGATTCATCTCCGACAAACTGGTCTATCGTAAAAACCTTATGTGGATGCTGGCAATCATTATCACTTTATTTGCCCCCTACTGGATTTACGTCTTTGCGCCATTATTAAAAATTAATGTTTTTCTCGGAGCGCTGGCGGGCGGTATCTATATTGGTATGGCCTATGGCGCTGGCTGCGGTATTTGCGAAGCCTATATTGATAAAGTCAGCCGCGCATCCGGGTTTGAGTTTGGTCGCGCCCGAATGTTTGGCGGTATTGGCGCGGCTATCGGCACCTTTGCGGCAGGTAAACTCTACGGAATCGACCAGAATATGATTTTCTGGCTGGCCAGCTGTGCGGGAGTTTGCCTGCTGGTGATTGTCTGGAAAATGCAGATTAGCGCGGATAAACAGGGCGCGATGCCGAGCGGGAAAGCCTCGCCGGTCACCTTGAGCGACGCCGCATCGCTGCTGAAAATGAAGAAATTCTGGTTCTTCGCCATCTATATGATTGGCGTCGGCGCGGTATATGAAACCTACGACCAGCAGTTCGCTATCTATTACAGCCACTTCTTTGAGAGCAAAGCGCGCGGCGCGGAGGTCTTCGGCTATTTAACCACCGGTCAGATTTTCCTGGATGCCGTCGTGATGTTCTTTGCCCCATGGTTCGTAAATAAAATCGGCCCGAAAAATGCCCTACTGTACTGCGGGATGATTATGAGCCTGCGCATTATCGGTTCGGCCTGGGCTATTGGCCCGGTGTCCATTAGCCTGATTAAACTGCTGCACGGCTTTGAAAGCTCGGTGCTGCTGGTTGCGGCATTAAAATATATCTTCGCCAATTTCAACCCAATGCTGTCCGCCACCGTTTACTTAATTGGCTTCCAGTTTTCTAAAAGCTTTAGCTCTATTTTTCTTTCTACCGGCATCGGCCATATGTATCAGAGTATGGGCTTTACCAGCAGCTATATCGTACTCGGCGGTATCGCCCTGTGCTTTACGCTGATTTCATTTATTACGCTGGACAAAGCGCGCGTTTTTTCCCCGCAGCCGGCACCCGTGCATTAATTTAAGGAGGTAACCTGTATGTCTGATTTATTTTATGGCGTAGCGTATTACGATGAATATATGCCAGAAGATCGATTAGCGAAAGATATCGCCTTAATGCACGAAACGGGCATTAACGTGGTGCGGATTGCCGAATCAACCTGGAGTACGCTGGAGCCTCAGGAAGGCGAGTATAACTTCTACCATATCGACCGGGTGCTGGACGCCATGCATGAAGCGGGGATCGCGGTGATTATCGGTACGCCGACCTACGCCGTCCCGGCCTGGCTGGCGGCTAAACATCCGGACATTCTGGTCACCACCGTCGACGGACAGCAAAAATATGGCCCGCGACAGATCATGGATATCGTTAACCCGACTTTTCGCCGCTATGCCGAAAAGATTATCCGTACTCTGATGGCGCACGTGCAGCATCATCCGGCGATTATTGGCTGGCAGCTGGATAACGAAACCAAGCATTACGATAATATCGGCCGCTATATGCAGGAAGGATTTGTGCGCAGTCTGCGGGAACACTATCCCGATCTCGCCAGGTTGAATAAAGATTTTGGTCTGGACTACTGGAGCAACCGCATCGATAGCTGGCAGGATTTTCCGCCGGTCGAAAATACCATTAACGCCAGCCTCGCCTGCGCGTTCTCCCGCTACCAGCGCCAGCAGGTAACCGGGTACCTCGCCTGGCAGGCGGACATCGTGCGCGAATATGCCCAGCCGCATCAGTTCGTCACCCACAACTTCGATTTTGAATGGCGCGGCTACTCCTATGGCGTGCAGCCGCGAGTCGACCACTTTGCGGCGGCGCAGGCGCTGGATATTGCCGGTGTCGACATCTATCACCCGAGCCAAAAGCACCTGACCGGGCGGGAAATCGCGTTTGGCGGCGCCATTACCCGTTCACTCAAGCAGGGTAAAAACTACTTCGTACTGGAAACCCAGGCGCAGGGCTTCGCCCAGTGGACCCCTTTCCCGGGGCAGCTGCGCCTGCAGGCCTTTAGCCACGTGGCCTCAGGTGCGGCGATGGTCTCCTACTGGCACTGGCATTCGATTCATAACTCGTTTGAGACCTACTGGAAAGGGCTGTTAAGCCACGACTTCTCGCGTAATGCCACCTGGCAGGAAGCGACCACTATCGGGGCTGACTTCGCCCGCCTGTCGCCGCAGCTGGCGGAGCTGAAAGCAGAAAACGACGTCGCGCTGCTGGTGAGCAATGAAGCCATGGACGCCCTCAATCAGTTCCGCCCCGGCGATACGCAGGGCAATATTTATAACGATATTTTTCGCCGCTTCCACGATGCGCTATACGACCACAATATCAGTGTCGACATTATCCATGATGTTAATGAGGAGACCTCGCGCTACCGCGTGCTGATCGTGCCCGGACTTTACGCCGCAGATGACGGCCTGCTTACGCGCATCAATCGCTATATTGAACAAGGCGGCAGAGCGCTGATCGGCTTTAAATCAGGCTTTAGCGATGAAAACGTCAAGGTGCGAACCGGCGCGCAGCCGGGGATTTTGCGCGAGAGCTGCGGCGTGAGCTACAGCCAGTTTACCCTGCCGGAAGAGACCACGGTGTGTTCATGCTGCGCAGACATTGATTGCAGTAAAGACAATCAGGCCGAACTGTGGATGGAGCTGCTGACGCCGGACTCCGGTACCCGCACGCTACTGCGCTATCAGCATCCGGCATGGGGCGAATATGCCGCCGCCACCGACGCGGATTACGGCCAGGGTCGGGCGATTTACGTGGGCTTCCTGCCGCAGAAAACGCTGGTTAGTCAGCTGTTTGACCTCCTCACCTCCGGCCTGGATCTGCGCTCGCGCACGTCGGCGTACCGCTATCCGCTGGTGGTTAAACAGATGCGCAACCGCAACGGCAACCGCATCCACTTCCTGTTCAACTACTCCGGCGAGCCGCTGGAGTTTATCAGCGAGACATCGGGCAACGCGCTGTTGAGCGGGGATGAGGTCAGCTGCGGCCAGCCGTTGCGTCTCAAGGCATGGGAATTTAGTATCATCGAAAGTTAAGCGGCAGCGGCGTTCAGGCGGGAGAAACGATGGAACTGGATATCAATGAGCTACTGAATTTCTCGCCATTGATGAAGACTTTTACCTTCAACGCCTGGGTCGTCGCCGGCTTTACCCCCATCACCCGCGGGTCAAAGCTGGACTACTACATTAACCGCCCGCAGGGGATGAAAGGTTACATCATCAATCTGACCCTGCGCGGCCAGGCGCGCGCGAAAGCGGGCGACGGCTCCCTGCTGTTTCGTGCAAACGATCTGCTGCTCTTCCCGCCCGGTGTTCCCCACCATTACGGACGGGATGAACACAGCGAGCACTGGGATCATTTATGGATCTACTTTATCCCCCGGCCCTACTGGATAGACTGGCTGAAATGGGATCAAACGACCCACGGCATCGGCAAAACAACGGTCAACGATCCTGAGCAGCTGCAAAATCTGCGCGATCTTTTCTATGAAGTTATCCGCCATCATTCCGCTTCCGTCCCGCTTTCTGAAGCGCTGGCGATGAATGCGCTGGAGCGCCTGATCCTGAGCTGCTTTCAGCGACAGCCGCTCAGCAATCGCCACGCTCACGATCCGCGGATTAACGCCGTGTGTGACTATCTTAACGAGCATATTGCACAGGAGATTAAGATTGAGACCCTGGCAGCGATGGTTTTTATCTCGCCTTCACGACTGGCGCACCTGTTCAAAAATGAGCTGGGGCAAACGGTATACGCCTGGCGCGAGGCGCAACGCATTAACCGCGCGCGATGGCTGATCCAGAGTACTTCCCTGCCGCTTAACAAAATCGCCCTGTCGGTCGGTTACGGAGACCCGGTCTATTTCACGCGCATTTTCCGCAAACACAACGGCATTCCGCCGGGCGAGTACCGTAAACGCTATGCGGAAATGAAGGGATAGGCCAGAAACATCAACGGCTCCATCAGGAGCCGTTTTTTTACCGCATAGCTATATCGTTATTCAGGTTAAGCCATCTCTGTTTGCAGACGCAGAACCTGACGATTGACTTCAGACATCACAGACAAATGCTGCTTGTCTTTAACCTTCGGGATAAGGATTTTGCCCTTATCAAACTCAAAAGCGCCAACATCCTTGATGTATAACCGTCCACGGAACAGGATCTTCACGTACTTCGCCACTTGCAGCGGATTGTAGCGTTGGAAAATTTTCATTGTTGTCTCCTGCCAGGGTTACGCTCTTGTGGTGCCACACTTGGCCCACGATTCGGGAGCGCAAATTTTAATGCCCTGAAACTATAGTCCAGAACTTCTGTAATACCCAGCATGCATAAGTTTATTTACCTTTTGATGACAATAATTAAGAACTTTCTTTTCAAACATACGTAGAAGTTAGTATAAGTCGCCGATTTCCTTCGAATATGTGCGTTAACACGCAAACTGGCACCCTGATTGCGTGTAATGCCGGGAAATCGCATTTATGCTTAAACGAGACCAAGTGGTCGGATCACCTGCATAAAAATAAGGACTCATCATGACCCTACGTAAGCTACTGGCGGTTTCCTGCCTCCTGTTACCGCTGATGGCCTCAGCGCATAATTTTGTCGATGGCCAGCGCGTCGCGCCGGTTGGCATTGCCGACCGGGGAGAATTAATTCTGGATAATGATAAGTTTAGCTATAAAAACTGGAATAGCTCGCTGCTGGCAGGAAAAGTTCGCGTGGTGCAGCACATCGCCGGACGCACGTCGGCAAAAGAGAAAAATGCCACTCTGATAGAGGCGATTAAGGCGGCCAAATTCCCGCACGACCGCTACCAGACCACCACCATCGTCAATACCGATGACGCCATTCCAGGCTCCGGCATGTTCGTACGTAGCAGCATTGAGAGCAACAAACAGCTCTACCCGTGGTCGCAGTTTATTGTCGACAGCAACGGCCTGGCCCGTAAAGCCTGGCAGCTGCAGGAGGAGAGCTCAGCGATTGTGGTACTGGATAAAGACGGTCGCGTGCAGTGGGCCAAAGACGGCGCGCTCACGCAGGATGAAGTGCAGCAGGTGGTCGCCCTGCTGCACAAACTGCTTAGTAAATAGAGACCCGGAAGCCGGGGTTCAGGAAGGATTCACGCGGGGTATAGTCCAGAGTGCGCCCCTGCCAGTCGTGAACGTGCGCCCCGGCAGCCACCGCCACGGCATGGCCAGCGGCGGTATCCCAGGTACTGGTTGGCCCAAAGCGCGGATAAAGCTGGGCCTGACCTTCCGCTACCAGGCAGAATTTCAGTGACGAACCGATCGACGTGGTCTGATGCTCGCCAATATGTTCCAGGTACTCCTGCAGTTCCGGATCGTTACCGTGGGAGCGGCTGATCACCACCAGCGGCGGCCGGGCATCCCGCACCTGAATCTGCTTGCGCATGCCGCATTCGTCTTTCCACGCCTTGCCGCCTTCCGCGCTGTACAGCACTTTTAAGACCGGCGCGTAAACCACGCCAAGAACCGGTTTTCCTTTTTCAATCAAGGCAATATTGACGGTAAATTCACCGTTACGTTTAATAAATTCTTTGGTGCCGTCCAGCGGATCCACCAGCCAGTAGCGCTGCCAGTGCTGCCGCACCTCCCATCCGGGGGGATCTTCTTCAGAGAGCACCGGGATATCGGGCGTCAGCGCCAGCAGGCCATGCATAATCACCTTGTGCGCGGCGAGATCTGCCGCGGTGACCGGAGAATCGTCCTTCTTGCTGGCAACGTCCATCGGCTGCTTTCCATCATAGACTTCCATGATGGCATCACCTGCAATCCGTGCAAGTTGACATACTTGTTCTAACATTCTCCACCTCATCTGGTTACAGTGGCGTTAACTCGTTGTTTTAGTTATATCGCATCGGTGCGAGTTCCGCTATCTGTGATAACGATGGCGGTTTCATGAGCCAGTTTTCGGCATGATTCACATTTCTGTAAGCAACAGGATGTACATACATTTTCTTCTGTGCCATTGCTCATAAAAAGGACGCCTCTGATGATTAAGTTTAGCGCAACGTTACTGGCCACGCTGATTGCCGCCAGCGTGAACGCCGCGACGGTCGATTTGCGAATTATGGAAACCACCGATTTGCATAGCAATATGATGGATTTCGACTACTACAAAGACGCCGCAACGGAAAAATTTGGCCTCGTGCGCACCGCTACGCTGATTGAAAAGGCCCGCCAGGAAGTCAAAAACAGCGTGCTGGTCGATAACGGCGATGTTATTCAGGGAAGTCCGCTGGGTGACTACATGGCCGCCAAAGGGCTCAACAGCGGTGATGTCCACCCGGTATATAAGGCAATGAATACGCTGGACTACGCGGTAGGTAACCTCGGCAATCACGAGTTCAACTACGGCCTTGATTTCCTGCACAAGGCGCTCGCCGGGGCGAAATTTCCCTACGTAAACGCCAATATTATCGATACCAAAACCGGTCAACCGATGTTTACGCCGTACCTGATTAAAGAGACGGCGGTGCAGGATCGCGACGGCAAAACGCAGACGCTGCGTATCGGCTATATCGGTTTTGTGCCGCCGCAAATCATGACCTGGGATAAAGCCAATCTCAGCGGCAAAGTGACCGTCAACGATATCACCGAAACCGCGCGTCAGTATGTGCCGGAAATGCGTAAAAAAGGCGCAGATGTGGTGGTGGTCGTCGCACATTCGGGACTATCTGCCGATCCTTACCACGCGATGGCGGAAAATTCGGTGTACTACCTCAGCCAGGTGCCCGGCGTGGATGCCATTATGTTCGGCCACGCCCATGCGGTGTTCCCGGGGAAAGATTTTGCCGCCATTCAGGGGGCAGATATCGACAAAGGTACCCTGAACGGCATCCCGGCCGTGATGCCCGGGATGTGGGGTGACCACCTTGGCGTCGTCGATCTGGTGCTGAACAACGATGCCGGTCAATGGCGGGTCGCTCAGGCCAAAGCCGAGGCGCGCCCTGTCTATGACGCCGTGGCGAAAAAATCCCTGGCGGCGGAAGACGCGAACATGGTGAAGGTACTAAAAGCCGATCATGACGCCACCCGCGAGTTCGTCAGCAAACCCATCGGCCAGTCTTCAGACAACATGTACAGCTATCTGGCGCTGGTGCAGGACGATCCTACCGTGCAGGTGGTCAATATGGCGCAGAAAGCCTATGTCGAACACGCTATCCAGGGCGACCCGGACCTGGCAACGCTGCCGGTACTTTCTGCCGCCGCGCCGTTTAAAGTCGGCGGCCGCAAAAACGACCCGACCAGCTTCGTCGAGGTGGAGAAAGGCCAGCTCACCTTCCGCAATGCCGCCGATCTCTATCTCTACCCGAATACTCTGGTGGTGATGAGGGTCAGTGGTAAAGAGGTGAAAGAGTGGCTGGAGTGCTCCGCCGGGCAGTTTAACCAGATTGACCCCACCAGCAGCAAACCGCAGTCGTTAATCAACTGGGACGGTTTCCGCACCTACAATTTTGATGTGATTGACGGCGTAAACTACCAGATTGATGTTACCCAGCCGGCGCGATACGACGGCGAGTGTCAGATGATTCACCCGCAGGCGGAACGCATTAAGGATCTGACCTTTAACGGTAAACCGATTGACCCGACGGCCACCTTCCTGGTGGCCACCAATAACTACCGCGCCTACGGCGGTAAATTTGCCGGAACCGGCGATAGCCACATTGCTTTTGCCTCGCCTGACGAGAACCGTTCGGTGCTGGCGGCATGGATCGGCGCAGAGTCGAAAAAAGCGGGCGCTATCCACCCGGCGGCCGACAACAACTGGCGTCTGGCCCCGGTCCACAGCAAGGTGCCGCTGGACATCCGCTTTGAAACCTCTCCGGGTGCAAAAGCCGCGGCATTTATTAAAGAGAAAGCGCAGTACCCGATGCATCAGGTCGCAACCGACGATATCGGTTTTGCGATTTACCAGCTGGATTTGCGGCCGTAATGCCGCTTCCCCGCTGGCGTGAGGCTTTACCCGGCGGGAAACCGCCCGGGTAAAGCCTCGGCCGCTGCCCGGGCATTCGCCGTGGTTATGCCATCTGCTCGTGGTTCGCCAGAACCGCGGGCAGATTAAGCTCAATCCAGTCCGCCAGCGCCGCCACTTTCGCGCTAACCTGCTCGCCAAGCGGTGTCAGGCTATACTCTACGTGCGGCGGGACGACCGGTCGCGAGACCCGATTGATAAAGCCATCCTGCTCCAGCGCCTGCAGCGACTGAGCCAGCATCTTTTCGCTGACCCCGCCCATTTTACGGCGTAGCTCGCTGAAGCGATGGGTTCCTCCGCGCAGCGCCACCAGGATTAATACCCCCCAGCGACTGGTCACGTGCTTCAGCACATCGCGTGACGGGCACTGCTCGGCAAACAGATTCCCGTCGCGCATTTTTTCGCTCAGCGTCGGATTCGCCATTTTCATACTTACCTTTTTGTACGTACTTACTAAAAGTTAGTTAAGGTGTTAGCTTACCACAACTGTCACGCAACACGAAGGAGAAGACTGATGATCGCTATTACCGGCGCGACCGGCCAGCTTGGCCACCTCGTCCTACAGAATCTGTTAAAAACCACGGCCGCCAGCCAGATTGTGGCCATTGTGCGTAACCCGGCAAAAGCCGAAGCGCTGAGCCAGCAGGGTATTGTGGTCCGCCAGGCCGATTATACCGACGAAGCGGCATTCACCGCGGCGCTGCAGGGCGTGGATAAACTGCTGCTGATCTCCTCCAGCGAAGTCGGTCAGCGTACCCCGCAACACCGTAACGTCATTCATGCCGCCAAAGCCGCCGGGGTAAAATTTATCGCTTATACCAGCCTGCTGCATGCCGATAAATCGCCGCTTGGCCTGCACGTTGAGCATGTTGAAACCGAGAAAATGCTCGCCGACTCCGGTATCCCTTATGCTCTGCTGCGCAACGGCTGGTACACCGAGAACTATCTCGCCAGCGCGCCGCCGGCGCTTGAGCATGGGGTGTTTATCGGTGCTGCGGGCGACGGAAAAATCGCCTCGGCGACCCGCGCCGATTATGCCGAGGCCGCCGCACGCGTTATCGCTGAAGAGGGCCATGCCGGGAAAGTGTACGAGCTGGCCGGCGATGAAGCCTGGACCCTGAGCGAACTGGCTGCCGCACTGAGCAAGCAGAGCGGTAAAAACGTGGTGTATCAGAACCTGAGCGAAGCCGACTTCGCCGCTGCGCTGAAGAGCGTTGGCCTGCCGGCAGGGCTGGCGGACATGCTCGCTGACTCCGATGTCGGCGCCGCCAAAGGCGGCCTGTTTGACGACAGCCGCACCCTGAGCGCGTTGATTGGTCGCCCGACGACACCGCTGGCTGAGAGCATCAAAGGCATTCTGTAACGGTTACAAAAAGGTTAATTTTTGTAGCTTCCCGGCGGGTCATCCCCAATAATAAAAGGATATCCGTCGGGAGAAACACAATGCAGGGCGTACCGGAACAGTTCAACGATGAGAGAGACAGCGCGCGCTTTCGCCATCCGGCGCAGCTGCCTGGCGTTGAGTTGTACCATGCCCATATCTCCCGCTACGCCTTCGAACCCCATACCCATGAAGCCTTCGGCATCGGTGCAATTGAGCTCGGCGCCGAGCGTTTTCGCTATCGCGGCAGCCAGTACGTCGCTCCGGTTAACTCCATCGTTACCATGAACCCTGACGAACTGCACACCGGAGAAGCGGCCACCGCCGACGGCTGGCGCTACCGTATGGTCTATCTGGAACCGCAGATGCTGGAAGAGGTCACCGGCGTGCGCCACTGGTGGTTCCGTGAGGTGGTTCGTCAGGATCCGCAGCGCTCGCAGCGGCTCTGTCAGCTTATTTATGGCTTATGGCATACCGACGATCCGCTGGCTCAACAGGGTCTGTTGCTCGACGTGATTGATACCTTCCGCCCGCTGGCCCATCACGCCCCGGTTATCGCGGAAGCCACCCACCGTTTCGAGCGCGTGCGCGATTATCTGCATGACAACTATATGCACGCCGTCTCCCTTGATGAGCTGGCGCAGGTTGCCTCCCTGAGCCCGTACCACTTTCAGCGCCAGTTTAAGGCGCATTTCCACGTCACGCCCCATCAGATGCTGATGGCCATTCGCCTGTGGCGCGCCAAAGCCTTCCTCACCCACGGAATGCCCGCTGCCGAAGTGGCCGCCGCCAGCGGTCTGACCGATCAGTCACACCTGACCCGCGCCTTTACCCGCCGCTATGGCATCACCCCGGTGCGCTATCAAAAGCAGGTCGCCCGGCGCTAATGCGCAATCTCATACAATATTCCCGACGCGGCCTCTTCTACACTTTAGCCAACTGAAACCGGTACGGATGGCGTGATGATTAGTGGTGTGTTGTATGCCCTGCTGGCGGGGATGATGTGGGGGTTAATATTCGTCGGCCCGGTGCTGGTGCCGGAATACCCGGCGGTACTGCAATCCATGGGACGCTATCTGGCGCTGGGGTTGATTGCCCTGCCGCTGGCGTGGCTCGGTCGCGCGCGACTGCGGCAGCTTTCCGGGCAAGACTGGTGGACGGCGCTAGGGCTGACCATGATGGGCAACCTGATCTATTACGTTTGTCTCGCCAGCGCCATTCAGCGCACCGGCGCGCCGGTATCGACGATGATTATCGGCACGCTTCCGGTCGTGCTGCCGGTGATGGCTAACCTGCTCTACAGCCAGCGTGACGGTAAGCTACCGTGGCGACGTCTCTTTCCGGCACTCTCCTGTATCGCTGTCGGCCTGGTGTGCGTCAATATTGCCGAACTGCGCCAGGGACTGCCCAATTTCAGTATCTGGCGCTACGGTTCCGGTATTGGTCTGGCGCTGGTATCGGTGGCCTGCTGGGCCTGGTACGCGTTGCGCAATGCGCGCTGGCTGCGGGAAAACCCGGATAAGCATCCGATGATGTGGGCGACGGCGCAGGCGCTGGTGACGCTACCGGTCTCGCTGGCCGGTTATCTGATTGCCTGCGGATGGCTGCATGCTCAGCAGGTCGACTTCCCGCTTCCCTTTGGCCCGCGCCCCCTGCTCTTCGTAATGCTGATGCTGGCCATTGCCGTCCTCTGCTCCTGGGTCGGCGCATTGTGCTGGAATATCGCCAGCCAGAAGCTGCCAACGGTCATTCTCGGGCCGCTCATCGTCTTCGAAACGCTGGCGGGCCTGCTGTATACCTTCCTGTTACGACAAAGCATGCCACCGCTGCTGACGCTCAGCGGCATCCTGCTACTGGTTGTTGGCGTGGTCTACGCGGTCTGTTCCCGACCACAAAAACCGGTGGTCGTGGAGCGGGTCTGCGAGAATAAAAAATAGCCTGGTATCCGAAAGGGGTATTCCCTTGCCCATAAGATGCATTTAATATACATCTTATATTTTTAAAGACGAGGTATTCGCTATGGCTTTTCGTGACCAACCTTTAGGCGAGCTGGCGCTGACGATTCCGCGCGCCTCCGCGCTGTTCCGTAAATACGATATGGACTACTGCTGCGGCGGCAAACAGACGCTGGAACGCGCCGCATCGCGCAAGGAGCTGGACGTCGCGGCGATCGAAGCCGAACTGGCCAGACTGGCGGAAGAGCCGGTAGAGAAAGACTGGCGTAGCGCACCGTATGCCGAAATCATCGACCATATCATCGTTCGCTACCACGATCGCCATCGCGAACAGCTGCCGGAGCTTATCCTGCAGGCGACCAAAGTTGAACGAGTGCATACCGATAAGCCCAACGTGCCGAACGGCTTAGCCAAATACCTGACCATGCTGCATCAGGAGCTCTCCAGCCACATGATGAAAGAGGAGCAGATCCTGTTCCCGATGATCAAACAGGGCATGGGGACTCAGGCCGCCGGCCCTATCAGCGTCATGGAAAGCGAACACGACGAAGCGGGCGAGCTGCTGGAAGTGATTAAGCATGTCACCAACAATGTCACCCCGCCGCCGGAAGCCTGCACCACGTGGAAAGCGATGTACAACGGCATTAACCAACTGATCGACGATCTGATGGAACATATCAGCCTGGAGAACAACGTTCTGTTTCCGCGTGCCCTCGCCGGAAAATAAAAAAGGCGCCCGCAGGCGCCTCGACATTGTCAGTCTTATTGGCCACCCCGGTGGCCTTTTTTTATGACGGGCCGTTGCAAGCAACGTTAAAAATCTTTGCCGAAGATTTTTTTATTTCGCCAGACGCTTCTTACCGGCAAAGAACCAACCTGCCGCCAGCAGAACAAACCACAGCGGGGTGACGATCAGCGCTTCGCGCGTGTCGGCTTCCAGCGTCAACAGCACCAGCACGAAGACGAAGAACGCCATACAGACCCAGCACATCAGCTTACCCAGCGGCATCTTATATTTGGACTGCTCATGCAGATGCGGACGCTTTTTACGGTAGACCAGGTACGAGCACAGAATAATGGTCCAGACGAACATAAACAGGATCGCCGATACCGTGGTAATCATGGTGAAGGCGGCAATCACGCTCGGGTTCACCATCAGCATCACCACGCCGCCCAGCAGGCACATACAGGAGAAGGTCAGCCCTTTCGCCGGTACCGCACGTTTCGACAGCTTGGCAAACATCGACGGCGCCTGACCATCCTGCGCCAGACCGAACAGCATACGGCTGGTTGAGAACACGCCGCTGTTAGCCGAAGAGGCGGCCGAAGTCAGCACCACAAAGTTAATCAGGCTGGCCGCCGCCGGCAGGCCCACCAGGACAAACAGTTCGACGAACGGACTCTTGGTCGGCACCACGGAGCTCCACGGCGTCACCGACATAATCACGATCAGGGCGAAGACGTAGAACATAATAATACGCAGCGGGATGGAGTTAATCGCGCGCGGCAGGGATTTTTCCGGATCTTTGGTTTCTGCAGCGGTGGTCCCTACCAGCTCAATACCGACGAATGCGAAGACCGCGATCTGGAAGCCGGCAAAGAATCCGCTGATACCTTTCGGGAACCAGCCGCCGTCATTCCACAGATGGGCAAAAGACGCCTCCACGCCGGTCGGCGATTTGAAATGCATCATCACCATCACCAGGCCGACCACAATCAGCGCCACAATGGCGACGATTTTGATCATTGCGAACCAGAACTCCATCTCACCGAACATTTTCACGGTGGCAAGGTTAAGGCTCAGCAGCAGCAGGATCACCGCCAGCGAGGCCACCCAATCGGAAAGTCCAGGGAACCAGAACTGGGCGTAGGCGGTAATCGCCACCACGTCGGCCATCCCGGTCACAACCCAGCAGAACCAGTAGGTCCAACCGGTAAAATAGCCGGCCCACGGCCCCAGAAGGTCGGCGGCAAAATCACTGAACGATTTATATTCCAGATTCGACAGCAGTAATTCGCCCATCGCGCGCATCACGAAAAACAGCATAAAGCCGATAATCATATAAACAAAAATAATGGATGGCCCGGCGAGGCTGATGGTTTTGCCGGATCCCATAAACAGCCCCGTCCCGATGGCGCCACCAATGGCAATGAGCTGAATATGTCGATTCGTGAGATTTCGCCGTAGCGATTGTTCAGTCGGAGCCTGCTCTTCGGCAGCGACTTTAACCTGATCTACCATGTGATTTTCTTCCTGTTGTACCTGTCTGTGTTGTTCAGGCTCTGATGGCCCGTCATTTGTCATTACCCTGAAAAAGGGTTTATCGATATTAGGTAAGAATCAGAGGGATGAATACTATGATTTAGATATAATGTTAATTTTATGTTTAAAGTGAGTGTTATATCACTCCTGCAGCGCGAAACAGCTCACAAAAATACACCTAAAAAGCCTGAGCGCAACATAAAATTCCAACAAATTCCTAACTTAAGTATTTTGCGCTATTTTTAGTCGCTCCCTCCCCCTTAAGGGAGAGGAAGCACCTGCTGATTAGATAATATCCAGCAGTTCGACTTCAAAGATCAGGGTGCTGAACGGAGGAATAGAAGCACCGGCGCCGCGCTCACCATAGGCCAGGTTGTGCGGAATAGTCAGTTCCCATTTGGAACCCACCGGCATCAGGGTCAGCGCTTCAATCCAGCCGCCGATCACGCCGGTCACCGGGAACTCAGCCGGTTCGCCACGGGCCACGGAGCTGTCAAATACGGTACCGTCGATCAGTTTACCGGTGTAATGCACGCGGACGCGGTCGGTACGCGCCGGGATCGCGCCTTCACCCTGGGTCAGAACGCGGAACTGCAGACCGGATTCGGTGCTGTTCACGCCTTCACGCTCGCAGTTTTCATCCAGGTATTTCTGGCCATCGGCCGCCATCTCCTGGAAACGCTCGCGACGTACCGCGTCAGCGCGTTCGTGGATTTCACGCAGCGCGCGGTGAACGGCTTCCACCGGCACCTGCGGCTGATTGCCTTCCAGCGCATCGGCAATGCCGGCAACCAGTGCTTCAGGCAGCAGCCCCTGCAGGCCGGATTCGCTCAGCTGTTGTCCAACCTGCAAGCCGATGCCGTAACTTGCCTGCGCTTCAATAGTGTCAAAAGTCGGGGTTGCCATCTTCTTTCCTTATTTTTCGGGGGGGAAATTTCATACTCGACGGATTCCAGATAGCAAGAAGGCGGCATGCGGATGATTCACCGGCAGGACAGGCCACAGTGTGGTCAGTGCAGGCAGGCGCAGCCAGCGCATCAGCAACTCGAAGCGCGACGAGCATAAAGTGGTGGGCAGCATATCAGCCATCGTCCGATGGGTAAAACTTTGTCGCGGAGATGATGACAAATCTGAGGGAAACAGAAACAATAGGAGATATCAGGTTAACCTCACGAAACATATCTTTGTCTCGGCCATCAGGAAGTTAGCCATCTATACTCTACGGAGAGCAGGATAAAAATATGCGGAGCAGGAGGAAAGCCATGCCCGGGCGCTTTGACATCACACCTACCCTGGCGAAGATCTGGCACGCCCCGGATCATATTCGCATTATGGATCCGCTGCCGCCCATGCATCGCCGGGGCATCATTGCCGGCGCGTTGCTGGTGATTATCGGCATACTGCTCCCGTCAGAGGAGAGCAGCAGCCCGGTACAAAGTGGCCGCGAAGCCAATATCGACCTGCAATCGCAGTCCCAGCCGCAATCTTCCCAACAGGCCATGCCGCTGCCGCCGATTACCACTACGCCGACGGTGAATGACGCCGATCAGATGGCGCCGGTGGCGCCGGAGCCGGTTCAGGACGAACCGGTGGATCAGGGACAGAGCCAGGCCTACTCTCAGCCGCAGCAACAGCAGCAGCAGTCGGCACCGGGAATTGAGCAGCAGTGGCGTACCTATCGCATAGAAGCGGGTAAAACCCTGGCCCAGCTGTTCCGCGATCATAATCTGCCGCCAACCGACGTCTATGCGATGGCCCAGGTAGAAGGTCCGGGCAAACCGCTCAGTTCGCTGCAAACCGGGCAGACGGTGCAAATTCGCCAGAACGCGAATGGCGTGGTGACCGGCCTGACAATTGATACCGGCGGCGGACAGCAGGTGCTGTTTACCCGTCAGGCGAACGGCAGTTTTATTCGCGCGCGCTAATCGCCGTAAAGAATCCACGGGTCATGCCGGGTATCACGCCCGGCCTGCGCAAAGGCGCCCCGTCTCCTTCCCGTGCCCTTTTTCCCGCTTCATTTGGTACCGCGTCGCATCCGCTCATACCAACGCTTCCCACTCAAAGGATTGGTCATTGACGGCCTGATATTGCAATTGTGTCAGGAGAGAACCACAGAAGGGGAATGCAGAAAAGCAAAACGCCGGCACAAGGCCGGCGTCTCGACGCGAACTGAGTAAAAAATTACTCAGCTACAACGTTAACAACCAGTTTCGCGAAGACTTCGCTGTGAACCTGGAAGTCCACTTCGTGCTCACCGGTGGTGCGCAGAACGCCGTTCGGCAGACGAACTTCGCTCTTAGCAACAGCAACGCCAGCTGCAGTTACAGCGTCAGCGATGTCGCGGGTACCGATGGAACCGAACAGTTTACCTTCGTCGCCAGATTTAGACGCGATGGTAACGGTGCCCAGTGCGTTGATTGCTTCAGCACGTGCGTTAGCAGCGGCCAGAACGTCAGCCAGTTTGGCTTCCAGTTCAGCGCGGCGCGCTTCGAAGAACTCAACGTTTTTCTTGGTAGCAGGAACAGCTTTGCCCTGTGGTACCAGGAAGTTACGAGCATAGCCCGCTTTAACGTTAACCTGATCACCCAGGCTACCGAGGTTTGCTACTTTATCAAGCAGAATAACTTGCATTACCTTATCCTCTCAAAGTCGTATTAATGGACCGTGACCGATTACTGATGACGATCAGTGTACGGCAGCAGGGACAGGTAGCGTGCGCGTTTGATAGCGCGAGCCAGCTGACGCTGATATTTTGCACGGGTACCGGTGATACGGCTTGGGACAATCTTACCGCTTTCGGTGATGTAGTTTTTCAGCGTTGCGATATCTTTATAGTCGATCTCTTGAACGCCTTCCGCGGTGAAACGGCAGAACTTGCGACGACGGAAATAACGTGCCATTTGGCTAGTCTCCAGAATCTATCAATTCAATCTGCTCGGCATGCAGAACCATTTTGCTCAGGCCGTTCTTTGCCTTGTGGCAAGAGATGAACCCCTGAACGGTCACTGCGCTACCGACCGTTATACTGTGAGTAATGGCCTGGTTCTCGTGTCCGCTAATAATCACGGGCATTTGACACCATGCCTGCCGGTGAAAACCGGCTTCCTCCTGCACTGAACGATGCTCAAGCACGAACTGGCAGTGTGGAATTCCTGACGGGCTGACCTTACGAAGTGGCGTCCTGCAAACAATGCCGGACAGCTCCAGACGATTGGTCATCAGGATTACTCTTCAGAATCCCCAGCTTCAGAATCATCTGCGGTTTCGTTTGCGAAATCTTCGCGACGCTCACGGCGCTCGTCTTTCGCTTTAACCATCGGAGATGCTTCGGTAACAGCGTGCTTAGTACGCATTACCATGCTGCGGATAACGGCGTCGTTGAAGCGGAAGTTAGTTTCCAGCTCATCGATCGCTTCCTGCGGAGCTTCAACGTTCAGCAGAACGTAGTGAGCTTTGTGCAGTTTGTTGATCGGGTAAGCCAGCTGACGGCGGCCCCAGTCTTCCAGACGGTGGATCGTACCTTCTGCTGCAGTGATTGCACCAGTGTAACGTTCGATCATACCCGGAACCTGTTCGCTCTGGTCAGGATGGACCATAAAAACGATTTCGTAATGACGCATCGAATTGCTCCTTACGGATTATTCAGCCTCCTGTCTGGGTCAGCCGCGGCCCATGGAGGCAAGGAACGTGTTAAAGGGCGGCCGAAAAATTGACGCGTCATTCTACTTTCGCCGCCCCTTTAAGACAAGCAAATTGCGCAAATAATTCGCACTAACGGTAAAGCCGCGCTAAGTCAGTGATTTAAAATTAATCAACGGCACCAGCGACACTTTTTTGAACAACTTCATCAGAAATGGTCGCGATACCCACGGTAGCCAGAGATTACACTTATATCAGAGCTATCGGTAACCCAGGAGGATCCCGGATTTAACGCCAGCATGGCCGACAGAACGTCAGGAGCGTAGAGTATGAAATACATCATCATTGCCGCTATGGCTGCGCTTTTACTGAGCGCCAACGCGCTCGCAGCCATCAAAATCGATGGGCGCCAGGCACGCAACATGGACGATGTGCAGAGCCTGGGCGTTATCTATATCAACCATAATATGGCGACTGAGCAAGAGGCCGATCGGGCACTTAATCAGCTGAGCGATGCGCAAGGCGCAAAATATTTTCAGCCGATCCTGATTCACGAACCGGAAAGCAACGGCGTGATTCATGCCAGCGCAGCCATTTATCGCTAATAGCCGACTCTTTGACTTCGCCCCGTCACGGGGTGAAGTCTTAATGCCATCGCCTCGACGTTTTCGCCGAAGCGATAGTTTGTGAACGGACGCTTGCTGGCATGCGTTTGCCAACGATACGAAAATGGCTCCGGAGCAGACCGGTTAATTCATCATCAAGATGAATGGCTCCGGAGCACATGACTTACTTTTGCCCGTAATAGGCATTTGGTCCGTGCTTTCGCATAAAGTGTTTGTCCATCAGCCAGCTATCGATCGGCTTGAGCAGCGGATTGATTCCGCGAGCAATCCACGCCATCCGCGCCACTTCTTCCATCACCACCGCGTTATGCACCGCATCGTGCGCATCTTTACCCCAGGTAAAAGGTCCGTGTTGATACACCACAATCCCCGGCGTAAGGAGCGGGTCTATCTCGCCCAGCGTTTCGATGATCACGAGCCCGGTGTTCAGTTCATAAGCCTCTTCGACTTCCCGCGGGCTCAACGCCCTGGTGCAGGGGATATCGCCAAAGAAGTAGTCTGCGTGGGTCGTTCCCAGCGCGGGAATGGCCAGCCCGGCCTGCGCCCAGGCCGTCGCGTGTGTCGAGTGGGTATGCACCACGCCGCCAAGGCTCGGATAGCGGCGATAGAGCGCAAGATGGGTGGCGGTATCGGAAGAAGGACGATACCGTCCTTCCACCACGTTACCCTGCAGATCCACAACCACCATATCGTTCACTTTCATCGTCTCATAGGCCACACCGCCAGGCTTAATTACCACCAGCCCGCGTTCGCGATCGATCGCGCTAACGTTACCCCAGGTAAAGGTCACCAGGCCGTAGCGCGGTAAATCCATGTTGGCTTCAAAAACCTGCTGCTTAATTTTTTGCATTATGCCGCCTCCACCAGCCCGGCACTGGCCATCCGCGCCATCACCCAATCGCGGGCTTTCGCCACCTCAGCTGCCGGATCGTCGGTCGTTTCGCTCCACATTTCAATCAGGTAGGGTCCGCAGTAGCCGGTTTGTTTGAGCGTTTCAAAGCAACGCTCGAAATCAACGACCCCTTCACCAAACGGGACGTTTTTAAAGACGCCGGGTTTAGTATCCTTCACATGTACCGCCACGATATGACCCATCCCGGCCTGTAGCTCCATCTGCACATCGTTATCCCATGCTGACAGGTTGCCGATATCCGGATAGAGCTGGAACCACGGATTATTCAGGTAGTGTGCGTAGCCCAGCGCCTTACTGATCGAGTTCATCAGCGGGTAATCCATAATCTCCATCGCCAGCGTCACCTGCGCGCGGCTCGCCATTTCGACGCTCTCTTTCAGGCCATCCCGGAAACGACGGCGCGTCTCGTTGTTGGCTTCCTGGTAGTAAACGTCATAACCCGCAAGCTGAATCACCCGAATGCCTACATCCTGCGCCAGCTGAATGGCTTTGCGCATAATCTCCAGCCCCTGCGCCCGTACCGCGTCATCTTCGCTACCAAGCGGGAAGCGCCGGTGGGCGCTGAGGCACATAGAGGGCACCCGTACCCCGGTTTCAGCAATCGCATTGACTAGCTCCAGGCGCTGCTCCCGGCTCCAGTCAAGCCGTTCCAGCCGAGCGTCAGTTTCATCCACCGACATTTCGACAAAGTCAAAACCGAGTTTTTTCGCCAGTCGCAAGCGATCCAGCCAGCGTCCCCCCGCAGGGAGCGCCTTTTCATAGATGCCGAGCGGAATTTTTTTCGACAACATAACCGCTCCTTAGCCCCATAGCTGGGCAATAGAACGTTTAAACTGCCGTGCAGCTTCTACCGGGGAAGCAGCGTCGCGAATGCTGCGACCGGCAATAAAGACGTGAATCGGAATACCCTGGAACAGCGGCAGATCTTCCAGCGCCAGGCCGCCGGTAACGGTGACTTTAAAGCCCATGTCGGACAAGCGCTTGATGGCGCTGATATCCGCCTCCCCCCACGCTACGCCAGCGGCCTGCGCATCGCGGCTACGGTGATAAACCACTTGTTGAATGCCCGCATCGCGCCATTCCTGCGCCTGCTCCCAGGTCCAGTAGCCGGTTAGTTCGATCTGTACATCACCGTTAAATTCTTTCGCCACATCCAGCGCACCTTTGGTGGTGTTGATATCTGCACAGCAGATAACAGTCACCCAGTCGGCATGCGCTTCAAAGCACATCCGAGAGAGAATTTTGCCGGCATCGGCAATTTTGGCGTCCGCCAGCACGATTTTGTGGGGATAGAGTGCTTTCAGGTCGCGCACGGCGCGTACGCCCTCGGCAATACAAAGAATGGTGCCAACTTCAATAATATCCACTTCATCGGCAATCAGGCGTGTCGTTTCATACGCGGAAGACATTGATTGATTATCCAGCGCAACCTGCAACATAGGTAATGACATTTGATGCTCCTTTTAGAAGGCCGCCGTCGTGGCGTTATCAATTAAATTCAGTACTTCCTGCACGGTGCGGCAGGCACGTAAACGGTCGAAATTCGCTTCATCGTCAAACAGATTGACGATCTGCATGATGCCCACCTCCTGATGGGTATTGGCATCAACGGCCGCCATGGTGATCAGGATGTCGACCGGGTCGTTATCCTCATGGTTGAAAGCCAGCGGCTTCCTCAGCGTCACCAGCGCAAAGCCCGTTTTCTTAACCCCCTCTTCCGGTCGTCCGTGCGGCATCGCCAGACCGGGCGCAATCACAAAGTAGGGCCCATGCTGGGCAACGCCATCCAGAATGGCCTGGTAGTAGCGCGGCTCAACCACGTCAGCCTTCACCAATAAATCAACGCTTAGCTTTACGGCTTCCTGCCAGGTACTGGCATCTGCCTGCAAAAGAATGGAGTTATTCTCGACAAGCGAATCACGTAATTTCATTTGGCGTCCTTACTTCACATCCTGTGGGAAATGTTCTTTGATCACTTCCAGCAGTTTTGGGCCAAAATCCGCAGGCGATAGCATGTTGCGCACGCCGACCACGTATTTGTTGCCGGAGACAGTAATCTCCCCGGCAATATGAGTAGAGGCGATGATGATATCCGCGCCGCTTAATTCACTTTTGTATTCACCCACCGCGCAACTGTTCACTGAGTGATCAATATTTGATTGAGTCAAAAACTGGTCCACTTTCATCTTCATGATCATGGAACTTCCTTGCCCGTTGCCACATACAGCCAGAATACGTACGGTCATAGTCAAAACTCCTTATTGAGCAGAAGCATCTGCCAGTTGTTTTTCCGCGTCCTCTTCAGCACGCAGCGTGCGTCCTGCGAAGAACATATAGGCCAGTGCAATAATGATGATGACGGCCATAAACGCGATACCGATAGAGGCAAAGCCCTGCATCATCGGCGGCGCCAGAATTGACCAGTCCGCCATGCCCATCCAGGCGCTCATACCGGTGAGCTTCACCGCCCACACGCAGCCGAAAATTTCAATCATCCCCATCACCAGACAAATCTTGAGCGCCGCGCGCCAGCCGCCAAAGTGGTTCGCAAAGACGCCGATAGTCGCGTTCGAGAAGAACATCGGAATAAAGCCCGGAATAATCAGGATGGAAGAGCCGAAGCCCACCAGGATAGCGACAGCGATAAGCTGGCCAATGGTGCCCCACATAAAGCCCCAGACAACGGCGTTCGGCGCAAAGCTATAAATCGCCGCACAGTCAATCGCCAGCACGGCACCGGGGATCAGGCGTTGGGAGATCCCGTTGAACGCCTCGGAAAGTTCGGCGACGAACATACGCACGCCCTGAGTGATAATAAAAATAGCGACGGCGAACGAAAAACCAGTTTGCAGGATATACACCGTCCAGTGAGTTTTTCCCGCCATCGCCTGGACGGTGTCGATGCCGAAGGAGAGCAGGATCGCACCAAAGAAAATGGTCATTACAATAGCCGTGGAAACGATGTTGTCGTGGAAAATGTTCAGCCAGCCTGGCAGCTTAAGATCTTCAACGCTCTCTTCTTTTTTCCCCAGATAAGGTGCGACCTTATAAGCAATCCATGAGGCGAACTGCTGCTGATGTCCGATGGAGAATCCGCAGCCGTCGGTAACTTCCTGGGTCGGCTTGTACATCATGTTGGAGGTAATGCCCCAATAGAGAGACACCAGTACCGCCGTGCAGATAATAGTCGTCCACATCGGATACCCGAAGATATAGAAAGAGACGGCAATCAGCCCCGCCTGCTGGAACATGATGTGCCCGGTCAGCATGATGGTGCGAATACCGGTAATGCGCCGCAGCAATACGTAACAAATATTCAGCGCCAGAGCTAACAGCACGGCATAGCCCACCCAGCTGTAGGCCTCCCCCATCCGCTCAATGGTCGCCATCATAGAGGCATAGGTATCGGAGATAGCACCGTTGATGCCGTAAACCTCAGACATTTTCGCGACGACGGGTTTAAAGGTACTGGTCAGAATGCCGGACCCTGCCTGCAACAACATAAAACCGATAATCGTTTTAATCGTACCTTTTACAATCACGCTGGCGCTTTTACGCAGCAGGATATAGCCCAGGCACGTCACGATCCCCAGCAGCAGAGGGGCGTTGGTCATCACCTGATTAAAGAAAACGGTAAAGATGTTGTAGAGAATCTCCATAACACACTCCAGAAGGTGGAATCTCTGAACGCACGCTACGCCCAGGGTTTGTTGTTGCAATCACTCTAATAATCAAAAGTAATCACAACAAGATTATATTTGATTAAGTGTGACACACGCCGCAAATAATCATCCAAACCGTTACCGTATTAATTCTCATTTTCTAAAATCACAAAATAATCAATATAAATCAATTAAATGATGACATTAAGGCATCATGAAACAAGCATTTACCTCCCATTCACCTACCAAAAACATCTCGTAGATGGCGAAATGCAGGATTGCAATCCTGAAAAAATGGTGCCAGTATTTATCAAAATGAATCAACAAATGATTTCTTTTGACAAAACGTGAGGTAAAAATCAATGAGTAAAGTACAAACCATCACCCGCGAGTCATGGATCCTGAATACTTTTCCAGAGTGGGGCAGCTGGCTGAATGAAGAAATTGAACAAGAGCAGGTTGCGCCTGGCACTTTTGCTATGTGGTGGTTGGGTTGTACGGGCATCTGGCTGAAATCCGAAGGCGGAGCCAATATCTGCGTCGATTTCTGGTGCGGTACCGGCAAACAAAGCCACGGGAACCCACTGATGAAAGCAGGCCATCAGATGCAGCGTATGGCAGGCGTTAAGAAGCTCCAGCCAAACCTGCGTACCACTCCGTTTGTACTGGATCCCTTCGCTATTCGCCAGATTGATGCGGTGCTGTCCACACACGATCATAACGATCACATTGATGTAAACGTTGCTGCCGCCGTCATGCAAAACTGTGCGGATGACGTGCCGTTTATCGGCCCGCAAACCTGCGTCGATCTGTGGATTGGCTGGGGCGTCCCGAAAGAGCGCTGCATCGTGATGAAACCGGGCGATGTCGTAAAAATAAAAGATGTTGAAATCCACGCGCTCGACGCTTTTGACCGTACCGCCCTGATAACCTTACCTGCGGCTCAAAAAGCGGCTGGCGTGCTGCCGGACGGAATGGATGAGCGCGCGGTAAACTACTTGTTCAAAACGCCGGGCGGCAATCTGTATCATAGCGGCGATTCTCACTACTCCAACTACTATGCGAAACACGGTAACGAACACCAGATCGACGTGGCGCTGGGGTCCTATGGCGAGAACCCGCGTGGTATCACCGACAAAATGACCAGCGCCGATATCCTGCGCATGGCCGAGTCTCTGAACACCAAAGTAGTCATCCCGTTCCATCACGATATCTGGTCAAATTTCCAGGCTGATCCGCAGGAAATACGCGTTCTGTGGGAGATGAAGAAAGACCGCCTGAAGTATGGCTTTAAGCCTTTCATCTGGCAGGTGGGTGGGAAATTCACCTGGCCACTGGATAAAGACAACTTCGAATACCACTATCCGCGCGGATTCGACGACTGCTTTACCATGGAACCGGACCTGCCTTTCAAGTCATTCCTGTAAGATTCATCCGGCGAGCGGAAGTCCTTGCCCCCTCGCCGGAAATTATCCCGTCAGCATTAGTATTTTCACCTGATTTCAAATATCATCTTTGCTTATCACTTTTAATCGGATTTGCTCATGACGGAAGCGCAAAGACATCAAATTTTACTGGATTTGCTGGCACAAACGGGATTTGTCACCGTGGAGCAGGTGATTTCCCGGCTGGGAATTTCTCCGGCAACGGCACGACGCGATATCAATAAACTCGACGAAAGCGGTAAGCTGAAAAAAGTCCGCAATGGCGCTGAAGCCATCAGCGAGCAGCGCCCGCGCTGGTCGCCGATGAACATTCACCAGGCCCAAAACCACGACGAGAAAGTACGCATTGCGCGGGCGGCTTCGCAACTGGTTAACCCGGGCGAAAGCATCGTCATCAACTGCGGCTCTACCGCATTCCTGCTGGGGCAAGAGCTGTGCGGTAAGCCAGTACAGATCATTACTAACTATCTGCCGCTGGCCAATTACCTGATCGACCAGGAACACGACAGCGTCATCATTATGGGTGGACAGTATAACCGTAGCCACTCCATCACCTTGAGCCCGCAGGGCAGTGAAAATAGCCTGTATGCCGGGCACTGGATGTTCACCAGCGGCAAAGGGCTGACCGCCGAAGGGCTATATAAAACCGATATGCTTACCGCGATGGCCGAGCAAAAAATGCTTAACGTCGTTGGCAAACTCGCGGTGCTGGTAGATAGCAGCAAAGTTGGCGAACGCGCCGGAATGCTGTTCAGCCAGGCCGGGCAAATCGACCTGGTGATTACCGGAAAACAGGCGGATGAAGCGATCCTCAAGCAGCTTGAGGATCAGGGTGTTCAGGTCATTCGCGTTTAAAGGCTGCGCTGAAAAAATGCCACCGTCGCCGCTAACGCCTCCGGCGTTATCCGGTGGCGAACCCCTTTTTGCCAGATGCAGGTCAGGTGAGTATCCAGATCGTTTTGCCGCAGCGCCTGCTGGAGCCTGAAGGTACCTTCAGGCGGCACCACGTCATCTTCCTCGCCGTGCCAGAGCAATAGCGGTCTGTTGGCCAGCGTGCTGAGCTGCTGAGTGACATCCCACTCAGCCAACCGTTCGGCACTGACGGCAGGCGAAGGGAACAGGCTCTGCGAGAGCCGGGTAAAATAGCCGGAGCCCATCAGACAAGCCACGCTTTTTAGTTCCGGATGGTGGGTCATTATTCCCAGCGCCGTCATGCCGCCCATTGATGCCCCGGCGACCGCCAGACGATCCCCTTCAACCCAGCCCTGCCCGATAACCGCCTCGCGCAAGGCCGGAAACTCGGCAAAATTTTGCAGTAAAATCGGCCAGAAGCGCTGCATTCGTCCGCGATCATCGCCATCGTAACGTGCGCCATGCTCTGGCGCATCGGGCATAATGACCCGAAAACCGGCTTCCGCCAGCGCTACGGCGAAGTAGCTGTACACCAGCTTTGAGGAGGTAAAGCCGTGATAAAAGATGATGCAGGGCAATGGCTTATCCAGTGCATACTGCGGGCAGGCATGTAGCACTTCGCCCCCCGCCAGACGACGTATTTCGAGAGCAATCATTGACCATCTCCTTTCACTAAAATGAGGGTATGTCATAGGCTGACATATTCAGCAAGAAACCAGGTTCGCCATGATTCATAATGTTGAGAACTCGGTTACGCTTTCACGATATTTTCATTCGAAAATCGCGTCAGAGATAACACTTCGGGAACATTCCCCGGAAATGACATTCAGGCTACCACTACACTATGACTATCAGGAAACGAGATATGGTTATGCGCAGGTTAACACCGTGGTTTCTGGCTATCGCACTGAGCGGTTGTAGTGCCCTGCAAGGGACGCCAGAAGCGCCACCACCCGCAACCGACCATCCGCAAGAGATTCACCGTAACCAGACGACAGGGCTACAAAAAATGGGGACGGTGAGCGTGTTGATGTACGGTTCGCCGATGGATGTCGAAGCGGCGTTGAAAGCGAAGGCAGAAACGGCTAAAGCGGATTACTACGTCATCATCATGATTGATGACACCATGGTTCCCGGCCAGTGGTATTCGCAAGCGATTCTGTACCGTAAATAGCGGTACACCGTCTTTTAGCCAGCTTTACACTGCTTTGCGTCCATTCACGTTCTCCTGTGCATAATAACGTTCGGCCAGCCAACCTGGCAGGACGTTAGCAACGGACTGCCCTCGGGACTACGTGAAATGGAGCTGACGACGATGAAACGATCTTTTACCCTACCCGCTCTGCTGCTGACCACAGCGACAGCAAACACCTGCGCACAGTCAGCGGAATTCGCCAGCGCGGACTGCGTCACCGGCCTCAATGAAATTGGCCTGATCTCGGTCAATAATATTGCCGGCAGCCAGCAGGACGTCGAGCATGCCATCGCCGTAAAGGCCGATGAACAAGGCGCATCGTGGTATCGCATCGTACAGATGTACGAGGAGCAGCAGCCGGATAACTGGCGAGTCCAGGCCATTCTTTACGCCTGAGGCGCCTGACGTCCACGCCCCATCGCACGTAGCAGTAAATCCTCCAGCGTCGGCTCATCCAGCCGCATACCGCCGCGCGTGTCGAGCATCATGCGACACCAGGCCTCCGCCAGCGGCGGCGAGGCGTAGCGTAGCATCTGCGCACCGACGCCGAGCATATAAACCCGGCGGGCTATCTCTCTACCCTGCTCTTCCGCAGGCCGCCGTAGCAGCTGGTGCAACTGCCGCCACGTACGGTCGAAATGGCGATTCTGCCCCTTCACCTCTGCGCACTCCGCCGCCAGCAGCTCCAGCGCCGCCGGATGTTTACCGAGTACCCGCATCACGTCCAGACACATGATATTGCCTGAGCCTTCCCAGATACTATTGACCGGCATCTCACGATACAGGCGCGGCAGCTCGCTCTCTTCACAGTAGCCAATCCCGCCCAGCACCTCCATCGCCTCTGCGACGAACGGAATCCCGGATTTGCAGATGGCAAACTTCGCCGCCGGCGTAAATAAGCGTGCCCAGAGGACCTCTCTGGCGTCATCACGGCTATCCCACGCCCGCGCCAGACGGAATAGAAAGGCGGTCTGCCCTTCAAGGCGCAGCGCCATCTGGCCCAGCACCTGACGCATCATCGGCTGATCGACCAGATTCTTACCGAATGCCTGGCGCTGCAGCGCGTGATAGAGCGCCACCGAATAGGCCCGACGCATTAAGGCGTGGCTGCCGAGCGCGCAGTCGAAACGGGTGAGCCCGCCCATTTTGAGGATTTGCCGAACGCCATCGCCCTCTTCACCCACCAGCCAGCCGCAGGCTTCAACGAATTCGACTTCGCTGCTGGCATTCGAGCGGTTGCCGAGCTTATCTTTCAGCCGCTCCAGATGCAGCGCATTGCGCTGACCGTCGGGAAGCAGACGGGGCACGAAAAAGCAGGAGAGACCTTCCGGCGCCTGAGCGAGAACCAGGTGCGCATCGCTTTGCGGAACCGAGAAAAACCATTTGTGACCGACCAGATGATAAAAACCTTCGGCAGTTTTTTCCGCCCGGGTGGTATTGATCAGGACATCAGATCCCCCCTGCTTTTCCGTCATCCCCATGCCAATTAGCACCCCACGTTTCTGAGCGCCCGGCGCCAGATGCGGATCGTAGCGGTCGCTCAGCAAGGGGGGCAGCCAGTCGCTAAAAGGTGTGGGTAGCGCCTGCTGTAACAGTGGCGTAGCCGCAAAGGTCATGGTGACCGGACACAGCGTCCCCGCTTCCACCTGCGCATGCAGCATAAAGCGGGCGGCGCGCGCGACAAAGGCGCCTGCGCGGGCTTCCTCCTGCCAGGCAAGGTTATGTACCCGGTTGGCACACAGCCCCTGCATCAACAAGTGCCAGGCAGGGTGAAACCGGACATCATCAAGCCGGCTACCGGTCGCATCGTAGCGCAGCAGCTCCGGCGGATTACTGTTCGCCAGTCTCCCCAGCTCCAGCGACTCCGCCGCCCCCAGCTGTTGGCCGATACTGGCCAGTAAATCACTGTCCCATCCGGCCCCTTCGCGCGTTACGGCTTCACGCAGCGCACTATCCGACAGAAATAAATTGCTGTTCATCAGCGGCGCAGGCTGATTGAACACGGTATGCGTTTGCCAGGCCATACTGTCTCCTTGCGTCATTGGCATTACTATTCAGTATGGCTACCCTCACCGGACATCGCCCGCGAGTCCGGTCACAAATAAACCATCTGCCCCTTCGTGAAGCCCATCACAGCCACAAGAATTTTAAATTTCATAATAGGAAATGTATGGAATAGTTTATTCATTTGTAACTTTTTTGCTCATATCAGGATGATTTATGCAGACCGTAACAACCACAATGGGCGCGCATAAACGCGCGCTGATCGCCGGCTCTATCGGCAACTTTATTGAATGGTACGAGTTCGCGGTATATGGCTTTCTGGCGACGGTTATCGCCCGCAACTTCTTTCAGCTTGCAGGGGAAGCGCCGCTGACCGGCCTGATCCTGACCTACGCGTCGTTCGCGATCGCTTTCTTCTTCCGCCCGTTAGGCGCCATTATTTTTGGTCGGATCGGCGATCGTATTGGCCGTAAGCCCACGCTGATTATCGTGCTGGTAATGATGACCCTGGCGACGACAGCCATTGGCCTGGTGCCGGTTTATGCCAGTATCGGGATTGCCGCACCGCTGATTCTGACGGGACTGCGCATTCTTCAGGGCCTGTTTGCCGGCGGTGAGTATGGCGGCGCGGTATCGCTGATGACCGAGTTCGCCCCACGCGGCAAACGCGGGCTGTATGGCGCCTGGCAATCGTTTACCGTGGCATTAGGGCTGCTGGCGGGGGCGGGCATCGTGGCGTTGATTTCAGTCGTTCTGAGCCCGGAGGAGCTGTACGCCTGGGGCTGGCGCCTGCCCTTCTTCCTCGCCATACCGATGGGTGGCGTGGCGCTCTGGCTACGGGTGAAGATGGAAGAGACGCCGGGCTTTCTCCGTCAGCAGAAGCAGCAACAACAGTATCCGCAGCCCACGGCGAACGTCGGCCAGACGCTGAAGGCCATTCTGACCGGCATTGGCCGCCTGATGGTCTGGTCCGCTGCGGGGTACACCTATCTGGTGATTATGCCCGCCTATCTGCAATCCTCGCTGCATACCGGTTTTAATCAGGCATTGCTGATTGCGGTGATCTCCAATATTGGTTTCGCCATGACGATTCTGCCCGCCGGGATACTTAGCGATAAATGGGGACGCCGCAACGTGATGGTGGTTGCCGCCGTGCTGCTGCTCATTCTGGCGCTCCCGCTGCTGAAAATTCTGCAGGCGGAATCCAGCACGCTGCTGGTAAAAGCGCTGGTCGTGTTGGTGGCCGGGGGATTAGTCGGCATGCTGGCGGGCCCAGGACCCGCGATGCTGTCAGAGATGTTCCCGACCAAAGTACGTTACACCGGGCTTGGGCTGGCGTATTCACTGTCGAACGCGATTTTCTCGGGATGCGCAGGGCTGATTATCACCGGTCTGATTAAGCAGACGGGGAACCTCGATATTCCGGCTTATTACGTGATGGCAACGGCGGTGGTGAGTATTTTCGCGCTGATGACGCTGAAGAAAAACGACCATTTGCGGTCGCTGGATGAGTGACAAAATTGCCCGGCGGCGCAAGCTTGCCGGGCCTACGGTTCTGGAGGCCGGGTAAGGCGCAGTCGCCACCCGGCAAACATATCAGCTACGCTGGCGCACCGCTTCAAACAGGCAAATCCCGGTCGCGACAGAAACGTTCAATGAAGAGACGCTGCCCGCCATCGGGATACTGATTAACTCATCGCAATGTTCACGGGTCAGACGACGCATCCCTTCCCCTTCCGCCCCCATGACCAGCGCCATCGGGCCGGTCATTTTGCTCTGGAACAGGGTATGGTCCGCTTCACCCGCGGTGCCGACGATCCAGACATTCTCTTCCTGCAGCAGGCGCATGGTGCGCGCGAGGTTGGTGACGCGGATCAGCGGGACATTTTCCGCCGCGCCGCAGGCCACTTTTTTCGCGGTCGCGTTCAGCTGGGCGGAACGGTCGCGCGGTACAATCACCGCGTGTACTCCGGCGGCATCGGCGCTACGCAGGCAGGCGCCGAGGTTGTGCGGATCGGTGACGCCATCGAGGATCAGCAGGAACGGCTGCTCAAGCGAGGCAAGCAGGTCCGGGAGATCGTTCTCCTGATACTGACGTCCCGGCTTCACCCGGGCAATAATCCCCTGATGCACGGCACCTTCGCTTTTCTCGTCAAGAAACTGACGGTTAGCCACCTGAATCACCACGCCCTGCGCTTCCAGCGCATGGATCAGCGGCAGCAGGCGTTTATCCTCGCGGCCTTTCAGAATATAAACTTCCTGAAAACGCTCTGGAGCGCGCTCGAGCAGGGCCTGCACCGCGTGGATGCCGTAAATCATTTCACTCATTAAAGGTACTCATCTGGGGCGGTATGCGCCGGGTTAATTGGGCCGTGAACCACTTCACTTGCGCCTATTATAACCGACATAGCGTTCAAATCGACTCTTGTCCGATTAAACTGCCCGCCGCCGGGCGTCGCGTTTAACCTAAATGCCGTTTTGCCTCCTGGCGCACCCGGTGCAAAACGTGATGCTTAATCTCGCTGTAGCGCGGGTGTTCCGCCAGGGTTTCGATATCCCGTTCGCGGTCGAAGGGCAGGATAATCTCTTCGACAATTTTTCCCGGTTTCGCTGACATAATCAGAATGCGGTCGGCGAGAAACAGCGCCTCTTCGACATCGTGCGTCACGAACAGCAGCGTGGTGCCGGTCGAAAGCCAGGCCTCGCGCAGCAGCTCCTGCATCATCAGCCGGGTTTGCGCATCCAGCGCGCCGAATGGCTCATCCAGCAGCAGCACCTCCGGGCCGGGTAGCCAGGCGCGCGCCAGCGCCACGCGCTGTTTCATGCCGCCGGAGAGCTGCCAGGGGGCATGATGCTCAAACCCTTTCAGGCCCACGCGCCCCAGCCAGTCCAGCGCCCGCGCGTTGACCTCCTGTTTGCGGTATTTGCCCAGCCGCGGGCCAAAGGTGACGTTATCCAGCACCGACAGCCACGGGAACAGATTCGGCTGCTGGAAAATCATGCCGCGATCCGGCCCCGGCGCGCGTACCGGTTTGCCGCCCGCCGCCACACGCCCCCGGTCCGGTTGGGTAAACCCGGCCACCAGGTTGAGAATGGTAGATTTCCCGCAGCCCGAAGGGCCGAGCAGAACGACAAACTCCCCTTTATTCAGCGACAGGCTGATATCCTCAAGCACCGTGAACGGCTGCGGCCTGGCCGCAAAAGAGAGCGAGACATTTTCCAGCGTGATGGCGCTCATTATTCTTTCCCCGCCCAGGGCACAAACAGGCGCTGTAGCCCCAGCAACAATAAATCCAGCAGATAGCCAATGCCGCCCAGCAGCAGAATGCCAAGCATGACGATGTCGGTACGCAGATAGGAGCTGGCGTTAATCACCATCCAGCCCAGGCCCGAACTGGCCGCCACCATCTCCGCCGCGATCAGCGAGGTCCAGCCGATACCAATTGACAGCCTGACGGTGGTGAAGAGATCGGGGAGCGCATCCGGCAATACCACCCGCAGGAAAATTTGCTTACGCGAAGCACCGAGGGTTTGCGCCACGCGAATGCGCGAGCGGCCAATCCGCTCGACGGCGGCAGAGGCTCCGACCACCACGCTTAAAAAGGTGGCGATAAATATCAGGAAGAATTTAGAGGCTTCGCCGATCCCCAGCCAGACCACGGCCAGCGGGATCAGGGCGATTTTAGGCAATGGACGCAGGAACTGCACAAACGGGTTTAACACGGCGGCGAGGCCATCCGACAGCCCCATCAGCAGCCCCAGCGGAATGCCGATGATAATTGCGACCGCAAAGGCGCTGAGGGCGCGCGCGAGGCTCACCGCGATATGCTCCCACAGCGGCACCTGACGATAGCCATCCGCCAGCAGCTCTTCGGTGGTGAGGCCGATATCCGTCAGGGAAGGCAGCAGCAGCGGGTCGACCCACTGCCGCGTCGCCGCCACCTGCCAGACGATAAAAAAAACCGCCACCGAGACGATGCTGATAGCGATATGTTGGCTCAATCTCATTGCGCGGCTACCGCCGCTTCGCGGATATAGCGTGAATCAATCGCAGCATCCCAGTTCGCCGGAATATCGCGTTTGCGGATTTCACCAATCCCCGCGAGGAAGCCGGAGGTTTTACTCAGCGCTTTGCCGATCCCGCTATCGGAGGTTTGCGTCCCGTTACCCAGCCATGCCGCCGTCCCTTGTTGGCTCAGCGTGGGGTATTCCAGGCCGCCAAGCGTATTCGCCGCGGTGGTCACCGGGGCACCAACTTCTTTCGCCACGATAGCCGCTGCGCGCTCCGGGTCTTGCTTAAATTCGTCAACCTTTTGCTGGTGAACGCGCAGGAAGGCGGTCACCACCTGGGGATATTGCTCGGCAAAGGCTTTACGCACCACGTAGTTGTTGTAAATCAGGTAGCCATCTTTTTGCAGATCTTTGGTGGCGAAGACCTGGTGTCCGCCGGAGGACTCCAGCTCCTGGGCAAACGGCGCCCAGACGTAGCCGGCATCGATATCGCCGCGCTTCCAGGCCGCGACCATATCGGCCGGACGCAGCGGCAGCAGGGTGATCTTACTGCGATCCAGTTTGTTGACCTCGATAGCGGCTTCCAGGGCGTACTGCGCCGTCGAGTTCGGTGGATAGGCCACGCGCTTGCCTTCGATATCTTTAAGGCTGCTGATGCCCTGTTTGCCAATCAGCCGCTCATAGCTGGCAATGACGCCGGAGACGCCAATAATCTCCACCGGCAGTTTTCTGACAATCCCCGCCGCTGCCGGGCTGGATCCAAAATTAGCAATATCGATCGCATTGCTGGCGAAATAATTTAACGCATCGGCGCCAGAGGCAAACTGCACCCACTTCACTTTACTGTTTAACGCTTTATCCAGAGAGCCGTCGGCCTTCGCCAACATTAATACCTGAGAGCCGCCGCTATAAGCCACCCGGACTTCGGCCGGGGTATCGGCAAAGCTGACATTGACCCATAAACTACCCGCTGCAAGGAATAAGCAGAGAATTTTTTTCATTATATTTACCCTTCGAAAGTTCGGAAATTTCACGCCCGGATAAAGAACCGGACTCAATCATATTCAGTGAGATTTTAACGGGCTTGCCATAATTGCGAACATCGCTCGGCCAGCGCCAGGGCCGGATCGAACGTCAGGTCATTAAACGGCGCCTTCACCGCCGCAAGCGCGACGGGAACCTCGGTGCAGGCCAGAATCAGCTTTTGCGCGCCGCGTGTGAACAGCGCGTTGGCCTGGCGCACCAGCAGCTCGCCCCCCTCTTCCAGCGCACCGCGTTTGACCGCGTAACAGCCGGGGACAAACCAACGGGCCAGCTCCTGCTCCGTCGGTTCAACCACCTCCACCCCCTGCGCCGCTAGCTGGCGCTGATACCAGCCCGCCTCCAGCGTGCCTTGCGTGGCGATAATCCCCACACGCTGGGGTTTATCCGCCTGCTGCGCCAGCGCGGCTATCGCCGCATCAACGATGTGCAGAATCGGGGCATCGCTCACCTGACTGAGGGCGTCATACCAGTGATGCGCCGTATTACAAGGGATGGCGATATGGCTGGCCCCGGCCTGATTGAGTTTTTCAATACCATGGATAAGCTGCGGCAGCGGCGATGGCCCGCTTCCCGCCAGCGCCTTTTGTCGGTCCGCGATCTGCGGGACGTTCCACACCACCGAAGGGATCTGCTGCCGATCGTTCTGCGCCGGCGTGGCGTCCAGCAGGCGCCGCTGAAAGTCCAGGGTGGCGAGCGGCCCCATCCCTCCCAGCACACCAAGCAGAAACGGTTTAGTCATGGCGGGTCTGCGCCTCTAACAGCTGGCGGTAGCCGAACAGTCCGGCAGAGCCGCCGGTATGGATAAAGACCACGTTCTCATCCTGACGAAAGTGGCCCTGACGAATCAGATCGATAAGCCCGGCCATCCCTTTCGCGGAGTAGACCGGATCCAGCAGAATGCCCTCATGGCGTGCCAGCAGCGTCAGCGCTTCCAGCGTTCCCGCGGTGGGCAGACCGTAGCCCTCGCCGACGTAATCGCTATTGGCTACCACGGCGCTGCGCGGTAGCTCGCCCGCCACGCCCAGCAGGTTGAGCGTTCTCACCGCCAGATGCCAGACGTTCTCTTCCTGCTTCGCCTTCGGCGCGCGCACGCTGATGCCCAGCACCGGAACGTGGCTGTTGGTCGCCGTAAAGCCCGCCACCAGCCCTGCCTGAGTACCGGTGCTGCCCGTGGCGTGAACCACGTGATCGATGCGCAGGCGTAGCTGAGATGACTGATACAACAGCTCTTCGGCGCAGGCGACATACCCCAGCGCGCCGATAGGGTTAGAGCCGCCGCCGGGGATGATATACGGTGTGTGTCCTTGTTCACGCAGCGTGGCGGCATACTCCTCCATCGCCTGCTGCATATCGCTGCCGCCCGGCAGATGAGCAACGATCTCCCCACCCAGCAGCTCATCCAGCAACACATTGCCGGAGCGTTGATAATCCTCGCCAAAATCCGTCACCCGCTGTTCCAGCAGCGCTTTAGCCTGCAGGCCAAGACGCGCCGCGCCGGCAATGGTCTGACGGACATGGTTAGACTGCGTGGCTCCCTGGGTAATCACCACGTCCGCGTTTTTCGCCAGCGCATCCGCCAGTAAAAATTCCAGCTTGCGGGTTTTATTTCCCCCGCTCGCCAGGCCGGTCGCATCATCGCGCTTTATCCATATTTTTGGCCCGCCTAATAATTTCGACAAATTATCCAGCGGCTCAAGCGGAGTCGGGAAATGACCAAGTGACACACGGGGAAAACGGGCCAGATGCATATAGATTCCTTGCACATAAAAAGGGGGTGATGCGAAAGTAAAATCCACTATACACAGTGAGAAAATATGGCTAATCAAAAAGAATAAATAACGATTGCTGAAAACAGACTAAGCAGGAAACAGGCGGGGAAAGGAACAATATCTATTCTGTTGTGGAATGACTTACGGCAAAAAAGAATAACCCCCTCCGGCTGGAAGGGGTTATATACCCGTCATACTTCGGGCTGTCAGGACGCTGGCGCCAGGCATTTCCCCGGCCACATTGTTATCGATGTGGCCGGAGCTTCCCGGCACCCCAAATGATTGAGGGGCCGGAGGCGCTTACTCAGCGACTTTTTTCTTCGCCGCGCGCTTCGCCTTCGTCGCCGCCGCTATTTTTTGCGTCTTGGCCGACGGTTTTTTCGCGCCCTTCTCTTTCTTCGCTTTCGCTGGTTTCGGTTTGCCCTTATCACCACGGAACGCGCTGTCTGGCTCGAAGTTCACCTGTTTGCCGGCCTGACGGCGACGGCCGGACGGTTTGCCGGCATTATTGCTGGCGCCGTTAGCCTTCTTCGTCTTCTCCCGGGCGGTCTTGCCGACGTTACGCGGTCCACGCTCGCTGGAGATCAGCGAGAAGTCGATTTTACGTTCGTCCATGTTGACCGCTTCCACGCGGACTTCCACGCGATCGCCCAGACGATAAGTCTGGCCGCCCGACTCACCGATCAGACGTTGCCCGACCTGGTCGAAACGATAGTAGTCGTTATCCAGCGAGGAGACGTGCACCAGACCATCGATAAACAGTTCATCGAGACGCACGAAGAAACCAAAGCCGGTCACGCTGGCAATCACACCTTTAAAGACGTTACCCACCTGATCCAGCATAAAGTCACACTTCAGCCAGTCGGAGACTTCGCGGGTAGCTTCGTCGGCACGACGTTCGGTCATCGAACAGTGTGCCCCCAGCTGCAGCATTTCATCCATGCTGTAGTGCCAGCCGCCGGTTTCGGTACTGTTGCCTTTATGGCCCTGCTCTTTCGCCAGCAGGTACTTAATCGCACGGTGCAGCGACAGGTCCGGGTAACGACGAATCGGCGAAGTGAAGTGCGCGTAAGATTGCAGCGCCAGACCAAAGTGGCCGCGGTTTTCCGGGTCGTATATCGCCTGCTTCATCGAACGCAGCAGCATCGTTTGCAGCATTTCATGATCCGGACGATCGGCAATCGAGATCAGCAGCTCAGCGTAATCACGCGGCTCTGGTTTATTGCCGCCAGGCAGCTCCAGCCCCAGCTCCGCCAGTACGGAACGGAATGCGGTAATCGCTTCGGTGCTCGGCTTATCGTGGATACGGAACAGCGCCGGCTCCAGCGCCTTCTCAACGAAGCGTGCGGCGGAGATGTTCGCCAGAATCATGCACTCTTCGATCAGTTTGTGCGCATCGTTACGCTGCGTCTGCTCAATGCGCTCAATACGACGTTCAGCGTTAAAGATAAACTTCGCTTCTTCGCTCTCAAAGGAGATCCCGCCGCGTTCTTCACGGGCGCTATCCAGCACTTTATAAAGCGCATGCAGCTCTTCAATATGCTTCACCAGCGGCGCATAGTGCTCACGCAGCTCCTTGTCACCCTGCAGCATATGCCACACTTTGGTGTAGGTCAGACGCGCGTGTGAGCTCATCACCGCTTCATAGAACTTGTAGCCGGTCAGACGTCCCTTGGACGAAATGGTCATCTCGCAGACCATGCACAGGCGATCGACCTGCGGGTTCAGGGAACATAAGCCGTTGGAGAGGACTTCCGGCAGCATCGGTACGACCTGAGACGGGAAGTAGACCGAAGTACCGCGGCTGCGTGCTTCAGCGTCCAGCGGCGTACCAGGACGGACATAGTAGCTGACGTCGGCAATCGCCACCCACAAACGCCAGCCGCCGCCGCGTTTTTTCTCGCAGTAAACGGCGTCATCAAAGTCGCGGGCATCTTCACCATCGATAGTCACCAGCGGCAGGTCGCGCAAATCCACGCGGCCCGCTTTCGCCTCTTCCGGCACCTGCTCTTTCAGCACCGAAACCTGTTTCTCTACCGCCGGCGGCCAGGTGTAAGGGATTTCATGGGTGCGCAGCGCCATGTCAACCGCCATGCCGGTGCCCATATTGTCACCCAGCACTTCGACGATTTTACCGATCGCTTTAGTGCGTCGGGTCGGGCGTTGGGTCAGCTCCACGACCACTACGAAGCCCATTCGCGCGCCCATCACCTCTTCCGGTGGGATCAGGATGTCAAAGCTCAGACGGCTGTCGTCCGGTACGACAAAGCCCACGCCGGCATCGGTGAAATAGCGGCCGACAATCTGGCTGGTTTTTGGCACCAGAATGCGCACGACGCGCGCTTCGCGGCGACCTTTACGGTCCGCGCCCAGCGGCTGCGCGAGGATCTGATCGCCATGGATGCACATTTTCATCTGCTCGGAAGAGAGATAAAGGTCATCTTTACGCCCTTCGACCCGCAGGAAGCCATAGCCGTCGCGGTGGCCGATAACGGTGCCTTTGAGCAGGTCGAGACGCTCCGGCAATGCGTAGCACTGGCGGCGGGTAAAGACCAGCTGCCCGTCACGCTCCATGGCGCGCAGGCGGCGTCGCAGCCCCTCGAGTTGTTCTTCTCCTTCGATATTCAGTTCTGTCGCCAGCTCGTCGCGACTGGCCGGTTTTTCACGTTTTGCTAAATGATCGAGGATAAATTCCCGGCTTGGGATTGGATTCGCATACTTTTCAGCTTCGCGTTCCTGGAAAGGATCTTGTGACATGTCGGTTCCTCCGTTGTCATCTCTGATGAGAGTTTATGTCACTCCACCAGTAATAATTTATAAAGCGGTTGATTTTCTTCAACCAAATCAGCCAGCGTGTAGTTATCTAGTTCCTTGAGAAAACTTTGCGCCGCTTCAGCCAGCGCCTTTTTCAGGCGACAGGCGGGTGTAATATGGCAAAATTCGCTGCTGCAGTTGACCAGCGACAGCGGTTCCAGATCGCGGACGACATCGCCAACCCGAATGGTTTTCGCCGGCTTACCCAGGCGAATCCCCCCGTTCTTACCCCGCACGGCCATGACATAGCCAGCACGACTTAACTGATTGATTATTTTTACCATATGATTACGGGAAACGCCGTAAACCTCCGTCACTTCGGAGATACTGGTCATTCTTCCATCCGGCAACGAGGCCATATAAATCAGCGCCCGTAATCCGTAATCAGTGAAACTCGTTAACTGCACATCAACCTCAGGGTAAGGGGGAAAGCGGCATACACTCATCATTCAGGTCACTGCTGCGTTGTGCGATCGGACGCATCCTGAAAGCTTGTGTGTATTAATCCTCGGGTAAGACCGTATTGATACTGTATTGATGATAAACCAGCCAGCGCTCAGGCCGCTAATTTATTTGAAATGGGGCGGGTGAACAGCAAAAACAAGGGGCGCCTTAGCGGCGCCCCAGGGGATGATTATGCGTCAAACGGATCGCGCAGAATCATCGTCTCAGAACGGTCGGGACCGGTAGAGATGATATCAACCGGCACGCCGGTCAGCTCTTCAATGCGCGCGATATAGTTCAGCGCTGCCTGCGGCAGACCGCTGCGCGTTTTCACGCCGAAGGTGGTTTCAGACCAGCCCGGCATGGTTTCATAAATCGGCTCAATGCCTTCCCAGTTGTCAGCAGCCAGCGGAGTGGTCGTTACTTCGCGGCCGTCCGGCAGACGGTAGGCAACGCAGAGTTTCACTTCTTTCAGGCCGTCCAGAACATCCAGCTTAGTCAGGCAGAAGCCAGACAGGGAGTTGATCTGCACCGCGCGACGGATTGCAACGATGTCCAGCCAGCCGGTACGACGACGACGGCCGGTAGTGGCGCCGAACTCGTTACCCTGCTTGCACAGGAACTCGCCGATATCATCAAACAGTTCAGTCGGGAACGGACCTGCACCGACGCGAGTCGAGTAGGCTTTGATGATTCCCAGAACGTAATCCACGTAACGCGGCCCCAAACCGGAACCGGTCGCCACGCCACCCGCGGTGGTGTTAGACGAGGTCACGTACGGATAGGTACCGTGGTCGATATCCAGCAGCGTCCCCTGCGCGCCTTCGAACATCACGAAGTCGCCGCGCTTACGCGCCTGGTCCAGCAGATCGGAAACATCAACAACCATCGCCGTCAGAATGTCGGCAATCGCCATGACATCATCCAGCACTTTCTGATAGTCAACCGCTTCTGCTTTATAGAAGTTCACCAGCTGGAAGTTGTGATATTCCATCACTTCTTTCAGTTTGACAGCGAAGGTTGCTTTATCAAACAGGTCACCAACGCGCAGACCGCGGCGTGCGACTTTATCTTCGTAAGCAGGGCCGATGCCGCGACCGGTGGTACCGATAGCTTTCGCACCACGTGCTTTTTCACGCGCAACGTCCAGCGCGACATGATAATCGAGGATAAGCGGACAGGCTTCGGACAGCAGCAGACGCTCACGAACAGGGATACCACGGTCTTCCAGACCTTTCATCTCTTTCATCAGCGCAGCCGGAGACAGCACAACACCGTTACCGATGATGCTGGTGACATTCTCGCGAAGAATACCTGATGGAATAAGATGGAGGACGGTTTTTTCACCGTTGATTACGAGAGTATGGCCTGCGTTGTGACCACCCTGGTAGCGCACAACATATTTAGCCCGTTCAGTCAGGAGATCGACGATCTTCCCTTTACCTTCGTCACCCCATTGGGTGCCCAGTACGACGACGTTGTTACCCATTTTTCAAAATCACCGTTTGCTTAAAAATGGATTCTACCATCGCTTTTTCAGAGTTACAGCACTTTTTGCAGGCAATTCCAGGCAAGTCTGACCACTTTTTGATCAAGTCATCGATTTCGTCAACATGTAGTAGATGACAAACCCGGCAACCACAAGACCACCGCCAAAACGGCGTAATAAATTATCCGGCAGCTGGCTCATTGTCGCGACCATCCGACGCCAGGCGCGCGGATAAAGCAGCGGCCCGAGCCCTTCGAGTACTAAAACCAGCGCCAGTGCCAGCCAGATTGTTGCGTTCATTATTGACCCTTAGAAAGAAAGCGTCCCCACCCACAAGAGGCATCGACGGGAGAGCAATGCGGAAACAGACCTTTTGCGGCATTGTCCGGTATTTCACGTTCATTATGAACTGGTATCGTACAAAAAAGCCCATAACTTATTGTGTTACAAGTTATTTATAAACCCGCACCTATAAAAAAGGCGCCTTTCTCAAGGCGCCTTTTTACTCACAATATAACTTACTTGCGAACCGAATCCGGCGATTTCATATAGCGGAAGAAATCGCTGTCCGGGCTGAGAACCATCACGTCCTGATTGCTCTGGAAGCTATTCTCATAGGCGCGCAGACTACGGATAAAGGCATAGAAGCCCGGATCCTGGCTAAACGCATCGGCAAACAGCTTCGCGGCATCCGCATCACCTTCACCACGCATGATACGACCCTGACGTTCCGCTTCGGCCAGCGTTTTGGTGACTTCATAGTCCGCCGTTGCGCGCAGCTTCTCAGCCTCTTCCTGGCCCTGTGAACGATGGCGACGGGCAACCGCTTCACGTTCGGCGCGCATACGGTTGTAAATCGCTTCGGACACTTCAGCCGGCAGGTTGATCTGCTTGATGCGTACGTCGACAACTTCAATACCCAGCGCCGCCATACTGTTCGGGTTAATAACCGGCACCTTACCGTTGGTTTCTGCCGATACGCGCTCCGCCGCTTTAGCGATAGCATCGTCGGCCGCCGGCGTACTGACTTCGTCTTCTGTGCCCGCTGAACCGGAGTTCAACGCATCACGCACTTCCAGCGTCAGACGACCGCGGGAATCGGTCACGATATCCTTCACGTCCAGGCGACCAATTTCAGAACGCAGACGGTCAGAGAACTTACGCTTCAGCAGTACTTCGGCCTGGGAGACGTCGCCGCCGCCGGTTGCCAGGTAGTAGCGGCTGAAGTCGCTGATACGCCATTTGATGTAGGAGTCAACGATCAGGTCTTTCTTCTCTTTGGTGACAAAGCGATCGGCCTGGTTGTCCATGGTCTGAATGCGCGCATCCAGCGTTTTCACTGATTCAATAAACGGGAGCTTGAAGTGCAGACCCGGAGAATAGACCAGCGGTTTGTTTTCACTATCGCGGAGAACTTTACCAAAGCGCAGCGTAATCCCACGCTCGCCTTCTTTGACGACAAAGATCGACATGTAAAGCACTACCAGCACGATGACAATTATCGCAATAACAGATTTACGCATCGTTATTCCCCCTGACGCTGGTAGTCGTTACGCTGCGCGTTAGCGCGGCGTTGGTCCATAATGTTGCCGTCCGTGGTGGTCGGCGTGGTGCTGGCACTGCTTGAGCTGGATGCAGGCGGCAGACGCAGCAGATCGCTCGCGCCACTGCTACCGCTCTTTGCCGCCGGGGCTCCGGCGCCTTTCAGCATCTGGTCCAGAGGCAGAACCATCAGATTGCCACCCTTATCGTTCACCAGCACTTTACGGGTATGGCTCAGCACTTTTTCCATGCTTTCGATATACAGACGTTCACGGGTGATTTCCGGTGCAGCTTTATACTCAGGCAGAATCTTCGCAAAGCGCGCAACTTCACCCTGCGCTTCAAGAACGGTCTGAGTTTTGTACGCACGCGCCTCTTCAAGGATACGCTGCGCCTGACCATTGGCTCGCGGCTGAACTTCGTTGGTATAAGCTTCGGCTTCACGGATGTATTGCTGCTCGTTCTCACGCGCCGCAATTGCATCATCAAATGCCGCCTTCACTTCTTCCGGCGGACGCGCCGTCTGGAAGTTGACGTCCAGCAGGGTGATCCCCATGTTGTACGGGCGAATCGTCTCTTCCAGCTCACGCTGGGTATCGCTACGAATAACGGTACGACCTTCGGTCAAAATGCGGTCCATCGTGTACTTGCCGATCACGCCGCGCAGGGCGCTGTCAGTGGCCTGACGCAGGCTATCGTCCGCGCTGGCCACGCTAAACAGGTAGCGCTCAGGATCGGTCACACGATACTGGACGTTCATCTCAACGCGCACGACGTTTTCATCGGACGTCAGCATGACGCCAGAAGCCGCCAGTTCACGTACCGACTCAACGTTAACGGCCTGAACGTTATCGATAAAGGTTGGCTTCCAGTTAAGACCAGGCTCAACCAGATGGCTGAATTTACCAAAGCGAGTGACCACACCACGTTCAGCTTCCTTGATGGTATAGAAACCGCTGGCAGCCCAGATAATAACCGCGGCAGCCGCCACGATGCCGACAATGCGTCCGCCCATCGGGCCGCGTGGTCCCTGAGAGCTGCTACCGCTCCCCTGGCCCCCTTTGCCGCCACCGAGACCGCCAAGTTTTTTACTTAACTTGCGGAAGATATCATCCAGATCGGGCGGCCCCTGCTCGCGACCACCTTTATTGCCATTTCCCCCGGAGTTGCCGCCTTGGTTATTGCTGCTCCCCCACGGGTCGCGGTCCTGTCCGTTATTACCGGGCTGATTCCACGCCATGTATATGCTCCATATTTGTTTTTGATATCCCCACAGGGGTTAATATCTTCAGGCAAGCTGCAAGGTCAAATCACGTAATCAACCAGCGCTGGCTCTTGTTTACAGAGGCGACGCCAGTCAACGATCGGCATGCGCACCTGCAGACCCACGCTGCCGTCATCCTCCAGCCACTCTTTTTCTATCGCCTGAAGCTGATAGAACCGACTTCTCAGTCGCCCTTCCTGTGGCGGTAGACGCAACGTGTGCTGCGCTACTTCACCGGAAAGCCGTTCCGTCAAAGCCTGAAAAAGCAGTGGTACGCCAACCCCGGTCTGGGCGGAGAGCCAGACCCGAATCGGTTTATTCTCTTCATCTCTATCGATACGCGGTTCAAAATCATCCAGCATGTCGATTTTGTTCATCACCAGCAGCATCGGGATCTCATCGGCCTCAATTTCCGCGAGGACCGTATTGACTGCATCAATGTTTTCCTGCACCCGAACATCGGCTGCATCAATCACGTGCAGCAGCAGCGTCGCCTGACGCGTCTCCTGCAAAGTGGCTTTAAACGCCGCGACCAGGTCGTGCGGCAGATGGCGAATAAAGCCCACGGTATCCGCAAGCACGGTCTCGCCGACATCGGTAACATCAATGCGGCGCAGCGTCGGATCCAGCGTCGCGAACAGCTGGTTCGCAGCGTAGACCTCGGCTTCCGTTATCTGGTTAAACAGCGTTGATTTTCCGGCGTTGGTGTACCCCACCAGCGAGACGGTTGGAATATCGGCTTTGGCTCGTGACCGCCGTCCTTGCTCACGCTGTTTTGACACTTTCTCCAGTCGCGACAGGATCTGCATTATCCGATTGCGCAGGAGTCGACGGTCAGTTTCGAGCTGGGTTTCACCCGGGCCGCGCAAACCAATCCCGCCTTTCTGTCTTTCAAGGTGGGTCCAGCCGCGAACCAGGCGCGTGGCCATATGGCGCAGCTGTGCCAGCTCAACCTGCAGTTTCCCTTCATGGGTACGCGCGCGCTGGGCAAAAATATCTAAGATAAGACCTGTGCGATCGATAACCCGGCATTCGCATAAGCGTTCCAGATTTCGTTCCTGAGCCGGGCTCAGGGCATGATCGAACAGCACGACTGACGCGCCGGTCGCTTTTACGGCTTCCGCAATTTCGACAGCCTTACCTTCACCAACAAAATATTTTGGGTGCGGTGCTTTACGGCTACCGGTAATCACCTGCATTGCTTCGACACCGGCAGAGGAGACCAGGGATTCAAACTCCTGAAGGTCTTCCATATCTTTGTCTTGCGAAAAATAGATGTGTACCAGCACCGCCTGCTCACCGGCATCATAACGGTCAAACAAGCGTAAACCCCTTATAAAATACCAGCGGGGAACACAGTTACCCGTTGTCTTTCAGGCCGCATGGACGTTGGCTTTCTTGCCCGACTCTGGCCGGGCCGCCACACGCGTCGTTCAAATCTGCCCCTGGCAAATTTGTTATTCACCCCAGTCATCTACTTACGCAAATGGCTGGGGAGTCACTACGCGCCGCCTTTCTGCAACCTGAAACGCATCGAATAAACCTGGCTCCCCGGCATGGAAAAACAGCATCAACCTTATTCGGTGTCTTCGCTGTCTTGCTGCGGCGCAGATGAACCCTGCGCGCTACCACCGTGGTGATAGTTGCTTGTACCGCCGCCAGCATTATTGCTGTGGTGAGACACCGGGCGAGACGGGACAACAGTAGAAATTGCGTGCTTGTAGACCATCTGGCTGACCGTGTTTTTCAACAGGATCACGAACTGATCGAAAGACTCAATTTGCCCTTGCAGCTTAATACCATTCACCAAATAAATAGAAACCGGAACGCGTTCCCGACGCAAAGCGTTCAGGAACGGATCTTGTAAAGATTGCCCCTTAGCCATTCTCTCTTTTCCTTATATGTATGCTTGTTTTGTACTCAGAACCTTACGATTCTTAAAAAAAATTACGCACGATACCGTTTAATTGTACACGTTCAGTCCTGGCTCGCACCAACTACCTGTAATACTTTGTTGAGCGCCTGTTCAGGATGTTCACTATCTAACCAGTGAATATCTTCCCAGCCACGTAACCAGGTCATCTGACGTTTCGCTAACTGTCTCGTGGCGCAAACACCTCGATAAACCATTTCATCATACGGGATCTCGCCATCAAGATATGACCACATCTGGCGGTATCCGACACAACGAATGGAAGGCATATCCGTATGCAAATCTCCGCGGGCAAAAAGCGCCCGTACTTCTGCTTCAAAACCCGAAGCTAACATCTGATGAAAACGCTGCTCTATGCGTTGATGGAGCAGTTCACGGCTCGCCGGGGCGATGGCGAACTGATGCACCTGGTACGGCAGAGCGTCTCCTGACGTTTGCGTCAGTTCCGTTAAAGTTTTACCCGAAATGAAAAAAACTTCCAGTGCCCGGGAAAGTCTTTGCGGATCATTTGGATGAATACGCGCGGCGGCAACGGGATCGATCTCCTGTAGCTGCCGGTGCAACGCGTGCCACCCCTGCTCTGCTGCCTGCTGCTCAATTTTAGCCCTGACCTGTGGATCCGCCGACGGTAACGGCGACAATCCTTCCAGCAACGCTTTGAAATACAACATTGTTCCGCCAACCAGTAGCGGAATACGCCCGGCTGCGACGATCTCCGCCATTTCAGCCAGCGCATCGCGGCGAAAATCCGCCGCGGAATAAGCCTCTGCCGGATCGCGAATATCCAGCAGCCGATGCGGCGCAGCGCTCAGCTCCGCGGCATCTGGCTTGGCAGTGCCAATGTCCATTCCTCGATAGATAAGGGCGGAATCAACACTAATCAACTCTACCGGTAAAATTTTACGCAAAGCAATCGCTAAGGCGGTTTTACCGGAGGCCGTCGGGCCCATTAAAAATATTGCCTTAGGCAGGCTCGCCGTGGTGGTATCACTCATCTTTCAGGGCAGTCATCGCCGAATGTAAATCAACAGGTTGTAACAGACCACCCGGCGGCGCTTTTACCAGCTGCGGGCACAAACGTTCAACGTCGGCCAGCACGGTAATCGCCTGCGCCATATTCCACTGCGCATGTTCGCTCGCCAGATTACGCGCAATCCACTGCGCGATGTTGCCGACGTCGAATGCCTTTTGCTGCGCCAGGTAGCCTATCAGTTCAGGAATCAAGATTTGTAAATTTTGTTGTCTTAAGGGTAAAGGCACGGCGCGAACCGTCAAATGTTGCGCGTCAGACTGCAGATCGATACCCAGTAACGCCAGCGCCGACTGCGCTTTATCCAGCGCCACTTTCTCCGCGGCGGACGCTTTCAGCCGCAGCGGGATCAGCAGCGGCTGAGCGCACACCGGCTCAACCTCCGGCGTCAGCTGCGCCTGCCGCAGCCAGCGTTCAGCAACCGGCAACGACAGCAGCGCCAGCTTGCCGTCTCGCTCCAGCAGGGCGCAATCACCAGCCACGATAGTCAGTACGCGGCCAAAGCTTTGGCTGTGCCCGGAGAGGCCGTCCGCTGCAGGCGCCGGCGCGCTGCTTTTGCGTTCCACCGCCGGTGTTTCCAGCAGCTGGCGATAGAGCGCCCCCTGCTGTTTCTGATAGCCGGGCTGCGCATGCGGCCAGCTGGCTGCGCCCGCAGCCGCGGCTCCCGGCGACGGGCGCGGCGCCTCGCTGCTATAGCGTGGTGCGGCGGGCTCACGAGCCGCCGCCGGCTGGGCAAAGTGGTTGCCGCCCGCCGCCACCCGGTTTTCCGGGACCGTCGGGCGCACCGGCTCAGCTTCGTGTTCTTCTGCCAGCGGGGCGTTAAGCTGCTGCTGGAGCACGCTCAATACGCCCTGATAGATAAAATCATGCACCAGACGCGACTGGTGGAAACGGACTTCATGCTTCGCCGGGTGGACGTTAACATCCACCTGGTGCGGATCGATCTCCAGGTAAAGCACAAATGCCGGCTGCTGGTCGGCCCCCAGCTTATCTTCGCAGGCCTGACGAATCGCATGATTGATTAAACGATCGCGCATCATGCGGCCATTGACGTAGCAATACTGAATTTCCGCCAGCGTCGGGTTGGTATGTAAAGGATCGGCCACCCAGCCGCGCAGAGTCAGATCGCCATGCTGCCACTCGATCGCCAGGGCATGTTCGAGAAACGGCATGCCGCAGATCGCGCCCAGCCGCCGTTCGCGCTGGCCGCCCTCAGGCACCGCACGATACTGGCGCACCGCTTTGCCGTTATGGCTGAGGTTAATGGTGACGTCAAAACGCGCCAGCGCAATGCGTCTGACAATTTCATCGATGTGACCAAACTCGGTCTTTTCGGTGCGCATAAACTTGCGTCGCGCCGGGGTATTGTAAAACAGATCCAGCACTTCCAGCGTGGTACCAACCGGATGCGCCGCCGGTTTGACGGTCACCTCCTGATCGCGCCCCTCGGCGTAGGCCTGCCAGGCCTCCTGCTGCTCCGCTGTGCGGGAAGTCAGCGTCAGTCGGGCAACCGAGCTGATGCTGGCCAGCGCCTCGCCGCGAAAACCGAGGCTGATAATCGCTTCCAGGTCATCGAGCGTGGCAATTTTACTGGTGGCATGACGGGCCAGCGCCAGCGCCAGCTCGTCCTTTTTGATCCCGCAGCCGTTATCGCGAATGCGGATAAGCTTTGCGCCACCGCGCTCAATATCAATATCAATGCGCGTCGCGCCAGCGTCGAGACTGTTTTCGACCAGCTCCTTCACCACCGACGCCGGACGTTCCACCACCTCACCTGCGGCAATCTGGTTGGCGAGCTGCGGCGGTAGAACCTGAATCGGCATGACTGACTCCTTAATTGATCAACGTCCTGCCAGGCGAAGTGGCGCTGGCGGTTTGGGCTGTCTCTCCGCGCGGTGCCGACTGAAGCGGATGTTGCATAAAGTAGTTACGCAGGCCGTTATAAATGGCTTCGGCAATCTGCTGCTGATAATTGTCGCTGCCCAACAGGCGCTCTTCCCCGGTGTTGCTGATAAAACCGGTTTCCACCAGGATCGACGGGATATCCGGCGAGCGCAATACGCCAAGGCTGGCATGCTCAGGACGGCGTTTATGCAGATCGCCTACCCGCTGCAGCTGGCTTAATACGTTGGTTGCCACATCATAGCCAACGCGCTGGGAATGGCCGAACTGTAAATCCAGTACCGCCTGGCTGAGGTAGGGATCGGACTGGCTGTTCGCCAGCACATCGCCAGCCCCGCCAAGCAGTTCAGACTGCTTCTCATGCTGCTCGAGCCAGCCGGCCATCTCGCTGTTCGCGCGACGGTTGGATAGCACCCATACCGACGCGCCGGTAGCATCGCGATTCGGTGCCGCATCGGCATGAATGGATACCAGGAAGTTAGCGTTCTGCTTACGCGCCACGTCCGAACGCCCCATCACCGAAATAAAGTAATCCCCATCGCGGGTCAATACGGGCTTAAAGAGTGGATCGGCATTTAACAGCGCGCGCAGTTTGCGGGCAATAGCAATCGTGACATTCTTCTCTTTGGTGCCGTTCGGTCCAATCGCACCGGGATCCTGCCCACCGTGACCGGCATCAATAGCGATAATCACCTTATCATCCGACGCCACCGCACGGCTCACCGGGCGCGTCACGCTCTGGCTGCTGGTCATCGCCGTTTGTCGCTCGCTGCCCGACGATTTGAACGGATTCCGTGCGGGCTCAGCCGGGCGTACAGGCTGCAGCGGGGCTTCGACCCGTTTAGCTACTACCGGCGGCGGCGGAGGTGGCGGAGGCGGCGCATCGGCATTAATCGTGAAAACCACGGTGTAGTTTGAGCCATTCTGCTGCTTCACCGCGCGGGTTTTACCATCTTCCGTCAGGTCCACCAGCAGGCGCAGAGTCTGAGTATCCTGCGGCGTTCCCGCCCGAATGCTTTTCACCAGGTTGTTGCCGCTAAACTGCAGCGGTAGCCCCTGAAGCACACCGCTCTGCTTAATATCCAGCGCCACGGTACGCTTGCCCTGTGGACTGAACGAATATTCTGGATCGCCGATAAAGCTAATCGTAATACGGGCCTGCTGATCTCCATTTGCGACCTGGATATCGGATAAACTTGCCGCAGTGGCCTGAATGCTAAACAGCATCAGCGTCGCGGCCAGCCAACTGGTTATGCGATAGATCATCCCGTTATCCTTCAGGCTAAACGCGTCAATATAGACTCACCCAATGCAGAGACCGCCGTTACGCGCGCCTCACGCCCTTGTGCCTGATAGGCAAGATGGATTTCGACATCCGGCTCAGGCAATACACCCGCACCTTGTTGGGGCCACTCCACCAGGCAGATGGCATCGTTAGCAAAATAATCACGGATCCCCATAAATTCGAGTTCTTCAGGGTCCGCCAGACGATACAGGTCAAAGTGGTACACCATCAGATTGTCGAGCGTGTAGGGCTCCACCAGCGTATAGGTCGGGCTTTTGACATTCCCGCGATGGCCGAGCGCGTGTAAAAAGCCGCGGCTGAAGGTCGTTTTCCCCGCCCCTAAATCGCCATACAGATAGATAACCGTCGCGCCAGTACAGGCCTGCGCAATACGGTCACCAAGGTCTAAAGTTGCCTGCTCATCGGCTAAAGGAATCACTCGGTTCATCATGGTTCAGGTCAATCACATCCGGGTTAACAACACGCCTGAGCGTGGAAAAGAGATCGGTCGCCAGCATCCCGCGGCTGCCATAGCGGGCAGCCAGTCGGTCAGCGGCTTCGCCATGCGCCACGCAGCCGGCGCAGGCAGCATCATACGGCGTCAGCCGTTGTCCTGACAGTGCGGCGATAATACCGGTCAGTACATCGCCCATTCCGCCGCTGGCCATCCCGGCGTTGCCGGCATCGATAATAGCCATCTCGCCTGCTTCGCTGGCCACCACCGTGCCCGCGCCTTTCAGCACCACCACGCCTCCGTAACGTTTTACCAGACGTTGCGCAGAAAGTAAGCGATCGCTTTCAATTTCTGCCACGTTACAGTTCAGCATACGGGCGGCTTCACCGGGGTGCGGCGTCAACACACGATTGTGACGTTTATCGGGATTGATTGCCAGCAGGTTCAACGCATCCGCATCCCATACCATCGGCTTGCGGCAATCCCACACCTGGCGCAGGGCCTGGGCTCCCCATTCGTTTTGCCCAAGGCCGGGGCCAATCGCCACCACATCGGCCCATTGCAGGCTGTCATCAATACTTTGCGTGGTCAGCTCGTGGACCATTAATTCAGGCCTGGCGGCGACGACAGGGGCAATGTTTTCTTTGTGAGTGAGCACTCGCACCAAACCCGCCCCCGCCCGTAACGCCGCTTCACCGGCCATGCGGATAGCGCCAGCGGTACCGCGATCGCCACCGATAATCACCAGCTTCCCGTGATCGCCTTTATGCGACGTCGGACGTCTTGGCGGGAGCCAGTCGGCCAGCTGTGACGCATCGAATCGCCGCAGCGGCACCGTCTGCGCAGCCAACCAGCTTTCGAGTCCCAGCGCGTGGTAGTGCAGACGGCCAACCACATCCCGGGCTTTGCCCGTCAGCAGCCCGGGCTTGAGGCCAATAAAGGTGATCGTGCAGGCCGCATCTATCACCGCCCCGGGGGTGGTCCCGGTTTGCGCATTGAGTCCCGAGGGGATATCCAGCGCCACAACCGGCGCAGGATGCGCATTCGCTCGCTGGATTAAGGTCGCGATGTTCTCCCGCGGAGCGCTATGCAGCCCGGTGCCAAGAAGCCCGTCGATAATGAGAGAAATATCCTGTGGCCAGGGAATATCTGCGGCGTGGATGGTTCCACCGGCGTTCAGCCACGCATCACGGGCGGCGCTGGCTTCTTCCGGCAGCGGTTTCTCGCTCTCGAGGGCCAGCAGCGTGACCGCGATGCCGTCGGCCTGCGCCAGGCGCGCCACCACGTAGCCATCACCACCGTTATTGCCATGACCACAGAGGATCAGCCAGTGCTTGCTGGCAGGGTAGTCGGCTCGCGCCCGCTGAAAAGCCGCTTCCCCGGCCCGCATCATCAGCTCAAACAGCGTCAGCCCCAGACTGTCCGCCGCCGCTTTTTCCGCGCGCCGCAGCGCATCTGCAGGCCAGATGAAGTGTGGTATACTCACAGGGTTTTTCGTCATCGTATGGTCCATCATGTCTCAGCCCCTCGATCTCAATAAGTTAGCGCAGCAAATCAAGCAGTGGGGCACTGAACTGGGGTTCCAGCAGGTCGGGGTTACCGATACCGATCTCAGCGCCAGCGAACCTAAACTGCAGGCATGGCTGGATAAACAATACCACGGCGAGATGGAATGGATGGCGCGTCACGGAATGATGCGCGCCCGTCCCCATGAGCTTCAGCCCGGTACGTTACGCGTGATCAGCGTGCGGATGAACTATCTTCCCGCCAACGCCGCTTTTGCCCGCACCCTGAAAGATCCCTCGCTGGGTTACGTCAGCCGCTATGCCCTCGGGCGTGATTATCATAAGCTATTGCGTAACCGCCTGAAAAAACTCGGAGAGATGATTCAGGAACAGTGTGCTTCGCTCAATTTTAGACCGTTTGTCGATTCTGCGCCCATTCTGGAGCGCCCTTTGGCGGAAAAAGCCGGGCTTGGCTGGACCGGCAAGCACTCGCTTATTCTCAACCGCGATGCCGGATCGTTCTTTTTTCTCGGCGAACTGCTCGTTGATATTCCGCTCCCTATCGACAGCCCGGTGACGGAAGAGTGCGGCCGTTGCGTGGCCTGCATGACTATCTGCCCCACCGGCGCGATCGTCGAACCCTATACCGTGGATGCCCGTCGCTGTATCTCTTATCTGACCATTGAGCTGGAAGGCGCCATTCCCGAGGCGTTTCGCCCGCTTATCGGCAACCGCATCTACGGCTGCGATGACTGCCAGCTGATTTGCCCGTGGAACCGCTTCTCGCAGTTAACGGACGAAACGGATTTCAGCCCTCGCAAAGCGCTGCATGCGCCGCCGCTGATAGAACTGTTTGCCTGGAGCGAAGCGCATTTTCTGAAGGTGACGGAGGGTTCTGCCATTCGCCGGATTGGCCATCTGCGCTGGCTACGGAATATTGCCGTTGCATTGGGCAATGCGCCCTGGGATGAAGCGCATCTGATGGCACTGGAAAGTCGCCGAGGTGAGCACCCACTACTCGATGAACACATTGAGTGGGCGGTCGCGCAACAAATTGAGAAACGTAATGCCAACGTCATTGAAGTGCAGTTGCCGAAGAAACAGCGTCTGGTCCGGGTGATTGAGAAAGGGTTACCGAGGGATGCCTGATTCATTCACAGGCTGTGAATAAAAACAAAAATACATTGCGTTTCAACACGCAGACGTTCGTCAAGTGATCGGATTAACACTTTGAAATGAAATTTATTTATTAAATATCAGATAGATAGAGAGATATCATTCAAGAAGTGAAGTTTTTCGACGTCAGGCGGCGAGCGTTTAACCTGTGGATAACTCTGTTTACAGTATTTTTCTTGCGACGGCGGAAAGCATCCCCGGTGCGATTTTGCACTGTGGATAAACTGGAGATGAGAAGAAATTTTGGAGCGGGAAACGAGACTCGAACTCGCGACCCCGACCTTGGCAAGGTCGTGCTCTACCAACTGAGCTATTCCCGCTTGGGTATGGTGACTTTCAAATTTTGGAGCGGGAAACGAGACTCGAACTCGCGACCCCGACCTTGGCAAGGTCGTGCTCTACCAACTGAGCTATTCCCGCTTGGGTATGGTGCTTTCAAATTTTGGAGCGGGAAACGAGACTCGAACTCGCGACCCCGACCTTGGCAAGGTCGTGCTCTACCAACTGAGCTATTCCCGCGTACTTCTTGCCATATTTCTATGGCGCCGTGATGTGCATTTCTGCTTCGTCACGGGAGGCGCATTATACGAGAATTCGATTTACCTGCAACCCCCCTGCGAACACTTTTTTGTGTTTTTTGTCTGAATGGACATTTTATCGCCAGACACACCGCCAAATTGTACAAATAAGCATCGGACAAGGCAAAATAACTTTTTCCAACCGTGCTAAAGGCGCAAAATCGCTCAGATTTCCGGGTCGCGATACCCGCTAACGGTCAACAACCATGACAAACAGGGAAATTCAGATGACAAGAGCGCTTTCCGTCCTGCTGCTGACCACGCTGCTTGCTGCAGGGACAGCATCTGCGACGACGCTGCATTTCGGCACCACGACGGCCAATCCGCCCTTTGAAACCGTGAATGCGAAAAACCAGCCCTCGGGGTTTGATATCGATCTGGCCAAAGCGCTGTGCAAACAGATGCAGGCCGAATGCAAATTTACCCCGCAGGACTTCAATACGCTGATTCCCGCGCTGCGCTTTAAAAAATTCGATGCCATCATTGCCGGTATTGAAGTCATTCCCATGCGCGAAAAGCAGGTTGCCTTTACCCAGCCCTATCGTCAAACGCTCTCCGGCGTGGTGGTGACGACAAAAGGGGCCGCCCACCGCTTCGCCGATCTGAAGGGCAAGAAGCTCGGCGTCGTTAAAGGCACCGTCCACCAGCGTTATTTGCACGATAAACAAAAAGGGGTCAACGTCATCGAGTATGACAATGACGCCAGCGCTCTGGCCGCGCTGAAAGAGGGGAACGTGAATGCCGTGATGGGCGACCAGACGACCCTCGACCCGTGGCTGCAGGAGCATCCTGACTACGCCATGATGGATGAGCGAGCGACCGACCCGAAATATTACGGCAAGCAATATGCCATTGCGCTACGTAAAGACGATCCGGAGCTGCTCAATGCCATGAATGCCGCGCTGGAGGTGGTTAAGGCGTCGCCTGACTTCCAGGCGATGGAACAGAAGTGGTTTAAATAAGATAGCAACGCCGGGGCCAGCTGACCCCGGCGCCGGCATTACAGCTTGATAAAGTTCTCGCGATAGTAAGCCAGTTCCGCTACCGACTCGCGAATATCATCCATCGCCTGATGGGTACCCTGCTTTTTAAAACCATCAAGGATTTCCGGCTTCCATCGGCGCGCCAGCTCTTTCAGCGTGCTGACGTCGAGGTAGCGGTAGTGGAAATAAGCTTCCAGCTCAGGCATATATTTGAACAGGAAACGGCGATCCTGACCAATGCTGTTGCCGCAGATCGGTGATTTGCCCGCCGGCACCCACTGTTTAAGAAATTCGAGGGTGGCCAGTTCCGCTTCGCGATCGCCCAGGGTGCTGGCCTTAACGCGTTCGACCAGCCCGCTCCCGGTATGGGTGCGCACGTTCCACTCATCCATCAGCGCCAGCTGCGCATCGGACTGGTGAACCGCAATCGTCGGCCCTTCCGCCAGAATATTCAGGTGCGCATCGGTCACCAGAGTAGCGATTTCAATAATGCGATCGCGCTCAGGATCCAGCCCGGTCATTTCGAGATCGATCCAAATCAGGTTGTTTTCATCTGCACTCATGCTATTTTCCACCCATAATTTTACAATTCTGGCCCGTAAAGCTTCAGGATGCAGGCAAAGCAACGTACCAGCATCTTGCAAGATGACGGGTCGATATTCATCTTAGATAGCGTGTATCATAGAGGTTTTGCCCACTTAGGGCGACCAGGAGCCAGTCCGATTGAGTAAAAATAAACTCTCCAAAGGCCAACAGCGCCGCGTGAAGGCCAACCACCAGCGCCGCCTGAAAACGACTTCGGAGAAGGCCGATTACGATGACAACCTGTTTGGTGAAACCTCTGAAGGGATCGTCATCAGCCGCTTTGGCATGCATGCCGATGTCGAATCCGCCGACGGTAGCGTTCACCGCTGCAACATTCGCCGCACAATCCGTTCGCTGGTTACCGGCGATCGCGTCGTCTGGAGACCAGGTAAAGATGCCGCCGACGGCGTCAATGTGAAAGGGATTGTCGAAGCGGTACATGACCGCACCTCCGTCCTGACCCGTCCAGACTTTTACGATGGCGTCAAACCCATCGCCGCCAATATCGATCAAATCGTCATTGTTTCCGCGATCCTGCCCGAACTGTCTCTGAACATTATCGACCGCTATCTGGTCGCCTGCGAGACGCTGGACGTTGAACCGCTGATTGTGCTCAATAAGACCGATCTGCTGGATGCCGACGGCATGGCCTTCGTGAACGAGCAGATGGATATCTACCGCGGCATCGGCTATCGCGTGCTGATGGTTTCCAGCCGTACTCAGGATGGCCTCAAGCCGCTTGAGGAAGCGCTCACTGACCGTATCAGTATCTTTGCCGGGCAGTCCGGGGTAGGGAAATCCAGCCTGCTGAATGCGCTGCTGGGTCTGCATGAGGATCAGATCCTGACCAATGACGTGTCTGACAACTCAGGACTTGGCCAGCACACCACCACCGCCGCGCGCCTCTATCACTTCCCGCACGGCGGCGATGTCATTGACTCCCCCGGCGTTCGCGAATTCGGTCTGTGGCACCTGGAGGCGGAACAAATTACCCACGGCTTTGTCGAATTCCATGATTATTTAGGCCGTTGTAAATATCGCGACTGCAAGCACGATACCGATCCGGGCTGCGCCATTCGTGAAGCGGTAGAAAATGGCCACATCGCCGAGAGCCGTTTTGCAAACTATCACCGCATTCTGGAAAGCATGACTCAGGTACAGGTAAAAACGCGTAAAAGCTTTTCATCATCCGATGACTGACATTTAAGCTGAGCATCGTTAGAATCGTCCCCTTTTTTCAGGACCCCGCACGTTGACGGGGTCAGGAACGACAAATCATGGCCTGGAGGCTACCTTGTTAAACGATCTTAAACTTTCACTGCAATACATTCTGCCTAAACTGTGGCTCACCCGCCTCGCAGGCTGGGGTGCGAGCAAACGAGCGGGTTGGCTGACAAAGCTGGTCATCGATCTGTTCGTGAAATGCTACAAGGTCGATATGAAAGAGGCGCAAAAGCCTGATACCGCCAGCTACCGCACCTTTAACGATTTCTTCGTGCGCCCGCTGCGCGAAGACGCCCGTCCGCTGAATACCGACCCTAACGTGCTGGTCATGCCTGCCGATGGCGTAATCAGCCAGCTGGGCGCCATCGAAGACGACAAAATTTTGCAGGCCAAAGGCCACAACTACACGCTGGAAGCGCTGCTGGCAGGGAACTACCAGATGGCCGATCTGTTCCGCAACGGCACCTTCGCCACCACCTACCTGTCGCCGCGTGACTATCACCGTGTACACATGCCGTGCAACGGTATCCTGCGTGAAATGATCTACGTCCCGGGGGATCTGTTCTCCGTTAACCACCTGACCGCACAGAACGTTCCGAATCTGTTTGCCCGTAACGAGCGCGTTATCTGCCTGTTTGATACTGAATTTGGCCCGATGGTGCAAATTCTGGTGGGGGCCACGATTGTTGGCAGCATTGAAACCGTCTGGTCCGGTACGGTGACCCCGCCACGGGAAGGCGTTATCAAACGCTGGACCTGGCCGGCGGGCGACAGCGAAGGTTCCGTCGCGCTGCTGAAGGGCCAGGAGATGGGCCGCTTTAAGCTCGGTTCTACGGTAATCAACCTGTTTGCTCCGGGTAAAGTAAAGCTGGTTGAACAGCTGCAAAGCCTCTCCGCCACCCGACTCGGCCAGCCGCTGGCGACTGCCGTAGAGACGATGTCCGCGACCGCAGATGGCGTCAGCCCACTGAGCGACGCGACGCAAGACGAAGGTTAATTCCTGACAAAAAAGGGTTATGCCGTGCGCCTGATATATATTTTCCTGCTGGCCTGGAGCCTCAGTCTGGGGGCGTACGCAGCGACAGCCCCCGATGCGAAACAGATCGCTCAGGAACTGGAACAGGCGAAGGCGGCAAAACCCGCTCAGCCTGGTACCGTTGAAGCCTTACAATCTGCACTGAACGCGCTCGAGGAACGCAGCGCCTCCCTTGAGCGCGCGCGCCAGTACCAGCAGGTTATCGATAATTTCCCCAAACTTTTCCAGACGCTGCGTTCGCAGATCGGCAATCTGCCCGATGAGCCGCGCCAGGTCGCAACCAACCTCTCCACGGATGCGCTGAACCAGGAAATCCTGCAGGTCAGCAGTCAGCTGCTCGAAGCCAGTCGCCAGGCCCAGCAGGAGCAGGAACGCGCCCGCGATATCGCCGACTCGCTTAACCAGCTTCCGCAGCAGCAGAGCGACGCGCGTCGCCAGCTCAATGAAGTTGAGCGCCGCGTCGGCACGCAAACCAGCAATACGCCGCTGGCGCAGGCACAGAATCTTGGTCTGCAGGCGGAATCTGCGCGCCTGAAAGCGCTGGTGAACGAACTGGATCTGGCCCAGCTCTCGGCGAACAATCGTCAGGAGCTGTCGCGGATGCGCGGCGATCTGGCGCAGAAACAGGGCAAGCTGCTCGACGGCTATCTGCAGGCGCTGCGTAATCAGCTCAACAGCCAGCGTCAACGTGAAGCGGAGAAAGCGCTGGAAAGCACCGAGCTGCTGGCAGAGAACAGTGAAAACCTGCCGCCGGAGCTCGTGGCCCAGTTTAAAGTCAACCGTGAGCTGTCACAGGCGCTGAACCAGCAGGCCCAGCGTATGGATCTGGTGGCCTCGCAGCAGCGTCAGGCGGCCAACCAGACGCTGCAGGTGCGCCAGGCGCTGAATACCCTGCGCGAACAGTCGCAATGGCTGGGATCCTCCAACCTGCTGGGCGAAGCCCTGCGTGCCCAGGTAGCCCGTCTGCCGGAAACGCCGAAGCCGCAGCAGCTGGATACCGAGATGGCGCAGCTACGGGTGCAGCGTCTGCATTATGAGGATCTGCTCAGCAGCCAGCCGCAGCTGCGTCTGATTCGCCAGGCGGACGGCGAGCCTCTCACCAGCGAACAAAGCCGCATTCTGGAAGCGCAGCTGCGCACGCAAACTGAGTTGCTTAATTCGCTGCTCCAGGGCGGAGATACGCTGATTCTGGAGCTGACCAAGCTGAAAGTCTCCAACGGTCAGCTGGAAGATGCGCTGAAAGAGATCAATGAAGCAACGCACCGCTATCTGTTCTGGACGTCAGACGTCAGCCCGATCGGTTTTTCGTGGCCGCTGGAAATCGTCCACGACCTGCGCCGCCTGGTCTCTCTCGATACCGTCAGCCAGCTTGGCAAAGCCAGCGCCATGATGTTAACCAGCAAGGAGACGCTGCTGCCGCTGTTTGGCGCGCTGATCCTGGTGGGCTTCAGCATCAGCTCGCGCCGTCACTTTACCCGTTTCCTCGAACGCTCCAGCGCCCGCGTCGGCAAAGTCACGCAGGATCATTTCTGGCTCACGCTGCGCACGGTGTTCTGGTCGATTCTGGTGGCCTCTCCCCTCCCCGTACTGTGGATGACGCTGGGCTACGGTCTGCAATCGGCATGGCCCTTCCCGCTGGCGGTGGCGATCGGCGAAAGCGTCACTGCCACGGTACCGCTGCTGTGGGTGGTGATGGTTTGCGCCACCTTTGCACGTCCGAACGGCCTGTTTATCGCGCATTTCGGCTGGCCGCGCAGTCGCGTCAGCAAAGCCATGCGCTACTACCTGATGAGCATCGGCCTGATCGTGCCGCTGATTATCGCGCTGATCATGTTTGATAATCTTAATGACCGGGAGTTTTCCGCTTCGCTCGGCCGCCTCTGCTTCCTGCTGATTTGCGGGGCGCTGGCGCTGGTCACCCTGAGCCTGAAGCACGCCGGGATCCCGCTTTATCTCGATAAAGCCGGGAACGGCGATAATATGGTTAACCGCATGCTGTGGAACCTGCTGCTCGGCGCGCCGTTAATCGCCATGCTGGCGGCGGCGATCGGCTATCTGGCCACCGCCCAGGCGCTGCTGGCAAGGCTGGAAACCTCCGTTGCTATCTGGTTCCTGCTGCTGGTGGTCTACCACATCATTCGCCGCTGGATGCTGATCCAGCGCCGCCGGCTGGCCTTCGACCGCGCGAAACATCGACGGGCGGAAATTCTCGCTCAGCGTGCTCGCGGGGAAGATGACGTCGCCCATTCCAGCAGTCCTGAGGGTTCCGCAGAGAACGAAGTGAGTGAAATCGATCTCGATGCGATCAGTACGCAGTCTCTGCGCCTGGTCCGTTCGCTGCTGATGCTGATCGCGCTGGTCTCAGTCATCGTCCTGTGGTCAGAAATTCACTCCGCCTTCGGCTTCCTCGAAAATATCTCGTTGTGGGATGTCACCTCGACGGTGCAGGGCGTTGAAAGTCTGGAGCCGATTACCCTCGGCGCCGTGCTGATTGCCATTCTGGTGCTGATTATCACCACCCAGCTGGTGCGAAACTTACCGGCGCTGCTGGAGCTGGCGATTCTGCAGCACCTCGATCTCACCCCGGGGACCGGGTATGCCATCACCACCATCACCAAATATCTGCTGATGCTGATTGGCGGCCTGATGGGCTTCTCGATGATTGGGATTGAATGGGCCAAGCTGCAGTGGCTGGTCGCCGCCCTCGGCGTGGGGCTGGGCTTTGGTCTCCAGGAGATCTTCGCCAACTTTATCTCCGGCCTGATCATCCTGTTTGAAAAGCCGATACGTATTGGCGATACGGTCACGATCCGCGATCTGACCGGCAGCGTCACCCGCATCAATACCCGCGCAACCACCATCAGCGACTGGGACCGTAAAGAGATTATCGTGCCTAACAAGGCCTTCATCACCGAGCAGTTTATCAACTGGTCGCTCTCTGACTCGGTCACTCGCGTGGTGTTAACCATCCCGGCACCGGCGGATGCCAACACCGAAGAGGTCACGCAGATCCTGATCGCCGCCGCCCACCGCTGTTCGCTGGTAATCGATACGCCGGCACCGGAAGCGTTCCTCGTCGACCTGCAGCAGGGGATTCAGATTTTCGAGCTGCGTATCTACGCCGCCGAAATGGGGCATCGCATGCCGCTGCGTCACGAACTCCACCAGCTAATTCTGGCCGGCTACCGCGAACACGGTATCGATATGCCGTTCCCGCCGTTCCAGATGCGTCTGGAAAGCATTGATGGCAGAAAAAGCAGTCGGGCGCTGACGTCGGCCGGGAAATCCAGCCGCACGGCGGGGAGTCTGTAAGACCCATCGCGCCGGTACGGCGCGATATCCGTTCCCCCATCACCACGCTTCCCTTAGCCCGTTCGGTAAGGGAAGCGGCCGGGCAAATCAGGCGCGATCGACGGTAAAGGCAATCACTTCGCCGATGCTTTCGGCGCCCAGCGCCAGCATCACCACGCGATCGACCCCCAGCGCCACGCCGGAACAGTCCGGCAGTCCGGCGGCCAGCGCATCAAGCAGATTCCGATCGATAGGCTGCTGCGGCAGGCCGCGAGCCGCTCGTTTGCGGTTATCCTGCTCGAAACGCTGCTGCTGTTCACGCGCGTCGGTCAGCTCGTGGAAACCATTCGCCAGCTCAATACCCTTGTAATAGACCTCAAAGCGCTCCGCCACGCGGTGATCTTCGGTGCTGATTTGCGCCAGAGACGCCTGACTGGCCGGGAAGTGATAGACAAAGGTCGGGCGATCTTTACCAATATGCGGCTCGACGCCCATGGTAAACAGCAGCTGCAGCAAGGTATCCCGGTCTTCTTCCGTATCGGCAATGTTGCTCAGATCGAGCTTCGCCGCCGCTTCACGCAGCTGCGTCTTATCGGCCGACAGCGGATCAAGCTCAAGATGACGCAGGAACGCCTGCTGATACGAGAGGCTTTCCGCCGGCTGGCACTCCAGCACCTGCTGAAGCAAGTCATCGACTTCGTTAATCAGCCGATACATGTCATAGCACGGACGATACCACTCCAGCATCGTGAATTCCGGATTGTGGTGACGCCCCATCTCTTCATTGCGGAAGCTACGACACAGCTGGAACACAGGGCCACAGCCCGCGGCCAGCAGGCGCTTCATATGGTATTCCGGGCTGGTCATCAGATAGAGATCCATCCCCTGCGAATAGCCAGGGCCGACGAAACGGGTCTGGAACGGAAACATGTGAATATCCGTCACGGTTGCCTGACTCATGCAAGGCGTCTCCACCTCCAGCACGCCGCGATCGCTAAAGAAACGGCGAATTTCCGCCATTATCGCCGCGCGTTTCAACAGGTTTGGAATGGACGCGCTCGGCTGCCAGGTTGCCGTCTCGCTCATGTTACTTTCTCCGATTTCATACAAGGGCACGAAGTCTACTCGTAACCGTCGGGTGAAACAAATTTTGTGCGAACCGGCCCCCCTGTGACCGACGGGAAAGGTGTTGCCGAAGAGAATTCATCACCAGAACTGATAAACCGGCGCACATATTGACAAAAAAATCGAACACATCAATTTTCCCCATCAACCCTACGGCTATACTCCTTTACCTATAAAGGAGCAGTGATACTTTTTCGCCAGTCCGGCGGCGAAATATACAAAAACTGGAGGAATGTCGTGCAAACTTTTCAAGCCGATCTTGCTGTTATTGGCGCTGGCGGAGCTGGTCTTCGCGCCGCTATTGCCGCGGCGCAGGCAAATCCACATGCCAAAATCGCACTGATTTCAAAAGTCTATCCCATGCGCAGCCATACCGTTGCGGCCGAGGGAGGTTCTGCTGCCGTTGCACAGGATCATGACAGCTTTGAGTACCATTTTCACGACACCGTCGCCGGTGGCGACTGGCTCTGCGAGCAGGATGTCGTCGATTACTTTGTCCACCACTGCCCCACGGAAATGACCCAGCTTGAGCAGTGGGGATGTCCGTGGAGCCGCCGTCCGGACGGTAGCGTCAACGTGCGCCGCTTCGGGGGGATGAAAATCGAACGTACGTGGTTTGCCGCCGATAAGACCGGCTTCCATATGCTGCATACCCTGTTCCAGACCTCCCTCCAGTTCCCCCAAATCCAACGCTTCGATGAACACTTCGTCCTCGACATTCTGGTCGACGATGGTCAGGCCCGTGGCCTGGTGGCGATGAATATGATGGAAGGTTCGCTGGTCCAAATCCGCGCAAATGCGGTGGTTATGGCGACCGGCGGCGCGGGACGTGTTTATCGCTACAACACCAACGGCGGCATCGTTACCGGCGACGGGATGGGCATGGCGCTGAGCCACGGCGTACCGCTGCGCGATATGGAGTTTGTTCAGTATCACCCAACCGGCCTGCCCGGCTCCGGTATTCTGATGACGGAAGGCTGTCGCGGTGAAGGCGGTATTCTGGTTAACAAAAATGGCTACCGCTATCTGCAGGATTACGGCATGGGTCCGGAAACGCCGCTGGGTGAGCCTAAAAACAAATATATGGAGCTCGGTCCGCGCGACAAAGTCTCCCAGGCCTTCTGGCACGAATGGCGTAAAGGTAACACCATCCCGACGCCGCGCGGCGACGTGGTCTATCTCGACCTGCGGCATCTCGGTGAGAAAAAGCTGCTTGAACGCCTGCCGTTTATCTGCGAGCTGGCCAAAGCCTATGTCGGCGTTGACCCGGTGAAAGAGCCGATTCCGGTCCGTCCGACCGCCCACTACACGATGGGCGGCATTGAAACCGACCAGCAGTGTGAAACGCGGATTAAAGGCCTGTTCGCGGTTGGCGAATGTTCTTCCGTCGGCCTGCATGGCGCCAACCGCCTCGGCTCCAACTCGCTGGCAGAACTGGTGGTATTTGGCCGCCTCGCCGGTGAACAAGCGATGAAGCGCGCCGCACAAGCCGGTGAAATGAACGTTGCGGCGCTGGACGCGCAGGCCGCCGATGTAGAAAAACGGCTGAAAGATCTCGTTAATCAGGAAGGTAACGAGAACTGGGCGAAAATTCGCGATGAAATGGGGCTGTCGATGGAAGAAGGCTGCGGTATCTATCGCACGCCGGAACTGATGCAGAAAACCATCGATAAGCTGGCGGAGTTGCAGGAGCGCTTTAAGCGTGTGCGCATTACCGACAACTCCAGCGTCTTCAACACCGACCTGCTCTACACCATCGAACTGGGCCATGGCCTGAACGTTGCCGAATGTATGGCGCACTCCGCTATTGCACGTAAAGAGTCACGCGGCGCGCACCAGCGCCTGGATGAAGGCTGCACCGAACGTGATGATGTCAATTTCCTCAAACATACGCTGGCTTTCCGCGATGCAGATGGCACCACACGCCTGGAGTACGGCGAGGTGAAAATCACCACTCTGCCGCCGGCGAAACGCGTATATGGCGCAGAAGCGGAAGCAGCCGAGAAGAAGGAGACGGCAAATGGCTGAGATGAAGAACCTCAAAATTGAAGTGGTGCGCTACAACCCGGAAGTGGACGCCGCACCGCACAGCGCGTTCTATGAAGTGCCTTATGATGAGCAAACCTCGCTGCTCGACGCGCTGGGTTACATCAAAGATAACCTTGCGCCGGACCTCAGCTATCGCTGGTCCTGCCGCATGGCGATCTGCGGTTCCTGTGGGATGATGGTCAATAAAGTGCCGAAACTGGCCTGTAAAACTTTCCTGCGCGAATACACCAAGGGCATTAAGGTTGAGGCGCTGGCCAACTTCCCGATTGAGCGCGATCTGGTGGTCGATATGACCCACTTTATCGAGAGCCTGGAGGCCATTAAGCCCTATATTATTGGCAACCCGCGCACACCGGATCAGGGGCCAAACAAGCAAACTCCGGCGCAAATGGCCAAATACCATCAGTTCTCCGGCTGTATCAACTGCGGCCTGTGCTACGCCGCCTGCCCGCAGTTTGGTCTTAATCCGGAGTTTATCGGCCCGGCGGCCATCACCCTCGCCCATCGCTACAACGAAGACAGTCGCGACCACGGCAAGAAGGAGCGCATGGCGCAGCTTAACGGTCAGAACGGCGTCTGGACCTGTACCTTCGTGGGCTATTGCTCGGAAGTCTGTCCGAAGCATGTCGATCCGGCAGCCGCCATTCAGCAGGGCAAGGTAGAAAGCTCGAAAGACTTTCTTATCGCGACCCTGAAACCACGCTAAGGAGTGCATGATGACGACTAAACGCAAACCCTACGTGCGGCCGATGACGTCCACCTGGTGGAAAAAACTGCCGTTTTATCGCTTCTATATGGTGCGTGAAGGAACCGCAGTGCCAACGGTATGGTTCAGTATCGTGCTGATTTACGGTCTGTTTGCCCTGAAGCATGGCGCAGAAAGCTGGGCTGGCTATGTGGGCTTCCTGCAAAACCCGGTGGTGGTGGTCCTGAACCTTATCACCCTGTGTGCCGCCCTGCTGCACACAAAAACCTGGTTTGAGCTGGCGCCGAAAGCCGCCAATATCATTATTAAGGGTGAAAAAATGGGGCCAGAGCCGGTGATTAAAGGGCTTTGGGTGGTGACCGCGCTGGTGACCGTGGTGATCCTGTTTGTTGCCCTGTTCTGGTAAGGAGGCTGAAATGATCAATCCCAACCCGAAACGTTCCGATGAACCGGTATTCTGGGGGCTGTTTGGCGCAGGTGGCATGTGGGGCGCGATTGTCGCTCCGGTCATGGTGCTACTGGTCGGTATTCTGCTGCCGCTAGGCCTGGCGCCAGGCGATGCATTCAGCTACGAACGCGTGCTGGGCTTTGCCCAGAGCTTTGTGGGCCGCGCCTTTATCTTCCTGATGATCGTCCTGCCGCTGTGGTGCGGGCTACACCGCATCCATCACGCCATGCACGACCTGAAAATTCACGTTCCGAATGGTAAGTGGGTCTTCTACGGCCTGGCCGCGATCCTGACCGTTGTGACGCTGATTGGCGTGTTATTCATTTAACCTCCCTGAAGCCCGGTAGCATTCTGTTATCGGGCTCTCTTTTGCAGAAAATATCCCCACTTTTCTCCAGACAGAATCTACACTTAGCTAAAAAGCCAGCAAGGAAAATGCTATGCGTGTGCTGCCTGTTATTGCGGTTGTTGCCGCCTCGTTTCTGCTTGTTGCCTGTAGCACGCCAACGCCGCCACCAGGCGTAACGGTGGTCAGTCCATTTGATACCCAGCGCTATCTCGGCACCTGGTATGAAATAGCCCGCTTCGACCATCAGTTTGAAAGTGGTCTTGAAAAAGTGACCGCCACCTACAGCCTGCGCGATGATGGCGGACTAGATGTGGTAAACAAAGGCTATAACCCCGACCGGGGCATGTGGCAGAAAACCGATGGCGTGGCCTACTTCACCGGCCAGCCGACCCGAGCAGCGCTGAAAGTCTCCTTTTTCGGCCCTTTCTACGGCGGCTACAACGTGATCGCCCTGGATAAAGATTATCGCTACGCGCTGGTCTGCGGGCCAGACCGCGATTATCTCTGGCTACTGGCCCGCTCGCCGAAAGTCTCACCGGAAGTGAAACAGCAGATGCTGGACATCGCCACCCGACAGGGCTTCGACGTCAGCAAACTTATCTGGGTTAACCAGCGCTATTAGTCAGTGCGCGCTGATTTTCAGCCCGATAATACCGACAACGATACACGCCAGGCTGGCAATACGCATGGCGCTGGCGGACTCGCCCAGCAGGACGATCCCGGTGATCGCCGCGCCTACTGCGCCAATTCCCGTCCACACCGCATAGGCGGTGCCGACAGGCAGCGTTTTCATCGCCCATGACAGCAGCGCCATGCTAAGTACCATAGCCACAATCGTGATCACGCTTGGCACCAGGCGACTAAAACCGTGGGTGTATTTCAGACCAACCGCCCAGACCACTTCCAGCAGACCGGCGATAAACAAGATAAACCAGGACACAAAACCCCCTTGATGGGGCCGTCCCCGAATGCGATACGCTTACAGGTCGTCCCGTAAGGTGTGGATGAAAGCACGGAGATTATAACCAGCAGCAGGGACGATGGAAAGAACGGTACGGCCAGTCACCGTACCGTCAGGGTCTATTGCTGAGCTTTTGTCGCAGCCCCAGAAATGGCACTGCCGCCTTCTGAAATATCCTGACCCACACCACGTGTTGTATTACATGCGGTCAGCACAGAAGAGAGGGCCAAAACCGTAAAGAACGCTGCAATTGCTTTTTTCACCATAATGTCATCCTTATTACCAGTTTTAGTTATCGTGCCCTATAAGCATAGACAACCTGACCCAGGATGGCGGAATCTCAGCGTTTTTTAAGAGAAAAGGAGAGAATTAGCGGAAGGTGTAAGCGAAACGGTACAGCGAAGCGGTGATCAAAGCAAAAGATCGGCCAAAAAGGCGCTTAGCTGACCGCACGCGAAATCGCATGCCCCAGCCCCTGGATGTCTTCGCCAACGCCGCGGGCGGTATTGCATCCGGTAAGCAACGTTGCGCTCAGAGAGAGCACCAGCAGAAGTTTTATCGCGTTGTTCATCTTCCCTGCCTGCGGTTAATGACCTGCGGTTTCCCTAACGGCTATTTCCTTAACGGCTATAGCAGGCGCAGCACGCTGCTGCGCCAACCCTCTATGGCATGAATTACTTCACGCGGGATACGTATTCGCCAGAGCGGGTATCCACTTTGATGACTTCGCCAATCTGAACGAACAGCGGAACTTTAACCACTGCGCCAGTAGACAGCGTCGCCGGTTTACCGCCGGTACCTGCGGTATCGCCTTTCAGGCCTGGATCGGTTTCCACGATTTCCAGCTCAACGAAGTTCGGCGGGGTGACGGAGATAGGCTGGCCGTTCCACAGGGTCACGATGCACTCAGCCTGATCCAGCAGCCATTTTGCGTTATCGCCTACGGCTTTCGCATCGGCAGCCAGCTGCTCGAAAGTGGAGTTGTTCATGAAGTGATAGAACTCACCGTCGTTGTACAGGTAGGTCAGGTTCATATCAACAACGTCTGCGCCTTCGGCGGAATCGGTAGATTTGAAGGTTTTCTCTACGCGAGTCCCGGTCAGCAGACGGCGCAGCTTAACGCGGGCAAAAGCCTGGCCTTTGCCTGGTTTTACGAATTCACTGGCTTCAACGGCATAAGGTTCGCCGTCCATCATGATTTTAAGACCGGCACGAAAATCGTTGCTATAGTAAGTCGCCATAAGGCCCTCTAAATTTGTTAATTGGTAGCTAAGCCACAAAATGGCGCATATTGTAACCCTAAATACCCCATCCAGAGAAGATTGGTTAACGCAACTTGCAGATGTTGTGACCAGTCCCGATGAACTGCTGCATCTTTTAAATGTAGACGCTGACGCGAACCTGCTGGCGGGACGCGAGGCAAAACGCCTCTTCGCCCTGCGCGTGCCGCGGGCATTTATCGCCCGTATGGAGCCGGGGAATCCCAACGATCCCCTGCTTCGTCAGGTACTTACCTCGCAAGATGAGTTTATTTCAGCACCGGGTTTTTCCACCGATCCGCTGGAAGAACAGCACAGCGTGGTACCCGGTCTGCTGCATAAATACCGCAACCGGGCGCTGCTGCTGGTCAAGGGCGGCTGCGCGGTAAATTGCCGCTATTGCTTCCGCAGACACTTCCCTTATGCCGAAAATCAAGGCAATAAGCGTAACTGGCAGGCGGCGCTGGAGTACATTGCCGCGCATCCGCAGCTCGATGAAATTATTTTTTCCGGCGGCGACCCGCTGATGGCGAAAGACCATGAGCTGGACTGGCTGCTCACCCAGCTGGAAGCTATCCCGCATATTAAGCGTCTGCGCATTCACAGCCGCCTGCCTGTCGTCATCCCGGCGCGGATTACCGATGCGCTGGCCGCACGCTTTGCCAGCTCATCGCTGCAGGTGCTGCTGGTCAATCATATTAACCACGCCAATGAAATTGATGCCGATTTCCGCGCTGCGATGGCGCGCTTGCGTCAAGCCGGTGTCACGCTGTTGAATCAAAGCGTTCTGCTGCGCGGCGTCAACGACAATGCACACACGCTGGCCGCTCTGAGCAATGCCCTGTTCGATGCTGGCGTCATGCCTTATTACCTGCACGTGCTGGATAAAGTCCAGGGCGCGGCCCATTTTATGGTCGAAGATGAAGAGGCCCGGGCCATTATGCGCGAACTGCTGACGTTGGTTTCAGGTTATATGGTACCAAGACTGGCACGGGAAATCGGCGGTGAGCCAAGTAAGACGCCGCTGGATTTGGGCTTAAAACAACATTCGTGAAAAGGTCTGCCGGGGAAAAGCTGGCAGACCTCCGATTCACAGCCTGACTGAACGCGCGGAGATCGCCCGAGCCTCTCTTACCCTCGTCGGAAGAGGCCCGGAATCACATCAGTTCGGGCACTTATAGACCTGGCCGTTCATTTCGCTATCGGTTGGCACAAAGCTCGACAGCAGGTTCTGCGTCGGGCTGCTCACGCCATAAATCACGTTGCCGCCCATCGCCGCGGCCTGGTTGCGCAGCGCGTTAGCTGCACCACGCATGGAGCCGCCTTCATCACCGTTTTGCCCGGACAGCCAGTTGCTCTGCTTGCCCGTCGCGGTCCCCAACAGCTGGCAATCCGCACCCGGCTTATCTTCAACAAAGCGTACGCTCTGTCCGCCTGAGCTCAGTTCGTTGCTGGAACTGCAACCCGCTAACAATAATGCTGCGCCGACAATCCCTGCTAAATATCTTACCTGCATGTTATTCCCCATGATCAATGAGCTGGACGCGCTGGCCCGGATGTACACCTTATACTAAAAAGATGAGAAAAAGAAAAACCCCCGAGCATTTCTGCCCGGGGGTTTCTTTGTTTCTAAGGGGTATAGCGCACGATTACATCATGCCGCCCATACCGCCCATGCCACCCATGCCGCCAGCAGCGCCTAAATCGGCTGCGTCGCTTTTCGGCAGGTCGGTCACCATGCACTCGGTGGTGATCATCAGACCAGCAACGGATGCAGCGTACTGCAGAGCAGAACGAGTCACTTTAGTCGGGTCCAGGATACCGAAGTCGATCATGTTGCCGTATTCTTCAGTTGCCGCGTTATAACCGTAGTTGCCTTCACCCGCTTTCACGTTGTTAGCAACAACAGACGGCTCTTCGCCAGCGTTGGACACGATCTGACGCAGCGGAGCTTCCATCGCGCGCAGCGCAACTTTAATACCGACGTTCTGATCTTCGTTCTGAGCGGTCAGGCCAGCCAGTTTAGCGGCAACGCGAACCAGCGCAACACCACCACCAGCAACAACACCTTCTTCTACCGCAGCACGGGTTGCGTGCAGAGCATCGTCAACGCGCGCTTTTTTCTCTTTCATTTCAACTTCGGTAGCTGCACCGACTTTGATTACCGCAACGCCGCCAGCCAGTTTCGCTACGCGCTCCTGCAGTTTTTCACGGTCGTAGTCGGAAGTCGCTTCTTCGATCTGCTTACGGATCTGAGCAACGCGGCCCTGAATTGCGCCTTCTTCACCCACGCCATCGATGATGGTGGTGGTGTCTTTGTTGATCACAACGCGTTTTGCCTGACCCAGGTCTTCCAGAGTCGCTTTTTCCAGCTCCATACCGATCTCTTCAGAGATAACGGTACCGCCAGTCAGGGTAGCGATGTCCTGCAGCATAGCTTTACGACGGTCGCCGAAGCCCGGTGCTTTAACAGCAGCGACTTTCACGATACCGCGCATGGTGTTGACCACCAGAGTTGCCAGCGCTTCGCCTTCAACATCTTCAGCGATGATAACCAGCGGCTTGCCTGCTTTCGCAACGGATTCCAGAACCGGCAGCATTTCGCGGATGTTGGAGACTTTTTTGTCAGCCAGCAGGATGAACGGGCTTTCCAGTTCAACAGCGCCAGTTTCCGGCTTGTTGATGAAGTACGGGGAGAGGTAGCCGCGGTCGAACTGCATACCTTCAACGACGTCCAGTTCGTCTTCCAGACCGGTACCGTCTTCAACGGTGATAACGCCTTCTTTACCGACTTTGTCCATCGCTTCCGCGATCAGTTTACCTACGGTTTCATCGGAGTTAGCGGAGATGGTACCAACCTGAGCAATAGCTTTAGAGTCGGAGCACGGTACGGAGAGCGTTTTCAGTTCTTCAACGGCAGCCACGACAGCTTTGTCGATACCGCGTTTCAGATCCATCGGGTTCATGCCAGCAGCAACGGCTTTCAGGCCTTCTGCGATGATAGCCTGAGCCAGTACGGTTGCGGTGGTGGTACCGTCGCCTGCAGCGTCGTTCGCTTTAGAGGCAACTTCTTTCACCATCTGCGCACCCATGTTTTCGAACTTGTCTTCCAGCTCGATTTCACGCGCTACGGAAACACCATCTTTGGTGATGGTCGGTGCACCGAAAGATTTATCCAGAACCACGTTACGGCCTTTCGGGCCCAGGGTCACTTTCACTGCATCTGCCAGTACGTTCACGCCGCGCAGCATTTTTACACGAGCGTCGTTACCGAATTTTACGTCTTTAGCTGCCATTTTTTCTATTCCTCAAATTCGTTCAGTTTCGCGCGCGAATTACGCTTCAACAATTGCCAGAATGTCGCTTTCAGACATGATCAGCACTTCTTCATTGTCGATTTTTTCAGATTTCACACCGTAGCCGTCGTTGAAAATAACGATGTCGCCAACTTTAACGTCCAGCGGCTGCACAGTTCCGTTTTCCAGGATGCGGCCCTTACCGACAGCGATGATTTCGCCACGAGTTGATTTGGCTGCCGCAGAACCGGTCAGAACGATGCCGCCTGCAGATTTGGTTTCAACTTCTTTACGTTTGACGATCACACGATCATGTAACGGACGAATACTCATTGATAGCTCTCCTTTGAGAAAGTCATTATCAGTTATGGGTGACACCGGCCCGTATACGGTTTTCCGGCTAGTGCCTGAGAGATGGGGGTGGGTTTTCGCGCTTCAAGGGGGGAAGTTAAAAAAAAATTTTCCGCGTGCGCTAACGCACAGAAACAGATGCAGGTCTGCCACCGTCATAAGCAAAAACGATTGTGATACCATCGATCTTTTGTCACGGCAGGATGGCATCATGAGTGGTTTAAAACAGGAGTTAGGTCTGGCTCAGGGAGTGGGGCTGCTTTCTACGTCGCTACTTGGCACCGGCGTTTTCGCCGTTCCCGCTCTTGCCGCGCTGGTTGCGGGAGATAACAGCCTGTGGGCGTGGCCCGCGCTCATTCTGCTGGTCTTCCCGATCGCTATCGTCTTTGCCGTTCTTGGTCGCCACTTCCCCAGCGCGGGCGGCGTGGCGCACTTCGTCAATATGGCGTTTGGTGGCCATATGGAACGCGTCACCGGCTGGCTGTTCCTGTCGGTCATTCCGGTTGGGTTACCGGCGGCGCTGCATATCGCCACCGGCTTCGGTCAGGCGTTGTTTGGCTGGCACGACAGCCAGCTGCTGCTCGCGGAGCTGGGTACGCTGGCCATCGTCTGGTGGGTCGGGTCGCGGGGCGCAAGCTCCAGCGCGAATCTACAAACGCTGGTAGCGGTTCTGATCGTCGCGCTGATCGCCGCTATCTGGTGGCGCGGCGGGATTAGCCCGGCGCAAATTCCCTTTCCGGCGCCGGAAGATATCGATCGCTCCCGGCTTTTTGCCGCCCTGTCGGTGATGTTCTGGTGTTTCGTCGGCCTTGAAGCCTTCGCCCACCTGGCATCGGAATTTAAACGCCCGGAGCGCGATTTCCCCCGTGCGCTAATGATCGGCCTGCTGCTGGCGGGCTCCGTTTACTGGGCCTGTACCGTACTGGTCCTGCATTTTCACGCCTTCGGCAGCGATATGGCCGCCGCCGCATCGCTGCCCAATATCGTGGTACGTCTGTTTGGCGTGCAGGCGCTGTGGATCGCCTGCGTCATTGGCTATCTTGCCTGCTTCGCCAGCCTCAATATCTATATTCAGAGCTTTGCCCGTCTGGTCTGGTCGCAGGCGCAGTACAAGCCAGAAAGCTACCTCGCCCGCCTCTCGCCGCAGCAAATCCCACGCAATGCGCTCAACGTGGTGCTGGGCTGCTGTGTCATCAGCACACTAGGCATCTACTGGCTGGATATCGACCTCGATGCGCTGATCGTCTATGCCAACGGCATCTTTATTATGATTTATCTGCTGTGCATGCTGGCGGGCTGCCGGTTGCTGCGGGGGCGCTATCGGGTTCTGGCGTTCATCGGGAGCCTGCTCTGCCTGTTGTTACTGGCGATGGTCGGCTGGAAAAGCCTGTACGCCCTGCTGGTTATGGCCGCGCTGTGGCTGTGGCTGCCAAAGCGCCGTGCGGCAGCACTGCCCTCCCCTCATCGGAAATGAAACATCGCATAAAAAAAGCCGGATAGCGCAACGCATATCCGGCTCATCATCTTTATTACCGTATCAGACCGGCCATGCCGGGGCTGATGGCTTAGCGGTCGTCTTTGTGATCCAGACGGTCGCGCTCTTCATCTTTGCGCTGGTACTCCCCGTCAAAGGTCTCACCGCCTCCGGTTCCGGCGCTAAAACCACCGCCGGGCATCCTGCTAAAGCGCAGGTGCGGCATCAGCTTCAGGGTCAGGTGTTTTTGCACCGGCGGCAGCAGGAGCAGCAGGCCGAGGAAATCGGTAAAGAACCCCGGCAGCAAGAGCAGCAGACCGGCAATAATCAGCGATACGCTTTTAATCATTTCTGCAGCCGGGCTTTCACCAGCCGCCATTTTCTGCTGCATCAGCATAAAGTTTTTAAAGCCCTGGTTGCGCACCAGCGACATACCGACCACCGAGCTAAAGATCACCAGAATCAGCGTCAACAGAACGCCAAGCACGTGAGCCACCTGGATAAAGATCGATATCTCAATGTAAACGTATAAAAAAATGGCAATAAACGGAATCCAACGCACTGGCGTCTCCTTCATTAGCGGGGTTCACTATCGGCCCCCGCAGTCATCGGTGTGCTTTTCGCATCACATCAATATTGGGCTAAAACAGCGCATTTCAATCGGCAGAAGCGCTTATTTTTTTCAAGAACGGCAAAGCGGTGACTCATTTCACAGATTAATAATTCTTATACCCTTCTCGACATAATAAGTGATCAAGGTTGCTGACATTCGCTATCATCAGCATATGATCGTGGGCACCGGGCCGATTAAGGAAATAATCTTCGGCAAGAAAATGCGCAAAATCCCATAAATTCTGCGTATTTGGTGAATTCATTGGCAGCTTGAAAAAGAAGGTTCACATGTTAAACAACATTCGTATCGAAGAAGACCTGTTGGGTACCAGGGAAGTTCCAGCTGACGCCTACTATGGTGTTCATACTCTGAGAGCGATTGAAAACTTCTACATCAGCAATAGCAAAATCAGCGATATCCCTGAGTTCGTGCGCGGCATGGTGATGGTCAAAAAGGCCGCCGCGATGGCCAACAAGGAACTGCAAACCATTCCTAAAAGCGTCGCGAACACCATTATTGCCGCATGCGATGAAGTTCTGAATAACGGTAAATGCATGGACCAGTTCCCGGTTGATGTGTTCCAGGGCGGTGCAGGCACTTCCGTCAACATGAACACCAACGAAGTGCTGGCCAACATTGGCCTTGAGCTGATGGGTCATCAGAAAGGTGAATACCAGTACCTGAACCCGAACGACCACGTTAACAAATGCCAGTCCACCAACGATGCCTACCCGACCGGTTTCCGTATCGCGGTTTATGCGTCCCTGCTGAAATTAACCGACGCCATCAACCAGCTGGGTGACGGTTTCCAGAATAAAGCCGTCGAATTCCAGGATGTCCTGAAAATGGGGCGTACCCAGCTGCAGGACGCCGTGCCGATGACGCTCGGCCAGGAGTTCCACGCGTTTAATGTGCTGCTGAATGAAGAAATCAAAAGCATTCTGCGTACCGGAGAACTGCTGCTCGAAGTTAACCTCGGCGCCACCGCCATCGGTACGCGCCTGAATACACCGGATGGCTACCAGCAGCTGGCGGTACAAAAACTGGCGGAAGTCAGCGGCCTGCCGGTGGTTCCGGCGGAAGATCTGATTGAAGCCACCTCCGACTGCGGCGCCTACGTGATGGTACACAGCTCGCTGAAGCGTCTGGCGGTGAAACTGTCCAAAATCTGTAACGACCTGCGCCTGCTCTCTTCCGGCCCGCGCGCGGGTCTGAACGAAATCAACCTGCCAGAGCTGCAGGCGGGTTCATCGATCATGCCGGCGAAAGTTAACCCGGTCGTCCCGGAAGTGGTCAACCAGGTCTGCTTCAAGGTCATTGGCAACGACACCACGGTGACCATGGCCTCGGAAGCCGGTCAGCTGCAGCTGAACGTCATGGAGCCGGTTATTGGCCAGGCGATGTTTGAATCTATCCACATCCTGACTAACGCCTGCTATAACCTGCTGGAAAAATGCATTAACGGCATTACCGCCAACAAAGCGGTGTGCGAAGGCTATGTGTATAACTCCATCGGTATCGTCACCTATCTCAACCCGTTTATCGGCCACCACAATGGCGATATTGTCGGCAAGATTTGCGCCGAAACCGGCAAGAGCGTAAGGGAAGTGGTTCTGGAGCGTGGATTACTGACCGAAGCGGAACTGGACGATATTTTCTCGCCACAAAACCTGATGCATCCGGCCTATAAAGCGAAGCGTTATACCGATGAAAGCGAACAGTAAGCTTTCAGGTTAAACTACCCAGAGGCATGTCAGCAATGACATGCCTTTTTTGCATTTTTAGGTTTACTAAATCACAACAATTCAATATCAACTTGTTAAAAAACAAGGAAGGCGTATATGTTTGGTGCAGAACTCGTGATTGTCCTGCTGGCGATTTACCTGGGAGCCAGGCTCGGCGGTATCGGCATCGGCTTTGCCGGTGGTCTGGGCGTCCTCGTCCTGACGCTCCTCTTTCAAATCAAACCTGGCGCGATTCCCTTCGACGTCATTGAAATCATCATGGCGGTTATCGCCGCTATTGCCGCAATGCAGGTGGCCGGAGGCATGGATTATCTGGTCAGCCTTGCCGAGCGTATGCTCAGACGCCATCCGAAATACATTACCTTCCTTGCTCCGCTGGTCACCTGGTTTATGACCGTGCTGGCGGGAACCGGTCATACCGCGTTCTCTACCCTGCCGGTCATTACCGAGGTCGCCAAAGAACAGGGCATTCGCCCGTCCCGTCCGCTTTCTATCGCCGTCGTCGCCTCGCAGATTGCCATTACCGCCTCGCCGATTTCCGCTGCGGTGGTCTTTTTTGCCGGGATCCTCGAGCCGCTGGGCGTGAGCTATCTGACGCTGCTGGCCATCTGTATTCCGGTGACGCTGATTGCGGTAATGATCACCGCGGTGGTCTGTAACTTCCTCGGCTGCGAACTGAAAGACGATCCGATTTATCAGGAACGTCTGGCAAAAGGTGAAGTGAAGCTGCGCGGGAGCCAGGTTTTCGAGCTGAAACCTCATGCAAAGCGTTCGGTGCTGCTGTTTCTGATCGGCATCGTGGCGGTCATGTTCTACGCGACCGCCATCAGCGATACCGTCGGGCTGATTCAGAACCCGGTGCTGCCGCGTAACGAAGCGATCGTGGTGTTCATGCTGACCATCGCCACGTTGATTAGCGTCACCTGCAAAATCGACACCAGCGAAGTGCTCAACGCCAGCACCTTTAAATCCGGGATGAGCGCCTGCGTCTGCGTCCTGGGCGTCGCCTGGCTGGGCGATACCTTCGTCAAAGCGCATATCACCGACATCCAGACCGTAGCCGGCGACCTGCTGCACAACTATCCGTGGCTGCTGGCGGTAGTGCTGTTCTTCGCCGCGACCCTGCTCTACTCCCAGGCCGCAACCACCAAAGCGCTGATGCCGGCTGCGCTGCTGCTTGGCGTCACCCCGCTGACCGCCATCGCCTCGTTTGCTGCCGTCTCCGCGCTGTTCGTGCTGCCAACCTATCCTACGCTGCTGGCGGCGGTCGAAATGGACGACACCGGGTCAACGCGTATCGGCAAGTATGTCTTTAACCATGCGTTCCTGATCCCAGGGGTGATTGCCATCACCCTGTGCGTCATTCTGGGTTTCATTATCGGCGGCATCATGCTGTAAATCTGCTTAAATTCGGGCCAGTTTCCTGGCCCGTTTCATTATTCCCCTCATCGTGCGTGCTATAGTGCCTCTTTTCGCTGATACGAGGTTCACGATGACTACGCCTGATGCTGTTGTTGTTCTCTGTACCGCGCCGGATGAAGCCACCGCCCAGGATCTGGCGGCCAAAGTGCTGGCCGAAAAGCTCGCCGCCTGTGCCACACTTCTGCCTGGAGCGACATCGCTCTACTACTGGGAAGGCAAGCTGGAGCAGGAGTATGAAGTGCAAATGCTGCTGAAAACCGACCGGGCTCACCAGCAGGCGTTACTGGATTGCCTGAAGTCCCATCACCCGTATCAAACCCCCGAATTACTGGTTTTACCCGTCACTCACGGAGACACTGATTACCTCTCATGGCTCAACGCATCATTACGCTGATTCTGCTGCTCTGCAGCACATCCGCTTTCGCCGGCTTATTTGACGCCCCCGGGCGCTCTGACTTTGTTCCCGCAGACCAGGCTTTTGCCTTTGATTTCCAGCAGAGCCAGCGGGACGTCAACCTGACCTGGCAAATCAAAGAGGGTTACTACCTCTACCGCCAGCAGATAAAACTGACGCCGGCGAATGCCACCCTCGCCGCATCGGCGCTACCGCCCGGCACGTGGCATGAGGATGAGTTTTACGGCAAGAGTGAGATTTACCGCCAGCGGCTCACCATCCCGGTCACGCTGAGCGAGGCGGAACAAGGCGCGACGCTCACCGTGACATATCAGGGCTGCGCCGATGCGGGTTTCTGCTATCCGCCGGAGACAAAAGTGGTGCCGCTTCGCACGGTACTGGCCGTATCCAACGGCGAGTCGGTCCCCGCCCATCCGGCGCTCCCCTCGTCCGGGCAACCCAAATTTAATCCGCCGCTGCCGGTTGAAAAGCGTCCTGAGCTGGCGACCAAACCCGAGCAGCCTGCCCGGCAGGAGAAGAGCGACGCCGGCGAGAATGCGCCAGCCAGCCTGCCCTTCTCCGCGCTATGGGCGCTGCTGATAGGTATCGGTATCGCCTTCACGCCGTGCGTGCTGCCGATGTATCCGCTGATCTCGGGTATTGTCCTCGGCGGAAAACAGCGACTCTCTACCGGGCGAGCGCTGCTGCTGGCCTTTATCTACGTGCAGGGGATGGCGCTCACCTATACCGCGCTGGGACTGGTGGTCGCCGCCGCCGGTTTGCAGTTTCAGGCGGCGTTGCAGCATCCGTACGTACTGATTGGCCTGTCTGCGGTCTTTATCCTGCTGGCGCTGTCGATGTTTGGTCTGTTCACGCTGCAGCTGCCCTCATCGCTGCAAACCCGCCTGACGCTGATGAGCAACAAACGCCAGGGCGGTTCACCCGGCGGCGTCTTTGCGATGGGAGCCATTGCCGGACTGATCTGTTCGCCCTGCACCACCGCGCCGCTGAGCGCCATCCTGCTGTATATTGCCCAGAGCGGCAACCTGTGGCTCGGCGGCGGCACGCTGTATTTGTATGCGCTGGGCATGGGGCTGCCGCTGATCCTGGTCACCGTATTTGGCAACCGTCTGTTGCCGAAGAGCGGCCCGTGGATGAGCCATGTGAAGACCGCATTCGGTTTTGTGATCCTGGCGCTTCCGGTCTTTTTGCTGGAGCGTATCGTCGGCGAACCCTGGGGCCTGCGCCTGTGGTCGCTGCTGGGCGTGGCCTTCTTTAGCTGGGCTTTTATTACCGCGCTCGGCGCATCCCGCCCCTGGCTGCGCCTCGTGCAAATCATCATGCTCGGTGCGGCGCTGGTCAGCGCACGTCCGCTGCAGGACTGGGCTTTTGGCGAGCCGGTAGCCCGGCAGCAGTCACCGCTGTCCTTTACGCGGATCGGTAACGTCGCGGAGCTCGACCAGGCGCTGGCGCAGGCAAAGGGTAAACCGGTTATGCTCGACCTGTACGCCGACTGGTGCGTCGCCTGCAAAGAGTTCGAAAAATACACCTTTAGCACGACCGAAGTACAACAGGCCCTGAAAGAGACCGTTCTGTTGCAGATAGACGTGACGAAGAACAGCGCCGAGGATGTGGCTCTGCTGAAACACCTGAAGGTGCTCGGCTTGCCGACCATTCTGTTCTTTAACAGGCAGGGCGAAGAGCAGCCCGCGCAGCGCGTCACCGGGTTTATGGATGCGGCGACATTCAGCGCCCATTTGCACGATTGGCAACCGTGAACGACACTTTAGGAGGAAAAATGGAGGAGAAGACCGTGCAACGTGAAGATGTCCTGGGTGAAGCCATACAAATTCTCGAAATTGAAGGTATTGCCAACACCACGCTGGAAATGGTCGCCGAACGCGTCTCTTACCCGCTCGCTGACCTCAAGCGTTTCTGGCCCGATCGTGAAGCGCTGCTGTACGATGCGCTGCGTTACCTCAGTCATCAGGTTGATGCCTGGCGCCGTCAGCTGCTGCTCGACGACACGCTCACGCCGGAGCAAAAGCTGCTGGCGCGCTACGGCGCATTAACCCAATGCGTGAGCAACCATCGCTATCCCGGTTGCCTGTTTATCGCCGCCTGCACCTTTTATCCGGATGCCCAGCACCCTATCCATCAGCTGGCGGAGCAACAAAAGCAGGCTTCTCTGGCCAATACCCACGAACTGCTGACCCAGCTGGAAGTGGACGACCCGGCAATGGTGGCCAAACAGATGGAGCTGATTGTTGAAGGCTGCCTGAGCCGTCTGCTGATAAAACGCAGTCAGGCCGATGTCGATACCGCCCAACGCCTGGCAGAAGATATTCTGCGCTTTGCCCAATGTCGTGCGGGTGGCGCCTTAACCTGATTGCGCTTTTACCGACGTTAAGCCACCCATCTCTCCCCGGAAGAGGACGCGTCAGGGCAGCCGTGTCCTCATGACCTACGGCAGGTCATGAGGTACCGCACCCGTTGTCAACAAAGATGCAACTTGAAGTGCGAAGGGTATAATTCCCCCTACATCGATATGTCTACAGGGATTTATATGCGTCCTCTCCTATGGGCTGCCATCATGGGGCTATGCCCTGCATCGCTCCTGGCCGCGCCTGTTCAGGGTTTTTCTTTCGCGCATAAAGACTGGGAAGTCGCCTGCGATAATACCGGCACCTGTCGGGCCGCAGGTTATGGCGTCAACATGGGGGAAATCAGCGTCCTGTTGACCCGTAATGCGGGCGCCGGACAGCGCGTAAGCGCTCAGGTGACCTTCGCCCAGACCGATCATGATATTCCCCAGGACGCCACGGTTAACCTGCTGATCGACAACCAGGATCGCGGTACGCTGGAGGCCAAAGACGACAGCCATTTTCGCTTCGACAGCAGCCAAACCGCCGCCCTGATTCAGGCGCTGGAGCATGATAATCGTATCGAAATTGCCCTTAACGGCCAGCGTAAACCGCTCTCCAGCGCGGGCAGCAGCGCGGTGTTTCTGAAGATTGATGAGTTTCAGCAGCGCCTGGGCAGCGCAGATGCGCTGGTGCGAAAAGGCGATGCCGACGATGACAACACGCTCAGCGCCGTTCCGGCTCCGGAAATTATCGCCGCCCCGACGCTCCGCAACGCCCAGAGCGAACCGCTGACGGCAAAACAGCGGCAGAAGCTGCTGCCAGAACTGACCCCGTTGCTGAACAGCCGCTGTGATGACTGGCAAAATAAAGATATTCCGCCTCAGGAACGGCAGATAACCACAACCCCTCTCGATAAAACCCATTCACTCATCGAGGCCCTGTGCTGGCGCGCCGCATATAACGACGGGTACGCAATGTGGGTGGTGGAAAATACCCCTCTCGCTAAACCACAGCCGATCACCACCGATGCATCCAGCTATGCCGATGGCGTGATCACCTTTTTCACCAAAGGGCGCGGCATCGCCGACTGCGTCAACGGTGAAGAGCGGGTGTGGGACGGCAGAACCTTCGTGCAGAGTCTGAAATACACGACCGGTATGTGTCGTGAAATCACGCCTGGCGGCACCTGGATGCTGCCCACGTTCGTCAGTCAGGTGCGGCCAAAACAGCAGAAGGATGCCGATAATCTGGCGCTCAAGGCGCTGTATAACGCGGTGCTGAAAGAGCAAAAGAGCAACCCGGAACTGGCGTTGAAAAAAGTTGCCGGGCAGTTCCCGCTCACCGGGCACGTCACGAATTTTACGCTGACCTACGCGGATGACTCTCTGGTATCGACCAACAAACCCGCGGTCGATATCAGCGACGATGAGTGGCAGGCTTTTCTTCACTCCGATATCAGCGCCGACTCAGAAAACGGTAAGGTCAGCTTCACGCTGGTCGATCTTGATAATGACGGTAAGCGCGATTTAATCATCGACAGCTATATCGGCGGGACCGGGCTCTTCAGCTACACCGGCGTGCTGAGGCGGGGGGATAATACGTTTGATACCGTAGATCATAGCGATACCGATGACGACGATGATTTCGATGCTGGCGTTCCCGGGGCGCTGTTTTCCCTCAACGGCCGCGGCGCCAATCAGTGGAACCAGTGGGTCAGAATCAACGGCCAGGTGTATGCACTGTGGTACAACGGCCAGTTCGGCGAAGACAACCTGTATCTGCTGCGCCCCTTCAGCCCGACGGACAGGAGTCCCGCCGTGACGATTCGCTATCGCTACAGGCTGGAGACGCTAAGTTCACCGGAAAAAGATCGGCCGCTGACTCCGGCGCTCACGGCACAGGAGCGGGACGATTTACTCAAATCGCTGGAACTGATGCAAAGCAACCTGCTGAAAGATAAAAAAGGTCACGCGGAAGACGGGCCCATCTGCCCTATCCCGCCCGGTACATCATCAGATGAAGCGGATAACTACTACAGCGGCGTCGCCTCTTACTACGTCTATGAAACGGTGGCCTATATCCCCGTCTGGCTCGGTGGGAAATGCTTTATTGGTACCGTCATCAGCCATCATGGCGCCTACCGCCACGGCGTCGATGCGGAAATTATGATCGGCTCGCCGCGGGAAGACGAAGACCTCATCGGCGGTTACTCCGTATCCGGATTGCGCCGCGTTATCTCTGCCGTCAGCGGCTGGAAAATCCGCGAAGGTGACAACGGGATGATGTGATGAACCAGCAAAATGCCCCTTTCGCGGCAAAACTGCCGCAAAGTTAAGCAATCAGCAGGGAAATCAAGAAATTTGGTTGACGCACAGGATGGATTACGGTTTAATGCGCCCCGTTGCCCGGATAGCTCAGTCGGTAGAGCAGGGGATTGAAAATCCCCGTGTCCTTGGTTCGATTCCGAGTCCGGGCACCACTTATTTAAAGAAACCAGCCTAAGGGCTGGTTTCTTGCTTTCTGCAATACGGACTCTCCATCGAACTCCGTTCGATTATTCGCGGCACGCCGCTCACCCCTTCGGGGCCAGCGCGACAAGCGCGCTGTTCAACGCCTGCGGCGTTAGTCCGAGTCCGGGCACCACTTATTTAAAGAAACCAGCCTAAGGGCTGGTTTTTTGCTTTCTGCAATACGGACTCTCCATCGAACTCCGTTCGATTATTCGCGGCACGCCGCTCACCCCTTCGGGGCCAGCGCGACAAGCGCGCTGTTCAACGCCTGCGGCGTTAGTCCGAGTCCGGGCACCACTTATTTAAAGAAACCAGCCTGAGTGCTGGTTTTTTGCTTTCTGCAATACGGACTCTCCATCGAACTCCGTTCGATTATTCGCGGCATGCCGCTCACCCCTTCGGGGCCAGCGCGACAAGCGCGCTGTTCAACGCCTGCGGCGTTAGTCCGGGTCCGGGCACCACTTATTTAAAGAAACCAGCCTAAGGGCTGGTTTTTTGCTTTCTGCAATACGGACTCTCCATCGAACTCCGTTCGATTATTCGCGGCACGCCGCTCACCCCTTCGGGGCCAACGCGACAAGCGCGCTGTTCAACGCCTGCGGCGTTAGTCCGGGTCCGGGCACCACTATTTAGAAGAACCCGCCTTTGGCGGTTTTTTTGCTTTCTGGGGTTCCGGTAGATTTCTGGTCGCCTTAGCACTGTAACCACCACTCGCCGCCTGAGCCTTTACCTTTAGCACCTCCCTGCCCTTCTGGTCGCTGTGCCAACGTCTGCTGGTCTTCACGCTGCCAATCAACACTATTTCCAACTTATAGCCTATCTCGTGGATTCATCACAGCAAGGCAGAATCCGGTCTTTGTCTGGTCTGGGGTAGGAAAGTATCATCGCTTCGATTCTGATATGTGCAAAACATTACCGTGCCGACAGGCTTGTTCAACCCCTCACAACCCTGGGAAGGACTCCCAACCTTGTTCACGGTTCTCAATACAATCAGTTACCAGCCCTCCTTCAATCAACTTACTCCCGTCTCCAGTAAGTGATGCGGGTTACAGGGATGCTTACACTCACCAATGATCTTATTGTGCATTGCCTCTGACTTCGAAAAGCAGATGGTCTTGCGCGCAGGCCGCAGCCAGCAGGTTAAGATTATGTCGTTCTATTCTCTGGGTGTATTTTTTGCTGATAGCATGGCTGGTTGAGGCCTGCGACATAGACCAGGCTTCGGTCATATAGAAGGTAAAGTTAGCGCCGTCAGGTCTCAGGCATTAATTACAGCGATAAAGCTGCTTGAACTGGAATGACCGCTTCGGATTACACCATGAGTTTCAGAACAACGGGGAGGAACTACATCAATGCCTGCCATCAATCACCCAGAAGACAAAAAACACAACAACATTAAATTTGCGTCACGACTCTAAAAAGCCATAAAAAAGAATTTTTTTCTCTCTTAAAGCACATTCACAAACTAAAGATGCAACTTTTTTCTCTGGCGGGTGCGGTAATATTCTTACTATCGTTTCTGTCGTTCGGAGCTACGTCGTTCTGACAAACTCGGGCTGCAGACGCAAATCAAGGTCGAGAACACACTCAATAACTCGACGGACATTTTTCTGTACCGACCCAGAGGCTCAGTCATGTCACACCGGGAAAACCGTGTTGAATGGAACGCGTTTATTAATGCTCTGAAACAGGAAGTCAAACCCGCTTTAGGCTGTACCGAACCCGTATCGGTTGCCCTCGCCTGCGCCGTAGCGGCGCAGCAGCTGCCAGGCGCAATTGTGCGTATCGAAGTAGCAGTCTCGCCAAACTTAATGAAAAACGGTATGGGTGTGACAATCCCGGGCACGGGAATGACCGGTCTGCCCATAGCAGCCGCCTTAGGCGCTATTGCAGGCGATCCGCAGGCTAAACTCGAAGTGCTCAAAAAAGCAACTAAGCGTGAGATTAACGCCGCCAGAGCTCTGCTGGAGGTCGGTGCTGTGCGCGTGTCGTTGCAGGAACCCTGTGATGAAATCATCTTCGTTCGTGCCAAAGTTTACGCCGGGGATCAGCACGCCACGGTAACTATCGTTGGCGACCACACCAACGTGGTGGCAATTGAAAAAATGGGGCAGTCTCTGTTTATCAAGCCAGAGAACAATACCTGCGAAGATACTATTAACCCGCTGGACAGGGTCGCCAGCAGCTCGCTGCGTGATATCTACAATTTCATTTGTGAGATTCCCCCGGAAGAGCTCGATTTTATTCTCGACGCAGGATCGATGAACAACGCCCTTTCAAAAAAAGGTCTCGCAAAGGAGTGGGGGTTGCATATCGGCCCGACGCTGAAGCGCCAGGTCGACAAGGGGCTGGTTTCCGATGATATGTTTACCGAGATCCTCTACCGGACCAGCGCCGCGTCTGATGCCCGAATGGGCGGTGCAACGCTACCGGCAATGACCAACTCTGGTTCAGGCAATCAGGGTATAACGGCAACCATGCCAGTAGTGGTGGCCGCTGAACGTCTTAACGCCAGCCAGCAGCAACTGGCCCGTGCGCTGGCGCTCTCGCATCTGGTGGCTATCTATATCCACTGTAAACTTCCGCGGCTGTCGGCTTTGTGCGCCACTACAACCGCCGGTATGGGCGCTGCAGCGGGGATTATCTGGTTAATGGACGGCAGTTATGAAAACATAGCTATGGCGGTCAATAACATGATTGGCGACGTCAGCGGCATAATTTGCGATGGTGCTTCTGGCAGTTGTTCAATGAAAGTATCCACCAGTATCTCTTCTGCCTGGAAAGCAATTCTGCTGGCGCTGGATAATACTGTCGTTTCCGGAAACGACGGGATTGTCGAGCGCGATGTGGAAAACTCCATTTGTAATCTTTGTGCTATCGCCGGACAGGCCATGCAGCACACCGACCGACAAATTATCGAAATCATGGCGCACAAGCGTTTTTAGACTGTTTGCACGACACTAAATATTTCAGGTCGGGCAAGGTGCCCGCCATCGCCCGGCAGAAATCCCCCCAGACTCCCCCGTTTTATATTCCCTGACCATGACACGTAAAAAAACCACTCCGGCCCGCTGGCACTGGAGTGGTTTGAATTCTCGTTTAAAGCAGTAAATCAGACGTGAGGATAGTAAGCAAAGAGCGCTGGTGCGCCGCCGGTATGGATAAACATCACTGGCCCACTACCGTTGAAGCGCGATTTTTTCACGCCATCAATCAGACCTGCCATCGCCTTACCGGTGTATACCGGGTCTAACATGATGCCTTCCAGACGCGCCAGCAGTTCCACCGCATGCATCCCTTCGGTATTCGGCATGCCGTAGCGCGGTGCAAAGTAGTCATCCCACAGCGTCAGAGGCAACAATGACGCCACGTCCAGCATCGCGGATAATTCGCGCTGTAGCTTCTCCACTTTGGGCTGCTGATCACCAACAAGGCGAGAAACGGTCACGCCCACGACCTCCACATCAGGCTGGAAATGGGCAAAACCAACGGCTAACCCGGCATGCGTTCCTGCACTCCCGGAAGGTACCACCACGGACTGCACATTGAGATTCATCCGATCGCACTGTTCCGCTATCTCCAGCGCACATTCAACGTAGCCCAGTGAACCGAGAGCGTTTGAACCGCCGACAGGAACAATATAGGGCTTCGCTCCATTTGCCGAAAGCCTGGCACTAAACTGCTGCAACTGCGCGTCTGGATCGTTAAGTTCATCAACCATTTCAACCTTGCAGCCCATCAGGCTATATAGCAGATGATTGCCGTTCCAGAGATAGTTAGATTCTGCGGTTTGAATCGGGTTGTCCAGCAACGCCACGCATTTTAACCCAAGATGTGCGGCGACTGCCGCAGTCTGGCGTACGTGGTTGGATTGAATTGCCCCGGCGGTCACCAGCGTATCGCAACCTTTATTGAGGGCATCTGCCGCCAGAAACTCCAGCTTTCTGAGCTTATTGCCGCCCATACCAAGATGCGAAACATCGTCGCGTTTGATATAAATATCTCGCTGTAAATATTCCGACAGTCGCTTCAGATGCTGAACGGGCGTGACGCCCCCCACCAGCGAGACGCGCGGTAAGCTATGCAAATAGTTTTTTACAGACATAAACTTTCCCTTCAAATAAAAACGGCAGCTGATGAGCCGCCGTAGAGTCGTATTTACATTGAATTAGCTTTGCCAGGCCACTGCTTCAATTTCTACTTTCACATCTTTCGGTAGCCGGGCGACTTCTACACAAGAACGCGCAGGGAAAGAAGCGTTATGCCGGGTGAAAAACTCAGCATAAGCATTATTGATTGCGGCAAACTCATTCAGATCTTTCACAAAAATATTAATTTTACAAATATTGTCGACCGTCAGTCCTCCGGCCTCAATAATAGCCTGAATATTTTCCAGGCTCTGCCGGGTTTGGCCTTCGGCGCACTCAGGAATGCTTCCCGTCTGCGGATTAATGGGCAACTGGCCAGAAGTAAAAATAAAATTACCGGTTCGCGCCCCCTGGATGTAGGGGCCAATTGCTTGTGGAGCATGTTCTGTCGTAATAACCTCAGTCATAGCCAATCCTTAAATAATGTTTGGGTTAAAGAGTAAAACCGACAATTAAATAGACAATGAGAGCAAGTCCTCCGGTCACCAGCGCATAAGGCATCTGAGTACGAATATGTTCAATATGGTCACAATTAGTCGCCATTGAGGCGACGATAGCATCGCTGGAGATGGGGGAAGTCATATCGCCAAAAATTGATCCTGAAATAGCTGCACCAATCATAAAATGCGGGTCAATGCCTAATGACACACCCAGTTGAACACCAATCGGGATCATAATGGCAAAGGTTCCCCATGAGGTACCTGTTGCCAGAGACATCACCGCCGCAATCAGGAAGATAAAGCCGATGGAGAAGCCGGATGGAATCACACCGGAGGTTATAGAAGCAATATACTGCCCGGTATTCAGCTCCGCAGAAATATGCCCCATCAGGAAGGCCAGAATCATGATTGAGCTAATTTTAACCATGCTGGCATAGCCGATATACAGCTCTTTGAAAAAGTTCTCAACGTTGAGAATGCCGCGCACTTTGAACCAGATGAATGAGACCACGGTACCGAACATTACGCCGGAATAGACCGACATAGAGCCGCTGCCTTTGGAGAACTGCCCATCACCGGTGATATACAGAACAACAGGAACCATTAATACCGTGGAAAGAATCGGGATAAAGAAGTTCAGCAATGAATTACATGCCGGGTGGTCAATCACCGGATCTGCATCTTCTTCACCATGTTCTTGTTCTATTTCCGTCAGCGCAGTTTCAAACTTCACTTCAGCCTTTTTCATCGGTCCCCAGGTGCAGCCAGAGAGGATGTAAAAGAGAACGGAACCTAATGAGAACCAGGCCATGACATTCCAGACCATCGAACTGGCCAGCACCTCAAAAGGTTCGCCAGTAAGATAACCCTGCGCAATCTGTACGCCGATAACCCCCATCATCGCCGCCCCCCAGCCGTTGATCATCACTGATGAGCAGACGGAAACACAGGAGGTCTGGATAATGTAGGACATCTTTTCTGGCGAAACTTTGTAGCGTCGGGCAAGATTTTTAGTGGATGCACCAGCGATCAGCTGATTTATTGAACTCTCGATAAATATTAACGATGTCACCACCATTGCCAGCAACTGTACTGACTTTTTATTAGTGACAAAATCATTTTTCTCCGAGAGAAACTGCACCAGTTTACGCACACCGCCAGTCACCACAATCAGCCGCATAATGCCGCCGATCATCACCATAAACACAATCGTTCGCGTATTACCGGCGGAAGCAAATGTTTCTATGATCCCGTTCAGGGTACCGCCAACCCCCTGAATAATACTGTGGTTAATCACCGTGTAGCCGACGAAAATGCCGGTGAGCAGCGAGAGGATCACCTGGCGGGTAAGGATCGCCAGAATAATGGTGACCAGCGGGGTAATAATCGTCCAGATTCCATAATCATGCATGATAGTTACCCTGTGTGATGTCCATAGAAGCGAAGGCTATGTCCAGGTCCTGTAGCAGATCATCGATATGTTCAATGCCAACGGAAAAACGCAGCGTAGTGTCATAAACCCCGATGGCTTCCCGCTCTTCTTTTGACATCGAACCATGGGACATAGAAGCCGAATGGTTAATCATGCTTTCCACCCCACCCAGCGACTCCGCCAGCACAAAATAGTGCAGCCCACCGATAAAACGTTTAAGACTCTGGATATCACCCTTCAACGTCGCAGTTACCACCGCACCACCTGAGCGCATTTGAGCCTTGCACAACTGATGCTGAGGATGCGATGGCAGGCCAGGATAATAGACGCTGGCAATCGCCGGATGGTTTTCCAGATATTCCGCAACACGATGAGCGTTGCTGCACTGGCGTTCCATGCGCAGATCAAGCGTTTTCATACCGCGCAAGGCAAGATAGGCATCAAAAGGTGAGGCAATAGAACCGATAGTCGTTTTAATAAAGTCGAGTCGGGACGCTAAAGCTTCATTATTGGTAATTACCGCACCGCCAATTAAATCTGAATGCCCGCCGATATATTTACTGGTAGAGAGCATCACTATATCCGCTCCCATTTCGAGTGGTTTATGGTTCCAGGCGCTGGCAAAAGTATTATCGACACAGGTGGTGATAGCATGTTCTTTAGCAATACAGCAAACCTTCGCGATATCGACTAGTTCCAGCAACGGATTAGTTGGCGTTTCAATCCAGATTAAGGCCGTATTTTCCTGAATACTGTTAACCAGGCTTTGCTCATCATTAAGATCAATATAGGAAATAGTTGCGCCGGTGGTGTGAGTTTTTAGTTTCTCAAACAACCGCCAGGTTCCGCCATAGACACCTTTCATTGCAATAATATGGGCATCTTTAGGCAATAATTCCATCACGATATTCGTAGCAGCCATTCCCGAAGCCGTGGCTGTAGCATAAATTCCTCCTTCCAGTTCTGCCAGAGCAGATTCATAGGCTTTTCTCGTTGGATTAGAAACACGGGAATAACAAAAATCACCGCCTTCGTGAAGATTAGGTTGTATAAATGAGCTGGCTGTGACAATTGGGGTAAATATAGCGTTATTTACCGAATCGGACTGGTTTCCGGCGTGAACGGCCAGAGTTGCAATATCTTTAGTTCTGGTTTTCATAGGGTACACTCAAACTATTATTAGTCATAAAATATCGTGAGCTTATATTTATGTGGTCAGCGAAGCTGGCGAATAAAACAACAACCAAAACCTCGTTTAATAGCCAGAGAATAGATGGCCATTTCATCATCAACATAGTGATTTGCGTCCTTCAACCACAGTTAAAATGTATATTAGGCAGGGAAGAAAATCTTACCTATTTTCCCTCTAATCAGGCAAAAATGGAGAAAAATATTCTCCTTACAAAAACAAAGGATATGATTAACATGCTGATATATATAAAAATTATTAAAAATGGTGATGTTAATCACAAAAAAATAGGGAAAAATATACTCTTTCCCTGAAACTTAACGCATCAACGGTATCAACACACTGAGCTTGTGTGTCTGGACTGCCCCCCCGGTAGACAATCCTGCCCTATAGTTTGAGCATAGCAACTGTCTTTCGAGCGCGACTACGAAGCATGCTGGTGATACATCGGATCCCATGCTTCATTCTTTTTCAGCATTGCGTTCAGGATGGTCAGCAATTTTCTGATGCAGGCCGTCAGTGCAACTTTTTTGGGCTTTCCTACGGCAACCAGGCGTGTATAGAACTCTTTTATTACCGGGTTGTGCCTCGTCCCAACCAGAGCTGACATACAGAGAGCTGTACGGACGGAAGCTCGCCCTCCGAATACTGTTCAGCGACCGCGCATCGTGCCGGAATCCCTGTTTACTGGAGCAACCCCAATAAGAGCGCTAATTTCACGTCGAGAGAGCGAACCAGGCTCAGGAACTTCAGCCAGCAATACAGCAACAGTCGCAGCCCCAACACCTTTAACTGCACTCAGTAGATCAGATAACTCACTGAAATGGTCCTTGATGTGAATCGCCATTTCACCTTCAATGCGAGCCAGCTCAACCAATTATTTTCCAAGGACCTTCATTTTCTCAGAGAAAAAGTCCTCGAAAGGAATATATCGAAATTCTGTCTTGTCAGTATTTCATGTCGAATGCTATCAGTAACGAAGCTAGTTTTGATTTTGAGTTCTCGACAATGTTGAAAACCCAGATGAAAAACTGAAAATTTCCAGCTCATCAGGGGATGATTCAACGCTTAAATCTCTAACATTTTCTCTCTAAATCTGACACGGACTTTGAAAATCCCCGTGTCCTTGGTTCGATTATTCGCGGCATGCCGCTCACCCCTTCGGGGCCAGCGCGACAAGCGCGCTGTTCAACGCCTGCGGCGCTAGTCCGGGTCCGGGCACCACTTATTTAAAGAAACCAGCCTGAGGGCTGGTTTTTTGCTTTCTGCAATACGGACTCTTCGTGACGCCTTACAGCGAAAGCGTGATGTGAAGAACTCACCGCCAGGTGGGCTCTTGCGGCTCTGAATCCTCAGTTACCGCCGGCCTTCTTAATCGCCGCATCCAGCGAATCTTTATCAGCCAGTCCCGGGAAGACGGTGATCGTGGCTTCGGTCGCGCCGGTGGTCGGCATCACGATCACGCCCGGCGTTCCGCTTAAGCCAATCTCCTGCGCCAGCTGGTTGGTGCTCTCGAGGACAGCTTCAACATCCGGCGCTTTCTTCGCGTCGAAATTCACCTTCTTCGCCTGCTGCTGTACATCCGCGGCCGTCAGCTTCCCTTCGTTATGCCCGGTGGCATAAATCCCGTTATGGTAGGTCAGGTAAGCTTCTGCGCCCTTCTGCTGGTAAATTTGCAGGCCGGTCTTCGCCGCCGTCAGCGAGCTTTCCCAACGGCTGCCGAAAATGGGCCACTCTTTAAATGCAAACCGGGTCTGCGGATTTTCTTTAATCACCTGCTCCATCACCGGTGCCAGACGGCTACAGTAAATGCACTGATAATCAAAGAATTCGATCACGGTTACCTTGCCATTCGCCGGTCCGTAGGTCGGGGTATTTTTATCCTGGGTCAGCGCAGCCTGGTTTTTAATCACGGCCTGAGTTGCCGCGCTCGCCTGCTGTTCCTGCTGAATCTGCTGAAGCTTCTGGCTCGCCTGCAGCAGCACCTCCGGATGCGCGACTAAGTAATCCGCGGCAATCTTGCCAATGCGGGCTTCCTGCTCCGGGGTAAAGGTTGCTGCGGGCGCCGGCGCGGCCATGGCCAACGCCGGAAGAAGCGTGGTGCCCAGCAACGCGCCAGTCAATATTTTTTTCATACCAGCCATGAGGATAATCCTTGCGATGAGTAAACGGCAGGTGGATCTGACAAAACAAAGTACCATCCTTTTGCGGTGAATCATCCCGACACGATGCATTGATTCGTAACTATATTTTTCAATATCGCGCACGGGCAACTCCCGCGCTCTTTTTCCGGGCGGTGGTCAATGCGCCAGAACAGAGGTACGCTTGCTGCGGTTTTTCCCTTGGGGATACATTTTTTAAAATGATATGAGTCAGGCATGAACGCGCTATTTAATCAGTGGGATGTTGTTGTTATTTTGCTACAAATCATCGCAATCGATCTGCTGCTGGGCGGCGATAATGCGGTGGTGATCGCCATGGCGTGCCGCAAGCTGCCGCCCGAACAGCGTACAAAAGCGATTGTTATTGGCACCTTCGGCGCCATTCTGGCCCGCGTTCTGCTGCTGGCCATTGCCGTCTACCTGCTCTCTCTGCCGTGGCTAAAAATTGTCGGGGCGCTCCTGCTGCTGTGGATCGGTATCAAGCTGGTTGCCCATCAGGATGAAGATGAAGAGATCGGCAGCTCAGGCAGCCTGTGGCGGACCGCCGTCACCATCACGGTGGCCGATGTTATTATGTCGATGGATAACGTGCTGGCGGTCGCCGCCGCCGGGAAAGGCCACCTGCTGCTGGTCGCGCTGGGCGTATTGATCAGCATTCCGATTATCGTGGCAGGCAGTAAACTGGTGCTGGCTATCCTTAACCGCTTCCCGGTTGTTATCCTGCTGGGAGGTGCCCTTATCGGCTGGATAGCCGGCTCGATGTGGGTTACGGACCCCACCATCGTACGCCTGTTTCCCCAGGCACCCGATGCGCTACCGCTTATCGCCGGCGCTCTGGGCGCGGCGCTGGTGCTGCTGGAAGGACTTCGTCGCAACGGCCGGGCACGCCCGGCCAGCTGAACGCCCGCCGCTGACAGACGCCGTCAATCCCGACGGCGTCAAGTTTCCGCCAGATTCCTTCCCCACCTGCACTCATTTGCCCTAAGCTTATGACTGAAAGTCGTGACCACTGCAGTAAGTCAAATGAGATAACGCCATGGAATTAAAGGATTATTATGCCATTCTAGGGGTTAAGCCAACAGACGATCTAAAAACAATTAAGACCGCCTACCGCCGCCTGGCTCGTAAATATCACCCCGATGTCAGCAAAGAAACTGATGCCGAAGCGCAATTTAAAGATCTCGCCGAAGCCTGGGAAGTCCTGAAAGATGAACAGCGCCGCGCAGAGTATGACCAGCTCTGGCAGCACCGCAACGACCCGCAATTTGGCCGTCAACAGCACTCCCGTGAACAAAGCTACAGCCAGCAGGATTTTGACGACATCTTCTCGTCGATGTTTGGCCAGCAGGCGCACCAGTCCCGCCGCCAGCATGCCGCACGCGGCCATGATTTAGAAATTGAAGTCGCGGTGTTCCTTGAGGAGACGCTGGCCGAGCAGACGCGCACCATCAGCTACAAACTGCCGGTCTATAACGTCTTCGGAATGGTCGAAAGCGAAACGCCGAAGACCCTGAATGTGAAAATCCCCGCCGGCGTCAGCGACGGGCAGCGTATTCGCCTGAAAGGCCAGGGAACGCCGGGAGAAAACGGCGGGCCGAATGGCGACCTGTGGCTGGTTATCCACATCGCTCCGCATCCGCTGTTCGATATTGTGGGCCATAACCTGGAAATCGTTCTGCCGCTCGCACCGTGGGAAGCGGCGCTTGGCGCCAAAGTGACCATCCCGACGCTCAAAGAGAGCATCCTGCTGACCATCCCGCCGGGTAGCCAGGCGGGACAGCGTTTACGAATTAAAGGGAAAGGGCTGGCCAGCAAAACGGCCACCGGCGATTTATATGCCGTGATTAAAATCGTCATGCCGCCCAAACCGAATGAGAAAGCCAGCGCGCTCTGGCAACAGCTGGCCGATGCAGAGGCCGGCTTCGAGCCGCGTCAAGCATGGGGGAAAGCATAATGGCTAAAATGGCAGTGACTTTTACGATAACGGAGTTTTGTCTGCATACCGGCGTTTCTGAAGAAGATCTTCGCGAGATCGTCGGCCTGGGCGTGATTGAGCCACGTCAGCCGCAGACGGAGGTCTGGTTGTTCGATGATAGCGCGGTAATGATTGTCCACCGTGCGATGCGCCTGCGTCGGGAGCTGGAGCTGGACTGGCCGGGTATCGCAGTGGCATTAACGCTGCTGGATGAGAATGCGCGGCTGACCCGCGAAAACCGGCTGCTGCAGCAGCAGCTCGCCCGCTTTCTGGCGCACAGTTAAGCCTGTAGCACAGCAGGCTCTTCTGCCATGGCCCGCCTGCGCGGGCCGGCAAGGTCGATACAAGACGCGACATTCTTTGATGACATAGAGCCTGTCGGCCGGGCAAGGCGCTAGCCGCTGCCCGGCTGAAATGCAGCACCCTGCCGCATACAGAACCGACTAACGATGTACCCACTCCGGTAGCCAGTCGCCATGGCTGGCAATCAAATCGTCCACCAGCGCATAAATCTCTTCGATGCCCAGCGCCGCGGACGTATGCGGATCCATCATCGTGGCATAATAGATGTAGTCCCGGTTCTCGGTAAGAATGGCCTCGGTCAGCAGAGTCTGGACGTTAATGTTGGTCTGCATCAGCGCCGCCAGGTGCGCAGGCAGCTTCCCGACTTTGGTGGGCTGAATACCGTTCGCATCCACCAGACAGGCCACTTCCACGCAGCACCCTTGCGGCAGGTTGTCGATGAGCCCTTCGTTGCGCACGTTACCGTACACGACGCTCGGCTCACCGGTCCAGATGGCGTTCATAATAGTGCTGGCATACTCGCGGGAGGGTTTAATCTCAATCCGCTCGCGGGTTTTATACTGTTCCAGCTCTTTGTGCCAGTTGGCCACCTGCTCCACGCAGCGTTTGGGATATTCATCCAGCGGCACCTGATAGCGTTCAATCAGATCTTCGCGCCCCGGCTTGATAAACCACGGCGTATATTCCGCGAAGTGCTCTGACGACTCCGTCACGAAGTAACCCAGCTTTTTGAACATCTCATAGCGAACAATATTCTGGCAGCGCGAGTTCTCCCGATGCTTCGGCGCCCGTCCCTCGGCAAAGGCCTGCAGCATATCCGGATAAATGCTGACGTAGCTGCCGTCTGCGCGTTTTTTCTCCAGCGACAGATAGAACGCCATATGGTTGATGCCCGCGCAGCGATAGCGTAAATCCGCCGGGTCGAGATCGAGATCGTGCGCCAGCTCTTCCGCCGTTCCCTGCACCGAATGGCACAACCCAACCTGTTTAATATGCGGATAGCGCGCATACATCGCCCAGGTATTCATCGCCATCGGATTAACATAGTTCAGCATGGTCGCCTGCGGGCACACCTCCGTCATGTCCTCGCAAATGCGCCACAGGTGCGGAATGGTGCGTAATGCGCGCATGATTCCGCCCGGGCCGAGCGTATCGGCAATGGTTTGTTCCAGGCCATGCAGCTTACAGACTTCAAAATCGGTGACGGTACAGGGCTGATAGCCGCCAATCTGAAAAGCCACCACCACAAAATCCGCATCCTTCAGCGCAGTTCTCTGCTCGCGATGGCAGCTAATTTCACCGTCGGCGCCGACGGAATCCATCAGCTTACGCACCACAATATGCGACTCTTCCAGGCGGGTCGCATCGATATCCATCAGCGCAACGTGCGCCGATTTCAACGCCGGGCGCTGAAAAACGTCACCGAGAATATTTTTGACGAAAACCGTTGAGCCAGCGCCGATAAACGTAATTTTTGGGGCAGACATAGTGCTCTCTCCATCAGGTCATTGAACCCCTGCAGAGTGGCATGTCCGCGCCGCCTCCCGCTGCCCTCTTCCCGACAGAGCCTTCCCGGAAACTCAGATCGACGGCGGGATAACACGAAATCTGAGTTTATGGGAACGAATCGGCGAAAAAGTAGAGAAAACGGGCCGTTTATTCCGCTAAGATAACGGCATACCGGTGCAAAAAACCAGCACGTGTGATGATTCAGGAACCCACGCCGTCATGGAACCAAACCGCCCGCCTTCACGCCACGACCCGCATATGAGCAGCAGCGATGAGAAACAGCCCCGCAGCCCGCTGGCGCTCTATTCCGAATATCAGCGGATGGATATTGAGCTGCGCCCGCCCCACGCGATGGCCACCAGCCACTGGCACGGCCAGGTGGAGGTCAACGTGCCGTTCGACGGCGATGTGGAGTATCTGATTAACAATGAAACGGTGCTCATCAAACAGGGCTATATCAGCCTGTTCTGGGCCTGTACGCCGCACCAGCTGACTCGCCCCGGCAATTGCCGGCAAATGGCTATCTTTAATCTGCCGATGCATCTGTTTTTATCCTGGCCGCTGGATCGCGAACTGATCAATAACGTTACCCACGGGATGGTGATTAAATCGCTCTCCGCCCAGCAGCTCAGCGTCTTTGAAGTCCAGCGCTGGCAGCAGGAGCTCAACCACGACAACGAACAGATTCGCCAGCTGGCGATCGATGAAATCGCGCTGATGCTTAAGCGCTTTAGCCTTTCCGGCTGGCAGCCGATCCTGGTGAATAAAACCTCACGCACCCACAAACACAGCGTCTCACGGCATGCGCAGTTTTACGTCAGCCAGATGCTTGAATTTATCGCCGCCCACTACGATCGGGCGCTGACCGTCGATGCCGTCGCCGAGCATGTCAAACTGAACCCCAACTATGCCATGGGCATTTTCCAGCGGGTGATGCAGCAAACCATGAAGCAGTACATTACCGCGATGCGCATCAACCACGTGCGCGCCCTGCTCAGCGACACCGATAAGACGATCCTCGACATTGCCCTGACCGCCGGTTTTCGCTCCAGTAGCCGCTTCTACAGTACCTTTAGCAAGTACGTTGGTATGCCGCCGCAGCAGTATCGTAAGCTCAGCCAGCAGCGCCGGCAGGGCCTGCCGCCCGCTCAGCCATAAACGGGCATAAAAAATGCCGCCGGGGAAGCCCACGGCGGCATGATTTAACGCAAGAACCGATTATTCGTTAATACGCGGGTGCTGCTGCACCAGTCGGGAGCGTTTTTCCTGCAAATCGGCAATCTCCTGATCGAGATCTTCGATTTTGTGTTCGATGTTATCGTAGTGCTCGCCGAGAATTTCTTTCGCTTCCTGGATATCCGAAGCCGCAGGCGTCGCCCCTTTCAGCGGGCGGTTTGCCGTCTCTTTCATCGTCAGACCGGTCATCAGCCCGATAACCGCAATCACCATCAGATAGTAAGCCGGCATCATCAGGTTCTGCGAGGTTTCCACCAGCCAGGCCGCCAGAGTCGGCGTCAGACCGGCAATCAGCACCGAAATATTAAAGGCGCTGGCCAGAGCGCTAAAACGAATATGGGTCGGGAACATCGCCGGCAGGGAGGACGCCATCACCCCGATGAAGCAGTTGAGCACCACCGCCAGCAGCAGCAGACCCGCGAAAATCAGGCCAATAATGTTGCTGTTAATCATGATAAAGGCCGGAATCGACAGGGTAAACAGCGCCACGCTACCGATCAGAATAAACGGACGACGGCCGAAGCGGTCGCTGAGCATGCCGATAATCGGCTGGACGAACAGCATACCGACCATGATCGCAATAATAATCAGCACCCCGTGATCTTCCGAGTAGTGCAGGTTATGCGACAGGTAGCTCGGCATGTAGGTGAGCAGCATGTAGTAGGTCACGTTGGTAGAAATCACCAGACCGATACAGGTCAGCAGGCTGCGCCAGTGTTTGGTCGCAATCTCTCTGAACGATACCTTCGGCCCTTCCTGCAGCCCTTCGCGATCGCCCTGCTCAAGGGTATCAACGTGCTGCTGGAACGCCGGAGTCTCTTCCAGCGCATGACGAAGATAGAGACCAATCAGCCCTAACGGCAGAGCCAGGAAGAACGGTAAACGCCATCCCCAGCTGAGGAAGTTCTCTTCACCCACCACGCTAGAAATCAGCACCACCACGCCGGCGCCCAGGACAAAGCCGGCTATCGAACCAAAGTCCAGCCAGCTGCCCATAAAGCCGCGCTTGCGGTCGGGAGAGTATTCAGCGACAAAGATGGATGCACCGGTATACTCGCCGCCCACCGAGAAGCCCTGCGCCATTTTACACAGCAGCAGCAGAATCGGCGCCCAGATACCAATCGAGGCGTAAGACGGAATCAGACCGATACAGAAGGTACTGATCGACATGATGACAATCGTGATGGCCAGTATCTTTTGCCGACCATATTTATCGCCCAGCATGCCGAAGAACAGGCCGCCTAGCGGACGGATTAAGAACGGAACGGAGAAGGTCCCTAACGCGGCAATCATCTGCACGCTGGGATCGGCATCGGGGAAGAAGACTTTACCTAAGGCATACGCCACAAAACCATACACACCAAAATCGAACCACTCCATCGCATTACCCAGCGATGCTGCGGTAATCGCTTTCTTCAGTTTGCTATCATCAATGATGGTCACATCCCGAAGCGTGATGGGTTTTACTTTTTTCCTTTTAAGCATAATTATCCTCTTTTGCTCTCGCCTTGAGCGCACGAATCTCCGCCGAATGACAAAGTCATTCGCGTCATGCGTTGGGAGCGGCGAATTGCTGTGCTCCACATTTCAAGCGTAGCAGGTTTGCCTGCACTGTCTGCTGACAGTCCGTACAACCGAACCTGTTGACGCCTGCTCTGGCCATAATGAATATGCGGTGCCGCTAAATAAGTGTAGTGAATTTGCGATCTCGCCTTTTTACCCTAACAGCGTTTAAATTTGGGATCAACTTCACAAAAATTTACCTACCCTTAAACAGAGTCGGCTAAAACCAATAAGTTCAATGAATATTGGAACTTAGCAATACATTTCCGGAAATATCTGGCGGTTTTGATGGAAATAATCCCGTCACTCTTCACGTGATATATTCATTTTCTTCCCGGCGGTAACTCATAAAAAAGGCCCGACAAAAGTGCGGGATTGCGCTATAATCACTTACACTTTCGGCTATCAGCCACCATTTAATGGACCAACGTCCTGTTTTACCCTGTAATCACGAGGAACGTCATGCAACTCCCACACTGCCCGAAATGCCAGTCTGAGTACACCTATGAAGATAATGGCATGTTTATCTGCCCGGAATGCGCCCATGAATGGAACAATGCCGAGCCCGCTGACGATAATGACGCCCTGGTGGTAAAAGATGCTAACGGCAATTTACTCGCCGATGGCGACAGCGTGACCGTCATTAAAGATCTGAAGGTAAAAGGCAGCTCTTCAATGCTGAAAATCGGCACCAAAGTGAAGAATATCCGACTGGTGGAAGGCGATCATAACATCGACTGTAAAATTGATGGTTTTGGTCCGATGAAGTTGAAATCTGAGTTCGTCAAAAAGAACTAATTCTATTTCCTCAGCAGCGGAGATTTATTTTCCCGCGCCTGAAACGGCCGCCGGGATAAATGAACGGATATATTTCCGCCGCGCCGCCTGATTATTTCCCGCGTGCCGCAGCATCCAGACCCGGCTCTACCGCCTGGTCTGGATGACTCATCACCTTCTACACTTAATGGGTCTTCGTTACCTGAGGTAATGGTTATGCCCTTAAGTCCTTACATCACCTTTAGCGGCAACTGCGCAGCGGCGATAGCGTTCTATCGACAAACGCTGGGCGCCGAACTTATCCACCAAATCACCTACGGCGAAATGCCGCAGAATGCCCAGGATGCCCAGGATGGCTGCCCTTCCGGCCAGCATTTATCCGCCGACTGTATTGCTCACGCCAGTCTGCGCGTCGCGGGCAGCGAGCTCATGCTCGGCGACAGCCCGGGCGGCGAGAGCGATCGCTACGCCGGCTTTACGCTGGTACTCGATACGCAGGACCTGGCCGAGGGCAAGCGCTGGTTCGATAGCCTCGCCGACGGCGGGAACATCGAGATGGACTGGCAGGAAACCTTCTGGGCCCACGGCTTTGGCAAAACCATCGACCGCTTTGGCGTCCCGTGGATGGTGAACGTCGTCAAACAAGCTTAACACTTCCCCCTTCGGGCGGGTTCTCCCGCCCTGTCACTCAGCTGGCACCAACTCTTCATCCTCCGGTCATTGTGTGTTAACCGGAATGTAACAAAAACGCGTCAGGATCGGGCCACTCTCAGAGGGAAATCCCTTCTTCTGCTTAGTGAGGCTTGACTGACATGTACTTATCCAGACATCCGACCAGTTATCCGACCCGGTATCAGGAAATTGCCGCCAGACTTGAGCAGGAACTACGCCATCACTATCGCTGCGGCGACTACCTTCCGGCTGAACAACAGCTGGCCACGCGCTTTGAAGTCAACCGTCATACCCTGCGCCGGGCGATCGATCAGCTGGTTGAACGCGGCTGGGTCCAACGCCGTCAGGGGGTTGGCGTGCTGGTGCTGATGCGCCCAATCGACTATCCGCTCAATGCCCAGGCGCGCTTCAGCCAGAATCTGCTCGATCAGGGCAGCCACCCGACCAGCGAAAAGCTGCTGTCGGTACTGCGCCCGGCCAGCAGCCACGTCGCCGAAGCCTTTGGCATTGAGGAAGGCGACAACGTCATTCATCTCCGGACCCTGCGCCGCGTCAACGGCGTCGCGCTGTGCCTGATAGACCACTACTTCACCGACCTGCGCTTCTGGCCGGCGCTGCAAACCTTCACCCAGGGGTCACTGCACGATTTCCTGCGCCAACGGCTGGATGTCGAACTGACCCGCGCGCGCACCAAAATCAGCGCCCGTCGCGCCCAGGCCAAAGAGAGCAATATTCTTGGGATCCCCAACATGGCGCCGCTGCTGTGCGTGAGAACCCTGAACCACCGCGCGGGCGAACCGCAGGCTACGGAGTACTCCGTCAGCCTGACCCGGGCGGACATGATTGAATTCACCATGGAGCACTGAATGCACTTTGATACCGCAACCCGCCAGCGCTGGATGTCCGTGCTGGCCCACAGTGACCCCGAGGAGCTGCTGGCACGGATGCAGACCCTGCAGCTGGCGCCGGACTATGAACTGATTCGCGCGCCGGAAACCGGCCTGGTACAGCTCCAGGCGCGGATGGGCGGGATTGGCGATCGTTTCTTCGCCGGAGACGCGACGTTGACCCGCGCCGCCATTCGCCTGACCGACGGCACCCTCGGCTACAGCTGGATACTGGGCCGCGACCGGCCGCACGCAGAACGCTGCGCAACCATCGACGCGCTGATGCAATCGCCCCACCATTTTCACACCTTAATGGAAACCCTGATTACCCCGCTGGAAGCACAACGAAGCGCACGCATTGAAGCCCGACGCGCCGAAGTCAACGCCAGCCGGGTGGACTTCTTTACTCTGGTTCGCGGAGATAACGCATGACCTTACAAACCGCTTTTACCCTACCGGTGCAGGATGCCCAGCACAGTTTTCGTCGCCTGCTCAAAGCCATGAGCGAGCCGGGCGTCATTGTCGCACTGCAGCAGCTCCAGCACGGCTGGCAACCGTTGAATATCGCCTCCACCAGCCTGCTGCTGACCCTGGCGGACCACGAAACGCCGGTCTGGCTCTCATCGGCGCTGCATAACGATCTCGTCGGCCAGAACTTACGTTTTCATACCGGCGCACCGCTGGTGGAACTGCCGCAGCAGGCGGTCTTCGCCGTCACCGATGAACGTATCAGCAGCGAACAGCTTAACGTCCTGTCCGCCGGTACCGTCGCCGCGCCGGAAACCGGCGTCACGCTGATTGTCCAGCTCGCCAGCCTCAGCGGCGGGCGCATGCTGCGCCTGACCGGGGCCGGTATCGCCGAAGAGCGCATGATCGCCCCGCAGCTGCCGGACTGCATCATTGATGAGCTGACCGAACGCCCGCACCCGTTCCCGCTGGGCATTGACCTGATCCTCACCTGCGGCGAGCGCCTGCTGGCTATCCCGCGCACCACCCACGTGGAGGTTTGCTGATGTACGTTGCCGTCAAAGGCGGAGAGCGGGCGATCGAAGCCGCTCACGCCTTACAGGAACATAAACGACGAGGCGATGGACGGCTTCCCGAACTGAGCATTGAACAGATTACCCAACAGCTACACCTGGCGGTCGATCGGGTGATGACCGAAGGCGGCATCGCCGATCGTGAACTGGCGGCGCTGGCGCTCAAACAGGCCAGCGGCGACAACGTCGAAGCCATTTTTCTACTGCGCGCCTACCGCACCACCCTGCAGCGACTGGCGGTGAGCGAACCTGTCGATACCGCCAGCATGCGCCTGGAGCGCCGTATTTCGGCGGTGTATAAGGATATTCCCGGCGGCCAGATGCTCGGCCCGACCTACGATTACACCCACCGCCTGCTTGATTTCACTCTGCTGGCCAACGGCGAAACGCCGACGCTGAATACCGCCGAACGGCCGCCGGAAGCCACACCGCACGTTTTCAATCTGCTGGTACAGCAGGGGCTGGCGAAAGCGGAACAGGAGTCCCACGCCCGGCCCGACGACATCACCCGCAATCCGCCGGTCTATCCCTGTTCACGCTCGTCACGCCTGCAACAGCTGGTGCGCAGCGATGAAGGCTATCTGCTGGCGCTGGCCTACTCCACGCAGCGCGGCTATGGCCGCAACCACCCTTTTGCCGGCGAGATTCGCAGCGGCTACGTCGCCATTGAGATCGTCCCCGAAGAGCTGGGTTTTGCGGTCAATATCGGCGAACTGCTGATGACTGAATGCGAGATGGTCAACGGTTTCGTGGCGCCGGAAAGCGAGCCCCCGCACTTCACCCGCGGCTACGGCCTGACCTTCGGCATGAGCGAGCGCAAAGCGATGGCGATGGCGCTGGTAGACCGGGCGCTCCAGGCGCCGGACTACGGCGAGGAGATAGCCGGGCCGGCGCAGGATGAAGAGTTTGTCCTCGCCCACGCCGATAACGTCGAGGCGGCCGGTTTCGTCTCGCATCTCAAGCTGCCCCACTATGTCGATTTCCAGGCCGAACTGGCGCTGCTGAAACGCCTGCAACGGGAGAACGAACGTGGCTAACCCACTCACTGGCTACAACTTTGCTTATCTTGATGAGCAGACCAAGCGCATGATCCGCCGGGCAATTCTCAAAGCGGTGGCGATTCCCGGCTACCAGGTACCGTTCGGCGGCCGCGAGATGCCGATGCCCTACGGCTGGGGAACCGGCGGTATTCAGCTGACCGCCAGTATCATCGGTGAGCATGATGTGCTGAAGGTGATTGACCAGGGTGCCGATGACACGACCAATGCGGTGTCGATACGGCAGTTTTTTAAGCGCGTCACCGGCGTCGCGACCACCGAGGCGACCTGCGATGCCACGCTGATCCAGACCCGTCACCGGATCCCGGAAACGCCGCTCAGCGAAGATCAGATCCTCATCTTCCAGGTGCCGATCCCGGAGCCGCTGCGCTTTATTGAGCCGCGCGAGACCGAAACCCGCACCATGCATGCGCTGGAAGAGTACGGCGTGATGCAGGTGAAACTGTATGAAGACATTGCCCGCTTCGGTCATATCGCCACCACCTATGCCTACCCGGTAAAAGTGAACGGCCGCTATGTGATGGACCCGTCGCCCATTCCTAAATTCGACAACCCGAAAATGCACATGATGCCCGCACTACAGCTGTTCGGCGCCGGACGGGAAAAGCGCATTTACGCCGTGCCGCCGTTTACCCCGGTGGAAAGTCTCGATTTCGACGACCACCCCTTTACCGTCCAGGAGTGGGATGAACCCTGCGCCATTTGCGGGTCTCGCCACAGCTACCTTGATGAAGTGGTACTCGATGACAGCGGCAAACGGATGTTTGTCTGCTCCGATACCGACTATTGCCGTCAACAGAGCGAGGCGCTGAACAAATGAGCCATCCGTTACTCGCGGTCAATCATTTGACCCATCTTTATGCGCCGGGCAAAGGCTTCAGCGACGTCTCTTTTGAACTGTGGCCCGGTGAAGTGCTGGGCATCGTGGGTGAGTCCGGATCGGGGAAAACCACCCTGCTGAAAGCCCTCTCGGCGCGCCTGGCGCCGCAGGAAGGTGAAGTGCGGTATGAAAACCGCTCGCTGTATGCGATGAGCGAAGCGGATCGCCGCCGTCTGCTGCGCACCGAATGGGGCGTGGTACATCAGCATCCGATGGATGGTCTGCGCCGTCAGGTGTCGGCGGGCGGCAACATCGGTGAGCGCCTGATGGCCACCGGCGCACGCCACTACGGAAATATTCGCGCGACCGCCGAACAGTGGCTGAACGATGTCGAAATTCCACCGTCGCGTATTGACGATCTGCCCACCACTTTTTCCGGCGGAATGCAGCAGCGTTTGCAAATCGCCCGCAACCTTGTGACCCAGCCGAAGCTGGTATTTATGGACGAGCCGACCGGCGGTCTGGATGTATCGGTGCAGGCGCGTCTGCTCGATCTGCTGCGTGGCCTGGTGGTAGAGCTGAACCTGGCCGTGGTAATTGTCACCCATGACCTGGGGGTGGCGCGCCTGCTGGCTAACCGTCTGCTGGTCATGAAACAGGGTCAGGTGGTGGAAAGTGGCTTAACCGACCGGGTGCTGGACGATCCTCATCACCCGTATACCCAGCTGCTGGTGTCATCGGTATTGCAGAACTGAGGTTGCTGTCGCCGGGTGGCGCTGCGCTTACCCGGCCTACGAACGCAGTACCCAAAGGCCGGGTAAGGCCCACGAACACAGTACTCAAAGGCCAGGTAAGGCCTACGAACACAGCACCCAAAGGCCGGGTAAGGCCTACGAACACAGCACCCACAGGCCGGGTAAGGCCTACGAACACAGTACTCAAAGGCCAGGTAAGGCCCACGAACGCAGCACCCGCAGGCCGGGTAAGGCCTACGAACACAGCACCCACAGGCCGGGTAAGGCCTACGAACACAGCACCCACAGGCCGGGTAAGGCCTACGAACACAGTACTCAAAGGCCAGGTAAGGCCCACGAACGCAGCACCCGCAGGCCGGGTAAGGCCTACGAACACAGCACCCGTAGGCCGGGTAAGGCGAAGCCGCCACCCGGCACCCAAACCACGAGGCTAAAATGATCCACGTTGAAAATGTCAGTAAGACCTTTGTACTTCACCAGCAAAACGGCGTGCGCCTGCCGGTGCTGCAGAATGCCTCTCTGGAGGTCAGCCATGGCGAATGTGTGGTGCTGCACGGCCATTCCGGTAGCGGCAAATCCACCCTGCTGCGTTCGCTGTACGCCAACTACCAGCCGGACACCGGTCATATCCATATCCGCCACGGCGACGAATGGGTTGACCTGGTCAACGCCTCGCCGCGTAAAGTGCTGGAAGTCCGCAAGCGCACCATCGGCTGGGTCAGCCAGTTTCTGCGCGTCATCCCGCGAATCTCGGCCCTCGAAGTGGTGATGCAACCGCTGCTCGACCTCGGCATTGCTCGCGATACCTGCGCTTCGCAGGCTGCCCGCCTGCTGACGCGCCTGAACGTTCCGCAACGGTTATGGCATCTGGCGCCCTCCACATTTTCCGGCGGGGAACAGCAGCGGGTCAATATCGCCCGCGGTTTCGCGGTGGACTACCCGATTTTACTGCTTGATGAGCCAACCGCCTCGCTGGACGCCACAAACAGCGCCGCCGTAGTGGAACTGATTAACGAAGCCAAAGCGCGCGGCGCGGCTATCGTCGGTATTTTCCATGATGAAACGGTCCGCAATCAGGTCGCCGACCGACTGCACCCGATGGGAATAACAGCATGATTATCAATAATGTAAACCTGGTTCTCGAGGATGAAGTGGTACACGGGTCGCTGGAAGTGCAGGAAGGCAGAATTTACGCCTTTGCCGAAAGCCAGAGCCAGCTACCGCAGGCGCTCGACGGTGAAGGCGGCTGGCTGCTGCCCGGGCTGATTGAGCTGCATACCGATAATCTGGACAAATTCTTTACTCCGCGCCCGAAAGTCGACTGGCCCGCCCACTCGGCGATGAGCAGCCATGATGCGCTGATGATCGCCAGCGGGATCACCACCGTGCTGGATGCGGTGGCCATTGGCGATGTCCGCGACGGCGGCGACCGGCTGGAGAATCTGGAAAAGATGATCAACGCCATCGAAGAGACGCAAAAGCGCGGCGTTAACCGCGCCGAGCACCGCCTGCATCTGCGCTGCGAGCTGCCGCACCACACCACCCTGCCGCTGTTTGAGAAGCTGGTTGGCCGCGAGCCGGTGAGCATGGTCTCCCTGATGGACCACTCTCCAGGACAGCGCCAGTACGCCGATCGCAGCAAGTACCGCGATTACTATCAGGGAAAATATCATCTGACCAACGAAGAGATGGACCGCTTCGAGGAGGAGCAGATGGCGCTGGCGGCGACCTGGTCGCAGCCGAACCGCGAGACCATCGCCGCCATCTGCCGCGAGCGTAAGATCGCCCTCGCCAGCCACGATGACGCCACCCGTGAACATGTCGTCGAATCGCACCAGCTTGGTAGCGTGATCGCCGAATTTCCTACCACCTTAGCCGCCGCAGAGGCCTCGCGTCAGCACGGCATGAACGTGCTGATGGGGGCGCCGAATATCGTGCGCGGCGGTTCGCACTCCGGCAACGTCGCGGCCCACCAGCTGGCGGCCAGCAACCTGCTCGATATTCTGTCGTCAGACTACTATCCCGCAAGCCTGCTCGATGCGGCGTTCCGCATCGCGGACGACCACGACAACGCCTTCTCGCTACCGCAGGCCATTCGTCTGGTCAGTAAAAATCCGGCCCAGGCTCTGGGATTAGGCGACCGCGGCGTGATTGCGGAAGGTAAGCGTGCCGATATGGTGCTGGCGCACCGTCGCGGCGAACATGTCCATATTGACCACGTCTGGCGTCAAGGAAAGAGGGTCTTCTGATGAGCGGAAAATTGATTTGGCTGGTGGGCGCCTCAGGCTCCGGAAAAGATAGCCTGCTGGCGGCCTTACGTCAGCGCGAAAATGCCCGGCTGCTGGTGGCGCATCGCTATATTACGCGCCCGTTCAACGCCGGCAGCGAAAATCATATTGCGCTCAGCAAGCAGGAGTTTTTCAACCGCGCCGAGCGCCAGCTGTTCGCCCTGAGCTGGCATGCCAATAACAATTACTACGGAATTGGCATCGAAATTGACCTGTGGCTGCACGCCGGTTTTGACGTGGTGGCCAATGGCTCTCGCGCCCATCTGCCTCAGGCCCGGGCGCGCTACGCTGACGCCCTGCTGCCCATCTGCCTGCAGGTCACGCCGGAGGTGCTGCGCCAGCGCCTGGAACAGCGCGGGCGAGAGAGCGAAGCGGAGATCGCCCTGCGCCTGGAGCGCGCGGCGCGCTATACCCCCTCCGACTGTCTGACGTTGAACAACAACGGCAGCCTCGGGCAATCCGTCGACCAGTTCCTCACGCTGCTGCGTCGCCACTACGCCCGACAAGAGAATCAACATGCCTACCTGTGAACTCCGGGCCCCGACCCTGGACGATGTCGATGCCGTATATGCATTAATTTGCGAATTAAAGCAGAAAGCGTACGATCGCCACCATTTCACCGCCGGGTTTGCCATGAACCTGCAAAATCCAACCCTGCGCTATCAGCTGGCGCAGGTGGAGGGGGAGACGGTCGGGTTGATTGGGCTACAGTTGCAGTTCCCGCTTAATTTCAACGCCTGGATCGGGGAAGTGCAGGAACTGGTGGTGCTGCCGCAGAGACGCGGCCTGCACGTCGGTCAGGCGCTGCTGGCCTGGGCGGAGCAGGAAGCCCGCGAACACGGTGCACAAATGGTGGAGCTCTCCAGCGGAAAATCCCGTCCCGACGCCCACCGTTTCTATCTCCGTGAAGGGTATACGCAAAGCCATCTGCGTTTTAAAAAAGCGCTGTGAGGAGGAAGTATGGGCCTGACTATTCGCTTAACCGGCACCGGCGGCGCCCAGCTGGTTCCGGTCTTCGGCTGCGACTGCGCAGCCTGTCAGCGTGCGCGCAGCGATGAGGCGCATCGTCGTCGCCCCTGTAGCGCGGTCGTGACCTTCAATGACGCCGTCACACTTCTGGATGCCGGGCTACCCGACCTGATGGACCGGTGGCCCGCCGGCCAGTTTCAGCAGTTTTTACTTACCCACTATCATATGGATCATGTTCAGGGATTATTCCCGCTGCGCTGGGGCGTCGGTGCGCCGATCCCGGTGTTTGGGCCGCCGGATCCTGAAGGCTGCGATGACCTGTTTAAGCACCCCGGCCTGCTCGATTTCAGCCATACCGTTGAACCGTTTGTGGTGTTTAACTTACAGGGATTGCGGGTGACGCCGCTACCGCTGAATCACTCGAAGCTGACGTATGGCTATCTGCTGGAGTCGGCGCACAGCCGGGTCGCCTGGTTGTCGGATACCGCCGGATTACCGGAAAAGACGCTCAAATTCTTACTGAATAACCAGCCGCAGGCGATCGTGATCGACTGCAGCCATGAGCCGCGCCCGCAGCCGCCGCGCAACCACTGCGATTTGAATACGGTACGCGCTATCAATCAGGTGCTGGCCTGCCCGCGGGTCATTCTGACCCATATCAGCCATCAGTTTGATCTCTGGATGATGGACCATCCGTTGCCGCCGGGGTTTGAGGCCGGCTATGACGGTATGGAGATCGTGCTGGATTAATCTGTAACCCGATTAGGGCTATCGTCACTCCGGTGAGCGCCATGTCACCACGACCAGAAACGACGGCGCGGTTAATAATCGTCATCCAGCCGCCGCTGGTCGTTCTCCAGCTGCCGGCGATCCTGATCCAGCTGGCGCTGGCGATCGTCGAGCTGACGGCGACGATCCTCTATCTGTCGCTGCCGATCGTCATACTGCCGCTGGCGATCGGTGCTTTGTTGGCGGCTGCCCTGGTAACGTCCGTCATCATAGCGGTCGTTATCATCATCAGAGCGGCTATTGCCGGGGTTGTAGGCATCACTAATCGCCTGCTGAATATTACCGATTGCGTCGTCAATAATGTCAGCGTGCGCCAGCTGGCTGCTCAGCGACAGCGTGCAGAGGATTAAAGCGGTAAAGTAACGTTTCATAGAGCCAGTCTCTTCAGGGGGCTGGCCCTACGTTAATCAACGGTCGTTGCGGCGAGTAGCGGAGGAATCTCAAATCCGCGGCTGTTCAAGCGCGGTAATCGCATCAATTCGCGTCTGATGACGTCCGCCTTCATAATCGCTCCCCAACCAGGCATCGACAATCATTTTTGCCAGTTCAAGACCTATCACGCGCGCGCCGAAGGCCAGCACATTGGTATTATTATGTTGCCGCGATAGCTGGGCCGAATAGGGTTCACTGCACACCACCGCGCGAATGCCGGGGTATTTATTGGCGGTTATGGAGATCCCGACGCCGGTGCCGCAGATCAGGATCCCGCCCTCAGCTTCACCTGTCAGAATGGCCTGCGCGACAGCGCTGGCATAACGGGGATAATCGGTACGCTCAGGTGACCATGTTCCCTTATCCAGCACCTCGATTCCCCGCTGTCGGAGATGCGTTACAATATCGTTTTTAAGGATAAACCCGACGTGATCGCAGCCAATTGCAATCCTTTTCATACTTAACCTCGCCTGTTTTTACTTTACGAACATAGATAGAGTTGTGATTTAAACCGCAAAACCCGGCCAGAAAATCGGCACAAATCCGGCCTGACGTGCCATTTCTACCTCTCTAAAATTCACAAATCAAGCGAGAAAAATAGACGACTCATATTAACTATCGTTTTAAATTTTACAGATAAATCTAAAAAAACCTTGTTTTATAAAGAGTTAATTAAAAATACCCCGACGCAAAACCACCCCTGAACTTTACAAAAAGCAAAACTTTATAAAACTTATAATTTTGTGAAGTTGATTGTATCTTTTCTGTTTTGACTGTGGTGATATAGTGACGTCTTCACTTTATGGACAAGAGAAAGCGATGAGTCAGTCAGAATCCAGTTCGCTCCCCAACGGTATCGGTCTCGCCCCCTGGCTACGCATGAAGCAGGAAGGAATGACCGAAAACGAAAGCCGAATCGTCGAATGGTTGCTTAAACCCGGCAATCTGAGCGACGCTCCCGCCATTAAAGATGTGGCGGAAGCGCTGTCGGTTTCCGAAGCGATGATCGTTAAGGTCTCCAAACTGCTCGGTTTTAGCGGTTTTCGTAACCTGCGTAGCGCCCTGGTGGAGTATTTTTCGCAATCTGAACAGGTCCTTCCGGCAGAGCTCTCCTTTGATGAAGCACCTCAGGACGTGGTGAATAAGGTTTTTAACATTACTCTGCGTACCATTATGGAAGGTCAGTCGATCGTTAATGTCGATGAAATTCATCGCGCGGCACGTTTCTTCGCCCAGGCCAACCAGCGCGATCTGTACGGAGCCGGTGGATCAAATGCCATCTGCGCCGATGTGCAGCATAAGTTTTTACGGATCGGCGTGCGCTGCCAGACATATCCGGATGCGCATATCATGATGATGTCGGCCTCATTGTTGAAAAAAGGCGACGTCGTGCTGGTCGTCACCCATTCCGGGCGCACCAGCGATATTAAATCGGCAGTAGAGCTGGCCAAGAAGAACGGTGCTAAAATTATCTGTATTACCCATAGCTACCATTCACCGATTGCTAAATTAGCTGATTTTATTATTTGCTCGCCAGCACCAGAAACTCCTTTATTAGGGAGAAACGCCTCAGCGCGTATTTTACAACTTACCTTATTAGATGCTTTTTTCGTTTCGGTAGCCCAACAAAATATTGAACAGGCCACTTTAAACATGCAAAAAACCGGCGCCATTGTTGATTTCTTTTCACCAGGAGCGCTGAAGTAAATAATAAACGCCGATCCCACCACGGTGGGATCAATATTACTGTATCCTACACCGAGAATACTGTCATGAATAAATACCTGAAAATTTTCAGCGGCGCGGCTATGGGCGTAATGTTATCTACCAGCGCTTTTGCCGCGGCCGATTACGCGGTGGTATTAAAAACATTATCAAATCCTTTCTGGGTTGATATGAAAAAAGGTATTGAAGATGAGGCCAAAACGCTGGGAGTCAGCGTCGATATTTTTGCCTCGCCTTCGGAAGGGGATTTTCAATCACAGCTGCAGCTATTCGAAGACTTAAGCAATAAGAACTATAAAGGCATCGCTTTCGCGCCTCTCTCGTCGGTCAACCTGGTGATGCCCGTGGCGAAAGCCTGGAAGAAAGGGATTTATCTGGTCAATCTCGATGAAAAAATCGATATGGATAACCTGAAGAAAGCGGGCGGTAACGTTGAAGGTTTCGTCACCACGGACAACGTCGCGGTGGGGGCAAAAGGGGCCGATTTTATTATCGAGAAACTGGGTGCTGAAGGCGGCGACGTTGCCATCATCGAAGGAAAAGCGGGTAACGCGTCAGGCGAAGCCCGTCGTAACGGTGCAACGGAGGCATTCAAAAAAGCCAGTCAGATCAAGCTTGTTGCCAGCCAACCAGCCGACTGGGATCGCATTAAGGCGCTTGATGTTGCCACTAACGTGCTACAGCGGAACCCTAACCTGAAAGCCTTTTACTGCGCGAATGACACAATGGCAATGGGCGTTGCCCAGGCCGTAGCCAACGCCGGTAAAAGCCAGACGGTTCTGGTGGTCGGCACTGACGGTATCCCTGAAGCGCGTAAAATGGTGGAAGCCGGTCAGATGACCGCAACGATTGCGCAAAATCCGGGCAATATCGGCGCGACGGGACTGAAGATGATGGTTGATGCCGAAAAAACCGGCAAGGTGATTCCACTGGATAAAACACCAGAATTCAAACTGGTGGATTCTATTCTGGTCACAAAATAATTTTCCAGCAACGAGTCCGATGCTCTCCCCTTACCCTCCTGAACTCAGGAGGGTAAAAATAAGTAAGGAGTTATTATGCTCACGCCATATATTTCAATGGCGGGGATCGGCAAATCCTTTGGCCCGGTTCACGCATTAAAATCGGTCGATTTAACCGTTTACCCGCACGAAATACATGCATTACTCGGGGAAAACGGTGCGGGTAAATCAACGTTAATGAAAGTTTTGTCGGGAATACATGAACCGACCAAAGGCACCATCACGGTTAATAACGTTAATTATGACAAGCTCGACCATAAATTAGCGGCCAGACTCGGCATCGGCATTATTTATCAAGAGCTCAGCGTCATTGATGAATTAACCGTAATGGAAAATTTATATATCGGCCGCCATCTGACGAAAAAAATCTGCGGCGTCAATATTATCGACTGGAAAGAGATGCGCATCAGAGCGGCAATGATGCTGCTACGCATCGGATTAAAGGTCGATTTAGACGAGAAAGTCGCGAATCTGTCGATCAGCCATAAACAGATGCTGGAAATCGCTAAGACACTGATGCTCGACGCCAAAGTGCTGATCATGGATGAACCCACCTCTTCGCTGACCAACAAAGAGGTGGACTACCTGTTCCTGATCATGAACCAGCTGCGTAAAGAGGGAACCGCCATCGTCTATATCTCGCACAAGCTGGCGGAGATACGCCGGATCTGCGACCGCTACACGGTGATGAAGGACGGTAGCAGCGTATGCAGTGGCATGGTCAGCGAGGTCAATAACGACGATATCGTACGTCTGATGGTCGGCCGTGAGTTGCAAAACCGCTTTAACGCGATGAAAGAGAACAGCGGAAATATCGCGCGCGAAACGGTATTCGAAGTAAAAAATGTCACCAGCCGGGATAAGAAAAAGGTCCGCGATATCTCCTTTAGCGTCAATCGCGGTGAAATTCTCGGCTTTGCCGGCCTGGTGGGCTCCGGGCGTACCGAACTGATGGATTGTCTGTTTGGTGTTGATAAGCGGAGCAGCGGCGAAATCATCCTCAACGGTAAAGCCATTACCCCGCGCTCGCCGCTCGATGCCTTAAAGAAAGGAATGGGCTACATCACGGAGAGTCGCCGGGACAACGGTTTCTTCGGCAATTTCTCTATAGCGCAAAACATGGCTGTCAGCCTGAGCCTGAAACACGGCGGCTATAAAGGGGCGATGGGGCTGTTCCATGAAGAGAACGAGCGTAAAACGGCGGAGGCACAGCGCAAATTACTGGCGCTGAAGTGCCATTCTGTCGATCAGAGCATCACCGAACTTTCCGGCGGTAACCAACAAAAGGTCCTGATATCCAAATGGTTATGCTGCAACCCCGACGTCATTATTTTCGATGAACCGACGCGCGGAATCGACGTCGGCGCGAAAGCCGAAATTTATAAAGTGATGCGCCAGTTGGCGGATGACGGAAAAGTCATTCTGATGGTGTCATCCGAGCTTCCTGAAATTATTACCGTCTGTGACCGCATCGCCGTGTTCTGCGAAGGGCGGCTGACGCAAATTCTGACCAATCGCGACGACATGAGCGAAGAGGAGATTATGGTATGGGCACTGCCGCAAGAGTAAAAGGGGAGTCTGATGGCAAAAAGCCGTTCAACTTCGCACTGTTCTGGGATAAATACGGCACCTTTTTTATCCTCGCGATTATTGTCGCGATCTTCGGCTCGCTGTCGTCGGAATACTTTCTGACGACCAATAATATCACCCAAATATTTGTTCAGAGCTCGGTGACGGTGCTCATCGGAATGGGAGAGTTCTTCGCTATTCTGGTAGCAGGCATCGACCTGTCCGTGGGGGCGATTCTGGCGCTTTCCGGCATGGTGACCGCCAAACTCATGCTGGCAGGCGTCGATCCGTTCCTCGCAGCGCTGATTGGCGGCGTGCTGGTCGGCGGCGCGCTAGGCGCGATTAACGGCTGCCTGGTCAACTGGACCGGCCTGCACCCGTTCATTATTACCCTCGGTACCAACGCGATTTTTCGCGGCATCACCCTGGTTATCTCCGACGCCAACTCGGTCTATGGCTTCTCTTTCGAGTTCGTCAATTTCTTTGCCGCCAGCGTATTGGGGATCCCGGTACCGGTCATCTTCTCGCTTATTGTGGCCGTGATTCTCTGGTTCCTGACCACCCGGATGCGGTTGGGCCGCAATATCTACGCCCTCGGCGGCAATAAAAACTCCGCCTTCTACTCTGGCATCGATGTGAAGTTCCATATGTTGCTGGTGTTCATTATATCCGGCATCTGCGCCGGGCTGGCGGGAGTGGTCTCGACGGCACGTCTCGGCGCCGCGGAGCCTCTGGCCGGAATGGGCTTTGAAACCTACGCCATCGCCAGCGCCATTATCGGCGGTACCAGCTTCTTTGGTGGTAAGGGACGCATTTTTTCAGTGGTGATTGGCGGCCTGATCATCGGCACCATCAACAACGGGCTGAATATTCTCCAGGTACAAACCTACTACCAGCTGGTGGTGATGGGTGGATTAATTATCGCGGCTGTCGCCCTCGATCGTCTTATCAGTAAGTAAGGAATTTATGATGAAAATTGCCCCCTCTTTAATGTGTATGGACCTGCTGAAATTCAAAGAACAGATCGAGTTTATCGATCGGCATGCAGATTACTTCCACATCGACATCATGGACGGTCATTTTGTCCCTAACCTGACGCTATCGCCGTTTTTCGTCAGCCAGGTGAAGAAGCTGGCCAGTAAACCACTGGACTGCCATCTGATGGTCACCCGGCCACAGGATTACATCAGCCAGCTGGCGCAGGCGGGCGCAGACTTTATCACCCTGCATCCGGAAACTATTAACGGTCAGGCTTTCCGCCTGATAGAGGAGATTCGTCGCCATGGCATGAAAGTCGGCCTCATTCTCAATCCGGAAACGCCGGTTGAGACGATGAAATATTACCTCCACAAGGCGGACAAAATTACGGTGATGACCGTCGATCCGGGTTTCGCGGGCCAACCCTTTATTCCTGAAATGCTGGAGAAGATCGGCGAGCTAAAAGCGTGGCGAGAACGTGAAGGGCTGGCCTACGAAATTGAGATCGACGGTTCGTGCAATAAAGCGACCTATCAAAAACTGATGGCGGCAGGCGCGGACGTCTTTATCGTCGGGACCTCCGGTCTGTTTAACCACGGCGACAATATTCACGACGCGTGGCAGGTCATGGCAGAGCAGATTCTGGCGGCCAAAAACGAGGTATTCCCTCATGCAAAAACAGCGTAAGGTCGTCGCAGGAGTGGACATGGGCGCAACCCATATCCGCTTTTGCCTGCAAACCGCACAGGGCGAGACTCTGCATTGCGAGAAGCTGCGCACCGCTGAAGCGATCGCCCCTGACGGTCTGGTGAGCGGGATCACGATGTTGATTCAGCAGCAGCTTGACCGCTTTCAGGCACATTGCTGCGGCCTGGTGATGGGCTTTCCGGCATTGGTCAGCAGAGATAAACGGACGATTATCTCCACCCCCAACCTATCGTTACCGCCAGAAACCCTGCGTACGCTAGCCGATGAGCTGGAGCATTCGCTGGCCTGTCCGGTCGAATTTTCCCGCGATGTGAATCTCCAGCTCTCATTTGACGTGCAGGAAAATGGTTTGCAGGCTCAACAGGTGTTAGCCGCTTATCTCGGCACCGGCATGGGCTTCGCCATCTGGTTAAACGGCGGGCCGTGGACAGGTGCACATGGCGTGGCGGGAGAGCTGGGTCATATCCCGCAGGGCGACAACGCGCTCATCTGCGGTTGCGGTAATCCCGGTTGTCTGGAAACCGTCTGTTCCGGCATCGCGCTCAAACGCTGGTATGAACAACAGCCGCGCGGCTATGCGCTTGGTGAACTGTTTTTACACGCCGCTGAGGAACCGTTTGTACAGGCCCTCCTGCACCACGCCGCCCGCGCCATCGCCACCAGCATCAACCTGTTCGACCCCGATGCGGTGATCCTCGGCGGTGGCGTGATGGACATGTCCGGGTTTCCACGCGAGGCGCTGCTCGCCATGATAAAAGCGCATATTCGCCGCCCGTTGCCTTATCAGGCGGTGCAGTTTCTTGCCGCATCGTCCTCAACATTTAATGGTGCTCAAGGGGCTGCGGCGCTGGCCCGCAGCCGCTATTTGCCACAACCTGTCGCAGCGCCTGCATCAGCTGTGTCCGACTGAAGGGTTTACGCAGCAGCTCAACGTCCGGCAGCGCAGGATTGTGCGCCGGACGCAGATCCTGGCCGCTGATCAGCAGCACCGCCACCGTCGGGAAACGGCGCTGGGTTTCGTTGATCACCTCGGCTCCGCTCAATCGGCCCGGCAGCATCAGGTCGCTAATCAGCAGCGCAATTTCCGTCGAAGCCTCAAGTAACTGCAGCGCCTGCTCTCCGTTCCCGGCCTCCAGGGTTAACCAGCCGAGCTGATGAAGCTGTTCACAAAGGGTCTGGCGCACATCGGCCTCATCCTCGAGCACCAGCGCCAGCCGCTCACCGCTCACCGTCTGCTCGACTTCCGGCAGCGGGCCACCGCTCGGCGCCTGTACCGCCGCGCGCGGCAGCTGTAAACGCACCGTTGTCCCCTGGCCCGGCGCGCTCTCAATGGCCACCCTCCCGCCGGACTGGCGGACAAAACCATAGACCATCGACAGCCCCAGACCGCTGCCGCTGCCGGTTTGTTTGGTGGTAAAGAACGGTTCGAACACCTGGGCTTTGACCTCCTGCGACATCCCGCTGCCGTGATCGATCACCTCCAGCGCCACCATATCCTGCCGCCGCCCGTCGCTGCGAGCCACCCGCTGGTTCCAGGTGCGCAGCCTAATTACCCCTGAACGCCCTTCCATTGCATCGCGAGCGTTCATCACCAGATTGATAATGGCGTTTTCCAGCTGGCCGACGTCAATCCACGCCGGCCACGCGGGTGACTGTGCCTCAATCTCCAGACTCAGCGTCGTCGGCAGAGAATGGCGCATCAGTTCGCCCAGATTCTCCAGCAGCGGTTTCATCGCCACGGCATTGGGGTGTAGCGACTGCTTACGCGAGAAGGCCAGCAGCCGCTGGGTAAGCAGCGCGCCGCGTTCTGCGGCTTTTCGCGCCCGGGAGATCCGCGGCACGTCCGCGTCCTGCGGCTGAACCAGTTCAAGGCTGCCGATAATCACCGCCAGCAGGTTATTAAAATCATGCGCCAGGCCGCCGGTCAGCTGGCCGACCGCTTTCATTTTCTGGCTGTGTACCAGCGCCTGCTCCAGCCCTTTGCGTTCGGTCCTGTCGAGAACCACGTTCACCAGCCCCCGCCCGGGAACCGGGCTGAAGCGCAGCTCAATGGTGCGGTCGCTCGCCAGCTGTAGCTCCTGGGGTTTGGGTAGCGGACGGGACAGGTTGTCACGAATATGTTCCGCCAGAGGGGCGGCCTGACCCAGCAGCTGCTGATAGTGAATGCCGCGCTGCAGGTCATTGGCTGCCAGCCCTAACAGCAGCGGATACTGCGGATTCCACACCACCAGCAGCCCCTGATTATCAAACAGCGCGAAGCCGTCGCGCATGGCATGAAAGGTGGTCTCCAGCAGGGTACTTTTTTCTTTCAGCAGCTGAGAGGTATGGGCCAATGACGCGGTATTGCGGGCAAAGACGTTGAAGGCGCGCGCCAGCTCTCCCAGTTCATCGCGTCGCTGGAGCCCCGGGACAGACACATCCTGCTCGCCGTGGGCCAGGCGCGACATCGCCCGGGAGATAGCGGTCAGACTGGAGCCAAGGTTACGGTAGATATACCAGCCGGCGAAGCCGGTTATCACCAGCGCCAGCAGCGCCGACAGCAAAATAAACATGCTGATAGAGCGCAGCTCCTGATGGCTCTGTGCCGCCCGCAGTTCAGACGCCTGCGCCACGCGGGCAACGTACTGATTAATATCGCTGTTGAGCAGCGCCACCAGCGCCTTAATGTGAAACATATACCAGCCGATGGCCAAATCGCTCTCCTCCAGCTGCGCCGAGAGCGGCTCCAGCCTGGCCAGCTCGCCGTTGAAATCCTGCAGAATCGCGGCCAGCGTAGGATCGCGGCTGGTTGTCGGTAGAAAACCTCTCACCTTATCCAGCTGCTGGACGATCGATCGCGGCGTCGAAGTATGGATGGCCGCAACGATCAGCCGATCCATCTCGGCCAGCGGCCGGGGATCGATCGCGTCTGCGCCATGCCGATCGTTAAGATCCTGAATATGCCGGAGATAGCTCTGGTTCTGATACAGCGAGCTGAGCAGTTCATTACGCTGCAGGTGACGACGCTGACCGCGTTCCAGCATGCCGCCCACGCTCTGCTGCAGTTCATTGCTGCGGCGAATAATACTGGCCACCAGCGTCAGTTCCTGTTGCGCCAGCGGCGCGGCGGCGAGGTGCGAGAGTGAATATTTCAGGGCCTGCTGGGTCGCCAGCAGGCGTTCAGCTTCGCTTTTATACTCCAGCGCACCGACCACCTGGGAGAGGCGAACCGCCGCAGTGGCGACGTTCGCGGTGTCGCGCGCCAGATTCATACTGCCGGTCATATCATCCAGCGTCTGCCGCTGCACCTGTTCTTGTAGCAGGCTGGCATGGCGAAACCCCAGCAGCGCTACGCCGGCCACCATCAGCGTGACCGCAACCATCAGCAAATTAAACGACAGCAGACGCCCGCGAGCGCTGGTGAAAAACGGGTAGCGATGGGATGGCATGGTCAGCTCCACGATCTTTTTATTTATCCTGGCGGTTGCTGACCCTGACCGGGAGAGCCGCATCGCGTAATTGTGAGCCAGGTTAACTATTCATCAATATGACAAATATGAACGGCGTCTGACATTTTGTATTTATCGTCGTGTGGTGCACTGCGATTCTCGATCACACTCGCAGGAGAGCCGCCATGCAGGGGACACCGGTACTATCCATGCGCAATATTGCCAAAGCCTTTGGCAAGTTTTATGCGCTGAAAGGCGTCGATCTGACGGTCTGGCCCGGTGAGATCCACGCCTTAATGGGGGAGAACGGCGCCGGCAAAAGCACGTTGATGAAGATCCTCGCGGGGGCATATACCGCCACCAGCGGCGAGATCCTGATCGACGGACGGCCGCACGCCATTAAAGGGCCAAAAGATGCGCTGGCCGCCGGGATCACCCTGATTTACCAGGAGATGCAGCTGGCGCCGAATTTAACCGTCGCCGAGAACATTTTCCTCGGCAGCGAGCTGGCGCGCGGCGGGCTGGTACAGCGCAAAGAGATGATTAATCAGGCCCAGGCGGTGATAGATCGTCTCGGCGCTCAGTTTAAGGCCAGCGACCGGGTGATGACCCTGACCATTGCCGAACAGCAGCAGGTGGAGATCGCCCGCGCCCTGCATCGCAACAGCCGGGTCCTGGTGATGGATGAACCCACCGCCGCCCTCTCCTCCCGTGAGACCCAGCGCCTGTTTGAGCTGATTCTGCGCCTGCGCGATGAAGGGATGGCCATTATCTATATCAGCCACCGCATGGCGGAGGTTTATGAACTCTCCGACCGCGTCAGCGTATTGCGCGATGGCCAGTACGTCGGCAGCCTGACCCGCGACAAGCTCAACGCCTCCGAACTGGTGCGAATGATGGTCGGCCGTCCGTTAAGCGACCTGTTCAATAAAGAGCGCGATATTTCGCCCGGTCAGCCGCGCCTGCGGGTAGAGGATTTGACCGACGGCGGTAAAGTGAAAGCCAGCAGTCTGGTGGTACGGGCCGGGGAAATCGTCGGTCTGGCCGGTCTGGTCGGCGCCGGCCGCTCGGAGCTGGCGCAGCTGATTTTCGGCGTGCGTCGGGCCACCGGCGGCGTCATCGAGATCGACGGCGAACCGGTGGTCATTCACTCTCCGCGTGCAGCCATCGAGCTGGGTATCGGCTTTCTCACCGAAAACCGCAAGGAGCAGGGGCTGTTCCTCGAAATGGCGGCGCAGGAGAACATCACCATGGCCACCCTCGAACGGGATGCCCGCTGGGGTATGCTCAATCGCAAAAAGGCGCAGACCCTCTCCGACGATGCGATCTCCCTGCTTAATATTCGCGTGCCGCACGCACAGGTGCGGGCCGGCGGCCTTTCCGGCGGCAATCAGCAAAAGCTGCTGATCTCCCGCTGGGTCGCCATCGGTCCGCGCATTTTGCTGCTTGATGAACCGACGCGCGGCGTCGACGTCGGCGCCAAAAGCGAGATTTACCGCATCATGACCCAGATGGCGCGCCAGGGGGTGGCCATCCTGATGATCTCCAGCGAACTCCCCGAAGTGGTCGGCATGAGCGACCGGGTCTACGTCATGCGCGAAGGCAGCATCGCCGGCGAACTCCAGGCCGGCGACATCAGCCAGGAAAGCATTATGACGCTGGCCACCGGCGTAAACGACTCTCACCTTAAGGCGGTATCACCATGACAACACAGAAAGAGACCGCCGCGCAGCCGGTGGCAAAATCGGTATCAGCGAAGAAAATCCTGATGGGCGATCTGGTACAAACGGTCGGTATCCTGCCGATTTTAATCCTGATTGTCGCGGTATTTGGCTTTATCGCCCCCAACTTCTTTACCGAAAGCAACCTGCTGAATATTACCCGGCAGGCGTCGATCAACATCGTGCTCGCCGCCGGGATGACTTTCATCATTCTGACCGGGGGGATCGATCTGTCCGTCGGCTCGATTCTCGGCACCACCGCGGTGGCGGCGATGGTGGTGTCGCTGATGCCGGAGCTCTCCCTGCTCTCCATTCCGGCGGCGCTGATGCTCGGCCTGCTGCTCGGTTTGTTTAACGGCGCGCTGGTGGCCTTCGCCGGGCTACCGCCGTTTATCGTGACGCTCGGGACCTATACAGCCCTACGCGGGGCCGCCTATCTGCTGGCCAACGGCACCACGGTGATTAACTCCGATATCAGCTTCGAATGGATCGGCAACGATTACCTCGGGCCGGTTCCGTGGCTGGTGGTGATCGCGCTGATGGTGGTAGCGGTGTGCTGGTTCATTCTGCGCCGCACCACCCTTGGCGTTCATATCTACGCCGTAGGCGGCAATATGCAGGCGGCAAGGCTCACGGGGATCAAAGTGTGGCTGGTGCTGCTGTTCGTTTACGGCATGAGCGGCCTGCTCTCCGGGCTGGGCGGCGTCATGAGCGCCTCGCGGCTGTACAGCGCGAACGGCAACCTCGGCGTAGGTTATGAGCTGGATGCCATCGCCGCCGTTATTCTCGGCGGGACCAGCTTCGTCGGCGGCATCGGCACTATCACCGGCACGCTGGTGGGGGCGTTGATTATCGCCACGCTCAATAACGGCATGACGCTGATGGGCGTCTCCTATTTCTGGCAACTGGTGATCAAAGGGGCGGTGATCATCATTGCGGTGCTGATCGACAAATACCGTACCCGACACCATCAAAGTGCATAACAACAATACCCTACAGACAGAGGAAAACAGCATGCGTTTGAAACCCGTAGTAACCGCACTCTGTGCCGGCGCGTTGCTTGCCGCAGCGCCCTTTACCCAGGCCAAAGAGCTGAAGTCAATCGGCGTCACGGTGGGGGATTTAGCCAACCCGTTCTTTGTACAAATCACCAAAGGCGCGGAGCTGGAAGCCCGTAAGCTGGCCGGAGACAATGTGAAAGTGACGCTGGTCTCCAGCGGATACGATCTGGGTCAGCAGGTGGCGCAGATCGATAACTTTATTGCCGCCAAAGTCGACATGATTATCCTCAACGCCGCCGACTCAAAAGGGATTGGCCCTGCGGTAAAACGCGCGAAAGATGCCGGGATCGTGGTGGTTGCGGTGGACGTGGCCGCCGAAGGCGCGGACGCGACCATTACCTCCGATAACACCCAGGCGGGCGAAATGGCCTGTAAATACATCACCGACCGCCTGAAAGGCAAAGGGAATGTCGTGATTATCAACGGGCCGCCGGTTTCCGCTGTGCAGAACCGCGTCGAAGGCTGCCAGGCCGAGTTTGCACGCCACCCGGATATCAAAGTGCTCTCCTACAACCAGAACGCGAAAGGCAGCCGTGAAGGTGGTCTGGAAATTATGACCTCATTGCTGGCGGCAAATCCGAAGATCGATGGCGTCTTTGCCATCAACGATCCGACCGCGATCGGCGCCGATCTGGCGGCAAAACAGGCGCAGCGTCATGAGTTCTTTATCGTTGGCGTCGACGGAAGTCCGGACGGTGAAGAGGCGTTGAAACGTAAAAACTCGCTGTTTGTGGCGACGCCGGCGCAGGACCCGCAGGTCATGGCGGCGAAAGCGGTAGAGATCGGTTATGACATTCTGCAGGGGAAACCGGCACCGGCCGCACCGGTGTTGATCCCGGTGACCCTGATCGATAAAAACAATATCGGCAGTTACAAAGGCTGGACCGTGAAGTAAGAGTCCTGTCTCCCCGCTGGCCCCGCGTCTGCCGGGGCTACGCCGCCCTGTCGCCGTGGATAACATCCGCGGCGAACACATAGCCCAGACCGCGTAGGGTTTTGATCAGCGTCGGCTGATGCGGATTCGGTTCGATTTTGCGCCGCAGGCGCATGATCAGCACGTCAATCGTCCGGTCAAAGACTTCGGTGCTTTCGCTATGGGTCAGGGCCAACAGCTGCTCGCGATTGAGCACCCGGCGGGCGTTTTGCGCCAGCGCCAGCAACAGGCTGTACTCTCCCTGGGTCAGCGGCACCGCTTGCTGTTGCGAGTTAAACAACTCGCAGCGAAACGTATCCAGCCGCCAGCCGTTAAAGAGCAATCCCGTGCCGCCGCTCGCGCCTTCGGCACCCAGCGCACCGCTACGCCTGAGCACCGCTTTCACCCGCGCCACCACCACCCGGGAGTTGAACGGCTTGGCAATATAATCATCGGCGCCCATTTCCAGCCCGACTACGACGTCGGATTCGCTGCCGAGGCCGGTCAGCATCACCACCGGTAAATCAGGTCGGCTACGCTGCAGCTGTTGCAGCACCAGCAGCCCGTTGGTGTCGGGGAGAATCATATCCAGCAGCACCAGCGAGATATCCGTCCGCTGGGCCGCTACCGCCAGCGCATCGCTGCCGGTCTGGCACAGCAGCACGTCAAAAACATGCGCACTGAGCACATCGCTAAGCAGTTCGCCAATCGCGCTGTCGTCATCCACAACCAAAATGACCGGTTTCATTACTTGCCTCTGCCCGCACGGAACGATCTCTGTCTGATTAATTCAGCAAAGCCCCCTCGACAAATCCATTACCGGATCGCGTTTCTTCAATCCATGTCACATCTCACCGCCCTTCGACACGTCAAAACTGACGACGCCCTGCTTTTCGTCAGCATTTAGCCCAAAAAATCGACGTATCATCAGTCAATACCCACAATGAAAACATGGCATAGAAGATGCATATTGACGGCGTGATAGCGCATATGCGCCCATTGATGAACTGGAGCAAGACCGATGAAAAAAGTCGTCACGGTTTGCCCGTATTGCGCATCAGGTTGCAAAATCAACCTGGTGGTCGATAACGGCAAAATCGTCCGGGCTGAGGCGGCACAGGGGAAAACCAACCAGGGAACCCTGTGCCTGAAAGGCTATTATGGCTGGGATTTCATTAACGATACCCAAATCCTCACCCCGCGCCTGAAAACCCCTATGATCCGCCGTCAGCGTGGCGGAAAACTGGAATCCGTCTCCTGGGAGGAGGCGCTCGACTACGTCGCGACCCGTCTCAGCGCCATTAAGGCGAAGTACGGTCCGGACGCCATTCAGACCACCGGCTCGTCCCGCGGGACGGGGAACGAAACCAACTATGTGATGCAAAAGTTCGCGCGCGCCGTTATTGGTACCAATAACGTCGACTGCTGCGCTCGCGTCTGACACGGCCCTTCGGTTGCAGGTCTGCACCAGTCGGTCGGTAATGGCGCCATGAGTAATGCCATCACGGAGATTGATAACACCGATCTCGTCTTTATCTTCGGCTACAATCCGGCCGACTCACACCCTATTGTGGCGAATCACGTCATTAACGCCAAACGCAACGGGGCGAAGATTATCGTCTGCGATCCGCGCAAGATTGAAACCGCGCGCATTGCCGATATGCATATTGCCTTGAAAAACGGCTCCAACATCGCGCTGCTCAACGCCATCGGCCACGTCATTATCGAAGAGGATCTCTACGATAAATCCTTCGTCGCCAGCCGTTCTGAGGGCTTCGAGGAGTATCGTAAAATCGTCGAAGGCTATACGCCGGAGTCGGTGGAAGCCATCACCGGCGTCAGCGCGCAGGAGATCCGCGCCTGTGCCCGGATGTATGCCGGCGCGAAATCCGCCGCCATCCTGTGGGGCATGGGCGTGACCCAGTTCTATCAGGGCGTGGAGACCGTGCGCTCGCTGACCAGCCTGGCGATCCTCACCGGCAACCTCGGCAAGCCGAGCGCCGGCGTCAACCCGGTGCGCGGCCAGAACAACGTGCAGGGCGCCTGCGATATGGGGGCGCTGCCGGACACCTATCCGGGCTATCAATACGTGAAATTCCCGGAGAACCGCGAGAAGTTCGCCAGAGCCTGGGGCGTCGGGAGCCTGCCGGCGCATACCGGCTATCGCATCAGCGAGCTGCCGCACCGCGCGGCGCACGGTGAAGTACGGGCAGCGTACATTATGGGCGAAGATCCGCTGCAGACCGACGCCGAACTCTCTGCCGTGCGTAAAGCGTTTGAAGAGCTGGAGCTGGTGATTGTCCAGGATATTTTCATGACCAAAACCGCCGCGGCGGCCGACGTTATCCTGCCGTCCACCTCGTGGGGCGAGCACGAAGGCGTCTATACCGCAGCGGACCGCGGCTTCCAGCGCTTCTTTAAGGCGGTAGAGCCGAAGTGGGACCTGAAAACCGACTGGCAGATCATCAGCGAAATCGCCACCCGGATGGGCTATCCGATGCACTACAACAACACCCAGGAGATCTGGGACGAGTTGCGGCATCTGTGCCCGGACTTTTACGGCGCCACCTACGAGAAAATGGGCGAGCTGGGCTACGTGATGTGGCCGTGCCGCGATGAGTCCGACGCCGACCAGGGGACCTCTTATCTGTTTAAAGAGAAGTTCGACACCCCGAACGGCCTGGCGCAGTTCTTCACCTGCGACTGGGTTGCGCCGATCGATAAGCTCACCGACGAGTATCCGATGGTGCTCTCCACCGTGCGGGAAGTAGGCCACTATTCGTGCCGCTCCATGACCGGCAACTGCGCGGCGCTGGCCGCGCTGGCGGATGAACCGGGCTATGCGCAAATCAATACCGCCGATGCCGCGCGACTGGGTATTGAGGATGAGGCGCTGGTGTGGGTGAACTCACGTAAAGGCCGCATTATCACCCGCGCGCAGGTCAGCGACCGGCCGAATAAAGGGGCGGTCTATATGACCTATCAGTGGTGGATTGGCGCCTGTAATGAGCTGGTAGCGGAGAACTTAAGCCCGATAACCAAAACGCCGGAGTACAAGTACTGTGCCGTGAACGTTGAGCGCATCGCCGACCAGCGCGCCGCCGAGCAGTATGTGATTGATGAGTACACCAGGCTGAAAGCCCGCCTGCGCGAAAGCGCAATGGGTTAAGGCAGACGGCGCCCCCGGCCACATAATGCTGGCCGGGGGCGCATTTTCGCCATCCGGGTTGCGGGATAGCTGGCGCAGCCCACTTTTATCGAACCTGGCAGCCGCCGCCATTTTCTTCTTTTTCACCTCCCTTTATACTGCGCGCTGTGTTCCTGACCGATAATAAAAAATGAAATACCTCTATTTACTTCTGATGCTGTTCTCTCTTGCCGCGGGTGCCACGGATCCCGGCAGCCAGTACAAACACCAGGCGGAAGCCGGCGATCCGCGGGCGCAGTACTATCTTGCCGATACCTACGTCAGTTACGGTGATTATCAGCAGGCCGAATACTGGGCGCAGAAATCGGCCGATAACGGTGACGGGGATGCGCTGGCGCTACTGGCCCAGCTGAAAATCCGCAACCCGCAGCAGGCCGATTACAAACAGGCCAGAGAGCTGGCGGAGAAGGCGGTGCAGGTTGGCAGCAAGGCTGGCGAAATTATCCTGGCCCGCGTGCTGGTCAACCATCAGGCCGGGCCGACGGACTATTCACATGCCATCACCCTGCTACAGGATGCCGCCCAGGATCCGGAAAGCGACTCCGCCGTCGACGCCCAGATGCTGTTAGGTCTGATTTACGCCAGCGGCGTCCAGATGACAGAGGATGACGCCAGGGCAACGGACTATTTTAAACGCAGCTCCTCGCTGTCCCGTACCGGTTATGCCGAATACTGGGCCGGGATGATGTTCCTGCAGGGAGAACAAGGCTTTATCGAACCCAACCAGCAGAAAGCGCTGCACTGGCTCAATGTCAGCTGTCAGGAGGGGTTTGATACCGGCTGCGAAGAGTTCGACAGGATAAGTAAAAGATAAGAAAAAGCCCGGCGGTCGCGCCGGGCTTTGAGACGGTTGATAAACCTGTTGGAACCCGGTGCCCGCGTTTTGCCGGGTGGCGGCTGACGCCTGACCCGGCCTACAACACCCGCAGTCTCAACACTTGCACACGCTCTGTCGGCCCGCGCAAGCGCAGCGCCGCCGGGCAATTTAAGCACGCTTTGTCAACACGCTGAGCCCGACGCGGTCGCGCCGGGCTTTGCATTTTATTGCGCCGTTTTATCAAATTTGCCCAGCACTTCACGCTCATAGGCCAGCGCTTTCTTGCGGTCAAACTTGTGCTCCCACTTGGCAATCACCAGCACCGCCAGCGCATTGCCCACCACGTTCAGCGCGGTACGCGCCATATCGAGGATACGGTCAACGCCGGCAATAAAGGCCAGCCCTTCCAGCGGAATCCCTACGCTCCCCAGCGTCGCCAGCAGCACCACGAAGGAGACGCCCGGCACGCCGGCAATCCCTTTCGAAGTTACCATCAGCGTCAGTACCAGGGTGATTTCCTGCCACAGCGACAGGTCAATACCGTACAGCTGGGCAATAAAGATCGCCGCGATACTCTGATACAGCGTTGAGCCATCGAGGTTAAACGAGTAGCCGGTCGGCACGACAAAGCTGGTAATAGAAGCCGGTGCGCCATAGGCTTCCATCTTCTCAATAATACGCGGTAGTACGCTCTCGGAGCTGGCGGTGGAGTAGGCCAGAATCAGCTCGTCTTTCAGAATACGGATCAGAATCCAGATACTTAATCCGCATACCCGCGCCACGATCCCCAGCACCACCAGCGCGAAGAACAGAATCGCGAAGTAGACCAGGATAACCAGTTTGGCCAGCGGCCACAGCGAGGCGAAGCCAAAGGTGGCAACGGTCACCGAAATCAGCGCAAACACCCCGACCGGCGCATAGCGCATCACCATGTGGGTCACTTTGAACATGGTTTCGGAAATGGAGCGGAAAACGGTCACCAGCGGTTCACGATGGGTCGCCGGCAGCGAAGAGAGTCCCAGACCGAACAGTACCGAGAAGAAGATAATCGGCAGCATATCGCCTTTCGCCATCGACGCGACAATGTTGGTCGGCACCAGTGACAGTATCGTTCCCATCAGGCCATGAGCGTGGCTTTGCACCTCTGCCGTTGTACTTTGATATTTCGAAATATCCACCGCGGCCAGCTGCGACATATCAATGCCGCTACCCGGCTGGAAGACGTTGGCCAGGGTAATCCCCAGCACGATCGCCACGGTGGTGATCACTTCAAAATAGATAATGGTTTTCGCGCCGATTCGGCCCAGCTGCTTCGCGTCGCCAACGCCGGCAATCCCGACAACCAGCGTCGAGATAACAATCGGAACGACGATCATCTTGATCAGGTGGATAAAGATATCGCCCGCTGGCGTCAGGAAATTCGCAATTAACCAATCACGACCGTCGGCATGGTAATGCAGATAGCTGCCCAGCAGAATACCCAGCACCAGGGCCAGCAAAATCTGCCAGGCCAGGCTGACTTTTGTTTTTTTCTTCACTACTGACTTCCTCAATGAGAGGCACCATTCCCGGAAGTCATGATGCCCACTGAAAGGGATATGAATTGTGTTGCGTTGCTCTATGGGGTTTTTTAACGCGCGGTATCAGTATCATCTGCACGGCATGCTACGCAAGCGTTTAAGAACAGGGCTTTTCTCTGGGTTTCTGCATAAATTCGCTAACTTTCCCCACTTCCGTTGCATAAGTATCTGTTATAAAAAAAATTTCATAGCTTCCATTTCTATAAATACATTTCTGAAATTATTTCACTTCAAAGTTTCATTTGATTGATTTTCATTCAGTTGAATCAATGCGTGATCTGTCCCCCAAATAGCAAACAAAGCCGTGAAAGACCCTACTCTTAACGTTTACTTGACATATATTTAACAACCTACAGGAGAAAAAAAGCCATGAGCCAAATACATAAGCACTCTATTCCCGCTAACATTGCGGACAGCTGCCTGATTAACCCGGAACAGTACAAGGCGCAGTATCACCAATCTGTCACCGACCCGGATGCGTTCTGGGGTGAGCAAGGCAAAATCCTTGACTGGATGCGGCCCTATACGCGCGTGAAGAACACCTCATTCGCTCCGGGCAACGTCTCTATTAAATGGTATGAAGACGGCACGCTGAATCTTGCCGCTAACTGCCTCGATCGCCACCTGGCCGAACGCGGCGACCAGACCGCGATTATCTGGGAAGGCGACGACGCCAGCCAGAGCAAACACATCACTTATCGCGAGCTCCATCACGACGTCTGCCGCTTTGCTAACGTCCTGCTCGACCTCGGCATTAAAAAGGGCGATGTCGTCGCTATCTATATGCCAATGGTGCCGGAAGCCGCCGTCGCCATGCTGGCCTGCGCCCGTATCGGCGCGATTCACTCGGTGATCTTCGGCGGTTTTTCTCCCGAAGCGGTTGCCGGACGTATCATTGACTCGAACTCGCGTCTGGTCATTACTTCCGATGAAGGGCTGCGCGCCGGACGCGCAATTCCGTTGAAGAAGAACGTCGACGACGCGTTAAAAAATCCGAACGTGAAAAGCATCGAGCACGTGGTTGTGCTTAAACGCACCGGCGGCAAAATCGACTGGCAGGAAGGACGCGACCTGTGGTGGAGCGACCTGATTGCGCAAGCCAGCGACAAGCACCAGCCGGAAGAGATGAATGCGGAAGACCCGCTGTTCATCCTCTATACCTCCGGTTCAACCGGTAAGCCCAAAGGGGTGCTGCACACCACCGGCGGCTACCTGGTCTATGCCGCCACCACCTTCAAATATGTCTTCGACTACCATCCGGGCGACATCTACTGGTGTACTGCCGACGTAGGCTGGGTGACCGGCCACAGCTATCTGCTGTACGGCCCGCTGGCCTGCGGCGCCACCACGCTGATGTTTGAAGGGGTGCCGAACTGGCCGACGCCGGCGCGGATGTGTCAGGTCGTCGATAAGCACAAGGTCAATATTCTCTACACCGCGCCGACGGCGATCCGTGCGCTGATGGCGGAAGGCGATAAGGCCATCGAAGGCACCGATCGCTCTTCTCTGCGTATTCTGGGCTCGGTCGGCGAGCCGATTAACCCGGAAGCCTGGGAGTGGTACTGGAAGAAGATTGGCAACGAGAAATGTCCGGTGATGGATACCTGGTGGCAAACTGAAACCGGTGGCTTCATGATTACTCCGCTGCCGGGCGCCATTGAGCTGAAAGCGGGTTCCGCCACGCGTCCGTTCTTCGGCGTGCAGCCGGTGCTGGTCGACAATGAAGGCACTCCGCTGGAGGGCGCGACCGAAGGTAACCTGGCCATCGCCGACTCCTGGCCGGGACAGGCGCGAACCCTGTTCGGCGACCACGAGCGCTTTGAACAGACCTACTTCTCCACCTTCAAAAATATGTATTTCAGCGGCGACGGCGCTCGTCGCGATGAAGATGGCTACTTCTGGATCACCGGCCGCGTGGACGACGTTCTGAACGTATCTGGCCATCGTCTGGGGACCGCAGAGATCGAATCGGCGCTGGTATCGCATCCGAAAATCGCCGAAGCGGCCGTGGTCGGTATTCCGCATAACATCAAAGGTCAGGCGATTTACGCTTACGTCACGCTCAATCACGGTGAAGAGCCGACGCCGGAGCTGTATGCGGAGGTGCGCAACTGGGTACGCAAAGAGATTGGCCCGCTGGCCACGCCGGACGTGCTCCACTGGACCGATTCATTACCGAAAACCCGCTCGGGCAAGATCATGCGTCGTATCCTGCGCAAGATTGCCGCGGGCGATACCAGCAACCTCGGCGATACGTCAACGCTGGCGGATCCGGGCGTCGTGGAAAAACTGCTCGAAGAGAAGCAGGCTATTGCGATGCCGTCGTAAACGGACTCATTCCCTACACCCTCTCCCCGTCAGGGGAGAGGACATAAATCATACGCCCTAAGGATTCCACGTAGCAGGACAGCAGGAAGCACCCTCTCTTCCCGACAGCACATTGCCGGGCGGATAAGTGCTGCCGACGGTCAGCGCGCGGATGACAAAAAGGGTACCTCTGGAGACGCTGTAATGAATGAGCAACTTTGTCAGCGGATAGAAGATAGTGCGCATTTCAGGGAGTTAGTTGCAACCCGGCAAAGGTTTGCCGCCATCCTGTCACTGATTATGTTGGTGATCTACGTGGGCTTTATTCTACTCATCGCTTTCGCCCCTGGCTGGCTGGGCACGCCGCTGCATGCCGGCACCAGCGTCACCCGAGGCATCCCGATCGGCATCGGCGTTATCGTTATCTCTTTTGTCCTCACCGGGATTTATGTCTGGCGGGCTAACGGAGACTTTGACCGTCTGACCAAAAGCGTTATCAACGAGGTGCACGCATCATGAAGAAAGTCCTGACGGCGATTGCCGCCACGCTCCCTTTTACCGCGAGTGCCGCTGACGCCATCACCGGCGCGGTACAACGCCAGCCGACGAACTGGCAGGCGATCGTCATGTTCCTGATCTTTGTCGCCCTGACGCTGTATATCACCTACTGGGCGTCAAAACGCGTTCGCTCACGCAGCGATTACTATACCGCGGGCGGAAATATCACCGGTTTTCAGAACGGGCTGGCGATTGCCGGCGACTTTATGTCGGCCGCCTCTTTCCTCGGTATTTCCGCGCTGGTCTACACCTCCGGCTACGACGGGCTGATTTACTCCCTCGGTTTCCTGGTCGGCTGGCCGATAATTCTGTTCCTGATCGCCGAGCGCCTGCGTAACCTCGGGCGCTACACCTTCGCTGACGTCGCCTCCTATCGCCTTAAGCAGGGGCCGATTCGTACCCTCTCCGCCTGCGGTTCGCTGGTGGTGGTGGCGCTGTATTTGATTGCTCAGATGGTCGGCGCAGGCAAGCTGATTCAACTGCTGTTCGGCCTGAACTACCACGTCGCGGTGGTACTGGTCGGCGTGCTGATGGTGCTCTACGTCCTCTTCGGCGGCATGCTCGCCACCACCTGGGTGCAGATTATCAAGGCCGTCCTGCTGCTGTGCGGCGCCAGCTTTATGGCCTTCATGGTCATGAAGCACGTCGGCTTCAGCTTCAACAACCTGTTCAGTGAAGCGATGGCGGTGCATCCGAAAGGGGCGGCGATTATGAGCCCAGGCGGACTGGTGAAAGACCCGATATCGGCGCTGTCGCTCGGTCTCGGTCTGATGTTCGGTACCGCCGGTCTGCCGCACATTCTGATGCGTTTCTTCACCGTGAGCGATGCGAAAGAAGCGCGTAAGAGCGTGTTCTACGCCACCGGGTTTATGGGCTACTTCTATATCCTGACCTTTATCATCGGCTTCGGCGCGATCATGCTGGTGGGCGCAAATCCCGCGTTCAAAGATTCCGCGGGCGTGCTGATCGGCGGCAATAATATGGCGGCGGTACACCTGGCCGATGCGGTAGGCGGCAACCTGTTCCTCGGCTTTATTTCAGCGGTCGCCTTCGCCACTATTCTGGCGGTGGTCGCCGGCTTGACGCTGGCGGGCGCATCGGCGGTTTCTCACGACCTGTATGCTAACGTCTTCCGCAAAGGCGCCAGCGAGCGCGATGAGCTGCGGGTTTCGAAAATCACCGTTCTGGTGCTGGGCGTCGTGGCGATTCTGCTGGGGATTTTGTTTGAAAATCAGAACATCGCCTTCATGGTGGGTCTGGCCTTCTCCATCGCCGCCAGCTGTAACTTCCCGATCATACTGCTGTCGATGTACTGGTCGAAGCTGACCACTCGCGGGGCCATGGTGGGCGGCTGGCTTGGGCTGCTGACCGCCGTGATTCTGATGATCCTTGGCCCGACGATTTGGGTCCAGATCCTCGGCCACGAAAAGGCGATATTCCCGTATGAGTATCCGGCGCTGTTCTCTATCGCTATCGCCTTTATCGGTATCTGGATTTTCTCCGCCACCGACAACTCGGCGGAAGGGATGCGCGAGCGTGAGCAGTTCCGCGCTCAGTTTATCCGTTCGCAAACCGGGATTGGTATCGAACGCGGCCAGGCGCACTAACCTGACCCTCCCCGGCCGCCCGGCCGGGGAACATTAAAACATCAGCAGGCGCACCAGCGGTGCCGCCAGTACCATCACCACGCCAGACAACATCATCACCAGGCTAGCCACCACCCCTTCCTGCGGCCCCAGCTCATATGAACGGGCGGTGCCTGCGCCGTGCGAGGCGGCGCCAAACCCAGCGCCTTTTGCCATCCCTTCACGAATGGCGAGCCGCATAAACAGCGCATCGCCCACCGCCATGCCAAACACGCCGGTGATCACCACAAACAGCGCCACCAGCTCCGGCTGACCGCCGATCGGTTTTGCCGCGGCCAGCGCAAACGGCGTCGTGATCGAACGCACCGCCAGGCTACGCTGAATCTCATCCGGCAGCGTAAACAGTCGCGCCAGCCACACGGAGCTGGTCACCGCGACCACCACTGCCGTCGTCACCCCTGCGGTCAGCGACATCCAGTGCCGTTTAATGACCGCGAGGTTGTCATATACCGGGACGGCAAACGCGATAGTTGCAGGCCCCAACAGCCATAACAACCAATGGGCCTCGCCCATATAGTTCTGATAGGAAATGTGGCCAAACACCAGAATCAGCACCAGCAGTATCGGGGTAAACACCAGCGGCATCAGCGGCAGCCTGTGGAAGCGGCGATACAGGCGCTTATTGGCGAAATAGAGTGCCAGCGTCACAACCAGGCACAGGACGCTCAGTTGAAAATCACTCATGCTTCATCCGGCTGACTTCATAGCGATACACTTTATCCACCACCCATGCCGTAGCCCCCAGCACCATCAGGGTACTCAGCGCAATCACCAGCATGATCCGCCAGCCATCGACCATCAGCAGCTGGGTATAGTTGACCACCGCCACCACTGCCGGAACAAAGAACAGCAGCATTTCCGCCAGCAGCCAGCGCGCGCCCGCCCGCACCCATTTTAGCGGGATAACCCGACAGACAATCAGCGCCAATAGCATCAACATACCGACCAGGTTCGCCGGCAGCGGTAGATGCAGCCAGTTAACCAAATATTCAGCGCAAACGAACAATCCGGCATAAATCAGCACCTGAACCGGGACCTGGAGGCGCTGTACAACGAAGGGGGTCACACGAGCTGGCGCGAAGGCCATGAGCGAAATTCCTGAAAAAGAAGCGAGGTGTGCAGTATAGAGAGCCGCCTGAGCGGACAGAAATGAATTAAAATCATCACAGGTATAGTCTCTGGGAATAATTATGGATATCCGAACGCTGCGCTATTTTGTCGAAGTGGTGCGTCAGCAGAGTTTTACGCGCGCCGCGGAAAAACTTTTCGTCACACAGCCCACGATCAGCAAAATGCTCAAAAATCTGGAAGATGAGCTGAACTGCACCCTGTTGATTCGCGATGGCCGCCGGCTCCTGTTGACCGATACCGGTCGGGTTGTTTTTGAGCGTGGGCAGGCGATTCTGGGGGAATTTCATCAGCTGGAATCGGAGCTGAGCGATATTAATCACCTGCACAAAGGGATCCTGAGACTGGGGATTCCGCCGATGGTCGGGATGCTGATGGCAGAACCGATCGGCCTGTTTCGCCAGCGCTACCCGGGCGTGGAGCTGAAAATTGCTGAGTTCGGCGGACTGACGGTTCAGCAGGCGGTGAGCAACGGCGAACTGGATCTCGCCATGACGGCGCTGCCGGTAGACGAAGACAGCGGCCTGAGCACGCTGCCGCTCTTCAACCATCCGCTGTGCGTGCTGACGCCGAGAACCGAGGCGTGGGAAAACGTTCAGTCACTCTCGCCGGAAGCCCTCGCCGCCCATCCCCTGGTCATTTATAACGAAGATTTCGCGCTGAGCCGGCAGCTGATGGCGCTGTTTACCTGTCATGATGTGAAGCCCCGCATCGCGGTGCGCAGCGGACAGTGGGACTTCCTCGCGGCCATGGTGCAGGCGGGCATCGGCGTGGCCATACTGCCGCAACCGATCTGCGAACGTCTCGACGCGCAGAATTTTTGCTGGATACCGCTGCAGAGTGAGTTGCACTGGGAACTGGGGATGATCTGGCGGGAAGGCGTTTATCTGTCGCACAGCGCGCAGGCGTGGCTGGAATGCAGTAAGGCGTTCTGGCTGGAGTGAGTGCCCGGAGGCGGCGCGTTGCGCCTGGCCGGGCGACAAAAACAGTCATACTGAATTCATCGCCCGGCCAGCGTAGCGCCGCCGGGGAAGCGGTACGCTGCTACTGATCTTCGATTAGCAGCGCTTCCAGCAGGTCAAGGTCGTGGAGCAGCTTCTGCAGCGTTTCATTGCTGATCTGCCGGGTCGCACGAAGATGATACAGCTCTCCGCGTTCTGAACGCAGCGCCGCCAGGCGGAACCGACGCTCAAGCTGCTCTTCGAGGATGGAGGTTTCGACATCGTTGCGTCCGTCGACGCGGCGGCGCAGATTACCAATCACCCGCGAACTGACCTCGGTCAGCAGCTGGTTATCAATATTCTCTTTGGTGTCAGCCGCCAGACGCTCCTCCATTTTCTGAATCGCGACAATCGCCACATCTGCCGTCGCCGCGCGCGCCAGCCGCTCTTCTTTACGCTGCTGAACATGGTCGCTCGACTCAATGTGGCGGAGCAAAATCGGTAGCGCAATCACCCCGACAAACAGCGAGAACAGAATCACCCCGGCGGCCAAAAAGATCAGCTCATAGCGGGCCGGGAAGACGTTACCGTCAGGCAGCAGCAGCGGAATCGACAGCACACCGGCGAGGGTTATCGCCCCGCGTACCCCGGCAACGGAGGAGATCAGCAGTTCACGAGTGGTCCACGAGCCAAATTCCATCGGTTTCCTCTTCAGGAAACGCTGGCTTAATTTGCGCATCGTCCACAGCCAGCCAAAACGCACCAGCATCAGCGCGGCGTAGATCAGGATAATGTCGGTAAACAGCATCCAGGTTTCAACATTAGGATCCGCTTCCGCCGCCACCAGCGACGTTGACAGAATGTCCGGCAGCTGCAGACCCAACAGCAGGAAGACCATGCCGTTAAAGACAAATTCCAGCATCGCCCAGGTACTGTTCGCACGCAGACGCATGGCCAGCGGCGCGGTGCGCATCACGCCGGAACGGGTGATGGTCATCCCCGCCGCCACCGCCGCCAGGATCCCGGATACACCGATATGTTCCGCGATCAGGTAGGAGGCAAACGGCAGCAGGAACAGCAGAACAATCTGCGTCGCCGGCTCGTCGCCGCCCCAGCGGCTGAGGAAGCGCATCGAACGACCATACAGCCAGCTCACGACAAACCCGGCGAGGATACCGCCGATGGCGACCTTGAGGAACTCGACCGTGGCACCGCCGACGGTAAAGACCATCGTGCCCATCGCCACGGCGACGGCAAACTTCAGCGAGACCAGGCCGGAGGCATCGTTCATCAACGCCTCGCCCTGCAAAATTCCCATAATTTTTTTCGGAATGCGCCCTTCGCCCACGATACCTGACAGCGCCACGGCATCGGTCGGTGACAGCACCGCCGCCAGGGCAAAGGCGGGAATCAGCGGAATACCCGGCACGATCCAGTAAATGAGGAAGCCAATACCTACCACCGTCACCAGCACCAGCGCCAGCGCCAGCCCGAGGATTTCTCGTCCGTGCTCAATAAATTCACGGGTCGGCGTCTTCCAGCCGTCGGCAAAAAGCAGCGGCGGGATAAACAGGACCAGGAACAGCTCGGGGTCGAATTCAACATGCAAACCAAACGTCGGCCACGCCAACAGCGCGCCAATGGCGATTTGCATCAGTGGTAGTGGAACCTGAAAGGGCAGTACGCGTGTAACCACCCCGGAGAGAGAGACCACGAGGGTCATAATGAGTATGGTGAAGAATATTTCCATGTGTTCCCTGTTTGCTGGGTTTTCTTATTTTATACCCTCAATAATTCGAGTTGCAGGCAGGCGGCGACGCAGGGAATCCCCAGGAACTTACTGAAGTAAGTGGCTGGGGTGAGCGAGGACAGCCAACGCTCATGCAACTTGAAGTATGACGGGTATACACCGGAGGCGTCATGTCTCTGGATAATACGCTACTCAGATTAACGCAAAAGGAAACAGGATGTGGCTTAAAAATAAAGCGGGCGGCCTGAGCCGCCCGCTATTCGCAAGAAAAGCTTAAATAGCCCACCCACCGGCGTAGAAGATCACCAGCGCGGCCGCGATGATAACGGTTCCCAGATTCAGCTTGCGCCACTCGCCGGACACCAGACGGCCAATGACCAGGGCGGCAAAGCCAATCATGATGCCGGTTACGATGTTACAGGTCAGCACAATAAAGACCGCGGTGATAAGCCCGGCCATCGCATCGACGAAATCATTAAAATCGATTTTCGCCACGTTGCTCAGCATCAGCAGACCGACGTACATCAGCGCTGGCGCCGTGGCATACGCAGGTACCAGATAAGAGAGCGGGGAGAGGAACAGAATCAGCAGGAACAGCACGCCAACGGTCACCGCGGTGAGGCCGGTTTTGCCGCCCGCCGCAGTACCTGCCGCGGATTCGATATACACCGCCGCCGGCGCCGCCCCGACCACGCCGGAGAAGACGCTGCTCAGGGAGTCGGTGGTCAAGGCTTTACCGCCGTTGATAATCTGCCCGTCTTTATCCAGCAGGTTTGCCTGCCCCGCCACGGCGCGAATAGTGCCGGTGGCATCAAATACCGCCGTCATCACCAGCGCCAGAACGCTTGGCAGAACTACCGGGTTCAGCGCGCCGATGATATCGAGGCTGCCAATCAGCGAGTTGCCTTTGTCGTCGCTCAGCGACGGCATCGCGAAAATACCGGAGAAATGAACGCTCGGGTCAAAAATCAGCCCGACGATCGAAATGCCGATAATGGTCAGCAGAATACCGCCCGGCACTTTCATTTTTTCGAGACCAATAATCACCGCCAGCCCCACCAGCGACATAATCACCGGGAAGCTGTTGAAGTGACCCAGCGCCACCGGCAAACCGTCCAGCGGGTTTTTAATCACCAGGCCCACGCCGTTGGCGGCGATCAGCAGCAGAAACAGGCCGATACCTATCCCGGTGCCGTGCGCAACGCCCTGCGGTAAATTGCGCAGGATCCAGCTACGAATACCGGTGGCGGAGATAATGGTAAACAGCACGCCCATCAGGAACACGGCGCCCAGCGCAACCGGAATACTGATGTGCTGCCCCAGCACCAGGCTGAAGGCGGTGAACGCGGTCAGCGAAATAGCACAGCCGATGGCCAGCGGCAGGTTTGCCCACAGCCCCATCACCAGAGAGCCTACGCCGGCGACCAGACAAGTGGAGACGAACACGGCTGCCGGAGGAAACCCGGCTTTACCCAACATGCCCGGGACAACAATGACCGAGTACACCATCGCCAGGAAGGTGGTTAAACCGGCAACAATCTCCTGACGAACGGAGCTGCCACGAGCTGAAATTTTAAACCAGGCGTCTAATGAACCGCCGGTACGCGCTGAAGGCGTAGACATAGAAAACTTCCCCTGAAAATTTTAATCGTTCGTCCGTATGCGTGGTGGACCATCCACTGCCAGCTAAACGCGATCTCCTTGTGCGACCTCGCAGCGCCAGGGGGGCTGCAAAAAAGCAAACGTTTAACTCCGCGCATACAATAACGGTGGTCAGAATGTATTTGCTCCCCCCAGAACAGGGATAAATAGCGAGCAAAATACAAAGGCAAACGATTATCCAGCCTTTAGACGGGCCTTTTCAACTGAAGTTTGTGTTAATTCGCTAAATTTTGCTTATGGCGTTCATGAAATAACCAGCCGATGCGCAAACGTTGTCGTCTATGCGCAATCCGGTAACATTTTTGTATTGCGCTGATAGCAATTCACCGCGGTCATCACAAAAATCACTACCTCATTCCGGCAGGGTGAACGGGCCGCCGCGTTCAATCGCTTTCTGCCAGGCCGGACGTTGCTCTATACGCTGCACCCACTGTCCGATCCGCGGCAGATCCTTGATGCCGCCGCGCGCCAGCAGCGCCATGACCGGAAAGCTCATCTGGATATCGGCCATGCTGAGCTGCGCGCCGGCAAACCACGGCTGACGGGAGAGATGATCCTCAATATAGCGAGCGTGCGTGGCGATTTGCCGGTCCAGCCAGGCCTTCTGTACCCCTTTGCCCAGGGCATTGCCCAGCGTGCGCATTCCGAGCGGAATGGGCGGTTTACCGAGGCTGGCAAACACCAGTTTCATCAACATCAGCGGCATCAGTGAACCCTCGGCATAGTGCAGCCAGAAACGGTATTGCAGCTTATCCGCCATCGCCTGCGGTCTGAACCGTTGGTCGCTATCGTAGGTTTCCTGCAGGTACTCCAGGATGGCGCCCGATTCCGCCAGCACGTTGCCGTTATCTTCCACCACCGGGGATTTTCCGAGCGGGTGGATCTGCTTTAACGCTGGCGGCGCCAGCATATTTTTTTCCCGCTGGTAGCTGACAATGCGATAAGGCAACTGGAGTTCTTCAAGCGCCCACAGCACGCGCTGGGATCGCGATTGATTGAGATGATGTACCGTCAGCATGGAGGTCCTCCCGTAATTCGTTCAAATTAACTATAGGAACTGACGGCGATTGGCGGAAAAATTTCGCCGAAATAAACGGGTGAAAAAGCCGGGCTGTGCCACAATTAAGTTGTCGGCGCAATCCGGAACCTCCATCAACATCTTGCGCAATACCGAGGTGAGCCGACGTCGGGGGAAACCCTCCTGCGAACGACCAGGATAGTATTAAAGACAAAGACCGGAAAACAACTAAAGCGCCCTGTTGTGGCGCTTTAGTTTTATACGTCATCCTCCAGCAGCCGCGCGCCGGTCCCCTCTTCACCCAGCTTATCTCCCGGGTTGCGCAGCGGGCAGTCGCGTCGCGACAGACAGCCGCAGCCGATACAGCCATCCAGCTGGTCGCGCAGCGCGGTCAGGGTATGAATACGCCGATCAAGCTCCTCCCGCCACTGCGATGAGAGCTGTTTCCACTCCTTCGCGCTGAGGTTATGCCCTTCCGGCAACACGCCGAAGGCATCACCAATGGTCGACAGCGGAATGCCGATTCGTTGGGCAATCTTGATGATTGCCACCGCGCGCAGCACATCGCGGCGATAGCGCCGCTGATTACCGGCATTACGCTGGCTGTGAATTAACCCTTTGCTTTCATAGAAATGCAGGGCGGAGACGGCAACGCCGGTACGCTTTGCCACCTCACCGGGGGTCAACAGCATTTTAATACGGGGGGATTTCTTTTCCATAAAAGCGCTTTACCTCAAGTTAACTTGAGGAATTATACTCGCCCGCAGACAAAACGACGAATCGAGAATTGAGAGAGGCCGCTTTATGTCCCATCAGGATATTATCCAAACGCTTATTGAATGGATTGATGAACATATCGATCAACCACTTAACATTGATGTAGTCGCCAGAAAATCCGGGTATTCAAAATGGTACCTCCAGCGGATGTTCCGCGCCGTGATGCATCAAACGCTGGGCGATTACATCCGCCAGCGCCGGCTGTTGCTGGCCGCAGAGGCGCTTCGGACAACCCAGCGACCGATCTTTGATATTGCGATGGATCTGGGCTATGTGTCGCAGCAGACGTTCTCACGGGTATTCCGTCGGGAGTTCGATCGTACCCCCAGCGATTATCGTCATCAAATTTCCGCCTGAGCGTTCACATGCAAGGGCTGAGCAGCCCGGGAGCGTTGGCCAGCCACTGCCTGAACTCCTGTGGCGGCATCGCTTTCGCAAAGTGCCAGCCCTGACAATACCGGACCCCGCGTTTTCGCAGCCAGTTAACCTGGTCCGCCGTTTCGACGCCTTCGGCAACGGTCTTTAAATGCAGGCTGCGGGCCATTTCAATAATATGCTCGGCGATCGTGTAGCTGGTGCTATTGGTAGTGAGCGTATCGATAAACGATTTATCGATCTTCAGGATATCCACGTTAAGCGAGTGGAGATTATACAGATTGGAATAGCCGGTGCCGAAGTCATCAATAGCAATTTCATACCCGGCTTCGCGGAATGCCTGGATGACCGGCATCGTTTTCTGCACGTCAATAAATCCGCGCTCGGTGACTTCAATTTTAATTTGATCGATATTCACCGCATAGCTCCGCGCCTTTTCACCGATTTGGGCAATGAGCCGCGAAGAGTGGAAATCGGTGGCCGACAGGTTAATCGCAATATACAGATGCGGATGCCCGGCCAAAAACTCCCCGAGTTCGGAAAATAACTCATCCACCACGTAATCGGTAACCTGCGCAATCATCCCTTCATTTTCCGCCAGAGGGATAAACTCCGCCGGCGTCATCACCGGCCCGTCAAATCCCGGCCAGCGCAGCAGCGCTTCGGCTCCGACGCAGCGGTTATTTTCAATATCGATTATCGGCTGATAATGCAGGCACAGCTGACGCCGATTGAGCGCGCGTTGCAGCATATTTCGCGGCGAATGGTATTGCTGCCGGGTGCGCCACCACACCAGTAAGATCAAAATGCTGCAAATCCCCCCCAGCGGCAGGGTGAGCGTCACCTGATCATAAAAGCTCTGGTAATAACTGGCGTATGAGGTAGACATAATCACGGCGATCGGGCGGATGGCGGAATGAGCCACGGTGTACACCCGGTTACCGTGCCGAAAAAAGGCATCTTCCTGACGAATCAGACCATGCAGTACCGCGGGGTCGGCATTTTTACTGGTGGAAAAAAACTGATTCGTTTTTGTATCGTACAAACCGTAGGATAAATCTTTATCACTCGATATTAACGAACTGTAGGAGAGCGGATTAATAACCGCAATGTAGTGCCCTCGCTGCATATAGTTCATCGCAAAACCGGGATAGAAAGGCGTATCGCGATAGTAGTAGATAGCGATATCCGGCTTTTTTGTATAATTCGCCGGCGGAATACGCCATGCGGTATCGGGGCGGACAGCAGTCGAGCAAAACAAACGCGTACCGTCGGCATAAATTAAATCATCGACATAAAGCAGGCTGCGAACAACCGACAACATATATTGCTGATGTGCGAAAGAGCATATTGTCCCCTTAAACTGCAAGGCTTTTTCACGCGCGCGATCGGCTTCATAAACAACCATTTCCGTTTTCTGTAGCGCCAGTTGTGAAAATGCATGAAGCCGGTCGGAGGTTTCGGCTTTGGCTCTGATTTGCGCAAACCACAGCGCCAGCACGACGGGGAGCAGAACCACCAGCGTCACTCCCAATATTCTCAACACGTTGTGCAATGTGCGACGATTCATTTCCGTTTTTTATCCATACGATATGCCTTATCACGGTAAAAGATCACACTCGTTGTTATACAACAGAGACTATTTTCAGCAACCAGTCGTTTGATGTAAAAACCCCACCCTCAATAATGATGAATAATACTAATTTCGCAGAGAATCGAGAAACACTCTCGGCATTATAAAAACAGTGTCGTTCGCTGATTCGGTTTATCCGTCCGATCGGCAAGAATATGTAATAAAAGCCGTAGATAACGAGCACAAAAAAGAAACCGGACGCCGCGAAAATCAGGTTGCCTGTTTGAGGTCGCGGTAAAATGCCCCCACCCTCATTATCCACAATAAAAACACGGCTTTAAAAACCACCAAAAACGCGCATTTTGGGCTGGTGAATAAAACAGCAAATGTGATATAGTTCACACAACTTGATGAAACAAGAACAATGTTTCATTATTCTCCTGATTGCCCGTAGATAGCCAGAGCGCCACGTCATCGTCAGTCTCGCCAGGTTGTCAAAGGCAGCCGATTTTCTTTGAGGATGAGGTTGATGGCTTCCATAACTACCAGTGTCATACTTTTGCGCTGGCCGCTGGTGAGCGCGGTTCTGATGTTTTTGGCCAGCTCGATGAACATTCAGCTACGCAAAAGTGACTATGCCGGTTTAGCCGTTATTTGTAGCTGCATCGGCCTGGTGGCGGCCTGCTGGTTCGCCACCGGCTTGTTGGGGATCACGCTGCTGGATATCGCGAAAATCTGGGGCAATATCAAAGACGTCATGATCGAAGTCATGAGTCAGACGCCCCCCCAATGGCCGATGGTCATGACCTGATAATAAAAAAGCTTCCTGCGGGAGGCTTTTTTATTTATCGGCAAAGCCTACTCGCAATCCTTTGATATTTTAATAAATTTATCATTATAGATAATGTATTTATTCCCAGGCTGGCGCAGCGCCGCCTGGCGAACCACATCTCCTGGCCGTAAGTACCAGGCCTCACCCTCTTCTTCCGTTGCATCGCATCCCGGCTTGATCAGCAGTTTAAACCAAGTATTGCCGCTGTTGCTGACGCTTCCCGCCTGCCGATCGAAGGCCCATTTGAACTGCACCTGCCGCGGGCGTACCACCATAATAGTTTCCATCACCACCACCGGATCAATACCTACCGATCCACCGGCCGCAGTACGGCCAATGCGGTTTCGGGTGGGAATTTCGCGAAACGAAACCCGGTAATAACGTTCACGATTATCCTGCGGGCCATGATAATAAAATTTAAAATATTCCCCTTGCCCGGCCTGCAAAGTGAGCTGACGCGGGGCAAAGAGCAGTTCGCCATCTGCCGGACGAGAGCGAACCTCATTACCTCCCGGCCGGTCTATCCCGACGACGGAAATCTGATAGAGCCGCGCGCTCGGGTTGTTATTCAGTACCCGTTTGGCGACAAAGCTCTCCTCTGCGCCCAGCGAAAAGGTTAAATTACCGACGGAAATCGCCAGGCCCGCCGTTGGTAGGCCCAGGAGCAGCAACCACGCGACGGTCTGGAGCAGGTTAATTAATATTGCGCCATGTCGCCTGAACATGAATCTCTCCTGAAGCACTCACTTCACCAAACCAGCCATCGTCATCTACCGTTCTCAACGAAATACTGTCGTTCATCGGGATGGAAAATTTCACCGTCGTCTTGTTCATCACGCCAATATCGCCGGAAGCATCTGTCCACGGCGTCGTCAGCCACAGCGCATCCGTCATATCGCGCCAGCTGTCATCACAGCCGGCATCATAATTTTTGGTCGTTCCGGTCTGGGTGGTAAACGTCAGCAGCCCGGGGAAAGGCACCTTTGTCACCCCGTCCGCAGAACTGAACAGGCAATATGAACGCCCGGCGATCGACTGCGACGGGCCGGTCACTTTGATCAGGACTTCATCGGCGGCGGTTTTTCCGCTGGTGGTGACGATATAACCAAAATCCAGTGACGGCTGCCCCGCCCCGACATACCCTTCGCGCGACGGCGAACTGCTGTACTCATCGGAAATAATGCTGATGCTGAAATCACGCGGTTTGATAATCAGCGAGTTGGAGGTAGAAAACTCATACCAGCCGGACTCCGGCGAAGTGGTGTTCTGGAAGCGGAAATTAAACAGATCCTTGGTATTAATATCACTGATACCCAGCGCCACCATCTGCTTAAAGAAGTTGCTGGAAAAGAAGATGTAGACCGAATCCGAGGCTTTCATCTCGTTAAACGTATAGTAGTAGGCATTGCTGCTGACCGGTTTCCAGCTGTTACCATCGAGGCTGAACTGCATATCATAGATATTCACCGCCGAGGTCAGCGACGTGTTGTTAATCGCCGGGAAAATATGAATCGAAGTGTTGCTCAGCCCATTATGCTGCAACGCATAGTTGACCATCTTGCAGCTCAGACCGCTACGGGTACCAATCGTCTGCGCGCGACAGTTCGAGCTGCCCTCGCCCAGCGTCGGGATCCCATCGCTATTGATAAAGACTTCGGTCAGAGAATGGGTGTTAATTAGCTTTAAGTTTGCCGCTTTAGTATGGGTCACTTTACGCACGTACCAGGCGCCGGAGGCCTGATCTTTGCAGCGCGCTCCGCTGCTTGCATCGTAGGAGACGGAAGTCTGGCAGGCGTTGATCGTCATCGACATGCTGCCGCCTACCGGCATCTGCTGCAGATACTGGTAGAAAGCGTCCGACATCATGCCGTGCATCCATTTTTGTCCACCGGAGGTCACCGTCACACCGTAAAAGCCGTTCGCATCGGTGACCTGAGGCAAAATCAGACTGGTCGCCATATCGCAACCGGCGTACCAGTTGATGCAGCGCAGCCCGCTCAGGGGATTCGACACCGGCGAGTTTTCCAGCCACATGTCAAACTTCCAGTTGGCATTCAGCCCGGTGTTATAGCCGTTATCGATATAGCCCAGACTCTGCTGGTAGATAGTGCCGCTACCGGTATATTTCAGCCCGGTCCAACGACTGGCGCCGGTCATGCGCGGATCCAGCACGCCGCCCGGCGTGGCGAAAAAGTTATCATCGGAGTTGTTTTCCACAAAAACAAACTGCACCGCTGCCGCGTCTGCCCAGGTTGTTTTCGTTACCGCCGCCTCTGCCCGCACCGCGCACAGCGCGACGATAAACAGGCTTACCAACGGGAACCACTTAGCTTTCATGACCTTCTCCTGCCTGCTGCGCGCTGGCGTAAGTTTTCAGACCCGTGCAGACGACATCGCCGACCCACACCGCCCCGCGCGCCTGACTTATCTCAAGCCCGACTTCACAGCTTTGGTTATTGCCGTAGGTGAAATCGATGGTGGGGTATTTTTTATCCACGTCCATAACGAATCCTCCGGTGTTATCGGTACGGGTCCGGCCAATATGGTTATTGATGTGTGCATTGGCCAGCAGCGTTCCATCTTCGGCGCGGATGCGCCCGGAAACGGTCACCATCTGTTTCACTTCCGGCTCGATCACCGCCACGTTGCCCGGGTAGAGCGTCAGACTGCTCTTGCGGTTGCTGACAATGTCGTAGCTGTCGATTGAGTTCTTACTGTTTTGCAGCTCGACTTCGTAACGGCTGTACGGCGAAAGCGGCAGATAATTGCGTTTGCCGGTCAGCTGGATGACCCGTCCGTTGACCCTGGCGCTCAGCTTGCCGTCATCATCGAGATCGGTGTTAAAAATCACGCCGGCGTTGCCATCGGTGCGTCCGCTGGCGGCAATATTTCGCCCCTGCCAGCCGACGCTACCGCTGGCGGTCAGGTTGGTATTCACATAGCCGTCAGCGCCGCTGTTAATATTGAGGGTGCCATTGGCATAGCGGGTATCGAACTGGGCATAGCCGCCGCCGCTCAGCGTTTTGTCATCGCCGGTATCACCGGAGATCGCCCGCGAAATATTGGCTCCAAGGGTACGTACCACGCCCTCATCAAACTGTTTACGGGCGGAAAGGTTTGCCATCGTATAGCCGTTCTGGTGGGTCATACCGGCGCTGAACCAGTTCCCCAGGGGGAGTGAGAAGTCGAGCGCGATATATTTCCCGGTACTGCTACTGCTACCGCCGCCGCCATTATTGAAGCGCTGAATACCGGCACGCAGGCCCAGCGAACCGAAGGCCCCGCTAAAGAGAGTCTGATAATAATCCGCCGTGTAGTAATGGCTGTTGTAGCGACGGTCATCGTTGTAGCTAATGCTAAAGGTCCCCAGCTTTGACCACAGCGGGTTCAGGTTAAGGGTTCCGCCAATCGCCCGGTTGTCGGCATCGCTGCGCCGCAACCTGTCGCCAATAATGGTTTTTTCCTGGTTAACCCAGACGGTGCTAAAACCGCCGGGCAACGCGGCGCTGATGCTGCCAATGCTGCTCCAGGAGCTATCGCTGGCCAGCATATTTTGCAGGTTAACGTTGACAGACTCCGTCAGTGGTACGGTCAGACGCGTCTCAGCGACGGCATTGCTATCATAACCGTAGCCGGTTGCCGCCCAGCTGAGCGTGCCCACGGAGCCGGATGTCGACGCCCCTGCCAGCCAGCTCTCTTTTGCCGGTTTGCTCTTCTTGCCGCTCTCTGACCAGCGATCCATATGGAAGCTGCCGCCCCACACCTGCCAGGCCAGCGGTGCGCCCGCTCCGCGCCCGCGACTGAAGAGTTTATTCACCCGCTGAGTACGCTTGCTGACCACCCGGCCATTGACGATCACCTCAACGTCCACATCATAAATGCCGTATGGCAGGCCCCGGGTGTCCACTTCGTGGTTACCCATCACGAAGTTCTGTACGCTCAGCAGACGCCCGTCGCGCGACAAATGCACTTCACCCGCGGCAGGCAAGAAAGCCACGATCGGCGTGACCGATTGTGAATTATCAAACACCGTTGAGCTGGCCTGGTTTCCCCAGGATGCGCCGTAGATTTTCCCGGCAGAAATGGCGGTCATCGGTCCAAGCGACTGTAAATTCCACGTATCCAGCATCCCGCCGGCAAAGCGATGCCCGGCGAAATCACGCTCATACATGGCCTTATAAATTTCGCTATCCTGATTGCTGGTTCCGGTGCCGTAGAGCGACCCGTCCAACACAATATGGTGCTCGCGCAGGGAGCTGACGCTGTTTAACGACAGATAGCTGGACGTACTGTTGCCCGCGTTACGCATCTGGTTGTTATAGACGCCGAGGTTATAGTTCAGACTGCTGCTGATGCTGTTAACGCTGGACTGGCCGATATCTTCACTGCGCGAGCGCAGGACGGTTCCCAGCGCTTCTCGTTTCACGACCAGTTGCAGCAGCAGTTGCCGCAGGCTGAGCTGCAGCTGCGCATCGCGGGTGAGCGCGATGTGTAAATCGCTGTTGAAGGGTTCATTCGCCAGTTCAGTCAGCGTTTTTCGGGTTTGTTCGCTCACGCTGGCGTTGTCACCGCGCTCTTCCAGCTGAATATGACGGACGCGAAGCGTGCCGGCATCCAGCCAGATAAACGCACTGCCAAGCCGCTGGTCGTCCTGCGTCCCCGCACTGCCTTCCAGGTGAAGAAACAGTGGAATACTCATTCCATCCTGTAGCGCCTGGCTGAATGCCTGGGGAATCACCACGCCGCCAATTTGCTGCACCTGCTGCGGAGCAGCATTCACACTAAGCGGAAGAGTAAAAATGGCCATACCACAGGCAATGAGCGTTTTCAGCTCAGGTGAAATCCGTCGTAAAGGCATAACCTGATTCCGTCAGCACAATTGTTATTTTACGGGAACAAACTGCTCGCCTTGCCAGAGTGCGACCCGCCCTTTTTTATCGGCAACATTCACGCGGGTGAAACGGCGCTCTTTGCCGGGCATGAGGTAATAGTTTTCTTTGCATTCTTTGCCATCTGCGGGCTTCAGGCAGGGGCCGTAAGCCAGGATACGTAGCGTGGCATTGCCGGTATTCACCAGCGTTCCGTTGGCATACTGATAGCGGTAATCCGCCTTGCGTGGGGCAACGACCAGGATGGTGCCGATACGGGCCGATGCGGTAGCAACCGCACTGCGCCTGGCACTATCGCGCTGCGCATCGCTCAACGCCTGATCGAACCAGACGATGCGGTAGTAGCGCTCTTTACTATCCGCCGGGCCTTTGTAGAAAAAGCGAATGACATCACGACTCTTCGCGGGCAGTAGCAGGCTGGCGGGTGTCAGCAGCACTTCATCCTGAGTGTCCATCGGAATCACGCTGCCGCCTTCAAGCGGTGAGGAAAGACGTTCAACATGGATATTGATTAAACGTCCACTCTCGGTGGTATTTTTAATCTCTTTACTGAGCACGCTGGCGTCGCTGTTCATAAATGAAGAAATATCGCCAACATCCAGTGCCAGGGCCGGCATGATGGCGCAAAAATACAGGCTGATAGCCAGAATGCGGTTTTTCATATGAATTCGGTCCGTGGAAGAAAGCAGGGGGAATCCCCCCTGCTCGTGCTACAGAGAAATCAGCTGGTCCAGGTCGCGTCGAACTGGACGCTGACGTCACCGCTCCAGATCCCTTCCGGCAGCGTGCTGTAATCGTTGACTGCATTCGTACCATCGGCGGTGCCGCTGATGATTGAGAAGTTGAAACCATCCTGTGCGGTAGCGCGGCCAGCCTGGTTGTAACCGTTAGACAGCGCGCTAAGGTTGCCGCCCAGAACGCCATTCGCCGTATCGATCATGACGGTATCAGCCGCTTTTTCGACGGCAACGCCGTTATAATCCACACCGACATTCAGCGTCGAACCGGAGGTATCCAGCTGAGTCAGGGTGTTGGTAATCAGACGGGAGGTCAGTTTAAATGCTGTCGCAGTCGCATCCCCTTCAATCGCAACATCGAACAGACCTTTCTGGGTGTTAAAGCCTTTAATTCCTTCTGCATACTGGAAAGCCAGGCTACCCAGAGGTGTCACAACCAGTTTGCTGGTGGTGTCTTTTTTTGCCGTTGCCGACCAGGTTGCGACGGCCTGAGCCGTAACGTCTGCTGCCTGAACAGCGCCCACACAGAAAGTCGTCACAAGAGCTGCTGCTAACATTTTCAATTTCATATTCATCACCTGAGAAAAATAAAAGGCTTTATATCGCCCGTGCTGTTCCATAGTTATTTATGGAGCCATTACCCTTAAGAACAGGATGTTCTTAAATGCAAAAATTGAATACAATCGATAAAACTTAATAGATTTCCGTGAAAATAAAACGCAATAACACTGCAGTAATACAACATTAAATAAGAATCATGTCGGTCCCTGATGCCGGCAAGATAAAACGCATTAAGGCAAGCATGGTAATGTTGTTGTTATTCAACAAGCCGACCTTATTGCTGGTATTACTTTTATGTAAACTCACTGTCTTGATACTCAGACCAAGTGTTTTAGAAATGTCATTAATTAAGTTACCAATAATCAGCAATGACATAATCTTCTCTTCACGAACCGTGAGGTTTCTTTTTCTGACTTTAAACTTCTTCAGCTTAAGGATGCTTTCAACCGTTTTAACGCTCGCATCAGCAGACAGAAAGCAGATATTGTTGATGTCAGAAACATCAGTGACAAATTTGGCATCTGGAGCCACAATCACTTTCGCCGGACTGTTCATCAAATAATACTGATACGAGCAAAGCATTTTATCTATCTGTGCAAAATGGATAATGACGTAATCATCGGCGCTCAGTGCCTGGCACTGCTGGTGCGCATACTCATTGTCAATGTTATCGACCCAGGTGATGTTGCACTCATCGTCAGCCATGCTGACCAGACCCTGCATATAGAAATAATTATCTGTTACGATCAATACAGCCATGATAACAGAACCTCCATTCCATTGAGCCTGTTGACCCCATCCGTCGGCAGACGCCAACATCCATGATGACGTTGGCCCCTGCTTTTTTACTTTTCTTTTATGAAAGGTGACAAAACATCACTATTATTTTTGTTACGGTAGCACCGCCACATTTCATACACAAATAGTAAGCTTAATAAGCAAAATTTATTACTCATAAAGTTATGAAGGGCAAAAAAATCACATCTGTTGAGCATTTGTTAAAACTCAAGCCATTGATAAATATCAGAATAGTTAGTAAATTTAACAAATAAAAAGCAATTCAGAAAAACTCTCACCCGGGGATTAAGATTATTCTTAGTTATGAGTGAATGTCAGGTTTACTCTTTGGTGCTAGTATCGCGGCATCAAACCCCAGATAAATGACACAGTGGTAACTATTCTCACAATAAGAAATCATATATGGCTACTATTTACGTTATCGAGAACACGCTGCGATTTAACTCAGAAGCGCATACTCTCCATTCCATAAAAAGTAATGAACGCATGGCCCTGGCAATACCCGCAAGCCTTTGCTTTGATTTGTTAATAAGAAATCAGGGACGAATTGTCACCCAGGCAGAGCTGCTGCAAAATGCGTGGGGAGAAAGAGGTATGAGTGTTACGCCAAATACTCTATATCAAAACATCTCTTTGCTGCGTAAATCTTTAAATCGCTTCAATGTGAATGGCACACTTATTCAAACAATCCCTAAACGGGGTTTCATGATTGCGGATGAAGCGAATATCCGGATTGAGGCTCCCGGGACCCCTGCGGAGAAGGCTAATGATATCGCCGCTGCAGAAATAAATCAGATAAACAGAGCGGTGACGGAAGGACATGGCGCTCATGATGAAGGGAGCCAGCAACTTCACGCCGACCCACCGACGGCGCAAGACAAAGGTGACGTCCTGTCGAGGACAATCATCGGGGCCGTGAGAAAAAGAAAGACAGGATGTCTTGTCGCCGGTATTACAAGTTTGTTGATTATTCTGTTGCATATCTTCATTAATCAGTCAGCAACAACCGATTCACCTTTCGCGTCGTATACACTGATCACGACAATCAATAGCTGCAAGATTTTCAGAAACGATGACCTAAGATTTGATGAGTACTATATCAATTTTCTCAAAGAGCATAATATCAGCTGCTCAAATGGACGGACTATTTATATAACGAATCATTACCCATCGAGCAGGACATCACTGATCTCCTGTCGATATCCAATAAAATCTAATAAAAAATCATTCTGTACCTCATTTTATTACTTAAAATAACACAACATGAAAACACGAAAGATAAATAAAGCTCTTGCATATACAGTCATTATTATCACAATAAGCCTTGCTTTTTATTACATCAGCTCATCTGATGACGGTGAAAGCATTAACTGCACGTCCGCTTTTTCAATAGTTAATGATGGTAAAGAATTTGCTTTCTCTGTCACTTTCTTTGCCAGCGATGGTGATGGATTAATTACATTCACCGGTAGCTCAGGAAATTCAATGGATAATATCAGCATCAGAAAATATATAACCTATGTAAAAAATAAAAATAACATTTATATTTTCAGAAGTAGCGACACGAATATTCGCTCGAATGCCACTGCGCTTCCTGAAAAATTCGATGAGATTCTACCGCCGTTCTTTACGGAGATCAGAAAAGAAGATCGGTTCATTATCAAAATATTAAAGATAAAACATGACTCATGGGTCTTTATGTCAACAAACACCCCTTATTTTATTTGTGAAAATACAAATAGTTAGCATGGGTTTCGTTAGCACAACGCGTGGTGCTTGAAACTGCCAGGGCAACGTTTAATCGCACAATGCGGCTGATAACAGCAACCCTCTATCGTGGTAGCCCCGAAATCATAGGGGCAGGATGGCCTTTCCCTTAAGGCTTCCCATTGTGCATGGCTGTAGGTTGAAATATTATAGACCTTAATATAATGATATTTTCCATTAACTAATACTTTCGAGGAATACAGTTTCATGGATTCCCCGGGAAGCAACAGAATATCGGCTTCATACCATATGATAAATTTTAAAAAGCGCAATCTCGAGATGCTTGAAAATGCCACACCAGAATGTGGGCAGATAATTGTATTCTGAATTGTCCATTTCATGTCGCGTCCTTGTGCTTTCCGGGAAATAGCCACGTAGATAGTCATAGCAAAGATTATAATTATCCGCAAGCCCTCCCGGCAACATTATGATGTAAAATCACGATGAGCTGTCAATGAACAGATAAATAGTCAGCGGAGAACTAATATAAAATACGTAGGCATTAAGAATATAAATACATAATTCTACATTGCGCCGGGTATAAATTTACAATACGCGGATGAGCGATGTGCCGGCTACAGTTAAAAAGGACGCGACGGGTTGTCATCAACCCATCGCGTTATTTGTGGATATTTACCAGGTTTTCCCGATATTAAACTGAAACTGCTCCGCTTTATCGCCATCATATTTTTTAAATGGTTCGGCCCAGGAAAAGACCAGCGGCCCCAGCGGCGACATCCATTGCACGGCAATCCCTGCCGACATACGAATATGCAGCGGGTCGCCGTAGTCAGGGATCCCGGCAGCCTGCGTCTGAGCGGTATTTTGCCATGACGTACTCCATACCGTCCCCGCATCGACGAACAGCGAGGTACGTAAACTGTCGGCATATTTATCATTAATAAACGGCGTCGGAATAATAAATTCGCTATTCACAACCGCCATGGCATTTCCGCCCACCGCATCCGAAGAGCTTTCAACCGGGCAGTGACTGTAGCTGCTTTCAGTCCCGTTACAGCGATAGTAGGCTGCTTTTGGACCAATCGTATTGGAAGAGAACCCCCGCACTGACGACGACCCTCCGGCATAGAAGTTATCGTAAAACGGAACCGAATTCCCGTTCAGACCGCCGGCATAACCTGCTTTCAGATGCTCCATCCAGACCCAGCTTTTCCCTTCATTAAGAGGGAGATATTGCGTGGTATCGAGGGTGAGTTTGTAGTAGCTGTTGTCTGATCCCGGCACGGTCACTTTACCGCTCAGACTGCTTTTATTGCCGGAACGAGGGAAAAAACCGCGATCGAGATTGTTGTAGCTCCAGCCCAGACTGGCAAAAATGTCGTTGGCGCTATACTTCGCCCCGCTGTCACCATCTTTGGTGACCACGTTCGGATAAATACCTCGCGAATTAAGGTAATTCCACGTCGTCAGCTCCGGATCCATGTTCGTCAGGTAGTTATGGACGTAATCAATACCCACATTCAGCGAGTTATTCTCGCTAATCGGGAAGCCAAGATTACTCCCCAGCCCGTAACTTTGCTGGTTATAGCTCCCGGCATCTGCATCGGCGGCATCGTAGCTGTTGTAGAAAATTTTCCCGCCCAGGCTGACGCCATCAACGGTAAAATAGGGATCGGTGGCGCCCAGTTCAACATAGGACTGGTAGCTGTTACGCGTGCCGTTAAAACTCACGCTGTTGCCGGTGCCTAACCAGTTATCCTGAGTGACGCCAAGCTGATAGCTGATGCCGCTGTCTGTCCCAAATCCCAGGCCCACGTTAAACGAACCGGTGTTACGTTCTTTCACTTTATAGATCACGTCGACCTGATCCTGGCTCCCGGCAACCGGGGTGATTTCTTTATCCACCGTTTCAAAAAAGCCCGTACGATCCAGCCGCTCTTTCCCTTGCTGTACTTTTTCGTCGTTGAGCCACGCCCCCTCCATTTGCCGCATTTCACGACGCAAGACGGCGTCACGCGAAGTATCATTGCCGGCAAAACGGATCTGGCGCACGGAATAACGACGTCCGGCATCAACATTGATATGTAGAGTAACACTTTTGTTAGCCTCATCAATTTCCGTACGGGTATTCACCTGGGGCCAGGCATAGCCATATTTACCAAAGCGTTTTTTGATGCTGTTTTCAACGGCGGTAATGTCGGCTCCACTGTACCATTTGCCCGACAGAGGCTGCGCCAGCGCTTCTGTCTCTTGCGTGTGCCCGGCCATCTCACCGCTCACCCGCGTACTGGTGACTTTATAGCGCTCGCCTTCAGAGAGATTGACCGTAAGATACAGCGACTTTTTATCCGGTGTGATGCTGACCTGACTGGAGTTAATAGCAAAGCGCGCATAGCCACGATCGAGATAATAACTACGCAGGGTTTCCAGGTCTGCTTCCATTTTTTGTTTCTGATATTTCTTGTCGCCAATCACGTTCCACCACGGAACATGATCACGCAGCTGCAGCTGGTCCAGTAGCGTTTCCTCGCGGAAGGCTTTATTGCCGATAATATTAATCTGGGCAATCGTCGCGGCGATACCTTCCTGAAAAACAAACTTTAAATCGACGCGGTTTCGCGGCAGCGGCGTGACCACAGCATGAACCTGCGCGCTGTATTTCCCGACGCTATAATAGAAATCCTGTAATCCTTTTTCTATTTCACTGAGAGCATTACGATCTAATGCACTTCCTTCTTCGACGCCGCTGGCTGCCAGATTGTCCTTCAGGGCATCATCCTTCACCGCTTTATTCCCCGAAAAACTTAATTTGGCGATCGTCGGACGCTCTTTAAGTTGTACCACCAGCGTCGTGCCATCGCGCAGGATCTGGACATTTTCAAAATTACCGCTGGCATATAAAGCGCGTAGCGACTCGCTAATATCATCATTAGATACCGGTTCTCCGGCATGGATGGGCATGCTTAATAGCGCGGCCCCTACCGTCACGCGCTGCAACCCTTCAAAACGAATATCATCAATTGTGTACGTTGTTGATGCATAAAGTGTTAAGGGAGACATTAATAACCCGGCAATGATATTTATTTTCTTTAGCATGGACGTTTTCGTCTAAGAGATATTTGGCGATAGCAGAATTCTGCTGGGATTTGCGTAAGCAACGCGCAGAATTACACTTCATTATGGCGAAACAATGGAGAAAAAATGGATGTTATTGGCTGGAAAAAAAATAAAACTTAACGGAACTTCGTTCGAATAAATTAGTCTGAGCAGCAACCTGATAACCGAATGAGAGCGCACAATGACTGTAAGGTATAAAACAAAAAGCCCCCTTTCTAATGGGGTGAAAGGGGGAATGATCTTGTCAGGAATGATGCTCTCTGGGATAAACCAGGAACACCGGAAATTTACCCTGAAATACCGAACTTAAAATGAAGAGATATTGAATAAATTATGCAGTAACGCTCCGTAGTACCCGCAAGGGTTGCGGGTGTCAATTTGTATGCATTCTTCATATTTTCCTCAAAATAGCAGAATAGAGTATGAGAGGCTTATGGGAACATCAAAGCACATCAAGCGTTATATCAAAAAAGTAAAGTAGTGGCGCCTTACCATGGAGGGTGAGGCATTTACCTGGCCGCCTGCAGCCCTCCCGCCACGTGATGGAGGGGCCCGGTCCTGGAATGAGCATGAATCATGCGTAGAAATGAGATCCAGCAGTCCGTTCTCAACGAACTGGTGCGCTGGATAAAAAACAACCTCGAGAAAAAACTCACGGTCAATGCACTCAGCGCGTTTTCCGGGTATTCCGAGTGGCACCTCTTTCGTTTGTTCCGCCATCATTTTAATATGTCGCCGATGGAATATATCAGGCAACAGCGCATGTCGCTATGCCGTGATTTATTACAGGTGCAGCCGGCTTTCCGTATCGTCGATATTTGTATTATGGCCGGATATGAAGACATCAGCGCATTTAACCGGACATTTAAGAGGTATTATTCGGTCACTCCCACGCAGTTTCGCCAGCGCATCAATGAACAATCTGGATAATGTTTCCTGGCGATAAAAATAAAAGGCCGGGAACAGCGCAATGTTCCCGGCCAGGCAGAACAGGATCAGAAATGTGTATTTACACTGACATAGAAGGTCCGCCCTGACTCATTATAGGTCTCCGCCCCGGCACCGTATAAATAGGCGCCGGTGGTCGCGTTCCCGGTCGTTTGTGCATTCCCGGCACGATAGTGGCGTATATCAAAGAGGTTATCCACGCCGCTGGTCAGGCTCAGATTTTTGTTCACATCCCAGGTCGCGCTCAGCCCGACGATGCTGTACGGACTCACTTCGTTCAGCTCACTACCGGATACCGCCTCACCTTTGTAATTGAAACGCTTAGGTTTCTGCCGCCCGTACCAGGTAAAAGTGCTTTGCAACGAGAGATCGTCGCGGACCTGCCAGCCGAGCGTAGAGTTAAGGGTAAACTGCGGAATCACCGACAGGCGATCGCCGGTCGTCTTGTTCTTACTTTGCAACATCCAGGTCAGGTTATTACTCCAGTTGACCGTTTCACTCACCGGCAGGTTAAGCGAACCTTCCAGCCCCTCCACCAGCGCTTTGGGTACGTTCTCCCACTGATAAATATTCGTTGTTCCATTGCTCGCCGTACCGACGGCTGAATACCCGGACTCAATTTTATTGTGGTAGTCGTTACGGAACCAGGTTATCCCCGCCTGATAGCCTTCGTGCTTGTATTCCAGACCAATCTCTTTGTTAACGCTGGTTTCCGCCTTCAGATCGCTATTTCCCATCAGATAACAAGCCGAACTGCTGGCGTAGCACCCCTGGCCGTTACTATAGAGAATATAGTTGGGGTTAAGCTGATAGAGGTTCGGCGCTTTATAGGCGCGGGCAATGCCGAGCTTCAGGGTCCAGTCGTCGCTCAGTCCCTGCGACAGATTAAGCGACGGGCTCCAGTTATTACCGACGAGGCTGTGATGGTCAAAACGCAGAGCCGGCGTCAGCATCGTACTCTCGGTTAGCGCGATATTATCTTCCGTAAACAGCGAGAAAATTTCGGCGCTGCTGTAAGGAGTGCGGCCGGAGGTCGAAATACCGTCGATGGCGCCGTAAGAGAGCGCCTGGGTGGTCGACACGCCATCTTTCATACGCTGCTGATTCCACTCGGTGCCCAGCGTCAGGTTCTGCTCAACGCCCAGGGTAAACGGAATATTGACCTCGCTGTGCAGCAGAACGTCCGCCAGATCGATATCCGAGAATTCGCTGCTGGAGAAGATGCCCTCGGTCCCGCCCGCCAGACCTTCATTCATACGGGAGTTACGGGTATGTTCATACTGCGCATAGCTGTTGCTGGTAACGCCGTTGTCCCAGCCTCCGGTCCAGGTAAGGCCGTAGGTCTGACGGTAAATTCGGTTGGTCTCTTTACCGTACATGCTTTTCACTAGCGTACTGGTATTGGTGTTCTGCGTATCGCCCGCGTAAAGGTTGCCCTGGCGGCTATAGCCGGTTTCAAACTCCAGCGCCTGCATGGGGGCAAATTCCCAGCGCAGCTTACCGTGGATATCTTTGTTCACCACCCCTTCACGCCCGGCAGGATAAGATCCGGCATAGCTGCCGGTCCGCTCCGCCTCGTGGCCGGCGTTAATATCCTGGGCATCAGCCTGGGTTTTACTCAGATTGCCCCATAAATTAAAACTCACGCTGTCCGACATCGGCCCCTCAAGGCTGAAGTTCGTCCTCTTCGTCGCCCCCTCTTTTCGGTGCTGAGGCGCATTCATGTAGGTATTCCAGGAGCCATGCCATTCGTTATTCACAGGCTTAGTGATGATATTCACGACGCCACCCATTGCGCCGTTGCCATAGCGCGCCGCCGCTGGGCCGCGAATCACATCAATGTGGTCGATCATCTCCGCGGGAACCCAACCGGTGTCGCCACGCGTATCGCGATCGCCGCGCCAGCCATAGCGTACCGAATTGCGACTGGTCACCGGCTTACCATCGATCAGGATCAGCGTATTCTCTGGTCCCATACCGCGGATATCGATCTGCCGGTTATTCCCGCGCTGGCCGCTGGTCGAGTTGCCGGTGAGGTTCACCCCCGGCTGAGTACGAATCAGTTCGGAGATATCGCGTGCCGGCGGGTGTTTGCGTATTTCGTCAGCCGTGAGCGTTGAAACGCCCGGCGCCTGTAAGGTCTGTCTGGCAGCGGTCACGACCATCGTCTCTTCGTTTTTGGCCGCAGCGCTGTCGGCGTCCTTTGCCTCTTCCGGTATGCTGCTGTCGGCGGCCTGCGCGGGTAGCGCCGCGCCCCAGATAGCCAGATGAATTAGCACGGCCAGCGAGTAGTGTGAGTTTCGTTTCATGGAGTATGCCCTGTTTTCTTTTTTTGCTGTCGGGGCGCGCCTCCTTCATCCTGAGATAAACAGCGGCAATCATTTTCATGCGAACAACTTCATGCCTGGTTTTGGCATAGCAAGACCCTCCCGGAGAATGAACGGGATATAACTAGCCTGTGGCCAAAATATAAAATCTCACCCTGTCAAAAATGAAAAATACGCGCCTGCACTATTCTTAGATAGCGTCTTTCGATCAGCCTTAGAGATGATTATTGTGCGTTATCACGTTATTAGAAATGAGATTCATTATCAAGTTGATAATGTAAAACAGCGGAAACAGATTAAAATATAACAAATAAAACAACAGGATAAATTACAAACAATATTCTCAAGACACTCAAATAATTAATAACAACACTTACAACAACATAAAAAAAACATTATTCAATCATATTATCTCCATAATCATTTATGGCTGCTGATCCCTTTATAAAAATAAAATGAATACCCCACAACAGAGAGCATAGCCCGCCCAGCAATATGCCTGCCAGAATCGAGGCAAAGAGTCTCTCTTTTTGCAGCACAAAAGTCGCGCTCGCCTCTGACACAACCGGCGATGTCTCCCCGCGCGGTCGGGAAAACGAACAGGCTAACCCCCCCAGAGTTGACTAAAATAAAGGGATGCACCTGCGGAGCCTCTCTCCATGAACATCCTCTCATTTCAACGACCCGCTATCGCCAGCTTTGCCTGCCTTATTGCCCTGCTGTTTGCCGGTTCCGTTTATGCGGCAGTTGGGGAAAAGAAACCACCGCCTCAGGAAAAACGAGAGGCGCTGGAACTCAATACGCAAGAGATGCAGAAGCCCTGGCAAGGCGATCTCCCCGGTATGCTCGACAGACGCGTCATCAGAGTGTTAACCACTTACAGCAAAACCTTTTTCTTTATCGACAAAGGCACCCAGCGCGGGGCAACGCATGACATCTTTATTGAGTACGAACGCAGCCTTAATCAACAGTTGATGAAGGAGAAAAAGCTCAAACATCGCCATCTCAAGGTACGGATCATTTTCGTCCCGGTGGCCCGCGACCAGCTTTTCAGCGCACTCGTTGCCGGCAAAGGAGATATCGTCGCCGCAAATCTTACGGTTACCGAGGAGCGGCAGCAGCAGGCTGACTTCACGATACCGCTCTATTCCAATGTTCAGGAGCTCCTGCTCTCCGGGCCAGGTTCACCGGAAGTCGCCAACCTGGAACAACTTTCTGGCAAAGAGGTATTTGTTCGTCAGTCATCAAGCTATTACCAAAGCCTGGTCGCCCTGAATGCCCACTTTGCGAAAGAATCTCGTCCGCCGGTTATTATCGCAGCCGCTCCGGAATCGCTCGAAGATGAGGACCTGATAGAAATGCTCAGCGCTGGCCTTATTCCGTTGACGGTCGTCGATCGTCATAAGGCTCTGTTCTGGAAACAAGTTTTTCCCAAAATTGAGGTGCATCAGGACATTGTCCTGCGTAAAGATGCCAGCATCGGCTGGGCGGTACGTAAAAACAGCCCGCAGCTTCTCGCCTCGCTAAACCACTTTGTGAAGGCTAACGGTCAGGGCAGCAAGCTGGGAAATACCATCCTGTTGCGCTATCTGAAGAACGCGAAATATGTCAAAAATGCCGCCGCGCAGAAGGAACGGCAGAAATTTCTGGCGATGGTGGATATCTTCCGTAAATACGGCGATCGATATGACGTTGACTGGCTGTTAATGGCGGCCCAGGGTTATCAGGAATCGCGTCTCAATCAGTCGGTTCGTAGCCACGTGGGCGCCATCGGCGTTATGCAGGTGATGCCGCGGACCGGCAAAGAGCTGAAGGTCGGAGATATCAGCAAGCTGGATCCGAATATCCATGCCGGGGTGAAATATATGCGCTGGATGATCGACCATTACTATGGCGACGAGCCGATGACCCGACTCGACAAAGCGCTCTTTTCATTCGCATCCTATAACGCCGGGCCAGCCCGTATCGCCCGCCTGCGGACAGAAACCAGCAAGCGCGGTTTTAACCCTGATATCTGGTTTGGCAATGTGGAATATCTGGCCGCGGAGAAGATCGGTTCCGAGACCGTCACTTATGTCAGCAATATCTATAAGTACTACATTGCCTATCGGCTGATCGTCGATGAGATGGCGCGGAAGCAAAAAGCCACGGCCCACTCCAGCGGCGCGGCAGCGCCCGCCGCGGAACAGAGCGCTCCCGCCACGCCGTGAGGCGGTCGCATCGCTGGATACGCGGAGAGAGCAGACATAAAAAAGCCCCAAAACGGGGCTTTTTCTTATGCTTTAACGGCAGTGTCTAAGGATGGTCTTAGAACGGGATATCGTCATCGAAATCCATCGGGGGTTCGTTAGAAGGTGCTGCCGGTGCCTGCTGCTGCGGACGAGACTGTGCGCCGCCGCTAAACTGGTTGCCGCCCTGCGGCTGCTGAGGCTGACCCCAACCGCCCTGCTGCTGACCGCCGCCTGCCGGAGCGCCTGCGCCCTGCTGACGACCGCCGAGCATTTGCATCGTGCCGCCAACGTTAACCACGATCTCGGTGGTGTATTTTTCCTGACCAGATTGGTCAGTCCATTTACGGGTACGCAGTTGGCCTTCAATATAGACCTGAGAACCTTTACGCAGATACTCGCCGGCCACTTCCGCCAGTTTGCCGAACAGCACAACGCGGTGCCATTCAGTCTGCTCTTTCATCTCACCGGTCGCTTTATCACGCCAGGATTCGGAAGTAGCCAGCGTAATGTTGGCAACTGCGCCACCACTCGGCATGTAGCGTACTTCCGGGTCCTGGCCCAGATTACCGACGAGAATCACCTTGTTTACGCCTCTGCTGGCCATGTTTGTGTCTCCTGAATGCGTTTCTTAATAGTGTAAACGCGCGAGTGTACCATTTCCAGGCGCTATGTTGATAGCTGGGAAGTATGTTCCAGATAACTCTCGCGGTAAGACATTTTTGCACACCCCGCAGGAAAATGCATTCCGATACTGTATATTCAAACAGGTTAAATTGTGTCATAATTAGCCGTTTCTGCCGTTTGTCCTTCTAACAAACCAGGCAATCCGCGTATCTACCGGGAAAGGTGAATGGATAAGATCGAAGTTCGGGGCGCCCGCACCCATAATCTCAAAAACATCAACCTCGTCATCCCACGCGACAAACTGATTGTCGTCACCGGGCTGTCAGGGTCAGGCAAATCCTCATTGGCTTTCGACACACTGTATGCCGAAGGGCAACGTCGCTACGTTGAATCACTCTCTGCCTATGCGCGCCAGTTCCTGTCGCTAATGGAGAAGCCGGACGTCGATCATATCGAAGGGCTGTCGCCGGCGATTTCCATTGAACAGAAATCAACGTCCCATAACCCTCGCTCTACGGTGGGGACCATTACCGAAATTCACGACTATCTGCGCCTGCTGTACGCGCGCGTCGGCGAGCCGCGCTGCCCGGACCATGATGTTCCTCTGGCCGCACAGACCGTCAGCCAGATGGTCGACAACGTGCTCTCGCAACCGGAAGGCCAGCGCCTGATGCTGCTGGCGCCAATCATTAAAGAACGTAAAGGCGAGCACACCAAAACGCTGGAGAACCTGGCCAGCCAGGGCTATATCCGCGCGAGGATCGACGGCGAGGTCTGCGATCTTTCCGATCCGCCGAAGCTGGAACTGCAAAAGAAACACACCATTGAGGTGGTGATCGATCGCTTCAAAGTGCGTGACGATCTGTCCCAGCGTCTGGCCGAATCCTTTGAAACCGCTCTGGATCTTTCCGGCGGTACCGCCGTTGTCGCCAATATGGACGATGAAAAAGCGGAAGAGCTGCTGTTCTCCGCCAATTTTGCCTGCCCGATTTGCGGCTACAGCATGCGTGAACTGGAACCTCGTCTGTTTTCGTTCAACAACCCGGCAGGCGCCTGCCCGACCTGTGATGGTCTGGGCGTTCAGCAGTACTTCGATCCCGACAGGGTTATCCAGAATGCGGAGCTGTCGCTGGCGGGCGGCGCCATTCGCGGCTGGGATCGCCGTAACTTCTACTACTTCCAGATGCTGAAGTCGCTGGCAGAGCATTATCAGTTCGATATCGAGGCGCCGTGGGGCACCCTGAACGCCGACGTACAGAAGGTCATTTTGTACGGTTCAGGCAAAGAGAATATTGAATTCAAATACATGAACGACCGTGGCGATACTTCAGTACGCCGTCACCCGTTCGAAGGCGTGCTGCATAATATGGAACGCCGCTACAAAGAGACGGAATCCAGCGCGGTGCGCGAAGAGCTGGCGAAATTTATCAGCAATCGCCCATGCGCCAGCTGTGACGGTACCCGTCTGCGCCGCGAAGCTCGCCACGTCTTTGTCGAAAATACGCCGCTGCCCACCATCTCTGACATGAGCATTGGCCACGCGATGGATTTCTTCACCAATCTGAAGCTGTCCGGCCAGCGGGCGCAAATTGCGGAGAAAGTGCTGAAAGAGATTGGCGATCGCCTGAAATTCCTCGTCAACGTCGGCCTGAACTACCTGACGCTCTCCCGTTCGGCAGAAACGCTCTCCGGCGGTGAAGCCCAGCGTATTCGCCTGGCAAGCCAGATTGGCGCCGGCCTGGTCGGCGTGATGTATGTGCTGGATGAGCCGTCCATCGGCCTGCATCAGCGCGATAACGAACGTCTGCTCGGCACGCTGGTTCATCTGCGTAATCTGGGCAATACGGTGATTGTCGTCGAGCATGATGAAGACGCCATCCGCGCCGCCGACCACGTCATCGACATCGGCCCAGGGGCCGGGGTACACGGCGGCCAGGTCGTGGCTGAAGGAACGCTGGACGCGATCATGGCGGTGCCAGAATCCCTGACCGGGCAGTACATGAGCGGCAAACGCAAGATTGAAGTACCGAAGCAGCGCGTGCCTGCCGACGCGGAAAAAGTGCTCAGGCTCACCGGTGCGCGCGGTAACAACCTGAAGGATGTGACGCTGACGCTGCCGGTCGGCCTCTTTACCTGTATCACCGGGGTCTCCGGTTCAGGTAAATCAACGCTGATTAACGATACGCTGTTCCCGATTGCCCAGCGTCAGCTCAACGGCGCCACCATCGTCGAACCTGCGCCATATCGCGATGTGCAGGGGCTGGAACACTTCGATAAGGTCATCGATATCGACCAGAGCCCGATCGGCCGTACGCCGCGCTCAAACCCGGCAACCTATACCGGCGTCTTCACACCGGTACGTGAACTGTTTGCCGGCGTGCCGGAATCGCGCTCACGCGGCTATACGCCTGGGCGCTTCAGTTTTAACGTCCGCGGCGGGCGCTGTGAAGCCTGTCAGGGTGATGGCGTGATTAAAGTCGAAATGCACTTCCTGCCGGATATTTATGTGCCGTGTGACCAGTGCAAAGGCAAGCGCTATAACCGCGAAACGCTGGAGATTAAGTACAAAGGCAAGACCATTCATGAAGTGCTGGATATGACCATTGAAGAAGCGCGTGAGTTCTTTGATGCCGTTCCAGCGCTGGCGCGTAAGCTGCAAACGCTGATGGACGTCGGCCTGACCTATATTCGTCTCGGCCAGTCCGCTACGACGCTGTCCGGCGGCGAGGCCCAGCGCGTGAAGCTGGCGCGCGAGCTGTCAAAACGCGGCACCGGCCAGACGCTGTATATTCTCGATGAGCCGACGACGGGGCTGCACTTTGCCGATATCCAGCAGCTGCTGGACGTTCTGCACCAGCTGCGCGATCAGGGCAACACCATCGTGGTCATTGAGCACAACCTGGATGTCATCAAAACGGCGGACTGGATCGTTGATCTTGGGCCGGAAGGCGGCAGCGGCGGCGGTGAAATCCTCGTCTCCGGTACGCCAGAGACCGTTGCAGAGTGCGAAGCCTCGCACACCGCGCGCTTCCTCAAACCCTTGCTGAGCTAATCACCGTGAAAGCTGCTGTCGGGTTGGTTCCGACAGCAGCCGTACCGCCTGCTGGTAGGAGGCATCCACCAGGTAGTAAATCTGCGAATCCGGCAAAGACCCATCAAGAAAGACCGTACTCCAGTGGGCTTTATTCAGATGTCTGCTGGGGCGGATATCCACATGCTGTTCCCGCAGCAGTTCGGCAAGCTCCGGACTGGCTTTCAGCGACACGGCTGGCCGCTTATCTTCCACTTCTTTCACTAATGCAAAGAGCACGTCCGACACTTTAATCTGCGTGGCCTTCCAGTCGCTGTGCACGCTTTGCTCTGCGCCCGGTTTTGCCATGCAGTACAGCAATAACTCCGAAATTGTCATCTGTTATTCCCCCGTGAGCGTCGCAACGATATGCCGCGAACCGCCGTGAATACGATGTTCCCCTAACCAGATCCCTTGCCAGGTCCCCAGACTGACGCGCCCGTCCTGCACCGGCAGCAACAGGGAGACGCCAAGCATCGACGACTTGATATGCGACGGCATATCATCAGGACCTTCATAATCATGTTCGTACGGCGCATTATCCGGCACCGCGTTGAGAAAATACTGCTCCATGTCGTAGCGGACGGTCGGATCGCAGTTTTCGTTAAGCGTCAGGGAAGCGGAAGTGTGCTGGAGCAGCAGATGCAACATACCGACTTTGACGCGCGACAGCGCGTGGAGCTGGCCGAGGATCTCGTCAGTTACCAGATGAAAACCGCGAGATTTTGCGCCTAACGTCAAAGTTTGTTGATGCCACATAAACGACCCCTGTTGCGAATGAATCTCTCTAAGTGTGCAGCAATAAGCGAAAAGGTAAAACCTCCCCACGCGCTTTTTCGTACAAAAAAGCGGCAGCCCGGAGGCTGCCGCTTTCGCTTCTGACACATTTGCGCAGAAGGTGAAATTAGTATTCTGAATTGACGATCACTTCTTCACCCTGCGCTCCGGCCATCGGCAGAGGTTTATATGACGAGTTTGACGCGCGCAGTACGCGAATGCCGCGAGCCCCGGCATCACGCGCGGCAGAGATGTCGTTATCGGAATCCCCGTAGAAGACCTTAATATTCTTCTCTTTCAGCCATTGGACTTTCGTATTCTGCCCCGGCTTGTCGCCGGCAAAAATAACCGGGTTCATGTTTGCCGCCGGGATCAGGAAATCATCCTGCAGCGTTTTCGAGACCGTTTCAGTTTTGGTCTGACTGCGCCCGGTAACGAAATAAATGCTATCGCCGCGCTTCACATGCATCGCAATCAGATGGCGCGCCACCTCTTTTGGCATGCTGAATTCATCCCAGCCGTTATTCATTTTTTCCCAGAATTCCGGGTTTTTCAGGTAAGCATCGCTGCCGGGAGAGAAAGTTTTTTGGCCGCGCCAGAAACCTGGGCTGGAAAACAGAACGGTGTCATCGATATCAAAACCCACGGCAAACGGCTGACGACCCAACAGGCTGTTTTCAATCTGTGCGACGGAAACCCAGTGAACAGGCGCCTGCTCAGCCAGTCTGGCGACGTTGGTACCTGGATTTAATTGTGACGGAGAAGACTCCAGGGCGATTGCCGAGTGATTTAACGTGAAAAGTAAACAGAAGGCGCTAAAGGCCAAAGTTATCTTGCGCATAGTTATCCCTTTTAAGCGTCACCCTGCCAACTGCCGCTTTGCTGGCCGCAAGGCGCCTGAGGCAGCCGTCGCGATACAGCGCGGATGACGGTGCGTATGAGTCGTCGAATCGTTATAATTTTCAATAATGTGGCTGCTTATTACTGGACCCTGACCTTAACCCCGGCCTTCGCCGATGAAAAGAATTTTCTGCTCAGATGTCATAGAAAAAGAGAATGATCACACTTCGGAAGGGAGTAGTCCTTTCCCGCAGACGGGAAAGGACATGATATTCGCGGAAAATTAGATAACGGCAGAAAATGCCTGCGCGACGCGCTGGACGTTACGTGAATTGAGACCCGCCACGCACATCCGGCCGCTGGAAATCAGATACACGCCAAACTCTTCACGCAGACGATCAACCTGTGCCGCACTCAGGCCGGTGTAGCTGAACATCCCACGTTGTTTGAGCAGGTAGTCAAAATTGACGCCCGGTAGCGCTTCTTTCAGGACATTCACCAGCTCCTGACGCATCGCCAGAATACGCGTACGCATCTCTTCGACTTCCGCCAGCCAGCAGGCTTTCAGCTCCGCATCATTCAATACGGTCGCGACAACCTGAGCGCCAAAGTTCGGCGGGCTGGAGTAATTGCGACGGACGGTCGCCTTCAGTTGCCCCAGCACGCGGTTTGCGGTTTCTGTGTCTTCGCAAACGATCGACAGGCCGCCCACGCGCTCACCGTACAGCGAGAAAATTTTCGAGAAGGAGTTGCTGACCAACATCGGTATGCCGGCGTGGGCGATCGCGCGAATCGCGTAAGCATCATCATCCATTCCCGCCCCAAAGCCCTGATAGGCGATATCGAGGAAAGGAATCAGGTTGCGCGCTTTCAGCACCTCGGCGATTTGATCCCACTGGGCATGATTCAGATCGGCGCCCGTCGGGTTATGGCAGCACGGATGTAGCAGCACAATATCGCGCTCAGGCAGGGTCTGCAGTTTCGCCAGCAGCGCATCAAAACGCACGCCGTTGGTCTCGTTATCAAACCAAGGGTAAGTGCTTACTTCGAAGCCAGCCCCTTCGAATATGGCGATATGGTTCTCCCAGGTCGGGTCGCTGACCCAAACGCGAGAACCCGGGAAGTAGCGTTTTAGAAAATCGGCACCCACTTTCAATGCGCCGGAACCGCCCAGCGTCTGAATAGAGGCGACGCGCTTTTGCACCAGCACCGGGTGTTCTGCACCGAACAACAGCGGGGCAATCGCGTTGCGATAAGCGTTCAGCCCTTCCATCGGTAGATACAACGAGGCGCCGTGCGGCTGAGCGTTAAGACGCGCTTCCGCTTCAGCAACCGCCTGTAGCTGCGGGATAATCCCGTCTTCGTTGTAATAGAGGCCGATGCTAAGGTTTACTTTGTCACTACGCGGATCTTCTTTGAAACGCTCCATCAAGGAGAGAATGGGATCGCCAGCGTAGGCGTCAACTTTTTGAAACACGTGATGTTTCTCCGGGTTTACGAGAGGCAGGTCATAACACAATAAACCGGAAGCAGAAGAAGATCGAGAGGATGTTGGCGGATAGTTGGCGGAAAGTCGGCGAAGATCGCACGCATCTCGTTCGCCCTCAGGGGAATCTCCCGACTCGCAGCGTAAAGCCTGCGTCGGTTCCTGACGACACCCCCGTTCAGCGCAGCCCTGCCGGAGATGTCACAACCGCGATGTATCGACCCGACGTACGCTTAATCCACGTACTTCATCGAGACTCTGGAAGTCAGGCGGGTAATAAGTTCGTAAGCACTCACATTCGTCAGTGCGGCAATACGCTCGACGGGCAGACCTTCCCCCCAGAGCACCACCGGGTCGCCGGACCTATCCTGCGCCTCAGGCCCAAGATCGACGCAAATCATATCCATCGCCACACGACCAACAATCGGCACTTCCCGGCCGTTAACCAGCACCGGTGTACCGGTGGGCGCCGCGCGCGGGTAGCCGTCGCCGTAGCCCATCGCCACCACGCCTAGCCGGGTATCTCGTTCGCTCACCCAGGTACCGCCATAGCCTACCGGTTCACCCGCTTTATGTTCGCGTACGGCAATCAGGCTCGACGTCAGCGACATCACCGGCTGACAACCAAAATCTGCGCCGGTGGAAGGGCTATCCAGCGGCGATACGCCGTACAGGATGATGCCCGGGCGGACCCAGTCAAAATGCGACTGCGGCCACAGCAAAATTCCGCCCGATGCCGCGATGGAACGCAGGCCAGGCTTTCCTTCACTGAAGGTGCTGAAAATATCCAGCTGGCGTTCGGTGGCGCCGCATTCGGGCTCATCCGCCCGCGCGAAGTGACTGACGATATTGACCGGCTGGCGCACGTTTTTACACTGGCTTAAACGCTGCCAGAAGGCATCCGCCTGCTCCGGCAGGACGCCCAGACGATGCATCCCGGTGTCCAGTTTCATCCAGACGGTGACGGGCTCAGGCAGCTCAGCCTGCTCCAGCGCTTCCAGCTGCTCCGGGCTGTGTACCGCCGTATGCAGTTGCTGCGCGGAAATAACCGGCAGATCGGCCGCATCAAAGAAACCTTCCAGCAGCAGGACCGGTTTCGTGATACCGCCAGCGCGCAGGCGCAGGGCTTCTTCGAGACGGGCGACGCCAAAGGCATCGGCATCAGGGAGCGTTCGCGCGGTCTCGAGAAGACCGTGTCCGTAAGCGTTCGCTTTCACCACTGCAACCAGTTTACTGGCAGGCGCCAGTTCACGCAGACGTTGCAGGTTGTGTCGCAGAGCGCGGCGGTTAATGACAACAGTTGCCGCTTGCATTTAAATTCCTTGATAAAAAGATCGCCTAAATCATGCGTGTTCGCGCAGGCGTTTCTGAACAGCGCCTGCGCTGGCCCGAAGGGGCGAGGACGCAGTCCGGGTCACGCAACAAACCTGAGAGTCTCCGGGAGCTTAGTACACTAACTGACCGGAGCGAGCCGGTGCTGTCAACGCACCGGCGGCGCGAAGGATGACGGCGATTTATTCGTCGTCGTACTGTGGTCCCGCATAATTATCAAAGCGCGACCACTGCCCGTTAAAGGTCAGACGTACCGTCCCGATGGGCCCGTTACGCTGTTTACCAATAATAATTTCCGCGATGCCTTTTAAATCACTGTTCTCGTGATAGACCTCGTCACGATAGATAAACATGATTAAGTCGGCGTCCTGCTCAATGGAGCCTGATTCACGCAAGTCGGAGTTCACCGGGCGCTTATCGGCACGTTGTTCCAGCGAGCGGTTAAGCTGCGACAGCGCAACCACCGGCACCTGAAGCTCTTTCGCCAGCGCTTTTAACGAACGGGAAATTTCCGCAATTTCCAACGTACGGTTATCGGAGAGCGACGGTACGCGCATCAGCTGCAGGTAGTCGATCATGATAAGACCGATGCCGCCGTGTTCACGGGCAATACGTCGTGCGCGGGAACGAACTTCCGTCGGCGTCAGGCCGGAGGAGTCATCGATGTAGATATTGCGTTTTTCCAGCAGGATACCCATGGTGCCGGAAATGCGCGCCCAGTCTTCATCGTCCAGCTGGCCGGTACGGATACGGGTCTGATCGACCCGTGACAGCGATGCAAGGGAACGCATCATAATCTGTTCTGATGGCATCTCAAGGCTGAAGATAAGTACCGGCTTATCCTGCAACATCGCCGCATTCTCGACGAGGTTCATCGCAAATGTTGTCTTACCCATCGATGGACGCGCGGCGACAATAATCAGATCCGACGGCTGCAGGCCGGCGGTCTTTTTGTTCAGATCGTCATAGCCGGTATTGACCCCGGTGACGCCGTCATGCGGCTGCTGGAACAGCTGCTCGATACGCGCAACGGTCGCATCGAGGACGTCGGCGATATTTTTCGGGCCTTCATCTTTGTTGGCACGGCTTTCCGCAATCTTGAACACCCGGGATTCGGCCAGGTCGAGCAGGTCTTCGCTGGTACGCCCCTGCGGGTCGAAGCCCGCCTCGGCGATTTCATTCGCCACCGAAATCATCTCACGGACAACGGCGCGTTCACGTACGATGTCCGCATAGGCGCTGATGTTCGCCGCACTTGGCGTGTTTTTTGACAGCTCAGCCAGATACGCGAATCCGCCAACGCTGTCCAGCTGCCCCTGTCGCTCCAGTGATTCCGCCAGCGTAATCAGGTCGATCGGGCTACCCGTCTCCTGCAGACGCGCCATTTCCACAAAGATATGGCGGTGCGGACGCGTATAAAAATCTTCCGCCACAACGCGCTCGGCGACGTCGTCCCAGCGTTCGTTGTCCAGCATTAAACCGCCCAACACCGACTGTTCCGCTTCAATCGAGTGCGGCGGGACTTTTAGCCCGGCGACCTGCGGATCGCGCTCACGGGGTTCAGTCTGCGGTTTGTTGAAGGGTTTATTTCCTGCCATATTGAATACAGATACCGGGATAGAGATGGGGTCGAAATATTAGCACAGGTCTCTGTTTTGACCCACCCAAATGAAACTGGAGATAATCATGGCAACACGAATAGAATTTCATCAACACGGTGGGCCGGATGTACTCAAGGCCGTAGAATTTACCCCTGCGGAACCGCAAGAAAACGAGATCCAGGTAGAGAACAAGGCCATCGGCATTAACTATATCGACACCTACATCCGCAGCGGCCTCTACCCGCCGCCCTCTCTGCCAAGCGGCCTGGGTACCGAAGCCGCGGGCGTGGTGACGAAAGTCGGACGCAGCGTGCAGCACATTAAAGCTGGCGACCGCGTCGTCTACGCTCAGTCAGCGCTGGGCGCCTACAGCTCAGTCCATAACGTGATTGCCGATAAGGCCGCTCTTTTGCCGGACGGTATCTCCTTTGAACAGGCTGCCGCATCGTTCCTGAAAGGGCTGACGGTCTATTACCTGCTGCGGAAAACCTACGAAATCAAGCCCGGTGAACCGTTCCTGTTTCATGCGGCGGCCGGTGGCGTCGGGCTGATTGCCTGCCAGTGGGCGAAGGCGCTGGGCGCTAAACTGATCGGTACCGTCGGCAGCGCGCAAAAAGCGCAGCGGGCAAAACAGGCCGGCGCCTGGCAGGTCATCAACTATCGCGAAGAGAATATCGTTGAACGCCTGAAAGAGATAACCGAAGGGAAAAAAGTCCATGTGGTCTATGATTCCGTGGGCAAAGATACCTGGGAAGCATCGCTGGATTGCCTGCAGCGCCGGGGGCTGATGGTCAGCTTCGGGAACTCTTCCGGCCCGGTAACCGGCGTCAACCTGGGGATCCTCAACCAGAAAGGATCGCTGTACGTCACCCGCCCTTCACTGCAGGGCTATATCACCAACCGTCAAGAGCTGGCGGAAGCCAGCAGCGAACTGTTTTCGTTGATTGCCAGCGGCGCGATTAACGTTGACGTGGCGGACAGCCAGAAATATGCCCTGACCGATGCCCGGCGCGCGCATGAAGTGCTGGAGAGCCGCGCCACCGAAGGCTCAAGCCTGCTGCTGCCGTAACGAGTAAATCGAGCAAGGTTAACGCTGCCAACGTTTCGGTCTCTTAATCGCGTATTTATGGAGGCTCTGCCTAAATAATTCGGGCTACAGGAAGGCGGCAAGAGAGCGAATCCTTGGGAGCTTACTCCAGTAAGTGACCGGGGTGAGCTAACGTAGCCAACGCTTCTGTAGTTCGAAGTATCACGGGAAGCCCTCCCTAAATAATTCGGGCGACAGGAAGGCGGCAAGAGAGCGAATCCTCGGGAGCTTACTCCAGTAAGTGACCGGGGTGAGCTAACGTAGCCAACGCCCCTGTAGTTCGAAGTATGACGGGAAGCCCTCCCTAAATAATTCGGGCGACAGGAAGGCGGCAAGAGAGCGAATCCTCGGGAGCTTACTCCAGTAAGTGACCGGGGTGAGCTAACGTAGCCAACGCTTCTGTAGTTCGAAGTATCACGGGAAGCCCTCCCTAAATAATTCGGGCTACAGGAAGGCGGCAAGAGAGCGAATCCTCGGGAGCTTACTCCAGTAAGTGACCGGGGTGAGCTAACGTAGCCAACGCCCCTGTAGTCTGAAGTATGACGGGAGGGACGGGAGAGCAGAAAAGTTTAGGGCTTCCATAAGGAAGCCCTGACTTTTTTTAGTTCGGCTGTATGTAGGGTACAGCGCGATGAATTCGTTAACGCGCTAATAGTGACAGATTTAATAAGCAAAACCTACGCTGTTCTATGCAAAATTCTTCAGGTTGTGACAGACCGCTCACTCCCTTAATAACGCCAGCGGTTGTTACTACGGTAGCCTGTCGTTTTTGGCGTATTTATCGACCGAATCACCCACACGACCGCAATGGCTAACAGCAGCCACGGCAGCAGCTTAATCATCATCGCAAACAGCCCGCCGACAAACATCAGCACTGTCGCAACGACAATCGCGGCAAGAATCCCCAGAATCGACACGCCGGTGACCAGCAACATGACAAAAAATCCAATGACAAATAAGAGTTCCAGCATCGTCTTCTCCCCAAAGAAATAACCGAATGACTCTCCGGATATTACAAGAAACGTGCCAAAATTAACGTATTGAATTTAAAGGAAAACGCCCTGACGATTAAATCAGGGCGTGGCGTATTTGACTAAATTTTAGCGCAAGATTAACGCTTATCGGCAACCAGCTTCAGCGCATGTTCCAGCACGTTAATATCCGCCCCCGCCTTGTGCGCATTTTCACTCAGGTAGCGACGCCACTGCCGTGCGCCTGGGATACCCTGGAACAGGCCCAGCATATGACGCGTGATATGGCCCAGATAGGTGCCGTTGGACAGCTCACGCTCGATATACGGGTACATCGCGCGCACCACGGCGACCGGGTCGCTGTCGGCACCATCCACCGCAAAGATCTCCCGGTCGACCGCGGTCAGGATCCCCGGATTCTGATAGGCCTCGCGCCCCACCATCACGCCGTCCATATGCTGCAGATGCAATTTCGCCTCTTCCAGCGACTTAATCCCGCCGTTGATCGCCATCGTCAGGTGCGGGAAGTCGCGTTTCAGCTGATAAACGCGCGGATAATCCAGCGGTGGAATTTCACGATTCTCTTTTGGACTCAGGCCGGAGAGCCAGGCTTTGCGGGCGTGGATGATAAACATCTCGCACTCACCGTTTCCGGAGACGGTATTGATGAAATCACACAGGAATTCATAGCTATCCTGGTCATCGATGCCGATACGGGTTTTTACCGTGACCGGGATGGACACCACGTCGCGCATCGCTTTGATACAGTCCGCTACCAGCTGCGCATTGCCCATCAGGCAGGCGCCGAACATCCCGTTTTGCACGCGGTCGGACGGACAGCCGACGTTGAGGTTGATCTCATCGTAGCCGCGCGCTTCCGCCAGTTTCGCACACTGCGCGAGTGCAGCAGGATCGCTGCCGCCCAGCTGCAGGGCCAGCGGATGCTCTTCTTCGCTATAGGCCAGATAGTCGCCTTTGCCATGAATAATCGCCCCGGTCGTCACCATTTCGGTATACAGCAGCGTATGGCGCGACAGCAGGCGCAGGAAATAGCGACAGTGCCTGTCTGTCCAGTCGAGCATCGGCGCGATGGAAAAACGATGGGCGGCAAAAGCGTGAGATGTTGATTCTGGCATCATGGCGATAAACAGGCATCCGGGTAAAAAGGGGCGCTACTATAGCACAAAGATAAATCACAGAGGCATAGCACCGCGACGGGTGCTGTGCATCTGCTGGACGGGCTAGCGCCTGCGCGGTTTACCATCGTGCGGGCCGAAAAATTGCGGCGGATGATCGACCCAGCGATCCTGACGCGTAGCGGCATATTCCGGGTTCAGCGGATAGTAGATGCGGTTAAATTTCTTGTTCGACTCCCCCACCACTAACAAGCGAACTTCCTGGTCGGTATTATTCAAAAAGGTGTGACACACTCCGGTTCCGGCCGGAAAACCGACGCTGTCGCCCGGCTCAAGCTTCCACAGATAGCCGTTAATCCAGACTTCGGGGTAGCCATCCAGCACATAGATAAACTCCTCCTCATCACTTTCAGCATGGGGATAAGAGGTTCGACGGCCCGGAGGCAAACGTTCATGATGAATACCCAGCCGGTTGAGCCTTAATCCTCGCGCCAGCGGCGCGCCGATGGAAAAACGCTCCGGGTTATTGGGATAAGTGGCATCATCTGGGCCTTCCAGTTCGCGCCAATGTCGAATGCAATCAGGTCTTTTCATCGTTTTCTCCCGAAAATGAGATGCATCAGGTATAGCACAAGCCGCCGGTTCTCGGCGTTTTGCCTGGATCGTGATAAAGTAACAACTTCAGACTCACGCAACCAGAGGATGCTCATGAATAAGACCACTTCGCAAGAAATGTTAGCGCATGCTGAAAAGCTCTGCGCACAGCGCGGCGTGCGCCTGACTCCGCAGCGCCTGGAAGTGTTGCGTTTGATGAGCCTCCAGCAAGGGGCGATTAGCGCGTATGACCTGCTCGACCTGCTGCGCGAGAAAGAGCCGCAGGCGAAACCGCCGACGGTCTACCGGGCGCTGGAGTTTCTGCTGGAACAGGGATTCGTGCACAAGGTGGAATCGACCAACAGCTACGTGCTGTGCCATCTTTTCGATCAGCCGACCCATAGCTCAGCCATGTTTATCTGCGACCGCTGCGGCGTGGTCAAAGAAGAGTGTGCCGAAGGCGTTGAAGACATTATGCATACGCTGGCGGCCAGAATGGGTTTTGCGCTACGCCACAATGTGATTGAAGCACACGGCCTGTGCGCGGGTTGTGTCGAGGTCGAAGCCTGTAGCACCCCGGGACACTGCCATCACGACCATACCATTCAGATTAAAAAGAAAGCCCGCTGAGGCTATCGCCGCAGCGGGAATCCAGGTTGCCGGTACCTCCATGTACCATCGGGCAGGCAATAACAAAGGGTTAATTCGTTAACACTCACCGCTACCAGCGGTGATCGTTTTTTCGTTCCCAGTCAGACACTTCTTTCTCCGCCTGATCTTTAGCGTATCCATAACGCTCCTGGATTTTCCCGACCAGCTGGTCACGCTTACCTTCAATGACGGTCATATCGTCATCGGTCAGCTTGCCCCATTTTTCTTTCGCTTTACCTTTCAACTGTTTCCAGTTACCGCCGATTTCGTCTTTGTTCATAATTCAATCCTCATCGTTCGGTGAGTTAACAGCCCGCTGTGTGCCGGACATAGTATTAACTATAGATAAGAATTCTGAGTTGAATTTATTATTCGGAATCTTTAACCAATTACATATCAAAAATCGCTACGAAAACCAGGTGCCACGCCGCCAGTGTCGCCGCCAGATGACCGCCAGCGACAGACCGCGCAGCGCGAGGAAGACCGCCAGCGCCAGCCATAGCGCGTGGTTGCCAAGGACCGGCAGCGTCAGCAGCGTCAGGGCAAACCCCGCCGCCGCCACCGCCATGCTGTTGCGCATCTCAGCCCCGCGCGTCGCGCCGATGAACATGCCATCCAGCAAATAACACCACACGCCAATCACCGGCAAAACGATCTGCCAGATCAGATAGCGATCGGCAAGCAGCTGAAGCGAGGGTAGCGAAGTCAACAGGGCGATAATCTGCTGCCCGGCTACGGCATAGGTTGCCGCAAAGGCCAGCGCCACCATTCCCGACTGGCGGCAGGCCGCCCGCCAGACATCAAGCAACTGGCTACCGTCACGCGCGCCGTACGCCTGTCCGGAGTGCGCTTCCACGGCATAAGCAAAACCATCCAGGGCATAGGCGGTGAAGGTCAACATGGTCATCAGGAGCGCGTTGACGGCAACGATCTCACCGCCAAGACGAGCGCCGAAAACGGTCACCGCACCAAAGCACAACTGAAGCAGCAGAGAGCGCAGCATGATATCGCGATTGAGCGCCAGCAAGCGGCGCACATCTCCGCGCCACGCGCGCTTGAGCAGGGCAAATGACACGCCGCGTAGCGCCAGCACGCGCCTTGCCATCAGCAGCCCGATGATAAAGGTGACATATTCGGCGGTGACCGTCGCCAGCGCGGCCCCCTGCACGTTCAGGTGCAGGCCCATCACCAGCCACAGATCGAGCACAATATTCAGCAGGTTGCCAACGATCAGCAAAATCACCGGCGCCCGGGCGTACTGTACGCCCAACAGCCAACCGAGCAGCACCAGGTTTGCCAGCGATGCCGGCGCACTCAGCCAGCGGATGTCGAGAAAGCGCCGCGCCTGCTCCAGCACCGCGTCATTGCCGCCAACAATATGCAACGCCAGATCGATAAGCGGGGTTCGGAAAATCACAATCAGCAGGCCGGCGCCTGTTGCCAGCCCCAGCGGCTGCACCAGTGCCCGCGCCAGGCGGAGAGGATCTTTGGCGCCAAAGGCCTGCGCCGTCAGTCCGGTGGTACTCATCCGCAGGAAAAGCAGCAGCATGAAGAGAAAACTGGTGGCCGTCGCGCCGACCGCGACACCGCCGAGGTAAACCGGGCTGTCGAGATGGCCAATCACGGCGGTATCCACCAGTCCCAGCAGCGGAACGGTGATATTGGAGAAAATCATGGGTAGCGCCAGGCGCCACAGGGCCTTATCAGCGGCGTTAAAGAACATGAGAAAGAGCCTGACCGGGAGGAGACAGCGCAGCATCATGCATCAGACGATGCTGCGTGGGGAAGGTGTTACAGCCACTCGCCGTTGCGAATCACGCCAACGGCCAGCCCTTCGATAGTGAAATTTTGTTCGCGTAGATTCACCACGATAGGGGAAAACTCGCTGTTTTCTGGCAGAAGTTCGACGATATTGCCCTGTTTTTTAAGACGCTTAACGGTGACCTCTTCGTCAATACGCGCCACGACAACCTGGCCGTTGCGTACATCCTGCGTTTTATGGACCGCCAGCAGATCGCCATCGAGAATACCGATATCTTTCATTGACATGCCGCTTACCCGCAGCAAAAAGTCGGCGTTCGGCTTGAACATCGCCGGATCGACCTGGAAGTGGCCTTCGATATGCTGCTGAGCCAGCAGCGGCTCACCGGCCGCCACGCGGCCAATCAACGGTAAACCCGGTTCTTCTTCCGTAAGCAGGCGAATCCCCCGGGAGGCGCCGGAGATAATCTCGATCGCGCCCTTACGCGCCAGCGCTTTCAGGTGTTCTTCCGCCGCGTTTGGGGAACGGAACCCCAAGCGCTGAGCAATTTCCGCACGCGTCGGCGGCATGCCCGTCTGGCTGATGTGATCCCGAATGAGATCAAACACCTCTTGCTGCCTGGTCGTTAACGCTTTCATCCCGCCCCCTGGGTGTATATACAGTTATGCTGTGAGTATATACAGCTAACGGTGATTTTGGAATCAAATTTCACACAAAAATCAGGAGATTCTTTCCATTTTGCGTCCCCGATAGCCCATTGCGCCAGGGGTGGTTGTCGCCAGCCGGGCAAAACCCATCGGGGGTCGGCCGATCGCCGGGAGGACATCGCCAGGCGGGGGCATCTCACAAAGTGGTCGCTCAGTGATAGCGGGCCCACAGCAAGAGGCCCCAGGTGATCAGCGCGATCACAATGGCCAGCAGCACCGCCGCAGAACCCATATCTTTCGCCCGACCGGACAGCTCATGATGTTCCGGGCCAATACGGTCCACCACCGCCTCAATCGCGCTATTAAGAATTTCGACTATCATCACTATCAGGACCGAGCCTATCAGCAGCACACGCGTGATGGCGTCAACGTCCAGCCAGCAGGCGATCGCGACAGCAACAATGGCGGCGATGCCTTCTTGACGAAATGCGGCCTCATTTATCCATGCCGCACGGAACCCTTTCCAGGAATAACCTGCCGCTTTAATGATTCGGGTTAACCCAGTGGTATTATTGGCCATCAAAAGAACCTTTTTATGTAAATGACGTCAATGAGTGTACGCGTTTGCCGCGTGGCAACGGAAATTTTGCGCGCTTTCTGTTATTCTTGCCGCGCATTTGCATGATTAACCAGAGGCTTCACATCGTTTATGTCCGGCTGGCAACGAATTTACTATAAATTACTGAATTTACCATTACGGGTGCTGGTAAAAAGCAAGTCTATTCCCGCAGAACCTGCTCAGGAATTAGGGCTGGATACCTCGCGTCCGATCATGTACGTCCTGCCTTATAATTCCAAGGCGGACCTGCTGACCCTGCGCGCCCAGTGCCTGGAGCACGATTTACCCGATCCGCTTGAACCGCTGGAAATCGATGGCGCGCTGCTGCCGCGCTACGTATTTATCCACGGTGGCCCGCGCGTCTTTACCTACTACGCGCCGAAAGAAGAGTCGATTAAGCTGTTCCACGACTACCTGGATCTGCACCGCAACCATCCTGACCTGGACGTGCAAATGGTGCCAGTCTCGGTGATGTTTGGTCGTGCGCCAGGGCGCGAAAAAGGCGAAGTAAACCCGCCGCTGCGCATGCTGAATGGCATTCAGAAGTTCTTCGCCGTTCTGTGGCTGGGCCGCGACAGCTTTGTCCGTTTCTCGCCGCCGGTTTCTCTGCGCAGAATGGCCACCGAACACGGCACCGATAAAATTATCGCCCAGAAGCTGGCCCGCGTCGCGCGTATGCACTTCGCCCGCCAACGTCTGGCCGCCGTCGGCCCACGTCTGCCGGCACGTCAGGATCTGTTCAATAAGCTGCTGGCCTCCAAAGCCATCGCCCGCGCGGTGGAAGATGAAGCGCGCAGCAAGAAAATTTCCCATGAGAAGGCGCAGCAAAACGCCATCGCGCTGATGGAAGAGATCGCCGCGAATTTCTCTTATGAGATGATTCGCCTGACCGACCGCGTTCTCGGTTTTACCTGGAACCGTCTCTATCAGGGGATCAACGTCCACAACGCCGAGCGCGTACGTCAGCTGGCCCATGAAGGGCACGAAATTGTGTACGTACCGTGCCATCGTAGCCATATGGACTATCTGCTGCTCTCCTACGTGCTGTATCACCAGGGGCTGGTGCCGCCGCATATTGCCGCCGGTATCAACCTGAACTTCTGGCCAGCAGGCCCCATTTTCCGCCGCGGTGGCGCATTCTTTATTCGCCGTACCTTTAAGGGCAATAAGCTCTATTCCACGGTGTTCCGCGAATATCTCGGCGAGTTGTTCAGCCGGGGTTACTCCGTGGAGTACTTCGTTGAAGGGGGCCGCTCGCGTACCGGCCGTCTGCTGGATCCGAAAACCGGCACCCTGTCGATGACCATCCAGGCCATGCTGCGCGGCGGGACCCGACCGATCACGCTGGTGCCTATCTACATCGGTTACGAGCACGTGATGGAAGTGGGCACCTACGCCAAAGAGCTGCGCGGTGCGACGAAAGAAAAAGAGAGTCTGCCGCAGATGCTGCGCGGCCTGAGCAAGCTGCGTAACCTCGGTCAGGGCTATGTTAACTTTGGCGAACCACTGCCGCTGATGACTTACCTGAACCAGCATGTTCCGGAATGGCGTGAGTCAATCGATCCGATCGAAGCGGTGCGCCCATCGTGGCTGACACCGACGGTCAACAACATTGCTTCCGATCTGATGGTGCGCATCAACAACGCCGGCGCGGCCAACGCCATGAACCTGTGCTGCACCGCGCTGCTGGCCTCTCGTCAACGCTCGTTGACCCGCGAACAGCTGACGCAACAGCTGGAGTGCTACCTCGATCTGCTGCGCAACGTACCGTACTCCCCGGATGCGACCACGCCGGCGGCCTCGGCCAGCGAGCTGATTGACCACGCGCTGAAGATGAATAAGTTCGAGGTCGAGAAAGATACCATCGGCGATATCATCATTCTGCCGCGCGAGCAGGCGGTGCTGATGACCTACTATCGCAACAACATCGCCCATATGTTGATGCTGCCGTCGCTGCTGGCGGCGATCATTACCCAGCATCGTCGTATCACCCGCGCGGAAGTGCTGCGTCACGTTGAGATGTTCTATCCGCTGCTGAAGGCCGAGCTGTTCCTGCGCTGGGAAAAAGCAGAGCTGGCTGGCGTCATCGATGCCCTGGCGGCGGAAATGCAGCGTCAGGGACTGATTGTCCTGAGCGATGATGCCATCAGCATCAATCCGTCCCACTCCCGTTCCTTGCAACTGCTGGCCGCAGGCGCGCGTGAAACGCTCCAGCGCTACGCCATTACCTTCTGGCTGCTGAGCGCGAACCCGTCTATCAACCGCAGTTCGCTGGAGAAAGAGAGCCGCACGGTGGCGCAGCGTCTGTCGGTGCTGCACGGTATCAACGCGCCGGAGTTCTTCGATAAAGCGGTATTCAGTACGTTAGTGCTGACGCTGCGCGATGAGGGCTATATCAGCGATACCGGCGATGCTGAGCCGGCAGAGACGCTGAAGGTCTACCAGATGCTGGCCGATCTGATTACGTCGGATGTGCGCTTGACGATTGAAAGCGTCACGCAGGATGAAGCGTAACGGCTGAGGCGGGCCTTCCTCTCCCCCGGCCATGGCGTTCGCGCCGCACGCCGGGGGAAGGAAGAGACTACTGCAGATAGCTCATTGCCAGACCGAGAAACACCACCAGTCCGACGTAGTTATTATTTAAAAACGCTTTAAAGCAGTCGTCCCGTTCGCGCCGGAAAATCAGCTTCTGCTGCCAGAAAAAAAGCCCTGCGGCGATAAACAGCGACCAGTAATATTCCCAGTGCAGCCCGTTCAGCCAGCCGATGGCAGCCAATAGTATCAGCACCCCAATCTGCAACATACCGATAATGGTACGGTCATGTTCGCCGAACAAGATCGCCGTTGATTTAATCCCAATTTTGACGTCATCGTCCCTGTCGACCATCGCGTACTGGGTATCGTAAGCCACCGCCCACAGAATATTGGCGAGGAACATCAGCCAGCAGCTCAGCGGCAACGCTTCGCTCACCGCCGAGAAGGCCATCGGAATCGACCAGCCGAACGCTGCGCCCAGCACCACCTGCGGCAGATGAGTGTAGCGCTTCATAAACGGATACACCCACGCCAGCGCCAGCCCGGCAACCGAAAGCAGGATAGTCATGGTGTTTAAGGTCAGCACCAGCAGGAACGAAAGCAAAACCAGCACGGCAAACAGAATCCGGGCCTCTTTCTCCGAGACATCGCCGCTGGGTAACGGACGGCGGGCGGTGCGTTTGACATGGCCGTCAAACTTTCGGTCGGCGTAATCATTCACCACGCAGCCGGCGGCGCGCATCAGCCAGACACCGGCGACAAAAACGGCCAGAATCCACAGCGGTGGAATCCCCGGCGTCGCCACCCACAGTGCCCACAGCGTCGGCCACAGCAGCAGCAGCGCGCCAATGGGTTTGTCAGTACGCATCAGGCGATGAAACGCCAACAGCTTATTCTGCGCCAGACTCCTCTCCATTTTCTTTTCCTCTTAATACAGCGGCGACGCAGGCAGAAAAAGTTCTGTCAGCAGCAGCGGTTTGCCGCTCAGCCGAAGGCGAGAACGACGCCCCCACAGCTCTGCCGTGCGCCCAATTTCAATAAAATCGCGGGTTAATGTGGATGACGTGAACAAATAACGCCCCAGCGGCGTCTGCCCCAGCTGCTGCAGAGCCAGCTCCGGGCCGCACAGCGTCGACTCAGGCACCACCGTTCGGCCAGCGAGCCAGGGTTCACCATTGGCGCAAAGGATGATTTCCCGCAGCCAGTAACGCGCTTCATCCGGCAGCAACGCCTCTTCACCCACCAGCGCTTCCCGGCCGACGAAACCTTCGTTGACTCGATTAACACTGACCTTTTTCCCTTGTTGCTCAAAGCGTTGAGTCATTGAGTCTTCCAGCAACAGCCAATCGCGCAGGTGCGGTTCCAGCGGGGGTATCGCGGCAAAATAGCGCAGCGCACGCAGTTGCGTAAGCGCAGGATGTGACATGCCTGGTTCTCCGTTACATAACGTAGCAGCATTGTATCGCAGAATAAGCCAGTCAGGGCGGGCAAAGCGTCAAGATACGATCATCGGCGTAACAGCCATGCAACAGCAGCCGCCACGCGATAAAAAAAGGTGCGTCCAGGCGGACGCACCTAAAGGCTGTGCCTAAACATCAGCATTGTGGGGAGACGATCACCCCTTGCCTTTTACACTGCTGATAAAGGTGGAACGAGCAGATTTCGAACCGAGGCGTTCGGCTTCGTTCATCAATTTGAGGGCTTTATCGATATCACCTTTCGCAACCGCCTGTTTGATGCCGTTGTTAAAGTAGGTTTCCGTATCGTCAAGCATCGGTTCGCTCTTCGCAGCCGGCGCTGGCGCCGCAACTGGAGCAACAACCGGCGCGGCGGCTGGCGCGTTGTAGACCGGTGCCGCCGTATTGCCGACGGTCACTGGCCCTGGACCGGAGGAGCCAAACAGCGGCCCAACCAGCACGCTGGAACCGGAAGAGGTTTTCACCTTCAGACCCAGGGTACCTTCGGTGGTATGTTTGGCGATCGGATCCGGAATATCCGGCACCGCATTACCGGTACCTTTGGCGTAGGCCTTCGCCGGATCGATTAATTTGGTGGTCTGCTGCAAATCCTGCGGGGTAGTAAAGACCAGCACATAGATTTTTTGCTGACCTAAAGCCGGCGTCAGGCGCATCACCCCTTCCAGGCGATCCGAGCTCATCACGCCCGGCTCCAGATAGGTGAAGTAGCTGCTTGGGAAAAACGCCGATGGCGTCATATTCTGGTCAAGAATCAGCACATTTGGCGCATAAACGCTGGTTTGCTTATTGACTTCACTGGTCAGAGTCAGGGTCAGCTCACCGATATTTGCCGGGACGCTGTAGGCCGCCACGGGGCCGACGATGCCGGGGATGTTCAGCGACTGGCCTGCCGTCGCTAACTTCGTGGTTTGCGTTTTCGATTGGTCGACCGGCGTCCAGGTTAGCTGTTGTAACGCGGAAGCAGGGATGGTCGGTGCGGCAGAGGTATTCTGCGGCACAAAATTCACATCAGCAAAACTGACTGCGGGTACGCTGGCCAGCAGGCCGGCGGACAGGCAGAGGGCAACGAGACTTTTCTTCATTTTCATTGTTATCACCTCAATTCCGATGGCCAAGCGGTAGCCAGGCAATAGCCCGCTGAGCCGAAGATAGAGGGGCTTGCGCCCCTCTTTTGGTCATCACACGTCAGGTTGGATTACCACCAGATTTCCATCTGGGCACCGAAGGTCCACTCGTCGCTATCGCCACGGCTGAAGGTCTTCGCAGAAGTGTCGTTGTACGCCACGCCGGAGGTGTAGCCCGCACCGGAATCACCGTTCGCGTAGCCCCATTTCTCATCCCACTTGGCGTAGGTTGCGAACAGACGAATTGCCGGACGGGACCAGATGCTGTCGCCCGCCTGCCACTGTTGCGCCAGGGTAATTTTGTACTGGTTGTTGCTGTCGCCAGTTTTCTGCGACTTGACGTTGTCGTAGCCGACTTCCAGCAGGGTGCTCATGATCGGCGTCCATTTGTACATAGGACGTACGCCGACGGTCCACCATTTGGTGCCGTTGTTGTTGTCGAGGTTGATATCCTGGTACATCGCCACGTACATCATGTCCCAATCGTCAGCCAGAGAGACTGCACCGTGGTCAAGCACGCGCCACATGGAACCGTCGTTGTTGATGCTGCCGCCCTGCGGAACGCCTTTACCGTTAGAGGTCATCGCGTCGGTGGCGTACTGCAGAACAAACTTGTTGTAGCCTTTCAGGATGCTCTGGGTGTGCTCAGCGGTGAACATCCAGCCATCTTTAGACGCGTCTGGCTGCAGGTAGTAATTATCCGGAACGTTGGTATGACCGTAGTCAACACCCAGCTCCAGAGTACCGCCCGGGTTGATTTCCATCTGTGCTAAACGCACGTCGAAGACGTCGTTCGGAACGATGTTGTCATATACGCGGTTACCCAGCGCATCACGATCGGCGAAGGTCGCAGAGCCGCCGGATTCAGAAGAACGGGTCGCTGCCAGAGAGAGTTTACCAAAGCCAACGTCGATGTTTTCAAGACCCGCACCAGGACCGGAGATATCCCAGTAGTAGAAGTCGATCATGTGGACGTCATGACGCTGGTAGAAGCGCTTACCGGCCCAGATGGTGGAGCCTGGCAGCCAGTCGATCAGGTTTTTACCCTGCACGTTGGCTTCACGGAATGCCGGGCTGGTGGATTCCCAGTCATTTTGCTGCGATACGGAGTAGGCAACGTTAGTATCGAAGTAGAAGCTCTTATCACCTTCTTTCCATACTTCCTGGCCCAGTTTTAATTCCGCATAGGTTTCACATTCGTTACCAAGACGGTATTTACTTTGAGCACCGGTTGCCTGGAAGCACTGTTGTTCACCGCCGCTACCGGTCCAGCCGATACCGGAACGAGCATAACCGTGGAAATCAACGGCCAGCGCCTGAGCAGACATAACGCCTGCCGCGACGGCGACCGCCAGTGGAAGTTTGCGCAGAGTAATCATCATTCTATCTCCTGAGATCATTGCTTTTCTTTGAACACTTCGCCCGTCGTTATGCCTGGTTGCAGCGCCCTATGGGGTTCGTGTTTTTTTTAATGGGAAGCCTTACACGCCCGGCTCTTTATGCAACCGACGACACGCCGTACCATCCTCACGGAATAAATGGCAGCGCTCTGGTGGCAAACCGATAGCGAATGTGGCTCCCTCTTCTACCAACACCACGTCGTTCTGGCGGTAAACCAGGTTTTGACGGATGGCGGGGATCTGGATATGAATTTGTGTTTCGTGACCAAGCTGCTCAACCACCTGAACGACCCCTTCAAGGGTGACGTCGGCGATATCGCTGGGCAGCAGGTGTTCCGGACGGATACCTAAGGACATGTTGGCGCCAACCTGAACGCGGGCGCTGTCCACCGGCAGCCAGACGTGCTGGCGGTTCGGCAGTTCGACCTGAACCTGCTCAATGGCGGTTGCGGTGACTTTTACCGGCAGGAAGTTCATCTTTGGCGAACCAATAAAGCCCGCAACAAAGCGATCGGCCGGGTAGTGATACAGTTCCAGCGGTTTCCCGACCTGCGCCACGCGGCCGGCGTCCAGCACCACAATTTTGTCGGCCAGCGTCATCGCTTCGACCTGATCGTGGGTAACGTAGATCATCGTGCGCCCAAGGCGCTTATGCAGACGGGAGATTTCGATACGCATCTGCACACGCAGCGCGGCGTCGAGGTTAGAAAGTGGTTCGTCGAGCAGGAACACGCGGGGTTCAGCAACCAGGGTACGGCCAATCGCCACACGCTGACGCTGTCCACCGGATAATGCCTTCGGCTTACGCTCCAGCAAATGCGCCAGCTGCAGCACTTCCGCTACCTGGGTGACGCGCTGGTTAATTAACTCTTTTTTAGCACCGGCCAGCTTGAGGCCGAAGGACATGTTTTCCGCAACGGAAAGATGAGGGTAAAGCGCATACGACTGGAACACCATCCCGATACCGCGTTCGGCAGGAGGGATATCGTTCATTCGCGCATCACCAATAAATAAATCACCACTGGTTATGGTTTCCAGCCCGGCAATCATACGCAGCAGGGTTGATTTGCCGCAGCCCGATGGCCCGACAAACACCACGAACTCCCCTTCCTGGATGTCGAGATTGATATCTTTCGACACCACCACGTCACCCCAGGCTTTCGTTATATTTCGCAGCTGTACGCTCGCCATCCCCATCTCCCTTCGTTACAACCTGTCACTAAAAGACACATTCAAGATGGGCTGACTATGCGGCATTCATTCACCTGGTGAATCCTCCACCCCCGCCTTTTTTATGGGGGAGGAGACGGGAGGATGAGAGATTGCCCCTCGCTGCGGGGGATGGCGTGGCAAAGCCATTTTCGTGATGCAAGTAGCAAAAATGGCCCCGTTTTTATGTGCTCCAGACCCCAATACGGGCATTTCTGCAATACAGATCACACAAACCATGGGTGGGGCGTAGACATAGGGAGGATGGAAAGGGGTTGTTAAAAAAGGAAACTCATCACCGTTAAGCCACCTAAGTGTATCCACGAGCACATCACCAAAAAGGACTGGTATATGAAAATCAAAACCGGCGCTCGCATCCTCGCGTTGTCTGCATTGACCACGATGATGTTTTCCGCCTCTGCCCTCGCCAAAATTGAAGAAGGTAAGCTGGTTATCTGGATTAACGGCGACAAAGGCTATAACGGTCTCGCCGAAGTGGGTAAGAAGTTTGAAAAAGATACCGGCATTAAAGTTTCCATCGAACACCCGGATAAGCTGGAAGAGAAATTCCCGCAGGTCGCGGCGACTGGCGACGGCCCGGACATCATCTTCTGGGCTCATGACCGTTTCGGTGGCTATGCGCAATCTGGCCTGCTGGCTGAAATCTCCCCGGACAAAGCTTTCCAGGACAAACTCTATCCGTTTACCTGGGACGCCGTACGCTATAACGGCAAACTGATCGCCTACCCTATCGCGGTTGAAGCGCTGTCGCTGATTTACAACAAAGACCTGGTCCCGAATCCGCCGAAAACCTGGGAAGAGATCCCGGCGCTGGATAAAGAACTGAAAGCGAAAGGTAAGAGCGCGCTGATGTTCAACCTGCAAGAACCGTACTTCACCTGGCCGCTGATTGCCGCTGACGGCGGATATGCGTTCAAATTTGAAAACGGCAAGTATGACGTCAAAAACGTAGGCGTGGACAGCGCTGGCGCGAAAGCCGGTCTGACCTTCCTGGTTGACCTCATCAAGAATAAACACATGAATGCCGATACCGATTACTCCATCGCTGAAGCCGCATTCAACAAAGGCGAAACCGCGATGACCATCAACGGTCCGTGGGCATGGTCGAATATCGATAAGAGCAAGGTCAACTATGGCGTCGCGCTGCTGCCAACCTTCAAAGGCAAAGCGTCTAAACCGTTTGTCGGCGTACTGAGCGCCGGTATCAACGCCGCCAGCCCGAACAAAGAACTGGCGAAAGAGTTCCTCGAAAACTATCTGCTGACCGACCAGGGTCTGGACGAAGTGAACAAGGACAAACCGCTGGGCGCCGTTGCGCTGAAATCCTTCCAGGAAAAACTGGAGAAAGATCCGCGTATCGCTGCAACCATGGCGAACGCCCAGAAAGGCGAAATTATGCCGAACATCCCGCAGATGTCCGCCTTCTGGTATGCCGTACGTACCGCGGTTATCAACGCAGCTAGCGGTCGTCAGACCGTCGATGCCGCGCTGAAAGACGCACAGTCTCGTATCACTAAATAAGAAAATGGCGGGTGGCGCTTACGCTTACCCGCCTTACAACTACGGCCTGGGCCGTAGGTCAGGCGAGCATAAGCGCGGCCTGACAAATAAGTTTTCACCGCTGTAGAGGATGATCCCCATGGATGTCGTTAAAAAGAAACACTGGTGGCAAAGCCCGCAGCTGACATGGTCTGTGATTGGCTTGCTGTGCCTGCTGGTGGGTTACCTTGTCGTTTTGATGTACGCCCAGGGGGAGTACCTGTTTGCCATCCTGACGCTGATTTTAAGCTCAGCTGGCCTGTATATCTTTACCAACCGCAAGGCCTATGCCTGGCGCTATGTCTACCCGGGGCTCGCCGGGATGGGGCTGTTCGTCCTGTTCCCGCTGGTCTGTACCATCGCCATCGCCTTCACCAACTACAGCAGCACCAACCAGCTAACCTTTGAGCGCGCTCAGGAAGTGCTGATGGATCGCTCGTTCCAGGCCGGTAAATCCTACAACTTCTCGCTGTTCCCGGCGGGAGATGAGTGGAAACTGGCGCTGACCGATGGCGACAGCGGCAAAAATTACGTCTCCGATGCCTTTAAACTCGGCGGCGAGCAGAAACTGGCCTTAAAAGAAGCTGAAGCGCTGCCGGAAGGTGAACGCGCAAACCTGCGGATCATCACCCAAAACCGCACCGCGCTGAACCAGCTGACCGCCATCCTGCCTGACGACAGCAAAGTGATCATGAGCTCACTGCGCCAGTTCTCCGGTACCCAGCCGCTGTATACGCTGGCCAATGATGGCACGCTGGCCAACAACCAGAGCGGCGTAAAATATCGTCCGAACAATGACGTCGGTTTCTACCAGTCCATCAACGCCGACGGTAGCTGGGGCGCTGAGAAGCTGAGCCCGGGCTACACCGTCGGGATCGGCTGGGATAACTTCACCCGCGTCTTTACCGACGAAGGGATTCAGAAACCGTTCTTCGCTATCTTCGTCTGGACGGTGGTCTTCTCAGTCCTGACCGTGATTCTGACCGTGGCCGTGGGCATGATCCTCGCCTGCCTCGTACAGTGGGAATCCTTGAAAGGTAAAGCGATTTACCGTGTTCTGCTGATTCTGCCTTACGCCGTACCGTCGTTTATCTCGATTCTGATTTTCAAAGGGCTGTTCAACCAGAGCTTTGGTGAAATCAACATGATGCTCAGCGCGCTGTTCGGCATCAAACCGGCCTGGTTCAGCGACCCGACCACCGCGCGTTCGATGATCGTCATCGTCAACACCTGGCTGGGCTACCCGTACATGATGATTCTGTGCATGGGCCTGCTGAAAGCGATTCCTGACGACCTGTACGAAGCATCGGCAATGGACGGCGCCGGTCCGTTCCAGAACTTCTTTAAGATTACGCTGCCGCTGCTGATTAAGCCGCTGACGCCGCTGATGATCGCCAGCTTCGCCTTTAACTTTAACAACTTCGTGTTGATTCAGCTGTTAACCAACGGTGGTCCGGACCGTCTCGGCACCACCACGCCGGCCGGTTATACCGACCTGCTGGTCAGCTACACCTACCGTATCGCCTTCGAAGGCGGCGGCGGTCAGGACTTCGGTCTGGCGGCAGCGATTGCCACCCTGATCTTCCTGCTGGTGGGCGTACTGGCGATTGTTAACCTGAAAGCCACACGAATGAAATTCGACTAACTGGAATAACCAGGCGTCATTGACGCAGCCAGTTTGGGCCCGGCCAGCGCGCAAGAACCGGAGCGTACACGTAGTACGTGAGGATGATGAGCACTGCCCGGGTTCAAAATGGCAAGTGAGATAGCCTGGAGCGGTATCAAGGGGAATAAAAATATTATGGCTATGGTACAACCCAAATCTCAGAAGCTGCGTCTGCTCACCACGCACCTCCTGCTGCTGGTTTTCATCGCGGCGATTATGTTCCCGCTGCTGATGGTTATTGCTATCTCTCTGCGCGAGGGTAACTTCGCCACCGGCAGCCTGATCCCGGACCAAATCTCCTGGGAGCACTGGCGGCTGGCGCTGGGCTTCAGCGTCGAACACGCTGACGGCCGCGTCACCCCGCCACCTTTCCCGGTTCTGCTATGGTTGTGGAACTCGGTGAAAGTGGCCGGGATCACCGCCATCGGTATCGTGGCGCTGTCCACGACCTGCGCCTACGCCTTTGCCCGTATGCGCTTCCCGGGCAAAGCGACCCTGCTGAAAGGGATGCTGATTTTCCAGATGTTCCCGGCGGTGCTGTCGCTGGTGGCGCTATACGCCTTGTTTGACCGCCTCGGCCAGTATTTACCGTTCGTCGGCCTGAACACCCACGGCGGCGTCATCTTCGCCTATATGGGCGGCATCGCGCTGCACGTCTGGACGATTAAGGGCTACTTCGAAACCATCGACGGCTCGCTGGAAGAAGCGGCGGCGCTGGATGGCGCGACGCCGTGGCAGGCCTTCCGTCTGGTCCTGTTGCCGCTGTCGGTACCGATTCTGGCCGTCGTATTTATTCTGTCGTTCATTGCTGCGATTACCGAAGTCCCGGTAGCCTCGCTGCTGCTGCGCGATGTGAACAGCTATACCCTGGCCGTAGGTATGCAACAGTATCTCAACCCGCAGAACTACCTGTGGGGTGACTTTGCCGCTGCGGCGGTGCTCTCCGCCATTCCGATTACGGTTGTCTTCCTGCTGGCCCAGCGCTGGCTGGTTAACGGCCTGACGGCAGGCGGGGTGAAAGGTTAAGTTTCATCGTTATACCCGCCCCAAATTTCAGAGGAGGGACGGTGACTTAGTTGCTGTACACGAACCCCAACCGGGTACGGCAACTACCGCCCTCAGCTGAAAAAGTAAGGCAAATGCCACTGCTATCCTCAACTGGACCCTACATAAATTAAGTTTTGTGACTGTTGGTCAGCGGCCTCTGGAGGCCGCTTTTTTTTATTCGCGTTTCAGGCGGTTGGAGTTACACAGCCACAGCGTAATCACCAGAATCAGGATCGCTGCCGAATAGATAAGCACCGCCATCGGCGATTCGTGATCGACAATAATCAGACGCACAATCGCCGTAATGCCGATATAGACAAAATAGCGCAGCGGAAAGTGAAAGCCCGACTCAAAGTACTTCACAATCAGCGCGATAAACTCGAAATAGAGAAAATAAACCACCAGCCCTTCGACCAGCTTGTACTTACTCACCGGCTCCGGAGTAAACAGGACATGCGCCAGATGGAACGTCTCTTTCCCCAGAAAAACCACCAGGATGACCCCCAGACACAGCAGCGCCAGATTCAAAACTGCCTGCATGGCGGTCGCCACAAAATTGACCAACGGACGATAGACCGACGGCATATGCGTACCTCTTATATTCGTTATTCCTGCCGATCTGTATAACGCAAAAACGTGATCCAGATCGATATTATTCGTTAACTTTTTGCGTCTGTTGCGTCAAATGTAACAATCACTTGCCAGACTGGCGGGTTAAAAAGGATACAGCAATGCTGACAATACGTACGGCGCACCGGGAAGACGCTCCCCTGCTGAGTGAAATGGGGAACGCCAGCTATCGCCACCACTTCGCCCACCTCTGGCACAGCGCCAGCGAGCTGGCGCACTTCCTCCAGCAGGAGTACTCCCTGCCCGCCCTTCACCGCAGCCTCGCCGATGAGCGCAGCTGCTGGCTGATTGCCGAAGCCCGGCATCCTGTCGGCTTCGCGAAATACAGCTGCCATCAGCCGATAGCGTCCGATGGTCCGCGCGGCACGTTACTGCATAAGCTCTATTTACTGCCGACTGAAACAGGGCATGGCTACGGTGAGCAGATTTTTAGCGCCGTTGAAGCGCGGGCAAAGGCGGCGGGTGACGACTGGCTGTGGCTGGAAGTCCTCGCCAGCAACCCCGGCGCCAGGCGTTTTTATGAGCGTTCAGGTATGCAATATGTGAAAGACAGCGTATTCCGCTCCGCAACCCAGACGAGCACGCTACATATTCTGGCCAAACCTATCTGAGAGGCGCTATGCACACTCTTCGTGAAACCGGCATCCGCAACGTCACCAGCGGCGAGAACGTGGTGATTTATCAACCTGCCAATCTCTATGACTGCACGCTTGGCGATAACGTCTTTGTCGGGCCATTCGTCGAAATTCAGGGCCATACGCGCATCGGTGCCGACAGTAAAATCCAGTCCCATACCTTTATCTGCGAGTATGTCACGATCGGCGAGCGTTGCTTTATCGGCCACGGCGTGATGTTTGCCAACGATATGTTTCGCGAGGGCCGCCCCGATGCCAACCGGGAAAACTGGGGGCGAATTACGCTTGGCAACGATGTTTCTATCGGCAGCGGCGCGGCCATTCTGGCGGTCAGCATCTGCGATGGCGCGGTGATTGGCGCCGGGAGCGTGGTCACGAAATCGATAACAGAAAAAGGCGTCTGGGCGGGTAACCCGGCGAAACTGCTGCGGCGGCTATAAACAAAAATGCCGCCCCGGAAGGTCGGCATTGAGATCGGTTCGCTGGACGTCTGCCGGACGGCGGCTGACGCCTTGCACGGCCTACAAAACACAGTCGTCGGCCCGCGCAAACAACGCACCGCCGGGTGAATGCAGAAAGCACATAGCCTGAATACCGATCGCCCTGACCGGTATTCAGGCACCGGCGCCTTATGCGCGCCAGGCTTTGTAACGGTTAATCAGGCCGTTCGTCGAGCTGTCGTGGCTGCTGATTTCTTCGCCATCTTTCAGCTCTGGCAGAATGCGGTTTGCCAGCTGTTTACCTAACTCAACGCCCCACTGGTCGAAGGTGAAGATGTTGAGGATCGCGCCCTGGGTGAAGATCTTATGTTCATACAGGGCAATCAGCGCGCCGAGGCTGAACGGGGTGATTTCACGCAGCAGGATGGAGTTGGTCGGGCGGTTGCCTTCGAACACTTTGAACGGCACCACGTGATCCAGGGTTGCCGGATCTTTACCCTGGTCACGATACTCCTGCTCAACCACTTCACGGGATTTACCGAACGCCAGCGCTTCGGTCTGCGCAAAGAAGTTAGACAGCAGCTTCGGATGGTGATCGGAGAGCGGGTTATGGGTAATGGCCGGGGCGATAAAATCGCACGGTACCATTTTGGTCCCCTGGTGAATCAGCTGATAGAACGCGTGCTGACCGTTGGTGCCCGGCTCACCCCAGATGATCGGGCCGGTCTGGTAATCTACGGCGTTGCCGTTACGGTCAACGTATTTGCCGTTAGATTCCATGTTGCCCTGCTGGAAATACGCCGGGAAGCGGTGCATGTACTGGTCGTACGGCAGAATGGCTTCGGTTTCAGCACCGAAGAAGTTGTTGTACCAGATGCCGATCAGCGCCAGCAACACCGGCAGGTTTTTTTCTGGCGCGGCGGTGGAGAAATGTTTGTCCATCGCATGCGCGCCGGAGAGCAGCTCAACAAAGTTGTCGAAGCCCACGGACAGGATAATGGACAGGCCGATGGCTGACCACAGGGAGTAACGGCCGCCAACCCAGTCCCAGAACTCAAACATATTGGCAGTATCAATCCCGAACTCGCCCACCGCTTTGCCATTGGTGGAGAGTGCGGCGAAGTGTTTCGCCACGTGCTTCTCATCGCCCGCGGTCGCCAGGAACCAGTCGCGCGCGCTGTGGGCGTTGGTCATGGTTTCCTGGGTGGTGAAGGTTTTCGACGCAACCAGGAACAGGGTGGTTTCCGGGTTCACCGTTTTCAGCACTTCGGCGATGTGGGTGCCATCGACGTTAGATACAAAGTGCATATTGAGATGGTTTTTATACGGGCGCAGCGCTTCGGTCACCATGAACGGGCCGAGGTCAGAGCCACCGATACCGATATTCACTACATCGGTAATCGCTTTACCGGTATAGCCTTTCCAGCTGCCGGAGATGATCGCTTCAGAGAAATGCTTCATCTTTTCGAGAACAGCATTCACTTCCGGCATCACATCTTTGCCATCAACAATAATCGGGGTATTGCTACGGTTGCGCAGAGCAACGTGCAGAACAGCGCGATCTTCAGTGCGGTTGATCTTCTCACCGGAGAACATGGACTTGATCGCCCCTGCCAGATCGGTCTCTTTCGCCAGATCCTGCAGTTTGGTCAGCGTCTCTTCAGTGATGCGGTTTTTGGAGAAATCCACCAGCATCAGATCGTCGAACGTTGCGGAAAACTTAGAAAAACGGTCGCTATCTTGCGCGAAAAGCTCGCTGATAGTGACATCTTTCATTTCATCAAAGTGTTTCTGTAATGCCTGCCAGGCAGAGGTCTGCGTTGGGTTGATGTTTTTCATTAGCAATACTCTTCTGATTTGAGAATTGTGACTGCGGTCGATTGTAGCGCCGGCGGCAAAAAATTGTGATGATTTTTATGTTATGCCTATGACACGTGTCAGGAATAGGGTCAGTTCGGGGCAAAAAGCCTCTACTAGTATAGCCATCATAAGGCTTTTTTCTGTTAATCACCCCCGCATGAAAAATCCGCATAACCGCAACGTTGACATACCTACTCCGAAGCCTTTATATAACTGCACTGCCTGCATTTATGCAGGTTTGTATTGCTCGCGCATTTCACGCTACAGCGAAAGGGTATTGCAGGGGGATCATCACCAGCGCCCCCAGGCAAAGTGAAAGACGTCGGTAATTGCCAGAAGAGGTGCGTTGCCCAGGTAACCGTATTGGAGGAACCAGTCCGGCGAAAATACGTGAGGGGGAGCAACGCCGAGGTGATAAAGCGTCTGGTACGCACATCACCGGCCACAGGGGCTGAATCCCCTGGGTTGTCACCAGAAACGTTCGCAGTCGGGCGTTTCATACCCAGGAACTGACGCAAGGCGTTGGGGAGCGGGTCTACAAGGTGGAGCACTTCTGGGTGACATCGTAGCTGTTTATTGCTCTGCGCCCACCCTGTTTTTCGCTCTTCCCTTGTGCCATGGCTGAATAATTTGGCCTGGCTTATTAAGACATTTTATTACTGTAAGTTGGTGTCCAGCCCAGCCCCACTCAGGAATCGTTTTAATAAGTCAGGCCCCCCCTGACACGAGGTTGTTATGACAGATTTAGTTGTAGCCAAATTCGGCGGCACCAGCGTTGCCGATTTCGATGCCATGAATCGCAGCGTTGATGTTGCGCGACTTGATGAGAACACGCGCGTCGTGGTGTTATCGGCCTCTGCGGGTGTGACCAATCTTCTGGTTGCTTTGGCTGAAGGGCTGGAACCCGCTGAGCGTTTTGAAAAGCTCGAATCGCTGCGCCAGATTCAATTCAATATCCTGGAGCGTCTGCGCTATCCCAACGTGATTCGCGAAGAGATCGAGCGTCTGCTGGAAAATATCACCACCCTGGCAGAAGCCGCTGCGCTGGCAAGTTCCGCTGCGCTGACCGACGAGCTGGTCAGCCATGGCGAACTGATGTCCACCCTGCTGTTTGTCGAAATTCTCCGCGAGCGCGGTATTGCGTCACAGTGGTTCGATGTACGTAAGATTATGCGCACCAACGATCGCTTCGGCCGCGCCGAGCCAGACATTGCCGCACTCGCCGAGCTGACGCAGCTGCAGCTGACTCCGCGGCTGGCTGAAGGTCTGGTGGTCACCCAGGGCTTTATCGGCAGCGAAGCCAAAGGCCGTACCACAACGCTGGGCCGCGGCGGCAGCGACTATACCGCCGCTCTGCTGGGCGAAGCGCTGAACGCCAGCCGTGTCGATATCTGGACCGATGTCCCGGGTATCTACACCACCGACCCGCGCGTCGCGCCGGCGGCAAAACGCATTGATGTCATCGCATTTGCCGAAGCGGCAGAAATGGCCACCTTTGGCGCCAAAGTGCTTCATCCGGCCACCCTGCTGCCCGCCGTGCGTAGCGATATTCCGGTGTTCGTGGGATCCAGCAAAGAACCCACCGCCGGCGGAACGCTGGTGTGTAATAAAACCGAAAATCCGCCGCTGTTCCGCGCGCTGGCCCTGCGCCGCCGCCAGACGCTGCTGACGCTGCATAGCCTGAATATGCTGCACTCTCGCGGCTTCCTGGCGGAAGTGTTCGGGATCCTCGCGCGCCACAATATTTCCGTGGATCTGATCACCACGTCCGAAGTCAGCATCGCGTTGACTATGGATACCACCGGTTCAACCTCCGCCACCGATACTCTGCTGACGCAGGCGCTGCTGACCGAACTCTCCTCCCTGTGCCGCGTAGAAGTGGAGCAGGATCTGGCGCTGGTGGCGTTAATCGGTAACGAGTTGTCGCGCGCCTGTGGCGTGGGCAAAGAAGTTTTCGGCGTCCTGGAGCCGTTCAATATTCGTATGATTTGCTACGGCGCATCCAGCCATAACCTCTGCTTCCTGGTGCCTGGGGCGGATGCCGAGAAAGTCGTGCAGAAATTGCATCATAATTTGTTTGAATAATATTTCTTCACGCGATAAAAATTACCTATAGCCGGGCTCGAACCCGGCTTTTTTATAACTATATCAACACAACATCCCCTCAATCGTTCGGGCGACGGGCCGGTGCGACGCCCCCTGATGCACAGCAGACAACGTGCCCGGGGAAACAGACACCGCCTGCGCACGCGTTGCCCGAAGGATGAGGCGTTAATCGCAAGGAAAACAACATGCTCGCTACTCTGACGAGGCTGTTCCCGTTATGGGCGCTGCTGCTCTCTGTTCTGGCTTATTATACCCCGTCGACCTTTACGCCCGTCGGGCCGTGGGTCACCACGCTGCTGATGCTCATCATGTTCGGAATGGGGGTGCATCTGAAACTGGATGACTTTAAGCGCGTGCTGTCGCGCCCGGCGCCGGTTGCTGCAGGTATTTTTCTTCACTATCTGGTGATGCCTCTCGCCGCCTGGGCGCTGGCGCTGCTGTTCCATATGCCGCCTGAGCTGTCAGCCGGCATGGTACTGGTCGGGAGCGTCGCCAGCGGGACAGCATCGAACGTGATGATCTATCTCGCGAAAGGCGATGTGGCGCTGTCTGTCACCATCTCATCTGTTTCTACGCTGGTCGGCGTGGTTGCCACGCCGCTGCTGACGCGGCTGTATGTGGATGCGCACATTCAGGTCGACGTAATGGGGATGCTGCTCAGCATCCTGCAGATCGTCGTGATCCCGATTGCGCTGGGCCTGGTGATTCACCATACGCTGCCCAAAGTGGTGAAAGCGGTTGAACCTTTTCTGCCCGCCTTCTCGATGATCTGCATCCTGGCGATTATCAGCGCCGTCGTCGCCGGCTCCGCCTCCCATATCGCTTCGGTGGGCCTGGTGGTGATTGTCGCGGTGATCCTGCATAACGCCATCGGTCTGCTCGGCGGCTACTGGGGCGGGCGGCTGTTTGGCTTTGACGAGTCAACCTGCCGGACGCTGGCGATTGAAGTAGGGATGCAAAACTCTGGTCTGGCTGCCGCGCTGGGGAAAATCTACTTCGGCCCGCTCGCCGCGCTGCCCGGTGCGCTGTTTTCAGTCTGGCACAACCTGTCCGGTTCGCTGCTGGCGGGCTACTGGTCCGGGAAACCTACCGCCAAAAACGTGAACAAACGCTAATATTCACTCACCCGGGCCAACGGCCCGGGTAATTTCCCCGTTTACGCGTTCCTCAACGGGACTAACGCGCTGTCCGTCGGCCCGCGATTACCGTACACTGGGTTATCCGGCAGACTGAGGGCACCACTATGGCACTTCCCCGCATTACGCAAAAAGAGATGACAGAGCGCGAGCAACGCGAACTCAAAACGCTGCTTGACCGGGCCCGAATTGCGCACGGCCGTCCGCTGACCAACGCGGAGACCAACGCCGTCAAGAAAGAGTACATCGACAAGCTGATGGTGCTGCGAGAAGCCGAAGCGAAAAAGGCCCGCCAGTTAAAGAAAAAGCAGGCCTACAAACCCGATAACGAAGCATCATTTTCGTGGTCGGCGAGCACGCCAACGCGCGGCAGGCGTTAACGCCCTTTCTTTTTACGCCCCGGCTGAGTAAAACGTTTTCCGTTAGACGCCGGGCGCCCTTTCTCGTTTTTCTCACTGCTCTTTTCAATCTTCACCACCGGACGTTTGATCCCGGCGGTTTTCGGTTTGGCTTTCGCCTTCGGTTTGGCCTCAGAGGATGAATTCTCAATCAGCTTAAACAGCGCCACCAGCTCATCATCCGTCAGGTCGCGCCACTCACCAAGCGGCAGTCCCGACAGCCCGACGTTCATGATCCGCGTCCGTTCCAGCTTCGTGACCTCATAGCCAAAGTGCTCGCACATCCGGCGAATCTGCCGGTTCAGGCCCTGAACCAGGGTAATACGAAACACGAACGGCGCTTCCTTCTTGACTTTACACTTCTTCGTCACCGTGCCAAGAATCGGGACGCCAGCGCCCATACCGCGGATAAACTCCTCGGTCACCGGCTTGTCCACCGTCACCAGATACTCTTTCTCGTGATCGTTGCCGGCACGCAGGATCTTATTCACCAGATCGCCGTGGTTGGTCAGAAAGATCAGCCCCTGAGAGTCTTTGTCCAGTCGACCAATCGGGAAGACACGCTTGCTGTGGTTAACAAAGTCCACAATGTTATCGCGCTCGCTGTCTTCCGTTGTGCTGACAATACCGACCGGTTTATTCAGGGCGATGAAGACCAGATCTTCGGCCTCGCGCGGCTCGATCAATTGACCGTTGACCTTCACGACATCGCCAGGATTAACCTGATCGCCAATGGTCGCACGCTTGCCATTGATAAAAACATTGCCTTGTTCAATGTAGCGATCGGCTTCGCGACGCGAGCAAATTCCGCTTTCACTGATGTATTTATTGAGTCGGGTTGATGAGTCGGGCAGCATAAATTCTCCTGTAAAAGCGAAATATACCTCAGGCCGCGGACAATCAAAAATAATCGCGTCTCCACGACTCGCCGCTAAATGTGATCCGTCACACCTTTCTACACAAAAGTGTTCCACCCCGTGCCGTGCAATTCTGCCCGGCGAAAATAAGCAGAATCAAACCATTAGCTCATCACGCACAAACGTGCCATCTCCAGGCAGGTCAGCAATCAAATGTGCAAAACAAACCGCCATCTTATGGTGATGATATAGCGGAAAATTGCTTTGTCGCCGGCGATAGTTGGGGTTATATCAGATCAAGAGAGCAAGAACACCGTTTGCACAAATGTGCAGGAGCCCAAAGATGGCGATCGAAAATAGCGATGATATCCGCTTAATCGTTAAAGTTGCCCAGCTCTATTATGAGCAGGAGATGACCCAGGCGCAGATTGCCCGTGAGCTGGGTATTTACCGCACCACGATCAGCCGCCTGCTAAAACGCGGTCGTGAGCAGGGTATTGTCACCATCGCCATCAACTACGACTACAACGAAAATCTGTGGCTGGAACAGCAGCTGAAGCAAAAGTTCGCTCTCAAAGAGGCGGTGGTCGCCTCCTGCGAGTCATCACAGGAAGAGGACCAGCTGAGCACCATCGGGCAGCATGGCGCTCAGCTGGTCGACCGCCTGCTTGAACCTGGCGATATTATCGGCTTTTCCTGGGGGCGGGCGGTTCGTGCGCTGGTCGAAACGCTACCGCAGGCCAGTCAGTCGCGGCAGGTGATTTGCGTACCGATTATCGGCGGCCCCTCGGGCAAGCTGGAGAGCCGGTATCATGTGAACACGCTGACCTACGGCGCCGCCGCCAGGCTGAAAGCCGAATCGCATCTTGCCGACTTCCCGGCGCTGCTGGAAAACACATTGATTCGCAACGGTATTATGCAGTCCCAGCATTTTAAAACGATTTCATCCTACTGGGAGAATCTCGATGTGGCGCTGGTGGGTATCGGTTCTCCGGCGATTCGCGATGGCGCCAACTGGCATGCGTTTTATGGTAGCGAAGAGAGCGATGATCTTAACGCGCGACACGTCGCCGGCGATATTTGTTCACGCTTTTATGATATCAACGGTATCGCCGTTGAAACCAATATGAATGAAAAAACGCTCTCCATCGATATTGCCAGATTAAAACAGGTGCGTTATTCCGTGGGTATCGCCATCGGCGAAGAAAAATATACCGGAATTATTGGCGCATTGCGCGGGGGTTATATTAACTGTCTGGTGACGAATCGAGAGACCGCAGAACGGTTACTGAAATAAAAGACGTTTTCTTTTGACGCAGCTCGCGCTGCGTGGGATCCCTTTACCTGAAAATGAGATGACGATTATGCAAACATGGCTAAATCTGCAAGATAAAACAATTATTGTTACCGGCGGCGCGTCGGGAATTGGTCTGGCAATTGTTGACGAGTTATTAAGTCTCGGTGCAAATGTCCAGATGATCGATATTCACGGCGGTGACAAGCATCACCACCATGACCATTACAGGTTCTGGCCTACGGATATTTCCAGCGCCAGCGAGGTGAATCACACCGTCGAACAGATTATTCAACAATACGGTCGTATCGATGGTCTGGTGAATAATGCCGGAGTGAATTTTCCGCGTCTCCTCGTCGATGAGAAAGCCCCGGCAGGACGCTATGAACTCAATGAGGCCGCCTTTGAAAAGATGGTGAACATCAACCAAAAAGGGGTCTTTCTGATGTCGCAGGCGGTGGCCCGGCAGATGGTGAAACAGCGCGCAGGCGTCATTGTTAACGTCTCGTCAGAAAGCGGGCTGGAAGGCTCTGAAGGTCAGAGCTGCTATGCCGCGACCAAAGCCGCGCTGAATAGCTTCACGCGTTCATGGTCCAAAGAGCTGGGGAAACACGGTATCCGCGTTGTGGGCGTGGCGCCTGGCATCCTCGAAAAAACCGGGTTGCGCACGCCGGAATACGAAGAAGCGCTGGCCTGGACGCGCAATATCACCGTCGAGCAGCTGCGCGCGGGCTATAGCAAAAACGCGATACCGATTGGTCGCTCCGGTCGTCTGAGCGAAGTAGCCGACTATGTCTGCTACCTGCTGTCAGAGCGGGCAAGCTATATAACCGGAGTAACCACTAACATCGCCGGCGGAAAAACCCGCGGATAAGGAGTCGATATGGTGAATGTGATTTTCTGCGCCCACGGTCAGCTGGCCTGCGCCATGCTGGATTCGGTGCGCATGGTCTATGGTGACGTGCAGGCCAGCGCCGTGGCATTTATGCCCGGCGAAAACGCCAGCGACATCGCCACCAGGCTGGATGAGTTAGTAAACACTCACAATGACAGTGAGTGGCTGATCGCCGTCGATTTACAGTGCGGCAGCCCGTGGAATGCCGCTGCCGGGCTGGCGATGAAAAACCCGCGGCTGCGGGTCATCAGCGGCCTCTCATTACCGCTGGCGCTGGAACTGGTGGATAACCAGCAGACCCTGACCGCAGACGCCCTGTGTGCACATCTGACGACCATTGCCAGCCAGTGCTGCGTGGTCTGGCGACAGCCGGAAACCATTGAGGAGGATTTTTGATGAACATTACGCTTGCCCGTATTGATGACCGCCTGATCCATGGCCAGGTGACCACCGTGTGGTCAAAAGTCGCCAACGCCCGGCGCATTATTATCTGCAACGACGAGGTCTATAACGATGAGGTACGTCGGACCTTACTCCGCCAGGCCGCGCCTCCGGGCATGAAGGTCAATGTCGTTAACCTCGAAAAAGCAGTCGCCGTTTATCACAACCCGCAATATCAGAACGAGACCGTTTTTTATTTATTTACCAACCCTCAGGATGTTTTAACGATGGTCAAACAGGGGGTCAATATTGCCACCTTAAATATTGGCGGCATGGCCTGGCGACCGGGTAAAAAACAATTAACCAAGGCAGTCTCTTTAGACGACGAGGATATTCATGCATTTCGTCAACTGGATAAACTGGGCGTAAAACTGGATTTGCGTGTGGTGGCATCAGATCCGTCCATTAATATCCTCGACAAAATAGCCGAGCACACTGCCACAGAATAAAACAGCGCCTGTATTTTGCACATCGTTATTCTGCATGGCACACCCTGGAAATAGACTTAGCACAATCTTTGGTGACAGGTTTAAAAATATAAAAGCCATACCGTGACCGTCAGAGTAATACCGTGTTAATGCCGTAACAGGCAGGGATTTGCATACCCTCAAGGTGACATATTATGGAAATCAGTACCCTACAAATAATCGCCATATTTCTTTTTTCCTGTATTGCCGGAATGGGCAGCGTACTGGATGAATTTCAGACGCATCGCCCGTTAATTGCCTGCACGGTCATTGGCTTAATTCTCGGTGATTTAAAAACCGGGATTATGCTCGGCGGCACGCTGGAACTAATCGCACTCGGCTGGATGAACGTCGGCGCCGCGCAATCGCCGGATTCGGCGCTGGCCAGCATTATCTCCGCGATTCTGGTTATCGTCGGCCATCAAAGTATCGCCACCGGGATCGCCATCGCGCTGCCGGTAGCCGCAGCAGGCCAGGTGCTCACCGTTTTCGCCCGCACCATCACGGTGGTCTTTCAACACGCAGCGGACAAGGCGGCGGAGGACGCGCGTTTTCGCACTATTGACATGCTGCATATCTCGGCGCTGGGCGTACAGGCGCTCCGCGTCGCGATTCCGGCACTGGTGGTCTCGCTGTTTGTCAGCGCCGACATGGTCAGCAACATGCTGAACGCCATTCCGGAATTTGTTACCCGCGGCCTGCAAATCGCCGGTGGTTTTATTGTGGTGGTGGGCTACGCCATGGTGCTGCGCATGATGGGCGTCAAATACCTGATGCCGTTCTTTTTCCTCGGTTTTCTGGCGGGAGGCTATCTCGATTTCAGCCTGCTGGCCTTCGGCGGCGTGGGCGTCATTATCGCGCTGATTTATATCCAGCTGAACCCGCAATGGCGTAAGGCTGAGGCCCCGCAGGCCTCCGCCTCTTCCGCCGCCCTTGACCAACTTGACGACTGATGGAGCCCGTTATGGAACCGAAAAAACTCACCCAAGGCGACCTGGTTAACATCTTTCTGCGCTCCAACCTGCAGCAGGCCTCCTTCAACTTTGAACGCATTCATGGCCTCGGCTTTTGCTACGACATGATCCCGGCGATCAAGCGTCTCTATCCGCTAAAAGAGGATCAGGTGGCGGCGCTAAAACGCCATCTGGTGTTCTTCAACACCACTCCCGCCGTCTGCGGCCCGGTGCTGGGCGTCACCGCGGCGATGGAAGAAGCGCGCGCCAACGGCGCGGCCATCGACGATGGGGCGATCAACGGCATCAAAGTTGGCCTGATGGGGCCGCTGGCCGGGGTCGGCGATCCGCTGGTCTGGGGCACGTTACGCCCGATTACCGCGGCACTCGGCGCGTCGCTGGCACTCTCGGGAAACATACTAGGCCCATTACTCTTTTTCTTTATTTTCAATGCAGTACGCCTGGCAATGAAATGGTACGGCCTGCAGCTTGGTTTCCGTAAGGGGGTCAATATCGTCAGCGATATGGGCGGTAACCTGCTGCAAAAACTGACCGAAGGGGCCTCTATTTTAGGTCTGTTCGTGATGGGCGTGCTGGTCACCAAGTGGACCTCCATCCACGTGCCGTTGGTGGTGTCGCAAACGCCAGGGGCCGACGGCACCACCGTCACCATGACCGTACAAAACATCCTCGACCAGCTTTGTCCCGGCCTGCTGGCGCTGGGCCTGACGCTGTTGATGGTGCGCCTGCTCAATAAAAAAGTTAACCCGGTATGGCTGATCTTTGCCCTGTTTGGTCTGGGGATTATCGGTAACGCACTGGGCTTCTTGTCCTGATTATTCGGCCCCGGTCGCGCCGGGGCCACTTCAATAAGCTAACCCCGCAGTAAAAGGGGATGAGGTGGTAAACATGAAAACGACAGCTCTACGCCTTTACGGTAAACGCGACCTGCGTCTGGAAACCTTTGCACTCCCGGAAATGCAGGATGACGAGATCCTCGCCCGCGTGGTCACCGACAGCCTGTGCCTCTCTTCCTGGAAGGAGGCCAACCAGGGGGAAAACCATAAAAAGGTGCCGGACGACGTGGCGGTGAATCCGATTATCATCGGCCATGAATTCTGTGGCGAAATCCTCGCGGTCGGGAAAAAGTGGCAGCATAAATTCCAGGCCGGCCAGCGCTATGTGATTCAGGCCAACCTGCAGCTGCCGGATCGCCCCGATTGCCCCGGCTACTCCTTCCCGTGGATCGGTGGCGAAGCGACTCACGTGGTGATCCCGGATGAGGTCATGACGCAAGATTGTCTGCTCACCTGGGAAGGCGATACCTGGTTTGAAGGCTCGCTGGTCGAACCGCTCTCCTGCGTGATCGGTGCATTCAACGCCAACTATCATCTGCAGGAAGGGAGCTATAACCATGTGATGGGCATCCGGCCTCAGGGCCGCACGCTGATCCTCGGCGGTACCGGCCCAATGGGGCTGCTGGCGATCGACTATGCGCTGCATGGACCGGTTAACCCTGCCCTGCTGGTCGTGACCGACACCAATAAGCCGAAGCTGAGCTACGCCCGCCAGCATTATCCGTCAGAGCCGCAAACGTTGATCCATTACCTCGACGGCCACGATGCCGGACGCGAAACGCTGATGGCGCTGACCGGCGGCCACGGCTTCGATGATATTTTTGTGTTCGTGCCGAATGAGCAGCTGATTACCATGGCGTCTTCGCTGCTGGCCCCGGACGGCTGCCTGAACTTCTTTGCCGGTCCGCAGGATAAGCAGTTCAGCGCCCCGATAAACTTTTACGACGTGCATTATGCCTTTACGCATTACGTCGGGACTTCCGGCGGCAATACTGACGATATGCGGGCCGCCGTGGCGCTGATGCAGGCGAAAAAAGTCCAGGCGGCGAAAGTGGTGACCCATATTCTCGGACTGAATGCGGCGGGTGAAACAACCCTCGATTTGCCGGCCGTCGGCGGTGGTAAAAAGCTGGTGTATACCGAAAAATCGCTTCCCCTGACCCCTCTTGGCGCTATTGCTGACCCTGAGCTGGCGGCCATTATGGCGCGTAATCACGGGATCTGGTCCGCCGAAGCGGAACGGTACCTGCTGGCCCACGCACCGGACATTGCTCATGATTAATCGCGAAACACAGCTCTGCATGTCGCTGGCCGGCCGGCCAGGCAACTTCGGCACCCGCTTTCATAACTATCTGTATGAGAAGCTGGGGCTAAATTTTATCTATAAAGCCTTTACCACGCAGGATATCGCCGCCGCGGTGGGAGGGGTACGGGCGCTGGGGATTCGCGGTTGCGCGGTCTCGATGCCGTTTAAAGAGAGCTGTATGCCTTTCCTTGACGCCATCGACCCTTCGGCCAGGGTGATTGATTCCGTCAATACCATCGTGAACGACAACGGCAGATTGACCGGGCTCAACACCGACTATATCGCGGTGAAGAGCCTGATCGACAGCCACCAGCTGGATACCCGTGCCAGCGTGATGATTCAGGGCAGCGGCGGCATGGGGAAAGCGGTTATCGCCGCCTTTCGCGACGCCGGCTTCCGCGATGTGGTTATCGCCGCCCGCAATCGCGATAGCGGCCTGGCGCTGGCGAAACAGTACGGTTTTCAGTGGCAGCCGCAGCCTGAAGGGATCAGGGTCGATATTCTGGTCAACGTCACGCCGCTCGGCATGGCCGGCGGTACGCATAGCGACACTCTGGCGTTCAGCCAGTCGATGGTTGGGCAGGCTCAGGTGGTGTTCGACGTGGTGGCGCTGCCGTCGGAAACACCGCTGATTCGTCTGGCGCAGAAGCTGGATAAGCAGATTATCAGCGGCGCAGAGGTGATTGCGCTGCAGGCGGTGGAACAATTCGTGCTTTATACCGGCGTCCGTCCGGATGCCGCTCTCGTCAACGAGGCGGCGGCATTTGCGCGGGCGGGGTAAGCCTGAGCGCCAGGGAGGGCGCTCTTTCTCCGGTGTCCTACTCCGGTTCCATACGCTTTGCCTTCCGTTAACCGTCCCCCTCTTCTCACGCGTCACCGCAGCAAGAGGCCCGATGACGCGCCGCCACCTTGCAACATCGTGAGCCATATCAGTGAGCCTGCGGGCAAGCGGTGGTAGGATCCTCTGCGACTCTGTAACCTGGCTAAATGGAGAAAAGATGGAACTGCTGTTATTGAGTAACTCGTCGCTGCCTGGCAAAGCATGGCTGGAACATGCGCTGCCGCTAATTGCCGGACAGCTAAACGGACGCCGTTCCGCGGTGTTTATCCCCTTTGCCGGAGTGACGCAAACCTGGGATGACTACACGGCCAAAGCCGCCGCGGTGCTCGCCCCGCTCGGCGTTTCCGTCACCGGTATTCACAGCGTCGCCGACCCCGTGGCGGCGATTGCAGCCGCTGAAGTGGTGATTGTCGGCGGCGGCAATACTTTTCAACTGCTGAAAGAGTGCCGCGGACGCGGGCTTCTGGCGCCCATTGTGGACGTTGTGCAGCGTGGCGCGTTGTACATTGGCTGGAGCGCGGGCGCAAACCTCGCCTGCCCGACCATCCGCACCACCAACGATATGCCGATTGTCGATCCGCAGGGGTTTGACGCGCTGGGGCTGTTCCCGCTGCAGATTAACCCGCACTTTACCAACGCGCTGCCGGCAGGACATCAGGGCGAAACCCGTGAGCAACGTATTCGCGAACTGCTGGTCGTGGCCCCGGAGCTGACGATCATCGGCCTGCCGGAGGGCAACTGGATTCAGGTGACACAGGGGCAGGCCACCCTCGGCGGCCCGAATCCGACGCTGCTGTTTAAAGCCGGTGAGGAAGCGCTGCCTCTGCAGGCTGGTCACCGCTTTTAAAATGACGGTTCCCGGCTTGCGGCGTCAGCGTCGCCGCCGGGATATCGCCCCCGTGACCGGTTAATCCGCCGACGGGGGAAACGACTTAGTATTCATCCCGATCGTCATCTTCATCCGGCTGCTCCATCACGCTATAAGCCACCGAGCAGAACAACGAGTTCAGGCGTTTCATATCCCCCAGTAACCCCAGATGCAGCGAGCTGGTCTCGATACTCTGCACGTTCTGCTGGTGCAGACGGTCGACGTGCGCGTGCGAGTAGCGGCGGTTCAGGATGCGGAAACGATGCTTGTTGCGGCGCAGGCGTCGGGCGCTCTGGACATCGCTGGAGAAAAAGACCGACATCGCCAGCTGCAGGTTGCTGAGCAGCTGCTCGTACAGCCCGTCCAGCTCCTTCAGCCCTTCCACTGAAAAGGCGCGGCGCGCCGCCAGCGATTTATCGGCGATTTCGCTGCCCATTCTCTCAACGATATCGGAAGCCTGCTCCAGATTGAGCGCCATTTCGATGATCTCCGCCCAGCGGCGGGACTCTTCTTCGGCCAGCTCGTCTTTCGGCATGCGGGCCAGATAGAGCTTGATCGCGGTGTAGAGCACGTTGATATCGTCCGCCAGCCTGCGCAGCTCTTTCTCCTCCCGCGGCTCGCCGTGCATCACCTTGTGCAGCCCCTCGAGCATCTGCTCCATCGCGTCGCCAATGCGCAACGTTTCGCGCGCGGCATTGGCCAACGCCAGCGCCGGCGTATCCAGCGCCGTAGTATCCAGATGTTTTGGTTTGAGATGGAGGTCCTGCTCGGGATCTTCATGAATCATCCGTTTGCAGAGTCTGGCCATGGGCTCGGCAAAGGGCACCATCGCCACGCAGCGAATCAGGTTGTAGAAGACGTGGAAGTAGATAACCAGTTCCGATTCCGGCAGCGGCATACGATGCATCGCATCGGCCAGCACATGCACAAACGGCAGAATAATCAGGCTGCCCACCAGCTTGAACAACAGACTGCCGAGCGCCACGCGGCGCGCAGAAGCGTTGGCGGCGCTGTTGTTGATCATCGCCAGAATCCCCGAGCCGAGGTTGGCGCCAATCACCAGGCACAGCGCAACCGGAAATGAAATCACCCCGGTTGAAGTCAGCGTTGCCGTTAGCAGCACGGCCGCCAGGCTGGAGTAGCTGATAATGGCAAACATGGCACCAATCAGCGCGTCGAGCATAATGTCGCCGGTCAGCGAGGCGAAAATCACCTGCACGCCATTTGCCTGGGTGATGGGATGAACCGCCTGCACAATCAGTTCCAGCGCTAACAGAATCAGCCCCAGGCCGATCCCCACCCGTCCGAGCTGGCCGGCACGCGTTTGTTTGCGCCCGAGGAAAAAAATCACGCCGATAAAAATCAGCAGCGGCGACAGCCACGACAGATCGAAGGTCAGCACCCTCGCCATCAATGCGGTCCCCACATCGGCCCCCAGCACAATCACCAGCGCAGGCGTCAGCGCGACCAGATCCTGAGCGACGAATGAGGTCACCAACATGGTGGTGGCATTGCTGCTCTGGACCAGAGCCGTGACGCCAATCCCCGCGCAGAAGGCGAGCGGTTTTTTCTCAACGCTACTACTGAGGACGGAACGCAGGCGCGCGCCAAATACGCGCATCACGCCGGTACGAACAATGTGGGTGCCCCAGACCAGCAGGGCAACAGCAGACAGCAGATGCAGCAGAGTTAACACGGATTCTTATTCTCCTTATTACCCGACGGACAGATACCGATAACCCGCCCTGAACGCACCGGGCTTATCCGGGAGATATCGTCCGGGGCGATATCAGTCGATGCCGGCCGTTGTGGATCAATACACCAGTATAAGGGTTTAACCACAATAAAGAGACAGGGCGCCATAATGGCGCCCTGTAAGTTGTAAGCTAAGTTGTCAGCTAAGTTGTCAGCTAAGATGACGGATTGGTGACTGCTCGCCTTCTAGTCCGCGTCATATCCCAGGTTTGGCGCCAGCCAGCGTTCAACTTCCGCAGGCGTCATCCCTTTACGCCGGGCATAATCTTCCACCTGATCGCGCTGAATTTGCGCCACCGCGTAATACTTACTGTCAGGATGGCTGAAGTACCAGCCGGAAACCGATGCGCCCGGCCACATGGCGAACGACTCGGTCAGCTTCATGCCGGTATGCGCCTCGACATCCAGCAGTTCCCAGATCACCGCTTTTTCGGTGTGCTCCGGACAGGCCGGGTAGCCCGGCGCAGGGCGAATCCCCTGGTAGTTTTCGCGGATCAGCTCCTCGTTACTGAGGTTCTCATTCGCCGCGTAGCCCCAGTAGACCTTACGCACACGTTCATGCAGGTATTCGGCAAACGCTTCCGCCAGACGGTCGGCGATGGCTTTGACCATGATCTTGTTGTAATCATCGTGCTGCGCATCAAACGCTTCCGCCAGCGCGTCCTCTTCCAGCCCGCCGGTCACCGCAAACGCGCCGAGGTAGTCAGCTTTGCCGCTGAGCTTCGGCGCCACAAAATCGGCAAGGCAGTAGTTGGCAAAGCCGACTTTTTCCGTCTGCTGACGCAGATGGTGGCTGACCGTCAGCACATGGGTACGGGTTTCATCGCGGTAGATTTCAATATCATCCCCCACCCGGTTGGCCGGGAATAACCCCACCACGCCGCGCGGATTCAGCGTCTTCTCTGCGCTCAGTTTATCCAGCATCTCGTTCGCATCGTGGAACAACCGCTTCGCTTCTTCGCCCACCACCTCGTCTTCGAGGATACGCGGGTATTTGCCGGCCAGCGACCAGGTCATAAAGAATGGCGTCCAGTCGATGTAGTTACGCAGGGTTTCGATGCTGGCTTCCACGCTCTGCACGCCCAGACGATGGGCAACCGGCGGCGTGTAGCTGGCCCAGTCAAAGGCCAGATCGTTATCACGAGCGGCAGCCAGGGTCACCGGCGGCGTGCGCGGTTTCTTGCGAGCGTGCTGGATACGTACGGTTTCGTACTCGCGACGCGTGCGCGCAACAAAATCATCGTGCTGCGTGTCGGAGAGCAGAGCCGAGACCACGCCCACGGTGCGCGAGGCATTCTGAACGTAGACCGTCGGGCCGCTGTAGTTCTGCTCGATTTTGACCGCCGTATGGGCCTTCGACGTCGTGGCTCCGCCAATCAGCAGAGGAATCGTAAAGCCCTGGCGTTCCATCTCTTTCGCCACATTGACCATTTCGTCCAGCGACGGGGTAATCAGCCCGGAGAGGCCAATCAGGTCGGCATTCACTTCGCGGGCGGTTTTGAGGATTTTGTCCGCCGGCACCATCACGCCAAGATCGATAATTTCGTAGTTATTGCACTGCAGCACCACGCCAACGATATTTTTACCGATGTCGTGGACGTCGCCTTTCACGGTCGCAATGACCATCTTGCCGTTGCTGGAGCCCTTTTCCTTGCTGGCTTCAATATACGGTTCCAGATAGGCGACCGCCTGTTTCATCACGCGGGCCGACTTCACCACCTGCGGCAGGAACATTTTGCCTTCGCCGAACAGATCGCCGACCACGTTCATGCCGTCCATCAGCGGACCTTCAATCACTTCTATCGGACGAGCGGCCTGCTGGCGCGCCTCTTCGGTATCCAGCTCGATAAACTCGGTAATGCCTTTTACCAGCGAGTATTCAAGCCGTTTTTTCACGTCCCAGCTACGCCATTCCGCCTGCTGGGCGTTGGCGGAGTCGTCCGTTTTGCTACCGCGGTATTTTTCCGCCAGCTCCAGCAGACGCTCGGTGCCGTCAGCATGACGGTTGAGGATCACGTCTTCAACGGCATCGCGCAGTTCCACCGGCAGATCGTCATAAATCGCCAGCTGGCCGGCGTTAACGATCCCCATATCCATGCCGTTACGGATGGCGTAGTACAGGAAGACGGCGTGAATCGCTTCGCGAACCGGATCGTTGCCGCGGAATGAGAAGGAGACGTTCGAGACGCCGCCGGAAATCAGCGCGTGAGGCAGCTCGCGTTTAATGTCTTCACAGGCGCCGATAAAGTCCTGCGCATAGTTGTTGTGCTCTTCAATGCCGGTGGCGACGGCGAAGATATTGGGGTCAAAAATAATATCTTCCGGCGGGAAGCCCACCTCTTCGGTCAGAATCTTGTACGCCCGGCGGCAAATTTCGATTTTCCGCGCGCGGGTATCGGCCTGGCCAATTTCATCAAAGGCCATCACCACCACGGCAGCGCCGTAGCGACGCACCTTCTTCGCATGCTCAACGAAGGCCTCTACGCCCTCTTTCATCGAGATGGAGTTGACGATACCTTTGCCCTGAATACATTTCAGACCCTTTTCGATGACCTCCCATTTCGAGGAGTCGATCATAATCGGTACCCGGGCGATATCAGGCTCGCCGGCGATCAGATTAAGGAAACGCACCATCGCCGCTTCGGCGTCGAGCATCCCCTCATCCATGTTGATATCGATAATCTGCGCGCCGCTTTCCACCTGTTGACGGGCAACGTCCAGCGCTTCGTTATATTTTTCTTCTTTAATCAGGCGCTTGAATTTAGCTGAACCGGTCACGTTGGTCCGCTCACCGACGTTAACAAACAGGCTGTCGTCGCCGATATTCAGCGGTTCCAGGCCGGCCAGACGGCAGGCGACCGGGATCTCCGGCAGCACGCGCGGCGCGAGGCCCGTAACGGCGCGCGTCATGGCGGCGATATGTTCCGGCGTGGTGCCGCAGCAGCCGCCGACGATGTTCAGGAAGCCCGATTCCGCCCATTCGCGAATCTGCGCCGCCATGGTGTCAGCGTCCAGATCGTATTCCCCAAAGGCGTTCGGCAGCCCGGCATTGGGGTGTGCAGTGACATAGCATTCGGCAATGCGCGACAGCTCCTGCACGTACTGGCGCAGCTCATCTGGCCCCAGCGCGCAGTTCAGGCCGAAGGTGAGCGCATCGGCGTGGCGCAGCGAGTTGTAAAAGGCTTCGGTCGTTTGCCCGGAGAGCGTACGCCCGGAGGCGTCGGTGATGGTACCGGAGATCATGATCGGCAGTTCAACGCCCAGCGCCTCAAACTCCTCTTTCACGGCGAAGATTGCCGCTTTGGCGTTCAGGGTATCGAACACGGTCTCGATCAGAATCAGGTCAACGCCCCCTTCCACCAGCGCTTTGGTGGACTCGCGGTAAGCCTCCACCAGCCCATCAAAGGTAATATTGCGGTAGGCCGGGTCGTTAACATCAGGGGAAATAGAAGCGGTGCGGTTGGTCGGGCCGAGCACGCCCGCGACGTAGCGCGGTTTTTCCGGCGTGCGGGAAGTCCACTCATCGGCGCAGGCGCGCGCCAGCTTTGCCGCGACAAAGTTGATTTCCGCCGACAGGGATTCCATCTGGTAATCCGCCATCGCGATAGTCGTCGAGTTAAAGGTGTTGGTTTCAATGATATCCGCCCCCGCCTCAAAGTAGGCGTCATGGATAGCGGTTATCACCTCCGGCTTACTGAGCACCAGCAGATCGTTATTGCCTTTCAGATCGCACGGCCAGTCGGCAAAGCGTTCGCCGCGGAAGTCCTCTTCACTCAGACGATAGCCCTGGATCATGGTGCCCATGCCCCCATCCAGAACCAGAATACGTTTTTTTAACTGCTGATGCAGTTGTTCAACTTTGCTGCTCACACTCGCTCCCGACAACGCTCAACCAGACCGAAAAAACTCAACGGACCATACTGGCATAAAGCACCAGAGCGGAAAAGAGAACGACGGGCAATATGAGACATGTTCAGCTTCACTCCTCCGATCAGTCCGGTTGTGATTGCAAATCCGGCAAATAAAATGAAAACTATTTCCACGATACAGAAAAAAGGAATCTGCGATGGCTACTCCCGTTCCCGCTAAGCGCGGCAGAAAACCCGCGACGCCCGCCGCCCCTCAGGCTGGCGGCCAGGTTCAGTCGCTCACCCGTGGATTAAAATTGCTTGAATGGATTGCTGAGTCTCACAGCAGCGTGGCACTGACCGAACTGGCCCAGCAGGCCGGGCTGCCGAACTCCACCACCCATCGTCTGCTGACGACCATGCAGCAGCTGGGCTTTGTCCGCCAGGTTGGTGAGCTGGGCCACTGGTCCGTGGGCGCACATGCCTTTGTGGTCGGCAGCAGCTTTCTGCAAAGCCGCAATCTGCTGGCGATCGTCCACCCGATCCTGCGCCAGCTGATGGAAGATTCCGGTGAAACCGTCAATCTGGCGGTGCTCGATCAAAGCGATCACCAGGCAATTATTATTGATCAGGTGCAGTGTACGCAGCTGATGCGCATGTCGGCGCCGATTGGCGGTAAGCTCCCGATGCACGCCTCCGGCGCGGGTAAAGCGTTCCTGTCACAGCTCAGCGAAGAGCAGGTCACCGGTCTGCTGCATCGCAAAGGACTGCATGCTTATACTCACGCCACGCTGGTCTCTCCGGTCCATCTGAAAGAGGATTTAGCCCAGACGCGCAAGCGCGGCTATTCATTTGACGATGAAGAACATGCCCTCGGTTTACGCTGCGTCGCCTCCTGTATTTATGACGAACACCGCGAACCGTTTGCCGCAATCTCTATTTCCGGGCCGATTTCCCGGATGACCGACGATCGCGTCACCGAACTGGGGGCGCTGGTTATTAAAGCGGCGAAAGAGGTAACCCTGGCCTACGGCGGTATGCGCTAACCTCCGGCAATAAAGCAATAAAAGGATCCTATGATGAGCAAGCCGCTCGCGTTCTGGCAGGAAAAGTACCCGCAGGCCTTCTGCTGGTCTTTTGGCGATTCACCAGAAATGGCCGATGAACTGGCCTCTCTGGTCATTGCCGGGAAAAAACGTGCCACCTGCGGCTCTTTCGCCAGCTATCAGGCTGAGGAGCGCCCGGTGACGCCTGGTGCGGTACATATTGTGCTTAACGGCGCGGGCGAAGCAGTCTGCGTCATACGCACGCTGTCGCTACGCCTCATCCGCTTTAATGAAATGAGCGCGGAACTGGCCGCGCTGGAAGGGGAAGGCGATCTCAGTCTGGCGTACTGGCAGCAGGCTCATCAGGCATTTTTTGCCCGGGAAGGCAGCTGGTCGCCCGATATGGAGCTGGTCTTTGAAGAGTTCGCCGTGATCGAGGTGGCCTGAGAAGCACGCCTACCCCGCCTGCTGCAACGCGGCGTAGCGAACGCAAAAACGCTGACGGCGACGGTAGGCATAGACATCCTCCACATGGCCGTGACGAATGCGCGTCTGCAGCGCTCGCCAGTAGTCCGCCCGCAGCAGATCGGCATGCATCTCTTCAAACAGCGGCCCGATGCGCGGGTCAGCGCACAGCCAGTGTCGAAACTCTTCCGGGAAAACATCGCCCGGCGACACGCTGTACCACGGTTCGCTCGCCAGCTCATCTTCCGGGTAGCGCGGCGGCGGAATATCGCGGAAATTCACTTCGGTCATGTAGCAAATTTCATCGTAATCATAGAACACCACCCGGCCATGACGGGTCACGCCGAAATTTTTAAACAGCATATCGCCGGGGAAAATATTGGCGGCGGCAAGCTGGCGAATCGCGTTGCCATACTCCTCCACCGCATCGCGCAGCGCCTGGCCATTCACCTGCTCCAGCCAGATATTCAGCGGGACCATCCGGCGTTCGATATAGAGATGGCTGATGGCAATGCGATCGCCTAGATCGGTGATTTTTGCGCCGGCTTCCGTCTGCAGTAACGCCATCAGCGCCGGGGCAATCTGCCGTTTTTCCAGCACGAAGTTTTCAAACTCCTGGGTATCGGCCATTCTACCGACGCGGTCATGTTCTTTTACCAGCTGATAGCAGGCGCGAACGTGGGCAGCGGTCATCTCCTTTTGCGGCGCAAAGCGGTCTTTGATCACCTTAAATACCCGGTCAAATCCCGGCAGAGTAAAGACCAGCATCACCATGCCGCGGATGCCCGGCGCCTCAATAAACTGCTCATCGCTGCGGGCAATATACTGCAGGTATTCGCGATAGCTTTCCGTCTTCGCATGCTTCTGGCAGCCAATCGCCATATACAGTTCGGCGGTGGTTTTACCCGGCAGAATATCGCGCAGCCATTCAACCAGCGCACCGGGCAGCGGCGCGTAGACCATAAAATAGGAGCGGGCGAAGCCAAACACGATGCTCGCTTCGGCATGAGTCGTCAGACAGGTATCAATAAACAGTTCGCCCTCCTCGCTGCGATGGAGTGGCAGCAAAAACGGCAGGGTTGCCACCGGCGTAACCAGTTTACCCACCAGCCAGGCGGCTTTATTGCGGTAAAAGAGTTCGTTCGCGATCTGCAGGTGGGAGCGGGATAACATCTCGCTTCCCAGCGCCTCCTGCAGGCTGGCGCTAATGTAGCCGATGTCGCGCGCCTTGTTTTGCCACGGCAGGCGCAGGGGTAAGTCGGTGAGAACTTTGCTTAACAGCACCTCCCAGCCGCGATCGGGAAAGAAGTTTTTTGCCAGTGGCCGTGGCAGGGAACGAAAGCTGCGTTCCGGCTGAGAAGTGAAAATAAAAAGCCGCTCGGGTGTCAGCGAGCGGTGGTCAAACAACCGGCAATAGACAGAATTAAAAAAGCTCTCCGCAATCTCAAAGCGAGGGTAATCCGGCAGCAGGTGCGTGTACTGCTCTTTCACCCGCAGTAAAAAATCCACGTCGGTGCTTTTGCCTTCGGTAATACAGCGCAGCTGTTCCACCACCAGCCCGACGTGATGATCATAAAGGTGAATTCGCTGCTTCATGGCCTGCTGAACCGCATGCCAGTCGGCATGTTCAAAACGCTGCTGCGCGCCTGAAGTGACTTCCAGAAAACGCCCGTACTGCGCATCGAAGCCCTGTAAAATCGTTTGTGCAATCAATAATTCCAGGCCACGCGTCATCGCTTTTCCCCATCCGGCATCCGCTCATGCCGGATGGCGCGTTCGCTTATCCGGCCTACCGCTTTCGTAGGCCCGGTAAGCGCAGCGCCACCGGGCAGCAATCAGAACTGCTCTTCTTCCGTCGAACCGGTCAACGCCGTGACCGAGGAAGCCCCGCCCTGGATAATCGTGGTGACTTTATCAAAGTAGCCAGTCCCCACTTCCTGCTGGTGAGAAACGAAGGTGTACCCTTGCGACGCGGCGGCAAACTCTGGCTGCTGCACTTTCTCAACATAGTGTTTCATGCCTTCACCCTGTGCGTAGGCATGGGCCAGGTCGAACATGTTGAACCACATGCTGTGGATCCCCGCCAGCGTGATGAACTGGTATTTGTAACCCATATCAGACAGCGACTGCTGGAAATGGGCGATGGTATTGTCATCAAGATTTTTCTTCCAGTTGAACGACGGCGAACAGTTGTAGGCCAGCAGTTTGCCCGGGAAACGCGCGTGAATCGCCTCGGCAAAGCGGCGAGCCTGCTCCAGATCGGGTTTCGAGGTTTCACACCACACCAGGTCCGCGTACGGCGCATAGGCCAGACCGCGACTGATCGCTTGTTCGATACCGGCATGGGTACGGAAAAATCCTTCGCTGGTGCGTTCGCCGGTGACAAACTCGCGATCGTACGGATCGCAGTCAGACGTAATCAGATCGGCTGCATCGGCATCCGTTCGCGCAATCACCAGCGTCGGTACGCCCATCACGTCCGCGGCCAGACGCGCCGCGACCAGCTTCTGAATGGCTTCCTGCGTCGGCACCAGCACTTTGCCGCCCATATGGCCGCACTTCTTCACCGATGCCAGCTGATCTTCAAAATGAACGGCCGCTGCACCGGCCTCAATCATCGATTTCATCAGCTCGAACGCGTTAAGCACACCGCCAAAACCCGCTTCGGCATCCGCCACGATCGGCAGGAAATAGTCGGTATAGCGCGGATCGCCCGGCTCAACCCCCGCCGACCACTGGATCTGATCCGCGCGACGGAAGGTGTTGTTGATCCGATCGACCACCGCAGGTACCGAGTTTGCCGGATACAGCGATTGATCCGGGTACATGCTGGAGGCGAGGTTGGCATCCGCCGCCACCTGCCAGCCGGAGAGATAAATCGCCTCGATCCCGGCCTTCGCCTGCTGCAATGCCTGCCCGCCCGTCAATGCGCCGAGGCTGTTGATGTAGCCTTTTTTCGCTTCGCCATGCAGCAGTCGCCACATTTTGGCCGCCCCCAGCTGCGCCAGCGTGCATTCCGGATTGACCGAGCCGCGCAATTTCACCACGTCCTCAGCGCTATAGGGGCGGGTAATGCCTTCCCAACGCGGTTGTGTCCACTCTTTGTTTAATTCTTCGATTTGTTGGGTACGGGTTTTCATGTGCAGATGCTCCATTATTTTCTCCTGGCTTCCCAGGCGTTATCGGTGAAAGCAGTTTGGCCGCGGCCAAAAAGACAAACAAAATTGCCCGCTGATTACGCCAGCAGGCGGTAGCCCGGCAGCGTCAGGAAGTCGATTAACTCCTCTGAGGTGGTGATCTGTTCCATCAGGCGAGCGGCATCGTCAAAACGTCCGCTGCTGTAGCGGTGTTCGCCGAGCTCCTCCTGAATAACCATCAGCTCTTCCGCCAACCACTGACGGAACAGCGTCTTGGTAACCGGCGTACCGTCACTGAGGGTTTTCTGATGGTGAATCCATTGCCAGATGGAGGTCCGCGAAATTTCGGCGGTCGCCGCATCTTCCATCAGACCGTAAATCGGGACGCAGCCGTTGCCGGAGATCCAGGCTTCGATATACTGCACCGCGACGCGAATATTGGCGCGCATCCCCGCTTCCGTACGTTCGCCCTCACAGGGCGCCAGCAGCTGGTCGGCGGCGATCGGCGCATCTTCTTCCCGGCTGACGAACAGCTGGTTAGGACGTTCGCCCAAGACCTGGTTGAAGACCGCCATGGCGGTATCCGCCAGCCCCGGATGGGCGATCCAGGTGCCGTCGTGGCCATTTTTCGCTTCCAGCTCTTTATCTGCGGTAACTTTGGCAAGGACCTGGCGGTTACGGTCAGCATCTTTGCTGGGGATAAACGCCGCCATTCCCCCCATCGCGAACGCGCCGCGTTTATGGCAGGTCTTAATCAACAGACGCGAATAGGCGCTGAGGAACGGCTTATCCATCGTGACAACCTGACGGTCGGGTAAGACGCGGTCGCCATGGTTTTTTAATGTTTTGATATAGCTGAAAATGTAATCCCAGCGTCCGCAGTTCAGACCGACGATATGGTCCCGCAGCGCATGCAGAATTTCATCCATCTGGAACACCGCCGGCAGGGTTTCAATTAACAGCGTGGCCTTGATCGTGCCGCGCGGCAGTGCAAAACGATCTTCGGTGTAGCTGAAGACATCGCTCCACCATGCCGCTTCCTGCCAGGCCTGGGTTTTCGGCAGATAGAAGTAAGGACCGCTGCCTTTTGCCAGCAGGTTTTTGTAGTTGTGGAAAAAATAGAGCGCGAAATCAAACAGGCTGCCGGGAATCGACTCACCGCGCCACGTAACATGCTTTTCCGGCAGATGCAGGCCGCGCACGCGGCATACCAGTACCGCCGGATCGGGATTCAGCTGGTAAATCTTGCCGGCTTCATTGGTGTAGCTGATGGTGCCATTTACCGCATCGCGCAGGTTAATCTGGCCATCAATGACTTTGTTCCAGTCCGGTGCCAGCGAGTCCTCAAAATCTGCCATAAAGACTTTCACGTTGGCATTGAGGGCGTTAATCACCATTTTGCGCTCTACCGGTCCGGTGATTTCCACCCGACGATCCTGTAAATCGGCGGGAATACCGCGGATCGTCCAGTCACCATTTCTAATGGAAGCTGTTTCCGAAATAAAATCAGGCAGTCTTCCTGCGTCAATCGCCTGCTGTTGCTGAATACGCGCCGCCAGTAGTTTATTGCGCTCAGGCGTAAACCGGCTCACCAGTTCCGTCAGAAACTCCACCGCCTCAGGCGTTAAAATCTGCTTTTCCTGCTCGCCATATGGCCGGCCGAAGGCCAGTTCGTCAGTTATTGTCGCCTGTTGCGTCATTTTGTAGCTCCTATTGGTTGATCCAGTTGGCGCGAGTGAACGATCGTTGTCTGGTTTTCGCTCAACACAATTAAGACTACTCAATAAAATTACAAAATCAAAAACAATTTCCATTTTTAATTTAATTAACACACAACATACTGATAACATTAAAATTAAAGTTATTCTTTATCGTGAGTTGAATTTCGGAAACAAAAAAGGCACCCGAAGGTGCCAGAGGCAAAATGCTGAAACGCTTTAGGATCGCGTTATCTGGAGGATTAATCCAAAGTCGGATTCATATTCCGCAGATCGTATGGAGTGATCTGGTAGACGTAATAGTTAAGCCAGTTTGCAAACAGCAGATTTCCATGGCTGCGCCAGGTGGCTCGCGGTTTGTTTTGCGGATCGTTTTGCGGGAAATAATTATACGGGATGTCCGGACTCAGGCCGGCTTCCACATCGCGGAAATATTCGCTGGCCAGAGTGTTGGCATCGTATTCCGGGTGGCCGGTCACAAAGGCAATTCGCTTATCTTTGCTGGCAAACAGGTAGGCATCACCCTCTTCCGTTTCTGCCAGGATCTCTAAATCGGTGTAGTCGCGAATCAGCGCCGCCGGGAAATCCGCGTAGCGAGAGTGTGGGGCGAGGAAAGAGTCATCAAAACCGCGGGTCAGCAGCGCGTGAGGATGCAGAATATGATGCTCATAAACGCCGGAAATTTTTTCTGCGCGGGTCTGCTTAGGAATGCCATACAGAATATTGAGTGCAGCCTGTACCGCCCAACAGACAAAAAGCGTAGAAGTGACGTGATCTTTCGCCCACTCCAGCACCTGTTTGATCTGCGGCCAGTAGGCAACATCATTAAATTCAACCAGCCCCAGCGGGGCGCCGGTGACGATCAGGCCGTCAAAGTTCTGGTCGCAAATATCGTCGAAGTTACAGTAGAAGTTATTCAGGTGTTCACTTGGCGTATTGCGGGATTCACGCGCATCGATGCGCAGAAGCTGGATATCAAGCTGCAGCGGAGAGTTCGAAAGCAGGCGCAGGAACTGATTCTCCGTCTCGATTTTTTTCGGCATCAGGTTAAGGATAAGTACCTTCAGCGGACGAATTTCCTGAGTTGTTGCACGCGTAGTCGTCATCACAAAGACGTTCTCACTACGCAAGAAATTGACGGCTGGTAGCTCGTCCTGCACCCGAATCGGCATAACTTGATTACCTCATAGCATACGTATAAACGTTTAGACATCCAGACAGCTAACAATAACCAGGAATAATGAAAATGTCGAGTCTGCAAGCGGAAGGTGAGAAAGTTTCAACCATCTCCAGGATAGAATACAGCGGTTAATCGCAAGGAAATATCATGAATATAGTGATTCGACGTTCGCGCAGCGATGAGAGCGAACAACTGATTGAAATCTGGCGCCGTTCCGTTGATGCAACGCATCACTTTCTTTCAGCGCAGGACCGAAGGGAAATTGAGCGGCAGGTGTGCGCATTTTTTCCTCAGGCGCCGCTATGGGTTGCGGTCACGCATGAGGACAGGCCCTGCGCATTGATGCTGCTGTCCGAACAGCATCTGGAAGCGCTTTTTGTTGACCCTGACTTTCGCGGTATGGGCGTGGGTCGCCAGTTAGTCATGTATGCTCTGGGATTGATCCCCCGACTCACAACCGACGTGAATGAGCAGAACGCGCAGGCGGTAGGATTTTACGCGAATATGGGGTTTGTGGTTAGCGGGCGATCCGATCATGACGACCATGGCCGACCCTATCCGCTGCTTCATTTGCGTTATGACGCGCGTTAAAACGCAAAAAGCCCGTCCGTGAGGACGGGCTTCTGACTGATTTGATGCCTGGCCGTTTATGGCGGACATCCTGCCCCGGTGAGCGTTTCCCGGCAAATAGCAGATAAAACAAAAGGCCCAGTCTTCCGACTGAGCCTTTTGTTCTATTTGATGCCTGGCAGTTCCCTACTCTCACATGGGGAGACCCCACACTACCATCGGCGCTACGGCGTTTCACTTCTGAGTTCGGCATGGGGTCAGGTGGGACCACCGCGCTATCGCCGCCAGGCAAATTCTGTTTTCACCCCGCATTCCTGCGTGATGATTTAATCTGTAATCAAGCTGAACATTCGTCTCTTCGCCAAAACAGCTTCGGCGTTGTAAGGTTAAGCCTCACGGTTCATTAGTATCGGTTAGCTCAACGTATCGCTACGCTTACACACCCGACCTATCAACGTCGTCGTCTTCAACGTTCCTTCAGGACCCTTAAAGGGTCAGGGAGAACTCATCTCGGGGCAAGTTTCGTGCTTAGATGCTTTCAGCACTTATCTTTTCCGCATTTAGCTACCGGGCAATGCCATTGGCATGACAACCCGAACACCAGTGATGCGTCCACTCCGGTCCTCTCGTACTAGGAGCAGCCCCCCTCAATTCTCCAGCGCCCACGGCAGATAGGGACCGAACTGTCTCACGACGTTCTAAACCCAGCTCGCGTACCACTTTAAATGGCGAACAGCCATACCCTTGGGACCTACTTCAGCCCCAGGATGTGATGAGCCGACATCGAGGTGCCAAACACCGCCGTCGATATGAACTCTTGGGCGGTATCAGCCTGTTATCCCCGGAGTACCTTTTATCCGTTGAGCGATGGCCCTTCCATTCAGAACCACCGGATCACTATGACCTGCTTTCGCACCTGCTCGCGCCGTCACGCTCGCAGTCAAGCTAGCTTATGCCATTGCACTAACCTCCTGATGTCCGACCAGGATTAGCTAACCTTCGTGCTCCTCCGTTACTCTTTGGGAGGAGACCGCCCCAGTCAAACTACCCACCAGACACTGTCCGCAACCCCGATTAGGGGTCTACGTTAGAACATCAAACATTAAAGGGTGGTATTTCAAGGTTGGCTCCATGCAGACTGGCGTCCACACTTCAAAGCCTCCCACCTATCCTACACATCAAGGCTCAATGTTCAGTGTCAAGCTATAGTAAAGGTTCACGGGGTCTTTCCGTCTTGCCGCGGGTACACTGCATCTTCACAGCGAGTTCAATTTCACTGAGTCTCGGGTGGAGACAGCCTGGCCATCATTACGCCATTCGTGCAGGTCGGAACTTACCCGACAAGGAATTTCGCTACCTTAGGACCGTTATAGTTACGGCCGCCGTTTACCGGGGCTTCGATCAAGAGCTTCTCCTTACGGATAACCCCATCAATTAACCTTCCGGCACCGGGCAGGCGTCACACCGTATACGTCCACTTTCGTGTTTGCACAGTGCTGTGTTTTTAATAAACAGTTGCAGCCAGCTGGTATCTTCGACTGATTTCAGCTCCATGAGCAAGTCACTTCACTTACCATCAGCGTGCCTTCTCCCGAAGTTACGGCACCATTTTGCCTAGTTCCTTCACCCGAGTTCTCTCAAGCGCCTTGGTATTCTCTACCTGACCACCTGTGTCGGTTTGGGGTACGATTCGTTGTTACCTGATGCTTAGAGGCTTTTCCTGGAAGCAGGGCATTTGTTACTTCAGCACCGTAGTGCCTCGTCGTCACACCTCAGCGTTGAATAAACGACCGGATTTACCTAATCGTTCCGCCTACATGCTTAAACCGGGACAACCGTCGCCCGGCTAACATAGCCTTCTCCGTCCCCCCTTCGCAGTAACACCGAGTACAGGAATATTAACCTGTTTCCCATCGACTACGCCTTTCGGCCTCGCCTTAGGGGTCGACTCACCCTGCCCCGATTAACGTTGGACAGGAACCCTTGGTCTTCCGGCGAGCGGGCTTTTCACCCGCTTTATCGTTACTTATGTCAGCATTCGCACTTCTGATACCTCCAGCAACCCTCACAGGCCACCTTCAACGGCTTACAGAACGCTCCCCTACCCAACAACACATAGTGTCGCTGCCGCAGCTTCGGTGCATGGTTTAGCCCCGTTACATCTTCCGCGCAGGCCGACTCGACCAGTGAGCTATTACGCTTTCTTTAAATGATGGCTGCTTCTAAGCCAACATCCTGGCTGTCTGTGCCTTCCCACATCGTTTCCCACTTAACCATGACTTTGGGACCTTAGCTGGCGGTCTGGGTTGTTTCCCTCTTCACGACGGACGTTAGCACCCGCCGTGTGTCTCCCGTGATAACATTCTTCGGTATTCGTAGTTTGCATCGGGTTGGTAAGTCGGGATGACCCCCTAGCCGAAACAGTGCTCTACCCCCGAAGATGAGTTCACGAGGCGCTACCTAAATAGCTTTCGGGGAGAACCAGCTATCTCCCGGTTTGATTGGCCTTTCACCCCCAGCCACAAGTCATCCGCTAATTTTTCAACATTAGTCGGTTCGGTCCTCCAGTTAGTGTTACCCAACCTTCAACCTGCCCATGGCTAGATCACCGGGTTTCGGGTCTATACCCTGCAACTTAACGCCCAGTTAAGACTCGGTTTCCCTGCGGCTCCCCTATACGGTTAACCTTGCTACAGAATATAAGTCGCTGACCCATTATACAAAAGGTACGCAGTCACCTAACAAGTAGGCTCCCACTGCTTGTACGTACACGGTTTCAGGTTCTTTTTCACTCCCCTCGCCGGGGTTCTTTTCGCCTTTCCCTCACGGTACTGGTTCACTATCGGTCAGTCAGGAGTATTTAGCCTTGGAGGATGGTCCCCCCATATTCAGACAGGATACCACGTGTCCCGCCCTACTCTTCGAGTTCACAACGTGTGCATTTTAGTGTACGGGGCTATCACCCTGTACCGCCGGACTTTCCAGACCGTTCCACTAACACACGCGCTGATTCAGACTCTGGGCTCCTCCCCGTTCGCTCGCCGCTACTGGGGGAATCTCGGTTGATTTCTTTTCCTCGGGGTACTTAGATGTTTCAGTTCCCCCGGTTCGCTTCGTTAAGCTATGTATTCACTTAACGATAGTGTGACGAATCACACTGGGTTTCCCCATTCGGAAATCGCCGGTTATAACGGTTCATATCACCTTACCGACGCTTATCGCAGATTAGCACGTCCTTCATCGCCTCTGACTGCCAGGGCATCCACCGTGTACGCTTAGTCGCTTAACCTCACAACCCGAAACTGTTTCGTAAAACAGTCCGCGTTGCGAAAATTTGAGAGACTCGAACACACCGCTTTTTCCTCTCTTATTACGGAGAAAGGAAACAGTGTGTCGTTTCAATTTTCAGCTTGATCCAGATTTTTAAAGAGCAAATATCTCAAACGTGATTCCTGAGAATCAGTTTTGAGATATGGAGGTCGGCGACTTTCACTCACGAACCAGCAAGTGGCGTCCCCTAGGGGATTCGAACCCCTGTTACCGCCGTGAAAGGGCGGTGTCCTGGGCCTCTAGACGAAGGGGACACTGAAGTCTCAATCGCAAGACGCCTTGCTATTTACTTTTCATCAGACAATCTGTGTGAGCACTACAAAGGCAGGTTCTTTCAGGTAAGGAGGTGATCCAACCGCAGGTTCCCCTACGGTTACCTTGTTACGACTTCACCCCAGTCATGAATCACAAAGTGGTAAGCGCCCTCCCGAAGGTTAAGCTACCTACTTCTTTTGCAACCCACTCCCATGGTGTGACGGGCGGTGTGTACAAGGCCCGGGAACGTATTCACCGTAGCATTCTGATCTACGATTACTAGCGATTCCGACTTCATGGAGTCGAGTTGCAGACTCCAATCCGGACTACGACATACTTTATGAGGTCCGCTTGCTCTCGCGAGGTCGCTTCTCTTTGTATATGCCATTGTAGCACGTGTGTAGCCCTACTCGTAAGGGCCATGATGACTTGACGTCATCCCCACCTTCCTCCAGTTTATCACTGGCAGTCTCCTTTGAGTTCCCGACCGAATCGCTGGCAACAAAGGATAAGGGTTGCGCTCGTTGCGGGACTTAACCCAACATTTCACAACACGAGCTGACGACAGCCATGCAGCACCTGTCTCAGAGTTCCCGAAGGCACCAAAGCATCTCTGCTAAGTTCTCTGGATGTCAAGAGTAGGTAAGGTTCTTCGCGTTGCATCGAATTAAACCACATGCTCCACCGCTTGTGCGGGCCCCCGTCAATTCATTTGAGTTTTAACCTTGCGGCCGTACTCCCCAGGCGGTCGACTTAACGCGTTAGCTCCGGAAGCCACTCCTCAAGGGAACAACCTCCAAGTCGACATCGTTTACAGCGTGGACTACCAGGGTATCTAATCCTGTTTGCTCCCCACGCTTTCGCACCTGAGCGTCAGTCTTTGTCCAGGGGGCCGCCTTCGCCACCGGTATTCCTCCAGATCTCTACGCATTTCACCGCTACACCTGGAATTCTACCCCCCTCTACAAGACTCAAGCCTGCCAGTTTCAAATGCAGTTCCCAGGTTGAGCCCGGGGATTTCACATCTGACTTAACAGACCGCCTGCGTGCGCTTTACGCCCAGTAATTCCGATTAACGCTTGCACCCTCCGTATTACCGCGGCTGCTGGCACGGAGTTAGCCGGTGCTTCTTCTGCGAGTAACGTCAATCACTAAGGTTATTAACCTTAATGCCTTCCTCCTCGCTGAAAGTACTTTACAACCCGAAGGCCTTCTTCATACACGCGGCATGGCTGCATCAGGCTTGCGCCCATTGTGCAATATTCCCCACTGCTGCCTCCCGTAGGAGTCTGGACCGTGTCTCAGTTCCAGTGTGGCTGGTCATCCTCTCAGACCAGCTAGGGATCGTCGCCTAGGTGAGCCATTACCCCACCTACTAGCTAATCCCATCTGGGCACATCTGATGGCATGAGGCCCGAAGGTCCCCCACTTTGGTCTTGCGACGTTATGCGGTATTAGCTACCGTTTCCAGTAGTTATCCCCCTCCATCAGGCAGTTTCCCAGACATTACTCACCCGTCCGCCGCTCGTCACCCGAGAGCAAGCTCTCTGTGCTACCGCTCGACTTGCATGTGTTAGGCCTGCCGCCAGCGTTCAATCTGAGCCATGATCAAACTCTTCAATTTAAGTTTGATGCTCGTGAATTAAACTTCGTAATGAATTACGTGTTCACTCAGAGACTTGGTATTCATTTTTCGTCCGAGGACGTTAAGAATCCATGTCACTTTGAGTGCCCACACAGATTGTCTGATAAATTGTTAAAGAGCAGTGCGACGGCGCTGAGCGCTCTGTCGCGAGGTGGCGTATATTACGCTTTCCTCTTTCAGAGTCAACCTCGTTTTTCAGAAGTTTTCTCTTTCAACCCGGCGGCTTGTTTGCCGTTGTTCCGTGTCGATGGAGGCGCATTATAGGGAGTTCTCGAGCGCCCGCAATAGAAAAATTGCAGAAAAATGACTGACTGCTGCATTCCCCAGCAAAACCCCGCTTTATACCCTGTTACACACAGAATTATCCACAGATCGCGCCCCTTCTTACCTGATAAAGTCCGTCAAAAGCCCCTTCTATATAGAGAAGAGAGCGGCAAAAAAGAGAAAGATAAAAATTCGCGAGCGTTGCGCAAACGTTTTCGTTACAATGCCGCGCTATGACAAGGATGCCCGGTTGGGTGCGTTAGGTGAGTTTTTCGACAAAAACTCACCTAACGCTCTCTGTAATGTTCAAATCCTGGGGATTTAATACCATGCAACAACGTCGTCCAGTCCGCCGCGCTCTGCTCAGTGTTTCTGACAAGGCCGGTATCGTCGAATTCGCGCAGGCTCTTTCCGCTCGTGGTGTTGAGCTACTGTCTACGGGTGGTACCGCACGCCTGCTGGCTGAGAAAGGTCTGCCGGTAACCGAAGTCTCTGACTACACCGGTTTCCCGGAAATGATGGATGGACGCGTTAAGACCCTGCATCCAAAAGTACACGGCGGTATTCTCGGCCGTCGCGGCCAGGATGATGAGATCATGGCCCAGCACGCGATCTCTCCTATCGATATGGTTGTTGTTAACCTTTATCCGTTTGCCCAGACCGTCGCCCGCGAAGGGTGTTCGCTGGAAGATGCGGTAGAAAATATCGATATCGGCGGCCCGACCATGGTGCGCTCCGCGGCCAAGAACCATAAAGACGTGGCTATCGTCGTGAAGAGCCATGACTACCACGCCATTATTAAAGAGATGGATGCTAACGACGGTTCCCTGACTCTGGAAACCCGCTTCGATCTCGCCATTAAAGCTTTCGAGCACACCGCTGCCTACGACAGCATGATTGCCAACTACTTCGGCAGCATGGTTCCGGCCTATCATGGTGAGACTCAGGAAGCCTCCGGCCGCTTCCCGCGTACGCTGAACCTGAACTTCATTAAGAAGCAGGATATGCGCTACGGCGAGAACAGCCATCAGCAGGCTGCCTTCTATATAGAAGAAGACATTAAAGAGGCGTCGGTTGCGACCGCCACTCAGGTTCAAGGCAAAGCCCTTTCTTATAACAACATCGCCGATACCGATGCGGCGCTGGAGTGCGTGAAAGAGTTCAGCGAACCGGCCTGCGTGATTGTCAAACACGCCAACCCGTGCGGCGTCGCAGTCAGCACTTCAATTCTGGATGCTTACGATCGCGCCTACAAAACCGACCCGACCTCCGCATTCGGCGGCATTATCGCCTTCAACCGTGAACTGGATGCGGAAACCGCACAGGCCATCATTTCTCGCCAGTTTGTTGAAGTGATCATTGCCCCATCCGCCAGCGAAGAGGCCCTGAAGGTGACGGCGGCCAAGCAGAACGTCCGCGTTCTGACCTGCGGCGAGTGGGCGGCACGCGTCCCGGGTCTCGATTTCAAACGCGTTAACGGCGGCCTGCTGGTTCAGGATCGCGACCTGGGCATGGTCACCGAGAGCGATCTGCGCGTCGTGACGAAACGCCAGCCTACCGAGCAGGAACTGCGCGACGCGCTGTTCTGCTGGAAAGTGGCGAAGTTCGTGAAATCCAACGCGATTGTCTATGCAAAAGAGAACATGACCATCGGGATAGGTGCAGGCCAGATGAGCCGCGTTTACTCGGCGAAAATTGCCGGTATCAAAGCGGGCGATGAAGGTCTGGAAGTGAAAGGCTCGGCAATGGCTTCTGACGCATTCTTCCCGTTCCGTGACGGTATCGACGCTGCTGCTGCAGTGGGCATTACCTGTGTTATCCAGCCTGGCGGCTCTATCCGTGATGATGAAGTCATTGCCGCAGCTGACGAACACGGCATTGCGATGATCTTCACCGACATGCGTCACTTCCGCCATTAATTCACGGAGCAGAACATGAAAGTATTAGTGATTGGCAACGGCGGCCGCGAGCACGCGCTGGGATGGAAGGCGGCACAGTCTCCGCTGGTCGACACCGTCTACGTGGCGCCGGGTAACGCCGGCACCGCCCTGGAGCCTGCGCTGCAAAACGTGAATATCGGCGTGACCGATATTCCGGCGCTGCTGGACTTTGCACAGCGCGAAAAGATCGATCTGACCATCGTCGGCCCGGAAGCGCCGCTGGTGATTGGCATTGTCGATGCGTTCCGCGCTGCGGGCCTGAAAATCTTCGGCCCGACCGAAGGCGCCGCCCAGCTGGAAGGCTCAAAAGCCTTTACCAAAGATTTCCTCGCGCGGCATAACATTCCGACCGCGGAATATCAGAACTTCACCGAAGTCGAACCGGCACTGGCCTATCTGCGCGAAAAAGGCGCCCCGATTGTTATCAAGGCGGACGGTCTGGCGGCCGGTAAAGGCGTGATTGTCGCGATGACGCTACAAGAAGCGGAAGAGGCGGTTCAGGATATGCTGGCCGGCAACGCATTTGGCGACGCGGGTCATCGGATCGTGATCGAAGAGTTCCTCGATGGTGAAGAAGCCAGCTTTATCGTCATGGTCGACGGCGAGCACGTCCTGCCGATGGCCACCAGCCAGGACCACAAACGCGTAGGCAATGGCGATACCGGTCCGAATACCGGCGGTATGGGCGCCTACTCACCCGCCCCGGTGGTCACGGATGAGGTGCATCAGCGCACGATGGATCGCATCATTTGGCCAACGGTCAAAGGCATGGCGGCGGAAGGCAATACCTATACCGGTTTCCTGTACGCCGGTCTGATGATCGACAAACAGGGCAATCCAAAAGTCATCGAGTTCAACTGCCGTTTCGGCGATCCGGAAACGCAGCCCATTATGCTGCGTATGAAATCCGATATGGTGGAGCTGTGCCTCGCCGCCTGTGACGGTAAGCTGGATGAGAAAACCTCCGAGTGGGACGATCGCGCCTCGCTTGGCGTGGTGGTTGCCGCAGGCGGCTATCCGGGCAACTACGCCACCGGTGACGAAATCTTCGGCCTGCCGCAGGAAGAAGCGGTGGATGGCAAGGTCTTCCATGCCGGGACGAAGCTTGCCGACGATCAGCGCGTGGTGACTAACGGCGGCCGCGTACTGTGCGTGACGGCATTGGGCGACACCGTAGCCCAGGCGCAGCAGCGTGCCTACGAACTCCTGACCGGTATTCATTGGGAAGGAAGCTTCAGCCGTAGCGATATCGGCTGGCGCGCTATTGCCCGCGAGCAACGCTAGCGTCTGAGCGTAACCTCATAACAGGCCTCATTGACGGGCGGCTTCATTCTGGAGTCGCCCGTTTTTTATCGTCAGCCCGCCAACCTGTCACGGAGGATGTGCGGCTACCCGCCTCAGAGAAGCGTATGGTGGAGGAGGACAGAGGGAATGGTAACCGCGCCGATAGCGCAAAGCGTCTCTGACAGGAGGTCAGAAGGTTTTTTCCTGCGGCTGCCAGGTACAGAAGTCTTCGTTGGCCACCAGCAAAAGCTGAGCGCCGTCTGAGGCTTCCAGCCACGCCACGCTCACCTCAACGGAGGAGTGATTCTGGCGGCGTTCAATATGGGCTAAGGCCCGCGCATCCAGATCCGGCTTCACGGTTTGCCCTTCACAGGTCGTCACCGTCTGGTTGGCATGCCAGCGCCCCTGACGCAGAACAACGCGCCCTTGTCGCAATGCGTCGCTGGTCCGGCGAATCTGCGTTGCCCGGTAGCGGTAAAGCGCCACCTGATCGCTGGAAAGCTGCTGTTTTTGTCCGTCCACTTCGCGCTGCATAAAGCTCAGTTCGCCCTGATCATCAAAACGGGCGCGAATGTGTTCCGTCGGTTTGCCGTAGACGTTGAGTTCGATAAGCGTGAGCCGGTCGCCCTGCCAGCGGTATTCGCTGGTTGAAGTGTTGCCGTGACGCCACGGGCTGAAGGCCGCAAGCAGATGCACTTCGCCGTTGGAGTCCAGACGCCAGATACGCATCGCGCCCTGGTTGTCCGCATACCCGCTGGCGGTAAAAGGTGGGACAGAAGAATCATGGCTACAGGCAGAGATCAGCACGACGCCTGCCAGCATCAATGCGCGACGCCAGATAGACAAAAGGGGCTTTAAGGCCCCTTCGTTAAAACTGTACACTGCCACGCGGTCTTACTTAACTGCGTCTTTCAGTGCTTTACCAGAAACAAACGCCGGCACGTTAGCAGCGGCAATTTTGATTTCGTTACCGGTCTGCGGGTTGCGGCCAGTACGCTCAGCGCGGTGGTTCACTTTGAAGGTACCGAAACCAACCAGTTGAACAGCATCACCTTCTTTCAGAGACTCAGTAATTGCAGCCAGGGTAGATTCCAGGGCAGCTTTTGCCTGTGCTTTGGACAGGTCAGCTTTGTCCGCAATTACATCAATCAGTTGAGTCTTGTTCATAAGTTATCCTTACAATGTGTTTATCGCTTGCTAAGCACCGAGTGCGACGGAAATGCCTGAAAAGCACTCTCCTGCATACACGCACCGATAGCCACTTTTTTTCGCCCTCCAAATGTAGACCAGACGGGGGGCGGAATGGAAGCCTTCAGACGCTACAATTCAGGCGGTAAATCACGTTTTCTGGTCTCACTGCTGAAAATTTATACCGATATTGCTCTCACCGGCTTCACGAAGGTCTGCACGCAGCCCTTTGATCAGTTCAATATCGCGTTCTTCACAGTCGGCCAGCAGGCGGAAAATTTCCCACTGAATATCCCATTCTTGCTCAACCGCCGGGTTCTCTTTGAGCTCTTCATCGGTCATTTCACGACCTGCCTGGGTCATTTCCAGCATCGCGACGGTCGTAATCGAACTCTTGCTCACCTCAATGGCGTGCTCAAGCGTTTCTCCGCTCAGACGCGAATGAATCAGTTCACTCAGAGCAACGCAGGCATCGATAGCCGGGTACACGCCGTACAGATCATAGTCGTCGGCCACCGGAATCGCCTCTTCCAGTTTTTCCAGCTGGCTATCGAAATTCACCTTCGCATCTTTGACGGTCAGAGTTTCCCAAATCAGATCGAGGATACGACGATACAGCTGGCCGTCGGCAAATCCGGTTTGCTGGCAGAACATCGCGTAATTGGGGTACATGCGCTCGCACAAACAGGCCATAAAGGTGACGTGCTGCCAGCTTTCCAGCTTCTCCAGGCGCAGATGAATCGGGTTTTGTAACATGATGAATTCTCGAAGTCAGAAATTAGCCGCAGTGTACCTGAATCAGCGATGATTTGCTTGCCAACGCACAAATGCCGGACGCCGCGAGGCAACCGCATCGGCCCAGCGCGTAGGCTCCGGCAGGCGGTAGCCCTTGATGCAGCGCTGAACCCATGTCAACGCACTATCGAGAGCCACCCGGTGACCGGTGCTGACAAACAGCGGGTTGCAACGCGCTTTGCTGCGCCAGACCCACGCCAGCTGCTCGTTTTTATCCATCAGCAGCGCCAGCGCTCCCGGCTCATCGCCGGGCAGCATAAACTGACCGCACAGGCGCTTTTTTGCCACGCCAATGGTCGGAACATCCACCAGCAGGCCAAAATGGCTGGCGACGCCCAGACGCCGGGGATGAGAAATCCCGTGGCCATCGACAAAGAGCAGATCTGGTTTTTGTGCGAGCTGCTGCCATGCCGCCAGCAGCGCGGGCGTTTCACGAAAGGAGAGAAAACCGGGGATATACGGCATGGTGGTGGCAACGCGCGCCACCTGATACTCAACCAGTTCCAGAGATGGATAAGCGAGCAGCACAATAGCCGCCCGCGTCACTTCACCTTCTTGCTCGAAGCCAACGTCCGCACCGCCGATCAGCCGGGGAGGATCCCGATCCAGTCGATCCTCACGAATGACCGACGCGGCCAGCTCCTGCTGCCGTTCGCGTAGCGACGCCAGATCCATATTCGCTCCTTAGCGATGATATTGCGCCGACAGCCGGTGCACCGCTTCCACAAATACGCCGGCGTGTTCAGGATTCACATCCTGATGGATGCCATGACCGAGGTTGAAGACATGGCCCTCTCCCTGACCAAAGCCGGCCAGTATGGTCGCGACTTCTTCTTCAATACGGCCCGCAGGCGCATAGAGCATGGAAGGGTCCATATTGCCCTGCAGCGCCACTTTGTGACCGACGCGGCGGCGCGCATCGGCGATATCGGTGGTCCAGTCGAGGCCCAGCGCATCACAGCCGGTTTCGGCCATCGCTTCCAGCCACTGTCCGCCGCCTTTGGTGAATAAGGTCACCGGTACGCGGCGGCCTTCGTTTTCACGCAGCAGGCCATCAACGATTTTGTGCATGTAATAGAGCGAGAACTGCTGATAATCGCGGCCGGTCAGCACGCCACCCCAGGTATCAAAAATCATCACCGACTGGGCGCCCGCTTTGATTTGCGCGTTCAGGTACAGCGTGACGCTTTTGGCCAGCTTTTCGAGCAGCGCATGCAGCGCCTGCGGGTCGGCATACATCATTTTCTTGATCACAGTGAAGGCCTTGCTACTGCCCCCTTCAACCATATAGGTCGCCAGCGTCCACGGGCTACCGGAGAAACCAATCAGCGGAACCTCGCCTTTTAGTTCGCGGCGAATCGTCCGCACGGCGTTCATCACGTAACCGAGCTCATCTTCCGGATCGGGCACCGGCAGTTTGTCGACATCGGCTTTGCAGGTAATCGTCGAGGTGAAACGTGGGCCTTCGCCGGTTTCGAAATAGAGCCCCAGCCCCATTGCGTCAGGGATGGTCAAAATGTCCGAGAAGAGGATCGCCGCATCCAGCGCATAGCGGCGCAGCGGCTGCAATGTGACTTCGCAGGCCAGCTCGGCGTTTTTACACAGCGACATAAAGTCGCCCGCCTGGGCACGAGTGGCTTTGTACTCCGGTAAATAGCGGCCCGCCTGGCGCATCATCCACACCGGGGTCACATCAACGGGTTGGCGCAGCAGCGCACGCAGATAACGATCGTTCTTCAGTTCGGTCATTTTGCAGTTCCTTAAGCGTCAGGCCGTTATTGTATCACGTCATTCCTCGTCGGCCCGACACATTGCCACGGTGTCTTCTATCAGGCGGCGCGCTACGGTACCCGGCGGCGGCAGCAGCGGTAAATCGTCATAGCGATACCAGCCAGCCTGCAGCAGCTCTTTCTTGTCGATCACAATCTCGCCGCTGTCATATTCCGCCATAAATGCGGTCATCAGCGACTGCGGGAACGGCCACGGCTGGGAGGTCACGTAGCGCAGATTTTTCACCTTCAGACCGCACTCTTCCATCACCTCGCGGGCAACCGCCTGCTCCAGCGTCTCTCCCACTTCGACAAACCCGGCCAGCACCGTATGTACGCCATTGCGATGGCGGGTATGCTGTGCCAGCAAGATAGAATCGTCCCGGCGAATCGCCACGATCATGCAGGGCGCAATTTGCGGGTAATAACGTTCGCGGCAGTGGCTGCATAGCATCGCCCATTCGGTTTTGCTGGGATGCATAGGATGCCCGCAGTAGCCGCAGAATTTATGCGAGCGGTAAAATTCGGCCAGCTGGATCCCGCGTCCCGCCAGTTGAAACAGCCCCGGATCCTGATCCAATAACTGACGCAACGATCCCATATCATGCCGACGATCCTGGCGCACCATCCACACCGCGTCGCCTTGCCATTCGCCAATATGCAGTGCGTGCTGGCCGACAAGATTGAAATTTACCGCTTCGCCATGTGGTAATTCCCCGTCGGGTAACCATAATTTTTGTTCGTGACTGACGATCCACCAGCCGCGATCTAATTTTTCAATAATACGATCCATATCTATTGCACTACCTTCGTTTTACTGGCACTTTTAACATTATATTTACATTTTGGTGAGCAACGTTATTTTCTTAATCTTGCGGAGTCAACCATGTTAAACCAGCTGGAAAACCTAACGGAACGTGTTGGAGGCAGTAATGAACTGGTCGATCGCTGGCTGCATGTACGTAAGCATTTGCTCGTCGCTTACTACAAGCTGGTTGGCCTGAAACCAGGAAAAGAATCCTTTATGCGGCTTAACGAAAAGGCGCTGGATAGCTTTTGCCAAAGCCTGGTGGATTACCTCTCCTCCGGCCATTTTAGTATTTATGAACGTATTCTTGGCGAAATGGAAGGTGATACGCCACTTTTGGCGGCCACCAGACTCTATCCGCAGCTGGAAGCCAATACCCAGCAAATTATGGATTACTACGACTCCTGCCTCGAAAATGCTATCGATCATGATAATTATCTTGAGTTCCAGCAGGCGTTGTCCGATATCGGCGAAGCGCTGGAAGCCCGCTTTGCGCTGGAAGATAAGCTGATCGCCCTCGCCATTTCGTACAACCTGCGGGACAACGTCAGCGACAATATCGCGCCGACTGCTTGAGTTGTGAACCGTTAACGAGTAATTTACAGACATTCTCCCTCTGCGGAGGGAGCGTTATCTTGTCGGAGTGCCTATTTTCCACACTGGAAAAGGCTGAGACCGTTAATTCGGGATCCGCGGAACCTGATCAGGCTAATACCTGCGAAGGGAACAAGAGTAAACTGCAAAGAGCGGCCGTCCCTCAGGGACTAAACGCATCTGTTACTCCATCCGTCGTCTGACAAGCCATCTCCTTTTCATCTGGAATGAGCTATGTCTACAGAAAAACTGACCCGCCGACAGCAGCGCGAACGCGCTCAGCGTTTTATCGACACGCTTGAAGGCTCGGCCTTCCCCAACTCGCAGCGTATCTACATTCAGGGTTCGCAGGATGATATTCGCGTCCCGATGCGTGAAATCCAGCTTAGCCCCACGCTTATCGGCGGCGGCAAAGAAAATCCGCGCTATGAAGATAACGAAGCGATCCCGGTGTACGATACCTCCGGTCCCTACGGCGACCCCAATATCCCGATCGATGTCCACCAGGGTCTGGCAAAGCTGCGCCAGCCGTGGATTGACGCGCGTAACGATAGCGAACCGCTGAGCCATCGCAGCTCCGCTTACTCCCAGCAACGCCTGGCTGATGACGGCCTTGACGGGCTGCGCTTCAGCCGCCTGCTGACGCCAAAGCGGGCCAGAGCCGGCCGCCGCGTGACTCAGCTCCACTACGCCCGCCGGGGCCTCGTCACGCCGGAGATGGAGTTTATCGCCCTCCGCGAAAATATGGGCCGCGAGCGCATTCGTAGCGAAGTGCTGCGCCACCAGCACCCGGGAGAAGGGTTCGGCGCCCATCTGCCGGACAACATCACGCCGGAGTTTGTCCGCGACGAAGTGGCTGCCGGGCGCGCCATTATTCCCGCCAATATTAACCATCCCGAGTCGGAGCCGATGATCATCGGCCGTAACTTTCTGGTCAAAGTTAACGCCAATATCGGCAACTCCGCCGTCACCTCGTCCATTGAGGAGGAGGTCGAAAAGCTGGTGTGGTCAACCCGCTGGGGAGCGGATACGGTGATGGATCTCTCCACCGGCCGCTATATCCACGAAACCCGCGAGTGGATCCTGCGCAACAGTCCGGTGCCTATCGGTACGGTGCCGATCTATCAGGCGCTGGAAAAGGTCAACGGCATTGCCGAAGACCTGAGCTGGGAAGCCTTTCGCGACACCCTGCTGGAGCAGGCGGAGCAAGGCGTTGACTACTTCACCATCCACGCCGGCGTCCTGCTGCGCTACGTGCCGCTGACCGCCAGACGCCTCACCGGTATTGTCTCCCGCGGCGGTTCGATCATGGCGAAATGGTGCCTGTCGCACCATCAGGAAAACTTCCTCTATCAGCACTTCCGCGAAATTTGTGAAATCTGCGCCGCCTATGACGTTTCGCTTTCGCTCGGCGACGGTCTGCGCCCGGGTTCGATCCAGGACGCCAACGATGAAGCGCAGTTTGCCGAGCTGCGAACCTTAGGCGAGCTGACGAAAATCGCCTGGGAGTACGACGTGCAGGTGATGATTGAAGGCCCGGGTCACGTGCCGATGCAGATGATCCGCCGCAACATGACCGAAGAGCTGGAGCACTGTCACGAAGCGCCGTTCTATACCCTCGGGCCGTTAACCACCGATATCGCTCCCGGCTACGATCACTTCACCTCCGGTATCGGCGCCGCGATGATCGGCTGGTTTGGCTGCGCGATGCTCTGCTACGTCACGCCGAAAGAGCACCTCGGGCTGCCGAATAAAGAGGACGTGAAGCAGGGGCTGATTACCTACAAAATCGCCGCCCACGCCGCCGACCTCGCCAAAGGCCATCCCGGGGCGCAGATCCGCGATAACGCCATGTCCAAAGCGCGTTTTGAGTTCCGCTGGGAGGATCAGTTCAACCTCGCCCTCGACCCGTTCACCGCCCGCGCCTGGCACGATGAAACCCTGCCGCAGGAGTCGGGAAAAGTCGCCCACTTCTGCTCCATGTGCGGACCCAAATTCTGTTCAATGAAAATCAGCCAGGAAGTGCGCGACTACGCCGCCCGCCAGGATATCGAAAGCGGAATGGCCGATATGTCGCAGAACTTCCGCGCTCGCGGCGGCGAAATCTATTTACGTAAGGAGCAAGCCTGATGTATCAACCCGATTTTCCGTCCGTCCCGTTCCGTTTAGGCCTCTATCCGGTTGTTGATAGCGTGGTATGGATTGAGCGCCTGCTGAAAGCCGGCGTGCGTACCCTTCAGCTGCGCATCAAAGATAAGCGCGACAGCGACGTTGAGGACGATGTGATCGCCGCTATCGCGCTCGGTCGTCAATATCATGCCCGGCTGTTTATCAACGACTACTGGCAGCTGGCCATTAAGCATCAGGCCTACGGCGTGCATCTGGGCCAGGAGGACCTGGAAACGACGGACCTGAGCGCGATCCGCAACGCCGGCCTGCGTCTTGGGGTCTCGACCCATGACGATATGGAGATCGACGTTGCGCTGGCGGCACGCCCCTCCTATATCGCCCTGGGCCACGTTTTTCCTACGCAAACCAAACAGATGCCTTCCGCCCCTCAGGGGCTGGAACAGCTTGCCCGCCATATCCAGCGTCTGGAAGATTATCCGGCGGTGGCGATTGGCGGCATCAGCCTCGAACGCGCGCCGGCGGTACTGGGTACCGGCGTTGGCAGCATTGCCGTGGTCAGCGCAATCACCCAGGCGGCGGACTGGCAGCAGGCTACCGCGCAACTGCTGACGATCGCGGGAGCCGGTGATGAATGACAATGATTTTATGCGCTATAGCCGCCAGCTGCTGCTGGAGGATATCGCCATCGAAGGGCAGCAAAAGCTGCTGGCCAGCCGGGTATTGATCGTCGGTCTCGGCGGGCTGGGCTCGCCTGCTGCGCTGTACCTGGCCGGGGCCGGTGTCGGCACGCTGGTGCTGGCCGATGACGACGACGTGCACGTCAGCAACCTACAGCGGCAAATTCTGTTCACCAGCGATGATATCGCGCAACCCAAAACCACGGCCGCCAGAGCAAGGCTCGCTCGTCTCAACCCGCAAATTGGACTGATTGCGCTGAAGCAGCGGTTAGGCGGAAAGGCCCTGCTGGATGAAGTGGCGAAGGCCGATGTGGTACTGGATTGCACCGATAATATGGTGACCCGCCAGGCGATCAATGCCGCCTGCGTCGCCCTTGCAACACCGTTGATTACCGCCAGCGCCGTCGGGCTGGGAGGCCAGCTGATGGTACTGACGCCGCCGTGGGAACAGGGCTGCTATCGCTGCCTGTGGCCGGATGCTAACGAACCCGAACGCAACTGTCGTACGGCGGGCATTATCGGCCCGGTAGTCGGCATGATGGGTACCCTGCAGGCGCTGGAGGCTATCAAGCTGCTCAGCGGCATGGCAACGCCGCGTAATACTTTGCGGTTGTTCGATGCCCGCACCAGCAGCTGGCGCGCACTTGCATTACAGCGGGCTCAGGGTTGTCCAGTATGTGGAGGGCAGCATGCAGGTGTGGTTTAACGATGAACCGTTGCAGTGCGCCGAAGCGACATCCGTCGCCGCCCTGCTCACTCAGCTGGAACAGCATCAGCCGGGCGTCGCGCTGGCGCTCAATCAACACATCCTGCCGCGCGAGCGGTGGGAACACCATCTTCTGCAGGAAGGCGACCAAATCCTGCTTTTTCAGGTTATCGCCGGAGGCTGACATGTTACGTATTGCGGATAAAACATTTGAATCACATCTTTTCACCGGTACCGGTAAATTCGCCGCTCCCGACGTGATGGTGGAGGCCATTCGCGCCTCCGGCAGTCAGCTGGTGACGCTGGCAATGAAGCGCGTCGATTTACGTCAGCATAATGACGCTATCCTCGCACCGCTACTGGCGGCTGGCGTGAGCCTGCTGCCCAATACCTCCGGGGCCAAAACGGCAGAAGAAGCCGTATTTGCCGCCCGTCTGGCGCGGGAAGCGTTGGGTACCCACTGGCTGAAGCTGGAAATCCATCCGGATGCGCGCTGGCTGCTCCCCGATCCGATTGAAACGCTGAAAGCGGCAGAAATTCTGGTACGGGAAGGCTTTGTGGTGCTGCCCTACTGCGGCGCCGATCCGGTACTGTGCAAGCGTCTGGAAGAGGCGGGCTGCGCGGCGGTGATGCCACTCGGCGCGCCGATCGGTTCCAACCAGGGGCTGGAAACCAGAGCGATGCTGGAAATTATTATCGAGCAGGCCACGGTACCTGTGGTGGTTGATGCCGGTATTGGCGTGCCGAGCCATGCAGCTCAGGCGCTGGAAATGGGTGCCGACGCGGTACTGGTGAATACCGCCATCGCCGTCGCCGACGACCCGGTCACCATGGCCCGGGCTTTCCGCCTGGCGATTGATGCCGGATTGCTGGCGCGACAGGCTGGCCCGGGGACGCGCAGCGCGCAGGCGCAGGCCACCAGCCCACTGACCGGCTTTCTGGAGGCGCTGGTATGAATACCTTCACTGACCGCTGGCGGCAGCTGGACTGGGACGATATTCGCCTGCGTATCAACAGTAAAACCCCCGCCGACGTTGAACGCGCCCTGGCGGCAAAACAGCTCAGCCGCGACGATATGATGGCCCTGCTCTCTCCTGCCGCCGCGGGTTATCTGGAGCCGCTGGCGCAGCGTGCGCAGCGCCTGACTCGCCAGCGTTTTGGTAATACCGTCAGCTTTTATGTCCCGCTGTATCTCTCTAATCTGTGCGCCAACGATTGTACCTACTGCGGTTTCTCAATGAGTAACCGTATCAAGCGCAAGACTCTGGATGAGGCGGAAATTGCCCGTGAATGCGCGGCGATCCGCGAAATGGGCTTTGAGCATCTGCTGCTGGTGACCGGCGAACATCAAAGCAAAGTCGGCATGGACTATTTTCGCCAGCATCTGCCCGCGATTCGCCGCCAGTTCGCCTCGCTGCATATGGAGGTCCAGCCGCTGGCGATGGCGGAGTATGCCGAGCTGAAAACCCTCGGGCTGGACGGCGTGATGGTCTATCAGGAGACCTATCATGAAAGTATGTATGCGAAACATCATCTGAAAGGCAAAAAGCAGGATTTTTTCTGGCGACTGGATACGCCGGACAGGCTTGGAGAGGCGGGAATTGATAAGATTGGCCTTGGCGCATTAATTGGCCTCTCCGACAGCTGGCGCGTGGATTGCTTTATGGTGGCGGAACATCTGCTGTGGCTCCAGCAACGCTACTGGCGCAGCCGCTACTCCATCTCCTTTCCGCGATTACGCCCTTGCGCCGGGGGCATCGAGCCCGCCTCATTAATGGATGAACGGCAGCTGGTGCAAACCATTTGCGCCTTCCGCCTGCTGGCCCCGGAAGTGGAGCTCTCGCTCTCCACCCGTGAATCCCCCTGGTTCCGCGATCGGGTGATCCCGCTGGCCATCAACAACATCAGTGCATTTTCGAAAACGCAGCCCGGCGGGTATGCCGATAACCATCCGGAGCTGGAGCAGTTCGCGCCTCACGATGACCGTCGCCCGGAAGAGGTTGCCAGCGCGCTGGTAGCCAGCGGACTGCAGCCGGTATGGAAAGACTGGGATAGCTGGCTGGGACGCGCTTCCCGCTCATCATGATGAGGAATGTAACGTCGTAAACGTTCTTCGTGGACGATCGTAATGAGAGAAACGGGAGATTGTGGTCATATTTCCGTTTCTCTATTCTGCCCTGGTCAGCAGCGGATGCTGACCAGGGCGAAACTTCTCTTCCTCATTTTCGCCCTGCTTCATCGCATTCATAGCTCTCACGATCGAAGATAAATCCCATCCTCCCGCTGGCCACAGTTATAATTAACCAGGCAACATCTGATTCGCTTGCCAGGCATTGCGACTAATCCTGCGCTTCTTCCCATGGAAAAAACCTTCTGGAACGATTTAAAACACATGGCTCGTCACAGTAGAAAGCTCTCTTTTACTATGCCAATTCTTATTGGCTTTGCCGGGATTTTACTCAGCTTTTTGCTGATCGCCGTATTCGTCACCACGACGCAGAGACAGAACTTTCTCGAGGACTATCACCACGTTAATCGCAATTTCACCCATAACCTGGCCGTGAACTATACGGAATCGCTGCTGCGTGGAAATGATTATATCCTCGCCAGGGCAACTAAGTTCTTTGCGAACAACGATAAGTTAAATCAGGCCATTAATATCGATCCGCAAAGTGGGTTGCAGGAATTAATGCAGCTGCAGGAGCTGATGCCAACCGTCTCTTCTATTTCGCTGGCGGATACCCAGGGCCATTACCTCCGGGCGCCTGAAGTGCTGGAAAATGATAACAGCCGCGCCTTCGATCCGAAGTCCAGACCGTGGTTTATCAAACAGGCGGAGGCCAGTACTTTCAGCCACTATACCAGTCCCTATCTGGATTTCTTTACACAGCATCCGACCATTACGCTCTACAAACCGGTCATCTCACCGGAAGGCCGGCTCAAAGGCAGCCTCGCATTTCATCTGGATCTGACCTCAATGGGATACGCTTTACGCCAGATGGTCGCACCTGTTCAGGGCGAGTTTTTCGTCGTGCAGCGCGACGGGAAAGTCGTACTCCATCCGGATACCGGCGCGCTTTTTAAACCCTATGTCCGCGACGATCTCATGGACAAAATGACCAGCGCCGAGGGTCAGCTGTATGACGAGAAAAAGGGCATCTGGTATTACTATTATTCGTTCACCAATCCAGACTGGTTTGTCATCTACCGCGTGGATAACACCACGCTGGTCGATTTAACCCGGTATGAAACCGATATCGTGCTTTGGGGGTTTGCCCTGGCCGCCATTGTGATTATTCTCTTTGGCCTCTATCTGCGCCACGCATCCCACACGGTGCTGATGAATATCATCAACGCGATTAAAACCGGCGACGTTAACCGTGCTCCGCGGCTGGAAGCGATGCTGAGTAAAGCCATCGAAAGTAATAAACAGCGCGAACTGATCTATGTCCGCCAGGCTACCATCGATGCGCTCACCGGCTGTAAAAACCGCCGCGCCTTCGACAGCGATACCGCCGCGCTAATGAACGATCATCAACCTTTCGCGCTGGCCCTGGTCGATATCGATAACTTCAAATCGATTAACGACACCTGGGGTCACCTCAACGGCGATATTGTTTTACGCAACGTCGCACGTGAAGGACTGCAAATCCTGCAACCTCAGAATATTTCACTCTACCGCTATGGCGGCGAAGAGTTTGCCGTGATTTTCACCGGCGAGCATATTGCCAATGCGCCGGCGATACTGGAAAGCTGGCGACTCAGCATTGCCCAACGCACCTGGCGTGAAGAAGGACTGATGGTAACCTTCAGCGCGGGCCTGGGCGAATGGAATATGGAGCCTCTGGAGCAGCTAGTGGTGAGCGTTGATGAAGCGCTTTATAAAGCCAAGCAGCAGGGCAAAAACCGTATCGTCCGCGCTTAAAACCACCTGCATCTGCAGGCCCGTCAGCCCGGATTTTACTGTTTTCAACCCTAAAACCGAAACCGGTTTCATTATTTTGTGATGCCTTACACACAATCACGGCAAAGCGGTTGTCGTGTCTGTCGGCCCGCGATAAAGATGATGCATCAAGGGAACATAAGGGCCATCAACTATGAAGAATATCGTTTTATGCTGCGCCGCTGGAATGTCCACCAGCATGCTGGTTCAACGCATGCAGGCCGCGGCACAACAGAAAGGTGTGGAAGTCTCCATCAAAGCCGTACCGGTTGCCGAGTTTAAAGATAATCTTGCTACTGCCGATATTATCCTGCTCGGTCCTCAGGTGAAGTACGAGCAAGCTAAGCTCCAGGCGCTGGCCGACCCGTTTGGTAAAAAAGTCGCCGTTATCGATATGATGGATTACGGCATGATGAAAGGCGATGCTGTTCTCGATAAAGCCCTGAAGTTGATGGAGTAAGTCATGGAAGATTTAGAAACGATCATTATGGAGCTGTTGGTGAATGCGGGTTCTGCCCGCAGTTCGGCATTAACGGCTCTGCAGCTGGCCCGCAAAGGTGATTTTGCGGCTTCTGAGCAGGCAATGGCAGAATCACATGAGTTTGTGAAGCATGCGCATAAAATCCAGACCCAGCTCATCGGTCTCGATGAAGGCACAGGTAAGCTGCCGGTGAACCTGATTACCGTTCACTCCCAGGATCATCTGATGAATGCCATGGTGATACAGGATCTGGCAACCGATATGATTGAACTGTATCGTCGCACCGCGTAGTCAATAAACGCAGTGAATAGCAGGTGCCCGCCAGGCACCTGCTTTTTTTATTACAAGAAGCCGTAAAGCGCGGCGAAGACCCAGCCAAACACGCACGAAACGCTGACGCCAATGAGCCCCGGCAGAATAAAGCTATGGTTAATCACAAAGCGGCCGATATGCGTCGTCCCTGAGCGATCGAACTGAATCGCCGCCAGGTCGCTCGGGTAGGTTGGCAGAATATAATAGCCATAGCAGGCTGGCGCGGAGGCGACAATGTAGGCCGGATCGACGCCAATCGCCAGCGCCACCGGGACAATCGCCGCCAGCGCTGCGGCCTGGGAATTGACAAACTTGGAGACCAGCAGCAGTACGATGGCATAGGCCCACGGATACTCCTTCACCATTTCGCCGAGCACGCCTTTAATCTCCGTCATGTGCGCGCCGAACATCGTTTCCGCCATCCAGGCAATACCGTACACCGCCACAATGGCGATCATCCCCGAGCGGAAAACCTCATTCTTAGAAATCGACGCCGGGTTAGTTTTGGTGATGATGATGATGAGTGCGCCGGAGAGCAGCATGAACATCTGAATCACCAGTACCATCGACAGCGGCTTGCCGTTGAATGCCGGGCGCAGTTCGGAGAAGGCCCCCAGAACGGCAACCACGGCAATCGACGCCAGGAAGATCCACATGGCGACCCAGTTACTGGTCGGCAGTTTTCGATCCAGCAGCGTTGCCGTATCGCCATAAACATAATGACGGTTTTCCGGCGTTGAGATGAAAGCCTGAAACGCGTCGTCTTTATCTAAGTCTTTACCGCGAAACCAGCTAAAAATACCGATTGCCAGAATCCCCAGCAGCGTAGAGGGAATGGTAATAGCCAGCAGATCGAGAAATTCGAGATGCTTACCGTTGAAGGTAAAATTGCCCAGCATCGCCACCAGTGACACCACCGCTACGGACACCGGACTGGCGATAATCCCCATCTGTGCGCCAATGGAGCTGGCCGCCATCGGGCGCTCGGGACGAATATTGTTCTTGATAGCGACGTCATAAATAATCGGCAAAATCGTATAAACCACGTGGCCGGTGCCGCAAAGAATGGTCAGCGTACAGGTGACGAAAGGAGCCACAATGGAGACATATTTTGGATTGCGCCGCAGAAGTTTCTCAGCGATCTGCAGCATCACATCTAACCCGCCGGAAGCCTGAAGCGTCGCCGAAGCGGCAACAACCGCAATAATCACCAGCATCACATCAACCGGTGGCTTACCCGGCTGAAGATGAAAGACAAAGACCAAAATAACCAGCCCGATACCGCCTAAAAGACCCAGTGCGATACCGCCCTTTCTGGCACCATAAAAGAGACAAATTAAGATAATGATGAGTTGTATTGCGAATTCCATGCATCCCCCAGCCCCTGGCTATGAAAATCAAAAGACTTATCTTCTGCTGCCGTATTATTTAGCCATCTCCCGCATCGCGTTTTACGGGTATAAACCGCCCTCCTCGGCTTTATGAACCCGAAGATAAAAGAAAAAGTAATCACATGATTAATTGGACTTTTTGACTATATCGCCTTTGATTTGCTGATTTTTTGATACGTGTAGAATTTTTACCCATCAATAAGTGTGGGTATTAAGAAAAAACAGCCAGCCAACTTTTATATGAATTGTTTGCTGCTTAATTGAGGGGGAAATATTAATGGAATGTAATTCATTATGAGGGGACGGAAGCGGATATTATCGTGGCAGATGTCGGGATAATAAAAAAGCCAGTCAGGAGACCTGACTGGCTTTTTAAGCGTAGCGTCAACGATTAATCGTTGTCGGAACCGCCCAGACCTGCGTTCAGCAGTTCTGCCAGGTTAGCAGAAGCTTCTTCCACGCTCACCTGAGGTGCTGCAGGCTGTTCGCCCGCGGCGCGGCGGCGCATACGATCCTGGTGGTACGCATAGCCGGTACCCGCCGGGATCAAACGACCGACGATAACGTTCTCTTTCAGGCCGCGCAGTTCGTCGCGTTTGCCCGCAACGGCTGCTTCGGTCAGGACACGCGTGGTCTCCTGGAACGATGCGGCAGAGATGAACGACTCGGTTGCCAGAGACGCTTTGGTGATACCCAGCAGGTCGCGGGAGTAAGTCGCCGCCACTTTGCCGTTCGCTTCCAGATCGCGGTTAGCAATCTTGACGCGGGAGTATTCAACCTGTTCGCCTTCCAGGAAGTCGGAGCTACCTGCGCTTTCGATGGTCGCTTTGCGCAGCATCTGACGAACGATAACTTCGATGTGCTTATCGTTAATCTTAACGCCTTGCAGACGGTAAACGTCCTGTACTTCGTTGGTGATATAACGCGTTACCGCGTGTACGCCACGAAGACGCAGAATGTCGTGCGGTGCTTCCGGACCGTCGGAAACCACATCACCACGTTCTACACGTTCACCTTCGAACACGTTCAGCTGACGCCATTTCGGAATCATCTCTTCGTACGGATCGCTGCCGTCTAACGGAGTGATAACCAGACGACGTTTGCCTTTGGTTTCTTTACCGAAGGAAATGATACCGCTGATTTCCGCCAGGATAGCCGGCTCTTTCGGACGACGTGCTTCGAACAGGTCCGCAACGCGCGGCAGACCACCGGTGATGTCCTTGGTACCGCTGGATTCCTGAGGAATACGCGCCAGAGCGTCACCCGCACTGATCTGTACGCCATCTTCCAGCTGGACAATCGCTTTGCCCGGCAGGAAGTACTGAGCAGGCATATCGGTACCTGGGATCAGAACGTCGTTGCCCTGTGCATCAACAATTTTCAGCGCTGGACGCAGATCTTTACCGCCCGCGGTACGTTCTGCAGAATCCAGAACCACCAGCGAAGACAGACCGGTTAATTCGTCGGTCTGACGGGTAATGGTCTGGCCGTCAATCATGTCAGTAAAGCGGATGAAACCACTAACTTCAGAGATAACCGGCATGGTGTGCGGATCCCAGTTTGCCACGGTTTCACCGCCGGCAACCTGCTCGCCATCGCCTTTCGCCATAACGGCGCCGTAAGGCACTTTATAGCTTTCTTTAGTACGACCGAATTCGTCGATCAGCTTCAGTTCGGTGTTACGCGAGGTCACAACCAGCTTGCCAGCGGAGTTCACAACCGACTTGGCGTTAGACAGCTTGATGCTACCCTTGTTTTTCACCTGAATGCTGGATTCAGCAGCCGCACGAGATGCCGCACCACCGATGTGGAACGTACGCATCGTCAGCTGTGTACCCGGCTCACCGATGGACTGTGCCGCGATAACGCCGATTGCTTCACCTTTGTTGATGATGTGGCCACGCGCCAGGTCACGACCGTAGCAGTGCGCACATACACCAAAGTCGGTGTCACAGGATACAACGGAACGCACTTTGACGGAGTCAACGGAGTTCTCTTCCAGCAGGTCACACCAGTGCTCGTGCAGCAGCGTGTTGCGTGGAACCAGAATGTCCGCGGTACCCGGCTTCAGAACGTCTTCAGCGGTCACACGACCCAGTACGCGATCGCGCAGCGGCTCTTTAACATCGCCACCCTCGATAACCGGGGTCATGGTGATGCCTTCCAGGGTGCCACAGTCATCTTCAGTGACAACCAGATCCTGGGCAACGTCAACCAGACGACGGGTCAGGTAACCGGAGTTCGCTGTTTTCAGTGCGGTATCCGCCAGACCTTTACGCGCACCGTGAGTAGAGATGAAGTACTGGAGTACGTTCAGACCTTCACGGAAGTTCGCGGTGATTGGCGTTTCGATGATGGAGCCATCCGGCTTCGCCATCAGACCACGCATACCCGCCAGCTGACGAATCTGTGCCGCAGAACCACGCGCACCGGAGTCGGCCATCATGTAGATGCTGTTGAAGGAAACCTGCTGCTCTTCGACGCCGTCACGGTTAATCACGGTTTCGGTTTGCAGGTTATCCATCATCGCTTTGGATACACGATCGTTCGCCGCAGCCCAGATATCGATAACTTTGTTATAGCGTTCGCCCGCGGTAACCAGACCGGACTGGAACTGTTCCTGGATCTCAGCAACTTCGGCTTCCGCCTCAGAGATGATCTCGTGTTTTTTCTCCGGGATGACCATGTCATCAATACCAACGGATGCACCTGAACGCGCTGCATAAGCAAAGCCGGTGTACATCGTCTGGTCCGCAAAAATAACGGTCGGTTTCAGGCCCAGAATACGGTAGCAGGTATTCAGCATCTTAGAGATGGCTTTCTTACCCAGCGCCTGGTTCACGATAGAGAACGGCAGACCTTTCGGCACGATCATCCACAGAATCGCACGGCCAACGGTCGTGTCTTTCAGGCTGGTTTTCGCAACGAACTGGCCGTTTTCATCTTTTTCGTATTCGGTGATACGCACTTTAACGCGCGCATGCAGAGAGGCCAGACCGGCGCGATAAATACGCTCCGCTTCTTTCGGGCCAGTCAGCACCATGCCTTCGCCTTTGGCGTTAACACAGTCACGGGTCATGTAGTACAGACCCAGTACAACGTCCTGAGACGGAACGATGATTGGTTCGCCGTTCGCCGGGGACAGGATGTTGTTGGTAGACATCATCAGCGCACGCGCTTCGAGCTGGGCTTCCAGCGTCAGCGGTACGTGAACAGCCATCTGGTCACCATCGAAGTCGGCGTTATAGGCCGCACAAACCAGCGGGTGCAGCTGGATAGCTTTACCTTCGATCAGTACCGGTTCAAATGCCTGGATACCCAAACGGTGCAGGGTTGGTGCACGGTTCAGCAGTACCGGGTGTTCGCGGATAACTTCGTCCAGGATATCCCAGACAACCGCTTCTTCGCGCTCAACCATTTTCTTCGCGGCTTTGATGGTGGTGGCCAGGCCACGCAGTTCCAGCTTGCCGTAAATGAACGGTTTGAACAGCTCCAGCGCCATTTTCTTCGGCAGACCGCACTGATGCAGACGCAGGTATGGACCTACGGTGATAACAGAACGACCGGAGTAGTCAACACGCTTACCGAGCAGGTTCTGACGGAAACGACCCTGTTTACCTTTGATCATGTCGGCCAAAGATTTCAGAGGACGCTTGTTAGAACCGGTGATCGCACGACCGCGACGACCGTTATCCAGCAGGGCGTCAACCGCTTCCTGCAGCATACGTTTTTCGTTGCGTACGATGATATCCGGCGCAGCCAGATCCAGCAGACGTTTCAGACGGTTGTTACGGTTAATGACGCGACGATACAGATCGTTCAGGTCAGAAGTCGCGAAACGACCACCATCCAGCGGTACCAGCGGGCGCAGATCTGGCGGCAGAACCGGTAGAACGGTCAGGATCATCCACTCCGGCTTGTTGCCAGACTGAACGAACGCTTCCAGCAGCTTGATACGCTTGGTCAGCTTTTTACGTTTGGTTTCGGAGTTAGTTTCGTTCAGCTCTTCACGCAGCTGCTCGCACTCTTGCTCCAGATCCATGCTTTTCAGCAGGGCCTGAATAGCTTCCGCACCCATCTTCGCATCGAATTCGTCACCAAACTCTTCCAGCGCATCCAGATACTGCTCTTCAGTCAGGATCTGATTACGTTCCAGGTTGGTCATTCCGCCTTCGATAACCACATAGGATTCGAAGTACAGAACACGTTCGATATCGCGCAGCGGCATATCCAGCAGCAGGCCGATACGGGACGGCAGCGATTTCAGGAACCAAATGTGGGCGGTCGGAGAGGCCAGTTCGATGTGGCCCATGCGCTCACGACGCACTTTGGTCTGGGTCACTTCAACGCCGCACTTCTCACAGATAACACCACGGTGTTTCAGGCGCTTGTACTTACCGCACAGGCACTCGTAATCTTTTACCGGCCCAAAGATACGGGCGCAGAAAAGGCCGTCACGCTCTGGTTTGAACGTACGGTAGTTAATGGTTTCCGGCTTTTTAACTTCACCAAAAGACCATGAACGGATCATGTCTGGCGATGCCAGAGCAATTTTGATCGCATCAAACTCTTCGGTTTTAGTTTGCGCTTTCAGAAACTTTAATAAGTCTTTCACGGATTTGCTCCCGTCGGAGTTAGCACAATCTGGCGCCGGGGGTTACCCCGGCACCAGTGACCTGTTTGAGCGAGAGTTACTCGTCTTCCAGTTCGATGTTGATGCCCAGCGAGCGAATCTCTTTCAACAGTACGTTGAAGGATTCCGGCATGCCCGGTTCCATCTGATGGTTGCCGTCCACGATGTTTTTATACATCTTGGTACGACCGTTGACGTCATCAGACTTAACGGTGAGCATTTCCTGCAGGGTGTATGCCGCGCCATAAGCTTCCAGCGCCCACACTTCCATCTCACCGAAGCGCTGACCACCGAACTGAGCCTTACCACCCAGCGGCTGCTGAGTAACCAGGCTGTAAGAACCGGTAGAACGCGCATGCATTTTGTCATCAACCAGGTGGTTCAGTTTCAGCATGTACATGTAGCCAACGGTAACCTGGCGCTCGAATTGCTCACCGGTACGACCGTCGAACAGAGTGATCTGACCGGAAGTCGGCAGGCCACCCAGCTGTAACAGTTCCTTGATTTCAGACTCTTTCGCACCGTCGAAGACCGGCGTTGCGATCGGCATACCTTTTTTCAGGTTTTCAGCAAGACGCAGAACTTCATCATCGGTGAAGGTATTCAGATCGACCTTCTGACGAACATCGGTACCCAGGTCATACGCTTTCTGGATGAACTCGCGCAGTTTGGCGACTTCCTGCTGCTGTTTGAGCATCGCGTTGATTTTCTCACCGATACCTTTCGCAGCCATACCCAGGTGGGTTTCCAGAATCTGACCGATGTTCATACGAGATGGTACGCCCAGCGGGTTCAGTACGATGTCGACCGGCGTACCGTTTTCATCGTAAGGCATATCTTCGATCGGGTTGATCTTAGAAATAACACCCTTGTTACCGTGACGACCTGCCATTTTGTCACCCGGCTGAATCTGACGTTTAACGGCCAGATACACTTTAACAATCTTCAGCACGCCCGGTGCCAGATCGTCGCCCTGAGTGATTTTGCGGCGTTTCGCTTCGAGTTTTTTCTCGAACTCGTGTTTCAGTTCGTCGTACTGCTCAGCCAGCTGTTCCAGCTGATTTTGTTTCTCTTCGTCGGTCAGGCCCAGTTCCAGCCAGCGATCGCGCGGCAGCTTGTCGAGCTTCTCAGCTTCAACACCACCGGCAACCAGCACCGCGTAGATACGACCAAACAGGCCAGCTTCGAGGATCTGCAGTTCTTCAGACAGGTCTTTTTTGGCCTGCTTCAGCTGCATCTCTTCGATTTCCAGCGCACGTTTGTCTTTTTCCACGCCATCGCGGGTGAAGACCTGAACGTCGATAACAGTACCGGAAACACCGTTTGGTACGCGCAGAGAAGAGTCTTTAACGTCAGACGCTTTCTCGCCGAAGATCGCACGCAGCAGTTTCTCTTCTGGCGTCAGCTGGGTTTCACCTTTCGGCGTGACCTTACCAACCAGAATGTCGCCGCCGGTCACTTCTGCACCGATGTAAACGATACCGGATTCATCCAGTTTAGAGAGCGCAGCTTCACCCACGTTCGGGATATCAGCGGTGATCTCTTCCGGCCCCAGCTTGGTGTCACGGGACACACAGGCCAGTTCCTGAATATGAATCGTGGTGAAACGATCTTCCTGAACCACACGCTCGGAGACGAGGATGGAGTCTTCGAAGTTGTAGCCGTTCCACGGCATGAACGCTACGCGCATGTTCTGACCGAGAGCCAGTTCACCGAGGTCGGTGGACGGACCGTCTGCCAGCACGTCGCCGCGCTCAATTGGCTCACCCAGGGACACGCAAGGCATCTGGTTGATGCAGGTGTTCTGGTTAGAACGGGTGTACTTGGTCAGGTTATAGATGTCGATACCTGCTTCGCCCGGGTACATCTCGTCTTCGTTAACTTTGATAACGATACGGGATGCATCGACGTACTGTACGGTACCGCCACGCTTAGCAACTGCAGTAACACCGGAGTCGACGGCAACAGCACGTTCCATACCGGTACCCACCAGCGGCTTATCAGCGCGCAGAGTCGGAACCGCCTGACGTTGCATGTTCGCACCCATCAATGCACGGTTGGCGTCATCGTGTTCCAGGAACGGGATCAGCGACGCACCGACAGAAACCACCTGCTGGGTGGAAACGTCCATGTAGTCAACCTGATCGCGGCTGAACAAGCTGGATTCGCCTTTGCTACGGCAGGTAACCAGGTCTTCTACAAAGTGGCCTTCGTCATCCAGGTTGGAGTTCGCCTGAGCGATAACGTAGTTGCCTTCTTCGATAGCAGACAGGTAGTGAATTTCGTCGGTCACAACACCGTCGGTCACTTTACGATACGGAGTCTCGAGGAAGCCGTATTCGTTAGTCTGTGCGTACACGGACAGGGAGTTGATCAGACCGATGTTCGGACCTTCAGGCGTTTCGATTGGACATACGCGACCGTAGTGAGTCGGGTGTACGTCTCGAACTTCAAAGCCCGCACGTTCGCGGGTCAGGCCGCCTGGGCCGAGTGCGGAGATACGACGTTTGTGCGTAATCTCGGACAGCGGGTTGTTCTGGTCCATAAACTGAGACAGCTGGCTGGAACCAAAGAACTCTTTCACTGCCGCAGAAATCGGCTTGGCGTTGATCATATCCTGAGGCATCAGGGTATCCAGATCGCCCAGAGACAGACGCTCTTTCACCGCACGCTCAACACGTACCAGGCCAACGCGGAACTGGTTTTCCGCCATTTCGCCTACGGAACGGATACGACGGTTGCCGAGGTGGTCGATATCATCGACTTCGCCTTTACCGTTACGGATATCGATGAGCTTCTTCATCACTTCGATGATGTCGTCTTTGCTCAGGATACCGGAACCTTCGATTTCGTCACGCAGCAGAGAACGGTTGAACTTCATACGACCTACCGCAGACAGATCGTAGCGGTCTTCGGAGAAGAACAGGTTCTCAAACAGGCTTTCAGCCGCTTCACGAGTCGGCGGCTCACCCGGGCGCATCATGCGGTAGATTTCTACCAGCGCGCTCAGACGATCGTTAGTTGGGTCGACGCGTACAGTTTCAGAAATGTACGGACCGTGGTCCAGATCGTTGGTGAACAGAGTCTCGATGCGCTTGTGACCGGACTGGCTCAGCTTCGCCAGCAGATCCAGGCTCAGCTCCATGTTCGCCGGGCAGATCAGTTCGCCAGTAGCTTCATCGATATAATCTTTGGCCGCAACTTTACCCGCAATATATTCCACCGGAACTTCGATATGCTTGATATCGTCTTTTTCCAGCTGACGGATATGGCGAGCGGTAATGCGACGGGCTTTCTCGACGTAGACTTTGCCGTTCGCTTCGATGTCGAAGGAAGCCGTTTCACCGCGCAGACGCTCCGGAACCAGTTCCATCTGCAGCTTGTTGTCGCGAATTTCAAAGACCACTTTCTCGAAGAACAGGTCAAGGATCTGCTCAGTGGTGTAATTCAGCGCGCGCAGGATGATGGTGGCCGGCAGCTTACGACGACGGTCGATACGGACAAACAGGTTGTCTTTCGGATCGAACTCGAAGTCCAGCCAGGAACCGCGGTAAGGAATAATACGTGCGTTATACAGGACCTTACCGGAAGAGTGAGTCTTACCTTTGTCAGAGTCAAAGAAGACGCCCGGGCTACGGTGCAGCTGAGAAACGATAACACGTTCAGTACCGTTGATAACAAAGGTACCGTTGTCGGTCATGAGCGGAATTTCGCCCATGTAGACTTCTTGTTCTTTAATGTCTTTAACGGTGCCTTCCGGCGCTTCACGCTCGTAGATCACCAGACGCAGTTTAACGCGCAGCGGTGCCGAGTAGGTCACGCCACGGATCTGACATTCTTTAACATCAAAAACAGGTTCGCCCAGACGGTAGCTGACGTATTGCAGCTCAGAGTTACCGCTGTAGCTTTTAATCGGGAACACGGAACGGAAAGCTGCTTCCAGACCGTACTGCCCTTCAGGATCTTGCTCGATAAACTTCTGAAACGAGTCAAGCTGGATGGAAAGGAGATAAGGTATGTCCAGAACCTGCGGACGTTTACCAAAATCCTTACGAATACGTTTTTTCTCGGTATAGGAGTAAACCATAGGGTTCCTCAGCTCGCTGACAAGTCGACCCGTCTGCCCAAATAAGGCAGTTTTTTATGCAACACTATTTTGTGGACCGGAAAATGGAACACTTTCCGCAATGCCTGTTTCTATCACGCTTAAACCATTTCGTTGCGATTTACACAGCTCAGGGGCCCTGACCTGTCGCAGTATATTAAGTCGTCTATAGAAACAAGCATTGAAAGGACAACCCAGTAGTCAAACAGCGTGAAACGCTACTGGTGCCTTACAGCGCAAAAAGGCTGGTGACCAAAAAGTCACCAGCCTCAGCCTGATTTCTCAGGCTGCAACCGGAAGGGTTGGCTTATTTGACTTCAACTTCAGCGCCAGCTTCTTCCAGAGATTTTTTCAGAGCTTCAGCGTCGTCTTTGCTGATGCCTTCTTTCAGTGCAGCCGGTGCAGATTCTACCAGGTCTTTAGCTTCTTTCAGACCCAGGCCAGTTGCGCTACGTACTGCTTTGATAACAGCAACTTTGTTAGCGCCTGCAGCTTTCAGAATTACGTCGAATTCAGTTTTTTCTTCAGCAGCTTCAGCCGGGCCAGCAGCTACAGCTACAGCAGCAGCAGCGGAAACACCGAATTTTTCTTCCATTGCAGAGATCAGCTCAACAACGTCCATTACGGACATAGCGGATACTGCTTCAATGATTTGATCTTTAGTGATAGACATTTAAATTGTTCCTGAATATCAGAATAAGTTTATACGTAAGCGAGCGCTTTATAAAGATAACTGCGATTAAGCAGCTTCTTTCGCATCGCGTACAGCAGCCAGAGTGCGAACCAGTTTGCCAGCCGAAGCTTCTTTCATGGTTGCCATCAGGCGTGCAATTGCTTCTTCGTAGGTCGGCAGAGTTGCCAGGCGGTCGATTTGCGACGCCGGGATCAGCTCACCTTCAAAGGCTGCAGCTTTGACCTCAAATTTTGCATTCGCTTTCGCGAACTCTTTGAACAGACGAGCAGCAGCGCCCGGGTGTTCCATAGAGTATGCAATCAGGGTCGGACCAACAAACGTGTCTTTCAGGCACTCAAACTGAGTACCTTCAACGACGCGGCGCAGCAGGGTGTTACGAACAACACGCATGTAAACGCCAGCTTCACGACCTGCTTTACGCAGTTCAGTCATTTTATCCACAGTAACGCCACGGGAATCCGCAACTACTGCAGACAGCGCACCTTTGGCTACTTCGCTGACTTCAGCAACAATCGCTTGTTTGTCTTGAAGATTTAAAGCCATTAGCTTTGCTCCTGGATGTTTGCCAGAGCTTATGCTCTGGAACTCACTTCACTCTTTCCAACGAAAGAGCGTCTTTAATACGGTGAGCAGAAACAAGCCAGAGTATCCAAAAAATAATCTTAGCGTTCTGTCACCGTCTACGCAGGGGATTAAGTTTCTGACGAAACACCTGCGGTCTTCGACGGAGGCCTGGATAGGCCAGGCTCCAACGAACAAATTCTTCCTATGACTTCGTCCTTCGAACCGCAGCGGCGTTAGCTGCTCTCGCTCACACCGGTCATGTAGTTAACTACACTCCCGGTGATTCACTCGATTGCTGCCTTGCTACAATTCAAATGACTCGCATAGCGTCTGTCTTATTGACAGAATCGTGGGGGTAGAATTGTAGACAAATCCACCGCCCACGTAAAGCTAATCTTAGTTCGCAGAAGCGCTCAGACCAGCCTGATCAACGGCAACACCAGCACCCATGGTGGTGGAGATGCTAACTTTCTTGATGTACACGCCTTTAGCCTGAGTCGGTTTTGCTTTTTTCAGCGCAACCAGCAGAGCTTCCAGGTTTTCTTTCAGTTTGTCAGCGTCAAAGTCCACTTTACCGATGGTGGTGTGGATGATGCCGTTTTTGTCGTTACGATAACGAACCTGACCTGCTTTAGCGTTCTTAACAGCTTCAGCAACGTTCGGAGTAACGGTACCCACTTTCGGGTTTGGCATCAGGCCGCGTGGACCCAGAACCTGGCCCAGCTGGCCAACAACGCGCATTGCATCCGGAGAAGCAATAACAACGTCAAAGTTCATTTCGCCTTTTTTGATCTGGTCAGCCAGATCTTCCATACCTACCAGCTCGGCGCCTGCAGCTTTAGCAGCTTCAGCGTTCGGGCCCTGGGCAAATACGGCTACGCGAACGGAACGGCCAGTACCGTGCGGCAGTACAGTCGCGCCACGGACGTTCTGGTCAGATTTACGCGCGTCGATGCCGAGGTTAACGGCAACGTCTACGCTTTCAACGAACTTAGCAGTAGCCAGTTCTTTCAGCAGAGAGATGGCTTCGTTGATGTCGTACTGTTTGGTCGCATCAACTTTGTCACGAATCACGGACATGCGCTTGGTCAGTTTAGCCATTTCTTAGTCCTCCACTACCAGGCCCATGGAACGTGCAGTACCTTCAATGGAGCGAGTCATCGCTTCAATGTCGGAACCAGTCATGTCGGCAGCTTTGGTCTGCGCGATTTCCTGCAGCTGAGCGCGGGAAATTTTACCAACTTTGTCTTTGTTCGGTTTACCGGAACCAGACTTGATACCAGCCGCTTTTTTCAGCAGAACTGCTGCCGGCGGAGTTTTGGTAACGAAAGTGAAAGAACGGTCAGCGTAAACGGTAATAACAACCGGAATCGGCAGACCTTTTTCCATGGATTCAGTTTTGGCGTTGAACGCTTTGCAGAATTCCATGATGTTCACACCCTGCTGACCCAGTGCTGGACCAACCGGCGGACTCGGGTTTGCCATACCAGCTGCAACCTGCAGCTTGACGTAGGCTTGTACTTTCTTAGCCATTTAAATTTCCTCGTTTGGGTGTAGCGCCTGAAAAGGCTCCCCGTGATAAATATCGCTTTATGGGAATCAGACCCATAAAAACAAAAGGCGCGAAATTGTATGTCAATTTCGCGCCTCATGCAACGATTAAATCGCTGCTTTTTTGATCGCCGGTTAGGCTTTCTCTACCTGAGCAAAGTCCAGTTCAACCGGAGTCGCACGACCGAAGATAGAAACAGAGACCTTCAGACGAGACTTCTCGTAGTCAACTTCTTCAACCACGCCGTTAAAGTCAGCAAACGGACCGTCGCTGACGCGAACCATTTCGCCCGGCTCGAACAGCGTTTTCGGACGCGGCTTATCGCCAACCTGCTGCAGGCGATTCATGATCGCATCAACTTCTTTGTCGCTGATCGGTGCCGGACGGTCAGAAGTACCGCCGATAAAGCCCATCACGCGCGGTACGCTGCGCACCAGGTGCCAGCTTGCGTCGTTCATTACCATCTGGACCAGAACGTAACCCGGGAAGAATTTGCGCTCGCTCTTGCGGCGCTGGCCACCACGGATCTCGACCACTTCTTCGGTCGGCACCATGACTTCGCCAAACAACTCTTCCATATTGTGTAATTTGATATGTTCACGCAACGAGGTAGCTACGCGACCTTCAAAACCGGAAAACGCCTGAACGACGTACCAACGTTTTTTAGGAGCTTCAGACATCTCAGAACCTCAGGCCAGTGATAAAGGATACCAGGCGAACCAGAATACCATCCAGTCCCCACAGGATCAGTGACATTACCGCAGTAACCGCAGCAACAATCAGCGTGGTGTGCAGCGTTTCCTGGCGAGTTGGCCAGATAACCTTGCGGACTTCGGTTCTCGCTTCGCGGGCGAAGGCGACGGTCGCCTTACCTTTAGTGGTTAACAGCGCGACGCCACCGGCAGCAGCGATCAGAATCACTACAGCCAGCGCACGCACCGCCAGCATAATGTCACGATAAAGGAAGTTGCCTACGATGGCCACAATCAGCAGCGCAGCAACGATCACCCACTTCATCGCTTCCAGGCCGCGCCCGCTCCCTTGAGCTTCGGTATTCGCACTCATAAACCAACCTGTCACAAGAATTCAGACAAATAATTTTGCCCCGCGAGAGCGAGGCAACCAAACCGAAATGCTCTGCTGCGTTTCGGACTTAACGCCCTCTACAGAGCCTGTCTCAGCAATGATTATGGCAAAAAAAATCACTGATGAGCCAGGTTCTGGTTCGAAAGCGTGCAAAAAGGGCATCAAATGATGCCCTTTTATTGCGCATTGCGTCAAATGTTATCAGCGATTAGCCGAGAACTTTTGCTACCACGCCCGCGCCAACGGTACGGCCGCCTTCACGGATTGCGAAACGCAGACCATCGTCCATCGCGATCGGGTGAATCAGGGTAACAACCATTTTGATGTTGTCGCCCGGCATGACCATCTCTACGCCTTCCGGCAGTTCGATGGTGCCAGTCACGTCAGTTGTACGGAAGTAGAACTGCGGACGGTAGCCTTTGAAGAACGGAGTATGACGGCCGCCTTCGTCTTTGGACAGAATGTACACTTCAGATTCGAACTTGGTGTGCGGCTTGATAGAGCCCGGCTTAGCCAGTACCTGACCACGTTCGATTTCTTCACGTTTGATACCACGCAGCAGAACACCAACGTTCTCACCAGCACGGCCTTCGTCCAGCAGTTTGCGGAACATTTCAACGCCAGTACAGGTAGACTTCGCAGTCTCTTTGATACCAACGATTTCAACTTCTTCGCCCACTTTGATGATACCGCGCTCTACACGACCGGTAACAACGGTACCACGACCGGAGATGGAGAATACGTCTTCGATCGGCAGCAGGAACGGCTTGTCAATCGCACGCTCTGGTTCCGGGATGTAAGAATCCAGGTAGCCAGCCAGTTCGATGATTTTCGCTTCCCAGTCTGCTTCGCCTTCCAGCGCTTTCAGAGCGGAACCACGAACGATCGGCGTGTCGTCGCCCGGGAAGTCGTACTGAGACAGCAGCTCACGGACTTCCATTTCAACCAGCTCCAGCAGCTCTTCGTCATCAACCATGTCGCATTTGTTCAGGAACACGATGATGTACGGAACGCCTACCTGACGACCCAGCAGGATGTGCTCACGAGTCTGCGGCATCGGGCCGTCAGTCGCAGCAACAACCAGGATCGCACCATCCATCTGAGCAGCACCGGTGATCATGTTTTTAACATAGTCGGCGTGGCCCGGGCAGTCTACGTGTGCGTAGTGGCGAGTCGGGGTGTCATATTCAACGTGAGAAGTGTTGATGGTGATACCACGAGCTTTCTCTTCCGGCGCGTTATCGATCTGGTCGAATGCGCGAGCAGAACCACCGTAGGTTTTAGCCAGAACGGTAGTGATTGCAGCAGTCAGCGTTGTTTTACCATGGTCAACGTGGCCGATAGTACCGACGTTAACGTGCGGTTTTGTACGTTCAAACTTTTCTTTAGACATCGATTGTCCCTCTAAGACACGGATAAATCGGTGATATCACCACATCAACCGGGCAACATGCCCGACTTGTTGAATGCAATAAACAGAGAGAAACAGGGAAGGAGAGATAAAGAAGTGGTGCTGATACCCAGAGTCGAACTGGGGACCTCACCCTTACCAAGGGTGCGCTCTACCAACTGAGCCATATCAGCACGTCTGGAGCGGGCAGCGGGAATCGAACCCGCATCATCAGCTTGGAAGGCTGAGGTAATAGCCATTATACGATGCCCGCATCCTGAAACTCGGCTACCCAGTTCTTTCTATAACAAAAAAAAGAGACTTATCTCTTTTTCTGTTTGAGTTGATTAGTTTAACCAAGCAACTCTGGCTCCGCAAAGCGTTGCCGAAAGATGGTGGTGGGGGAAGGATTCGAACCTTCGAAGTCGATGACGGCAGATTTACAGTCTGCTCCCTTTGGCCGCTCGGGAACCCCACCAGGCACTTGATGGTGCCGACTACCGGAATCGAACTGGTGACCTACTGATTACAAGTCAGTTGCTCTACCTACTGAGCTAAGTCGGCATCAAGTAGCGCGCATTTTAGGGAGACCTGCGAGTTCATGCAACTAAAAAATTGCATAAAATGTTCCATTGCTCATATTTTGTGCTCAAACAAGGAAAATCGTTGCAATTTCAAACAACGGAGCACAAAAAAACGGCATTTACCTAAGCGTAAATCGTACGCTGACCCGGGATATTTTGTTCAAGACCGGCATTTTTGACCTCCCGGGCGATTTCCTGAGCACCTCTGCATACGATAATCGATCTTTTAGCCCGCAAAGCAGATATTCCAGCTTCGCCTGGCTGCATCGCTGACGACTCCCTTCCGCGGCATTTATCGCTCACGTAACCTGAGCGCTCTATTCACCTGTTTAGTAATTACCTGCGCACCCCGCTCTTGTGATGTCTGCATTAGAAAGCACTATCCGATGAGTTTTTTTCTTATTATTCCTCGCAATCTGGTGTTACCCTCCTGCCCATTGTCCTGATTAACTTGTGTGAAGCATCCCTCGCTGCATTTGATTCGGCGATGCTAAGAACATGCTTATGAGCAAAAAAGAGCAGACGTTAATGACACCCTATCTACAATTTAACCGCAACCAATGGGCTGCACTTCGTGATTCCGTTCCGATGACGCTGACAGAGGAAGAAATCACGCGGTTAAAAGGCATCAACGAAGATCTTTCTCTTGAAGAAGTTGCCGAGATCTATTTGCCGCTGTCGCGTTTGCTTAATTTCTATATCAGTTCTAACTTGCGCCGTCAGGCCGTGCTGGAACAATTCCTCGGAACTAACGGGCAACGCATTCCCTATATCATCAGTATTGCCGGGAGCGTTGCGGTAGGGAAAAGCACAACGGCGCGCGTATTACAGGCGCTGCTCAGCCGCTGGCCGGAACATCGTCATGTTGAATTGATAACGACCGATGGCTTCTTGCATCCTAACGCCGTATTGAAAGAACGCGGGCTGATGAAGAAGAAAGGCTTCCCGCAATCCTATGATATGCATCGTCTGGTCAAGTTCGTCTCCGACCTGAAATCCGGTATCCCTAACGCTACCGCTCCGGTTTATTCGCATCTGATTTATGATGTGATCCCCGATGGAGATAAAACCGTCGCGCAGCCGGACATTTTGATTCTGGAAGGATTAAATGTTTTACAAAGCGGGATGGATTATCCTCATGATCCGCACCACGTATTTGTATCTGACTTCGTTGACTTTTCGATATATGTTGATGCGCCCGAAGAGTTGCTAAAAACATGGTATATCAACCGCTTCTTAAAATTCCGTGAAGGGGCTTTTACTGACCCGGACTCTTATTTCCATAATTACGCAAAGCTTTCCAAAGACGAAGCTGTGAACATTGCCACCTCATTATGGAATGAGATTAACCTGCTGAATTTAAAAGAAAACATATTACCAACTCGTGAACGAGCCAGTCTTATCATGACGAAAAGTGCTAATCACTCCGTTGATCAGGTTCGGTTACGGAAATAACGATTACAGAAAATAAAAAGGGAGCCTGGGCTCCCTTTTTATTCAGTTTATTCTGCACTGCGCAATGATATCTCACCACCAACCCAGGGTTTTATCACGCCATCCTGCTCAAGCAATAACGCGCCCTGAGTATCGATACCGCGCGAAATACCAAATATTTCTTTATCGCCAATAATAAGCTTCACCGGGCGGTTGAGGAAGTTATCTAATTTTTCCCAACGCGTCAGATAAGGCGCCAGGCCATCCTGCTCAAAGAGCTGCAGGCCCGCACGAAGCTCTTTAATCAGGCGCGCGGCCAGCGTATTACGATCGATAGATACGCCAGCTTCCTGCAAGCTAATCCATCCCTGGTTTACGACATCTGACTCGACGTGACGCATGGCCAGGTTGATCCCCGCCCCGCTGACTATCTGTGCCGCATCGCCGGTTTTTCCCGTCAGCTCAACCAAAATACCTGACAGTTTACGATCCTGAAGATAGAGGTCATTTGGCCACTTCACCCGAACTTTATCAGCCCCCAGGCTCTGGAGCACTTCTGCAATAACAATCCCGATGACCAGACTCAATCCCACTGCGGCAGCGGGCCCTTGCTCAAGCCGCCAGTACATCGAGAGATAGAGGTTTGCGCCAAAGGGAGAAAACCACTTGCGCCCTCGACGACCGCGGCCGGCCTGCTGATATTCAGCAACACAGGCATCGCCGGATTGCAATTCATTAAGACGATCCAGCAAATACTGGTTCGTCGAGTCAATAACGGGAAGCACTGTTACCCGTCCATGTTCGATCTGTGCAGCGATTCGCTGTTCATCTAATAGCTGGATCGGCTCTGGCAGGCTGTAACCTTTTCCTGGGACGGTGAACACATCAACTCCCCAGTCGCGGAGAGTCTGAATATGTTTATTGATTGCCGCCCGACTCATTCCCAGACGCTCGCCAAGTTGCTCTCCGGAATGAAATTCGCCATCCGCTAAAATTGATATCAATGTCAGGGGGATTGTATTATCTCTCATGCAATAGCCTCCTCGGCATTCACTTCACCGGTTGCGCCAATAAAGCGGACTTCCGGCTGGAGCCAGACATTGAACTTCTCGCCTACCTGCTGACGGACATAATGCGCCAGCTTAATGACATCGTCGCTGGTTGCCTGATTAGCATTGATTAATACTAAAGCCTGCTGACGATGCACCGCGGCCCCGCCGATGGTTTTCCCTTTCAGCTGGCATTGATCGATTAGCCAGCCTGCGGCCAGTTTTATACGCCCATCTGCCTGCGGGTAGTGCGGAGCATTCGGGAACATGGCCAGTAGCGTCTGCCCTTTCCCGGCATCAATCACCGGATTTTTAAAGAAACTGCCGGCATTTCCACTCACCTTCGGATCAGGGAGCTTAGTCATTCGCATATGACAAACGGCGTCAAACACCTGACGCGGAGTCACGGTCTGTCGGTCAAGGCGGGTCAGGTCACCGTAGGTTAATATCGGATCCCAGACCTTTGTCAGGCGGAGACCTACCGCAACGATGGCAAAGCGATCCTGGTATTCATGTTTGAAAATACTGTCACGATAGCCAAAACGGCATTCACTCGCAGAAAGACGCTGCTTATGGCCAGTTGCCAGCTCGATACAATCAACATACTGGCAAACACGCTGTAGCTCGACGCCATATGCGCCGATATTCTGAATCGGGGAAGAGCCTGCACACCCAGGAATCAAGGCGAGGTTTTCCAGACCCGGCATGTCATTATCCAGCGTAAACTGCACCAGTTGATGCCAGTTTTCTCCGGCGCCAACGTGTAGATGCCAGGCATCAGGTGTTTCCGTGACCTCAATTCCCATGATGCGGTTGATTATCACCGTACCGGCATAATCCTTCAGGAAGAGTACGTTGCTCCCCTCACCAAGGATCAAAACGGGCTGATCCTCTGCAGTGGCCTGTTGCCATGCGGACAATAGCTGCTGTTCATTTTCAGCACGTACAATCGCTTTGGCCATGCGGTCAATGCCAAAGGTGTTCCAGGGTTTGAGGGAGTGATTCATAGTGGCTTCCTGATGCAAAATCTGCACTAGTTTACCGTATCTGCTGGGGGAAGGCTTGCTTGATTGCGGCCAGGCGGCTATTCAGGATGTTTTAGTTTTTCATGGATAAAGACGCAAAAAGCCCGTCGGTGAGGACGGGCTTCTGACTGATTTGATGCCTGGCCGTTTATGGCGGACATCCTGCCCCGGTGAGTGTTTCCCGACAAACAACAGATAAAACAAAAGGCCCAGTCTTTCGACTGAGCCTTTTGTTTTATTTGATGCCTGGCAGTTCCCTACTCTCACATGGGGAGACCCCACACTACCATCGGCGCTACGGCGTTTCACTTCTGAGTTCGGCATGGGGTCAGGTGGGACCACCGCGCTATCGCCGCCAGGCAAATTCTGTTTTCACCCCGCATTCCTGCGCGATGATTTAATCTGTAATCAAGCTGAACATTCGTCTCTTCGCCAAAACAGCTTCGGCGTTGTAAGGTTAAGCCTCACGGTTCATTAGTATCGGTTAGCTCAACGTATCGCTACGCTTACACACCCGACCTATCAACGTCGTCGTCTTCAACGTTCCTTCAGGACCCTTAAAGGGTCAGGGAGAACTCATCTCGGGGCAAGTTTCGTGCTTAGATGCTTTCAGCACTTATCTTTTCCGCATTTAGCTACCGGGCAATGCCATTGGCATGACAACCCGAACACCAGTGATGCGTCCACTCCGGTCCTCTCGTACTAGGAGCAGCCCCCCTCAATTCTCCAGCGCCCACGGCAGATAGGGACCGAACTGTCTCACGACGTTCTAAACCCAGCTCGCGTACCACTTTAAATGGCGAACAGCCATACCCTTGGGACCTACTTCAGCCCCAGGATGTGATGAGCCGACATCGAGGTGCCAAACACCGCCGTCGATATGAACTCTTGGGCGGTATCAGCCTGTTATCCCCGGAGTACCTTTTATCCGTTGAGCGATGGCCCTTCCATTCAGAACCACCGGATCACTATGACCTGCTTTCGCACCTGCTCGCGCCGTCACGCTCGCAGTCAAGCTAGCTTATGCCATTGCACTAACCTCCTGATGTCCGACCAGGATTAGCTAACCTTCGTGCTCCTCCGTTACTCTTTGGGAGGAGACCGCCCCAGTCAAACTACCCACCAGACACTGTCCGCAACCCCGATTAGGGGTCTACGTTAGAACATCAAACATTAAAGGGTGGTATTTCAAGGTTGGCTCCACGCAGACTGGCGTCCACGCTTCAAAGCCTCCCACCTATCCTACACATCAAGGCTCAATGTTCAGTGTCAAGCTATAGTAAAGGTTCACGGGGTCTTTCCGTCTTGCCGCGGGTACACTGCATCTTCACAGCGAGTTCAATTTCACTGAGTCTCGGGTGGAGACAGCCTGGCCATCATTACGCCATTCGTGCAGGTCGGAACTTACCCGACAAGGAATTTCGCTACCTTAGGACCGTTATAGTTACGGCCGCCGTTTACCGGGGCTTCGATCAAGAGCTTCTCCTTACGGATAACCCCATCAATTAACCTTCCGGCACCGGGCAGGCGTCACACCGTATACGTCCACTTTCGTGTTTGCACAGTGCTGTGTTTTTAATAAACAGTTGCAGCCAGCTGGTATCTTCGACTGATTTCAGCTCCATGAGCAAGTCACTTCACCTACCATCAGCGTGCCTTCTCCCGAAGTTACGGCACCATTTTGCCTAGTTCCTTCACCCGAGTTCTCTCAAGCGCCTTGGTATTCTCTACCTGACCACCTGTGTCGGTTTGGGGTACGATTCGTTGTTACCTGATGCTTAGAGGCTTTTCCTGGAAGCAGGGCATTTGTTACTTCAGCACCGTAGTGCCTCGTCATCACACCTCAGCGTTGAATAAACGACCGGATTTACCTAATCGTTCCGCCTACATGCTTAAACCGGGACAACCGTCGCCCGGCTAACATAGCCTTCTCCGTCCCCCCTTCGCAGTAACACCGAGTACAGGAATATTAACCTGTTTCCCATCGACTACGCCTTTCGGCCTCGCCTTAGGGGTCGACTCACCCTGCCCCGATTAACGTTGGACAGGAACCCTTGGTCTTCCGGCGAGCGGGCTTTTCACCCGCTTTATCGTTACTTATGTCAGCATTCGCACTTCTGATACCTCCAGCAACCCTCACAGGCCACCTTCAACGGCTTACAGAACGCTCCCCTACCCAACAACACATAGTGTCGCTGCCGCAGCTTCGGTGCATGGTTTAGCCCCGTTACATCTTCCGCGCAGGCCGACTCGACCAGTGAGCTATTACGCTTTCTTTAAATGATGGCTGCTTCTAAGCCAACATCCTGGCTGTCTGTGCCTTCCCACATCGTTTCCCACTTAACCATGACTTTGGGACCTTAGCTGGCGGTCTGGGTTGTTTCCCTCTTCACGACGGACGTTAGCACCCGCCGTGTGTCTCCCGTGATAACATTCTTCGGTATTCGTAGTTTGCATCGGGTTGGTAAGTCGGGATGACCCCCTAGCCGAAACAGTGCTCTACCCCCGAAGATGAGTTCACGAGGCGCTACCTAAATAGCTTTCGGGGAGAACCAGCTATCTCCCGGTTTGATTGGCCTTTCACCCCCAGCCACAAGTCATCCGCTAATTTTTCAACATTAGTCGGTTCGGTCCTCCAGTTAGTGTTACCCAACCTTCAACCTGCCCATGGCTAGATCACCGGGTTTCGGGTCTATACCCTGCAACTTAACGCCCAGTTAAGACTCGGTTTCCCTGCGGCTCCCCTATACGGTTAACCTTGCTACAGAATATAAGTCGCTGACCCATTATACAAAAGGTACGCAGTCACCCCATAAAGAGGCTCCCACTGCTTGTACGTACACGGTTTCAGGTTCTTTTTCACTCCCCTCGCCGGGGTTCTTTTCGCCTTTCCCTCACGGTACTGGTTCACTATCGGTCAGTCAGGAGTATTTAGCCTTGGAGGATGGTCCCCCCATATTCAGACAGGATACCACGTGTCCCGCCCTACTCTTCGAGTTCACAACGTGTGCATTTTAGTGTACGGGGCTATCACCCTGTACCGCCGGACTTTCCAGACCGTTCCACTAACACACGCGCTGATTCAGACTCTGGGCTGCTCCCCGTTCGCTCGCCGCTACTGGGGGAATCTCGGTTGATTTCTTTTCCTCGGGGTACTTAGATGTTTCAGTTCCCCCGGTTCGCTTCGTTAAGCTATGTATTCACTTAACGATAGTGCAACGAATTGCACTGGGTTTCCCCATTCGGAAATCGCCGGTTATAACGGTTCATATCACCTTACCGACGCTTATCGCAGATTAGCACGTCCTTCATCGCCTCTGACTGCCAGGGCATCCACCGTGTACGCTTAGTCGCTTAACCTCACAACCCGAAACTGTTTCGTAAAACAGTCCGCGTTGCGAAAATTTGAGAGACTCGAACACACCGCTTTTCCTCTCTTATTACGGAGAAAGGAAACAGTGTGTCGTTTCAATTTTCAGCTTGATCCAGATTTTTAAAGAGCAAAACTTCGCAGCATACCTTTTCAGGTACACTCTGAAGTTTTCTTGTTGTGCCGCAGTAAAGGATGGTGGAGCTATGCGGGATCGAACCGCAGACCTCCTGCGTGCAAGGCAGGCGCTCTCCCAGCTGAGCTATAACCCCATCGTAATGCTAAATCTCTTGTACCGGTAATTCAGACTGAGACAAGGCGTGGAAGGACGAAACATACTGAAGTATGCGAGTCGTTTCACAACGCAGTATTCAGGATGAATTTGGTAGGCCTGAGTGGACTTGAACCACCGACCTCACCCTTATCAGGGGTGCGCTCTAACCACCTGAGCTACAAGCCTGCAGAGATTTTTTACTGCTTATTTTTCATCAGACAATCTGTGTGAGCACTACAAAGGCAGGTTCTTTCAGGTAAGGAGGTGATCCAACCGCAGGTTCCCCTACGGTTACCTTGTTACGACTTCACCCCAGTCATGAATCACAAAGTGGTAAGCGCCCTCCCGAAGGTTAAGCTACCTACTTCTTTTGCAACCCACTCCCATGGTGTGACGGGCGGTGTGTACAAGGCCCGGGAACGTATTCACCGTAGCATTCTGATCTACGATTACTAGCGATTCCGACTTCATGGAGTCGAGTTGCAGACTCCAATCCGGACTACGACATACTTTATGAGGTCCGCTTGCTCTCGCGAGGTCGCTTCTCTTTGTATATGCCATTGTAGCACGTGTGTAGCCCTACTCGTAAGGGCCATGATGACTTGACGTCATCCCCACCTTCCTCCAGTTTATCACTGGCAGTCTCCTTTGAGTTCCCGACCGAATCGCTGGCAACAAAGGATAAGGGTTGCGCTCGTTGCGGGACTTAACCCAACATTTCACAACACGAGCTGACGACAGCCATGCAGCACCTGTCTCAGAGTTCCCGAAGGCACCAAAGCATCTCTGCTAAGTTCTCTGGATGTCAAGAGTAGGTAAGGTTCTTCGCGTTGCATCGAATTAAACCACATGCTCCACCGCTTGTGCGGGCCCCCGTCAATTCATTTGAGTTTTAACCTTGCGGCCGTACTCCCCAGGCGGTCGACTTAACGCGTTAGCTCCGGAAGCCACTCCTCAAGGGAACAACCTCCAAGTCGACATCGTTTACAGCGTGGACTACCAGGGTATCTAATCCTGTTTGCTCCCCACGCTTTCGCACCTGAGCGTCAGTCTTTGTCCAGGGGGCCGCCTTCGCCACCGGTATTCCTCCAGATCTCTACGCATTTCACCGCTACACCTGGAATTCTACCCCCCTCTACAAGACTCAAGCCTGCCAGTTTCAAATGCAGTTCCCAGGTTGAGCCCGGGGATTTCACATCTGACTTAACAGACCGCCTGCGTGCGCTTTACGCCCAGTAATTCCGATTAACGCTTGCACCCTCCGTATTACCGCGGCTGCTGGCACGGAGTTAGCCGGTGCTTCTTCTGCGAGTAACGTCAATCACTAAGGTTATTAACCTTAATGCCTTCCTCCTCGCTGAAAGTACTTTACAACCCGAAGGCCTTCTTCATACACGCGGCATGGCTGCATCAGGCTTGCGCCCATTGTGCAATATTCCCCACTGCTGCCTCCCGTAGGAGTCTGGACCGTGTCTCAGTTCCAGTGTGGCTGGTCATCCTCTCAGACCAGCTAGGGATCGTCGCCTAGGTGAGCCATTACCCCACCTACTAGCTAATCCCATCTGGGCACATCTGATGGCATGAGGCCCGAAGGTCCCCCACTTTGGTCTTGCGACGTTATGCGGTATTAGCTACCGTTTCCAGTAGTTATCCCCCTCCATCAGGCAGTTTCCCAGACATTACTCACCCGTCCGCCGCTCGTCACCCGAGAGCAAGCTCTCTGTGCTACCGCTCGACTTGCATGTGTTAGGCCTGCCGCCAGCGTTCAATCTGAGCCATGATCAAACTCTTCAATTTAAGTTTGATGCTCGTGAATTAAACTTCGTAATGAATTACGTGTTCACTCAGAGACTTGGTATTCATTTTTCGTCCGAGGACGTTAAGAATCCATGTCACTTTGAGTGCCCACACAGATTGTCTGATAAATTGTTAAAGAGCAGTGCGACGGCGCTGAGCGCTCTGTCGCGAGGTCCCGTATAATACGTTTTCCTCACTCAGAGTCAAGCATTTATTTTTGCTTTTCTCTGCCGGTGTTCATCGCTGAACCCCGCTAACCCGGCGGCCTGTAAGCCGTTGTTCCGTGTCAGTGGAGGCGCATTATAGGGAGTTCTGAGACGTTGACAAGCCCTGTTTTAAAAAAACTTTTCAACCGCTCAAATTCCCGCCATCACGCCCATTTTATGGGCTATTTGCTCGTCATTTGTGCGACTTCCCGCGCAAAATTGGCAACCTGCTTCCAGTCGGTATAGACAACTTCTTTACTGGTATCCGTTTCACCGCCGGTCATCTTCATTATCAGACGAATCATGACGCGATCGTACCAACTATAGCGCGGGTAGCGCAGCGCGCCGGCAAACACCGCGCTGCGCTGCGGTTGCCATGGTGAATTGAGCAGAAACTTACGCGTATAGCTATTTGTCTGCGGCGTGCGCTTCTCCGGCTTACGCGCCACGAGGTTCACCGAGAAAAACGCCCCCGGCAGCGCATTCAACGACTGCAGGTGTTTCTTCACGAAACGGTCCAGCGCCGGATGAAAGTGTCCGTAACGAATCGATGCACCAATCACCACGCGATCGTAGTGGCGCCATTCAACCTCTTCAGTACGGTTGAGATTAACCGTATCCGCATCGATACCCAGCTCTTTCAGCTCAGAGGCCAGGAAGGAGGCAATTTCACGCGTCTGCCCGTCGCGGGTAGAGAATAATATCAACGTTTTCACAAGCACTCCTGTTATTCGCGCCAGAAAGTGGGGGTAAAGAGCACCAGTAAGGTGAACACTTCCAGACGACCAAACAGCATATTAGCAATCAAGATCCATTTCGCGACCGGGTTCATTGTCGCGAAGTTGTCCGCCACTACGCCAAGTCCTGGCCCGAGGTTGTTTAACGTTGCCACAACCGAGGCGAAAGCAGAAAAGTCATCCACTCCGGTCGCGATGATCGCCAGCATGCTAATAATGAACACCAGCGCATAGGCAGAAAAGAATCCCCACACCGCCTCCAGAATACGTTCCGGCAGCGCACGGTTACCTAACTTAATACTGTATACCGCATTCGGATGCACCAGACGCTTGAGTTCCCGGTTCCCCTGTTTGAACAACAGCAGTATACGGATAACCTTCAGCCCGCCGCCCGTCGACCCGGCACAACCGCCAATAAATGCCGAGCACAATAGCAGCACCGGCAGGAATAACGGCCAGCGCGCGATACTGTCGGTGGTAAAGCCCGCGGTCGTCGCCATTGAGACGACCTGGAAGAAGGCCTGATTCAGCGTCGTCAGCGCCGAGCTATACACATCATGCAACCACAACACCAGCGTACAAATCACCACCAGCGTCAGTTGGACACCAATAAACATGCGGAATTCAGGATCGCGCCAGTACACCTTCAGACTGCGCCCGCTGAGCAATGAAAAATGGAGGCCATAGTTACAGCCTGAGATCAGCAGGAAAACCGCAATAATCGTGTTAATGGTTGGACTGTTAAAATACCCTACGCTGGCGTCATGCGTAGAAAAGCCGCCGATCGCGATAGTCGAAAAGCTGTGACCGATAGCATCAAATGCCGGCATACCCGCGAACCAGAGCGCAAGCGCACAGGCGACCGTCAACAGCACGTAGATAAGCCACAGCGTTTTGGCCGTCTCGGCGATACGCGGGCGCATCTTATTGTCCTTCAGTGGCCCCGGCATTTCCGCCCGATACAACTGCATCCCACCGACGCCCAGTATCGGCAGTATTGCTACTGCCAACACAATGATCCCCATACCGCCAAACCACTGCAGCATCTGTCGATAAAAGAGGATGGCATGTGGTAAAGAGTCCAACCCCACCAGCGTGGTGGCGCCGGTCGTAGTCAGGCCTGAGAATGACTCAAAAAACGCATCTGTTATCGTCAGATTCGGTTGTTCGGCGAAAATAAACGGTAGCGCACCGACGCTGCCCAGCACGGTCCAGAAGAGGACGACAATCAGAAAACCCTCGCGGGATTTCAGTTCGCCCTTCTCACGGCGGTTCGGCCACCATAATAGAGAGCCTATCGCCAGCGCGACAAAAAAGGTCTGGGTAAACGCCCGCCCCGCGCCATCGCGGTATATCAGGGCCACTAATCCCGGAAGGATCATCGTCCCCGAAAACAAAATGACCAACAGTCCAACGATTCGGGTTATGGCGCGAAAATGCATCTCTGGCGCTTCCTTTGGTATGCAAAAAATCAGGTGGGGATTATTCGTCAATCTTCAGTAATTGCAACGAACCACGACTAAAATCAGCCAGTTTTGTCGAAAAAGACGCCACTTCAGCTTGCGGAAGCGCCACACGAAGCTGGACGGAGGCCTGATAGTCACTGGCGACAATTTGTCCTGAGAACTGAGCCAACAGCGTTTCAACTCCGGCTAACTGCCCGTACTCACACTGCAAAGTATATGCGGTCAACGGCGTCTTGCGCTGCGTTGTCAGCCCGGCAAGCGCCTGATGGACGCCGCCGCCATACGCTTTAACCAGACCGCCGGTACCAAGTAAAATACCGCCGTAGTAGCGTACCACGACGGCCGTTATTTCGCCGACGCCGCTGCCCATCAGCTGCGCCAGCATAGGTTTACCCGCGGTGCCTGCCGGTTCGCCATCGTCAGAAAAACCCAGCTGTTGAGAGTCATTGGGTGGCCCGGCCACCCACGCCACACAATGATGACGGGCGTCAGGGTGCTCCGCCCTGACGGACTCAACAAACGCCTTTGCCGCTACCACGCCGTCAGTATGTGCCAACAGCGTGATAAAACGACTTTTTTTGATCTCTTCGACAAAGGTCACCGGCGCGGCCGGTATCAACCAGCTTTCCATTACGCCAGTTTCAGGTCACGCGTCATATTTTCAACACTGTTTTCGTGGATGACGACGTTATCTTCAATACGGATGCCGCCAAACGGCTTCAATGCTTCAATTTTTTGCCAGTTGAAGTGTTTGCTAAACTGCCCTTCACGCCACGGCGCCAGCAGAGATTCAATAAAGTAGATGCCCGGCTCGATGGTCAGCACCATACGCGGCTGCAAAATACGCGTGCAGCGCAGATAGGGATACTTCGACGGCGCCGCCAGATGGGTACCGGTATCATCCTGCATGAAACCGGCCACATCATGGACCTGCAGGCCCAGCGGATGGCCAATACCGTGCGGCATAAACGGTCCGGTCAGATCGTTTTCAACCATGGCCTCTTCGCTCATGTCGGTCACGATCTGGTGCTTACGCAACAGTTTAGCAATGCGTTGGTGGAACTGGATGTGGTAATCCACATAGCTTTTTCCAGCCTTCATCGTGCTAATCAGAGCCAGCTGCTCATCGTTAACGTCTTTAATCAAATGGGCAAAGTCATTATCGCCGTGTGCCGCCCAGGTACGCGTCAGGTCTGCCGCATAGCCGTTATATTCCGCTCCGGCATCCAGTAAGAAGCTGCGCGCTTCTGCCGGCGCACGATGATCCAGTTTGGTGTAATGCAGTACAGAGGCATGTTCGTTAAGCGCCACGATATTGCTGTAAGGCACATCGGTGTCGCGATGACCGGTAGCCGTCAGATACGCCTGGTTGATATCGAATTCGCTCATTCCTGAGAGGAATGCTTCATGGGCCGCGCGATGCCCGTTAACCGCCGACTTCTGCGCTTCGCGCATGCAGGCCAACTCATAATCGGTCTTAAAGGAACGATAGTAGTGCAGGAAATCAATCACCCCTTTCGGGTTGATATGACTGGCAGCGATCTCCAGACCAAGCGCACGCTCCGGCACCGGCCCGATATAGGCGATATTGCCGCGCGCCGCAGGCAGCTGGCTGCCAATACCGTCGGCTTTCGGCAGGGCAATCACTTCAACCTCTTCCGTCCAGAACGAGGTCGGCAGCGGTTCAACGTTATGCCAGTAATCAACCGGCAGGTAGAACCACAGTTTCGGTTTGTTGACGCCATCAACCAGCAGCCAGCAGTTGGGCACCTGCGTCACCGGGACCCAGGATTTAAATTGCGGGTTGACCTTAAACGGGTACGGATGATCGTCCAGGAAGACATTGACCAGCTCACCGGAGTGAATCAGCAACGCATCAAGGTTAAAACGAGCTAAAGCATCACGGGTACGTTCTTGTAGGGTAACGATATGATTTTTATAGAGCGCGGCTAGTGATTCCATCTTTCATCCTTTGCTTTTATTCGATCGTAATTCCCCGCATCTTAGCACATCGGCCCCGGGCAGGGTGATTTCCGCCAGGTGTGATCAGACCAGCATTTATTTAAAGACTCATTTGCAATTCTTTAACATAAATCCCACACTCCGTTGCATCTGGTACGACCAGATCACATTGCTGGATTCAGGAGACTGACATGCTCTACAAAGGCGACAACCTGTACCTCGACTGGCTGGAAGATGGCATTGCCGAACTGGTGTTCGATGCTCCCGGCTCGGTGAACAAGCTCGATACCGCAACCGTAGCCAGCCTCGGTGAGGCGCTGGACGTACTCGAAAAACAACACGATCTTAAGGGGCTGTTGCTGCGCTCCGGGAAAGCGGCCTTCATTGTCGGCGCTGACATCACCGAATTTTTGTCCCTGTTCCTGGTACCACAGGAGCAGTTGAGCCAGTGGCTCCATTTTGCCAACAGCGTCTTTAACCGCCTGGAAGATTTACCGGTACCGACTATTTCTGCGGTGAACGGCTATGCGCTGGGCGGCGGCTGCGAGTGCGTGCTGGCGACGGACTACCGTCTGGCTACGCCGGATCTGCGTATCGGCCTGCCGGAAACCAAACTGGGTATCATGCCGGGCTTTGGCGGCTCAGTACGAATGCCGCGTCTGCTCGGCGCCGATAGCGCGCTGGAAATTATTGCCGCCGGGAAAGATGTCAGTGCCGATCAGGCGCTGAAAATCGGCCTCGTCGACGGTATCGTTAAACCAGAGAAACTGCGCGATGGCGCACTCGCCATTCTGCGTCAGGCCATTAATGGCGACCTGGACTGGAAAGCGAAGCGCCAGCCGAAGCTGGAGCCATTGAAGCTCAGTAAAATTGAAGCGGCCATGAGCTTCACTATCGCCAAAGGCATGGTGGCGCAGACCGCCGGGAAACACTATCCGGCGCCGATAACAGCGGTAAAAACCATCGAAGCGGCCGCTCGTTTCGGCCGCGAAGAGGCGCTGAATCTGGAAAACCAAAGTTTTGTCCCGCTGGCGCACACCAAAGAGGCCCGCGCGCTGGTCGGTATCTTCCTTAACGATCAGTATGTCAAAGCCAAAGCGAAGAAGCTGACCAAAAACGTTGAGACGCCGAAACAGGCCGCCGTGCTGGGGGCCGGGATCATGGGTGGCGGTATCGCGTATCAGTCCGCCTGGAAAGGCGTGCCGGTGATCATGAAGGACATTAACGACAAATCGCTGACGCTCGGCATGAACGAAGCCGCTAAGCTGCTCAACAAGCAGCTTGAGCGCGGCAAAATCGATGGGCTGAAGCTGGCCGGCGTTATTGGCACGATTCACCCGACCCTCGATTATGCTGGTTTTGAGCGCGTAGATGTCGTGGTCGAAGCCGTCGTCGAGAATCCGAAAGTGAAAAAGGCCGTGCTGGCGGAAACCGAAGAGAAAGTCCGCCCGGATACGGTTCTGGCTTCTAACACTTCAACGATTCCAATCGGTGAACTGGCCAGCGTCCTGAAACGTCCGGAAAACTTCTGCGGTATGCACTTCTTTAACCCGGTGCATCGCATGCCGCTGGTAGAAGTGATTCGCGGGGAAAAAACCTCAGATGACACCATCGCAAAAGTCGTGGCCTGGGCGAGCAAAATGGGCAAAACGCCGATCGTGGTTAACGATTGCCCCGGCTTCTTCGTCAACCGCGTGCTGTTCCCCTACTTTGCGGGATTCAGCCAACTACTTCGCGACGGCGCGGACTTCCGCAAAGTCGATAAGGTGATGGAGAAACTGTTCGGCTGGCCAATGGGCCCGGCATACCTGCTCGACGTGGTCGGCATCGACACCGCACACCACGCGCAGGCGGTGATGGCCGCCGGCTTCCCGCAGCGCATGCAGAAAGATTATCGCGACGCGATCGACGCGCTGTTCGACGCCAGCCGTTTCGGCCAGAAAAACGGTCTCGGCTTCTGGCGGTATAAAGAAGACAGTAAAGGCAAACCGAAGAAAGAAGAAGACCCGGCCGTCGACGCCCTGCTGGCGGAAGTCAGTCAGCCAAAACATGACTTCAGCGACGATGAGATTATCGCCCGGATGATGATTCCGATGGTCAACGAAGTGGTCCGCTGCCTGGAGGAAGGCATTATCGCCAGCCCGGCGGAAGCGGATATGGCGCTGGTTTATGGTCTCGGCTTCCCTCCGTTCCACGGCGGCGCATTCCGCTGGCTGGATACCCTGGGCAGCGCAAAATATCTCGATATGGCGCAGCAGTACCAGCACCTCGGTCCGCTGTATGAAGTGCCGGAAGGACTGCGTAATAAAGCACGCCATAACGAACCCTATTATCCCCCGGTAGAACCAGCCCGCCCGGCGGGCGTTCTGAAAACGGCTTAAGGAGTCACAATGGAACAGGTTGTCATTGTTGATGCAGTTCGCACCCCGATGGGCCGTTCGAAGGGCGGCGCCTTTCGCCACGTGCGCGCGGAAGACCTCTCTGCGCACCTGATGCGTAGCCTGCTGTCGCGTAACCCGTCGCTTGATCCGGCCGCGATTGACGATATTTACTGGGGCTGCGTACAGCAAACGCTGGAGCAAGGTTTCAACATTGCGCGTAACGCCGCGCTGCTGGCCGAGATTCCGCATTCGGTACCGGCCACGACGGTCAACCGCCTGTGCGGTTCATCGATGCAGGCGCTGCACGATGCGGCGCGCATGATCATGACCGGCGACGCCAGCGTCTGCCTGATTGGCGGCGTGGAGCATATGGGCCACGTCCCGATGAGCCATGGCGTGGATTTTCACCCGGGTCTGAGTCGTAACGTGGCAAAAGCGGCCGGTATGATGGGGTTGACCGCCGAAATGCTGGCGCGTCTGCACGGCATCAGCCGGGAAATGCAGGACCAGTTCGCCGCGCGTTCCCACGCTCGCGCATGGGCGGCAACGCAGTCCGGCGCATTTAAAGCGGAAATCATTCCGACAGGCGGCCATGATGCCGACGGCGTGCTGAAGTCATTTAACTATGACGAAGTGATCCGCCCGGAAACGACCGTGGAAGCGCTGGCTGCATTAAGACCCGCATTCGATCCGGTGACCGGCACCGTCACGGCAGGAACTTCATCCGCGCTCTCCGACGGCGCAGCCGCCATGTTATTAATGAGCGAAAGCCGTGCCCGCGAACTGGGGCTGAAACCGCGCGCTCGCGTGCGCTCCATGGCGGTGGTCGGCTGTGACCCATCGATTATGGGTTATGGTCCGGTACCGGCATCAAAGCTGGCGCTGAAAAAGGCCGGACTGGCTACCAGCGATATCGACGTTTTTGAAATGAATGAGGCCTTTGCCGCGCAGATCCTGCCGTGCATTAAAGATCTTGGCCTGATGGAGCAGATCGACGAGAAGATCAATCTCAACGGCGGCGCGATTGCCCTGGGTCACCCGCTCGGCTGCTCCGGCGCACGTATCAGTACAACCTTGATTAACCAGATGGAGCGTAAAGACGCACAGTTCGGTCTGGCTACCATGTGTATTGGTTTAGGTCAGGGCATTGCGACGGTATTCGAGCGTGTTTGATTAAAGAGTTATCTCAAAACCATGGGTGCCAGAACAAGGCGGCAAGCGAATGGCCAATTCGTCAGGAACGAATTTGAACAGCCGAAGGCTGCCTTTGGTGAGGGACGCGGATGTCCCTTATTCATCCCGATGAACTTACCCACCGTCAGTGATTCGGGTGAATAAGCGCAGCCAACGCAGTTATGGTGACCATGGCGAAGAGAGGGGGTTTAGTTGCCGTTTTTCCCGCCTGTCAGGGGCGGGTTTTTTATTTCTGCCGTTCTCTTCCCTCTCCCTGAAGAAGAGGGCATGAGAATCAGATAAAGGCAAACGCATCGCCAAACAGGCGATCTTCGCGGGCATTGCGCTCATTGCAGAACAGCTCACGGGCAATTTTTGCCATTTCGAAGCGGCCGGCAATATAAATATCATGCTCTGCCAGAGTGCCATAGTCCTGCAGTACCGCGGTCAACACGGTGCCAGAGCGCCCACGCCACTCTTCTTCCGGCTGTTCCACCACCGGCTCAACACGCAGACCCGGGTGCTCCACGCTCAGCGCTTCCAGCTCTGCCAGATCGTAGAGATGTTTCGCTTCGCGACCGCCCCAGTACACTGCGATATCGCGGTTCGGGTTACGAGCCAGCGCCGTGAGCAGAATGGAACGCACATAGGAGAACCCGGTTCCTCCGGCGATGAGAATGAGCGGACGATCTTCGTCCTCACGCAGCCAGGCCTCACCATGCGGAATATCAACCTCGATCTCGCGCTCTTTCAGAATGCGATCCATCACCGCCATCGCATACAGGTTGAGCTCAGAGGCGCCGATATGCAGTTCAATACATTCCTGCTCCGCCGGAGTGGAAGCCATGGAGAACGGACGCTTGTCACGCTCGTCCATTACCACCATCAAATATTGACCAGCGCGGAAAGAAAACGCCGCTTCCGGCACTAATCGAACGCGATACACGGTATCGGTAATTGCCTCCACCGAGGTCACTTTACAGCTTAAGGTTGTCATGCGTCCCCTCTGTCGGGTCTATAGAGCAAAACAGCGGCGTTAGCCCCGCTTACTGTTATTTAAAGATAGCCAGCTCATCCCAGATGGCGTCAACGCGCGCCGTCACCTCAGGATCCTTCTTAATAGGACGACCCCATTCACGCTGGGTTTCGCCTGGCCATTTATTTGTGGCATCCAGCCCCATTTTTGAACCCAGGCCGGAAACCGGCGAGGCAAAATCCAGATAATCGATCGGCGTATTTTCTACCAGTACCGTATCACGAGCCGGGTCCATTCGGGTAGTAATCGCCCAGATCACGTCGTTCCAGTCGCGTGCATTAACGTCATCATCGCAGACGATCACGAACTTGGTGTACATAAACTGGCGCAGGAATGACCACACGCCCATCATGACGCGCTTGGCATGTCCGGCGTACTGTTTCTTCATCGTGACCACGGCCAGACGATAAGAGCAACCTTCCGGCGGCAGGTAGAAATCAACAATTTCAGGGAACTGCTTTTGCAGAATCGGCACGAAGACTTCATTCAGCGCGACGCCCAGGACCGCAGGTTCATCCGGCGGGCGTCCGGTATACGTTGAATGATAAATCGCATCTTCACGCTGAGTGATATGCGTAACCGTAAATACCGGGAAATTATCCACTTCATTGTAGTAGCCGGTATGATCGCCGTACGGCCCTTCCGGCGCCATTTCACCTGGCTCAATATACCCTTCCAGCACAATTTCCGCGCTGGCCGGTACTTCAAGATCGTTGGAAATGCACTTGACCACTTCCGTTTTGGTGCCGCGTAGCAGGCCGGCAAACGCATACTCTGACAGCGTATCGGGAACCGGAGTGACGGCCCCAAGGATGGTCGCCGGGTCAGCGCCCAGCGCCACGGAAACCGGAAAACGTTCGCCCGGATGAGCCGCACACCACTCCTGAAAATCCAGCGCGCCGCCGCGATGGGAGAGCCAGCGCATGATCAGCTTGTTCTTACCAATGAGCTGCTGGCGATAGATGCCCAGGTTCTGCCGTTCCTTATGCGGACCGCGAGTAACCGTCAGTCCCCAGGTAATCAGCGGGGCAGCATCTTCTGGCCAGCAGGTCATGATCGGGATACGCGTCAAATCAACGTTGTCGCCTTCAATGATCTTTTGCTGGCAGGGTGCTCCGCGCAGGCGCTTTGTCGGCATATTCAAGACCTGCCTGAACTGCGGCAGCTTATCGAACAGATCGCGAAAGCCTTTCGGCGGTTCCGGCTCTTTCAGAAAAGCCAGCAGCTTACCCACTTCACGCAACGAGCTGACATCCTCCTGCCCCATTCCCATGGCGACGCGGCGCGGAGTGCCAAACAGATTGCACAACACGGGCATGGTGTAGCCTTTGGGGTTTTCAAAAAGCAGGGCCGGGCCGCCGGCACGTAAAGTGCGATCGGCAATTTCGGTGATCTCAAGGTGCGGATCGACCGGCAGGGATATTCTTTTCAGTTCGCCCTGCTGCTCCAGTAATGTCAGAAAGTCGCGTAGATCGTGGTATTTCATGGAGTTATTATTAACCTCTATACAGGCGGCTGATTATACGGTGTTCGCCAGCGCCATGCTGTACTTTTGTTAAATTAGAGTGAAAGAACATAGAATTTTTGATTTCACTTATATTGGCTTTCGCGATCGCCCCAGGCTTTTGTTATGCTTGCAGCTAATAGAGTGGAAAGAGTTATTATGCAAGCCTGGTATTTACTGTATTGCAAACGTGGGCAGCTTCAGCGCGCCCAGGAACACCTCGAACGACAGGCAGTGAATTGCCTGATGCCGACGATCGCACTGGAAAAAATCATCCGCGGCAAACGCACTACGGTCAGTGAACCTTTGTTCCCCAATTACCTGTTTGTCGAATTCGATCCGGAAATTATCCACACTACAACTATCAGCGCCACGCGAGGTGTGAATAACTTCGTGCGCTTTGGCGCCCAGCCAGCCACGGTACCGTCCGCGGTCATTCACCAGCTCTCTATCTATAAGCCGGAAGGCATCACCGACCCGGAAACGCCGCACGAAGGTGACTTCGTCTTGATTACCGACGGCGCGTTTGAAGGCCTGCAGGCTATCTTTAGCGAACCGGATGGTGAAGCGCGCTCCATGCTGCTGCTGAATCTGCTTAACAAACAGGTACTGCAAAGCATCAAAAATACCGACTTTCATAAAATCTGACGGTACGCTTAAAAACGGATGCCAAAGAGCGTTCTGACATTCGTGTCAGCGATCTCTTCCAGCCGCTGAGCCTCCTCCCCGCGCCATCCCGCAATACTGGCCAGAATATGCGGCAGATATACCGGTTCATTGCGCCGGGAAGCGGGCTTCGGGCTAAGGTCGCGGGGCAGCAAATACGGGGCATCCGTTTCAATCAACAGGCGTTCTGCCGGGATATCCGGCAACAGCGCGCGCAGCTCCAGTCCGCGTCGCTCGTCGCAGACCCAGCCTGTAATGCCAATATACAAACCGTGGTTCACACAGGCACGCATTTCTTCGCGGGTTCCGGTAAAGCAGTGCAGCACCGCACCAGGCAGTTTATCCAGCCAGGGCGTCAGGAGCGTCAGAAAACGTTCATGGGCATCGCGGCAGTGCAAAAAAACCGGCATAGACAGCTCGGCTGCCAGCGCCAGCTGTGCGCTGAAGGCGGCCTCTTGCTCCTGAGGAGTAGAAAAGTTGCGGTTGAAGTCCAGCCCACATTCGCCGATAGCGATGACCTCCGGCTGGCGCGCCAGCTGAAAGATGGAGTCGGCCACCGCTGCCGTCCAGCTGCTGCTGTCATGCGGATGCACGCCGGCGGTTGACCAGCAGCGGGTATAGCGATGTGCCAGCTGCCGGGCCTGCTCGCTTTCATGCAGGTTAGTCCCGGTGAACAGCATGCCGGTCACGCCCGCCGCCTGAGCGCGGGCCACGACCTCATCGCGATCGCGGGAAAACTGTGGACTGGTCAGATTGACGCCGATATCAAACATCGCTTCTCCAATATGACAACCGCCCTGACGGGCGGCTGGTTACTCTTCTTTGCTCCCCGCTTCTTCAGCGGCGGCATCCTCGTCACGCGTCAGACGTTTTCCGGTATAGAAACGCGCAAAGAAAACCCCGATCTCAAACAAGCAGTACATCGGAATCGCCAGCAGCGTTTGCGAGAAGACATCCGGCGGCGTCAGCAGCATGCCGACGACGAATGCTCCCACCAGCACGTACGGCCGCTTCTTACGCAAATCTTCCGGGGTCGTGACGCCCATCCAGCACAGCAGCACGATCGCAACCGGCACTTCAAACGAAACGCCAAAGGCGATAAACAGCGCCATGACGAAATCGAGATAGCTGCGAATATCCGTCGAGACCTGCACGCCCTCCGGCGCCGCGTGGGTCAGGAAACCAAACGCCAGCGGGAAAACGACAAAGTAGGCAAACGCCATACCGATATAGAACAGCAGCGTACTGGAAACCAGCAGCGGCATAACCAGCCGACGCTCATGTTTATACAGCGCCGGGGCAACAAACGCCCAGACCTGGTAAAGAATAACCGGCACCGACAGAATCACCGAAACCATGAAGGTCAGTTTGATCGGCGTAAAGAAAGGGGAAGCCACGTCGGTGGCGATCATCGTTGCACCCACCGGCATCTGCCGGATAAGCGGTGCGGAAACCAGCTGATAGATGTCGTTGGCGAAGTACACTAACGCCAGAAAAATGACCAGTATCGCGATGATGCTATTGATCAGGCGCTTGCGCAGCTCAATCAAATGCGAAATTAGCGGTTGAGTATCTTCTACGCCCATTTTTACGGTTTATCACTCGATGCAGGGGAGGAATCGGAAGCTGTCACGGCAACTTTTTCTTTGGCGACCGGGAGAGGGTCAGGCTGCGCAGCCAGCTGCTCTGACGCCACGCTCTCTTCTGCGGCTGGAGCGTGAACGGGCGCGCTGGCCTGATGTTCAGCCGTCGCCGGCGTAATGTCCTGGCGCTGCGCTTCACTGCCCTTCACTACCGGGTTATGAATCGTGTTCGCTTCGTCGCTCGCTTTCTCAGGATCGTGGGCGGTATAAGAACGTTTCATAGATTCAGCGGCTTCACGCAGCTCATCCATCGACGCTTTCAGCTCCGGCGTCAGGTTATCCAGGCTCGCCTTTTCCACTTTCTTCAGGCTTTCCTGGAACTCCTGCAGTTTTAGTTCCTGAGTGATCTCATTTTGTACGGTGGCCGCCAGCGATCGTAGCGTACGAATCCAGCTGGCCACCGTTTTTACCGCTACAGGCAATCGCTGTGGCCCCAGAACAATGAGGCCAATAACGAACACCAGCAGTAGTTCACTAAAACCGATATCGAACACGAATTACACCTGCTCTTTGTCGTGGCGTTTTGTCTCGTCTTTTTTCGCATCATCCGGCTTATCGGCGATCGATTTCGCCGTGAAATCTGCATCCGGAGCAGACTTTTCAGGTTTTTCATCATCGCTCATGGCCTTTTTAAAGCCTTTAATCGATGCACCCAAATCTGACCCCAGCGAGCTCAGCTTTTTCGTCCCGAAAAGCAGAACCACAATGACGACAACAATTAATAACTGCCAAATACTGATACCACCCATACACATTCCTCTATGACAGATGATGAATTATTAGGACGCATTATACACGTCATCCCACAAGCCGCCTCTTTGTCAGGCCGCTCGTATGACTTCGCGCAACAACGAATGCGCGGTGATAAAGGCGCTTCCCATCAGTGCGTTTTCCGCCAGCCAATCAGCCAGGACACCGCGCCAGCGGCCATCAGCCAGCCTGGCATCATGCCCCATTCCGGGCGGTGGATAAATAACAGCGTACCACTCAGTAACAGAACCGCGCCTATACCAAACAGATAACGGGACTGCCCCTGACGAACATGTCGCACCTGGAAGTCGCGCACGATGGTATCCACGCTGGTCTGCAGCTGTTTGCTTTGCTGCAAAGTCTGGTACACCAGCTCAGGTATTTCCGGCATTCTTTCGATCCAGAACGGCGCTTTTTCTTTAAACGCACGCACCAGCGCCGGAATGCCGACCTGATCTTTAATCCACGACTCAAGGAAAGGTTTCGCCGTTTTCCACAAGTCTAACTGAGGATAGAGCTGGCGGCCTACCCCTTCTACGTAAAGTAATGTCTTCTGCAGTAATACCAGCTGCGGCTGCACTTCCATATTGAAGCGCCGGGCGGTGTTAAACAGGTTCAGCAGCACATGACCAAACGAGATCTCAGCCAGCGGCTTCTCGAAGATCGGCTCGCAGACGGTGCGAATAGCAAACTCGAACTCTTCAACATTGGTATCCGCAGGAACCCAGCCTGAATCTACGTGCAGCTCGGCGACTTTACGATAATCGCGGTTGAAGAACGCAATGAAGTTTTCCGCCAGGTAGCGCTTATCTTCTTTGTTCAGCGACCCCACGATACCGCAGTCGATCCCGATGTACTGGGGGTTCTCCGGATGGTCGTAGCTAACAAAAATATTGCCTGGATGCATGTCTGCGTGGAAGAAGCTGTCGCGGAACACCTGGGTGAAAAAGACCTGCACGCCGCGTTCCGCCAGCAGCTTCATGTTCGTGCCCTGCGCTTCCAGCGCCTCCACGTCGGAAACCGGGATCCCGTAAATCCGCTCCATGACCATCATGTTTTCGCTACAGTAATCGGAGTAGACCTCCGGTACATATAGCATCGGGCTGTCTTCAAAGTTGCGCCGCAGCTGAATGGCGTTCGCCGATTCACGCAGCAGGTTAAGTTCATCCAGCAGCGTTTTTTCGTATTCGCGAACCACTTCCTGCGGGCGCAGGCGGCGACCGTCGGGCAGTAAACGCGGCACCCAGCGCGCGAGACGATAGATAAGCTTCATGTCCGCTTTAATCACCGGCACGATATCCGGGCGGATCACTTTGATAACGACCTCTTTACCGTTTTCTTTCAGCCGTGCGGTATGGACCTGCGCAATAGAGGCCGATGCCAGCGGTTCAATCGAGAAATCGTCAAACCAGGCCTCTACGGGAAGACCGCCCATCGCCTGTTCGATCTGCTGTTTTGCCAACCGGCCATCGAAGGGCGCTACGCGATCCTGCAGCAGCGCGAGCTGATCGGCGATTTGCGGCGGGAACAGATCGCGGCGGGTGGAGAGCATCTGGCCGAACTTGATCCACACCGGCCCCAGCTCCTGCAGCGCAAGGCGTAGACGTTCGCCGAGAGGTTGGTTTTTATGACGATTCGGCATCCAGAACAGCATCCGCCGCCCGATACGCAGCGGCAGCGTGATACGCATTTTGGGAATGAGCTCATCAAGCCCATAGCTCAAAAAGGTGCGGATAATAAGATACAGGCGCCGTAATTCTCCTGGCGTCATTTGCCCTCCAGCGTTTCCAGCCGTTTTTCCAGTGCGGAAAGCGCGCGTTCCACAGCCGCGGTCTCTTCGCCAAACCAGGCCATTTCCAGCGGCCCAGGCGCCATACGCCACTCTTCGGTCAGCGCTTCAGCGACATACCGCTGCTGACGCTGAGCGCCGTGCAGCAGAAAACGAGCTCCGGAGCGAAAGACCTTACTGACCCCTTCCGCAACGATATCGCCGGTGTAAGGCGCCAGCAGCTCAGCCGGATCGAATTCCGCCAGGTCACATAGCGCCACCGTGTTCTGCACCACCTGCAGGTCGCCCTGCACTTCCAGATCACCGCTGCGAATAAGCGCCGTGAGCTGTTGACGGTTGCGCAGCTGTGGCAGCACGCTGAGACGAGTAATGACGGTACAGTCGGCATCGCCTTCCCAGGTCCCCAGCACATCCACCTGACGCTCGCTGAAGACCAGCACAACCGGCGTCGACAGCTCCTTCAGCTCAACGCGCAGCACCTTCCCCAGCAGACGCTGGCGAGCAGGTTTTAACGCTTTGTCGCGCCAGAGAAAGGTATTGAGGGCGGTTTCAATGCCAGCGGTAACCAGTGGTTTGAAAGGCATGCGATCCCTCCTGTCAGAACTTATAACCGCGGTGCAACGCAACGATACCAGCCGTCAGGTTGTAGTAGTCGACGTTTTCGAAACCGGCGTCCTGCATCATGGCTTTCAGGGTGTCCTGATTCGGGTGCATACGAATAGATTCCGCCAGGTAGCGATAGCTTTCACCGTCTTTGGCAACCAGTTCCCCTACGCGCGGCAGCACGTGGAAGGAGTAGGCATCATAGGCTTTGCTGAGCGGCTCAATAATCGGTTTCGAGAACTCGAGCACCAGCAGACGACCGCCCGGCTTCAGGACGCGATACATTGAACGCAGCGCCTTTTCTTTATCGGTGACGTTACGCAGGCCAAATGAAATCGTGATGCAGTCAAAAGTGTTGTCGGCAAACGGCAGCGCTTCTGCGTTAGCCTGAACGTATTCAACGTTGCCGACGATGCCGATGTTGCGCAGCTTTTCGCGCCCCATTTTCAGCATAGAGTCGTTGATATCTGCCAGCATGACGCGCCCCGTTTCACCCACCAGGCGAGAGAACTTCGCCGTCAGGTCGCCGGTACCGCCGGCCAGGTCCAGAACGGTCTGTCCACGGCGTACGCCGCTGCAATCGATGGTGAAACGCTTCCACAAACGATGAATACCGAACGACATCAGATCATTCATAACATCATATTTTGCGGCCACAGAATGGAATACATGTGCCACCATGTCCGCCTTCTGCTCTTTGGCTACCGTCTGAAAACCAAAGTGCGTCGTTTCTTGTGAATCCTCAACCATCTCAATGCCTGCTTATCAAGAAAATGTTCGCCGAGTGTAACAGATTCAGCGCATTTCCCATACGGTTCAACGCGGCATAGAGGACTCGCCGGACATCGTCTCATCGGCCGGATCGGAGGTAAATTCGTTATCTTCAAGCGCTTTTTCGTCTTCTTCAGAACGATATTCGTCATCCTGAGCCGTTGCCTGATCGACTAAATCAGGATTAATCCCGCGCTTCACTTCAACGCCAAGACCGCGGAACGCTTCTGCCTGCACCAGCAGATTTCCGCGCCCGGAAGCAAGCTTTTTCATCGCCTGGCGATAGTTATCCTGGGCTTTATCCAGGCTCTGCCCGATGGCGGACATATCATCAACGAACAGTCGCATTTTGTCGTACAGACGACCTGCGCGCTCAGCGATTTTCTGCGCATTGCGGCTTTGATGTTCATAACGCCAGAGATTGGCAATCGTCCGCAGCGCCACCAGCAGCGTCGTCGGACTGACCAGCATAATGTTGTTCTTCAGCGCTTCGCTGATAAGTTCAGGCTGGCGGTCGATAGCCAGCAGGAAAGCCGGCTCCACGGGAATAAACATCAGCACATAGTCGAGCGAGCGCAGGCCCGGCAGCTGTTGATAATCTTTACGTCCGAGCAGGCGAATATGGTTACGCACCGAGGCGATATGCTCCTGCAGCGCCGCCTCGCGGGTGTAGTCATCTTCGGCATTGAAATAGCGTTCGTAGGCCACCAGCGTCATTTTGGCATCAATGACCACGTCTTTCCCCTGCGGCAGGCGAACGATGACATCGGGCTGCATGCGCGAACGACCTTCTGTTTCGATGCTGACCTGGGTCTGGTATTCATACCCTTCGCGTAGCCCGGAAGCTTCCAGCACGCGGGTTAGCACCACCTCTCCCCAGTTACCCTGCGTTTTGTTATCCCCTTTCAACGCCCGGGTCAGGTTCAACGCCTCCTGCGCCATCTGCGCGTTCAGCTGCTGCAGATTGCGGATCTCATGGGCCAGCGTATGCCGCTCACGCGCCTCCTGGCCAAAACTGTCCTGCACCTGGCGGCGGAAACCGTCCAGCTGTTCACGCAGCGGCGTCAGCAGGCCATGTAAACTCTGCCGGTTCTGCTCATCGACGCGCCGGTTGCTGTGTTCGAAAATGCGGTTTGCCAGGTTTTCAAACTGCTCGCTCAGACGCTGTTCGCTGTTCACCATCTGGCGGATTTTATCCTCGGCGTGGATCCGGGTAGATTCAAGGCGGGTGGTGACTTCGCGGAGATCGGCCTCCAGAGAGCTATTGATATCACGCAGGCTGCGCAGTTCGTTATTCAGCAACTCACATTCATCGCGCCAGTGGGCCTCCTGCACCAGCTGCTGGCGCGCGGCGCTGAGCTCGATATCCAGTTCACGGCGCTCCTCGATAAGGTCGGCGCGAATTTGGTCAGCTTTGGCTTTGGTCGCCAGCCACCCTGCGACCAGCCCTACGGCCAGCGCCACGATGGCACTTATCACAATCGAGATATCCACAACGCCCCCTGCGGCAACAACTTACGGCACAAAAATAGAATTGTGCTGTACAAACGTCCAGTTTAAAAGAGATTTCCTGCGAGGCGCAGCGCAAAAAAGAAAGGCCGGAAGATCCGGCCCTGGGTGGAGAGGCGAGGAATTACAGCAGACGGCGAGCCGCTTCGACGACGATTTTTACCGCGTGGCTTTCGGTTTGCTTCATGGTTTCCGCGTTCGGAATTTCCTGCTGGGTACGGTTGACGATAACCCCGGCAACCATCCCGGCACGCAGCCCCTGGCTGGCACACATGGTCAGCAGAGTCGCAGACTCCATCTCGTAGTTCATGACCCCCATTGACTGCCACTCTTCCATAGAACCTTTAAAACGGCTGACCACGCGACCGGAGAAGGTGTCGTAGCGCTCCTGGCCCGGGTAGAAGGTGTCAGATGATGCGGTCACGCCGATATGGGTGGTCGCGCCGATCGATTTGGCCGCTTCAACCAGCGCAGTGGTGCAGGCAAAGTCAGCCACGGCCGGGTATTCCATCGGCGCAAAGTGCAGACTCGCGCCATCGAGACGTACGGATGCGGTGGTAACCAGCACGTCACCGACGTTAATGTGTGGCTGGATAGCGCCGGTGGTGCCGATACGCAGGAAGGTACGAATCCCCAGCTGCGCCAGTTCTTCAACGGCGATGGACGTTGACGGGCCGCCGATACCGGTAGAGCAGACAATGACCGACTTGCCATCCAGTTCGGCACGCCAGGAGGTAAATTCGCGGTGAGATGCCAGCTTGACCGGCTTATCCATCAGCGCGGCGATCTTTTCCACACGCTCCGGATCGCCAGGGACGATAGCCAGCGTAGCCCCTTGTAAATCGTTTTTGGTGAGGCCGAGATGAAAAACATCAGACTTAGACATAAAAAACTCCTCTGTGGGTCGAATTATCAGCAGAAGCAAAACGGTACTTTACAGAAGCTACCCGCTTAGTTTTGTGACAAAAATCACCATGAACAAAAATCATTGCAATGATTTTCCATCAAAAAGTGATAAACATCACATTAACAAGTTATATTCATCGTGTCTGAACAAAAGATAGCCTGTTTCAGGCACTGTGCTTTGTTAACGTCCGGTCGATAGCGTCTATAGTTATCGATGCGCTAATAAATAAGGGTACGGAGAATACCATGACCACAACCAAGCAACCTGGCTTTGCGCCTGCAGCCACGCCGCACGCTTCTACCGCCGTTCATACCTCGGAGGAGAGCATCATCACAGGCGAAACGTCGATCCCCACTCAGGGAGAGAACATGCCGGCCTATCATGCTCGTCCGAAGAACGCCGATGGCCTGCTGCCGGTCGTTATCGTTGTTCAGGAAATTTTCGGCGTCCATGAACATATCCGCGACATTTGCCGCCGTCTGGCGCAGGAGGGATATCTGGCTATCGCACCAGAGCTCTACTTCCGCCAGGGCGATCCGAATGACTATACCGATATCCCCACCCTGTTCCAGGAGCTGGTCAGCAAAGTGCCGGATGCGCAGGTGCTGGCCGACCTCGACCATGTCGCCAGCTGGGCCGCACGCCACGGAGGCGATGCTCATCGTCTGCTGATCACCGGCTTCTGCTGGGGTGGACGCATTACCTGGCTTTATGCCGCCCATAACCCGCAGCTGAAAGCCGCCGTCGCCTGGTACGGGAAGCTGGTCGGGCAGAAAACCCTGAACTCAGCGAAATATCCGGTGGATATCGCCGTTGATCTCAACGCGCCGGTGCTGGGGTTGTACGGTGGCAAAGACGCCAGCATTCCGCAGGATACGGTGGAAACCATGCGTCACGCGCTTCGCGCGGCCAACGCCAAAGCGGAGATCATCGTCTACCCGGAAGCCGATCACGCCTTTAACGCCGATTATCGCGCCAGCTATCATGAAGAATCGGCCAAAGACGGCTGGCAGCGTATGCTGGCATGGTTTGCGCAGTATGGCGGGAAGCGCGCGTAAGCCGCTATCGGTTGCCGATATGGCGGTTAATCATATCGGCGATCGTTCCGTCACTCTTCCATGCCGCCAGACAACCACAGACAAATTCATAGTGCTGTAGCCGGTTTCGGGGAACGCAAATCGCTTGCTGTATCTGGCTGAAACTATCAGGCAGGAGGCGATACTGGGGATGTTCCCGCGCCACGCTGGCAAGCGGCTGACGGATCCCGGCAACCATCTCCCCTTCCCCGGCGATAAACGCGCGGATCGCCTCCTGGGAGGTAGCGTACTGCTGCATCGCCGCATGGCGTAGCGTTCGAATCAGATACAGTTCATAGGCCGCCCCTCTCCCGACGTTAATCGTTACTCCCGGGCGATCCATCGCTTGTACGGAGTGAATATCGCTGTCGTTTCTGACCAGCACTGAACTTTCAATCGTGACATACGGCGGGGTGAAGCACAGTTTGTCTTCACGAGCGGGATCAATCGCCAGGAAAGCAATATCCCACTGGTCCAGCAAAGCTACATCAACCACTTTCCCGGCCGTCGGCCAGGTCACAAATCGCGCCTCGCAACCGCATTCCGCGGCCAGTTTTTTGGCTAACTCGGCGGTGATGCCACCCGGGGTATTATCCGGCAATAACGTGGCGAGAACCGGGTTCCCCAGATTAATAGCAAAACATAAGGACCGCTGCGGATCGTCGAGCCTGGTCATCATTCTCCCCCGGAAATGTCTGTGCTTGCTCAGTGCAGCTAAGCGTAGCCCAGCCGCAGGCACTCCGCAGGTTAGACGGGACATTTGCCAGCACGAAAGAGAAAAGAAAAAGAGAAAAGAAGAGGAGGCCTGGGCCTCCTCCGGGACGAGGGTTAACGGAGTTATGCCTGACGCAGATTCTGCGCGGCTTTCACCATGTTAGCCAGCGCGGCGCGGGTTTCCGGCCAGCCGCGAGTTTTCAGGCCACAGTCCGGGTTGACCCACAGACGCTCTGCCGGGATACGCTGCGCCGCTTTCTCCAGCAGTGCTTCAATCCACTCCACGCTCGGAACGTTCGGCGAATGGATGTCATACACGCCCGGTCCGATTTCGTTCGGGTATTCGAACTCTTCAAACGACTCCAGCAGCTCCATGTCAGAACGCGAGGTTTCAATGGTGATCACGTCCGCATCCAGCGCGGCAATCGAATCCATGATGTCGTTGAACTCGCAGTAGCACATATGGGTGTGGATCTGGGTATCATCCCGCGCCACCGCGGCATTGATCCGGAAGGCTTCCACGCCCCACTGCAGATAAGCATCCCAGTCGCTACGCTTGAGCGGCAGTCCTTCACGCAGCGCCGGCTCATCAATCTGGATGATACCGATACCGGCCGCCTCCAGATCCGCCACTTCGTCACGCAGCGCCAGCGCAATCTGTTTGGCGATGGTTTCGCGACTGACGTCTTCACGCGGGAATGACCAGCAAAGAATCGTCACCGGACCGGTCAGCATGCCTTTCACCGGCTTGTCGGTCAGCGACTGGGCAAACTTCGCCCACTCAACGGTGATTGCTTCCGGGCGACTGACATCCCCGATGACCACCGGCGGCTTCACGCAGCGGGAGCCGTAGCTCTGTACCCAACCGTTTTGCGTGAAGATGAACCCGTCGAGGTGCTCACCGAAGTACTCCACCATGTCGTTACGCTCGGCTTCGCCGTGAACCAGAACATCTAGCCCTAAACGTTCCTGCTCAACAATCGCCTGCTTGATATGCTCCGCAATACCGGTGCGATAGTGGTTGGCATCGAGATTGCCTTTTTTGAAGTCCAGACGCAGGCCACGGATCTCGGTAGTCTGTGGAAAAGAGCCGATGGTCGTGGTCGGCCACGCCGGTAGATTGAAGCGCGTACGCTGCGCCCTGGCGCGTTCAGCATATGGGCTGTTGCGCTGGCTGTCCTGAGCGGTAATGGCCGCCAGACGTTTTTCTACCGCCGCATTATGTACGCGGGTAGAGTGACGGCGAGCCTGAATCGGCGCGCTCCATTCAACCAGTTTTGCGGTCTCGCCGCTATTCAGCGCATCGCGCAGCAGGGCCAGCTCGGTACATTTCTGCAGGGCAAAAGCGAACCAGCTTTTCACTTCCGCATCGAGACGGGTTTCCACGCTCAGGTCGATCGGGCTGTGCAGCAGGGAGCATGAGGTCGCGATCCACAGCGCACGCTGGCCGACGATGTCTTTAATTTGCGCATACTTCTCCGTCAGATCGGCGCGCCAGACGTTACGGCCGTTGATCAGGCCCGCAGAGAGCAGCCAGTCGGCTGGCAGACGCCGGTGCAGATCGGCCACATCATCTTTACCGTGAACCAGGTCAACGTGCAGACCCTGCACCGGCAGCGCGGTGATGGTGTCGAGGTTGGCGGTGATGCCTTCAAAGTAGGTGGTCAGCAGCAGCTTAACCTGACCTGCGAGCGCGTCATACGCCGGTTTGAACGCCTCCAGCCACGCCTGCGGCAGTTCCAGCACCAGAGCCGGCTCGTCAATCTGTACCCACTCGATGCCGCGTTTTGCCAGCTCTGCCAGCACCTGCTGGTAAACCGGCAGGATATCCTTCAGCAGGCTCAAACGGTCAAACTGTTCGCCTTTGACTTTGCCCAGCCACAGATAAGTGACCGGCCCCAGCAGGACGGGTTTAACCTTATGACCAAGCGCCAGCGCTTCGTCCACTTCATCCAGCAGCTGGGTCCAGGTCAGTTTGAACGCCTGCCCTTTTACAAACTCTGGCACCATGTAGTGATAGTTGGTGTTAAACCATTTGGTCATTTCTGCCGCTGCCGCCGGTTCGCCGGTCGGCGCACGGCCGCGGCCAATGCGGAACAGGGTATCGATATCAACCGAGCCATCTTTGTTCTGATGACGAGCCGGCACGTTACCCAGTAGCAGGCTGGTAGTCAGAACATGGTCGTACCAGGCGAAATCACCCACCGGCAGCAGGTCAACGCCCGCCTGCTTCTGCTGCTCCCAGTGACGGGCGCGCAGCTCGCGGCCCACCGCCAGCAGTTCTTCGCGGGTTGAGTTACCCGCCCAGTAGCTCTCTTGCGCTTTTTTCAGCTCGCGACGTAGACCAACGCGAGGGAAACCGAGGGTGTGATTAATAATTGTCATTTTTTGAGCCTCATGATTGCAATCCGAAAGATTTCGGATTCAGGGAAGGCGGCAAACTTGCTCATCCCCAGGAACTTACTGAAGTAAGTGACCGGGGTGAGGAAGTGCGGCCAACGCACCATAAATTCGAAAGATAAAGGATTTAGACGTCCAGATGTTTACACATCCATAATTGGCGGTTACTGTATATTCCTCAAGCGCAAATTATTCATGCCGAAGTGAAGGACTTTCATGATCGAAATAAAACACCTGAAAACGCTACAGGCGTTGCGGAATAGCGGGTCGCTGGCAGGCGCTGCGGCAGCTCTGCATCAAACTCAGTCCGCCCTGTCTCACCAGTTCAGCGATCTGGAACAACGCCTTGGCTTCCGCTTGTTTGTGCGTAAAAGTCAGCCTCTGCGCTTCACCCCACAGGGGGAGATCCTGCTCCAGCTGGCAAACCAGGTTCTGCCGCAAATCAGCCGCGCGCTGCAGGACTGCCACGAGCCGCAGCAAACCCGTCTGCGCATCGCTATCGAGTGTCATAGCTGTATACAGTGGTTGACCCCGGCGCTGGAGAGTTTCCGCGCCCGCTGGCCGCATGTCGAAGTGGATTTTCAGTCCGGCGTAACCTTTGACCCGCAGCCAGCTCTGCAGCAAAGCGAGCTGGACCTGGTCATGACCTCGGATATCCTGCCGCGTAGCGGCCTGCACTATTCGCCTATGTTCGATTTTGAAGTTCGCCTGGTGCTGGCGCCGGAGCATCCGCTGGCAGCGAAAACGCGCATCTCGCCGGAAGATCTGGCATCGGAACTGCTGCTGATTTATCCGGTTCAGCGCGGTCGCCTGGATATCTGGCGCCACTTCCTGCAGCCGGCCGGCATCAGCCCGCAGCTCAAAAGCGTCGACAATACCCTGCTGTTAATTCAGATGGTCGCCGCGCGGATGGGCATCGCCGCCCTGCCGCACTGGGTGGTGGAAAGTTTTGAGCGCCAGGGTCTGGTCGTCACCAAAACCCTGGGCGAAGGACTGTGGAGCCGACTGTACGCCGCGGTACGCGACGGCGAGCAGCGCCAGCCGGTCACCGAAGCGTTTATTCGCTCAGCGCGGAATCACGCTTGCGATCATTTGCCGTTTGTCCGGAGTGCGGAGCGACCCAACGGCGATGGACCCACAGTGAGGCCAGGATCACCAGAGCTCCTGTAATAAAGCTCGGCCAGTGGGGCTGTTCTTGCCAGATGGCAAGGTTAACCAGCAGCCCGGCGGGGACATGCACGTTATTCATAATGCCCAGCGTTCCGGCATCCACCTGCGTAGCCCCGTAGTTCCACATAAAGTACCCCAGCCCCGACGCTGCCACGCCCAGCCAGACCAGGACCCCCCACTGTAGGGTTGTGGTTGGCAGCCTCTGCGGATTGCCCAGCATAAACCAGGCCGCCACTGCCACCAGGAAAGCCCCCATATAGAACCACGCAAACGCGTTGTGCTGCGGCATAGGACGTAGCTCCATCAGCCGCTTATAGCCCACCATTCCGATAGCAAAGCTAAGGTTCGACAGCTGAACCAGCAGCAGCCCCGTCCAGAAATGATCGCTCACTTTGTCATAGCGAATAATGGCCGCGCCCAGCACCGCCAGCCCCGCGCTCAGCAGATATCCCCAGCGGAGCTTGCGTCCGCTGAGCAGATCGTAAATCAGCGTGATATAAAGCGGCGTAAAGACGGTAAACAGCAGGAATTCAGACACCGTCAGGTACACATAGGCGCGGAATGCCAGCAGGTACATGATGCCAAGCTGCATGGCGCCGACCAGCATGTAGAGCACGATAGTACGCGGCGATTGCCCGCGGGTACGCAGAAACGGCAGAAACACCAGTGCCGCCAGCCCCACGCGCATTAGCACGGAAAAGTAGCTATCGACGCTGCCAGCCAGGTATTCGCCTATCAGGCTAAAGGAAAAAGCCCACAGGATAGTGGTAATAATCAGTAGCGCCACAATGAATGTCTCTCAGGAAGAAGAGCACTCATTGTAGCGGAGAGTCAGGTTGACGACTGGGCAATAAACAAACAGTCGTCAATCTTTATCAGGCGAGATAGAGCTTACGCAGATAGTGCGGCACCGCATCGTCAGCGTTGCTGCCGATCACTTCCAGATCCGGATGCAGGTCTTTCAGCCGCTGGTGAGCATTCTGCATAATGCAGCCTTTTCCCGCCATCGACAGCATTTCTGCGTCGTTCATGCCATCACCAAAAGCGATGCAGTCTTTCAGGCGATAGCCCAGCATTTTAGCGACCGCTTCCAGCGCATGCCCCTTCGACACGCCACCGGCCATCACTTCCAGACAGGTCAGCGTGGAGAAGCTGACGTTCACGCGATCGCCCCAGCGGGCATTGATCGCCTGTTCCAGCGGCAGCAGATGCTCATGATCCTCGCAGGTGAAAAACACTTTGCTGATCCCCTGCGGATCAAGCTCGCCCGCTTCGTAGAGCTGATAGTTGAAGACGGCCTCTTTGAAAAAACGCATCTCTTCCGGGCGGTGGCGGTTCATATACCACTCATCTTCGCGGTAGACGTTGGTCACCACTTTCGGGTCATTGCGCATCATTTCAAACAGATCGGCCGCAATGTCGCGGTCAAGGTTATGGGCAAAGATCTGTTTCCCCTCGCCGTCGTGCACGCGCGCGCCGTTGGAGGTGATCATGTAGGACCGGATGCCGAGATTATCGCGAATCTGACCGACATCGATGTAATGACGACCGGTGGCAAAGACAAAATCGATCCCGCGCGCGGTCAGCAGCTGCAGCGTCTCTTTTGCGTAGGGAGTTAAGTAGTGATCGGGAGAAAGCAGCGTGCCATCTAAGTCAGACGCAACAACCTGGTACATAAAAATTTTAACCTCTAAGCAGGGCGACGAGCGTTTTCGTCGGATTCATTGTGTCGACTGAAAAAATCGACGATGGCATTCAGCGCGACTGAGCGCATGGCGTCCTTTTCAAAAAGGATCTCATGGTATGCCCCTTCTATAACAAGCGGCTTATTACCTTCGCAGGGCCGACCTGCCGCGGCACGGAGTTCGCAGTAGCGTTCGTGCATGCGGTTATCGACTACGCGTTCTTCTTCTGCCTGCAATAACAATGTGGGAGTGGTGTCTTTCTCTACGCCCGCCAGCGCCTCTTCACCTGCGAGGATCCCCTCACGCACCCAGTGGTAGGTTGGCCCGCCGACGCGCAGCTGTGGTTCATCGGCATAGAAGCGCAGATTACGACGATAGCGTTGGCGACTGTGCGTCAGCACGTTGACCGAAAAGGGCAGCGCCCGCCAGCGACCGGTACCCAGCGCATACTCTTCACGAATGCGCTGATGGCCCTCAGCCCAATCGAGAATATGGCGTACCATCCAGTCCGGGAAACGCATGACGATACCGAACATAGGCGCGCACAGCGCAATAGCGTCGCAATGCTGCTGGTGACGCTGCAAAAACAGCGTCGCAATGGCGCCCCCCATCGAATGGGCGAGGATAAACCTTTTTCGCCAGTGGCCGGGGGCAACTTCCTGCTGCCAGAGCGCAGCCAGATCGTCAACATAATCGCTAAAGCGCACCACGTGGCCGCGATGGCTGTCGGTCAATATTCGCCCGGAACGCCCCTGGCCGCGATGGTCGATAATCATCACGTCGAAACCGCTGTGGAACAGATCGTAAGCCAGCTCGGCGTATTTCACATAGCTTTCAATACGCCCCGGACAGATGACCACGACCCGATCGTTTTCTTTGGCGCAAAAGCGAACAAAACGGACCGGGACATCATCAACGCCCCTGAATTCCGCCTCTTCCCGCTGATGCCAGAAATCGGTAAGTGGCCCCATCGTAAAAGCCGCAAACGCGTTTTCTCGTGTATCCCAATCCTTTTGCTGCCGAAACATCGGGCTTACACCCCTGTTAACCACTGAAAATCGTTTTTTTAGCGCGCATCACACAATGCTTACGCAATAGCGTATTGTGGCATAAAAACAGACAACCAGGGAGTTTCTCATGACGTTCGAGTGGTGGTTCGCCTATCTGCTGACATCCATTATCCTCAGCCTGTCGCCAGGTTCCGGGGCCATTAATACCATGACGACCTCGATCAACCACGGCTACCGCGGCGCGGCCGCCTCGATTGCCGGATTACAAACCGGACTGGCGATTCATATCGTCCTTGTTGGTATCGGCCTGGGAACGCTGTTTTCCCGCTCGGTGCTGGCCTTCGAGGTGCTGAAGTGGGCCGGGGCGGCTTATCTTATCTGGCTGGGTATTCAGCAATGGCGCGCGGCGGGATCGCTCAATCTCAATACCCTGGCAAAGGCGCAAACGCGTGGAAAACTGTTCCAGCGCGCGGTTTTCGTCAACCTGACCAACCCGAAAAGCATTGTCTTTCTGGCGGCCCTGTTCCCGCAGTTTATCGTGCCGCATCAGCCGCAGGTCATGCAGTATCTGGTTCTCGGCGTTACCACGATTGCGGTGGATATCATCGTGATGATTGGCTACGCGACGCTGGCGCAGCGTATTGCGGCATGGATTAAAGGACCGAAACAGATGAAGGCGTTGAACAAAGTCTTCGGATCGTTGTTTATGCTGGTGGGCGCGCTGTTGGCTTCCGCACGCCATGCCTGAGGCGAGAACCCCGGTTTGCCTTCAGCAAACCGGGAAAACCAGCGCTTAGCGCGAAATGATCAGATGAATACCGAAACCGGCGAACAGCGTTCCGGCAATGCCGTCGATCCATTTTGCCATCCGCTGGTAACCACGACGCATAGCCGGTAAGGCAAACAGGCTGGCCACGACGGTAAACCAGGCCAGCGTTTCCAGAACGATCAGCAGGAAAATCCCCCAGCGCTCGCCCGTGCCGACGTTATCGCCGACAAAGAGTGAGAAGACGGAACCAAAATAGATAATCGCCTTCGGGTTAGCGAGGTTGGTCAGCAGCCCTTTCAGGAAGCTACGGCCACTGCGGGCCAGCTCGACCTGCGGCTCCGGCGCCGGCGCATCGCTTTTCTTCAGCGCACCGCGCAGCATCTGATAGCCCATCCAGCACAAGTATAAGCCGCCGCCGACCATAATAATGGTGTGCAGCCAGGCCATTTTTTCGATAATCAGGTGCAGGCCAAGCAGCGCGACGCCCGCCCAGACCATGACGCCACAGGTAATCCCCAGCACGCCCATCAATGCCTCTTTACGAGAACGGCTAACGGCGGTCTGAGAAACAAAGAAAAAGTCCGGACCTGGACTCATCAGCGCAATGATATGCACCAGCGCGACGGTGAGGAAAAGCATCAGCATGATTGAACCCTAATCTATCGGCAATTTGGATCGCAGGAATATAGTGAAGACCGAAACTATCCTGACACTTTTTCGTCCGGCTGACTACTCATCTTCACCATCAATGTGCGCGCGGATCAGCGCCATAAACTCTTTCCCGAAACGCTCCAGTTTTCGCGTTCCCACGCCGTTCACGCTCAGCATCTCGCCGGCGGTTATCGGCGACTGCTCCGCCATTTCGATCAACGTCGCATCGTTAAATACAACGTACGGCGGGATATTTTCTTCATCGGCAATCGCTTTACGCAGTTTGCGCAGCTTGGCGAACAGCTTGCGGTCGTAATTGCCGCCGAAGGATTTTTGCATCGCCTTCGGCTTCAGCGCCACGATACGCGGAACGGCGAGCTGCAGCGGAACCTCGCCACGCAGCACGGGACGCGCGGCTTCGGTCAGCTGCAGCGCCGAATGCTGGGCGATGTTTTGCGTGACCAGGCCAAGATGAATCAGCTGACGAATCACGCTCACCCAGTGTTCATGGCTCTGTTCGCGACCGATGCCGTATACCGGCAGCTTGTCATGCGCCATTTCGCGGATACGCTGATTATTCGCCCCGCGCAGCACCTCCACCACATAGCCCATGCCAAAGCGCTGATTCACGCGGTAAATAGTCGAGAGCGCCTTACGCGCATCCATTAATCCGTCGTACTGCTTCGGCGGATCGAGGCAGATATCGCAGTTGCCGCATGCTTCCTGGCGCCCTTCGCCAAAATAGTTGAGGAGTACCAGACGGCGGCAGGTTTGCGCTTCGGCAAAAGCGCCCATCGCGTTCAGTTTATGGCGTTCAATATCCTGCAGCGGCCCGGCGGGTTTCTCCTCCAGACAGCGACGCAACCACGCCATATCGGCCGGATCGTAAAACAGCATCGCTTCCGCCGGCAGGCCATCGCGACCGGCGCGACCGGTTTCCTGATAGTAGGATTCAATATTACGGGGAATGTCGAAGTGCACCACGAAGCGGACGTTGGGTTTATTGATCCCCATGCCGAAAGCTACCGTGGCCACCACGATTTGCAGATCGTCGCGCTGAAATTTCTCCTGCACATCCGCACGAACGTCGTTCTCCAGCCCGGCATGGTAGGCGGCCGCGCTGATTCCACGGCTTTGCAGTCGAGCGGCGGTATCTTCCACTTTCGAACGGCTGTTGCAGTAGATAATGCCCGATTTGCCGCGCTGGTCCTGCACGTAGCGCATCAGCTGATCGAGCGGTTTAAACTTCTCCATCAGCATGTAGCGGATGTTCGGGCGGTCGAAGCTGCTGACCTGAATCAGCGGGTCATTCAACCCCAGCAGGCGAACGATATCGCGGCGGGTGGTGTCATCGGCGGTGGCGGTGAGCGCCATAAACGGGATCTGCGGCACGCGCTGGCGCAGCTGGCCCAGGGCAGCATATTCCGGCCGGAAATCATGTCCCCACTGGGAAATACAGTGCGCTTCATCCACCGCCACCATTGCCAGGTTCCAGTGGCTGAGATGCTCAAGGAAGTTATCCAGCATCAAGCGTTCGGGGGCGATATACAGCAGGCGAATCTGCCCACTGCGACAGCCGGCCATGACTTCCTGCTGCTGTTCGCGGCTCTGGGTCGAGTTAAGACAGGCAGCGGCCACGCCGTTCGCCAGCAGCTGGTCGACCTGATCTTTCATCAGCGAGATCAGCGGCGATACCACCACCGTCAGGCCGCCCAGCACCAGCGCGGGCACCTGATAGCACAGCGATTTGCCGCCGCCGGTGGGCATTACGACCAGGCAGTCACGCCCGCCCAGCGCCGTATCGATAATGGTTTCCTGGCCTGGGCGAAACTGCTGGTAGCCGAAGGTTTCCTGTAAAACCTGCTTTGCCAGCAATGTTTGATTCAATACTTCCGCCTGCGCCACGTTGACCCCGTCTGCCTGAAAAGAAAACAGGCGCTATTTTCAGCGCCAGTGAGCCAGAGTGCAACGATTAAAACAGATCGTTGAGCGTCACACCGACGCCAACCCGGGTCTGGTTAAAGTTATAATCAATGAGCGACTCGCCATAACCGCTGTAGACCTGGGTGTAGAAACGCACGTGGCGGGTGATCGGATAGCTGACGCCGAGCTCTGCGCCGCCATAACCGCTGTTCCAGTTATATTGCCCCTGGGCGCTCAGGATAGCGTCACCGAGTTGATAACCAACCTTCAGGCGGTAATAGCCCATATATTTCGTGATATCCGGATTATCGTTGGTGCTCCCGACAACGTACCAGGGCTTCACCTCCACCAGCCAGTTGCCATTTTGCGCCATCAGGCGGGCATACAGGCGGTTCCAGCTGCGGGAAGTGGGATCCGAGCGGCCGTTAGAATCGTGGTTGTAACCCATTTCGACATCACGCAACGTCCAGCCGGCAAGCTGGTAATCCGTCGCAAAACCCAGGAACAGCTGCGGTTCATAGTTGGTTTCACGAAACGGCGCGGACTCTTTGCTGTTGGAGAGCTGCCACCAGGACTTCTGCGTATAGGAAGCCCCGAGCAGCGAGTTCTCGCCGAGGATCCCTCGCCACAGCGGAAACGCCAGACTGAGCTGGAATTTCACTTCGTCCTTGCGGGCATTTTCCGCCCAGTCATAGCTGGAGATCGCTTCCTTGTTGATATCGCTACTCCACGTATAGAGCAGGTAGTTGCTCTCGTAGGGATACAGCAAGAAAGGATTATCATGGTCCTGCAACAGGTTAGCGATAATGCTACCGCGTACCGCAGGGGTATCATGAACAGGATGACTAACCGGCGCATCCTGCGCCAAAACGCCAGCCGGAAGCGCGCTCAGCGCTAACAGCCAGGCCAAAGAGATACGCATTACTGTTCTCCTGAATGAGTGATTATTATTTCTGTTTTACCCGGCATCATTCTACCTGTTTACGGGCTCCCCGCCCGGTTATCCGTTCTGAAAGTGGAAATCACCGTTTTAGAAGCATAAAATCAACATTTCATTAACGAATGGATACAATCGTCATGTCTGAACTCACAGCCGAAGCCGCCCTTAAGCTGGTGGGAGAAATCTTTGTCTACCACATGCCTTTTAATCGCGCCTTAGGACTGAAGCTGGAGCGTTACGAAAAAGAGTTTGCTCAGCTCAGCTTTAAAAACCAGCCTATGATGGTTGGCAACTGGGCGCAAAGTATTCTGCATGGCGGGGTCATCGCCTCCGCGCTGGATGTGGCCGCAGGGCTGGTGTGCGTGGGCAGTACGCTGACCCGGCATGACACCATTAATGAAGAAGAGTTACGCCAGCGGCTGTCGCGGATGGGGACCATCGATCTGCGCGTTGATTATCTGCGCCCTGGGCGCGGCGAGCACTTTACCGCCACCAGCAGCCTGTTGCGTGCCGGGAATAAGGTCGCGGTCGCCCGCGTGGAGTTGCATAACGAAGATCGGGTCTATATCGCCAGCGCCACGGCGACGTATATGGTGGGTTGATCGCGGTAAATAAAGTAACATCGTTGTTTTGGCGTAACGGATTTTACCGATGGATGCAAAACAAACGCGGCTGGGGGTGATGCTGGCTCTTGCCGCCTATTTTATCTGGGGCATCGCACCTGCCTACTTCAAACTTATCTACTATGTTCCCGCCGATGAAATCCTGACGCATCGCGTGATCTGGTCATTCTTTTTTATGCTGGCGTTAATCAGCCTCAGCCACCAGTGGCCACAGGTGAAAAAACTGCTGCATATGCCGCGCAAGATTTTCCTGCTGGCGCTGTCGGCGGTGCTGATTGGCGGTAACTGGCTGCTCTTCATCTGGGCGGTGAATAACCACCACATGCTGGAGGCCAGTCTCGGCTACTTCATTAACCCGCTGGTGAATATTGTGCTGGGGATGATTTTCCTCGGCGAGCGTTTTCGCCGCATGCAGTGGCTGGCGGTGCTGCTGGCCGTGTGCGGTGTGCTGGTACAGCTGTGGACCTTTGGTTCGCTGCCGGTTATCGGCCTTGGGCTGGCCTTCAGCTTTGCCTTTTACGGGCTGCTGCGTAAAAAGATCGCCGTGGATGCGCAAACCGGAATGTTAGTTGAAACCCTGTGGCTCCTGCCGGTCGCCGCCGTATACCTGTTTGCCATCGCCGACAGCCCAACCAGCCATATGGGAGAGAACCCGTGGTCGCTGAACCTGCTGCTGATGGCGGCGGGCGTTGTCACCACGATTCCTCTGCTGTGCTTTACCGGGGCCGCCACCCGCCTGCGTCTCTCCACGCTGGGATTCTTCCAGTATATTGGTCCGACGCTGATGTTCCTGCTGGCGGTCGTATTTTACGGGGAAGTGCCGGGGGCAGATAAGATGGTGACCTTCGCCTTTATCTGGGTAGCGCTGGCGGTGTTTATCGTCGATGCGCTGTATACCCAGCGCCGGCTGCGTCGGGCATAACGCCACTACCTCCACATCACGCACCTGCCTCTCGTGCGTAGAGGCAGGTGCGTTATTTTACTGCTCGGTGAGCTCCAGTTCGGCAATCAGGGGTAAATGATCGCTGGCGGATGACCAGTTAAAGGCCGGTGAGTTGTGCGGCACCTCGATGTTTTTCACATTCCATTTTTGCCCTTTGAAGGTGAAAATATGGTCAATATCTATTGCCGGGTTAACCGCAGGCCAGGTGCGGTAATCCGTCCCCTGCTTCGCCACGGGGTTAAAGAAATAACCGACCTCTTTTAGCGGCTGCTCATCGTGCGTGGAGTTAAAATCACCCGCGAGAATTTTGATTGATGAGGCGATATCTTTGAAGTCCGATGGGGCATCGCCGATGCTCACGTCCAGAAGATGGCGGACCTGCTCAATGCGCATCGTCGGATCTTTTTGCCAGTCGAGATGGGTCACCATCACCAGCACCGGGCTATCAAAGCCGGGAACGGCGATTTGCGCCAATAGCGCTATTCGCTGCTCGGCATCCCCTGACGGCAGTTTAATAACCTGAGTGTGCTCAATTTTATATTTAGACAGAATACCGACACCGTACTCTCCGCCGTCGAACTCCAGCGCTTTGCCGAAGGCATAGTGGTAGCCGTTAGCGTCCGCGATGGTTTTGAGCTGATCGATTTTTTGGCTTCTGGCGGTTTTATTATCGACTTCCGGAACCGCAATAATATCGGCGCCAATGTTCTTAATCGCTAAATTGAGTGAAGTAAAATCCGCAACGTTATCGGAAGCTTCATTCTTGCCGATGTTATAGGTCGCAATCTTCAGCTGAGGATAATTCTCGGCATAGACTTTATCCGCAACGCCGCCTTTTTGAACCGCGAGAATTTCATTACCAGCAAGTTTTTCAACAGCTTGTGCATTGACAGAGAGGCAGGCAAGAGCCAAAAATGTTAATGTAAAGATACTTTTCATTGTAAAATTTCGCCTTTTTTTTACCGGGAATATTGCGATGGTAACAATTATCCCACCCCCTTTTTGTGATACACGGCCCACACTTCTGGTGCGCAGAGAATTAAGCGGCGGCGATAATAAAAGCATATTTCCGGTGGCCACCGCGATGGCAGCCATAAAGGCAAAAAAAAGCCGGCCCCCCAGAAGGGAGCCGGCTTTGATATAATTTATTGTTTTAAAGCCAGTTTTTACGCTTGAAGTAGAGATACGGCGCCAGACCGGCAAGCATCATAAAAACAATCGCGCCGGGATAGCCAAAGCTCCAGTGCAGCTCCGGCATAAACTCGAAGTTCATCCCGTAGCTGGAAGCCACCAGCGTAGGCGGCAGGAAGACCACGGAAACCACCGAGAAGATCTTGATGATGCGGTTCTGCTCGATGTTGATAAAGCCCATCGCCGCTTGCATCAGGAAGTTGACCTTCTGGAACAGCGATTCGTTGTGCGGCAGCAGGGATTCGATATCTCGCAGGATTTCGCGCGCCTGCTCCAGCTGCCCCGCAGGTAAACGCGCCTTGCGCACCAGGAAGTTCAGAGCGCGCTGGGTATCCATCAGACACAGGCGGACCTTCCAGCCGATATCTTCCTGCTCGGCAAGCGTTGAGAGCGCGTCGTCGTACTCATCGCCCTGACGACCTTCCATGATCACGCGGCTGAGTTTTTCCAGGTCGCTATAGATATTTTCGATTTCATCCGCCAGCTGTTCGATTTTGGTTTCGAACAGATCCAGCAGCAGTTCATAGGCGTTGCCATCAACCATTAGCTGGTTGCGAACGCGCATGCGATAGAGGCGAAATGCCGGTAATTCACGTTCGCGCAGGGTAAACAGGCGCCCTTCACGAATCGTAAATGCCACGGTGGAGTTACCGGCGTGATCCTCTGCATCTTCAAAAAAGAAAAAAGAGTGAATGTGTAAACCGTCTTCATCTTCGAAGAAACGCGCCGATGCTTCGATATCTTCCAGTTCCGGGCGCGTTGCCAGGTTCTGACCCAATTCCGTCTGCACGCGGCTTCGTTCTTCGTCGTCGGGCTCGACCAGATCGACCCACACCGAACTGGCGAGATGCTTGATCTCATCAGCTTCCAGGCGTGTTAAACGATTATTTTCCAGTTGAAATGCGCTCAGCATGACCGGGACTCCCAATGCAAAAAAATTATCGGACAGTTCGGTGGGCACACAGAAACAATTTGGGTTTCAGACCATTAAGCCTGACTCAGAGCGACGGGTATGACGGGTCGCTGACAACCGCTAAGGCTATCAGCATAAGAGGATAGCCTTAGGAGTTGTTCCTGACGGACAGGAAGTTGAGCCAGCATCTACTGGGTGTGTCCAAGGCGAATGTCCTCTTAGCGTAATCGTGCGCGCATGTTACGCCAGCACAAAAACGGCGTCAACACGCAACGGAACGCTAAAGAGCAAATCCTGCCCTTTAGCATATAAGGCTAGCAGATTATTACAAAAAAACGATATTTTTCTTACTGTTACACTGTTTCCAGCCGGGCATAGGCCGCCACTAACCATTTAATACCTTGCCCCTGGAAGGCGACCTGCAAACGGCTATGCTCGCCGCTGCCTTCCAGATTCACGATGGTGCCTTCGCCAAACTTCGGATGGCGTACGCGCTGTCCCAATTTGTAGCCAGTATCGTTTTCCGCCATCGGCGTCCCCATCCGCTGATGGCTGACCGGACGGCTCACCGTCGCGCGCAGGCGTACCTCTTCCACACAGGCCTCCGGCAGCTCGCCGATAAAGCGCGACGGGCGATGGTAAACCTCTTTGCCGTACAGACGGCGGGTTTCCGCATAGGTGAGAGTCAGTTTCTGCATCGCGCGCGTCACGCCGACGTAAGCCAGGCGACGCTCCTCTTCCAGTCGGCCACCTTCATCCAGCGCCATCTGGCTCGGGAACATCCCCTCTTCCACGCCGACGATAAACACCTGCGGGAACTCCAGACCTTTCGCCGAGTGCAGCGTCATCAGCTGCACCGCATCCTGCCAGGTATCCGCCTGCCCTTCACCCGCTTCCAGCGCGGCGTGAGAAAGGAAGGCCTGCAGCGGCATTAAATCCTCATCTTCATCGTTGTAGCTGAACTGGCGCGTTGCCGTCACCAGCTCTTCTAAGTTTTCTATCCGCGTCTGGCCTTTTTCGCCCTTTTCCTGCTCGTACATCGTCCGCAGGCCGGAGTCGTTAATCACCCGGTCGGTCTGCACATGCAGAGGCATATCCGCCGTCTCCTGCGCCAGGGCGTCAATCAGCTCCATAAAGCGTTGCAGCGCGCTGGCGGCGCGCCCGGCGAGGACTTTATCTTTTAACAGCTCGCGGCAAGCCTGCCACAGCGTGAGCTGACGGTCGCGCGAGGTCTGGCGCACCACGTCCAGCGTGCGGTCGCCGATACCGCGAGTGGGCGTATTCACCACCCGCTCAAACGCCGCATCGTCGTTACGGTTGGCGATCAGGCGCAGATAGGAGAGCGCATCTTTGATCTCCTGGCGTTCGAAGAAGCGCATGCCGCCATAGATACGGTACGGCATGCTGGCCTGCAGCAGCGCCTCTTCCAGCACGCGCGACTGGGCGTTACTGCGGTAGAGAATGGCGCACTGCTCAAGCGCCCCGCCGTTCTCCTGCCAGGTTTTGATGCGGTTGACGACAAAGCGCGCTTCATCAAGATCGTTAAACGCGCAATAGAGGGAGATAGGCTCACCGTCGGCCCCGTCGGTCCACAGCTTTTTGCCCAGACGCCCGCTGTTGTTTTCAATCAGGGCGTTAGCGGCGCTCAGGATGTTGCTGGTCGAGCGGTAGTTCTGCTCCAGGCGGATGGTCTGCGCGCCGGGGAAATCGGTGAGAAAGCGCTGAATATTCTCAACCTGGGCGCCGCGCCAGCCGTAGATCGACTGGTCATCATCCCCCACAATCATCACCTTGCCGCTATCGCCCGCCAGCAGGCGAATCCAGGCATACTGGATGTTGTTGGTATCCTGAAACTCATCCACGAGGATGTTGGTGAAGCGTTCGCGGTAGTGCTGGAGAATATGCGGTTTATTGAGCCACAGCTCGTGCGCGCGCAGCAGCAGTTCAGCAAAGTCCACCAGACCGGCGCGATCGCAGGCTTCCTGATAGGCCTGATAAACTTTCTGCCAGGTCTGTTCCACCGGGTTGCCGTAGCTCTGAATATGATGCGGGCGCAGCCCTTCATCTTTCTGGCTATTGATGTACCACATCGCCTGACGCGGCGGCCACTGCTTCTCGTCGAGGTTCATCGCCTTAATCAGACGCTTCAGCAGACGCAGCTGGTCTTCGCTATCGAGGATCTGAAAATCTTGCGGCAGGTTAGCGTCCAGATGGTGGGCCCGCAGCAGGCGATGCGCCAGCCCGTGGAATGTCCCGACCCACATGCCGCCCTGGGTTGTCCCCATCAGCTGGCCAATACGATGGCGCATCTCCGCTGCCGCTTTGTTGGTAAAGGTTACCGCCATAATCGAATACGGTGAGCAGTTTTCCACGCTCAGCAGCCAGGCAATACGGTGTACCAGAACCCGCGTCTTACCGCTACCCGCTCCCGCCAGAACCAGCATATTGGTGCGTGAAGCGGCTACGGCTTCACGCTGTTTATCATTGAGGCTGTCGAGCAGGTAAGAAACGTCCATTGGCACCGCCGGAAATGAGCTGCCCGGCCACGCATCGTCTACCGGGCATACTGTTAATATATACAGAACTAGTGGTGATTATATCAGCGAGGTCAGAGATGCCAACCGTGAAATTTCAATGTGCGGCAGCAGGCGGCTGTCGGTCGCACGCATCAGATCAGCCCCCTGCGGTTTGATCCAGCAGGCCTGCATGCCGCAGCGAATAGCGCCCGCCACATCGGTGGTCAGATCATCCCCCACGTGAAGTATCCGATCCAGCGGCAAATCAAGACGCTCCGCCGCCAGATGATACATATCGGCAAAGGGTTTCGATCGCCCGTCCGGACCAGCACGCAGAACAAAACGGAAATAGTCGCTCAAACCAAAGAGTTCAGGTTGCGCGTTGCCGTTGGTCACCGCCACCAGCGGCCATTTCTCCGCCAGCGCAGCCAGCGTATCGTGAGTTTCCTGCGGCACATCGATCAAACTCCGCCAGTGGGCAAAATTCGCCATTGCCGCATCCGCGCCCGCGGCAGCCTGCCCGGGAGAGAGCCCGGCATTGGTCATCCCCAGCACCAGCGCGCGTCGCCGCCACTCGGTCACGTCGTGGTAAATCTCCGGTTCTGTCTCGAGCAGCGTCTGACGCAGCTGTTGCAGCTCGTTCGCATCAAACCGGCTCAGTGACGGATGGTAGCTGCGCACAAAGGCCAGCGACTCGTGCAGCGTCCGGTCGATGACCGGGCGGTTGTCGTAAAGGGTATCGTCCAGGTCAAACGTCAGTGCAGAAATTTGGCCCAGCGGTCGGTAAAAACGCATTATTTCCCCCGTTTGGCGCGCGGATGCGCCGCATCATACACCGAGGCAAGGTGTTGAAAATCAAGATGGGTATAGATTTGAGTCGTCGAGAGATTGGCATGACCCAGCAGCTCCTGTACGCCGCGCAGATCGCCGCTCGACTCCAGCATATGGGTGGCAAAGGAGTGGCGCAGTTTATGCGGATGCACGTGGCTATTCAGCCCCTGCTTAATGCCCCACTCGGCAAAGCGCTTCTGCACATTACGCGCGGAAATACGTTTCCCGAGTTTAGATAAAAACAGCGCATCGTCATCCGTGCCAAACAGACCGCGTAAATCGAGCCAGTGTTCGATCCACGCCACCGCGCTGCGCCCAATCGGCAGACGGCGTTCTTTGCTTCCTTTGCCCATCACCCACACCTCCCCGGATTCCAGATCGAGGTGTTTAATATCAAGATTGACCAGCTCGGAGAGACGCAGACCCGCGCCGTACATGACCTCCAGCATCGCCCGATCGCGTACCGCCAGCGGATCGTTAAGATCGATATCCAGCAGCCGGTTGACATCATCGACATCAATATTTTTAGGTAAGTGACGGGGAATTTTCGGGGCGGAGATACCTTTCGCCGGGTTCGCCGCCAGCTCGCCCTGCGCCACCAGCCAGTCAAAGAAACTGCGCAACGCGGAAAGCCGCAGCGCAAGACTTGCCGGCCCCAGGCCCTGTTTACGGCTACGGACCGCCAGGCCACGAACCTGAGCGGCATCGCACTGCTGCCAGCTTTTGAGCCCCGCCTGTTCAGCGAGCGCCATCAGCGCATCAAGCTGACGCCGGTAGTTCAGTAGCGTGATCGGGCTCAGCTGACGCTCCACGCCCAGGTAGCGTAGAAAGCGGTCAACGGCGGTGAATAAGGGAGAGTCGGTCATGCGCGTTCAACCCAGCGCTCCAACAGACCCGGCAGCATTAACGCAATTTCCTGCAGCAGCTGCGTTCCCTGGCCTTGTTGATAATGCTGGGCATCGCGACTGCTGAAAAGCATCACGCCAGGGGCGTCATCGCCGCCCAGCAGCGACATCGCCACCGAGCCGATAGCTTTCGCTTCCGGCAGCACCACCAGCAGTTCAGGTCCGTGCAGCGGCCCGAGATAATGACGAGCCTGCCCAAGACGCTGAATGCGGATCGGCTCAAATGCCTGCCGGCTTAGCGCCAGATGGGTGAATTTTGACGGTGCGCCCAGCCGCCAGCTATCGGGAAACAAACGCACCGTCGCGCCCGCCAGCCCTATCTCGCGCGCCCAGCGATGAAAACGGTTCAGCATCTCATCAAGGCTTTCCGCCGCCGCCAGCCGCGTCTGCAGATGCAGCAGACGCTGGAACAGGCTCTCATTCGCCGTTGCCTGCTCCATCAGCAGCATCATGTTCTCTTCCAGCACGTTGATATGGTTACGTGCCCGCACCATGTGCCATTCCACCAGCGAGATCGAGCCGCGTACCGGATGCGGAACGCGCATGTGCTCGACCAGCGCAGCATTACGAATAAAAAATTCAGGATGTTGCAACAGATAGTCCACCACCGCGCGGTCATTCAGCGCGCCGGTGATTTCCTGCTGTTCTTCCCCGACTTGTTTCATAAGTGAATAAATCCGTCGTAGACATGTGCCGCCGGGCCAGTCATAAACAACGGTTGGCCCGGGCCTTTCCAGGCGATATCAAGACGCCCGCCTGGCAATTCCACGCGTACTTCTTCGGCCAGCAGTCCCTGTTGGATACCAACCGCTACCGCCGCACAGGCCCCGCTGCCGCAGGCCTGAGTTTCACCTGCGCCGCGCTCATAAACTCGCAGACGAATGCGATCGCGCTCGACCACCTGCATAAAACCGATGTTGGCGCGCTCCGGGAAGCGTTCGTGGCTTTCCATCACCGGACCGAGAGTTTCCACCGCGGCGGTTTCCACATTATCGACCTGAATGACGCAGTGCGGGTTCCCCATCGAGACCACGCCGCACAATACTGTCTGCTCGGCGGCGCGCATAATATAGGTCTTTTCCGCTTTGTTGGCGCGGAAGGGTACCTGAGAGGGCTCGAAGTTCGGCTCCCCCATGTTGACGCGCACCAGATCGTCTTCCGTTACGCTTAATACCATACGACCGTTCGCCGTGCTCACGCGGATGTCACGTTTATTGGTCAGGCCTTTCAGACGGACAAATCGGGCAAAGCAGCGCGCGCCGTTACCGCACTGCGACACTTCGCTGCCGTCGGCGTTGAAGATACGATAATGGAAATCCAGATCCGGATCGTAAGGCGGCTCAACAACCAGCAGCTGATCGAAACCGACGCCCAGATGCCGATCCGCCAGGCGGCGAATCAGCTCCGGTGAGAAAAAAACATTCTGCGTTACCGCGTCAACGACCATAAAGTCGTTGCCAAGGCCATGCATTTTAGAGAACTGCATCATCTACTCCAGTCGCGCGGAACAGAACGTTATCGTTAATAGTTTACCTGGGTCGGGCCGCCGCTATCGCCGCGATCGTTACGATCTGGCGCCGAGCTCTGGATACCGCTATTGACCGGTTTGGTTGGCGGAGCCGCCGTCTTTTCTGCCGGAGGGAAATAAAGCGGTCCCTTCAGACCACAGCCGGTCAGGCTGAAGATCGCCAATAAAACGGCAAGCGTTGGAAAAACGTTTTTCATTGATAGTTGCCCGTGATTCACTCTTTCTGCTTTCTATCATCGCAGGAGAAGACGTAAAAGCAAGCGTTTAGCATCCGACTGCGCGCGCTTTTGTTTCGCGCTATACTGCCGCCATCTTCAAAAAAGCAGGGTAGAACCATGAACGACAGTGAATTCCATCGCCTGGCTGATAGCCTGTGGATGACCATCGAAGAGCGTCTGGACGAGCGGGACGGCGATAGCGATATCGACTGTGAGATCAACGGCGGCGTGCTGACTCTCAGTTTTGAGAACGGCAGCAAAATTATTATCAACCGTCAGGAGCCGCTGCATCAGGTGTGGCTGGCGACCAAGCAAGGCGGCTACCATTTTGATCTTAAAGGTGATGAGTGGGTGTGCGACCGCAGCGGTGAAACCTTCTGGGATCTACTGGAGCAGGCGGCGACCCGGCAGGCTGGCGAAGCCGTGAGTTTTCGCTAAGCCCGCGCTTTCATCGTAACCGGAAAAGCAAAACCCCGGCGAAAACACAACGTCGCCGGGGAAATAGTGACTCAGGAATGTCGATCAGGAATAGTGCTGCTGCAGCATGGGCGACGCCACGGCATCCGGGCTCACCGGCGCGGCAGCCGCCCCGATCGCCTGGCTGCGGAACGGAATCACCTGAGGTCGACCGTCAACGTCGACAATCTGATAGAACTGCGGCAGGTTGAAGTTGATAAAACTGGAGCCGTAGGTGAAACGATCGTGGGATGAAGAGTAGAAGCGGCTCACGTCACGCACCAGCTCCTCTTTACTGCCTTCACAGTGATGATAAACCTCGGCGCGGTTGCTCTCGTCGAGAATATAGATATTAAATCCGCTCTCGTTATCCGCCTCTTCAAAGAAGAACTGAATAATCCCTTCGCTGGCAAAGCCATCCACTACCGCCGGCAGCTTAACATGGTTGGTTTCCACCTGAACCGACAGACCATGCAGCTTGTTATGCGAGATGGCGCCGTAGAATTCAATGGCGTTCTCCAGCTTCTGCACCGACACGTTAAGACGTTCGAAGAACAGTCCCCAGGTCTGCCCGGAAACGCGCAGCGCCTTAAAGCGCCCGGTATCCTGACGGGTACTGGAAAGGCGCAGTTCAATGCACTCGGAGACCATCTGCTGCACGCGGGTGCGGATTAGACCGCGCAGATGCTGACTGTAGCAGAACACTTCAACGCTATCCGGCGGCGCAGCATCCTGATGCATTTTACCCAGAATGGTCTTCAGCGCTTCGATCATCGCCTGCTCGCCGTTAAAGTGCAGGGTTCGCACTTCGTTCCACGAGTTGCGGTACAGCAGATCGACGCTGCCGATTAAACACTTCTGCTCTTCGCCAAAGCTAAAGACATCCAGTTTACGGAAGTCAAAATGCACGACCTGATTACGGAACGCCGCCGTCGGGTCATATTCGAGGTTGACGATAATCGCCAGGTGGCGGATTTCACAGGGACTATACAGCGCTTTAGGCGTTGGTGACGGCAGACGCAGCGGGAAATGGTGCGCAACGTCGGCGACCATCTCCTGAAGCTTCGCCAGATCGACGATGCCGTTGCCCTTAATAAACAGGCGAGTGCGTGACGTCAGCAGGCCGTTAAACCAGGCCCATGCCACCAGCTTATTAAGATAACGGTTATATTCCAGCGGCTGATGGCTGATGATCGATTCCATATCCGGCGCACGGTTATACACATACCAACCGGTACGGTTGGCGCGGCCAGGAGGCACGTGGATAAAGGTCAGATTCGGCTCGGAGAGATCCGGAGAGATTTGCGGGTTCACCAGCGTCACTTTGCCCGGCAGCGCTTCAAACGCCGCATACAGCTTACGGGTCAGTACGCCGATATCCTGCGGACTGGCGGACACGCTGAGGTTGTTACGCCGCGCAAAGCGGATCAGGTTGCGATAGCTTTGCATCATCGCATCCAGCAGTTCGTTGTGCGCTTTGCGTACTTCGTCGATCTTCCAGTTAGCCCGGTTGTCCAGCATCATCAGACGCTTTTCATCCCAGCCCCACTCTTTCACCAGGTGGCTCACGACTTCACGACGCCAGCCCACGCAGGCGCGCTCGCGGCTGAGTTTTTCGCACACCTTCAGATAGAAACAGCGGCGCACCAGATCGAGACGCGTGTCGTCTTCAATGGCCTGCAGATAGGCGGTCACGCGCTCCAGCATCATGCAGTAGGGATCGAGCCCAAACGAGACGATTTCTCCGTCATGCAGACGCTGTTTAATGTCTTTCGCCAGCAGGCGGTTGTTCGGGTACTCCCAGGAGTAGGCTTCCAGCAGCAGCGTTTTCAGCACCGCTTTATACGGTGAATCGATACTTTTATAGAGCTGCCACAGGCTGGCGCCGAAATATTCTTCCGCCGACAGCGAGCTCAGGCCGCCCAGATCGAGCCACTCATTGGGCGTCAGTACGCCTTGCGCGTAGAGTCCCATCACGTAATCGTCGTAATGATCCTCTTCGTCGCACGGCACCATATTCCACAGAATACGTTTCCCGGCGAGGCGCACGGCGGTGCGGTAGAACTCATCCAGCAGCAGGATATGCTGCGTCGACCCGCAGTCTTCGCCGCCAAGGCTGCCGCTTTCGTTATGGCGGAAGCGGTTTTCGTCAATCAGGAAGAAGCTGACTTCAACCCCCAGTGATGCCGCCCAGCTTTCCAGCAGGCTACATTTGCGCTGCAGCAGCTGACGCTCTTCGGTATCAAGCCATGCCTGATGACAAACCCAGATATCCAGGTCGGAAGAGCAGCTTTGGCCTACGGAGGAGGTACTGCCCATCGAGTAGACGCCGGTAATCGGCAGTTCGCCTTTCGGCGGCTCCTGCGCCAGCATGCCGCGGTGCAGTTCTAACTCGTCAAGGTAGTGGCGTTGGGTTTCATCAGGCGTGTAGAGGCAAATGCCGCGGGGAACGTTACCGTCAAGGTAACCCGGCATCAACGGGTGATGATAATGTAGTAATGTCGGCAGTAGACTGTAAACCTGCTGGAAAGCGGGTCCCATGGCAGCAAGCGCGCGATCCACGCGCAGTTGGTTGATGGCATCCAGTCTCTGTTTCAGTGTCTCAATATAGAGGTACAAGACATATCGCCTGATGTTCAAAAACCCGTCGTACAATAGTACGGAGGATTTCAGTATTTCAACAAAAACCGTCACCATTTGTCGTCGGTGTGGTTGTGATGAGCTGCTGACGGACAAATGGTTTAAAACGTGATCAATCTAACACCTTGCTCATTGACCGTAAAGAAAGATGCGCTACATACAAGTGTAGCACCGTTTACTGCGTGTAAATTCCTCACTACGGTTGTGGCAACCGCAATGGCACCAAACGCAAATAACGCAAAAAAAGAAAGAGCCGCCCCCCTAATCCCACAAAACTAACATCCATAAGGCAACAATGTTAGGATAGTTTGTGGTCGACAATGACGGTAACAAGCATGTTAGACAAAGTTTTGAGAATTGCCACACGGCAAAGCCCACTTGCGCTATGGCAGGCGCATTATGTGAAAGAGCGCCTTGAGTCCTGCCATCCTGGGCTGGCGGTGGAACTGGTGCCGATGGTCACTCGCGGCGACGTGCTCCTTGATACTCCGCTGGCAAAAGTGGGCGGCAAGGGCTTGTTTGTCAAAGAATTAGAACTGGCCATTATGGAAGGGCGCGCGGATATCGCCGTGCATTCCATGAAAGATGTTCCCGTCGAGTTTCCCGAGGGACTGGGGCTGGTCACGATTTGCGAGCGCGAAGATCCGCGCGACGCCTTCGTCTCTAATCACTATGCGTCAATCGATGCGCTGCCGCACGGCAGCATCGTTGGCACTTCAAGTTTACGTCGCCAGTGCCAGCTGGCAGCTCAACGTCCCGATCTGGAGATCCGCTCTCTGCGCGGTAACGTCGGGACCCGCCTCGGCAAGCTCGATAGCGGCGAATATGATGCGATTATCCTTGCGGCGGCCGGGCTGAAACGCCTGGGGCTGGAGTCGCGCATTCGTCAACCGTTAACGCCTGAGCAGTCGCTGCCCGCGGTCGGCCAGGGCGCAGTCGGTATTGAATGTCGTCTTGACGATCAATGGACGCAAACGCTGTTAGCACCGCTGAATCATGCGGAAACCGCCATTCGCGTCCGCGCGGAACGCGCGATGAATACCCGGCTGGAAGGCGGCTGTCAGGTTCCGATCGGCAGCTACGCTGAGCTGATTAACGGTGAGCTGTGGCTGCGCGCCCTGGTCGGTGCGCCGGACGGTTCGCAGGTGGTGCGCGGTGAACGACGCGGCCAGCCGGAAGATGCCGAGCGCCTCGGCGTCTCGCTGGCGGAAGAGCTGCTGGATAGTGGCGCCCGCGACATTCTCGCCGCCGTGTATGCAGGAGAAGCGCCTCGATGAGTATTCTGGTCACCCGTCCGTTGCCCCAAAGTGAAGAGCTGGTCAGCCGCCTGCGCGCGCTGGGACATGTGGCCTGGAGTTTTCCACTCATTGAGTTTACGCCCGGGCGCGAACTGCCTGCGCTAAGCGGCCAGCTGGCCGCCTTATCCACAGGCGATCTTTTGTTTGCGCTCTCGCAGCATGCGGTAGAGTTTGCCCATGCTCGCTTGCATCAACTGGGCCAACGCTGGCCGAAAGCACCCGGCTATTTTGCGATTGGCCGCACTACGGCGCTGGCCCTGCATACGGTCAGTGGGCAGAATATTCGCTACCCATTAGATCGGGAAATTAGCGAAGTCTTGCTACAATTACCTGAATTACAAAACATTGCCGGGAAGAAAGCCCTTCTTCTTCGCGGTAACGGCGGGCGGGAATTATTAGGCGAAACGCTCCGCGAGCGCGGCGCCGACGTCACTTTTTGTGAATGCTATCAACGTAGTGCAAAGCATTACGATGGCGCAGAAGAAGCAATGCGCTGGCAGTCCCGCGGCGTCACTACGCTGGTCGTCACCAGCGGCGAGATGCTGCAACAGCTTTGGGCGCTGATACCCCAATGGTATCGCGAACGGTGGCTCCTTCGCTGTCGCATTTTAGTTGTCAGTGAACGCCTGGCCCGGCAGGCCCGTGAATTGGGCTGGCAGGATATCCAGGTTGCCGATAGCGCCGACAACGATGCGCTGCTACGCGCATTACAATAACTCTCAACATTGGAAGCCATAATGACGGAACAACAAAACCAATCCGCCGTGGTTGAAGAGACCAGGGAGGCCGTGGACAAGGCGCCACAGCCAGAGAATACCGGAAAGAAAAACGGCGGCAATAAAACCAGCCTCGTTCTGAGCGCGGTTGCTATCGCCATTGCCCTCGCCGCTGGCGTCGGCCTGTTTGGTTTAAATAAACAGCAAGTATCACGACAGAACGAGACCAGCACGGCGCTCGCCGATCGGGTGGCGGAACTGCAAAAAGCGCAAGAAAGCCAAAAAAATGAACTCGAAGGGATTATCAAGCAGCAGGCGGACCAGCTAGCCGATGCGAAGCATCAGCAGGAGACGCTGGCGAAGCAGCTGGAAGACGTGCAGCAAAAAGTGGCCGTCATTTCCGGCAGCGATGCCAAAACCTGGCTGCTGGCGCAGGCTGATTTTCTGGTCAAATCGGCCGGGCGTAAGCTGTGGAGCGATCGGGACGTCACCACCGCCGCTGCGCTGTTAAAAAGCGCCGATGCCAGCCTCGCCGATATGAACGATCCCAGTCTGATTAGCGCCCGCCGCGCCATTACCGACGATATCGCGTCGCTGTCGGCCGTCAGCCAGGTTGACTACGACGGTATCATTCTCAAGGTCAACCAGCTTGCTAACCAGATTGATAACCTGCGCCTTGCCGACAATAACGATGACGACTCCCCGATGGACTCCGACAGCGAAGAGCTCTCCAGCTCCATTGGCGAATGGCGCGTGAATCTGCAAAAGAGCTGGCAGAGCTTTATGGACAGCTTTATTACCATTCGACGCCGCGACGAAACGGCAGTCCCGCTGCTGGCGCCAAACCAGGATATCTACCTGCGCGAAAATATTCGCTCCCGTCTGCTGGTTGCGGCACAAGCGGTACCGCGCCATCAGGAAGAGACATACAAACAAGCGCTGGATAATGTTTCCACCTGGGTTCGCGCGTATTACGACACGGAAGATGCCACGACCAGGGCATTCCTGGAAGATGTCGATAAGCTGAGTCAGCAAAGCATCACGATGAATGTGCCGGAAAATCTGCAAAGCCAGGCCATTCTCGAGAAGCTGATGCAAACGCGGGTACGCAACCTGATGGCGCAGCCTGCCGTGACTCAGAGCAGTGCCCCGGCGCCGACGCCCCCTGTACCTGCACCCGCACCTGCACCTGCGCCACAAGGAGAGTAACGCATGCTGAAAATTCTCTTACTCTTCGCACTGCTGATCGCCGGGATCGTTGTCGGCCCGATTATCTCCGGGCACCAGGGCTACGTTCTGATCCAGACCGATAACTACAATATCGAAACCAGCGTAACCGGACTGGCGATCATCATGATCCTCACCATGGTGGTACTGTTTGCGATTGAGTGGCTGTTCCGCCGTATTTTCCGTACCGGCGCCCATACCCGCGGCTGGTTCGTAGGTCGCAAACGCCGTCGCGCACGTAAGCAAACCGAACAGGCATTGCTGAAGCTGGCGGAAGGCGACTATCAGCAGGTTGAGAAGCTGATGGCGAAGAATGCCGATCATGCCGAACAACCGGTGGTGAACTATCTGCTGGCGGCGGAAGCGGCCCAGCAGCGTGGTGATGAAGCCCGGGCGAATCAGCATCTGGAGCGCGCCACGGAGCTGGCCGGAGACGATCTGATTCCGGTCGAGATTGCGCGCGTGCGCCTGCAGCTGGCCCGCAATGAAAACCATGCGGCCCGCCACGGCATTGATAAGCTGCTGGAGATTACCCCACGGCATCCGGAAGTCTTGCGCCTGGCCGAGCAGGCCTATACCCGCACCGGCGCGTGGAATTCACTGCTGGATATCCTGCCGTCAATGGCAAAAGCCAACGTCAGCGATGAAGAGCACCGCGCCGCGCTGGAGCAGCAGGCCTGGATTGGCTTGATGGACCAGACCCTGGCCGATCGCGGAAGCGATGGGTTACGTGAGTGGTGGAAAAACCAGAACCGCAAAACTCGCGGCCAGGTGTCCCTGCAGGTGGCGATGGCCAGTCTGCTCATCGAGAGCGACGATCACGATACCGCGCAGCAGATTATTATCGACGGACTGAAGAAGCAGTATGATGACCGCCTGGTGATGCTTATTCCGCGTCTGAAGACGAATAATCCGGAGCAGCTGGAAAAAGTGCTGCGTCAGCAGATTAAATCGGTCGGCGATCGGCCTTTACTGTGGAGCACGCTGGGGCAATCCCTGATGCGCCACGGCGAGTGGCAGGAAGCCAGCATCGCGTTCCGTGCTGCGCTGAAGCAGCGTCCGGATGCCTTTGATTATGCATGGCTGGCCGATACGCTCGACCGTATGCATCAGCCAGAAGAAGCGGCATTAATGCGCCGTGATGGCCTGCTGTTAACGCTACAGAACAATCCTCAGCCTTAACCTGCCCTTTCGCTATCGTCTCTTCCAGAGGCGATAGCGCGCTTCTCTTCGCTCTCTTCTGCTCATCCCGTCGCGGGCATAAAAAAACGCCTGCACTGAAATCAGGGCAGGCGTTAAAACAGGTCTGTTTGACAACAAATTGGGTGCTTCACTCAACGTTATGTCCATGGTGTTTGATGAGACGATACGCTGTATCTCTCAGGCTGCGTCGAAGCAGCGTGAAGAACGTGCGTATAAACGCGACATCTGTCAGTGGACGATAAGCACCGTAAACGGCTCTGCATCATTCCTGAGTTTATGAGGCCCGAGGGCGAACATAAGAGATGGAATGAGCATCTACCCGTTTATTATCGCACAGGTTCCGTGGAAATTGCATTAGCCACAACGGTAAATTGGGAGGATTCCGGCCAAGAAATTACGCGTTCGCATAGCGCACGGATAGCCGCTTTTTATTCGGGAGATCAGGGAGATATAAGATTGTTGCGGTACGACAGAAAACAAAAAACCCCGCCGAAGCGGGGTTCAAAATTGGTCGGCGAGAGAGGATTCGAACCTCCGACCCACTGGTCCCAAACCAGTTGCGCTACCAAGCTGCGCTACTCGCCGATGTACTGCTTTTTGAATTTTTAGTTCAATTCGTTAAAGTCGTGGTGCGAGGGGGGGGACTTGAACCCCCACGTCCGTAAGAACACTAACACCTGAAGCTAGCGCGTCTACCAATTCCGCCACCTTCGCATTTCACAACTCTATCAAATAATGGGGTGGCTAATGGGATTCGAACCCACGACAACTGGAATCACAATCCAGGGCTCTACCAACTGAGCTATAGCCACCACTGCAAATCTTTTCACGCGGCACTGTTAAATTAACAGTCCACCGCAGCTCAAGCACCGGGTTAAATGGTGCGCCCGACAGGATTCGAACCTGAGACCTCTGCCTCCGGAGGGCAGCGCTCTATCCAGCTGAGCTACGGGCGCTTAGCGCCGTTGCGGGGTCGGATAATACGGACTTCCCCCCCCGCTGTCTAGTGCCTTTTTAAATAAAATTTCTGTTTGCTCACGCTTTGTGCACTTTGGCGTTTATTCCGTCGTTTTATCGACATTTCCATGTCGACCGAGACCAAACACCTTATAAATAAGCGTCACGAGGGCCAGGAAAAGTATTCCGACGAACAGCGACATACGGGTGTCGTCATTAAAGCCCATGCCGATCAGCACACAAACCAGAAACGCCATCGTGAAATAGTTCGCCCACGGGAACAGCAGCGAACGGAACGGGTGGCTGGCCATCTCCTTCTGATGCGCACGGCGAAAACGCAGCTGACTAATCAGAATCACAAACCACGGCACCATGCCCGGCAGTACGCTTGCGCTATAGACATAGACGAAGACCCGCTGCGGATTGGGAATAATATAGTTCAGGCAGGAGCCAATCAGCAGAATCAGAATCGACAGCGCGACGCCCACGGCCGGTACGCCATTGCGCGAAACTTTCGCCATCGCCGCAGGCAGCTGCCGGTTGCGCGCCAGCGCGTAGAGCATACGACCGCAGCTATACATCCCGCTATTACAGCCGGAAAGCGCCGCCGTCAGCACCACAAAGTTGATAATACCCGCCGCCGCAGTAATACCGATTTTCGCAAAGGTCAGGACGAACGGACTGCCGCCGGAACCAATTTGATTCCACGGGAAAATCGTGACAATCACGAAAATCGCGCCCACATAAAAAATCAGGATACGCCACAGAACCTTACCCACCGCGCTGCGCAGCGTGACCTGCGGATTCTTCGCCTCACCGGCGGTGATGCCGATAAGTTCAACGCCCTGATAGGAGGCCACCACGATACACAGCGCCGTCAGGAACCCTTTCCAGCCGCCGGCAAAGAAGCCGCCGTGCTCGGTCAGGTTGCCAAAGCCGATAGAGTGCCCACCATTACCAAAGCCAAAGAAAATAACCCCCAGCCCGACGACAATCATCACAATGATGGTGGTGACCTTTATCATCGCGAACCAGAATTCGATCTCACCGTACAGGCGTACTGCGGCCAGGTTTGCCAGCGCCACCAGCCCGACGGCAATAAGCGCCGGTATCCATTGCGCCATATCCGGGAACCAGAACTGTACATACACCCCGATAGCCGTAATCTCCGAGATCCCGACCGCCATCCACATAAACCAGTATGACCAGGCGGTAAGATAGCCGAAAAACGGGCTCATATAGCGGTGTGCGTAAACGGCGAATGAACCGGTCACCGGCTCAAGGAACAGCATTTCGCCCATTGAGCGCATGATAAAGAAGACAAATAAACCGGCGATAATATACGCCAGCAGGACCGAAGGACCGGCCCACTTCAGCGTGCTTGCCGCCCCCATAAACAAACCCACGCCAATCGTCCCGCCAAGGGCGATAAGCTCAATGTGTCTGGCCTCCAGTCCGCGCTGGAGTTCCGCTTTTTTCTCTGTCATATAACCTCTTGTGTTTGCCCTGCTTCCGGTTTTTGTTCCTCGCCCCTCGAACGGCACGCCTGATGGCCAGCCTCACACCTTCCCGTAGCACAGCGATTCATGCCGCCGGGGAGTGACAGGTTTGCCATGGCGCGACCTGCGAATGGTCCTGCCCATATACCGGTTATTTTTATTAATGAATGAAAGGAAATGTTCTTGCCTGCACGACGGCACACGCTGCCCGCCGTGCATTAAGCATGCGAATGGTTAATGAATTTTCAGGAAATGGCAAATAAAGTATCAGGCGAGTTACTGTAGTAAACACAATACGTACGTAAACTCGCCAGTTTGCAGTGGAATATCAGAGCTGACCGGTATAATACCAACGTAAATATCGCAGCAGGCGAATCTGTCTTTTAATCCGGCTCGGCTGAGAGACCAAACGATAGAACCACTCCAGCCCCAGGTTCTGCCAGAATTTTGGCGCCCGGTGGACATGGCCGGTGAACACATCGTAGGTGCCGCCAACCCCCATATACAGCGCCTGCGGATAGACCTCCCGGCAGTCGCGCATCAGAATCTCCTGACGCGGTGAGCCCATCGCCACGGTCACGATTTTCGCACCGCTATCGCGAATACGCTCGAACAACGCCTGGCGCCGATCGGCAGTGAAATACCCATCCTGACTGCCGACAATATTGACCTTCCAGCGGGCACGCAGCTGCGCCTCCGTCTGTGCCAACACCTCCGGCTTGCCGCCAACCAGGAAAACCGGGGTCCCCTGTGCGCCCGCCCGTTCCATCAGCGCTTCCCAGAGGTCAGCGCCCGCCACGCGCGATACCTGCGCCTGAGGATATTTTTTACGTAATGAACGCACCACGCTAATGCCGTCGGCATATTTAAATTCAGCCGCTTCAATCAGCGCCCGAACCTCGGGATCGTCCTCGACTGCCAACATCTTTTCGGCGTTGATTGCCACCAGCGTTCCCTGGCGGATAGTGCCGTCCGCATACAGATAGTCCAGAGCGTGCTGCATATTGCGCCAACCAATGAGTTGTAACCCTCTCAGCAGATACAACGGCGCAGAAATAGTCTCAGTCATGTCCATCCTTATCTGACCTGAGGTTGCGAAAGCGGTTTAACCCGCCGGTGAATCAGTCCCGCGCTATCCAGGAACCAGTACAGCAATTTCGCCGCCAGTAAGCAGATACCAAAGATCACGAGGAAAAACACCACGCGGGAGCCAAATGAGTCCAGCCCTTCGCGCGCCAGCACTATCATGTTGAAGATAGCGCCAAAACAGAAACTGTGCAGAATAGCCGCTTTATAACGGTTACTCTCGCGGTTACCCAGCTCATACAGCCAGTCAAACCACTTAATAATCAGTCCGACCGCCACCGCGCCCAGCGGAACAAACCAGATCCCCCCCATCACCACCAGCGAGCCGATCAGCGTCGGCGAGATTGCCAGGCCGGAGTGGTTATTCAGCACTTCCCAGGTAAAGTAGTTAGCGGTATTGAGCACCATCGATGGTCGGCTATGCCACATCCAGCTGGGGATAAAGACGTAGAAATCCCTGATCATCGGCGCCAGCCCCTGGAAGGCAATCTTGTCGTAGTTTTGCAGCAGCAGCGCCAGATTTTCCCACGGCGAAAACGTATCGCGGGTCAGATAGAGGAAGGTATAAAACGCTTCATCGCCGCTGACGTTCATGCCATAGCGCTTAAGCGCCAGCCAGAACATTCCCACGATGCCCAGGACGCCAGCCGCCGCCAGCATCCACAGGCTGATCCAGCCGCGAATAATGCCGATAAACAGGAAAATGGCGAAAGCGATAATGATATTCGCGCGGGTCCCGCCGACGATGGCATAGGTCAGCAGCCCAAACGCCACGGTGCTGAGCAGGAAGAATATCCACGCCTTATAATCCTGGCGCAGGAAATAGACCACCAGCATCGCCGGGATAAAGAAATAGAAAAAGCGCTTCAGCGCCACGCCGGAGACTTCGGCAGAGAAGATCTGACTGTAGGAGTTGAGCTTAAACAGCAGGAAGCCATTGTGGGCAAAGAAAATCCCGACGCACAGCAGCGCCAGGCCCAGCAGAATGATCCATGCCAGATGCGTTTCCACGCGGTTCATCGTAAAGAGCGGCCGCCGCTGGCTGTCGTGCGTGGCCGAACGCAGACGCGTTTTATAGGTCACGTAATAGACCGCATAGAAACAGACCGACACCAGTAAGGTTTGCAACAGCACATCCGGCGGAGCAACGCTGACATCAAAGCGGAACACCAGGATACTGGTCAGCGGGAAACCAAAGAAGAAAGTCAGCAGAAACAGCAACGAGAAGAACACATTGAAGTTAAAGCGCACGCGGCGAAACTCAAAATACGTCGCGGTGGCGATAAACAGCGTTGACAGCAGCCAGACCACCAGCAGCCCGCAAAATTGCATTAATGTCATGCGTTGACCCCCGCGGCAATCTGCAATGCCTGCTGCCAGCCCGCCAGGTAGTTCGGCCGGAAGAAAGCAATCTGGTTCTTATCAACGCTTGCCAGCTGACGCTGGGCTTCACGCACCACGGCAACATCCAGCGCATCGCCGGTAAACAGCACCGGAATATTCTGCTCCGTCATATCCTGCCAGAACGGGTTTTCCCGGTTCAGCACGCAGGGTATCCCTGCCTGAATTAATAAACATAGTGTGCCGATGCCCTGCTGGCGAGCAAACAGGAAATAGCCCAGATCGCAGCGGCGCAGCAGATTCAGATAATCAGGAAACGCCAGCTTCTCACTGAGAATCTGCAGGTGCGTGGCGCTAAATAGCGCAGCGCCCGCTTCACGGACCTCGTTAATATAGTCCGTATTGTTTTCCGGATACCCCATCGGCACGATCACGTTTACCGTATCGCCAAATTGCTGATGGATAGCGCGCAGCGCCGCAATATGCTCATTACTGCGGTCACCCGAGTTCCCGACCAGAATCGTCAGCGTCTCGGCGTGCGGTGCGCTATCGGCCAGCGAATTGAGCGCCGGATCCATGCGCGTCGGAAAATAGAGCAGTTCGCCGGGCACGCGCGGATGACGGCGAGCAAACCAGCTGAGATCGCCCCGGGTGGCAAAAACGCGCCCGACCCGGCCCTGGGCAAGACGCCGCAGCGGATAGAACAGGCGAAACTTCAGGCTGGACGAATTTTCATACAGATCGGCACCCCAGATATGCCAGTTAAACTGGGCAGGACGAATCCCCCCGCTCAACAGCGCCAGCCACAGCCCGGTATTAAACTGGCCGTGGAAGAAAAAGCGCTGTTGGCGATCGGCTTTTGCCAGAGCTATCACCGCCTGTGCCAGGGATTTTTTTCCGGGATAACAGGTGACAGACAAGGCCGGACAGGCCTCGCGCACTCCCGTTGCATCACCGACGACCATAAACCTACGCGCCTGCTCGTCATGGACGGCCAGCTCGTCGTTAAAGAACCGCAACACGGTCTGGTTGTGGTGTGGGATATCCGATCCCAGTACATGTATCAGTGCTGTCATGCCCGTTTACGCCAGAGTAAAAATACGCCACTACAGAGGGCGAAATAAACAATATACGTAGCCATATACGCCTGCGCTGCGCCAATCGCGCCGTGCGCCGGGATCAGCCAGTGCGAGAATGCGGTCAACAGCGTGAACTGGCTGATTTCCGTGAGTATATAAAAACGCAGCGACGCTTTCGCAATCACCAGATAGCCATAAACATAGGCGCCGACCTTCAGCACATCGCCGACCAGTTGCCAGGCAAACAGGTCGCGCATCGCCGTAAAGCGGTCAGAAAACAGCAGCCAGATGGCAAAGTCGCGCAGTAGCCAGACGGTTAAGCTCGCCACTGCCACCGCTGGCAGGACAAATTTTAATGATTTGCCGATCTCACGGGTAATCTCTGATTTGGCCGTCAATCGGGAGAGCGTAGGCAGCAGGTAGACGCTAAACGATGCGGTGATAAACTGCAGGTAGGCATCGGAAATGCTGCTGACCCCTTGCCAGATCCCAACCGCCTCCCAGTCATAATGCTCCGCCAGCAGGTTACGCATCATCACGTAAGCCACCGGCAGCGTCACCGAGGTAATCAGCGCCATCAGGGTAAATTTGGAAAGCTGTCCCGCAAGGCCGTTATCCCAACGCGGACGCAGTGCGCTGAGCGGGATTGTCCCGCGCCGCCATAGCACGATTGCCGCCGGGATCACCACCAGCGCCGGCACCAGCGCCAGCCCGAGCAGCGCCCCCTGATAGCCCGCGAAGTGATAGCAGGCGTAATAGGCCACGACACCAATCAGGCTACCGGCGATCAGCGACAGGGCATTACCCGCCGCATCGCGAAAACCTTTCATCAAGGCCAGCAGCAGGTTTGCCCAGGCAATGCCCATCTGCACCAGCGCCACCAGCCGCACCAGCCCCTGATAGTGCGTGTGGCCGAACAGCCCCTGGCTGACCGGCGCGGCCGCCAGCAGAAAGACCAGCGCCAGCAGCGTTGAGAAGCCAAGCACCATCGCTGAGGAGGTGCCGACGACCTTATTCAGCTGCTGGCGATCGTCATGATGCTGCGCGACCAGTTTGGTGACGCCGTTGAAAATACCGGCGCCCGCCAGTACGCCAAGCACGGTCACCAGCTGGCGAAAGTTACCGGCCTGACCCACCCCTGCCGGGCCAAAGGAGACAGCCAGTAGTTTAACCACCAGCAGTCCGGCCCCAATTTTGACCAGCGTGGACGCGGCGGTCCACAGTGAAGCTTTAGCCAGCGACATATCAGGAGAAATAGCTCAGCAGCGAATTAATCACCGTACGCTGATTGGCTGACGACAGGTTATAGAACAGCGGCAGGCGCAGCAGACGTTCGCTCTCCTGGGTGGTATGACGATCGTCACCGCGGAATTCGCCAAAGTGCTCCCCCGCCGGGCAGCTATGCAGCGGAATGTAGTGGAACACGGCCAGAATTTCGGCCTCTTTTAGCCAGGCGATCAGGTTACTGCGATCGTCAATATCGCGCAGCTTAATATAAAACATGTGCGCGTTGTGCCCGCAGTCGGCCGGAATGACCGGCAGATCGATGCGACCGGCCCGAGCCAGTGGCAGCAGCGCATCATAATAGCGCTGCCAGAGCGTTAAACGTTGCTGGTTAATCTGTTCCGCCGCTTCCAGCTGCGCCCACAGATATGCCGCCTGCAGGTCAGACATCAGATAGCTGGAGCCGATATCGCGCCAGGTGTATTTATCCACCAGCCCGCGGAAGAACTGGCTACGGTTGGTCCCTTTTTCGCGGATAATTTCCGCACGTTCGATCAGCTTACGATCGTTAACCAGCGTCGCGCCACCTTCACCACCGGCAGTATAATTTTTGGTTTCATGGAAACTGAAACAGCCGATATGGCCGATCGTGCCCAGCGCTCGCCCTTTGTAAGTCGACATGACGCCCTGCGCGGCATCTTCCACCACGAACAGATTGTACTTGCTGGCAAGGGCCATGATGGTGTCCATCTCGCAGGCCACGCCGGCATAGTGTACCGGCACAATAGCGCGGGTTTTCTCAGTGATTGCCGCTTCAATTTTGGTTTCATCGATATTCATCGTATCGCGACGAATATCGACAAAGACGATTTTCGCCCCGCGCAATACAAAGGCGTTGGCGGTGGAGACGAAGGTATAGCTCGGCATAATCACTTCATCGCCCGGCTGGATATCCAGCAGCAGCGCGGCCATTTCCAGCGAAGCGGTGCAGGAAGGCGTCAACAGTGCTTTGGCAGTCCCGAACCGCTGCTCCATCCACTGCTGGCAGCGGCGGGTAAATCCGCCGTCGCCGCACAGTTTTCCGCTGTCCATCGCGGATTGCATATAATCAAGCTCGGTTCCCACCACCGGCGGTGCGTTAAATGGAATCATCATGTCACCTGTATAACCAGTACGCGGTGTTTTCCACATTCGCACCGCTGAGAATATAACGTTTAAGCGCGGCGGTGTTCCCCATCTGGGTTGCCACCCGCAGTGTAGACAGCCCGCGGAGTTCGGCCCAATGCCGTGCGGCCTGCATCAGTTCAGCACCCGCGCCGCGACCGGCCAGCAGGCCGATTCGGGCATCCGTCTCATTGAGCTGACGCAGTGAAACAAAAGCGCGAATGTCGCCATCGGCGGCGCGAAAAATCAGACACTGGTTATCGAAGGTTCCCCGCACCGCGTTTTCAATCCATTGGGCGTAGAAACGGCCGCTGGCATCGGCAGCATACCAGGGCGCGCGGAAGCGGCTTTGCGCAAAGGCCTGCGCCGCCAGCTCGCGCAGTCGTGGAATCTCTGCCGCCGTAGCCACTTCACAGCCCGCATCGGCAGACCGACCGACCGGCAGTGCCAGATCGACTTCGCCTTCTACGAGCTGGAAACCCAGCTGCTGTAGCGCATCCAGCCGCACGCCATCATCCGCCGCAATCTTCGCCTGCAAACGCGTCCAGCCGGCCAGCGCCTGAGCCGTCAGCGGCGGGGCGTCATCGCCAAAGCGCACAATCGCGCTCTGGATGCCGAAGAAGCGATTTTCCCACTCCAGGGGTTCAATACTGGCGCGGGCGAACACGGACAAGATCCAGTAAGTATTGGCCATAGCCGGTTTTTTCCAGACGTTTGGCTGCCCGCTTCACGCCGTCATCATCCAACCAACCGTTGCGCCAGCCAATTTCTTCAAGACAGGCAATTTTGAAGCCCTGACGCTTTTCCACCGTTTGTACGAACATACTGGCCTCGATCAGGCTATCGTGCGTACCGGTGTCCAGCCATGCAAAACCACGCCCAAGAAGCTCAACGGTCAGCGCACCATCCTCCAGATACATCTGGTTGATACTGGTAATTTCCAGCTCGCCACGCGATGACGGTTTCACCTGCTTCGCATATTCAGCAACTTTGCCATCATAGAAGTAGAGACCCGTTACCGCCCAGTTAGATTTGGGATTCTGCGGTTTTTCTTCCAGAGAAAGCGCGCGAAAATTATCGTCGAACTCCACTACGCCAAAACGCTCTGGATCCATGACCTGATACCCAAATACCGTCGCACCTTGAGTACGCGACGCGACGCTGCGTAGCTTAGGACTGAAGCTTTGGCCAAAGAAGATATTATCACCCAGCACCAGACAAGAAGGTTCACCATTAAGGAACTCTTCTCCGAGGATAAAGGCCTGCGCCAGGCCATCCGGGCTTGGTTGCACGGCATAATGCAGCTGAATACCGAATTCTTCCCCATCGCCGAGCAGGCGCTGAAAATCACGTTGATCCTCAGGCGTGGTGATCACCAGAATCTCACGAATACCGGCCAGCATCAGCACCGAAAGCGGATAGTAAATCATCGGCTTATCGTAGACAGGCAACAGCTGCTTTGACACTCCGCGGGTAATTGGATGCAAACGGGTGCCCGAACCACCTGCCAGAATAATACCTTTCATTGTTCTCTCCCGGGCGTTCAGGCCTGCAGTCCCAGACGCTCACCTTGATAGCTACCGTCCAGAACCTGCTGCCACCAGGTTTCATTTGTCAGGTACCACTGAACCGTTTTGCGCATACCGCTGGCAAAAGTCTCATCCGGTGTCCAGCCTAGTTCAGTTTCAATTTTCGACGCATCGATGGCATAGCGAAGATCGTGGCCAGGGCGATCGGCGACAAAGGTGATGAGATCGCGATAGTGCGCCACGCCATTCGGCTTGTGCGGTGCCAGCTCTTCCAGCAGATCGCAAATGGTTTCCACTACCTCAATATTCTTACGCTCGTTGTGCCCACCGATATTGTAAGTTTCGCCCGACTTACCGCGTGTCGCCACCAGGTACAGTGCTCTGGCGTGATCTTCAACGTACAGCCAGTCGCGAATTTGCTGGCCATTGCCATAAACCGACAGCGGCTTGCCTGCCAGCGCATTGAGGATGGTAAGCGGAATCAGCTTCTCTGGGAAATGATACGGTCCATAGTTATTTGAACAATTCGTGATCAGCGCTGGCAGGCCATAGGTGCGCTGCCATGCGCGCACCAGATGATCACTGCTGGCTTTAGAAGCGGAATAAGGACTACTAGGCGCATAAGGCGTCATTTCGGTAAAAAACGCGCCGCTATCGTGAAGATCGCCATATACCTCGTCTGTCGAAATATGGTGGAAGCGAAACGCCGATTTTTTCTCATCGTCAGCCCCATTCCAGTAAGCACGTGCGGCCTCCAGCAGCGTATAGGTCCCGACGATATTGGTTTCAATAAACGCCGCCGGACCGTCAATGGAGCGATCGACATGACTTTCAGCCGCAAGGTGCATCACGATGTCGGGCTGGTAGCGGCAAAAAATGCGATCGAGTTCAGTTCGATCACAAATATCCACTTGTTCAAAAGCAAATCGGGCATCCTGGGCAACAGGAGACAGTGATTGTAAATTACCGGCATAGGTCAACTTATCAACGACGACGACCGTGTCAGAAGTTGCGTGAATGATTTCGCGAACAACCGCTGAGCCAATAAACCCGGCCCCACCGGTGACCAGAACCGTACTCACCGCCACACCCCTTTGGTATCGACAATATAATCCTGCGTCACACTATCGCCGCTGATGGCTTTAAACTCGTGATGGTCAACCAGCATCACCAGCACATCGGCGTTCGCCAATGCGTCATCCAGCAAGGCCAGCGTACACAGACCGTCAAGTTTCGCCGGAAGCTGGTGAATATTGGGTTCCACGACCAGCGTTTCACCGCTGTGCCAGCGGGCGATTTGCATAGCGATCGACATCGCCGGGCTTTCGCGCAAATCGTCGATATTCGGCTTAAAAGCCAGGCCAAAACAGGCGATCTTCAGCTCACTGGCGCGTTTATTACTGGCGGCCAGACAATCGGCGACCCGGGCTTTGACCTGCTCGATAACCCAGTCAGGTTTATGGTCGTTAACTTCACGAGCGGTGCGAATCAGCCGCGCCTGCTGCGGATTTTGCGCCACGATGAACCACGGGTCGACGGCGATGCAGTGTCCTCCTACCCCAGGTCCCGGCTGCAGAATATTCACGCGCGGATGACGGTTCGCCAGGCGAATCAGCTCCCAGACGTTAATGTCCTGCTCAGCGCAGATCAGCGACAGCTCGTTCGCAAACGCAATGTTAACGTCGCGGAAGCTGTTTTCGGTCAGCTTACACATCTCGGCGGTGCGGGAGTTGGTGACCACGCATTCGCCTTCGAGAAAAATTTTATACAGCTCGCTGGCGCGGGCGGAGCAAACCGGCGACATACCGCCGATAACGCGGTCGTTTTTAATCAGCTCGACCATGACCTGGCCTGGCAACACGCGCTCCGGGCAGTAGGCAATATTGACATCCGCCGCTTCACCAGCCTGCTGCGGGAAGCTCAGGTCCGGGCGCATTTCAGCGAGCCACGCGGCCATTTGCTCCGTCGAACCAACCGGAGAAGTGGACTCCAGAATCACCAGCGCCCCCTTCTTCAGCACTGGCGCAATGGATTTTGCCGCCGACTCGACGAAGACCATATCCGGTTCATGCAGATCTTTGAACGGGGTGGGTACGGCAATCAGGTATGCATCTGCCGCAACCGGCTCGGTCGTCGCACATAAATAGCCCTGCTCAACCGCCGTTTTGACCACGCTCGCCAGATCCGGCTCTACAATATGAATCTCGCCACGGTTAATGGTCTCCACGGCATGTTGATTGATATCAACGCCGACCACCCGCTTTTGCCGGGAGGCGAACGCGGCAGCGGTTGGCAGGCCAATATATCCAAGGCCAATCACTGAAATGGTAGAAAAACTCATAGCGTTACCTGATTATTTTTAAGTGCGGACAAAATACGGCGACATGCCTGACCATCGCCGTAAGGATTATGCGCCCGGCTCATTGCCTGATACGCGGCATCATCCTGCAGCAAATGCGTGACTTCAGCGACGATACGCTGGCTGTCGGTCCCGACCAGACGCACGGTACCTGCGGCAATCGCCTCCGGGCGCTCCGTCATCTCACGCATCACCAGTACCGGTTTCCCTAACGATGGCGCCTCCTCCTGAATACCGCCGGAGTCGGTGAGGATCAGCCATGCGCGATCCATCAACCAGACAAACGGCAGATAATCCTGCGGTTCAATCAACATCACGTTATCGACATGACCGAGAATACGGTTCACCGGCTCGCTGACGTTCGGGTTCAGGTGCACCGGGTACACAATCTGGACATCGGGATTGCTGGCGGCGATTTCTGCCAGCGCGTGGCAAATTTGCTCAAACCCGCGGCCAAAGCTTTCCCGGCGGTGGCCGGTGACCAGAATCATCTTCTTGCCGTTCGCCAGGAAAGGGTAGCGCTGCATCAGTACGTTACGCAGCGCCTCATCGCCCAGCACCCGGTCGCGAACCCAGAACAACGCATCAATGACCGTATTGCCGGTGACCGTGATATGGCCATCGGTGATATTTTCGCGGAGCAGATTCTGCCGCGAGGTTTCTGTCGGGGCAAAGTGGTAGGTTGCCAGATGTCCGGTCAGCGTACGGTTCCCCTCTTCCGGCCACGGCGAGCTCAGATCGCCGGTTCGCAACCCCGCTTCGACGTGTCCGACCGGGATACGCTGATAGAACGCGGCCAGACTTGCAGCCATCGTCGTCGTGGTATCGCCGTGAACCAGCACAACGTCCGGTTTGAACGATTCCAGCACCGGTTTTAACCCTTCGAGGATACGGCAGGTGATTTCCGTCAGGCCCTGACCTGGCTGCATAATATTGAGGTCGTAATCCGGCACAATAGAAAAAAGTTTCAACACCTGGTCGAGCATCTCCCGATGCTGCGCCGTGACGCAAACTTTCGCCTCAAAGTGAGGATCTTTTGCCAGCGCATGAACCAGAGGTGCCATTTTGATGGCTTCGGGTCTGGTGCCAAATACCGTTAGTACTTTCACATCGATTCTCTTCGATTAGGTGATGAAGTTGATTAATGCTCCATCACAGGCCGCATTCACTGGACTCTGCGTCGCGATAATGCAACGCCTGCGCCGATGAGCGCGCCCACGATACCCCACATCACCATCAGAAATACGCGCCGCGGGCTATCGCGTTTTACCGGTTCTTCCGGCGTACGCAAATACCGGTAAGTCTGAAAACGTGGATCTAATGTCGGTCCGACGTTGAGCGTATTCAGCATGGCCCGGCTTTGGTCATAGTCGAGATCGTATTCCGGCCCCACCGCTTGCAAGTTTTCCAGCCGCGCCTGCAGCATTGGCCTGCCGAGCAAGAACAGCTCGGAATCCGGCAGCTGATCGGCCGGGATATCCGTTTCACTGCGGGAGATGTTGTGCTGCTGCGCCACTTTCAACGCCTCTTCCACGCTGTGAGTACGACGGTTGAAAATTTCGCGCGCCACCTCTTCCTGGCGCTTCACCTGTGCTTTCATCTGCACGGTGCGGGCCGCCCAGGCACCTTTCAGCTCGTCATTCAGATGCCCTGCCGCACGCTGGCTGGCGAAGGCCACGTACTGGCGCAGCAGATTATTGGCATCCGCCGCGGTCTCGGCCGTCAGCTTCACGCTGTCGTTAACATTTTTTAGCGGGTCGCCGGGCATGAACTGAATATTGTTAATCAGATCGTCCAGCAGCGCAGCGTCCGCGCGGGCATTGCCCGACTGGCGCTGTTTGTAATAGTCGGTTTGCAACCAAAAATCGCGGCGGGTATCCCAGGATCCCTGCTGCATGATGAACTCTTTGTAGGCTTGATCCATCGCCGACGGCTGGTCGACAGGAACCAGATTGGCTTTAATATCCAGATTGCGTAAGAACTGCTGTTGAGAATAGTAACCGCCCAGCATATTCACGGTTGGCCGATCGGTTATCGCCGTTGCGCTCCACTCCTGGCGAGCAAAGAAGGCGTAAACCAGAACGATCAGCGCAAATAGCACGGCCATACCGGCTATCCAGATTTTTCCTGCCCATAAGGCGCGAAACAGCCCGCGAATATCCAGCTCATTCTCAACGTTCACTGCTTGTGCTCCCGGTAATGGTTGAGTCATCACGTCCCCAGTTCTACTTGGTTAATTTTGGATTATTGCCGCTGTGTCGCCGTATTCTGCGTCTGATGCGCTTAACCAGTCGCGCCACTTTCCATGCGCGTTTAATGCAGTAGCCATAAAGGAAAAAGGCCAACAAAAAGAGAATTAACATCACCCATTCAGGAACGATACGGGTATATTCCGCCACCACGCCCACCAGCGCCAGCAGCGCGGCCGCCAGCGTGATCAGGACAAACGCCTGTCGGGAAGTAAACCCGGCACGCATGATCAAATGATGAATATGCTGGCGATCCGGAGAGAACGGACTCATGCCTTTACGCAGGCGACGATACATAATCGCCACCATATCCATCAACGGAATCGCAATAATCCACAGGGCGGTCACCGGGCTAATGGGATGCGTTTTGCCCTGGGTCGTTTCCAGCAGAATCCAGATGATGGTGAAGCCAATCATGGTACTGCCGGCATCCCCCATAAAAACTTTATAACGACGGCCAAGCGCGCCGAGGTTAAGTAAAATATAGGGCAGAATGGCGGCTATCATCGCAAAACACCACATTGCCAGGCTGTATTGGCCGTCAAACCACAGAATAATACCGGTTGCCGCAAAGGAGACCGATGACAGACCGCCGAGCAGGCCGTCGATACCATCGACCATATTAAAGGCGTTAATCGCGGCCCAGACGGCAAAAAGGGTGAGGAAGAAACCAAAGGGGCCGAGGACCAGCTCCCACGAACCAAAAATATAGCCCAGACTACTCAGGTGCAGATTTCCTGCCGTCATCATGACAACGGCAATGGCGGCCTGAATCACCGCGCGAATTTTTACACTGATATCAAACCGGTCATCCAGCGCACCGACCAGCACAAGGATGCCGGCACAGGCCAGATATAAGGATGAATGGGGAATGTAATAATCAGCGATGGCAAAAGTAAAACAAATGCCAGCATAAACTGAGATGCCACCCACTAACGGAACCAAACCCTGGTGCCGTTTTCGATAGTTAGGTTTATCCACTAACCCGACTTTTTTTGCTGCTTTTCGGGCAACAAATATAAAAAGGGTAGTGAATAAGAAAATACTGATTAATTCAGTAATAGCAGTGAGTAAATTCACAACACATGTGCTCTCAGCATGGTTAATCCGGGAAGTATAACGACGATGTCTCAACTCCTGAAGGGGTAAAGCAGAACATTACAAATTTATTGTATAGATTTTAGTCTGTTAAAATCATCTCTGCCTGGAGTGGTGCGCTAATCATACGATAATCCCTGCTTCCTTTTCCCTTCCTGGATCATACAAACCCAAAAAACAAAACGCCACGCGATTGCGTGGCGTTTTTGGGCTTTTTTTTAACTTACGAGCGCTTCATCATATCGAAGAAGTCATCGTTCGTTTTGGTCATCGCCAGTTTGTTGATGAGGAACTCCATCGCGTCAATCTCACCCATCGGATGGATAATTTTACGCAGGATCCACATCTTCTGCAGCTCTTCCTGGGTGGTGAGCAGCTCTTCTTTACGGGTACCGGAACGGTTGTAGTCGATAGCCGGGAAGACGCGTTTTTCAGCGATTTTACGCGAGAGATGCAGCTCCATGTTACCGGTGCCTTTAAACTCTTCGTAGATAACCTCATCCATTTTGGAGCCGGTATCAATCAGCGCGGTGGCGATGATTGTCAGGCTGCCGCCCTCTTCCACGTTACGTGCTGCACCGAAGAAACGCTTCGGACGATGCAGGGCGTTGGCATCCACACCACCGGTCAATACTTTACCGGAAGCCGGAACAACGGTGTTGTAGGCACGTGCCAGACGAGTAATGGAGTCGAGCAGAATGATAACGTCTTTCTTGTGCTCAACCAGACGTTTCGCCTTCTCGATAACCATCTCGGCAACCTGAACGTGGCGAGAAGCCGGTTCGTCAAAGGTAGAAGCAACCACTTCACCTTTAACCAGACGCTGCATCTCGGTCACTTCTTCCGGACGTTCGTCGATCAGCAGCACCATCAGCACGCAGTCAGGATGGTTGTACGCGATGCTCTGCGCGATATTCTGCAGCAGCATGGTTTTACCGGCTTTCGGCGGTGCAACAATCAGACCACGCTGACCGCGACCAATTGGCGAAGCCAGATCCAGCACACGTGCGGTTAAGTCTTCGGTTGAACCGTTACCACGTTCCATGCGCAGACGTGAGTTCGCATGCAGCGGCGTCAAGTTCTCGAACAGGATCTTATTACGCGCGTTTTCCGGCTTGTCGTAGTTAACTTCGTTAACTTTCAACAGCGCAAAGTAACGCTCACCCTCTTTAGGAGGACGAATCTTACCGGAAATGGTGTCACCAGTGCGGAGGTTGAAACGGCGGATTTGGCTTGGGGATACGTAGATGTCATCGGGACCGGCGAGGTAGGAGCTGTCTGCGGAGCGGAGGAAACCAAATCCATCCTGCAGTATCTCCAGTACGCCATCGCCAAAGATATCTTCGCCACTCTTCGAATGCTGCTTGAGGATGGCAAAAATAATATCCTGCTTACGCATACGGGCCAGGTTTTCCAGCCCCATATTTTCGCCGAGAGTAATCAGCTCAGAAACCGGCGTATTCTTTAATTCGGTAAGATTCATAATGGTGTGGGTTCTTAAACTCGGGGTAGAACTCGAACTTAATGTTGTGAATGGTATGGCAGGAACATCCATGCCTGTTAACGGCCTTCATCTCGTGCCTGTACGTTGCCTGGTCACAGGAAAGAACGCAGAGCTGGAACGACAAAACGGAATGAGTGAAAAGCCCGGAATTTGTAGCCTCTCGCGCATTTTCTGCGGGACGCTTCGGGTAAAACAAGATTCAAACAATAAGGTATGTTTAAAACGAAGTCTGAAGTTAACTTAGCACGACTCTGGCCGGGCGTCCAGAGTTCCGCTAAAAATAGGAACCCGGACGCCGGAATGGCAAACTGCTTACGCCAGGTTGGCGTCGAGGAAATCTTTCAGCTGGCCTTTAGACAGTGCGCCAACCTTAGTTGCCGCCACTTCGCCGTTCTTAAACAGCAGCAGAGTCGGGATGCCGCGAATGCCGTATTTCGGCGCAGTACCCGGGTTCTGATCGATGTTCAGTTTAGCTACGGTCAGTTTGCCCTGATACTCTTCAGCGATCTCATCCAGAATCGGGGCGATCATTTTGCACGGACCGCACCACTCTGCCCAGAAATCGACGAGGGTTAGCCCGTCAGCCTTGAGTACGTCCGTGTCAAAACTGTCGTCAGTCAGGTGAATAATTTTATCGCTCATATTTAACTCCACAGGAATAAGCCTGGTGTGTTGGTGTCGCAGACATCAACGACGTGCCGATGCTACGTTATACACGTTATTTTTCAGGATGCCTCTATTACTGGCCACTGCGCGATCCGATCCCTCATGGATGTCGTCTTGCAGGAGCCAAAGCAAACCGCCTTCAAACCGTTCCCGGTAGATTAATTCTCCTCGACTCGCTGAGTAGTCTAAGCTTTCGAGGATTCATCAGGTTGCCGTAGATGCACCTTAAGTCATTTCGCGTATAGCCAACGAAAGGTTGACGTTATTTCAACGGATACGCTTTCTTAATGCAATAGTTAGCTGATATTCTACCACACTATGAGCAAAACACATTTAACAGAACAGAAGTTTTCCGACTTCGCCCTGCACCCGGCAGTGATTGAAGCCCTTGAAAAGAAAGGGTTTCATAATTGTACGCCCATTCAGGCACTCGCTCTTCCGCTAACGCTGGAAGGTCGTGATGTCGCCGGGCAGGCGCAAACCGGTACCGGAAAAACGATGGCGTTCCTGACGTCAACGTTTCATTACCTTCTCTCTCACCCGGCCAGCGCTGACCGCCAGGTAAACCAACCGCGTGCGCTGATCATGGCTCCTACGCGTGAGCTGGCGGTACAAATTCACGCTGACGCAGAACCGCTGGCTGCGGCCACTGGCCTGAAGCTGGGTCTGGCGTACGGCGGCGATGGCTACGATAAGCAGCTGAAAGTGCTGGAAAGCGGCGTCGATATTCTGATCGGGACCACCGGTCGTCTTATTGATTACGCTAAACAGAATCACATTAACCTTGGTGCGATTCAGGTCGTCGTACTGGATGAAGCCGATCGCATGTACGATCTCGGCTTTATTAAAGATATCCGCTGGCTGTTCCGTCGCATGCCGCCGACCAATCAGCGTCTGAACATGCTGTTCTCCGCAACCCTTTCTTACCGTGTCCGCGAACTGGCGTTTGAACAAATGAACAACGCCGAATATGTTGAAGTCGAGCCGGAACAGAAAACGGGTCACCGGATTAAAGAAGAGCTGTTCTATCCTTCCAACGAAGAAAAAATGCGCCTGCTGCAGACGCTTCTGGAAGAAGAGTGGCCGGATCGCGCCATTATTTTCGCGAACACTAAACATCGTTGCGAAGATATCTGGGGCCACCTGGCAGCAGACGGTCATCGCGTCGGCTTGTTAACCGGCGACGTCGCACAGAAAAAACGTCTGCGGATTCTTGAAGAGTTCACCCGTGGCGATATCGACATTCTGGTGGCGACCGACGTTGCTGCACGTGGTCTGCATATCCCGGCCGTAACGCATGTCTTTAACTATGACCTGCCGGACGACTGTGAAGATTACGTCCACCGTATCGGCCGTACCGGTCGCGCGGGCGCCAGCGGTCACTCCATCAGCCTGGCCTGCGAAGAGTACGCGCTGAATCTTCCGGCGATTGAGACCTACACCGGTCACTCTATTCCGGTCAGCAAGTACAACCCAGATGCACTTATGACAGATTTGCCTAAGCCGCTGCGCCTGACGCGCCCGCGCACTGGCAATGGCCCGCGTCGCAGCGGTCCGCCTCGTAACCGTCGTCGTTCAGGTTAAATACATTTATGCTCAGTTCCACCTCGCTTTATGCAGCTATCGATCTTGGTTCTAATAGCTTTCATATGTTGGTTGTACGCGAGGTGGCCGGGAGCATCCAGACGCTCAGCCGCATCAAGCGCAAAGTGCGTCTGGCCGCTGGCCTGAACAGCGATAACACGCTCTCCGCGGAAGCGATGGAGCGTGGATGGCAGTGTTTGCGTTTGTTTGCCGAACGCCTGCAGGATATCCCCCCCATTCAGATTCGCGTTGTGGCCACCGCCACGCTGCGCCTGGCCGTCAATGCCGACGAGTTTTTAGCCAAGGCCCGGGAAATTCTCGGCTGTCCGGTGCAGGTAATCAGCGGTGAAGAAGAAGCCCGTCTGATTTATCAAGGCGTTGCCCATACGACCGGCGGCGAAGACCGGCGCCTGGTTGTCGATATTGGCGGCGCCAGTACCGAACTGGTGACTGGTACGGGGGCACAGACCACCTCTCTTTTTAGCCTGTCGATGGGGTGCGTCACCTGGCTGGAACGCTACTTCGCCGATCGCAACCTGACAAAAGAAAACTTCGATCTCGCAGAAAATGCGGCTCGGGAAGTTCTGCGTCCGATTACTGACATCCTGAATTACCACGGCTGGAAAGTTTGCGTCGGCGCATCCGGTACCGTTCAGGCTCTGCAGGAAATCATGATGGCGCAGGGAATGGACGAGCGTATCACCCTGGCTAAATTGCAGCAGCTCAAGCAGCGTGCGATCCAGTGCGGGCGCCTGGAAGAGCTGGAAATCGAAGGTTTAACCTTAGAACGAGCGCTGGTTTTCCCCAGCGGGCTGGCCATACTTATCGCCATCTTCAGCGAACTGAATATTCAGTGTATGACCCTCGCGGGCGGTGCGCTCCGTGAAGGCCTGGTTTACGGCATGCTGCATCTGTCCGTCGATCAGGATATCCGTAGCCGTACGCTGCGCAATATTCAACGCCGCTTCATGATCGACACCGAGCAGGCCCAGCGTGTAACCCAACTCGCCGCACATCTGGTGAATCAGCTGGACGATGCCTGGGAGCTGGAATCGCTCAGCCGCGAGCTGCTCGCCAGCGCCTGCGAGCTGCACGAAATTGGCCTGAGCGTCGATTTTAAACGCGCCCCGCAGCACGCCGCCTATCTGGTGAGCAACCTCGATCTCCCCGGCTTCACGCCGGCGCAGAAAAAACTGCTCGCCACGCTGCTGCTCAACCAGACCAATACCATCGACCTCTCCTCGCTCCATCAGCAAAATGCGGTGAAACCGCGGGTTGCTGAGCACCTGTGTCGGCTGCTGCGTCTGGCAATCCTGTTTGCCAGCCGCCGTCGCGACGATCTGCTGCCGGCCATTTCACTCGCCGTCGACGGCGAGAAACTGGTGCTGACGCTGCCGGAGGGGTGGCTGGAAAGTCATCCGCTGGGTCGGGAGATGGTGGAGCAGGAGTGCCAGTGGCAAAGCTATGTCCACTGGGCTCTCGAAGTGGCTTAATTTCGCCTGATAAGCAGCGGGCTCAGTAAAATCTCCCGCTGTGTGCCACCGGGAGATACGCGGTCGTACTACTTCCCTTTCGCTTTTGCCAGCATCGCGCGAATATTGGCGACGTTGGCCTGCCCTTTATGCATCCGCTCCTCCGGCGAGATAACCTTGCGCTCCTGCTCCCAGATCAGGTCATCCTGCGGTAGCTCCAGCAGAAAACGGCTGGGCTCAGGGCGCACCAGCTCTCCGTACTGACGACGCTCTTTACACAGCGTGAAGGTCAGTTCTTTTTGCGCGCGGGTAATCCCGACATACGCCAGGCGGCGCTCTTCATCCACGTTGTCTTCATCGATGCTACTCTGATGCGGCAGCAGCCCCTCTTCCATACCCACCAGATAGACGTAGGGAAACTCCAGCCCCTTTGAGGCGTGCAGGGTCATCAACTGCACCTGATCCGACTCTTCATCGGACTCGCCGCGCTCCATCATATCGCGCAGAGTAAAACGGGTGACCACCTGGGTCAGGGTCATTGGCTCGTCTATGTCGCTGCCCTCGAGCATCTCCGTCATCCAGCTGAACAGCTGATTGACGTTTTTCATCCGCATTTCTGCGGCCTTCGGGCTCGGAGAGGTCTCATACAGCCAGGATTCATAATCCACCCCGCGAATCAGATCGCGCACCGCGGCGACCGGTTCGCGCTCCGCCAGGCGCTGGATGTCAGCCAGCCACTGCGTAAACCCGGTGAGCGCATCATAGCCGCGACCGGTTAGCGTCTGGTTGAGGCCCATATCAAAACTGGCGGTAAATAAGCTTTTGTTACGGGTCATCGCCCACTCGCCCAGCTTTTGCAAGGTGGCCGGGCCGATTTCGCGCTTTGGCGTATTAACGATACGCAGGAAAGCGCTGTCATCATCCGGGTTGGTCAGCACGCGCAGATAGGCCAACAGGTCTTTAATCTCGGGCCGTGAAAAGAACGACGTACCGCCCGAAATTTTGTACGGGATGCGGTTTTGCATCAGCATCTTTTCAAAGACCCGCGACTGATGGTTGCCGCGGTAGAGAATGGCGTAATCTTTATATTGCGTCTTATTGATAAAGTGGTGGGCGATCAGTTCCCCGGTCACCCGCTCCGCTTCATGTTCTTCATGGTTCGCTGAAAGCACTTTAAGCTCTGCGCCATATCCCAGCTCGGAAAACAGGCGTTTTTCGAAGACGTGCGGGTTGTTGGCAATCAGGATGTTAGCGGCTTTTAGTATGCGCCCGGAAGAACGGTAGTTCTGTTCCAGCTTAATCACCTGCAGCGCCGGGAAATCCTGGCTCAGCAGGACCAGGTTCTGCGGCCGTGCTCCGCGCCAGGAGTAGATCGACTGGTCATCATCGCCGACGACGGTAAAGCGCGCACGCTGCCCCACCAGCAGCTTCACCATCTCATACTGACTGGTGTTGGTATCCTGATATTCATCCACCAGCAGATAGCGAATCTTGTTCTGCCAGCGTTCACGCACCTCTTCATTGCGCTGTAACAGCAGGGTCGGCAACAGGATCAGATCGTCAAAATCCAGCACGTTGCAGGCCTTCATATGGGCATCATAGAGCCCGTAGCAGTGGGCAAAGATCCGATCCCGTTCACCCTTTGCGCCTGCCGCGGCCTGTGCCGGGGTTTGCAGATCGTTTTTCCAGTTGGAGATCGTCGAGATCAGCTGCTGTAACACGACTTTATCGTCGTCGATGAGCCCTTCGGTCAGCTCTTTAAGCAGCGCAACCTGGTCGGTATCATCGAACAGAGAAAAGTTAGATTTCATCCCCAGCGCAGCATATTCGCGCTTAATAATATCCAGCCCCAGGGTATGGAAGGTGGAAATCATCAGGCCCCGCGCTTCTTTGCGCCCCAGCGTTTGCCCGACACGTTCTTTCATTTCACGTGCCGCTTTGTTGGTAAAGGTTACCGCCGCAATATGGCGCGCCTGATAGCCGCATCCGCGGATCAGGTGAGCGATTTTATTGGTGATAACGCGGGTCTTACCGGAACCGGCGCCCGCCAGCACCAGGCACGGTCCGGTAACAAATTCGACGGCTTGTTGTTGGCCAGGGTTTAAACGCATGGGAGTCTTGCTCAATCTTCGAACGGGGTGGGGATTGTAGCAGAAAGCCGGGTGGAGATTTACCGGCTAATGGTAAAGTGTTGGCAACACCGATAATCCAGAGAACAAAACAATGGCAAAGTCCGCAGCAGCCCTGCATATCCTGGTAAAAGAAGAGAAACTGGCCCTGGAGATCCTCGCTAAACTGGCGCGAGGCGTCAGCTTCGATCACCTGGCAAAACGCTATTCGAAATGCCCGTCCGGACGCAACGGCGGCGATCTCGGTGAGTTTACGCAGGGGGCGATGGTCGGGCCGTTTGATAAAGCCGTCTTCACCTGCCCGCTGCTAAAGCCCTACGGACCGGTAAAAACGAAGTTCGGCTACCACATCATTAAGGTGCTCTACCGCCGCTAGCGCATGCTAATATTGCCCTCTGATTCATCGTCAATTATCAAGGTACGATCATGGCAAAAACAGCGGCAGCAATGCACATCCTGGTGAAAGAAGAGAAACTGGCACTCGACCTGCTGGAGCAGATTAAAAACGGCGCCGATTTCGAGAAGCTGGCGAAAAAGCACTCCACTTGCCCGTCAGGCAAAAAGGGCGGTCATTTAGGCGAGTTCAAACAGGGCCAGATGGTTCCGGCATTTGATAAAGTCGTCTTCTCCTGCCCTGAGCTGGAGCCGACCGGCCCGCTACACACTCAGTTTGGCTACCACATTATCAAAGTCCTGTACCGCAAATAAAAAGCCGGGTGGCGGCTACGCCTTACCCGGCCTACATCTTGCGGTTGTGTGGGTCGGGTAAGCGGAGCGCCACCCGACAATCGGGTTAACCCGCTACTGCAATACGCTTCATATCAGTCATATAGCCGCGCAGTTTCTTACCCACCTGCTCAATAGCGTGGCTGCGGATGGCTTCATTCACGTCGCGCAGCTGAGCGTTGTCTACCGCGCCTTCGGCAATCGCTTTGCCCAGGTCGCCGGTCTGCAGGGTAGTCATGAACTCTTTCAGCAGCGGTACGCAGGCATAAGAGAACAGGTAGTTACCGTATTCTGCGGTATCGGAGATAACCACGTTCATTTCATACAGACGCTTACGCGCGATGGTGTTCGCGATCAGCGGCAGCTCATGCAGTGATTCGTAGTAAGCAGACTCTTCGATGATACCGGAATCAACCATGGTTTCGAACGCCAGCTCAACGCCCGCTTTCACCATCGCGATCATCAGAACGCCTTTATCGAAGTACTCCTGCTCGCCGATTTTGCCTTCAAACTGCGGTGCGGTTTCGAACGCGGTTTTACCGGTCTCTTCACGCCAGGTCAGCAGTTTCTTATCGTCGTTGGCCCAGTCAGCCATCATGCCAGAGGAGAATTCGCCGGAGATGATGTCATCCATATGTTTCTGGAACAGCGGCGCCATGATCTCTTTCAGCTGTTCGGACAGCGCATAAGCACGCAGTTTCGCCGGGTTAGACAGGCGATCCATCATCAGGGTGATACCGCCCTGCTTCAGCGCTTCGGTGATGGTTTCCCAGCCGAACTGAATCAGTTTTTCGGCGTATGCCGGATCGGTACCTTCTTGCACCAGCTTGTCGAAGCACAGCAGAGAACCGGCCTGCAGCATACCGCACAGGATAGTCTGCTCGCCCATCAGGTCAGATTTCACTTCCGCAACAAAGGATGATTCCAGAACGCCCGCACGGTGACCACCGGTTGCCGCGGCCCAGGCTTTAGCAATCGCCATGCCTTCGCCTTTCGGGTCGTTTTCCGGGTGAACCGCGATCAGAGTCGGTACGCCGAAACCACGTTTGTACTCTTCACGCACTTCGGTACCCGGGCACTTCGGCGCCACCATCACGACGGTGATGTCTTTACGAATCTGCTCACCCACTTCGACGATGTTGAAGCCGTGGGAGTAGCCCAGCGCCGCGCCATCTTTCATCAGCGGCTGAACGGAACGCACAACGTCGGAGTGCTGTTTGTCCGGCGTCAGGTTAACCACCAGGTCAGCCTGCGGGATCAGCTCTTCGTAGGTACCCACTTTGAAGCCGTTTTCGGTCGCTTTACGCCAGGATGCGCGCTTTTCAGCAATCGCTTCTTTACGCAGCGCATAGGAGATATCCAGGCCGGAATCACGCATGTTCAGGCCCTGGTTCAGACCCTGCGCGCCACAGCCGACAATGACCACTTTTTTACCCTGAAGGTAGCTCGCGCCATCGGCGAATTCGTCGCGGCCCATAAAGCGACATTTACCCAGCTGCGCCAGCTGCTGGCGCAGATTCAGTGTATTAAAGTAGTTAGCCATGGTGATACCTCGTGATGTTGTACTGTCTTATTGTTCGGTTCGCTTGCCGTGTCTGTGCAAGAGAGAATGAACTTACTATATGACAGGAAATTTATTGCGGAAATTGATATATTCACAACGTCACGTTGCAATTTCTGCAATGCAAAACCGTGGAGTACGGAGTGTGGATTTACGCGATCTGAAAACCTTCCTGCATCTGGCCGAAAGCCGCCATTTTGGCCGCAGCGCGCGGGCGATGCACGTCAGTCCTTCCACCCTTTCACGCCAGATCCAGCGCCTGGAAGAAGATCTCGGGCAGCCGCTGTTTGTTCGCGATAACCGTACCGTCACCTTGACCGAAGCGGGCGAAGAGCTGCGCCTGTTCGCACAGCAGACGCTGCTACAGTACCAGCAGCTTCGTCACGCCATCGATCAGCAAGGTCCTTCGCTTTCCGGCGAGCTGCATATCTTCTGCTCGGTAACGGCAGCCTACAGCCATCTGCCGCCGATTCTCGATCGCTTCCGCGCTGCCCACCCTTCGGTGGAGATCAAGCTTTCCACCGGCGATGCCGCCGATGCGATGGAGAAGGTCGTCACCGGCGAGGCCGATCTCGCGATTGCCGGCAAGCCGGAAACGCTACCGGGCTCCGTGGCGTTTTCGATGCTGGAAAACCTGGCGGTCGTGCTGATCGCCCCGGCATTAGCCTGTCCGGTGCGCACCCAGGTGAGCCAGGAGAAGCCCGACTGGTCAACCGTACCGTTTATCATGGCCGATCAAGGGCCGGTGCGTCGCCGCATCGAACTGTGGTTTCGCCGCCATAAAATCAGCAATCCCTCGATTTACGCCACCGTGGGCGGCCATGAAGCGATGGTGTCGATGGTCGCGCTCGGCTGCGGCGTGGCTTTAATTCCGGAAGTAGTACTGGAGAACAGTCCGGAACCGGTACGCAATCGCGTGATGATTTTAGAGCGCAGCGATGAGAAAACGCCGTTTGAACTGGGCGTATGCGCACAAAAAAAGCGGCTGTATGAGCCGCTTATTGATGCTTTCTGGTCGATTCTGCCTAACCACTGACGTTTTTGCCGGATGGCGGCGAAACGCCTTACCCGGACGGGGATCTGATTGTCAGCCCGCTAAGCGCAGCGCCATCAGGCATTAGCCCGCGAGAAAGAACCTGAACGCCGGGTTATTGGTTTCGTCGTGGCAGTCGTAGCCCAGCTCATGGAGTCGGGTTTCGAAATCCGGCTCATGATCGCCAAGCTCGAACGCCGCCAGCACGCGGCCATAATCGGTTCCGTGGCTGCGGTAATGGAACAACGAGATGTTCCAGTGGGTCCCTAACGTATGCAGGAACTTGAGCAGCGCCCCCGGTGATTCGGGGAATTCGAAGCTGAACAGTCGCTCCTGCAGCGGTTTTGACGGCCGCCCACCGACCATATAGCGCACATGAAGTTTCGCCATTTCGTCATCAGAAAGATCGACAACGCTATAGCCGCCTTCGTGCAGCAGACTCAAAATCTCTTTGCGTTCCTCCAGACCGCGGCTCAGACGAACCCCGACAAAAATGCAGGCATCTTTGGCATCAGCAAAACGGTAGTTGAACTCGGTCACTGAACGACCGCCCAGCAGCTGACAGAACTTCAGGAAGCTGCCCTTCTCTTCCGGAATGGTCACCGCCAGCAGCGCTTCACGTTGCTCTCCCAGCTCGCAGCGTTCGGAAACGTAGCGCAGGCCGTGGAAGTTAACGTTGGCCCCGGAAAGCACATGTGCCAACCGCTCGCCGCGGATGTCATGCTGCGCGATATACTTTTTCATTCCTGCCAGCGCCAGCGCACCAGACGGTTCAGCCACGGCGCGGACATCTTCGAACAGGTCTTTCATCGCCGCGCAAATCGCATCGCTGTCGACGGTGACGATATCGTCAAGATACTCCTGGCAGAGGCGGAAGGTCTCGTCACCGATACGTTTCACCGCCACGCCTTCGGCAAACAGCCCGACGCGCGGCAGATCGACCGGATGCCCGGCGTCCAGCGCGGCTTTCAGACAGGCGGAGTCCTCTGCTTCCACCGCGATCACTTTGATCTGCGGCATCAGCTGCTTGATCAGCACCGCTACGCCTGCGGCCAGACCACCGCCGCCTACCGGGACAAACACGCGGTCCAGATGTGCGTCCTGCTGTAGCAGCTCCAGCGCCAGCGTTCCCTGCCCGGCAATCACCATCGGGTGGTCAAACGGCGGGACCCAGGTGAAGTTCTGCTGTTGCGCCAGTTCGATAGCTTTCGCTTTTGCTTCATCGAAATTAGCGCCGTGGAGCAGGACCTCACCGCCAAAGTTACGCACGGCATCCACTTTGATATCCGCCGTGGCAACCGGCATGACGATCAGCGCCTTCACGCCAAGACGCGATGCCGAGAACGCAACCCCCTGGGCGTGGTTGCCCGCAGAAGCGGTGATCACGCCCTGCGCTTTTTGCTCTTCCGTCAGGCCTGCCATCATTGCGTAGGCCCCACGCAGCTTGAAGCTATGAACCGGCTGGCGATCTTCGCGCTTCACCAGAATCACGTTATCAAGACGCGACGAGATTTTTTCCATTTTTTGCAACGGCGTAATTTGCGCCGCTTCATAGACCGGTGCGCGCAGCACCGCCCTGAGATATTCCGCCCCCTCGGGGGCGGCAGACAGGGGTTGTGATTCAGCCATCATTAACCCCCCAGTTTTGATTTATCGCGAACCGCGCCCTTATCGGCGCTGGTTGCCAGGCTGGCATACGCGCGGAGTGCGAAGGAGACCTGACGTTCACGCGCTTTCGGCGTCCAGGCACGATCGCCGCGGGCCTCTTGTGCTTCACGACGCGCGGCAATTTCGGCATCGCTCAGCTGCAGCTGAATACCCCGGTTTGGAATATCAATGGCAATCATATCGCCATCTTCAATGATCGCAATATTGCCGCCGCTGGCTGCTTCCGGCGAGACGTGGCCAATCGACAGGCCCGAGGTACCGCCAGAGAAACGTCCGTCGGTGATCAGCGCACAGGCTTTACCCAGGCCCATGGACTTCAGGAAGGTCGTCGGATAGAGCATTTCCTGCATTCCCGGACCACCCTTCGGCCCTTCATAGCGAATAACCACGACGTCGCCCGCCACCACTTTACCGCCAAGGATCGCGTCAACGGCTTCGTCCTGACTTTCGTAGACTTTCGCCGGGCCGGTGAATTTCAGAATACTGTCATCCACCCCTGCGGTTTTAACGATACAGCCGTTTTCCGCAAAGTTGCCGTACAGCACCGCCAGACCGCCGTCTTTGCTGTAAGCATGCTCCAGCGAACGGATACACCCTTCGGCACGATCGTCATCCAGCGTATCCCAGCGGCAGTCCTGCGAGAACGCCTGAGTCGTCCGAATACCCGCCGGGCCGGCGCGGAACATTTTTTTCACCGCGTCATCTTTGGTCAGCATGACATCATATTGATCGAGCGTTTGTGGCAGAGTCAGACCGAGAACGTTTTTCACATCGCGGTTCAGCAGCCCGGCACGATCGAGCTCGCCGAGAATACCCAGTACGCCGCCCGCGCGGTGCACATCTTCCATATGGTACTTCTGCGTGCTCGGCGCCACCTTACACAGCTGCGGAACCTTGCGGGACAGCTTATCGATATCGCTCATCGTGAAGTCAATTTCCGCTTCCTGCGCGGCGGCCAGCAGGTGCAGAACGGTGTTCGTCGACCCCCCCATGGCGATATCCAGCGTCATGGCGTTTTCGAACGCCGCTTTGCTGGCGATATAACGTGGCAGCGCAGATTCGTCATCCTGCTCGTAATAGCGCTTCGTCAGTTCAACGATACGTTTACCTGCGTTGAGGAACAGCTCTTTACGGTCGGCGTGAGTCGCCAGCAGAGAACCATTACCCGGCTGGGACAGACCCAGCGCTTCGGTCAGGCAGTTCATCGAGTTGGCGGTAAACATCCCCGAACAGGAACCACAGGTCGGACAGGCGGAACGCTCGACCTGCTCACTCTGTTCGTCGGAGACTTTTGGATCCGCCCCCTGAATCATCGCATCGACAAGGTCGAGTTTGATGATTTTGTCAGAAAGCTTGGTTTTCCCGGCTTCCATTGGGCCACCGGAAACAAAAATCACCGGAATATTCAGGCGCAAGGAGGCCATCAGCATCCCCGGGGTGATTTTGTCGCAGTTGGAAATGCAGACCATGGCATCGGCGCAGTGCGCGTTAACCATGTACTCAACCGAGTCGGCGATCAGTTCACGGGATGGCAGTGAATAAAGCATACCCCCATGCCCCATGGCGATCCCATCATCCACCGCGATGGTGTTAAATTCTTTGGCAACGCCGCCTGAGGCTTCAATCTGCTCAGCAACCAGCTTACCCAGATCGCGCAGATGTACGTGACCCGGTACGAATTGGGTGAAGGAGTTAACAACGGCGATAATCGGCTTACCGAAATCAGCATCGGTCATCCCGGTTGCGCGCCACAGCGCGCGGGCACCCGCCATATTACGGCCGTGAGTGGTGGTGGCGGAACGGTACTTAGGCATGCTTTAGTTACTCCCAGTCTCTGTGACATGGGGCGCTGCGTGCCACCCCATTTTTTTATGCTTATGCTTGAAATATGACGGGTATATTTATTGGTTAACCTGATCCAACCAGCCCCATTTGTCCTCGGTTTCACCGGTGAAGAGACCAAAGAAGGCCTGCTGAATACGCTTGGTGACCGGGCCACAGCGACCTTCGCCAACCTGAATACCGTCCACGCTGCGCACCGGGGTGATTTCCGCAGCAGTACCAGACATAAAGACTTCATCAGCCAGATACAGAGATTCACGGGACAGCACCTGCTCGCGGACTTCAATATCCAGATCTTTTGCCAGTTTAATGATCGCGTCGCGGGTAATGCCCGGCAGCGCAGAAGAGGTAAATGGCGGCGTGAACAACACGCCATCTTTCACTTCAAACAGGTTCTCACCCGCGCCCTCGGAGATATAGCCGTTAACGTCCAGCGCGATCCCTTCCTGATAACCATGGCGGCGCGCTTCGCTGCCAACCAGCAGGGAAGAGAGGTAGTTACCACCGGCTTTTGCAGCGGTCGGGATGGTGTTGGGCGCGACACGGTTCCAGGAAGAAACCATCGCATCGATCCCCTGATCCAGCGCTTCAGCGCCAAGATAAGCTCCCCACGGGAACGCCGCGATGATCACGTCAGTGCTGTATCCCGCAGGCGGGTTAACACCCATGCCGACGTCGCCAACAAAGACCAGTGGACGAATGTACGCGCTGGTCAGGTTATTTTTGCGGATAACTTCGCGGCAGGCTTCCATCAGCTCATCAATGCTTTGAGAGACCGGAAAACGATAGATTTTGGCTGAGTCATGCAGACGCTGCATATGTTCGCGATGACGGAACACCACCGGTCCTTTATGCGAGTCGTAGCAACGGATGCCTTCAAACACGGAAGTACCGTAGTGAAGCGCGTGAGACATCACGTGAACCTTCGCCTCTCCCCACGGAACCATCTCGCCGTTGAACCAAATGTAATCAGCTTTTTTCGTCGTCATTTTTCTTCCCTTGCGCTTATGCGCGGATTTGTTGTGATGTTGGTTGCTGGATCTCGACGCAGGCGACGTCGACCAGCTTACTTAATTGACTAAACAGTAATTCGACGGGCCGCTGGCTGGCAACGGTCAATTCGATATTTATGTTGCCGGCATCTGCCGCGGTTTCCATATTCATGGAACAAACCTGAAAGCCGCGGTGACGAACCACGCGCAGCACGCGTTCTAAGGTTTCCGGGTTGAAGCGAGCCTGTAAAGCGACCTGATGTTGCATCATGATAATTTCTCCAGCATTTCTGCATTACTGGCACCGGGCGGTACCAACGGCCAGACGTTCTCAAGCTCATCGATTGAGACATGAAGCAGGTATGGCCCCTGGCTCGAAAGCATGGTGTCGAGAGCCGCTTCAACCTGGTCTTTACGGGTGATGTGCTGTCCAGGAATGCCGAAGGCGCTGGCCAGCGTGACAAAATCGGGATTATCGGTGAGGGTGGTTTCGCTATAGCGCTCCTCAAAAAACAGCTGCTGCCACTGACGCACCATGCCTAAACGCTGGTTATCCAGTAACAGGATCTTCAACGGCAGCTGTTTACGCTTCACGGTACCCAGCTCCTGCACGTTCATCATGAACGAGCCATCGCCGGAGACGCAGATAACGGTATCGTTCGGACGTGCAACTTGAGCGCCAACCGCCGCCGGCAGGCCAAAACCCATCGTGCCCAAACCGCTGGAGGTAATAAAATTCTCAGGACGTGTATAGGTCATATGCTGCGCTGACCACATTTGATGTTGACCCACGTCGGTTGTGACAACGCTATCGGCCGGCTTACGGTCGGAGAGCTGTTTGAGCAGCAGCGGTGCGTAAATACCCTCACCCGGGTGGTCGTAGCGCCATGCGTGCTCATCACGCAGCGCCTGATTATGCTGGCGCCAGGCGTCGATGGTCAGCGGCTTCTGCAACGCTGGCAGCAATGTATTCAGATCGCCCGTCAGGGCAACATGTGCCTGACGCAGCTTGTTCAGCTCCGCCGGATCGATATCCAGATGGATAACTTTGGCGTGCGGAGCAAAGGTGTTCAGCTTCCCGGTAACACGGTCATCGAAGCGGGCGCCAACGGCGATCAACAGGTCACATTCCTGTACCGCCAGATTGGCCGCTTTGGTGCCGTGCATCCCCAGCATTCCCAGATAGTACGGATAGGCCGCATCAACGGCGCCCAGACCTTTCAGCGTGCAGGTGACCGGCATTTGCGTAATGGCGATAAACTCGCGTAACGCAGGAACCGCCTGCGCCATACCCACGCCACCGCCGACGTACAGCATCGGTTTTTGCGCGGCAGCTAACATCTGCAGCGCCTGCTCAACTTCTGCATGGGGGAAGGCAATGTCGTTATCAACCGTCGAGAAATACGGTTCAAGCTCGCCCTTCGCCAGCTGGATATCTTTAGGGATATCAACCAGAACCGGACCTGGGCGGCCAGAGTTTGCGACCTGGAAAGCTTCAGCGATCACTCGCGGCAGCTCTTCCAGCGACTGCACGAGAAAACTGTGTTTCGTACAGGCCAGCGACAAACCAAGGACGTCCACTTCCTGGAAAGCATCGGTGCCGATAAACGGCGCCGCGACCTGACCGGTGATGGCGACAACAGGGATAGAGTCCAGTAACGCATCAGCCAGGCCGGTGATCAGGTTCGTCGCACCTGGACCTGATGTGGCGATGCATACGCCGGTTTTGCCGGTGGCGCGAGCATAGCCGATAGCTGCCATGGCCGCTCCTTGCTCGTGGCGGCACAACAGGTGTTCCACGCCGCCGTCATACAATGCATCGTAAACCGGCATAATCGCGCCACCAGGATAGCCAAAAACCGTGTCGACCCCCTGTGCCCGCAAAGCATGTACTACCCACTGCGCCCCATTCATAGTTAGTTCCCCGTCATAGATCGGGAGAAACAGAATTTTATGCTATTCGTCATTGTCTGCTCCTCGCTTATCGTTTTTAAGTTATAAAAAAACCCCCGGACCTTTCGGTGCGGGGGTCTTAGTTCGTTAAGGCTTGATTTCTAAGCCTTTCCTCGTCCAAGTGCAGCCCCGCACGGTGGGATAATAATCACCACCACGCTAATCACGACCAGGCTAATCACTCGTAGAAGGGCTGTCATTTTCTGTACTTTCTGGCTTCTTGTTCGAAGGAATACCTAAAGAGTTACCACAGACATCACAATAAACACAAGATTTTTTTATACATCACTTACTGATCGTGCTAACAGTTTTTTGTAAAACAATTGTTTTTAATAGAAAAAATATAAAATGAAAAAAATTCAATTTATCACCCTTTTCTATGATGCTGCGGCGGTTTCCGCCAATATGCTCTTTCACCATGATGAGCGTCTGCGATGCCGCTTCCATCATGTGTGAAATGTCACAATATCCGGCGATATTCGCTGGAACATGCCGCGTAAAATGCATTTCTTACTCATTACTGCCCCTTTTTCTGCCGACATAATGCTCGTACTCAGGAGGCATTATGTCACTCGCGATTATCTACACACGGGCTGCTTTTGGTATCAGTGCCCCGCTTATTACGATCGAAATTCATATCAGCAACGGGCTTCCGGGATTAACCATGGTAGGGCTTCCTGAAACCACGGTCAGAGAGGCTCGCGACCGGGTACGCAGCGCGATAATTAACAGCGGCTATACGTTTCCGGCCAAAAAGATCACCATCAATCTGGCCCCTGCCGATTTGCCAAAAGAAGGCGGGCGATACGATCTCCCCATCGCTCTCGCGCTTCTGGTCGCGTCGGAGCAGTTAGATGCGTCCAGGTTGAAGCAATATGAGTTTATCGGCGAGCTCGCGCTCACAGGGGCGCTACGTGGCGTTCCTGGCGCTATCTCCAGTGCAATGGAAGCGATAAAAGCCGGGCGACAAATTATCGTCGCTGAGGATAACGCGGCGGAAGTGGGGCTCATTGAGGGCCACGAGTGTCTTGTCGCCGGGCATCTGCAGGAGGTGTGTGCGTTTCTCGAGGGACGCCATGCGCTCAATCCTTCCATACCGGAGGAAGAGCATCCTGATGACTCTCTACCTGATCTGAGTGATGTGATTGGCCAGCAGCAAGGAAAACGTGCATTGGAAATCGTTGCCGCAGGGGGCCACAACCTGCTGTTGATTGGCCCTCCCGGAACAGGAAAAACCATGCTTGCCAGCCGGCTGCCAGGTCTTCTGCCACCGTTAAGCAATCAGGAGGCGCTCGAAAGCGCCGCTATCCTTAGTCTGTTGAGCCGCTATCGCGCAACAAAACAGTGGCGTCGGCGACCGTTTCGCAGTCCACATCACAGTGCTTCTCTCGCGGCAATGGTGGGGGGCGGTTCAATCCCGATACCCGGAGAGATCTCGCTGGCACACAATGGGGTGCTGTTTCTGGATGAACTACCGGAGTTTGAACGTCGGGTATTGGATGCTTTGCGGGAGCCGATAGAGTCAGGAAAAATACATATTTCACGAACCCGTGCGAAAATTGACTATCCGGCACATTTTCAGCTTATTGCGGCCATGAATCCCAGCCCCACCGGGCATTACCGGGGCCATCATAATCGCGCATCACCGGAACAAACCCTACGCTATTTGAGCCGCCTGTCCGGACCGTTCCTCGACCGGTTCGATCTCTCGCTGGAAATTCCTCTACCGCCCCCGGGAGCGCTTAGCCAGGCAGCCTCTGGCGTGGAAAATAGCGCCAGCGTGAGGAAGCGGGTTCTCGTCGCCCGAGACAAACAGCTGGCCCGGCAGGAGAAACTCAATGCCCAGCTGGAGAGTAACGAAATGAAAATCTGGTGTCCGCTCAGTAAAGAGGATGCTATCTGGCTGGAACAGGTATTATCGCAGCTGGGGCTTTCTATCCGCGCCTGGCAGCGTCTGCTGAAAGTCGCCCGGACCATCGCCGATATAGGAGGGGAGCCCTGTATTGAGCGCCACCACCTGCAGGAGGCTCTTGGCTATCGAGCGATAGACAGGATGTTGAACCATTTGCAAAAACTCATGGCATAAAAAAAGGGCTTACGCCCTTTTTTGTTAATCATCGCTTTCGGTGTAATCTTCAGCGCCTTCAACCTGCGGTTTACCGCCGGACAGCGTATGAAAACGCTTAGGCCGCTTAATACGCGCCATATACTTAATCCAGACGCGTTCCATTTCCGTGGCTGGCTCACGTTCACCACGACATACCGAAACAAACTGTTTTTCATCTTCGGTGACAGGTTCGCGTTTACCCAGTTCCAGTTCGTTAAGAGCATAACCATGCTGTTCCAGCAGTTGTGCCTCTTTGATGGTGAAATCACCATGACGGGAGAACCCGCGCGGATAATGTTTATTATCGAAAAAACGATTAGTCGTCATAAAGCTTTCCGCCATCCTACACGCTCCTGATTCTTTGGCCGAGCTATTTATGGCGCGGAGTATTAGTTACGCTTGACAGAGTGTAAAACAAAAGATTTAAATCATTACGACAAATAATTTTGCGGAGAAGAGTGTGGATACGGAATTGCTCAAAACTTTCCTTGAGGTGAGCAGAACTCGCCACTTTGGACGAGCAGCAGAGGCGCTTTATCTGACGCAGTCGGCCGTCAGCTTTCGTATTCGTCAGCTGGAAAACCAGCTTGGCGTGAACCTTTTTACCCGCCATCGCAATAATATCCGCCTGACGTCAGCCGGCGATAAGCTCCTTCCTTATGCCGAAACCCTGATGAACACCTGGCAGGCGGCACGAAAAGAGGTTGCGAATGCTTCCCGACATAATGAATTCTCAATTGGCGGCAGCGCATCTTTGTGGGAATGCATGCTTAACGGATGGCTGGGGAAGCTCTACAAAGAGCCCTGTAACCTGCAGTTTGAAGCGCGGATTGCGCAGCGACAATCGCTTGTTAAACAGTTACATGAGCGACAGCTTGATCTACTGATCACGACAGAATCGCCGAAAATGGACGAATTAAGCAGCCAGTTGCTTGGTAATTTTACGCTGGCACTCTACTGTGCCTCGCCATTTAAAACTAAGAATGAATTGAATTATCTGCGCCTTGAATGGGGCCCGGACTTCCAACAAAATGAGGTCGGACTGATTGGCAGTGATGATGTTCCTCTGCTGACAACCAGCTCTGCTGAACTGGCCTATCAGCAACTCGCCGCGCTAAATGGTTGTACATGGCTGCCGACACGCTGGGCGAAGGATAAAAGCGGCCTGCATACGGTGACGGACAGTACAACGCTATCTCGCCCCCTGTACGCTATCTGGCTACAAAACAGCGATAAACAGGTACAGATCCGCGAAATACTGAAGACAAACATACTGGAATAATGCACGCCTCCAGGGACGGAGGATGTTGGCAGATTCTGGGGATGGAAAATAACAGACAAAAAAAATCCTTTGCCTGAGCAAAGGATTATATATGGCAGGGGCGGAGAGACTCGAACTCGCGACACCCGGTTTTGGAGACCGGTGCTCTACCAACTGAGCTACGCCCCTAAATCTCTTACTATTAAGCCCGCTAATTAACTTAGCAGGCTTAACTTTTAATAAGTGGCGGAACGGACGGGACTCGAACCCGCGACCCCCTGCGTGACAGGCAGGTATTCTAACCGACTGAACTACCGCTCCACCGAATTTTTCTACAACTACTGATTTTTACATCAGTTTACTGCGTAATTTGATGCCTGGCAGTTCCCTACTCTCACATGGGGAGACCCCACACTACCATCGGCGCTACGGCGTTTCACTTCTGAGTTCGGCATGGGGTCAGGTGGGACCACCGCGCTATCGCCGCCAGGCAAATTCTGTTTTCACCCCGCATTTCTGCGTGATGATTTAATCTGTAATCAAGCTGAACATTCGTCTCTTCGCCAAAACAGCTTCGGCGTTGTAAGGTTAAGCCTCACGGTTCATTAGTATCGGTTAGCTCAACGTATCGCTACGCTTACACACCCGACCTATCAACGTCGTCGTCTTCAACGTTCCTTCAGGACTCTCAAGGAGTCAGGGAGAACTCATCTCGGGGCAAGTTTCGTGCTTAGATGCTTTCAGCACTTATCTTTTCCGCATTTAGCTACCGGGCAATGCCATTGGCATGACAACCCGAACACCAGTGATGCGTCCACTCCGGTCCTCTCGTACTAGGAGCAGCCCCCCTCAATTCTCCAGCGCCCACGGCAGATAGGGACCGAACTGTCTCACGACGTTCTAAACCCAGCTCGCGTACCACTTTAAATGGCGAACAGCCATACCCTTGGGACCTACTTCAGCCCCAGGATGTGATGAGCCGACATCGAGGTGCCAAACACCGCCGTCGATATGAACTCTTGGGCGGTATCAGCCTGTTATCCCCGGAGTACCTTTTATCCGTTGAGCGATGGCCCTTCCATTCAGAACCACCGGATCACTATGACCTGCTTTCGCACCTGCTCGCGCCGTCACGCTCGCAGTCAAGCTAGCTTATGCCATTGCACTAACCTCCTGATGTCCGACCAGGATTAGCTAACCTTCGTGCTCCTCCGTTACTCTTTGGGAGGAGACCGCCCCAGTCAAACTACCCACCAGACACTGTCCGCAACCCCGATTAGGGGTCTACGTTAGAACATCAAACATTAAAGGGTGGTATTTCAAGGTTGGCTCCATGCAGACTGGCGTCCACACTTCAAAGCCTCCCACCTATCCTACACATCAAGGCTCAATGTTCAGTGTCAAGCTATAGTAAAGGTTCACGGGGTCTTTCCGTCTTGCCGCGGGTACACTGCATCTTCACAGCGAGTTCAATTTCACTGAGTCTCGGGTGGAGACAGCCTGGCCATCATTACGCCATTCGTGCAGGTCGGAACTTACCCGACAAGGAATTTCGCTACCTTAGGACCGTTATAGTTACGGCCGCCGTTTACCGGGGCTTCGATCAAGAGCTTCTCCTTACGGATAACCCCATCAATTAACCTTCCGGCACCGGGCAGGCGTCACACCGTATACGTCCACTTTCGTGTTTGCACAGTGCTGTGTTTTTAATAAACAGTTGCAGCCAGCTGGTATCTTCGACTGATTTCAGCTCCATGAGCAAGTCACTTCACTTACCATCAGCGTGCCTTCTCCCGAAGTTACGGCACCATTTTGCCTAGTTCCTTCACCCGAGTTCTCTCAAGCGCCTTGGTATTCTCTACCTGACCACCTGTGTCGGTTTGGGGTACGATTCGTTGTTACCTGATGCTTAGAGGCTTTTCCTGGAAGCAGGGCATTTGTTACTTCAGCACCGTAGTGCCTCGTCATCACACCTCAGCGTTGAATAAACGACCGGATTTACCTAATCGTTCCGCCTACATGCTTAAACCGGGACAACCGTCGCCCGGCTAACATAGCCTTCTCCGTCCCCCCTTCGCAGTAACACCGAGTACAGGAATATTAACCTGTTTCCCATCGACTACGCCTTTCGGCCTCGCCTTAGGGGTCGACTCACCCTGCCCCGATTAACGTTGGACAGGAACCCTTGGTCTTCCGGCGAGCGGGCTTTTCACCCGCTTTATCGTTACTTATGTCAGCATTCGCACTTCTGATACCTCCAGCAACCCTCACAGGCCACCTTCAACGGCTTACAGAACGCTCCCCTACCCAACAACACATAGTGTCGCTGCCGCAGCTTCGGTGCATGGTTTAGCCCCGTTACATCTTCCGCGCAGGCCGACTCGACCAGTGAGCTATTACGCTTTCTTTAAATGATGGCTGCTTCTAAGCCAACATCCTGGCTGTCTGTGCCTTCCCACATCGTTTCCCACTTAACCATGACTTTGGGACCTTAGCTGGCGGTCTGGGTTGTTTCCCTCTTCACGACGGACGTTAGCACCCGCCGTGTGTCTCCCGTGATAACATTCTTCGGTATTCGTAGTTTGCATCGGGTTGGTAAGTCGGGATGACCCCCTAGCCGAAACAGTGCTCTACCCCCGAAGATGAGTTCACGAGGCGCTACCTAAATAGCTTTCGGGGAGAACCAGCTATCTCCCGGTTTGATTGGCCTTTCACCCCCAGCCACAAGTCATCCGCTAATTTTTCAACATTAGTCGGTTCGGTCCTCCAGTTAGTGTTACCCAACCTTCAACCTGCCCATGGCTAGATCACCGGGTTTCGGGTCTATACCCTGCAACTTAACGCCCAGTTAAGACTCGGTTTCCCTGCGGCTCCCCTATACGGTTAACCTTGCTACAGAATATAAGTCGCTGACCCATTATACAAAAGGTACGCAGTCACCCCATAAAGAGGCTCCCACTGCTTGTACGTACACGGTTTCAGGTTCTTTTTCACTCCCCTCGCCGGGGTTCTTTTCGCCTTTCCCTCACGGTACTGGTTCACTATCGGTCAGTCAGGAGTATTTAGCCTTGGAGGATGGTCCCCCCATATTCAGACAGGATACCACGTGTCCCGCCCTACTCTTCGAGTTCACAACGTGTGCATTTTAGTGTACGGGGCTATCACCCTGTACCGCCGGACTTTCCAGACCGTTCCACTAACACACGCGCTGATTCAGACTCTGGGCTGCTCCCCGTTCGCTCGCCGCTACTGGGGGAATCTCGGTTGATTTCTTTTCCTCGGGGTACTTAGATGTTTCAGTTCCCCCGGTTCGCTTCGTTAAGCTATGTATTCACTTAACGATAGTGCAACGAATTGCACTGGGTTTCCCCATTCGGAAATCGCCGGTTATAACGGTTCATATCACCTTACCGACGCTTATCGCAGATTAGCACGTCCTTCATCGCCTCTGACTGCCAGGGCATCCACCGTGTACGCTTAGTCGCTTAACCTCACAACCCGAAACTGTTTCGTAAAACAGTCCGCGTTGCGAAAATTTGAGAGACTCGAACACACCGCTTTTCCTCTCTTATTACGGAGAAAGGAAACAGTGTGTCGTTTCAATTTTCAGCTTGATCCAGATTTTTAAAGAGCAAATATCTCAAACGTGATTCCTGAGAATCAGTTTTGAGATATAGAGGTCGGCGACTTTCACTCACGAACCAGCAAGTGGCGTCCCCTAGGGGATTCGAACCCCTGTTACCGCCGTGAAAGGGCGGTGTCCTGGGCCTCTAGACGAAGGGGACACTGAAGTCTCAATCGCAAGACGCCTTGCTATTTACTTTTCATCAGACAATCTGTGTGAGCACTACAAAGGCAGGTTCTTTCAGGTAAGGAGGTGATCCAACCGCAGGTTCCCCTACGGTTACCTTGTTACGACTTCACCCCAGTCATGAATCACAAAGTGGTAAGCGCCCTCCCGAAGGTTAAGCTACCTACTTCTTTTGCAACCCACTCCCATGGTGTGACGGGCGGTGTGTACAAGGCCCGGGAACGTATTCACCGTAGCATTCTGATCTACGATTACTAGCGATTCCGACTTCATGGAGTCGAGTTGCAGACTCCAATCCGGACTACGACATACTTTATGAGGTCCGCTTGCTCTCGCGAGGTCGCTTCTCTTTGTATATGCCATTGTAGCACGTGTGTAGCCCTACTCGTAAGGGCCATGATGACTTGACGTCATCCCCACCTTCCTCCAGTTTATCACTGGCAGTCTCCTTTGAGTTCCCGGCCGAACCGCTGGCAACAAAGGATAAGGGTTGCGCTCGTTGCGGGACTTAACCCAACATTTCACAACACGAGCTGACGACAGCCATGCAGCACCTGTCTCAGAGTTCCCGAAGGCACCAAAGCATCTCTGCTAAGTTCTCTGGATGTCAAGAGTAGGTAAGGTTCTTCGCGTTGCATCGAATTAAACCACATGCTCCACCGCTTGTGCGGGCCCCCGTCAATTCATTTGAGTTTTAACCTTGCGGCCGTACTCCCCAGGCGGTCGACTTAACGCGTTAGCTCCGGAAGCCACTCCTCAAGGGAACAACCTCCAAGTCGACATCGTTTACAGCGTGGACTACCAGGGTATCTAATCCTGTTTGCTCCCCACGCTTTCGCACCTGAGCGTCAGTCTTTGTCCAGGGGGCCGCCTTCGCCACCGGTATTCCTCCAGATCTCTACGCATTTCACCGCTACACCTGGAATTCTACCCCCCTCTACAAGACTCAAGCCTGCCAGTTTCAAATGCAGTTCCCAGGTTGAGCCCGGGGATTTCACATCTGACTTAACAGACCGCCTGCGTGCGCTTTACGCCCAGTAATTCCGATTAACGCTTGCACCCTCCGTATTACCGCGGCTGCTGGCACGGAGTTAGCCGGTGCTTCTTCTGCGAGTAACGTCAATCGCTAAGGTTATTAACCTTAACGCCTTCCTCCTCGCTGAAAGTACTTTACAACCCGAAGGCCTTCTTCATACACGCGGCATGGCTGCATCAGGCTTGCGCCCATTGTGCAATATTCCCCACTGCTGCCTCCCGTAGGAGTCTGGACCGTGTCTCAGTTCCAGTGTGGCTGGTCATCCTCTCAGACCAGCTAGGGATCGTCGCCTAGGTGAGCCATTACCCCACCTACTAGCTAATCCCATCTGGGCACATCTGATGGCATGAGGCCCGAAGGTCCCCCACTTTGGTCTTGCGACGTTATGCGGTATTAGCTACCGTTTCCAGTAGTTATCCCCCTCCATCAGGCAGTTTCCCAGACATTACTCACCCGTCCGCCGCTCGTCACCCGAGAGCAAGCTCTCTGTGCTACCGCTCGACTTGCATGTGTTAGGCCTGCCGCCAGCGTTCAATCTGAGCCATGATCAAACTCTTCAATTTAAGTTTGATGCTCGTGAATTAAACTTCGTAATGAATTACGTGTTCACTCAGAGACTTGGTATTCATTTTTCGTCCGAGGACGTTAAGAATCCATGTCACTTTGAGTGCCCACACAGATTGTCTGATAAATTGTTAAAGAGCAGTGCGACGGCGCTGAGCGCTCTGTCGCGAGGTCCCGTATAATACGTTTTCCTCATTCAGAGTCAAGCATTTATTTTTGCTTTTATCTGTTGGCGTTCATCGCTGAACCCCGCTAACCCGGCGGCCTGTAAGCCGTTGTTCCGTGTCAGTGGAGGCGCATTATAGGGAGTTCTGAGACGTTGACAAGCCCTGTTTTAAAAAAACTTTTCAACCGTCTCTTTTTTGTGCAAAACGCCATTAAAGTGGCAGTTTTTCGAGCTTCTCAAAGCCGTAACGCTGTAAAACGGGTAAAAGTTGTTCAGTTTCTGCCGTCAGCGCCATGCAATAAGCCATATTCGGGTCACTGGATTTCGCATCTGGCGCCTCATGTTCCAGCAGCCAGACGGTACGACGAGCAATCGCAGCACCGGAATCAATCATCCGGGTACCTTCCGGCAGCACCTGCTGCAGCTCTTCCTGTAAAAGAGGAAAATGCGTGCAGCCCAGCACCACCGTATCAGGCGGCTCCGCCATTCGCAGCCACGGGCGCAGAATACGCCGCAACTCCTCCAGCGGGACCGGTTCGCCGTGCAGCTTCGCTTCCGCCAGCTCGACCAGCTCCGCGGAGCCCAGCATCTCTATTTTGCATTCATTCGCAAAGCGGCTGATCAGCTCACGCGTATAGGGGCGTTTGACCGTACCGCGCGTCGCCAGCAGGCCGACGACGCCATTCGCCGTCAAGCGGGCCGCAGGCTTAATCGCCGGGACGACGCCCACAACAGGAAAGGCGAATTTTTCACGAAGGGCGGGAAGAGAGACCGTGCTGGCGGTGTTACAGGCAATGACGGCCAGCGCCAGCGGATAACGTTGTTGAACGGCAGTGACGATTTCGAGCACGCGTTCAACGATGAATTCTTCACTCTTCTCCCCGTAAGGAAAAGCCACGTTATCGAAAGCGTAGATGTAATGCAGATTCGGCAGCAGCTGCCGAATCTCATGATAAACCGACAACCCACCGACGCCGGAGTCAAACACCAGCACGGTGGGACGTGGATCAGAAGGTGTAGCTGCCAGACAAGTAGTATTCTCGTCCTGCAGTTTGGTAGCCATAAGCTGTCTCGTAATCTTTATCGAACAGGTTAGCTATTTTACCACGAACTGTCAGGCGATCGGTGATCGGATACGCGGCAGATACATCAAGCGTGCTGTAGCTTGGCAAAATGCGCTGCGTATTATTGTACTGAGACGTGTTGTTATCGTAGCGTTTACCGTAATACTGCCACGATACATCCATATCGACGTTGAACATCGTCCAGTCCACCTGGTACTTCGCCTGTCGCTTAGAGCGTCTGGCCAGGACTTCACCATTGTCATCATTACGCGGGTCGACGTACTGCAACGTGACGCGGTGGCTGAAAATGCCGGTGTCGATATTACCGGTCCACTCAACACCTTTAATGGTTGCGGCATTGATATTGTCATACTCGCCTTCATAGGTGACAGGATCCGAGTAATAGGTAATCAGATTGGTGATCTTGTAGTGATACGCAGACAGGCGCCAGTCCAGCGGGCCGGTGAGACCGTCAAGTCCGGCTTCCCATTGTTGGGACTCTTCAGGTTTCAGGTTCGGATTTGAACTGATACCAAAACGGGTCGAACCAAACTGCTGTCCCAGTGAAGGCGCGAGGAAGCCGGTACCATAGCCGAGGGTCACGCGATAGTTTTCCACAAACTCCCAACCGGCGGTGGTCTGCCAGGTCCCGTGCCAGCCAAACTGCTCGTCATGGTCTTCGCGACCGGACGCTTCAAGCGTCACATCGCCAAACTGCTGCTGACCGGTCAGATACAGGCCGGTGTTATCACGCTTGTAGGTATCCGATATGACCGTATCCGACGAGGTCAGCCGCTGCTGTTGCCAGTCGACGCCGGCGCTCACCGAACCGTGGCCAACAATAACGTTATTGCCCCACTGCAGGTTACGCTGAGTCATCCGATCGAGCGTCGTACCATCATTGTACCGGCCGTATATGCTGCTGTAGTTGTAGTCTTTGACCTTCTGGTAGCTGGCAATCAGTTGTGAAGAGTAGATCCCGGAGCTGAATGCCAGGCCCGCGTCCCAGCTCTGGTTATAGAGCTGCTCTTCATCTGCACTGTAGGCAGGGCTGTATGGCGGGCTTCCCAGATCGTAATCGCTATTATTGGTATAGCTACGCCCGCGGAAGAAGCCATTCAGATTATCGTTAAATTTATGTTCAAGACCGCCCCAGAACGCTTTGCTGCGGAAACCATCGCGATCCTGATCGTGAGACCAGCTCGAGTCAGGCTGAACGTTAAAGCCCTTGTTGCCCTCATAGGAACCGGCGACCGTCGCCACCGTATCACCGAAACGATGGCGAAGCGTGCCGTCGTATTGCTGATAGCCTTCAGAACCGACGCCTGCGGTGACCTTAGATTCTTCTTTATCAGAATGGGTGATGACGTTAATTACGCCGCCCATCGCGCCGGAACCATAAATAGCCGAACGCGGGCCGCGGATGTATTCCACGCGTTGTACCAGAGAAAGCGGTATTTGATTGAGGTCAGGGTTGTTTGTAATACCGGGGCGCGGCATGGGAACGCCATCGATCAGCACCAGAACCTGTTTGGCCTCGGTCCCGCGGACAAATAAAGAAGAGCTCTGTCCCATCCCCCCATTCTGGGCAATATCCACCCCAGGCAGTCGACGCATAACGTCATTCAAATCCTTCGCCTGCCAGCGATCGATATCTTCCCGGGTAACTACGTCGGTCGGTGCAAGAACCGTGTTGACCGGCTGTTGAAAACGATTTGCTGTCACCACTAACGTATCTGAATTGCTGTCTTGCGCCCAGCCGGAAAATGCCGTGACGGAGAGAGCCGTCATCAGCGAAGCTTTTTTAATCATTGTAAAAGCATCCGTAACATATAAAGGATGCCGCTGGTTTCATCAGTAGCACGCGATGATAGAAACCAAATGCGACGTATTCCGGCAGGTCTTCGGGCTTGGGGCGTGTTATGGATGAGGACTTCCCACCTGACATCGGCAGTGTCTGCATAATGCGTTCATCCCACCTTCCTTACCGCTGCGCGTCAGCCCCAGATTTGCACTGGGTTCCCTTTTAACTCACAGGACCGGTTACACAATGCTATAATTAGAAACATATAGATGTCCAGACTTCTATAATTATATTTGATCCCTTCTCCGGGCTGGACATCCCCAACGCTTTCCCTACAATCCCCGCGTACTTATTTTATTCAGGATGCATCATGACCCCAGAACACCTTCCGACCGAACAATATGAAGCGCAGCTGGCAGAAAAAGTCGTCCGTCTGCAAAAAATGATGGTGCCTTTTGCCGCGCCGGTTCCGGAGGTGTTTCGTTCGCCGGTAAGTCATTATCGTATGCGTGCTGAATTCCGCCTGTGGCATGACGGTGACGACCTGTACCACATCATGTTCGATCAGCAGACGAAATCCCGGATTCGCGTCGATAGCTTCCCGGCGGCAAGTGAGCTCATCAATCAACTGATGGTCGAGATTCTTGACGGCGTGCGCGATAACCCGGTTCTGCGCCATAAACTGTTCCAGGTCGATTATCTGACGACCCTGAGCAACCAGGCCGTGGTATCGCTGCTGTACCACAAAAAACTCGACGATGAGTGGCGCCAGCAGGCCGAGATCCTGCGCGATGCGCTGCGCGCGAAAAACCTCAACGTGCATCTGATTGGCCGGGCCACCAAAACCAAAATCGAGCTCGATCAAGATTACATCGATGAGAGTCTGCCGGTTGCCGGTCGCGAAATGATCTACCGCCAGGTAGAAAACAGCTTCACTCAGCCGAATGCCGCCATGAATATCCAGATGCTGGAGTGGGCGCTGGACGCCACCAAAGAGGCGACGGGAGATTTACTGGAACTGTACTGCGGCAATGGTAACTTCTCGCTGGCCCTGGCGCGCAACTTCGATCGCGTACTGGCAACGGAAATCGCCAAACCGTCGGTCGCGGCAGCGCAGTACAACATTGCGGCTAACCATATTGATAACGTGCAGATTATCCGTATGTCGGCGGAAGAGTTTACGCAGGCCATGAACGGTGTCCGGGAGTTTAATCGTCTGCAGGGTATTGACCTGAAAAGCTATCAGTGTGAGACGATTTTTGTCGATCCGCCGCGCAGCGGGCTGGATAGTGAAACCGAGAAGATGGTGCAGGCGTACCCGCGTATTCTGTACATCTCCTGTAATCCGGAGACCCTGTGCCAGAATCTGGAAACCTTAAGCCAGACCCATGACGTCACGCGTCTGGCGCTGTTCGATCAGTTCCCGTACACCCATCATATGGAGTGCGGCGTCTTATTAACCCGCAAGTAGGCGATTTTTACAGAACCCGGCCCCACGATACTTGCCGGGTTCTGGCGTTAAGCGGTTACTCTGCCGCCGCATCCTTCCGGTTACGAATCCGGTAGCCGATCCAGAACACGGTAATCACCGACAGCACGGCCGGGAAGAAATTGGAGCCGATGTCCGGATATTCCGCGCGTACCACGGTGCTATACAGCAGAACGCCGAGAATAAAGCAGGCCGCCGCCAGGCCTGGCAGCCCCACGGGCATACTGCGGTTCTGGTAGCGCTGATGCAGACAGTAAACTGTCAGCAGCAAAGACAGAACCGGGAAGATGGAAAAGGGAACAATCGAGCTGAACAGCGCGGCGAAGGTTCCATTAATGGATAAACCAGCGATCAGCGCCAGCAGCAGCGTACCTTTATCTTGAACTGAGTGTTTCATTGCTCGTCCTTCACGTTATTCGGAATGATTTGACATTTTTTCTTGTTCGCGGCGATACCAGTAATACGCGCCTTTCGAGATCATTCTGAGCTGCAGTACCAGTCGCTCTTCCAGCTGCCGACGCTGTTCAGGACTGACGTCCAGCGCCTCAGCGCCCGCGCTGAAAACGATAGTGACCATAGCTTCAGCCTGCGCTTCGGTAAAGGCGCGCGGCATATGGTTTTCGATTTCTAAATAATCGGCAAGTTCCGCGATGAAATGTTGAATTTCACGCGCCACGGCGGCACGAAACGCCGCGGATGTGCCAGAACGTTCCCGCAACAACAGACGGAAAGCGTTTGGGTTATTACCTATAAATTCCATGAATGTGGAGACAGAGGTGCGAATCACGCTGCCGCCTTTGGCGATACGCTGCCGCGCCTGACGCATCAGCTGACGTAGCATGAGCCCGCTCTCGTCGACCATCGTCAGACCGAGTTCGTCAACATCGCGAAAATGGCGATAAAAGGACGTTGGTGCAATCCCCGCCTCGCGCGCAACTTCGCGCAAACTCAAGCTGGCGAAACTCCGCTCAGCGCTCAGCTGGCTGAATGCGGCCTCGACCAGCGAACGTCGGGTTTTCTCTTTTTGTAGCGCTCTTACGCCCATCACGATGTCTGAATCCTTCCAATAGACCTGTTGGCACTATACCAGAGATTAAAACTAATCGGTTTAGCCAGGTTTGTGAATGATTGTTTACGAGCCGAATCTGCTTTTATGCCGCAAAAAAGCACAACGATAATTGGGTTAAAGCCCGGCGAATGTTATCATCGTGTTTATTTTATGTATAAAACAGGTGAGTAATGCCATGTCACACTCTTGGGATTATGATGCAATAGTGATTGGTTCCGGCCCTGGCGGTGAAGGTGCTGCGATGGGACTGGTTAAACAGGGAGCGCGCGTCGCCGTTATTGAGCGCTATCATAACGTCGGCGGCGGCTGTACCCACTGGGGTACCATCCCGTCGAAAGCCCTCCGCCATGCCGTCAGTCGTATTATCGAGTTTAACCAAAACCCTCTCTACAGCGACCATTCCCGTCTTCTTCGTTCTTCCTTCGCCGACATTCTTAACCATGCCGACAGCGTCATTAACCAGCAGACCCATATGCGTCAGGGTTTCTATGAGCGCAACCACTGCGAAATATTGCAGGGCAACGCGCACTTTGTTGATGAACACACGCTCGCCCTGGAATGTCACGACGGCACCGTCGAAACGATCACCGCGGAGAAATTCGTCATCGCCTGCGGCTCCCGTCCGTATCATCCGGCTGATGTCGACTTTTCCCACCCGCGCCTTTACGACAGCGATTCTATTCTCAGCCTGCAGCACGAGCCCCGCCACGTCATTATCTATGGTGCCGGGGTGATTGGCTGTGAGTACGCGTCCATTTTCCGCGGTATGGAAGTCAAAGTGGACCTGATAAATACCCGCGATCGTCTGCTGGCATTCCTCGATCAGGAGATGTCCGACTCCCTCTCCTACCACTTCTGGAACAGCGGTGTGGTTATTCGCCACAACGAAGAGTACGAGAAGATTGAAGGCGTTGATGACGGCGTGATCATGCATTTGAAATCGGGTAAAAAACTAAAAGCAGATTGCCTGCTGTACGCCAACGGGCGTACCGGTAACACCGATTCCCTGGCACTGGAAAATATTGGTCTGAAAACCGATAGCCGCGGTCAGCTCAAGGTCAACAGCATGTATCAGACCGCGCTGCCACATATCTATGCCGTAGGCGACGTCATCGGTTATCCAAGTCTGGCATCAGCCGCTTACGATCAGGGTCGCATCGCCGCGCAGGCGCTGATTAAAGGTGAGGCTTCTGCCCATCTGATCGAGGATATCCCCACCGGCATCTATACCATCCCGGAAATCAGCTCCGTCGGTAAAACCGAGCAGCAGCTGACCGCCATGAAGGTACCGTACGAAGTGGGCCGCGCGCAGTTTAAACATCTGGCACGGGCGCAAATCGTCGGCATGAGCGTGGGCACGCTGAAGATCCTGTTCCATCGGGAAACGAAAGAGATCCTTGGGATTCATTGCTTTGGCGAGCGCGCGGCCGAGATTATTCATATCGGCCAGGCGATTATGGAGCAAAAAGGTGGTGGCAACACCATTGAGTACTTCGTCAACACCACCTTTAACTACCCGACCATGGCGGAAGCCTATCGGGTTGCCGCGCTAAACGGCTTAAACCGCCTGTTTTAACGCTTTGTCGAAATGGCCATCCATGGTGCTGCGGATGGCCTCCGCCAGATGTTCGTAGCGGCTGCGCAGCGGGGAACCGGGGCGGTAAACCAACCCGATCGTTCGTCTCGGTTCCGGCTTAATGCACGGAATATAGACCACGCCATCGCGTTTTCTCTCCTGCGGCACCGCTAACGCCGGCAGCAGCGTGATCCCGCTGCCTGCGGCCACCATGTTACGCAGCGTTTCGAGACTGGTCGCGCGGAAATGCGTATCTTCATCCGCACCGGCCTCAAAACAGAACCCCATCGCCTGATCGCGCAGGCAGTGGCCATCTTCCAGCATCAGCAGCTTCTCCCCGGCCAAATCGGACATCGGCACGCGATCGCGATTTGCCCACGGGTGATCTTCGTAGATTGCCAGCATCATCGGCTCGTCAAACAGCGGCACCTCGATAAAGGCCTCGCTCTCTTTCACCAGCGCGAGGATCGCGCAGTCCAGCTTGCCGCTGTCCAGCTGGGCCAGCAGCTGATGCGTTTGGGCTTCATGCAGGTACATTTCCAGCTTGGGAAACGTCTGGTGCAGCATCGGTATGATTTGTGGCAACAGGTAAGGACCAATGGTCGGAATCAGGCCAATATGCAGCGGCCCGGACATGGTTTCACCCTGTTGACTTGCCATTTCCTTGAGCACTTTGACTTCGCGTAACACGGTACGCGCCTGATCCACCAGCAACAGTCCGGCCTGGGTAAACAGAACCTTACGGCTGGTGCGCTCCAGCAACATGACCCCAAGTTCATCCTCCAGCTTGCGAATTTGTCCGCTAAGCGTGGGTTGGCTGACGTGGCAGGAGTCCGCCGCGCGCCGGAAGTGGCGGTGCTCGGCTAGCGCAACCAGGTATTCAAGATCGCGAATATTCATTATTCATCCTCCGTCGCCATGATAGTTCATGGCGATAGATAGCATAGCAACGAACGATTATCCCTATCAAGTTTTCTGTTCAATAATAAACCCAGAAACGAGGCAAAAGTCAGAAAATCACGACATTGCCTCAGCATATTCCCTGACCAGATAACTAAAGCCAACGTGAACTTTTGCGGACCTTGTGTCCGCTTTTTTTTGCATAAAAAAGCCCGGACATAGCCCGAGCCTCTTTTCTCACTCATCCCACTGGAATCATTCAGGAGCGGCGAGGATTTACACCAGACGCTGTTTCGCGTCAGCAATCGCCTGGGCAACCTGCTTCGGCGAGACGCCGCCTTTTGCCGAGCGCTTATCCAGACAAGACTGCAGCGACAGAATCGGATAGACATCGTCGGCAATCACGCTGCTAAACTTCTGCAGGTCGGCCAGCGCCAGATCTTCCAGCGGTTTGCCCTGGGCGATCGCTTCAACAACCGCTTCCCCGACAATATGGTGCGCTTCACGGAACGGTACGCCTTTTGCAACCAGATAATCCGCCAGTTCGGTCGCATTTGCGTAGCCCTGCTGCGCCGCCTCTTCACAACGCGGACGCTTGACCTGAATACCATCCAGCACCAGCGTCGCCATATGCAGGCAGTCAAGCCAGGTATCGAGCGCGTCGAACAGCCCTTCTTTGTCTTCCTGCATATCTTTATTGTAGGCCAGCGGCAGACCTTTCAGAGTCATCATCATTCCGGTCAGGGCACCCTGAACACGGCCACATTTTCCGCGGATAAGTTCGAGCGCATCCGGATTCTTTTTCTGTGGCATCAGCGAGGAACCGGAGGTAACGCGATCGGATAATTCAATAAAACCGGCTTCGCCCGTATTAAAGAAAATCAGATCTTCGGCGAAACGTGACAGGTGAACCATGCCAATCGACGCATCGGAGAGCAGCTCCAGTACGTGGTCACGGTCAGAAACGCTGTCCAGGCTATTGCGGGTCGCCGAAGCAAAACCCAGCCAGTCAGCCAGCTGCTCGCGATCGATATCATAGGCGGTACCCGCCAGCGCACCGCAGCCCAGAGGGCTGACGTCCAGACGCTTAAGGGTATCCTGCAGGCGGCTTTCATCCCGCGCCAGCATCTCAACGTAGGCCAGGCACCAGTGGGCGAACGTCACCGGCTGCGCACGCTGCAGGTGGGTATAACCCGGCATAACGGCATCCTGGTTGTTCTGCGCCGTATCCACCAGCGCGCTTTGCAGCTGGCGGTTCGCAGAGAGTAGCTCCGCAACGGTATCTTTACACCACAGCTTCAGGTCGGTTGCGACCTGATCGTTACGGCTCCGCCCGGTATGCAATTTTTTACCCAGCTGGCCCACTTTGTCGATCAGTTTACCTTCCACCCAGCTGTGGATATCTTCCGCATCGCTTGCAAGAATTTGCTGCGGATTCGCCCGCACCTCTTCCAGCAGCACGCTGAGCGCCTCTTCCAGCTGCTGCTGCTCAGCGGCACTCAGAACGCCCACCGTCACCAGCGCTTTAGACCAGGCAACAGAGCCAACGATATCCTGCTCCGCCAGGCGATAGTCGAAGCGCAAAGAGTCGTTGAACTGCTTGAACCGCTGATCTGCTGCCTGAGTAAAACGCCCGCCCCAAAGTGCCATAACCATTTTCCTTAAATTCGTTTAGTTCTGCCGGGTGACGCTTCGCTAACCCGACCTACAGTCTTGTAGGCCCGGCCAGCAATACGCCGCCGGGCATGAAATATTAAGCCAGAATACGCGTGCCGATAGGCGTGCCATTAAATAATGCCGGCAGCTGTTCCGCGTGACGCCAGGAGGCGATATCCACCGGGCGTCCCAGCGCGCGCGCCGCATCCAGCGCGGCATTCACCTTGACGATCATGCCGTCAGTGATAATGCCTTGTTCGATCAGCTGCTCCGCCTTCGCCGCGGTCATCTCCGCGATGCGCTGGCCTTTACCATCGAGAATACCGCTGACATCGGAAAGCAGAATCAGATCCGCGCCGAGGGTCGCCGCCAGCGCAGTGGCCGCCTGGTCAGCATTCACGTTCATCAGCTCTCCTTCATCGGTCACGCCGATCGAACTGACTACCGGCAGGTAGCCGCCGGCCAGCAGGGTGTTAATCAGCGCCGGCGATCCCGGCTGCGCCAGGCCAACGTGGCCCAGATCTTCATCAAGCTGAGTGACCTTCACGCTATCACCATCGCCAAGGAAAAGGCCAACGGACATAATATGGTGTTTCTTCGCCCATGCCAGCAGCGTCTTATTCGCGGTTCCCGCCAGCGCACCGGTAATAATGTCGATCTGATCCGCAGGCGTCACCCGCAGACCGTTTTTCTTGTTCACCGGCAGGTTGAGCTGCTTCATCAGCTCATCCACCACACAGCCGCCGCCGTGAACAATAACCAGCGGGCGATGATGCGTTTCACGATAATTGACCAGCGCGGTAAACAGACGCTCCAGCGCTTCTTCGCTGTCGAGTAAAACGCCGCCGAGTTTGATAATTAATGGGTTCATCATCACACCTTAAATAAGAGACTGCGTTTCAGCGAAGCCGAAACGAATATTCGCGCACTGTACTGCCTGTGCTGCCGCGCCTTTCAGCAGGTTATCTTCCGCCGCCACCACGATGATATGCTGGTCCTGAACCGCAAAACCGATATCACAGAATGGCAGACCTACGACGTTTTTCAATGCGGGCACGCCTTTATCGTATAAACGTACCAATGGCTTATCGGCATACGCCTGCTGGAACACACCGGCAACCTGCTCTTTGCTGACGCCCGGCTTCAGGCGGCAGGTAATGGTTTCCAGAATCCCACGTTTAAAGTTGCCGAGATGAGGCGTAAAAATCACCTCTGCGCCAAGATGGGTCGAGATTTCCGGGTGGTGACGATGGTTGAACACGCCATACGGCTGCAGACTGACTTCACAGAAGCTATTGCCGATGGCCGCTTTACGTCCCGCACCGCTGACGCCGCTGGTGGCGTTGATCACCGGCCACTGGGTAAGATCCAGCAGGTCCGCATCGATCAACGGCTTCAGCGACAGCTGAGCCGCCGTTGGATAGCAGCCCGGTACGGCGACCAGATTCGCCTCTTTCAGTTTGTCGACGCTCCACTCTGCCAGGCCATATACCGCCTGCTCAAGCAGGGCCGGATGCTGATGAGTAAAGCCGTAATATTTTTCGTAGAACGCACCGTCATTTACGCGGAAGGCGCCGGATAAGTCGAACACCACGCAGCCTGCGGCAAGGAACTGCGGCGCCAGCTCGTGGCTCACTTCATGGGCGGTAGCGAGGAAGACGACATCCACCCCGGCGCTAAATTCGCTGATATCTGACATCGGCTGCAGCGGTAAATCCACAATGCCTTTCAGCTGCGGATGCAAATCGGAAATTGATTTCCCTGCATCATTGCTTTGCGCGGAGACCGTCAAAGCGGTTATGGTCATATGAGGATGGCGATTTACATAGGTCACTAGCTCTGCGCCGGCATAACCGCTGGCACCCACAATCAGCGTCTTCAACATCGGGGCTCTTCACCTTCTTACGTCATATTTGTCCAGGAAGCATTTCTCTTCCTCACCCTGTTAAGCCGTAAGCACTTTCCCTACATTTTATGGGTTTTCTTACGCTCAACGATAATGTATTTTTATTCACTAATACTGCATGAATATTGATACTATCATGACCCGAGGTGTGTCAACAATGAAAAACAATTTACCACCCTTTATCGAGATTTACCGCGCATTGATCGCCACACCTTCCATCAGCGCAACCGAAGAGGCGCTGGATCAAAGTAATGAGACTTTAATCAATTTACTCGCCGGCTGGTTCCGCGAAATCGGCTTCAATGTCGAAGTGCAGCCGGTGCCAGATACGCGCAACAAATTCAATATGCTGGCCAGTACCGGCCACGGCGCTGGCGGCCTGCTTCTCGCCGGCCATACGGATACCGTTCCCTTTGATGACGGCCGCTGGACCCGCGATCCTTTCACCCTCACCGAGCACGAAAACAAGCTGTACGGCCTCGGCACCGCCGACATGAAAGGCTTTTTTGCCTTTATTCTTGATGCACTGCGCGATGTCGATGTCAGTAAGCTGAAAAAGCCGCTCTACATCCTGGCTACCGCCGATGAAGAGACCAGCATGGCCGGCGCCCGTTACTTTGCCGAAACGACCCTGCTACGCCCGGATTGCGCCATCATCGGCGAACCAACCTCTCTGCAGCCGGTACGCGCGCACAAAGGCCATATGTCCAACGCCATCCGTATCCAGGGGCAGTCCGGCCACTCCAGCGATCCGGCGCGCGGCGTCAACGCCATTGAGCTGATGCACGATGCCATTGGTCGCATCATGCAGCTGCGCGACTCGCTGAAAGAGCGCTATCACTACGATGCCTTCACCGTACCCTATCCGACGCTCAACCTCGGGGCTATCCATGGCGGCGACGCGTCAAACCGAATCTGCGCCTGCTGCGAGCTGCATATGGATATTCGCCCGCTTCCGGGCATGACGCTCAACGATCTCAACGGACTGCTGGATGAAGCGCTGGCACCGGTTAGCGAACGCTGGCCGGGTCGCCTGACCGTCTCCGAGCTGCATCCGCCGATTCCGGGTTACGAATGCCCGCCGGACCACCGGCTGGTCCAGGTCGTTGAAAAGCTACTCGGCGCACAAACTGAAGTCGTGAACTACTGCACCGAAGCGCCGTTTATTCAGACGCTCTGCCCGACGCTGGTTTTAGGTCCAGGCTCTATTAATCAGGCCCACCAGCCGGATGAATATCTGGAAACCCGCTTTATCAAGCCGACCCGTGAGCTGATTACGCAGGTTGTCCACCATTTCTGCTGGCACTAAAAGCCAGCGGATCCCGCCCCTTTTCCTGGGGCGGGACGGTGATTCTGGTCACATTTCCATAAGCAACGCTTATCAAGCGACGTCTGAGTTAAATTTCGCAAATTGCCGCCATTTATTCGTTTGCTGAAGCGATTTCGCAACAATTGACGTGGGGGTTTTTACGTGGCTTTATAAAAGACGGCTGCTTATCCGCCGCTCAACGTTGCAGAGTGCCGGGTATAACAAAATAAAATGAGATGGGGTGTCTGGGGTAACATGAACGAACAATATTCCGCTTTGCGTAGTAATGTCAGTATGCTCGGTAAGGTGCTAGGCGATACCATCAAGGATGCACTGGGAGAGAACATTCTTGATCGTGTCGAAACTATCCGTAAATTGTCCAAGTCTTCTCGCGCCGGCAATGAAGCCAATCGCCAGGAATTGCTCACCACGCTGCAAAACTTGTCCAACGACGAGCTGCTGCCGGTCGCTCGCGCCTTCAGCCAGTTCCTGAACCTGGCGAATACGGCGGAGCAGTACCACAGTATTTCGCCAAACGGCGAAGCGGCCAGCAATCCGGAAGTGATTGCCCGCACCCTGAGAAAACTCAAAGACCAACCTCATCTCAACGAAGACACCATTAAAAAAGCGGTGGAGTCCCTGTCTCTGGAGCTGGTGTTAACCGCTCACCCCACCGAGATCACCCGCCGTACGCTGATCCACAAAATGGTGGAAGTGAACAACTGCCTGAAGCAGCTTGATAATAAAGATATCGCGGATTACGAACACCATCAGCTGATGCGCCGTCTGCGCCAGCTGATCGCCCAGTCATGGCATACGGATGAAATCCGTAAGTACCGCCCGACCCCGGTTGATGAAGCGAAATGGGGTTTTGCCGTTGTTGAAAACAGCCTGTGGGAAGGGGTACCAAACTACCTGCGCGAGCTGAATGAACAGCTGGAAGAGAACCTCAACTATCAGCTGCCGGTTGACTTTGTACCGGTGCGCTTCACCTCCTGGATGGGTGGTGACCGCGACGGTAACCCTAATGTGACCGCCGATATCACCCGTCAGGTGCTGCTGCTGAGCCGCTGGAAAGCCACCGACCTGTTCCTGAAAGATATTCAGCTGCTGATTTCCGAACTGTCGATGGTCGAATGTACCGACGAACTGCGGGAGCTGGCCGGTGCGGAAGGCGCGCAGGAACCGTATCGTTATCTGATGAAAAAACTGCGTACCCAGCTGATGGAAACCCAGGCCTGGCTGGAAGCTCGCCTGAAAGGACAGAAGCTGCCGAAACCTGTCGGCCTGATTACCCAGAACGAACAGCTGTGGGAACCGCTTTATGCCTGCTATAAGTCGCTACAGTCCTGCGGCATGGGCATTATCGCCAACGGCGAACTGCTCGATACCCTGCGCCGCGTGAAATCGTTCGGCGTACCGCTCGTGCGTATCGATATTCGTCAGGAAAGCACCCGCCATACCGAAGCGCTGGGGGAGATGACCCGCTATCTCGGCATCGGTGATTACGAAAGCTGGTCAGAAGCCGACAAACAGGCCTTCCTGATCCGCGAACTGAACTCCAAACGCCCGCTGCTGCCACGTCAGTGGGAGCCAAGCAATGAAACCCGCGAAGTGCTCGATACCTGCCGGGTGATCGCCGAAGCGCCGCACGGATCCATCGCCGCTTACGTGATCTCCATGGCGAAGACGCCATCCGATGTGCTGGCGGTTCACCTGCTGCTGAAAGAGTCCGGTATCGGCTTTGCTCTGCCGGTTGCACCGCTGTTTGAAACCCTGGACGATCTGAACAACGCCAATGACGTAATGACCCAGCTGCTGAACATCGACTGGTATCGCGGCTTTATTCAGGGCAAACAGATGGTCATGATCGGCTACTCCGATTCGGCGAAAGATGCCGGCGTGATGGCCGCGTCCTGGGCGCAATACCAGGCGCAGGATGCGTTGATCAAAACCTGCGAAAAAGCCGGTATTGAACTGACGCTGTTCCACGGACGCGGCGGCTCTATCGGTCGCGGCGGCGCCCCGGCGCACGCGGCGCTGCTTTCTCAGCCTCCGGGAAGCCTGAAAGGCGGCCTGCGCGTGACGGAACAGGGCGAGATGATCCGCTTTAAATACGGTCTGCCGGAAGTCACCATCAGCAGTCTGTCGCTGTACACCAGCGCAGTCCTGGAGGCCAACCTGCTGCCGCCGCCGGAACCCAAACCGGAATGGCGTCACATCATGGCCGAGCTGTCGGACATCTCTTGTGACATGTATCGTGGCTACGTGCGTGAAAATAAAGACTTTGTCCCTTATTTCCGCTCCGCAACGCCGGAGCAGGAACTGGGCAAACTGCCGCTCGGCTCGCGTCCGGCAAAACGTCGCGCCACCGGTGGCGTCGAGTCCCTGCGCGCTATTCCATGGATTTTCGCCTGGACCCAGAACCGCCTGATGTTGCCGGCCTGGCTGGGCGCAGGTACCGCGCTGCAAAAAGTGGTAGAAGATGGCAAGCAGAGCGAGCTGGAAACCATGTGTCGCGACTGGCCGTTCTTCTCTACCCGTCTGGGCATGCTGGAAATGGTGTTCTCGAAGGCTGACCTGTGGCTGGCGGAATACTACGATCAGCGTCTGGTGAAACCGGAGCTATGGAAACTGGGCGCGGAGCTGCGTGAGCTGCTGTCCAACGGGATCAAAGTGGTGCTCGATATTGCAAACGACTCCCACCTGATGGCCGACCTGCCGTGGATCGCCGAATCTATCCAGCTGCGTAACATCTATACCGACCCGCTGAACGTCCTGCAGGCAGAACTGCTGCACCGTTCGCGTCTGGCGGAAGAAGAAGGTAAAGAGCCGGATCCGCGCGTCGAACAAGCGCTGATGGTCACCATCGCGGGCGTTGCCGCAGGTATGCGCAACACGGGCTAATTTATCAGCCGTTCCCGGTAAGACGATATTTACCGGGAAAAAACCGGATCGCGCCCGATCCGGTTACGCTTTCCCCGGTCCGCATCACGCGGCCGGGGATTTTTATTAATGGTGCAGCATTTCGTCGACAATCTGCTCTTTATGCAGAGCATAAGGATAATACGTCGGCCAGTTATCCATCTCTTTCAGTAGGGCCTCCTGCGAGTCATTGCCCATGAAGATATGGAAATGCTGTGATTTACGCGGTGCGATAATATGATCGCTGAACTGAACAAATTTCGGCGCTTTTGATTCCGCCTGCTGACATTCGAACAGGTAACGCACGCCTTTCTTGCCGGAAGCATAGGTCAGGATCTTATAGCCGGAATAGGTGTATTTACAGGCATTAACGGTTTTGCCAACGTGGAACTCCATCACGTTATCTTCGATCCCAATCTGGTCCACATCGGTGGCATACCCTTTCTTATAATATTCCCGATATTCCGCCACGCTCTTGCCGCCCGCTTTTTTGGCTTTTTGCTCCAGCACCGGATCCAAATCCCCCTTCAGCAGATACGGATTCACCGACTGCCAGATCCCATCCCAGTCGCTCAGCGCCCGATCTTTAACGTCGGCATCGGCAAAAATACCCTCGCTGGCCTTCACCTCCGCCTCCGTTAACGCGGGGCCATGGCTATGGTGGCCGTGAGCAAAGGTCTGAGCACTGGCTAACAGCATGCCAACCCCCAGCGCAAGGGCAGAAATCTTTTTGGTCATCACTCTCTCCTGAGTTAACATTTGCAATGTTATGTTACGATATAACATATCATGTATAATCTGCAATACGATTCCCCTTCATTACCCTCTGCTTTTACCCTTTCCACGCTGTCCGGTATGATAAAAATGTGGCGCCTTCTACGGAGCAAGAATGGATACCGACCTCAATCAGCACATCGACGCGTTAATCAAAAGCCCGGCGACGATCCGGCAGATCCGATTTGCCACCGACAGCCGTCCGGCTTCCGGTAACGTGCAGAAGGCGGATTTTCCACGCCTCGACATCATGCTTGATGGGCAGCTTCACGATGCCGGTATCAAAGCCGATCCGCCCGTGCTGTCCCGGCATGACGTGCTGTTTATTCACGCCGGCGGATGGCATTCTCCCCGTTGGCAGTCGCCCTGTACCGTTCTGAGCATTGTGTTTGGCAAGCAGCAGTTAGAGCTCACCCTGACGCGCTGGAACGGCAGTATGGTGAATGTTGAGGAGAGGCTTCAGGTACCGCGCCGCGGCCCCCGGACCGGCTCCTTCCTGCTCCAGGCGCTCAATGAGATGCAGATGCAACCGCAGGAACAACACACCGCGAGATACATCGTTATCAGCCTGCTGAGCCACTGCGCCGACCTGCTTGGTAGCCAGGTGCAAACCGCCTCCCGAAGTCAGGCGCTCTTTGAAGCGATCCGCAAATACATCGACGCTCGCTTTGCCGAACCGTTAACCCGCGAATCGGTGGCACAGGAATTTTATCTCTCGCCAAACTATCTCTCCCATCTGTTCCAGAAATGCGGGCCCATGGGGTTTAACGAGTATCTGAATCACATCCGACTTGAGCAGGCCCGAATGCTGTTAAAAGGCCACGACATGAAAATCAAAGATGTCGCTCACGCCTGTGGTTTTGTCGACAGCAACTATTTCTGCCGTCTGTTTCGCAAGAATACCGAGCGTTCTCCCTCCGAGTATCGCCGCCAGTATCACAGCCAGCTGACGGAGAAGCCGCGCTAAGCAGAAACTAGATTTTTGTAAGTAAGCCATCGCGTTTTTACGCTCGCCCTGCCCAGGTTCGCCAGATATAGCTGGAAAATGTGATCTAAATCATCCTTACCCGCAATGCGTACATTTATCCAGTTTTTGGCAAATTTGTCATCTGGCGACCCGCCGAGGAGAAGCCGTATCCTTACCTCAACATCACTGAATTGAGGAAAGGCTATGGAACTCTATCTGGACACCGCGAACGTAGCAGAAGTTGAACGTCTGGCACGAATCTATCCGCTGGCCGGAGTGACCACCAACCCGAGCATTATCGCCGCAGGCAAAACGCCGATCTGGGATGTTCTCCCGCGTCTGCAAAAGGCCATTGGAGCCGATGGAACGCTGTTTGCCCAGACGATGAGTCGCGATGCTGAGGGCATGGTGGCGGAAGCCAAACGGTTGAGTAATGCCGTTCCGGGCATCGTGGTTAAAATCCCGGTCACCGCTGAAGGCCTCGCCGCTATCAAATTACTGAAGAAAGAAGGCATCCCGACGCTGGGTACCGCGGTCTATAGCGCCGCGCAGGGGCTGCTGGCAGCGCTGGCGGGGGCAAAATATGTTGCCCCTTATGTCAACCGCGTCGATGCCCAGGGGGGGGACGGGATTCGCATGGTGCAGGAGCTGCAATCCCTGCTGGAACAGCACGCGCCGGGGAGCAAAGTGCTGGCCGCCAGCTTTAAAACTCCGCGTCAGGCGCTGGATTGCCTGCTGACCGGCTGTGAAGCTATCACCCTTCCCTTAGACGTAGCGCAACAAATGCTCGGCACCCCTGCGGTAGAGTCAGCCATAGAGAAGTTTGAGCAAGACTGGAATAACGCTTTTGGCAATCTGAACCTGTAACCCGATTGTCGCGTCGCCAGAGGGCGGCGCCACGATCAACCAGGAGGAATCGAAATGGATCGCATTATTCAATCCCCAGGCAAATATATTCAGGGTGCGAATGCTATCACCCGCCTTGGCAACTATCTCAAACCGCTGGCCGAACGCTGGCTCATTGTCGGCGACAAGTTTGTGCTGGGTTTTGCCGAAGAAAAGCTGCGTAAAAGCCTGACCGATGCGGGTCTGGCTGCTGAAATCGTGCCGTTTGGCGGTGAATGCTCGCATAATGAAATCAATCGCTTGCGTGAAATCGCCGGCGCTGCTCGCTGCAATGCCGTGCTGGGAATCGGCGGCGGAAAAACGCTGGATACCGCTAAAGCATTAGCCCACTTTATGAATCTTCCGGTAGTGATTGCCCCGACAATTGCCTCAACGGATGCCCCCTGCAGCGCCCTCTCCGTTATCTATACCGACGAAGGCGAGTTTGACAGCTATCTGATGCTGCCGCGCAACCCGAACATGGTGATTGTCGATACGCAAATTGTCGCCGGCGCTCCGCCGCGCCTGCTGGCAGCGGGCATCGGTGATGCGTTGGCCACCTGGTTTGAAGCCCGGGCCTGTTCACGCAGCGGCGCCACGACAATGGCCGGGGGCAAATGCACTCAGGCGGCGCTGGCGCTGGCTGAGCTGTGCTACAACACGCTGATTGAAGAAGGTGAAAAAGCGATGCTGGCGGCGGAGCAACATGTCGTCACGCCGGCGCTGGAGAAAGTTATCGAAGCCAACACCTATCTCAGCGGCGTTGGTTTTGAAAGCGGCGGGCTGGCGGCAGCGCATGCGATCCATAACGGCCTTACCGCCATTCCGGACGCGCATCACTACTATCACGGTGAAAAGGTCGCCTTCGGGACACTGACGCAGCTGGTTCTGGAAAATGCCCCGGTGGAAGAGATTGAAACCGTCGCCGCGCTGTGTCACAGCGTCGGGCTGCCTCTCACCCTGGCTCAGCTGGATATTAAGGGCGATATTCCCGGCAAAATGCGTACCGTCGCGGAAGCGGCCTGCGCAGAGGGAGAAACTATCCACAATATGCCCGGCGGCGCGACCGCTGATGAAGTCTACGCCGCGCTACTGGTCGCCGATCAGTACGGCCAGCGTTTTCTGGACGAGTGGGAATAAAACAACATGGCCCTCGATGAGGGCCATTTTTTATACCGCCGGACGCACGCCCAGCGTATGGCAGATGGCGTAGCTCATCTCAGCACGGTTCAGCGTGTAGAAGTGGAAATCCTTCACCCCTTCACGGCTTAAAATCTTCACCATGTCCATGGCGATATTCGCCCCCACCAGCTGACGAGTTTCCGCATCGTTATCCAGCCCTTCAAACATTTTAGACATCCATACGGGAATACGGACGTTAGTCATGTCGGCAAACTTTTTCGCCTGTTTGAAGTTAGAAACCGGCAGGATGCCTGGAATAATTTCGACATCGATACCGGCGGACACGCAGCGATCGCGAAAGCGCAGATAGCTTTCAACATCAAAGAAGAACTGGGTAATCGCGCGGTTAGCACCCGCATCGACTTTACGCTTCAGGTTCAGCAGATCTGCCTGCGCGCTTTTGGCTTCCGGGTGAACTTCAGGATAGGCCGCAACGGAGATATCAAAATCCCCGACCTCTTTCAGCAGCGTCACCAGATCTGCGGCATACATATCAGGCTTACCGCTACCCGGCGGCAGATCGCCGCGCAGGGCAACGATGTGGCGAATACCGTTGTTCCAGTAGTCTTCGGCGATCGTGCGCAGTTCATCGCGGCTGGCGTCAATACAGGTCAGATGCGGTGCCGCTTCCAGACCGGTACGCTCCTTAATCCCCTTTATGATGCTATGAGTACGGTCGCGCTCGCCGGAGTTGGCGCCATAGGTCACCGAGACAAACTTTGGCTTCAGGCTGCTTAAGCGATCGATGGATTTCCACAAGGTTTGCTCCATTTCACTGGTGCGCGGCGGAAAGAATTCAAAGGACACATTAATCTGGCCCTGCACTTCTGCCAGGCTCTGATTCAGGGCTTCCCGCTGATTGGCGTGAAAAAAGCTCATACCTTACCTCATCAATCGCATTTTATTGTTTGTTGTGTTGCGAACTTCTATACGTTTAGACGTCCAGATGTAAAAATGACGGAAAAGAGAGCAGGCGTCAATAGAAAAATCAGCGTAAAGAGTGAGGAATATTCAGTGAAGATGAGATTAATTCATGCAACTCAACGCTAAGATAATGATTCCTCAATAAACGGCAGCAACCACGCGCGCAAAGCTTCATCTTCCGGTCGCGTCACTAATCCCAGCGACAAACGCAAGCGAGTCCCCTCCAGCGGATGAAATACCACCCCCTGACGCTGTATCGCGGCAAATGATGCCGGCAGCAAAATCATCCCTTCTCCGCGTGCGATACGTGCCAGCAGTACGTCATGCTCAGCGGGCTCCTCCACATACGCCGGCACGTAGCCAATACGCTCAAAAATGCACCGGGTTGCGTCAAAAAAGGCCGGATTACGTTCGCGCCTGAACCAAAACAGCGGCCGATGATTCAGCTGTTCTAAGACCAGCCGGGAGATTGCGGATTCCGGCCATGACGCGGGTAGCGCCGCAATCAGCGGTTCATGATAGGGCAAAGGAGAAAGCGTTAATCCAGCGGCATCCAGCGGCAGCGCAATCAGCGCGGCGTCCAGCTTGCCTTTGCGCACCTGCTGAGCCAGGGCAGGCGAGGAGTGGCGAAGGAGGGAGAGCGCCCTGACCTGGCGACCCAACGCCGATTCCAGAGACGCAAAAATACCCTGTTCGAAGGCAGTCGTCAGCCCCAGACGTAAGGGCTGCTGCCGGTCATCGGACAGCTGCCCCAGCGCACTCAGCGTCGCCTCCTGCAGCGCCAGAAGCGGACGAATAAGCTCCAGCACCCGCTCACCCTCTGCGGTAAGAATCAGCCCTTTGGTATGGCGGACAAAAAGCGTCACGCCCAGCAACGTTTCCAGATGACGGATATGACGGCTCAGCGGCGGCTGCGAGATGAACAACCGCTGCGCCGCCCGGCTGATATTATTCTCTTCCGCCACCACGGCAAAATAGCGCAGCAGGCGAATATCAAGAGTCTGTAAGCGTAAACTTGTCATACCTGAAAGGTATCACGAAAAGGGTATTACTCAAGTCCGATCAACGCCTCTAACCTTCTTCCCAACCCATCATCATTATGAGGAAAGATCATGACATCCGAGCGTTATACCACCGGCCTGGACATGTTGCAGCGCGTTGACGGTAAAGGCGGCGATGCCGTCGTCAAAAGCCTGCAGGCCATCGCCCCGGACTTTGCCCGCTACCTGATTGAATTCCCGTTTGGCGATATTTACGCCCGCCCGGGGCTCGATTTACGCAGCCGTGAAATCGCCACCATTGCCGCCTTAACCGCGCTGGGCAATGCCGCACCGCAGCTAAAAGTGCATATTGCCGCCGGGTTGCACGTCGGTTTGTCGCAGGAGGAGATTATCGAAGTCATCATGCAGATGGCGGTGTATGCCGGATTCCCGGCGGCCTTAAATGGCCTGTTCGCCGCCAAAGAGGTCTTTGCGGCGCATTGATACTCCGAGACCAGACGCCGGTCTGGTCTCGGGCAGAGGCAGGATTAGAGCAGCTGTGCCAGACGGTTAATATCCGACTGAATAGCGCCAGCGGTCACGTCGCGGCCGGCACCCGGGCCGCGGATAACCAGTGGGTTATCGCGGTACCAGCGGCTCTCGATAGCAAACACGTTATCGCACGGCAGCAGCGCCGCCAGCGGATGCTCCTCGCGGACGGCTTCAACGCCAACCCGCGCTTTTCCGTTGGCATCAAAACGCGCCACGTAGCGCAGAACCAGCCCCAGTTCACGGGCGGCCTCCAGACGTTGCAGCATCTGTTCGTTCAGCTCTTCGCCATTCTCAAAGAAGTGATCCACAGAACCCTCTTCACAGTGCGCAGGCACCAGCGATTCGACGCGCACCTGATCGGGCTCGATGTCATAACCGGCTTCGCGCGCAAGGATAACCAGCTTACGCATCACGTCTTTCCCCGCCAGGTCAACGCGCGGGTCCGGCTCCGTCAGCCCCTGCTGCCAGGCCTGATCGACCAGATCGGTAAACGGCACGGTGCCGTCAAACTGCAGGAACAGCCAGGAGAGCGTGCCGGAGAAAATACCGCTCAGCGCCAGAATAGTATCGCCGCTGTCAATCAGGTCGCGCACGGTATGGTTCACCGGCAGACCCGCGCCGACCGTAGCGTTGTACAGCCAGTGGCGGCCCGTTTTCTCGAACGCATCGTGAATCTGACGATATTTGTCGCTGCTGCTGGCCCCGGCCAGCTTATTGGCGCTGATGACGTGGAAGCCGTGGCTGGCAAAATCAAGGTACTGATCGGCCAGCTGCTCGCTGGCGGTCACGTCCAGCACCACTAAATCATCATAGGGATGAGCGCGCATCCACAGGAACAGCGACTCTTCATCCTGCTCAACGGCTTCATCGTTAAAGAACGCTAACGCGCGGCTGGCATCCAGACCGTCGTAGTTAAGCAGGCTGCGGCGGCTGTCCACCACGCCGGCGAGGACAAACTCGAAGCCGGTGCGGGCTGAGAGCGTACTCTGTTCACGGGCAAACAGCTCCAGCCAGCGCGAACCGATGTTGCCTTTACCAAACAGGACCAGGCCAATACGTTTTTCTGCCCGGAACAGGGACTGATGCAGGCCCTGAATCAGGCTTTCCGTCGGGCCTGCGCGCAACACCGCCACCAGGCTAATCCCCTCTTCAGACTGCCAGGTAAACTCGACCGGCTGTCCTTTCAACTGCTGCCAGAAACGGTGGCAATGCAGCGGGTTACGGCTGACGCCCGCCCCGACCATCGCCACCAGCGCCAGCTTCTGACGCAGACGCAGCTCGCCCGGCAGACCCGCTTCATCGAGCAGACGCAGCGCGCTGTCGGCCACTTCCGAGGTATAGCAGAACTGCAGCAGCTTACGATCGGCATGCACCCCCACCGCCAGCGGGCGCAGCTGGGCGCGTTTAAAGATAAGATCCAGCTCCTTGTGCGCCAGCTTGAAATCCTGACCGGCGGGCACCTGGAACTCAATCAGGCAGACATCATCATGGCTGGTGACAATTCGCGCGCCGGTGCCGGACGCCAGCACGCGCTCAATGCGCGTGGAGCCTTGCTCAGGCGTGTAGCTACAGCGCAGCTGCAGATCGATATCGCTACCGGAGACCGGTTGAAGGGTACGGGCGTGCAGGACCGGAGCCGCCAGGCGCGCCAGCTCGCTGGCTTCATCCAGGCGCAGCAGCGGCAGCAGGCACGCATCCTTCACTTTACGCGGATCCGCGCTGTAGACCCCGGCCACATCGCTCCAGATAGTGACGCGAGACGCCCCGGCCAAGGCACCAATTTGGGTCGCGGAATAGTCAGAACCATTACGCCCCAGCAGGACGGTTTCCCCGGCGCTGTTGCGCGAGATGAAGCCGGTCACCACCAGACGTTTGTTGGGATGTTGCGCCATCAGCTGTTGCAGCAGCGGATAAGACAGACCTTCATCCACCTGCGGCTGCGCAGCGCGTTCGGCGCGCAGGAAGCTACGTGCGTCAAGCCATGCCGCTTCCAGTCCCAGCTGGTTGAGCACCGCGGCCATCAGACGTGCAGACCACACTTCGCCATGGCCGACCACTTCAGCATAGACCGCATCGGTCACGCCGCTATCCAGCAAGCCGGCGAGACGCTCTAGGTCGTGAATAAACGACGCGATCAGCGTATCTGCCGCTTCTGCCGACAGCAGGCTGGCGATCAGCTCCATATGGTAACGGCGCAGCGACTGCTGTACCTGATGCGCAGAAAGGCGATCGGTCTGGCTGAGCTTCAGCCAGCTAATCAGCTGGTTGGTGGTGCTGCCAGCGGCGGAGACAACCATCATGTCACCGGCCTGCGAGTATTCCGTCATGATCCCCGCGACGCGCAGGTAACATTTCGCATCCGCTAAACTACTCCCACCAAATTTGTGCAGCTGACGACCCTTCGCCCCTGCCTGCGCATTCACACTCATGTTTATTCCTCGTTTGCTGCCCGGAAGCCATTTTCCAGGTCGGCAATTAAATCTTCACCATCTTCAATACCGGTCGAAATACGCAGAAGCGTTTCTGAAATCCCTGCCGCCGCGCGCGCCTCAGGCGCCATACCTGCATGGGTCATCGTCGCAGCGTGCGAAATCAGACTTTCTACGCCCCCCAGCGATTCGGCCAGCGTAAACAGCGATAATCCGCTCAGAAAACGACGCAGCGTCTGCTCATCGCCCTTCAGCTCAAAGCTTAACATCGCGCCAAAACCTTTTTGCTGACGGGCAGCAATCTCATGCCCCTGATTTTCCGGCAGAGATGGATGATACAGTTTTTTCACCAGCGGCTGGGTTTTCAGATAGTCGACAATCGCCAGCGCATTGCGCTGTGCGACTTCCATACGCGGAGAGAGCGTACGTAAACCACGCAGCAGCAGGTAGCTGTCAAATGCGCCGCCGGTTACGCCGATATTATTCGCCCACCATGCCAGTTCGGTGACAACAGCCGGATCTTTCGCAATCACCACCCCGGCGACCACGTCAGAATGCCCGTTCAGGTATTTTGTGCACGAATGCAGCACCAGATCGGCTCCCAGCGCCAGCGGATTTTGCAGCGCCGGGCTCAGGAAGGTGTTATCCACCACGCTCACCGCACCCGCTTCACGAGCCAGCGTGCAGATTTTCGCAATATCCACCACGCGCAGCAATGGATTACTTGGGCTTTCGACCAACACCAGCTTCGGTTTTTCAGACAATGCCGCACTCAGCGCCTGTTCATCGTTCTGATCGACAAACAGAACCCGATAGCAGCCGCGCTTCGCCAGGCTATCAAACAGACGATAGCTGCCGCCGTAGCAGTCGTGAGGGGCCACCAGCAGATCGCCGGGCTTCAGGAACACGGTCGTCACCAGCAGAATCGCCGACATACCGGTATTGGTCAGAACGGCGCCCGCTCCCCCTTCCAGCTCCGCCAGCGCGCGCTGCACCACATCGCGGGTAGGGTTACCGCGGCGGGAGTAGTCGTGGGCACGGGGTTCATTAAAGCCGGTAAAGTTGTAGGTACTGGAAAGGTGAATCGGCGGGACAACGCAACCGTATTGTTCGTCGTCATTTAAACCGCTACGCACTGCGATGGTGGCCTGTTTACGCGTCATGTTGGGCAGTTCCTGGGCTGAATCGGTGAAAAGTCAGGCACCAGAGTAATCATTGTCACAATAGACGTCAATACATCTGGACATCTAAACTTCTTTGCGTATAGATTGAGCAAATAGAGAATAGCCGTTAAAATTATATGCATTAGCGCATCTCTGCAGGGGCTTATCGGGTGTCAGAACGCCCCCTCTACGGTAAACTACGCGCAATTATGGCCCGGACCGTGGTTCTGGCCCTTAACTAATGACTAGAGGATTAAAGGTATCTCATGGCTGAATGGAGCGGCGAATATATCAGCCCATACGCTGAGCACGGTAAGAAGAGTGAGCAAGTAAAAAAAATTACGGTATCCATTCCTCTGAAGGTGTTGAAGATCCTCACCGATGAACGCACGCGTCGTCAGGTCAACAACCTGCGCCACGCCACCAATAGCGAACTGCTGTGTGAAGCGTTCCTGCATGCATTTACCGGTCAACCGTTACCCAACGATGAAGACCTGCGTAAAGAGCGCAGCGATGAGATCCCGGAAGCGGCGAAACAGATTATGCGCGAGATGGGTATCGACCCGGATACGTGGGAATACTGAGTCAATAAAAAAGGGCGGAAGTGACCTTCCGCCCTTTTTTACGTCTCTGCCCACCCTGAATCTGCATGCCGGGCATAACGACAGAAACAAAAAAAGCCGCCCGTGGGCGGCTTTTTCTTCCGGCAACTTACTTGCTGGTGCCTGGAACGCTGAAGCGCTTGTTGAAGCGGTCAACGCGGCCACCGGTCGCAACATCACGCTGCTTGCCAGTGTAGAACGGGTGGCATTTACCGCACACGTCGAGGTTCAGGTCGTGACCTACGGTAGAACGGATTTTCATGACATTACCGCAAGAGCAAGAAGCAGTAATTTCTTCGTATTTCGGATGAATATCTTTTTTCATGGGAGAACCTCAGTTAAGGCCGCGTCGCTCTTCCAGCCCTAACGCCAGACACCACGCGATGTTAATAATTTCCCGGCGCAATTCCGCTAAGCGTAATCCCCGGGTAATAGATTCTGATGCTGCACGAAGCGCACCAAAGGCGGCGAATCATACAGAATTTGACCAGCATATGCAAACTGATCCGCGAGCCCTTATCACAATGTGTATACTAACCGGCCAGATTTCAAGTCAGGAAGATGACATGCCCGTCGCCCACGTTGCCCTGCCCGTCCCGCTGCCCCGTACCTTTGACTACCTGCTACCTGAGGGAATGCCGGTCAAAGCAGGCTGCCGCGTGCGCGTGCCGTTCGGTAAGCAAGAGCGTATTGGGATTGTGACCGCCGTCAGCGAACGCAGCGAGCTGCCGCTGGATGAGCTCAAACCGGTCATCGCCACGCTGGATGCCGAACCGGTATTTTCCTCTGCCGTCTGGCGACTGCTGCTGTGGGCGGCTGACTACTATCATCATCCCATCGGCGATGTGCTGTTCCACGCCCTGCCGATCATGCTTCGCCAGGGGAAACCGGCCAGCGCAGCGCCGCAGTGGTACTGGTTCGCGACCGAGCAGGGCCAGGCTGTCGATATCAACAGCCTCAAACGCTCGCCGAAACAGCAGCAGGCTCTGGCCGCACTGCGTCAGGGAAGGATCTGGCGTCACCAGGTTGCGGAGCTGGAGTTCAACGATGCGGCGTTGCAGGCCCTGCGCGGGAAAGGGCTTTGCGAGCTGGCAAGCGAAGCGCCCGCCCTCACCGACTGGCGAACCCACTTTGCTGTACCCGGCGAGCGGCTGCGCCTCAACACCGAGCAGGCCACGGCCGTCGGGGCGATTCACAGCGCATCGGATCGGTTTTCAACCTGGCTGCTGGCGGGGATTACCGGCTCCGGGAAAACGGAAGTTTACCTCAGCGTGCTGGAAAACGTGCTGGCGCAAGGCCGACAGGCGCTGGTGATGGTGCCGGAAATTGGCCTGACGCCGCAAACCATCGCCCGTTTCCGTCAGCGATTTAACGCCCCGGTTGAAGTCCTGCACTCCGGCCTTAACGACAGCGAACGTCTTTCCGCGTGGCTGAAGGCCAAAAATGGCGAAGCAGCTATCGTCATCGGCACGCGTTCCTCGCTGTTCACGCCATTTAAAAACCTGGGCGTGATCGTTATCGATGAAGAGCACGACAGCTCCTATAAGCAGCAGGAAGGCTGGCGCTATCACGCCCGCGATCTGGCGGTGTGGCGCGCTCATAGCGAGCAAATCCCGATTATTCTTGGCTCGGCAACCCCGGCGCTGGAGACGCTATACAATGTCCGCCAGGGGAAATATCGCCAGCTGAAGCTGACAAAGCGTGCGGGTAACGCTCGTCCGGCGCAGCAGCACGTGCTGGATCTGAAAGGACAGCAATTGCAGGCGGGACTCTCCCCGGCGCTGATTGCCCGCATGCGTCAGCATTTGCAGGCCGATAATCAGGTGATTCTGTTTTTGAACCGCCGCGGTTTCGCCCCGGCGCTGCTGTGCCATGACTGCGGCTGGATCGCAGAGTGTCCGCGCTGCGACAGCTACTACACCTTGCATCAGGCACAGCATCATTTACGCTGCCACCACTGCGACAGCCAGCGTCCGATCCCGCGCCAGTGCCCCTCCTGCGGCTCTACGCATCTGGTGCCGGTCGGACTGGGCACCGAACAGCTGGAGCAGGCGCTGGCGCCGCTGTTTCCCGGTGTGCCGGTCTCTCGCGTCGACCGGGATACCACCAGCCGTAAAGGCGCGCTCGAACAGCACCTCTCCGATATTCATCGCGGCGGCGCACGCATCCTGATCGGCACTCAAATGCTGGCCAAAGGTCATCATTTCCCGGATGTTACCCTGGTGTCGCTGCTGGATGTCGATGGTGCGCTGTTTTCCGCCGATTTCCGCTCGGCAGAACGCTTCGCTCAGCTCTATACCCAGGTCTCTGGCCGCGCAGGACGCGCGGGTAAACAGGGAGAGGTGATTTTGCAAACCCACCATCCGGAACATCCGCTGCTGCAAACGCTGTTATATAAAGGCTACGACGCCTTTGCCGAACAGGCGCTGGCCGAAAGGCAGACCATGCAGCTGCCGCCGTGGACCAGCCATGTCCTGATTCGTGCCGAAGACCATAACAATCAGCAGGCGCCGTTGTTCCTGCAGCAGTTGCGTAATTTACTGCAGGCCAGTCCGCTGGCCGATGACAAACTGTGGGTGCTGGGTCCGGTTCCGGCGCTGGCGCCCAAACGCGGGGGCCGCTGGCGCTGGCAAATTCTGCTCCAGCACCCTTCACGCGTTCGCTTGCAGCATATCGTCAGCGGTACGCTGGCCTTGATCAATACGCTGCCGGAAGCGCGCAAGGTAAAATGGGTCCTGGACGTCGATCCTATTGAAGGTTAAGCCTTCTCTTGCGAGACGGATCGAAAAAATTCAACAACCATCACGTTTTTCATGAAAATTCTGTAACTCTCTGCGTCGACTATCTGCTAAAAATGTTGCTGATGTCAGAACACAAGGGAAGTGTCTGCGCCAGTCAGCGAGGAGAAAACAGGTGAAGCCCAAAAAACAGGTGGTTGCCGCCACAATGAAAGACGTCGCCCTGAAGGCAAACGTTTCAACGGCAACCGTGTCCCGAGCGTTAATGAATCCGGATAAGGTTTCTCAGACTACCCGTAACCGGGTGGAGCAGGCGGCGCTGGAAGTCGGCTATTTGCCGCAGTCGCTCGGACGCAATATGAAACGTAACGAGTCGCGTACGATTCTGGTCATCGTACCGGATATTTGCGATCCCTTTTTCAGCGAGATTATCCGCGGCATTGAGATTACCGCGGCAGAACAGGGCTATCTGGTGCTGATCGGCGACTGCGCCCACCAGAACCGGCAGGAAAAGACTTTTATCGACCTGATCATTACCAAGCAGATCGACGGTATGTTGTTGCTAGGCTCCCGTCTGCCGTTTGACGCAGGCGTTGAAGAACAGCGCAATCTACCGCCGATGGTGATGGCGAATGAATTTGCGCCGGAGCTGGAGCTGCCCACGGTGCACATCGATAACCTCACCGCCGCATTTAATGCCGTGAATTATCTGCACGAACTGGGTCACCAGCGTATTGGCTGTATCGCCGGCCCGGAAGAGATGCCGCTCTGCCACTATCGCCTCCAGGGCTATGTGCAGGCGTTGCGTCGTAGCGGGATCACCATCGATCCGCACTATATCGCTCGCGGAAACTTTACCTATGAAGCCGGGGCCAGCGCGCTGGAACAGCTTCTGGCGCTGCCGGTGCCGCCAACCGCGGTCTTCTGCCATAGCGATATCATGGCGCTGGGGGCGCTGTCGCTGGCAAAACGCCGGGGACTGAAGGTACCTGACGATCTGTCTATTGTCGGTTTCGATAATATCTCTTTATCCGAATTTTGCGATCCGCCATTGACGACCGTTGCGCAACCGCGCTTTGATATTGGCCGCGAAGCAATGCTCCTGTTACTGGATCAGCTACATGGTCACAATGTGAACAGCGGTTCACGATTGCTGGACTGCGAACTGATCGTTCGCGGCAGTACACGCAAAATCAGAGCATAACCATCAGGTTTTCGGGCCTGCTCTTCTGGTCAAAGGCCCGCCGCTTAAGTAACATGGCGGACTGACGAACGAATAAAACAGCGAAACGATAGTGGCACAACGAGATTATGTACGCCGCAGCCAACCGGCTCCTTCGCGGCGCAAAAAGGGTAATACCCGAAGCTCAAGGAATAAACAGAGCAGCCTTCCGGCGGTTTCACCGACTATGGTTGCGATCGCGGCGGCAGTGCTGGTGGCCTTTATCGGTGGGCTGTACTTCATCACGCACCATAAAAAAGAAGAAGCGGAAGCGCTGCAAAACCGTCAGGTGGCAGGTAATGGTCTCCCGCCGAAACCGGAAGAGCGCTGGCGCTATATCAAAGAGCTGGAAAGTCGCCAGCCTGGCGTACGTGCGCCTACTGAACCGACGGCCGGCGGGGAAGTCATGAAGCCCGAGCAGTTGACCAATGAACAGCGCCAGCTGCTGGCACAAATGCAGGCGGATATGCGCCAGCAGCCGACCCAGCTGACCGAGGTGCCGTGGAACGAACAAACCCCGGCTCAGCGCCAGCAAACGCTGCAGCGTCAGCGTCTGGCGCAGCAGCAGGTACAACAGCAGCAGCAGGCTCAGCAACAATGGGCGCAAACCCAGCAGCAGGCGCCGGTGCAACAACAGCCGCGCGCGCAGCAGCGCGTTGCAGAGCAGCCGTACCAGCAGCCAAAGCCGGTACAACAGCCGAAACAAACCGCCTCGACGCAACAGCCGTATCAGGATCTGCTGCAGACGCCTGCGCATACCGCCGCACAGCCTAAAGCCCAGGCAGCTGCGCCGGTTGCTCGCGTTGAAGAGGCGCCGAAAGCAGCGGCGGAGAAGAAAGACGATCGTAGCTGGATGATTCAGTGCGGCTCCTTTAAAGGCGCAGAACAGGCGGAAACCGTTCGGGCGCAGCTGGCGTTTGAAGGGTTCTCCTCGCGCATTACCACCAACAATGGCTGGAATCGCGTGGTCATTGGGCCACTGAAGGGCAAGGAGAGCGCCAACGATATGATCACTCGCCTGAAGATGGCCGGACACGCAAACTGCATTCGTCTCGCCGCCAGGGGTTGAAACCCTAAAAATCCCCCCCATCTATAATTGCATTCTGCCCCGCGTGAAGCGCGGGGCCCCTATTCCGCTTTTGTAACCAAGGGGTCTGCTCGTGACAACAATAGTTAGTGTTCGCCGTAACGGCCATGTGGTTATTGCCGGTGATGGCCAGGCCACGCTTGGCAATACCGTCATGAAAGGTAACGTGAAAAAAGTGCGTCGTCTCTACAACGACAAAGTGATCGCGGGCTTCGCCGGCGGCACCGCCGACGCCTTCACGCTATTTGAACTGTTTGAACGTAAACTGGAAATGCATCAGGGGCACCTGGTCAAAGCCGCCGTGGAACTGGCGAAAGACTGGCGTACCGATCGTATGCTGCGCAAACTGGAAGCTCTGCTGGCCGTGGCGGATGAAAACGCTTCGCTGATCATCACCGGTAACGGTGACGTGGTGCAGCCAGAAAACGACCTGATTGCTATCGGCTCCGGTGGTCCCTACGCTCAGGCCGCTGCCCGCGCTCTGCTGGAAAATACCGATATGAGCGCACGCGATATCGCAGAGAAGGCGTTGAATATTGCAGGTGATATCTGCATTTATACCAACCATTTCCACACCATCGAAGAATTAGCCTCTAAAGCGTAAGGATCTCCCATGTCTGAAATGACCCCACGCGAAATTGTCAGCGAACTCGACAAACATATTATCGGCCAGGACGCGGCGAAGCGTTCTGTCGCTATCGCGCTGCGTAACCGCTGGCGCCGTATGCAGCTGAACGAAGAGCTGCGTCACGAAGTCACGCCGAAAAACATTCTGATGATCGGTCCGACCGGTGTGGGTAAAACGGAAATTGCCCGTCGTCTGGCGAAACTGGCCAACGCGCCGTTCATCAAAGTTGAAGCCACAAAATTCACCGAAGTGGGCTATGTCGGGAAAGAAGTGGATTCGATTATCCGCGACCTGACCGATGCGGCGATCAAAATGGTCCGCATGCAGTCGATCGATAAAAACCGCTATCGCGCGGAAGAGCTGGCGGAAGAGCGCATTCTTGATGTGCTGATCCCGCCGGCAAAAAACAACTGGGGCCAGGCGGAACAGCCTCAGGAACCGTCTGCCGCCCGTCAGGCATTCCGCAAAAAACTGCGCGAAGGTCAGCTCGACGATAAAGAAATCGAGATCGATCTTGCCGCTGCACCGATGGGTGTGGAAATCATGTCCCCTCCGGGCATGGAAGAGATGACCAGCCAGCTGCAGTCGATGTTCCAGAACCTGGGCGGCCAGAAGCAAAAACCGCGCAAGCTGAAAATCAAAGACGCAATGAAGCTGCTGATTGAAGAAGAAGCGGCGAAGCTGGTCAACCCGGAAGAGCTCAAACAGGATGCCATCGACGCCGTAGAACAACACGGTATCGTATTTATCGATGAGATCGACAAAATCTGTAAGCGCGGCGGCAACAGCTCCGGCCCGGATGTCTCTCGCGAAGGCGTGCAGCGCGACCTGCTGCCGTTGGTCGAAGGCTGCACGGTGTCGACCAAACACGGCATGGTGAAAACTGACCACATTCTGTTTATCGCCTCTGGCGCATTCCAGGTGGCCAGTCCGTCTGACCTGATCCCTGAACTACAGGGTCGTCTGCCGATTCGCGTCGAGCTGAAAGCGCTGACGACGGAAGATTTCGAGCGCATCCTGACCGAGCCGAACGCCTCCATCACCGTTCAGTATAAAGCGTTGATGGCGACCGAAGGCGTCAACATCGAGTTTACGGAAGACGGCATCAAGCGCATTGCGCAGGCGGCATGGCAGGTTAACGAAACCACCGAAAACATCGGCGCTCGTCGTCTGCACACCGTGCTGGAGCGTTTGATTGAAGACATCTCCTTTGACGCCAGCGAAATGGGTGGTCAGAGCATCATTATTGATGCCGAGTATGTTGGTAAGCATCTGGATGTGCTGGTGGCGGATGAAGATCTGAGCCGTTTTATCCTATAATCCGGTTCAATGTATTTTCATCACAATCGATGGGGCTATATATAGCCCCATTTTTTTGGCCAGGAATTATGACTGAACAACCGATAAACCGAACCCAGGCCTGGCTGGAAAGCCTGCGGCCAAAAACGCTACCGCTGGCCTTTTCCGCCATTGTTGTCGGTACGACGCTCGCGTGGCATCAGGGGTACTTCGATCCCTGGGTGGCGCTGCTGGCGCTGATCACCGCCGGCCTGCTGCAAATCTTATCCAACCTGGCGAACGATTATGGCGATGCCGTTAAGGGCAGCGATAAACCCGACCGTATCGGGCCGCTACGCGGCATGCAAAAAGGGGCCATTACCCAGCCGCAGATGAAACGCGCGCTGATCGTTACCGTGGTGCTGATTTGCCTCTCCGGGCTGGCGCTGTTGTTCTGCGCCTGGCAGACGATGGCCGATTTTATTGGTTTCATGGTGCTGGGGAGTTTAGCGATTATCGCCGCGATCACCTACACCGTCGGCACCCGGCCCTATGGCTACATCGGCCTTGGCGATATCTCGGTGCTGGTCTTCTTTGGCTGGCTTAGCGTCGCAGGGAGCTGGTATCTCCAGGCCCACACGATTGAAGCAACCATTTTCCTCCCCGCTACCGCCTGTGGTCTGTTAGCCGCCGCAGTGCTGAATATCAATAATCTGCGCGATATCGACAGCGACAGAGAGAACGGCAAAAACACGCTGGCAGTACGTCTGGGGCCGCTCAACGCTCGCCGCTATCACGCTTGCCTGCTCATCGGTGCGCCGCTGTGCCTGGCGCTGTTTACCCTGATTTCTCTGCATAGCCCATGGGGTTGGCTGTTCCTGCTCGCCACGCCGCTGCTGGTGAAGCAGGCGCGATTTGTGATGCGCGAGCGCGAGCCGGTGGCGATGCGCCCGATGCTGGAACGCACGGTGAAAGCAGCGCTGCTGACCAACCTGCTGTTTGTCATTGGGATTATTTGCAGCAAGCTGGTGGGTTAACTGACAAATATCAATTAACAATTGATGATTTTGCCAACAATACGATTCGCGAGATATACTAAAATCTCTCGCAGCAACTGAACGTTAAGCCTATGAAATACGATACTTCCGAGCTTTGTGACATCTACCAGGAGGATGTCAACGTAGTGGAACCTCTGTTCTCCAACTTTGGGGGGCGGTCGTCGTTTGGTGGACAAATCATCACGGTGAAATGTTTCGAGGATAACGGGTTGCTATACGATATGCTCGAACAGAACGGCCGTGGTCACATCTTGCTGATCGATGGCGGGGGTTCCGTCCGACGTGCGTTGATTGACGCTGACCTGGCGCGTCTTGCCGTACAAAATGAGTGGGAAGGGATTGTCGTCTATGGCGCGGTGCGTCAGGTTGACGACCTTGAAGATCTGGATATTGGCATCCAGGCGCTGGCCGCCATTCCCGTGGGGGCTGCTGGCGAAGGTATCGGCGAAAGCGACGTACGCGTCAATTTCGGCGGCGTGACCTTCTTCTCCGGTGACCATCTGTATGCCGATAATACCGGGATCATCCTGTCCGAGGATGCACTGGATATCGAATAGCCTGCCCACTAATTAAAAAGGCCTTCTCTCTGAGAAGGCCTTTTCGTTTGTTTCACGCCAGAATTAGTACAGTTTCTTCGCGCAATCCAGCCAGTCATTTTTGAACGGACGCTTCATGTTCTCGATAGCGTCGATGATGTCGTGGTGCACCAGCTTCTCGTTCTGAATACCGACGCAGCGGCCACCGAATCCCTGCTGCAGCAGTTCAATCGCGTAGGCGCCCATGCGGGATGCCAGAATACGGTCATAAGGAACCGGGGAACCGCCGCGCTGAATGTGGCCCAGAACGGTCGCCCGGGTTTCACGGCCGGTTTCTTTCTCAATGTAGTGCGCCAGCTCGTCCACGTCGCACATATGTTCGGTAATGGCCACGATGGCGTGTTTCTTACCTTTGGCGATGCCGGCTTTGATTTCAGCGACCAGATCGTCACGCGTGTATTCCACTTCCGGCACCATGATGAACTCACACCCGCCGGCAATCGCCGCAGCCAGAGTCAGATCGCCGCAGTAACGCCCCATCACTTCAACAACCGAAATACGCTGGTGGGAAGAAGAGGTATCGCGCAGGCGGTCAATGGCTTCCACTACGGTGCTCAGCGCGGTAAAGAAACCGATAGTGTAGTCAGTGCCTTTGATATCGTTATCGATGGTGCCTGGCAGGCCGATGCACGGGAAGCCCATTTCAGTCAGACGCATCGCCCCCATGTAAGAACCATCACCGCCGATAACGACCAGCGCATCCAGGCCACGCTTTTTCATGTTCTCGAGCGCAACGGCACGAATATGTTCTTCGCGGAACTCGGGGAAGCGTGCTGACCCGAGGAAAGTGCCACCACGGTTGATCATGTCGGAAACACTGTAGCGGTCGAGCTGAACCATGCGATCTTCATACAGGCCGAGGTAACCGTCATAGATTCCAAAAACTTCCAGACCTTCCGTTAATGCTGCGCGCACAACGCCGCGAATTGCTGCGTTCATGCCCGGAGCATCACCGCCACTTGTCAATACACCGATTTTCTTAATCATGACTACCTCTGAACTTAGGAAGCAAAAAATAATCCTGTTGCCTGAAGCGCTCCTTCACCAGGAGTGCACGACGATAATTGCAATAGTATATCAAACGCTTCTGGCTGAATTGATTCAGGTCAGACCAAATGGCGGTAATTTATACAAAAAATGCCGATCTGCCCCACACTTTTACATCGAGTTTACAGACTATAACCCAAAGCTCAAAAAACGCCCTGCCGCGCCAGCGGCACCACAGAACAGGGATCCTGATGGATAATGACATCAGAACCCGGGAAACGGTGCAGAATTGCCTGCTCCACCTGATCGGCAATCACGTGTGCCTGAACCAGCGGGAGGTTATCTTCCATTTCCAAATGTATTTGAATAAAGCGAGTCGGCCCTGACTGCCGCGTCCGTAGATCGTGTGCCCCACTGACGCCTGGCCATTCGGTCACGATATTGATAATTTCCTGACGTTCCTCGTCAGGAAGCGCGCGGTCTAACAACGACTGAATGGCGTCATAACCCATACGCAGAGCGCTATATAAAATATAGATGCCAATCCCGAGAGCAAACAGCGCGTCGGCACGATGCCAACCATACCAGGAGAGGCCCAGCGCCACCAGAATTGCGCCGTTCATCATAACATCAGACTGATAATGAAGCATATCTGCTCGCACCGCCTGACTTTGCGTTTTTCTGACCACCCAACGCTGGAACGTTACCAGCACCAGCGTGCTGACCAGCGCGATCAGCGTCACGGCAATACCGACACCCGCCGCCTGCATCGGTTCCGGACGCGCCAGGTGCTGAATACCGGTCAAAAACAGAAACAGAGCCGACCCGGAGATAAACATACTTTGTGCCAGCGCGGCCAGCGATTCTGCCTTACCGTGACCAAAAGTATGTTCCTCATCTGCCGGCTGGAGCGAATAGCGCACGACCAGCAGATTCGTTAACGAGGCGGCAATATCCACCAGCGAGTCCACAAGCGCAGCCAGAATACTCACAGACCCGGTGTACCACCACGCAAAAATCTTGATCAAAAGTAACGCGGACGCCATCACCGTCGCCGCAATAGCCGCACGGCTCACCAGCCGCCCATAAGATTGATTCATACATGCTCCTCTTCGGCGATGCGCTTAGTATAACCTGAACTGTTGTCGCAACGAGGAGCAAGGCGGGAGTCGTTTCGCCGAATGACAGGCAAAAAAAACCCCCACATCATGTGGGGGAAGACAGGGATGGTGTCTATGGCAAGGAAAACAGGGTCTACTACTGGGGTTGCACGGTATTGCTACTACTCGACAGCATGGTTGCTGAACCTTTTTGCATCCTTGCAACCTCGCGCAACTGATCCATTCGTTGCTGGTGTTTCGCATTAAGAACCGCTTGCTGCTCCGGCGTTAACAGGTGGTACATCTGGTTGCGAACCTTCGCCATTTCAATCTGGCGAGTAACCTGTTCCTGCGCCATTTTATTAGCCTGAGCGCGCACAGCGTTTTCATCAAAATTTTCTGCGGTGACAAGACGATGCATTGTCTCCATTTCGCTAACATTAATGGGTTGCCTGTCATGGCGTGCCCGTTGCATAAGATCTCGTAACTGCTGGCGTTGCTGTTCGGTTAAACTTATGCCGTCAAACATATGACTCTGGCTGGTGCGCTGCGCCCCGTCATCTCCGGGGAGCCAGTTAACGCTGGTAACGACTTCAGCGGCTTGGCTATATGCACTTAGCGCCAGCGTTGAGGCCATGACGGCAGCAATAACATTGCGCATCACATACTCCCAATACGTTTGTGTCTGTGTAGCGATTCAACGAGATACAGTCTACGATTCGGGCTGCAAACATGCGTCAGGGGGTGTAAAACAACGTAAAGTCATGGATTAGCGAGCCTTGATGACGTAATTTCTGCCTCGGAGGTATTTAAACAATGAATAAAATCCTGTTAGTTGATGATGACCGGGAGCTCACCTCCCTGTTAAAAGAGCTGCTCGATATGGAAGGATTTAACGTGCTCGTGGCCCATGACGGGGAACAGGCGCTGGCCCTTCTGGACGACAGCATCGATTTACTTTTGCTTGATGTGATGATGCCGAAGAAAAACGGTATCGATACGCTTAAAGAGTTACGTCAGACACACCAGACCCCGGTTATCATGCTAACTGCCCGCGGCAGCGAGCTGGATCGCGTTCTCGGCCTCGAGCTGGGCGCGGATGATTACTTGCCTAAGCCCTTCAACGATCGTGAGCTGGTGGCGCGTATACGCGCGATTCTGCGCCGTTCTCACTGGAGTGAGCAGCAGCAAACTACCGAAGTCGGTTCCCCGACGCTGGAAGTTGACGCCTTGAGCCTCAACCCCGGCCGCCAGGAAGCCAATTTCGATGGTCAGACCCTGGAACTGACCGGCACGGAGTTCACCCTGCTCTACCTGCTGGCACAGCATCTTGGCCAGGTTGTTTCTCGTGAACATCTGAGCCAGGAAGTATTGGGAAAACGCCTGACGCCGTTCGATCGCGCCATCGACATGCATATTTCCAATCTGCGTCGTAAGCTGCCGGAACGCAAAGACGGCCATCCGTGGTTTAAAACCCTGCGCGGACGCGGCTACCTGATGGTTTCGGCTTCATGATAGGAAGTTTAACTGCACGCATCTTCGCTATTTTCTGGCTCACGCTGGCGCTGGTGTTGATGCTGGTTCTGATGTTGCCCAAGCTGGACTCGCGCCAGATGACCGAACTGCTGGAGAGCGAACAGCGTCAGGGCACCATGATTGAACAGCACGTCGAGGCCGAACTGGCGACCGATCCCCCCAATGACCTGATGTGGTGGCGTCGGCTGTTTCGCGCTATCGATAAGTGGGCTCCGCCGGGACAGCGTTTACTGCTGGTCACCAGCGAAGGCCGCGTGATCGGTGCAGAACGCAACGAAATGCAGATCATTCGTAACTTTATCGGCCAGGCCGATAATGCCGATCATCCGCAGAAAAAACGCTACGGCCGTCTGGAAATGGTCGGGCCGTTTTCCGTCAGGGATGGGGAAGATAATTACCAGCTCTATCTGATCCGCCCTGCCAGCACATCCCAGTCAGACTTTATCAACCTGCTGTTCGACCGCCCGCTGCTCCTGCTTATCGTCACGATGCTGGTCAGTTCGCCGCTGCTGCTGTGGCTGGCCTGGAGTCTGGCCAAACCGGCCCGCAAGTTGAAAAACGCCGCCGATGAGGTCGCCCAGGGCAACCTGCGTCAACATCCGGAACTGGAAGCCGGCCCGCAGGAGTTTTTAGCCGCCGGGGCCAGTTTTAACCAGATGGTCACGGCACTGGAACGCATGATGACCGGTCAGCAGCGCCTGCTGTCCGATATTTCCCACGAGCTGCGTACGCCGCTCACGCGCCTGCAGCTGGGTACGGCCTTACTGCGCCGTCGCAGCGGCGAGAGCAAAGAGCTTGAGCGTATTGAGACCGAAGCCCACCGGCTGGACAGCATGATTAACGACCTGCTGGTGATGTCGCGCAATCAGGCGAATAACGCGCTGGTCAGTGAAACGGTGAAGGCCAATCAGCTGTGGGGCGAAGTGCTGGATAACGCGGCGTTTGAAGCCGAGCAGGTTGGAAAATCCTTCACCGTCGAGTATCCGCCGGGTCCGTGGCCGCTGTACGGCAATCCTAATGCGCTGGAAAGCGCGCTGGAAAATATCGTCCGTAACGCGCTGCGCTACTCGCACACCAAAATTTCGGTCAGTTTTTCGGTGGATAAAGACGGCATCACGGTCAACGTCGATGATGATGGTCCGGGCGTCAGTCCGGAGGATCGCGAGCAGATTTTCCGTCCGTTCTACCGTACCGACGAGGCACGCGATCGCGAGTCCGGCGGCACCGGTCTGGGGCTGGCGATTGTCGAGGCGGCGATTCAGCAGCATCGCGGCTGGGTCAAAGCCGATGACAGCCCGTTAGGCGGTTTGCGGCTGACCATCTGGCTGCCGCTGTATAAGCGCACCTGATCGCTCTTCTCCGGCTTACGCTGCGCTTAGCCGGGCTACCACAACTGTCCGCAGACGGGTAGCCCGGACAGGCGCAGCGCGCCGCCTCAGGGATCGTTCGCAGCCAGCGCCTGCGGCGTTATCGGCGAATTATTTTCCCCACAATCTCCGCGAATTGTCTTCTATCTGCCCGCTCAGGCGCCGTTTCTGCATGGTACGGCTCCAGCTCACCGACAGCCCCGCCGCCGAGAGCAGGCGATGGTATTGTTCGTCATCGAACGGCATATGCCAGGCAATGGCCCCCGCCTCATGGACGCTCACATCGCTTAGTCGGGAAACCAGCTCCAGCGGCGCATCGCCGGATACCCGCCCGCCCGCCACGACCCGATACAGCCAGCCGGTTTTACCGCTGTTCTGCATAAGCTGCGCCATATCGCTGACAGTAAAATGATAGTTAAGCTTGAAGCACGGTGAACGCGGCTGCGTCACCTGAATCAGCGCCTCTCCCCAGCGAAAGATGTCGCCGATACAGACCTCTTTTTCGGTCAGCCCTTCGGTCGAGAGATTCTCGCCAAACGCCGGGGCGCAGAAAAGATCCGCCTGCTGCGGAAGTTCAAGAGCCCAATGGGCGTAGTGTTCACGGGGATAGTGGCACAGCGCGCGGTCCGGCCCGCCATGTATTTTCGTCTCCGCCTGTTCATCGCCCTCCAGCCCCAGTTCGCCGAGGGTCAGTTCACCGTCGACCTGAATTTTCCCGATGGCGCTTGGACGGCTGCCGTCGTAATCCCTTACCTTGCCCACAAAGACATTCACCGGATAGTGCATCGCTGCTCCTTTGCTGCGGATATAAAAAAAGCGAGTCATCAGACTCGCTTCTCGTTCAGCACAATGCAACCTTATTTTTTGGCGGCAAAACGCGCTGCTGCTTCGTCCCAGTTAACCACGTTCCAGAACTCTTTGATGTAGTCCGGACGACGGTTCTGGAATTTCAGGTAGTAAGCGTGTTCCCAAACGTCCAGGCCCAGAATCGGGAAGCCGGAAGCGCCGGAGATAGCTTCGCCCATCAGCGGGGAGTCCTGGTTAGCGGTAGAAACCACGGCCAGTTTGTCGCCCTTCAGCACCAGCCATGCCCAGCCAGAACCGAAACGGGTCGCAGCCGCTTTTTCAAACTCCGCTTTGAAGTTATCAACGGAACCGAAATCACGTTCGATAGCGGCTTTCAGGTCGCCCTGCAGGGTGGTACCGGTTTTCAGGCCTTTCCAGAACAGGCTGTGGTTAGCGTGGCCGCCCGCGTTGTTACGCAGTACGGTTTTTTTGTCAGCCGGCAGCTGATCCAGTTTGGCGATCAGTTCTTCAGCAGACAGGTCAGCAAATTCCGGCAGGCTCTCCAGCGCAGCGTTGGCGTTGTTAACGTAGGCCTGGTGATGTTTAGTGTGATGGATTTCCATCGTCTGCTTATCAAAGTGCGGTTCCAGGGCGTCATAAGCGTACGGCAGGGCTGGCAGTGTATAACTCATAATCATCTCCATTATTGTCAAGCGGCAGGAAGTGTTAATGCCGAGTAAGCAGTTGGTTCATTATAGTTAATTAAATGATATTGAAAACGCTTATCAATGCCGTATTTTTAATAAGGTTATAACCGCAGGGTATACCTGCAATTTTGTGAGCTGGAACAAGTAATTAAGTTGTTGGTTGCCAGAGTTCAGCGTCACATGGCAACAGCCTGAAGGCGAGAAAACTGACCGATTTTTACACTCATCGTGTCGGAAGAAGATTTATCCGATAAAAAAATAGATGAGGATAAAATCAATGAATCACGCGATTACGATGGGTATTTTTTGGCATTTGATAGGTGCGGCCAGTGCAGCCTGTTTCTATGCCCCGTTCAAACAAGTTAAACAGTGGTCATGGGAAACCATGTGGTCAATCGGCGGGATTGTCTCCTGGCTGATTCTTCCCTGGGCTATCAGCGCGATGCTGCTGCCTGATTTCTGGGCCTATTACCGTTCCTTCAACGCCCCCACGCTCCTGCCGGTGTTTCTGTTTGGCGCCATGTGGGGGATCGGCAATATTAACTACGGCCTGACCATGCGCTACCTCGGTATGTCGATGGGGATCGGTATCGCCATCGGGATTACCCTGATTGTCGGCACGCTGATGACTCCAATTATCAACGGGCAGATCGATGTGCTCCTTCATACCCAGGGTGGCCAGATGACGCTGCTCGGCGTGCTGGTTGCGGTGATCGGCGTGGCGATAGTCACCCGGGCCGGCCAGTTGAAAGAGCGCAAGATGGGCATTAAAGCCGAAGACTTCAATCTGAAAAAAGGGCTCATGCTGGCGGTGATGTGCGGCATTTTCTCTGCCGGGATGTCCTTTGCGATGAACGCCGCCAGGCCAATGCATGATGCCGCGGCAGCGCTGGGAGTTGACCCGCTGTATACCGCGCTGCCCAGCTATGTGGTGATTATGGGCGGCGGCGCGCTGGTCAACCTTGGCTTCTGCTTTATTCGTCTGGCTAAAGTCAAAAACCTGTCGATCAAAGCCGACTTCTCGCTGGCAAAACCGCTGATTATCGCCAACGTGCTGCTGTCGGCGCTGGGCGGTCTGATGTGGTATCTCCAGTTTTTCTTCTATGCCTGGGGCCACGCCAGCATTCCCGCGCAGTATGACTACATGAGCTGGATGCTGCATATGAGCTTCTATGTGCTGTGCGGCGGGCTGGTCGGGCTGGTGCTGAAAGAGTGGAACAATGCCGGGCGTCGTCCGGTCAGCGTGTTAAGTCTGGGCTGCGTGGTGATTATCATCGCCGCCAATATCGTTGGCCTCGGCATGGCCAGCTAATGCCCTATGCGGCAACGCGACTGCGTTGCCGCCACTGCCCTGGGGTCATGCCAATTTCGCGATTAAAGACGACGGAAAAGTAGTTACTGTCTTCAAATCCGCACTGCATCGCAATGTCACCAATCAACCGCTCGGTGTGCTGCAATAAATACTGCGCGTGGCAGATACGCAGCTGACGCAGGTAATGGTTGATCGTCATCCCGGTCTGCTGGCGAAACTGCTGACGCAGCGCACGCTCGCCGCACCCCTCCCGCTCACAAAACAGCTCAAGAATAAAAGGTCGGTTCAGGCTGCCGGCCAGTTCGGTCAGCAGCTTATCGAGGAGCGTTTCGCTTTGGGTCGCCGCCCGGTTATCGGTCGCATAGCGGTGGCGATGAAGAATCAACGCCAGCTGCGCAAACAGCAGCTCGGCCATGTTATTAGACTGCGCATCGCCGCGGGCGCTCTCCTGCTCCAGCTGAGTAATCACCTGGCGAACCTGAGCCATACCAGAACTGCCGATCCGCCAGTGCGGCATCCACGACGTCCCAAACAGACCGGGAATATGGGCCGCCCAGTCAAAGTTAAGCCGCAGACGATCCGGGCAATAGATGACGTTTTGCAGGACTAAATCATTCACCGAGGCGTAGGAGTGTTTGTCTTCGGCGCGAATATAAAACAGGTCGCCACGGGTAATGCGCCATGGGCGATCGTTAAGGACATGCAGGCCATTTCCCCGCCATACCAGTACCAGTTCGCAGAACTCGTGGGTATGCTCGGCGAAGACATTTTGCGGATAACGGTCGGCAACCGCTACCGCCTGAGAAGGAGAGGCAAAAAACTCATCTTTGCGCAGAATCAGCTGACCAGCCACTACCAGAACTCCACCGCCAATAACGGTTTATTATTCGCGTTTTTGCTCGCTAAAACGTTGACTGCTCTCGCGTTACTGAAGAATGGCGTCCCGTCCCTGACGGATATCGCGCGGCGACCAGGAAAACTCGCGGCGAAAAAGCGTCGAAAAGTGGTTACTGTCGCCGAAACCGCAACGATAGGCGATATCCGTGATGCTCTCATCGCTATGGCGTAGCAGGTGACGCGCCTTCATCAGTCGCACCCGATTGAGGTAGCGCTGCGGCGTCAGGCCGGTCTGTTGCTTCAGCTGGCGATGCAATGTCCTCAGCGACAGGGAAAACTTATCCGCCACCTCTTCCCAACAGACATCCTCGGCAAAGTGATCTTCCAGCCAGGCCATCAGATGATTCAGCCGCGCTTCGTTGTCGGCCGCCCCTTCCGCGAGGCTGCTTTTACGCAGCAGGACAAGCAGCTGCATAAAGAGAATCTCCCGTCCGGCGAGCGTATGCATATCCGGTTCGAGGCCGACGTCTTCCATCTGTCCGACGATCTGTCGTACCTGCTGTAGCACGGCCTGGTTCACCCGCCAGTGAGAGAGGTAATTCCCCTCTTGCTCCTGCGGTAACAGCTGATTGACGCCATTCAGAAAGCGAAAGGCATCCGGCGCGCGATAGAGCACGTTAGTCAGGCATAAATTGTCCGTATGTTCATAGAGATGACGATCGTGATCGCGAATAAAGCACACCGAACCGCCGCTGATGGTATAGGGCTGACCGTTGAACACATGAATCCCCGTGCCGTGCTCAACGATGACGATTTCATGGAAATCGTGATGATGTTCCGGGAACGCCGCCTGAGGGAGGCGTGGCTCAATGGCCACAGCAGAAGTCCCGGACTTAAAGAAATCCACGCTGTGCAAAATGGTCATAACGGCACCCTCGAAATGAGAAATGTTATCAATCAGTGTCACAAATAGTAATTAAGGGTCCGCAATCCAGCCTTCAATTTTTGACCGCAAAATTCGTAAAACCTGCCGCTTTTTCAAGAAACAGCCGGAAAGATCGGGAACTGCGGACAACATCACATCCTCTTCCCTGATGCTCATGAAGAGAATCTGTGACCTCCCTCACGGTCATCTTTGCTTTCTTGCCAGCCGCCTGTTTTCCCTGTCAGTGGCAAGAAGGTGCGCGATTCACGACTTTTTTAGACTGCTGACAATGATTTTTACAAGGATCTCCCCATGAGCTTTCGTCATTGTGTAGCCGTTGATTTAGGCGCCTCCAGCGGGCGGGTGATGCTTGCCAGCTATGAATGCGGGACGCGTACGCTAACGCTGCGCGAAATACACCGCTTTACCAATAGCCTGCAAAAGGTGGATGGCTACGACTGCTGGGATGTCGACCGTCTGGAAGGCGAAATTCGCCGCGGGCTGGTGAAGGTCTGCGAGCAGGGTATCCTCATCGACAGTATCGGTATTGATACCTGGGGCGTGGATTATGTCCTGCTGGATAAGCACGGCGAACGCGTGGGTCTGCCGGTCTCCTATCGTGACCCACGAACCCAGGGCCTGATGCACCATGCCGAAGAGCAAATAGGCCGCGCCGAGATCTACCGCCGTAGCGGCATTCAGTTTATGCCCTTCAATACCCTTTATCAGCTCCGCGCGCTGGTTGAGCAGCAGCCGGAACTGGTCAGCCAGGTTTCACATGCGCTGCTGATCCCTGACTACTTCAGCTTTCGCCTCACCGGCCATCTGAACTGGGAATACACCAACGCCACCACCACCCAGTTGATCAATATAAACAGCGATAGCTGGGATGAAGAGCTGTTGAACTGGAGCGGAGCGCCGCGCGAATGGTTCGGCACGCCAACGCATCCCGGTAACGTAATCGGTCACTGGCTATGCCCGCAGGGCAACGCCATTCCGGTGGTGGCCGTCGCCAGTCACGATACCGCCAGCGCGGTCATCGCCTCGCCGCTGGCCAGCAAAAACGCCGCGTATCTCTCTTCCGGCACCTGGTCGCTGATGGGCTTTGAAAGCAAAACCCCCTACACCGGTAGCGACGCGCTGCAGGCGAATATCACCAATGAAGGTGGCGCCGAAGGGCGCTACCGGGTGCTGAAAAATATCATGGGACTGTGGCTGCTGCAGCGGGTGCTGAAAGAACAAAACATCAGTGACCTGTCGGCGCTCATCGCCCGTACCGCTCGTCTTCCGGCCTGCCGTTTCGTCATTGACTGCAACGACGATCGTTTTATCAATCCGGCCAATATGAGCGCCGAAATTCAGTCCGCCTGTCGCGAGTCCGGGCAGCCGGTTCCCGGCGATGACGCCGAACTGGCGCGCTGTATTTTCGACAGTCTGGCCCTGCTCTATGCCCGCGTACTTCGTGAACTGGCCCAACTCCGCGGCCAGCCGTTCAGCCAGCTGCATATTGTCGGCGGCGGCTGCCAGAACGGGCTGCTCAATCAGCTGTGTGCCGACGCCTGCGGTATCACGGTGGTCGCTGGGCCCGTAGAGGCCTCCACGCTGGGCAATATCGGCATCCAGCTGATGACCCTGGACGAACTGAATAACGTCGACGATTTCCGTCAGGTGGTATGTCGCAACGCCGCGCTTACCACGTTTACCCCCAATCCTGAACATGAAATTGCCCGTTTCGTGGCGCAGTTTCAGCCACAACAGACTAAGGAGCTTTGCGCATGACCACTCAACTTGAACAAGCCTGGGATATTGCTAAACAGCGCTACGCTGCCGTTGGCGTGGATGTCGAGGAGGCCCTGCGTCAACTGGACCGACTACCCGTTTCGATGCACTGCTGGCAGGGCGATGACGTCGCCGGCTTCGAAAACCCGGAAGGGAACTTAACGGGCGGGATTCAGGCCACGGGGAACTATCCGGGCAAAGCTCGTAACGCCGGCGAGCTGCGCGCCGACCTTGAGCAGGCGCTGAGCCTGATTCCGGGGCCGAAACGCCTGAATCTGCACGCGCTCTATCTGGAATCAGATACGCCGGTGGCGCGCAATGAAATCAAGCCACAACACTTCCGCAACTGGGTTGAGTGGGCCAAAACCAATAAGCTGGGGCTGGATTTTAACCCCTCCTGTTTCTCCCACCCGCTGAGCGCCGATGGCTTTACCCTGTCGCACGCCAACGACGAAATCCGCCAGTTCTGGATCGATCACTGCAAAGCCAGCCGCCGTATCTCTGCCTGGTTCGGCGAGCAGCTGGGCACCCCGTCGGTGATGAATATCTGGATCCCGGACGGCATGAAAGATATTACCGTTGACCGTTTTGCCCCGCGCCAGCGTCTGCTCAATGCGCTGGATGAGGTCATCAGCGAAAAACTCGACCCGGCGCATCACATCGATGCCGTAGAGAGCAAACTGTTCGGTATCGGCGCAGAAAGCTATACCGTCGGCTCCAACGAGTTCTATATGGGATACGCCACCAGCCGCCAGACCGCGCTGTGCCTCGATGCCGGCCACTTCCACCCGACGGAAGTCATCTCTGACAAAATTTCCGCCGCCATGCTGTACATCCCGCGACTGCTGCTGCACGTCAGCCGCCCGGTGCGCTGGGACAGCGACCACGTCGTGCTGCTGGATGACGAAACCCAGGCTATCGCCAGCGAAATCATCCGCCACAACCTGTTCGACCGCGTGCACATCGGTCTCGATTTCTTCGACGCCTCGATTAACCGCATCGCGGCGTGGGTGATTGGTACCCGCAACATGAAGAAAGCGCTGCTGCGCGCCCTGCTGGAACCGACGGAACAGCTGCGCCAGCTGGAAGCTGACGGTGACTACACCGCCCGTCTGGCCCTGCTGGAAGAGCAGAAATGCCTGCCATGGCAGGCCGCCTGGGAGATGTATTGCCAGCGCCACGATACCCCGGCGGGCAGCCAGTGGCTGGATAGCGTACGCGCTTATGAAAAAGCGGTACTAAGCCAACGCGGCTAATCATCATTGCCGGACGGCGGCTGATGCCACAACCGCAGCCCGTAGGGTCAATCTTCTTTATGGTGCGGGGCTCCCCCCGCATCGCAGCAACAGGAATACAAGACTATGCAGAACATCATCAACGCCTGGTTCGTTCAGGGCATGATTAAAGCCACTTCCGATGCCTGGCTGAAGGGCTGGGACGAGCGTAACGGCGGTAACCTGACGCTGCGCCTCGACGACGCGGATATCGAACCGTTCGCGGCCGATTTTTACGCTAAGCCGCGCTACATCGCCCTCAGTCAGCCGATGCCCACGCTGGCGAACCAGCCATTTATCGTCACCGGTTCCGGCAAATTTTTCCGCAACGTCCAGCTCGATCCTGCGGCCAATCTCGGCGTGGTGAAGGTAGACAGCGATGGGGCGGGATACCACGTGCTATGGGGACTGACGGACGATGCGGTGCCGACCTCTGAATTACCGGCGCATTTTCTCTCCCACAGCGAGCGCATCAGGCTAACCAACGGCAAAGACCGCGTGATCATGCACTGCCACGCCACCAACCTGATTGCCCTGACCTATGTACTGGAGAACAACAGCGATCTGTTCACCCGCAAACTGTGGGAAGGCAGCACCGAATGTCTGGTGGTCTTCCCGGACGGGGTCGGCATTCTGCCGTGGATGGTGCCGGGCACCGATGAAATTGGCCAAGCCACCGCGCTGGAAATGCGCAAACATTCGCTGGTGCTGTGGCCGTTCCACGGCGTCTTCGGCAGCGGCCCGACGCTGGACGAAACCTTCGGTCTCATCGATACCGCCGAGAAGTCGGCCGAAGTGCTGGTGAAAGTCTATTCGATGGGGGGCATGAAACAGACCATCACCCGCGAAGAGCTCATCGCCCTGGGCAAACGCTTTGCGGTGCAGCCCATGCAGTCCGCGTTAGACCTGTATCAATAACAACATCGCGCCCCGCTCACCGAGACGGGGCGAACTCTGTCACCTGCAAATCATTCCCCGAGTATGTCGCACTGCAGGAAGGGGGCGGAGTCCACGGATGGACGGGTCATACAAGCCAACGCATCTGTAATGTGAATGACAACGGGAATCTAACTCAATCATGTGGAGTAAAAGCAATGAAAACAAAGACAAGCTTGATCCTCACCGTTGCCATTATGGCGTTGTCCGGTTCTGCTTCAGCGGAAGTGAAAATCGCCCTCGTGGCAAAATCGTTGGGAAATGGGTTCTTCGAAGCTGCGAACGTCGGCGCCCAGCAAGCGGCCAAAGAGTTAGGCGATGTTAAAGTCATTTATACCGGCCCGACCACCACCACGGCAGAAGCGCAGATCGAAGTCCTTAACGGATTGATCGCCCAGGGCGTGGATGCGATCGCCATCTCCGCCAACGATCCTGATGCCGTCGTCCCGGTGCTGAAAAAAGCCATGCAGCGCGGTATCAAAGTGGTCTCCTGGGATTCCGGCGTGGCGCCAGCGGGTCGGCAAATCCATCTCAACCCCTCCAATAATGCCCTGATTGGCGAAACCAACGTCCGGCTCGCCGCCGAGGCATTAAAAGCGCTGAATGTCGATAAAGGCGATGTGGCCGTGTTAAGCGCCACCCCGACCTCGACCAACCAGAATATCTGGATCGAGGAGATGAAAAAGGTGCTGCCGAAGTACCCTTCCGTCAATCTGGTCACCGTGGCCTACGGCGACGATCTGTCGGATAAGAGCTACCGCGAAGCGGTGGGCCTGCTGAAGTCATATCCCGAGCTGAAAGTGATCGTCTCGCCTTCTTCGGTCGGGATCGTCGCCGCCGCGCAGGCGGTCAAGGATCAGGGCAAGATTGGCAAGGTCTACGTGACCGGGCTCGGGCTGCCGTCTGAAATGGCCGGGGCGATTAAATCCGGCGCCAGCAAAAGCTTCGCTATCTGGAACCCTATTGATCTGGGCTACGCCGCCACTTATCTGGCCGACGATCTGGTAAAAGGGACGGCGAGTAAAACCGAAGCCAGTATGGGCAAGCTGGGTAAAGTCCAGCTGGATGCCAACGGCAACGGCGCGATGGCGCAGCCGTTCGTTTACGATGCCAGCAACATCGATAAATTCTCAAAAATCTTTTGACCCCGTTCCCCTCACCGATACCGGGAGGGGAAAAACTGGAGAATTATCATGACGGCATCCACTCCTCTGCTGTCGCTTAAGGGCATCACCAAGGTTTTCCCCGGTGTGCATGCCCTTGAGAACGTACAGCTCGATCTCTGGCCCGGCAAAGTGACCGCCTTAATCGGCGAAAACGGCGCCGGCAAATCCACGCTGGTCAAAGTAATGACCGGTATTTATCAGCCCGAAGAGGGCGAGATCCTCTATAAAGCAATCCCTATCCAGCTGCCGAACCCCGAGTCGGCGCATAAGGTGGGGATCACCGCCATTCATCAGGAAACCGTGCTGTTCGACGAGCTGTCGGTCACCGAAAATATTTTCGTCGGCCAGTATCTGTATACCGGCCTGCTGAAGAAACTCGACTGGCCCGCCATGCACCGCAAAGCCAGCGAAATCCTCACCCGCCTTGAGGTGCAGATTGACCCACGCGCGACGCTGAAAACCCTCAGCATCGCCCAGCGGCATATGGTGGCGATTGCCAGAGCGCTCTCCTTCGACGCCCAGGTGGTGATTCTCGATGAGCCCACCGCCGCCCTCTCGCAGCATGAGATTCTGGAGTTCTATCAAATCGTTGAACGCCTGAAGCAAGACGGGAAAGCGATTTTGTTTATCTCGCATAAGTTTGACGAAATTTTCGAACTGGCCGATTACTACACCATTCTGCGCGACGGCGTCTTCGTCAGCGCCGGCGCCATTAATGACATCACCGAAGAACGGATGGTGGCGATGATGGTCGGTCGCGCCATCACCCAGACCTACCCGAAAGTCGAGTGCACGCCGGGCGCAACGGTCCTGGAGGTGAAAAACCTCTGCCATCCCACCGAGTTTGCCAATATCCATTTTTCGCTGCGTAAAGGTGAAATTCTGGGCTTCTACGGCCTGGTCGGCGCCGGGCGAACCGAGCTGATGCAGGCGCTCTCCGGGGTATCTCGTCCCGCGAGCGGGGAGATCGTGCTGAACGGTAAAACCATGCACTTCCGCCAGCCGGCGGACGCCATCCGGGCGGGAATTGTCTGCGTGCCGGAAGAGCGGCAGAAGCAGGGGGCGATTATTGCCCTGCCAATCGCCCAGAACATTAGCCTGCCGCAGCTCAGTCAACTCAATCCCAATGGCGTATTGAACGCCACCCGCGAATGGCAGCTGGCGAATGAATATGCCTCACGTCTGCAGGTCAAAGCGTTTAACTGGCAGCAGACGGTAGAAACCCTCTCCGGCGGCAATCAGCAGAAAGTGGTGATCGGCAAATGGCTGGCCACACACCCGGAGGTGATCATCCTCGATGAGCCAACCAAGGGGATCGACATCGGTTCAAAAGCGGCGGTGCATCAGTTTATGTCCGAACTGGTGGGACAGGGGCTGGCGGTGATCATGGTGTCATCCGAGCTGCCGGAAGTCATGGGGATGGCAGACCGCATCATCGTGATGCATGAAGGGCTGATGGTGGCCGAATATCGCGCGGGGGAGGCAACGGCAGAAACCATCGTCAGCGCCGCCAGCGGCCTCGGTCGGGAGGCAGCATAATGGGGCGACAACTGCTTAAACACCGTGAAACGCTGCTGGCTGTCATCATCATTATGATGATCGGCGCGATCGGCAGCCGGGCACCGTCATTTATCACGCCCGGTAATCTGGTGGAGATGTTTAACGACACCGCTATTCTGATCATCCTTGCCCTCGGTCAGATGATGGTGCTGCTGACCAAAGGTATCGATCTGTCGATGGCCGCCAATCTGGCGCTAACCGGGATGATTGTCGCGCTGCTCAACGCCCACTATCCCGAAGTACCGGTTTGGACGCTGTTGGTTCTGGCGACCCTGCTGGGCCTGCTGATGGGGATGATCAACGGCCTGCTGGTGTGGCGGCTCGGCATCCCGGCCATTGTGGTCACCCTCGGTACCATGAGCATCTACCGCGGCATTATTTTCCTGCTTTCCGACGGCGGCTGGGTCAACTCGCACCAGATGAGCGCCGATTTTCTCGGCCTGCCGCGCGCCTCGCTGCTTGGGCTACCGCTGCTGAGCTGGTGCGCCATCGCCGCGCTGTTGCTGGTGGGCTACTTTCTGCGTTACAGCCGTACCGGCCGGGCGCTGTACACCGCGGGCGGCAACGCTACCGCGGCGTATTACACCGGGATTAATGCGGGGAAAATGCAGTTCATCAGCTTCTGCCTCTCCGGCGCGCTGGCGGGCTTTTGCGGCTACCTGTGGATCTCGCGCTTTGCCGTCGCCTACGTTGATGTTGCCAACGGTTTTGAATTACAGGTCGTGGCCGCCTGCGTGATTGGCGGCATCAGTACGATGGGGGGAACCGGGCGCGTCATCGGCTGTCTTTGCGGCGCGCTGTTTCTCGGCATCATCAATAATGCGCTGCCGGTGATGGGTATCTCACCGTTCTGGCAAATGGCGATCTCCGGCGCGGTCACCGTTATCGCGGTGGTACTCAATGAGCGCGGCAACAAACGACACGGGCGGTTAATTCTGCGCAGTGCGGTGGTTGCCGCGCAAAAACAGACGGTGAAATCATGAGTAAAATAATGACCCCGGAAGAGACGATCAACATCGCACCTGCGCCGTCACCGCTGCACCGCCTGCTATGCTGGGAAGGATTTTTACTGGCGGTCACGCTGGTGGTCTTCGTGGTCTGCGCGCTGGCCTCGCCCTACTTCCTCAATATCTGGAATTTGTCGGACGCCACCTTCAACTTTACCGAGAAGGCGATTGTGGTCCTGCCGATGGCGATGTTGATTATCGCCCGGGAAATCGACCTCTCGGTCGCCTCCACCATGGCGCTGAGCTCAACGGTGATGGGCTTCTGCGCGGCGGCGGGGATGGATACGCCGCTGCTGGTGGCCGTCGGGCTGGGAGTGGGTCTGCTGTGTGGTCTGTTTAACGGCCTGCTGGTCACGCGTCTGAATCTGTCGTCGATCGTCATTACCATCGGCACCATGAGCCTGTATCGCGGTATGACCTACATTCTGCTGGGCGACAAAGCGCTGAACCACTATCCGGACAGCTTCGCCTGGTTCGGCCAGGGCTATGTGTGGGGTGCGCTCTCCTTCGAGTTCGCGCTGTTTATTCTTCTCGCAATCGCCTTCGCTTTCCTGCTGCACAAAACCAACTTTGGTCGCCGCACCTACGCCATTGGCAATAACCCGACCGGCGCCTGGTTTTCCGGTATCAACGTTAAGCGCCACAACCTGGTGCTGTTTGCGCTGGTCGGGCTGATGTCCGGGCTGGCCGCCGTGCTGTTGACCTCCCGGCTTGGCAGCACCCGCCCGACCCTGGCGATGGGCTGGGAGCTGGCGGTCGTGACGATGGCGGTACTCGGCGGCATCAATATTCTCGGGGGTTCCGGCAGCATGGTGGGGGTGATTATCGCCGCCTTTCTGATGGGGCTGGTGACGTTTGGCCTGAGCCTGCTCAACGTGCCGGGCATTGTTATGTCAATCATCATCGGCGCGATGCTGATTGTGGTGATCTCGCTGCCCATTATTACGCGGCGAGTGATGCAGCGAAGACGGATCTAATGTCGGACGGCGCTGTGGCTACGAGCGCAGCGCCGCCGGGCATAAAAATCACGGTAATTAAGGAGAATTATGATGAGTTTTATGTTGGCACTTCCCAAAATCAGCCTCCACGGCGCGGGCGCTATCGGTGATATGGTCAAGCTGGTAGCAGATAAACAGTGGGGCAAAGCGCTGATCGTCACCGACGGCCAGCTGGTAAAGCTCGGGCTGCTGGACAGCCTGTTCGCCGCCCTGGATGAGCAGCAGCTGCCTTATCATCTGTTTGACGAAGTCTTTCCCAATCCCACCGAGGCGCTGGTGCAACAAGGCTATGCGGCGTATCGGGAGGCCGGGTGCGATTACCTCATCGCCTTTGGCGGCGGCAGCCCAATCGATACCGCCAAAGCGGTAAAAATCCTCACCGCTAACCCGGCGCCCTCCACCGCTTACTCCGGCGTCGGCAAGGTGAAGAATGCCGGCGTACCGCTGGTGGCGATCAACACGACGGCCGGTACGGCGGCAGAGATGACCAGCAACGCGGTGATTATCGACGCCGGGCGTCAGGTCAAAGAGGTGATTATCGATCCGAATATCATCCCGGATATTGCGGTGGATGATGCCAGCGTAATGCTGGATATTCCGCCATCCATCACCGCCGCAACCGGGATGGATGCCCTGACCCACGCCATCGAAGCGTTTGTTTCCGTCGGCGCCCATCCGCTTACCGACGCCAACGCGCTGGAGGCCATTCGCCTGATATCCCGGTGGCTACCGAAAGCCGTTGAGGACGGGCATAACCTCGAGGCGCGCGAGCAAATGGCATTTGGCCAGTATCTGGCGGGCATGGCATTTAACAGCGCCGGACTGGGATTGGTCCATGCGCTGGCGCATCAGCCTGGCGCCACCCACAATCTGCCGCATGGCGTATGCAACGCTATCCTGCTGCCGATCATCGAAAACTTTAACCGTCCGAACGCTATCGCTCGCTTTGCCCGCGTGGCGCAGGCCATGGGCGTGGACACCCACGGTCTGAGCGAGGAAGCCGCCAGTACAGAAGCCATCAACGCGATTCGCGCGCTGAGCAAACGGGTCGGTATCCCGCAAGGTTTCAGCCAGCTTGGCGTCACCAAAGCCGATATCGAAGGCTGGCTGGATAAGGCGCTGGCTGACCCCTGCGCACCATGCAACCCGCGCAGCGCCAGCCGCGATGAGGTCCGTGAGCTTTATCTGGAGGCCTTATGATCCGCAAAGCCTTTGTCATGCAGGTCAATCCCGACGCGCATGAGGAGTACCAGCGCCGCCATAATCCCATCTGGCCGGAGCTGGAAGCGGTACTCAAAGCGCACGGCGCGCATCGCTACGCGATTTATCTCGATAAGGATCGCCATCTGCTGTTCGCCACGGTGGAAATTGAATCTGAGGAGCGGTGGAATGCGGTCGCCAGTACCGATGTCTGCCAGCGCTGGTGGCAACATATGTGCGATGTGATGCCTGCCAATCCGGACAACAGCCCGGTGAGTGCGGAGCTCAAAGAGGTATTTTATCTGGCGTAAATCTATGGTTGCCCCGCTACGCTTAGCGGGGCAACTGCTTCAGGCGCTGAGAAGAAATAGTGATCGCGCGCCGTCACAATTCGCAGCCGGACTAATCAACCTCCACATTGCCGGGGGCTGGCGTGGCTCTGAAGGCATTAATCGCTCTGTCCATCATCACCTGGTTGTCACTGCCGCAATCAAGTATCGTATTTTGAGACGACTCGTTTTCTACCAGCACAGCGACGGCATCAAGCGCTTTTAATCTGGCCGTCGTCAGCAAAGCGCTGACCTGCGCCGCAAAGCAGGCATCCTCTTCGGAGGGTTGCGCCTGCTGCACTGACGCTTCCGTCGTAGCAACGATATGATTATTAGCAATATAATTCCCTTTGCCGGAAACCAGCCGGATGATGACCGGTTTAATTCCCAGCGGCTTGAGATACTGGACATCGATAGTTTCGGAAATATGATTGGCAATAACCGAGTTATTACTGCCATTAATATGCAGCAAGCCATAGGCATCATTCTGGCCATTGTCATAGGCCTGCATCGGCGGCCAGGGCTCACGATCGCGCAAAAAATGGTTTGCAGAGATGAGATTCTCCGCACAGTTGTTCTCCAGCACCAACATTCCCGGATAAAATGAATGGAACCGGTTGCTGGTGACGGTAGAGCGTACAACGCCAGATAAATGAACGCTGCTTGCGCCGCGCGGGAAAATATTATTGGTAGAAATTAATAGCCCGCCGAAGTTTTGGGCATAAATCGAATAGCCTTTATAGCCTGCGCCAATCAGGTTATCGGTTATTTTCGAAGCCTGTCCGGCACCACGAAGCTCAATACAGTTACCGCATTCGGCAATAAAGTTATTATGGATTGCCAGAGCATCACTATTGTACGTAGTGAGGCCATGATCAAGGTAGATGAATCCCATACCCGTAATGCGGAAAGCGTCCTGAGCGCTGGCGATATAAATCCCGGTTTTGCCGTTGGTATAGCTATTTTCCGGATCGTTGTTTCCCAGCCCATCATCAATAAAGTGCAGGCCATCAATACAGAAATTTTCGAACGCAACTGAACTGATACGAGGAGCGCCGTTCCGCTTTACATAAAATGCAGCGCCTGCGTGCTCTTCATCGCCGGCCTGCGGACAAAGATCAACCAGAATGCGGCTCCCGCCCGGCCATACATCATGCAAATTCGCCCATTCATCCGCAGGCGTATTAAAGCGAATACTTGAGGAGACAAAACCGTGTCCGGAACCCATTATTTTTAAATAACTAATATCTATCAGAACCTGAGTGGTCAGATGATAATCGCCGGGCGGAATATAGATAACCGCACCGGGTTTACCGCCGTTATTAACATCGGTATGCGGTTGTCCTTTTTTGATATCTGCGATAATACTATTGATGACCTCGCCAATATCATCATTCGCATTACCGATATGCCACTGTGTCACGTCATAATAATTTTTACGCGCCATGAAAACCCTCCTTTGATATTAACTTAAAATCAATAACCAATATTTTAATTTCACCAGTGCTATTATTTAATAGTCAATGACGCGGATATCCTGAGCTTCTGGTGATTAACCGCGACCTTTTTCCAGTTCACGTTTCGCCAGATCTGTTTTGATTTTTTCAAGGAACGCGTTATTCAGCTTGAAGTAGCGCACCAGATACGCGCTGATGAAATAACTCACCATCGGCAACAGTGAGAACATGACGATGATGCCCTGGATGGTCTGAGGATTTTGCTGCGGCTCATTAGCGACATAGCCGGTAAACGCCAGAATCCATGCGACGATCGCGCCAGCCACCGCTAGCCCCATTTTCAGCATAAAAAGATTACCCGCGAAGGAGATACCGGTCAGGCGCTTGCCGAATTTCCAGTCGCCGTAGTCATCGACGTCGGACATCATCGCCCAGAGAATGGGGCCAGACTGAATTAAATGCAGAACGTTAATCACAATGAATAGCGTCATCAGCGGGGTCAGCGATTGCGGATCGATAAACCATAACGCAAATGACAGAATACCGAGGATAATATTAATAATGCGGAACAGCGCCAGCTTATCAAAGCGATCGGTAAGCGGTTTGGCAAGTACACTGCCCAGCATATTACAGGCCACGCCGAGCGCCATAAACAACGTAATAAATCCGACAGAGGCCTTCATCACATAGGTCGCATAATAAATGGTTACGCCACCGCGGATAAATGCCGGGAAAACATTAAGGAAGGTAATAGAGATCATCAGTAGCCACTGATCGTTTTTAATAATGTCGCGCAGATCTTTCTTTAATGATTCGTTTTCCTTAACCGATACCACGCGCTCTTTTATGCTGGAGAAGCAGAAGAGGAACATCAGGGTTGCCGCACCGCCCATAATCATCATCGTCATCTGAAAACCGGAAGCGCGGTCACCGTTACCCAACCAGTCCGTTAACGGCAAAATAGAGGAGGAAATAATTAACGTTGCCAGACCGTTAAGGAAAAATCGCCATGACAGGCAGCCCATGCGCTCTTTCTGATTGAGAGTAATTACGCCGCCGACCGAGCAATAGGGAATATTAATCGCGGTATAAATCAGCGACATCATCAAATAGGTGACCCAGGCGTAGATAATCTTGCCGTTCATGCTCAGTTCTGGCGTAGTAAACATCAGTACCGCGCCCAGTCCAAACGGAAGTGCCATCCAGAGTAACCATGGGCGGAACTTCCCCCAGCGGGTCACGGTTCGGTCGCAGATAGCCCCCATTAGCGGATCGCTAAAAGCGTCAAAAATGCGAATAACCAGGAATAATGTCCCAACAACACCGGCACTTAAACCATAAACGTCGGTATAAAACCATGTCAGATAGAGCGCCAGCACGCTCCATATCATTCCTGAGCCGGCGTCACCCATGCCGTAGCCGATCTTCTCTCTCAGCCCCAGCTTTTCATAAGCGCTTGGCCTTTCCATTGCGGTAGCAGACATAAATACACCTATTTTTTTGTTAAAAGGAACCCATGGCGCAAAGCGTCGCGCCATGTCTAAATATAAATCCCTTACAGGGAAGTAATATTAATCTTTACGCTGCTCTCGCGGATAATTAACCGGGAGACAATTTCATGCATTTCGATACTGTCCTGCTGCGGTTGATGCTTCACCATCTGGAAGGCCAGATGCGCGATTTCATTTATTGGCTGCGCAACGCTGGTGATTTTTTTGGTTTGCGCCAGCAGGCTATTGTCAAAACTGGCAATAGCAATATCTTCAGGAACGGAGATTCCTTTTTCCTTCAGGCCATCGATAATATAGTTTGCCGCAATATCGTTATAAACTAACAGACATGTGCAGGGGTTCTTCCGCTCACTGAGTTTCTCGATAATATCATCAAGAATACTAATATGGCCTGATACCTTTTCTCCCTCACCTTTGGCTATCCAGAACAGATTATTCTGAACCAGATTTAAGCCATGACTGGCTATTTTTTTGCTATACGACGAGACTTTACGATTGTCAACACCCTCCTGGGCAACAAACCCAAATGAAATATGGCCGGTGTGTATGAAGTGCTCCGCAATACTTTCAGCTCCGCGGTCCTGATTAATCGACACTGAATTAAAGAAGCGGGAAACCTGCGTGACGACGGCGACGGGGATCCTGGTAATCGTCAACCATTCTGAAAGTTCGGCTTCGGCTTCTGTCGGCACCCATAACAAACTGTCAATGCCCATCCCCACTAAGGTATGAATAATATGTTTATCTTGTTGCGGTTGATTCTGGTGCGTTTTAACAATCACCGATTTGCCGATATACCGGGCCTCTTCTTCTACTGTCGCCAACAGTTCACAGAAGTGAGGGTTTACCAGATTAGGCACCACCACACCAATCAGTCCGGAACATTTCCCACTAAGCTGAAACGAACTCTTGCTGGGTACATAGCAGAGATAATCCATTGCATCACGCACCGCCTGACGCGTTTCCGGTATCACGCTGGGATGATTGTTGAGGACTCGTGATACGGTCGCAGTCGAGACCCCGGCTCTTTTCGCTACGTCTTTAATGGATGCCATGATGATTGAATACGCCCCCCTAACACTGGTGCTCACTATAAATTGTGATCGCTGTCGAAAATGTAAGCCAGTTCACATGTTGCCGCGTTACATAGAATCGCGTTCAGCCTTCGCAATTTTATTTAGCTGCTCCCGGTTTATTTTCAGACCTATACAAAAGCATATATTAGCGAAAAGGATAATATATTATGTCAGAAAATTATTGTACTGTAGCGGTAATGGGTTTAGTTGACTGGTACAAAATGCAGGTTAAAAGGAGTGCATGTAAAGGGTCGCATCGTTATTCCGCCCGTAAGCGATAGAGTTCTCGCGTTGATCACCGCTAAGGATGAGGCATTATAAAAATCGACCTTATTTATATATTGGTAATATTATTCATTAAAAAATAAATCAATTTAACAGCGTTTGCTCTACGCGTAATGAAATAGAAAAAAGTAATATTTAACGCGCTTCATGCGTCGTAGCGATCGTCATCATGGCTCAGCTTCTTGTCACTGTCGAGAGAAGAATATCAGGCGCGCCCGGTTCTCAGCGCCGGCAAACCGCGCTTCAGGCAGCGCCATCCGTTGTAGCGTAACAATTATCGCCGACAGAAGTATGCGTTCCGTCGGCAATATTAATCGGTGGTCCTATCCAGCACTATTTACCGCCCCTGGAAAACATCCGCGGAATAATGGGTGCGAGTGATTGAACTCATAGGCCCGCGCCTTGCTCATTAGCCGCTGCGGCGGTAAACCATACCCTGAATCAATACTTGGCTCACCGTGGCTCATTCTTTCTCTTATATCCAAAGCACAAGCTACTCCTCATATATTTAACACGTCCCTGTGAATTGTCGCTCTATTTGCTAAACCGTCATGGCGTTATCGCTAATATTTTCCGGCTTTGCCTTGCCCGATAAGGTAAAGGCAGATATGAGCGTGACGGCCAGGGCAATTCCGCCGAGGATCATATAGGTGTCCTGGAAGCCAATCCGGTCATACATATTGCCGGCAAACGCGGAGAGGAAAATCGCCGCCACCTGTTTGGCAAACTGAAAACCGACCAGGTAGATCGTCGCCGACAGGCGAGTATCGAAGACGCCGGTGATGTATTTAAATGCCCCCACCAACAGGAACGGAACCTCGAGCGCATGGAGCATTTTTAGCGCCACGACTTCAGCGGCCGTCGTGGCGAACGATGAACCGATCATCCTTGCCGCCATTACCATCCCGGCAATCAATAAGGTATTTTTGGCGCCGATGCGGTTAATAATCCACGGCGAGCAGAACATGATAATAGCATTGCAGATCTCCCCGGCAGTGGTGGCAAAACCAAACGCCCGGGTCCCCGCTTCCGGAGTGGTAAAGAAGGATTTAAAGAAGGTAGCAAACTGCTGATCGAACACGTCATAGACGCAGGCCACGCCAACCACATACAAAATAAACATCCACATTTTGCGCTGGCGGAACATGCGCACCGCGGTTTTCAAATCTACGGCGGAACGATTGGCCCCCAGGGAGCCCAGCACCTGAGTCGCCTGGCTGGCCTGCGGCTTAGCTATCGCAACCAGTACCAGCAGCAGCAAGGCCGCGACCGATCCCATCCAGAAAACCCATTCCGGATTGACGCTAAACAACATGCCTGCGGTGGTCGCGCACAGCGCCCATCCCAGGCAACCAAAGGTACGCGCTTTGCCGTACTCAAATCCGCTATTCCGGCTGACGCGCTCGATGTACGCCTCCATCGCCCCGGCGCCCGCGGAAAACACAAAGCCGATGTAGGCACCGCCGCTTAACGCGCCGATCCAGATATTGGTTTTTAATAACGGAGCAAACACGTAGAGGAAGAATGGCGCAATCAGCACCAGCAGGACGGAGACGACCCACATCAGATGTTTCTTTAGCCCCAGCTTATCCGAAATAACGCCCAGCACCGGCTGAAAACAAATCGCAAACAGAGACAGGCTGGAAAACACAATACCGGTCTCGGTTTTGTTCAGCCCGATAACGTCCGATAGCCAGATCGGCAGAAACGGAAAACAGGTGGCCATGATGAAAAAGTAGAGAAAAAAGAACAGCCCGAAAATCCAGAAGTTAGGGTTGTTTTTATGGGTACAGGCGGTCGGGTTCATTTTATATTCCTCAATAAGGGCCGCCGGGCGGCCCATTGCCATCACACGCGTTGCAGACCAATCAAAATGGCGCTTTCCGGGTCGAGAATCGGCAGCGCCAGTCCCGCCTGTTGCAACCACTCGCCGCTTACCGTCTGCGGTGAGGTCATCCACGCCGGCAGCTTGCGCATGGTGTGGCCGCCCTCCCCCGTTACCTGAATATTGGGGTGATCAAGGAGCGTAATGTGATACCGCGCCCCCGCCTCCAGACCCGCAATGCGCAGCGGCGCCATCAGGCTGTAATCGGGCATTGCCAGCTGGCTCACCAGAAACAGCGCCTGCCCCTTATCTTCACTGACCACGCCGTGTGCAAGGGTGGTGGTATCCGGCATATCCAGCCGCCACTGCACGCCATGATGAATCACGTCGCGCCACTGCTTATGTAGCGCCGCATACTTGCGGTAGCCGGCACGCTCCTGTTCATCGGCGCTCACCGGATCCAGCTCCAGCCCCATATGACCAAACAGCGCGGTCAGGCCGCGAAAAGCGATACTGTGCTGACGGAAAGTAGCGTGACAGTGACGGTTGCCGATATGCGCCCCCATCACTTCCGGCGGGAAGAAATAACTCATGCCGCGCTGGATGGTATTACGCTCCAGCGCATCGTTATTGTCTGAAGCCCAGAAGCGGTGGCTGCGTTTAAGCACCTCGTAATCAATGCGTCCGCCGCCGGAAGAACAGGATTCAAACTCGATCTGCGGGAAGCGGGCCACTAAGGTATCCAGCAGGCGATAAAACTGACGGGTTTGCGCGTCGGCCGCCGCTTTGCCGTTATGCGCCGGCTGCACCAGCTCGCGGTTCATATCCCACTTCACATAATCAACCGCATGCTCGCCCAGCAGCCAGCTCATCCGCTCCAGCAGATAGTCGAACGCCTGAGGGATATTCAGGTTCAGAACATACTGATGACGTCCGGTCGGTGACTTATAGCCCGGCAGCGCCAGCACCCAGTCAGGATGCGCGCGGTATAAATCGGAGTTCGGGTTAATCATTTCCGGTTCAACCCAGATACCAAACTCCATGCCCAGCGACTTCACATGGTCAATCACCGGCGTCAGGCCATTGGGGTATTTCTGCTCATCGAGATACCAGTCGCCGAGCGCCGCCCAGTCGTCGTTGCGCCCTTTAAACCAGCCGTCGTCTATGATAAATCGCTCGACGCCCAGCGCTGCCGCCTCATCCGCCATGCGCATGATGTATTGCGGGTCATGGTCGAAGTAAATCCCTTCCCAGGTATTGAGATGCACCGGTCGCGGTTTATTGCCCGGAAAGCGAATGATCTGCTCACGCAGATAGCGGTGGAACTGCTGACTCATGCCGTTCAGCCCCTGAGCGGAATAGCTGGCATAGAGGCTGGGTGTCCACAACGTTTCCCCTTCCGCGAGCGCCATTTCGCCCGGCAGATACAAGGCTTCCGCCTGTAGGTAGCGGCGGCCGTCGGTTTTCACCTCCGCGCGCAGACGGTGGTTGCCGCTCCAGCCCAGGTGCACGCCCCAGACCTCTCCCTCCATTTCGCAAAACGCCGGGCTACCGGTAATCAGCGCCGGGAAATGTTCATGGGAGGTGCGTCCACGGCGATTTTCCAGCACAAAACTATCGTGTTCGAGAGTCAGACGATGCGGCTGAAATTCGCGAATCCAGCGGCCGTGGAACGCCATAACTTCTCGGGCACGCTCGGCAACCGGTAGCGTTACGGCCAGGCGATCGACCTGCCAGGGCTGCGGACGAAGATTGGTTACGCCGTGTCGGACGCGCAGAACGCCGCTGCTATCGAGCTCAATGTCGCTTTCCAGACGCAGACCGGCCTGCTTGTCTTCGCTGGTCAGCGTTAAGCGCTGCCCCTCCTGCAAAGCCCCGGTAGTGACAAAGACCGGCGAACCATCCAGGCCCTGACGATGCCCCTCAATCCCCGGCGCGCCGAACAACCCGTGGCCCAGTTCGGCCATCAAGGTGACCGGCGAGTCAACATCAAGGCGACCGTTGGCGATCGGGCGAGCAAGCGTGTCAGCATCCTGCGGCGAAAAGTGAGCTAAATGCGGCCCCCAGTAGATTATTTCGGCGAACGGCTGGGTTTTGATCACCACATCAACCGTGGCGCTTTGCAGACGTAAAATCGAATCAGACATCAGACATCTCCACAACAAGGAATGCCTTACTGTTGATCCGAAACGTTTCGGGTAACAACCAAAACGTTTCGGATCCGTGATCGAGTGCAGAAATTAACGTTGTGGAGAGATGATCAGGCGGTTTCGCCAGGGATGAATTCAGGTTGCCAGAGCACCTGTAAAGAGGAGAGGTCGTCACCGGCGATCAGCCGCCGGACCATCTCTGCAATCTGCCGGCCGACGCCCTGACGGGTGGACTGAATCACCGCCGCGACCTGAGTATCGATAATGCTGTCCTGCGGCAATCCGTCATAAACCACTAATGACACGCGGCTATCGCCGGTCAGGCGACCCAGCTGCGAAAGCGCCATCGCCGCGCCGTCGCCGTGGGTATTGCAGTCAGTGACGATCGCCGTCGGCGGCTCCGGCAGGCGCAAAAGCTCCAGCGTAGCCTGGTATCCGCCGCGGCGGGTGGGCGACACGCTACGCAGCCAGCTATCGGACAGACCGGCTTCGCGCAAGGCGTCCAGGTAGCCGTTACGCCGCTGAGTGATAAACGCCTGGCTGTTGTTTTCCCCCAGCAGGGCGATGCGCTGATGGCCCTGGCTGATTAAGTGGCGAGTCGCGCGATATGTCCCAGCATAATTATCGAAATCAAACCAGGCGTAGGGCTGCGGCAGGCGGCTGCGGCCAAGCGCGAGAAAGGGGAATCCCGAGGAGAGCAACTGCGTCAGACGCGGATCGTCATCCAGCGTATGCGCCACGATCAGCGCATCGACTCGCCGGCTTTGCACCATGCGCATATAGCCATGTTTATCCGCCTGTTCATCATCCGCGATCAGCAGCAAATCAATTTCATAACGTGCCAGCTCATGGCTAATCTCCCCGACCATCTCGAGAAACACCGTGTTATTCAGCGGAGCCGGACGGACGGGGAACACCAGACCCACGGCATCGATTTTGCCCATTTTAAGGCGCCTGGCAAAAGTATTGGGCCGATAGCCGCGGCGTTTTGCTTCCGCCTCGACGCGGGCTCGCGTCTCCTGCGACACGTCGTCATAGCCGTTTAATGCCCGGCTGACGGTGGTGACCGAGATCCCAAGTTCTTTAGCAATAGCTTTCAGCGACATATGTATCCCTGTCTTCGCGGAGAATGCGGCTAGTTTCCCGCAATACGGAGATGGCGTCCAGCAACAGCCGCAGCGCCGGTGTTCTCGCCATCCCGTTAGTTTTGTTCAGCAACCAGTATCGCCTGGGTATCCGGTTCCAGCGCCTGGAAAACATGTTCCTGATCCGCCGGATAGCAGATGTAATCCCCCTCACCGAGCTCTTCCGGCGCTTCGGTCAACCCGACCCGCGCGCGCCCCTGGGTGATAATAATATGCTCAACCGAACCCGGCGGATGGGGGTGAGAAATCCGATCGGCACCTGGCTGCGTCAGTAATAAATAGATATCGCGACGGGCGCCCGGCGGACAGGTCGCCAGTAAAATGGCCTGGTAATGAGCCTGTTCGGCCACCACTTTGGTTCCTTCTCCGCGACGCAAAACCTGTGTCTTTTGCGCCTGCGGCTCCAGCAGTTGCGCAAAAGGAATATCGAGCGCGACGCAGAGGGCCCACAAGGTCTCCAGGCTCGGATTACCGTTGCCCGATTCCAGCTGCGATAACGTTGATTTGGCAATGCCTGCCCGGCGCGCCACTTCCGCCAACGACAGTCCGGTACGTGCACGTTCACGTACCAGGCTTTTGGCAATCAGGCTAATTGGCTGTGTCATACACGGCTCCGCGTTTTTTATATCGAACGATTCGTTCGTCTTGAAAATCGATATTGATGCGTTCATTATAATGGAAATTCGTTCGATATGGCTAAATAGTATGAAGCAGCACTTCTCCTGTCTCAAAGCAGACACCATCAAAGCAATCGCGTTAGTGTGCCTGGCGGTCGGCATCGTCGGCATGTCCTACGGTTCGCTGGCGATGGCCTATGGCTTCCCGGTATGGGTTCCGTTTGCGCTCTCCCTTTCGGTACTGGCAGGCGCCTCCGAATTTATGTTTATCGGCATTATCGCCAGCGGCGGGAACCCGCTAGCCGCTGCAGCGGCAGGCTTGCTGGTCAACGCCCGCCATATTCCGTTCGGCGTCACGGTGCGCGACCTCGTCGGCAAACGCGGCGTCAGCTTGCTGGGTTGCCATATTATGAATGATGAGAGCGTGGTGTTCGGGCTCTCGCAAAAAACGCCGGAACAGCGTAAAGCCGCCTACTGGCTGTGCGGGCTCGGCGTGGCGATTATCTGGCCCGTAGGGGCGCTACTCGGCGCCATGGTCGGCAAGCTATTGCCCGACCCGGAAACCATTGGTCTGGATGCGGTATTCCCGGCTATTTTGCTGGCGCTGGTGATTCCGGCGTTTAAAAACCGCACCACCTTAATCCGCGCCTGCAGCGGCGCGGCGCTATCCCTGGCCACCGTTCCCTTTGCTCCGGTGGGTCTGCCGGTGCTGCTCTCATTGTTTGGCTTGATGACGAGGAAAAAATAATGGCTGATATCACGCTGTTCATCGTCGGCATGGCGATTTTATCGGCAGGAACCTATTTGATGCGTCTGGGCGGGGCGAAGCTCGGCAGTCGTTTAGCGCTTTCTGAACGTTCTCAGGCGCTGCTTTCCGATGCGGCAACGGTATTGCTGTTTTCTGTTGCCCTGGCGACCACCTTTTATGAAGGTGAACATTTTGCCGGCATGGCGCGGGTGCTGGGCGTCGGTTTCGCCGTTTTTCTTGCCTGGCGCAAAATGCCGCTGATCGTGGTGATTATTTCGGCGGCGGTGATCACGGCGCTGCTGCGTCTGGCCGGGCTTTCGTAGGCCGGACAGGCGCAAGCACTATCCGGCAAGCAGACGCTCCGTCAACCCAGGGTCTGCTTAATCCACTCCGATAGCCTGATAATATCCAACGGTTGCTGTTGATCCACCGTGAAGACCGGGCCAAGTCGCATCGGCTCAGCCCGTTCAGCCAACAGGGCAAGCTCCGGCAGATATTCTTCTCCGGGGTGGCCCGCCCGACGATCCTGCAGACGCGTGGCATAGCGTGACACGGCAAGCTCAGGAGAGATTTGATTCCAGATCTCAACCACTTTCTCAACTCCCGCCTGATGCAGCCATCGTTGTAGCGTTTCCCGGGGCTGGAAACCGAACCAGGCGTCGACTAACCAGATAACGTTGGCTGGTGAATGGCCGATGATCGACCAGATAACCTCGTAGGCCGCGCATCCCAGCTGACGATTAAAAGGCCGATCGATGTCGGTAAAGCACGCCATAAACGGTTCTTTAATCTCATCGATGGTCAGGAGCGGCAGGCCAAAGGTTTGCGATAGCGCCTGGGTTATCGTGCTCTTTCCCGAAGCGGGGACGCCGTTAATTAAGATCACGGTTTTACAGCCGGCAGTGAGATGTCTGTTCATAACAACGCTATCACCTCTTCTCTGGTACTGGCGGCGCGAAGCCTGGCCATGGTTTCGTTATTGTCCAGCAGTGCAACAATCGCCCGAATTCCCTCTTCAATATGCGCATTGCTATCCTGGGCGCCGAACATAATGACGATATCCGCCCTGTCGCTTCCGGCAAATTGAATCGGTTTATCTAATACCACCAGACTGAAGCAGTTTCGCTTCACCCCGCACTCCGGTCTGGCGTGTGGAATGGCAATCCCCTCTTCAAATACGTAATAAGCACCGTGATTGAGAGTATTATCAATCACCGCTTTACTATAACTCTCAGAGATATACCCGTTCGCCACCAGGGGACTGGCGGCAAGCTCAATCACTTTGCGCCAGTCAGACTCCAGCACGCCGATCTGAATGGCATCGGCCTCAATCAGCAAATCTTTTATGGTCATTACGCCTCCCTAGATATTACGGCGAATAATATTGCGTAACTCATCAATACGAATAAATAGTGCGTCGATATCCTGACGATGTATTTTGCTTTTAGCATACACCGATAGCGCCCTGTTATACTTCAGCATCAATGCCTTCTGGATCTCACCATTGCCAGGCTCGCCCTGTAGTTCATTTTCCAGCGTCTTTATTTCCTCAGCCAGTTCGCGGGACAGCCGATCATAATCCTGCGACGGATGATTCTCTTTTTTCCACAACGCTTTCAGTGATTGAAACATAATCTTCTCCCGCCCTGACGGGTGCAGGGCTAACCTGGTAATGACAATTTATTATTGCGGATTTAACTATTTAAATAATTCCATTTTTTCCATCAGCACCTGGGTGACCGCATTATTGGCGGGAATTAAAAACTTACGCACGCTGTCATTAACCTTACCTTTTTCAAAAGTGGTTTTACATTGGTCAACCCACTGCACGTTCATTTCTGTGCCCACATTGACCTTATTAATCCCTTCAGTCACCGCTTTACGCATATCCTCATCACTGACGCCGGTACCACCGTGCAGCACCAGCGGAACGCCCGTAGCCCGGCTAATCTCCTGAAGGCGCTGATGCTGGATCTGCGCCTTGCCGGTATAAAGGCCGTGCACGGTGCCGACGGAGACAGCCAGCATGTCAACCCGGGTCTCAGTTACGAAGCGCGTGGCGTCTTCGACGGTGGTAAAGCTGATATCCTCTGCGGCAACGGCTTTACCATCTTCTGAACCCCCGATGGCGCCCAGCTCCCCTTCAACGGTGATATTCCGCGGCCGCGCCATTTCCACCACAATCCGCGTATTGCCGATATTTTCCTCGAGCCCCAGGTGTGAACCGTCGTACATGACCGATGAAAATCCGGCATTCATGGCTGTTTCAATCGCACTGATATCAGAACAGTGATCCAGATGCAGACAGGTTGGCACATTTTCACTTTCCGCCAGTGAACGGACGGCATCCACCAGTAAACGATAGCCAAGATATTCCGCCGTACCGGTCGAGATTTGAATCATTAAAGGGCTATTGCTCTTTTGCGCGGCTTTAAAAAAAGCCGGTAGCATTTCAATACAATGCAAATTAAATGAGCCAATAGCTTTGTAATTTCTTTGCTGAGCGATTTTCAGAATATCGTTAAAATTATACAGACTCATGAATCTTTTCCCCTTTAGGCTTAGATGATGTACCGTTTACGAACCATGCCAGTGCGGCAACAAAAACAATAAACAAGGCGACAAATAACCAGTTGTTCTGTAAGGCATGGCCTAATACCAGGCCTGAACTAATAACATCTGAATCACTGAATGTGACGCCGGTAAAACCGTAGCTTTCAAGCATCGGTACCAGAATGGCAGGCAGGAAAGTAATAAACAGACCGTGAACCACACCGCCAATCATTGCCCCGCGACGCCCACCCAGCGCATTACCAAAGACGCCCGCCGTACCGCCGGCAAAGAAGTTGGTTAACAGTCCAGGGAGGATCATCGCCAGGCCAAACATCGGGAAGACCAACATGCCAATGATCGAACCCACCGTCGTTGCGAGGAATCCCACGATGACCGCGTTAGGGGCATAAGGGAACAGGACGGGACAGTCCAGCGCCGGTTTCGCATCCGGCACAATACGCATGGCAATACCGCGAAAAGCCGGGACCAGTTCATTCAGTAACAAGCGCACGCCGCTGTAGAGGACAAAGACCCCTGCCACAAACTGAACAGACTGCATAAAGGCATACATCAGGTAGTTCACACCGCCGGAAAACTGGGCGATATACTCGGGTCCGGCAGCCAGCGCCGGGATCAGGTACATGGGGACCATCACCACCGCCATGGCGAGATAGGTATCCTGCAGAAACTTGAAGTTATCAGGCAGTTCAAGATCTTCTGTGGAGCGGGAACCTTTACCCACCACTTTGGCCACCGCCGCCTGGACTAAATATCCGATGGTGCAAAAATGCCCGAGAGCCACATCGTCAGAATCGGTAATACGTCTGACCACCGGCTGCGCTAACGCCGGCATCAGTACCGCCATGACGCCGCCAAAGATACCGCCGGTCAGGATCAGCGGCAGCCCGGTCAGCCCGGCTTTGTAGCCAATCACCGTGCCAATCGTTGCCATCCACAGCAGCGCCTGTCCGGTGAGGAAGATATATTTCAGCGGTGTCAGGCGGGCGATAATAATATTAACGGCAAAGATCACCATCAGCGTCAGCGCCACTTCAGAACCCAGTTCTCGATTCGCCAGACCGGCGATAGCAGCGACATCGGTGATGTATCCTTTCATCCCGAAACCGTGGGTGAAGATATCGTTAAGGAAGCTCAGGGTGGCGACAATAATATTAATGCCGGCCATCATAATTAAGAACCCGAGCAGCGTTTTAAACGTCCCCTCAACCGTTTTACCCACTGACTTCTTCTGTAAAATCAGACCCAGCATGGCAATAAACGCGATTAATATCGAAGCCTGGCCGAGCAAATCTTTTACAATAAACTCGATAAAGCTATTCATGATCGGTCACCTTCAGATTGCGCTCTTTCAGGAATGAGACAATTTTCCGCTCAATTTCATCTTTATCCGTCAGGCGGTTGAGGACCACTACACGTTTTATTTCCTCTTCATTAGCGTCGGCGGTTAATATGTCGGCGAATGTTTTTTGCGTCAAAATAATGTCGGATTTAAATGCTCCAGCTTCAGATACGGTGGTATGTTCAATATGTGCAGGAATTTCCAGTTTCTTTAATACTGCTTTCGCCGTCATTTCGATGGCAAAGCTTGAACCGAGGCCGCAGCCACATACGCAAAGAATTTTCAGCATGTAGGGTCTCCTCAAATAATATTGAGTTGTTTGGCAAGTTTATAATGATGTCCTTCGATATCTACCAGACGTTTTTTCATACTGACTAAGTCAATTGGAATAGGTTTATTGCTTGAATTTATAATAATGGCTTTATTTTTCATTCCTGACTGAATACAGCGAACGACTTCGTTCGCCATGATCGTGCCCTGGTAAATTTCTTCGCAGGTCGGGTCGCCGCTGCGCAGTCCATAGCCGATAATGGTTTTACGGATGCGGACACCGATGCGTGGCTCAAGCTGTTTGATCATCGTATCGATAGCCCCTTGAAACCCAGGGGAATACTCCCTGGTGTAACCTTCAGAGCAAAGTATCACCACGCTGTTTTGCTCGCGAAGCTTGCGTCTGACGCGCTCGGCCAGATCCTCTAATGGCATCTGTGCTTCCGGGATCAGCGCAATATCGGCATTACTTTTAATTGCTGACTGCAGCGTTAGCTCTCCACAATACCCTCCTAATATTTCAACCATAAACACCCGCCCAGGTAATGCTCTGCCGGTATTTCTTAAACGAGAAACCTCCTTGATAATTTGTTCGCAGGCTGTAGAAAAACCGATAGTATAATCACTACCGTATACATCATTATCGATAGTCATCCCGACACCGAAACAGTTAATATCAAATTCGCTAAGCGTATTAAGGAACTGTAGGCTGCCATCACCGCCGGCCATAATGAGTACATCAAGGCGCAGCGACTTAATTTTCCTGGCTATAGTTTCATACTCACTCCGCAGCAATTTACGCGTGGTTCGGCCGGACGTAATAACAGGCAGTGAACAAATAGAGAAATCGACAAGATCCCGCCAGGCGATTTCCTGATGATTTTTATCGAGCAGCCCAGGTATTCCACCATTAAAAATGGTGATCTCCGCGCTTGCGAGCTTCGCAACCTGAAAAATGAAATTATTAATTCCCGATACATCGCCACCGCTAATAACAATACCGATTTTCATGGTCACCACCGTCATATTTCCTTGCCCACATTTATCCCTAAGTTCAAGACCTGGATTTGCAACGAAGATCACATAATTATGATTAATTGATCCGTGGTAACGATTGACAGACGTAAATATGGGGTGTTTTTTGTGATGTGCGTCTCACTTAAAAGATGAGATCGCCTTAACAGTTATTTTCAAATAACTTTATTATTCATTAGGTTAAATATTGAGAGGATAGCGTGTCATTTTGCTTGCCAGCGGGTTAATTTCGTCGCCAAAAGCAAAGAAGAGAAACGTGATAAACACCACATTTTTTTGAGGAGAAGTGGAGGTGTCGGGCGGAGAGTTTTCCGGATGGTAAAAGCACAAAAACAAAAAAAGCGCCCGCAGGCGCTCTTTCGACGGTGATGCCGGTTTTATTTGTTCAGTTCTGCCGTCATATGCACGCGATTACCGGTGAAGGCTTCGGTGATGGTGTAAGAAGAAGCACCGGCGGCCTGAGCCTGAGCGGCGATTTTCGCTTCCGCACCGTCCATTGTAGAGGAGGTTGCGCTCACTGACTGCGCGGCATAAGAACCAAAGGAAGCGGTAAGAGCGATAACTACAGCAAAAGTTTTGATGCTTTTCATGATGTAAATCCTTCATTAAGTTGTTTGGGTAAGGCGTTGTGCCTTGATGTGATAAATAATAGACCTCACAACCCACGACTAAAAGCGTAAGGATTTGCTCTCATCGTTCAAAAAAATTGACTTATTTTTAACCGGCGATCAGCCGCTGCGGATGGGTGTAAACCGTTGCCCTGCCCGGGCGGCAAAAGCCCACCAGCGTCAGGTTGCAACGTTCCGCGACCTCCACCGCCAGCGCGGTAGCGGCGGAAACCGCAAACAGAATTTCCACACCGCACATTGCCGCCTTCTGCACCATCTCGTAGCTGGCACGGCTGGAGACTAGCGCCGCCCCGCATTGCCAGTCATCGCCCTCTTCTACCCGTCGCCCCAGCAGTTTATCCAGCGCGACGTGACGCCCGACATCCTCATGTCCGCCCGCCAGCTCACCGGACGGACGCAGCCACGCCGCCGCATGGGTGCAGCCGGTGATATGGCCAATCGGCTGAACATCACGAAGCTGCTCCAGCGCGCGATCGAGATTCCCCAGGCTAAAGGTTTGGGTGAAAGGTAAAGGTTGCACCGGCTTGCCGATATCGTTGAGCTGCTCAACGCCGCAAACGCCGCAGCCGGTGCGCCCGGCCAGCGCGCGACGGCGCTCTTTCAGTCCCATAAAACGACGGCTGGAGAGTTCAATCTGCACTTCCAGACCGTTGCAGGCCGGCACCACTTCCATCCCGTAGATCTCGCGCCGGTTTTCAATAATCCCTTCGGATAATGAAAAACCGACGGCAAATCGTTGCAGGTCGGTGGGAGAGGCCATCATGACAACGTGTGAGATACCGTTATAGACCAGCGCCACAGGAACTTCTTCGGCTAATTCGTCAGACTGCGGATGTTGCAAATCATCGCGCTTCCAGAGCGCGACCTGACGACATCCTGTGATGTTTGTCACATTTTCAATTTGTTCGGGAGGGTTCTTGTTCACTTTGTCTTAACCGTATTGGAACAGGCATACACACAATGTGGTATTCTTTGCATACCCCTTCAAGTGAAAGGGTGATCACCCCCAATTCTGAACCTTTGCGGCGCTTACCGCAAAGTAAATAACTACATGTGACAATGTCGATACAAGGAGTGAACCATGCAGGTCAGCAGAAGGCAGTTCTTTAAGATCTGCGCTGGCGGTATGGCAGGCACAACGGCTGCAGCGCTGGGTTTTGCCCCAGGCGCCGCGCTCGCGGAAACCCGGCAATATAAACTGCTGCGTACCCGTGAAACCCGTAACACCTGTACGTACTGTTCTGTCGGTTGTGGGCTGTTAATGTATAGCCTCGGCGACGGTGCGAAAAACGCCAAAGCATCCATCTTTCATATCGAAGGTGACCCTGACCATCCGGTCAACCGTGGTGCGCTCTGCCCGAAAGGGGCGGGTCTCGTCGACTTTATCCATTCCGAAAGTCGTCTGAAGTTCCCGGAATATCGTGCGCCAGGCTCCGACAAATGGCAGCAAATCAGCTGGGACGACGCGTTCGATCGCATCGCGAAGCTGATGAAAGAAGACCGCGATGCCAACTTTATCGCCAAAAACGACGCCGGCACCACCGTCAACCGTTGGTTGACCACCGGCATGCTGTGCGCTTCAGCCTCCAGTAACGAAACCGGCTATTTAACGCAAAAATTCACCCGCGCGCTCGGTATGCTCGCGGTAGACAACCAGGCACGCGTCTGACACGGACCAACGGTAGCAAGTCTTGCTCCAACATTTGGTCGCGGTGCGATGACCAACCACTGGGTTGACATCAAAAACGCCAACCTGATCGTGGTGATGGGCGGTAATGCCGCTGAAGCGCACCCGGTAGGGTTCCGCTGGGCGATGGAAGCCAAAATCCATAACGGCGCGAAGCTGATTGTTATCGACCCACGCTTTACGCGTACTGCGTCGGTAGCCGACTTCTATACCCCGATTCGTTCCGGTACTGACATTACCTTCTTGTCAGGCGTCATCCTGTACCTGCTGAATAACGAAAAATTCAACCGCGAGTACACCGAAGCCTATACCAACGCCAGCCTGATCGTGCGTGAGGATTACAGCTTCGACGACGGGTTGTTCAGCGGCTATGACGCGGCAAACCGCAAATACGATAAGACCAGCTGGAACTATGAGCTGGACGAAAACGGCTTCGCGAAACGCGACACGACGCTGCAACATCCGCGCTGCGTATGGAATCTGCTGAAACAGCACGTTTCCCGTTACACCCCGGAGGTTGTGGAAAATATCTGCGGTACGCCGAAAGCGGACTTCCTGAAAGTCTGTGAGTACATCGCTGAAACCAGCGCCCATGATAAAACCGCGTCATTCCTCTACGCGCTCGGCTGGACGCAGCACTCTATCGGTGCGCAGAACATCCGTACCATGGCAATGATCCAGCTGCTGCTTGGCAACATGGGTATGGCCGGCGGCGGCGTGAACGCCTTGCGCGGTCACTCCAACATTCAGGGGCTGACCGACCTGGGGCTGCTGTCGCAGAGCCTGCCGGGTTATATGACGCTACCGAGTGAGAAACAGACCGACCTGCAAACCTACCTGGCCGCCAACACGCCGAAGCCGCTGTTGAAAGATCAGGTGAACTACTGGGGCAACTACCCGAAATTCTTCGTCTCAATGATGAAGGCCTTCTTTGGCGATAAAGCCACGGCGGAAAACAGCTGGGGCTTTGACTGGCTGCCGAAGTGGGATAAGGGCTACGACGTCCTGCAGTACTTCGAGATGATGCACCAGGGCAAGGTCAATGGCTATATTTGCCAGGGCTTTAACCCGGTGGCCTCGTTCCCGAACAAAAACAAAGTGGTCGCCTCGCTGTCGAAACTGAAGTTCCTGGTGACCATCGACCCGCTCAACACCGAAACGTCCACCTTCTGGCAAAACCACGGTGAGTCGAACGATGTCGATCCGTCGAAAATCCAGACCGAAGTGTTCCGTCTGCCCTCCACCTGCTTCGCCGAGGAGAACGGCTCTATCGTCAACTCCGGACGCTGGCTGCAGTGGCACTGGAAAGGCGCGGATGCTCCGGGGATTGCGACCACCGATGGCGAAATCCTCGCCGGCATCTTCTTACGTCTGCGGAAAATGTACGCTGAAAACGGTGGTCCGGCGCCTGAGCCGGTGCTGAATATGACCTGGAACTACTCCACGCCGCACGAGCCCGCTTCGGAAGAGGTGGCGATGGAGAGCAACGGCAAGGCGCTGGCGGATATTACCGATCCGGCCACCGGCGCAGTGCTTGTGAAGAAAGGCCAGCAGCTCAGCTCCTTCGCGCAACTGCGCGATGATGGCACCACCGCCAGCGGTTGCTGGATCTTCGCCGGCAGCTGGACGCCGGAAGGTAACCAGATGGCACGTCGCGATAACGCCGACCCTTCCGGGTTGGGTAATACGCTGGGCTGGGCCTGGGCATGGCCGCTCAACCGTCGCATTCTGTATAACCGCGCCTCTGCGGACCCACAGGGAAAACCATGGGATCCGAAACGCCAGTTGTTGAAATGGGACGGCGCAAAATGGGGCGGCGTGGACATTCCGGACTACAGTGCCGCCGCACCGGGCACCGACGTCGGGCCGTTCATCATGCAGCCCGAAGGCATGGGTCGTCTGTTTGCCCTCGATAAGATGGCGGAAGGTCCGTTCCCGGAACACTACGAGCCGTTTGAAACGCCGCTGGGCACCAACCCGCTGCACCCGAATGTGGTCTCTAACCCGGCCGCCCGCGTCTTTAGCGGTGACCTGCAACAGATGGGTAAAGCGGATAAGTTCCCGTACGTCGGTACCACCTATCGTCTCACCGAGCATTTCCACTACTGGACCAAGCATGCGCTGCTTAACGCCATCGCCCAGCCGGAACAGTTCGTGGAAATCGGCGAGAAGCTGGCGAACAAGCTCGGCATCGCGCATGGCGATACCGTTCGCGTCTCCTCCAATCGCGGTTATATCAAAGCCAAGGCGGTGGTGACCAAGCGTATTCGCACGCTGAAAGTGGACGGTAAGGATATCGATACGATCGGTATTCCTATCCACTGGGGCTATGAAGGGGTGGCGAAGAAAGGCTTTATCGCCAACACGCTGACGCCGTTCGTCGGCGATGCGAACACGCAAACGCCGGAGTTTAAAGCCTTCCTCGTGAACGTGGAAAAGGTGTAACGGAGACGACTTATGGCTTATCAATCGCAAGACATCATTCGTCGTTCCGCGACTAACGGTTTCACTCCCGCGCCTCAGGCGCGGGACCACCAGCAGGAAGTCGCGAAGCTTATCGACGTCACCACCTGTATTGGCTGTAAAGCCTGTCAGGTCGCCTGTTCAGAATGGAATGACATCCGTGATGAAGTCGGCAGCAACGTCGGGGTGTACGATAACCCCGCGGATCTGACCGCCAAATCCTGGACGGTAATGCGCTTCTCGGAAGTGGAGCAGAACGACAAACTGGAGTGGCTGATCCGTAAGGATGGCTGTATGCACTGCGCCGATCCGGGCTGCCTGAAGGCCTGTCCGTCGGAAGGGGCCATCATTCAGTATGCCAACGGCATCGTCGACTTCCAGTCCGAACAGTGCATCGGCTGCGGCTACTGCATCGCCGGCTGTCCGTTTGACGTCCCCCGGCTCAACCCGGAAGACAACCGCGTCTACAAATGTACGCTGTGCGTAGACCGCGTCACCGTGGGCCAGGAACCGGCATGCGTGAAAACCTGTCCGACCGGCGCGATTCACTTTGGCTCCAAAGAGGACATGAAGGTGCTGGCCGGCGAACGTGTCGCCGAGCTGAAAACCCGTGGGTATGACAATGCGGGCCTGTACGATCCGGCTGGCGTTGGCGGAACGCACGTGATGTACGTGCTGCACCACGCCGACAAGCCAAATCTGTATCACGGCCTGCCGGAAAACCCGGAAATCAGCGCCACCGTGAAGTTCTGGAAAGGGATCTGGAAACCGCTCGCGGCGGTAGGGTTTGCCGCGACCTTTGCAGCCAGCGTCTTCCACTATGTCGGGGTCGGTCCGAACCGTGCGGAAGAGGAAGAGGACAACCTGCATGAAGAGAATGACGAGGTGCGCAAATGAAAAGACGTGACACCATCGTGCGCTACACGGCGCCGGAACGCATCAACCATTGGGTCACCGCCTTCTGCTTCATGCTGGCGGCGATAAGCGGACTGGGATTCTTTTTCCCGTCCTTCAACTGGCTGATGCAAATCATGGGCACTCCGCAGCTGGCGCGCATTCTGCACCCGTTTGTCGGGGTCATTATGTTTGCCTCATTCATCATCATGTTTTTCCGCTACTGGCACCATAACCTAATCAATCGGGATGATATCTTTTGGGCGAAGAATATTCGTAAGATCGTCGTCAACGAGGAAGTGGGTGACACCGGGCGCTATAACTTCGGCCAGAAATGCGTATTCTGGGCGGCGATTATTTTCCTGGTTCTGCTGCTGGTAAGCGGTGTGATCATCTGGCGTCCGTATTTTGCGCCTGCGTTCTCAATCCCGGTAATCCGGTTAGCGCTCATGCTGCATTCATTTGCCGCAGTAGCCCTAATTGTGGTTATCATGGTGCATATTTACGCCGCCCTGTGGGTGAAAGGCACCATTACCGCGATGGTGGAAGGCTGGGTTACCAAAACATGGGCGAAGAAACATCACCCCCGCTGGTACCGAGAAGTTCGCCAGAAACAGGAAAATAAGACTGAATGAGTATTCGCATAATCCCGCAAGATGAGCTGGGGTCGAGCGAGAAACGCACGGCGGATTATATTCCGCCGTTGTTATTCCCCAGACTCAAGAACCTCTACAATCGCCGCGCAGAGCGTCTGCGCGAGCTGGCAGAGAACAACCCGCTGGGCGATTTTCTGCGTTTTGCCGCGCTGGTCGCCCACGCGCAGGAAGTGGTGCTCTATGACCACCCGCTGCAAATGGATCTGACCGCGCGCATCAAAGAAGCCAATGCGCAGGGCAAACCGCCGCTGGATATTCACGTCCTGCCGCGCGACAAGCACTGGCACAAGCTGCTGCATTCGCTAATTGCCGAGCTGAAGCCGGAGATGAGCGGTACCGCGCTGGCAGTTATCGAGAATCTGGAAAAATCCTCCGATCTGGAGCTGGAAGAGATGGCAAGCGCGCTGTTCGCTTCCGACTTCGCGCTGGTGAGCAGTGATAAAGCGCCGTTTATCTGGGCTGCCCTGTCGCTCTACTGGGCGCAAATGGCCAGCCTGATCCCAGGCAAAGCCCGCGCAGAATACGGTGAAGCACGCCAGTTCTGCCCGGTATGCGGCTCAATGCCGGTTTCCAGCATGGTGCAAATTGGAACCACCCAGGGGCTGCGCTACCTGCACTGCAACCTGTGTGAAACCGAATGGCACGTGGTGCGCATCAAATGTAGCAACTGCGAACAGACCCGCGATCTCAACTACTGGTCGCTGGAAAATGAAGACGCGGCGGTGAAAGCCGAAAGCTGCGGTGACTGCGGGACTTACCTGAAGATTCTGTATCAGGAAAAAGATCCGAAAGTGGAGGCCGTGGCCGACGATCTCGCCTCGCTGGTGCTGGACGCTCGCATGGAGCAGGAAGGCTTTGCCAGAAGTTCGATTAACCCGTTTATGTTCCCGGGTGAAGGGGAGTAAAACCCCTCGTAGTGCCGGGTAATCCAGATTACCCGGCACTCTCCCCCCGATGCGTAAGCACCTCAGCACAGGAAGGCCTTCGCTTTAGTACGCCCTTCTCCCGTTCCCGACACGCATTTTTGACAAAAAACCCCTTTTCTATCGACTACAATCCAGGCTATAACACTGTATATCCATACAGACTAAAGGAATATAATGATGGCACTGGAACACGGTATCGCCCGGCTGGTTGAGGAGTTTATCGCCGCAGGGCGCCCCTCTTCACGACAGCAGAATATTGATGACCGGAGGGCGGGCTATGTAGCCAGTGCGGTGCTGGCCGGAGAAAGTGAAACGCGTGTGCAGGTGGACGACATCACGCTGGAAGGGATCAATTTTCGCGTGGTATCGCCGCAGAATGCTGCCGGTCCGCTGCCAACCGTTATCTACTATCACGGCGGCTGTTTTGTCAGCGGCGGCTTCGCCACCCACGATAAACAATGGCGTCAGCTGGCGTATGACAGCGGCTGCCGGGTGATTGCCGTGCAATACCGGCTGGCACCCGAGCAGACGTTTCCTGCCGCGCACGATGACGCGGAACGGGGAGCGCAGATTATCCGCCGCCACGCAGAAGCGCTTGGGGTGGATACCTCGCAAATCACCCTTGCGGGCGATAGCGCGGGGGGAAATCTGGCTCTCATCACCGCGCTACGGCTGAAAGCCGCGGGTGCCTGGTTGCCCGCGCAGCTGATTCTGATTTATCCCATGCTGGATGCTACCGCGGCGTCGGCAAGCTACATCAGCAACGGAGAGGATTACATTATCACCCGGGATACGCTCCTGAGCGGTTATGAAATGTACCTGCCCTCGACGGAGTCTGCACACCCGGAGGCCAGCCCGCTCTGGCGTGATGACTTCAGCGGCCTGCCACCCGTGCATATCCTCACCGCCGAATATGATCCGCTGCGTGATGAAGGCGAAGCGCTGTATCAGCGAATGGTTGAGCAAAACGTGGCCTGTACCTGTCAGCGCTATGCTGGGGTGATTCACGGTTTCTTTCAGCTGGGTGGCATCAGTCTGGCGGCGCGCCATGCCATGGGAGATGTCGCCTGGCGAATCCGTTCACCAGGTCGGTCGCGATAATCACTGCGACGGGAATTACTCTTCTTCGTTCCCGCCCTCTTCATACGAACCAAACGGCTTCGCGGGCAGAACGATGTAAATACCTTCAAAAATGGCGCCCAGACTCTCACCGCCAAACAACTCAACCTGCAGCTGCACGCGGGCTTTACGTCCGCGCGCCAGGCGGTCGAGATCGCCGCTGAGCGACCCCAGATCGGCCACTGCGCTCGGGCGGCCGCTGATCGGCTGGCTGTAACGGATATGGGCATCGGCGAGAATAATCGTGCCGCCCAAATGCCGCTCGCGCAGCATCAGCCAGATCAGCCCCCAGCCGGTCAACGTCGCCAGGGAAAACAGACTTCCGGCAAACAGCGTATGGTGCGGATTCTGGTTTCCGGCTTCGGGCATGGTGGTGATGAAATTTTTGCCGGTGTACTGCTGAATGCGCACGCCCATTTTTTCGCTGAGCGGAATGTGCTGATACCAGGCCTGCTGCAGCTGCCCGCACCAGTCGCCGCGATGCAGAATATCGTCCAGCGAGGCGATCGGTTTAATCATCAGGAAGTGGCGGATAGGTGTGGTGGTTGGCGTGGTAATCTCGCCCTGGTTAACAAAACCGAGCTTGGCAAAGAAATCCATCGCGTCTTCGCGAGCGCTACAGGTCACGCGCTTAACGCCTTCCTGACGAGCGACGGACTCCAGCGTCATCGCCATCAGCGTCCCCAACCCTTTATCCTGCACCGACGGGTGTACGGCCATAAAACGAATAGAGGCTTCGTTCTCCGCGTTTATATATAGCCGCCCGACGGCAACCAGGTTGCCTTCTTCATCCACTACCATCTGGTGATGCGCCATCGCATCCCAGGCGTCACGCTCCGATCCTTTGGGCTGATGAAGCGGCTTGCGCAACATCTCCCAACGGAACTGATAGTAGCTCTCGAGTTCGTCTTCTGTTTGCGGTACACGAAGGTGATACATAGCTGTACTCTCTTTTGTTACCCGCAGCCGGCCCGGAAGCTGGCTCATACCTGTAACCAAAAGGTCACAGGACCATCATTTACCAGTGATACCTGCATATCCGCAGCGAATCTCCCGGTTTGTGTGTTCATCTCCTGCTGGCGACAGCGCGCGACAAAATAGTCATACAGCGCTTCTGCTCTGTCAGGAGCGGCCCCTTTGGAAAAACCCGGGCGCATGCCCCGTTCGGTATCCGCTGCCAGCGTGAACTGTGAGACGACCAGCACGCTGCCGCCGGACTGCTGCACATTCAGGTTCATTTTTCCTTCGGCGTCGCTGAAGATACGATAGCCAAGCACGCGTTCGCACAGGCGATTCGCTTTTTGCTCATCATCGTCTTTCTCGACGCCCAACAACACCAGAAGCCCCGGGCCGATTTCACCCGTCACTTCGCCCTCCACGGTTACGCTTGCACGGGATACGCGCTGAATTAATGCAATCATAGTTATTCTGTTTCTTCTTTTTTAAGTTTGCGGTATTCCTCGAGAGTGACAGTAATTTCTGCCCCAAGCAAGACGATACACCACGTCCAGTACACCCAGACAAACAAAATAGGCACCACGGCTATGACGCCGTAAATCAGCTGATACGACGGAAACGCCGTGATATATAAGGCAAATGCTTTTTTACCCGCCTCAAATAACAGCGCCGCCACCAGCGCTCCAATAATCGCATCGCGATTGCGTACCTGGGTCGTCGGTACAATGCTATAAAGCAGCCAAAACGCCGTCCACGATAAAATCAGCGGGAAGAGACGCAGCACATCATCAATCACGCTGTTCAGTTCGCTTGCCCAGCGCAACGACAGCAGATAAGAGCTGATGGCCAGGCTCGCCCCCGCCAGCAGCGGCCCCAGCGTCAGAATCATCCAGTAAACGGCAAACGAGTAAATTTTGGACCGGGTGCGGGTGCTGCGCCAGATGGTGTTCAGCGCGCTATCAATAGAATACATCAGCAGCAGTGACGTCACGATCAGCCCGAAGGCGCCGACGGCCGTCATCCGGCTGGAGTTCGCAACAAACTGTTCGATGTATCCCTGGATGACATCCCCGGTCGCCGGGATGAAGTTAGCGAAGATAAAATGGCGAATCTGCCCGCTGACCTCAGAGAACATCGGAAATGCCGAGAACAGCGCAAAGACAACGGCGATCAGCGGCACCAGAGAGAGTAACGACACGTAGGCGAGATTCCCCGCCAGCGTCGTCATATGGTCTTCATCAATGCGCCGCCACAGCAGTTTTATCCAGGCCATCAGGGGCCGGACGCGATGCTTTGCTTTTTGATGAACGGTTTTGAGCATAGTTATTTCGCAAAGTAGGCGGGAATGGTCTCCTTTCCGGTCACCAGAATACTGGTGATCCCCAACTGGTTAGCCCCCGCTATATTATCGGCGTTATCGTCAAAAAAGACCGTATCTTCAGCAGAAAAACCTTCAGACTGCAGAACACTTTGATAGATCCGCGCCTCGGGCTTACGCATTCCCATCTCCTGGGAAAGATAGATATGGTCGGCGGCGGCCCGCACCTGCGGATATTCATCCGGCCAGAAGGTGGTATGCAGGCGGTTGGTATTCGACAGGACAACCACGCGGTGTCCCTGCTCACGCAGTTTTTGCATAATCGCGGTCACTTCCGGGCGCAGAGAGACAAAAACGGCCTGCCAGCCGTGGGAAAACTGCTCATAGCTCAGCGGCATATTCATTTCATGGCACATCGCTTCGGCAAAGGCCTCATCGCTAATTTCGCCGCGTTCATGCTGATGGAACGCCTCGCCCATAGTGAAATGCTGCTTGAGCGTCGCGAGTGGGATGCGGCTCAAATCGCTCCATGTCCCGAGTACCCGATTGAAGTCGATGTCGACAATCACATTACCTAAATCAAAGATATAGAGCATTTTTGTCTCCTTGCGCGCCATGAAAGATTAACTGTAGCGGGAAAGGCGGTATTTGACTATGTATGGTTTTTAAACCGAGGTACAGAACGATTTATGCCCGCCGGATAAAGCAAAGCCGCAGAAATCTGCGGCTTTGAGCGAACGAGGTGAGGGCAGATAACCGGCTCTAGGCCTCCGCGGTCTCTAAGACTCGTTTTCTTTGGTTAATACGCTTCACCAGCAATACTGAGGCGACGGCGCCGCAGAACGCAAAGCAGGCCATGATACCAAAGACAATTTTATACCCCAGAATGCCCGGGTTAAGATCCAGAATATAGCCGTAGAGGCTGAAACAGAACATGGCAGGGGCATAGCCGATAAAGCTACCGAGCGCCATGGCGGCACCGGTCTGGCTTTCCGCAATCTTTGCCTCGCCGATGGGGGCAAAGAAGACCGCACGCTGAGTAAAGACGATTGCCCCAAAGCCCAATGTGCAGGCCATTCCCAGATAAACCGGCATACTTTCATGCGGCAGCAGAATTAAGACCACCAGCGCAGCCGTACTGATACAAAAGGTGTAGAACAAATATTTACTCGGGGATTTCAGTATCTTATCCGAAATAATCCCGCCAACGGGGCCCCCGATCATCTTCAGGCAATACTGGTTAATAATGCCGTAAGCCCCCACCAGCGCGACAGGCAGCATATAAATATTTTTCAGGAACGGAATAAAGAATGTTAACCCGCAATAGACGGCATAGACAAAAAAGACGTTGAACGCAATCAGCCATATTGTCTTATCTTTCAGTACGGAGGACATACTGGTGTTTTTCTTTTCTTCCTGTGGGCTATCAACGGCTGCCGTTTTCACCTCATCATCATCCTGGTTCAGCACGAAGAAGATAATGACCCCAACGCTAATAACGATAATAGAATAAAACCAGATCCCTGCTTTAAACCCTAACAGGCCGCTGCCAAACCAGGCAAAGACCGCCAGCGCAGAAAAAGCGACAATGGTATCGACAATACCCCGTCCGGTTTCAAAGAAACCAAACAACCGCCCCTGCTGCTCGCTATTCCCCAGACGACTAACCGACTTTAATAATACCGGCCAGTTCATCATATCGCAGGTGACACCAAATAGTGCCCAGACAAAGAGAATCCCCCAGTATCCCGGCATGGTTGTCAGATAGATACCTAACAGCCCGGTGGCAATAAGCGAAAGGGACATGGTATATTTGCGCGGTAGTTTATCGGCAAAATAGATTGAAAGAAAGAAACCAATTGTCGTAACAAACGAGTTCACAGACATCGCATTGCCAATTTGACCATTGGTCAAATGAAAATACTCCTGCATCGGTATATAGAAAGCATCCTTTAGCGAGGGCAGTTTATAAATCGTACCGCCACACAGTGTCAATAAGCTAAAGAGTGCCCATTTCTTTTTTGTGAGCATATAATTCCTTAATGATTTTACAATCATTTAGTTTTAAAAGGAAAAAGAACCCTGACCACGCCTGACGGGTGGCATATCAAAAAAATAAAAATCAGAGATTAAAATTAAGAGTTAATAATGCGACTGGCCTCACTTTTTATTTCCTGCAGCGTTGTTCTGACAAATGCCAACTGTTGAAGAGCATCCGCTTTTTCTTTCAATAACCGGGTTTCCAGCTGTGAGGCATCGGGTAACGGTGTTTCGCTCATTTCCCGCCACGGGATCCACGGGTTGTCGCCTTCATCGGCAAAGCGAAATGCCGGGGCATAGTAGTCCACCTCTTCTTCCAGGCCGTAGGCGACCACCTGGGGGTGCTCGTCGCCCAGGCAAATCAGTCTGGTGAGCAACGCCTTAAACGGCATATCTCCTTGGCCGGAGACGCAGGCCTGATGTCCGAGACCGTTATCCTGCGGCATAATTAACGCATCTTTTATATGAACCTGAGTAATAAACGGAGACATCGCCTCTAATGCATGCAGCGGGTGCTCGTTGGCATTAATCATGTTCGCAAAATCAAAAAGCAGAGAGAGCGAAGACATACCGCTTTGCTCTATTAATGCAGTCAGCTCGTGGCTTTTCAGATCCTCATGCTGCTCAAGAGTAAAAGTCAGCCCGCTATCCTGATAACGCGCCTTCAGATACTGGATATCAAGAGCGATTTTTGACAGAACCTCTTGTAAATGCCCCTCATAGCGAGGGTAAAATCTGACGGAGCTGGCGCCCGTTTTTAATGCGATATGCGTTGCATGGTCGATCGCGTGTTTATCTGAAGCGCTGGTTTCTATATGGACATCAAGCTGTAATCTCCGTGCCTTTTCTGAGAACGCGGCCAGTTCAGCATCACTCATTTTACCTAAGGAGCGCGTTTCACCATCGAGAACATGAATTTTCACCCCGCGCAGATTATTTTCATGGGCGATATCTAATAAATCGCCGGGTAATATACGCTCAAGCCGCATATTAAAATGATATGCATAGGCATGAAGATAAAGAGGAATATTATCGATACGGGCGAGGATTTTTTCTGCATCATATTGAGTTAGCATAACGTACCTACAAGTTAATAAAGAGGTCAACCGCCTCAAACCGCCAATATTCAATATCTATCTGAATGATATTGCCATCACTGTCAGCCCGGTGTTTTTCAATAAGAATGGCCGGCATACCTGAAGATCCGCCAATGAATTTACTGATATCGCCAGACATTCTGACCGGTTTAAACACCAGTTTTTTAGTTACGACGTCCTTTTGATACTCATTTTTCCAGACCGAGGAGAAGGATTGGTTTTCAAGCTGTTCAATAAATCCCGGAGCGACATTCGGGTTAATAAAGGTTTCGTGATAAAACACTTTATGCCCTTCCAGCGCCCCCCAACCGGTGATGAGGTACAGCTCATCAGATGCCGCTGTCGCAAGAAGCGGTCGCGCGGCCTCGGGGTAATTTGCCGTGCGGCTTTTTTCAATAAATCCCCAGGAGGGTTCCCGACCTTGTTCAAGCGCAGCGCGCTGAAAGCTGGCGGAGAGCTCCGGGCTATAGTTAAAACGAGGCTGGGTGACGAACCAGCCCTTCCGATCTTTACGGAAGATTCTCGATTCAGCCTCCAGGCTCAGGAGCGCCTGCCGCAGGGTCATACGCTTTATACCCAGCAGTTCGCCTAATTCTCGTTCGGAGGGGAGTTTACCGCCGGGCGCGGTGAGCCCTTCCCTCAGCCAGTGATCTAATTTTTCTTTCGCATTTTCGACGGTAGACAGATTTGTTGTCATTGTTTAACCCAATTGGTTTAAACCAGTTCCTGAATCTTACTCCGACGTGCAAAAAAAAAACAATATCTCCGTTATTCTTTGGGGATAAATGTGACCGGCCTCTCTTCGGAAAGCGCGTAACTATCTGCTGACTGGCGGGCGGCTATCGCGCCAGGGCAAAAAAAAACCCCGCCATCAAGGCGGGGTTCTGATATCGACAAGAAGCGGAAATTAATCTTCTTTCGCACCGCGCATTGCGCGTTTACGGTCGTTCTCGGTCAGATGACGTTTACGGATACGGACGGAAGTTGGAGTCACTTCTACCAGTTCGTCGTCATCGATGAACTCCAGAGCCTGCTCCAGGGTCATCTTAACTGGCGGAACCAGAACCGTTGCTTCGTCGGTACCGGAAGCACGCATGTTGGTCAGTTTCTTACCGGTCAGGCAGTTTACAGTCAGGTCGTTAGAACGACTGTGAATACCGATGATCTGGCCTTCGTAAACTTCAGCACCGTGACCCAGGAACAGCTTACCGCGGTCCTGCAGGCTGAACAGTGCAAACGCAACCGCTTTACCCTGACCGTTGGAGATCAGTACGCCGTTCTGACGCTGACCTACATCGCCCGCACGAACGTCGTCGTAGTGGCTGAAGGTGGAGTACAGCAGACCGGTACCGGAGGTCATGGTCATGAACTCAGAACGGAAGCCAATCAGGCCACGGCTTGGGATCACGTAGTCGAGACGTACGCGGCCTTTGCCATCTGGATTCATGTTTTTCAGGTCGCCTTTACGCTCACCCAGAGCCTGCATGACAGAACCCTGATGCTGCTCTTCAACGTCCAGCGTTACGTTCTCGAACGGCTCTTGTTTACGGCCGTCGATTTCGCGGAAGATAACTTTCGGACGGGAAACCGCCATTTCGAAACCTTCACGACGCATGTTTTCGATCAGAACTGACAGGTGCAGTTCACCACGACCGGAAACGCGGAATGCATCAGCATCCGGAGTTTCTTCAACGCGCAGCGCCACGTTATGCACCAGCTCTTTGTTCAGACGGTCAAGAATCTGACGAGAGGTAACGTACTTACCTTCTTTACCACAGAACGGAGAGGTGTTAACGCAGAAGAACATGGATACGGTTGGCTCATCGACTGACAGCGCCGGCAGCGCTTCAACATTCTGCGGATCGCAGATGGTGTCAGAGATGTTCAGTTCGCCCAGACCGGTGATCGCGATGATATCGCCCGCTTCAGCAATATCGCTGTCGATACGCTCCAGACCCAGGTGGGTCAGAACTTTACCCACTTTACCGTTACGGGTTTTGCCTTCGCTATCAACGATAGTGACCTGCTGGTTTGGCTTCACTTTACCGCGTTTGATGCGGCCGATGCCAATGACGCCAACGTAGTTGTTGTAATCCAGCTGGGAGATTTGCATCTGCAGCGGACCGTCAAGGTCAACGTTCGGTGCCGGAACACGATCGACGATGGTCTGATACAGCGGAGTCATATCTTCAGCCATATCTTCGTGATCCAGACCCGCAATACCGTTCAGCGCAGAAGCGTAAACGATCGGGAAGTCCAGCTGTTCGTCGGTCGCGTCGAGGTTAACGAACAGGTCGAATACCTGATCGACAACCCAGTCAGGACGCGCGCCAGGACGGTCAACTTTGTTGATGACAACAATGGGCTTCAGGCCATGAGCAAATGCCTTCTTGGTTACGAAGCGCGTCTGCGGCATTGGGCCATCCATTGCGTCAACAACCAGCAGAACGGAATCAACCATGGACATTACACGCTCAACTTCACCACCGAAGTCGGCGTGCCCAGGGGTATCAACGATGTTGATACGGTAGTCATTCCATTTAATGGCGGTGTTTTTCGCGAGGATGGTAATCCCGCGCTCTTTCTCCAAATCGTTGGAGTCCATCACTCGCTCTTGAGTTTCGGCACGCGCGTCGAACGTACCGGATTGCTGCAGCAGCTTATCAACCAGGGTAGTTTTACCATGGTCAACGTGCGCGATGATGGCGATATTACGCAAATTTTCGATCACAACTTTGCCTCAGGCATTAGAAATAGCGCGTTATTGTACACGGATTAATCGCAGTACAAAACAGGATCACAAACATCCTCCACAAACAAGTATTGCAGAGTTTCTTTGTGATCGCTTTCACGGAGCGTTAAAAGGGTTATTCAAGGTCAATTGCACCAAATTAGTGCCCAATGTTCACACAATTGCACTATATTGGTGCAATGCATTCATAATGGTGCAGCCCTTTTGCACGATGGAGTGCATGATAACGCCTTTTGGGGGCAATTTAAAAGTTGGCACAGATTTCGCTTTATCTTTTTTAAGGCAACAACGCCACATTAAGCAGTTAAAAAGTTTTCGTTACCACGACGACAATGACCAATCCGGGAGAGTTTAAGTATGTCCGCTGAACACGTTTTGACGATGCTGAACGAGCACGAAGTGAAGTTTGTCGATCTGCGCTTCACCGATACCAAAGGTAAAGAACAGCACGTCACAATTCCTTCTCATCAGGTAAATGCCGAATTCTTCGAAGAAGGCAAAATGTTTGATGGCTCCTCGATTGGTGGCTGGAAAGGTATTAACGAATCTGACATGGTTCTGATGCCGGATGCGACCACTGCGCTGATCGACCCGTTCTATGAAGAACCGACGCTGATCATCCGCTGTGATATCCTGGAACCAGGCACGCTGCAGGGCTACGACCGTGACCCGCGCTCCATCGCCAAACGCGCGGAAGAATACCTGCGCTCTACCGGTCTGGCGGACACCGTTCTGTTCGGGCCAGAACCAGAGTTCTTCCTGTTCGACGATATCCGTTTCGGTGCCTCTATTTCTGGCTCCCACGTTGCTATCGACGACATCGAAGGCGCATGGAACTCCTCCACCAAATACGAAGGTGGTAACAAAGGCCACCGCCCAGGCGTGAAAGGCGGTTACTTCCCGGTTCCGCCGGTTGACTCCTCTCAGGACATCCGTTCTACCATGTGTATGATCATGGAAGAGATGGGCCTGGTTGTTGAAGCTCACCACCACGAAGTGGCTACCGCGGGTCAGAACGAAATCGCGACCCGTTTCAACACCATGACCAAAAAAGCGGACGAAATTCAGATCTACAAATACGTTGTGCACAACGTTGCGCACCGTTTCGGTAAAACCGCGACCTTCATGCCGAAGCCGATGTTCGGTGATAACGGTTCCGGTATGCACTGCCACATGTCTCTGTCCAAGAACGGCGTTAACCTGTTCTCTGGCGACAAATATGCAGGCCTGTCTGAACAAGCGCTGTACTACATCGGCGGCGTTATCAAGCACGCTAAAGCGATCAACGCCCTGGCAAACCCGACCACCAACTCGTACAAGCGTCTGGTCCCGGGTTACGAAGCACCGGTCATGCTGGCTTACTCTGCCCGTAACCGTTCCGCTTCCATCCGTATCCCGGTAGTCACCTCGCCGAAAGCACGCCGTATCGAAGTGCGCTTCCCGGACCCGGCGGCTAACCCGTACCTGTGCTTCGCAGCACTGCTGATGGCAGGCCTTGACGGTATCAAGAACAAAATCCATCCGGGCGAAGCGATGGACAAAAACCTGTACGACCTGCCGCCGGAAGAAGCGAAAGAGATCCCACAGGTTGCAGGCTCTCTGGAAGAAGCACTGAACGCGCTGGACGCTGACCGTGAGTTCCTGACCGCTGGCGGCGTGTTCACCAACGACGCTATCGATGCTTACATCGCCCTGCGTATTGAAGAAAACGACCGCGTACGTATGACTCCGCACCCGGTTGAATTCGAACTGTACTACAGCGTCTGATTTTGCTGTAAATCCCCGGTATTCCGTGTTGTGGCGTGGGGTACCGTGGATATTTTGTTGCCGTGGAAACTTTCAGCCCATCTCAGGATGGGCTTTTTTCTCCACCAACACTCTGATCTCATGCGCTTTTTACCTATAAAAAGCTATACTGCACTAAAATAGTGCACTCTTTTCAGGAGACTGTCAGATGGCAACAGGCACTCAGCCCGATGCTGGGCAGATCCTTAACTCTTTAATCAACAGTATCTTACTGGTCGATGACGACCTGGCGGTGCATTACGCGAACCCGGCCGCGCAGCAGCTGCTGGCGCAAAGTTCACGTAAGCTCTTTGGCACGCCGCTTCCGGAACTGTTGAGCTACTTTTCACTGAATATCGGCCTGATGCAGGAAAGCCTGCTGGCGGGCCAGGGCTTTACCGACAACGAAGTGACGCTGGTTATCGATGGCCGCTCGCATATCCTGTCTCTGACGGCACAGCGCCTGCCTGAAGGCTATATCCTGCTGGAGATGGCTCCGATGGATAACCAGCGACGCCTGAGCCAGGAGCAACTGCAGCACGCCCAGCAAATCGCGGCGCGGGATTTGGTTCGCGGGCTGGCCCATGAGATCAAGAACCCTTTAGGCGGCCTGAGAGGCGCTGCGCAATTGCTGAGTAAAGCGCTGCCTGACCCGGCATTGATGGAATACACCAACGTTATTATTGAACAGGCCGATCGCTTAAGAAATCTGGTCGACCGCCTGCTGGGGCCGCAGCATCCAGGGATGCACGTGACCGAAAGCATCCATAAGGTCGCCGAACGGGTTGTGAAGCTGGTCTCGATGGAACTGCCGGATAACGTCAAACTGGTCCGCGATTACGATCCGAGCCTGCCGGAACTTCCTCATGACCCGGACCAGATCGAACAGGTTCTGCTGAATGTCGTACGCAACGCGCTGCAGGCGCTGGGGCCAGAAGGTGGCGAGATCATCCTACGTACCCGAACCGCCTTTCAGCTGACGCTGCACGGCGTACGTTACCGCCTCACCGCGCGTATTGACGTTGAGGACAACGGCCCGGGAATTCCGTCCCACTTACAGGATACGCTGTTCTATCCCATGGTTAGCGGTCGCGAAGGCGGTACCGGTCTGGGGCTCTCCATTGCCCGCAGTCTTATCGATCAGCACTCCGGCAAAATTGAATTTACCAGTTGGCCAGGACATACCGAATTCTCGGTGTACCTGCCTATTCGGAAGTAGAGGTGTTTATGCAACGAGGGATAGCCTGGATCGTTGATGACGATAGCTCCATCCGTTGGGTGCTTGAACGCGCGCTCACCGGAGCAGGCTTAAGTTGTACAACGTTTGAAAGCGGCAACGAGGTGCTTGAGGCACTCACCACCAAAACCCCGGATGTACTGTTATCTGATATCCGGATGCCGGGAATGGATGGGTTGGCGTTACTGAAACAAATTAAACAGCGTCACCCAATGCTTCCGGTCATCATAATGACCGCGCATTCGGATCTGGACGCCGCGGTCAGCGCCTATCAGCAAGGTGCCTTTGACTATCTGCCCAAACCTTTTGATATTGATGAAGCGGTCGCTCTGGTCGATCGCGCTATCAGCCACTATCAGGAGCAGCAGCAGCCGCGCAATATCACGATAACCAGCCCGACGGCCGATATCATCGGCGAAGCGCCGGCGATGCAGGACGTCTTTCGCATCATCGGGCGCCTGTCGCGTTCATCAATCAGCGTATTGATCAACGGTGAATCCGGTACCGGTAAAGAGCTGGTTGCGCACGCCCTGCACCGTCATAGCCCGCGGGCAAAAGCGCCGTTTATCGCACTGAATATGGCTGCTATCCCAAAAGACCTGATCGAATCTGAGCTTTTCGGTCACGAAAAAGGGGCATTTACCGGCGCCAATACCGTGCGTCAGGGACGTTTTGAGCAGGCTGACGGCGGGACTTTGTTCCTCGATGAGATCGGCGATATGCCGCTCGATGTGCAGACGCGCCTGCTGCGCGTTCTGGCCGATGGCCAGTTCTATCGCGTTGGCGGCTATGCGCCGGTGAAGGTAGACGTGCGAATTATTGCGGCAACCCACCAGAACCTTGAGCAGCGTGTGCAGGAAGGAAAGTTCCGTGAGGACCTGTTCCACCGCCTGAACGTGATTCGCGTTCATCTCCCGCCGCTGCGCGAGCGCCGGGAAGATATTCCCCGCCTGGCGCGGCACTTCCTGCAAATTGCCGCCCGCGAACTGGGGGTCGAAGCCAAGCAGCTGCATCCGGAGACGGAAACCGCGCTCACCCGTTTAGCCTGGCCTGGTAACGTCCGCCAGCTGGAGAACACCTGCCGCTGGCTGACGGTGATGGCAGCAGGCCAGGAGGTTCTGACGCAGGATCTTCCCAGCGAACTGTTTGAAACCGCAATTCCCGATAGCCCGACGCATATGCAGCCGGACAGCTGGGCAACGTTACTGGGGCAGTGGGCCGACCGCGCTCTGCGTTCCGGTCATCAAAACCTGCTTTCTGAAGCGCAGCCGGAGATGGAGCGGACGCTGCTGACTACTGCCCTGCGTCATACGCAAGGGCATAAGCAGGAAGCCGCGCGACTGCTAGGATGGGGACGTAATACGCTAACGCGCAAGCTGAAAGAGTTAGGAATGGAGTAAATGTCATGCCCGGTGGCACTATGCTTACCGGGCCTACAGAATCCGTCGGCCGGGCAAACGAAGTGCCGCCCGGCATTGCAGAGTTAAATGACGCGGGAGAACTGCTGCATCCGCGCTTTCTGACGCAGATAGGCATCAAAGCACATGCAGATGTTGCGAATCAGCAGACGGCCTTTCGCCGTCACCTGAATGCTCTTGTCATCCACATCCACCAGCCCATCTTTTGCCAGCGGTGCCAGCAGCGCCAGATCGTCGGCAAAATAACGCTGGAAATCCAGTTCCCACCGCGTTTCTACCGCAGAGAAATCGAGATAGAACTGGCAAATCAGCGCCTTAATAACATCACGACGAATACAGTCATCGCGGGTCAGCGCGATGCCGCGCCAGAGCGCATCTCCGGTTTCATCCACCTGTTGATAGTAAAGCTTCAGTTCTTTCTGGTTCTGCGCGTAGCAGTCGCCAATCATGCTGATCGCCGACACCCCCATCCCCAGCAGGTCGGTATCGCCCTGGGTGGTATAACCCTGGAAATTGCGGTGCAGGACGCCGTCACGCTGAGCAATGGCCAGCTCGTCATCCGGACGGGCAAAGTGATCCATACCGATAAACTGATAGCCGGCGTCGGTGAGGGAGGCAATGGTCTCCTGCAGGATATCGAGCTTCTGTTCCGCCGAAGGCAGGTCGGCCTCTTTGATTTTACGCTGAGCGGCAAAGAGCGTCGGCAGATGCGCATAGTTGAATACGCTCAGACGATCGGGGTTGAGCTCGGCCACTTTTTGCAGCGTAAAGGCAAAACTCTCCGGCGTTTGTTTCGGCAGGCCGTAAATCAGATCGATATTCGTCGAGGTAAAACCAATCTCACGCGCGTGGTTGAGCAGGGCAAAGATAAACGCCTCATCCTGCTCGCGGTTAACCAGCCGCTGAACCTCTTTATTGAAGTCCTGCACGCCCATGCTCAGCCGGTTGAAGCCTTCCGATCGGAGATGATCCAGGACATCCAGTTCAATTTCGCGCGGATCGACTTCAATCGAGATCTCTGCATCGGCGTTAAAATTGAAATGGCTGCGCAGCAACTGCATTAAGCGGCTGATTTGCGCTTTATTCAGGTAGGTGGGGGTACCGCCGCCCCAGTGCAGCTGGTTCACCTGACGCCCGGCAAAGAGCGGCGCGCGATGAATAATTTCCTGCTCCAGCACATCCAGATACTGGTCGGCTTTATGCTGCTGGCGAGTCACAATCTTGTTGCAGCCGCAGAAATAGCAGAGCTTGTGACAAAACGGAATATGCACATACAGCGATAGCGGACGCTGCGGGTAGCGAGCTACCGCCTCGTCAAATTCTGCCGCACCAAACTCAGGTGAAAACTCCAGTGCGGTGGGGTATGAGGTATAACGCGGCCCCGAATAGTTATATTTCTGGATCAGGGCCAGATCCCAGTCGATTAACTGCACAGACATGCTCACTCCTTCCGATGGTGCCGTCGGCGGGTACGCCGCCCCGGCCCAACCGCACCTCGGGTGATGAGCCGGTTGCGCAGCCATTTCTGACGCCGCGACAACCGTCGTAGTTTAACGAATAACCACAGCAGATAACATACAACCAAAAGGGTTATAAGCAGGACCGGGAATCCGATTGAGTGCAAACGTTAGTTTCCACCCTTCAGCAGACGCATCATATCTTCCTGACGCTCTTCTTCTTCCTCATCCTCGTCATCATCGTAGGACAGGCCAAGCTGCTGCATCAGCTCATCAATACGATCGAGTTTGGCATCGACCCACGACTGCTCTTCAGCATTCAGGGTGCCCCCCTCTTCCAGACGTTCCAGCAGCGCGTCCAGGCGCTCATCGTTTTCCAGCAAATCCAGCTCAGCCTGTGGTGAAAGCATAGGTTTCTCGCTCTTCGGTTTGTGCTGCTTAGTAGCCGGGGTGCTTTCAGTCACGCCCAGCGGAATCGGTTTTTTACTCCCAATACGCGGATCTTGCTGCTGGCTCTGTTTTTTGCCGGATGACGCGGCATCACCGCCGGTTGCGCGACTTCCTGCCGCGTGACCACGATGTTTCTTCTGGCGTTTGCGATCGCGGGATTCCTGATTCATTTCTTCACGTGTCTTGCGATGCGTTTTGCCACGGGGTACGGATGTCGGTTTTTTCATATAGGTAATCTTCAGATTCGTTTTCTTCAGTATAGAATTGAGGCGGAATCTAGCAGAAAGCAAGCAAAGAAAAAAGGCGACAGATTACTCTGCCGCCTTTTTCCTCACTGATAACCCTTAGCGGGTTTCCACTTTCCCTGTTAGCTCACGACGCACCCTGTCTTTCCTTTAGCCAATAACAGTCCCTGTTATGTCCTTTTCCTTGTTAAAACGTCTCCAGACGTTGGTCATCCTGACATTAATCCCGGGTCTTCGCCCTCCTGGCGCTCCTGACAACTCATCCTGAGTCACTATCCTGTCGGCTTCCTTGCCTGTGCCCCTTACTTTACCGTTTTAATCCCATCCTACAACCAACCCTCAGAGTAAAAATGGCTATTTAAGATTGTTCTATAGTGTTAATTGTATGATTTTTAATGTTTTAACACGACCAACCCCCGTTGTTTCTCATCGATTGCCTCGACATTGAATGGACAATGTCTCACAAAGAGAGGGGTTTTTACTTACGACAGAGGATGCGGTAAAAACAGCCTTTTTCTGCTGTTCAGGTATAATCCCCGCCATAGCCTTATTTAACGGAGACGACAGTCTTGACTAACTGGAACTATCAACAGACGCATTTTGTCACCAGCGCACCCGATATCCGCCATCTTCCATCCGATACGGGTATCGAAGTTGCCTTTGCTGGTCGCTCAAATGCGGGGAAATCCAGCGCCCTGAATACGCTCACCAACCAGAAAAGCCTGGCGCGGACTTCTAAGACCCCTGGCCGCACCCAGCTAATCAACCTGTTTGAAGTCGCCGAAGGCAAACGCCTGGTCGACCTGCCGGGTTACGGCTACGCTCAGGTCCCGGAGGAGATGAAGATCAAATGGCAGCGCGCGCTGGGTGAATACCTGGAGAAACGTCTGTGCCTGAAAGGACTGGTGGTGCTGATGGATATCCGTCATCCGCTGAAAGACCTCGATCAGCAAATGATCGAATGGGCGGTAGAAAGCGATATCCAGGTTCTGGTTCTGCTCACCAAAGCCGATAAGCTGGCCAGCGGCGCACGTAAAGCGCAGGTGAATATGGTGCGTGAAGCGGTTCTTGCCTTTAACGGCGATGTGCAGGTTGAACCCTTCTCTTCGCTGAAAAAAACAGGCGTGGATAAGCTGCGTCAGAAGCTCGACAGCTGGTTTAATGAGATCCCTCCTCAGGAAGAGATCGCCGACGGAGAGTAATCGCCGTTGTTTTCCCGGATAGCGGCGCCTGACGCCTTATCCGGGCTGCATCATCAGCCCACCGCAGTCCGCCAAAATTTTCTTTCGCGCAATAAAAAACGCCCCGGTCATAAATGACCGGGGCGGCTAAAATATTCAGCCAAATCCGATTACGTGAAGTAAAAGGTCTGAAAGATAGAACATCTTACCTCTGTACCCTACGTCATTAACTCTACTCTTCTTTCGGTTACGGAGAAAGCACTTTTTGTAGTTTTTTTTCACTCTTTACATAGCAAATTCAAATGATCATCACAAAACGCTATAAGTTATGTTGCTTACTTACAGAAAATCACCTTATCCACTGAATACTTAGTGCGCTTGATCCCAGTTTTCTCCGCTTCCTACTTCCACCAGCAGCGGTACCGCCAGCGTGGTGCTGTTCTCCATCAGTTCGTGCACCTTTTTCGCCACGGCATCAAGGTCATCTTTGTGCACTTCAAAGACCAGTTCATCGTGCACCTGCATGATCATCCGCACCCGCGGCTTCTCGGTCAGCAGCCATTCATCAACGGCGATCATTGCGCGCTTGATAATGTCAGCCGCCGTCCCCTGCATCGGGGCGTTGATCGCCGCACGTTCGGCGCCGGCACGACGGGCGCCGTTGCTGGATTTGATGTCCGGAAGGTAAAGGCGACGGCCATCCAGCGTTTCGACATAGCCCTGCTCTTTTGCCTGTGCCCGGGTACGCTCCATGTAATCAAGGACGCCCGGATAGCGCTCAAAATAGAGGTCCATATATTTCTGCGCTTCTTTGCGCGGAATATTGAGCTGCCGTGCGAGGCCAAATGCGCTCATGCCATAAATCAGACCAAAGTTAATCGCCTTGGCACTGCGACGCTGCTCGCTGCTTACACTCTCCAGCGGCAGGCCAAAGACCTCTGCCGCCGTTGCGCGGTGGATATCTTTACCTTCCGCAAACGCGGTCAGCAGCCCCTTGTCACGCGACAGATGCGCCATAATGCGCAACTCAATTTGCGAGTAGTCGGCAGAGACGATGAGGTAATCCGGCGGCGCGATAAATGCCTGACGAATACGACGCCCCTCTTCGTTACGCACCGGAATGTTCTGCAGGTTAGGATCGGTGGAGGAGAGACGCCCCGTCGCCGTTACCGCCTGGTGATAAGAGGTATGCACGCGGCCGGTTTTGGGGTTAATCATCAGCGGTAGCTTGTCGGTATATGTCGACTTCAGCTTCGCCAGTCCGCGATATTCGAGAATAACTTTCGGTAGCGGATAGTCCAGCGCCAGTTCTTCGAGCACTTCCTCGGAGGTTGAAGGCGCGCCGCCCGGTGTTTTCTTCAGCGGTTTAATGCCTTGTTTTTCAAACAAAATAGTTTGAAGCTGTTTGGGTGAAGAGAGATTGAACTCTTCACCAGCGATCTCGTAGGCTTTCTGCTCCAGTTCGATCAGGCGCCTGGCGATCTCCTGCGAATGAGCGTGCAGTACAGCCGGATCAATGTTGACGCCGTTACGTTCCACGCGAGAGAGCACCGGTACCAGCGGCATCTCAATATGCTTAAAGATATTCAGCGGACCTTCATGCTGCTGCAGCTTCGGCCACATCTTCAGGTGCAGCTGCAGAGTGACGTCGGCATCTTCCGCCGCGTAGCGGCCAGCTTCTTCCAGCGCGATCTGGTTAAAGGTGAGCTGATTTTTACCTTTGCCTGCAATCTCTTCAAAGGTAATCGTTTTATGCTTCAGCCAGCGGTCGGCAAGGCTGTCCATATCATGGCGGCCCGCCACGCTATCAAGAATGTAGGATTCCAGCATGGTGTCAAAAGCGATGCCGCGCAGCTCAATATCATAGTTCGCCAGAATTCCGCGGTCATATTTCAGGTTTTGCCCGACCTTCAGCAGATTCTCGTCTTCCAGCAGAGGTTTCAACAACGTCAGTACGCGTTCGCGGGAGATCTGATCCGGTGCATCGAGATAATCATGCGCAACCGGTACATAGGCTGCAACGCCGGGCTCAATGGCAAACGACAGGCCGACCATATTGGCGGAGATATTATCCAGGCTGTCCGTTTCGGTATCAAACGCAAACAGCGGCGCTTTTTTCAGCTTCTCGATCCATTCGATCAGCGTCTGCTCATCAAGAATAGTGACGTAGTTTTCCGCAGACAGTGTCGCTACCACCTCGGCTTCTTCTTCCGCTACTGCCGCCGCTTCAGCCGGTTTTGCAGCTGGCTTAACGCCTTTTGACTGCATCCATTTGCCGGATTCAACATCGGTGATCCAGCGCTTAAATTCATATTTTTTGAACAGAGCCAACAGGTCATCCGCCGCCGGCGGCAGCACGTGCAGCTCTTCACAGCTCAGATCCAGCTCGACGTCGGTTTTAATCGTCGCCAGCTGATACGAGAGGTAGGCCACCTCTTTATTCTGCTCCAGTTTTGCCGCCATCGTTTTGGCGCCGCGGAAAGTCAAACCGGCAATTTTTTCTGGCTCAGCGTACAACGTATCCAGCCCACCCAGCCCCTGCAGCAGCGCCTGGGCCGTTTTCTCGCCCACGCCGGGTACGCCTGGAATGTTATCGGAGGAGTCGCCCATCAGCGCCAGGAAGTCAATAATCAGCTCTGGCGGAACGCCGTACTTCGTCACTACTTCTTCCGGGCCAAGAATGGTATTGGTCATGGTATTAATCAGGGTAATTCCCGGCGTGACCAGCTGCGCCATATCTTTATCACCGGTACTGATGAGCACCGGGCGGCCCGCTTTTTCTGCTTCGCGCGCCAGAGTTCCGATCACATCGTCCGCTTCGACGCCAGGCACAGCCATCAGCGGCAGCCCCATCGCTTTCACCATAGTATGCAGCGGTTCGATCTGCGCCCACAGATCGTCCGGCATCGGCGGACGATGGGATTTGTAATGCTCAAACAGTTCGTCACGGAAAGTTTTCCCTTTGGCATCAAAAACCACAACGGCGTGCGTGGGTTGATACTGGAGGATCAGGCTTCGCAGCATATTCAGCACGCCATACATAGCGCCTGTCGGTTCTCCGGCGCTGTTAGTCAGCGGCGGGAAAGCGTGATACGCCCGGTAGAGGTAAGAGGAGCCGTCAACGAGGATAAGTGGGTTTTCTGGGATCTGAACCATAATTTCCGTGCCTGTTTATCAGATTATGGGTAAAGGATGCCACAGACAGGCCTGAAAACCTGAATTTTTCCCGCATTTCACCAAAAAGATTCGTTGATCCGGTCGATCGTGCGGCAGTAATATCTGTGGATAACTTTGTGCATAGTTTTATAAGGATAGCTGTCTGGTCTGAAATAAAATAACAAAAAACATAATTTAAGTTTATTTATCATAAAGTTAATGATTGATCCTTGCTTTTAATACCTTTCTAATGACTCAATGTTCCATGTGGATATAAGATCCGCCGTTTTTTCTGTTCTGGTAAGACCCGTCATTTGCTGCGTTTTCTGGTAAAATCAGCCTCTTGCACGGTTTAACTGCGCTCTTTATCAGCCTAACTTTCTGAATAAACTAACTATGTCGAGATTACTCGCTGCAATAACACTTCCGCTGAGTATCGCCCTTACCATCTTAGTCACCATTATCTGTTCCGTACCGATAATCATCGCCGGGCTGATTAAACTTCTTGTCCCCATCCCTGCGGTATGGCGTGCGATTTCCCGTTTCTGCAATTTCATGATGTATTGCTGGTGCGAAGGGTTGGCACTGCTGCTCTATCTGAATCCCAGACTGACGTGGGACGTGCAAGGTCTTGAAGGGCTGAGCAAGAAAAACTGGTATCTGCTTATCAGCAATCATCACAGCTGGGCGGATATCGTGGTGCTCTGCGTGTTGTTTCGCAAGCATATCCCTATGAATAAGTACTTCCTTAAGCAACAGCTGGCGTGGGTACCTTTTATCGGGCTTGCCTGCTGGGCGCTGGATATGCCCTTTATGCGTCGCTACTCGCGAGGCTATTTAATTCGCCATCCTGAGCGTCGCGGTAAAGATGTTGAAACCACTCGCCGCTCCTGCGAGAAATTTCGCTCGCATCCGACGACCATCGTCAATTTTGTAGAAGGTTCGCGTTTTACCGAAGATAAGCAGCGGCAAACTCGTTCACCTTATCGCAATTTATTGCCACCGAAGGCCGCAGGTATCGCGATGGCGTTGAACGTGCTCGGTGCTCAGTTCGATAAGCTGTTGAACGTCACGCTTTGCTATCCGGAGAACAACCAGAGGCCATTTTACGATATGTTAAGCGGCCGACTGACGCGTATTGTTGTTCGCGTTAATCTCATTCCCGTGGCGGAAGATCTGCACGGCGACTACGTGAATGACAAAAACTTTAAGCGCCGTTTCCAGCGTTGGTTGAATGAACTGTGGGAAGAGAAAGACTGTCAGCTGACGGAAATCATGCGGACAAAAGGACGCGAAGAGCATTGAACCTGATAACCATGCCACCTCCACAGGCGGTTTAAGAGAGATATGAAAAAAGCCGGTCAGTGACCGGCTTTTTTTTTACTTCTTCTCAACCAGCTGCTTAACGCTATCCGCATACTGGGCGACAAAGGCGTCCATATTGCTGGTATCCATTCCCTGCGGGTTCAGCTGATATTTGCCGTCGACGTACATTGCCGGTACGCCCTGCAGCTGGAAGTCAGCAGCCGCTTTTTCCTGCTGAGCAACCAGGGATTTCACGACAAAGCTGTTCCATGCCGCATCGTAGTCTTCGCCTTTCACGCCAGCGTCAACGAAGACTTTACGAATATCCGCCACGGTCTGCACGGTCTGGGTCTTCTGTACCGCTTCAAACATCGGCACGGTGATCTTATCTTCAACGCCCAGCGCCATCGCGACGGCCCATGCCTGGGTTAAGTCTTTACCCAAAGGTCCGAGGAATTCAACGTGGTACTTGGTCATTTTGGCGCCTTCCGGCAGCTTTTTCTTCACGTTATCAGAAACGTGCAGCACTTCCTCAAACTGATAGCAGTGCGGGCAGTAGAACGAGAAGAACTCAAGAACCTGAGGCGCGCCGGCTACGGGCTTATCAAGGGTGATGTACTGCTTACCGTCGGTGATCTGGGCCGCAGAAGCACTAAAAGCCAGAATCATACCAGCCAGCGCCAGCCAAATTTTTTTCATGTTTACGTCTCTCCTGGAAATATCTGATTAATACATTGGCGTTAACTGAAGAGGGGGTTCTTGCAGAACCTTCACCTGCTCAAGAAAAGTTGCTGTCTGCCCCCGCCAGTAATCTTCCCCGGTAAGCCAGGGGAAATTAATAGGGAAAGCAGGATCGTCCCAGCGCCTGAGCAACCATGCCAGATAATAAACTAACCGCATGGCGCGTAAAGGTTCGATAAGGGCGATTTCGTCTGAATTGAACGGACTGAATTCTTCATAAGCTTCAACGATCATCTCCAGCTGCATTCGCTGCTCGGCTTTATCACCGTTCAGCAGCATCCACAGATCCTGGATGGCCGGACCGTTGCGGGCATCATCTAAATCAACAAAAAGCGGACCATCGCGCCAGAGAATATTACCGGCATGACAATCGCCGTGCAGACGCAGAATGTCCGCGTTGCCGTGCCATTGAGCGATAACGGCAGCAATCAGCTTATCTGCGGCGCGGAGGAAGTCCTTCTTCAGAGCTGAGGGGATCAGCGTTGAGTGTTCAAAAACGTCCCGCGGCGCGAGCAAATACTCATTCACGCCTATCTCAGGGCGCGCGACAAAACGCGCTTTGCGCCCGGTCTGGTGCAAGCGCCCCAGATAACGGCCGACGGACTCCATTTGATCGAGGTTATCCGATTCAAACTGACGCCCACCTAAGCTGGGGAACACGGCAAAATAGAAGCCCTGATGCTGATGAAGAGTACTGTCATTGAAAAATAATGGCGCAGCAACAGGAACATCATCCTGCTTGAGCTGAAGGGTAAACTGGTGTTCCTCGAGGATCTGTTCGGCAGACCAACGTTCAGGACGATAGAACTTCACCACATAGCGATGGCGGTCTTCGTCCTGAAACTGGTAAACGCGGTTTTCATAGCTGTTAAGCGGAGTGAGCCCGGAGTCCACTCGCATCCCCAGATCGAATAGCCCATCGATGATGGTATCCGGGTTTAGCGTCTGAAAATTAAAAGCCTTATCGTGCATCCTGACATCCGATAATCTTAGGAATAGTTCAGGATATCATCTCATAACTCGTTCCGCGGCAGCACTTACAACCTTTTACTCTTTAATCACGCCGCGAGCGCGCAATAAGGCCGTTTTGAAATCCTCTTCGTAATCTTTCTGAATACCAGGAATAACGGCTTCTTTTGCCGAATCACGCATTTTCAGATGATAAATCAGGATATCGTCGGAAAGATCGACCAGCTCGCCGTCGTAACCGGCCTCTTTTGCGAGTTTCTGCAAAAATTGCATCAGGTTCAGCTCCGGCTCTTTCTGCCAGGCTGGCTGGAGGAGTTCAATTACTTCATTCAGACGTTTACATTTCATGGTCATGCTCCTTACTCTTGATAGCGACAACTTAACAGGGTCAATCCCACAATGAAAGAGGCGATATTGATATGCAAGGCGAGGTCATAACCGGCGTTATATTAGCAGGCGGAAGGGCCACGCGGATGGGAGGTGCGGATAAGGGATTGCAGCTACTCGATGGTAAGCCATTATGGCGCCATGTTGCAGATGCGTTGTCTCCTCAGGTGACCCACCTGGTTATCAGTGCCAACCGTAATCTGGAACGCTGGTATGAAAGCGGGTATCCGGTGTATTCCGACAGTCTCTCTGACTTCCCGGGGCCATTAGCCGGTATGCTATCCGTGATGCAGCAGACACAGAGCGAATGGTTCCTCTTCTGCCCCTGCGATACCCCCTTTATCCCCTCATTCCTGGCTGAGCGCTTTATACAGCAGAAACAGACCGCTCCCGTCGTCTGGGTTTACGACGGAGAACGCGATCATCCCGCTATTACCCTGATGCATCGATGTTTAATGCCCGATCTGGCGGCATATCTTGCCGCAGGCGAACGACGCGTGATGGCTTTTATGCGCAACAGCGGCGGACATCGCGTTGATTTCAGCGATGTCCGCCCGGCCTTTATTAACGTCAATACCCTTGATGACTTGCAGGGCATACAGGAGCAATCATGATCCCCGTTCTCGCCATTTCCGCCTGGAGTGGTACCGGTAAAACAACGCTGTTAAAAAAATTAATCCCCGCATTGTGTGCTGCTGGCCTGCGTCCGGGTTTGATCAAGCATACCCATCATAATATGGATGTCGATCTGCCGGGTAAGGACAGCTATGAATTGCGTAAAGCCGGGGCAGCTCAAACGATTGTCGCCAGTTCACAACGCTGGGCGCTAATGACTGAAACGCCGGATGAAGAAGAGGTGGATTTAGCCTGGCTGGTTAGCAGGATGGATGCATCAACGCTGGATTTGGTTCTGGTTGAAGGGTTTAAGCATGAGCCGGTAGCGAAGCTCCTGCTTTTTCGGCAACAGGGTGGGCATCGTGTCGAGGAGCTCGTCCTGGATGAGCATGTGATTGCGGTAGTCAGCGATACTCCATTAGAGACATCACTCCCGCAGTTAGATTTAAACGATATTCCGCAGATCGCGGCGTTTATTCTACGCTGGTTGGCAGAAGCGCAATGGCAGTGAGTATTTCAGCAATGGGCGTAATATAGCGCCCGTTCTGCGTTATTCCTGCGAGATTAGGCGTTGCGGATAAATAACGATAAAAACGCAAAAAGCCCATCCGTCAGGATGGGCTTTTTACTGATTTGATGCCTGGCAGTTCCCTACTCTCACATGGGGAGACCCCACACTACCATCGGCGCTACGGCGTTTCACTTCTGAGTTCGGCATGGGGTCAGGTGGGACCACCGCGCTATCGCCGCCAGGCAAATTCTGTTTCACCCCGCATTCCTGCGCGATGATGAATCTGTAATCAAGCTGAACATTGCGTCTCTTCGCCAAAACAGCTTCGGCGTTGTAAGGTTAAGCCTCACGGTTCATTAGTATCGGTTAGCTCAACGTATCGCTACGCTTACACACCCGACCTATCAACGTCGTCGTCTTCAACGTTCCTTCAGGACTCTCAAGGAGTCAGGGAGAACTCATCTCGGGGCAAGTTTCGTGCTTAGATGCTTTCAGCACTTATCTTTTCCGCATTTAGCTACCGGGCAATGCCATTGGCATGACAACCCGAACACCAGTGATGCGTCCACTCCGGTCCTCTCGTACTAGGAGCAGCCCCCCTCAATTCTCCAGCGCCCACGGCAGATAGGGACCGAACTGTCTCACGACGTTCTAAACCCAGCTCGCGTACCACTTTAAATGGCGAACAGCCATACCCTTGGGACCTACTTCAGCCCCAGGATGTGATGAGCCGACATCGAGGTGCCAAACACCGCCGTCGATATGAACTCTTGGGCGGTATCAGCCTGTTATCCCCGGAGTACCTTTTATCCGTTGAGCGATGGCCCTTCCATTCAGAACCACCGGATCACTATGACCTGCTTTCGCACCTGCTCGCGCCGTCACGCTCGCAGTCAAGCTAGCTTATGCCATTGCACTAACCTCCTGATGTCCGACCAGGATTAGCTAACCTTCGTGCTCCTCCGTTACTCTTTGGGAGGAGACCGCCCCAGTCAAACTACCCACCAGACACTGTCCGCAACCCGGATCACGGGTCTACGTTAGAACATCAAACATTAAAGGGTGGTATTTCAAGGTTGGCTCCATGCAGACTGGCGTCCACACTTCAAAGCCTCCCACCTATCCTACACATCAAGGCTCAATGTTCAGTGTCAAGCTATAGTAAAGGTTCACGGGGTCTTTCCGTCTTGCCGCGGGTACACTGCATCTTCACAGCGAGTTCAATTTCACTGAGTCTCGGGTGGAGACAGCCTGGCCATCATTACGCCATTCGTGCAGGTCGGAACTTACCCGACAAGGAATTTCGCTACCTTAGGACCGTTATAGTTACGGCCGCCGTTTACCGGGGCTTCGATCAAGAGCTTCTCCTTACGGATAACCCCATCAATTAACCTTCCGGCACCGGGCAGGCGTCACACCGTATACGTCCACTTTCGTGTTTGCACAGTGCTGTGTTTTTAATAAACAGTTGCAGCCAGCTGGTATCTTCGACTGATTTCAGCTCCACGAGCAAGTCGCTTCACTTACCATCAGCGTGCCTTCTCCCGAAGTTACGGCACCATTTTGCCTAGTTCCTTCACCCGAGTTCTCTCAAGCGCCTTGGTATTCTCTACCTGACCACCTGTGTCGGTTTGGGGTACGATTCGTTGTTACCTGATGCTTAGAGGCTTTTCCTGGAAGCAGGGCATTTGTTACTTCAGCACCGTAGTACCTCGTCATCACACCTCAGCGTTAAAAGAAGTCCGGATTTACCTAAACTTCCCGCCTACATGCTTAAACCGGGACAACCGTCGCCCGGCTAACATAGCCTTCTCCGTCCCCCCTTCGCAGTAACACCGAGTACAGGAATATTAACCTGTTTCCCATCGACTACGCCTTTCGGCCTCGCCTTAGGGGTCGACTCACCCTGCCCCGATTAACGTTGGACAGGAACCCTTGGTCTTCCGGCGAGCGGGCTTTTCACCCGCTTTATCGTTACTTATGTCAGCATTCGCACTTCTGATACCTCCAGCAACCCTCACAGGCCACCTTCAACGGCTTACAGAACGCTCCCCTACCCAACAACACATAGTGTCGCTGCCGCAGCTTCGGTGCATGGTTTAGCCCCGTTACATCTTCCGCGCAGGCCGACTCGACCAGTGAGCTATTACGCTTTCTTTAAATGATGGCTGCTTCTAAGCCAACATCCTGGCTGTCTGTGCCTTCCCACATCGTTTCCCACTTAACCATGACTTTGGGACCTTAGCTGGCGGTCTGGGTTGTTTCCCTCTTCACGACGGACGTTAGCACCCGCCGTGTGTCTCCCGTGATAACATTCTTCGGTATTCGTAGTTTGCATCGGGTTGGTAAGTCGGGATGACCCCCTAGCCGAAACAGTGCTCTACCCCCGAAGATGAGTTCACGAGGCGCTACCTAAATAGCTTTCGGGGAGAACCAGCTATCTCCCGGTTTGATTGGCCTTTCACCCCCAGCCACAAGTCATCCGCTAATTTTTCAACATTAGTCGGTTCGGTCCTCCAGTTAGTGTTACCCAACCTTCAACCTGCCCATGGCTAGATCACCGGGTTTCGGGTCTATACCCTGCAACTTAACGCCCAGTTAAGACTCGGTTTCCCTGCGGCTCCCCTATACGGTTAACCTTGCTACAGAATATAAGTCGCTGACCCATTATACAAAAGGTACGCAGTCACCTAACAAGTAGGCTCCCACTGCTTGTACGTACACGGTTTCAGGTTCTTTTTCACTCCCCTCGCCGGGGTTCTTTTCGCCTTTCCCTCACGGTACTGGTTCACTATCGGTCAGTCAGGAGTATTTAGCCTTGGAGGATGGTCCCCCCATATTCAGACAGGATACCACGTGTCCCGCCCTACTCTTCGAGTTCACAACGTGTGCATTTTAGTGTACGGGGCTATCACCCTGTACCGCCGGACTTTCCAGACCGTTCCACTAACACACGCGCTGATTCAGACTCTGGGCTGCTCCCCGTTCGCTCGCCGCTACTGGGGGAATCTCGGTTGATTTCTTTTCCTCGGGGTACTTAGATGTTTCAGTTCCCCCGGTTCGCTTCGTTAAGCTATGTATTCACTTAACGATAGTGCAACGAATTGCACTGGGTTTCCCCATTCGGAAATCGCCGGTTATAACGGTTCATATCACCTTACCGACGCTTATCGCAGATTAGCACGTCCTTCATCGCCTCTGACTGCCAGGGCATCCACCGTGTACGCTTAGTCGCTTAACCTCACAACCCGAAACTGTTTCGTAAAACAGTCCGCGTTGCGAAAATTTGAGAGACTCGAACACACCGCTTTTCCTCTCTTATTACGGAGAAAGGAAACAGTGTGTCGTTTCAATTTTCAGCTTGATCCAGATTTTTAAAGAGCAAAACTTCGCAGCATACCTTTTCAGGTACACTCTGAAGTTTTCTTGTTGTGCCGCAGTAAAGGATGGTGGAGCTATGCGGGATCGAACCGCAGACCTCCTGCGTGCAAGGCAGGCGCTCTCCCAGCTGAGCTATAACCCCATCGTAATGTTTCTCTCTGTTTACCGTAATTCGATATCGGGCAAGGCATGGTGATACGAAGCATACTGAAGTATGTGAGCATCGCCATAACGCAGCACGGTAGCGAATTTGGTAGGCCTGAGTGGACTTGAACCACCGACCTCACCCTTATCAGGGGTGCGCTCTAACCACCTGAGCTACAAGCCTGCAGAGATTTTTTACTGCTTATTTTTCATCAGACAATCTGTGTGGACACTACAAAGGCAGGTTCTTTCAGGTAAGGAGGTGATCCAACCGCAGGTTCCCCTACGGTTACCTTGTTACGACTTCACCCCAGTCATGAATCACAAAGTGGTAAGCGCCCTCCCGAAGGTTAAGCTACCTACTTCTTTTGCAACCCACTCCCATGGTGTGACGGGCGGTGTGTACAAGGCCCGGGAACGTATTCACCGTAGCATTCTGATCTACGATTACTAGCGATTCCGACTTCATGGAGTCGAGTTGCAGACTCCAATCCGGACTACGACATACTTTATGAGGTCCGCTTGCTCTCGCGAGGTCGCTTCTCTTTGTATATGCCATTGTAGCACGTGTGTAGCCCTACTCGTAAGGGCCATGATGACTTGACGTCATCCCCACCTTCCTCCAGTTTATCACTGGCAGTCTCCTTTGAGTTCCCGACCGAATCGCTGGCAACAAAGGATAAGGGTTGCGCTCGTTGCGGGACTTAACCCAACATTTCACAACACGAGCTGACGACAGCCATGCAGCACCTGTCTCAGAGTTCCCGAAGGCACCAAAGCATCTCTGCTAAGTTCTCTGGATGTCAAGAGTAGGTAAGGTTCTTCGCGTTGCATCGAATTAAACCACATGCTCCACCGCTTGTGCGGGCCCCCGTCAATTCATTTGAGTTTTAACCTTGCGGCCGTACTCCCCAGGCGGTCGACTTAACGCGTTAGCTCCGGAAGCCACTCCTCAAGGGAACAACCTCCAAGTCGACATCGTTTACAGCGTGGACTACCAGGGTATCTAATCCTGTTTGCTCCCCACGCTTTCGCACCTGAGCGTCAGTCTTTGTCCAGGGGGCCGCCTTCGCCACCGGTATTCCTCCAGATCTCTACGCATTTCACCGCTACACCTGGAATTCTACCCCCCTCTACAAGACTCAAGCCTGCCAGTTTCAAATGCAGTTCCCAGGTTGAGCCCGGGGATTTCACATCTGACTTAACAGACCGCCTGCGTGCGCTTTACGCCCAGTAATTCCGATTAACGCTTGCACCCTCCGTATTACCGCGGCTGCTGGCACGGAGTTAGCCGGTGCTTCTTCTGCGAGTAACGTCAATCACTAAGGTTATTAACCTTAATGCCTTCCTCCTCGCTGAAAGTACTTTACAACCCGAAGGCCTTCTTCATACACGCGGCATGGCTGCATCAGGCTTGCGCCCATTGTGCAATATTCCCCACTGCTGCCTCCCGTAGGAGTCTGGACCGTGTCTCAGTTCCAGTGTGGCTGGTCATCCTCTCAGACCAGCTAGGGATCGTCGCCTAGGTGAGCCATTACCCCACCTACTAGCTAATCCCATCTGGGCACATCTGATGGCATGAGGCCCGAAGGTCCCCCACTTTGGTCTTGCGACGTTATGCGGTATTAGCTACCGTTTCCAGTAGTTATCCCCCTCCATCAGGCAGTTTCCCAGACATTACTCACCCGTCCGCCGCTCGTCACCCGAGAGCAAGCTCTCTGTGCTACCGCTCGACTTGCATGTGTTAGGCCTGCCGCCAGCGTTCAATCTGAGCCATGATCAAACTCTTCAATTTAAGTTTGATGCTCGTGAATTAAACTTCGTAATGAATTACGTGTTCACTCAGAGACTTGGTATTCATTTTTCGTCCGAGGACGTTAAGAATCCATGTCACTTTGAGTGCCCACACAGATTGTCTGATAAATTGTTAAAGAGCAGTGCGACGGCGCTGAGCGCTCTGTCGCGAGGTCCCGTATAATACGTTTTCCTCATTCAGAGTCAAGCATTTATTTTTGCTTTTCTCTGTTGGCGTTCATCGCTGAACCCCGCTAACCCGGCGGCCTGTAAGCCGTTGTTCCGTGTCAGTGGAGGCGCATTATAGGGAGTTCTGAGACGTTGACAAGCCCTGTTTTAAAAAAACTTTTCAACCGTCTCTTTTTTCACCAAATCAGCCCGTGACGTGGCAAAAAACCAGCGTTTTGCTGTTTTAACCAACGAAATAGTCCACCAGATGGCATACTGATACAGATAAAAAGAGAAAGGAACGGCATATATGTCTTTAAGCGCACAGCAACTGGCGGCACAAAAGAACATCTCCTGGGTATTAGCAGAGAAACTGGCTCAAAAAATCCTGACCGGCGAATACCCGCCGGAAAGTATTCTTCCAGGCGAAATGGAATTGGGGGAACAGTTTGGCGTGAGTCGCACCGCGGTACGCGAAGCGGTTAAGACGCTTACCGCCAAAGGGATGCTGTTGCCGCGCCCGCGTATCGGCACCCGAGTCATGCCACGCAGTAGCTGGAACTTCCTCGACAAGGAGCTGCTCTCATGGTGGTTAACGGAAGATAACTTTGAAGAGGTGGTGAGCCATTTCCTGGTTATGCGCAGTAGCCTGGAGCCTCAGGCCTGTTTTCTGGCAGCTACCTTCGGTAACGCGGAGCAAAAGGCCGAGCTCAATACCTTAATGGAAGAGATGGGCCAGTTAAAAAAACGCTTTCTGCGCGAACGCTGGATAGAAGTCGATATGGCCTGGCATGAGCACATCTATGAAATGAGCGGAAATCCGTTCCTGATCGCTTTCGCATCTCTGTTTCATTCGGTCTACCACACCTATTTCACCTCTATTACTCAGAACGAAGTGGTTAAGCTGGATCTCCACCAGGCCATTGTCGACGCTATCCAGGATAGCGATGGCCCGCGCGCGCTAAGCGCCTGCCAGACGTTATTGAGCGCACCAAACCATTCAGGCAAGTAACAAGGGTTCCGCATGAGCGAAAAAAAAGGGCGCAGTATGGCCGGACTGCCGTGGATTGCAGCCATGGCTTTTTTTATGCAGGCGCTGGATGCCACCATTCTCAACACCGCCCTTCCCGCCATTGCGCATAGCCTTAACCGTTCACCGCTGGCCATGCAGTCCGCCATCATCAGCTACACATTAACGGTCGCTATGCTTATCCCGGTCAGCGGCTGGTTAGCTGACCGCTTCGGCACCCGTAAGGTGTTTATCATTGCCGTCGGCCTGTTTACGCTCGGATCACTGGCCTGCGCCCTCTCCAGTTCATTAATGGAGCTGGTTATCTTTCGCGTGATTCAGGGGATAGGCGGCGCCATGATGATGCCGGTGGCGCGCCTGGCATTATTAAGAGCCTACCCGCGCAGCGAACTGCTCCCCGTACTGAACTTCGTCACTATGCCCGGCCTTGTTGGCCCTATTCTTGGGCCGGTGCTCGGCGGCGTGCTGGTTACCTGGGCCAGCTGGCACTGGATTTTCCTCATTAATATTCCTATCGGCATTATCGGGATACTTTACGCGCGCAAATATATGCCGGATTTCACCACCCCGCGCCGGCGTTTCGATACCACCGGTTTTCTGCTGTTTGGATTGAGCCTGGTACTGTTTTCCAGCGGCATCGAACTGTTTGGCGAGAAAATCGTCGCAACCTGGATAGCCCTTTCGGTCATTGCCCTCAGCGTCATCCTGCTGCTGGCCTATATCCGCCACGCACGCCGCCACCCGACTCCGCTGATCTCGCTTTCTTTATTTAAAACGCGCACCTTTTCGGTCGGTATTGCCGGTAATCTGGCGACGCGTCTGGGAACCGGCTGCGTGCCGTTTCTGATGCCCTTGATGTTGCAGGTCGGTTTTGGCTATCCGGCGATCGTCGCAGGCTGCATGATAGCCCCCACCGCCATCGGGTCGATTATCGCGAAATCGACCGTGACGCAGATTTTACGCTGGCTCGGCTATCGGAAAACCCTGGTCGGCGTCACCATTTTTATCGGACTGATGATTGCCCAGTTCTCATTCCAGTCTCCGGCAATGCCTGTCTGGATGCTCTTGCTACCGCTGTTTGTGCTGGGGATGGCGATGTCTACCCAGTTCACATCGATGAATACCATCACGCTGGCCGATTTGACCGATGATAACGCCAGCAGCGGCAATAGCCTGCTGGCCGTGACGCAGCAGCTATCCATTAGCCTCGGCGTCGCCATTAGCGCCGCAGTGCTACGTTTTTATGAAGGGTTCGACAGCGCCAGTACCGTTGAGCAGTTCCACTACACCTTTATTACAATGGGGGCGATTACCGTGGTTTCGGCGCTGACATTTATGCTGTTAAGAGCGAAAGACGGCCGCAACCTGATTAAGGAGCGGCACAAGCGTTAGACGGAGCCGCGAACGACCAGTTCCGGGGTGAGCTGAACGCGCTGCTGCTTCTGACCCGGGTCGGCCATGCGATGAATCAGCACATCGATGGCCAGTTCGCCCAGTTCATCTTTCGGCTGATGGATAGTGGTCAGCGGCGGCGTCATATAGCGCGCCAGTTCGATATCGTCATACCCCACCAGCGCCATATCCTGCGGAATTCGTAACCCGGCCTGATACAGCGATTGATAGGCTCCAACGGCCATCGCGTCGTTGCCGACGAACACCGCCTGCGGCCGCTCGGGTAAGGCGAGCAGCTTTTGCATAGCGCTAAATCCGCCGCCAAATTCGAAATCACTGGTAATGACATAACCTTCCATCACCGGAAGCCCGGCGCGCGCCATTGCCGCGTGATATCCCTCCAGGCGCAGGCGCGACGGCGTTTTATCCAGCGGCCCGGCAATGCAGGCCACGCGGGTATATCCTTTATCAATCAGATATTGGGTTGCCATATCGCCGCCCAGCAGCGAATTGTCCTGAATCAGATCGCTATCGCCGTCGAACGGCGCCCAGTCCATCATCACCGTAGGGACTGACGGGTAGCGCTGCATAATTTCCGGTGAAGGTTGATGCGTTTCGGTACACAGCAGCAGCAGACCGTCGACGCGTTTTTGCATCAGCGTCTCAAGATTGCGGTTCATACGCTGCTCATCGCCTTCGGTATTACACAGCACCAGACTATAACCACGCTCAAAACAGCTGCGCTCCACGCCGCGCACCAGTTCCGAATAAAACGGATTGGTACTGGCGGTGATCAGCATGCCAATGGTCCGGGTCTGGTTTAATTTGAGGCTACGCGCCAGCGCAGACGGCGCATAGTTAAGGTTTTTAATCGCCGCATCAACTTTGGCGGTAATCGCCTCGCTGACGAAGCGATCTTTATTAATGACGTGAGAAACTGTTGAAGTGGAAACGCCCGCTTCGCGGGCTACATCCTTCATGGTAGCCAAACGTTACCCCTGTTGACGTAAAAACTCGTCGATTTCTTCGCGCCATGGTACGGAAGGCTGTGCGCCTTTGCGGGTAACGGCAATCGCTGCCGCGGCATGGGCAAAACGGATCGCTTCGTCCAGCGCGGTTCCTTCCAGTAAGGCCGTCACAAAGGCGCCATTAAAGGTATCGCCAGCGGCAATGGTATCGACGGCCTGAACTTTAAAACCGGGAACCCGACGGCCTTGACCGTCATGGCTGACCCATACGCCCCGGCTGCCAAGCGTAATCATCACGATACCAATGCCTTTTTCATGCAGCACACGGGCAGCTTTAGCCGCATCGTCATCGTTTTCAACGCGGATGCCGGTCAGCTTCTCTGCTTCGGTTTCGTTAGGCGTAATAATATCTATCAGCGAAAGCAACTCATCTGGCAGGTCGCGCGCCGGTGCCGGGTTGAGCACAACGGTGGTCTGATGCTGATGGGCGATTTTTGCCGCCGCCAGCACGCTTTCCAGCGGTGACTCCAGCTGCATCAGCAGCGCCTGAGCACCCGCAATACGCGCTTTTTCCGCCTCAACCTGCTCGACAGAGAGCGCGGCGTTAGCTCCGGCATGAATACCGATGACATTCTCACCTTCGGCGTTAACAAAAATTAGCGCCACGCCGGTCGATTGAGCGTTGACCGCACGCACCGGCGCAACATCGATACGATCGCGCTCCAGCTGGCGGCGAACGCGTTCGCCGATATCGTCATCACCGGTACAGGCAATAAACGCAATATCCGCGCCGCTTCGCCCGGCGGCGACGGCCTGGTTAGCCCCTTTACCGCCGAAAGCCACCTGATAATGATGACCGGTGACGGTTTCGCCCGGCGTCGGGAAAGATTCAAGGTTAAGAATGTGATCGGCATTGATGCTGCCAAGGACGACAAGTTTGCCTGCGGTTTTCATTATTTCTGTTCCCGGGAAAGCGCGCCACCGGACTCCGGTGGCGCATGCCCTGCTTTTCTTTTTTATATTGTCCTTCGGATCGTTTCCGAGCCGAATCGCATATTACTGCTTAATGACCAGCTTCAGCTCAACCGGATAGCTGGCATCCACTTTCTCACCCTTCAGCACTTTATCAGCAGTCTCCACGCCTTTCACGCCGATCTGCTCTGGCAACTGAGCGATGGTCGCTGCCAGTTTGCCACTATTTACGGCTTTTTCGCCATCCGGAGTACCGTCAAATCCAACCACCATCACATCGGATTTGCCTGCCGTTTGTAATGCGCGCAGCGCACCCAGCGCCATTTCATCGTTCTGCGCAAACACCGCTTTCACATCAGGATGGGCGGTCAGCAGGTTCTGCATGACGTTCAGACCTTTGGTTCGGTCGAAGTCCGCCGGCTGGCTGGCCAGCACATTGAATTTGTGCGCGGCAACGGCCTGCTTAAAGCCCTCACCACGTTCACGAGCTGCGGAGGTCCCTGCAATACCCTGCAGTTCAATCACTTTCGCGCCTTCACCGGCTTTCTTCGCAATGTAGTCGCCGGCCATCTTACCGCCCAGCACGTTATCAGACGCGATATGGCTGACAACGTCGCCTTTCGAAGCCTGACGGTCGAGGGTAATCACCGGGATCTTCGCCTGGTTAGCCATCTTCACGGCGTTACCTACTGCATCAGAATCGGTAGGGTTAATCAGCAGCAGCTTCGCGCCACGTACCGTTAAATCCTGCACGTTCGCCAGCTCTTTCGCCGGGTTGTTCTGCGAATCCAGTACGACAAGGTTGTAACCCAGTTTGTCAGCTTCTTTCTGCGCCCCCTCTTTCAGAGAAACAAAGAACGGGTTATTCAGAGTAGAGATAACCAGGGCGATAGTGTCTTTGGCCATCGCGTTGGCGCTGACGGTTGCGCTGAGAGCCACAGCAGAGACCAGGGTCGCCAGTTTTTTCATATTCATAGTTAAGATGTCCTGTAGAGTTCTTAGTTACTGCTTTTTGTTGTCTACCAGCACCGCCAGCAAAATTACCACCGCTTTCACGATCATCTGGTAATAGGATGAAACGCCTAATAGATTCAAACCGTTGTTCAGGAAGCCAAGGATCAACGCACCAATCAAGGTACCGACAATACGGCCTTTACCACCCGCCAGACTGGTGCCGCCGAGCACGACCGCCGCGATAGCATCCAGTTCATAGCCGGTCCCCGCCGTCGGCTGCGCGGAAGAGAGACGCGCCACTTCGATAATCCCCGCCAGCGAAGCCAGCAGGCCGCATAACGAATAGACGATGATTTTTACTTTATTGACGCTGATGCCGGATAAGCGGGTTGCCGCCTCGTTACCGCCCAGCGCATAAATATAACGACCCAGCCGCGTATGGTGCAGCATGTACCAAGCCGCCAGAAAGACGATTGCCATAATCCACACCGGCGTCGGAACCCCTAACGGGCGCCCGATACCAAACCAGCCAAACAGGTCGGCGTTATCAGTAAACCCGGTGTTCACCGGACTACCGTTGGTGTAGACCATCGTCACCCCGCGCAGGAGCAACATCATCACCAGGGTAGCGATAAAGGCCTGAACACGCCCTTTCGCCACAATCACGCCGGTCACTGCGCCAATTGCCGCGCCTAAAGCAAGCGCCGCGGCAATCGCCACCAGCGCATTAACCTCCAGCCCCACAATCGATGCCGCAACCGCGCCGGTCAGCGCCAGCAGGGAGCCGACGGACAGGTCGATCCCCGAGGTCAGAATGACCAGCGTCATTCCGACGGCCATAATGGCGTTGACCGACGTCTGCTGCAGAATATTGAAGAGGTTATTAACGGTAAAAAAGTTGGGGCTCATGGTCGAAACAATCGCTATCAGCACCAGCAGGGCAATCAACGACTTTTGCTCCATCAGCCATGCTTTTGTGAAATAGCGGCGACCAGTAACAGCCTGGGTTGTCATCTTTTTTACTCCTGATTCACACGGTTAAGCTTGCCCACAGCGGCAGCCATCAATACTTCCTGGGTGGCCTGCTCGCGTGTGAACTCACCGCCGAGATGCCCTTCATGCATCACGATGATGCGATCGCTCATGCCCAGCACTTCCGGCATCTCCGAAGAGACCAGAATGATGCTCAGACCATCGGCTTTAAACTGGTTGATCAGCTGATAGATCTCTTTCTTCGCCCCCACGTCCACGCCGCGGGTCGGTTCATCAAGGATCAGCACCTTCGGCCGCGTCATCAGCCCGCGGGCGATGGCCACTTTTTGCTGGTTACCGCCGGAGAGCAGACCTATTGCCTGTTCCATTGACGGCGTTTTCACATTGAACAGGCGGATAAAATCGCTCACCGCCTGCTGCTCATCTTTGTGTTTCAGGCGGCCACCAGCATGGCTGAAATAGCGCAGTGCCGTTAACGACATGTTTTCTTTCACCGACATACCGAGCACTAAGCCATCGCGCTTGCGGTCTTCGGAAATATAGACAATCCCGTTTGCCAGACCATCCTGAGGGGAACGGGTCACCACTTCATGGCCGTCGAGCGTGACGGAACCGCTGGTGCGCGGCAGCGCGCCGTACAGCACCTTCATCAACTCCGTGCGTCCGGCCCCCATCAGCCCGGCGACGCCGAGAATTTCGCCCTGACGAAGGGAAAAGGTCACATTTTCAACGCCCGGTCCGCACAGATTGTCCACCTTCAGACGAACCGTACCGGGCGCTTTATCCAGGTGCGGGTACTGATCTTCCAGCTTGCGGCCAACCATCATTTCGATCAGCAGATCTTCATTCAGACTGGCTACCTCGCGCTCGGCGATAAACTGCCCGTCGCGAAAGACCGTCACATCATCGCAAATCTCGAAGATCTCTTTCATACGGTGAGAGATATAGACAATTCCGCGCCCCTGCGCTTTCAGCTCGCGGATGACGCGGAACAGAGATTCCGTTTCGGTATCGGTCAATGCGTCCGTTGGTTCATCCATAATGATGACCTTCGACTCAAAGCTCAGCACCTTGGCGATTTCAACCATCTGCTGATCGCCAATCGACAGATCGCCCACCAGCTTCTGGCTGTTAAAGCGTAAATTCAGCTTTGCCAGCAGTTTGTCGGCTTCGGCATACATTGTTTTCCAGTCGATTTTGCCAAACCGGTTCACGAACTCACGACCGAGGAAAATGTTTTCCGCGATCGTCAGCTGTGGGATCAGATTGAGTTCCTGGTGAATAATGCCGATACCGGCTTCCTGGGAGGATTTCGGTCCGTTGAAGGTGATCTCTTTGCCGAGCCACAACAGCGAGCCGGCATCGCGGGTATAGATCCCGGTCAGCACCTTCATCATGGTGGATTTGCCGGCGCCGTTTTCGCCGACCAGCGCCATCACGCGGCCAGCATAGACATTGAGCGAGGCGCCGGAGAGCGCCTTAACGCCAGGGAACGCTTTATCGATCCCTTTTAATTGCAATAAGGCTTCCATATCGGCGACCTCAGAACGTCACGCCGGCACAGAGAATAACGTTCGCATACGGGGAACACTCCCCGCTGCGAATCACCGCCTGACTATCTGCGGTTTGTTTTTTAAACTGCTCATGACTGGTGTAACGAATTTCAATGGTGTTTCCCTGGTGTTGCTGCAGCAGCTCAAGGTGAGTGAGCAACGTCGCATGGAGCTGCGGATTATGAGTTTTTATCTCTTCCGCCAGGATCGCCGCCTCAACCTGCATTTCCGCCGTCACCACCTCCAGAACCTGCATAAAGGAGGGAACGCCCTGGGTTAATGCCATATCGATGCGCGCGCTGCTGCGGGGAACCGGTAAACCGGCATCGCAGACCACCAGCGTATCGGTATGACCCAGGTGGGAGATAACCGAAGAAATATCAGCGTTAAGTACGGTGCCTTTTTTCATTTTTCTCTTTTGCTCCATTAGCGAAACGTTTCGCTGTCGCAAGTATTGTCAATACACGCGCGAAAAACCATCACCAGAAGAGAGAAATGTGATCGCCATCGAAACGTTTCGCAAACGCCGGGAAGGAAAAGTGAAGCGGGGCAAAAAACCAAAAAAAGCCCTTCACGTGGAAGGGCTTCAGAGCATCAGATTTCGACCTGGGTACCGAGTTCAATCACCCGGTTTGGCGGGATTTCAAACTGGTCCGGCGCCCTCAGGGCGTTACGCTGCAGCAGGAGGTACAGTTTTCCGCGCAAACGCAGATACCATGGCCGTTTGCCGATAATCAGCGATTCATGCGACATAAAGAAGGAGGTTTCCATCATCCGACAGCTCAGGCCTTCCAGCCCGCAGCGGTGGAACACCTCTTCCACGTTTGGCGTTTCGCGCCAGCCGTAGCTGGCCACCACGCGCCAGAACGACGGTGAGATTTGCTCAATCTGCACCCGGCGGACGTTATGCACATAAGGCGCATCTTCAGTACGCAGCGTCAGCAGAATCACGCGTTCATGCAGCACCTTGTTGTGCTTCAGGTTATGCAGCAGGGCAAACGGAATCACGTTCAGCGCACGGGACATATATACGGCAGTCCCCGGCACGCGAACCGGCGGTGATTTCTCCAGGGAAGAGATCATCGCTTCCAGAGAGTTACCGTGTTCATGCATCCGACGCAGCAGACGGAAACGCTCGCTTTTCCAGGTCGTCATCACGGTGAACATCACCAGACCCAGGGTTAACGGCAGCCAGCCGCCGGAAACAATCTTATCGAGGTTGGCCGAGAACAGCGGAAAATCAATGCTCATAAAGGCGATAAGGAGCAGCGCGACAACGAACTTATTCCAGCGCCAGTTTTTACGCGCGACCGTAGTGAAGAGAATCGTGGTCAACACCATGGTTCCCGTTACCGCGATCCCGTATGCCGCCGCCAGGTTCGAAGAGTGCTCGAAGTTGATAATCACGATCACCACCGAGACATACAGCAGCCAGTTGATGAACGGAATATAGATCTGTCCGGACTCCATTTCCGAGGTATGAATAATCCGCATCGGCGACAGATATCCCAGACGAACCGCCTGGCGAGTCAGCGAGAAGACGCCGGAAATTACCGCCTGCGAGGCGATAACCGTCGCCAGCGCCGCAATGATCAGCATCGGAATCAGCGCCCATTCAGGGGCCAGCAGGAAGAAGGGGTTTTTGATCGCCTCCGGGTGCTGCAACAGCAGCGCTCCCTGACCGAAGTAGTTCAGCACCAGCGAGGGCAGCACCACCGAGAACCAGGCCAGGCGAATCGGAAGTTTGCCAAAGTGCCCCATATCCGCATACAGCGCTTCAACACCGGTAATGGACAGCACCACCGCGCCCAGCGCAACAAAAGAGACGGTTTTATATTCAAGGAAGAAATGAACCGCCCAGTAAGGGTTTAGCGCCTGCAGCACTTCCGGGTTGGCGATAATGCTGCGCGCGCCCAGCACCGCCAGCAGCAGGAACCAAATCAGCATAATCGGCGCGAACAGCTTGCCGACCATACTGGTGCCGTGCTTCTGGATAGCAAACAGCAGCGTCAGCACGATAATGGAGATGGGGACAATCCAGGTATCCAGATTAGGGGCGATAATTTCCAGCCCTTCAATAGCCGACATCACCGAAATCGCTGGCGTAATCACCACTTCGCCATAGAAGAAGCTGCCGCCGATCAGGCCAAGAATAACCAGAACCGACGTCATTCGCGCGGACGTATTGCGGCCCGCCAGCGACATCAGCGTCAGGATCCCCCCTTCACCGGCGTTATCTGCGCGCATGACGAAGGTGATATATTTGAGTGATACGGTAAAGATCAATAGCCAGAATATTAGCGACAGAAAGCCAAAAACAGCATCACGTTCAACGCCAAACCCAAACTGACCAGACAGACATTCCCGAAGTGTATACAGCGGACTGGTACCGATATCTCCGTATACCACGCCGATAGCCGCCAGCGTTATTGCTGGCAACGATTGCTTATTATCAGTGCTCATAGACTAGTCTTTTCGTTTATAAAACAAATGTGTGCCTAGTCCCTTGGCCCACAAAAAGCGCACAGTATGCACGATTATTTGCTGAATCGTACCCCTAACGAACATCATATTAACCTGACTCAAAGAAAATAAATCGATTCTTCAGGCTATTACCATCCCTAATCAAACATCTATACTCGGATCAATAACGACACATGAAAAAGCACGCAACTCAATTATGGCTCAATCACATTTACTGGCAGAAAGAATTTCCCGGCTCAGCGCCTCCCTCGAAAAAGGTTTGTTCGAACGCAGTCACGCGATACGACTCTGCCTGCTTGCCGCACTCAGCGGCGAAAGCGTTTTTTTACTCGGTCCGCCGGGCATCGCTAAAAGCCTGATCGCCCGCCGCCTCAAATTTGCCTTTCAGCAAGCCCGCGCCTTTGAATACCTGATGACCCGCTTTTCCACTCCGGAAGAGGTTTTTGGTCCACTCTCCATCCAGGCGCTGAAGGATGAAGGACGCTACGAGCGCCTGACGACAGGCTACCTTCCGGAAGCCGAAATTGTCTTCCTCGATGAAATCTGGAAAGCCGGGCCGGCTATCCTCAACACCTTACTGACGGCAATCAACGAACGTCATTTCCGCAACGGGGCGAAAGAAGAAAAAATCCCCATGCGCCTGCTGGTGGCGGCCTCAAACGAATTACCGGAAGCGGACAGCAGCCTTGAAGCGCTGTACGACCGTATGCTCATCCGTTTATGGCTGGATAAGGTTCAGGATAAAACGAACTTCCGCTCGATGCTGATAAGCCAGCAGGATGAAAACAGCAACCCGGTCCCCGCCAGCCTGCAGGTCAGCGACGAAGAGTTCCGGCAGTGGCAGCAGGATATCAGCGCCGTGAAGCTTCCGGATAGTGTGTTTGAGCTTATCTTCCAGCTCCGCCAGCAGCTGGATACGTTACCGGGTTCGCCTTATGTCTCGGATCGGCGCTGGAAAAAGGCCATTCGTCTGCTGCAGGCCAGCGCCTTCTTCAGCGGCCGGGATACTATTGCTCCTATCGATCTGATTTTGCTGAAAGATTGTCTGTGGCACGATATCGAAAGCATGAATCTGATGTCACAGCAGCTGGAAACCTTGATGACCAGCCATGCCTGGCAACAGCAGGCAATGCTGACCAAACTGGGCGCCATAACCCAAAGACGCATCCAAATCCAACAGCAGCACAGCGACAAAACCGCGCTGAAGGTCACGCGCCTCGGCGGGATGTTCAGCCGTAAGCCGCATTATGAATTACCGTCTGAACTCAAAGATACCACGCTGACTCTGCTGCTCCAGCAGCCGCTTAAGCTGCACGATATGGAAGTGATTCATATTACCTTCGTCCGCGAAGAGCTTTCGCACTGGCTGGAAAAAGGCGGTGAAATCCGCGGCAAGCTTAACGGCATTGGTTTCGCCCAGCAGTTGAATATCGATGTCGATGCCAGCCAGCATCTGGTTGTGCGCGACGTCAGCCTGCAAGGATCCCGTCTTTCGTTGCCCGGCAGCGAATCGCAAGAAAACATGCCGGCAGAAATCCGCCAGCAGCTGGAAGCGCTGGATGACGAGTGGCACCAGCAACATAACCGCTTTAGCGAACAGCAAAAATGTCTGTTTATTCCCGGTGACTGGCTAGGACGTATTGAAGCCAGCCTGCAGGACGTCGGCACGCAGATTAAACAGGCGCGACAGCCATGACGCTGGATATGCTGAATGTCATGCTGGCAGTCAGCGAAGAGGGGATGATCGAGGAGATGCTGCTGGCGCTGCTGGCCTCTCCTCAGCTTGCCGTGTTCTTCGAAAAATTTCCGCGCCTGAAGAATATTATCGCCGCCGATATTCCACGCTGGCGGCAAGCCGTCAGAGCACGACTCAAAGAGACGCCGATCCCGCCGGAGCTGGATATTGAAGTACAGCACTATCAGCGATCGCAGCTGCTCTCCACCTCGCAGTTCATCGTGCAGCTCCCGCAGATCCTTGGCCAGCTGCATCAGCTGCACTCGCCGTTTGCAGCCCAGGCGCAGCTGCTGGTGGATGACAATGCGACCTTCACGCCCGCACTACATACCCTGTTTTTACAACGCTGGCGTCTGAGTCTGGTGGTGCAGGCAACCACACTCAACCAGCAGCTACTGGATGAAGAACGCGATCAGCTGCTGAGCGAAGTCCAGGAGAGGATGACGCTGAGCGGGCAGCTGGAGCCGGTGCTGGTGGAAAACGATAACGCCGCGGGCCGGCTGTGGGATATGAGCGCAGGTGAGCTGAAGCGCGGTGACTATCAGCTGATCGTTCGCTACGGTGACTTTCTCAGCCAGCAGCCGGAGCTGATGCAGCTGGCTGAACAGTTAGGCCGCTCGCGGGAAGCCAAATCGGTACCGAAAAAGGATGCGCCGATGGAAGCCTTTCGCAGCCTGGTGCGTGAGCCGGCAACGGTACCGGAACAGGTTGATGGCCTACAACAGAGCGACGATATCCTGCGCCTGCTGCCGCCGGAGCTGGCGACGCTGGGGATCACTGAACTGGAATTCGAGTTCTATCGCAAGCTGGTAGAAAAGCAGCTGCTGACCTATCGGCTACATGGCGACGCCTGGCGGGAAAAAATCACCGAGCGGCCGGTGACCCGACAAGATGTTGACGAGCAGCCGCGCGGACCGTTTATCGTCTGCGTCGATACTTCCGGCTCGATGGGCGGTTTCAACGAACAGTGCGCCAAGGCATTTTGCCTGGCATTAATGCGGGTGGCGCTGGCGGACAATCGCCGCTGCTTTATTATGCTTTTCTCCAGTGAAGTCGTGCATTACGAGCTGACGGGCCCGCAGGGTCTGGAGCAGGCGATCCGCTTCCTGAGCCAGCGTTTTCGCGGCGGTACGGATTTAGCCAGCTGTTTCCGTTCGATCATTGAGCGAATGCAAAATCCGCAGTGGGTCGATGCCGATGCGGTGGTGATTTCCGATTTTATTGCCCAGCGGCTGCCGGACGAGGTGATCAATAAGGTGGGGGAGCTACAGCGCAAGCATCATCATCGCTTTCATGCGGTGGCGATGTCTGTACATGGCAAACCCGGCATAATGCGCATCTTCGATCATATCTGGCGCTTTGATACCGGGTTACGTAGCCGCCTGCTGCGACGCTGGCGGCGTTAACGGATCTCTCCGGGCAATTAAAGGAGCGAAGTCACGCTCTCACGAACCTGCGCCGGCCATACTCCGCACTGCACCTGGCCGATATGATCCAGCTGCAGCAGCAGCATGGTAAGACGGGATTGACCAATGCCGCCGCCAATAGTCTGCGGCATTTCACCGCGCAGCAGCGCCTGGTGCCACTCCAGTTTCAGACGATCCTCATCACCGGTGATCGCCAGCTGGCGCTTCAGGGCCTCGGCATCCACGCGGATCCCCATAGAGGAGAGCTCGAAAGCGTCTTCCAGCACCGGGTTCCACACCAGAATATCGCCGTTCAGGCCGCTAAAGCCTTCCTCAACCGACGTACTCCAGTCATCATAATCCGGCGCACGAACGTCGTGACGCTGACCATCAGAAAGCTTACCGCCAATCCCTATCAGGAATACGGCTCCCAGCTCTTTGGCAATCGCCCGCTCGCGGCCTTTGGCATCGAGATCCGGATAACGGCTCAGCAGCGTCTGGCTATGGACAAACTGAATCTGTTCCGGCAGGAACGGCGTCAGGCCGAACTCTTTACATACGGCGGCCTCGGTCGCTTTGATCCCGGCGTAGATAGCCTCTACGGTTGATTTTAATGTGCCGACATGACGTTCATCATCACCCATCACGCGTTCCCAGTCCCACTGGTCGACGTAAACGGAGTGAATGGCGGTCAGTCGGTCTTCATCGGGGCGAAGGGCCTTCATGTGCGTGTACAGCCCTTCGCCCGCGCTGAAGTCGTGTTGTCCCAGGGTTTGACGTTTCCACTTCGCCAGTGAATGAACCACTTCGAACTGGGCGTCTGGCAGTGTTTTCACTTTCACCTGAACCGCTTTCTCGCAACCAGACAGGTTGTCCTGAGTCCCGTCTCCTACGCGGCTTAAGATAGGTGCCTGGACTTCAATCAGACCAAGCTTCTCTTCCAGCTGGCGGGAAAAGTGAGACTTAACGAAACTAATCTGGCGTTGTTTTGCGATGTATGCGGTTTTCATTTTTTATTACTCCTGCGTCCTGTTGATATTGATTAAGCAACAAAAACGACCACCAATTCAATAATCAAACAACAAAAAGCCATGTTCACTTTTGATTCATTAAAATATATGGCTAATATAGAAAGAATCATCAAACATCATAAGAAAAACCTATGGAAAATTATCAGATCGACAATCTGGACCGCGGCATCCTGGAAGCCTTAATGGCCAATGCCCGTACCGCCTATGCTGAACTGGCCAAACAGTTTGGCGTCAGCCCGGGGACGATTCATGTTCGTGTGGAGAAGATGAAACAGGCGGGCATCATCACCGGTGCCCGTATCGACGTGAACCCCAAACAGCTCGGTTACGACGTCTGCTGCTTTATCGGCATCATTTTGAAAAGCGCCAAAGACTATCCCTCCGCGCTGGCCAAACTCGAAAGCCTCGACGAGGTTACCGAGGCCTACTACACCACCGGGCACTACAGCATCTTTATTAAGGTGATGTGCCGCTCGATCGATGCCCTGCAGCAGGTACTTATCAACAAGATCCAAACAATCGATGAAATTCAGTCCACCGAGACCCTGATCTCCCTGCAGAACCCGATCATGCGGACCATCCGCCCGTGATCGGGCTTTTTTAATCCCACATTTTCCACAGGTAGATCCCAGCTCTCACACAGCGTACAATGTGCCACTCTGAATAATTGAGCAGACGATCATGGCAGACATTACGCTTATCAGCGGCAGTACCCTGGGCAGTGCGGAATATGTAGCGGAGCATCTGGCTGAAAAGCTGGAAGAGGCGGGCTACAGCACCGAAATCCAGCACGGTCCGTTGATCGAGGATCTGCAGGCTGAAGGGATCTGGTTAGTTATCTCCTCGACACATGGTGCGGGCGATATCCCTGATAATCTGCTGCCGTTCTATGAAGCGCTTCAGGAAAAGCAGGCAGACCTGTCCGCCGTTCGTTTTGGCGCCGTAGGTATTGGTAGCCGCGAATACGACACCTTTTGCGGCGCCATCGACAAAATCGACAGCGCATTGAAGGCATGTGGTGCCCAACAGATCGGCGAAACGCTGAAGATAAATGTCCTGGAACATGAAATTCCGGAGGATCCGGCTGAGATTTGGGTCGGATCCTGGAAAGATTTACTCTAAGTTTTGTAAAGATCGTCCGATCTTCTGTGGATAACTACAGTTAAAAGCTCTGATCAACCGGTAGTTATCCAACGTATAACCAGTGGCTGCTTTTTGACCTGTGTATAACCCTTCATTTTGATCCCAGCTTATACGGAACAGGATCACCGATCATTCACAGATAGTGATCCTTCTTAAGCATTTGATCTTAAAACGCGGATCCGGCTTATCCACAGAAAGGTTCGATCCTAATAAGAGATCACAATAAAACAGATCTCTAAATAAAAGATCTTCTTTTTAATACTCAAGATCCCGGAGCTTTCTCGATCGACTAAAGTTGAGTAGAATCCACGGCCCGGGCTTCAATCCATTTTCAAACCGCTTTATGCGAGGCATACCACCATGTTTTATCAGGATCCTTTTGACGTCATCATCATTGGCGGGGGTCATGCAGGCACTGAGGCCGCGATGGCCGCAGCGCGAATGGGTCAGCAGACCCTGCTTTTGACACACAATATCGACACGTTGGGGCAGATGAGCTGCAACCCGGCGATTGGCGGCATTGGGAAAGGACACCTGGTAAAAGAAGTGGATGCGCTTGGCGGACTGATGGCGAAAGCGATCGACCAGGCAGGCATTCAGTTTAGGATACTAAACGCCAGCAAAGGCCCGGCGGTACGGGCGACACGCGCTCAGGCAGACCGCGTGCTCTATCGTCAGGCGGTGCGCACTGCGCTGGAAAACCAGCCCAACCTGATGATCTTCCAGCAGGCGGTTGAGGATCTGATTGTTGAAAACGATCGGGTTGTCGGTGCCGTTACCCAAATGGGTCTGAAATTCCGCGCCAAAGCGGTGGTCCTGACCGTCGGCACCTTCCTTGACGGCAAGATCCATATCGGACTGGATAATTACAGCGGTGGTCGCGCAGGCGATCCGCCGTCCATCCCCCTTTCTCGCCGCTTACGTGAGCTGCCGCTACGCGTCAGCCGCCTGAAAACCGGTACGCCGCCGCGTATTGACGCCCGTACCATCGATTTTAGCGTCCTGGCGCCGCAGCATGGTGATAACCCCATGCCGGTCTTCTCGTTCATGGGCAACGTGTCTCAGCATCCGCAGCAGGTACCGTGCTATATCACGTATACCAACGAGAAAACCCACGACGTGATCCGTAATAACCTCGATCGTAGCCCAATGTATGCCGGGGTGATTGAAGGGATCGGACCGCGTTATTGCCCGTCGATCGAAGATAAAGTGATGCGTTTTGCCGATCGTAACCAGCATCAGATCTTCCTCGAGCCAGAAGGGCTGACATCCAACGAAATTTATCCAAACGGTATCTCCACCAGCCTGCCGTTTGACGTACAAATGCAAATTGTTCGCTCTATGCAAGGCATGGAGAACGCCAGAATCGTTCGTCCAGGCTACGCTATTGAGTACGACTTTTTCGACCCGCGCGATCTGAAGCCGACGCTGGAAAGTAAATATATCCACGGTCTGTTCTTTGCCGGACAGATTAACGGCACCACGGGTTACGAAGAAGCTGCCGCCCAGGGGCTGCTTGCCGGTCTGAACGCCGGTCGTTTCTCTGCGGAAAAAGAGGGATGGGCGCCGGCGCGTTCGGAAGCCTACCTCGGCGTGCTGGTCGACGATCTGTGTACTCTGGGGACCAAAGAACCGTACCGGATGTTTACTTCACGCGCCGAATATCGTCTGATGCTGCGCGAAGATAACGCCGATCTGCGTCTGACGGAACAGGGGCGTGAACTGGGTCTGGTCGATGATGAACGCTGGGCGCGTTTCAACGAGAAGCTGGAAAGCATTGAGCTGGAGCGTCAGCGTCTGAAATCCACTTGGGTTTATCCGGCGGCGGACAGTGCGGAAGAAGTGAATGCTCACCTGACTGCACCACTTTCTCGCGAAGCGAGTGGAGAAGATTTACTCCGTCGTCCGGAAATGACCTATGAGCAGCTGGTTCAGCTGTCGCCGTTCGCGCCGGGCCTCGAAGATGTGCAGGCCGCAGAACAGGTCGAAATCCAGGTGAAGTACGAAGGGTATATTGCTCGTCAGCAGGAAGAGATCGAAAGACAGCAGCGTAATGAGAATACGATCCTGCCGGCAACGCTTGATTATCGTCAGGTGATCGGGTTGTCGAATGAGGTGATTGCCAAGCTCAACGATCACAAACCGTCTTCAATCGGTCAGGCTTCGCGTATTTCCGGCATCACGCCAGCGGCGATCTCTATTTTGCTGGTCTGGCTGAAAAAGCAGGGGATGCTGCGCCGTAGCGCCTGATTGCCCTGACAGGCGGAATTTGGCGGATAGCAGGCTGCTTCTCCGCCCTTTTTGATTCACCGGCCCGGTAAGCGTCATCGCCTCCGGGCTCATTATTTCTGGACAGGTACAGAACGTGCTCAACAAACTCTCTCGTCTGCTGGCTGAAGCCGGTATTTCGCTCACCGATCACCAGAAAAACCAGCTGGTGGCCTACGTTGGCATGCTGGATAAGTGGAACAAAGCCTACAATCTGACTTCCGTTCGCGATCCGAATGAGATGCTGATTCGCCATATCCTCGATAGCATTGTTGTTGCGCCGTACCTGCAGGGAACGCGTTTTATCGATGTCGGAACAGGGCCTGGACTACCGGGAATCCCGCTGGCGATAGTTCTCCCGCAAGCACATTTCACGCTGCTGGACAGCCTCGGTAAGCGCGTGCGTTTTCTTCGTCAGGTCCAGCATGAGTTAAAACTGGAGAATATCGCCCCGGTTCAGAGCCGCGTGGAAGATTTCCCCGCTGAGCCGCCGTTCGATGGCGTCATCAGCCGCGCATTTGCCTCGTTGAATGACATGGTCAGCTGGTGTCATCATCTGCCGTCGGAAACCGGCTGCTTCTATGCGTTGAAAGGGGTGGCCCAGGAAGATGAAATGGCAAATCTTCCCGAAGGATACACCGTCAGCGAGATCATCAGGCTGCATGTTCCTGAGCTGGAAGGGGAGCGTCACCTGGTGGTTATTAAGCCAAAAATGATTTAGTTTTTATCAAAAAATGTGAAAAAAATGAGACCGCCGCATGTTACAAAAATAAATGTCACTGCGAGCTATTCCCGGCGTGTTTTAACCATGTTTTTACTATGGGTTATCTCGAAGTTAACTTTAACGGTTGGTTAACCCATAAAATAGTCAACATTGAAAATATCAGTACGCTAAAAATCGAGCAACTGACAGGGCATACAGATGTTAAATATTTATTATAAATGTCAATAAAAGGTTTTCATTGTATGCGCGGTTGTTTTATAAAAACTGCTCATTTTTTATCTTTAATATCAAAAAGATGAAAACAGACAATTTATGAGCGGAATTAATTCGCTTTACTCTAAAATGTTTAATATGTGATCTGGTGCACGCTTTAATCTCTGTGTTTTCTCAGTATTTGCAGTTTCGTATGACGGCTCACAGATTGGCAAAATGCAGGAAAAGTTGCCTGCTGGAAAATAATTAAACATTTATTCACTATTTTGCTACTTATTGTTTGAAATCACGGGGCGTCACCGTATAATTTGTCCGCTTTTTGATGCTTGACTCTTCGTCTTAAAGGACGTTTTATACGACACGCGACATACCTCGAAGGGAGCAGGAGTAAAAACGTGATGTCTGTGTCGCTCTTGAGTCGAAACGTTGCTCGTAAGCTTCTGTTTATTCAGTTACTGGCAGTAATAGCAAGTGGACTGCTGTTCAGCCTAAAAGACCCCTTCTGGGGCGTCTCCGCAGTATGCGGAGGTTTGGCGGTTGTTTTGCCAAACATGTTGTTTATGATTTTTGCCTGGCGTCATCAGGCGCATACACCATCTAAAGGCCGAGTGGCCTGGACCTTCGCCTTCGGCGAAGCTTTCAAGGTGTTGCTGACCTTTGCCCTCCTCGCGGTGGCGCTGGCCGTATTCAAAGTGGTATTCATGCCGCTGATAGTGACGTGGGTTTTGGTGCTGGTGGTACAAATTCTGGCACCAGCTGTAATTAACAACAAAGGGTAAAAGGCATCATGGCTGCAGAAAATATGACGCCGCAGGAATACATAGGCCACCATCTGAACAACCTTCAGCTGGACCTGCGTACTTTCTCGCTGGTGGATCCGCACAACCCCCCGGCCACCTTCTGGACGCTCAACATTGACTCCATGTTCTTCTCAGTGGTGCTCGGTCTGTTGTTCCTTACCATTTTCCGTAGCGTTGCGAAAAAAGCGACCAGCGGTGTTCCTGGTAAACTCCAGACGGCTATCGAGATGACCATTGGCTTCGTCCATGGCAGCGTCAAAGACATGTATCATGGCAAGAGCAAGCTGATTGCTCCGCTGGCCCTCACCGTGTTCGTCTGGGTATTCCTGATGAACCTGATGGACCTGCTGCCAATCGACCTGATTCCGTATATCGGCGAACACATTTTCGGCCTGCCTGCACTGCGCGTGGTTCCGTCTGCTGACGTGAACATCACCCTGTCGATGGCGCTTGGCGTGTTTATCCTGATTCTTTTCTACAGCATCAAAATGAAAGGCGTGGGTGGGTTCGTTAAAGAACTGACACTGCAGCCGTTCAATCACTGGGCATTCATTCCTGTCAACTTAATCCTTGAAGGGGTAAGCCTGCTGTCCAAACCGGTTTCACTTGGTCTGCGACTGTTCGGCAACATGTATGCCGGTGAGCTGATTTTCATTCTGATTGCTGGTCTGCTGCCGTGGTGGTCACAGTGGGTTCTGAATGTGCCATGGGCCATTTTCCACATCCTGATTATTACGCTGCAAGCCTTCATCTTCATGGTTCTGACGATCGTCTATCTGTCGATGGCATCTGAAGAGCATTGATTTTTACCAACATACTACGTTTTTACTGAAACAAACTGGAGACTGTCATGGAAAACCTGAATATGGATCTGCTGTACATGGCTGCCGCTGTGATGATGGGTCTGGCGGCGATCGGTGCTGCGATCGGTATCGGCATCCTCGGGGGCAAATTCCTGGAAGGCGCAGCGCGTCAACCGGATCTGATTCCTCTGCTGCGTACTCAGTTCTTTATCGTTATGGGTCTGGTGGATGCTATCCCGATGATCGCTGTAGGTCTGGGTCTGTACGTGATGTTTGCTGTCGCGTAGTAAGTTGTTCGAAAGAAACCTAAGCCACAGAGTTAATTTAAGAGGTATTGTGCTGTGAACATGAACGCAACAATCCTCGGCCAGGCCATCGCGTTTGTTCTTTTCGTATGGTTCTGCATGAAGTACGTATGGCCGCCGTTAATGGCTGCCATCGAAAAACGTCAGAAAGAGATTTCTGACGGTTTGGCTTCTGCAGAACGCGCTAAGAAAGATTTGGACCTTGCACAGGCCAACGCGACCGACCAGCTGAAAAAAGCGAAAGCGGAAGCTCAGGTCATCATCGAGCAGGCGAACAAGCGTCGCTCTCAGATGCTGGACGAAGCTAAAGCTGAAGCAGAACAGGAACGCACCAAAATCGTCGCACAGGCGCAGGCTGAAATCGATGCCGAACGTAAACGTGCTCGCGAGGAGCTGCGTAAGCAGGTCGCAATCCTGGCTGTTGCTGGCGCCGAGAAGATCATCGAACGTTCCGTGGATGAAGCTGCTAACAGCGACATCGTGGACAAACTTGTCGCTGAACTGTAAGGAGGGAGGGGCTGATGTCTGAATTTGTAACGGTAGCTCGCCCCTACGCCAAAGCAGCTTTTGACTTTGCCGTCGAACACAAAAGTGTTGAACGCTGGCAGGATATGCTGGCGTTTGCCGCTGAAGTGACCAAAAACGAACAAATGGCAGAGCTTCTGTCCGGTGCTCTGGCGCCGGAAACGCTCTCTGACGCGTTCATTGCGGTATGCGGTGAGCAACTGGACGAAAATGGCCAGAACCTGATTCGGGTTATGGCTGAAAATGGTCGTCTGCAAGTGCTCCCGGATGTTCTTGAGCAATTTATTCACCTGCGCGCTGCCAGTGAGGCAACCGCAGAGGTAGATGTTATTTCTGCCTCCCAGTTGAGTGAAGCACAGCTTGAGAAGATCGTCGGCGCGATGGAAAAACGTCTGTCACGCAAAGTTAAGCTGAATTGCAAAATCGATAAGTCTGTTATGGCAGGTGTTATCATCCGTGCGGGTGATATGGTCATTGATGGTAGCGTACGCGGCCGTCTTGATCGCCTTGCAGACGTCTTGCAGTCTTAAGGGGACTGGAGCATGCAACTGAATTCCACCGAAATCAGCGAACTGATCAAGCAGCGCATTGCTCAGTTCAATGTGGTGAGCGAAGCTCACAACGAAGGTACTATTGTTTCCGTCAGTGACGGTGTTATCCGCATCCACGGCCTGGCCGATTGTATGCAGGGTGAGATGATTTCCCTGCCGGGTAACCGTTACGCTATCGCACTGAACCTGGAGCGCGACTCCGTAGGTGCAGTAGTCATGGGTCCGTACGCTGACCTCGCCGAAGGCATGAAGGTTAAATGTACTGGCCGTATCCTTGAAGTTCCGGTTGGCCGTGGCCTGCTGGGTCGCGTGGTGAACACCCTGGGTGCACCTATCGACGGTAAAGGTCCGGTTGAGCACGATGGCTTCTCGCCAATCGAAGTTATCGCTCCGGGCGTTATCGAACGTCAGTCCGTCGATCAGCCGGTACAAACCGGTTATAAATCCGTCGATGCCATGATTCCAATCGGCCGTGGCCAGCGTGAGCTGATCATCGGTGACCGTCAGACCGGTAAAACCGCGATGGCAATCGATGCGATCATCAACCAACGTGATTCCGGTATCAAGTGCGTCTACGTCGCTATCGGCCAGAAAGCGTCCACCATTTCTAACGTGGTACGTAAACTGGAAGAGCACGGCGCGCTGTCCAACACTATCGTTGTTGTGGCGACCGCTTCTGAATCCGCTGCACTGCAATACCTGGCACCGTATGCCGGTTGCGCAATGGGCGAATACTTCCGCGATCGCGGTGAAGATGCGCTGATCGTTTACGATGACCTGTCTAAACAGGCTGTTGCTTACCGTCAGGTTTCCCTGCTGCTCCGTCGTCCGCCAGGACGTGAAGCATTCCCGGGCGACGTGTTCTACCTCCACTCCCGTCTGCTGGAGCGCGCATCCCGCGTTAACGCGGAATACGTTGAGAAATTCACCAAAGGTGAAGTTAAAGGTAAAACCGGCTCCCTGACCGCACTGCCGATTATCGAAACCCAGGCGGGTGACGTTTCTGCGTTCGTTCCGACCAACGTAATCTCCATTACCGATGGTCAGATCTTCCTGGAAACCAACCTGTTTAACTCCGGTATTCGTCCTGCGGTTAACCCGGGTATCTCCGTATCCCGTGTGGGTGGTGCTGCTCAGACCAAGATCATCAAGAAACTGTCCGGTGGTATCCGTACCGCGCTGGCACAGTATCGTGAACTGGCTGCGTTCTCTCAGTTCGCATCCGATCTGGATGAAGCAACCCGTAAACAGCTGAGCCATGGTCAGAAAGTAACCGAGCTGCTGAAACAGAAACAGTATGCACCTATGTCTGTAGCACAGCAGGGTCTGGTCCTGTTTGCTGCTGAACGCGGTTACCTCGAAGATGTGGAACTGGCGAAAATCGGTAGCTTCGAAGCCGCTCTGCTGGCTTACGTTGACCGTGACCACGCTCCGCTGATGCAAGAGATTAACCAGACCGGTGGCTATAACGACGAGATCGAAGGCAAGCTGAAAAGCATCCTCGACTCCTTTAAAGCAACCCAGTCCTGGTAAAGTCTGGCGGCTTGCCTTAGGGCAGGCCGCAAGGCATTGAGGAGAAGTTCATGGCCGGCGCAAAAGAGATACGTAGTAAGATCGCAAGCGTCCAGAACACGCAAAAGATCACTAAAGCGATGGAAATGGTCGCCGCTTCCAAAATGCGTAAATCGCAGGAGCGCATGGCGGCCAGCCGTCCTTATGCAGATACTATGCGCAAAGTGATTGGTCACCTTGCAAACGGTAATCTGGAATATAAGCACCCGTACCTGGAAGAACGCGACGTTAAACGCGTGGGCTACCTGGTGGTGTCGACCGACCGTGGTCTGTGCGGCGGCTTGAACATTAACCTGTTCAAGAAAGTGCTGGCAGATATGAAAGTATGGTCCGATAAAGGCGTTCAGTGCGACATCGCAATGATCGGCTCTAAAGGCGTATCTTTCTTTAGTTCCGTCGGTGGCAATATTGTCGCCCAGGTGACTGGCATGGGGGATAACCCATCGCTGTCCGAACTGATCGGCCCGGTAAAAGTGATGTTGCAGGCCTATGATGAAGGCCGTCTGGACAAGCTGTACGTTGTCAGCAACAAATTTATTAATACCATGTCCCAGACTCCGACCATCACTCAGCTGCTGCCGTTACCGGCATCAGAAGATGCTGAGCTGAAGCGTAAATCCTGGGATTATCTGTATGAGCCAGACCCGAAAGCGCTGCTGGATACCCTCCTGCGTCGTTATGTCGAGTCCCAGGTTTATCAGGGCGTGGTAGAAAACCTGGCCAGCGAGCAGGCCGCACGTATGGTGGCGATGAAAGCCGCAACCGATAATGGCGGCAGCCTGATTAAAGAGCTGCAGTTGGTATACAACAAAGCTCGTCAGGCCAGCATTACTCAGGAACTCACCGAGATCGTCGGTGGTGCATCCGCGGTATAACCAGGTTAATTCGTAGAGGATTCAAGATGGCTACTGGAAAAATTGTCCAGGTAATCGGCGCCGTGGTTGACGTCGAATTCCCTCAGGATGCCGTACCGCGCGTGTACGATGCTCTTGAGGTACAGAATGGTAATGAGAGCCTGGTGCTGGAAGTTCAGCAGCAGCTCGGCGGTGGTATCGTACGTGCTATCGCCATGGGTTCTTCCGACGGTCTGCGTCGTGGTCTGGAAGTTAAAGACCTTGAGCACCCGATCGAAGTCCCGGTTGGTAAAGCAACGCTGGGTCGTATCATGAACGTGCTGGGTCAGCCAATCGATATGAAAGGCGACATCGGCGAAGAAGAGCGTTGGGCTATTCACCGTGCAGCTCCGTCCTATGAGGAGCTGTCCAGCTCTCAGGAACTGCTGGAAACCGGCATCAAAGTTATCGACCTGATGTGTCCGTTCGCTAAGGGCGGTAAAGTTGGTCTGTTCGGTGGTGCGGGTGTAGGTAAAACCGTAAACATGATGGAGCTGATCCGTAACATCGCGATCGAGCACTCCGGTTACTCCGTGTTTGCGGGCGTAGGTGAACGTACTCGTGAGGGTAACGACTTCTACCACGAAATGACCGACTCCAACGTTCTGGATAAAGTATCCCTGGTTTATGGCCAGATGAACGAGCCGCCGGGAAACCGTCTGCGCGTTGCTCTGACCGGCCTGACCATGGCTGAGAAATTCCGTGACGAAGGTCGTGACGTTCTGCTGTTCGTCGATAACATCTATCGTTATACCCTGGCCGGTACTGAAGTATCCGCACTGCTGGGTCGTATGCCTTCAGCGGTAGGTTATCAGCCGACCCTGGCGGAAGAGATGGGTGTTCTGCAGGAACGTATCACCTCCACCAAAACCGGTTCTATCACTTCCGTACAGGCCGTATACGTCCCTGCGGATGACTTGACTGACCCGTCACCAGCCACCACCTTTGCTCACCTTGATGCAACCGTGGTACTGAGCCGTCAGATCGCGTCTCTGGGTATCTACCCGGCCGTTGACCCGCTGGACTCCACCAGCCGTCAGCTGGATCCGCTGGTTGTGGGTCAGGAGCACTACGACACCGCACGTGGCGTACAGTCCCTGCTGCAACGTTATCAGGAACTGAAAGACATCATCGCCATCCTCGGTATGGATGAACTGTCTGAAGAAGACAAACTGGTGGTAGCTCGCGCACGTAAGATTCAGCGCTTCCTGTCCCAGCCGTTCTTCGTGGCAGAAGTATTTACCGGTTCTCCGGGCAAGTACGTCTCCCTGAAAGACACCATCCGTGGCTTTAAAGGCATCATGGAAGGCGAATACGATCACCTGCCAGAGCAGGCGTTCTACATGGTCGGTTCTATCGACGAAGCCGTGGAAAAAGCCAAAAAACTTTAACGCCTTAATCGGAGGGTGATATGGCAATGACTTACCACCTGGACGTCGTCAGCGCGGAGCAGCAAATGTTCTCCGGTCTGGTCGAGAAAATCCAGGTAACGGGTAGTGAAGGTGAACTGGGTATTTACCCGGGTCACGCACCGCTGCTCACCGCCATTAAGCCTGGTATGATTCGCATCGTTAAACAGCACGGTCATGAAGAGTTTATCTATCTGTCTGGCGGCATTCTTGAAGTGCAGCCTGGTAGCGTGACCGTTCTGGCTGATACGGCAATTCGTGGCCAGGATCTCGACGAAGCGCGAGCCCTGGAATCGAAGCGTAAAGCGGAAGAGCACATTAACAGCTCTCACGGCGACGTGGATTACGCTCAGGCGTCCGCGGAACTGGCCAAAGCGATCGCCAAACTGCGCGTTATCGAGTTGACCAAAAAAGCGATGTAACACCGGCTTGAAAGTTAAAAAGCCAGTCTGGTTTCCAGGCTGGCTTTTTTTATGGCTTCGTTTCAAATTTATCAAAACTAAAATGGCATTTTAATTTTTTTGTGATGAGCGTCTCATTTTTGTTGATCGGTTAAAAAATGAAGCGTAGACTTGTTTTTGTGATGTAAATCACAAAACAAATTTACCAGAACACATTCTTTATCCAGGAAGTCATCATGAAACTGCTTAACAAAATCATCGCTTTCTTCAGTGCTATGAACGTCACTTTCGGTACCTTCAATCACTAAGTCGCCAGCCTCTCTGCATTTGCGCTGTACCGCTAACGAAAACGACAACACCTGCGGTGCGAAGCAGAACAAAAAAGGTCGCCCGAGGGCGGCCTTTGTGTTTTTCTCAGCCGGATATTGCTATCTACGGTTGAGAAAGTCTCCGGTAGCAAAACTGCCATCGGCATGACGCAGCAGCGGATCCGGTAGCGCCAGGGTTTGATAATCGGTGCTCAGAATGGTTTTCCCCTCTGCATTGACGCTTTTTCCCCCGCGAATAAAGTAGTTGTTATCTTCAATATTCCCGACAACGGCATCATCATATTTTCCGGGCTGGCTGCGCAGCGACAGATTGTCGCTGAAGTTGCCTTGAGTCTCTGGCTTACCGTATGGGCTGGGGCGGAAGAGATAGTTAAAGCGCTGGTTATCTACCGCGACGTTATTGACCACCACCAGCTTGCCGGGATTGAAATTATCAGTGAACCCGTCCAGATGGTTACCGATAGCAATGCTGTTACGTATTTCGTGGGCAACCGGCTGCCCTTCCCCACCGAGTTTAAAACCGTTACTGGTGTTATTGCGGGCAATTGAATTCTCGATCACCACAACGCCATTGGCACCGTCTTCGATTTTGTTAAACAGGTCGAATCCGTCATCGATATTGTCGTGTGAGTAGCAGCCTTCCAGGCGATTACCTTCCCCTACCCGCATTTTTACGGCGAAACCATCGGCGTTAATCTTACCGGGATCCTCATTGCCGTAGGATTCTGAGTTCACGACCCGGTTGTAGCTGGCCCATAGCGGGCGATCGGTTTTGTCCGGGGAGGAGATCTGGATCCCGGTATCCTCGTTTTTGTAGGCGGTGACGTTCTCGATCAGGTTATGGCTGCCCTGTATGCGCAGGCTCTTGTCTGTTATTGAGATACCCTTGATATGCCAGTAGCTTGCATCCAGCAGCAGGCCATGAATAACCGCCTTGTCGTCGGCCTGCAGCGTTTTTACCTTTTCTCTGAGCCCGCTGGCCTGTAGCGGAATCACCGTTTGCGGATAATCCCCGGCGGCTAAGATAATCTTTCCGCCCGGAGGCAACAAATCGACCGCGGTGGAGAGATCGAGCGGAGAATCAAGCGTCCCTTTCGCGTCAGACAGCCCCTCAGGGGAGACATGTAGCGTACACCCTTCAATGCGGCGGCTGCGTTCAACCGTCAGGCTTTGTGTGATGGGTTTTTGGCTGCTGGTGGGTGTAAAAACAATCTCAAAGGTACTTTTCTCTTTGAGCGTCGCGGCTTGAGTAAACATCTCACCGGCCTTGACCTTTTTATTCATCCCAATCGTCACCTCATCCTGACGAACCGTGAAGTTACCGTCGCCACTGGCCCGGGCCTGCAATACGTAATCTGCGCTCTGGCTTACTGCGCCTGAGGCGATTTGCATCACAACCGGCCAGGTTTTGGCAACATAGGGCTGTGAAGCAACGGTATTCGCCGGGGATGTCACCAGAGATGCATGGCTGACGGTGATTTTGGCGTTACGAGAGGCAAAAAAGCCAACGTAGTAGCTATCTTTATCCTGTTGGGTGATCAGATCGGCATGAGGCACTTTTTGGCTCACCCACTTATCGCTGCCGACTGGCGCCCATGATGTTACAAATCCTTCGTTGGTTCGTTCGAGTCTGAGCTGGAAGTCCGGTGTCTGTTTAAGATCGATATTCTCTTTATAACTCAGCCGGTTGATAGTCGAACCTGCGTTTCCCCACGGTTGCGCGATCCCTTCCCGGGTGATGGCCTGGAGTTTGACGTGCGAGCGATCTTTTTTATCCTGGGTCATAATCGCGTTCATGACCATATTGGATGCCGCCGGAAACTCTTCGTAGCCAACCACCAAAGGCTGCTGCCGCGGATGGCCGATGATATCGCGTACCAGCAGCCCGGCGCCCTCCTGTGCAGCCGGAAGGGCGCCATTTTCTGGACCAAATTGATCCACCGTCACCGTGGCCTGCAGGATGAAATTCTGTCGGGCCGGTAGTTCGGTATAAAAGAAGGTCAAACCGTCGTGCGAGTTGGCTATTTTTCCGCCGCGGCTCTCAATGGTGATGGGGGCCTGGAGGTTGGCAGTATCCTGCGGAGCCAGTTTTTTGCCTGCTATCGTTACGTCGTTAACGCCGATCTTTTCCGGCAGCACGTTGGAGGAAAAATTCACGTCAGTTGATTGACCAAAAGCGATGCCTCGCCAGACATGCTGCTCGTCAGCCTGCAGCGGTAATGCGATAATTGTGCTGCAAAGGGCTAATGCCAAAGGTATTTTTTTATTCATTTTTGTCTCCTGGGTAATTATTGAGCAGTATTATCATAATAATGAAATGGCGTTTCTATTTGATGCGTCACAATTAATGAATATTGAAACTATGTTTTATTTTATTGATTTGCTTTATTCAGGTGTCAAAAAAACAGGAAAAGCAGTGGGATAGCAGGGATTTATCTCCCTTATGCGCTTTTTCAGGAGATAAACTCATTTACAGCGGTGAAAAATAGCACCATAAAATGGTGTATATCGTTGAGCCTGAGCGTTTTATCCTCGTCTCGTTTCATGATGAAAAATATGTAGATATTTCAACGTGAAAGGCTTTTACTTTTCGTTCTAATTGTTGTCAGGATGCGTATGTCAAACAGTGCGATGAGCGTGGTTATCCTTGCCGCAGGCAAAGGGACCCGCATGTATTCCGATCTTCCTAAGGTGCTGCACTCCCTGGCCGGGAAGCCAATGGTGCAACATGTTATTGATGCGACTAAAGATCTCGGTGCTTCGGCCGTACATCTGGTGTACGGGCACGGTGGCGATTTGCTGCGCCAGACGCTGCATGAAGATAATCTTAACTGGGTCTTACAAGCTGAACAGCTCGGTACCGGCCATGCCATGCAACAGGCGGCGCCGTTCTTCCATGATGATGAAGACATCATGATGCTGTACGGCGATGTTCCGCTGATTTCCGTTGATACGCTACAACGCCTGCGCGCGGCGAAGCCGCAGGGCGGCATTGGCCTGCTGACGGTAAAGCTGGACGATCCGAGCGGATATGGTCGCATTACGCGTGAAAACGGTCAGGTAACCGGCATCGTGGAGCATAAAGATGCCAGCGATGCGCAGCGTCAGATTCAGGAAATTAACACCGGTATTTTGATCGCTGGTGGGGCGGATTTAAAACGCTGGCTGGCGAAGCTGACGAACAACAATGTGCAGGGCGAATACTACATCACCGATATTATCGCCATGGCGTATCAGGAAGGGCGTGAAATCGTTGCCGTTCATCCGCAGCGCTTAAGCGAAGTTGAAGGGGTAAACAACCGCCTGCAGCTGTCGCGTCTGGAGCGCGTTTATCAAGCCGAGCAGGCGGAAAAACTGCTGCTGGCGGGCGTGATGCTGCGCGATCCTGCGCGTTTTGATCTCCGTGGTACCCTGAAACATGGGCGTGATGTGGAGATTGATACTAACGTTATCCTCGAAGGCAACGTGGTTCTGGGTGAGCGCGTGAAGATCGGCGCCGGCTGCGTGATCAAGAACAGCACCATTGGCGATGATTGTGAGATCAGCCCGTACTCGGTGGTGGAAGATGCTCATCTGCAGGCCGCCTGCACCATCGGGCCGTTCGCACGTCTGCGTCCAGGCGCCGAACTGCTGGAAGGTGCGCATGTCGGCAACTTCGTAGAAATGAAAAAAGCGCGACTGGGTAAAGGTTCGAAGGCAGGGCATCTCTCCTACCTCGGCGATGCGGAAATCGGCGACAACGTGAACATCGGCGCCGGTACCATTACCTGTAACTACGATGGCGCAAATAAATTCAAAACCATTATCGGCGATGATGTGTTTGTCGGTTCCGACACTCAGCTGGTGGCGCCGGTGACCGTGGGTAAAGGCGTCACGATTGCCGCCGGTACGACGGTCACGCGCGATATCGCCGACAACGAACTGGTTTTAAGCCGTGTGCCGCAGGTCCATAAACAGGGCTGGCAGCGTCCGGTGAAGAAGAAGTAATTTTTGGCTTATCGCCGGGGGGAAACCGCCCGGCGAACCAGGATGAGAGGAGCAATATAGGTCCCCGTCCGCAGGCAGTACCATAAAAATAACCCCACTCTCTACAAGGCTCGGGGCGCCCGTAACGCGGGCAAATACAGGTCAGCGACAACGCATGGCATAACGCCATTATCAGGAAATTTAACTATGTGTGGAATTGTTGGCGCAGTCGCGCAGCGTGATATTGCTGAAATCCTTCTCGAAGGTCTACGTCGTCTGGAATACCGTGGATATGACTCTGCCGGTCTGGCAGTGGTTGATAACGCAGGGCATATGTCCCGCGTTCGTCGTCTCGGTAAAGTCCAGATGCTGGCTCAGGCGGTAGAAGAACACCCGTTACACGGTGGTACGGGGATTGCCCATACCCGCTGGGCAACGCACGGTGAGCCGTCTGAAGGTAACGCGCATCCGCATGTTTCTGAACACATTGTGGTGGTCCATAACGGCATCATCGAAAACCACGAGCCGCTGCGCGAAGAGCTGAAAGCGCGCGGTTACACCTTCGTCTCTGAAACTGACACCGAAGTGATTGCTCACCTGGTGCACTGGGAGCTGGAGCAGGGCGGCACGCTGCGTGAAGCGGTACTGCGAGCCATTCCTCAGCTTCGCGGTGCCTACGGTACGGTGATCATGGATTCCCGCGATCCGTCCACGCTGCTGGCAGCGCGTTCCGGTAGCCCGATGGTTATCGGTCTGGGTATGGGGGAAAACTTTATTGCCTCCGATCAGCTGGCTCTGCTGCCGGTTACCCGTCGCTTTATCTTCCTGGAAGAAGGCGATATCGCGGAAGTGACTCGCCGCAATGTGACCGTATTTGATACCAAAGGCGCGCAGGTGAAACGTCAGGAGATCGAATCTAATCTGCAGTACGACGCAGGCGACAAAGGCACTTACCGCCACTACATGCAAAAAGAGATTTACGAACAGCCGAATGCGATCAAAAACACCCTCTCCGGGCGCATCAGCCATGGCGAAGTGGATCTCAGCGAGCTGGGCACGCATGCTAACGAAATGCTGTCTCAGGTTGAACATATCCAGATCGTAGCCTGTGGCACTTCGTATAACTCCGGCATGGTTTCTCGCTACTGGTTTGAAGCGCTGGCGGGCGTGCCGTGCGATGTTGAAATCGCCTCTGAATTCCGCTATCGCAAATCGGCGGTGCGTCGCAACAGTCTGATGATCACGCTTTCCCAGTCCGGTGAGACCGCGGATACGCTGGCCGCGCTGCGTCTGTCAAAAGAGCTGGGCTACCTCGGATCGCTGGCTATTTGTAACGTGGCGAGTTCTTCTCTGGTCCGCGAGTCCGATTTGGCTCTGATGACCAAAGCGGGCACTGAGATCGGCGTGGCCTCGACCAAAGCCTTTACCACTCAGCTGACCGTATTGCTGCTGCTGGTGGCAAAACTGGCGCGCCTTAAAGGTCTGGATGCCGCCGTTGAGCATGATATCGTTCATGGGCTGCAGGCGTTGCCGAACCGTATTGAGCAGATGCTGTCGCAGGATAAGCGTATTGAGGCGCTGGCCGAGAACTTCTCCGATAAGCACCATGCGCTGTTCCTTGGCCGTGGCGATCAGTATCCGATCGCGCTGGAAGGGGCGTTGAAGCTCAAAGAGATCTCTTATATCCACGCGGAAGCCTACGCGGCCGGTGAGCTGAAGCACGGCCCTCTGGCCCTGATTGACGCCGAAATGCCGGTGATCGTCGTGGCGCCGAATAACGAATTGCTGGAGAAGCTGAAATCCAACATTGAAGAAGTTCGCGCGCGTGGCGGCCAGCTGTATGTCTTCGCCGATGGCGAGGCGGGTTTTAGCAGCAGCGACAATATGCACATTATTGAAATGCCGCATGTTGAAGAGGTCATTGCGCCGATCTTCTACACCGTGCCACTGCAGCTGCTGGCCTATCACGTTGCGCTGATTAAAGGCACTGACGTTGACCAGCCGCGTAACCTGGCAAAATCGGTCACCGTAGAATAAGCCAACACGCATCAGACAAAGGGCTGCCATCCGGCGGCCCTTTTTTATTTCCCGCGATTGTTTTTCAGCGCTCTGCTGAAAAATGCTGCTGCGCGGGTTTATGACAAACCGTCATCTTCGACTACGATTTTAAGTGTCATAAAAAGAAAATTTTTCTGCAATCTTACGGTCACTTAAATAATTAACATTATGATTTATATTGTTTTTATTTTCTCCAGTCCGCTATCTTTTTGGGTGTCATAAAACTGTAATAATTCGTACATTTTACTGTCACCTCTTTGTCCTATTTTGCTCACCATAGCCTCGAAACAACGATTTACGAATCCAGCAGGAGACATTATGAACGTTATGCGTACCACCGTCGCAACAGTTGTCGCCGCGACCTTATCGATGAGCGCTTTCTCTGCATTTGCAGCTGCAAGCCTGACTGGCGCGGGCGCAACTTTCCCTGCACCGGTGTATGCCAAATGGGCTGATACCTATCAGAAAGAAACCGGCAATAAAGTGAACTACCAGGGCATTGGCTCTTCCGGTGGTGTCAAACAAATTATTGCTAACACCGTTGATTTCGGTGCTTCTGATGCTCCTCTGGCTGATGACAAACTGGCTCAGGAAGGCCTGTTCCAGTTCCCGACCGTTATCGGCGGTGTGGTTCTGGCAATCAACCTGCCTGGCGTGAAGTCGGGTGAGCTGGTTCTGGACGGTAAAACTCTGGGTGATATCTACCTGGGCAAAATTAAAAAGTGGGATGACGAAGCGATCGCTAAACTCAACCCGGGTATGAAGCTGCCGTCTCAGAATATCGCCGTGGTTCGTCGCGCCGATGGTTCCGGCACTTCCTTCGTGTTCACCAGCTACCTGGCGAAAGTGAACGAAGAGTGGAAATCTAAGATTGGCGCGGGTTCTACCGTTAACTGGCCGACCGGTCTGGGCGGTAAAGGTAACGACGGCATCGCCGCTTTCGTTCAACGTCTGCCGGGCTCCATTGGCTACGTAGAATACGCCTATGCGAAGCAGAACAACCTGGCTTACACCAAACTGCTTTCCGCAGATGGCAAGCCGGTCAGCCCGACGGAAGATAACTTCGCTAACGCGGCTAAAGGTATCGACTGGAGCAAATCCTTCGCACAGGATCTGACTAACCAGAAGGGTGAGAATGCATGGCCGATCACCTCAACCACCTTTATCCTGGTACACAAAGCTACGAACAAGCCAGAACAGACTGCTGAAGTGCTGAAGTTCTTCGATTGGGCGTACAAAAATGGCAGTAAAGAAGCCAACGCGCTGGATTACGCAACGCTGCCGGAAAGCGTGGTTGAGCAGGTTCGTGCTGCATGGAAAACCAACGTGAAAGACAGCAGCGGTAAAGCGCTGTACTAAATACCCGTCATACTTCGAGCCGCAGCTGCGTTGGCTGCGCTTGCTGCAACTCGAATTATTTAGGGTATAGCATTACGTTAGCCTGGAGGCACGGTAAAATGCGCGCTTCCAGGCCCAAACAGAAAGAGTAATCTATGGCTGCAACCAAGCCGGCATTTAACCCTCCGGGGAAAAAGGGTGACATAATTTTCGGCGTGCTGGTCAAACTGGCGGCGCTGATTGTGCTATTGATGCTGGGCGGCATCATCGTTTCCCTCATCATCTCTTCATGGCCAAGCATTCAGAAGTTTGGTTTTTCCTTTTTGTGGACCAAAGAGTGGGATGCGCCCAACGAAATTTTCGGTGCGCTGGTGCCGATATACGGGACGCTGGTGACCTCATTTATAGCGCTGCTGATCGCCGTTCCGGTGAGCTTTGGTATCGCACTGTTCCTGACGGAGCTCTCTCCTGCCTGGCTGAAACGTCCTCTTGGCATCGCCATTGAACTGCTGGCGGCCATTCCGAGTATCGTTTACGGCATGTGGGGCCTGTTTATCTTTGCTCCGCTGTTTGCCACCTACTTCCAGGAACCGGTAGGCAACGTCCTGTCGACGATCCCGTTTGTGGGAGCGCTGTTTGCCGGTCCGGCATTTGGTATCGGTATTCTGGCGGCGGGCGTCATTCTGGCCATCATGATTATTCCGTACATCGCCGCCGTCATGCGCGATGTGTTTGAACAAACGCCGGTGATGATGAAAGAGTCGGCCTACGGTATCGGCTGTACGACCTGGGAGGTCATCTGGCGTATCGTCCTGCCCTTTACCAAGAACGGGGTTATCGGCGGCGTGATGCTCGGTCTGGGGCGCGCGCTGGGGGAAACCATGGCGGTGACCTTCATTATCGGCAACACTTACCAGCTGGATAGCGTTTCACTGTATATGCCGGGGAACAGTATTACTTCCGCTCTGGCGAATGAGTTTGCCGAAGCGGAAACCGGGCTGCACGTGGCGGCGCTGATGGAGCTGGGGCTGATTCTGTTTGTGATTACCTTTATTGTTCTGGCCGCATCGAAGTTTATGGTGATGCGTCTGGCGAAGAGTGAGGGGGCGCGCTAATGGCCACGATTGAATTGCAAACCAGCACCGAGCTGGCTGAATCCCGTCGTAAGATGCAGGCTAAACGCCGGCTGAAAAACCGTATCGCCCTGACCCTGTCAATGGGAACCATGGTCTTCGGGTTGTTCTGGCTTATCTGGATCCTGATGTCCACCGTTACCCGCGGTATCGATGGCATGAGTCTGGCGCTGTTTACCGAAATGACGCCGCCGCCGAACACCGCGGGCGGTGGTCTGGCGAATGCCCTGGCGGGCAGCGGCCTGCTGATCCTGTGGTCGACGGTTTTCGGTACGCCGCTGGGCATTATGGCGGGTATCTATCTGGCGGAATACGGGCGTAAGTCCGCGCTGGCGGAAGTGATTCGGTTTATTAACGATATCCTGCTTTCCGCGCCATCCATCGTCGTGGGTCTGTTCGTCTATACCATCGTGGTTGCACAGATGCAGCACTTTTCCGGCTGGGCTGGGGTTATCGCCCTGGCGTTGCTGCAGGTGCCTATCGTGATTCGTACTACCGAGAATATGCTGAAACTGGTGCCGGACAGCCTGCGTGAGGCGGCCTATGCGCTGGGCACGCCGAAGTGGAAAATGATTTCTGCGATCACGCTGAAGGCCTCGGTGTCCGGCATCATGACGGGGATCCTGCTGGCTATCGCGCGTATCGCCGGGGAAACGGCGCCGCTGCTGTTCACCGCGCTCTCCAACCAGTTCTGGAGCACCGATATGATGCAGCCGATTGCCAACCTGCCGGTGACTATTTTCAAATTTGCCATGAGTCCGTTCGCGGAGTGGCAGCAACTGGCATGGGCCGGGGTACTGCTTATCACCCTGTGCGTATTGCTGCTGAACATTCTGGCGCGCGTGGTTTTCGCGAAGAATAAACACGGTTAATTTTTGCGGCGCGGCGAAATGCGGCGCCGAATGAGGAAGAGATTGATGAGTATGGCGAATGCGACCCCGGGTAAACTTTCAGTTCGTAACCTGAACTTCTACTACGGAAAATTCCATGCCCTGAAAAATATCAACCTGGATATCACCAAAAACCAGGTTACGGCGTTTATCGGCCCGTCAGGCTGCGGTAAATCGACCCTGCTGCGGACGTTCAACAAAATGTTCGAGCTCTACCCGGAGCAGCGCGCGGAAGGCGAAATCCTGCTGGATGGCGATAATATTCTGACCAATACTCAGGATATCGCTCTGCTGCGTGCCAAAGTCGGCATGGTTTTCCAGAAGCCGACGCCGTTCCCGATGTCGATTTATGACAATATTGCCTTTGGCGTTCGCCTGTTTGAAAAGCTGTCGCGTGCCGATATGGATGAGCGCGTGCAGTGGGCCTTGACCAAAGCCGCATTATGGAACGAAACCAAAGATAAACTGCATCAGAGCGGATATTCTCTCTCCGGCGGTCAGCAGCAGCGTCTGTGCATCGCGCGCGGTATCGCGATTCGTCCGGAAGTGCTGTTACTGGATGAACCGTGTTCAGCGCTGGACCCGATCTCCACCGGGCGCATTGAAGAGCTGATCACCGAACTGAAACAGGACTACACCGTCGTTATTGTTACCCACAACATGCAGCAGGCTGCGCGTTGTTCAGACCATACGGCATTTATGTATCTTGGCGAGCTGATTGAATTCAGTAACACGGACGATCTGTTTACGAAGCCCGCGAAGAAACAAACTGAAGATTATATTACTGGCCGCTACGGTTGATTGCCCTTCTGCTTTCACAGGATCTAACCCGTTGGGCATTCAGGAGACACCATGGACAACCTAAATCTTAACAAACATATTTCTGGCCAGTTCAATGCAGAACTGGAGTATATCCGCACTCAGGTGTTGACCATGGGTGGGCTGGTGGAACAGCAGCTGTCTGATGCGATTACCGCGATGCACAATCAGGACAGCGATCTGGCAAAACGCGTGATTGACGGCGATAAGCAGGTCAACATGATGGAAGTGGCCATTGATGAAGCCTGCGTGCGCATCATCGCCAAGCGTCAGCCAACCGCCAGCGATCTGCGTTTAGTCATGGCGATTATCAAGACTATCGCCGAGCTGGAACGTATCGGTGATGTGGCGGATAAAATTTGCCGCACCGCGCTGGAGAAGTTCTCCCAGCAGCACCAGCCGCTGCTGGTGAGCCTGGAATCACTGGGGCGTCATACCGTGCAGATGCTGCATGACGTGCTGGATGCCTTCGCTCGCATGGATCTCGACGAAGCGGTGCGTATCTATCGCGAAGATAAGAAGGTGGATCAGGAATATGAGGGCATCGTGCGTCAGCTGATGACCTATATGATGGAAGATTCACGTACGATTCCAAGCGTGCTGACCGCGCTGTTCTGCGCCCGTTCAATCGAGCGTATCGGCGACCGCTGCCAGAATATTTGCGAATATATTTTCTACTTCGTCAAAGGTCAGGATTTCCGCCACGTTGGCGGCGACGAGCTGGATAAGCTGCTGGCGGGTAAAGATCCGAAAGAGTGATCCGCCGTAAAATACCCGCAGGCGCTACGCTTACCGGGTCGACAAAACCCCGGATCCTGGAGGCCGGATACGCGCTCGCGCTATCCGGCTTTTTTCATTAACGCGTAATATGCCATCCACGGGCTTTCCACAGCGCAGGCAGCTGTGCCAAATCAGTAAAGGTCGTCACTTTTGGATGATCGATCGGTTTGTTGTGCGGATCGGCGCAGAAGTAAAACACCTCCATTCCTGCCTCAATCCCGGACTGAGCGCCTGCACTGGAATCATCCACCAGAATGCAGTTTTCGACGTTAACGTTCATCGTCTTTGCTGCATGGAACATCAGTGCCGGATCGGGTTTCCAGCGCTGAATATCGTAACCGCTGTACAGTCGGTCGGGAAAATGGCGCAACATGCCGGTTCTTCCCAGCGAGTGCTGCATTTTACTGACCGGGCCGTTAGAGACCACGCACATCGGCACGCTGATCGTATCCAGCAGCGTTTCCGCTCCGGCAATCGCTTCCAGTTCAGAATCAAACAGGCGTGCGACTTCGGCACGGTAGAGAGGTTCGAGCTCTGGTTTTTGTAGATTAACGCCGTGCTCCTGGTTGATGGTATCAATGATTTCGTAGAGCTTTACGCCTTTGAAACGCTTAAAAATCTCGTCTAAATCCAGCGTAATGCCGAACGCTTTGAACATGTGAACATAGGCGCGGGAACAGATCACTTCGCTGTCGACCAGCGTGCCGTCGCAGTCGAAAAACAGGGCTTCTATTTGGGACATGCCGTTTCCATTTTAACAAGTTAACGTTTTCGTCCTGCCTATTCACAAGACGCAATCGTTGCCGTATAAGCAAATTCAATGAAAAAAATTACCATACAACTGCCCCCGGTGTCGCATTTTGGTATAGGATAGCGACGAATTTTCCCTCCTTTTGTTCGGAAACCGATAATGAGTCAACAACAAACCAGCCAGTCTTCTGGCCAGGGTCTGCTGGAGCGCGTATTCAAACTACGTGAACACGGCACGACGGCACGTACCGAAGCGATAGCAGGTTTCACCACCTTTTTGACAATGGTCTACATTGTTTTCGTTAACCCACAAATTCTTGGCGTAGCGGGTATGGATACCAGCGCTGTCTTTGTGACGACCTGTCTGATCGCCGCCTTCGGTAGTATTTTGATGGGGCTGTTTGCTAACCTGCCGGTTGCGCTGGCGCCGGCAATGGGGCTGAATGCCTTCTTCGCCTTTGTCGTCGTCCAGGCGATGGGGCTGCCGTGGCAGGTGGGGATGGGCGCTATCTTCTGGGGCGCCGTTGGTCTGCTGCTGCTGACTATTTTCCGCGTACGTTACTGGATGATTGCCAATATTCCCGTCAGCCTGCGGGTGGGGATCACCAGCGGTATCGGGTTGTTTATCGGCATGATGGGGCTGAAAAATGCCGGCGTGATTGTCGCAAACAAAGACACGCTGGTGAGCATCGGTAACCTGACCTCCCACAGCGTGCTGCTGGGGATTCTCGGCTTCTTTATTATCGCTATTCTCGCCTCCCGTAACATTCATGCTGCGGTGCTGGTCTCCATCATCGTCACGACGCTGCTGGGCTGGATTCTGGGTGATGTCCACTACACCGGTATTGTTTCCGCTCCGCCGAGCATTACGTCGGTGATTGGCCATGTTGATTTGGCTGGCTCATTTAATCTCGGTCTGGCGGGTATCATCTTCTCCTTTATGCTGGTGAACCTGTTCGACTCCTCCGGAACCTTGATCGGCGTGACTGATAAAGCCGGTCTGGCCGATGAAAAAGGCAAATTCCCGCGGATGAAACAGGCGCTGTTTGTCGACAGTATCTCATCGGTGGCCGGTTCCTTTATCGGCACCTCTTCTGTGACCGCCTATATCGAATCCTCCTCCGGTGTTTCCGTGGGCGGGCGTACCGGTCTGACGGCGGTGGTCGTGGGGATTCTGTTCCTGCTGGTTATCTTCCTGTCGCCGCTGGCGGGCATGGTGCCGGCGTATGCCGCAGCAGGTGCGCTGATCTATGTGGGCGTACTGATGACATCCAGCCTGTCGCGCGTGAAGTGGGACGACCTGACGGAAGCGGTGCCGGCCTTTGTGACCGCCGTGATGATGCCGTTCAGCTTCTCAATTACCGAAGGGATTGCGTTAGGCTTTATCTCTTACTGCGTGATGAAGATTGGTACCGGTCGTCTGCGCGATCTCAGCCCGTGCGTGATTATCGTCTCGCTGCTGTTCGTGCTGAAAATCGTGTTTATCGACGCGCACTAAGCGTCGAGCATAATAAGAAAGCCCGGCAGCGCTGCCGGGCTTTTTTTTACGCTTTCACTCGCTGAATATACTCGGCAAAGGCGCTCAGCTGTCCACTCAGATGGTCGAGTGTGCTCTGATCGACCACCTCTCCCGACTGCGGATCGACCTTGTTCTGAATCACGCCGCCCATAAACTCAGGCTTGTTCATCACCATCGCATCGAGGAACACCAGAATTTGACGCAGGTGATACTGGCAGCGTGCGCCGCCAATTGCGCCCATGGAGCTGGTTTGAATCAGGACCGGTTTCCCGGACAGCGGTTGTTCAGGCAGGCGCGACAGCCAGTCAATCGCGTTTTTCAGGCCGCCGGGAACGGAATAGTTATATTCAGGTGTAACGATAACAACGCCGTCGGCTTCGCGAATCTGTTGTGCAATATCCTGCACGCTTTGCGGAAACCCGTCTTCCTGCTGGATATCCGCGTCATATAACGGAATGTCGCCAATCGATGGCAATGCGGAGATCTCCATGCCCGCCGGCGCAATGCCAGGCAGGGTGCGCGCAACCATGCCATTAAAAGACCCCTTGCGCAGACTTCCGAGTAGCGTAACAACTTTCAACGTATCAGACATGATTGCTCCTTTGCATCATGATAGCCGGACAGACCGGTCAGTTGAGGGAGAGTGCTTTTTCTGTGGGCAGGCTGGTAAAGCGTATCAGACGGGCAGAGGGCTCCTTCGCTCGCATCTGTGCGTCCGGCAGGCTACGCCAGCCTTCCTGACAATTGTATTCCCAGACTTTAAGCTGGCCGATGGCCGGCGTGGCGGCAATCGACCAGACCAGTATCGGTTCCGCATCGCACAGGGCTTCAACAGGTTGCATGTTGGTGGTCCGTAGTCGCCCCGCGCCGGGTAGTAGCTGCAGACGGACGGGCGCTTCACCGGTCAACTTCAGCACGCTCCTGCGCAGCGCCACCAGCTGGGCGCGCGCTTCGTCAGGGTCATGCTGGATGTTAATCCATAAATTCTCATTGCTGTTGAACACGTAGCGGTTGGCGTCGTGCAGCGGGTGGACGCCGCGCGAGGCGTGCTGAAGCTCCATATCCAGCCCACAATCGCCTTCCGTCGTCAGGCTCACGCCGACAATGTTTCCGGCATAGGAAATGGAAAATCGCGGCAGGTGGGGATCGCGAAAAACGGGTCTGCCGTTCTCTTCGCTGATGATTTCGGGGAGCTCGCTAATGCCATACAGCATAAACAACAGTTCGGCGAGCAGCGAACGTGATGCGCGATAGCGGGTCTGTCGGTATTCTGGCAGGCGCTGCGCGGATTGATGACAGGCCGCGGACAGTCGTGTCGATAGCGGCTCCCTGGTGCTGAGTATCCCTCTTGCAAAATGCGTTGCCATTCGTCGCTCCGTGATTAATGGTCAGAGAAAAAGTTGGGGGTCTATTATCACCTGGTATTGATAGGTTTTAATGCGGAAATCCCCCCTTGAAAAGGGATTTGCGCGATTTTTACAATTTCTTGCGCAGTCAGGCGGGGATGGCAGGAGAAAACACGTCAGAGGGGGTCCGCATAGAGTCGCTTAAACGTTTCTCTGAGCCAGACTATCTTCGGGTTGTCGCTGTTGCGTTTGTGCCATAGCAGGGTAAAGGGCACCCGCGTTTTTTCCAGCAATAGCGGCTCCAGCGGAAGCGGCCGCGACACCAGCGGCAGGTGGTGCTGCCGGTTATAGTGATGGCAATAACGCGGCGCGGTGGCCAGCATCGTGTGATTCGGCTGGGCGGCCATAAACAGCGATTGTTCAAACCCCGGCAGGGTTAACGCAACGGTGCGTTTATGCCCCAGCTCGTGGAGAACATCATCCAGCGCCCAGGTATCACTCTGTTCCCAGCTGATATTGATATGCGGATAGCGTAAAAAGGTCTCCAGATTCCACTCTTCGTTGAGCGCCGGGTGATCCGCGCGCAGCCAGACCTGAGGCAGGTCGGTAAACAGGACTTCAAAATCGATATACCACGGCAGCTGGCTGAGTTGCTCCCGTGAACGCGGATGTGTTTCACGTCCGCAAAAGCCGATATCGACTTCACCGCGAATGATCGCATCCAGCGAGTCATAGTCCCAGTTGCGCAGGCGAATCAGCGCCTGGGGATAGCGCTGGTAGATTTGCTGCGACAGCGAATTAAACAGAATCATCAGCAGCGGCGTTTCCGCCGCCAGTTCGAACTTCAGACCGCTCGGCATGATGTGGTGGGGTTTATCGAGGATCTGATTGCCCATCTGCATCCAGTCCGCCAGATCCTGCTCCATGCTGGTCATCAATGGCGTCGGCGACAGACCGAGCGGCGTTTTGACGAATAGCGGATCGTCAAACCAGGCGCGCAGTTTAGCTAATGATTTACTCACCGCCGACGGCGAAACGTTCATGCGCTTCGCCGTGCGGGTGACGCTGAGCTCCTGGGTCAGAAGCTGCAGACAGAGTAATAAATTAAGATCGAGACTCGACAGGGATTTCTTCATTATGTTGCGCAGCCCGGACAGAGGAAGCGGCCAGAATCAGAACAATACTCACTATGCTACAGGCAATGAGAATCCCGATCAGCATATTCATGGCACTTAACCCGATGATGGCAGCGAGCCAAATCCACAGTGAAGAGCCGCAAACCTGAGCAATCCCCAGTACCGAACTGGCAACCCCAGCCCGCAGAGTAAATGGCCCCAGGGCCTGGCTCATGGCAACGCCAAAGCCCACAGAGAAGCCTGCGCAAATGAGCGCCAGACCCAGCATGGTTACCGTCTGGCTGGTGGCAAGGCAGAGCAAAGCCCCGGCCGTAAAGAACATCACCTGTGACGTCAGCATCAATGTACGCGGTTTAAACAGGGTGAGCGCAAAGGGCGTTGAGAACGACACCGTCATGCTGACCAGCGCCATTAAGGCCATCGCCATCGAGTATTGTCCACGATCGAACCCCATCTCCTCCATCATCAATACCGGGGAGACGTTAACGTAGGTGAGGATCGCCGTTACGCTGAGGGTAGTAATGACGATACGGCTGAGGAAAAAGCGGTTCAGCAGTGATTCCGTGGCATTTTTCTGCCCGGCAAGAGTCGGTGAAGGGGCTGCCGGCCGCGTTTCCCGCAGCATAAAGACCGAGAGCAGGCCGACCATCACCCCCATGCCGGTCATGGTGTAGAACAGGCTCTGCCACGGGTATTTCAGCATAATCAGGTGGCCCAAAACGGGAGCCAGGACCGGGATAATGCAGGTGATGCCATTTAACAGCGACAGCACCCTGGCGCGACGACGATCGTCGAGCGTATCGCGCAGGACGGCAAAGGCGACGACGTAGCAGCTCCCCGCCCCGATGCCCTGAATAAAACGCCCGACCAGGAAGAGATCGCTGCTCTGCGCGTGCGCGCAGAGCAGCGAGGCCAAAATAAATGTCGTCGAACCGAAAATGGCGACCGGCTTACGTCCGGATTTATCGGCGGCTCTGCCGGCAAACAGCATCGCGGCGGCCATGCCCGCAAGGTAAACCGAGAATGCAATATGCAGCTGTGCTTCGCTGGCGCCGAGGTCCTGCGCAATACGCGGCAAACCAACCAGATACATATCGATGCCGGATGGATAGAGTAAAACCAGCGCAAAACTGCAGATAAGAAAGCGTGCCATAGAACCCCCGCGAGAATAGAGGCGTACAGAGTAATGGCTATTGCGCGGCAGTACGAGTTGCCATTTGGACAACAATGATTTCCTGAGAGGAAAAACCCTCGCTGCGTTCTGCGATGAACTACCAGACTTTGGCCATGCCATCGCTGGCCGGGCGCACGGAAGTAAAACCAAACTTCGCATACAGCTCGGGGACATCGGCAACCAGAGAAACATACGCGCCCTGAAAGGCATTGGCATCCAGCCAGCGGACAATATTCTCCATAATCAGTCTACCCAGCCCTTTTCCCTGGTGCGCCGGATCGACCGCGACATCGACTATCTCGAAATTCACGGCGCCATCACCGACGATGCGACCCATGCCAACCGGAATTCCCTGCCAGAGAATATGGACGCCGTAGCAGCTGCGCGGCAATCCGGCTATCACGCCCTCCAGCGGGCGCGGTGACATGCCGGAGATCCGTCGTAAACGGCAAAAATCCTCTGCCGACGGGACGGTCTCGATAACGGCGTAATCAGAAGTCATGGCGGTATCCTGCTGTGGGAGGCTCATGACATTTAATGATGCCACGTTGTAGGAAGCAACCTTGCGTCGGTGAGATCGTGAGATGAAAGGAAAAACCTCCTGCCAGGAAAATAAAAAACCTGCATAAACATTAAGTTGATGCAGGTTAGTTCATGCTCACCAAGGCATATTGATGATGCGTTATTTACCGATACAGAAGCTGGAGAAAATGCGCCCCAGCAGGTCATCAGAGGTGAATTCGCCGGTGATCTCGCTCAACGCCTGTTGCGAGAGCCGTAGCTCTTCGGCCAGTAGTTCACCGGCCCAGGCGCCAAGCAGCTGCGCTTTGCCCTGCTGGAGATGACTGGCGGCTTCTGACAGCGCCTGCAGGTGACGACGACGGGCGAGGAAACCGCCTTCCATGTTGGTATCGAAGCCCATGCTCTGCTTGAGATGGTTGCGCAGGACATCTACGCCCTCACCGGTTCGCGCCGACAGTCGAATCAGTGAGTGGCCATTCACTTCACTGATACCCAACGTTTCGCCAGTGACGTCAGCTTTGTTTCGGACCACGGTAATCGGCAGTTTCGCCGGTAAACGCTCGATAAAGTCTGGCCAGATTTCCGCCGGGTCGACGGCGCTGGTGGTCGTACCGTCCACCATGAACAGTACCCGGTCAGCCTGCTCGATTTCCTGCCAGGCACGTTCAATACCAATGCGCTCAACCTCATCATTGGCATCGCGGAGTCCTGCGGTATCGATGATATGCAGCGGCATGCCGTCGATATGGATATGCTCGCGCAGTACATCGCGGGTGGTTCCGGCAATATCGGTCACGATCGCCGCTTCGCGCCCGGCCAGCGCGTTCAGCAGGCTCGATTTCCCGGCGTTCGGGCGACCGGCGATCACCACTTTCATCCCTTCGCGTAGCAGGCTGCCCTGGCGGGCCTCGGCGCGAACGGCATCAAGATCGGCAATCACGCCGTTGAGCTGGGCTTCGATTTTACCGTCGGAAAGAAAATCGATTTCCTCATCCGGGAAGTCAATAGCGGCTTCGACATAGATACGCAGATGGGTCAGCGCTTCCACCAGATGATTCACCCGGGCAGAGAAGGCGCCCTGCAGCGAGTTCAGCGCCGAGCGTGCTGCCTGCTCGGAACTGGCGTCAATCAGGTCAGCAATCGCTTCAGCCTGGGCGAGATCGAGCTTATCGTTAAGAAACGCGCGTTCAGAGAACTCCCCGGGCCTGGCGATACGCACGCCCGGCAGCGTCAGGATTCGTTTCAGGAGCAGATCCAGAATCACCGGGCCGCCGTGGCCCTGGAGTTCCAGCACATCTTCACCGGTAAAGGAGTTTGGGCCGGGGAACCATAGCGCAATACCCTGATCCAGCGGCGTGCCGTCGGTATCTTTAAAGGGCAGATAATCGGCGTAGCGCGGTTTTGGCAGCTTGCCGAGAACCGCTTGCGCGACGTCGCGTGCTTTGAGGCCGGAGATGCGCAGGATGCCCACACCACCGCGTCCCGGTGGGGTTGCCTGGGCGACGATAGTGTCGTTATGGCTCATGATGACTCTCTATGTAAATGTAAAAAAGGCGGTCTATTGACCGCCTTCTCTGGCATTGATGCTACTGCGGTTTAAGCAGAGTATCAGCTCTTTTTCTTCTCGCGGCTATGCAGACCACGCTTCTCGAGACCACGGTAAATCAGCTGCTGCTGAATAATGGTCACCAGGTTGCTGACGATATAGTAAACCACCAGACCTGACGGGAACCACAGGAAGAACACCGTAAAGATGACCGGCATAAAGGTCATGATCTTCTGCTGCATCGGGTCGGTCACGGTGGTCGGAGACATCTTCTGAATGAAGAACATCGTCGCGCCCATGATGATCGGCAGGATGTAGTACGGGTCTTGTGCTGACAGGTCGTGGATCCACAGGATAAACGGCGCATGACGCAGTTCAACCGAGGCGCTCAGCATGTAGTACAGCGCAAGGAAGATTGGCATCTGAATAATCAGCGGGAAGCAGCCACCCAGCGGGTTGACCTTTTCTGCTTTATACAGGGCCATCATTTCCTGGCTTTGACGCTGTTTGTCATCGCCCAGACGCTCACGCATTGCCTGAATCTTCGGCTGCAGCATGCGCATCTTCGCCATGGAGGTGTACTGCGCTTTGGTCAGCGGGTACATGATGCCACGAACGATAAAGGTGATAACGATGATCGAGAAGCCCCAGTTGCCGAGGAAGCTGTGGATGAATTTCAGCAGCTTAAACAGCGGTTGGGAGATGAACCACAGCCAGCCGTAGTCGACGGTCAGATCCAGGTGCGGCGCGACGGCTGCCATTTTGTCCTGAATGGCCGGGCCGACCCACAGAACGCTTTCCAGCTTGTCGGTTTGACCCGGCTGCACCAGTACCGGCTGCGATTTATAGCCGATGGCGACAACGCCGTTGCCGAGGTTGGCGGTGTAGAAGTTGTTGGTACCGCTGTTTTGCGGAACCCATGCGGTGGTGAAGTACTGCTGCAGCATCGCCACCCAACCGTCTTTGGTGCTGACGTTCAGGTTTTCGTTATCGACGATGGTATCGAATTTATATTTTTCGTATTTCGATTCAGACGTTGAATACGCGGCGCCACGGAAGGTGTGCATCGTAGACAGGCCACCGGTTTGCGTATCGCGGGCGGTTGGCAGGTTGGCAGTCTGTTTCAGCTGACCGAAGGTAGAAATCTCCAGCGGTTTTTCGCCAACGTTCTGCACGTTATAACCCACGTTCACCGCATAATCACCGCGTTTCAGGGTGAAGGTTTTGGTGAAGACGTTGCCTGCTTTATCGGTATACGTCAGCGGAATGACGATTTCGTTCTGGCCTTCCGCCAGCACAAACGCATCTTTATCGACGTTATACAGCGGGCGGGCTCCATTAGCCGGGTTATCCGGGCCATCACGACCGGTTAAGCCGCTTTGAGCCTGATAGATAAACTGTGGCGTGGTTTCCAGTAACTGGAACGGTTCAGTCGACTTCAGTGCTTTCGGATAAGCCGGAAGCAGCGCTTGCTCCACATCACCACCGCGGGTGTTGATGGTCAGCTCAAGCACATCGGTTTTTACCGTAATCAGTTTCCCCTGGCCACTGGCCGGTACGCCCTGGTCGGCGGCGCTACCCGCTGCTGTGGTCGTTGTCTGCGTGGTCTGTTGCTGAGCCTGAGGATTGTTATCCTGCTCCCAGGCTTGCCAGATCATGAAAGACACGAACAACAAAGCGATGATAAGAAGATTGCGTTGCGAATCCATCGTTAGTGTTCTCTGGTATCAAATGGTCCAGGCGGGACGGGATCGTCACCACCAGGGTGTAAAGGGTGGCATTTTAATACGCGTTTCACTGTCAACCAACTGCCTTTTATCACTCCAAACCTGCGCAATGCCTCAATTCCGTAGCTTGAACAGGTTGGCGTGAAACGACAATGCGGCCCGAGTAGCGGACTAATCAGGCGCTGATAGACCCGTATAAGGCCTATCAGGACCCGGGAGCCAGGCGACAATGGCGGCGCCATAATTTTTCCAACGCTTCCGAGAGAGCACGGTTATCGAGGTCAGCAACCCCTTTCTTTGCCACCACCACGAAATCCATTGGCGGGAGTTCATGTTGACGCAAACGAAAACTTTCACGCGTCAGACGTTTAATCCGATTGCGTTCATGTGCGCGTTTGACGTTTTTCTTGGCGACGGTAAGACCGATGCGGGGATGCCCCAGCGAATTCAGGCGGCCGAGGATGGTGATTTGCGGCGTGCCAGCCCGTTGTGGCTGCTGGAAGACGAAAGTGAAATGACTGGGAGTTAACAAACGTAACTCCCTGGGAAATGCGAGCTTAACCACGCAGGGTTAGCTTTATTACTTGGAAACGGTCAGACGAGCACGGCTTTTAGCACGACGACGTGCCAGAACCTGACGACCATTTTTAGTAGCCATACGTGCACGGAAGCCGTGAGAACGGTTGCGCTTCAGTACAGACGGTTGAAAAGTGCGTTTCATGGCGGTTTCTACCTAAACTTGAATAATTTCACTGACTTTTGCGTATACCCGAACGAACTTCGAACGACTTACGCGGCAGCGATGGTGATTAAAGAGGCCGGATTGTAATAATTGTACACTCCGGAGTCAATTCTCTTTCCTTATTTCTCGCACCTTGTCGCACAAAAAATGACCTGCGACAGGCAACGGAAAACGGGCATTACGCGCCGGGTGGAGGATTATACGGCCTGACGGGTAAAGCGCAAGGATCGCAAAGGATCTTTGTTAGATCGTTTAGGCCCTAAACCAGCATAGCTCATTAAATTTTCCAATATGTGGGCGAAATCGTGCCTCACTCCTCTCCGGATCGATTACACTTACCCGGCTTCGATCCTTCCTGTGGATAAATCGGGAAGAATCTGTTGAGAAACACAAGATATCTTTCTCAGTTTAGGCTATGATCCCCGGTCCTGATCGCGATCCACCGATCCGCATCGGATAAATACCGCAGATAGCGGTTCACGCGTCACCCCTTTTGTGCAGGGGCTTTTCGGCCAATGCAGGGTC